>NZ_CP138202.1:0-4800000 GCF_050888315.1 Wukongibacter baidiensis
AGCGGGAATCCAAGGTTTGCATATGATAGTTACCGTAGATTTATTCAGATGTTCGGTGATGTAGTTCTTGGTATAAGTAAGTATAAGTTTGATAATATATTAGAGAAGGTTAAGGAAGCTAATGGAATAAAAGATGATACAGAGCTTTCTGTTGAAAACTTAAAGGAAGTAGTAAGTAAGTACAAAGAGATTGTTAAGAAAGAAACAAGAAAAGAATTTCCACAGGATCCAAAAGAGCAATTGATGATGTCAGTTCTAGCTGTTTTCGATTCATGGAATAATGCTAGAGCCATTGTTTATAGAAATATAAATGAGATACCTCACTATCTGGGAACAGCAGTAAATATCCAGTCAATGGTATTTGGAAACATGGGAGAATCCTCTGGTACTGGGGTAGCCTTCACAAGAAATCCATCTACTGGTGAGAAGGAAATATTTGGCGAATTCCTTATTAATGCCCAAGGTGAAGATGTCGTAGCTGGTATTAGAACTCCAAAAGCTATATCGGAGCTAAAGGATGTAAAGCCAGATATTTATGACGAGTTCGTTGAAGTTACTAAGATATTAGAAAAACACTATAAAGATATGCAAGATATTGAATTTACTATAGAAAACGACAAATTATACTTATTACAAACGAGAACAGGGAAAAGAACTGCAAAGGCTGCTGTAAATATAGCAGTTGAAATGACAGATGAGGGGTTAATTGATAAAGAAACTGCTTTAATGAGATTAAATCCCCAGCAGATAGATCAGCTTTTACATCCAACCTTTAAGCCTGATGAATTAGAGAAGGCTAGAAAGATTTCAAAGGGGTTACCGGCTTCTCCAGGTGCAGCAACGGGGAAGGTATACTTTACTTCAGAAGAGGTAGTAGAGGCAGCTCGTAGAGGAGAAAAGGCTATACTAGTAAGAGTTGAAACTTCTCCAGAGGACATTGAAGGTATGGTTAATGCTGAAGGGATACTGACAACAAGGGGAGGAATGACTTCACATGCTGCAGTAGTAGCAAGAGGAATGGGCAAGTGCTGTGTAGCAGGATGTGGTGAGATAAGAGTAGATGAATACAATAAGGTGTTTAAGATTGATGATATAGAAGTTAAGGAAGGCGACTATATTTCCTTAGACGGTAACTCTGGTACCGTATATGAAGGTGTTATTGAAACAAAGAGCGCTGAGCTAATTGGAAGCTTTGGAAAGATAATGGAATGGTCCGATGAGATAAGGAGATTAAAGGTAAGAACAAATGCCGATACTCCTAGAGATGCAGAAACAGCTGTAGAGTTTGGTGCAGAGGGAATAGGTCTTTGTAGAACTGAGCACATGTTTTTTAAAGACAATAGAATATTAGCCGTTAGAGAAATGATATTAGCTAAAAATAAGGAAGATAGAGTAAAGGCCCTAAATAAACTGTTACCATTCCAAAGGGAGGATTTTATTGGAATATTTGAAACTATGGCATCAAGACCTGTTACAATAAGACTTCTTGATCCACCGCTACATGAGTTTTTACCTCATAAGGATGAGGATATCAAGGCCCTAGCTGATGACTTAAATCTTAACTATGATGGATTAAAGGAAACTATTGAGGAGTTGAAGGAATTTAATCCTATGTTAGGACATAGAGGCTGTAGGCTTGCTATCACGTACCCAGAAATTTATGAAATGCAAGTAAAAGCAATCATATATGCAGCAATTCATGTTATAGAGGAAAAGGGAATAGATGTGGAGCCTGAGATAATGATTCCACTAATCGCCCATGAAAAAGAGTTAGAAATTATAAAGAAGTTAGTTAATGAAACTGCTGACGAAATTATGCAGGAAAGAAACGTTAAGTTCAATTATAAGGTTGGAACAATGATAGAAATACCGAGAGCTGCCCTTACAGCAGATGACATAGCTAATCATGCAGAGTTTTTCTCCTTTGGGACAAATGATTTGACTCAAATGACCTTTGGATTTTCCAGGGATGATAGTGGGAAATTTATTAACGAGTATAGAGAAAAAGAAGTATTCGAAAAGGATCCATTTGCAAGATTGGATCAATCAGGCGTAGGTAAACTAGTAGAAATGGCAATAAAGCTTGGAAGATCTACTAGGGAAGATATAAAACTAGGTATATGTGGAGAACACGGTGGAGATCCAGACTCAATAGAGTTCTGCCATAGAATAGGCTTAGATTACGTTTCCTGCTCTCCATTTAGAGTGCCTATAGCAAGACTAGCAGCAGCTCAAGCTGTTATAAAAAACAGATAAGCTTTGGCTTGTAGTAAGTTCATAGTGTGTAGGGGAGCTATTTCACAAAGATATTTTGTGAGTTCAGCTCACCTCTAGTTATTTATGTCACACCCTAAAACATTGTTAACTTTGTTAGCAATCTTAAAAAACGACAATAGTCGTTTTTTTTAGTTAAAAAAATATTTATGAAGGATTTAGGAAAAAATTGTTGTATATATATCTAACAGGAAATTTTCATAATCTGAAATTTTTGCAATAAATATTGTATAGAGATTCAAGTAAAACTATTAATTTATGCAAATCCAAAACTCTTAGAGATATCGAGTATTTGGATATGTATAAATTAAGTTTTGCTATATGAACTCTATATAAGAGAAAAATTTGGAATGAAGAATTATAAGATTTTGAATATTAGAATTATTAAAAGAGGGGTATTTTAATGGATATCAGGGAAATTAGTGAAAGGATAGAACTGGATACTTTGTCTGAATATTCGTCCAAATCATGTAATTCTAGAGGTAGGAAATTTCCAGAAAAAAAATGTGATGTTCGAACAGATTTTCAAAGAGATCGGGATAGGATAATTCATTCAAAGGCTTTTAGAAGATTGAAGCATAAAACTCAGGTTTTTTTGTCTCCGGAAGGAGATCACTACAGAACAAGATTGACACATACCTTAGAAGTTGCTCAAATTTCAAGGACCATTGCAAGGGCGCTAAGACTGAACGAAGATTTAACTGAAGCAATAGCTCTTGGACACGATCTTGGTCATACCCCCTTTGGGCATTGCGGTGAAAATGTTTTAAATCTAATCCATAAAGGAGGATTTAAACATAACGAGCAAAGCTTAAGAGTAGTAGAAAAACTAGAAAAAAGAGGGTATAAAGAAGGTGGATTAAATTTAACCTATGAAGTAAAGGATGGTATTTTAAATCATACAGGAGAAAAAGTACCGTCAACTCTTGAAGGTCAAATCGTTAAGCTTAGTGACAGAATAGCATATATAAATCATGATATTGATGATGCAATTAGAGCTAAAGTTTTAGATATAAGTTCATTACCTAGGGATTGCACAAAGGTGTTAGGTCATACCCATGGAGATAGAATAAATACGATGATAAGAGATGTAATCGGAGAAAGCTTTAGTAAGGATACCATCATGATGAGCGATCAAGTTCATTATAGCACAAAGAAACTGAGAGATTTCATGTTTGAAAATGTTTACTTAAATAAGGAAGCAAAGAAGGAAGAAGAGAAGGCACAAAATATTATTTTACAGTTATATAGTTATTTCTGTAAAAATCCCAACAAACTCCCACAGGAAATATACAATACGATAGTAGACTCCGATGAAGTAGAAGAAAATGTAAAGGATTATATTGCTGGTATGTCCGATAGGTATGCTATAAATAAATATTTAGAATTATTTGTGCCGAAATTTTGGGTATAGTATTGAAAATAGAGTGCTTGAATTAGCAAAGATATTATTCAGAAAATTGAATTAATTATGATTTTCATAAATAAGAAGGATATTAAAGAATAATGTCGAATATTGGAATCATAAGAAAAAATTCATTTAAAATAATGTTTGACTTTGTAATTTTGTGTAAAAAATTTCGATGCAAATTTATTTGCTAAAGTCAGTTTTGGGGGTTGATTAGGGATTATAAATATATATTGCTTAAAAAGCAGAGAATATATATTACGACTTAATTAAAAAATCATAAAAATTTAAAAAGGAAATGTTTAAGCAATAGAGAACATATGTATATAGTATTCAATTTTAAAGTATTAAGTTTTACTATGATACTCTATACTAATGATTTTTGTTAGGTGTGATTTTAATGTCAATAAGATATTCAGATGATTTAATTGAAGAGGTCTCACAAAGAAATAATATTGTAGATATTATATCTGAATATATTAATCTAAAAAAAGCTGGAAGAAACCATAAGGGTTTGTGTCCATTTCATAATGAAAAAACACCATCATTTGTTGTTTCTGATGATAAACAACTATTTCATTGTTTTGGATGTGGAGAAGCAGGTAATATAATTAATTTCGTAATGAAGATTGAAAATCTTGATTTCATTGATGCAATAGAACTTTTAGCTGAGAAAAGCAACATTGATCTATCCAGATATCAAGATAGCAGTCAAAATAGTGAAAAAGTAAGTAAGAAAAATAAATTATATGAAATTAATAGAGAAGCCGCTATATTCTTCTACAAAAATTTAGTGAAGAATAAAAATGATGGAATAAAATATTTATTAAATAGAGGATTGACTATAGACATTATTAAGAAGTTTGGACTAGGCTATGCTGTTAATGAGTGGGAAAGATTAAATAGATATTTATTAACTAAAGGATACGCCCAAGAGCTAATTTATGAAGCTGGTTTAGTCATTAAGCGCAAAGAAAAAAAGGGATATTATGATAGATTTAGAAACAGAGTAATTTTTCCAATAATTAACACAACGAAAAAAATTGTTGGTTTTGGTGGACGTGTTTTAGATGACTCTGTTCCAAAATATCTTAACTCTCCTGAAAGCCCTATATTTAATAAAAGTAACACTTTATATGGCCTTAACCTAGCTCGAAATGAACTAGGAAAGGAAAAAAAGCTTGTAGTTGTAGAAGGATATACAGATGTGATTTCACTGTATCAATTTGGAATAAAAAATGCAGTGGCAACACTTGGAACATCTTTAACAAAAAATCACGCCCAGTTATTCAAGAGGTATTGTGAAGAAGTAATTATTGCTTATGATGCTGATACTGCAGGAGAAGCTGCCACAATAAGAGGAATGGATATATTAAACGAAGCTGGCTGTAAGGTCAAGGTTATAAGCCTGGGTGATAAAATGGATCCTGATGACTATATTAGAAATTTTGGAACCGATGAATTCAAAGCCAAGATAAGGCGTGCTTTACCTTTAACCGATTACAAAATTGAGCAGATTAAGTCTAAATATGATCTAAACTCAAATGAAGGAAGAATATCTTTTATTAACGAATCTATAAAAGTTATAAAGGATTTAAAAAGTCCTGTGCAAATAGATATTTATTCCAAACGACTTGCAGAGGAGGCTAAAGTAGCTCCAAATGTTATAAAGTCGGAAATTTATGGTAATAATAGTGATAAAAAAAATCAAACTAAGTATAATAGAAAGAATAGAAATTTTAGCCCTAAATCAAGGCAATATGAAAAGCAATTTAAGCCAATGAAAATGATGGAAAAAAATGGTTCTGAAGAAATAGAGAAAAGCATCATATCTTTATGTTTATCAAGTAAAACTAATTATGATAAGATAACGTCACAAATAGATGAGCATGACTTTTTAAATGAAAATTTAATGAAGGTTTTTAGCATTATAAGGGAAATATATAAGAGTAGTCACAAAATTGATTTTAATACACTTATAGATAGATTGGATATTGAAGAAGCGAAGCGCCTTAAGGAAATGGAAAAGCGCGTTGTTCAATACGATGATGTAGATAAAACTATAGAGGAATTATTAATATCATTAAAGCGTTTTAAAATTGATAGTGAAATTAAATTTATAAAAGAGGAATTAAAGAGATTAGAAACTACAAAAAATAAAGATGAAGGGGATAAAATGAAGATTATTGAATTATTAAGAAAGCAGCAATTATTAGGAAAAAACCTAAAGAACTTAAGAATAGGTCAAATAGATTAGAAGGGAGGGAAGTCAAATGAGTGAAAAGAAGAAAAAAGATAAAGTTCAATCGGTAACTAAGCTTATTGAAAAGGGTAAAAAGAAAGGTCTCCTTACTTACACTGAAATCATGGATGCACTTGAAGATATTGATTTAGATAAAGAACAGGTTGAAGAAGTTTATGACTCATTGACTTCTATGGGGATTGAAGTAGTCGGTGATAAGGATGATGTAATAGAGATAAATGATGACGACACTGAATCTAAAGAAGAAGTTAGCTTTGATTTAACCTTGCCAAAGGGCATTAACATAGATGATCCAGTTAGAATGTACTTGAAGGAAATTGGTAAAGTTCCTTTACTTACTGCACAAGAAGAAATCGAGTTGGCTAAGAGAATGGAAAATGGTGAAGAAATAGCTAAAAGAAGATTGTGTGAAGCAAACTTGAGATTGGTTGTTAGTATCGCCAAAAGGTATGTTGGTAGAGGAATGTTGTTCCTTGACCTTATTCAAGAAGGTAACCTAGGACTAATTAAAGCTGTTGAGAAGTTTGATTGGAGAAAGGGTTACAAATTTAGTACCTATGCAACGTGGTGGATAAGACAAGCAATAACTAGAGCTATTGCTGACCAGGCAAGGACTATAAGAATACCTGTTCACATGGTTGAGACAATAAATAAACTTATAAGAGTTTCTAGGCAGTTATTACAAGAGCTTGGAAGAGAGCCTTCCCCGGAAGAAATAGCTAAGGAAATGGACATGACAGTTGAAAAGGTTAGAGATATTCTTAAAATCGCTCAAGAACCAGTTTCACTTGAAACTCCTATTGGAGAAGAGGAAGATAGTCACTTAGGAGACTTTATTCCAGATGATGATGCTCCAGCACCTGCAGAAGCCGCTGCTTTTTCAATGCTTAAGGAGCAGCTGATAGAAGTTTTAGATACTTTAACGCCTAGAGAGCAAAAAGTTCTTAAACTAAGATTCGGATTAGAAGATGGAAGAGCTAGGACTCTAGAAGAAGTTGGTAAGAAGTTTGATGTTACAAGAGAAAGAATTAGACAGATAGAAGCAAAGGCTTTAAGAAAACTAAAGCATCCTAGTAGAAGTAAAAAATTAAAAGACTATTTAGAATAAAAATTAGAGGGCATATAGCCCTTTCGTTTTTTGTATGATTTTAGATGGGGCTGTCTCATAAAGGTATCCTATGAGCTTTGCCCCGGAGTGATTTAGAATGAGCTTCAAATGAAGAAGAAATTAGTTATTCTGAATCACTCTTATCTAACCAGTATTGTTGATTCATGCCATACTCTATTTTCTTTTCCTTCTCTTTCTTAGGTTCCTTATCATCCAATTGATCTTGTTTGAAATTCATAACTTGATCCGCTTCCTCTTCCCATTCATGGGTTTTTCCACCCCAACTGAAATGAACAAGCTTAGATTTTGGCTGATTATCTTCGTTATATATTCTCCTTTTCATTACATCACCTCATTAATAATTTTTGTCGAATTTAAGCTTTTTATTTATTATTTATTATTTTTTTATGGCACATAGGAAATTATAAACCTATTAGAAAAATAAAGTATTTATACATATAAATGAAATGAGGTATAAAGATGAAACTTACTCAAAGGTTAAAGACGATTGCAGACTTAGTTCCAAATGGGGGAACTATAGCTGATATTGGAACAGATCATGCATACTTACCGGTATATTTAATTGAAAATAAGATTGTAGAAAGAGCAATTGCGGCGGATATAAACGTGGGTCCACTGAAAAATGCTGAGAGGACCATAAAAAGCTATTCATATGATAAGCACATTGAGACTAGGCTAGGAAGTGGTTTGACTCCTCTTAAGGCCAATGAAGTTGACACAGTAATAATTGCAGGAATGGGCGGACTATTAATACGAGATATATTAAAGGAAAGTATAGACGTTGTTCGAACAGTAAAAACTCTTATTTTACAGCCTATGGTTGCACAGGATGAGCTAAGGAAATGGCTTTGTGAAAATGGTTTTAAGATTGATAATGAAAGATTGGCTAAGGAAGGTAATAAACTATATGAAATATTAGTTGTTACTAAGGGGAAAATGGAAATAGAAAATGATATTTATTATGAAATAGGAGATAAGCTAATTGAAAATGAAGATCCTTATCTTAGTGATTTCATTGAGGCTAAACTAAGAAAATATACGGGAATTTTAAAGACTGTGGAGAACGAAAATACTGAAAAAGCAAAAGAGAAGTTCTTAGAATGTAAAGAAAGAATAGAAAAGCTTAAGGAAGTGAAGTCATGTCTGTAAAATGCAACGAGATTATGAGGGTCCTGGAGGGGATTGCCCCAATCTCCTTAGCTGAAAGTTGGGATAACGTAGGATTACAGGTAGGAGATAAAAATAAAGTGATAAAAAAAATCATGGTATGCCTTGAGCTAAACAATAAAATTATAGATGAAGCTATTAAAAAAGAAATTGATATGATAATCACACATCATCCATTAATATTTAAACCGCTCAAAACATTATTGTCATCGGACCCAATAGTAAGAATCATTAATAAGCTAATTAAAAATGATATTAACTTATATTGTGCTCACACAAATTTAGATATTGCCATTGGTGGAACAAGTGACTATTTGGCATCATTGCTAAACTTAAGTGACCTTAAGCCACTAAGCATAACTGAAAATAAGAAATACTATAAGCTTGCGGTATTTGTTCCAGAAAATAGCATTGAAGATGTAAGGGAAGCTATTAGTCTTGCAGGTGCAGGAAACATAGGCAATTATAGTCATTGTACATTTCAAAGCAAGGGCGTAGGGACCTTTAAACCATTACAAGGGGCAGACCCATATATTGGTGAGATTAATAGGTTGGAAAAGGTTGATGAATACAGATTAGAAACAATAGTGCCTGGAAATAAGCTTAGTAGTGTCTTAGATGACATGTTAAAGGCCCATCCCTATGAAGAAGCAGCATACGATGTCATACCATTAGAAAACAATATAGAGTCCTTAGGAATTGGTAGAATAGGGGAGTTAGCTACTCAAAAAACTTTAAAGGATTTTGCTTTAGAAGTCAAAAACGTTTTAAGTGCTGATAGTGTAAAGGTAATAGGTAATGAACAGCAAGCTGTTAAGAAAATAGGGATTTGTACAGGTAGCGGCAGTGAATATATAAAGACTGCTTCTAGAAGTGGATGTGACTGCTATATTACAGGAGATATAAAATATCATGACGCTCAACTAGCCTCAGACTTAGGTTTATGTATAATTGACGCTGGACACTATGAAACAGAGAACATAATTTGTATACCTTTAAAGGACAGACTGCTAAAAGAATTTGAGAAAAACAATTTTGCTATTGAGGTTACTACTTCGGAAATAAATATAAATCCATTTAAGGTGATTTAAAAGAAACACTTCTTTATATAATCAGGTGTTATCTGTTGTAAATGGATAATTTTACATTTTGACATAAGTATATATATGTGTTAATATATATCTTGTCGTTAAAATTAAATATTGCGAGTAAGTCAGATGGTCGCGTCGCTAAGCTTTAGCGATGAGGAAAGTCCGAGCTCCATAGAGCAGGGTGCTGGGTAATACCCAGTGGAGGTGACTCCAAGGATAGTGCAACAGAAATAAACCGCCAGTTTAGGCTGGTAAGGGTGGAAAGGTGAGGTAAGAGCTCACCAGCAACTAGGCGACTAGTTGGCTCTGTAAACCCCATCTGGAGCAAGACCAAGTAGGGACTAAAAAAGGGGGCTGCTCGTTCCCGTCCCGTTGGTAGGTCGCACGAGCCTGCTGGCGACAGTAGGCCTAGATAGATGACTATCAGATACAGAACTCGGCTTATAGACTTACTCGTTATAATTTATACATAAACACTTGCTTTTTAGCAAGTGTTTTTTTGTGTGTATATGGGTTTGAAGAGGACAGATTTATATACAGAAATAAAAAGTTGAACTATTTATCACAAGAGAACATTAAGAGAAAATTGGACTGTAATTCATTACATTACATAAAATTACAAAAAAAGTCAAAGGAAAATGAACTTTTTTATATAATATCATTATTAAAATAATTTCAGGGGGATATTATGAAAAGGAATTTATTTAGTAGTTTGTATGATGGCACTATGAATTGGAATAATTTTAAGGAAAACGAATTAATTATAGGGAAAGACATATTAGAATGCAGAGAAGAGTTTATTAAAAAAATTAATTCATCTGAACCCTTTATAATTCTGTACGGACAGTCGGGACACGGCAAATCAACTTTTTTAAGATGGATAAAAGAAGATATAGAATTTAATAATGAGAATAGAATGGAGAATTTTATTGTAGATATTGGGAATGGAGCTAATAATTTTGAAAAGAGTGCTATTGAACCATTAAATATAGTAATTAAAAATTGGTTGAGTGATATGAATAGGACAATATGTGATTGGTCTGCTAAGAAAAATTGTAAAAGATGCGAACATAAAAATTCATGTGAAGTTAATCAATGTATAGGCTTAGATTTATTAGCAGATTTTTTTATAAATCAGGGTGACTTCATGAAAAATAAATGTACTGATGATGTTAATAATAGAAATGAAAATGTAATAGATCGGATAGATGAACTTATTGACTTATCATTTGAACTGAATAATATTAAAAGTTTTGACTCTGCTAAGTATAAGAAATATAAAGGATATAGTAATAAATATCTAAAGTTAATCAAGTACTACTTGAATGATGAAGAACGTCTGAAGCTATTTATATTATATTTTATCAATTATTGTGAGAAGCATGAGGAGAAAAAAATAATAATACACTTTGATAATTTAGACGTAATTAGATATGAACTTTTTAAAAGTGCATTCCTAGAGTATTTTAATAGAATATATTTAGAAGTATCAAATCCAGCCAAAGAATTAAACTGTCCTATTGACTCAATAAAATTTGTACTTGTAGTCAGAAATACCCTACACGATGCACTAGAAAACCTAGAGCTAAATCCACATCGACTACAAAGAGAAAAGTTCGCTACTATGCAATTTAGAAACTATAATCACTTTGAAATATTTGAAAATAGGTTATCTAATAATCTAAAAAAGTATAATGATGATGATAAAGAGTATGTACGAGATTTTTTTCAAATGATTAAGGGGAAACTGTCAGTTCACCACAAGTTTATCAATATTTTTAATAGAGATATTAGATGGATTGAGGACTTCTGGTCATCTTTTACAAATTGTTATAACAAGGATGATATTGAAAAAATTTGCAAGTACAATAAAAAGTATGAACATTTTAGACGCTCAGTAAATTCAATATTATATCATCATATTCTTGAGTATTTATATAATCAAAACAGAGACAATAGTAATCATGATTCAAGTTACTCACCCTTACTTAATGATTTGATAGATAGTTATTTTGCAGTAAAACCAAATTGTAATATATACCGTATGCTATTGATTTATTTATTTAATAGAAGTAGCGATTTAATAAATTATGATCATGCTGAATTTGAATCAAAAGTCAATATTAGAGAGGTGCATAATGATTTCATAGATTTATATGGAAAAGATGAGTTAATATCAGCAATTAAGAACCTCGTATTAGGAAATAGATATGAAATTAATACATATTACTGGAACAACATAGTTGGAATATCAAATTGCTTAATTCATGATAAAGATGATTTAAAATATGAAAAAAATGATTTGATAAGAGAAGGGGTAACGCTATCTTTACAACCTGCTGGATTTATATTAATTCGACACATATTTTTGAACTTTGAGTTTTTTACATTTATCATTAATAAGCAAGATAAATCTAAAAAATATAAGCCCTTATACATGTATCTTAATGATTTCTGGCAAGGACTTGAGTTAATAGAAAAAGTTTTGGAAAAAGTAGAAATAGTATTTAAAAATATAGACAAATTTTATAATGAAAAATTTTCAAAAAACATTTCTTCAAATCAAAGCTATAATGATAAACAAGAATTCCACAGAGAATTTTTAAATGGTAATTTTTCATATAAGAGAAAAAAGAAAACTGAAGAAGATCAAGATTTGTTAGATTCTCAAGGTGTTTTTTATGCAGTAAGAATAGTGGACAATCATCTTTATCATATAGATAGGTATAGGATAATGGTAACTGAGGAAGCAAGAAGAAAATATAAACTAAATGACGC
Organism: Wukongibacter baidiensis; assembly: GCF_050888315.1. Classification (NCBI taxonomy): domain Bacteria; kingdom Bacillati; phylum Bacillota; class Clostridia; order Peptostreptococcales; family Caminicellaceae; genus Wukongibacter; species Wukongibacter baidiensis. Next base: position 12,111 of record NZ_CP138202.1, read on the forward strand.
TAATCAACAACTAATTTATAAATTTAATGAAGGAGTAATTAACGTCATAAAGAAATACTTGGTTTACTATGAGAAATTTCAAACAGATAAAAATAAATTTGCAAAATCTGCTAATAATCTAATAAAAGTTATAGAAAATCAACCTAAAATTAATTTTGATTTCAATGTATTGGAAAAAGAGATTTGGAGGGAATAAGAAAATGCATAAGAATAATAAAATGATACTGATGTTGTTTATTAGCATATTTATAGTAAACTTATTTATTATACTTATATACGCAAATAATTTCGGCTTTCAGTTTTCTTCAAATCATGCAAGATGGTCAGAATTTGGAGGTTTTTATGGTGGGATAATTACACCGCTTATTTCTACAATAACACTAATTTTTATAGTATATTATAATACAATGAGTTATCAAAAAATGGTATCTAATGAAGCTTTACCTATTTACTATAAAATAATAAATAAGCAAGAGGAAGATTTTAATGCCATTTATACTAAAAGAAAATTAGATATAGAAGAGAATGAGCTAGATATTATTAAACTATTTAAGAATAACAAGAAGTTTGAGACATCAATAATTGATTGTAGTGCTACAAAATTAACAATAACAAAAGATAATAAAAGAATTATTGATAAAAAGATATGTTGCTTGAAAGATTTAGCTGAAATTCTTGCTCATAACAATATTTTCTTTGATGATATAAAAGACAAGTTATTTCAAATGAGTTGGTTTAAAGATATAGTTAAAGATGTAAATCGTATAGCTGAGGAGAATGAAATTATAAAGAAATCAATAAATAATCTAGAAATTGATGATGAGTTAAAACTACTACTAATGAACAGTTTAAGCAAAACAACATCAAATATATACGAATACTTTAAATTTATTGAATAAGAGATTTTATTAAAAAAAGTGAGGCTATAATATTAGATAAAGTATCACTAGCAAATACAAGCAAAATCATGGAGAAAGGTAAATTGATTGTATTATTTAAATCGATGTACCTGTCCCTATGATTTTATTGCTTTTTGGCAGGTGTTTTTTATGTGAATATGAAGCTATCAGAGGAGAAAGATATATATAAGAAATTGAAATACCTATATACATAATCGAAATATTTACTATAAAGAAGGGAATATAAATGCATAAGATAGAGAGTTATCTTAAAGGGTATTTTGGAGATAAGTTTCAATATTATATGTTAAATCCGCATTTAGTAAAGAGACTTGAATTTGAAGATATGCTAATGGATGATATTGAACGGATTACTATGTTTAGCAACTTAATCTATCTCAACATTTCGGGAACAGAAATACAAGATATTGAACCGATAAAAAGTTTAAAAAACTTACAGGTCCTATATGCTGACTTTTGCAAAATTACTGATTTGTTACCTTTATCAGAGTTATATCAATTAAGAGAGTTAGATTTTTCAGCACCGCTAGATTGTTTCGATAATATAGAGCCATTAAGCAACCTAAAGAACTTAAAGAAACTTTACATACCAGACCATCTAATAAAGACGATAAAGCCGATTTATGGGCTGGATAAATTAAAGGTTCTTAGTATTCAAAGAACTAAAGTTCCTTTGGTAGAAGTAATAGAATTTAAGTTACTGAATGATAGGTGTGAAGTATTGTATTGATTATAAAATAATATATAAATTCAGGAAATATCACAAGTTAAATCCAATTTTATATTTCTTTACACATACTTTATTGCATCCTAGTATATAAAATCTCTAAAATCATACAATATTTATACGAAAGAATATGATGATTTAGAATAAAAGTAATGCTGATATTTATAGAGTCCTATATTAATGAAAGGGGAAATTTAACTTTGGATGATAAAGATAACAAAGAAATTGAATTTTCAGTGGAAGAGAAGGAAAATAAAATAGTAACTGACATTGATAAAAGAACAATCTTAAAAAGAATTAAAAAACTAGAAGTACTGAATTATATTATTATACTTCTATTAGGTATCATGATTATTTCTAATTTTTTTAATTTTAGAACACCAGTTGCAGATGAAAAAAATGAAAAGGAGCTACCTAGCATAATTAATAAAGAAGCTAGAAATAACCTAATTAATGAAGTTAAAAAATATTACAATAATGATGAAAGAGAAAAATTCTACAATGTATTAGGAGATTATGCTAAAACGTTTATTTCTTATGAAGAGTTCAAAGTGAATATTAAGCGGATAAATGATTTTGCTGGTAAGATACATAATGCTACATATACTCATTACGAATATTTGGGAAATCAAGACAGTGCAGACTTATTTAATTTGAAATATGCTGCTAAATTTGATAATGGGAATGGGACGATTAGATTAACGATTATGGTGAAGAATAATGAATGGGAATTAAATGGATTTAGATTTGATATAGATAATATAATAAAAAACTAAAATTGGACATAGTAGATTGATTTACTAAAAATTTGTAACCTCTTTTTAATACTTTACAATATATGAGAGCTAGTATGGGATAGGGCTTAGGCTCTATTTTCTATTTTTTAAGAAGTATTTGATCATGGATATGGATTAGTGAGACATATGAGAATAAGAGCTTGAGGAATATTATATTCCCTATATTAAATTCACAAATATTGCAAAAGTACATGGAATAAAAGACAGCTTAACGATAAATTGCTAAAAAACACCATTTAGAAACAAGGAAGTAAAGATAAATATATAGAACTAAATAAATGATAGATAATATTAAAAATATATTAAAGACATAAAACAATGAGCACTAAACCTTGGGGAGGGAGATTAATGAATAAAGATATTACATTGGAAGCGCGGAATAAAGCTGGAAACTACTTTAAGGAAGGATATAATTGTGCAGAGGCAATTTTTTTAACATTTAGAGAGTATCTAGCTCCAGAAATTAGTCCTGAAACAGTGAAATTGGTAACAGGATTTGGACATGGAATGGGTCGAACTGGATGTATGTGTGGCGCATTAACGAGTTCGATTATGGCCCTGAATATGATTGAAGGAAGAACATCTCTTGAAGATAATCGTTATTCTGCCTATGATTGCGCTGGTGAGTTCCATGAACGATTTGTAAACGAATTTGGTACTTCTTGTTGTCGTGCTTTAAATCCATATCCATTTGAAAGTCCAGAACATCTGAAAAATTGTTTGAAAATTACAGGAAATACAGGTAAGCTTTTAATGGATTTTTTACAAGAAAAAGGACTATATTTAGAAGAAAGTAAGATTTCAACCTAAGTTAAATCGAGAAAGGTGAATTATATAGTAAACTAGAATATGAAGAGGCAGATTATTTACATAGAAATTAGTTTTCTAGAAAAAGCTAAAGGCAAACAAAGTAAAAATTTTCTATTAAAAAGTGCTGTTCAATTATTACCGTGGAAATAGTAAAAATACTGCAAATTCATACAAAATTATGCATAGAAATATAAATATTAGCCTCAGAATTGGATAAAAATAAAGGATATTGTAAGATTTTGTTGAACATAATTTCTATTGTATTTAATAAACTATAAATATCTATGAGAGGGAGTGAAAGAAATGAAAAGATTAGTAGCTTTCACAGGAGCAGGGATTTCAAGGGATAGTGGAATTCCAACCTTTGTAGAACTTGGTGATTTGAGAGAAAAGTTAAGTAGAAGTTATTTTAACAGTTATCCTAAGGATTTCTATAATATATTGAAAGAATTTAGAGGAAAAATTAAAGTTGCTGAGCCCAATGAGGCCCATAAGGCACTAGCAAAATATGATATTCCGATTATAACAATGAATATTGATTCTTTACATAACAGGGCAGGGAGTGAAAGGGTTTTAGAAATCCATGGGAATCTTACTTATGTCTTTTGTCCCGATTGCAATAAAGAATATGATTTTGATGAGGTGTATAATTCAATTTATTGCCCGGATTGCGACAAGATACTTCAGCCAAATGTAGTGCTGTATGAAGATATGATTCCAGGCTATGGAGAAGCTATGGAAATAATTGATTCTGCTGATGTACTATTAGTAGTAGGAACATCATTCTATACTTCAACTGCAGGCTTCATGGTAGAAAGAGCCAAAAGTAGAGGAGTAGAGGTCAATATAATAAATGAAAATGCTAAAGAATCTGTACCAGAATATATAGAAGATTTCTTTAAGCTGTAAAAGAATATATTGAGATAATAAAATAGGCCCTCATAGACTTGTCCGTGCTATGGGGCCATTTTTTAATCAATTATGGTGTATTTCTTAAACCTCTAAAAGATCATCTCCTATATCCCAATCCATAGGGCATAATCCGCCAGTTTGAAGGGCATGTAGAACTCTTAGAACCTCAGCTGCACTTCTACCAACACTTAGATCATGCACTACTTGATATTTAATAACTCCATCGGGATCAATAATAAATAAACCTCTAGTAGCAATACCCTCTTCTTCTACATATACACCATAGTCTTTGGAAACTTGATGAGTTATATCTGAAGCTAGTGGGAAGTTTAATTTTTCAAGGCCAAATTGATCTCTTGGGGTATTCATCCATGCTTTGTGAGAGAATATGCTGTCAGTACTTACTCCTAGTACCTCAGCATTTAGCTTTTTAAATTCTTCAAACCTATCACTGAACCCAGTGATTTCAGTAGGTCAAACAAAGGTAAAGTCTAAAGGGTAGAAGAATAGCACAAGCCATTTTCCCTTATAGTCTTTCAAACTAACCTTGCTAAAATTCTCAGCATCTCCGAGTGCTGTTTTCATGTCAAAATCTGGAGCAGTAGCTCCAACTAATCTTTCAACCATACTTAAAAAAACCTCCTAATTAAAATTTTTAAATCATTTTAGAGATAAGCAACTTCAAGGTTTAATAAAGTTCAAAGGAAAAATGTAGAATCGTTCATTATTTTCTCAGAAATTTATTTTGGATCTTAATGTTGTTTATCTATAGAAAATCTCATAAATTGATTTAGTAAATTTGACATTTATATAGAATGCATTCATAAATCTACATTTGATTTCTTGTATAGGTGAAGCTTAAATAATATTCAAGTAATCAAAATATAAGAGTTTTATGCCATTTCTATTTACTAGTTTTATCATTTTGCAGTCAATATATGTATTGTACAATTTGCTATTATTCAATTATCAAATTTACCTATTTAATATGTTCCCAGGTTAATAAGTTTTTAAACATAAATTATGAAATTGATTATCATTTTTCTTTAATGTGCCCAAGAATTTTGCATAAAAAATATATAATAATGAAGGAAATTAAGCGAAGATAGTGAATAATAATTAATATAATAAATTTTTAAATGACATAATGATCAATTTATTTTGCTAATTAAAGGAGTGATTATTATTAAGAAAAAAAGTAAAACTAAGTATGGTAGTTCCAATTACTTTAAGGCCATTTTTGACTTTTTTAAGAGAATATCAGTTTTGTATAAGTACTTATTAGATAAAGAGGTCAGAATAATTAAGAAAATACTAGTTATAGCTATGATAATATATGTAATTTCTCCCTTAGACCTAATACCTGAGGCTGTGCTAGGATTTGGATTTGTTGATGATGCAATGGTGGCGATATATGTCATTACATCAATTTCAAAGGAATTAGACAAGTATACTTCTACAAAGGAAGAGGGGAAAGAACAAGAAAAAGCAAAAGATGAGAGGGGAAAAGTAATCAATTTGGCTGAATATGAGGCAAGAGACAAAGTAGATAATGAAGAAGATGAAAATTAAAATCCGAATATTAAAATAAAAATTCGAAAAAATGTTTAGTTTATGTTATTATATTAGTATTAGTATTTATAGTAACTACTAAGGATGGTGTTGTAGATGAGAAATGACGTAAAAGAAGTTTTATATTCGGAAGAAAGAATCCAGAAAAAAGTAAATGAGTTAGGAAGTAAAATTACTGAAGACTTAGCAGGTAAAGATGCAATTGTAATAGGAGTTTTAAAGGGCGCCAATGTTTTTTTGAGTGACCTTATTAGAAAGATTGACACACCAATTATTGTAGATTTTATTGCAGTTTCCAGCTATGGACTTTCAACTGAAAGCTCAGGCGTTGTAAAAATAAACAAGGATCTAGACTTTAGTATAGAAGATAAGGATATTTTGATAGTGGAAGATATTATCGATACTGGTTTAACTCTTAAGTACTTACTAGAAAACTTGAAATCTCGTAATCCAAAAAGTATAAGAGTATGTACTCTTCTTGATAAGCCTGAGAGAAGACAAGTAGACATTAAAGTTGATTATATAGGATTTGAAATTCCTGATGAATTTATTGTAGGATATGGCATTGACTATGCTGAAAAGTATAGAAATCTGCCTTTTATAGCTTCACTAAAAAGAGAAGTATACGAATAATTTAGATTTTATTTAAAATGATAAAAATAGTAAGGTTATATATAATTGTGGAAATTTAGTATATGTAGTATAAAATCCTCGAAACCACTAATACTAATAATGGATAAAGTGTTGAGAACAACAATTTTGAGGAGTGATTTTATGGCTACACAAGCTGAATTTCAAACTATTAAACAAAACTTCATTAGTGCAGGCGTAGATGAAAAGATAAGAATATACACTACTACTGAAGGACTATCAGTTGATCAATTTAAGGAACTACTTAGAGAGTTTCCTTTACAACATTTAGAGAAGCTAGAAAAAGCTATGGCTTCGTAATATAATAATTAAAAAAGCCCCATTTACTGGGGCTTTTACTTTATAAGGTCATTTTTCGAAGAAAAATCTGACCAAAACGAGGGGGATTCGATATCCCTCTCGTTTTTATTCAACTACTATTTCTTTACTGTTTTCCCAAAGTCCATGAATATTACAATAGCTAAGTGCATATAGTGTACCTGATTTACTTATCTTAACATTTGTAATAGCTACTGGCTCATCATATACTTCACCTTCGCCATGGGCAGTAAACTTATAATTACCTATTTCTACAGGGAACTTTGCTCCTTCAGGATGGAAGAATACCTTTACCCATGAAATATGGTGCTCTAAAGTATTAGGGTGCTTGATTTCATCACCTATAGAGACTCTTAAATCAAAAGCTTCACCTGATTTCACTTTATCTGGTGCCTGTATAACAGGAACGTGTTTTTCACCTTTCCAATCTCCAGTTTGTAAAAATTGACCTAATGTTTTCATTATATGACCTCCTCAAAATTTAAATTTATTTTTTAGTTAACACATAGGAAAATTCATATCTTTAAGACTAAACTATTGCTTTTAACAATATGTATTAGTTTTTATAAATATTCTTAATATTATTCGCGCTATATTATTAATTTCCGTTATGTGCTTAAATAATGTTCATCTTGAAAATCTATTATATTTATATCCAATAAATAAGAATAAAAACATAAAATTGAAAAAATAATAAATAAATTTACAGGAAAATAATGACTGTTTAAATAGAATTCCGTATTGTTAATTTATTGAGAGTATTATACTATATAAGAAAAAACACTTTATGGAGGTAAAATTGAAAGTATTAGCTTTATTAGGAAGTCCTCGGATTAATAGAAATACCGATGTTTTATTAGAAGAAGTTCTAAAGGGAATTAGAGAATATACCAGTGAAATAAATAAATATGAACTGATAAAACTAAAAATAAACCATTGCATAGGATGTTATAAATGCGGTGAAATAGGTCATTGTATATATAATGATGACATGAACAAGCTATTTAAAGAATTTGATGAAGCCGATGTAGTTATTCTTGCAACGCCACTATACTTCAATTCTGTAAGCAGTATAAGCAAAACAATGATTGATCGCTGCCACGCACTTTGGGCAAGTAAGTACATATATAAGAAGCCCTTAATTGATAGGTATAAAAAAAGAAAGGGTATATTTATTTGTACTGGTGGAGCAAAACAGAATGAAGATGGCTTTATTGGAGCCTTAGCTGTAGCCGACCTATTTTTTAGATCCGTAAATACTGAGTTATCAAAACAACTTCTTGTTGATGATACAGACAGTTTTTCAATGTCAGAAAGAAAGGATATACTAAAAAAAGCATATGATATTGGCAAGGAAATATGCAAATAATATAAAGGAGGAAATAGAAAAATGGCAATAGTTGAATTCACAATAGTACCTTTAGGAACAAAGGACACGAGCCTCAGTAAATATGTTGCTGATTGTCACAAAGTTTTAGAGGAAGTAGAGGACATAAAGTATCAACTTACCCCAATGGGAACCATAGTTGAAGGAGATTTAGACCAGATTCTTGAAACCATAAGAAAAATGCACGAGGTACCATTCAAAAATGGAGCTTTAAGAGTGTCAACAAGCATAAAAATTGATGATAGAAGAGACAAAGTCTCAAGTATGGACGGTAAGGTAAAATCCGTGCAGGAAAAGTTATAATTTAGTTTAAAAAATTTTCGTTGAATTTTTATTAAATATTTGACAAAGATCGATAATTATATGGTATTATAATAATGTATTATGTATACAACATTGTTTGAAGGAGGAAGAAACATGAGCAAAAAATTAGTACCAGTAGGCTTATCAAACCGTCACATACACTTAAGCAAGGAACATATCGAAGCATTATTTGGAGAAGGTTATGAACTAACAAAGTTTAAGGACCTTGCTCAACCAGGACAATATGCATGTCAAGAGAAGGTTGACATCGTAGGACCTAAGGGAACTATAAAAGGGGTAAGAGTATTAGGACCTGCTAGAGGTAACACTCAGGTTGAGATTTCATTTGCTGATGGATTTACTTTAGGAGTTAAGCCTCCAGTTAGAGATTCTGGAGATTTAGCTGGAAGCCCTGGAGCAAAGATTGTTGGACCAAAGGGTGAAGCTGAGATGACTGAAGGAATTATTGCAGCGGCTAGACATATTCATATGCACACTAGTGACGGGGAGAAGTTTGGTATTGAAGATAAAGAGATAGTAAAGGTACGTGTTGAAGGTAAAAGAGGGTTAGTATTTGAAAACGTACTTGCTAGAGTTAACCCAAGCTATGCTTTAGAATTCCATGTTGATTTAGAGGAAGGAAACGCAGCTGGACTTAAAAATGGAGACATGGTTGAGATAATAAAGTAGTTAATAATATCATTTAGAATATATTATTATAAATTATTTTTGCTAAATAGTTAGACATAAAAATGAAAATTCTATATCTAGGTTGTTATAGATATTAATAAGACCACAGCAAACAAATCGTTGGATAATTGCTGTGGTTTTTTATATTTATGATTATGTATATATGCAAAGCCTTCCCTTTAAATTCTTACAAAAGTCTTTATTTTATCATGGGAGCGTTGATTTGCAATAGGGATAGCAGTATAATAGGAAATGTCCAAATTATGGTATGGATTTTAAAGGGGAAAGGGGTCTGGACATGAAAAAAGTATTGATGTTGATCACAATAATGATTTCAAGCTTGTTTCTACTTTCGTGTAGAAGCCAAGTGGATGAGATACAAAGTGATAGCGTGAAAGAAAAGAGCAATGAAACAGCTATTGAAACACCGATTGAAGATGTAAATATTTATAAAGAAGACTATATTGAAGCCTGTAAGCTTTTAGCAAATAAGTACATATATCTTGAACGAAAACTGAATAAATCTAGGGAGAGTTTTTTTAATGAATCTATAGAATATTCAGATTCAATAGATTGGAGCGGAGGTAAAGAACAATTTATTTCTGAAATTAGAAAACTCCTATCAAAGTTCCCCGATGGGCATGTTACATGGAGTCTGGACAGTGAGCTTTATCTAAGAAATAAAGGAAAGTTCCTTGGCTTAATAATGACAGTAGGCAAAGATAATAAGGTTTATGTAGGGAAAGTCTATAACGAATATTTATATAACATTTGGGAAGGAGACGAAATAGTAAAGATTAATGGAGAGGAAGCAATAAAAGCAATTAAATCCTTTTCAGAGAAAATTCCTAGGTCGACATCCTATGGGTCAATGGAACTTGCTGCAAGAAAGTTTCCCATGGAGTACCCAACTCAACCTATAAGAGATGAACTTAGTGATGTAGAAATAACGTTTAAAGATAAAGATGGAAACGTAAAAGATATTGTACTTCAATGGAAGGATTGCAGTGCGACAGTTGATTTTGAGAAGTATGAAAAAAACGATTTAGTATTGTTGACGAAAGGTATGAAACCTTCATTAGAAGAGATACCAAAGGATGTAAGCTATAGCAATCCATCACTTTTATATTATTTTAGAACTATTAAATCTAAAAAGATTGCAATTCTACATCCAAGGGATTTTTATAACTGGAACCAAGAGGACTTGGATTTAACCTTAAGTAAAATACTGAAGGATAAGCCTGACATCTTAGTCTTAGATCTTAAAGATACAGCTGGGGGAGCATTCGATCAAGTATTGTACCTAGCATATGCTATTGGAATAAATAAGGATTTTAAATTTTTCTATGATTCTATTGATTCTGAGACTAGCATGAGAACATCAGGTATAGGAGATTTCAAACTTATCAGTGACAAGATAGACTTGAAAAATATCTGGCATGGAGAGGTTATTGTTAGGACGAATTCGATATGTTCCAGTGGGTCAGACTTTTTCCCAAGATGGTTTCAGTTAAATAATAGAGGAAAAACAGTAGGGATGCCTACAGCAGGTGCTGGGGGAGGAACCGATGATTTTATTTTAAAGAATACGAAAACTGAAATCAGTTTTCCACTTAGGGAAAGGATAATATGCGGAGATGATAAGCCTATAGAAGGTAACTCTGTAATGCCAGATAAAATTGATGATGGTGATCTAATAGAAATATTAGAAAAAATAATCGAATAAATTAACTTTTATTTTACTGAGAGTCCAATTGGACTCTCTATTTTTTTCAACAATATAGCTAGTTGCACATAAGATAAAGCGGGGAGGAAAAAAGAGGTGACGGAAACATGAGAAAAATTAGTAAAGAAATGGTCGTTTTGATTCTTGCAGGTGGGCGTGGTTCTAGATTAAAGGAACTTACAAATAAGATTGCTAAGCCTGCTGTATATTTTGGTGGGAAATATAGGCTGATTGATTTTTCCCTAAGCAACTGTTCTAATTCTGGATTTGATACCGTTGGTGTACTTACCCAATATCAGCCCTTAGAGCTAAACGAACATATAGGCTGTGGAAGTCCATGGAATCTCAACGTAAAAAATGGAGGGGTTACTATATTACAATCCTACGAAGGGCCAAAGGGCGGAAGGTGGTATAGGGGAACTGCCAGTGCGATCTTTGAGAACATAAGTTTTGTGGAGAGATATAATGCCAAGTACGTGCTGATATTATCTGGAGATCATGTTTACAAAATGGATTATTCTCTATTGCTTGAATATCATAAAAAAAAGCAATCACGGGCTACCGTCGCTTGCATAAGGGTACCTTTAAAGGAAAGAAGTAGATTTGGAATAATGAACATTGATAGTGAAAGCAGGATTTCAGAATTTGAAGAAAAGCCTAAATTTCCGAAAAGTAATTTAGCATCAATGGGGGTTTATATTTTTAACTGGGAAACACTTAAAGAGTACTTGACTAGGGATGAAAAGGATGAGGAGTCAAATAATGATTTTGGAAAAGATATAATTCCAAAGATGCTTATGGACAAGGTAAAAATGTATGCCTATGAGTTTAAAGGATATTGGAAGGATGTAGGGACTGTAGAAAGCCTATGGGAAGCGAATTTGGATTTGATAAAAGAAAATAATAAGTTAGATCTTTACAACCCCGATTGGGGAATCTATACAAGAGATTTAGGATATCCACCCCCATATATTAGTAGTATAGGACAGGTAAAATCTTCGCTTTTAGGTGGAGGCTGTGTCATTCATGGAAAGGTGCGCAATTCAGTTATATTTTCTGGTGTCTACGTTGGAAAAGGATCTAAGATAATAGATTCTGTAATTATGCCAGATACAGTAATTAGAGAGAATGTAACAATTAGGAAGGCAATTGTAATGAGTGACATTCTAATAAAGTCTGGATATAGGATATATGACAAAGATAATAATATAGTAATTATAGATAAGAGTCCATAATATATTCATAGTTAGGAGGTGTTTTAATGTTAAAGGTTTTATTTGTAACTTCTGAGGCATTCCCCTTTGCAAAGACAGGAGGACTAGGGGATGTGGCCTTTGCACTACCAAAGGAGTTAAAAAAGCAAGGGATAGATGTAAGGGTTTTAATGCCCAAATATAAAGATATTGATGATAATTTCAAGAGAAAAATGACAATCTGTTCTAGCTGCACAGTTAAACTAGGATGGAGAAATCAGAGCTGTGGCATTGAAGGAATGGAATACCATGGAATTCCATTCTATTTTATAGACAATGAATATTACTACAATAGAGATGGATTATATGGATTTCATGATGATCATGAGAGGTTTCTATTTTTATGTACAGCAGTAATGACTGTAGTAGAAAACATAGATTTCATCCCTGATATTATTCATTGCAATGATTGGCACTCCGGAATGATCTGTCCCCTCATAAAGGAGTATAGTAAAAATAAAACTCTCCTATCGGATGTACAAACCATATTCACTATTCACAATTTAAGATATCAAGGAAATTTTCCTAAAAATATATTAGAGGATATGTTAAATTTAGATTTAAAGCGCTATTATAAGGACGATGCTCTAAAATCCTATGGTAATATAAGTTTTATGAAGGCCGGGATAAACTACGCCGATCTAGTTACTACTGTGAGCAAAACCTACGCTAAAGAAATCCAGACCAAGCATTACGGAGAAGGACTAAACGAGGTTTTGAAGGCGAAAAGAAAAAGGTTATATGGAATCACAAATGGTATAGATTATAAAATATTTGATCCAAAAATTGATAATAATATTTTTGATAAATACGATATAGATACACTAGAGAAAAAGAAGGAAAACAAAGCAAAACTTCAAGGAGAATTAAGACTTCCTAAAAAAATATCTGTCCCTTTGATTGGAATGGTTACTAGGTTAGTAGGTGCGAAGGGAATAGATTTAATAATAGATATAATTGATGAGCTAATGTCTAAAAATATTCAATTAGTAATTTTAGGTAAGGGTGATCCAATAATAGAATCTAAGCTAAAGAGCTTTGCTAAAAAATATTCCTCTAAACTATCGGTTAACATTCTATATGACGAATCCTTAGCACATAAGATATATGCGGCCTCAGATATGTTTTTAATGCCGTCTATGTTTGAACCCTGTGGATTGGCTCAGCTAATTGCCCTTAGATATGGTACAATTCCAATTGTAAGGGAGACTGGAGGACTAAAAGATACAGTAAAAAACTATGATGAAGTAACAAGGGAAGGCAATGGATTTAGCTTTAGCAAATGCAATAGTCAAGAAATGTTCTATGCAATTAATAGAGCACTAAAATTATATGAAGAAAAAGGTATATGGAATAGAATAATTAAAAATGGTATGAAGGAAGATAATAGTTGGGAGAAATCTGCTAAAATATATAAAAAACTATATGAGAAATTAATTGCAGATAAAAGTATGTATAGGGTTTTAAGTAAAGGCTTTAATTTATGCTAGTCAAAACTTCTAAAGATGCTGGGTATTTGCACAGGTATGAATTAAGTGTTGCTATGTAAACACTATAATAAAGAAAATTTTACTTCAATATTGGCTGAAGATATGGTAATATTTATCTAACAAAATATAACAAAGTTCGACAGAAATATTATTTTTGATATTTGAGATGTCACCCCAAATTATTTATAGAAAGTTTGAAAATGTGCAGATAGTCTTGAATCTTCTATGAATAAGTTGGGATTAATATTGGAGGGCAAGGTATGATAAAAATTATGGCTGATTCAACATGTGACCTGTCTAATTGGGTTCTTGATAAGTATGATATAAGTTTGGCGCCATTAACTATAAATATAGATGGGAAGGTATATAAGGATAGAATAGATATTATAGCTGATGAGTTTTATAATATCATAGAAGGTCTAGATAAAAACCCAACTACAGCAATGCCTAGCCCTACGGAATACTTAGACTTAATAAAAAAGGCAATCGGGGATGGCTATACAGAGATATTATGTATTTGTATGTCTAGTGGTACAAGTGGAGCCTATCAGTCAGCTGTATTAGCTAGGGATTATTACTTCGAGGAAAGCCCTGATTCAAGCATTAAGATTCATGTGGTTGATTCAAAATCCATGAGCCATGGTAGCGGTTGGCTAATATTAAAAAGCGCAATGATGAGGGAAAAGGGAGCTACCTTTGAAGAAATAATTGAGTTTGTAGAGATATATAAGGCAAATGTAAAGCATTATCTTTCAGTAGACGATTTATCCCACCTGATAAAAAGTGGTAGGCTTACTAACGCCAGTGCTTTTATAGGCAAAATATTAAAGCTAAAGCCAATAATGTCAATGAAAAAAGGTAAGGGAGCAATCGTTGCTAAGGAAAGAGGTAGAAAAAGAGTTCTTAAGCATTATGTCGATGAATTTAAAAGAAGAAATGACTGGGAGCTTACAGACTTTATAATAATCGGTTATACCTCTGATATGAAATTTGCAGAAAATCTAAAGAATAAGATTATTAATGAGAGTGAGTTTAATGGGGACATTCATATTATGCAAATGGGTGTAGCAGTTGGAACCCATGTAGGCCTAGGAGCTGTATCGATGTTCTTTATAGAGAAAGGCCACAGGTTAGATAATCTGTTGGTAAATGAAGTCCATAGTCTTATTGAAAGAAAAAATGAAATATTAGAGAAATTAAAAGCAATGAATGAAAATTAGAAGCTTAGGGGAAGTAGACTTCCCTTGAGCTTTTTTAGTGGAGTAATTTAGCGATGTGAGACCTGATCTTTACAGAGGAGAATGCAGAAAAAATGATGAATACAAAAATAGTCCTTAGAACCAATATATTAGTCCCTGCATATATTGTTTATGTAGGGATAATTACACTAAACACGGACCATTTATGGAAAGTTTGAAAGAGCACAGCAGCGTTTAAAATTTCTATGAATAACCTGGGTTAAAGAAAGGACTGATGAAAAATGCATGAAAACTTCCTAAGGGATTCCCATAAACAAAAAAAGGATAATGATTCTAACAAACCTTCATTTGTACCTTATAATGATGAATTATTAAAGACAATTCAAGGGTGTGAAGATACCTGTGAAATGATGACTACCTATGTAAAAAATAGGTCCGATATTAAGTCTAGAATTAGACAGCTTAGCTTATTAGGTGACTGTGCTGATATCTGCGGATTAACAGCAAAGTACATTGCGAGAAAGAGTGAGTTTTCAAGGGAGATAGCTGATCTATGTGCAAACATCTGTGAAGCATGTGGAAGGGAATGCTCAAAGTTCTCCGATCCTGAATCACAAAATTGTGCTAAGATTTGCTTACATTGCGCTAAGGAATGTCGTGAATATGCCAGGGGCAAAAAGAAACCTGTAAATGCAATGAAACCCATGAACACAAAGAAGCCAATGAAAACAATGATGCCTAGATATCCTATGATGTTTTAAAAATGACTAAGACCTAGAAAGGAATAAAGCAAATTCCTTCTAGGTCTTATTATCTAATAGCATACCTCTATAAACAACATCCTCATACTTACTTTCAAGAGCAGTTTTTTTAGGTACTTTTATATTTCTAAATACAGAGTATATTTTTAATATGAGACCTTTAGTTGGCTCAAATAGAAATCCTAATGCATTTTCATTTCCTTTTATCTTCTCACTAAACATCTTTTCGTCTAGACCTAGTTCTTTACCTCCGATAATATTTATACCTAAGTTCTTTAAAGGAGTTTCAAACTCAGCAAGTAGATTTTCGATTTTATTTACATGATTAGTTCCAAAGGTCCTATCAAATGAATCTAAAGAAGTTATCGCATTATTATACTTTGAGATCAATTCATTCATATTATTAAGTAATTCTTCATCATCCTTGCTAAGATTATCAATTGCTTCTTCTAAAAGCTGCTCATCATGATAGAACTTTTTATATTCTTCCTTTAACTCCTTAAGATTATCATAGAAATTCTCGAAAAACATTAGACTATTCTCAGAGGAATGATAGGCAGAGTTTTGGATTCTTTTTACAGAAGAAATAGATTCAACTGCGTCGGTTTTACCTACATTAGTTTTTCGGTCTACAAAACTTGTACGGATTCTAGCTTTTTTTACTGATGAAACCTTCATATGCCTCACTCCTTTGTCACAATATATATAATACATATATCGGCAAAGGAAGAGATAAGTTTTATTAGATTTAATTATTTTCGAAAAAGAGTATTTAAATTTTATTTGCTATAGATTTTTCGTTATTGCTCGAAAATGAGAGAAAAGAAATTTTGACTAAATACAACTTTATGAGTAAATATTCTACGTAAGATTGGGTTATTATTAAAGCATAAAATGACAGTAATGACTTTTTACTTGTCAAAGTTAGAAATAAAGTTATAACTTTCCCCCTTGTGTAATTACTATTTATAATTAATCTAGTTGTAATGATTGAGCTGGGGGAAGGTTTAAGTTTTGATGATAAATATTAGCCATTGATAATGATTAAAATAAATAGAAACATGTTTCTAGATTTGGTTTCAAGCATTGAGCGTTAAATAGAAATAAGAGGTTATTAAAAGGTGGTAAGAGAATGAACAAGAGAATATCATATTTGATATTTATAATCTTTTCAATTGCTTATGTTTTGATTGTAGAAAAATATTTTTATGCTGATGAAAACAATTTAGTTATAGCCCTTGGATTATTTATTCTAATAGCAGGAGTATGGGGAAAGATATTAAATATAGTATTAATTAAATTGCCACTTTTCTCGTTACAAAGATATTCGAAGTATATTAATTACTCACTCATTGTTATTGGAAGTATATCTTTAATTCTAGGAATATTAAAAAGCATATTATAGTGGATTCTTATATCTTTAATTCTAAAATGAGTCAATAGAGATAGTTTTGATTATCCAATAGAAAAGCAACTGAAGTTATTATGTACAGAGTAAATAAAATATTCTGAACTAGAATACAAGGAATGTAAAGTAGGGTTTAGGATCAAACTAGCTAGCCCATGACCCTGTTATTGCTCATTCTTCCGTTGACAACGCTGATAAAAAATAATAAATAGTAAAGCTATCCATAGGAAAATTAACATTACTAAAAAGCGACTAGTGTTCGATGATTGGAGAAGTTTGTATTTAATCATTTTATAATTATAAATTATTGAAGCCATTAACAATCCAGTAAAGGAGAATGATTTTAAATGATAAAGAAAGAGGTTATAATTAGTGGACATTTTGAATTATTAGCGCTCCATAAGGCATTGATGGAGGCAAAATTTCATACCTATCCTGAAAATTTATTGATTTCAGGTAGTCCATTTATTGCTGACATATGTAATAGAGTTGTTGATGCACTAACTGAAGTTGAATCACAGAAAAATCCATCAAAACGTGAAGGATGGACGCAATGGAGGGATGTAAAAAACGAAAATTATTTAGGCGGCGTGCGATTGAGTATGCATGCAAATTTAAAAGTTGGGATAAATATACTGATGAAGAGAAAAAGGAGTATGTAGGATGTTTATTGAGTCCTTTTACATTTGATGAAGGTGATGTTTCAGAATTTATTGATGAAGTAGTTGCAAAACGTCAATCTATCTAATTTTAATAATGCCTTTTGTAATAATTGACTTTTACTGTCTGGTGTGTCCCTCGAATCTCCTTGCATTTTCTTCTTAAATCTTCAATAGCCGTTGATATTACAATATCAAAATTGACAGATTAGGTTCAAAAAATATATAAGCTACTAAATATAAAATAGGTGATTTAATGAAAAAATATAAATATAATAGATTCCACTTTCTAATAAGTTTTTCTATAGTTGTATTAAATATCATACTGTTAGGTCTAGCAATATTTTTTTCGTGGGAAGTTTTTATGAAAACAGTGTTAACAATAATTTCAATATTTTCTATCTATGTGTTAATTGATACTATGTATACAACTTTTATTGTAGATGAGAAAGGAATAATGAAAAAAACTCTTTTAAAAGAAAAAAAAGTTTTCTGGAGAGATGTAAAGCGTATTGTTAAATCTCCAACAAGCCAAGAGAAAAAAGTCTCGATATATATTTTTACCAACAATGAAACATGCCAAATACCTTATTGGATTGAAGGTTATAAGGAATTAATCTCAACAATACTGAAAGAATGTAGTAAAAGCAGTGATATTTTTATTGATGATAGTGCTTTGAAAATTCCTAAAGAATAATATTATTATACTTGATGTAAGATTTAAACCAACTAGACCAACATAGGAACAAAATCCCGTGCCGGTCTTTTTTTAATCCATAGCATTTCTGAATGGTAAAAAGTCCAAAATCAGACCCTGAACAGATATTCATTATTTACAAAATCAACTAAAAGACTAATATGGCAGTCGAAACCCTTTGGTATTAATTTTATCTACATCTAGAGTTGAATTCTTACTGTTAAACCTAATAGCAAGCCAATTGACAATGAATGATCTATAAGCTACTATGAGAATTATTATTATAGTTGTTAAAGAATTACTAAATATATATGATTCAAGTGTAGCTATATAGTGGAGTTGAGAAGACGATGGCATGCGACAAAATAGATTTTACGAAAGAGCCTGTAAAGGTTCTTTTAAGGTCAGTTGATAGACATTACTATCACTGGCATAATGCTGTTACTATAATACAAGTATTGAGTGGAGCAATAAATTTAAAGCTTTGGACGGGAGAGCACATATTAACCGAGAAGCATGTAGCTGTTATAAATACAAATGAGGTTCATCACATTTATGGTATTACCGAAAATAAGGTACTAATCATCTATATCGATTGTGAATATTGCCAGAGGGTTATTGAGGATTTTAGAAGTATAGAGTTTTATTGCTGTACTAACTACAATGAGAATAGAATGCCTGAAAAATATGATAAAGTGAGGGAGTATGTCTTTCAATTACTTTCAGAAATGATGGGGAAAGAGTCTGCAAATAGGAGCAATAGAGTAAAAACGATATGCAATAAAATGCTCACATATCTAGTTAACAATTTTGACTATTTGAGTTACGGATGTGGAGTAAATAAACTAGATGATAAATTCATTAAAAGATATAAAAGGATATATGAGTATTCATTTGGAGAAAAGATAAAAAAAGTAGGATTAAAGGAAGTTGCAGCCCATATTAATATAAGTCCATATCATCTATCCCGTGAAATTAGTAAAAAATTTGGATATACATATCAACAGTTACAATATGCCTTTATGGTAGCATGTGCAACTAGGGAGTTACTTGGAACAGACAAAAGTATTATTAGTATCTGTAATGAAATTGGTTTTTCAGATGCAAAATATATTATTAAATACTTTAAACATTATTACGGCTGTACTCCATCGGAGTTTCGTAACATCTATAAGAATAATTATAGTAATAATGTAAAATATGAAGAACATGATATTAGTGAAGTATTTAAGTATTTTAAACTATAAATATACTAAGATTATATGGCTTACCATATTTCTATAAAGTAAAATTAAAGTAATTTATCAGAAAACACCTAAAAGAAATTAAGTAGGTGTTTTTTATAGTTTTGTGTAAAACCGCAACATTGTCAAAGAAATTTTATTTTAGAAAATATATAATTAGGTAATGCGTCGACAAAATGTGATAAAAAAAGTCTTTTAAATTAAAGTATTAACCTAAACTATTCTATCAAAAATTATAAAAATATTTATCTATAAGGGGGAGGCAAAGGATGAAATTAAGAACGAGATTGATATTCTTAAGCTTAGGAATTATAATGATTGTTTCAGGAATAATCATGAGTTACATGTTTATTAATACCTACAACAATACAAAAAAGCATGTTGTTGAAAACATTGAAAAAACTACTTATGAAATCGCAAAAGAGATGGAATCAATACTTGATGATGCAATACATGATGCAGAAGGCATAGTGGACACTTTAGAAATCATGAAAAAAAGTGGTATAACTGATCGAGCATTAGTGAACCAAATGCTCAAAGAAAAGCTAGAAGAAAACCCAAACTACATTTACTCATGGATTGTTTGGGAGGAGAATGCATTTGATGGAATGGACTTTCAATATGGAAATACACCTGGTAGTGACAGTTCAGGAAGATATCTTCCTTGCTGGGGAAGAAGTGGAGACAAGTTAGTACTTGAAATTTGCTCAGAATACGAAAAAAATGACTATTACAATGTACCTAAAGTAACAAAGAAAAACTTTATAGCTGAACCTGCGACCTATAAACTAGATGGTAAAGAGGTAACAACAGTATCTTTTTGCGTACCTATTGTTATAGAGAATAAGTTTTTAGGAGTTGCCGGATTAGACATATCCCTAGAGCAGTTAACAAAAATAAATTCAACCGTAAAATTATATGAGAATGGATTTGGAAGATTACTATCGAAGAATGGAATCATACTTGCTCACTTAGATCATGAAAAAGTAAATAAAGTTGGTGGTGAGTTTAGTAATGATGAAGGAAAGGAATATTTAGCTAAAATTCAAAATGGCGATAAATTCAATAACACATCCTTTTCACCATATCTAAATCAAGATGTTTATAGGTTTTACTCCCCAATCAATTTCGAAGGAGTAGATAATATTTGGTCCTTTAGTACAGTTGTGCCGATTAGTGAGATGATGGCAGAAACTAATAGCATGATTAGATGGATGATTATTATGGGGATAATAGGTATTTCTATCATGGGAATAACCTTGTACTATAATAGTAACTATGCAGTTCGTTCTGTTGTTGTTCTTACAGAAATTGTGGAGAGATTTTCTACATATGATTTATCCTTTGATGAAAATCATGAGGCCGTTAAATATCTTGAAAGAAAAGATGAAACTGGAAGAATGACCAAGGCTCTAGCTACTATGCAGATGAACTTTACTGATTTAATTAAGAAGGTTCTAGATGCTTCTGGGCAGGTGGCAGCTTCCTCTGAAGAGTTGACAGCAACATCTCAACAGTCAGCAACAGCCTCTGAGGAGGTGGCAAGAACTATTGAAGAACTTGCAAGAGGAGCAACGGACCAAGCCAGGGATACAGAGACAGGTTCTGAAAAGGTATATCAATTAGGTGAAATAATAGAATCAAATCAAGGATTAATGGTAGATGTAAGTAATGCATCGGATAAAGTAGGAAAACTAATTGATGAAGGATTACTAGTTATTAATGATTTAATAGAAAAGACAAAGGAAAGCGGTAATTCTGCTAGAGAAATATATGATGTTATTATAAAGACAAATGAAAGCTCTGATAAAATTGGGCAAGCTAGCAACGTTATTGCATCAATTGCTGAGCAAACAAATCTTTTGGCATTAAATGCTGCAATAGAGGCTGCAAGAGCAGGAGAAGCCGGTAAAGGTTTTGCAGTAGTAGCGGAAGAAATTAGAAAGCTTGCTGAACAGTCAACCATGTCTACAAAGGAAATAGACTCTATAGTAAATGAGTTAACAAATAATGCAAATAGCGCTGTTGAAAAAATGGAGAAAGCTTCGGAAACTGTAGAGAAGCAGATGCAAAGCGTTAATGAGACAGAAAGTAAATATAAAGAAATCGCAGATGCCATAGAAGATGCTGAAAGTGCAATAGAAAAGATGAGTGGATCAGTAGAGGATATGGAGAGCAAAAAGACAGACATCTTAGATATCATTCAATCTTTATCAGCAATAGCACAGGAAAACGCTGCTGGGACCGAAGAAGCATCGGCTTCAACTGAGGAACAATCTGCTTCAATGCAGGAGATTGCCAATGCCAGTGAAGGTTTGTCGGAAGTAGCGCAGGAGCTTCAAAAATCTATTTCACAATTTAAATTATAGGTGTGGGAAACCAATAGTTTGATTTGGATATCAGGTAAAATATAGATATTAAGGGGTAGGGGGATTTAATATACAGCTATCTAGTAGCTCAGCTATTAGATGGCTGTCTTCGCGATGATTGAAAAGAGGTGGAGTTATATAAGTAGAGAAGAAATAAATAATATAATGGAATACCTAGAAGATACAATAATTGAACTAGATGATGAGTATAGAATACAGTATATAAAAACAAATAATAGATCAAATAAGGGTATCTTAAGAGAGATTATAGGAAAGAAACTTGATGAAGTTTTCGAAAAGAAATATGCTAACTACTTTAGTTATATGTTGTTTAAGTCCTCAGCCGATGAAGAGAGTCTGGAGGGTGAGATTGAATATGATAAAAATGGTGTTATAAGTTATTATAGATTTAAAATAATCCATATTAGAAGAATAATCTTAATAAAATTTAGAAAGATCAGTGAAGGAATTTTAGAAGTAAAAAATTAAAATTTGTACATTAATTTTACTACTCCACATTGTTTTTGTTATAATTCAATTGTTGGGAGGCGATGACAATAAAATTCAATAAAATAGTATCAATAGATAATACAGGATTGGAAAAGGTGGTTAGAGAGAAATTACATGATTTAGCCGGTGAAGTTATACTGTATGATGATTATCCAAGCAATAATTCTGAAATTATATCAAGAATAGATGATGCAGAGTGTGTTTTAGTGTCATGGAATACACGAATCGATAAAGAGGTAATTGAAAACTGTCCTAATATAAAATATATTGGAATGTGTTGCAGCCTGTATGATGAAAAAAGCGCTAATGTAGACATCAGTATAGCAAGAAAGCATGGGATTACGGTTCTAGGCGTAAGAGACTACGGTGATGAGGGCTTAGTAGAATTTGTGATTAGTGAACTTATAAGACTACTACATGGCTTTGGTAAGCATCAATGGAAAGAAGAAATTCTAGAGCTTACTAATCAAAAACTTGGGATTATCGGTTTGGGTGCCACTGGTATAATGCTTGCTGAAAAGGCAAAGGCATTTGGAATGGATATATACTATTATAGTAGATCAAGGAAGTTAGATTTGGAGAAAAAGGGGATAAAATATCTAGAGCTCAATGAGCTATTAGAAGAAGTAGACATATTGTCAACCCATCTACCTAGAAACACTATAGTTCTGAATGAAGATGAATTTAAATTATTTGGAAATAACAAAATCCTAATAAATACTTCTCTAGAGCCAACTTTTAATGTAACAGATTTTGAGGAGTGGATATTAGATAAGGATAACTATGCCATTTTTGATAGGGTTGCTATGGGTGCATTTTATGAGAAGCTTAGAAGTTATGATAATGTAATATTTTCTGAGAAAGTTTCAGGCTGGACTAAACAGGCTAAAGAAAGGTTGTCTGTTAAGGCACTTGAAAACATATATGAATATTTGAAGGCAAATTAAATAATATTTAGGATCTAAAAAATAACTCTAATATAGGGATTTTAGTTTTGCTATCTAAACCCCATAGGGGTTATTTTTTTGATTTGTAATACTTTTGTCAATCTTTATCTGATATTTGCCTATATAATTATAAATGTAGAAAATACAAAAAAGAATAATAGAATTTATACATATAAATATGGAGGCGATAAGATGAAGATAAAAAAAGGACTAATAATTGCAACTTGCATTTCAAGTTTAGTTTTAGGCGGTTGCGCTATAAATACGAAGGCAGAGGAGATAATGTCTGCACCTAAAATAACAGTAACGCAGGAAAATATTCAAAGTATAATAAAGGAGAATCTTGGGGAGAGTATAAAGCTTCTTAAACCTAAGAACATTAACAGTCCAATTAAATTTATAGATATTGACAATGATGACCAAGATGAGATAGTGATATTCTATGCATCTGAAAATGAAAGTAATTTGCTTAGAATAGCTATGTTTGACTATGTAGAAGATGAGCTTAAGGTGTATAATACAATAAAAGCAAATGGATTAGACTTCGACAAAGTATTTTTTAAAGACATAGATGAAGATAAAAGCTTGGAGATAATACTTGGATATGAAACAGAAAACTATATGCCAAAAGGATTAAATATTTATAAGTATAAAGAGGATAACTTAGAAGAGATATTTAGTGAAACCTATGATCAAATGATAACCTATGATATTGATTCCGATAATACAGATGAAATTTTATTAACTAAAAGAGACGGAGAAAATGTTATATCAAACTTAAATCTATATAAATACAAAGAAGATAAAATGGTAAAAGTCGATGAAAAAGAGATTGATTATGGCGGTGTAATAAGCTTGAAGGCAGGCTTAGTCTCAAAGGATACCATGGGTGTATTTGTAGACAGTGTTGTTGGAGCTCATTCAGGATCAACAAATATGTTTATATACAAAGATGGAGGACTAGTAGATCCATTTGAGAATAACCCAGATAGGTGGGACCTGTTTTTTAGTCCATATGCTGTAATATCAAAGGATATAGATGGAGATGAAATTATTGAAGTGGCTAGCTTATTTCCTTTAAAGGGCTATGAAGATGAAGCTATGGCTGGTATGATTTTTAAGACTATGTGGTCAAAATGGGATGAAAAAGATGGAGTTAAATTTGTCATGGATTCCATATATAATGCTTATGGAGAATATGAAATCATATTTCCGGAAGGTTTAGATGAAAATATAACCCTAACTAGAGAAATTAAAGATAATAAATATAGTGATGTGATTGAATATATAGATGGAGATAAAAAGGAAGAGGTACTTGAGATATTAACTATAGCCGGCAAAGAGAATACGGAAGAACTTGGAATAGAATATAAACATCTAAAAAACTATAAAGATATGATATACTTTGTTAGAATAATAAACGAAGAGCTATATGAGGAATTCGACTTTGAGAATATATTAAATAATAATTTCATAACAGGGTGAGAAAATTGCTAAATATTCTATTGCTTGAAGATGAAGAGGGAATCAGAAGCTTTGTTAAAGTTAACCTGCTTAGGGAAGGATACAATGTCTACGAGGCAGAGTATGGTGAAAAGGCTCTAGAAATCCTAAGAAACTATGAGATAGATATAGCCGTTTTAGATGTACTACTTCCCGACCTAAGTGGCTTTAAGGTTCTTGAAAATATTAGAGAAAATGATAATAACATAGGTGTCATAATGCTTACAGCTAAGTCAATGCTAGAGGATAGAATTGAAGGACTATCTTTAGGGGCAGATGACTATATTACTAAACCCTTTAGTCCAAAGGAGCTGGTTTTGCGAATACAGACTCTGGGAAGGAGAGTAAAGGGTTCTTCTAAAGAGAGAACGACTCTAAATACGAAGAACTTCACCTTAAGTCTAAAGGATAGAGCTTTATATAAAAATAATATTAGTATAGATATCACACAGACTGAGTTTGAGATAATGAAATACTTTATTGAAAACAAAGGAAATGCTCTATCTAAGGATGAGATGCTAGACAAAATCTGGGGAATAAACTATTTTGGGTCAGTAAACACCCTTGATGTAAATATTAGTAGACTTAGAAGAAAAATCGAAGATGATCCATCGAAACCCAAGCATATAAAAACCGTTTGGGGTTATGGATATAAATGGGAAGATGGCTAATGATGAATGGGATAAAGGGAAGATGGATAAAGAACTATATACTTATTCCTATTGTGGTTCTTTTATCGGTTGAAATATTTTTTATGTACTTTATAAAGGATTACTATTATGATCTTATAAAAGTCAACCTTACTAAAAGAGTAGAGATCTCTGCAACCTTTTATAACAAGTATCTTTCTGACAGAGATGCTTATTTTGAAGATAGTATCAGAAGTTTATATAATGAATTTAGTATGGAAGATTTGGTTGAAACTCAAATTATTGATAGTACAGGTAAAGTGCTATATACTTCCAGTGGTTTAGAAATCCTAGATAAGGTTAATACAAATGATTATCAGCAAGCAATGGATAGAAAGGTTGGATACTATGTAGGTGAGTATCTTAATGGAGAAAAGGTTATGATAGTATCTATGCCATTGTATTTTCAGGATAGAGTTTCCGGGGTAATACGTTCGATAACGTCCTTAGAAAAGGCTGATGATATAGTTTCAAAATATATAAGGATTTCTATTTTGATTAGCCTCATAATCATTGGAATAATGATAGCTTTGAGTAATATATTCTCAAGGTCAATAATCAAACCGATTAGTGAGATATCTAGGGTATCAAAGCTGTATGCAAATGGGGATTTTACCGAAAGAATAGACAAAAGGTATAATGATGAAATAGGCGAACTGACGGATTCAATTAACTATATGGCAAGTGAAATATCTAAGGTTCAGGAGTTAAAGAATGATTTTATATCTTCAGTATCCCATGAGCTGAGGACTCCTCTCACGGCAATTAAGGGATGGAGCGAAACATTGCTTACTGGTGAGTTATCAGATAAGGAAGAGTTAGAAATCGGTCTTAAAATAATCGATAGAGAAACAAAAAGGCTATATGGATTGGTTGAGGAACTATTAGACTTTTCAAGAATTGAAAGACATGATTTAAAGTTAGAGGTTGAAGATGTTAACCTTACCGAATTAATTGATGAAGTAGTGAAAATATTTTATAAGAGAAGTAAGATAGAAGGAGTAAATATTATCCTTGATAATGAGCTTGATAGTCCACAGATCAAAGCCGATTATAATAGATTGAAGCAGGTTTTGATAAATATAATTGACAATGGATTCAAGTTTAATAAGAACAGTGGATATATACGGATAGAAACATATGGTGATAGAGAGTATGTTACGATTTCCATAGAAGATAGCGGAGTAGGTATAAGGACTGAAGATATAAGGAAGGTAAAGGAAAAATTCTATAAAGGAAATCAAAACATAAATGGTAGTGGCTTAGGCTTGTCAATAAGCAATGAGATTGTGACTCTGCATGAAGGAACACTTGATATAGAGAGTAGTATAAACAAGGGAACAAGGGTTAGAATTAAGCTGAAGCGACAATTGAATTAAAGAGAAAAGAAATAATTCCATTTTAATATACGGTGGAGTTATTTTTTTGAGGTGAGGAAACTGCATAATTAGAATTGTAATTATGCAATTTGCTCAGGTGATTTAGTACAGGACTAAAGATACAAATATGTTTTTTCATGACTATAAACCTTCTTGTATTATCTATTATAAAAATCTGTTATAATTATACTAGATTTTGAGAAGTTGCTATATAAACTTACTATTGAGGTGCTAGCAAGATATGAAAAAAATAATTTTTATAACTATTGCGATAATAATTACTACACTATTTATACTATATCCTATTTCAAAAACAACCCCTAACGATATAGATGTGAAAGTTATTTCAGAAATGTCGGAGACGGAGAATCAAGAATACTTGACAATGAATTTGAAATGGCAGTGGGATAGAGAACCCATGTTTAAGGGAAACGAAGATATGATTGTTATAGTTAATCCAAATATGATGATCCATGAACACTGGAATGAAGTAAATGCAAAATATGGTTTACGTTATGGAGATGTTTCGCTATTTTTTACAAAACACTCAGAACAACAGTATATAAGAAAATTTTTATCAACTCCAGATAAGAATGGTGAGATAACTTTGAAATTTTTTCAAAATAAAGAGGATGACAGTATTAATGATATAAACGAATATAGGATTTATTATGTTCATAGTGGGAAGGTGTCCCTTGGAACGGAGAATTACTGGATAAAACGGATAAGATAATAATCACTTTTTCGACTTTCTTATAATATTGTAAAACGTAAGGATATATATCTATAGTACCAAGGGGGATAATTAAATGACATTAGATATTTTAAGTAAGATAAAGGGAATAAAGTTAACTGGTAAAAACATTGTTAGAGCCATCGTAATATTTCTAATAGCTATAAATCTAATTATTTGGATTAGAATGCCTGAATTTGGAAGATCAGTCAGTGGTCATTTATTGAGTGATTATAGATTTGTAAATAGAAGTGTAGAGGTTGTAGGAGAAGATGAGATAGTAAAATTGAAATATGGCAATATAGATAAGTATTTCAATATTGAATATATTAAAGGTCAAAGACAACATTACAAAGTAATCTTAAAAAACGGAAGAGAATTTGAAAGTGTTTATGGCGACATGACGGAAATAGTAGATGGTGAAAGTGTACCTATTGACATTGGAGAATTCTTTGAAAATGAAATGGGGTTACTCTTGCTACTAAGAGCAATCGACGACAGCGCTGGTATCAAATCTCAAATTTTAGGAGTGCTTATTTTAACTAATATAATGGGTGCATTTTTCGCGCTTTGCCCTAAAGGTATAATAGCCTTTCGTAATCTAGGAATGTTTAAAAGCTATGAACCTAGTGAACTAAATATATATATGACTGCGGCCGTAGGTTTCTTTCTAATACTCTATTCAATATTTATGACAATGAAATTCTAACTTTTAAGATATAAGAAAATTAAAAATTGAGAACAGCGAACAAGTATTTTCTTTCAAATCACAACAGACTTCTACCTATGGCAGAAGCCCTATATATAAAAAGGAATAATCCTTGTTCACCTTCCAATCTTTAAAATTTTTTAGGGATAAACTTAACTTAAATATATAATAACAAATGAATATGTATAAAATGTGAATTGATTGTAAACAAAAAGATTAAATGATTTTGATTTCAGTAGATATTTAAGAAACTAACTGCATAACTTATAAAGTGATTTATATAAAGGAGGAAGAAGAATGGCAGAACTAAAATACGAAATTCTTGAAACATTGGGAGTACTTTCAGAGTCATCGAAAGGGTGGTCAAAAGAGCTTAATATTATAAGCTGGAATAATAGACAACCTAAATTTGACCTTAGAGACTGGGCTCCGGACCACGCTAAAATGGGAAAAGGTGTGACATTGACTAAGGAAGATTTGAAAAAATTAAGGGAAATTTTGAATGGGATGGACCTATAGGACATAATTATTATTTATAAGGGGGAATTAATAATGGATATTAAAAGATATAGAGAATTCTTATTTGGAAAACCTGAGAATAAAGAAGAGACATTTGAAAATAAAGTACTAAAAGTTGCTAAGCAAATGATTCTCCATTTTGATAAAGCACAAAAGGAAGGAAATGAAAAGAGAAAAGGAGAAATTATTTTTACTAACTCATGTAAAGAAAATGAAGACGGTAAAGGGTTTGTAATGAAAATCCGAGCAAATACATATGAGTTTACCTATGAAGAAGTAAGAAATAGTTTATCAAAAAGTCTACTCAAGAAAACTAAATCAGTTGAAGACAGAATTGAAAATACAATATTTAATCTTTTAGAAACGAAGAGGGAAAATCAGGGCACGGCTAAAGAGATGGAATAGGAGAGACATTCTGAAACACCCTAGGGCTGGACTCATAAGATTGTTTTATGAGTCAGCCCTTTTTTTAAGGCCATTTATTGAAGAAGACAAGACGATATTCTTGATATTCTCTTGACATAATATGGATAATATAGTATTCTTAAATTAGGACGGATGTACGAATTATATATGAATAGGATGAAGCTTAAATGGAGAATGGAAAAAAAGTAAGTCAATTCGACAAAATCATAGATGCATCATATAAATGTTTATCTGAAAGAGGATATGCCAATGTCTCTTTAAGAGAAATTGCAAATGAAGCTGGGGTTGCGCTGAGTCAACTACATTATTACTTCGGAAGTAAAAAAGAGCTATTTAAAGCTATAATGGAGAAAAACTCGAATGAATATCTACAGAAGGTTGAATATCACCTGAAGAATACAGAAAAGCCTATTGATAGAATAAAGTTCTTTCAAGAATCCGTGATAAATGATCCCGCAGCTACCCGTCTATTATGGGACTTTACAAGTTTGGCTCTATGGTCAGATTCTTTTAGAGATGTATTAAATAAACTTTATGATGATTTAGCAAAAATAATAGAAGAATATATTTTAGATGATAATTCTGTAGCTGATAGAATCAAAGAATATGATCCCAAGCTTTTCTCTAGGATGATTTTAGGATCAATGCTTGGAGTTGGAGTACAGGTATTAATAGATCCTGATGGAGAGAGGCTATTAGGTTGTCTAGACCCATTGAATACAATTTTTAAATAAAAAGGATGATTGTTTTAAACTAAATAGTTATATTTATTAATTGCTATATATATGCATAATAGCAAATTAATAATGCAAAACTTAGAACGGTTGTCCGAATTATTAGTGAGAAAATTTAATATTTTAAAACAAATAAAACGAACGTACGAATTGTTAATTAGGAAATGATTTTATTAACATAGCAAACTAGATTTATTTGCCGTATGGTCTATTGGATTACAGTATGACAATTTGAATTTCTTTATTCTTGATCACTCTCAAAATATTATAACAACTTGGTACATATTGAAGCTATTATTAGAGGTGATATAAGTATGGCAAGAAATACAGACCCAACAAAACTGGAAAAAATTAAAAAGGCTGCCATGGATTTAGTGGTGAAATATGGGTATAGGGGTACTTCTATTGGAGCTATCGCTAAAAAAGCTGGAGTTTCTATTGGTTATTTATATAGGCATTATAGTGGAAAAAGTGATTTGATACAGGATTTAATTGATTATAATTTTAAAGTATTCGAAGAGTTATTTCTTCAAATCGAGAACGAGAGAGATACTATTAAAGAAAATATCTACGATATTATAAAAATGTTATTCGATATGGCAATAAAATATCCAATAAAGGCTAAGTTTCTATGTGCCCTTATTTTTGATCAGAATTTTGAACTTAAAAAGAGAAGAGAAAATGAGGAGAAAATTAGAAAATTTGGGAATGATGTCTTAAGGAAAGGGCTTGAGAATGGGGAAGTAAATCCTAAGACTTCACTACAAGAAATAATGCTTGTTATATTTGCTATTACATTTAACTATATATCAATAAATCTAAGTGAAGATTATACGAAAGAGAAGTTTGGAGAAAAACAGGCTAGAAGAGTAACGGAAATTTGCTTAAACGCATTACAATAGCAGTTAAAAGACATCGAAAAACCAGGGGGGAACTAGATTTCATTTTAGGAAATGAAATCAAATAATTTTTTAACCATAAATGAACAAAAGTTCATTTATTTTAATCAGAATATGTGAATGAAAGTTCATTCATTAAATTTAGAAAATTCTGAAAAATAATCAAAGAATATGAAAGGGGTAGTTGTTATGAAAAGGTTTTTACTAGTGTTACTAATGATGACTATGATATGTACACTAGTGGCTTGCTCAAGGGCAGAAGAGGTTAAGGTAGAGGAAAAAGTAATGGCAATTAAAGTTATGGAAATAAGTGAAAGAGAAAACCCTGTGCTCTTAGACTATATAGGGACAGTCAACTCAAAGGATATGGTCAAGTACAGCTTCAAGTCAACTGGGAAATTAGGAAGGATTTTTGTTGAAAAAGGAGATAAGGTTAAGAGAGGAGACAAATTGGCTCAGTTAGATATGCAGGATCTAAACTTTCAATTATCTGCTGCTAAGTCAAGTCTAGATACGGCACAGCTAAATATAAAAAAGGCCAAGGATGCCCTTACTTATGATAAAGATATGCTCAATAAGATGAATGAACTTTTTAAAGAAGGAAGTATATCTCAGGATCAATATGATCAAGTAAAGCTTAAAGCCGATATATCGTCTACAAGCTATAATCAGGCTAAAACTCAATATGATATGGCAAAGACAGATTATGAGTTTAAACTAAGCTTAGTCGATGATGCTACTATATATGCAACTCAAGATGGAAGTATAGTAGAAACCCTCTATGAAGTAGGAGAACTAGTTCCACAGGGACATCCTAGCGTAGTCGTAAGAAGCGATGTACAGATTGTTAATGTAGGAATAGCTCAAAAAGATCTACAAGAAATAGAGATTGGAACTGAAGCCATTGTAGATGTTGAGGGGGAAAGGGCAATTGGTAAAGTAACTAATATATCAGAAGCACCAGACGAAGCAACAAGGACTTACAACGCTGAAGTAACTGTTGAGGATAGAAATTTTAGATTGGGTTCTATATCTAAGGTAAGTTTCAATATTGGGGTGGAAAAGGGGGTTTGGATTCCTATCTCAGCCATCATGGCCAATGGAGAAGACTATGTATATATTGCTAAGGACGACAGAGTTTTTAAGAGAATAATTGAACTTGGGAAAATCTATGAGGATGCAGTTATGACCAAGGGAATAAATGAAGGTGAACTACTTGTTATAAGTGGGATGAAGAATTTAAATGACGGTTCTAAGATAAATATTGAAAAATAGAGGGGGAGTTTGAATGAATAGCTTAATTAAGATA
This sequence comes from Wukongibacter baidiensis, assembly GCF_050888315.1. Classification (NCBI taxonomy): domain Bacteria; kingdom Bacillati; phylum Bacillota; class Clostridia; order Peptostreptococcales; family Caminicellaceae; genus Wukongibacter; species Wukongibacter baidiensis. The sequence continues at coordinate 44,361 of NZ_CP138202.1, forward strand.
TTAATTCAAAAAAGAAGGGTTACTATTTTTCTAGCAATAATAATTGCCTTTTTAGGTGCCTATGCCTATTATGTATTACCAAGGCAAGAAAATCCCGATGTATCGGCTCCAGTAGCCATGATTGTCACCCCCTATCCCGGAGCTTCTGCAAAGGATATGAATGATTTAGTGTCTAAGAAAATTGAGGATGAACTATATGAGTTAGATGGTTACGATTATTCATTTGCAATTTCAAAAGAAGGTCTATCTATTGTATTTATTCTTTTTGAAAATGGAACTGATTCTGACAAAGCTATGCAAGACGTAAGAAATGCTGTGGCAGATGCAAAAAATGAACTACCTAGTGGCGCAATGGATAGTCAAATAGATACAGACTTAATTGAAACAGCTGGAATCGTCATAAGTTTGTCGGGAGAAAAGTACAGCTATGAGCAATTGGCCTCCTTTGGAGATCAGTTTAAGGATAAACTATCTGATATAGAGGGAATATCTAGATTTGATATAGAAGGAGAGCTTGATAAAGAGGTGAAGGTCGATGTGGATATACCTAGGATAAACCAACTGGGAATATCTCTTCAGGACCTTTACGATATACTTAGAGCACAAAATGTTGAAATACCTTCAGGTGATATTGAAACAAAAAATGGAAAGATTAAGGTTAAAACTCCAGGTATATATTCATCTATCGATGATATAAGGAATACTATAATAGGTGTTTCTCCTGAAACTGGAGTAGTTACGAGGCTTTCAGATATCGCAGATGTCTATATGGGACTAGAAGAAGGAGTAGAAAAATATAAGCAAAACGGTCAAAATGCGGTTCTCTTGACGGGATATTTTCAAAAAAGCAAGAACGTAGTTATCGTAGGGAAGGATGTCAGAAAGGCACTTGATAAAGTAAAATCAACACTTCCAAAAGATTTGGTAGTTGAGGAAGTTATTTATCAACCCGATGATGTAAGTAAATCGGTAAATGACTTTATGAAGAACCTTATTGAAGGTGTGATTTTTGTAATAATAGTAGTTTTTTTAGGTATGGGAATAAGGAATGCGATTGTAGTCTCGACAGCTATACCTCTTTCCATACTGATGACCTTTGGTGTAATGTACCTTATGGATATATATATACATCAAATATCTTTAACGGCCTTAATAGTAGCATTAGGAGTTCTAGTGGATAATGCCATAGTTATAAGTGATACTATACAGGTAAGGATAGATAATGGAGAAGGTAAGCTTCAAGCTGCCTTTAAGGGAACAAGTATGTCGGCTGTTCCAATATTTACGGCCACGCTTACAACGGTTGCTGCCTTTTCACCATTATTAGGAATTCCAGGGGCTGGTGGAGAATTTCTAAAGGCTGTACCACAGGTTCTTATTATATCAATAGTTGCTGCATATATAGTATCTATGTTTATAACACCGGCTATGGCAGCAGTATCATTTAAAAAAAGTAAGAAAAAGAAGGATAAGGAGGGCTTTTTAAGACGCTTCTTCAAAAGAACTCTTAAATTAGGTTTGAAAAGGAAGTTGGCTACTACTATATGTATATTTATAGTACTTGTACTGGTAATGCAGATTGTCATGCCCCTTCTATCGGCAGAATTCTTTCCCTTTGCTGATAAGGACTTGTTCTATATAGATATAGAGACAGAGGTTGCAGGGGATATGGATGCTACAGAAAGGCTTTCAGACGAAATATTAGAGCTTCTTTCTAAGGAACCTGAGATAACAAGTTACACAGTAGCTGTAGGAAATGGTGTGCCTAAGTTTTATGTTACAATGATGCCTTCTACTCCATCACAAGATTATGCTCAAATGGTAATAAAATTTGATTTAGGAGATGAGAAGGACAGAAGATTTGCAAGCCGTGATGAATTGGCAGAACATATACAGAGACTATTGGATGAAAATATTTCTGGTGGCAAATGTACCGTAAATCAGCTGCAATTAGCAAAGCCAGGTTCGAAGGTAGTAATAAGAGTCTCTGGTGAAAGAATAGATCGTTTAACTGAGGTGTCTGAAGAACTTAAGAATGCTCTAAAGGAGATTCCAGGAACAACAAATGTAAGGGATGATATGAAGGATAGAACATATCAATATGAAGTAAATGTAGATGAAGATAAGGCAATGAATCTAGGAATAACTAAGTATGATATACAAAGGCAGATTAATATAGCACTATACGGAGCTAAGCCTTCGGTATATAGAAGGAATGGTAATGAATATAGCATACTTGTACAGAGTAATATAAGTAGCATAAGGGAGCTTGAGAACCTTGATATAAAGTCCTCAATGACTAATAATAAGATACCACTTAAGCAGTTTGCAACTATAGGGTTTGGCTCAAAGCTTGATACAATAAGTAGATATGACAGAAAACAGACTATAACAGTGGAAGCAGATACGCTTCCAACAGGGGACCCTGTGTTTGTTGAGAATCAATTAGAAAATAAATATCTACCTAATATAGAGACATCAGGGGTAAAAATTGATTTTGATGGAGAAAGAGAATTGATAATAGAGAATTTCGGAATAGTAGCAGTTTTAGCTATGTTAGCGATATTTATCATCTATGTAATTCTTGTGGTACAGTTTAACTCTTTTATTCAGCCCGTTGTTATATCGCTCACGATACCATTATCTTTAATAGGTTCGATTCTAGGATTATATCTATTTAAGCAGCCATTATCATTCACAGCTTTTCTAGGGATTATAGCCCTTATAGGATTAGTAGTGAAAAATGGTATACTCCTTATAGAATATATAAATGATGCAAGAAAACAAGGCCATGGAATAGATGATGCCTGTGTCGATGCAGTAGGTAAGAGATTTAATGCTATAATTCTTAGCGCAGGAACTACCATCATGGGACTTTTCCCATTAGCCATATCGGGAAGCAGCCTATTTGCACCAATGGCGGTGTCATTAATGTCAGGGCTTTTTGTATCTACATTCTTGACCATGGTTGTAATACCTGTTATATACAGCTTGATTGAGACATTCATTGAGAAGTTTAAGAGCAAAAGAAAAAGCAAAGGGTCAAAATCAATATTAGAGATATAATTAATAATAGAATGAATTTGAGGCATAGGGCTAATATAGCTTCTATGCCTGAGACTGCCCGGAAACCCGAATTTCTTCGTTGGTGCTTCAACCAAGAACCCTTACGTATGTCTGTATACGCTGCGGTATCTTGATTTCAGCACGCTTTGAACTTCGACTTTCCGGGCAGTCTGTCATCTTGTAGACTTTGTCTACAATCTGAGGCATAGAGCTAATATAGCTTCTATGCCTCATTAATTCAACGAATCAATAAAATTTCATGGATTAAAAAAATTTTATGTTAGAAAAAATTTTTACTGGGTATCATATTTATGAATTAATAATTTGGAATATAAAATTCAATACATAGAATTATAAAAATGAGGAGGAAGTAATATGAGAAAGGACGCAGTAAAATTTGGAGGTAACCCTATAACTTTAAGAGGGAATGAAATAAAGGTTGGAGCGAAGGCTGAAAATTTCACGGCAGTAAAGCAGGATTTATCAGAATTCGACTTTTATAAAGACACAGAGGGTAAGATAAAGGTTATAAGTATTGCACCATCTATAGACACTCCGGTTTGCTCGATTCAAACTTCATATTTCAATGAGGAAGCTACTAAATTAAGTGATGATGTAGAAATTGTCACTATAACAGTTGATCTACCATTTGCTCAGAAAAGATTCTGCGGAGCTAAGGGGATAGAAAACATACAAGTAGTTTCAGATCATAAAGATTTAGACTTTGGAGAAAAATATGGATTTATCATTGATGAATTCAGACTGTTGGCAAGGGGAATCGTGGTAGTAGATAAGAACAATACAGTAAAATATGTTGAATATGTAGAAGAGGTTACTAATGAGCCTGACTATGAAAAGGCATTAGCTGAAGTTAAGAAATTAGTATAGTATATAATTGGGGTATCTCATAAAAGAATCTTATGAGGTACCTCCTTTTTTATTGGATTTTGAAGAACAGATATTTTATTGATACTTGAGTGTAAGAAAATACATCTGCCAAGAGTATTTAGAAAATATTTAGATGTTCTAACTACTAAATGATGATATACTATGTAATATATTGCCGAACTTACTATGATTACAGGGAAAATACGAAGGGGGAAGTAGGATGTTTGTAAAAAATAATGAGGGAAAAAAATTTAGCTTAGCTAAGGGGATAACTAGCAAGATTTTAGGACATGGTGGAAAACTGATGTTAGTAGAGAATCACTTTAAAGAGGGAGTAGTAGCCCCTATGCATAGTCATGAGAATGAACAAACAGCATACATAGCAAAGGGGAAATTTGAATTTACCATTGGTGATGAAAAACAGATTCTTGAGACAGGCGATAGCTTTTATGTAGAGGCTAATGTTCCACATGGCTGTGTTGCTATTGAGGAAGGAATTGTTGTTGATATATTTACTCCGCAAAGAGAAGATTTTCTTAAGAAGGTTGATTAAAAGAAAAAGCCTAATCATAAATTAATATCTTTGTTGGGAGGTTGAAATGAAAAAGAAAATTATATTAACAATTGTAGTACTGCTAATTGGTATTTTGTTAGGTTACGGATATTCTTCATATGAAAGATTTATTTATTCACATAAAGTATCTATAAAAGAAATTACTGAAGGGCAAATGATTTTAAATAACATTGAGACATTAAATAGTGTAGATGTAACTGGTATTATGCCAAAAGCAATATATAATCCGACATGGGTTCTTTGGAAAGGTCATGAACCTGGGATTATAATGTTGAAAGATGGTAAAAAAATGAAGGCGAAAATTAGTGTATATGGTGGCTTCTTTGCGATAGAGGGGATTAAAGGCTTTTTCTATTTCGAAGATGATGAAAGAGAAGTATGGGAAAATATTGTTGAGAAAGATTAGAGTGTCTAAGGTGGGGCAAGAAAGAAAATGTATAAGATTATAGATTATGCAATAACTGAAATTAAACCAACTAGGAGAAAGGAAATATGTCAATCAGTAGTTTTTTAAAATTAGTTGAAATCAGAACAAAGGTAGCGAGTGTCATTCCATTTGTACTGGGTACACTGTATGCTTTGAATAGATTCAATAGCTTCAATGTAAGGAATTTCATCCTTATGTTTATATCACTGATAACAATCGATATGGCAACAACGACCATTAACAATTACTATGACCATAAAAGGGCAAATAAAACCCAGGGATATAATTATGAAATTCATAATCCCATAGTGAAGGACAATCTAAGGCAGGCAAGGGTAATTGGATTAATATTATTGCTTATAGCCTTGGCAGTAACGTCTGGATTAGCGCTATTTTTAAATACAAATATCGTCGTTTTACTATTAGGTGCCATATCCTTTTCTGTAGGCATACTATACTCAGCGGGATCAATCCCTATATCTCGTACACCTTTAGGGGAATGCTTTTCAGGGATATTTATGGGATTTGTGATAGTCTTTATTTCAGTATATATACATATATACGATCAAGATATAGTAAACCTTATATATGGGAATGGAATCTTGAGTGTCAGTGTAGATATTCTAGAGATTTTCTATATTTTCTTATTCTCTATCCCGACAATAAACAGTATTGCGAATATCATGTTAGCAAATAACATTTGTGATATGGAGGATGATATAGAAAACAAACGTTATACATTGCCAATTTATGTAGGCAAAGAGAAGGCGTTGAAGATATTTAAAATACTATATTATTTTATCTATTTTGATATAATTATTTTAGTGATACTGAGGATTGTTCCAATTATTTCTTTGGTTGTATTCATTACTATATTACCAGTGGAGAGGAATGTTAGGACGTTCTATTATAAACAATCCAAAAAGGATACATTTGTTTTAGCAGTTAAAAATTTTATGATTATCAACGTAGTTAATATAATATCACTGGGAGTTGCAACCATAATAGCTAGAAACTAAGGGGATGTCTCAGAATGGCGAATTTCTGCGTTATTTGAAATGTTCACCGACTTGACACGTACGTTAGTACTAGCCAAACCGTTGAAATAAACTTCACTCATTCTGTGAACTCATAAGAAATCTTTATGAGACAGCCCCTTAATTCAATCTTTAGGCTTCGAGGACTTGAACAAACTTGATTGTAATAGTTTTATGTAAACTCTAAAGACGTGGATATACTGATAGTCGGACTTTTATTATATCTCACTGTTTGTAAACTTCAACCTGCTATCAATTTATGTTATACTTGAATCAATGGAAAGGGGCTTACATATGATAATTGCATTAACAGTGTTTTTAATAGTATTAGGATCATTTTTTGTATGTTTAGGGATGTTGTTTATAAACTACAACCTTTCTCCGATGAAAAAGATTGTAGACAAGCAGTATGTTTATAAAAACAACAAACTTGGTTTTCAAGTAATGATACCGGGATTAGTACTAATGGTATTGTCTTGTATTATATTTATTAACAATAGATAGCGAGTCAGGGAATTAAAGTCCTTGTCTCGTTATTTTTTTCTTGTTATATATCGATACTTGATATATACTGAGTATTGATATAACGAATATCGATATAAAAGGAGGTAGCATGGCAAGACAGCAGTTACAAAACTTAACTGAACCGATGTATTATATCTTATTGACTTTAACTACTCCAAATCATGGATATGCCATCATGAAAAGAGTGGCGGAAATGACAAAGGAGAGGGTAAGGGTAGGAGCTGGAACATTATACTCACTATTATCTAGATTTGAAAAGGAAGGTATAGTGCATTGCGTAGATAATGAGGGGAAACGGAAGATATACAAGATTACGGATAAAGGTATGGAATTACTTTTAACTGAACACAGAAGATTAATTAATCTAGTTGAAGACGGAAATAAAGTTTTAAAGGGAGATAAGAATGGATAAATTGACAAAGAAAGTTATTCGTGTGATAACTATCGTAGATTATAAAACCCTAGAGAAGTATTTTGAAGATATGGCCCTTAGGGGTTGGCTTATAGAAAAGTATAATACCTTTACGATGGAATTTAGAAAAATAGAACCTACAAAATATAAGTTTAATGTTAGTCTTTTTTATAATACTTTGCCTTTTGATTATCCAGATGAAGAAGGGACTAAGAGTTATCAAGAACTATGTGAAGAGTCAGGTTGGATCCTTGCAACAAGCACTAAAGTATTTCAGATTTTCTATGTGCCAGCTGAAGAGAACCCTATACCAATACATACTGATCCTATGGAGGAATACAGAATTATTAAATCTACTTACTTTAAAACGGAATTCATAAGCCTACTTAGTCTATTGTTGGTATCTCTGTCGGGATTGCTGAATATAGCTAGGTTTGACTATACTAGCCTTTACAGTAATATGTACCTATGGAGTATGCTTACTCCACTGATTATGCTTATATTTGCTTCACCAGCTATATATTCAATAGTTTATCTAATAAAGGCAAAAAAGAGTGTGAAAAGTGGTGGAGATTTACCTGAGACATCCTATAGGTTTGCGAAAGTTAGAGGAAATGGTATGCTACTTTTAGCTTTAATATATCTTATTTTAACTATCTTAATAGTCATACTAGAGCCGGCATTAAATCACAGCAGATACATTTCCCTTCTAGCTTTTTTACCTGCAATATTTGGGGGTATCCTAGGACTATGGTATGTAAAATTTGTAAAAAGAAAAAAGCGTTCTAGAAGAAAAAATATAGTTGTATTTATGGCATTACTAGTTATGACTATTGTAGTGTCAACAAGCTTGATTTTTACATTGATAGGCAGAGTTGTTGCAAAAACAGATGATAGCTATGGGCTTGATCCAAGAAATTACAAAGCTATCACCTTATCAGATTTAGGTATATACAAGAATATTGAGAGAGACCACCTATGGGAAAGAGGGAGTATATTTGTGCCTGTATATTTCCACTATTATGAGAGGTCAGGTAAAACAAGTATTAGCACCGAATATATAAGGGCAAGAAATGAAAAAATATCTAGTTACATCTATGAGGAAATACTAAAAGAATATCAGGATAAGTCATATAAACATGTATTTAAGGGAGATAATAAAATATGGAGAGCCGATAGGATTCACTATTTAGATGATGATTACGATAATGTTATTATAAGAAAAGGAAATATTATAGTGGTTTTAGAAGGAGACTTTGATTTTTCAGATTCCAAGGTGATAGAAGTGTGTAGGGATTTGCTAAAGGAGTAGTACTAACTTTATGATAAAGTAGACTAATGGAGAACCTCCTAATTGACATTTGATAGATTGTGAGGTACGTAAATGATGAAATTCCTTAATAATAAGCAACTTATACTTATAGTAAAATGGTTTGCGGCTGCTTGTGCTGTGATTTTGCTTATAGCTTCATCTTTGGGCTTATGGTTAATCGAAGATACAGTTACTGGCGATTACTTAATACCAGGATTTGTAGCATATATCTTCATATTTTTATTTTTTTTATTGCCGCTAATTAAATATACTTTGATAAATAAAGATGAAAGTGCAGAGCTCGAATATAAATCTACATTCGTAGTACAGGGCGTTATAAGCATACTATTAGTCTACTCATCATACATGACATTTGTTTTTGAAAGCAGAAATACAGGTCTGTGGCTTTGGAGTTTACTAATCTCGGTGCTGATACTTGTTGTGATAGATATTGTTAGAATTGCATTAAAAGAGAAGAGTAAATGCCCAGCAAAATTAGACAGAAATAAGGTGTCCAGTTTTATTAATAGAATCATAATGCATGGCAGTTTAATAGTTTTAATGTTATTATTTATTAGCAAGATATATGATACTTCTAAAGTAGTGGATTTAGATAATATAAAATCACCAATAGAAATTTTTGTAGTAAAGATGGATGCAAATAAAAAGGGCTTTAAGAGTATAGTAGATAGAGTTAATGTAAGTGATTTAAATACAATTGAAGATATGATTGACGAGATTAAAGAGAATAAAAAAGTAGAAAATCTTAGAGGTGCTAGGAATATAGACTTTGAGAAATCCTATAGAAAAAGCGATTTCTATTATTGGGTAATACCGTCTTATGGCGAATATATAAAGGAAAAGACTCTAGATAAAGGTTATTTTAATAATATAACTATTCAACCCAATGGATATGTAGTAATTGAAGAAGAAAGACATCCAGCTAGGATTTATAAGAATCATTATTTGAGATATAAGATTGTGCTTTCACAAAGTAATATAGATAAAATAATACAGCAAGCATTTAAATCTAATAAAGAAGATTTAAATTGATATATATTCCCACAATATCTGGTGTATGTGTAATCCCAAGGAAAAATATGGTATAATTATTACTACAGATGGGATTACGATGGTAAAAGATCTGGGGGTATTCAATGTATACTATATGGTTAGTAATTAATTATGCAATAGCATTAGTCGGTGCATTTTTGCTGATTAGAAATCTATTTACTACTTTAAAAGGTAAAAGGATATTTTTGAATATTATAATTATGGTAGTTCTATACGTACTAGCAATGATCATTGCATTCGATGCCTCTAAATTTGCTCATATGGCGGACTTATATCCTAATGAATATGCAGAAGCTGGCTTATCACAGATGCCTATCATTCTAAGGGATATAGTAGCTATAAGCTTTATTATTGTAGCGCAATATGTAAAAAAGACAATTGATAAAAGAATAGATGAAGAAGTTAAAGAGAATCAAAAAAAGGAAAGCACTAAAATGTGGAAGAACTTTTTTAATGACTAAAAAGTCTGCCAATGGAAAGTATGAGAAATTGAGATAGAATTAATGTATGTTAAAAAAGCAAAAGGAAAGAAGTTCTGCCTATTGCTTTTATTTTTTTACTTAAATGCAGAAAAGATGACTAGGCTTGACTTAAGATGGTTAACATAATATTTTTAATGTCAACCAATCCTTTACTGATGGCATTGTAGACAGAAGAAAATCTGATAAAAAAGGAATATAATAATATTCATAGAAGTATTAGATATGAATAAAAATGGAGGTAGAAAATATAATGCTAATAGAAAGGAGGGTTATGAACTATGATAATGGTCATAACAAAAGTCGCTTTAGTTCTAATTAGTATATATTTTTTTATTTCTTTGATAAGTTTTGTATATGTTGATTTAAAGATTAAAAGAAATAAAATTCAGGCAAAAAAAATATTTAATGACAAGGAATATGACATATATGTAAAGGTAAAAAAAGATTCATCTATAAAAAATATATTGAGAATGATGTTAGTTTGTCCTAGATTACTATTAAAGAGAAAGTCAAATACAGGAAAAGATAAATACGTTAATGGAGATAGCCATGGACATACAGTGACAGAATCTCATTCATGTAGTGGTATGGCAACACATTATATTAATCCTAATTTGAAGGAGCAAAGTAAGAATAGCAAGAATAAGGAGTTTTACAGATAAAAAGTAGGGATAAGGATTATACAAATCACATGGGAGGAAATAATGAAATGAATATATCTTTAAATAAAGCAGAATTGAAGGATGCAAAAACTATTCATGCTATGCAAATCAAGTCATTCATGCCTCTATTAGAAAAATATCAAGATTTTGAAACCAATCCGGCAAATGAGCCAATAGAAAAAGTAGTTAAAAGAATCATACAGCCATCTGCAGATTACTATATTATCAAAGGTGATGATATAGCTGTTGGCGGAATTAGAATAGTGAAAAGAGATAATAAATGTTATCGTGTCAGTCCTATTTTTATATTGCCAGAACACCAAGGCATAGGTATTGCACAAAAAGTTTTCCATATGATTGAACAGATATACTATGATGCAAGAAGCTGGGAGTTAGAAACTATATTACAGGAACAAGGAAATTGCTACCTATATGAAAAATTAGGTTATAAAACAACTGGGGAAACCCAAATTATAAACGATAAAATGACATTAGTATTTTATGAAAAGTACTTTGACGAGACTGTTGAAAAACTCTATGAATAACAAAGTATAAAAAGTTCTAAGAAAGTTATGGATATTCCAATTAATTTTGAGATATTATAGTAGCTTAAATCCAAGTAATGCGCTAAGCAATATACTAATTTGTCTTAAAGGTGCTATTAGACTTATGGGGGATAGTGTCATGGTGTAAAGAATAAGTAAATATTTATCAGTAACGGTGTAGAGTGAAACAATGAAGCCACAGAGTAGAGCATAAGCTATTGATGCTCTATTATTTTTGCCCTTAGAGAAGATAGTAAGAACAAATCACCCAAATAACTCAGAGAAAGAAGTTATACAAAAATTTATAGAGACTTCTATTTCAACACAAAAATATCACATTCTTTTGTTATCGTAATATTAAGCACCGTCAAAAAGGTAAGAGTATAAAGGAATTAGTGTGAAAATATTTTATAAAGAAAGGTGATATATGATGAAAAGACTAATTTTTCTATTTATAGCTACGGTACTTTTATTTACTGGTTGCACTAGTAATGCTATTGGTCAAGATAGCTCAAAGAGCTCAACAGATATGAGTAACTTCGGAAATAATCTGAATAGAGATATAAATCCTTCTATCAAAAGACCAAACTTTCTTAGAAATAACTTTGTGTCAGCAGATGATTTTAGTACAGTATTAATTGGGAGTGGGAGCCCTAACTCTCCCGAAGGTAGAGCATGTGCCAGTACATTGATTCAGTATAAGGGAAACTATTTTCTTGTAGATATGGGAAATGGGGCTCAGGATAGACTGGAGGAAGCTGGAATAAATCTAGGTAGTATAGAAACTTTGATGTTTACCCATCATCATCTGGATCATAATGAAGAATATTTTGCAGTTGCAATAAAAGGGTGGTTGAAAGGGAGAAGCCATCTAAATCTTATAGGAACTCCTGGAACAAAGGATTTGCATGAATTTTTAGTATCATTTTACAAAGAGGATATGGAATATAGAGCAAGCAAAAAGCCTTCATGGTCTTGGGATGGAATGGCATCAAATGTAGATATAATGGAAGTAAGTGGAGACAAGTCCTTTGAGTTAAATGGTGTAACCATAACTACTACAAAAGTGCCTCACTCAATACATACGCAGGCCTATCGATTTGATGCAGAAGACGAGTCCATCGTTATCTCTGGAGATTTAACCTATAGTGAAAACTTAATAAAACTTGCGAAGGATGCAGATGTGCTAGTTATGGATTCAGGAGCAGTTATTAAAAAGAGTGCTGTAGGTTTCAACAGTCAAAGCCAGAAATCTGAAAATGCTAAAAAGAAAAGGAAAAACAATAGTGATAATGCCCATGCATCATTGGAAGAGGTTGCGACTATGGCTCAAAAGGCAGGGGTGAAAAAGTTAGTACTGACCCATATTGGCGGAAATATTGACAAAGAAGCTGAAATAAATGAGATTAGTAAAATTTATACTGGAGAAGTAATTGTCGGTGAGGATCTTATGGAGGTTACTCCATAAATATCTATATTGGACAATAGACAACGAGTCAGGGAATAATATTCGCTGGCTCGTTATTTTTATGTAATGATTCTTTTAAGTTTGATTCTTACTCGACTTACACTTATATTTTAAGAAAAATTGCAATTAGTAAAGAAACTATTACGTGATCAATGTCTCCCTGAAAAAGAGAGATGATTGCACCAATAAAAAAGCCATAAGAAGTGTATTGTAGACAAAATTTAATGGGAACGCTATCTGTTTCTTCAAGTAAAGTATCTTGAAAAAAGTCTTCTGTAAATCTTTCAATAAATAATTTCATAGAACTTCCCCCTTGTAAATAGCAAATGCAAAACAATCATTTATAAGCTTATATAGATTTCGAAAACCCTAGCCAATTTTGGGGACTAATTTTGAAAAAATATTATAGTTTATATGATTATTTGATATCAACTGGAGGAAAGTTGAGAATTTGCTACAAAAAAAGCAAAGATGAAACAGGAACAGACACGTCAAAACAATCTGTTTCAAGTGAGTCTGTTCCTATTTCATATTGTGTGTGTACCTATTATGCAACCTTCGTAATATTTTTTACGATTTCATCAATAAGTTTAGAAAGAGCAGCATCCTTAGTAGATTGATCCTCAATATTATTAATTAGCTCTAATCCTATTTTTGCATTTTCAAATTTGCTTAAGTCCCTTTGGACCTTTTCCAGTTTATCGTTAGCTTTATTAGAAAATTTAAATAGTACTGCACTTATAAATTCTGAGAGGATACCGGCTATACTAGATATAATTGTAATCTGGATCTTGTTTAGATAAATAAAGAATATGCCGACAAAAATTAAAATGATACCTATAAAAACCGCTAACAATGCACAATTATATGCTAACTTAGCTTGTCTTAGGATTTCCTCACGAATAGCTTCAATGCTGTCAATCGTATTTTCTAAAGCTCCAATAGATTCATTCTCATCGAGGTCATTAATATCTTTCTCTGTTAAATATAAGTTGGAGTCCTCATGAAGTAGGTCATCATTGGACTCGTACTCTCTATCCTTAATTATTCTACGAACACTAGAATCTAGAATATCCGATGCAACAGTAGTTAATAATGTTGAAGCAACGGCATTTACAATCCCCATAATATCACCTTTCTTACTTTATTTCGTTAAAAAAGATATAACTTTTTGTTGCCTGATTCAAATTACTATTCTACATATCATATTAAATTCCTTTTAAGTCAACAAAAATAGTGCGAAATCGACAGGGATAAATAAAGAGCTTTTAGTATAATGACGAACCTAATACTCTTTCACAAAATAACAAAAATAATATCTAGAAGGAGTTTTCTAGGCAGTATAGAATTTTTTTAATTAGGGGATAGATTTCCTAAATAATTAAAGGGGGAGAGATATGATGATTAGTAAAAGAAAAAGAGCAAAGAGGTTAACTGCTATTGTAGTAACAATTATTTTAATGCTTAGTTTATGTACCAATGCGCTTGCTTGCACCACTGTTATCGTCGGTAAAGAGGCATCAGATGATGGATCAGTAATAATATCGCGTAACGAAGATTATGCTGGTGCGTGGGCTAAAAGATTTATAGTAGTACCAAGAAGAGAGTACAAGGATGGCGAGAAGTTAAAGTCACTTTATAATGGATTTGAAATTGAAAGAGCAAAGGTTGAATATAAGTACACTGCAATGCCTGACTGGGATCTCTCTGAGGGAAGATTTTATGCAGCGGGAATTAATGAATATAATGTTAGTGTAACTGCCACAAACACCCATAGAGCGAATGAAAAGGCTGAGGCCACAGACCCCTTCAATAAAGATGGAATAGGAGAGCCTATTATAGTTCCACTACTACTTCCAAGAATTCAAACTGCGAAGGATGGAGTAGATTTATTTGGTAAAATGATAGAAGAATATGGAGCTGATGGGGCCTATGGAATAGTTATAGCAGATAAGAACGAGGCGTGGTATTTAGAAGTTGGGTCAGGCCATCGTTGGGTAGCCGTAAGGGTACCAGATGATAAAACATTAGTTGTTGCTAATGAGCTCAGAATTGATAAAGTAGATTTAAGTGATACTAGTAACTATAAAGGTTCTAAAGACCTAATCACTTTTGCCGAGGAAAATGGTTTATATGATAAAGAGAAGGAAGAATTTGATTTTGCTAAGGCATATGGTGTAGTTGGACATAAGGCAAATACCCGTAGAGTTTGGTGGGGACAACATCTATTAACTCCATCAGTTAAACAGAATCCTGAGGATGAAAGATATCCTTTATTTACAACTCCTGATCAAAAGGTGAGTGTAAAGGATGTTATGAATATCTTGAGATCCCATATGTCTGGCACTAAGTATGACCCTGATACAGAGTCCGGTAAAGGAGAAAGAGCAATAGGTGTTCCAGCAACAGTAGAGTCCCATGTCATTCAATTAAGAGATGATCTTCCTGAGGAAATAGCTGGTCTTCAATGGATATGTTTTGGAGGACAAAGGTTCAATACCTATCTTCCATTTTATGGTGGGATAACAGATACACCAGAGCCATACAAGAAGGGAACAGATGTTTTTGATGAAGAATCTGCTTATTGGACATTTAGATCAGTTGCAGCTTTAGGAGAAATGGACATCGAAAAATATGGTAAATATATCGCTGGTTACTGGGATGACTACGAAAACCAATTAATTACTCAACAAACAGCAATAGATGATGCTATAGTTAAGCTTTATAAAGAGGACAAGGAAGCAGCCCTCAAATTGATAAATGACTATTGTCATGGTATAGCTATTAAGGCTATAGAAGATGCAAAACAGCTTAAAAGAGATGTAATTACTCGTATGGCTGAGCATAGAGCATTAGAGAATAAATAGAGATTAAAAAAGTTATAGCATTAAAAGAAATCCGAGGTGAAAAGCTTCGGATTTTTTTTGTATTAAAGAAAAATCGTATTTAGTGAAATTCAACAAATAAAGTTAAAGGATTTTTACAAAAATCGCCTAATTAATAAAAGGTCAGTAAAAATTTGATTTTATAATATATACGAAAAATCTAGACTTACTAGTGATTTAAATTTTCTTAAAGATAATAGCTTGAAACTGAGGTGGGATAATGATAATAGCATTTTTGATTTTCTTTACATTTGTCGGGTGCTTTGAATATTGGAAGTATAGAAAGAGACAAGCCAGGGAGGAAGCAGCTGTTTTTTTAAATATAGAGGGTAAAATTACTGAGAGTAAGATAATTAATAAACCATACTATTCTGGCATAGGGCGTGGTCATACAACTGTAAACAGCTATTTTATGCTTATATTTATAATCGAAAATGAGAATAGAGGGAAATATCAGGTAAAGGTAACCGACTCATGTAAATATGAAAACATCGATTCTGATGAATACTGGAGTAATGAAAGATGGATCGGAACAGAGATAAGATGGAAGGTTAAGAAATATCCTGAAGCAGATATATACGTTTTTGAAGAAAGTATACATCAAGTTTCTAGAGAAGAAAAAATTTTCTGGCAAGATGTAATGGATAAAAGAAGGAGCAATGCTGATTAAATTGTGCATCGATAGACAGATATAATGATATAAGTTAACAATAAAAAAGCAAAAGAGGAATTAGTTCCTCCTTTGCTTTTTTTATTCATCATCATCTAGCAAATCTTTTACCTGCTCAGTTACAGGTTCATCAACTATCTCAGAATTAATTTTAATGTGTCCCAAGGGTGTACCAATGGATTTTGTACGAGTCTTAGTTTTTCTCTTCTTTTTCTTCATATTCATCAATAAACCTCCTTAGAATTTAAATATACGAATATATTATTAGTTAAACTTTTAGATTTTATTTATAGATGTTCAACATTAAAAGTTAAGATAAATTTGCATGAAAACAATGAATGCTTCTAAATTTCTTCACAGGAATTTATTAAACCCTGAAGTTACATACCTATAGAGACATATAGATACATGCAAATGTATTTATTCACAACTTTATATTGTTAATAAATAAAGTTGTGGATTAATACATTGCTCCTATTTTCATATAGTATTTGCTTGAGGAATTTAATCACCTGTGGTAGGTCTTTGGCATAGTGTGTAGTGCCAAAAGGAAAGAACTGCTCAGATAACTCGAAATGAATTATGTACAAGTTGCGCATCTTGAGGACAATTGAATATAAATTTTAGAGAAAATTTTTATAAGAAAGTTGGAGAAATTATGAAGGGGACATGCGATAAAAAAGATGAGGTGATTGAAAGGCTATATGAGCACGAGATTAGAATCAGGGAACTTGAAATTAAAGAAGCACGAACTAGTGAGAGAATAGATGGACTTATAGGTAAGCTCGATAGCATGACTAATTGGATAAAAGCCTTAATAATGATGGGACTTACATCGCTAATCGGATTTCTCATTTGGTATATACAAAACCTAAAGAATTAATATGATTCATACTTCATAATAGTACATTCATTTCTAATTAGACTTTGAAACTTAGGTTTTAGGCTTTATTCCTATGCTATAATGGGTATAAGAAAAATAAGAATTGCTAACTATTTACAAATAAAATTCTAGTTTCTTTTAAATGAATTAAAATATGCAACGAGGAAGGAATAATAGAATATGAGAAAATCCCCCTTATACCTTAAATTAATAAATAGGATTTCACTTAGGCAGATAATAATAATACCTATTATTATAATATTGCTGTTTGGCGCTATAATAAGCTATACACAAATCTATAGCTTTGTTTCAAAGTATTCTGAGCGTGTGATTATAAAGAGTCAAAGTAGGATAAAGGATCAAATCTATAGTCATTTAGATAATTATTTTAAAGCGCCTGAATATATAAATTCATTGAATGCCAGCCTTGCTAAGAATGGACAACTTGATATAAAAGATGAAGGCAAGCTAGGTAAGATACTTTTGGATGAAGTAAAAAGTCATGCTAACGTTGACTACGCATATTTTGCAAACAATGAGGGGGGACTAGTTTCCTCAGGTTTATATAAAGGTGTAAATAGAATCTCCTATACTGAGGAGATGAAACAAGGTGCTTTTAAGGTATATGAGGCGGATGATGAAGGAAATATTATAGCTTTTATAAAGTCCATCGATGATTTCGACCCAAGAACTAGATCTTGGTATCAAGAAGCGAAAATTGAAGGTGAAGCATTCTGGACAGAGGTATACTCTGGTGCCCAGGAACCAGTATTAGGAATTAGTGCATCCTATCCACTTATCACTGAGTCTGGGGAAAAGATAGGTGTTTTCGGAACTGATGTTTTATTATCGCAAATGTCAAATTTTTTGCAAAACATGGAGATAAGTGACAATGGAGTGGTATGCTTAGTAGATTCTGAAGGCTTGATGATTGCATCATCTACAGATGAGGAACCATTTAAATATAAGGATGGATCTCAAAGTAGATTGTCGGCAGAGGAAAGCAGTAATGCGATAATTAGAGAGGGTTACAGATTACTTGTTGATCATAAAACTGAAAAAGGACCTAAGAACTTAAGAGGAAATGCTAGTATAATAGGTGACAACTATTATTTTGACATCAGTACATATTCTTATAATGATAAAATCAATTGGTACCTTTTGATAGCTGCACCTAGAAAGGACTTTCTTGGTGATATTGAAGTATTATTTTCAAATTTTAGTATGACATTTTTAGTTGTCATATTGTTTACATTGATATTAGGTATATACATATCGAGGTGGATATTAAAACCCATAAAGTCCCTGAATGATAGAGTAAATCAAGTGAAAAATGAAAATTGGGGAGTACAAATAGAGACGGACAGAAATGACGAACTAGGTCAGCTTACAAGGTCGTTTAATGAGATGTCAGCTAAAATAAAGGTATATTTAACAATGCTAAATAAGAAACAGGAAGAGCTTGAGTTTTTAAATACGAATTTAGAAGAGATTGTGGAGGAAAGAACTAAAGAACTAGAAGTATTAAGTACGACCGATGGTCTTACAAACATTTATAACAGAAGATTTCTAATAAAGACCCTAGAAAGAAATATCGAAGAATGTAAGAGGTATGGAAAAGCTCTATCGATAATAATCTTTGACATAGATCATTTTAAAAAAGTAAATGATACCTATGGGCATGCAGAAGGTGATACAACTCTGATTGAAGTATCCAGGTATTTAGATGATGCCATAAGAAGTGTAGATGTACTTGGAAGGTACGGTGGAGAAGAATTTATGATTATTTTACCAAACACTGGACTTGAAGATACCTATAGTG
The DNA here is from genome assembly GCF_050888315.1 of Wukongibacter baidiensis. Classification (NCBI taxonomy): domain Bacteria; kingdom Bacillati; phylum Bacillota; class Clostridia; order Peptostreptococcales; family Caminicellaceae; genus Wukongibacter; species Wukongibacter baidiensis. The sequence goes on from NZ_CP138202.1 coordinate 63,093, forward strand.
CAGCAGAAAGATTTAGACGTGAAATTAGCGAATTAACTATAGGCGACATGGGTATAAAGATTACAATTAGTGGAGGGGTTGCTGAATACGATGGAGGCTCTTTGATAGAACTTATTAAAAGAGCTGATAAAAATCTGTATAGGGCAAAAGAAAATGGAAGAAATAGAATTGAGAAGTAGATATTACTTTAGAAACTTGAACCTCGTTCTAAGAAAACTAAGGCTGATCTCATAAGATACTTTTATGAGTTCAGTCTATTTTTTTATGAAAATGGTAGCATTTAATTTCTAATTATATTTTCAAGGAGGTATTGACAAAAAACAGTAAAAGGTATAATCTGTTAATGTTGAAAGTAAGTACTTGCATTTTAATAGGAGGTGATGTAACTGAACAGTAAAATGTCCACAAAAGATAGGATACTTAATGCTTCAATAGATTTATTTTCTCAATACGGATATAAAGCAGTTACAACAAAACAGATAGCTCAGACTGCTTCCGTAAATGAAGTTACATTATTTAGACATTTTGGAACTAAGCAAAATATTTTAGAGGAAACGATTGATAAGTTTGTTTTTGAAGTTGCTGTAAAAGAAATGTTTGAGGAAGGAATTGTTTGGGATTTAGAAAAGGACTTACTATTTATTGCAAAAGCTCATAATGAAATCATGACTAGAAATAGAAAGATATTTCTGATAATGATTAAAGAGTTTAAAATTTTAGAGGATGAAGAAAAAAATCCTTTTATAAAATTCCCCAAAAAATTAATAGAACTTTTAATTAAATATTTTATAGAAATGCAAAATAGAGGTTTAGTAAAAAAAGATAATCCAGAAGCACAGGCCACGTCACTATTATTTATGAGTTTCGGTATAGCTATGGGTAGGTTGATCACCCGTGATGAGCTAGTAGAAGGTTCCTTTGATGAGTATCTATCATATGGAGTTAAAACACTTGTTAGAGGTTTAGCGCCCTAATATATTTTTTTTGATCACTGTGCAAGCAACTACTTGCATACATTGCAAACTCAGCAATAATCTTTTAAAAAATAGGAGGTAATGATATGGAGAATAAGTCGATGAAAAATACCAAAATAGTTGCAATACTTATTTTGGTTCTTGCAGTTGCAACTATAGGAACACTTTATTATTCAAGGGTAAATAAGACAGAGGCAGAAAATATAGTAAAGGCTAGACCTGTTAAGGCAATGAAAATAAAAGAAGAAATATATCCTATAACACTTGATTATATAGGCACTATTGATATCGAAGAGATAAAAAATATATCTTTTAAAGTTCCTGGAAAGATAAAAAAAATAGATGTTAGTGAAGGTGATTTTGTATCAAAGGGAATGGCTATAGCCAGTTTAGATGTAACTGACCTAAGCTTTAATTTAGATTCTGCTAAGGCTCAGATGAATGTGGCTAAGGCGAATCTTAATAGGGCTAAGGAGGATAGCCAATTTACACTAGACAATTACAATAAGATAAGTAAGTTACATAAGGATGGAGCTGTGTCGCAGCAGCAATTTGATGAAGCTGAGCTTAAGTTAAAGGTTAGTAGAGCATCCCTTGAGGCTGTAACTGCTCAGTATGAACAGGCTAAAGCAAACTATGAATCTATGAAGAATACCATAAGTGATGCAACAATTGTTGCCCATGAAGCTGGATATGTTGTTGATGTAATAAGCAAAGAAGGAGAAAATATTAATTCTGGAATGCCGGTTATTCTATTAAGGCCTGAAAAACAGATTATTAATGTTGGACTTTCACAAGAAGATGTAAAAAAAGTATCTATAGGCCAATCAGCTAAAGTAAAACTGGATGACTTTAATGGTGAAGGGAAAATATCAAACATAGATTATATACCTGATAAGCAGAGTAGAACCTATGAAACAGAAATTGAAATGATAAAAGAGTTTTCTCCGGAAGAATTTCTAATAGGATCAATTGCTAAGGTATCTATAAACATTAATGATAAAAAAGGTATTTGGATACCAATAAGAGTCCTAATGAGCGATGGTGAAGATTATGTCTATATAGTTGAAGGGGATAGAATTATTCGAAGGAATATTTTACTGCATCAGATTCACGAAAATAAGGTTTTAATTGATGGACTTGTAGAGGGTGAACTGCTTGTGACTGAGGGAATGAAATACGTTAAGGATGGATATCTAGTATATATAGAAGAGTAGGGAGAGTGAAAAACATGAAATCAATTATTAGTGCAGCTATCCGTGGTCGAAGGGTAACTCTATTTTTTGCTCTTATACTGGCAATAACGGGGTTAGTTTCTTATCAAATTGTTCCTAAGCAGGAGAATCCCGACGTGTCCGCACCAGGTGCAATTATTACTACTATATATCCAGGGGCACTACCTGAGGAGGTTGCTAAGTTAGTATCAAAGAAGATTGAAGACAACATCACTGATATTGAAGGCTTCGATAATATGGAAACAACCTCAAAGAAGGGTATTTCAAATATATTAGTATTTTTGGATATAGATGCTGATACTGACAAGGCTTGGGATGAGTTAAAGGATAGGGTAGATGAAATCAAACAAGACCTTCCCGATGGAAGCTTTGAACCTTTAATTAATACAAATATATCAGAAACTGCAGGTATTATAATTAGCTTGTCAGGAGATAAATACTCATATGAGCAGCTTGAAGCCTATGCCGATGAGTTTAAAAGAGAACTTAGGAGAGTTGATGGCGTTTCACGATTTGAAATTGTCGGAGAAGTAGAAAAGGAAGTAAAGGTTGAGGTTAATGCCCAAAAACTAAACCAATACGCTCTTTCATTAGAAGATATTGTTAATATATTGAAAGCACAAAACGTCGAGATTCCATCTGGATCTATAGAATTTGAAGATGGGAAAATAGATGTTATAACCCAAGGGAATTTCACTTCAATAAAAGAAATTGGGAATACTATCTTAGGTGGTTCAGCCGAAAATGGTTCAGTAATCAGGCTTGGGGATATATCAGATATTTATATGGATTTAGAGGATGGTACTGAAAAGTTCAAACAGGATGGTAAAAATGCAGTCTTATTAACAGGTTACTTTAAGGATAATGAAAATGTTGTTCCTATAGGAAAGGAAGTAAGGGAAAGGTTAGAGGTAATTAAAAAAGGTTATTCTGAAGACCTCATTATTCATGAAGTATCATTTCAACCTGAAGACGTTGATAGATCGGTTACTGATTTTGTTATGAACTTATTACAGGGAATAATATTTGTTATCATTGTTGTATTCATAGTGGTTGGTTTTAGAAATGCAATTGTAGTTTCAACTGCCATCCCATTATCCATGTTACTTACTTTTAATATGATGAACCTTCTAGATATAAAAATACACTTTATGTCTACTGCAGGATTAATTATTGCCCTTGGAATGCTGGTCGATAACGCCATAGTAGTTAGTGATGCTATCCAAGTAAACCTTGATGAAGGCATGGATAAGTTTAAGGCTGTAGTTGAAGGAACTAGCAGGTCTTCAATACCGATTTTAACATCTACACTAACAACCATTGCTGCCTTTATGCCTTTGTTGCTTTTGCCAGGGGCCCCAGGTAAATTTGTCGGGGATATACCAAAGATAGTTATACTTACATTATCAAACTCATATTTAGTAGCAATGCTTGTTACTCCAGTAATGGCATACTTAGTATTCAAGCCGAGAATAGGGAAAAAAGTTGCAACAAAGGGCATTGTTAAAAGATTCTTTGTGAATCTGTTAGATATTTCTTTAAAACATAAAAAGAAGACGCTTGTTTTGGTTCTCATTTTATTTATCTTAACAACAAGATTAGTAGGAGTAATCGGTCTTCGTTTTATGCCCTTTGCCGATAAAAATATTCTATATCTAGAGATTACTTCTGAGGTCGCTGGAGATATGGATGCAACTGAGAATTTAGTAATGAAGGTAGAGGGGATTCTAAAGGAAAATCCAGAAGTGACATCCCTAACCACTTCTATAGGTGATGGTCTTCCTAAGTTCTATATTTCCATGTTGCCAGCGGTACCCTCTAAGGACTATGGGCAAATTATGCTTAGGTTTGATCTTGAAAAAGGCGAAAGGTTCATTCAAAAGGAAGAGCTAACTACCTTTTTACAGGAAGAAATGGATAGTCGTATAAAAGGTGGAAAGGCTATTGTCAAGATGCTCGAATATGGAAAGCCTATTGGACACCCGGTGAGGATAAGGATACTAGGCGATGATTACAGTAGTATATATAAAGATGTTCAGTTGATTCAAAGAGAACTTGAGAAGATTCCTGGAACTATGAATGTTGAGAATGATGCCTCTGATAAAACATTTATATACTCAGTAGAAACCGACAATGATTTCTTAAGAAGGTACGGTTTATCTAGATATGATATTCAGAAACAAGTTAATATTGCCTTAAAGGGTACAAAGGCGTCTACCTATAGAAAAGCAGGCAATGAATATGATATTGTAGTTGAGAGCAATGTAGATACATTGAAGCAATTAGAGAATTTAAAGATTAAATCCTCAATGCTAGGAAATAGAGTATTATTGAAACAGTTTGCAGATATTAAGCTAGAGGCTCAAATTGATACTTTAAGAAACTACAACGGTGATCTTAACATTATGGTTACAAGTGATGTGAAGCATGGTTATAGTGGAGTAGAAATCGAAAATATACTAGAAGAAAAAATTTCAAAGATGAATCTAGTAAATGAAGTCGTATTTGACGGTGAACGGGAAGAAATTGAGAGGAATTTTGGAAGCATGAAGATACTATTCATGCTGACAATCATTTTAGTGTATTCAATTTTATTGATTCAATTCAACTCATTTGTCAATCCACTTATTATACTGATAACAATTCCAATGTCTATTATAGGAATATTTAATGGACTGTTTCTTGCAGGGAAACCACTTAGCTTTATGGTTATGTTAGGAATTATAAGTCTTGCAGGGGTTGTTGTTAATAACGGAATACTATTAATTGAGTATATTAATGATGCCAGAAGAGCTGGTTATTCGGTGGAAGAAGCCTGCAAGGATGCGGTAGGTAAAAGATTTAGACCGATTATTTCAACTACAATGACTACTGTGATAGGTCTTGTACCACTTTATTTATCTGGTAATCCATTATTTGAAGGGATGTCAATAGCACTAATGAGTGGTCTGTTAATCTCAATGGTATTAACGATGATCATAATTCCTACTATTTATGCAATTGTTACTAAGGATAAGAAGATTAGTGAGGAAATTGCAAATTAGAGTGAATTGCAATTTAATATAGTGATCTCAATTTACTTTTGAAATTAAGAATTTAGAAATAGCAAAGGAATTTAGCACCTTTGCTATTTTTGTGGATAGAAGTTGTTTTTTTAGTTTTGTGGCATTAGTTCTTAACTGTTTCTTAATTGATTCTATATGGGATACAACAGATATTAGAAAATAAGATATAATATAGAATGTATACGGTACGGTAAATTTAGAATATATTAAAACCGTTATAGATGAGGATGAAATTCAAATAACTGATGTATCTTTGAATTAAAGGTTAGTCAAAACAAAATGAACAAGCTGAAAGTATAGATAGGTAGATTAGGAGGGGTGACTTGAAAAAGATTTTTATAATTATAATAGCATTAATGGTTGTGTTGTTCTCAAATACTGGATGTAGCAATTACAAAACAATTAAAGAAAAAGCAAATAGTGCAAGAGAGTCCAAAGAATTAATTGAAGAAGATAAAACAGAAGCTACTAAATTTAAAGAAAAATTAGATAAGGGCACGGAGGTTTTAGATACTCCTAAAGGGCAAGAGGACGAAGCCATATTTGAAGCAATGAGAAATGCTGAACTGGGAAATCTGAAGATTGGAATGAAAGCTGATGAAGTAATGAAGGAATTAGGTGAATGCCAAGATAAGGGAGAAGCAACAGTTTGGGAGGCTGATGGGCTTGAACATCAAGATTGGGACTATAAAGATCAAGGTATAAATCTAGATATGATAAGGGTAGAGGATAGTCAAATAGTTTCTTCTATTTATGTTGTGAACCCATATAAAGAAAGAACTGATAAGGGGATTGGAATAGGCAGTACTAGAGAGGATGTATTAAAGGCTTATGAAAAAGAAATTAATTCGGAGGAAACTAACGATAGCAGTATAGTTGTAGGTTCAATATATGGAGGTCTGATTTTTGGGATAAAGGATGGAGTAGTATCTTCAGTTTTTATAGGAGCGGCAGCTGAATAGATAATGTTTTGAATTCAAGAACTTGAATTTTATTCTGAAAGACTTTGGGACTGAACTCATAAGAGATTTTTATGAATCAGTTCCATTTACTTTTTTGCTAAGGGCAAGCTAAACGGACAAAAACTATCACAGATTAATAAGTAGAACATATAGTGTAGTGAAAATGAGGATATTTGTGAAATTATAATTACACATCTATTATAATAATAGGAGGTAAATAAATGACAAATGTGAATTGTCATAAAGATAATAAAGCTTGTAAATCAGGTGTAAGATCTGCCAAATGCATACCAAAACATCCTAAACCAAATGAAATACTTCTTGAATGTGGAGAGGGAACAGGAAGTAGAACATTTACATCATCCAATGAGGCTTCTTTTCAACTAGCTCATGTTACCATTGATACGACAGGGCTAAAGAAACCCGAGATACTAATAAAGTTTTCTAGTCTTGTAAATATGATGGCATTAGATAGTGGAGCAACAGTGAGGTTACAGTACGAATTGTTTAGAGCATGTGGTAAAGATGAACTTAAATCCTTAGGGACTTGGCTTTTTGAAGAGGTTGGCTCCTCACCGGATGTATTTGAGAGACAAACTGAATCCTTTAGCTTTATTTATTGTGAATGTATGGGCTGCCCTGAGTGCTGTGAGTATTTTGTAACAGTTACTCCCCTTGAAATTGCCCTTGCCACAGCAACTGTTAGTGATGGAAGAATAGCTTCAATAATTCAGCCTACATGTGATGCTTCAAAGGATGAATCTAACCTAAAAGATGGGTACAAAGAGTCCAGACGAAAGCATCTTAAAGCAGAAGAGATATTTCTTGAGTGTGGTCAAGGAAACGGAAGTGTAGCCTTTAGAGAACCAACTATATCACAACCACCAGTTAAAATAGCACATGTTTCCATAGATACTACTTGCTTATGCAAGCCTGAAGTTTTGATTGAGTTTTCAAGTATTATTAGTCTCGACTTCAGTGTTTTAGATGTTCGTTTGGAGTTTGAATTGTTTAGAGTTTGTGATGGGGGAGTCGCTTTATCACGTGGAGTTTGGGCATTTGAAAGAACAAATACTGAATTTAATACAGCTGTAGATAAAGCTTTTAGCTTTGTATTTTGTGAAAATGTAACTTGTTCAGGTTGTTGTGAATACTTTGTAACTGTAACAGGGATTGAGCTAGATGTAGACGTTCCAGGATTTTTCTTAGGAGCGACAGTTGATAATGCTAGGATAACTGCAATCGCTCAGTCATCAAAGGACGAATCTATTTGCTTTGATAGTAGAAAGCTTGATTGTACTCACTATATGCAAAAGAGTCCTAAACCTAAAAAAGCCTTTTGGGAATGTGGTATGGGAACTGGAAGTAGAACTTTTACTTCACCAAGCGATTCAGCCTTTCAATTAGCACAGGTTACTATAGATACAACGAAACTTAGCAAACCTAAAGTGAATATTGAGTTTTCAAGTACCGTTAGTTTTGAACGCCTTGTGAATACAGGAAGAGTTCAATTAAGATATGAGCTGTTTAGAGTATGTGACGGCGGAGAACCAATATCACTAGGTGTCTGGTTCTTAAGTAGAATAACTCTATTAGTCATAGATAGATCAACGAATACATTTGATTTTACTTTCTGTGATTGTGTGACATGTCCTGGCTGTTGCGATTACTTTGTTTCAGTTACACCTATTGAAATAACTGAAGGTCTTGCAACAGCAACGGTTAGTAACGGGAGAATAGTCGCATTAGCACAGGAGGTATAGTAAAAAGGCTAGAAGCAATAATATGAATAAGATGTTTAATAAATGTTTATTGAGAACAAATTCAAAGAAAAATATTGTCAATTATGTTCAAAAATTGTATCATATATAGATGACGAATACTAAATCCGGATTAAACTTAAGATAAATTTCAAAGAAAATTAAGAACGTTTCTACTATATGGAGATTCCATGAACTTTAAGAATTGACACATAGATAAGGGGATTAAGAAAATGATCAAAGTAAGCCATATAAGTAAAAACATACAGAAAAAAAATATACTTGAAGATATAAACTTTGAATTGAAAGACGGAGATGTCTTAGGAATTGTCGGCCCAAATGGAGCCGGCAAATCCACTTTAATTTCAATTTTATCTACGATAACGAAACCTGATAGTGGAAGTGCTTCATACTACATTGAAGACAAGCCATATAATGACGATATGAAAAAAGTAATTGGATATGTGCCTCAGGAAATAGCACTTTATGATGAACTCACTATTAAAGATAATCTCTTGCTATTTGGTGCTGCAATTAGCACTGATAAGGCTGTTGTATTAAAAAAAGCTAAGAGCATAGCTGATGGCTTAGGTTTGATAGCGGAATTTAAAACTAGAGTATCGAAATTATCAGGGGGTACAAAGCGTAGAGTTAATATTGCCATAGGTCTCATTAGAGATCCTAAGTTCATATTTATGGATGAACCTGTGGTGGGAGTTGACTATATGGCTAGGAGAGATATTGAAAGCATAATCTTAAATATGAGCAAACAAGGTAAGATTATAGTTATTACAAGCCATTTACTAGAATTCATAGAGAACACGTGTAATAAACTTCTAATAATAAAAAATGGAAAGCAGAAATATTTTGGTGATTTTAATGATGAAATTAAATCTAAGATCTGAATATAGCAAATTTAGCATGTTAACAAAAATGGAAATGAAGCGTATTTTAAACCAGCTTTCGAATGTTGTGCTACTGGTTTTATTACTAATTCTATTTGTTAACATGTTTGTTTTTGTTTCAAGAAATAGTGGAGTGAAAATAGACTCAAAGGTAGCTATGGCCATTGAAGACAAATCCTTTGAAGTAACAACTCTTCTTAATAATGTTATGGAAAATAAGTTAGAGGGTGTAATAGATTTTGAAGAAACAAATATTGATAGTGGACTTGAGAAGTTAAATAGTGATGAAGTAATAGCAGTAATACATATCGAAGAAGGAACCACTGATCGTTTAAACTATGGTAAAGCTGCGGCGCTTAAAATATACATAAAAGACAACCCAAATATCACTACACAGTTTCTCATCCAATATCTAGAGAACCTTGTAGAGGTACTGAATGAGGGACAAAGTGGCGCAATGATATATTGGGATATTATGAAGGCTGAGGGATTTAATGTAGATGAGAGACTTGGGGCACTAAATAAGATAGCACTAAAGTATATGAGTTCATTTCTAACAAGGGGAAGAGTTTTTGAAGAAACCGAGGATTTGGATAATTTTTATGGAGCTTCACTCATCAACTATTACTTTGCCACATCGTTACTCATCATTTCCATAATAAGTGCTATTTTGTTTCATTTAGATATGGATGATGATTTGAAAAAGGGGAAAATTCAGAGGGTTTTAAATAGTGGTTTTAGCCTTTGGCATGTATATTTAGCAAAGATCGTAGCGGGAGTAATTTTCTCATCCTTACTTGTAGTAGCCTTTAAAACGGTCTTCATGGTTATATTCGGTGCTTTTTCTCTAGGTGAACTTCTGAAGTTTATATCTGGCTTTGCCTTAATCAATGCAATTATTCATATGTTGGTAATTATCTTTTATGTTGCTATAACTAATGATACATTAAGGGACTGGGCTTTTGTAGTAGTATTTATAATGACTTCCTTCGTTAGCGGAATTATTTTACCACTTACTTCTATGGGGAGAGTGTTTAAAGAGCTTAGTAGATTAAATATATTAACTCTAGGACACAATCTATTATTAGGATACTCTTTAACCTTTGAAAGGATGCTAGTAATTATATTGTATTTTGCTATACTCACAGGATCAATCGGCTATATCCATAAAAGGAGGTGGGTGTAGTTTGAGGACTCTATTAGGTATTAAGATTAAGGAGCAGTTTCGCAAAAAAAGAAACTTAGTAATGCTTTTACTAATTCCCATCGTAATAACCTATATCTGCACTTATATAGATAAGGAAGCGAGGGATACTTCTAAGGTTTATAATGTTGCCATTATAGATCATGATGTGACAGAACTATCCTCTTCCCTTATAAAGAAAATGGGAGAATATAGTGAGATAGAACTGTCCATAGAGGAAGAACTAGAATCAACCTTGAGGAAGCTTGCTAGGGGAAAATACGACGTTGTTTATGAAATCAAGGAAGGCTTTCAAAGAAAAATTCAGAGCGGAAAATTTGATGATACATTAATTGCACATAAAGAGGTAAACTCTACAACGGTTAAATGGTTAAATGATCAAATTGGTCTAATAGTAGTAAAGGAATGGCTATATGTAGATGTGTTTGATACTATCCGTGGCCTAGATATTGACCTTAGTAAAGAAGATTTTAAACAAAAATTTGAAGAATCAATGGCTAACAATAGAATACTAAGCCTAAACATTGAAAGAATTGATGGTGGGGGAGGTAAATTGGAAGTAGATGAGACTTCCAAGGCATGGATTTCCTTCAAAATACTTTGGGCTAGTATAATAATATTTATAGTTATAAGCTTTGGAAAAAGGGTAGTAGATGATAGAGAAAGGGGAATAATAACACGTCTTGAATTATCAGGTTTAAGCAAAATGAAATATTATACTGTAGACCTAATAAAGCAAGTACTTAACATTATTGTACCTTTTATAGTTTCATTCATAATGTTGTCTAATTTTACTTCTGAAAGGACTACTGGATTTATTTTCAATCTAGTAATTACCACTTTTTATATAGTATGCATTTGGGCGCTGGTTATCTTAATAGGATATATTTTTAACTCAAAAAGAAGTTATAACTTTGCAAGTCAAGCATTTCTATTAGTTTCAATAATTTTTGGTACTGGATTTTTGAGTGGGACCATTAAGTTAATTGATTATATGTCTTGGATTCTTCCAATAAAGTGGTATATGCATTTTAAAATATAACCTGAATAAAGTAAGTTTTACTGCGTAACCCTATATTAATGATCTACTATATGATTGAAAAGCACCTCTGGCTAGAATAATAGCTTGAGGTGTTCTTTGGTTACAGGGATGAGCTGTGATTTTGTTTTGAATTATTCTAAGAAGGGAGAGGACAAATCATGGGTAGCTCTGCAAATAGAAAGAATAGACTTAGAATTTGGCCTGCCATTTTATGTGCCGTCATTTATATAATACTTAATGAGATATTTGACATACCGAATCTATATGATTTATTTAGAAGATTACTTTAAACTAGTATCTTGTTTTTAAGGATAATTTTAGGAAAAATTACAAATTAAGAAAATATTAAGAAGGTAATAGATATTGTTAGTAGAATTGTGTAATACAATTATATATGCCTCTAAAATAAATCCTTATAAAAGTAGACCAGAAGGTGCTTTTTTGAGTATGCTCAGAGATCTGTTTTGTTATTTAATAAGTTCAAGTTTGGAAAGGAGGTTTCGATTAATTATCCATGTATTTAATATATAAGATCACTTTTATTACAGGAGTACTGTATGCAGTTGCTACATTGGTTTTGGGACATTTATTTGATTCATTAGAGTTGGATGGAGATATTGATATCGGAGTAATGACTGTCTTACCAATAAAACCAATAACCATAGTCACTTTTATAACAGTATTTGGAGGAGTAGGTATAATTACCACATTGAAGAACTTTTCAGTTATATCAAGTTTCATTGTTTCCTTTGTAATAGCCTATACAATTTCATTATTAATTTATAGGCTAATAGTTCTTCCGCTATATAAAGCCCAGAACACAAGTGCAGCTTCGCAGAAGGACTTGATAGGGGTAACGGCTAAGGTTACGTCAACAATAATGGAGAACGCATTTGGGCAAATTGCCTATAGCAACAAAGGGAATACATATTCTTCGCCGGCTAAAAGCATTAAGGAAAAGGCTATATTAACAGGAACTGAAGTAGTCATTATATCTATTGAAGACAATGTTTTTTATGTAACGCCTAGCGAAGAACTTTTTTCAGATGCTCCATCTGATGAGTAATAACTCAGAGTAAACAAAATAAAATTATTGAAGGAGGAAGAAATTATATGCCTTTAGCAAACTTTATTATTCCAGGGATTATAGTAGCAGTTATAGTAATTTTGGTTGTAGGTATCCTAAGCATGTGGAGAAAAGCACCACAGGATAAGGCTCTTGTTATAACTGGTTTAAAGAAAAGAGTTATATCGGGAGGCGGTGGACTCGTTATTCCACTGTTTGAACGTGTGGATACAATATCACTTGAAAATATGAAGATCGTCGTACGTACTGAGGGAGCATTGACAGAGCAAGGTGTAGATATAATTGTAGATGGTGTTACTGTAATAAAGGTAAAATCCGATGAAGAATCTATATATTCATCAGTAGAACAGTTTAATACTGGTAAAGAATCAGATACCATAAACTTCATCAAGGGTACAGCAAAGGATGTACTTGAAGGTAAGCTACGTGAAATTATCTCAAAGATGACCGTAGAAGAAATCTATAAGGATAGAGAAAAATTTGCTTCTCAGGTTCAAGAGGTAGCTGCACTAGATTTAGCTAGCATGGGATTAGAAATTAAAGCATTTACTATAAGAGACATATCTGATCAAAATGGTTACCTTAAAGCCCTTGGTAAGAAAAGAATAGCAGAGGTTAAAAGGGACGCTGAGATAGCTGAGGCAAATGCAAAGGCTGAAAAGGATATTAAAACTGCTGAAGCTGAAAGACATGCTAAAGTTAATACGGCTATAGCCAATAAAGAAGGAGAAAAGGCTAGGATTGCGGCGGAAACAGAGATAGCAGAATTTAACAAAAATAAAGAACTTAAAGTACAGGCGTATAAAAAGGAACAGGAAACTGAAAAAGCTAAGGCTGACCTTGCTTATATTATCGAGGAAAATAAAGTTAAGCAGGAAGTTACTGAGACTGAAATGGCCGTTGAGCTTTTAAAGAAGGATAAAGAGACTGAAGTAGCAGAGAAGGAAGCTCTTAGAAAAGAAAGAGAACTTGAAGCAAGTGTTAAGAAGCAAGCAGAGGCTCAGAAGTATAAGCAAATACAAGAAGCCGAGGCTAGATCAAGAGCTACAATGCTAGGAGCAGAAGCGGAGAAGTTTAAAGGCATACAAGAAGCTGAAGCTAGATCTCAAATGATAAAATTAGAAGGTCAAGCAAAAGCAGAAGCTATAAGGCTTGAAGGTGAGGCGGAAGCTGAAGTTATTAAGCAAAAAGGTAAGGCAGAAGCAGAGGCAATGTTTGAAAAAGCTGAAGCATTTAAGCAGTACAATGAAGCAGCAGTTATTCAAATGCTTGTTGAAAAATTACCTGAGATTGCAAAACATATGGCTGAGCCACTTTCTAAAACTGAAAAGATCGTTATTGTTGATAATGGTGGAGAAGGTAAATCAAGCGGTGCTTCAAAGGTATCGGGTTATGTGACAAACATGATGTCTCAGTTACCAGAAACAGTTGAAGCGATTACAGGACTTAATCTGCTAGATTTATTAAAGAAGAACTCTAAAGAAGATGTTGCTAAGATTGTAGAAAACAATATAGCAAAAAGCGGTATGAAAGATGAAGTTGAAGCTAGCGATTTTGAGGAAGTAGATTTATAGGAAAAGGAACGCTATTATCTTGTTACTAGGTAATAGCGTTTTTTGAAGTCGCTTTTGTGTAGGTGAATTTTATGAGTAAATAAGGATATATTGAAAATGGAAAAGAGTTTCTTAAATGGATAGAAGAAAACAATATATATACTAATGAAAGAAGTACTTAATTTAGATTAACTGATAATCCTAATAGTAGTAGCATTTTAATAGGACCTATGTACTGGAAGAGGCATTCGATTTTGTAGTAACATTGCATTAAAACCATTAGAATTTCAATATCCATTGACTTTGATATGAGTATTTGATACTTTTATAATATAAGTTGCTGTAAATAAAAGTATATCAAGTAAATTACTGTAGGTGATGGAGATGGAGAGAGCGATTTGTAAAATTTGTGAAACTTTTTTTGTAAAGGAAACAAAGAACCAGGAGTTTTGCGGACCCTGTAGCAAAAAGGATTATAATGAGTTTAAAATAGTAGAAGAATACTTATCACAAAATAGATTTCCAACTGTTATGGATGTGTATATGGATACTAAAATACCTATTAAGACAATTAATCGATTTATTCAGGAAGGTAAAATAGAAATTATTCAAGATTGAAAAGCATTATATAAGTGATGAAAAATCTATTATATTATGAAGATTTACCATCCTTAGAAGTGTTAGCTGTTAAATCTCCGAAATGCAGATTTGTAAATGCGTTCTATATAGATGATTTAATCCTTCATATATTATGCAATTTGCTCTATTGTTTTACATAAAGCAATATACTATAATTTATTATAGAAGTTTAATGTTATCAAATAATATATTTAGGAGAATCTTATGTATGAAAAATGGATTGATTCATTAAGAAAGGTTGAGTTATTCAGAAACTTTGAAATAGATGAACTGGATAAGATGTTGATGTGTATACAACCTAATATTTCTTATTTCAAAAAGAAAGAATATGTAACCATAGCTGAAAATGAGTTTAATGGAATAGGTATAGTTGTTGAAGGTGAAGTAATTGTAACAAAGGAAAATGCTGCAGGTAATAGAGTGATTATGGCAAAGTTGAATGAGGGAGATATATTTGGTGAGATGATGGCATTTTCTGATTGTAATAAATGGACTGCCACAGTCATTGCCTCTACAGACTGTACCGTAATCTTTTTGCCACCGGAAAGAATCATTGGAACCTGCTCAAATATGTGTACTGGGCATACACAATTAATACGAAACATGTTGTCACTGGTTTCAAAAAAGGCCCTCGGACTCAATAGGAAAGTGGAATATTTAGTTATAAAAAGTATAAGAAGAAAGATAAGCTTATACTTATTGGAGCAATATTATAAGACTGGAAAACCAACATTTATGATACCTTTAAAAAGGAATGAACTAGCAGAATTTTTAAATGTATCTAGACCCTCATTATCAAGGGAGCTTATTAAAATGAAGGATGAGGGAATTATAGATTTTTACAGGTCCTCATTTAAAATTATTGATGTTGAAGCATTGAAAACAAGTGAATAATATTTAATAATGAAGAGTAAAGGCGGTTATAAAAGCATAGTAAATGTTTTTATAGCCGTTTTTCTTACATATTTGTGAATTAGTAAGAAGATAGAATTTGAATTGTAAGATGATTTTAATAATATAAATGATTAAAACATGCTATAATGGAATAAAATCCCAAATGAAGTGAGTTTAAAATAAAACGCTATAGGAGGATGTATATATGAATAAGAAATGTATAGCTGTATTACTAATATTTTTAACTAGCACCATTCCATCTTTTGCAATGAATAACAGTATAGGTAATGTCGAACAAGTGGAAGTAGCAGAGAATACACTTGATTTGGAGAACTATTTAAACACATATTATAAGGAAAAAACTTTCGAAGGTAAAACTTTAGAATTTAAGTATGAACTTAGGGAATTTGAAGATTATCTCAGGGTAAAAATGAAAGGTCAAGATTTTCATAAGGACTCTTCTAAACTGAATAATGAGGATATCTATTTTCAAAAGTTAATTGAAACTTTAGTACAAGAAATAAACAAAAGTTCAGAAAAGAAAATTTCATTTTATATTTATGACAAAAATAATAATGTAGTTGCAAAATACAGATATTCTACGAGAAAGTCAATAGTTGAAAAAATACATAATGATTTAAAGGATTACAATGTAAATGACCTAGAAAATGATCTGGACAGTACCTATGCAAAATATATAAAAGATGGTAGAGAATTAGAATTTGAATATGAATCAAAAAACAGTTCAAATTATATAATGGTTATAATGGTAGGGCAAAACTTCAGCCATTATGACTCTTCTTGGAAGAATAGAGACATTCATGATTTTAGAAATTTTTTAAAGGGTATGTCAGAAGAAATAAGTGAGGAATTTGGTAAGGATGTTTATATAAAGATATATTCTGAAAGTGGAAAAAATCGCATGCTCGCAAGATATGAATATAATGAAAATATAGGTGATTTTACAGCGATAATTGAGGATGAAAAAGACATAAAAGTAGAAGAAATGGAGAGTATAGATGATAGCCAAGATCAGAAAGTTTTAGATGATGGAACCTATATATATTCAAAAGGAAGATATGACTTGAGATTTGGGATTAGTACTAAAAAAAGTAAGGACGCTATTACTATAGAATTTAAAGGTAAGAATTTTGATAAAGACTCTTGCCAATGGGCAGATAGAGATAAAGATGATTTTGAATCCTTTTTAAAAGGGGCTGTAAATGGATTGCTTGAGGAGCCCTTTAAGTATGTAAATATAATAATATATGATGAGGAAAAAGAAATTGCCGGTAAATACTATGTAGAAAAAAATGAACTGAATACAGAATTTGAAGAAGGTTTTGATCAAGGTGATCTAAACTATTATTATGGAAAATATACAGATGAAAATACAAGTTTAGAGTTCCAGTATAGGTTTAATAAAGACTCTATAGATGATTCTGTAGATACATCTCAATATTTGAAAATTGGGATGTACTGTCAAAACTTTCATTCAGATAAGTGGAAAGAAAAAAATGATAAAAAGTTTGAGGAATTCTTAGAATCAATTGCAGAAGAGGTCTCTAGAGAATATAACTCGAATGTTGTGATTACTACCTATAATGGAAGTAGAAAAATTAAAAGATATAGCTATATTGAAGAAACTTCAAATTAGATTTTGGTTAGATATTAAGGATATGAATGTGTGATTGATAAGTATAACTAACTCAAGTTTATTAGACGCATATTTAAAAATATATAATAAAGGGTGTAAACCTACCACTATAGTTGGAAGGCTTACACCCTTTATATTTCAACGAAGAAAAGTATAAAAAATAAAGAGGAATTGAAATAAGATTCTTATTAAGTTATTTTTCGTAACATAGGATACCGAAATAAATATCAAATTATTATATGATATACACATAAGAAAGGTAAATATTACATTTATATAAAAAGGAGGACAAAAAAATGAGTATGTTTTGTTATCAATGTCAAGAGGCTGCAAAAGGAACTGGATGTACAGCTAGAGGGGTTTGCGGTAAAACAGATAAGGTTGCCAATATACAGGACTTAATGGTATACACTTTAAAGGGTATTGCTTTATTAGAACAAAAAGGTGTTAAGGCGGGTGTGAAATTCCCTAAAGCAGATCACTTTATAATGAATGGCTTATTCATGACTATCACAAATGCTAACTTTAATGATGAAATGTTTGTAGATGAAATTAAAAAAGGTTTAGCTTTAAGAGAAGAAATGAAAGCAGAGCTTAAAAATAAAGGTGTATCTCTTGATGACTTACATGATGCTGCAACATGGACTGCTGACACAGATGAAGCTATAAAGGCAAAGGCTGAAGCTTCAGAAGTTGGTATCTTAGCTACAGAAAACGAAGATGTACGTTCTCTTAGAGAACTAATCACATATGGTGTTAAGGGTATGGCTGCATACGCAGAGCATGCGTACAATCTAGGAAAAGAAAACGAAGAAATATTTGCATTTACTTCTAAGGCTCTTGCAGCTACTTTAGATGATACATTAAGTGCAGATGACTTAGTAGCTCTTACACTTGAAACTGGTAAGTTTGGTGTAGACACAATGGCTATGTTAGATGCTGCTAATACAGGAGCTTATGGAAACCCAGAGATTACGGAAGTAAATATTGGAGTTAGAAATAACCCATCTATATTAATTTCAGGTCATGATCTTAAGGATCTTGAGCAATTATTAAAGCAAACAGAAGGTACTGGCGTAGATGTTTATACACACAGTGAAATGTTACCAGCACATTACTATCCAGCATTCAAGAAATATGATCACTTTGTAGGAAACTACGGTAATGCTTGGTGGAAGCAAAAAGAAGAATTTGAAACATTCAATGGACCAATACTATTTACTACTAACTGTATTGTACCACCTAAGGCAGAGCATGTTGAAAGAATTTACACTACAGGTGCAACAGGTTTCCCAGGATGTAAGCATATCGTAGCAGACGAGAACGGTGTTAAAGACTTCTCAGCAGTAATTGAGCATGCTAAGAGATTAGACCCACCAACAGAAATAGAAACAGGTAAAATAGTAGGTGGATTTGCACATAACCAAGTACTTGCATTAGCTGATAAGGTAGTAGACGCAGTTAAGACTGGAGCTATCAAGAAGTTCTTTGTAATGGCTGGTTGTGACGGTAGAATGAAGTCTAGAGATTACTATACTGAGTTCGCTGAGAAATTACCAAAGGATACAGTAATATTAACAGCAGGTTGTGCTAAATATCGTTACAATAAATTAGATTTAGGCGATATCGGTGGAATTCCTAGAGTATTAGATGCTGGACAATGTAATGACTCATATTCACTAGCAGTTATCGCACTTAAGCTTAAAGAAGTATTCCAATTAAATGATGTTAATGATCTACCAATAGCTTATAACATAGCTTGGTATGAGCAAAAAGCTGTAATCGTATTATTAGCATTACTATACCTAGGTGTTAAGAACATCCACTTAGGACCAACATTACCGGCGTTCTTATCTCCAAACGTAGCTAAAGTATTAGTTGAAACATTTGGAATAGGTGGAGTAGGAAGCGTTGATGCAGATATCGAAATGTTCATGAAGTAAGAATAAAATTCTAAATTTTAGTTAGCTGAAGCTTTAGATTCTGACACTATACTTAAAAAGTAGTGTCAGGTCTAAAGCTTTTTTTATGGAAAAAATAGGCCTATTAAAAGAAATGAATAATCTAGGTTTACTTATTCAAATAATAATTTTGTATATATAGAAATAAAATGATAAGGAGAGGATATTATGCATAAAGAAATGACATCTTCGGAGTTAAAAGGTGAAATCCTAGATTTTCTAAAAGAACATAAATCAGCATCATTAGCAACATCATTAAATGGTGTTCCAAGAAGTAGTCCTGTACAATATTTTCTGGGAGATAACATGGACATATACATACTTTCGGCCGGAGGAGACAAGTTTAAGGCTATAGAAGAAAACCATAATGTTTGCCTCTTGGTTAATACTGAATACTTGAACTATAGAAGAATTAAAGGTGTTCAAGTATTTGGAAATGCAACAACTAGCGTTGAAGACAATGCATTAAAGAATGAGGCACACAAATATTGCTTTGATCATTACCAGCATGAGAAGGATAATCTTAAGGTAATAAAAATAACCCCGAGTGAAGTAGTTTACTTAGATTCCTTAGAAGAAGGAAATAGAACTAAGCAGATATTAAAAAATAATCAAGTGCTAATTAAAGATGAGCCTATGTTAATGTAATTAAAGGATTAAGAAGTTGGAGATATCTGACTTCTGAGGCTGTTAACAAACCCGAATTTCTTCGTTGTTACTTCAACCAAGAACCCTTACGTATATCTGTATACGCTGCGGTCTCTTGCTTTCAGCACGCCTTGACCTTCGAGCTTTTTAACAGCCTACCATCTTGTTAACAATCTGAGAAGTTAGAGATATCTAACTTCTTTTTCACTATAGAGATTATTATCGCTGAATAATTTATTAAGAATTTGAAAGGAGTGGTAAACTGAATATGAAGGAAAAAGTAGTATTTACAGGTAATGAGGCCATTGCAAGGGGCTTCTATGAGGGAGGAGGGAAGGTGGCTACAAGTTATCCAGGTTCTCCAACCGTTGATGTAATCGAGAATACAGGCCATTATGAGAACGTTTATTCTGAGTTCTCTACTAATGAAAAAGTGGCATTAGAGGTAGCTATAGGAGGTTCATTTAATGGAGTCAGATCTATGGTTGTAATGAAACACGTAGGTCTTAATATTGCAGCAGATCCCCTTATGACATTTACTCAAACACCAATCAATGGTGGATTTGTTTTAGTATCCGGTGATGATCCTGGTCTTGCCAGTTCTCAGAATGAACAGGACAATAGAGTCATGGGGAAGTTCACGAACATGGCAATATTAGACCCTTCTGACAGTCAAGAAGCTAAAGATTTTACTAAAAAAGCACTAGCGTTGAGTGAAGAATTTTCTATTCCTATGATGTTAAGGATAACTAGTAGACTATGTCATAGTAGAAGTGTTGTAGATTTAGCAGAGAGAAAAGAAGTAGAACCAAAGGGGATAATTTCTGACAAAGATAGGTATTGTATGATACCTCCAGGTTCAAGAAAGGCTCAATTCTTCA
Organism: Wukongibacter baidiensis; assembly: GCF_050888315.1. Classification (NCBI taxonomy): domain Bacteria; kingdom Bacillati; phylum Bacillota; class Clostridia; order Peptostreptococcales; family Caminicellaceae; genus Wukongibacter; species Wukongibacter baidiensis. The sequence continues at coordinate 83,560 of NZ_CP138202.1, forward strand.
TGAAAGAAAGATTGGAAAGGCTAGAGGAGTATGCATATGATACGAAATTAAATACTTTGGAAACAAAGGATGGGGCTGAGACTTTAATAGTTACATCGGGGTTAGTATATTATAACTTGAAAGAGCTAGATGTGAATGCAAGCATCTTGAAGTTGGGTCTTATATATCCTATTTCTGAAAAAAGAGTAAAGGAAATAGCCAGTAAATACAAAAAAGTAATCGTGATAGAAGAGATGACACCCTTTATTGAAAATGAGCTTAAATTAAAAGGAATAGTCTGCGAGGGTAAAGAGTACTTCACGTTCACTGGTGAATTAGACATACAGGATATAGAAGAGGGACTATATAAGGCTGGTATACTAAAAGACAAGAGACCATACGCAAAGAGATTTGTGGAGACAGTACCTAGGGCACCCCTATTTTGTACTGGATGCCCCCACAGACCAACTTTTGATATTTTGAAAAAATCTAAGGCTAAGATAGTGATTGGAGATATTGGATGTTATTCTATGGCTGCGCTTCCTCCATTTGAGCAATCGAATACCATAATAAGCATGGGAGCTAGTATAGGAATAACTAAGGGAATTAGAAAAGCTATGTCGATAAATGAGTCAGAAGAGCCAGTAGTAGCAGTTATAGGCGATGGAACATTCTTTCATTCCGGATTACCTACTTCAGTTAATTTGCTGCATCAGCTAAAGAATGATGAAAATATGACTATTATAGTCCTAGATAATAGAACTACGGCTATGACCGGTGGCCAACACAATGGTAGTTCAGGCCTTTATAACAAAAAGAATGATATGAAGGTAGGAATAAAAACCCTACTAGAAAATATGGGATTTGATAGAGTAAAGGAAATAAATCAATATGACTACAAGGCTGCAAAAAAGCTGTTTGATGAGGAAATAGCATATGAGGGCTTATCTTTTATTGTAGCAAATGGACCATGCGCGCTAAAGTATAACATAGAGGAACCATATTATTATGTTGATCCTAATATATGTATTAGTTGTAGAGCCTGTATTAGAACAAATTGTCCTCCCCTTAGAATGATCAAATATGAAGGCATTGAAAAACTAAAATCATCTATAGACAAAGATATGTGCGTTGGATGTAGTGTATGCGCTCAGGTCTGCCCCGTTAACGCTATTAAGTCTTCAGCAAATATAGATAGGGAGGATGAGCAGGTTGACAACTAATATTATGTTAGGTGGAGTTGGGGGACAAGGACTTGTCCTTATGACTAAGATAATTTCTCAGGCGGCTTTAATGGATGACTATGATGTAAAAAGTAATGACGTAGTAGGATTATCTCAAAGAGGAGGAATGGTTTGGGGAAATGTCAAAATAGGTAAGAAAATCTATTCGCCAAACATAAGACCTGGAGATGCAGATTTGCTAGTAGCAATGGAACCTCTTGAGGCATTAAGATGGAGTAATATGCTTAAGGAAAGTGGTAGGATTATTTTAAATAACAAAAAATTCTATCCAACACCAGTACAACAGGAAAAGTGTGAGTACCCAGATGAGGATATAGAAAACCTTAAGAATAAATATGATGTAATAGATATTAATGCTATCGAAGAAGGGGAAAAGATAGGAAAGAAGCAAGTTGCTAATGTTATATTAATTGGGATATTAGCTAGGTATTTAGATATTAAAGTAGAGACTTGGAAGGAATCTATTAGAGAAAATGTTCCCGTTAAAGCTATTGATATGAATATGGATGCCTTCGATTTGGGTTATAACTTTAAAAGTTAATACAGATGATCTGGGGTGTCCCAGAATGGCGAATTTCTGAAACACCCAGGGGCTGTACTCATAAGAAATCTTTATGAGACAGCCCCATTAAAATGTAGACAAAAACTAAAGAAAGGTGATTTGCCTAACTATTTTGTTAAAGGTTTCTGATAAACTAGATAAGCTATTTTTGAGAATAGTATTTTAAAGTAAAAAGAAATTTTCATTTATATGTAAAACGTTTATACCCGACCAATTACAAAGTGAAGGTAATTGGTATTAATTTGATATTACTTAGTTTCTTCATCAATAATATCTTGAATCTGTGATTGACATCCGCCACATCCAGTTCCAGCACTTGTTGCCTCTCCAACTGCTTCAACAGTAGTTGCACCGTTTCTTACAGCTGCGCGAATTTCTTCTTCAGATACATCAAAACATCCACATACAACTGACATACTAATTCACCTCCATGTATTTGTAAATATTGATTACATATTTATTTTAATCCGTTTTTTAGATTATATACTTGGCTTATTAAATAAAGTAATAAAGTTTATTTAATTCCCATAGCTAAAATTGGAAAGTAGACGATTTTACTTTTTAAATGCGGATAAGACAAAAGAGAAATGTAAAAGTTAGGTTAGAGGAAAACCCATAGAAATCCTTTGAAAAGGAAAGCTATGGGTTATGTTTATATCACTAAACACTGAATTGATTTAAAGCTTCTTTAAGAGAGTGCCACGCAAGAACAGCGCATTTAACTCTTGCAGGCATGTTTGAAATATTTTTTAGTACTATGGCATCTTCCAATATTTCTAGGTCTTCTTCATTTGTAACTTCCTTCTTTATCATTCCAATGAAGGTCTCTACAAGTTCTAAAGCTTCAGTTATGGGCTTGCCCTTAATCAAATCTATCATGATTGATGTTGAAGCCTGGGAGATTGCGCAGCCAATGCCTGTAAAGGATGCATCTTCTATAATATCACCATCAAATTTTAGCTCTAAAGTAATATCATCTCCACAACTTGGATTATGTCCCCGTTCTTTAATATCAGGATTATCTAGGGATCGTTTATTGTGAGAACTATTGTTATGTTCCATTATTAATTCCGTATAAATTAAGCTAAGATCCATAACCTAACCACTTCCTTACATATTTTAGACTGTCAATAAAGAAATCTATTTCATCCTTTGTATTATATAAATAGAAACTGATTCTACATGTTGCTGGAAGGTTTAAGTATTTCATCAATGGTTGAGCACAGTGATGCCCAGACCTTATAGAGATACCATAACTATCTAATATACTAGCAACGTCATGGGGATGAATATCCTTTATATTAAAGGATATAACACCGCCCCTATGAGCAATGTCTTTAGTACCATAGACATCCACATATGGAACTTGGAGCATTTTATCTAGAGTATAGGATAACAGTTCAGCTTCATGTCTAAATATATTTTCGATGCCTATTGAATTTAAATAATCAATAGCAGAACCTAGACCAACGGCACCGGCCACATTTTGAGTCCCAGCTTCAAATTTATAGGGTAGGGGTGCAAAGGTCGCGCTATACTTATCTACATATTCAATCATATTTCCACCTAATAGAAAGGGGGGAGTAGACTCAAGAAGTTCCTTTTTTCCATATAAACCGCCGATGCCCATAGGGCCCAACATTTTATGACCTGAAAAGCAGAAGAAGTCAGCATCTAAATCCTTTACATCTATCTTCATATGGGGAGTACTTTGGGCTCCATCTACTATGACTACTGCGCCTTTTCCATGGGCGTAATCAATAATTTCTTTTACTGGATTTATCACTCCTAAAACATTAGACATATGGGCGATACTAACTATCTTTGTTCTGTCTGTGATTTTACTCCTTATTTCATCATGGGGTAGAAGACCCTCATTATCAATATACATATACTTAAGCTTGGCACCTTTGGCCATAGCAACTTGCTGCCAGGGCAGTATATTACTGTGATGCTCACTAATGCAGATTACTATTTCATCCTCAGGCTCTAAGAATTTCATTCCGTAGGTAAAGGCCAATAGATTTAAGGATTCAGTAGTATTTCTTGTAAATATTATTTCCTCACTATGACCAGCATTAATAAACTTTCTAACCTTTTCCCTTGCATTTTCATAGGCTTCAGTTGCCCTCACGCTAAGGGTATGGGCACCTCTATGGGGATTGGCATTACTTGTATCATAGTATTCTTTTAAAGAATCAATGACGATCTTGGGTTTATGGGTTGTAGCCGCGTTATCTAGATATATCAATGGTTTGTCGCCAATAGTCTCACTAAGTATCGGAAAATCATTTCTAGTGTCTAATAAAGTGAACTTACTCATAGGATAACCTCCTAAGTACATGACTACTTATCTTAGACTTTATAGCTTCAAAGGGAATCTTATCTATTATAAGCTTGAAAGATGCTTCTACAATCAGTTTCTTAGCATCCTTTTCACTTAGACCTCTACTCATTAAATATACTAATTGGTTTTCACTGATTTGACCGGCACTTGCTGCATGTTCTCCCTCAACGTCATCCTCACTACAGAATAGAATCGGAATAGAATCTGACTTTACAGTAGGATCTAGTAGGGTAACATATTCCTTCTCGCTACCTTTAGACCTTTTAGAACCTTGTTTGAAGTCAAGATTTCCTCTAAACACTTTTTTAGCATTATCCTTTAAGGCACCTCTAGAGTCAATACTGCTGTTACTCCTCATGCCAAAATGATTCATTGTATAACCTAAGTCTAACTTTGTATCACCATCTCCAAAGTAGATAGAGTGTAGAGTGCCTTCGCTATGATCTCCCTTTAGGTTTGTAATAAAGCTAGAGGCTCCAATTTTACTACCAAGCTCTACAGTTATCCAGTTTACCTGACCATTAGATTCTACAATAGCTATATTGGAATCAAAGTGATGAGAACTTCTATTCATCCTTTGTATCTTTACAACATTTACAATAGCTCTATCCTTTACAAATATCTTTGTCACGCCATTATGGAAGGTAGAGTTTTCGTGGTCGGTGCTGTAATCAATAACTACAGTAATTTCGCTGCCTTCTTCAGCAACTATAAGATTATGATCTATGACCATAGGATTGTCTTTGTCCATGGCATAGTTTATATATATAGGAGATTCGGATTTTAAATTTCTTTTTGCGTGAACCAAAATACCTGAATTATAAAATGACTCTCCAAGAGCAACAAATTTTTTATTAACTCCGTAGTTTACATCTAAGCTTAAATAGTTCTTAATTTCAGCATTATCATTCAATCCATCTAAAATATTCTCTACAAATATTCCATTTAAAGCGCTTTTATCAATACTTAAAAATGCTTTATTATATTCTTGAAAGCGGGGGAGGGAGAAGTCGTTGAAGCCTATTCTTTTCCAGTTAGGAATAGACAGCTCTTTAAACTGACTAAATTTATTCTCTCTATAATCGACCACCCATTTTTCTTGATCTTTATTTAATCTATTTAACAAATCTATAGTAAACATTTTATCACCTCACTATCCAATAGTACCTTCTAGTTCAATATTGATTAAGTTGTTCAATTCAACTGCATATTCTAAGGGGAGTTCCTTTGTAATAGGTTCTACAAATCCTCTTACAATCATGGCCTTAGCTTCTTCTTCCGTTATACCTCTGCTCATAAGGTAATAAATAGCATCGTCACTAATCCTACCGATTTTAGCCTCATGGCCAATATCAATATCATCATTTTTAAGCTCAATGATAGGTAGCGTATCGGACTTAGACTTGTTGTCGAGCATAAGAGATTCACAGGATACCGTAGACTTAGAATGATGGGCATTCGGTGCAACCCTGAGAAGCCCTCTATAAAATGCGTGGCCGCCAGCTTTTGATATAGATTTTGAATTGATATTTGACGTAGTATAAGGGGCCGCATGAACTACCTTTGCACCGGTATCAAGGTATTGACCTGAGCTAGCAAAGGTGATTCCTGTAAATTCTGCTCTAGCTCTTTCACCCTTTAGGATGCTCATGGGGTAGAGCATAGAAACTTTAGAACCAAATGAACCAGATACCCATTCGATCAAACCATCCTTTTCAACAACGGCTCTTTTTGTATTTAAGTTATACATATTTCTTGACCAGTTCTCTATTGTGCTATATCGCAATCTAGCATTTTCCCTAACAAATAGCTCTACACATCCTGCATGTAGATTTGTTACGGAGTACTTAGGTGCAGAGCAGCCTTCTATGAAATGAAGGTGAGCACCTTTTTCTACAATAATAAGGGTATGTTCAAATTGACCTGCTCCAGGGGAATTTAACCTAAAATAAGATTGTAGAGGTATATCCACTGTGATTCCTGCGGGAACATAAACAAATGAGCCACCGGACCAAACTGCACCATGTAGGGCAGCGAATTTATGATCACTTGGTGGTACAAGTTTCATAAAATGATCCTTTACTATATCCTCATATTCTTTGACAGCTGTTTCCATATCGGTATAGACAACACCTTGTTCAATAAGCTCTTCCTTTAAATTGTGATATACAACTTCAGAATCATATTGAGCTCCAACTCCTGCAAGGGATTCTCGCTCTGCCTGAGGTATTCCTAATAAGTCGAAGGTCTGCTTAATATCCTCGGGAACATCTTCCCAACTGCTTTGCATATCTGTTTCAGGGCGTACATAGGTAGTTATGTTTTCGATATCTAAACCTGATAGGTCTGCACCCCAGGTTGGTATAGGCTTTTTATTGTATATTTCAAGGGATTTTAATCTAAAATCTCTCATCCACTTAGGCTCATTCTTTTCGTAGGAGATTTGCTCAATGATTTCAGATGTTAGTCCTTTGTCAGTTTTATAACTGTATCTATCTTCATTCTTTATATCGTAAATACCACGATCAATGTCTGCAATATAGGTTCTTTTTTTCTCCATCATTTCACCTCTTTTGATTAAAGGATTTTCCTTAAATTTTCATATCCATTTTTCTCAATTTCTTCAGCTAAACTCATATCTCCAGTCTTTATTATTTTTCCATCGACTAATATATGGACAAAATCCGGTTTTAAGTAATCTAATATCTTGTTATAGTGGGTTATGACTAATATGGCATTATCATCATTTGAAAAGGTCTTTACACCACTAGAAACCGTTCGGATAGCATCGATATCGAGGCCCGAATCGGTTTCATCAAGAATAGCTAGCTTTGGCTCTAAAACAGCCATTTGTAGTATTTCATTCTTTTTCTTTTCGCCACCAGAGAAGCCTTCGTTTAAGTATCTAGACAAATATTCTTCCTTCATTTCAAGCATTTTCATCTTATCCTTCAAAAGCTTTCTAAATTCCATGAACCTATAGTTTTGTCCAGTAATAGCTGACTTTGCACTGCGAAGAAAGTTTTCAACGGTTACTCCGGGAATTTCTTCAGGATACTGAAAGGAAAGAAAAATACCTTTCTTTGCTCTTTCGTCTACTCTTAAATCATTGATTGATTCATTTTCAAAAACAATTTCACCATTTACAATGGAGTGTTTTGGGTGTCCCATTAAAGCATTAGCTAGGGTAGACTTACCAGCACCATTTGGACCCATTATAACGTGGGTTTCTCCCTTTCTAATTTCTAGGTCCAGACCCCTTAAGATTTCTTTCTCATCTATTTTCGTTTCTAATCCCTTTACTTGTAAAAGCAAATCTTTCATAGTAATTTCAACTCCTTAGATATATGTTTTATATACTACTAAATTAGTATGAATTATCTTTAGTTATATCCTACTACAGTACTCGGGATTAGTCAATGAAAAACATTGTCAAATAATAAACTATATCAATTAGATGAATTGGTGATAGAAAAATGAAAAATTAGAAAAAAGGATTCTTGACAATAGTACTAATTAGTAGTATATTTGTTATATGAATAATGAAAAAAAATCCTATGGAAAAATTGATGACTTAAATCTAAAGTTAGTAATTGCTTTGTCGAGAAGTACTCAATCTCTTCATAGAAGGGGATTGAAGGTTGTAAAGGAAGGAGGTTTAACTAGTTCGCAATTTGGAGTACTTGAAGTGTTGTATCATAAAGGAGATCTTCGAATCAGTGAGATAATAGAGAAAACACTGTCTACTGGCGGAAACATGACTGTAGTTATAGACAACTTAGAAAAAGAAAAACTTATTAAAAGATATCGTGATCCTAAAGATAGAAGAGCTACCTTAATTAGTATCACTGAAAGTGGGAAAGAATTAATGGATGTAATATTCCCAAAACATGTTGATGATTTAAGAGAAATTTTCGGAGTGCTATCAAATGAAGAAAAAGAGATTCTCTTTGTATTATTGAAGAAATTAAGTGGTGTATAGATATTTTTTTAAAAAAATATTACTAATTAGTATAAAACTAGTTAGTTTCAAAAATGAACAATTTTTTTTATAAACACATAGTACTAATTAGTAATAAAATCAGTATAATTAAGATATGATTTTAAAATATTGAAGGATTAGCAAAGGAGGGCGTTTTATAATGGTAAACATACTTAAAAGATTATTTAAATCAGAAAGGAATGATGAAGAAATGAAAAAAGTATTATATATAACTGCAAATCCAAAAACTGAGGAGCAATCCTTTAGCCTAACAGCTGGTAGAGAGTTTTTAAATCTATATAAGCAAAATAATCCAAATGATGAGGTTACCGAGATAAATCTATATGATATCAATGTACCAAATATTGATGCAGATGTATTTAGTGGGTGGGGTAAGCTTCAGAGTGGTAAAGGCTTCGATGAGTTGACGGAAAGTGAAAGAATAAAAGTAGGCGAAATAAATCAGTTTACTGAGCAATTTATTGAAGCTGATAAATACGTATTTGTAACACCTATGTGGAACTTTTCAATTCCTCCAAAAATGAAGGCATATATTGATACAATCTGTATTGCAGGAAAAACCTTTAAATATACTGAAAATGGCCCGGTTGGACTTTTAAAAGATAAAAAGGTAGTCCATATTCAAGCTTCAGGCGGAGTGTATTCAGAAGGCCCAGCTAAGGACTTTGAGTTTGGAAACAGCTATATAAAATCTGTTTTAGGATTTATAGGTATTGAGTCTGTTGAATCAATACTAATCGAAGGAACTGCTCAATCAGAGCCAGGAGCTGATGCAGTTAAAGCAAGTGCTAGTAAAAGGGTTAAAGAAGTTGTAGAAAGCTTTTAGAATTGTTTGATAATAAATATTCTAAACGCCACAAAAACGCTACAAGCCGTCAAAAGGACTTGTAGCGTTTTTGCTTGTTTATAAATATCTAATACCGCTAGGCTATACTATATCTGTAACTATCACTTCTAATCAGGATCACAATTTGGACTGCACTGTCGTGGGCATTGTATAACTGGCACTGTTGACAGTATTAGTAGAGCTTTACAAACATCTGATACATCAATAAAGTACCTTGTTTCTTCTCCGATATAAAATGCATTAACCTTTACTTTGCACCATAGAGCTCCAAATATACCATTAATTATACCAGGAATTCCAGGTATAATCTGGAATACTTGAATTACAGATTTCTCCTCGAATTTAATACCAAGGGAGTTAAGAATTTCTCTTACCCCCATGAGATCTCTACTAGTTTCAGCATCGGGACTACCAACTGTTAGTCTTACAAGATTAGATTTTGTAGGATCATCATAATCATTATCGGTTTCCAGAGGCTTTGTTTGTAAGTATCCAGTAATACTAATATCTCGACTTGCGATGCTGTTTAAAATACAACTAAGGGTAGGATCGTCAACAATAAAACTAAACTGGGTTCTAAGCTTATAGGCAAGGTCACTGGGGCTAAAATCTTGACTCATTTTATCAACCCTCCTTCTTATAATAATCTTTATTATACAAATGTTAATGACAGTTTCGTTCTATAACTTCTAACCACAATCACAATCTGGACTGCATTGTCGTGGACATTGACCAGTTGGCACTTGGGACAAGATTAATAAGGATTTACAAACATCTGATACATCAATAAAAAGTCTTGTTTCCTCTCCTGCATAGAATGCATTAACCTTTACTTTACACCATAGGGCTCCAAATATACCATTAAGTATTCCCGGAGTACCAGCTACAACTACAAGTATTTGAATAACAAACTTTTCTTCAAACTCCACCCCAAGAGAGTTAAGTACGTTTCTTACACCCATAAGATCCCTACTAGTTTCAGCATCGGGGCTACCTACTACTAGTCTTACTAGATTAGCATCATAGTCATTATCTGTTTCAAAGGGCTTTGTCTGTAAATAAGCAGTAATACTAATATCTTGACTAGCAATACTATTTAAAATGCAACTAAGGGTAGGATCATCAACTGTAAAACTAAATTGAGTCCTAAGCTTGTAAGCAAAACCACTAGCTGTAAACTCTTTGCTCATTTTATCAATCCTCCTTTTGGAAGTAATCTATTTTTTCAGGAATGTTTAATTATTAGTTAGGCTGTTCCTCACCCTCCTTTCGGTACATAGTATTCATAGTCTAGGGGATTTGTACATCAAATTCAAAACAAGCTAGAGATAAGCAACTTTAAGGTTTAATAAATTTCTGTGAAAAAATGTAGAAGCGCTCGTTATTTTCACAAAAATTTATTTTGAATCTCAAGGTTGCATATCTATAAATGAAAGACCCTAAAATATATTCACGAAAACAGTAGAAAAATATTCAAGAACCCTGACAGGTATGTGTCAGGATTCTTTTGTTATAATGAAAAAAGTGATAACTATTGACTGAACTATTCCATGAGAAATTAAAAAAGGGGGAAAAGATATGCTTTTCGATTCTCATACCCATTTAACAAGTAGACGGTTTGATAGAGATAGAGATAAGGTAATTCAAAGAATGGAGAAAAATGACGTAACGTATGCATTACTACCAGGTAGCAGTTTTGAAAACTCTGTTGAAGCCGCTGAATTAGCTAATAAATATGATATGTTTTATGCCTCTGTTGGTGTACATCCATGCAATACTAAGGATTTAGATGGAATGACACTTCAACTATTAAAGGCACTTGCTAGAAAACCCAAGGTCGTAGCAATAGGTGAGATAGGTCTTGATTATTATCATGACGATTCACCTATAGATATCCAAAGAAAATGGTTTATAGAGCAAATTAGACTTGCTAAAGATTTAAAGTTACCTATGATTATACATGATAGAGAGGCAAATGATGATGTCTTTAATATTCTAAAACAGGAGAATGCCTTTGAAACAGGGGTTCTAGTACATTGCTATTCAGGCAATGCATCTCTTGCTAGAAAATATGTAAGATTAGGTGCATATCTTTCAATAGCAGGTCCAGTAACCTATAATGGTGCAAGAAAATTACATGAAGTTGTAAAAGCAGTTCCATTAGACAATATCATGATAGAAACCGATGCTCCAAGTCTCACACCCCAACCGTTAAGAGGAAAGAGAAATGAACCATCTTATGTAAAGTATGTAGCTGAAAGAATAGCGGAGTTAAAAGAAATAAGCTATGAAGAAGTAGCAGAAAAGACTATGGAAAATGCTAAGAAATTCTTTAGAATACGTGATAGGAGAATGTTATATTAGTACAAAATTGTAATTGAATCGGGGGAGAAAAATATGACTTTGAAGAACTATATCTTATAGATATAGAGAGACTTAAAAATTAAGACAATCCGTTATAGCGGATTGTCTTGATTTTCTAATAGAATAACTTAACATAAAAATTTTATTGGTTACCCATATTTCCCATCTGGCTTAGAAAAGTCATTGCAACTTCAAGTCCCTTTACAAGCTCAGTTTTTACTAATTCTAAATTCTTCTCTTCTGTACCTTCTTTTACTGTAATTCTACATACATTTTTTCCAACTTCCATTAATTCAAAGTCTTCCTTTAAGATGCTTTGAACGCTTTGCTTTAACATTGATCTCGTATTTGTATCCTGTAAATAGGATTCAAATTGGTTCTGAACAGAAATGAGAATCCTTTTTTCTTCGTCTAATTTAACGTATTTTATGAATTGACTTAGTGTATCCATGATGATCATCCTTTCTCTTATGTAATATCCCTATACCAAAATATTAAATCAAATATAAGATGAACAGTCAAGTACACATTTCTAAATAATATAACTGTTAGTAGATAAGAATTTATACAATAAAGTCTATAAAGCTAAAGATATCTTCATTACTCCTTATATTTACCTTACAATAATGTAAGGTTTGTTTTGGATCATAAATAGTCTGATATAATAATATCGGGGAGTGATATATGATGTACAAAATACTAATTGTTGAGGATGATAATACAATATCCTCAATTATGAGGGATAATTTAAATAAATGGGGATATAATGCTTTAGTTACTTCAGATTTTAATAATGTTCTTGGTGAGTACACGTCCTTTGAGCCTCACCTAGTACTATTGGATATAAATCTACCATACTATGATGGATTCTATTGGTGTGCAAAGATAAGACAAATTGCTAACGTTCCTATTATCTTTATATCATCAAGGGAGACGGAGGGAGATAAGATACGTGGAATAACACAAGGCGGAGATGACTACATAGAAAAGCCATTCTCACTTGATATGCTTATAGTGAAGGTACAGGCAATATTACGAAGGGCCTATTCATATAGTGATCAGACTTTAAATGTACTTCAACATAGGAACATTATATTAAACATAGAGGATACCAAAGTCTTTTGCGGAGAAGATGAAGTAAGATTAACCCATAATGAGTGTAAAATTCTTTCATTATTGATTAGAAATTCTAACAAAACTACTACTCGTATACGTCTTATCAAGGCACTATGGGATGATGAGAGCTTTGTAGATGATAATACCTTAACGGTAAATGTAAATCGGCTGCGCAAAAAGTTAAAGGGTTTGGGGTGTTCCGACTATATAGAGACCATAAAGGGAGAAGGGTATAAACTGGTATGAAGATTATAGATTATCTAAGGGAAAAATGGCTTACATATATTTTTATCACTTGTAGTATTATATTTGCTGCTACTGTATATAGGTTAGATAGAAAGTTTACTATGTCCAAATCCAATGCAAGCTATATTACAGTAGGATTATCATTATTGCTTATTATCTTTATATCAATTGACTTTATGGTTTATAGTTCTCGTATAAAGAAGTTTAAAAGCTATTGTGCTAATAACCCTCTTTCTGATGAGGACTTAGATCTATTCACATATCCAATGGATAAAGAATACGGAAAAATTCTTCATAACACAGTGAAGGAATATGAAAGATTTAAGGGAGATATACGTAATAAATCTTCAGAGGAACTGGAATTTATCACAAAATGGATACATGATATAAAGGTACCTATATCAGCCTTAAGACTTATCTTAGAAAGTGATGATGACGTAGGACTAAATTTTTATCGTAGAATGGATACAGAAATAGCAGCTATAGAGCAATATACCCAAAGAGTCTTTTACCATATTAAATCTAATAGATTCTATAATGATTACAAGATTGCTAAGTTGGATACAAAGAAACTAATTGGAGATGCCCTCAAGAGCTACTCTAATTTTTTCAGTTATAAGAAGATAAATATATCTATTTTAGGTGATAATCACAAGGTATTGACCGACGAAAAGTGGAGTGGATATATTATCTCACAGATTCTTTCCAATGGAGAAAAGCACACTCCATCTAATGGACACATTACCATCAGAACTATTAAGCAAGGGAATGAGACAAGCATACAAATAAGAAACAGTGGTAAAGGAATTTTGTCAAAGGACATTAATCAAATATTTAACAAAGGCTACACCTCATCTGAGGATAGAAGTGGAATGAAGTCAACGGGATACGGCATGTATCTTTCAAAGAAACTCAGTAATATGCTTGGCCATAAATTAACCGTAGAATCAGAATATGGAGAGTATGCCCAGTTTAGCTTGACCTTTATGGAGAATGATACTATCCATAGTGTGACGAAAATGTAAGGTTGAAAGCCTGAAATGTAAGGTAGTTCGATTTTGATAAAATTCTCTATAGTGTATGATTTACTCATATGTAGTGGTAAATCATATGGAGGTGATACACAATGAAAATATTAAAAACAGAAAATATTAGTAAAGTGTATGGAAAGAAGAAGAGCTCAAAGCAGTATATGGCGCTAAGAAATATAAGTTTTGAAGTCGAGGAAGGACAATTCATAGGTGTGATGGGAGCATCGGGTTCTGGAAAAACCACCCTGCTTAACATATTGGGTAGCATTGATAAACCTACAACAGGTAGATTTTTTATGGGAGATAAGGATATTACTGCCTTAAGCAAAAAGCAACTGGCTAAGCACAGAATGGCTAATATCGGTTTCATTTTTCAGGACTATAATTTACTCGAAACAATGACTTTAAAGGAAAATATAATATTGCCCCTAGCTTTATCTGGCCATAAGCCTAAGGCTATGGAAGATAGGCTAAATGAACTGGCTAATAATATGGGAATTACTAAGGTGATAGATAAATACCCCTATGAAGTTTCTGGCGGAGAACAGCAAAGAGCCGCTGCATGTCGTGCGCTGATAACGAATCCAAAGATTATACTGGCCGATGAACCAACGGGCAATCTAGATTCAAAGTCGGGTAAGGATTTGCTTGAGCTATTGGCATATATTAATGATGAATACAAAGCAACGATACTTATGGTAACCCACGATGTCTTTGCAGCCAGCTATTGTGAAAAAATAATGTTCATCCGTGATGGAGAGATATACAACGAGCTTTATTCAGGAGACAATAAGAAAGACTTTTTTGACTCCATCATTGATGTAATGAGCGTTCTTGGGGGTGAGTAGAGATGAGACTGACTACATTAGCCCTATCAAACATAAAAAGAAACTTTAAAAAGTATGTAATGTATTTCTTTTCACTGAGCTTTAGTGTGTTTACTGCATACACCTTCTTTGCTCTCATGCAAAATGAGTATGTGTTAATGGCTTTTTCCTATGATGATAGATATAAGGCATTGCTTAAAAGCTTCGGTATTATCATAATGGTATTTGTGATGTTTTTTTTAATAAGCTCTAACAGTAGCTTTATTAGAGCTAGAAAAAAGGAAATCTCCACCTACTCATTGTTCGGGATGTCAAACGGTAGGATTGGAAAACTCTTATTCCTTGAAACCTTGATTGTAGGAGCAACAGCCCTTATTGTTGGAATCGGAGCAGGAATATTCTTTTCTAAGCTTGTGGCAATGATCCTGCTAGATATCTCTTTAGCGTCATTTACTGGCAGCATAGAATTCACTATATCTCCTAAAGCAGCCTATATAACGGCTGGAATTTTTATGTCTATATTTTGCATCATGGGACTGTCGGGACTAAGGGTTATTAATAAGTTTGAATTGGTAGATTTATTCAAAGCCCATAAGGTATCAGAGGGCAGATCAAAGGGATCAATAATAGTATTAATTCTATCGCTTTTACTAATAGGAACTGGATACTACTTAGCCTCAAGCCCAAATCCTATGACAGTTGTAAGTTCAGCAATTCCAATACTTCTCTTAGTTATAAGTGGAACATATCTATTTTTCTGGGGTGGACTACCGAAGGTATTAAGCTTAATAAAGGGAAATAAAAATAGCTATTACAGAGGAGTTAATTTAATATCAGTATCAGCCTTTTCACATAGGATAAAGTCGATAGGAGCTGTTATGGCCACCATAGCTGTTTTATCGGCAGTTGCCACAACGGCTATTGCTACAGGATATACTCTATACAGCAATATTGAAAATAATACTTATGAGCAATTAGGATACGATATGTATTTTTATGGAGGCCAGGATGAAGTCCTGGATGATGTAAGGGCTGCCTTTAAGGAGCATGGTAACGAAGTTATTCACGAGTTTACTGCTCAAAGATATACATCGCCTTCAAGTGTTGAGGTTTCTGGGGTTATGGATTCGCCTTTCACAATAAGCAAGGATGACTACTTCAGAGTATATCCTGAATCGTTATACAATAAGCTCATGTCAATAACTAGATGTGATGAAAAGCCCGTTAAGCTAAAATCTGGCGAAGCGATTTATGTCTATCCATTTTTAGCAGATAGAATAGCAGAGGCAGTAATGGGAAAAGAGCTTGTTTATACTGAGAAGGTACTGACCATAACCTCAACAACAAGGTCAGGTATTTTATCCTTTGGCGCATATCATACGATTGTAATAAGCGATGATGATTTCACAGAACTTTTAAAGAGTGGTCAGATAACTGATAAAGGTAGTGATGGAATACCCTATGATAAGGTGACTGTGTTCATATATGAAAAGCCCTTGAGTTCGCCAGAGCTAAACCGTGACTTAACTGAAATTTTGTCCGGGAAAACAGGTAGCTTTAGGACAGCATATACCCTTTATGATGAGTCATTGCAGACCTTCGGATTGATATGTTTTATCGGCTTCTTTATGGGAGCCGTCTTTATACTTATGACTGCAAGCCTGTTGTATTTTAAGCAGATAATGGCGGCAGAAGAGGAAAGGCATCAATATAGAATCTTAAGAAAAATCGGTGTAGATGAAGCAGTAGAAAAAAGAGTAATAAAAAAGCGTTTAATTCCAGTATTCTTGATACCATTGTTGGTTGGAATAGCCCACAGTATTTTTGCCATGAAATCAGCTGATACCATGGTTTTCTCAAATATGATATCAGCTCCAAACACTTACCTTAAAGTACTCATGTATTCAGGTGTGATGTACGGGATATACGCTATTATATATAGTATATTCTATTTCATTACGAAGGGGCAGTACTCAAGGATAGTGAAATAGATTGATATGCATTAGTTCTTGAGGTAAAAGAGGACGAGTTAAGAATAGCAGGATTCAAAGACTCTAGAAAGATAGAGAGTTTTTGATTCTGCTATTTTTCAATTTTATTTATTAGGATATCAAAAGTGCAAGAATAAAATGTGGTAATATCTAAACTTATTCTTATTCTTCAAAAGACTTCAAAGCTCCTTAAAAGTATATAAAACTACATAAACGGTTGTAAAATTACCTTTGGTGTGGTACTATAGTGATAAGAGGAGATGAAATTATGGAAAATAAACTTTATACAGTGGATCAAGTGTCTGAAATGTTAAATATACACCCGAAAACGGTTAGAAAGTATATAAGAGAAGGAAAACTAAGAGCCACAAAGATGGGTAAGCAATGGAGGATTACAGGACACGATTTAAGCTTGTTTGTGGAAGTTAATGAAAATGTGCCTTTAGAAAACCTCAACGAAATAACCTATAGTACTTCTGAGCTAGAGGTTAAACCAAATAAAACCAATGATAAAGTTTCAGTTTCTACAGTAGTAGATATTCTTGTTGAAAACAAAGATGAAGTAGAAAGAATATCAAACACACTTATAGCAGTTATGAACTCTAAAGATCCCAAATATGGAAAATCAACAGTTAATATTCAATATATAGAGAAGTCTCAGAAATTAAGAGTTATGTTATGGGGAACAATACATTTTACGGAGACATTCTTAAGTTGTATCTCTGTGTTAGTAGATGAAAATGGGTAAGAAGGGGGGAGGGAAGAAATGAAAAATAATTCGATTTATAAGTCAAGTGAAGGAAAATCATTGATTATAAATCATTATGAGAATATTATCAAAGAATGGCCAGTAATTAATGAATTTATTAACCTTAACACTAGTTTGGGAAATACATTTATCATTGCTAGTGGGAAAAAAGAAAATAAGCCAATCATATTGCTACATGGGTCTTCAACAAACTCGGTTATGTGGATGGGTGATATCAAAAGACTTAGTGAGAATCACAGAGTTTACGCCATAGATATAATAGGTGAGCCAGGAAAAAGTGATGAAAATAGACCTGATATGAAGGGTGATCATTATGGAAAGTGGTTAGATGAAATTTTAGATGGATTAAATATTGAAAAGGCTATACTTATTGGAAACTCACTTGGAGGATGGATGGCATTAAAGTATGCTACCTATAAGCCTGAAAAAGTTGAAAAACTTGTTTTATTGGCTACATCAGGTATAACTCCTGCTAAAGTTTCCTTCTTGATTAGAGTAGTACCCTTGATGTTATTAGGAAAAAAGGGTATAGATAAGTTAAATAGGATTGTATATGGGCAAGAGGTTATACCTAAGCAAGCTCTAGAGTTTGGTAATCTTATTATGAAACACTACAAGCCGCGCATGGGATCGTTGCCTGTATTTACTGATGAAGAGTTAGATAAGCTAATAATGCCTACTTTGTATATTGGAGGAGAAAATGATGCATTATTAGCTTCAAGAAAAATAGCTAGTAGAATAGAAAAATTACTTCCTAAATCTAAAACTATGGTTTTAGAAAATACAGGACATGTTTTAATTAATATTATTGATTGTGTAACCTTATTTATAGATGGGGAGCTTGATGTATTAAAAACTAATTAAATCAGCTGGAAATATGATATTTAAGGGTATAATGACTCTGGAAAGATGATAGAGAGTCTTTATATCCTTTTTATTATGTTAATTTATCGGAGGAGAATCGCAAGTTTGATACTTGTAAAATACATGTAAAATTATAACGAAAAATGTAGAAAAAGGTCAAAAAATGTGGTAAATTAGAAGTAATAGAAAAAACTTTTTCAAAATTCTTGCAATACGTAGGTAATTATGGATTTGTTAAAATTATTAATGAATATAATTTCATTTACGTGTTTCAAGAAAGTCAGCTTTGGGTAATCATTAAAAAGTACTATTTCATTAATTTATTCCGGAAACAATTAAAAAATTAGGGGAGGTTTTCATGATGCTAAGGGGATCAAGGAGTATTCAAGGAAAGTTTTTAGCTGTAACGGTAATTTCTATTTTAATTGCGTTAATAGCTGTCGGGGGAATAGTGAGTTATCAAGTATATATGCAAGCCAGGAATGATTATTTTAATAATTCTAATGAGCAGATGAAAATAGTGTCAAGTTCTATTAACATTTTATATGATCAAGTAGATAAAGATATCAATATGATGGCAAAGCACCCACTAGTAATTGGAATAGACGATAGCATTACTACATACAAAACTAATACGAAAGAAACTAAAATGACTCCATCTCGAAATGGTGGTATTGAACAGGATATTTATGAAGTATTTAAACATTATGCTGATACCCATAAAGGTACACAATATGTATACTTAGGGACCAAGGAGGGCGGTTACATACAGTGGCCTGAGACTAGCATAAATGAAAAGTATGATCCTACTGCAAGACCATGGTATGGAGTCGGATTGGATGCGAAGGGAAGTATTGCAAGAACATCGCCATATGCTGATGCAATGAGTAACAGCTTGATTACGAGTAATATACGTTCATTCACTAATAAGAGTGGAAAGGTTTTAGGTGTAATAGGGATTGATGTCCAGCAATCGGTTATTAGTGAGATGCTTAGTGAGATGAAAACAGGTGATACAGGTTTTTCAATGATCGTACATAATACAGGTATTATTATGGCCGATGGTAGCAATCACGAGAATAATTTTAAGAAGATAGAAGAGATTGAAGTAGAAGGATTGGAAGGACTATTATCAGAAGAATTGAAGACTTTTGATGTATCTATTAATGGAGTAAAATACATTGTTAATCCAAGCAAAGTTGAAGGTACAGATTGGGTTTTAGCATCACTTATGTCAGAGAAAGAATTAACAGCAGGAGCTAGAAAGGTAATTTCTTTGGTTGCTATTGTTTCATTAATTATGTTAATTATAACAGGAGCAGTAGTTACCATTAGTACCAAACGAATTACTACACCTATAATCAAAGCTTCTCAGAATCTAGCAGTTATAGCCAAAGGAGATTTTTCTGAGGAGATTGACAATAAGTACTTATCAAGAAAAGATGAGATAGGAACAATTACTAACGGTATTAATGACATGAAAAACTCATTAAGGGGTCTTGTTAATAGTATTAAGAATGAATCAACGACTATTGAAAATGAAGTAGAACATGTTATAAATGACGTTAATCTCTTAAATAGCAGCTTAGAAGATATATCTGCCACAACAGAAGAATTAGCTGCAAGTATGGAGGAAACGGCTGCTTCATCGGAGGAAATGTCAGCTACATCTCAAGAAATTGAAAGAGCCGTTCAGTCTATAGCAGAGAGATCTCAAGAAGGTGCAATAGCCGCCGGTGAGATAAGTAAGAGGGCAGAAAGTACTAGAGAAAATGTAAATGAGGCCCAAAGAAAAGCAGCTGAAATATTTAATAATACAAAGGATCAATTGGAGCAGGCCATAGAGGATTCGAAGGTAGTGGATCAAATTAATATTTTATCGGAATCGATTATGCAGATAACAGAACAAACTAACTTGCTTGCATTAAATGCTGCTATAGAGGCCGCAAGGGCTGGAGAAGCTGGGAAAGGTTTCTCGGTGGTTGCCGATGAAATAAGAAAACTTGCTGAGCAGTCAAAGGACACCGTTCTCAAAATTCAAGACGTGACTGCCAAGGTTACAGGATCGGTAGAGAATCTTTCTAGTAGTTCTAATAGTCTGCTAACATTTGTTGCTACAGACGTAAACAAGGATTATGAGGTTATGTTAGATGTGGCTGAAAAATACAATAATGATGCAAGATTTGTTGATGAATTAGTAACTGAATTCAGTGCTACGTCAGAAGAACTTTTGGCATCTATCGAAAATGTTCTAACAACAATTGAGGGAGTTGCTTCTGCTGCTACAGAAGGTGCAAGCGGAACAACGGATATTGCAAGTAGGGTTACTGATGCAACTCATAAATCCAGTGACGTTATGGAACAAGTTTTGAGATCAAAGGAAAGTGCTGATAAACTAAAAGAGGAAGTAGCAAAGTTTAAGATATAATGAATTATATACAATGAAGCTTTAAAATATTAATGCCGTGCTCTGCACGGTATTTTTATGTCTAATGTTAGGGTCGAGCTAATTTAGATTTTAGAGTGTTGAAATAGAATATAAAATGGTATAAAATTCAAAATATGCTATAAGTATCTATGAAATATAATAGAGGAGAATAGGTTTGAATAAAAATTTAGATGATAGTGTAATTGGATAGTCTTACTATCTGTCAATATATAATTTGGAGTGATAATGATGGAAAAGAGGATACAAGAAACATTTAATCAACTTATAGAACAAATATCACATATGGATTCAGTGAAAGTTATTGGGATTAGTGGAGAATTAAGACCTTTTCCCGAACCTGGAAAAGGTGATTTTGACATTTTTATTTACTGTGATGAAATTCCAAGTGAGCAGGAGAGACATAATAGTATTAAAAAATTAGGGGATAGTATTAATAATGTAAAGAGCAGTGTCTTTTGCAATGATAAATGGGGACTATCCGATTACTGTACTATTGAAGGTATTGACACATGGATGATGTATTTTAATAAAGAGGATGCAGAGAAGGATGCACAAGAAATATTGGATGGTGAGCATTTGGGCAAGGTAGATAATTATTACTACCCTATTGGCAGACTGGGAATGTTTAAAAATCTAACTGTACTTTACGAAACAGATGATTTTATTAAACAGCTAAAAAGAACTTTGGAATCCTATCCTGAAACACTGAAGGAAAAAATTATAGAATATAATCTACAAGCACTGGATGATGTTGAGGATTTGGAAAGAGCAGTATATAGAAAGGACGTTCTTTTTTATCATTTTGCATTGGACTTAGCCATAGATCATTTTCTAATGGCATTATTTGCACTGAATGAAACTTATTTTCCAAGTAGAAAGAGATCCCTTCAGTATATAGAAAAATTTGAGAAAAAACCTACTGATTGTTCTAAAAGATTATTAGCAATAATAAAAGATGGCGCTGAAGTCGAAAATATTGGAACTTCATATGAAGCGTTTAGACAATTGTGTGAGGAGCTAAAGCAATATTAATTTATAAAGTATTTATGTTGTTGCTTTTGAAGTTTCACTTTTCATCTTCATAATTCTAAAGTGCTGGAGGAAAACATATGAACTTAAAATTGAAAAGCCAGAGTATGTTTGTTGTCATAATATTTTTATTGTTAACTTCAAATGTGATTATGTTTAGAGATTATAAATTAACAAAAAGTAATCACAATGCTGTTACTTGGAATCTGATACGGTTAACAAGGGTGTCTATGAAGGATTTAGCCCAAATAAACAACATCAATGACACAAACACTATATATAAAAAGATCGTTGAAGTACGTAATAATCTGCTATTATTAGAGCTGAATCTAAGGGACTCTACATTTACAAGAGAAAGCATTGATAAGAAGAAGCTATACGATTTTGTAAATAGATTATTTAATGTGTGTAATCTGTTAGAAAATAGAAAAAGCACTCTAGAAAATGATCATCTAAAAGATAAGTTAATTGTACTTGCTAATCTATTTAACGAAGTACAAGGTGGATACGGCAAGCCTAATTTGTTAGGCGTTAATAGAGTGATAGTAATATATGATAAATCAACTTGGAATAAAATAGAAGCAATGCTATTGGAAATAGAAAAGGAAATAGATTCGAGATAAAAAATCAGAAAACCCAGCAAACAAGTTTGCTGGGCTTTAATACTTCTAAAATATTATATGAGCCATCAACACAATTATTGGTAGAGTAATAAGAGTACGCTCTATAAATACTATAATTAAATCCTTCAAAGAAACAGGTATTTTCGAGCCTAGTAGCAATCCGCCTACCTCGGACATGTAAATAAGTTGAGTTACTGAGACACATGCGATTACGAATCGAGTCAATTCACTTTTGATCGAAGCTCCTATAATTGAAGGTAGGAACATATCTGAAAAACCAACTATAAGTGTTTGAGAGGCTTCCTTTGCTTCTGGAACCTGTAATAATTTTAATAGAGGTATAAAAGGCAATCCGAGCCACTTAAATACAGGAGTATATTCAGCCAAGATTAACGCCAATGTTCCCATAGCCATAACTACAGGTGCAACTCCCAGCCACATGTCAAGAATGTTTTGAACACCTTGTTTTATAAAATCCGTTAGACCACTGCTCTTGCTGGCCTTGTCTACAGCACTTTCTAATCCCCATTTGAAAGGAGAATAGTTTTCTGGAATTATCTCAGAATCTTCTTTCTTGATGTTATTATAATATTTATCAGGCTTTCTTGATAGTGGAGGAATACGCGGAGTTATTATTGCTGCAGCTATCCCTGATACAAGAATAGTCAAATAAAATGGAACAAATAAGTGTCCAAGACCAACTTCAGAGATAACCACAAGACTGAAGGTTATTGATACGGCTGAGAAAGTAGTGCCGATAACTGCCGCTTCTCTTTGGGTGTAGTATCCCTCTTCATATTGCTTACTTGTAAGAAGCACTCCAATGGTTCCATCACCAAGCCATGATGCTATACAGTCTATTGAAGAACGACCGGGCAAAGTAAAAATAGGTCGCATTATTCTTGTTAGTAACGCTCCAAAGAACTCCAAAAGCCCAAAATCTAATAAAAGGGGTATGAACATACCTGCAAAAAGAAACACAGAAAATAATATAGGTAATAGATCATTTAGTAAAAGGCCACCCGTATTTTCAGACCATATCCAATCTGGACCTATTTTGAAGAATGTTGAAATAGCAAATAATGCTCCAAGAACTCTAGAAATAAACCATAAGGGAGAAACGTTAAATAAAGTATTTAAAAATTTATTTTGTAGGATTCCCTTAGGCTTAAAGACTTTTGTTACTACAGTACCTAAAAAGGTAATAAATATAATACAGGTCATAACTCCAGGTAAAGCTACCTTAAAATTATTCAATACAAACTTAGAAAGTATTGCAATGGGAATAGTAACTTCTCCACTGTATAAGATTGGAGTCATAAAAAGTAAAACTCCCATTAAGGATGGTACTAGAAACTTTAGTAAATTGCTTGACGAACAGTTTAGTTTAATTGGTTTTTCCATGATGTCTTCTCCTTTGTGATGAATATTTATACAACGATATTCATTATAATACGTAAATTTCACTTTGACAATAGATTTAAATAAATAGAGAATATATAAATTCTTTGATTTGTTTTGAAAATTCTAGTAAAAAGTGTTAGGATTAATGAAAAGAGCTTTTTCATAGAGGAAAAGGAGGTTGCTATAATGGCTAGAAGAGAAGAAGCGATGAGGATTTTTAAAAGCGGATACAATTGTAGCCAGGCGGTTGTAGGTGTATTTTGTGAGGAGTTTGGTTTAGATAAAGAAACAGCGTTAAAGATATCAACGGCATTTGGAGGAGGATGTCGTAACGGAGAAGTATGTGGAGCTGTATCTGGAGCGCTAATGGCATTAGGTCTTAAGGAAGGGCATCATGTAGAGGGAGATGTAGATACAAAAGATAAGGCATATTCCCTTACTAAGGAGTTCATTAACAGATTTAAGGAAAAATATGATACGATCATTTGCAAGGAATTATTAGGTCATGATTTATCTATTGAGGGTCAAAAAGAAATTATCAAAGAAAAAGGACTATTTGACACATTATGTCCTAAACTAGTAATGGATGCTGTTGAAACTATTGAAGATATGTTTGAATTAGGTGATACAGAAGAAAGTGGTATTAATAAAGATACTGTCTGTCATAAATAGTTTTATTAAAAATAGATTGACTGCTGCAATCTTGTGAAAAACAAGAACGTAGCAGTTTTTTTTATGCAATTCCAAAATGATTAATAAACTTTTAAATTGATAAAATACGGACTTGCTCTTTCTTAAATAGCATACTGAGGCTACTATAAAAATCTGTTTTGTGACAATAGTCAAAACGTATTGCCTGAAAAGATCATAATCGATAGAATTTTAACTGATGAATCAATAAATAATTCCAAAAGTAAAATGAAAGTTTGGGGGTACTAGATTGAAGCTCAAGGACATTTATAAACCAATATACCCAGAAATTATTAAGATGGAAGATGAACTAAACAATTTATTTAGTGATATTGACAATCCTTCAATTAATGAGCTATTTGGGTACTTTTTCAAAAAGTCAGGGAAATACCTTCGCCCGGCTTTAGTCTTTTTATCAGCAGAAGCTGTTAGAAATCATCAAAGTAATATTAAAAAAGATCAGTTAATACAATTAGCACTGGCTTTAGAACTTGTACACAGTGCTAGCTTGGTTCATGATGACATTATAGATAAAGATTTGATACGTCGTGGGCAAAAGACATTAAACAATGTGTTTGGCAACAAAACAGCCGTATTAGCTGGAGATGCATTATATGCTTTGGCATATTCAATTGTTTCAACTTTATTACCAAAGGAATTTGCAATGTCAGTTTCAAAACTCAGCTTCAAGATGTGTGTTGCAGAAATCGAGCAGGCAAATGGTAATTTAGACCGTGAAAGATACTTTAATATTATAAAAGGAAAAACTGCACTATTCACTAGTATGTGTTGTAAATTAGGAGCAATCTTAGCAGGAGCTAATGAAAATGAAGTAGAGAGTTTAGAAAGCTTCGGCCTAAATTTTGGGATGGCTTATCAAATAAAGGATGACTATATGGACGATGATCCAAATGCTTTAAATAATGTTACCTTAGCAGTAGCAGAAGAATTTGCAAATAAAGCAAGACAATCTATCTATGAGCTGGAAGATTCGATATACAAACAAAAACTATGTGAGCTTATGGACTATGTAATGGGTACTGACAAGTAGAATTTAGATGGAGGTTTAGAAATGAAGAAAGCAATAGCAATTATTTTAGTAGCGGCCATGATATTTACATTTGTGGGATGTTCAAGAGAGCAGGAAGTTAAAACACTAAGGCTTGGTTCAATGCCAACACAATCGGCTGCTATTTATGCAGTAGGCGTTGAAAAGGATATTTTTAAAAAACATGGAGTTAATATAGATCTAACTATTTTTAAGTCGGCACCAGAACGTGATGCAGCAGCTGTAGCAGGAGAGCTAGATGGATTTATGACAGATATGATGGGACACATAAATCTAATTGATAAAGGCTATAAATTCCAAATTACATCCTACGAATATGAAAACTTCGGGATAATGGCCAATAAGCAAAGTGGAATAGTAGATAAAGCTCAACTGGATGAAGAGAAAATTGGTATAGCAGAAAATACTGTAACTGAATATGTTGTAGATCAGTTATTAGAGAATTCTAAGATTGAAAAGACACAGTTTGTTAAGATTCCTGATCGATTAGCAGCAGTATTGAGCAATGATATTCAATTAGGTGTATTCCCTGAGCCATTTACTTCTATTATAAAGGCAAAGGGCGGTAATATAGTCGTTTCAAGTACCGAGCAAGGATTGCAGCCTGTGATCTTAGTCTTTTCCGAGGAATCAATACGTAAGAAGAATAAAGAAATCAAATCATTTTATAAAGCTTATAATGAGACAGTAGACTATATGCAAGAAATATCCTATGACGAGTACAAAGACGTATTGATTCAATATGGACTATCAAAGGAGGAAACTATAGATAAGATCAAATTACCAGTCGATAAATTTGCCCATGCTAAAATGCCAAATGAGGATGACTTCTATAAGGTAGTAGAGTGGATGAAGAAGAAGGGGTTGACAGAGAAAGCTTATAATCTACAAGATGTATCGAGTGATGAGTTTGTCAAATAAAAGAGGGAGTATCAGAAGGATGAACAATCTGAAATACTTCGGGGCTGGACTCAATGAGACAGCTCCTTTTAAGAATCTAAAAAGATTTTATGGTGATTATATATGATTATATGTAAGGATATTGTCGTTAAGTATGATAAATTTACAGCTATTAATAAGTTAAGCTTATCTTTAGATAGAAATGTATCATGTGCAATTATCGGAAAATCAGGATGTGGTAAAACCACTCTATTATATGCGTTAGCAGGTCTATTAGAACTAGAAAGTGGACAGATTGAAATTGATAGACAAGGCATTAAATGTATTCGCAAGAAAATAGGCTTGGTATTACAAAGTCATGGTTTGTTTCCTTGGAAAACAGTAAGGGATAATGTATCTTTAGGACTAAAAGTACGAAAGGTAGATTCTAAAATAATAAAAGAAGAGGTCTCGATGTTATTAAAGGAACTAAATATTTATGATCATAAGGATAAATATATAAATGAATTAAGTGGCGGTCAAAGACAGCGGGTAGCAATTGCTCGTTCTTTAGCCATTAAGCCTGAGCTATTGCTTATGGATGAACCAACTTCCTCTTTGGACGCTATTACAAAGGAAGATTTTCAGAAACTAGTACTGAGACTATATAAAAACCACGACTTGACGATGGTGTTTGTAACTCATGATATCGAAGAAGCAGTTTTCCTAGGTCAAAAAATTATTGTTATGGAAGACGGTGAAATAAAGAGAGAATTAGATAATCCTTTATTTGGGAATGAAAGAATAAGAAATGAATTGGATTTTTATAAAATGTGTTTAAAAGTTCGAGAAACATTGGGGGAAGCTTAATGAGTAAAGTCCATAATACACTGTTTGGATCAATAAGTGTAATAGGGGGCTGGTATTTGCTCCACTGGTTTATAGATCCTATCATTATACCGTCGCCATATGAGTCAATCTTAAATACAATAGACTTAATATTATATGATGACTTATTAAAACATGCTTTATATAGTTTATATCGCTTGCTATCGGCAGTAGGTTTAGCTTTACTTATTGGCGTAATCGTAGGCATCGTTTTAGGAGTTAATAACAAGGCAGATCAGATTATTTCTCCATCAATTTATATTCTCTTTCCCATACCCAAAGCAGCATTTTTACCAATTCTTTTTGCATTGTTTGGCTTAGGTGACCAATCAAAGATTTTTTTGATATTTATAATATTAATTTTTCAAGTGATTGTAACTATACGAGGTGCTGTAAAAAATTTATCCAAGGATTTATTTTTATCAGCAAAATCACTAGGACTGAGTACTATAGAGATTTACAGACATATTATATTGCCGGGGATATCACCAAGCATATTGACGTCATTACGTCTAAATGTTGGGATAGGTATTGCTGTATTATTCTTTTCAGAAACCTATGCTACTAAATATGGAATAGGCTACTATATTATGGATAAATGGTCATTGATAGAATATGTAGATATGTATAGTGGTATTGTAGTCCTTAGTCTTATAGGGTATTTATTATTTAGAATAACTGATTTTGCAGAAAAATCTTTATGTGGCTGGGCAAAGAAGTAGGGAGGGAAATATGGGATTTAGGATATTAATCAAACTAATAGAAATTAAAACCCTCATCGCAGGAATTGTTCCTGTTTTATTAGGGTCTATTTATTCATGGTATGCTTATGGACAATTTAATCTAAATTACTTTATTTTATTATCAATTGCCATAATTCTTATACAGAGTGCTACCAATATGATTAACGACTACTGTGATTACAAACGCGGAGTAGACATTAGCAGGGAAGAAGATGAAAAAGTCTTAGTAAGTGGAGAAGTTACACCAAAACAGGTACTACCTATTATACTTATCTGTGAACTTATCGCTTTAATGATAGGAGTTTTTATTGCGAAGGAAACAAGCTATCATGTTTTGCTTGTAGGGATTACTGGGTGCATAATCTCTATTCTATATTCTTCTGGGCCACGGCCTATTTCCTATACACCAATAGGCGAGGTTGTATCTGGAGTTACTATGGGGATTGGTATAACAACAACTGTAATTTATGTTCACACAGGAATATTTAATGTAGATACAGTATTAGTAGCAACTCCTACTGCACTGTTTATTGGAACCATATTACTGTCAAATAACTTAAGTGATATAGAAATAGACATAGAAGCGGGTAGAAAAACATTACCTACTCTGATAGGAGTTAAAATCTCAGAAAAATTATGGATTTTCAATGTAATCATGTTACTTGGATTGACATTTCTTTTATTTGTGATAGATATATATCCTATAGGAGTATTTGTAACTGTTATTGTACTATTTCCATATAAATCAATTCTTGATTTCCTATCCTATGATAAGAGTGTTCATACAAAGGGCAAAACAATGGGACTTATAGCTGGGATTGGATTTAAGTATCACTTAGGGGTAATTCTAGGTCTGCTAGTATCGTTCATTTTTAGGAAAGGTGTATATTGATATGAAGAGAAAAGAAGATGATAAAGAAAAGAAGGTATATGAAACCTTTCAAACTATTTCAGAGGATTACGACAAATTGAATGATATAATAAGCTTCAATATGCACAAGAAATGGAAGCTAGATGCTATAAAGGAACTGAATGTGGTAGAAAACTCAGAAGTTCTTGATGTTTGCAGCGGAACAGGTGATTTTAGCATAATGCTATCTATGGAAAGGAAAAAGAAAATAAAGGTTACAGGATTAGATTTTTCTGAGAATATGTTATCTGTTGCAAAGAGAAAAAAAGAAGAACTTGAATTGGACAATGTCAAATTTATCACTGGAAATGCAATGGAATTACCATTTGATGAGAATACATTTAATCATGCAACTATAGGCTTTGGACTAAGAAATACTCCTAATTACGAAAAAGTTATTAGTGAAATGAAGCGTGTTGTAAAGCCGGGAGGGAAAGTGGCTTGTCTAGACACTTCTCACCCTACATTACCTATATACAAGCAAATATACTGGTTCTACTTTAGACACATTATGCCAAGGATCGGCCATTTATTTTCAAAGCATAAAGAAGAGTACCGGTGGCTAAATGATTCTACTGAAGAATTCTTAAGTAAAATAGAACTAAGGAATTTATTTTACAAAGTAGGTCTAAAAGATGTAAACGTAAAATCCTATGCTGGAGGCTGTGCAGCTTTACATATAGGAGTAAAACCCGAATAAAAGGAGGTAAAAGTATGATATTTAATCTAGGAATAGGTGAAATACTTATAATCTTAGTTGTTGCATATCTTGTATTAGGACCTAAAGGACTTCCTAAAGTAGGTAAAAAAGCAGGCGAGGTAGTGAAAAGAATATCTGATGAGACAAAAGACATCCATAGTGAAATAGGAGAAATAAAAGAAGCAGTAATAGGTGATAATGTAAAAAGTGGTGAGAAGTAGGTGAAGAGTATGGAAGCTCATGAAGAAATGTGGATGGATCATTTAGTAGAACTACGCAAAAGAGCTATCAGAGTGTTAATATTTTTTGTAGTTATTTTAGCCGGGGCCTTTACCTTTGTTCCACAAATTCTCGATTTTATAAGACTAACGTCTAGTTCAGTAGATGTAGATTTGAATGTATTTAACATTACAGACCCACTCTTACTACACTTTAAGGTAGCATCTATAGTTGCTTTTGCTTTAACATTTCCATATCTTATCATACAACTATGGTTGTTTATTCGTCCAGGTTTAAATAAAAAGGAAAGAAGATTCGTATATAAATATATTCCAATGATTTTTATTCTATTTTTCCTTGGAATAGCATTTGCATACTTGGTACTTGTACCATATTACGTTATGTTTTCACAACGACTTGCAGGAAATACCGATATGACAATCCTTATGGGAGCTAATAAATATATTGATTTTATTAGTAAAATGCTTCTATATTTTGGACTTGTATTTCAAATGCCTGTTCTGGTACTAGTACTTTCATACATAGGTATTATTAGCTCAGGACTATTAATTTCTATTCGCAAATATGCCTATTTTGCATTATTGGTTGCATCGGCATTTATAACTCCACCAGATCCAGTGTCTATGGGAATTGCTTTAGTGCCACTAGGATTTCTTTATGAGACAAGTATATTATTATGTAAAATGAATGAGAGGAAAAAAGATAGAAAAGCGAAATTATAAGTTATTAAGTAAACTAAAAAAGGACTGATTCATAAAACAATCTTATGAGTTCAGTCCTAGGGTGTTTTAGAATTTCTTTATTCTGAGACACCCTTCTTTAGTTTTTCTAGCGTTTTTAATCTATCTTTTACTATTTCATCAAAAACTTCATCATCAGAATCCTTAATCATTTCGTGAAGCATTAATGATTTATTGTACCATATTGTAAATTCTCTTTCATTATTTAAACGATCAAATAATTCGGCTTTTAAGAAGTATAATTCTCTTAAATAACTATAGGTATTATTTTTCTTACAGTAATCTATGGCAACATCAAGGGACAGTGAAGCTTCTTTAAAATGTGATGTGTCAAGACAAGTCAAAATTAACATCATATAAAATGCAGGAACGATAACAGGAGTATGAAAAAATTGAATTTTATCTAAATATTTCTCCAATCTCTTTAAATCGTTATAGGCCTGTTCTTTTTGATTAGTTGATGCGATTAAGCCACAATAAGTAAACATAAGAATGAATTCTATATCAGTGGGGTTGCTCCCCTCAATATAAGTAAGTGCTAATATACTTTTTAATTCGTCCATTTGGTGTTGAACATTATCATTTGTTGTAGTGGTACTAATACATTTAAAAGTCCTAATGATTTGCATATCATGAATGGATGTGATATCAAGCTCCTGTTCTTTACTAGTTATTAATTCGTTTACTTTCTTCATATCTGATCTTCCAACATAAACAAATATCTGATCTAATAGTTCCTTAACCTGTAAGGAGGTAGGAGATTCAATAGCTCTAAATAAGTATTCAGTAGTAATCCCTAGTTTATTTGCTATTTGTCTTAATATAACTGAAGTTGGACAGCGTTCTCCGTTTTCTATACGAGTAATGTATGAAACAGAACAAATGCCTTCAGCAAGCTGAGATTTTGTCATATTATTTTTTTCACGTAACTCTTTAATATATGGCCCTATTTTAATGTAGTAATTTGTACCTACCATTGTATCCTCCTTAAAAGTAATGTCCTCAAAGACATATTGATGCAAATTTCACATGCAGTCATATTTATTTTAATACATACGAAGTCCTATGTAAATGTTAATACAAGTCTTTCTTAAATCTAGATAAAGAATGAAACGTAGTACTACTAAGCTTTATGAAAAAAATCAAACTTACTTTCGATGAGTTTGACAGTAGTCAAATCCGATTGTATTAGAGTAATATGTCCAATAGAATAGAGAGACGAGAAAGCTTTTGTATTATTCAAACTAGTACAATAAATGTCAAATTAATATCTTTCTTTTGAGTTACTTTTAAGAAATTTTGCTTTGAGGAGGTGGAGGTATGTTTGGAAGATTAGGAGGTACAGAAATACTAATCATTTTAGTAGTTGGATTTTTGTTCTTTGGACCTAAAAAATTACCGGAGATTGGTAAAGCCTTTGGAGATACAATAAAGGAATTTAAAAGGTCTGCAAGAGATGAAGAAGTAAAAGAAACAGTTCAAATAGAAGAGAGTAAGTAAAGCCTAAGGGAGGAATAAATAAATGAATCGTAGAGATTTTTTGAAGAAAAGTGCTGTAGTGGGTGCCACTGTTGCAGTTACTACAGTAGCTGCTAATGGAGTTAAACCAGACGTTGTTGATGCTGCTGTGTTGACAGAAAAAACCTATGATGGTATTGATCAAATGATAAATATAGACCCTAATATGAAAAGATTTGATATGGCGAATACAGCCTTTAATAAAGGTGTATTGGACATGGCAGGGATTGCGCCACTACCAGAAGATCATATTTTACGTAAAAACTCAATGATGAACATGGGATTTGACTATAAAGACCAGCCACCAGGAAAAACTCAGATTGATTTTGCGCTAGGACATGGCGCAGGAGCTCTTGAGTCGGCAACCACTACAGGTCGTTTACATTCTGGTGATTCAGGAGTAGTAATTCCACTTGAAAATGGAGAGATTTTCAATATGTCACTTTATCGTCAGAATGACCCTTCAGGAAATGGGCTTTCTGTCAAAGTAAGTGAGCATAAATATAAGTTTAAAGCTAAAAAAGATGCGAGTTACGCTGTTAAGAAAGCTGCAAAACTATATGGTGCTGATCTGGTTGGTATTGCACCATTTGACGAGCGTTGGCTCTATAATACCGAAGTTTACATACCAATGAATTTTTACACTGGCCAACCAATTTTTGATAAAGTTAATCCATTTAGACCTGTTGACTTAGGATTTAAGCCAAAAAGTGTCATAGTATTAGCATATGGAATGGACTATGAAGCTTATAAAACTCAACCATCATCTATTGGTGGAGCAGCTACTACTGTTGGTTACTCTAGAATGGCTGAAAATTCATTAAAAGTTGCAGCTTTTATTAGAGAATTAGGATATAATGCCCGTCATGCTGGAAATGATACAGGATTATCTGTTCCACTAGCAATTCAGGCTGGACTAGGAGAAGGGTCAAGAATGGGGCTTTTAATCACTAAGAAATATGGTCCACGTGTTCGTTTAGCTAAAGTATATACTGATTTAGAATTAGAATTTGATAAGCCAACAGCTTTTGGAGTAAAAGAATTCTGCGAGGTATGTCAGAAATGCTCTGATGCGTGTCCGTCAGCATCGCTTTCAAAGGTACCGAAAACAACCGATCCGGAGAACAAGCCCCTTAGCAGTTCGAATCTTCCAGGTATAGATAAATGGTACAATGACGGTGTCAGATGTTTAAGCTTTTGGGCTGAAAATCGTGAAGAATGTGGTGTATGTATAAGTGTTTGCCCTTACAATAAAATAGATGAATGGCACCATAAATTTGCACAAGCTGCTACTGAAATACCAGGACTTAGAAACGTTGCACGTTATCTAGACGAATTCTTTGGATATGGTAAAGCACCAGATGAAAAGGCTATGGTTGAATACTGGGAGAAGCCAATTTAGGTGATTATGGAAGGTGTAGTAAGCTTTAAGGCAGGAAAATACAAAGGTCTGGATGTGCCAAAGCCACGTATTATCATAACTGAAGAAGAAATTAAGAGCAGCTTCATAAGATTTATTGATCCACATTTAAAAAATGTATTAAAAGATGATCACATTGAAATAGGAGATTACATACAAATTTGCTATGAAATCAAAGATGAAAATGGTAATGTCATACCAAATGGCAAAATAGAAAATTTCAATACAAGGCTAGGATATGGATACTTAAATGATGATTTTGAAAAACATCTTGTTGGATTAAAAAAAGGTGATGCAGTCAAATTTGCAATGACTATGTCATCTGATTTTGAAGCAAAAGAACTACAAAATCAGAAAGTGAATGTGAGTATATCTGTATTAGAAGTTAAGCAAAAAGAAAAAATCGAGATTACAGATGAATATATTGAATCACTTGGTCTAGAAAATATAAAAACTATTTCTGATGTTAGGGCAGATATTAGAGATAAACTCTACTATAATAAGTTACTAAATCAAGGTAATAATCTCGTAAATGAAATAGTTGCTAAATTACTGGATGATTGTACGATTGAATATGATGAAGACGTTGTCAATTATTATGCACATGAAGCATTTGAACAATATGTGGATAAAGTAAATCAAAATAGTACTTCATCCTATTTAGGTTATGAGCATGATGAAAAATTTAGAGAAGAGATGATCTCTAAGTACAAAGAAGAAACAAAAACTACACTACTTGAACTTGCTTTGTTTAATAGCATAATTGAACGAGAAAATATTGCATTAGGTAAAGATGAAAAAAATAGTGTTGTTGAAAGTTATTGCCTACGTAATCAAAAATCAAGAGAAAGTGTAAATGTAAATGAGATTAAAAAAGCTTTACTTTATAAGAA
The DNA here is from genome assembly GCF_050888315.1 of Wukongibacter baidiensis. Lineage (NCBI taxonomy): Bacteria > Bacillati > Bacillota > Clostridia > Peptostreptococcales > Caminicellaceae > Wukongibacter > Wukongibacter baidiensis. The sequence continues at coordinate 117,945 of NZ_CP138202.1, forward strand.
AGTTCTTGAATTTTTAGTTATACAAAATACGATTTAGGGGGAATAAAGATGTTATTCTATGTTTTTATTGGCGCACTACTTGTGTTTATACAATTCACAGTAATAAAAGCGTTAGAGAAAAGGAATAAAGCAAAATTGTGGCCGAATTGTGTGTTAGTATTCTTATCAAATTTTTCAATAATGTTCTCAATAGCTTGGGCATATGCAAGTGTCCTTGAAAATGAAGTTCAGGCAGCAATGATGGGTTTACTTATGTTTGGCGGTATGGGATTAATATTCGCTATTATTGCATATCGTGTTATAACATCAGAGGGTAAAATAAATTCAAATAAAACTACACAAGATGCCTAAAATGATATGAATATTAAATTGAACCTAGCGAGTTATTTCAGCTAGGTTCTACTTAGAATTTAGTAAAGTCAACGAGATATAGAAATAAGAAAACTTCAAATCATGACAATAGTCAAAGAATGTTTATGTCAAAATGTACAACGTAGAGGTGATAGTATGGAAACAAAATTAAATAGAATAAAAAGTAATGAATCTAAAGGCTTTAAAATAAAAAAAATTACATCATTATTTGCTTTAATTAGTTTGATAGCTCTTTACGGCATATACATGTATGATACTCACAGAACTGATGATGGAATAGTTGAGTTTTTGGAATCATATACAGCATATGATTCCTATGAAAAGATAAATAGTACGCCATTGACATATAAAGCTTTAAATGCTGATAGTGAAGTAGGTTATTTGATATTTGGAGAGGAAGTAGGTTATCAATCAAATATTAAAATAGCTACTTTAATAGACTTAAAAGGAAAGATTATAAATGTTAAAACCTATTCTCATAATGAAACACCTGCATTTTACGAACGTCTGATAACAAAAGGTTTCTTTAAGCAATTTGATGGAATGAGTATTGAGAACGGATTTAAAATTGGAACTAATGTTGATGCGATTACAAGTTCCACAATATCTTCCAATGCCATAACAAAGGCTGTACATGAGGGTGGAAGTTATGTAGCTAGCGAATATTTAGGATTAGAGACTAAAAACCTTTATAACAAAATCAAAGTTGGAAGTGCAGAAATAGCAGTTACTATTATGCTAGCTTTAGTTGCAATAGCATACAAAACGAAAAACAAACGATTGCGTACTTTAGTTTTGCTATACTCAATTATAATTTTAGGGTTTAAGTTTGCTATGTTCATAACATATTCATTCTTTTTCTCTGTTGCTACTGGAAAGATGCCGGCTATTGCTGAAGACTTGAAAAGATATTTATTGTTTTTTGGCTCATTTGCCCTTATATTGGGTACCGGTAAAAACCTATATTGCTCATATATATGTCCCTATGGGGCTATTCAAGAACTAGAATATAGATTTGCAAAACTTAGATTCTTAAAGATATCTCCAAAAGTAAAGAAAGCACTAAGTGTATTACCAGGCTTTATAGCATACTTAGCACTAGTTCTAGCTCTCACAACAAAAGAAATAGGAATACTGAGTTATGAACCTTTCTCATTGTTGTATGGAAGAATTGGAAATGGTATTCAATGGCTTCTATTGCCTGTTACTTTGTTTATGGGATTAGTAGTTATGAGGTTTTACTGTAATTTTGGGTGTCCTGTTGGGTTTACAATCAATAGTATTTTAAAAGTAAGGCTGAAAGTGGTGAATTTATGGAAAAGAAAATAAACGGTAGTGATTATTCTTTTATAGCAGCTGTATTAATTATGTCTATTACTTCAATTCTTACGATGGTGATAAGTGGAGGCATAGTTAGTATGTAGTCTAAGTAAAGTAGAATATTCAAGAGAGTTTGTTGATTAAGGAGGACGCTATGAGTAAAAAAAGAATTTTGATTCTTGGAGCCGGATATGGCGGGATATTAACAGCCAAGAGGCTTGGGAATAAATTAGATAAGGATAATCAAGTGGAGATAACCCTTGTTGACAAGAATCCATTCCATACAATGCGAACAGAGCTGCATGAGGTAGCATGTGGTAGAGTCGAAGAAGATTCCATTAGGATTGATTTAAAGAAGGTCTTTGCAAAAAGAAAAGTCGACGTAATATTAGATGAAATAAAGGATATTGATTTTAATAAGCAGACTTTAAAATCAGATAAGAATATATATACATATGACTATCTTGTAATAGGGGCTGGATCGCAGCCAACTTTCTTTGGAATAAAGGGTGCAAAGGAATATACTCATCCATTATGGACATATGAAGACGCAGTTAAATTGAAAGAGCATATCCTTCATATGTTTAGGAAAGCTGTTAAGGAAACGGATAAGACAAAAAGGCAAAAAATGTTAACCTTTGTAGTTGTAGGCGGTGGCTTTACAGGCGTCGAAATGATGGGTGAGTTAGGGGAATGGAAGGATAGGTTATGCGAAGATTTTTATCTAGATAATGAAGAAGTAAAGCTATATCTAGTGGATGCTTCACCTAGAATAATACCTACCTATCCTGAACATCTAATGAAAAAGGCAGTAGAGAGACTTCATAAGTTAGGCGTGGAAGTAATAACAGGCGCAGGGATAACGGAAGTTTCAGAGGATCAAGTTATACTAGGGGATAAAGGTAGTATTGAAGCAAATACGATCGTTTGGGCAGCCGGTGTTGAGGGTGGAAGTTTACTTGAAAACATGGGTCTTGAACAAAAAGGCAGAAAAAGAATCGTTACAAATGATAAGCTGCAGACAGTTGACTATGAGAATGTCTACGTTGTTGGAGATAATATATTCTACATTGCAGAAGGTGAAGAAAGACCTGTTCCACAGATGGTCGAAAATGCTAAATTTTCAGCTAAGCTGGTTACAGAAAACATTTGTAGAGATTTAAAGGGAGAAGAAAAGAAATCATACAAGCCGTCATTCCACGGTTCGCTGTTATGCATAGGTTCACGCTATGGCTTGGCCCACTTAGGATTACCTGGAAAATTCTTTGCAGTACATGGCTTTCTTGCGATGTTCATGAAACACGCTGTAAATCTTCTATATTTCTTAAGTGTTGCGGGTTTTAATAAGTGTTGGACCTATTTGCTAGATGAATTTGTCCATATAAATGATAATAGAAGTATTTTGGGAGGAACCTTTGCTAGACTATCTCCGAACTTTTGGTTAGTGCCATTAAGAATTTATATAGGAGCTTTATGGTTACAGCATGGTTTACAGAATATGATTATGGGTGAGATGGCCTTAGGTTTATGCCTAATACTCGGATTATTTACAGCAGTTTCATCCATTGCTTCAATTGTTATGTCAGCAACGCTTAGTAGTTCAGGGATAGGAAACTTTGGATATATAGCGGCGAGTATAGCGCTGTTGAGTGGTGCAGGAAGAACACTTGGTTTAGACTATTATGTGTTACCAGCCTTTAAAAAGGCATGGAAGAAAATAGGTATTGTTAAAAAGTACTATTTATATCTAGATAAATAAGGAATTTTAAGAATTGTTTACTATTGTCAAATATTGAAGAAGCTGCTTTCAAGTAAATGAAACAGTTATTGAATATAATTATGTTGATGCTAAAACTATTGAGATAGAGTTTATGAAGGTCAAGTCTCTTGCAGTACATGATAAGAAATTAAGATGAGTATAAGTAAATAGCTGAAAAATCGAGGACTAGCATAGTTTAAAGCTTTGCTAGTCCTTGCTATTTTGAAAGGAGAGGATTGTTTGCTTAATCTAGACTTAATAAGCATTTTTATCCAATATTCATAAATTATTAAGGAAAGATCTAAAGGAAATTGATTTTTACTAAGAGAATTATATATAAATATTGATGCAGAAGAGAGAGTATTATGATTATGTAAATTTAAGATGAATAATATTGTAAGGGGAATCTACTATGAAGAAAAATAGAAGTTTTATTATTTTGATAATTGGAATTATCGCTTTTCTAACATTAATTGGCTATAGGTTGACAGCAGAAAGTGCAGCAAAAGCACATGCCTTTTTAGAGAAAGATGCTCAAAAAATTGAAGAGATTGATTTTGAGTGGGGAAAAGCATATATCTATAAGATTGATGATTATTATAGAACTGTTCTCGCGATTAGAAGTGGATTTTTATGGAGATCACCTGTAAGTACAAGTTTAAAAAATGTAGATGATAAAAAAGATGATCTTAGGACTGTAGGATTAGCAAGCGTAACAATTAAGAATAAGTCAATAACCATTTTGGCGATTAAAAACAGTGATAAAAGTGTTGCATATGTAGAAGCTGGGCCAGAGCTTGACAGGGTTAAAAAGGAGATAAATCCAGAGGATATAGTTATATTTTCATGGGATAAACCTTTTTATACTCATGATATAGAACCGATTGCATTATCAAAGGATAATGAGAAACTTTATAGATATGGTTATCCAGAGGGAACGAATGTTTTTAGAGATAAAGATTTAAAGTGGTATAAGACCAAGTAAAATATAGTAATCTTATATCATGATCTCCTATTTTATTATCAATTCAAGGTACACCTACATAATATGTAGTGAAACATAGTGAATATGTAAAATATCAAGAATATTAAATAGGAGGTCAAAAATCAATGACTTGTAGTAGTCATAGGGACTGTAAAACTGTAGATGATTTTGCTATATGTAAAGTAAAGCATCCGAAGCCAAAAAAAATACTACTGGAATGTGGTGAAGGAACAGGAAGTAGAACCTTTACGTCATCTGATGAGTCTCCATTCCAGTTAGCCCATATTGTCTTAGATACAACATGTTTGAAAAGACCAGAGGTTTTAGTAAAGTTTTCTAGCCTCGTAAAAGTGCAAGCATTAATTGATGGTGTAATAACGGTTAAACTGAAATACGAATTATTTAGAGCCTGTGATGGTAAAGAGCCATTATCCTTAGAAACCTGGGAATATGAGAAAATTATTAGTCTTAAGATATTTGATAACATTGAAGAATCATTTAATTTCATATTTTGTGAGTGTCAGACATGTAGTGACTATTGTGATTACTTTGTATCTGTTACACCAGTTGAAATAACCAATGCTAGTGTGACAGTAAATAATGGACGAATGGCAACATTAACACAAGCTTTATGTGACAGGTCAAGAAATGAAGCACAAAAAGATATAATAAAAAATAAGTGTCTAGAATCAGAAAAAATATTATTAGCATGTGGTAAAGGAATTCCTGCGACTCAACTTGTAATTGCAGATAGTACTACAGGTACTCAGTCACCGATAAACCTAGCCCATGTTACAGTTGATACAACCTGTTTAAATAAGCCAAAGGTTTTAATAGAATTCTCAAGTATTATTAAAACTGGCGATCAAAACTTCACTAATCTTTTATTACAATTTGAACTATTTAAGGTATGTGGAGATAATCAACCAATGTCCTGTGGCATTTGGACATTTGAAGAAACTATCGAGGAACGTATAGATGTATCGCGAGAGCAAAGATCCTTTAGTTTTATATTCTGTGAATGTTCAAATATATCAGAGTGTTGTAGATATTTTGTTGAAGTAACACCTATGCAAACATCAGTAGCGGAAAATACGATTACATCTTGGGAAGTTTATAATACTCAAATTAATGCCTATGCTCAATCATCAAAGAATGATGATATTGAGTGTCATGATTACAATAGACTCGAAGATAAGGGCGATTGCATTATTTGTGAGCCTGTGCATCCGAAACCAAAAAGAATACTGTTAGAATGTGGTAATAGTTCAGGAAGCAGAACCTTTATACCATCATCAGATGAAATGCCTTTCCAGTTAGCCCATGTTACAATTGATACAACTTGTTTATGTAAACCTGTAGTAAATATCGAGTTTTCCAGCACATTAATCTTTGAGGATAGCCCAGGGTTTGAAAGTAACCTTGCTCAAGTACAATATGAATTGTTTAGAGCTTGTGATGGTGGAGATCCCGTATCAATAGGGTTCTGGATAGTGGAACGAGTTGGGCTTATATCTGATAAGACTTCAGAGACCTTTGAGTTTATTTATTGTGATTGTGTAACCTGTCCAGGATGTTGTGATTACTTTGTAACAGCCACACAGACTGAATTTACTGAGACAGATGTTATGAGAAATGCAATTACAACTGTTGGCAACGGTAGAATAGTGGCAGTAGCCCAAGAGATATAGGAGATATGGCTTTATAGTTTTACATGGCGAGTAGAAGTTTGATACTGCATATGGAGCCTTATCTTGTGTTGAGGAAAATATTATTGCAAAAATGAAGGCCGCTATAATCAAGGAAAATCAAGATTGTAGCGGTTTAATTGATATTATTTCTCAAAGAGAACTCTGAGCATATTATCTATACTTGGTATTAGTGGGCGGTTTCCTTTCTAAGTCTCCACATTGCAAGCCCAAAGCTTAAACAGCACATAACTGAAAATAGAACAATAACAGGCAGAATTTCTTTAAAGAAGATCGTCTTTCCAAATATCAATCTACGCAGAGCGTTAATAACATGTGTAAATGGGTTGAGCATCACGGCTATCTTCAATGCTCCGGATAAATTTTCAGGAGGGAAAAGAGCAGAGCTTAAAAAAAAGATAGGAAGTACAATGGCACTCATTATAGTCTCATATATCACTTCGTTCGGTAGAAAGAGACTAATAGAGTAGGCCAGACCTGACATGAAAAAGGCCGTCATAAAGATTAGTAAGATCATGAGTGCTATACCAGCAATGCCCGATGCTATCTTTACTGAAAGAAAGAAGCTTACGACACATAAGATTGCTATTTCAATGAAAGCAAGCAGTATTGCCTCTAGCATTTGTCCCAACACGATAGAACTTCGATTTATAGGGGCGATTAGAATTCTGTAAAAGCTGCCACTGGATTTCATGATGAAATTGATGAAACCTCCACTGCTACAGGCCGAAAAGGTTACTAGTACCATAATGCCCGGTAAAATAAAAGAAGTGTAGTTGTCGATCCCCATGTTTTGCATTGTCTGTCCTGCCACAGTACTATACAAAACCAGCCAAATAAGAGGTTGTAATATTGTAACTGCAATGGAAAGGGGATTTTGAAAACGCCACTTCATATTTCGGTACAAAATATTTATCATATCGATTTCTCCTCTCAATTTTTTACTGAATCTGTTAATGCCAGAAATACATCCTCAAGACTAGGTTGTAAAATTTCGATTGCACCAAATTCCACATGATGATCCAAAAGCCACTTATTCACAGCTTTAAATGCTGTTATACTGTCATCCACGCCTATAAAAAGGGAATCATCACGAACATTAGTAAAGTTAGTGAAGGTCATGCTGTCAAGGGCTCCTTTGTACTTTACTATTTCTTCAGTATTTGAAAAAGCAATGCGAAGCAGGTTTTGTCTCATGTAACTACGCAGACTTCCTGGTGTTCCCTGGACCACTTCTTTTCCATCCTTCATAATACAAATAGTATCGCTTAGCTGATCGGCCTCTTCAAGGTAATGGGTTGTAAGGAAAATGGTTGTGCCATATTCGTCCCGAATCTTAAGCAACATCTCCCACATAGCTTTACGGGATGGGGCATCCATACCAACTGTGGGTTCATCTAAAAATAAGATTTTAGGCATTGATACCATATTCATGGCGATGTCCAGTCTACGCTTAATGCCACCTGAGTAAGATGCCGTGGGGTACTTGAGATACCCAGAAAGCTCAAAGCTGTCAATCAAAGAGTCTATTCTTTTCGTTGCTACTTGTGAATCTACTTTGTAAAGTCTGCTTTGAAAGATCATATTCTCCATAAGGGACAGGTGGGCATCGATGGAAATCTGCTGAGCAACACAAGCAATTTGTGTGCGAACCCATGCTGGATTCATATATAAGTCTTTTCCTAATATAGTTACATTGCCCGAGGTAGGCTTGTAATAGGTAGTTAGAATATTAATCAGAGAAGATTTCCCAGCACCGTTGGGTCCCAGTAAGGAGAAAATTTCTCCGCTGTTTACTTTAAGATTTAGACCAGCTAGTGCTCTGACACCATTCTTGTATTGCTTAACCAAATTATCAATTTCGATTGCAACCATTCTCTTACCCCTCTTTCAGTGGAAAAATAATTTCTGTAATATATTTACTTGGATTTCCTTTTATTATCAATCCCGGACCTTTTATAAAAACTTCTCGCCATGGTGTTTGTACGGACAGGTCGTTTTCTTGAATATACCGATGAATTGTTTCGTAGGCCATTGGCAAGGTGTCGTATGGTCCAATATGGGTAAGACATACAGCTGTTGCCCTCGGTAGTTCTTTTAAAGTTATACCATTACCATTAGGGATTTGGAGAGTAGGTACACATAATTCCATATCGCCGATACCAGTCTTTAGATCAATAGCATGGTAGCAGAAAAACGGAGTACCATTTGACTTGCCTTTTATTGATTTAAAAACGTTGGGGAATTGCTTTGCGGCTTTGATTACAGGTCCTATGTAGTCCATATAGGCTACTGTTATAGGTTCAATCTCTTTGATTTTAATTTCATAATTCATTAGTTGTCCTCCTGATAATATCTTAGAATCATTTTACTTTCTTAACTGCAATCCAAACTTCAGAACGTCCACTCTTTAATTTTTGATCACTGATAGGATAAACTTCAATATCCGGTAACTCAGCATACTCATAGCCAGAAAAGGGTAGCCACTCTGTGAGGAATCGTTTGAAGATTGTTTGAATAGAGTCAGGAAAATATCCATTGCTCTCAAAAATAACCCATGTAGCTGCTGGGATTTCATGTTCAATCAAATTCTCTGGAACAGCTTTATCGGTAGAAGCAGCTATGTAGTAATGGATTTCCTTAGGATTCTGATATACTGTTATACCTAAAATGCCATGAGGGTCTTGGTTTGTTAACTTACTAATCTCCGGGAGTAAATTACTTTTTAATGTATTATCCCAAAAGGTAGGAACAATCTTGAAGTTTTCTTCCATATCCTCCTGTAACGAAGTTCTTATACCAATGATTCTAATAGGACCTTTTCTTTCAATTCTATACTTCATGCTTTCACCTCCAGTGACGGTAATAGAAAAACTAATGGGCGGATAAGAGTTTAATGAGGTTCCTTCCAGACGAGCTGCAGTTGGAGCAACACCATGAACCCTTTGAAATGCACGATTAAATGATGTTGGCGAAGTATAACCATACTTTGAACCAATATCAATAACCTTAGCTTTGCTTAACTGTAATTCAAAAGCGGCTTTTGTCATTCTCCTACGGCGAATATAATCAGAGAGTGGAATACCTGCTACATAGGAAAACATTCGCTGAAAATAATAGGTAGAGCAACAGGCAATTTTTGCAGCTTCATCATAGGAAATATCACCATCTAAATTGTCTTCTATATAAACTATTGCTTGGCTTAGCTGTTTTAGCCACTCCATATCGACACCTCCTTATGTTAAAGTTTAGCACAATAAAAATTATATATCTTCTCTTTTGGTGCTCAGTTTTGTAAACAGCCTGTTGAAGATTGCAAAACATATTTTTCTAAAGAATACTTAAATCTTATTCAAAAAAAAATTCGTTTTTTGTCAAAAAGGGTCCCTAAAAAAAATACATGTCTCGTATATAATAGTACAATCGAAGAAAGGGTGATATGAATGAAAAAATTTTTAGCAATAGCATTGAGTGTCATGATAACTACAGCAGGCGTTCCAGTATATGCTGATGTGACACCAGAGAAGTCAGAGTATGAAGTTGTGAAAGAAAGGATTCAATCATTAAAAGCAGAATTTCTAAAACCTGAAAAAAATGAAGAGCTTTTAGAGAAAATTGATGGACTAGAAGAAAAACTTGAAAACGAAGAACTAAGTGAAGAAGAAACAGAAAGAATTGAAGAAGAACTAGAAGAATTATACGAAGAATTAGAAGATGATTGGGATGAAGAAGAGGAACCAGAAAATGAAGAGCTTTTAGAGAAAATTGATGAATTAGAAGAAAAGCTTGAAAATGAAGAACTAAGTGAAGAAGAAACAGAAAGAATTGAAGAAGAACTTGAAGAATTATATGAAGAATTAGAAGATGATTGGGATGAAGAAGAGGAACCAGAAAATGAAGAGCTTTTAGAGAAAATTGATGAATTAGAAGAAAAGCTTGAAAACGAAGAACTAAGTGAAGAAGAAAAAGAAAGAATTGAAGGAGAACTAGAAGAATTATACGAAGAATTAGAAGATGATTGGGATGAAGAAGAGGAACCAGAAAATGAAGAACTTTCAGAGGAAATTGCTGAATTAGAAGAAAAACTTGAAAACGAAGACCTGAGTGAAGAAGAAAAAGAAAGAATCGAAGGAGAACTAGAAGAATTATACGAAGAATTAGAAGGAGATTGGGACGAAGAAGACGAATTAGAAAATGAAGAGCTTTCAGAGGAAATTGCTGAATTAGAAGAAAAACTTGAAAACGAAGAACTGAGTGAAGAAGAAACAGAAAGAATCGAAGAAGAATTAGAAGAATTATACGAAGAATTAGAAGGCGATTGGGACGAGGAAGACGAATTAGAAAATGAAGAGTTTTTAGAGGAAATTGCTGAAATTGAAGAAGAACTTGATAAACTTGAAGAAAAATATGAAAATAAAGAACTAAGCGAAGAGGAAGCGGAAAGTATCTACAAGGAAATTTATGAATTATTTGAAAAGCTAGATGAAAAGTATGAAGACGATGACGAAGAAGATTGGGACGATGAAGACGAAGAAGACTGGGACGATGAAGACGAAGAAGATTGGGACGATGAAGACGAAGAAGACTGGGACGATGAAGACGAAGAAGACTGGGACGATGAAGACGAAGAAGACTGGGACGATGAAGACGAAGAAGACTGGGATGATGAAGACGAACAAGACTGGGACGATGAAGACGAAGAAGATTGGGACGATGAAGACGAAGAAGACTGGGACGATGAAGACGAAGAAGATTGGGACGATGAAGACGAAGAAGACTGGGACGATGAAGACGAAGATGACTGGGACGATGAAGACGAAGATGACTGGGATGATGAAGACGAAGATGACTGGGATGATGAAGACGAAGATGACTGGGATGATGAAGACGAAGATGACTGGGACGATGAAGAAGATGAGGATTAATACATATTAGAATAAATGAAGTGTATGGGATGCCATTTGGCATCCCAATTCTTAGTGGAGGGGTTCAGATGACAGTAAAAATTGATAAGCCTGAAGAAATAATTGAATACATACGTGCCCATCCTGAAGAGGAAAAAATATGCAAAGATAGAGTGATTGAGGCCCACGTGCCATTCATTGTGCATACTATAGCGCAAGTCACGGGACGATATGTAGAAGTAGAAAACAGTGAAGAACTGAGTATTGGACTTATGGCATTTGATGAAGCAATGTCAAAGTATCATGCAGGTCGTGGTGCTACATTTTTAAGTTTTGCTAGGCTGGTAATTACCAGTCGGATTAAAGATATGATAAATAAAGAACGTTACAGTAATAAAGAGTTTTCACTTGAACAGATGACAGAGGCCTATGGAGATAGAATCGGAATGATTAATTCAGATTCCGAAAATGAAGTAGCACTGGAGATTAAAATATGGGAGTCAATCATAAGAAAATTTGGATTTGACTTGGAGATGTTGGTCGATGAAGTGCCGAAGCATGTTGATACGAGGAACAATGCAATTGATTTGTCTGAAAAAATAAGTGAGGATAATGAAATTGTTGATCATATGTATGAAAAATATAAGCTACCAATGTCGAAGATCATACTTAGATTTAAAACTACTAAAAAAATATTTAAGCGAAGCAAAAAATTTATTATAGCGACCGTGGTTATCTTAACTAAGAATCTAGTTCTCTTAAAGCACTGGATTTATTCAGATAGAAAGAGGTGTTCATCATGATGAAACGTGGGATGGTTTTAAAATTGAATAAAGATTATGCCCTCATCGCAACGGATGACTCCGATTTTGTCAAAATAAAATTTAGAGATGGTATGAGAATTGGACAAAAAATCTTTTTCTTTGATGAAGATATTATATCTTTAGAAAAAGATAAAAGATATACAAATATTCCTAATTATTTAAAAGTGTTCGCTGCTCTAGCTGCATGCATAGCAATTGCAATAATTATTAATAATCCATTTATAAGGGACCAACGACAGTTTTATGCAATAGTTAGCCTTGATATTAATCCTAGTTTTGAACTAGGAATCGATAAAAGCTATAACGTTATTCAAATTGATGCAATGAATGAGGATAGTAAAGGTATTTTAGATTTAGAGTTGATTGGCGAACCATTATCAGTTGCTGTATCAGAGATTTTATCTGACGTCGAAGAATCGGGTTATGTATTGGAATCCGATAATGCCCTATTGGTATCAACGGTTAACTTTAAGAGCGATGATGATGAACCTCTGCAAAAAGCTGTATCAGATGGTGTTCGTTTAGCTATGTCAGAGAATAAAGTTTATGAAAACACAAAGGTTATATTTATTGAAGCCGATAAAGAGGACCTTGATGCGGCAGAAAAACAGGAACTCAGTGTCGGGAAGTATCGATTACTTGAATTGAGTGATAAAAAGGTTGATAAAAAGACGATAGAGGAAGGTAGAGTATCTGATCTTATCGAGGAAGAAGAGATTAAGGATGATTTAGAGACGGATAAAACTATTCAAATTATTGATGGGAAAGATTTGAAGGAGCTTAACCAAATTGAAGAAGATATTAAGAGCCTTAAAGAAACAGTGAAACAAGTAAAAGGTTCATTAGATAGCGATGATGCAAAAAAAGTGGACGCATTGTTTAATGACATTAAAATCAGAGAGAAGCGGTTTATCAATGAAGATTCAGAGTTCGAAGAAATTCGTGAAGTATTGGAAGCATTGCATCAAATCATAGAAGAAGACGACATAGAAGAAGATGAAGAAGACGACATAGAAGAGGATGAAGAAGACGACATGGAAGAGGATGAAGAAGACGACATGGAAGAGGATGAAGAAGACGACATAGAAGAGGATGAAGAAGACGACATAGAAGAGGATGAAGAAGACGACATAGAAGAGGATGAAGAAGACGACATGGAAGAGGATGAAGAAGACGACATGGAAGAGGATGAAGAAGACGACATAGAAGAGGATGAAGAAGACGACATAGAAGAGGATGAAGAAGACGACATAGAAGAGGATGAAGAAGACGACATGGAAGAGGATGAAGAGGACGACATAGAAGAAGATGAAGAGGACGACATAGAAGAAGATGAAGAGGACGACATAGAAGAAGATGAAGAGGACGACATAGAAGAAGATGAAGAGGACGACATAGAAGAAGATGAAGAGGACGACATAGAAGAAGATGAAGAGGACGACATAGAAGAAGATGAAGAGGACGACATAGAAGAAGATGAAGAGGACGACATAGAAGAAGATGAAGAGGACGACATAGAAGAAGATGAAGAGGATGAGATAGAAGAAGATGAAGAGGATGAGATAGAAGAAGATGAAGAGGACGAGATAGAAGAAGATGAAGAGGACGACATAGAAGAGGATGAAGAAGACGACATGGAAGAGGATGAAGAAGACGACGAAGAAGATGGAGACGACATGGAAGAGGAATAAGGAACTGAATTAGATTTATTGATTTTTAAAGAAAAAGTAGCTAATTGATAGAATGTTCTATCTAATAGCTACTTTTTTTATATAACTACATAAATTTTTCGAAATTTTCATTTGCTATCGAAAAAGGTCCCTAAAAAAAGAAGGGGAGTCGTATATAATAATACAGCCGAAGAAAGGATGGTATTTATGAAAAAAATTTTCTTATTAATGCTGAGTATTATTATAGTCATATCCAGTATTTCGGTTTATGCTGATGCTAGGCTAAAAAAAATAGAGAAAGAGGTTGATGACGAAATCAATCTAGAACAAAGACTTGGTATTCTCATAAAAAAATCTATCAAATTGTATCTTGAACTGGACCCGGAAGGTGATGAAGAACTTATGGACGAGCTGATAGAGGAGTTAAGAACCGGTTTTAAGATAATGGTATCAGAAGATCCAGATGAAGATGACATGGAGGGATGTATTGAAGCACTAGATTCAATGCTTCTAGAATATGAAAAAGAAGTAGAGGATTATAAGGATAACAAGTTATCACAAAAACCTTTTAAGGATTCTATTAAACGTCCTAACTTACCATCAACATGGCAACCTTGGGAATGGAAGGGCTGGGAGAAGTTCCCTTCATTGTATTTTGCTGCAGAACCAGAAGGGTACATGAGCCCTAAACAAATGAAGAAGGTAAGTAAGTTCAGTTTAGCAATTCTGGAGTTTAGAATGGGGCAATGGGTAGAAGAAGAAACAACTGGAAAATGGGCAGGAGGAGATTTAGCTGGCTTTATGGAAGATCAGGCCAAAAGAATAAAAAAAGCATATCCCGACGCTCCACCTATTCTAGTTTATAGAAGTGGTATGTGGGCCGGTTCTATGTTTAAAAAACAGTGGGAAGCGTTGCAAAATCAGAAATTATTCTTAAAGGACTCACGAATGGGAGAGGGGTTTATCAATTACCCTATGGATGTGGATGAATCTGGATTTGAAACCGATCTTAAATACTGCAGGTGGGATTTTAGAAAACCTGAGACAAGAAAAGTTTATCAGTCACTAATAAAGTCAGCTGCAAAGGAAGATACTAGTGGAGTATTTTTTGACAATGCACAAAGTGTAGCTTCTGATGGAGAGAAGGAATTAAGTAGAATGAGTTTTAAAGAAAGAAAGGAATTTATGGAATCTCAATTGGAGGCTTACACAGATGCTTTTTCTACATTGGTGAACAATAATAAATATCCAATTTTATCTACAACCAATGGCTTCTCAGATATTGGAGCATTAGTTCCTTGGGAAAATGATTGTCCAAGAGGCGAAGAAGCTATTATTGAAGCATTAGAAGGTATCCCTTTTGCACGAAACAACGAATTCTGGATGTGGAATCTCGGCGAAACTGCTGCCAAGCAAATTAGAAATGCCATAAGGGAAACTGAAAATGGAATACCTATTATTGTTCACATGCCATACTTCTCTAAGGATGGAGGCTGCCTTGATGGAGCTATAAAGCTAGATGGGTCTAAAAAGATATTCACCAAGGATGAATTCCTAGAATTCGGTATAGCTGCTTTCTTAGTTAGTATGGGCGAAGGGAGCTATTTCGGATTTTCTGATATGCAATCTGACCCCGAAGGTGCAGGATGGTTTGATGTTAGCTGGGAATACCATGATCAATATGACGATATAATTACAGGGAAACCGATTGGAGATGTGAGGGTTTCTAATGATGGAATGACCTTTACTAGAACCTTTGAAAACGGAACTGTTTGGGTGAATTGTGCAGATGGCACATATAGTATTGATTTGAATAAAAAATAGGAAAATATTATTTCAAAAGATCAGGCAGCTACAATCTAAGCATCAAAAGATTGTAGCGGTTTTTAATATAATATTTCAGATGTTCTTTGTGCTAAAAGTGACTAATAATAGACTAGTTTTTCATAATTTTAATAACAGAGAGTATTTATTGGTAGTTAGGGTAACTTAATAATAAGACCTTCTTATTGAGGTTATTTCTCGAAGAGAAATCCGACCAAAACGAAGGGGTTCGATGCCTCTGAGTGTTTATTTAGATTATTTAAATATATTTCGATTTGCTATATTATTATTTGTTTCTAAAAAGAGAAGTCAGGATATAGAAATATAGAAAAAGGAAAGGAGATACAATGACAGAAAGAAAAGAAATAATAGAGACTGGATGGAATTTTGATAACAGTTATGCTCAGCTTCCAGAATTATTTTTTTCTAATCTCAAACCAACTCCTGTACGCTCCCCAAAGTTAATTGCTTTCAATTGCTCTGTGGCAACATCCCTTGGTTTGAAGGCCGAGGACCTAGAAAAGAGTGATGGTGTAGAGGTGTTTGCTGGCAATCAGATTCCTGAGGGTGCTTTGCCAATTGCTCAAGCCTATGCAGGACACCAATTTGGCCATTTTACCATGCTAGGAGATGGCAGGGCTATACTTCTTGGGGAACAGGTTACTCCAAAGGGGGAGAGGGTAGATATTCAACTAAAGGGTTCAGGAAGAACACCATACTCTCGGCGAGGCGATGGTCGAGCCTCACTTGGACCGATGCTTCGGGAATACATCATCAGTGAAGCGATGCATGGGCTGGGGATTCCTACTACTCGAAGTTTGGCAGTTGTAACAACAGGTGAATCGATAATCCGTGAAACTGAAGAAACTGGCGCAATTCTGACCCGTGTTGCTGCTAGTCATATACGTGTAGGTACTTTTCAATACGTTTCAAATTGGGGTACTGTAGATGAACTCAAGGCCTTAGCTGATTACACATTACAAAGACATTTTGCATATGTCAGCAATGATGAAAATAAATATCTTGCCTTACTCAAGGAAGTAATCAAGAGACAGGCAGAGCTGATTTCTAAATGGCAGCTAGTAGGATTCGTTCATGGAGTTATGAATACCGACAATATGACTATTAGTGGAGAAACCATCGATTATGGTCCATGTGCCTTCATGGATACCTATGACCCAGCAACGGTATTCAGTTCTATTGACCATTATGGACGTTATGCCTATGGCAATCAACCTCAAATTGCTGCCTGGAATCTAGCAAGATTTGCTGAAACTCTGTTGCCTCTGCTCCATGAAAATCAAGAAGAGGCTGTTAAGTTGGCACAGGATGCAATTGAAGGTTTTACTGATTCGTTTAATCGTAATTGTCTTGCAGGAATGAGAGCAAAACTAGGAATATTCAACGAAGAGGCAGAGGATGAAACCCTTACTCAAGGACTCCTCGATATGATGCAGAAACATCGTGCTGATTATACCAATACTTTCAGAGCATTAACCCTTGGCAAGTGCAAGGATATAGCACTGTTTGACACAGAGGAATTTGCAAAGTGGTATGAGCAGTGGAAGGGAAGACTAGGAAGGCAAAAGGAATCAAAGGAAGCTTCTGAGGAGTTGATGTGGAAAAATAACCCCAGTGTAATTCCTCGAAACCACAGAGTAGAAGAGGCCCTAGAAGCGGCAGCTAAGCAAGGAGATTATAGTGTAATGGAGAAGTTGCTTCATGTACTGTCCAGCCCTTATGCCCACTCTACGGAGCATGATGATTACGCTACACTGCCTCCAGCATCATCAAAGCCCTACCGAACTTTTTGTGGTACTTGATTACTTTGTAACTGCTACGCCCATTATGTTGTCTGATCAAGCGCCAATAGAAAAAGCAACTATAACAGTTGTAAATGGGAGTATCGTTGCTTTTGCACAAGAGAGATAGTAAATAAAAAATAACTGGAAAAAGGGATACTAAGACCTACATCTTAATATTCCTTTTTTGCTTTCATGTTGCTTTACCTTCTAGAAAGTATTCTAGAATATATTACTCTAATGAGTTAATTTAATTAAAGAACTAATTTTGACTAGAACTTTTAAGCTATATCTTTAAACCGTTAACTATTATTGAATTTCCTTGGGGTGGAATACTTCTTGTTAATATACCATTGAAAATAATATCTACCTTTTAACCAACTTTAAGATCCTCAAATGTCATTATTATGGTATGTTCATTGATATGAAAAATATATTCAAATCCTTTCTCATCTACTATCAGTAACGATTTTTTCTCATCACTTACATTGATTCTCTTTATTACACCACTAATCATTTCATATGTGTCACGTGGCATTACTTAAATACCTCCTTTGAATAAGGAATATACGGATATAATATGCAGGAAGTTTAGGTTTGGGGAATGAATTTTCTATTTTTAATGTCATAAATGTCAGCCATAAGATTACTTACTTTGCTTCCTTATAAGCTGTAAGCATAAATATTTTAACTCTTAACTTATATTTCCTTTATTTTTTAGTTAAATGCTAGAAGGTAGAGGACTTTTTTGTAGATATACCTTTAAAGAAAGTCACTGATATATTAAGCCTACATATAATGTAGTGAAAATGGAGTATATGTAAAGTAGTAATAACCTCCATAACAAAAATTAGGAGGGATATAAGTGACTTATGAACATACCGTTCAAGACCACAAGATTTGTAGGTCTATTAGTTATTCACATGAAGCGAAAGAAAAGTGTTTGAAACCAAAAAAGATAATACTTGAATGTGGCGATGGGACTGGAACTAGATCCTTTACTTCATCGGATGAGGGAACATTCCAGTTAGCCAATGTTATGATAGATAATACCTGTCTAGGTAAGTCTGATGTATTGACAAAGTTTTCAAGCATCGTCAATATGAGGAGACTAATTGATGGGGCAACGGTTCGATTAAAATATCAGTTGTTTAAAGTAGTGGATGGTGAAGAGCCAAAGCCTTTAGGAAGCTGGATGTTTGAGGAGATTGATGTAAATATTAATGCCTTTGAAACACAAGAAGAATCTTTTAGCTTTATCTTTTGTGATTGCATTGCTTTTTCTGGATGCTCAGAGTATTTCGTAACTGTAACGCCTATTGAGATCAATGGAGCTACAGCCACGGTTAGTAATGGAAGAATGGCAGCACTATCACAGCCTTTAGAGGATTGTTTTGAAGATAAAATATCTGATTTAAAATTCAAAGAAAATCACTCTAAACTCAAAAACGTAATGCTCGCATGCGGTCAAGGTAATGGAAGTGTAATTATTAGAGAAGAAGATGAAGTAGACCCACCCTTTGAGATAGCACATGTTGTTCTAGATACATCTTCTTTAATAAAGCACAATGTTTTGATAGAGTTTTCAAGTGCGATTAAGCTTGACGATGATTCTAGAAACATACGTCTACAATTTGAATTATTTAGAACTTGTGAAGATAGAGGAACTGTATCTCTAGGGACATGGAGTTTTGAGAGAACAGGAACTCTTACAGATTTGGAGTTAGAAAAAACTTTCGATTTTATATTTTGCGAATCTGAAGCTCCTTCTTCCTGCTGTGAGTACTTTGTTATGGTTACACCTATTGAAATAGAAATTATCGATATTTTTGCGGATATAGTAGTAGATAATGCTAGAATGGTTGCCCTTGCCCAATCATCATGTGAGTTAGATGACTATAAAGGGTCTGATAGAAAATATGATTCGATGGATTGCATGTTAAAAGGCGCTATGGATAAAGAAATACAGCTAGAATGCGGAGATAGTAACGGAGATAGAACCTTTAGTTCATCAAATGAACCAGCCTTTCAATTAGCACAGGTTAATATTGATACTACATGTTTTTGCAATCCCATAGTAAATATCGAGTTTTCAAGTATTGTAAGCTTTGAGAAATTGATAAACGATGGTATGGCAAGGCTTCGGTACGAATTGTTTAGAGCCTGTGACAATAAAGAGCCGATATCAATAGGAGTTTGGACATCGGAGAGAATATTATCATCTGACGATGATTTAGGGAAATCTACAAATATATTTAACTTTACTTTTTGTGATTGTATAACCTGTCCTAGCTGTTGTGAATACTTTGTTACTGTTACACCGGTTGAAATAAGTGAAGGTAGTATTTCTGCAACAGTTGGCAATGGGAGAATAGCTGCATTGGCCCAGGAGGGAGATTGTAATCAGAAGCTTATAGCAAATAATTTATATAAATCATACATGAGTGATATTGAAGGCAAATTAAACTCCACTAAAAAGGATATGGTGCTTCTTGAATGTGGCCAGGGTACTGGGTGCAGAACCTTCACCTCATCCGAGGAATTGTCTTTTCAGATAGCCCATGTAACTTTAAATAATACTTTTGTAAAGGGAAGTAAAGTATTAATAAAGTTTTCTAGTATAGTAAATTTAGAGAGACTTGTTAATGATGGAGCAACGGTTCGATTGAAATATGAATTATTTAGGGTATGTGATGGTAAAAGGTCAAAGTTTCTTGGAAATTGGATATTTGATGAAGTCAATTTTCGTTTTGGAAGCTTCGAGAAGCAAGGAGAATCCTTTGGGTTTATATTCTGCGACCATATTATTTGTAATGAATGCTGTGACTATTTTGTAAGAGTTACACCTATTGAAATTTTTGGAGCCACAGCTACAGTTGGTAATGGAAGAATGGCAGCTATAGTTAATCCTTTATGCTATGGCTTAGAGAGCAAACATGAGGATTTTTACCTTAAGAATGGTGTATCCCTTTCATGTGGACGAGGAAATGGAAGTATAGTTTTTAGGAATAATATTACATCGATGAGTGGACTAGATCCATCAGCCAATATAGCTCGTGTTGCCATAAATACTGACCATCTGACTAGAGCTAAAGTTTTAATAGAGTTTTCAAGCATGATTCAAGTTAGCAGCCGCGTTCAGGATTTACGTTTACAATTTAAACTATTTAGAGTTTGTGGAAAAGGAGCAGCCTCATGTCGTGGTACTTGGGAGTTTGAAAGAACAGGTCTTGATGAAACCATAGGACTAAATCAGAGCTTTGACTTTATATTCTGTGAAGATGAAGTCAGTGAAGGTTGCTGTGAATATTTTGTAACGGTTACACCTGTAGAAATACGAGTAACAAGGACTACGGCAGAAGTAGTAGTTGATAATGGAAGAATGGTTGCACTTGCTCAATCATCGAAGGGATTAGACGTAGGCAAAGCTTTTGGAATTAAAGGTAGAAGTATAGATTGTATAGAAAAATATTCTAAAACTAAGAAAGTAGTACTTGAATGTGGTAAAGGTACTGGAAGTAGAACCTTTAGAATGCCAAGAGAATCAGCCTTTGAACTAGCTAATGTTGATATAGATACATCCTGTTTATATGATCCAATTGTTAATATTGAGTTTTCCAGCTTGGTAAGCTTTGAGGGGCTTGGTACTGGACGACTAAGATATGAATTGCTTAGAGTATGTGACGATAGAGAACCAGTACCCATAGGGATTTGGACCCCTGATTTAATAGGTATCTCAACCTTTGATGAAACCACAAACACATTTAATTTTACTTTTTGTGATTGCAAGGCATGTTCTGGCTGCTGCGAATATTTTGTAAGGGTTACGCCTATTGATATAGCAGAGCTTACAGTAACGGTGAGTGACGGTAGAATAGCTGCATTGGCTCAGGAAAAACATTAGATTGATTATAGAGACTAGTAAAATAATTACACAACTATTTTATAAAACATGGAAACAACGCTATAAGTCAGTAATAAATGGCTTTTAGCGTTTTTCTTATGGATAGTATTAATCATTGACCCGATATTGAAATTTGATATAATAGGGCTAGAACAATGGTTTAAGAAAGTTTAAAAGGTTATGTCGGATATCATAGATTGATAAAGAGAGGTTAGAAAATGGAATATGGAAATAGTAAGGCTAATGACATAGATCATATAGCCTTTAAGAATAGCATGATGATGGGACTTAACAAAATACATACCGTGACAAGAAATATGATTGATGAATTCTATAGTCTGACTACCTATAAAAAGGTTAAAAAGGGAGATCATTTTCTTAGGGCGGGTGAGATACCAGATTCCTTAGCCTATAACATAAGTGGTCTATTTAGGCTGTATTATGTTGATAGAGATGGAAACGACTTTACTAAGGGATTTTCTGTGCCGGGTATTTTTACTATGTCATATAGTGCTATGGTTGAAAATAGGGAATCTTTTTACTCGATAGAGGCTTTAAAGGATTCAGAAATACTGATTTTAAAATATAAGGCTTTGCTAGATTTGGCGGATAGGGACATTAGATGGTATGCTTTTCTTTTTAAGTACGTGGAGAAGATGTATATGATGAAGGAACTGAGAGAAAAATCATTTTTGCTCGATGACGCAACCAAACGGTATAAAGATTTTGTTAAGAAATATCCTAGCTTAGTAAAAGAAATAAAAAAATATCACATTGCCTCATTTCTAAGAATTACCCCTGAGACTTTGAGCAGAATTAAGAAAAAAATTTAAATATATAGAATGTACTTATAAATCTACATTTCGGTTTTTTGAATAGCCAATGCTTCTGGGGCTATTCGAGGAATCGAAATGTAAAAGATTTATTGCAATTTCTATATCGTATTTATTTATAAAATTGACCTATGTCAAGGAAGACTATCCTCCTGTACTGTAGACTATAAGAAAACAGATTAGGAGGTTTTCTTATGAAGAAAAATATAGTATTAATAACGGGTGGAAGCTCAGGTATAGGATTGGAAATGGCAAAACAGATGGATAAGTTAGATTACACTGTTCTTATATGTGGTCGTAGTGAGAAAAAACTTGACTTAGTAAAAAAACAAGTTCCTTCGCTTCATACCTACGTATGTGACATTACAGATTCTAAGGAGAGAACAGATCTACTTACCAGAATTAATGACCAGTTTGGACAATTGGATATGTTAATCAATAATGCAGGGAGTGCCAATAGATATCTTTTTAATATGGAAGATATGGAGCAGCTTGAAAGGTATATGGATAATGATTATGAGATTAATCAAAAAGCGCCTATGCTAATGGCAAAATTATTTCAGCCTCTTCTTGAGAAAAGCAAAGGAACTATCGTGAATGTCACATCGGCGCTTGCTTATGTTCCGCTATTTACTAAAGCCAGTTATTGTGCTAGCAAGTCCGCACTACATTCATTGACAAAAACCTTACGCTATCAGTTAAAAGATCAAGGTATTGATGTTATAGAAATACTATATCCTGAGGTTAATACTCCATTCCAACAGGGGGATGTATCCGACAGGGCTATTATGCCAGATGAAGCTGCAACTTTGGCTATTAATGGTTTGATGGAAGGGAAAGAGGAGATTCATATAAAGGGCGCTGAATTAATATATAAGATGTACAGAAATGATCCTAAAAAAACATTTGAAACCTTTAGCAGTTCTATACCAAAGAATATTGAAGAAATGCTATATTAAAAAGAATTGAGTAAGAGTAAAGTCTATATAAGGTAATTCAAAAAGAGAAGATTAGTATCATTGGGACGATAAGTTAAAGCTTATCGTCTTTTGCTTTCCAATCAGATTGACAAGTAAAAGAAGTACCTATTCAAAGTAAGTAACTGATCTATTAAAGATACATATAATGTAGTGAAAATGGAGTAGGAGATATTTTAGAGTATTTCAGATAGATAGCTTATTTTTCTAAAGAATATCTCATCTCATCAAACGCAAAATATATAATTGGAGGCATATAAATGAATTATAACTACAGTCATGGAGATTACATCGTCTGTGAGCCTGATATTGACTGTGCTAAATGTAAAGCTATGCACCCATGGCCTAAAGGCATATTACTAGAATGTGGCGAGGGAACTGGAAGTAGAACATTTACTGCTTCTAATGATGCACCATTCCAATTAGCTCATGTCACAGTTGATACAGCTTGTTTAAATAAATCAGAGGTTTTAATAAAGTTTTCTAGTCTTGTTAGCATGGAAGTATTAGTTAACACAGGGACAGTTAGATTACAGTATGAGTTGTTTAGAGCATGTGATGGTAGAGAACCAATCTGTCTAGGAACCTGGATGTATGAAAATGTTAATGTATTTGATAGGGTATTTGAAAATATTGAAGAATCATTTAGTTTCATATTTTGTGAATGTCTAAACTGCCAAAGATGTTGTGATTACTTTGTAACTGTCACACCAATTGATATAGTTAATGCCACAGCAACAGTTAATAATGGGAGAATAGCAGCACTATCACAATCTTTATGTAATTCTTTAAATAAACATGAAGCAGGTGAATCTAAAAATAGGAATACTAAATTCAAGCAAAACCATCCCATTCCTAAAAAAATATTATTAGAATGTGGTAAAGGGAGTGGAGGTATAACTTTTAACGACACAACTGACCCCGCTGCTACAATAGCTTATGTTACTATTGACACAACTTGTTTAAGTAAATCAAAAATTTTAATAGATTTTTCCAGTATGATATATTTTAGTTTTGGTACCGATAGTCTTTCCCTAAAATTTGAATTGTTAAGAGTTTGCAACGATGGCCAACCAGCATCACTTGGGACCTGGATATATGAATTGTCAAGAGGCGCTAGTGGAGTTCAGAATATTGATGTAAATGAGGCTTTTAGTTTTATCTTTTGTGATTCCTTGACATGTTCTGGTAGCTGTAAATATATTGTTATGGCTAGTGTCATAGATGCACGTCAGACTGATTCAAATAACTTGGTGTTAGTATACAATGGGAGAATATCAGCATTAGCCCAGCCATTAATAGATTGCCACAGTTATGATACCCATGAAAATTGTGGAGAAATATCGCACTATGCAAATTGTAACTCAAAATGTCCAGAACCTAAGAAAATACTATTGGAATGTGGTAGCGGTAATATAAGCAAAACTTTTACTTCAGAATCACAACAAACCCCTTTCCAATTAGCACATGTTACTATAGATACAGCTCGTTTAAGTAAGCCAGTGGTGAATATTGAGTTTTCAAGTAATGTGAGTTTTGAGAGTATATCAGGGAATAGAAACGGTACACTACGATACGAGCTATTTAGAGTTTGTGGAGATGATAAAACACTAAAATCGCTAGGTGTTTGGTCAATAGGTAGAAGATTCACTACGAATATTGACAAAGCAACAAAAACATTCAATTTTACTTTCTGTGACAACATAAACTGTCTTGGTTGTTGTGAATATTTTGTATCTGTTACACCAATTGGAATTAGTGGATTGTCAATAACAGTTGATAATGGAAGAATAGCAGCTTTGGCGCAATCATCAAATGTCGAATGAAAAATGGCAAAATTTCAGAATATAATAGGATTGTAGAACCTGATAAACTTATACTCATTAGGAAGATAATACAAATATCCTTAAAATAACCAAACTTAAATAAAAACTTAGAAATATCGAGTTTCTAGTCTTACATTAATGTAAAATTTAAAGGTTGACATAAAAAAGCCACTAAAAAATGCAAAAGGTTTCCATTTTTAGTGGCTTTTTTATTGGAAAATAGTTATTGATAAAATTCCTACATGCTCCAATAAGTTTACTTTTTTTAATCA
Source organism: Wukongibacter baidiensis (assembly GCF_050888315.1). Lineage (NCBI taxonomy): Bacteria > Bacillati > Bacillota > Clostridia > Peptostreptococcales > Caminicellaceae > Wukongibacter > Wukongibacter baidiensis. The sequence continues at coordinate 142,926 of NZ_CP138202.1, forward strand.
AATAATTTATATGCAAAGCTATTTCTAGCAAAATGATAGCTTTATAAGTTCTATGATATAAATCACGTGTTTGAATACGCAAATATATAAATGTGTAAATATGTTAAGGGGTAGTTTTGAAATGCACGATTACTCGCAGTAAAAATATTAGAAAAACTGTGAAGTTAATATAGAATAGTCACTGCCTTATTGAAACTACATATAATGTAGTGAAAATGGTGTATATAGAAATGAGAGAAATATTCTCAAAACATAAAAAATATTGAGGAGGAAAATTAGTGGCTTATAATCATACTTATCAAGAACAAGAAGTATGTGAAATAGATAGAAGCTGTAACAAGTGCGGACCAAAGTATCAAAAATTTAAAAAAGTACTTCTAGAATGTGGTGATGGAACTGGAAGCAGAACCTTTACTTCGCCCGACGATATACCATTCCAATTAGCTCGTATTGTTATAGATACGACATGTTTAAATAAATCTGAAATCTTAATAAAATTTTCTAGTCTAGTTAGGGTGGAAAGATTAAATCCTGGAGCAACAGTTCGATTAAAATATGAACTAATAAGAACGTGTGAAGATCAAGATTATACATCCCTTGGAACCTGGATATTTGAAAAAGCTAATATCTCCGGTGCTGATTTTACCCGTAATGCAGAGGAGTCCTTTAATTTTATCTTTTGTGAAAGTCAGATATGCACTAGGTGCTGTGATTATTTTGTATTGGTTACACCCATTGAAGTTACTAATGTTACTGCAACGGTAAGCAATGGGAGAATGGCAGCTATAATCCAATCCTTGAAGAACTGTACAAAGGATAATTGTAATATATGCGAGCCGACAGATAACTGTGCCAAATCTAAATTTAAGCTTTCCGAAGCAAAGGATACAGTATTAGCCTGTGGAAGTGGAAATGGAGAAGTTACTTTCAAAAGGGAAAATGAGCCTTCGGTGGAAGTAGCAAGAGTCGAAATAGATACATCATGTTTATGTGATTCTAAAATTTTAATTGAGTTTTCTACTATTATTGGTTACTTGGTGCAGTCTTCTAGTGCAACGGTTAACTATCAATTTGAACTTTTTAGAGTATGTGATAATGGAGAGTCAGTATCTCGGGGTATTTGGCAATATGAAATAGGAGTTATAGCAGGATCGATTAAATCAACACAGGGGTTTGGTTTTACCTTCTGTGAGTGTATGAGTTCTTCAGGTTGCTGCGAATATTTTGTAACATTAACGCCTATTGAGATCCCAATGATAGAGGACTTTGATAGTTCGATGATTAGTAATTCAAGAATGGTTGCAATTGCTCAATCATCTAAAGCTGGTGCTGATAGATATTACACAAAAGAGCGAAAGTTAAGTAGTCCTAAATCCAAAACAGTACTATTAGAATGCGGTAGTGGAACAGGAAGCAAAACCTTTACTTCGTCAGATGACTCTGCATTTCAATTAGCACAGGTGACACTTGATGCCGAAGGTTTATGTAATTCCATTGTGAATATTGAGTTTTCCAGTATTGTAAGTTTTGAGTCAGTAGATATAGTAGACGCTTTACTACGATTTGAGTTGTTTAGAGAATGCGTTGATGGTAGAGAGGAACCACTAGGAGTCTGGATACTTGAAAGGGTAAGTCAAAATACAGAGAAGACCACAGAATCATTTGACTTTACTTTTTGCGAACCTATAACATGTAAAACTGGATGTTGCACATACTTTGTAAGGGTTACACCAATTGAAATAGGAAGATCGGAGGACATACAAATACAGGTGACTGTAGGCAATGGAAGGATTGCTGCATTGGTTCAGGAAGTAGTTAAAGGAGGTATATAAGTGATATATAACCATGCCTATCTGCATCAGAAAGTTTGTGAGGTAGATAAGAATTTTGCTAAATGCAAACAAAAGTCCTCTAAACCCCAAACTGTACTTCTAGAATGTGGTGGGGGAACTGGAAGTTGGACATTTACATCATCTGACGATTCACCATTTCAATTAGCCTATGTTACTGTTGATTCAAATGGATTGAATAGAGCAGAAGTTTTAACGAAATTTTCTAGTCTTATTAATATAGATGTACTGTCTAACTTTCTAACAGTTCGGCTACAATATGAACTGTTTAGGGTATGCAATGATTCAGGACAAATATCCTTAGGAACCTGGATGTATGAGAAAGTAGATACTACCGCAGTTTATTTTGCCGACACTGAAGAATCCTTCAGTTTCATATCCTGCGAAAGTCAGACATGTCACAGCTGTTGTGACTATTTCGTAACCGTCACACCTGTTGAAATATCTGGAGCTAAAGTAACAGTTAGTAATGGAAGGTTAGCAGCATTATCTCAATTTCTAAATGATTTTGCTGAAGGGCATAAAATTCTTGATTCAAAAGATAAAGATGTTGGATTCATAAAAAAGTTCCCTAAGTGTAGAGAAATACTATTAGAATGCGGTCAAGGCAATGGAGATATAGAATTTAGAGATTCGGCTGATTTGCCAGTTAATATAGCTCATGTTGTTGTTGACACAACTTGCTTATGCAGGCCAGAAGTTTTAATAAACTTTTCTAGCACTATTAAGTTTGATTTAGGTATATCTAATGTTCTCCTTCAATTCGAATTATTTAGAGTTTGCAAGGATGGAGAACCAGTATCACTGGGGGTTTGGAGATTTGAAAGAACAGGTATAGTCTTAGCTCATGAATCAACCCAGTCTTTTGGTTTTGAACTTTGCGATTCACAGACTTACCCTAGTTGCTATGAGTATTTTGTCACAGTTACTCCATTAGAAGTAGAAGGCTTTATTAGTAATGTATTTGTGAGAGTAAATAATGGGAGAATATCGGCGTTAGCACAATCTACAACGGATTTGCTTTATCATAATGACTATGAAAGTATCCATGAAAAATATGGATGTATAAATTACCAGTCAAAGCATCATAACCCTAAGAAAATACTATTAGCATGTGGTAGTGGTACCGGAAGCAGAACCTTTACCACGGTTTCTGAAGAGGCTCCTTTCCAATTAGCTCATGTTGCTATAGATACTACTTATATAAATAAGCATCTAGTGAGTATTGACTTTTCCAGTATTATAAGCTTTGAGGGCATAACAGGTGAATCTGGAACGGGTAGACTAAAATACGAGTTATTTAGAGTATGTGACAATAAAGAGCCATTATCACTATGTGTTTGGTCAATAGATAAAGGGAGATTTGACGGGAATACTATTGGTAGGGAAACAAACACATTTGACTTTACTTTCTGTGATAATGTAACCTGTCTTGGTTGTTGTGAATATTTTGTATCTGTTACACCAATTGAAATTAGTGGATTGACAGTAACAGTTGATAACGGAAGAATAGGAGCATTGACCCAGGAGCGATAGTAGAATGATTGTAACCTAGAGATAGGCCACTACACTTATTAGAAAAATATGTAGTGGTCTTTTAAATAGCTCACTTTCACACTATAAGGAAGTAAGTGATATGCTTAAACTTTTATTTCAGAAGTATACTATAACGGCAGAATGAAATGTAACAAGACTCTTACACTTAAGATAAAATGTAAGAGTCTTGTTAATAGTTATTTACACGTTAAAGCTGAATTAAATAACTTCTTGTATAAGAGATGCTGATAATAGGTCAATTTACTTTTTTATCCTATTTTAACCATTATATCTCCTGCGCTTACAGAATCGCCATTTCCTACCTGAACAGAAGTTATAGTTCCGCTCGCTGGGGCCATAATTTCATTTTCCATCTTCATAGCTTCAAGAATTAGTATAATTTGACCAGCTTCCACCTTATCTCCTTCACTAACTCTAACATCTAAAACCGTACCTGGCATCGGAGCAGATATAACCCCTCCTCCTGGTGGCATAGTATTTGGCTTTGTTACCTTTACTGGCTTTGGTGGAGCTTTAAGAGTCTCTTTGCTTTGAGCACATTCAGAACCCTCATTAAGTCTTTCAACTTCCACCGTATATGTATTGCCGCTGATTGTCACTTTAAACTTTTCCACAGTATTTCCCTCCTGGAATGGGCTTTCCCAACTTATATTTCTATTTGTCTCGCCTTTAACACTTTTCACTCTAATATTATCTAAAGAAGTTTTTAAACTCATAGCTACAACTGAGTTAATCACCGCTATTAATTCTTCTAAGTTTTTTTCTAATGCAACTAGATCATTCATATATTCACCTCTTTTTAGTATTTGGTTTATAGAGGGATGTTTCCATGCTTTTTATCTAATCCATGCTCTTCTTTTGAAGATAACCTATTAAACGCCTTTATAATCTTCCTTCTTGTTTCACTTGGCTCTATTACATCATCTACATAACCTCTTTCTGCCGCCTTATATGGAGTGGCAAATTCCTCAGTATATTCAGCTATTTTCTTCTCTCTTTCTTTTTCCGCATCCTCTGCACTGGCTATATCTTTTCTAAATATAATATTTGCAGCTCCCTGAGGACCCATAACTGCTATTTCAGCACTAGGCCATGCATAAACAAAATCCGCCCCTAACTCTTTACAACACATAGCAATATATGCTCCACCATATGCTTTTCTTGTTACTAACGTAACCTTAGGAACTGTAGCTTCACTATATGCATAAAGCATTTTTGCTCCGTGTCTAATAATCCCACCATATTCCTGATTAGTTCCCGGCAAGAACCCTGGAACATCGACTATTGTTAATAATGGAATATTAAAGGCATCACAAGATCTAATGAATCTTCCAGCCTTATCGGATGCATTTATATCTAAGCATCCTGCTAGTACTTTTGGCTGATTAGCTACAATACCTACCGTACTTCCATTAATTCTAGCAAAACAAGTAACTATATTCTGAGCATAATGTGGTTGAACCTCATAATAATGACCATCATCAACTATTTTTTCAATTACATTTAGAACATCGTAAGGCTTCTTAGGACTATCAGGTAATACATTATCTAGCTCAGGAATTATCTTATCTACATCCTCTTTAGCTAAATAAACAGGAGGCTTTTCCTTATTGTTTGAAGGTAAGAAGCTTAGTAACATTCTTATCTGCTCAATACACTCTTCATCATTTGGTGCTACAAAATGAGCAACACCACTTGTTGAATTGTGAGTCATAGCTCCACCTAATTCTTCTGACGAAACTTCTTCACCAGTAACAGTTTTAATTACTTGAGGACCAGTTATAAACATTTGACTTGTTTTATTAACCATATAAATAAAATCTGTTAATGCAGGAGAATATACTGCACCACCAGCGCATGGTCCCATAATTACTGATATCTGAGGAATGAAACCTGATGCTTTAGTGTTCCTGTAAAATATTTTTGCAAATCCAGAAAGAGCATCTACACCTTCCTGTATTCTAGCTCCGCCAGAATCATTCATTCCTACTACTGGAGCACCCGCCTTTACTGCACCATCTAAAACTTTACATATCTTTGCAGCGTGCATTTCTCCTAATGAGCCACCAACTACAGTGAAATCCTGTGCATAGGCATATACAAGTCTTCCATTTACTAAACCATGACCCGTCACAACGCCTTCTCCTGGAGCATCTACATTTTCCATACCAAAATTAGTGCATCTATGCTTTACAAAGGCATCTATTTCTTCAAAAGTACCTTTATCAAATAATAAATTTAATCTTTCTCTAGCTGTTAGCTTTCCTTTTTCATGCTGACTCTTGATTCTTTTCTCTCCGCCACCAGCTTGAACCTTTTCTTTTCTTTTTCGCAAATCATCAATCTTTTGCTTGTTATCCATTGTGAAAACCTCCTATGCTATTATTTATATATTTTTCCTTATACTCTTTAAAATAAACTTACTTTTTATTTTGGCACTGTTAACTTAACGTATTTTATGAATTAATTTAATGTATCTACTATGATCATCCTTTCTCTTATGCAATATAACCATACTAAAACATTAAACCAAACATAGAATAAACAGTCAAGTAGGTATTTTTATCTAACCTGGTCTACGATATATTTACAACTATATCACTAACATTATAATGCTGTGTTTACACGTTAAACCTGATTTATCAAGTCCTTTATATGAAAAACGTTGGTAATAGGTGCTTTCACGTCCACAAGTAATCCAATAAATACTAATAAGTCTATCTAGGATTATCGTAATTGCAGTAAAGAACATTAGCTTGACTAAGCTATCAATGGAGTAATAGATGATATACTAAATATTCTAGTAAACTATATCATTTTAAATAGTATAAGCTTTTGTTAAAAGTAAGTCACTGATTTCTTAAGACTACATATGATGTAGTGAAAATGGAGTATACAGATGTTAAAGATTTAACTCTATAAAGCAAGAAATATGCAGAGGAGGTAAATAAGTGACTTATAATCATACCTATAAGGACCACAAAGCTTGTGAACCTAATAGGGATTTAGCTAAGAGCAAACAAAAGCATACAAAATCAAAAAAAATACTACTAGAATGTGGCAGCGGAACGGGAAGCACAACCTTTACTTCATCCAGTGAGGGATCTTTTCAAATAGCTAATGTGACCGTAAGTACTACAGGTTTAGATAGAAATGAGGTTTTAATAAAATTTTCTAGTATCGTAAATATGAGTGTACTAACTTCTGGAGCAACAATTAGACTAAAATATGAATTATTCAAAAAATGCAGAGGGAGAGAGCCACAGTCCTTAGGAACTTGGATGTTTGAAGAAATTGATGTTAGTTCCTCAGCATTTCAAGCACAAGAAGAATCATTTAGTTTTGTCTTTTGTGATTGCATAACTTGTACAGGGTGTTTTGAGTATTTTGTAACAGTTACACCCATTGAAATTGAGGGATCTACAGCCACAGTTGGTAATGGAAGGATGGCCGCATTATCTAGTTCGCCATGTGGTGGCACTAAATCCAGAGGAAAACATCCTAGGCCTAAGGAAGTAGTGCTTGCATGTGGTGAGGGAAACGGAAGTATGATTCTTAGGGAAGATGATGATGAGCCATTTGGAATAGCCCATATTACCCTAAATACTACCTGTTTTATTAAACCTAAAGCTTTAATAGAGTTTTCAAGTATTATTAAGATTGATAGTGATATAAGCGATATCCGCCTACAATTTGAACTATTTAGAGTTTGTAGTGATGGAAGGGCGGTATCTCGGGGGATTTGGACATTTGAAAGAACAGGTATTTCTGCCGACGTGAATCTAGAGAAAGCATTCGATTTTACTTTTTGTGAATGTGAAATCCCATGTGACTGCTGCGAATATTTTGTGACAGTTACGTCCCTTGAAATAATTGGACCTTCAAGTGAGGCCGATGTAGTAGTTGACAATGCTAGAATGGTTGCCCTTGCCCAATCAGCAGTAGACTTTGATGATTGCAAAATTCTTGATGGAAAAAGTGACTGCACGGATTGTGTACCTGAACGTCCTAAAGCTAAAGAAATACTACTTGAATGCGGCGTGGGGACTGGAAGCAGAACTTTTAGTTCATCAAATGAGCCAGCCTTTCAACTAGCACAGGTTACAATAGATACGACGCAGTTTTGTAAGCCAATGGTGAATATTGAGTTTTCAAGTATCGTAAGCTTTAATAGGTTAAGCACTCTTTCTGATGCACGACTAAGATATGAATTATTTAGAGTCTGTGACAATAAAAAGCCTATATCAATAGGTGTATGGGTATTGGAGAGAGTAATAAACGATGGAGATCTAGGAAAGTCTACAAATATATTTAATTTTACTTTCTGCGACTGTATAAGCTGTCCTGGTTGCTGTGATTACTTTGTAACCGTTACGCCTATTGAAATAACAGAAGGAGGTATTACGGTAACTGTTAATAATGGCAGAATGGCAGCATTGGCTCAGGAAGGACATTGTAACCATAACTATATGGAAAAGAAATCTAACAAATCACTGGTGAGCTGTACTAAATGTAAAGAAAAACCTACTAAACCTAAAAAAATACTGCTTGAATGTGGTGAGGGTACTGGAAGTAGAACTTTTACATCGTCCGGTGAGATACCCTTCCAACTAGCCCATGTTACCCTAGATACCACCTGCTTATATAGACCTGAAGTGTTAATAAAGTTTTCTAGTATCGTCAATATAGAGAGACTCATTGATGGAGCAACAGCTAGGCTGAGATACGAACTATTTAGAGTATGCGATGATGAAGAGGCAAAATTCTTAGGAACTTGGATGTTTGAGGAAGTTAACATTGATTCAGTAGAATTTGACCGACAAGAAGAATCCTTTAGTTTTATCTTTTGTGAACGTATCACTTACCCCGGCTGCTACGACTACTTTGTAAGAGTTACACCAAGCGAAATTGAAGGAGCTACAGCCACGGTCAGTGATGGAAGAATGGCGGCATTATCTAAGCCTTTAAGAGACCGTTTAGAGGTCGACTGTAAAAAATTTGATTCGAAACAGGATGATACCAAATTAGGAAGAAAACAACCTAATCCTAAGAAAATAATGCTTGCATGTGGCCAGGGAAATGGAAGTGTTGTCTTCAGGAGAGACCTTGCAGCGACGATTGATCTAGACCCACCAGTCAATATAGCCCATGTTACCTTAGATACAACCTGTTTAGTTAAACCTAAAGTTTTAATAGAGTTTTCAAGTATTATTAAGCTCGATAATGATGTGACAGATATACGTCTAAAATTTGAGTTGTTTAGAGTTAATGGAGAAGAAGAACCCTTATCCCTTGGTACTTGGAACTTTGCAAGAACAGGTGTTTCTAATGATTTTATAGAACTAGATAAAGCCTTTGATTTTACTTTTTGTGAATGTGAAGCTCCTAGGGGCTGCTGTGAATACTTTGTGACAATTACCCCCCTTGAAATAGTTATAGCTGATCAGCTAGGACCAGATATAGTAGTTGATAATGCTAGAATGGTTGCCTTTGCCCAGTCATCAAGTGACTTAGATGGTTGTAAAATTATCGATAAAAAAAGTAAGTGCATGGATTGTGCAGAGAAGCATCCTTCAGCTAAAAAAATAGTATTTGAATGTGGTGAGGGGACTGGAAGCAAAACTTTTACTTCAGCAAATGAGTCAGCCTTTCAATTAGCGTGGGTCACCTTAGATACCACATACTTAATTAATCCAATGGTAAATATTGAGTTTTCAAGTATCATAAGTTTTGAGGGCAGCGGTGATGCTAGACTGCGATACGAATTGTTTAGAGTCTGCGATAATAGAGAACCTGTATCACTAGGCATTTGGGTATCGGAGAGAATAGGTCAGAACCAGATGAATAGAGCCACAAACATATTCAATTTTACTTTCTGTAACTGCATAAGCTGTCCTGGCTGTTGTGATTACTTTGTAACCGTTACGCTTATTAGTATAGCATCAAGACCTAGAGTAACAGTTAGCAATGGTAGAATTGCTGCATTGGCTCAGGAAAGATAGTAGAATGACAATAGGCTGATAATTAGCGATTTTAAGTCTATGATTTATCCTTTAGATTTAAAAGTATCCATTTAGTATTATCGTAATTGCAGTAAATTTGCAGTCAAATGCAGTACAAGTTAATAGCAGTAAAATCAAGGGATTAGCATAGTTTGAAGCTTTGCTAGTCCCTGTTATTTTGGAGGGGAAATATATGTATCATAAAATAAATACAGACTTTATCATACTGGGATATTCATATAATGGAATTAGAGATTAATTATTTGAAGGATTTACTGTCAAAGGTGTTGAATATTATACAGGATTATTAGAACATAATTAAAAGTAACCCAACGACTCATATACATGGGCCATGATTGAAAAATAGAAGTGATGTCTGATGTGAGATTTGATAGAAAGGAATAATTCATGTGAGAATTGGAACTTTTGCTAAAAAAAACCAACTAACAGTTGATACAATACGTTATTATATGGATTTAGGGCTCCTCGTACCAGTAAAGAAGAATGCTTATTATGATTTTGACGATACATGTCAAAAGGACTTAAGTCATGTGATACGTCTAAAAAGGATGGGCTTTAAACTAAAAGATATCGGAAGAATCTTAGTAATGATGCGTATAGGTTCAGCATCACCCAAAAGTGAAACTGAGTATATCTTAAAGCAATTTGAAAATAGGATACGCGACATAGATGTAGAGGAAGAATCTCTTAGGAAAATGAAACAGAGTATAATTCAAGAGATGGAGAATCTAAGAAACTTTAAGTTAGATTCTAATGCTTTGATTGGAGTACGATTGGAACACATATCCTTGTTTCACTGTAATTATTGTGAAGGTTCATTTAACCTTGAGGATGCTATTGTTAAGCAGGGGAAGATTTTAGACGGGAGCTTGGTGTGCGTTTGCGGTGCAAGGCTTATTATTGAAAATGGAATGATAATAGGTAAACATAACTTTGGAAAGAGATACTTTAATGTATCTAAGGATTTGACAAATGTCTATGAAGATTATGTGAATATAGCGGACCCAGCTTTTTTGAATCAACTATATTCAGGTATGAATTGGATAAAAAGACAAGTTTGCTCAAAACAAGAATCACCACTTATTATATTGGAATTTGGAGTCGGATCAGGATTTTTTCTAAAATATTTTATGAAGCATTTAAAAGAGACAGATATTTACATTGCTATTGACCATGATAAAAAAAGATTAGAGCTATTAAAAGATATGCTTGTTGCAAATAATATGGATAAGCAGATTTTGTTAATATGTTCAGACTTTTTAGAATTACCTTTAAAAAGTAATGTAGCCAAAGTAGTTGTAGATTTTTATGGAAGTATGAGTTATGCACTTGAGAATGAAAAGCCATTAGTTACTTCTATTGAAAAATGGTTGTCAATCAAAGGTGAGTATTTTGGATGTTTTGTGATTTATGAATCTTTGTATGATGAAGTAAAAAATCTGATTCGTTGTAGAAGCGTATTTAGTGCAGAAGGGATTCTCTCATTACTAAGAGAAACACAGATGTCATTAATTGAAGATGTACTCGGTGATGTAATCAAATCATCTAATGATTATAAAAAGTTTCATCAAACAGGTAAAAATATGCGTAACTATATAATTCATTGCAAAATGAATAAAACCAAAGAAGAACCATTGAGTTAACCCCATAGTCTATCATAAAAAAGTAAAGTAGGTATGAAATTCACTCTTGCCATGGACTTAACTCCATCTAGTACTATAGTATATAGGGTAAACCTTTAGATAGCATAAGAAATTGTGAGAGGTGATATTTAGAAAATGAACAGAATTAATGTTGTGAGGAATTTTTTAGAAGCAATTAATGAAGGTAAAACAGGTGATGAATTAGAGCTGTTCTACGATGAAAATGTAGTTCAGATTGAGTATCCTAATTTATTGACAAAGAATTTAACAGAGCGTGATCTGAGAGCTTTGAAAGAGGCCAGTGAAAAAGGTGCACAAGTACTTAAAAGTCAAAGCTTTGAGCTTATCAAAGCATATGAGTGTGGTGATACGGTTATTATTGAGGCTAAGTGGACGGGCGTGTTAGCAATGCCTATTGGGAAACTAAGTATTGGTGATGAAATGAAAGCTCATTTTGCTCAGTTTTTTGATTTTAAAAACAACCGAATTATCCGTCAAAGAAACTATGATTGTTTTGAGAACTTTTTGTAATCAATTATGTATTGAAAAGAAGGGGTAATTATCGAAATTACACAATCGTTTTATAAAACATGATACTGATAACACATTTGAAATTAAGTGTTCCAAACATGAGATAAACGCAACAAGTCAGTTATAAAAGACTTGTTGCGTTTTAGTTTAAGCAAATAGCATATTTTTTTACACGTTAAATCTGAATAGTATAACATCTCCATCTTGTACAACATATTCTTTACCCTCAAGTCTTACAAGTCCCTTGTCCTTAGCAGCAGACATAGTTCCAAGCTCTTTAAGGTCATCGTATGCTATAGTTTCAGCACGGATAAATCCTCTCTCTATATCAGAGTGAATCTTTCCAGCGGCCTGTGGAGCCTTAGTTCCGCGTCTAATAGTCCATGCTCTAACTTCTTGTGGACCAGCAGTAAGGAAGCTGATTAGATCTAGTAGGTGGTAGCTTGATTTGATAAGCTTGTCAAGACCAGACTCTTTAAGTCCTAGTTCTTCAAGGAATGCATCCTTTTCTTCATCATCTAGCTCAGCTATTTCTTGTTCGATCTTTGCACTGATAACAACTACTTCAGCGCCTTCAGTCTTTGCGAATTCTCTAACTTCATCAACGAAGCTGTTCTCTCCATTGTTTTCAACTAAATCATCTTCAGATACATTCGCACAGTAGATGATTGGCTTAGCTGATAATAATTGAAGAGATTTAACGAACTCCCATTCTTTATCATTGAACTCCATAGCTCTTACAGATATACCTTCTTCAAGGGTAGCCTTTATTTTTTCTAATATATCCATCTCGCTTTGAAGACTCTTGTCACTCTTTAGGGCTTTTCTAGTCTTCATGATTCTTCTATCTATTAATTCTTCATCGGAGAAGATTAGCTCAAGGTTTATAGTTTCAATATCTTTTTGAGGTCCAATTTTTCCGTCTACGTGTACAACATTTTCATCTTCAAAACATCTTACAACGTGGATGATTGATGCAACTTCTCTGATATGGCCAAGGAATTGGTTTCCAAGACCTTCTCCCTTTGAGGCACCTTTAACTAGTCCTGCTATATCATAGAACTCTATAGCTGTATTAACAACCTTTTTAGAATCGTATACATCTCTTAATACTGCAAGTCTTTCGTCTGGTACTGTTACAACTCCAACGTTTGGCTCTATAGTACAGAATGGATAGTTAGCCGATTCAGCTCCAGCCTTAGTTATCGCATTAAATAGTGTACTTTTACCTACATTAGGTAAACCTACTATCCCTAACTTCATATATATTCTTCCTTTCACTGATTAATTTGTCGATATTTACATACAGAATAAATTATAATGCATATATATTTGTAAAGCAATAGATTTAAAGGTATTTATAGCTTCGGAGGAACATATTTTTTTATAAAAGCAAATAAAATGTATAAAGATCATGGTTATTAAAATAAAAGGGGATGATTTTTATTAACGATAGATTCTATCTTTTTCTTAAATCCCTGTTACTAGGACTTTTGCTAATAGGAGTTATGGTTTTAAAGGGTAATACTGAAAGACTCTTAACCATAGTATCAACATTACTCATTATAAATATTTTAAGTAATATTAAGTTTAGATTTAATCATTCTTTTATAATTGTGATAGGGCTGATTATAGGATATATTTTAGGGAATTTCATATTATATTATTCCTTTATAAATAACGACAATAATCAAGGCTTTACAAGGAAAAACTATAATGAGAAAATAACTAGACCAGCTGTAATAATCTTTTCTATTGGAGAGCCAACCACTTATGAACTGCCCGTTGTATTAAATAATATCTATGGTGATAAGTCAATAATTAGGAAGATAACTGCACCTATAGAGGTGTCAAAATATAAGGTTGCCTATGAAAACATTGGTGGCAGTAGAAATATGGATTTGTCTAATAGAATAAAAGATGATTTAGAGACACGCTTAGGAGTAGATTATGATTTATATGTAGCATATTTTAATACAGCTCCTTTAATATATGAAGAAATAGAAAGGTTAGGAAAAAGGTATGAAAAGATTATTCTAGTGCCCTTGATGCTAAGCGAATCAAAGGAATATATAGGGATGAAAAAAGCAGTGGAGGAGAATTTCTTGAATAATGATACAAGAATAAAAATCACTCCTTTGCTTTGGAAAAGTCAAAAGCTTTCGAAGCAAATCTTAAAGCAAATCATTGAGAAGACTGGATGGGATAAAGTCGATTCTACAGGTATTATACTTCTAATGTCAAGTCGGTATAGCTTTTATGAACAGAGTATCTTCTGTAATGATGTAATAAGTAAAATGGAGAAAATAAATTTTGATAAGGATAATATAGTTTGTTTGAAGTATGATAACAAAGAAAAACTTTTCCTAAAAGCCGTTAGAAAGCTGAGGGAAAGAAGTGTAGACAGTATTCTAGTTATAAGCGTTGCGAGGCTACAAGATGATATAATAGACCAAAACAGAATCAGTAAACTTGTTAAAAAGGCATCGAAAAAGGAATACGTTGATATTGAATACATTAATGGTTGGGGAATCGATGAAAATCTACTTAACGAACTTGAATACAATATAAGGATAACAAATATAAGAAATTAATGGTAATGCTTATCTCGCAAGTTTTGACAAAATATAGTAAAATATTGATAGTGCTATATGTATTTTATACGTGTTTTTATATAATAATAAAAATATCTACAATTTAAACCCAGAGGGAGGTTACATATTGTTAAACATATTAGATCAAATGGAGCTTAATGATTCTATTAAATTACATGTTATAAAGTCAAATAAGTTTAAGACAAATCTAATAGGTGTATATATAAAGCGTCCATTGTTAGAGGAAGAAGCCACTAAAAATTCTTTATTATCTATGCTAATAAATAAGGGAACAAAAGAGTATCCATCATTCCTTGAGCTTAATAGAAAACTCGAGGATTTATATGGTTCTGTTTTGATTTCTGATGTAGTTAAGAAGGGTGAGACCCAAATAATCCAGATCAAAATGCAGCTTCCAAATAGTAAATATATTGATAATAAGGATATCTTAAAGGAAGGCTTGAAGATATTAAATGGTGCTATGAATGACCAAATTGTTGAAAACGGTGGCTTTAGAAGGGAAAGTTTCTTGCAGGAAAAGGAAAATCTAAAGGAAAAGATTGAAAGCAGAATAAATGACAAAATGAGATTTGCCGTTGAGAGATGCGTTGAAGAAATGTGTGATGATGAAAGGTATAGTATATATGAATATGGTAGTATAGATGAATTAGATAAAATTGATGAAAAGGGACTATACCAGCATTTTGAAGAGGCTATTTCAAGTTCTCCTATCGATATCTTCATTGTAGGAGATGTTGAAGAAAATGAAATTAAGTCTCTATTTAGTGAAAGTCTAAGCTTTAACAGAGGAAATATTATCTCAGTACCAAGGGAAGAGATAAGTAAGGAAATTACTAAAGTTAAAGAGATAGAGGATAACTTTAATATTAATCAAGGGAAATTAACCCTTGGATATAGGACAAATATACCTTATGAGAGCGAGTTGTATGAAAGCTCAATATTGTTTTCAAATATTTTAGGTGGAGGCCCTAATTCAAAGCTATTTAAGAATGTAAGAGAAAAAGAAAGCTTGTGCTACTACATATTTTCCAAAGTAGATAAGTTTAAATCTATTATGTTAGTAAGCTGTGGTATAGAGTTTGAAAACTTTGAGAAAACCAAGGATTTAATCAAGCAGGAAGTCGAATCTTTAAGGGCGGGGAACTTTACAGAGGATGACATTGAAATAGCGAAAAAGTCAATTATAACTTCTATCAAGTCCTTAACTGATACACCAAACATGTTTATGGATTTTATGTATTCTCAGATTTTAAGTAATTCCATTAATAGTATAGAGAATATACTTGCTAAGGTTGAAGCTGTTAACAAAGAATCTATTATAGAAGCAGGAAAGAAAATTGAACTAGATACAATTTACTTCCTTAATAAAGAAGGGGAGGGAAGATAAGGTATGGAAAGAGAAATTTATAGTGATATTTTGAAGGAAAAAATATATTTTCAAAAGTTTGATAACGGATTGGAAATATTCATACTTCCTAAAAAGGATTATACGAAGAAGTTTGCTATATTTGGAACTCGTTATGGATCAATAGATAATAAGTTCATTGTTCCTGGAGAAAAGGAAACTACTGAGGTTCCAGAAGGGATCGCTCATTTTCTTGAGCATAAGCTTTTTGAAAGTGAAGAAGGCGGGGTATTTGGTAGATTTTCTAAGCTAGGGTCAAGCGTTAATGCCTATACAAATTTTAATTCAACTTGTTATTTATTCTCCTGTACAGATAAATTTTATGAGAATCTTGGAATCCTTATAGATTTTGTTCAATCTCCATATCTTACAGATGAAAATGTTGAGAAGGAGAAGGGAATTATAGAGCAGGAAATCAGAATGTATGAGGATAACCCAAATTGGAAGGTGTTTTTCAATGGCCTAAGAGCACTTTATCACACACATCCAGTCAGTATTGATATAGCAGGAACTGTCGAAAGCATATACAAGATAACAAAGGATGAATTGTATAAGTGCTACAATACCTTCTATGTTCCAAATAATATGGTGGTATTTGTAGTCGGTGATGTTGATAGGGATGAGACCTACAAAACTATTGAGAGAAGCTTAAAGTCAAGCTATAAGAAGCTTGAGGGGAATACAGAAAGGATTTTACCAACTGAATCTAAAGATGTTAGAGAAAAGAAGGTAGAAGAAAAGCTTTCAGTATCCATGCCACTATTTAATATCTCATTTAAAAATACAGATAACTTCTTGGAAGGTGTAGATTTATTGAGGACAGATATAGAGACTAAGGTCATTCTAGATACTGTCTTTGGTAGAAGTTCTAAGCTTTATAAAAAGCTCTACGACCAGGGGCTTATAAATGAAAACTTTGAAAGCGAATATACCTTTGATGTTTCCTATGGTCACTCGGTAATCGGTGGAGAATCAAAGGACCCCGATAGAGTTTATGAAATAATACGAGAGGAAATAGAAAACATTAAAAGTAAAGGCTTAAATAGAGAGGATTTTGAAAGGGTTAAGAAAAAGTCAATAGGGCAGCATATAAGCTCCTTTAATTCAGTAGAGTTTATCGCAAACACCTTTACATCATACTATTTTAAAGGCATAAATCTCTTTGATTATATAGCCCAACTACAAAATCTAGAGTACGAAAATGTGTCTAAAAGGTTTAACCAACATTTTGATTTAGATAAGAGTGTTTTATCTCTGATAAAACCTAATTCATAAATTGTTTACAATTATAAACTTGAAAATACAAGTCACATAAGTATATAATTATTTTAGTTGCCATGTTGTGGCAACTAAAATTGTTATGGTGGAAGTTTACTTTAAATCATTAGCTAGCTTTGGACTTGCCACCTATAACTTAGAACTTGCAGGTTGTCTATATGATATTCCTTATTCTATGTAGATGATTTTGCTTAAGGAGTGAATTCATTGAATCCTATAGCATTTGAAGTTTTTGGAATCGCAGTACGTTGGTACGGTATATTGATTTCTTCAGGAATGATAATAGGTACCATCTTAGCCATCAGGGAAGCAAAACGACTTGGTCTAGACGAGAACTTAATAATTGATTTCATTTTAGTTATGATTCCATCGGCGATAATTGGTGCCAGACTATACTATGTAATATTTGACTGGAGTCAATACAACGGAGACATAATGAGGATGATAAATATTAGAGAAGGTGGATTAGCCATACATGGTGGTGTAATAGGCGGTGTAATAGCCGGTATATTATATACAAGAGTCAAGAAAATTGACTTTTGGCAGCTTGCCGATATTATTGCTCCAAGTTTAATTTTAGGTCAGTCAATTGGCAGATGGGGAAATTTTATTAATCAAGAAGCCCACGGTGGACCAACGGATTTACCATGGGGGATTATGGTCGATGGAGTGAAGGTGCATCCAACCTTTCTATATGAATCAATATGGAATTTTGCTATTTTTCTCTTCTTAATGACTTATAGAAAGAAAAAGAAGTTTGATGGAGAGCTCTTCTATATATACCTTGTATTATATTCAGTTGGAAGATTCTTTATTGAAGGGATGAGAACCGATAGTCTTATGATGGGACCATTTAGGGTAGCTCAGGTTTTAAGCCTTACTTTGATATTGATTTTCGGATTTTTATTGTTCCAAAAACGCAGAAAATAAGTCTTTTTTCGACAATTGTAACAATTCTGAAATATTATTGTAAAATAACAGTAATTGACATAATATGGCATAAGGTGTATTATATTTACACTGACTCTTAAATTTCCCAATACAAATTTGAATAAGAGGTGAAAAATATGTCATATTGTGATATATCAATTGAAGAGATACATAAGCTCCAAAGCAAACTAGAGAGACTAGATGAAGGTACTTCTAGTTTTAATGAAATCTTAAAAGTAAGTGAAGAAATTGACACAATGCTAGCAAAGTAATCAAACCCAGATTATTTGTGGAGAGTTTAAAGGTATAAAGAAACTTTAAATTTTCTATGAATGGTCTGGGTTCAATTTTTATAACAGATAGGAAATTATAAACTTATCAAAACTGTGTAGGTGTTTCATAATAAGGAAGAAATTCGTAATTTTGAGACGCTAGAGGGTTGAGTTCATAAAATGACTTTATGGGCTCAGCCCTTTTTTGTGTATATATTTTCTTTGATAACATTATTAGTCGTTCAGATTCTAAGGAATAATCTTGATATTAAGCTGTGTCTGGAACTAGGTTAAATTCAGGGTTACAGCGTGCTTTTTGTCTGAGCAATTGTACCTATTAAGATTTAGTACCAAATGACTAGGAAAAAAAGCGAAAAATTTAAAAAAACTAGCAGGAAAAGGAAGATGACTATAGAATTAAACTATTAGTGGTTAAAAGTGGGTAATGGTGGTTTGATTTCCCTTAAAGTGGAGTGAATTTTATGTTTATCGGGGAATATATTTATACAATTGATAAAAAAGGAAGAATAAATGTTCCTGCGAAATTCAGGGAAAGACTAGGGGAGACCTTTTTTATAACAAAGGGATTGGACAACTCTCTTTTTGTATTTCCTGAGGCTGAGTGGAGGAACTTTGAAAACAAACTGAAACAATTACCCTTAACGAACAGAAATGCAAGGGCCTTTGCAAGGCTATTCTTCTCAGGAGCCACTGAATGTAGCTTAGATAAACAAGGTAGAGTTACAATTGCACAAAATCTAAGGGATTTTGGAGAGCTTGAGAAGGAAATTGCAATAATAGGTGTATCATCGAGAATTGAAATATGGAGTAAAAATAATTGGGATAAATATAATGATTCTGCAAATATTAGTTATGACGATATAGCTGAGCAAATGGCGGAATTAGGAATATAAAAGGATGGTATAGTATGGAATTTAAACATGAAACGGTATTACTTGAAGAAACTATAGATAATTTGAACATTGACCCTAAAGGAATTTATGTTGATGGAACTTTAGGTGGAGGAGGTCATTCTGAGCTTATATGTTCAAAGCTTAGCGAAGAAGGTCTTCTTATTGGTATAGATCAAGATCAGGAAGCATTAGCCCATGCAAAGGAAAGGCTAAAAAAACATTCCAATAGATTTGAGTTTGTGAATAGCAATTTTTCAAATGTTAAAGAGGTACTAGCTAAATTAGGGATCGAGAAAATCAATGGTATTGTTCTTGATTTAGGAGTATCCTCATATCAACTTGATAATAAGGAAAGAGGATTCTCTTATATGCAGGATGCTAATCTGGATATGAGAATGGATAGGAATAGAAGTCTTACAGCTGAGGAAGTAGTAAATACATACTCAGAGAAGGAACTTCAGAAAATTATTAAGCTGTATGGAGAAGAAAAATGGGCATCGAGGATAGCTAAGTTCATAGTTGCAGAAAGAAAAGAGAAAGAAATAAAAACTACAGGTGAATTGGTTGAAATAATAAAGAAGGCCGTTCCAGCAGGGGCTAGAAGAAATGGACCGCACCCAGCAAAGAGAACATTCCAGGCCATAAGAATAGAAGTTAATAATGAACTTGGCATACTAGAACAAACCGTTAAAGATGTTTCTGAGGTATTAACTAAAGACGGAAGAATTTGCATCATAACCTTCCATTCATTAGAAGATAGAATAATCAAGAATGTATATAAGGAGTTAGCGACAGGGTGCATATGCCCACCGGAATTACCTATATGTAAGTGTGACAATGAACCGATATTAAAGGTTGTTACTAGAAAACCAATTTATCCATCGGAGATGGAGGTAGAGGTCAACCCTAGATCTAGAAGCGCGAAGCTAAGGGTGGCAGAAAAGATTTGATGTTCTAAATATCAAAGGGGGAGAATACATTGTTAGTAGCGGAAAAAAAGTATTCTTACGGAGATTATGACTACTTTAAAGAAGAAAAACAAGAACCTATAAAAAAAGTTAATAAGAGAAGAGTCGGCAAGAAGGATATGTTGATTAAGATGAGTATATTATTTTGGGTTGTAATTGTTTCAGCCGCTTTTATACTTATATTACTAAGATATACTGCTATAACAGAAGCTAGATACAATGTTTATAGTTTAAACAAGGAAATAACAAAGCTGGAGGACAATCTTCGAGATGCAAAGGTTGAGTTAGAAAGCTTTACGAGGTCAGATATAGTTGAAGAAACTGCAATTAAAGAGTTGAATATGCAATATCCTCAATATGAGCAAATGGTATTTTTGGACATAGATACTACACCGGACTTGGATTTAATGGTTCTTGAGGAAGATAATTTTACAGACGAAGAATCTATAGAAGAACAAAATAAGGACAAAAAATTAGTTGATTATTTGAAATTATCTTTTCAAAAGCTATATTCTTTATTAGACTAATTTAGATTATAAGAATATGGTTAAGAATAAAAGGACCCAGTGGCTTTAAGTTTGTATTTATTTTTTTAAGGAGGACTAGGAAGTTGTCAAATCCAAGTATTATCAATAAAAAACGTCTTATTGTTGCTTTGTTTTGTATATGTTTAGTTTTTTTTGGACTGATATTTAGATTAGGCTGGATTCAGGTTGTTAATGGTGAGAGGCTTAGAATGTTAGCTGTTCAACAGCAGACTAGAGATGTTCCTATAACGGCAAGGAGAGGAACAATATACGATAGAAATGGAAAGGAACTAGCTGTCAGTGTAACAACATTTACGGTATGGGGAACTCCATCGGAAATTAGCTCAAAAGAGGTTGTAGCTAAAAGCCTAGCGGAGATACTAGAGTTAGACGAAGAAGACGTGCTTAGCAATATATCACAAAAAAAAGGATTAGTAAAGATAGCAAAATGGATAGACAAAGAGAAAGCCAATGCAATAACTAAAGAGAAGCTAAAGGGTATTCAAGTTGCCCAAGACTATAAAAGATTTTATCCATATGGAAACTTCGCTCCCCATATTCTAGGCCATACTACCGATGACAATCGAGGACTAGTTGGTGTGGAGCTCAAATATGATAAGGTACTAAGTGGTCTACCAGGTAGATGGATAAAAAACACAGATGCTGCAGGTAGACAATTGGCCTACGGGATTGAAAAATACTACGAGCCAGTCAATGGGCTTAATGTTATTCTTACTATTGACGAGGTTATTCAGCACTTTACTGAAAAAGCCGTTGAGAGTGCACTTATAAAAACTGGTTCCCAAAGGGTAATGGCTATAGTTATGGCTCCCAAAACTGGAGATATACTTGCTATGACTGTTAAGCCTGACTATGATCCAAACACTCCTAGAATACCATTGGATGAAGAAGAAAAAGAAAGATATGAAACGATGGAACAAAGTGAAAGGTCGAAGCTCTGGAACAAGATGTGGAGAAATCCAATGATAAGTGATACATATGAGCCAGGTTCAACTTTTAAGTTGATAACATCGGCAGCGGGTTTAGAGGAAGGTGTTGTTGAACCAAACTCACCGTTTTATTCTCCAGGCTATTCTATTGTGGCAGGTCAAAAAATAAAATGTTGGAGACATTATCGTCCCCATGGTAATCAGACTTTTACAGAGGGTGTACAAAACTCATGTAACCCTGTTTTTATAGAGGTTGCTCAGAGGTTAGGACCAGAAAAGTTTTACAAGTATCTTGACGCTTTTGGATTTAAGGACAAAACAGAGATAGACTTACCTGGAGAAGGTGGTTCAATTATTCAGAATATAAATAGTGCCGGACCAGTGGGATTAGCAACAATGTCTTTTGGTCATGGTATATCGATTACTCCGATGCAACTTATTACTGCACTTTCTTCAGTAGCCAATGATGGCAAGCTTATGCAGCCAAGGGTAGTAAAGGAGCTTACCGATGATTCTGGAAATGTTATTCATAGATATGAGCCTAAATTTGTAAGACAGGTGCTTTCTGAAAAGACTGCAAAGGAACTAAGATTAATAATGGAGTCAGTTGTTACCGATGGTTCTGGTAAAAAGGCATACATACCTGGATTTAGAATGGGTGGGAAAACCGGGACTGCGGACAAAATTGTTGATGGTAGATATGCCAAAGGAAAGGTGTATTCATCATTTGTAGCCGTTGCACCTGTTAATGATCCTGAAATTGTAGTTCTTTTAATTTGTGATGAACCTCAGGGAACACACTTTGGTAGTTTAACAGCTGCTCCAGCAGTACAAGAGATAGCGAGGGATACCCTTAGATACTTGGAAGTAGAACCTCAATATAATGAAGAAGAAAAGGAAAAGTTTGAAAAGGAAGATGTGGCTATTCCAGAGGTAAGAAGCCTTAAGCTTTCTGAAGCCGCAAAGATACTTTCTGAATATAAACTAGAATATAATACAGAACCTATAAAGGTTAAAGATGGAAATGGAATAGTAATGGATCAATTTCCTAAGCCAGGGAGCAAGGTAAAGCAAGATTCAATCGTTATATTATATGTTAAGGAAGAATCTGAATAAACAATATCTAAACTTTATGATATAATAAAAAGGATTAACTAGGAAAGAGGGCAATTTAAATTAAGGCTTAGACTTTAATTTAAATTGCCTTTTAGTAAGTGTATAGAGTTCATGTAATTGTATGTGAGCCTCTATAATAGAGCTGATACAGGGTTGTTTACCTATATATCTTATAACTGGGAGAGATAAGGATGAAATTAGAGAATTTATTAAATGGAGTAGAGGTTATAAAGTCCTATGGGAATATCGATAGAGATATAACTGGAATTGTATATGACTCAAGACGAGCAACTAAAAACAGTTTGTTTGTTTGCGTAATGGGATTTAAAACCGATGGGCATAAGTTTATTCAGAGTGCTATGAGTAACGGTGCAGCCACTCTTGTTATAGAGAAGGACATTGAAAATATTGAGAAACTAGTTGAAGATCATAGGATAACGATTATAAAGGTGAAAGATGGTAGAGAAGCACTTTCGAAGCTGGCTGCAAACTTTTATAATAATCCAAGTGAAAGATTTAAAGTTGTGGGTATTACTGGTACAAATGGAAAGACATCTATTACATATTTAATTAGCAACATTTTAGAGGCAAATAATAAAAAGACCAGCTTAATAGGTACTATAAAAAGCAAAATCTTAGATGTAGAGTATAAGGTAGCAAATACTACTCCAGAATCTGTAGAGTTACAGTATTTTTTCAATGAAATGGTGAAAAAGGATATAGATGTATGTACCATGGAGGTTTCATCCCATTCATTGGAGTTAAAGAGGGTAGCAGATATAAGTTTTGACATTGGTGTTTTTACTAATCTTACACCTGATCATTTAGGTTTCCATAAGGATATGGAGAACTATAAAAATGCAAAGATAAAATTATTTTATAAAACTAAGGATGCTAATATTATTAATATTGATGACAAACATGGAAAAGAGATTTATGAAGAGATAAAGAAACTAGATACACCTCTTTTAAGCTATGGAATTAATAGTGACTGTGATATATATGCTGATAATATTGATATGCATGCTGGTTACTCAGAGTTTGAGCTAGTTACACCTAAATTCAAAGGAAAAGTAAGGATTAATATTCCTGGACTATTCTCTATATACAATATCCTAGCAGCAATATCCGTCTGCTACACACTGGGCTACAGCTTTGAAGAAATTTCAGAGGGAATCGATGCCATAAAGCCTGTGAGAGGGAGATTTGAAACCGTTGAAAATGATAAGGAAATAGGTGTAATAGTTGACTATGCTCATACTCCAGATGCTTTAGAAAATGTACTTAAAACCATCAATCAATTTGCAAAGGGAAAAGTAACAGTAGTGTTTGGATGTGGAGGAGACAGAGATGGAAGCAAAAGACATCTCATGGGTAAGATAGCATATGACATGTCGGACTATGCAATAATTACTAACGACAACCCTCGAACTGAGGACCCTGAAAAAATAGTGGAAGACATTATGAAAGGAATTGGTCCAGACAAAGACAAATATGAAGTTATAATAGATAGAAAAGAAGCGATTAAAAGGGCAATCGAAGGAGCCAAAAAAGGTGATGTAGTTTTGATCGCAGGAAAAGGCCACGAAACTTATCAAATAATCAATGATGAGGTATCTGATTTTGATGATAGGGAAGTTGCTTTGGAGTTTTTGAAGGCGAACTAGACAATTTTTCAAGAGAAGACCTAGCAAAAACCGAGGGGCCTGATTCCCCAGAGTTTTTGTCTTTAATATAGCAGTAAGGAGGAAAAGTGATGATTCAATTAAAGGACATTATAGCTGCTACAAATGGAAAACTTCTATCAGGAGATGAAAATACTCAGTTTAAAGGTATTTCAATAGATTCTAGAAAAATTGAAGAAGGTTGTCTATTTATTCCTATCATAGGTGAAAGATTTGATGGCCATAGGTTTATAGAAGATGCTTTAAATTTAGGCGCAATTGGAACCTTAACGAGTAAAAAAATAAATTTTAATAATGACTCAAAAAAATGTATAATAATGGTTGAGGACACTTTAAAGGCTCTTCAAGATATCTCTAAATATTTTTTGAAAAAGGCAAACATTCCTGTTGTCGGAGTAACCGGGAGCACAGGTAAAACCACAACAAAGGAATTGATTTATAATGTTTTATCTCAAAAATATAATGTTTTGAAAAACAAGGGTAATTTTAATAATCATATAGGCCTGCCTCTGACGCTACTAGATATCGAAAAAGAACATGAGATTGTTGTATTGGAAATGGGGATGAGTGGCCGAGGCGAAATTGATCTTTTAGCGAAAATCACAAACCCAGAGGTTGGAGTGATAACCAATATTGGTATTTGCCATATTGAAAACCTAGGATCTAAGGAAGAAATATTTAACGCAAAAATGGAACTAAAAAATCATATGGACGAATCTTCATTATTAATACTAAATGGTGACGATGACTATTTAGGGAAGATGAAAAATGAAGGTACGACCTATAGAAAAGTTTTTGCGGGCTTAAAGGAAGATAACGATATCTATGCAGCGAAAATTAACGATTTAGGTTACGAAGGTGTAGAGTTTTCCGCTGTGATTGATGGAAAAACCCATGATTTCAAGCTAAATGTGCCGGGTATACATAATGTCTATAATTCATTGTTAGCGATAGGTGTTGGTATGCATTACAATATATCCTTAGAAAAAATTAAGCTTGGATTGAGCAGCTTTGGTGGTAACAAAATGAGGCTAAATATTATTGAAGTAGAGGATAATATTAAGCTTATTAACGACTGTTATAATGCAAATCCTGACTCTATGGAAGCTGCTCTAAGTGTGCTTAAAAGCATAGAAGCTAAAAGAAAAATAGCGATACTTGGAGATATGCTTGAACTCGGTGATTTTTCAGAGAGAGCCCATAAAGAAGTTGGAAAAATAGTTTTTGAAAATGGAATAGACATTCTTTTGACAGTTGGTAAGGATGCAGTGAATATTATGAATGGAGCCATAGAAAGTGGATTTCCAAAGGAAAGAGTATTTGCCGTAAATAATAACATAACTGCTGCAAACATATTGAATACCTTAAAAAAATCTGGAGATCTTATGCTTGTTAAAGGATCTAGAGGTATGAAAATGGAGGAAATTGTACAGTATCTACAAGAGAGGAGATAAATAAATGAGCGAGTTTACACAGCTGATAACTATAGTAGCTATATCATTCTTTATAACACTAATTTTAGGACCACTTTCTATACCTATGTTAAAGAGGTTGAAGGTAGGGCAAAGCATTCGTGCTGATGGGCCAAAATCACACTTTTCTAAGTCGGGAACACCTACTATGGGTGGTATAATAATGATTGTAGCTATATTAATTACTACTCTGACATCGGGGAGACTTAATAAAGATTTATACATAATTTTGTTTTCAACATTAGGATTTGGGTTAATAGGATTTATTGATGACTTTATAAAGGTTGTGTTAAAACGAAACCTAGGACTTAAAGCATATCAAAAGCTTATTGGACAAATTGCAATTGCAGTTTGTATAGCTATATATCAATCAAGAATATCTGTTTTTGAAACTCAAGTATTAGTACCGTTTTTTAAGGTACATATAGATTTAGGATTCTTATATGTTCCATTCATTGTATTTGTTGTTGTAGCAACAACAAACAGTGTTAATTTGACAGATGGATTAGATGGCCTTGCGGCAGGGGTAACCTTAATAGTTTCTTCCTTTTTTAGTCTTGTGGCTATCAACTGGGGATATCCAAGTATTGCAGTTTTTTCCGCGGCACTTACAGGAGCCTGTTTAGGTTTCCTAAGATTTAATGCCCATCCTGCCAAAGTGTTTATGGGGGATACGGGTTCAATGGCGCTGGGGGGAGCGATAGCATCCATAGCTATTTTGATGAACCTTACCTTGTTTATACCTCTTGTTGGGGGGATTTACTTTGTAGAAGCGTTATCAGTTATAATGCAGGTTACATCATTTAAATTAACTGGTAAAAGGATATTTAAAATGACTCCACTGCATCACCATTTTGAACTAGTTGGTTGGAAGGAAACGAAGATTGTAGTTGTGTTTTGGAGTGTTACATTAGTGCTATGTATAATAGGGCTCTATGCATTAAGATAAAAATCCCAGAAATGAAATCAGATATGAGGCGGTGGAATAATGGAACTAAAAAATAAAAACGTGCTAGTAGTTGGAATGGCAACTTCAGGGATTCCTACTGTAAAGACATTGTCAAAGTTAGGGGCTAAAATTACGATTAATGATATAAAATCAAGGGAGCAGCTTTCAGATATATTAGAAGAAATAGGTAATCTTTGCAGTGATTTAATTCTTGGAGATCACCCTGATAGAACAGACAACTATGATCTTATTGTCTTAAGTCCAGGTGTGCCTACTGACCTAACGTTCCTAAAAAAGGCTAAGAACGAGAATGTACATATAATCGGTGAGCTTGAGCTTGCATTTAGACTTAGTAAGGGTAAATACGTCGCCATTACAGGTACGAATGGAAAAACTACTACTACAGCCCTTACGGGGGAAATCTTTAAAAATGCAAAAAAGGAAACCTTCGTAGTTGGAAATATCGGTTTAGCGGCAATATCAAAGGCTTTGGATACTACCGATGATACGGTTTTAGTAACAGAGACAAGTAGTTTCCAGCTTGAAACTATAGAATCCTTTAGACCTAGGATTTCTGCAATACTAAATATTACTCCTGACCATTTAAATCGTCATAAAACCATGGAAAACTACATTGATGCAAAGGCAAATATATTTAAAAATCAAGTTGATGACGATATATTAATCTTAAACTATGATAATGATGAAACGAAAAGACTAGCTTCTAGAGCAAATTGTAAGGTGGTATTTTTCAGCAGAAAAGCATCTTTAGATGAAGGGGCTTATGTAGAGGATAATAATATTGTATTTAAGAATGGTAATAGCAAAGAAACTATTTGTAATGTAGATGATATCTATATTGCAGGAAATCATAATTTGGAAAATGCTTTAGCTGCTACGACTTTTGCTATGTACTCAGGAATAAATAAAGATGTTATCAAATATACTTTAAAGAACTTTAAAGGTATCGAACATAGAACAGAATTTGTTGAGGAGATTGATGGAATTAAGTTTTACAATGATTCTAAAGGGACTAATCCTGATGCTTCAATAAAGGCTGTGGAAGGTTTAAAGGGACCTTTGATACTAATAGCAGGTGGTATGGATAAGGGCAGTTCCTTTGATGAGTTTGTGGGTGCCTTTAATGATAAGGTAAAGGCCTTGGTATTACTTGGAGAAACCGCAAACAAGATTAAAGAAACTGCTGAAGGGTTCGGCTTTAAAAATACTTTTATAGTTAAAAACATGGAAGAGGCTGTTGAGAAAGCTTATGAAGTAGCTAATGAGAAGGATACTATCCTACTGTCACCTGCCTGTGCAAGTTGGGATATGTATAAGAGTTTTGAAGTGAGAGGAAAGCATTTCAAGGATTGCGTTTATAAGTTAAGGAGTGTTTAATATGGCACAAAGAAAGTCCTTTGACTTTACGTTAATGATATCTGTACTTATACTTGTAATTATTGGTATTATAATGGTGTTTAGTTCAAGCCAGTACTATTCATTCTATAATTTCAAACAAGACAGTTATCATTTTCTTAAGAAAAATCTAATATGGGCATTGATTGGTCTATTTGCTATGATTTTCACTATGAACTTCAATTATAAAAGATATAAAAAGCTAGCTTTTCCAGCTTATATGTTGAGCCTAGTTTTGCTTATTTTAGTGTTAACTCCCTTAGGAAAAGACATAAATGGAGCTAAAAGATGGATTATAGTTGGAGGGATATCTATCATGCCATCTGAGGTTACTAAAATATGTGCGATCATTTTTGTAGCAAATAGTCTCTCTAGAAGAGCGAAGGAGATTAATAGCTTTTTTAAAGGAGTATTTCCATATTTATTAATCATTGGACTATACGTTGGTTTAATCATTTTACAACCAAACTTAAGTACTGCGACTACCATAGCCTTGATTATTATGTCGATGCTTTTCGTTTCTGGAATGAGATGGATGCATGTATTTCTATTAGGAGGGGCCGGTGTCGGTGCTATTGGCGTGTTGATAATGATGGCTCCCTATAGGATGCAGCGTTTAACATCTTTTCTGGATCCATTCAAAGATCCAAAGGGAAGTGGATATCAGGTTATTCAATCCCTGTTTGCTCTCGGATCGGGAGGACTTTTTGGAGTTGGGCTTGGAAGAAGTGTACAAAACAAGCTTTACATACCTGAGCCTCAAAATGACTTTATATTTGCAACGATAGGTGAGGAGCTAGGCTTTATTGGGTGTGTGACAGTTATGTTGCTATTTTTGTTCCTAATATGGAGGGGTATCAGGATAGCAATATATGCTCCAGATTTATTTAGCTGTCTATTAGCAACCGGAATAACGGCTATGATTGCAATACAAGTTATGATAAATATTGCAGTTGCAACTTCATCCATGCCCGTAACTGGTATTCCATTACCATTTATAAGTTTTGGAGGAAACTCACTATCAATATTTATGGGTGCAATTGGTATTTTGTTAAACATATCTAGATACACTGAAGTAGAAATAAGTTAAAATATAAATTCATAGAGATTTAAGTAGAACTATATATAAAGTTTTTAATGGAAGATAAATTGACCGATAAATTATTTTCTAATGAACAGTAACACCTACGAGTTATACGCATACAATAGTTATATATTCTTCTTATTTTTATGCTCTCGGAGGTGAACTATGTGTCAAAATACCTAATTAATGGAGGGAAAAAACTTAAAGGTGAATTAGAAATTAGTGGAGCTAAAAATGCAGTATTACCAATTTTGGCTGCATCTGTAATAAATGGCGGAGAATGTATTATCAATGGATATCCTAAACTTAGAGATGTTGATATAATGATAAAAATTCTCACGTCAATAGGCTGTACTGTAGAAAAGAACGAACGGTCTATAATTGTAAATTCTAAGAATATATTTACCCATGAAATAGATGAGAGCTTAGTTAGAGAAATGAGATCATCTATTTTCTTGATGGGCCCAATGCTGGCCCGCTTTGGAAAAATAAAGATCAGTTATCCAGGTGGCTGTGAAATAGGTCATAGGCCTATAGACTTGCATCTGAAGGGTTTAAAAGAAATGGGAGTAAATATAACAGAGGCCCATGGCTTTTTAGAGTGTGAGGTTGAAGATTTAAGAGGTGCGGAAATACACTTGGACTATCCTAGTGTAGGAGCAACTGAGAATATTATGCTGTCAGCTGTGTTAGCTAAGGGTAAGACAATAATAAGAAATCCCGCTAAGGAACCAGAAATCGTAGATCTTCAGAATTTCTTAAATGGGATGGGTGCTAAAATAAGTGGAGCAGGGACCGGTACTATTGAGGTCGATGGTGTCGATAGCCTGACAAATGTAGAGCATCGTATTATGCCTGATAGAATAGTAGCTGGTACTATCTTAGTGGCCGCTGCTATTACTAAAAGCGAGATTACAGTTACAAATGTGGTGTCAGATCATATACTTTCAATTTTATCTAAGCTTAAGGAAGTTGGATGTATTATATTAGAGAAGGAAAATGAACTGAGAATAATACCGCCTTCCGTATTAAAACCAGTTGATATCATAAGGACTTTGCCTTATCCAGGATTCCCTACGGATATGCAGCCTCAAATTGTATCTGTGCTGACTTTATGTGAAGGAACTAGCATTGTTACTGAAACTGTTTTTGAAAATAGATTCAAGCATACTGAGGAACTCATGAGAATGGGTGCAAAGATAAAGGTTGATGGTAGAGTAGCCGTTATAAAGGGAGTTGACCAATTAACGGGAGCTAAGGTATCGGCTAAGGATTTAAGAGGTGGAGCAGCCTTGGTACTCGCAGGTCTAGCAGCAGAGGGAACAACAATAGTTGAGAACATTAAACATATTGAACGAGGTTATGATAATTTTGATCTAATGCTTCAAAAATTAGGAGCCGATATAAGGCGAATTGATTAAGATGTATAAGCGTTTTTCATACCAATAAGAGGAATAAAAATAGCGGCATAATTGCTGCTATTTAAAATGTTTGCTTATGGACAAGGGGTATCTTCCAGATTATTCATAGATAATTTTAAATTTTATTGGGTTTGAACGATTTCAAATTTTCAATGAATGATCTGGAGTTAATTATACTATAGGAGGAAATTATGGTTACGAGAAAACATAGGGTTGATAAAAAGGTAAGATATGGTAAAATTAAAATATATCTCTTGATATTCTTTTTATTGTCAACTTTGATTTTTATTATCCTATTTAAAACTAATTATTTTGAAATAAGCGACATCATTGTAAAGAACAATATCGAAATATCTAATGAAGAGATTGTAGCTTACTCTGGTGTTCGAATAGGGGATAATACTTTCAAATTAAAAACTTCAGAAATAAGAGAAAAAATTATAAAGACACCCTTTATAAAAGATGTTACAATTAAAAGAAAGCTTCCCAATAAATTGATGGTTGAAGTAGTGGAAAGGCAGAAAATAGCTGCTATTTCATATATGGGACTATATTTTTTTGTTGATAATGAAGGAGTTATCCTATACACCTCCCATGAAATAGATGATACCTATGTTATTGAAGGCTTTGAGTTTGAAAGCTTTACTGAAGGGGAAAAAATAAAAGTAAAGAGTGATGAAGATTTAAAAAGGGCAATAGCTCTTTGTGGGCTTTTAGAAAGCTCTGAGTTACCTATTAAGCCTAAAATAGCTTGTGTTGAAGGGGAATTTATATTATATTTAAATGATAACTTCAAAATTAAGCTGGGAAGAGGAGAGAACTTAGAAAGAAGGTTTGCCATTTTCAAAGCTATTTATAGGGATTTAACAAGTAAGAATGTTGATTCAGGGGTTGTTGATATAAGTCATGATGGTTATCCGACTTACAGTCCTTTTGGAGAATAGGAGGCATTAAGGTGAAAAGTTTCAAAGATAAAATTTTATTAGGAATTATGTGTGCTATTCTTGGAATAGTATTGTCATTACAATTTAGAGTTGTACAAGGAAATTATTTGGGTGGAAGAATTCCTAGTCAAAGGCTTGTGGAACTGAAAAGTGAACTTAAAAAGGTACAAGACGAGAAAGAGAAATTAGAGATAGAACGGGATCAATATGCGAAGAATTTAGAGGAAATAGAAGCGTCTGCATCCGATAATAGTGCTATAATTAAGAGACTTAATGAAGAACTAGAGAAATATAAGAAGATCGGCGGGTTAACAAGGGTAAAGGGTCAAGGGATTGAAGTATTTATTGACGATCCTCCAAAGGATCTTGATAATAACTACACAGGTAGTGTAATAATGGCAAAGTCTGAGTACCTTTTAAGAATCATCAACTATTTAAACTCTGCTGGTGCGGAAGCAATATCAATAAATGATCAGAGAATTATTGCTAACACAGAAATTCAAATGGCAGGAAGTAGTTTAAAGATTAATTCTATTCCAGCCGTTCCTCCTTATTATATAAAGGCTATAGGAAACCCAGATACCTTAAAGTCTTCTTTAGATTGGAGATTCGGAATCGTTGGGGAGATGAGGGAAACTTGGGGGTTACAAGTAGATATAAAAGAAATTGATGAAATCATAATTGAGAGGTATAATGGTATCATAAATTACAAGTATCTACGATCCGTAGACGAAAAATAAATTTTGGAGTGATTTAATGAGAGGAAGATATTCTAGGGTCACTATACTATTTCTAACAATACTCTTAGGCTTTTTAATTTCAGTCCAAATTAAAAATTTGAATAATAGAGATAAATATGCTTCGATAGACGATATTACAGAGTATAAGCAGATCATTGAGAAAGAAGAGGCTGAAATAGAAAATATTAAATTTGTTATCGAGGATTACAAAGCAAGAATTAATGAATTTAGTGATACTAAAATTAAAGACGGGGATATAAGTAAATTATTAGAGAAAGAAATAAAGGAATACAAAACTGTATCTGGATTTACAGATGTATATGGACCAGGAGTAACAATAATAATAGATGATGCAACTAGAGAACTGGTTGAGGGAGAAAATCCTAATTGGTTATTAGTTCATGATGCGGATATTCTAAACATCATTAATGACTTAAGAGTAGCCGGAGCTGAGGCCATATCTATAAATGGGCAGAGAGTTCTTTCTAGCACCGAAATCAGCTGTTCTGGTTATACTGTAGAGATTAATGGCGTGGATTATGGACACCCATATATTATAAGAGCTATAGGAGAGCCTAGGTATCTTGAGGCTGCGATTAATGGTCCAAACACAACAGGTTTCTGGTTAAAGGCATTTGGAATTTTTGTTGAAGTTAACACTAAAACATATATTAAGATACCAAAGTATGATGAAGATATTTCTTTTAAATATTTAATAACTGAAAAGTAGGTGATTTTATTGATTATAGGAGTATTGGGTATTATAATAGGATTAGTGATAGGTTTTTATCTCCCAGTAAATTTATTGCCTACAGTATATTCTGCGTATATATCTGTAGCTATACTGGCAGCAATTGATTCCGTTTTTGGAGCTATTAGAGCGAGCTTTGAAAATAAATTTAATTCTACTATTTTTGTTACCGGTTTCATAGGAAATGCGATGATAGCGGGACTATTAGCCTATTTTGGGGATAAGATGGGTGTACCTCTTTATTATGCCGCAATATTTACCTTTGGATCTAGGTTATTCCAAAACTTTGCGATAATAAGAAGGTTAATTATAGAAAAATTTAGTAATAGATAAAATATTTATTTTAAAAGAAGGAAATTGAAATATTTTGTTGAAATAGTAGTATTATATTATTTTATAATTTTTGAAATAATGATAGAATACATAGTAAATTACTATGAGATAGAAATTAAATGAATTTATATAATGCAAAAATTCATTATGTTTTATGTTGTTAAATATCTTTAAAATATTAATTATTTAAGAATACAAAATGTAGACTCTAAATTGCATTATATTCAGTAGATCGTCATGAAGGGGGTTTATTTAGTGTTGGAATTTGATATTGATGTTGAACAGTTTGCACAAATAAAAGTAATTGGTGTTGGTGGTGGCGGTAATAACGCTGTCAACCGAATGATAGATTCTAATCTAAGAGGTGTTCAGTTTATAGCAGTAAATACTGATAGACAAGCATTATATACGTCTAAAGCCGAGTACAAGATTCAAATAGGTGAAAAGTTAACTAGAGGCTTAGGTGCTGGAGCTAACCCGGATGTTGGAAAGAAAGCTGCTGAAGAAAGTAGAGATGATATCTACCAAGCATTACAAGGTGCAGATATGGTTTTCATTACTGCTGGAATGGGCGGTGGTACAGGTACTGGTGCTGCGCCTATTGTAGCCGAAGTTGCTAAAGACATGGGGATTCTTACCGTAGGAGTTGTAACTAAACCATTTATGTTTGAAGGTAAGAGAAGAATGCTTCATGCAGAAAAAGGGATTGAAGATTTAAAATCAAAGGTTGATACCTTAGTTACAATACCAAATGATAGATTGCTTCAAATAGTTGAAAAGAAAACTTCTATGATGGATGCATTTAAAATTGCAGATGATGTCTTAAAGCAAGGTGTACAAGGTATTTCTGACCTTATCGCAATACCTGGACTGGTAAACCTTGATTTTGCCGATGTAAAAACTATTATGTTTGAGCAGGGACTAGCTCATATGGGTACTGGCAAGGCTAATGGCGAAAATAGAGCAGCAGAAGCTGCTAAGATTGCTATTCAAAGTCCACTTCTTGAAACATCAATTAATGGTGCTAAAGGAGTTCTTCTAAACATAACTGGTGGTTCAAACCTTGGATTGTTTGAAGTTAATGAAGCTGCTGAAATAGTATCTCAAGCAGCAGATCCTGATGCAAACATAATTTTTGGTGCTGTGATAGACGAAGCATTAAAGGACGAGCTTAGAATTACAGTTATCGCAACTGGATTTGAAAATAATAAACCTATGCCAGCTAAAGAAGTGAAGATTAAGGTGCAAGAAGAAACTGAGGAAAAACCAGAAGAAGAGAACAACGATAGTGAAGTTCTAGATATACCTACATTTTTAAGAAGAAAAAGATAATAAGAATTATAATGAAAACTATATAGAGACAAATCTATTGAAAAAGACCATGTCAATGGTCTTTTTTGTTTTAAGCATGATGAATACTTTCCTAAGAACTGAAAGAAGGGGAGTAATAAGTTAGTCACAAGGTAGTCAGATTCAGGCTTGTAGTATTAAAATTGAAATATTCAATATAATGGGAATTTGAATATTTATTTACATAAAAAGAAATAATTAAAAACTATTGTCGAAATTGTTTACAATTACAATAAATGGTTATAAAATATATAAGAAGCTAAAAACATCTTAGGGAGGTGAAAGTATGAAACTAAGTCGAATGATAATTGTTACCTTAATTCTTATATGTTTATCAGCACAAATAGTATTAGCTGATGTAAGTATTTTTGGAAGCGATCCTCATTGTTCAGATGGACCAGAACATCATATTTGTTATACCGACACGGACAGAGAAAGTTGTGGTTGTTATACAAGGTATTACAAATGTTGTTGTGGAAAAATTGTGGAGGTACATAGAGGGAAATGCCCAGATCATCCATATTAGAAGAATGAACTAAAGTAGGAAAAAGATTCTAGCTTCAATTTTTATGGCGCTCTGTTTTTCAACGGTAATATCATTGAAAAAACAGAGCGCCTAAACTTTATCAGACAACTCAAAACTTAGTTTGCTTAGTTAAGCAATATAGTATAGATATTGATTCTCAATTTTATTTATATAAGATTTACACTATCGATACACAAAGAATTTTAATGCTTAGTTTGACCATTTTTTTCTCGTAATAAGAAATAAATATTACCGGATGAAACATCGATTACATTTACAAGTTCTGGTTAAAGAATGAACTTGTAGCAATTCTTTTAAACGATTTTTAAAAGTTGTAACTCTAGATATCATGCAAACAACGATGGTTGTAGTTTTGATATGCCTATATTTTTAAAAAGAAAAAGATAAAATAATTGAAACTATATAGAGACAAATCTATTGAAAAAGACCATAGAAATGGTCTTTCTTTTTATGCAAATGTCGAAAAATGCAAAAAAATGGCAGTTAGATAATGGCAGTCGCGAAATAATATGACAATTTATAGGGCAAATTGTTGACATTGGTATATAATGTATGTAAAATATCAATTAACTACTAAAATTATCCTGGAGGAAGAAATTATGGAAAAAATTTTACTAGGATTCCCCAGCTCGAAAAACATAGTTGATATAATTGAGAGATTTACATTTGAATTCAACAAAAAAGGTGTTAATGTTCAAATAACGCAGATGTCTTCTTTGAGAGAAATAGAGGAATCCTTACTTTGTGGCGATGATTACACTATTCTAATTCTTGAAGATCATCTAGATGATAAAAAGCAGGCAAGACCACAGTACTTTTCTAAGTTAATAAAAGAAAATCCACAGCTTAGAATTATATATTTAATTAGTGAGTCTTATCACAAATCAACTTACTTAGAGAGTATCTATGAATCAAAAGCCTATAACTGTTTATTTAAAAAGGATGGGAGTATAGAGAATATAGTTTATATTTCTCTAAACCCAAGAAATAGAATTGAAGCTAAGAGTTATTATGGGTTTGGAAGTAATACTGACGACTATATAGAAGATCATAGAAATTTTGTAAGCATGTCTGAAAAAACTTATAAGAACAGGATTAAAAACAGAGGTGTGATTATTAAAGAGAAAATTGTATATAAGGCTCCAAAGGACTACCAGAAGATAATAGGTATCTATAGTCCATATGCCGCAGGAAAGACCGTAATAGCATCAAACCTAGCTAAATACTATACTAAAATGAAGCTGGAGGTTACTTTGATAGATACAGACTATCATAAAAAGGACCTCCTTTATCATTTCCCTCTGGATGATGATGATTACTTCAAAATGTCTAACTTTTATAAGGATATAGCAATGGGAAAAGAAATATATGAGATTGATTCCTATGCAATTGAAATTGGGAGTAGACTTAAGCTATTTACAGATCACAGAGATTCACAATATGAAATAACCTTTGAGATGCTAAATTATATTGCTCGCAGCTGTGAGAGCAACCTGATAATTATTGATATAGCCAGTTATTTAGAGCCAGAGCTTGTAAATCAAATATTATCCCTATGTGACGAGAGGGTAATTATATCTGACAAAATGATATCAACCTTAAATGGGCTTCCATATAAACTAAGGCTGCAGAAGTATAATATGAAAAACCTCAGTTTGGTCATAAATAGAGATTTGAATGTAAAAGGCCTTTCAAAGAATAGGATTGTGAGCTATTTTAGGGATATAGAATTTTCTGAGGAAGAGATATACAGCTTTGAATTTAATAATGTTTTCTTCATACCTAATAAGTTTGAACTAATTGCTGAGTCAATGGCAAATAGAGATGTAGCCCTTGGTAAGGATAAGGAGTTTGATGAAAGTATTATGAGGATAGCTAATTCGCTGTATCAGACAAGTATGAAGTCGAAGGATAAGGGTGTTAAAGGATTATTAAAGATGTTGAGGAGGTAACGAATGAGTAAAAAGCAAAAGAAGTTAATTAGTATTGCAGCAGTATGTTTACTTTTATCGGCTATTATTTTCTACTATAACAACATAAGAATTCCTAAGATTATAGAAAACGTTGAAAATAGTGTAAAAAAGGAAATAGATATTGAAGCAATGCCAAAAAGAGATGTCGCAATCATTATTGATAAAAATGGAATTGATAAGTATACAATCTTAACTGATGAAGTAATCAAAAGCAAAATTGAAATAAGGCAATTACCTGAGCCCTTTATTGTAGAAGGATCGATTACTGATCTTAAGGATTTGAAAGAAAAGGTTGCCAAGGAAAATCTAAGGTATGGTGAACAGATACATTACGACGTGCTGTCTAACAAGTCTAAATGGTATGGAGATTATGATAGGCTTAAGGAATATAGAGTAAAAACACTAGTAGCAGATACCGTTTATGAAGGTAATCTAGTTGACGTCATAGTTAATTATGGAAACGGAGATTACGATGTAGTTTTACCAAAGACAAAGGTTATTAAGATTATTAGCCCATTTGAAGTAACATTACAGGATAGTGCCGATGGTGATGCTGCTGTAAAGAATAATCCAGCGAAACGAACGGATGAAGATAAGGAGTTTATAGTTGTTTTTTCTGTAAAAGGAGAGGATGATTATAAGGTTTTAAATCTTGCCTCTGAACTAGGATATTTTGAAGTGAGAAAATATGTTGATGAAAGGCAAAGTGCATCTGTTAGGACCTTTGACTATGAGAAAACAATAGAAATGCTTGAGTTGAAGCAAATAACGCTAAAACCTAATATCGAGGTAGAGAACGTGGAATCAGCAGAAAATGTGAGCAGTGAAAAAGAGGATAATAAAAAGATTCTGAAAGATGAAAATGATGAGGGAAAGATAGAAAAAGAAAGATGATATAGGAGGTTATTTCATGATTATATGTGTAACAGCTTTTAAGAAAAATATCGGGCAAACTACCATTTCAATAAATCTTGGCTCCGTAATTTCTAATCTTTTAAACAAGGAAGTGTTAATTGTAGATTCCGACACGGAAAATAAAGGTGTTGAAAAATATCTTTCTAATTCAAATTTTTGCAAGGGGCTAGATGAATTTGTAAACTTTAGAAACACAGGAATGTTAGACGATAATGAAACCTTCAAAAGCTGTGTAAAAGAAGTTAACTCAAAAATACATATAATGGCATCTAATCATTGTACGTTCTTAAATGATGAGGATGTTAGGACTCTTAAGTATTATTCAAATAAACTATACCCATTAACATTAGTAGACACAGTTAGAAATGATGAGACCGATATGTTTCTTAATTACTCTGACCTCATAATTGTTTCCTTAACTCAGGATAGAAAGGCTGTTCTGGAGATGCTAAGCTCTAATATATATCAAAAATATAGTGACAAAGTCATATTTGTTATTAATAAATATATAACCAAATTGAATGACGATAAAGTCTACTATACAAAGGATGAGATTATAGAAGATTTAAAGAAGAATGGTTTTTATGATAATGAGATATTTACGTTAGACTTTGATATAAACATTATTAATGAGGTAAATGACTTTACAATTCTGAACTCAATTAATATTGATACTACATATATAAATGGACTTAAAGGGGTATCTAAACATATTTTGTGTAAATATCTTGGATGCAGTTTTGAAGATGATAACGAGCAAATCGATGAAGCAAAGGGGGGCATACTTAAATGGATATTTCCCAAAAGATTATTAAACTCTATGAAATGATAGAAGATATAACCGATAACATCGATAGATACAGTGAACTTTTGAAAATAAGTAAGGATAAAGCTGAAAAGGATATAGAGTATTTTAAGGCACTACGAAAGAAGTCTAGGGGCAACAGGCAAGCAAGAATATATGTAATAAATACATATGTCAGATTTATGGTAAGTGTACTTAATTTTGATAAGGAGATCATAAAGGAATATATTGATTTCAATAATTTGCAAAGCAATGATATATCAATATTGTTTGAAATGGTATTGGATGTATTCGATATTAGTGAGTTAATAGATAAATATACCCTTGATGTAAAAATAACTGAAAAAGATATAAGAGAA
Source organism: Wukongibacter baidiensis (assembly GCF_050888315.1). Classification (NCBI taxonomy): domain Bacteria; kingdom Bacillati; phylum Bacillota; class Clostridia; order Peptostreptococcales; family Caminicellaceae; genus Wukongibacter; species Wukongibacter baidiensis. Next base: position 182,249 of record NZ_CP138202.1, read on the forward strand.
ATCGCCAAAAAAGAAGAAAAGCATTTATATGAACATTTCAATAAACCTATAGATCAAGTAAGGTTTTTAGCTACTTTAATTTATGCCAGTGAAGACGGACAAAGTGTAATTGATTCATTGCAGTATCAGAATATAAATGAAATCGGATTTTCACGAAAGGATTACATTTATATTGAGTATAGGAAGAATAAATACTATCTTTCTTTCTTAAGATTCAAAGATAATGAAACTGCACTAAATATCCAATCAAAGAACACAGTTAATACAAAACCACATTATGACCAGAATCATCCAATTGTAGTATCAAACAAAGATAATTCCAACAGAATTACTGTAGCTGGATATATAAGTACTCCTACAGATGAGCACTTATATTATAATGAACGGATTTTTAACCTCGAAAACATTTTTCTTGAAACCATGAGAGATGAGCTTAGAACAATAGACGATTTAGTATATGAGTTAATAATGATTCACTTAGAAGGAAAGGGGAAGCACCTTGTAACTGGAGCAGATGCTGGAGTTGGGAAAAGTACATTCTTAAATTCAATGATTCTAAAAATACCGGACAAGTGGGGAATTCTAGTACTAGATTCATCCTATGAGCTGCAATCGGATAAAAAGGCTCCTGATAAGAATATTTATTTCTTAATCGAAAATCCATTACTCAGCGTAAGACAGAATTTTGAATATGGATTGAAAATGGCAAGGGATATTATTAATTATGGGGAGATTGTTAAGGCGGGACAAATGGCTGAACTGATTAATGCAGGGTTAAGGTTAAACTCTGGAATAGGAGCCACACTTCATTCTTTTTCACCCTTCGAAGTTATACAAAACTGTAGGAATCTTATGATGAGGTCTGATATGTATGATGATAGTGGAGTAGCTGAAGGAGATGTTGCAAGGTGTGTGGATATTATATTTCATTTAGGTAAGCATCCCAAGGACAAAGGGAGGATTATCCTTCAGAATGTTGTTGAGGTCATATACATTGACCAAGATACCTATGTTGAGCCTATGCTAACAGGTAAAAGAAAGGACATGATATTTAACCTATTAAAAATGTCCCAATTAGCTCTCCATAAGTATTTATATAGAAAGAATTATAAGTATAATGAAATAATTAGGTACGATGAAAGAAAAGATGCCTGGATACCTATAAATCTGCCTTCAAGTGAGTATTTTAACAGGATATCCAATTATGTAAGCAGAGAAAAGATAGACAAATGGATTAATAGATTTATGGAGAAGGTGGGATGATGAAAGTATTTAGCAATTTTTTTGCAAATTTACGTAATGGACTTTCTCTTTTAAAAGAGCATTTTGTACTCAGCAATATACTGATTTTAATCCTTCTGTTTATAGTGTTAGTAATAGCTGTACTTTTAATTTTTGAAACAGTCAGGAAGAAAACAATTAAAAGTAGATATCGGATTAAGAGAGATAGAGAGGCACCTCTGAAAGGAATAGTTGATATTATTGAAAGATCGACCTTTGGAAAAAAAATCATAGATAGCATTACATTTAAGATATGTCTTTACAATAGAAATTCCATAGCAAAAAATAAAGAGTATTCAGTAATAGTTCTATTTTGCTTTCTTGTTTTTTCAATATTACTGTTAATGATGGTAATTCCAGATACAAAGATAGTGTGGTATTTGACGATAGTTTATTTTCTACTGTTTCTAGGTCTGTTTTATCTTTCGTTATATATTTTTAATATCATGGCAAAGAGAAACTTTTCTAATAAAATGCCGTCTACCTTTTGGCTAATAAACGATCGACTGATTTATACTGATAATATGCTTAAGGCCCTTGAAGTATCTAGGAATGATTTTGACAAGCCTGTCAAGAGAGAGATAGACAGAGTATATTCCGCCCTTACAAAAAATACTAGGGCAATGGCTGATAATACATTTAAATTCCTTGAGAAGGTTTACAATAATAAGCATTTTACATTACTTCTAAATCTAATATACCAAGGACACTATAAAGGAGTTACGAAAGAACTTAAGGAGCAATTTGAAAAGACAACTGAGGAGATATTAATTGAGTTAGAAAATCAGAGAGACATCTCTTTTAATAGTAGGATGTACATTTTTTTGACTCTAACATTTGTAATTTTCATAGGGCTGATTGAGAAATACAATATAAATGCTTTAGGTGATAAGGCAATGCTTTACTACAGTTCACCTCAAGGGATAATTTTTAAGATCATTATTTTAGTAGCAATTGTTATGCATGTTAGTATTTTAATAATTATGGAAAGAAATGCTTAGAGAGGGAGTTGAAATGAGAAATTTATTTTTAGCGCCAATTCTCATATTTGTCATCATATATATCTATATACAATACTTTGAAAGTAATAGATTTATGAAATTTAGAGACAAAAAACTGAGGAGTTTAAAGAAAAAAGGAGTTAAGTCATCCTTCGTTGACTTTATATACTCTGTTTTCACGCCTAAGCCAGATAGTAAAACTTATAATAGATATGTTCATTTACTCAGGTACTCTAATTATTCAGTAAAGAACTTTTTTGTTTTTAAGGTTGCTATTTTAATGTTAGCTGTATCATTTGCTCTTTTAATACATGCAACAAATATTAAGATCTATGAAAGCAAGATATTCAATTCATATGAATACAAGGTTGATCTAATATTTCAAGATAGTAATGAAAGCGTTGATAGAAAAAAGGCCTTGAAAGAGGAGATAGACTACCTAAAAACTATACTAAAGGAAGTTGATAAGGAAAAGTTTTTTACCCTCGATAAAGAGTCACTTCAAAGTAGTATATACAATATAATAAGCAGCGACGATATAAAGACGGAGCTTTCAAAGCACACCTTGGCAAATAAGCTTTACCATAGATTAAAGGATTACTATTTAATTAGGAAGATAAGGTATATACCTATTTTAATTATTTTGGTTGTGATATTTTATATACCTGATGTATTCATATTATTTAAAAACCTATTTATAAAAAACGATAGAAGGAGGGAGCTTAAATTTCTAAAAAAATTGATTATCCTAAATGGGAGTATTAAGCCGACATCCTTTTTAGAAGTTTTGACAATAATGATTGACAAATCCTATTTTTATACTGAATTGCTTAGAAAGATTGAGAAGCTTAATCATAAAAATAGTGTTGACAGGAAAGGAATGTATAGTGAGATTATAAAGAGTACCAAGGATTTAAATGAAAAGCTATTTTTGGAAAAGCTAGAGCAGGCAAATAACAATAACTTTGAATTTGCAATTTCAAATATAGAAAAAGATTTTAGAATTGAAAAAAGGCAGGACGCTAGGAAGGTTAAAAAGATAATACAAAATATAGATATTACTGGATTGGCTGGGGCTTTGATGATAATCTTCCTTTTAACATTGTATTTATTGATGCCTTGGCTAGATTCATATAACCTTAACGAGATTTTATAGAAAGGAGGAGATCATGTCCAGCATTGTCTATGAGGTGCTAATAACAGTGCTTATTTTAGCACTTGTTATTTTAGGGATTGGACTTTCACGAGGTGAGCTTGAAATTATACATGCAGTATTAGATCATAACGAAGATATTGAGAAAGTAGATAAGAATGATTATCTTAACTTAGATAGGAATGTTGTCAATGGGGGGGATGTAATAGGGTTTATAAGATACTTTAAGGATGAGAGCAATGTTGAAGTTAAGGTCACTATTGGAGCAAATATTAAAAGCTATGTAACCGAAACCTATGACGCAGATCAATTTAGTATTGATCATGAGATGAATTTTAATAACACAGTTACATATGAGAATAACAAAATAAAAAAAATAGAGTGCGTTCAGCAATAGAGAGATTCCAGTGAAAACTTTAATTTATACACATCAAAAATCCCCAGAATCATCGGATATTTTGATATATATAAATCTAGTTTCACTAGGAACTCTCTACGAAAGAAAGGGGTTTATTATGACTAGAGTTATTGTTTTGATACTTATACTTGTACTTACATTATCACTTTTTGGTATAGCAGTTTTAGGACAAGCTTCTGGGGCTAGGGAGCTTGCAGAGAGGGGAACGATTGAGCAGGATAAGGTTAACATGATGTTAAGCAATCCTAATATTGTGACGGGTAACACTGTAAAAAGTTATATTGCAAGAGCCTCAAAAGATTCAAACTTGACAATTGACGTTGATGATGAAGATGGTGATCCTTTAAGTGAAAGTAATATAATCGAAGGCGCTTTATTCGAAATGGAAAAAACATATGATGAAGATGGGAAACTAGAAAGAGTCGATTTCGATAGAGTTGATTTAAGCAAAACGAAGTAAAGTTTGAGTTGTGTATTGAGCTACTAAATGTTATATCAATAGAAATTCGTAACTTAAAAACGACTTAGATCGTTTTCTACTAAGGATGTGATTTATTGGCTGGAAGAATGATGTACAGTATATTCTTTATGTTTGTTGCCACACTGTACTTGCTTTTGATGATAACATACTCTGAACACGAGAAGCATGAACAGGTAATTGACTCGTTAAATTATAACACCTGTGAAATTATAGCCACAAAGGGAATATTCACACAGGAACTATATGACGAGTTGACAAGCTCAATAAATAAGTATGGTGACTATATTGTAAAGCTTAGATATGATAAGCAGATTAAACCTGGGATATATGATACTTTCTATGAAAATGAAGAAATAATCGATGAGAATTTAAAAATAGGTGATAAGATTACAATTTATTTAGAGGATAAGAATCTGTCTATCTTTGGTCGATTTATAAATGCATCATTTTTTGGATTACAGCCTGAGAACTTTCTGAATGAGAGAATACTGTCAATAAAAACAATTCCAATATCGAAAAATTCACTTGATGAAAATAATCCAGATGATGAATTAGGAATAAATAAATGATCGAGGAAAGGATAGGCAATGGGTAAAGTTATATTCTTTGTTTTCTTTATATTCTTTGTTACTGTAGTATTCATCCCTAATATGATTTTAATAGATAATAACAACGACATCGAACTTATGAAGCAAAATCTAAATCTGGCATCTAGAGCTATTATCAATTCCATAGACAAAGAAATTCCCAATTCTGGCGAAATGTCTGATGGATATAATAAGAATTTTTACTATGATGTCAACATAGATCATGAAAGACTTCTAAAAGAGTTTTATGATGTTTTAAGAAAAAATATAGTTGATGATAATGAATATGAATCAGTAAAGGACAATGTTAAGTCAAAAATTCTAGTTTATCATGACAAGTTTTTCATTGCTGATGAAAAGGATTTATGGTCACCACCATTCTTTTTTATGGTAGAGCATAATGGGACAGATATTTATCTCAACTCAATGGATGACAAAGCCTATTATTACGATGATACAGGAAGTAAGGTGTATAAAGATATTTCAGAATATGGAATAACTCTAAGGCAAAAGAACGATATAATAATTGATAAAGTAAATCAAACCGTGGGACAATTGACATACGAAGTCGGGCTAAGGGACGGGATAAACATAAAGATACTTAATAAAGATAATGATGATGTAAATTATATTGTTCAAAACCGTCATTTCAATATTTTAGATGGACTTACCTTTTTCGTAGTGTTTGTGGAAAATAAGCCTTTGGAGTTTGACGGTAAGAGGTTGGATTATAAAAATTATAATGTTGCTGGTTATACTTTGGAAGATATTTAATTTTTAAGAGGCTGAACATATCTTAAAGCTGTATAGGGAATGGTAAACTTGAAGAAACTTGATATCAAAAAGTTAAAAAGCTTTAAAACTCAGGCGGCTTGGCTAGTACTAATGTACATGCCAAGCCACCTAAATATCTCAAATAGATCAGATATTAGATACTAAATTAACATCCAAATCATTTAACACGATTCTTGATATCATCGAATAAGCTTCTAAATACGTCTATGGACTGTGCTCCAACAATGGCGTACTCATTATTGACAACAAAAGTCGGTGTACTACTTATGCCTAGATCTTTAGCTAAACCTAAGTTATCTTTTAACAAAGCCTCATATTTTCGTGTTTTAATAACATCAGATAAATTCCCTTGATCCAACCCAACGGACCTTCCTATATCTACTAAAACTTCAATATTACCTATGTTTCTGCCATCTCTAAAATAAGCATCCATAAGGCGCCTATGATATTCATCAAACTTACCAGCACTTCTTGCGTATTCTGCTGCTTGTAAGGCATTATGAGAGTTAGGCATTAGCTTAAGCTCACCGAATTCGATACCATATTTTTCTCCAGTATCAGCTAATCTTTGCATGTTTGCCTTAAAGTTATCAGCACCGAATCTTTCGGTAAGAGATACTCCCTCTGCTGGAGTTTCAGGATGAATTTCAAATCCAACCCATTCCTCCCTGATCTCATAATCCTTCTTTAATTCACTGACAATACCCATGCCAATATAGCAGAAAGGTCAAATATAATCAGAAAATATCTTAATTACAAATTCCATATCGTAACCTCCTCTTTTAGTTAATTGCTCTTAGTACTTTCCTAATATTGCTTACATTATAATTAATACCCATGATAATAATTAAAAAACAGAAGGTTAGATCTAAAAAATACAAAGTTATAATAAATAGTTGTCTTTTTATAGTTTTTTTAGCAAAACCCATAAAATGCTTAATTACTCGAACCTATTTCAACTCCTTACATATTATGAAGCAAAAAGTTGCTTGTACGCCATTAAATATAAGAAGGAGTTTTATGATGATTACAGATATTATTTGCGATATAGGTGATGAGGTTAATACACCAAGGAAATGGTCTCAGCTTTCATATGCAGGAGAAGAGAGAGTACCAGCTAGTGAAGAACCATATGCAAATTCTTGGCCAACTTACTTTATAAGAAGAGATAAGGAAGGGCGATTTACTGATAAAGAAGGGCGGATTATTGCCTTTAAAATAAGAAGTCCAGACTCAGGAATTGATTTTCAAGGTAAACAACTGGAAATTGTAAAGAAAACCTTGGAAAATCTGACCAGTAAACAAAAAAAGATAGCTACCTATTGGGGAACAGGGCCTGCAACAAAGCAATGGACACCAATAATAGATATATTAATAGATACCTACGGTATTTCGGCACCAAGAGCTGCACGTATCTTAGCGGCTACTCAAGGAGCTTTAAATGATGCTTTTGTAATTGCATGGCATTTTAAATATAAGTGGAAAATAGCTAGACCGAACCAATTCGATCAGGAACTAGCTACTTTCTTATGTACACCATTACATCCGTCCTACCCGTCAGGCCATGCTGCGGTTGCTGGATGCGCAGAAACTGTATTAAGCTACTTTTTTCAATCAGAAGAAAACAGACTAAACGAATTGGCAAATGAATGTGCATTATCAAGGCTCTATGCAGGAGTGCATTATCCTGTTGACAATAGGGAAGGATTAAGACTAGGAAAACATATTGGAAGAATTGTTATAAAGCAATTGAGAAAGGAATATGATAGTAATCAATCTCAAATAGATTATCCAATAGTTGTAAGTAAAAAAGCAAAATTACCACCACCACCATATAAACAAGTAATACCTTATACTAGTGAAGAAAAATGTAGTTCAAAGATATTGCCGGATGATTCTGAGTGATTTTCATTTAGCTTGAAAGGCATCAATTAGAAGGGTCATAAAACTATTAAGCTATTCTCTAATCGATGCCTAAATTTCTTTTTGCAAGATTCGACATCTATTTACATACATCTATCCATTGACCGTGGGTAATATCTTTAAGTTCATCGGGTGAGATTTTAATAGATGAGTTGGTTGATCCAGCTGCTGGATAGACAAACTCGAAGTCCTTGAGTGAGGCATCTAAGTATACTTCCAAAGGAGTTTTTAAGCCAAAGGGACATACTCCACCTACTGGATGACCAGTTATTTCTGATACCTCATCATATTTAAGCATTTTACATTTTGTTTTAAAAGTATCCTTATACTTTCTATTATCTATTCTAGCATCTCCCTTTGTAACGATAAGAATATTCCTATCCTTTAGTTGTACTGCAATAGTTTTTGCAATAAGAGCTGGCTCTACCCCGTGGGCCTTAGCAGCTAGATCAACAGTTGCAGTACTTTCATCCATTTCAAATATCTCAAAGTTTAAATTTTTCTCTTCAAAATACTTTCTTACATCTTCTAAAGCCATTCTAATCATCTCCTAGGTTTAATATTCCATATATATACTTATCTAAACAAGTTCATTATACCATCATTTGCAAATGATGTTAACTGCATTTTTATAAAAAGGTTTGCATAAATGTACTGAGACCATTAGAGATTATTATAACTAAAATTTGGTTAAACTATAACCTATATATAAGCTTAGTAAAGGAGACAATGGAAGATCCTTAGAGGAGAAGAGTATGAATAATGACATAATTACAGACAAGCAAGGAATAGTATTAATAACTCTATTCATAATGGGGAGCAGTTTAATAATAGGTACTGGAAGCGAAGCAGGAAAGGACTCGTGGATAGCTATAATTATTGCTATGCTTTTTTCATATCCAATATTAATGATATATGCTAGAATTCTATCACTTTATCCAAACAGGGATTTACTTGATATACTTGAATATGTTTTTGGTAAAATATTCGGGAGATTTATAGGCCTAGTCTTCACTTGGTTTGCCTTTCACTTGGGTGCCTTAGTTATTAGAAACTTTGGTGAATTCATAAATGATGTATCAATACCTGAGACCCCGGAAATCATTCTTATGATATTTATAGCATTACTATGTGCTATTGGAATTAAAGCTGGAGTTGGAATGCTTTGTAGATGGAGCGAGTTGGTTATAGTTGTACTTATCTTTTTTGTGATTATTTCAGTATTGCTATTAATTCCGGATATGAATTTAAATAATATAAAACCTATATTCGGAAAAGGACTAAAACCCATTTTGCTGGGTTCCTTTTCAGTTTTCTCTTTTCCATTTGCTGAAACCATTTTGTTCTGCATGGTATTTTCATCTCTAAGCAATAAGAAATCTCCATATACAATATATACATGGGGTATGGTGTTGGGTGGAACCATTTTATTTATAGCAACACTTACGGAAATTTTAGTTCTAGGAGAAACACAATTTACTTCAGTATATTTTCCATCACATATAACGGTTAGCAGAGCAAATATCGGAGATTTTGTGCAAAGATCAGAAATAATAGTAGCAATTTCATTTTTGGGAGCAGGCTTTGTGAAGGTGTATATATGCTTACTGGGAGCTTGCAAAGGAGTTGTAAAAACCTTTGGGTGTAGTGACTACAAATTTATTGCAATTCCTATTGCGCTATTGACGGTCAATCTAGCCCATTTTATTTATGAGAGTTTAATAGAGATGTCAGAATGGGCATTTGAAATATGGCCCTATTATGCTTTTATATTTCAGGTGGTTTTGCCGATTATTGTCTGGATTGGTGCAGAAATTAAACATAAGAGTTCAAAAAGAACTAATATCAAAACTTGAAAAAATATATAATAATTATAGATGGGGGGAGTAAATAATGAGCAAAGAAACGAAAATAATCCTGGATGAACTGAATTTCTCAATAGGTAGAATAAATGAAAAAGAGAAAGATGGAAAAACAATAAAGGAAAATCAATATTGGTATAGAAAAGGATTAGAAACAGCTAGGGATATTGTCTTAAAGGTGGAAAAGTTAAATAAGAAATAGAAGTTAAAGATTTCAAAGTTCAAGTTTAAGAATAAACTTCAGTATGAAAAAAACTCCCTGCTGAGAAAGGGAGTTTTAGGCTAAAGATAAAGTTCCGAAAATTATGTTTTAATCAATTCTATTAGTTAATTTCTATAACCTTTTTGCAATTATTACATTTCGTACAGTTCTCACAAGAATAATAAAAAATATGTGTATTATCCATCCAGTATAGAATATCCTTACTATTTACAAGCTTATGCTCTTCACAAACATTAATATTATTTTCCGATAACATTAATAACCCTCCCTAAAAATTTAAAAGTTATAAATATTCTGACTATTTAATATTATTTTATACTATAACCCATGAATTTTTACATTAGAATAAATAATACTATATAAAAATAAGTTATCTCAATAGTTATTTAACAAACAAATAGAGGGCAATAGGGTTCTTGTGAAATCCTAGTGCTCTTTTTCTTTAAGTTCATATGGAATTAAGATTGGAGAGAAATATAATTTCCCAGATTGTTAACGAAGTTGACAAGATTGTAGGCTTTTGAGAAGGCTGAAGTTCGAGGCGTGCTTAAACTAAGAGACCGCGGCGTATATAGACACGCGTAAGGGTTCTTGGTTTAAGCAACAACGAAGAAATTCGGGTTTGTCAATAGCCTGAGAAATATAATTTCCCATTTCCGAGGCAATAGTAAAAATCCTACATTATATTTCAATATTTTTGAGGAAATAGTGGAAATTTGTCAATAAAGAGTATTTAAAAACACTCTAATTCCCATTATATAGAAAAAATGGTATATTCAACGCCTTAAATGCCCATACTTACCTATGAAAAAGAAAATATTTAGAACAAAGTCTTTTATAAAGATTCTAAAGGTATACTTTGTCTGTATAGAGATTCAAGTAGAATTATTAATTTATACACATCAAAACCTCCTAGAAACATCGAGTATTTTGATATGTATAAATCAAGTTCTGCTATATGAGTTCTATACACATAACGGAAATTATATTTATCCATAGCTTTAATATGTTTATAATTTCTTATGTGTTATAAAATACTACCGATTATGGAAATAATATTAAGGAATATTATGGGCTACATATACGGAGGTACTATGGTTATTGAATCTATTGCTAAGAAGGATAGAAAAACTAAAAACTTGGTAAAGCGGTTAGGTTCTGGAGAGATAGCAGTCATAAGACATAAGGATATTGATGAAATTGCTGCATTGTCCTTAGTCGAAAAAAAACCTAAAGCCATTATAAACACAAAACAATCAATAAGTGGAAGGTATCCAAATGGTGGACCAGCCATACTCTCTGAAGCTGGAATAACCATCATAGATATGGATGAAGAGAAGGCTTTTGATTTAATTGAAGATAACAGCAAGATCAAGATTCTTGATGATGAGGTCTATGGGGATAATACATATATTGGTAAGGGAACAATCATTACTAGAGAAATAATTAACAAGAAAACAGAAGAGGCAAAGGATAATTTAGAAATAGTACTTGAGGATTTTATTGAAAATACCTTAGAGTATGCTAAGAATGAAAAAAGCCTTATTTTAGATAAAATTGAGATACCTAGTGTAGATATTGACATTGAAAGCAGACACGTTTTAGTAGTTGTAAGGGGGAAAGACTATAAAAAGGACCTACTTGCAATAAGAACGTATATTGAAGAAGTAAAACCGGTATTAATTGGCGTAGACGGTGGAGGAGATGCTCTTTTAGAATTTGGATATACTCCTCATATTGTTATTGGAGATATGGACAGTGTTTCGGATGAGTGTCTAAAATTGTGCAAAGAAATTATAGTACACGCCTATAGCAATGGCAGGGCGCCAGGGGTTGAAAGGGTAGAGAAACAAGGATTGAAGTATAAAATATTTCCATCGCCTGGAACAAGCGAGGATGTAGCAATGTTATTGGCTTATGAAAAGGGTGCAGATGTAATAGTTGCTGTGGGAACCCATACAAATATGATAGATTTCTTGGAAAAGGGTAGAAAGGGAATGTCTAGCACTTTTTTAGTAAGACTAAAGATTGGATCCAAATTAATTGATGCAAAGGGTGTTAATAAATTATATAAGGAAAGAATTAAACCGATACATTTGTTTAGCGTATTCATGTCTTCCTTAATACCAATAATAATAATTGCTCTGTTTTCACCACTCAGTAAGCATTTAATAAAGTTATTACAAATTAGATTTAAACTATTTATGAATTGAAGGAGATATTATGGTAATCAATACTAAACATTTTATAATAACAATTATTGCTATATTTCTATCCCTAGGTGTAGGAGTTTTTATTGGGGCAATAATTGATGGTCAAAATTTATTTATAGAGCAACAGAAGGTGCTGGTCTCACAGATAGAAGAGGAATTTGATGGTTTTAGACAAAAGAACTATGAGCTAATTGAGGAGTTAAAGGACTACAAGGAACAAAATAATAGAAATAGTGAGGTTATAGATACAATATATAATGAATTGGCTGATGAGAGCTTAGCGGAGTCAAACATTATGATTATAAACATGTTTACAGATGAGGATTATTTAGATCTAAAGGATACCTTAGATAATATAGGTGTAAAGAAGTCACCAGAGGTTAAAGTACCAAAGGATAGTGAAATCAGCATAGATACAATAAGAAGGAACTTTAAAGGTATTTATGAAATAGGTGAATTGAAGAAAGGTGAGATATACCAAGGTAATATTGAAAAAGTCTTCTCTAGATTAGTAATGGAGGATAGATCTTTACTACCCTTCTACCTAAAGCAAATGGATTTTTTGGAGTATAAAGGTGATATAAACTCAACGATTGACTATGTAATTATTATTGATAATGGCTATAAAATCAGAAACAAGTATTATAAAGCCCTCAGAAGGGAATTTATCAACTTAATCAAAGAGAACAATATTCCAGTTATGGGAATTGAAAGGTCTGATATTTCTGTATCAAGTATGCCTTTCTACAAAGAACTAGATATACCGACTGTAGACAATAGTGAGACCAAGGTTGGTCAAATAGCTATGTTGATGATTCTAAAGGGGAAAAAAGGTCATTTTGGAGAGAAGGAAACGGCTGAAGGGCTGCTTCCTAAAGATTTTTTTGTTTTTGAATAAAGACCATAGGAGGTGTAGGATTGCCTATAGAGATTAGTGCATTAGTTCCAGTTTATAATGAGGAAGATAGGATTGAAAAAACCATAGAGACCATCAAAAATTCTAGATATATAAGAGAAGTGATTGTTGTTGATGACGGATCACAGGACAGTACTGCTGTTAAAGCTAGTAACGCCGGTGCAAAGGTTATAAAACTCGATAAAAATATGGGAAAGGGATATGCCCTAAAATATGGTTTGGATAGGATGATTGATGAAAATGAGATAATAATCTTTTTAGATGGAGATTTAGATGCTTCTCATAATGATATAGATAGATTGATTGAACCAGTTATACAAGGGGACTGTGATGTTTCAATAGCAAAGTTTTTACAGTCGAAGAAAAAAGGCGGATTTGGACTTGTGAAGCTATTAGCAAAAAAGGGAATTGAGTTTTATACTAGGCAGAATATAGACTCTGGCCTTTCTGGTCAAAGAGCTTTTAGGACAGAGGTTCTAAGAAACTTTAAAAAAATGCCATCGAGGTATGGTGTAGAAGTAGGTATGACAATAGATATTTTAAAATCAGGTTATAGTATTAAGGAAATTGAAGTAAGCATGGGACATAGAGAGACTGGTAGAGATTTGAATGGATTTATTCATAGGGGGAAACAGTTTTATCAAATACTTTGGACACTAATTTTAAAGGGGTTTAGATAATGGTTGTAAGGTGCATAATATTGATTTTATCATACCTTTTTCATAGATTAACTATACCTTTGGTAGAGAATCTATATACAAGTTCTGGATTTGTGAAACCAAACTATAAGGGAGAGTTTATTCCCTGTAGTATGGGAATAATATTTGTTTTTAATATATTATTGGTATCATTGTTTCTATTTGGGCTAGAAAAACAATCGAACTATTTGCTAATTATGGTTTTTATATTAGGAATACTTGCTATGGGATTTATTGGCCTAATAGATGATTTTATAGGAGATAATGATGTAAAGGGATTCAGAGGTCATATAAAGATGCTGTGTAGTCTTAAACTGACTACAGGAGGGTTAAAGGCAGTTTTTGGAGGGGTTATCGCAATACTAATAAGCACAATTGTCTCAAAGGGTATTAGTGACTTTACAATTAACGTTTTAGTAATTGCTTTGTTTACGAACTTTATAAATCTATTGGATTTAAGACCAGGTCGGGCATTGAAGGGATTTCTTATCGTTAGTGTATCAATAACTCCTTTTGTAAATAATGTTTTTAAAACAATTCTTCTTAGCTTTATTGGAGCTGCATTGGCATATTTGCCTCAAGATATAAAGGGAAAATCAATGTTGGGCGATATTGGAGCAAACTCACTAGGAATAATCTTAGGGATTGTTGCAACGGGTTTATCTATAGAAATCAAAATTGTAGTAGCTATTTTCTTGATTATAGCTAATTTATACTCGGAAAAGCGATCCATTTCAGTCTTAATAAGAGAGAATAGATTATTGAGTTTTTTAGATGAATTGGGAAGGGGTTAAATTTAGATAATGTTAAACTTAAAAACTGGAATAATTGAAGAAATTATTGAGTGTAGAGGGAATGTTGTTGAGCTCTTTGTTAGAATAGGGAATGACTCTGAAAAAGCAATAGCTTATAAGACATTCACCGATGGTTTGGAGAAGGGAAATGAGGTTATTTTAAATACAACGGCAAAGGACTTAAAACTTGGTACAGGGGGATATCATTTTGTGGTGGCTGATCTAAGCAATACTGAAAAAAAGAGCAGTGGCTATGGACACATAATGAAGCTGAGATATACTCCTATGCAGATAAAGGTGAATTCCATGGAAGAACAGTCAAGTAAGTACCATGAAGTTTTCAATAAATTCAAGTCTCTTGAAAAGATGCCCGTACTGGTATGTGGCCTACATAGTATGCTAGCTCCACTGGCCATTATTTTAAAAAGCATAAATAGTAATCTTCGTATCGGGTACATAATGACCGATGGGGCAGCACTACCTATTGATTTTAGCAAGAATGTTCACTTTTTAAAGAAAAGAGGATATATAGACGGCAGTATAACTGTGGGTCACGCATTTGGAGGTGATTTTGAATGTGTGAATATATATAATGGTTTAATTACTGCAAAGGATATATTAAAATGTGATATATGTATAGTTGCCATGGGACCAGGTATAGTAGGAACTGGAACAAAATATGGATTTACTGGCACCGAGCAAGGAAAGATTATCGATGCAGTAAATGATTTGAATGGATCTCCTATTTGTGTACCAAGAATAAGCTTTAATGATAAAAGAGAGAGGCATTTTGGAATCAGTCACCATACTATTACTGTATTGAATCTCATATCAAAAACCAGAGCATACGTTGGAATTCCTGCATTTGATGATGATAAAGAAAGCTGTATAAGAAGGCAAATATCTAGATATGGTATTGATAAAAAACATGACGTGTTATTTATGGGATTTAATGATATAATAGATGTATTGAAAAAATCAGATTTTGTTATGGAAACTATGGGGAGAACTTTAAAAGACGATGAAGCCTTTTTTTTATCCGTCGGAGTAAATGCAAAAATTGCCCATAGTATTATTTTTTGATACGTAGCATAAACTTTAGGTATATACCCCAAAGCAGTAAATATAGTTCAACCCGGATTAGTCATGGAAAATCAGGGTTTAAAAATCAAAACTTGGTAAAAGGGGAGTTATTATGAAAAATGTTGAACAAACTATAAAATCTGACAAGATCTATCAAGGTAAAATAATAAATCTGAGAATTGATACGGTTGAATTGCCTGATCAAAAATATTCTAAAAGAGAAATAGTTGAACACCCAGGAGCTGTAGCTGTAGTTCCTATAACTGATGAAAATGAGATTATTATGGTAAAACAATATAGAAAATCTGTTGAAGAATATCTTTTAGAAGTTCCAGCTGGTAAATTGGAAATAGGGGAAGAACCATTAGAATGTGCAAGTAGAGAACTTTTAGAGGAGACTGGATATAAGAGTGAAGATATAAAATATTTGTTTGAAATTTTCACTTCACCAGGATTTAGCAACGAAGCTATAAGTATATTTCTAGCTAGAAATCTTATTAAGGATAACCCTCAGCCCGATGAGGACGAATATATTGAAATTGAGAAGTATTCAATTGGGGAGTTAACCCAAATGATTGATGAGGGACGAATTAAGGATGCTAAAACGATCACAGCTTTGTTATACATAAAAAACTATCTTGAAAAAGAGAAATAGAAGCATTTAAGTTATATTTAGTTTTTTAAGCTGAAAACAATCTTATCACTTTTTTAGACATATAATCCCCATTGAAAGCATACTATTTAATAGCATGTACAAAAAATGGGGGGATTTTTTTGATTAGAAGAATTAATGATACAATAACTAAGCATTTTCAAGGAAACCTAATGATATATTTCTTTGTGGTATTGTTCTTTATGATTGGTATTTCATCGGGTGCTTTTATGTCTAAAGCCCTTACAGAGACTGAAAACAAGGATCTTGTTGTTTACATGCAAAACTTTTTTAGAATGGTCGATACTGAAGCCATAAATAATTTTTCGATCTTAAAACAATCACTGTTAAACAACTTTCAAACTGGTATAATAATATGGATACTAGGGGTAACAGTTATTGGTATTCCTCTTATTTTATTGCTAATTGCACTGAGAGGTTTTATAATAGGATTTACAGTAGGTTTTTTTGTTAAACAAATGGGATTAAAAGGAATTGCATTTTCTCTTGTTTCAGTCCTACCGCAAAATATCTTAATAGTTCCAGGAACTATTTTTGTTGGAGCTCTAGGTATCGGGTTTTCGTTAATGCTCATAAAGAGCAGATCGAGGAAAAGCGGCCAATACAGCTTACTTAATCAATTCTTTTTATATAGTACTGTCATTGCCATAGTACATGTTTTTATAGCCGTTGGGTGTTTGATAGAAGCATATATATCACCATTTTTTATCAAATATATATCTTCATTTATGTAAAGACGTACATCAATGAAATCTTTTATTAACTTAAGAATATACTTGAGACCTATTATCGTATTTTCAACTTTCAAAAAAATAAAGGATTTTTTAACATGAATGTTGAATAATTATCTAATGTACGGCTGGAGCAAAAGAGAAATAAAGGAGTTATTGAAATGAATAAAATTGTCAAAGATTTTGTTATGTACCTGCAAGATGAGAAAAAACTCTCTAAAAATACTCTAGAATCTTATGGTAGAGATTTAAGACAATTTGGTGATTTTCTTCTTGAGAAGAATAGGCCATCCTATCTAGACGTTAATAAGACAACCATTATAACATATCTGCTTTATCTTCAAAAAAAGGGACGTGCTACTTCCACTATTTCAAGAAACTTGGCTTCTATAAGAGCCTTATATCAATATCTGTTAAATAATGGAATTGTGGAAAATGATCCTACATTAAACTTAGAATCTCCTAAATCAGAAAAGAAATTACCATGTGTTCTAACTTTAAGTGAAGTAGAAAGTTTAATAAATCAACCCGACGGAAACAGTACAATGGGTTCAAGAGATAAAGCAATGCTTGAGTTGTTATATGCAACTGGTATTAGAGTATCAGAACTTGTAAGGCTAGATGTAGATGACTTAAACTTAGATTTGGATTTCATAAAATGTAGAGGAAATAATGATAAAGAAAGAGTTATTCCGATAGGTTCTATGGCTAAGAAGGCTATACTTAAATATTCATCTGAATATAGAGAGAACCTAATTAAAGAAGAAGAGAAGGCCTTATTTGTTAACTACTATGGGAAAAGGTTAACTAGACAGGGGTTTTGGAAAATAATAAAGAGGTATACTAAGGAAGCTAATATAGATAAGAAAATAACTCCTCATACACTCAGACATTCTTTTGCTACACACCTTATTCAAAATGGAGCCGATTTAAAATCTGTTCAAGAAATGCTTGGACATTCAGATATATCTACTACACAAATATACATGCAATTAACTAAGAATAAAATCAAGGATGTTTATAATAAATCTCATCCAAGAGCCTAAAAGGGCTCTTGTTAGATTGTTGACATTTAAAAATATTTAAATTAATATTTAGTGTAGATATCTAAAATCTATTTTAAATATTAACGCTGTTTATCTATAGATGGTTAGAGGTGAATTACGGTGGGTATTATTTAAATAGGACTAAAAATCCTATTTTTATGGACTTGTATGTTACCGGTTACATATGAGAAGAGACGTTAAAATATTAATTCTAAAAGATCTGACTAAATTCTCATTCTTAACCTCAAACTATATCTATACATATAGATTTTATATAGTATAACTTAATTGTTTTACTTGAATCTTTATAAAAGATTATATTGC
Organism: Wukongibacter baidiensis; assembly: GCF_050888315.1. Taxonomy (NCBI): domain Bacteria; kingdom Bacillati; phylum Bacillota; class Clostridia; order Peptostreptococcales; family Caminicellaceae; genus Wukongibacter; species Wukongibacter baidiensis. Next base: position 200,451 of record NZ_CP138202.1, read on the forward strand.
AAAGAAAAGGAGGAGTAACATGATTAATAGAGTGACTATTTTTGTAATGGATAGTGTTGGAATAGGGGCGCTTCCGGACTCAGAAAAATTTGGAGATGTTGGTGTAAACACATTAGGTAATATTTCAAAGGAAATGGGAGGCATTAGCTTACCCAATTTAGTAAAACTGGGACTTGGAAATATTGACGGAATAGAAGGCATAGAAAGTACAGAAGAACCTATGGGATCCTTTGGAAAATCAAAGGAGATTTCTAATGGAAAGGATACAACCACTGGACACTGGGAAATGGCTGGACTACATATAGAGGAGCCATTTAAGACCTATCCCGATGGTTTTCCTGAGCACATAATGGCTAAGTTTGAAGAGCTTACGGGTAGAAAGGCCTTAGGAAACAAGCCTGCCTCAGGAACAGAAATAATCAAGGAGCTTGGTGAAGAACACATGAAGACTGGAAGTCCTATTGTCTACACTTCTGCAGACAGTGTTTTCCAAATAGCAGCCCATGAGGAAGTAATACCTTTAGATGAACTTTACAAAATGTGTAGTATTGCAAGGAAAATTCTAATGGGAGAAGATCAAGTTGCCAGAGTTATAGCAAGACCCTTCGTAGGTGAAGTAGGAAACTTTACCCGTACACCAAATAGAAGAGATTATTCTCTTGATCCATTTGAAAAGACAATACTAGACTTTACTTCTGAAGCTGGATACGATGTAATGGCAGTAGGGAAGATAGAAGATATCTTTAATGGACAAGGAATAACAAAGGAAGTTCATACTAAGAGCAACATGGATGGAGTAGATAAAACAATAGAGTATCTAAAGACTGATACAAAGGGAATTATATTTACAAACTTAGTTGATTTCGACGCTAAGTTTGGTCATAGAAGAGACCCTAAGGGATATAAAGAGGCCCTAGAAGAGTTAGATGCAAGAATACCTGAGGTTTTAGATAGCATGAAGGATACTGATATGATAATATTTGTAGCTGACCATGGTAATGACCCAACATATAAAGGAACAGATCATACTCGTGAATATATACCTATAGTTGCATATGGAAAAAATGTGAAGGCTGGAGTAAACTTAGGCACTAGAGAAACCTTTGCTGATATCGCAGCAACGATTGCTGATGTATTAGATGTTCAAAAACCAAAGATTGGAACTAGCTTTAAAGATTTGATACTTAAATAGGGGGCTGTATTATGGAAAACATGTTAAATAAAATAGAAGAAACCTACGCTTTCTTAAAAGGCAAAATTGATTTTAAGCCAGAAATAGGTCTGATCTTAGGATCAGGCCTAGGAATATTGGCTGATGAGATCGAAGAGCCGTCATATATTTCTTACGGGGAAATTCCTAATTTTCCTGTATCGACTGTTGAAGGTCATGCAGGTAGGTTTGTAATAGGAACATTAAATGGTAAAAAAGTTATTGCTATGCAAGGTAGATTCCACTATTACGAAGGTTATTCAATGAAGGATGTTACCTTCCCAGTTAGAGTGATGAAAAAGCTAGGAGTGGAGACACTTATTGTTACCAATGCAGCCGGTGGAGTAAATGAAGAATTTAAACCCGGAGATTTGATGATTATTGAAGATCATATTAACTTTGCCTTTGATAATCCTCTAATGGGTAAAAACTACGATGAGTTGGGTCCTAGATTTCCGGATACATCTAGGGCATATGATAGAGAGCTAATAGAAAAGGTTATGAAGATAGCTGAGGAAAGTAATATTGAGTTAAGAAAAGGAGTATATACTCTTATGACGGGTCCTTCTTATGAGACTCCAGCTGAAATCAAAATGATTAGATTCCTAGGAGGAGATGCTGTTGGTATGTCAACGGTACCTGAGGTTACTGTTGCAGCCCATAGTCAGATAAAGGTACTAGGTATTTCATGTATAACTAATATGGCGGCAGGCATACTAGATCAACCATTGTGCCATGAAGAGGTTGTAGAAACAGCAGCTATGGTTAGAGAAAAGTTTATTAATCTAGTGAAGATGGTTGTTAAAAATATATAAAAAGGGGATATACATATGAAGGATATGAGAAAAAAAATTAACGAGGCATCCTCATTTATCAAAGGTAAGATAGCGGTTAATCCGGAAATAGGCTTAATTTTAGGATCTGGACTTGGTAGTCTTGCTAATGAAATAGAGGACAAAACAATAGTTAAGTATGAAGAAATTCCAAACTTCCCTGTTTCAACGGTAGAGGGCCATGAAGGGCAATTAGTTATTGGTACACTTGAAGGCAAGAAAGTTATAGCAATGCAGGGTAGATTTCACTTTTACGAAGGTTATACAATGCAGGAAGTAACATTCCCAGTAAGGGTTATGAAGGAACTAGGGGTTAAAATGTTACTTGTAACAAACGCATGTGGAGGTATGAATCCTGAACTTTATCCAGGAGCCCTTATGTTCATAGAAGATCATATTAACTTCACTGGAGCAAATCCTTTAATAGGTCCTAATGACAAAGAGCTTGGAACTAGATTCCCTGATATGTCTACAGCCTATAACAAAGAACTAATAGAGTTAGGTAAAAAAGTAGGAGATAAACTTGAGATAAAAACAGAAAAAGGTGTGTATCTTGCCATAAGTGGTCCTAACTACATGAGCGCTGCTGAGCTTAGAATGTTAAGACGATTAGGAGCAGATACAGTAGGAATGTCCACTGTTCCTGAGGTAATCGTTGCTAGACATTCTGATTTAAAGATATTAGGTATATCCTGTGTAACTGATATGGCTATTGCAGATGAGCTTGAGCCTTTAGAGCATTCAGCTGTAGTTGAAGTTGCAAATAGAACTAGACCAAAGTTTATTAAGTTGGTTAAAGGTATATTGAAAGAAGTAAATCTATAGATTGGATTAACTAGAAAGACTGTAAATTTTTACGGTCTTTTTTTAATTCTCTTTTAGGAAATAAAAATTTTAGTAATCAGATTTTTTTCTAATGAATAAGCACTTATTTCAATGGAAACCATAAGACTAACAAAACGTTAGGAGGAATGGAGATGAAAAAGAAGTCTCATAAGAAAAAAATCTGTTATTTGATTGCAGTAGCTTTATTATTTATTAGCTCTTTTACTTACTCTAGTGCAAATGAATTTGACGTGAATGCAAAGTCTGCAATTTTGATAGATGCGGGGTCAGGAAAAGTATTATATGAAAATAATAGTCACCAAAAACTGCCTCCTGCCAGTGTAACTAAGATAATGACCATGCTATTAACTATGGAAGCAATCGAAAGAAAACAAATTACCTTGGAAGATAAAGTTACTATAAGTGAGCATGCTTCAAGTATGGGAGGGAGCCAACTTTACCTTGAACCAGGGGAACAAAGATCTGTAGAACAGCTAATAAAGGGAGTAGCAATAGCATCTGCCAATGACGCCTGTGTTGCTTTAGCTGAGCATATTGCTGGGTCTCAAGAACTTTTCGTGAAAAAAATGAACCAAAGGGCATCAGAGCTTGGTATGAAAAATACTCAGTTTATGAATACTAATGGGTTGCCTCAGGAAGGTCATTACACATCTGCATATGATATTTCTCTGATGTCGAGGGAGTTATTAAAGCATCCAAAGATACATGAGTGGTTAACTATATGGATGTCATCGATGAAGGTGGGTAAAAAAGGAAGGGCTACTCTAGAACTAACAAATACAAATAAGCTAATTAGATTTTATCCAGGTGCTAATGGGCTTAAGACAGGCTTTACTCAGGAAGCAAAATTCTGTCTATCAGCATCGGCTAAAAGAAATAACTTTACACTTGTTGCTGTTGTGCTAGGATCTCCTACATCAAAAATTAGATTTGCTGAAGCAAGAAAACTGCTAGATTATGGCTTCTCTACATATAACTCCGTACAAATCTCTAAAAAGGATGAAGTTTTTGACGAAATAAGGGTTGAAAAGGGTAAGTTAGATAAAATTAATATAGTTGCTAAGGAAGAACTAAAGGTATTAGTTAGAAAAGGTGGAGAAGGTGACGTTAAGAAAGAGATAATAATACCTGAATCGGTAAAAGCACCCTTTAAAAAAGGTGATAAAGTTGGAGAAATATTAGTAACTAACTCTAAGGGAGAAAACCTAGGAAAAGTTGATTTAGTTACTGAGAATGAATGCAAAAGAGCATCGATCTTTAATACATTTGGAAAAATATTAAAGAGTATTTCGAAGTAAATATTAGACAGAATATGTAGAGCCTATGATATAATAATCTCAGGCTCTATTACTATGTTACCAGTAAAAAAATGAGACTTTACAATTATTTCAATGACAATTAAAATTAATAAGAGGAGTACATGTCCTAAATATAGAATAGAAACTGTAGATATTCAAGTAATACCGTTGGCTACATATAATTATTTATTTTAAAATTTAACTTATTGAGGGTGTATTTATGGATTACGAAATAAAACTCGAAGCTTTTGAAGGACCATTTGACTTATTATTTCATTTGATAGAAAAAAATGAGATTGACATATACAATATACCGATTTCGGATATAACTGAGCAATATCTGGAGTATATAAAGCAGTTGAAGGACTTAGACATGGAGGTAGCAAGTGAATTTTTAGTAATGGCAGCAACGCTACTTGAGATAAAATCTAAACTGCTCCTTCCAAATCAAGCTGAAGAGCAATTAGAATTTGATGTACAGGGTCTAGATCCAAGAAGAGACTTAGTTTTAAAACTAATAGAATATAAGAAATATAAGAACATAGCAGAATTTCTTAAGGAAAGAGAAGACGAATATGGGAAGTTCTATTTTAAGTCCCAAGAGCATTTAGAGGATTTCATAGAAAAGGATGTTGATGTAAAAGTTGAGTTAGATTTAGAAGAAGAACTCCTAGTAAAAGCAGTTAAAAGGATAATGCAAAAAGCTGAAAAGCTGGACATGAATAGGAAGCACTTTTTCAAAGAACTTAAGAGGGATGTTTATACGGTTGAAGATAAAATATCCCTGTTAAAGGGCAACTTAGAAAAGAAGAAGAATATTCAGTTTATAGATTTGTTTAGTTCACAGTGTTGTAGATTGGAAATAGTAGTTACATTTTTAGCAGTACTTGAGTTACTAAAATTGAAGATTATAAGTATAAAGCAAGACAAAATATTTGATGACATTGTAATATATGCGGCTAGTTAAGGGGGCAAATGTTTAAACTATGGATGATAAAGAGATAAAATCGGCAATAGAATCTATTTTGTTTGTTTGGGGTGAACCTTTAAATATCAAAGAAATATCTAAAGCTTTGGAGATACCCAAGGACAAGGTTAGAAAGTATATAAATGAGTTAAACGATGAACTTGAAGAGCAGCATAGGGGTATAAAGGTAGTTGAAGTGAATAACTCCTTTCAGCTGGCAACGAGACTTGAAAATCATCGATTTATTGAGAAACTTTGTATTACTTCAAAGAGCAGAGGACTTTCAGGACCTACTCTAGAGGTTTTGGCCATTATTGCCTACAAACAACCTATAACAAAGCATGAAATAGAAATAATTAGGGGCGTAAAATGCGACAAGCCTATTAGTACATTAATTGATAGGGAATTAATTCAGATAACAGGAAAGCTAGAAAAAACCGGTAGGCCAAATGTTTATGGTACAACCGATACATTTTTAAAGAGTTTTGGATTCAAAAGTTTAGATGATATACCTCAAATAGATGAATTTGATAAATTTGATTTTTTAAATAATAATGAGAATGAAGAGTAGAAATAATAATATTGATATCTAGATTTGCTCAAAAGTTGTGTAAAATTTCAAATGACAATTCCCTTCGCAAATGATATTCTAAAATGAATAAGTAAGGAGGTTGTTATGGTTTTTAAAAACAATTTGGGATATGATGAATTTGTAAAAATCATCGATGAGCTATATGACGAAGTAATAATTTATGATAATAATTATAAGATTGTCTATGTCAACAAAGCATGTGAAAGACATTATGGTGTTTCTCAAGAAGAAATGATAGGTAATAGTTTTTATGATTTTGCCGATGAATACTGGAGTACTTCTGTACTTCCTTATGTATACAAAACTAAAAAAGCTGTTCAACAAACACAAGAAACAAAGCTTGGTGCCAAAATATTAACTATTGCCATACCCATCTTTGATGATAATCATGAGGTCCAGTACGTTGCCATGAGTGTAAGAGATGATATACCTTACATTAAAACTCAAGGCTTATACCTATTAGAAGATGTTATTCCCCTAAATATAAAAAAATATGACCACAATTTAATTTTCAATAGTGATGAAATGAAAAAAGTATTTGAGCTTGCAAATGAAATTATAGATCTTGAATGCCCTTGCCTTATAACTGGTGAATCGGGAGTAGGTAAGACCTTAATAGGAAAATATATTCATGAAAAAAGCCTTAGGAAAGAAAACTCCTTTGTACACATCAATTGTGCTGCCATTAGCAAAGACCTATTTGAATCTGAATTGTATGGTTATGAAAAAGGAAGCTTTACTGGTGCAAATTCAGCAGGAAAAAAGGGTCTTGCTGCTGAAGCTCATGAAGGAACCTTGTTTTTAGATGAAATTTCAGAAATCCCTTATAAAATGCAAGCTAAACTACTGCAGTTTATTCAGGAAAAAAAGTTTTATCCTGTTGGAAGCATAAAACCTGTAGAAGTTAACGTTCGGATTATTGCGGCAACGAATAAGGATCTTAAAAAGATGGTTGAAATGGGAACCTTTAGAGAAGACCTCTATTATAGATTAAATGTTTTTGAAATAGATATTCCACCACTTCGGGAAAGAAAAGATGATATTTTATTGATATCTGATTTTTACTTGAATAAATATTGTCAAAAATATAATAAGACCTATAGATTTTCTGAAGAGGCAAAAAAGATTTTATTAAACTATTCTTGGAAAGGAAATGTAAGAGAACTTTCCCATGTAATAGAAAGATTGGTCGTAGTAACAAAGGAATTGGTTATAAAACCTTGGCATTTACCAAAGCATTTATATGAACTAACAGGAAAATCAAACCATTCAGAAATTAACTGCTCTATAGAAGAAGGGAAAACCCTAAATGAGCTTATGGATAATTATGAAAAACAAATTATTAAAAAAATATACGGCGAATGTAATTCTACAAGAAAGCTTGCACAAAGATTAGGTATAAGCCAGTCAAAGGCCTCGAAGTTATATAGAAAATATATAAAAAGCGAGTGCATTTAAACTCACTGAGTTCAAATGCACTCGCTCTTTATATTCAGCATTATTTCTTAAACGAGACAATTTTCAAAATTTATTGAATTATTTCTGAGTGCAAATAAACTCACATCTGGTTAATTATAGAGAGTTACAAGTAAATCTTAATTTATACATATCAAAATATTCAATGATTCTGGGGATTTTTTGATATGTATAAATTGCAGTTTTGACTGGAATCCCTATACTTTTGTCTAGACAAGAAATTTGCTTACCTGCATGTTGGCACGATACTTGCTTTATATTTACATGTCGACAGAAAGGGCCCTTAGGAGCAAATAGGAGGAAAACGTTTATGAAAATAACAGATGTAGAAGTAATTTGTTTAAGAGTTCCAGAAATAGGAAAAAGGTGTGTATGGGGAGAAGATGCAGTTATTGTAAAAATTCATACAGACGAAGGAATCGTTGGTATTGGTGAAACAGATTCGTCTCCTTTAGTAGTAAAAAGCATTATAGAAACTCCGAATTCAAATCTTGCTTGTTTTGGATTAAAGGAGGTTCTAATTGGTGAAAATCCTTTAGAAATTGAAAAATTATGGAACAAGATGTATGAGATGTCAAACTACTTGGGAAGAAGAGGAGCAGGCATACATGCAATGAGCGCCATTGACATAGCTCTTTGGGATATTGCCGGTAAATATCATAAAGTTCCTGTATATGAACTTTTAGGTGGGAAACACAGAGATAAAATCAGAGCATATGGTACTTTCATACCTGCTGATACCCCAGAAGAAAATAAAAAAATTGTTAGCGATTTAATAAATAGAGGATTTACAAGCTTAAAGTTTGGCGGCGGTATTTTAGGAGATGATCCTGATACAGACTATGAAATCATAAAAGCTGTTCGAGAAGAAGCAGGCGAAGATTTTGAGCTTCAGATCGACTTAGCTGCAAAATGGAAAACACCAGAACATACCTTATATATGGCAGATCGATTAAAGGATTTGAATCTAAATTGGATTGAAGAACCGATTGGCTCCGATGATTTAATGGGATATAAAAATCTAGGGAGTTCAATCAAACCTATGATTGCAGGAGGAGAAACACTAACAACTACTCATGAGTTTGTACAGTTCCTTGAATTCGGTAAACCTGATTTGGTTCAGCCAGATGTAACTAGATGTGGTGGTATAACAGAATCTATGAGGATCTATGATTTGTCTAAGAAATATGGTGTAAAGCTAGTACCTCACGGCTTTAGCACAGGTATTTTAATAGCTGCAACTGTACATTTCTTGGCAGCATGTGAAACTACTGACTTAATTGAGTATTCGCAAAGCACAAGTCCGCTTTTTAAAGATTTAGTTAAGAATAAAATTGCCTTTAAAGATGGGTATGTAGAAGTTCCTAATGCTCCTGGTTTAGGAATTGAATTGAACGAAGAGGTTATAGAAAAATATAGAGTGTTCGGATAAAATATATGATCGTTTATAAGGGAGAAATTTTTAACAGAAGAGAGGAGAATTATTAATGAACGGTACTTCGGCAAGAAAAGTTAAGTATGATAAATTATTGATAATCTTTAGTATGGCAGTAGTATTGGCTATTGTTGCTTTTATGTACATCCAACCAGATTATTCACAAAGTGTTGCGGGTAAAGTATTTGGTACCTTTACGGATATATTTGGTTCAGGCGTATTGTTATTTGCCTTTTTAGGAGTAGTGCTTCTTGTGGGTGTAGCTTTGAGTAAATTCGGAAGTATTAGATTAGGTATGGAAAAACCAGAGTTTTCAACCTTTAAATGGGTTGCTATGATGATATGCTGTGGACTAGGCTCTGCTACGGTTTATTGGGCATTTATGGAATGGGCGTATTATATAGGCACGCCTGGTATTGGAATAGAACCTGGATCAGCATTTGCCTATGAAATGAGTGTTACTTATAGTATGTTCCATTGGGGTGTAAGTGCATGGGCGCTATATGCTCTTGCGGCTATTCCTGTGTCATACCACTTTTATGTTAGAAAAAATAATGGACTTAGCTTTAGTTCAGTAGTAAGCTCTATGACTGGGATAAAGGCTAACGGACCTTTAGGAAGAATCATTGATATAATCTTTATTTTTACTTGTTTTGGTGGATTAAGTATAACATTAGGTGTTTCAGTTCCTTTGGTTACGCAAGTAGTTTGTAGTGTTATTGGTATTGAACCAACATTTACAATGAACATTATTCTTATAGTTTTAATTTCAATAATTTATTCCTTTAGTTCATACATTGGAATTCAAAAAGGAATGAGTAAAATTGCCGACTGGAACACTAAGCTTGCAATTATATTCTGCATATTAGTACTACTAATTGGTCCAACGTTATTTATTATGAAAAACTTTGTAAACTCTTTTGGTCTAATGATAGAGAACTTTGTTCGTATGAGTTTGTTTACTGATCCTGTGAGTAATTCTGGGTTTCCTGAATCATGGACTATATTCTATTGGCTTTACTGGATTGCTTATGCACCTTTTACTGCATTGTTCATTACTAAAGTATCTAAGGGGCGTACAATTCGTTCAGTTATTATAAACACGCTAGTAAGTGGAAGTTGTGGTTGTTTCTTCTTCTTCGGTATATTAGGAAGCTTTACAATGGAGAGAGAAATTTCAAAGGTTGTACCTGTAGTTGAGATGCTTGGAAAGGGATTAGATAAGGAAGCGATTGTAATGTCTTTACAATCATTACCGGGTGGAAGTCTACTTTTAATTTTATTCTCTATAGTAACAGTATTCTTCCTAGCTACAACTTTAGATGGGGCAGCCTTCACCATGGCATCAACTGCTACTCCTGGACTTAAGAATAATGAAGAACCACATCCAATGCATCGTCTATTCTGGTGTGTAATGCTTGCATTAGTTCCTTTAACAATGATAATGATTGGAGCAAATCTAAACACTATCAAAACTGCAGCTGTTGCTACAGCCGTGCCACTTACTTTTATAATGATTTTAATGCTTTATGGCTGGCTAAAATGGATGTTTGCAGATTACTCTAATAAAAATTCAATTGAGATTATTGAAGAGTTTAAATTACCGGAAGACAAAACTTTATAATATAGAGATTCCTGTCAAAACTTTAATTTATGCAAATCAAAACTCCCCAGAAACATTGGATATTCTGATATGTACAAATTAAGATTTACTTGGAACTCTCTATACTAATCAATAATATATTTAAGAGGTGGGCAAATGGTAAAAAAAATGATTTTAATGGGAGAGAAGGATATTGTAGCCACTGCTCTAGATGATATAAAAAGTGGAGATGTAGCACATGTCATGTCTAGCGACAATCAAGAATTATATACAATAGAAGCTAAAGAAAATATACCCTTCGGAAATAAAATAGCTCTTCGCGACATTAAAAATGGAGAAAAGATTATTAAATACGATGTTCCAGTAGGTGAATGTACTAAGGATATAGAAAAGGGAAGATTAGTTCATGTGCATAATGTAAAGAGTCAAAGAGTTGATATACCTTTAGCTTATAAAAAAGAAATCATTAAGCAGATGAACATAGATGCGGAGGTATAGATATGGAATTTATGGGATATAAAAGACCATGTGGCGCAGTGGGTATCAGGAATAAGGTATTGATTATTTCTGTAGATGAATGCTGCGAAGGAATAGCGCGTCATATAGCTAAGGATTTTGATGATGTTATTTTACTAACGAATTATTACACATGTATGCTTGGTGGTAATGAAGAGACATTCAATCAAATGATTGAAGTAGGCAAAAATCCAAATGTTTCAGCATGTCTAGTTATAGCTATGGGTTGTGGTAGTATTTTACCAGAACAAATTGCTAATCCAATATCTGAGACAGGTAAGAAAGTATTAAGTATAGACTGTATCGAAAGTGGTGGAACGAAAAAAACAATTGAGTTAGGTAAGCAAATGGTAAGTGAGCTTATTGAGTATTCAAATTCATTTGAACGTGAGCCTGTTTCTATTGAAAAACTAATTGTAGGCGTAAAATGTGGTGGCTCAGACACCAGTTCTGGAATCGCATCTAATCCAAGTGTAGGTAACATGGTAGATAAGCTTGTTGATCTTGGAGGAACTGCTATTGGTGGTGAGCTAATGGAACTTTTAGGATGTGAGGAAGTACTCATTAAGCGTGCAAAAAATAAAAATGTAGCAGAAAAAATCGTATCTCTAATCAAAAATGAAGAAGATAGATGGAGTGTAGAAGGTACTGAAATTGAGACAATGAGTATCGGAAATAGTATTGGTGGTCTAACAACCCTTGAAGAAAAATCCATGGGTGCATTGCATAAAATGGGAAGCAAATCAATAATAGATGTATTACAGATTAATAAAGACTTCATTGATAAACCAAAGGAACCAGGCTTCTATTTATCAGAGGCAACTATGTTGTGCGGTGGTTCAGCAATTAACTATGCATCCTATGGAGCTCAGGTGGTTGTCTGGACAACAGGTGCAGCTGGATTTAATAATCCTCTTATACCTGTTATTCGTGTCAGTGGAAATGAAGACCTAATAAATGAAGACATTGATATTGATGCAACTGGAATAATGAAAGGTGTTGAAGGAATCAATTCAGTGGGAGACAAGATAATACAAAAAATCCTTGAAGTTGCTAATGGAGCGCCTACTAATATAGAAGGATATGGTGAAGCCACTATGACCCTTTATCAGAAGGATCAAAGAGTTGAAAAACTTTTAAAAATTGAATGTAAAAGATAGTGCATCCTTATAGGTTGTAAAGCTTATCTAAGTGTAGAGATCAATTTCAAAAATCCTTTTTAGACTGCAAAACCGTTCAAACAGAAATTTTGGACGGTTTTGTGATTTTTGCTACTTTCGGAGAAAAATGTGATACAAATGAGTAACTTCGATACTCTTATTCCTTATTTGCAAATCAAATTTGATGTTTATCGAATCACATAGTATAATAGAATAAATAACTTTGAGGGTGATTTTATGAGTGATTTTTATGAATTAAGGGTGTTAAATAAACCATTATATTTTGTTGAGTTGATAAGTTGTTTAAACGGTATAGTTGAGAATTACAATGAAAACCAAAACATAGGATTCTTGGATGAAAGAGATAAATCTTTTTTAAGAAAGCTATTGGACTCCAGACTTAAGGGAAGAGAGCTTTTTGAATTTGCTCTATATTTGGATGAATTGACCGACGTAAAGGCTATAATTACTAAGATTAGAGAAATAGAAGTTTTAGATTTTATCTATATATTTTTTGGAGGAGAGCTTTCGAAGAAGGAAGTCGAACTCATTTATAATGATTTTGGAAGACTAGATATAGTACTAAGTAAGAATAAGGATTTTGAGAATATAAATAAAAACTTACTAAAGACTTTATTTAAAGAAACGGAAGTCTTTAAAAATGATTTTATCACTATTTTAACTAAGATAGATAAATATATAAGTAATGATGACATTATAGATAATGACTTGTATTTTGAAAAGGTAAATAACATCGCTACTAAACTAAGGGAGAAAACGCCATTAAATGTTGCACAAGAAATAATGGGGAAAAAGTTTAAAAGGGTGTATGATTTTAGTTATTTTTTATTTGTCCCAAGCTTTTATTTTATACATAAGCCAATGAGAATATTTAATGAAAAAACTCAGTTGTTAGTTTATCCGGTGATGGAATTGGATAAAGCTATGGATTCTGCTGAGCTGGCTACGATATTGAAGGTAATCGGTGACAAAACGAGATTAGAAATCATAAAGGTCCTATCTAATAGACCGATATTTGGAAAACAGCTCTCGAAGCAAATTGGGGTTAGCACCTCAACGATATCCCATCATTTGGAGCAACTAAAGTCAATAGGTTTGATCTATGAGGAAAGGGATAAAAACACTAAGTATTTTAGTTTGAATAGAAATACCTATAAGAAAATAGTTGATGTGTTAAATAATTTTATAAATAGTTAAAATTAAGATCTTGCAAGTAAGCAAGATTTTTTTATTGCCTTGCTTTATGAAGAATGTTTTAGCAAAATGAGTGTGTTTGAGCTTAACTTAAGTTAGCTATGTCCTAAATCTAATAAACCTATAAGTAAAAAAATATTGATTTTCTATAACAAAAATGATACGATGTTCATGAAATTAGATAAACGTCGAAGGAGTTGGGTTAATATGAAAGCCATAGAGGTTAAAAACTTAAAAAGGAATTATTGTACAAATATAGGAGTTCTTAAAAGAGAAAAAAAGATAGTAAATGCTCTAAAAGGAATTAGCTTTGATGTGAAGAAGGGTGAGATATTTGGACTCCTAGGGCCTAACGGTGCAGGTAAAACGACTACGATCAAAATTTTAACGACTTTGTTAACACCTACATCGGGAGAAGCAAAAGTTCTTGGGTATAACTGCTTTGGTGATGAAAGAAAGCTTAGAAAGAAGATAAACTTCATTTTTGGAGGCGAAAGAAGCCTTTATTGGAGATTGTCTGCATGGGATAATTTATCATACTTTTGTGATCTATATGGTATAGAGGAGAAAATTAAGAAAGAAAGAATTGAAAATCTTCTAGACTTGGTTGGATTAACTGATAAAGCTCACTTCAAAGTAGAATCATTCTCTAAGGGGATGAAACAGAGACTTCAAATCGCTAGGGGACTAGTTAATGACCCAGAGGTTCTTTTTCTAGATGAGCCAACTATAGGATTAGATCCGTCGGGGGCAAAAACTTTGAGATATATTATTAGACACCTATCGGATTATGGGAAAACAATAGTACTGACTACACACTATATGCATGAGGCTGATGAGCTGTGCGATAGGATAGCAGTTATAAATAATGGAGAAATTATAGCGCTAGATAAACCTGAAAACTTAAAAGAGAATTTAGAGGACTCTGTTATAGAGATTAAAATGTTACATTGTGATAATGAACTAATCTCAGAGATTGGAAGGATAGATAGCGTAACTAGTAATTCTGTAAAAAAGATTGACAATGTACATACATTAAATATTACCTGTAAAGATGCCAGAAAGACTATAGCACTAGTGAATGAAAAGATGTCAGATTACGAAGTCCTTTCTATAGGAATGAGGGAAGCGACATTAGAGGATGTGTATCTTAAAATGATAGAGGGTGATCAAATTGCGTAATACACTTAAAGTCCTATATTCATCGTGTATCCTACAAATGAAACAGTCTTTCTCTAGATCAATGTTTAGATTCTGTATCATAGCCTATCCGATCCTATTTTCATGGACCTTATATTTAATTTATAAAGGTCAGGACACAAGCGAGTTTATTTCATATGTTATGCTGGGGACAGCAGTAACAAGCATGTGGGGGTCAATTAGCTTCTCGTCGGCAGGTGACATAGACAGAGAGAGGTTTATGGGAGCTCTTCAGGTGATTTTTTCATCTCCAGCTAAATTTTCAATTATTATGTTTGGAAAAGTCATAGGAAATACAATTTTAGGTTTTTGCTCAATGGTATTAAGCTTTGCTTTTGTAATGGTATTTTTTAAGGTAAAACTTATAGTTGCAAACCCTTTCTACTTCGCATTAAGCATTGCTTTAGGGATTGTTTCATTTGCATTTATTGCAATGATGCTGTCAGGTCTTCTGGCTATATCACGAAATACTAGGGTATTAATGAACTGCTTAGACTATCCAATATTTATATTCTGCGGGACAGTATTTCCTATAGATGTTCTTCCGATATGGACACGACCAATTTCCTATATATTAAGTCCAACCTATGTTCTGAAGCTAGCTAGGATGTCTATAGTTGGTATTTCAGATTATTACAATTTCTACACTCACTTGATCTCTTTAATAGCCTTAACCCTTGTCTATCTACTTTTATTTATATGGCTTTATAGAGTCATAGATATAAAGGCTAGAGAAGAAGCAACACTGGAGGTGATATAATGAGAAGATTTTTTAGGCAGTCTGTATTATCCTTTAAAGCTCTATTTGGATGGCTTGATCCTAAAATATATTTAATTATAAAGGTCATAGACCCAGGTCTTCAAATGATATTCTATTCACTGTTAGTAAAGTATGTATATGTTTCAGAGGACATAACTCCTTTCATTATTGGAAATGCCTTTTTACTTTGCACAAGGAACTCAGTTTTTGTTATAGGTTCTTTAATGAGAAACGAACGATATCAAGGAACTTTAAAATTAATAGTTGCTTCTCCAGCAAATAAGTTTTTAGCCTTTATATCAAGAGCGCTGTTCAATATTGTAGATGCATCAATAACTGTCGTCATAGGATTAATAATAGGAGTCACTCTTTTTAATGTTGATTTGTCAGGGATAAACTATTTTCAATTTATATTATCAATCTTTATAGCAATGATTGGAGGTATGGGAATCGGTTTAGTATTGGGAAGTATTGCATTAGTAATTAGAGAGATACATATGTTTTTAAATGTGGCGGCAATGTTTTTGTTTATCTTAACAGGGGCTAGTTATCCAATTGAAAGGCTTCCAGGTTTCCTAATAAAGGCTTCAAGGTTACTTCCCATAACTAGGAGCATTGAGGCCTCTAGAATTGTAGCAAGCAAGGGGTCGAATGTTCTTATATATAATTTGTTAGGGCAGGAGGTAGCTCTAAGTTTACTATATGTTGTCGCAGCATATCTTCTTTTTACATACTTTGAAAGGAAGGCAAGAGTAGATGCATCCTTAGATGCGTATTAAAAAAGATAAAACTTGGGATCTGACTCTATCTATATCAATTATAAATCAAAACCGTTCAAATAAAGTATCTGAACGGTTTTGATTTATGACTATTAAGTCATAGAAAATGAAGTGTTAAAATGAAATTGGAATTTTGATCTAGTCTATTTTTTCGAGGACAATTAGCTCAACTCCCCAAGGAAGCAATTCAGATGATAGATTTATATTCTCTTCATTCACAAAACCAAAGGTCAATTTTGGAAAGGCTGCTTTATTAAATAGAGTTTTATAATACTCAGTTATGTGACGAGGCTTACCAATGGATAACCAATTGTAAAATACTGAACCATGTTGATAATCCAATCTATACCGTACAAGTCTATAACAATTTTTTAAGCTTTGAATATCAATGTTAAACTTTTTCAGATTTTCTTTATTTGCAATAGTTTTTTTATATAGTTCTTCATAGAAGGTATTATCATTAACATCCCATATATCAATATTAATAAAATTGCATAAAAGAATGCAAAGGTCCTCATCTTTCTTAGTTATAATAAAGTCTTCACCCTTTTCTAAGAGATCATCTCCCAAAAGTGATAGAAGGTAGTAAGCATAGTATGAAGGTTTCTTAAGACCATCTCTAGTGATTAAACTACATGAACCTGAAAAGGTACTGACGCTATCAAAAATAGAATTTTCATCTCCTAAAGAATCGACAGGCCGAATAAACCCAGGTGTATTAGTGTTAAGAATTGCATCATTCACTATATATGATGATAAATAAGTAGTATCAAAAAAATAATTATTGTTAGTGGAGGTAGGATTCTCATTACTATATCTAATATTTCTCTGTATACTTTGAGAATGAGCTACCTTTGAACTATTTAATAAATCGATCTTTAAATATCTTAAGTTCTTTTTACTCGACTTTAAGTAATTTAACTTATCAAAATAGGGTTCTAATACCATTAGTTGTGAAGACTTATCAAGCTCTTTATAACTATCATTATATATTGAGCTAACCTTCTTATTGTTTTTTCGAAATTCAGCTGGAGTACATTCTAGATATTTTTTAAAATACTTATAAAAATATCTCGTAGCAGAGAAGCCACTGTTTATAGAGATATCTCTAATGCTAAGATCAGTACCTAAAAGTAATCTTACTGAATGAAGAATTCTATAGTAGTTTAAGGTATCATAAAAGTTATTGCTTAGTCTGCTATTAAACTCATTAGACAAATAATGAAAATCTAGATATTCATTTTTGGCAATATCCTGCAATGTAATTTTACTTTCAAGATTGTTAAGGATATAGTCGATGATACGTCTAAATCTGTCAAAATGCATAGACATATTTGATGTGTTTTCAAAAATATTTTTTACGTCATCAAAGTGAGTCATCATAATCCGTAATAAATTTTCTAGTAAACTCTCTATTCTTTTGTAATCAGTTTCATCTTCATAAAAGGTGCATATGAGCTTTATAACATGCTTTCTAAGGATGTCAATTTCCGTTGATTCTGCTGTACTGGGATAGAAGTGATCAAAATTGCAATTAAAAGTTATGTTTTTAATATTAGGGAAGTATTTTTCAGCAAATTTACTGTCAATAGATAAAATAGCAACTATATTATCTTCGTCAACCATGGAAATACTAGCTGGCTCGTTTATACTAATTGTATCAATATCATTTTCCTTTAATATGATTGAACCAGAAACAGCAGTGAGATTTATAGAACCTTTTAAGACTAAAATGATTCGTAGTTCATCTTTGTAATGAAAAGGATAATTTATTACTTTTTGAATTGTCAATTTCATTGGGAAATTGTTGTTATATCCAGAGGTAATATTGTCCATACACTTCCTCCTCTTTAGGGAATCTTTCAAAAATCCCTCACTAAAACTACTAAAAAACTATTTTTAAAATCTGACATTAGCTTATTACCATTTTTAAAACCTATAATAAACAATTCGTGGAACTATTTATAGTTTGTCTTATATTAAATATTAGCATAAGTATAACTTTTTATCTAACCTCAATTAGCAAGGTAGACAAACACCTTAAAAATGTACCAACAAGACATTTAAAATAGCTCATGACATAAGGGATTGTAGTTTTTATAATAGATATATCGAAATATTATAAAAATTTAGAAATATATGTAACCTAATGGGAAAGATAGGAGGAATAATCTTGTATGATTTATGTATAAAAAATGGTGTGATAATTACTCCAAACAAAGTCTTCGAAGGTGCTATTCTTGTAAATGGTGGCCGTATTACCGAACTATTAGAAGATAGTCCAACATTACCACTGGCTAAAGAAACAATCGATGCTGAAGGAAGATATATATTTCCTGGAGCAATTGATCCACATGTACACTTAAACGATCCTGGCTTAACAGAAAGTGAAGATTTTTATACAGGTACCTGCTCGGCAGCGGCAGGAGGTATAACAACTGTTCTTGAACACCCACTTACAGACCCACTTCCAGCAACCTATAAAACTCTCAAAGAAAAATTAAATGAGGTTAAACCAAAGGCCATTGTTGATTTTGGACTGTGGGGAGCTTGTACTCCTGATAACTTCAAAGATGTTGTGGAAATGGCTGAATTAGGAGCAGTGGCTTTTAAAGGTTTTTTAACATGGTCACCAGAGATTCCATCTCTTAGTGATGGCGAAATAATGGAGCATATGAAAACGATTTCTAAACTGAACCGTATTCTTGGTATACACTGTGAGAATCAAGAAATAATAGATGTTTTTACAAAAAAACTTAAGGAATCAGGCCGCAGGGACCCAGTTGCCTATGCGGAAAGTAGACCAGAAATATCTGAAAGAGAGGCAGTTAATAGGATTGCTCTACTAGCTGAAAATACAGGTGTAAAAGCACATATTGTACATTGCAGTTCACCTGATGCAGTTGAGGATACACAAAGATATAAGGACCTTGGAGCAAAAGTTAGTGTAGAAACATGCATTCAATACCTAAGTCTAGATATAAATACTCTTGATGAGCAAGGTATTTATGCTGTATGTAACCCGCCACTACGTTCCTCAGAATCGGTTGAAAGAATGTGGAAGCATATATTAAATGACAAAATAGATTGTCTCGGATCTGACCATGCAACATATACAATCGCAGAAAAGGAAGCTGGTTTAGAAGATATCTTTAAAACACCACCAGGAGTAACATGTCTACAAACTTGGGTACCTTTACTTTTCTCAGAGGGAGTTGTAAAGAGAGGATTAGAGCTCTCGAAATTTTCAGAGTTGTGTAGTACAAATGCGGCAAAGATTTTTGGTATTTATCCAAGGAAAGGGATTATTTCTGTAGGCTCAGACGCTGATATTATGATATTTGACCCAGAGACTTATTGGACAATAAGTGCCGATGAATTATTTTATAAGCAAAAATGGAGTCCATTTATTGGTATGAAGGTAAAGGGACGAGTTGATATGACTATTGTAAGAGGAAAAGTTGTATATGAAAGCGGTAAAATTACTGGAGAAAAAGGATATGGAGAATTCATAAAGCCAGAATAAATATAGCACTATTTTGAGAATAAAGGGGAGATCTGATTGAACATACTCATTATTAATCCAAACACATCAGAGTCAGTAACTGAGGAAATTGAAATAATAGCTTCAAAAGCTGCGTCAAAGGAAACAAAACTAGAAGTAATAAGTGCTCCTTTTGGGTCAAGGGCTATACAAAGCTATGTAGATGAAGCAGTTGCCCACATTGCAGTAATAGAAGAACTTATCAAGAGAAAAGGCACATATGATGCAGCAGTAATCGCTTGTGCGGCGGATCCTGGACTTCAGGCAGCTAGGGAACTATTGGATGTCCCAGTCGTTGGAATAGCTGAGGCAGCTTATCATAGTGCATGTCTCTTAGGTTATAGATTTTCTGCCATTGGAACTGGTGGGCCTGAAGAAATCTCATTAACGTTGGAAACCATAAGAAAGTATGGGTTAGAGATACGATGTGCTTCTGTTAAGGCCTTAGGGATTGGAGTGCTAGGTGTTCAAGATGACACAATTGATCTACTTGAGATGACGGTAAAAGAAGCAATAAATAATGATGGAGCAAATGTAGTTTGCTTTGGATGTGCAGCATTGGCTGGCCTAGGTGAAGAGCTTTCTAAGAGAGTAGGCATACCAGTTGTTGATGGAGTTACTCAAGGTGTTTTAATGGCAGAAATGATGGCAAAGCAAGGTTGGAATAGAACAATCCCGAAAAGGAATCACGTTAAATCATCATTCAAAGGTAAAGTACAAGTAAATGAAATCTTAAAATTGTACAGTATTTAATTTTATAAAAGGGTGAGAAATAATGAGTAGATTTAACATAAATCCAAAGAAAATTGAGGAGAGAATTAATAGATTGGCTTCAGTCGGAGTAAAGGATGAGAAGCTTTGGAGGGCAATCTATACCCTAGAGGATCAAGAAGCAAAGGAGTTAGTTGCTAGATGGATGACAGATGAGGGATTAAAATTTCATCAGGATACAGTCGGAAATGTTTTTGGTAGGCTTGATACAAGTACTCATGAAAATAGCGAAGAGGAAGTAATTTTAGTTGGATCTCATATTGACACAGTAAAGGATGGAGGAGCCTACGATGGAGCAGCAGGAATTATTGTTGGAATTGTAGCTCTTTCAGCTCTAAATAAAAAATATGGCAGACCTAAAATACCCGTTGAAGTTGTTGCACTAGCCGAAGAAGAAGGAAGCAGATTTCCAATAGGCTATATAGGGAGTAGAGCAATTGTAGAAGGTCTGAGTAAAAGTGATTTAGAGGATAAGGACGAAGAGGGAATAACATTAAAGGAAGCAATGTCACTTGCTGGATATGACCCTTCTAAAGTTCAAGTTTCTAAACGAAATGATATAAAGAAATATATTGAACTACACATAGAGCAGGGCCCTGTATTAGAAAATACAAAATCTAAGATTGGTCTGGTTGAGAACATAACGGGGATAGTGATACTTTCAATCGAAGTAATGGGTAGAGAAGACCATGCTGGAACAACACCTATGAATATGAGATTAGATGCTTTAGTTGGTGCATCAAAGTTAATTTGTAAAATACCTTCTTTAGCAGCTAATACTTCGGACACAGCAACGGCTACAGTAGGAACTATGAATGTAGAGCCAGGCTCATCTAATGTAGTGCCAAACAAAGTAAAGTTTCTAGTAGATATTAGAGATGTGAACTCTGAAAAACTTAGTCAGCTCAAGAACTTAATAAATGATGAGGCAATAGCTCTTGAAAGCAGTGGGTACAAAGTATTGGTAAACTGTATCGCTGATGAATTACCGGTTAAGCTAGATAGCGAACTAATAGATATGGCTGAAGAAGTTGTGAAGAATAGGAATATTCCATATCTTAGAATGAACAGTGGAGCTGGGCATGACGCACAAATTTTTACAGAAAAGGTACCGACATGCTTACTCTTTGTTCCATGTAAAGACGGAAGAAGTCATTCGCCAAAGGAATATGCTTCACCTGAGGATTTAGCTTTAGGAGCTGAGGTTCTTGCAGAATTACTATATAAAGTAGCCTGGGAATAAGTTTTCAGAAAAAAATTAGGTAAGCTAACTAATTGATTTTTGCAAGTTGTAAGGAGGAAAAATCCATGCAAGAAAACCAAACGTATAAGTTTATTAGAGGTAAATATGTTTTAACCATGAATTCAAAGGATGAGTTTATTGAAGATGGATTAGTCGTTATTAAAGGTAACAAAATTGAAGATGTAGGCCCATCAAAACCCTTAATAGAAAAATATAAGGATGTTGATGGCGAGTGGTTAGAGTATCCAAAGGGTGTAGTAATGCCTGGAGTAGTAACGGCACATACACATTTATTTCAGAGCCTAATGAAGGGGATTGGATGCAATCTTAATTTGGATGATTGGGTAACAAAAGTGATATTTCCTATGGGTGTAGTTATGGGTAAAAAGGAGTCTTATGATGCTGGAAGGCTTAATATGGTTGAGATGATTAGAACTGGAACAACTTGCTTTGCCGACAGCCATTATATTATACATGATCCTGAAAACTTTGATGGACTAGCTAAAGCAGTTAAGGAAACCGGTATAAGAGGAATAATTTGTAGAGCTTCGCAGAGTATGAAATATCATCCAGATGTTCCTGACGAGGTTATTGAAGATGCAGAAACTGCCTGTATAGAAACAGAAAAGTGTATAAAGAAATATCACAATACTCTAAGTGGTAGGTTAAAGGTTGGGGTTGAACCTATAACAGCAATTGACTGTAGTGAAGAAATGATTATAAGTTTATATGAGTTGGCTGAAAAATACGATACTCTTTTCCAAATGCATGTGGCTGAGACTTTAGGAGAGTTAACTGTAGTAAAAAATGCAAAAGGAATGGGCATAATGGAGTACTTAGATTCCCTAGGTGTGTTAAGTAATAGGACCCTATTGATTCACAGTGTATGGATCAGTTCAAAAGAAAAATCACTGATTGCTAAAAGAAAAGCAAATGTTTCCCACAATCCACTAGCAAATATGATATTGGGCGATGGTATAGCTCCAGTGCCTGATTTATTATCACTTGGAGTAACTGTTGGGATTGGAGTAGATGGGGCTGCAAGCAATAACAATCAAGATATGTTTGAGTCAATGAAAGCCTGTGTATTGCTTCATAGAATCAATACACTAGATGCTTCTGTCTTGAATGCCTATGATGCACTAAAAATGGGTACTATAGAAGGTGCTAAAGCAATAGGGCTAGACAATGAGATAGGTTCTCTTGAAGTTGGCAAAAAAGCTGATGTAATAGTAGTAGATGCAAACTCAATTCATATGACACCTGATGTAGCAACTATTGCCAACATCGTGTTTTCAGGTAATGGTCGCGATGTGGATACAGCTATAATTGACGGCAAAGTTATTATGAAAAACAGAGAGTTTTTGAATATAGATCTTGAAGAAGTTATTGAAGAAGCAAATAAAAGTGCAGCTAAAATGGCAAGAGAAGCTAAGGTCTTTGAGAATATTGATAAGAATATGGCAAAGTGGAGTTATTAGCTATACGAATAAGGTTCTATGCAACAAGATTACATGAGGATTACTCTATTTATTGGGGGACAAATTATGAAATTAAACAGAAACACAATAGATGAAATAATACAAAAACGTGTTATAAGCGATATTCCGGGAACAGCACTACTAATTGGGCAAAGTGGAAAGATCATATTTCAAAAAGGTTATGGCTTTGCAGATATAGAAAATAACATACCTGTAGGTGTAGATACCCCTTTCATAATAGCTTCAATTACTAAGCAGTTTATAACCATGGCAATTATGATATTAAAAGAAAAAGGACTAATATGCTATAAAGAATCCATATCAAGATTTTTCCCCGATTTTCCTATGTATAAAGATAAAGTAACTATTGAACACCTCATGACCCATACTTCGGGAATAAAGGATTACTTTCCAACGGAGGGGATGGAGGAGTTTGTTAATAATAAAGGAAATTCCCTGACGCAGTATGATGTACTAGATATAATAAAAGATTTAGGCGATTTAGAGTTTGAACCAGGAACAAGGTTTGCATATTCAAATTCAGCCTATGTAATGTTAGGAATCATAATAGAGAAAATCTCAGGAATGACCTTTTGTGAGTTTCTAAAAAAGAGTATATTTGAGCCATTAAATATGAATTTGACCGTTGCTCCAGAATCCTATTTAGAAGTTATAGAAAATCTTGCTGTGGGGTACAAAAAAGATACTAAAAATCAATTTGAGAGAGAGCCATATAATAATGTTACAATTGGTTGGGCTGATGGAAATATGGTATCGACTATAGGAGACTTGTTCAAATGGCATAATGCCCTATATACAGAGAAGTTAGTAAAGAAAGAAACCTTAGAGGAAGCCTATAAACCCTTTATACTAGAGAATGGTGAATCGACAAATTATGGCTTTGGATTTTGGTTAAATGATAGAAGAGGAGTAAGGGAAGTATGGCATACGGGCCTTACAATTGGTTATACTCTTAGATTTTCTAGATTTATTGAGGAAGATATAGTTGTAATTATGCTTACAAACCTTTCAACTGCTCAAATCGATGATACCTTTAACTCAATAGTAGAGTTGGTTCTAGAAGAAAAGTTAAAACCAGTTAAATACACAGTGGTAGATGAAAGTAAATTAGGAAGTAAAGTAGGCAAATATGAAGGGCGAAGCAGCCTTTGTAATATAACATATGATAATGAGCTTAATAAATTAAGGCTAGAATATGAAGTTTGTAATGATGCGCTGATTATGTCAGGAAACGTTACATTAAGTCCAATAAATGAAAAACTATTTAGATTGGATTCATCTGATGATTATTATATAGAATTTGATGAGAAAGATGAAGATCTTTCAAGATTAACATTTGACTTTCATGGCTACAAACAATATTTCCACAAGTAATATTTTTAAAAAAATTAATATGTGCAGAAACAATTCAAATATATAATGAGGTGATCTAATGTTAGAGAAAAATACAACCTTTGCTAAGCATGAAGAGAAAAAAGTAAATCAACCCTTTGCAGGTATTTGCTCTTTTATTAAAGCCCCTATTTGCTTTAATATGGACAATTTAGATGCTGATGTTGCTGTTATTGGAGTGCCATATGATATGGGTACAACGGCCCGATCTGGGACGCGTTTTGGGCCTAGAGGAATACGCGAAGGATCTATGCTGAATAGTGGTATTGATACTGTTTATGACCCTGAAAGAGATATTGTTTACAATATTGGTGGAAAAATAGTTGATTGTGGTGATGTAGATATATTGCAGGGAGATTTAAATCAGTCCTTTGAAAATATTGAGGCAGCCGTAAGAAAGGTATTAAGTAAGGGTGCTGTTCCGGCTATTATAGGAGGCGATCATTCAATCACTATACCTGTAGCAAGAGCATTTGACTATCTAGGACCAATTTGTGTTGTTCATTTAGATGCACATCTCGATTGGTCAAATGAACCCGGTGGTCAAAGGTATGGCCATGGAAGCCCAATGCGTCGTTTATCTGAGATGGAACATATAGGTGAAATGATTCAGATTGGACTTCGTGGTGTTGGAAGTAGTATGAAGGAAGATTTTGACGATGCAAGGGATTATGGAAGTATATTAATGTCGCCACGCGAGATGCGCAGGCTTGGTGTTGAGAAGGTAATTGAACGTATACCTAAAGCACAGCGTTACTTTATTTCAATAGATATGGATGTACTTGATCCACCAATTGCTCCAGGAACAGGTAGCCCTCAACCTGGAGGCCTTCTATATGAAGAACTAAACTCAATATTGGAAGGGGTAGCTGGGAAGGGAGAAGTTGTAGGATTTGACTTAGTTGAAACATGTCCTCCTTATGACCCAAGTGGTATAACCTGCCAATATGCTGCACAGATAATGTTTGATCTAATCTGTTATATATTAAAACAAAAAGAGCAAGATTCTTAAGATCTTAATAGACTTTTATAAATCAGTTTTTCTATTTTCTCAGTAGCCGGCGATTGAGGAAATTGGAATATGTAAGAGATTTATCCTAATTTCTATAGATTAATTGTATTATAGATAACGAGTGTCATATGAAGTTATATTAAGGGGGAGGTGATAAGCCTATCTATAAGAAATATACAAAACACAAAAATAAGGAGTGTGGGTAAAATGGATTCTTCTCAAAATACCTCAACTAAAAGTTTCTTTAAATTTTTCTTACCATCACTGATAGGTCTTATAATCTTCTTGTTTCCAATAAAGAGTGCTGATGGTAGTGGATATACACTTATAATAGGTAACCTATGTCAAAGATTTCAAGATTCATTAGGTAAGTGGAATGCCATTATTACAGGGATAGCTATGCTCATCTCTGCTGTTGGAACAATTTATGTGAGCTTGGTAAAACCTAAAATCAAAGAACATGGATTTGTTGAGGAAACATTTAAAGCTGGTACTTTAAATATTGTGGCAAGGGTTGTTGGAGCTATATTCTTTGCTATGGTTATGTTTAACTTTGGACCCGGATTTGTTCTAAACGAAAATATTGGACCTGTTATGTATGATCTGACCTTTTATATTGGAATATGGTTGATACCGTCAATCCTGCTTCTTCCACTGATGGTTGACTTTGGACTCATGGAGTTTATTGGAACGATCTTGAATAAGCTTACAAGACCTTTATTTAAGCTTCCAGGAAGAGCTACAGTAGATTTGTTGACATCATGGGTTGGAATGGTTGAATTAGGACTTGTAATAACTAATGATCAATATGAAAAAGGGCACTATACAGCTAGAGAAGCTGCTGTTATTGCATCATGTTTTACAGCTACTGGTGTTGCATTTTGGTTGGTATGTGGTGAAATTTTAGGCTTATCCCAGTACTTCATACAGTTTTATATTGCTATCTTTATAGCAGGATTTTTTAGCGTAACTATAATGACTAGAATACCACCACTTAGTAAGATATCTGATAAATATTATGTAGAGAACGAAAATAACGTAGAAGAAAAAATTCCTGAGGGAACATCAAAACTGAAATTTGCAGTTTTACAAGGTATGAAGAGAGCCGAAAAGGCAGAAAGCCCAGTTGTACTTATTAAAAATGCAGTACTTTTAATATTAAATCTATTTGTTACCTTGGTTCCTATAGTTATGTTTTTAGGAGTTCTTGCTATGACAGTCATTGAGTATACGCCAGTATTTGACTGGCTTGCAATTCCATTTGAATACTATTTGAAATTGCTTGGGGTTCCAGAGGCTAGTGCAGCAGCTCCAGCTACAATCGTTGGATTTGCAGATATGTTTATACCAGTTTTAATATCATCAGGAATAGCATCTACTAAAACTAAATTTATTATCGGTGTTCTTACACTTACTCAAATCGTTTTTATGTCCGAGATGGGAGCCTATGTATTAGTTTCGAAGATTCCTTTGAAGTTCAGAGATTTATTAATTATTTTTATAGAAAAGACAATCATTTTGATACCTATTATTGTTCTTTTAGCGAACATAATGAAAATACCAGCGTAGAATTTTTTATAAATAAAAGCACTTATAATAACTACAGGAAGTTATTATAAGTGCTTTCTTTAATTTAAATAGATAGATATTTACAGCATTGCCAACATCAGCTCTCGAATAACCTTAGACGCCACTGCAGTAGATACTCCAGTAGGGTCATAATCAGGCGCAAGCTCAACTACATCGGCTCCAACAATATTAAGGGTGTTGAGTATCTTAAGTATATCTAACATATCGTTAAAGGATATACCACCTGGCTCAGGAGTTCCAGTACCAGGGAAGATTGACGGATCAAGTATATCTAGATCAATCGTTACATAAACAGGTTTATCCTTAATCTTAGAGGCAACTTCTTTTAGTCTATCATAACCAAATTTATTCATAAAAGTGTGGCCTTCCTTTTCGGACCATAGGAATTCTTCTTTAAGGCCAGAACGGATACCAAACTGATATATAGTGTTATCTCCCATAAACTCCCATATGTTTCTTATAACTGTTGAATGGGATAAATTCTCGCCCATATAATCTTTTCTTAAGTCCGTATGAGCGTCAAAGTGTAATAGAACTAGATCCTCTTTGTATTTCTCATAAACTGACTTTACAGCCGGTAGAGTAACTAGATGTTCTCCACCTATCATAAATGGCTTTTTCCTATCACTGATAATTTTATCTGTGAAGACTTTTATAGAATCTAGTGCTGCCATTTTGTTTCCAAAAGTCAGATCTAAATCTCCAGCATCATGAACATCATAATCCAATAAATCCTTGTCGAGATAAGGACTATAGGTCTCTAATCCATAGGAGTCAATTCTTATCTTATATGGTCCAAATCTTGAACCCGGTCTAAAGGTACATGTACCATCAAAGGGAGCCCCAAATAGAACTAGATTACTTTCTTCATAGTTAGACTCACAATCAATAAAGCAGTATTTATTAAACATTTCCATTTTCAAGCTTCTCCTTAACGTAGTTTGGAAGTGCAAAGGTACCTACATGTAGTCTAGTATTATAGTACTTTGTCTTAAGAGCTAAAGAATTCCACTGGTCTTCTTTTAAGTCCTTAATAGGATTGTACTTTTTAGATGCAAAGTTAAAAAGCCAGTATCCACCAGGGTATGTAGGAATAGAAGCCTGATAAACCTCAACAATAGGGAACATTTTCTTAAGCTTAATATTAGAACTTATTCCAACTTCGAAGAACTCGTCATATATCGGAGTTTCGTTTTGGTTAACAAGTATACCTTCATCGGTCAATGCATTGAAGCAGTTGTTATAGAATTCAGTTGTAAATAAGCCTTCGCCAGGACCAATAGGATCAGTTGAATCTATTAATATTAAGTCATAGAAGTTATTCTTGTCCTTAACAAAGTTTACTCCATCCTCATATAAAACATTTACCTTAGGATTATCAAGCTCGCATGATATAGTTGGGAAAAACTCTCTTGATGCATCACAAACCATTTTATCAATCTCAACCATATCAACGTGTTCGATAGATGGATATCTAACTAATTCTCTGACAGTACCACCATCACCGCCACCGATTACTAAAACGTTCTTTATATTTGGGTTAACTGCCATTGCTGGATGTGTAATCATATCATGATATACAAACTCATCCTTCTCAGTTACCATAACTAGCCCATCTAAGGTTAATAATTTTCCATATTCATAAGTATCTAGTACATCAACTTTTTGAAAGTCACTTTGTGAAGAGAATAGATGCTCCTTTACCTTAAGTGAAAACTTTACATTATCAGTATGACATTCAGAATACCATAATTCCATTATTGACTCCTCCTTAAATTGTTTAAAATAGTGCTTTTCGCTGAATATAAGTATTTTTACCAAATTCATGTTTGAGTATGTAATGATAGTGATTTTCTAGATTACATATTCAAATGCTAAATTTATTCAATATTTTCAACCTCAATCATACACTAATAAATTTAGAAGTATGGTGGTGATGAAACCCAAAGTATAGTTGCTGGTTTGTTATATGGATTTTCTAAATAGTGTGACTTGTTTGATTTAAAATAGAAGCTTTCTGCAGTTTTAACTTTATAGGTTTTGTTACCTAGGACAAGATTGATTCTACCCTTCAATACGTATCCAAACTCTTCACCAATATGGGGTTCATCTATTTTTGTTTTATTTGATGGATTAAGTTTAACTAGTATTGGCTCCATATCGTTTTTTTGCGCATTTGGAATCAACCATGAAATATTATAACCTAAATCATCATAATTTCGGTCATAAATATCATCTTTAGAAAAGACTATTTTCTCTTCAACTTCTTCATTAAAGAAATTTTTTATGTCCGTTCCCAATGCTTCAAGAATATCTATTAAAGTATTAATAGAAGGGGATGTTAAATTCCTTTCTATTTGAGAAATAAATCCCTTAGTCAAGTCACATCTATTTGCAAGTTCATCTTGAGTTAGACTGTTAACACGCCTTAATCTTCTAATCTTTTCACCAATATTCAAAATATCACCCCATAAAGTTAATAAAAAAGTCCAGATTCTTTAAAAAAACTTTAAACTATTTGAATAGCCTTGTTTCCTAAAAATAATCTAGAACAAGTAACACTAAAAGTAAACTTTTTGTTTACATTTATTAAATATCATATAAATAGGCAAAAAAGTCAAGTTAATTTATGTTTTTTGTGAAAAATAATCTCGATTAAGGTAGTTTAGCAAAGTATTTTAATGGAAAAACTATAGTAGAAATTAAAATAATTTTAAACATTACTAATATCAATTTTAGAGCTTTGAGGTGGCAGATTTGTTAATTGCTGTAATAATCATAGTATTTTTAATAATTTTAATATTTATCTCGTCTGTACATATAAACATAAAGTTTATAAAAGATGACGAACTTAACAAAGTGATTATTAAGATTAAAACACTGTATGGTTTGCTTAGATTTAAGAAAGAGCTTGATGAGTTTAACCTGACTACAAAAAAAGAAGAGGTAAAGGGAGGTATAGATGAAGAGCTTGAGGTTGAGGTGGAAAGTGATTCGGCATCAAAAAAGGAAGATCAGGCTGATTTTATTAATATAAGAAAGGGCATTGAAAATATGCAAAAATACAAAAATGTCATTAATTATATTATTAGGAAAATAGACTTACATACATTCTTTTGGAATACAGAAGTTGGATTTGATGACGCAGCCTTGACAGGACTATCAATTGGGATTATTAATATTTTTAAAAGTAACGTATTTGTTATGCTCAATAATACATCTATTAGGCCAAATAATATATGTCTTAAGGTTCTTCCTAACTTCAATAGACAGACTTTAAAAACAAATATACATAGTATATTTAAAGTAAAATTAGGCCATATTATAATAGCAGGATTAAAATACTTATGGACTAAGAAAAAGTAAACCTGGATTATTCATAGGAAGTTTAAAAGAGTGTAGTAGAATTTTGAACTTTCTATAAACAATCTTGGGTAAATAAGAAGGTGGTGTTAGGTATGGATAAACATCCAATAGAAGCATTAATGAAGACCACAATGGAAAGTTTAAAAGAAATGATAGACGTTAATACAATAGTGGGAGATGCAGTTGAAACACCTGACGGTACGACAATAATACCTATATCCAGAGTATCATTTGGTTTTGCTTCTGGAGGTGGGGAATACAAAAATAATAGTGGTTCAGAAGAAAACAGCGACAACTATCAGGATGGACAAGACCAAGGCTTACCTTTCGCTGGAGGAACAGGTGCAGGGGTATCTGTACAACCAGTTGCCTTCATGATAGTTGGAAAAGAAAAAACAAAACTACTTTCAGTTGATCAAAACGCTAATATGTTTGAGAACTTAGTAGGTCTGTCATCAAAAATAATTGATAAGGTTCAGAATGGAAATTCGAAAGGGAACAATAAAAATAGTAAAAATAATAATGGCGAAAACCAAGATAGTAGCAGCGAGAATTAAGGGCGGTCAACCGCTCTTTAATAGTTTTTAAACGGAGTGATGGATATGAGATTAAAAAAGACACTATTTAAAGCTTTAATGATATTACTCATATTTTCCCTAATTCCTGCAAATGTCTATGCCAATTCTGCTGAATGTGCCATTGTAATGGAAGTAAAAACTGGGAGAATATTGTATTCTAAGAATATAAATGTGAAAAGACCCATGGCTAGTACTACAAAGATAATGACAGCCTTAGTTGCCATGGAAAATAGAGATTTAGAATCGATTGTTAATGTACCAGATGAGGCTGTGGGCGTAGAGGGATCATCAATTTATTTAAGAAATGATGAGAAAGTTAAACTTAAGGATTTGCTATACGGTCTAATGCTTAGATCCGGAAATGATTCAGCTGTAGCTATAGCACATCATGTTTCAGGCTCAGTTGAAGACTTTAGTAATTTAATGAACAAAAAGGCTAAAAAACTAGGTGCGAATAACTCGAACTTTAAAAATCCCCATGGGCTACATCATAAAGATCATTATACAACAGCTTATGATTTAGCTTTAATTACAAGAGCAGCTCTCCTAAATGAAAACTTTAAAAAAATAGTTAGCTCTAAAAGATGGATTGCAGAAAGAGATGGATACAATACTTTCTATAATAAAAACAAAACTCTAAGCCAGTTTAAAGGTGGAGATGGAGTAAAAACAGGCTATACTAAGGTTGCAGGCAGGTGTTTAGTTACATCAGCCACAAGAAATGGAATGCAAGTACTGTGTGTAGTTTTAAATGATCCAAATTGGTTTAACGATTGTTACTCTTTAATGGGAAGAAGCTTTGAGAAATATCAGGCCTATAAAGTACTTGACAAAAATTTTGACATTAAAGGCTTTACAGTTGATAAAGGAGAAAAAGATAAATCCTACATGAGAGTTAAGAAGGATATCATTATACCAGTTACAGAGAGCGAAAGAGATAAAGTCCGTACCGTCATTGAGTGTAACGAAAAGTACCAAGCTCCTATAGCGAGAAGCCAAAAACTTGGTAAGGCTAAAATATACATTGGTGACAAGCTTATCACAACAGCAGATTTATACTCAAGAGAAGACATAGATAAAAATACTTTTATGAATAAGATAAAGAACTTTTTTAACAAAGACTAGGTCTGGTTGATTTTTCAACCAGGCTTTTTTATTGAGGTGATTTCTTGAAGAGAAGTCTGACCAAAACGAAAGGGTTCGATGCCCTTGAGTTTTTATTCTTTAGCTTTTCTGGCACCAAAAAGCGATCCACTCACTTCCTTGATTTTTGTAACACAATTTATGTGTTGTCAATATGCTAATATTATAAGGTTTATTTTGAAAAGTGAGGGATTAAGGTGAGTAAAAGAATAATATATGAATGTATCGATGCGGGCAGCGATTACTGCCCATGCTATTTAGCTGAAACCAATGATTGTATCACATGCTCTCATCTCCAAGGAAAGGAATTTTGCGACTGTAATTGGAGGGGAGTATGCATTTTTCAAGAGTATGTTTGGAATGGAAAGAAGGCTAAAACATCAAGGAAAAACTTCAAAGCTAAGATAGTGGAAAAGAAATTGGTCGGTGAGAATTTAATTATTTTTAAAATCGCTGTTACAAAAACATTTGCAAGAGATTTATTGCAGCCCGGTTCCTTTGTATTTATAAGAGATATCAGTAAGCCAGAGTATTTTGACATCCCAATGTCAATAATGCACTCCGATGATAGTAAGGGTGAGATCCATGTTGCTGTTCAAATAATAGGAACGAAAACTAAAACTCTGTTAACTATTGGTGATGAGATAATGATACGTGGTCCATATTGGAATGGTATTTTAGGACTAAAGGACCTGAAAACTTTAAAAGACTCAAATGTATTGATTGTTGCAAGGGGAGTTGCCTTAGCACCTGCTGTGCATATTCTAAAATACTTGATTAGGAATAATAATAGGATAACTATGATAATGGACAGAGGAAAGATACATGAAATATTTATAAATGATTATATTGATGAATCAAGAATTATCAACATTGAAACGGATATTATAAGTGAGAAAGGGAAATTAATAATACAAGAATTAATCAGAAATAATCATTATGACCTATGCTTTAGTGGGGGATCAGATAGACAGCACGATGAAATTCAAGAGCTTTTAAAGGAATCATCTCCTGACACAAAATTTGTAATAACAAATAATAAAGAGATATGTTGTGGAGAAGGGATTTGTGGTTCCTGTACCATCAAAGTAGGGGATAAGATCATAAAGGCATGTAAATCTCAAATAAATACTTCTTATATATTTGAAAAGGGGGATAAATAATGAGTAAGGTTGTAATAATTGGTGGTGGCTGGGCAGGATGTGCTGCGGCAGTTACGGCTAAAAAAGCTGGTGCAGATGTAGTAATATTAGAAAGAACTGACCTCCTGTTAGGACTTGGAAATGTAGGAGGTATAATGAGGAATAACGGAAGATATACAGCAGCAGAGGAGGCTATTCTACTTGGAGGTGGAGACCTTTTCAAAATTTGTGATAAGGTTTCTAGGCATGTTAATATTGATTTCCCAGGACACAAACATGCGAGTTTATACGATGTAAGTAAGATTGAACCCGCAGTAAGAAGACATCTTCAGGAGATGGGTATAAAAATTCTTTTTAGAACAAGAGCTATAGATGTTGATATGACAGATGGTGTTATAAATGGTATAGTTCTTTTTAATGAGGAAATTATAGAAGGCGATATATTTATAGAAACAACAGGATCAACGGGTCCGATGGGTAATTGCTTAAAATATGGAAACGGCTGTGCTATGTGTATTCTTAGGTGTCCAACATTTGGACCACGGATTAGTATAAGTAAGAAGGCCGGTACGGAGGATATTTTGGCACAAAGAAAAGATGGTTCATATGGAGCTTTTAGTGGGTCCTGTAAGTTAAATAAGGATTCTCTAAGTGAGGAAATAGTAGATGAGCTTAATAGAACGGGAGTAGTTGTTTTACCGGTGCCTGTGGAGGATATTAACGAAAGTAAACTGGAAAAGAAGGTATGTCAGCAGTATGCTTTAAAGGAATACGCACAAAATGTAGTATTGCTTGATACGGGTCATGCAAAACTGATGGCTCCATACTACCCATTAGAGAAGCTTAGGAAAATTGTAGGATTAGAAAATGCTAGATATGAGGATCCATACTCAGGAGGTATAGGTAACTCAATAAGATATTTGTCCATTGCTCCTAGGGACAATAATATGAAGGTAAAGGGTGTAAAGAATCTACTATGTGCTGGAGAAAAGTCAGGATTATTTGTAGGCCATACAGAGGCCATAGTAACTGGCAGTTTGGCAGGACATAATGCTGTTAGATTAAACAAAGGAATGAAATTGTTAGAGCTTCCAGTTAGCATAGCAATAGGTGATATAATTGCCTTTGCTAACGAGAAGATAGGTAATCCAAATGGATTGATGAGTAGATATACCTTTGCTGGTTCAGTATATTTTGAAAGAATGAAGGAATTAGGTATGTATACTATAGATAAATCTAGTTTAAAGAAGAAGATAGATAGATTAGATCTATTAAAGATTTTTGAGGAAAAATTAGTATAGAACATGTAGTTTTTAGTTTGAATTATAGTAACTACTCGTATAAAATATATATAGCTGTAAAACAATTAATTTATACATATTCAAAACTCTCCCCAAAAGAGAATTTGGATATGTATAAATTAAGTTTTATATACATATGATAAGGAGTTGTGAAGAATGAGACTTCAAAAATATATAGCATTAGCTGGAGTTGCATCACGAAGAAAGGCTGAAGAACTCATTAGTAATGGAAGAGTTAAGGTTAATGGAGAGGTTGTCACTGAGATGGGTATAAAGGTTGACCCAGAAGCAGATAAAGTAAGGGTTGATGATAAAGAAGTGCACATTTCGCTGGATAAAATATATGTTTTATTAAATAAGCCCGTAGGCTACGTAACTACACTATCCGATGAGTTTAACAGACCTAAGGTAATAGATCTTCTAAAGGAAATAAAGGAAAGAGTATATCCAGTTGGAAGGTTAGACTATAATACTTCTGGATTGCTTTTGCTAACCAATGATGGAGACTTAACCCATAAGATCACTCATCCTAGCAGTCATATATACAAGACCTATGTATGTAAGATAAAAGGAAGAATAACGAAAAAGGAAATGAATCTATTTAGGAATGGGGTAGACATTGGAGGATATATAACTGCTCCTGCAAAGATAGAGCTATTAAAACAATATCAGGATAATTCTTTAGTTAAGGTTATTATTCATGAGGGGAAAAATAGACAAATAAGAAGGATGATGGAGGCTATAGATCATCCCGTTATTACACTAAAAAGGATATCCATAGGTAATATAGAATTAGATGATTTGCATGTTGGAAAATGGAGATATTTAACGAAGAAAGAAGTAGAATACTTAAAATCTTTATAATTGTCTAACCTCGTTAAAAAAGCGAGGTTATAGTCGTTTATAAAGCTTTGACATTCTAAAGCTTCATTTTAAAAGATATGACTTATCTTGGAACTCTCTATAAATGATTCTTTATCTAAAGGAGGATGCATATGTTAAATATTAGAGTTGCTGAAGAAAAGGATAAGAAGAATATATATAATTTATTGAATGAAGAAGGATATAATAGTATTAATTTAGACAGTGATAAATTACATAATTCAATGGTAGTTTCTGACGGAGGAGAAATTATTGGGTATTCTGCATATAATGAAATACCTAATAGAAACATTGCCATTATTGAAGTATTGCTTATAAAAAGTGAATTCCAAGGGCAATATTTAGGAGACGGGTTAATTAAGTCCGTTTTAAATCTAGCCGATAAGAGAGGGATAACAAAGGTTTATGTACCAGCCAATAGTAAAAATTCTTCATTCTTCAAGAACGCTGGACTGACTAAAAGAGTATTAGATAAGGCCAATGAGATTAGTACCTATATAGAAGTGAATTCCGGTAGTGATGCCGTTGAAGCCTTTGAAGCAGTATTACCTGATTTTTTTAATAAAGCATGTAGATCAAAGAGATAGAATGCTGTTAATAAAAGCCTATCAGATATAGAACGGAGGGAAAATATGCAAGCAAAATACCTAAATAAAGCCACAGACCTAGCAAAAGACTTAATATCTAAGGTTGTGATGGAGAAGGATATAGTGGTGGATGCTACTGTAGGAAATGGAAATGATACATTATTTTTATGCGATTTAGTTGGCGAAGAGGGAAGGGTTATTGGCTTTGATGTTCAAAAAGTAGCATTAGAAAAGGCTGAAAAAAGACTTTTAGAAAGAAAAGTATTAGATAGGGTAGAGCTTATAAATTCTGGACATGAAAATATGAAGGATTATATTAATGGTGAAGTGTCAGCTATTATGTTCAATTTAGGATATTTACCTGGTAAGGATCACACTATAACAACAAAATATGATACTACCCTTAAAGCTATAAAGGAAGGAATGGAATTATTAAAGAAAAATGGTGTAATGACTGTAGTTATTTATCCTGGTCATAGTGATGGCATGGAAGAAAAGGAAAATTTACTAAAGTTTTTATGTACAGTGGATCAGAAAAAAGCCAATGTATTAAAAATGGAATTCATAAATCAAGTAAATAATCCTCCCTTACTTGTAGCTATAGAAAAGAAGTAAAAAAAGAAATCAATTAGCAATTTTCATGAAGATATATTTTTTGGGGTCTATTACTTCTAAACTCCAATATTTTTACTGGGCTGTTATCTTCGATTCTTTTATCGCACTTAAGACAGATATATCTAGATTTTTTAACTTTGTCATAGCTAATTTTCGTTGGAAGAGATCCGTATTTGGCAAAACTTTTCCATCCAGTTTTACAAAGGCTAACTCTATTATCATAGTCAGAATAAACCCAGCGAAGAATTCTATGGAAATGAAAAGGATATTTTGTATAACTAATAAACCTTTTGGGAAAGCCCAAGGATACAGTATAGTCTTCAAAACTCGTTTCAATTTGTGATTGTAAGGGTTCTTCTATTTTTGCATTTATATACTTGTAGTTGTTATCTGAAATCCAAGGTCTAAGTTTATCAAACATATAACCTCGGCAGATATAGATTTCTTCATTATGATCAACATTTAGCTTCGTAAATAAATCTTCAACGATATTGATCACGTAATCAAGATAAATTTTTTTTTGAAACAGTTCAGGTGAATAATACTTTAGTGGAATGGTATCATAAAAATATTCTTTAGTATCATACCTCATTGCACCTATTATAGTTCCACCAATTAAACTTCCACTACCTGCATCATCTATTAAAATCAATAAAATCACCTCAGAATTTTTTGTAGAGCATTATATATCTTTATTATTTGTATAAAATTATTTGACTATTAGTTTAATTTTAATATTTGCTGAATTTAACATGACTATAGCAAGAAAATATTTGACATTTTGAGGGTATATAAGTTATGAAAAATATTATCGTATTATATATAGAAAGGACGTGTTTGTATTGAAGATACTTGTAACAAACGACGATGGCATTTTTGCTGAGGGAATATATAGGTTAGCGAAAAAGTTAAGTGAAAAATATGAGGTTGTTGTTGTAGCTCCTGATAGACAGCGAAGTGCTACAGGACACGCCATTACAATGCATAATCCTTTAAGAGCAAAGAAAATAAAATTTTTTGATACAGACTTAAATGCATGGTCTGTGGATGGTACTCCATCGGATTGCGTAAAATTAGCTTTAGAAGCCTTGCTGCAGGAAAAACCTGACTTTGTTATATCCGGAATTAACGATGGACCAAACTTGGGAACTGACGTACTGTATTCAGGTACGGTTTCAGCAGCAGTGGAAGGTGCAATCCATGGGATACAGTCTATTGCAGTATCCATGGCATATACCAGAGATATTGATTTTAATGTGGGAGCAGATTTTGCAAATAAAATGGTAGACGAGTTAAGGCTTAAAAAACTACCTCCACATACTCTATTGAATATCAACGTTCCAAAGGGTTCGAAGGAAGAACTTGGTGGAGCTAAAATAACTACATTGGGAATAAGAAGGTATAAGAATGCCTTTGAAAAGAGACATGACCCAAGGGGCAATGAGTACTATTGGCTTAGTGGGGAAGTAATAAATGAAGCTCAGGGGGAAGACTCTGACATAAGTTGCATAGAGAATAAATATGTATCTGTGACGCCTATACATTATGACTTAACAAAGTTTGATTTGGTTCAAACAATGAAGCAATGGGATATTAAATTGTAAGATTTCTAAGTGTCATCTATATAGATAAAAGTAAGATCGTCATACTCCTTGAAAAATTTGTCGAAATTATGCTATAATGGGAATACTGACCTCAAACTACATGTGTTTTCATGCTAATAGTTTTAATGATAATACTTGATTGTGTTCGCTAGTATAATTTTGACCTTGGAGTAGGTGATATATAAACATGTTAAATACAATAAAATATATAAAAAATAATGAATCAAATAGTGATTGTGTAGGAATGAGACCTAGAAAGAGCTCCATTCTGAATATGTCAATCATCTACTCATTAATAATTTTCATTATTCTTGTCAGTCTTGGCGAAGCAAGTCATAAACTATATGAGACTCGTAAGCAAAAGTATGTTAGCGAAAAACTATTTTCTTTAACTAATAAATATTCTCAAGAAATTCAACGAAACCTAAATAATGGAATGTATGTTGTAAATACATTAGAAGCAATTTTAGATTTAGTGGAGTATGATGCGTCAAGCTTTGATAAATGGGCTCCACACATATTAGAATCAAATTCTAATGTAAGCGTTATTCAGTTAGCTGAGGCTGGTACTGTTAGTCATATATACCCGTTAGAACATAATGAAAAGGCCATGGGACATAATCTCTTAAAGGATAAAAATAGAGACGATGGTGCACTTATTGCTATTGAAAATAAAGAGGTAACTCTTGTGGGTCCAATAAGACTCATACAAAATGATAAAATAGCAGTAATTGTTAGAAAACCAGTATTTAGACAGATCGATGGTAAAGAAGAGTTTTGGGGATTTACTATTGCTTTGATTTATGTAGACGATATCTTAATACCAGAACTCAAGAAAATGGAAAGCCAAGGATATGCATACAGGATTATAGGAAATGACCCAGACTCTGATAAGGCTCCTATAATATTAGCATCTTCTAGCGAGGAAGTGGAGTGGGAATGTTCCTATCCAATAGTTGTTCCAAATGGCGAATGGATGATACAAATGGCCTATGTAGAGTCAGAGGATTATACATATTTACATTTTATCATAATACTTGTGTCTTTGATCATATCAAGTTTATACCTTTTTCAGCAGACACGAATACACAAGAGAACTGTTAAAATAGAAGAACTTAATAATGAACTAAAAAAGATGTCCTATACGGATTACTTAACTAATATAAAAAATCGCAGGGGAGCTTTCATATTACTTGAAGCATTAATGAAGGAAGCTGCTTTATATAGTAGGCCCCTTAGCGTTGGATTAATGGACATAGATTTCTTTAAGAATGTAAATGATACCCTTGGTCATGATGGTGGTGACAGTGCGTTGCTATATATCGTAAATCTTTTTCAGGAAAATTTACGAGAGGGTGATATTCTGGCTCGAATAGGTGGCGATGAATTTATTTGCATATTTACAAATACTGATTTAGAGAAAGCCAATGCAATTGCTAAAAGACTAAAAGATATTCTTGGATTTGCACCATTCAATTACTTAGGAAAGGAAATCTTTTTAACCTTTTCTATGGGAATTACTCAGCTTTCATCTGATGAAGAATCATTAAAATCTTTTATAACACGGGCTGATAAAGCACTTTATGAAGCAAAGGCAAATGGAAGGAATCAAATAAAAAGTACCGATAATAAGTAGCTTATTGGCTTTTTTATAACACATGGGAAATTATAAACCATGTAAAGTTATGGAGAACTTTATATGGTTTATAATTTTTTTTGCATATCTTGCTATGTATATAGAGTTCATAGAGAAAAACTTAATTCATACATTTTTAAGAAAAAGTCTGACTCGAAAAAAGTAAAAGAGGATAAACTTATTGGAATATCTTAGATATAGAGGTTATTTATAGATGGAATAAATGCATACAATTATAGAAAAACTCATTTATACCGTGATGCTGACATACAAAATGCAATATAAATTGCAAAATACCATTATATTTTGAAAAAAATGAAATTTTAATTGCATAATTTATTTGAACCTGTTATTATGTATTTAGACATTGAAATATGCATGAATAACCAACAAAAAACTACAAAAAATATCAAAAAAATTAGATTGATATTTTGGTTGGTTATCTATTGATAATAAAGGGAGGTAATGTTCTTGAGCCAAAATAATAAGAATCTATTAATAAAGCCAGAACTATGTAAGGGATGTGGAATATGTGTAGCTTTCTGTCCTAAACAAGTCCTTGCTATGGAGAATGAAAAGGTTGTAGCTGTAGATATAGAGAAATGTATAAAGTGTGGATTGTGTGAGCTTAGATGTCCAGATTATGCTATTTACTTAGGAGGTAACGAGGATGAAAAATAGAAAAATAAAACTAATGCAAGGAAATGAAGCATGTGTTGAAGGAGCTATGGCTGCTGGAATGATGTTTTATGGCGGATATCCAATAACACCGTCAACAGAGATTGCAGAATTTTCAGCTGAAAAATTACCTCGTGTTGGAGGAAAATTTATACAAATGGAAGATGAGATTGCTGGTATAGCAGCAGCAATTGGAGGTTCTTTAGCAGGACTTAAGTCAATGACAGCTACTAGTGGTCCTGGATTCTCACTTAAGCAAGAGAACTTAGGTTATGCAATAATAGCTGAGATTCCTCT
This sequence comes from Wukongibacter baidiensis, assembly GCF_050888315.1. NCBI lineage: Bacteria > Bacillati > Bacillota > Clostridia > Peptostreptococcales > Caminicellaceae > Wukongibacter > Wukongibacter baidiensis. The sequence goes on from NZ_CP138202.1 coordinate 241,224, forward strand.
TGTTGTTGTAAACGTACAAAGAGGTGGCCCAAGTACAGGTCTTCCTACAGCTCCTGCTCAAGGAGACGTTATGCAAGCAAAATGGGGTACTCATGGAGATCATCCAATAATAGCAGTTAGCCCATCATCTGTAAAGGAAACTTTCGACTTAACAGTTAGAGCATTTAACTTAGCTGAAAAATATAGAACACCTGTAGTTATTTTGACTGATGAAGTTGTTGGTCACATGAGAGAGAAAATTGAAATTCCTGATCCAAGTGAATTAGAAATAATAGATAGAGTAAAGCCTTCTGCAGATGAAAAAGACTATAAGCCTTATAAAATGTCACAAGGAGATTTAGTACCTCCTATGGCTGCATATGGAGACGGACACAGATTCCATGTTACTGGTTTAATGCATGATGAGACGGGTTTCCCAAGTAACAGTTCAGAAAACGCTGAAAAAGAATTAGATAGATTAATGAACAAGATAAATAAAAATCTTGATGACATAGTACAGTATGAAGAATATATGTTAGAAGATGCAGACTTTGCTATCCTTTCCTACGGAAGTACAGCAAGATCGGCTAAAAGTGCTGTTAAAGCCTTAAGAGAAGAAGGAATAAAAGTAGGAATGTTCAGACCAATTACTATTTGGCCTTTCCCTGAAGAGCAAGTTTCTAGATTAAGTGAAAAGGTAAAATCAATAGTTGTAGCTGAAATGAACCTTGGTCAAATCGTTTATGAAGTAGAAAGAATCGCAAAAGGAAATTGTAAAATAGATCTAGTTGGAAAAGCCAATGGAGAAGTTATAACTCCAGACGAAATCGTAAGCAAAGTTAAGGAGGTTTTATAAGTGACTAGCAAATTAATCAAAGACTACTTTAGAACAGATAAATTGCCTCATATTTGGTGTCCGGGTTGTGGTCACGGAATTATAATGAGATCAGTAGCTCAGGCCATTGATAACTTGGGTTTAGATAAAGATAAGGTTTGTGTTGTATCAGGTATAGGATGTTCATCAAGAGCTCCAGGGTATATGGATTTCAATACTCTACATACTACTCATGGTAGAGCGTTAGCCTTTGCGACTGGTGTTAAACTTGCTAGACCAGAACTTGAAGTAATAGTAATAACTGGTGATGGAGACTGCGCAGCAATCGGTGGTAACCACTTAATCCATGCAGCTAGAAGAAATATCAATATAACTACAATCGTATTTAACAATAATATATACGGTATGACTGGTGGACAATACTCACCAACTACACCAAAGGATGAGTACGGTACAACTGCGCCATACGGAAATATAGATAAGTCATTTGATATACCAGCACTAGCAGGAGCTGCTGGAGCAACTTATACTGCTAGAGGAACAGCATATCATGCAAAGCAACTTACAAAGCTTGTAGAGAACGGAATTAAAAACAAAGGATTTTCATTAGTAGAAGGAATCAGTATCTGTCCTACTTACTATGGAAGAAAGAATAAAAAAGGTACAGTTGTTGATATGATGACTTGGCTTAAGGATAACGCTGTAGATGTAAAAGTAGCAGCTAAATTACCAGCTGAAAAGACCGAAGGTAAGTTCTTAATAGGAGAACTAAAAAACACTACAGAGCCTGAATACACAGAAGAATATATGAAGATTATAGAAAGATTTCAAAAGGAGAGATAATATGGCTATGCAGACTGAGATTAGATTAACTGGTTCCGGGGGTCAAGGACTAATATTAGCTGGTATTATATTAGCGGAAGCAGCACTTTTAAAGGGTGATAATGCTATACAATCACAATCTTATGGACCAGAAGCTAGAGGTGGAGCTAGTAAAGCAGAGGTTATTATAAGTAAAGAAGAAATAGATTTCCCAAAGGTAAGAAAGGCAGATATTATGCTTTCACTTACTCAAGTGGCTTTAGATAAATATGCTGATACATTAAAGGAAGATGGATTATTAGTAGTTGATTCTTCAATTGAAGTACCTTCAAACTTAAAGGCTAAGAAAATTGTATCTATTCCAATGTTAAACACTGCAAGTGAAGTTATTGGTAAGACTATGGTTGCAAACATAGTAGCTTTAGGGGCAATCCAAGAGCTTACTGATATCGTTACTAAGGAATATCTTGAAGAAGCAGTTTTAAGTAGAGTACCTAGGGGAACTGAAGAGTTAAACAAAAGGGCTTTACAGGAAGGGTATAATTTAGTAAAATAGCCTTAACACAAGAAAAGAGGGCTATTTATGAATGGAGATAAAAAAGATTTACTAATTAGAATTAGAGAAAAATATAATAAACTTAGTAAGGGTCAAAAATTGATAGCTAGTTTTGTTATGAATAACTATGACAAAGTGGCTTTCATGACTGCATCTAAATTAGGAGAAAAGGTCGGGGTAAGTGAATCAACAGTTGTAAGATTTGCTAATGCTTTAGACTATAAGGGTTATCCTGATTTACAAAAGGAATTACAGGAGCTTATCAAGACTAAGCTCACTACGGTTCAAAGACTGGAGCTTTCTAAGAACTATGATGAAGAAGGTTTTTTCAAGAAAGTTATGCAGGCCGACGTAGACAACATCTTGAAAACTGTCAGTGAACTGAATACTGAATCCTTTAATGAAGTAGTCAAAAATATCCTTGAGGCAAAGAAGGTATATGTGTTTGGACTAAGGAGTTCTACTGTAATTGTTGAGTATTTCTCTTTTTACTTGAATTTTATCTTAGATAATGTACGCATCGTGCCTTCAGGTATAAATGATATATTTGACCAATTAATTAACATAAATGAAGATGATGTCCTTATAGGATTCTCATTCCCAAGATACTCAAAGAAGACCATTGAGGTTATGGAATTTGCTAAAAACAAGGGTGCAAAGATACTAGGTATTACAGATAGCCAGTTTTCTCCAATATCTGAAGTAGCAGATATAACTCTAACAGCTAAGAGTAATATGACGTCATTTGTTGATTCCCTAGTCGCGCCTATGAGTTTAATAAATTCATTAATAATAGCTTTGAGTATGAAAGAGAAAGACAGGATCGCTGATAGGCTAAAAAGTTTTGAATCTACTTGGGAAAAATATGATATATATATAAACAAGTAGTTAGTTAATAAGAGGCAAAAGCTTTTCACTTTAAGTGAATCAGCTTTTGCCCTTTCTTTTTGTTAAGGCCATTTTAAGGAGAGGAATCTAATCAAAAAGGAAGCGATTAGGTGACACTAAGTTTTTCTTAAGGCCCTGTTAAGGAACTTTTAAGATTATTTGAACGTCTAAATTATTGATATCACTTAATATAAATAGTAGAATAAATATGTTGACTACAGAGAGTTCCAAGTAAATCTTAATTTATACATATCAAAATATCTGATGCTTTTGGAGATTTTTGATGTGTATAAATTAAAGTTTTGACTGGAATCTCTATGCTATAATACACTAATGACAGTTGTAGAAAAAATCTAAACTTTTGAGGGGGTAGTGGAATGAAGAATAATGACAACAGAATAGTACTAATTGTATTAATAATGGCCTTTAGTTTCACCATATTTCTTGGTGGAGCATGGAGCATAAGCTATGCCGAAGAAAAATTTGAAACAGACGTGAAAATAGGCTTTGATGGATACGTAATACCAAATGAAGTTACACCGATTAGAATAGAGATAAAGAATAACTTTGAGGATATTGAGGGTAAAGTTCAACTATTGTACGAGGACAAGTTTAGAGGAAATCAGACTAGCTTGTATACGGCATATAGTAAAAGGATAAATATTGCAAAAGGGTCAACAAAGATTGTAAATATTGAGTCAACATTTTACCAAAACGGTAACCTGTTTATTAGGGTACTAGATAAAAAGGATAATATTGTCTTTGAAAAGAGAGTACAATATCTAAATCTAAAAAAGCCCGATGATTTATATATGGGAGTATTTAGTGAGAACACTGATAGTCTAAGATATTTAGGGAAAACATATTCTAAAGTAACCCATGGTAACGGAGGAAGCTCATACTTTAAAATACTAGAACTAGATGAACATATACCAGAAAACTATAAAGTATTAAAAATGTTTTCTACCATTGTAATTAACAACTTTGATTCCGAAAAGCTAAGCAGTGGTCAACAAGAGGCTTTGAAAAAGTGGGTTGAATCAGGAGGTTTGCTTTTAATCGGAACGGGGTCTAATTATCAAAAGACACTAAAGGGACTGAATGAAGAGCTTAACTTTTTAGATGTTAAAGGTACTAAAACAATAGATAATTCTCAACTTAGTAGTGAAGAATCATTAGTATTACTGAATGCAGAACTGAAGACTGGAGAGAAACTTGTAATAAATGGTGAGGAAATACTTCCTATTTATCATCAAGAGATTGGTAATGGAAACGTTGTAATTACATCATTTGACTTAGCACTTTCGCCCTTCGGAAATTGGGATAAAAACGATGAGTTTATGAATGAGGTTATTAATAAATACTTCAAAGGTAAAGCAAATGAGTTTGTAGGTAGAAACATAAAAAGGAACCATTCCTATAGATTTGATAATATTGTATCTTACTTACCATACAATCTTCTACCATCCATTAAAACCATTGTAATAATATTGATTCTATTCATATTATTAGTTGGACCGATTAACTACTTTATCTTGAAAAAGCTCGACAAAAGGGAGTTTATATGGTTGACTATTCCACTAATCGTAATTTTGTTCTCCGGTTCAATATATGTATTAGGATTTAAAACTAGGCTAAGGCAGCCTATAGCAAACAATGTATCGGTTATTAATATTGATAGCAAAACAAATACAGCGGAAGTAACCGCCAGATCCGGTCTAATGGGATTTAATAATGGAGATTGGGATGTAGTTTTCGATAAGCAGAATGAAGTCTTTCTTCAAAATAATAGAGATTACGATAAATTGCAGAGATTTGCAAATGGAGAAATCGTGACTGAGTATATCTTCGACGATCAAAAGCATATTATTTTAAGAAAAGCTGGGGTTTTGGATGTTGAAACTGTTTCGAATAATTATGAGTTTAAAATGAAAGATAAACTAAGTGGCGAATTCAAGCTAGTAGATGGTGCCATTGTTGGTGATATAAATAACCTTTCGGATTTAGACTTAGAAGATGCAGTCGTTTTTCTAGGAAACAACTATAGAAAGCTAGGAGATATAAAATCAGGTGACAAATCAAAGGAAATAAAGTTTGAGATGAGTAAGGTTAAGGCCTATACGGCTAATGCTAGGAGGAATTGGTATGATCTATTTGATGCTGTTTACGGAACCTATCGCGGCAGTAGAAATAGCAACAACGAAGATTTAAATGACATACTTAATCCTAATATCAAAAGAGATATCTTAGATGGGGTTATTAACTCAAACTTGAATTCTATTAGCAAAAATAGATTCTTTATGTTGGCTTGGAACAGAGATAAAATTGGAAAAGGTATAAAAATAAATAATAAAGAGGCTAAAACCCTTGATAGAAATTTAGTAGTGTTACCACTCAGTATTGAATATAAAAAAGGAGATACAGTAACAGTACCTTATGGAATATTGTATCCAAATATAGTAGATATTTATGATATGGAACTAGAGGATGAAGATCAAATGCTTTATGGTGAAGGGTATGCTGTACTGAGCTTTAAACCTGAAAAGAATATGGAATTAAATTCAATGGAAATAAACTACAGCATAAATAAATATCGAGGAAAGCATGAGATGTACATTTACAACTTCACAACCGAGGAATGGGAAAAAACTGATAGATCAAATGTTTTAATCGATGCTTCTAATAAAACAGATTATTATGATGTAAATGCTGGAACTCTCTTAAAGATAGATCCTACCGACCATGGTGATCTATATGTCCCTAATTTTACTGTAGAGGGGGTTATTAAATAATGTTGAGACTAGAGAATTTGACAAAGAAATACGGTAAGCTAACGGCTGTAGATAATATATCACTTCAAATAAAAGAAGGTGAAATATTTGGATTTGTAGGCCCAAATGGAGCAGGAAAAACCACAAGCTTTAAGATGATCGCTACCCTTATGAGACCTACCTCAGGTAAAATATTTTTAGATGGGACTGAAGTTACCACTAAAAATCTTAAGGAGATAAGAAATAATATCGGATATATGCCGGACTTCTTTGGAGTATATGATAAGCTTAAGGTTACTGAGTATATGGATTTTTATAGTGACATAGCTGGTATATATGGTAAGGAAAAAGAAAATATAATGAGCGACCTTCTAGAATTGGTCGATCTAGCCCATAAAAGAGATGCCTATGTAGACTCGCTTTCTAGAGGGATGAAACAAAGGCTTTGCCTTGCTAGATGTTTGGTTCATAATCCTAAGCTATTAATTCTAGATGAACCTGCATCGGGAATGGATCCCAGGGCAAGGATTCAAATGAAAGAAATACTTAAAGAACTTAAGAGAATGGGTAAAACAATAATAATTAGCTCACATATACTGCCAGAGCTTGCGGAGCTATGTACCAATATAGGAATAATTAAGGGAGGCAAAATAGCCGTTAACGGATCGGTTGACGAAATAATGTTAATGGCTAGGGGAGCCAATGCTATAAAGATCGAAGTCCTTGGAGAAATTGAAAAATGTGTAAAGCTTTTAAAGGAGGAACCTTTAGTTAAATCGGTGATTGAGAATGAGAGGGATGTTGAGATAGAATTTTCCGGAAAACCTATAGAATTGTCAAACCTTTTGAAAAGGTTACTAGGTGCAAATATTCCTGTAATATCCTTTAAACCTTTAGAAAGCAACTTAGAGACTATATTCATGGATGTTACAAAGGGGGATGCAGAATGATGAGAATAAATCCTGTTTTAAAAAAGGAATTAACGGTTAGAACAAGATCATGGAAAATGCCAATAACTATATCACTATATTTGTTTTTTATATGCGCATTCTTGGCCCTTATTGCATCACAAATGGTATTTGGGTATAGATATTATAGAGGGATAAGGATAGAAGAGCTTAAGACTCTATATGCGGTTATTACGATATTTCAGCTGATACTTATAGCATTTATCATACCGGCTACTACATCAAGCGGTATATGTGGTGAAAAGGAGAGAAGAACCTTTGATTTATTGCTTTGTACTAGGCTGTCTAGTTTTTCAATAGTTTCAGGAAAACTCCTATCATCATTATCATTGATGATATTGCTATTAGTTGTATCGGTACCTATATTTAGTATATTCTTCTTGTTTGGAGTTATAACGCCATCAAGTATAATGTTACTTTTCGGATACTATTTAGTAACTGCACTGTTGTTTGGAAGTATAGGAATCTTTTCTTCTGCTTTCTTTAGAAGGACTACATCATCTACAGTATTTACCTACTTTCTAGTACTTCTACTTATGTTTGGTACGGGATTCTGTTTACTTATAACAAGATCTCTAATAGATAGACTTGATATAAACAATATAAGTGATACAGTGAAATGGATTTACAATTCGATAGTTTACATGAATCCTATGGTTGGAATAGGAGCAATTTTGGAAAAGCAATTTGGTGAGGGACCAATAAGGGAGATATTGATAGGAAGAAAAGCAAATGCAAACATTTTAGAACCATTGTACTATAATATGAGCTTTAGCTTTGTAATGTCATCTATTTTATTATTAGTAACTTCTATAAAAATTAATCCAATGAAGAAGTTTGGAAATAAGAGGGAAGATAAATTAAATAGAAAAAGAAGAAAGAAAAGGGATGAAAAAGTAAATGCTGGATAAAAAAATAATTGATTTATTAAAGCCCTTAAAACTTAAATACTTTTTTAAAAGGTTTATCCATATTATTTCATTATCACTATTAGTTTGGGGAGGTACCTCGTTAATCATTATGATGATATCGAGGTTTATCCCCATAACCTTTATATGGACTAAACTGTCAATGTCGTTAGTAATTATATTAGGCATAGGTACCATATGGACATTTATAAAGAAACCATCATATAGTGATACAGCTGCCTTAATAGATTCCTTTGAATTAAAAGAAAGGGTTTCTACCTCCTTAGAGCTTAAGGGGAAGGAGACAATAGTTGCTAAAATTCAAAAAGAGGATACAATAAAAATCCTTGAGAAAAAGGAGCTAAAATCAAAGATATCATTGAAACCTTCAATGAGAATACTTCTTTTCATTTTCATATTTATTATAGCAACAGTTTCTACAAGCTTTATTCCATCTAAATCATATGTAGTTGCAAAGGAAAAGGAAAAAAGCTTAGAAAAATTAGAAGAAGAGAAGGCTAAGATAGAGAAGATAAAGGATAACGTAAAGAGTGATAAAGAGTTAACCTTGGACGAAAAGAAGAAGTTAGAAGAAAGCTTAGAGAAAATGCAAAAAAAACTTGAGAAGGCTAAAAATATCAAAGATGCGAAAAAAGAACTTGTAAAATCAAAGAAGGAATTAAACTCAATAAAGGAAGAAATAGAGAAGCGTAAGATTGAGGAAACAGCAAAACAACTAAGTGAAAATCCATTTACTAAGGAACTAGCAGACAAGTTAAGGAGTAAAAACTCCCACGAAGTTGCTAAGGAAATGGAAAAGATGGCTGAAAAGATACAAAACATGAATAAAGAAGAGTTGAAGAAGTTAATGGATGGGCTAAATAAGCTTGGAGAGGCATTAAAGAATAATCCTGGTTTAGCAAACGCCCTTAAAGAAGTTAAGGATGCCCTTGCACAGTCTATAAAGGAAGGAAATCCTAATAGTGCTGCCATTAATCAAAGCCTTCAAAATTTGAATAAAGCAATAAATAATCAGTTAAGTAATCCTCAGATATCGGGTGAGCTAAGTGAAGCCTTAAGCACCCTTGATAATATAAATAATACCCTTTCAGAGATGTCTGAAGAGTCCACTGAAAACAAGAATCAAGGTAGTCAAAGCGCTCAAAAGTCAGGAGATGAAAGTCAGCAGTCCACATGCCCAACCGGAGAGCATTCTGGGGAAGGGGGCTGAGAGTTTAGTGGAGAGTCGCCAGGTGGTGACGGAAATTCAGGAGGTCAAGGAAACTCAGGAAATGGATCTGGAAATGGACAGGGACAAGGTAGTGGTGGTAGTAGTGCAGGAAATGGAAGTACACCAGGAAGTGAAAATGGTGGAGGTAGTCAGCAAGGTGGAGGTGCTGGAAGAAACGGAAGCAGCAATAAGGAAGCTAAGGACTACGAAAAAATATTTGCACCAAAGAATCTTGATACCGAAGGAGATAGGACCAATGTCCAAGGTAATGTTAACAAGACTGGACAAAAGGATACTATAGAAGTTAAAAAATTTGGTGAGACGATGGGTGAGTCAATTCCATTTAGTGAAGTATTAAAGAACTACAAAGAAAGTGAATTTCATAGACTAAATGAAGATGAGATTCCTCCAAATATGAAGGAAATAGTCAAGGAATATTTCATAAAACTGGATGAGTAAATAAGCACTGAAAAGATATTTTGCACATATATTTATGATGATAAGGGATTATTCTCAGAGTAGCATAAGGAGTTAAGTTATCTCTTTGTAGTAGTTCCTGTGATTCGGGATTTTGATAATTTCTCTTTCTGTATGCAATAAATTTATGCATGTAAATATAAACAGATTCATTGAAATCACTCAAATAAAATATCAAAATCCCGTAAGTAATTCAAACTGCAAAAAATATTTGCGGAAACTATACCTGAAAAGATTTTTTGCACATACTCAAACGAAAGAAAATTTGCCATCCTCAGAAACGATGGATGTCAAATATCCATAATGTGAGATCTTTATCGTATTATATATAGACTATAGAAAAAGGGTGATTTTAATGGACTTTACTGAAAAGGATTTTAGAGAATTTAATGATAAATTTAGTAGTATAAAAGAAGAAATACAAAGAGCGATTATAGGACAAGAGGAGCTTATAGAGAAAGTACTTATCGCTATGCTTTGTGAGGGGAATGTACTCTTAGAAGGTGTACCGGGTCTTGGAAAAACTCAGCTTGTTAAAACTATAGGACAGGTTTTGAACCTAGATTTTTCTAGAATTCAGTTTACTCCTGATCTTATGCCTGCCGATGTTTTAGGTACAAACATAATAGTCCATGATGAAAGTGGTAGGAATAGATTTGAATTTGAAAAGGGTCCCGTATTTACAAATATACTTTTAGCCGATGAGATAAACAGAGCAACGCCGAAAACTCAAAGTGCTATGCTTCAGTGTATGCAGGAAAAAATGGTTACCGCAGGTAATAAAACTAGAGAACTAGATAAGCCTTTTTTTGTACTAGCTACTCAGAACCCAATCGAAATGGAAGGAACCTATCCACTACCCGAGGCACAGATGGATAGATTTCTATTCAAGCTAAATGTAAAATTTCCAAACCTTAATGAACTAAGTAGAATAGTAAATCTTACTACCCAAAGAGAAGAAATAACTCTTAAAAAAATAAGTAATAGAGAAGATCTTCTGCAAATGATAGACATATCTAAGGAGATACCGGTTGCAGATGCAGTTCTGGAGTATGCTATGAAGCTAGTATTATCTACTCATCCTGAAAACGAAACAAGTCCAGAAACTACTAAAAAATATGTTAGATTCGGATCAAGCCCTAGGGGAGCCCAGGCAATAATAAAAGCAGCTAAAGTAAAGGCTCTAATTGATGGAAGATTTAATGTTTCCTTTGATGATGTAAGATATGTTTCTTTACCAGCTCTTAGACATAGGGTAATACTTAACTTTGAGGCAATGAGTGATAACGTAGACAGTGACTTTATAATAAAAGAAATAATTAGCAAAATTGACTAGAGTAATTTACAACTGAGAGACGGGGGTGAGATTTTGATTGATAAAAGCTTCCTGAGTAAATTGAATGGACTAAAACTTAATTACAATTTATCAATAAATAAGGGATATAGCGGTGGAAGAAAGTCCAGAGCTAAGGGTTCTTCCAGCGAATTCTCAGATTTTAGAGAATATATACATGGTGATGATTTTAGAAAAATTGATTGGAATGCCTATGGTAGATTTGAAAAGCTTTATATAAAGGAGTTTATGGAGGAAAGGGAGGTTCTAGTAAATATCTTTTTGGATACCTCAAGATCAATGGATTTTGGCGAGCCAAAGAAGGCAACTATCCTCAAAAATATTGCTTTAGCCTTTTCTTTCATTAGTCTTAACAACCTAGATAGGGTAAATTTATACTACCATAAAGAGAATGAGATTAAAGAATCGGGATATTTAAGTGGAAAAAACTCGCTAAATAAGGCAATGGTTTTACTAGATGAATTAGATTTTCAAAATAAAACGGACTTCTTTTCAATAATAAATAAGCGACCATATAAGTCTGGAATATCTGTAATAATATCGGATCTATTCACCGAGGATTTTGAAAATATAGTGAAATACCTGTCCTATATGAATCAAAAGATTATTGTATTACATTTACTAGATAAAAAGGAGTTAAAGCCTGATTATATAGGGGATTTAAGGCTTATAGACAGCGAAACACTAACCGGTGATGACATATCCATTAGTGGGCCAATATTAAGCTCCTATGAAAGGACATTGAGATCCTTTATGCAAAACATCAAGGAAACCTGTAAAAAGTACGGATGTGCGTATTCTATGATATCGAATGAATTTTCAATCGATGAGATTATATTTGAAAAGCTCGTTAGGGCTGGTATTTTGAGGTGATAAAATGAGTTTCTTTTCTCCAATGCACTTTTTGTTTCTTCTAGGAACTATACCAATTATTATTATGTATCTATTAAAAAAGAGGCATCAAGATTTTGAAATATCTAGTACTTTTCTATGGCAAAGAGCTGTGGCCGATATAGAAGCTAATGCTCCTTGGCAGCGTCTTAGAAAAAATATACTTTTGATATTACAGCTCCTGGCTTTTATAATGCTCGTATTTTTCTTAGTTAAGCCATACCTTATATCAAGTACTCTTGATGTTGACAACTTAATTGTTGTATTGGACAAATCCTTGAGTATGGGAACGCTAGAAGACAGTAAAAGTAGGTTCGAAAGGTCAAAGGAAGACATTGATGAGATTATTGATAATTTAAAATCAAATGGAACCTTAACCCTTATAACCATGGGAAGTACACCGGATGTAATAATAAATAAGTCAGGAGATAAGTCGGTTCTGAGTAGAAAATTGAAGGATATTGATATATCAAATGAAGCGGATAATCCTGAAGACACTTTATCCCTTATTAAAGCTATGACAAAGGACTTGGAAAACTATAGGATTATTTTTTATACAGATAAGAATATAGATATGGACAATGCTATAGTAAAAAACACGTGGTCTAATCAGAGCAATGTTCTTATTGAGAGCCTGTCATGCAAACAGGTTAATAATTCTATAAGTGCCTTGGTTCAGGTTAGAAACTATGGTAACACAGATGTCAAAACTGACTTAATAATATATTCGGAAGATGAAATATATGATGTTAAAGAGGTAGAGCTTAAGGCAAATGATAGTAAAAAGATTTATATTGAAGGTATGCCAATGAGCAGTATAGTAAAGGCTGAGCTTGACGTTGAAGACGCTCTGATGGCAGATAATATTAGATACAGCGTAGTAAGAAGCAATCAACTTCAAAAAGTTCTTTTTACGACTTCAGGCAATGTATTCTTGGAAAAGGCTATAGCCCTTAACGAAAACATAGAACTTTATAAGACTAACGAGGTGCTAAGTGATGTCAGTGGATATGATCTATATATTTATGATGGACTATTTCCAAAAGAGCTCCCAAAGGATGGAAATATATTTATCTTAAATCCAAATACATTAGAGGGAGTTGTAGATGTAAGTGGCTCAATGAATCAAGGAGATATAACTATTCATGATGATGATCTTTTAAGGTATGTGAATTTTGATATATCAATGAGCAAGGTTAAAGCCCTATCGCAGCCAGGCTGGGCAAAACCCTTTATGTTTTCTAATGATAAGGCAATAGCATTAAAGGGTGAGAAGGAGAATCAAAGGTTTGTAATAGTTGGATTTGATATACATGATACAGATTTTCCACTAAAATATGATTTCCCAATATTTGTTCAAAACGTACTAGACTATACATTAAGCTTTAATACCCAAAGAAAGACTGAGGTGTTAAGCGGTGAAGACATTAATATAGATGTGTCACCCAAATCAAGTGAAGTATATGTTGAGACTCCAGATAGAAATAGAAGGAAGGTAGGACCGCCTTTTCCAGTTGCAGCCTTTACAGATACCGATGGGATAGGTGTATATACCATAGAGCAAATAATAGATGATAAAGTCAATAAAAACTTTTTTGCATCCAATGTCAATACAATAAAAGAGTCCAATGTAAATCAAAGTATTAGAGCTAGAGATAAATTAAACACAGAAAACAATGTAAAAGAAAAGGGCATGAAGAATCTAAAGAATATATTTTTAGTGTTGGCTCTTTTACTTTTAGTAGTAGAATGGGTGGTGTATAACCGTGGGTATTAGCTTCCAAAATCCAATATATTTAGCACTCATACCGATTGCGATTGCTTTTCTCTTCTATTTCAGTAGATCTAGGCTTAAAAGCTCACCTAGAAGAAAGGCTATATTAGGGGTTAGAACAATTATATTTCTATTAATTATTCTTAGTCTTAGTGGGATTAGCTTAAAAACCGATGTAGATACAACCACAACCATTTTTGCAGTGGATTTATCCCAAAGTGCCGCCCATAATGCAGAAGAATTTAGAGAATTTATTAATGAAGCTTTAGAATTTGCAAAAAAGAATGATAGAGTTGGAGTAGTGGCTTTTGGTGAAAAGGGAGAAGTTGAGCAGCCTGTAACCACAGATCTAACCAATGTTAAATTTGAAACGAAAATCGACAAGGGTTTTACAAATATAGAAAAGGCCCTAAAAATATCGAGAGCCTTAATTCCTGAGGATTCTAAAAAGAGGATAGTTCTATTTACAGATGGTAAAGAAAACGTAGGAGACAGCCAAAAAGAAGGCAATTTACTAAACATCAATGATGTGGAACTAAAAGTCTATCAAAAAGACTCTTCTATACAAAATGAAGTACAGCTTAAGACTATCGATATACCAAAGGTTCTATATGAAAATCAAAGCTTTGATGTGATTCTAGATATATATAGCAACATAGCTACACAAACTAAGATAACCTTATTTTCAGGGAACAATGTAGTTGGAGAAAAGGATGTAAGACTTGAAAAGGGTAACAACAGGTTTGTTTTTAAGGATAAGGCTGAAGGAAGCGGTTTTAAATCCTATAGCGCTGTTATAACTCCAGAGAAGGATACTTACACACAAAACAACACATATTCTGCCTTTACAGATGTAAAGGGCAAGCCATATGTATTGCTAATCGATGGAGAAAGCAATGGAGGAAGAGAATTATACAAGATATTGAAATCTGCTTCAATAGGTGTAGATTATATAAATGCTAAAGAAGTACCAACTGAACTAACTAGCATCTTAAAGTATAAAAGCATTATTATGTCAGATGTATCTCTTCATAATATAGATAAAAGATTTTTAGAGTCTTTACAGATATATGTTAGAGATTATGGAGGTGGTTTAGTTGTTACTGGAGGCGAGAATAGTTATGCCCTAGGAGGATACTATAAGACTAAGCTTGAGGAGATTCTCCCAGTTAATATGGAAATGAAGATAAAAGGAGAGGTTCCTAGCCTTGGGCTTATGCTAGTAATAGATAAATCAGGAAGTATGGATGGTGGAGAAGTAGGAACTAGTAAAATTGAGATTGCTAAAGAGGCAGCCATTAAGGCAGTCAACTCACTAAAACCTAAGGATCAGATAGGTGTGGTTACCTTCGATGACACGCCACAATGGGTAGTTGAGCCTTCTCCAGACCAAAAAGAAGATGAGCTTATTGGGGCAATAGGGAGCATAAGAGCTGGAGGTGGGACTAGTATTATACCAGCTCTAAATGAAGCATACGAGTCTCTTTCAAAGCTAGATACAAAGCTAAAGCACGTTATTCTATTAACCGATGGACAGGCGGAGAGATACGGATATGAGCAAATATTAAGTAATATGAAGGAAAAGGGCATAACTATTTCTACAGTAGCTGTAGGTGAGGGAGCCGATACAAGACTTCTTGAATCAATCGCCAACACTGGTAAGGGAAGATATTATTTCGTTGACGAATATGGTACTATCCCAGAAATATTTACAAAGGAAACCTTCTTGGCTTCTAAAACCTATATAAATAACAGAACCTTTGTGCCCAAATTAAGCTCCATAAGTGATATTGTATATCCAGTCATGGAAAATCCCATTGCTTTAAATGGATATATTAGCACTAGCTCAAAGGACAGAGCGGAAATAATACAGAAAAGTGATACTGATGAGCCAATTCTTGCAATATGGCAATATGGACTGGGTAAAAGTATTGCTTGGACACCTGACACCAATGGAAAGTGGACATCAAACTATTTGGCTACAGAGCAAGGGATAGACTTTTTTAATAGAATGCTTCTAGCATCCTTCTATAAGGGTGGTAGTGACGATCTATTTGTAGAATCCAGTACAGAAGGAAATATAGCTAAAATTAATGTAAAGGATCTAAAGGATAACGATAAGGTCTACGACACTAAAGCTTCTATAATAACCCCGAATTTAGAGAAAGTCGATATTGACCTTACAATCAAGAATATCGGTGAGTATAGTGGAGAGATAGAAGCACTAGAAAAGGGAACATATGTTATTAAAGTGTCTCAATATGAAAATGATAACCTTATAAAATCGACTCAGCAGGCTATTACCATAAATTACTCTAAAGAGTACGATATAACCCTAACCTCAGAGGGCTTATCAGAGCTTGTAAGGAAATCTAAGGGTGACTTTATAAATAGTCCTAAAGAAGTGTTTACGAAGAACGAAAAGGATGTTCATGGTTATAGGGATATAACAGATATTTTAATAATAATTTCTTTGCTTCTATTCATAATAGATATTGCTTTAAGAAGACTTAATATAAGGTTCAAGGGATTAGACCGTGTTAGAAAAAAAACAGCACAAATTGCAAAAGATATCAAGGAAAAACCTATAAGTAAAGAGGTTCGAAGAAGATCGTCAGTAGATGAGAAGAAGATCTTTGAAGATAAAGGATTAACTGAACCAGAAAAGGAAAAAGTAAAGGAAAGCAAGCAGCCTAAAAAAGCAGAGAGTAAAAGCCCTAATAGTTTAAATACAAACAGGCTTTTAAGCGCAAAAAATAAGAGAAAAAGATAGAAAGGGGCTGTCTCATAAAGGTTTCTTATGAGCTCAGCCTCGGGGTGTTTCAGAATGAGTGAAGTTCAAGGTTTTGAAATTTCAACGGTTTGGCTAGTACTAACGTACGTGCCAAGTCGGTGAACATTTCAAATAACGCAGAAATTCGCCATTCTGAGACATCCCTTTTTTTATGTCGGAGGACTAATATCAGAAAATAATGGATAAAATAATAAAAAAGAGTTTTTCAAAAAGTTCGGGGGTTATTATGTTAAAGCTTTATCTAATAAGACATGGAGAAACTATTTGGAATAAGGAGTGTAAAACTCAAGGATGTAGAAACATTCAGCTTAGCAAGATGGGGGTGTTACAGGGAAAACAGATAGCCGAGAAATTGAAAAGAAGAAATGATAGCTTCAAAAGAATTTTTACTAGTGATCTTGATAGGTGTTATTTGACTGCTAGCTTTATTGCACAGGAGCTTAATATAGATATTGAAGTTAATAGTAATCTTAGAGAAATGTCCTTTGGTGAATGGGAAGGTCTCACTATAGAGGAAATAAAAGAATTATACAATGAGGAATATAGAAGCTGGAGGAGTCAACCCTATAAAAGTAGCATTCCAAATGGCGAAGACTTAAGAGGAGTACAGAAACGATGTCTAGAAGCGGTAGATAAAATTATGGAAAGATATGATAACTGCTCTATAGTAATTGTATCCCATAGCGTAGCAATAAAAACTATGATATTAGGCCTACTAGGAATCGACCTTAAACATTTTTATAGTATAACTTTAAAAAATGCTTCTATGAATATATTTGAATTTAGAGACTACGGACCTGTTCTAGTTAGCTTGAATGATGTTTGCCATTTAGAAGAAGCTTTAGGATAAGAGTCTTTTGTGGAGGGAAAAGTATGGGTAAAACAATTGCAGATAAACATGAAAAGATAGACAAAATGCTAATAAAAATGGTCATAAGCTTGTGCATTGTACTAATGTTTGTACAGGGATATCTAAGAATAGTAAACAGAGGGATAGAACCTTTTCTAAATAAACTATATAAAGACGAAGGTTTAAGCTTTAAAATCATGGAAATAGTTCAATAGATTATTAAACCCGGATTATTCATGAAAAATTCAAAATTACTTACACCCTTTCAAACTTTTCACGAATAATCTAGGTTAAAATTACTATATATACTTGTTATAGTTTACATATTAAGTTATAATTTTGATATGTATGTTATAATTTGTTTTGAATAGATATGCATATATTTATAATGAAGCAAATTTGACCACCAGCCATCTGGTGGTTTATGTGTTAGGAGGAACATTTGTGGATAAAGTAAGCATAGCAATAGACGGCCCGGCAGGTGCAGGTAAAAGTACTATTGCTAAAAGGATTGCAGAAGCGAAAGAAATATTATATATTGATACTGGAGCAATGTATAGGGCAATTACATTAAAACTCTTAAATACCAATGTTTCACTCGA
Organism: Wukongibacter baidiensis; assembly: GCF_050888315.1. NCBI lineage: Bacteria > Bacillati > Bacillota > Clostridia > Peptostreptococcales > Caminicellaceae > Wukongibacter > Wukongibacter baidiensis. The sequence goes on from NZ_CP138202.1 coordinate 258,924, forward strand.
TAATAATGAGATGGTTTCAAAAACTCTCGAAAGTACAACAATCGAATTTAAAGAGGGAAATATATATTTAGATGGTATTAATGTAAATGAAGAAATTAGAAGGCCCAATATAAATGAAAATGTATCAGCAGTTGCAGCAATGTCATGTGTTAGAAAAACCTTGGTAGATATTCAGAGAAAAATTGCAGAAAACAATGATGTTATAATGGATGGTAGAGATATTGGAACAAGAGTCTTACCATCGGCAAAATATAAGTTTTTCTTAACTGCTTCCGTTGAGGAAAGAGCTAGAAGAAGATACGTTGAGTTAACGGAAAAGGGTTATAAACTTAACTACGAAGATGTTGCTAAAGAAATTGCTAAAAGAGATAAAATGGATACTGAGAGAGAGTTGGATCCTCTAAGACAGGCTGAAGATGCCATTTTAGTTGATACAACTGGTAAAAGTATTGATGAAGTTATAGATACCATAATAAAGAGAATAGATACAATGAAATAGATTTTATTGTTTGCTACATCATTGTTCTTAGTTTCTATGCTTAGGAGGTATATATACTTGAATATTTATATTGCTAAAAATTCAGGTTTTTGTTTTGGTGTTAAAAGAGCTCTTAAGAAAACCTTGGAAGCTGTAAAACAAGAAGAAAATAAAATATTCACCTTTGGTCCGTTAATACATAATACACAGGTCATAAACAGATTAAACAGTCTGGGTGTTAAATCTACTGATAAAATTGAAGATGCAGAGGATTCTACCCTAATAATTAGATCCCATGGAATTCCTTTGAAGATCTACGATGATGCAGATGAAAAAAACGTTGAAATCATTGATTTAACATGTCCGTTTGTAAGACGAGTGCAGGAAATAGCTAAAGAATACCATAATAAAGGATACAAAATAGTAATAATTGGAAACCCAAAACATCCTGAGGTTATTGGAATAAATGGATGGTGCAATAATAGTGCATATATCATTGAAGAAATTGCTGAAGTAGAAAAATTACCTTTTATACCAAAAATGTGTGTTGTAGCTCAAACTACTATAACTTTTGAAAAGTGGAATACTATAATAAAGGAACTAGATAAAAAAGCAGATGAAATTAGAGAATTCAACACAATATGTTTAGCAACAAAGGAAAGACAAGAAGCATCAGCTGAAATAGCTAAAAAGGTTGATGCAATGATAGTAATTGGCGGATATCATAGTTCAAATACTCAAAAACTATTCAAAGTTTCCAAGAGCTATTGTGATAATTCTATTCATATTGAAACTGCTGAAGAACTACCTTTAGAAATATTTGAAGGATGTAAAGACGTTGGGATAACAGCTGGTGCTTCAACACCAGATTGGATTATAAATGAAGTTGTAAAAAAAATAGAAAATGAAGGTGGCGATTAAATCATGGATAACAACAGTACTTTTAACGAGCTATTAGAACAGGAGGAGAAGCTTTTTACTGTTCCAAGACGCGGAAACATACTTAAAGGAAAAGTTGTACAAATTCAAAAGGACGAGGTTGTAGTAAATATTGGATATAAATCCGACGGTATAATTCCTTTTAGTGAATTTTCAAATAATACAGATATTAACCCTGGTGAAGTAGTAAAAGAAGGGGACGAAATAGATGTTTATGTATTAAAATCTGACGATGGTGAAGGAAACGTTGTATTATCTAAAAAAAGAGTTGACGCTATAAAGGATTGGGACGTTATAGAGGAACTTGCAAAAGATAATTCTACGATAAAAGTTAAGACAGGCCAGGCTGTGAAGGGTGGAATCATTGCATTCTATAACGAATTACGTGGATTTATCCCGGCCTCACAATTATCGAATCAATATGTTGAAAGTATAGATGATTTCAATAATAAGGAACTAGAAGTAAAAGTTCTTGAAGTAGATAAGCAAAAAAATAAGGCTATTTTCTCCCACAGAAAAATATTAGAAGAAAAAGCAGCAGTAATGAAAAAAGAGCTATGGAGCAAAATAGAGAAAGATATAGTTATGAAGGGCGAAGTAAAAAGATTAGCTGACTTTGGTGCTTTTGTAGACCTAGGCGGTGTTGATGGTCTTATTCATATATCAGAGATGTCTTGGGGTAGAATAAAGCATCCAAGTGAAGTATTAAAGATTGGTGATACTGTTGAAGTTTATGTAAAGGATATTGATAGAGAGAAGGAGAAAATTTCTTTAAGCTTAAAGCAAGCTCTTCAAAATCCTTGGGACACTGCTGGGGAAAAGTATAATATAGGTGCTGTAACTACGGGTAAAGTAGTAAAATTAGTTAACTTTGGTGCGTTTGTTGAACTTGAAGCTGGATTAGAAGGTTTAGTTCATATTTCACAGATATCTGAGAAAAGAATAGCTACACCAGCTGAAGCTTTAGAAGTTGGACAGACTGTAGATGTAAAGATATTAGATATAAAGAAGGAAGAGAAAAGAATAAGCTTATCTATCAAGGAAGCAGCGGCTTCTGAAGAGGCAGAAGAGTTTGTTTACGAGAACGAAGAAGAGGAAAAAGCAACTATTGGAGATGTTTTAAAGTCTAAGGAAAATTAATTTATAAATATTATTTTAGATTGAGCCGTAGATGAAATTATTTTTATTTATGATTTGACTTACTTGAAAAGTTACTGCGATATGATGCAGAAGATATAGCATATATAAAACTCAAGGTTTATAAGCCTTGAGTTTTAAAATTTTTGAAGACTAACTATTTTTAAAAGTGTAAAGAAAAGTTCTATTTATATAGAATATTTTTTATTGGTTTGGAAAGAATATTAATACCCTCACAAAATATTAAGAAGACCCCCTTATATTTCTCGTTTACCGTGTTTAACACGGTATTTTTTTTGCAAATATTCATATCCCTATATATATAATTTACTCCATTTACTAAATGTGTTAAAATTATTTATATATCGACATTTTATATAAGTAAAAATACATAACTAAAAGTGGGGTTTTAATATGTTAGGGTATGAAAAATTTAAAGAACAAGTTTTTAGAAAAACAGGTATTAACTTATCGGCTTATAAAGAAAGACAAATGAAAAGACGTATAGAATCCTTGATAAAGAGAAACAATTACGATACCTATGATGATTATTATAACGCTTTGATAAAGGATAATAAGCTTTTTGATGAGTTTATAAATTATCTTACAATAAATGTATCGGAGTTCTTTAGAAACCCAGCTCAATGGGAGGTACTAAAGAACGAAATATTCCCATATTTATTAAACAATAACGGAAAAAGAAAATTAAAGGTATGGAGTGCGGCTTGCTCTACCGGTGAAGAGCCTTATTCTCTTGTAATGGCCCTTAGTGACTTTTTTGACCTCAGAAACATTGAGATTATTGCTACAGATATCGATAATGAGGTATTAAACAAAGCGAGCATAGGTCTGTATTCAGCGAAAAGCATTGAAAATACTCCAGATAGATTTAAGAGTAAGTATTTTGAGAAAACTGGAAACTCATTTAGAGTTAAAGATGAAGTAAAAAAATGCGTGAAATTTAAGAAGCATGATCTTCTAAAAGATGCTTATCCAAGTAGCTGTGATTTAATAATTTGTAGAAACGTTTTGATATATTTTACTGAGGAAGCAAAGGAAAAAATATATCAAAAGTTTAATAGTAGTTTAAAGAATGATGGTGTTCTTTTTGTGGGAAGTACAGAGCAAATAATACTTCCTCATAGATACAACTTTAAAGCTATGAAAACATTCTTTTATAAGAAAATATAGATCTAATCCCGAATTAGTCATGAAAAATTCAAAACTCTGCTGCGTCCTTTTGATTCTAAGACATCCATCAAATTCTTGACGTACCGTTTAGGTATGTCTTCGAACTTGATGAAAGCCTTAGAATTCAGAATTACTTGCACCCTTTCAAACTTTTCATGAATAATTAGGGATAATTTATAAATTTTAAATTACTAACAACGATAAATAAAGGTCCTTTTCTATGAGATTAATAGAAGAGGACTTTTTTAATTGTATAGATAATGGAGAAAATACATATGAAAAATAGAATGATGTCGTTTGCTATTATTGTATAAAAATATTTGTAGTATATACTCGTAAAATGGTTGAAATTGCTATAAAAAAACTAGATATCCTTAAAGGAATTCAAGTATTTTAAAAGAATAAAGTAATATACCAAGATTATATAATTAGGGGTGAATAGATAGATGATTGATATTAACAAAAGCTACACAATATCAGAGGCAAGTGACCTCATCGGTTATCCAAATCATGTTCTAAGGTTTTATGAAAAGGAATTCGAACTCGAAATTCCTAGAAATAAATCTGGCCATAGATATTATTCGTATATCGAGATGGAGAAATTTCTGTATATTAAAACTTTAAAAGAGAGGGGGCTGTCAAACAAGCAAATAAAAACCATACTAAACTCCCCAGAAGAAGTAATAAATATTGATGAGATAGCAGCTACGAGCTATAGTGCTAATGTAGAAGCAGGAAACGATGTTATACCTATCAATAATAGTTTGAGTGTAGATCAGCCGCAAAATTTAATAGAAATAAGAAAGATAATTCAAGATAAACTGGATGATAACTTTAATAACCTTAGTAAAGTCTTGGTAGAAGAAATACAGGGGACATTAAATAATTTTAAGGATGAATATGTTAACGAAGATAAGGATGCACTAATATCTGAGAATGCAAGACTAAAAATGAAGTTAAAAGAGAGGGCATATGAAGCTGCAATGTTAAAAGACAAATTGAAGAGATATGAAAATAGTAAAGGTTCTTTTTTAAAGAGAATTTTCAAAAGCACTAATAATGGGATTTAATATATGAAGATATATTAGATCTCTTTTTTTAAAAAAAATACGCAAATATAATTGTATACAATTGACAAGACGGAATACATGTATTATAATATAAATGTAAACAAGAATAAAGGGAGGAATAAATATGAAAAAGCATACTGAAAACAGAGATAACACTGCTAAAAGAAAATGTGGAATGGTAACATGTATTCATTGTATTTGCAATAACTGTACAGTTGAAAAATGTGATTTTTACGAAAGAGCTTATAAACAAGAGCATTAGGAAGGAAGTGGCCTGTGAGCCTTGTTAAAAGATTAAAGGTATAGCCCAGATTATTCATAGAATGTTTAAAAAGATGCTAATAGTCTTTAGAATTAAGGACAAAGCAGAGTTTTAGATTTTCTATGAGTAATCTGGGTTTATTATTTTTTGAGGATATTTTCAACAACAAAATTTAGATAAATCGACACTTAATTGAACATAATTAATATTGTGAAGAAATATGTAGAATTTAAGTAGCTTGAGTTCAAGAGGCAAACTATAAATATATTATTTACCCCAAATATTTAAAATTGTAATCAACAGAAATACGACTGAAAAATGGCTAAAATTAATGATACAAAAGAACTAAGGAATTTTTTTGAAATATACGATATTATATATGTAAGTTTATTTATATGGGTATGGGAACTGCCGAAATATGTCGTATAAAAAACACGAACTTTATGTTATAATGGATATAGTTTGAAATGTAGTTTTGAGGTGATAGATTGAGATTAATACCCTTATCTGTTGTTAGAGATGGCGTGTTTCTAGCACAGACATTGTATAATGCTAATGGTAAGGTACTGTTAGTTAAAGGAACAAAATTAACACATAGTTACATACAGAAAATCAAAGAACATGGTTTCTATTCAATATATATTTTTGATGAATATAGCGAGCAGGAACTAGATGATGTAATAAAGCCACAAGTAAGAAGGAAAGCTATAGACACAATACAAAATATATATAACAATTTTATGACTACTCAAGATACAAGTATAAATCCCTTTAAACAGGAGAAAATACACAATCAAAATCAATCAAATCTTGATGAAATACAGAAGATGGCTAAACTTATAGTTGATGATATATTTTCTCAACCCCAGCTATTAATTAGCTTAGTTGATATTAAAAGTCTTGATACATATACCTTTAACCATAGTGTAAATGTAGGTGTCCTAGCTTTAACTTTAGGAATAGCCTATGGATTAAATAGAAACGACTTATATGACTTAACACTAGGTTGTATGTTGCATGATGTAGGAAAAATCTTTGTCCCAAATGAAATATTAAATAAACAAGGGAAATTGAATGATGATGAATTCAAAATTATACAGGATCATTGTGAAAAAGGATTTGCTTATCTTAGGGAATATACTGACCTGGGGCCTAGAGTAAGAATTGTTGCACTCCAGCATCAAGAAAGATACGATGGCTCAGGGTATCCACAGGGACTAAAAGGGGATCAGATTAATACATTATCTCAAATTGCGGCAATTGCCGATGTATATGATGCACTAACTTCAGACCGCCCATATAGAAAAGCACTATCTCCACATGAAGCAATTGAATATCTAATGGGATCTGGTGGTACACACTTTAATATGAATATGATTAAGAGTTTCCTACAAAAAATAATACCTTTCCCTGTTGGAACCGTTGTTAAACTAAGCAATGGATTCATAGGAACTGTTGAAAAGATAAATCAGGAAATGTTATTAAGACCGTCAGTAAAAGTTTTTAAACATAATAGGGAAGAAGTCAATTCTTTTTTATGTGATTTATCTCGAGAAAAGAATGTTGTTATTAAGAATGTTGTATATGATGTATAAGTTTCTATAGAGTATCTAAATTTTAAACTCCTGTTTGTAGGGGTTTATTTTTGTATAACAAAAATAGGGTGTCTCATAATGGCGAATTTCTGCGTAATTTGAAATGTTCACCGACTTGGCACGTACACTATAGAGATTCTAGTAAAGACTTCAACTTATACAGGTCCAAAACTCTTAAAAACTCTGAGTATTTGTACCTGTATAAATTGAGTTTTACTAAGAGCTCTACACAACTAGCCAAACCGTTGAAATTTCAAAACCTTAACCCCGGATTATTTATAGAAAATTTAAAAGGGTGCAAGTAGTTTTGATTCTAAGATTTTCATCAGGTTCGAAGGCATACCTGTACCGTACGTCGAGAATTTGATGGATGTCTTAGGATTAAAAGGACGCAGCAGAGTTTTAAATTTTCTATGAATAACCCGGGGTTAGCTTCACTCATTCTGAAACACCCCGGGCTGAACCTAGAAGAAACCCTTATGAAACAATCCAATTACTTTCAATGTGTAGAATTGCTTAATACTAAGCCTAGTTATTGTTATTGCCAGACTCATCTATTACGGCACCTACAATAGAGAAAGGCAATACTTTCTCTAATAATATAGTACGATCATCAAACAGAAGTGTTTGTCTGATATCCACAATACCAGTTAGAGCTGATACAAAGATGTCATCAGCGATTTGCTCTTGAGTTACATTAGTTACTATCTGTATATTTGCATCAGGTTGTTGATCTACCATCTCTTCCACCTCCTTTCGGTATAACGTATTCAGAAGGTAGAAGTTTTGTACCAAAATTTGGGAAAAAATAAGTTCGAATTACTCTGTAGGTATTTTTTATAGAAACCTATTAAGCTTTATAGCTACTTATCTCTGGTGACTTTTGAAGCGATAGCTAGAGAACCGAATAAAGGTAGAAATATAAACAATGTGAACACAAAAACTGAGATTGAATAAGGGAAACTTTCTATAGAGGTTACTACATATTTGGCAAACATTCTACAGATATAGCTTGCAAAAAATGTAAAGAAAGTTCATAAAATAAGGCGAACAGTTTTATTTACACGTATTAGCTTATTCATGGCAGAAAACAAAAACATTAATGGTATAAAACTAGATAAAAAAACTGATATCAAAGTATAAATTGCCATATTATCACCTACTTCAAAAAATAAATACATAGTAACTAATTATATCATAAATCTAATGCTAAAGAATCTATAGATTAACTATAATTTTCATGTTATGATAATTTAAGGAATTAATTAGTTGTAATAAATACGATCTAAAGGAGTGCATAAAAAAATGAAACAGTCAATTGTACATATAGCCTTGGTTGTTAGAGATTATGATGAAGCTATAGAATTTTATACAAAGAAGCTAAATTTCACGTTGATTGAGGATACTTATCAGCCAGAGCAAGACAAACGTTGGGTAGTTGTAGCTCCCCCAGGATCAACTGGTACAACAATTTTACTAGCCCGCGCTTCTAAACCTGAGCAAGAAGACTTCATTGGTAATCAGACAGGCGGAAGGGTATTTCTATTTCTTAATTCTGATGACTTTTGGAGGGACTACAATGATATGGTTTCCAAAGGAATAGAATTTGTGAGAGAACCTAAAACAGAATCATATGGTACAGTAGCTGTTTTTAAAGATCTATATGGAAACCTATGGGACTTGCTTCAACTAAATGAAGATCACCCTATTTCTAAACGAATGGGATAACTATAGTTAATGAAGAACGAGGAGACTCGGTTGTATTTATCCTTAAAATTGTGATAGAATTTAATGTAGGAATAGCTAGATAATTTTTATACTCATTATAATTTGGAGGGATAAAATGATTCATAACATGCTATATTCTATTCATGCCTGATCGGGGACGAAGGCCGATGTCAGTGAGGTTGAATATACACATACCGGTGGAAGGTGGGCCCGAGTAAAAAGTTATCCGCCTTACAGTGGCCAATACAAAGTAAAGAAAAATTGGTCGTGGTTCGGATTTAAGGTTGAAAAAAACCTTAATGAAGCAGGAAAAGGAAGTAATCGCTGACCCTAAAGGAACTGGCGGTGAATTTGTCACTATTTCAACCAAGCCTGAAGAGTAATTGCAGAGCAAAACGGAACCCGAACTTCTTGGTTTATAAAAATAAATCAAGATGAGGGAGTTCGGGTATGAGTAGAAAAAAAGAAAATACAGGATTTATCTGTGAACGTTGTAGTGAATATGTATATCCATTAAATAATGGGAGCTTTAGAAATCACTGTCCTTTTTGCTTGTATTCAAAGCATTTGGACAATAAACCAGGAGACAGAATGAATCAATGTAAAGGCCTAATGAAACCAATAGGTATCAGAAATAAATCAGGTAAAGGGATGCAAATAATACACAGATGCATGAAATGCGGTAAGGAAAAGGTTAATAAAATTGCTGAATTTGATAATCAGCCAGATGATATTGATGTGATAGTTAAATTGATATAGTAGCTTTAAAATTGAATTTAGCAAAATTTTGGGGCTGTCTCATAAAGGAATCTTATGAGTACAGCTATGGGGTGTTTTGGAGTGAGTGTGGTTCAAGGTTTTGAATCTCGCCATATATGAGATACCCCCTTTTCTATTTTTTGGGAAAGCTTTTTACCTTTAGAAGCCGAATCAAATACTGACACAGTAATGCTATGCTTAAACATAAAATAATACTAACTTAAGGTACATGGGGAGAGGGAGATATTTATGGACAAAAATCTTGAAAATAAGGTTAATAAATTGTTGGTAGAATTAGGTGACATAAAACTTGAGTATGCTGAAAGGGTAAAGAAGGATAATAGTCATGGAAGAGGAGATTGTCATGAATCATGGGAAACGGAGGGAATTGACTTAGCTATAGATCTAATTAAGAAATATTTCGAACAAACATAATTGGAGCAAAAACTAATGTCGCATGGATGTTAATCTATCCATGCGATAATTTCAATTAAATCATTTTAAAATGATTTAGAGATATAGAGATTCCAGTCAAAACTTTAATTTATACACATCAAAAATCCCCAGAAACGTCGGATATTTTGATATGTATAAATTAAGATTTACTTGGAACTCTCTATATATAATTTTTTAATTTGATTGTCCATATAACTATGGTCTTGGATATGGACTAGGAAATGAACTTTGATACGGCCATGGAAACATTACAGGATATGGTACAAAATACGGCATTGGGTACACAACAGGAAATGCTCCCGGATATAATGCAGAAAACGGTGCTGGATGTGGATTAAAGGTCTCTATTGAATATTGTCCAGGTAACGGCATTGCGTATGGTCCGGGTAACGGGCCTTGGATTGGACCAGGGAATGGCCTAGTTTGCAATCTTATAATCGACATCCTAGCTGGGCTTATGCGTGGTCTTGTTGGCCTTAAGGATGGTCGCCGCCCAGGGCTTATGCGTGGCCTTGTTGGCCTTAAAGTTGGTTGCCGCCGATGTTCTGAAGTTGATTCTGGAATTAACGGAGAAACTCCAACTAGATCAGTATAATGAACACTAGTAAAATCATCATGTATCCCAATAATTTCTATATCTGCCATTCCAGTCTCGTCATGATACTTTACAAGACGACCTGTAACTGTACCTACATCTTTAATAGTTGTTTCAATAAATCTTCCTTCATGGGACTTTAGTAGTTCTTGTGTAATAGGAAGAATAGGGCTTTCTTCCTGTTGCGGATAAGAATACGTAGACATTATAGTTATTTACTCCCTTCTTTTTTTGCGGCCTTATTAAGTCTATACTTTATTTATTTTACTAAGCAAAATACTTGGTTATCAAATGAGACACCGCTCATCTTAAAAGGCTTTAATATCATAATATGCATATAAAGTGATTTTGTTAAAATCATTCAGACATGCAGATTTGAGTGCTAAACGGGAAAATATTACCAAAAATGTGCAAAAAAAAAGCATCTCTAAGAAGATATAGTCGATATTAAACAGTGTACTAAAAATATAAAGTCCTCAACTAATTATGTGAGGACTATTTTTTACCAACGTTATTAAGTTCCGTAATCTAATTATCTATATGGATATGGTCTGAAATATGGTCTGCGATATGGTCTTCCATATAGTCTTGGATATGGGAAAAGGTACGGTCTTGGCCAAAAACCTAACCAAGGTCTTGGACGGTAATATATAGGCATTATAGTTATTAACTCCCTTCTAATATGCTAATTTACTTGTTTTATAGAGCTATAATAACATAATATGCAAAAATAGTGATTTTGTTAAAACTATTAAAGTATGCTAAATAGGATTTTTACTAAACCAAACAATATATTTTAAACCTTGTTATATTTTGCAAACCACCCTAATGTTTAACAAAAGAAATATAAAATAATAAGCCCCCAGCTAGTATGTGAGGACAAATTATTTAATCAACTCCACCAAATTTTTTAATCTGATTCTCTATATGGATATGGTCTAGGTCTAGGATGTGGCCTATGATAAAGTGGTGGATATGGTGGAGGGAACGGAGGTGGATACGGTCTATGATGAGGCGGAGGATATGGAGGGGGATATGGTGGTGGATACGGTCCGTAATGAGGTGGAGGATATGGTGGTGGGTACGGAGGCGGATACGGTCGTATAAATGGTCTTGGCCGATAATAATATATTGGCATTGTGCTTATTAACTCCTTTCTTTTAAATTAGTTTATTTGTTTTAAAAGGCTTCAATAACATAATATGCACATAGAGAAATTTTGTTAAAATTATTTAGATATGGAAAATAGAGCATTAGCGAAGAATGGGGGCAAAGAAATAGAGCTTGAAAATTTCAAACGCTATTATCTCAAAGACATTCCTAAAAACTCATTAATATTTTCGGAAATAGATTCAAATGTTGTAACCTCATTTAAAAGAATTGCTATAAGATTTCAAGCTAATCCCTCTTTGCTTTATATTTTTTAGAGTTAAGTGTTAACCTATCCAAATATAAAATTGAGATCTTACTGCTAATACTAAATATTCACTGTCAATTAAGACTATGGTTACATAATATATAGTGAAAATTAGAGTCAAGCTGAATTCTAATAGAATATTAAGGAGGTTAAGAATCAGTGAGTAATAATCAAGAACTTCAATTTTGTGAACCTGTTAGCAATTTTACTAAATGCAAACTAAATCATCTCAAACCTAAAAAAATACTATTAGAATGTGGGGAGGGAGCTGGGAGAACAACCTTTACATCATCAGATGATGCTTCATTCCAATTAGCACATGTGACTGTTGAAACAACTTTTTTAAACAGAACAGAAGTTTTAATAAAGTTTTCTAGTACTGTACGTATGGTTAACCTAACGCCTTCAATTCAACAACCTGGAACAGTTGTATTAAAATATGAACTGCTTAGAGTATGCAATGGCGGAGACCCAATATCACTAGGGATTTGGATGTTTGATGAAGTTAATGTCAATTCTAATTACTTTGACAACATTGAAGAAGCATTCAGCTTCATATATTGTGATTGTCTCATATGCCAAGGCTGTTGTGATTATTTTGTAACTATCACACCCGTTGAAATAGATGATGCTATAGCAACCATTAGTAATGGAAGGTTAGTAGCATTATCTCAATCTTTATGTGATTCTTTAGAGCAATATAAAGCCCTTGACACTAAAAATAAAGATACCAAATTCAATCAAAACCATCCTAGGCCTAAAGAAATATTATTAGAGTGTGGACAGGGCAATGGAGGTATAGTATTTAGAGAACCAACTGACCCGCCATCTAATATAGCCTATGTTACTATTGATACTAACTGTTTAAGTAGACCTGAAGTATTAATAGATTTTTCAAGTATAATTAAACTTGGTAGAGGTTTATTTAACACTATCCTTCAGTTTGAATTATTTAGAGTTTGCGATAATGGCGAACCAGTATTACGTGGAAACTGGAGATTTGAAAGAACAGGAGCTAATCTTACACATGAATTAGATGAGGCTTTTAGTTTTATATTTTGTGAGACTTTAACTTGTCATGAATGCTGCGAATATTTTGTTAAAGTCACTGTCTTAGATATATTGAGTATTGGAGATGCCTCTGTGTTAATAGATAATGGAAGGATGACTGCATTAGCACAGTCAACAAAGGATTGCTATTATCATGATAATTATGAAATCCGCAATGAGAAATGTGACTGCATAGATTGTAAGTCACAGTCCCTTAAACCTAGGAGAATAGTATTAGAATGTGGAGAGGGAACTGGAAGTAGAACTTTTACACCATCATCCGATGAAACTCCTTTTCAATTGGCTCATACTACTATAGATACCACTTATCTGTATAAGCCTATGGTGAATATTGAGTTTTCAAGTATTGTGAGTTTTGAGAATTTAACAACCCTACCTGGAGATGGAAGATTACGGTACGAATTATTTAGAGCGTGCGACAGTAGAAAGCCAATAGCACTAGGCGTTTGGTCAATAGGAAGAAGAGTTTTCGCAGGGTCTGCTATTGATAGAGTAACAAACACATTTGATTTTACTTTTTGTGACTGTATAACCTTTCCTAGCTGTTGTGAATACTTTGTAACGGTTACACCTATTGGATTAAGAGGTACAGATTTCACAGTAACAGTCAGTAATGGCAGAATGGCTATATTAGCAAGTGACGGGTAGAAAAGATATATAAGTCTCAAGTTAATATCAATTTTCAGTCTATTAATACAGAAATAGGAACTACTCAAAACTTGTATTTACTGAAGAAATATGAATGTTATTTATCAGCAAATTTAAGGCTCTAAAGTTTTATATGCTACAAAAATAATTGCTATATCAACGAGTACATCGGTAAATGATTTTATAATTGTCAAAAGGGAAACAAAATTAAAAATTGAGGAACCAGTCATAAACATTACCTCCTTTTATAAATATGTAAATATATTTTAAGATAAATTCTTTTTGCATATGCTATCCGAAAAGGAGTATCTTGATATCCTTTCAATAAAAGCAAATACTATAAACTTATATCTCAAAAGGATACGGCATAGAAATATAGGAAAGTATAAACTTTAACTGTGGAAAAATTGAGAGTTATAAAAATATTAGGTATAATGTTTTGTGTAGATAAAGCTCACAAATTTAAAGGGGAGAGAGAAAATAGATGAAAGATAACAATGAATTAATGGAGAATGAATATTCAAAAAACTATTCTAAAGATTTGTTATTTGATAAGATATTAAAAACTGCACAAAAAGCAGGAATAAATGTGATTTATGCAGGGTTACTATTATTTTATACACTACAAAAACCCGTAATCCCTAAGTGGGCTAAGGCAACAATAATTAGTTCACTGGGATATTTTATTTCACCGATAGATGCTATTACTGATATAACACCAGTTGCTGGATATACTGATGATATAGGCGTTTTAGTATTAGCTATTGCATCGGTTTCTATGTTTATTGATGATGAAGTGAAGGATCAGGCGAAATCAAAGCTTAGAGATTGGTTTGGCGACTACGATGAGGATTTAGTTGAAGATATAGATAAGAAGGTTAATGATAGCAAATAAAATAGAGAATTATAAGAAGATCTATTTTGAAGATAAATCTTTTTTTCGTTTTTAAGGTATGTTGTTAAGTTGATGACATTACAACTTATTTATTTCAACTAAATAATTAATAGGAATTCTTTTAAGCTCATAACAGAAGGGATAGAGTATTTACTCTGTCCTTTTGCTGTATAAAGAAACTTGGGATATAGTTTTATTTAAAAAAGTGTTTGACAAGATGAGAATAAAATATTATACTGAAATCAAATATACTAACTACCTTGGTAGTTAGTATATTTATGTAAGAATTGTAAAATATGAGATGATTGATTCTAAATGTTGATTGAAAAATCAAAAAACTGAAAAAAGTAGTCAATAGCTTTTAATGACATGACTACAATTCTGAAAAGGATAGCTAATAACTCACGAAAAAGACTAAAGGAGGACAAAAAATGAGAATAGTAGTAGCTTTAGGCGGAAATGCGCTTGGAAAAACACCTGGAGAGCAATTGAATCTTGTAAAAAGTACAGCTAAGCCAATAGTTGATTTGATTGAGAAGGGAAATGAAGTTATTATAGCCCATGGAAATGGACCTCAAGTAGGTATGATAAACTTAGCTATGGAAACAGCTTCTAAAACAGAGGCTGCAACTCCAGAAATGCCGTTCCCAGAATGTGGCGCAATGAGCCAAGGGTATATTGGATATCACCTTCAAAATGCTATTAGAGAAGAATTATTAAGTAGAGGAAACAAGAAACCAGTTGCTACTGTAGTGACTCAGGTTATAGTAGATAAAGATGACCCAGCATTTGAAAATCCTACAAAGCCGATAGGAGCATTTTATACAGAAGAGGAAGCTAAAAAACTTGAAGCAGAAAAGGGCTACATAGTGAGAGAAGATGCTGGTAGAGGTTGGAGAAGAGTTGTTCCATCACCTATTCCTGTAGATGTAGCTGAAAAAGAAACAGTAAAGACATTAGTAGACAATGGACATGTAGTTATAACAGTTGGTGGAGGCGGAATTCCAGTTGTAGCGGAAGGAAATAGCCTAGTAGGAGTACCAGCAGTTATAGATAAAGATTTTGCAAGTGAAAAGATTGCTGAGATATTAGATGCGGATTATCTAATAATATTAACAGCAGTTGAAAAGGTTGCAATCAACTTTGGAAAGCCTAACCAAGAGGTATTAAGTGAAATGAATTTAGCAGATGCAGAAAGATATATTGAAGAAGGACATTTCGCTCCTGGTTCAATGCTTCCAAAGGTTAAGGCTGCCATGAAGTTTGCAGCATCAAAGGAAGGTAGAAAATCACTTATAACAGCTCTTGAGAAGGCAGGAGAAGGAATTGAAGGTAAAACGGGTACTTTAGTGGTTAAGTAAAAGGTTTTCCTTGAAAAAATCAAAGAAGAAAGAGAGTAATAGACTAATGAATTCAAACACAAAATTTGTTACATCAATAAATTGTATGGATGGAAGAGTTCAATTACCTGTAATAGAATTTTTAATGGAAGAATACAATGCTCAGTATGTTGATATGATTACCGAGCCAGGTCCAAATAAAGTTTTGGCGGAATGCCAAGATTCTGATATTATTGATTCTATAAAAAGAAGAGTTGAAGTTTCTACAGAAAAACATAATTCTAAATTAATAGCTATAGTTGGACATTATGACTGTGGAGGAAATCCTGCAGAGGAAGAAGAGCAAATAATACAAATCAATAGGGCAATTGAAAAAGTAATCCCATGGAATGAAAATGTACAAGTCATTGGACTATGGGTAGATGAAAATTGGAAGGTTAATAAGTTATAATTTCCTATGTATTATAAAAAAATATATGAAGAGTACCATAAAGCTTAGCATAAATAAATATCTTATAACATTTTATTATTCTAAGAAATCATACTAAGGAGGATTTTATGAAAACAAAACAGCAATTATTATTCAACGTAAAGAACAAGTACTTAGTTTTAATTGGAGCACTACTTGCTCAAGTTACAATAGCAGGTCTTTATGCTTGGAGTATCTTTGGAACTGCTATTCAAGCTGAAAGAGGATGGGGATCAAATGAGATTCTATTTACTTATGCTCTTGCACAATTTATATTTGCATTTAGTACTCTCTTCTCAGGTAGATTAGTAGACAAAAAAGGACCAAGACCGGCACTTATAATTGGTGGATTATTATATGGTGGAGGACTAATTTTATCTTCATTTGCAACATCACCTTTTATGTTATATCTAACATATGGGGTCTTAACTGGAGCAGGAGTTGGTTTTGTATATGTATGCCCACTTTCTACTTTAATCAAATGGTTCCCTAAAAACAAAGGTATGATTACTGGATTAGCAGTAAGTGTTTTTGGTGGAGGAAGTATCATTTTCAAAGAAGTTATTTCTAGACTTTTGGTAGGCTCAAATGTATCTGGTGCATTTTTAAATCTTGGACTATTTTCTATGGTTTTAATTCTTATTGGAGCAGTATTTACAAATAACCCAGAAGGATTTGAGAAGAAAGCAGCTGAAAAACAAGAAGGAGATTACACTACTGGTGAAATGATAAAAACTCCTAAATTCTTTAAAACTTGGCTCATGTATTGGCTAGCAGTAATTCCTGGACTTTTAGTGTTAGGTGCTGCTAAAAACATTGGAATCGAAGTGGCTGGTTTAGATGGAGCTGTTGCTGCTGGTATTATCTCCATACTTGCAATTTCAAATGCTGGAAGTCGTCTAGTTTCCGGAACCTTATCTGATAAGTTTGGTACATTAAATGTATTGAGAGCAGTATTTGTAATCACAATCATTTCATTATTATCATTAAGTTTCTTAGCTGGTATTAAAGCGATGTTCTATCTTGGTGTAATCGGTGTTGCTATCGGATATGGTGGTTTCCTAGCACTATTCCCAACATTCACTAATCAAGAATTTGGATCATTCAGATATGCATCTAACTATGGAGTGATATATCAAGCCTACGGACTAGCTGCATTATCTGGTATCTTTATTAAAACAATGGCAGGAAGCTTTACAAACACATTTATCATTTCTGCTGTAGCTGCAACAATTGGTTTAGTGTTAGCATTTATGATTAAAGAAAGAAAAGCAGTATAATTAACTTTAAATAAATACTAGTATTGACATTTAAACTTATAACAACAAGGACGGAGAATTCACTCTGTCCTTTTATTTTTAACATTAAGGCAATTCTAAGACCCTCTTATGGTGTAATACTCATATTAATATTTAGACAAGCATATATATGTGGTATATAGGAGGGATCATATGAACTATGAAAGAGATATTAAAACGTATATCGATGAAATATTAGAAACTACGAAGAAAAAGAATCAAAGTTCAATGTTAATATATTTACTTTGTTTTGGTATTACTATATTAATGTTTGTATTGTTATTGATTCAAAGCTTCAATACTGGTATAACTGGAAATACTGTTGCTTTAACATTATCCTTTGTTGCTATAGTTTTAGTAATGATGCAAATATATTTTACAAATGAAGATAACTCTAGAGAAAAAGTTGTATGCTTATTGATTTTTGGTATTTATGCAACATTAAATAATAGGGGGAGCATTAATAAGAAAGATAAAGAGCTATACAAGAAAATATTAAGTGAGATTAGTGACAGTAAATTAGAATAGAACTTCTAAAAAGTAGAATGAATTTTGTAGTAGCTGATAAAACTTTATAATTTGAAATAATAGAATATGAAGATTAATGTTATTAAGGGTAAGGCTTTGGCTTTATCCTTTATTGCTTTTGGTGCTAAAGTATTGATTAGAATAGTTGTTGAATCCGTTTTTTTACTATTATAGAAAGCAAAAAAAGTTGCGCTAAGGTTTAGCCTAGTTTGATTAAGCGAGCGGGTCGAAAAATGTCGTTAAATATTTCTTTAAATGTAATAAAATGTCGACTATAATATAATTTGTATCCAAAATCATAAATTGCATAGGAGGAGTAAATATGAGAATTAGAAAGTGTGGAATGTATTTTATTTTATCAGTATTAATTGTATCATTTGCTTGCATTAGCTCAGTAATTGAAGTACATGCAGCAGAAGGTATAACAATCAACAACACTACTTTGAATTTTAATAACATTTATTATGTAGATGGAGCCGATGGTGATGATACGAGTGGTGACGGTTCTAAAGCGAATCCATATGAGACTTTTACCAAAGCCTATAATGAATGTGCATTGACAGGGGATGCTATATACCTAGTTGGTAAAGAAGGGGTCAATTATAATGATTATATCGGTGCAATTAGTAAGGAAATATCTATAATTGGTGATGGACTATTAAGTAAATTAGACTTTGGCGCATCCCAGTCAACTTGGAGCAGTTCATCTGCTGATATCAAATTGTATAGGTTAAATATTAAAGCAAGAGAACTTTTTAGACAGTCTGGAAATCATAAGTTTCAATTTTATAACTGTGTTTTAGAATTAGACATTGCTTTAGCAAATTACAATACACCAGTGAGTTATCCTGTGGAGTTTTATAACTCTGTTATCGACGCTAGAAACACAGGATACGGTGCTTACAGAGACGATTCATATATGGAAAATTCACTTATTATAGGTAATGCTGATCGATTTGGTAACTATGGAGATTCACATTTAGTAACTACACAAGTTAATGATAATCTTATTGAAGATCAAGTTAACTATACAGAAGACAGCACAGCATTTTCATATACTATAGACTCTAATTATAATATATCGGGAATAACTTGGGAACACATAGGAACTGGTACAAATCCTGATGGAACACAGGCTAATATAGGTGTATATGGTGGAAAATTTGCATGGAGCGAGTGGGAAACATCTGAAACTCTAAGTCTAGATATCGAAGCACCAAGTTACGAAATACCAGGCGGAACAGAATTTGAAACTTTTGTTGTCATAAAAGAAGCAAATAGTATATATGCAGAAGATATTAATATAGAATATGATGAAAACTTATTTGAACTTGTTAGCGCTGAACCAGTAGACTCTGCTGATTTGAAAATATACCATGAAGAAACCTCAACGGAGGGAGAAGCCAGATATGTAGTAGCAAGTAAGGGCGAAGAAAATGGCTTAGATGGAGACGAGCAAATATTAAAATTAACATTCAAAGCTAAGAATGTTGATGGTTCAGGAGATATTGAAGTTTCTTCTGGTCTTGTTGCTGATGGGGATGGTAATGAAATAACACCAACTTTTGGAGGAAAGACATTTACAATTACTAAACGTAATCTAGGCGATGTTAATAAAGATGGTGAGTTTACACTAGGTGATTTAGCAATTGCAGGGCGATTGTTTGAATCAAGCTCTGATGATTGGGGCAGCTTTGAACCAGATGTAGATGCGAATGGTGATGTAGAAGATATTGATTTAGTAAGTATAGTACAATCAATATTAGATAATGAGTAGTAAATTTATGAATTAGATAAGGATAGAGTTTTTTACTTTATCCTTTTTGTTTTAAAAAAGTTAAAGTATTAGTCAACGCATAGGTTGTATTTAAAAGCAAAGTGTATGAGGAGGACGGATGAAAGCCCGAATTCAAATGAAGCTTCAGCTACACCAGAAGGCAGCAGTAGTGGAGGTAGAGCGCTATTAAGAATTACAATGACTAATGGTATAATAAATGAATATGATTTATCAATGAATGATGTAGATGACTTTATTGATTGGTATGAGGATAGGGCTGATGATAGAGAAGAGGCTTATTACAAAATAGAAAAAAATTATAATATAGGTCCATTTGAAAGTAGAAAAGACTATATCGTGTTTGATAAAATTTCACAGTTTGAAGTAATGGAATATGAGGATTAGGAATATCAGGGGTAAGGCTTTGGTCTTATCCCTGATAATTTTATGGTATAAAGCATTAGTGTGCATAAAATGAAGAAATCGGTCATTTTATATAGAAATGAAAAAAATAAGTACTAGAAAAAAGGGTTGAAAGATTTACAGGATGTGACTAAAAGCGAAAGTCGAAAAATGTCGTTAAATATTTCTTTAAATGTAACAATTTGTTTATTATAATAGAATTTGTATTAAAAAGTTGACTATAAGGAGGACGAAAGATGAGTATTAAAAGGTTAGGAATATTGTTATTGATGGTATGCTTTATTTTTTCAAGTTTAGGAACTCAAGCATTTGCTGTTGGGGTTGAAGTTACACTTAATCAAAATGACAAAGAAAGCTCATTGGAATTAAGCAATGGAAACTTATCAGTAAATAATCCTGGAGGAAGTTACAGAGGTATTCGTGCTACTAAAGAAGTTACAAGTGGGAAATGGTACTATGAAGTTAAAATAGAAGAGGGCGGAAGAATAGATGCTGCAATGGTTGGTGTTACAACAAAAGATGAGGTGTTAAATCATGGAACAAGTATAGATTCACTACAATATGGAAGAGTATACAGAGGAAATGGAACTACATGGATTAATAATAAATCTTATGGTGAAGTATATAATGTTGGAGATACAATCGGTGTTGCGCTTGATATGGATAATGGTACAATTGAATTTTATAAAAATGGTGAGTCACAAGGTATAGCATATACTGACTTACTATCACTTAATGAGGTATATCCGTTTTTAATTATATATGATACTGGAAAGATGACAGCAAACTTTGGAAATACACCTTTCCAATATGATATTCCAGAAGGCTTTAGTCCATATAATGGTGAAAGTAGCGAGCAAAATGGTACAAGTGTATTAGATATAGAACCAGAAAAAGAAAAAATAAAAGTAAATGAAAAAGTAACAGCTGACTTAGTAATAGATAACATAAGCGAAATAGCAGCGGAAGATATAAAAATAGACTACGATGAAGAAAAGTTAGAATTCTTAGGATTCGAAGAAGTAGATGGAATGAAATTAGTAAAATCAATCGAAGAAACAGACGATGGAGAGCTAAGGGTTATAATAGCAAGTGAAGGTGAAGACAATATTGTAGATAATAAAGAAATACTGTTGAAACTAGAATTTAAGGGTATTGAAGTAGGAGAAGCTCTTGTAGATATAGCTAAAGGTAGAGTAACAGACGGTATAGAAATGGAAAAAGATTTAACAGATGAAGAATGTGGTGAAGGAACGATAATAATCGAAGCAATGGCGGATGTTAATAACAGTGGAGAATTTACATTGCTTGATCTAGGTATTGACGCTAGACATTTCTCTAAGGACCCTGAATCTTCAGAACTAGAAGATTATAATACAGATGTAGTAGTAAATGGTGAAATAGATGAAGATGACTTGCTAGAGATAGCAAAATATATGCTAGAAAATCCAAATTATGAGCCAAATAACTAAATCGTTAGAAGCTAGTTTTACATAAGAATTTTTATTTTACACCAAGAGTAATTCAAAAAAACAAAAAAAGAATATTAAGAAATAAGTTTTGTAAGTTACTAGGCCGGGCGAACCCGGTCTTTTTTTATTGCTTAGAAGTATGAAAAAAGATGGTACAGAAAAAATTTATTAAATTACTAAAGGATTAACTAACGAAGAACCGAGGAAACTTGGTTTTTTTCTTTTGAGAAAATTATCTAAATGAAATTAGATATATGGTCCTACAGATTGTATTTATTGTATAAAATTAACAAATATACTGAAAAATAGAAAATACATGTAATGTTGGGATAATTTGTTGCATAGTGTATTAAAAATAGAAAAGGAGGACAACTATATGAATTGGAAAAGAAAAATTAGCTTCATTATTGTTTTTGCACTTGTTTTTTCTCTACTTAATTTTTCTGGCCAAGCAGTGGCTGCATCTAACAATGATGTAGTAATCAACGAAATAGCATGGATGGGTACTACTTACAGTTACGCCGATGAATGGATCGAACTTTATAACAACACTAATCAAAGTGTTGATTTAAGTGGCTGGACACTATCTGCAAAAGATGGAACCCCTTCCATAAATTTATCTGGAGCAATTCCTGCAAATGGATATTTTCTTTTAGAGAGAACAGATGACACTACTGTTCCAGAGATTTCAAGCGATTTAATCTATAGTGGAGCCTTAGGGAACACCATAGAAAACTTAGAACTTAAGGATTCTAGTGGAAGTGTAATTGATACAGTTGATTCCTGGTATGCTGGAGATAACGGCACAAAAGCTACTATGGAAAGAATCAGCTCTACTACTAGTGGAACTACATCTTCTAACTGGAAAACTGCCACAAAAGCATATGATGGGGGATTAGGAACTCCATCCAACTCATCGACTCCAAGTGGAGGATCAGGTGGGAGTTGGACCCCTGGTAACTTAGAAATACACCATATTAATATCGGACAAGGTGATGCTACTCTAGTGGTTTCGCCTAGTGGCAAATCTCTTCTTCTTGATGCTGGCGAATCTTACTGGAACAGTAGCACAGATGCTGAGAAAATTGGACCTTACATAGAGAATGTGATAGGCTCAAAAGAATTGGATTATGTATTAATATCTCATTTCCATCTGGATCATATTGGATATACTGGAGAAGGAGGACTTTGGCATCTTGTTGAAGAACAGGGCTTTACAGTTGGAAAAATGGTTCACAGAGACTACAATAATTATCTTGGAACAACTAGCGGAACATTTGATAAGTGGAAAGCTTATCTAGAGGGAGAAGGAAAAAACAAGCTAAATCCAGAGATTGCTGTTGAAGGCACAAATCAGATAGATTTAGGTTCAGACATAACAGTTAATATTATAGCCACTGACGGCAATGGAGCTCTAATTAAAGGTGACTTTAGTAGTGATTCAGTACCACCGTCTGAGAATGATTACAGTGTAGGTGTGATCATTAGCTTTGGCGATTTTGATGAATGGATTGGTGGAGATTTCTCAGGTGAATATGCAACGAGTGATTATGGCTATACATATCATGACATAGAGTTAAGTGCAGCAAAGGAAATTGGAGATGTTGATGTACTTAGAGCCAATCATCACGGAAGTGATCATTCTAACAATTCAACATTTGTAAACCAATTAGATCCCGAAGTATCAATTATTAGTGTCGGGGACGATAACACATATGGACATCCTCGACAGTCTGTAGTGGATCTCTTGCTTTCAACAAGTGATCTATACTTAACTGAGCATGGTGATTCTAGTACGAATATTGGTAATGCGATAGTTGCTGGAGATATAGTAATAAAAACATCTGATGGAAAGAAATATACTGTAAATGGAACAAGTTATACAGCTACAGAACCAATCAGAACCGATAGTGATGGGGATGGGTATTTCAATGAGGTTGATCCTAATGATAATGATGCAAATACAGTACCTCAACCAAAAGGTGGTACTGATCCAACATACCAACCTTAAAAAAGATTAAGAGAAAAATATGAGAAATAGCATAGATATAAAGGGTAGAGCTTAGGCTTTACTCTTTTTTATTTAGAAAACCTTATGATTGATTAAATTATAAGAGAAAAAAGTGATAAAAGAATTCGTACCAACTATGTTGAGGATTTTTTATAATTTCTAGACAAACTATTACAAATTATGACATGGAATATTGTTTATAATTGAAACTGTAAATAAAGGAGGGGTTTTCATGAAGAAACGTTATTCAATTCTTCTAACTGCTTTACTAATAATGTTTTCATCAATATCATCATATGCAACGGTAGAATTTCCAACTAAAATTGATATTCCTTTAAACAAGGATTGGACTATCGAATTTAATATGAACATTGATGAAAGTACTATTAATGAAGAGAATATTTATATCATTGATTCAAAAAGCAATAAACATGATTGTGAATTACCTTTGCCAGATTTATTGGATTACAATTTTATACAAATTGTACCTCGGAGTAATTATAATTCTGGTGAAAAATACACTCTCCATATTAAAGGGGTGAAATCAACTTCTGGTAAAGGGTTGAAAGATGAAATTACGATGAACTTTAACACTATAAACAATTTAGATGAAGTAATTAATTTTACAGATGCAAACTTAGAATCTGTAATAAGGAGAAAAATAGGGAAACCTACAGGTGACATATATAAGAGTGAAATAGAGAGTATCTTAAATATAAATGCCGAGCAAGAAGGGATTTCTAATCTAGAAGGAATACAATATTTTACTAATTTGCAAAGAATATACCTTGGTAACAATGAAATCAGCGATATAAGTCTATTGAGAGATTTAACGAATATAGAATATTTATATCTTCATAAAAACAAAATTACTAATTTAAGTTCGTTAAAAGGCTTAACGAATTTAAAGAGTCTAGATCTTTATGAAAATAAAATAAGTGATATAAGTTCATTGGAAAATCTAAAAAATTTAAATATTTTATGTCTTGAAGACAATTTTATAAAGGATATAAGCATGTTAAAAAATTTGAAAAATTTAAAAAAGCTATACTTATCAGCAAATCCAATAAGTGACTTTACTCCAATAACTGAATACTATGATGATCTAGAGGATAAAGATTTTCAACTGAAAAAGACAAATTTAGATAACCTTGTAAACCATCTTGCAGATTATTATGAAGTAAAACGTTTTGAGTATACTACTCGGAAAGGAATGTATGGCTATAGGCTAGAATGTACTAAGAGTTTTGAACTACCTTGGAACTCTGTAACCTACTACTATATAGGTTCTGAAACAAGTAAAGACGATATTTCTAAAGATACTTTAGGATCTGTTTTAGATATGAATCTTACTTCACAATCAAGAGAAATTGAGGCTGATACTGATGAATATCTTCTTGGGTTAGATGGTGCTTCTTCTGGTAAATATGTTTACTATAGAATAGTGAATTTTAGAAAATCCATGACTGATGGAGAATTGTTTGATGAAAATTATTTAGAAAAGGCAAAAGAAATTTCTGAATGGATTCCAGACGGAAGACTTGAATGATAATATATTTTAATAGTAATAAAGAACGGCTGAGCGGAGAATCTAAGAAGGATTTTCCGTTCTTTCTTTAATACATGAAAAAAAATAGGGGTTAGGGATCTGGTAAGTAGTTATGGAACCATTATTCGACTAAGAATTGCGAAAAGTATTCCAATGATTATGACTAGAGATAGAAAGATAAAATATAATATTTTGAAAAATTTTTTCACAGTAAGGCTCCCTTCGCTATAATGATAAAATTAACATTTTATAGAATTCTATGGGAAGTGGAGAAAACCTTTTAGTTTTTTTAAAAAAAATCTAAAATTGAACGATAACGATTTCGTATTTTGAGATAAATTAGTCTATTTTGTTATTTGAAATGTAATTAATTTTATTAAGTAGACCAGTTTTAACTTGAGCTATGCTAATATTTGCTCCACTAATGTTGACTTCGTATACAAGATTAGATTTTTTAAGTAATATATCAAAGCTATTTTCATCGACTTTTAATAAGACTTTATCACTATTGTATTCAGTCGGATCAAGCTCAATAGCATCTTTGAAATGTTTTGCAAGTGTTTTAAAAAGTTCATTAGCATTTTGCTCATCGTTTTGAATAGATAAATTAGTTTGAACATCAAATTCATTATCTTGGCTATTGACAAAATATATATGATATAGACTATAAAAACCTAAGTCATTTGAACTTTTTGTAAAGAAGTAATCTTTATTATTTTTAAGAGGCTTTACCCTATAATCAGATAAATCTAATTCTGATATGTCTTCAGGCAAGAAAATATAGTTTATATCTGTTTCGGAGAGTTCGAATTGCTTAGTGCATGAAAGTAAAGAAGTAGATACAAATATAAGTAATATTAGACAATAAATCTTTTTCACAATTAGTACCTCCAAGTTTATAAAACTTATAATATCAAATTAAATAATACCACTCATAATTATGTAGAATCAATAGAAATAAAAGGATAGATATGAATATGGAGGTAAGAAAAAAATTAAAAAGTAACGAGTAAGCAGAAAAAAGTGCTATTTAGCGCCTATGAATAACAGTTTATTTAGGGTTATTTATAACTTCTAAAATTGAACGATAAAAATCAGTAATGATATCTTTGTTTTCTAGAATTTTTACTTGTTTATTTGCATCATTCATAGAACCTATAGCATTTAACCAGGATATTGTAATTTCAGCTGCTAGTCTTTTATTATTGTCGTAATAATTAGACATATTACCATCTCCTTCAAACGTATCATAGGCGCTTTTTAGAAATTGAACATATGTAAATAGAAATCTTTTTATAATAATGAAAAAGTAACTAATTAAATAGAATACGTATAGAAAAAAATACTTACTAATTAAAGAAAAACTAATAGTTAATTAAATCAAAAAAATCAATGGATGATAGTTATATATATGCGTAAAATTTACAATTGATGACTATGAAAGGATTATTTGGGAAAGGTGACAACTTTGGAGTTTAAATATGTTAAATGGCATAACAACTACGATTTAGAACTTAGCAAAATCTATAGAGAAAATTTACATAATGAAAAATGGATATTGACCCATCTAAATGATTGGCTAAATCTGTGCAGGATAAACCTAGTTATCTTAAAAAATATATAAGTTGATAAAATTGATAATAGTGTATATAAGATGAGCAATTTATCAAACTTTAAATTCATAAGAAAATTTCTTTAAAAGAGATTATTTTAGGAAAAATTATAAGCCGATAATATAACACTTTTTTTATCTTAAAAATATAAGCAATATTATAATAAGACTTAGTGATTATCTTGAGGAAGATGCATTAAATAATAGAATGAGAACTGAATTGTAGTAAGTATAGGACTATAATACTTAAAGTCAAAAAGTAAGATCAATACCAGAGAAGGAAAAAAAGTCAAGAAGAAGAGTGTTATTTGATATCTTGCCTTACTTCCAAGCCATTTTATTAACTTAGATTTATAGTGAATTTTTTTATTAACAAGATATAGAACTATGATAGAAATTGATGGGCAGATAATAGAGAGAAGATGAAAATAAATCATAATTACACCTCACTTCAATGTTTAACCTAATATATTATACCAGAAAGAGAGGAGTAAGGTATGAAAGTTTAAATTTAGATATCAGTAATGTATATAGATTATTCATTAAATGAGTGGTTAGTGATGGAAAGTGGTGTTAGGGAACGATTACTTGTTGTAGTATCAAGATAAGTCTTAAAAATACTAAAAATAGGATTACAAATATACAAGACAGTATGCTAATATTCCTTTTCATAACAAGGCTCCTTTCGAATAAGGATAAATTTGATACTCATAGAATTCTATAAAAAAAGATAAAGTCCTCTTTAAGTTTTTGAATATACTATGCAAAATATAATATTCATGTTAAAAATATAGGGTGTCACTACCTCCGCACCTTGTTATCATTTATGCATTAATAAAGCACCCCTTTTCTAGACTGTTACTTAGTCCGGAAATCGAGATGCACTACATTAAAGCGATTTCTCATCAAATTTCATTTAGAAGAGTAACATATTCAGTTGTATGATTTAGAGGATCATTTCCATATTTATTTGGTCCATAAGTACCTTTTGTAATCATTAAATGGCAATAAAAACCACAAGCTATCAAAAGTAAGATATACACATTTGCTAATTGACCAACAAGTCCAAGAATCATAGGAATTAGAAGAACTATACCGGGCGTATTTATGTCGTGTAACCTTTGTACTGATGTTGTAATACCAATAAAATTTCTAAACAACAATATGGACCAAAACAAGAGACTTTGTATAAGGTTATCAGGTTTGTAAATAGCGAAAAAGATATAGGAAATTAGAAAAATAAGTTGAAGATACAAGTAAATTTTTCGATTAATACGACCTTTAAAAGTAAGATATTTTTTTACATTCATAACTGCACCACCTGTTATTCAATAAGATTCCTCAATATTATAACATAGTAGGATTAGAACATAGAGTAACAAAATATGGAACAAAACAAGATGTTAGCATAAGAAAGAGATTACTAAACAAGCAATCTCATATAATCCAACATATTAGCTAGCAAATATACTTTTTACAAGTTTTGATTTCAAGGGTAGATTATTTGTACTCCTGTAGTTGCAATTATACATGTTAAAAATCTGAAAAAGTAAACCAAATTAGTTGATAAACTATTTTTTCACCATGTATGCTAGGGAAACCTAGTCTATTTGCTATTTCGAGAGTGATTTTTTATGCAATATAAAAAATTAATACTTGTTCAAAAATGAAAAAAATTTACTTTTTATCAAAAAAATACTTGGGATATATTGTAAAATAATCAAAAATGTACTATAATATGTATGTGCATGTACAAACCATTAGGATCCTAGTAGTAATTAAATATTCTACAATGAAAGGACGAAAAAATATGAAAAGAAGAGTATTTTTAATAACCATGTCAATTCTGGTATTTAGTATTGCTTTGTGCTCAGTTGCATTTGCAGCAATGCAGAGTAAAACTATTGAATTATCTAACGAAGATAGTTCATATTTCCCTAACGAATATATATATTACAATGAAAGTGGTTATAATGGTTATCTTTATAAAGATGGACCTGTTCGCACAGAAAGAAACCCCGGCAGTGGCGGTATTGATGAAAATGGATACACATCTTATCAAAAATATACGGGAATAGTATCCAATAATGGTATCACATTTGTAAAAGACATAGAATCACAAATCTGGGGCGGTGAATGGGGAACTCCACCTTCTTTTCCTGACGAAATAGATTATGGCCCAGATAAGTATGGCTATAGTGGTAGAATCAAAAAAGTAGGACAACCATACAAGATTAAAAATATTCCTAGAGAAGAAGAATCGTTATGGGGACAAAAATATGAAGGTACTGTAAGTAGATAATTTAATTTGATTCAATGTAATTTTAAGGTAGAGCTTAAGCTCTACCTTATATATTTTGTACAAAAACTTAGTAAAGTTGCATAGTAAGGTGTCACTGTCTCCGTCTCTTTTTATCACAAATTTAGATTATAGATTAAATAGAACATTAACGCAATTCTTTTGGAATACGAACTAGATATTGATTTAAAAAGACTATAGAAAAAAGTAAAGGATTTAGTTTTACCAAATTGTCTGTTGAGAAAAGAAATAGTCCAAATAGAAAATATGCTGATGCCGAAATAATAGATACTGAAGTTTGATAAGCCTTAGTGGATTTGAATTTCTTTATAAATTTTATCTTTAGATTAAAGAACCTGTCTAAGATATAGAAAATCAAAACTGGTAGAAATGGTCCTAATATTATGAGAACTAGAGTTTGCTCAATCATCATTGACTATACATCCTTTCAATAGAATTGCAATTCCATTATATTGGAAAAAGATTGAAAAGTATACATTAATCAAGACTTTAGCGGAGAAATAAAAAAGAAACTGCCTATAGACAATTTCTTACTCAACTTCTTCAGAATGGGTTTGTAGAGGATCATCACCATATTTATTTGGACCATTAGTCCCTTGTATGAATAATAATAATATACCAAGATAGATATTGTAAATTGGTATATAAAGTAAAAAATAATGGAAACCTGGGCGCTCAATATCATGAAGGCGTTGAACTATAATACATACTTTATTGTAACAAACCAAGGCAATAAGTAAAATGAGTAAAATATTACTTTCTATATATCCAGCCACAAGGGAAAAAAGGATGAGCAAGATTCCCAAAAATAAAAGAGTAAAAAAATATTTTGCACGGTTTATACGGCCTTCAAAAGTAAAATACTTGTTTAAATTCATAGCGATATCACACCTTTCTATCAATAAAATATTATACCATAATGTGGTTATTTGAGATATAGAAATTAAGGGAATGTTAAGATTCGCTAAAATAAGACTATTATAGGTGGGAGAAATATTTAATCCCTTGGTATTTTAAAGATTAATAGTACTAAGGCGATAGATATAGTGACAATAATTCTTCCAAGTGTATTCCTTATTATCCAAGATTCACTTTCAACGAATTTTTTTATAAGGGGAAGTCTCTCGATATATGTTCCTAAAAAGATGAGTAGCCAAATTAGAGAAGTTAATAGAACTCCCCATATTGGCTTTACCTTTCCATGGAAAAGCACGAAATAGAATATTGCTGTAATACACAACAGTAATAAGATTACTCCAAAGGTGAAAAAAGATGGAAAGAACCACATCAAAGCTAAAGATCCAAACATCATTGTGAATCCTATAATTGCTAGTAAAGTGTCATTATTCTTATACATGAAAACTCCAATTGTTAGACTTAAAGTATATTTTAACCTTTAATGCAGTTTTTTATAAGCCTATGTGCTAACTGAGGGGTTAATGAAGTTAATATGAGTCATAAAAGAATAAAAGGCCATAAAAGCGACCTTTTTCAAGAAACTATTTTGGTTGGCCAGCAGCCCATTCAAGAATTTTGCCCGTTTTATCCCATGTCATAAATAAGTAGGAAGACTGTAATAAAATGTTGGGTACTGCATCAATAAGTGGATCAGCAACAATATGATGTATCAAATACAATCTATCGTCGTGAGATTTCGCAGTAGCTAAGAAATATATGTCGCCTTGGGATATATCACCAATAAAATAACTTGATATTATAGTACCTGCTCCTGGTTTATTTGGAAATGAGGCATATGGATTAAGTCTTTTAGCTAAAACTAAAAGGTTTTGCGGAATTGATTGTGCTGTTTTCAAAATATTCTCCTCCTTGAATTAAATATAGATAGTTTATAATATGCACTAAAATTCACAATTATTAAAAAGTATATATTTAATCTAGACAAAATTGAGGGTTACCGCAAGTCAATAAAATAGAGAGCTATTTGCTCTCTATGAAAGTGTTACTAGATTCAAACTATGCTACAAAATTCAAATAAAAATCTTGCAAATTGATAACTAATCAGTTTGTGCTTTTTCAAGTTTTATATACTTAGTATATGGGTGTCACTGCCTCCGTCCCTTTTTATCATTCAAGAAGGGATGCTGAAAATGGAATTATATATTATTATGTTGTAAGCCCAAATTCAAACGAAGCATCGGCAACATCAGAAGGAAGTAGCAGTGGTAGTTGGGATAAAATTTTACAGTTTGAAGTAATGGAATATGAAGATTAAGATTAATAGGGTAAGGCTTCGGCCTTATCTTTTTTTGTTTTTTGACGATAAAGTATCACTTAGCATTGGCTAGGGAAGCCTAGTCTTTTTTTATTAGGCATATAATTAGAAAATGTGATGGCAAATACGTAGACATCATTATTTAAACTGAATAAGTCGAAAAATGTCGGAAATAAATTCTTCAAATGTAACATTTTGTAGATTATAATAGAATTTGTATATAAAATAATTGACAATAAGGAGGACGAAAAATGAATGTTAGAAAGCAAGGAGTATACTTTACTGTAGCGTTACTGATGATAGCACTTGTTTTTGCTAGTTCTGGGTCACAGATCTTTGCTGCGTCACTAGTAACTTGGGACGATAGTGACAAAGGATCTGATGTTACCCTAGAGAATAACAATCTTACTGTAACTATTCCAAATATGAGAAATGGTTCCAAAGCAAATGTTTCAAAAGAGTCAGGTAAATGGTATTGGGAGATAGAAATAAATCAAACTGGTTATTCAATGATTGGTATTGCGAATTCAGATCTTTCAATGAATAGTCCAACCTACAATACTCCTAATTCAAGATTATATTATAGTTCTGGGAGAACTTATCCCGGTGGAAATACCTATGGAGATGCATATAGTACAAATGATGTCATAGGTGTAGCTTTAGACCTTGATATTGGGGCAATTGAGTTTTATAAAAATGGTATATCACAAGGGGTTGCATTTTCGGATATCTCATCCTTAGGAGAAGTTTTCCCTTATGTAACATCTGGTAGCAGTTCTGGAGGAGCAAAGATGACAGCGAACTTTGGATCTACACCATTTCAATATGATATTCCAGAAGGGTTTAGTCCTTACAATGGTGAAGGTAGTGGGCAAAATAGCACAAGTGTATTAGATATAGAACCGGAAAAAGAAAAAATAAAAGTAAATGAAAAAGTATTTGCTGATCTAGTAATAGACAACATAAGTGAAATAGCAGCAGAAGACATAAAAATAGAATATGATGAAGAAAAACTAGAATTCTTAGGTTTCGAAGAAGTAGATGGGATGAAATTAGTAAAATCAATCGAAGAAACAGACAATGGAGAACTAAGGGTTATAATAGCAAGTGAAGGTGAAGACAATATTGTAGATAATAAAGAAATACTGCTGAAACTAGAATTTAAGGGTATTAAAACAGGAGAAGCACTTGTAGACGTAACAAAGGGTAGAGTAACAGATGGTATAGAAATGGAAAAGGATTTAACGGATGAAGAATGCGGAGAAGGTACGATAATAATAGAGGCTATGGCAGACGTTAACAATAGTGGAGAATTTACATTGCTTGATTTAGGTATTGACGCTAGACACTTCTCTAAAGATCCGGAATCTACAGAGCTAGAAGATTACAACACCGATGTAGTAGTAAATGGTGAAATAGATGAAGATGACTTGTTAGAGATAGCTAAATATATGTTAGAAAATCCAAATTATGATCCAAATAACTAAACTTTATTAAGTAAGATTTACTTTAGCCGGGGAAACCCGGTTTTTTTTATTAGGCAGAGAATTAGAAGATATGATGACAAATGCTTAGATATCATCATTTAAGATGAATGGGTCGAAAAATGTCGGAATAAATTACTTTAAATGTAATAAATTGTTGATTATAATAGAATTTGCACACAGAAAATGTGAATTATATAAGGAGGATGAAAGATGAGAGCTAAAAAATTAGGAATATTGTTATTGATGGTATGTTTCATTTTCTCAAGTACAGGAATTCAAGTATATGCAGCAGAAATAGGTGAAATATTATTAGAACCTGAAAGTGGATGGAAAAGATATGATGATACTGTTCCTCAAATATTTTATGGTGGAGGAGGATGGAGTGTTGGAAGTTATAGCGGTAACTACAAGTCAACTGTCCATTTAGTGCTTACTACTTCTAAGCCGTACTACGTATTCAAATTTTACGGGTCCAAATTTAGAATTATAACGGATTTTAATTACAATCATGCTGAAAATATACAAGTTACTATTGATGATAATCTACCAGTTTCTTATAGTGAATATGCTGAATCTGTATCTAGAAGTGTACTAGGTTTTGAAAAAGTTGATTTGGATTATGGATATCATACAGTAAAAGTAGAAAAACAAAATACAGATGGAAATGCTTATTTTACATTAGATGCAATAGACATAGATGAAGATGGTGAATTGCTGCATCCTTACACTCCAACAAATCTAAAAGCAGCAGCAGGAGACGAAGAAGTAGGCCTTTCATGGGATGAAGTTGAAGGTGCAGATTCTTACATTATAAAAAGATCAGAAACAGAAGGTGGATCATATGCAATTATAGAAGAAGATATTACAGGAACAAGCTATACAGATAGGACAGTTGACAATGGAACTACATATTATTATGTTGTGTCTGCTGTTATAGATGGTGATGAAAGTGATGATTCAAACGAAGCTTCAGCAACACCGGAAGGAAGTAGCAGTGGTAGTGGAGACAAGGCATTATTAAGAATAACAATGCAAAATGGAAAGATAAACGAGTACGATTTGTCAATGGATGAAGTAGAAGATTTTATCGATTGGTTTGAAGACGGAGATGATCCTTATTACATAATAGAAAAAGATTATAACATAGGGCCATTTGAAAGTAGAAAAGACTATATAGTAGCTGATAAGATTTTACAGTTTGAAGTAATGGAATATGAAGACTAAGATTATGGGGATAGGGCTTTGGCCTTATCCTTTTTTGACACTAAAGTATTACTTAGAATAGACTGGGGAAGCCCAGTCTTTTTTTATTAGGCTGAGATGTGATGACAAATGCTTAGATATCGTTATTTAGACTAAATAAGTCGAAAACTGTCGGAAACAAATTCTTTAAATGTAACATTTTGTAGATTATAATAGAATTTGTATAAAAAAATTTACTATCATAAGG
This sequence comes from Wukongibacter baidiensis, assembly GCF_050888315.1. Classification (NCBI taxonomy): domain Bacteria; kingdom Bacillati; phylum Bacillota; class Clostridia; order Peptostreptococcales; family Caminicellaceae; genus Wukongibacter; species Wukongibacter baidiensis. The sequence continues at coordinate 293,134 of NZ_CP138202.1, forward strand.
AGGACGAAAGATGAGAATTAGAAAGTTAGGAATTTTGCTATTAATGGTTTGTGTTATTTTTTCTAGTGTAGGAATGCAGGTATATGCAGCAACTGAAGAAGTGACATGGGATTCAAATGATAAAGGAAAAGATGTTATATTGTCAGAGAATGATCTAACAGCCATTGTTCCATATAATCTCAATGGAGTAAAAGCAACAGTTCCAAGAAGTTCAGGGAAATGGTATTGGGAGATGGAAATAGGGTACATGATAAACATGTTGATTGGTATAGCCAATAATGATGCGTCAATGCAAAGCGCACAATATGATACAGATAATATAAGAGCATACTACAGTTATGACGGTAATATTTTTCCGGGGAGAACAAAATATGGAGAAAGATATACTTCAAATACTGTCATAGGTGTGGCCTTAGACCTTGATAATGGCACCATAGAGTTCTTTAAAAATGGTGTATCACAAGGAGTAGCGTTTACAGATATATCATCAATGGGTGAAGTCTATCCATATGTATCGTCCGGTAGTGGTTCATATAATGAAAATACAGTTACAGCTAATTTTGGTGCAAGTCCATTCAAATATGATATACCAGAAGGTTTTAGCCCATACAATGGTGGAAGTAATAATCAGAATAACTCTAAGATTCTATACATAGAACCAGAAAAAGAAAAAATAAAAGTAAATGAAAAAGTATTTGCTGACCTTGTTATAGACAACATAAGTGAAATAGCTGCAGAGGATATAAAGATTGAGTACGATGAAGAAAAACTAGAATTCTTAGGTTTTGAAGAAGTAGATGGAATGAAATTAGTAAAATCAATCGAAGAAACAGACAATGGAGAACTAAGGGTTATAATAGCAAGTGAAGGTGAAGACAATATTGTAGATAATAAAGAAATACTACTGAAACTAGAATTTAAGGGTATTGAAACTGGGGAAGCACTTGTAGACGTAACCAAGGGTAGAGTAACAGATGGTATAGAAATGGAAAAGGATTTAACAGATGAGGAATGTGGTGAAGGAACGATAATAATAGAAGCTATGGCAGACGTTAATAATAGTGGAGAATTTACATTGCTTGACTTAGGTATTGACGCTAGACACTTCTCTAAGGATCCGGAATCTACAGAGTTAGAAGATTACAATACAGATGTAGTAGTAAATGGTGAGATAGATGAAGATGACCTATTGGAGATAGCTAAATATATGTTAGAAAATCCAAACTATGAACCAAACAACTAAAATGAACTAAAGTATAGGAAATTAGATCAAATTTAAAGGTAGAGTAAAAATCTCTACCTTTAATATTTGGCAATAAAAAAAGCATTAGTCATTCTCTATTATTCTAGGCTTCACGAGTCTACACGTATCTTTTCATTATAATTGACTTTTGTATCTCCATAAGTTATAATTGTTTTGGAGATACAAAAGGAGGTGAATATTTGTCACAGAAAAAAATAGGTCGTCCTACGGATAATCCTAAGAATATTTCAGTGCGAATTAGGATGGATGAAACTACGGTAAAGAAACTTGATAGATGCTGTGAAGTTGAGAAATTAAACCGTTCGGAAATGATTCGTAAAAGTATTCACAAGTATCATGATGGCCTAAAGGATAAATAAAAAAGCGGTGGTCGCCGACAAGCTAACACACCACTTTTTATCCACCACTATCAAGAATAGCGGTAAATCTATTATATCCTGTTTGAGATAGTAATTCAAGAATGGGAGGTATGATTATATGACAGATGTAAAGGAACATTTTAGTAACTTTGCAGCGCAAATGCTAAAAACAGCATATAGGGATTTTAGAAATACTGATCTGGAATATCAGGAAATAGAGTGCTATTTAAGTAAACATAGCGAGAGACTCGATGAAATACTTAGTTCATTAAATGAAAAGGATAAAGAGTTTGTAGAGAAATATATAAGTAAGAAATTCTATGGAGGCACTTGTGCTAATGAAAATTTATATATTGCTGGATATAAGGATTGTGTAAAATTATTAAGAGAACTGGGAGTAGTAATATAAAATCAAATTTCAGAAGTCATTAAAATATGAGAAAAGGAGAATCTCAACACGATTCTCCTTTTTTCTATTTATTTGCCATGTTTTTTATGCTATGGTTGCCGGAAGGTGTGAGTAGGTATGATTTCTCCCAGTTGTTGATACGACTGAGTTTAAGCATGGTCAAAAAGCGATATTTTTGAGTAAAATAAAAGCCCTAGGAGGACTATTTTAATCTATATATATAAATTTATGGGTTAGTCTATTCTTAAAGCAAATAGCTGTAACTCTACCATTATCAGCAATAACCTTTTCTAGGGTGTCACCGCCTCCGTCCCTTTTTATCCTGGCAGAAAAGAAGTTTGCTAGTGGGGAAGAGAAGTTTGAATGGATAGCTGAGAAATTACACATAGCTATGCCTAATTCAGCAAAGGTCATCTTTAGTCAGGAAGATATTGAGGACCTAATACAAGAAATATACGAGAACTTAGGTAACTTCCTAGATGATTGCAAGTTAAATGATTCCTTTATATAAGCACTAATGGTTATACCTTCCTTTAGAGAAAAGTTTTGTAACCTTTTAGTATATTATGTCGAAAAAAGAAATAATAGACTGTTTTTTTCTAATATTTGCCTGTAGAATATATATAAATATTAGAACTTACTGAAGGAGGAAAAAAGATGAAGTTAAAAAAATTAGGAGCCTACTTTATAGTAGCTATGTTAATGGTATCGTTTGTGTTTACGAGTACAGGAATACAGGCTTATGCTGCTGAGGTTGGTGATAAATTATTAGAACCAGAAAGCGGATGGAAAAGATATGATAATACAAATACATCGTTCGTAAAAGAAGGAACTTGGCATGGTACTACAAAGAGTTCATCATATAGTGGTGGTCATATTTATACTACAGATTCAACTTCAAAAATAAAATTTAGATTTTATGGAACCAAATTAAGATATATTTCTTATGTATCAACAACTTCAGGTTCAGGAGATTTTAGGATATTAATTGATGATGTTGATGTTTCAGGAGTTTTAAGTAATAGAGCATCATTAGATTTTCAAATTTTATTATTTGAAATAACTGACTTGTCATTAGGTATACATAATGTTGTTATTGAAAGTTTAAATACAGGATGTGGTTTTGATGCTATAGATATAGATAAAGATGGATATTTGATAAATTCAGACACTCCAACTAATCTAAAAGCAGCAGCAGGAGACGAAGAAGTAGGCCTTTCATGGGATGAAGTAGAAGGTGCTGATAGCTATATTGTAAAAAGATCAGAAACAGAAGGTGGACCATATACAATTATAGAAGAAGATATTACAGGAACAAGTTATACAGACAGGGATGTTGAAAATGGGACAACATACTATTATGTTGTATCTGCTGTTATAGATGGCGATGAAAGTGATGATTCAAACGAAGCCTCAGCAACACCAGAAGGAAGTAGTAGTGGTGGTAGCGGAGACAAGGCAATATTAAGAATAACAATGCAAAATGGAAAGATAAACGAATACGATCTATCAATAGATGATGTAGAAGATTTTATCGATTGGTTTGAGGATAGAGATGACCCATACTATGTAATAGAAAAAGATTATAATATTGGGCCATTTGAGAGCAGAAAGGATTATATAGTAGCTGATAAGATTTTACAGTTTGAAGTAATGGAATATGAAGATTAAGATTATTAAGGGTAAGGCTTTGGCCTTATCCTTAATTGTTTTTTGACTTTAAAGCATTACTTAAAATAGATTGGGTAAGCCCAGTCTTTTTTATTAGGCTGAGAATTAGAAAATGCTTAGATATCATTATTTAAGCTGAACAGGTCGAAAAGTGTCGGAAATAATTTCTTTGAATGTAACATTTTGTAGATTATAATAGAATTTGCATATAAAATAATTTACTATAAGGAGGATGAAAAATGAAAATTAAAAAACTAGGAATATTGTTATTTTTGGTATGCTTTGCTTTTTCAAGTTTAGGAATTCAAGTTTATGCTGCTAGTGTGGGAGAGCAATTATTGCAACCCGAGAGTGGTTGGAAAAGGATAGATGATAAAGATTCAAGATTCAGTTATTCAGAAGGAATTATTAATTATTCAAGCAATAATTTTTACAATGGAGGATGCATATATTTTGATACAGAAGGTGAAGAAATCAAGTTTAATTTTACTGGTGATAAATTGAGAATCATTGCTAATAACTGGAATAGTTACTCTGATAATATTTCAGTAATTATTGATAACCAAAACTATATTATGGACCAATCAACTGCTGAATCTGGTGGAAATGTTGCTTGCTCTATCAATTTTGAAAAAACTGATTTAAGTGATAGTGAGCATAGTGTCATTATTAGAACAAATGATAAATTTTATTGTGCATTTGATGCAGTAGACATAGACGAAAATGGGGAACTGAAGCCATATAATGAAATTACTGTAGAATCCGTAGTGCTAGACATAGAACCAGAAAAAGAAAAAATAAAAGTAAATGAAAAAGTAACAGCTGACCTAGTTATAGACAATATAAGTGAAATAGCAGCAGAAGACATAAAAATAGAATATGATGAAGAAAAACTAGAATTCTCAGGTTTCGAAGAAGTAGATGGAATGAAATTAGTAAAATCAATCGAAGAAACAGACAATGGAGAACTAAGGGTTATAATAGCAAGTGAGGGTGAAGACAACATTGTAGATAATAAAGAAATACTGCTTAAACTAGAATTTAAGGGTATTGAAACAGGAGAAGCTCTTGTAGACGTAATCAAGGGTAGAGTAACAGATGGTATAGAAATGGAAAAGGATTTAACAGATGAAGAATGCGGTGAAGGAACGATAATAATAGAGGCAATGGCGGATGTTAATAACAGTGGAGAATTTACATTGCTTGATTTAGGTATCGATGCTAGACATTTCTCTAAGGATCCAGAGTCTTCAGAACTAGAAGATTACAATACTGATGTAGTAGCAAATGGAGAAATTGATGAAGATGACTTACTAGAGATAGCTAAATATATGTTAGAAAATCCAAATTATGAACCAAATAATTAAGGAGTTATAAATTAAATTGATTTTGTACCGAGTTAAAGAACGGTTTAACGGAGAATCCAAGAAGGATTTTCCGTTTCTTTTTTTACAAAATTTAAGCTACTGAAAGTAGAAGCAAAAAAGCTTTTTCAAGGAATAGAGAATATTTTGATGAATTACTACAAATTACTACAAATTGCGACATGGGGTATTATGTATAATTGAGAAAGTATTTAGAGGAGGGATTTTTCATGAAGAAACGTTATTCAATCATATTAACAGCTATATTAGTTATAATTACTACAATATCATCATATGCAGAAGTAGAATTTCCAGCTAAAACAGATGTACCAATAGATAAAGAGTGGGAAATAAAGTTTAATATGGAACTAGATTGGTCGAATATTGATAATAGCAATATATATATTACAAATGAAAATGGAGAAAGAATAGATAATACACTAGTGATTATGGGTGATAAACATAGCGTAAGATTAAAAGCACCAGTAGGTGGATATGATTCTGATAGTAAATACAAAATCCATGTTCTGCAAAGTGTAAGATCTGTTAGTCATAAAACGCTAAAAGAAAAAACTGAAATGGAGTTTCATACAACTACAGTAAATGATATTGATGTGGATGAAAGTAGTTTAATGAGTGAGTATACATATGGGCTATCTAATGTTAAAAATGAATATTTAGAAATCGGTACGGATTCAGAGAATGTGTTGGAAATAAGTGGGGCCATTGAGAAGTGCGAAGAGCTGTGGATTAGAATAGAAGATAAGGTCTCTGAAACTAGGATTTTTCAAGAGGTGTTTCAGATAGATGAAGATTCTTTTTCAAAATCCTTAACACTAGATATTAAGCCTAGTGTATATTATAATATAACTATTTATATAAGAACTGAAGAAAATGGTCGTTTTGATAATCATGATCTTCCTATTTTATTAATAAATCATAATGGAAGGTTATATCTAAAATTATCTGAAGATTATCTAGATATTTATCTAGATAATGTAGAGAAGTACAATTCTTATAGTGATTTACATAAAGATATCTATTTGAAAGCTAGTCAGAATGTTCAAAGTGACAGTGAAGAAATTATAGCTTTAGCTAATGAAATTATAGGTGATGAGAATGATGATTATGAAAAACTTAGAAAAATTCATGATTGGGTAGCTTCTAATATTGATTATGATAGAGATGGATATCATTCTGGAGACTATTTGCCTACCGATGCGTTAAGTGTATTAAAAAACAAAAAAGCTGTGTGTTCTGGATATTCGAGATTAACTGCAGCTTTATTGAGGGCAATAGGTATAGAAACTCGCATTATTCACGGTGCAGCCTTAGGCGTTGGAACATCAGGAGATTGGGATAGTACAGACAAAACTAATATTAATCATGCCTGGAATGAGGCGTTTATAAATGGAAGATGGGTTATTATTGACACTACATGGGATTCCAGTATTAATAGGATAAAGGACAAGTATTTCGATCCAACTTTAGAGAAATTTTCAAGTGATCATCTTATACTAGAAATTTGTGATTATTAGATGCAAATTGACGGTTTGGCGAAAATCTTATAAATGGTCTTACTTTTACAGTGTCATTTGCATGAAAACTACTGATATAGAATGAGCTAAAGAATGGTTTAGCGGAGAATTTCAACACGATTCTCCGTTTTTCTATTTATTTGCCTTGTTTTTTGTGATATCATTTTAACATCACTTTCTATAACGAGAGTTTCTGATATAATTAGTAAATATGAGAAATAATATTGTTAGAATATTTTAAGGAGGAAAAGTAGTTGAATACTGAAAATACATTGAAACAAAAAAGATACTTTATAGCTACCTATGGTTGTCAAATGAACGAGCACGATTCTGAAAAACTAGCAGGAATGCTATCAAATATGAGTTACTTAGAGTGCGATAATAAAGAAGAGGCTGATCTAATTATATTTAACACTTGTTGTGTTAGAGAAAATGCTGAGTTAAAGGTTTACGGAAATCTAGGTCAGCTAAAGGCATTGAAAAAGAAGAAGCCGGATATGATAATTGCGGTTTGTGGTTGCATGATGCAGCAACCTCATGTTGTTGAAGCAATTAAGAAAAAGTATCCTTTTGTGGACTTAATATTCGGAACCCATAATCTTCATAATTTCCCTGTACTATTATCTAACTGTAAGCAGTCAGAGAGTATGCTTGTTGAGGTATGGGATGAAGAAGGAGAGATCATAGAAGGTCTGCCTAGTATTAGAAAGTATGGATTAAAGGCATTTGTAACTATCATGTATGGCTGTAATAACTTTTGTACATATTGCATAGTTCCATATACCCGTGGTAGAGAAAGAAGTAGAGATGCAGAAGACATTTTAAAGGAAATTAAGGAATTAGTTGAAAATGGAACAAAGGAAGTTACTCTTCTTGGACAAAATGTTAATTCATACGGTAAATCCTTAGATGAAGATATTGATTTTGGAGGACTTCTTAGAAGAATAAATGAAATAGATGGTTTAGAGAGAATTAGATTTATGACATCACATCCTAAGGATGTTTCAGAAAGCCTTATTTTTGCTATAAGAGACTGCGAAAAGGTATGTGAGCATATGCATTTACCCGTTCAGGCTGGAAGCGATAACATCTTAAAGGCTATGAATAGGAAATATACAAGGGAGCAGTATCTAAAACTTGTAAATGATGCCAAGGCGGCTGTACCAGGTATAAGTGTTACTACTGATATCATTGTAGGCTTCCCAGGAGAAACCGAAGAGGACTTTGAAGATACTCTAGATTTAGTTAAGGAAGTTAAATACGATAATTCATTTACCTTTATATATTCTATAAGAAAGGGTACGCCAGCAGCTGAGATGGAAGAGCAGGTACCAGATGATGTTAAACATAAGAGATTTAATAGACTTCTTGAGGTATTGAATAAAGGTGTAGCCGATAGAAATTCTGAGTTACAAGATAAAGTTGTTGAAGTACTGGTTGAGGGTGTAAGTAAGAACGACGAAAGTGTATTGACCGGTAGAACTAGAACTAGTAAAGTGGTGAACTTCGTGGGATCTAAGGACTTAATAGGTAAGCTTTGCAATATAAAAATTACTCAGCCTAGAACATTCTCCTTATTTGGCGAATTAGCTGATAAGTAGGTGATTGAAATGAAGCTTATAGATATGGCAGAGGCTTTAGCCGAAGAAATGTCTAACTCAAAGGAGTATACTAGATACTTAAGTGCTCAAAGTAAGTATATGGCAGATGAAAATGCTAATGCCCTAGTAAGTACATTTAAGAGAAAGCAAAAAGTATTGGAATTTACTGAAAGTAATAATGATGCAGCTGATGCTGATAGGATTAAAAAAGAGATTAATGACCTTTTTTATGAGATAGAGAAGAATGAAGTTATACAGGAACTAAGTGCCTCGTTAGATGCGTTTTTAATACTAAAGCATAGTGTACACGAGAAGATTGACGCTACGACTCATATTGATGATGAAATTCTTACACTTAATAAGAAGTGTGGTGGATGTAAAAGTAAAGGAAATTGTGGCGGATGTAAATGATATATAAATAGCTTTTTCAACAATCTTAGACCCATGAGATTCTCATGGGTCTATTTATGGTATTTTATGTTATAATATTATAGATAAGCAAATGAAAAATATTATCAATTTTTATAATACATAGGAGATTATAATTTTTCAAAGCTAAATTTTAACATTTTATATGCAAACTTACAGATAACAATACTTTAGGAGGATGTCAAATGGCTAAACTGACTCCAATGATGAAACAATATATGGAGATAAAAGAGAATTACAAAGATTATATTCTTTTCTTTAGATTGGGAGATTTCTACGAAATGTTTTTCGACGATGCAATCATTGCATCTAGAGAACTTGAAATTGCCCTTACCGGAAAAAATTGCGGACTTGAAGAAAGAGCGCCTATGTGTGGGATACCCTTTCATTCTTCCGATACATATGTAGCAAAGCTTGTTGATAAGGGGATTAAGGTCGCTATTTGCGAACAAGTAGAGGATGCTTCTCAAGCTAAAGGCCTTGTAAAGAGAGAGGTAGTAAGGATAATTACACCAGGGACAATTATTGATCCATCAATGCTAAATGAAGAAGCAAATAACTATATAATGACCTTCTATGAAGATGAGGATGGAATCGGAATAGCCTATGCCGATATAACCACTGGAGTTCTTAAGACAACTGAGTTTAAGGATTTCAATAGACAAAAGAACATGTTAGACGAGATTTTGAAAGTAAACCCAAGGGAAATTGTAATCAGCCAGAGCTATGAATATAAAGAACGTGAGATAGAGAAATTAGAGAGTGTATACGATGTTATATTCACTCCCCATTATAGTAGAGCGTTTAAATTCAAAAATGCAGAGGATATGATTAAGAGGCATTTTAACATTTACTCTACCGATAGTTTCGGCCTACAGGACAAAAAATACAGCATACTTGCTGTAGGTGCACTTCTTGACTATATCTATGAGACCCAGAAGGTGCCTTTAATACACATCGATAAGATAGACGTGTACAACCATAATAATTTTATGATTCTAGATAAGTTTACTAGAAGAAATCTTGAGTTAACTGAAACCTTAAGAGGTAAGGAAAAGAAGGGTTCATTACTTTGGGTTATAGATAAAACATGCACTTCCATGGGGACGAGAACTTTAAAGCAATGGATTGAAGAGCCATTAATAGATATCCAGAAGATTAATGATAGGTTAGACTCTGTAGAATTGCTATATGATGATTTATTACTTAGAGATGAATTAAGGGAACTGCTAAAGAAGATGTACGATTTAGAGAGGTTATCTTCCAAAATCGTCTATGGAAATGTTAATGCAAGGGACATGATTGCATTAAAAAGCTCGATTCAAGTAATCCCTCTAATTAAGGACAAGCTAAGTAAGAAATTAAAGGGTGAGCTTGAAAACATCTACGATGAAATCGATGAACTTAAGGATATATTTACATTGATAGATGAAGCAATAGAAGAGGATCCTCCATTTTCAATAAAAGAAGGAGGCATTATAAAGACTACTTTTAATGATGAATTAGCTGAACTTCGTAGTGCCATGACCGACGGGAAGAAATGGTTAATGAATCTAGAAAGTAGAGAAAGAGAAAGTACCGGTATAAAGTCATTAAAGGTTGGCTTTAATAAGGTCTTTGGGTACTATATAGAAGTAACAAAATCCAATATAAAGAATGTACCAGATACCTATAATAGAAAACAGACTTTAGCTAATGCAGAAAGATATATTATGCCTGAGCTAAAGGAAATAGAGGACAAGATACTTGGAGCAGAAGAAAAAATCGTCAAATTGGAATATCATCTTTTTGGTGAGATAAGAAATAAAGTGCTAGAAGGTATAAGTAGAATACTAAATACTGCTAAGGCTATCGCAAGATTAGATGTATTAGTAGGCTTTGCAGAGGTTGCTTTTACTTATAGATTTAATAAGCCAGAGATAAACGATACTAAGAATGTTGAGCTTGTAAATGCAAGACATCCAGTAGTTGAAAGGGTAGCAGGTGATGAAAGCTTTGTACCGAATGATACTCTATTAGATTGTGATGAAAATAGATTCTACATTATTACTGGACCTAATATGGCCGGTAAGTCTACTTATTTAAGACAGGTAGCTTTAAATGTACTACTTGCTCAGATAGGTTGCTTTGTTCCAGCAGATAGGGCTGTTATAGGAGTAGTTGATAGAATATTTACCAGGGTAGGAGCCTCCGATGACCTATTCCAAGGACAAAGTACCTTCATGGTTGAAATGAGTGAGCTTTCAAATATCTTAAACAATGCTTCAGGAAACAGTTTAATAATATTAGACGAAATCGGTAGAGGAACTAGTACCTATGATGGTTTGAGTATAGCATGGTCTGTAGTTGAGTACATTAGCAATGCTTCGATTTTAGGAGCAAAAACACTATTTGCTACCCACTACCATGAGTTAACTGAACTTGAGGGTAAGCTTAGAGGAGTAAAGAATTACTGTATATCTGTCAAGGAAGTAGGCGACGATATTGTCTTTTTAAGAAAGATTATCCGTGGCGGTGCCGATCAGAGCTATGGTATACAGGTAGCTAAACTGGCAGGATTGCCGGCTGAAGTTATTGATAGAGCTAAGAAGATTCTACATGAATTAGAAGAGAGCGATATAAACCGTAACTATGACGATGTCATGCAAGAAATATCAATGACTGTTGAAAAGCCAGCTGTTGCTGAAAAACCATCTACTGAGGAAGTGAAAATGGAGAAGCAAATTAATTTCTTTGATTTAGAATCAAATGAGATTATTGATGAATTAAAGAAACTCAATATTATTAACATGACGCCAATGGATGCAATGACCAAATTGTATGAATTGGTAGAAAAGGTTAAACCTATGTAGGGTGATAATTATGATGAAAAGAATAAAAAAACTTGATAAATCAGTTTCAAATAAGATTGCTGCCGGTGAAGTTGTTGAGAGGCCTGCTTCAGTGGTAAAGGAGCTACTGGAAAACTCCATAGATGCAAACGCCACTTCGATAGTAATAGAGATTAAAGATGCTGGAAAATCATATATAAGGGTTTCCGATAATGGAAATGGTATTTATAGGGATGATATAAATCTAGCCTTTGAAAGGCATGCAACTAGTAAGATACATACCGATGAAGAAATATATGACATTAAAAGTCTAGGCTTCAGGGGTGAGGCCCTTGCAAGTATTGCATCGGTTTCTAATGTCGAAGTTATAACCAGGACTGTAGATGATGAGTATGGGATAAAGGTAGAGCTTATGGGTGGAGAAATTATAAATGAGAGTTCATTAGGGTGTCCTAATGGAACAACGATTGTCATTAAGGATCTCTTTTATAATACTCCTGCAAGGCATAAGTTTCTTAAATCAAACTCTACTGAGACAAACTATATAAGCTCCATCGTAAACAACATAGCTTTATCTCATCCCGAGATATCCTTTAGATATATTGTAAACAATAAAAATATATTTACCACCCAGGGGAAAAATGACCTATTTAGTACAATCTATACTATATACGGCAAGGATAATGCCCAGAACCTAATAGAAATTGGTGGAGAAGAAGATGCAATAAAGCTAAGGGGTTTCATATCAAATACAACTTATACAAGGGGTAATAGGCAGCTCCAAATATGCTTTGTCAATGGGAGATATGTGAAATCTAGGGTGATTTCTAAGTCTATAGACTCCGCATATAACACACTCATACCTCATAATAGATTTGCAATATGTTTCTTGTATATAGAGGTTCCATCAAGTAAGGTTGATGTGAATATTCATCCAGCTAAGACTGAGATAAGGTTTAGGGATGAAAAACAGGTATCTAATTTTATCTATAAGTGTCTTAGGGATAAGCTATTAAAGACAAACCTTATTCCTGATGTCAATATAGGTAAAGCTAATACTAAAAAAGTTGAAAATGAATTTAAGTATATAAACTTTGATAAGGAAAAAGAGCTTGAATCTTCTGAGCAATTAAGTCTTTCTGTTAAGGACAAGGGAACTACTTTTTTGAAAGACTATAAAAAAGTAGAAATTAAACCCATTGCAAGAGAGAAATATTCTCCTAAAGAGGAACATAATCGAAATCAAAATGAGAATAATATAGTAGATGATGTAAAAAAGATAGATTCTAATGTGGAAACCAAGGAAGAGGCTGAAATCGGTAAGATTTTTGAAGAAATATTTATCCCTGACAAGCCTAGAGAAATTGTTAAACCGAAAATTGAAGAACCAATAGAGCCAGAGGAACATCTATTAGATAACATAGATATTGTAGGGCAATTGTTTGCAACATACATAGTGTGTCAAAAGGATGATAAAATGTTTTTAATAGATCAGCACGCGGCACATGAGAGAGTGCTCTATGAAAAGTTTATGAATAATTATCTTAAAAGTGAGATAATATCTCAGATATTACTGGATCCTATAATTGTTGAACTAAATTATCTAGATAAAAATGTTATCATAGGAAACAAAAATATTTTTATGAGATTAGGGTACAAAATAGAAGAATTTGGTTATAATACAATTATATTGAGGGAAGTTCCTATTATGTTTGGTGGTCCTGTTGCCAAAAAATTCTTCCTAGAAATAGCTGAAAATTTGAATAATGATTCTAAAAACAGCTATGAGTATAAGATAGAAAGAATCATACAGATGTCATGTAAAAAGGCTATAAAGGCTGCAGATAACCTCTATGATATTGAGATAGAAAATCTTATTGAGGATCTTAAGGCTTTAGAGAATCCATTTACATGCCCCCATGGAAGACCAGTGATTGTTTCCATATCTAAATCTGAAATTGAAAGAAAATTCTTAAGGACTTAAGTAGGTGTGTAGTATGAAGAAACCAGTAGTTATTATTGCAGGACCGACGGCAGTTGGCAAGACCGATATATCCATTGAGATTGCTAAAAGGTTGGAAGGAGAAATAATCTCAGCAGATTCAATGCAGATATATAAGTATTTGAATATCGGTAGTGCTAAACCCACCGAAGAAGAAATGCAGAAAATACCTCATTATTTAATTGATGAAATCGACCCACGTACAGAGTTTTCTGTATCAGAGTATAAGAATCTAGCAAAGGAATACATTGATAAGGTTATATCTAGAAATAAGCTTCCCATAATTGCTGGAGGAACAGGCTTATATGTAAATTCTTTGCTTTATGATATGGACTTTTCAAATACTAGCTCTGACAAGGAAATCCGAGATAGGCTTACCAGTGAGTATGAGAAATATGGTGGCGAGTATCTACACAATAAGTTAAAAGAGGTGGATAGCGAAGCAGCCGAAAGAATACATACTAATAATGTAAAGAGAGTTATTAGAGCATTAGAGATATTTTACTCAACCGGTGAGACAACAAAGGATTTTAGTAAGGATCTCATAGAAAATCAAGATTACAATTATATACTAATAGGACTTAGGAGAGATAGACAGCTTTTATATGAAAGAATAAATATGCGTGTTGATATAATGTTTGATCAGGGACTGTTAGAGGAAGTACAAGATCTTGTGAATATGGGACTAAAGGTAGAAGATATTTCTATGAAGGGAATAGGATACAAGGAAGTAATAGGTTACATAGATGGTGAATATGACTTAAGCTATGCTAAGGAGCTTATTAAGAAAAACACCAGAAGATATGCTAAAAGGCAATTAACATGGTTTAAACGATATGATAAGATGAAATGGTTTGATCTAGATAATGATAAAGAAAAAATTATTTTTAATATTATTGAGTTTATAGAAGGGAATATTAAGTTTTTATAGAATAGTTAAACTTAAGATTAAGATATTATTTCTAATTAGGAGGGTAAATACAAAATATGAAATCTTCATTAAATTTACAGGACATTTTTTTAAATCAAGTTAGAAAAGAACGTGTACCGATTACTATATACTTAATAAATGGCTTTCAACTTAAAGGATTAGTAAAAGGATTTGATAGCTACATAATAGTAATTGAGACAGATGGCAAGCAGCAGATGATTTACAAGCATGCAATCTCTACTATATTGCCACTAAAGGCTGTAAACTTTTTATCAAATAATAATTTAAAGAAGAATGAAGATAACTAATTAGAAGACTAAAATTGTTTATTTAGTATGAGGTTAGTTATGGGGGATACAAAGTGCGGACAAGGTAAAGGTCGTACTTTCGTTAAGAATGTTAGCAGATAAAATACGGCTATTAGGCCGTATTTTTATGTGTTTATTTAATATTTGAGTGAAGGGTGCAATGAAATGAAAACAACGAAGGATTTACTATTAAATACATTTAATATTGAAGAAGGAATTGTTAAGCTTGTTGAATCGGTAGAAGATGAGATCATGAGTGAGTTTAAAAAGCTAGATGGAGTAAAGTCTTACAATCAATTTAAGGTTTTAAAGGCAATGCAGGATTGTAGACTAAGTGATACCCATTTTAATTGGAACACTGGTTATGGATATAATGATGCTGGAAGAGAGACATTAGAAGAGGTCTATAGCATGGTATTTAATGCTGAGGATGCAATAGTACGTCCTATAATTGTTAATGGAACCCATGCACTAACTCTTTGTCTTACAGGAGTACTTAGACCTGGAGATGAAATCATATCAGCCACTGGTAAGCCATATGATACTTTAGATGAAGTAATAGGAATTAGAAATGAAAATGGATCTTCACTTAAGGACTTTGGAGTTCAGTATAAGCAGATAGATTTTTTAGATAATGGACAGGTTGACTTAGAAGAGTTAGTAAATAGCATAAATGAGAAAACTAAGATGGTATATATCCAGCGTTCAACTGGCTATGGATGGAGAAAGGCGCTAACTATAAAAGGAATAAAGGAAATAATAGATAGCGTAAAATCAATTGATAGTAATATTGTTATAATGGTTGATAATTGCTATGGAGAGTTTTTAGAATCTGAAGAGCCAACGGATGTAGGTGCAGATATAATGGCAGGCTCCTTAATTAAAAACCCTGGTGGTGGACTTGCTCTAACTGGCGGATATATCGTTGGTAAAAGAGAACTGATTGATCTGATTTCCTATAGAATGACTTCACCTGGAATAGGTAAGGAGTGTGGACTGACCTTTGGACTTACTAGGAATATGTTCCAAGGGTTATTTATAGCGCCGCAAGTGGTGACAGAGGCATTAAAGGGGGCATTACTTTGTGCTAAGGTTTTTGAAAATCTGGGATATGAAGTATGTCCAAAATATGATGACGAGAGAAGTGACATAATACAGGCCATAAAGCTGAACTCTCCAGAAAAGGTTATTGCTTTTTGTGAAGGAATCCAGAGTGCAGCACCAGTGGACTCTTATGTTACACCGGTACCTTGGGACATGCCGGGGTATGATAGCCCAGTGATTATGGCCGCTGGAGCCTTTGTACAGGGGTCTTCAATAGAACTAAGTGCCGATGCGCCTATAAAAGAACCCTATATAGCATACTTTCAGGGAGGCCTAACCTATGAACATGCTAAGTTTGGTGTTTTAAAGGGCCTTCAAAGTATGTATGATAAAGGACTATTGGAGATTAATATGTAAATAATAAATTACTGCATAACAAAAGAAGAGTTAGGAGCTAACTCTTCTTTTGTGTGTTGAAAACCCTAAAGAGTGGAAAAATAACTTAGATCTTGTTAGTGTAATTTTCTAAATACACCCTTAACTATTCCAAGTACCTTTGCATCATCTACAATAATAGGTTCCATAAATTTATTCTCAGGTTGCAACCTTATATAGTCATCTTCTTTGAAAAATCTTTTTACAGTTGCTGAATCGTCTATTAGAGCAACTACGATCTCTCCATTGCTTGCAATAGGCTGCTGTTTTACTAGAACGAAATCGCTGTCTAATATACCAGCATCAATCATACTTTCTCCCTGGATCTTTAACATGAAATATGTACCGGATTCAAGGAAGTCTACAGACACGGGAAAAGTTTCTTCAACATTTTCAACTGCCAAAATAGGTTCGCCAGCAGTAACCTTTCCGATTACAGGTATATGAGCAATTTCCTTTTTATCTGGGAATATATCACTACTTGAATCCAAGACTTCAATTGCTCTTGGTTTAGTAGAGTCACGTCTAATATATCCTTTTTTCTCAAGTCTTCTTAAATGTCCATGAACAGTAGATGTAGATTTTAAGCCAACTGCTTCGCAGATTTCTCTAACTGAAGGGGGATAACCCTTTGAATTAACTTCACTTCTTATAAACTCTAATATCTTGCTTTGTTGTTTAGTCAAATCTAAACTCATATTAGCACCTCACAATATTGCTATTTGCTATATTATAACATATTAATAAAAACTATTCAAACATAAGTTCGATAAAACTCTTTACTTGGAACGTACGTTCGTGTATAATGAAATCAATAAGAAAAGCGAACGAGTGTTTGGAGGTATGGAAAATGAAGAAACTTAGAATTGTTAACCGAAAAAGATTTATGTTAAGTATGACTGTGATAATGATTACTTTATTTTTTCTAGTATCTAATGTTTTTGCGATTGTAAACAGGGCAGAAGGTTATGAAGAGCCAAAGTATAAGGAAGTTGTTGTTAAGAACGGAGATACTATATGGGAGCTAGCAAGGGAGCACGGACCAAAGAAAGTTGACGTTAGAAAAACAGTACATGAAATGGGTAGAATAAATAACTTACATAATTATGATGTTTTTCCTGGGCAGATAGTAAAAATCCCTGTTAAGTGAGCAAATTGCATAATTACCATCTAAAAAAACTTTTTACTATATATAATCTTAAAAAAACTAGAGCTATACCATATTTATTATGTAATTCTGCCAAGTTAGAATTATGCAGTTGTTTTAAATAAAAAGAATAATCCGAGTATAATTTGAATTTGTAATTAAAAAAGGGCTGACTCATAAATGTATATCATGAGTTCAGCCCTAGGTTGTTTCAGTATGTTGAGTTACTTTATTTATCCTCTTCTTCTAGCCACTCAAAATTCTTAACAATCTCTCTTTTGACATTTTTCTTATGGGCAGCATACAACTGAGTTGTTGTGACATTGTCGTGATCCAGTAGGTTTTGTACGTCATAAATTGAAAACCCATACTGAATGAGTGAAGATGCTGCTGTAGCTCTTAGTTTATGAGGGCTATAACCGTTTTCTCTTGTTGTATCTAGAGCTATTGAAGTGTATTTCTTAACAAGCTTTCTTACGGAGAGCTTTGTCATCCTCTTCTTTTGAAGAGATAAGAAAAGGGCATCTTTATATTCCTCAGATAAACTATCGGGAGAAGGTCTTTCCTCGTTAATATATTCCTTTAAAGCACTTTCAACGGACTTATTTAGGGGCATATTAACTTCCTTTCCTCTTTTTCTATAAATCTTGAATTCACCACGATTAAAATTGAAGGAAGAAATGTTTAGTTGCTGCAATTCATTTAATCGTAAACCATATGTAGTAAATAAAACGAGTATAGCTTTATCCCTTAGCTTTGTTTTAGACCAATACTGCTTTTCCTTTTCTGTCAGGCCAACTCCATTTTCAACGGCATCAAGCATTATGGCAACTTCATCAACTTCAAGTTTTTTAATTGCATCGGGCTGTGGCTTAGGTAATTTTATAGGGTTAAAACCGTCGGTTATGTTATTTGCTAAAATTTCATCCCTGTACAAGAACTTAAAAAGTGAAACAAGGGAAGATTTTTTACGAGCTAAAGCCCTGTTACGATTCTCCATAACAACAGTAGACTCATTATTTCTAATAAGATATCTAGCACAATAATCTCCAATATATCTATTAACATCACGAGCTCTAATTTTATTAAACTCTTCAGACTTAATGTCTTTTACTATGGTAGCCTGTGTAAGGTTAGTTTCCTTAACAAGGTACTTACAAAAGAAAAGAACATCATTTAAATAGGCATGTCTTGATGTTAGAGAGATACTATTTTTTAAAAATATAAAATAATCTATCATAAATATAGGAAGCTCGGCCTCAATAGCTAAACAGGCTTCAATAACTTCGTTTTCGGACTTAACAATATTATTGGGTTTTGATGACTTATTATGAACGATAAAATCTTTATGGGCCATTGTATTACCTCCTTAGGACTTATAATAATTATATAAAGCTAGTAATTTGATATTTTTATTTTATACAAAATAGAAAGAGATTTCAATTCATTAAAGAACAAAGAATAGCGTAATTATCCCTTCAATTGTAATATATGGTATAATATTTACTGGTTATATTTAAAAACGTTATAAAAAAATTACTCGGAGTTGAGGAAAATTGAGATATAAATTACATTCAAGTTTAGATATAGATACCTGTAAAGACAAATTAGATGATACACTAATCAGTGATTGGGTCTACAGATTAACGGGTTTAGGTTATGTTGGATGCTTAGATAGGATATTTAATAGCTTTTGGGTTTATAATAGGGCAAGCATCTTTATGACAAATAGAGGAGGATATAGGTTTTATTCTACTAGGAAATTCTGTGGAGAATTAGAAAGAAATAAAGATGAGACAATTATTACTGGTGAATTCAAAATAATAAACATATATAAGTTTGGATGGGGACTTTGGTTTACAGTATTATCTATATTCATTATTTTCGTTACTTTTCTTTCGATAAGGGATATGCTTATAACAAATAAGTTTGATATATCTTACCTAACGCCGATATTATTAATGATTTTATTTGGAGTAGTTGGTATTTTAATAGTAAGATATAACATCAATAGAGGAGAAGAGGCTGAAGAAGATACACTTGAGTTTATAAAAGGGGTACTGGATGTTTATAAAGTAGAATCGGAAGAGTGGTAGTGATAAACAAGTGAATTATAAAAATCAAAGAGATTTATTAGGGGGAATAGAAGAATGAATAAAGGGAATTCAAAGGTGATTCCAATAACCTTTGGGATGGTTTCAGCTTTTATTATCAAGGGTGAAAAGACCATATTGATTGACACAGGACAACGTGGTAGCGGGAAAAAAATCCTAACAAGGATGGAGGAAGAAGGAATCGATCCTAGCCAGCTTAGTTTAATAGTTATTACCCACGGTCATAACGACCACTTTGGAAGTGCAAGTTTTCTCAAGGAAAGAACCGGGGCACCCATTGCCATACATAAGAATGATGCTGATAATCTGAGAAAAGGAATTAATGGTAGGTTACAACCAACTAGAAGATCAGCTAAGTTTCTATCTATATTAATGGGAAGTGGAGAAAAGCCAAAGGTTAAAGGCCTTGAACCGGATATTCTTATTGAAGACAAATTTGACTTAAGGGACTATGGTGTAGATGGTGAAATAATATGGACTCCTGGACACACAAAGGGATCAGTGTCGGTAGTATTGGGAAGCGGTGAAGCCTTTATTGGTGATCTATTAATGACATTTCGGTCAAATAGAATTCCCAAATACCCACTTTGGGCATATGATCTATCACAGATTAAAAAGAGCATTAAGGAAATTATTAATATGTCACCTAGAATATTATATGCTGGCCATGGAGGACCTTTTACACCTGAGTCAGTAATCGATAGATTTAAAGCCGATATAGCTTTTAACAATAAGATATAGAATATGTAATGGGAGGGCTGATGATAATGCCTATACAGATATATCAAGTAGACGCCTTTACAAATATAGCTTTTAAAGGGAATCCGGCAGCGGTTTGTATACTAGAAAAAGAGCTTGAAGAAGAAATGATGCAAGCAATTGCCTATGAAATGAATTTATCGGAAACTGCCTTTGTAATACAAGAAAATAATGGTGAAGAAAAAACAAATGAATTTAAAATAAGATGGTTTACCCCAAACCGAGAAGTACCTTTATGTGGGCATGCAACTCTTGCAGCATCAGAAGTATTATTTAATCAACTAAATATCCCCTTTGATGAGATAATATATAGATCAAAGAGTGGGATACTAAAGGCTCAGAAGGATGTATATGGAATTAGCTTAGATTTCCCTATTGATGAAGCTATAGATGTACCATTAGAACAGTTTGACGATCTTTTAAAGGCTATAGGTATTTCAAAGTACAGGAATATATTTCTTGGGAAGAAAACAAAAAAGCTAGTGATACACCTAGAAAGTGTAGAAGAAATCCTACAGGTAAATCCTAACTATGAATTGATGACTCGACTTGATATAGATAATATAAAGGGTGTGGGAGTCACTACCTATAGTGGTGAAGAGAATGATATTATATCAAGATATTTTAATCCTTGGGCTGGAGTTAATGAGGACTCGGTGACAGGCTCGGTCCATACTTTACTTGCATCATACTGGTCTGAAATCCTTGGGAAAAATGAATTGAAAGCATATCAAGCGTCTAAAAGGGGCGGTTCGATGGTACTTAGAATCAAAGAGAATAAGAGGCTAGACATGATAGGAGAGGCAAAGACAATTCTTAGGGGTGTGTTAGATCTTTAAAATCTTGGATTTTTATTTTTAATCTTTAAAGACGCATTTGGTAATAATGCCACAGGTATTAGTATAAAATAAATAGAGAAGACTTATAATTATAAATGACCTATTGGAATAATATACGGTAAATATATTATGTTGACTTTCTAGTGGTACTTTATCTTTTTAGGAAGTATAGGAGAGATTTTAATTATGAAAAGTAATAGAATAAAATACTATATTCAAACGATAGGAATAATATTAATTGTAATAAATTCATCAATGAAGTTGATTTTTAATTACCAGATGCCAAGGGTATTATCCTATTCAATTGTGGTAATAGCCGGTATTTACTTCTATCTAACATTTAGGAATGGTTTCACAAGTTTTTATTATCAACTTAAGAATAGAAGTAGATAGTTTTTTATGAAGGTAAATCAAAATTTCTAAGTCCTCCATTTCTATAAGTGGAGGTATTGTTTTGTCATTAAATTGAGTAAAACTTTTAATTGAAACCCTTGAGTTTATAAGACTTCGATAAAGTATACTTTTAATGTGTAATTTTTAACGAAGTGTAATTTTCTGAAAATTTCATAAAAACACTTTACAAAACAAGCTGTAGATTGTATAATTACTTTAATAAAATACAAACGTTTGCAAGAGGTGACAACATGGCCATTACTATTAAGGATATTGCAAAAATTGCAGGAGTCAGTTATTCTACAGTATCTCGTAGTTTAAATGACAGTCCACTTGTTGCACAGTCAACTAAGGACCAGATAAAAAAAATAGCTGAGGATTTAGGATTTGAGTTTAATGCCAATGCCAGAAGCTTGACAACAAGCAAAACTGGGACAATAGGGATTATTTATCCTGAGAACTTTGATGAATTCGGCATACATCTATACTATGGATCACTTCACTATCAACTCAGAAAGAGTCTTGAGGCGGTAGACTTAGACCTTATTGTAGCCTTTCCTAAGAATAGAGCTACAAAGGAAAACAATATAAAGAAACTAATAACCAGGCAGAAGGTAGATGGACTTATTATTGCTCAATTTGACTTAGATCAAGATACAATGCGATTTATTGATAATGCTAAAATACCATTTGTATTCTTCCATCATCCAGTTGATCCAAAATTAGAGGATGTAGATGCAGTTTGCACAGACCATTTTAAAGGAGGATATTTAGCCACCCAGCACTTAATTAAGACTGGGCGTAGAAATATAATGTGTATACCTGCTGGAAGTGATAGGGAATTTAATCTGAGAACAGAGGGCTATAAAGCAGCATTGAAGGATAATGGAATAAAATTTGATAGTAACTTAATAATTGAAGGAAAGCCTGACTTTGAATTAGCAAAGGAGATAATAAAGAAAAACATTCAGCTTGTAAAATCAATAGATGGTATCTTTGCACAGACAGACTTAATGGCTTGGGGAGTTATAGAGGCACTAAAGGAAATGAACATAGCAGTACCCGATGATATTGCCGTAGTAGGGTACGATGATATTGAGCTTAGTACTTATATTACCCCTAAACTAACTACAATACATCAACCTAGGGAAGAGATAGCTATACTAACATGTGAGAGACTACATGAATTATTAAATAGTAAGAACACTAAAAGGAAAAGAAAAAAGAAAACTGAATTAGTACCTACATTAGTTATTAGAGAATCATGTGGTTATAAGGATCAAAAATAGAAATACAATTTTTTTTACAAATCACAACAAACGTTTGCAAAGGATATAAAATCATACCTTGTTGGAATATCATGGTTGTATTATTTTTAACAATTAATGCAAACGTTTGAAAAATGTCGAATAAAGTTTTATATTGCTATGACTATCGAAGTTTAGATTTAGCTATATGAAATTTTATAAATAATAACTATTTAATAAAGGGGAGATCTTTTGTGAAGAAAAGAAGTAAAAGGCTAGTGGCATTTATGTTGGTTATTTTAATGAGTGTAGTTGTTTTTGCGGGCTGCGCTTCCAAATCTACTGGGAATTCATCAGAGAACACGGAAAAGGAATCAAAGAAAGTAATAGGTGTTGCTATAGCTGACTTTAGTGACCAGTTCCAAGTGTATATGATGGATGGAATGAAGGAAGAGGCTGAAAAACACAGTGACGTAGAAGTAATGCTTATGGATGGAAAATATGATGCCAATACACAGCTAGCTCAAGTTGAGAACTTTGTAACGCAGGGCGTAGACGCTATAGTTGTTATGGCAGTTGATAGAGAAGCTGCAGGTCCAATGGTTAAGGCAGCAGTAGATGCTAAAATACCCGTTATTAGTGTTAACAGGAGACTTATCAACCAAGATATAGCTACTTCTTATGTAGGATCTGATGACCTTAATGCGGGTGAGCTTGAAATGAAAGCAGTAGCTGAAGCTATGGGCGGAAAGGGTAATGTAGCAGTTTTATCGGGAACCTATGGACATGAACCTCAAATAAGAAGAACCGAGGGATATAAAAATATACTAAAGGATTATCCCGATATAAAAATCGTTGTTGAAAATACAGGGGACTGGTTTAGAGATAAAGGGCTTGCTGTAACAGAAAACTGGCTTCAATCAGAAATGAAGATAGATGCAATTGTTGCAAATAACGATGAAATGGCTTTAGGAGCTATAAGAGCTGTTGAAGAGGCTGGTCTTTTAGATGAAATAATAGTTGCAGGAGTAGACGCTACACCAGATGCTTTAGTTTACTTACAGAAGGGCCAATTAGACTTTACTGTATTTCAAGATGCAAAGGGGCAGGGAAGAACATCAATAAAGGTTGCTGTTGATGTAATTAATGGGGAGCAAGTTGAAAAGGAATATGATATACCTTTTGAGCTAGTAGAAGAATCAAAGGTTGATTATTACCTTAAAAAATATGAGTAAAGCAGTATCAACTTAAAGTACTATTTAAAAATCATAAATTACAGAATCAGTTTCCAAAGTAAATATTAATAAATATTTTTCAATTATAAAATATATAAGTTACGAAAAATCTATTACATTCCGAAGATTTGTCATCCTTAGAAACATTGGATGTCAAATCTCTAGAATGTGAGATCTTTATCGTATTATATACAGACTAAAAAAAAGAAAGCATAAGGAAGGGATGTGAACATGAGCAAAATCAAAGTAGGAATAATAGGGGCTGGGCGTATAGGAAAGCTTCATGGTGAAAATATTGCTTACCATATTCCACAGGCTGAAATCATTGCAATAGCAGATCCATTCATAAATGAAGAAACAGTGACCTGGGCAGAAAATTTGGGAATAGAGAAAATAACAAAGGATTATAAGGTATTACTTAATGATAATGAGATAGAAGCCGTTCTAATATGTTCATCAACGGATACCCATGCTCAGATAACAATAGAGGCAGCTGAAGCTGGAAAACACATATTCTGCGAAAAACCTGTCGACTTAACAGTGGAGAAGGTTAAAAAGGCCTTAAAGGCAGTAGAAGAAGCAGGAGTAAAGCTCCAAGTAGGGTTTAATAGAAGGTTCGATCACAACTTCAAAAAGGTAAGGGATACAGTTCAGAAGGGAAAAATTGGAGATCCCCATATTATAAAAATAACATCGAGAGACCCTGCACCACCACCAGCTGAGTATGTAAAGGTATCGGGAGGTATATTCCTTGATATGACAATCCATGACTTTGATATGGCTAGGTATTTATCTGATAGTGAGGTAGAGGAAGTATATACAAGTGCAGCGGTCTTAGTAGATCCTAAAATTGGAGAAGCCGGTGATGTAGATACGGCCATAGTGACTTTGAAGTTTAAAAATGGAGCACTAGGTGTAATCGATAACAGTAGACAGGCGGTTTATGGCTATGATCAAAGAGTAGAAGTATTTGGATCAAAGGGAGCTGTATCTGCCGATAACGACCGTCCAACAACAACAGTTTTAAGCACAACCGAAGGAGTAGCAAGTGACAAACCATTATGGTTTTTCTTAGAAAGATATACTGGATCATTCGTTGATGAGATGAAAGAATTCTTTAACGCTATTATAAATAATACTGAGCCTCCTGTAAGAGGAATAGATGGACTAAAACCAATATATATAGGATTAGCAGCAAAAAAATCCTTAGTTGAAGGAAGACCTGTAAAAATAAATGAAATAGAAAATGAATTTTAATTTGGGAGGTTGTGTGAAATGAAAATTTGTTTTAATCAAGCTACTACAATGAAGTATTCTACATTAGAAAAGGATTTAGAGTTTTGTGAGAAGAATGGATACGATTTAATCGAGATTCGCTTAGATAAATTAAAGGATTATTTAAAGAGTCATACAGTTGACAATCTAGTTGAGTTTTTCAATAATAGTAAGCTAAAGCCCTTCGCATTCAATGCTTTAGAGTTCATAACCTTTAGAGATGAAGACGGCTACAATCAAATTAAAGAAGATTTAGCTTTTCTATGTGATATAGGTGAAAAAATTAACTGCAAAAAAATCGTTGTTGTTCCAACCTTTGATATAGGTGGATATACAAAGCAAGAGATTAAGGAAGAATCTATTAGAGTATTAAATGAATTGGCTGATATGGCTGAGCCATACGGTGTTAAGTTAGCATACGAATTTGTGGGGTATCCAAACTGTTCTGTCAACACTTTTGGTCAAACCTACGATATCGTTCAGGCAGTAGATAGGGAAAATGTAGGAATGGTATTAGACTGTTTCCATTTTCATGCCATGGGTTCAAGAATTGAAGATTTACAAAAAGCCGATCCTAGCAAGATATTTATTTTCCATATAGATGATTCAGAAGATTTGCCTGTAGGAGCCTTAAGAGACGATAAAAGATTATGGCCTGGAGATGGTGCAATAGATTTAGATGCGATTTTATCTACACTAAAGGAAATAGGATATGACCACATGGTTTCAGTTGAACTATTTAGACCTGAGTACTGGGAATGGGATATTGATAAGACAATAAGAGTTGGAAAAGAAAAGACCGAAGCTGTAGTAGGGAAGTATTTTGAAATAGGAGAAGTAAAGGCCCAAACAGCTATTTAAGAACATGCTCAAATAGGCAAGTGAAGTATTATAAAAGCTTATAAATTTTTTCATATAAACCCATATAAATCCCCCTAATGATAAAATAAACTTGATTATCATTAGGGGGATTCCTCTTTAGTACGGGATTAAATGGAGTTCATCGGTAACTGCAGAAATGCTAATGACTCCTACTAAGAAGTTACAAAGCAATATATCCTTAACTATATCCCTACCATCCAGTGTCTCTTACTTTTCTGTACTTTGATTTGATGAGTAAGCAGACTTAGTTGCAGACTAAAATATCTATATATAAATACTCATTGATATAAACAATGATTTATATTATAATAAATAGCAAATAGAATAGTTGGTTTAAGAAGTGCCTAGCTTCACCAAGATATAAAGATTGGAGGTATTGGATGGAGAGTTACAATGATATAAAAGAAATCTTTAAGGTGCTTGCCGATATAAACCGCATACGTATTATTGAAGTATTGACTAAGGAATGTCAAAGCGTCAATGAAATAGCTAAAAAAGCTGATATATCGCAACCATTAGCATCCCATCACTTAAAGGTACTAAAGGATGCAGGAATAACACGTGTAGAAAGACAGGGGACCTTTAACTATTACTGAATCACAGATGAGATAGTCTGGAAGATTATCCAAATGTGTAAGGAGTTTAATTCATCTAACGAAACAGTAAAGGAGTGTGAGTAATGAATAATAAGTCGATTGAGGAAAACATACATAAGAATACTTCTTCAAGTTGTTGAGGGCCAATTGATGAGGGTATTGGTCAATACCTTGATGAGAGTAAAGAGAACTGTCTAATTTGCAACGGAAAACTTGAGTATTTAGAAATAGGTAAGGAGTTCACATGCATTAGGTGTGGTGAGAAGGAAAATGGGTATGTACACTGCCCCAATGGTCATTATATCTGTAATGATTGTCATGGTAAATCAGCCTTCGATATCATCCTAAATCTAGCGAAATCCTCAAAGAAAACGAACCCATTAATTATTGCTGAAGAAATGCTTGAAATCTCTAGTATACCAATGCTAGGCTGTGAGCATGCATTAATTACTGTTGGAGCCCTGCTCGCTGCTACAAGGAATCATGGTAAGATAAATATTAGCGATGAGCAGATAGTAGATGCCTTTAACAGAACTAAAAAACAAGCAATAGCAGCCTATTGTGGCCTAACGGGTGTATGTGGTATAGCACCGGCTGTAGGTGCCTATTTTAGCGTTATCCTAGGAGCAGCCTGTCCAAAGGATAGAGAAACTGCGACAACGATGCATGCTGTATCCAAGGTGATCGAAGTGATTGCTAATGAGACGGGACCGTGTTGCTGTAAGAATTTTATGCGAAAGTCTCTAGACTTAAGTTGTAAGCTAGCTGAGGAGTATCTAGATATAGAATTACCCCATAGTTTAGAAATCGAATGCTCAGATAGCCACCGTCATCCACATGGCTGTCGAGAAGCTAAATGCTCTTATTTTGCTGAGTAATAAAATCTATATGAGTACAATAGATCTCAAAAAAGTTAAGAGAAGGGGCTGACTTATAAAGGTATCTTATGAGTTCAGCCCCCGAGTGTTTCAGAGTGAATGAATTTTAAATAACGCAGAAATTCGTCATTCTGAGACACCCCTTATGAAATCCTCTTTAAAACTAAATCCCCCTGTGAACATCCTAAATTATCAGCTATGGATTTACATTTAGCCTTTAATAAGAAAAATATCTCTTTATCCTTAACTTCACTTAAAGTTTCATAATTAGCTTGGCCCTTCGAAATAATTAGATCCGCATTTTCAAACTCTTCTTTAAATCTGTCTGAACATAGTTCAAGAATTGTCCCTTGGGCATCGGAGCCGTTATCTATAACCCTAACTAGTTCAACCATTCCAACCTTAACTGCATCATCCATTGTGGCATCATTAACAATAGGCTCCCCCTTTACTACATAAGTAATCTTTTCCTTTGGAAGTTCCTCGATTAATAATTTGTCAAAGACAATTTCACCAGAATTATCGGCTAGAAATAGTATTTTCTTTGACTTTGATACAGACTCAGAAAGTACCTTGGTCATACTATCCTTAATTTCTGCTTCGAGACAATGGTCAATAGTTTCTCTAATTTTCTTTTCATCAATAAATCTTGATGCACTAAAATCTATAATGTTACCGGCTATAGCTAATCTACATGCAGTATCTATCGGTGAATTACTAGACTTTATTAAATCTGTAAGAGCTAAATCCTTAGAGATTTGATCAGCAAGTTGATTAAATTCGATCTTTAGTTCCTTGTATGGGTCTGGATTATTTGAAACTTCTTTTACATGCTTATGTATTAGTCTACCTAAATAGGGTGCCGTTTCTGAAAAACTCATTTTACTTAAATCTTCCATACTTTTAGTAATAATTTTTTGTTGTAATGCAACATCATCTGTAACCATTTTTGCCGCCTCTGCTGACTGTCTTACTAGACAGGGAATGCATTCATAAACTATCTTCATATATCATTACCTCCATCAAAATATATTAAATAATACGGATTTAGGTATAAATTACTTCAGTGATTCCTTTGAAAACGTAAGCATACAATGATTAATTTTGTGATAAAATCAGTATATACTCTTAGTATCATGAGAGAACAACTCAATCTAAGTATAATAGAGATAGTGAGATTTTAAAAACAAATATTTTTAATGACTGCGATCAAAAATTTTTATTGAGACCTAGTTTCCATTATCTATACAATAAATGGGGGATATCTATGAATATTGATGCGCTAAAATCCTTTGTATTGCTTGCGGAGAATAAAAGCTTCACAAAAACTGCTGAGTTACAATATGTAGTTCAAGCCACCATTTCAAACAGAATTAATGAGCTTGAAAAGTTGGTAGGTAAGGAACTATTTATTAGAGACAATAAGAACGTCACGTTGACCAATGCCGGAAAAACCTTTTTGCCCTATGCTAAGAGAATACTAATGTTGAGAAAGGAAGGGATTGTTAAGGCACGGTCTACAGAACTTTATGATGATAGATTATCAATAGGAACAGTAGACTCTATATATGATGGAATAATATCACCAATGATAAAGGACTACTTCTCAAAGTTTCCGAATATTGCTGTAAAACTTAAGCTAAATCACTCTGAGGATATAGTAAGACATCTAGCCGATGAAATATTAGATGTAGGGTTTGTTGATTTTAAACCAAAATTGTTCAAAGTTAAGTCAAAATATATAGCTGATGATGAAATTGTTCTGGTGGCAAGTAACAAAAATAGATTCTATACAAAGGAAGAAATTCTAAGCAGAGATTTAGTTGAGCTTCCTCTTTTATATGCAAACCTTGGAGAAGAATTTTTTAGCTGGTTGTCGGAGCAGCTTGGTGACAGTCCTTTATTGAGACTATCGGTAGATCAAGTTTCCTGTGTTTTAGACTATGTTAGGGAAGGTTATGGCTGTGCCTTTGTACCTAAATCAAAGGTGTCTAAAGAGCTCGGAGAAAAGGAACTAATAAGAATTAAAATCAAGGATTCTACACCACCATCAAAGAAGATATATATGTTAATTAATAAAAATAGAAAGGATTCTCTTGCTGTACAACATTGGATGGATTTATTTAAGAAGAGAATATAGATTTTAGTTAATCAATGAAGTTGGAGGTTAAAAGAATGTCAAAAATATCAGAGACAGAGAGATTGATTCTAAGAACCTTAGAGCCTGATGACTTAGACTCAGTTATGAATTTCTGGGGAGACAATGAAGTCATGAAATATTGTGGTGGTTCTTTAGAGGATAAAGAGATAATAGCTAAAGCAATAAATAACTACATGAATAGTCAAAGAGAGAGAGGCTTTTCTGCATATGCAGTTATTTTAAAGAAAACTGACGAGGTAATAGGTGCATGTGGTTATAATTATACAAAAAATGATAGCGAGATAGAGCTGATATACCACTTTGCTAAAAAGCACTGGGGAAAGGGATACGCGACAGAAGCGGGGAGAGCCTGTATTGAATATGCAAGGAAAAACCTTCACATTGACAAAATAATAGCCTCAGTAGACCCAAACCATAACTCATCTAGAAGGATTCTCGAAAAGCTAGGGTTTAAATATATAGGGATGAAATGGTTTGAGGATACAAAGCAAGATGAACCATATTTTGAATTGGATATGTAACTTATAATTTTGTAGAAATTATCTAATAGAAATTGTCTGAAATTTATGTTAAAGTATTCCTTATAGATTTGTTCTAGCTTAAGCTATCTAGCATCGTCTATTTATTTTGCTGATTAATGACTGGATAGAAGGAAGATAAGAGCATAGAAAATACTCTACAACTAAAGGAAAAGATATGAGGGGGAAAATAGGGTGCCGTATTTTGTAGCATACTTAGATAAGGTTGATCCGGTAAAGGATAAAGAACTATTAGAAATTCATATTGCATATCTAAATAAACATATAGAGCTTGGAAACATCTTTGCAAAGGGTCCTTTCATGGATCACTCTGGAGGATTAATTATTTATAAGGCATCGGACTACGATACAGCCTATAAATTAGCATCGGAAGATCCTGCTGTAAAAGAGGGTTCAAGAAAAATGATTTTTAAAGAGTGGAAAAGTACTCTTACGGAATAATTTTCTTAATGAAGTATTACTGTAAGTAATTATGAATAGAATAGTCGTGTACATATAAGAGGAACGGTTCAAAACCCGATAAGGTATATTTGCTTTATCGGGTTTTTACTTTATAGCCTTAATAATTTATGATTTTATGTATTGTATCCAATCTTATGATGATATAATCTTCATAAAAGACTTTTAATAAGAATCCTTAAAGGTTCAAAGGAGTGTCGGAATGAATATAGTAAGAATAAATGCCGAGGATACATGGGAAATACGGCATAAGGTCATGTGGCCTAATGAGGATATTGACTTTGTTAAGATGGAAAATGATGATAGGGGAATTCACTACGGTATCATAGAAGATAAAACCATTGTTTCCGTTATTAGTTTATTTATTAATGAAGGTAAAGCTCAATTTAGAAAGTTCGCTACCCTTGAGAAGAGACAAGGGATGGGGTATGGCAGCAAATTGCTTAGTTATGTGCTAGAAGAAGCTGCTAAACTCGGAGTAAGATATATTTGGTGCAATGCAAGGAAAGAGAAGGCCGGTTTTTACAGAAAATTTGGTTTAGCTGAGACAGAAAAAACTTTTAAAAAGAAGGGTAATGAGTATGTTGTTATGGGAAAATATTTAGATTAGAAAACCTTACTTTACTCAAGACCCATATAAACAGTCTCCTGTTAGGTGAAACATTAGAGGCTGCTTTTTTATTTAATGATATAATATGAATGAAACCTTTCAAATCCAAAGAAGCATTACTTATAATGGGAAAGTTAATATAGAGAATAGAAGGGGTGGAATTAGATGAAAGTATTGAAACTGAATGGTGATAAACTAGTGACTGGTAAGGGGACTCTTGATTATATCAAGGAAATTAAGGGAACAAGAATCTTTATCGTCACCGGTGGAAAGTCTATGTTTGACAATGGAACTATTGATAGAATAAAGAACATGCTTGATGAGTGTGGAAAAGAATATACAATAATGTCAGGTATTAAAAAAAATCCAGATACTGATATAGTAAACAAAGGTGTACTTGAGATGAAGAAGTTTAAACCTGATACTGTTCTTGCACTAGGTGGCGGGTCTCCAATTGATGCAGCTAAGGTCATGGCTGTATTTTATGAATATCCAAACCTTAACTTTGAAAATGTACTTAAGGGATCTTTGCCGGAGGTAAGAAAAAACATTGAGTTTATTTCAATTCCAACTACTTCAGGGACTGGTACGGAAGTAACTAAGGCTGCAGTAATTACATATAGAGACAGAGATTTAAAGATAGGACTTAAATCAAATGCCTTTATACCAGATATAGCAATATTAGATCCTGAACTTACGATGTCAATGCCCGACAATGTTGTAGCTGAGACCGGAATGGATGCATTGACCCATGCCCTAGAGTGCTACATAAACCATAATTTAGATGATTTTACGGAATCCTTGGCAAAGGGTGCTATAGAAGGATTATTTAGATATCTTCCAATATCCTATAATGAAAAAACAATTGAAAGCCGAGAAAAAGTACACAACTATCAATGTATAGCAGGAATGGCCTTTCACAATGTAGGTTTGGGTATGGCCCACGGAATTTCTCACGCTTTCGGTGGAAAATACGATTTGGGACATGGTCTTTTAAATGGAATCGCCTTGCCGTATGTACTTCATTATAATTCTAAGGACCCAGTGGTTAAAGAAAAATTAGACTACTTAGCAAAGGCTATGAAAGTAGATAGCATGGTAGAAGCAGTTAGAAATCTAAACAGAATGCTAAATATACCTATGTCATTTAAGGATGCGGGTATAAATGAAAAAGATTTCTATAACGACTTTGAAGAATTGGTGAAGAACTCTTTGAAGGGCTCTACAAGATCTAATCCAATAGATATTTCAAAGGAAGAGATGGAAAAAATACTGAAAAGTATATTTGAAGGACATTTCTAATTATAAAACATAGTAGATAATTATTAGATAAAAAAGAGGGGATTAGACATGATAAAAGAACATGAATCGGTACATGAAATGCTTAACAACTATTTAGAAACACTAGCAGAATCAATTAAGAAAGAAGATATAGAATATACGTCTTGGCATTTTTCTAACAATGAAGAAATTGCAAATAGCTTAGCTGAATTAGTTAAAGATGGCGTTAAAAGAGGAACAACTAGTCTTTACTACTGGTATGGATTAGAAGGTGAGGAGTTGCCAAAAGAAGGCCAATTAAGTATAATCACAGACTGGAAAGGTATTGCTCAATGCATTATTGAAATTAAAAAAGTTAATATTATGCCATTCAAAGAAGTGACAGAAGAATTTGCAAAAATTGAAGGAGAAGGGGATAAGTCTCTAGAATATTGGAGAAGGGTCCATATAGATTTCTTTACTAAAGAGTTATCTGAAGTTGGTAAAGAATTTACTGAAGATATGGAAGTAGTATTCGAAGAGTTTGAAGTGGTATATAAGTAGAACTTATCATTAGATAGATATAAGTCTGCTTGATACTTAGAAATATAGCTATGAGAGCTTTAAACTACTCTATGCAAGTTAATTTAAAGCCTCATAGCTTAACTTTTGTCAAAGAATACTGAAAGTGAGAAATAGGGGGATATCATGGGAAATATCGCTTATTGTGGTTTGTTATGTAATGAATGTCCAGCTTATATTGCAACAAAAGAAGAGGATAATGCAAAAAAGGAAGTTTTAGCACAAGAATGGTCTAGCGATGATTACATACTAGATGCAAAGGATATAAATTGCAATGGATGTTCAAAAGACAGTTCAGGTCCTATATTTAAATTTTGCAAGGAATGTGAAATAAGAAGATGTGGCATTGAAAGGAATATAGATAATTGTGCCTATTGCGCTGACTATCCTTGTAGTAAACTTGATAAACCATTTGAGATGTCGCCAGATAATAAAGAGAGACTAGATAATATAAATAGATAATTAGTTAATTCATAGGATAACATAGTGAAAATCAAAGAAGAAAATGGCGCTGTAAGAGTAATATATTCCGCGTAGAACATATACTTTTGAACTAATTAACATATCTCACCTCAATTCTTAACTTATAAGTTAAAATAAAGCTTTCATTAACAATAATACTTAAAATTTTTCTACAATAAGACTACTATTTTTAACATCTATTTGTTCTACTCGGTAGATTTTGATACAATGTAAATATATAGAAAATATAACGTATTATACATATAAATTCCAGTTAAAGTGAGGTGGATACTTATGGAAAACTACTTATCTACTAATACCATAAGACTTCTTGAGGACTTTGTCTCGGGTTTTAAGTTGGACAGAACAAAAAAAGACTATGTACGAGAGATAGAGAAGTTTTGCTACTTTATCGAGAAGGATTTTCTTGAGATTACTTATGAGGATTGTAATGAATATATAGATTATTTGAATCGGAAAGTAAATGAGGGTGTAGATGATAAGTTACGACTAGGTAAGGTATTATTCAGTACTAAAAAGAATAAAATATCCGTTGCTACAGCCGAGAAAGTTTATTCTTATCTTTTTAGTTTTGCTAATCACGTTCAAGGTTTGAAATCTATATGTGACTTCATTCCTGATAACTTCTCAAACTTTTTTAAGAGAACAGACAAGCCTAAGGCTAAGAGAAATATAAGTCAAGAAAAGATTATATCCTGGGATGAATTAGACAAGCTAATTACAGCATTAAAGGAATATAATACTAGAGATTATCTAGCCCTTATGCTAATATTCACAAGTGGGCTTACTGTAAGGGAAACTATTAATTTAAGATGGAATCAAATATTTGATGACGCCAATGGTAACGTTGGAATAAGGTTTAAGCTACCTAATGGCCATGAAAGACTAGTTAAAGTAAACTCGGATATTGCAAAATTATTAGAAGAATATAGACTTAATCAAAGACCAGTAAGTCATGAGGAGTATGTTTTTCTAAACAAGTTTAATAAACCTATAAGTTCTAGGTGGATCAGATTAATTCTAGAAAGGGCCTGTAAGGATGCTAAGTTGAAGAATTCCTATTCTCCAAGAGATTTAAGACATACAGCTGCTTATATGTGTCTAAAGTATGGAGCCTCTAAAGAGCAAACCATGGAGCAGTTTGGTTGGACAGATATTAGATTTGCAGATAGATATCCTTATTCTGTTCCTGAGCTTCAAGATAATGCAATTGATTATATAAATTTCAAGTTAAAACCATAGTAGCAATCCAGGAACAGCCATATTCAAATGTTGTTGCTATAATGTAATTACCCTAGGGAGAAAGGAACGATGTTAGATTGAATTATAGCAAGGATATCGAGCGCAGTATCGACTTTATCGAAGAAAATATAAAGGAAAAATTGACACCACAAATTGTAGCCCAGAGCGTTGGATACTCACAGTATCACTTCGGTAGAGTATTTCAAATATGCATGAATCTATCGGTGATGGAGTATATCCGTCAAAGGAGATTGTCATTGGCTGCAGTAGATCTTTTTAGTGGAAAGAAGATTATAGATATTGCTTTCGATTATTGTTTCGAAACCCACAGTGGCTTTTCAAAGGCATTTCGTAGGGCTTATGGATACAGTCCTTCACAATATGCTGTAAGAATGGCTGGGATTAGTGAACTTGTATCAAAGAGAAATACAACATTTGAATTTGGAGGTTATATTATGAATCCAGTTATTATAAAGAAACCAGCATTTAAGGTTGCAGGTTATGGTATTAGGACCAATATTGAAGATGGAAGCTATACAAAGGATATAGCCGCATTTTGGCATGATTATGATACGGAGGGCTGGGAAAGTAAAATGTATGAGTTACTCAATCCTCCAAAGCATGGTGAAGTAGGAATATGTGTACCGGATTCAAAACATAAGGGAAGCCTAACTTATTTGCTTGGCGTCATCGTAGAGAACTTTGATAATGCTACTGATGACATGGTAACTATTGAAGTACCTGAGGCGGAATACGCAGTATTCACTACGCCTCCAATCGACACCACGAGTAAAATAGAAGATAATCAAGCTAATTTTTCAAAAATTATAAAGCAAACATGGAAGTATATCTTTGAAGAGTGGTTTAAAAATAGTGGATATGAGTACGATGAAGGAAAGCTAGATTTTGAATTCTATGATGAACGCTGCCACTTCCGTCCTGATACGGTTATGGATATCTATGTACCTATAAAAAAGAGATAGGGTGAAAAGATTTACTGATTTAGCAAATAAACTTATAGATACGTCATTATTCAGATTATTATTTATAGGTGATAATAACTATGTAGGTGCTTACTAGTAGGTAAGGTGAGAGTATTCATATCTCACCTTATTTTTTCAATCATCAATTTTCTATTCATTTAATAGCTGCTGTGCAATTGTCAAACCAATGAGATATGCTGTTGCACAAGTATTGCCATCGGAAGGCATTGGCATTATTGAATTATCAGCAACTATTAAGTCCTTTACTCCGTATACCTCTCCTTTAGAATTAACTACTCCACCATCCTTAAGTGGTGCCATTCGGATAGTTCCCTGTTGATGATAGGTTTCAAATATGTTCTCTTTAATATAGTTTTCAAGGTACTTGTCATTATTGAGGTCATCAGGTCTTGGCGTAATAAGTTGATACTTAGAATCAATAGATTTGAGGCTATTTGCTATATTCTTAAGATAAATTTTAAATGTATTCTTCATTAACTCTAAGTCGGATGGATTATGAAGAAATCTGTCATTTGCAAGAACCATTTTTAAAGGATCTCTAGATTGTACTTTTATTGTTCCACGGCTTCTAGGTTGTAGAAGAGCAAATGCCATGAATAGAGAGTCTCCAAATACCGATGGAATAACCTGTATTTCTCGCCGACATGGATTGGAATTTGGCATTGGATCTGGTAAGAAAGCTCCACTTACATAAATAGTGTTTGGATCATTAGGAGGTAAAGACATATCATCTTTGTTATAAGAGAAAACTGCAGTGTTAAATATATGATTACTTAGTTGCTTTCCAACGCTGGGATTATCTAATATAACTGGAATTCCAGCTTTTTTAAGAATGGCAGATGGACCAATTCCTGATAGCATTAGAAGCTTAGGACTATTAAAGCCTGCTGATAAGATGACTTTTTTGCGGGCATAGACACTGTAACATTCTCTTTCTTTTAGAAACTCTATACCAGTATTCTCTTTATTTGAAAAAATGATTCTAAGTGCTGTAGATTTAGTAAGAACTAATAACTTCCTACCATTTCTTCCATGGCCCTTATTGTTTACTATATCAGATGAGAGAAAGGCCATAGAAGCACTATCCCGATTACCATTTGCTTTCTGAGTTAGTTGCCAGCGAGTAAAGGGACCCATTGGAGTATTGGGATTATTATAATCAAGAATTTCTTTTAATCCTGTAGCCTCTTTGATGGCCGATACAATTTTTTCAGACATTAGAGTGGGGACTCTTGGGGTTTGCCGTATGCTAAGTCGTCCATTATATCCATGTGCTCCTGGATTATCAGTTATACCATTATATTTCTCTAATTCTTTAAATCTTTTAGTAGCAGCTTCGGGAGACCACTGACTACCGTTTAAGGTTTCCAATTTCTTTAATACATCTGGTGTTGGCCGAACATATTGCTCAATATTTACAGATGAACCTCCGCCTAATATTCTGCCGCCAGACCAAAGAAAAGCTCTATTGTTAACATTTTTTTGAGGTACCCCTTTTCCTTGCCAAAAATATTCTGGAAAATACTCAAATAAAAGTGAAGTAGCAAGATTAGAATTGCGAATAGCTTCATCTCTATCATTATTTTCACCCGCTTCCAAAAGCAACACAGAATTTCTTCTATCATCAGAAAGAGTCTTAGCTATAACCGCTCCAGCAGGGCCCGATCCTATTACTATATAGTCATATATATTCTTATTCACTTAATCCCCCCCTTTAAAATAAAGTAGCTCAAGTCGGGTTTAATATCATTATATTTCTTAGCAGTTAAAAGTATGTATATGAGATAATAAGGAGCGACCTTACATCCGGAAATATATCTATCTTGTAGATATGATACTATTAAAAGTAAGATAATACCAAAACATGTTATAATATTAAATGGATATATATCGTATATAAGTTAATTATATTTAAAGGGGGATATTATGACAAAGCTCTATATAACAAGACATGGTCAAACTGAATGGAATCTTGAAGGTAGGATGCAAGGTCAGATGGATTCAGCGCTCACAGCGTTAGGTAAACAGCAAGCCAAGTGGCTTGGTGAAAGATTAAATGATGTGGAGCTCGATATAATTATTTCTAGTTCAAGTGGAAGAGCATTTAGAACAGCAGAAGTTATTAGGGGAGATAGAGATATTGAAATAATACCTAATGATAATCTAAGAGAAATGCATTTTGGTAATTGGCAAGGTCAACTACATACAGAAATTGAAGAGTCTTGGCCAGAAGAATATAAAAATCTTTGGAGTTTTCCTCACTTATATAGTCCGATAGGCGGGGAGACGGTTTCGCAGGTTTTGAATAGAGCAGGTAATGAAATAGAAAAAATAATTACAAAGTATGAAGGAAAAAATGTTTTAATTGTCGCCCATGCCGTTGTTTTGAAGGCAATTTTTACATATCTTGAGGATAAGGAATTGAAGGACTTTTGGAAGGGTGCCTTTATGCATTCTACATGTTTAAATATTGTCGAAGTCAAAAATGATAGTAGAAATATTGTTTTGCAAGGGGACATATCCCATTATCCTGTTGAAGAGCAGGCAACATAGGATATATTCGTAATCTAAAGCAGTAAACTACTCTTTGAATCACTACTTTGCTTTCCATTCTATTGACAAACCTAAAAGGTGTGTGTAAAATAAGAGAGAGTAGTCGCTCTTGAGCAAGGAGGATATTTGTGGACGATAACGTAAGAGAAAAGATTCTATTAACATCACTGAAACTGTTTAATGAGTTCGGCTTCCATGGAACTTCTACATCTAAGATTGCTAAGGCTTCAGGAGTATCTAATGGGGCGTTATTCAATCGTTTTAAGACAAAGGAAGAATTAATAAATGAAATCTACAGGCATGTAAAGCTAGATTTTAAGCAATATCTTGACAGGAAGTTTGATAAAAATCTTGAAATCGGGGAATCAATGAAATCCCTTTGGAAAAGTGCTATACAGTGGGGAATCACGAATCCCGACTACTTGAAATTTCAAGAGCAATTTAATAACTCTCCTTATGCAAGCCGCCTGGATAAGGAAAATACCAAAAACGGGTTACAAGCTGTTTGCGAAAAGAAAGAACTTTTGAAAAACGAGACGGGGATAAGTGATGAAGAATTGAATCTTCTAGTTGTATGTATGGCAGGAGCAACAAACGCTTTATCATTCTATCTGATAAATAATGAAGTTGATGATTTAGATGGACATATCGATAAGGCATTTGATCTTTTATTTAAAGGCATATTAAAATAACATTTAAAATTATAATGAGGAATGTAAAGTTCCTCTAATTTTATAAAGTTCTAAGAGTGACTAGTCACTCTTGAGTATGTATTATATTTAAACCAAAAGTGCTAAAAATATTATAAAGAAATCAAAAAAAATGGAGGTATTAACACATGAAATTATTCTATTTTACGGCATCTGGTAATTGTCTTTCTGTAGCTAAAAAGCTTGGAGGTGAACTGTATTCCATACCAAAGGTGCTGAATGAAGGACCTTTTAGCTTCGAAGATGAGAAGATTGGTATTATCTTTCCATGTTATGTAGCAAGTACTCCAACAATAGTAAAGGAATTCTTAGAGAAGGTGGAACTGAAATCCGATTACTTCTTTGGAATTTTAACATATGGTAAAACCTCAGGGGGAGCACTAGACCATTTTAAGGAGATCGCGAAAAAGAATGGTATAGAAATGTCTTATCTCAATAGCTTATTAATGGTAGATAACTCCATTAAATACTATGATATGGACCAGCAAATTAGGGATCAGCATACAAAGAAAATAGATGAGAATATTGATATGATTATTTCGGATATTAAATCTAAGAGAAAGTACAAAAAAACATCGAACTTCTTAATGAGGCATATTAGTAGTTTTGGGCACAGAATGTATAATAAGGAGGTTGGAGATTATGATAAAAAATTTACTGTAGAAAGCCACTGCAATGGATGTGGTGTTTGTCAAAGGGTATGTCCAGTGAATAATATTCAGGTAAACGGTCACCCCGAGTTTAAGCACAAATGTATCAGGTGTTATGCTTGTACCCATAATTGTCCGCAAAATGCCATCAGATTGAAAGGTGAAAAGAGTAGATCAAGATTTAGAAATGAAAATGTACAGCTAAAAGAAATTATTGAGGCTAACAATCAAGCATAATTATTATACCTTAATAAAAACTCAAGAACATCGAAACACTTCGTTTTGGTCAGATTTTTCTTCGAAAAATGACCTCAAAAATTGTAGCCACCAATGAGGTTTTGGTGGCTAATTTTTCGCTTCGCATATACAAGATTTGTGTAAGAGAAATTATGATACATACAATCTATTTATCCTTTTTCATATTTCTATGGTTCCGATAAACAAAAGGTAAAAGTACTAATGGTGGTATCAGTGCAGGAGGAAAATGATCTCCAATAATTTTGTATACTAGAAAAACTAAAATTACGTAGATTGTCATTTCTTTAATTCTCTTCTTTGCTTTTTCTCTATTAGCTATAAAAAGCCCTATATAAAGAATAATAACAGCTGACCAAATTACTAATAAAATTATCTGAGTTTTATCCAAAATCAACACACCTTCTATATAAATAGTTTTATAATCAAGTAGAGTAGTAGATTTATAATGCAAACAACTAAGTATGCAAAGTCCTTTGAATGTATTTTGAACTTCCTAAAGAATTTATATCTCTCACGATTTGTACCAACCATTCTCTCAGCAGCTTCTCCAGCTAAATCTACAGCTGATCGACTACCTCTACCTAGCATACCTAGTGAAGAAAAAATACTCAAATCCGATAACTTCCTACCAAATAGTATGAAGCTTATTAAAGCCCATAAAAGAAAAAAGGAGGGAAGATGAGTGATGTTGAAATTACTAGGTATCATAAAGTAAAAAGCAATAGTTTCAACAAGAAGAAGTATTACAATCCTTAATAGTATGCCAATCATAGGAATTCTCCTTTTAGAATTTTTTTTAGTGATTTGATAAGAAAACTATATAGTATATTATGTATATTATACATTAAATTAGAAAAAACATAAATCATCTAAATATAATAACTATTTAGTTGTGTTTAACTACTAACAAGAAATTATCAAATGTAGTTCTTTTTTATTTCATATGAAAAGGCTTGCGTACTATACGCAAAAAAATGCGTAGTATGTAAAAAAAGATAATAGATATAGAAAAAAATAGCTCCAATACTGTTTTTATATTTGAGTTCTAATTTATTTTATTAGTTAATAAGTGGCATATTTATTGCATCAATATCCTAATAGAACTATGTTAAAATAGTTTATATGTAATATATCAAGAAAGGACTATTAATAGAATGGATATAAATAGAGATCATCAAGATATAAATAAAGAAATTTCTAAGCAAATACTATTAGGAATAGTTAGTATTTTGCTTATTCCGATATTACTTATTATCATTTTAATGACTGAGCAAATGTCTTACCAGAAAAAGATAGAAGGCTTTATGGGTAATCACACAAATGGGATTGCTCAGGTTTTAGCCAATAGTATTAATTATTTAGATACCAGTGGCCCAAATAATGAATTTTCTATAAAAGATCTTGAATGGAATAAAATCTTCCCCAGTGATACAGAGAGTTTTTATATTCTCATTGATACTAAAGGAGAACTTATATACAAGTCCAAGGGATACGGATTAGATGCAAATCATATTAAGAAAATAATAGACTCTGATGATTATATTCTTGAAGATAACTGGTATACTGAAGAGTTTATATCTGCTAAGTCTGAAATTACTAAGGATGGACAAGTTTTAGCTAATTTAGTTATACTATCTAAGAATGTAATCATGAGTTCAAAGCATAAGCAATTTCAGTTTTTTTCAATGATAGTCTTACTTATTGGAAGTATTATTTGGTTTAAATTACTATATAAGGTATATGACTCTATTATCTCCCGTTATATTTGGATTAGCGACAGCTATAAAAAAGTCAATTATGAGAAAAAAATATACCTTGAAAAATACCTACGCTCTGAAAAACTAGTTACTATGGGACGATTTGCGTCTGGTATTGCCCATGAAATTGGGAATCCTCTATCCTCAATTATTAGTTCTACACAAATACTAAAGAAGTATGAGTTAAACGAAAAGGAAAAGAATGATTACTATGACAAGATATTAAACGACTCTAAAAAAATTGATGTGCTAATTAAAGAGTTCTTAGATTTTAGAAAATACAAGGATGAAGCAAAAATAAAGGTAAATATTAACGATATTATATCTGAGTCTATTGACAACATTTCCGATAATAAGAAAAAAGATAATGTTGAATTGATCATGGACTTGTCAAAGAATCTTCCAGGTATAATTGCTGATAAGGATCGAATCTGCATGGCTTTTACTAATATAATTCAGAATGCCTATCAAGCTATTGACGGTAATGGTTTTATACATATTAGGACTTTAAAGCTTGAAAAAGGTATACGAATTAGAATTAGGGATTCTGGACATGGAGTTAAGGAAGAAGATATGGAAAAAATATTTGATCCATTCTTTACTACTAAGGATGTAGGAAATGGATTTGGTTTAGGCCTATTTATATGTATGCAAATTATTCATTCGCATAATGGTACCATTTCAGTTGATAGCAATTATGGTGAAGGGACAATTTTTACTATTGATTTAAGCCTAGAAAAGGAGGAATACGGTGGAGAAGAGAATGCTAATTATTGAAGATGAAATAAATTTGAGACAGAATCTTTCTTTCATCTTTAAAAAGGAAGGATTTGAAGTTAGCACTGCTGGTGATGGGGCTAGTGCTAAGAAACTGATTATCGATAACGTCTATGAAATTATTTTATGTGATATAAGGTTACCTAATGTTAATGGACTAGAACTAATTAAGCTAAAAAAAGAAATTAACTATGACTGCAAGTTCATAATTATGACTGCCTATGGAAGTATAGAATCTGCTGTTGAAGCAATCAAACTTGGTGCTGAAGAATATGTTACTAAGCCCTTTATCAACGATGATATTATTAGAATCGTTAACAGGTTACTCCATATAAAAAAGCTAGAAAATGAGAATGAGAAGTTTAAAACTCAAATAAAGAAGCGATATGAATTGAAGAAAAACATTATTGGATCTAGTTGTTCTATGCAGAAAGTGTTTGACAAAGTAGATAAAGTTTCAAAAGTGTTTACTTCTGTTTTAGTAACTGGTGAAAATGGTACAGGGAAAGAACTAATTGCAAGGGCTATTCATTCTTATAGCTCTAGAGCATCAGAAGCTTTTATTCCGGTCAATTGTGCAGCTATTCCTGAGAACTTATTTGAATCTGAGTTTTTTGGTCATGAAAAGGGAGCGTTTACTGGGGCGACCGGAGAAAAAAAGGGGATGTTTGAGGAGGCCGATGGTGGAACTATCTTCTTAGATGAAATCAGTGAAATACCTCTGCACATGCAAGTTAAGCTTCTGAGGGTTTTACAAGAAAAAGTTGTTAGACGTGTCGGCGGCTCAAATCTATATCCCTTTAACACTCGCATTATCTCATCATCAAATCGCGATTTGGAGCAAATGGTTGAGGAAGGTTTATTTAGGCAAGACTTGTATTACAGAATTAAGGTTGTCGAAATAAAATTACCTCCTCTTAGAAGACGTGAAAATGATATTTTGCTATTGATAGATTATTTTATCGAAAAATATGCAAGGTTGTTTAAACGCAATATTCATGCTATTACAGATGATGCCATTGAATTTTTACGAAAGTATATCTGGCCTGGAAATGTTCGAGAATTAGAGCATGTTATTCAGTCAGCTATTGTATTAGCGGATGATACAACCTTAAGAATACAAGACTTTGAAAATGTCTTTGGCGAGGCAAAAAGTAGGATTAAGATTTCCATTCCTGATGATACCTTTGATCTTAAGAATACACTTGGACAAGTGAAGATGCAAGTTGAAAAGGAAATGATTGAACGTGCATTGAATAAAGCGAATGGTAATCGAACTAAGGCAGCTCAGTTATTAGGTATTAGCCATAGAAATATTTTGTATAAGTTACAGGAATATAAGATTATAGATAAGGAAGATATCTTATGATTGATAAACTTATGGTTATGGGTTTTTCTCTTTTCTATTTTACTATTACGATGATTATTGGAGTTATTGCTTCAATTAGACCTCAGAATATTGAAATGTACTTTTTAGGTGGCAGAAGAACAAACGCTTTTATCCTTGCCCTTACTTTCACTTCAACCTCTATGAGTGGATTGTTATTCCTAGGATTTTCTGGAATGATATATGAGCAGGGTTTACAAAGTCTATGGTTGATAATACCTAGCTCTATAATTGGAATTATTTTGTGTTATAAAGTTGTTAGTAAGAAGGTGAGAGTTTATTCAGAATATACTGGAGCTCTTACTGTAATCGAGATTCTCAAGAAAAGATATGTGGATAAAAATAATGCTTTGACCTATATTACTGGGTCTATGATTCTTATAGCTACAGTGATGTATGTAAGTGGTCAGTTGATTGCTGCTGGAAAACTGATTAATGTAACTATTGGGCTATCATATGACTATTCGATTATTATTTTTGCTACAATAATGGTTACATATATTGTTATCGGTGGTTTTAACGCTGTGTGCTGGACAGATGTTTTCCAAGGGATTTCTATGATAATTGGAAGCCTTTTGGCTGGATTGGTTGTCCTGAAAATAAGTAAAGGATTTTCGTCTATTTGGTCTGATATGAAGTACGTCAATACAATACATCCTGAATTTTACCTATCTCCGATAAGCAACATTACTAATATCATTCTTGGTATTACTACCTTTATCGGTGATGGAATAATGAATTGGCTTGGG
The DNA here is from genome assembly GCF_050888315.1 of Wukongibacter baidiensis. NCBI lineage: Bacteria > Bacillati > Bacillota > Clostridia > Peptostreptococcales > Caminicellaceae > Wukongibacter > Wukongibacter baidiensis. The sequence goes on from NZ_CP138202.1 coordinate 337,866, forward strand.
CAGCCTACTTTAATGACTAAATACATGTCTGTTAGAAATAAAGATAGGCTTAAGACTGCAGGGATAATGAGTGTATCTTTTCAAATTATTTTGTTTGGCGGAGTTCTTCTAACATCTTTATATATGAGGACACAATTTCAAAACCCTACATTACTTCCCCTAAACGGAGATATTGAAACTATTTTTATTCAATTTTTTATGAAGATGATGAGTCCGTTTTGGAGGGGAATCATCTTAGGTGGAATTATTGCAGCTATAATGTCTACTGCTGATTCGTTGATTATGCTAACAAGCTCAATTTTTGTTAATGATATTTACTATATAAAGAAACCCAAGTCTTCACCAAGGCATTTAATTGTAGTGAGTAAAATAATAACTGTTTTGTTAGGTAGTATAGTTGTTTTTATTTCTTTTAGCATTAAGTCTGTTTTGGCAACTGCCTGGATGGGATGGAGTATCCTTGGTCTTGCGGGCATACCTATATTAGTTGGATTGTACTCGGATAAAGCAACTTTAAGTGGTGCCATCTTTGCTCAACTCAGTGGCTTTCTAGTATTGACGATATGGGTTGCTTTTGATCTTACCTCAAGACTACATATCTTTTATGCTTTTGCAGCAGGTATGACATCATATATAACTTTGTTTGTTGTTAGCAAGTTTTCCCAAAAATCTCCCATGTATATTAGGAAGGAAATTATTGAATTAAATAATAACTTTGAGTACAAGGGGCATATAGAGATATAGTTACTAAGGTCCTTTGTCTACGCAAAGGGATTCGTACTTTAAGAAAAGCATTGCGCATTTAGATGTTATTTTATATTTTGAATATATACTGACCTATCATAAAGTGGCTTGTTTACTATGTTATATAGTAGACGGCCTCTTTTTATTTTTTGGCATGTTTTATGCAATATATCTTCTTAGTCAAAGGATAAAAGTGAGTTTAAGAAGGTTAATCACGATTTCATTAATAAGCCAAGAATTATTGAAAGGGGAGGGAAGGGGACTCTGAAAAAGGCGTGGCTTAACCAATTAGACTAATAAAATGTAGGAGAGTGTTTAATTATGGCAAGGGATAGAAAACTAAAAGTTGCAGTTATCCAAATGAAATCTGAACAAGGAGATACTAAGACTAATTTAGAAAGGGGTGTTGCCTTTATAGAAGAAGCAGCAAAAAATAATGCTGACATTGTATGTTTACCTGAATTGTTTTATTCAGGATACCACCTTGAGTCAAATGAACTTCAGAAGCTAGCAGAACCTATTGATGGTCCAATGGTTCAAACTTTACGTGAGGTCGCTAAAAGAACTGGACTATATATTATAGCTGGATATGCCGAATCTGTAGAGATTCTCGGAAGAATGTATAACTCAGCTGTATTTATTAGTGATAAAGGCGAAACTATCGGAAACATGAGAAAGGTAAATGCATGGGGACAGGAAAAGCTTAAGTTTAGAGAAGGTAAAGAATTTCCTGTTTATGATACGCCGCTTGGAAAAATTGGGATTATGATTTGCTATGATGTTGAATTCCCAGAACCTTCAAGAATAATGGCGTTAAAGGGCGCAGAAATAGTATTTGTACCTGCTGTGTGGAGTATTCCTGCTGAGGACAGATGGCATATTGATTTATCAGGTAATGCATTATTTAATCTGTTCTTTATGGTTGGTGCTAATCCAGTTGGGGATGGATCTTGCGGGTGCTCAAAAGTTGTACATCCTTCTGGTAGAGTATTGGCACAGGCAAGTAATGAAAATGAAGAAATTTTATACTGTGAAATTGACTTGGGTGATGTAGTGAAAGAAAGATCAAGGTTACCTTATCTGAATGATTTTAAAGAAGATACCTTTAGTATGGATGCTGTTAATAAGTACTAAATATATTAAATACCTAGAAATAGGACAGTGTATTTGTGTAGTTATATAAAATCTTAATAAAAATAAAAACATGAGGTGAATTATGGATAAGATTATAGAGATCGTAACGAGTATAAGTAGTTTTCTATGGGGACCACCTATGTTAATACTTCTAGTAGGTGGTGGCTTATGGATGACAATTGCCTTAGATTTTGTACAGTTTAGACATTTTAAATTTATTATGGCTGAAACAATGGGTAAACTCATAAAACCTGATAAAACGGGAGATGGTACTATCACGGCCTTTCAAGCCACAACATCTGCTCTGGCTAATACCGTAGGAGCATCTAATATAATAGGTGTGCCTGTAGCAATAGCCATGGGTGGACCAGGAGCTATTTTCTGGATGTGGCTAAGTGGTGTGCTTGGCTTAGGAATTAAATGGGCTGAAGTCGCATTAAGTGTTGAGTACCGTGAAAAAGATAAAGTTGATGGTACATTTGTAGGAGGACCAAGCCATTATTTATCTAAAGGTTTAAATGCTAAATGGTTAGGTACATTGTTCGCATTTGTTCTTATGTTAGAACTTATTCCTTCCGTAGGATCACAAGCAGTTGCTGTATCAGAAAATGCGGCTGCATTAGGTATACCTAAAATAGCATCTGGTATTTTAATAGCTATTTTTGCTGGACTAGTTGTATTTGGTGGAATAAAACGTATAGGAAAGGTTACTGAAAAGCTTATTCCTGGAATGGTTCTTATCTATCTTGCTGTGGCTTGGATTATAATTGCCTTAAATATTGCTAATCTTCCCGGCGCAATTGTATTAATATTTAAATCTGCCTTCACACCTGTGGCAGCGACAGGTGGATTCGCTGGTGCTGGTATCGCCGCTGCGGCACGTTGGGGTGTAGCTAGGGGTGTATATTCTAATGAAGCAGGAATGGGGCAAGCTGGTATTGCACATGCTGCTGCCATTACAGATCACCCAGGTCGTCAAGGTATGTGGGCGATGTTTGAAGTTATTGTAGATACATTCTTTGTTTGTAGTACAACAGCTTTCCTAACTTTGACAACAGGATTATGGACTACAATGGGACCTAAGGCGGCTGCTACGATTCCAAGTGTAGCTATTGGAGCTGTAATTGGAGAGACCTTTGCAATGTATTTTATGACTTTCTGTCTTATTTTCTTTGTACTTTCAACAGTAATAGGAAATTGCTTTTATGGCGAGCAAATGGCTAGATACTTATTCGGCAATAAATTTGCTAAGTTCATGTTAGTAGTTTATATTGTAGTTGTTGTTATTGCATCTACAAGTGACCTTGCAACTATCTACAACTTCCTTGATATTCTATTGGCGGCAGTTGTTATACCTAATGTAATAGGTGTTGTTATGATGACTAAAAAATGTAGGGAAATTAAGAAAGATTTCTTCGATAATGAAAGTTATGTTCCTGCGAAAAAGTAAGTTAATAGTATAAATAGGCAGTTCCGCTTTATGCTCCTGTATAAGACCAGTTAGAAGAAATTATCGATCTGTTTAATTAGAAACCGTCGACTTTTGCTAACTGGTCTTCAATACTAAATATATTAATAATTTTGAAACCAGTGTCTTTCTTTAATGAAGGTATTTTTCTACCTTGATTTTATGGTTTAGCACCATACTTATCTATAAGCTGTCTTGCAATTTCAATAACTTCAGTTTTTACTTCCTCAGGCTCAATTATTTGAATTTTATCTCCATATCCAAGGACAAATTCAACAGCTTCCCATTTTGCATTGAATTCGATAGTTAGTAAAGTAGTGTCTTCCTTAGAATGTTTATCAATTATAGATATAAATTTCCTGCTTTCTATATACCTAGATACTCCAGAAGCAGCTTCAATTCTAATTCTATATTTCGGTATTTTCTTCATAAAGTCAGAAGTCGACTTTTTCCAATATTCTTCAAGATTAAAGTTATGAGGCCTTTCAAATTGTAAATCGCTTATCAATACATTGGTAATCGAAGATACCTTATATATCTTAACAACATCATCAATAGCAGCTAAATACCAAATCCCTTTTTTATTAACAAGTCCAAGGGGTTTTAGGTTAACCTTTTTCTCTCCAGTAGCTTTAGCGTAATTAATTGCTATTTGACTAGCATTCCAAATGGCCTTCTGTAGTTTATATAAAATTTCTTTGTTAGTATAGTTAGTTTCATTCCAAGAATACATATCTATATAAATATAGTTTTGAATGTTTTCAATTAAATCTAATTGATGCTTAGATGCTGATCCTATTAGTTTTAACAGTGAGTGATAATTGAGATCTTTAATATCTAAATCGGTCAATACTTTTTGTGGAGGAGGTAGAAACAAATATTGAAGCTCCTCATCATTAAGCCCCGTTAAGTCAGTTTTATAATCTCCTAGAAGTTTAATCCCACCATCATGGCCACGATCGGTAATTACAGGGACACCCATGGTGGTTAATGCATCAATATCCCGATATATAGTTCTAATTGAAACTTCTAGTATATCGGCCAATTCTTTTGCAGTTATCTGTTTATGAAGTTGTAACAAGGAAATAATAGATAAAAGTCTATCTGCACGCATAAAAAAATCCTTTCTTAATATGACATAAGGTGTCAAGTTATATATATTATAATACATTTGAAGGATAATAAGACAATAAAAATCTAAGGAGGATAAGTGTTATGAGTAGAAAGGTTATTTTATATATTGCAATGAGTTTAGATGGGTATATTGCTCGAAAAAATGGTGATGTTGATTGGCTTGATGGAGATGGTTCTGATTCGAATGGTGATTCTGGCTATGAGGAATTTTATAGTTCTATCGATACAGTAATAATGGGAAGAAAAACATATGATCAAATACTTACCTTTGGTGAGTATCCCTATAAAGGGACTAAAGGATACGTGTACACATCAGAGCAACGAGATAATAATGAAAATGTTGTATTTACAGATGAGAAGGTTGAAGAACTTATTAAAAAGTTACGAGAAAAAGATGGTAAGGATATCTGGTTAATAGGTGGTGCTGGAGTTATTGATGACTTCATAAAGAAAGACCTGATTGATGAATACTTTATAACTATCATTCCATGTATTTTAGGTGAAGGGATTTCTCTCTTTAAAGAATACAATCCTGAGGTCAAGTTGAAATTGTTAAAGCATAAAGCGATAAATGGTATGGCTATGCTTCATTACTCTAAAAGGTAATCATGTGTTAATAAGGCAGTAATAAATTAGAAATTTAAAATAGGGGGATTATAATGAATTGCATTGCTATGAGTAATGCAATTTTTCTTTTTTTATGACACATAAGAGATTATAAATCTTTTATTCTTACTAGGAAATATGATACTACAGGAGAAAATCCATCACGAATTCAATAAAGTATCATATGATGTAGTGGAAAAAGAGTATATATGCTGTTTAAGTATTTTAAATATAAGTTATAGTTGTCGAAAATACAATCTGATCTTGATTATTCGTATAAGTTTAAGTTGAAAAACTATTTAATTATAAAAAAATGGAGGTATGTGAATGAATGGTAACCAGGGTTATGTAGAGCACAAAGCCTACAAATCAGACCAGGAATTTACTAAGTGCAAACTAAAGCATTCAAAACCTAAAAAGATACTACTAGAATGTGGTGAGGGAAGTGGAAGTAGAACCTTCTCATCACCTGATGATCAACCTTTCCAATTAGCCTTTGTTACTGTTGATACAACTTGTTTAAATAAGCCAGTAGTTTTAATAAAATTTTCTAGTCTTGTTAGTATAGATAGAGCCTCTAGTGATGGGATTATTACAGTTCGTTTACAGTATGAATTGTTTAAAACCTGTCATGGTGGACAGCCGACATCTTTGGGAACCTGGATGTTTGAACAAGTTAATATGAGTAGTAATAATTATGACAGCACTCTAGAGCAATCATTTAGCTTTATCTTTTGTGATATAAATACTTGTTCGGATTGCTGTGATTATTTCGTGATAGCTACACCTATCGAGATAACTCCAAGTCTTGCTACAGCAACAGTTTTTAATGGTAGAATGTCAGCAACTGTTCAATCATTTGGCGAATCTTTAAATAAGAGAAGTCATGAATTAGAATGTGATTGTACTGTAAAAAAAACTAAGTACTTGGAGTCAGAAGAAACGATATTAGCTTGTGGAGAAGGAACCGGAAATGTTATTTTTAGAAAGTTAGGAGAACCAGCAATACAGATAGCCAATGTTATGATTAATACATCATGTCCATATAAAACTAAAGTTTTAGTTGCGTTTTCAAGTATTGTGAAATATCTTGAAGTTGAATTTCCAGAGTCTTCTGTTTTACTTCAATTTGAATTATTTAGAGTATGTGATAATGAGAATCCAATATCAATAGGAATTTGGACATTTGAAGTTGGAGTTATGATAGCAAGTAATTCTATCTCAAATGCATTCGGTTTTAACTTCTGTGAACATGTGAGCTTTTTAAATAGCTGTGAATATTTTGTGGTATTAACGCCTGTTGAAGTAACTACTGGAAACGATCTGTTTGATAATACAATGATCAGCGATTCAAGAATGACTGCCATTGCTCAGACAACCAAATTTCTTGATAAATATTGTGAGAAGCAATGCCTAAAGCCTAAAAAGATATTACTTGAATGTGGTGAGGATACAGGAAGTAAAATCTTTACTTCATCAGACGACTCAGCCTCTCAGTTAGCACATGTTACTGTAGATACAACTTGCTTAAGTAAACCAATAGTAAACATTGATTTTACAAGCATTGTAAGCTATGATCGCTTAGATAATCCTTTAGATGCTTTTGATGGTCAACTTCAATTTGAATTATTTAGAGTATGCGATAAGAGAAGGGCAGAATTGCTTGGTATTTGGACGATAGAAAGAATAGACCAAGAAGATAGAAGTAAGGTCACAGAATCATTTGAGTTTACTTTCTGTGAAAGTCAAACATGTGAACTAGGTTGCTGTACGTATTTTGTTACAGTTACACCTAAAATTTTAGTGGGTGGCGAAATTATAGTAGATAATAGCAGAATAGCTGCGTTGGCTCAAGATGGATAGTAATCTATGAATCACTAATCTAATTAAAAGAAATATACTGAATGATGCAAAGACTTAAAAAACTATCAGAGGCTCTAAATAGTTAAAGTAGCAAAAGGAAAATCTTTGTAAGTATTCAGTTATACATACTTAAATCAGATAAGTCAAAAGCCTGCATTCATTGTGGATGTCCTATTGAAGAAATATATAAGCAGGATAACATGTAGATTGATTTTATATAACAAAAATGATAGAATATTCATGAAATTTCAGAGTGCTTAAAAGGACGAAATGAAAGTTTCATAGGTAAAGAAGGATATGTTAGTTGATATGCTCTAGTAATCAAAAGAGCGTTTATCATAATTTTATTTTACCTAAGGGGGGAGTAACTATGGGTCATGAAGAAAGAATGCATTTTATTATGGATCAAAAAGTGACTTTGGATGGAGATTTAAAAGGAAATATGATACTGGATATTGGCGGTGGAGGAGAGGGGATCATAGGTTTGTGCTATGGTAATAGAGTATTATCTATAGATCCTAATAGAGGAGAACTGGAAGAGGCGGCCGAAGGTCCTGTGAAAATTGTCATGGATTCTAGAGAACTACTTTTTTTAGATGACTCTTTTGATGCTGTCACATCATTTTTTACACTAATGTATATTGATAGTAACGATCATGCAACGGTATTTAAAGAGATTTATAGGGTTTTGAAAGACGATGGTCAGTTCATTATGTGGGATACTACTATACCTAAGTACAACAATGGTGACAAAGACATATTTGTAGTAAAACTTAGAGTTGAAACACCAATGAAATCAATCGAAACCGGCTATGGTGTGCTCTGGGAAAATAACGAACAAAGTATAGACTATTATGATGATCTTGGTAGGAAAGCTGGCTTCAAAGTTGTTAAAAGAGAAGTTAATGATCAAACATTTAAAATAGTATTTTCAAAGTAGCCAATAATTTGTTAAATCAACTGAGAGAGAAAAAAGTTAGATACAAAAATCAAAATAATCAATAGAAGAGTAAACATAATATAATTATGGTAATTAAATTATTCATGCAGAATAGAAATAATGATACATAAATTAATTAAACTAATAACATAAAATATAATCTTTAAAAGCATAAACATCAGCTTTTAAAGATTATATTTCATGATAAAAATTGGCTATATTTTTATTAGTATTTTATATTCATTAGGAATTATGTTCATGATAACTAGTAATTTTGTGTCAATAGACATATTTAACAAGAAGTAGTCATAATGAATACTTCATAGATTTGCCTTTCTACAACTATATCCTAAATATACATTTAAAATATAGTTTAAGAATTAAGAAAACATCCACTTTTACAGTTGTTATTCAATTAATCATCATATCTATTAACTCTTACATCTATAAATTATTAAATAATTATTGAATATTTTTTTAGATTTATTTTATACTAAATTGTTGATATGAATTTCATTTATAAATTATATATTTTACAAGCTTTATGATTATAATCCTATTAATTAATACATTCATTTAATTTCTAATCAATTTTATATGTTAATTCAATCAATATCTTAATTCATAACTAATTCTGCAATTACTTTTCATTTTTTCTTTATTGAGAATTGTTATCTTTTAGGACTAAGTATATCATTCCTTCCTATTTTAATTGTTCTAAACAGATTTATAGTCAATAAGATTCTTTATATTCATTGTGTCATCTTAATGCTCATCATTTAAAATATCTATTTTAAATGGCTGGACTTTAATATAATGTAAAGTATAATTTTTCTTATTATTTATGTATTGTCTTTGAAATTCTACTGTCATCAGTTTATTTTATTACCATATTAATATTATGTTAACTTGCTTGTTAATAATTCCATTCTACATATCTACATATAAAAATGTTTATAACTTGATATGCGTTATACAAAATGAGGATAGCATGCCTATCCCCTTACCCAAATTAGTTTTCTCATCTCCTGCATATTGTTTATATCGTCTTTTAACTCTCTACCCTAATCCTCATTCAAATATCCTGAGCTCTTCACTAATTAATTACGTTAAAATGCTAAGAACATAAATATTATGATACTTGTCACAGTTTTTTTACTTAATCATATATATATATTGCAAAAGAGCAAAGTGAAATCTTTTTTCTCTATGGATCTCTTGCAAAAAATCTATAAGGAGGCGATAGGGATGTCTCAACCTCTAGATCCGAAAACCATCCCTAAATATGTTAATCAATTGTTAGTTCCACCCATATTTAAACCTACTATTGTGAAGGACCCTATTACAGGTGAAGAGATAAGCTATAACTATACAATTAGTATGACTCAGTTTAAGCAACAGATACTTCCATTTGGGTTTCCGAAGACAACAGTATGGGGATATGAAGGCATTATTGAAAATCCGTATACAGGAAAACCTGCTTGTTTCCATAGTACGCCAGGTCCAACCTTTGAAGCTGTTCGAGGGATTCCTGCAAATGTTCAGTGGGTAAACAATATTACAGAACCAAATTTATTTGCAGTAGATCCTACTATACATTGGGCCAATCCCAATAACTTTCCACCACCACTACCACCTTTTAGAACGTTTCCTCCAGGTTATCCTCTAGCACAGAGCCCGGTTCCACTCGTTTCTCATTTACATGGTGGTGAGGTTAGATCAGATTCCGATGGTGGTCCAGATTCCTGGTTTACGGCCGGTGAGGAAAAAAAAGGACCAGCATTTTTAACTTCTCGTTATAATTATCCTAACGAGCAAGAACCTACTACCCTATGGTATCATGATCATGCCCTAGGAACCACGCGTCTTGGAGTATATGCTGGACTTGCTGGATTCTACCTACTACGTGATCCTGATAACAAGATAGCTCCATTACTCCCTAGTGGACCTTATGAAATTCCTATAGTTATTCAGGATCGCTCTTTCAATCGAGATGGCTCATTATTATATCCTAGCGTAGGTGTAAACCCTAATATACATCCTTATTGGGTTCCAGAGACCTTCAGCAATACCATTATGGTAAATGGACGAGTATGGCCTAACTTAGATGTTAAGCGTCGTCAGTATCGATTCAGATTTCTAAATGGATCGAATGCCCGATTCTACAACTTGAAACTTTCAAACGATCAATCTTTTATTCAGATTGGTTCAGATGGCGGCTTTTTACCATTTCCTGTGACTTTAAATGAACTTTTAATTTCACCTGGAGAACGTGCCGACATCCTTATTGATTTTTCAGAGTTAGAGCCTGGAACAACAATTATTCTTACTAACGATGCAAATGCTCCTTTCCCTGGTGGAGATCCACCAGATCCAGATACTGTTGGTCAGATAATGCAGTTTACAGTGATAGATTCGCTGGTAGTACCTCCAAATAAACTTCCAGCTAAACTGAATAAAATACCAACATTAACTCCTAATGTACCTAAAGAAATATTGACCTTAAACGAGACTGAGGGACCTAATGGTCCGATTATACAGACACTGAATGGACAAAAATGGGGAGCTCCTATATCAGAATTACCGATAGTTGGATCAACTGTTGAATGGGAACTAGTTAATCTCACTAATGATACTCATCCTATCCATGTTCATTTGATACAGTTCCAGATCGTAAACCGTCAAAATTTCGATGCTGCAGGTTATCAAGAAGAATGGCTTAAGCTTAATGGAGAACCACCTCTCCAACATCCAACAATAACACTACCAGTTGAACCATTCCTTGAGGATAATCCGATTGATCCCGCTCCGAATGAACGAGGATGGAAAGATACTATTCAAGCAAATCCTGGTCAAATCACTAGAATTAGGCTTCGTTTTGCTCCACAGGATGCTAACCCAAGAAAAGCTAAGCCTGGTGTAAACCTATTTCCATTTGATCCTACCTTTGGTCCTGGATATGTATGGCATTGTCATATTCTAGAACATGAGGATAATGAAATGATGAGACCGTATAAGGTTACATCTTGTCCTCTTCCAGTAGCCAATCCTCAATCTTGCTGTCAGGTTATGGTTGAAGGAGGAACTCAGTTAGTTCCGCCGGCATTAACTGATGACCCTGTTACGCATCAAGATGCAGTGATTGCTAAAATTGAGAAGGTATGTCCTGAAAAAGTTGTTATTAGTGGTTTCGTTCGTAGGACTATCACCTATACAGCCGTTGATGACAGTGGACTTGAATTTGAAAACGAGTTAATTGACGATATTCCATTCCAATGTGCAATTGATCGAGAAGACGCCAACGAAGATGATGTTTTTACAATAACAGGTTCAACTATATTATGTGAGGTTTTTAGTCGTACTCAAAACTTTGGAACACATCCTGTTACAAATCAACAAGTAGCTTTCAATTTTACAGAAAAGGTTATCGTTAAAGTCTGTATTAGGAAAGGTTGTTAATAAAGAAAAGGGACAGATCATCATAAGCTGTCCCTTTATTTCCTAGTTAGAATTTATATATTATTTCGTAGCAATATTATTTAGTACGTCATAATTATTTTATGTAAACATGCATTCTTGGTTGCACTTTTAGCAACTTATTTTCCTTGACAAGAGGTTTACTTAAAATGCTATTTTACTACAATCAATATACTTGTCTATTATTATTGCATTTTAGTAAGTATCTTTTTAATTGTATTTAGATTCCTACTTGTTAGATGCTCTTTATATTTTTTCTTTCCAAGCACTTTACTAAAGGGTGTATGTAAGGTGAACCCTTTTGGGACTAACCAATAGAGCTCTTCACCATTAATAGTAACTTGCTCACCTTCCATGGCCGTCGTTTCATCAAATTCATTATAAATTGTATTTCGAATAGATGTCTTATCTACTAACATCCAGTATAAGTGAAATGTATTTGAATCATAACTCATCGAATGGTCTATGACATCCATAATATCCTCTTTCGTTTTCAAAAAGATATATACTTCCCTGTTATAATAAGATGATAAATCATCTACAATTCGTTTGACAATTGCAGATTCATCCATATCATTACCTGCTGAAAATATAACATTTCCTGTGGCTAAGACTGTTACTATATTACGAAATCCAATTTTCTCAAAACGTTCTTTGATTGTTGTCATAGTCATTTTCACGCCGTTCAAATTAATTCCACGAAAGAATGCACAATACATCATGGTAATACCTCCTATAATGAAACAATATCTTTTATTCATTTATATATTACTAAATAAATTCACCTATTAGGACAAAAAGACCTACAACTGTAATAATAAGACTAATAGTAAAATAAAAGATCGATGTTGCTTTATCACCTATTGTTTTTCTTAGAAGCTTTGCTTTTCTGTGCTCCCAAAAAAAGTTTGGTTTCTTTAATGTACATGTAAATGTAAAAATACCCACGATAATTAATATTGCTGAAATCATCATTGTGAACTAGCCTCCTTTAAATTATAAGATTTCAAGATAAATTATAACAAAAGAGTATATAGACACACAAGAATTGTTAAAAAAATAGTTATAATAAGTTTATCTGACGCTAAATTTATATTCTGTGAGAAATAGAAGAGAAAACAGTACATGGATTAGAACTTCAAGAAAATAGTGTTTATCTCTGGTATGAAGAGATAAAAGGAGGACTTCATAAATTAAGGTAGTTCATCCCCCTACTAGATTTTAGATCTATTGTTTTTTTACAGTCTCATCATTATTCTTTAAATCCATCCAACCATTTTTTCATTGTATCTAATGCAAGACCGATGTTCCCAACTTGACAGTGATTTTGAGCATGTTCTTTCCTTGTAAATATGTAGTCTGTAACGGACTTGGCATTCTTTAACGCATTAACTTGTATATGATGCATCTTAACAGGTATAAAATGATCTTCTTCTCCAGTGAGAATTAGTACATCTTGTTTTACATCTTCAGATTTAAGGTGTTCTTCGTTGAATTCAAGAATTGCCTTTGCACTATCAAGTGGTGTTTTTGAGTGCGTAATGTACATTAGGTTGTCAACACCCCACTTTTCTTGCGGCACCATCTTGAGCTTGATATCAGTCATCCAGTTTAGAAGATTCTCATGCTTGAAAAGCCATCTTGAGAAATTGGCTACAAACTCAGGCGGAATTTTCATATAGTCATAAGCAATACTTAGTGCAATGACTCGTTTAATACGAGGCTCTAGTGCAGCAGCTCTGAAACACAGCCAACCACCCATGGATATCCCTAAAAGTGTTACACCACTTAGTCCGAAATAATCTAAAATAGCACCTACTGGTTTTTCCCACATATATGTGATTGGTATATTTTCCTTCTTGAGCACAGCACCCTGTCCAGGACCTTCAAACATAACGGTCTCATAGCCGATTTCTGAAAAGTATGATCCTATCGAATAAAACTCTTCTATAAACGAATCAAATCCACCATGGATGACTATAGTTCCCTTCTTAAACTCGCCCGCTGCTTCAAGCCTGATTGCATAAAGACTCTTGCCTTCATATGGAACTTTAATCTTCTGAATGTTGTCGTCCTTAAAAACCTTATTGTAGAATAAGTCAATGAACCTATCATATAGCTTTATCTTGTCAGGATCGGATGAATGAGTGAAGAACTCAGCCGCTCTATAATTGAAAGTACCGTTTAACAATCGCCCTTCAGCAAGTGCTTTCTCGGCCTGTTTGATCATAGATTCTTTCCAATCATCAAGAGTCTTGATCTCATTTGCTGCTTCCTTCATGTCTTCAATACGTGTATATCCAAGGGAATGCCAACGATTCATCTGATAATCAATAATTTTGACCTTATGAATATTGTGATATCCTACTGGGAAATTGAATTTACTCATAATTTCACTCCTATTCTCTACAAATTGTACTATCCACAATTAAATAGGCCATTAATATTTTTTGCTAAAATATATATTTTCTATTCATGCATTATAATATATACTTATTTAACTCTTTGCATTTTAAAATCTTTTCTAGCATAAGCACTATTAAAATTCCTACAACATAACAGACTATATCACTCCATAAGAATCCAAATCCCAAAACCAATCCTCCTATTTTATTAGTTCGTATGGCATCTATCCATGGTGCGTGATACAATTGGCTTATTTCAACAGAAACTGTAATAATAATTGCATACAAAGCCACTCTTAAACTCGATAGTCTTATAAAAATAAGGCCGATAATGAGGTAAATCATTATGGCCCAAAGAACATCAGCTATATAAGAAACTATCCACCATGGTAAAATACTTGCAAATTGCCTTGTACTTAAGCCTGCTAGCATAACGACTATAATAATAGAAATATAGGCGAATCTGCTTCTTTCACTAGTCATTTATTTATATATCCTTCCATAATAGTATTTATAGTATAACATAGTAACTTTATGTAAAATGATGCTAACTGTTATTGTTCTCTATTAGTTCATTATTTTATCACAATATCAATTCCGGCTACTCCTAATAACTCATCACCCTTATACAGTGCTTTAGCATAAGTAAGAATGTTTTCATCTGATCCCACATTCTTGTATATCTCAGAAACATAGTAGTTCTTTTCTTTTGACTGCACATACCAAGGCCTTTTTCTGCCATCATAGCCTTTAGGTAAGGGAGTTTCAGGAAATAAGAAGGTTTTTCCTTCATTTTCTGTAGTAAAATACAGATATTCAAATTCAATTTCTAATTCCGAAATAAAGCCTTCAAAAATATCAACTATTGGCTCTTCATTAATCTCTGAGGCTAATAAACTTTTTTCAAGTGAATCAAATCTCGATTGTATATACTCTAACTCGTCTTTGTAATCAATTACTTGCTCCGTTGGCTCTACTGCTTTCTTATCATGCTTTACAACACCTGCTTTTAAAGTAAGTTTGCATCCAGCAATATTAATTGTTAGTACTATTGATAAAACAAGAAAGAAAAGCTTTGTAACTTTGCTCTTCATATAATCACTCCAGACTCTAAACTATGTTTCTATTGTATTCATAGGTATATCAACTGACAAATATATCTTTGTTACTATTAATCACCATCGCTATCTGTGAGTCTAAAAAATAACTCTGTTTTTACCCCAACTTTACTGAATCCACATTTCTTGTACATTTCCTTAGCAGTGTCAGAACTATCAGTTATTAGATATGCTATTTCGATATCTTTCTCATGCAATTCCTTTAGTAAATGTTTCAGAACAGTTGTACCAAATCCTCTCTTCTGATATTGTTCTAAAATATCAAAGTCTTCAATTTTACCTACTTTATCATTAATAAATAGCTCGCAATTTCCTATTGGTCGATCGTTATTGTAGCATACATATAAATCTAGATTTGAATCCATGATCTTATACATTTCTGATTTTCTGTTAATCCTCTTTCTAGCAAAATCACTTCCCTTTCCCCCTTCATTTGCTAAAATATCTACATTCATCCCATCCCGTAATTTTTCTGCTGTATCTGCCTTGGTGACAGAGCAATTAGGGTTTCCCTTGAGCAAAGTATATTTTTCTGTTTCAATATACATATAGTCATAGCTTGATACTACAGGAGCTATAGGTAGTGAAGATATCAATTCTTTAGATATATTAAAATCACAAGCAATTTGCAAGAAACTCTTGGCCGATAATTGCCTTAATTGTAACTCATTTAAAATTAAATTTCTCAATCTATTTGAATCAGTATTATTATTTATGTAGGTAAAATTATGTGAATACATACCCTCTAAACTATTATCCCAAAATCTTATAATATCTTTATTCTCAAACCTTTCTGAGAAAAGCTTAACATATTCTATTTCCGTATCGATATATTTATTTAACATATTACTCAACACCTCTTTTATATAAATTAATTAACTAACATGCTATCTTGCTTATATATTTCTATTATCATTTTTTCTACCTCTTTAGGGTCATGACGAAAATAGGAAACGCCATCATAAATTGTTGTACCTGGAAGCGTGTATGTTTCTAAGTTCTCTTTCTTAAATCCTTTAGCTTTATTAGCAAGGTATGTGACTTTTTTTAAGTCTAAATCACTTTTGACAAATTTAAAGGCAGTATTAACGACAAGAGGCAACCTAAGGCTTAGAGTTTTATCTGCAGCACTTCTTAGAAATTGTTGCTGGGCTTTAATTCTTCCTAAATCACCATCAGGGTAACCAGTACCATCATTATTTTTTCTAAATCTTAGATATTGTATCGCTTGTTTACCATTTAGTTCTCTGTTACCCTTTTTTAAATGAATATGTAACTCAGGCTTTGCAAGTGGATCATCGTAATTCATATTGATAGGTATATTTACTTTCACTCCACCAAGTGAATCAACTATGTTTTCAACACCTCTATATGTAACACCTACATGGGCATCTATAGGGAGGCCACATAGTATATCTGACACTGAGGCTTTTGTTTCCTCGACGCCTCCACGTATATATGCTGCATTTATTTTCCTGTGTCCCAATGTATCATATTTGGTACCATTATATTTATTGTCAAAAAAGTAAGTATCTCTAGGTATCGATATCAAATCAACAAGCTTATTTTCTGGGTTAAAGCTTGCTAGTATGATTGTATCAGTTCTTGGACCTTCAAATCCTAGGAGCAATATGTTTATCCTGCTGCTACTTTCAATCAATTTTTCTATTTCACTTTTATTATCTTCTACTATTTCTATTTCGGTTTCAGTTTCTGCCTCTATTGGAATTTCTTCTTCAACCTCATACTGGGTCTCCTTTTCAAAGGCATTCTCAAGATTATCATCACTCATGAACTTCATAAAAGCCAGGACAGCGCCACCGGCTAGTAATGTGGAACATATAAATGTTATTATGAATACTTTGAAATATGACTTCATTGCTTATTCCTCCAATTTCTTTATTACCTTGTTATTCTTTAGTGATAATGATTCTTCTACCTTAGTATTTTAGAAAGAAACATCTCTGGACTGTTCAAAAAATCTCTAGTCAAGTTATAATGCTCTGTATCCTTATAATCTATCTGTTTTACTATTCCATCATTCATAGAATAAATTATACTATTAGGATAGGAAAGTAATATAGGTGAATGGGTTGCAATAATAAACTGTGCAACACCTCTAGATTCAAGCTCCCATATCATCCTTATAAAACCTAGTTGACTCTGAGGAGACAATGCGGCCTCAGGTTCGTCTAATATGTATATCCCCTTTCGTTTAAAGCGATTATTGAAAAGTGACATAAAGGATTCACCATGGGATTGATGGTGTAGCGATTTACCTCCATAGGACATATAAACCTCTTCTGGTGAATTCAATTCATCTTCAGCTAGGTCGTCTAGATAGTTAGCAAAATCAAAAAAGCTCTCAGCTCTCAAAAAGAATCCGTTATTTATTTTAGGAAACCATGATAGTTTCATTATTCTACCTAATTCGAAATTTCCTCTGTTATCGGATAAAATCTGATTCTTACTTCCACCTACCGTAGCAAAACCACATTTACTTGCTAGAGCTTCTAAAAGTGTTGACTTTCCACTTCCGTTTTCCCCTAAGAAAAATACTACATTGTATTCAGTATCTAAGCTATCGACACTTCTAAGTGAAGGTATATTAAAGGGATAGCCTTTAACGTCTCTTGATTCCTTCCAATTAAATTTGATTTCTTTTAAAAAAGACATTGAAATAAGCAAACTCCTTTCAAACTTTAGAATCTAAGGTTGATTACTTAATGTTTCAGATCCTGGATATCTTTAATATTTCCATTTTCATAGATATATTTATAAGATTTTTCTTCTTTATCTTCTGTAAGTAACCGCACATAAACTTGCGCTTCCTTTGCTTCGATTGCTTTGATGATAGAACCTATTCTTCTTAATTCGATTATTTCATTCCTTTCGTATCCCTCTTCTAATAAATAGGACCTAACAAGATATTCTTGCTTAGAAGTTCCAGCTAATGGTTCAGATAAATAATTCATTGTTATAGCTACTATGGCTATACCTATGAGATTAGCTGAAAAACTTAATAATCCCCTTTTATTATCTATATTTCCATCCTTTATAACAAATATAATATTTGCCATCACCAAGTTTATCATCCATATATGAGTTATAGGTATCACTAAGTGCTTATTAATCTCTTTTATGACAAAAAAAGCTATTATGTAGCTTATAGTATAATGTATTAACGCAATCTTATAACTACCTTTTATTCTTTTTTCAACAACAAAGTTAATCCAAGTTATTATTGCAACTATTAGATTTACATAAATGAAATCAAACATAGTATCCGATAGAATATGTATGAATACTATAATGGCCAAGGCCATAGGGGTATACATAAATAAAATTTCTAGCTTTTTCTTATTAGAAGCAATAAATTTTGACTTGCTCAGTTTTAAAGTATATCCTACTGCTATTGCTAAAATTAATAGCCCAAAAGGAATAAAAATCTCTCTTACTTCTTCCATTCACTGACCTCCATAGAGCTCATTATAAGATTTCCTCCAATAAACCTTTTGTACATATCATAACCTACTCCCAGGAAAATGAATTTTTGAAGTGTTACTTTATGTTGAACTACAATAGCCATATATAGCTCTCCTTAAGTTAGGTTTAGCCTTGTTAAAAGTCAGGACGCACTTATCATTTTAGCAGTTACTTTACTGTAATACAAATTTTCTATACTAGCATTCTACATAAAAATGCAAATTCCCCCTTACAATTTCCTTAACTTTTTCGATTTATAATCTAAGAGGATATTTAGGAATGGTTGTAGAATGAATACACTAAATTATTTAGTTTTGGAGGTTATAATATGAACTTTGATCAACTATTTAGTAAATATTCTTCTTATATATATAACTACGCATTAAAACTTTCATGTGATCCCAGTGTAGCAGAAGATATATCCCAAGAAACCTTTTTAAAGGCTTGGAAAAACAAAGGTCAGCTGAAAAACGAAGAAGCAATAAAATATTGGCTTCGTAAGATCTGCTTAAACACGTTTTTAATGAAACTCAGAAAAGAAAAGGGAAAAATTGATCTTTCATATGATGAATTAACAAGCCTTGAGCGTGAAGGTAGTGTGTTACAGATTAGCTCTCCTAGCCCATCACCGGAGGATGAAGTAATTGTAGATGAAGCAATAAAGGAAATTCAAAATGGATGTTTTTTAGCTATGGTTCGAAGATTAACGCCTAATCAAAGGATTGCTTTTTCTTTAATAGATATGTTTGGATTGTCAATGGATGAAGTTGCAAATTTACTTGGGCTTTCTAAATCTGCTATAAAGGCACTTCTCCATAGGGCTAGAATGAATTTAGATGATTTTTTTAGTAGACGATGTAACTTAGTTAAAGTAAGTAACCCTTGTAATTGTATAGCGTGGCGTGACTTTGCTAAACATAGAAATGATATTAAAAATAAGGCGCTGAAGAAAAAACTTATATCAAGTTTAGATTACACTAAAGCAAATTATGCTTTTGACCCTGAGATTAGAAAAAAAGTTCAGTATCTTTATAGCAATATGCCGGATAGAAAGCCTAGTCAGGAATGGTATGACAATGTAATTCGTTTAATTGGAGAAATCTACGAAGGCTAATTTAAATTTCTTGTTTTTAATTTTTAAAACTTTCTTTTAAAACGCAACTCTGTCATTTCTTCTGCATCTTAATAATATGTAGGACAATCCTACTTAGATTAATTAATTTTATAAGGAGGAATGAAAATGAGTTATGAAAAAGCAGTAAAAGAATTTGGCCCTTGTGGTATTGACTGCTCAAGATGCGTTGCCTATGAAGATGGTGACATTGTTAGGTTTAGTAAAGATCTTAAAGAGAGGCTAACAAACTTTGAAGGAAAGGCTAAAAGAATGGAAAAGTTTGTCCCTGTATTTAAGGATTATGAAGGATTTTTAAGTATCCTTAATCACTTTTCAGAGGGAACATGTCAAGGCTGTAGGCATGGTGAAGCTTTAAATATGGCTTGTGCTGCTAAGGATTGTCATAAAAAAGAAAAAGTTGATTTCTGTTTTCAGTGTGGAAGTTATCCATGCCCAAATAATAGGTATAACAAAGAGCTCTATAACAAGTGGAAAAGTAATAATGATCAAATGAGAAGTAATGGTGTAGAAACATTTTACACTGAACAAAAGACAAAAACAAGATACTAAGTTTATACTGACATAGAAAAGGAGCTGATATTGATGGCAAAAATATTTCCAGAGGCTATTTTAAATTTACCTGAGGCAGATATTCCTCTAAAGGGATTAAGTACTTATTTATCACAGGGTCCAAATCACCAGATTCTTTTTATGGAGTTTGACGAAGACGTTGATCTACCTGAGCATTCCCATGAAGCCCAGTATGGAATAGTTCTTGAGGGGAAAATTGATCTTATTATTAATGGTGTAAAGAATTTATATTTTAAGGGAGATAGATACTATATACCTGAAGGGGTTAAGCACTCAGGTAAAATCTATGCAGGATATGCAGATATTACTTTTTTTAATGAAAGGGATAGATACAAGGCAAAGGATTAGATTAAAGATTATAATTGACCTGATGCATATGAAACTGCTTTATGTGCAAAGTAAATAGTTATTAAATGACCGATTTCTTAATCAGTGAAGTCGGCCATTTATCTTTATATTGTAAATCAAATAGCTAAGATGATGATATTAACATCAGTAAAGAACATACTTTTTGCTAATCTGTATCTATTTCAAAATCCTTGTGAATTAAATTATCATAATATTTTTCAACAGGGCTATAGTCTGTTATATTGTTATCTGATAGGTACAATTCTTCCAAATTTATTAGATTCCCTAAAGGTTCGATATTAGTAATTTGATTATCGCTTATTGCTAATTTCTTAAGTCCACTTAAGTAACGCAATGAGTTTATATTTTCTATGTTGTTGTCCCAGAGAAATAATTCTTCTAAGTTGCGTAAATTACCTAGGAAATTAATCTTATTAATCTGATTACTGCCTAAGTCTAATACTCTTATATGTCGTAAATTTTTTAATGGATCAGTGTCCTCTATTTTATTACCCCATAGATGTAGTTGTTCAAGATTAGACATCTTTTCTAAAGGCGTAATGTCAACAATCCTATTTCCGTCTAGATATAGTTCTTTTAAATTTTTTAGATCTCTTATGGCGCTTATATCAGTAATATCATTTGAGCTTAAGCTTAGATTATTTAAGTTCTGTAATTTTTCTAGTGGCGTTATATTTTCAATCTGATTATCCCAAATAGTTAACTCTTCTAATTCTGTAAGATCCTTTAGATTACTAATATCTTCAATTTGATTTAAGGGTAAGTAGAGAGTTTTTAGGCTCGTCAAATACTGGATTCCACCTAAAGTACTTATATTCCTTTCTTTGGCCTTTAAATCAGTAATACCAGCAACATCTTTTTTATAAATATTACCAAGAGGTTTACTAATTTTTTCTCTTACTACAGATTCTAAATTCGGATCTGAAAAAGTAATTTTTTCACCTAGGTTGTCACTAACTACTGTATAGAAATCCATAGTTACTTTCTCCTCTAACAGATTGCTAGAAAGTGATTTAATATTTGCTTCAATATGAAGTGTATATTTCTCATCATGTAAGAAATCACTTATAGGAATAACGAGAATGGTTTTAGAATCTTTACTATCTGATAATATCAGTTCACAATCATGCTTACTACCAGTTGAATCAAGTACATAGATATTATTCTCATTTATAGTGTTTTCATCAAGAACCATATTGAACTTTATTGTCCATTCTTTGCTTAACGGAACATTATACTTTGTTGGAAATTCAGTTCCTGCATATGATGAATACTCGGTAAAGAGAAATAGTACAATAGCTAGTAAAACTATAAATCGTTTTTTCATAAAAAAGTTCCCCCTTCTTTCAATATCTCTAATACCTCATGCCCAATTGATTAGTAAATCTAACTGTTGCTATTTATATCTAATTGAATCTAAATTTTTAGATATAATCTCATCGAACTTGTTTTGATATTTCCGACTGCTAGCTCTTTGATTAAAATAATCATAGTAAATTACACCAGTATAGTCATCTAGCTGATCAGCGGAATTTAATAGATTTATGATATGTTCCTTTTCGTAGTTCTCAATGTCATCCAATATATATATCATTGTTTCATTAATTTTTTTTAGGTCGGAGATTGCTGTTTTTCTTAAATCTTCTCCCTCTATAATCTCTTCATAGATGTCATACTCATTTATCACATCAGAGAGTATATTAGAAATACCCCTTATATCATGATTTATATGAGCATACCATATAATTAAGTCCATCTCTGAATTATATATTTCAAAGTCCTCTTTATTTATCTCCTCCTGTTCAAGAACATAAGCTAAATCCTCTGTACTTTCTTCTATCAATTGTATAGTATTCAAAGAGTTCCATCCTATATTATGTTTAAGCTTCAAATTTTTATTATAGTTAAAAGCTAGTATAGCTATAACTGCCAAGACGATTGCTATCTTTACTTTTCTATTTTTCATTAACTGTACTCCTTTCCATGGTCCATACTTCTATTCAACTAGTGTATAGCTTTCAAAAACAGCTATTTTTCGAATTACTTCAAGTGGCATTTTATAGTAGTTTCCATTTGTGTCAGGAAACTGGCTTTTATAGATTTCTAAGAGCTTTAGTTTTATGTACAGCTCCTCCTCTCCTAACTTTACAAGTGACGTTACTTTGTCATCAGCAATTGAAAAACATTTTAAGATTTTTCTTTTAAACTCCTCAGGGAAAGTGAATTTTTCTAACTCCTCGTCAATAATAGATCTTGGATGAAGAGTAAGATGATAAAGCTTCTTATCTTGATCAGTATATAATCTTTTGAAAGTTTTTGCTGTTATGTTTGAGATTGCTTTATGATCCGGGTGACCATTTCCACCATTCCTATCAAACGTAATCACCATATCTGGATTTTTCTCATTAAAAATTGAACTGAGCCTATTAATTGCATTATCAACTTGCCAGCTATTTCCTTTACTGTCTTCTAACTCTAAGAATTCTAATGATGTTATCCCTAATAGCTCACAGGATTGCTTAAGTTCTTTTGTTCTTATTTGCTTTTTTTCTGAAGCAGATGGATTTTTAAAATCATTTATTCTACCTGCTTCTCCCCTTGTTGCACATACCAAGTGGGTTTTTAATCCTCTATTATGAGCCCTTATTAAAAGTCCTGCAGTTGCAAACTCATCATCAGGATGGGCAAGCACTACTAGAATGGAAGTTTCATTTTTAATCATTATGGTAATCTCCTTTTGCCTATTAATTTTCTAGTATACAGTGAGTCGCTGGTTTATTTGACCAATGATCGAGTTAGGGTAATTTCTGCTTTTACAAAATTTTATATACTTAATAATTCTATAATTACTATAAATTTCCTCTGCACACCTGAAAACTTTTTTATATTTAAGTATAAGCTTGTAACAATTTATTTATAGTTTGAATATCATATAGCGAACAAGAGAGGAGTGATAGAATAAAGTTATGGCTGTTATATCTAAAAAATGCTTAAAAGGTCTTGCTGTTCTTGGTGCAGGAATTTCGATGTTAATAGGAATTGGTGTTAGTGAAGGAATAGGTGTTGCTACTGGTCTTGCTATTGATGCTATTGCTAGAAATCCAGAACTAACTGAAAATATAATCGAAGGCTTGTTACTTGGCATCTTCATCACTCTAATACCGTTTTGGGCCGCTCTTCTAGTCGCATTGTGTCTCTTACTTATTACCAAAAGATTGATTTGTACTGACTTGACTATGATTCGTGAGTTGGCAGCTTTAGGTGCAGGAATCGCAGTACTAGGTGGCATTGGTGCCGGTTTAGGAATAGGTACATCAGTAGGTGCTGCTCTAGAAGCTTTTGCAAGAAATCCAGATGCCCTTGATGAAATAATCCAAGCATTTCTTATAGGAAGTTTTTTTATATTCATACCTGCAGTAGTAGCATTCATCATTGCTATATATCTTCTTGGAATTGCAAAGAAAAAGTGTTGTATAGTTAATAAATGCTATAGCAAAACGAAGAGATATGATAATTTTTAAAGATAGAAACCATTGGATCCTAGATTCAATGGTTTCTTTAATTACTATCCCAAATGATTGCCACTGACTTGTTTTTATGTTCCCTTATTAGAATATGTGGGTCTATTTCTATTTCCGAAATGTAGGCTTGTAACACATAGTTCCTATTTGAATATGATGTATCGAAAAAATAGAAAGGAGGTGAAGATAATATATGTTAAAAAAATACTTGAAAGGCTTTTCTGCTCTTAGTGCTGGGATTACAATGCTAATAGGAATTGGTGTTTCCAAAGGAATTGGTACGGCTACTGGATTTGCTGTTGAAGGTGTAGCGAGACAACCAGAGGCAAAAGGAAAGATAGTTGATGCATTGATAGAAGGTAACCTCACTGCATTGTTGCCTTTTATTGCAGCTTTTATAGTTGCAGTCGCTCTTGTATTTATAGCAAGAAAGGTTATTTCCTCCGATTCAGTATTGAGTTGTGAGTTAACAACCCTTGGTGCAGGAATTGCATCATTAGGAGGTATTGGCGCCGGCTTAGGCATAGGCACTGCTACCGGTTACGCTGTTGAAGGTATCGCCAGACAGCCAGAAGCTTCGGAAATAATTATGGAAGTCCTCTTTATAGGAAATCTTTTTGCATTGATTCCTGTAATAGGAGCATTTATAGTATCTATATATCTAATACACACTGTAAGAAGGAAAAGTGTGTAGGTTATAATAGTATCATAGTTTGCCAAATGTATTATATAGATTCATGCAAAAAGCCATTGAAACTACTTTCAAAGGCTTTTTGTAAATTAGTTGAAATAACTCTTTGGCTGACTTCCACTCTTTAGTTTTCCTTTAAATACATATTTAAGATATATCTTATTTCCTATCCTTTCAAAGAAGCCTAGGTACTCCTCTCCGGTTTTGTTATCTCTTACGTATTCCTCCCATGCAGTTCCATGACTCATCCTTAATGTAAGATTAACTATAGTCTCCTCTGTTTTCTTAGTATGTGAAGACCAGTAATGATCGAACTTATCTTCTGACTCATAGGCTAGCCACTCTTTATCCCTTATTTCTATCCCCTTTTCCATCAATATAAAGGTTCGAAACATTAGATGGGTCGTATCGTTATCGTATTCTCTTATTTTCTCTTGTATAGAAGAGTCTTTATCAAAAACCTTCATATACTCAATGTCTTGAAATCTTAACCTTTGTAGATTGATTTCTCTAGAAAAGAAAATATTATCTAGTGATATTGGTGGGACAATAAAGTTTATTAGAACAAAGGTTATTAAAGAAAACATTAGAGTTAATTTTTTAATTGATTTATTTTTCTTGGACTTTTTACTTACTATGATAAAGCTAATAATAATACCTAAGGGTAGTGTATAAACATGCACCTTAAAGACTAATAGCGTACTTAGGTAAAATAATATTATTTTCATCAAAAAATAGTTTTCTTCTCCTCTTTCTCGTGTATAGATTGATATGATCAATAATAGAAAAATCACTAAAATAAATATATAAATCAAGGGCTGCACTCCTTTCGTATCACAGAATATCTAATTGCTAGCGAGATTCTTAATCATAGTTTATTGCAGCTGCAATTTCTTTCTTGAACTTTTCATCTTCCTTTAGATATCTTTGCGTAGTGTTAGGAGAGCTGTGATCAAGGTTCTTTTGCACCTTATATATATTTCCGGTAATTTCAATGGCCTTCGTTGCAAAGGTTGCTCTTAGTTTATGTGGCGAAAGCTTTGGATTTCCTGATACCTTAACGGCATATTTTTTTACAATTCTTCGTATTTGTCTAATACTTAATCTTCGTTTTTCTCTAGTGCTAATGAATAGAGCATCTGAGTCTTCTAAAACTATAGTTTCAGCTGATCTCTCTGTTTCTATGTAGTCCTGTAATGCTCTTTTTGTATGCTTAGTAAAATACATGTTTCTTTTCTTATTTCTTTTTCTATAGATCTCAAAATAGTCTTTGTCAAAATATAGAGAAGATGTATTTAAGTGATAAAGCTCGTGTATTCTTAAACCATGATAAACAAACATACTTATAATTGCTAAATCTCTATTTTTAGTTTTACTATGATTTTCCTTCTCTTTTCTACTGAGTTCTACTACATTATCGTAGATAGTTGTTTTACCATGCTCCACTAGCTCGAGCATAGCTTTTACTTCCTCATCGGTTAATGCTATGACTGGAGGGAGATCAGGAGTAATTACCTTCCTAAGCTTTTCTGTTTCATTTCTTTCTATATAGTTATTCTTATATAACCATGTAAAAAATCCTCTTATACAGGAACCCTTAAAGAATATAGTTCTAAGACTATTGCTAAACAGAACCTTTTCTCCTTTACTATTCATTTCCGTATAGCTACCACATGAGTCAAGATATTGTTGTATGTCATTGGCCTCGATATTATTGAGATCATTTTTATTGATACTTTGTATATCCGACCTAATTATGATTCTCTCTTTAATGAGCCATTCTAAAATTTTAATGATTTCTCTAGTATATTTTAAGGCAGTATTTATGTTTACACTTCTAGCGGTTTCATTTATATAAAGGAAGTTCATATACCTCACCAGAATTGGAGGTGAGGATAATTTTAAAGCCTCAAGCTTTTCTCTGAGAATTTCTCTTTCTATTAAGATGTTAGTAGGTATATCACTACGGACTTTATCCGACACTACTATTTTCGACATTAAAAATCCCCCTTTCAAAAAAAAGACCGAATATTTTGCGTTTTAAGCGACTTTTTTCGACTCCTGTATACCATTGGTACTCTAAAAATAAAAAGCTATAAAATACGACATTTTGCCTTGTTTTCGACAAAACCTCTCTAAATGTAGATTTCTTAATTTAAATAGCCCAGATTTTTCTACAAATGATATCAAAAAATAAAAATTGTCATATTTTATATTTTTTTTAGTTATTAGAGTAGAGTAAAGAGCTGAAATAATGTTAAAAAATTATCAGAGTTTACAGTTCAATTTCATTAAATATATGAAAATGTGTTGGTTATCATCTACGTAGTTTTCTTAAAGCTTTGATATACCAGAATTACACAGCTTTTGCTCCCACTCTCTCCTATATACTATAATAACATATAACTAGTCCTACAATCTACATTTACGGACTAGTTAATTTTTATATATCTTTTAGGTTAATATTTTTTTCTACCTCAGAGAGATTTACGGAGATATGTATAAAAAAAGAAAACGAGGACTACTTTAAAAGAAGTCCTCATTTTTTTACTATATTAAATTTACATTGATTACTTTAAACCCTTTATTTCAACTAACCATCGCCTTACATGATAGTTACTTATTCTACCTAATGATTTAGAAGCTCTTTTCTTTACTTCTTTTAAATCTGTATTGTATATACCTAATTGATGGACTTCCTTTTTAATAAAGTAAAAAAGCTCTTCTGCTTCCTTGCTTGTTATATTACTTGTACCTAACTTATCTAGTAGTCCTATACCTTCTTCTAAGTCTGACGAAGCTACTCTATTACAAAGTCTAGATTTCTTCTTATCATTTCTCATTGTATTCTTTGCTGGAATTGAATTGGCAAAACTATTTCTTTCACCATAATTGCTACTTTTTAGTATTTTCTTCAAACTTATATTATTTTCTTCTTGAGCGCTTAGTGGTAATCTTAGTCGGATTTTTTGCTCGACAATATCAGAGACCCTTATGTCTTTAATATCTTCTAGTTTATGTATATAATCACCGTTTTTAAGACGTATCATTAATTGATACTTATCATCTTTATTTATAACAGTATTAATAAATTTCTTTTGGTCTGCCGATAATTTTTCTTCGATTTCTTTTAGTCCATCCATAAGTTCATTATTATGATGTTCTTCTATAAGTTGCTTAGTCTTTGATTCCTGACGTTGTGAAAGGGGTAAGTCTAAGTCAATTTGAGCTTTGTATGTAGCTAGGAGAGATGGTTCATTTAAGTATTTTTTATGTTCAGATGCTAATCCCTTACTGTGCCTATCTAATATATCGTCCAGCTCACTATTTACTTTATAAAAGCCTCGAATTATATCATTAACAAGATCTCCGTTTAATTTAGTATAGTTTTTTAAACACTCTTGTCCTAATTTTAAAGTTATATCCTTATTATTATTTTTTAATATGTATTGTCTTCTGAGGGATTTTCCACAAACACATTTATATGGTCGTTGCTTGTAACCTCCATCTAATACATCTACTAAAATCCAATCATCTAACTTATTTTGCAATGTTTCTTCGTTCATATCATCCGTAATTGTTATACCCTTCAATTTGGCTAATTTCTCTACCCATATATTACATTTTAGTTGTTTTATATTTTCTTCTAGGAATTTTCTTTGCTCTAAGCTTAGGCGCTGAAGAATATTAGTTCTTTCTCTCTCATTCAATGTTATCTCCCCTTAAAAACGATTAATATATACTACAATTATTATAACATTTAGGGCTATAACATAAAAAGGCCGATAAAGCATTCTCATACCTTATCGGCTATGTAATTATAATTCTTTACCTAAGTCATAAACTTCTTTGAGGGCTTTTTCATTTTTAGAAGTTGGATAATCTGCTGTACTTACTCCATACTTTTGAATAAATTCAATTCCTGCATAGTCTGTTATATTCTTCATTATATTTACTAGATTTATTGCTCCTGAGGATACTTCGTCTTCGCCTCCATAGGTAGTTAGTAGTACGATTTTTTTGCCTCTCCATGCTTGAGAATCAAGGGCATACATCCTATCAATGAAAGATTTTAATTGAGCCGTCATGCTAAAAAAATATATTGGTGTAGCAAAGACAATTACTTCTGAGGCCTCAATATCTCCATACATTTCATTCATATCATCTTGTATTATGCAACCATCAATTTTGCCGCTTTTACAGGCATCGCAGCCTCTACACCCGCTTGTTTTCTTGTCTTGAAGAAATATGTTTTTGATTTCAATATCACTATGATTTTCTTTTATTCCCTTTAGGTATTCTTCTAGCAGAACTCCTGTATTTCCATTTTTATTCGGACTCCCTAATACTGATAATATTTTCAACTTCTACTCCTCCTTTTATTTTTTTATGATTAAATGTAGAATGAAAACCAATTTAAATGCAATTTTCTCATTTGAATCTTGTGCATATATGCGCTTGTATGCATATGTTTCTAAAAAAAATAATTTTTGATCTAATACTTGCAACTATTCATTATATTTCTTAATTTTTTTGCTGTTGCTTCAAATTTTTCAACGATATTCCAGCCAGAAACTTCATAGATAGTATATCTAGACTCTTTCTTCTTACTTAAAATGCCCTGCTTATGCATTATATCCAAATGTCTAGAAATTACAGATCTATCTTGTGGGAAATTTTCTGCAATTTCTCCTATACTCTTTGGACCATAAACAGCTAGATACTTTAATAGTTCACTTCTAATTGGTTCGAACAGAGCTTTGAAAAATTCAAAGTCAAATAGTTCTTCAACTTCTTTTTCACATTCTTCATAATTAATGTTCATTTCATCATTTTTCTTATCCATTTAATCACCTTATGCTTATTATATATGCATTATCATACACATGTCAATGATTTTTTTCTTTAAAGTTGACTACTCATATACACAAATCCAATGTGTCTATTAATGTTTGAGCGAAATTCTACTTACTTTTTTATATACACTTAAGCATCGCTATCCAATTATACTTTATTCCTTTACATTTTTTATTTGCCTGTTTTTTATTTCAACAGCAATAAGCATAATAATAGGCAAGATTACTTGAAAAGGAAAAGCATAGTAATTATATGTGTTAAAAGTCCATTCAGTCATCTCCATTGTACTTTCGAATATAATAGTTGACAATATAATAGATAAAAAACCAATTGGTGTTACAATAAACTTATAGTCACTAAAATTGAATATACTACTTAATCCCTTACAGCAGGCCAGTAGGCATACGCTTATCTTTACAAAACCACCAATTAAAAGAGCCATTGCTACAACAGCCTCTATCCTCTCAATATTACCAACCTCTATTCTCGCAACTGTAGCATATGTCGGAAAGTAAGAAGTAGAATAACTATATTGTCCTAAAACCATCATCTCTGAAACAGCAGCTGCAAAAACTGCTATTCCTCCTAAAAGCAGACCTAAAATATACACCTTGTAACAAGAGCTTCTACTCTTCAATGAATCAAATAGACTCATAAACACAATAGTTTCTGCAAAAGGAAAAGTAAAGGTTGAAAATGACGATTTTATTATAGGTTTCAATCCATTAGATAAGAATGGTTTCAAATTACTTATATTCATAACAGGAATTTTTAAATATATCGAAATGACTTCTATTCCAATTAGAACTAATACAAATATACTCACCCATCGACCTAGTACTTCTATACCTTCTTTAACAATCCAAACTATTAGAGTCATAAATAGTATCTTAATTAAAATATCTGGTGTACGATTTAATCCAAGTTTAGTAGTAAATTCTGCGAAGTGTCTTAATACTAATGATGCTAGGTGAAAGAAATACCATATATAGAGTAAACAAATTCCTTTGCCAATGGTATCACCAAAAATATTCTGGATAGTCTCAAATATATTTTTTTTAGGGTAGTAGGAAAGTAGCCTCCCGAAGATCAAAATTGCAAGAAATGAAAATATTAAAGCTATAATTATAGATAACCATATATCTTGCTTTGCACCTGCCCCGGTACCTAAAGCAAAAGTACTTCCCCCCATAAATAAAATTATAATACTTATCCCTTGCCTATCTGAAATATTTTCTTTGTGCACTTTTGCCCCTCCGAAACGTCCTATTATCTGAGCTACCTATTATAATATTATTATCTAAATTATATGTAATTATTAAACCATACTCTCATTTGGCTTTTTAAACTCAGTAGCTTGGTATGTAGTCTCATTAAATTTTCTTTTAATAGTTCTCGTTAGGTAATCGCGGCAAAATCTCATAAATTAAATATCATCTATTAAAATATACATTCTGTATATTATGTATCTCTTTTTATCGTTCGATTTATCTAAGAGATTGCTTTTATAGTTAACTAGATTTTTCTTTAAACCCTCTGGCCCTTCTTTTCTTTGTAATTCCCATAAGAGGTAATTAATTACTCTATCAATTAGATCGCTATCATTCTTAGATAATTGTGTAATAAATTCATTAAACCCATCTTCCTTCAGCCTCTTATTTAGAATTTCACCATAATATTGCCTAAATTCATGATTATGATATGGTTTTGACATTAGAAATATCTGTTGTAATGAGCCCTGAGGGTTAAATGTTTTCATATCTGTTTTAATCACTTCGTCAACCAAATCCTCTTTAGATAATTGACTCACTCTATAATTTTCTCTATAAGTTTCAAATTTCAGTTTGATGTTGTCCCGCTCTTCTTTTACAATTTGTAGTTCCTGCTTTAGTGAGATTACTTGTGATGAAAGTCTTCTGGTTTTATCATCATTTGAATTTCCACATGCGGTGCTAAATAGTGTTGCAGATATAAAGACAATGATAAAAACTTTTTTCATTATATCACTCCCTCACAGATCACTGGAAAATATAACGCATTTCAGTTACCCTACATTTCAATCCCTTTACCAATAATCTTCTCTAGTTGATTAATAATTCTGCCTAGTCCAATGAAGAAAGCACCTATAAAAGTAAAAAATAATATAGTATCAAATATGAAATGTTTCTTAATATTATACCATATTTTGGTATAGCTGTAATTGATAGCATCTCTCATATTAAGATAGGGAAAATTAAAAGGCCGCTTACGTGACCTTATTTACTATTGAGATAACTTAAATTTGATTAATTAGTTCTTTCTCATTTCATCCTTTTCTTTAGCTGATGTCATAGCGGTATAACTTTTCTACATTAAAATATTCTCAATTGTATACTTTCAATACAATTTTACTGCAAAAAAAGACTGATTTAGAAACTCTCTAAAATCAGTTTTTAACGAAACTATGGAAAACAGAAAACTAATCTAAATGTCACGAGTAAAATCATTCATTCGCTCTCTACATATATAATATATTTACTTTTTTTCTGATTCACAGCAATTTTGATAATATTTCCTTGTAAATTCTATTTACATAATCTGAACTATAAAAATTGATTGCTTTTTTATTATTATCTATTAGATCACTGGATACAAAAAATAACTTCTTATTGTATTTATCACAGTAAAGCCTAAACTTTTCATATTCCTTATATTTGTCTATCACGATTAAAATATCACTATCTAGATTTACTACTTTTTCAATAATACTTTTTTCTTCATTATCATTACTATTTAAGGTAACTCCATATATGGCTAAATCACAATTATAAAAATTAATCGTATTACTTATCTCATAATATAATTTACTTTTACTTGCTGATTTTAGCTCATTTAGTAAAATATATCCATAAAATACACCATAAATAGAATTTGTAAGTCCAATTGCATTATATCCATCATTCATGAAAGATTGAATTAATCTGTACATTGTATAATACATCTTTTCGCCAGAGGGATCATAGATTGAAATTAATGTTCTTTCAATATTTGAATTTGAGAGAATAGCGTCTTTCTTAACTATATCAATGTAATTTGAGCTTCTGTATCTATTTAATGCATCTCCTAATTGAATTGGATGCACTCTCTTTCCAATAACTAGAATATTCTTTTTGAATGTAGAAATATACTGTAGTTCTTCTTCTAATATTCCGTAATAGTCAGTTAAATCTATCTCGTTAACATCGACAATAATTGTATCAATAACACTCAGTTTTTTTAAATTCGAATCCAAGTAGCAAATTATCTCTTGAAAAAAAGTCTCTATCTTGTTACTACAATTTATATCAATTACTTCTTTTACATTAAATGTGTAGCTTTCTGACAAATAGTGTTTCTTTTTCATATCAAAAATCACAGCATTTTTAATCCATTCAAGATTGTAATAGAGCTCATAAAAATATGTACCTGGTAAATGATTCCTTGACTCTTTCCATAATTTTTCTTTTGCTTTTCTTAAAGTTATATATGGTAATACACTCAGTAAATTGACTATTTTAGCTGTAATTAATGGTGCAGCATAGCTATTGCATTTTTTAGTCTTCTTTTTTTCTCCA
Source organism: Wukongibacter baidiensis (assembly GCF_050888315.1). Lineage (NCBI taxonomy): Bacteria > Bacillati > Bacillota > Clostridia > Peptostreptococcales > Caminicellaceae > Wukongibacter > Wukongibacter baidiensis. The sequence continues at coordinate 370,977 of NZ_CP138202.1, forward strand.
AGATAATTTACTAAAGTATGGGTTGAATCTGCTGTTATTTCAATGGTATCCTTTGGCTCAAGATTATAAAAAAACTCGCCTTCCATCAGATTATTCAATGTATCACATCTTACCCCGATTACATTATGAAATGATGCTGGATAGGTTATAATATCTTCATTTTTATTTGCTGCAATAATAATTATTCCTTTGCTATGGGCTAAGTCAACTATTGATTTTAACTCTCTCTTATCATTATAAGATACTGTTCCAATACTTAGGTTGATTATGGGGATATTTTTTTCTATGCACCATTCCAGTGCCTTTATTAACTTATATTTATTGCTTCGCCCATTATTATTAATTATTTTAATACTGCTAAGTATTACTTTCTTACAGTATTTTTCTACTATAGCAGCACAAACTGTCCCATGACTTTTTTTGTAGGGGTTATAGTTTTCTCTTTTCATGATTTTAAGGTCATCAGTAATTTCTATATTGTATTTTAACGGCTTTAAATTATAATATTTTTCATTTATTCCATCATCGATTAAAGCAACATGTATAAAATCCATATTTCATATCCTTTAGTCAATCACTGATTTAATTATCGATAGAATACTGTTATAACTAGAAAAACTACCATCTGCTAAACAGTTCTGCGGAATAGTTATATTAAATTCATTTTCTATGTCATCTAAAATGTATAGCATGTCCCTGGGTGCTAGTCTAAATTTTCTACCTAGCAAATGTTCATTTAGAACGCTTTTGTCTAGTTTATCTAAGTCGATTTTCACATGATTTTCTAATATAGCTTTTAATTTATTATCTATATCTTTTTTAGCAATTTCATTATTCTTAATCATATCGATATAACTCCTCCTTACTTAATAGTCTATAAAATATCCTCCAAAGCATCTTCACCGGACAATAGATCTATAATATGATTTGTCATACGCCTTCTATCATTTACGTTTAATATATTATAAATTGGTTTCATACCACCTCTATACTTATTCTTTTTATTATCAATAAAATCTGAATCTATTATTGTATATAATTTCTTCATTGTTAAGTTTGATTCTTGATAATCTAACTTGAAGTTAGAAAAATTGATACAATCGACATTATATCCAAATCTGTATTTGAATAAATTATCAATATCATTAAAGAATTTATCAGTATATTGACCATATGAAACGCTAAACACGTTTACATCAGGCTTAACTGCCTGTGATACTAAATATGCAGAAATTCCAAATCCATCTGTAAAGTTTCTATTTATGGCCATAATACCTTCAGGTATACCAATGATGATCGCATCTGTTTTTTCTCTCTCTTCAATCTCTTTTATATATCTATTAAACATTATTACTTTAGCTGATTCACTAATGGAATTACTCATCATAAAGCTTGGATAGGAGTGGAATCCAAAAAATTCACAATGGTTCTTAGTACCTACTTGGCTTACACTATATCCTAGGCCTAACAATTCTGCACGAAGTGAAAGTTGAATCTCAAATTTATGTGTTCTACTGGATAAGCCTGTAACAAAAATTATCGGTGTATTAATATCCATAATGCTAAAGCTCTCCAGACTATCGTGTTGTCTCAACCAATGATTTCTCTGGCTGACACAAGTAATATACCTACTGCTTAACTCTTTTATCTTGTTTAATTGATCATCTGTTAAATGCCTAAGACAGACTACTTCTTTTTTACTTCTAATTAGCTCTTTTATTTTGGGATAAATATATTGATCAAAATCAAGCTCTAAGTGGGAATCTATGATAATAACAGTATCGAAATCATGGTAAAAATCATCGAAGCTATTTTTTATACTTATTCCAAATTCTTCTTCGCTTCCATCAATACTTCCAACATCTTTTCCGGTTATCCCCCACCCCTTAGGAGCAACTGCACCTACTACGTTAAATTCCTTATTTTGTCCATTATGCCTAAAAAAATATGTTGACTCACAATCATATGGGTAGATAATTGCCTTTTTCTTATCCAATTTCACTGCTCCCTTCCAGTAATTCTAAATAGTTGAAATCAGGTTCGTTGAAATTATGGCCAAATTCTATTAAAGTACAGTAGTCTTTGAATTTTTCTTCTGTGCTATATCTGACATTCCTACAGTTTCCTAGCTTCTTTTCCTTAGAAAATTTGCTCAAGTCATCGGCGTGTGAAGCGCATAGATAACAGAATCTGTAGGCCCAACAGTTTTTACACTGGTCTTCACTCAACTGACCAATGTTAAGAATATTTCTGATCTTGTTCACATCAAGACCATCACTGATATTACCAATTTTCATAGGCTCCGACAGTTCACTTACTCTTTCACAGGGATAAAATACTCCATTTATATCCATAAACAACTTTCTAACACCTGGTAAACATGGACCACCAGGATGTTCCTTTTGATTTAATTCTTTTTGAAGCTTTCTTTCATGAATATGGATTTTCAAATTATCGAACTCTTTTTCAAATAACGAAGAAATATCCTTTTCTTCTAATCTACCAATTCTATTTAAAAATATTTTAAACCTCTCATATCTTTGCTGGATTAAATAGTTCTCATCTATTTCTATATTTGCATTAGAGTATGAATTAGAAATCATACTGGCATTAACTCTAAAATCTTTAATTTCTTCATAATTTGCGAAAAAATCCTTTGTACATTTAAAGTCAGTAGTACCATCCAATACAGCACTGAAGCTAATGTTTTTTTCAGCATAGGAGGGGTATTTGCTCTTTATATTTTTCACGTTATTCATTATTATTCTAAAGGTTCCTTTATTGTTAGAGGCAAATCTGCGGTTCTTGTCATGTATCTCTTCTGGACCATCGATACTAATCAATAGCTTGAAATTATTTTCAACTAAAAAATCTACTACTTCGTCTCTTAGTAAAGTTCCATTAGTGGTCATATGAAAAGTTACTTCTTTACCTTGACCTTGCTGTTTTGCATAGGAAACACATTCTTTAATGAGGTCAAATCTTAGTAAAGGCTCACCCCCATAGAAACCAACGTCGAGTCGAGGTGATTCAAGTGAGTTACTTATCATGAAATCAATTCCCTTTTTTGCTACTTCTAGACTCATTTGCTTATCGGAATGTACTCTATCATTATATATACCAGAAAAACTACAATAGCTACATCTCAAGTTACATTGTTGTGTCACCTGTAGAGTAATGACATTTAATCTATTTTTTAAATAGAATGGAAGCAGTTCGTCATATGGATGCTCAATAGCATCAACCCTTTTTTTAGACAGATAGCCACTATTTATTATCTTTTCAATTTGTCCTTCTAACCTATAATCACAATTATTAGCTTCCCTTTGATTATCTAAATATCCGTATATTTCTTCTGATACTTTCAAGATGGCGTTAGTGTTTACATCATATATATAAAAGTTTTCTTTTGTTTTGAATAAATGAATAAAATAGCTTGCATCCAATCTTTTCATCTCCTTACTTTTTGTAAGTTTATTTTGTAAAACCTAACTGATGTATTTTTTCAATATATCAGTTAGGTTTTATTTATTTCAGCCCCTATCAAGCTATAATGAGATTTACAAAGTCTTTATGTAAAGCTTCAAGAATCCTATTAGTTGCACAATTTTTTCAATTATGCTAATCAATCTGGTCGCCTAATTCATTTCCATTATCTCTTTATATATCATCACTTGAGTTATTACTATAATCTGTATACTTTGGATTACAGTAATAAAGAGCAAATTAGTATCCTAATTCGTACATTTTGTCTCCATATCTTTCGTCTGAGCTCTCATCACTTGAGTCATTACTATAATCTGCATACTTTGGATTACAGTAACACGAACAACTACAACCACAGGTACACGATGCAAACATTTCTACAGTATCCTCTGTAAATACATTTCTTTTTCTTAGTTTTTTCATTAATAATGCCTCCCTTTTTTTTATTAGCTAATTAATACATTTTGATCTCATTATGCCTGAATTGGGGTGAAAAACATAATGTATATAAAAGTTTTTTTCTTTTAATTAGATTTCATGATATGAAATGACTAAAAGCAAAGATTATGCATACTTATTTTCGAATGTCTTGATAATTTCTATGTATTCATGATTTCTACTTAATAATTCATCATGAACTCCAATATCTACGACTTCCCCTTTATGTAGTACAATGATTTTATCTAACTCCTTCAGTATATTTGGCCTATGGGTAATAAATATCGCAGTATTTTCCTTAAAATTTTCTAATACTGAGTCATTGAATTGTTTTTCAGATTTTATATCAAAACTTGATGTTGCTTCATCAAACAGCATTATATTACACGATTTGGAAAAAGCTCTAGCTATAGCTATCTTCTGTTTTTCCCCTCCCGAAAGCTTAGTTCCCTTAACACCTATCCTATTTTTTGCATTTTTAGGTATTTTACTGATAAAGTCGTAAGCACCACTGAGCTTTATTGACTGGTTTATTTTTTCATCAGATAGTTTAGAAAACAAAGAAATGTTTTCCTCGATAGTGGTGTTAAATAGATGTATATCTTGGGTTACTATAGAAATGCCCTTTCTTAAGTCCCTAATTTTTATATTTTCTATATTAATTCCGTCTAAATATATTTCTCCTTTACTTGGCTTGCAAATTTTTAAGAGTAGATTGAATATCGTCGACTTTCCAGATCCATTTAATCCTACAAGTCCTACCTTTTCACCTGATTTAATATTGAAGTTTACATTTTTCAAAGCTTCGTTGTTAGAATCATATGAAAAGCTAATGTTTCTAAGATCAATCTCTCCTTTAAGATCTTTCTTTTGGAGTCTTATAAATTCTTCATCGCTAATTTCACAATCCATATCTAAAAAGTTAAACAATCTTTCGGCCGACAAAATAATTTTTGCAAAATCATACTTTATGTTTAAAAGGGATGAAATTGGACTTATTACTCTAACACTATATGTAGAGAAGGCAAATAATCCTCCGATAGTAAATGAGCCACTTATTATCATTAAAGCTCCTATTATGTAAATAATGGTTGATATTAGTTTCATAGTAATAGATTCAGTGACTCTATTCAGTTTGTCAGTCATCTCACGCTTTATATTGTTCCTAATTAACCATCTTTGCAATTTAGTAAATTGCTTCATTATTATGCTTTCTATACCTGATAATTTGATTTCTTTAAGCCCGTCCATTTTGTCTCCATACCAACGAAAATACTGCTTTGAATATTCCATATACTCTTTATAATCTTTTTTCTTGATTTTTGAAAAATAGTTTACGAAAAAGTACCTGATAGGTAGTATCAGAACAACAAGAACGGACAATCTGTAGTCTATGGTGAGCATTCCTAAGAATCCCCCTAATATTTTAAATACATTAAAAATTCTAGTGATAAATGACTGATCTACAAGTCTTGAGACGTTGTTAACATCTATTTGAATATTATTAACTATTTCAGTAAAGTTATTGTCATCTAAGTATGACATCTTTGCCTTCATTAGTTTTCTTATTGAAATACTTGTAAGTCTATATCTAAATAAGTTATTGGAATAAGAAATGGTTCGCGTCTCAAATAAACTAAGTCCTTGATCGATTATGACTAGTAGAAAACTTAATATGGAGTATTTTAAAACAATTTGGAAGTTGCCTTTTAAGATGCCATTGTCTATTAGGCTTTTACTTATGATTGGCAATGTAAAGTTGATGACTGTAGATATTATCATAATCATAATGATGTAGATAAATTTATTTCTATTGAAATATAATAACTTTAGCAATCTTTTTATTAATAAAATATTTTTTTTGAAAATTATAATCATCCTTTCCAAGAATAATATAACTAAAATTCAAAATATTAGGACAAGTCTTGTTACAACTATTATCACAAAAAATAGTAATATTTCATATCGGTTAAGCTACTGAAAATTAGTAGTACTTTTTACCGATTTTTTACATATTTAAAATAGAAAAAAATCATATTGTCATCACCATGTAGATAGAGAAATACGTATAAGTAAAAAAATGAAATCATTAACCTTTTAATACATTTTTAACATTTTTTGGTTGATTTAATTGTCATAACGGGTTAAAATTAGATTATATGCAATATAAAAAAGCAATCAGGATTGAAGACAAGTGAGGGAGCAATTATGCATGTAAACTTATTAAACAGTAAGGATTATGATAAGATGCTAGAATTCTTCTATAGTCTACATGAGGAAGAAAAGGATTTTAGACGGACCACTTTAGATCTACTTCTGAAGTTTTATAATTTTAATATTGCTGCATTTTTATTAGCCGATACAGAATATTTCCTTACAAAACCTGTAGGGGTCAATATTAGCGATAGTCTGATTAGGAATTATAACGACTATTACCATAAAACAGATATTTTCCAAAATATCTATTCTAACAAAAAAGTTTTGTCAATAACAGATATTATGTCATATAGTGAATACGAAAAAACGGAATATTACAATGATTTCTTAAAAAAAGAAAACCTGTACTATCAAGTAGCCATGCCATTAAAATTCAAAAATGAACTGATTGGTGGGATAGGTATTCACAAAGAAAAGAAAGAGGAAAATTTTACTGAAAAAGAGCTTATGATTTTAAATAGAATAAATGATCTTATCTCTTATAAGTTAAACCTAAATCTAAGAAAAGCTAGATTAAAGAAGGAGTATCAATTATCGAAAAAATGTTATAGTAATTTGCCTATAGGAGTCATAATATTAGATAATAATTTTGAAGTGATAGATTTCAATGAGGCTTCAAAAGAGATCTGTAATTATATAAGTGAAAGCTATGATTGTGGAGAAGGATTTGAGTGTATTATAAATTTAATTTTTTCAAGAGTTACAAAGAGCAGATTAAACTCAAATAATACAATATTCATCCCTCTTGAATCATATAATATAGAACTAATACCTATTTTTATAACCAATATGTACGATGAATTAGAAAGGTTTTTTTATCTATATATAACTAATATTGAAACTGAAAAGATAGTAAAGCTTGAAAAAGCTAGAAGAAAATATAATCTTACCAAAAGAGAATCAGAGGTTGTAGACTTAGTTCTGGAAGGATTAAGAAATAAAGAAATTGCTGATAAGTTGCACGTTAGTCCCCATACTATAAAGACCCACATTGAAAATATCTTTAAAAAGATGGAAATTAATAATAGAGTTCTAATTAATCACAAAGTACAACAAATAAAATAGAAAGCATCTAACTATTTCTAAAATTAGTGCAATGATTGATATTGTAATAGAATCTTAAAAAGACAAGGGGCTGTCTCATAAAGATTTCTTATGAGTACAGCCCCTTGGTGTTTCAGAATGAATGAAGTTAAACCCGGATTACTCATAGAAAATTTAAAACTCTGCTGCGTCCTTTTGATTCTAAGACCTCCATCAATTTCTCGACGTACAACATAGGTATGCCTTCGAACTTGATAAAAGTCTTAGAATTCAAAACTACTTGAACCATTTCAAATTTTTAATGAATAATACGGGTTTTAGGTTTTGAAATTTCATCGGTTTGGCTAGTTGTATAGAGTTCTTAGTAAAACTCAATTTATACAGAGACAAATACTCAGAGTTCTTAAGAGTTTTGGATCTGTATAAGTTGAAGTCTTTACTAGAATCTCTATAGTGTACTTGCCAAGTAGATGAAATTTTAAATAACGCAGAAGTTCGTCATTCTGGTGCAACCCTTTTTATTGATACGGAGCCCCATAGGAGCCAGGTAAAAATGTATCTGTATTCCATGGGTCGTAAGTAGGTGCACTCCAAGGTTCACTTTGTGTCTCATCCATTTCAACAGTTGCCATTGCCTCTGGAGTAAGAACACCTTTCGTATGATTTACTCCATCAAAACCTATGTAACTTTCTGGAGTGGCAAGCCAGTTTACAATGTTTACACTAAGAGTAGCTGCATTACCAGTATCTGTCCATCCAGGATATGTTTTTTTTGCTCCGCCATCCTCTCTTTTGTACTTCGGAGTAGCATCTTCTATTGGTGATGAGTCCCCAATAAATGCAGCCTTACCTGAGCTCGGCTTTGAAATTGCTACAAAAGCTCCTTCTTTCTCGCCTCCAAAATATATTCCGCTGTCTGGAGCATACTTCCATTTAACTGGAACATCTGTTTCAGCAAAATAAACTATTCCCTTTGCCCTATCAGGATCTGTTATCGCTAATGTACCTCCTGCTGCCATTAAAATCCCCTCTTCAACACCTTGGGTAATTCCTTCACTTTCTAAGGAACTTTTTATTCCTGATACACCACTTTTACAATCTAATCCATTAAATCTAAAACGAATTCCAAATGTCTCTGAAAGCCATCCTTTGTTAGCATCCTGAGGATTTCTCATATCTCCATATTCTCCACCCATATTATAGCTTAAACTTGTAGATCTATTGTAACCATTAAATACCTCTGTTGAGTCCCAGGTGTTTTTATTTCTGTCAGCGTTATAGTGATCTGCAATGAAATAAATTCCTTTTCCTGAATCAACAAATTGTTTTAATGCAGCATACTCTGATATTCTTAAAGGCCTATTTGACTCAGCCATAATGAATACATCTGCATTTTTAATACCATCATATGTAATTATTGCTTCATTTTTATCAACATTTTCTTGTTGCCTGTCATCGTAATAGCGTATAACTCCATCGCCGTTCTTATCAATACCTCTATATTCTTTTACTGTATAGCCTTCACTTACTAGTGCATCTGCAAAATCTGAAAAACCACCGTCAATTACCCAATCCGCGTTACCTGTAGTTTCACCATGAGAATTATTGAATAGTACTAACTTTCCATTATCACTTTCTGAGGATGGTTTCTTTTCAGGAACTACATTATTCCACTGATAAGGCTCAGTACCACTGTCTGTAACAAATTCGATATTAGAAACAGATTCAATAGATTCTTCACCGGAGTATGTATCTCTCGTGCCTGTTACTTTTACTTTCTTTCCTAGAGCACTTGGATTGTTCACTGGGCTAAACTCTTCTCTCATATTTGCTTCCAGCTTGACAATCAAATATTCTGAAGCCGATACATCATTAGTGTCAGCAATTTTTACTGCATACTGTTCATTAAATTTCGATACTATATAACCTTCTGCTGTTACAACTGTTCCCTTTGGCTGCTTTAATGCTGCTGAAACACTATCATTGTTAGCTTCATCTTCTAGAAACTCTATAGAAGAAACGTATTCTATAGATTGTTCTCCAGAGTATACATCTCTCTTACCAGTTACTTTTATTTTCTTTCCCAAAGCATCTGGATTGTTCACAGGGCTAAATTCTTCTCTCATACTTGATTCCAGCTTGACAATTAAATATTCTGAAGCTGATACATCATTAGTATCAGCAATTTTTATTGCATACTGTTCATTAAATTTTGATACTATATATCCTTCCGCTGTTACGACTGTTCCATTAGACTTGCTTAATGCTTCAGATACTGATAAGGCTTCAGATGATTCTCTTGCAATAGCCACTATACTTGAGTTAAAAACATTAATCGAAATAAGCGTGAGAAGGACAATTAAGCTTATAATTTTCAAAGATCTCTTACTCAAAACAATCACTCCTTAAATTTAAAATTTTTTCATGAGTTTTATTATTTTAGGTCATTACTTAAAGTGAATTCTGATTAAAAATGAAAGAACTTTATGTTCTTATTAACTCATTTAACTCAAACCTCCTTTCATTTTTTTGAAAAGATGTAATTCATCTTTTGTGACCGACACATAAAATTTAACATATATTATTAGTTCTTCATAACATTTACACTTCCTTTATATAAATTAACATTTTTTCTATATTTAAGTGTAATTTCTATTATTTGTTGAAATTTAAAAATAAACAGAACATGACTGCATATAAAAAGACTGATCTAGAGAAACTCTAGAATCAGCCTTTAATCAAGTTTAGTGTGAAAAAAATAGTGTACATGCCAACTTTAAATTCTATTTATTTAAGAGATCACTTGTTTTTACTTTGCTCAATTCATTTATCATTGTCTTGCATATTTTAATTGCATCTTTTACGTTAAATCCAGTTTTTTCAGCATTATCCTTATAACTTTCTAGTTGCTCCTTCCATGTCTCTATTTCATATTCCTTAGCTAAATTAAAAGCTTCTTGTGAAGAAAGTTCATCCTTATATTCTTCTAAAAATTCTTCAAATGTTAATTTTAATTGATTTAAAGCGTTCTTTCTATACATACTCATAGCGATATCCCCTTTTGTATTAATATATGATAAACAAAGAGGATTCTTTAAAGATTTTTATGTTAATCCAAGATTTTTAAGCTATAAATTGTACATTCTCCTAAAATATATCCAAGTCGTTACCTGAAACCACTTCGCCATTGAATTTTTCTTTGACTTCAGAAATCATCTCTTGTACTCTTTCTTGAATGATTGATTCGGCAGCTGATTCATCATTTCCAACCATAAATAGTTGATGATACATTACCAATAGACCTGGATTAACTTGAGCTGCTATTTCACCTAATTCATAACTTGATGTATGCACTCTTGTATGATACTTGAACCATTTAGGATCTTTATTTTTAATACCTTGACTTGAGTAGACTTCATGGACGAGTATATCACACCCTTTAGCATATTTAACTAAATTTTCACAGGGTGTAGTATCTCCCGACACAACAACGACTTTATCATGAGTAGTAAATCTATATCCATAAGCTTCAAATGGAGGATGATTAACTAAAAAAGCTTCAACCTTTACTAACTCATCTTCGTATATTAAGCCTTCATTAATATCAGTTGCTATAACTTTAATACCTTTACTATTAGCCTTCTCAAAACCATTTTGTCGAGCATTGATATCTACTTCGTAAGCCTTTAAAAGATGCATCGTCATATTCTCTATTCCTTTAGGGCCAAATACTTTAAGTGGCTCATCTCTTTCCATTACCCAAGGTGTATAGATTAAGTCAGGATAGCCAGTTGTATGATCTGAGTGAAGATGGGTCAAGAATGCCCTTTTCAGATTTTTAGGTCGCAATCCTTTAATTCCTTTGCGATGGGCTTTTTCAGCTCGCCTTACAATCCCTGGCCCAAAATCCACAAGATAAGATTGATCACCAACTACAATTGCAACACATGGCCCTGATCTTTCTGGTACAGGATTTGGAGTACCTGTACCTAATAATACTACTTTAATTTGCTTATTCATATAATACCTCCTGCGTTTATACTTAACTAACGAATTTTCTTAACTCTAATATATCAGCTACTATATAATTACGCTGTAGCCACAACTACATTGCTTAAATTTTAGTTCTACTCTCCAATCCTATTATTTAAAAAAATTATCATGAGATCACTTATGTCTCAGGCACTTATGCACTTAACTTGGAACATAGATATTACTTTTAAGTTGCATGTTAATTGTCTAAGCAATATACTTATAACATAAATACCTAATAAGAATTTATAAATGTTTTGACAAATTTAAGGAGTTGTTAGAATGAATGATCATTTAAAAGAGTGTAGGTCCTATACACTGCCATGGATTGATCATAAGTCATCCCTTCAATCAATCAAGAAGCTTCTTAAGTTCGGTACATTAAGGAAGTTCAGTGAAGGAGATTGTATTTCTCGACAAGGCGAAAAAGCAGAAACTATCTATTACCTGAAGACCGGTAAAGTAAGAGTGGTTATGGTTACTCCTGAGGGTAAAGAAAAAACTCTTTGGTATGCAATTTCAGGAAACATTATTAATGATGTAAGTTTCTTTCACCATCTTCCCTCTAATGCTTCAATAATTGCATGCGAAGACTGTGAAGTATATGGATTTGAAAGAGTAATATTTAACAGGCTTCTGATTGACCATCCGGAGTTGTCTGAGGATATGCTTAAATCTATGGCAATGAGAATACGTGTTCTTGTGCATCAACTAGATACAATTTCTTTTTTAAAACCTATTACACAAATTTGTAGATTTCTTTATTCATTTTCAGAGAAATACGGAAAAACAGTAGGTCATGAAATCCACATACATTTAGATATTACTCATGCTGAGATAGCATCAATAAATTCATTGCATCGTGTTACCGTTTCTAAGATTCTTAGAAGACTCGAAAACGAAGGAATTATTTACTATAATAATAATGGAGTTATCTGTATTAAAGATATAGATAAACTAAGCAACTACGCATTATAGCTGAATTTTATTTATATAAAAAGATTTCCCTTGAAGCTTTTAAAAACTTGCAGTTCAAGGGAAATCTTCTTATATTACTTTTTAATAATTGGTACCCAAACTTCTATCGTCTTAGTGTTTTCTGGATATATCTCTAGTTGTGGACCATCTGCTACCTCATATTCAGATATCGGAAACCATTCTGTGAAGATTCTTTTCCATAGGTTTATTATCACATCTGAGGTCTCTTCTACAGTTTCATAGGTATCTGAAAATACAACCCATTTAGCCTTGGGTATTGTAAGAATATCGAACTCCTCAGGGATCTCAGTACCTATAGGAAGTATAGTATTAATAATATACTTATTTCTATAGGAGCCATCATTATTATAGTCGTATGCAGCACCGCTTAGCAATGGACCACTATAGGGTTCAAATCCAGCCGTTCTACATATCCTATGATATGTTCCATCCTCTTGAAAATCCAACCAGAATTTTGGAATAATTTCATATGGTTTTTCATCAATACCAATCGTTAGACTCTTGCCAAATACTGTATAGGCCTCTTTCTCAACAACTCTGTAATTCATCTCAACATCTCCTTTGATTGAAATATGAAAGGATAATCGAGGATAGGCCTTTAACTGTACCCCCATATCACGAGCTACTCTTGGTGTAACGCCATGAAGCTTTTTAAAGGCTCTTGAAAATGCATCTGGAGAGTCATAACCATATTTGAGGGCTAGGTCAATTATTTTGATATTACTATTTTGAAGCTCAAATGCTGCAATGGTTAAACGCCTCCGTCTGATATATTCGGATAAGGGAATGTCAGTTATAAAGGAAAACATTCGTTGAAAGTGATAGGTTGAGCAGCAAGCTATTTTCGCTACTTTATTGTAATCAATATCCCTTGCAAGGTTCTCCTCAATATAACTTATAGAGCCGTTCATTTTTTTGAGCCAATCCATAGACTTAATCTCCTTTCGTCTATAAGTATAGCAATAATAAACATTCCATACCCGACTTTCTATGCACTATAATGTAGGATAATTCTCTACGGTAATTGAAATTGAAGAAACTCCGTTGGTATACATAAAATAATTATGGTTCTAATAATGGACAGGATTCAAATTCTCTTAATCATACACTTAAATTGGTTTTTCTTCAATCATTTTGTATTCAAAAGAGAAATCCGTGTAGTTATTCATACTTCAAATATATTTGGTTAAGATTTTTTATTATTAAAAGTAAAATTTGATTGAAAGTTAAAATAGATAACTTCCAAAGTATATATTCTACTCGGAATATCAGCTTCCATCATTTATGATCTTATCTCATTTTTAGGTACTATCTTACTAGTATAAAGGAAATGGATTAGATCTTTTTTATGACCTTTTTTCATTAAGTATTTAATTCTCCATATTTGCTGTATATCCTCTTTAAATAGTAAACTTCTTTATCTAAGCGTGTAAATCATTATAAATATCAAATAAATAGAAAAGTATAACTTCTCTCTTTCAAATGAAAAGACTGATTTAGAAGATCTAAATCAGCCCGTACCCGTAACTAATTTCAAATATTATTATTTATTGACCTAACCTTTGATTTTCTTGGTATCTAACTAAGTTTAGAAATAAGTTATATTTCACCCTTTTCTTTAATTATAACCGTCTTAGTTTTCTCATCCCATGTTACAATTCCTTCTAATCCTTCTATAATCGCTCTAACGGGACAATAGGTTCTTTCATTTTTGATGATAGCTTTAGAGTCAATTGAAACTTTAACATCATTTACTATAATATAGTTCTCGTTTGCTGGAATATATACTGTATTATTATCTTTAGTAGCGTAAACCATTTTTTTATCGTTATCCCACTCAACTTTTGCACCAAAAGCTTCTAAAACCTTTCTTAGTGGAACTAAGGTTCTATCATCTTCATCAATAAATGGATAGCCAGTTGAATTATCAAACACAATGCTTGAATTATTTACTTCAACATAAATATCATGTATATAAGGATTTAGCCTTATATCGAGTTCTCTATCATTACCAATTACACTTAAGCTCCTATTATACATACGGTACCCTTCTTTATCAGTTTGTATTCCATAGGTTCCCTGTGATACAGCTTCGAATGTGAAATACCCCTTATCGTCAGTTTCATTTAACCAATTAGAGGTTCCATTTAACCTCACAATAACATTACTTATAGGCTCACCAGTTCTTTCATCTTTTACATAACCACTTATAACGCAAGGATCTGCTTGAGTCTTTAAGTCTAAGGACAGTTTTATGTCATCGTCATCTACTTTTACTTCCTTTTCATAAGTAGAATACCCTTCCTTTTCTATTTTTACTGTATGAGTCTTCTGTGACACATGTTTAAATTCAAAGTATCCTTTGTTATCGGTTTCAGTTTCCATGCTTGACTTTGAAGACTCATTTAATGTTACCTTAGCACCTTCCATTGGTTTATATGTCTTCTTGTCTGTTATATATCCACTTATAGTATAAAAGTCTAAAGATACATCTAATTCAAGATCGTTGCCATCTATCTCTATAGTTTTATCGTATTCTTTATATCCATCTTTTTCTATCTTCAGTACATAGTCATCATCTGAAACGTCTTCAATTTTGAAGTATCCTTCCCTATCAGTTTCAGCCCCACGATTTGGTGTTCTACGCCCCTTAAGTACTATTTTAGCATTCTTTACTGGATCACCAGTCATTTTGTCTGTTACATGTCCACTGATAGTATGTTTTGAAACCTCAGCACCTATCGTATAACTGATTAGTTCCTCAGACTCTCCGTAACTCACAAGTTCTTCCGAATATATTTTTGTAGGTTTAAGAACTAGAAAGCTAGAAATAAATAATGTAATAGCCAAAACTGTAAAAACAGAATTTTTTAGCTTAATCATAAATAATCCCTCCCAAAATTTTACTCTCCTAAATTATACTATATATCAAATAGTATAATTTTTAATATTTTATTAATTTTTACCATTATTTTGCTTGAGAGAGGTTCTTAGAATAGGACTATAATCTCCAAAATTTTACTCCATTATCGTTTGTCTTTTTTATCAGAAAGCAATATTTAATCTTCGTTACAAATTATAACCTTATACTTTTATTAAACCTGGGTATTCTTTTTTATAATCCTCTAGCTCTAGATTTACTTAATCATAAGATCCCCACTCATGATATCTTATCCCAACTAAATCAGCAAAAGACCCGCTACATTCTTTTCAAATACCTCTTCAAGGTCATGAATATAATTTAATTTCTAATTGTAGTATGTAAACGCTTTTAATAAGTCATCACGTTTAAAGTCAGGAAACTGCACCTCTGAAACCCATATTTTTGATTTAGAAATTTGCCATAGTAGAAAATTACTAAATCTCCATTCATCACTCGTTCGAATAAGAAGGTCGGGATTAGGTTGATCCTTCGTATAGAGGTAATCATCAATAACTTCCTCCGTTATTTGCTCAACCTCGATAGATCCTTTTCTAATTTCATTAACAATGCTTTTAACTGATTCGACTATTTCAAACCGACCTCCATAATTCAGTGCTAGATTTAAAACCATTCCGCTGTTATGCATTGTGCTTTCTTCACATTCTCTAATCTCTTTTATTAGCTTTTCAGAAAGATTATCATATGAACCGATATGAACAATCTTTATGTTTTGGTTAATAGCTTCATATCTCCAATCTCTAAAAAACTGGACAAAAAGATTCATTAGGTAGTCAACTTCTTCCTTTGGACGGTTCCAATTTTCTGTTGAGAATAAGTATAGAGTTAGATACTCAACACCACATTCTTTGCACACCTCAACTATTTCCTTTGCTGTCTTAGCCCCTTCTCTATGACCAAGACTTCTAGGCAGACCTCTTTTAGTTGCCCATCTACCGTTTCCATCGCAAATAATGGCAACATGTTTAGGTACCTTATCTAAGTTCTCTTTTATATGATTCATAGTATTACCTCCCACCCCATTAATCACAAGTTCAATTTTCTCCCCCAACTCAAGAACTTTACATAATATATATATGGTAGATCAATTAAGTTACAATGTACATTTTCTTGCTTTACTTCTAAACATATATCAAATCCTTATATAATTAACTAATCAATATATAGATCATTCACGCTTTTACTCCCCTGCTTTCTGAGTAAAGATTCATTTGTTACAACATATGAACTGGCTAAATAATCGTGTAATGCCTTTTTCTTATCATTAAAAGCAATAAGTGAAACATCCAGTATTAAAATTAAATCCAATAAGAAGCTTAAACCTAGATTTATATCGTTTCCCATTGAATGTCTAACGCTTGCAGATATAATCGTATAAAATAAGTTCGGCAACAACCTCAAAAAAGCCCTATCTACAGTAAGATAATTACCTCTTTCACTAATAATTCTTATCTTGGTCGCTAACTTTCCAGGAGTTCCACCATATGTTACGGTGAAAAAGATCTTATAGATTATTATAAGAATATTTATTATAATTCGTAGCAATATGCTAAATTCTCGTGATTGAATTATTGTGTCTTTAAATATAAGTGTAATGATTAATACTATCGGTACTATTATAAGAATATCGATTATTGTTGCTCCAATCCTTGTCCCAAATCCTACATAATCAAATTTAAACTCTTGGTTATCTATGTTCTTCATAATGCCCCCCGGTATATATACTTACTTTTAGGTTAAAAAGCTCAAACTTATTTACCATACTTTATATAATCATACAAAATATAACATATACTTAATAATTCTCTATGGCTTAAATATTTCCTTTGATAAAATTAAGTTTTTCAAAATTTATTCTAGTAATTACTTTATATAATTAAAAAGACCACAGGTTCACTCACTGTTTAGTGTGCCTGTGGTCTATCTATTAAGTAGCTATTTATAGTTCTTTATTTTAAGCCAGTTAGTTTCAATATTCTCTTTCATCTTTCTAATTAATTCATATGCTAATTTTTTTTGCTCTTCATCAAGATCTCTATAACACATATCTATGACTCTATTTTCCTCTTTTATTAACTCATCATATGTCCTCAGTGCTTTAGATGTTGGATAAAGCCTATATGAACGTTTATCATCATCGTCTTTTCTTTTTAGAATAAAGTCCTCTTTTATAAGCTTTTGGACAACTTTTGTAGTTGTTGTTTTATCAACCTTAAGTAAGCTTGATAGCTGTATCAGATTTATTCCTGGTTTTTCGCATATTCTAGTTAGATATATGGATTGACCTTTTTGCAAATGTAATTCTTTAAATCTTACCTCTACAATAGCATGAATGCTTCTAGTAAGTGATCCTACTTCTCTTAGAATATGGCTATTAAGTTTCATTTGATTCACCTCCTGGCACCTTATGCTTTTATTGAAAAGGTCTATAATTCTACTTTTTCAATTCATTTATGAACTCAATTACAGCTTCTTTTTTTGTGGCCCATGAAGTAACTAATCTGATAGCAGAATTATTATCATCTATTTTTTTCCAGATATAAAAGGAAAACTTCTTTTCTAGTTTTTCAATTATTTCATTTTCTAAAATAGGAAAGATTTGATTTGTTGGAGAATTTATTAAAAACTTGCAATTAGCTTCCTTAAGACCTTCACTTAAAAGATTTGCCATTTCATTTGCATGGTTTGCAAGTTGAAAGTAAAGATTGTCCTCAAATAACTCTTTAAATTGGATTCCTAGAAGTCTTCCTTTAGCTAGCAGTGCTCCTTTTTGCTTTATGTGATATCTAAAATCTTGTTTTAGCTCTTCATTTTTTATTACTAGTGCTTCACCAAGAAGGGCTCCATTTTTAGTTCCACCAATAAAAAAGGCATCCGTCAAATTGCACATATCTGATAAGGTTAGATTAGCTTCTTGAACGCAAAGTACAGAGCCCAATCTTGCTCCATCTGCATATAAAATAAGATTTTTAGAACTACAGAATTCATTTAGAGCTTTTATTTCCTCTTTTGTGTATATTGTACCTAATTCAGTTGGATTAGATATATATACTAGTTTGGGTTTTACTAGATGTTCATTAACATGGAAATCTAGTACTTCCTGGATATCTTGAGGTGATATTTTTCCACCCTCGGAATCTAGTGTGATCACTTTATGACCAGTGTATTCTATTGCACCAGTTTCATGAACTGCGATATGTCCTGTATCGGCAGATATACAAGCTTCATAGGGTCTCAAGAAAGCTCCAATAGCTATTAGGTTTGTTTGAGTTCCTCCTGGTATAAGATGAATATCAATATTTTGATTTCCCATTATTTTTTTTAATTTAGATATGGCCTTTTGAGTGTAATCATCATTTCCATAGCCTTCTTCTTGGGCCATATTTGATTTTATTAGAGCATTTAATATTCTTGGATGTGCCCCTTCACTATAGTCATTCTTAAAACTATACATCATAATCCTCTCCTCCCATTATGTTGTTATGTATGTTTTTGGATGTTTAGGACAAGGTGCAAATTAGTTGAAGTTTCAACTAATATTATTGTAGTTTAAACTAGTTGAACTGTCAACTAGTTTTTATGTCTATTACTTTATCAATCCACAATAAGGTTAACATCTTGAGATCTACAGTCTTTCAATAAAAAAGTCTTTCATAGAGATTCTCAAGGTTGACTTTTTTAATACATAACGAAGTTATATTTATCCATAATTCCAAGGGATTTATAATTTCCTTTGTATTATAATAAAAAGGAATGGTTTTAAACCATTCCTCTACTATCTATACTTTTAATTCAACATCTACACCTAATATATCTTTATTGGAATCCAAGATAGGCTTTATATTTTCTTCAATGAATTCATCTACTTGCTCTGGAGATCTACCAATAAACAACTGTGGATCTAATAGGTTCTCTATTTCATCCATTGATAGATTGAAGGCATCATCCTTAGCTATTCTTGTTAGCAAATCATTCTTCTTACCTTCCTCTTTTACAACTCTACCTGCATCCATGGAATGTACTCTTATTTTCTCATGAAGTTCTTGTCTGTCTCCGCCCTTTTTGACTGCTTCCATCATGATATTTTCCGTTGCCATGAAGGGCAGTTCTTCTCTAATACGTTTTTCGATTACCTTAGGATAAACTACTAGGTTTGAGCTTATGTTTATGGCAATTTCTATTATTGAATCTATACATAAGAAGCACTCTGGTATCGAGATTCTTCTATTAGCCGAGTCATCTAAAGTTCTCTCGAACCATTGCGTTGCAGCTGTATTTGCAGGGTTTTGTGCACTAGCTATTACATATCTCGCCAATGAAGCTATTCTTTCACTTCTCATTGGGTTTCTTTTATATGCCATTGCCGACGAACCTATTTGATTCTTACCAAAGGGTTCTTCTACTTCCTTAAGGTGCTGGAGCAGGCGTATATCATTAGTCATCTTATGAAGACTTTGTGCGATTCCACTTAATGCTGATAACACTTTGTAATCAAACTTTCTGGCATAAGTTTGTCCCGTAACAGGAAATGTTTTATCAAATCCTAAATTTTTAGCAACTAACTGATCTAATTTCTTAACTTTTTCGTGGTCTCCATCGAAAAGTTTCAAGTAGCTTGCTTGAGTACCCGTTGTCCCCTTAACGCCTCTTAACATCATTCGCGAAATAAGGGCCTCTATGTCGTCTAAATCTAACAATAAGTCCATTAGCCATAGTGTAGCCCTCTTACCTACTGTAGTAAGCTGTGCGGGCTGAAAATGAGTGAATCCTAATGTAGGCATACTTTTATATTCATAGGCAAATTTAGAAAGTCTGTCTATGCAATTTATTAGTTTTTTACGAACTATTTTTAAAGCATCCTGCATTACAATTAGGTCAGTATTATCTCCAACAAATGCACTTGTAGCTCCTAAATGAATAATTGGCCTTGCCTTAGGACATTGTTCGCCATATGCATGGACATGGGACATAACATCATGTCTCGTTTTCTTCTCCATCGCCCTTGCCACATCATAATTTATGTCGTCTCTAAACTTTTTCATTTCTTCAATTTGCTCGTCTGTTATTGGAAGACCTAACTCCTTTTCAGCCTCAGCCAAGGCAATCCATAGCTTCCTCCATGTTCTAAACTTAGTATCAGGCGAAAAGTTTTTAAGCATTTCTTCACTTGCATATCTAGTAATTAGGGGATTTTGATATAGAGATGTCACTAGATCACTCCTTACATTTATTTTAAATTTTAGATTAATGTTCGTGTATGTACATATAGTATTATACATTATATAGTTTGAAATGACAAACATATTATTAGTTTGAAGAGCAAAATAATAGAGATATGAATATTCACATCTCTATTATTTTAACTTTTAATAAATTTATTATTCTATTTTCCACTTCTATAATAACTTGTTCCTAGATTAACATCTATGTCAATATCTCGATTTTTAGCTCTCTCAATTATTTCTCTCTTCTTACTATTTGGATCACTTGGATCTAATGTTTTCATTATTCCATCTGCTATTGTATTAAACATATGAAACGGAACTCCGAGTCCCATCTCTTCATCGCTCCACTTAGCTGCAAGTCTCGTATTAGCACATAGTAAAGAAACATTTAAATCATTTGTTTCGTATGGAGTGGCTGTACATTCTGAACATAGGCCCTGGTTTCCTGTAAACTTAACATTTTTAGCTACTCCATAGGAATATGAATATCCCTGAACTACTCTCATGGCCTGATAAGGATTCACTATCATTACTACTACATCAGGCTCAGTATCAAATTTCTCTAGGGGCATAACTACTACGCCATATATTTCATGATCTATAAATGTTACATGCTTTTGAACTCCTTTAGCTGTCCCAAGACTATTATACATTCTAAATGAGTGATAAAGTCTTCCTGAGGTTATATCATTATTTACATCCATTAATCCGAGGGCTCTTGCTGAAGCTTTGCAGAAGAAGTTGTCTACATTAGCTTTAAAGCTCTTACCCCTTGTTGCAAGCTTTACTGTATTGCAGTAAGACATTTTATTGTTCACTTGTTTTACATCAAAAGCGTCAAAATCTTCTTTCGTAAATATAAATTTTACTCCTACAATTTCTCTTTTAAGATCTAAACAGCAGTTTAGTTGATCTAATTTGTTTTTTAACTCCATCATTTTGATCATCCTTTACACCATTTTTATTATGTCCTATTATAGCATTATAGTATCAATAAAACGTCAAAAACATGAAAAAACCTGCCTGTACAGCAGGTTTCTGTTCTTTTATCTAGGTTGAATAATAAGTTTTATAGCGGTTCTTTCTTCTCCATCAATCTCAATGTCTGTAAATGCTGGGATACAAATTAGGTCCATACCACTAGGAGCAACGAATCCTCTAGCGATCGCTACTGCTTTTACTGCTTGATTAAGAGCACCTGCACCTATGGCTTGGATTTCAGCAGCGCCTCGTTCTCTAAGAACTCCTGCTAAAGCTCCTGCAACTGAATTTGGATTTGATTTTGCTGATACTTTTAATACTTCCATTGAATAAAGCCCCCTTTTGGAATTTTGAATAATTAGTAGATATTAACCCACAGACATAAATGCAATTAATGAGTTAAATTATGAATAGATTTCCACTAATTACTATTATTCTACACAAAGAAAAAAAATCCTTCTAAATATTCATATAAATTAGAAACTTTCTAAAAATTATTAATTATTTTTAATTATTAAAATACTTGTAGAATTTAATCGTTTTATGCGATTCCATTTTTGAGGCAATTGAGAATATTAAAAGAAGCTATCAAACGATAGCTTCTGAGACTGCTAACAAACCCGAATTTCTTCGTTGTTGCTTCAATCAAGAACTCTTACGTATTTCTTTATACGCTGCGATCTCTTGCTTTCAGCACGCCTCGAACTTCGAGCTTCTTAACAGCCTATCATCTTGTTGACTTTGTCAACAATCTAAAAGAAGCTATCAAACGATAGCTTCTTACTATTTTGCATAATCTATTGCTCTTGTTTCCCTGATAACATTAACCTTTATCTGACCAGGGTACTCAAGACTATTTTCGATTTTCTTACTAATTTCTCTAGCTAATAAGACCATATTATCATCGCTTATATCTTCAGGCTTAACCATTATTCGAATTTCTCTACCTGCCTGTATAGCAAAAGCTTTTTCTATACCTTCATAAGAATTTGCAATTTCCTCAAGCTTTTCAAGTCTCTTAATATATGTTTCTAAAGTTTCTCTTCTTGCACCTGGTCTAGCAGCTGATATAGCATCGGCCGCAGTAACTAATACTGCCTCAATAGTTTCAGGGTCATAATCACCATGGTGTGTAGACATTGCATGTATAACTTCCTTAGATTCTCTGTATCTTCTAAGTAGGTTAATACCTATTTCAACGTGGGTACCTTCAACCTCATGATCAACAGCTTTGCCTATGTCATGAAGTAAACCTGCACGCTTGGCTATTTTTACGTCTGCACCTAGCTCAGCAGCCATTAATCCTGCTAGGTATGAAACTTCTATAGAATGTTGTAGAACATTTTGTCCATAACTTGTTCTATATTTTAAGCGACCAAGCAATTTAACTAATTCAGGGTGAAGATTGTGAATTCCTAAATCAAACGTTGCCTTCTCGCCTTCTTCTTTAATATGATTATTTATTTCTTTTCTTGCCTTTTCAACCATTTCCTCGATTCTAGCTGGATGTATTCTTCCGTCAATAATAAGTTTTTCAAGAGCTACTCTAGCTACTTCCCTTCTTATTGGATCGAAAGATGATAGAATAACTGCTTCAGGAGTATCATCTATAATTAAGTCTACTCCAGTTAAGGTCTCAAGAGCCCTAATATTTCTACCTTCTCTACCGATTATTCTTCCCTTCATTTCATCATTAGGTAAGCTAACAACTGAAACCGTTGACTCTGCAACATAGTCAGCTGCACATTTCTGAACAGCATATGCTATTATTTCTGTAGCAGTTTTATTAGCTTCTTCCTTTGCTTTATTTACAATATCTCTAATCATAACTACGGAATCATGCTTAACTTCTTTTTCAAGATCGCTAAGTAACATTTGTTTCGCTTCATCAGTAGTAAGTCCAGATATTCTTTCAAGCTCTTCGATTTGTTTTTGATAAAGGTCTTCAACCATAACCTCTTTGTTTGATATGTCTTTAAGTGATTTATTTAAATAGTCTTCCTTTTTTTCAAGATTATCAGATTTTCTATCAAGAGTTTCTTCTTTTTGAAGAAGTCTTCTTTCTAATCTTTGTAGTTCATTACGTCTATCTCTATTTTCTCTTTCGAGCTCATTTCTTAACTTATGAACTTCTTCCTTTGCTTCAAGAAGTATTTCTTTTTTCTTAGTATCAGCGTCCTTATTCGCCTCGAAAATTATAAGTTCAGCTTTTTGCTCAGCACTGCCAATTGTTTTCTCGGCAGTCATTTTTCTTAATATATATCCAATCCCAAAGCCTGCCGGGGCCGATATTGCTATAGATACAACCAGTGGCCAGTATTCGATAGATACCACCTCCTATATATTAATCACTCAAACGTTTTAATCACTCAAAAATATAAACCGATATACTCGGTTAAAATCGAATAAGTTCAAAAAGGGAATAAATCTAAATCTTGGAAATGGAGCTATGTTCTATTTCCTTTTAATTTTATATCTTTTTGAATATACTGTCAAGATGCTTTGTAATAACCTACCACTAAGTCATGTATTTCCCTTAATAATCAATTCCGTAGAATTCCTTATTTTTTAGTCGGATTTCTCTTTGAGAGTGTATAATAGTAAAAAAATAGAGCCACGATACAAATGTCGGGCTCTATTTTGACTTTTATTCTTCAGTTTTTACATTATCACTTTTCTTAATAACTTTAGTAGCCTTTTTTTCATCTACTGGTAGATTATAATGTTTTCTAACTTTATAATCTAATTCTGCAAGTAAGTTTGGATTCTCAATTAAATATTGCTTTACATTTTCACGACCTTGACCTAGCTTATTATCATTATAGCTATACCAAGAACCTGATTTCTTTACTAGATCAGCATTAACCGCACAATCTAAAACTCCACCTTCTATGGATATACCTTTACCGTACATTATATCAAACTCTGCTTGCCTAAATGGCGGAGCTAATTTATTTTTAACTACCTTTACCTTAGTCCTATTACCCATAAATTCATTGTTCTGCTTGATGATATCTACTTTTCTAACATCAAGTCTTACAGAAGAGTAGAATTTCAAGGCTCTACCACCTGTAGTTGTTTCAGGATTACCGAACATTATCCCTACCTTTTCTCTTAGCTGATTGATGAATATAGCAGAAGTTTTAGATTTATTTATAACACCTGTTAGTTTTCTAAGGGCTTGAGACATAAGTCTTGCTTGTAAACCTACGTGGCTGTCTCCCATTTCACCAGCTATCTCCGCTTTAGGTACAAGGGCCGCAACGGAGTCAATAACAATAATATCCACAGCACCACTTCTAACTAGTGCCTCAACGATTTCGAGTGCCTGCTCTCCAGTATCGGGCTGAGAAACGATTAGATTATCAATATCTACACCTAGGTTTTTAGAATATACAGGATCAAGAGCATGTTCAGCATCTACAAAGGCAGCCGTTCCACCAGCCTTTTGAGCCTCTGCAATCATGTGAAGCGCAACTGTCGTTTTACCAGAAGACTCCGGTCCATAAATTTCGATAATTCTTCCTCTCGGTATTCCACCTATACCTAAAGCTATGTCGAGCTCTATAGCACCTGTAGAAATACTCTCTATGTTTAGTTTGGCAGCATCATCGCCAAGTTTCATAATTGAGCCTTTACCAAACTGTCTCTCAATCTGTCCTAGTACTGCCTCAAGGGCTTTATTCTTATCTGTCATATCGTCCCAGATATAATAACAATAACCAAGCTTAAATATCACAATTGGTTATGCAAATCTGGTTTTCACCTACCTTTCTCCTTTGCGAACAAATGTTCTATAACCTAATTATACATAAATATGATTAGTAGGTCAACTATAAATATTATATTTATCAATTGAGCAAATTGCATAAGTACCATCCTAAAAAACTCACTACTATATATAGTCTTAAAAACCCTAGAGCTATACCATATTTATTATGCAACTCTGCCAAGTTAGAATTATGCAATTTCCTCAATTGTTTGTCTAATTAGATTTAGTGCATATATTGTTGTATAATTTCTTATTTTATTTCTGTCACCAGCTAAATTAAGCTTCTTTATAACGGTATCCCCATCGGTAGCTATACCAATATAGACAAGGCCAACTGGTTTTTCAGGGGTTCCACCGGTCGGTCCAGCAATACCTGTTATAGATACACCAATGTTAGTTCCAGCTATTGATCTGACTCCCTGAGCCATAGCCTCAGCGGTTTCTTCACTGACAGCTCCATGGTTTTTGATTATATTTTCATCAATACCTAATTCTTGAACTTTAGCATTATTACTATAAGTGACTATCCCACGATCTAATGTCTTTGAGATCCCTGAAATTGAAGTAAACTTTGATGCTAATAGTCCACCAGTACAGGATTCAGCCAAAGAAATCGTCAAACTCTTGTCCATTAACATATCGGCAACCACTTTTTCAAGGGACTCATCGTCATAACTATATATATATTTCTTTAATCTACTTTCAACTTCCTTGATCATGGGATTAATCAGCCCATCAATCTCTTCGTGGGATTTCCCGCTAGCAGTTATGCGCAGACTTATTTCTCCCCCTCCTGCATATGTAGCAATAGTTGGATTTGTCTGATCGGTAATGATGTCCTCTAAGGCTGTTTCAAGACTTGACTCCCCTATACCTACAAATTTGAGAATTTTAGATTCTATTTTAAGTTCTGACTTGCTTTGTAAGTATGGTTTAACAGAATCAAAAAATAAGCCTTTCATTTCCCTTGGTGGACCCGGTAGTGAAATAACTATTTTCCCATCTGCCTCAGCAATAAAACCTGGTGCAGTGCCATTGTCATTATCAAGTACAATACTGCCATCAGGTATAAGAGCCTGCTTTCTATTATTTACTGACATTTCTTTATTCAATTTACTAAAAAAACTCTCTATCTTTTCTAAGGTTGGTTCATGTAGTACCAATTCTTTCCCTAATGATTTCGCAATTGTCTCCTTGGTTAGATCATCTTGAGTTGGACCTAGGCCTCCAGTAGTAACAACTAAATCTGATACTTCTAAGGCAATCTCAAGCATTTTTTCAAGCCTATTTGGATTGTCCCCAACTGTAAGGTGATATAAAACATTAATACCTAAATCATTAAGCTCCTTAGATAAAAAAGCTGTATTGGTATTTATAATCTGTCCCATCAATAACTCTGTTCCAACAGTTAAAATTGTACAGTTCAATATAAGTTCCCTCCTGTTCATAAAGGGTTGAAAAGCATATACACATTTTACTAGTAAAAATTTTTTCAATCTTTTAGCCTCAACTGAATCGATATAAACTAAAGCTAGCAGCTAGTGGCTAGTAATTAAAAGCGCCATCGGCGCTTTTCCTACATCAAAACTTGTTTATTCTTATTTATATAGTCATATCCTGAGATAACAGTAAGTATTACTGCAACCCATACTGATATTGTATCAAAAGGAATGTTGTATAGGCTAAATGGATAGTTATTAAGGAGTAATGTAACAATCGCAACTATTTGAGAAATAGTTTTTCCTTTGCCCCAAGGACTTGCAGCTATAACTATTCCTTCTGAAGCTGCAACGGCTCTAAAGACACTCACAACAAGCTCTCTTGATATAATAACCACCACTACCCATGCTGCCAGCTTGTCCATTTGAACAAGTGAAACTAATGCTGCTGTTACAAGAAGTTTATCGGCCAATGGGTCCATAAACTTGCCAAGTTTAGTAACCTGATTCCTACTTCTAGCTATGTATCCATCTAAGCTATCTGTAAGTGCAGCAACTATAAATATGATTGATGCAATAGTTACGCCATATGGAACTTTTGCTAATAGAAAAACCATGAAGACAGGAACTAATAAAATTCTAGCAATGGTAATCTTATTCGCCAAATTCATTAAAAATCTCTCCTATTAAATCATATTCAAGAGCATCAATTATTTTTGCTCTTACAAATTCACCAATATTGATTTCAGAATCTGAACTAACGTATACTACTCCATCGATTTCTGGGGCATCGAACTCAGTTCTACCCACATAAACATTTTCACCTTCAACTTTTTCTTCTATAAGTATATCATATATATTACCTATTTTATCCATATTTTTCGCTAAAGATAAGTCTCTTTGAAGAACCATTATTTTGTCTCTTCTCTCATCTTTTACTTCCTGTTCAATTTGATTAGGTAAGTTTGCCGCTGCTGTGTCTTCTTCCTGAGAATAAGTAAAAACTCCAAGTTTATCGAACTTAACTTCCTCTACAAAATTATATAGCTCTGAAAACTGCTCTTCAGTTTCACCTGGAAAACCTACGATTAGAGAAGTTCTTAATGCTATATTCGGTATTTTGGTTTTGAGTTTATTAATAACATCAAGGATATGCTCCTTTGACGTTCTACGATTCATTTTCTTAAGTATTTCGTCATTACAATGCTGAATCGGAATGTCTATATAATTACATATTTTATCGTTATGGGCCATAAGATCAATAAGCTCGTCACTTATTATATCAGGGTATGAATACTGAAGTCTTATCCACTTTATATCTTCAATTTGGCTAAGCTTATCAAGTAACTCCACCAATCTATAATTTCCATACATATCAATTCCGTATCTCGTTATGTCCTGTGCTATAATTATTAACTCCCTAGTTCCATTTGCAGCTAGATTTTTTGCTTCCTCTACTACCTTTTCTATTGATCTACTTTTGTATTTACCTCTTAATTTAGGGATAATACAATATGTGCAGTAATTGTCACAGCCCTCAGCTATTTTTAGATATGCACTATATGATGGCGTTGTTAGGATTCTCGGTAGTTCATAGTGTACATCCTTATCCGCATTAGCCGTTGAAACAATTCTCTTTCCATTACCTAAAACCTTATTAACGATTTCTGCAATTTCATTGAAGTTCGTAGTTCCTAAAAAGGCATCAACTTCAGGTAACTCTTCTGCTAATTCCTTTGAGTATCTTTGAGCTAGGCATCCTGTAACAATTAACACTTTGCAATTAGCTGAGGTTTTAAGGTCAGCGAGTTCTAAAATAGTATTTATTGATTCTTGTTTTGCACTTTCTATAAATCCACAGGTATTAACTACAATAACATCAGCCTCTAAATCATTCTGAGTTAAGGTAAAATTATGTTCATTTAGAATACCTAACATTATTTCTGAATCTACTTGGTTTTTTGAACACCCTAAGGTTTCAAGATATACTTTTTCATTCACTAGTAAATATACTCCTCTCAAATAGTTTTTTCTTGATTTATTCTAGACTTAAAATGATCTGCAATAAATTCTTTAACTAATAAAACTGCGTTATCTATATTATCATAGTTTATAGATAAGTCAAATTTATTAAACTTATTAATCGAATACTTATATAGAGGATCATAGTAGTTCTCTATAAGAAACTCAATTGCAAATGCATAATCATCGTTTTCAATTTTATGGATAAGCATTTCAACATTTTTATTTCCCAGTCTCTTATTTAAGTGACTGATAGCTTTTATAAGCTTATCATTTATTTCTAAATCCTTTTTTACATAATCATTATAAATATTTTGTACCCTATTTTTTAAACTCGTGTCTATTAATAGGTGGTATCCATCTTCCATTGCTTTGATTACCGAATCAGGTATATTTATGCTCCCTATTCTTTTACTCTCGCTTTCGACAACCACATATTTATTCTTATTGTAATAAAGGGAGTTGAAAAGTATAGATTCAAATTGTTTTTGAGAAGGTGGATGGCCTTCAAACAATATACCGCCAAATACTGAACCAGAATTTTTTGCCAGCTCCTCAAGGTTGATAATTGGAATTCCCATATCTTCTAATTTATCTATAATGATTGTTTTACCAACCCCTGTTAGGCCATGTAAAACAATGAACTTATATTTTTCTACATTAGTTTCTAAAAAGTCTAAAACAAACTTCCTGTAGCTTTTATAGCCACCAGTTAGTTGATGTACATTTTCCATACTCATGGTATTAAGTACACTACAAACTGATCTACTCCTCATTCCACCACGCCAACAATATATTACTATATTGTCGTAGATATCCCTTAGCTCTAGTACCTTATTATAATAGTCATGAAGCTTATAGGATGCATACTGTAGACCTAAGCTTTTTGCTTCTTCTACACTTGTATTTCTATATGCCTTTCCCACTATTATGCGTTCTTCATTCTTCAATATAGGCATATTTATTGATCCCGGAATACAGGCCTCACTAAATTCATCCTCAGAACGAACGTCAATAAAAATGGTATTTGGTAGATTTAATGCTTCTTCAATACTAATCTCATTTTGACTCATAAACAGATACCACCACAACTTTAAATTTTGTTAGCGAATTGCTTAAAGTTTAGCTTGTCTTACTGCCCTTTATCTCTTCATACTCTTCCATAGATATAAGAACTCGTCTTGGTTTACTGCCAAGGCTTTCACTAACAATACCCCTTTCTTCCATTTCATCAATTATTCTTGCAGCTCTATTATAACCTATTCTAAATTTTCTTTGAAGCATTGAAATTGACGCTTGTTCAGCACCAACTACAAGCTCAATAGCCTGTGATAAAAGTTCATCAACCTCTTCCTCGCTAGATGTAGTAGTATTACTGATTTTTTCTATTATTTCTTCTTCATAGTTTACATTTTCTACTTGATTCTTTATGAATTCTACTACACTATTAACCTCTGAGTCCGAGACAAAGGATCCTTGCATTCTTCGTGGCTTTGATGACCCAACTGGATAGAATAGCATATCTCCTTTCCCTAATAGCTTCTCGGCTCCTCCCATGTCTAAGATTGTCCTAGAATCGGCTCCAGACGATACTGAAAAGGCTATACGTGAAGGAATGTTGGCCTTTATAACCCCAGTTATAACATCAACTGAAGGTCTTTGAGTAGCAACAATCAAGTGAATTCCTGCTGCTCTTGCCATCTGGGCAAGTCTACAAATGGCATCCTCAACTTGATCTGGAGAAACCATCATAAGGTCAGCAAGCTCATCAATTATTACAACGAGCTTAGGTAATTTGCCTTCCTCTGAATCTTTAAACTTTTCATTATAACTATCTAAATCCCTAACACTGTTCTGTGCAAATAATTTATACCTGTTAGTCATTTCCTGCACAACCCAGTTTAGAGCACTAGCTGCCTTCTTTGGATCTGTAACAACAGGAAGTAGTAGATGAGGTATTCCATTATAACAGCTAAGTTCAACAACTTTAGGGTCAATAAGCAAAAACTTTACCTCATCGGGCGTAGCCTTATATAAAATACTGGTTATTAAACTATTTACACATACACTTTTTCCAGAACCAGTGGCTCCTGCTATAAGCATATGAGGCATTTTAGCTAGATCATCGACTATAGGCTGACCTGAAATGTCTTTTCCTAATACAAAGGTCAATTTTGATTCTTTGTTTACAAAGTTATCACTTTCAATAACTTCCCTGAGAGTAACAAGTGTAGAACTATCATTAGGAATTTCTATACCCACGGCTGCCTTCCCAGGAATAGGAGCTTCAATTCTTATATGCTGAGCTGCCAGACTTAAAGCTATATCGTCGGATAGATTTACGATTTTACTTACCTTAACACCTGGTTTAGGTTGAAGTTCATATCGAGTTATTGTCGGGCCTTTACTTATTTGAATAACCTTTGCTTCAACACCAAAGTTCTGTAGGGTTCCTTCAAGAATTTTTGCTTTATTAAGAATTTCTTTTTTGTCCTTACCTGTATTACTATTTTGATTAGGGGTAAGTAACTCAGTACTTGGTAATTCATAGTTTTCTAAATTGCTTTTATCAGTAAAGCTTAAATCAGATACTTCATCCCCAACACCTGTATTCTGCTCTTTAGGTTTAGTGTCATTTGTACTATCTGACTTACTAATTGCATCCTTAGGTAAATCAACTACTTTCTTATTGCTAGTATTAGTGTAGTCCAGTATTTTGATTTTTTCGTCAACTGCATCATTCTTATTATTTTCATTATTGTCAAAAGGATTATCTAAAATAACCTTTTTACTCTTAGTTTTTTTCTTAGCTGTTGATTTACTATTATCCTCATCAACAGTCACAGTATTTGCACGTAGATCGGTTATAAAGTTCTTAGTAGAGTCAAATACAAGTCCAAATGATTTTCCAATTCCATTAATAATATCCATTATAGATAAATTTGTTGTAAGGATTATGGATAAAACAGCTAATGTACTTACTACTATATAACTTCCTTTAACACCCAATAGAGATAAAAACATTGAAGTTATAAGATTACCTATAATTCCTCCGGCTATACCGCCTTCAATACCTAAATAGAAAGATCTACTTAAGGAATTTATAGTTATAATGTTCTCCGGAATATCCTGTCTAAAAACTAGAGTATATGTAATGACGAAGCACATGTATAGACTTATAAAGCTAAACATAAATTTTGATCTCTTACTTTTAAAATCTTGATTTAAGGATAAAAAGCTATAGACAATGATAGTATATGGAAGAACGTAAGCAGGTGTAGATAATAGCCCCATAAATAAGTTCTTTATTAAAGCTCCAATTTTGCCTACTGAGCTAGTATGTAAACTGAATATACACAAAATACTAAAGGATACTTGTAGTAAAACCCTTATTTCACTCATTTTCTCATTTTTACTTGTTGCTTTTTTTCTGCTCCTGCCTCTTTTTTTTGTCAAGTCAATCACCTCTTTTGTTTATAGACAACATAGAACTCCATTGCATCAATAATCTGTGTTTAAATAATAGAAAAATAGATATATAAAAACATTCCCCATTGGTCAATTTTTCTCTTTAAGCCTGGATTTTTAGTGAGTAATCCAGATTAAGAAATGACCTACAAAAAAATAAAGTGTCAAATTAATTAACACTTTACATGAACATTATAACATAGAAAACTACTTTATTTAACCCAGATTGTTAACAATCTGAATCCATATTGTAAATAATGTGCTTTAATTTCTTTAGTTATTCTTGATTTTGATTAAGTACCGACTTATGGTTATTGGTTTCATCTAATAATATATTTTCTTCACTACTATTGCTATCAACCATTATACCATTACTCTCTTGCTGTGCTAATGAATCCTGGACTTCAGTTTCCTCTCTTCTTTCAAGTATCATTTCATTGAGCTTTTTTAGGGCTTTGTTAAGTCCACCTACTTCATCGATCAGACCAAGTTCAACAGCATTTTCTCCAATTAAGATTGATCCAATATCGTTTGCTATCTCATCGGTTTCATTCATTAATTTAACAAACTTTTCCCTTTCTATCTGAGATGTCCTTATTACAAAGTCAATTATTCTTTGCTGCATTTTCTCAAAATACTTAAAGGTTTGTGGGACTCCTATTACGAGTCCGTTCATTCTTATTGGATGTATAGTCATAGTCGCTGTTGGTACAATAAAAGAGTAATCACAAGATGTAGCAAGGGGTACTCCAATGCTATGGCTTCCTCCCAACACTAGAGAAACTGTAGGCTTTGACAAGCTAGCTATCATTTCAGCAATTGCAAGCCCAGCCTCCACATCACCACCAACTGTATTTAGAATTACTAGGAAACCTTCAATTTCCCTATTTTGTTCAACTGCTACCAATTGTGGAATAATGTGCTCGTATTTTGTTGATTTATTTTGCGGTGGAGATGCACTATGGCCTTCTACATGACCTATAACTGTTAAAAACTGAATCCTGTTACTTGTACTCGGAACATTCTGTGTTCCCATTTCTTTAATATTTTTTAAGTTTGGATTTTCATTTACACTAATTTTTGCTTTTTTAGGTTCATCGCCTTCCATGTTTTCAGAGAAAAGACCTATATTATTAAACTCCATTAACAACACTCCTATATGTAGCTTTTGTAGTTTAACCAGATTATTTATGGAAAGTTTAAAAACTGAAAGTAATTTTGAATCTTCTATGAATAATTCTGGTCTAATATTATTATTTTAGCCATAAAAAAAAACTACTATACTGAAAATAGCATAGTAGTTTTTAAAAATAAAATTATTTGTTTAAATCAAACTCTTTGTGCAAAAGTTTAACTGCCTTTAAAAGATTATCTCCGTTTATTAGACATGATATAGTCGTATTGGAGTCAGATGATTGTAATATTTTTATATTACCCTTTGACAATGCCAAGACCAACCTTGCCATTACACCCGAAACTCCATGAATTTTGTAGCCAATAATTGTTACTTTACTACAATCTGTGATCATATTATATTCTACTTCATAGTTATTTAAAATATTTTCAATAGCTTCTATATTCTTTTTCTCAATAGTAAAGACCTTTCTGTCGTCAAAGAAGTTAATCATATCAATACTAATATCTTTCTTCATTAGTTCTCTTAATAGAAATTCATTTCTCTCATCTTCTGAAGTAATATTAAGCTTCACCTGCACTATATCATTCATATGTGCTACAGCGGTAACTAAATTCTCAGTATACCCCACCTTTTTAGGAAGCTTTAAATGAGAGTACTGGCCATTAATAACAGTTCCATCTGAATCATTGAAGGTATTCTTTACCTTTAAAGTGATATTTGATCTCTGGGCTATTTCTACGGCTTTTGGATGTATTACCTTTGCACCACATCTTGCCATTTGATAGACTTCCTCATAACATAGAGAGTCTATTACATTTGCTTCTGAAACAAGTCTTGGGTCAGCTGTCATAACCCCATCAACATCAGTATAAATTTCTACCACCTCTGCTTTTAAGGCTTCTCCTAGGATTGCAGCTGACGTATCACTGCCGCCCCTCCCTAGGGTTGTTACATCTCCATCATCTGATACACCTTGAAAACCTGTGACAATAACTATCTTATCCTCTTTAAGATGATTTATCATTTTTGATGGATCAACCTTAATTACTTCAGCTTCACCAAAGTTAGAATTTGTTGTTATACCTGCCTGAAATCCTGTCATTGCCACAGCATCATAGCCCTTAGACTTAATGGTGTTCGCCATCAAGACTGCTGAAATTATTTCTCCACAGCTCATTAACAAGTCTAATTCACGGCTTGAATACTCAGGGTAAATAGATTTTGCAAGCTTAAGTAGAGTATCTGTTGCATAGGGATCACCATTCCTACCAATGGCAGATACTACAACAACGGGAAATTTACCAGATGCCTTTGTTTCAATAATTTTTTGTGCTACCTTATCTCTTAAATCCTTTGTAGCAACAGAAGTACCACCAAATTTTTGTACAACTATGTCCATATTTGTCCCCCTTGTACCATACCCTTGGGTCTGATTATATTTCATAATATGAATATTACTGCAGTGATGTTACTTCTTATATGGATTAATGTAAATATCTATATAGAACGCACTTATAAATCTACATTTTAATTTGTTGAATATCCAACGTTTCAAGGCTTTTCAACAAGTCAAAATGCAAAAGATTTATTGCGACTTCTATAGTTGAACATCTACAGATATAAATTACTATTACCGTATTGATCTCTATCAAGTTCAATGATAATCATGTCGCTTCCAATTTTTTTCACGCACTCCCATGGAATTTCTAGAAAGTCCTTTTCAGAGAAAATTGAAAAATGACTTTTCATATCTGGCACTAACAGCGCCTTTATTTTACCGGTTTTTTCATCTATAAGCAAGTCTGATTCTGCAAGCATTCCTAATCTACAACCATCACTTAAATTAACTATTTCCTTACCACCAAGTTCACCAAATTTCATAATATTCTTCCTCCTTATGTTTTTTTCTCATTATTAATATATTTATAAAAATTGAGAAAGAAATATTACTAAATTTAATTGGGGTTTAGATTTAGGTTTAAGAAAGTGAATCTTTTATATATTCAAATGTATCTTTAGTAGTTTTTTCATCCAGTTTCCCCACAAGGGATAGACTTACCTTATCACTAGTAAAGATTTTATCTACCACATTTCTTATATCAGACATATTAATATCATCTATTATTTTAAGTATTTCCTCCATACTACGGAGCTTCTTACCGTATATTTCAGACTTTCCTAGCATAGTCATAATGCTGCTAGTGCTTTCCAGTCCTAATATATAATTACCTTTTAATTGTTCCTTAGAACGCTTTAGCTCATCTTCTGTGATACAATTTGCAATAAGATTTTTGGTTTCATCAGTAATCAATCTAACAGCATTAGATAGCTGAGATGGATTCAAACTCAAGTAAATAGAAAATAGTCCAAAGTTTTTATAAAAACTTGGATGGGAATAGATTGAGTATGCTAAACCATGCTCTTCCCTTACACTTTGGAATAGTCTGGAACTCATACTCCCACCAAATATATTGTTTAGCACATATAGTGGATACAAATTCTGTTCTCCATTATTAGGTATGCCTTCAAAACCAAGGCATACATGAACCTGCTCAATGTCTTTGTTTTTATATGTGTAATTACTATGAAATACAGGTTTATTAATAATACTACCCTTATTGGTTTTAAAAGAGAAGCTTCCAAATTTTTTGTTGAGTTCGTCGACTAAGTGCTTTTCTTCAAAGCTACCTGCAACGGAAATGATTATGTTATCACTAGTATAATTGTATTCCATAAACTTAAGTATATCTTCTCTTTTTAGGGACTCTATTGAATCATATGTCCCAAGAATTGGGTATCCCAATGAATGTTTATGAAAAATTGTCTTTGATAATGAATCATATACTAAATCCTCCGGAGAGTCTTCATACATACTTATTTCTTCACAAACTACACTTTTTTCTTTCAGTATTTCATTTTTATCAAATTTTGAGTTTAATAACATATCACTTAAAATATCAATAGAAATATCTATATGAGAATCTAGTACCTTAGCATAATAGCATGTACACTCTTTACTTGTAAAGGCATTTAATTGTCCTCCTATACCGTCCATATGGGATGCAATTTCCTTTGCTGATCTATTAAAGGTTCCTTTAAAAAGCATGTGCTCAATAAAGTGTGATACTCCATTATTTTCATTGGTTTCTGCTATAGACCCTGTATTAATCCATATACCTATTGATGTAGATCTCACATGTGGGATTCTTCTTGTGATAACTTTAATACCATTATTTAAAGTAAATTTTTTATGCATTCTTATCTCCCTTGTTTTAAATTTTCAAAGGGTGTGTCTCACAATGACGAATTTCTGAGATAACCCATAATTTTAGGATTACTTTTTTAGTAATCCTAACTTAGACTAAGACTATTATAATTTAGTTTATATATTTAATCAAGGGGCTTCAATACGTCTGTAACAGTACCAACCTTTATATTCTTATTATTTATTGATTGGATAAGGTGCTCTAACGCTTTTACTGTTTCTTTTTTAGGATGCATTAAAACGATTGATCCCTTTAAAGGTTTCTTTAAAACCCTTTCAATTATCTTATTATATGTAGAATCATTTCTCCAATCAATTGTATCTACGTTCCACAGGATTGTCTTATATCCTAATTGCTCTGCTACCTTTAATGTCGCTTCATTATAGTCCCCTGCTGGAGGCGCAAAATAGACCATATCTATTCCTAGTATATCCTTAACTATATTATGGGTCTTTTCAATTTCTACTCTATTATCCCCTTCACCTAATTTACTATGCATTCTATGACCATACCCATGATTTCCTATCTCATGGCCATTCTCGTGGATTTTTTTTAGCATTTCGGGGTTATTCTTGGCCCATCTTCCCGTAACAAAAAAAGTGATTTTGATATCATACTTCTGGAGTATATCCAGAATAGGCGGAATAAGCTCCGTTCCCCAGTCAACATTACAGGTAAATGCTGTGTAGTCTTTATTGTTACCACTACGAATAGGTTCAATTTTTCCACTCTTAAAAACAGATAATACAGTGTCATTATACATAAAGAATGAAAAGACTAAAATAACTAATAAAATAATAGGTATTATAAATGTTTTAACAGTTCTTGTCATAGATACCCCTCCCTTATGTAATCTTATGAAGTGAGGGCATAATATATGCTTATTGAACATTTTGTTAAAACATATAAAAAAAAACATAAACCTTGTTGGTTTATGCTTTCTTATTTTTTTCTTCATTTGCTGCTAAAGCTGCTTTTCTAGATAGGTTTATTCTACCCTGCTTATCTATTTCAACAACCTTTACAACGATTTCGTCTCCAACCTTAAATAGGTCTTCAACCTTTGCTATACGTTCTTTAGCCACTTGAGAAATGTGTACTAGTCCTTCTTTACCCGGTAGTACTTCAACAAATGCACCAAAGTTAGTTATTCTTACGATCTTTCCAACGTAAATCTCGCCTACTTCTACTTCTTTAACTATTTCTTCAATAATCTTTATTGCTTTATCGCCCTGCTCCATGTTGTTAGCAGTAATAAATACTGACCCATCATCTTCAATATCTATCTTAACATCTGTTTCAGCAATTATTCTATTGATTGTTTTTCCACCTGGTCCAATAATATCACGTATTTTCTCAGGATCAATCTTCGTTTTTATTACTCGTGGAGCATATTTAGACATTTCACCGCGAGGAGTTGAAATTACAGAATTCATTTTATCAAGAATATATAATCTTCCAAGCCTTGCTTGTTCTAAAGCTCTTTCTAAAATTTCCTTATCTAATCCATGTATTTTAATATCCATTTGAATCGCAGTTATACCTTCTGCTGTTCCAGCTACTTTAAAATCCATGTCTCCTAAAAAGTCTTCCATACCTTGAATATCACTTAGTATAGCTACTTTATCATCATTTTTAATTAATCCCATTGCTATACCCGCTACAGGTGCCTTTATAGGTACACCAGCATCTAAAAGGGATAATGTACTTCCGCAAACACTGGCCTGTGATGAACTTCCGTTTGAGCTAAGTACTTCAGAAACCAACCTTACTGCATATGGGAAATCTTCTTCAGAAGGAATTACTGGCTCAAGAGCTCTTTCAGCTAGGGCTCCGTGACCTATCTCTCTTCTACCTGGTCCTCTAAGGAATCTTGTCTCTCCAACACTATATGGAGGGAAGTTATAATGATGCATATATCTTTTGGACTCCTCAAGACCTAGTCCATCTAAAATTTGAGCATCTCCAAGGGCTCCTAAGGTTGCAATAGTAAGAACCTGAGTCTGACCTCTTGTAAATAATCCTGAGCCATGTGTTCTTGGTAATAAACCAACTTCAGAGCTAATTGGTCTAATTTCATCTGGTTTTCTATTGTCAGGTCTTATTGATTCATGGGTAATCATTTCTCTTACGATTTCTTTAATCATTCCATCTAAGGAAGCTCGTACATCCTTTTCATTTTCAGGATATTCTTCGACGAACTTATTCATTACTTCTTCTTTAACTTCGTCAATATTTTCGTTACGTTCTTGTTTATCTTTTGTTCTAATAGCTTCCTTCATCTTTGCTATTGCATATTCTCTGACTGCAGTATCTACAGCTTCGTCTACTTTGTATAGCTCTACTTCTTGCTTTTCCACGCCAATTTCATCAGCAATTTTCTCTATAAACTCTACAATTTTCTTTATTTGCTCGTGGGCAAACATTATACCATCAAGCATAACACTTTCAGGAATTATATTGGCACTTGCTTCAACCATCATAATAGCATCTTTTGTTCCTGAAATAACGAGATTCATCTCTGTAATTGCTCTCTGCTCAGTTGTTGGGTTCACGACAAAGTTTCCATCTATTAAACCAACTATTACAGATCCAGTTGGCCCTTGAAAAGGTATGTCGGAAATAGATAATGCTATAGAAGAACCTATCATCGCTACAACATCTGGTGTACAGTCCTGCTCAACTGATAGTACCGTAGCTATAACTTGTACGTCATTTCTATATCCCTTAGGAAATAGTGGACGAATAGGTCTATCGATCAATCTGGAAGTCAAAACAGCCTTTTCAGAAGGTCTTCCTTCTCTTTTTATAAAGCCGCCAGGAATTTTTCCTACTGAGTATTGCTTTTCTTCAAAATCAACACTTAAAGGAAAAAAATCAATGCCTTCTCTTGGCTTGGAAGATGCAGTTGCAGTAACTAGTACCACCGTCTCTCCGTAACTAAGAAGTACAGCTCCACCTGCTTGTTCTGCTACCTTTCCGATTTCAGCTTTAAGGGTTCTACCAGCAAGTTCCATTTCAAAAACTTTAACCATTGTATACCTCCTTACAAAATATATGATTTAAATGTATACTAATTTATTTCTCTATTAAAATATTATTTCCTACTATGTAATAAAAAAAACTAAAATGTAATATCCTTTATCAATAGAAATTGCGATAAATCTTCTACATCTTGATTCTCTGAACAGCTTTGAAACATTGGCTATTCAGAAAATCAAAATGTAGATTTATAAGCGCATTCTATCTATATGGAGAATTTTTCCTTAAGATAATAAAATAATAGAGCGGGTTGGATCCCCGCTCAAAAACTATTTTCTTAATCCAAGTTTAGCTATTAATTCTCTATATCTTTGGATATCCTTATTCTTAAGATAGTTTAGTAAGTTTCTTCTTTTACCAACCATCTTTAATAGACCTCTACGTGAATGATGGTCCTTCTTATGAGTTTTTAAATGCTCATTAAGATCATTGATTCTAAAAGTAAGTAACGAGATTTGAACTTCAGGTGAACCAGTATCTGATTCGTGTACCTTATGTTCTGCAATAATCGTATCTTTGATTTCTTTAGTTAACATTAACTTCACCTCCTCTTTTATTATCCCCTAATGCCTAGAAAACGTCGGTGATTCGATAATCTAAGCGAAAGGTTTCTACGCTATGCAATTTTAACATAAAAATTTAGTGTTGTAAATATATATTTGAAAAATAAGCCTAGATTATTTATAGAAAGTTTGAGAATACGCATTTTATCTTGAATTTTCTATGAACAATCTGGGATAATTTTAAAGTTCAAAGGTTTTAAAGTATTCTTTACTATATATAATGTCTTTATTAATCTGATCACATAAATCATCAATACTATTAAACTTAATCTCATCCCTTATTCTATGAAGAAAATGAACTTCAACTTCCTCACCATATATGTTTTTATTGAACTCCAATATATATGTTTCTATATTATAGTTTTTTTGATTAAAAGTAGGATTAAAACCCACATTAGTTATACTATTGTATACACGGTTACCTACTTTTGTTTTAGAAACATATACGCCAGGCTTTGGCAAACTCATATTAAAGTCTATTGATATGTTAGCTGTGGGAAACCCAAGTTTTGAACCTAACTGTTTTCCTTTTATAACTTTGCCAATTATCGAATAGTTTCTTCCTAAAAACATATTAGCCTTTTCTATTAAGCCTTGAGATAAAAAGTGTCTAATAGCTGTACTACTGATAATTTTATCTTCTAACTTAACTGGAGGTACTATTGTTAGATCAAAGGAATAGTCCTTGGAAAATTGCTCAAGCAAGATAATATCTCCTTCAGCCTTTTTTCCAAAACGACAATCGGTGCCTACAGTCATTGAAGACATATTTAATTTCTCTAATAGAATTTTTGCAACAAAATCTTCGGCACTAATATTCC
The DNA here is from genome assembly GCF_050888315.1 of Wukongibacter baidiensis. NCBI lineage: Bacteria > Bacillati > Bacillota > Clostridia > Peptostreptococcales > Caminicellaceae > Wukongibacter > Wukongibacter baidiensis. The sequence continues at coordinate 411,871 of NZ_CP138202.1, forward strand.
TTTGGAAATCATCAAAGTCAACCATAAACAAAAAATCAATGCCAATTTCTTTAAATAGGTCTACTTTTTGCCTTTTGCTTATGATTATTTTGGGTGAATTTTTTGTATTGATAACTCCTCTTGGATGATTGGAGAAGGTATAAATAACACTTTTAAGGTTCTTCTTACGACAATTCTCCACAAGAGAATTGATTAGTGTTAAATGCCCCTTATGTATCCCATCAAATGAACCAAGAGAAACTCCAGTCATATGTGATAGTCTATCTATTTTCGATAATGAATGTATTACTTCCATAGAGCTTCTCCTTACTAAATTTAAGAGAATAATTTTTTCATTTTAATAAATGACATGCCAGCTTCATTATAATATATTCCTAAGGCAATGAATTTATCATCTACATAGAGTCTTACTATATCTCCATCTTGAATTTGATCACTTACTTCAAATCCATTTTCCTTCAAAGTGACACCATTAAGAATAAATTTCAAAGCATATGGTCTGACATTAACTCGAGGCATGAACTGTAGTGGATAATCTATATTATAAAGGTACTTATTTTCAATTCTATCTATATCAGCTTCATTTAATTCCTCAACGGTTATAGTGTTTTCTAGCTTAAAAACACCACTTTCAAGCCTTTCTAGAAAAGACATGTGGGCTCCTGGACCAAGGGCCTGTCCTATATCATGGCATAAAGTCCTAATATAGGTTCCCTTAGAACATTTTACATCAAAAAGGACTCTATTATCAACTATTTTCAAAATATTTAAATAGAAAATAGTGATTTTCCTTGCCTCACGCTCAATCTCTTTTCCTTCCCTTGCAAGCTCATACAGCTTCTTTCCTTTATGCTTCAAGGCTGAATACATTGGAGGAATCTGAAACTGCTCACCCTTAAAGTTGTTAAACACTTCTATAATATCATCTTCTGTAACATTTACAGGGCTCTCTGATATAATATTTCCCCATCTATCTTGGGTGTCTGTAGCTCTACCTAGGGTAAGTTCAGCTCTATAGACCTTTGTATCATGTTGTAGATACTCAATGATCTTTGTAGCCTTACCTATACATACAGGCAGCACTCCTACAGCCATTGGGTCCAATGTCCCCGTATGTCCAACTTTTTTTAAGTTTATCTTTTTTCTTACTACAGAAACAATATCATGAGACGTCATATTTGGCGGTTTAAGAATATTTAGTATACCTTTCATATCTTCACCTATATCATATATATAGAACGCATTATAGCCTCAATACTATTTCTATATATTAAAGTTTATTTTTAAATTTTTCTACTATAATTTTTTTTGCATTTTCAATAGTATCATATATTGTGCAACCCGATGCTTTCTTATGTCCTCCACCACCGAATTCCATCGCAATACGACTTACATCAAAGTCATACTTAGATCTAAATCCAACCTTAATTTCATTTGGTGAAAGTTCTTTAAGAAGTATAGCCACTTCTACTCCATGAATATCTCGGCCATATTCAATTATTCCGTCGGAGTCAGATGTGTGAGCATTACTTTTCTTAAACATCTGTAATGGCACAGATATAATTGACAGTTTTCCATCATAATAGATTTCTAACGAATTCAAGGCATCAGCCAAAAGTCTTATTTTATTAACTGGTTTATTTTGATACAGCTCAGTTACTATACGGGTAGTATCTATGCCTACTTCTAATAGATTCGCAGCTATTCTTAGTGTTTCTGGTGACGTATTGCTATACTTAAAGCTTCCAGTATCAGTTGACAAAGAAACATACAAAGATTCGGCTATATCTTCTTTAATTTCAATATCTAATTCTTTAATGATCTTATAAATAATCTCTCCACAGGAAGATGCCTCTGAATCAACTATATTATACTTACCATAGTAGCTATTGGTTCGATGATGATCTATATTAAGTGTTTCTTCGCATAAATCTAAAAGTCTACCTCTATCACCTAATCTATCGACATCACTAGAATCTATAGTTATAACTAAATCTGGATTGTCGTTTAAATCCAGAAAAAGTTCAGTAGACATAATATTATTATCGCAAGCCAAAAAAAGTAAATTTGATGGTATTTCATCATCAAGAATTATTGATACGTCCTTATTAAGTAGGCAAAGAGCTTTTTTTAAGGCTATGGATGAGCCTAATGTATCTCCATCGGGAAGTATATGGGGAAGAATGACTATCTTCTTTCTTCCCCGTATAATATTAGATATATTCATACTACTCATTATCATCAACTTCCTGATTTACATGTAAGTCTTTGTTTACCTTTTCAATAAGATCGTTCATGTACATCCCTTGCTTTATAGAGTTATCGGATTTAAATATAGGCTCCGGTGTGTACCTTAGCTTTAATTGCTTCCCTAACTCTTTTCTGATAAATCCCTTAGCTTTGTTTAGAGCTTCTATGGTTTCAACGTTATCGTGCTCCTTATCGAAAGAGCTTACATATATATTTGTATATCTCAGGTCTCTAGTAGTTTCAACATGGGTAACACTTAACAATTTCGAAATCCTAGGGTCCTTTAACTCATTTCTAATAATACTACTTACAATTTTCTTAATCTCTTCAGAAATTCTACTTGATCTGGAGTAGCGCATTTTTTCACCATCCTTATTGAGACATTTATGTTCTTGGAATTTCTTCAATTACATATGACTCAATTATATCTCCTTCTTTGATATCATTATAGTTTTCAAGTCCTATACCACATTCATAGCCTGAAAGAACTTCTTTAGCGTCATCTTTAAATCTCTTTAGTGAAGATATCTTGCCATCTAGAATTACAATTCCATCTCTAACAAGACGAACGCTTGAGTTACGAGTAACCTTTCCTTCAAGAACGTATGCACCTGCGATAGTTCCAACGTTTGGAACTTTAAATGTTGCTCTAACCTCAACCTTACCAAGTACAACTTCTTTAAATTCAGGATCCAACATACCCTTCATTGCAGCTTCAACATCTGCTATTGCTTCATATATAATTCTGTAAGTCTTAAGGTCAATACTTTCTCTTGCAGCTAAGTTTGTAACACTTGAAGAAGGTCTAACATTAAATCCAATAATAATAGCATTAGAAGCAGAGGCAAGTAAAATATCTGACTCTGTAATTGTTCCAACAGCGCCATGAATAACATTTACCCTTACTTCTTCATTAGTTATTTTAATTAATGATTGTTTTAAAGCCTCAACAGAACCTTGAGCATCAGCCTTAACAATAACATTCAAGTCTTTTACTTTTCCTTGCTGTATTTGCTCAAATAAATCTTCAAGTGACACTTTTTGTGTAGATTTTAGATTTTTCTCTCTGATTTCTTGTTGACGTTTTTCAGCAATTAATCTTGCTGTTTTATCATCTTCAACTTTACCGAATCTATCACCAGCTTCTGGTACATCAGAAAGTCCTAGTATCTCAACTGCAGTAGATGGTCCTACCTGTTTAACTCTTTTACCTTTATCGTTAAACATAGCTCTTACTCTTCCGTAAGTATGCCCAGCAACTATTGAGTCCCCAACGCTTAATGTCCCTGTTTGAACAATTACTGTTGCAACTGGTCCTCTACCTTTGTCAACTTCAGCTTCAATTATTGTACCTACTGCAGGTCTATTTGGATTAGCCTTTAGTTCCTGCATTTCAGAAACTAAAATAATCATCTCTAGTAGTTGGTCAATTCCTTCACCCTTTAGAGCAGAAACTGGTACACTAACTACATCGCCACCCCATTCTTCAATGAGTATGCCATGATCAGATAGTTCTTGCTTTACTCTATCTGGATTGGCATTAGGCTTATCTATTTTATTTACTGCAACTATCAGTGGAACCTTAGCTGCTTTGGCGTGATTAATCGCCTCAATAGTTTGTGGCATAACACCATCGTCAGCAGCTACAACTAAAATCGCTATATCTGTGATTTGAGCTCCTCTAGCACGTAGTGTTGTGAAGGCTTCATGACCAGGCGTGTCTAGGAAAACAATTTTCTGTCCGTTTATTCTAACTTCCGATGCTCCTATATGTTGTGTTATACCACCTGCTTCTCCAGCAGTAACCTCAGTTTCTCTGATTGCATCTAGAAGAGAAGTTTTACCGTGATCAACGTGTCCCATTACAGTTACAATTGGTGCACGATCTTTTAAATCCTTAGGATCATCTTCTATTTCATCAAACATATCGGGTTCTTCTTCTGGTGCTTCTAAAGATGTTTTGAATCCATACTCTTCAGCTATTACTTCAGCTGTTTCATAATCGATTTCTTGATTAATAGCAGCCATCACTCCAAGATTCATTAATTTCATGATAATTTCGTTTGTACTGGCTCCTACTTTTTCCGCAAAATCTTTAACAACTACTTTTTCTGGAAGCTGAAGTTCATTTTCATTGGTAATTGTGTTTTCATTAGTCAAATTATCTTCCTCGCTTTTTCTATCTTTAACTTTCTTCTTTTTAGAATTCTTTTCATTCTTAGGTGCATCATTTGAATCTACTTTTTTAGTATCATCCTCTTCAGGACTATAGTATTCAAGAATAAGACTTGCAGCTTCATCTTCTAGAGTACTCATATGATTAACAACTTCAATATCAAATTCCTTTAGTTTGTTTATAAGTTCTTTACTTGACACACCGATTTCCTTTGCTAACTGATAAACCCTAGTTTTTGACACATATTTCACCCCCTAAAATATTGACGGATTAAAATTCGTCTTAGGTTGATGTCAAAAGCCCAAGTTCTAACGTGAACTTTTCTCCCAGCCTATTTACAGAGACTCAAATAGAACTATTAATTTATACACATCAAAACCCCCTTGAAGAATCGAGTATTTTGATATCTATAAATTAAGTTCTACTATATATAATACGGCAAAGATCTCACATTCTAGAGATTTGACAACAAATGTTTCTAAGAATAGCAAATCTTCGGAAGGTAATAGATTTCTCGTAACTTATATATATGAACTCTATATATTTGACTTTGTTAATAATCCGTGACGAATCATTTTTCGTTTTTATAAAGGTCCAATATCCTTGCCGAAAATTTTCCGTCTTTGATACCAATTATTGCTCTGTTGAATTTGCCTATTGCATTTGACAGTTCATCTTTACTTCCAAAAACTATACATGGAATATTTTTTGATTCACAAATACTCATAAATTTATTCTTACTATTGGCCGAAGCCTCATCAGATATAATTAAAAGTTTAATTTTATTCTTTTTAATGAAAAGCTCGCAGGTGTTCTCACCTGATAAAAGATTTCCAGATTTCTGTGCAAATCCTAAAAGTGATAAAATTTTAGCTTTCATTTTTTCTAAGCTCCTCTGTTAACTTTTCATATATTTCATCAGGAATCTCCTGTCCAAAAGCTCTATTAAGGGACTTCCTCTTTTGAGCTGCCTTTAGGCAGTCCTCATTTGGACAGATATATGCACCTCTTCCGTGGGCTTTACCAGAAAAGTCAACGTTAATTTCGCCATCTTTCTTCTTAACAATCCTGATAAGTTCTTTTTTTGTTTTCTGCTCATTACAGCCCACACATTTTCGTAGAGGTATTTTCCTTTTCGTCACAATCATACCTCCCTGCGATACAAGCTCTCTATTCTTCCTCAATAGAAGCTTGATATTGTGATTCACTCTTTATATCAATTTTCCATCCAGTTAACTTTGCTGCTAATCTAGCGTTTTGTCCTTCTTTACCTATTGCTAAAGATAACTGGTAGTCAGGAACTACAACTAATGCAGATTTATCATTATCATCAATTGCTACTTTAAGAACCTTTGATGGACTTAAAGAATTTGAGATAAGTTTACCTGGGTCTTCATCCCACTTAATAATATCAATTTTTTCTCCTCTAAGTTCATCAACAATATTTTGAACTCTAGAACCTCTCTGTCCAACGCAAGCACCAACTGGATCTATATTCATATCAGAAGAATATACAGCTATTTTTGTTCTAGAACCAGCCTCTCTTGATATACCCTTTATTTCAACAACTCCATCATGGATTTCAGGTACCTCTAATTCAAAAAGTCTTTTTACAAGACCAGGATGAGTTCTAGATACAACTATTTGTGGACCCTTAGTAGTCTTTTTAACTTCTACAATATATGTCTTTATTCTGCTCGATTGCTTATAGGTTTCACCTTCAATTTGCTCATTGGGAAGCAATACTGCTTCAACTCTTCCAAGGTTTATGTATACAATCCCTTTACTAATTCTTTGTACAATTCCAGTAACAATTTCACTTTCCCTATTTACAAACTCTTGATATATAACTGATCTCTCAGCTTCCCTTATTCTTTGAACTACTACCTGCTTAGCAGTTTGAGCAGCAATTCTACCAAAGTTTCTAGGTGTTACTTCCTTTTCAACAATATCTGCTACTTCGTAGTTCGGATTAATCTTCTTAGCTTCTTCTAAGCTTATTTCAAATAAGTCATTTTCCATATTTTCTACTACTTCTTTGCGTGAGAATACCTTAACTCCACCATGTTCTCTGTCTATTATAATTTTTACATTTTGAGCTGAGCCAAAATTCTTTTTATAGGCGGTAATTAACGCAGCTTCAATAGCATCAATTAATGTCTCTTTAGATATTCCTTTTTCTTTTTCAAGTTGGTCTAAGGCATCAAACAACTCATTTTTCACAATATATACCCCCTAATCAAAGTTGATCAACAGCTTAACCAAAGAAACCTTGTCTCTTGCAATTTCAATAGTTCCTTTAGCTTCTCTATCTATTAAAATCATGTTATCCTTAAGTCCTAATAAGTTACCTTTAATTATTTTTTCACCATTTAGCGGATGATAAAGTCGTGCTTCTACCAACTTTCCTGAATATTTTTCAAAGTCAGTATCTTTTTTTAGCGGCCTTTCAATTCCTGGTGACGAAACCTCTAGAAAATAATTTTCTTTAATTGGATCTAAAGTATCAAGCCTCTCACTTAGATATTCACTAACTGATTGGCAGTCATCTAAGCTTAGTCCATCATCCTTATCTAGATAAACTCTGAGATACCTATGTTGACCTTCCTTAACAAACTCTATTTCAACTAAATCCAATTTTTTTTCCTCTAAGAATGGTAAAACTATTTCTTCGACTATATCTACAACTCTTTTCTTTTTCAACTTCTAACCTCCTTTTAAATATTAGTTATAACCGTATTTTTCCGTAAATTACTACACTCTATACGTGTATGAATAAAATCTTCTTTTATGTTGCGCATTTCTCCAAGATTTTATTTTATAATTAATGGACTTACAATTCCAAACTTCTTATAACATAATGACAAAGAGTGGGAAAGTCCCACTCTTTAAGAAATGTCATATTATTATATGGAAATTATATCATAAAGAGTAAATCGGTGCAACTTTAAACCTAGATTATTCATGGAAAGTTTGAAAGTATACAAATAGTTTTGAGTTTTCTATAGAATGTTCCTAGTGAAGCTTAATTTATACATTTCAAAATGCCCGATGATTCTGGAGATTTTGATGTGTATTTTCTTTAGAATCTCTATCTGGGTAGTCTGAGTTAAAATAGAGACAGTTGATTTCGTTTTGGCAAACTATTTAAACATCCGTGATTTTCTAAGGTTTCAATAACTGTCTTAGAAACTTTAGTTTTCAACCTTATATCCTCAATTGACAGGTATTCACCTTTACTACTTTCAGTCGCAATATTTCTAGCAGCATTTTCACCAACCCCTTGCAAGGCTCTAAGTGGCGGCAATAAACAATTATCCTTGATCCTAAATTTATCTGAATCAGAATCATATAAATTAACTCTCAAGAATTTAAAGCCACGACAGTACATTTCAAAAGCCACTTCTAATACTGTCATAAGATCTTTTTCCTTTTGACTTGCGCCATTACCCAAACTGGATAACTCTTTGATCTTATCTATCACGGCTTCCTTACCTTTACAAACCAAATCTGCATCAAAATCATCTACTTTGGTTGAAAAATAGGTTGCATAGAAAGCCAAAGGATGGTGTACTTTGAAAAATGCTATTCTAAAGGACATCATTACATATGCTACTGCATGGGCTTTAGGGAACATGTATTTAATCTTTTGGCATGATTCTATATACCATTTTGGAACCTTCTTTTCGTTCATAAGAGCTTCATTTTCTGGAGTCAAGCCCTTACCCTTTCTAACCCTTTCCATTATTGTAAAGGCCTCTTTTGGTGGTAAGTCTCTTAAAATCAAGTAGTTCATTATATCATCTCTGGTGGAGATAACATTCTTAAGCTCAGCTGTACCAGCTCTTACCAAATCCTGTCCATTGTTGAGCCATACGTCAGTCCCGTGGGACAATCCACTGATTCTAACTAATTCTGCGAAGGTTGTAGGCTTCGTATCCACTAACATCTGTCTTACAAATTTTGTACCAAATTCCGGTATACCTAATGAACCCACGCTTATTTTAAAGTCATCATCAACTATCTTTAAAGTTTCCGTTGAAGTAAATATTTTTATAGTTTTCTCATCATCCAGTGATATAGCTTGAGGGTCAACTCCCGTAAATTCCTCTAGCTCCTTTATAATTGTTGGAACGTCGTGTCCAAGTATATCCAGCTTAAGTAAACGACCACTTATTGCATGATAATCAAAGTGAGTGGTTATTACCCCTGATGATTTATCATTTGCAGGGTATTGAACCGGTGTAAAATCATGGACTTCCTTGTAATCAGGAACAACCATTATACCTCCCGGGTGTTGGCCAGAAGTTCTCTTTACTCCTGTACAACCTGAAGCCAATCTTAAAACTTCTCTACTATTTTCAATAACTTCTTTTTCTTCAAAATATTTTTTCGCAAAACCAAAGGCGGTTTTCTCTGCAACAGTACCAATGGTTCCCGCTCTAAATACGTATCCTGTTCCAAACAGTTCCTCTGTATATTTATGGGCAACTGCTTGATATTCCCCTGCAAAGTTAAGATCGATATCTGGTTCCTTATCCCCTTCGAAACCAAGGAAGGTCTCAAATGGTATTGCATGGCCATCTTTATTATACTCAGTATTACACTTTGGACAAAGCTTATCCGATAAATCCGCTCCACTTTCATATGATCCATCGGTTATAAATTCTGAGTTCTTACAGTTTGGACACACATAGTGAGGTGCTAATGGATTAACCTCTGTAATATCACTCATAGTTGCAACAAAGGATGATCCTACGGAACCCCTTGATCCAACAAGGTATCCATCCCTTAAGGATTTTGTAACCAGCTTTTGTGCAATAATATACATTACTGCATAACCATTGCTAATTATTGAGTTTAATTCTCTATCAAGTCTTTTCTGTACTATTTCCGGCAGTGGAGTACCATAGATACTTTCAGCCTTTTCGTAACACATATTTCTTAAATCCTCATCGGAACCTTCTATCCTTGGAGGATATGTATCCTCAGGTATAGGTAAAATTTCTTCCACAGAGTCAGCTATAATGTTTGGATTTTTGATTACTATTTCATGGGCTGTATCCTTATCAAGATAATTAAAATCCCTTAACATTTCCTCTGTTGTTTTGAAGTATATAGGTGGCTGATTATCTGCATCGGAGTATCCTTGACCAGTCATCAGTATCTTCCTCAAGGTCGAATCTTTAGGATCTAAAAAATGAACATCTCCTGTTGCAATCACTATTTTATTATATTTTCTCCCAAGTTCTATGATTTTTTTATTTATTTCCTTCAAGTCGTCAAAGCTTTTTACAAGACCCTTTTCTAACATAAAACTGTTGTTTTCTATTGGCTGTACTTCTAAAAAGTCATAAAACTTAACGATATTTTCTATTTCCTGATCACTCTTATTACTCATAATGGCTCTATAGAGCTCTCCAGCTTCACAAGCAGTACCTATAATCAACCCTTCTCTCATGGTAGAAAGCAAGCTCTTTGGTATTCTAGGTCTCTTGTAGAAGGTTTCTAAGTGTGAATGTGTAACAAGCTTATAGAGATTTTTCAGACCCGTATAGTTCTTAACTAAGATATTTATATGATTTGTATCAAGCTTAGTGTAATCAACCTTATCACTAAGTAGCCTGTTTATTTCCTTTAATGAGTTAATTTCTTTTTCTTTTAGAATTTCTATCAACTTAATAAATATTTTACCAGTGGCTACTGCGTCATCAACAGCACGATGGTGATTTTCAAGTTTAATTTTGAAATGCTTAGCTAAATTATTTAACTTAAATCTTTTAAGTTTAGTAACCAATATTCTACTCAAAGATAGTGTATCAACAATAGGATTATTAAACTCAAGATTTAATTTTCTTAGATTCTCCTTTATAAAGGAAGTATCGAAAGATGCATTGTGGGCAACTACTGGGTCATCGCCTATAAAGTCAACGAATCCTGGTAGTACCTTGTCTATTGTAGGCTTATCCCTTACCATATCGTCGGTAATTCCCGTAAGCTCCACAATTTTAGGGGGAATTTTAACTTCAGGGTTTACTAATGCAGAAAAGTTGTCTACAATTTCCCCGCCCTTTATTTTCACAGCTCCGATCTCTGTTATCTTATCATGCTTAAAGGAAAGTCCAGTTGTCTCAATATCAAATACTATGTATGTATCATCTAGAGTCTCATCACCACAGTTTTGAACTAGTGGGGACCCGTCGTTCATTATATATCCTTCAATTCCGTATATAACCTTAATTCCATGTTTCTTGCTTGCAGATATTGCTTCTGGATAGGCTTGAACAACACCATGGTCTGTAATAGCTATAGCTTTATGGCCCCACTGCGCAGCTCTCTTTATGAGGTCCGAAGCATTACAAACACCATCCATTGAGCTCATCTTTGTATGGGCGTGTAGCTCTACTCTTTTTTCCTCACTGCTATCTACCCTACTTTCATCCTTCATAAATGAGTCATTGATATCTCTAGCCATAATAATTGATTCTTTTTCAAAGGTGTCGTATCTTACAGCGCCTCTAAATTTATAGTAATTCCCTATAGAAATACTTTCATTTATGAACTCCGCATCCTCTCTACTAGCAAAAATCTTAGCTCCTATTGATGATGTATAATCTGTAATAGAAAGAGTTATTAATATCTTTCCACTTTTTAATTCTCTTTCCTCTTTTTGAAACACCTTGGCCTCAACACAAACCATTCCATCTTCTTCAGATAGACCCTTTATCTTAACAATTTCCCCAGTTATTTTCTTCCCATGGATATTTTCCTTTTGCTTTTTAGATTTATCCTTCTTTTCAGTACTTGGCTTTGGAGCAGGATTACTTGCCATAATCTTGCTAAGTATAGAATTAAGCTCTTTTTCCTGTTTCTTTATGTATGTTTTATTGCTATCATCTACAGCTGACTCAATAATTTTGAAAGCAACTTTTATTTTTCTATCAAGATCATTTTTAAAAACATCTTCTATTAATTTATCGCATTTTTTTATATTAAGATTTTCTAGCCCTACTGGGTTATCCACTAAAATCTCAAGGCAATCCGTTGAGTTATCGTATTTCCTACTGCAATTATTAAGCCATCCTGTCATGGATGGACTCTGTGTTTTTATCTCATATAATATGTTGTCCCAGTAGTCTGAAACAAGTTTCTCCATGTCATCAGATAAGGAGTTATACTTAGTATTTATAGAGACCCCCTCAAGGAAGGGCAGTCCCTTGCTAATATTCGACTTAAGTTCGAATATCCTTTGTTTTTTAAGAATGTCACCGGCATTTAAGGTCAAACTTAGAGTTTTTGTAGATGTATTATACTCTATTGAGTTAAGGGAAATATGTGATTGGTCATCAAGTAGTTTCTTTAAACTAGTAAGTGATACATTTGTACTTATACTCATCTATTTACCTCCATGAGAATCTGTGTTCATAGACTTAACTTCTTCTAAAATAGCTTCTACTATTTTATCTTCCGCAACCTTTCTGATTATTTCCCCTTTTTTAAATAATAAACCTGCATTTTTTCCTCCAGCAATACCTATATCTGCTTCTCTCGCTTCCCCAGGACCATTTACTGCACATCCCATTACAGCAATTGTTATGTCCGAATTTAAATTCTTTAGTTCATTTTCTATTTTATTTGTCAGATTTTCTAGGTCTATTTGGCATCTACCACATGTAGGGCAGGATACAAAGTTCACACCGAAATTTCTGATTTTCAGTGACTGCAATATTTCTCTAGCAACTTTAATTTCTTCAACAGGGTCACCGGTTAATGATACCCTCATAGTATCCCCCATACCATTTAGAAGTAAAGAACCGATTCCAATTGCAGACTTTATTGTCCCTCTCCAAACAGTTCCCGCTTCCGTGATTCCTATGTGAAGGGGATAGTCAACCCTTTCTGACAAAAGTTTATAGGCATCAAATGTCAGACCGACGTCGGATGCCTTAAGAGAAATCACTATTTTATCATAATCCAAATCCTCTAAAATTTTTATGTGTCCCATAGCACTTTCTACAAGGGCCTTTGGTGTGATTCCATACTTCTCTATTATACCCTTTTCAAGTGAACCAGCGTTAACACCTATACGAATAGGAATCTCTTTTTCCTTTGCCTTAGTTACAACCTGTTTAACTCTTTCAATATCTCCTATATTTCCAGGATTTATTCTTAATTTATCTATACCATTTTCTATACATTTAAGAGCTAATCTATAATCAAAGTGAATATCTGCAACCAGTGGCAGCGATATATTCTTTTTTATCTCCTTTGCCGCCATAGCAGCTTCCATATCCGGTATTGCTATTCTAACTATTTCGCACCCTGCTTCTTCTAAACTCTTAATCTGAGATATGGTTGCCCCTATGTTTCTAGTGTCGGTATTAGTCATAGATTGGATAGATATTGGAGAGTCTCCTCCAATAAAAATATTTCCACATTTGATTTTCTTTGTACTTTTTCTAACTATGTTCATATAATCACCAACCTATTATAGATAGTTTACAATATATTAAACTTTATTATATCCTTAACTAATACTACTACCATTAGAATCATTAAGACTACGAACCCAATCATATGTACAAACCCTTCTTTTTCAGGATCTATTGGTGAACCCTTAATTAATTCAATTATAGCGAAGATAATTCTACCTCCATCTAAAGCTGGAAATGGTAAAATATTCAAGATCGCTAAGCTGATAGATATGTTAGCAGCGGATGCTAATAAATCGTATATACTACTTCTAGCAGCTTCACCAATAAAGTGAACCATTCCGATTGGACCAACTACCTGTGCCCCAGCAGAAAGCTCTCCCCTAATCAACTGAGATAGAACTACAAATATTTGCTTTATACCGTAAAATACACCTTTAGTTGAGACTACAATCGAAGAAGCTAGAGATTTCTCTATTGCTGGACTAATGCCTATCATTCTCCTCTTTGTTGCTTCATCCACCATAGGCTTGATGTCAAAGGAAAGTTTTCCACCGTTTCTAATTACTTCTATTGTTATAACTTCACTTTGGCTCTTACTTATGGTCTCAACAACATCACTCCAGCTGGTAATATCATTGTCATTAATCTTAACAATTTCATCACCAGATTTTAAACCAGCCAACTGCGCAGGAGAGTTTTCAGTTACTTCATTGATTATATTAACTGGCATTCCCATGGCAGAAACTACTATAGTTAATAATAATATCGCTAAAATAATGTTCATGATAGGCCCAGCAGCTAATACAGATATTCTTTGTAGAGGAGATTTCTTCGAGAAGCTTCTTGCATCATTAGAAGATTCATCTTCTCCTTCCATTTTTACATATCCTCCAAGGGGTAGAACTCTTATAGAGTATTCAGTTTCTTTACCTTGGTAGCTTATGAGTTTCGGTCCCATTCCTAAAGCAAACTGATGAACCTTAATATTATTTAATTTAGCTAACGCAAAATGGCCAAATTCATGGAAGAATACAAGAAGGCCAAAAACGAAAATAAAACTAATGAAAGTTTGCATATAATCCCACCTTAGAAAAATTTATTGATGTATTCTCTAGTGATTTTATCTGCTTCAATTATATCATTTATATTAGGATTTTTTATTACTTTAAACCTATTCATTGCTTTTTCTATTCTATCTGGTATATCGTAAAAGCTGATTTTACCATCTAAAAATTGAAGCACCAGTTCCTCGTTAGCCGCATTTAATACTCCAGGCATTGTTCCTCCAATATCTAGTGCCTCAAATGCAAGATCTAAACAAGGAAAAGTAATTCTATCGGGTTTTTCAAAGGTAAGCTCATTAAATTTTTCAAAGCTCAATCCTTCACTGTTTGATGTTACTCTACCTGGATAAGTAAGTGCATATTGAATTGGAAGTTTCATGTCAGGAACACCAAGTTGGGCTAATATAGACCCATCAACGAACTCTACCATAGAGTGAACAATACTCTGTGGATGTACGATAACATCTATTTGTTCTCTTTCAATATCAAATAACCACTTTGCCTCAATCACTTCAAGGCCTTTATTCATTAATGTGGCTGAGTCTATTGAAATCTTTCTTCCCATTGACCAATTAGGATGTTTTAAAGCATCCTTTGGCTTTACATCCTTAAGCTTCTCTCTAGTTAATCCCCTAAATGGACCACCTGAAGCGGTTAAAATCACTTTGTTTACTTCTTTAGTATTATATCCCTGCATACATTGAAATATTGCACTATGCTCGCTATCAACGGGTATAATATTTACGCCATTCATCTCAGCTTCCTTCATAACTAGTTCCCCAGCGGTAACTAAGGTTTCTTTGTTTGCAAGTGCAATAGTCTTTTTAGCTCTTATAGCATTTAATGTGGGCATCAGACCTATATTTCCTACAACTGATGTCACTAATATATCAACTTCATCGATAACCGATATTTCGATTAAACCCTCGATTCCATATAATACTTTTACATCAAAGCTAGATACATTGTCTCTTAATATTTTTGCTTTCTCTTTATTATATACAGCCACATACTTAGGTTTAAATTCTTCAATTTGTTTATACAGTAAGTCTAGATTATTATTACCGCTTATTGCAACAACATTAAATAAATCTGGATTTTCTCTAATAACTTCTAAAGTCTGAGTACCAATTGAACCAGTTGAACCTAAAATTGATATATTCTTCATATGTAAATCCCCCAGCAATGCATATTATAGGCCATTTAGGAAAAAAGCAGCGTAATAATATACAAATGGTGCTACTAATAATATACTATCAAATCTGTCTAATATTCCTCCGTGACCAGGCATTATATTTCCAAAATCTTTTATTCCCACAGCACGTTTAATTCTCGATGCAACTAAATCACCGCCCTGAGATATGATACTTCCCAAAAATCCTAGTACTATTGAGTGAAAGATAAATTCTGGTATAAAGATATACGCAAAAAGAAATGATGCAAGAACACTTCCTAAAACACCACCAATAAATCCTTCAATAGTTTTCTTGGGACTAACTTCGGGAAAAAGTTTCTTAGAACCGAATATCTTTGATCCTAAAAAGTTTCCTGCAAAATATGCAGCAGTATCAGCACACCAAGCGATAATAAAAATGAACCATACAAACAATCCGTTTTTAAGATCTGCTGTCAGAATAATGTGTATTAGTAAATACGGTATGTATAAAAAACCTAATAGTGTTACAGCTACATCTGTATAAGTAGTTTTCTTAGCAAATAAGAAAATAAGTAGAGTTGTTACAGTAACTAGTACAAAAGCTAAGTTTATATAATCACTTCTGCTATTTAGAAACATAAATATAGTATATATATACCCCACATAACTTAATGGAAATATACTCTTATGATGAAAAGAATCATAAAATTCTCTTAAAGCTAGTAAAACTACTAATAGAGATGATACTTTTAAAACAACACCTCCACTATATACTAAAAAGATTAGTAAAGGTACACCGATAACGCCCGTTAATACTCTCTTCAACATAGGATCACCACCTTATTAAAGGCCTCCAAATCTTCTTTGTCTCTGCCCAAATTCAATAATTGCTTCAACCAAATGGTCCGGTTTGAAATCTGGCCAATAGACTTCTGTAAAATACAATTCGCTATATGCTATTTGCCATAGTAAAAAGTTGCTTATTCTTTGCTCCCCACTAGTTCTAATAAGTAAGTCAGGATCTGGAATAGCCTTTGTATATAAATGCTGTGAAATGGTATTTTCATCGATATCTTCGATATTTAATGCATTGTTACTTACATCTCGACAGATATTCTTTACAGCATTTAATATTTCTGATCTTGCGCCATAATTAAGGGCAATGTTTACTGTTAATCCTGTATTTTCTCCAGTTAGCAGCATTGCCTTTTCGATTTCCTTTACGGCCTTTACTGGCAATCTAGTGATATCACCGATAGTATTTATTTTCACCTTATTTCTATGAAGGTCTTTTATTTCTTTTCGAAGGTATAGAACTAGTAATTCCATAAGGCCGTTAACCTCTTCATCAGGTCTATTCCAATTCTCTGTTGAAAAAGCGTACAATGTAAGATATTGTACTCCAATATCGGAAGCACATTTAATAACATCTCTCAAGGCTTCCACACCAGCCTTGTGTCCGGCAATTCTAGGTAATCCTCTTTTCCTAGCCCATCTTCCATTCCCATCCATAATAATTGCTATATGTTTAGGCTTACTACCTTCATCTATTTCTTTAATGGTTTCGCTAGAGTTTGATTTTTTTGTCTTCATAAACATAAGTTCTAAAACCTCCATGTTACTAAAACATTTAACCCTCCAAGTAAGGAGGGCTAGATATAACTGACGGTTATTATAATAGTATTGTCAAAATTTTGCTGTCTTACAACTCTGCATTCATTTTTTTTATACTCACTACTTTTAAAGGGCGATGCAGTTTCCCTAATTGTTATGTTATAGAAATTTTTAAGATTTTCAATTTCACCCGAAATATCTTCAAGTTTAATACCTATTAAATCAGGTATTCTCATTAAAGTTATACCTCCAAAATTTCCTCTTCTTTTCTAGATATTAATCCATCAACTTCTTTAACGTACTTATCAGTCATTTTTTGAACTTCATCTTCAGCTCTCTTTAAATCGTCCTCAGTAAGCTCATTGTTTTTGCTCATTTTCTTTAATTTATCATTTGCTTCTCTACGTTCATTACGAATAGCAACTTTGATTTCCTCGCCAGTTTTCTTTACAACTTTTTGAAGTTCTTTTCTTCTTTCTTCAGTTAGCATTGGAATAGCTAATCGTATAATCTTACCATCATTTGAAGGATTTATTCCAAGATCAGATTGTATAATCGCTCTTTCAATATCACTAATAGAATTCGCATCATAAGGTTGAATAACAAGCAATCTTGGCTCTGGAGCACTAATACCTGCTAATTGCTTTAATGGAGTAGGCGATCCATAGTATTCAACTGTAATCCTATCTAACAGGGCAGGATTTGCTCTACCAGCCCTTATGCTTTGTAATTCCTCTTTAAGCACGTTAATAGATTTCTTCATTTTTTGTTCAAAATTCTTATGAACCTCTAACATAATTAATCCTCCTTTACATATGTACCGATTTTTTCTCCTAAAATAACCCTTTTAATGTTTTCAGGGTGTTTAAGGCTAAATACGATAATAGGAATTTGATTGTCCATACATAGAGAAGTAGCAGTAGAATCCATTACTTTTAAACCTCTATTTAGTACATCTATATATGTAAGATTGTCAAATTTTTTGGCATCTGGGTTTTCTGCAGGATCACTATCATAGACACCATCCACTTTTTTAGCTAACAGAATTACATCAGCTTCTATCTCAGCAGCTCTTAAAGACGCTGTAGTGTCCGTTGAAAAGTATGGATTTCCTGTTCCAGCAGCAAATATTACTACTCTTCCCTTTTCTAAATGTCTAATAGCTCTTCTTCTTATGTAGGGCTCAGCAATTTGTCTCATCTCAATAGCAGTTTGAACCCTTGTCAATATATCAATGTTTTCCAAAGCATCCTGTAAGGCCAATGAATTTATAACTGTTGCTAACATTCCCATATAATCTGCTGTTGTTCTGTCCATTCCTTCACTGCTTCTGCCTCTCCAGAAATTACCACCACCAACAACAACAGCAACCTCAACGCCTAATTCAATAATTTCTTTAACTTGGATTGCAATCGAATCAACTACTTCTTGATTTATTCCAAAACCCTTTTCACCGGCTAACGCTTCACCGCTTAACTTTAAAATTATCCTTTTATATTTGGGCCTCACAGTAATTTACCTCCGTTCCACCTTCTACTTATTCTACAAAAATATCTCAAAACCCTCTAAAATATTTTAACAAAAATTCTAAAGGCCTATAATTTTCTATTCGTTATAAAAAAGTCCTTGCTAAAGCTTTTTAAGGTAGACTTTTTTGAAACACGTAACGAAAATTATATTTATTAGTAATTCAATAGTGTATAATTTCCTACGTGTTATAAAAAAGTCCTTGCTAAAGACTTCTAAAGTCGACTTTTTTGAAACTCATAACGGAAATTGTATCTATATTAACACCACATGTGGTGTACAATTTCCTATTCGTTATAAAAAAGAGAACACCTTTGTGCTCTCTCAATTTTTAGTTTTCCGTAGTTTTCATTATTTACTTTGCAATTTGCTTTGCAACTTCTTCAGCAAAGTTTTCTTCCTTCTTCTCTATACCTTCGCCAACTTCATATCTAACAAATCTTCTGATATTTAAGTTTTCACCAATCTTAGCTATTTTTTCGTTTAGTAAGTCTTGGATAGTTATATCAGGATTCTTGATAAACGTTTGCTCTAAAAGACAAACTTCTTTATAGTATTTTTCTATTCTTCCTACTACCATTTTGTCAACGATTTTTTCTGGCTTTCCTTCATTTAAAGCTTGACTTCTTAATATTTCTTTTTCTTTTTCGATTACTTCTGCAGGAACTTCTTCACGTCTTACATATTGTGGGTTTGAAGCAGCAACTTGCATAGCTATATCCTTTGCAAAAGTCTTGAACTCTTCATTTTTAGCAACGAAGTCAGTTTCACTGTTAACTTCAACAATAACACCTATTCTTCCACCGTGTATGTATGATTCTATTAAACCTTCAGCTGCGATTCTTCCAGCTTTTTTAGCTGCCTTAGCTAATCCCTTTTCTCTTAATAACTCTATTGCCTTTTCCATATCTCCATTTGTCTCAACAAGAGCCTTTTTACAATCTAGCATTCCAGCACTAGTTTTTTCTCTTAGTTCCTTTACCATTGAAGCAGTAACTGCCATTTTTATTCCTCCTCTTTACTCTATAATAAAAGGTAAGAGTAGTAAGGGAAAAACCCCTTAAGCCCTTACCGTTAGAATTCTGTTAAAGTTAGTATTATTCTGCAGTTTCGTTTTTAGTTTCTTCAGCTTGTTTAGCTTCGGCTTCTGGGGCATCAAATTGTTCGCCTTGTCTTCCTTCTATAACGGCATCTGCCATTTTTGCAGTAAGTAGCTTAACAGCTCTTATCGCATCATCATTTCCAGGAATAACATAGTCAACTTCATCAGGATCACAATTTGTATCTACGATAGAGATAATTGGTAATCCAAGAATTTGAGCTTCTTTAATAGCGATTCTCTCTTTTCTAGGGTCTACTATAAATAAAGCATCTGGTGTTCCATTCATAGTTTTGATACCGCTTAAGAACTTTTCTAACTTCTCTTTTTCGTGTCTTAACTTAATAACTTCCTTCTTAGGAAGAACGTTGAATGTACCATCTTCTTCCATCTTCTCTAAATCTAATAATCTTTGGATTCTCTTTCTTATTGTCTTGTAGTTAGTAAGCATACCACCTAACCATCTTTGGTTAACATAGTACATACCGCATCTCTTAGCTTCTTTTTCAATTGCCTCTTGAGCCTGCTTCTTAGTACCTACAAAAAGAATCTTCTTACCTTCTGAAGCTAACTCCTTAATGAAGTCATAAGCTGATTCAACTTTTTTTACAGTTTTTTGTAAGTCAATGATATAGATACCATTTCTTTCTGTAAAAATGTACTCAGCCATTTTAGGATTCCATCTTCTAGTTTGATGTCCAAAGTGAACCCCAGCTTCTAATAATTGTTTCATTGAAATTACTGCCATTTTCTACACCTCCATGGTTTTTTCCTCCGTCTTGGTCATTTTCTCAAAGAACCTCAAAGGGCACCAATTTGAGAATTTCAAGACGTGTGTATTTGTCACCTTAAGTAGTATAACATATTAAATAATGTTTATGCAAGAAAAAAATTCTATTATAGTCATGCTACCTTAGAGCTCAAAATAAATTTTATTGAAATAATGAACGATTCTACATTCTTTCAGTAAAATTTATTAATCTTTAGAATAGCATTACTTTATAGTGAGTTCCTAGTGAAACTTAATTTATACATGTCAAAACATCTGAAGATTCTGGGGATTTTGATGTATATAAGTTAAAGCTCTCACTGAAATCTCTATGTAGTCATACTACCTTAAAACCTAAAATAAATTTTGCTCAAAACAATAAAGATTTCTATATTCCTTCAGTGAAATTCATTAAACAACATTCAAAGTATATTATAACCAAAAAAAATAAATTTAACCATAAGACATAGCCGTTCTTGAAAATTCAAAAGAATATAGAATATTCTTAAGCTTTTAACAAATATTCTCAGTTTAATAGAAAACAGAAATAGAAAAGCCTAATTAATAGCTTTTCTAGAATCTCCATCTATATTTTTAATATCCTAACCCTTAGTTTTTTTCAAATTTAAAATTAAAATAACTTCACCAGTACCTATATTTAGTTCCCTGGCAATTTGCTGTACACTAAGGCCCTTGTTTTTAAGTTCAATAATTTCTGTGGCCCTATCGCTAGAAAGAAAGCTTTTCTCCACTATAGGATTTTTATTATCTACTATATTATCTATATTATTATTTATATTGTTTTCGTAGTTATCATTATTATGCACGTTAGGCTGAGTAACATGTTCATAATTTTCTGATGCTTTTCTGTCGACATGATGAATCTTGTTCTCTAACCTCTCATATTTTTTTTCAAATTCATTTATGGTGTTATTGAATGTGTGATTAATATCATAAATTATATTTTCTAGAGATTCTATAGTGATCACTAATTCATCATCATTCTTTAAAACCTCATCTGATACATCGTCTGCATCATCTGGATTTGATTGGTTTAAAATAAATATGGTTGAAATGAGTATAATAACTATACCAATAACTAATAGAAATAAACTTAACATGCCACACCTCATTAAATTCTTATATCAATTTGTGAGTTCACATTGTCATTGGATCCATTGTCTCTATTTTTATTATTTTCCTTGCTATATATTAGCTTATTCTTATCATTCGTCTTAACTGACGGATTGTCCTTTTTGTCAGTTGTATTAACCTTTTTCAATTTTTCTTTTTCAGTTTTCTTACTTTTATTTAGGGATTGCTGAATAATATTTTCGCTTCTATTGACCATATCCTGATTAATCTTAGAAATATTTTGCGATTTAGGCATTAAAACCTGCATGTCCATAGGTCTAATAGGCATAATATCCACTCCTTTACACTAGAGGAGAAGTCACTATCTCACCATCTTCTTTCATTAGTTTCACGTTAATCATTGATTTCTTTACAATATAATGTGAATTGTTAATCCTAATGTTTGTGCCTGGATATATTTGCTCGCTTGATATGTTACTACTTTTTAATGAATCTAAAAGGGTATATAGTTCCTTCATTCTTTGCTCCATATTTTTAATCTTTGTTATATACTGTTCTCTTGTCTTTAAATACTTAGTTAAAAATATTTCTTTCTTTGGATCCTGACTTCTTTTAGACTGTAGAATATCAATAGCTTGATTAATTTTCTTCATATCTGCTTTAGCATCTTCAATTGAACTCTTTGTATTCTTTAGTTCAATTAACAAACTCTCATCTATTCCTACATAGATCCTTGTGGTTGATCCAATCTGACTTCCAATAGTTTTTGCAACTACTTGTTTTCTGACATTTATACTTCCACCTAATATTAAACCCTTCTTTTCAGAGGCGACAATCCTTCCCAGACATGTTATATCACAATGGATTATAGAATCACAAAAAATATCGCCCTTTGCCTCAGCATAACAACTTTCCATAAAGTGAGCCGATATATTTCCACTTGATACTAACTTTGCATTATTGTGTACCCCTTTATGAATTATGATATTTCTTGCAGTTATCTCAGAACCTTCTACAACTCCAAAGATTTCTACGTCGTCTCCTGAATTAATGGAAAAGCCAGTATTTACATTTCCCTTTACTAGTACTTTTCCTTCAAAATTAATGTTTCCAGTGGATATTCCAACGTCATCATTAATTTCTAGTATTTTAATAATGCTGATTCTACCATCATCAACTTTAATCATTCCGCCTTCACTTGCTAATAAAAGTATTCCATCATCAGAAACAGTCACATTTTTACCTACTTTAAAGTCAACAAGCTTTCCTGGCTTTCCCTTAATTGTTCTTCCAGTTACAGTTTTACCATCTTTCGATTCTGTAGGCAATATTTTCTTAGCTAATATCTCACCTTTACTTGCCTTAAGTATGTAATTTATGTGTTTGTGATCAACAGTTCCATCGGAAAGCATCGTAGGTTTTTTCTTATTTTCCATGTCAAAATTGTACTCAATTCTTCCTGGTTCACCATTTATATGCTGTTCACCTTCAGCTACCGATAGTTTATAGATATCGTGAGGATTATTTACTATAGTATCTATAACATCATTTTTTAAACCAAAAACAACATTTTTCCTTTTTAAGGCACTAATAATATCATCTCTGCTTATTGAAACTTCATCTCCTAAAGATTCAATGGTAATAAAAGCTTCATAATAATTACTAGAGATGTCAATAAAAATATCGAAGTTATCATCGTTTTGAGTTTCTACAGCTTTTTCATTTAATATGTTGTTATTATCCATGCTCTCACCTACTTTATGTATATATACTTTTCAAAGAATTTTTTAACTTAATAATACATTTGGTATGAAGTTGAGAGACTCTTGACTCAGAGATATTCAAAATTTTTGAAATCTCTTTGTAGGTTAATTCAGAAAAATAGTATAGATTAATGATAGTTCTCTCTCTTTCTGGAAGCTTCTCAACTGTTTGAATTAAAATTCTTTTAGTTTCTTTTTTTAGAAAGCTCGTTTCAGGACTAGTCTCGATATCATCTGAAACTAAGTTGAAATTACTATTTTCTGAAATTCTCTCGTCAAGAGATATAATAGAAAAAATTGAAACCTCGGATAGAAAATTATGCAACTCATCTGTAGATAAGTTTAACTCTTTAGCTAATATTTCATCTTCTATATCAAATCCATGTTGACTCTGGAGCTTTAACATAACCTCTTCAAGTTTTTTATATTTTTGTCTAGTCGATCTTGGTACCCAGTCAAGATTTCTCAAATGATCGATAATAGATCCTCTAATACGAAAATTAGCATAGGTTTCAAATTTCACATTCTTATCAGGGTCAAATTTTTCTATTGCATCAATCAAACCTAAAATACCATAACTAACAATATCATCATATTCAACATTAGAGTTATAAGAATGGTATAGTCTGCCAGCAATAATTTTGACAAGCTCAACATTTTCTACGATTAGTTCATCCTTTACTTCCTTAGATTTATTCTTCTTATATAACTTCAATAATTCAATATTAGCCATAAAATATTCCCTACTCCTTAGAACATTTTTGATTTCCTCAAGCATAGAAACTTAAGAAAATAATGAAAGTTTGTCCTTAAATTTGCATAATATTCACATATAGACTTTTTAGTTATTGTTTCATTCAGGACGAATAGAAGATCAAATAAATTAGGTTTTTATATCAACTTGTTCGATAAAGTCATATATGTAAATTGTATGCATCGTAAACTTAGAGATTATTATTATTGATATTACTTTTTTTCTTAGAATTCTTTAACACCATGTCCAATTGTTTTAACTACCAATTTACCATCGGTAGAATGAAATTCAATTGTTCTTCCATGGCCTCCACCAGTATCTTCAGCTTTAATAGGTATCTTATATTCTTTAAGTATTTCTTTTACAGCAATTGCGTTTCTCTCACCAATCTTCATAATATCATTCTTAGTAGAAAAGGAAAACATTTGTGCTCCACCAGCTATTTTACTTATCATCCGATATTTTTTTGCGCCCTTTTTCACCATGTCATCAATCAGGAGGTCTATACCTGTGTCTGCAAATTTAAATGGATTTGTGTTATTCTTAATGGTTTTACTTGATGGTAACATAATATGTGCCATCCCTGCAACCTTTGTCACAGGGTCATAAACACAAATGCCAACACAGGAACCAAGACCTAGAGTAGTTAGTACTCCGGGAGATTTCACTGTTTTTAAATCAGCCATCCCTACCTTTACTACATCAGCCTTCATTAGTAACACCTAGACTTTTTAACAATATATCGTATGAATCATAATCTGGAACTAGTAAAAAGAAACCGCTAACGTTATCATTTCCATTTCCTTCCAAAAACTCCGTTTCAATGATTAGTATCTTATCACTTACTTGACCAAATTGAATAGCTGGTACGCTAAGTATAGCTCCGGCCATATCAATAGCCAATGAAGGGACAGATATCTTTAAGTTTAGTCCTGTTAAAGCTGATAATGAAGAAACATAAGCACCTGATAGAATATTACCTATTTCGTTTAAAGCTGACTTTGCGAAATCATCAATAATATTTGCTTCGTAACCACTCATGAGCAAACTTATTAGATTCTTTGAAGACTTTATGTCTAATAGAAACATAATGCTTCCATTCAAGTCCCCTTCTATCTTGAATAAAATACTACAAGTTAAAGCCTCTGCACCTCCAAGAAATTCAGGAACATCAGCAAATTCTAAAACATTAACTTTAGGAACATTCATGTCAATTTTCTTATTTAACATTTTGGCTAACGCAGTAGCTGCATTGCCGGCTCCTATATTACCAATCTCTTTTAATACATCTAGGACTAAGGTATTCATATTATTCAGATAATTATCCATTCTAACACTCCTTATTATAAGTCCTTTTCTATCTCATTTATATCTAATACTTTGTAAAGATCAATAATCATTATTATACGGTTGTTCTTTTTTCCTATACACTTAACATAACTTTCCTCATTGCTTCCCTTTAAAGCTGGAGCATCATCAATGTCATCATCACCTAACTGGATAACTTCTGATGAAGAGTCAACAATCATTCCAACTGTTACTTCTTCTAGCTTTACTATAATTATTCTTGAGTTATCGTCATATTCTTTCGGGGCAAGTTTAAACCTTTTCCTAAGGTCAATTACCGGTACAACGTTACCCCTTAAATTAATTACTCCCTTAATAAAATTTCTAGTGTAGGGAACACGAGTTATTGGCATAACCTTTTCAATAGTTTCAACGTTATGAATATCTATACCATAGTACTCATTTTCTAGCTTGAAAAGAACATATTCTTGGATAGCCATAAATATCCTCCTTCTTAGTTGAATTTCAATATTTAAAACAGTGAGTTTGGATCAACAATTAATGCAATTTGACCATTACCTAAGATTGTAGCACCTGCTATAATTTTTATTCCAGATAAGTATTTTCCTAATGATTTAATTACTACTTCTTGTTGGCCAATAAGGTTGTCTACAACTAATCCTGCCATTTTGTCACCCTTTTTAACCACAACTATAATCATTTCATCATTATCTTCAGATATCTCGTCTACTTGGAGGATTTTATTCATTCTTAATATTGGTAGTGTATTATTTCTAAATAGAACAACTTCTTGGTTTTGTACTTTTCTAATGCTATCTGACTTAATCGTAGCAATTTCTTTAATGGAGTTTAGAGGTAATGCGTACTTTTCTTCACCGATAGTAACCATCAAAGCTTGAATAATTGCTAAAGTTAAAGGTAATCTAATAATAAACTTAGTTCCTTTATTTTGCTGCGAATGCACCTCAACTAATCCGCCAAGAGACTCAATCTTTGTTTTAACAACATCAAGACCTACACCTCTTCCAGAAATATCTGAAATTTTATCAGCTGTACTAAAGCCAGGCTTAAACAATAGGTTGATAATCTCCTGATCATTCATATTTGATGCTGCTTCACTCGTCACTAAACCTTTAGATATTGCTTTATTTTTAACCTTATCTATAGGAACACCCTTACCATCATCTTCAACCTCTATTACAACGTTGTTTCCATCTGGATAAGCTCTTAAATAAACATTGCCACCCGTAGGTTTGTTTAATTCTTCTCTAGTCGCTGGATCTTCAATACCATGGTCAATAGAATTTCTAAGTAAATGAATTAACGGATCTCCTATTTCATCTATTACTGTTCTATCAACTTCTGTTTCTTCTCCAGTCATATATAGATTTATCTCTTTGCCCAATTCCTTTGATAAGTCTCTAACCATTCTTGGGAAACGATTGAATACTCTTTCTATAGGAACCATTCTTACCTTCATTACTGCATCATGAAGACTAGTTGTTATTCTTTCAAGGTATTCAACTGCATCATTCATATTTGTATTAAGCTTAGATTCCTCAATATCCTCTAATCTTGTTTTAATTATTATCAATTCACTTACAAGATTCATTAAATTGTCTAAACGATCAATATCAACTCTTACAGTTTTTGAAGTTTTTGATTTAGCTTTCTTTGCTGTTTTAGCCGGAGTAGGATTACTTTTCTTTTCTACTTCCTCACTAACTTCATTAATCTTCTTAACAGGGATGTCTTTGATAGGTTTATTAGTATTTGCTTGTGGCTGAATTTCTTCAATTAAAACCTTGTTTATTTCCGAAATACTTTGTATCTCGTTATGTGTCGTTCTCTCATCTAATTTTGTAATAAAAATTATTTCAAATGAATCATCAAATTTTTCATCTTCAATTTCCTCAGCAGTAGGCTTTGACTTTATAATGTCTCCAAATTTCTCTAAAGTATTGAATACTATAAATGCTCTTGCAGCTTTAAGCATACAGTTTGCATTTAAAACCACCTTAATCTTAAAAGAGTTGAAATTGCTCTCATTTGCCTTCCTAACAGTCTTACTTGTAATGTCTTCAAGTTCAATCGAAAACTCACCACTTACGTCTTTTACTGCATCAGTGTCACTAATTTCTTCACTTACTACATTAGCCTCATCCTTGCTTTCAACAGAATATTCGTTATTCATAATTTTACTTAACTTGCCTATAAGTGGTTTAGGATCTAAGTCACCTTCTACACCGTTCTTAATAATTTCGTTTATGTATTCTTCCAAGGTATCAAAACATTCAAATAAGACATCCACAATATGCTCGTTTAATCCAATTTCCTGGTTTCTCACGGATTGAAGAACATTCTCCATCTCATGGGTTAAATGAGCCATTTTCATATATCCCATTGTCCCTGACATACCCTTTAGTGTATGGGCTATTCTAAAGATCTCGTTAAGTATTCCTAAGTCGTCAGTAGTAGCTTCAAGTTTTAAAAGTAATTCATTCATACTTTGAAGATGTTCCTTAGATTCCTCAATAAAAATATCAATATATTGATTCATGTCCATCACTTACACCTCCACTGCTTTTATTATTTCATCACTAATATCATCAATCGGTAAGACTTTATCAACAACTCCAAGCTTTATTGTCGACTTTGGCATACCAAATACTACACAACTTTCTTCATCCTGGGCTATTATATATGCTGAATTATTTTTTAGATTTTTAAGGCCTGCAGCTCCATCGGAACCCATACCAGTAAGGATTACTCCTATAATATCCCTAACACCTGTTCTAGCTAAAGAATTCATAAGCACATCTACTGAAGGTCTATGGCCTGATACAGGTGCCTCCTTATTCAACTTAATTACATAAGTATCGCCTTCTTTAACAATCTCCATATGCTCAGAACCTGGAGCAATATAAGCGTGTCCGGGAAGTAGAATATCATTATGTTCTGCTTCCTTTATACTAATTTCAGATATTGAATCTAATCTGTTTGCCAAAGACTTAGTGAAACCAGGTGGCATGTGCTGAACAATTACAATAGCGGCGTCAATATCCTTAGGGATATGGGGTAGAACATTCTGTAGAGCTCTAGGTCCACCAGTAGAAGTACCTATGGCTACAATTTTTTTCATTCTACTCTTACTAGAAACTGTTCTCTTTGTCCTCTGGACTGTTTTTCTGGTTACACCTAGACTATCATTTTTGTTGAGAAGGTTCTTTCTAAATTTAACCTTAGATGCAATAATTACCTTGTCAATCAATTGCTTCTTCATATCATCAACATTGATTTTAAAAATGTTACTAGGTTTTGCTATAAAATCTACTGCTCCATATTGTAATGCCTTAATAGTTGAATCGGCACCTTCTTTGGTTAAACTACTTAGCATAAGGACTGGTACAGGATAGTCATTCATTATTTTTTTGAGTGCACTTAATCCATCCATTATAGGCATTTCAACATCTAAAGTGACAACATCCGGCTTATCCTCTTGTATCTTTTTTATAGCTTCTTCACCATTTTTTGCAGTATTAATTACATCAATGTCTGGATGAGAACTAACTATGTCAGACAGTATTTTTCTCATGAAAGCTGAATCATCTACTATTAGCACCTTTATTTTAGACATTTATATCAACCCTTTTTTTCTTAATTTTCTTTGATTCTTGAATATAAAGGATATGATTTTCGAGCGAATACTTTCGTCTATAGCTGTAAAACAGATACCTACATCATACTTTATTATTGAATCTGCTTGTGGTGAACACCTAATAACCTTTCCAAATGGTTCAACAACATCATTATCAAGATCCATAATACATTTCACTACTGTATCCTTTGGTAGTTTCTCTTTTGTAATTAGTCTCAAACCACCTCCACTAATATCTTTACTAATTGCAGCAATAGTTTTTATAGGTGATCCATTTTCAATTATTTCTAAATCCATATTTAGTACTATACTCAATCTAAAGAAGTCTCTTCTTTGAAAGTGTTTTATATCACTTATCTTCTTGACTAAAAGTATTTTTATATTTTCTTTTTCCATCCTATTGACTACTTCAGCAGTAAAGTAAAATGTACCTTTGTTCTCTTTACTAAAAACTATATTGATTCTTTTTTCAGAAGCGATAGGATAAATTTTACCTTTATGAATAGGCATGGCTATAGAAATACGGTTATCATTGATAACAGATAAAATACTACTTTTCATCTTAAGAAATGATTCTCCATTATCAATTTCGATTTCAATATTTTCACCTAGTTTAAGTAATTTACTTATCTTTTTTTCCAAGAATGATCCTCCTCAAATTGCTCTGTCAATACAAAACTTTAACAGTTTAATAAAAATTTCAGCATTTACTATATACACTTCTACATTTTATTAAAAAGATTATTTACAAACCTTTTAAAGCTTGAGAAATTTTTCAATTCTCTCTGATTATTCAAAAGATTATATGCTACTGATTCAATTCCTTTACTAGCAACTGAATTTGGAAACTTTATCATAAATGGTTTTTGCTCCTTTACAGACTTTCTTACTGCTACATCTTCGTATATAAACCCTAATTTCTCAACTTGAAAGTCTAAGAACTTTTTTGTTGCTGAATTTATTTTGTCAAAAACTTCGTGACCTTCTTTTGTGGATTCAATCCTATTAAGCACAAGCTTAATGGATTTTTTCTCCCTCTTAATATTCTTTATAAGGGCATAGGCATCTGTAATAGATGTAGGTTCCGGTGTAACAACCAATATAACTTCATCGGATGCCTCTATAAAGGATACGACAGAACTATTAATTCCAGCACCTGTATCAATTAAAATATAATCTGAACATTGGTTTAGCAAATAAAAGTTTGATATTAGGTTTTCGATTTCATCCTTAGATAAATCAATTAAATCCATTATACCAGAGCCACCAGAAATTATATTTATACCATTAGGGCCCTTTACTATTGTATCCAATATACTAAGTTCATTTCTAATGACGTTAGCTAATGTAAATTTAGGTATCAGCCCTAAAACAACATCAATGTTACCTAACCCTAAATCGGCATCTATTATTGAAACTCTTTTGTTTAATTTGCTCAATGCTATCCCTAAATTTATTGTAAAATTTGTTTTTCCAACTCCACCCTT
This sequence comes from Wukongibacter baidiensis, assembly GCF_050888315.1. Classification (NCBI taxonomy): domain Bacteria; kingdom Bacillati; phylum Bacillota; class Clostridia; order Peptostreptococcales; family Caminicellaceae; genus Wukongibacter; species Wukongibacter baidiensis. Next base: position 442,026 of record NZ_CP138202.1, read on the forward strand.
ACCACTAGTAACTGCTAGAACTCTTGCGCTATTCTCTGGTTTTGTACTCATATTTATTACTTTATTTTTGCTTTCTTTAAAGCTTCCTATAAGTTGTCGTAAATTATGCGCTTGATCCTTCATATTAATCACCTACAAACAAGTTAACAATATTGTCAATATCGATGAGTTCTATATCGTCAGGTACACTTTGCCCGGTAGTTACATATGATAGTGGCATCGAGGAAAGAAACTTGGCATTTAAAATATTGCCTAAGGATGATGCCTCATCAATTTTGGTAAATATCAAATTATAATAATCTAGAAATTGATATGAATCTATTATTGCTTTCATATCTTTATAGCCAGTTGTCAAACTTAAAAGTAAAAATACTGTAGGTGACTCTACAGTTGATATTAGAGTCTTAAGTTCAGCCAGCAATTCTCCATTCTTATGATTTCTTCCTGCAGTATCTACAAAAATGAAATCTTTATCAGCATACTTTTCCATTGCATCTTTAAGCTCACTTTGCTCATATATAACTGTTATCGGCACATTTAGGATCTCACTATAGGTTCTAAGTTGATCAACAGCCGCAATTCTATATGTGTCCGAGGTTATTAATGCAACAGATTTGTTATGCATAATCGTTTGTTTTGCTGCAAGCTTAGCAATAGTCGTGGTTTTTCCAACACCTGTTGGGCCCACAAAGAAAATCACATTCTGTTTTTTAGAATTATTATCAATAACAAAGGGAGTACCCAAATAGTCTTTAAGGATAATTTTAATTGCATTTTTAATAGACTGATCATTTTTATCAGAGATACTTATTTGTCTACTAACAATTGATAAAATCTTATCTGAAACGGATTTGATAACATTTTTATCTTCAAACATATCCTCATATTTTTTTAAGATACTTGCTACTTCAGACTTAGGTTCTCCATCGATCTTTTTTAATACATTTGTTAAAAGTGATTTGATTGAGCTTATTTCATTATTGATGGTATTCACATCTGTCATCTCGGAGTTCAGGATGTTTGAACCTTCACTACTTGAAAAGGTTCTCTGTCTAGTTAAGTTTTGCTTAGGTGAATTTATAGCTTTATTCTCTTCCTTATTCTTAGAATCCACTGCGGCAACAACTTCAAATAATGGCTTTTTGAAAAGCCCACCTAGTCCAGGCTTCTTGATTTTTCTTGTGTGAAGTATTATCGCATCTCTTCCTAGTTCACTTTTTACCTTAATCATAGCCTCTTGAACATCTTTGGCTATATATCTTTTAACTTTCATTATATCTTCACCGTCCCTATAGACTGAATCTCAACATCAGGGTCTATTTCGTTATAGGATAATACAATCAAATCAGGTATAAGTTGTTCTGTTAGAATTTTAAAGTAAAATCTAACTATAGGGGCCGTTACTACTATAGGCTGCTCACCTACCGAAACTAACTTTTGTATGTGCCCAGAAAGATTATTTAATATAACTTGTGTTGTAGTAGGATCTAAGGATAAATATGATCCGTGCTCTGACTGCTGAATTGACTGCATAATCACTTTTTCAAGTTCAGGATCGAGCATAACTACCTTAGCGCTTTTATTAGGTATATATTGCTTAGTTATTGATCTCCCTAGTGCTTGTCTTACATATTCAGTTAACATGTTTGCATCTTTAGTTAACAGACAATAATCCGCTAGGGTCTCCAGAATTGTTACTAAGTCTCTAATTGAAACTTTCTCCTTAAGCAAATTACATAAAACCTTTTGAATTTCGCCATAACTCATGAGTTTCGGTACTAACTCATCAATCAGTGCAGAGTGATTTTCTTTAACATTATCAATTAGAGTCTTAACTTCTTGTCTTCCTAACAATTCGTAAGAATACTTTTTAATAACCTCAGTTAAATGAGTTGATATTATTGACGATGGATCAACTACTGTATAACCCAGAATTTCTGCCTTTTCACGATCATCATCAGTAATCCACTTTGCTGGTAGACCAAAAGCTGGTTCTACTGTATCAATACCAGGAATTGTATCATCAGCATTTCCTGGATTCATAGCTAAAAAATGATTAAACATTATTCCACCTTGTGAAACTTCTGTCCCTTTAATTTTTATTACATAGTTATTTGATTCCAACTGTATATTATCTCTAAGTCTTATCATTGGAACAACCATACCAAGCTCCAAAGCTATCTGCCTTCGAATCATTACAAGTCGGTCAAATAAATCTCCCCCCTGATTCGGATCAGCCAAAGGTATAATACCATAGCCAAACTCTAATTCAATTGGGTCAACCTGTAATAACGGTATAATATTTTCTGGCTTTCGTATCTCCTCTACCTCGGCTACTTCTTCTTCTACTATTTCATCACTTTCGTTTTTGATGATTTCATTACGTAGAATGAATCCTAAGTAAATAAATAAGCCTGATAGTGTAAAATATGGTACAGTTGGCAATGGGGTAATACCTAAAACAAATAAAACTCCACTTATTATAAACATTACTTTTGGCTGTCTAAATAATTGATTTATTAGATCATTTCCTAAGTCAGTATCTGATGCAGCTCTTGTAACTACAATACCTGTTCCAGTTGAAATTAACAAGGCAGGTATCTGACTTACTAGACCATCACCAACAGTTAATAATGTATATTGCTGTATAGCTTCGGTAACATTCATTTTCTTCATAATGACTCCAATAACGAAACCAGCCGCTATATTTATTATAGTAATAATAATCCCCGCTATGGCGTCTCCCTTTACAAACTTACTTGCACCATCCATGGCTCCATAAAAATCGGCTTCATTTTGTATTTTCATTCTTCTTGCTCGAGCTTCACTCTCCGAGATCAAACCAGAGTTAAGATCAGCATCGATAGCCATTTGTTTTCCAGGCATAGCATCTAAAGTAAAACGTGCTGCAACCTCGTAAACCCTTTCAGAACCTTTAGTAATAACTAAAAATTGAATGATAACAATGATAATGAAAATTATGAAACCTACTATAGCGTTACCACCGATAACAAAATTACCGAAGGCTTCTATTACACTTCCAGCATTTCCATCTTTCAAAATATATCGGGTTGTCGATATATTAAGTGATAACCTAAAGAGTGTAGTTATCAATAAAAGTGATGGGAATATTGAAAATTGTAAAGGCTCTTTATTATATATTGAAATTAGTAATATTAATAAAGCCAATGAAATATTTACGCTTAATAATAAGTCCAAAACAACTAAAGGCACAGGAATTATTATTATCATAATAATCGCTATTATAGCTACGACAACAATAATATCGCCAAATTTCATTTGATTTCCTCCTAATTGAACAAATTAAATTATTACAATGTCATGTAATAGATATCTACCAAAGTCCTAAAGTGAAAGATTTTTCTGATTCTAACCCTTTAAGCTGTAAATATATGCTAAAACTTCTGCTACAGCATGATATAAGTCTGGAGGAATAAATTCTCCTATATCAACAGTATAAAATAACTTCCTTGCAAGTGGTTTATTCTCATAAAGTGGTATGTTATTCTCAGTTGCAATTTTCTTTATATTCTGTGCAATCAAATCTTGCCCCTTTGCAATTACCTTTGGTGCTTGATGCCCATCATCGTTATAGGCTAATGCAACAGCAAAGTGAGTAGGATTGGTAATAACAACATCAGCCGTTGGCACATCCTGCATCATTCTACTCATCGCTATCTGACGCTGTTTTTGCTTTATCTTTGATTTGATTTGCGGATCTCCTTCAGTCTGCTTATACTCTTCCTTAACATCATGTTTAGACATTTTAAGTTCCTTTTCAAATTCCCACTTCTTATAGAAGTAATCTAATACTGCTAAAATAAGAAGTATCATGGAACATCTCATTGTTATGGCTAAAACAACTTTCCATAAATAAGCCATTATATGTTCAATATTCATATCAAAAACATTAAGTATATTGTTATATTCCTTAATTAAATAATTTACTGTGACTAATAAAAGAATAGCTATTTTTAAAAGTGCTTTTACAAGTTCCACAACGGATTTTAAAGAAAACATTCTTTTAAAACCACTTATGGGGTTAAGTTTGTCTAATTTAACTGCAAGTGTTTTAGTAGTAAAAAGGAACCCTACTTGCATATAACTACAAATCAGGCCAACAGCTAAGGAAAGAAACAAAAGAGGTAAAGCAAGCTTTAAAATAGTCCATAATACTTCATTAGACATAAGAGTAATATTTTTAACCGTGTAAAAATTATTAACAGATGAAGAATAGTTTAGTATCTTATTGTAAAACTTGTCCATTTCCTTATACCAATAGCTGTGAAAAAAGTTAATTGCAAGAAAAACACAAATCAATACTAAAGCAGAGTTAATCTCTTTGCTTTGGTGTACCTGACCCTTTTCCCTAGCTTCTCTTCTACGTTTAGGAGTTGCTTTTTCAGTTTTCTCACCTGTGAAAAGCTGTAGGTTAATCTTAAAAATTGTCATTTAACCATCCTTATATTAACTTTGTCCAGTTTGATCATAGAAAGCTCTGAATTTGCTATGATTAATATTAGATTAAATAGCTTTGTCAAAGAATTCTTTAATATAGTCAAACATTATTGAAAAAATGTTATTAAAGACTCCAAGATAAAGTGGTAATATTATAAACAAAGTAACCAGTCCTATAAATACTTTCAATGGCATTCCCACCATAAAAACATTCATTTGTGGCATAGCTCGAGATAAAATTCCTAATAAAACATTCGCTACAAAAATCGTTATAATTATCGGAGCCGACATCTTGAAACCAATAATAAATGAAACTCTTAAGATTTCAGTAACCTTGTCCACAAATAAGAGGTTAATATTTTGATATCCTATAGGGATCACCTTGAAACTATATAAAATAGCCTTTATTACCATATGATGTAAATCTGCAGCCAAAAAAACTAATGTAGCTATAATATAGTAAAAGTTAGCTGTTATTGGAATCTGTGATTCATCTTGGGGACTTATCACGCTTACCATAGAGAATCCAATATTTCTATCTACCATAACCCCTGCTAAATAAATCGAATTTAGTACTAAAAGAGATATGAATCCTATAATAAGTCCAATAAAAAATTCAAAGATCATAAAGTATAGTAATTGATATATGCTAATAAAGTTTATTTGCTCTGAAAATATAACAATAGGAAAAGCTACTAAAGTTAAAAAACCTGAGAAACCAATTTTTAAAGGTATTGGAATAGTCTTGTTTCCAAATAATGGTGTCAACAAGAAAATTCCACTAATCCTACTAAAGACTAAAAATAATAAAATCGCTTTTTCCATTATATCCATTTAAAATCTTCCATTCTATTTATGTTAGCAAAGCTCAAATTACTTTATTAGCAACTGATATAGTCTTCCAAGATTTTAATGGAAATTGATTTTTGACTAATTAATAAAGTTATTTATATTTGAAAAAATATATGTCGTAAACTCTATTGCTTTTCTTAGTAGCCATGGTCCTAACATTATTAGTGATAGAAAAACAGCTAGAATTTTAGGTACAAAAGCTAAAGTTGCTTCTTGAATTTGAGTGGTTGCCTGAAATATACTTACAGCTAAGCCAACAAACAATCCAGCTAACAATAATGGTGACGCTAATAATATCACTGTAAACATGGCTTGCTGCAATATATCAAGTACTAAACCTTCATCCATCTTAACACTCCTAATTAAACCCAACTAAAATGTGTTTAATGATTAGATTCCAACCGTCAATCATTATAAAAAGTAGTATCTTAAATGGTAGTGAAATCATAACAGGTGGTAACATCATCATTCCCATAGACATTAATGTACTTGCAACTACCATATCTACAACAATAAAAGGTATAAACAATAGAAATCCAACTCCAAAGCCAGTTTTGAGTTCACTTATTATAAAAGCAGGAACTAAAGCCCTTGTTGGTACATCCTCAAGTTTTTTTGGCTTTTCAACACCTATAGTATTTATAAATAGCGCTAGATCCTTTTGTCTTGTCTGTTTGAACATAAATTCTCTTAAGGGTTTGACTGCCTCATCAGTAGCCTCCTCAAAAGATATTTCACCATTAGTATAAGGTATAATGGCGTTTTCATTAATGGCATCAAACGTTGGTGCCATAATAAAAAATGTCAAAAATAGTGCTAACCCAATTAAAACCTGATTAGGTGGCGTTGTTTGGGTAGATAATGCTTTTCTTAAAAAGGATAATATAATTATTATCCTAGTAAAGCTTGTCATCATAATTAATATTGATGGAGCCAAAGCCAAAACAGTGAGTAATACAATTATCTCTATGCTCGATGCAATCTCCTCTGGACTTTCAGCTGAATCAAAATTTAAACTGATTTTAGGAATAGGCACCTCCGGCTCAGCGTAAACCGTAGATCTATTTGTAATAGCATAAAAGTTACTTAGAAGAATTACTATTGCTATAGTGATGATAAAATATCTTAATATTTTATTCATTTTTTCATCCTTACCTGTAATATAGTCCAGAATAAGAAAACAGAGTTGTTAAAGTCCTAAGTTGAAAATAAGTGCTCCCATAATATGATCTAAACGCTCATAATTTTCTATTCACTATCACTAACATTCATTTAGGATTTTTTAATAACATTTTCTCTGCTACTTACTCTTAAAATTTTTAAATATTTCACTAAATGATATATTACTCTGCATACTATCATCTATATGTAAAGAATCAAGTTTATCTATCAATTGTGCACCACTTTTGCTCAAATACATAAGATAGTAATGGCTTTCTAATTGAATTAAAATAAGTGACTTGTCCACACCTAGTGGCAATTTCTCAATAAACTTAATATTTCTTCCCGACATATTACCCTTAATTCCACCGGATACTAGCCGAGTTGTAAAAAAGGCTAAAACTATAATTAAAATGGATGCAAAGAATACAATAATAGGATAATAACTATTCATTTAAGTAGCATTTCTCCCTTCAATCTAACCAAGAACTTTCTTTACTGCTTCGATTACTCTATCTGCTTGGAAAGGTTTAACAATAAAATCACGTGCACCAGCTTGTATAGCCTCAATAACCATAGCCTGTTGTCCCATAGCCGAGCACATAACTATTTTTGCATCTGGAGATAACTTTTTAATTTCTTTAACAGCTTGTATACCATCAACCTCTGGCATAGTAATATCCATAATAACTAGATCAGGACTTAACTCTTTATACTTTTCAATCGCCTTTTGACCATTTTCTGCTTCACCTAAAACCTCATATCCATTTTTTGATAAAACATCACGGATCATCATCCTCATAAAAGCTGCGTCGTCAACTATTAAAATTCCATTTGCCATAATACTTCCTCCTTTAATTATCTAGAAATTATTTAATCGTTTTTGTGGATTTATAATCTCAGTAATTCTAATCCCATAGTTTTCATCAACTACAACCACTTCACCCTTCGCAATCTGTTTCCCGTTGACAAGAATGTCTAGAGACTCCCCAACAAGCCTATCTAGCTCTATAACTGTACCAGGACCAAAATCAAGGATTTCACTGATTTGCTTTACTGACCTTCCTAGTTCTACAGTTATACCTAAAGGTACATCTCTAATAAGCCCTATGTCACTATAAGAGTTATACCCATCATTCATATCATCGAAGCTTTCAAATTGTAATGGTTTAACATTAACAGGATCTTGGTTAACATTATTGCTAATTCTATTGCTTGAATTTGAAATACTACTATTATAGCTTGCATTGTTATCATTATTTCTGATATTTTGAGGTTGTTGGACATGAGTTTGATTCGGAATATTATTTACACTATCATCAACAATATGATTATCTTCAGATAATATATCTGCATTTACTTGACCATGGGACGAATTACTTCCCATGTTTAACAACGGAGATACCAACTTCTTTGCAAATTCAATTGGTATTATCTGCATTATTTCACTATCTATTAGATCTCCAACTGTCATGTTAAATGCTATTTTAACAATACTTTGATTTCCACTAAGCAACATATCTTCATAGTTTTTAGTTGATAAGTCTACTGAAAATGCTTCTGGCGGAAGAATGTCAATTTTTGTACTGAATATTTCGGAAAGAGATGTACATGATGACCCAATCATTTGGTTCATAGCCTCACCGATAGCACTTAAATGAATGTCAGTAAGATCTTGTGAAACGTTTTGTCCATCACCACCCATCATCAAATCAGTAATTATTTTTACATCTTCTTCATTTAGAACTAAAAGGTTAAATCCTTCAATTCCTTCTCTATATTTTATTCTAACAGCAACACATGGTATAGAATAGTTACTTGAGATCTCATCAAGTGTTGTCACTGAAACCTTTGGAGTAGTAATTGTAACCTTCTGTCCTAGCAAAGTAAACAAAGTAGTAGCCGATGTTCCCATGCTAATATTACCGACTTCTCCTAAAGCATCCTTTTCATCATTTGACAAGTCATCATAGTCTTCTGGAGCATCGGATGATGATCCTTTTAGTAAAGCATCTATTTCTTCTTGAGAAAGCATATCAGCCATTTAGCTCATCTCCTTCCTGTATAAGGTCACTAATTCTAATAGCCACTTTCTTCTTTATAGTACCGGGTTTACCTAAAAACTTTTTTTGTCCCCCTACTATAACTTTTATATCTTCATATATTTTTGTATCCAGCTGAACAACGTCGCCAACTTGAAGATTCAAAAAATCACCAACAGTTATATCAGCGCTACCTACAATAGCTTTAACATTTACAAAAGTTTTCTCTAAGCCAACTTTTATAGCATCCTTCTCTTTACTAGTAATTTCTTTATTATTGGATGAAAACCAAAGCTTTGAGTTAAGTTTTTGAATAATAGGCTCAAGAACAAAATGCGGGATACACATATTTAATAAGCCTTCAACTTCACCAATGCTTATGCTCAGAGTAACTAATGCAATAGTCTCATTAGGTGAAACAATTTGAGCAAACTGGGAGTTTGTTTCAATTTTTTCCAATGACGGATTTAAAGTTATAATATTCTCCCAAGACTCCATTAGCAATTTGTTAATTTTGACAAGTATCCTCTTCAAAAGAGTTATTTCAATTTCAGTGAAAGTACGACTTTCCTTAAGTAGTCTACCATTTCCACCTAAAACTCTTTCAATCATAGAAAAAGCTACATCAGTTGAGATATCCATTATTATCTGACCATTTAATGGCGAAAAATCCATAATAGCAAGAACTGCTGGATCGGATATGGAGTTGCTAAACTCATGATAAGTTAGCTGCTCAACTGAAAGAACATCTATATTTATTAATGTCCTTAGGTAACCAGATAAAAAAGTGTTTAGAAGCCTTCCAAAATTTTCATGGATTATTTGTAGTGTACGTAATTGCTCCTTGGCAAATTTGTCTGGTCTTCTAAAATCATATTTTTTTACCTTTTTTTCTATGGTTTCATCCTTAAATTCTTTGACGTCTACTTCACCAGTGCTCAAGGCCTGGAGCAGGTCATCAATTTCGTTTTGTGAAAGGACATCTGACAACTACGTCACCTCCAACTATTATTGGATTATAAATTCAGTAAAGTAAATATTTGAAATATCTTTGGATTGTGTTATTTCCATTACACTATCCAAAACAGCTTTTCTGGCATTTTGTAAACCTTCTTTTCCTGATAATTCCTCTGCAGTTTTACTCCTTAATAATTCTAGCACACTGTTAGTTATCTTGACCTTGCTTTTGTTAAGAGTTTCAAGAACCTTAGTATTTGTATACTCTATTGTTATACTAGTCTTAAGAATGTTACTGCTATCTTTCAAATTAGTGTACATGGCATCTAGCCTAAATTCATAGTAATCAATTTTCTTCGCCTTATCATCTGACTTTTTGTTTAGAACAAAAAAGAATATTGCACCAAAGATTAAAGCTAAAACCAATAAACCAATCAGGCTAAACAGTATAACCTTTTTCACAGTCATAATATTGTCCCCTTTTTAATTCAAATGTGAAAATTAATCTATATTGTCATATCTCAGAAATTAGAACTTCATTAATTATAATAACATATTTAGTTCTATAATAGACTCTTTTTTATAAAGTCATCTTCATAAGATAATGCAATTTTCAGAAATACAACTTATAAACATAGAATGCACTTATTAATTTACATTTTCAATTTCTGAATACTAAAGACCTCTAGGTTATTCAGGGATTGAAAATGTAAAGTTTCATTGCAGTTTCTATATGGAAAACTTAATAATTTGGCTCGCTTTTTTCATTGTCTGAATTCAGTATTACAATATCCACTCTCCTGTTTTTAGCTTTATTTTCATATGTATCATTCGGAGCAACAGGGTGGTATTTGCTATATCCAGAAACCGATATTTTATCAGGCTTCATTTTTGTTTCCTCAATAAAAAATCTAGCAACATTAACTGCTCTAATAGTCGATAATTCCCAATTTGTAGGAAATTTTCTACTATTCTTTATAGGATCTGAATCAGTATGACCCTCTACACGAATAAATTTATCAGAAAACTGCTCTTGATTAAGTAAGTCTGAAATAAATCTCAAGGTCTTTTTAGATTGAAATTTTAGCTCAGCTCTCCCAGAATCAAAGAGAACATTATCATCAAATCTTAGTAAGAGGCCTCTATCATCTAGCTCTACCTTGATTTGATCCTCAAGGTCATTATCCTTTAGATGTTTTTCAAAACTTGCCTGTAGAGCCTTCAATTTAGTAATTTCCTTTATATTAGCTGTAATCTTATTAGTAAGGGTAGAATTGTTTACGAAATGTGTATCATCTAAGGTCTTTCCCCCACTTAAGACTCCAGCTGACCCCTGAAAAGATTCCATAATTGCTTGAAATTTCTTTGCATCTATTGTCGAAAATGCGAACAATAACACGAAAAAGCATAGTAGCAATGTCACTAGGTCACCATAGGTAGCCATATATTCAGGTATTCCACCTGCTTCTTCCTCCCTTGGTTTTCTTCTACTCATTAGCAGTAGCCCCCATATCTTCTTGATTACCTAACATTTTTCTAACTGCAGGTGACAAGAAAGCTTTAAGCTTCTCTTCGATAATTCTTGGGTTTTCACCGGCTTGTATTGAAAGAAGTCCCTCTATCATAATTTCCTTGATCAATACTTCCTCTCTACTTCTGAGTTTTAACTTTTTCGCCAATGGAATACAGATGAGATTTGCAAAAAGTGTACCATATAAAGTTGTAATTAAGGCAACAGCCATACTTGGTCCAATTGTCGATGGGTTATCTAGCTGTTTAAGCATTGCAACCAAACCAATCAATGTACCTATCATACCGAAAGCTGGAGACAGAGTTCCCATTGTATCTAGTATACTCTTCCCTTCACTGTGTCTTTCTTCTAAAAAGGCAATTTCTGTTTCAAGTATATTCTTAACCAGTTCTGGATCTGTACCATCTACTATAAGCATAACACCCTTTTGAAGAAATTCGTCATTTATACTTTCAACAGCTTCTTCTAGAGCAAGCAAACCTTCTCTTCTTGCTATATTTGCAAGGTCTACAACTTTACTTATAATTAGACCAGTTTCTATATTATTATTTGAAAAAGCCTTTTTTACAACGTTAAAGGTAGCCAATACTTTTTTTAATGGATAAGCTATGAAAGTAGCCGCAAAAGTACCACCCATAACAATTAAAATTGAAGGTGTATCCCAATACCAACTAAGACTACCTGCATTCATAATTCCCCATAAAATAAGTACAACACCTGAAATCAATCCTACTATGGTTGCTAAATCCAATGACTACACCTCATTTCCTTGATATTTTATAATGGGATTACCTTGCCCAAAAACTTTCCTCTTATATTCTACAACTTTGACAATAACTTCGTCAATACTCTCTGATACGACAATTTTCCTACCAGTAGTCATGGATATTACTGTATTTGGCGTTGCTTCAATGAACTCAATTTGCTCACAATTCACAACAAGCGCCTTTTCATTAAGCCTAGTTAAATATATCATTTGAACCATCCTTTGTTATCTCTATAAGCCTCTGGACCACCAAGGCCCAGAGGTTATTTATAAAACATAAAAAGTAAAATTCTCTTTTACAAGTTACTATCTCTTAAGATTAACTAACTCTTGAAGCATTTCATCGGTAGTTGTAATAATACGTGAGTTCGCTTGAAAACCTCTTTGAGCAGTTATCATCTCAGTAAATTCAAGGGACAAGTCAACATTTGACATTTCTAATGAACCAGGCTTTAAGTCCCCAAAGCTTCCTGTCATTGGCGCTCCATATTTAGGAGTACCTGAGTTAGGTGAATCAATAAATAGGTTCCCACCTATTTTTAAAAGGCCGGCTGGATTGTCGAAATCAACCAATCCGATAGTAGCTAAAACCTTATCTTCACCGTTAGTGAAGGTTCCAAATATTTCTCCAGTAGTGGCTATATAATAACCGTCTAATGTTCCAGCTGATCTTCCAGAAAGCTGAACACCCTTTACATCAGACTCACCGCTAACCTGATTAAGAATTGGTTCATTATCATCGTTTACAAAAACATCAGGTGACATCGCTATAGTTATATCATCTGCGCCAGGATATGATAAGGTAAAGGTTTCAGGAGTTCCAGCTGGACCAACAGCTGCAGTACCTGCCGCGTCAGAATAAAGCCCACTATTAAACACAACAGGTGGAGTTGCAGTAGGGTCCGCATTCCGAGCCTCACAAACCCCTGAAGAATTAAATCTTATATATCGTTCAGCACCAGTACCACCATACATAACGGTTCCAGCCTCATCCGTAATTGTTACCTGTCTAGTACTATAGGCAGGAGGACCAGCATATTTATTAACTGCCCCAAAATCAATAGTAAGGTTATGCGTATCACCTAAACTATCGTATACTTTAACAACTGTAGAAGCAGTAGCATCATCAATATTGATATTTCCATTCAATTCTATTCCAGTCGTAGCTGTTGCGGGCTTAATTTCAGATCTGTTAAGCTTTATTGGCTCTAAATTCTTATCTAAAACCTTGTATCCACTAGGTGTTACAAAGTTTCCTTCTTGATCAAAATCGAAATTTCCTGCCCTGGTATAGTAATGACTCTGAGCATTGGCGTCTCCTGACACTATAAAATATCCATTTCCATCTACCATTAAATCTGTGGTATATCCAGTACTTTGCACTGTACCTTGAGTATGGTTAACACTTATAGATCCTACACCAACACCTAGACCTATTTGCTGTGGATTTGTTCCACCTCTACCACCCTGTGGAGCACCTGCACCACTAATTGTCTGAGCAAAAATTTCTTTAAAAGTAATTGAACTTCTTTTAAAACCTACAGTATTTACATTCGCTATATTGTTACCAATAATATCCATTTTAGTCTGGTGAGTTCTTAGCCCTGATACTCCAGAGTACATTGATCTCATCATGGTAAATGACCTCCTTATTATTTGCCGTAATCTATCTCTTCTGTCATTCAGAGATAAAAAGCTTCCTTCTGAAGGTCCAGCTTATATTATTACGGCTCCATCAATATTTGTAAAAATGTTTTCTTTTAGCTGCTCATCACTAGCGGCTGTAATAATAGTTCTATTTTTTACGCTAGCAATAAAGGCTTTGTTATCCATTAGAATAAGAGCTTCTCGTACACCTTTCTTTTCTGCCTGCTGAATAGCACCATTAATTTTGCTTATTTCAGTATTTGAAAGGTCAATGTTTCTAACCCTCAGCCTCTCCAGAGCATGCTTTGAAAACTTTACATCTTGTTTCTTTTCAATACCACTTAAGATTTCTTGAAAAGATTTTTTCTGCGTAACTAAGTTCTGCGTTGGTTTAATATTATTGCTCTGACTAATAATCAAATTATTATTAAGTCTCACTTATTTAATAACTCCTCTCCTTCTTTTACTCGTCATCATCAAAATAGCTTTCAAAGGCATTATTCAATTTAATTAACTGATTAATTATCTCTGTATCTTTTTCTAAAGTTGTTTCTTGATTCTCATTTAACTCTTTAATTAACTCGCTTTGCTCAAGTATCGACTCATTAGTCTTATTCATTAAAACAACGTTTAGCTCCATAGCAGTATTTAAATTAGTTAACTGCTCTAAAGAACTAAATTGTGCCATTTGAGAAATAAATTCCTTATCCTCAATAGGATTTAATGGATCTTGATTAGCCAATTGTGTAGTTAAGAGCTGTAAAAAGGCATCTTTATCAAGCTCAGCGTTTGGGTTATTAGAATTTTGATTCTCAGGTTTTGGTACTAAATTGGTATTAGGGTTGTTACTCACTGCATCAGCCATTGGCTCCACCTCCTTAACCTAAATAGTCGATTGTAGACGTCAATCCATCAATACTTTGGTGACTTGTAGAGTAAGTATCATTTGCGAAAACCTCACTCTTAATTGACATCTTCTTAGATTTTCCTTTGTTAAAGTATGAAAAATAATTTTCACTATGCTCTGAATCTTTATTTACTGAAACATCAAATTGTTGTATTTCAAAACCTTTATCCTTCAAAGCATTTCTAAGATCTTCTAAGTTTGATTCAATAGTCTCTTTTACTATCTGACTTTCAACTTCAAACCTAGCTACTAGCATACCTCTATCAACTACAATTTTCATAGACAATTTACCTAAATTATCAGGCTTCATCTTTATAAGCATTTCTGAAACATCCTCTGATATATTAATTTTCGCACCTTCAATAATTTGGTTGAAAATTTTCATATCAGTTTTTACAACATTTTCTAAGGTTTTATCTGTATTAACAGTTTCAAAACCTTTAAACTCGTCTATTTGAATGTTGTTCGTACCTGATAAATCAAAATCTTTTTGCTTGGTTTCTACATTATTAATATCTTTTTTGATAGTAAATAACTGTTTATCTTTATCGGTACCGTCTGATGAAGCAATTGTCTCTGATTTTTTATTAACGTCTTTTTCAGCATCCTTTTCAGAATTTTCTTCAGTATGTTTTGAAATATTTTCTTCTACATTACTTTCAGCTTTTTCCTCAACTTTTTTTACTAAAGTTGCCTTTTCATCTTCAGTACTAAGGTTTTTATTGTTTACCTCTTCTTCAACACTAACTTTACTGTCATCACTTACATCCTTTGAATTCTCAACTAGTTCCTTTGGAACATTACTCAAAGATGCTGTAGTTGCTAGATCAAGGGTTTCTAATAGTTGTCCAATTTTTACCAACTTATCGCTAACCTCTACGCTTTCAATATCTTTAGTAATCAATTCTAAATCAGTTACCACATTCTTTAGCTCATCAAGGTTTAACTCTGATTGCTCAAAATCGCTAATTATTTGCTGCAACTTCTCCTTGTCCACTATATCATTCAATTGTAAAGTATGTATTAAGTCTTCGATTAAAGAAGTTAGCTCATTTAGCATTTCTTCTTCGTCTAAAGTATCTACATCTTTTGATTCCTCTGCTTCATCTACTTTTACTTTCTCTACTTTAGATATCTCATCTTCAGAAAGGCTCTTTTCATCAGTTGGCTTAGTTTCAGACTCCTTTAAGGCTTTAGTTTCTTCCTTCTTATCAGGCTTATCAGACGATTTAACAGCAGACTTTTCTGCAGCTTTCTTTTCATTCTTTTTATTACTGAGTACTTTACTAAAACTATCATCTTTACCACTCGATGGTTTACTCTTAGGTGATTCTGAAGTTTGAGTTTTTGAAAGCATAGTTCTTTGAAACATCCTTGCTTGAATTATATCACCATTCGTCATTTTTTCACCTCCTTTCAATAATTTTATATGTAAATTTTAAAGTTCAGGCATTGTTAGCTTTCTTGTTATTTCCGATGATAAACTTGTATCAAGGGTTGATAATATAGAAGCTAGTTTTCTTTCATTAAATTTCTTCAACATTGCTAAAGCTAGATCTTCATCGCTTATAGATAGAAGTTCTCCGTTGAACAATTCATAAATCTGGGGTTCACTACTATTTCTTATCATTCTCTTAATAAGCTCCGCTATTTGAGCATCGCTCATTTTTTCATATATTGAGGTTAATTCAGTAACATTACTATCAAAATCTCTGTATACTTTATAAGCTCTTAATATATCTTCGGTAAATAAGTCTTCACCTTTTACCAGTATTTCTTTTTCCTTAATGGTGTTTATCAACTCATGAACAAATTCTTCATTATCCAGCTTAGCAAGAATCATAGCTGATTTCTTAACACCTAGCGCCTTGTATATTATGGATAGATCGCTTAGTTTGTACGTCTGAGTATTCCCAATAATATCAACAAGCTTCTCAGGACTTTCAGTAGAATAAATCTCAGCTAAATTCTTGAGTTTTTTTTCATTATCCTTGATTGAACTTAACATATTATTTATATCTCTTTTTTTCTCATCAAAACTAAAATTACTAATTATTTTGGTAGCTATATCCTTCTCTAAGTATCTTAAAAGCTTAACCGCATTTTCATTTTTCATATTTTCAAAAATGCTTCCCATCTCAGAGTAAGAAACCTTTTTGCTTTCTAGATCAGATTTGATTTCTCCAATTGCGGTTATTGTCGATAACGATTCATAATACTTAGCCAAATCAACTACTTCTTTTTTCTTTTCCTCATCAATTTGCTCTATAGTTCTTATTAGAACATCTTTTTTCAAAAGATTTTTTCTGATTTCACTTGTAATATTCTGAGTCTTATTCGGTTTCAGCTTTAGCATTACCTTGATAAGCTCATTATAAAGAACTTCATCTTCATTCTTAATCAGTGTTAACTTATCGCTAGCTCTACTATCGTCAATTTCAACGAGATATTTAGCTATAGCAATCTTTTGACTATCAACTTCCTTCTTAGTTGGATAGGAGTTGAAATAATCTCCAACAGGTCCAGGTAATTGAACCAAATACTTATTTGCTTGCATTTTGAAATCATTATTCGTATAGTAAATAAGACTCACAATAAGTAAAGGTGTTATTATAAACACTGTAAGAATTATCATTAAAATTTTTCCGACTCCTAGTCCTTTTTCTGACTGATTTTCTTTATTTGCCATTATAATCACCTATGTAGTAAGCTATTTTTGTAAGTAACAATTTGATCAACTGCATTTTCCTCGAGTTTTTTCAGAACCATATTGTGTTCATTAAGCTTTTTTTCTTTTAATTTTTCCATAATCTTTTTCTCTTTCATTGCTTCCAATAATTCATTTTTAATTGATACTATTTCATCTTCTTTTTTCTTGATCAAGTCATTTTGAAAAACCATTTTTCTATTTAATTCTTCTCTATAGCTTTCAATGGTTCTCAAGAAAATGAGTTTACACCCTTCTGAAGTCTCATTTCTTAAAAGTTCAGAATACTTTCTATCCACAAGCTGCAATTCATTCAACTTATTCTTTTCTTCGTTTAGAATACTATAAGCTTGACCTAATCTGTTTTTAATACTATCTTCCTTGTTCTCAAGTAGTGATAAAATGCTCCTATATTTAAATTTGAAGTTCTTCATATAAATCATCCTCTCGGCCTATATATATGTAACCTCTTCTAAACACTTTAATGTATCTTCAAAACTAATTTTTTCGTCTACACCTTGCTTTAGTAGTTCATTAAAAGAATCAATTTTTTCTATAGCTAAGTCGATTCTTTTATTACTGCCCTTAGCATATGCACCAATATTTATTAAATCCTCAGATTCTCTATAAACAGCAAGGTATTCTCGAAAAACTCTTGATGCATTCAAATGAGAATCCATTACTACGTTGGGCATAACTCTGCTTATGCTGTGTAAGATATCAATTGAAGGATAGTGTCCCTGACTAGCTAACTTCCTTGATAAAAAAATATGACCATCAAGGATCCCTCTTACAGCATCTGTTATTGGCTCATTTAGATCATCTCCATCAACAAGCACTGTATATAACGCTGTAATAGAGCCTTTTTCAGAATTCCCAGCTCTTTCTAGAAGCTTTGGGAGTGTAGCAAACACAGATGGGGTATACCCCCTAGTAACAGGAGGTTCACCAACAGCTAACCCTACCTCTCTCTGTGCCATAGAAAACCTTGTAAGAGAGTCCATCATTAACATAACGTTTTTACCTGCATCTCTAAAATACTCTGCTATAGCCGTAGCAATATATGCAGCTTTAGTTCTAACTAATGCTGGCTGGTCAGATGTTGCTACTATTACCACAGATCTTTCCAAGCCTTCATCCTTTAGATCATTTTCAATAAATTCTCTTACTTCTCTTCCACGCTCACCTATGAGAGCAATGACATTAACATCAGCCTTGGTATTTTTTGCTATCATACCCATTAACGTACTTTTTCCCACACCACTACCTGCAAATATTCCCATTCTTTGCCCTTTACCACACGTTAGAAGACCATCAATAGCTTTAATGCCTAATGGAAGGGCCTCAGTAATTTTATCTCTAAGCAGTGGATTTGGAGGAGCATTGTCAACAGAGTATCTACTTTTAGATGATATTAAACCCTTTCCATCCAAAGGATTTCCCAATCCATCTAATATCCTACCCAGTAGATGTTGTCCTACATTTACCATCAGGGAATGCCCAGTTGCCACAACTAAGCTCCCAGGGCCTATACCACCCATATCTCCTAAGGGCATTAAAATTACTGTTTCATTTCTAAAGCCTACTACTTCAGATTTAATTGGCTCTCCACCCTTCAGTGGATGTATATAGCACACTTCTCCAATCTCAACAGCTGGACCTTGTGATTCAATCGTAAGCCCAACTAATTTAGAAACTTTACCACTAAATTTAAGTAGGTTTGTTTTTTCTATACCATTAAGATATTTCATAACAAAGGACATACTAATCACTCACTTCTTAATAGTTCTTCAAACATTTCTTTGACCTGACTAAATTGAGTCCAAATACCACTGTCAACACTCCCAGCTTCCGAGTCTAATATACAACTGCCCTTTGCTAGAGATTTATCCTGTTTGATAACAATATCATTAATATTTTGACTTAATACCAATATCTTATCTTTAATACTTATAGCAAAGTCATAGTCATCCGGGCTTACTCTTAAAGTTAAGTCCTCAGTATATGCACACTTCTCTAATCCAAGATGAACCAAACTCTGTATTATACCCTGATCCTCTTCTATCGTTTTGTTTAGTATCTTCTCAATTGTCGAAATAGTTAATTTAACAACATCTTCTTCCAGTCTAATTGCCGCAGACTTCGTATCAGCTTCTACCTGCCTTTTTATCGTTAGGGCTTCCTGTATAATACTATCAGCTAGATTTTTCCCTTCCTCAAAGCCTTCATTTCTGCCTTCAGAAAAACCATCTTGTCTAGCCTGTTCCATGACAGCATTTGATTTTTCATATGCATCAGAGATAATCTTGTCTGCTTCCAAGCGAGCATTTTGATATAATTCGTCCATTTCCTTCATCTTCTCTGCTACAATAACTTCAAGATTTTCTTTGACTTTTTCTTCATCGTTTTCTTCAACAGACTTTATAGGTTCCTTTCTAATAGGAATGCTAAGTGGTAGTTTGAATTTGTCATTATCTAAAATAATCTGCGAAGACTTCAAAACTCTAGACAATTATTTCATCTCCTCCACCACGTGATAGAATTATTTCTCCGGCTTCTTCTAGCTTCCTGATAATATTAACAATTTTCTGTTGAGCCTCTTCAACATCTCGCAATCTAACTGGTCCCATAAACTCCATGTCTTCCTTAACCATTTCAGCCATTCTTTTAGACATATTAGCAAAAATCATATCTTTTACTTCTTGAGTAGAACCCTTTAACGCTATAGAAAGTTCATTGTTGTCAACTTCTCTAATAAATCTTTGTACGGATGTACTATCAAGAGTAATAATGTCTTCGAATACAAACATTCTCTTCTTAATATCTTCAGCCAATTCTGTATCTTGAATCTCAAGGGTTTCCATAATAAACTTCTCTGTTCCTCTATCTACAGAATTTAGTATATCAACAATAGTTCCAACACCACCAGTCGATGTATAATCTTGAGTCACCATAGAAGACAGCTTTCTCTCTAAGACATATTCGACCTCTTTAATTATTTCCGGTGAAGTTCTATCCATGGTGGCAATCCTTTGGGCAACATCTGCCTGTTTTTCTTGAGGCAGTGCTGAAAGAATCTGTCCTGCTTGATTCGCTCCTAAATAAGAAAGTATCAATGCAATTGTCTGAGGATGCTCATTTTGAATAAAGTTTAGAAGTTGGCTAGCATCTGCCTTTCGTACAAAGTCAAAAGGTCTAACTTGAAGAGATGCTGTTAACTTATTAATAATTTCTAATGCTTTATTTGATCCCATTGCCTTTTCAAGTACTTCTTTTGCGTAATTAATGCCGCCTTCAGAAATAAAGTTTTGCGCAAGGCATATCTGGTAAAATTCTTCAAGGACATCATCTTTTTCTTCAGAACTTATTTTTCTCATATTTGCAATTTCAAGTGTAAGTTCTTCTATTTCATCATCATGCAAATGTTTAAATACCTTTGCAGACTTATCAGGTCCTAGTGAAATCAACAGAATTGCTGCTTTTTCACGACCAGATAATCCAACTTTTCTTGCCATGGATAACACTCCTAATCTTCATTTAACCAGGACCTAAGTAACTGGGCAACCGCTTCTGGTTCTTTGTCAACGAATTTTTCTATTTGATATTTATAGCTAGACTTATCATTTGCACCAATTTCTATTTCTTCAACTTCATCTTCTATTCCTATAGCTGATTCATCTAAAATATCGTTCATCTCATTCTTTCTTCTTCTAATTCTCAGCATAGCAAATATTGATCCAATAGCTAGCAATAATCCTACAACTCCAATGCTCATTAAAGGAATATTACTCGTAATTCCAGTTGCTTCTTCGCTACTTATCGATAACAAGTTGTCCTGCTGTCCCTGGTTAAAGTCTCGTGCCATTACCTCAACTTTTTTTGTTTCAAGTCCAGCTGCAGCTGAAACCAACTCTATTAATCTACCTTTATGCTCATCAGTGAGTTCACCGTTTTCAAGTGTCTTTCTATTTAAAATAATTGCAACAGTTATATCTTTAATATTTCCTGATTCCTTTACAATGCTTTTTCTAATCTCGTTTAACTCATAATTAACACTCTTATTATCCTTTATATATGTTGTATCATCTGAGTCAATTTCATTGTATTGAGTAATTGCTTCCGAATTAGAGTCTGTACCAGGCGGCCCTCCAGCAGCACTATTTTTTACCTGTTCTTTAAGTTCTTGATAACTTCGTATCAATCCGTTTGACTCTCCTTCGATAGGTGAAGCAAATTCCTTAATATCAGTAACTTCTCTATCAAAATCAAGTTTAACATTTAGCATAATATCGACATTATCCGAACCATATATTTTAGCTAAAAACTCTCTTAAGCTTCGCTCTAAGTTCGCTGTAACTTTCTCTTGAATATCCATTTTTTTATTCATAGAATATCCATCACTATCTATCGATCCATCGTTTAACATTTTTCCTGTATTATCATGAATAGATATATTGTTCAATTCTAAACCTTCTACGGCATTCGCTATAAGCATTACTATACCGTTAACCTCTTGCTCATTTAATTTAAATCCTTGCTTTAATGTTAATAGAACCGATGCCTTTGATTTTTTAATATCCTCAGTCAAGAAATTCGAGTTGTCAGGAACAGTAAGAAGAACTGACGCTTTTTTTATACCACTTATCTCCTCAATAGTTCTTGCTAATTTACTCATCTCAGCTTGAAGATATTTTTTTCTTTTATCATCATTGGTCATCGTCAAACTATTACTACTAAAGGCATCCTCCCAAGTTATACCAGCTTGCGGAAATCCTTCGATCGCGAGGTTCATTCTAGCCTTGTTAAGATTCTCTTTAGGAACCATTACTGAGGTTCCTCCATTTTCAGATTTATAAGGAATATTCATTTCCTCAAGTTTTTGAGTTATTTCACCAGAATCCTCTAAGGGTAGACCACTGTATAAAGTCACATACTGGGGCCTGGTTACGTAAAAAATTGAAAGTGCTAAAGTTAACACTAAAAAAAAACTTCCCAGACCAATTAAAGTCTTCTGTTTTTTATTAAGGGACTGAAAATATTCGTTGAATTGATTTCTTATCTTTGTTATTGAATCCCCCATCTATATCCTCCATTCATTGCCAAAAAAAATTTTCGATTTAAAATATTCAAGGTGGATTTTGATCAATTTACATTATTCATTTTCTACACTATAAAGTACTCTCAAAACACCTTTAATACTAAAGCAGTATCTATCTATACTTGCATTCTCATTATTTCTTTATAGGCATCCATAACTTTATTTTTCACTTCTATAGCAAAATTCAAAGCAATATCTGCCTTTTGCGAAGCTATCATAACATCCTGTATGTTATCTACTTCTCCAATAGCCAACATTTGACCCATTCTATTTGATTCATTTTCATATGCATTCAATTTGTCAATTGCACCCATTAAGAAATCTTTAAAATCATTTGTATTAGCAATTTTCTTATCATTAATATTAGTTTTCAATAATTCCGAGTTGTAGATATTTGATATTTTCATAATTTACCCCCTAAAGAAAAGTTAACGTCCAATTTCTAAGGCCTTCATAGCCATACCTTTGCTAGTATTAAGGGCAGTAACATTTGCTTCATATGCTCTTGAAGAAGAGATCAAATTGATCATTTCAGTTACTATATCAACGTTTGGCATTAAAACATATCCTTTTTCATCGGCTTCAGGATGTCCAGGTTGATAAATTCTTTTAAAGGGTGACTTATCTTCTTCTATGCTACTAACTTCTACCCCATTCCCCAACTTCTGACCATTCTTAGCAGCATCAAAAATTTCCGAGAATGTTTTTCCTTCCTTCTCATTGAATATAGGAACTTGTCTCCTATAAGGCATGCCGCTACTTGTCCTAGTTGTGTTTGCATTAGCAATATTCTTAGAGATAATATCCATTCGCAATCTTTCTGCTGTTAAACCAGTAGCACTTGTATTGATAGACTTAAAAAAATTCATTTATCTACTTACCTCCTTGAGAAATCGCTGTTTTAATTCTTTTCAAATGGTTTGATAATTCTTGAGTTAAAGCATTAAATTTTATAGCATTTTTGGCTAGCTCTGCCATCTCTACGTCTATATTAACGTTATTCTTATCTTTCCTAAAGCTTGTACCCATTTCTCTTGTAACAGTAGGTTCCATAGAGTCTATGGTGTTATTTGGAAAGTGCTTAGGATGTGTCTTGCTTAATTCCATTGAATTGCTATTTATATAATTCTTTAACACAGAATCAAATTTAACATCCTGTCTCTTGTATCCAGGCGTATTTACATTCGCAATATTATTGGAAATAGCTGTATTTCTTAACCAAGAAGCGTCTAATGCTTTTTGATAAATATGAACATTCTTGTTTACTTTGTTAAGCATTCTTAAACCTCCAAATCTTTTGCTTTATGTCATAATTCTACAAATCTTGTGAAATACCTCCTAAAAGTCGCTTTTATTTTTTTAAAAAATCATAATATTATTTTACATTAATAGACATAAAATGTTAATTGGTTTTTCTATCCCCATCCGAATTTAGTACTTTCTAACTATGCCCGTCGATAAATCTCGACTTTTTTTGACTTTTTACTCACTTTATTCTTTAAATATTACGCCTTATTAAGTGTAGAAATTGCTCGAATTAAAAGTCAACAATTAAGCCTTATCGTTTACAATTCCAATGGATTTCCACTTCTTTTTTTCAAATTAAAAACTCAAGAGCACTTAACTCTTGAGTTTTATAAAGTCTTATATCGCTATATGAAATGAATATATATATGTTATTTCTTTAGATTTTTTAATTCCTCTAATAACTTGTCATTAAGTATTTTTATGTGAGTACCTTTCATTCCCAATGACCTTGATTCTATAACACCAGCACTTTCAAACTTTCTTAAGGCATTTACAATAACAGACCTTGTAATTCCGACTCTATCAGCAATTTTACTTGCTACTAATAGGCCTTCAGAACCATTCAATTCCTCAAAAATATGTTCCACAGCCTCAAGTTCAGAATATGATAGAGTTCCAATAGCCATTTGTACTATTGTTTTCTTTCTAGCTTCTTCTTCAATCACTTCACTCTTAGCCCTTAAAATTTCCATACCGACAACTGTGGCAGAGTATTCTGCTAAAATTAAATCTTCATCATTGTAGCTATTACCATGTCTAGCTAAAACCATAGATCCTAACCTTTGTCCACTACCATTGATTGGCACTATTGTAACTAGTTTGTTATAGCTTTCGACATCATATTTAAAGATTTTTAATAATTCGTCTCCGGTAATATTAAATTTTGTTTCATAGATTTTAAGCAATTCATCATTGTATTCTGTTGGAAATTTCTTATCTTCAGTTTCTTTGTCAATAATTATTGGGCAATCTGATGAGTCAGCTAAACTAACTCCCAGTACCTTTCCTTTGCTACTCGCAACATATACATTAGCATCTAGTATTTCACCTAGAGTTTCACATAATTGTGCAAATGAAACTGGAGTATTCCCTGATTGCTGAAGTATCTTGTTTAATCTTCTCGTTTTTTCTAATAGCGTATTTGCCATAATGTTCCTCCTTGTTATATTTAATTATAAAATCAAACTGCATAAATAATCTATTTATGTGGCATTCTATTCAATCTTGCGAAACTTTTATAGCTAATAATTATTGTTTTACAAATTGAACTAAGTAATTAACTCGTTTTTGTATTTTCTATAACTACTCGCAGTAAGATATTAAGTCTGAATGTATATATTATGCAATTTGTATGATTATCATTTTATTTTTTTTATTTAAGAACGTATCAAAACCATCCTTATTTAATTGTTCCCAAATTTCCTTACTTTTAAGCAGAATTACATTTTCTGCTCTTAAGTCAAATAGTTAATCCTTGTCTTCAGTCTGCATTTCTTCTTCATATTTACACTCTTTATTGGAACATACAATCGTCTTTTTACTTTTTGTATTCTTTATTACAAGTATAGATTCACATGTTGGGCATTTTCTATTAATCGGTTGCTTCCATGTCATAAAGTTACACTTTGGAAAATTGCTGCAACCATAAAATATTCTACCCTTCCTAGTCTTTCTAATTACTACATCACCATCACAGCGAGGACAATTTACTCCTGCTTTATTAATAATTGACTTCGTGTGACTACAATCAGGATAATTTGAGCAAGCAAGAAACTTCCCAAATCTTCCATATTTAATCATCATAAAGTTGCCACACTTCTCGCAGACTTCATCGGTCATTTCAGTTAGATCTATTTCTTCAATTTCTTCTTCTGCTTTTTCTAAAATTTCCTTAAAAGGCTTATAGAAATCATCTATTACACTCTTCCAAGGTATTTCGCCTTCTTCTATCTTATCAAGATTTGACTCCATATCAGCTGTAAAGTCAATATTAACGATTTTTTCAAAGTGCTTTTCTAAGATGTCATTAATTAGAACTCCAAGTTCTGTAGGTTTAAGAGCCTTTGCTTCTCTTTCAACATATCCTCTACTTAAGATTGTAGTTATTGTTGGCGCATAGGTACTTGGTCTACCTATTCCCTTTTCCTCCATTTCTTTAACTAATGCTGCTTCAGTATATCTAGGAGGTGGTTGAGTAAAGTGTTGCTTTTTATCAATGTTTTCGGCTTCTAGTTTTTCGCCGACATCTATTTTAGGTAGTTCTTTTTCTGTAATCTTAGTAAAGGAATACACTTTAAGGAAACCGTCGAATTCCAACTTTGTTCCCTTCGCTTTAAAAAGATATTCACCATTAACTATATCAACATT
The DNA here is from genome assembly GCF_050888315.1 of Wukongibacter baidiensis. Classification (NCBI taxonomy): domain Bacteria; kingdom Bacillati; phylum Bacillota; class Clostridia; order Peptostreptococcales; family Caminicellaceae; genus Wukongibacter; species Wukongibacter baidiensis. The sequence goes on from NZ_CP138202.1 coordinate 467,848, forward strand.
GTAAGAATTATATGTTGCATCTGACATTTGACTAGCTACAAATCTTTCCCAAATCAATCTATATAAATTATATTGATCATTACTTAAAGAGCCCTTTATGCTACTTGGTGTCCTAAAAACTGAAGTTGGCCTTATAGCTTCATGGGCATCCTGAGCGTCCTTCTTATTTTTTGTTTTAGGCTGTTGTTTACCTAAGTAGTCCTTTGTGAACTCCCCTACAATATAATCCTTTGCATCAGCCTTTGCTTCATCAGAAATTCTAATTGAGTCAGTTCTTATATAAGTTATAAGACCGACGGTACCTTCACCTTCTACGTCTATACCTTCATATAATTGCTGAGCCAATACCATTGTTTTCTTTGTAGAATAACCAAATTTATTAGAAGCTTCCTGTTGTAAACTACTTGTCGTAAATGGCGGATATGGCTTTCTTCTTTTAAGCTTCTTATCTAGATTATCAACTTGAAATAAGTTGCTCTCAATCTTGTCTACAATATCATCAACCTGTGCTGAATTTTTCAATTCTGTCTTTTTACCATTTACACCATAAAAACTAGCCTCAAGAGTTCTTAACTGATCTAATGATTTAAGCATTAAGTCGATTGTCCAATATTCCTTTGGTTTGAAGTCTTGAATCTCTTTTTCTCTGTCACAAATTAGCTTTGTAGCTACTGATTGTACTCTACCAGCACTTAAGCCTCTTCTTATCTTCTGCCATAATAGAGGACTAATACTATAACCCACCAATCGATCTAAGACCCTTCTTGCCTGTTGAGCATCAACAAGTTTTTTCCTAATCGGTCTAGGCTTCTTTACAGCACCCTTTATTGCCTTCGATGTGATTTCATTGAACTCTATTCGACATTTATCATCTTCATTAATTGATAAGATATTTGCTAAATGCCAAGAAATTGCCTCTCCTTCTCTGTCGGGGTCAGTTGCCAGTAAAACCCTATCTACTTTTTTAGCCTCAGATTTTAATTCCTTGATAACCTTACCTTTTCCCCTAATAGTTATATATTTAGGATTGTAATTATCTTCAATGTCTATTCCTAATTTACTTTTAGGTAGGTCTCTTACATGACCAATGGAGGCTTTAACCTTATAATTCTTTCCAAGGAATTTACTAATGGTTTTAGCTTTGGCTGGTGATTCTACTATTACAAGAGTTTTTGCCATTTTTGCACCTCCAAAATTACATCACAATGACTGATATTATAACAAAAATATTTTGCAATTTCAAAACTTTTAATATATTTATAATATATTTTTTGAAAATAAAATTTATTAAGGAAATTTCATAAATTACTTTTTATTTGTAAATGTACTAGAAATAGTAGATTTGGAGCCATTTCATAAAATAAAGAGTAACTTCCTGGATAATAGTAAAATTATAATTCTAATATATTAAAAAGTGATATTATAAGCCATTTTTCAATATTTCTAGCGAACTGATTATATATATCATTATTCTTATATCAGACTTTTTTACTAATTATTATAATTTTACCTGAAAAATTGTACATTTATTCCTTTGATTTAAATATACATGTTTAATTCTTGCTTACCTGCACTATACATTAACCAAAAGTCTTCCTTGGAAAAATTGTAAAAGTTCTTAAGCCTTAAATGCTTTTTAGTAAGATTAATCCTTTACTTCTAAAGTAATACGTAGTTTATTATAATACTTTTGAATAACTTGAAATATAAATCTCAAAATCATTTCCAAAATATTAATAATATAACAAACTATTTTATTATTCTATCAATTATTCCAAATTCCTTCTTTTTGTTATTCATTTGCGAAAAATTCTGATAAATCAACATTTATTGAGAATACTTTTCATTTTGTAGTATATGATACAAATCAGATCTTTGCAAGGATTATATGTTTTTTAATACAGTTTATAATCCTTAGTTCATTTCTAAACGTAATATGAAAATACTGCTTCTATCTTAGATTCAAATCCTATCTCTCCAGGCATAATTGGAGTTGTTACCTTAGTAGATTCTAGGTATACTCTTTCTAAAGAAACATCAGCTAATCTTTGTTCTTCAATTTTAATTGGCGCTTTGCTTATTTTATAGTTAAATCTTCTTTCTATACTTATCACCTTTTTAATAGCATCTTCTATTGCAAGATTTAATGCATTTCGATAGTATTGATTAGGATCCTTAACAGTAAACTTTACATCACTTACATTGTTTGCTCCAGCTTCTACTGATGCATCAACAATTTCACCGGTTTCTTCAATATTATTTATTCTTATTTCTAAGTTGTTTACCACTCTATAACCTCTAAATATTTTCTTTCCTTCAACAAAGTCATACTCCGGTGTTATAGAAAAAGATTGTGTTTTAATATCTTCTTCTCTGATATCCATTCTTTCTAAAGAGTCTATTACACTTCTAGTTTTCAAAGTATTTTCTTCTTGGGCAGTTTTAAGTTCCTTATTTTCTGTTACAATTCCTAATGTCACTATAGCTACATCAGGCCTTGCTTTAATACTACCTATACCAAACAGTTTCATTTTGTAACTTCCCGAAGCACTCTTTTGATAATCTCCGTTTCGATAGCTGTTTGGGTAACCTGTTGCCATGTTGGACATTAAAAAATGAGTCATTTCCTTCCACTCCTATCACATTATTTTCGAAATTCGTCTATAAAACATTAAAACTATATAAAGATAGACGATCTCAAAACCTAATTACCTATAATGTCATAATATGAATATAGTTTCTTTTGTGAAACTAGTAAATCTGTTGATAAAACCTCTTAAAAATGCCCATAAAAAAAGACCAGAATATTTTCTGGACTAATGTAATAGCCTTTATACTAAATTTACTTATGTAATATACATTAAAAAACCCTGAGCTATTTCAGGGTTTAGGTAGTCTATATATTAAAATATGTAGTCATCAATAATATTCTAATTATAGTTTTACTACGTTAGTTGCTTGAGGTCCTTTGTCTCCTTCAGTTACATTGAACTCAACTTCTTGCTCTTCTTCTAAAGTCTTGAAACCATTTCCTTCGATAGCTGAGTAATGTACGAATACATCATTTCCGTCTTCTCCAGTGATGAATCCATAACCTTTTTCGCTGTTAAACCATTTTACTTTACCTTTCATGTGAACAATCCTCCAAAAAATTTATTTTGCAATTTGCAACTCTTCTCTCCAAGAATATCACCTATATCCCTTCCTGTCAAGCCACTTGGGACAAAAATATTTAATTTCAAAAGGCAATGTTTACAAGTAAAATTAGAAAAATCTACAGTAGACAATTAAGTATTTTCTGACCATTATTATTCAGATTTTTAATCCTTAATAATCTACTTTACTATTATAATTTTCCCTGGGAGTTGTTCTATTATCTCTTTAATTTCTAGTATGGTAACTATACTATTTAGTGTGCCCGCATCTAAGTTTAATATTGATCCTATCATATCCATATGTATCGGCTGTTTCTTCATAACAATTTCAAGAACGTCTCTCTCAGTATCACTGAGATCCAGATGCATGTTATCTTTTTCTTTCATTTGTTTTTGGATATTAAACTCCTCTAGGATATCTTCTACACACGTTACAGGTTTAGCCCCTTCTTTGATCAACTTATTAGTACCTTGACTTACACTGCAATTGATATTACCTGGAATAGAGAATACATCCTTTCCCTGTTCAAGTGCAAAATCCACCGTTATAAGTGTCCCACTTTTCAGTCCTGCCTCGACAACTAATACACCCTTACTTAAACCAGATATTATTCGGTTTCGCCTTGGGAAGTTCCCGGGAGTTGGATTTGTACCCAGAGGATATTCAGATATCACAGCTCCATTCTCTATAATATCCCTCATCAAGTTTGCGTTACTTTTTGGATAACAGATATCAACACTACAACCTAAGACAGCAATAGTTCTTCCACCACCATCCAACGCTCCTCTATGAGCAGCTGAGTCGATACCATAGGCCATTCCACTTACTACTGTGATTCCATATGATGCTAATTCCTTTGCAAACTTGTAGGCTATATTTTTCCCATAGGAAGTACACTTTCTTGAACCGATTATTGCAATTGCGTTTTTATCCTCCTTAATTATTCTTCCTCTCTCATATAGTAAGTGAGGTGGGTCTGGAATATCCTTTAGAACATCTGGATACAGATCATCATTTTTATCTATACAGTTAACCTTCTTAGATGTTATTTTTTCTTTATATTTCTTTACATATTCTATATTACGTGTCTCAATAAGTTTGTCTAAAGCCTTTTTTCTTATATTAGGTACACTATTAATATCACTTATTGGTGCATTCCACAGAGCCTCAAATGATCCAAAGTACCATAGTAGTTTTTCAATAGTCGTATTACCTATTCCATTTATAGAATTTAACCAAATAAGATAATCCTTTTCGTTCATTGTATCTCTTCTCCTAAAATATTATATGTTCCAGAAATTCTTGTCCAAGCTTCTGTATTGAATAGCCTCAGATAAATGCTTCACTTCAATTTTTTCACTATTATCTAAATCTGCTATTGTTCTACTAAGTTTAATAATTTTATTATATGAACGAGCACTTAATTTTAGCTTTTTAAAGGCTACTTCCAATAGATTGTTTTGCTCTTTACCTAACTCACAATGTTTTTTAATAAGCCTTGGCGGAAGCTGAGAATTGCATCTTATATTTTCTTTTTTATACCTATCAAGCTGTATAAGTCTAGCCTTGTCTATATTTATCTTAATCTCCTTCGATGTTTTTCCTTTACTTTTTCCCGCTAGCTCCTTATACTCAACTGGAAATACTTCTATATGCATGTCAATTCTATCTAGTAAAGGACCAGAAATCTTAGATAGGTATTTTTTCACCTGATGCGGCGCACAGCTACATTCGTTTTTGGGATCATTGTAGTATCCGCAAGGGCATGGATTCATACTAGCAACTAAAATAAACTTAGATGGATAGGTTACCGTTGCGTTCACCCTAGATATGGTTACCTCTTCATCTTCCATAGGTTGTCTGAGAACTTCTAGAACACTCTTTTGAAATTCGGTAAGTTCATCTAAAAACAAAACTCCTAGGTGTGCTAAAGAAACATCTCCTGGCTTCGGAACTTTCCCACCTCCAATGAGAGATACTCTAGAGGCTGTGTGATGTGGAGCTATAAAAGGCCTGGTACTTATAAGTGCAGAATTACTCGGTAATAGTCCTGAAACACTATAAATTTTTGTAACTTCAATAGACTCTTCAATATCCATATCAGGAAGTATAGTTGGAAACCTTCTTGCTAGCATTGTCTTTCCAGCGCCTGGAGGGCCAATTAATATTATGTTATGGCCTCCCGCAGCTGCTATCTCAAAGGCCCTTATTACACCTTGCTGACCAGAAACCTCGCTTAAATCAACATCATAGGTTTTAGGGCTTTTCTTTTTCTTTTCTCTATCAATACTATAATCAACCTTCAGCTCTCCTTTTAGAAATTTCATAACCTCAACTAGATTCTCAAAGGGATAAACTTCGATATCCTCTATGATGCTAGCTTCCTCAAGGTTTTCCTTTGGAATAATTATTTTTTTATAGCCCTTTGCCCTTAAGGAAATCACAATTGGAAGTACTCCTATTACCCTATTTAATTTACCATTTAAGGATAACTCGCCTATAAATGCATATTCCTTTAAAACCTTATTTGAAATCTGATCCGATGCACCTAATAGCCCCATGGCTATTGGTAAATCTAAATGGGTGCCTTCTTTTTTAGTATTTGCCGGTGCCAAATTTATAGTAATCCTCTTTACCGGAAAACTAAATCCCGAATTCTTTATTGCTGCTCTTATTCTCTCCTTTGATTCCCTTACTGCAGTATCAGGGAGACCAACGATTGAAAAGGATGGTAAACCACTTGATATATCAGCTTCTACATTCACTATTTCCCCATCCAAGCCAAGAAGAACACAGCTGACGATATTTGATAGCACTTTATTCCTCCTTTGTGACTAAGTGTTTTATTTATTATTCAATACATTTCTAGAATATCCTTCATAATTTTGTAAAATATATTAGAAATAGACAAAATTATACATCAGTTTATCATAATTATATTATGTCGATTCATTTTGATGCATCTTTCTAAGTTTTCTTTAGCTAGAATAAACTCACTTCACTTATGGTTTCATCAACTACTTATTATAAATTTTCTGCATGATTATATCATTATTCATATTACAGCTTGTCCACCCAAGTAACATCATAAGAACAATGTATTAATTATCCTTCAAAGTTGATTTTAGTTGCTAGTATGAATCCATGTCCTTGCGGATACTATAATAACCCTAAAATAGAATGTAAATATATATCATATTGGATCAGAGAATTTCATTTATATAACACCATGACTACCCTCTTATCTCACTCGTTCAACCATCTTACAATTCTCCAAAACAGAAAAATCTGATATCCAATCATTACAAAGTTCAGTGTGATAATCATCATTGCATTATGTCTATTTAGAAACTGTAATATAAACATTAAAACTATGAAAATAATTGAAGCTGCCACAAACTTATAAAGCCTATTCATTCTTTTCAATTCCTCTCTTAATGAGATCTATACCTTCCTCTACAAGCTCATCAACTGTTTTACTAGAATTTAAATATACCTCTTCAATACCTTTAGCTACCTCCATAGCAATTTCATAAAGTCTGCCCATGTTTCTCCCCCTTTACAAGTTAGACTCTCCTGAAGAATTTTTTAATCTGTAATTACTCGTTGGATATACCTAATTCATATCATTTTTTTAGTAGATCATTAGCAGTTACAATTCTGACCTTTTATATCTATTAAGCTATTTATAATAATATTCTTATAATTTTTTTTAGTTCTTACATAACAAAAACCACCTACTATAAAAGAATAAGGTGGTTTTAATATATAAGTTAACATTTTATTTCTTTAAAAGTATTTTTTTACATTCCCTACATTTTTTATAAATGTTATAAAATTTTAGTAGTACAGCAGGCTGAATCTAGTCTAATAATATTGCAAAAGAAAATACTGTATAAAAGGGGTATGCAAAATGAACAATTCACATAAGTTACAAAAATTAATCAGTCAAATTGATGAAACTAAGATTAATCTATATAAATTAGTTGAAGACAAGCAATGGAATCTCTTGGACGGTGAGGTAATTAAATTAAGTCAATTACTAGATGAGTTACTGTTAGAGTACCATCATATAGAAAAATAGTAACTAGCTAATTTGGATTCAGTCTGCTGTACTTTTACTTTTCATCCAAATAAAATAACAGCGTCCCAAGAGTAACCTTTAAGTTCCTTCTTGAGACGCTGTGCATATTTCCCTTTCCTTTTCTGCATCTTTCTCTTTTTACTTTCATGAACTCCACATCCTGTTTTTACAACATCTAAGTGTCGTCCTTGTTTTCCAGCAGAATTAATGACTAAATCTTTACCACTAATAATAATCTTGTCTTTTACTTTCTTCTTTCCCATTTAATCACCTCATTATTATTTGTATAGTTTAATAATAGCAAAGAATGTATCAAACTTCAATCTCCTTGGAAATCTTTATTAGATTCTTCTTAATTATAGTACCTATTTTATATCAATCAATAATTACCTAGGAAATGTACAAGAATGTACATCATAGTCTACAAGTCAGCATAAAAGTAGCTCAATATACAAATTACTTCTGTACTTCAAAAATAATGTCAGATAATATAAATTCCTGGCTCATATAAATCTTTCCATTAGCTCTTTACAGTATGACCTGTAAGAATGGTGTATAAGGCGTTTATTAACTATTTTTCAGCAATAGTCTTCGCAATCATATCTCCATATCTATTAGCTTTATTTTTAACATTTCTATACCACTTTGCATATTATGGTCTAAAGACCTTTTTAAGATGGAGTGAGAAATGTGCGCCATAGAAAATTAGAACCCCGTAAACCGGAAAAATGTTATAAGCATTCAGCAAGCCAATACACGGTAAAAAGAGGAGATACATTATATAGTATTGCATCTGATTTCGGAATATCGGTACATGATTTAGCAATGAATAATGTACATATTCCTAATCCAAGATACCTTATCACAGGTGATGTTTTATGTATCCCAAAGAAAACAGCTTTGTGTTCATTTATATATCCCACTAAGGCGACACCAAAGAACTCCTATGCAGTTATTTCTAGACTAAATGGTATAACATGTATTGTTAACCTACCTTATGTCAGGAACTTTGGTGACGAATTTGTATGTTATCATTGCTATGCTGTGGATCTAAATGAATTCAGATATGTAGAATTGACCCATATTTCCAAGAACCCTTCAATCTGGATGGGAGAAATCAGAGAAATGAATTTGAATCCTCAAACAAGGATTATTATTAGTGCCGTTAAAGAAAATGAAATACACAAACCACCTGGTGACCTAATATTGTTTGACAGTAAGTAAGTTTATTAAATCCATACTATTTATGGAAAATTCAAATCACGTAATAGTCGTTTTTAAAAGAAAAAGCAAAGTCTTCTTTAAAAAATCAAAAGAAGACTTTGCTTATCTCTATTCTTAACTCTTATATACCTTTAAATAGAATACTGGGCGCAGTTGTGTTTTTATTTAGAGCTAGTCTACTTGTTTAGGTTCATCTCAAAACATAATCTTGTCATTTCATTATCATATATTAGCTAATGCCGCTTCTACTTCCTTACATGATTTTCCATGGCACTTTTCACAAGATACTCATAAAATTCTTCAAAGGCAACAACTTCAGAAGGAATTGACAATCTATCTGTGCTGTTTTAAATTAAACAATAGAAGCATTTATTTTCTCAGCATGAGGTTCATATTTAACTTCTATATCTTTTTCCTTATTGATATTCAAACCTTTATATCTAAGAGTACACTTTAGAATAAATTCTTCTTTGCCTTCAAAGTTAAAGTTGAACTTGTCCTCAAACTGATAATATCTTACTTTATCATTTGCTTTCTCATATTTAAGGTGAGTATCTTCTTTATCAACATTGTATATTACTAATGGTTCAGACCTTATGTTTTTAAACTGATACTCCACTTCATTCGATGAACTAATTTCTAAATAATCAATGTAGATCTCATCAATTTGATCATCTTTTACTTCTAATGCCAAGAATAGACTATATGGTCCTTTAGTGACCTCTTCATTTATCCATCTTAGACTTAGTTCAATTGCGTCATCCTCATATGTATATACAATTTTATTATCATTCTCTTTTGCCACATAGTTTTCATAGATTACTGCATTAACATCCCTATTCATTGTTACAATAATATTAGTCAGCACCACGATAACTAAAATAACAAATAGAATTTTTTTATATTTCATCTTTGACAGCTCCTAAATCACTATTATCAGTTAACCACATTATTCTACTAAGTGAATTTGATCAAGGCTTCTATTTATAAATCATCTTAGCTTCAGTTATGTTCATATTTACATTTGGTGGAATTTCTATGTCTTTTATTTTATCAAATTCTTCTAAATCACTATCTGATTCATCTACATATCTCCACATAACTCCTAAGGATTTTTCATCAATTCTTTTGATATAAATATCTGTCCCGGCACCCCCAAACCAAGCTCTACATGCCATAATAGGATTTTTGAGCTTACCCAGACTTTCAAAATCACTTATATCTTCAGGGTAACCTAAAACCTTTTCAATTTCTATTTTTTCACCATTTATTAATAACGAGACATTTGTATAGGGAATCTCAGTTCCATTTTCATCTGTTTTTACCGATGTTTCAAAATGCCATCCTATATCAATTTCTTTATCACTTGTTAATTCAGGCTCATTTTTATTTTCTTCTAAAGAAGAGCTTATACATCCGTTTACTATTAACAGAATACTACATAATGTAATTAGAACTATTACTTTTTTCATAAATACGTCTCCCTAGTCCGTTCTAGTTTCTATTTTACAAGGAGAATTAATCTGTCACCTTCTCCTTCTAACACCACTATTCTCCACTTCCTTTAAACATTTTAATCTTTCCTTTAACCAACAACGTATCAAGATCACTTAAAGAGTCCCACATTAATCTTTTTTCAATCATCTCTACAAGTTCTTTGTCTTGCTCATCTAAACCTATATATATCTTGGTATTCCTTTATATAACCTAATTTCTTTAATGAATAAATGGCTAAATGACCTATCTTGCAAAGTCCCAAAATTTTGAATCTTGTGTCCATAAAATTACTAAATTGAATAAGTTTCTGACATACGAATTCGCTCTTAATATCATATTGTATAAGTTTTAACATCACCTGTTGTAAAACTATAACATTAGGAGTTTCAAGATTTTCTATCAGCTCTTCATTTGAAAGCTCATCATTCATTATTCGTTTTGATAAACTCAAATAACTCATCTATACTCACCACCTGGTAATATATACTGATTAACAATCCATTCTCTCTCCCGTCTATAATTTTCAAATAGTTACTCAGCTTCATCATATTGTACATTAAACTTATAAGGACAGATTAAATTTATTGTATTTTTCATTGATTTAATTCTCCTTATTTAGAAATGATTATTGACTTAAGCAAGATCATGATTACCTTCTTTAATATTCTTCTATTGTGCCTGCAGATTTTTAAAGATATAGTCTGGTAATTTTGGTACTCTAATAGAAATTCGGATTCAATTTACATTATCAAACTGTTAATGTAAATTATACCAACGTTCTCACATATGTGTAAACAAACAAGTGGAAATTATGTGAATATTAGGTCTTAAAGTATATATTTTAACATTCTTCTCTAATACTTCCGGCCTAGAACTCTAAATCAAATGAGTAATTTTACCCATAACTAAGCAATGATATTTGACTCATTCGCCACCGGGTAGCCCTGCATAAAAAAGAAAGCAGTGAAGCTTTAGTACTACATATGCCCCACCGCTAACATTATTTTATTTGAGGACGTAAACAGTCGGTAATTTACACACAACTATTTACAGTCCTTGATCCTTTAATTACGACTACAAACTCTATTTCCCATTTAATATATTTTATGTCCATAAAAATATTTACATCCTTTTTCCCAATTCATTTTTGAAAGTTTTTTAACATATTCAAAAACTTTTTTCATGGTTTCATCATCTACTATTGTATAGTATTGTACAGGAGATTCAATACCACTCCAAATTGAAAGTATTGTTGGAATAAGAATTTCTTTTAGTTCTGTTCCACATTTTCTAGAAAGAACAGTTAGATCTAGTAATCTTTTTGTCAATGCTCCTGGGAATGCTAACTCTCCTTTATAATAATATTTCTCCGCATCTACCTTCTCTCTTTTATTTATAAAAAATGTTCTTATTTCATCATCTGAGGCACTTTCTGAAATTGATTCTTGATAATTTAATATATCTTGTAATGCATCTCTTATTGTGGTTTCAACATAAGTGTCTTCCCATTCTTCTAAAAGTGAAAGTAAATATGGAACAACTTCATAGGATAATGCTTGTTTTGAATATGTCACAAAAACATTAACTGCATCATCATCAGAATCTAATAGCATTTTCAAGTTTTCATTGTTAGAAATATCCCTATGGCTTGCAATTGAACAAAATACTCTAATACAAAGATTTATTACACTATCATCATTGCTTTCATTCATAATTTTAACTAATAACTGCTTCGCTGAAAAATCTCCAAGTTTTAATAAATCAATTACTGCTAATAGCTTCCTTTTTTCATCATTTTCATTATTAATTTTACTCCACAATTCTTCCTTGCTAATATTATTAGGAGTCTCCCCATACCATATCCCTTTACACATTATATTATCTAACTCGTCCATACACCTATCCTTCCAATCCATATCTTATCTTCTTAGTCCATCATTTCATTTCTATCTTAGCATAAAAGCCTAATTCTCTCAGGCTTTTGCTTAAATGCTAGATCAAGCCCGAAAGGACTGAGCTCGTTTCCATTGCCATATTCTGTGCAAAAATACCTTTGCGTTGTATATGAAATATTTGCACAGCTATTTTCATTTGTTTTTAAGTATCCTAATATCCCTCACCATCCGAGAGATTAGAGATATTAAATTCTACTAATTTTTATATTCACCAGTAACAATAACATCAATTAAGTTTGTAAGTCTATCATATACTTCATTATAATTACTGTCTTTATATTTAGGATATACATATTTCCCTTGATATACCATAATCCTAAATACCTCACTACCGCCTTTTTCAGTACTGTCTACAATATTTTTTATAGTATTAATTGTTTTTTGTTTAGAATACTGAAAAACTTCCATTATAACTTTCTCAATGGCAGAATATTGAATACTTAATAAAATCTGATTTTCTTCTGCCATTACACTTATCATTCCAAATGAATAAGCAATTAATATTTCTTTTTCCTGCTCAGTTAATTCTTTCAACTCAATCTCAAGAATTTCAAATAGACTTTGAACTAATTTCTTACACTCTACTAAAAATATATCCTCTTTCACTTATATCATAACTCCCATTCTCTATAACATAAATTGCTTTTTCTTGAAAGCTAAATGCATATTCATAATTTTATCAAACATTTTATAACTTTTAACGAAAATGCTTTTATCTATTTAGTTACATCCTTTTTTAAAAAATAATTATTTTTCCCTCTGGATACGTTCCCTTCCAACCACAAGGGAAATAACCTTGCTCATAAATACTTAATAATTCATTATAAAATGGTTCTTCCTTGTATTCACGGAATGCATATAGTGCTAGAAAAAACATTAAATTTGATCTTATTGTTCTTTTTATTTCTTCAGATTCTCCATATTTAATATTCCATTTTTTTTCTACACAATTAGTGATTTCCGGTAATATATCTTTTTTTATTACTTTAATAACATCATTCCAACGATATTTAGTCTCAACTCGATATACAGTAATATATGAACTTACATCTTGCCGCTTATCTAACAAAAGATTAGCCCATCTTGTACTTGAACAATGTTTTATTGTACTTTCTATACCTTTAGAATAACTAATTTCATATTTAGATGCAGCACTCATACTCCCACAATTCTCAAACCAAGATATGTTTTTTAATCTTTCCACCATATCTTCAACTGATTTTTTCACCAATTCTTCCATTAAAATTCTCACCTTTCCATAGCATTTAATCTACCTAGGTATTCTAGGAACTTCATCTACTTCTGTAAGTCCATATGCTCTTTGCTGATCTGCTGCTATTTCAGTCATTCAATCTTCATCACTTTCTGATAATCCTGCATTAACCATAGAATTTTTCAATGTAGAATTATATAATCAGTTGTTAGGGCTTTTTTTCCATCCACTAGGGCATCTTCCTTTGTATTTATCCAGTCTACTAGAAATTCTGGGGTGCATTTTTTGCCAGTTATTCTACTTCCGTCCTCTTCACTTTTTAAGTCTACTGTTTCTGGGCAATTATTTTCTGGACTACTGCATATACCGAAGTATGGTACGTTATCTTCTGCTTTGTTGTCTTCTTCATTCATCATTGGCTTTTTATTCACGTACGACCCATGACTTATTGGCAAGCTTATTTTTCTAGTGTGACTTCCAAATTTACATCTCATCTTGGCCCCTCTAACTACATATGCTTTGTTTTCAGAAGCCATAACTCTATACCCCTTAGCTTACGTCTATTCTTTCTAACTTTATCCCTTTGAAATCTCTTCTTAACAGAGCCTCGGCTACATGTAGGTCTACTACTACCGCCGTCCCTGCTATTTCCTTTATTTTAAATATTTGTTTATCCTTTATCTTATCAGCATCTAGTATTAGTTTCTTTATCTGATTTCTTTCTAAGGCTTCTTCCATATACTCTAGCCTATGTTTTTCCTTAAAGGAGTAAATCTCTGTATCTTTACTAAATGCACTTATTTCTTCTAATATAGGTAGATGATAGTTCCTTTGTATCTTTCTTTTTATGTCTATTAATGTTATTCTCTTGGTTGTAACTTTTTCATCAAATTTTCTTATCAGTTCCATTAATCTGTCTGAGTATAGATATATTTGTGTGTCTAGTATATCTAGATAATCGGTCTCATAATCGCTTCCCATTATTCGAAATATATTGAGATCCTCAATTTTATATAGGTTCTCTTCCCTTAGGTATTTTCTGTCAATTTTTTCTACCATGTTTTTTATTATAGGTGTGTTTACATATCTTTCATCCTGCCTTAGTAAAAAATAGTCCATCTTAATCACTCTCTTTTTGGTATATTACTTTACTGTCTCCCTTGTATTCTCCAAATAATATAGAGTATCCACCCTCTGATACTATTTCTTTAAAGGACTTTAGCTCTATTAGTTTTTCTACCATATCTTTTACCATCTCACAGGCTAAAGTATGGTATTTACTTACTTCCACCTGCTTTATTTTTTCTATATCCATCGATGTTATCGTTCTCAAGTATTTTTTCTTTTTTACTTCTAGCTCCTCCATATGGTCGAATAAGGACTTGTATATGAAATCTGCATTCCAAAATTCATATGCTTCCACTTCATCTAGATACCAATCTTCATCGTAGAATTCTATTCTATATACGCCCTCATTCTCCATTATTTTAGTTCTTAAGATAGAGAAATGTATGTATTTAATTTTATTTTTTAAATTTTTTTCCTGCATCTCTTTAGTCTTTTTGCATAGCTTGTCAAATATATCTATGAGCTCTTCTTCGATTTCATCTTTACTACATAAGTACCTGTTTTCTATATTTTTCAGTTCATTTATCCATCTATCTACTAGGTGATTCCTTGCTAAATCCTCTATGGCTGCTTTCTTTTTATCCGTTATCATTCTATATTTACCTTTCCACCGCTAAGTGTTATATCTTCAAGTATATTAAGGACAGCTTCTCCTTGTTTTAGACTTATTCCTTCATCACCCTCCATAAGGATTTTGCTGCTGTTTAGCTCTATATTACCATCAGATTTTATTTGCACTTCTTTATTACTATTTATTTCTATTCCGCCATTATCACTTAGCCGTATTAATAATCCTCCGTTACTTATTATTTCTACTGATCCCTTTTGAAATCTTATTTCCTTACCATATTTTGTGGCAAGGCTTTTTATTTCTGGATTCTGTCTTCTGCTTTGGTCCTTTGACTGTAGATTTACTGAACTTTCTACAAATGCATTTTCTTCCTTATCATCTGGAAAATATAGTTTTACTCTATCGTTTTTTTCCGGCATGAAGTACCATCCACTACCATCCTCTGAGGAATATACTGTAGAGTATTGAAACCACATGGATCCACTTTTTGGATTGTTTTCATCTATATCTAGCTTTATCATTACCATATCTTTTTCTATGTCAGCTACAGATCCAAATAATGATACTCCTTTAATAGCTTCGTTATATTTTTTTCTTCTTGCTAATCCCTTCATATCCATAAGATAATATCTATTATGTAATCTACTATCCTTAATTCCTATTATGCTTTTATAGACATAGAGCTTTCTATTTTTGAATTCTATCATTTGACATAGTTCTAGCACCTTTTCACTGTTTATTTCATAGCTAATCAGATTTTGCTCCATTAGGTCTTCTATTTCATTGTCATGCTTTAACTTATAGTCCATTAGGTCCTTCTTTATAGAGTAGTCGAATTCCTCAAGGTTATAGTTTTTTAAGTTCTTAAGTACCCCTATGTAAAACTTAGGCCCATTAAAGTATTTATTAGGTGCTACAAAACTATTAAAATGAGATGCTAGTCTCTTAGCAAATTCCCAGTCAGTTTCCCTATATTGTACTATTAGTTTCTCAATATTTTTTCCCTCAAGAATTTCATCTGTAAAACCTGCATTTGGATAGTCCTTTATGGTTTCATTAAATAGGTCCATATATGTCATAGCTTTGTTTTGATATGATCTTTCTTTTTTTACTATATCCATTAAAAAAGTTGCACTTATTCCGTAAACCTCTAGCTCTCTAACGTTTCCCTTTGCTTCAATATTTATGTTTGTCACCATACCAGCAAATAGAATATCCTGCGAGTCATCATTTTTTAGATATATTTCAATTTCATCCATATCGCTGGCACTTTCTACATATTTATCTACATCATCTTCATTTATAATACCTCTGATATAGACTTTAGTGTGTTCATTTATTTCTTCTTCAATTTTTAAGTCTAGTACTTTTTCAAATTTGTAAGGCTTTATAACTAAATTAACATATGTATAAGAATCTTTAACCATATACATCACCTTCTTTTATCTATCATTTTGTAGGGCCACATTAAATCTTTTATTCTTCATCTAATTCTACTCGTATAGATTCAATCATCTGAAATGCTACGTCTCTCCAGGCTTTATAATCCCTATAGAGGCATGCAAATTTACCCATTAGCACCTTTTCTTCAAATTCTAAGAAAAACATAACATTGTAGATCGGTTCATCTATAGCAGAGCTTTTAAAATCAAAAAATCCAATGTTTTTGTCACTTGCCTTTCTAATACCATGGGAAAATATTAAATTCGATGGATTCATTCTTTTAGTCATATCTTTCATACCCATAGTAAGTTCCTCTACTAAGTCTTCTGTAATATCTTGGTCTATTCTATTAAAGGTAATATCTACACTGCCTTCAAGGTTTGTCTTAATTATCTCGGGTCTTTGTATGTATGGATATTTTATTGCTTTAGCTTCCTGAGTCATATCTTCAAAGTCCTTCGGTATTGTCATATATAGCTTGTCTTCATAAAAGCTTTTTTCTTCAAATTCGTATAGCTTGTCCTTTACTCTTATTGCTTTATCCTTTATGCTTTTTTTCTCCCTTAATCTTTTCTCAGCCTTAATCATTTCTACTATTTTCTCATCAGTAAATTCCATCTACTCTGTCCCTCCTTATGAATGTTCTTAAAATATGTCCACCAGTTTTTAAAGATATAGTCTGGTAATTTCGGCACCTGATAGAAATTCGGCATAATTTACATTATCAAACTGTTAATGTAAATTATACCAACGTTCTCGCTTACGTGTAAACAAACAAATGGAAATTATGTGAATATTAGGTCTTAAAGTATATATTCTGGCATTTTTCTCTAATACTTACGGCCCATAACTTTAAGATTAAATGAGTAATTTTACCCATAATCAAATCTGTTCATCCTGTGCCAAAGCTGCACGAATAACCCATTTTCTTTGTTAAACTCAATTCTATAAAGCAATTTCTAGTATATATAATTTTTTCATAGAAAAAGGACTATAAACAGTCGTTAACTTACACACAACTATTTACAATCCCCATATTTATAATAATTTTAGCAATGACCACATTTTATTTTTATATTTCTCATAAATCTCATTGACTCTTTTGCGTTCTCTAAAATCGTCTCTCCAAATAAAAAAATCCGTTAATCCACCATGTGGTGGGAAAAAACTCCTACAAATCTCTTTAATTTCGACTAAAATGTTATCTATATTATTTTCTTCCGATGTAAGAGCCTCATTCAAAACTTTAATTGCATATTGCATTTCTTTCATTACCTGCTCAATATCGCTTGTATCTTCATTCCTTAAAAACTTATATAGATTATTTAATGTATCAAATAACTCTAAAGCTAATTTTTTTTTCATTTTAAATCAACTCCTTTTATGGTAGAAATGTTTCTGACAACGGCTCAACTCCTTTAATCAACCAGGGTTTTTCAATAAATATCTGTATTCTATCTTGCCCACCTTGATAAATATCTCCCTAATAGCCTACTGGGCCTTTATATATTGTTGGGTGGCACTAGAAACTCCGTCCTAGTATCACCTGTTTTGTTGAAGTTAAATGTTTTATGATTTATACGCTTCTGATTTAATGAAATTGTCTACTAAAAATTTATCTGTATCATCTAGACCCTCAAAGAGTTCATTAAACAGATTATTTGCATCTTCATTGTCTAAAAGTGATAATGTTGCTATAGCTGCATGACCAAACTGCCATGGTCCAACAAATTTATTATCTTTCAAAAGTTTACTGAGTTGAGTTAACCTATTAACTATTCTCTCATCACAATAATTTCTCTCTATTATTTTAAACATTGCCATAGCTGCAACTCTTAAGTTTTCAGATTTTAAGCAAATAATTAAATCTTCATTTTTGATTTTATTATTTTTAATTTCTTCTACTAATTCAGCAATTAAAGCCATAAAAAATCATCCTTCCATAATTATTCTATAGGACCATATCTTTCAATGTTATATTGTTTTTCAGCTTCAAAGTTCTTTTGAAGTTACTCGGCAACATTATCTAGACCCAACCTTTTTGCCTCTTCAATTTCAATAGTATAAGATTTAAGCTCATCTGCAATTCTTGCTTCCCAATTTTGATATGATTCATCAGCAGAAGGAAATCCATTTTCTTTAGCTTCTAAAAAATGACTATACTCGTGCCTTAAAGCACTCATGAATGCATCAGGATCAATCAGAATCTGTCCAGGTACTCCTTTTCTAAGAGGCCCGTAGCCATGGCACCTTTTCTAGGGACCTCCTCTACTCCATTCTCTTCTAATTCCTGAATTAATTTATTCCATTCTTCTGGATGCGATTCAGAACCTCGACCAAATACATCTCTAAATGGATCATCAGGACTATCAAATTTAGTTACCTTTTTTACATTTTCTATAAATTCATCAGTAATTTCACTCGTCTCCTCAACCCCACTATCCCGACCTTTCAAATTAGGATTACTTGCCTCTATCATCTGCTGTTTATTTGATGCTGGGTCGGCTAGTGGTAAAGCCGGTAAAAGCTCTCCTGTACCATTTGGTGCATTTAACAAGGGCTTGCTGGTATAGGATAGGGTAGCATCAACGCCCCTGTTTCTCCTATCGGTACAAGCTGTGAAGGACCGTTAAATAGAGGGTGTAACATCATATTCCCTGCACCTTCTATAGGCACAGCATTTGGTATTGGTAAATTCCCTTGATAGGATGGTACTAATCCATTTGCATTTCCTGCTGGTAATGCCATTGGCTTTGATGGATTAATCCCTCCCCATTGGAACATAAAAAACCTATCATTATTAGTAGTCTTAGCATATCCTAAAGGGTGACACTAGAACCGTCCTAGTGTCACCCCAATATGCTAAATCAATGCCTGTAACATGCCTAAGGCCAGAGCAATTTAAATTTTTTATATCTATTTTTTCTACTTAAGATTCTTGAATCTTATAATACGATTTTATATCTAACTCTCTAACATCCATTTTACGAAATTTTATCCTTCCACCATTTCAATTTATTTAAATATTAATTATTCATATTTTTCTCTTTATTTCTTATATGCTCTAACTCAAATTCTGTCGGCTCTTTCTTTTCATCTACGACTTGTCCATATATATTATACTTTCTATATTTAGTTTGAATACCAAATCTGTACTCTCCCTCTTCAATAAGTGTATTTTCTTCGCTCCATTTTTTATATTCCCCATCTGCTATACCATCTTTTTTGTTGATTATTCTCTTAACACTTCCATTTAAGTAAAAATCAACTTGTAATCCATCTACATATCCATCTTTGTAAAAAACATATCCACTAATTTGATTTTCATTGATACTTTCATAAACTAATCCTGTATAACCTTTATCAGATCCTGCCTCAATTAATTTTTCTGTAAACATTTCTGTTTCTAGATTTTCATAATCAACGCCATTCTCTATCACATATTTCATATCTAAAATTTTATTTTCCATTAAGCAAATCCTCCAATCTAAGTTTCATTGTTTCTTCATCTTCTAACATTTCTGGATTTATAGTTGTACCATTAGTAATATATTGGCAATGTAAACAACGGGGCATAGCCATTCCTACCTCAGGCATCGAGCTGGGTGACACTAGAACCGTCCCAGTGTCACCCTCTTTTAGTTTATGCCATTATCAATATTTGTTTTAATAAACTAGCTAAAAAATTACTTTACTAGTTCTTTATACTTACACTCAACAATATCAATGTCCTCTTCCAAATATTCAATTTCTGAGTCATTTAACCTCTTCTTAAAATCAATCTTTTTAGACAAGTCTAATATCTTTTTCATATCTTCAATATCATATTTTGACAATTCCTCTTTATGTCTTAACTTTAGTATAATAATCGTTGAAATCGATATTATACTCTCAATATTATTAGAACTAATATACTCAAAAAATGCTTCATAGCAAATACCTGCGGCTTGCCCATAAGAGTATCCATTGTTTAAAGCTTCTTCATAAAAGCTATCAGTAATTAAATATTTTAATTCGAAAAAATTAACATCCATTAATTTCTACCTCCCTTAGTTTTATATACTATTTCAATATCATTATTAGGGCAGCGTTTCTTAAATTGTTCAATTACCCTCTGGCAACTAGGACAACAGTTTAAATCTGTATAAAGCTTTATTTTTCCTGATGCGTTATCACCATCTATAATATTATCTTTGTTAACTTTTAAAGTTTCAAATATTCTATCCTCTTTTTTTGGCTCACTAATATATTTTCTAACTCTTCTCTTTGCGTTAAACTTTCAATATTATCTAAATATTTTATTGCACTATGAGAACATAAAACTCTTTCTTTTCTAATCCTTCTATATCAACTTCAGCATAACAAAATTGTACTTACCTTTAATACGCTTAGGTATATTCTTTCTTGCTCCTTTTAATTTAGTTATAAATCCTGTATCCAAATCTTCATCTAACTTTCTTATCATAACAGATGTATGATTATCTGCCCCCTCAACACCACTATCCCGACCACACAAATTAGGATTACTTGCCTCTATCATCTGCTGTTTATTTGATGCTGGGTCAGGTCGGTAAAAGCTCTCCTATAGCGTTTGGTGCATTTAGCAAGGGATTACTAATATATGGTGCCATCAACGCCCCTGTTTCTCCTATCGGTGCAAGCTGTGTGAAGAATCTTTAAGTAGAGGGGGTAACATCATATTCCCTGCACCTTCTATAGGCACAGCATTTGGTATTGGCAAATGCCCTTGATAGGATGGTACTAATCCATTTGTATTTCCTGCTGGTAATGCCATTTGCTTTGATGGATTAATCCCTCCCCATTGGAACATAAAAAACCTATCATTATTAGTAGTCTTAACATATCCTAAAGGGTGACACTAGAACCGTCCTAGTGTCACCCCTCCCTTTTTTATGCAAACGGTGATTCTCCTTTATTCTAAAAGTTACCTATTAGTTATCGTATTTATGAGTACCACTCTTCTTTTGAAAATTTATCTGCATTCTCATTTGGTTCTATTGCCCATTCCGTTACAAAGTTTATAATTTCTCCTAGTACTAAATTCACTTCATTATTTTTTATTATAAAACCTCTATGTCTATTCCAACTCATGTCAATTTCTACATTTATATTCAGTTCTTCTTCACATCTGCTTAAGAAATCACTAATAACTAAAGAAAAACTAATATTTTTAAAATTATCCGAAATCCATATAATTGATGATTCTTCATTTTTCCTTTTTACGCGAAATTTTAAATTGTTATGTACAAACCAACTCATATCATTTTCTCTTTTTTCTTCGTTCATAGCTACTAATTTCCTCCTATATTATCATATAATCCAGTTAAAACATCCATGGCTGGATTTGTTCTTAAACTTCCATATATCACAGCTTCCCATGAGCCATATTTTTCGAAAAGTTGTTCATGAGTAGGTCCCTCTGCTCTTCCATACTGAAGAAGATTTCTTTCTTTCATTGCTTTTAATCCCTCTATATTATTAGATTTTATATAAGTTTCCATTCTCTCTTGATTTCGTTGTTCAACTTTCAATCGAGCAATAGCCTCTATCGATAGTCCGTCTTCTTCTAGCTTAGCTATTTCTTCTTTTAGCTGAATTTTTTTATTTTTTAACTTCTCAAGATATTTCATTCGTTCCGCTCTTGCAAAAGCAACTTCGTCAGGATTAGTCCTGTCTACACCAAATTTATTCAATGGTGATTCCTGCTTAGGTGAATATCCATAAACAGCATCAGGGTTACTTTGAATCTCCTTAGCTATTTTAGGATTATCTAATGGATTTTTAAATTCAACTTTACTCGTCTCCTCAACCCCACTATCCCGACCATACAAATTAGGATTAGCTGCCTCTATCATCTGCTGTTTATTTAATGCCGGGTCAGCTAGTGGTAAGGTCGGTAAAAGCTCTCCTATAGCGTTTGGTGGATTTAACAAGGGATTACTAATATATGGTCCCATCCCCCCCCTGTTTCTCCTATCGGTACAAGCTGTGAAGGACCGTTAAGCAGAGGGGGGAGAATCATATTCCCTGCACCTTCTATAGGTACAGTATTAGGTATTGGTAAATTTACTGGATAGGATGGTACTAATCCATTTGCATTTCCTGCTGGTAATGCCATTGGTTTTGATGGATTAACCCCTCCCCATTGGAACATAAAAAAACCTATCATTATTAGCAGTCTTAGCATATCCTAAAGGGTGACACTAGAACCCTAGTGTCACCCTTCCTATGAGCAATTTGCTATTATCCACTCCCTTGCTTCTTCTGATTTCAACAATATAGGTTTCTCCAATGTACCAATATTAATGCTTTCAAAGTGAGCTTCTTCTATACCTTTAATATTCTTCAATGTCACTCCGTTTAATAATGTTTCTTCAAATGTCGTCACACTTATGTCTACATTATCTAGTCTTGCATTACTGAAATCAGTTAAGTAAAAATAAACATTTATCAGATTACAATCTATTAAATCAGCATTTTTAAATATCGCTTCCCAACAATCACCTTTACTAAATCTGACATTTTTAATAAAGGCATTAGAAAAATCTGTATAACTCAGATCTGATTTATAAAAATCACATTTATTCAAATTAGTATTTCTAAAAGTTGATGAACATAAAACTGATGCATGAAAATCGATATTTTCCAATTTAAGATTATCAAAAGTACAATCTGCTAAATATGCTTGTTCAAACAATTTATCAGATAAATCAAAACTTCTTAAGTCCACTTCATCTAACCTTAACATCTCACCTTCTTTACCAATTGTCTCAACCCACTTTTTATGCAATTCAAACTTACTAATAATATTATCTTCCATCTGCGCCCTCCTTAAGGGTACCATATTATTCTATCTGCTATTCCTGCTTCATCAATTGCTTTCTTCAGTTGTTCAATATGTTCAGGTACCAATTTTCGTGTATCAATAATTACGTTATTTCCACTCTTAAACTCTTTTTGAATCTTCTTTATGCCTCGTTGTATTGTAAAAGCCCCTTTACGCGGACTTGTTATAGGCTTTCCATTACGTCCCATAGGATATGATTCAAAACTTTTTACATCCCATTTTATTCCCGTGGTTTCATCAATGAATTCTGCACCTTTATCTATTTGTGTGTCACGAATAATCCTTCCTAAATCTCCACGTTCTTCTAAAGCAAGACCAACTTCTCTTTCTTTTATTCCCTGCTCTTCTATTTTGAATCCATGAGAAGGATCTCTTGCTAAATCATCTAATTCAGCTTGAGTTCTTCCACCTGTATAAACCTCTTCTACCATTTGCTCAGCCTTATTTACTTCGATGCAAGTTTCACCCGTCACCTCAACCCCACTATCTCTACCATATAAATTAGGATTACCTGCCTCTATCAGCTGCTGTTTATTTAATGCCGGGTCAACTAGTGGTAAGGTCGGTAAAAGCTCTCCTATAGCGTTTGGTGCATTTAACAAGGGATTACTAATATATGGTGCCATCAACGCCCCTGTTTCTCCTATCGGTACAAGCTGTGACGGACCGTTGAGTAGAGGGGGTAGCATCATATTCCCTACACCTTCTATCGGTACAGCATTTGGTACTGGTAAATTTACTGGATAGGATGGTACTAATCCATTTGTATTTCCTGCTGGTAATGGCATTGGTTTTGATGGATTAATCCCTCCCCATTGGAACATAAAAAACCTATCATTATTAGTAGTCTTAGCATATCCTACACGTAGATGAGAATTTTCTAAGGTTACTCTATTACTAACCTCTGGTATAGGTGAGGTTCCTCTTCCAAAAATTGCTCCAACAAAGCCTTGTCCTGGGAAGTATCTACAATTAACATATGTGTCTATATACTGGGCAAAGGGCATCGCCGCCATTCCATAGGATAGTGCTGTCATACTGATTCCATATCCAGCACCTATGAATGCAAACCCTCTCTCAGCTCTCCAAGCTACATCTTCATAGTCTGCACCTGACATCATCTCTGCCCCTGCAAGGCCTACATCTATGGCTCCTTTAGTTGTTACGGCTGTTCCTACTGCTAGCCCAACACCTATACCGACTCCTAATGCCATACTTGCTGTTCCTGCTGCTAATAATCCTCCTACCAATGGGGCCGCTACTACACATACTGCTACCGCAACTGCTACGGCCGCTACGGCTACTACCGCTAGTGCCAATCCTTTAAAGAAGTTACCCCATCCCCCTTTTTTCTTCTCTGGTTTAGGCTTTTGGAATAATGTCGGTCTTGGCTCTTCTTCAAAGGGAAAGCTTTGCTTTGTCCTACCCTCTAGGATTGCTTTGTTCTTGACTGCTATCTGTATGTCTGTTGGGTTTAGGTATAGTCCTTTTTTTAGTAGAGATGCTGTGCCACTACGACTGTCCTTTCTAATACCTAAGTGAACTCCCTCTAGGGCTTTTATTTGAATATTTTTTGCTTTTAGGGATAACAATCCATTGCACTCTATTGCTATTCCCATATTGCTTTTTACATCTACCCCTTCTTCTTTTCCCATCTTTATGTTTTGCTTCTCATTATTTAGTATATCCTTTTTTCCTTCAAATTCAAGAGATGTAGGGGTAAACTGTATCTTTTTTCCCTCTTTATTCGACCAAAATTTTGTATTTGGATCTAATCCTTTACCTTCGTATATGCTTTCTACAGCCAGTGCCTTTCCTTCGTTTTCGCTTGGAAAGTAGACCTTGATCCTATCTCCTGTATAGGGCATACAATACATACTGCTTGTCCCCATGGTTCCATAGGTATACCAGTTTTCTATTCCTTCTTCATCAATGTCTAGCTGGACCTTTACCTTCCTTCCTTTTACCTGTGTAACGGTTCCCTTAAGCTTTGTACCCTTAAGTATTTCGTTATGGTAAGTAGGTGGTGCTATTTTCTTATAGGGCTTCATGGTATAGATATTGGTTAGCATCCCTTTATCCAGACAACTTATCATTTTTGTTATAACATAACTTGTTTGCTTATAGTGTATAGTTTGACCAATTGCTAAAACCTCTGCCATTTCCATAGTATAGATTCGTAGTTTATTATCATATTTTATTGTTGGCTTAGGTACATTGGCTTCGGCATAGGATCCAACCTTTACTCCTGATTTATAAGGTGCTTCCGTTAAATCTATTTCCTTACTATACTGTGATAATCCTATGTGAATTTGTGGCTTATTGGCTGTATCCCTTACTATGACTGACAGATTAATCCTAGAGGCCATACGCTTTATAAATTCAAAGTCCGTTTCTTCATACTGTACTAGATAGCTTCTTATTTTTTCATCTACCTTATTATCACCTATAATCCCAAATCCCTCATAGTCTTTTCCTATTTCTTGTAGTACTCCCTTATAGGTAGCTTCTTCTTTGTCAAAGGAACGTTTTTTCCTTTTCTGATCTAGCCACCATGATGCTGATAGTGCCTCAACTGTTATGTAGTTGACTCCTTCAATGGTTATGGCTTCTACGTGGCTTATGCTTCCTTTAAATAGTACTTTTTTCTCTTCATAATTAATACCGATTTCACTGTTATATCCTATTTTTTCTATGAGCCTTTCCTTTGTCTCTTCTGATACCATACCCACAAGGTTAAGCCTGCTATGATTGTCTATTTCTCTTTCTATTGTTAGGTCTATTATATGTTCAAGTTTAATGTCTCCAGTCACATCTAGGTCTTTTATTGTTAAATAATCTTTTTGTGACATGATTTTTACTCCCCTGTCTTATTCCTCTTTTTGTTCATGGTGTACAATTGTTACCTCTCCCCCAAAAAAGCAATAGTTCTTACAATTATCTGTAAGGGCTGGTGCTCCTTCTACAAGCTTGTTATCTTGACCACCTTGCCAAGGCCCTATTAGTTTTGCGGTGCATAAACAAGCTGGTTCTCCCTTTTCATCACAGCCCTTAGGTCTTGGGTCATTGGGGATGGTTGCCATACAATAGCCAAAGTGGGATATATTCTCTCCTTCTTTGTAATCATTAATTGTAAGTTGTGGCTTCCCCCCAATATATACTCCATGACATCGAGGTATCATAATACGACTTGTCATCGTTCCATTACTACATGCTAATTTTGCTCCCCTCACTACATACATTTTTTTCGTATTTTCTGCCATTTTACTCTCCTTCTTCTACCCTCACTTTTTCATATCTAATTCCTGTTATTTTTCTTCTTAAGAGGCTTTCAGCTACGGTCAAACTTATTATCAGCGCTTTTCTTATATAAGGTCCATCATTACCCTTGAGTGTGCTGACTGTTAGAACATCTTTTTCTTTAACGCTGCTTTCTCTTACAATAAGCTCTTTAGCGCTTTTTCCAAAGCCTAGTTTTGACTTTTCGCTAATGCAATCTATGGGCTTTAATTCTATAAGCCAATAACACTGACTTTTCTTAGCCGTACTATCCAAGAATACAATTTGCTTAAATACGATATCTCCATCATAGATTTCTAATACCTTTTTAACTTCATCCTTTACAAAAATGTACCCTCTAAGATGAAAAATTGGTGATTCTAATGATTGTTTCTTGCTATCATAATAGATGATCAGGGCTTCCTCACCCTTTAACTTACTTTCATAGGTATTCAAATTTATTGATAGGGTGTTCTTTTCACCTTCAATTTTATAGTACATCATAATGTATACCTCTTAATTTCCTGACGTTGTGACTCTGTTAATGACAACATTTCTAATCCTGCTGGATCAAAGAGACATTCATTTAGGCTAGTCTCTTTAAAGGATACATTATCAAATGTAGCTCCTCTAAAATCACAGTAAGACAAATCACTTTTTTCAAACAAACATTCAGTAAATCTCGCATTTCTAAAATTTGCACCATATAGGGTACTATTTATACAGTTTAGCTTCTCCCAGCTACTTTCCATACACTGGATTCCTATACACCCCGGTTGAATAGGTAAGCCCTCTACATTTCTCACATCTGCATAGACGTAATCCATAGAGATAGTATTTAAAACTGCTTTATTTAGACATGCATCATGTAGTATAGCTCCCTTCATACTTACATTTTGCAGGGATGAGGATTTGAGGGAAAAATTACTTAGTAGTGTCTTGTCTAATTTGACATCTTTGAAACATCCGTCATTAAAGATGCTATTTCTAAAATCGTAGTAGGTATAATCTTTATTTTGAACCTCTAATCCTTTTTGGCATAGACCAATGGCCTTTTGATCATTTATGTATTCAAGATGAGTTAATGCTTTTTCATTGTTCTTATAGGTGTTTTTCGTGGCATCAATGATTTCTCCACTATCATGGTATTCTCCAACTATAAAACGAAAGTTATCGGTCTTGGTTAGTTCACGAAAAGATTCTAGCGCCAGTACATCATCCAGTGCATATCTTGCAAGTTGAATGAAGTAATAACTATATTGAGCAAAATAGGTTAAGGTAAGCTTTTCTATTTCCTCTTTAAGCTGAGGCTTTATCATTACATGTCTATTACTTTTCTTTAAAAGCTCTTCTTTAAAAAGGATTAGACTTTCTATATAGGGCATCATACTATAGCTAAGTTCAATGGCTTCTAAATCTTGATAGCCTCTTTCGTCATAGGCTTCTACCATAAACTTCCCATGTTTTAGCCAAAAAGATGTATATAGGGTGGATAAATGGATACTTTGTATGCTTTTCTTCCTTCCCTGTTCCTGAGCCAATCTTATCTTTTTACACATCATATCGACAGCTTCTACTATCATTCTTGCATAGTCTTCTTTGTTTTTGAAAATCTCTGCCTTGACTTCACTATGATGTTTCAAGTAATAAGGATAGGCGTCTTGTAACATAAATATTTCAATCTGCTCTTTTCCCATACCTTACCTACTTTCCATTGACTTTTACATGGTTAGCATCTATCAATACATCGTCAGCAAGATCTATGGTCGTTTCTCCATTTACCCCTGACACTAAATGTATACCTTCTGCAGCCATTTCAATCTTAGTATCGGACAAAATGTTAATGGCTTCCTTAGCTATAATATTTATATTCGTATCTGAGCAAATGCTAATCCCCTTATCATCATCAAGCCTAATATATAACTCCTCACCTTTAGAAGTTATATATATGCCATTTGGCGCTACCTTAATTTCTTTTCCATGTATTGTACTTATATAACGAATATTTGGATCAATATCACTTGGATCTATAGGAATAGCTTCTGTTGCCACACCATTTTCTTCTTCTCCATCTTCAAAGTAGACCCTTACTCCATCGCCTATTTCAGGCATGAAATACCATCCCACATTGTTCTTTGATGCTGACACCGTTGCAAAGGGAAACCAATAGGCTGTCTTTTTTGACTGTTCATTATCTATGTCAAAATGTACCTGCACCACATGATCTTTTACATCGATTACTTTTCCAAAGAGTGAGACACCTTTCAAGGTTATAGGTTTAAAGGTAGGCACATATAGTCCTTTACGTGGCACTAGTGTATAGTAGAAATGTATATCTGCGTTTTCAAGAACTATCTTTACATCTTTGACATATAACTTGATATGGTTAAAGATTACCTTGGTTCCTGTAAACATAATGTTAGAGCTTTTAATTGAAAAGGCTGTATAATCTATTTCAATTACATCAGATTTATAGTTTTCTTCCATCAATTTATACTGTTTAAAATCTCTGCTTACTTTATACTGTTGTACAAACTCAGTTATATCTCCAAGATCCACTTCATTTGGAGCATCTAACCAAATTTTGAGTCCCATTAATTCTATAGGAGAGACTAATCCCATACCAAGCTTAGACATCACACGTTTTAAAAATTTCCAATCCGTTTCACTATATTGTATATAAGGCCTATTTACCTTACTTCCTTCTACTTTCATGTCCGAAAACTTGAAGGCCGTTTTTGAATAATCACTTAATACACTTTTAACCAGATCTCCGTAGGTAATGCTTGTATCTTGAAAGGATCTCTCTTTTGATTCAATATCTAATAAATAGCTGTAGGAGATACCTTTTAATGTTAAATAGGCCACTAAGCCTATAACTTCTATTTCCATTTTATAAACTAATCCTTGAAACAATGTAGTGCTTGTTTCATCTTCCGTTAACACTACTTTGATTGGATCTAGTGATGTGATTTTGTGACTGTATTTTTCTATATCCTCTTCATAGATGATGGCACCTATTTCTAAAGTTCCATGTTCATTAATTTCACTTTTAATTTCACATTGTTTAAGAGAACTTATCCTTAGTTCTTCTTCTTGTACATAAAAATGAATCTGCTTATGATTAGCCATTACTTCCCTCCCCCTTTTACTTACTTTAATAGACTTCTACGGTTTGCATGATTGCTTTCCCTACAGTTTCCCAGTCTTCTAATTGATGCTCCATACAATTAAAGTTAATAATTACGGTTTTTTCTCCTTTGGTTGTAAAGAAAATAAAGTTGTAAATAAAACTTTCTTCTACAGGACAAGTAAATGCAACATAAGTTATTTTATATCCATTTTCCATAAAAAGGCCTTCTTCAAGCCATTGAATATCTGTATTAGCCTCTTTTTTCATATTTTTAGCCACTTGTTCTTTATAATGCTTTAATTCTAATTCTTCTGCCTTTTTGTTAAAGAAAGAAATAATAATATGTATGTCATGGGCAAAACTATTGTAAATATAAGCATCACCATCTGCTTCTTTTTCAGAGAAATTAGTGGGTAGCATAAGAGAAATAAAGCCTTTAAAAAAGTTTTTTCTTTCAAAGAAAACTTCTTCTTTTGAAATTACGGTACAGCCTTCTTTAATTTCTTGTATTTGCCTGCGGCTTCTTTCTTTTTTAGCCAGTAACTTCGTAAGCATGTCTTGCTCTTGTCTGGCTTTTAAGATTTCTTCATCTCTGTATTGTTCTCGTTTCATCTGTTATCACCTATCTATAAGTAATTGAACTTTTATCATTTCTGAAAATTTGGAACAGCTTGTCCTTTATTCCTATTGTTTTTCATCGGTAAATTCCATCTACGCTGTCCCTCCTTTAACCTATCATTATCTTTTGATGTAGCGAGTCCCTAATACCATCCCTACGTTTACTCCCTCTGACATTTAATAATATGTCGAGTAAGTATTTGTATATTTCTTCATTGCTAAACTTATCTCTATTTATTGAAAGCCTAGAGTTTATATATTGTCTGATTAAGCTTCTCTGTATCCTCTTCTCATTTAGGCAAAGCATACAAAAGCTTATATCAAAAGGATCTTCTAGTTTATACTTAAACATCTCCTTAGCAAAGTTGCTAGATATATATGGTGATACTGTACTTTCTTCTGGAGCAGAATATTGGGTATTTATAATGTTCACCGTATTATAATAAGTAGATAAATCTTCAAAGCTTTCATGCTCTATTCTTAATCTCGCTTTATGTCTAAGTTTAAATCTACAAAGCTCAAATTCGTGTGACTTAGTAGAAACATCTTCGTCTAGAAATATCTCACCCTTGAATTCGAAAAAATCAGGGGAATTTTTTCTTTTATGTAATCTCATCTTTAATACTGTTAACTTCTCATTGCTGCTATATTTTATAGATAACTCTTCTTTTATAAAATATATATTCTTATCAAATACGATAATCCCAGGCTTAACTAGAATTTTATCCTCCTCTACTGCTATATCACACCCTGTGAGTATCCCATTTGAATAATCTTGAGTTAATATGTTTACAATATCAATTGGAAAATCCCTAAGCTTATCTAGCATTTCCACCTTTAAAATTCTTTGTTTTTTGAATATAGGATATTTATTTATAAACAACTTTTTCACCTATTTCTTTTTTTATTTCAATCAAGCAAATTGCATAATTACCATCTGAAAAAACTTACTACTATATATGGTGTTAAAATCCCTATAGCTATACCATATTTATTATGCAATTCTGCCAAATTAGAATTATGCAATTACCTCAATCCATCGTAAAAATTTAGTTCCCATGAGTCGTCTTCAAATGAGTAAAATTGCTCTGGTCCTATGAGAAGGGAATCCTCTCTTCTTGCAATAGGAACTACTCCAAAGCTCCATGCGGATTTCTCCGGCCAAAGGAAAAACTTTATTTCATCATTCGATATGATATCGGTTTCGAACTGAAATATTGTATTAGGATACTTTTCTTCAATCTCTGTTACTGTAGTTTTCCTATAGCTATCAAGGCTACTATTATATATAAATTCTTTTACTGTATTATTACTTGAGTCCTTCATATATAGTTTAAGAGCAATCTCACTACCCATATACCTTGATATAGATTTACTAGTTTTTTCATTATGTAGGTTATGGACTAATTCCTGCTCTTCATTTCTATGATTGAAGGCACTTATTTTATAGGGAATCTTTAATACCTCTGTGTCAATATTGAAATTAGCTAATCCCAAGTCTCTTAGGTATAAGTATCTTAAAGCTCCTTTAAGAGAATCAAGCCTTAGATCATACTCCTTATATTTCTTTTTAAATTTGATAATTTTACCTGGAACAAATTCCTTTATGGCATCTTTAAATAAAGTAATATGGAATGATTGGCCAGTTAATTTTATAAGTGAGTATTTTAGTATATCTCCATCTTCGTATGTATCCTCTAGGAATGTTTTAATTATGTTATATATATCACCCTTTAAAAGAGCCTCGATTTCATATCTATTTATTCTTATGTCATCCAGTTCTTCTAAATTAACTAACTCATCGTGATAGTAATAATGAAGTTTCCATCTATCTAACTTAATCAGTTCTCTATTATTATCTTCTCTAAAGGTTATGGTTTTTTCATAAACATTATCTTCTTTGAAAAAGTCTTCTTTAATGTTTTGAGCTAGTTCAAATAAATAGTAGTAGTTTCTTTTTATCTTTATATAATCATCAGCTTTTTTAGTCTTATATCTATTGAATTTTGTTGGTATGATTTTTTCTGCTCTCTCATATTCTTCTTCTAGGTCTTTATAGACTAAAGAATTACCCTCTTCGTCGATAATTCTATAGATATCCTTGTCAAGATAAGAAATGATATCTCCTTCGGCTCTAGCGTCATACAGGGCCCTAGATATCAATATCTTTAAGTATTGTAATATTCTAAAGGTTATATTATCTCCACCGAAATTCATATCTCCATTTTGATAATAAGAATTCAAATCTACTTCATAGGAGACTCTATTGCTTCTTATTTTAAATTCACAAGAATTTAGTTCTGTTTTCCTACTACCACAGTCAATAATCAGCGCCTCATATTTTTTCTCCTCCTCATAGGCATTCCCGTCTATCAGGCTCCAAATATTATTTAATACAGACGCGCTGCATTCGTCTATTTGATCTAAGGAGTTAAATTCATATTGTGGAAGCAGTTCTTTAATGATTTTAGAATATCTTTCTCTTTCTTTAATTGAAAAAATAATATTTATCTTGTTGAATCTATGTTTCGTATGCTGTTGAGCCACATCTACTAAGTAGTCAAGATAGGCTTTAAATATTTCCTTTCTCTCTATGCTCTTTTTATTACCATATTTATCAGTTATTTCTTCATACTTGTCAATGTTATTTAGCCATCTTTTTATATTGTAAAATACATTAATGTCTTTATATTTGTCCTTCTCTTTGTAAATATTGATAGCATCATGTCCGAATAAGTACTCGGTGCTATCTTCACCTATGCTTTTTATTGCAACTGCTGTAGGTATTAATGGGGTTTCATGATAGCCATTATTATTTCGATTTAAAACCTTTACAATCTTCATATAACTATCTTCATCTTCTAATGAATCATCGTTGATCCTATAGGTTCCAAGTGTCGTATTAGTACTACCTATATCTATGATTAAAGGTTCCTTAGACTCCTTCAAATTCTCTATAGATAGGTTTAAGATAGGTAGCCTATAAAACTCTATTGTAGAAGGCTGTTTCTTGTTTTTTTCAGTGTATACATTATAAATTTGCTCCGAATATTTTTTAGGTAGGTATATCAGGCTAAGCTTATGATTTCCGTAGGACTTTACTTCCATATCCTTGCTCTTAAAAAGATAAAATCTTTTATTAATATTTACCAGATTAAATATAGTACATAGGTTAAAATCCTCATCAACTAAAGGGATGTTAACCTCCTCAAGTATCTCCTTTGATCTTAATTCATATTGATAAAAGTAATCTATTTTTGAGCCACCGTATAACTTAATCTCCTCTGGATATGATATTTTTTGATCATGTAGCTCCTTTTTAATGGTATTTTTCAAAAATCTACTTAAGTTTTCAAAAGCAGAACTATTGTATCTTTCTATAAATAGATTTTCATCCATACCTCTATATTCCATAATGGTATCTATAAGTTCACGTTTAGTTAGTTTTCTTATATTAACTATAGCTAGCTTCTCTTTAAAAGATATTTCCTTTAATTGATACGTTGTCATATTCATTAAATCTTCTTTTTTATAAAGTGCCATAAAATTTTCACCCACTTCGACCTAGTATAATACCATTTCTTCTATCATCATGGTATTATCGACTCCGATTATACCAAAGTGATATTCCCAATATAGGCATACATCATATCTGATATTTAGAAACAACTCTATCAATAAATCAATTTTCTTATCTAGATCAGTCTCTCTTTTTTCTCCTAGATAAATTAGTATTTCTTTTTTGTTTTCCTTATTTTGATATATAATACTTCTTCTAAATATTTGCTTTACTATACTCTTAAATAATTCTATTGATTCGCCTGTTTTATATAGGGTTATAATATGGTTTAATAAAATATCTCGTTCTTTAAAGTCAAACACATTAATGTTCATCCTTAAATTCTCTGATAAAAAACCCTTTAAAATATCTTCTAGTACAAACCTTTTATAATATTCTTCTTTGTATAAACCCTGCTTCAAATCTAGATTTCCTAAATAGTGAATTAGTATATCGAACAGAACTTCTCTAAATTCCACGCTTTCTATGTTATCAATGTGAAACATATTTTTAAATATCTTGAAGAATCTATAGTATGGATTTACTTCAATAATATTCTCTTTATCTATTTCGCTCTCATTTAGATTTTCAAAGGAAAGTTCCATATATGGACTGTATGAGGATGGATATTTAAATATTAGCTTTTCATCGGTTATATTAAGTTCTTTTGCTTTAATTAGTAAATCCCATACATAGTTCATATTAATCTTCCTTCACAAATATACTCTGGATAATACACCTGGATTTCTGAAATTATAAAGCTAAGGATATCTCTAATAATAAAGTTTGATTTATCACTAGATTGAAATTCTAATACTAATCTCTTATTTGAATCAAAGTCTCTTATTTCATCAGCAATAAACTCATTCATATTGTATGTTTCAATTATGTTGTGACTAGATGTCTTCTCAATATAAACATCCTTAAATGTTAGGTACCTATTTAATTCAAATGCATTTATAATTCTCATTAGCTCAGCCTTAGTTTTTATATTATTGTTATTGTAGTTTACAAATTTCTCAATGAAGCTTATATTCTTTGAATTAGAAAAAAGAGCATAATCATATCTATCAAGCTTGCTGTCCTTTTTCTTTACTATTCTAAATACATTCCAGGCCCTTGCATCTTCTTCTTTGGCAGTTATTATCAAGGTGTTTTTTGTTTGTCTTACATTTTTTATTTCTTCATTTATACAGTCAAGTAAGTATCCACTCTCAGATTCCTCTTCTAAGGTTATCAGATGCTCAAAGTTTATTTTATCCTCACAAGGTACTGGGAATCCCGTACTCTTGAGCACAAGCCCTTCTATATTCCAAAGTGGTACCATGTCATACTTTACATATTTTGAGTATTCTTTGA
The DNA here is from genome assembly GCF_050888315.1 of Wukongibacter baidiensis. Taxonomy (NCBI): domain Bacteria; kingdom Bacillati; phylum Bacillota; class Clostridia; order Peptostreptococcales; family Caminicellaceae; genus Wukongibacter; species Wukongibacter baidiensis. Next base: position 502,935 of record NZ_CP138202.1, read on the forward strand.
AGTCTACTACAATGTCTTCTATTTCTTCCTCTAGAATTTTTTCATCGTACTCAACTAGGTTTACGTCTACTATTTTCGATATATATGGTGCATTTATAGTTCTCCACGGAATGCTATTCTTCATAAATATCTTATACATTTTCTCGATTATTTCATGATATTCATTGTTCCTTGTTACCACAAATTCTGCCTCATATGTATTGATATCAGTCTTAATTGTTCCTTTGAATCTATTGTTTTCATTCAGAATTTTAACAAGTTCTAAGTAGTCACACTGAAATAGTACCTTATTGACTTTTATTTTATTTTCATCTGAGCTTTCCTCAAATAGGCTTTTGTAATCGATCTGCTGGTCATAGGTATCATCATCCTTCATTGGATGTAAGAAGTAATGTATTGGATCATAATTCTTCTTAGAGACTATGGTAGTGTAAATGCTAAAGTTTTTTTGGTTATATTCAATTTCATCAAATATTCTCTGCTCGAGCTTTTTATACATATTGTCGTCATGCTCACATAAAGGAATAAATATTCCATTTAGTAGCTCCTTAAGCAGTGCTCTATCTTTTAAATTTTCCATATCATTTATTCGATTGTGAATCTTCTCTAACATATTTAATACCTTCCCTTTGCTTATATCCCCGGACTAGGAATTAAGGGGTCTATCCCTTCAATTTTTTCAATTACCCTATTTGCATCTTCTTCAAGCTCAAGCTCATTATATATATCCTTTGATAGTATATATAACATCTTAGCCCTTTGCAGGTTATTATTATTAAACTCTTCATCACCACTTTTTTCGTACTGACTTGCTTTATATTCCTCGGCTTTGGCATCTGTAAGCTTATTTTCTACATCCAATAATCTTTTTTCAATTTGCTTGGTGATTTGAGTCATGTTTAGCTCTTTATATGAAAGCAATGCTATTTCATAATGCAGTTTTGCATTAGGATAATCGCCTATTTTGTAGCTTGAGTTAGCATCTTTATATGCCTGAATAGCGCTTTCTTGTAGAGCAATTTTCTGCTTATTTATCTCATCCTGCTCAAGCTTTTGATTCTCCCTATCTTCATCTTGTTGCTCCTTGTTCTTTTGATTTAACTCGTATATCTGCTCTAGTCTCTGTACAGCTTCGTCCTTTGCCTCTTTATAGTATAAAGACCTTGCCAGGTCTCTAGCTTTTATATAGGCCTCTTGGCTTCCAGATAAATCCCCAATTTCAAACTTCTTATCTGCTTCCATTAATAGGTCTGAGACTAATATATAGCTCTTCGTCTCCTCAAGGTTCTCATATATGTATTCAAGACCTATGTTGTCGAGATAGTAAGCTTTATTTTTAGCAATTAGGTACTTATCTACAGCCTCACTATATTCCTTGTTCTCTAAGGACACATCAGCTTCTATAATTGATTCCATAAGCTTTATTCTTTTATCAATAAAACTCCTATCCTCTCCTGACTCCAATTTCTTAGCTAATTTAAGAGCCTCTGTATACTCTTCTTTTGCTCTTAGATAATTGTTATCCCTTATATATTCCATAGCATTTTTTCTATAATAGTCCATATCTTCAATATTCTTTAACTTGGTTTTATGCTTTTTATACAAAAAAAATCCTAGAATTGATAATAACATTATTATAATTATAGAAATTACTATTACTTTCTTGATTGTCTTTTTAAGCTTAGGATTTTCATATATTTTATCTATGAAAATTATTGCGATAGTATAATTGTCTAAGTCTTTTAACTGCTTAGACATAATCAATTCTTCTATATTATTGATTCCTTCTTCTGGGTCGGCTATCTCTGATAACCCATCTAAAAGCTCACTCTTATAGAGATTCTCCCATACACCTCGGGTGTACAATGTAATGGTATCACCACTTTTCATCCTATAAGCCTTTGATATAAATGGTGTCAGTCTTTCTTTTTGCCCTAGATAGCAATATAAATTGTTTCTTTCTTCATGCTTTGCTGCCTTATCCAAAGAAACCTTTTCTTCTTTTAAAAGTTCCTGGGTTAGTGATTGATCCTTACTTTCATATTTTACATAACCATCCCTGAATAAATTAAATCTAGTATTTCCCACAAGGGCGTATCTGCATTTTACATAATTAGTAACTACTATCGTAACCGATGCCTTTAAAGCTTCCTTTAAGCTTTCTTTTCTAAGTTCTTCATTGGCCTTTATTAATAGTTTTCTTAGGCCTCTCTTTCCCATGGTTGGGTGTTCAGTAAAGGAGCTTATTATTTGCTTTACAGCTAGTTTTGAGCTGTTTAAGTCCTTGTCATTATCTATCCCATCGGCAATAACATAAATCGCATATCTATCTAATTCTACAAAGGCAAAGTAATCTTTGTTTTGTAGATAACTTCCTGATTCAGAGACAAATTTAGTTCTTATCTTAGAGTTCATTTTTCGCATAAAATTACACCCTTAATTGTTAGTTTTATACTGCATTAAAATAATACTTCCATTCTCTTTTTTATGACTTGTGTTTTTTTCAAATTCTTTTTCCAGTTTTTCACAGGAGTTATTGAAATTCCCTTCAAGGATTTCCTCTACTTTTATAAGAGGTATTGATTCATATATTCCATTGGTCATCAAAATGACAATGTCATTCTTTTTAAGTTTTATAGGAATATCATAAATTTCTATTTCTTTGAAACCATCTTCACCTAAGTAATTTAAAAGTCTTTTATTTTTCAATGCCTCTATAGCCTTTTCTCTGCACAGCTTTCCATTATAAAAGCTTTTTTTAGCATATATGTCTACTGTATGTCCTTCACTCAGGGGGATTATTTCCTTGTTTCGATAAAGAAATATCTTCACATTCCCCGCCAGTGCATAATGTAATAAATCAGATTTTATTAGTGCACACGCAACGCTTGTACCACCTAGTTCATCATCTATAGTTTTTAAAATCTCTTTATTTGCTAAATTGAAGCTTCTTTTAAAAAAATAGTTTATATTATCTAATATATCAAAGTTTCTGAAAACCTCTTCAAAGGTCCTTACCGCTATTTCACTTGACTTTCTTCCTACAAGATTTTTACCATGTCCATCTGCCATAATGGCCATAGTAGCGTTATCAAAGTAACTTACTAAAGAATTGTTTTCATCATATTCTTCCTTCCCTATGAAGGAGTCCATGTTTATAACCAGATTATTGATTCTATTATCCTGAAAATGATATCTTTCAAAATATACTCTTAATATTATTAGGCCTAATATAACTAATAATAAGTAAACCATTATGCTATTACTTTTTAAAATAGATACTATCATATTCTTACTCCTTCATTACGTCATTCCATTCAAAATGATCTCCACAAAATGCTGTAAACAGAAATTTGCTATCTCCCAATTCAATTACATCGTATGGTGATAGTGGGGTGGGAACATAAACTGCCTCATTGTTCAGGTAAGCAATTCCAGATGCATCCCCCGGCAGTAGAACAAAGTTTCTCTTTTTAGAATCATAAACTATAACTGCGTGATTTCTTCTAGAAATTTTATTATCGCCTAAGATTTGTATATCCATATCATCGGCTCTACCTACGAAGTTTTTTCCCTCTCGTATTTTGAAATCTTTACCTTGCCTCACTCCCTCTATGCAAACAATCCATCCACAAACAGGTCTAGTCTCTTCTTCAAACAATTCCTCTATTTCTAGATCGCTTTTAGCGGACAATTTTTTCTCTTTAGTCTCAGTTTCTATATAGCAATATGGGCATACGCTCCCGTATCTTCTTGAACTAAACATATGTCCATTTTCACATCGTATTAAACTCATAAATAAACACTCCTCTTCATGAATAGGCTATTATCGGATTAGGAGTTTTGTTTTTCCTATAAAAACAATATCCCCTTTTTCTAACATACATGGTTTATCCTTCGATATTTTGTATATGTAATTATCATCTTTTTGAATTTTGACTCCATTCTTCGAATATAAATCCTCTATATACCAATTGTTTGAGGCAAAATTCAAAACAGCATGTTCATTGTCAATTAGGGATGAATGTATAGATGTATCTAAATCTATATCAACTCCTCTATTTTTCGTATTTCTACCTATCACTAAGGATATTTCATTTAAAACTTCCCATTCTCTAACTATGCTATCTTCTTCATTTATTAGAGCTATAGAGTTGATCTTGTTATTATTTTCTTCTTGATTGACGTGCTTATCTTTATAGGAAAAGCTATTAACTAAACAATACAGTGCAGTGAAAGTTAAGATAAATATAATCGAACTTTTCAACATTCCACTTTGGATATTTGAATATTTATATACGTATATAGTTGCTGCTGCAAAGCATACGGCTAAACCTAGCTCTATTAAAAACATGATTTTATTTTTTTCTCTACTCAAACCCATCACTCCGTCAAAATTTCTTTGCTTTAAAAAAACTATTAAACATTTCACTTGTATCTAATGGATTAGATTTTTTATTAGTACCCTTCTTTACCTTCTTACCGCTAGGGTCAAATCCAAAGAAGTCTTCAAATTCCCTCGAGATATTATTAAAGTTAAAGTTTGTGTCCCTCTTACTTGATTGATATCTATCTTGCTTTTTATTGTTATTAGTCCTGTTGTCATTTGAAAGCCTTTTATCATACTCTTCTCTTAAATCTGCATTACTTAGAACCTGATAGGCATCTGCTGCTTCTTTAAACTTTTCTTCTGCTGTTTTATCTCCCTTATTTAAATCGGGATGATACTTCTTTGCCATTTGCCTATAGGCTTTTTTTATTTCTGAATCATTGGCATCCTTACTGACTCCTAATATTTCATATAAATTTTTCATTGCTGTTACCTTCTCCCTTTTATTTTATGTATGGATGTCTCAGAATGGCGAATTTCTGCGTTATTTGAAATGTTCACTGACTTGGCACGTACATTAGTACTAGCCAAACCGTTGAAATTTCAAAACCTTGAACTTCACTCATTCTGAAACACCCTGGGGCTGTGCTCATGGGAAACCTTTATGAGACAGCCCCACACAATTATTTAGGTCACTTCCATGGGAGAAAGCTGACCAAAAACGAAGGGACACAAGTCCCTAAGTCTTAATTTATTTACTAGATTCCATAGCCACCTTCAACAGTTACGCCTGAAAGCTTGTCCTTCTTCTGTCTTATGATAAGCTTGAAAGTTCCTATTCCCTCTGTATCTCCAAAATGCTCTATATAGTCTACTACAAAGGCATTTGGGAAAAAGATTTTTCTCACTACTTGATCTGCAGATATAACTTCAACTGTAACTTTTCTATAGCAGTCTGCCTTTTCAGCCGGTACTAGTGACCATAAACCCAATTGTCTAGTACTGTCAAATGGATCACCATCTACGGCAGTCAATATTTTTCCAGATATAGTTAAGGTAGAACCAACATCCTTAGTTCTAGCATTTGAATCTAAAGGTAAGTCTGTTTTCAGTTGAACTTTTTGAACACTTTCGACACTTAAGTCTATAGTTTCTGGACCTTCAATTTTAACTCTAAAACCCATAAATCGCACATCCTTTCATTTTTATTCTTCAAATCCACCTTCTAATTTAACGCCAATTGTTTTGTCTTTCTTCTGCTTCATGTGTAGATAGAAGGTTCCTACGCCTTCTTCATCTCCATAATCTTCTGTATAATCTACAATAAAGGCGTTAGGGAAGTTGAATTGTCTAACTACTTGAGATGCAGCGATTACATCTACAGTAACCTTTCTATAGCAATCAGCCTTTTCCCCTGGCACTAAAGACCATTGAGCTAATTTCATAGAATGGTCTGCTTCTTCACCATCTACAGCGGTTAGTATTTTCCCCTTGATTATGAGAGATGTTCCTAGGTCTGTTGATCTTGCATTAGAATCATCAGGTGTGTCTGTCTTAAATTCAACAGTCAATATGTTCTCAATTCCTAGGTTAATGCTCTCAGAACCTTCTACATTAACTCTAAAACCCATTGTAACTCCTCCTTTTGTTATTTATATTTATTGAAGCTAAGCTATGAATACAGTGAAGTACATAGCTTAGTCAATATACAGGTTTAGCTAGCTGAATTTCTTGTTATTTCAACCTCTAAGTTTTTAACGCTTCCATTGAAAGTTATATCTATATTGCAGCTTCCTATTTCCTCGTCTATTATAAAGTTAATATCATCTCCATCTTTGATTATGGAGTTTATGAAGCCCTTATCAGTCATCCATCTACTCTTCTGGCTATTTGGATTATTACTAAAAAACTTAATAATGTTGTCTTGTTTGAAATCGTTGGTATGGAAACGAAGCATTCTTTCAATATATGTTGTCACTATAGTCTTATATATGGATTCAAAATCGTTACCTACAACTTGTAAACTTCTTGCCTTATAAACAGTGATTTTTTTAATATCAAAACCCTTTATCTGAGCATTTTCAGAAGAAAAGACAAAACCAAAATTCTTTCTATTTATTGCATTTTTTATATTATTAGTAAATCCTGAAATCTCCTTAGCTAAGGTAGTAGTAACATTTAGTGCATAGTCATCTGCCTCTATATCAAATCTAACTCCAGGATACTTAGGTGTGGCTTTTTTAAATACTCCCTTTAAATACTCTGGGCATTGATATGCGGCTGATAATCCAGCTGCAACATAGGAGGCATCTATATAAACACCTTCAATCCAAAGCCTTAAAATATCCTCTTTCTCCTTAGACAAGTTTGCAAGACCCTTTTCATTTAATACTATCTTGCTGTCAAGTATAACCCCAGATTTATCCTTAGGTATAATGGTAAAGTTCGGTATACAAGGTATTGCAAATTCACTAAAATCCTTTTTAGTCAACGGCTCACATTTATCAACATATTTCTCTATTCCATTTACAGCCATATTTGAAAAAGTTGTTTCTTCGTTGGTTTCAAAGCTGAAAAATAGCTGTATCTTATAGTCTTTAACCACATTAAGTAACATTGTAAGAGATTCAATTGTATTCATGTCAGCTTTTTCAGACTTTTGATTTCCTTTGAATCTACTTCTTTTCAACTTGGCCTTTTCCTTAATTTTCATTTGGATTGACGGAATTATACCAAACCATATAGTATTTGAAAAATCGTTTTTATCGTTAACCGTATTAAAATAGGTTATAAGTCTTGGCATATTGCTACTTTTTACTGTCATATCTAATTTGTTGTTAGTAATTATTAGACTAGGTCTCATTCCTTTGTTTTCAGTTTTATACTGATCAAAGAACATTTTTACGCCAAGAATTTTTTCAATTAGAGGCTTTACTGTTTTTACAAAGTCATCCTTAGCTGTTTTGTAAAATTCTAAATAGGTATTGTAATTATTTACTTCTGTTTCTACATCAACCGTACTTTCTAAAGTGGATGTTAGAGGGCAGAAGGTACGTACTACTAAATCCCCTACATAATCTGAAGGCGTTTCATTAATAGCATAATAATCCTCTTTAAAGGCTTCTATAAGGCCTGTATTAGCATTATCATCTAAAGCAACAAGTGCATTTTCTTCTTCCTTCGGTGCTTCTAAGATTTTAAGCTCACCTTTTTCTCCCATGCTTAGAATACCAATTTTTAATTCCTCGTCATTTTGCTCATTATCACCTTGGCCAAGTAATAATCTTGTTTTTATGTCTTCAATTGCCAAGGGAAGCATTGCCATAATATTGTTATAATTATTGCTTGCATCTTCAAACATATAGTTCAATTTGTCTCCTAAATCAAGCTTTTTAGGATCACCTTCTTCTAGTTCTTCATATTGGCTATACACATATTGAATTTCTTTTCTGGATTGTCTTATATCGTCCATTACTTTTTTTGGGGATATCATGTCCAGTAGATTTTCAAATTTAAAATCTACATTTGAAAGTCCTTGAGCCGTTTTTGCTTCTATTAAGCTACACAGCATATTTAAGAAATCATTTGACTTATTTATTGGTATCTCTACAATGTGCTCATCTGGCAGATTTTCTGGCTTTTTCAAAGTATACATAACCTTTTGATTAGAAGCATTATAAAACGAATATACTACTGGAGAAAATTTTTCTAAAAACTCATCAAAGTCATTTACCAAAAGTTTTTCATTTATTTCTTTGATTTTTTGATCATCCAAGCTGTCTAAACCTTTGGTGTCACCTATCATCGAAATTAAATCCAATTTTTCAGGATTTATTTCTTCGAAAAGAATGGTCCTATTAGTTTGATTTATAATTTCCATAGCTAAGCCTCCTAAAAATTAATACTATTTATTCTCGTAAAATCCACTCTAATTTTCTTTAGAATTAGAATGAATAAAACAACAGATTCTGGGTTAAATCTTTCTAAAGTGTAGTTCCAATTCTGAGTAATTGTCTTCAAATGTAATATGAATCTTCTGTTTATAATCAAGTACACAATTTTCATTCTTCTTGATTATTTTAGAATTGATCATCATTGTGGCCTTAGAGTTATTTACAATTAAAACACTTTTATCAAAATATGGTTTAAAGTAAATATCCTTCAGTTCCAAGTTGTCAATTTCAATCCCTGCATCCTTCATAAGTTCTTTTAAAGTTATCTTTTTTCTATTATATTGATACAAGTAAAAAGTCAATGGTTCTATGTCCTCATCGGAGTCTTTAACTCTTATAAAGTATGCATTCACTTTACCATTAAAGTTCTTTTTCTTTTCTATCTTGAAGTTTTTATAAATATAAAAACCAATAACTGAAATGATTAATACTAAAACTCCTATGATGTAAAAAATATAGTATTTATAGATGGATATCACTTTAACATTTATAGGATCAGTTATAATGCTAGCTCCTTCAGAATCTACTGCTTTAATCTTAAACTCTAGCTCCTTCAGACTATCCCTTGATACATGCAATGAATTACCTTCAAGCTTTAAATCCTCTTTATTATTGGCTATGAGTTCAAATGACAGTGGATCATTGTCTTTGTCCTTGAAAAGATTATTTAAATCATATTTCTTTTCTTCCTTTGACCTTGGCATAGTTATGCTCTGAGTCCAACTACTTTCAGGCCTATTGTTTTTTATTTGATAGACTTTTTTATCATAAAGGAATGTACTTTCATTAAGCTTTATTTCTACATTTAGTGTATATTCTCCACTGTTTTGAACCTTGTTGTCCATACTAAGTTCATCATTTAAAAACTTGACGGGGAGATTTGAGGAATCCTTTATACTTTTCAAATTAGCTTGTACATCTAGTTTTTTGTAAAAGTTATCATCTATTATTTTTTCGTTATCACTATCTTTGAAATAGGCGTTAATTTTAAAGGTTTCATTTTTCTCTATAGTTTCTGGAATATTTAAAATTAATTTGTTTTGAAAATCTTTAAATGTTTCATTTGTGAAATTATACTCCCCTCCATTATCTCTATAATAGAGACCCCTTGTCTTCTCTGAAACACTTTTTAAAATATCTAACTCCTCTTCTTCTGAACTAATGTCTATGGACAAAATAGGAACATAGTCCCTTCTAAACTTTTCAATGACTATATCTATATCTTTTTTTGAATCGGCTTCTGTCCTATCCTTATTTTTAGGTAGAGAAATTTCTCCATCGCTTATTAGAAAAATCAGGTGATTACTTGGTTTTTCCTCATTGTTTTTATACATAATTTCGCTGGCTTTTTTTAAGCCTAATCCAAAATCTGAGTATCCAATATTCTTTATACTCTCTATTTCATTTAAAAAAAGCTGCTTTTCCTCATCTGATTTTATAATCCTAAAATCAGAATACTTACTAATCTTATGATTATAGGAAACATATGAGATTTTAGTATCTTCGGGAATAATATCGTTTAATAATTGCCTAAGGACTAGCTCCTGTTTCTTTTTTACAACTGCATTATTTATTGAGTTACTTGAATCTAAAACTAAAATGACATTCCTTTTTTCATTTTCTATCTCTATTTCTTCTGCAAAGCTAACTAAACTACTAGAAAGAATTAGAAATATGACGAGTATTAATAAGCCCTTACACTTCAATAAAAACACCACCTTATAAATGTTCTTCTAATACGTTCTCTGAATTTTAAATATATAATCTTCTAATTTCGACATTTTCACTGCAATTCGGATGTTTTTTTACATTATAAACCGCATATTGTAAATTATACCAGCGCATTGATGTGACTGTAAAGCAGGAAATGTATAATATTTGAATATTAAGCCTTAATGTTCATTATTTGACATTTTTTGCTAAGATTTAAGTCCTAGGACCTTTTGAAGTAAATGAACATTTAGACCTATTTTTTATTTTTTTAAAAATTTTTTTGCATAATAAAATAGCAGCGCTTTAAGAATAACCTTTAGGTTATTTCTTAAAGCGCTGCATTAATGTATTTTACTAGGTTTTCACATAAACGATAACTAAATATCTTTATCAATCCATTAAAAAGTAAAAATTATCGTGTTAATAGAGGAAAAAATTTTATTAATAATAATCCAATTATTGTACCTATTAAAATTTGCATTCCCGAAAGTCTTCTATTTCCAATCATACTTTACCCCTTTCAGTATTTAACCGATCATTATTATGACTATATGACTCGTAATCAGGTTTTAAAGCTTCAACTTAACTACCATTGAAAGTTAAATATAAAGAGTTCCAAGTAAATCTTAATTTATATATGTCAAAATATCTGATACTTCTAGGGATTTTTGATGTGTATAAATTAAAGTTTTGACTGGAATCTCTATATCTATGTAATACTAACAGACTATATTCTCTATATGGTTAATTTTTATATCTTTTGGATTTTTCATAATTACTTCTATAGCATCTACTCTTATATCGGAGTCGTATATTTTATTTTGCGCTAAATAGAATTTTAGAGTTTTTAATATCCTGCTTATCTTTACTCTGCTAATAGACTCGATCGGTCGGCCAAAGCTTTCATCTTTCCTAGTCTTTACCTCAACAAAAATGTAACACTCTTTATTGTGGGCTATGATATCAATCTCTCCAAATCTGCATCTATAGTTACGATCCAATATATTATAGCCTTTTCTTTTAAGAAATTGCGCCGCCTTCTCTTCCCCAATATCCCCAATTTTCTTTGTATTCAAAGTAACTAATCCTCCTTAGTAGTCATCCAGCCTAGCTATAAAGGATAAAACCTCAGCAACTACATTATAAAGCTCTTGAGGTATCTCATCGCCAATAGATAGATTATATAATTGCTTAGATAGTTTTTCATCCCTATATATAGGAATACCATTTTTCTCAGCTAATTCCTTTATTTTATCAGCTGTAAAGCCCCTACCCTTTGCTACTACCTTTGGAGCAATATCATCTTCCGGACTATATTTTAGAGCATTAGCAATTGTTCTCTTAGTCATATCACTACACCTTTATATCTAATGTATTTAGTTTGCTTTTTTTATCACTAAAATCTAGATTAGTCAGATCCATTTTTTCATCATTAACGCTGTATTTAAAAATCACATTATTGAAATCATATTCTTTAAGCTTATTTGCTAGTAAAGCCTCATTATTTTCAATAACTTTTCTTATTTTTTTATTTGTAATTCTAAAGTTTAAATTTATATCCTTTTTATTAAGCTCTATTAAGACCTGTACTAAATCTAAGTTATTTGTGTTTAACGAAATAAATATTTTTGCATTTTGGGAATTTATTTTTTTCCTACTTTCTGCATCCTTTTTGATATAGATATCTAAATTTTTCTGAGAGTTATTAATATTTATAGGAACTTGGATAAAAGCCATACTCTCATTTAGTCTATTAACGAAGTCAAAGGATGTTTTAATTTCATCAATATGCTTACTTATAAGATTACGGTTTTCACTGTTTGATATACTATTCTTTATATCATCAAGACTTTGAAAAAGTTCTTTCATTGTTGATGTAAATTCTTCTTTATCTTTAATACTCGATGCATCAAGCTTTTGCATAAGTTTTATAAGCTTGCTTTTCTGATCATTATTCTGTAAGACTCTTTCAGGATTAATGCTATCCTTAATGTTTTCATCCTCAGATATGTCAGATTTTTGTATAGGTCCCATAGGCTTATTTTTCAGGGTATTAATTTGCAAGCCCTTTTCAAGTGTAGAACTGTCTTTAATACTATTCTCCTCTGAGGCCTCAAACTTTTGCATTATTTTTATGAGCTTATTTTTATAATCATTATCCTGTATGCTTTTATCAATAACGATGTTATCTTTAGCACTATTATTACTCGTGGTTTCATCATCCAATAGCTTTATAAGTCCTTCTATTTGGCTTGTTATGGTTTTCTTACCGGATACTATATTATCAACTAAAACATTATCTTTAATATTAAAATCTAGACCATTCTTCAACATAAATACTAGTTTCTCTAATGGATTTTTATTCTCTCCATCTAGAAATTCATTAATAAATGGAAAACTGCTATTAATGTTGCTACTAACATTACTTTGATTTTCATTAGACATTGTTTTAAGCACTTGTTGACTAGATTTATCTGCCAAATCAACTTCATTGCTTGTTATGAGATTCTTTAAAGCCTCTTTAACATCACTATTAATAGTTTCTGAACTCACCGGTAGATTGCTTTCCTTAATAAGCTCAAAAAGTTTACCATAATAATTTTTCGTAGACGATATTGTAGATAAATTTTCTTTAGTTATAGGTATTTGATTTTTAAATAATAGTTTTATAAGCTCTTTGTTCTCATCATCAAGTTTTATACCCATCTCAGAAAGCTTGCTTTCAAATAGAGCTAGCTTCGAAATATTACTTTTTATAATAAACTTGTCCTCTGACATATCAGCTACCGTAAATTCTATAAGATCTCCCACATTATAGCGTATGGATGACATGTCCTTTGCTTCGAGAGTAAATTTTCCGTTTACCTCCAGCATAATGCTATCTCCGACCATGGATAAAACCTTAGCTCTCAATAAATCTCCAACTTTGAGCCTCGATAGTAAGTCCTTACTTTCTACACTGGCATTTTTGAAAACAGAATTCAGTAGATTTTGAATTTCCATTATTATCACCTTGTTCCTAGCAGCCAATAGCTACTCTATATTCTTTAAAAAACTTCTCCTATGTATTGGTGTTATTCCATACTTTCTTATTGCTTCATAGTGTTCTTTTGTGCCATATCCTTTATGCTTAGAAAACTTGTAGTCAGGATATTTTAAATCATATTCCTTAACTATTCTATCCCTTGTAACCTTAGCAATTATAGATGCCGCTGCTATTGAGATGCTTTTGCTGTCACCTTTAATGATACTCTTTTGCTTAATATTTATATCGGCTATTTCCAGTGCATCTATTAGCATAAAATCAGGCTTCATCTTCATAGATTCGATAGCTCTTTTCATAGCAAGCTTAGTGGCATTAAATATATTTATCTCATCAATCGTTGTATTATCAACTATTCCAACACCTATGTCAATAGCAATATCTTGAATTTTTTCATATAGTTCGTCTCTCTTTTTCTCAGATAATTTTTTTGAGTCATTTACACCCTCTATTAATTCGTACTTAGGTAGAATTACTGCTGAAGCAACAACTGGCCCAGCAAGGGGTCCTCGTCCAGCTTCGTCTAACCCTGCTATTAGCTCAAATCCAAAGTTAAAACACTTACCTTCAAATTGCCAAAGAGTCTTTAACCTTTCGATCTCAGCTTTATTTTTTTCCTGTTGCTTCTTTAGCTTGTCCCCAAGCTTTTGAACATTTTTTCGAGTGTCTTGATTCAGAATATCTATGTATGTATATCTTTCCTCATTATCTAATAAATCTATGTAATTTTTTATATCTTTGAATGCCATTTTTGAAAAATCCATTATTCCAGTCCTTTCTATATGTTAGTTAAGGGTTTAATAATACTAATTATAACATAAAAAAATAAGAGGCTGTCTCATAATAATCTCTTATGATTCCAGCCCCATGTATTTTTGTAATCCATTATTCAAAACATCCACTTTACTCTTCATTCTCTTCTACAATTAGATCCTCAGGTGCTTCTAACGTAATCTTTCCTATTGTGCCTTTTCTAAACTCGTCTAGAACTATGTTTGAGACCTTAGAATAATCAATCAAACCGCCAGATCTCTTACAACCGCGTTTTGCTCCTATGTCTTCCATAATCACCACTGGGTCTTCACTAAGCTCATCAAGTTTATATCTATTCTTTAAGTTATCTGGATATCTATTAGACAGCCTTTCCAATAGCTTAACACATATTTCATCAGTGTCTAATATTTCGTCCTTTATTGCCCCAGTGAAGGCTAAATTTAGCCCTACCTTTATATCATCTATCTTAGGCCAAAGTATACCAGGTGTATCAAACAAGTCCAAGTCATTTCTTATCCTAATCCATTGTTTTCCCTTTGTGACTCCAGGCTTATTACCTGTTTTAGCAGATTTCTTACCAGCAAGTTTATTGATTAATGATGATTTACCTACATTAGGAATCCCAACAATCATAACTCGTATAGGACGAACCTTACGTCCCTTGCTTTTCATAGCGTCTATTTTGTCCTTAACAGTAACTTTAACAGAATTGATTAGATTGCTTATCCCTTCACCCGTAAGTGAGTTAATTGGTATTGCTTTTATACCTAAATCACCATAATAAGAAATCCATTCCTTAAGCAGTTTAGGGTCTGATAAGTCAGACTTGTTAAGGGCTATGATCTTAGGCTTATTTCCAATAAGATTGTCTACATCAGGATTTTTACTGCTTATAGGTATTCTAGCATCTAAAAGTTCCACAACAACGTCTACAAGCTTTAAATTCTTTTGAATAAGCTCCTTGGTCTTTTTCATATGACCAGGATACCAGTTTATAATCATTTATATCACCACTTAAATATTATTTTTCCAATTATATTTTCCTTATTAATAAACCCTATTTCTTCATATCTACTATCAATACTGATTTTTCTATTATCACCAAGAACAAAAAAGTGGTTCTTAGGAATAAATCGTCTATAAAAATTGTCATTGGATACTTCAGTAGCATAGGGTTCATCAATTTTGTTATCATTTATGTATATCTTTGAAGATACAATTTCAACAGTTTCATTTTCTAGTCCAATAACACGTTTAATAATATACTTACTATTATGCTTATTTAACTTAAAAACTATTACGTCTTCTCGCTTAGGACTATTGAAGCTGTATGCCATTTTGTTAACCAAAACCCAGTCTCCATTGTCAAAAGCCGGATACATAGAACTTCCCTTTAACTTTATGGGCTTAAAGAAAAAACTAACCACAGTAAATAAAACTATAACTACCATCAATATATGCTTAAATGTCATTCTGAACATTTTTTATACACCAAATTCATTTCGAAGTCTTTTATTTTTCTTGTATTTAAATGATTCTTTCTATGGGAGATGATTCAAATTCATAACCTTAATCATGAAAGCCATATTCTTTGACATAACACAAAAGGGACTGAAACCAGTCCCCTTAAATCAGCTAGATTAGCGTCTTCTTTCTTTAACTTTAGCAGCTTTTCCAACTCTTTCTCTTAAGTAATTCAGTTTAGCTCTTCTAACTTTACCTCTTCTTGTCACTTCGATTTTATCAATCTTAGGTGAGTGAAGTGGTAATGTCTTTTCAACACCTACTCCGTAAGAAATTTTTCTTACAGTAAATGTTTCTCTAACACCGCCGTTTTGTCTCTTTAAAACAACGCCTTCGAAAATCTGAATTCTCTCTCTTTTACCTTCCTTTACCTTTAAGTGAACTTTTACAGTATCACCTATGTTAAATTCAGGTACATCAGACTTAAGTTGCTCTAGGTCTAATGCCTTAATGATTTCCATATTCATATTTGCTACCTCCCTCCGTCATAGACGTTCATTCCCTGCTGTCTGGAAGAGGACCGTCCGTATTGCCACCAAGTTATTATATCACAGCATACAAAACTGTACAACACTATTTTTTAAATTATTCCATATTTTTATACTAAAGTTCTTCATTGACGATCTCTACAAGTAATTTTTTCAGCTTAATTTTCTCTTTCATGCTAATATCATCTCTTTGAAATAGCTTTACTATTAGATCTGGCCTTCTCTCAATAGTTATTTTTAACGATTCTTTTGTTCTCCATTCATCTATCAACTTATGATTTCCCGATAAAAGTATATCTGGTACAGATATGTCATCATATGTAGCTGGTCTTGTATAATGAGGATATTCTAAAAGACCATTATAAAAGCTTTCATCTTCAAAGGATTCATCCTTCCCTAATACTCCAGGAATTAATCTACATACCGAATCTATGATAACCATTGCAGGAAGTTCTCCGCCAGTTAAGACATAGTCCCCTATAGATATCTCATCGGTAACCCACTTATCAATAATTCTCTGATCTATTCCTTCATAGTGACCACATATAAAAATTAATTCGTCTTCCTTTGATAGGTTGTTTGCCATTTCTTGATTAAAGGTTTTACCCTTTGGAGTTAAATAGATGACTCTCCTCTTTTTCTTATCCTTCGTTATGGATTCTAATGCATCAAATAAAGGTTGATTCATTAAGACCATCCCAGATCCTCCACCATATGGATAATCATCTACTTTCTTATGTTTGTTTGCTGAAAAATCCCTTATGTTTCGTGGATTTATTTCAATTATACCTTTTTCCCTAGCTCTGCCAATAATACTTTCACTCATTATATTATTAAACATTTCCGGGAACAGAGTTAAAATATCTATAATCATTCTATCATGCCCTCTATGAGTTTAACTTTAATTATCTTGTCCTCTATATTTACTTCCTTTATAAATTCCTTAACAGCAGGGACGAAAATTTTCTTTTTAGTGCTTTTATATTCAATCACATAAAGGTCTTGAGCTGTATTTTGCATAACGTCTACAAGCTTTCCAATATGTGAATCTTCCTCATCAACGACCTTAGAGCCTATTAAATCAAAGATATAATAGGTATCTTCAGGTAAATCACGTGCTTCATCCTTGTCTATAACAATATACTTGTCTTTAAGCTTCTCAACGTCATTAATATTATTTAGGCCCTTAAACTTTAGTATTATCAGCTTACCTTTATATCTTACTTTTTCAATTTCAAGCTTTAGGTTGCTCCTGTCATCTTCTAAAGTGATATATTGCAATTCCTCAAATCGTTCCTTATAATCAGTAAGTGGGTATACTCTAACATCGCCTTTTAAACCTTGAGTACTTACTATTTGACCTATCCTAATTTGCTCACCCACCTAATCACCCTTTCATAACGAAATATCGATGGTATAAAGTTCATACAGTAAAACTTAATTTATACATATACAAGTCCTCAACCATTCTGAGAGTTTTGTATATATATAAATTAATAGTTTTACTTGAATCTCTATATTAATATTAACCAAAAAAAAATTTTTAAACCACAAAAGGATTAGGTACCCCTAATCCTTTTAGACTATTGAATAATTTCAACTACAACTCGTTTGTTTTCTCTAGTAGCAGCTGCCTTTACAACAGTTCTGATTGCTTTAGCTATTCTGCCTTGTTTCCCAATTACTTTACCCATATCTTCTGAAGCAACTTTTAGCTCGATTATAACCGATTGAGTACCTTCTATCTCATTAACTTGTACTTCTTCGGGATGGTCAACTAATGCTTGCGCAATAATCTTCACTAATTCTCCCATAATTTCACCCCCTAGAAGCCAAATTATGCTTTTTTAGCTTCTTCAAACTTTTCATTAATACCATGCTTTTTGAATAAATCTCTCACAGTATCAGTAGGTTGTGCACCATTGCTTAACCATTTAACAGCTTTTTCATCATCTATCTTTATTTCAACAGGCTCTGAAACTGGGTTGTAGTATCCGATTTCCTCAATACATCTACCATCTCTTGGTGAACGTGAGTCTGCAACTACTATTCTATAAAATGGTCTCTTCTTAGCTCCCATTCTTCTTAATCTGATTTTTACCGCCATGCTATTCACCTCCTTAAAATTTTACATATATTTTAAAATATTTATATATAACCAACATTATTTATCTATGGTTGGTTATTCTTAAAAGAACGGCAATTTAAATTTACCGCCTTTTTTAAGCCCTTTTTCCATACCAGAAAGTTGTTTCATCATCTTTCTAGTCTGTTCAAACTGTTTAAGCAGCTTATTTACTGCTTGAACACTAGTTCCACTACCCATAGCAATTCTCTTTCTTCTGCTACCTTTGATAATGGAAGGATTTTTTCTTTCTTCTGCAGTCATAGATTGGATAATAGCCTCTATATGAACTAACTCTTTTTCATCAACATTTAGATTTTTGAGTTGTTTATTATTTACACCAGGCATCATTTCCAATATTTGATTAAGTGGTCCCATGTTTTTCATCTGCTCAAGTTGATCTAAAAAGTCTTCTAAATTAAAATCTTGTGTTTTAATCTTCTGCTCTAACTTCTTTAATTTATTCTCATCAAAGTTTGCTTGAGCTTTTTCTATAAGACTTAGTACATCACCCATACCCAATATTCTTGAGGCTAATCTATCAGGATGAAAAGGTTCTATATCAGTTAACTTCTCACCAACCCCAATATATTTAATAGGCTTTTCAGTAACTGCTCTAACAGATAGTGCCGCACCACCTCTAGTATCACCATCAAGTTTAGTTAAGATAATTCCATCTATACCTAACTCTGCATTGAATGACTCAGCAACATTTACGGCGTCCTGACCAGTCATAGCATCTACAACTAACATAATCTCATGAGGACCAATTTCGGCTTTTACATCCTTTAATTCATCCATAAGTTTTTCATCTATATGAAGTCTTCCGGCAGTGTCGACTATCACGACATCGTTACCGTACTTTTTAGCATGTTCTATACCTGCCTTAGCTATATTCACAGGGCTTATCTTATCACCCATAGAAAAAACAGGAATATCAAGCTGCTCACCAACTACATGTAGCTGCTTTATTGCCGCTGGTCTGTAAATATCACATGCTACTAAAAGAGGTCTTTTACCAGACTTTTTAAGCTGTCCACCTAGTTTACCACCTGTAGTAGTCTTACCAGCACCCTGCAATCCAACTAGCATAACAATTGTAGGAGGTTTAGAGGAAAATTCAATTTTACTCTGTGTATTTCCCATTAAATTGGTTAATTCTTCATTAACTATTTTTATAACCTGCTGACCAGGAGTTAAACTCTCTAAAACTTCATGACCAACGGTTCTTTCTGTAACCTTCTTTATAAAGTCCTTAACAACCTTATAGTTTACATCTGCTTCAAGTAATGCAAGCTTTACCTCACGCATTGCAGCTTTTACATCTTTCTCTGTAAGCTTACCTTTACCCTTTAGTTTTTTAAATGTGTTTTGAAGCTTTTCGGAAAGACCTTCAAAAATCATTTACTAACCTCCTTAAGAGCTTTCACTATATTACAAGCTCTCATCTAAAATGTCAAGAAGTGCTCTTTTCATGCTTTCTATTTCACTCAAAATATCACTTTTCTCATAATCAGAATTTATTGTATTAGTCAAACCATCTATCTGGTTTATTAACTCATTGACACTATTTCTAGTATTTGAAAACTTAGCAAGCAATTTAAGCTTTTCTTCATAATCATTCAAAATCTTTCTCGATCTCTTTATCGTATCATAAACAGCCTGTCTACTTATTCCTAGATTCTCTGATATCTCCCCTAAGGAAAAATCATGCTCGCAATACAATTTTAATATTTCCTGTTGTTTTTCAGTAAGTAGACTACCATAAAAATCAAACAAATTGCCTAATCTAATTCTTTTTTCAAACATATTAACACTTCCTAGAAATATACCTGTAAAGGTTTTGTGCTTTACAGATGTATTTTATACTACTATTATTTCATTGTCAATAGAAAATATTAAAAAAATCTATTAAATAGAGTTTACATAGTAAAATTAATCTAAATATACACAAATACTTAGTACTTCTGGGAGTTTTAGGTATATATATTAATCTAGATCACACGTTTATACCAAGAAACTAGCTTTCGCTTAATAAAGCATCAACAAAGTCCTTTGCATTAAAAGGCTGAAGATCTTCTATTCCTTCACCAACACCTATATACTTAACAGGAATATCTAATTCTGATGTTATACCCATTACTACTCCACCCTTTGCTGTACCGTCAAGCTTCGTTAGTACTATTCCAGTTATACCTGCAACCTCTCTGAAGGTTTTTGCTTGTTGAATTGCATTTTGGCCTGTGGTAGCATCCAGTACCAATAGAACCTCTTTTCTTGCTTCTGGATACTCCCTTTCAATGATTTTAAATACCTTGCCTAGCTCATTCATTAAATTCTTTTTGTTGTGTAGTCTTCCTGCAGTATCACATATTAAAACATCAATTTTTCTAGCCTTTGCTGATTGGATAGCATCGTAGATTATTGCTGCTGGATCTGAACCTTCCTGCTGATGAATAACATTTACACCAACTCTGTCTCCCCATACCTTTAACTGATCTATTGCAGCAGCTCTAAAGGTATCTCCTGCTGCTAACATAACCTTCTTACCTTGAGATTTTATGTTGTAGCCTAGTTTCCCTATTGATGTAGTCTTACCTACCCCATTAACTCCTATAACAACAAGAATAGCAGGAGATGGAGATATATTTAGAGCGCTATCCTGTGTAGTAGTTAACAGGTCCTCCATAATTTCCTTTAAAACAGATTTAACATCTTCTGTTTCAGTTAATTTTCTAGTTTTAATCTCATCCCTTAATCCATCCATAATCTTCATAGTCGTATCCATTCCTACATCAGATACGATAAGGATTTCTTCTAACTCTTCAAGAAATTCTTCATCAATTTTTGTATAAGATTTCATTAGTGTATCGATTTTTTCAGTAATACCTTTTCTAGTTTTTGTTAATCCTGATTTTAATTTTGAAAAGAAGCTTGGTGCTTTCTCCTTTGGCTCAGCGGCTTCAATTTCCTCAGCCTCATGTTTTTCCTCTATACTATCATTCACTTCTACTTCAGCGTATTCTACCGGGGTCTCTTCGACTTCTTCAGCCTTGTATTCCTCCTCAATAACCTTCTCTTCTTCTATGATCTCTTCATTACTAATCTCTTCTTCACTTGTTTCCTCAGGAGCAATTTCTTCTTGTAGTATTTCCTCTTCTACAATATTTTCTTCGATTTTCTCTTCATTAGTTTTCTTGATTTTCTTAAAAAGTTTTTTAAACATGCCTATTCCTCCTAAATATAATAAATAAATTAACTTCTTGTGCTAGTAAACTATACATTATCATTTTCCAATGCTTAGGGAGTTTTGATACAGGTTCATTGCATGAACGAAAAGGAAATATCATAGCTCCCCGCTTCGGCAACTAACTGAGCGTGGTAAATTAACTAACTAGCTACATCACTAAGTTTTACAGAAACCACCTTTGATACCCCATATTCTTGCATTGTAATACCATATAGGTAATCAATAATCTCCATAGTTCCCTTTCTATGAGTAATAACTATAAACTGTGAATTTTTTGAAAACTCCCTTAAAAACTCTGCAAATCTAAAAATATTTACATCATCTAAGGCTGCTTCAATTTCATCCAATATGCAAAATGGAGTCGGCTTAGTTCTAAGGATAGAGAAAAGTAACGCGATTGCAGTCAGTGCCTTTTCCCCTCCAGAAAGTAGGGTTAAATTTTGAAGCTTTTTTCCTGGAGGTTGTGCTATAATCTCTATATTTCCTTCTAAAACATCTCCACTATCATCTAGAACAAGTTTAGCCTTTCCACCACTGAAGAGCTGATTGAAAATCACACTGAAGTTTTCATTTATTTGGTGAAAACTTTTAACAAACTGCTTCTTCATAGTAGCTTCTAGTTCACGAATTACTTGATCAAGAGAATCTTTTGCTTTGATTAAATCTTCCTTTTGTGAGTTAAGGAAAGAATATCTTTCATTTACTTCTTCATATTCCTTTATTGAGCTCAGATTAACTTCTCCTAGCTTCTTTACTTCCTTGTTTAGATAATTAATTCTACTAGATGCCTTGCTTAAGTTTTCTATTTCACTTCTATGATCTAAGGCATCCATATAGCTTAACTCATATTTTTCCCATATTTTCTTTATATAGTTATCGTGCTGAAGCTCGAGTCTTGCTTTCTTTACTTCGATTTTATGCAAACTTTCTTTCAAATCATCTAATGCATTATCTATATTATCTATTTTTGAAAGAAGATCTTTGTTTTTTTCATTCCAAACATTTCTTTCCTCAGTATATTTGTTAATATTATAGTCAATTTGCTTACTAAGAATATCGTTGTCATTAATAGATATTTGTATCTTTTCAAGTTCCTCAATATACATTTCTTTTTCGGTTTCTAACTCTTTTAATTCGTTCTCTCTACTCAATCTATTATTTTTCCATACTTCAATAGTATTCTTTATTCTATCTATTTCACTTAAGGAATTTTCTCTTTTTCCCTTTATGGAAGCTGATTTAACCTTTATTCCAGTAATGTATTCCTTTAAGGAGTCTGCTTCCTCTTGTTTATCACTAACAAGTCCGTTTATTTCTTTTATGTTTTCCTGGAGACTTAAATTTTCTGATTCTAGTTCCTTTATTTTTACTTCCTTTTCTCGAACCGAATCATCCATATCCTCTAGCTCAACCTTAAGTTCATCAAGTTCACTCTTTAAGTTATTCATAGATTGACCTAGGGATTCTCCTTGATTCTTGATATTCATTACAATATTTTCTTGTTTAAGCTGCATAAGCTTCGTCTCTTCAATAGAGGCCGAATTGCTCTTAAGTTTTTCATTTACTTCCTCTATCTTGTTCTTAAGGGCTTCTAAATCTTTTTCATTTTCAACAGTCAGCTTGCTCAGGTCACTTATTTTATCCTCTAGCTCAGACAATCTTCTTTTTCTGCTGAAAACATTTGCGATCTTTGATTTATAACTCCCCCCGGTAATTGTACCACCAGGATTTATTACATCACCATCAAGGGTTACTATTTTATATTTCTTTATTGATTTTGAAATTTTAACAGCCGAGTCTATATTATCCACTATTAAAGTTTTTCCAAGTAAGTAAGTGAATAGATTGCTATATTCCTTAGAGCAGGAGATAAGCTCACTCGCTACTCCAATATATCCTTCTAAAGCCTTAGTCTCTCTGCTGATGTCTCTTTTCTGCCATGATGATACATTTGATAAGGGAAAGAAGGTTACCCTTCCTAGATTATTTTTCTTTAGGTATTTAATAATCCTTTTGGCATCGCCTTCATCGTTACAGACAATATTTTGCATAGAATAACCTAGGGCAACCTCCATAGCAATCTCATATTCCTTAGGTATGCTCATAAGCTCTGCGACTACACCATGTACGCCCTTTCCAATTTCCCTTTCATTCTTGCATATCTGTAGGGTCTTCCTTACACTGGTGCTAAAACCTTCATAGGATTTCTCCATGGCATCAAGTAATTTTCTTTGGGACTGCATATCCCTTAGATTATTTTTGTCTATTTCATATTTTTTAAGCAACTCTCTGTGTTTATTAGTATAATCATTGTTACTGTTGATTAACTTCTCTTTTTCAAATGTTTTCTCTTTATATGACTCCCTAATTTTTTCTAGTTCTTCAGAAGCCATCTTCAGATTTTCTAAGTTTTCTTTTTCGTTGTCGCTTATACTTTGTTTTTCATCTTTAATTTTTCTAATTCTATTTTCGATGTTATCCTTCATTGTTTTAATACTATTAACTTCACTTTTAGTAGAAGAGACTAAGTTAAGAATCTCTATAACTTTACTCTTTAACGCTTCTAACTTATCTTGCTTGTCACCTATCAACTTTATATTAGTATCATATTTGCTGTTCTCACTTATTAGTAATTCATTATTTTCTGCTAGTAAACTTTCAAGCTGTTCTTTCTCCTCCAACAGCTTTGATAGTTCTATATGAATATTTTTATCTTCACTTGATATATTTTCAACTTCACTTTCTATTCTTGTCATGTTATTTTGTATATTCTGGATTTTTTCCTGATATAGTACCCTATCTCCTTCTAGCTGCTTTATCAAGTTCTTGATTTCATAGAAATTATCCTTAAGACTTTGAATATTGTCTTGCAAATCATCAATTTTTTTCTGACACTCTATTTGCTCACCTTCTATGTTTTCTTTTTTGCTTAGATAGTCGGTATGTTGTGCTCTTACGATGCTTAGCTGTTCTTCCTCTGATTTAAGCTTAAGCTTAACATCATCTATCTCCTTTAAAAATAAGTTAAGCTCCAATTCCTTTAGCTCTTCGGATAATTCTAGGAAGGTCTTTGCCTTTTCACTTTGAATCTTTAAGGGACCTATTCGCAGTTCCAATTCTCCTAATATATCTTCTATACGTAAAAGATTTTGATTCGTGTTATTTAGCTTCTTTTCAGCTTCTGACTTTCTAGATTTAAACTTCACTATTCCAGCAGCCTCTTCAAAAAGCTGTCTTCTCTCATCGGGCTTATTACTTAAAATGCTGTCAATCTGCCCCTGTCCAATAAGAGAGTATCCATCAATTCCTATTCCAGTATCCATTAATAACTCTCTTATGTCTCTAAGTCTGCAAGGGGTTTTGTTTATAAGATATTCACTCTCTCCAGAACGGTATAATCTCCTTGTTATAGTAACCTCACTGTAGTCTATGGGTAAGAATTTCTCGCTATTATTAAAGGTTAATGATACCTCTGCAGCACCCAGTGGCTTTCTATGGGTTGTCCCATTAAAAATAATGTCTTCCATTCTGCTTCCCCTTAAGGTCTTTGGACTTTGCTCTCCTAGAACCCACCTAACAGAATCAATGACATTACTCTTTCCACTACCATTTGGTCCAACAATACCTGTTATACCATTTTTAAAGTCAATCTCTATTTTATCCGCAAAGGATTTAAATCCATGGGCTTCAAGTTTCTTAAGGTACAAATCATACACCTCTTTTATATAAGTTTATTATAGAAAATTACTAGTAGTTCTACTTAACTAGCAATTATTGTATTAAATATATACACCTAAACATTT
Organism: Wukongibacter baidiensis; assembly: GCF_050888315.1. Taxonomy (NCBI): domain Bacteria; kingdom Bacillati; phylum Bacillota; class Clostridia; order Peptostreptococcales; family Caminicellaceae; genus Wukongibacter; species Wukongibacter baidiensis. The sequence continues at coordinate 527,938 of NZ_CP138202.1, forward strand.
TATCATATCTTTAAAAAAAATAAAATAACACCTTAGAACTAGGTGTTATCAGATTGTTAACAAAGTTAACAAGATGACATGCAGTTAAAAAATTCTAAGTTCGAAGCGTGATGAAACTAAGAGGCCGCAGCATATATAAGCATACGTAAGGATTCTTAGCCCATCAACAACACAGAAACTAGGATTTATTAACAGCCTTACAACACCTTAGAACCAGGTGTTCAGGTGCTATAGTATTGCTTTATTTATTACTTTCTCATCATTTATGCGGATTTTTAACTGTTTTTTTGGTAGATTTGAATCCTTAGTTATTTTTATATTCTCAATATCATATTTGTCCTTTAAAAAGATGATATTGCTTTTCTTCATTCCAACTAGATTAGAAATCGATTTTGGATTTATGATAACCTCAAGATTCTCAACTTTACCATTATATAGTGATATTGACTCATCAATTGCCTCTTTATAAATCTCACATTCCACAAGTTGTCTAAAGGAAGGATGAAAAGGTCCTGCAGCGACATCCTTTCCACTCATAATATTTTCAGTTGGCTGTAGTCCTATACGAATAATAGGAATTCTATTTTCATAAAAGAGTTTATATAACTCCTTACAAGTTGCCACTGCTTCATCGAGTTCTAATGGCCTATATTTATCCTCTAAAAGCAATTCCTCAAGCTTAGTACCACGTATGACTAAAGTAGGATATATTCTAACAAAATCAGGCTTATAGGATATGATTTTCTTGGCAGTAACCATTGATTTTTCATAATCATCTCCTGGAAGGCCAACCATCATTTGCAGTCCTAGCTTAAATCCCCTCTTTTTAATCAATTTTGAAGCTTTATATACATCATCTATAGAATGGCCTCTATAGCTTTTCTCAAGTACTTCATTATCCAAGGATTGTACACCTAACTCAATTATCGAAACATTATACTCCTTCAGATATGAAAGTATATCTTCATCTATATAATCTGGTCTAGTAGAAAGTCTTATATCATCAATATATCCTTTTTCGTACCACTTATTAGCTATTGCTAAGAACTCTTTTTGCTTCTCAATATTTATTCCAGTAAAGCTTCCTCCAAAAAAGGCAATTTCAATATGTTTGTCTTCCTTCTCACCAATAGATTCGGAATACTCCATAATTTGCTCTTCTATTTGATTACCTGTTAGTACCGTATCTAGCCCTGTTATTTTCTTTTGATTACAAAAGATACAATCGAAGGGGCAACCATGATGCGGTACAAAAACTGGTATAATGTAATTCTTTTTACTCAATGATATACACGCCTTTCAACGATGTTTCAGCTTATTTATCCATTATATTTCCTAGGGCCATTTTTGCTGCGTTTTGTTCGGACTCTTTTTTACTTTTACCCTTTCCATGGCCTAGAACCTTGTTATTCCTTTTAACATGAGTGTAGAAGGTCTTATTGTGATCTGGACCCTTCTCATCTATTATTTCATAGGTTATTTTTACATTAGAATCATTCTGAATTAATTCCTGTAAACGTGTTTTATAGTCAATAAATATTTTTCCAGTTAAAGCATCTTTAATAACCACTTTCATTGTAGTAAGAATAAATTCCCTTGAAGAATCTATAGCCCCATCTAAATATATAGCACCAATTATTGATTCAAAAGCATCTGCTAAAAGAGATGGTCTCTGTCTTCCTCCTGTGGCATCCTCACCTTTACCAAGCATAAGATATTCACCTAAGTTAATTGATTTTGCACAATTAGATAGGGTCGTTTCACATACAATTTTTGCTCTAGTTTTCGTTAGTTCACCTTCAGGAAGGTCTGGATAATTTATAAATAAATAATCGCTTATAACCAGTCCCAGAATTGAATCTCCTAAGAATTCTAACCTTTCATTATGATTACACTTCTTAAATTTCTTTTCGTTAGCATAGGAGCTATGGGTTAGTGCTTCATATAAAAACTCTTTGTTTTTAAACTTATAATTTATTATTTCTTCGAATTCAGCAAAATTACTTTTGTTCATATTTTCCCTCCTAGAAACAGAAGGAATTTCGAATACGTTTTATTCTAATAGCTGTTATAATGTCAAGTTATCTATAAAAAGCATTCGGAAAACCTTCTTAATGTATAGAGTTCTAGTTAAACTTAGTTTATATATTCGCCTCTTCTAGGAACTTTGGATATATATAAATTAAAGTCCTTACTTGAATCTCTACGTTGTTTTTACAAATTTCCACACATTAATATTTTATACTTATTTACTTTAAAATAAAAGTACTATTTAAGTTTTATATAAAATTTAATGGGCGCCTCGACGGCTCCCATTAAATATATACATGAAAGATACTATCTTAAAATACAGGATTCAGTATCCCATATTTTTTGATTAATCATTATATTTCTTAAATAATATTGTAACATTATGTCCACCAAATCCTAATGAATTTGAAAGAGCATAGTTTACAACTTTTGATCTCCCTTCATTCGGTACGTAGTCTAAATCTAACTCAGGATCTGGGTTTGTATAATTTATTGTAGGTGGAACAAAATCTTCTTTAACAGCCAATAGGCATGCTATCGCTTCAATTGAACCAGCAGCCCCCAGTAAATGACCAGTCATAGACTTTGTTGAGCTTACTGCAAGATTATTTGCATGTTCTCCAAATACTGTTTTTATAGCCATTGTTTCAAATTTATCGTTGTAAGGAGTCGATGTTCCGTGTGCATTTATATAATCTAAATCTTCAGGCTTTATTCCTGCATCATCAATAGCATATTTCATAGATCTAGCAGCACCTTCACCACCTGGGGCTGGAGCTGTAATGTGATGAGCATCAGAGGACATACCGTAGCCAACAATCTCACCATATATCTTGGCTCCACGTTTCTTAGCATGTTCCAATTCTTCCATAATAAGAAGTCCTGCTCCCTCACCCATTACAAAGCCATCTCTATCCCTATCAAAAGGACGGCTAGCTGTCTTCGGATCATCGTTTCTTGTTGACATAGCCTTCATAGTACAGAAACCAGCCATAGAAAGTGGCGTAATTGATGCTTCAGCACCACCAGTACACATTATATCTGCTTCTCCTCTTTCAATAATTCTAAAGGCGTCACCGATAGAATTGGTTGAAGATGCACAAGCTGAAACAGATGTGATAGATGGTCCCCTTGCACCAAGTTCGATAGAAATTCGGCCAGCTCCTATATTCGAGATCATCATTGGTATAAAGAATGGGCTAACTCTTCTTGGTCCTTTTGCACTTAACTTTGTTTGTTCGTTTTCAAGGGTTTCTATACCACCAACACCTGAACCTAGTGCAACACCAAATCTGTCCTTATCAATTTCATCTAAATTCATTTCAGCATCTTCTACAGCTTGCTTTGCTGCTGCAACTGCAAATTGAGTAAATCTGTCCATTCTTCTAGCTTCTTTTTTATCCATGTACTGTGCAGGATCAAAATCTTTAACCTCTGCTGCCATTTGAGTTTTATAGTCTGTTACATCAAATTTTGTAATTATATCTACTCCATTTACACCATTTCTTAGTGCATTCCAATAGTTTTCTCTACCATTACCAATTGGAGAAATTACACCTATTCCAGTTATAACTACTCTTCTCTTACTCAATTTAATTCCTCCTATACCTGTTATAATTATTTATCTTATTTCGTTTTTTCTTCAATGTATTTTGCAATATCTCCAATATTCTTGAAGTTTTCAGCATCTTCGTCAGGAATTTCAACATCAAACTCATCTTCAAGAGCCATGATAACTTCTACAGCATCTAGAGAATCTGCCTCTAAATCATTAATTAGAGAAGTTGTTGGAGTTACCTCTCTATCAGCATCTACATCTAATTGTTCCTTTATTATCTCTACAACCTTATTAAATACCATATTTAACACCTAACCTTTCTCATTTTATCATAGTTTTTTTAATATCAAAGCATAATTCTTTTTAAAAAATTACTACATAACCATTCCACCATCTACTTTGATTACTTGGCCTGTTAAATAACTTGCTTCTTCAGAGCATAAAAATGCTACTACATTAGCTACATCCTTTGCTTCTCCAAGCTTACCTAAAGGAATATTCTTTGTATAATTTTCAACAACTTCCTCAGAAAGCTTATCAGTCATTTCAGTTTGAATGAATCCTGGAGCAACTGCATTAACATTGATACCTCTAGAAGCTAATTCCTTAGCAGTAGATTTTGTAAGACCTATAACACCGGCTTTAGAAGCAGCATAGTTTGCTTGACCAGCATTTCCCATAACACCAACTACTGAAGTGATATTAACTATTTTTCCACTTCTCTGCTTCATCATTTTCTTAGCAATTAGCTTAGTACATAAGAATGTTCCTTTTAAGTTTATATCGATAACCTTATCCCAGTCATCATCTTTCATTCTTATAAGTAAAGTATCTCTTGTTATTCCTGCATTATTGATAAGTATGTCTATGTTTGAAAAATGCTTACCTACTTCTTTAACTAAGTTATTTACATCTTCTGGATTTGAAACATCAGCCTTTATAGCCATCGCTTCTCTACCCATTGCCTTTATTTCTTCAACAACAAGGGCAGCTTTATCAGGGCTGCTAGTGTAGTTAACAACAACGTTAGCTCCATTTTCTGCTAAGTTCAAAGCTATAGCCTTACCTATTCCCCTTGATCCGCCAGTTACTATTGCGGTCTTACCTTCTAATTTCATCTCGCTACCTCCAATATATGTAGTCTTTTAATCTTCTAAAGCCTTTAAAGTCTTTTCAAGCGAAGCCATATCCTCAACGTTTAATAGTGTAACGTCACGAGAAATTCTTTTAATAAATCCTGAAAGAGCTTTACCTGGACCTACTTCTACAAAGGTATTTATTCCAGCATCAATCATTTTTCTAATTGAATCTTCCCAAAGAACAGAACTACTTACTTGGCCAACTAATAGCTCCTTAACAGAAGACTTTGATTCATAGTAGTCAGCAGTTACGTTAGCTATTACTGGGTATGCAAAGTCATTTAGTTCTACCTTATCTAATTCAAGTCCAAGTTTTTCTCCAGCGCCCTTTAACATGCTTGAGTGAAATGGTGCAGAAACATTTAGAACCTTTGCCTTTTTAGCTCCTAATTCCTTACCTATTTCTACTGCCTTTTCAACAGCCTTTACTTCACCTGAAACAACTATTTGTATTGGTGAGTTATAATTAGCTGGTTCTACAACTCCAAACTCCGATGCTCTTTCACACGCCTCTATTACCTTATCTCTTTCAAGTCCAATAAAGGCAGCCATAGTCCCTACACCAAGAGGTACTTCTTCTTGCATGTACTTTCCTCTAGCCTTTACAACCTTTACTGCATCTTCAAATGACATAACACCTGCAGCAACTAGAGCCGAATACTCCCCTAAGCTAAGACCTGCAACCATCTCAGGTACATGACCATGCTCCTTTAGCACTTCATAAATCGCTATACTAGCTGTTAAAATCGATGGCTGAGTATTTTCAGTCTTTTTTAGTTCTTCCTCTGGTCCTTCAAAACAAAGTTTTTTCATATCATATCCTAGAGAGTCAGATGCTCTTTCGAAAACATCATTTGCCACCTTAAAGTTATCTACAAATTCTTTACCCATTCCAACATATTGTGCTCCCTGTCCTGGAAATACAAAAGCGATTTTTTTCATTACATTCACTCCCTACTAATTAATGAAACGACTAATTGATTCATATACTTCTGATGCTTCTTTAATCATCTCTTCAATGATTTCCTTACAAGATTTAATGTCTTTAACGAGTCCTGCTATTTGACCTGCCATAACGGAACCGTTATCTATATCTCCATCAACTACTGACAATCTCAATTTGCCTGCGCCTAATTTTTCAAGTTCTTCTACATCATTAGTTGATTTCTCTAGTTTTTGAAACTCTTTAGCAAATTTATTTTTAATAACTCTAACTGGATGGCCAGTGCTCCTACCGGTTACAATTGTATCTCTATCCTTTGCCTTTAAAACCGATTGCTTGTAGTCTTCATGAATGTTACACTCATTTGAACATATAAACCTTGTTCCTATTTGAACGCCTTCTGCCCCTAGGGCAAAGGCTGCCATCATTCCTCTTCCATCTGCTATTCCACCGGCAGCTATAACTGGAATATCTACTGCATCTACAACCTGTGGCACTAATGCCATTGTAGTCAATTCTCCAATATGTCCACCAGCTTCTGTACCTTCTACAATAATCGCATCCACTCCTGCCTTCTCAACTCTTTTAGCCAATGCTACAGAAGGGACAACTGGTATAATTTTTGTATTTATCTCCTTTAGCATCTTTATGTACTTACCAGGATTACCGGCTCCTGTGGTAATAACCGGAACCTTCTCTCTGAGTACTAAGTCCATTATCTCATCAACATAGGGAGACAACAGCATAACATTGATACCATAGGGCTTATCTGTCAACTTCTTAATCTTTCTAATTTCTTCATCAATAACCTGGGCAGGTGCGTTTCCCGCTGCAATAATTCCGAGTCCACCAGAATTCGAAACTGCCGCAGCTAGCTCTGCAGTAGATACCCATGCCATACCACCCTGGATAATTGGATGCTCAATGTCTAACATTTTGCATATTCTTGAATTCATCAAAACGCACTCCTAAAAATACAATTTATCCCTTTTACCACTTGATTACGCAAGATCCCCATGTCAAGCCGCCGCCAAAACCAACCAATACGACATTATCGCCTTTTTTAATTTTCCCCTTTTCAAGGGCTTCATCTAAGGCAACAGGTATTGATGCAGCTGACATGTTTCCATATGCATCAAGATTAACATATACTTTTTCCATCGGTAGTTTTAGACGTTTTGCAGCCGAGGAAATAATTCTAGTGTTGGCCTGATGCGGAACTAAATAATCAATATCTTCTACACCTAAATCACATAACTTAAGGGCCTCCTTAGCTGCATTTCCCATTATTCTAACTGCAAATTTAAATACTTCACTACCGTCCATTTTTATATAATGAAGACTGTCTTCAACGGTTTGAACTGAAGAAGGCATTCTTGAACCACCAGCAGGAACATTTAAGAACTTTCCACCATTTCCATCAGCGCCTAGATGTGTAGACAGAATTCCACTTCCATCTTCTGTAGGACCTAGTACAACAGCACCTGCTCCATCACCAAATAAAACACAGGTATTTCTGTCATTCCAATTTAGAATCTTAGATAGGGTTTCTGCACCAATTACAAGGACATGGTTGTATAGTCCCGTCTTAATAAACTGATCAGCTATAGATATTCCATATAAAAACCCTGAGCATGCGGCTGATAGGTCAAATGCAGCAGCATTTTTCGCTCCCAAATTACTTTGTACAATACAAGCTGTTGAAGGGAATTGCATATCTGGCGTAACTGTCGCCACTATAATCAAATCTAAATCTTCAGCCGTAATATTTGCTCTTTCTAAGGCTATTTTTGCAGCTTCAGTTGATAAATCCGAAGTAGCGATATTATCCTCAGCTATTCTTCTAGTATGGATTCCTGTTCTTGAAACAATCCAATCATGGGATGTATCTACTATTTTTTCAATATCGTAATTTGATACTACTTTTTCAGGTAAGTATCTACCAGTCCCTAATATTCCAACACTTCTAAAGTTATTATTCAATGCTATCAACTCCTATACGATTTATTTCTTCTTCAATCTTTCCTATCACACTCTTTTTACTGAAGATTTCTCCATATTTAATTGCATTTTTTATAGCTTTACTATTTGAGCTCCCATGTGCCTTAATAACTGGTCTCTTTACTCCCAAAAGTGGAGCTCCTCCATATTCAGTATAATCAAGCTTCGATTTAAATTCTTTTAGTCCACCCTTTAAAATTAATGCTCCAATTTTACTTAAAGTATTTCTAGTAAAAACATCCTTAAGCATCGATGTTAGATTCATAGCAACGCCTTCTGTTAGCTTTAGAATGACGTTCCCAACAAACCCATCACATACTATTACATCGACTATACCATCGGGAATATTTCTAGCTTCAACATTGCCATAAAAATTCATGTCTGTATTTCTCATGATCTCATAGGCATCATTCACTAGTTTGTTTCCTTTTCCCTCTTCAGTTCCTATATTTACTATTCCAACCTTTGGTGATTTTATATCCAAAACTTTTTCTAAATAAATTGAACCCATGATTCCAAATTCCAATAAGTTTCTTGGCTTACAATCAGTATTTGCACCTGCATCAATTAATATAGAAAAACCTTTTTTTGTTGGATAGATCGGAGCAAGAGCAGGTCTGTCAATACCCTTTATTCTCCCTATCCTTAATAGACTTCCTGCCAATAGTGCTCCAGTACTTCCCGCTGATACAAAGGCATCAACATCATTTTTCTTTAGTAGTTCAAAGCCTACTACCATGGAAGAATCTTTTTTCCTACGAATTGCTTGCACTGGTTTGTCTTCATTTGTTATTACATCATCTGCATTAACAATCTCTATTCTTTTGAAATCAGTTGTATTTTTCTCCAGTTCTTTTTTTATAATCTCTTCTTTTCCTATCAGTACAATATCTGAGTCAATTTCCTTCAGTGCTAGTATGCTACCAGAAATTATAGCACTTGGAGCATTGTCTCCGCCCATTGCATCTATTGCTATCTTCATTTTTTACCCTCCCCTAGAACAAAGGCATCCAGCAACCTTAAAACTGTTACCCCAATTTCTTCATTGAAAGTTCTAAGTATTCAGGTCATTCCTTTAGGTATAAACACTTATGTGTCAATAGTACTACTGTAAATTTAATCATTAACCCATAAGAGTATAGACCTAAAAGAATGACATAAATCTGTTAGCATAAAATCTCATTTACTGCTAATCTATGTATAAAATCAAATTGCTCTTAACCGTTTCAGCCTATACAATTATCTATAAAGATACCAAGATAAACTTACCTCTAAATACTTGTTCGTCCTTAACTGATATCTTTACATGAACAAAATAGTTACTTGATCTTATTCTTGTGACTTCAGCCTTAGCAACAAGCTTTTGACCTGATAATACCGGAACCCTATACTTGATATTTGCAACCCCTGTTAAAGCCACATCTGCGTCTATCACAGCCATGGCTAAAGATTCTGCCATAGCAAATATGTAATGGCCCCTTACAATCTTTGTCTTTTTAAAAACCATGCTTGAATTAGTTTCTAAAATAGAAATTCCTCTTTTATTCAGTTCAAGATCAATTAGTTCTCCAACTATTTCTGTTTCAGCAATGGTCCTTACCTTTTTATAATTTAACTTTGCGACATTTCTTACTCGCTCTCTAAGCTCGGGTATATTAAGTCCTAATCTATCTAATCTTATCGTTTGTATACTAACATTAAAAAGTTCACATAACTCTTCATCTGTTATGAAAGGATTTTCTTCTATTTCCTTTATTAGTCTTTCTTGTCTAAGCTTTTTGCTTAATCTTTTAGAAGGCATAATTATCACCTCGTCAAAACTAAATTTATAATTATTATTAGTCAGTTATTAGTACCTGATACTAATAATTAGTATAAATGATTATTAAATTTTATGCAAGGAATTTTTTAACACATAGGAAATTATAAACAGAAACTCTTTATCGGGGTCAGATTTTTCTTCAGAAAATAGCCTCAAATAAAAAATAGTAATGACAACTTTGCCATTACTATTTTTCCCTCTAAGACTAACTAACATATATAGAAATTTGAATATTAGTCAACTTTTATAACTTCTTTGTCTCCATAGTATCCACACTCACCACATACTCTATGAGGTAACTTTGGTTCGTGACACTGAGGACAATTTACAATATTAGGAGCTGTCATCTTAATATTAGAAGCTCTTCTCTTATCTCTTCTTGCCTTCGATGTTTTACGCTTAGGTACTGCCATAATTACACCTCCTCATTATTACTAAAAAAATCTTTTAATTTTTCCAGTCTGGGGTCAATTGTTTCTAAATCACAGTTGCATTCCTTTATGTTAAGATTTTGCCCACATTTCGGACATAATCCTTCACACTCTTCTTTGCATAGAACCTTCATTGGTAAGGAAAAAGCTAAAGCTTCCTCTAAAACAACTGATAAATCTAAGTAATCACCCTTAAGGCATTCATTATCATTATTATTCTCGTCTTCAGCCACTTGAATGTCAAATTCTATATCACCAGAAATGTTCTTTTTAAATTCTTTCAAGCATCTACTGCATCTAAAAACTATTTCTCCAGAAAAACTAGCATCTATAAAGATATTTTCACTTTCTTTATAAATTTCTCCTGAAAGACTTATAGGGCTTGCTTCAACTATATTATAATCATATAGAAGATTTGAAGCTTTTAAATCATATTCAAGATTGATATCAATTGATTCAGTTTTTTCTGAAACAAGTTTAGAAATATTGATATTCATCAGTTCACCCCATAGCACGGACAGATTTATTATACAAACCCATATCTCATTTGTCAAGTAAAAGTACTTGATAATATCTAAATATTTTATCGTAAGTCATTTTTCGAAGAAAACCCGACATGGATGGACTCGATGTCCAAATTTATATTCTTAACTTATATATAGATAAATAAACAACTTTAAGATCTATTAAATCTTGAAGTTGTTTATCTTTAACTACTTATTACTTAAGAAGTTCAACAGTATCTTTAGCAATCATTAATTCTTCATTAGTAGGAACTACTAAAACTTTAACTGTTGAATCATCAGTACTTACAACAACTTCCTTACCTCTTACATTATTCTTTTCTTTATCAAGCTTAACGCCCATAAACTCAAGACCTTCACAGATCTTTTCTCTGTTTGCAGCTGAGTTCTCACCAAGACCAGCTGTGAATACTATTGCATCTACGCCACCCATAACAGCAGCATAAGCAGCTACATACTTTTTAACTCTCATATCAAACTTCTCTAATGCAAGTTGTGCTCTCTCATTTCCATCTGCTGCAGCTTGTTCGATATCTCTAAAGTCACTGCTAACTCCTGAGATTCCAAATACACCAGATTTTTTATTCATAAGATTGTTGATTCCTGCTACATCAAGATTTTCTTTTTCCATAATGAATGTTACGATAGCTGGATCAATGTCTCCACATCTTGTACCCATAGCTAAACCTTCTAATGGAGTAAAGCCCATACTTGTATCTACAGATTGTCCATCTTTAATTGCAGCTAAGCTTGCACCATTTCCTAAGTGGCAAGTAATCATTTTTAGTTCTTTCATATCTTTACCAAGAATCTCTGCTGTTCTAGCAGATACATATCTGTGGCTAGTTCCGTGGAAACCATACTTTCTTATTCCATACTTTTCATATAATTCATATGGAAGTGGGTAGATATATGCAGAACTTGGCATTGTTTGGTGGAAAGCTGTATCAAAAACTCCTACCATTGGTACTCCAGGCATTAACTCTCCGATAGCTCTGATACCAATAAGGTTTGGTGGATTATGTAATGGAGCTAATTCAATACACTCTTCAAGTGCTGCAATTACTTCATCATCAATAATTACAGAACCACTGAATTTCTCTCCGCCGTGTACCACTCTGTGACCAACAGCATTGATTTCCTTCAGTTCCTTAATAGCACCGTGATTTTCATCAACAAGGGCATCTAGTACTATTTTTAGAGCATCTTTATGATCCTTCATCGGCTGTTCAATTACAACCTTGTCCATTCCAGGAATTTCGTGCTTTACTCTAGAACCTTCGATACCAATTCTTTCAGCTAGACCTATAGCTAAAACATTTTCATTTTTCATATCAATTAATTGATATTTTAGTGAAGAACTACCACAGTTAATAACCAATACTTTCATTGATAAGCCTCCTTAAAATCTAAAAAGTTTTTTTCACTGTTAAGCAAATATCTGCTAACTATTTCTATGTCTTTTTAGAGTAAAAACTACATATGATTTCAGTCTTTCGTTCATGATAAGGTTTTCACTCAACAAATAAGTTGACAACGACAAAATAATTAATACATATTTTACTTATCAGATTTAAATACATTTTTATAATAGAATTATATCAATATTTATATTTTGATACGTAACTATATAAAAATATGTATAATTTAATCGAGAAATCAGAAATTTACCCAATCATACTAATTATAAAATAACCATAAAATTTTTCAAGCTAAAATCGTGAAATTTTTAATTTTTTTCAAAAAATAATCATGATCACATATAGATTTTTACCTACTCGAACCTTTTTTATGCTATTTTGCAATATTCTGCATTTAAATGAATGCTCTTATATCATTGCTCTAGTAGGATATGAATATGCTACATAAGTGTCTATAGTATATGTTGTAAATCACATGCAATTAGGGTAAACTTTTAGTGTAATTAGTACTCTTATGGGAGGTAAGTATGAATGTAGTCGGTTTAATTACGGAATATAATCCATTCCACAATGGTCATAAGTATCATCTTGAAAAATCTAAGGAATTGTCAGGTGCAAGCCATTCCGTGGCTGTTATGAGCGGAAATTTTCTTCAGCGGGGAGAACCTGCACTATTGGATAAGTGGGTGCGAGCAGAAATTGCTGTAAGAGAAGGTGTAGACCTAGTCATAGAACTTCCAACAATCTTTTCCTGCAACAGTGCTGAATTTTTTGCTTTTGGAGGAATAAGCCTATTAGAATCTTTAAAAATTGTCGATTCTTTTTGTTTTGGCAGTGAACTAGGAAGCCTTGATGATTTACACTTAGTCTCAGATTTATTAATCAATGAGCCCTTGGATTTTAAGGACCTTCTTAAAAAACATCTAGACAATGGACTTACATTTCCCCTAGCTAGGCAAAAAGCAATGGGAGAATATTTAGGTAACAAACTTGAAAATATCAGTACACTTAGTTCTCCGAACAATATTTTGGGTATAGAGTACCTTAAAGCTTTAAAGGTTTTGAAAAGCAATATTATTCCACTAACAATAAAGAGAATAGCAGCAGAGTATAATTCTACTGAAATAAATGGCAAAATATGTAGTGCCACTGCCATAAGAAAATTGTTAAAAGAAAGTCATACTTTTCTAGAGGATTTGGAGAATGTTGTTCCCCCCAATAGTTATGAAGTTATAAAAAAAGCAATTACCGAAGGAAAGGGGCCTATTTTTTCTAGTGATTTAGAGCAAATTATTTTTTATAGACTCCGTACAATCTCTATAGATGACTTAAAACATATCCATGATATAAATGAAGGTCTAGAAAACAGATTAAAGAGTGGTGCCTCATTGTCTGCCACCTACAGTAGTTTGATTCAATTTTTAAAAACAAAGAGATATACTCAAACCCGTCTCCAAAGAGCACTAATAAAAACAGTTCTTGGTATAACTAGCAATGATATTGTATCTTTTTCAGAGAAAAATCTCCCTCACTATATTAGAGTATTAGGCTTTAACGATAAAGGAGCGGCTCTATTAAAGAGAATTAAAAAAGAAAGTGATTTACCTATCATAACAAATTTAAAGAGATATGACCCTCAAAATGATATAGCTAGTAGAATGATAGAAATAGATAAGATGGCAACAGATGTTTATACTCTTTTATATAAAAATCTAGATTTAACTAAGGGTGGTCAGGACTATACTAAAAAGCCATACATAAACCCAAATTATTCAAGGAAAGTTTAAAAGAGTACATATAATCTAGAGTAATAAAAATCTATTTATTTCAATATATTATAAATATATCTTGGTCTAGGGAGGAAGCCGTATTGACTAACTTTATCATTATCATAACAATAATTTCAGTCCTTTTATTTTTGAGAGTAAAATATTTAGGTTTATATAAAAAGGTTAAGTTTATTACTTTAGTGTCAATTGTCTTTATAATGGTTTTTTATATCCTCATTTATCCTAGTGAAATTATTGAAGCTACCCGTAGTGGTATTTTATTGTGGGCAAATGTAGTCTTACCTTCCCTGCTCCCCTTTTTTATTGGAGCAGAACTCTTAGTTGGTCTAGGACTTGTTAAGTTTATCGGCGTTCTTATAGAGCCTATTATTCGTCCAATATTTCATGTACCTGGAGAAGCCTCATTTATCTTTGCAATGAGTATAACATCAGGCTATCCTATTGGAGTAAAGCTAACTTCTAATTTGAGAAAAAGTAATGTTATTAGTCAATCTGAAGCGCAGAGAATAATCTCTTTTTGTAGTACATCGGGTCCATTATTTATGATTGGGGCTGTAGCTAATGTAACATTGTAATATTTCTCTTCCCCTCCCCACCATCACTCATCTTAACTGTACTATAAATCTAATTACTCTTTCAATCTAGCTATTATCTTCATCATCATTATTTCTAAGTGACACATTTACAGGATAGGCACACTCTATAAGACTTTTTACAGGCTTAAAAAATAATCGTTCTAAATCATAACTAGTTATATCATACTTAGAGACTTTTTCATCTAGGGTATCTATATCATCTTCTCTAAAATTTTCTGTTTTAATTCCATCATCCAATTTAAAATTGAAATATACTCTCATGGCAAGCCCCCTCTTTTTAATCATATTTCCACCTAGGTTTGTACTATTACCAAAAGTTTTAGCCATATCGAGATCGCAATAAATCTTTAACTGGTACATATTTATGTGATATAATTTAAATCGTATTTACAATCGTAATTCATAGAATAAGGAGAGCTATTATGTTAGAACTAAAAATCAAGAAAATACATCCCGACGCAGTAATTCCTAGATACGCCCATGCTTCAGATGCTGGTATGGACATATATTCTATCGAGGAAAAGATCATTGATCCCGGTGAAACCTCTCTTATTAAAACCGGTATAGTAATAGAGCTTCCTAAGGATACAGAGGCACAGGTTAGACCTAGAAGTGGACTTGCTTTAAAATCTTCAATCACTGTATTAAATACTCCTGGTACTATCGATGAGGGGTATCGAGGTGAAATCTGTATTATTCTTATTAACCATGGTAAAAAGTCTTTTAAGGTTGAAAAGCATATGCGTATTGCCCAGATGGTTATAAAAAATGTTTTAAAAGTCAGAGTAAAGGAAGTTTCGGAAGTTTCAGAGTCCGATAGAAATACTGGTGGATTTGGTTCGACTGGTACAAAATAATATTACATATACTATATAAAAACGAAGAGACTATATGTCTCTTCGTTTTTATTTTTATATATTACCTAATCTTTAAAAAGATTTTAAAAAATAGTTCTTTATCCCCTTATGTATTCGTATTCTTTACTATACAACCAGATTCAAAGGGGGATCTTTATGAAAAAGGCCGCAATATATGCACGGGTTTCCTCAAAGGAACAAGCCGAGGAAGGCGTATCTATTCCTGCGCAGCTAAAACAACTTAAGGAGTACGCCATAAACAATGGCTATGAAATTTCATATGAATTTGTTGATCGTGGTGAATCTGCTAGATCGGCCGATAGACCGGAATTCCAAAGTATGATAGCCATGGCTAAATTAAAGCCTCGTCCCTTCAATGTAATACTCATTCATAAAACCGACAGATTTGCAAGAAATCGTGAAGATTCTATTGTATATAAATCCCTTTTGCGCCGTGAGTGCGGAGTTGAAGTTATTTCCATTACCGAAAATTTCGATGACTCTCCTACCGGAAAGATGATGGAAGGCATTATGGAGGTCGTAGCTGAATTCTATTCTGCTAATCTTGCTAAGGAAGTAATGAAGGGAATGGAAGAAAAGGCCTCAGAAGGTGGTGCTCTTGGAGAGCCACCCTACGGCTATTATATTGATACTGACAGTTCAAAATTTAGAATCTACGAACCAGAATCTAAGGTTGTTAGATACATTTATCGGCAATATATTAATGGCTCAAGTCTTAGAGCTATCGGGGTTGATCTTCGCCAAAATGGCCTAATGATGTTTGGCGAAGCTGCTCTAACCAAGAAATCAAAGGCTGTAAAGGGTAGAGGCAAATATCAAGATAGAAAGTTAAAGTGGCAGCCCAACTCTGTCCGTCGTACACTTTCAAACATTTCATATCTTGGAGATTATGTTTGGAATGGACATCTTATAAAAAACAACCATCCTAAAATTATATCAAGAGAAAATTTTGAAATGGTTCAAGATCTCCTATCAAAGAGACGCACTAGGCGTAAACAAAGTCAGGACTATTTACTTAGGGGTCTTGTACGATGTTATGAATGTGGTGGCGGACTCTCACAATTTAATCAAAGGCATGAACTATCAACTGGTGAGGTGAAGACATATACCTATTTAAGGTGTTCAAACCATGTAAGACTTAAAGTTTGTTATCCGAATCTAAGTAAAATGAAAAATATTGAGGCAGAGTTTATGGGTTTTTTTAAGAATATAATTGAAAATAAAATTGATTTTGCAAGTCTTAATATAAAGCAAGCTAATAATGAGAACATTTTAGATGACTATAATAGATTGAAAATGAAATATAATGGTATAGCTTCTCAATTCGATAGGCAAATGGAGGCCTTCCAGGCGGGCGTAATTGATTTAAAACAGCTTCAAAGGTATAAAGACATGCTTAAGGGTGAAAAAGAGCGTTTAAAAGGGGATTTAGACGTTTTAAGAAAGAAAATAGATAGTACAGAATATAATCATTCCTATTTTCTTAAAAAACTCACAAATGTATCAGCTATTATTGAAAATGTCTCCATTCCACTTGTTAACAAGAAAAATGCACTCAACTCTGTTATAGATGAAATAAGAGTTAGTTCTGAAGAGAGCATTATGGAAGTAACTTTTAAGCTAAACCTGCATTAAGCTAGTTCATATTCTATTACAATGTTAATATAGCTGTAGCGGTAGGAATGTTTAATAACCCAAGCATAGGACCATATATCCTCTTTGCTCACTATTTAGGTGCAATTACAGTAGGTATCCTATTTAGGTTTTTCAGTAGGGATGATAAGTTTAGTTATCATAGAAACTACGAAAAAACTAACATATTCAAAAAGGCCATTGATGAAATGCTAAAGGAAAGACAAAAAGACGGCAGAGCCATTGGTAAACTATTAAGTGATTCAGTTAGAGAATCTATTTCCACATTGGTTCTTGTTGGAGGGTTAATTGTTACTTTTTCAGTTTTAACAAGAGAATTATATTTAATAGGTTTTTTTAATTATGTAATAGAGGCTACTAACCTTATTTCAATAGGTAAAATTAATATTCCAAGTGATATGGTAGAAGCTATACTCACAGGAGCTATTGAAATTACCATGGGATGTAAGAAGGCATCAGAAGCTTTAAACACCTCTCCTATTATGCAAATAACACTGGCAACCATGATAATTTCTTGGAGCGGCATATCTGTTCATGCTCAAGCCGCAAGTATCCTTAACGATACAGATATAAAGTTAAACTCCTATGTATTATCAAAGTTCTTTCACTCTATAATATCCGGCATATACGTATATACTTTCTTAAAAATTAATAATTTCAAATTTGATGCGGTACCAAGAGAGGTTTTCTCTGAAGGAATTGAGAATGTCTTCAACTATACTTGGATAAACAGATTGATTTTCTCTACAAATATGTTCTTTATAATTTTCCTTACTCTAGTAGTAGTTGGTACTTTAATAGGCATTCTAAAGAAAAATTAAAAGGGTGTTTTAGAATGACGAATTTCTGCGTTGCTTAAAATTCATTCATTCTGAAACACCCTGTAGCTAAACTCATAAGAATATTTTATGAGAACGCCCCTTATTTACTTGGAACTCTCTATATTTTCATATTTTTCAATTCGTCCCTATTAACTTTAAGTGTACTTAATATCTCTGATGTATTTTTTTCTAATTTATCTAGAATCTCATCTGCATATTGTATTGATGCGACTTTCATATCATTAGCTTTTTCTTCTGATTTGGATATGATCTCTTCAGCCTTTTCTTGTGCCAATTTAACTATTTCATCTCTTTCTGCTAACTCTTCTATCCTGCTCTTAGCATTTTGGATTAATCTATCGGCCTCCTGCTGAGCCTCAACTAATATCTTATTTCTTTCTTCCTTTATCCATTGAGCTTGCTTAACTTCATCAGGTAACTGAATCCTAATTTCTTTTATTAATTCGGTTATTTCATCCTTATCAAGTAAAACCTTACCTGAAAAAGGTATAGAAGATCCGTTTTCAATCATATCTTCAAGCATATCAATAAGTTTTAAGACACTCATTCTAAATCCCCCTTTATATCTTTTTTCTCATCTCTTCAATTACAACCTCGGGCACCAACTCATCAATGCGCCCTCCGAATTTGAATACTTCCTTTACAAGACTTGAGCTTAGGTATGAATATTGGCTATTTGTCATCATAAACATAGTTTCAACATTTTTATCAAGCTTTCTATTCATTAAAGCCATTTGAAACTCATATTCGAAGTCAGAAACTGCTCTGAGCCCCTTTACTATTACATTAACATTTTTCTCCCTAGCATAATCAATTAATAGTCCTGAAAAACAATCTATTTCAATGTTGTCCATATCTGCAGTAGCTTGTCTTATCATTTCTACTCTCTCACTCAGATTAAACATTGGATTCTTATTTGGATTGTTTAACACTGCAACAATAACCTTGTCAAAAATCTCTGCCGATCTTCTTATTATATCTAAATGTCCATATGTAATTGGGTCAAAGCTTCCTGGATAAACTGCGCTTCTCATATTAATCCTCCTTGCAATAGAATGAAACCATGGTCGTTCCATATTTTCTTTCTTTAAATTTTGTTATATCTTTAACTGTTTCTGGTAATATATCCTTTATATCATGCTCTATAACAATTATACCATCTATATTTAATAAGTTTAAGTCACTTATTTCTTCTAAACAAGGAATAATAAAACCCTTTAAGTAAGGCGGATCCATAAAAATTATATCAAATCTCTCGTTATTGTCCTTAAACATTTTCAAAGCCGAAACTGCATCCTTTATTATTAACTTTATGCTATCATCTAATTTAGCTTTATTAATATTCTCTTTTATAATAGGCTGACACTTTCTATTTTTTTCTATTAAATATGCATATGCCGCTCCTCGGCTTACAGCCTCTAATCCTAAATTCCCTGTACCCGAAAATAAGTCTAGTACCTTTGAATCGTCTACATACGGAGCTATAATATTAAAAATTGACTCTTTAACCTTATCACTAGTAGGCCTTGTATCCATACCCTTTAGAGCTTTCAATCTTACACCCTTTGCTTTTCCACTAATTATCCTCAATCTATACGCTCCTCTCAAGAATATATTTTAGCATAAATGCAAAATCTGAACAAATATATTTATATAGTTCTAACATCCTAAAATATATAAAAAAAGAAGAGGTAGTAGATAAATTCTACTACCTCTTCTTTTTTTATATATTATTTTCCTGACATTTGTCTTTCAGCCATTTCAACTAATCTCTTAGTCATATAACCACCAACATAACCATTTTGTCTAGCTGTTAAGTTACCTTTGTCAGCTGTTTGGTAGTTTGCTAAGCCAAGTTCACTAGCTATTTCCATTTTCATTTGGTTAAGTGCTTGTCTAGCTTCTGGAACAACTTTTTTGTTTGCCATGTTTTTTCACCTCCTGTACTATTAATGTCTCCAGCATGGCAAAAGTATATGCTAGTAATTTTTTCAAGTTATGCTAAATCATAGTACAGGAGGTTCTTTATCTATATAGAGTACACTTATAAATCAAAATATAAAAGATTTATTGCAATTTCTATATTAATATCTTAACTCAAATCTAGTTTATATGGTAAAATCCTTAAAAACATCACCAAATAATTGTCTGACTTTATATTTCAAACGCTTTTTTTCTTCTGAATCAAGTAGCTTATATATTTCTAAAATTCTAAAAGCCTCCTTTTGAGCTTTTTTTAGAATTTCTTTATGCTTAAATATATCAGCAATCTTTAACTCAGGTAGTCCATGCTGCTTAGTACCAAAAAAATCTCCCGGTCCTCTCAGCTCAAGATCTTTTTCAGCAATAACAAAGCCATTATTGGTGCTTTCCATTGTTTTCATTCTTTCCTTAGTAACATTATTTTTACCTTCACTAATAAGGAAACAGTAGGATTGGTATTGTCCTCTACCTACTCTACCTCTCAATTGATGAAGCTGCGCTAAGCCGAATCTTTCTGCATTTACTATGGTCATTATTGTGGCATTCGGAACATTAATCCCAACCTCAATAACAGAAGTAGATATTAGCAAGTCAATTTCTTTCGCCTCAAATCTCTTCATTATGTTATCTTTTTCATCGGCTTTCATTTTTCCATGTATTAAAGCTAAATTCCACGACTTAAAAGTTGTTTCACTTAAGTCATTATACAAATCTACTGCGGACTCAGCATCAATTTTTTCTGATTCTTCAACTAACGGACAAACAATGTAGGCTTGTCTTCCTTTATTTAATTCTTCTTTTATAAAATCGTATAACTTGTACACTTTTTTGCTAGTTATATGATGGGTCTTTATGTGCTTTCTCCCCGGTGGAAGCTCGTCTATTATTGATATATCTAAATCACCATATAATATTAAGGAGAGCGTTCTCGGTATTGGAGTTGCAGACATTACTAATACATCAGGGTTTGAACCCTTTTGCTTAAGAAAACTTCTCTGACGAACTCCAAATCTATGCTGTTCGTCAGTAACAACTAGACCCAGCTTATGAAACTGAATCTTATCCTGTATTAGTGCATGTGTTCCAACAACCATATCAAGCTTTCCATCCTTAATTTGGTTAATAACTTCTTCCTTATTTTTCACACTTCTAGATAATATTCCTACATTTACACCAAGTGGCTCTAACATACTTTTAAAGCTTTTAAAATGCTGTTCAGCTAATATTTCCGTAGGAGCCATCAATGTACTTTGATAGCCGTTTAAAAAGGCTAAATACATCGATAGTAAGGCTATTATAGTTTTTCCCGATCCAACATCCCCTTGTATAAGTCTATTCATTTCCTTAGGCTGTTGCATATCGGAGATAATATCATTAAGTGTCTTCTGTTGGGCGTTAGTTAACTTAAAGGGTAGCGCTTCCACTAAATCATTAAACTCAGGCTCAACTTCAAAGGTTATCCCATTATTGCTTTTTATAAACTTCTTTTTAATCATTATTAATCCTAATTGCATAAAAAAAAGTTCTTCAAAAACTAATCTATATTTTGCTACTTTTAAGGCTCTGGGCGAAGAAGGAAAGTGAATATTTCTAATCGCATAACCTATATCGCACATACTGTTGCTTTCTAAAATACTACTTGGTAAATACTCCTGCAATATTAGAGGATTTTCCAGCACGATTTGATCTATATTACTAATAATCTTTTTTTGTGTTAATCCCTTTGTCAACCCATATTGAGGTCTTATACTGCAAAAATTCTCTAGACTATCATGTTTAGTATTACAATATTCGGGATGGTTTAACTGTATTTCACTGCCAACAATATTTATATTTCCATAAAAGTAGTATGTTTCATTTTTTCTAAAGACCTTCTTTAAAAATGGTGAATTAAAAAAAGTTATAAATCCTATTCCACCACTGTCTTTAATAGGTACTTTTAAAAGTTTCATTCTTTTCCTAGTTCTTATTTCCTTAGCTTCGCCACATACAGTTCCAATAATAGTGGCTTTCTCCATGTGACTAACTGAATCTAGGGTTTTTACATTCCGCCTATTTTGATAACCATTTGGAAAATGATACAATAAATCTCCAACTGAAAATATGTTCAGTTTCGCGAATAATGCCCTCTGTTTTGGGCCTATACCCTTAATAGCAGATATGGGGTCATTTAGTGACAACATAAAATCATCCTTAATCATTATTCAATAGAAAATATATAGTAATATAAAGGCTGTCCTCCATAATAAGTTTCAATATCTAAATCAGGATACTTTTCTTCTAGCTGTGAAGACAATTCCGTAGCTTTTTCTTCAGTTATATCTTCACCATAGTATATAGTTAGTATTTCGTGTTCATCGTCAATAACTTTTTCAAGGGTTTCTAAGGCTGCTGACGAAACGTCATCACCTACGATCATAATATCGCCATCACAGATACCAAGGATATCATCCTTATTGATGGTTAAATCATTAAACTTTGAATCCCTTACAGAATACGTTATTTGAACTGTCTTCACATCCTCAAGAATATCAGTCATTTTCTGAATATTTTCATCTATATCTGATGCAGGGTCAAACTCTAACATAGACGCTATTCCCTGTGGAACACTTTTGCATGGAATAACAACAACGTTCTTCTCACTTAATTCCTTCGCCTGATTAGCAGCAAGGATTATATTGCTATTGTTCGGAAGAATAAAAATATTGTCTGCGTTAATATCATTAACGGCTTTAAGGATATCTTCCGTACTAGGGTTCATAGTTTGGCCGCCTTCAATAACTTTATCAATATTTAAGTCCTTGAAAATGTTGCTTAGGCCCTCTCCCATAGCTACAGAAATAAAACCATACTTTTTATTATCCTTTGGAGTATTTTCTTCCTGAATAAGAGTATTTTTATGTTGATGTCTCATATTATCTATCTTTATATCAACTAATTCACCTATCTTCAGTCCAAGTTCAATTACCTTTCCAGGATTATTAGTATGAACATGTACTTTGACTAGGTCATCGTCACCAACAACCAAAAGGCTATCTCCATAACCCTTAATCTGGCTCTTAAAGCCCTCTGAATCTAATTTATTGCCTTGTATGATAAATTCCGTACAGTAACCAAATTCAATATTTTCATGACTAACTTCATTTTCAGTACTTACAGTGGTATGTTGTTTTTCTGATTCAAATACTTCTTTTCCCGAAAGAACTTCCCAAAAACCTTTGAGGATAATTATTAAACCCTTTCCTCCTGCATCAACTACACCAGCTTGTTTTAAAACAGCTAGCATATCAGGAGTCTTCTCTAGTACAGCTTCAATATGTTCGATTACCGAGTAGAAAAAATCTACAAAAGTATCATCATTGTCACATATTTCTAAAGCTTTTTCACTAGCTGCCCTAATAATAGTAAGGATTGTACCTTCAATTGGTTTCATTACAGCTTTGTAGGCAGTATTTGATGCTTCTTTTAAAGCATTGGCGAAATCTTTCTTTGAAAGAGCCTCTTTGCCTCTACAGCCCTTTTCAAAGCCTCTGAGGATCTGGGATAATATAACACCTGAGTTTCCCCTTGCTCCCATAAGAGACCCTTTAGAAGCCTTTTTTGTTACCTCTTCGATCGAAGGCTTTTCTATCTTCGAAATTTCTTTTATAGCAGAATCAAAGGTCAGTGCCATATTTGTTCCAGTATCACCGTCAGGAACAGGAAAAACATTTAAAGAATCGACTAAGTCACGATTCTTATATAATAAATTATTGCCTTGCATAAACATTTTCTTCAGTATTTCACCGTCTATCTGTCTTATATTCAAGACTAGCCCTCCCTTAAACTTCTAAAACTCGTACTCCTTCGATATTGATATTTACTTTCTTAACCTCAATACCTGTTTGGTTTTCAACGCTATATTTAACTTTATCACGTATATTATTAGCGACTACTGAAATTTTCGTCCCAAACTGAACTATTACATATAAATCAATTATGATTTGATTTTCTTCAAAATGAACCTTTACTCCTCTATGCATATTATCCCTTTTTAATAGCTTAACAAAACCATCGGCCGGGGATTTCGATGCCATACCTACAAGGCCATAACATTCAATTGCTGATATACCTGCAATTGTAGAAATAACATCGGCATTTATATCAATTGTACCTATTTCATTTTGAAATTTTACTGACATACATTATACCTCCTTTATTTTATAACAATATCTTTTTAACCTATAGATATATGATACATTAAAATATAACTGCCCATTAATCCTATAAAATATGTCCATAATAATAATTTTATATACTATATTTTATAGCAATATCGTGCTATATTCAATTATATACCAAAAAAAACAGCAAAATAATGGATTTATTAATTATTTTTATTGCATTATTTATTAATAATGTGATAAAATAAATATTGTTTTCCTAGGATAATTAACCACTCGAGGAGGTGTAATATATGGCAAAAGAATGTGTAGTTTGTGGAAAAGGTAAAATATCTGGAAATAAAGTTAGTCACTCAGTTCGTCGTACAAGAAGAACTTGGAAACCTAATGTAAAAAAGGTTAAGGCTATCGTTGATGGATCACCAAAGAGAATAACTGTTTGTACTAGATGTTTACGTTCTGGTAAAATCGAGAGAGCTATCTAGTTAAATTGTTCAAGGCCTACTTATTGCGTAGGCTTTTTGGTTTTTTTGTAGGCAATAATACAAATATCAAAAATTTACTTATTTCTAAACATAATCTTTCTTATGTGTCTATTCCATCTCTTAAAGTCATATAATATTTTATTCTAATGCAAATTAACAAAGGAACAACTTGTAACCTATCCCTATCAATATGATGCCAAGCGTAACAATCCATACACTAGGCGGAAGAAGTATTACAAATATTATTGTCGTACCAACCGCTACTAATAATATTCCTAAAATTCTATCGTTTTTTATTCTAATCTTAAAAATTCTCTTTCTACACCCCATTACAACACCTCATGTCCATTATAAATATAAGAATAGAACAATGAAAAATAATACTATTAACGACACTAGTATTACATACCAAAATTGCAAGGGAACAAATTCTATTACTATTATTGTTCCTGCCAACCCTAGAATTACGCCAAGAATTTTCCGTGCCAAAAGGCTCCTACGTAACATGACAATCACTCCCTAGGTTTATTAATATATATTATTCTTCTTAGTAAATTTATGACACAAAAAAACACTTACATATTTGCAAGTGTTTTAATTTGTATTCCTATTCTAATTCTAATTTCTAGTCCCTAGCTTTAATCACTAGAAGTAACCCTTCATTTATGCTTATAGAGCCTTGTTTCTTAGCGAATTCATTGCTAACACCTATAGAAGATCCAAAAGAGATTTCTGCATTAAATAGAGGGTATTTAAACCCTTCTAGAGTAACCCCTTTAACCTTATTGCTTAACGGTATTAGAGACAAATATTCATTATTTTCTCCTGACAAGACCAATTTATTATGCTTGTCATCTATAATATAAATTTCATTATTCTCATTAATCATTTTACCTTTAATATTCTTATCTAAGATTTTTCTTAATAGTGTTACATTTGCAATAGAGTGATCCATTCTACTACCAAGGGTCCCAATAAGAATTATTTCCGAAGGATTGTGGGATAAGGCAAAATCTAAAGCTAGCTCTGTATCAGTAGCGTCCTTATTAGTAGGGAATTTCTGAAACTCAACCTTCTTTTCTAAGAACTTTTTTTTGTGTTCTTCATCTATTGAATCTAAATCTCCAATGATTACATTTGGAACAATATTCATCTTAATTAGATGCTTAGCTCCCCCATCGGCACAAATAATAAAATCATCAGAGCTAATTACGTT
This sequence comes from Wukongibacter baidiensis, assembly GCF_050888315.1. Taxonomy (NCBI): domain Bacteria; kingdom Bacillati; phylum Bacillota; class Clostridia; order Peptostreptococcales; family Caminicellaceae; genus Wukongibacter; species Wukongibacter baidiensis. The sequence goes on from NZ_CP138202.1 coordinate 553,414, forward strand.
ATTATAAAAGCTATAATCAATAATACTCCCATTAGAAACTATAATGTACCTCATATTAACTCCCTAAACTTCTTTAAATTTTTCTTTAAATGCTAAAACATTTTCTGCAACAGAATTTCCATTAAAGATAGCCGATCCAGCAACTATTACGTTAGCACCAGCCTCTAAAACCTTGCTTACATTGTCTATCTTAATTCCACCATCTACTTCTATATCTATATCAAGGCCTCTTTCCTCTATCATTTTTCTTAGCCTATTTATCTTTTTCAGTGAACCTTCTATGAACTTTTGTCCTCCAAATCCTGGGTTTACAGACATGATTAAAACCATATCTAAATCTTCAAGGATATCCTCTATTAAACTTAAAGGTGTCGCAGGATTTAAAGAGACTCCCGCTTTGATTCCAAAGGACTTTATATTTTGTATCGTTCTGTGAAGGTGTGAACAGGCTTCAACATGAACTGTTAAAATATCAGCACCAGCCTTTGCAAACTCAGGAATATACTTATCTGGATTCTCAATCATAAGGTGTACATCAAAGGGCAAAGATGTTTTTCCATTTATACTATTTAATACAACAGGTCCAAGACTTATATTTGGAACAAAGTGTCCATCCATCACATCAATATGCAATAGTTCTACCCCAGCCTCTTCGGCAGCCTTTATATCCTTAATAAGATTTGAAAAATCCGCTGAAAGTATTGATGGAGAAAGTTTTATCATAATTAGTACCTCCTATTTTTCACATCGCTTATTTGTTTGAAAAACTCAATATAATTGTTATATCTATTACTGTTTATCTTTCCCATTTTTAATGCATCTTTAACTCCACAGTTTGGTTCATTAATATGAAGACAATTTGCAAATTTACAGTCATCATTATATCCAAGAAACTCAGGAAATAGATGGCTAAGTTCCTCTGTCTCGATATAATCAATAGTTAATGATGTAAATCCAGGTGAATCAACAACCCATCCCCCAAAATCAAGCTGTAAAAGCTCAGAATGACGCGTTGTATGTTTCCCTCTTTTTATTTTAGTGCTCAATTCACCTGTTTTTAACTCTAAACCAGATTGTACTTTATTCAAAATACTTGATTTACCAACTCCAGATGGCCCAGCAAAAACAGATATTTTGTCCTTAAGAACTTCCTTTATCCTATCTATGCCAATATCTTTTTTAGTACTACAAGGTATTATTTCATATCCAGTATCTTTATACATCTCTGTAATGTCCTTCAATAATTCATTGTCGTCTAAGTCAATTTTATTTACACATATTTTGAGTTTTAGATGATGATACTCTGACATTACTAAGATTTTGTCTAATAATCTTAGATTGGGATCAGGATTTTTTAAAGCAAAAACTATTATTGCTTGCTCTACATTTGCCACCGGTGGTCTTATAAGCTCTACCTGCCTGTCGCAAATATCTTCAATTACTCCTTGTCCCGTATTTTCATCGAAAGAAAATTCAACATAATCCCCAACTAAGGGGGTGATTTTTTTATTCCTAAATTTCCCCCTAGCTTTACATTCATAAATATCTTCACTATTTTTTATATAATAGAAGCCTCCGATTCCTTTAACGATAATGCCTCTCCTCATTCAATTCCTCCTTATTTAAACTCCCTCTCTACCGACTGTATCAATTCATTACCAAAATAAACGTCTACCTTCACCATGCCTTTACCAGATACATTTAATCTAATCTCTTCTTCATCTTTATTATGTACTGCTTCATGCAGTACTGTAGAAACGCCATTTTCAGTCTTAACAACTTTAACTACTTCCTCTTCCTTGTCAAAGGTTAAAAGAATTCTATACTGCTTTACGATTTTATCCGATTCAGTCTCTTCAGGTGGCTGTTCTACTTCTTCAGGCCCTTTACTTACAACCACATTAAAAACAGAGTTCTGTTTAATCTCTGATCCAGCAGAAATAGTCTGGGATATAACTAAATCCTTATCAATTTCCTCACTAAATTCATAGCTAACCTTGCTTAAAATCAACTCTAGCTTCTTTGCCGCATCCTTAACGTCATCAATATTCTTACCTATTAGATTCGGCATGATAACAGTCTCTATTTTACTTCCTTGACTTACGACAACATCAACGGAGCTGCCCTCTTCAATTTGACTGCCCGCCTCTGGTGTTTGTGAAATGATAATACCTATAGGTAAATCGTCATACACGTAATCAATATTTCCCATTTCTAATCTATTGTTTTCAAGAAGAATTTTTCCTTCATCAACATCTTTATGGGTAATATTTGGAATATCTACCTTCTTTGGCCCTAGACTCACAGTAAGCCTAACAGTATATTCTTCCTTAACTGGAATACCTGGTTCAGGATCTTGGTTTATTACATACCCTACAGGTATTTCGTTGTCATAAAGTTCATTCTCAACCATTACGTTTAGGCCTAATCCTTGTAATTCATTTTTAGCAATATCCTGAGATTTATTGGTGATATTAGGTACTTGTACTTCCTGCACACCAAATCTATCTTTAAATACGTTATAAAAGGCACCACCCACTACCACAAAGGAAATTACCATAGCAGATACAATACCTATTGCTATTGTCATCTTGCTCGTTCTTTTCTTCTCCCTTGGTGGTTCATCCAATACATCAAAATCATTGATTGCAGGCATTACCCTTGTAGGAGATTCATCATCATCTAAAATCGCTACACTATGCTCAGGGTTATTAAGTGCCTCCTCCAAATCATTATAGAGCATGATTGCACTTTCATATCTTTTGTTTTTATCCTTATACATTGATTTAAGAATTATGTTTTCTAGCCCACTTGTGATATCCGGGTTGATCATAGACGGTGGCACAACTTCTTCCTTTAGATGCTTTAATGCTACAGTTACAGGAGTATTCCCGGAAAATGGCACTCTTCCTGTCGTCATTTCAAACATTGTTATTCCTAATGAATATATATCAGATTTTTCATCAACAAAACCACCACGAGCTTGTTCCGGCGAAAAATAATGTACGGATCCAATGACACTCCCAGTATTTGTTATAGTTGATGAAGTAATAGCTCTAGCTATACCAAAATCCGTAACCTTAGCCCTACCATCCTCTGTTATTAATATATTATGAGGCTTTATATCTCTATGTACTATATGATTATCATGGGCATGTTGTAGTGCCAAAGCAATCTGCTTAGAAATATTTATGACTTCATCATTTGATAAAAAGCCTTTTTCCTTTATGTACTTTTTCAAGGTCTTACCATCCACATATTCCATAACGATGTAATGTGTATCATTATCGGTTCCCACATCATAAATATTAACAATATTAGGATGAGAAAGACTAGCAGCTGCCTGAGATTCCTTTTCAAACTTATTTATAAAATCCTCATCACTTATAAATTCTGGCCTAAGTATTTTCACTGCAACAAATCTATTTAAAAGACGACACTTGGCCTTATAAACTAAAGCCATACCGCCTCCACCAATCTTTTCAAGTATCTCGTATCTCTTACCTAGTATTTTTCCAATCATAGTCTCACTCCCTCATTAACTATGCCTATATCTAATAGCAATTAATGTAATATTATCGAATCCACCTCTATCGTTAGCTTGATCTACCAAATAGTCACAAGCGTCCTGAAGATTTTCCATGTCTTCAAATGACTTTTTCATCTCATAGTCATCTACTATGTTTGTTAGTCCATCTGTACAAAGAATAATAATATCTTCAGCTATGATATCGTGGTCAATAATATCCGGTATGGGACATATTTCGGTTCCTAATGCTTTGGTTATTACGTTTCTCTTTGGATGAGATTTTGCTTCTATCTCTGTAATACTACCATTCTTTACAAGCTGAGATACTAAGGTGTGATCCTCTGTAAGCTGCTTTAATTTCCCATCTCGTAAAAGATAAGCCCTACTATCTCCTATGTGCCCTAAATATATTTTGTTATCTATAAACAAGGACATCGTAATGGTTGTCCCCATACCATCACGCTCTTCATTATTTAGAGATTGCTTGTATATTTCATTATTTGCAGTTTCAATGGCTTCTTCAATAAGATCCGCAATCTTGCTCTCATCAGAAACATTTATACCACTTAAATTAACTTCCACAAACTCACTAACTTTTTCAATGGCAACCTTACTTGCGATTTCTCCAGCATTATGGCCGCCCATGCCATCGGCTACAATGAAAACACAATTGTTCTTTTCATCGATAAAGAGGGAATCTTCGTTTTTATTCCTTATCTTACCTATATCAGTTTTTGATGCCCATTCCATTAAATCACCCCAAAACTTGATTAACAATTGAAAAAACTGCATAACCACATACTATATAAATCCAATATGTACAACTGCTTAGTTTAAGAATTAACACAAATAATTTCCAAAACACGTTAGTCAAAGGATTATTACTGCAATTTTATTCAAGTTAACTATAATTTTCCGTAATCCCGAATCATTCATAGAAAATTCAAAATTATGCTACATCCTTTCAAACTTTCTATGCATAATCTGGGATAATAATTAATTTTATCATAAATTTTACTAGTTTTGAACTAGCTTAAATTGTTGTCCAATCCATTAATATTATATCAAGATCTTCGCTAAAAGTTAAAATATAGTCAAAATCAAGTTATCTCTTCTAAACTTCTACCTTACTCTTTCCATTTTGCAAATAAAGAACCCATCTGTATTTGATATATGTGGGTATAATTGTAAAAAACTTTTACTTGACCTGATTTTCTCTGGAAGATTTTTATTTATATCTACTAACGTAAAGTTATCGTTTTGCTTTAAAAATCTATTAACAATATTTGCGTTTTCCTCGTCTTGAATGGTGCATGTGCTATATACAATAGCACCTCCAACTTTAACATACTTAGAACTTACATTTAATATTTCAAGCTGAAGCTTTGAAAGTTCTTGAATATCATTAGCTTCTTTAAAGTATCTTATTTCAGGCTTACGTCTTATTATACCAAGACCCGAACAAGGCGCATCAACTAAAACTTTATCAGCTTTGCCTAAAAGATTCTTGTCCAAAGTCGTAGCATCAAATCTTTCCGTTTCTATAATAGAAATCCCAAGTCTATTAGAATTCTCCCTAACAATATCCAACTTATGATCATGTATATCCCTTGAAAGTATTCGACCTTTATTCTTCATAAGCTGAGCCATATGTGTGGATTTTCCACCTGGGGCACTGCAAACATCAATTACAAATTCACCTTCCATAGGGTTTAGTACTTGACTAACTAGCATGGAGCTTTCATCCTGTACTTGAAACAACCCTTTATTAAAAGCTTTTAAGCGATCGAGTCTACTTTTCATTGACTCCATAACTATTGAATTCTCAGCAAACTCACCTACTCTGCAAACTACATCTTCACCTTCTAGTTCCTCCATTAAAACTTCCCTTGTAATCTTTAAGGTATTAGTTCTAACAGTTAAATTAGGAGAACTATTGTTGGCCTCTAAAAGTTTCTTTGTAAAATCAATTCCATAATCATTAATCCACTTCTTAACCAACCATTCAGGATGTGAATACTTTATTGATAAATGATGGTTAGGATTTTGATCAAAGCTTGGTAACTTAACCTTATTTTGATTTCTAACATAGTTTCTTAATATTCCATTTACAAAGCCAGAAAGCCTATAATTTACCTTCTTAGCAATTTTTACAGATTCATTTACAGCTGCTGAATTTGGAACCTTCTCAAGAAATATAATTTGATATAATCCTAATCTTAAAATGTTTAAAATTTCAATCTCAATCTTATGTAGTTTAGTTTTAGAAAAATTTTGTATTATGTAATCAAGATATAGTTTATTTTCCAACACTCCATAAACCAGCTGACTAATGAAGCGCCTGTCCAAGGATGACACTTCATTTTTCTTTAGGAATTTATTAATTGCTATATTAGAAAAGGCCTGATTTTCTTCTATATCTACTAATATATTTATCGCCACTCTCCTAGGGTTTACGTTGCTCATACTATTCCTCCCGTGTATATTATGGATAATCTTTTATGGTCTATAGATTAAGATTAAGGATTAGAATCAATATTAGATCTAAACCTTAATCTCCAATACAACCTGAACCATTAAAAATAGCCCCAAAGATATTCCTTAATCTCTACTATTTCTTAAGACAAGCAATCTTAAAAGGTTTGCAATTGAAACAGCAACGGCTGCAACATAAGTCAAGGCAGCAGCATTTAAAACAGACTTTGCAGACTTTACCTCTTCGTTGTAAATTAGTCCATTTGATGTAAGCTGTTTGATTGCCCTTGAGCTGGCATTAAGCTCTACAGGTAAAGTTATTACATGGAAAGCTATTGCCGCAATGTAAATATATATACCTAAAGTTATTAACATCTCAGTTCTAAGAAAAACTCCCATAAAGGCTAAAGGTATAGCAAATTGTGAAGCAAAGGATGCCACTGGAGCAAGACTGTTTCTAAAGTTAAGTGCTGCATATCCAGTTGCATGCTGAATTGCATGACCCACTTCATGGGCTGCTACGCTAATAGATGCTATAGACGTACCATTATATACATTTCCAGAAAGCCTTATCACTTTTTTTCTTGGGTCATAATGGTCAGAAAGTTGTCCACCTATATGCTCAATCTGAACATCTCTTAAACCATTTCTATCTAATATCATTCTTGCAACCTGAACACCGGTATATCCCTTCATATTCCTTACCCTCAGGTAACGATTAAAACTGCTCTTAACCTTGCCTTGGGCATAAAATGCAAATATCATTGCCGGTAACAAGAAAATCATACTTCCATAATAGCTTGCAAATCCATACATTGTATTACCTCCTTAAGTAATGCTTTATAGCCTCTTCTACCTCATCCACATTTACAATTGTATTGTTACATGGTCCGTGGGGTCTCTCATTCTTTATCCCAATAACAGGTATTCTTTTAACGTCTAAAATACCATGGGATAAATCTCTTTCACAAGCCACTGCTATTATCCCCTTAGGTCTATGGTCCTTTATAATCTTTCTAGCTAAAGTACCACCTGTAACAACCTCAAGTTTTACATTATATTTGCTACATAACTCTAGAAGTTTATCAATATCACAGGCTCCACACCTTTGACAATTATTAATGTCGCCTGTTACCTTATGCTTGCAAAGAGACTTCTGCAGACAATGTGGAGTTATAATCAATATATCCTCTGGTCTAAGTTTCTCACTTTTTAAGATTACTATCTTATTATTAATTTCTGAAAAAAATCTCCTTATTGGATCCTTTTCAATTTTCATCATATTTGAAAACATAATCATAATCGGATATATATGTTTTATTGAGTTTTCAAAAATGGGTATTAACTTTCTCGGCATGGTGCCATTTTTAGCAATCCTAATGGTTAATAGTAATAATCCTAGTAAGTACATTACTATAGCAATGAAAATAAAGACTAATATTCCTATAATAACTATATATAAATGTAAGCCACTATTTCGAAGCAGTAGTACTAAGCCTATGGCCAACAAGAACATAACTAGGATAATCATCATTAGTATATTGAGAAATACATTCTTATCTTTGCTAAGTATCATGTTTTTCATATTATTCACCTAAAACTATGTTACTTTCTATTGTATTACCCCTTATATACTCGTCAACAGTCATTCTTCTGCTATTTGGAAGCTGGATTTCCTCAATTACAAGTACTCCATTACCAGTACTTACATAAACACCTGATTTATCAACCTTGATGATTTTACCATTTTCCTCATTGCTAGTGGTACTAGATATATTAGCTTTCCATATCTTCATCTTCTTACCTTTATACATAGTATAAGCAACGGGCCACGGATTTAAACCCCTTACTAAGTTATATATATCTTCGGCACTATTTTCCCAATTAACGAAGCCCGTTTTACTACTCAACATAGAGGCATAACAACTCTCAGAGTCATTCTGTGGAGTTCGGGGAGCTTTGTTTGACTTCAAAAGCTCTAGAGTTTCTATAAGAACCTTGGCTCCAATGTCTGATAAGATATCGTGAAGCTGTCCTGCAGTCATATCTCTTTCAATCTTCACTTCTTCTTTCAAAATCATATCCCCTGTATCTAAGCCCTCGCTCATATGCATAGTAGTGATACCTGTCGTCTCTTCTCCGTTTACTATAACCCAGTTAATTGGTGCTGCACCTCTGTACTTAGGTAATAATGAAGCATGTACATTTATACACCCTTTTTCAGGTATATCTAATATTTCCTTCGGTAAGAGCTGACCATATGCAACAACAACTATACAGTCAACATCCATCTTCTTTATAGCATCAATATACTCCTTTTCTCTTACCTTTACCGGCTGTAAGACTTCTATTCCTAGTTCCATAGCCTTTACTTTTACAGGGGGAGGCAAAACCTTCTTACCTCTCCCCTTAGGTCTATCAGGCTGAGTTATTACAGAAACTACCTCATAACCATTTTTATTCATTTCCTCTAAACAGGGAACTGCAAAATCTGGAGTTCCCATGAAAAGAATTCTCATATTCTATGCACCTACTCTTCAATAATTTTATCTGTAAATAGTATCCCATTCAAATGATCAATCTCATGACAAAGAACTCTAGCTAACAGTTCTTCACCTTCTATATGGAATTCTTCGCCCTTTCTATTAAGTGCTTTAACCTTTACATAAAATGGTCTTTCAACATCACCAGATCTCTCCGGTAAACTAAGACACCCCTCTACGTCTATATAGCTTCCATCCTGTTCTACTATTTCCGGATTAATAAGCTCTACAAGGCCATCACCAATATCTATAATCACTATTCGTCTCAAAATACCTATCTGTGGTGCTGCAAGCCCAATACCGTTTCCTGTATTGTACATAGTGTCAGCCATATCATCGATTATTTGAATCACTCTATCATTAATTTCCCCAACTGGTCTAGAAATCTTTCTTAACACAGGGTCGTCATCTGTTCTAATATTTCTTATAGCCATAAAACATTCCTCCTAGATATTGAACTCCAATTATTCATAAAAAATTCAAATTTACTTGCACCCTTTCAAACTTTTCATAGATAATTTGGGTTAAAATATATTATATGGTTTTAAATCAAAAATTAAGTGTACATTACTATCTAAGTACTTACTCTTATTAACATTACATATATTATTAATTATACCCTTTATAATCTCATGGTCAATACTTTGATATTTTAATAGTATCTGCCACCTGTAAAAGCTCTTTATCTTATTATGTATTGCCGGGTTTGGGCCAAGAAGCTGTATATTTTCTAATTCTTTATTGTTTACAGTCTCTGACTCGAGCTTTTGAAATAGCCTATTGGCAGACTTAATTACTGCTCTCTCATCCTTTCCAAGAACTATTATATTAATAATATTATGAAAAGGAGGATAACAAAATTCCCTTCGTAGCTCTATTTCCTTGTCGTAAAATTCTTTAAAATCTTGTTTCTGTGAAGATATAATTGCATAGTTGTCTGGACTATATGTCTGTATGACTACATTCCCCTTAAAGTCGTGTCTTCCGGCTCTTCCAGCTACCTGAGTAAGCAGCTGAAAGGTTCTTTCATTGGCTCTATAGTCGGGAAGGTTTAACGTTATATCTGCAGATAATATCCCCACAAGGGTAACATAGGGAAAGTCTAACCCTTTAGCCACCATCTGTGTCCCTATTAGAATATCTATCTCCCTATTTCCAAAGGCCTTAATGATTCCTTCTAGATGTCCTTTCTTAGATGTAGTATCTATATCGAGTCGTCTTGTCTTAAAAGACGGAAACAACTTATTTACATATTGTTCGACCTTTTCAGTTCCTGATCCAAAGAATTTTATGTATTTACTACCGCATTCGGGGCAGGTCTTAGGTACAACACTGTTATATCCACAATAATGACACTTTGCAATATTTTTTTTATGATGATATGTCATTGATATATCACAATTCATACATTTTACAACGTATCCACAGCTTCTACAGGAAACAAAGGTTGAATATCCTCTTCTATTTAAAAATAGAATTACTTGTTTTTTATTAAGTAAACTCTCCTTCATACTCTCATAAAGCCTACGACTAAACATGCTCTTATTGCCTTCTTCAAGCTCAATTCTCATGTCAACAATATCTACACTTGGAAGTGGATTATTGTTAAATCTATTATTGAGTTCTAAAAGCTCATATACGCCGTTTTTAGCATTGTAATAGCTTTCGATCGATGGAGTGGCCGATCCTAAAAGTAAAACAGCCTTGTTCTGTCTACATAAATATTTTGCCACATCAATTGTATAATATTTGGGATTCATTTCAGATTTATAGGACGATTCGTGTTCCTCATCTATTATAATAAGTCCTAAATTGCCACAGGGTGCAAATATAGCTGATCTAGCTCCCACAACAATCGATATTTCATTATCTTTTATTTTTTTCCACTGATCATATCTCTCACCTTGGGACAACTTACTATGCAAAACGGCAACATTATTTCCAAATCGCTTAATAAATTTCCCAACTATCTGTGGAGTGAGAGAGATTTCTGGTACTAGGATAATCACTTGCTCGCCTCTATTAACAACCTCACTTACAAGATGCATATATACTTCAGTTTTTCCACTGCCTGTAACACCGTGTAAAAGAAAGGTCTCATGCTCATTTTTCTTTATAGTTTCCAGTATATTGTTATAGACTGACAATTGCTCATCGTTAAGCATATTGGGTTTATCTCTTTGAATCTCATCTGGGTTTATCGGTGATCTATAGGTTTTTTCATCAACTATCTTAATTAAACTCTTCTTCTCCAGACCATTAATTACAGCCCTTGAAGTTTTGGCTCTTTGAATAAGATCAGTCACTTGCACTTTTTCTACCTTAGAGAGAATCTTCAAGACTTCAATTTGCTTATATGCCTTTTTTGACATTTCAGAAACAATTGAATCAAGCTCTTTAGGATCAAAGTTGATCATTGCAACCTTCTTAGTCTTAGTATTTATTTCACTATAAAATTTCGGTATTAAACATTGAATGGCCTCACTATAAGTACATAAATATGTTTCTTTAAGCCACTTGCACAAGTCTATTTGATTTTCAGACAAATTTGTATCATTGTTAATTACTTTCTTAATTTCTTTCATTCCTCTAATCTTTTTTACTGCTTCGTCTGAGTTTGGCTCAAATACAAATCCCTCTAAAAGCTTATTTCCTTTTCCAAATGGAACAAGGACCTTTTCGCCTATTCTTATCTTACCTCTCAAATCGGTTGGAATTCTATATGTAAATAGCCTGTCCGTTGCTTTTGTTCCCGTGTTTACAACTATATTACAGTATTCCATATAATTCATTCAAATGCCTCCAAGATACAAAGGAGTAGGTTTCCCCTACTCCTTTAAATTTATCAAATCATATATCTTGTCTAAGATAATATCTGATATCTCTTCCTTTTTCATTTTATCATATTTTTCCGTATTTCCAAAGCTGTCAATGATACTTACTATATTGGTATCACCTTTAAAGCCAGCACCTGATTCGGAAATATTATTAGCAACAATAAGGTCTAAATTCTTTCTCTCCACTTTGCTTTTAGCATTTTCCAGCAAATCCTTTGTTTCCGCTGCAAAACCTACTAAAACCTTGTTATCCTTCTTTCTTCCAAGCTCTAATAATATATCTGGATTTCTTGAAAGTTCTATTGCTAAGTCAGAATCGGTTTTCTTGATTTTGTTGTTTGATACTTCTTTAGGCTTATAATCAGCAACGGCTGCAGCCTTTATTATTATATCAGCTTCATCAAAATGATCTAAAACCGCCTCATACATCTGGGAAGCAGTCAGAATATCTACAACCTTTATGCCCTTTGGCTTTTCTAGATTTGTAGGACCAGAAATTAGTACAACATCTGCGCCCCTATCCCTTGAAGCCCTTGCAAGAGAATACCCCATTTTTCCAGAAGAATGATTTGTTATGTATCTTACCGGATCAATTGGCTCTTGAGTAGGTCCCGCTGTAATTAAAACCCTTTTATCTTTTAGGGGTTTATTTGATAAACTCTTAAAAACGCTTATTATTCCTTCTACTATATCTTCAGGAGCAGCCAGTTTCCCTACACCATAATCTCCACAGGCTAATCTTCCAGAAGCTGGATCAATAAACTTATAATCTAGATCCTTAAGAGTTTGAATATTTCTTTGTACAACTTTATTAGTATACATATTTGTATTCATAGCCGGAGCAATGAGCACGGGTGCCTTTGTTGCCATTACAGTAGTTGATAGCATATCATCAGCTATTCCATTTGCAATTTTCCCTATTATATTGGCTGTGGCAGGAGCAATCAAAAAAAGGTCTGCCTTTTGAGCCAAGGATATGTGCTCAACATCCCAAGTTTTAGGCTCTGCAAACATATCAGTAACCACATAGTTTTGGGACAAGGATTGAAAGCTCAGAGGGCTAACAAACTCCGCAGCGGCCTTTGTCATTATTACATTTATATTTGCTCCAAGTTTCTTAAGCTTGCTTATAACATCTAAAGACTTGTAAACGGCAATACCGCCTGTAATACCTATAACTATATTCTTATTACTTAACATATTGCACCTCTAAAATAATAGATTTTTATAGATACCTACACTTAGCCTGGATTATCTATGAAAAATCCAGGCTTAGAATTTGAAATGTCAGTAAATCCTTTAACATCTCTCTATATAGGGTATCTATAAATCTTATCTCAAATTATTCTTCAGTTTCAGTCTCTATTTTTTCGTAACCAATTTTGTCTTCAAAAAGCTCGTTAGTCGCTATTGTAACAGGCTTGTTAGAGTCTATATCTATAAGTTTTTCATTTCCATCTATTATTTGTCTAGCCCTTTTAGCAGCGGCAATAACTAAGGTATATCTACTATCAACCTTTTCTAGTAAATCGTTAATTGGTGGTTTAAGCATTATATTTCCTCCTTATACACTTTTATTAATTCACAAATATTTTCTTTTACTTTACATCTTTCTGCCTCAATAATTGAAACAAGACTATTTACTGCCTTTGTTAGGTCATCATTTATTATATAATAATCATACTCACTAATAAAGTCAATTTCTTCATTGGCACATTTAAGTCTTTTTTCAATATTATCTTCTGAGTCTCTTCCTCTTGTAACTATCCTGTTTCTAAGCTCTTTCATGCTAGGTGGCAGCAAGAAAACAAAAACACCTTCAGGATATTTTTCCTTTACTTGCATTGCTCCCTGAGGATCGATTTCTAATATAATATCATACCCTCTATCAAGCTGCTCTAAAACATATTTTTTTGGTGTCCCATATAAATTATTATAAACCTCGGCATATTCTAAAAGTTCATCCGATTCTATCATGTTTTCAAACTCATCTCTATCGATAAAGTAGTAACTTACACCCTCGGTCTCGCCCTTTCTTCTTTCCCTTGTAGTTGCAGAAATTGATAATCCTATTTCAGGCTTAACCTTTAGTAATTCTTTACAAACAGTTCCCTTACCTACACCTGACGGGCCACATACAACAAACAACGCTCCCTTTCTCTTCATACTGATTCTCCTTTAGCTATTATTCTCACTTGTCTTTTCGTTTATTTCCTTCGAGTTGAATCTATTAGCCATCGTCTCAGGTTGTACGGCAGATAATATTAAGTGGTCACTGTCGCATATAATAACTGCCCTTGTCCTTCTCCCGTATGTAGCATCAACAAGTTTGTCTTGTTCCCTAGCTTCATTAATCATTCTTTTGATGGGTGCTGATTCCGGCTTAACAATTGCTATAATCCTACTAGCAGAAATCATATTACCAAAACCGATATTAACTAACTTCAAATCCATTATTTTCCCCCTGTTACTCTATATTTTGTACCTGTTCTCTTATTTTTTCAAGTTCACTTTTTATTTCTATAACCATACTAGATATATTAATATCAGAGGATTTAGAGCCGATTGTGTTGATTTCCCTATTCATTTCTTGAATAAGAAAATCCAGTTTTCTTCCTACAGCACCTGATTCATTAGTAATACTATTTAGTTGGTCTATATGGCTGAACAATCTAACGATTTCTTCAGCTATATTGCTTTTATCAGCATACATTGATACTTCTAATGCAATTCTTTCTTCATCAATTTCTATTGTATCTTCAGTTAATTCTCTTATTCTATCGAATAGCTTAGCTCTATATTCCTTCACAATTATTGGCGTTAGTTTTTCAATTTCTTTAACAATACTATGTATTTTCTCACTTCTGCTTTTTATGTCCTCAGCCAATTTCAAACCTTCAGCCTTTCTCATACTTACTAAAGATGTAACGGCCTGCTCAAGGGCCATTCTTAATACTTCCCAAATAACATCTTCTTCATCTTCTTTATTTTCAATAGTAAAGGTATCTGGAAAACGAGTTAACTGAGCAAGTGATATTTCTTCCTTTAAATTAAGCTTTTCTTTTATCTCTACTAAGGAATTATAATATTGCTGAACGATGTTTAAGTTAGGTTTTATAATTACATCTTCATCCTTAGACTCATCTAAGGTTACATAAACCTCTATTCTACCTCTTTTAACAGAATCCTTAATTATCTTTCTTATTTTTTCTTCAAATGCAGAATATTTTTTAGGCATTCTTACTATTATATCATTATATCTATGGTTTACTGATTTGATCTCAACTAGAAAACTTCTCGACTCATCATTAGCTTCTCCTCTACCATAACCGGTCATACTGTATATCATAAATTCACTCCTCCCGTTAAGTACTTACTATCAACAAAATATTATATCATTAAAACTCCAAAATTATAAGGACTCATTTAAAGAAATCTTAATAATCAAGATTAAAATAAAACTTTACAGCTATTTTTTATTAAAATAGTATTTTCCATCACAGATTAGCTTAGCGGTGCCTTCCATAAACACTCTATTATTATTGTCTATGGTTATATTTAGCTTACCCCCAGGAACATTAACCAATACTTTTTTCCCTACATAATTTAATAGATTCGCAACAAATACCGAAGCGCATACTCCTGTCCCACAGGCTAGGGTTTTTCCTGCTCCCCTTTCCCATGTATCAACCTTCATAAATTCGCTATCAATAATCTGTACAAAATTGACATTGGTTTTTCTTGGATAAATATTTTTTTTCTCTATAACAGGTCCATACTTATATACTATATCTTCTGTTAGATCCTCAGTAAATATTATTGTATGTGGAACCCCCATCAAGATACTTGATACTTTTAAACTAGTTTCGTCAACTGTTATTTCTTCATTTATAAAGCTTTGCTTTTCAGTATTAACTGGTACATCTGTAGCCTCTATACTTGGTATTCCCATATCAACTAAAATTTTTTCAGCTTTTCCATCCTCAGCTACAGTTAGATTTATTATTTTTTCACCGGCTAGTGTTTCCACAGTAAATACCTCTTTGTTAACAATACCCTTTTCATAGGTGAACCTCGAAAAACATCTTATTCCATTTCCGCACATTTCTCCTAGAGATCCATCTGAATTGTAATAATGCATCCTAACATCACTTGTTTTTGATTCATCAACAATCATCAGTCCATCGGCTCCAATACCAAAATGCCTATCGCAAACCTCTTTAGCTAAGGCCGAATAATCAATGCCGTCAACTTCTCCTGCTGTAACAATCACAAAATCATTACCAGCTCCGTGCATTTTGCTAAAATTTATCATATTAACACCTCTACCTCCTTGTAATAACGAATCAATACGTATAATACATATTATATATCTTAATGGCATTATGTTAAACCCAAATTATCAGTATAGCCTTTAAAATTTTATATTTTAGTGTTATACTTTACAAGTCCAAGATTATTTTATATTAACGGAGGGATAATATGCCGTTTGATGGCTTAGTTATAAATTCTTTAGCATTTGAACTTAAAAATGCTCTATTAAATAAAAAAATTGAAAAGATATATCAACCTGAAGAAGATGAAATACTAATTAAATTTAGAAATGTTGAAAACAACAATAAATTATTAATATCAGTTAACAGCAGCTTTCCGCATTTGTGCCTTACAAACTCACAAAAGAGTAATCCTTTAAAGCCCCCCATGTTCTGTATGCTTCTTAGAAAGCATTTACATGGAGGCAAAGTTGTAGATGTTTATCAGGTTGATTTTGAAAGAATAATTGTACTATCGATTGAAAGCTATGATGAACTAGGAAATATCAGTATTAAAGATTTGGTAGTTGAAGTCATGGGTAAGCACAGCAATATAATTTTAATGGAAAAAGATAATCTAAATATTATTGATAGCATTAAAAGAATTCCTACAAGTATCAGTAGACAAAGACAAATTTTGCCCGGACTTGAATATAGGTATCCACCATCACAGGATAAGCTAAATGTCTTTGATATTGATTATACTACTTTTATAGATCAACTTGAAAAAGCTTCAGAAAACGCTCAGATTTATAAAGCTTTATATAAACTATTTCAAGGTATAAGTCCAATAATCGCTAAGAATATTTGCTTCAATGCAAAAGTAGATACTGATATTCTAATCTCAGAGATTTCAAAGGAAGATTTAAAAAGAATTTGGGATAGTTTTGTATCTCTGTCGGATAAGCTTCATAACAATGAGTATTCTCCAAATGTGATTTTTGATTCAATTGAAAATAAAGCAGTTGATTTTTCTTCACTTAGTTTAGGTATCTATGACAACCAGCATTACACACAAACCTTTCTTCCATCCATAAGTAATGTTATAAACAGGTTCTACTTTGAAAGGGATAAATACAATCGAATCAAGCAAAAATCTACGGATATAATGAAGGTCTTAAATACTCGACTAGGGAGACTATATAATAAACTTCAAAAACAAAATGAAGAATTAATTACTGCCGAGGGAGCTGACAAATACAAACTCTATGGAGAACTAATACTGTCTAATATGTATCAAATAACAGCTGGAATGAAGGAAGTCACGGTTCAGAATTTTTATGAGCCTGAAGCCCCTGATTTAGTCATCCTCCTTGATTCAAGATTGACTCCATCAGAGAATAGTCAAAGGTATTATAAGAAGTATAATAAATATAAAACGGCTCAAGAGAAAATAAGTGAACAGATAAGAGATACGGAAAGTGAGATTGAGTATTTAGAAAACGTACTTACAACCATAGAGAATACCGATGATATAAATAACATCGATGAAATAAAACAAGAACTTGTTGAGCAAAAATATATTAGAAAAAGAAAGACTAGTAAAAATAAAAGCAAGAAAATCGACTTCAAGCCTCATAAATATGTTAGTAAGGATGGTTTTATGATCTTTGCAGGTAAGAATAATAAGCAAAATGATCATCTAACCTTAAAATTTGCTTCTAAAAAGGATATTTGGCTTCACACGAAGGACATCCCCGGATCCCATGTAATAATTAAAACCGATGGAAAAGATGTGCCAGATGAAACCATTATGGCAGGTGCAATTATTTCTGCTTATCACAGTAAAGGTAGACAATCTAGCAATGTTCCTATAGATTACACCCATGTGAAGTTTGTAAAAAAGCCGTCGGGTGCAAAGCCTGGAATGGTTATCTACGAGAATTTTAAAACAATTTATGTTACACCTCATGAAGAAGAAATCAAAAAATTAGAGGTGGGTGTCTCAGAATGACGAATTTCTGCGTTATTTAAAATTTAAGCGACTTGGCACGTACACCAGTACTAGCCAAGCCGCTTAAATTTTAAAACCTTGAACTTCATTCATTCTGAAACACCCTGGGGACTATACTCTTAAGATGCCTTTTATAAGATAGTTCCTTTTATCTTTCATATATGACCACTTCATTATCTTTATCAACTTCATCCAAATGAACACTTATTACTTCTTTTCTTGAAGTAGGAGCGTTCTTCCCTACATAATCTGGTCTAATAGGCAGCTCTCTATGTCCTCTATCAACTAAAACAGCCAACTGAATAGTCTTAGGTCGTCCAATATCTATTAAGGCATCCATGGCCGCTCTAACGGTTCTTCCTGTGAAAATAACATCATCAATTAGTACAACATTTTTATCATCTATTCCAATTGAAATCTCGCTTTTCTTAATAACAGGATTATCGTCTACCTTTGACAAATCATCTCTATACAGAGTAATATCTAGGGAACCAACTTCTACATCAACTTCTTCAATCTCTTTAATCTTTGAAGCTATTCTTTTAGCCAATGGAACTCCCCTCGTATGTATTCCAACCAATACCACCTGCGATACCCCTTTATTTTTCTCAATAATTTCGTGGGATAATCTCGTTATAGATCTGTTTATTGCTTTCTCATCCATTATTCTTGCTTTGAACTTCATTTTTTCCCCTCCATATATTTAACCCATATTGTTCATAGAAAACCTCAAACCTGATATACACTTTTTCAAATTTTCTATGAACAATCTGGTTATAATAATTATCTTAACTTATCGAGTAACGACTTAAAATAGTCAGGCAATTCGCTGCTAAATTCCATGTATTTCTGAGTTGATGGATGTACAAAACCTATTGTCTTTGCATGAAGCGCTTGTCCATTTAACTTAAATTTCTCCTTTTTAAAGCCATAAAGTGGGTCACCCACTAGCGGATGTCCTAAATATGCCATATGTACTCTTATTTGATGTGTACGACCTGTTTCTAGCTTAAGTTCAACCAGATTAAAACCTGAAAACCTCTCAAGAACTTTAAAATGAGTAATAGCTCTTTTAGAATTATTCTCTACTACAGCCCTCTTAAATCTATTTACTGGATGTCTTCCAATTGGTAGATCAATCGTACCACTGTCGGTTTCAAGGTTTCCATGAACTAAGGCATTATAAATTCTATTTGTACTATGTTCCTTTAACTGCGCAGCTAAGGAATTGTGTGCCATATTGTTTTTAGCAATCATCAAAAGGCCTGATGTGTCCTTATCAATCCTATGAACAATACCAGGTCTTATTATTCCATTTATTGAAGACAGTTTTTCTGAGTAATATAACAATGCATTGACTAAAGTTCCCGTATAATGGCCTGGAGCTGGATGAACAACCATGCCCTGAGGTTTATATACAACCATTAGATCTTCATCCTCATAAACAATTTCAATAGGAATATTTTCAGGTTCTAATTTTAACTTTTCAGGCTCAGGAATAATTATTTCAATTTCATCATTCATGCTTACCTTCAATTTTTTTGAAAGAATTACTTTGTCATTAATTTTCACATTTCCCTTTTCAATCAGTTTCTGAACATAAGATCTGGAAAGATCATTCAGTTCTCTAGACAAATATAAATCCAGCCTAATTGATTCCTGGTTACTATCAACAGTTAATTTAATTTCGTTCAAAATATCTACTCCTTTAAATCCGAATTATTCGTGAAAAATTCGGGTTAAAACTTGTACATGTATTATAACATAAAAAGATGAGGGTGTACTACAATGACGAATTTAAAAATTCAACGATCTGACACGTACCTTAGTACTGGCCAAATCGTTGAACTTTTAAACCCTTGATCTTCACTCATTCTAAAACACCCAAGGCTGAAATTATAAGACAGCCTCCTTATGTTTTACTCTTTTCTCTCAGATTCCACCTGACTTTCATAATATTCATTACTGATATCATCAACATCTTCAACTTTTCCTGAAATGTTTTTATCATACATATTGTTATCATACCAATCTAAGGCCATTTTCTGCTTGTCTGTTTTATTATATCTGGCTACAGCTTGCCAAGAATCTTCACCATCGAAGCAGTTAAATTTTGAGTCATCATTAAATGTTCTTCCAAAAGGAGAATCTAAAACTTCTTCTTCTACTGGTCTGGTATGGATTCTTTCCTCTAAACTCATATGCTCATTTTCTTTACTGCAATGTGAACATTGCAGCGTATATGGTATCACTTCTAATCTTTCCTTATTTATAGATTTTCCACAGCTTTCACATACTCCATAGGTACCATCTTCGATTTTTCCTAGTGCATCATTTATTTCTACTAAATGTCTCTTCTCGCTCTCTTCCAAATTAAATCTCATTTCCATTTCAAAGGTTTCACTGCCAATATCTGCAGGATGATTATCATAAGTGGAAAGTTCGCTATAATAGTCCTTAAGTGGGCTATGTACACCATTTTCTTCTTCACTTTCAATTCCATTCATAACTTCTTGCTTTTCTTCAAGCAACCTATCTCTAAAATGCTCTAAATCTTTTCTATCCACTTTAAGCCTCCTATCTACAAAGGTGCTAACACTAAAATTTGAGAAAATATTTAAAGTTGGTTACCTATAGTTCTCAATTATATCTAGCAACTCTGCTATATACTTACCTATTAGAGGAAGATTAACTAGCTGCTGAACAAAGTATATGATAACAGCAGCCAATATAGTAAATCCTATAGCCATTCCAAATCCACGTGCTAACCCTCCAACCAAGTTAATAAATATTAACCGCTTTGGGTTATTAATGATTTCGGTATACTCTTGAATTTTTGTCTTTTCCAATGCAACAGAAAAATCCTCTAGCTTATTCTCTAGTGTTCTCATTTTTTTGTCAGGCACTTTGTAACACTTCCTATTTTTTAAGAAAATAATCTGGGTTCAGTACTATTTTGCCCTTTTTTAGTTGAAATATAATCTTAAACCAATTAAAAAAACTATAGCAAATACGCTATAGTTTTGAGGCTGTTAACAAACCCGAATTTCTTCGTTGTTGCTTCAATCAAGAACTCTTACGTATTTCTTTATACGCTGCGATCTCTTGCTTTCAGCACGCCTCGAACTTCGAGCTTCTTAACAGCCTAACATCTTGTTAACTTTGTTAACAATCTGAAAACTATAGCAAATACGCTATAGTTTTATCTATGAAAAATATGTTATTAATTGAAATCTATGTAATATATTTTTACTATAATTGCTTTAAAATATCCATTAATATATCACTAGAATTTTTAGCTGCTTCAAGTACAAATTCATTAAAGTTCTCATGGGCCGTTCCATCAGCTTTATCAGATATAGCTCTTATTATCACAAATGGAATATTATTCAAGTAGCTTGTATGACCTATTGAAGCACCTTCCATTTCCGTACAATAGCCTTCAAAGTTATCCCAAAGATGATTCTTCTTATCTGGGCAAGCCACAAATACATCACCCGATAGTATCCTTCCAATCATGGTGTTATGCTTTACAGTCTCGCTTTTACTAGCATTAAAAGCTAGATCTACAAGTCTCTTATCAGCTTCAAATATGTATGTATCCATTCTAGGTATTTCCCCTAGCTTATATCCAAAACCAGTAGCATCAAAGTCATGCTCAATAACATCTGAAGAGATCACAATGTCTCCTACATTTAAATCTCCATGAACTGCTCCTGCAACCCCTGTATTTATGATGTGAGTTACATCAAAGTTACTAGCAAGAATTTGAGTGCAGATCGCAGCGTTTACCTTTCCTATACCGCAACGAACAAGTATTACATCAACATTTTCTATAGTTCCCCTATAAAAATTCATTCCTGCTTTACTAACTGTCTCTTCGATTTCCATATTTCCCTTTAGTATTTCTATTTCTTCGTCCATAGCTCCAATTATGCCTAATCTAGTCATAGATATCCTCCTTTAAATTTCAACTGTACTTTCGTACATACTATACATATCTTCCAGTAAACACTTTAACTTATACACATCAAAGCTCCCCAAAATCATTGGATATTTTGCTATGTATAAGTTGAGTTTCACCAGATACTCTCTATATTTGACTTTCCATAAAAGAGTTTGATACTATATCTAGCTGAGATTCCAGTAGTGTTTTGAATCTTGTCTTAAAAATTTGAAAATCCTTTTTTGCTTCTTCATACTCTTTCCTAACACTTAAAACTTCATTGTTAGCACCCTCTATAATTCTCCTAGCCTTATCTTCAGCTTCCTGAATAATTAGCTCTGCTTTCTTATTTGCGTTTATGGCAACTTCTTCTGCTGTACTTTGAGCAACCACTAAGGTATCTTTAAGCGTTCTCTCTAAACTATTGTATTTTTCAAGCTGTTCCTCTAACATTCTAATCTTCTCTTTATATTCCATATTTTCATTGTAAATTTTTTCATAACTATCAATAACCTTATCTAAAAAGTCATCAACTTCGATTTCCTTGTAACCTCTAAGAGCCTTTGTAAATTCCTTATTTTGTATATCCAATGGTGTAATCATTTTATACCCCCAATCCTGTAAAATTTATGTAGTAAAACATAAGTTGTACATATTCAAATGCTCTAACAATCAATGATTTTAGAGCTTTGTATGTGTACAAAGTAATAGTTTTTCTTCGATCTCTATATAAATTTTTTTATTGATATCCTTAGTCTATCTTTTTTGGTTTTACCTAAAACCTTATCCAGAATTATTCTTCCTTTACCTCTGTAGGAAATTACGTCGCCTTCCTTGATATTGTATGATGGTGAGCAAATTGGAACATGATTTACCTTTACTTTTTCTTTCCTTATGTCGACAGTGGCTTTACTTCTTGATTCACTAAAGCCTGAAGATGAGATAGCATCAAGTCTTAAAGATTTGACCGTATCAGTAATTATCTTAAATTCATTATCTTTAGGAATAATATTTTCCAAATGGTCTAAATAGGCAGTTATATTATACTTTCCGATTTGAGTTAAATTAAGCTCAATGAATCTAGCAACCTCTTCAAGCGCTAAAATTTGTATCATATCTTCACTAATTATAATATCGCCTATTTTTTCCCTTTTTAATCCTAAACCTAAAACAGATCCTAAAACTTCTCTGTGACTAATTTTTTTCCCCTTAGGTAAATCTTCTATCTTTATAACTTTAATTGGTATGTTTTCATCATCTTTATCAAGGTAGTCGGGATATATTATTACTACTTTTCTTTCAGCATCCTCAAAACCACCTGTAGTATCAAACTGAACGTATTCATAATCCCTCTTCAATATTTCAGTGCATATAGTTGCTATATAGGGATCAAGAAAGTCAGTATACTTAAATATATTTCTTTCAACAGCTATTTCAAGCTTATCTAGTACCTTCAGTAGTTCTATTTCGTACTTATCACTAAGTGAATACCTTCTTGCAATACCTTTTCTGTCCAAAAAACCACACTCTCTATAATATACTCAATATTACTCTTTGCAAAATATCTAAGGCTACTATTGCTAAAAGCGGGGAAAAATCAATCATCCCTCCAACTCCTAATTTTTCTTGAAGTTGTCTAAATGGATATAAAATTGGTTCAGTTATCTGATGCAATATATTATAGATTGGGTTTGAGTACCCACGGCTAAACCATGAAAATAGTGCCCTTGCAATGATAAGAAAGTTAACTACTCCTACAAATCTAATTATAGTTTGCTTTAAAATCCACATTTTACCACCTTCCAAATTGTTTTATCATTTTTGCCATGGAAAAATCCCTTGATTACTAAACTCTTCTGACAAATTCCCTGATACATCTATGTTGTTTGGAGCTAATATGAAAATACCCTTTGAAACTTTTTTTATTTGACCATCTAAAGCATAAATTGCGCCATTAAGAAAATCGAATATCTTTTTTGCCAACTCTTGATCTAATTTTTCCAAATTAATAATAACAGGCTTTCTACTTTTTAGGTTATCAACAATATGTGGTGTTTCTTCAAATTCAGTAGGCTCGTATATCACTACATTCATTTGCTTATTAGTATGTATATTAACTATTTTATTCTTCATCGGTTGAGCTACAACACTGTTATTAATTGCATTACGTACTGGTGGCTCTTCATTGTTAACTTCATGTATCTCTTCTTCCTCGTATTCATCTAACCCCATAAAGAATTTAACTTTATCCATAAACTTTCCTGACATAATATACCTCCTTATATTTCCTTTTGTAAGTCTCTATTGATAGAGAACTATTTATGTATTTATTCTTTTATTTACTATAATCTCTTTCTCCAAATATGCCAGTACCAACTCTAACCATATTTGCCCCCTCTTCAATGGCTACCATATAATCATTTGTCATTCCCATAGAGAGATAGTTCATATAGACATTCTTAAAAGTAGAGTTCTTCAACCTATCAAAAATATCCTTCATTTTTCTAAAATGCTCTCTAACATCTTCTGGATCAATAACGTAAGGAACTATAGCCATTAAGCCTTGTACTCTTACATTTTCTAATATAGAGATTTCCTTTATAAAACCATCTAGTTCGTCCTCAGCTAGTCCAAATTTTGTATCTTCATCAGCTATATTGACCTGAACAAGAACGTCCATCACTCTACTAACTTTTTTTGCTCTCTTATCAATCTCTTTAGCAAGTTTTATACTATCCACAGAATGTATCATATCTACTTTGTCAATAATATACTTAACTTTATTTGTTTGAAGGTGACCTATTAAGTGCCAATTAGGTTCACATTCTATTTTATCATATTTTTCCATTATCTCTTGAACTTTATTTTCCCCAATGTTTTTAATACTAGTTCTTAAGGCCGTATTTATTCTCTCAGCATCAATAGTTTTGGTTACAGCAATAAGGTTAACTTCTTCTGGACTTCTGTTGACTTTTTCACAGGCCTTTTTTATATTGTCTTTAACAAAATTAATATTATCTTCTATTATACTCATTATGTGCCTCCTTTTATAGTATATATACTAGTATAGGTTAAATACTCAACTTTTCTTAGTAGATTATATCCCCTTCTTTATATTTTTTTCCATAACGTAAAACTTCATCATATAGTTTTACCGTCCTAACACTTTTTATGGAGTCACCTTCTTTAACATCAAAGGTATTATTCTGTACTATCGCATAGTCATCGTCATAGCCAAGCACTTTTATTCGTTTAAATACTGCCTTTCTATTTACATCTAGTAAAAATACACCTAACTGTTCATCCTTTTCAATGATTGAATCCCTATGTATCTTTAATCCCTCATATTGCTCTTTTATTATATTAAGATTAGCTTTCCTTATCTTATTAAAATTGTTTACATATTGATTAGTTTTAACTATTATAAAACTATTAGAATCATCATTAATTTTATCGATAACCTTTCCTTTTATTCTTGTATCAGAGATATCTATAGATATTTTCTTTCCTATCTTAAAGGTATTAGCATCTTTAGAGTCTGTAACAATTAGAATATACCAGCTTGTATTATCTGTTAACTTAAATATACGCTGATCATAAATTACCTTATCATATTTTAGTTTATTCGAAACCGGCTCCATTGTTTTTATGAACTCATATTTTATATTCCCTAAATTATTAGGTGTCAGGATTTCTTCAAACCCATCAATATAGTAACTGACAATCCCTGATTCTGAACTATTTATCTCAATGATAGAATTCTTTATTTTACTTTCAAGTATATCTTTTTCTCCTTGCAGCTTTTCCAAGTTTGATCCTGAAAAGCTTTTGTCTCCACTAACTCTTCTTTTCTTATCCACCTTATTTTCTAAGCTTTTTTCCAATTGTCTAATTTTCTCAAAATCTTCATTTATTCTAGCACTTCTCAGCTCTTCTACAATTCTACTTATCTCAGTGTTTAGTTTATCTATATCCACTTTAAATAAATTACCTTTACTAGACTGTATCTCATCAATTCTGTCATTTAATTCAACTAAATTCTGTCTGTCCTCATCACTTACGTCAGAGGTATAAATTTCAGAAATCTTATAGTTCTTCTCAACCTTTTCTCCCTCTTCAGCATAATACTTAATTATACCTTCATTAGGTGATTTGATTACTCTCTCATTTCTGATGATTACACACTGATAATTCCTTTCAGTACTTAGTTCTCCAAATTCAACTATTTGGGTATCCGGCTGCCTTATGAATACACCATATATAAGCTTGTACGCAAAAAAAATCACAATTACTGAGAAAAATAAAACTCTATATAATTTTTGTCTTCTTTTCATTTTATCACCTATAGATAAATGATTTCTTAGTTATGAACTCCACTATATATTTATTCTTCAAATATGTTGTTTTTCCTCTAGTTATTTATAAAAATTGTATAGTAATTTAGTCCTGTTATCACCAAAGTGTTAATAGAAGCATAAAAGCATAGAATCTTTTCCCTTTGATCAGATTTCTCTTCGAGAAGTAGCTTCAAAAAAAACTAAAGACTACTTAACGTAGTCTAAAACAATTTTCCATACCTGCTTAATATTCGTAATCTTTTTATTTTGCTCACATTTAATTCCACTATCTTATCCTCTAGAGTAAGTATGCAAAGAGTATTATCTTCTCTTTTAGCTCCTAAAACAGTTCCTTTTATAGATCTGCTGTTTTTAAGATAGATTTTTATTTGATCCCCAATTGAAAGATTAATATTGCCCAACTTAAATATTTTCAAGTCCAACTCATCTAATAGAGTTTGAGTTATCTTTTTGCTTTTAAAAGATACCCTATTATTAAATAAGTCATACTTTTCCTTAAGTAGGGATAACAAGTATCCGAATATAGAAACAATCAACAAAACTATAGAGAATTTTAACAAATAATCAATGTAAATCATATAATCACCTATTTTGAATAAAGGAATCAACAGCTCCCTCATGTTTAAAGAAACTCAGACCTTTCATTTTTAGTCAAAATTTTTCTATTGAAATCATCTCAATAAAAGAAAAAGCTATGAAACAAGTCATAGTCCAAGACATTTAAATGGTCTGGGTGAGAGGATTTGAACCTCCGACCACCAGAACCCCATTCTGGTGCGCTACCAAGCTGCGCTACACCCAGAAAACCCCTTACATTAATATTATACACAATTTTCAATATTTATCAAGCGAGCTCGTTATACATAAGTTAATATAGAGGGATTACTAATCCCTCTCAGATTGTTAACAAAGTTAACAAGATGATAGGCTGTTAAGAAGCTCGAAGTTCGAGGCGTGCTGAAACCAAGAGACCGCAGCGTATATAGACATACGTAAGGGTTCTTGGCCCATCAACAACGAAGAAATTCGAGTTTATTAACAACCTCAGAGGGATTGCTAATCCCTCTATATTAAAACATTAAATGATAATGCAAATTAAGTTTCTACTTTCCTCGTCAATAATTTTCTGAAGTGTCTTCTGCAGCTTCATTTTAACATTGTCAGGCATCATGAATAGCTTAGTTTGAAGTTGTTCTTTTACTAGATCTTCGAGAGATTTACCATACATATTTGTTTCCCATATTTGCTTAGGATCAGCCTCAAATTCCTTCATTAAATAACCTAGAAGGTCTTCACTCTGCTTTTCTGTTCCTACCAGTGGTGAAACCTCTGTAGTAATATCTGCCCTTATTAGATGTAATGATGGCGCATTAGCCTTGATTTTCACACCAAATCTACCACCTTGCTTGAACATTTCAGGCTCATCTAGTTCTAGTTCATCAAGAACCGGTGGCACAACACCATAGCCAAAGGTCTTAGCACTCTTAAGGGCTTCTTCAACCCGGTCATACTCCCTCTTAGCCTTTGAGAAAGATTTCATTAGGCTAAGAAGCTGATGGTCACCCTCTATTTTATACCCAGTCAATTCTTCTAAAATATCGTAGAACAATCCTTCCTGAGTATGCATTTTTACATCTGCTTTACCTTGACCAAGGTCAATATTACTTATTTCTGCTCCAGTTAATACTTCTACTTCATCAAACTTGCCTGTTAGATTATCTATATCCTTAATCTTCTTCGTATCATCAATAGCATCCTTTATTGTAAGTAATATTTGATTTTTAAGCCAGTGGTTAGGATCTAAACCTTCAATCCATTTCGGTAAATTGATTCCTATCTCTTTAACAGGGAACTCAAAGAGAATTTTTTGAAGTACTGTATTGATATCCTCAATTTCCATCCTAGCACAGTTTAGAGGAATTACAGGAACTCCATATTTTTCTTCTAACTCTTCTCTGAGCTTTACAGATTCTTTAGCCTCTGGGTTAATAGAATTAAGCAGCATTACAAATGGCTTTTTGAGTTCCTTCAATTCTCTTACTACTCTTTCTTCAGCATCTATGTAACTATCCCTTGTGATATCAGTAATACTGCCATCTGTAGTAATCATTAATCCAATCGTTGAATGATCGGTTATAACCTTTTTAGTGCCTATTTCCGCTGCTTCCTCAAATGGTATTTCACTTTCAAACCATGGTGTCATTACCATTCTCGGTTCACCATTCTCCTGGTGTCCTAGCGCGCCCCTAACTAAATATCCTACACAGTCTATCATTCTTACTTTGAACTTAGCATTTTCCTTTAATGCAATTTCTATAGCTTCATTTGGTACAAATTTGGGTTCCGTTGTCATTATGGTTTTTCCTGTTCCACTTTGAGGTAGTTCATCCTTAGTTCTTTCTTTCCTATAAATGTTTTCTATGTTTGGTATTACTAATAAGTCCATAAATCTTTTGATAAATGTTGATTTTCCAGTTCTTACAGGTCCAACTACGCCGATGTAGATATCTCCATCCGTTCTCTCTGATATATCATTATATATATCGAAACCTTCCATCATATCCCTCCTAACATATAGTTTGTATACATTTTTATACAACTATTATTAACATTATAAATATATGTCTTTCTCTGCAAAATATGACTTTCATGTACAAAAAAAAGATACCTATTATTAAACAAGTATCTTTTTTGCTTCAGTAATAAATTAAATTTTTATATACCTTTACCATTTATCTACGTAATCTTCCATAACCTCTTCTATTTCATGGGTTTTACTTCTAAGCATTAAATTAGTAACTGCTTCCTTTGCCGAACGTCCTTCATATAGTATTTTATAAATTTCATTAGTTATTGGCATTTCTATATTATATTCCTTTGCTAATCCATGGGCGGCTTTGGTTGTATAAACACCCTCTACAACCATTCCAATAGAAGTAACAGCTTCTTCTAGCGATTTACCCTGACCAAGGGCTATACCGCATCTTCTGTTTCTACTATGCTTACTAGTACAGGTTACTATCAAATCTCCGATCCCTGTAAGTCCTGCGAATGTACTTATGCTTGCTCCCATAGCCTCTCCCAAACGGGCTATTTCCCTAATTCCTCTAGTCATTAGTGCAGCATTAGCATTATCTCCGTATCCAAGACCATCACTAATACCAGCTCCTAGAGCAATTACATTCTTTATTGCTCCACCTAGTTCAACACCTACAACATCGGGATTTGTGTACACCCTTAAACTAGGAGTTATAAATACATCCTGAACAAACTCAGCTGCAAATCTACTTTTCGAAGCAGACACAATTGTCGTAGGAATTCCCTTACAAACTTCTTCAGCATGGGATGGCCCTGAAAGAGCTACATAATGGTTGTCAGGGTAAAAACTAGCTACTATTTGCGAAACTCTTAATAGTGTACTATTTTCTATCCCCTTAGCAACATTTACAAATATTTGCTCCTTTTCAACATGTCCTTGTATCTTCTCTAAGGTTTCCCTAACCCCCTGAGATGAAACTGCAAGAACAATAATGGAACATCCACTTATACACTCAGTTATACTTGTGTACATATTTATATTTTCACTAAGATCCACCCCTGGAAGGTATTTTGAGTTCTTCCTAGTACATCTTAAGTTTTCTATGTGTTCTTCATTTCTTCCCCACAGATTAACTCTGTGACCTTTATTACCTAATACAATTGATAAAGCTGTGCCCCAGCTACCTGATCCTAGAACGGCTATTTTCTCTTTCATATCTCAACCTACTTTCTAAAACAAAATTATGGATTCTTTTTCGCTCTGCATTCTATTACTATTGGTGTTCCTTCGAAATTATAATTTTGTCTAATCTGATTTTCTATGTATCGTATGTATGAGAAGTGTGCTAGCTCCACATCATTTACAAACAAAACAAATCTTGGAGGCTTTACAGCTACTTGAGTACCATAGTAAATTTTCAGTCTCTTGCCCTTATCTGATGGAGGTTGATTAAGAAGTATAGCTTCACTTATTAAGTCATTTAGAGCACCAGTAGATATTCTAAGTGAGTGTTGATTAGCTACATATTTAATATACTCTAGTACTTTATTAACTCTTTGCTTAGTCTCTGCTGAAACAAAAAGTATCGGTGCATATTTCATAAATGCAAATTGCTTTCGTATTTCCTTTTCAAATTCGTTATATGTATGATTATCCTTTTCGATTAAATCCCATTTGTTCACTACAATAATAGAAGCTCTTCCAGCTTCATGAGCATATCCTGCAATTCTCTTATCCTGCTCAGTTACTCCTTCCTTTGCATCTATCATTATTAAACAAACATCACTTCGTTCTATTGCGGTAAGCGACCTTATAACACTGTATTTTTCTATATTCTCATAAACCTTACTTTTTCTTCTAATACCTGCCGTATCAATAAAGACATATTTATCTTCATTAAATTCAAAAGGTGTGTCAATTGCATCCCTGGTAGTTCCTGCAATATCACTTACTATAACCCTGTCTTCACCCAAAATAGTATTTATTATTGAAGATTTTCCTACATTAGGCTTTCCGATTACTGCTACCTTTATCACGTCTTCATCATAGTCAGTTTCAGCATCATCAGGGAACTTTTCTACTATTATGTCTAGCAAATCTCCAAAATTCAGAGCGTTTATTGATGAAATTGCAATTGGTTCCCCTACACCTAATGTATAAAAATCATAAAATGAATCTGGAAGTTTGTTAGTGTCTACTTTATTTACCACTAAAACAATTGGTTTCTTTGACCTACGAATCAGGTTTGCAATTTCTTCGTCGGCAGATGTTATACCGTCTCTACCATCAACCATGAATACTATTACATGGGCTGTATCTATTGCAATTTGAGCTTGTGTTCTCATCTGTGAAAGAATTATATCCTTAGAATCGGGTTCTATTCCTCCAGTGTCTATAAGAGTAAAATTGTTGTCAAGCCATTCAACATCTGCATATATTCTGTCCCTTGTAACCCCTGGTTTATCCTCAACAATAGATATCCTCTTTCCTGCCATCTTATTAAAAAACGTTGATTTCCCTACATTTGGTCTACCAACAACTGCTACTATAGGTTTTCCCATATTTATTCCTCCACTATATCTTTTAATATACTTTCAATCATCGATTTGCCTTCAACTTCACAAACTATAACATCTTTTTTTAGCGCCTTCTCTACATCTTCCACAGTAAAGTCATCTAAAAATATTGGCTCATCTGATTTTAACATGCTTTTAGGAATTAAAATTTTATCTCCCAATTCCTTGTCCTTAAGCTGGTCTATAATATCTTGACCCGTTATCAAACCTGAAACGGTAATGGTCTCACCGAAATAGTTATTTATTACAGCAAAAGTATTGATCTTAAGTTTCGATACTCTTTTTGTCAGTCTTGCAGCTAAATCCTTTATAAAGTTTTGGGCCGAAACCCCTGTAATAATACTTATACTTTTATTTACCTCTGTATTTTCTGGTATGTTTTTTAAATATTCATTAAACTCATACTCTAGTTTTCTAATTAAGCCCACTCCATTTTCGATCTGTGGAAATCCTTCATAATCATCATATTCAGGCAAAGGCCTTTCCGCCATAATATAAAATTCATCGGATAGAAACACAAAGTTCGTTCCAATTCTTTCTTTAAGTACACCTTGCCAATTATGTACTTGCTCAATTACTTTAGAAGCCTTTTCTTTATCAAATATTTCCATAGAGTATAGATTATCTCTAAACTTTGTTACACCTACAGGTACTATTGCTAAGCTATGTAAATTGGGATATACACTATTCAAATCCTCTATTGTCTTGTCAAGTTCTTTACCATCATTCACATTAGGACAGAGTACTATTTGTCCATTAATCAGTATTCTGTTTTCTGTTAGCTTCTTAATTCTTTCCAGTACATTACCAGCACTTTTATTACCTAGCATTTCTACTCTTAAACTAGGATTGGTAGTATGAATTGAAACATTAATAGGACTAATATTGTATTCAATAATTCTATCTATATCTTCATCAGTCAAATTAGTTAAAGTTACAAAGTTACCTTGCAAGAAAGACAATCTAGAGTCGTCATCCTTAAAATATAGGGTCTTCCTCATTTTTTTTGGCAATTGGTCAATAAAGCAAAAAATACACTTGTTTTTGCAATACTTAGCCTTATCTAGAATAGGATTATCAAATTCTATGCCTAAATCCTCATCATAGTCCTTGTCAATTTCCAATACCCAAATCTCACCATCTTTTTTTTCTATCTCAACTTCTAAATAATCATCAGAAATTAGAAATAAGTAGTCCAATATATCCGTTATCTCTTTTCCATTGATGCTTAAAATCACATCGCCTATCTCAATTTCAAGCTCTTCAGCTATACTGTCTGTCTCAATTTTAGATATAACGTTCTTATAGTTTTTTTCATTCATTAAAACACCTGCTTTAATATGAATATTGTTTGTCTTGTTTAATTATAATAGAAGTTTAAGAATAGTCAAGTATTATGCAGTTATCAGTTACAAGCTCCAAGTAATCTAGAAAGAAATTCACATCTTGTGCTAGAAAAATAAAACTTGGAACTTGTACCTTTTGATCTCTCAATGCCTTACCACCGCATAAACTCCATTTCTTAAATCATGAACCATTCCCATAGTTATTTTAGCAATAAGTAGGGCTGTCTCTTCCTGCTTTTCTTCACTATCAACGTAGAAAATTGGTGCAGATGCCGATGATACATCTCTATTCAATGAAACCAAAGCGATTATATTCTCTTTTATCCCTATATCCATAATAGACTCCTCTCTTTACTTTATTTTTCTTTCAAATTTTTCCCTCTAGGCTTTCTTCTACAAGTTTCTAATACAGGGGTTTTCCTGACAACATCGACCAAAAGATCCACATTGGGCTCCATAGGAATAAGAGCCATCACTAAATTACCATTATGGGGATTTCTCCTAGCTAGTGGTGTAAAATCAGGTTCATCAATATCTTTTCTTATCCCAAGTTGAGTAGCTGCTTGATGTTGTATTGCTTGTCGCTGTCCAATATTGGATAGGGTAGCACTTGCACTTGGATCTCTTGGAATAATCTCTACTGCTATTCCCCTTTCTTCATAGATTTTTCTAGATCCCTTTAATCCTATATTCATAATTATTACATCGTTAATTGTCAAAAGCGGCCCATCAAAGCTTATCTTTGCAGGTTTTATCTCTGCTATTTCTCCAATCAATTGTCTTGTTAGGAGTTTTCTTAGAGTCAGCATAGCAGCTATTCCGACTATTACTCCTGTTATAACCTGTAATTCTTGTTTTGCTTTTAACACCCTAGATAAATTCATTGCTAGGCTAGTAAGTAAGGAGGTCAACATTACCATGTAATTTCGTGCTTCAAATGCCTTTGCTATATCCTCTATGTAAGCAGTACCTCTGGGAACCAATTCTGTTGGTTCTATATTATCCAGGCTTTGTCTCTCTAGGTTACGAACATCCCTAAATTGTTGAGCTGCTAGCGATAGAAAGGTAACTGCTCCAAATTCTTTTGTGGCCAATGCTGGCACTGCCACTGCTCCAAGGGATGAAGCTATAAGCCCAAGGGTAATGTGTGATAAAAACCCTTGAGGATAGCTTGGGTACTGTCTATGGTCAATTCTCATCATATATGTACGTGATAGTATACCAACTGCAATTGAAACAATAATTGATACTATATAGTTTTCCATAGAATTCCTCCTTGATGTTGTTTTATCCCGGATTATTCATGAAAAGTTTGAAAGGATGCAAGTAATTTTGAATTCTAAGACTTTCATCAAGTTCGAAGGCATACCCAAACGGTACGTCGAGAATTTGATGGAGGTCTTATAATCAAAATGACGCAGCAGAGTTTTGGATTTTTCATAAATAATCTGGGTTTATGTAAGCATTAACTCTTTTTTATTATTTCACATTTAGATTATTTAATGAGTATTTAAAGCACAAAAAAAAGAACGTCTGTATACGCTCTTTTTAGATCAACTGCAATATCGCTGCCATTCTACCAGTTTTGCCATCTTCGGCTCTATAAGAAAAGAAGAGATCATTATTACATTTAGTACATATATTACTTACGGTTATGTTTTCATCTGGTATTCCTGCCTCTATTAAAGATATCTTATTTGCTGTCCACAGGTCCAGCAAATACTTTTCATCTCCTTTATCTTTAATAAACTCATTAACATTATCGTAATTCTCCTTAAATTTACTAACTACATAGTCATCTACTTCATAGCAGCAATTGCCTATAGAAGGTCCTATCCCAACAATACAGTCCTTTGGATCAGAGTTAAAATCGGAAGACATCTTTTCAATTACCTTTTTCCCAATTTTCTTTACTGTCCCTCTCCAGCCTCCATGGGCTAAAGCTATGATTTTTCTTTTTTTATCTAAAATGAATATAGGAACACAATCGGCATAAAGAGTAACTAAAGCTACATTCTTATTATTTGTTATTAATCCATCAATTTCACTCAATTTATTGTCAGTTATTACTCCATTACCTCTATGTTCCTGACTGACTATCATTATGTTATCCTTGTGAACTTGATCTGAAAGAACTAAATTTCCAATATCTATATCTAAAGTATTACAAATAATTTCATAGTTTATATATATATCTTTTTTATTATCTTCTGTTTTCGTACCTAAGTTAAGGCTTAAATATGGAGCTTTACTAATCCCACCAAGCCTCGTGGTAAAACAATGCTTTACCAGCCCAGATTCTTCAAAAGATGGTATCTTAAAAAATACCACTTCACCTTTTTCATTTTTAGCAAATTTCCAATTACTCATACTTATCACCTATGAAACTTGCATAATTAACATATTTAATATCAAAATGCAACATATAGATACTCTGCGTGGCTCTCTCAACTCCATTTTGCATTTTAAAATCACTTACATGTATTATGCAATTTCCTCTCCTAATTATATATTAGTCATTTTTTTCATTTAATAACTTTTTCACTTCTTCCATAAAGGTATTAATATCTTTAAACTGTCTATACACTGATGCAAATCTTACATATGCTACCTCATCGATGTTTTTCAAAGCATCCATAACCATTTTTCCAATGCTTTCAGACATAACTTCTTTTTCCATACTATTGTGAAGCTGTCTTTCAATATCATCCACTGTTTTTTCAATTAACTGCATAGATACAGGGCGCTTTTCACAAGCTCTTATCAAGCCATTAATAATTTTATTTCTATTAAATGATTGACGATTTCCATCCTTTTTTACTATAATTATTGGTATTTCTTCAACTTTTTCATAGGTAGTAAATCTTTTTTTACAAGTAATACATTCTCTTCTTCTTCTAATAGCTTGTCCTTCGTCAGTCGGCCTTGAATCAACTACTTTAGTTTCGTAATGGGAACAAAATGGACAATTCATCTATATACCCTCCCCTAGTCAAATTTACTAAAATTATATACTATTTTATGATTTTCGTCCATTAAAGGTCACCAACATTGTAATAGAATAAAATTTAAAGTTGGTTACTAGATATAAGTTTTATTCCTCATCTTCTTCTTTTTCGAGAATATTATCTAATATAAAATTTAAGTCCTTAGATTCCTTTTCTTCCTCATCATAATACAATGGTTCTTTAATTTCAACGAGAATAACATCTTCACCGATTTTAACTATTCTTTTCCATGGGATTATCTGATCACTATCTTTGTTAAATATTTTTAGAAACTTTCCCTCACTAGGTACTACAATAGCTTCAACTCTATTTTTTTCTAGATTAATTTCAAAATCATATATAAATCCAATCCTACTTCCATTTGCTACATTAATAACCTCTTTCATCCTTAAATCCGATGTAGTTACCATAAGATCACCTCACTCAAAAGTTTGTACACTAACACTATATATAATTAATATTATTTTTTTCGTTATTCTATTCGTAATTTTTTACGAAAAAAGAAACTTAAACCCGGATTTTTTATGAATACTCTGGGTTAAAATCATCAAATTTTCACTAGATTTCTCTTCAAGAAATAGCCACAATAAAAAAAGACTCTAAAATGAGTCTTTTCAGATTGTTAACAAAGTTAACAAAATGACAGGCTGTTAAGAAACTTGAAGTTCAAGGCGCGCTGGAACCAAGAGACCGCAGCGTATATAGACATACGTAAGGGTTCTTGGTTGAAGCAGCAACGAAGGATTTCGGGTTTGTTAACAGGCTCAAAAGACTCTAAAATGAGTCTTTTATATACTTCTGCATATGCTTAAGTGCTGTCTTTTCCAGTCTAGAAACCTGGGCCTGTGATATCCCAATTTCGTCTGCAACCTCCATCTGTGTCTTTCCTTTAAAAAATCTTAATGTAAGTATTAGCTTTTCTCTATCATTAAGCTTCCTTAATCCTTCTCTTAAAGCTATACCTTCTATCCAACTTTCATCGATACTTTTTTCGTCGCTTACCTGATCCATCACAAAAATAGCATCGCCGCTATCTTGATAAATCGGTTCAAATAATGAAATTGGATCTTGAATCGCGTCTAAGGCAAATACTATGTCTTCCTTTGAAATATTTAACTCCTTAGAAATCTCGGCTATTGTGGGTTCCTTTGAATTTTTGTTAATTAACTGATCTCTAACCTGCAGTGCTTTATAAGCTTTATCTCTAAGCGACCTACTTACTCTTATAGCATTGTTATCCCTTAAGTATCGTCGGATCTCTCCAATAATCATTGGAACTGCATAGGTAGAAAATTTTACATTTTGACTAAGATCAAAATTGTCTATTGCTTTAATAAGACCAATACAGCCAACTTGAAATAAATCGTCTACATATTCCCCTCTATTATTAAAACGTTGTATGACACTCAATACAAGTCTTAAGTTTCCTTTAATAAATTTATCGCGGGCCTCCATATCGCCATTATGTATAAGTGGAAACAATTGCCTCATTTCTTTGTTCTTCAACACAGGCAGTTTTGAGGTATTAACTCCACAAATTTCAACTTTATTGTTATACATTCCGTCATGCCCTCCTATTTTAGAAAATTCCCCCTTTCAAAAAAAATTATTGCCTAAAAATTGCTATTTAATACTTGAGATTTTCTAGATTATTCTATTATGTTTTGCCACAAAAAAAGAAAAAGAAGAGTGAATCCAGTGGAATCAACTCTTCTAAATCATTCTATTTATTTCTTTTTTTAGTCTAAAAATTATTCTCTTTTCCAGTCTAGAAATATAGGACTGAGAGATACCCAACATGTCTGCAACTTCTTTTTGTGTTTTTTCCTCACCATTTGATAATCCAAACCTTAAATCCATTATCCTTTTTTCTCTATTTGATAGTTTTTTTAATGCGATTTTCAATAGTTCTCTATCAATCTCTTCCTCTAGATTTTTGTAGATCAAATCATTTTCTGTGCCTAAAATATCAGATAATAGAAGCTCATTACCATCCCAGTCGATATTAAGAGGCTCATCTATGGAAATCTCAGATTTCACTTTATTATTTCTTCTTAAAAACATTAGAATTTCATTTTCTATACATCTTGAAGCATATGTAGCTAGTTTGATCTTTTTATTGGGATCAAAGGTATTTACTGCTTTGATAAGCCCAATAGTTCCTATCGATATTAAGTCCTCAACGCCTATACCTGTGTTTTCAAACTTTCTTGCAATATATACCACAAGTCTAAGGTTGCGCTCAATTAGTACGCTTCTAACAGACTCATCACCATGTTGCAGTTTAGTAACGAATAATAGTTCTTCCTCTGAGTTAAGGGGAGGTGGCAGTGTCTCATTCCCTCCGATATAATAAACAGTATCTTCAGATAAAATATTCAGTTTTTTTAATACTTTAATAAGAATAAGCTTCATTTTAATTCTTAGTTTGTTAAAGTAACCCATTTATTAACCCCCCTAATTATACCAATATGTCTGGATTTAACAAAGCTCTATAATCACCATTCTTAGATAATCTATTTGTACTTATCCCAATGATAGTCTTAGTTATGTTCATCTCATCCCCTTTTATTTCCAACATTACTTTATCAGGTTTAAATCCAATCAATATCCCATTTTCCTTGCCTAAGGATGTAAATGGTATTATTCTAAACCTATTCATCCAATTAGAACTTTGAAGTATTGTTGATACATTTTCAAGTTTCTTAGAATTATCATCCCGAAAAATATCTTTTATGCCATCGGGCAGTAGTTCTTCAATTGCATTGTATTCTACTACTATCACTGGAAACTGTGATATAGGATCAGCGAGGGTATTGCCAGTATCAATTAATGCATTAATCTCTTTCTTCTTGCTATCAAATTCAATTATAATCTGTTTATAAAGGTTTTCTTTATTAATCTTATTCTTTAGAAATCCAATACTAATTACAATCAATACATAGGCCACCGCAACAGAATAGAATAACGCTCTAAAACTGAAATTGTTTGAGTAAAATATACCATTGCTAAGGATTGTATTAAAATTAGTAAAATAAAACAATGCAAAGGCTGTACCACCAAAAACAAAAGAAACTAGGTAAAATACACTTAGATACTTAAAGAAATCTCTAAATTTTTCTGGTGTAAATGATATAACAATTATCAACATAGAGGCCACTAGTTTCATTGAAAATGAAAGAAGGAAATGTAATGATGGAAAAAAGATTATAAAAGCGTATAGAGCCCCTACAGCCGCCCCTAATCCTAATTTAAAAGTCTTTCCTTGATATTTACAAAAGTAACTCGTTATATGAAGAATTATAAAGTTCATAATAAAATTCTCCAAGAACAAATATTCAGCATAAATCTCAATCATTCTTTCACCTCAATATCTCTCATTACATGAGGAGACAATATTACTTACTATTTATTATTCAGTTTGTTTATAATATATGTCTATTATAATAATTAAATATATAAAAATCTGTCATACTTTGAAGTCGAAAGTGAACTTTTATAATACAAAATTTTCCACAATAAAACAATGCATAAAAAAAACACCTCCAATTAAAGATGTTTAAATCTTATAATTACGAGGTGTTTATTGTTATGTAATTAGCCTATCTTTTGCTCAATTCTTAGTTTATCTGCAACCATTGCTATAAACTCACTGTTTGTTGGTTTACCTTTACCATTATGTACTGTGTATCCAAATAATCTATTTATCGTATCTATTTTTCCTCTACTCCAAGCAACTTCTATAGCATGTCTGATTGCTCTTTCAACTCTACTTGGTGTAGTATTGAACTTTTCAGCTATATTAGGATATAATTCCTTAGTAACAGCACTTAGATATTCAATATTCTCTACTACCATACCAATAGCTTCTCTAAGATATAAATAACCCTTTATATGAGCAGGAACGCCAATTTCGTGTATAATATTTGTAATTTCTGCCTCAATGGATATACTTTTCTTCTGATTACTGTCTAAACTTGAAATACTATATTCCTTTAATGATCTTCTTCTTTCAAAATTCTCTTCTGCATTCCCCATTAATTGCCTAATTCTCTTTATAAATACTTCGAAGTCAAATGGCTTTACCACATAATAATCGGCGCCTAAGTTAATGGCTTTCTGAGTGATTCTATCTTGTCCTACTGCAGAAAGAATTATAACCTTAGGAATCTTAGGTATATCTAAAGAATGCATCTTCTCAAGTACGCCTAAGCCGTCTAAATGCGGCATAATAATATCAAGAATCATGACGTCTGGTGTGGTTTGAGCCAAAACCTCTATGGCTTCTATCCCATCCTTAGCAACCCCAACAATCTCTAAATCATTCTGTTTACTTAGATATTCATACAAAATATCACAGAAATCTTTATTATCATCTGCTATTAATATCTTTATTCTTTCTTTCACAATGTTACCCCCTTATAATATGTTCTAACACGCATAAAGATTGAATTCGACATAAACAATAAATCTCCTTCCCTTTTTTAAAATTTTCCAAAAAATTATAGCATCAGACAATTAAACCCAGATTATTTATATAAATTTCATGGCTAACTGCATATTCTAAAATATCTGGACTTAAAAAGCGACCCCAGTCTTTTATGACCTCAGTCGCTTAATTGATCTAATAAATTTTAAAACATTTTTTTAGCTTGCTTTTCTTAATTTTCTCTTATCTACAGATTTTATTCCTGATTCCTTTAACATCCATTCAATAAAAATTCCATATCCCTTAGTTGGGTCATTTACAAACACATGGGTTACTGCACCAATTATTTTATCATTTTGTATGATAGGACTTCCACTCATACCTTGTACAATTCCACCTGTTTTTTCAAGAAGATCCTTATCGACTATCCTTACTATCATACTTTTATTACTCAATTTTCTTTGAATATTAATTTTCTCAATTACTACATCATATTCCTTAATACTATTATCATCGGTGGTAGTAAGAATCTTCGCTGGGCCCAACTTGATCTCATGCTGCATTGCAATCTCAATCGGTTCTTTATAAATTGGATTCTCAAGCTTCGTGTACATTGTTCCATATATACCATAGTCTGTGTTTTTTTCAAGCTTGCCAAGTGGATCTGTTGTTTCTAGGAAGATTCCTCTTATTTCGCCTGCTTTACCTCTTTTTCCTTGTTTTATGGAAACCACCTTTGACTTCAATATTTCTCCTTTTCCTATAGGCAATATTTTTCCTGTTTCTGCATCAGATATTGCGTGACCTAAGGCTCCATAAACTTTGCTTTTAGGTTCATAGAATGTTAATGTTCCTACACCTGCTGTTTTATCCTTAACCCAAAGTCCTATTTTATAATTACTATACATTTTACTCTTCACTGGTCTTATTTTAAAGTTCAGGTAGCTTTCATTACGCTTTACCTTCACCTGTATTTCTTTCCCTTTATTTCTGTTAATCAGCTCTATGACATGGTCCGCATCCTTCACCTTTGTTCCGTCTATCTCAAGTATGCTGTCGCCTATTCTCAGTCCACCATCATAGCCTGGATTGTAGTGCTTATTGTCGTATCCTTCTATTTCTTCTAATCCAACCACTAATACTCCTTTAGTGTTCAGTTTTACTCCAATCGAATTTCCACCAGGTACTAGCTTTAGTCTAGGAAATACATCAATCTCTAATTTCTTTACAGGCAATATACCTAGTAGTTTTATTTGAAGATTTGTTTTTCCATTTTTGAGTGGTATTATCTTTACTTTATTATTTTTTTCGTCATTATCATCTTCTACTGAAATCTCAATTATCTCATCTTCTTCATTGTTTGTGATCTCAAAGGGATATTTAATGTCTAAAATTCGTCCCTCTCCCTCAAATATATTTATTTGAGCTGGATAGTAAATAAATTTAGCCACATTAAATGAAACTAAACTTAAAAACATTGCTAAGACTGTAAAGATGATAATTTTTTTCTTCTTATGTCTCAAAGGAATCCACTCCCTACATTAATCACTCCCCATATCAAGTATTCAAAGAACATAAATTCTCCTCAGTAAATCTTGCTTTTTCATTTTTATTGCATGTTTTTTTAGATTTAATGAAAAAATAATTGTTGATTTACTGATTTTAAATTTAGGCTCTATTAATAATGTAGCCTATTATCAAAGTCATTATTCTATATATGATGTTTAAAAATCTATCAATTTTTGGGTTAAAATAACCGAATTTTCAAATAACGACTCTCTATACATCGAGTTTCTTCGTTTTTTTAAATTTCTTTTACAAAAAATAAAAAAAGCCGCAATTTATTGCGACTTTCACTTGTTTAATTATGAAATAAATCCTTTTTTAGTTTTTTCAGCCATATCTAACAACTCTCTTGCATGCTTTAAAGTTAAATCAGTTATCTTATATCCACCTATAAGCCTGCTTATTTCATTGGTTCTTTCCTCAATGCTGAGCTTTCTAATCAAAGTTTTTGTTTTAGTGTCAGAAACCTGTTTCTCAATAAACAGATGATTATCTGCCATCACTGCTATTTGAGGCAAATGAGTAATACATATGGTTTGATGTGTCTTTGCTATAAGTGCAATTTTTTCTCCAACAACATTTGCAGTTTCTCCACTTATACCTGTATCAATCTCATCGAAAATAAGAGTAGGTATATTATCAATTTTTGCTAATATTACCTTCATAGCAAGCATAATTCTTGACATTTCACCGCCAGATGCAACTTTTGCCAAGGACTTTAACGGTTCACCAGGATTAGTTGAAATTAAAAATTCGACTCTATCAGTACCGTATTTTGTTAACACCAAATTATCGTTTTTATCAAAATTAGGTTTTATGCTAACTTTGAACTCAGTCTTCTCGAAATTTAAATCCCTTAGTTCACCCATCATTTTTCCTTCGAATTTCTTTGCTATATCTTTTCTTTGGACACTCAGCTTATTACTTAGCTCCAAATACTCAGCTTTTAATGCTTCAAGCTTTTTACTTAAGACTTCTATTCTATTAGTGCTATCTTCTAATTCCTCAAGTTCCATATAGAGTTCTTCTCTATACTGCAAAATTTCTTCAATAGTATTTCCATACTTCCTTTTTAAATCATTTATGGTGTCCAATCTCTTTTCTATCTCTAATAACAGTTCAGAATCATATGTTATGTTTTCATTATAACGTCTCATGTCATTTGTAATATCTTGTAATCTATAAGAAATATCCTGAAGCTCGTTACTAAATCCCAATATATCTTCATCAAGGTCTGATATCTTACTGAATTCTACCAAAACCTTGGATAATATCCCTAATATCGATTGTTCATCATTTATTCCAGCAGAAATTTTCTCATGACTTTCATGTATAACAGTAAATATATTCTCACTATTTTTTAATAGGTCATATTGTTTTGCTAATTTATTATCTTCATCGGTTTTAAGGCCACATGAATCAATTTCATCAATCTGAA
Organism: Wukongibacter baidiensis; assembly: GCF_050888315.1. Lineage (NCBI taxonomy): Bacteria > Bacillati > Bacillota > Clostridia > Peptostreptococcales > Caminicellaceae > Wukongibacter > Wukongibacter baidiensis. The sequence goes on from NZ_CP138202.1 coordinate 596,271, forward strand.
ACTTTATAAGATCTATTCTTCGTTCTCTCTCTTTGTCATTTTGATTTATAGAATTTAGCTTTAGTTCGGTTTCCTTTAATTCACTATGCTTCTTTCTAACCTTTGCTAGGTCTTTTGAGAGAACTTCATTTCCAAACATGTCTAACATGTGTAAGTGATTTTCTGTGTAAAGAAGGGATTGATGTTCATGCTGTCCATGAATATCAATAAGCATTTTGGCAACTTTCTTTGCAAATGATAACTGAACAATTCTTCCATTTATCCTTGAAATGCTCTTTCCAGTGCCAAAAATTTCTCTATTTAGAATAATAATATTATCTTCACAATCAATGCCATATTCAAAAAGTAAATTCTTTAATTCTTCACTTTTAAACTCAAAAACTATTTGTATTATTGCTTTGTCATTACCAGTTCTAACATAGTTTTTACTTGATTTTCCGCCTAAGGCTAGACCTATGGCGTCTATTATAATAGATTTTCCTGCTCCCGTCTCACCAGATAGGACATTAAAACCTTCAGTAAAGTTGATATTCACATTTTCAATCAAAACAAAATTTTCAATATTTAGTTCAAGGAGCATATTGCCCTCCCATTTTATCTCATTAATTTTTTAAACTGATCCATAATTTCATGTTTATCTGCATTCTCTCTAACCAATATAAAAATAGTATTATCGCCTGCAATCGTCCCCACTGTTTCTTTAACATCTAAAACGTCAATGGCTTCAGCTGCGGCATTGGCTGCACCACTAAGGGTTTTTAGCACAATAATATTTCCTGAATGGTCAATAGATAAAACGGAGTCCTTAAAGATCTTTATTAAACGATCTGATATTACACTCTCTTGCTGTTTGATAGCAGCATATTTATATCTGCCATTCTTAGTTAGAACTTTTATCAATCTAAGTTCTTTAATATCTCTGGAAACCGTAGCCTGAGTAACATTAAAGCCATTCTTTTTTAAGTATTCTGCCAGTTCTTCTTGAGTTTCCACCTCATAATCTTCAATAATCTCAAGTATTTTAGCATGTCTAGAGTATTTCATAAAAACCTCCCAGAAAAAAATATTTTTATAGGAAAACCTTTTTTTACGGTACTGTATAAATATTCTACACTGTATTACAATTTCCTCTTTTTTTGCCCAGATTATTCATATAAAGTTTGAGCTACGCTAACAGTTCTGAATTTCTATGAATAATTTAGATTATATACTCCTTATCTATAATCCTTGATGTGCTCTTTCTACTACTTCTAAGGCTAACTTCTCGACATCTAATTCTTCCTCTGATGGCTTATTAAATACATACGCAAGGAATTCAATATTTCCCTTTGGTCCCTTAATAGGAGAATAGGTAAGTCCTTCTATCGTCAAGCCTAACTCATACGTAAACTTCAATAGTTCTTCAATTACTTCTTTATGAACACGCTTGTCCCTTACAACGCCTTTCTTCCCAACCTTCTTTCTACCTGCTTCAAATTGAGGTTTTATAAGAAAAATAACCTGTCCATTTTCCTTCACCAATTCCTTTACTACAGGTAGAACTATCTTAAGAGAAATAAATGAAACATCAATTGATGCAAAATCAATTCCTTCTCCAATATCTTCCGGCTTTACATATCTAACATTAGTTCTCTCCATGCAGACTACTCTCTCATCCTGCCTAAGTTTCCAATCGAGTTGTCCGTAGCCAACATCTATAGAAAATACCTTTTTAGCTCCATTTTGAAGCATACAATCTGTAAAGCCCCCTGTTGAAGCACCAACGTCCATGCAGGTCTTGTCCTTAAGATCTATCTCATACTTCTCTATAGCTTTCTCAATCTTGAGTCCACCTCTACTTACATATGGGAGCGCTTTCCCCCTAACCTCTATGTTAGCCTCAGCATTGACCTTCATTCCAGCTTTATCTACCTTTTGATTGTCCACATATATTATCCCACTCATAAGTGCTTTTTTTGCCTTTTCACGAGTCTCAAAGAGGGCTTTTTCAACTAGTAGTGTATCAATTCTAACCTTTTTCTCCATGTTATTCTCCTTAATTATAGCGATCTCCTAGTAAAACTTTCTCTATGCATATGCAAATTTCAAGCGCTCCTTGAAGTTTTGTATATGTATAAATTAGTAGTTTTACTGGAATCCCTATATCAATATTTACCCTGCTCAACTTTCGTTTAAACCAGTATTATTCATAGAAAGTTTGAAAGCTTGCAAGTAGCTTTAAACCCTTCTATGAATGCTCTGGCTTTAAACTTCTGAAAGCTTGATATCTTTAATTACCTCTTTATATATGCCTTGGGCATATAAGTTATAATGTCTAAACAGTAACTCTGTATCTCCATGTTCTATAAATTTATCAGGAAAGCCAAAAACTTTTACCTTTTTATTATTTATTCCATAGTCATTTAGCATACTTAGAATTTGGCTTCCGAAACCTCCTATTTTCACATTATCTTCCAATGTGATTACATAGTCAGTATCTTTTATATTGCCTAGTATAGTCTTTTCATCAAGGGGCTTAATAAACCTTGCATTTATAACAGTGCTTTCAACACCATCTTCCCTTAATAATTCAGCTAATTCCAATGCAGTTCCAACCATCTTACCAACAGCAATAATGCTTATATCCTTTCCTTTGGAAATTATTTCAGCTTTCTCTTCAAAAATATCTTCATTACTATTTTCTATAGTTAGGGTTTTACTTATCCCTCTTGGATATCTTATAGCAACAGGACTATCCTGAGAAAAAGCATATCTAATCATCGTTCTAAGCTCGTCCCCATCCTTTGGAGAAAGAATTTTTAAATTAGGTATGTTACTTAAATATGATAGGTCAAAAACTCCATGATGAGTTTCCCCGTCCTCTCCAACTATACCTGCTCTATCAATACAAAAGACTACAGGTAAATTCTGTAGACAGACATCATGCAACACTTGGTCATATCCTCTCTGTAGGAAAGTTGAATAGACAGTGAATACTGGCCGTAAACCATTCGCAGCTAATCCTGCTGCTAAGGTTACCGCATGTTGCTCAGCTATTCCCACATCAAAAAATCTATCAGGATACTCCTTAGAAAACTCTGTAAGTCCAGTTCCAGTAGGCATAGCAGCTGTTATAGCAACAACATCGGGGTTCTCCTTAGCCACTTCAATCAATGTTTTCCCAAATATTTTGGAATAAGTTTGTCCTGCTGGATTACTGATCTTTTTACCGGTCTTTAAATCAAATGCACCTATTCCATGATACTTATCAGGGTGCTTTTCAGCGAACTCATAGCCCTTACCTTTTTTTGTGATGGCATGAATAAGAACTGGTCCCTTCATTCTTTTTGCTCTTTTAAGTACTCCAGTGATTTCCTTTATGTCATGGCCATCTATTGGACCAATGTATGTAAATCCAAGCTCTTCAAATAGCATACCAGGAACAAAAAAATACTTTATAGTATCTTTTGCCTTGTGAGCTGTTTTTACAACGGATTTACCTATAGCCGGAATTTTGCTTAATATTTGCTCCACATCGTCCTTTACCTTGAAATACATTGGGTCTGTTCTCATTCTATTTAGATATTTTGACATTCCTCCAACATTTTCAGAAATCGACATGTCATTATCGTTCAATATTACTATAAAGTCCTTTTCAGAATGACCTGCATGGTTTAAAGCCTCAAAGGCCATCCCACCGGTTAAGGCACCATCACCAATAACGGATATAACGGAATATTTTTCCCCTTTAATATCCCTAGCCATGGCCATACCGAGTCCTGCTGAAATCGAAGTACTACTGTGTCCTGTCTCGAAGGAATCATGGGTACTTTCCTTACGTTTTGGAAAGCCACTAAGACCATTGAATTTTTTTAAAGTATCAAAGTCATCTCTTCTTCCTGTTACGATTTTATGTACATAGGCCTGATGGCCAACATCCCAAATCATTTTGTCCTTTGGGCTATTAAAGACCTTATGCATAGCAAGGGTCAATTCAACAACTCCTAAGTTCGATGCTAAATGCCCTCCTGTTTTAGAAACCGATTGAAGCAAAAATTCTCTTATTTCTTCACTAAGTTCAACTAGCTTTTCATAGCTTAGTTTCTTTATATCCTTTGGTGAATTAATAGTTTTAATAAGTTCACTCAAATCACTTCATCTCACTTTCTTTTTTGTTGATTATCTTTAGCCTAGATTATTCATAGAAATTATGGGATTTGCAGTATACTTCACATAAATAATCCGGGATTAGTTTTTCTTATTGTTTTTCGGTAATAAATCTATCTTTAACTTAATATTTAACCAATGAAGTACTTTTGAAACGTAAAAAACAATTTCTTTAGACTTTTTTAGCGCAATTTCTTTTCCTAGAGCCTTCCCACCAACTGTTATAGACGCAACCATCCCACTTAATATAGTACCGTAAATAGCAGTATTAATGCCACTATATACCTTACTTACTTGTACCAAAATTATTGTTCCTGCTGCACCACTGATTATTCCAGCAATGTCTCCAATAACATCGTTACAAAAATTTGATACAGGGCCTGCATTTTTTATTAATCTAATGGCATACTTTGCAGCCTCTATCTTTTTTGATGCCATTGCATGGAATGGTTTTTCATCGGCAGTAGCAACAGCTATACCAATTAAATCTGATACTATCCCTATAAATACGATTATTATCAAAATCAGAAAAGCTATAGATACAGTAGTATTCCTTAATAATGCTTCAGAAGAAAAACTCATCAACACAGCCAAAATAAAAGTAATTATTGTAATATTTACTACCCACTTAATATTATACCTTTTGAACTTTAAAGCCAATTTACTACTTTTCTTTTTTTCGATTTTTTTACTACCCAATCAAAACACACCCTTTTACCTTGGGGTAATTTATGTATATGTTGTATAGCCCTAGGGCTTTTAAGTCCATATATGTTAGCAAGTTCTTTTAGTTAGTAATTATGCAATTTGCTCATTGAAAAAAACTGATAGCTAATGCCATCAGTTTTTTACAACTATCACCCGAGGGTAGTATATTAAGTAAACTTTACAGCTTAGGTCTAGTAGGATTTCCCATATAGGTACTGTTCCGTTGCCGGATCAGCGGTTTCCCATTAAACCTATATTCGTATTGTTGCCAAATACAAAACTAGACTACCACTAAGTCTGTACTGTAATCCTTAATATACCTCCATGACGGAACAGTCTAGGAGTTTTCCTCAACAGGCAAACTAATTCCTAGCCTCTTTTGCAGAATAGGTTTAGAATACAAATACTGCCATTTTATGGGCCCATAAAATAGAAGCATATACATACCCGTCCACCTATTCCACTCAAGGCAGGCTACACTGCACGTAGCAGAGAAACCACCACATTGCAGGTTCATCCTAAATTAATAAATAATCTAGGTCTCCGCGGATAGAGGGTCAACGCCCACATGCCATTGTGGATCGCCCCCTGATCCTTACTCCCAGCATCAACCCCCGACTGGGCGTCGCAAGCCAATACCAGGAACTTCATCGATGTGCCCTTTGACGGATTTTTAGGCCCGCCTTCAGAATTAGAAGCTCTGACTAGAATACTGCACCTCTCAAGTGTAAAAGACATTATAGCATAAAAATCTATAAACTTCAAATGTAAAATTAGGCAATAATCTTTTTAGATCATTTAATTAATTAAAAAATTCAACAGTCCTAAGGACCGCTTTATATCATTAAGTTTGCAACGACAATCCCTAATAGAGCACCAGCAAAAACCTCCACAGGTGTATGGCCTACAAGCTCCTTTAGCCTTTTATCCTTTATCGGCCTATGCTTATGCTTATCCTCTAATATTTTATTTAATATTATCGCCTGTTTTCCAACAGCCCTTCTAACTCCTGCTGCATCATACATAATTATCAAAGAAAACACCAAAGCTATTCCATATGAAATGGAGTCCCAACCTGCTTTTAATCCTACAGCAGTAGACAAGCCCATTACCATTGATGAATGAGAACTTGGCATTCCACCTGACCCAACAAACCTGTAGAGGTCAAATTTCTTTTTAGTAAGAAGGGTAAGAACAACCTTCATTGCTTGTGCAATAAACCAGGAGGTAAGGGATGCATTAAACACATCATTTTTAAAGAGTTCAGTTATAAATGTCACTCAATTTCCCCCTCAATCTAATATTCTCTACTTCTTAAGAACTCTACTAATTTCCTTAAGAAATCTGCTTTTTCATCAAATAATTCTAAAGACGTTAAACTATTTTCAAATAGTTCAGACGCCATTTCCTTTGACTTCTCAATTCCATATATAGAAGGATAGGTTGATTTTTCATTATCTATATCGCTACCTACTTTTTTCCCAAGCTTAGCCTCATCTCCAACTACATCAAGTATATCATCAATTATTTGAAATGCTAATCCGATACCTCTTCCATAGGTTTGTAGTGCTTCACACTGATTTTCAGTAGCTCCACCTATCATTGCACCGGCCATGATTGAGGCTTCAATCAGTGCAGAAGTTTTAGTAAGATGAATGAAGTCTAGGGTTTCCTTTTCAATTCTCTTTCCCTCAGACTCTAAATCCACTACCTGTCCACCTATCATCCCCTTAACCCCTGAAGCACTTGCAATGCTATGCATTGCTTTCATACCTCGCTCCATTGCTTTGGGGTCAGAAATAACTTTTTCAAGCATTGTTTCAAAAGCCATATTTAAAAGCCCATCACCGGCTAAAATTGCGATTCCATCACCATAAACCTTGTGATTTGTTGGCTTACCTCTTCTATAATCATCATTATCCATAGCAGGAAGATCGTCATGGATTAGAGAGTATGTATGGATCATTTCCATAGCACACGCAAAGGGCATTGCATCATCACTGGTTCCACCAACGAGCTTGCAAACCTCTAATAATAGTATTGGTCTTAATCTTTTGCCCCCAGCTCTTATACTATATTCCATTGATTCAATAACCGTTTTTTGAAAACCTGTTTTGTCTTGAAAATATTTATACAATGCATCCTCTACTTCATTTTTCCTTTGTAAAAGCTCAGACTTAAAACTCATTTTTCTCCTCCTCAGAAACTACTACATAGAGTTCTTAGTGAAACTTAATTTATACATATCAAAATATCTGATGATTCTGGGGATTTTTGATGTATATAAATTAAAGTCTTCACTGGAATCTCTATAACCCAAGAGACTCTATATAAAATCCGGGTTAAAGGGTTTTTCAACTAGTTCTTCATCTTCTTCTAATAGTAACGAAATCTTCTGCTGTGCATCATTTAAAACATTATTACAAAGCCTATAGAGCTTTATACCTTCTTCAAAGTATTTTAGCGATTCCTCAAGTGAGATATTACCATCTTCAAGAAGCTTTACAACTTCCTTGAGCCTAGTAAGATCACCTTCAAAATCTCTATGATCATTTACCTCTTTTTTATCCACCAAAAAAGCTTTCTCCTTTCTGAGTTTCATCAACAGTACACTTTAATATACCTTTACTCAATAATATGTTTACCTTATCTCCAATATTAACATCATCTATATCAGTAATAGTCTTACTTTTTTTCTCATTTAGCAGTACACTGTAGCCCCTATCAATTGTTGAAAGAGGGCTTAGATTATTAAGATTATCTCCTAAAGAGGTCAGCATTTCCTTAAAAATAGCTATATCCCTTGTCATATTGCTTTTAAGATTAGTATACATATAATCCAATGTTTGTTGCTCTTCTCTTATTTTAAAGGATATATGCCGTTTAATTCTATCCTCATTATAACTATCTAAATTATCTCTTAAATAAGAAAACTTATTTATCATATTATTCTTTAAATTATTATAAAAATACTCGATTGTACTCTCAATATCACTAAGATTTGGAGCCGCTAATTCGCCAGCAGCCGATGGTGTTGGAGCTCGTAAATCCGAAGCAAAGTCCGATATTGTAAAGTCAGTTTCATGACCTACAGCGGAAATTATAGGCTTTTTTGAGTTATAGATGCTTGTTGCAACCACTTCTTCATTAAATGCCCATAATTCTTCTATTGAGCCACCACCCCTTGACAAAATAATTAAATCTATATCATCAAATTTATTTAGTTTCGCTATAGCTTCTGCTATCTGAGATGCAGCATGCTCCCCTTGAACTAAAACAGGTGAAACAAGAATATCAACCAAATAATTTCTTCTCGTTATAACAGAAATAATATCTCTAATAGCTGCTCCCGTTGGTGAAGTTACAACAGCTATCTTTCTAGGAAAGAACGGTATCCTTTGCTTTTTATCTTCGTCAAAGTATCCTGCCTCGGATAGCTTTTTCTTCAACTTTTCAAATTCAATATGGAGCTTACCTAAACCTATCTCCTCTAAACTACTTACATATAACTGGTACTCACCATTTCTTTCATATATTGAAATATGTCCTTTAGCTATAACCTTCATACCATCTTCAGGCATAAAATCAAGCTTTTTGAAATCGTTATTAAACATTACACATCTAAGTTTACTATTTTCGTCCTTAAGAGAGAAATAACAATGGCCGCTGTTATGTAGCTTGAAGTTTGAAATTTCTCCTTTTATAACTAGGTTATTTAAAATAGGATCATACATTAATATTCTTTTTAAATAATTATTTAACTCGGATACTGTTAAAGTTCTAATTCCCATTGTAAAAAAATGCCTCCAATATTCGCATCGATTATTTATGTATCCCAAGTAGTGCGGTTCCAACCGCATTATCAGTACAAAATTCTGGCTTACCAAAATGAACACTTATTCCTTTAGCATTTAATTCTCTATATAGATTATCTCTCAAAAATCCATTTGATGCAACTCCACCGGCTATTAAAATTTTATTAATTTTATACTTTGATGAAGACTCGTAGATAACGTTGTACAATGACCTACTAATACAAGCGAATAGTGCCTTAGCTATATCACTCATGCTCTTATTTCCTTCTTCTACCAATCTCTTAGTAAAGGTCTCTACTCCTGAAAAATTAATATAAGTATCCTTTGTGCTAACGGGTAGCTTTATCTTTCCCTCTATACCTTTTTCAGATATTTTATCAAGTTCTTTTCCTGCTGGAAATCCCAGCCCCATCATTACGCCTATTCTATCTACCAACTGCCCAGCACTGATATCTTTTGTACCACCAATGATTTCACATTCATATCTGTTTTCATTCTCTTCTACCTTTAAAATTTCTGTAGTGCCTCCAGATATATGAACCGCAATAAACTCATTTTTAGTTACAACATCAGAAGACCATCTAGCCGCTTCGATATGCCCCTCCTGATGGCTATATTCCTCAAATGAAACATTTAACGAGGAAGCAATAGTTCTGCCAAAGGAAACTCCAGATAGAAATACAGGCATATAAGAGCCTTCTAAGTTTCTTGGCTTACTACTACAACATACTTTTATGATCTTCTTAGTATCTATTTCACCGCAGACCTCTTCATATAGGTCCGGGAAATTCTTCATATGTTGAAAAATTGCTTCCGATTGCCTTAAACCTCTATTCCCCTTCTTAACCTCTAGTATCTTTCTTTTTTCAAGTACAAGCCTACTTTCCTCATCAACAACAGCTATTGATGTAGTATAACAGCTTGTATCGATTCCTAGAAGATATTTACTCATCCAAAGCTTCCTTGTTCACTACAGACCCAAGAAGTCCACTTATAAAGCTTGAAGAATCATCGGTACCATATCTCTTTCCAAGCTCGATTGCTTCATTTATCGATACCTTAACAGGTATATCATCTCTATACATCATTTCTGTTAATCCAAGTCTAAGTATTGCCAAATCTATCTTGGACAGTCTATCAATATCCCAGCCCTTTAAATTGTCATTTATAAGCTTATCAATAGTTTCTTTATTAGTTACAAATATATTAATCATTTCATCTATGTATTTCTTGTCCTTATCATTATCTATTGCACCTTCAACATATTTTTCAGCTATATCTGGCTCATATTCTTTATGAATCTCCATTTGGTAATACGCTTGCATAGCTGTCTCTCTAGCCATTCTTCTACTCATCTTTCTCCTCCTTAGTTTAGGAATATTTAAAAAATAACTTCTAAGCTTATTTTTCACAAATTTTCCTATAAGATACATCTAACATAAACAAACTAACTCTCCTAATAAAGAGAGTTAGTTTTTAAAAGATCCAACCCATATTAAAGTAATGCTACTCTAAGGTAGCATAACTATAATTACTCTTCTACTTCTTCCTCTTTTTCCTTCTTAGGTATATATACACCTTGAACATGAATATTTACTTCAACAACTTTTAGTCCAGTCATAGTCTCAATCGCACTTTTTACACCTTCCTGAACCTTCCAAGCTACATCGGGAATCTTTACACCGTATTCTACTACAACGTTTAGATCAACGGCAGCTTCCTCTTCACCAACTTCAACTTTAACACCCTTTGAAAGGTTTTTCCTACCTAATAGGTCTGAGATATTACCTGCAAATCCACCGCTCATTGAGTATATACCGCCTACTTCTGCTGCAGCAAGTCCAGCAATAGTTGCCACTACTTCATCAGAAATCTTTACTTGTCCATATTCTACATTATCTATGCTTGAATTATTTTCCATAAAATTACCTCCAATTTCCTTTATTATAATGATTATTATATCAAAATGTCTTTTTATTTACAATTAAAGATGAGAAGTTATTTTTCATATATAACTCCTTGATGTACGCTCATTTAACCTTCAGAACGAAAGTAGACTTTGAGGTTTCCTTTTGAGCGATTTTTATAAACCTGTTTTAACCTTCTAATTTCAATACAAAACAGGTTCATAGCATGAGCCAAAAGGATTCTCAAAGACTACTTGAGTATGTAGAACCTTACAAGCGTACGTCTCTATAAACTACTACCTACTCTGAATCTTTATATTATCTATCGAATATTTTGTCTCACGTGTAACTATATCTAATATTTTTGCTATGTCAGCTTGGGCTAACTCTTCACTTTGAACTGTGATATAAACTCCCTCATTAGTAATAAATACAACTGCATCTTCGTAACCTTTACTTTTAATTAGGCTCTCTACTATTTTCTCCTTATTTATAACATCTATTACTTTTAATTTTTTATCAACAGCTTTTTTTCTTGAATCCTCATCGACTTTTTGATTATTAATTATTTCATCGAATCTTTCAATAGTCTTCTCTCTTTCAATTTCAATATCAATCTTAGCCTGTAAAAAATAGTTTGCCTTAGCCAGGTTATTGCTTACTAGGGAATCTTGAATGTTTGTGTTTGCCACTGCCATTATATCCTCTAACTCATTTTTTGAGCTATCCACAATATCGGTTTCCTTTTCATCTTCTACCATCGTCATTGATGACGTTGCAGTTTCATCGTCAGCTGGACCTTCATGTATAATAGCGTCTGTAGAAGGCTCCTCTTCATTATTCATTTCCGAGAGCTGCTTCTCCTCATATTCCTTTAACCCTGATGAAGTCTCTAAAGCCGAACGCTTATTGATCATATAATTTAAATAGCTTATTGAAATTAGTACAAATACCAAAGATAGTATTATTAACTTTCTTCTCTCAAATTTAAAATTAAACATTTTATATCCCCCTTTTTATAGTCATGATACCTTAAGATTTTAGATAAATTTTACTGAAATAATAATCACTTCTACATTCTTCAGTAAAATTTATAAACATTCAATGTGTCATTACTTTAGTTTCTACCATAAACCTTAACTTTATGACTTTTTATCTGAAAAATAGTAGTAACTGCTTCTATTAGCTCATTTTTAATCATTGGGTCTTCAGCACCCTGTGCCACTACAATAACTCCCCTTATCATAGGTTTAATCTCCTTAATTACCATCGGCGAATTATTATAGTCTTTACTGCTTACTGTAACTATATTTTGTGTTGTATTTTCCTGTTTAATAACCCTTGTACCACCTTGCTTGTCATTTTCCTCTGTTGTTTGCTCAGATTTAGTAACGTTTGATGCAGGTACAACCTCAGTGCTTGTTTCATATGTAATCATAACTTCAACTTCTCCAACACCATCAATCTTGTTTAAAATCTTTTCTAATCGATCCTCCATACTATCACTATATGCCGTTTCAGGTATTTTGTTTTCTACCGAAACCTGCTCTACCACATTATTATCTGCTTCACTGGATTCTTCCTTTGGAAAGAAGACACTATAGGAAATCAGAAATATTATGCAAACTATGACAATAGCTGCCAAGTGGCCTATAAGTTGTTTCGTATTTCCCTTCCCTAGTTTTTCCTTTAACTTTTTAAAAAGATCCATCCCTTATCCCCCTCGCTTATTTTCTTATTACTACACTTTTTTTATTTAAGTTATAAATATTTGAGACATCGTCTCTTATTTTATTCCTTAAATCTATATTTATGTTATCCTGTTGATTATTATTATTACTTTTTTTACTTTCTTCATCGATATTACTATCAGAAACATCGATTTTCACAATAGGAATAGTATCATCCTTTGAGGATTCTGTTTTTTCAGCTACGGACATTTCCAGTTTCTTTATTTCTCCTATTTTCCCCTTACCTTTATCTTCAATTTCAATAGATACTTCAGTAACCTTAACATCATATTTACTCTCAACCCTATATGCAATATCCTTCTTAATCCTGTCTTTATATAAAGCAGATAACTGGTCCATCTGTCTACTCTCAATATTTGAAGTAACGAAAGCATACTCACTTTTACTCAGTTCACTAGAAATCGTGAAAACCTCATTCTCTATGTCACCTTTATTGTTCAATATATCTAATATCGGATTTAATATAACTAGCATAACTATGAAGCCCAGTATTAGATTTACATATTTTTTGATTTTGCCATCAGGCATTAATAGTTCTAAAAAGCTTATAAGTATTATTATTGTTACAATATTAGTGATCCAATCCTTTATAATCTCAATCATCTTTTCACCTACCTTATCATTGCCGTAATGTTTCCTGCGCCTACAACCGCCGTTACAGCAATGAAAAACATGATAGCAACTGATATTACGGTGGCTAGTACTATTACTAGTGAGCTGCTCATATCGTTTAAGCATCCTACTATCTTAGTATCACTGATTGGTTCAATTAATACAGCAGTAATTTTATATATAACGATAAGTGATATTATTTTTAACATTGGGAATGTAACTATTGTTAGTATTGTTACTAAACCTACAACACCAACAGCGTTTTTGATAAGTAATGAACATCCGAAAACCGTATCAATTGCCTCGGACATAAAACCTCCAACTATCGGTATAAACCTGTCCATAGCGAACCTAGCTGTTCTTAAGGTAACACCATCTGTACTGGATGCCAAAACCCCTTCAATAGTAATTATTCCTAAAAATATCGTGAGAACAAGCCCTATAAGTGCTATGCATCCTTGCTTTAATATTGATGCTAATTTTGAAATATGGATTTTAGTTGGTAGATTATTTACTATTGCTAGTATTGCAGATAACAATACTAGTGGTAATATTACATCCTTCATGATAGTACTCGTAATACCTATGGAGGCTACAATAATCGGTTTAAATAAAGCCGATGCTGTTATACTGCCTACTGCCATAAGCAAAGTCAGCAGTACCGGCATCAGAGCCTGCATGAAACTAACCATATTATCTATCGCTTGATAACCTACCTGCATGGCTGCTATAAATCCTTTTATACAGATACCAGCTATTACTAAGTAGCATGCATAGAATGCTATCTGACCTGTGGTATTATTATCAAAGGAATTCGTAAGGTTATTTAGTAATCCACATAGGACTGAAATAATAATAAGCTGTGCCAACAATTTTGAGTTTACAATAATTTCCTCAAAAAGTCGCTTACCAACCCCTGCTAGAATTCCCTTGATCGAAAATTCCAATTCTCCCTTTACAGCCTTTACAATAAAAGTTTTTATGTCTATATCAGGTATGCCTGTTGAATTTTGGTTATTCATCGTGCTTATCAAGTCTTCCATTTCCGTCAAATCTATTGTATCCAATTGCTCTATTATAATTTTCTCCGTTAACCCTTTAGATTCATCATTTTCTTCATTACCATAGGCTATATTGATTGATAGGATAAATATCATCAATATAATAGTAATTTTCCTCTTCATTAGCTCACATCCTAAGGCATCAATTTAATTATTAGGTTTAAAACCGATAGTAAAATTGGTAATGCCAAAACCATTATTAATATCTTTCCTGCGAATTCTATCTTTGAAGCTATGGAAGACTCTCCACAGTCTCTACAAACTTCAGATCCAAATTCAGCAATATATGCAATCCCAATGATTTTGAATACTGATTTCAGATAAATTACATCCATATCAAGCTTATCAGCTAGTCCATGTATTACTTCAAATATAGATGCTAATTTACCTATTACAAGTAAGAATATAACTACTCCTGTGGCTATGCTTATATGAACACCATACTCAGGCTTATATTGCTTTACTATTATAGCTAGTAAAGTAGCTGTGATTCCTAAGCCGACTATTTTAAATATTTCCATTAAATCACACCTTATGTTAATATATTTCAAACATTGCTCTTACTGTTGTGAACAAGTTGTTAATCAGCTTTATTACCATAAGCAAAACAATTATCAGCCCAGTTATAGTAGTCATAGTCGCCATCTCTTCCCTATCAGAGTGCTTTAATACTTGGTTTAATATCGATACTAAAATACCTATAGCAGCAATTTTAAAGATCAAATTTATATCTATTGCCATAATAACCCTCCCCATTAAATTAAAATTATTACTATTGCCAATCCCAGCAAAACTCCTAGTCTATTGAACATTCTTCCATTTTTTTCTTTTTCGGCAGTTGCCTTTATTTTTTGTTCCTTTAGTAGCATCTCAGTATATTGAAAATGTTTCTTCTGAGTATCCTTGTTTCCAAAACCAAGTTCCTTTGAAAAATCTATAATTATCTCTATATCCTCCTTTGATAAGGAAAGACTATCTATATTCTTATTAATGGCCTCTTGCCATATCACATCTATTTCATATCCTTCCCTGCTATCCAATCTCTTCCATGACTCCTCGAATAACCAAGATATACTGCTGTGACTTCTTTCCGATAGCTTTTTCATAGCTAGAGGCAATGGAGTAGAATAGTATAATATATAAGTCTCTAAACTGTTTAGAGCGTTTGTAAAATAACCGAGCTGCTTCACCCTAAGTCCGTATCTTAATGCCATCAGATACCCTATTCCTGATGTTGCTAGCAATAGAATTACAGCAACTATAGATTTAAGTACCATACTGCTCCCTCCTATCAAGTAGGAGACCGTCATTTAGAATCTCTTCACTTTCTAAATTGATTACTTCCCTTACCGTTCCGACCCTTGGTTTGTTTGTTAGGATTATAACTCTTTCAAAGATTTTCTTTTCTATTAGATCCGTAATATTGCTTCTCCTACTTATTTCTTCAATGCTATCCCCGTGAACAGTAGTTATAAACTTTACGCCAGCATTAATTGCCTCCTTCAAAGCATATATATCCTCATCCCGTCCTATTTCATCGGTAGCTATTACCCTAGGGGACATTGCTCTTATAAGCATAATCATCCCCTCCGCCTTTGGACATCCATCAAGGACATCGGTCCTCATTCCAACATCCTTTTGCGGTACCCCATCATAACAGCCAGCGATTTCAGATCTTTCATCTACTACAGATACATTTATTCCTCTAAAATCATACTTTTTTGAACCGCTGCTAATAAGTCTTATTATGTCTCTCAATATTGTTGTTTTGCCGCACCCAGGTGGAGACACTATAAGGGTATTAAATATCGATTCTGAGCTCTTCATTATGTATTTAATTACCTTTTCCCCACAGCCACGCTTTTCTCTTGATATACGAATATTTAAACCAGATATATCTTTAATGGTCTTAACCTGATTTCCCTCAATAACTGCCTTTCCACAAATTCCTACCCTATGGCCTCCCTTTATTGTTATAAACCCGTTCCTAATTTCTTCTTCAAGGGCATAGGCAGAGTAGTCAGTTACCAGCTGAAAACAAGTTTTCACATCTTCCTTATTAATAGCAATTACACTGATATTTACCTTTGTATTTCTCCCGTCTTCTGTAAGATAATAGTCTTCCCCACGACAATTTATTATTAAAGGCTTATTGACCCTCAGCCTTATTTCCTCGATATCATTAATAAATCTATTTGGTAAATTATTAAAAATATTTCTGAGCCTAATCGGTAATATCTCCAAAATTTCTCTATTGTTTATGCAATTACTT
This sequence comes from Wukongibacter baidiensis, assembly GCF_050888315.1. Lineage (NCBI taxonomy): Bacteria > Bacillati > Bacillota > Clostridia > Peptostreptococcales > Caminicellaceae > Wukongibacter > Wukongibacter baidiensis. The sequence goes on from NZ_CP138202.1 coordinate 612,543, forward strand.
TCTCTTAGGTTATTTTTATATATTCCGAATTCTTTATCCCCTAGTTTGCTCATAACATGTCCCTCCTTTTTATTAAATAATATTTTTTAATTAGAAATTTATGCTTGTTTTTTTTGCAAAAAAATAAAAACCCGATACAAATGTATCGAGTCAGATTGTTAACAAAGTTAACAAGATGTAGGCTTTAACAAATGCTCAAGTTCAAGGCACGCTTAAGTCGAGTAGCGGAGCTTGCTAGACCCGCAAGTGTTAGGCAGAGACTTAAGCAGTAACGCAGAAATTGGACGTTTGTTAACAGCATAAAACCCGATACAAACGCATCGGGTTTTATTTCTTCAATGTAATTCTATTTCTCGTGATTACAACAACAATCGTCGCAATCTTCAGTTATTTGTATAGTCTCATCGCACTCAGGGCAAGCAACCTCTAGTTCACCCTCTTCATCAAGCATATCCTCATCAACGTAGATTATCTCACCACATGAAGGACACTCAATTTCATCAAAGTCAATAAATTCATCATCATCTAATTCATCAATTTCTTCATAGAAATCGTCTTCTAAATCAGTTAAATCTTCATCTATTGCATCAACATATTCACTTACTTCAGCTAGACCTTCATCTAACTCTCCCATTGCTTCAGCAAAATCATCAAGGACATCAATAATATGAACTAAAAGCTTACCTTCCTTACTGCTTGCATCTAGCTCCATACCATCCGCTAATCCTCTAAGATATGAAACTTTTTCGTTTAAGTAGCTCATATGGTATTCCTCCTCATTTGTTTAAGATTTTTTTTGCCCCAGATATATAGTTCTACTTAAATCACTATAATATTCTGGGTTTATGTAACAAAGGATATAATCCCTTTGTTGCAAATACTATTTGTATTATTACCCTTATGCTCTAGATAAATACTCTCCAGATCTAGTATCTATTTTAACTCTGTCACCTTCATTTACAAAAAGTGGTACTTGTACCTCAGCTCCAGTTTCAACCTTAGCTCTTTTCGTAACATTAGTTGCTGTATCTCCCTTAATACCAGGTTCAGTTTCAACAACTTCTAATTCAACAAAATTAGGTGGTGCAACTTGGAAGCACTTACCATTATAGAACTTTAATGTAGCATTCTCGTTCTCTCTAATATATTTAATAGCACCTTCAACCTGATCTTGAGTAAGTGGTATTTGCTCATATGTTTCATTATCCATAAAGTAGTAAAGTTCTCCATCATCATATAGGTATTGCATTTCTTTTGTCTCAATGTGAGCCTTTGGGAACTTTTCATTTGGATTGAAAGCTTCTTCTCTAATAGAACCTGTGATTATACTCTTATACTTAGTTCTTACGAAAGCAGCTCCCTTTCCAGGCTTAACATGCTGGAAGTCAACAACCACAAATGGTTGACCATTAATCTCAAATGTTACACCTTTTCTAAAATCTCCTGCTGAAATCATTTAACAATCCCTCCATAGTACTTTAATTCTATAATTTTCTTATTTATAGTCATATCTCAACTCAGGCGAGAATTTTGACTAATTTATTGGACTTAATGTCCTTAAACCCGGATTATTCATGAAAAATCCGGGTTAATATATATTAATTGAGTCTATAACTCAATTAAATGCTTAGGTGATTTTGATAATCTCTCACATCCATTTTCAGTAACAACAATTAAATCCTCTATTCTAACACCAGCAAAGTCAGGTAAATAAACACCAGGCTCATCGGTAACTACCATATTTGGCTCCAAAACATCTTTTCCAAGGGGAGATAATCTAGGTGATTCATGTACTTCTAAACCAACACCATGTCCTAACCCATGTCCAAAATATTCTCCATATCCCTTTTCTGTAATAATATCGCGGGCTACCTTGTCAGCATCATAGCCTGTAATGCCAGGTTTGATAGCTTTTAGCGCGGCTTCTTGAGCCTCTAGAACAACATTATAAATCTCTTTTTGCTTTTCAGAAGCTTTTCCAACTACAATTGTTCTTGTCATATCTGAACAGTACCCATTATATACACAACCAAAGTCTAGAGTTACAAAGTCACCGTCTTCAATAACCTTGTGGGATGCAACACCATGGGGCATAGAAGAACGTATACCAGAAGCAACTATACTGTCAAAAGATGTTGCAGTGGCTCCTTTTTTCTTCATAAAACTCTCTAGTTCAAGAGCTACTTCCCATTCAGTAATCCCTGGCTTTATTACACCACATATGTATTCAAAGGCTTTATCAGCTATTTCCGCTGCCTTTCTAATCTCATCGATCTCATCTTGCTCTTTTATTGTTCTAAGCTTTCCTAAAGTACCCTTTAATGGCTTTAGCTCTATTCCAACAAGCTTTTCATTAAATTCATTATATTGGCTTACAGTTACAAATGCATCCTCAAAGCCCATGTTCTTTAACCCTAATTCGTTTAATATATCATATAAGGTTCTATCATTAGTATGTTGAACTATCTCAAAGTCTTTGCACTGGTCAGAGGCTTGCTTAGTATATCTGAAGTCTGTTATAAAAAGGTTCTTGTCTTCAGTAATAACAACATAACCCGATGTACCAGTAAAACCAGATAGATATCTTCTATTTTCAGGCTTAAATACTATAGCGGAGTTTAAATTATTCTCCTTAAGGCTTTTTCTAAATCTTTCTACCTTATTATTCACTTATATACCCCCATTATAATATATTAATGTTAAATACTAATTAATTATATAGAGGTCCGAGTAAATCTTAATTTATACATATCAAAATATCTCATGCTTCTGAGGATTTTTGATGTGTATAAATTATAGTTTTGACTGGAATCTCTATATTGAAATTCGATTAAAACTATTAAAATAGTGATAACTTCTACATTTTTGCTTTGGAATTTGTCAACCTTTGAAGCTGGTTAATTTTTCCCTCATCCTACTAAATAATAATAACATAAAAATCTATGTTTGAATACAATTTATTGATTTTCAAGCCTTTGCTTTATTATTTACAAATTCCTTCATTAATAAACTCATGCAACGAAAACATAAATAGGGTGTCTCAGAATGACGAATTTCTGCGTTATTTAAAATTTCATCGACTTGGCACGTACATTATAGAGGTTCTAGTAAAGACTTCAACTTATACAGGTCCAAAACTCTTAAAAACCCTGAGTATTTGTACCTGTATAAATTGAGTTTTACTAAGAACTCTATACGACTAGCCAAACCGATGAAATTTCAAAACCTTAACCCCGGATTATTTATAGAAAATTTAAAAGGGTGCAAGTAGTTTTGATTCTAAGACTTTCATCAAGTTCGAAGACATACGTACGTCGAGGGTTTGATGGATGTCTTAGAATTAAAAGGACGTAGCAGAGTTTTAAATTTTCTATGAATAACCCGGGGTTGACTTCATTCATTCTGAAACACCCCGGGGCTGAACTCACAAAATTGTTTTATAAGCCAGCCCCCTTTATCTAGTGCCTAGGATTCTTTGTAACAACATCTATGGCATCGATTAATGCCTTCATTACATCTGTCTCAAATTGACGGCTCATCTCATCTACCTTTGAATATAGCTCTCCCTTATCGGTAACAACGTAATGGGGTTTTAGCTTGTTTAGGGCAATTGCCTTTATATCCAAAATACACTTATCACAGGTGCAAATATTATCAAAGGCTCTAAGTAAGTTTGGTAATGTATGATCTACCGCAATTTCCATATAGTTTTTTAAAAACATATATATTCCCCCTAAACATAGTTTTTGTCTTATCTTAATTTTATTACAAAATGTTGGGTTCTTCAACAACATTTATCTGTAACGTTGGATCTGGATCTGGATTATAGGTATCTGATTCACCTGATTTAATACCTTCAAATTCATCTATCATAATTTTATATTTCGTTTTTCCAGCTTCTGCCTTATCATCTTTAATAACATCGAATTCCAATAGAGCTTCACAGTTACTCTCTTTTGAAATAGAATTAATTTCTATTGTACCATCATTAATATCCCAATCAGTATGCTCTTCTCCATTAATCTCTAACTTGATTTTCTCGAAGCCAGTTTCAAACTTGCCATCGGTATCTGCTGGATCTCTTTGTAAAACCAACCTTATTCTCACCGTATCCAAAGTCTTTTGTAAAGTAAATTTAACCTTAACTATCAGTTTTCCATTTTTAATTATATCCGACTCTGACATATCTTTTGCATCTGTAATATTTTCATTCTCTATTAATAGCAAATCGTTTACTACTTCAGTATCACTGTTCGAATTTCCTACGTCGTCGGTTGCAGTCGCCGTTATAGTCAACTTCCCATCCGCTAACTCTCTTACGTCGAAGCCATCTATTTGGAAATTTCCATCACTATCTGAATATGTTGTTTTACTTACTTTGCCGTCTTCTTCATCGGAAATGACTACCTTAACCTTTATGTCTGCCTCAGTGCCTGTATCTCCTTCAATAGTTACGTCATCCTTTTCCGACTCGCTTATTATGTCATCTCCCATTATAGGAGTATCTATTCTTATAGGTGGTGGAGTTCTGTCTATCTTTACTGTTTTAGATACTTCTTCCGACGAATTGCCATTGTCATCTATTAGCTTAGCAACAATTTTTGTTTCTCCTTCTCTTATGACATCAAAAATTTGATCATAGTCAGTCCAGCCTAATATTTCTTCTCCCTCATCAGAAGCAACATCTATAAGCTTGTACTGGATAGTTATTCCAGAAGTATCTACCATATTAGTAGATATTTTTACTGGTACTTTTTCAGCATTTGTCCATTCTTCATCTGCTTCTATTATTGGAGCAGGAAGACCTGTTATTTCGATGTCAATTCTACCGGCATCACCCAGTGGTACTACAAGTGGCGACCCATCGATATCCTCAAATGACAACTCTGCGTCTTGACCCAGTTTAAAGTTTCCTGCTACCTTTCCATAGCCATCAATTGCAAATGATAAACTATCTACATCTGGTTCATATGTTGTTTTAGCATCATTCAGACTATATGTAATTGAATCAACAAAGTAAGTTAAGTCTTGTCCTACTACTGTAACTCCACTAGGAAGATTATCTGTTTCAATCACTATTCCATCAGGGATTGTTTCAGAGAATACAATTGCCTTAATAACCTCTTTATCTGGTAGGTTACCCACACCTGACAGTGCTGAGATACTTTGAGGTTTTATTTCATAGCTTAATTCAAATGGTTCCTTAAGATATGCACTTGACTTATCTATACTCCTATCAAAATTAAGGACTGCAGAATTCTTATTCCTTACCTCAACTGTAACCGATGGAAACTCCATCTGACTTTTAGCGTCATTAATGTCGGTAAATGAAATGATAGACTTGCCAAATTCACTTAATGTATAACTTCCTGGTGTGTTAGTGCTTAAATCTACTACAAAGCTTACTGGATTTGCTACATAGACTTGTTCTCCAACATTACCAGTCAATTGATATTCTATGTTTTCCATGTTAACTTTAATAGCCTGTCCATTTACAACTACATCATCACTTGAGTTAGGGTCAATATCTATATTTGCAGGATATTCATCCTGAAGAAGTACGTTGGTCAAACTTATACTTTCGTTGTAGACTCCGTTTTCATTTTTGTATGTACTCGTAGTCTTTATTTCTTCAGGTTGAACAGTATATTTTAACTTGAATATATCCTTCTCTTGTACAGTGCTTCCACCTATAACTTCCTTAGATAAGTTTAATGAAACCCCAGCATCAACGGTAAAAGGACCATATATTCCCTCTCTTGTGACTTCACCATCTTCACCTGTTTTGAAGAGAATATAATAATCACCGGATTCAGTAGGAAACTTCACACCTTCACTTCCAGTAAATATTGTCTTGTCATATTCTCCTGGTGTTATATTCTTAGATGGATAAAACCATTCTGCTGGTACCCTTGTAGATGGTGTATTACCATTATTACTGTACTTCATTTCAAAATGAGCCCAACCGCCCCAGTTAAAATATTCTAAGTATATTGGGTAGAACTTATTAGCTTTTAAATGAAATACTTCATTTGTAGTTCCAAACCTTGACCCTTGAGGCTTAAACATATTGACAAAGCTCTTTGTTTCACCTTCAACAGTTATATAACCTTTACTACCATCGTCAGAATTAGCGCCAAACTTGTAATCTCCATCGACTGGAACCTTAATATATCCCCAGAATTTTGAGGCTTCCTTATAATTTGCATTTGTATTTCCGTTTGCTCCAGTTACATTCATATTTTTCATAAATATTGAGTTTGTTACCCATCTCTTAGCAGATGTTCCATCGACTTTTTTATAATCTTCCCAGTCACCATACTCCGCCGCACTTGTTGAAAATGATGCAGATTTATGATATGTAGCTTCAAATGGCACTTTAAAAACCTCCTGGGGATTACTCCATTTGTCTGTCCCACTTAAGGTTGGCATGTGGCTAACATCATAGGCTCTTTGATTAAGGTATCCCTGTTTTTCTAAAACAACGTCTTCATTTACTGTTTCTTCGTTTAAGTCTAGACTTAACCAACCATCTTCAGGCATATCCTGCGGCTCAATGGAAGTATTCATAAACTGATATTTAAAGAAATTAACTTCTTCTCCCATTACATTTATATCTGCAAAGGCATCACCCTTTAAAACGATGTTAGGGGTTAATATCTTTTTGACTCTTACATCGGAGGTATCACTAAGAATTTCATAGGTGTCTCTGAGTCCTTCTCCATCACTAACCTTGATGTTAATATCAGGTGGAGCAGGTGGACCCTCAACAGTTATTCCTCCAAATTTTAATGTAGATCTGTTGCTATATCCGTTTTTTACTGAAATCTCAATTTCATTTTCTCCATATATCAAATCAATTAATTGCGTATAATTTCCATCATCAGTCAATCTATCCGTAGCTGCTATTTCCCCATTGATTTTCATACTTGTAATCGTAGTGTTTTCTTCTGTCTCTAAGCTTAAGCTTCCCTTAATTCCATCAGGAGTTTTAGTGTCATCTTGAATTTCGATTGGATTTAATCTAACAAGAGGAACAGTTTCTGTCACAAAATTCTCATATACATCCGTAGCCTTCATATTAACAAACATTGCATCTATATCTGATTTAGCAATATTAATATTAAAGGTCTTGTCCGATTGATACTCACTGAATTCATCTCTTTCGTCCTTGCTCCAGAGAATATCTCCTTCTGTATTTGAAATCACGATTTCTGCCGGTTCGTCAATAGTTAAAGCCAAGCTATATTTCTCCCCATCATCTTCATGATCCGTCAAATAGCCTGATACTTGAGGTGGTTCTTTTTCATACACTGATATATCTATTCTTGGGAAGGATTTTTGACCATCGGTTCCATCTATATCCTTATAGTCGATATAAGAGGTATTATTGTCACTACTATCCTTTCCTAGGTTATAATCTCCAGCAGTATTACCCCTTAGCTTGATAAAAAATTCAAAGGGCTCTGCCTCAAATTGATTTGTTTCCTCATTTAGTATGTATGATATACTTCCTATATCTCCAGTTACTATTTGATTATTTATATCTAACCCTTCTGATACTTCTACAACTTCCATTCCCTCAGGAAAGGTCTCTTGAAATCTTATACCATGAATAGGCAAATCGCTCTGTATTTGCTCTGCTAATTTTTCATACACTTCGATTATATCCTCAGCTGTCTTTGCTTCCTTATAAAAACCGCTAGAGCTATCTGCTATTTGTTGGAGCTTGTCCTTATTTACGTCATTACTAAAACCAACAATAAAAGTATTGATTTCAGAATCATCATCGGTAATCATTTGGCTAATGGTATTAGCGTAGTTTTGAGATAATCCATTATAATCACCAGTACTAGACCAATTTACATAATACTTTGTGTGCGTAGCACTACTTGTTCTATAATCTACTGAATTTATCCAAAATACGGGAGATGTTGTAGAACCCTCTTTTTTTTGTCCTATAGCTTGATGCCATTGCCCATAATAATCTTCATACCAATATGTACCATTATAGTAATTGGAGTAAAACTGTCCTGCAATTCGATCATAGGTAAATGCAGTAGGATCTCCATCTGTCATTAAAATAATATACTTCCTTTTTTGATCATCATCCAACTCATCCAATAAATAATACGCTCTTCTAAGTCCATCACCTATATTAGTACCTCCATTTGCACTTAAACCATTTATTGCTACTTCAAATTCAGTAAACTCATTAGAATTTGCTAACTTTACAAAATTCTTTCCATTTATATTATTTAAATTGGCTGTATTGCTATAAGAAACAAGAGAAGAACTGACCCTATCATCTTCTTTTAATTTGTTAATAAACAGTTTTGCTGCATTCTTTGCAATAGTCATTCTCTTATCTTCTGTATTATATGTGCTACTTCCGTTGAGATCACGATTCATACTACCGGATGTATCCATTACTAAAACAATCTCTTTATCCTTCAGATATGATTCTGGTACTATATCCTCAACAGGTATTGGTTGCGGTTGAATCATGTAATTTATTACAATCTCTTCATTAACTAAATATTGATTTTTCTCAACTTCTTTTACTAAGTTTATTGGTGCCTTGACATTTTTAGTTATAGAATCTGCGTAACTGTTTGGTACTATAATGCTACTAATAATTATGGTAATGACAAGTAACATGCTTCCTATTTTAAAATATCTTTGTCGTCCTCTCATGAAAACTCCCCCTTTCAGCGCTTATAATTTTTTAAGGCTTAGCATTTCTAAAGTACACTTGATTTCTATTTAAGGTAATATCTGAATCATTAAGTTCTGTTGTTATAGTTATTTCCACACCTATAACAGTGTTCTGATCATCAAGAATTTTAGTTACATCAAACTCTTCAATATGCTTTGCATACTCACTAGTAGTAATACTTGCTTTATTCACACCTTTCCCTCTACTTAGGGTTTTGCTACCATTATCAAAGTCGTATTGAAGATAGCTGCTTTCATTTATCTCAAAGATAATCTCCTTAACACTACCACCGCTATAGGTCTTTATTGGCTCTACTATACCCCTTGCTTCCATAATATTATCTACTATTTCATTCATAGCAATCTGAATATTATGCTGAGCCTCAACTTGATCCTCGGCCCTATTAAAGGTTTTAATATTATTTATTAAAAAGGAAGAGATCGTTATGAACACTATTCCCATTATGGCCATAACAACAACTAATTCCACCATAGTAAAACCCCTATTGTTACGAAGAAACTTCATCATTCAACAGCACCCTTCCTATGATCATCAGCTTTAACTATTTAACTCTTTCCCAGTAAACATCCACAACGTCTTCATATTTAAGATAGGAATTTAGATCATCTGCCCCTGCTTCAGATTCATACAGAAAGCTAACTTCATCTCCATTATTGACAAATTGATTAGCTAAGCTCCCAGAATCCTCTATTTTATCTTCATAAACCGTCTTATAAATATAGTTTTCATCATTGGTTATAGTTTTAATATTATCATCTTCTATATAGATATTGCCCACGGCTGAAATCGTTCCTCTATAGCTTAGTCTACCCCTTAAGTACACTTTTCCCTTTGTAACAATAATCCCCTTTAAACCTCCTATATTAGCAGAGGAAATATCAATTTTTTCATCATCATTTCCTATCCCTGATGAGTCTCCATACTGACCAATAATATATAGATCTTTGTTAGCATCGTCGTTTATAAAAACGACTTCTTTAATAATCTTTTCTGCTACCCCTTCTCCGATTTTAAGATCTTCATTTATATAAATATTTTCATCAAACGAGAACCTTCCATATTGAGCACCATCAGCATCACGAATATGTACCTTCTTACCCGTATCTGATTCGATTTCATCGGACATGTTATTGACATGCTTTTCATACTCTTCGCTCTTTGTATTAAACATGTAATCATTGTCTACAAAGGGCTTACTGGGATAAATCACTCCATTACTTAAATACGCTCCCGTGGAAAATAGTACATGGCCATCATTTGTATTAATGTCTATACCTGAACTCCCTCCAAGTTGAAGTCTTTCGGGATCGTCAGCTTCTGAATGGGCTTGGTTATAATAATAGAAATACTTGCTCTTTTCAATAGCGTTCATTTCTGTCTTTGTCTCATCCTTGAGTTTATTTACTAACACAAGGGGTTGAAAGATTTCAGGCTCAAGATTATTATATTTACTCTCATCTTCTTCTGGTGTGTCTAGATCATCATCGATACCACTTAAAACTTCAGAATAGGCCTTATAGTTTCCTTTTATAGAAACACTCTCGCCCGTTTGATAGTCTTCGATAGGTAAATTGATATACACCGTTCCCCCCATAAAGATCTCCTTTGTGACTTTTAGGAAGGACTCTGTTCCAATATCTTCACTATTTATAACAATACTACTACTTTCATGATGGGCTGTATCGCTATTTCTCCCATCTGAAAACCCATAGTAGCTTCCATTGATTTCAATCCTTGCCTTTTCACCATTTAATTCTATGTCATCGGCTGTATTCACGGAATAATCATCGTCTGATGTGCTTCCTACTGTAATGGTGCTCCCTGAAGTTCCATCTTGGATAACTAAGCTGTTACAATAAACATTACCATTAATATTTATTGAAGAATTGTCTGCATTTGTATGTAAATAGCTATTAGTTACCACATCTCCATTAATAGTAACTTTGCCATTTATTTTCCTATCTTTATCACCTACAACTACCCCACCATAATTTCTTGAATCCTTTTTATCCGTAGGTATAGTTCCATATGCATATATATCACCGTTAACCTCAACATTTTCTCCTGTTACATATAGATTATTCTCTGTTGTTATTGCCTTTTTCCATAGAATATTTTCGGCCAGCTTTGCCTTTACATTTTTAACATAATAAGAGGCATTATACTTTGGTATTTTAATCGAAAAACGTCCCTTTACCTTCTTCGTGATCTTTTCATGCTCAAAACTAGATAGTAGCGTTATTTCATAAGGAATTGGTTCATCTGTCTTATTATCCATTTCGACTGCATCAGAAGGTCTTCCATTTGAGTCTACACTGATTGAATCGTTCTCTATTTTAAATTCAACAGCATCTTCTACCTTAACCCCAGCGTTATCATCATCAATCGAACCATCTACAATACCATATTCATCGTTATCATTCTTAATCTCTAGATTGGCTTGCAGATTATCATTCATGTATTTTGAAAAACCTAATCGGAACCATTCTTCCATGAGGGGTTTAATCTTTTCCTCATTCACCTCACCATAGCCGTGATTTCCGATAATAAATACACTATCGTCTAACTCTGTATCTTCTGGAGGATCAAATGCTTCTTTTGCTCTCTCTCTCCTAATGAAGTCACTCAGATTATTTTTCACCTCAGTATTTCCTGATTCAATTCCCGCTTCTATCTCCTTACCAATTACTGCATATGCTTCCTCTAGACCGGCCTCTGCAAGATAAAAGGATGTCTTTATATTTTTATCTACTATTTTCATTTTATAATTTATGACACTTAATGATATGATAGCAGTTCCTAAAATACTTAAGATAGAAAGGGTAACTAGCACTAGCAAAAGTGTCGATCCCCTTTTAGATTTTAAAATTCTTTTTAGCATCTGAGGCACTCCTTAATCAATAGTTTTAAAACTAGCCAACTCCGTTATCGTTTTACTTCCCTTTTTAACAATTATTTTGATTTTATATACTCTGTTTTTCTTTTCATTCACTACGGACTCGTCATAAACATTTTGATAGGTATATACTTCTCCACTCTCTGTATCAATAGTAACTACCTTTCCTCCCGATGATGACTTTACCTTAAAAATATTTACCCTTTTACCCGACTCATTTGAAACTTTTAATTCTTTATCCGTACTTGCGTTACACTTCATTTCAATATTTATTCCTGTTTCTATAGAATCACTAGAAATTAGGCTAAGCAGCTTAGAACTAAGCTTAACAGTCCCATCACTCTCTATAATTAAGGTATTATTCGTATCATCTATTTCAGATGCATTAGCACTATAGTTATACTCTATACTCTGTCCAGTTGAGTTTTCATATGAATCCTCTTCATTAAACTCATTAATTGCAACTTCTACAGTCATGCCACTATTTGAATCTGTATCTGATACATATCCTGTGTTGGTATCGGGATCAATATAACTAATCGTATCAGCCATAAATTTTTCCATATAGCTCTGAGCTACTTGGTTAGCTATCATCTTTTCCTTAGCAAATGAATTATTTCTAACACTAGATACAAACAGTGAACCCAAAGGTGTTACGATAATCCCCAATATAGCTATGCTTACTATGATCTCTATTAAAGTTATCCCCTTGTTCTCCTTAAGTACTTGCATCTTGATTCCCCCAGCTTATCTCTTTACGGATATATTCCCAATCTTCTTTAAGATATTTACCCTTGACTTTTTACTATCATCATAATCAATCTTAACGCTTAAACGTAGATTAGACTTGTTAATTAGGGCCATATTCACGCCACTATTATCATCTTTACTATTTCTTTCATGGGATATTATATTAAGCTTCAACTCTTTGCCATTTGGCTTAAATTCTACCCTATTCCCATCATAATCCTCAGGGTAGCTATCGGATTTAGTTTTATATTTGTAATAGTACTTATCTCCCTCTTGTAGTATCTGAAACTCTACATCCTCAAAGCTTGGATTATCGGCGTATACATAACTCCTCATTGCCGTATCCTTTGTCTTTCCAATAATTATTGTTGGTAAGTCTGATGTAATTGGCTTCACAGTCATAATGAAGTCATATCTTTCTCTACTGGCAGTTTTAGAATCATTATTATCTGTTCCAACATATCCACTAAAGGGGTTGAATGGATTTTCTCTCCCATATTCATCCTCAATATCCCACTTCAAATAACTTTCATCTTGATCACTAGGTTTTAGTTTCCTTACAGCATAGAAGTCTAAAAGGATATTCCCCACCATAGGTCCCTCTTCTGGGTTTGATAAGCTGAGATTTTTAACAATAATCTTCTTGTCCAAGGCTTCTACGCTTTTTATAAAGGCTATTATATTTTCATATTTTCCTTCAAAGTTAATAGTAGCAGTCATTGTCTCCAGCTGAGTCTTCAAATCCTCTTCCGATGAATTACTATTCTCTTTATTTTCATTACTTTTTTCTCCAGAATCCTTTTCACTATTGCTTGAAACATTGAACTCACCATGGTACTCTTCTACTAGTTGCTTAAGATGATACATCTGATTACCATCTTCCATTTTTCTTGTTTCTATCCGGTTTATTTCTTCATTGGTGAATCCAATACTTGAAACTTTAATATTAGCTTTTTCAGCCATCTCATCTATTATTGTAATGTACTTTTCTTGTATAATCCTTGGAAATAACCTTTGACTACCATAGATTATTTTTGAATTCATAATTTTAAAGTCTTTATGTATTTTATTATTTGGCGAGACAGCAATCTTTGCTTTCTGAGCCTTCTTGCTATAATCCTCAACCTCTGCCTTCAATTCTTTAATCCTAACTAGCTGTGGCGCCAAAATAAACTTATAGTAACCTACTATCAATATCAATACACCTAAGGATAGTAGTAAGATTTTTTCACGTTTAGTTAGCTTCATTTTTACTCACGTCCTTAAATGTAAATATCATAGTAAACATGTAATTATCACTATCTTCGGATTCTTGGTTAATGGAAGTAACATGTACCTTATTAAATATATCTAGTTTTTTCAAATTATGTTCAAACTCAGCTATAGGTAATCGCTTTTTAGATATCCCCTGCAATTGCATTCCCTCATAGCTTAGTATCATATTCCTTATAAACAAGTCCTTAGGAATTGTAGCAGATATCTCTTCCATAAGACCGCTTTTTACAACATCTATGCTATCTATGTTTATATTGATTTCTTCTAGAGTAGTATAGTATTTCTCCATTATGGCAATATCTTTTTTCTTTTTTTCAACCTCTTTTAACTTTTCAGTTACTTCCTGTGAATTTAAATATTCTTTTAGATTCATTGCATCCTTTTCAAGTTCCTTAGCTTTCAAAAAATTTATGTAATTGAAACTTCCTAAACCAACTACAATTAACGCTAAGATAACTCCATAAATTGCATATTTATATTGTGAAGTCTTTTTTGTTTCAATAAAGGATGAAAAAAAATTGAAATCCTTCATTATAAGCCACCTACCTTCTCATAATACCTGCCACGGCATTTAAGTAATAATCTAAGTCCATAGCTTCTAGTTTCTTTGCTAATTTTATGTTGCTGATTTCTTCAACCCTAAAGGTAGGTATATTCAACATGGTATTAAAGAATTTCGCTATACCTTTAATTTTTGAGTTTCCTCCGTATATGTATATCTCATCAATTTTATTTCCCATATTTCTACTTGTGTAGTATTTAAATATCCTCTGTATTTCTTCTATCCATGTGTCAATGTTTGATCTTATAAGCTCATTTATCATGTCATATGATGATAGGTCGCTTTTAAAGTTTTCAAGATCAACGTGTTCGATTTTCTTTTCTTCTGCTTCATTTACAGCAAGATTGAAGGAGTTGGCTATATTGATATTGATATTCTTACCACCCTTTGGAATAATCCTACTGAATCTTTGAACTCCTCTATCGATTATAATTAGGTTTATATGAGAATGACCTAAATCTATAACTGCAACAGTCTTATCTAAACTGGATCTTTCACCATTCAAATTTACCTTTCCGTCAAATATCTTTGAAATCGCATTATCATGAATATCAAGGGCAACGGGCTGTAGCTTTAGGTTACTTAGCAACTTCAGATAGTCGACAGACATCTTCTTTGGCAGTATAGCGGCAAGTATCCTTACTTTTTTAACAGCTTCATCAAAAAATTCTTCTATAATCTTAAATTCAATCAGATGGTCCTCAATTATAATCGGAAGATACTGCTGTATTTCAAAGTGTACTAAATTTTTAAGTTCCTTCGGTTTAGCACTCGGAACTACAATCTCCCTGGTAATAACAGATGAGCTTGATATAGTACATATAGCCTTCTTAGCCTTTATTTTCTCAGCAACTAGTAGTTCCCTTACAGCCTTCTCTATCTTCTCTAGCATAACTAGTTCCCCATCCTGATAGGAATTTGCAGGAGTAGGAATCTTGTATAGTTTTTCAACTAGGATCGCCTTCTTTAATTGTTTACCAACTACAATTTTTATATCTGATGTTCCTATATCTATTGATAATACTCTTTTTGAATACAAGTCTTTCACCTCTTTCTACAGCCACATTCCTATATACATCTGTATCAACTGATCACCATATAGCATCGTAACAACAGCAGCAATGGCGATAAATGGTCCAAAGGGAATATAATCCTTTCTTCCTTTTATTTTAGAAGCTAGTAGAATCACCGATACTATTGCTCCTATAACAAAGGATAATAAAGATATAAGGAGTATATCTCGCCATCCTAGGCAAAGGCCTAGAGCTCCCATGAGCTTAATATCTCCACCACCCATAGCTCCTTTTGTGGCTATTGCTATGACTAAAAATAGTCCTCCACCAATAAATAGACCTATAGTACTATTTACAAGGCTAGTCCTATTAAGGTTTAATATAATAAAGACAATACCTATACTTAGGCAAAATATATTCAGTCGGTCTGGTATAATTTGATATTTAAAGTCTATAAAAGAAATCACAATTAAGAGACTCGACAAAATAGCGTACTTAAAAAAGTATACTGTTAAACCAAATTTTAAATATATTAATACATAAATAAAACCATTTAAAAATTCAACAATTGGATACTGCGGGGAAATCCCCTCCCCACAGTATCTGCATTTTCCTCTTCCTATTATGTAGCTTAATATTGGTATTAAATCTAATGGTTTCAATCTATTTTCACACTTCGGGCAGTGTGAAGGTGGATATGAGATTGACTTTCCTTTAGGTATGCGGTATATGCATACGTTTAAGAAGGAACCCATTGATAAGCTTATTGCTAAAACTAGATATTCCAACACTTATCGCTCCTAGTATTATGGTTTTGTTACATTAACATCTCCATCAGTTTCAATTTCTATTGAGGTAATACCTGATGGCCATTCATCTAAATAATCGTTCCAATCAGATTTACCATCAGTTGCACTCCAGGTAGTATCACTACTTGGATATCCATTCGCTGCAACCCACATAGCTGCTGCACTTCTTACTAGTCTTTCATGTGCATCAGTTTGTAGATCCACAGCATCATCCCTAAACCCACCTATCCTTGGTATAGCAATTGCAACTAAAATACCTATAATTGCAATAACAACAACAAGTTCAACTAATGTGAAACCGTTCCTATTTCTAAGTCTCTTATGAATTTCTTTAAACATAATGTTCCCTCCCTAATTTTTCATATAAATTGTTCCTAATGTTAATCTAATCAAATATTCTTTACTTTATTGCCCCCCTTCTTTTGCCTATATAGATTTGCAACCTAAGTTTTGCAATCACATATCTATATTCAACTTAAAGATTAACTGTATTTATCATATCAAACATCGGAAGCACCATAGCAATAACTATTGCTCCAATGATGACTGCCATAAAAACTATCATAAGTGGTTCTAACATTGTTACCATCTTATGCATAGCAACCTCAACCTCTTCATCATAAAAGTTTGCTGTTTTGTCAAGTATTTCATCTAGTGATCCAGATTCCTCGCCGATTTTTATCATTGACACAACCATGGGAGGAAAAAACCCTATTCTATCAATTGGTGTTGCTAGTTCAATTCCCTTCTTAACCTCTTCCTTAACATCTAAAAGTCCTTTTTCAACAATCTTATTTTGAACTATCTTTGATACAATCTCTATTGCCTGTATTAAAGGAATGCCACTGACTAATAAAGTAGACATAGTCCTTGTAAATCTTGAAGTTACAACCCTTTGCGTTGTTCCTTTTACCACCGGAATTTTCATTTTGATATGATCAATAAAGAAACTTCCTCTATCTGTTGCCATATATTTCTTTATACCATAAATGCCCATAAACAAAACAAGTATCAATAGGTACCAAACCTTTTTCATCATATTACTTATAATCAGTAGTATTTTGGTCGGCAGTGGAAGCTCTACTCCACTAGTGGTAAACATACCTACAAATGTTGGCATTACAAATGTTAAAAGGAATACTACTACCAAGACAGATACTGTACTTAAGATTATTGGGTAGATCATAGCCCCCTTGACTTTATTTTGTATCTTGTTTTCCTTTTCAAAGTGAACTGCCATCCTCTCCATAATGACATCTAGGGTACCACTTACCTCACCTGCCTCAACCATGTGAATCAATAAATCCGGGAAAGTACTTCTTTGATTCTTTAATGCCTCGGAAAACGTCAGTCCTTTTTGTACCTCTTCATATACTTCTTCCAGTACCTTCTTAAGCTTTTTATTATCGGTTTGAAACCTCAATATATCAAGACATTTTATTAGTGAAACCCCTGCATTAAGCATCACATGGAATTGTCGACAAAACACTGCTATATCCTTTGTCTTTACCCTTCCAAATATCTTAACTCCAATTTCTGTCCCCTTAACAACCTCTTCCACCTTTAGAGGGTATAGATTCTTTTCCTTAAGCATAATTAAAACATGATTCTTACTTTCAGCTTCATAATTCCCCTTTAACTTCTCCCCAGTGCTCCTTAAAGCTTCATATTTAAATTCGGGCATGCGTTCCCCCCTTCGGTTTATTCCAGATTCTATTTTTCTTTAAAATGAACATTGATTAACTGTTATAGTAAATAAAGCAATATCAATTTTACAGACCTATACACCCATGTATCTATCTATCATATTTCTGTCAACTGCATAGGAAGTTGCTGTTTCCATTGATATATTTCCTCTTCTTACAAGTTCACTTATCGAGCTGTCCATGGTCTTCATACCAAACTTTGATCCAGTTTGAACCAAGCTTTGGATCTGATGGGTTTTTCCTTCCCTTATGAGATTTCTTATTGCAGTTGTACCAACCATTACTTCCATTGCTGCTATTCTGCCACCTTCATCATGCCTCGGTAATAGTTGCTGAGATATAACCCCTTCTAAAACCGTTGATAGCTGTATCCTTATCTGCTGTTGCTGGTAGGGTGGAAAGACATCTATTATTCTGTCTATTGTCTTTGCAGAGCCTATTGTATGTAATGTAGATAATACAAGATGTCCTGTTTCTGCAGCCGTTATTGCAATGGATATAGTCTCTAAATCCCTCATCTCTCCTACCAATATTACATCTGGATCCTGTCTCAATGCCGATCTCAGGGCATTTGAAAAGCTTCCTGAGTCATTACCAATTTCCCTCTGATTCACTATGCTCTTGTTATGTTTGTGAAGATATTCTATTGGATCCTCTAGGGTTAATATGTGACAGCTTCTATCGTGATTTATAAAATCTATCATAGATGCCAGTGTAGTGGACTTTCCACTTCCCGTTGGCCCGGTAACCAGTACGAGTCCACGCTTTTTAAGAGCAAGTTCCCTTACTACCGGCGGCAATCCAAGTTCCTCCATAGATGGTATTCTCAGTGCTACGATCCTTATTGCAATCCCATAGCTTCCCCTTTGTCTATAGGCATTTACTCTAAATCTTCCTAGGCTACGCTGAGAATAAGATACATCTATCTCTCCCTTTTCCTCTAAGACCTTCAGCTGTTTTTCATTTAAAAGTTGTTTTATCAATACCTCTGTATCCTCGGGCTTCAATGGAGTATCCCCAAGCTTTCTTAAATCTCCAAATACCCTCATAATCGGCGGTATTCCTACGGTCAAATGTAGATCAGAAGCTCTAAACTCATTGGATTTTCTTAAAAGATCATCTAAATTCATTCTATACCTCCTAATCTAAACTATAGGTTACTCTAAACAGTTCTTCGATTGTAGTGACTCCCTCCAGTACAAGTTCCCTACAATTATCTCTAAGATTGCTTGTCCCATGTTTTCTTGCTGTTTCCCGGAGTTTGTCAACACTTTCGCTTCTGTCTATCTGCATACGCAATTCCTTTACTATTGGCATTACTTCATGGATAGCAATTCTACCCTTATAGCCAGTGTTGTTACAATGTATGCATCCCTTACCTCTGTATATTTCAACACCTTCGTTAACTTCTAAAGCCTTCTTTTCCATTTCGTTTGGAGTGTATTTCTCTTTGCAGTCATTACATATCTTACGTACCAGACGCTGTGCTACTACCCCTACCACTGATGAAGATACTAAGTATGGTTCGATTCCCATATCAGTAAGCCTTGCAACGGTAGCTGCAGTATTGTTTGTATGCATGGTACTCAAAACAAGATGGCCTGTAATAGCTGCCCTAACAGCTATCTTCGCTGTTTCACTATCTCTTATCTCCCCAATCATTATGATATCAGGGTCTTGTCTCAATATAGACCTTAGTGCATTTGCAAAGGCCAGCCCTGCCTTTACATTTACAGCGACTTGATTTATACCATTTAATCGATACTCAACGGGATCTTCTACTGTTATAATATTTCTGTCGACTCTATTAAGCTCTCTAAGCAAAGTATATAGCGTCGTTGTTTTACCACTTCCAGTTGGTCCAGTAACCAAAATAATTCCATTTGGATTTTGTACAATATTATCTAAAAGCCCTAAATTGTACTTAGTAAAACCAAGCTGACTTTTTGACATTAAAAAACTGCTTCTATCTAAAAGTCTGATTACTATCTTTTCCCCATAAACCGTTGGAAGTGATGATATACGAAGATCTATATCCCTTCCGTCAATATTGGTTTCAACCCTTCCATCCTGTGGAAGTCTTCTCTCGGCTATATTCATCTTTCCCATGATCTTTATTCTAGTCACTATGGCCGAGTGGGTAGATTTTGCTGGAGTCATTATTTCCTGAAGGTCGCCATCTATTCTAAACCTAACCCTGATGGTGTTTTCAAAGGGCTCAATATGTATATCACTTGCCTTTGACTTTACCGCCTGCTTTATAATAGAGTTGACCAGTCTAACCACAGGAGCATTATTTATTTCATAGAGTATCTCATCATCTAAGGTCTCTATATCATCAACCTTATATTGTCTCTTGAAATCCTCTATGGCCTTTTCAGCATTTTGCTTCCCATAATACTCATCAATAGCGCCCTCTATATCTCGCTTACTTGAGATAATAGGCTCAACTTCTAGACCTGTTGCAATCTTAACGTCATCGATGGCAAAAATGTTTAATGGATCTGACATTGCTACCCTAAGAAGTCTTCCTTTTTTGCTTACCGGTATCAATAAATGTCTTCTTGCAAGATCTTCATTTATTAAGTTTGGAATTTCAGGGTCAATATAGTGCTTTTCTAAATTCATGTGAGGAATACCTAGTTGAAACTCCAAGACCTCAATAATTTGTTCCTCAGTAACA
The DNA here is from genome assembly GCF_050888315.1 of Wukongibacter baidiensis. Lineage (NCBI taxonomy): Bacteria > Bacillati > Bacillota > Clostridia > Peptostreptococcales > Caminicellaceae > Wukongibacter > Wukongibacter baidiensis. The sequence goes on from NZ_CP138202.1 coordinate 632,977, forward strand.
AATCCACTAGATGTTAAAACCTCTCCCAATTTTTCACCTGAAGATTTTTGAATACCAAGGGCCTGGCTAAGCTGATCCGACGTTATTATACCGGCATCGATCAATAAATCTCCTAGTCTTTTTCTATTTCTCATATAATCACCTATACTATTCTTTATCCAAAACTGTAAAATACGGATACAAAAAGCTAACTATAAAACTAGTCTTATAGTTAGCCGGTTACGCCACTACATCAACATAGCATGAGGCGTCCATATTTAGCTATGTATCTTCTGTTTCCTATTAAATGCTTATTTAATTTTTTAAATACATAATTAATTCAAATAAGCATTGTAATTAATTACTATTCTAGCTAAATTTAATATTACCTTCTAATTTTTAGTAATTTCTTATTTTTTTCTTAATTTTTTCTCGAGATTTCAGAAAAAAAATAGGGAAAATTCCCCTACACATCTGTTATTTCCACTACTTTCCATGACATGTCTTACCATATTATGAATTTTACCACAGTTTTTTTATCTTGTTAGATAAATTTTCCCAATTGCATAAATTTCGGAGTGAAATATTAAAATTTAAGAGTGAAATGAAAATGACTTTAACGATGTCTAAGAATTAGAAGTTATAATCATATTTTTTTTACTTATGAATATTATATTTAAACGTAGTATATTTAACAAAAGAAAGGATGATCGTAATTGAAGACATGCGACTTCATTTCCAAGTGTTCATATATCAATGAAACAGTAAGGTATGAAAAATCATATACAGATGCATTGAAATCTAATTTTTGCAAGTTTTATTTCAGAAACTGTGCCATTTGGAAAATAGCTGAAAAGAATGGACTAGATAGTGTTCCAAAAAATCTTTTGCCCTTCCAACACAAAATTGTTAACAGGGTTTTGTAGAGCAAAATGTATTTGATAGCTTCTTTGCTTAAGATTCTCTTTTGGTTTATCGGTTTGAATAGGGAAATTTATTTCTTAATTAGTTTTAAAAAAAATAGAAATCTCGGGAAAATGCATCGTTTGCATTCTTCCGAGATTTTTTATAACACATATGAAATTAAATACTTTTTTATTCTTCATATCCACACCGTGGACAACTTTTACATCAGCCACCTCTTCTTACCATTTCTTCTCCGCAAATTGGACAATCCATTATGTTTCTCCTTTCGCTTTAACCTAAATCTTAGTTAACTCTAAATTATGTAGCAATCTATATTTACCCTATTAAACTTTTTTGTAACATACAATTATTTCCTGTCATAAACTATTTTATAAGTGCTATACCTTTTCTTTTAACACATTGAAGTTTTATAGAATATTATGTTATTGAGCAGAGTTACATTTAGAAATCTTTGGGAGGTGAATTAATGTCTGATAATTTGTTTAATGGATTACTTGGTGGCATGGGTAAAGACAATAATTTGTTACTTTTACTAGTAATACTCTTTCTATTCGGTGGCGGTGGCAATCTATTTGGAGATCTTGGAAATCTTGGAAACTTTGGTGGACCAACGGGTGGTGGTTGAGCTTAAAGCCATTTAAACTTGGTAAGTTTAAAAAATTGATATATATATATCTTTAAGTCAGGAGTCAAATACTTAATTCTAACGAGGCTAATCTATTCATGTTAATATAAATTAAGAAATAAAGATAGAGACCTGAGGCTTTTCTCAGTTCTCTATCTTTATATTCTTGTCGAAAATTTATTTTTTCTAGTAATTAAACTTAAAAATCGTCACACATTCTGCAATTGTCCATATATATGTATTGAAATAGGATAGGTAGTATAAGTATCCAATTTTATGCCTATGCCGATTTACAATTATATATAAAGGAGGATTTTTTTCAATGGCTGTTCGACATTATGTCTTATTAGCTACTGATGGTTTCATTGATGTTCCAAAGGATGCCGAAGTATGTACTACTAATAGAGAATCGATCTACGCTTGGGGATTTATTGGTGGTCTTTTAGAAGTAGATGGTAACATAGTAAAGGAGAATGAATACCTCGACTGGAGAAAACCTAAAAACTGGAAAAAACTTATGGATTTGAGGGGTACTGCAACAATTCCTTCTCCAATAATTTGGGCTGATGTTGGAGATAGACTTTATATTACCCTTATAAATCTAGGTATGAAGTACCGTCCTGATCTTCCAGACTTCCATACCGTTCATTTACACGGTGCCCATGTTGCTACTCAACTAGATGGATTTCCTGAAACTTCTTGGGGCGTTCCTATGTGGATGGGAGCTGACGATGGAGGCAAACTTGAAAAGCCGCCTGCAGCGACATATTATTTTAATCCAGAGCATCCTGGAACTCTAATGTATCACTGCCATATAGAAGCTTCAGAGCATGTTCAGATGGGTATGTATGGTGCACTCATTATATATCCATCCGTTAAAAGTTTGAAAAAAGCTGGTATTACTCAACACTGGGATGGTCGCTGGTTCTTAGGTGATAGATACTTGCGTAATATCCCGAAAACTGCTACCCATAGAAATTTTGCCTACAACAACATACACACATACTTTGATGAAGAAAACATTATGCTTTTATCAGATATCGATTCAGTATGGCATAGCAGTGTTCTAAAAAACCAAGACTTTAATGCGGTAAACTTTAAACCTGATTACTGGCTTGTTAACGGAAGGGCTTTCCCAGATACATTGTTACCTCATCCTTTGACACCTAGTATGGATAGTGATCCTAATCTTACACAGATTAATTATGAATCCTATGTTCATGTAAAAACTAACGATAAATTTCTTTTAAGGATGATTAACTTGGGTTACCAAGTTGTTCCATGGCATATCCATGGATGGCATTTTACTCAAATAGGAAAAGATCAACATTTAAGTCCATTCATAGCTCAAGCTGCAAAGAGAATTCGATTAAATAATAAATTTGTAACTAGAGGCTTTACTGCTACTATAGGCTCGGGAGAGACTTATGATTTACTTTTGACAGCAGATAGCAAACTACCTCAATATAGAAACTATATAGTTAATGGTCAAGATGGTTTTCAGTCTCTATGTAAGCAGATGAGAGAATTACAAAAAATCGACAGTGAGGCTATATTCAATATACCTACTGACCCAGTGAAGTGTCCTGACCCTGACACTGTAAACTATGTTGATATCTGTATGCAGTGTCAAAGCTGTGGAGATAATGATAAGTTCTTCCCACAATTTTATCCAATGCATAACCACGATGATTACAAAGTAACAAACAATGGAGTGTATCCAGGAGGCCAATTAACCTATATTCAAACAGACGCCCCTTCGTCATGTGATCATCATGAAGATTTTGATGTAGATGAATATGATGAGGAAATTTATCAAGACGAATACGATGAAAATACTCAAGACTATAATGTTCAAATTCAGCAAACTCAGAATGAACTATCACAGATTTCTCAGAAAAAAATTGATATAGATATAGATGAACTAGATACTCTTTTAGAAGATTCAATTGAATCTGTAATATCCGATTCTTTTCTAAAGGATTTAGAAAATCTTTAAGCAACTCAAAACTTTTTCTTAAAAATTTAACCTCTAGAAAATAGTTTTATCTCATAAAAGTTTTTTATAGTTCCAGTCTCAAGGTGTTTCAAAATGAACGAAATTCCAATTTTTAAAATTCGTCATTGTGGAGCACCTTATTCCTATTTAGATGTTTTTTATGTTGCTATTGTTCTTTATTATTTTTTATATTATTTTAATTTTTTTAGCGTTATACTTTAACAAATTACTATGCTCCGGAATATTATACTAATGAGCCAAAATGATTTTTTAATTCTTGGAGGTGAACATATGTCTGATAATTTTTTGAATGGATTACTTGGTGGTTTAGGAGGAAAAGATGGTAATAATCTTTTGCTACTAGTCCTCCTCCTTTTCTTGTTTAGTAATGGTAACATATTAGGTGACCTCTTTGGTGGTCAAACTGAACCCGAACCTCCAGGCCGACGCCGACCATATTAGTTGAATGCGGAGTGAGATATTAGATATCTCTTTTACTATTTCCATAGTATACTCAAAAAAGGACAGTCTTTGATGTAAGTACATTACGTAAGCTGTCCATTTTTTGCATTAAAATCATCTCATTCATTGAAAGTTCAAAAATAATTCCGGATTATACATGAAAAGTTTGAAAGGGTACAAGTAATTTAGAATTTCTCATGAATAATCCGGAATAATTATATGTTTTTAGTTTTCTTATGAGCAATCTTACTTTGAACCTTTACATGCAATATTATAACAATAACTTAATTTTCTTTTTCCTCAATATAGATGTTATCCATATTAAAATCGGAAAGACTATTTGAAATACAAATGAAAAGTATAGTAATGATGTGTCACCATATTCATATAATTCCATAACACTTCCAAATTCAAAATAGGTTAGATTAATTGCCAATAAAGTAATCACAGTTACAGCAAACTTATAATCATTACACTCAAATATTTTTGCAATCCCCTTACATGCTGCCATTAAGAAAATACTTATTTTGATAAATGCTCCCAGTGTTAGTATTATTCCAGCCACTATTTCTATTCTTTGTATTACTTTTCCTACACTTATCCTTGAAATGGTTATATATGTTGGATAGTATGCACTTGCACTTGCTCCTACCCCTAATACTAGGAGATTAGTTAATGAGATAACAAATAATATTACACTACCTATCAAGAAACCTTTTATATAAACTATAGAATTTTTTTTCTTTAGTACATTTGGAAAAATCATCATAAAAACTATTAGCTGACCGAAAGGAAATCCAATAGACTTAAATATTCCCTCTATAACTGGTTTTATTCCCTTCTCTAATACAGGAAGAATATTTACTATACTCATATTTGGAAGTTCGAGACAAATCGATATTGTCATTAATATTATAAACATAACTGTCCAAAGTCGAGCACACCTCCCCGTGACTTCAATTCCCTTTTTTACTATCCATCCACATAAAATCAAAATTCCTATCTCAATTACTATCACCTTTGTCTCAGCTAATGACACTGTCACAACGAAACTACTATAGTTTCTTGTTACTAAGGCTACTTCATCAAAAAAGTACCATGTATACAAAATCATTATTATTTTTCCCAGAAATTTACCAAAGCACATCATTATTATGTCGTACAAGTCCTTGTTTGGAAAATTCCGATGAAAATATTCGTACATCAACATAATAGGAATCATCAAAATTACTGCTGTTATTATGGCTATCCACGTATCCTTCCCCGCAGCCATTCCTGTTATTTCAATTGAAGATGTGCCTATTATAAACATGATAAGAAGTGCTATCCCTTGTTTCTCCGAAACAACTTCTTTGTTCACTATTACTTCCTCCTAGGGTTTTCAAGATTGCATCATTTCATTTACATAAAGGCTACCATCACTTTGGAGCTCTGCATAGATAACATTCTCTACGGAGTCTATCCCAAGTACCCGCAACTGACATTGTAACCATTCTTCGCTAAGCTCAAATTCCTTCATGTTCTTTTCTACTATTTTGCCATCGAGAATAACAGAAAGAGGCACAAACTTACGTATGTTTACTGGTATTTTCATATCTCTTTTATTTACTAGCTCTTCTTCGGGCTTTTTTAAAACACTTAGTTGTCCATTGGGCTCTAAGATTGCATAGTCTACTTCTCTGATAGAGAAAACATTCTTATTTCGTAGAAGCATCTTTAAATCACCTATATTTAGTTTTAAAGAATCTAGGGACTCCTCTATAATTCTCCCTTTCTTTATAACAATAGTAGGTTCCCCATCAACTATTGCTCTAACCTTTGATGATTTCAGACTTATATATTCAAATATAAATACAAAAAGCGACCAAGACACTAGACCAACAACTGCATCCATAACTTTAACATTTCGATAAACAACCATATCTCCTGCCATGTTCCCAATGGAGATTCCTGTAATATATGTAAGATAGGTCAGCTGGCCTAATTGTTTCTTTCCCACAAATCTCGTTATAAGTAGCAGTATTGAAAAACCTAGCAGTGCTTTTAGGGGCACTAATATAGTCGAGTTCATATGTCCCTCCAATAATTAGTATTACAACTATTAAAAGTCATAAAAAAACCTTGTTACACAGATTTTTTCATTTAAAACTAGTATTTGATTTAGGAGAAAAAATATTACAGTTCTATTGATACTAAACATAATGGAGTTTTTTTTTACTATTAATATGTCAATATAAGTAAATATGTTTTGCTTTTTGTACATTATTCCCCTTAAATAATTCTTAATTTTCTGATATAATAATATAGATTAAACTTTCTCTATATTGCTGACCTTCTTAGAGTGCCATCTAAGAGGGTCCTTTTTTTATGAAAATTAATAAGACCCTAATTACTTAGGATCTTCCTTTAAATTGTTGAATGCTTTTTTAAGCTTACTTAAAGCTTTTTTTTCTATTCTTGAAACGTAAGAACGAGATATGCCTAACAGCTTTGCAATCTCTCTTTGAGTTTTACAGCCTCCATTGGCCAAGCCATATCTTAACTCAATAACTGTTTTCTCACGATTTTTCAAGACATTTGTCATTTTTCTGTATAAGTTTTTAACCTGCATTTTTAATTCTACTTCATCAATTACAGAATCACAATCGGTACCTAAAATATCTATAAGTGATATTTCATTCCCATCAACAGTTTATCGACAATATATCTGTATCTTCCTATTTAAAGGGAAATGAGTATAATGAATAAATGTGAGTCCTAGTAAAGCCTAATTTTTCTGCTAGAGATCTAGATGCCAGATTACTTTCCATACACTCCCAATATGGTTTCAAATTGTTCCTTATACAATTCTCTACAAAGGCTTCAGTAGTAGCTTGAGATAAACCTTTCCTTCGAAAATCTTTTTGAGTCTCAATTCCCATGGTATGGGTATCTTCATGTACGAAATTGCATAAACAATAGTTAACAACCTTATCCTCAGCAATAATGCAATATCCAAATGACTTCTCTAAATAATCTTCATATGAATCCCACCATCGTTCAATCTCGGAAGAAAGAAACTCCAAGTTCTTTATATTTGGATCATTAAACATTTCTTCATTAAATTCTCTGAGAATAAAGCCCTCATCTAGCTTCCTTCTATCATCAAAATCCCACACTGCAGATTCAAGCTTATATATATACTGCCTCGACTTACTTAATTCTCTGTTTTTAAACATCTCTTCAAGGACAGGATCCCACTTCCCAGTTTCTCCACTAAATTCAAATCTATTTAGACCTTCCTTAATAGCCCTTGGTTCAATTTCTTTATCTATAAAGTCATTAATATAATTGTTAAATTGTGTATTATTACTTTCTCCAACAAAATAAAAACCCTGAATTCCCCTGGACCAAATCATAGCATTCCGTGGTGATTCTACCCGATCTACAAAAATCCATCCTGGGTTTATCCCATCGATGACTGCTTTTATTTCAATATTGTCCATGGTATTGTCTAACAAACTATGTATAGAATAATACCTATCTTTACTTAACTCATATATCATATTCTCCATCCCCCATCAGTCTAAAACTCTACCTTGTCAAAAGTCACATATCCAACCTCCATATACTATTATATAACATAATACTATTTCTTCATCATTAATTTTTTAGCACTAAAAAGCACTTTTTTCAAATGCCTCAAATGAATTGAACTTAATACATTTACTTTTTTTACAGTTATTTTTAATTGTCATCTCACGCACAGGTAACTTTGATACAAGCAGCCCTCATAGTCCAACGTTATAAATAACGTTACTCGTAATATATATATATAAAGCACATTTTTTTCAATTTCAGTATTAAACCCAAATTATTCATGATTAATTTGGGTTTAAGAAGTAAATGTACTCAATTCCTTAAATTAATTTGTTTGTATCTATTAGTTTAATTAGGAAAAAGGGAGTGATTCATATTAAAAAGCATTTAACCTTCATAATAATTTTATTAACCTTTCCACTTTGGTATATACTACTTGAGTATTTTCATTTAGACAATTTTCAGCGTACAACTGTTTCTATTTCTCTTATCATTATTATTGCACTAAGACGAATTAGAGAAAAGGTCTTTGGATTATTTGATATAGTAATTATTTCCTTAGTAGTCATTACTCAGGTCTGCATTATTATCTGGCCATACATTGTAAATAATTTTTTCTAAATGTTTTCAACCTATAAGTTTAAACATTACTTCCTTATGCAACTACAAAGTTCTTCATTGCTTTGTAATATAGAAAGTGTGATAGAGGGACTAAGACATACTATGGGAAACCTAGCTTCAAGCATGTCTGTCCCCCGTATTATTTTTGTCAAGTCATATATAGAGAGTTCTAAGTAAATCTTAATTTATACATATTAAAATAGCCGATGGTTCTAGGGATTTTTGATGTGTATAAATTAAAGCCTTGACTGTAATCTCTATAGATAGATTTACATTCTAATAGTTTAGGAGATTAGTCCTTTTTACAAATATCTATTTATTAATACTTTTCAAGACAAATTTCACGGCAAAGCCGTTGAAAATTCCCGATTTCCTGGGCAATACATTCAAATATTTCCGCTTTGAAAAATCTGCCCATTAATAGGTTCTTGAATAGCTAATGAGTCAAAAATTTCTCAGTGACTATTTGAGTAAGCTAAGCTTCTCAATCATACATCTATATATCATAACCTTAACGATATCTCTAGTTGTCATGATTTATCATGCCTAAATATATACTTTCTAGTTTATTTGCAAACTTATTTTCCATATCAGGTATTTCCATATTCTTTTCTTTACATAAGTCTTCTATCTTCCTACTCCAGTATCTTCTCGTATCATACTCAGCTTCCCAAATATTGTCGCTCACCTTTAAAGATCCTCCTTTCTTATATGGTTTATCACTTTAAGCCATTTAACGTTCCTTATTAATTCACTAATAGTATGTCCATTGAAAATTCTTTTAACAAAGTCTTTAATAAAGATTCTCACGGAAATTATAAAGTTATCCTAGGCTTCAAAAGTTTATAATTTCCTATGTGTTAAAAATCAAATTTAGTTTCCTAACCCCTATCTACCTCGGTTTTCTCAATATGTCATATATGTTTAAAAAATTATAATAAAATCTGAATACTTTTCCTTATATCTGTTAATACTCTTAATGAAACATCAAAGAGAATAAAAAAGATGTAATTTTAGTCCCCCTTTAATGCATCTTGATTATTCTCTTTTTTCATTTCAAATTTTTCTTTACTTTTTTCAGCTATTTGTTAAACATCTTGTTACGTCCTATCTTCCCATTTCTATAAATCGCATCAAATCCTAGGTTATTATCGGTAAATACTTTTTACACCTATACTGGATTTTTATTCCATATACATATATAATATAATAAAACTTACAGTATTTAATCTCGATAAATATATTTTTCATTTTTCCTATCAATATCTAGGAGGATTTTTCATGACTAATAGTAATATTGAATATAGAAGCGATGAATTATACAATTCTATCGGCGGCTGGTTAATACCTTTTGGTATAATCCTTACACTATCTGTTTTTCTTAATATATTCTCACTTGTTACCTACTTTAAAAACTGGTATGTTCCTGAGTTTTGGAATATGTTATCTGAAATACTACCGAATGATTCTTCATATTTTAGAAATTCTTTTTTCATTGTATTCTCACTAAAATCCTTAATTTTTCTGTTTCAAGTATCTGCTTTGATAGCTTTTTTTATAAAGTCAAAAAAAACACCTATGTTAATTATCAGTTTACAAATCGTCTCTATAGCTGCAGTAGCTATATTCTATTTTCATAATTTCCTAAGTGATGTAGATTTACCATACCAAGGAACCATCTTAGTTTGGCTATACCCTCTACTCAAGATTATTGTTATCTCTTCAGTCATAGCATATTTTTCTATGTCAAAACGTGTTAAAGGGACCTTTGTTCGTTAACATTCTAAAATAATGTAAAGGTATTATCTTCTTAAGATGCCTCTAAAAAGCTCTTATTAAAGATAATACCTTTTCTATTTAACACGTATTCTATATAAAGTTGCTCTAGAATTTAAATTGATTTTTTTTATAAACGACAACAACTTTTTACATAATTCTCAATAATTGTTTAGTATACTTATAGCATTATCTTAAAATTTCTATTTCTTATACATTCAGAGAATCAAAGGAGGGAAAAAACATGAGAAAAAATACTTTATACAAAGAAAACATCGCTCGATACAGTCCTTTGATTGGTATTTTAAGTTTTCTTATCATTTATATACTCAAAATCGTGTCCAGATAATACATGGCACGATTTTTGTTTTTCTATCCTTTCACTAGGTCCTATTTTAAATCTAGCTCAAATTCGTAGTCTAGTTTCCTAAGTATAGATTTAATATTATTCAATTGTTTTTCTAAATCTTCCTTGATTTTTCGTCTTGTACAGCTTATTTCCCTATCATCTGATTCAATCTTTTCATCCAGTTCATCTTCAGAATAATCCATATAATATTTTAAACGTTTTTCTTTCCTTATAAGTTCCTTCTTTAAACTAACAATCAAAGTCTTCTTTTCATTATTAGATATTTCTATTGTTAGTTTGATCATACCCTTAGTCCTCCATTCTGCTAAATATCATAACTTAAAAAGCTACTTTCTTTTACGTTTAATTAATATTTTATTAATACCCAGTTAACATTTGTTCGTTACAATATAATTAACCTCAAACTGCTCATGAATAATCTGGGTTAACGTTGCCCCTCGATAAAATTTATATATATGGCTTCTGCTTTTTAGCAGGAGCCAGTTGTGATTTTTGCCAGGTTTCAAAGTCTTACTGCGCTACTTACGTTTTAGCTTGTCCTATGCCAAAGGACTGCTTCGTCCTTCATCCCTTGCCCTATTGATTTCCTTCTTTCTTCATTATATCCTTCCATATCTCCCAACCGACTCTGTGGTGCTCCTCAAGTATCTTATCAATTTCTTCCGGGGTCTTTGGCCCAGGAGCAACTACATGAACTATAGTATTCTCAAAATAGTATGTAGCATCATAGACCTCATTTCTATTAGTTAACTTAGTTTTCATATTGTCTACCCCCTTTGTGTAATCCTATGAAACATCTAGTTTGTACTATTCATAGGTATATAACAATTTTAAAACCGGCATAAAATAGTTGCCACTTCAAACAACTATTTTTAGTGCCGGTTTTCTAGAGTAAACTTTAACAACTAGAAACTCAAATCTACCTAAATATTTTTACCTTCTGTTTCTACAGATTTGTACTCTTTTCTTTCTGATCTTCCCTCAACCATATTGTAGATTGTCGGAACAACAACTAAGGTTAATATAGTCGATATGGATAATCCACCAATCAGTGCAGTTGCCATTGGTCTAAACATATCACCACCAGATATCAATAGTGGTATAAGTCCAATTACCGTAGTGACTGTACTAAGCATTATAGGATTGAATCTTCTATCAACTGCCTTTTTACAAGCCTCTATGACACTGCTTCCCATCTCCCTTGAGTTGTTTATATAGTCAATCAATACGATAGCATTATTTATAACTATACCAACTAAGCTGACTATTCCAAGCATTGCTGTAAAGGACAATGGTTGCTTTAATATAAATAGACCACCTATAGATCCTATTAAAGCTAATGGGATAGTAGACAATATAACAAATGGCTGCATATATGAATTAAATTGATATACTAAAACTCCTACTATTAACACTAGAGAGAAAGCAGCAAGAATTCCTAAATCAGAGAAACTGTCTTGTATATCTCCCATTTCACCATCAAAATCAACCTTTACATCTTCAAGATCTAATAATCCCAAGTCTCTTACCTGATTCTTAATTTGCTTTTCAACATCTTGGGCAGTATATTCATTTAATATCTCAGATGTAACGACAGCACTTCTTTCTTTATTGTATCTAGCTATAATTGGATACTGAGACTCCATATCAATACTTGCAATTTCCTTTAGCAATACTTTATTCCCTGTAATCGCCGATTTTATAGCTATATTTTCCAATTTTTCTTTACTCTCTATATCACTTTTAACAATAATATTATATTCATTTCCATTTTTTCTAAAGGAAGAGGAGTTTTTACCTCTTAGTGCTATACTTACTTCCTTCTGAACATCATACTTAGATATTCCATAGGCACTTGCCTTATTTTCATCTACATTTACACTAAATTGATAGTTTTTAGCTATAAAATCATTATCTACATTCATCGTTCCTTCTACGGCTCGCAATTCATTAGTGATTAAATCTGTAACTTCTTCTAGTCTTTCCATCTTTTCCGCGCTGACTCTTATTTGAATTGGACTCCCTCCACCAGTACCAGCATCTAGTAAGTTTACAACGGCACTTCCTCCTACTATTGCCTTATCAAGTTCTTTTTGCATATGGTTTAAAAGTTCGTCCTTTGATTCAAATCTCCCATCTTTTTTTAGACGTATTTTCAAGAGAACTTGAGCAAAATCCTTTGATGGTGAACCAGTCTTAACGGTCATATAAAATTTAGGCAGCCCATCTCCTATTGCTTCTGAGTAACTTATAACTTCAGGATATTCCTTTACTACCTTTACAACATCGCTAGAAAGCTTTTCAGTCACACCTAGATCAGACACGTTCTCAGCTTGAATATTTATATACATAAGCTCCTTATCTGCCTTAGGAAACATACTGACTTCCAGCTGCGTTGCGAGTAGTCCCGTTGCCAGGAATGCTATTATAGCTACACTAATCATAGCAAGCTTTCTCTTCATGGCTAATTTAAGTAGTTTATCAAAAATGTTTCGTATTATCGAAGGCTTATCCTTCTTTTTAGAATCTCTTTTTCTAAAAAATATATATGCTAGGGTTGGCGTTGTAATTATGGCACAGATGTATGAACATATCAGCGCAATTATTACGACTGAAGGAACACCAAAGATAAACTGTCCTACTGCTGACCCTATAAGAAGTAATGGCACAAATGCGAGAACAGTTGTAAGGGTGGAAGTTAGCATTGACATGGCAACATCTTTAGTTCCCTTTACGCAGGCCTCAAACTGCTCCATTCCTTCGTTGATATAACTTTGTATTGAATCACTCACAACAATGGCATTGTCAACTAACATACCCAAGGCAATAATCAGAGCCGAAATCGACATCTGCTCTAATTTAATCCCAAATCCATACATGATTATAAATGTCATGCATATTGACAAGGGGATGGCTGTAGATACAATAATTGCATTTCTAGCCCCCATCCCAAAGAACACAACGGCAATAACGAAGAATACCGCCTCTAAAAGATTTATTACAAAATCATTTATTGATTTTGCCACATCCTTTGGCTGGAATATTACTTGATTAAAATCAATATCCTTCGGAAGATTGCTGCTTAGCTCCTCAACCTTCTTCTCAACCTCTTTTCCAGTAAGTACCACATTCTGACCATCTGCAAAATACCCTGTAAGAAGTACTGCTTTTGTATCCATTTCTTTATATCTTGGTGATGAGCTATCTACTTCATAGTATATATTCGCAATATCCTTAAGGCGTAAAACCGTGCCGTTTTCTGATGAAACCATAATAATAGTATTCTCTATTTCCTTCATAGATGCATAAGTTCCATTTGATTTTACAGCTATTTTAGTTTTACCATCATCAACATCACCCGATGGTATATTTATATTTTGACTTTGTATTATACTCGATATATCGTCTAAAGATAGAGCATAATAGTTAAGCTTATCAATATCTACTTCAACGGTAATCTGCTTTTCTAAATCTCCATCTATTTCAAATTTCGTTACACCATCGATTTTGCTAAGCTCTTTTTTAAATACTTGTGCATAATCAGCAAGCTCTTCATATGTATAGTTGTCTCCCGACATACTTATAATCATTCCTGCTGTGTCCGTCAAGCTTGTATTGATATCTATAGGTAGGATCTCACTAGGAAGTTCTCCTTCTAGGGCCTGAAGTTTTTCCCTTAGATCGTCCCAGCCCTCATCGGTATCGGCGCCATCCTTTAAATACAGAAGAACAATTGATACCCCATTTTTTGATGTTGAGTTGCTATAATCGTATCCCTTAACCTCTGAAATCTCATCCTCAATTTTTTTTGTTACAAGCTCTTCTACATCCTCCGGTGAAGCTCCTGGATAAACCGTAGTTATCAATGCAATTGGAGCACTAACATCAGGAGATTCTTGCCTTGGCAAAATGTAATAGCTATAAAGTCCAATAACCATGGACAGTACTATCAAAAGTATTGTCAATTTCCTATTCTTTATAGCTGAATAGGTTATTCCCTTCTTCACTAAATCACCTTCTTCCTTTAATCAATAATACTTACTAAGGAGCCATTTCTAATTGATTTCATTCCATTAATAACTAGCTTAGTTCCCGGTTCGAGCCCTTTAACCTTTACAAGACTTCCCTTTGTATCTTCAATCGTTATAGTTTTCTTAACAACCCTATTGTCCTCAACAACATAAACGTAGTCTATCGTTGAAGATAAAATTGAATTAATAGGAATCCAGATTCCACTTTCCTCACCAATTTCAAATTTAACCCCTACAATAGTTTCCAAATAGTAATCCCCTTCATCTAGTGAAATCTCTACATTATACGTTCTCGTTGATTTATCAGCAAGTTGAGATATATTAGTTATACTTCCCTTAGTTTCTTCCCCATTGTATTCTATTTTAGCTTCCTGACCTATGCTGATTTTCCCTAAATCCTTCTGTGTAATACCTGTTTCTACTATCTTCATATCATTTCTTAAAACCACGATGGGGCTTCCTGATGAAATCATTTCACCTACCTCATACTTGATATCTAGTACATAACCTTCAATATCTGCAACAAGGGTAGTATCATTTACCATACTTAGCTTGTAATCATAATCTGTTTTAGCTGCCTCATAGTTTGACTTAGCTTGATCATATGCATCCTCTGATGAGTCAATCTTCAATTTTGCTTGGTCATATTCATACTGTGATATGCTTTTACTTTCATGCAGCTCTTCAACTTTTACAAATAATTCTTTTGCATAATCGTATGAATCCTTTGCTTTATTAATATCAATCTGAACAGCATCTAGCTTCGACTTTGATGCATTTACTTGAAACATTAAATCTTCTTTATCAAGTTCCGCAAGCTTCGTACCCTTTTTTATATAATCTCCTTTTTCTACATATATCTTAGATATCTTTCCTGATGATTTAAATCCAATTTCCTTTGTCTCATCGGACTTAACTACACCAATATATTCAAGCTCTACTGGCATAGTCTCTTCATTTAAAGTCATCACCTCAACTGGTTTCGCTACTTCTTCAACAGATGCTACCTCTGTCTCTCCACAAGCAGTTATCATCATTAACATGCTCAGGCTCAATAGTATCAAACTTATCTTTTTCATTAATTATCCTCCTTTTATTGTTCCTTTCTTCTCTTTATAATTTTTCTATGTATTTATAAGGTTTTTATATAATGCACTCATGAATAATCTTTCTATACTCACTTTAAAATATATGCGTGCACACGCATATATTTTGTCGTAGTTTTATTGTTCCATTGTACTAAGCTATTTCATTTTTCCATGAGCTGACACTATAGTAAACCATCTTTTATATTTTCATAGATTTTTTTAGTTATAGCCTTAATCATTTCTTGTTCTTTCTCACTAACTCCTTTAAGGCCTATTCTTCCAAACTCATCTTTTGTTTCTTTAATTTTTTCATAAACCGGTAATCCTTTTTCCGTTTTATGCAATCTGAATGCTCTTCTATCCTTGTCATCCCTTACCTTTTTGATGTATCCCAAGGTTTCAAGCCTTTTTATTCTTCTGCTAATTGTTGTTCTGTCGATAATCATCATAGACGATAGCTTTTCCTGTGAAATCCCATCTTCATTGTACACGTGTTCAATTATGTAGATATCAGCACCATTAATATCATAACTATAAAGCTTTTTATCCATATTATTTTGGAAGCTTCTAATTATACTTCTCGTGTAATATCCTATATCATCCTTGTTCATGATTTTCCCTCCCAATTTGCAAATTATATCACAGATTTATGTGCGTGTACACGCATTTTTTCCAGCCTATATATTACGTTTTGTTAATTTTTTTCCTTAGCCCGAATTATTCATAAATAATTCGGGCTAAGTACATAACCTTGTCTTATTATGTTACAATACAAATATAGTTATAATTACCTTTAAGGAGTGAATTACATGGGAGTACTTATTTTTTTTGATATAAACGGTACTATAATCAAAAGAGATCACAGAACCGATATCCCCTATCAGAAAGCAATCGACCTTTTCCTCAATACTCAAAATGGCATGAATGGTGTAGATACTTCCGCCCGTTCTGATAAGGATGTTTTTATGGAAGTTTTAGAGAAACACAATACTTGCTTTGATGAAGAAAAATGGTCTGCGTTTCTAAAATTGTATGAAGAGCAGCTAGAAGCTTTTAAAGTTACCGATGTTTGGAGAGCTAATGTTGATGCAGTAGATATTATACAAAAACTATCTAAAACTGATCATAAGCTTTCTTTAATTACTGGAGAACTTAGTATTGGCGCACGCTATAAGCTTGAAAAATTAGGAGTTTGGAAACATTTTGCTACAGGTGGCTTTGGTGAAGACGGCCTTAGAAGGTTTGACATTGCAGAGTCGGCCCTTGAGAAGGCAAAAGCTCTCTATGGCGATAACTACGAAGGTATATATGTTATAGGTGATACTCTTTTAGATATTAAAACTGCTAGGCATCTTGGTGCCAAGATTATCTCAATCACCACAGGATCTAATACTAGAGATGAGTTAGAAAGGGAAAATCCAGATTATATTATAGATTGTTTTGAGGAAATTGAATATCTTTTCCTTTAATTGCTTTCTTCTTTAAATTAAATTTTACTTTACTACAGGGCTGAATTCATAAGAACTTCTTATGAATTCAGCCCCAATGTGTTTTAGAGTAAATTTCTACATATTGCAAGATACCCACAGCCTATTTTAAGATTTCGATTACCATACAGTCTTTTTTAGAATCAAAATATATTTTATATTTATATTCAAGATATTCTAATATCTCACCTATATCTATAAATTTTCTTGTATCGTCTTCAAATTTTACTATACTTTTAGGAAACTTATCTAAGCTATATTCTTTATTTCTAGTCGGATCATGTGAATAGTTTAGGTTTCTATATTTATCTGTAATCTCACCGTTTAAAAATGTAAGATTGTAAGATTTACTTTTATCTTCATTGAGGAAAATATAATGTTTTAAAGGAATGGTCTTTACACTTTGAAATTCATAACCACCTCGTGTTGCAGGTATATCGCTCCATTGTTCTTTATCTTCTTCCCCATATCCACTATATTGCCAAGGTGATGTATTTTTATTTAAAAGTATTATATTCCCATCGACATTAGGGTTACGCGGCTCATTTATATTATAGTCGTTATTATAAATACGTATAAGTGCAGTTAAAGCCAAAACACTATTTTGATTAAGAGAGTAGAGACCACCATCTTTGTCAGTATATAGTTGTTCTATAGCATACTCGAATGTTGGTTGAGTGTATCCAAGATTATAATATTTATTATCCATTTTTATTGCAGTTATCCCTAGTTTTTCAATATTTTTATTTTCAGTATTAATATCTGAATCATTTTTAATATTTTCCTTGTCATTAATCATTGCAGTTCTAGTATCATTATCCCAACCGACTTCCTTATCTAAAATCGTAGCTACTTCTCTTACAGGCGCATAGGTAACACCCTTGTAGAGTAACGTATCAGTTTCAACTTCATCTCCATTTACCTTAAGATTAACGTAGTCAAACCGAACTTCCACATTTTCCTTCATCCCCTGTGCCCCAACAATAGGACTCATAATTAATGTAGCAATTACGGTCCCCATAATTAAACCCTTTATCTTGTCTTTCATATCTTTCTCCTCCTATTATATTAAGTATAAGTTTATCAAATAGGAAGTTAAAGATGTAAATATTAGCAATATAGTCTTCAATCTTGTCATTGTCTAGCTGTTTCAATTCGATTTTTCTTCTTACTACTCCCCTAAAAGGAGGAAAAACCATCCCATTTCATATAGAATATCTATTAATTTCATTAATAATTATTTGTACGCCCTTCTTAATTTCTTCCTTTGTAACCCTAGATATACTTAAAACAATGGATTTGTGAGTTATGAAACCATTGAAAAAAGATTCCCTACCTGGCATAACTAGTACTCCCATATCTTTAAGTCTTTCAATTAATCTCATATCATTTATATGATTCGGTAATATTAAGTACATATAAAAGCCTGCGCTTTCTTTAGAATATTGTATATTCTTTGTATCGTACTTTTGCAGCTCTTTTTTCAGACACTCCATTCTATCAATATAAATGCTTTTTATTTGATCTTTATGATGATCAAACATGCCGTTTTTTAAATATATTTCTAAAGTAGCTTGAGTAATAGGTGATGTATCAAAATCAGTGTAGTGCTTATACAATCTAAATTTTTCAATTAGGTTATCTGGAAGAACTGCCACACCAACCCGAAGACCAGGAATTAATATTTTTGAGAATGTTTTTAAATATACTACATGTGAGTAGTTTCCTAGCGTAAATATAGGATCGTACCTATTATCTATTTCCATATCCGCCATATAGTCATCTTCAACTACATACACGTCATATTTCAACGCTAAGCTTGCAATAGCCTTTCGCTCATCTAAGGAGAATGAAGTCCCTAATGGAAAATGGAACCTTGGCATAGTATAAAAGAATTTTATATCTTGAGTTCTAAATATGCGTTCCAATTCTTCTAAGTCAATACCATTAAAATTTCTTTCAATAGTAATAACCTCAAAATTTTCTAATTCTAAAAGTCTAAGGTATATACAATAGCTTGGCTGCTCAATAAGTATTTTTTTCTTACCATTTGGAAAGGCCATTCTTGATAGGAGACTTAAAGCTTGTTGACTTCCCGAGGTTATAACCATATTATCGGCCTTTGTAAAAATTTGATAGTTCATAAAATGCTTTACTAGTATTTCTTTTAATGGTTGAAATCCATATGGACCTTGATAAGTAAATAGTTGTTTTTTATATAAATCTATAGATTTGTCAACACAATGCTTAAAATCTAAATAAGGTAAACCATCCAGATCAGGTGAAGGCGAAGAAAAATCTAAATATTTAC
The DNA here is from genome assembly GCF_050888315.1 of Wukongibacter baidiensis. Lineage (NCBI taxonomy): Bacteria > Bacillati > Bacillota > Clostridia > Peptostreptococcales > Caminicellaceae > Wukongibacter > Wukongibacter baidiensis. The sequence continues at coordinate 652,232 of NZ_CP138202.1, forward strand.
TTTCTAAGTCCAAATCACTTTTCTTACTATCCACAACATAGTATCCACTTTGACCTACTGAATATACTAAATGCTTTTTCTTTAATTCTTCATATGCTTTTACTATAGTGTTTATACTGCACTCATATTTGTTTGCCAAATTTCTGACCGATGGTAATTTCGTACCAGACTGTATCTTCCCTTTTTCTATGTTATTCTCTATGTCCTTTGCTATGTCTATATACTTTCTCATGTCATCTCCAACTCCTATTAAACTTTGTTAACTAGATGAACTGTATTAATACAGTTGCGATTTCTATCATTGTATGTAATTTATTTATTATTTATAATTAACATTAGATATAGCGCTATATTAACATTATACACAACATAAGAAGAGTAGAGGGTAATATTCAATAAGTTAGAAAAGTCAGACGTCCATATTCTAGAAAAAATAATCCTATAATAAAAAAACTTTATTATTACAATGAAACAATAAATAACTAATTAAGGAGTGTTTACTATGACAATAGAAAAATTGTTAGATGTTTTAAAATATAAAGGTATTGTAGCCATTGCAACCCAGGGTAAAGAGAGCCCACATATAGCTAACACTTGGAATAGCTATGTGACTGTAACAACTAACAAAGAATTACTTATCCCTGCTGGAGGAATGAATAAAACTGAGTCTAATATTAATGCAAATAACAAGGTAAAGGTTACAATAGGAAGTCATGAGGTAGAAGGGCTTCGTGGTCTTGGAACTGGCTTCCTAATAGACGGCATAGCTGAATTTATAAAAGCTGGTTCAGAGTTCGATATGGTAAAAGAAAATTTTCCATGGATAAGAGCAGTATTAAAAATAAAAATTAATTCTGTTACTCAAACACAATAAGTTTCATTAATTTTTTCGATGATAAATTGCAATTAATAAAAGTTGGAGGATAGTATTATACTATCCTCCAACTTTTATTAATACTATGTATTTTTAAATCTAGCGATTAATCTCTTTCATAAATCCAACCAATTCAGGTTTTCTTACTAAGGTTGCATATCTAAACATCGCATATCCACCTACATTATCAGTTGTACGGTTGAGGTTCACTTGAGCACGGAGCTGGTCAACGCCATACCATGGGCTATTTGGATCGGTATTACCTGCACGATAGGCAGCTTGTCCAATATATAAGTCTACTTCCGTATCAGCTACAACATCAGACCACCAGTTTAATATCTTCTCATAATCGGCTACTTCATAACCAATATTCCAATAAATCTGTGGCATGATATAGTCTAAGTACCCAGCTTTAACCCATCCCCTTGTATCTGCATACATAGAGTAGTAGGATTGTTTTCCCCTTGTGTCTGAACCTAAAGGATTAGAGCTACTATTAGCCCAAATGGCAAATGGGCTCACTCCAAATTGTAAATTTTCATCCTTTGCCTTTACTAATTTGTACATTTTCTCAATAAGGCTATTTATATTGCTACGTCTCCAATCACCTATATCAGCATATTCTCCTCCATATTGAGCATATGTATCGGCATCGTTAAAGGCTTGTCCAGGATAAAAATAATCATCTAAATGGATACCATCAACATCATAGTTTTCAAGAATCTCAGAAACACCATCCAAAATCATTTTTTCAACTTCAGGAATACCAGGATTAAAATAATGTCTAATCTTCTCACCCTTACCATGTGCTACTACCCATTCTGGATGAACACGGGCAGGATGGTCATATGCTAACTCATCTAAATCACTGGTCTTCATCGTAATTCTATAGGGATTTATCCATGGATGAATTTCAATATCTCTTTTATGAGCTTCAGTAATAATAAACTCTAATGGATCAAAACCATCTTCTGGAGGAGTCATCTGGTCTCCAGTTAAATACTTTGACCAAGGAAAAATTTTAGAAGGATATAGTGCATCCGCTGCTGGCCTAACTTGGAAGAAAACTGTGTTAAAGCCCATTCCTTGGATATTATCAAGCATCTCAATAATTTCTTTTTTAAGAGTCTCACTTTCTGTTGTTACTCCAGCTAAGGGATAATCTAATCCATAAACCGTAGCCACCCAGATAGCTCTAAGTTCCCTTTTCTGATTGCTATCATCATTTTCAACTTCAAAGCCATTTTGGTTACCTAAATTTCTAAAGGCATATACTGGAACTGTGAGTATCAATAGAACTAATAACATTGCAAAAGACTTTGTTAAAACATTTTTCACCAAATAAATGACCCCCTTTGTCGTATAATGACAGTATAACACGATATTTGATAATTATAAACAGGAAGAGGGTAGGATTTTCTAGTTAGTACCATTCCTTAGAATATTCTTCTAACATTTCTAGAAACTTTGTCATAGCATTGAATACATGTTTATCCTTATGATAAGCAATTTGAGTGTATAGCCGCTCACTCCCATTGTATTCAACTATTTCAAATCTTTCCTTCGATAGATCATCTCTGACAGTAACTGTTGGAACGAAGGAGTAGCCTAGTCCACATGCTACATACTGCTTAATAACCTCTACCGAACCGGTTTCCATGGTGTGTTGTTTTATAATCCCTTGATTATTTAAGTAATTATCAAACAGTTTTCTATAGGAACACTCTTTTTCTGTTAAGTAGACTGTTTGATTCTTTTTCTTCATAGTTTCCATGCCATGTCCCTTTGGCAGTATGAAGCTAAACCTTTCTTCTGTGAGGATTATTGAATTTAAATATGAAAACTCCGTTTCGTATTCTACTTGAAAGGTTAAATCTAGCTCCCCTTCCCTAACCATTCTTCTAAGCTCAGAGCATACACCATGCTTGATAATGATATCCACATTTGGATAGGTCATCTTATATTCTTGAATGAGATCGTAAATTCTGTAATGCAATAATGATTCATAGACCCCTAGTCGTAATACTTCATTGGCTCCGTCTTCGCCTGCACTCATATTAACAACAGACTCATAATCTTCTACTAATATCTTTGTTCTATCATATAATGTTCTTCCAAATTGAGTTAAGTAAATTTTTTTCCCTATCCTATCAAATAATAGTTCATTGTAATGTCTTTCCAACTCTTTTATATGAAGTGTCACTGTTGATTGAGCATAGTTCATATAGCTTGCAGCCTTGGTAAATCCTCCGGTTTCAACAACCCTATTAAAGGTTATATAATTTTTAATATCCATACTTCCCTCCCATCATGAACACTGATGATAATCATTATAATTTTCAATTTTACTAATGTATAATTATAAATTAATATTAGTATATCAAAAGGAGGTTAGAAGATGAAGAAAAAAATAGGTCCACTTTTACTGAGTGGCTTGATGATCGGACCAATACTGGGCAGCGGTATAATATTATTACCTCCCCTAGCATATGGTAAGCTTGGAAATTCTGCAATCTGGTCGTGGATTGTTATTATGACACTAGGTGCAATATTCGCTATGATCTTCTCTAAGCTTTCTACTATGTATCCGGGAGATGGAGGTATGACAATTGCCATCGAAAAGAGCCTGGGTAAAAAATACAAACTGTATTCATCATTTCTTATGATATCAGCCGTTTCATTTGGCCCAACTGCAGTGATGCTTACTGCCTCAGATTATCTTAATAACTTAAAAAGCCTAAGTGGTGTTAATGTAAACTACATAGCCATGGGGTTAGTTCTTGTTTCTCTATTTATATTGTTGAAGGACATCAAATTTATCAGCACCCTTAGCTTTATATTTTCATCTATTATTACTGTAATCATATTAATAAGTTCAATAGTTGTCCTCAGTCAAAATAGTATATCAATCACTCCAATTACTGACGTACAATTAATGCCCCTAGGGAAAACTGTATTACTTTTGTTTTGGGCAATCATAGGCTGGGAAATCGTAGGCAATTATTCGGAGCAAGTTAGAGACTTGAAGAAAACAATTCCTCTAGCTACAACCTTCAGTTTAGTCATTATTACAATCACGTATATAAGCTTATCCCTGGCCATTCAATCCTTTAAGTACACAAGTGAATTGTCCCTTGTTAATGTGCTTTCACCACTTTTCGGTAATTTTTCAGTTACCTTTTTAGCCCTATTAGTTTCTGGCTTATGCATATTTACTTACTTATTAATAGTAGGAGCCTTAGCAAGATTAGTCAATTCTCTTTCAGTTGAAGGCTATTTACCAAGGATATTTACTAAAAAGAATAAGGATGATATTCCTGTAAACTCAGTTTTGTACTTTATAACGGTACACCTTGTAGTTCTTCTACTAGTCAACTTAAAAATTCTAAGCTTAGAACTAATCCTATCAATTGCTAACGGTTTTTTCTTAGCTAATGCACTAATAGGGTTGATCGCATCGCTAAAGGTCATAGATGGGCTAGTCTATAAGGCTGGAGGTATCATTCTATCTATAAGTCTGTTTATTCTATTGTCATTTTCTAGTAAGAGCATTTTTATAGCCATGATTTTCGTATACTTCATGGCAGGTTATTTAGAAAAGAAAAACTTCATAGCTATTGAAAGCTGTGAAGTATAAAACCTTTAATATTAGTAAAGCACTAAGGCCTCTTTTCCTTAGTGCTTTATATTTTTCATAACTATGTTTTTTCAAGCAGCACGATTTAATCTCTTACTATATATGATTATTAAATATGACAGTATAAATACCACTGCTGCTGCAACAAATGTTACTTTCGGATATATATCTAGTAAGGCTCCAGCAAATAAGGACCCTCCGACCATTCCCACAGAGTTAGCTGAACTTTGCAGCCCCATGATTTTTCCATGCTCATTCTTGCTGAGGTTTGATACCATTGTCTGCAGTAAAGGCTTGAACATAGATATAACAAATATGAAAATAAAAAATACGATTATTGAAATCGGTGAAAGTAAGTTCTTCATCATTGAAAGAATTGTAAGTGTTATACCTGTAGCCAATAAAACATATTTGAGCGATTTTTTATCTCCATATTTTCTTGACACCCTTGGAGTCAAATAAACATTTGCTATCATACCCACAATACCAGTCAAGGCCATATAATACCCTATTTGCAATGGATTCAGGTTTAAATATTTCTTTAGGAAGTAGTTTATTCCTGTAGTATAGGCTATATATGAGAATGATGTCAACAGCACCAACAAAAGTAAAGTTCCCAATGCTGTAGGCATATATTTTTTAAAGTCATCTTTAATCTCAAAAATAAAATGTGTAGATTTCTTTTCTATATTATCAAATTTCACATCACTTTCTGGTAAGAAGAAATAAACTATTATAGCGTGCAGAATAAGTCCTATGGATTGAAAAATAAAGGCATTATGGTAATCATTTGCCCCAATGTAGCCCCCAACTAGATATCCTAAGGATCCTCCAAATCCTGACAGAGCCGTATAATAGGCAATAGCTTTACTTCTACTCTTATTATCGGTTTCATCTACTATATAGGCTATAGCGTTAGTAAACACTGATGAAGCAAATCCCCCTCCAATAACTCTAAACATAATTATCATTACTGGAGATGTAGAAAATCCAAATCCTATTTGTGCAAGCCCATAACCTATCATAGGAAAGTATAAAAACCGCTTTCTGGTCCTATGTCTATCCGATAGACTTCCCCATATTGGTGACATAGTAAAGCTTGCTATAGACATTGCAGCGAACATTATTCCATACATAAGCGAAGACATATTAAGGCTTACCACCAGCTCCGGTGTAACAGGATGGGCCATATTTGCTAAGACACTCATAAAGAACATTACAACTATTAAGTAGGATATTTTCTTGCTCAAAATCAACACCTCATAAATTTAGATTTTATTATAGTAACTTATTATTAAAAATACTGCCTTTGTATGATTCTTATTACATCAATTATGCCTTTAAACTCTATATACCTGTTCCATTATATCTATTTAAATCTATAACATCAATAGATTTACTTACCTAATATTTCATATACCCACTAATTGATAAAAAACTACATATTATATGAAAAGTTATTAGCCATTATCCCAAATAGAATTGACAGATAAACAATAAAAGTATAACATATAAAAGGTTATACTTTTTTTATGAAGTCATAGCCTAAACAAAGGGGCTTGATCCCCTAGGTTTTTATTGAATAATTATTAATAATAATTTTAGATAAAGGAAGATAAAAAATGTCAAAAGAAAATTTTAGCTTTGTTGAAGAGGTTAGAAGAAGAAGGACCTTTGCGATCATTTCCCATCCCGATGCCGGTAAAACTACCTTAACAGAAAAATTTCTTTTATACGGTGGTGCTATCCGTGAAGCTGGTTCAGTAAAATCAAGAAGATCAAATAAGCATGCTGTATCAGACTGGATGGAAATCGAAAAAAAGAGAGGAATCTCCGTAACCTCAAGTGTACTTCAGTTTGATTATAATAATTTCTGTATCAACATTCTTGATACACCAGGTCACCAGGATTTCAGTGAGGACACCTATAGAACTCTAATGGCTGCTGATAGTGCCGTTATGGTTATTGACTGTGCAAAAGGTGTTGAACCTCAAACGAAGAAACTGTTTCATGTTTGTAAGATGAGAGGCATTCCTATATTCACCTTTATTAATAAACTAGATCGTGCCGGAAAAGATCCATTTGATTTAATGGATGAAATTGAAAATGTGTTAGGTATTCGCTCTTACCCAATGAATTGGCCAATTGGCACCGATGGTAATTTTAAAGGAGTTTTTAATCGTCAAAAGAAGCAAATTGAAGTTTTTGATGGCGGTAACCATGGACAATCAGTTGCTAAGGCTATAACAGGAGATATCACCGATGAGAAGTTTACTGAGTTATTAGGTGAAGATCTCCATGAAGAAATACAAGGCCAAATTGAACTACTAGACATCGCAGGCGATGAATTTGAACTAGATCAAATATTAAGTGGTGAATTAACACCTGTATTCTTTGGAAGCGCCCTTACTAACTTTGGAGTTGAGCCATTTCTAGAATCTTTCTTAGATATAACTACACCTCCAAAGTCTCGTAAAAGTAATTTAGGTGATGTTGACCCAGAATCAGATAATTTTTCTGGTTTTATTTTCAAAATACAGGCAAACATGGACCCTGCCCATAGAGATAGGATAGCCTTCTTAAGAATCTGCTCTGGTAAGTTTGAAAAGGGTATGACAGTAAACCATGTACAGAAAAAGAAAAAGGTAAGATTAGCACAGCCTCAGCAATTTTTAGCTCAAGATCGTGTAATAGTAGATTCCGCTTATCCCGGTGATATTATTGGAATCCATGATCCAGGTATATTTAAAATCGGTGACACCCTATGCCAGGATCAATCAAAACTTCAATACGAAGGTATACCACAATTTGCTCCAGAGCATTTTGCAAAGATAACTACAAAGAATTCCCTCAAACGAAAGCAGTTTTTAAAGGGTATTACTCAGTTGTCTGAAGAAGGTGCTATACAGGTATACAAGCGTCCTAATATTGGAATGGAAGAATTAATCATTGGCGTGGTTGGCGCCCTTCAATTTGAAGTACTAGAATACCGTCTCAAAAATGAGTATGGTGTTGACATTATCATTGAAAAGCTACCCTTCCGTTATATTCGTTGGGTTGATATGGATAATTTTGATCCAAACACTTTCTCACTCACAATGGACACAATGATTGTTGAAAATGAAAATAAGGATCCTGTAATATTATTCCAGAATGAATGGTCAATTAGACACGTGGCTGAGAGAAATAAAGATGCAGTGTTAAAAGAAGTTTCAATATAATGTGATTTTTCTACAAAATAAATATGTCAGTTTTCATATATAACGTCTATGTTCGATAGCAATTGATCATAGACGTTATTTTTTGTTAGCTTTTTCTGAGGACACCCTGTTAAATTTACAAGATCTACCAATTATATAGATTAAGATACCTTGTTCTACTTGGAATATATTGGAGGTTGATTGAAACTACCTACATGTTACAATTTAAGTAACATTAAACCTAGATTATTTATAACTAGAAAGGATAATAGTCGTGAAGAAAGAATGGAGAATGCTAACGGTAGCTGCAATAGTATCCTTGAGTGCTATAACAGTTTCAGCCTATAGCCCAAAAATTGGAGATATAATTGGTCAAGTTTTTTACACAGATATTGTTACAGTTATCGATGGTAAAACAATACCTTCCGTGAATATTGGAGGAAGAACCGCAATAATAGTTGAAGATTTAAGTGATTACGGTTACGATGTAACTTGGAGTAACGAAACAAGAACATTAGATGTAAAGACCCAGGAAGAAACAAAGTCTAATTCAAGAAAGATGATAACTGGTATGGTAATGCTACCTGAAGGAAAAGTAGCCCCACAGGGTGGACTAGAAGTAGAACTTCTTTTAAGACTTCACCTTCTAAATCTTCCAGATGGAGAAAATGGAGTTCCTCCTTTTAGCTCAACTACTACTAAAATAACTATTTATGAAGGAAACAACTTTGCAACATATTCCATTCCTTATCCAGATAATTTTGAAGCTGTGCAGTTAGAAATGAAATCAGAACATAAGCAAAAGAAAATTTCTGATTCTATTAATGTTTCCGACAATAGTAAAAATGCCGATTTCTTACTAGATATTGATTCACATAAATAATCTTAAAAAAGTTTGACTAATATATCAATTTAATGAAAGTTGATGTGCTTGGTCAAGCTTTTTCTATTCCCCTCTCTTTAAATTTTTATTGAAATAACTACGACTCTCTTTTCCTCTCATCAATATTTCAAAAAATCATTTTAGCATTCTATGCCTTAAATTTCCATAATATTTCTAATATCTTAATAATTGCTTAAAAGTGATAGAAATATAACAATACTTTTAAAATTGATGTTATAATAGTTCGCAAAGGGAGGAGATATATATGAGACCTTTCGGAGTTAGAAAGATTGAATTATCTGGACGCTTTCCAATACCTAAGGAAGTCAGAGAAGAAATATCTATAAAATATGACGATGCAGTAGAATTTTTTACCGACGATGGATGTATTGGAATTATAAAGTATAAAGACCGCTGTTCTGTATGCGAAGTTAATGATAATGTAAAACCTTTTAAGGATAAGTTTATATGTGAAGATTGTATAGAAGAAATTATAGCTATTGTAAGTCGAAAAAAGGAAGCTTGTTAAAAGCTTCCTTTTTCTTTATTTATGACATTTATTAAATACTTTTCAACTTTTGCTTTATCACTCGAAGCTATTTCTAAAATAACATCCTTATTTTCTTCATCTAAGATCCACCTGTCAAGTTTTCCTCTCTTTACGATAAGTGTTAAATCATAGTACTCAATAGTCTTTTTCCTAACCTTTTTATGTTCTTTACTTCCCCACTTATAGCTAACAACTCTATGCCATTTATACTTTCCTCCTACAGTATAAATACCATGTTCGTCGATAAAATCCTTGCTCACTCCCCTTAAGAGCCAAGAAGTTCCAACTAGAGCATATAATATTGCTGTATAGAGTTTATAAAAATCTTGAGTTTCATTTATATAATCAATATCGTAGTGCATATACATCATTAAGTAAGAAAAAGCCATAAAAAACCACATTATAGAAAGAAGAATTTCAATCAAATGTAGACTTCTTAATGATTTGGCAATGGCCTTATTTTCTCTTTTATAGGCACTCACCCGCTGGCCAACTATAATTATAATAAAGCAGGATGATATCATAATAAATAAAAGTTTGTCCATTTCTATTCCCCTTCTTTAAAATTCATTATATAGATCAATTGTTTTTTATTTTTATATAATTCTTCATTTGGATGAAATTCATGATAATAGTTTTCATCATATTCTATATACCATTCAATAACATTTCTTCCACTATATAGTTTCCCTATCGGTTATTATATCATGTTTTTGACTTTCTAAAATAAACATATAATATCTATTAAGTTTTGGGAGGTCGAGTATATGAATAGAGTTTGCATATATCTAAGAAAATCTAGAGCTGATGAAGAAGCTGAAAAATATAATGAAGGTGAAACCCTTTCAAAACATAGAAAAATATTACTAAAAGTCGCAAATGACATGGACTTAAATATATTGAAAATCCGTCAAGAAGTAGTTTCTGGAGAAAGTTTAATTCATAGGCCCGAAATGCTTGAGCTTTTAAAGGAGGTTGAGGAACAAATCTATGAAGCAGTTCTTTGTATGGATATAGATCGCCTTGGCCGTGGTAACATGCAGGAGCAAGGACTTATACTCGAAACCTTTAAAAAATCCAATACTAAAATAATCACTCCTCGCAAAATATATAACCTTCAAGATGAGTTTGATGAAGAGTATTCTGAGTTTGAAGCCTTTATGGCCCGTAAAGAATTAAAAATTATCAATCGTAGATTACAACGCGGCAGGCTTCGCTCTATTGAAGATGGAAACTATATTGCTACCTTACCTCCCTATGGCTATGAAATACACTACGAGGGCAAATTTAGAACCCTTAAACCACACCCTGAACAATCCTATGTTGTTAAACTAATATTTGAGTTATACACTAAAGAACATCTTGGATGTAAAAAAATTGCCAATAAGCTTAATCAATTAGGTTATAGGTCATATACCGGCAGGGATTGGTCTAATGCTTCTGTTAACAATATAATAAAGAATGAAGTATATACGGGAAAAGTTCAATGGAAAAAAAATAGAATTACAAAATCAAGTAAGCCAAATCAAAACAAAGAAGTTAAGATGCGACCAAAGAGCCAATGGATCACTGTGGATGGAAAACACGAAGCTATTATCTCCGATGATATATATGGATTAGCTCAAAAAATCTTGAGGAGTCGTTCCCATGTACCTCACAACACTAAGATAACCAATCCCCTTGCTGGCATTGTTAGGTGTAAATTCTGTGGTTCTTCCATGGTTTATAGACCCTACGGAAAAAGAGACCCTCATATTGTATGCTACAATAATTGTGGCAATAAAAGCTCAAAATTCATATATATTGAGGAGAGACTTTTAAAGGCCTTAAAGGAGTGGCTTATACACTACAAAGCAGAGTGGAAGGAAATCAAGTATCCTAAAACTTCTCATATAGATGAGTTAGTTCTTATACATAAAAAGGCTTTAAAGAATCTCAAAACTGAGCTCGCTAAGTTAGAGAAGCAAAAAAATAATCTTCACGACCTTTTGGAACGTGGAATTTATAATATAGATACTTTTATAGAAAGGTCCGAAAACATTACCCAGCGAATTGAAGAAATTAAAATAAATATCGATAAAACAGAAAAAGATTTAGATATTTCAGGCGATCATATCGATAATCTAAATGAAATAGCTCCCTTAGTTGAAAATGTTCTAGATTTATATACTAGGTCAGATGATGCTGCGAAAAAGAATATATTATTAAAAACTGTTTTAAATCACGCTGAATATAGTAAAATGAAAAATCAAAGAAACGATCAGTTTACACTTATCATATACCCTAAGTTACCTAGGCTATTAAAAAGCGATAAGCTATAAAGGGGAATTCATTCCCCTCTTTATCGATTCCTATAGGTTCTTGGATAGAAACTTCATTCTTTGTTTTTTTACCAGCTCTTATGGTCATTAAAATCTCATTTGCTATAGTCACATTACGGAAACATTTTATCAGAAAGAATCTATTCAATTATTAAAAGGCATATCTAACTTCTCTACTGGTATGTTTTGTCTAAAAACAACTCTTATATTTATGCTATAATTATTATCGAATAAAATCTAATTAGAAGGTCGTATCTTATGATTGATTTAATATTACTTATTACTCTTGTACTTTTTCTAATAGCTTATAATCTTAAAATTCTTAGTTTAGCAAAGGCAGATAACTTTGATGATGTAGTATATCTTGTATCGGACAATAAATTCATTAACTTTTTCATAGGAATCGTAGTTCTTACTTTTCTCCTGACAATCTCTTACAGAGCCTCCTCTTACAGTCACACTGCTAAAGCAGTTGTATGGATTCTATTATTTCCTATGCATTTTTATATTAGATTTAAAAATTATCTTTCTACTAAGGAAGATTGGCATCTAGTTACTTTTACTGTATTTACAATAGTTCAGACCGTATTACTTTATAAATACCTTTAACTGGGGCTGTCTCATAAGAAAATCTTCTGAGTACAGCCCCAGGATGTTTCAGAATGAATGAAGTTCAAGGTTTTGAAATTTCAGCGGTTTGGCTAGTACTAATGTACGTGCCAAGTCTCTGAAATTTTAAATAACGCAGAAATTCGTCATTCTGAGACATCCCCTGCTTTTTCCGCTTCTATTCTAATATCCTCTTTAATTTGATTGAAAAGTCTTATTTTCTCTTCTGGGGAACACTGAAGTTTTTCAATGTAATTTTTTATCATTCTTGCATGAGCTTCTGCCACTCTTTCCTGTAGCGCCTGCTTACCTTCTTTAGTTTTAGGAAAATGCATCTTAATCTTCATATCGCTTCCCCCTTCTACTGATATAAGTATATGAAAGCTGGTAGATGTCCTATGTAGATTGATATTTAGTATAATAACTGTTTCATAAAATTTATGTAAATCTTCTTCATTGCTTTTACACTAGTTCTTATTTTCTATCAGAAATTATATATATATAGTGGCAACAAAAATTTCTAAAAGGTGATAGTATGAAAGCTGCTATATATTCAAGAAAATCTAAGTTTACGGGTAAGGGAGAATCAATTCAAAATCAAATAGAGATTTGTAAAGACTATGCTAATACCCATTTTGATATTGAGGAGTTTATTATATACGAAGATGAGGGTTTTTCCGGAGGGAATATAGATAGGCCGGAATATCAAAGAATGATAAATGCTGCTAAGAAGAAAGAGTTTGATATCTTGATATGTTATAGGCTTGATAGGATCAGTAGAAATATCTCAAATTTCTCAGATATAATCGAGATACTTCAGGACAAAGGAATTGCTTTCGTCTCTGTTAGGGAAAAGTTTGATACCTCTACTCCTATGGGGCGTGCTATGATGTATATCGCTTCTGTATTTGCTCAACTCGAAAGGGAAACTACAGCCGAAAGAATTAGAGATAATATGCTAGAGCTTGCTAAGACCGGTAGATGGCTTGGTGGTATAACTCCTACTGGCTTTAGCTCTGAGGCTGTTCATGATGAATTAAAGGGTAAGCAAGTTAAGCACTTTAGGCTCTCCCCTATTGAGGAAGAGCTAGAAATAATAGCTCTTCTTTTCAATAAGTTTTTGGAATTGAAATCTTTATCAAGGTTAGAGACCTATTGCATCCAGAATGATATTAAAAGTAAGAATGGAATCGATTATTCAAGGTTTGTCTTAAAAAAATTACTTTCTAATCCTGTATATGCTATTGCTGATAAGAATCTATATGAATATTTTATAAGTAATGACTATGAGGTATTTGCAACCGAAAATGCTTTTAATGGTATTAATGGGATCATGGCATATAATAAGACATCTCAAAAGAAAAACAAGTCCCATAAGCTTAAAGATATTTCTGAATGGATTATTTCAATTGGTGCCCATAAGGGAATTATCAGTGGTCATAAATGGATTGCTGTTCAGGATTTGCTAATGAAGAATAGATCAAAGAGTTATAGAATGGTAAGGAATAATGATACTCTATTATCGGGTTTATTAAGGTGTGAAAACTGTGGAAGTTATATGAGACCAAAATATGGACGAATTAAGAAAAATGGTGAAAAGGCCTTTTATTATATGTGTGAATTAAAGGAACGAAGTAAAAGACAAAAATGCAACATGAAAAATGCAAATGGCAATCAGCTCGATAAGCTTTTAGTTGATGAGATTAAAAGGCTATCATCTAATAAATCGGATTTACTTGATAAAATCAGTAATGATAGAATAATCCTTCAATACTCACAAAATAGTATTCTTTCTGAGATTGAAATAATTAAGGCCACTATTAAGAATACTGAGAGTTCTATTGCTAACTTAGTAAGTACTTTATCTCAAGGATATGATACCAGAGCTGCTAAGCATATTATTAATCAGATTGATGATTTGGATAGACAAAATGTAAAGTCAAAGGAAAGGTTACATACTTTAAAAGAAAAGGCTGAAGATAATAAGTTAAGCAAGCAGAATCTTGATGTTATAAGAAACATGCTTGAGACGTTTTCTGAGATCATTGATTCTTTAGATAGTATTGAGAAAAGAAACCTTATCAGGAGTATTGTTGAGAAGCTAACTTGGGATGGGGCTTATATAGATGTTGTTATGTTTGGCTATAACACTAAAAAAATTAGTAAAAATGTTTCCACAATGTAACCATAGAATTTTCTATACATCTCGCAGCATAAGTAGCAAGTCTAGTACCTTTTCCGGCATCAAATGTAGTTATTGCCTTTATTAGACCTATAGTTCCTATCGATATAAGATCGTCAGGATTGTATCCCGTATTATGGTATTTTTTTACCACATGAGCAACTAGTCTAAGATTTTTTTCTATTAGTATATTCTTAGCATCTTCATCTCCCACAGAGTACAATCTCAAATACTTTTCTTCTTCATCTGATGATAAAGGCTTAGGAAACGAGGTATTGTTTGAAACAAAAGCAGATAAAAGAAGTAAAGGAAGTGATACAATAGTTAACCACATGTGGCTGCCACCTCCATAGTTTTAGTCATTATAAATTATATGTAGATATCCATTATTTTGTGCATGTCTTGATAGTATTTAATAAAAATTTATCTGAGTCTACCTCTGTCATTTAAAATTTGATAAATATAATTTCCGTTATTTGCTTCAAGAAAGTCCACTTTGAGAATCTTTATAAAAGGCTTTGTTCTTGTAAATTGATCCAAGCATTGTTGCCGCTAAAATATTTTCTTTTTTAAATTTTCTGATAGCATTTTTTGTATAGCAATGGGCAATAATGGAGTCCTCTTCTATTCTTTTTACTTGAATTTCTCTCTGAGTAATTTTTATGCCCTTTATATACATAATCGTTATCCTTTCCCTGTTATCTAATGAATATCTTAATATATAATCATTCATATACTTCACCCCATTATATTTTAAATAGCATCCATTTGCAGCTAGCAAGTGAATATTTTAATTGATACCTCTTTATCTCATTATCAATTTCACTTTGACAGTCAAATACATACATATGATTACCTGCAAACTTTTCCTTCTCTTTATGTATGACTTGATTTATTTTTATAGTTGTATTTCCATTTTCATCAGCGATTCTAAACTTTAAAGGTGTTGGGCTTCCATCTTCGTTAAACCAAGCTATACATTCAATCGGTAGTGCTACAACCTTCATAAAATTACCTCCTAAAGCATAATTTATCTTTATTATATACGAACACACGTTCGTTGTAAATAGTTTTGATCTATTCTCTTAATTTATACAAAATTTCGACAAATTGTGATATAATACTTCTCAGGAGGGGATATCATGAAAGCAACTGGAATTGTAAGACGTTTAGACCATATGGGACGTATTGTTGTCCCCATAGAATTAAGAAGAATAAGAAAAATTAACCCAAGAGATCCTGTAGAAATATCCATAGATTCAGGATGTATTATTATAGAAAAATATATAGAACGTTGCTATATTTGTGATAATACAGAGAATCTAAAATCCTTTAAGGGAAAACATATTTGTACAGACTGTATAAAAGGGTTTTAAATTCTAAGCCAGAAACATCTCGAGGCTGGACTCATAATATAACTTTATGAGCCAGCCTCTTTTTTATTTTCTATATTTATTTTTTCTCATTGTCATCTTTAATAATTACAGCCTGTACCACAATTACATCTTTCCCATTAAATGTACATGATGGAGATCCATATAATTCATAACCCTCATCAAGCAATCCAGAAATTCGCTTACAAAAATTCGCATCGTCTTTTCCAGTAATCAATCGGTATTTTAATTTATCTTCTATAATAAATTCCTCCCATCAATAACAACTATGTATCAAGCTTAGATAAACTTATTAAGCTCATATTATAACATACATCCCCCTAAATACGAATCTCCTAAATTAACAATAATGGATTCTGCTGCATATAATAAATTTATCTATAGTAATTTCTAGGAGGAAAGTGTTTTGAATAGACGAGCCTCAATTCCCCAAAGCATTTTATCTAAAGCCAAAAGACTTAACCCCTTTGCAACAATTCCAAATAAACCGGGTAAAGGTGTTATAATATCAAGTTATTTTATGCGTAATGTAAACTTAGATGATTTATTTTATTTCGGTATCGCTAAGGCCTATGATGGTAGATTATATCTAGTATATCATCCTATTGCTAAGCCCTTTCCAGATCCCTTAGGCAACATTGTTTTGCGGTCCCCATTTTTGTCTGTTACATGGGATCAAACCGGTGCTATCCGCGAGTGGGCTGCGGGGCAACAAAAATTGGGCGTCTCAGAATGACGAATTTCTGAAACACCCAGGGCTGTACTCATAAGATTGCTTTATGAAACAGCCTCTTTTTTCAGTCCTCTATTTTGGATTAATCTCTCTCCAGACTTCCCAACTGATTTCTCTACCAGGATATGCTATAGATTTGAATGGCCATTTTACTTCCAACCAATCTCGTACCGTTTGGTATAGCAACTCATCTAATCCATTCTCTAATTCACTTTGTCTCGTCCACAAATCTACATCTGCATCATACTCTACAGTCTTGCTTGGATATATGTATACGCAGCCAAGACACATGCTTTCATCAAGAGTAACAACGGTATAAGCAAATGCCTCTCTTCTTAAAAACTCATCTTGATGTCTTTTTAAATCTTCATAATTTTCATCAATGGTCATACTTTCCTCAGGCCATATATTATCATCTTCTGGGTCAGATAAACTCCTCAGATGTTCTACACTTGACATAACCGCTTCATAATCCTTTTCCACATCTTCAACGCTTAACATTCTCAAGCAAAACCTATCAGTTTCGAGCTTTTCTGGTACTATAAAATTATCAGGTACAAATTTTTCTTTCAAACTAACAGCTCCCTTGTCAAAGGTTTTAAAAGTATATAGTTGGGATACTCTCCAATCATATTTGATTCTTCTATTTCAGTTGCATATACAAGGTATTAGGATAGAGTCCAAGCTTCTTATAAAAAGATATTGTAGATTCATTTTCCTGCGATACTGTTACTCCGATTACTTTGCAGCTCTTTTCTTTCATCCAATCTATGTGCTTAACTACAAGCTTCTTGCCAATTCCCTTACCTCTATTACTTTCATCAACATGTAGTGATTCAAGCTCTCCCTTTCCATCAGCAATCGTGGATATACAATACCCAACATATTTGCCATTGCTCTTTGCTACAGTTATTTTCATTGTTTCCTCACTAAACACACTGAAAGCTTTGATCCTCTGATCAAAGTTAATGAAACGATATGCTTCCTTAAAATATTCTGAAGTATTCTCATGGTACTGTCTGTTTTTTTCCCAAAGATTCTTAATGATTTCAACCTCATCATAGGATATATCGAAGAATTCATTCATCACTATCCCCCCTTTCATATTATATCATGTTTTGGTAGTAT
This sequence comes from Wukongibacter baidiensis, assembly GCF_050888315.1. Taxonomy (NCBI): domain Bacteria; kingdom Bacillati; phylum Bacillota; class Clostridia; order Peptostreptococcales; family Caminicellaceae; genus Wukongibacter; species Wukongibacter baidiensis. The sequence goes on from NZ_CP138202.1 coordinate 669,743, forward strand.
TTTACTCAAGATATCTTAGCTCAGCCTGCACTTCAAGTTGGTATCACAACCCATTTTATAATTACTCATATGTAAAAACCAAATTAATATTTGCTATTCCTTCTAAAATTCCAGTATAAACATAAAATAATTTCCTATTATTATTATCAATTATAGACTCTATAGCATATTATAAATAAAATAGGAAAAATTCACCGGGAGGTCGTTTTTATGTATAGAAGGATGACTCAAATACCATCTGACCTTTTAGCTAAAGCTAAAAGACTTAATCCCTCTGCAATAATTCCCAATAAATCTGGTCAAGGTGTTGTAGTATCAAGCTATTTCATGCGTGATGTAAATTTAGATGATTTATTCTACTTTGCTATTGCTAGAGGTTATGATGGCAAATTATATCTGATACATCATATTGTTCCTAGACCACTTAGCGATACCTTACCTAATATTATTTTGCAGTCACCATTTCTATTTATGGAGTGGAATGAAAAGGGTGCTATAACTGAGTGGACCGCTGGTCAACCGAAATAGCAATCAAAAGAAAAGGCCGCATTTGCGGTCTTTTAGCATAATCTATCTTTATTTATACAAGTATATGTACATAATAAAAAACATCGGTTTATTTATGTGAATTTATACAATATTCGAACAATTCATGGTATAATACTCTTCGGGGGGGTTATATCATGAAAGCTACTGGAATCGTAAGACGTTTAGACCATATGGGGCGTATTGTTATTCCCATAGAGTTAAGGAGGACAAAGGGGATTGAGGTTAAAGACCCGGTAGAAATATCTATAGACTCGGGTTGTATTGTCATAGAGAAGTACGTAGAACGCTGCTATATCTGTGAGAATACTAATAATGTAAGAAATTTCGGAGGAAAGTATATTTGTGAAGATTGCATAGAAGGAATTGCTGATCTACAATAACTTCAATAGTGTCTTTTCAGTCTTGACGAAAATAGGAAGTCTACTTAAGACTTCCTATTTCTGCTTTTACCTTAATGATATTTTATAACCATTTCTTAATATAATCCCTATTGATATGAAAACAAATGTTTCAATAAAGTTTAAGCCAGATGATTGTGCTGCTAACATAACTAATAATGCACCTATTATTATGTGAGTAAGCTTTATCTTTTTTTCTTCATTAACATATTTTGTTTTGATTATATACCAATACATCAAAATAATTACTACTTTCAACCCAAAACCTATTATCGCTCCAATTAAAAAGACTATTTTCTTGATTAATGTTAACTCTGGTATACGTAATACTAATAGTAATGTACAAACTCCAAAATATGAAAACAACACCAAATCACCAAACTTTTTTAGATTCTTATTGTCTCTCATTTGCTCTCCGATCTATCCTAAAATTAAATACTAATATTATTAATTCTACTCAACAACTACTTCTCCCTTTATTAAAACTCTGCCATTATCTGGACATCTCATTTGAAATTTCTTTGCCTTAGTGCTTCCATAATCTAGGTCCCCATTATTTAATAGTGTATATACACTGGGATATACACTTTGCCATAATTCATGACAAATTGGTGGACAAATATCCTCTACTATATAAATATCTCCTGGCTTGTGATAGTTTCCACGGCACTTACTTTCTAAAATTGTTAATTTGACCTTCACTATATCCCCCACCTCATTACTTTCTGTTAGATCTTAAACTATTGTTTCTCTAGAATCATGCTTCTTTATCTTAAACCCACATATCATAATTCCTACAATTAAAATTAATGTTGCTAATAACCCTCCTTCTGGTCCAAATGAACCTCCTGTTAATATCTTGCTTCCAATCGCCTTTATTTTAAACACTGTAAAGCCAATTGATGAAAATCCACTAACATTAAATGCATATATATTGCCTAAAGCTAAATTCCAGCCAAAATGACAGCCCCAAACTCCCCAAAGACCGTCTTCATTTATAGCATATAAGGCAAAGAAAATACCTGATAAAATTAAATTTACAAATGATAATACAGTTGCACTTTGAACAAATAAATGCAAGATTCCAAATACAACTGAAGTAATAAATATAGCTGTAAAAACACTATATTTAGCTCCTAAGAGTGGTATTAACCATCCCCTTATAGCTATCTCTTCTGATGCGCTTTGAACTAGCCAGCCTAGCACTATTAATACTATGCTCATATATCTATTCATACCCATATCGATATTTTTACTAATTTCGATTTCTATTGCTCCTAGAAGGGATAAAATAATAGTTATGATAGTAATGGTCATAATCCCTATAAAAACACCTCTAAGGAATTTATGGGCTCTTTTACTAGATCTAAAACCCATAGTATATACTTTTCTTTTTTCTATAAATCTTACCCATATAAAAAATATGATAATTTGAAGACCGCATGTTATAATTCTGCGTAAGAGTAAATTCAAATTCTCATCAACAATAGCTCTTAATATATATTTAGATATAAATCTTCCTAACATAAAACTTCCTGCCCATAATGCAAAGAAAATAAGTAACGTCAAAAATACATTAGGTAGGAATCTGCTATGCTCTAAAGTTTTAAAGATTTCTTTTCCGTTTAGTTTGTTAATATTATCTTTAAGCAAATCTTCTCTCCTTATTTACCTTCTTTTTGCCCATTCTTCCGCTTTTTTGTCTATATCTTTAACAAAGGCATCTTTGCCATTGCAATATCCTACATTATCATATCTAAATTGTGCAGCCAAATCTTTTTTTAATTCTTCATAGTTCTTTGCCTTGTCTGGATGTGCTATCATATAGTCTCTAAAGTTTAAGTGCCTCTCTATTTCTGGGTTTCCTGCTTGAAAGATATGTACATGGTGAGTTCTATTGTATAATCCCTTTAAGAAGAATCTACGGCCAAGTATTCCAAGTTCCCCTTTTGGTATATATCCTAACTCCTCCATCCCCTTATTGTACTTATCAACCTTTTCAATATCCTTTACTCCTATTAAAATATCTATTACTGGTTTTGCATGTATATTGGGAATAGATGTGCTACCAATATGATGTATTTCAACTATCTCATTAGGCATTGTACTACATATTTTCTCTGCTTCCCTTTGATATTCATCTCTCCACTGGGAATTATATGGAACAACCTCTATTATTCTAATCTGCTTTTGCTCACTCATAAAAATACCTCCTATATATGATAAAGTATGAAATATCATTTTCATATTATACCATAACATAGAAGGTATTCCTTTCAATTATAATCCCTTTTCCATCATTCTTTGTGCTACCTTAGCAAATATCGGAGTAGCTATTCTTCCTCCACTTCTTTTATCCTCGACAATAACTGTAATTACATATTCTGATTTTTTTCCTAGGAAGAAGCCCGTAAACCAAGCGTGAACTGTTTCACCATCAAGTCCAACGGCTTGAGCAGAACCAGTCTTGCCATAGCTTTCTACTCTGCCAAGCCTAGCTCTCTGACCAGTTCCTTCGTCAACCACCTTCTTCATCATTTTTTTTATCTTATTAGAAGTGTCACTTGATATAACTCTGTTTATCTCCCTATCATCAAACTCATTTATAATTTTTCCATTATCATCTGCTATTGATTTTACAAGTCTTACACCAACATCTATACCATCATTTGCGATTATATTAGTAAACCTCGCAACTTGCAGTGGTGTTACTTCAACCGTCCCCTGACCAATGGCAACATTTCCAATGCCAGGACCTTTAACATAATCCATGGTAGGTGAATTCCCACTTGTCTCTTCATTAATCCTAATTCCAGTTTTTTGACCAATTCCAAATTTTTCAAAGGTTTCCATAAGCTTTTCTCCCCCAAGGCTTATTGCTCCTTGAATAAAGGCTGAGTTACATGACCGTGCAAAGGCCTCTTCAAAGGTTAACTCACCGTGTCCACCTCTTTCATAGGCATTACATTTTATCATATTCACTCCTAACATTTCAAAGCCTTCACATACTAGATTATCCTGGAGCTTTATTGTATCGTTTTCAAGTAGTGCTGCTGCAACAACGATCTTAAAAACCGAGCCCGGTGGATATGAGATTTGTATAGCCTTATTGTAAAGTTCCTTTTTATTGCTTTCTAAGTGTTCACCAACATTATCTTGATTAAAGTTCGGCCTACTTGTCATAGCTAAAACATCTCCTGTTTTAGCATCTAGAACTACAATACTGCCTATATAATTATTTTTGTCTAGTTCTTCCTCACATATTTTTTCAACTTCACTATCTAAAGTAGTAATGAGATTTCTCTTAATTACATCTTTTTTCTCCATAACAATATATCCAAAGCCAGGTATGATTCTATTTTGAGCATCAAGTATAGCTCCAACCTTTTTCCCTCTATTTTCCCCTAGTTCATCATCAAAAGCCTTTTCAAGTCCCGAAACACCTATATTTTTAGACTTATTAATATATCCTATAACATGGGAGGCCAAGCCCCCCTCATCATATCTCCTCGTCCGCCTAATAGTTGCTGCTCCTCTGTTCTTTAGAATATCCATAATTAAAGCTTTATCATAATTTTTTATTAGTAATTCTACTTTCTTTTCCTTTGGTACTATCTTAAGTATCCTATCCTTTTCTATGTCAGTCAATTTGCTTATTACATCAATATTCTTGTCATTTAAGTAAAACCCTGATTCCAGAGTCAAGTAATCTTCTTGAATTTTGTCTGTAAGCGGATTTCCATTCCTATCATATATTGTCCCTCTATCAGGAATATTTCCAATTACATGAAACCATTGCTCGAAGGCTCTTTTATTGTATTCTTCACCCTTTATAAGTTGAATGTAAAATAGTCTTGAAGCAAGAATGCACAATATAAAGGCTATTAACCCAAAAACCTTCATTAACCTTCTTTCTCTTATGCTTCTAGACTCTTTTGCCTTAGATCTACGACTTTCATTACTCTTCGTACTTTTTTCCATAAAAAACACCTTCCCCTATGATACTATGGATTATTACCATATAGGGGAAGGTGTATACTCTAAACAATATTGAGTTCTACTTGAGTCTCTATAGAACTTTAGAGTTAAATTATTGAATGAATATAGAATTTAGTGCATTATTTATAGAGTTCAGACTCTTTAGAGTACAAGTATACTACTACCATTTTCTTTCTCATAAATTATTGATTGTACCTTAGCCACGACAATATCGATTGCAACTTTATTGTATCCACCCTCAGGTATGATGATATTTGCATACTTTTTTGTAGGTTCAATGAACTGTTGATGTGCCGGCTTTACCGTTCCAAGATATTGATTTATAACGGATTCTAAAGTTCTACCTCTGTCAGCAATATCTCTTTCAATCCTTCTAATAACTCTAACATCTGCATCAGTGTCAACGAAAATCTTTATATCCATCAAATCTCTTAATCTTTCATCTTCAAGAATCATTATTCCTTCTAACATAATTATGTCCTTTGGTTCTACTGTGATTGTTTCATGCTTTCTTATGTGATTCGAAAAATCATATATTGGTTTCTCTATACTTTCACCATTCAATAATGTATTTAAATGCTCCAATAAAAGATCCGTATCAAATGCCAAAGGATGGTCATAATTTGTTTGCGTTCTCTCATCAAAAGATAAGTGTTTCTGATCTTTATAGTATGAGTCCTGTTCAATAACGCATATGTTTTTCTCTGGTAGGCTTTCGTAGATCGCCTTAGCAACAGTAGTCTTTCCGGAACCAGTTCCACCTGTAATTCCAATCAATATTGGTCTTGTCAAATTAATCGTCCTCCCTTTTTCTCCTTAATATATAATATTTCTCTACAGGATTGTCCATGTATATTTTTATTTTTTGTTGAGCATGTGGGGCCACATCTATTTCTTCATCCTTATCATTTAACATCTTCTTTATTTCTTGTTTAAACCCTTTATAATCAGGTCCAATAATTTCTACTTCATCGCCTTTAAACATTCTATTTCTTTGCTCAACTAATGCCATACCACTTTCTTTATCATAATCTAAGACAACTCCAAGAAAATCATATTCTCTTATATATGAACTTGTAGAGTATAATTGATCATCCTCACTAGGTTTGTTTAAATAGAAACCAGAAGTAAACTTTCTATGACTTACTTTACTTAGTTCCTCGATCCATTCAGGGTTAAATTCATAGTTTTCTGGATCCTTCATATATTCATCTATTGCCTTTCTGTACACTCGTACAGTATTAGCAACATAGTATATACTCTTCATTCTACCTTCAATTTTCAAACTATATAAGCCACAGTTTAAAAGCTCAGGAATATATTCTATCATACATAAGTCCTTAGAGTTAAAGAAGTATGTCCCCTTTTCATCCTCGGTAACCTTTATATATTCCCCTGGCCTCTTCTCCTCAACAAGGTAATAATTCCATCTACATGGATGTGCACATTCACCTCTATTTGCATCTCTGTTGGCCATATAATTGCTTAGTAGGCATCTTCCTGAATAGGAAATACACATAGCACCATGTATGAATCCTTCCAGTTCTAAATCCTCTGGTATGTTCTTTTTCACTTGTCCTATCTCTTCAAAGGACAACTCCCTTGCTACTACAATTCTACTAATACCTTGCTTGTGCCAGAATTTAGCACTCATGTAGTTTGTATTGTTTGCCTGGGTACTTAGATGTACCTCTAGATCTGGAGCATACTCCTGAACATACATTAGGGTTCCTGGGTCTGAAAGAATAACTGCGTCTACATTTATTTTATTCAGTTTTTCTAAATAACCTGGAAGTTCTTCTAAATCATCATTGTGAGGTATTATATTTAATGTTACATATACTTTTTTTCCTCTTTCATGGGCAAATTTTATTCCTTCCTCCATCTCTTCAATGGAGAAATTCCTTGCGCTGGCACGAAGACCAAATATCTGTCCACCTATATATACTGCATCGGCTCCATAAATCAAAGCATATTTTAATTTTTCTAAATCTCCCGCTGGAGCTAACAATTCAACCTTTTTATTCACTAAAATCCCTCCCGGACTTATAAGTTAATGCCACACCATCACCTATCGGAATAATACTTGTAGTTAACTGTGGATGATTTGATATGTATTCTAGATATTTTCTCATTCTTTTTACTATTGTTATTTTTCTTCTTACTAAATATTCATTTGACGCAACCATTCCTTTATATAATACATTATCTGAAATTATAATGCCATTCTCATTCAGTCTTTCTATACATGATAAAAGGAATTTTTGATAATGTCCCTTAGCTGCATCTAAAAAAATCATATCAAACTTTCCATCGATCTCTGGCAGCAGCTCAGCAGCATCTCCAAGCATAGGAGTAATATTAGATTCAAGACCCGCTTCTTTAATATTCTTACATGCTAATTCATGCATGTCCGCTCTCTTTTCTATTGTTATTATCTTACCTGAATTATCCATAGCATTTGAAAAGATTAATGAGGAATATCCTATTGCCGTTCCAACCTCTAATATACTACGTACTTTACTCATTTTTATTATTACTTCTAAAAACTTAGCTACCTCTGGATGAATAATAGGAACATTATTTTCCTCTGCAAACTCCTCAAGCTTCTTTATTAATCCATCGTTTTTAGGAAGTATATCTCTTATATACTCTTCAACCAATTTATCAACAATATTACTGCTCAAAATAACCCTCCTTTATGGGCAAAGGCGCCTTGTAACGCACTATATATATTTCAACAATAAGCATAAAAACTCAGGTACAGTAGATCCCTTCGCTTTAGTCAAATTTCTCTTTAAAAATGACCTCGACAAAAATTAATACGTGGTTCCTACCACGTATTAGTTTTTCCAAAATGTCAAAAATTAATTATTTCCGTTCTTTGCCTTTAAATGTTCCTTATAGGTCTTAGTAAACACATGGCTTCCATCTCCCTTAGCCACAAAATACAGATACTTTGTATCATCTGGATATAGAGCTGCCTTTATAGAGCTTTCTCCTGGCGAAGCAATCGGAGCAGGAGGAAGTCCTACATTTTTATATGTGTTATAGGATGACTCTATTTCTAAGTCCTTATAGGTCAGCTTTTCCTTTCTCTCACCTAAAACATATTGAATAGTTGCACAGGATTGAAGAAGCATTTCTTTCTCTAACCTATTATAAAACACGCCTGAAATAATAGGTCTTTCATTCTCTACTCTGGCTTCTCTTTCAATTATCGATGCCAGAGTAATTATATCTTGAATACTCATATTCAGTTCATTTGCTCTTTCATAATACTCTTCTTTAAAGACTTTATCAAAACGATTAAGCATAATTAAGATAACATCCTTCTCGCTACTGTCTTTAGTCACTTCATAGGTGTCTGGGAACAAATATCCTTCCAATCTATTCTTACCCTTTGGGATTCCCTTTAGAAACTTAAAATCAAAATCTTCGTTTTCAAGAATATTCAATAGCTTCTCTTTATTTATATTTAGTTCACTATGATTAGAAAGTCTTTCTACAATTTGATTTAGTTCGAAACCTTCAGGTATTGTAAACTTGGCTGTTTCAACGTATACTTCACCATTTATTAATTTTTCAATTATTTGATCAGTATCCATTGATTTATGTAGTTTATAGTCTCCAGCCTGATATTTAGCACCAATTTTCCTTTGCTTTGAAATGTATCTAAAGTATAGCTCATTTCTTATGAGGTCGTTTTTCTTCAAAATATTAGCTATTTTAGAAGTCGACGCTCCACTAGGAATATTAATAATAATATCCTTTGAATCGTTTACATCTACAGGTAATTTTAAAGAACTATAGTAATTGTATCCACTAAATATACAAATCAGAGTAATTAACAGCAACCCTAGGATGGCATTTCTGATAATTTTTCTTCTTTTAGTTGAGGTTTTCATTATAATTCCTCCAAACTTTGGTAATACCTACCTACTCAATGTCAAATTCCTCATTATATTATACATTTGCCGTCAAAGTTTTACAAGTTTTTCATCATAAAAAATTAGCGTAAGAATAACACAAGATTAAAGACCCTGTTAATTATTAATAATTAACAGGGTCTTTATAAATATTCTCGATTGAGGAAATTTCATGATTCTAACTTGGCACAATTGCATAATAAATGTGGTATAGCTCTAGGGAATTCAAAACTATATATAGTAGTAAGTTTTTTACGATGGTAATTATGCAATTTGCTCAATTAATTAAAACTCATCATAAGGGGAACCAATATTGGTACTAGTATAGATAATATTACACCTGAAAAGAAAGCCAATATCGATATACTACCGCTTGTAGCCTTTGTTATTACAGGCAATGACGTATCCATCGATGTTGCACCGGCTGGAGCAATAGCTTCGATGTGTCCTATTTTTGTTGCTATAATGGGGATTACTATCAGTGCAATAACTTCTCTTGATACATTTGCCAAGAAAGCTATTGTACCGAGTTCTGCACTGTGCTTTGAAAGCTCTATTGCTGATAGGGAATACCAACCTAAACCTGCGCCAACGGCTGCAGTCTCAAATATTGATAAATTTAAAAAGAAGCTTGATGCTACGCTTCCAAGCAATGTTCCAATTACCACTGAAAGCGGAATCAGAAATATTTTGAAACCATAACTCTTAATATCACTAATAATACTTTTATTTTTACCAATGTCTATTCCCACAAAGAATAGAAGTAGACATAACCCAAAATCAATCAAAATATCTATGTTTTGAACTATAATTTCTGGAGTCCAAAAATAACCAAATACAATACCTAGTCCTACCGAAAGCAATATATGAATAGTCATATTTAGTTCACCTTCTTTTCTGCCTTTATATATTTCGATATAAGTTTAACTCCTAAAATACTAAATCCTATTGAAAATATCGATATTACTATTGCTGTAAATCCTAATTTGTGAACAGACATAAGTACATTTTTATTTACACCTATCTTAACTCCCATAACAAAAAGTAGAAAAAGTAAGCAGAAATATTGAAGCGAACTCATCTTGCTAGACAATTTTTCTGATACCAGTTCTTTGTAACCTACTAAAGCACCTATTGAAATAATTACTATATAGAGCAGTATTCTCATGTTTTATTCTCCTCTAGCCTATAAAATTGTACATCTAAAATTAAAACTAGTATTCACCCCACCAAAAATAACAAAGTTCGTACCCCCACACAAATTAAATTATACTAAATAATCTGAAGTTTATAAAGATTATTTTTTTTATTTATGTCATTTTTCGAAGAAAAATGGCAGCAAAAAAGGCTGAACTCATAAGATATCTTATGAGTTCAGCCCCGAGATGTTTCAGAATGAATGAAGTTCAAGGTTTTGAAATTTCAGCGGATTGGCTAGTACTAGCGTACGTGCCAAATCGCTGAAATTTCAAATAACGCAGAAATTCGTCATTCCGGGACATCACACTCTAAACTTCCATGATTATTGGCAGTATCATTGGACGTCTCTTTGTCTTTTCGTATAAGTAACCTCTTAAAGCATCCTTTATAGTGGCCTTTAATACGGCCCATTCTCTTACATTATTTTCTTCACATTTCTTTAGACCTTCTCTTACTACTACTCTTGCACCATCTATTAAGTCTTCAGACTCTCTAACATATACAAAGCCACGTGAAACAATATCTGGGCCTGACATAACCTTTCCGTCTTCCTTAGAAATTGTAACTACAACAACCATCAGACCATCTTCTGAAAGATGTTTTCTATCCCTAAGAACTATGTTCCCTACATCTCCTACACCAAGTCCATCAACTAGAATGTTTCCTGAGTCAACTGAACCTGCAATCTTTGCAGAGTCCTCAGATATCTCAATGATCTTTCCAGTATTCGTAACAAAAATATTTTCTCTAGACATCCCAAGAGACTCAGCAAGTGCAGCATGATGTCTAAGGTGTCTAAACTCCCCATGAACAGGAATAAAGTATTTTGGTTTAACTAAAGTGTGTATTAATTTTAACTCTTCTTGACATGCATGACCTGATACATGTACATCGGCTAGTGATTCATAAATAACCTCTGCACCCTTTTCAAATAACAGGTTAATTACATTTGATACCTTTATTTCATTTCCTGGTATAGGTGTAGCCGATAATATAACTATGTCACCAGGGCGTATATCCATTTTTCTATGTTCAGAAGCAGCCATTCTAGATAAGGCTGCCATAGGCTCACCTTGACTTCCAGTTGTTATTACAGTTATTTCATTGTCGGGATACTTGTTTAAATCGTTTATATCAATTACCATACCTTCTGGAACATTCAAATATCCTAAATCCATTGCTGCATTAGCTACATTAACCATACTTCTACCAGAGAAAGCAACCTTTCTACCAAAACTATAGGCAGCATTTATTATTTGCTGAACTCTGTGAACATTTGAAGCGAAAGTCGCCACAATGATCCTCCTATCAACATTTCTAAAAATGTTTTCAAAGGTTTCCCCAACGGTTCTTTCTGACATAGTATAGCCAGCTCTTTCAACATTTGTACTATCAGCTAACAGGGCTAAAACCCCTTCATTGCCAAGCTCAGCAAATCTATGAAGATCCATTATATCGCCATCAATAGGCGTATAATCTATTTTAAAATCTCCAGTATGAATTACTGTTCCAAGTGGTGTTTTAATAGCTAAACTCACCGCATCGGGAATACTATGACTTGTTTTAATAAATTCAACACCAAATTTACCGAGATCTATCTTGTCCTTTGGCTTCACTATATTCAAACTGACATCACCCAGTATTCTGTGTTCCTTCAGCTTGTTTTCAACCAACCCCAAGGTTAACTTAGTTCCGTATAGAGGAACATTAATTTTCTTTAGAACATATGGTAGCGCACCTATATGATCCTCATGCCCATGGGTTAGGACAATAGCTCTAACCTTTTCCCTATTCTTTAGTAAATAGGTTATGTCTGGTATTACAACGTCTATACCAAGCATTTCATCTTCCGGGAAGCTTAGGCCACAATCAACCACAATGATCTCATCTTTATACTCAAATGCGGTCATATTTTTCCCGATTTCATTTAATCCCCCTAAAGGAATTATCTTAAGTTTGGAACCTTTTTTTGACACAATATCACTCTCCTGATCTATCTGAATTGAAACTTAATTACTGTATTTAGTAAAATAATCAAACTTAATTATACTTTAAGTGGTATTATTTAGCAAGAAATCATAATTATAAAATCCCGTACCGATTAAAAAGTCCTTTATAAAGACTGTCAATGAGCAAAATCTTATTTGAAATCAAAATGAAAGATTTTACTTATACCCATAGCGGAAATTTGCTTATCGTCATATTAATATATTTATGATTTCCTATGTATTAGAAAATAGTTTATAACCACATGTATAGGGTTTACATAGTAAAACTTAAATTTGTACATGCATAAATTAAAGTCTTTACTTGAATCCCTATATATAAGTATAACCAGTTTTTTGGATTTAAAATTTAAATTTAGTTATATTTGCAACATTTTAGTTATGTATCCACAGAAAAGGAAGATTAAATGATTTTATTATTATATATTCACTTTTCAAATTACAATATACTATATATATATGATTCGTTTTTGAAAATGACATTATTCTTTTATTTTTTATAATACAATAGGAAATTATAAACTTTTTAAATTATAGATAAATATAATTTCCGTTATGTATTTCAAAAAAGTCAACTTTGAAGATCTTTATCAAAGACTTTTTTATTTATTTTCCTAATGCTAAAATAAAATCCTGTAACCAAAGCTACAGGATTTATCTACACTTGGAACATAAACCAAAGAACTTTACTTTATGGTCCCTTATTTCAAAACCATAATTTTTTTCTATTTCGTCTTCTAAGTGTTCTAATAAGTCTACCTCAACTTCTAAAACTTCACCACATTTTGTACATATTACATGATGGTGTTGATGATCATCTCCATGAACATTAAGTTCGTATCTTGCACATCCATCATCAAAGCTTATTTTCGAAATAATTTCTAAGTCATCCAATAACTGCAAAGTCCTGTATACTGTAGCTAGCCCAATCTCCGGACAATCCTTTTTAACAAAATCATAAACCTCTTCACTTGATAAATGATGCCCTTGATAATTTATTATAGTGTTTAAGATCGCCCTTCTTTGAGGTGTAAGCTTATATCCCTTTTCTTTTAAAACATCTCTTAACTTATCAACTGAATCTATCATCTTAAAACCTCACTTATCAATTAATAATCTCCTGTAAATATAAGTGTACTTATTTTGATCTTGATTGTCAATATCATTGTTAATTTTAGCTAATTTAGCAATAATATTCTACACCTTATTTGTGCAAGTGGTAGCATCCTTTTTACTATCATTAAACAGGCTACACCCATTACATTCAGAGCATTTCTGGGGTAAGTTAATTATCGTATTACATCTTGGACATCTTAAAAAAGAATCGTCTTTGATTTCCATACCACAACTTTTACATTTCACAACTAACATCCCCTTTTATCATTTGATAATGATTATTGGTGCTAATTGTATTATAACATTTTTTCTTTTCAAAGACAATGTATAATTGAAAATCAATTGATAATCACAGGTATTTTATCCTTTATTCTTATTTCTTTTAGTGAAACGCTACATATATATGCATAAATTTCTACCCCGGCTTCATGGGCTAGTTTTATTGCATCTGCAAACTCGGGGTCCATATCTCTGTTTGGAGTAAAGGCCTTTGCATCATCTCTCTGTATAATAAAAAACACTGCAGATCTATACCCCTGACTCTTAGCTTCAATCAGTTCATGAACATGCTTACGTCCTCTTTCCGTAGGAGCGTCAGGGAATGATGCCAGATTATTTTCTTTTACAAGGGTTACACATTTACATTCAATCAAAACATTCTCACTTTTATTACTAAGAGCTATATCAAACCTACTCTTGCCATAATTAACTTCCCTTTTTATGTGGTCATAATCACCGAAATCTTCTAGATGTCCCTCCCTAAGGGCCTTTTCAAGAATCACATTAGGCATTTTGGAATCTATTAGAACTAAAGTTCCATTTTTGTAAACCATAACCAGATCATAATTTGTTTTTCTATTCGGATTATCAACCTTTCTTACAATTACCTTTGCTCCTTCAAATAACAACTCTCTCATCCTACCAGTATTGGCAACGTGCACTACCTCTATTTGATCTTCTATCAAAATATGTGCTATAAATCTGTTTACCCTCTTAACAAAAATTCCTTCTAGTAAATTCCCTTTTATTTCAATGTTCAAGACAATGCCTCCTATAACAAAGCGCCAGAAGTGGCTTTGTTAGTTCAAAGTTGCAAGTTCAAAGTTCTAAGTATTTAGGCTAATCTTCTGCTGTCCTTACACCTCAGAAACATGATCCTAACCTTAGAACTTATCACTTAGGACTTCTCTATTCGTTCTCTAATAATTCCTCATATGCCTGTGCAACTCTATCAATCTCTTCATCACTTTCAACATATTGAAGTATTTCTGCTCCATTTTCCGTAACTACTTTGAAAACTAGGCCCTGATCAGTTTCTTCATCAAGTGGAAGAAGTATCGCATACTCCGTATCGTTTATCTTCAAAGTAACCACTACTTCGAATTCTGTTTCCTTGTTATTCTCGTCCATCAAAGTTATAATATTATTGTTTTCCATAACTAAATCACCTCATAAATTTTATTTTTATAGTTATCTATTACTATCTAAATATCCTTGAAGGATATAAACTGCCGCAACTTTATCAATTACCTTTTTTCTTTTCTTTCTGCTAACATCTGCTGAAATAAGCATTTTTTCAGCAGCAACAGTTGTTAATCTTTCATCTTGAAATACAATCTCAACATCTATTTTTGCTTCAAGCTTTTTTACAAAGCTAAGTACCTTCTCTCCTTGAGGGCCTAAGCTTCCATTCATATTTTTAGGAAGACCAACAACGATCTTTTTTATATCCTTCTCAGATACAAGTTCTCTTATTCTGTTAATTGCAACTTTATTACTGGTTCTAATAATTGTTTCGACTCCCTGCGCAGTTAATCCTAATAGATCGCTAACTGCAACTCCTACAGTTTTATCTCCTACATCTAGACCCATTATTCTCATATTTGACCTCTTCCTTTTCTTCTATACTACTTTTATACAAAATTCAGGGCAATAGCTACTGCAGTATCCACAAAGCACGCATTTCTCTCTATCAACTACTAATTTATCATCTTTTATCTTAAGAGCCTTTGACCCACATGCCTCAACACAGTTTCCACATTTCTTGCACCAAAAATCAATATGTAGCTTTCTATTTTCTCTGGATAACTGATTTAAGATTTCTTCTGGGATTTTTTCTCCATTAAATCTTAAAACATTTGCAACAACCTCTTCTGTCCTTTGCATACCAACAGCAATGGAATCGAGAAATGGTAAATTCAATACAAAGTCAAAGCACTCATCTATAGAGCTAAGAAGATTACCTCCTCCAAGTGGTTTCATACCATATATTCCTTTGTTTATTGCCTTGGCTTCCTTTAATGCTTCTATCATATCCTCAGCAGTTCCATCCATTATACCTAGACCATTTTTATTTATAAGGGGATGGATAACATCTATTTCATCAAACTTTAATGCCGCTTTAACCGCTGCCACTGTATGAGTAGAGATCCCTACTGCTCTAATAAAGCCTTTTTCCTTCATTTTTATAAAGTACTTTAGTGCTTCATAGTGCCCCTTAAGTGTATATTCATTTTCCTGTTCATGCAATAGAAAAATATCAATATAATCTCTATTTAGTTCATCCATAGCCTCCTTAAGGCTTTCTTCAGCCGTATCACTTGAATAGGCATAGGATTTTGTAGCAACCACTATATCCTTTGCATTATCCGAGCGCAGTGCCCTTTTTATGTATGGATAGGTTTTATACAACTGGGCAGTATCTATAAAGTTAACACCTCTATCTATAGCTTCATTTATCACCCTTGACCCTTCATCTACAGATAGATTTGCTTGTAACGGGCCAATTGTCAAAGCCCCAAAGCAAAGCTTTGAGACTCTTATATCAGATTTTCCTAATATATTGTACTCCATTGCCTATACCTTTCTATAAAGGTCACCAACATTAGAATGAAACAGAATTAAAAGAAAATAATGAACGCTTTTACATTTTTTCTTTCAATTTTATTAACCTTTAAAGTTGATTACCTATAACTATTTATTTCTCTAAAAACTAAATACATTAGAGACATCGCTAGAAAAATAATCGAAGTCGCCGATGCAACTACTCCAGAATCATTAACTACAAATGATACAATACATGAAATTAAAATTCCTAGCAGACCTACGGAAAGATTACTATATGTATTAAAAATCCTCTTAGCTATACCAAATGGTCTATAAAATAGAATGCTTAAAAGTATTAGCGAAGTAACTAAAACCTTGCTCCATATGGTAATGCCAAATAATTTTAGATTCATAGATACTTTTCTTTTTATAATAGAATATATTACATCCATGCCACCATTGTTTATTTGTCTTATAGCATTAGCTAAGTGCGAACTACTTTCTATAAGATAGAGATCTACTAGTGCTACTAAAAGAACAAACAAGAAAACAGATGAAAGCATATACATATAATGCTTAAATTTAAGCTTGGAATTATAAAGTCTTAATGTTACAAACATAAAGGCAAAGACTGCCGTAATAGTACCACCAACATTTGCTCCAAACTTTGGAAATCCAATTACTATAGTTATCACCATGAAAATAAGAAATATAAAGACTTTATGAATTCTATATCTGTCTAATAGGGCCGTAGTAAAAACTAGTGAAGTTCCGACCATCATACCCATATATTCATTACCTATTCCATAGTACCTAGCACCTATAATTGGATCATATCCTAAGAATGACGTTTTAATTAAACCAAAGCCTAATATAATGTCTATACTTAATAAAATGCACATTAATCCTGATAGAAAAATAATGCTATCTAGGGTTTCCCTTCTTATATAAATAGAAATAAAGGTTATAAGTGCAGTTAGAACAACAATCTTTATAATAGCTTCATAAATACTAATTGCTTTAAATAATGGTAAGACAAGAATCGCTATCGGTATTGCCATATTAGAGAGCAAAAAGTACTCTATACACCTGTGAAATTTCATCTTATATTTCCAAGAAGCTTGAATTACCACAAAGGTAAACAGAGATACTATTATCTCATATATTGCAAATGAACCTAGAATGTCTAGTCTATTTTTATAGATAAATGCAGTATCATTATATACTTCATTTATAAATGTCAATTTATCTTCCCTATGTAATACCTCCATAGGTTTTCCAGTAAAAAAATTTATATTACTGTTAAAATATGCGGCTATATAGGGTGCAATATCTATATTTGCAATTATCCCTTCTCTTCTTGTTGTATCCGATGAAATTACTCCATCATCTATATCTCTTCCAGCTAATATAACCGGTGCTAATTTCTTTCCAGAGGATACAGCTAAAGAAGATGTTGTTGGGCTTAGAATTATAACCCTGGTATTTTTTTCATCTACCAAATTATACACATTTTTTATAGTCAAGTCTATATCCGATATAATCATTTCCTTAAGCTTTATATACATTTCTGAGCTGAGATTTGATTTGTACCTTTCCAGTCTATGTAAATCTCCCAGTTCAAGGATTATAACGCCTGATTTTGGTGATAATTCTTTATAGCTTTCTATCATTAAATCATAATTAGTCTTTATACCATATGGATAATTAGCATCTTCTATATTAATACCCTCATCTACTAATCCATAATCAACTAACCCCTTCTCATCCATTCCTATTAATACACCTAATCTAGTCGGCTTATCAGGTATATCTGAATTTCCTATGACAGAGACTTTAATATTATTCATACCTAGGCTATTCCCCAAAGCCCCTGTATTAGGATTATAGTTATTCTTTCTATTTGTTTCCTCTAATCTGGCCATATCCAAGTTGGCAATTTCCTGAGATTCTGTAGCATAGCCAGTTCTTCTTTGATAGATTAAAGAATTTACCTTATTAAGCTTTTCTGATCTAGACGTGCTGAAACTAGCCTGCGACCTTGTTCCACAGCCTATAGTAAGAGATGCACTATAATCATTGCTAGTTCCATAGGTTCTAGTATTCATAAGTCCAATAGCACCATTATCTGCTAGTTTATATGTAAATGGCATACTCTCGATGTCTTCAAGATCCATTTTATTTACTAAAAATACTACAACCTTTTTTTCTAAGGGCTCAGAATATGAGCGTAAAGTAGTAAGTAAAATCAGTATAATTGCTATTAATAAAATGTATAGAACTTTCTTCATTAGATTTCTCTCCTAATTATCAAATTATGATTCAACTCAATATATATAATTGACTTCATAATATTAAGTGTTGACCATTATTAGTATTTAATACTATTAAATAATCGGGAGGTTAATCCAACAAACCTTTAACTGTATATAAAACCTATTGCATATAGAGATCTAAGTAAAGACTTTAACTTATAGATGTCCAAAACACAGAGTATTTGTACATATATAAATTAAGTTTTACTATATAAACTCCATATAATTAATCTATCTCAATTTCATCTTCTAGATACTTCTTTAAAAGCTCTTCAATCAGTTCATCTCTTTCAAGCTTTCTAATTACATTTCTTGCATTATTATGACTAGTAATGTAGGTAGGATCTCCAGATAAAAGATATCCAACAATTTGGTTAACTGGGTTATACCCTTTTTCCTTGAGTGAACTATAGACACTAGTTAAAATATTTTTAACTTCACTATCTATATCTGTTTCAACATTGTATCTCATGGTAAAATTATCAAACTTATCGCTCATATATCTCCCTCCAAATATTTATTTACTCTTTATTATTTTATTATACCTCATAGCTACATTTTTCTACCAATTTTTTTGTTAAATAAGGGGCTATCTCATAAAGAAATCTTATGAGTACAGCCCCGGGGTGTTTCAGAATGAAAATTCCCTCATTCTGAGACACGTCCTTCTATTCAACAAGCTCATATACTCTTGAAAGAGCTTTATCAATTTGTGATGGGTCCTTTCCGCCGGCTTGAGCCATATTTGGCCTTCCACCGCCACCGCCACCGGTGATTTTTGCAACCTCTTTAATTATTTTACCAGCATGAACGCCCTTCTTGATAGCATCCTCCGATGCCATTGAAACTAGGTTTACCTTTCCGTCCTTGTCACTAGCTAATACGACTAGGCAGGACTCTAACTTATCCTTAAGCTTATCACCAAGGTTTCTTAGGCTATCCATATCTAAATTAGATATTTTATGAGCTATTACGTTTATTCCATTAATCTCTTTGCTAGACTGTAATATTTCATCCATTGATCCACTTGCTAATTTGTTCTTAAGCATTTCATTTTCTTTTTGAAGTTTTTTCACTTCGTCGTTTATTGTATCGATCTTTATTTCAATATCATTAATATTTGACTTTAGAGACTTAGATATTCCCTTTAATCTATTATCCATTTCACTAATATACTTATATACCTCTTTACCAGTTATAGCTTCTATTCTTCTTACACCAGCTGCTACACCTGATTCACTTAGTATTTTGAACATTCCTATTTCACTTGAGTTAAGTACATGAGTACCACCGCATAGCTCCATACTATACTCTCCTACTTTTACTACCCTTACTGTTTCACCATATTTTTCTCCAAACAATGCAGTTGCACCAGCTTTTTTTGCTTCATCAATGGTCATGTTATTAATATCTACGTCTAGAGCTTCAAATATTTGCTCATTTACTAATTTTTCAATCTTAGAAAGTTCTTCCTTAGATATAGCTTCAAAGTGTGTAAAGTCAAATCTTAATTTTTCAGGAGTTACTAAGGAACCTGCCTGTTCAACATGGTTACCTACTATCTCCTTTAATGCTTTGTGTAGTATATGGGTAGCAGTATGGTTTCTTGTAGTATTCATACGTCTTTCTATATCTACTACAACTTTTACATTCTCGTCCTTCTTGAAGCTTCCTTCAACAACTTTTCCTGTATGAACTATATGCTCATCAGGTCCCATCTGAACCTTATTGGAGTCTAATACTTCAATCTTTGCATTTTCTTTGTGTATAACCCCAACGTCACCTACTTGACCACCGCCCTCTGGGTAGAGTGGAGTTGCCTCAAGTACTATCTTAACCTTATCTCCTTCATTTACTTCAGATACTAACTCTCCGTCCTTTATAAGGGCTAACACTTCAGTATATATACTAAAATCATTATATCCAACGAAATCAGATTTTGCCTCTTCTCCAATCACAATTTGATGGCCCTTTTCCCATCCTAGTTCTTCCATATCCTTTCTAGCAGCCCTAGCTCTTTCCCTCTGCTTCTCCATCTCAATGTTGAAGCCTTCTATATCTACTTTCAGATTTTCTTCTTCTAAGATTTCCATTGTTAGATCTAGTGGGAAACCATAAGTATCATAGAGCTTAAATGCTTCTTGACCAAGTAAAACCTTATCATCCGATAAGACTAATTGGCGAACATATTCCTTTAATCTCTCTATACCTTGATCTATTGTCTTTTGGAACTTTTCTTCCTCAAGGGAAATTATTTTCTTGATATAGTCTTCTCTTTCTACAAGCTCTGTATATGAGCCACCGTATGCTTCAATAACCTTATCTACTAAATCAGTTAAAAAGCTCTTTTCAATTCCTAGGATTTTTCCATGTCTAGCAGCTCTTCTTAAAAGTCTTCTAAGTACATAACCTCTTCCCTCGTTACTTGGAAGTATACCGTCACTAACCATAAAAGTTACCGCTTTTATATGGTCAGTTACAATTCTAATCGAAACATCTTCCTTCTCGTCCTTACCATATTCCTTCTTAGAAATATCTAAAACTCCATTTAATATATGTCTTATAGTATCTACTTCAAATATAGTGTCTACATCCTGCATTATACAAGCTACTCTTTCAAGTCCCATACCAGTATCTATGTTTGGATTTGGCAGTTTGTGATAAACACCTTCTGCATCCTTCTCAAATTGCGTAAATACATGGTTCCAAAATTCTACATATCTATCACACTCACATCCAGGTTTACAATCAGGTGAGTCACAACCATGCTCTGGGCCTCTATCAAAATATATCTCCGAACATGGTCCACATGGGCCTGTTCCAATTTCCCAGAAGTTATCTGCCTTACCTAGTCTCACTATTCTTTCCTTTGGAAAACCGATCTCATCGTGCCAAATGTCAAATGCTTCATCATCTTCTTCATAGATAGATACCCAAAGCTTTTCAACAGGCATGTTTAAATGCTCAGTACAAAATTCCCATCCCCATGCAATAGACTCTTTCTTAAAGTAGTCACCAAAAGAGAAGTTTCCAAGCATTTCGAAGAAGGTAGCATGTCTTGCTGTTTTACCTACATTCTCAATATCTCCTGTACGGATACACTTCTGGCATGTAGCCATTCTTTTGCTTGGCGGAACCTCTGCTCCCATAAAATAAGGCTTAAGTGGAGCCATACCTGCATTTATTAATAGCAAACTCTTATCTTTTTGCGGTACTAAAGGATAACTAGCTCTAACATAGTGGTCTTTGCTTTCAAAAAAATCTAGAAACTTCTTTCTTATTTCGTTTAAACCCATTTTTTCCATACTAATTCCTCCTGCTTTATTATTTATAATTTAAAAATTATATACAAACAAAAAACCCTCGTCTCTATATATACATAACATACATATAGGGACGAGGGATTACCCGCGGTACCACCCTAATTATTATCTGTAGGTGTCAAAACACCTGTACAAATAATCACTTAGTAAGCACTTTAACGTATGCCAACCGTTAACTTCTAATTACACCGATATCCTAGATACAGTATATTTTTCAAAGTTAAAGCTCAGGAGCTGCTTCAGATATCCTTGACCAAGGGTCTTACAGCCTAAGAGTTATTATATACAACTCTACGAACCCTCTCTCTATGGATTAGGTATACCCTACTACTCTCCATCATAGCGAAATTTATCAACTTTTTCAGTTGATTATACAAAATATATTGGAATTTGTCAATAATATAGAGCTCATATAGTAGAACTTAATTTATGCATATCAAAATACTCAATGTTTCTAAGAGTTTTTGATATGTATAAATTAATAGCTCTACTTGAATCTCTATATAGAGTTCATATAGTAGAACTTAATTTATACATATCAAAATCCTCAGTGTCTTTAAGAGGTTTTGATGGGTATAAATTAAAGTCTCTACTTGAACCTCTATAATGATTATATCTTAACCAAAATTTTTACTAAATATTTCAAAACTATCTTTATACTTGCGGCAATAGGTACAGCAAATATTAATCCTGCAATCCCAAATAGTTCACCACCAATTAGTAAAGACACTATAACAAACACAGGATGTAGTCCAACGCTATCTCCAACTATCTTAGGCTGCAATACAGCACTTTCAATTTGTTGTATTATAAAGAAGGCGATTATTACCCATACTGCCTTGATTGGCTTATCCAAAAATGCTATAACTACAGCAGGTATTGCTCCAATAATCGGTCCAAAATAGGGTATTATATTACCTATTCCTGCAATGGCTCCTATAAGAAGAGCAAACTCTACCTTTAGAAAAAACAATGCAATGATACTGATTATACCTACTAATGCAGCAACTATAAATTGTCCTCTAATAAAGTTATTCAGAAGTTTATTGATCTCCTTAAAGATACAGACTACCTCACTTCTAACCTTTTTAGGAACGGCCAATAATACTTTTCTTTTGAAAAAAGTCTTATCCTTCAGAAAGTAAAATGTGTAAATTGGCACTAGAACTATGCCGATTATATTTGAAAAAATGTTTAAACCTTTTTCAGTGATTTTTCTAGTATAATCTATAATAAGTATCTGAAGATCATCTAGATACTCCCTGAAGGCCACATCTATTCCTATAAGTTCCCTAGGAAGGTGACTCATACTATTTAAATATTTTATGTATATTGTATTAGAAAATTCAATAACTTCATTGGTATAACTTGGTAGAGTCTCGGCAAATTCCTTTATCTCATTTGTTATCCTTGGAATAACAGTGATTGATAGCGAGAGTAACACTACGAAAACCATTATGTATATTATTACTACACTCCATAATCTCGAGAGTTTAAGCTCATTTAGCTTATTAACTATTGGATTTAAAAGATATGATATCACTATTGCCCAAAGTATAGGTATTAATATAGATATAAGTAAACCTCTAAAAGCTGCTAATAGAGCAATTAAGCCTATTGCTACGGCAAACAAGGTTATTATTAGATTATTTCTTCTGCTAAGAGTAATCTTCTTTTTATGTACAATATATTTGTTACCTATGTTAACTAAGTAATATATACTGAACATTAATAAAAAAAACAGTAATATATTCACTGCCATTTTAGTAACTACATAAAAATAATCTATGGATCTTGCCTCAGCAAATAATGTCAGCAGAAATAGATTTTCATTCATTTAATCACCACATATACAAATTGTTATTTCAAAATTAAAAATTTAAAAATAGCGTGTTTCAGAAGGACAAATCTCTATGACTTTCGAAATTTATTCTGAAACACACCAGAACAAGCTCAAAAATGCTTTATACTCTTTGTTATCTAAACATATCCATAGCATCTATAACTCTTGTAGCATTTCTAGCCATTTTGGCTCCTCTTCTCATCATTCTACGCCTTTGCCTAGGTGTACTCCTATTTAATGCGTACATACCTGCTGTAATACCTAAAACGCTTCCTGTTATCACGCCTGTCATAAATCTATTGTTATTCACTTTCTTACACTCCTTTCAATATTATGATTTTATCTGATATAGAATTTTAAACAATTTACTCATATAGATATTCAAACAAAACTAGTAATTTATACATAAGCAAAACTCCTCAAAATATCGAATATTTGCATATGTATAAATCAAGTTTTTCCATATGAACTCTATACACTTATTTTGTGGAAAAATTAATGTTCTAATTCAAGTAATTTTTTCAAGCCACCTACATTTCTTAAAATATTTTTCTTGGTTTTTTTTGAAATAGCAATCCTATTTTTATCAAATCTGACTGGTCCGTTTATCGGTAGGATTTCAACACCATTAAAAACATCATCATATATGCCATTTGTTAATATAAGTCCTAATATATTGCCACTTTTTTCTTCAAATATTACATCTTGAATAAAACCCAATAAATTTTCCTCTTCTCCAACTACTTCTACTCCCAATATCTTTTCATTCTTTTTTACATAGTTATTATTAAAATCAATAGTTTTCATCTGTTGAATATTTTTTTTAAACCTAACTACTACTTTATTTCTGTCTATTTCATAAATACTATTAAAATTGATTACTCTACTATGATGAAGTATACTACCATAATCAATAATAATGCCCGCAAGCTTGCAGTCACTAAAATCTAAAACAACATCTTTTACTTCTCCTTTAAATTTCATATTATCTGCACACATGATTTGGTATCCTATTATATCGCTTACTTTTAGCATTGTATCACCACACATTGTTTTATTAGTCGATTCTTTTGAGTCGGTGCAAAGTACATGGTGCCAGGTGCGTTGTTTATAGATCGTTCAGAAAATCAACTTCATTATCTATATATTCGATAATTATATTTTTTCTAACCAAACAAAAAAAAATGCACTAAAAAGTGCATTTTAAAGCCAATAAATTTTGAATCTTTTTCCAATATTTTATCAAATTTTTCCCATACCTAAAGCTACGACCTTAGCTTTGCACTACGCACAAAATCTGGCGAATTACTCGCCAGATTTAACAATAGTTCCTCCACCGATCATCTCATTATCAATATAAAAAACTACAGCTTGTCCAGGGGTTATGGCTCTTTGATGATTATCAAATACAACCTTCACTCTATTCTCCTCTAAAGGATATATAGTTGCCTCAGCTGGTTTTGCAGAGTATCTTATCTTGGCCGCTATTCTAATAGGGCTTTCGAGTTTTTCAAAGGGTAAAAAGTTCACCTGATCTGCAATCAAAGTATCATTAAAAACGTCCTTATTTTCCCCTATGACAACTTGATTTTTTTCAGGACGTATTTCTACAACGTATCCTGGCTTGCCAAGGGAAAGACCTAATCCTTTTCTTTGACCTATAGTATAGTGAATAATCCCTTTATGCTTCCCAAGTACATTGCCCTCTGTATCTACAAAGTCCCCAGGCTTAATTTTTTTCCCAGTATTCTCTTCAATAAAGTTCCCATAGTTATTATCAGGAACAAAGCAAATTTCCTGACTGTCAGGCTTATTTGCCACATCAAGCTCTAATTCCTTTGCGATCTCCCTTATCTCTTCCTTCGATGAGTAATCTCCAAGTGGCATTAAAATATATTTAAGCTGATCCTGAGTAAGATTATATAGTGCATAGGTCTGATCCTTCGCCTCAGCAGAGGATTTCTTAATCATAAACCTATCAGATTCTTCATCCTTAACTATTCTAGCATAATGACCTGTAGCTACATAGTATGCTCCAAGTGAGTGGGCCTTCTTAATTAGCTCTTCAAATTTTATATACTTATTACATGCTATACATGGATTTGGTGTTCTCCCCATCATATATTCATCAATAAAATAGTCAATAACCTTTTCCTTAAAGACTGACTTAAAGTTCATCACATAAAAAGGCATTTCTAACTTATTAGAAACTCTTCTTGCATCATCTACAGCCGATAGTCCACAGCATCCATCTTCTCTTTCATAGTCGTTGTCATCCTGCCACACCTTCATGGTAACTCCAATTACCTCATAACCCTGTTTTTTAAGAAGATATGCGGCAACCGAGCTATCTACACCTCCGCTCATTCCCACAACGACTTTTTTCTTATCTAATACAGTCATATTCTTCACCTACATCAAAATTTTTTCAAAATATTCAAGACTTTATAATTTTACCGTAATACCACCGAGAATTCAACTTCTCTTAAAAAAAATAACCCAGGCTAAAAACCTAGGTAAGATTGTCAACAAAGTTGCAGGATGATAGGCTTTGACAAAAGTTCAAGTTCAAGGCACGCTGAAATCGAGTAGCGGAGCTTGCTATATCTGCAAGTGAGCAACGGAAATTTCAGCAGTAACGCAGAAATTGGGCTTTTGTCAAAGCCTAAGACCCAGGTTAAAAACCTGGGTCCTCTATATTTTACTCATCATCTTCGTCATCATGGTCATGATGATGGTCATCATCCTCGCTAGGTGGTTGGTAGTTTTCCATACCTTTAATCACAAGATCGTTCTTCTGAGCATAATCATATATTGCAGCCTTCACTGCTTGCTCTGCAAGTACAGAACAGTGAACCTTCTGAGCTGGTAGACCATCTAAGGCTTCAACTACTGCTCTATTTGTTAGGCTAACAGCTTCTTCCACAGTTTTTCCGATTATCATTTCAGTTGCGATACTTGAAGTAGCTATTGCTGATCCACATCCAAATGTTTTGAACTTGCAATCAGTAATAACTCCATCTTCAATTTTAAGATACATTTTCATTATATCTCCGCATTTTGCGTTTCCAACCTGTCCAACGCCATCTGCGTTATCAATTTCCCCAACATTTCTTGGGTTCATAAAATGTTCCATTACCTTATCTGAATACATTATTATTGTCCTCCCTTTACCTTCTCATATAATGGAGACATCTGTCTCAATCTTTCAACAATTACTTTTAAGTTTTCTATAACATATTCAATATCTTCTTCAACAGTAAAATCACCAATTGTAAGTCTTAAAGAACCATGCGCTATTTCATGGGTAAGACCTATTGCCATAAGAACATGGGAAGGATCTAATGAACCTGATGTACAGGCTGACCCACTTGATCCAGCAATCCCTACCATATCTAAGCTAAGAAGTAGAGATTCCCCTTCTATAAATTCAAAGCAGAAGTTAACGTTCCCTGGATGTCTTTCAGTTGGATGACCATTTAATCTTACATACTTAATATTTTCCTCAATCCCCTTAATTAATCTGTCCCTAAGGTTCTTAGTATGAGCAACATGCTTTTCAAGATTTTCTACAGCAAGCTCAGCAGCCTTTCCAAACCCAACTATACCAGGTACATTTTCAGTTCCAGCTCTTTTCTTTCTCTCTTGTCCTCCACCATGGATTAGCGGATGAAGCTTTACACCCTTTCTAATATAGATGGCACCGACACCCTTTGGACCGTAAATCTTGTGGGCTGAGAAATTCATAAGATCAGCACCAAGATCTTTTACATCAATCGGTAAATTTCCAAGGGCCTGTACTGCATCTGTATGGAAATATACTCCTCTTTCTTTAGCGATTTTTGCGATTTCCTTAACAGGTTGTATAGTTCCAATCTCATTATTTACAAACATAATTGTAATTAAGATTGTCTTATCAGTAATAGCTTCCTTTAACTTTTCAAGATCAATCATTCCGTATTCGTCAACATCAAGATACGTTACTTCAAATCCATCTTTTTCAAGATACTTACAGACATCTAGTACTGCATGGTGTTCGATTTTTGTAGTAATAATATGATTCCCTTTATCTTTGTTACCATAGGCTATTCCCTTTATTGCCCAGTTATCTGCCTCAGAACCACCTCCAGTGAAAAATATTTCTCTAGGAGTAGCTCCTATAGCCTTAGCAATTCTATCTCTTGCAAGGTCCAAAGCTTGCTTTGATTCTCGACCGATAGTATATACACTTGACGGGTTCCCAAATTTCTCACCAAAGTAAGGTAACATTTCATCTAAAACTTCTTTTTTTACTGGTGTCGTTGCCGAATAATCTAAATAAATATTTTTTTTCATATTTTCACCACCCATATATTAATTTATATATAATACATAATCGAATCGTCGTTATGTAGTTTTTTATGATCATCTACCATGTCCTGAAGTGATATTGAGTCAATAACCGAATCAATACTCTCCTTTATCTTTTCCCAAATGCCTCTAGTGATGCAATATTCAACTCTTGAGCAATCACTTTCTTCATCTTCGATAACACAATCAGATGGAGCAATTGGACCTTCTAAAGTCCTTAAAACATCTCCAACAGTAATGTTTTCTGGTTTATCGGCAAGAATGTAGCCTCCTTGAGCACCACGTATACTCTTTACTAGACCTGCCTTTCTCAATGTTGCAAAAAGTTGTTCTAAATAATGAACTGAAATATTCCTTTTTTGAGCTATTGTATTTAAAGGGGTAGGGCCATCTCCATATGATAATGCTAGCTCAAACATTGCTTTTAATCCATATCTACCCTTTGTTGAAAGTCTCATAACTTCACTCCCTCCATAATCCCAAGTGTTTTACTTGGAATTCTTTCTAAGTATATTATACCCAAGTAAATTTGTCAACATTCACTTAAAATAATTTTTATTGATAAAAATTTCAAAATATTTTATGAAATTTCAAGACAAGCAAGGACAATACCTTGTAGATTTCACATGCGTTTAAAATTTAACAACTTTTTAGTTCTTCTATGTAATAATAATTGATAAATTCTACAAAAAAATAACCTGTACAACCTTCAATAAGATATTCTTATTGAAGATATGCACAGATATTATTATACATCATTTATAGACTTTTACTCTAAAAAATAAAACTAGTCTTCATATTTCAATATTTTATTTCTATTCCTCATCATCAACTAATTCATTCATATTCTTAGATAACTCTTCTCTTCTTCTATCTATATCATTTATTCTTTCTTCCATTACTCTAATCATTTCTTCTTTTCTTCTATCATTTTCCTTCATTCTCTCATCCAAAATGTTTCTAATCTCTTCTTCACTATGGCCTCTGAACTTCAATCTGTCTTCAAACCTTTTTAACATATCCTCGTTCATTTCTTCCATATGTTTTATTCTCTCTTCTAGCCTTTTGCTCATATGCTCTTTTCTCTTATCCATTTCATCAATTCTGTATCTCATCATCTCTTTATAATCATGCCTCATATTCTCTCTCCTTCCCATTAAACTTTAATAATTTAGATTTGGAGTCAATTCTAAGATCTAATGAAATAGTATTGAACTAATTTTAACTTTTCCTTAGGTTTAAGCATTATCAAACTCCTAGTCCCGAAGCTATATCCTACCTTTTACCACAGATAAGAATTATTCCTTCTTCATTACAGATTATGCATTAGTGATGTTACTTGTGCAATAAACTTAAAATTCTTGCATTTCTCCTTTGGATAAGTCCTTCCATCGTCAATAGTCTAAAATAATTCGGGTTTAACAGTCATAGTTAACTGTCAAAACAAATATATCTGAATATTATATTTATAGAAGTACATGCAAAAATAAATTACGGAGGTGAATAAATAGTGCCGGTTAGAATGATGAGAGAAATCTCTAAGGACACTATTGATAAAAATTTTATTAATTCCCCCCTAACCTTTATACCTAATAAAGGTCAAGTGGATTCAAAAGCCAAGTATTATTTCAGAGGAACTAGTTATGGATTCTATTTTACTCAAGAAGATGTGGTAATGACATTTCTTACAAATGATTCTACTGATAATAATGAAGAAAAAAAAGGAGTGGCTCTAGCCTTACATTTTATCGATTCTAATCCAGATGTAAAAATTGAAGGTGAGTGTAAAGCTTCTGGAAAGGTAAATTACTTTAACGGAAAGGATCAATCAAAATGGATTACTGACCTTCCTGTTTACGAGAAAATTATCTATAAGGATTTGTGGTCAGGTATAGATCTAGTATTCTATAGTAAAGATAATACTCTCAAATATGACTTCATCCTAAAACCAGGTGCATCAGTGGAGAATATTAAACTAGCCTATAAAGGCTCAGACGGTATATCTCTAGACCATGACGGTAATCTTCTAATTCATAATACCCTAGGAGTATTGATCGATGAAAGGCCCATAAGCTATCAAGAGATTGAAGGCGAACGGATAATAGTAGAAAGCCGCTTTAAGGTAAAGAACCAAGAAAGTGACGAAGTCTTTTACGGTTTTGAAGTTTCTAACAATTACAGTCCTGAGCATTCCCTAGTTATCGACCCTGGACTTGTCTTTTCCACATTCTTGGGAGCTTTGTTAAACAATGTTGTTTCTAATGAGACAGATAAAATTAGTATAGCTATTGATAATATCGGGGACGTCTATATAGCAGGCAAAAATATATCTCCAGATTTTCCTGTAACTCTGGGAGCTTTTGAAGAAAGTCCCCCATTGACCTTTTCAACTGGATACGTAACAAAACTGAATTCAGATGCTTCTGGTCTTATTTATTCTACTTTCTTAGGTGGCAGTGGAAATGATGACACCTGTAGAGGAATTGCTGTTGATTGTATGGGTAACGCTTATGTAACAGGAGAGACTGATTCCCCTGATTTCCCTATTACTTTAGGAGCTTTTCAAGAGGATTTCCCTAGTGCAAATCTTGAATCATCTGCTTTTGTAACAAAGTTGAATCCCGATGGTTCAAAGCTTCTATACTCCACTTTTATAGGTGGTAGTGAAGATGACGAAGGCAATGATATTGCTATAGATGATGAGGGTAATGCCTACATTACAGGAGAAACTCAATCCTCTGATTTCCCTGTTACTCTAGGTGCCTTTCAACAAGCTTTCATTGAGAATTCAGATATGGGTTTTGTAACGAAATTAAATCCCGAAGGCTCTGGACTCGTATACTCCACTTTCCTCGGTGGTTTGAGAGATGATGAATGTAATTCTATTGCAGTAGACGATAAAGGCAACGCATATGTAACTGGAGAAACTAATTCTGATGATTTTCCTATTACATTAGGAGCTTTTCAAATAGACTTTCGAGGTGCTAGCGACACTGCATTTGTAACAAAGTTAAGCTTTGATGGTTCTGCTCTGGTATACTCTACATTCCTTGGTGGTACTGAAAGTGACGAAGTCCATAACATTGCTGTCGATAACATGGGTAATGCTTATGTGGTTGGAGAAACTTCATCTCCTGATTTTCCTGTTACATTCGGGGCTTTTCAACAGGATTTTGGGAACGGCAATGACGATGTATTTGTATCAAAATTAAATCCTGACGGTTCCGCCCTTATCTACTCTACTTTTTTAGGTGGTAGTAGCACTGATGAAGGCCATGGTATTGCTATAGATGACATGGGCAACGCCTATGTTACAGGGTTTACTAACTCCCCGGATTTTCCTATGACTGTTGGGGCATTTCAAGAGGATTTTCAAGGAAGTGGAAACTCAAACTTTGGGGATGCTTTCGTTTCAAAGCTAAACTTTGATGGTTCTAGTCTCCTATATTCAACCTTCCTTGGGGGAAGTGAGGATGATTTTGGTAGGGACATTGCTGTAGATAAAGAAGGTAACGCATATATTATCGGATTTACTACTTCATCAAATTTTCCTGTTACTCTTGGAGCTTTTGAAGAGAACTTTAGTGGAAATGCTAATAATATTTTATTCGACACTTTTGTAGCGAAGATAACCCCTACTCCTATACTATAAAAATATGTTAAAGGATTAGATTAGTACTAAAGAAATACCCCTTCCAGGCTAAAATTAGATGGAAAGGGGTATTTCTTTTTAGGGTTTCAACATTCTTTAGCAGTACAGCAATCAGTACATTCTTGCACCGCAAATCCACTCATGCTAGTTTTAGTTACCCTTGCTTCATCAATGTTTATAAAATCTGAAGTAGTAAAGACTTCAAATACATTTGCGCTTTCCTGTACAAAAATTGGCTCAGAGGTAGATGTAGCCGTAACTGTTACTGCATATTCGCAGCAATTACAATCACAGTTTATTAAGGATTCACAGTGAACAACAGAAAATGGCACAGAGATAGTTCTATCTTCTATTATATTTGATATACCATCTAGTAATGATACACTCTTTTCATAATTCCAATTTTGTACCACCTCTTCAGGCCCATTGTCACACTTCCTAGTTAATACAAATTTCAACCTAATTCTAAACAATCTTGCTGGTTGAGGTAGTCCAGTTGAAGGAGTTGTTTGCACATCGAAAAAAATCTGACTTGAAAATTCAATAAAAACTATAGGCCTAACTAATCGTCTAGCATCAATTAAAACACTCGTAAGTGGAAAATTTTCGACTATTCTTTGGCTATCTGGGGGATTAGTAGGATCAGTAAAAAATACTTCTACTGGCTCCAATATTTCAAATATTGCTTCCCCAGGATTTTTATCACATTCGAATATTATCTTTTTAGGATTTGGATGCTTTGTATCAGTGCGACAATCACATCCCTTATTATGAAACTTATCTGCCATAAAATTCTTTTCCTCCTTATTTTAAATTTTGCAACTCTTCAAATTAAGTCTCTATCCAATCTCTAACTAATCACAGTCAACTCCTTGAGCAAAGGCTCCTAAGCTCAGATCATCTACCACGGCAGTTCCAATATTTGCAAAGTTAGCTGGATTCCCAGATACCTCCATTATATATTCACAACATCCTGGAAAATCTAGGCACTCACAAAAAGAAATAGTAAAAGGCTCGCTACTAATTATTTCTTCAACAATATTGTCACTTATTTGAGTCACTTTTCTATATACCCTTGTAAGAACTGTTACTATTTCTTCATTATTACAGCTTCTTCTTAGTCTAAAAGTCAGTTCAATTGCTGGGCCTATTGAATTTCCGGGACTAGATTGATAAAATACAATGCTAGAAAACTCAATCTTCACTTCTGGCTTTCGTAAGCAACTCGTATCAATTATTACACGACCTAATGTAAATGTCTGTTCAGACGTACTCGACAAGTCAAACCTAGCAGACTCAAGATTTTGACCACACTCTAGTAGTATTTTTCTAGGTTCTGGGTCTGTCATCTTGATGCAGCAATCATGACAATTATCTTCATAATCTTTATCACAGTCACATCTTTTCATATAACCACTCATAATTATTAAACTTCTCCTTTCAATGTTTTTTAAACTTATATATCATAGAATCAAATTCCATAAACTCAACCTAAAAATTTAATCATAACATACGCCTTACACCTTAGTCCCCACATCAACAGTCTGAGCATATGCCTTTTGCAAATGCGCTCATGCTTGCATCATTATCTGGATTGACTGCTGCTGACATAATGTTCGTAAAATCAGTTGCAGGAGTTGCCGTTACCTCAACAAAATATTCACAGCAATCAGGACATTGTAGAGGTTCACAGAATGAAATTGTGAATGGTTCACTAACAGATCTTGCTGCAAAGGTAAAGTTGTCTATATCAAAACTATTGATATATTCCCATTCACGTATAGTCATCTCAGGACCATCGCCACACTGTCTTTTTAGTGTAAATGTCATTCTAATATTAACTGGATCAGTAACTGGGGTAGCTGCAAATACAACTTGAGTAGAAAACTCAATCTTGACTTGGGGTCTACATAGCTTGCTTGAATCAACGAAAACTCGTGCTAGAGTAAAGGTCTCTTGACTTGATGAGTCTATTGTAAAGTTTGCCGCCTCTACTGATTCACCACATTCAAATATTATTCTTTTAGGTTCAGTTTTCTTTTTACACTCTCTATCACAGTCTTTTTTCTTGCGGTCACAGCCGCAACCAAATTTTTTTATATGGCCAGTCATAATAATTAACTTTCTCCCTTCCTTATTTTTTAAGTCCTATACTATATATCATAGGATCATATTGACATAGAAAAAATAGAATAAAACTTGGACTCACTTATCTTTTTTATCAATACATAATATTCTATTTGTCAAGAGAATGTTAAAAGATAGTATAAAACCCACAATTAATATAATCATGGGTTTTATTTATTACTAATCTATTCTCTTAATAACAATCGAAGCATTTACCGCTGGAGGTGATCCAGGAGGTCCTGGCACAGGATTTAATGTTAGAACTGATGCTGCTGGAGATACTAATACTAAAGTAACAACATCTCCTCCTGTTAATCCCACAATAACATGACCATAGACAATATCAACACTAAACTCAGTTCCATAGCGCCCTGAAGTGGCTGGCAAAGGTACTCCGTTTACATGTAACTCAACCTGATTACTAAGATTGAAGTTAGCATAAAACTGTATATCATATATTCCTGTTGCAGATACAGTAATTGTTGCTGTTCCTGGTACGTGGGTAATTCCACTACTTACTGTTAGATTGTTATTAAATGCAACTGGGAAACCGGTAGTAACGCCTTGCGCTCCCGTGTTATAAACATACGCATAATCCGTTGAAAGGGCACCAGTTGGCCCTGTAATTCCAGTTGCTCCTGTAGGTCCTGTGATTCCTGTTGCTCCGGTCATACCAGTCGGTCCTGTCATTCCCGTTGGACCCGTCATACCTGTCATTCCTGTTGATCCAGGGTCTCCGTCATCGCCATCTTCTCCTGTTGGACCTGTCACTCCCGTTGCACCAGTTGGTCCTGTTGGTCCTGTCACTCCAGTCGCTCCTGTCACTCCTGTTACTCCAGTTGGCCCTGTCACTCCAGTAGTTCCAGTCGGTCCTGTTATTCCTGTCGCACCAGTTGGCCCTGTAACTCCTGTTGCTCCTGTTGGTCCTGTGATCCCGGTTGCCCCAGTTGGTCCTGTAACTCCAGTGGTTCCAGTTGCTCCCGTCACTCCTGTTGCACCTGTAGGTCCTGTAATCCCGGTTACCCCAGTTGGTCCTGTAACTCCTGTAGTTCCAGTAGGTCCTGTAACACCTGTTGCACCAGTTGGTCCTGTGACTCCCGTTACACCAGTCGGCCCTGTGATTCCTGTCGCACCAGTTGGCCCTGTAACTCCCGTTGCTCCAGTTGGTCCCGTAATTCCTGTTACGCCAGTCGGCCCTGTAGCTCCTGTGGCACCAGTTGGTCCTGTAATTCCGGTTGCTCCT
The DNA here is from genome assembly GCF_050888315.1 of Wukongibacter baidiensis. Taxonomy (NCBI): domain Bacteria; kingdom Bacillati; phylum Bacillota; class Clostridia; order Peptostreptococcales; family Caminicellaceae; genus Wukongibacter; species Wukongibacter baidiensis. The sequence goes on from NZ_CP138202.1 coordinate 704,619, forward strand.
GTTGGCCCTGTAACACCTGTTGCACCTGTTGGTCCTGTGATCCCGGTTGCTCCAGTCGGCCCTGTAACTCCTGTTACACCTGTAGGCCCTGTGATTCCTGTCGCACCAGTTGGCCCTGTAACTCCTGTAGTTCCAGTAGGTCCTGTGATTCCTGTTGCTCCAGTCGGCCCTGTAACTCCTGTTACACCTGTTGGTCCTGTGACTCCCGTTACACCAGTCGGTCCTGTTATTCCAGTAGCACCTGTTGGTCCTGTAACTCCCGTTGCTCCCGTTGGACCTGTAATTCCTGTTGCTCCCGTTGGTCCTGTGACTCCTGTTGCACCAGTTGGCCCTGTAGCTCCTGTTACACCAGTAGCACCTGTGATTCCAGTTGCACCTGTCGGTCCCGTCACTCCTGTTACTCCCGTTGCTCCAGTTGGTCCCGTAATTCCTGTTACGCCAGTCGGCCCTGTAGCTCCTGTGGCACCAGTTGGTCCTGTAATTCCGGTTGCTCCTGTTGGCCCTGTAACACCTGTTGCACCTGTTGGTCCTGTGATCCCGGTTGCCCCAGTCGGCCCTGTAGCTCCTGTTACACCAGTAGCACCTGTGATTCCAGTTGCACCTGTCGGTCCCGTCACTCCTGTTGCACCGGTTGGTCCTGTGATTCCTGTTGCTCCAGTCGGCCCTGTAACTCCTGTTACACCTGTAGGTCCTGTGACTCCCGTTACACCAGTCGGCCCTGTGATTCCTGTCGCACCAGTTGGCCCTGTAACTCCCGTTGCTCCAGTTGGTCCCGTAATTCCTGTTACGCCAGTCGGCCCTGTAGCTCCTGTGGCACCAGTTGGTCCTGTAATTCCGGTTGCTCCTGTTGGCCCTGTAACACCTGTTGCACCTGTTGGTCCTGTGATCCCGGTTGCCCCAGTCGGCCCTGTAACTCCTGTTACACCTGTAGGCCCTGTGATTCCTGTCGCACCAGTTGGCCCTGTAACTCCTGTAGTTCCAGTAGGTCCTGTGATTCCTGTTGCTCCAGTCGGCCCTGTCACTCCTGTTACACCTGTTGGTCCTGTGACTCCCGTTACACCAGTCGGTCCTGTTATTCCAGTAGCACCTGTTGGTCCTGTAACTCCCGTTGCTCCAGTAGGTCCCGTAATTCCTGTTGCTCCCGTTGGTCCTGTAACTCCTGTTGCACCAGTTGATCCTGTAGCTCCTGTTACACCAGTAGCACCTGTGATTCCAGTTTCACCTGTCGGTCCCGTCACTCCTGTTACACCAGTTGATCCCGTAATTCCAGTTGCACCTGTCGGTCCCGTCACTCCAGTTGCTCCAGTAGCTCCTGTTGGCCCTGTAATTCCTGTTGCTCCAGTCGGTCCTGTAACACCAGTTGCTCCAGTTGGTCCTGTAATTCCTGTAGTTCCAGTCGGTCCCGTAACTCCTGTTGCACCGGTTGGTCCTGTAATTCCTGTTGCTCCAGTCGGTCCCGTAACTCCTGTTGCACCGGTTGGTCCTGTAATTCCTGTTGCTCCCGTTGGTCCTGTGACACCTGTGCTACCTGTTGGCCCTGTGACTCCTGTTGCTCCAGTAGGTCCCGTTATTCCAGTTGCACCTGTCGGTCCCGTCATTCCTGTTGCTCCAGTAGGTCCTGTGACTCCCGTTACACCAGTCGGTCCTGTTATTCCAGTAGCACCTGTTGGTCCTGTCACTCCTGTCGCACCAGTTGGCCCTGTAACTCCTGTAGTTCCAGTAGATCCTGTGATTCCTGTTGCTCCAGTCGGTCCTGTAACTCCTGTAGTTCCAGTAGATCCTGTTATTCCAGTAGCACCTGTTGGTCCTGTAACTCCCGTTGCTCCCGTTGGACCTGTAATTCCTGTTGCTCCCGTTGGTCCTGTGACTCCTGTTGCACCAGTTGGCCCTGTAGCTCCTGTTACACCAGTAGCACCTGTGATTCCAGTTGCACCTGTCGGTCCCGTCACTCCTGTTACTCCCGTTGCTCCTGTAGCTCCCGTAACTCCTGTTGCTCCAGTCGGTCCTGTAACACCAGTTGCTCCAGTAGGTCCTGTGACTCCCGTTACACCAGTCGGTCCTGTTATTCCAGTAGCACCTGTTGGTCCTGTAACTCCAGTTGCTCCAGTTGGTCCTGTAATTCCTGTTGCTCCCGTTGGTCCTGTGACACCAGTGGTTCCAGTTGGTCCCGTCATCCCTGTCGGTCCAGTAACTCCTGTTACACCAGTTGGTCCCGTTATTCCAGTTGCACCTGTCGGTCCTGTGACTCCCGTTTCTCCAGTAGCTCCTGTTGCTCCTGTTGGCCCTGTAATTCCAGTTGCTCCAGTCGGTCCTGTAATTCCTGTTGCTCCAGTCGGTCCTGTAATTCCTGTTGCTCCAGTCGGTCCTGTAATTCCTGTTGCTCCAGTCGGTCCTGTAATTCCAGTTGCTCCAGTCGGTCCTGTAATTCCAGTTGCTCCAGTCGGTCCTGTAATTCCTGTAGTTCCAGTCGGTCCTGTAATTCCTGTTGCTCCGGTTGGTCCTGTAACTCCAGTTACACCCGTTGGTCCTGTAATTCCTGTAGCGCCTGTTGGTCCCGTTGCTCCCGTGGCACCAGTTGGCCCTGTAATTCCAGTTGCTCCAGTCGGTCCTGTAACTCCTGTAGTTCCAGTCGGTCCTGTTATTCCTGTTGCTCCGGTTGGTCCTGTAACTCCAGTTGCCCCGGTAGGTCCTGTGATTCCTGTAGCGCCTGTTGGTCCCGTTGCTCCTGTTGCACCAGTTGGCCCTGTAATTCCAGTGGCTCCAGTCGGTCCTGTAATACCAGTAGCCCCTGTAGGTCCTGTAACTCCTGTTGCTCCAGTCGGTCCTGTAGCTCCAGTACTACCTGTTGGCCCTGTAATTCCAGTTGCTCCTGTAGGTCCCGTAACACCTGTTGCTCCAGTAGCTCCTGTAATTCCTGTTACACCAGTAGGTCCTGTAACTCCTGTAGTTCCAGTAGGTCCTGTAACACCTGTTGCACCAGTTGGTCCTGTGACTCCTGTTACACCAGTCGGTCCCGTAATTCCAGTCGCTCCTGTCGGTCCTGTTATCCCTGTCGCACCTGTCACTCCTGTAGCCCCTGTTGCCCCTGTTGCACCTGTAGCTCCAGTTGCTCCAGTTGCTCCAGTAGGTCCTGTGATTCCCGTTGGCCCTGTGACTCCTGTGGCACCAGTTGATCCTGTCACTCCGGTTGCCCCAATCGGTCCTGTGACTCCTGTTGTCCCTGTAGGTCCTGTCACTCCAGTTGTACCTGTCGGCCCTGTAACTCCTGTAGTTCCAGTTGGTCCTGTGATTCCGGTTACTCCAGTCGGTCCTGTAATTCCTGTAGCACCAGTTGGACCTGTGACTCCTGTGGCACCAGTTGATCCTGTCACTCCGGTTGCACCAGTCGGTCCTGTGACTCCTGTTGCGCCGGTTGATCCCGTGATTCCTGTTGTACCTGTAGGCCCTGTAACTCCTGTAGTTCCAGTTGACCCTGTCACCCCTGTGGCACCAGTTGATCCTGTGACTCCTGTTGCTCCAGTCGGTCCTGTGATTCCAGTTGTACCTGTTGCTCCAGTAGTTCCTGTAGCACCGGTTGGCCCTGTTGGTCCTGCACCTGTTGGGCCAGTCGGCCCTGTCGGTCCTGTCGGACATCTCCTTTTTGGTGGGCAACGCTTTTTACAAGGCTTAAAGTCAGAGCAATGTTCGCAGTTGACTTTATCGCCTCCCATTTTAGTTATTATGATTTTTGACATTCTACCCTCACTCCATATTACAAACAAAATTCTTTTTCCATCTCAGAGTTCCAAAACTTTTAATAGATATTTTACTAGCATTATTATTGAAAATGAATAAGTCTGAAGACTAATAAAACCCATGTCCTAGGCTTTTTTCAATGTATAATATGTTGTATTTACAATGCGTGTGCAAAAAAAACTATTAAAAATAGCCATTATTAAAAGGAGTATCTCAATTTGTCAAACAAGATAACCCCTTTATAAAAATATCTTTTCTCACATAATGTAGCTTTTTATAATTAGCAATAAAATCAATCCCACAATTTCCATGGCGGTCTTTCACTATCCCACAAGCTTTGTAAATACTTTTTATCTTTTAAAGTATCCATAGCATGCCAAAAGCCCCTATGCTTAAATGCTATAAGTTCATTTTCTTGTGTAAGAATCTCCATTGGAGCTTTTTCAAACATACTTTCATCGTCTTTGATGTAATCAAAAATTTTAGGCTCCAAAACAAAAAATCCGCCATTTATCCAGCTATTATCTTGTCTAGTTTTCTCTTTAAATTCCTCTACTATATTATCCTCAGATAGTTTTATCGTACCAAATCGACCCATTGGATTTACAGCTGTTACCGTAGCAATTTTGCCATTTTCCTTGTGGCATCTTAATAGTTTTCTTATATTGACATTAGAAACACCATCGCCATAGGTCAACATAAAAGAGTTATCTCCAATATATTTTTTTACTCTTTTGATTCGACCGCCAGTCCCCGTATATAATCCCGTATCTACTAATGTGACCTTCCAAGGTTCTACTACATTTTCATGGACTATCATTGAGTCAGTACTAGTAAAATCAAAAGTTACATTTGAGTTATATAAATAGAATTTTGAAAAATAGTCTTTTATTACATTGCCTTTATATCCTAAGCATATAATAAATTCATTGAAACCATAATGAGAATAAATTTTCATTATATGCCACAAAATAGGCTTATTTCCTATTTCAATCATAGGCTTCGGTTTAAGATGAGTGTCCTCACTTATTCTAGTTCCAAATCCTCCAGCTAAAATTACAACTTTCATAAAATCCTCTTCTTTCATGATAGTTTAAATTAACCCCCAAGCTAGTAAAATGAAATTATGATATTATAGGTGCTTAAGGGATATTGATATTTCCTTTTAGTGATCTCAATGAATCTGTTTTCACCTTTAAAATATATCAAAAAACAAGTTCATTGCATGAACGAAAAGGAAATATTAATATCCCTCGACATTGTAACTAGCCAGGTGTGTTAAATTATATACCCTTTAAAAAAAGTCACTTGTTATCCTACCAATCTCAACTTTATCGAGAATTTCTCTTTCCACTTTGCAATTTCCCCAATCGTATATTCCAAATATGCTATCCGTATTATGAGTATGAATATTAAATATAAAATTTCTTTCAGGTATAGATTCATACTTATAATCTATAATTTTCTGATGAGAAAAATTAACTAAAACATCCCAAGGTGTAATATTTAAACTTGAAAACTTTTTGCCTTCCTTATTCAACTTATATATAAAGGTATAGAATGTAAACTGATAATGATAATATTCGCCTAGCCTTTTATTAATACAATCGTATATATAACCATATTGACATAGTAATGCTTCTGTTTCTTCTTTGGGCTTATAATCGTGTAACTTTTGTATAAATGTATTGGCATACATATCATCACTATCTAGCCTTGTTAAATATAATTCATCATATCCAGTTGTTAATGAGTCAATCGCCGAATTATATTCTGTTTTTTTTATAAATCTAATATTTTCAGGGAGATGAGAATATTTAGGTAAGGCATGGTTTATAAGTTCTTCAGTACTATCTTCATATACGTATAGTGCTGTAAAGTCTTGATTTGTTTGCTTCTCTAAGCTTTTGCGTGTAAAGTTCATAAATATCCTCATTCTATTTTCGATCCAACCCTCTGTAAATCTTAGATTTTCATTTCTTCCGTAGGTTTTATTTCTTATACCGGTCATGATATTAAATTTTGAGCTTACAATAATTTTTTTCAAACTATCTACTCCTTTACTCTAACACTAGAAATGAAATTCTTTATTTCATCGCTAATATATATTATCATCTCTTCAGTTATTTTCGGATACACTCCTATCCAGAAACTTTTCTCAGTAATAATATTTGTATTTGGTAAGTCACCTACAACTCGATAAGTAGTGTCATCATCTCTTAACTCATCAAAACAAGGTTGTTTAACTATGTTACCAGCAAATAAAAGCCTTGTTTGAATGCCTTTTGACTCTAGATATTCAAGTAGTTCTTTTCTACTAAATTTGCAGCGCTCTCTCATTGTCAGAATAAATCCAAACCAACTAGGCAATGAGTTTTCAGTTTTTTGAGGTAAAATGAAAAACTTATCTAAATCCAATAGCTTACCTTTTAACAAATCCCAATTAGCTCTTCTTTTTTTAGTAAAGGTTGGAAGTTTTTTTAGCTGAGCACAGCCAACAGAAGCCTGCATATCAGTAATTTTTAGATTATATCCAAAGTGCGAGTAGATATATTTATGGTCGTAGCCATGGGGTAATTCACCGAATTGTCCATCAAAACGATTTTTACAAGTATTATCACATCCAGGTTTGCACCAGCAGTCTCTTCCCCAATCCCTAAGAGAATCTACAATGCGTTTTAGTTCAGGATTATTAGTGTAGACTGCTCCTCCTTCACCCGTGGTTATATGATGCGGAGGATAAAAACTAGAAGTACCAATATCACCAATTGTGCCGGTATATTTCCACTCGCCATCTATATAATATCTAGAACCCAGTGCATCACAATTGTCTTCAATTAGCCATAGATTATGTTTAGTACAAAAGTCTTTTACTTCTTTTAAATCGAATGGATTACCTAGAGTATGGGCAATCATAATTGCTTTTGTTTTCAAAGATAGGGCTTCTTCTAATTTTGACACATCTATGTTATAGGTTGGAAGTGTGACATCAATAAATACAGGTGTTGCTCCATATTGAATTATCGGACTTACTGTTGTAGGAAATCCTGCCGCCACGGTAATTACTTCATCACCCTTTTCTATTCTTCTATGGCCTAGCTTCGGAGATGTTAGAGCCATAAATGCTAATAGATTTGCAGAAGAACCTGAGTTGGTTAGAGAACAGTATTTTACACCTAAGAACTCAGATAGTTTCGCTTCAAATTCATCGGCATATCTTCCAGCCGTTAACCAAAAATCAAGTGAGGAATTTACTAGGTTGACCATTTCATCCTCGTCAAATACCCTGCCAGCATAGTTTATTTTTTCTCCCTTTTCCCAAGGAGAATTGTTCCCATAAACTTCTTTATAATATGCTTTAACTTCTTTAATAATATTACCTCTAAGTTTCACTTCTAGATTATCACTCAAACCTCTTTAATCCCTCCTCCAATGACAGAGTAGTCTCCCAATTTGGAACAAGACTATAGTCGCTCCATAGCTGGAAAACCTCTCTCTTTCTTGGTGGTTTAGCTCCCCACCTAATATTTAATTTCTTCTCAGCCACCTTTTCGTATATTTCTATTAATTCCTTCAATGTAATTACTCTTCGTGACGACACTGCAAATTTTTCATGGGTGTAATCAATTTTTTTATTCAAATACTCATATGCCTTAAAATAGGCCTCTGTTACATCGTCTACATGAACTAGATCCATAACCTGATTGCTACTAGACATCTCTAAAATTTTCTTATCCTTTGAATATTTGCTTAGTAAGTTAATCAACTTGCCTCTAGTATCACTCTCACCATAGGTATCAAATAGCTTTAATGTTATTGCTTTAAAATTTTCTGCTTCAATATAGTATTCTAATAGTTTCTCAAAGGCTTCCTTTGTAGCAGCATATAAACATACAGGATTATATTTTTTGTTTTCATAATGCTGCCAGGATGTCCCTGTATTTATAATCTTTTTTGCTCCGGATTGAAGCATGGCTTCTAAAATATGGGTGCTAAATCTTAAATTGCTATTGATTAGGTTATCAATATCCTCTGGTTTATGTTCTACAATAACTGAGGATGCTAAATGGAATATACAATCTGGTTTAATTTCATTAAAATACCCTATTAGATTACTCAGATTGTTGTCATATCTATAGATATCTATCTTATTTAAGTAACTACTAATATTATGTAGCCTACTGGTTTTTCTACATATTATATAGACATCATAATGCTGATCCACTAACTTTCTTACTAAGTTTGAACCAATAAAACCTGTGGCACCCGTTACGATTACTTTAATCAATCTTCATCACCTTCAAGCATGTAATTATTAATCTGTTTTTTACACAAATCGTATAGGTCTGCCTTCTTATAGTTCTTATACCAATCTACTGTTAGATCAATGGTTTGTTCTATGTCTAGTTTAGGATACCATCCTAGCATTCTAGTGGCTTTGCTGATGTCTAGTGTTAATAAATTTGTCTCATGGAAGGTATTTCCCTTAGATTCAGATAGGACCTCTCCTTTTCCATAGGACCTAACTATTCTTTCAGCTAACTCTTTAACAGTTATGACCGAATCAAAGGTTGGTCCAAAATTCCAAGCCCCACAAAGCGCCTTTGGAAATGATTGCAGCTTTTCTGCTAAAAGTAAATACCCACATAGGGGTTCTAATACGTGCTGCCATGGGCGAATAGCATTAGGATTTCTAAGCTTTATATCCCTATTTTCTTCACTAGCCCTTATACAGTCGGGTACTATTCTATCCTTTGACCAATCTCCTCCCCCTATGACGTTTCCAGCCCGTACAGATGCTATGGATTTACCATGAACAGCATAGTTAGATGGATTCATAAAAGAGTTTCTCCAGGATTTAATCACTAATTCAGAGCATCCCTTTGAAGAGCTATATGGATCATAGCCTCCTAGTTCGTCATTTTCTCTGTAGCCCCAGACTTGTTCTTTGTTCTCGTAACATTTATCAGATGTTATCATGACACCTATTTGAGCAGACTTAGATGTTCTGATGCACTCTAGAGTATTAACTGTTCCCATAACATTAACTTGATAGGTTTCTAAAGGATTTTTATAGGATTCTCTAACTAAAGGCTGGGCTGCAAGATGAAATACTATTTCAGGATTACACTCATCAAATACTCCTTTGAGTTTAATATAGTCTCGTATATCTCCCCTAATATCAACTATTTTGCTGCCTAAATTAGAAAGAACAAAGTTATCTTTGGAGGTATATGGAGGTAGAGCATAGCCAATTACTTCTGCCCCCAGCTCCAAAAGCCAAATACTAAGCCATGAGCCTTTGAATCCAGTATGTCCTGTGATTAGAACCTTCTTCTTTTTCCAAAAATCTTTATTCATAATATAGTGCCTCTCCATCTTTATAAGACTTAATTACGTAGCAATAGCCCTTCTGAAAGGCCTTTGCAAACAAGGTTAATTCATATTATGGTAGCTTTGCCCTTAGTGTGATGGTATTTGAGCAATAAACCTCTATAAAATTTTTATTTAAATCCGGGTTAAACAATCTCAAACCTTAACAGGCATACATATAATAATTTAGGCCCAGATTATTCATGAAAAATTCAAAATTCTGCTGCGCCCTTTTGATTCTAAAACTTCCATCAAATTCTCGACGTACCGTTTAGGTAGGCCTTCGAACTTGATGAAAGCTTTAGAATTCAAAACTACTTGCACACTTTCAAACTTTTCACGAATAATCAGGGCTAGGGTATAACAATTCCTATTAAGAAGGTGAAAATTTTATGAAAGGGATTATTTTAGCGGGAGGTACTGGATCAAGACTTTTACCGTTAACTAAGGTGACTAATAAACATCTACTTCCAGTAGGCAAATATCCGATGATATTTTATTTGATTGCTAAACTTAAACAAGCTGATATTAGAGACATTATGATTATTTCCGGAAAGGAACATATGGGATCTGTAGTCAATTTATTGGGCAGTGGTTATGAATTCGGAGTCAATTTTACATTTAGAATACAAGATCGCCCCGGTGGAATAGCCGAGGCCCTAGGTCTTTGCAAAGAGTTTGTTGGAAATGATTGCTGCTTAGTTCTACTTGGTGACAACATATTTGAAGACAGTATCATTGAGTATGTAAAAAAATATGAGAAACAAGGCATAGGAGCAAAGGTATTATTAAAAGAAGTTCATGATCCTAAAAGATATGGTGTTCCTGAGCTTAGAGAAGATAAGGTTGTAAAAGTTGAAGAAAAACCTGAAAATCCGAAGAGTAATTACTGCGTCACTGGAATATATATGTATGACAACAGAGTATTTGATATTATAGATACCTTAAAGCCATCGGGTAGAGGTGAGCTTGAAATCACAGATGTTAACAACTGGTACATCAATGATAACTCACTTACCTATGATGTCTTAAAGGGTTGGTGGACAGATGCAGGGACCTTTGATTCTTGGTTTAAGGCCAATCTTCTATCCAAAGATATCTGTTTAGATGATGTCCTAAATAACTACTATAATGCTCAAATTGAATAGCGAGGTTTAGCTTAAGGAGTGGATTTTTTATGAACATTTTAGTTACTGGAGCCAATGGACAGCTAGGAAGTGGAATTCTTCATGTTCTTAACACTGGTTATTCGGAGATTGGTGAAATCAATAAAACATATCAATCGTCAAAAATACTAGGTGCAAATAAAGAAGTATTAGATATAGCTTCCCTAGATAAGGTTAGAAAAGTTTTCAATGAATGTACTCCTGACGTTGTTATTAACGCTGCTGCCTTTACCCACGTAGATAATTGTGAAACAAATCGAGACTTGGCTTTTAAGGTTAATGCTTTGGGAGCCAAGAATATTGCTATGACGTGTGAGGAGTTCAGGTCAAAACTAATACATTTATCAACCGATTACGTTTTTAATGGTTCCAGTAAAACTCCTTATAGTGAGTATGATCTCCCCTCTCCTATCAATGTATATGGGAAAACAAAATATTTAGGTGAGGTGTATGTAAGAGAATTCTGTACTAATTATTTTATACTAAGAACCTCTTGGTTATATGGGTACACTGGTAAAAACTTTGTTAAAACGATCTTGAAGGCTGCCACTGAAAAAGATCATATTAATGTAGTTGATGATCAGATAGGAAGTCCTACAAATGTACAGGATTTAGTTTATCACATTTTAAAGATTGCATTAACGGAGGATTATGGCATATATCATTGTACAGGTAATGGACATTGTAGCTGGTTTGAATTTGCATGCAAGATAATTGAATTTAGTAAATCTAATTGTACTGTTAACCCAATAAAAACAGAAAAACTTAAAAGAGCTGCTGTAAGGCCCTCTTTTTCATTACTAGATAATTTAATGCTACGCTGTACAGTTAAGGATGAAATGAGGCAGTGGGAGGATGCTCTAGAGATGTTTATTAATAATATAGATTTTTAGGAGGCTGTTATGAAAACTTACCTAATCACCGGTGGAGCTGGATTTATAGGGTCAAACTTTATAATATATATGCTGAAGAACTATGACAACATCAAAATAATAAACCTTGATAAACTCACCTATGCTGGAAATCTCGAAAACCTTCATGAAGTAGAGAAAAATCCTAATTATTTCTTCATTAAATCAGATATATGTGATAAAGACTCCATAGAAAAGGTTTTCACAGAATATGATATTGATTATGTTGTTAATTTTGCTGCCGAATCCCACGTAGATAGGAGTATTCAAGACCCTAATATTTTTTTCAAAACAAATATCTTAGGAACCACGAATCTATTGAATACAGCTAAAAATCTCTGGGAAACAGAAAATGGTTTTAAAGAAGGAAAGAAATTTATACAGATATCTACCGATGAGGTTTATGGTTCGTTAGGTAGTACAGGTTACTTTACAGAAGATACTCCTCTAGCTCCCCGCAGCCCTTACTCTGCAAGTAAGGCATCGGCTGATTTAATTGTTGAATCCTACTATCATACTTATCAAATGCCGGTTAATATAACTAGATGCTCAAATAACTACGGCCCACATCAGTTTCCAGAAAAGTTGATCCCACTTGTCATTAATAACTGCTTGCAGAAGAAGCCCATACCTATCTATGGTGATGGCTTAAATATTAGAGATTGGCTATATGTTGAAGATCATTGTAGGGCTATTGATATGGTTATCAGTAGTGGCTCTTTAGGTGAATTCTATAATATTGGCGGTCATAACGAAAAAACAAACCTTTATATAGTAAATACAATAATTGAGCACCTAGGGAGAAATGTTGATTCAACCATAACGAAAAATCTTATACGATTTGTGAAGGATAGAAAGGGTCATGACAGAAGATATGCCATCGATCCAAAAAAGATAAAAACCGAACTCAACTGGGAGACTAAAACGAATTTTGATGAACGTATAATCAAAACTATTGATTGGTATTTAAATAATAAAAGTTGGCTAGAAAATGTAACTTCAGGTGAATATCAAAATTATTATGAGCAAATGTACCGTGATTTTTAGGAGGTAGATATGGGTAGGTTTAATTTTATTAAAACACCAATTAGTGGATTATTTCTTATTGAACCAATGGTTTACCAAGACACCCGAGGCTATTTTATGGAGACCTATAACTATAGAGACTTTAAAGAAGCTGGACTTAATATGGTTTTTGTTCAAGATAATCAATCAAAATCTAGAAAAGGCGTATTGAGAGGACTTCATCTTCAAAAATATCATTGCCAAGGTAAATTAGTTAGGGTTACTAAAGGAGAAGTTTTCGATGTTGCTGTAGACCTTAGAAGAAATTCAGAAACATATGGAAAATGGTATGGATGCGTTCTCAGTGAAAAAAATAGAAGACAGCTTTACATACCAGAAGAATTTGCCCATGGTTTTCTAGTATTGTCAGAGGAAGCAGAGTTTGTATATAAATGTACTGACAATTATTATCCTGAAGAAGAGTCGGGTATAATTTGGAACGATCCAGATATAAACATTTTGTGGCCATTAAATAATATTGATGAAGTCATATTATCAGATAAGGATAAAAAGTTAAAATCCTTTAAAGAATATAATATTTTCTAGGGGTGTACCTATGATTGAAGAACTACGTTCAAAGGAGTTAATCAGAAGATTTTCTAACCTACAAAGGGCAAAACAGCAAGTACTAATAAAGACAGAAGATACTAAAGAAAAAATTCATATTGTCTATGTAATGACCAATGTCCATATATGTGGAGGAGTAAAAATAATCTTCGAACATACTAATCGGCTGAAAAGATTTGGTATGCAAGTTACGATTGTTTCTCACTTCCCTAAACCCTCTTGGTATCCTATCGAATCCGCTTATATTCAGGTTCCTTTTACAATAGAACTAGCTAAGGGAATACCAAATTGTGATGTGATTATCGCAACATATTGGGACCATATACAGTCTTGTATAGATACAGGTATAGCTCCAGTTGTATATTTTGAACAGGGTGACTTTCATTTATTTGAACCTGAGACATTAAACGAAGAATATAAAAACTTTATCTACAGACAATTTCAGCTGCCACAGTTCATTATAACAGTTTCTGAGAAAGCTGCAGAAGATATCAAAAGAGTTTATCATAGAGAATCTACTGTTATTCATAATGGACTACAGGATGCTTTTTTCCAGAAAAATAATGTCACAAAACAAGAGGAATCACCCTATATTTTAATGATGGGAAATGACTCTTTGGATTTCAAAGGAATCAATGATATTGTCACAGCCTATGAGATAGTTAAAAAGAATTATCCAGAATTAAAATTGTATTGGATCACTCCCTATGACACACAAAGTAATGTAAAAACAAAGGTAGATCAGACCTTTATTAATCCCTTACAGGATGAGATTAGTAAGCTGTATAGGAATGCCACGCTCTTTGTATCTGGTTCTCATTACGAATCCTTCTCGCTCCCCGTTCTAGAGGCAATGGCTTCGGGATGCCCCGTTGTTACTACAGAGAATACTGGGGTACTAGAGTATGCTGAGAACTTGTTTAATGCTTTAACGGCTAAAATCAAAGAGCCCAATGACATTGCTGAGAAAATCATAAGGCTTTTAAATGACTCTCTATTAAAAGAAAAACTTATAGAAAATGGTCTGAAAACCGCAGAAGTGTTTAAGTGGGATACTATTATTCCAAAGTTGTATTCATACTATAAAGATATAGCAATATACAGAGTCAAAGAAAATAACATGATGGTGGATTGGGAAAGCTTATTAAATATAAATAGCTTTATTAATGCCCAAGAATACTCTAAGTTTAAAAAGTATCTACTTTATACTGAATGTGATGAAGTTCAAGTGCCTCTTTCAAGTCTAAATCTGAAGAAATTTTCTCTAATACGTTGGGAAACAGTAGCAAAAAGAAAAAAAGAGCAAGGATTATACCCTCCTGAAAAATGCTATTGTAAAGTGAAAATTGATTGCAAGCAGGTGCAGAATCTCTACAATGACGAAGCTCTAGAAGACTTTCTAAACACGAACTATGAAGCAGCTTTACACAAGCTTTTAGAGAATTATCATTCTGAAAGGGATACTAAAGTTAAAATGGTCTATGCTAAGTGGGTTGTCCTAACATTGTTTAGATTAAAACGCATAGATGAAGCTTTTCTGCTCATAGAAACCTTCTTAAAACAGTGTAAAGATTATAGTGATTTATATTATTTGTATTTCAGGTTATTACTATTTGCTGGAAAAACAGATCTTGCAAGCTCTATTCTAAACACAATTAATGATTTAGGAGACGCTGTATCCTATCCGGAATATATACTAAACATTGTAAAAACAAGTAATAGGGTGTGGGATGATATATATAATAAAGACTTATCAGACTACGAAGTCAAAAGCCTTGAGACCTTAGATTTCACAACAGAGGAGCTATTTATCTTTGGTAATATTTTAAATACACAGGGCAGATATGAAGAAGCAATTGAATGCTATCTAGAATTTCTGGAAAGAAATGATAGTTGGAGCGAGCACAGCATCTCTGTCTGCTGCAACATATCTGACTGTTACTTTTATATACAAAAGCTAGAGGAGGCTAAGAAATATTGTTACAAATCCTTCGAATATGATTTACCTAGGGCTGAAGCCTGTTGTAAACTAGGATTCCTATTATTACAAGAAAATAGAATTAAGGATGCGATTTTCTGGTATGATTTATCAACGAGACTAGAAAAACACGAGAATGATTGGCCGTTTTGCTATGAACCATCATGGACCTGGCTTCCACATCTGCAACTATGTGTGTGCTACGATAATCTTGGTGACCATAAAAAAGCCTATGCGCATAATGAAATTGCAAGAAAGTATGATCCAAATAATAAGAGCATACTGCATAATCAAAAATACTTTAAAAGTTTAGGATTTTAATAGAGAAGGTCTTATTTTGAATAGTATAGTGAGGTAGAAAAAAATGAAACTACTAGAATTCCTTAGAGCAGAGTTAGTTGAAAGAATGCTTAATGAAAGAGACATTTATAATCAGATAGTTATTGCCTTGAATAAGAAGAGCGCCTTATCTATTGTGAGGATTGGTGATGGAGAAGCACTGACCCTTGCCCAGAATGGTTTATTCTCCATAGATGAAATTAAAAAGAGAGGCCCCTTTTTAAGTTACGCAGGAGTTAATGTTCCTGATTTAAAATCAAAGGATGATTTATGTAAGGCAATTTTAAATGCCGATATCGTAGGAATTCCAACTTCACCATTAGAAAATTTCATGCCCCTTACCCTGCATTCCTTTGATTCTAACAATATAAATCCCTTTAAGCTAAATTTGACCAGCTCTTTGATAAACTATACACTATTCATTGAGGGGTATATATCTAAAATCTTATATAGAAGTGGCTTGAGAGTTCTTTTAGTTGGTAACCGCATGTCGGAGCTAGAGAGAATACTTAGTCAAAAAAACATAAATATTGTTAAAAGCATTTACCCTGTGAAGGGTGTAACCGACCACGAAAGAATAGTAAAGGAAATGTATCTTTATGACTTTGATATAGCCTTAGTTTCCGCAGGGATTTCTGCCGTTATGATATGCTCTGCAATCACTAAACTCAAGAATGTTGTTGCCTTAGATTTTGGTCATTTAAGTGATGAAATTATCAAGGGTGCAAAGTGGATTTAAGGGTAGCATAAACCTATATAAAAATACTACAATGAAAAACACATGTCGACATACCGTCCATAGTGTTTTACACTGTAGTATTTTTTATATTTGAAGCTCCTATGATTGTTTTAGCAGCCGGTCAACCTTTGAGCAAATTCTCCCCCAATTAAATCTCTTGTAGGCATGACTCTGTACTTCCTTACATACTCTTTTTAACCTTTGTTCATCACTGCAGGCTTTTATCAAACATTCGCTTAGTTGTTCTACATTATCTATTTCAAATACATCTCCATACTTCTTATTATCTGTAATATCATTGATTGATAAAAAGTTTGCCCCAATGATATAGCAACCGTGTTGTATTGCCTCAGCTAAAACTATCCCAAAACTCTCCCATCTAGATGGCAAACAAAATATTTTTGCTTTTCTATATTCTCTAGATAGGGCTTCGCGATCACTTATCTCACCTGTAAAAACCACCCTGCCCTCAAGCTGTGGATGCTGTAAAAAGTATCGCTGAATATATCCTTTAAAATGTTCCTCTATAGGACCAATGAATTTTAAAGTCCAACCGTCTAGTTCATCACATACCCTTGCAAAGGCCTCAGTCAAAATTTCAGTAGCCTTCGCATAATTACCTATTCTTCCAACGGTACAAATGACATTTTCCTTTTCCTCATAACGGATGTTTAAAGTGTTTTTATAGTCCTCTGCGAAGAATCCATTTGGAATGTATTCAACCTTTATAGGCCATTGCTCATTCAAATATTTATATAGATCAATTGTCTCAACACTTATTAAGTCACACATATGGAATATATCTCTTTGTTTTTCGTTAAAAACAGAGGAATATATCCAGCCCTTTACACTGGCATTTGCATCAAGTTTTAGATATACCTTTCCATTAGGATTTAGGGTTTTATACATTTCTATCCATTCCAAGGTCGTATATTCGGGATGAAATACGTGCAATATATCTATATTTTTTGCATTTTCCAATAGATAATTAAGTACATCATTTTTCAAATTTCCTGTATCATTCATCCTATCAATTTTCAGCCCTTTAAAGCCCTTGTCTAAATAAGGAAATTCACCCGTAGCATATCCAGCAATTTTTGCATCATAACCAAAATATCTTTGCATCATATAGGGTATCATACCTACATCCTTTACCAAATGGCAATTCTCAACCGGTGGAAATAAAGTAGTAAATACTTGTTTTTTCTTTGACGATGAAATGATATAACCTCGCGACGGACTTATTTGAGGAGAAGAAGTATCTTTCTCTTTAAAGAAACTTACAATTTTACCCATAAATTCAGTCTGATTTTTACTATATAAATTAATAAAATTTGCAAATCGTCGTTGTATCTCATTATAGTTTTCTTCAATATACTTAACCTTTTCTAATAATTTCTCAGCATCTATATCATCAGTTAATAGAATTAAATCCTTTGAATCTATAGACTCAGCAAAATCATAACATTTTAATCCATAGGCTAAAGAAATAAAGGGCTTTTTCATCGACATCGATAATAGATTAGCGCTCATCTTAAAATTAATACTAAACTTACATTTTTGTATGATACCAGCTAAACTATATGCATCATAAACCTTTTCAATCAGATAAACATTAGGATTGTTTAAATTATTTACAAAGGATTTACATGGATTAATGTCTAAATTCCAAGTTGGATAAACAATTACTTTATAACCTCTATCTAGTAGTTCCTTGGCTGTTTTTTCTAAGTTTCTTTGGATATTTTCTTCATTCTTCCCAATAATATTGTTGTATGAGGTTCCCCAATTGATTAACATAATATTTTCATCACCGTTAATGAAATCATTTACACTCTTTGTCTCGGGATATTTATTATTCAACCAATTAAATATTATACTCGGATCACCTAAAACATCAACTTTTTTATCATTTAACAGATGTTTTTCTATATTACCCCTTACTCCAGCTAAAGCAGCTAAGTTTACAACTATTCTAGTCCTAGGATTACATAAATACTTTTCATTATTCTCGTACGCTTTGATTATAGTTTTTACTTTGTTTTTATCTCGATTGTCTAAACCCGTTCCCCATACAGTTATAGGGATATTGCAACTATTAGCTTTTAGACAAATTTCTTCTAATATTGAAGAAAAAATCGATCCTCCACCAAGTACAACTAAATCATATTGAGTTACATCTATCTCATAGTTCTGCATTGGAATATATTTATCTACTATTATAGTTAGGTTTTGTCGATCACTTTCCTTAGCCATCAATTTCTTAAAGACTTCAAACTCAAGTTCGTGGCCGACATTTGCATTGCCAAGCCATCCTAGATATAATACCTTTTTAAACACTGTAACTCCTCCTTCAGAGGTTTAAATATAGTTAGGTATTCTTCTTCACCTTAAACAAATATTGATAAGTGTAATACTCCCATTCATAGGAAGGGTCTGTAATGCCTACTAATTTTTTTACAAATTCCTTATCCCCCTCGGCTCTAACAGTGACACAATCAACAGTTTTTAACGAAGCCTGTTCAAACATTTTTATACTCTCTCTATAAGTAAAGAATCTTAAATGAGTACGATCAAGGATTCCTGCATCCTTATATGTCCAGTTTCCATATAGTAAGTCTTTGATTACACTGTTATGCATTACGTTAGGAATACTAATTAACATCTCCCCTTCTTTTCTTAAGTGTTTCTTTAGTTTAATTAGTACTTCATCAGGCTTTTCTAGGTGTTCTAATATATCACCTAGAATTATATAGTCAAAATAATCCCCAGGAAAATTCAGGTTTATTTTTTCAATATTGCCGATAATAACATCTGCGTGGGTCCCAGCAATTTCTCCAACAGCCTTATTTAACTCAATTCCATATATTTTAGCATTTCTATATCTATTTTTAAGTTCTAATAGTGTAGTACCAAGCCCACAACCAACATCTAGAACCTTTAATTGTTTTTCCATAGGATCTTTAATGAAGCCAAGTAAATGCAATCTAATATGTTGATAATACATAGGGGCAAATCCCCACTTATCTCTAAATTTTTCTCTATTGACTATAAGAACATCTGCAAACATACTAGGTGCCTCATTAAAGGAAACATTTCCAAAATGATGAATGAAAGTATCCTTACATATCTTTAAGGAGTATCCGGATTTCTTCATTCTAAAGCAATAATCGTTGTCTTCATAATTACCTGGGGTAAATCGCTCGTCTAATAAGCCTATCCTTTCTACCGCTTCACGCTTAATTAATAAGCAAAATCCTACTAGCATTATACTTTCATCCCATTTTACTGGGTTGGATATAATATTGTATTGCTCAGCAAAAATATGCATTTCATCTATAGTTCTATAGGGAATCTGAATCCTTTGATAGTGCCCGCAAACATTCGTCACAGGTCCAACAGCTCCAATTTTTTCATGACTAAATAAACACTTTCTTAAGTTTATTAACCAATTCCTCGTTACAATAGTATCATTATTCAGTAATAAAATACTGTCTCCATTGGCAATTTTAATACCTTGGTTACATCCCTTTGGGAAACCCAAGTTCTCATCATTTAAAATCACTTTGATATCTTCTTGTTCCTGCAGCCACTGGACAGTTCCATCGGTGGAATGGTTATCTACAACAATAATCTCATAGGTAGCCTCATCTGTATATTCTCTAATACTTTTTAAACACAACTTAGTATATTCAAGTTGATTATAGGTTAATATAACTATGCTTGTAAGTCCTATCTTATATTCTCCCTTATTGCTAGAAATCTCTTTCTTAGGATCATTTTTTCTATGAGACGGTTCTCTCCTAAATATCCTTTTAAACTTTTGTCTAAAAGTTTTTATAAGTTTTAACAGCGACTTCATCCACTTATCCCCTCTCCAGTCCTAATGTTTTAAAATATTCTCTATTGTAAAGTACACTTTTATTCTCTGGAACAAAGCTTGCAGCCATTTCATTACATTCAAAGGCCTTTTCATGGTTTTGAATTCTATCATAACAAAGACAAAGCTGTAAATAAGGAAGCCATGTCCAGCAAACCTCATTAATAAAACCTAAGCAATTCACTGGTCTCTCCAATTTTGTAGCTAATTCGTACCAGAAAATTGCGTCATGATACCTCTCCTCTTCTAGAAAGAAATAGCCTAACCTACAACAGAACTCAGCACGGGGCTTATCATATAAAAATGATTGTAGGCTGTACATTTTAGCATCCTTGTTATTGCCCTTTGAATAATAGTAGTCTGAAATTTTACCACAAATATTAATTTTGTCCTCAAACCATACTCCGTCCATCTGCAATAACTCATCATAAATCTCAACTGCTTCTTCTTGATAATTATTATCAAACAACTCGTTTCCGTAATATATCCTATCCCTTAGAGTAAATGGTACTCCTTCTTCTATTTTTTTACGGTATATTCTTAAATTTCGATCCGTTGACTCTTTCAATTTTCTATGTGAAATAGCAATATCACTATTTATAACATTTCCACCTACAACTAGGCACTCATGGACAAAGCCAATCCACCTGAAATTATTTGCTCTCTTTACAAGCCTATTTCGCCTTAAGCTAAATGTTGCATTCCCCTTTTCATCAAACGCAAGGTTATATAGCATAGTTACAGAGTCCACTGAGTTATCTAAGGTATTCTTTAGTTCCTTAAATTTCTCTATATCCTCCTTAAAAATTAAATCATCTGCATCCAACCAAAGTATATATTCCTTAGTAGCCTTACTAAAGGCAAAATTCCGCGCAGCAGAGAAATCATCAATCCATTCAAAGTCATATATTTTATCGGTAAACTTACCCGCAATCTCCTTAGTCTTATCCATAGAGCCTGTGTCCACAATAATAATTTCATCAACTATATCACTAGCAGCCTCAAGACACCTCTCTAAAACATCTTCTTCATCCTTAACTATCATACACAAACTAATAGTTACCAACTAAATTCCCCCATTCAGAATTTGTAGGCTCTTACATTGCTCCTAGAATCATTATATGATTTGTCTCTGAAATTGTTCTCTTATATAGATAACAACCTTAGTTGAAGGCAATAATAACACTTATTTTCTCCTATTAAATTTGGCAAAAAAAATAATCTGTGTATTCCTACAGATTGATTGCTCATAATCTTTCTGTAAGATGCACAGATTGTTTTTTTGTATAAGATCTAGGATATTGTTTTTTTATGTTTCGTATAAATAAGAATAACTCCTAAAGCGTACCCTAATCCCCCTTTTCCTCTGGTACATATTCAACAATATCTTCTATTTTACAATTAAAAAATTTACAAATTGAATCTAATATTCTCATTGAAACATATTCGTTTTTACCCATTTTAGCAATAGTAGACGGAGAAGTCTTTATTGCAATTCTCAAATCTTCCTTCGTCATGTTTTTATCTATTAATAATTTCCAAAGCGGATTAAATGAAAAGCCCATTAAAATACCTCCCAATCGTTTATATATATTATAGTATTTTTTCTACAAGAATCAAACTTTTTTCTATAGAAAGTTATAGAATAACCATTGACATTAACTACATTTAATTATATAATTTCTATAACAATATGTAGAATAGTTATAGTATCTAGGAGGTGAAAAAAGTTGAAAAATTTTAAAGACGTCTTGCAAGAATTCATAATTGATAGAGCTTGTACCACTAGTGATTCAATTCTTATTAGTAATCTCGACTATAGAAAATTGTCAGAGGAATGTATTAATTTACATAGTCTTATTGAAAAACACCTGCCAAAGGATTATAAGTATCTTATAGGCACCTATGAAGAAACAGAATCTATGATTTATAAGATTATTATTGAGAGTATTTATGAGCAAGGGCTTAAAGATGGTATAGCCCTCACAAATTACATTTTAAATGTAAGCTAATATTAATCCCGAATTATTCATGAAAAATTCAAAACTCTGCTATTTCAAATACTTAAGGGATATTGATATTTCCTTTTAGTGATTTTAATGAATCTGTTTTTACCTTTTAAATATAAAGAAAAAGCAGGTTCATTGCATGAACGAAAAGGAAATATCAATATCCCTCGCTATGGGAGTTAACTAAGCAAGTTAAATTTAATAGCACCGGTTGATTTTTTTAGTATAATACCTTAACACATTATTAAGTACAATTTTAGGAACGGTCATAAGCCGTCCCCTACATAATCCAAATATATATATATGGCTAATATATAAGCAACCTCTATCTATTTTTACGCGCCTATATTAATTTCCTTCTTTTTTTCTATAGGGTCCGCTTTTTAAGGCATTGTCTAAAAATATTAAAAAGGGTTATCTCTGTATCAACTACATCTCTTGAACAGATGCAATTATCTCCCCATTAAATACTGTAGCTCTAGCATTTGGTACAGCCTGCATTGCAGTAAAATCTTGTCTTTGTGTTACAACAAGTGCTTTTACTCTAACAAAATATGTTATACATCCTGGACATAGGGATTGGCATATGCATTTGTTAAAGCTAAAAGTATCTGTTGTAGTTATTGGAACTCCCATAAATGTAGAAATGGTCCCAGCTGGAATAAGTCTTTCATAAGTCCAATTACCAATATTCACTTCCGATCCGTTTTGGCTGGAAACCAAAGTATAATCTAGTACTATCTCTGAATTAGCACTTGGTAAAGTAAAAAGCAAATCTAGTGGGCCTTCAAATGTAATTTGGCTTGAAAACTCTATAATAATTTGAGGTTTCTTAAAGCACGAAAGATCAAGGTTAACCGCAGCAAGGGTCACAGATGGATTGTCTGGTGAAGTAAATATTGCCTCTCCGCCGGATATGCCACATTCATTCAATACTCTCTTAGGACAAGGACTTAATCTTTCATTGCATTTTGCAAATGCTATGCCCTTTTCACAGTCATGAGGTGCTTTTTTTTCGCGATCCTTTAC
Source organism: Wukongibacter baidiensis (assembly GCF_050888315.1). NCBI lineage: Bacteria > Bacillati > Bacillota > Clostridia > Peptostreptococcales > Caminicellaceae > Wukongibacter > Wukongibacter baidiensis. Next base: position 727,410 of record NZ_CP138202.1, read on the forward strand.
ACTCTTCATATAGCCTGACATGTAATGCATTCCTCCTTATATTTTTTAATATATTTGTTATCAGTAACTCTTTATTTCGCAATAGACTCTATTATATAAAATAATATGAATTTATCTGACTAGCACATCTCCTGAACAGATGCAATTATTTGTCCCTGAAACACAGTAGCCCTAGCATTTGGTACATCCTGCATCGAACTTGGATCCTCACCCTGACTTACAATACGTGCTTTTACTCTAACGAAATATGTTATACATTCTAAGCATGATGCTTGGCATATACATTTATTAAAACTAAATGTATCCGTTGTAGTTATAGGAGTCCCCATGAAATTAACAAGAGTACCGACTGGAAAAAGTCTTCTATAGACCCAATTCCCTATATTTGCTTCAGATCCGTTTTGGATGGCAACTAAAGTATAATCTAATAGCACCTCTGAATCAGTTGTAAAAGCCAGATTCACATCTAATGGCCCTTCAAATCTAACTTGACTTGTAAACTTTATCTTAACTTCAGGTCTTTTAAAACATGAAACATCAACATTAACCCTTGCTAGTACCACTGATGGATTATCTGGTGAAGTAAATGTTGCCCGACCGCCCGATATACCACATACATTCAATATTCCTTTTGGACAGGGACTTAGTCTTTCATCGCATTTTGCAAGTGCTGTATCCTTTTCACAGTCACAAGGTGCTTTTTTATCACGATCTTTTATGCCCTTCATATAGCCTGACATATAATCTATTCCTCCTTATACTTTTTATTATGGATAAACAACATTAAGATTCAAAATAAATCTCAGCGAAAATAATGAATGCTTTTACATTTTTTCTTTGAAATTTATTAAACCTTGAAATTGGTTATCTCTAACTCCCCTTATCATTACATCTCTTGAACTGATGCAGCTATTTCCCCTTGAAATACCGTAGCTCTGGCGTTTGGTATCACCTGCATTGAAACTGGATCTAGACCCGCACTAACAACACGTGCTTTTACTCTAACAAAGTATGTTATACATCCTGGGCATAATGGTTCACATATACACTTGTTAAAGCTAAAGGTATCTGTTGTAATTATTGGAACTCCAGCAATTGGTTGGAGTGTTCCAACTGGAAAGAGTCTACTGTAAGTCCAACTACCTATATCTATCTCAGAGCCATTTTGGCTGGAAACCAAAGTATAATCTAGTACTATCTCTGAATCAACTGTTGAACTTAGATTTAGATCCAATGGACCTTCAAAAGTAACTTGACTTGAAAACTCTAACTTAATTTGAGGTTTTTTAAAACATGAAATATCAACATCAACCGTAGCTAGTATCACCGCTGGACTATCCGTTGAAGTAAATGTTGTCTCTCCTACCGGTATACCACATTCATCTAATATTTTTTTTGGACAAGGACTTAATCTTTCATCACATTTTGCAAATCCTGTATCCTTTTCACAATCACAGAATGCTTTTTTATCACTACCGTTTATATCCTTAATATAGCTTGACATATAATCTATTCCTCCTTATATCTTTTATTTATATTTACTTGTCAGTAATCATTTGAGACAATTACATGATTCTAAATTCACAGAATTATATAAAAACACGGAATAATATCAAGACTCTACCTTATCTAACTTTGCACTTCATAATATGCAGTTATTTAGATTCTGTTCAAAGAAAAAGACAATCTCCTAAGAGATTGCCTAATCAATTCAATATATCACTTTTTAAATATTTATTAATTCCTTATTTACTTCTAAAGTATATAATGTAAGCTAATATTAACTTTTTATTTTTCGCCCTGTGCCATTAAAAAAATAAAAATCTGCTATTTCAAATATTTAAGGGATAGCGAGTACTACCTATCTATTTTTACGCTCCTCCATCAATTCCTTTCTTCTTTTTGCTATGGCCTTTCTTCTTTTTTCTATAGGGTCCATTGTTTCTTCATCTGTCTCTTCAATCTCTTCACGGGTTCTCTTTGTCCTTTCGATTATTCTTCTCATCTTTCTGGCATCTCTCATTCCAATCCCCCTAATCTTTAAGGACTTTATTAGTTAAACCATACTTATATCTATTTTAAGGGCCTTTGCCTCACTGAAAATTCATTCTGAACTTCTTTCTCCATATATAGTCATGACATCTTAAACCTTTAGTTAAATTTTACTGAAATAATGAACGCTTCTACATTCTTTCAATAAAATTTATTTATCTTTACTATGTCATTACTTTATAATATGCTTTTTAATGAGAGCTTGTGCCAAAGTGATAGAAATTTTATTTGTCCATTACAATAGTCTACAAGTTATTGTACTAAAGCAGTCATATAAACATTATCTACTAATACAGTAACTACAGATATACTAACAACCGATACCTGTACAAAATATTCACAACAGCCTGAGCAAGTTGGGAAATCACAGAAATTGAAATTAAAGGATTTTGTATATCTTAAGGCATCAAAGTCACCGGTATTTCCTTCTATTCCTGATATATCATAGGTCCAGCTTTTTAATCTTTGTGGAATTCCATTATCACAGGCTCTGAAAAGCTCAAAATCTAATCTAGCCTCCGCAGCAGTGAATAATGCTAGAAACTCAATAACACTGGAAAACTGTATTCCAACCGTTGGATTATCCATATCCCTTGTATCAACTACAACTCTTCCAACAATTGTTGCTGGATCATTTGCATTGGTAAATGCTGCTCTGCTGCCTTGACCACATACTAATTCTATTTTCTTTGAAAATGGGTGCATTGGTTCGCACACTGCACATCCTGTATCGGTTTTACAATCACAGGTTGTTTTTCTATCACATTTATTGGACACTTTTTTCATATATCCTGACATAAAACATATTCCTCCTTTTAATTTTTCTATTTTCAATTCCGCTAATCATTGGACAATAGCCGATATTTGAACATTATTTACGGACAGGGTTTCTATATTTATTAAGCCTCCAACAGATGCTTCCACAAAATAACTACAGCACCCAGCATTCTTTAAGCACTCACAGAAGGTAAAGCTATATGAATTAGACAATGTGATAACATTGACATCTTCGATTTCTAGTACCTCATAGGTCCAGGTATTTACTAACTCCGTCTCATCATTGCCGCAGGTTCTAAAGAGTCTAAATATCAAAGCTCCCCTTGCATCATCAAAAGAAGCCGTTAAATTGACTATACTCGAAAACTCAATCTCAATAGTTGATATACCTTTGTCACAAGCATCAATTGAAACTTGACCTACTATAGCTGAAGATGGACTAGGGATCACTACCTCATTATCACTCCCAACAGCATCGAATGTAACACTATTTCCTGTTCCACATGACAATGTTGTTGGCTTAGCCTTTCTATTTTTTTTCATTTTACACTTTTCATCACAGATTTCTTTGTCGCAGTCATCATAAATAATTCTTTTGCAATTACAATCCTTTACAGAAGTTGACATTAAATATATCCTCCTTTATATTTCTTCTATCATAGATAAATAACTCTAACACTTAAAATCAATTTCAAAGAAAATACTGAACGCTTCTACATTTTTTATTTGTAATTGATTAAATCTTAAAGTTGTTTATCTTTAATGATTTCTAACAGCTATAATTATTGTGTTATAGCTTGAACCTGAACAGCTGAGACTCCTACAGTAGCATTAGCTAAAGTGCTTACAGAGGCTTCTACATAATAATCACAACATCTTGGGCAACTTAATCGATCACAGAAATTAAAAGTAAATGACGTATTAAAGGTTAACGGGACAGCATTATCACTTATTAGGGATGCCTGATATACCCAAGTATTCAAAAGTAATGACTCACTATTTTCGCAAACTCTAAACAGCCTAAAGTTCAATATTGCATTTGGTAATGCAGCTAAGCCTGTTAAATTAACAATACTGGAAAATTTAATCTTAACTAAAGGTTTACATAGGCAAGTAGTATCAACAGTTACAAAGCCTACATTAACTGCTGGAGAATTTGCACTAGTGAACTCTGCATCAACACCATTTCCACAGAATAGCAGCATTGGTTTACCTGGCTTTTCTACCTTCCCACAATCTATGTCTTTCTTAGAATCACAGGACGTTTTTTTATTACACTTCTTATCAAAGTCATCCCTTATTTTCATATAGCTTGACATAAAATATCTTCCTCCTTCTATTTATTCAAGTAAATAATTATATTTACAGGGTCTCAAGCCTATTTAAAATACTTATTATTTTGGCAATACATATTATGCTATAGTGTTAAACATGTTACAAATATTGGAAACTATTTCTTCTTATCACAGCTTCTGAATAATAATTGCAAAATAAAAAAAGCGCCTTTCGACGCATTTCCAATTAGTAGCTATATCTTCTTTTCTAATAGCCCTCTCCTGCCAATGCAGTAATATGAACATTGTCAACATAAATAATGGCAGCAACCAATTCCTCAATAGACACTTCTACAAAATATTCACAGCATCCTAAGCAAGCTGAATCATCACAGAAATTGAAATTGAAAGAGTCAATAATTCTTGTATCGGTATCATCTTGCCCAAGCCTATATATTCCATATGTCCAGCTATTTAGTAATGTTGGTTTTCTATCATCGCAAGCTCTAAATAGGCTAAACTTCAAATTTGCTTCCGGGCCCTCAAACTCATTAATGGATATAGAGAGATCTGTTTGTAAATAGCTAATTATGCTAGAAAACTCTATGCTGACTGTTGGTTTAGATATATCATTTGTATCAATGATTACCCTACCTATAGTAATTGGACCCATATCTCGATTTGTAAAGATCCCATTTATACTTTGCCCACATGATAATAGGGATAAATCATCTACTGGAGGTTTTGCTATAGTTTTAGTACAGTCTTCATCTCTTACACAGTCCCCAGATTCCCCTATAAATGCGGCAATTTGAACGTTATCTACAGATATGGTTTCAATTGACTCTAAGCCACCCACAGATACTTCAACAAAATAGTCACAACATCCAATACAATCTAAGCATTCACAGAATGTAAAACTAAAGGAACTAGTTATTCTTAAAGAAGGATTAGCAGTCTCAAGTTTAAATATTTCGTATAACCAACTATCCACCAAAGCTGGCTCTTCATCATCACAGACTCTAAATAACTGAAAATTTAGTGAAGCCTTTTCAAATCCAAAATCCGTAGAAGTTATTAGAGTAACAATACTTGAGAACTCGATTTCAACTACGGGTTTACATATACCCTTTGTATTTATTGTAACCAGCCCTACCCTAGCCGAAGATGGACTAGGAATTACAGGATCTACTGTATTATTGCCTGGAAACACAGCACTCGTCCCCTGACCACAGGATAATAGCACTGGTTTAGCATCACAGTCTTTTCTTCCATCGTCATAACAGTTTCCCTTACAATTATCTTTCTTTTTATAAGTTAGCATAAATTAAATTCCCCCTTTGCAAAATTTTTTAAGTTATAAAAAATATTACGCTTAGCACTCTATCAATCTCTATTTAACATATAGTAGAGTCCTATAACTACTGGGCTCTTGCTTGTATCTGAACGTTATCAACTGATACTCCCGCGTTAGCAATATTCTCTACCGATACTTCCACAAAGTACTCACATAGCCTAGAACAGTTTAAATGATCGCAGTATATAAAGGTAAATGAGTTAATCAATCCTATAACTCGGAAAGCAGACTCTATTTGAAAAGCTTCATATATCCAACTATTTAACTCTATCGGCTGTTCATTGTCACAGGTTCTAGATAAAGTGAAGATTAGTTTAGCCTCTGGGTCAAATGCTGTACTTACTAGATTCACAATACTGGAGAACTTAATTTTAACTAATGGTTTACACATCTCTCTTGCATCAACTGTAACAAAGCCAATATTGGCTGGAGTAGTATTTGAAACTGAAAATTGAGCACTACTTCCTTGACCACAGAATATGCGAAGCGGTTTACGGATTGCATCCTTTGTTTTTACAGTATCACAACCTTTGTCAAGATCGTCTTTTCCTTTTATTTTACCTACCATCAAATATTCCCTCCCTTAAATTATCGTTATTTCATAGATAGATAAATCCTATAGTCACTATACCACTGCTGTAATGTGAACATTTTTTACTACTATATTAGCAGTAAGAAGGTTCTCTACAGATACTTCTACAAAGTATTCACAGCATTCAGGACAAGGTAAAGAATCACAGTAATTAAAGCTGAATGAATCAGTAAATCTCATCCCATCAAGAAAATCTTCAATCCTAAACACCTCATAAGTCCAATTATTTAGCAGTTCTCGAGATTTATTATTGCAAACTCTAATTAATGAAAATTTTAATCGTCCCTCTGCATCTTCATCGGTAGCTAAAAAACTAATTATGCTAGAGAACTCTATGCTGACCGTTGGTTTACATATATCCCTTGCATCTACCAAGACTCTCCCTACAATAGCCCTTGGGTTATCTGGTCCTACAAATATGCCCTTTCCGCCTTGACCACAGAATAATAGGGTTGGTTTAATTAATGAATCATTTGTTTTACGCTCATGACAGTCTATGTCTTTTGTACAGTCACAGGCTTTTTTAATATAACTTGACATAAAATAGATTCCTCCTTTACTAAAATTTTTATTATTTTTTAGCTTATTGACCTCAGTTCCTCTATAAATTAAAGTTTAAGATTTACAAATCCATATATAAGTCAAAACTTAAGGTTTTAGCAACATGACTCTCCAACCAATGCGGCAATTTCAACATTATTAATCCCTAAACTTCCATTTCTTATCCCACCTCCAGATACTTCTACAAAGTATGTAAAACACCCTGAAGTATCTAGGCATTCACAGAAGTTAAAAACAAAGGAAGTTGATAATCTTATATTGCTGACCTCTTCCATTTCAAAGACTTCATAGGGCCAGCTATTTACTAATACTGGTTCATTATCATCCTGGGCTCTAAACAACAAAAAGCTTAGTGATGCTGCATCATCGTCAAATCCGGGGAATGACAACAAATTAACGATGCTTGAGAACTCTATTTCAATCACAGGTCTATCCATACCTCTTGTGTCTGCTTCAACCTCTGCAATCCTGGATGAAGGAGGTATAGGAGGCCTAGTATCATTTTCAGTACCTAAAAATACAGTGCTCACCCCTTGACCACAGAATAAAAATAGCGATTTATTATCTTTATCCTTTTTATTATCACAATCAGACTTCTTTTTTAAAGCTGACATAAAGTGAATTCCTCCCTTACGATTTTTTTTAATTAACTATCTTTTCTCCAATCCCATATTAGCATCCAATTACTGAGCAAAGGATTGAATCTGGACATTATTAACAGCCACTTCAGCATTAACTAGATTATCTATAGATACCTCTACAAAATATTCACACAGTCTAGGGCATCTTGATCGCTCACAGAATATAAATGCAAAGGAAGTATTAAATCTTAACAGTGCGTTGACTTCATTTATCTGAAATGCTTCATATACCCAGTTGCTTAATGGAAACGGTACTCCTCCATCACAGACTCTAAATAGTCTGAAGGTTAATAGCGCTGCTGGATTTGCCGCTAGACCTGTAAAATTAACGATACTTGAAAATTTAATTTTGATTTTTGGTTTATCCAAAGTCCTTGTATCTACTACAACAGATCCTATATTTACTGGTGGATCGTCTGGACTTGTAAATTCAGTGTTACCTCCTTGACCGCAGAATAATAAGAGCGGCTTAGATATTGGCTTTACGTGCTTATCGCAGCTCTCATTTGTTTTACAATCACAGGACACTTTTTTGTCACAATCTCTATCATCTTTTCTTTTCAAATAACCTGGCATATTTTTATCCTCCTTTTGATTAATTTTTTAATACTTAAAAAAAGACTAGAATCTATCTGTATAATTCTTTTAATAGAATTGTCCAATATTCTTTGCACTACATATTATGCAGGAGTTCATGTTCTGTTAATAAAACGCAAGCATATCTAACCCTTTCCTTTTGGTTAGATTTTTCTCCAAAAAATAACTTCAAAAAAAGAATCCCCCACATAAGTGAAGGTTTAAAGAAACTTAGTAAATTTTTAACCTGGATTAATCATAAAAGTTTTGAATCTTTCATTAATAATTCGGGTTTAACTAGCAATCTTGAATTTTTGCTGTAAGCTGCCCCATAGAAATAGTCGCACTTGCAATATTGGGGACATTATCATCTACAGTAACTGTTGTTGCCGTCACTCTAACAAAGTAATCAATACATCCTTGACAAGCCGTTGAACATATACATTTGTTAAAACTGAAAGTATCATAAGTCTCCAAAGATTGATTTGCATCTATACTAGCGGGAGTAGATGTTAAAAATCTTCTAAACGTCCAACATCCTATTGTTACTTCACTTCCTCCATCACGTCTACAAATCAAATCATAACGAAGTACCACTTCTGCATCGATCGATGCTCCTACAGAAATTGTGGGATTTAATACTGCATTAACCTGACTGGAAAACTGAAGGTCAGTTATAGGTTTACAGAAACATGATGTGTCTACAGTAACACTAGCTGCATCAAATGTCTGATTAGCTGCTGTAAAGGTCCTTGTACCACCTGTTGTTCCACATTCTATTAATATTTTCTTAGGACATGGACTAAGAGGTACACATTTTGCGCAGTCTATTTCCTTTCCACAATCCTTTTTGCCTTTATTTCTATAGTCACCCATTAAAATATCTCCTTTCTACTTTTTCATTTTAATTTATAGGAATGTTACATACTCTTTATCATCTTTCATAGCAAATAAGATTCCACATCACAAACTTTGTTTAATTCCAATTAGCATTCTTGGATTTTGGCAACAAGCTGACCATTAGAAACTGTTGCTGTATTAGTAACTTCAGTACTTTCATTTAAACTTATAACAGTTACTCTAACAAAATAACTGGTGCAGCCTTGGCAAGGTTCAGGGCACACGCATTTACTAAAACTAAATGTGTCAGTGGTTTCTAAATCCTGAAATCCTTCTGATAAAAATCTTCTAAACATCCAAGACCCTATTGTTATGTCGCCTCCACCATTACGTCTACAAATCAATTCATATAGAAGTGTGATTTCTGCAATTAGACCACCATCGTCGCCTGCATTAGGCTCTAGCACAGCGCTAACTTGGCTAGAAAACTGAATCTCTGTTGTAGGCTTACAAAAGCATGAAGTATCCACAGTAACATTTGCCATATCAAAGGTTTGGCCTAAGGTAGTCAGCATCATTCTTCCACCGATAGTACCACATTCTACTAATATTTTCTTTGGGCATGGGCTTAGGGGCTCACATTTTGCACAGTCTATTTCTTTTCCACAATCACATGGTACTTTTATGTCACTATCTTTTTTGTCATAATAACTAGATTTTTTTATATAGCCACCCATTAAGATATCCCTCCTTTCTACTTTTTCACAGCAAATAAGATTTCAAATCTCAAAACTATAGAATTTGTCCCTATATTCTTGCACTACATATTATGCAAAAAATTAAATTGTGTTCATAAAAAATTCAGGGACATTGAACCCTTTCATTTTGGTCAGATTTCTCTTTGAGAAATGATCACAAAAAAGAAACCCCCACATAAGTGAAGGTTTAAAGAAATTTAACAAATTTTAATTAGCACTCTTGAATTTTTGCTGCAAGTTGACCCATAGAAACAGTTGCAGTAGCGTTATTAGTTCCATTTGTTCCAACAGTACTTATTGTAGTAGCAGTTACTCTAACCATATAGTCGACACATCCTTGACAAGGTGATGAGCATATACATTTGTCAAAACTGAATGTATCGGAAGTGGTTAAATCCTGTGCATCAACAGCAGTAACCTCAGCAGCAGCCGATGTAATTGAACCTCCTGTTAAAAATCTTCTAAATGTCCAGCTTCCTATTGTTATTTCACTTCCGCCATTACGTCTGCAAACTAATTCATAAAGAAGTACTACTTCTGCATCCGCTTGCGTTTGAACAACAGTAGTTCCATTAAACAATCCTGCTGTAGGGTCTAACATAGCATTAACCTGACTTGAAAACTGAAGCTTTATTTCAGGCTTACAGAAGCATGAGGTATCAACAGTTAGATTAGCTGCATTAAATGTTTGACCAGTAGCAGTGAACGTCATCATACCACCAGTTGTGCCACATTCTAGTAATATCTTCTTAGGGCATGGACTTAGTGTTTCGCATTTAGCGCAGTCTTTATCCTTAGCGCATCCATAGTCCTTCTTTCTATCGCAGCCACAATCTTTTTTATAATCTCTATCACATCTTCTATCGTAATCCCAATCTCTATCATGGTCCTTTTTCTTAATATAGCATGACATTAATTATACTCCTCCTTATTATAATCTTGATTTATTATCAAGTATTCAAGGGTATTTGTTAAATGTATCTCCCTTGTCTTCTTGCACTACATATTATGCAGTTTTTAAAATTTTGTTCCTAGCTCTAGAAATATAAGTTTTAATTTTTTTCTTCAAAATAAGTCACTACTATCAATTTTTTTTTGATATAGACCCTTATTTATGAATATATATAATACAAAGCCTAAATCATTAAGGTGGTGTTAGTATGTCAATTATGAGGAAAAATGAGTATCTTGTTAGGCATAACTCTATGTTTTATTACTTTTACTTAGTGAACAGCATACTCTATTTAGAAATCTTAGAACAGGGGAAAAAGAAAGTTAGAAAGAAGTTCTATGCTAATATTAGAGACTTTTCTATTTGTGTGGATAGTTCAGATATTATTCATATTATTTGCTTAGATACCTCCAACAAATTGATTCACTTTTTTTATAAAGACAGAAAGTGGAGAAAGAGGTTCATTACTAATTTAGTACTGCAACCATCTAAGTTAAGGGATTTAAAAGTGTATTTTAGTAAAAATAGTTTAAACATCATTTTCCTCAAGCTAGAAAACCCTAAGAGTGATACGTGGAAAATTCTTCATTTATCAATCAGTAAAAATTCATGGAAAAGTTACGAAATTGGAGATATGTATTTTGACAAATACCTATATCCCTACAAGGCGGATATGGATACCAATGGAAATATTCATCTGATTTATAGATCTCTCAGAGATGGTAAGTCTGTACTTTATTATAGGATGTTTAATACATATCATTCTAAGTGGAGTCTGGCAGCAAAGCTGAGCAGTAAGGCCTACGATACTATCAATATGAACATTTTGTGTGACACGAATGATTTTATACACGTTGTATGGTCATATCTATATAATAAAAATATAGAGGTAAATTATTTAAAGAAAAAGGTCACTTCTACACTGGCCTCGGGATGGAAAAAGTCAAAAACTTTTCCTGCAAAAATATCAAATTTCACAAATCCTGTATTGATGCAATGTAATAGTCACATTAAGTTATTATGGAAGCAAAATGATCAATTCTACTACACAGAAGCAAAATCCCATAAGGATTCATGGAGTAGTGTAAAAAACATTAGGAATGTTGTCCCTTGTCCCTTAAAGCCTATTTCCTACTTAGGTAGAAGCTATAAATCACTTGATCTCGTTAAAGCTCCTTTAACCTTTGGCATTTATGAAGAAGAAAGCTTTATTTTAGGACTTGATGATCCATATAACGAGGTTAGCATTTCAACATTGTTTAACGAGCATCCTCATAAAGAAACAGCTAGAACTGTTTTACCTAAGAGTAAAAAAGATACTAAGTCAAATTTAGAAAAATATTTAGATTCTATTAAGCCTCAAATAGCAGCTGTAGAAATGAAATCTAATCTTTTGTCTGCAGATACTAACACTGATATGTCTCAAGATGATGAACTAGATCTATGTACTCTCAATGATTTAAGCAAAGATGAATTTATACATAAATTGTATGATTTATATGATGAAATTGATAACCTAAAAGAGCAGAAAAAGGAAATAAAAGAATTATTAAAAACGCTAGAAGACAAACATAGGGATTTAAATTCTAAGGTTGAGAAAATTAGAAGCAGCTGTCAGTGGCTCAAATAGGCTATTTTAACCTTAGTTGTATATCAATAAAACTTTTGGAATACTTATTCTGGAAAATGGAAAACAGACATATATATAATATTAATCTTTATTTAGTTTTATGAGGGGGATAGCTATGAATTTTTACGATTTACATTCTCAGATTTTCGTTCATAAAAACAATGGACAAATATGGAACTTCTATATTTCAAATAACTCACTTTTTTATAGGATAATCGTTAATAATACTCCGATAAAGAAAGTAAAGTTGATAGACAATATTAAAACCTATGATGTCGCTATGGAAACAGGGGATGACATTGACCTAGTATGCGTGAAAAACAATAATGAACTTATTTATTTTAAACATTCTAACAATAGTTGGAAGAGAAAAACCTTTAAGAAAACAAATTCTAAATCCGATATAGATTTTGTTAACTTACTCAATGTAAAAAACTCCATCCATATATTCTATGCCTTTAGAAATCATGCTGAGAATAAGCCCTATAAGGTTTTCCATATATACTCACAGTCCAACCAATGGAAGTACAACTATCTAGCCCCTGTTATGATAACGAAAAATATTAAGCCTTACTTCGTTGACTATAATAGAAATGGAGAAATCCTATTTCTATACAAATTTAACGCCAATACTAAAAATAGAGGTAAAATATATGTTAAGATCTTTGATGGCAAAAGAAATCGATGGTCCTCTGCAGTGAACCTTAAGTTTCAAAATGAAAGTACTAATATACTAAACCTTTTGATTGACTCAAAAGATACAATCCATTTTGTTTTTAAAGAAAATAATTCTGTTAGATATCTTGATCAACGTATTAACGATTTTAATAATATGGTAGGATCACTAAAGCTCAATAATAAGATTAATTTAGGCGATATTGTAGACACTGATTATCATATATTTGAAGTCGATGATAACCTATGGATTTCCTGGAAATCAAACGACAAGCTATACCATCTTTGTCCTAAAAAACAAGCTAGCAACTTAACTGAAAGAGAATTGCTTGAATCTGATAATATATTTACTGCCAAGTTTTTAGGAACCCTTTATAAGGATAAAAGCTTTTCTAAGCATTTAATTACCTTTGGAACCAACATAAATAATGAGATTTTTCTTTTAGGCTTAGATAGTGATTTCTTGGTTCGAAAAGGAATGAAAGACAATGAGCCTAAGGATAATGTAGATAGAGCTTGGTATGGTGATGATGAAGGTGATGAAATACTCGATCTACTTGATGAAGAGCTAGATGAAAGTAAAGCAGGCAAAATTGAAAATGATGTTTTCTATAAAGATGAAGAGACTAATCCTCAATCTAAAATCCGCGAAGTATCATTATATTTAGATGATAAATTGACTACAGAAGCTGATGACTTAGTAGTCGAAGATGAAATCGAGAAAGATCTTACCTTCGAGAGTAAGAGAATCAATAATGTGGCTAAAATACCTGAACCAATATCTTATTTAGATGATGAATCACAAAATGAGAAAGAAGCAGATGATATGAACATATCTACTAGTGGCAATATGCAAGATCAGTGCATCATACCTGTGGAGATTGAAACTTCAGAAAATACAGATGATGAGATAATTGATGAAAACATACAGAAAGAAGTAAATAGTTCTACAAAAAAATCTATTTTCAAAAAAATGAAAGACTTTTTAATAAATAGTTAAAATATATAAGTTACAAAACTCTATTACATTTAGAAGATTCAGCACTCTTAAAACTTTGGCCGTTAAATCTCCAGAGTGTAAGATGCTTATCGTATTATATATAGAAGACTGCTAATCTCCAGTCTTCTATTTTTTTGGTCATTTTTCTATGTATTATAAAAAAGCAGAATAAAGGATATATTGATTCCTCTATTCTGCATTATTTGCACAACTTTAATTAGGTGTTTTTTGATTTCATCAACTATTCAAGCTCTATAAATTCTTCAAAGGACTCCTCGAAGGATTCCTCATAAGGCTCCTCAATAATTTCTACTTCTTCTTCATCTACAGATAGGTGTGGATGACCTTCTTCAGGGTATAGCACTGGGAATAGGTCTGGAAAATCATTTGGTCCACATCTTGTAAAGTCTACTTCTGGCTCACGGCAGAAACCAGTAGAAAGAACACAAAGTTCAACTGGGAATTTTATTTTCTTTTCACATTTTATACAGAAAATCAATTCTCCAAAGAGTTTGATTCTGTCTGACCCGCATGTATCGCAGTCGTCAACTAATTTTGCCATATCCAAATCAAATATGCAATTTGCAGCGCAAGCATCGCCTATAAGAACTGGGAATACTGCGTTATTGTTCGGCATACACATATCATTGAATCTTGCTCTTATATTTTCAAAGCCACATTCAATAGTGTCACAGCCGGTAAATTTAACTTTTACTGGGCATCCATGCTCATCATAGCAGATACCTTCACCTGTAACTGTTATCTTTACTTTACACTCTATACACAATTTTTGTCTAACACTTACCTTGACACCTTTACCTCTTTCGAGACAATCCTTAAAGTCTATGTCTAATTCTCTTAAGTTAATCTGCTCCATTCCACCTGGTCCTTGAACAATGTTGTCATGGTCACATGGATCTATTATCTGTCCATTTATTTTTAGCATCTCAATAACTGGATTAAATTTTACTACTCTACACTCAACCACAACTGAGTCTTCAATTATTTCTACTATATCTTTGTCTATAGTAATAGGGCATGGGCAGCAGTCAACAACTTCCTGAGTTTTAAAAATCCTTGAATCAAATACTTTTTCGACAAAGATACATTCAGTTTTTATGTCTCTTGGCCTTATAGGTCTTTTACATTTTACTTTTCCCTTGCAGCAATCATCATGATCATGATGCATAGAATACTTACCTCCCTTTTTATGAATACTAACATTTTTGAAAACTTTTCTATGTCTTCCTGTTAACAGTATATGTTTTAATCGTATTATGGTGATTTTTTTTGTGCTTATCCTATCCCCTACTCTAATATATGTTTTCTAGGCTCCGCTTGTGATAAATCTTGTTATATATTCTAAATTTGAGCATATATTTTTATAACAAATGGTAATTAATAATCTATAGTCATGATATCTTAAAGCTTTAGATAAATTTTACTGAACTAATGAACACTTCTACATTCTTTTGGTAAAATTTATTAATCTTTAAAATGTCATTACTTTATTGAGGTGAAGTCGTTATGGCTTTTATTAATGCTCTACACAGCATTATTAAAAAATCAAATAGAGATATATTAAACTTTTACTCATCTAATAATAATCTTTTTATAAGAGAGTTTAACATCAAAAGTGGTTGGAAGACTCCAAAAAAACTACTAAATGATGTTGATGAATACCTATTCAACATTAAAATAGATAATTCGAATAAAGTTTATGGTATTGCATCCCCTGAAGGCGGAGATGTACTATATTTCTATTCTGATAAGGATGATCTTATTAAAGAAAAAAAATTATTTTCTTACAATAGCGAAAAATATAGCTTAATGTATCCATATATAATGAAAATAGACTCCACTCTCTGTATAATATATTTTTTTCAGGATATGCTGAGTAGTGATTCCTGGACACTATTTAGTCACTATTTCGATGGTAAAGTGTGGTATGAGTTTGTTATAGATTCTATTTCTGCCCACCCCTTTGTCCCTCCATTTGTCGTTACTTTTTCAGCAAAAAAACCCACGGTCTTTTATTTGAAAAACGAAGAGATTTTTTCTAGTACTTTTAATGCTGATGACAAAACATGGGCTTTACCAATTCAGCTTACTAATACCTCAAACAAGAAAATGTATCTATCAGTACTCCAGGACAATACCAATACCTTTCATTTGTCATGGTCTGAGTTTATAGCTGATAGTTTAACTATTAGGTATTTTAGTGGATCCTTTAAAAAGGATAGTTTTTCAGGCTCCAAAATCACAAATCTATCTGAGCCTTCTAATACCTCATATCCATCAATTATAAAAACCAGTAATAAATTATGGATCATGTGGGTTCAATTAGATAAATTGTATAGTCGCTATTCTATTGATAACGGTAATTCATGGAGTGATGCTTTTATTGACCCCAAAAGCTGCAAACATGATTTTATTAGATACAAGTTTTTCTCAAATTGCGACCATGATTTAAAACATTTAAACGTTGATTGGGTTTTCGGAACCTTTAACCCTCGAATTTCATTTATTGGCTTTGATAAGAGTATAGAGAGTTAGTAGCTTCTAAGCTAACTCCCTATACTCTTGTAGAGATTCTAGTAAAACTATTAAACTATACACCTTTCAAACTCCTAAAGCACTGAGTGTTTGTATATGTATAAATTCATGTCTTACTAGAAACTCTATATATTTAATCTAGCAAGAACAATCAAAAAGTGGGTTTAAGTCTGTATAGTGAGCTATTACCTTCACTTCAACTTTTTTCCTATCACAAATACTCTCTTCTGGAAGTACAAAGCAGAAATTAGTAACTCTTATATTAGTACAACCTGTGCCTGGTTTACCAGGTACAACAATTTCTGTTCCTTTAAATCCTTTAGTCTTTCTACCTTCACATACAAGTACTCCTATTGAAACCTTTCTACCTTTACAAACTTTCTTAAGTAGAACATTTATTTTTAATAACCTAGCTTGACACTTTAATCTAACTGGACCAACTGTCTTTTCTTCATTATCCTGGCACTTGCCAAAGACAACATCTTGAGTTATATCGAAACAGCAGTCTGCACCTTCAAAAGAACAAGTTAAGTCTTCTTCTTCTACTGGGCTAATTTCAATATCATGTTCACCAACATCTGAATCCAAAATTATATTGTTCACTATTATATCTTCCATACTATTTGCATTATTATCTATATTACTCATGTAACTTCCCCCTTTGCACTACTATCATATTTTAAAATGTGAAAAATGTGATACAATTAATAAATAGCACTTAACAAATTTGAAAGGACTTCTTTGTAGCCGGTGAAACGCCTACCCTTTTCAAATAATTCATCGTATATTAAGTGTTTTTCTTTATTCTAGGCTTTTGTTTTTACAACTCTATAGATTAGTTTTCCATTCTCCTTAGAGCATTTATAAATTCTATAGATTTTTAAATTAAATGTGTTAATCATTTCGCAGGCAAACTTTAAAGCATACCTATCCATCTTTAAAGATGCGCTACAGCTAGCTGCCAAGTATTTAGGTGCCTGAATGTAATCTACATCAAAGTTTTTTCTTTTTAATAGACTTTCTAAAAAAAACGCTTGATTTTGAGAATCAAATACCATCAAGTAGTTTTTTTCATTTCCCATTGTATCATCCCTTTATAAGGTCTTTAGGTCACATTTTGTATATCTATTTCATTCCCTCAATTAATTCTATTTTTCTTTTGTCTTAATTTATATAATCCTTCAATTAACTCAATTGGATCTAGTTTTTTCCTTTTTCTTCTTTTATCTTTCTCATCATTGCTAGCTGAGTTTTTTACTACTTTTATTTCCATAGCACTCCCTTCATCCATAGGGATGATTTTTTCTTTTATGCTTTCTTTAGCAATAATAATATCTTTTTTTATTACTTCTTCTGCATCTATTCTATCTATTGCCTCTTTCAGTCTTTGTTTTCTCTCATTTACTTTGTATCCCTTATTTTCTTGGTCAAAAAGCATATTTAAAAAACCTTTATCAAGATCTTCATCGTCTTTCATTACGAGCTTATATGTTTTTTTACCATTTCTAATAAAGTGTTTATATATTCTAAATTTTTCAAGGTTAATCTCTATAATTTTCTCATATGCAGCTTCTAGAGCTTTTCTATTGACTTTCAATGCTAGATAATAATCATTGGTTAAGTATTCAGGTGTTTGCACGGTATCAACCCTATGACCATATTTTTTTAATTCACTTTCTAGATAGTTTGCATGATTTATTGACTCAAATGCTATTAAATAATGTTCATCCTTCATCATATCACCCTTTTAAATGTAGCAGAGCAAATTGCATAACTACTTTTCACAAGACTTTTCCGCTTTATATAGTCTTAAAATCCCTAGAGCTATCCCCGATTTATTATGCAATTCTGCCAAGTTTGAATTATGCAGTTGCCTTACCTATCTTTGTTTTTCTCAAAGCTAGAGATTTTTCTAAATAAATTTATCATTTCTTCTTCAGTAATATTGCAATTTTTCATAAATGACTTTGCCTTAGAAATAGGATCGGCTTCATTATAGAAGCTATTGTTTTTTTCAATATCTTCTAACAGCTTCCTATAAATCACTTTTTCACTAGGAAATAAAATATCCTCTAGCTGTACATCGTATGAATATGGTCTTCTATGAGGTCCTCCATTGTCTTTATAGTCCCCATACCAAATATGGCCTTTTTTGCACTGAAATTTTACTTTATCCTTCTTATGTATCTTTATAGTTTCTTCATCATTGCAAATAGGACATTTCATACAACTCTCTCCTGTCATCTCTTTATGACGCCAAAAATTTTGACTCCTGGTTTGATCTCTATTGCCTCATATTGTTTATTATTAATTGTGATAACGCCTTTTTCATCAATTTCTATCTCAATATCCAATCCTTCTTGATTAAACTTATTAAGGTAGTATGGTGATACCAATAAAAAAACTGAGTTCATCTGCTCGCTCGAAACATTGGTAGCACTAACTAGATTAGATTGATTATTTAGATTTGTAAGAAAGTTAAAGATACGGTTTTCAGTTTTTCCCCCCTTGTGATTAGATTCCATCTAGCAAGCTCCTTTCGAGTTCAATCATCTCTTGCTACGTGTAACCTTTTTGTCAGAGTATATATTTATGTTTCCATCATTATCTGTTATCCCTTCATTTAGTCCTATTATCTCTAACTCTCCATCTTTACTAATTCTTATGTATATAGGAATAGGTTCTGAATCTTGAAAGCCATCGTTTAGTTTTTCAAGTCCAATCAAAACCATGTGATTATATTGTGACAAAGTCGCCTTGCGGGACTTTACAACATTCCCCTGGCTACATAGATTTTGTATTGTGGATATTTTGACTGGCTTCATAAATATCACTCCATGTATTCCCTAACTATTGCCTTCAAGTCTCTATTTTTTTCACAGGGGCTACTTGTATTATCCCTACTTAATTCATATATTTTTTCAATCAATTTGTAGGGATTCTTTTTTTTATTTCCTCTATAAAATTGTATTGTATAGTCTCCCAGGGTTAAAACCGTCGTTGCTTTAGCCCCAGTCTCATCGTTTTTTTTACTACCTTTATACATGTTTAGTTCCTCCTCAAAAGAACAAAACGATTAACCGATTACAAGCTCGAGGTTCTAAATTATTTTTTGACTAAGTATAGTTTTACATTAATATTTAACTATTGTTGTTTCTGCTTTTTCTTTATCCTTAATGTCCTTAAGAACAACCGTATCACCTTTTTTACTTTCCCTTTGGCTCTCTATCATTCTCCGTGTCTCTTCTCCAGTATTCACCCTGCCATGTTTCTCTATGTCAATATGGTAGTTCCTGAATTTAGGATTGTTTTCATCAAATAATTCTCCATCAAAGAAGACTTTCCCACTTTTGTCTATTCGAATCTCTGATGGTATTTTTTTTCTCTTACTATTACATTTTATAGTTATCCAGTTATCACTCATGCCTTTCTTCCTCTCTATCATCTACACCAGTGTGAATAATTTTGACAGAAGAGTAGGATTGAGTTATTACCGAATATACAGAAAGTGCCATATTTGACTGACTAATTATGTTGCTTTGGTCAATTATATCGGATCTCATATAAAACTCGCTTTGCTTATCAATTTTTGATGAGTTCTTTTCAAGCTTTTCCGTCATATAATGACCTCCTTAAGTGGGCTTACTATATTATATATATGATTTTGGGCTCAAAATGGTTCTACTTTCTGGCTAAATAATTTTAAGTAACTTCACATAGACACTTTTTAGTTACAAGCTCAAAGTTCCTTTTTTCAAATATTCAGGCGTTTTTTAGGGTCTTAAAAACATTATTCTAACTCTTATTATCATTTTCATTATGCCTAACTGTCTAATATATCTTGGAACAAGAAAGGGGGTGTTTCAGAATGGTGAACTTCTGCGTTATTTGAAATTTCACTCCTTCTGAAACACCCCGGACTGAACTCATGAGAACCCTTTGTGAGACAGCTCCTTTCTAATCTTCTACCCCATCATCATCGATACTTTTTGCGATTGCAAATTGAGCCTCATATACTTCTAGTACCTGTGCTGCAAAGGCTGTAAGTGCTTGTTGTCCAAACAAGCCTACGATTTTTTGACATACAGCATGGGCTCTGAAATGATCTGACATTTTATAAAGTCCTCCCTTTTCCTTTTACTCCGTTTTTTCATTGTCAACCATAGATTTGAGAGTTTTAATCTTATCTTCGTCGGTATTTTTAGCATCTTTGATTGCTACAAGCTTCAGTAAGATTTCCATAGGATCTCTTCTATCATTTTCTATATTATTTTTTATTTCATATCCACTAATTTTAAAATTAAGTGGATCAATTTTTTTAGAATTTATTTTAAAACCGTCTTTTAAAAATTCTATTTTCAAGAAAAATCCCTCCTAGTTGTATTAGTCACATTCAAAATCTTCTTCATCCTCATCATTATCAGATATTGCGAACTGAGCTTCATAAATATCTAATACCTGTGCAGCAAAGGCTGTTAATGCTTGCTGTCCAAACAGGCCTACTATTTTTTGGCAAACTGCGCTGGCTTCGAATCTATCGCCTGAGCTTTTACTATCAGCCATATGTATCCCTCCTTTTTCCTCTATTTCATAATATGAATACAAGCTGATAATGTTCCAAAAAAAATAGGGGTGCCTCAGAATGATTAGTTCTGAAACACCCCGGGGCGAAGCTCATAAGATTGACTTTTGAGCTTCGCCCCTAATAATACTGTTGTTACTTTTCAATTTTTTTGTGTATATATTCTGATGTTGCGAGTCCTAGTAATGCCCCATATTCTAGATTAAATCTTACTTCGTCACCAACTTTATAATCTTTTTGACTATCTGTAACGTCGATCATTAAGTGGTCACTGCTGGAGCCAAAAATACTGATTTTCTCGTCTACTGGAATAATATTATCTGGATTTACATCCTGTCTTCCTACTGCTAGTATAGCTCTTTTTCTAATTCCTTTATCTTCAAACACAGGCTTATTTCCAAAGGCATCCATTCCTATCTCGCCTATAGGAATTGTCGGCTTCTCTTGAAGCTCTACTATTTCTGCTACAAGCTGGAATGCGTCTAGATGAGCTCCTTCTATAGGATTACCATAGGCTGTTTCTCTACCTAATACAATTGATTCACCTAATCTTAAGTTGTTAATTTTACTAGGCATTTTCTTCTTTTCAATTAGGTCTAAGCTGCTTGAATTACCACCAGATACAACTTCAAGCTTTATATCGAATTTATTCTCTAATTCTTCAGCTATTTCCACTAGCTTACCTAGGTTATCTTGATTCGGTATAACTCCACCATAGCATGTTAAATTAGTTCCTATACCAAATAGTTTTACACCTTTAAGCTTGATTATTTCTTCCGCTGTTTCCATAGCCTTGTCTTGCCATACACCTTCTCTTAGATCCCCTAAGTCAATCATAAGTATTATCTTATGAACTTTATTTGCCTTTACAGCTTCTTCTGAAAGCTTCTCAATAGTCTTAAGCTCTGAGTTAAGACTTATATCAGCATACTCTACAATCTCTTTAGCTTGGCTTTGCATAGGTAATCTTAAAAGCCACTTTGGTATATCTTTATCCTTAAGTCTAATAAGATTCTCAACCCTTGAGTCGGCCAAATATTTTACTCCGCCTTCTATCATAGCATCGGCAACCTCAGGCATTGCACAAAAAACCTTCGTAACTCCAGCTGCTTCAATATTGTTTTCTTTTAATGTATCTACTAATAATTTTGTATTATATTTAACTTTCTCAGTGTAAATTTCAAGTCTTGGACATATAGGCATAAATGTCACCTCACAAAATTCTTTTTTTATAACACATAGGAAATTATAAACCTTTTGAAATCGCGGATAACTTTATAATTTCCGTCATGTGTTTCAACAAAGTCCACTTTGAAAATCTTTATCAAAGACTTTGTTCTTGCTATAAGTTCTTACTTCATTTCAATTTAATGAAATTCAAGCCGGGTAAAATCCCGGCTGTATTATTTCTTAATCAATTTTTAAACTCTGCTTAAGCAGTGCTAAGGCTGCTTCTTTATACTTTTTAGATAATACTCCCAGAGATGCCATGATATAATCGTTATCGATTAAAATCTTAGCTTCCTTTGTTGGAAGTAGTTTATCTCCTTTATTGCTCAGTGCGATTTGCTCTAATATATCTATCCTATTAGGCAATCTTGTTAGTGCACCACCAGTACCAACTATCCATTTAACGTTTGTTAAGTCCTTACCTTCGGCTAAGGTTTTTTTGCCATTGCTGCCATATAAATCTCTGAAACCACCTGCGTGGCGATGCATAGAGATTTTAACGGCCTCAAGTGTAAGTCTTTCAACAAACTTCTTTTCTTCATCGGTAACCGGTATAGGCTTATGATTTTCTATTAACTCCTGAGTTTCTTCTGGAGTCATATTTAAATCCTTAGCCAGTTTTTCTACACCAATCATTTCGACAACGTTTCTCATATTTACATATACACCCAAGTCACCTTCTACCGTTCTCTTAGCAACAGGTTCTGGGCTAATAAGTATTCTACCTATTTCTTCACTGCCTTCTGTTACAGAATGAACATCCGTTGTGGCACCACCTACGTCCAGTGTTACCAAATCCCCCATATGATCTTTTAAAAGCTTAGAAGCCTCCATAACTGCTCCAGGAGTAGGAATGATTGGTCCGTTCACAAGCTCTCTCACCCTAGCCATACCAGGCGCATGTATAATATGGTCTTCAAAAGCATCCTGTATAACCTTCCGTGTAGGTTCTACATTTAACACGTCTATCTTTGGATAAACATTGTCAACTATATATAACAAATGAGATTTACCGTTCTCTTCAAAAATCTCTTTAATATCTTCATGATTCTCTATATTACCAGCATAGATTATAGGAACATCAATATCAAGACCTGCAATAATCTCAGCATTATCAAGGGCCGTATCCCTTTCACCATAGTCCACGCCACCGGCAACGAGGATTATATTAGGATTTGTATTCTTTATTTTCTTTATATCTGACCTTCTGAGTTTACCAGCAGTTACTAGATGTATGTTAGCTCCAGCTCCAAGGGCAGCTTCCCTCGCAGCCTTAACTGTCATATCATAAACTAAACCATGTACTGTCATCTTAAGACCACCGGCAGCACTACTAGTAGCAAGCATCTCATCATAGCTTATTTCTTCAAGTCCTAGATTATTTCTTAAATCTTCTATTGCATTATTTAGTCCTATATTCACATCTCCCTCGACTACTGTCGTTGGAGCCTGACCTTGCCCCAAGAACTTGGGGCAGTCAGTGTCTATACCATTAAAAGCGTTTACTACTGTCGTGGTGCTACCAATTTCGGCTACCAGGACATTAATTTTCATTTTTCTCCATTTCCCTTCTTTTCTTAACTAAGAATGTAGCAACATGTACTCCCTTTGATGTCTTATCAAATCCAGCATCAATACCTTGTTGTACAGCTATTTCTGGAGTAACCTGTGTACCACCACAAGCTATCATAATCTTATCTCTTATACCTTTTTCTACTGCATATTCGTGGATTTTCTTCATGTTCTTATAGTGAATATCGTCGTGACTTATTATTGTAGATGCAAGGATAGCATCAGCTTTTAATTCGATTGCAGCATCTACAAGTTTTTCTACTGGGCAAGAAGTTCCAAGGTACTCAACTTCGATTCCCCACTTTTCTATACCACCATGCTTAATGTCTATAACTTCACGAAGTCCAACTGAATGCTCATCTTCTCCAACAGTTGCAGCAACAACCTTAAGTGGCTTTCTCTCCATTTCTTCCCAAAGCTCTTCATTACTCATTATTTCTGGCTCTGGTGGTATTTCTAAAGTGCTTATGTCAAGGTCAAATTCTACTTTACCCTTTACTTGAACTCTTGATCCTTCAGATGGATGTAGCACTTCAGTATGGATAACCTCTGGATCTTTTAAGTTCATTTTCTTAGCAAATTCTATAGCCGCAAATTCTGCAACTCTTTTGCTTGTTGGTAAGAATATTTCAACTTGTACAGTTCCATCAGCTAACCACTCTACCTCTGGCTTAACAAGGTTTGTATTTCTATACTCTTCGCATTCTGCCATACGAGTATTTACATTATCATTTTCATCTAATTCATCGATGTATATTATTTTTTCTGGCTTTTCTAATGTACAACCATCGATTAAGCTTGATGGATTATCTACTGCTGCTTCACCATACTGAGCAAGATTGTTGTATCCATAGTGAGCTGTTACAGGAGCCATGTAGTCTTCGTCTCTTTCGAATACCATTCCAGCACCTATACCTGCATTGATCTTTCTTCCAATACCATCTCCATTTCTTTCTGGGTACATTCCTGAATCAACGAAGAATCCTTTTTCAACAGCTTCAAAGTATCCACCAACTTCAAGAAGCTCTTCAAGATAAAGAACTGCTCTTTCCTTTAACTCTCTAACTTGCTCAGGCAAGTATCCATCCTTCTTAAGTTCAACCATCTCTAGTAATCCGTCAAGACCTACTAAAGTTTGCTTAGCAGTATCACAAGCTTCGATGTTAAACATATGCCAAGGTACATTTCTACCTTCGTCAGGAGTTATTGTTGATTGAATATCAGCACTTGTAAGCTTTGAAATCATCATGTTCATAACATGAGTTACTGTAGCTTCTCTAGATGAAGAAGTTATATACTTAGTGTTTTGTTGTGCTCTCATTTTGTACTCTGAGAATATATCTCTAAGTGCAACAGCGTATGGTAAATCATACTTTGTACAAGGTACTGGAGCTGCTGAAGGTGGAACTGTAGAAAGACAAATATTTTCTTTCTTCATACCTACCTTGTGAGAGAATATAGAGTTAATACCATGTTGAACTATAAGCTCTGGCATAACCTTCCATGCATCCCTTGCAGTTGCATTAGCATTATGTGCACCATCTATTTGAGCCATGTCTACATGAGCCATTACCTTCTTAGACTCAGCAGCGTCAATGAATGATCTTACCATGTTGATATTTCTATAAAGAACGTTGTATTGTGGATCCTGGTGAGCACCATTAACTCCCTCTTCTGCAAACATAACTGCTATATCAGGACCAGCAACACCTGATACATATGAATGGTAGTTAATTGGTCTTCCTACTTCGTCTTCAATAAAGTCTAAAGCTTTTCTTTGAGCTCTAACTTGCTTTCTTGTTACAGGGATTCCACCTATACCTTGAGGCGAACCTTCTATAAGTCCATCGTAGTGAGATTGTCCTGCAGTTCTGATAACCATTATGTGGTCAGCACCATGCCATGCAGCCATTCTCATTCTTCTAATATCATCTTCAAATCTACCTGATGCGATTTCTGTAGTAATTGTTTCTTGTGGTTGAGGATCTAAGTTCTCAAAGTAACGAACAGCAGCAGGTATACCTATAGAGTTAGTTAAAGGCTCTGAACAATCTGAGTAAGTGTGAGGTCCTACTTGAAGATTATCTACTTTCTTTCTCCAAGTCCAACCTTTTCTCTTTGGTGTATAGTTTTCTAAATCATTTAGTATGTCTTTTATATCCATTTTTTCATTGATATCTACTTTTTTCATTACTTATTCCCTCCTTTAAAGATTGCTACTGCGTCATCCCAGTGCTTTCCGTCTATCATTTCAAGTCCTGCTTGTCTTAGAGGGATATTTTTCTCCTTTGACACTCTGTATACTACATTACCTACACCTTTACCTATTAAACCTCTATCTATTGCTCCCTCAACTAGTGGCTTAGCTTCTAAACTTGAAAAACCCATTCTTAGAAGTACTGAACGCTCAACAGATGGAGTTGTATGAGTTCTAGCAAGCTCAAGTAACGGCTTTACAGATTCCTCTGCAAGCTCCCAAAATCTTTGCTTTAATTCTTCGTCAGAAAGATTCGCTAAGTGCGCTCTTCTTTGGTTAAAATCATCTTCTCTCTTTAAATGTCCTTTCATGATTCTCCTCCTTTTTTCTCTTGTTACCTTTTATTTCAATTCATTAAGAATCTTTTCTACAAATTCTTTATCTGACTTTGTGTCAGCAGCTAAAAACTCTAAATCTTCGGCACTTACCTCAGATACATCGTTTTGCGCTAAACAGTTCTTAATATATGATTTTCTGATCTTCTCTAAATCTAAATCTACAGTCTTAATCATCTCTGGATGAGCCGGGAATATAATATTTTTACCAGGAACTTCATCCTGAGGATTTCCAAATACAATTTCTATTCCGTTTTCCCTAGCAAA
Source organism: Wukongibacter baidiensis (assembly GCF_050888315.1). Classification (NCBI taxonomy): domain Bacteria; kingdom Bacillati; phylum Bacillota; class Clostridia; order Peptostreptococcales; family Caminicellaceae; genus Wukongibacter; species Wukongibacter baidiensis. Next base: position 753,894 of record NZ_CP138202.1, read on the forward strand.
GGATAATTGTGGCTGAATATGCTTTCCAGCTCCTGTATACTCTGTCTCTTGTGCAATTATGATTTGATCTTCATCCATTTGCTGAGCAAGACTAAAGGCTGCCGCTAAGGATGTATTTCCCGCTGGACCTCTTTCAAGTCCCTCTAATTGAGCAAGAGCCTCAGTCATATAGAATACTTCACCTTGTGTTACTGTTACATATCTATCCATGTATCTAAGTGGTCTAGCAGCTGATCTAGGAACGTCAGATCTATCAGGCCAAGTTGAAAATGGAATTCCAAATCCTGTGTGACCAGTTGTAAATGACTTTTTGTTAAATTGCTCGTCGCTTGCCATGTGTAACCCCTTAAGATTTACACTAGCACCAACTACCTGAGTACCCTCTGCACCTGCTTTCATTAGTCCTCTTGCAGTTCCAGTTAAGTTTCCTCCACCTGCATTTGTACAAACCACTACATCTGGGTCTCTTCCTATCATTTCTCTCATTTCCATAGAAAGCTCATATCCTAGGGTTTCAACCCCTGCTATTCCAAATGGAGTATATAGAGAAGCATTGAAGTATCCCGTTTCCTCAAGTAATCTTAAGAAAGTATAGAATAACTCTGGACCTACAGTAAGTTGAACAACCTCTGCACCATAGGCTTCACACTTTCTAGCCTTTTCGATTATTTCTGGCTGTCCCTTTCCTTGACTGTCATAGCATTCCTGAACTATGATACATTTAAGCCCATGAATAGCTGCTTGGCTAGCTACTGCCGCGCCATAATTACCACTAGTTGCGGCAATTACACCTTTATATCCATTCTTTTTGGCATGGTAAACTGCATTGGCAGCTCTTCTAGCCTTGAAGCTTCCTGATGGATTAGCAGCTTCATCTTTGATGAATATCCTTGCACCCTTTCCTTTTCCTGCTATTTTTCTAGCAAGATTAGTCAGGTTTTTCATCTCTAGTAATGGAGTGTTTCCAACTCCAGTAGATCCTTGAATTTTTTGCATTTCCTCAAGGGTGTATCCAGTTTCCTTCATCATTTTTTCATAATCAAAGGCAATACCTTCACGCTCAAATCTATCATAGTCAATACCTACGGCTTTTTTCATTATCTCATTTCTGCGAGACATTACTCCACCATAGCTCATATCTTTACTCATTTCCTTCACCTCCAAATAGTATTTCCTTTAATTGAAGGCCTATCTTAAATACCTCCGGTACTGTGTTACCAAAGGAATGGGTATATGAAGGGTTAACCTCAACAAGCTTACCAGTAACCGTTCTACCCGTCATAGTCTTAATAGTAACCATATCGCCTATCTCTGCATCTTTTTCAATAAATCCCTTTACCCATGTTTCAAGTGGTACTTTTTTAGTATCTTCTGGAACCTGTGGAGCTCTTTCTTCAGGTTTCAAAACCACATTGTATATATTAACCCAATCGCCCTTCTTTGCGCTCACTGCTTCCACCTCACATAATTAAACTTTTTTATGCATAGAGCGAAATGCTATGTTTTTTAACACTGCACTCCGCACTACACACTAAATACTATTTTATCAATTATTATCTTTCAATAAAGTCTCTCATGTCACCCATAATTGCTCTAGGTACAGGTAAGTCTAACATTGTCTTAAGTCCTGCAGAAGCATTGATAACTTGAGGAATCATGTTAACACACATAGCTATAGTTCCAAGTCCACCTTCAACTTCAGGCTTAATTGACATATTTACTTCTGGAGTACCTTTGATATTTATATAGTCTCCTGTAAAAGTTCCTTCCATTTCAGGCTCGATTTGTTGTGGGTGAATCATGTCAATCTTAACTTCACCATCAACATAACCTTGTCCAGTCATGTTAACTCCTGCAACATCTCCAGCAGCTGCAAATCCATGAGGTGATTTTCTATCTACGCTTGTAACGATTGGCTTCATTTGTTGCTCAAACTTACCAACTTTCCAACCAATAGCATCAGCGATCATTTGAATAGATTCAGCAAATCCAACGTGACCTGCCATAGTTCCTTCTTCACAACGTCTGTTGAATTCATCAACTTTCATTCCAACGCCTTGTTCTTCCATAACAGTATGTCCAAATGGAGATAAACTATTAACTCTTTTTGCTTCGATATGCTTTACATCTGTCATACATCCAGTTAAGCAAACAACTAGTAAGTCCATTATTAAACCAGGGTTGATACCAGTACCTAAAATAGTAACTCCATTTTCCTTTGCTATTTTATCAAGTTCTGCAGCTAATTCTGGTTCTTGAGCTTGTGGGTAAGCCATTTCTTCAGCTGTAGAGATAACGTTTACCTTTTGCTCTAAACAATACTTAAGTCTAGGAAAAGCTGCCTTAGTGAAAGAGTCAGTTGCTGTTAAGCAAACATCGCAAGATTTTTCAGTTACAACTTCTTCTATATTAGAACTTATTATAACTGGTTTTCTATCTCCTCTTTCAACTCCTAAAACTTCATACATGTCTTTTCCAACTCTAGCTTCATTTCTGTCGCAAACTCCAACGATTTCTACACCTTTCTTATTAAGTAACATTTCTGCCATGCCACTTCCCATTGCTCCAAATCCCCAAATTGCCACTTTTACATTTTCCATTTTATAAAGCACCTCCGAAATTTTCTATGTTTTTCACACTAAATAGTATTAGCAATTCCCGTGCCATAATAATATTTAAATAATAAAAAATAATAATCTTTTTATCAATTAGTTATGCATATTTATAATGTATTTCGTGTCGATTCATGCATATTTATAAGTTTATAGATTCTATTTATGTCAGATTAGCCTGTAGAAAAAAGAAAGAGCAAAATATTTTGCATGGTGTGCAAATTATTTTGCTCTATGTTCCTAATTTAAACTTCCTCATCTTATATTGTAGGTTTTGTCTTGATAATCCCAATTCCTTTGAAGTTCTAGTAATATTAAATTCATTCTTATTTAAATAACGTTCAATTATTTCTCTCTCGATATTCTCTAAATAATCGCCTAAGTTCTCAAATTCTTCAAACTTGCTTACTTCTTGGTGCTCAGTATTTAAAGATTCATTTTGCATCATTAACTCTTCTACATAGGATGGAAGATGCTCTTTCTTAATAACATGTTCCTCTAGTACCATATTCATAGCCGATTCAATGAAATTTTCGAGTTCTCTAACATTACCGGGCCAAGAATAATTTAAAAAGGCTTCTAAAAGTTCCTCTGATATCATCCAAACATCTTTATTTAACTTTTTATTATAGTACCTTATAAAATAGTCTATAAGTGGCGGAATGTCTTCCTTACGCTTTTTTAGAGGCGGTATATTGATACTTATTACATTTATCCTGTAATACAGATCTTTTCTAATGTTGTTTTTCTGAACGGCTTCAATAGGATTCTCGTTTGTAGCAGCAATAATTCTTACATCAATAGGTATGTCCTTTAAGCCTCCAACCCTTCTAATATAGCCCTCTTGAAGAACTCTTAAGAGCTTTGCCTGTAGTGGTAAACTCATGGAGTTAATTTCATCTAAAAATAGTGTTCCTCCACTTGCTTGTTCAAAGAGTCCTGGTCTATCAACTGCACCGGTAAAGCTCCCTTTACTAGTTCCATACAATATACTCTCTAGAAGGTTTTCTGGAAGGGCTGCACAGTTCTGAGCTATGAAAGGCTTGTCCTTTCTTCCGCTTTCATAATGTATGCTTTGAGCAAATAGCTCTTTTCCAGTTCCAGTATCTCCATATATAAGGACACTTGAGGTTGTTCTACATGCTCTTTTAGCAAAGGCTATCGCCTTTATGAAGGCTTTGTCATTTCCGACGATATTATCGAAGGTAAAATGCTTCTTTATTTTCTTTTCACTCTTAACGGGTTCTATCAATCTTTCTTGAAGCTTAATAATTTGCTCCGATAAATTACTTACATTAGTAATATTTTTTGCTATTTCAATAGCCCCTATAATCTTTGATTTTTCAACAATTGGAAGGGTTGTATTAATCGTTGAGATTTTCTTGCCCTTTAAGTTTAAGTAACTTTGCTTAAATTGCTCTATGGTTTTACCGGTCTTTAATACCTTTAGAAGGGTACTAGTCTCGTTAGTAAGGCTTGGAAATACTTCTAAGAGATGCTTTCCAAATACTTGTTTTTCTTCTAAACCTTCAATCTCAACCATAGCAGAATTATATATTATTGTTTTACCACTTTCATCAATTACATGGATACCTTCTTCGATATGGGGCAAAATATTTTGCACTATGTGATTTAATATTGTTGCATTTTCCAAACCGTTCCCCCCTTGCTATCAAAGGCTCTCTACCATATTTTTAGCTTGCAATTTCGTTTATATTACTCAAGCCCGCTATTTTACTACCCGAATCACCAAATGCATCTCTATATGATTCACTGTTCAAAATCTTACAGTTAAAACTATTGTCTAAAGTTTAATGGGTAAATTATTTTCTAGAGTGCAAAAAGTAAATATTATATTTATACATAATTAAAAAACTTGAAATTTTTCTACATATTATGAAAAATGAATCAAAATTACTCGACAATTTCAGTTATCTCAGATAAATATTTTTTACTTTCCTTAAATTTATCATCTTTTTTTCTAATAATGATGTAAGTTAAGGCCAATAATATAGCTCCAATAAATAGAGAATATAATTCGATCCCTTTAGTTACACCTAAAAGAGTTAAAATAGAATTACCACCAGCAATTCCGATAATCAGCATAATTAGTGGTATCCCATAGGCTATAAAGGCAGCTGTCAATACATTTGGAGTTCCCATATCAACCATTACCTTATCCCCTATCCCAGCACTAGCTGAGTTTAACGCTTCAATCTTCATATTCATATTTTCTTCACCTATATGACAGGCTCCACAATCACCACAAGCAGAATGCTTCATTAACAGAACCGTAGCATTACCTTTATCAGTTGCTATAACTCTTCCTTCTCTTCTCATAGTTTTCTCCTTTTATCCATTAATTACTTTATAAACTTTAACATTGTATTAATTAATTCGTCTATTACTTCATCTTCAGGGTTATTTTGTAGAGAATTTTTAATACATCCTTTTAAATGATTCTCTAAAACTATTCCTCCAACTTTATTCATGGCTGAACGAACAGCTGCAATTTGCACTAGTATATCGTTGCAGTACCTATCATCTTCAATCATTTTTTGTATACCCTTTACTTGACCCTCGATTCTCTTCAATCTTTTAAGAAGGGCATCCTTTTCTGTAGAATATGAATTCATTACATCACCTCATTATTATTCTTTTGTCATCTTGTTATGTCTATTTTAATCAGTAGATTATGACAAATTCCCCATATCTATAGATTAACATATATCCTATAAATATGGGGAATTATTTTTCCTATTCTTCTATATCTTCAACTAATTGAATCTTAAGCTCTTCTAATTGTGTTTCATCTGCAACGGAAGGAGCCTCAGTAAGAAGACATCTTGCATCTTGAGTTTTAGGGAATGCTATTACGTCTCTGATATTATCGGTACCAGTTAATGTCATAGTTAATCTATCAAGACCATAGGCAATTCCACCATGTGGAGGAGTCCCATATTTAAATGCATCTATTAAGAATCCAAATTTTTCATTAGCTTCCTCTTCACTAAATCCAAGGGCTTTGAACATTCTTTCTTGCAGCTTAGAATCATGAATTCTGATACTACCTCCACCAATTTCCGAACCATTTATTACTAAGTCATAGGCTTTAGCTCTAGCTTCTTCAGGCTTAGACTCTATAATATCTAAATCTTCTTCAAGCGGTGAAGTAAATGGATGATGCTTAGCATAAAGTCTGCCATCCTCTTCATCATACTCAAATAGTGGGAAGTCAGTAACCCATAGGATTTTATATTCATTTTCATCGATTACTTCAAGCTTTTTGGCAATCTCAATTCTCAGTGCTCCAAGTGTCGCATATACAACCGATGGCTTATCTGCAACAAATAGAATTAAGTCTCCCGCTTTTGCCTCCATCTTATCAGTTATTGCCTTAATATCTTCTTCACTCAAGAATTTAGCTATTGGAGAATCTACACCTTCATCTGCCAGCTTCATCCATGCAAGTCCTTTAGCTCCATAGGTCTTAGCAAATTTCTCAAGGTTCTTCATACCTTTTTTACTAAATTTGTCTGCTCCCCCATTGATATTGATAGCCTTTACATCGTTACCATCCTTAACAGTCCCAGCAAAAACTCCAAACCCACAATCCTTTACAATTTCATTCAGATTCTTAAGTTCATATCCGAAACGTAGATCTGGTTTATCGCTACCGTATCTTTCCATAGCTTCCTTGTATGGCATTCTCATAAAAGGTGTATTAAGTTCTATTCCATTAACCTCTTTAAATACCTTTGAAACAAGTTTCTCATTTATCTTAAGTACATCCTCTACATCCACAAAGGACATCTCTATGTCTACCTGCGTAAATTCAGGTTGTCTATCTGCCCTTAGGTCCTCATCTCTAAAACACTTTACTATTTGATAGTACTTGTCAAATCCTGACACCATCAATAACTGCTTAAATATTTGAGGTGACTGAGGTAGTGCATAGAACTTTCCAGCGTTAACTCTACTTGGAACAAGATAATCTCTTGCACCCTCTGGAGTAGGCTTAGTCAATACTGGGGTTTCTATATCTAAAAATCCATTCTCATCTAAGAAGTCTCTAATAGTAGAACCAATCTTACTTCTAGTTCTTAATAATTTTTGCATCTTAGGCTTTCTAAGGTCTAAATATCTATATTTTAATCTTAATCTTTCCCCAGCATCATCTTCGTCCTTTATATGGATAGGTGGTATTTCCGATTCCGATAGGATCTTTAATTCCTCAACGAAAACTTCTATTTCTCCAGTTGGTAGATTTGGATTTATTGATTGCCTCTTTGTTATCTTTCCCCTTATAGCAATTACAAACTCGCCTCTAATCTTTTCAGCTTTGTTAAAGGCTTCTTCTGATACGTCCTTATCGAATACGATTTGCATAAGGCCATCTCTATCTCTTAGATCAACAAATATTAGTCCACCTAAATCTCTTCTTCTTTGAACCCATCCCATTAATACAACTTCTGTACCAATGTCTTCAGTTCTTAGTAGTCCACACATGTGGGTTCTTTTCAATCCACTTAACATTTCAGCCATTTATAAAACCTCCACTCTTTTTACTATTTCATCAACTATTGAATCTAAGGCTATTTCATCTTGATTTCCTGTCTCCATATTCTTTAATGAAACAACATTATTATCAAGCTCATTATCTCCAATTACAATAGTATATAAGCTCTTTAGCTTATTTGAGAATTTAAACTGAGCCTTTGTACTTCTTCCCATGTGGTCTATATCTACAGCAACCATATTCATTCTCAGTTTTTGAGATATTTCAACGGCTTTCTCATAAGCTCTATCTCCCATAGTTACGATAAACACATCCATTCCCTTTGGCTCAGGAATTTTAATATTATTATTCTCTAGAGTTAGAAGTAGTCTCTCAATCCCCAGTCCAAATCCAACACCTGGAGTTTCTGGTCCACCAACTTCTTCTACTAAACCGTCATATCTTCCTCCACCACATACGGTAGCTTGAGATCCTATTTCTCTAGATATGATTTCAAAGGCTGTTTTATTATAATAATCTAATCCCCTTACAATTTTGGGGTCTATCTCATACTTTAATTCCATAAGCCCTAAATATTTTTGTAACTTATCAAAGTGGTCTCTACAGTCATTGCATATGTAATCAAGTATAAGAGGTACATCCTTAAGTTCTTCCTGACATTCTTCTTTTTTACAGTCAATAATTCTCATTGGATTTCTCTCATATCTGTCTGCACAAGTCTTGCATAGTTTATCTAGCTTTTGCTTTAAAAACTCCCTTAGTGCCTCATTATATTTTTGTCTGCAAGCTGGACATCCTATACTGTTTATTTTAAGTTCAAGGTTTTCTAATCCTAACTTTTTAAAGAATGTCATCGCAATGCTTATTACTTCAGCATCTACAGAAGGATTTTTAGCACCAAAAACCTCTACTCCAAACTGATGAAATGCTCTTAATCTGCCTGCCTGAGGTCTTTCATATCTAAAGCAAGGTGTGTTATAAAAAAGCTTACTAGGCTGTGCATCTGCATAGATCTTATTCTCTACAAAGGCTCTTACAACTGGAGCTGTCCCTTCTGGCTTTAATGTAATATCTCTGCCACCATTGTCAGTAAAGGTGTACATCTCTTTTTGAACTATGTCAGTGGTTTCTCCAACGCTTCTTTTAAATAACTCTGTATGTTCAAATACCGGAGTCCTTATTTCCTTGTAACCAAATTTTTCACATATCTCACTAAACATCTTTTCTACATAGGCCCATTTATAGACATTAGATGGTAATACATCCTTTGTCCCTCTTGGAGCTTTAGTTAACATATTATAACCTCCTTTTTTTGTTCCAATAAAAAAACTCCCTTCCTATGCTTAATAATCATAGGGACGAGAGTTTGTAATTCCCGCGGTGCCACCCTAGTTGGATAATCCCACTTTTCACAGTTAACGCCTGTATACGTACTATCTTTATATTTTAAATAGTATGCTCAGAGGTGTCTTCTCCATAACTTTGATATCAGGCTCCCACCTTCCCCGACTCGCTAAAACCATCATTATAGGTACTCTTCCTCTTCTTAGCTGTTAAATTATTATAAAGTTTTCATTTATTATAAATCACTCTTACTATTATGTCAAGGATATTTGCTTTCTTTTTCGTTCAACCATTTCATCTACTCTTTTTATATACTCGTCAACATTTTTCACATTAGGAACTCTTTCAAACCTATTTTCCTTAGGTGCAGTAATCTTAGATATAGCTCCTGCTCCAAGGGCAATAATCGATTGCTTTTCCTCCATTATCTGCATATTATAAATACATTCATGGCCTTTTTTAGAGTATCCTACATTTTCTAAATTACCCACCATATATTTCTGCCTATACATATAGTATGGATACATACCAATTTCATGAGCATAGTTCTTAGTTAAATCTAGCATTTCCTTGGCTAAAGTTTCCTTGGCCATTTCAAAGTCATCTATTGATTCATTTAATTTAGAACTCTTCTTAATGGCTAAGGTATGTACTGTAAGGTTTTCCGGGCTAAGTCTTTTGATTACCTCAAGGGTATTTCTAACTTCCCTTACACCTTCATCCGGTAGGCCAATGATCATATCCATATTGATTGATTTAAAGCCTACTTCCTTTGCCTCATAAAAAGCTCTTTCAATTTCCTCTGGGCTATGCTTTCTTCCAATAAGCTTTAAAGTTTTGGCGTTCATGGTTTGAGGATTAATACTAATCCTTTCCACACCATTTAGTTTTAGTGTCTTTAGCTTATCCTTATCTATTGTATCAGGTCTTCCAGCTTCAACTGTAAATTCCTTTAAGTTTGTTACATCAAAGCTTTTAAGGGTCAAATTAATAAGCATATCAAACTGATCTGCCGACAAGGTAGTCGGTGTTCCTCCACCTATATAGATAGTTTCTACCCTTTTTCCATGATCAGACAATAATCTACTTGTATCTGCTATTTCCTTTTTTAAGGCTTCTAGATAATCATCAACCTTACTACTTCCATCCTTAATAGGATTTGATGGAAATGAGCAGTACACACATCTTGTTGGACAAAATGGGATACTTATGTATAAGCTGACTAATTCTTCATTAATTGGATAGATATATTCCCTTTCACAAAGAGCTACATCAGTTACAAGCTTTATTTTTTCATCTTTTATTTTATATTCATTATTAAGAACTTCTTTTATTTCATTCAAACTTTTTTTCTCGTCTAAGAGTTCATGTACTATCTTTGTTGGTCTAATTCCAGTCAAAATTCCCCAAGGTATATCTACTTCACAGGTTTTAATTAAAGATTCAAATATGTTTACTTTGATCTTTCTCTTTAGCTCTTTTCTTTCTTCGATGTCACTTATATCCCTTGGTACTTCATAGGTTGTTTCATTTGCATCCGTTATATCCTTACTATTTAAAAGCTTAGTTATTATAGTATATTTGTCATTTTCCTTTGTAACTTCGTTCATCAAAACTAACCCTTGCTTATCTGCGTTTAGCTTAACTTCATCCACAAAGTTTATATCTTTAAATAGACCAAAAATTTTAATTAATTCTCCAACTTCATATCTAAAGTCATGTCCCTTTAATACTACATTTATCATATTTCCACCCTTAGTAATATTTATCGATTTCACTCTTAAGGTTATTTATTTGTTCCTTTGAAACAGATAAGGCCTTAGCGATTTCTTCAGTTTTGTATCCAGAGTCAACCATTCTCATTAACTCTTCACAATCGATATCCATAAAGTTATTTTTATTATTGTTGTTAAAGTAATTATTAACCTTTTTAGCCATTTGAACTCCTCCTAAAACATAATTTAAAAGTATTTTCTCCATATGGCTTAAAGGGTATTCATTATCCCGAATTATTCATAAAAAGTTTGAAAATGTACAAGTAATTTCAAATTTTTCGTGAATAATTCGAAGTTAATTTTGCCAAAAACTATTGGGGTGTCTCTCAATGATGAATTTCTCTATTATTCGAAATCCATTCACCCTGAAACACCCCCAAATCGAACTATCGTAAAAAAGGATTTTTAGCCCTTTCTATACCTATTGTTGATGCTGGTCCATGACCTGGTAGTACCTTTACCTCATCGTCATAAATCAACAGCTTATTTTTGATAGAGCTAATAATCTCTTCAAAGGATCCACCTTCAAAGTCGGTTCTTCCGATGGAGTTAGCAAATAAGGTATCTCCTGTGAAAATCATATCTTCAGCTTTAATAGATATACCTCCAGGTGTATGTCCAGGCGTATGAATAACCTTTAGCTCCAACTCACCAAGATTAATAGTTTCACCATCTTCTAAAAGATTATCGGCTAAAAAAGCTACATCCGGTCCACTCATAAGGCTCGATAGGTTTTTAGAAGCACTCTTTACTAAGTATTCATCATCTTTATGAATTAGGATTTTAGCCTCAGAGTTTTTCTTTATCTCTTCAACTCCTCCAATATGATCACCATGTCCATGGGTTAAGATAATATATTCAAGGTTAAATCCTTTTTCCTTTATCTTCTGTAAAATCGTATTAGCATCTCCACCGGGATCAATAACAGCTGCTTTATTAGTTTTCTCGCAGGCAATCAAATAACAATTAGCTGCGTAGATTCCCGCCGGTATCCTTTCCAAATACATTGTATCAACTCCTTAAAATGTTTTGTTGCTATCAACTAGTATCGTAACAGGTCCATCATTTGATAGATTAACTACCATATGTTCTCTAAAAACTCCTGTTCCAACCTTTAGTCCTTTTTTTCTAGCTTCTGAAACAAACTCTTCATAGAGCTCATTCGCAATCTCAGGCTTAGCCGCCTTCATGAAGTTTGGTCTTCTTCCCTTTCGACAGTCTCCTAATAAAGTAAATTGAGAAACAACAAGGATTTCACCCTCTATATCTAAAACTGAAAGATTCAGCTTATCATTTTCGTCTTCAAAAATACGCAAGTTCGTAATTTTTTCTACCATATATTTGACGTCATCCATACTGTCCCCATCTTCTACTCCTAAGAGTATCATAAGCCCTTGTCCAATGCTCCCAGTTGTCTTCTCTTCTACAGTTACCTTTGCATCGCTGACTCTTTGTACAACTGCTCTCATACTGCTTTTCTCCCCTTCACTACTATGATATAACTCTTTTAACCTCTATTACGTCCTTCATAGATCTAAATTTATTCATTAGCTTTGAAAGCTGCTGAGTATCTGATATTTCTATGGTTAAGTTTATAATCACTAGCTTTTCTTTAGTTGTCCTTGCATTAATTGCTGAAATCTGTAATTTTGATTCAGAAATCATAGTAGTCATTTCAGCTAGTATACCTTTTCTATCTCTAGAAACAATCTGTATTTCAGCTGAATAGGAAATCTTTTTACCTGCATCCCATTCTACATCAATCAGTCTATCATAGCTGTTTTGATCATTTTGTATATTCGGGCAATCCTCACGATGTACCGTAACACCTCTACCTCTGGTGATATAACCGACTATCTCATCACCAGGAACTGGACTACAGCATTTAGCAAATCTTACAAGAATATTGTCTATTCCTTTAACCGTGACTCCCTGATGAGTCTTTTTGTTACTCTTTCTTTTAGAAACAGCTGCTTGAATATTATCGGGGTCTTCAACTGGTTTATTCTCTTTATGTTCTTCTTTATAAAACTCCTTTAGCTTAGGAATAACTTGGTTTAGGGCTATTCCCCCGTAACCAATGGCAGCATACAAGTCTTCTATGTTATTAAAACGAAGTTTTTTCATTACTGCGGTTAGCCATTCTGTCTTCAAAAGTTCTTTATATGAATACCCTTGTCTTTTTGCTTCCTTTTCAAGCATTTCCTTACCTCTTTGGGTATTCTCTTCTCTTCTTTCTTTTTTAAACCATTGTCTTATTTTATTCTTTGCTTGGGAACTTTTAACAAATTTAAGCCAATCCCTACTAGGTCCGTTACTATTGTTAGATGTTAATATATCAATAATATTTCCAGTTTTAAGTTTATGATCTAAAGGAACAATACGGCCATCTACCTTTGCCCCTATACACTTATTTCCTACTGCAGAGTGGATTTTATATGCAAAGTCAACAGGCGTTGAGCCAGCAGGAAGATCAATTACGTCTCCCTTCGGTGTGAAAACAAAAACCTCATTAGTATATAGATCAATCTTCAATGATTCCATGAATTCTTTAGGGTCCTTTAGTTCTCTTTGCCATTCTAAAAGCTGTCTAAGCCATGCTAACTTCTTATCCATCTCTTCTTCATCATCTTTACCCTCTTTGTACTTCCAATGGGCTGCAATACCATATTCAGCAACTCTGTGCATTTCCCAAGTTCTTATCTGAATCTCAAAGGGTTCTCCCATAGGACCTATAACAGTCGTATGCAGGGATTGATACATATTAGACTTAGGCATAGCAATATAATCTTTAAATCTTCCTGGTATTGGCTTCCACTTTGTATGAACTATCCCTAGTATGGCATAGCAATCCTTAAGGTTATCTACCAGTACTCTTATTGCCGTTAGGTCAAAGATTTCTTCAAAGGTTTTATGTTGATATACCATCTTTTTATATATGCTATAAAAATGCTTTGGTCTCCCGTATATCTCGTATTCAAACTCGTGATCTTTTAGATCTTTCTCTAATTGACTGGTAACAAGATTTATATAGTCTTCTCTTTCTTTTCTCTTCTTGGCTACTTTTTCAACTAGATCATAATATCCTTCAGGATCTATATATCTCAGACATAGATCTTCAAACTCCCACTTTATTTTAGATATACCTAACCTGTTAGCGATGGGCACATAAATTTCTAGGGTTTCCATAGCCTTTTCTTTCTTTTTGGCTTCCGTCATGTATTCAAGAGTTCTCATATTATGAAGTCGATCAACAAGCTTGATAAGTATTACCCTTATATCCTTAGCCATGGCTAAAAACATTTTTCTAAGGTTTTCTGCTTGCCTTTCTTCCTTTGTCTCGTATGTGAACTTCTTTAGTTTAGTAACCCCATCTACTAATATGGCTACCTCTTCTCCAAATTCCCTCGTTATATCATCAAAAGAATATTTTGTATCCTCAATAACATCGTGCAATAGCCCAGCGATAATTGTACTTTCATCGAGTTCCAATTCCGCTAGTATAAGAGCAACGTTCACTGGATGGACAAAAAACTTCTCTCCAGACTTCCTGTATTGACCTTCATGGGCACTATCACCGAAGTTAAAAGCCTTTATTATTCTCGATAAATCATAATGAGGGTTGTACTGTTTTATTTTTTCTATGAAATTTTCTAACATTAGATCATCACCCTCTACAGCCTCAAAATAAATAAGAACAAAGTCTATTATAAAGATTGTTAAGATTGACTTTGTTTACACTCATAATGGAAATTATATTTTTAAAAAATCTGTCACATTTTTGAATGTTTTTCAAATATCGTTTCCAGTATTAGCAAACTTTTATATTTTATTTGTTCGGTTATTTATAATATGTCAAATAGACGAAAATATATTTGTAAATCTTTAAATTGGAATGTTTTATAGTTGTATAATGTATACTTTAAACAGTAATAAATTCAGTAAGTATATTATATAATAAAAAAGTCATTTTTCATAGTTTTTAAAAATGACTTTTTGTATTAATCGACTAAATTCGATTTATTAGTATATAGATGCTTATTAAGTACTATATATTAAAATAGCAAATTCTAATCCATTGCCTAGTATTTAATTATAGATCTTACATCATAATCCTTTAATACATCTTTTCCATTTAGAAAAGCTAATTCTATTAAGAATACCATGCCTACTACTTCTCCACCTAATTGCTCAACTAGCTTTATTGTAGATAAAGTTGTTCCACCAGTAGCTAATAGGTCATCAGCGATTAAAACCTTATCTCCAGGTTTAATAGCATCTTTGTGCATTTCTAACACATCAGTTCCGTATTCTAATTCGTATTCATACTTAACTGTTTCAGCAGGTAGCTTACCAGGTTTTCTTACTGGAACAAAGCCTTTTTTTGTTGCATAAGACATTGGCGCTCCTATTAAGAAGCCTCTAGCTTCCGGTCCAATAATAACATCAAAGTCTATATCCTTTACTTCTTCTATACATAAATCAATGGCAGCCTTATATGCCTCACCGTCTTGAAGTAAAGTAGTAATATCTTTGAAGCTTATACCTTCCTTTGGAAAATCTTCTATAACTCTAATTTTGTCAACTAAATTCACTTTAAAACCTCCCTAAGATCTAATATTAGTTCATATTTAATTTAAAACTATTTAAAGTCAATAGTAAAAGCAGTTTTAGTATATCTTCTAAATCTATCCCTCAAAAAACATATATTTGTGTAGAGCTTTGTAGCTGTAATATCTATTTTTTTCTTAGGTGGTGGTAGTAATTCTAAGCTTAAACTCTCGCCATGCTGACTAAAATTTAAAAGTTCCGCATCCGATAGTATATCTAAACCAATCCTAAGTTTAGGATAATCCATTTTATATAAGTCTTTTATCATGTCTTGATATAAAATTTCCTTATCCTTCACACCACTCTTCAAATATTTATAAAGTTCTGCCAAATCATCTCTCGCAGGAATTGAACCCTTAAAAAAAGCAGTTACTTTTTTACATTCATCCTTATTATAAAGAATATGGATAGTTTTATCAGAATCTGATAATATGTCAACTTCCTCTTCCAATAATGGTATATCATAAACGTAAATATTTTCATACTCTTTTAAATCAAAGTCCATTAAAATAGGATTTACAACTATGACACTATTTTTATGAGCCGTAGGATAGTTAAAACTAATACTATCAAGTAGACTAAAATTTTTGGTATCGCTTAAAAGCAAGCATAACTCGATAAGTCCATCTACTGTATTAACCAGTATTAAGTTAGAATCACTGGATTTTAAATTATTAACAACATACCTAGCTCTATCTTCGGCATTACGTAAATCCTTGATATTTTTATAGCTGGCTTCCCTAGGCAAATACTCATAACTCTTTATTTTCTTAATAAATGCCTGATAATAACTATGAATTAAGCTATTTTCTTTATAGGCATCCTCACATCGCCTTCTCAAGTCCTTAATATTTAGCTGTATAGTTTGTATATCTTTAAAGGTACTTACTTCTAAGCTAAAAGCCAAATCTATTTTCTCAAGTTTAGACAGTGTTGTATTTGCTTTAGCTAAACCTAGGCCTATACAGTCAAATATCCTATTCTCATCTTGAACAAGAAGCTTTAAATCATCTCCA
The DNA here is from genome assembly GCF_050888315.1 of Wukongibacter baidiensis. Taxonomy (NCBI): domain Bacteria; kingdom Bacillati; phylum Bacillota; class Clostridia; order Peptostreptococcales; family Caminicellaceae; genus Wukongibacter; species Wukongibacter baidiensis. Next base: position 769,771 of record NZ_CP138202.1, read on the forward strand.
TTTTCACCGGAATAGGTGAAGCTCTCTACTGTAATTTTGCTATAGGAAAATACTGGCTTAGGATTTCCAAATCCAAATGGCTCAAACATATTTATTTCTTCAATTAGCTTAAATCCTATATCTTTTACATCGATTTCCATATCAATTTCACAAACCGAAGCCTCGCACTTTTCAATCTTAAGATTATTGGCCATGAAATCTCTATATAAATCTTCACAAATCTCTATCGCTTCATCATGATCTTGAGATAATAGAAGTTTTACAATAACAGATTCCCCATTACTTTTTTTATCTAAACAGGCAAGGGCTGTAATATCCCTAAGTATATCTTCAATCTCAAACTCACTATTATTATACCCAAAAATTTGAATAAAGGCTTTAAGCCCAGGATTCCGTGTAACTCTAAGAGCATCTAAACCAATCTTAGCAAATACTCTGTTTTCACCTATAATAGGTACATTGTCGGCTAAGGTTCCTAGGGCAACAATATCCAAATCTCTGTATTTTTTAGAAGCCTCTTCATCCTTAGTAATCCCTTGGATCAATTTCAATGCTATTCCAACACAAGATAACATTTCAAAGGGATACTTGGATTCTTTCATTCTAGGATTAATAACTGCCACTGATTGCGGAGGAATCTCCTTATATTCAAGATTATCGATTATTATTATATCGATATCATTTGAATGAGCATACTCAACAATCTCATTCGTCTCAACTTGACAACCTACGCAGATAATCAAATCTCCACCCATAGATTTAATGTAGTCAATTGAATCATGGGTTATTATAGAGTTTTGTCTGATTTGATCATTTATATAATAAGTAACACCATAGTTAACTGACATAAAATATCTACAAAGAAATGCTACGGATATTATGTTCTCAATGTAATCGCTCCCATATACCCAAAGACTTTCCCTTTCTTTGATAGCTTTATTAATCCTAGCAACTGCCCTATCCATATCCCAAAGCAGGAATGGATCGTTTTGCTGACTCAGCCTAGGACTTAGAAAATCTCTAGCCTCGTCTATACTATCTATACCTCTATTTAATAGAAGCCTTGCTGTAATCTTTGAAATTCCCAATTGTTCTACAAATTCTTGAAGATTTATATTATTACCTTCAACATATCTCCATAAATTATCATGTAATTGCATATTTTCACCTATAAATAAGCACCACCAAAGTATAATGACTTAAAATTTATTGTCCCTATATTCTTATAAAGAATTTTAGAAATTACAAAAACAATCACTTCTTATTATATGATAAATTGTGATCTGATTCAACAGGTTTTAGCTCCTATATTGCTTTTACAAGGAAAATCTCATAAGTATTCTATGATTAATCTGGTTTTAATTACACTTTTTATACAGTATATTCAAAAAAAAACGACCAAGATTTTTCTCAGTCTTAATCGATCTCTTTTTATGCTTAATCTCTATACTTGCCCTTCATCTCCTGATTCTGGTGTCTCCTCATCTGGAATTATTGGCTTCTCTATTATATTCACACTCTCTTCAGCTTCATCATTTGTGCTAGCTTCAACCTCTACACTGTCAACAGGTTTAAACTCTTCTAGCTCCTTTTCCAGACCCTTTATTTTATTTTGTAATTCACGAATTTTAAAACCTGATTTAACCCTATTTACCATTCCTAAAAGCGCTACTATTATTGCACCAATTGCAGCTGATCCTAAAATAATTATAGCTTGAGAAAATTCATATTGTTTCCATAATAATTTTATGGTAACCGGATCGGAATTCATAACTGCGAATACCGAAACAAGGATGGCAAAAACAAGTGAAAATATAAATAAAATTTGCATCAAATCACTCCTCTTACTGTTTCAAAATTTCGAATAGTATTTAATTAATATTCAACAAAAATTTCTTTTCTCCTTCTCAATTCTAGATTATTCATCAAAAAATAAAAGGTTCCTTTGTCTACTCACTATTATAATTTTTTCTCCAAAACACAAAACCCATCAGACCTATTATCTGATGGGCTTGATTTTCTGAGGTCATTTTTCTAAGAAAATCTGACCAAAACGAAGGGGTTCGATGCCCCTGAGTTTTTATTCGCCTATTTATTCTTTCCAAAACTATTTGATAAAGCCCAAACAGGACTAGCTATAAATATTGATGAATATGTTCCAGTAATAACACCTGCCAATAAAGGAAGTGCAAATTCTTTTATTGATTCAACACCTAGAACGTATAATGAGCCAATAACTAGTAGTGTAGTTAATGAAGTATTGATTGATCTAGTTAATGTCTGCTTAATACTAGTATCAGCAATTTCAAATGCTGTTTCCTTTTTCTGATATTTAAGGTTTTCTCTTAATCTGTCAAATACAACTATTGTATCATTTATTGAATAACCAACGATTGTTAATATGGCAGCAATAAATGGACTGTTTACTGGTATTTTAAATATAGCGTACATGGATAGTACAATCAGCGTATCATGTACTAGTGCTATTATCGCAGCTGCACCAAATTTGATTGATTTAAATCTGAAGGTAATATATATAAGCATTCCTATAGAAGCTAACAGTATAGAGATTAGGGCTTTGTTTCTTATTTCAACACCCATTGAAGGTCCAAACTGCTGAGCTTGTCTAAAGTCATCATCTACAAGATTATACTTTTCTTTAAATGCATCAAATACTTCCATTCTTTGTTGATTTGAAAGATCTTTCTTTGTCTTGATTATAACTTCTTTCTTTGTAGCGCCTGCATGTAATACGTCAGCCTCTAATTCAAATGTAGAAGTTATTTCCCTTATTTCTTCAACTGTAAAGTCTTGTCCGATGTTAAATTGCATTAAAGTTCCACCAGTAAAATCTATACCAAAATTAACACCAGAGGTAGCCGCCATTACTATACCTAAAATCATAACAGCAAGCGATATACTAAACCATATCTTATAATTCTGTGCAATTTTCATATTAATTCTCCCTTCTACGCCCCAAACAGCTTAGTGTTTTTAAAGATATCCATTCTAATGATTAGCTTTAATAGGTACTTCGTTACAAATACTGCTGTAAACATACTAGCTAAAATACCAATCATAAGCGTTACAGCAAATCCTTGTATTGGTCCAAGACCAAAGTAGTACAATACTATTGCGGCTATGAAGGTTGTTATGTTAGCATCTAGAATTGTTCTTAATGCCTTAGAAAAACCTGAATCAATCGAAGCTCTTATAGTCTTTCCGTTTCTTATTTCTTCCTTCAATCTTTCGAAAATGATTACATTTGCATCAACGGCCATACCTACACCTAGTATCAAACCTGCAACCCCTGGTAGTGTTAGTGTTGCGTTAAGTCCAACTAGCGTAAAGATTACAATTAACATGTACATAACCAATGCTATGTTTGCAACAAATCCAGGTACTCTATAGTATAGTAGCATAAATAGTAATACTAATCCAACACCTATTTTTGCGGCATCAAGACTTGTATTAAGAGAGTCTATACCTAAAGTAGGTCCAATCGCAGAAGTTTGTATTTCCTTCAGGTTAACTGGTAGTGCACCCCCTCTTATTAAAGCAGCAAGGTTTGCAGCTGATTCACTAGTAAAGCCTCCACTAATGAATCCCTTTCCATTAGGAATCTCATCAGAAACCACTGGACTAGATATAGGATTTTCATCTAGTACAATATGTATCAACTTATTATAATTTGATATTATTTTCTCAGGATCATTAGGATCCTGTAATGCGTTAGGCAATTTAGCAAGTTCCCTAGTTGCCAATTGAAATTTCTTTGCTCCTTCACTGTTTAACTCAAAGGTAACAACAGGTTCTTGAGTATCAGGATGGAAACCTAGTTTAGCATCCTTTACCTCACTACCTGTAACAACTACTTCTCCATCGGATTTCATAAATTTCAACTGCGCAGTTTTACCTATAGCGTCTATTGCTTCTTGAGTATTTTTTACACCTGGAAGCTCTATTCTTATTCGTTTTTCACCTTCTAGTACTATATTTGGCTCACTAAGACCCATAGCATTTACACGTCTTATAATGACTTCCTTAGTTTGAGCCATTATGGTTTTCAGTTCGTCTCCCTGGGCATCTGTCTCAGCCTCTAATACAACAAAAGCTCCACCTTTAATATCCAAACCTAGATTCATTGAGTCCTTAACGGGAGCGATAGTAAAGTTACCGATTTGTAGCCCCATAAAAGCAGTGTATGCACCTGTACCTATAATTGCTAGGACAAGCAGAAAAATAAAAAAGTTTTTTGCCTTCATACCCCTTATCCTCCTAACTTTCTTCATCATATAGTATGTTGATTTTAGATTATAATGTGTTGCAATATTACTTTACATTTTCTTTGTATTCCTTTGAACGATTTACATAAAGCGTCGCCGATTCTTCTAATCCCTTTAAATCTTCTTCAGTTAGTTGTCTTACCACCTTACATGGTGATCCAAGAACTAAAGAGTTTTTAGGAATTCTTTTACCCTGCGGAACTAATGCACCGGCTCCTACGATTACATTATCCTCTATTACAGCTCCATCTAAAACAATAGCACCCATACCTATTAGGACATTGTTTCCAATTGTACAACCATGAATTATTGCGCAGTGTCCTATGGTACAATTCTCTCCAATAGTAGTTGGAGTATCGTCATTTATATGAACAACACTATTGTCTTGTATGTTTGTGTTGGCTCCTACTTCTATAGAGTTTCCATCCCCCCTTAAAACAGTTCCAAACCAGATGTTTACATTTTCTTTTAATGTAACTCTGCCTATGATCTGTGCTGTTTCTGCTACATAGCAACTGTCATGAACGTTTGGAACAAAATCCAGATACTTCATAATCATAAATTATTCCCTCCATAATTTCAAATTCTACTTCATATAGAGATTTCAGTAAAAACTTTAACTCTCTACACTTAGTTTTGCCTTTATATAAAGAGAACATTCTATTCTCTTTTTTTCCATCTCACAACCTAATTCATAGGGAATATTTATATCTTTGTTAAAATTAAAGGCATTAGCATGACATCCACCACTACAGTAGAACTTGGCCCAACATTCTCTGCACTTTTCTTTGTTGTAGACATGGGCATCGCCAAATTCTTTGCCTAAATCCTTATTAATTAAGCCTGAATCAACATCCCCAATTTTAAAGTCTTCATTACCAACAAATTGATGACATGGATATAAATCTCCTTCTGGAGTTATAGCCAGATACTCTGATCCTGCTCCACATCCAGTCAATCTTTTAATTACACATGGCCCCTGATTTAAATCTATCATGAAGTGAAAAAAGTTAAAGCCTTCTCCAGCTTCCTCTCTACGAATCATTTCCTTAGCTAAGTTTTCATAGTGTTCATAGATTACTGGCAGATCCTCTTCAGTCAGCTCATATGCCATTCCAGGCTCAGCTACTACGGGTTCAACAGATGTATTTTTAAAGCCTAAATCTGCTAGATGAAGTACATCATTTGCAAAGTCTAAGTTATGCTTTGTAAATGTCCCCCTAACATAATAGCTCTTACCATTTCTAGTTTCGGCCATCTTTTTAAGTTTAGGAATAATAATATCGTATGTACCGCTTCCGTTTACAGTATATCTCATTTTATCGTTTACTTCTTTTCTTCCATCTATACTTAGGACTACATTTTCCATATTTTCATTAATATATTCAATTATTTCGTCATTTAATAAAACTCCATTTGTAGTTAATGTAAATCTGAAATTCTTATTTGTCTCTTTTTCTCTCTTTCTACCGTAATCAACTAAGCTTTTTACCACGTCAAAATTTAATAGTGGTTCTCCTCCAAAGAAGTCTACCTCCAAGTTTCTTCTATTTCCAGAATTTTCGATGAGTAAATCAAGGGCTTTTTTCCCTACTTCTTCTGACATTAAACTTCTGTCACCTTTAAAGTCTCCCTGTGAAGCAAAGCAGTACTCACATCTTATGTTGCAATCATGGGCTATATGTAGACATAGAGCCTTGATGACTGGCTTTCTATTTATAAATGATGAATCATTTATATATGAATCTCCACAGAATAGCATCTCATTTTCCTTAAGATATCTTATTTCCTCAAAGGCATTGTCAATCTCATCCTTGCTATACTTGTCCTTTAATAACTCAGTAGTTTCAGTTATATCCTTAGAAGGATAGTAATCCAAGATCTCATATACTAACTTATCTACTATATGGACTGCCCCACTGTTTACATCTAAAACTATTCTAATATCATCAATTTCAAATTTGTGTATCATAGCTCTTTCCTTTCTTTACCAAATCACTAAAAGTCTCTAACTTTAATTTTATTAAATTTAAAACTATTATTCAAGTTAAAAAATTTATATATATTAATATATTATTTTTTCACATAGAAAAAGCAGCCTTATTGCTGCCTTTTATATGTACTATCTATTTTCGCATTCTTGATTTGCAACTGTACAAGAAGTTTTACAAGCAGATTGGCAAGAAGTTTGACATTCTCCGCATCCACCTTTTTCAGCAGATTTCTTAAGTGATCCAATGCTTAATGTTTTGATATGCTTCATCTTTTATTCCTACCTCCTATTTTAAAAGTACTTCTAAATTATAGCATATTGCTATCACTAATGAAAAGTATTATTTTAAATTCACACCAATCATGCCACCAACACCACCAGAAATAATACCTATTATGGCTTTAATTATAGTATATCTATTTATAGAAAAATCTCTTGCAAGAACCCAGCTTAAAAATAATACAAGCATTATATATATGGCTCCAGTGATCAATCCGTGCATTAAGCCACGCTTTCTTATTTTTGTTGCTGAGAGCAATCCACTATAGGCTATACTAATGACCATAATTACAGAAGTTAAAAGAGGCATTATAGAATCTGAAACTGATGTATAGGTAATTATAGCTGCTATAATTAACATTAAGATTACAGTTATGATAAGGGATCTACCAATGCTCCTAAAGTATATTAGCTTAGGCATCCTTTCCTTACCTTCATAATATTTGGCGTTAGCCATATGATTACACCTCCACAAACTATTGTATAGAGTTCTTAGTAAGACTTAATTTATACATGTACAAATATTCAGCGTTTCTGAGACTTTTGGATATGTGTAAATTAAAGTCTTTACTTGAGTCTCTATATTACTAAAATATATGTGGAGAGAAATTATTTAGAACAAATAATAAAGCTCAGGGACATCGAACTCCTTTGTTTTAGTCAGATTTCTCTTCGAGAAATGACTCCAATAAAAAAAGAATGGCTTGAATTAAAAGACCATTCTCTTGAAGATTTTCTTATGATTACTCTTTGACGCTTCCTACAGCCCATTTAGAAACCTGTAGCTTAACCTTGTCAGCTCCAACTTCTAAAGTTAAAACCTCATCTTTGATATTTACTACTTTCCCATGGATTCCACCTATGGTAATAATATTATCCCCAACCTTTAATTCGCTTCTCATTTTTTGGACTTGCTTATTCTTTTTTTGCTGAGGTCTAATCAGCAAGAAATAGAAGATACCAAAAAATACTACCATCATAATTAAACCTGAATATTGTTGTGGCATTATATTTCCTCCTCCTTATATATGTATACAATCAACACCTTATAGTATTCAACGAAAAATTTAATTTCCCTTTATTTTTTTTATAACACATAGGAAATTGTTAACTTACTAAAGCCTTTTTTATACTTCATATCCATACTTTTCAAAAAACTCATTTCTGAAGTCTAACAGCCTGTCATTTCTTATGGCTTCTCTAACATTCGCCATAAGCTTTAATAAGAAGTATAGATTGTGATATGAGAATAGTCTCGATGATAAGATCTCATTAGCCTTGAACAAATGTCTTAAATATGCCTTCGTGTAATTTTTACATGTATAACAATCGCATTCTGGATCTAGTGGAGAAAAATCATCAAAATATCTTGCCTGTTTTATGGCAATTCTTCCTTGACTAGTCATCGCTGTACCATTTCTAGCTATTCTAGTTGGCAGCACACAGTCAAACATATCTATTCCCCTAATAGCACCTTCAATCAAACAGTCTGGGCTTCCTACTCCCATCAAATATCTAGGTTTATCCTTTGGCATCAATGGAGTTGTATACTCAAGCACCTCATACATTAGCGGCTTAGGCTCACCTACGCTCAATCCACCTACTGCATAGCCTGGAAAATCAAGTTCTATTATTTCCTTAGCACTTTGCTCTCTAAGATCCTTGTACATTCCCCCTTGTATGATTCCAAACAGTGCTTGCTTGTCAGTATTCTTGTGGGCTTCTTTACATCTCTTAGCCCATCTTGTAGTTCTCTCCAAGGACTTCTTGACATATTCTCTATCGGCTGGATATGGTGCACATTCGTCAAAGACCATCATTATATCTGATCCTAAGGCATTTTGTATCTCCATAACTTTTTCAGGGCTTAAGAAGTGTTTAGAGCCATCTATATGGGATCTAAACTCTACCCCTTCTTCTGAAATCTTTCTAAGATCACCCAAACTAAATACCTGAAATCCTCCACTGTCCGTAAGAATTGGTCTATCCCAGTTCATAAACTTATGAAGACCTCCGGCTTTTTCAACCAATTCATGACCTGGTCTTAGATATAAATGATATGTATTACTTAATATTATCTGTGACTCAATCTCCTTCAATTCTTCTGGAGTCATTGATTTAACAGTAGCCTGAGTTCCTACTGGCATAAAAATCGGTGTTTCTATCGTTCCATGGGGAGTATGCACTTTCCCCAGCCTAGCACCGGTTTGTTTACACTCTTTTATAAATTCATATTTTACAGCCATTTCTTTTCCTCCTAAACAATTAACATTGCATCACCAAAGCTAAAGAATCTATATCTTTCTTTTACTGCCTCGTTATATGCATTTAATACATTTTCTTTGCCAGCTAAGGCACTTACAAGCATTATAAGTGTAGATTCCGGTAAATGAAAATTCGTTAAAAGACAATCAACTATTTTATAATCATAGCCGGGATAAATGAAGATATCCGTCCAGCCATTGCTCTCCTTAATTAACCCATTTTCATCTGCTACAGTTTCCAAAGTTCTAGTTGCCGTTGTTCCAACGGAAATAATTCTTCCACCTTCAGCTTTTGCAGCATTAATGGTATCAGCTGTCTTTTTGCTAACCATATAAAACTCAGAATGCATCTTATGCTCAAGTATATTATCTGCCTTAACAGGTCTAAATGTGCCAAGTCCTACATGCAAGGTTATATATGCTATCTTAACACCTTTGCTTTTTATTTCATCTAATAACTCATTTGTGAAATGAAGCCCTGCCGTCGGGGCAGCAGCTGATCCTCTATGCTTAGAGAACACCGTTTGATATCTTTCTCTATCATCTAGTTTTTCAGTTATATAGGGTGGTAGTGGCATATTACCAAGCTTGTCTAAGACTTCTTCAAATATCCCTTCATATGTAAACTCTATTATTCTAGTTCCTTCTTCAGCTAAATCAACAATTTCTCCCTGTAGTTCTTTATTGTTACCGAAGAAAAATTTCGAACCAATTTTCGCCCTTTTTCCAGGTTTAACTAGGGTTTGCCATCTGTCTTTATCTATTCTTTTTAAAAGTAAAAATTCTACGTTAGCCCCAGTATCCTTTACTCCAAAAAGTCTTGCGGGAATAACCCTAGTGTCATTTAAAACTAAACAATCACCCTTTTTTAAGTAATCTAAAATGTCTCTAAAGCCTTTGTTTTCTATTTTTCCACTTTCCTTGTTGAGAACCATTAATCTAGATTGATCTCTAATGTCTAGTGGAACTTGAGCTATTAATTCCTCAGGCAAATCAAAATAAAAATCACTTGTCTTCATTATTTAAACTCCTATTCTATTGTTGTTCCGGTATAATAGTGCAAAAGGATATCTTCATAGGTATAACCCAGTTCTGCCATTTTCTTTGCGCCCCATTGGCTCATTCCAAGTCCATGACCCCAGCCTTTTCCATTGAATATATACTTTGTAGGGACCCCAGAAATAGTTTTATAATTGACTCCATCAAAAGCCTTGTAGGTCTTGCTTGATGAAGTTTTAGTAGCATCATTTGCTGATAATATGCTTACATTGCTTAATGTTCTTCTTGTCACCTTACTCATGTCAGAACTCTTTACAAATAAGTCACTATCTGAGCTTAGATTAAAGTACATACTTTTAATATCATAGTATCCAAATAATGCTCTTGTTTTTTCCTTAACTAATTCTACCTCTTTAGAACCGTCACTTATTTTCAGACTAAGCACTCGTCCATTTTCAGAATATCCTTCAGGATATATTGCTTTGATATCACCAATACTCATCCCATTAGCATTTAGGACATTTTTAATTTCCTCTGGACTATAGACCTTTGTCCAAGTACTGTGAGGTGCTCCAAGAGAAAACTGGTCCTCTACTCCCTTTATATAGGGCAATGATATACCCCAGATATTTTCACTATCCTCTGTTCTTCCACCACTATTTGAATGAAAAAACGCACTTACTATTTTACCATCATATGTTAGTATTTTTCCAGTAGTTTCATCAACAGCCATGTTACTTCTTGGTTTTTCTATATCGTATCCACCATAAACCTGACAATCTATTGTACTACACATATTAAATCCGTGGTCCATATGCTTATCCATGTTTGCAACAGCAAAGTTTCTCGCTGCTACTGCCTGTGCCTTCAATGCCTCTAAAGGCCAGTCGCCGGACATTTCCTTTGGCAAAACACCATATAGATATTCGTCAAGGTTCAAATAATTAATAACTGTCATATCACTATCTGAGTATCTACTAATTATTATTTCACCGCGGAACCTTTTTCCATCAACAGATATAATATCATTTCCATCCTTATCTATGAAGGGCCTAAAATTATATTGTCTCTGAGAACTGTTATATATAAATAGTACTTTTCCTTTTTTGCTTAAAACAACAACTCTTCCATTATTAGGTTTTACAACTTTCAGATTTTTATCATTAATTTTTTCATTTGAGTTAGCAAACTCTTGAGCCTGCTCCTTTGAAATAAATAAACCTGCCCATATTTGCCACCCATCATCATAAACAGGATAATAAGTTGATCTATCATCTATTGCATCTAAAAACTCTTGCATTTCTACCCTAGATTCAAATCCACCACCTACTTGTACATGATAAGGACCGTAGGCACTTTCCCCTGCATTATCGGAATAGGTTTCTATGTATGAATTATTTAGCTTCTTATAATATCCATCTTTTCTTATGGTGATATCCTCAACATCCATAAGTGTAAACAGGTCATTAAAGCCATTGTCGTTATAATATCCAAAATCAAAACCACTGGTTGAACTCAAACTAACTACAGAGGCTGCCTTATCACCATACCTCAATCCAACCTTAATCCTCTGTGGTAAATTACTTTTATCAAATCCTAAGGAAACACTGGTACTCAAAAGCAATACTAGTATTAAGCAATATAAAATATATATCCTCTTTTTCATTTCAACTCTCCTTAATGATAGCTAATCTATCTTCTAAAAAGTAGATTAGCTATAATAGTTAATAAAATACTAATTATTATACTTGTGAGTATAGGAAAATAGAAGGTCACATTGCCTTTTTTTACAAATATATCTCCCGGTAAACGACCTAGTCCAATTTTGCTGCCAAAGGTGATTATTATACCAACTACGATAAGAATAATCCCGAGGGTAATAATTAATCTTCCAAAAGCTTCCATAGTGTCTCTCCCTCATCTTTTTGATGATAGTCTACTCCCATGTGCTCGTATGCTTTCCTTGTTATTACTCTACCCCTTGGTGTTCTCTTCATAAAACCTAATTGAAGTAAGAATGGCTCAATTACATCCTCTACAGTATTTTTTTCCTCACCGGTTGAAGCCGCTAAGGTATCTAAACCTACGGGGCCACCGTCAAATTTTTCTATTATTGCCCTTAGTATTCTTCTATCAACACTGTCTAGCCCAAGGTCATCAACCTCCAGCATTTTCAGGGCTTTTTTTGCTATATCAAGGGTTATTTGACCCTCTCCCACTACCTGAGCAAAATCCCTTACTCTTTTAAGCAGTCTATTAACAATCCTTGGTGTTCCTCTACTTCTTTTAGCTATCTCATATGCCGCATCATTATCAATGGGAACATTAAGAAGCTTAGCAGATCTTAAGACAATGACTTTTAAATCTTCATTACTATATAGATCCAGCTTACATATAACTCCAAATCTATCCCTTAGAGGAGAAGTAAGCATTCCAGCCCTTGTTGTTGCACCTATTAGAGTGAACTTAGGAAGGTCTATACGAACAGACCTAGCACTTGGTCCTTTACCTATAATAATATCTAAGGCATAGTCTTCCATAGAAGGATATAGTACCTCTTCAACACTCCTGCTAAGTCTATGTATCTCATCAATAAACAGAACATCGTTTTCCATAAGGTTTGTAAGAATAGCTGCCAAATCTCCTGGCCTTTCTATGGCGGGACCCGAAGTAATCCTTATATTTACTGCCATCTCGTTAGCTATAATATTAGAGAGGGTCGTTTTCCCAAGCCCTGGAGGCCCATACAACAGTACATGGTCTAAGGCTTCATTTCTCATCTTTGCTGCATCAATAAATATTTTCATTTTGTTTTTAACCTTATCTTGGCCAATATATTCTTTAAGGTTTTTGGGTCTTAAGCTGCCCTCTACTTCGCTATCATCTTCCTTTAGGGTTGGTGTTACAATTCTATTATCATCCAATCCGTTACTCATGGCAATCCATCATCCTTCCCATATTACAATCTTACTAAAAGCTTTAATGCCTGCTTTATCTTTTCCTCAATAGAGAGATTATCATCAATACTTCTAAGGACGTTTTGTGCTTCGGCTTTACTATAACCTAAAGAAACAAGCGCTTCAATAGCTTCATCATTTGCACTTCCTATAAAGACTGGAGTATTATCAAAACTAATATTATCTAATGTTTTAAATTCTTCTGTTTTATTAACCTTATCCTTTAGTTCTAAAATAATTCTTTGCGCTGTTTTCTTCCCTATTCCCGGTGCTTTAGTTAAACTGTTTGCATCTCCTGCCATTAATATATTAACTAGTTGTACATAAGGAATAGAAGATAATATCCCTACGGCAACTTTAGTTCCTACTCCTTTAACAGTTCTTAAAAGGTCGAATACCTTTAGTTCGGCTCTAGTACTAAAGCCACAAAGCCTAATATCATCTTCCCTTACAATCATCTGAGTATATACTATAGCATTTTCCGATTTACCATTCAAGTCTGCAGTTGTATATGCTGAAGTAAATATCTTATAACCTATAGAATTATTTTCAATAACTAAATAGTCTTCACCAATATGTTCTATCTTTCCTTTTATAAAATCAATCAACTTTTTCACTCCTTTTTTAGCTGCAAGTTCTACGCTTCTGGTTCCAAGTTTCAAAGCATTTCTTTTAGAAAACTATTAATGGAATTTTTACAGATTAGAAATCTACTTTTTTAAACCTAATAATATTTATCTAATTTATTTTTAGATGCCTTTGAAAAATGGTTAGACATTCAAATAATCCATTCCTAAAGCTTAAACGAACTCGCCATTCTACCGGTATGAGCGTGACAAATTGCAACAGCTAAGGCGTCGGCAACATCGTCGGGTTTTGGAACAGATCTTAGATTTAGAAAGGTCTTCACCATCATCTGTACCTGTTTTTTTTCTGCCCTTCCGTAACCAACTACTCCTTGTTTTACTTGTAGAGGAGTATATTCGTAGATGTCTAAGTTCTTCCTTGCCGCGGTCAAAATCAAAACTCCTCTAGCTTGTCCTACAGCTATTGCAGTCTTAACATTCTTGTTAAAAAATAGTTCTTCAATAGCAGCCACATCGGGTTTATATATGTCTATAAGCTTTCCTAATTCCTCATAAATTTTGTTCAATCTATTTGGTGTAGTCTCTTTTGAGTCGGTAAGTATCGCACCATAATCTAATGTCTTAAAAGAGTTCCCATTATATTCTACTATACCATATCCAACTATTGCAATCCCTGGGTCAATTCCTAAAATAATCATTTTTTATCCTCCATAAAATCTTTCTCTGATATAGGGATTCAAGTAGAGACTTTAATTTATACATGTCCAAAACTCTCAGAAACACTGAGTATTTGTACATGTATAAATTAAGTTCTACTATATGAACCCTATATTATTAATTTTATTTACATTTCTATACAAACATATATTCGATAAAACTTTGCTTAATCCTCTTATTTTTTTACGAAATAAAAACCCAGATGCGTCGAACTCCTCGTCTCAAATAGACTTGTCTCCAAGAAATGAACTCAAAAAAGGAGTGTTTCAGAATGACTAACTTCTGAAACACCCTTTGGAGATATATTCTCAATACATCTCCTAACTGCTATAATCTTCTATTATATTATATACATCATCTAGACTTCTGACAGTTATTCCGTCCTCCATCTTCCTTTTGTCTGTTTCACTTAATAAAGATAAAGAAATACTCGTTTTTTCGTATACCTCTTTTTCGCCTGCTTCGTTGATTCGGTATATAACTACATATCCATCATTACTTTGAATTACAAAACTATTTGGTTTGTAACCTTCGACCTGCTTAAACAAAGAGGCCGATTTAGTTGAAACACTTCGTATTTTCCAATCACTATAGTTACTTTCAATATATGATTTAAATTCATTTAGAGATGCTCCTACAATCGTAATCGGTATCTGGATTTTCTTAGTATCCATTTCACCTGTTTTAGAATAATAGGTTTTAAGCATTATATTGGTCTCTTTATTTACTTTATCCATGATGTCATTTGAATTTTCTATGCCATTTTGAGCTACCTCATCAGTTGTATTGGATTCAGTTCCTTTCTTGTTCCCTGTGTCTTTTTCTTTATTTATTTTATCTTTATCTGATATTTTAGTAATATCATTTGGATTTGGCTTAACTTGTGGTTTATTGTTTGATACATATCCATATGTAAATCCTGCAAAAATGAGTAACATACATACTAAGAATACAACTCTGCCTCTTTTTCTCTTTTTCTTATAAAACACGCTAGATTCCTCCCTTCACAAGGTAATATATATAAACTTCTGCTCAGTACTGTTGTAGGTTAATTTATCTAGTATTGTAGCCACTTCAAATTATTTTATACAAAATATTGGTAATTTGTTTTTTTGCCAATCAAAGGATATGTCTCTTTTTCGACAATTTCCTACATTTTTTAATAATTCTATTGACATTCTTTGTCGTTTTGAGTAAAATAATATTATAATATGTTATAACACGCGTATATATTGTTTTGAACCTTCTTGGTTCATTTTTTCTTTTTTGTACTTCTAGTAATTGAAAATACTTCAATGGAGATTTCCATTGAAGTATTTTTTTTACATTAATTATTGAAGTCTTATTTTGTCTTGGTAATATGGGTATTATTCTCAATACACTATTCATTCTTTAGAAGATATTATAAAAACAACTTAGCTATTTTCATTTTTTAATCAGCCTTTTATTCCTTTGACAATAGGTCTTTAATTGCCTGAGCAAGTAATTCATCTGACACATTATCTATTTTCTTTTTCTCTTTACTCTTCTTTTCCATAATCTGAGTTAAATCCTCTTCAACAGGTTTATCTTCTTTCTGGTTTAAAGCCTTCTTCTTTTTCTTAAAAAACAAATTAAATCCCCCTTTAGTTTAAGTAGAACTATAGAGATTCCAGTGAAAACTTTAATTTATACACATCAAAACTCCCCAGAAACATCGGATGTTTCTATATGTATAAATTAAGATTTACTTGAAACTTTCTATATTTAGTTCATTTTACTATGTTTCATATATTCTTTTTCGTCTATAGGTGTTATATACTCTTTTTCAACATTATAATTATTCACAACACTATCTATCAATTTTTTCGATGCAATATTATACTCTTCATCCGTTAAAGGTAGATTTCTTTCAAAATCCATAAGTATGTATTTATCACTCTTTACTTCCTTGTTTTCAATATCATTAGCTAATCCTGCTTTATCTAAACGATAGTAAAATTCATACTTATACTTTTTTACCATGAACTTCACTCCTCAAAATTGTTGTACTATTATTTTACCATATTTCATTTTACATATACTAAAATTCAGATGAAACTTTCATTTTTCTTCTAATTGAAATATAAAAGAGCTAACTTTTCATTTACCAAAAAATAACAAGAAAAACTCCCATGCAATTCATTTGCCGGAGTTTTTCTTTGTTGTTTTTTGTTACATTTTCTATTTTCCAAACAAGTTCATGAAGAACGTTATTATTCCTGCATTAAAGAAGTCAATGAATAAACTTCCGATTAGTGGTAAGATGAAGAATGCTCTTGGAGCAGGTCCAAACTTACCAGAAAGCGCATTCATATTTGCCATTGCGTTTGGTGTAGCTCCCATACCAAATCCACAATGTCCACATGACATAACTGCAGCTTCATAGTCTCTACCCATTACATTGAATGTTATAAAGTAAGCAAATAATCCCATTAGAAGTGCTTGAGCTACTAGCATCACAACAAGTGGACCAGCTAAGTCAGCTAATTGCCACAACTTTAATCCCATTAATGCCATCGCTAGGAATATTGATAATGATGTATTTCCAATAATATCGATTTCTTCACCAAATACTTTATAAATACCAGTAAAGTCAGATATATTTCTAATAATTGCAGCGGCAAACATCGCTCCAATGTAAGGAGGGAAAGTCATACCAGTCTTTTGAAGAAGCACTGATAATATAGTTCCAAGTCCCATTGCTATGATTATTTGACAGGCTCCAGCCATAAAACTATTTGAATCTAATTCTCTTTTTATACCTACTTCTGCAATTGCTGCTTCAGCTAAGGCAACGTTTGAGTTTTCCTTTTTCTTTAAAAGATTATTCTTTTCAATCAATCGTTTTCCTAACGGGCCGCCTATCATACTACCCATTATTAAACCAAATGTTGCTGATGCCATTGCTACAGTAGTTGCTCCAACAGCACCCTTTTGCTCAAACAAAGGAGCGAATGCACCTGAAGTACCGTGTCCACCTGTCATCGGAACAGAACCAGTACTAAGTCCTATAAGCGGGTTAAGACCGAAAACCTTTGCCAAACCTATACCAACTACATCCTGTAGAATTACTAAAACAGTAGCTAAAAGTAAAAATATAATAACTTGTACTCCACCTTTTTTAAGCAATTTAAAGCTTGCAGTAAATCCAACAGTTGTAAAGAATGCTGTCATGAATAATGATTTAAGCGTCATGTCCATTTCTAGTGTTAACGCACCAGTTTGCTTACATACTAAAATAAAAATCGCAAATATTAGTCCACCAATTACCGGTGCCGGAATACAGAATTTTTCTAAAAAATTCACCTTTTTCTTGATGCCTTGTCCTAAAAGTAGCACTAATACAGCCAGTGCCAGCGTTTGAATTACATTCAAATTCAAAATCATTTACATACCTCCAAATAATAAATTTATGTAATAAGTTCTTACAAATTTATTATACGAAGGTGCAACAGTTTCTCGTGCAATCCGACAAAATGTTACATTTGTTTTTTAGATTTTTCTAATTTTTCAATTCAATTTAGCTGAATATATCATTTTTCTGATAATTCAACTTAGAAATAATACCTTCAATAAATTTTTTAATATATATTTTTCCACGCTCTTCTTTATTATTATCTATGTACCTCATCTCTTGCTTAACCTGCTTAAAATCGAATAGTATAGTACTATATTCGGTGAACTTAAGGTTATAAAAATCCTCATGGCCTATTTCAGCTATATTTTGTAGTGCCTTCTGAATAGTTCTTCTAATCCTTTGCTCTATAGTTCTTTTATTTACGGCTTCTCCTGTCTTCATGCACTCTTCCTCTGCAATTTCTTCATATATCTGCTGTAATTGATAGGTTGAAGACGGAGTCTTTCTCTTGATTTCTAGTATCTTTTTTACAACTTTACCAAGGTCATTACTGCCTGTACCTCCAATAATTCCTATGTCCGTAAAAATATCTGTCAATTGTTCATCTATAGACAATACCTTAGCTTGTTTTTGATTCTTTATTTCGTCGATATTTAATACGGCATTTTTAATAAGTGCCACGGATTGCTCAAGCTCAATATTTCGACAGACCCCTTTAATAACATTAATGGCCTCAATGTTGTTTATTGGCTTACTTATAAAAAATAGTATACCGCTTTCATATGCCTTAGAAACCATCTCATTATCTTCTACTTGAGAAATCATAATGAATTTTCCATTATAGCCCCTAGCCTTTGTAGACTTGATTATCTCAATTCCATCTTGTACTGGAAGAAGTAGATCTATGAGTACAATATCAGGATTATAGAAAATGATTTCTTCGACTGCATGTTCTCCACTATCTAATTCAGCTACTATCTTTCCAAGATTATTTTTTCTTATTAAGAACCCTAGCATCTTTCTTATATTTACGTCATCATCAATAAGTAAAAAAGTCTTATCCATAATTATCACCCAATCAATGATTTTTTTGGTATTACTAGTTTTATAGTTGTCCCAATATCAGGCTTAGACTTAATCTCCACATCACCATCTAAGTCCTCTACAATATTTTTTATATGGGAAAGTCCTATTCCTGTTGAAGGTTTTCCAGTGGTCTCATCAAATTTAGTTGTAAAACCAGGATTAAAGATATAAGGAAGGATTTCCTCATCTATACCTTCTCCAGTATCAGATACTTCAAAATACAAATTTTCTTCATCGCTGTACTCTGTGACTCTAATTAGATCATTATCTTCACAAGCATCTATACTATTTATGATTAAGTTATTGATCATAGAAAATAGGGAGTAGTAGGTATTTAAGACGAATTCGTCTTTGAAGTCTAAAGAAATTTTGATATTTTTTTTGGTTTCCTTGAGGTATCTTTTTGTGTTATCCCTTATAATTGCAAGAACATCTGCTATTGTCATTGTATCATCATTTTCAAAATTCTTTAGAAAGCTTTCAAACCCCCTTAAAACTCTATAATAATCCTTCTTTATTTCATGTACCTCCCTTGAAATATTTAGAGTTTTTTCTTTAAGCTCTTCATTATTTTTATAGGTTTCATATAAGCTATAGCTCTTACGCATGACAGTTTCTATATCCTTCATTGATTTTCTAAGATAGAACATTTCTGCCTGTATATCCGAAATTATTTTATTTAGCTGACTATACCTTTTTTGATGCTCTCTGTTTAGAATATATAGTTCCTGTTTTTTATAAAACCAATAAATAAAATAAGCTATAAAACTCCTTGTAAGCCCCACTAGAACGATAATTTTTATCATGTTAGTGGATATGTTATTCCTGATCAATGCTTCAATGATATTGCTAAAGGAGTCTATAAATGCTAATAATAGAATGGTTTTAACTAAATTATCCTTATCTCTTTTTATCTTTATAATAAATGCTATTAATCCAAAACATATATAATAAACCATTGCAGGATAATTGAGTACCATAGCTTCTTGCAAGGTCATAGACTTAAATGTAACAACTAAAATATTTCTAATAAGAAAAACAGCGACTCCACATGAAAGTGATAATTTAAGTTCTGATATCTCATCAAATATTAGAATGAATAGGTTTAGTGCAATGACACCCGCTGCAAATCTTAGAGTACTTGTAAAGGGATAAAAATATATTTCGCTTAAAAACGCAACTGCTAATGTTGACAAAATGTACTTCTTAAACCTGTTCATATATTCCTCCATCAAGGTTTTTGAAACTATTTCATTATAGAGATTCCAGTCAAAACTTTAACTTATACATAACAAAATTCTCTAGAAGCATTGGATATTTTGCTATGTATAAATTAAGATTTACTTGGAACTCTCTAGATATTATTCTTTGAGCAAGCAAAAAATATAACCATTCAATATATTTTCTCAAATCGAATGGTTATATCTATATTTTTAAGTTAACTGGGTTTAACCCGTATTATCCCATTATATGATATCCACAATCAACATGGATGTTTTCCCCCGTTACTCCTGTCCCAAGTCCGCTACATAAGAATAATGCCGTATTAGCTACTTCCTCTGTAGTAACAAGTCTCTTAAGTGGGGCAACCTCCTCAAATCCTCTTAAGAGTTTACTGAAGTCTCTAACTCCTTTAGCAGAAGTAGTTTTTATCGGACCTGCAGATATTGAATTAACAGTAATGTTATCAATACCAAGGTCAACTGCTAAGTACCTAACGCTAGCCTCTAATGCAGCCTTTGCAACACCCATTACATTGTAGTTTGTAATAGCCCTTTCAGCTCCAAGATAGGATAATGTAATAATACTTCCTCCTTCAGTCATTAGAGGCTGAGCATTCCTTGATACTGCTACTAAAGAATAGGAACTTATATCCTGTGCCATCAAATAGCCTTCTCTAGAAGTATTATAATAAAATCCTTGTAATTCATCCTTATTAGCAAATGCTATACTATGTACAACCCCATGAAGAACATCGACTTCATTTTTTAATTGATTAAAGGCATCTTCAATATCTTCATCCTTACTTACATCACATGAAATTAGTGTAGGGTTGTCTATTCCCTCTTCCTTTAAGAACTTTTCTAAATTTGTTTTACTTTTATCACCCAAGTATGTAAACACAAGGTTCGCTTCTTCTTGAATGAATTTCTTTGCAATCCCCCAAGCAATACTCCACTTGTTAGCAACACCCATAATTAATATATTTTTACCCTTAAGTAACTTCCCCATCTTGTATCCTTCTTAGAACAAATATAAATCAAAAATTATCACAAGTAAATTATACAATATCTAAAGATAAAACTCAAAGCTTAACAATTTCTTAACACAGCATTGATTTTAACCTTTATTACATATAGATTATATCCTAATAACATTAACATATAACAGCAAACAAATCAAAATTACTGTTAATCCCGGATTATTCATGAAAAGTTTGAAAGGGTGCAAGTAATTTTGAATTCTAAGACTTTCATCAAGTTCGAAGGCATACCCAAGCGGTACGTCAAGAATTTGATGGATGTCTTAGAATCAAAATGACGCAGCAGAGTTTTGAATTTTTCATGAATAATCCGGGGGTATTTATGTTTATACTAATATTTCTCTCATCTGGCAAAGCACGTATTCTACATCTTCTCTAGAAACATCGTTATTTGTTACAAATCTATACTCACCATCTTCTTTTCCATTAATTTTTATATTTTTATCTAGCATCTTTGAAATAAATTCATCCTCTTCAATAATATCATCAGACATTTCAAAGAAAACCATGCTTATGTCATTTCTATCAAATTTCACTTCTATACCTTTAAACTTTGATAATTCCTCAGATAGATATTTACAATTCTCATGATCTTCCTCTAGCCTGTCTACCATATCTTCCAAAGCTATTATTCCAGCAGCAGCTAAGATACCAACTTGTCTTAGTCCTCCGCCCATCAACTTTCTGTTTCTCCTTGCCCTTTTAATGAACTCCTTACTTCCAGCCAATATGGAACCTATAGGAGCACATAACCCCTTTGATAGACAGAACATGAGACTATCACAATTTTTAGCAACTTCTTTCACATCTACCTTTAGTGCCTTAGCTGCGTTAAAAACCCTCGCTCCATCAAGGTGAACCGGTATATTATTGACACTTGCTATACCCTTTATTTTCTTCATATTGTCTAGACTCACTACAGCACCACAAGAATGTGCATTTTCCATACATATTAGTCCTGTATCTGGAAAGTGGATGTCTTCATCCCTTATAGCCTTTTCTACATCTTCTGGGTTCATAGCCCCGTTCTTACCTTCGATGGTTCTTATATGTACACCCGCAATAACTGCTGCAGCCCCTACTTCGTGCATGACGATATGTGAGTTTGCCTCTAAAATTACTTCGTCGCCCCTTCTAGTATGTGTAAGTAATGCCAACTGATTTCCAAAGGTTCCACTTGGAACGAATAAAGCATCTTCCTTTCCAACTATGTCAGCTGCTAGTTTTTCCAATTTCTTTACAGTAGGATCATCACCATATACATCATCCCCCACCTCTGCATTAGCCATAGCCTTTCTCATTTCATCAGTAGGCATTGTCACAGTATCGCTTCTTAGATCAATCACTTTCATCTTCATTCCTCCCAAGCTAAATATATACATTAATTTTTCTTTAATTCTAGCTTAAATGCTTTTCTTTTAATAATTTAAATTTTATAATATATGTATATCGTCTATAGGTTCAAGTAAAACTATTATTCTAAATATAATCCCTTTTAATTAATATTACATTTAAAATAGTTCTTTTTCAATCTACATAAACTAATTATATAATTAAATATATCTTTTGCATAGGAGGATAACATGGGAAATATTATTATCTCCAAGCTCATGATCGTACTTATTGTAGTAGTTTTATATTTTATCATAGCTAAGTCTATTGTTTTTATGTTACCTTTTATAATAGGTTGGTTGATTTCAATAATTATTGAGCCAATGGTAACTTTTCTACATAAAAAGTTGAGAATTTATAGAGGAATAGCATCCTTTATCTCCATAATTCTTTTCGTAGTAATAGGCGGAGTACTTATTTCTACTTTAGGAGGTTTCTTATTTTCAGAGTTAACTAAGCTCACCGACAAGCTTCCTGATATTGCTGTAAAAACTAGTGAGTTCTTTACATATATAGATGAAAAGTTTCAAACACTTTATATAAATATACCTCCAAATATTGCAACTTCAATATATGATTCTCTATATAATTTCTTAACCTCATTAACGAAGTACTTCGGAGTATTAGCAACGTCAACTATAAATGTTGTAACTGCAATACCCAATTTTCTTTTGTTCCTTCTCTTTACTCTACTTTCTTCATTCTTTATATCTAAGGACAAAGAAAAAATTTATAGCTTCTTTAAAAATCATGTTCCAGAAAAAATCTATAATAATAGTAAACTAAGGATTTTAAAGGATGACTTACTATCTGCTTTACTAGGATACATCAGAGCTCAGTTAATACTTATGACCATAACCTTTACGGAAAGTGCAATCGGTTTAACATTGATAGGTGTTAATTACTCAATACTCTTTGCATTTATAATAAGTCTCGTAGATGCTCTTCCAGTTTTAGGTTCGGGATCAATTTATATACCTTGGATAATACTAAAGCTTATAGAAGCCGATTACAATACTGCTGTTTTTCTACTCATTTTATATTTAACGGTTACGATTGTAAGGCAAACTCTAGAACCCAAAATATTAAGTACTCAAATTGGTTTATATCCTTTAGTCACGTTGATGTCGATCTATATCGGAATCAGACTTTTTGGATTTATTGGCATTATTTTGGGTCCTATTATCGTTATTGCTATCTTCGCTCTCCAAAAGATGGATATAATACCAACAAGAAAAGGTCATTAATCTGTTTAGAAATAATTGTTTCTTACTTTATGCCTCTTAATATTCGTCATGTCACGAACATTAAGAGGAATTTTTATTTGTTAAACCGTTGTAATATTTATGCAATCCAGTTATTTTAACGTGAAAACGTTATCCATTTTTATATACACCTTTACATTTTGTATATTTATGCTATAATTGTTCATAATATTTTAAAAAATGAAAGAGGTGTAGTTATGAATAATCTTATATATTTTATACCACCAGAAAAGCATGATTCAGAATCTTTAAGATCTTTACTGACTGCTCACAAGGAAATTAAGTTCGTTTCCTTAGTAGCCGTTGATCTTGGTAATAACAATACTGATGAAAAAATTCCGATTAATATAATGCTTGAAGACATTGAAGAGTTTTTGAAAAACGGAGTACAAACCGACGGCTCTAGTGTATACTTACCTGAAATAGCTGAGATTAATGATGCTAAAGTAGATATTCTTCCTGACCTTGATGTTAAATGGTTTATAGATTATAACTACGATTTCATTGACCCTGAAACTAATTTACCTGTGGGTACATTGCTTATTCCATCATTTCTTGAGCACAATGGCAAACTTGTGGGATCCCGCTCCATCCTAAAAAATGCATCTGATAGCTTTAAAAAAGAAATTTTGGATTTATTCGATAATGAATCTCTACTCGAAGAATTCAATATCAATTCAAAAAATGATATTGAAAAGGTATTACTTACCACTGCAACCGAACTAGAATTCTGGGTACAAACACCTGGAGATAAAGCAGATTACGAACATCTATCTACATCACAGATTTTAAAGGAGCAGTATTGGAAGCGTACAGTTGGTCCTGTTCGTACAGCTATGGAACAGTCATTGTTACTATTAAACAAATATGATTACGAAGCTGAAATGGGTCATAAAGAAGTTGGCGGAATCCCTTCGTCATTATCTAAAAACGGTAAGTTCGCACATATAATGGAACAGCTTGAAATAGATTGGAAATATAGTACTGAGATGCAAACAGCTGATAACGAGTTATTTGCAAAGGACATTATTAAGGAAACTTTTGTAAGTAACGGACTCGATGTAACTTTCTTGGCAAAGCCAATTGAAGGTGTTGCAGGAAGTGGAGAGCATACCCACGTAGGAGTTGCAATCAAACTTAAGGATGGTTCTATACTCAATCTATTTACTCCATCGGATATGAGAAAATATTTTGTAAGCTCCATTGGTTGGGGAGCTATTATGGGACTTCTTAAAAACTACGAAGTAGTGAATCCGTTTATAACATCTACTAACGATGCTCTAAATAGATTAAAGCCTGGCTTCGAAGCACCGATATGTATCGTTTCATCCCTTGGTCATGAGGTAGAAACACCTTCAAGAAACCGTACTATCTTAGCAGGTTTAATCAGAGACTTAAATAACCCTATGGCTACGAGATATGAAGTAAGGGTTCCAAATCCTACAACTAACACTTATTTAGCAACGGCTGCAATCTACCAAACTATGTTAGATGGAATAAAGGCTGTTGTAGAGTCTGGTAGATCTAATAAGGAACTTGAAAATGAATTTTCAAAAGCTGCTGGCGAAGAAGGCTTCTACCTTGAAAAAGACAGAGCCTATAGAAGTGAGTATGACGTATTCGAACATTATACCGACGAGGAAAGAAATAAATTATTCGGAATACCTCCTGCAACAGTTTGGGAGAACATCTGTAATTTTAATCAGTATCCTGAAAAGCTTAAGGTTCTATCAGCTAATGATGTTTTCACGGAAAAAATTATTGCTTCCTTTAGAACCAGTATATTGATGCAATGGACTATGGAATTAAAAAATAGAATCATTCCTTCTAACATTGAACTAGTTAGAGATTGTAAAAAGGTACATGACTTAGAATTCGCAACCGACCTAGATATAGTAAACTGGGAGAAGGTTAATAAGCTAAGATATTATTTAATGAAAGATAGTATGAGTCAAAAATCTCTTTTCACTCAAATCAGAGAATCTATTGATAATGAGGAATATGATTTAGTCTCTGATCTCCAGATAGAAATGAGCGAAAAAATAACTGATTTAAAGAAACTATACGCAATCTATAAAAGGAATCTTTTCAGAACTGAATAATACTTAAAATGTTCAAAATACACTCTGTTTTTCAGAGTGTATTTTTTTTATGTGCTTCTTACATACTAAGTATTAGACATGTCAAAAATGAATGTCTAGAATTTTACAATGCCGAGGTGATTAAGTGGATATACAGAACTTAAAACTATTAGAGAATTTTAATATCGAAAATGTAAATCTAAGTATTCGTCCATTTATTTCATCTATTCTTATTCTTATCCTGGCCTTTGCCCTCATAAAGGTAATAATGTTCTTAACAAAGAAAATTATAGATATTACGAACTTTAACGTCCAAAGAGAAAAAACTATGAAGAGTGTTATTGATTCCATAGCCGCATATTTTATAATGGCCTTTGCCATTCTAACTATTATGAGTGAATTTGGCTTAATTAAAAAGGCTACAATACTAACCGGTGCAGGTATTTTTACTGTAGTGGCTGGTCTTGGAACTCAAAATTTGATAAAGGACATAATCAACGGTTTTTTTATTCTGTTTGAAAGACAAATGAAGGTAGGAGACTTTGTAGCAATAAACGAGAAATATTTTGGTACCGTTGAAGAAATTGGGTTAAGAGCTACTGCTGTTAGAGAATGGTCCTTAACGAAGATTTATATTCCTAACGGTGAAATCAAAACTTTAAAGAATTACTATAAAGAAAAGGCCAGAGTTATTATTGAGATTATCGTACCCTTTGAAGAAAGCCACGATGAAGTTGACGAAGCATTAAAGTACGTATGTCAAGTCATTAATGAAAAATATGAAGATAGATTATATAAAGTAGGAAATACAAATTATTCTGAGTTCAGTTTAGTTGGAGTAATTGGCTTTAGCGGAATCGATGGTGGTGCCAGATATATAATCACAGGGGTTGTTAATCCACGTCATAAGTGGTTTATTAGAAACAGAACCTACGAAACAATACTAAGGGTATTTAATGAAAGGAATTTACGAATTGGATATCCTAAGATATGGCATGAAGATAGAAAACATAAACATTAAGAAAGTCCTTTATGAAGATTCTCAAGGTTGACCTTTTTGAAATACATAACGGGATTTATAAAAAAGATGGACAACAAAACAAATTTGAGTAGGTAGAATCCTTTACACTTGACAAAGTAAATAATTCAATGACTATAAATTTGTTTTTAACTGCCTTATCATAAACAGACAACTTATCTAGGTTTATACAAAATATAAAAAAATCTAGCATGGAAGGCTAGACTAGTATCTTGTAAATTTAGATAATAGAAACTATTCTTCCCTCCGAAGATTTCTTGTACATATAGGCAGGTTTCCTGACTCACACTTCAACCTACTTCCTCGCCTTCCCGGGGGTTGCCAGTGGCTTCATGAGGTTTCGTCGGTGTTTACAGTAGCGGGGGCTGCGACGGACTTTCACCGTACTTCCCTTTTATCCTCTTTCGAGAGGCACCTACATCATTATTTTGCTGTCCACTGATATTATATACCAATATTGGCTAAAATTCAATACATAACCCAGATTATTCATAGGAATTTTGCTACCTATAAGTAATCTGGGTTTAACTTAAAATAAACCAAACCGCAGTTCAATGTAATAAATAATCAATCCAAAAATAAGAGCTGGAACAGTCGTTATAATCGTAGCCCATAGAGATGATTTTCTATCTATTGCTAATAGAGGAAACAAAGCATCTCCATCCTGGGATATAGCATTTGCTAATAGTGCCGCAAATGGCACCATTCCCTTCGTAAATAGTGCAACGAAAATAACCTGAGGACCACATCCTGGGATTAATCCTATCAATGCTCCTACAATAACAGCCATAAGCCCTGCAGAAGTCATAAGCTCCGTTATCATCGTTTCACCTACACCATAGTTTCCGCCCCCAAGTCCAAAGACACCAAACTCGTAAATCAAATAGGCTACATATACCCATGTAGAAACAAAAGCTGTTTCCTGGGCACTATGGATAAGTGTCTCCTTTAAAGACATAACCTTAAGCTCGGCTTCTTCATGGGTTTCATCCTGAATAAACTTTTTCCCCATGATCATAAGAATTATTGAAAAGAATGTTCCAGCGATACCAATGATAGTTCCGAGTTTTGGAATAAACAATGTATTTACATCTATCTGGAATAGTAACATTATCCCTAGAACAAGACCAATTGATATTATCACCCAGTAAAAGGAAAATCCGCTATGGGTAAACCTATAACCTAGTGTATTGATATCTTGATGCCCTTTAGCATTATGGTGAAGGGCTAAATCAACTTCATCCCCCTCGTCATGGCCAATATGAGATATTAGCTCCTTTTTACAGTTATCAATACTTTTACATTCATAGCTCTGTGTCATATGGTCAACCTTTTCATGTACGTTCTTCAACTCATCCTTTGATAGCTTTTTCATATTGCTTAATAATTTATCTCCAACTTTATAATAGTCAACAATATATCCTGTAATTATAGCTGCTATAAATGATAAGATACTAACTAATATATAGTGCAGAGGTAGAGTTGAAATTATTACAAAAGCAGAGTCTCCCATTGTTGCGATAAGTGTCGCAACTACGGTTCCAAAACTAACCTTTCCCTTTACAAATAACGGCATTACAAATATTGCTCCACCGCATCCTGGTGTCAGACCTAGAATAGCTCCTAGAACAGGCTGCAATTTCTTTGATTGCTCTATTTTTCTAACGAATGCCCCTGAGTTCTTGTAATCTATATATCCGAAAAGGAGTAATACCGCACCAACAAATACTCCTACCTGTAAAAATGAATTTTCAGCACTCAGTAGTGCTATGTCAATAATATCTTTAAGCATTTTGTCCCTCCTTGATAAAACTTATCATTTATTAAGATACCCTTATTTAACAAAGTTAAACAGTAATAAAAGAGGGTGTCTCAGAATGACGAATTCCTGAAACACCCGGGGCTGTACTCATAAGAAACCTTTATAAGACAGCCCCTTTCTAAAGTTCTTCTATCATTTCTAATATCTTAAACTTATCATTTAATGGCTCCATACAGGTAAAATCCTTACATATATATACCGTCGTTTTGTCATTAACCATTTTATAGCCTTTAAGTTTATCATGTATATTATCATATGTGTTTATATCCATATCTATGAATATTTTGCTAGTAAAAGGAAGGAACTTTTGATTGATTATTTTTCTTATTTGCTTGTATCCATTATCGCTATTTCTCCCAACAAGAACTATTTTGTCCTTCATTCTATTATAACTTTGTAGTGCCATTAACATAAATGCATAGGATATTGGACTGAGGTTTATACTAGCACCAAAGATTTCAAATTGCTTTGAAATTACTTCACTATTTTTTTCATCTTCGAAAATCTGTGATAGCCTTATAAGATTATAAGTCGCAACTGAGTTTCCTGATGGGATAGCGCCGTCATATATCTCCTTTGGTCTAACTATAAGTTCTTCACTATCTTTACCATATAGATAGAAGCCACCCTTTTCTTCATCTAAAAATAGATCAAACATGTCTTTATTTAAGGACTCTGCTTTTACTACATATTTTTCATTACCGGTTGTCTCAAAGAGTTCAAGCAAGGCCCATATAATAAAGGCATAATCATCAAGATATGCTAAATACTTTGACTCTCCATCTCTATATCTGGCTAGCAATCTTCCATCATCTCTAGTTAATTTATCCATTATAAAACTCATAGATTTTTCTGCCGCTATCGTATAATCTTCATTATTAAAAACTCTTCCTCCAATAGCTAAAGCAGCTATCATTAGTCCATTCCATGAGGTTAATATCTTATCATCCTTATAAGGGTGGACTCTTTTCTCTCTATGTTCAAATAATTTGTGTCTGCACATTTCCAATCTATTTTTAAAATCTAAATCTTGAATTTCAATGGACCTTCTGTTTTTAATCAAGTTTGGAATACTCTTACCCTCAAAATTTCCACCTTTAGCTATGTCATAATATCTGCAAAATAGTTCTCCGTCCTGTTCTCCTAATACTTCCATTATTTCCTCAGGAGACCAAACGTAAAACTTTCCCTCTTCCCCTTCAGAGTCCGCATCTTCCGCTGTAAAGAATCCCCCATCCTCCGAGGTCATATCTCTAATAATATAAGCAAAAATGCACTCAGCAATCTCTCCGTATTTCTTCTTTTTAGTTGCTAAAAATAGTTCCGTATATGCTATCGCTAGTAGTGCATTATCATATAGCATTTTTTCAAAGTGCGGTACAAGCCACTTTTCATCGGTAGAATATCTGGTAAAACCAAGTCCGATATGATCAAACAACCCACCTCTATACATACCCTCAAGGGTCTTCTCTACCATTTTTATGGTCTTTTCTTCTCCACTTAACTTCCAATGTCTAAGAAGAAATAACAGGCTATGGGGTGTAGGAAATTTAGGCGCTCCTCCAAAGCCTCCGTAAACTTCGTCAAAACTGTCTATGTAATACTCATATGCCTTATCAAATACTTTTTCGTCAATTTCTTCGACTTCAAAGTTTTCACTTGTATCCTTCACAGCATTATATATTTTTTCAGTTGATTCTATAATCTCTGTCTTGTTTTCCTTCCATTTGCTACTTATATAGACTAGTATCTCAATAAGTCCTGGTCTTCCGTATTTAGTCCTTTTAGGGAAGTAGGTTCCTGCATAAAAGGGCTTTTTATCAGAAGTCATCAATATAGTTAAAGGCCATCCACCATGACCAGTTATAGCCTGACAGACATTCATATAAATAGAATCAACATCGGGTCTTTCTTCTCTATCTACTTTAATGGATATAAAATCCTTGTTTAGTATCTCTGCTACATCTTTATCTTCAAAGGATTCTCTTTCCATTACATGACACCAATGACAGGTAGAGTATCCAATACTTAGAAATATAGGTTTATCTTCTGACTTCGCCTTTTCAAAGGCTTCATCCGACCACGGATACCAATCAACTGGGTTATATGCATGCTGTAGAAGATATGGACTTTTCTCATTTATAAGTCTATTGGTTTTCTTATTTGAACTCATACTATCATCTCCAAATATTATTCATAGTTACTTATATAATACCCAAAAAAATAATGAGGTATTATAATTAATCTACCTCAAAGCTGAATGTTTAAGTTTTCTTTTTTGACTCATTGCGTAATCGAGTTTTTAATGTCTGACCCTTCTCGTATTTCTCTTCTAATGAATAGGTGTAGTATTCAGTTTTGTCACAAATCCAGAGTCAGTAAAAGCATCACCCTTTTTCTCATTTTGAAATGCGCCTAAGGTTACTGGAAAATCTGATGATATAGTACTTCCTGTAACATAAGCATTCCCCTTATCATCCAACGCAATACCAATACCACTATCACCCTCAAATGTTTGAGTTTCTAGGCAATAAAAAATAGACTCTAATCCAAGTCTATCTTAAGCAATAATTTATAAGAGAAACAGCATAGATCATGACATGATCTAAAATACACTAAAAACCTTAGAGAATTTTGTTTTTTGGAGCATGGGCTTTCCTACTTTCGCATAAGTTATATAAAAAGTTTATTAGGGAGTGTGTTTTATGGATAAGTACAGGATTATGACCTTTGACGGCGGAGGCATTAGGGGTGTGCTGACAGCAACTCTCCTAAAGAGATTAAAGGATGAACCTGAAATTTCTGAGTTTATAAATATGACTGAACTTTTTGCCGGCACCTCTACCGGTTCTATCATTACCTTAGGCCTTGCTTATG
Organism: Wukongibacter baidiensis; assembly: GCF_050888315.1. Taxonomy (NCBI): domain Bacteria; kingdom Bacillati; phylum Bacillota; class Clostridia; order Peptostreptococcales; family Caminicellaceae; genus Wukongibacter; species Wukongibacter baidiensis. Next base: position 801,057 of record NZ_CP138202.1, read on the forward strand.
GCCTTTCACCAGAAGATCTTGTAGATTTTTATGTCCGTTATGGTAAATACATTTTTACCCCTCAGTATATGCAATGTTATAGGCCCAAGTATGATAATAAACACCTCAAACAAGCACTCAGTATGATATTTCCTAAAAATCTTCGCCTATCTGATTTATCTCACAAGGTGCTGATACCTTCATTCAGGGTAACTGGTTCTTATTCGAAACCTTATTGGAGTCCTGTCTTTTTTAACAATTTACCCGATTCTACAAATATGGAAGCATTAGTGATAGATGTTGCCCTCGCTAGTAATGCCGCACCAACCTATTTTCCCTCTTACAAAAGCCATGTAGACGGGGCAGTTATAGCGAACAATCCTAGTACAGCAGCTATAGCTGCAGCAAGAGGTGAACAGGGAAATATAAAGGCCCTTGATGACATGTATCTTTTATCAATCGGTACCGGAATATATCCTCAGCAAATTACCGCTGATACAACTAAATGGGGATCTATTGAGTGGTCTTTTTATCCCAAACCGCCCTATCCTCTATTAGAACTCTTGTTCAACAGCGATATAGGTGTTAACGAATTTTATAGTTACCAGCTTTTAAGAGAGCAGTATTGTCGCTTAAATTTAGAAATCCCAAAAGAAATTGGGCCGATACCGCTTGATGCATATTCTAAAACACCTACCTTGATATCCCTAGCCAATGGTTTAGACTTGGAGATGACTATTAACTGGGTTAGAAATAATTGGTTTTAATGTTAAGAAGATTAGAGCTCTTTATTTTATCTTTTTACATGTTCTGTGAGATAAGAGATAAATATCGGCTCTTATTTTATTATTGAATACTTTATTAAACATAGCACCAGTGACAGGTCGAGTATCCAATACTTAGGAATATATGTTTATCTTCCCTTTTAGCCCTTCCAAAGACTTCATCTGACCATGGATACAGTCTACTGGGTTATATCCATATTGTAGAAGATATGCACGTTATTTATTTAGATCGACTTTTTTCATTTATTAATCTATTAGATTCTTTATCTAAACTCATACTTTTCATCTCCAAGCATTTTTCATAGTCTATAATATAATACCAAAAAATAATGTGGTATTATAAATTGTATACCTCAAAGCTTAATAGATTGGTATTTTATTATTGACTGATTAATTAAGCAAATTACATTGATAAGTTAGATAAAGCTTCTATTCTTGCCATAAAATCTCTGAGAGATTTTATGAGGTAATTAAATATCTTATTGCCCCTATAAATCCCTTGTAACTTATCTTGTCACCTCAAAAGACTTGTCTGCATATTGTATATGGAAAAAAGGAGGTGAGACTTTATGACAATAATTATTGTTCCTTCTTCTGGAGTTAATTCCATTCAAGATGCAGTCAACATTGCTCAACCAGGTGATGAAATTCAGGTTCAAAATGGTATTTATAATGAAAGCGTAACTATTAACAGCAGTAATATTAGCATTATTGCCATTGGCAGTAATGTCGTCCTTGATGGTGTAATTATGACTGGTACAGGATTTTCCATACAGGCTGACAATGTAGAAATCAGAGGTTTTAGAATAGAAAGATATTCTTCTGGTATTGAAATTTTGGGAAACGAAAACACTGTCACTCTAAACACTATTATTAATAATCAAAATATAGGAATTTCCCTTTTTTTAGGAAACAAGACCAATATAGCCAACAATACAATAAGCAGTAATAGATTTCACGGAATCTTCTTCGGTACTTCAAATGATAATATTGTCACTGACAACATTATAACAAACAATGGAAACAATGGTATTTTCGGAGGATTTGACTCTAGTAATAATACTATTTCACACAACGCCATAAAAAACAATGGTAATACTGGAATTTCCATAGATGCTAGTACATTTAATACTATGATAACTAACAATATAATAAGGAATAATGAAAATAATGGTATCACATTTGCTGGGAATCTCGGTACTATAACTGACAATACAATAAGAAATAATGAAAATAATGGTATCCTTCTTTTCTCTTCAATAACTATTACTAACAATATAATAAGAAATAATCAAGGTAGCGGAGTAGTAATTTCTCGAAATTCTAGCACTATCAAGATAAATAAAATAAATTATAATTTAGAGGATGGCATCTTCATTGATTTCTTCTCAGACAAAAACGTTATTACTAAAAACGAGATAATAAACAATCTGCAGGCTGGAATTGACATCGATGGTAAAAATAACAATATTATTGAGAACACTGTGAAAAACAACGTAGTCTTTGATATTGTAGATGCTGGAATGGACAATAATTTCGTAGATAACGACTATGATACGAGCCAGCCACCAACTATCTGTAGTAGTTGTTAGATGCAAAACTATAGCAGGGATTTGTTCTCCCTGCTTTTTTTTATGTTCATCTCAATACTCATTACTCACATCACAATATCCTTACATTTATAGTGTTGTGAGGCTCTGCAACTCTCCTATCACTTATAAATTTATCATCCATGTCAATAGCCATAGCCCCTAGAGGTTCTAGAATAGAACTTAATACATGTACATTTTATTTTCATTACATTATATGTTCTTTTATTAAATCAGTGATAGATTTTATTCTGACAAACCTTTTTCTTAAGATAAAAAAAAGAATATGCCTTATGCATTTTCTTTTTGCTATATCTTTTTCAATTTTAAAGCTACTTGTATCCAAAAGGGGGGGTAATTAAAAAGGACAAGAGGACAGGTTGTGAATCATTCATCGAAATATGAGATACAATAGTCCCCTACAATTTTAATAATTGTAGGGGTAGGGTTAAGTACTGATATGAATGATAAAAATCTTTTTAAGAAATCTTCTTAACATCTTCATTAGTAGCTAGGATTGTTCCTTTTGTAAAAGACTTTGAATATGGAAGCATTTTTAATGATAAATAGTAGACAATCATAGTTGGAATGAAGCTTATGAAAAATGACAACCCTATATTAATGAAACCAAATGCCGCTCCAACCGTAATAGCGATTATTCCGGCAACATTTACACCCTTGAAAGGTCCATTTTCATCGTATAAATCATCCAAATTAATTTTTTGTTTTCTGAGAATGTAATAATCTGTGAGTAAAACGGCGAAAATTGGTCCAAAGAATACAGTATATACTCGTATGAATATTCCTAGTCCAGCCGCTGAAGATTCTTTCACAAGCTCCCATGGGAATGTACCTACTGCAAGAACACTAACAAGAATTGCAGCTTTTGCATGCTTCAGTTTGAAAATATCCATCAAGGCATATGTCGGAGGTATTATATTACTTAAAAGGTTTGTTGTCATTTGTGCAAAAATAATAAATAGTAATGTGATAACAACCAATAATTTATTATCTACCGCAGTGGAGAACGCAACAATTGGATTCGAAATTCCTGTAGCAGTTGTAATCATTAGCCCAATAATACCCATAAACACGGTAGCCGGAACCATTGCAAGGAAATAAATGATTCCTCGTTTAGTATCACTGTAGCCATATTTTAACTCTCTTACATAGTCTCCAGCGTTCAGCATAACGGTAATGTTTACCCCAAAGAATGAAATAACTGCTGCCCAAAATGGAAGTCCCCAGCTACCTTTCTGGTTAATAAGATTTGTTGTAATAACATCACCATAATTGGTTAAGCAAATATATAACATGTAAGCCAATGCACTAACAATAAATATAGCACCAATATTCTCAATCCATTTAACGCCTTTAAACCCTAAAAGTGAAAGTAACATTTGAATAATTTGAAATACTATAAAAAAAGCTATAGTGTTATCATAATTAAATAATGTTTTAGAAACTTCATTTAATGCGGTACCCGCTAACCAGCTCTGAACACCATACCATACTATTGCTGGCGCAGCCCTCATTAATGCAGGTACGACTGTTCCCTTCATCCCAAAGGCAGCTCTAAGTTGCACAACATAAGGTATACCAGTTTTATAACACTGTCTGTCATTTAAAATTAGTCCTACGATAAGGATCAATGATCCAATTAACATTGCTATACCAGCCTGCAGCAGGCTCAGTCCTGAGCTTACTATGCTGGAGCCCAATGCAAATGTTCCTATTGATATACATCCACCTAGCCATGCTGTCAGATAAGATAGCCCACCTAGAATTCTTTTGTCTGCAGGAATTGGTAATAATGTATCTTCGACATGGGCTATGCCGTTTACATTCTCAACACTCATATTAAAATCCTCCCAAATTATATTTCTATTTTATAGGCTTGATAAACTCACCATAGCCAAATACATCCTTATACATTCCATTTTCAGCGACAACCTCACCTCTAACAATTGTATGTGTGGGAAATCCTTTTCCTGAGACACCCTCAAAAGCAGAAACCTTGTTCATTGTCATTAATGTTTCTTTAGATATATGCCATTCCTTTTTTGGATCTAGAATTACAACATCACCATCAAATCCAATTTCAAACGCTCCTTTGCGACCATATAAGTTAAAAAGTTTAGCTGGATTGTAACCTAAGGTTCTTCCAAGTAAAGTGGGACTGTATCCTCTTTGATTAACTGCCATATCAAACATCATAGGTAATAAGAATTGGATTGAGTTTAGGCCACCCCAAGCAGTCCAAATAGTATTAGTTTCATTATCTTTTTCTTTTTCGTCTGCTGGAGAGTGGTCAGAACCAATACATGAAAGCGTACCATCTAAAACATAATCCCACAATTGTTCTACTGCATCTCTAGTTCTCATAGGAGGAGTACACTTAGCAGGAGCTCCTTTTTCAATTACCAAATCTTCTGTAAAACCTAAGTAATGAGGACAGGTTTCTCCTGTAACTGACAAACCTTCATGAATGGCATCTTTTACAAGCTGTGCAACTGATGGGTGACTAATATGGCAAATATGTACTTTTCCACCTGTATCTCTGGCCATATCAATCATATTTCTAGTTGCTACATATTCTACTAGCACACTATGAGCATCCAAAAAATCTCGAACTGTATTTCTATTTTCTAACTTAGCATTCTTTTCTAGTTCAAGCACTAAACCGTATTCTTCACAATGAAAACCGCAAATTGTGCCATGTGGTTTTAGAATTTCTAAAGCCTCTTTTATATGTCCAAGATTGACTGATGTGAATGAACTATCACCCATTGGGCATACAAACGCTTTAAAAGCTGCTACGCCACAATCGTTTAGCCCAACTAAATCATTAAGGTTATAATCTACTAGTCCACCCCAAAGACTATAGTCGACAACAGCTTTCTTACTAATCAAGCCATACTTTAAATCAAATACTTTTTTATTTGTAAGAGGAGGTTCATTATTTAAAGGCATATCAATAAGAGTTGTAGTGCCACCAACAGCTGCTGCTCTTGTACCCGTTGCGAAATCTTCTCTCCATGTAAAGCCTGGCTCATTGAGATGTGCATGACAATCAATAATACCAGGGAATACGAAGTTTCCCTTTGCATCGATGGTCTTCTTTGAGTCGACTTCTTCTCCATTTTCTATAAACGCTGCATATTTGCCGTCCCTGATGCAAATATCAGCTTCAAATATTCTGTCATGTGTCACTAATTTACCATTTTTTACAACTAAATCATACATTAAAATCACTTACTTTCTATTTAGTTTAACATTAGCTTTGTACTGCTAAACTCCTATCATGAAAGGAATATGGTAATCAGCCTTATATAAACTATATCATTAATTCAAAATTAAAATACTGTATATTTGGATAAAAATACCACTAACAGTTTAGACATTCCAGATAATAAAAGGACATAGGAACAGGTTCATCTCCCTGTTGTTTCCCTAAGCATTATATGATATATGCTACTTTTACTCCCCCTGGCTTTCCTTTCCATTTTCAGGACAATTAACCTGCAACCTAGTTCTTTGCAGAAACCTTACACTTATTTTCATGGTATAAATTGACACAATTTTTAACAGCTTGTAACACAATTAGACTTATCTACATATGTTCCTACTAGATAAGTGAACTGAACTTTAGTAACTTATTAAGATATTCTATAATGAGAGGAATGATTTTATGGCAACATTAATAGTTCCAACAGACTTTCCAACTATTCAATCCGCTGTTGATGCAGCTTCACCAGGTGACACTATTTTAATACAAGAGGGTATTTATTCTGAATCGGTAATGGTCAATAAGGACAACATCACAATTAAAGCAATGGATAACGAACTTGTTGAGATTAATGGTGTAACAGATGAAGGTATAGGTATTGATATAAGTGGAGCCCATAGGGTTTTACTACAAGATTTACGTATATCAAACTTTTCTATAGGTATTTTTTTAAGAGGAGATAAGAATTCAATTGTTAATGTAAGGTGTCTATCCAATGGACGTTATGGTATTCTTCTAAGAGGAAATGCAAATAAAATCGAAGAATGTGTACTTGCAACAAATAATCTCTCAGGAATAAATATGTTTGGTAATGATAATGCCATTAAAAATAATATATTCACTTTAAACACTATAGGAGGAATCATCAATGTTGGAGGAAAAGCATCTGAAAACTTAATAGAGAATAATTCCATACGTTTTTCCAGAGTAGGAATTGGATGGTATTCATCGGATTCTTCTGGAAATATTTTTAAAGAAAATTTACTTAATGACAATGAAAATGCTTTCATTATGTATGGAAAATGTAATAACATACAGCAAAATATTCTTATAGGTACTTCAAAGACAGGAATAATTATCAATAACAGCTATAACAAAGTTATAAATAATAATATAAGTTCCAGTTTGGATGGAATCATTGTACAAGGAACCGACACTTCCATCATTGGTAATATTATTCAAGGAAATACTCAAGATGGAATAAATGTATTAAGTAATAATAATTTACTTCAACGAAATATAATCACTTCAAATAATATAGGAGTATCTATAACTGGCAACTTTAATTCTATAAATGACAATGTCATTTCAGACAATGAACTATTTAACATAGTAAATAAAGGTATCGACAATAAAATCTTTAGTAATATCAATGATGGTAAAGTTGTGGGAATATAATATAAATAGTTTGCATCATCTAGTTAATTTAGTTTAAATAATAGATACAGCCGATGTGAAACTAAAGTAAGTCTTTAGTTGTGGACACTAAAAATGATTAATCAATTACAAGATGACTTCCATATTCAGTAGGAGTCATCTTTCTCTTATTAGTTACTTATATATTACAAAAAAATAATGAGGTATTATTAATTGTATACCTCATTGCTAAATTTATCTTTTTTGACTTATTGAGTAATTAAAATTTTAATACAAGAGCCTTTAGCTACATATTCAAAAAAGAACAAAGACACCTAAAATAGCTTTACTCTTTCAATTTCTAGCTTCCTAGTCATTCTATTATCCTTCTTGTGCCAATGCAGCCATTCTACCATTGCTAACTGTTACTATCGTATCAAACGGATCTATTCCAACAGGTGTAACAGTTACAAAGTAATCACAGCATCCTGGACAGGTAGCGCAATCACAGAAGGTGAAATTAAATATGTTTGTTGATTTCTCAATAGCACCTATGCTTATTCTTTCCAATACCCAGCTCCCTATTGATACAGCTCTTCTATTTCCACATACTCTAAATAATTCATATCGTAGCCGAGCTTCACCGTTAGGGGTTGCTATAACACTTATAATACTTGAAAACTGAATATTCACCATTGGCTTACACAGACAGGCTGTATCTATTGTAACATATGCTAATTGAAAAGCTGAGTCATTGGATGAAGTGAAAGTTCTACTTCCAGTTCCCTGACCACATTCGAGTAGTATCTTTCTTGGTTTAGGATGCTTTGGTTTATAATCAATACCCTCCCCTTTTCTTTCAAGTTTTTTGCAATCATCACCATAAAAACAGTCCGTTGATGATTGGGCCAGGGCAACTATTCTAGCATTATCAACTACTACTGCATTACTAGAAAAATTTAAATCAATCGGTGCAACTTTCACAAAATATTCACAGCAGCTTTCTGGAACTTCATATTCACAGAAAATGAAATCAAAAGCCTTCACTATGTTATTGCTTGTTCCTGCTCCTTCAAATGTCCAACTCCCTCGAGATAACGGCACTCCATTGCCGCACACTCTAAACAATTCAAATTGTAGTCCGGTCACTATGGATCCTCCAACTGTAATAGTACATGAAAACTCTATTAAAACCTTAGGTTTACTTAAACATGTTGTCTCAATGCTAACATGAGCTGTTTCAATTGGCAGATTTAACTCAGGTGTGAACGTGTTTCTTCTAAAAACTACACTTCCATTTCCTTGACCGCATGCTATAGCCATATCTTTAGGCTTGCCATGTTTTTGCTTAAGTTCAGTTTCATTATATTTCAATGCAGAGGTTTTACATTGGTGCTTTAGAGAATCACATAAAGATTGGGATAATGCTGCCATTCTACCATTACTAACAGTTGCCCTAGCATTTGTTATTTCAACTGGTGTGACGGCTACAAAATATTCACAGCATCTAGGACAATTTGTACATTCACAAAAGATAAAGCTGAATGATTCTTCTTGTTGGTCAAAAGCCGTCATTTCAACATTTACTTCTTCAAATATCCAAATTCCTAGAGAATTTGCTTCCCCATCTTCACATATTCTAAACAATTCGTATTGTAACCTAACTGTTGCTGTGTCACCTATTCTCTCCATCTTAACTAGACTAGAAAACTTTATTAGCACTTCAGGTTCTATTAAACAAGTTGTATCAGATGTAACATAGGCTAATTTGAATGGAGAATCATTGGATGATGTAAAGGTTCTACTTCCAGTTCCCTGACCACATTCCAGTAGTGCCTTTTTGGGTTTGGGGTGCTTTACTTTGCACTTAGTGCAGTCTTTATCTGGTTCACAAGTTTTATGTTCTTCATAACCATTATTATATGTCACTTATATTCCTCCTCTTATACTTTTTCAATTTTCGGTCTATATGAGTTAAGTATACTTTTAGGGACATATACTCAATATCTGCAATCCTCCTATAACATGTACATTCTATTTTCACTACATTATATGTTAGTCTAGTTAACTAGTTGATAGGTTTTATTATTACAGACATAGTAATTCACTCCTAAATTTTTTATGCAAAAGCAAAGCTTCTACTTTAAAGAAAGTAACATTTTTATCTCAGTATTCATAGCATGTATTGAGAATAACTGTAAGACAAGATATTCTTAAGATTAATAAGATCTACTCAGATTAACTTTTTAAGGAGGTCTTCGATGTATATAACAGGTGGAGTTGTTAAAAAAGACAACCCAATATATATAGAATCTAGTAGGGATTTTAATCTGGCTTTTAAAAAGTTTCCACTCGTTATAGTCTTTTGTTTTTCTGAAGATGATATTGTAAATGCATTAAAATATGCTGTATCAAATGAAATTCCCTTTAGAATTAGGAGTGGAAGACATGATTACGAGGGCAATTCAAATGTCAATAAAGGAATGGTAATAGATATTAGTAATATTAATTACACTTTTATCGATGAAATAAATAACAAAGCTAAGCTTGGTGCTGGAATAACAAGCGGAAAAATGTACTCTGACTTAGTTAACAAAGGGTATACTATACCAGCTGGAACATGCAACGATGTAGGTTTTTGTGGGCTAACTACTTGTGGAGGCGTTGGATTTGCAGCAAGATTGCTAGGACTCTCCTGTGATAATTTATTAGAAATAGAACTAATAAACTATGAGGGCAAGAAAATAGTTGCAAATGAATATTGTAATGAAAATTTATTTTGGGCTGTACGAGGTGGCCTTGCTTCAAGTTTTGGAATAGTAGTTTCATTAACCTATAAGATTACTCCTGTATGTAATGTTTCAACTTATGTTATAACGTGGAACAGTAAATACTTTATTGACGTGTTAGATACTTGGCAAAGTTTTACTCCTTCTGCTGATGTTAGATTATCAACCAGTGTAAGTTTTGAAAAGGAGCCATCTGGTAATATTTTATTATCATCAAGTGGACAGTTTTTTGGAGGTAAAGAAGAGCTAGAACTTTTAATTGAGCCTCTTATAAATGCTGCACCTACAGAATCTATAGAAATAGAAACTATTTCATATAAACAAGCTTTAGAAAAATGGTCTAGTGGATGCCCTAACCCTCGAAAATTTAAAGGAACAGGCTCTTTTATATTTACACCACTTAATAAATGCATATTAAAATGTTTAGAAGACAAATTAATTAGTGCCCCAAAAGACTCTACACAATTTTATGAGTTTATCGGTCTTAATGGAAATGTAAGTCAGATTAAACCTAACGAGACTGCTTTTGTCCATAGAAACTCATTGTATCTAATAGAAATCGAATCAGTATGGGATTTAGAAATCTATAGAGATGATAATATTGCTTGGACAAATAGCGTTAAAGAATTACTAGACACTGTAGGAAAAGGAACCTATAGAGGTTTCACCGATTTTGATATTAAAAATTGGCAAGAGCAATACTATGGAGATAATTATCTAAGACTTAGAGATGTTAAAAGTGAGTACGACCCTCTAAATATATTTAATTTTCCACAATCTATTGAGCCTTTATAAAATTAGCTCCACTGAGATAAATTTTTTAGTGAAGTTAAATATTCTTAAAAAAGGACAAGGGGCATAAACCTATCCCCTTGTCCTTTGAATAATCCGGGCTGAATTATTAAATTTTTAATTACAGACGCTTTTTTTCATTAAAGTTTTATCAATTCTAACATAATTCTTGAACTAGTGCAGCAATTCTACCATCACTAACAGTAGCAGTAACTATACCTTCGGTTATTGTAACAGGCGTAACCATTACAAAATACTCACAACCTCCAGGACATGTTACGCAATCACAAAATGTAAAATCGAATGTGTTTGTAGACTGCTCAATAAACCGTGGATCAAGGTCTATTCTTTCCACTGACCAAATCCCTAAAGATATAGGTCTTCTATTGTCGCACACTCTAAATAATTCATATCTTAATTGAACATTCCCATCCTCTTCAATTACGTTAAAACTCACAATGCTAGAAAACTCTATATTCACCATAGGTTTGCATAGACATGTTGTATCTATTGTAACCTGAGCTAATTGGAAGGCTGATTCACCTGATGAAGTAAAGGTTCTACTACCATTCCCACTACCACATTCTAGCAATATTTCCCTAGGCTTAGGACTCTTACTTACACAGCAGATGCAGTCGCTTTTTTTATCTAGGGGTTTGCAATCATGGTGATGAATGCAATTTGTTAATGATTGAGCAAGGGCAGTCATCCTTACATTGTCAACTATTACATCCGCATCAATAACATCATCATTATCATCATCAATATCCTTTAATAAAATTGGTGTTACTATTACAAAATATTCACAGCAGCTTGTTGGAACTTCACAATCACAAAATATAAATGTAAAGGTTTTTTCCAATTCTATATCTTCAGTAACTCCTGTTCTTTCAAATGTCCAAATCCCACGGGATAAAGGCTCAGAATCTCCGCACATTCTAAATAATTCAAATTGTAATCTAACATCTTCAATATCTCGATCAATTTTGATAATACTTGAAAACTCTATTAAAACTTTAGACCTATTTAAACAGGTTGTATCAATGGCAACGTGGGCTATTTGAGCTGGCGGTTGCGGTGCAAGATCTCTAAAGATTACATTTCCATTTCCTTGACCACATGCAAGTAATGTTTCTTTAGGTTTTGGATGTTTTTTCTTAAGTTTATTACCTTCATACTTTGACTCATAGGTTTTATATTCTTCCTTTAAGGAATCACATAAAGCCCCCGATAATGCCGCCATTCTTCCATTACTAACTGTTGCCCTGGCATTAGTTATTTCAACTGGCATGACAGTTACAAAATACTCACAGCAGCTATGGCAATTTGTACATTCACAAAAGATAAAACTAAATGATTCTTCTTCGCAATCAAAGGCTACGATCTCATCATCATCAGCAACATTAACTTCCTCAAACATTAAAATTCCTAGGGATTTTGGCTCTTCTTTGTCACATACTCTAAGCAATTCGTATTGCAATCTGACCGTTGCAGGAAAAACCAATACCTCCATTCTAACAATACTTGAAAACTTTATTAGCACTTCAGGTTTATTTAAGTAGGTTGTATCTATAGTAACACGGCCTAATTGGAATGGGGTATCATTAGATGATGTAAAGGTTCTGCTTCCAGTTCCTTCACCACATTCTAGTAATATTTTTTTTAGTTTAGGGTGCTTTGGTCTACACTTTGCACAGTCTCTATCTGATTCACAAGCTTTATTGTCTCCATAACTGTTATTATGGGTCACTTTTATTCCTCCTCATTATTTTGTTGATTTTCGGCTATATGATTAAAGTATACTTTAGAGAAATATACTTAATATCTGCAATACTCTTATAACACGTACACTCCATTTTCATTACATCATATGCTGGTTTATTAAATCAGTGATTAATTCCATTCTGGCAAGTTCTTTTTTCTCCAAATAAAAAAGGAGACATTGTTATGTCACTGGCTGGACTTATCAAAATCCGTATTACTACAAAACTATTAAATATAGACTTAAAATAATCGATTAACTTCTCAATAGACTTTAAAGGCTAACTCTTACTTCTAATTTACGCTAATTTTTATTGTATAAATTGACCAATCATAAAAGAATACATATAATTGAAGCAACAATTTATAAGAAAGCCGAGGAAATATATGGCAATAAGACCTTTGAGAAAAGAAGACTATCCTGATTGTGTTGACTTGCTTAATCAGTCTTTTGAGAAAAAGCATTTCAGCATAGAGCAATTGAAAAAAGAAATTTTGAAAAACACCTTTTTCTATGGAGCCTTTGAAAAAGAGGAACTGATTGGGTGTGTGGGATTGTTACAGAAATCAGAAGAATCATACAAGATAGTGAGATTAGCAGTTCATCCAAACCATCAACATAAAGGCTATGGTAAAAAGTTAATAACACATGCAGAAAATATGGCAATATTAGCTGGCGGTAATAAAATGAGTCTTGGCTTTATTATCCCCAATGAACTATTGAAGAACTGGTATTTAAACTTAGGATATGAAATCGAAAAAATAAAGAAATATAAGAACTCTGGAGAATCAATCTGTTTTGCTAAAAAGAAATTATCGTAATGTAACTTGATTGGATATGAAGGCTTGTAACGCAATCTCACCTCCCCGCATATATATCTAGTAGCTTAAGGAAAGGAGGTGCCTCCATGCTTGATATTCCTATGAACCAAATCCAAATTGCTATTTTGCCAGTTGCTAGTGCTAATACAGCTCTTGCATTAAGCAGTGAACTATATAATATTGAGTCAAACAACACTATCGAACTCAGAAGCCAATCAGTTGCTACTGCTACAGGAAATGAACATACCGTTCTAAAAACCGCTAACGAGAGTGTGATTGCTACAAAAGTTCGCGCGGGTGAAATAGCGCTACTTGACACTAGTGCAACTAACCAAAGGCAAGAACCTGCTATGCTGGCTAGAGTACTCTATCTCTAATATTACTCTAAACACTTCTTTTAGAAATGACTATTATGTTTTTCTTTACTTAGGTAGGAGTAAATTCTCCTACCTAAGATTCACTTTCCAACTTCACATTCTACTATTTGCTTTATATAGATAAAAGGCGTCTGTCGACGCCTTTCTGGTATTATTGAGTATGTAAATTTCAAGGACTGAATCTCAACTCCATAATTGCTTATATTAGCAATTATAATAATTTTTTTAATTGACAACCTGCCTCTCATCTTATTGCATATAACTTTTTTTTACACGACGCATTTCTATTTCATGTAACAAACCCTCTATCTTTTCTACATGCTCATTGTTTCTTTCTTCCTCTAGAGTAGCTTCTAGCTCCTTCTTCAATTCAATCATAAAATCATATGTTTTTCCCTCTCTCTTTGCATCTACTAACTCTTTAAATTTTTTCTGAATTGTAATATCTACTACCTTAATTGTGTCTTTCATTCTAGTTACCTCCTTTAGTTTTACCCATATACTTATTCAACAAAATATCCATTTTTCCTTTTGGTACTTCTTGGATTCTCTTCTCTAAAACCGGAGATATATGCTTGTAACACAATTGGACCTCAATACATATATATCTAGTAGCTAAAGGAAAGGAGGTGTTTTAATGGCCGCAGTCGGACTTAACGAAATCCTCGTTGTATCCAAGGCTCCTGATGCAAATATTGCCATACAATCAGATTTGTATGACATTGAATCAACTAATACCACTGAAATTAGAACCCAGTCAGTCTCTACTGCTACAGGAAATGAACATACTATTCAAAAGTCATCTAATGAAGGCCTCGTTGCAACAAAGATTGCCGGTGGTACTCTTGAATTTGTTACTGATAATAGTAGCACTCAAGTAGCTCAGACAAGACCACTTATTATTGGGTTTGTTATCATGGGACAATAGCTATAAATTAATTTTTAAACGAAGGGAGGTATTGTTTTGCTATTAGATCATATTAAAATTCAACAGTCACCACAAAAGGATGATTCTGTAAAATTGAGACAGGCAAATGTAGATGAATTGATACTTCTGATTCCCTTTGCAGGATATACAATTAGGGTCAACACTCCTTTATTCAACATTGAAGGAATTTCACCTGCTGAAGTTGTATTAATAGGAATTAGTCCTACGGAGTTTTTAATTCGAATTAACACACCTGAATTCGACTTAACGACATTGGTTCCTAGTTTAGTGCTTGAAGTAATAAATCCTGAGGGAGTTGTAATAATTAGAATAGTTGCTCCACCTGAATAGAATTAAAGCCATAGATCTTGAAGTTTAATAAAAGGAGGTGTTTCTATGGTGATTGACCCAGCTCTTAACGCAATTGTTATGATGCCAACTGATGGTTCTAATACGGCTATTGCAGTAGCAAGTAATTTATTTACAATTGAATCAATTAACACCACTGAGGCTAGAATTCAATCAACAACTACTACTAATGGAAATGAACATACTATTGAAAAACTCGCTATCGAAAGCTTAATCGGAACAAGGGTTTCTCAAGGTCGAGTAGATTTAGTAACTACTACTAATAATAATGGTACGGTAGAAGCTTCCATATTAGCTAGTATCCAACTCTTGCCTTTCCCTAACTAGTATATTCCAAAATAAGAGTCAAAGGCGTCTTACGACGCCTTTGTATATGATTTATTCTTCATAGATAGATTCTTTAGTCAAGGAATCTATCTATTGCTCAGTAAAACTAATCATAATATCATCAAAATAAACTTCTGTCTTTCCTTCAAACCCTGAGTCCAATCCAATTACTATAAAAGCATTTCCTTCAGAATCGGTTTCTACTATAGATGTTGTTCTAAAGTGCTTATATGAGTATGAGTCATCCATAGTCTCATCTGCTTTTGCCATATTTCCTATTGTTGATAGATCCTTCCCACCTTGACTTTGATTTCCTTTATCAATGTCTAGTCTATAATGATTATTTTCATCAAGAATTGCATTAGGTTTTTTATTGGTTATACCGGCCTTTACGTATACAGATTCTCCAGGAGATCCACCTATTCCAACCATGCCTGCTGGTACATTTGTTGCCATTTTAAATGTCAAGTCCATCGAATACCTGGTATTAGGTTTCAATTCTCCATCCTTACCAATATTTTTGTAAATATACATAAACAAGTCATCACTATGATTGTTTCCAGTCATATAAATACCTTTACTTCCTTCATCTTTAACTGGTATATCTTTATATTTAAAATCCAATTCATAGAAATCCTTTACATCATCGCCTAAAGGCAAATCAGCAAATCCTCCCTCGAACCCTTGAAGATCTTTATCAAAATTGTATGAAATATCTGGAATGGTTTCTTCAAATACATTCATGATTTTTATACTATTCCCTTCAACCGATACATTGGCCTTTAGTATTTCTTTAAAGAAGTCTAATGGTACAAAAGTTCTATTATTTATTATCTCAGGTGCTTCTCCTAGAGGGAAAGGCTTAATTCTAGCAAAGAAGTATTCATCCTTTCCAATATAAAGCTTTGTCCACTGGTTTCCACCCTTTATTTCTATGGATTGATTATCACTATCCCACTCTACCTCATATCGGAGCGCCTCTGATACCGCCCTCAGAGGAACCATTATATTGCCATTTGAATTATAAAAAGCACTTTTAGTATCCTCTGGTAAATTCAGTTCTACACCATTTGTTATTATTTTATATTTCTGATTGATTGGTGCCGATATTTGAGTAATTGTGACTTCTCCCTCTTTAGGCTGTATAGGAGAGTTTTCTCCAATTGATGCATAGGAAGCACTACTAAGTAATATTGTTCCTGCTAATGTCAATGCTACGATTTTATTTTTCATTTTACAATTTTCCTCTCTAATTTTCAGTTTAAAATGCCAATGAAAACTTACTCTTCTTTTGGCTCATATATTTAGACCTATATTTACATATAAAAGTTTCAAAAAAATTGTTAAATGATTTTAATATTATGTAAACTCAAGTCATCATCGAGCCCTTCGCTTTGATCAGATTTTTCTTCGAAAAATAGCCAAACAAAAGAAACGACTTAAGTTTATAACTAAAGCCGTTTTTAAGCTGATAAATTATTTTTCTATTTTAATTTATATATCTAAATTATTAACAGTTTTTTCTACGTTGATGTCCCCAACATTCTGTAATAATCTTTCTAGCTGCAAAGAGTGATGTTAAAGCAGGATCTAGATTTGGAGCCACCTCTACAATATCAAATCCAATAATAGGTAGATCAAAAAGGCCACGCAATAGGTCAAGTAATTGTCTACTATTAAGCCCTCCAAACTGAGGTGTACCTGTGCCAGCTGCATATGCAGGATCAAGACAGTCAATATCTAATGTTAGATATATTTTATTAAATCTTTTCATTTTCTCTTTTACATTTTCTAGGACCTTTTCAACCCCTATTTTATTAAATTCATAGGAATTAACTACATTGATTTTATTTTCTTTCATGAACTCTAGTTCATCCATCTCTATTGATCTGATACCAATAAAGAATATACTTTCACTATCTGGAACATTTTTTAATTCTAAAGCTCTTCTCTCCGTAGAGCCATGGGATAGTTCATCGCCTTCAAGTCTGTCGCATAAATCAAAGTGTGCATCTATGTGAATAATACCAAATGATTCGTCTAAAGCTTTATCTATACCTCTTTGTACTGGAATTGTTGTTGAATGATCTCCACCAATCATAGTGAAAAATTTTCCTTTTTTAACTAGTTCACATACGGTTTCTTCTACTTCCTTAAATATTTCATCCCTATTTTCACCGGAAATATCGCCTTTATCAACTATCTTTAAATCTGCTATACTTTCAAAATGCTCTGTTGTTGGGGCAATAGTATAGGTAATCTCTCTTAAAGCTCTAGGTCCATCCTTTGCACCGCCTCTGAAGCTAACACCACCATCAAAGGGTATCCCGAAAACTACTATGTCAGCTTCCTCAGTTGGCAAATTGGGTTGATTTAGTCCAGCCCATATCGATTCTTCTTTGATCATATCCTTTGTATTTTTCATATTTAAAACCTCCTAATATAATTTCTAGTTTTTGTTACTTGCTTTATATAATATATTAATGCAATAAATATGCCAGAATATCCTTCTTTTTATAACGCTGTTATATCTAACTTTAATATGAGTCAGTAACAACTTTACTATATAAAACGTAAAAAAATCTTGCCCAAAATAGGCAAGATTTTTTTACACTTTAAAGATTAAATTTATCCATTTTATACCTTAATGATTGTCTTGTTATTTTAAGCTTTTTGGCAGCTTGAGACATATTTTTTGATTCCAGTAAGGTTTTCACTATTATTTCTCTTTCGAAGTCATTTACCATTTCATCTAAAGATCTATCTTCTCTTTCATAATTCTCCATAATCTTCTGCTTATCTTTATCAAAACCCCCATTATAGATAATATATTCTGGTATATCCTTTAAAGAAATTTCATTTGATGTAGACAGATTAAAACCAGCTTCCAAAGCATTTTTTAATTCTCTAACGTTTCCTGGCCAGCTGTAATTATGGAGTATTTTTTCAACCATCTTCGTTACATTGCTTATTCTTCTATTCATTAGCTTATTATATCTATCTATAAAGTAATCTGTTAATAAAGTGATATCTTCTTTTCTTTCAATTAGATTAGGAAGCTCTATTTGTATAACCCCTATTCTATAAAACAAATCACTCCGTATAAGGTTGTTTTTGATTCCTTCTATCGGGTTAACATTCATGGCTGATATCACTCTTACATCAATATCTATACAGCTTTCTCCACCAATTCTTCTAATTTTTTTCTCTTCAAGGGCCTTTAAGATTTTTGATTGAAGTCCTATATCCATTGAATTAATTTCATCTAAGAATAAGGTTCCTCCATGGGCTAATTCGAATAACCCCTTCTTATTTTCAGCTCCTGTGTAGCTCCCTTTTACAGTACCAAATAGAATACTCTCTAATAATGTGTTTGGAATGGCTGAACAATTTTGGGAAATAAAGGGTTCTTTTTTTCTAGGACTATGGCTGTGTATGGCTTGTGCAACCATTTCCTTTCCGGTCCCAGTCTCTCCATATATCAATACCGATGAATTAGTTTTTGCTATTCTTTCTACTTTATTTTTAATCTCAAGCATTTTGGGACTTTCTGTGATTATATCATCTAGTTTGTATAGCCTATTCTCTGATTTAATAAGTCTATTATATTCATCTTCAAACACCGAAGCTTCAACGGCTCCAATAATCTCACCATTGTATTCTATTGGATGAGTAAAATTAATTATATTCAGTTCTTTACCTCTAAAATCAATTACTTTTTGTTTTTCATTAATTATGGGCTTTTTAGTTTTCAGCACCCTCAAAACGCTACTAGTTTTTTCAGTTAATGATGGGTACACTTCTAATATATGCTTACCCGTAATCTCTTCGTTTTTTAGGCTTTCCAGCTTATCATTAAATATAGTAGAATACTCTACTATCCCCGCCTTATTTACAATCAACAGAGCATCGACAAATTCATATATTTCCGTCATATATTTAAGGTATTCCTTTATCAATTTCGGCACCTCTACTTTTTTAGTGATATTATAATATACTTACCATCTAATTTTCAAGAATATATATTAAGTATTTTTTATTATATAAGGGGTAAAATAATATAATGATCGAACTTACTTTTTATTTAGGTGATACATAATGTTAGATACATTTAATGATATTTTAAAACTTCATAAAAAGCTTGCAAATTTAGAACACCAATATTGGAAGGATCATGTTGTATTTTCACTAAATTGGTGGATACTACTTATTACTTTTATTCTGCCATGGCTTATTTGGTGGAAGATCTGTGATAAAAAACAGATTAAGGAACTACTACTATATGGTTCTTTCATTATGATAGTAGGCTCTACTTTCGATGATTTGGGGCGAGCCCTTTCACTTTGGGCATATCCCTATGAATTAGTTCAAGTAGCCGACAGATTAAATTCCGTCGACTTTAGCGCCTTACCTGTTTGCTATATGGTAATTTATCAGTTCTTTCCTAAATGGAAGTCCTTTGCTATATCAAATTTAATTTTTTCTCTTTGTTGTGCTTTTATTCTCGAACCTTTTTTAGTATGGTTGGGCATTTATAGAACATTAACTTGGAAATACATATACTCATTTCCTATATATTTTGCAATTGCAATAATCGGTAAACTTATCATTAGTAAATTAAATAAGATATCAAGATTCGGTTAAATAATTTTTCCAAAGGTTGTGACAATCATATGAGTGTAGAGACTCTAATTCAATACTTAGCAATGTTTATATCAATAATGGCATTGATTATAATGAAGAAAGGAATGAAAAAGTTTGTTCCTGTTGCCATGTTCGCCAGTCTTTATGCTAATCTTTGGTGTTACATTGCAAAGTACTATAAATTCTGGAGTTTTCCAGTAAGGATTTTTCCAATAGTAAAAGACATTTCAATACCCGTAAATGTAGTTGTAGTACCTATTATTGCAATGTTTTGGGTCAGATATTACCCTACAAAGTCAAATAAGAAATTATTTTGGGCCCTTTCTTGGACAACTGTATTGATAGTAATTGAGGTACTTATTGGAAAGTTCACTAATCTAATAGAATACTCTAATGGATTTAAATGGTACCATTCATATGTTCTGTGGTTTCTGAGCCTTTATATCTGGAGGGGTTTTCACCATTGGATTTATGATTAATCATTCACTTTGAACAGAGGATGTGAAACGTGTATGTCGTCTAAGGGCAACGGGCTTGAGAAGGTTTTATGGAGCATTGCTATACCAGGGTTTGGACAGCTACTAAATAAAGCATATTTTAAAGGAATGGTCTTAATTACCTTAGAAATCTTTATCAATCTTAAGGCTAATCTAAATACTGCAATTATGTTTAGTTTTCACGGTAATATTCAAAGATCTATTGAGGTTACAAACTTTTATTGGTTAATGTACTATCCTTGCATATACTTTTTCTCTATTTGGGATGCTTATAAAGATTCAGTTGATAGGCCCACTCCCTATCTTTTTCTCCCCTTTGTCCTTGCTGCTTATTTTTCTACAGTTGGAGTAATATACTCAAAGAATTTTGAAGTTCTAGACACACCATTAGGTCCAGTTTGGTTACCCTTAATCGCTGGCGGATTAGGTTTATCTATAGGATTTCAACTAATGAAAATACTTCTTCGTAAAGTCTAAGGACATTTCACAAAACATATCAATCCCCTTAAAAATTCATAAATTTTTAAAATCATTTCAATTTTCAATAATAAACTTTTTTTATTGACAAGTTATTTATGCTGTGATAAATTTTTATACATGTCAATTAAATACTATTACCTCATCCCTAAATGGTTGAGGTAGAGGCGCGATACCTAAGAGTACCTATATGGAGGCCGAAAGCCCTAGAAGTATAGGAAAAGGAGTTATCGCCGAAGCGATAGATAACAAAATCTATTGCTGGGTCTACATCGAATAGGTGTAGGACTGTCATCAGGTTGCTTGCCCTACCATCTGATGGAGTGCTATCTCATTATGGGCAGATTTGGGATAGGTGTATCTTCTGTTTTTGTGATGCTTAAACACCTGACTAGTCTAGTTAGGTGTTTTTTTGTTGTTAACAGTTACATGCTCCTATCGCCTTAGAAGATTTTAATAATATTAGGAGGAATCGATTATGGAATACGGATGGTTATCAATATTACCACCAATCTTAGCAATTATTTTATCACTATTAACTGGCGAAGTTCTATTGTCACTATTTTTAGCGGTTTTAGTAGGTGCAACAATTGTATCTTCTAATCCTATACTTGGATTCACTACTACCCTAAATAAATATGTTGTTGGTTCTTTAACCGATGAATGGAATGTTAGTATACTTATTTTTTGCCTTTCTATTGGAGGTTTAATCGGGCTGCTTAGTAGAAATGGCGGAACAAAGGGTATAGCCAATGTAATTGTTAGTAAGGCCAAAGGAACTAAGTCAACATTATTTATGACTTGGCTTATGGGAGTTCTTATTTTCTTTGATGATTACGCAAATTCTCTTATAGTCGGGAATACTATGAGAGGCATTACTGATAAAATGAAGATCTCTAGAGAGAAGTTAGCATATATAGTTGATTCAACAGCTGCTCCTGTATCGAGTATAGCTCTGATATCCACTTGGGTTGGCTTTGAAACCGGGCTAATAAGAGATAGTATAACTAAGCTTGGTCTAGATCTTAATCCATACAAGATTTTTCTCCAGACTATCCCCTATAGATTTTATAGCATCTTAGCCTTGCTATTTGTTTTATTAGTTATTTTCACAGGAAAAGATTTCGGTCCAATGGCAAGGGCAGAAGGGAGAACTAGATTAACTGGTAAGCTTTATAGCGATAATGCTAATCCCATAGTTTCCGATGAGGTATCGTCTTTAGTCCCAGAAGACATTGATGGCAAATGGTATAATGCGGTTATTCCAATATTCTCTGTCATTGTCATTACAGTTATTGGCCTATTTATCAATGGTGGTGGTCTCAATGGTGTTGGTATTCAGACAGCTTTTGGAAATGCTGATGCCAGCGTAGTTTTACTTTGGTCATCCTTTGGAGGAGCAATTATTGCTGCGTTAATGTCCTTAGCTCAAAGGCTATTATCTATAAATGAGATATTAGACTCTTGGGTATCAGGAGTTAAGTCTATGACCGTCGCTTCGCTAATATTAGTACTAGCTTGGTCCTTAGGCGGTGTTAATGATGATCTTGGCACTGCAGAATTCATTGTGGGATTAGCTAAGGGAAATCTACCACCATCACTTTTACCATTACTTATGTTTATATTACCTTGCTTGGTAGCTTTCTCAACTGGATCGTCTTGGGGTGCTAACACCATAGTTATGCCTCTGGCAATACCATTGGCGGTACAGCTTGGAGGTACAGAATTACTTATTCCTGTTGTAGGTTCTGTTTTAACTGGAGCGGTTTTTGGAGACCATTGTTCTCCCGTATCGGATACAACAATAATGTCTTCTATGGCAAGTGCATGTGATCATATAGCCCATGTCAAAACACAACTCCCTTATGCTATAACTGTAGCATTGGTTTCTATAATAGTTGGCTTTATACCTGCAGGACTTGGCTTGAATCCATTTATTTCTCTTATCTTAGGCGGGGCTTTATTAATAGGATTCTTATTTAGATTTGGACGCTCTACGGATAAAGTTTCCGGGGCACAAGTTACAAAGTAATAAATAGCAATAGAAAAGTAAGGTTTACTTTGTCAAAACTATATATTTATTTGTCACCTTATAAGCATTTTTCAATATAATG
The DNA here is from genome assembly GCF_050888315.1 of Wukongibacter baidiensis. NCBI lineage: Bacteria > Bacillati > Bacillota > Clostridia > Peptostreptococcales > Caminicellaceae > Wukongibacter > Wukongibacter baidiensis. The sequence goes on from NZ_CP138202.1 coordinate 823,952, forward strand.
TATTAGCCCTAACTAAGGATTTAGGACCTAATCTAGGGTTGTTTCTTTGAAAGTTAACTATATCTGAAAAGCTATATAGTTATAAATACATTTAGGAAGGTGACTAAGATGAATATATCTGTTATAGGTGCTGGATATGTGGGATTAATCACATCGCTAGGCTTTGCAAAACATGGAAATAAAGTGATATGCGTCGAGAAAGACATAGAAAAAGTCGAAAAACTAAATAAAGGTATTCCCACAATCTTTGAAGAAAATCTTGAAGAGCTACTTAATGATTGTTTAAGTTCTAAAAGTATTTTCTTTACAAAGAATATCCATCAAGCTATAAGTGATTCCGATGTGGTATTTATTGCAGTAGGGACACCAGAAATGGATAATTGGGATGTTGATATAACGCAAGTTACTGAGGTTGTTAATCAAATTTCTCATTCGATTAATAAATACAAGGTTATTGTAAACAAGAGTACTGTCCCAGTAGGCACTCAAAAATATGTAAAAGATTTGCTTATAAATAATGGAGTCTCTAAGGATAAATTTGATGTTGTTTCTAATCCTGAGTTTCTAAGAGAGGGAAAGGCAATACATGATTTCCTAAATGGAGATAGAATTGTCATCGGTTATGATAGCGAAAAGGCTAAGATGATAATGAAAAAACTGTATGAGCCTTTTAATTCGAAGGTAGTTTTCACTCCACCGGAAGCGGCAGAATTAATTAAATATGCTTCCAACGCCTTTCTCGCAACAAAAATTTCTTTTATAAATGAGATAGCTAATTTGTGTAATAAAGTTGGTGCAAATGTTGAAGCAGTTGCTGCTGGTATGGGACTTGATAAAAGAATCTCTCCAGAATTTTTGAGGGCAGGAATTGGTTATGGTGGCTCTTGCTTTCCAAAGGATACTAAGGCCTTAGTATCAATTGGGAAAAAGAATGGATGTGACTTTAAAGTCGTTAATAGTGCCATAGAAGTAAATGAAAATCAGAGAGTACTTCCGGTAAAAATATTAATGGATCGATATAAGAGTTTAAAGGATAAAACTATAACAATATTAGGTCTAACCTTTAAAGCTGGCACCAATGATATTAGAGAAGCTCCTTCACTATATATAATTGAGGAATTATTAAAGCAAGGTGCGGTCATTAAAGCCTATGATTTAGAAGCTTCCGATGAAATCAAAAAAATATTTCCAAATATAAATTATTGTGATGATTTATATGAAAGTCTAGTAGATTCCCATTGTGCAGTTATATGCACAGATTGGCCGGAGTTCTCGACATTAGATTTATCTATAGTTAAGAAGAAAATGTCCACTCCAATGGTTATTGATGGTAGAAATATTTTAGATTTAAAAGAGGTTAAGAAAAATGCTTTGCAGTACTACTCTGTCGGAAGAGGAAGCTGGGTAAATGCTTAGCTACTGGCTGTTAGTCGTTAGCTTTACTCTCTAGGATTAAAAATGGAAGATGTTAATTTCTTATATAGAAATATTAAAAAGCCGCTGACTTCATTGCCAGCAGCTTTTTTTTGTTAACTTTTATTTAGCAACAACATGCAAACATATGACCCTAGTTTCTTACTCTCAAGACTTACTGCTATCTATTAACTGTAAACAGTTAGCCAACATAAATTATATTCCTTCAAAAAGATCTAAAAGCTGTGATGCTACTCTATCCCAATTGTATTTTTCCACAGCAAACTTTCTACCCATTTCACCCATTTTTAGAGCATTGTATTCATTTTCTAAAAGATAAATGATTTTTTCCGCCATTACTTCATGATTACTATAATCTCTAATCAAAAGCCCATTAACATTTTCTTCAATTACTTCGGCATTCCCGCCTCTATCAGTGGTTATAATAGGAAGTCCTGCTCCCATTGCTTCATAATGAACCCTTGCAAGCGGTTCTCTCCACTGTGATGCACAAACAAATATGTCACCCATATTATAATATTTAGGGATTACCTTAGGAGCTAGGAAGCCTGTAAATATAACAGGTCCATTCAGTGTCTTTGAGAAATCTTGCAATTTCTTGATATAGTCGTCGGTTTGATTTTTGCCATACCATTTACTACCTACAAATAGTAATGCTGTGTTAGGATGGGTTTCCATTACCTGCTTCATCGCTTTTAACAAAACATGTGTTCCTTTTTTCTTACTTAATCTACCGATATAAGTTATTACTTTTTTACCTTCAAGGCCATATTGCTTTCTCATGAAATCTCTTTCCTTTAAAACATCTTCATGCCAGATAGGCTTCATTTTTTCTGCATCAACGGCGGAATATACAACATTCATTTTACCGTTAGCTGCTGGATATAGCTCAGTTACACCATCGGCAATAAACTTACTTACTGTAGTCATAAACTCAACTCTATTTATACATCTTTTTGCTCTACCTGGATCAATTTTTTTAGGTGCAAACATTTCGTTATGCAAGCTTAAACTGAAGGCACTGTTCGGTGCAACTCCGCTTAATCTAAGTACCCAAAGTGGCCTATTTAACACATGAATTAGATCAAATTCATCTTTAAATTCACTTGCAAGTTCTTTTTTTATATTATTAATATATTGATCAGCGGTTTTACCCTTAATCCTTACATGTCTTATGTTTCCAATTTTCTCTCTTGAAGGCAATGTACTATTTTGTAGACTAAATTGGGTTATTTCGTGACGCTTAGCCAAAGTAGGTAAAATAGCGTCAAGATATATCTGTATCGCTCCCCCCAAAACAGGAGGAACAGGAAGTTTTTCAGTACAAACTAAAGCAATCTTCACAGTCTACCTCCTTTAAAACATGTCTTTTAGAACATTAACTTTACTTTTTTCTAGATTAGCAATTTTTAATATTTTACCTGAACTTAATGCTTTGTTTTTCTTAAACATATTCTTTACCGTTGCAAAGAACCAATGAGGGAATAGTAAGTCGATTTTTAATATCTCTCTTTCTGCTGGAGTCAACCTATTATTTCTCTCATAGCATCTCAATATCTTTTCTATGATATCTCTATTCCATTCCCCTCTTTTTTCCATGCGCTTTCCGATAATTTTCCGTAAATCTCTAATTGGCAGATCATAAGTTACGCCATCTAAATCTATTACATATAAATCCTTACCGGCCAAAATCACATTACCTTCACCATAATCTTGATGGCATAAACACGACTCATAAAGCTCTATATTAGTCAATAGATTGTAGGAGGATTGCTCTAAGCTACTAAGTGCTAGATCAGCTATTCGAATTATGGAGTCAACATGATCTAAGTAGGTCTTATATGGTCCCTTATCAGCCTTTTCCATAGCCACGCCTTTCCACTTAAGCATCCTTTTTTTCATTGATTCATATTGCTCTGCCCATCTTCCCAGCTTTGAAGATATTTCAACATTTTCTGCTGCTCTATACCCCTTTGAATGTACATGAAAATCTGCTAAACCTCCTAGTGCAGTACATAAATCCGATGATTTAGCAAAATTGAGATTTCTACCATCTATCCATTCATATAATACAAATAATTGTCCTTCATACTCTGTGATGGCTTCATCATCAAGATTTAGATATATCTCTGCTACCTTACCACCATTGTTATGAATATGGATCTGAGAGTTTACTCTAAATAAAGATTTGTCCTTTGAATGCTTTAATCGTTTAAGGCATTTTGTTTCATTATTATAAGTAAGCTTCCACAGGGTCTTTAAGCCGTTATTTTGTATTATCTTCAAACTGTCTGGAACGATACCATATCTTAAAAGTACTTCATGGCCTAACTCAGTTAACTCTGTTATACTTCCTTTTTTTTTCACTCTATACACCTCTTTTCTCTTTGTTATAAAGGACGAATATTATCAAAGTTCTCTATAATAGGGTCTAATGATTTTTCTATTGTTATCATCTCTTTCAATCGACTCAAATACTTTTGCTCCGTCCACGTTTTTTCTCTTCTTTCGTAATATTTACTCATAATTCCTGTAAATAGATGTGGATACGTTAATGTCGGTCTAAGGACTTCCCATTTCCAAGATTCTAATGGATTTTTCTTTTGATAGTATCCCAAGATATCCTCTACTAACTCCATATCCCATTGCTTTTTTCTTTTCATAATTTTGTTTAATATTTTTCTTATATCTCTAAGGGGTATATCTATAGTTAATGAATCTGTATCTAAGACATATAGGTCTTTAGCTTCTGTATAGATAAGGTTCCCTGCTGTAAAGTCCTGATGGCATAGTGCGCCTGTTTGCTCAACCTCATTTACCCACATCTGATAAGGAGCATCATTAAACCCATTAAGAGCGTCCTCCATTCTCCTATAAAAATAAGGATACTCTTTAAGTATTATTCTACCGAATGATGTATGACTACTTTTAGATTTCTCCATTTCATAGTAACCCTTTAGTTTATCTACTTCTTTTTGATATTTCTCTATCCATAAACCTAAATGTGTTCTTACCTTACAATTCTCAGGCGGAGCAAAACCAACTGAAGCTCTATGGAACTTAGCCAGTTCTCCGACTATTCTTTCAATACTTCTAGCACTAGAATAATCTAAGGTTTTTCCATCGATAGCTTCACTTAATACGTAGCAGGTATTATCTACAAGGGCATAATCATTGCCTTCCTTTGTTTTTATTATTTCAGGTATTTTGATACCATTCCTCATGAGGTGTTCTACTCCAGCAAGTATAAAGTCTAATGTCTTAACAGAATGAGATTGCTTTTTTAGTATTTTTTGGCCCTTTGGTGTTCTTATCCACCATACACCTTTTTTCCCCTTGTAGGATTCAGTCCTAATTCCTAATACTTCAATATCATAGTTTTCTAAGGCTCTTCTTACATCCTTCATGTAAGAATTCATAATATTTTTTCCCCCTTATGATAATAGGGGGATCATTCCCCCTATTATTCTATCCCTTCTATAATACGAATTCGTCTTCTGGCTCTTCTTCTTCTTCTTCTGGCTCTTCAATATATGACCAAGCTATCTTGATTGCTACTGAACCTTCCATTTCTGGAACGTCTTCATATTTTATTTTATACTCAAGTTCTTTGTCATCAGGCATTTCAACCATTTCGCCTTCTACTTCAAGTCTTTCATTTAGTAAATTTGTGAATACTGATCTTAATTGTGCAAGACACTCCCCTTTGGTACCTACAAATTTTTCTTTATATTTCACTTATTATATCCTCCCTTTTATTTACATCTCTTTTAATTTTAATTAATAACCTCACACCAATAGTAGAGCAATTCATATTTATATGTTTTGAATCACTAGAACCATTATATATATCTTTGCAAACAACCTTTTTTCTTTTTGCTCTACAACCAATCTTTCCTTATATGCAGTCTATACTTTTACTCTTCATCTGAGTTCATATTATCCTATAGATTTTCTATTGCCACCCCCTTCTTTTTTCCACTACATTATATTCTGAAAATCAATTTATGTGATTCTTGTCTCCTAAATAATTGATTTTATATAATCTACTTGATTAGTTAATCCCTCTTCTATACCTACTGAGGTCACAAACTCAAGGGCCTCTTTTATTTTTTTTGTATCAGCATAGGTGTCCTTCACATCACCATCTTGTTTTGACGCAAATTTTATTTTTGCTTTTTTCCCAATTATCTTTTCTAAAATTCTTATAACCTCTATTAATTTGATAGGTCGACTACTACCTACATTAAAAACTTCGCCTTCTAGTGAAGACTCCATAGCTAATAAATTAGCCTTTACTATATCATCTATATAAGTAAAATCACGACCTTGATTTCCATCTCCATATATTGATAAGCAATTATCATTGAGTATTGCTCTGATAAATGTGCTCATAGCCATTTCAGGTCTTTGCCTTGGTCCATATACGGTAAAATATCTTAGTGAAGTTATAGGAACCCCATAATTTTCAAAGTAAAGATTGCATAACTGCTCAGCTGCTAATTTAGTTACACCATAGGGCGAAAATGGTCTAGGTAATTGAGATTCTGGCATAGGTAGTACATCTGCGTTTCCATAAATAGATGAAGATGATGCATATACAAACTTTTTAATACCAGAATTCTTAACGGCTTCTAAAAGACGTTGAGTCGCATGAACATTATTTTTTATATATTTTTCAAATTGTTTTCCCCAACTTCCTCGTACACCTGGTTGCCCCGCCTGATGAAAGACATAATCTATGTCTTTTAAGTACTGATCTAGTGGAACATCCATTAAATCTTCTTCTATGAATGTGAAGTCTTTATTAGATAACAATGAAGATAGGTTTCTTTCTTTTATTTTTCTATCATAGTACTCTGTAAAGCAGTCTATCCCTATTACCTTAAAACCTTTATCAACAAGTGCCTCACTCAAGTGAGATCCTATAAAGCCTGCACATCCAGTTACTAAAGCTTTCTTCAATATACTTTCACACCCTTTCACTAGTTTCAATAATAATATATGTCCAAGGACATGCTAAGTGTGATAATTTTAAAATGTGATTTCCCAGATTGTTTATAGAAGACTCGAAGCTATAGAGATTCCATTCAAAACTTTAATTTATACACATCTAAAGGCCTCAGAAGTATCATATATTTTGATATGTATAATTTAAGATTTACTTGGAACTCTCTACACTTGCATATTTTCAAACTTTCTATGAATAATCTGGGATTAATAATATCACACATTACTTCTACCAGAATATTATAGTTATTGAAAAGGGGGGGAAACTATGAGCGATAAGAACTCTAGTGACGGCAATATGAAAACTATACTAACTAAAGCGCTATTTGGAAGAGCTAGTCAAACGTGCCAAAGCACTGTATATATATCACCTGAAGAAGATATAGATCCTAAAGAGGTCCTAGGATGCTTTATAACAGATGCAAAGATTCATACAGCTAAGCTTGAAAATTTCACTCATAAGTATATAAATATTAGAATAGAAGGGGAATTTAAAGTTCATTTATGGTATTACACCAATGGAAATACAGCTGTGTCAAGCGGTGATACACAATTCTCTCAAATAATAAATTTAAAAAACCTTGAGAGAAAATCTCACTTCAAAAAAAGTGATATCACCAAAAATGTGAAAACTTGGATCAATAAAACTCCGATTTGTCTAGGAACTATGATTGTTAACAGAGATGGAGTACCAACAATAGCAGCCCAGCTTGAATATGAATTAGCAGCAGAAGTTTTTGAGGAATCAAAGATAGACATTCTTGATCATGGGCATAAAAAGAAGAAAAAGTATAAAGAAGTGATTTATGATTCAGATGAAACTTTCTTTGATAAGTTCTTCAATGAATCTGATGATGTCAATTACGATGACTGTGATTAATATTTTATTTCCTTAGCATAGATATTCAATTTATAAGAGAGTATGCCAAATCATATTTTTAGACTGATGACAAACCCGAATTTCTTCGTTGTTACTTTAACTCAAGAAGCCGTACGTATTCTAATATACGCCACGGTCTCTTGATCTTAGCACAACGCGCACTTCAAATTTGTCATCAGTCTATTATTCTGTTAACTTTGTCATCACAATCTGAGGGGGATGATCCCCCCTATTATTTAATTCCTTTTATAACATGAAATCGTCTTCTGGTTCTTCTTCTTCGTATTCTTCTTCAATATATGACCAGGCTATTTTTATAGCTACTGATCCTTCCATTTCTGGAACGTCTTCAAATTTTATTTTGTACTCAAGTTCTTTGTCATCAGGCATAGTAACCATTTCGCCTTCTACCTCAAGTCTTTCTTTTAATAAATTTGTGAATACTCCTTTTAATTGCTCAAGACACTCTTTCTTAGAACCTACAAATTTTTCTTTGTATTTCATTTATTATATCCTCCCTTTTATTTATATCTCTTTTAATTTTAATTAATCATCTTACATATATAGTAAAGCAATCCTTATTTAAATGTTCTGAATCACTAGAACTATTTTATATCTCCTTCCAAATAGCTCCTTCGCTTTTTGTCTTTCTGCTAATTTTTCCCCAAATACAGTCTATACTTCTACTCTTTATTTGAGTTCATATTATCCTGTGAATCTTCTATTGTCCCCCCCTTCTTTTTCCACTACATTATATTCTAAAAGTCAATTTGTGTGATTCTTGTCTTCTACATAATTGATTTCAGATAATCTACTTGATTAGTTAAGCCCTCTCCTATATCTACTGAAGTCACAAACCCAAGGTCCTGTTTTATTTTCTTGTATCAGTATAAGTATCCCTAACATCACCATCTTATTTTGACACAAATTTTATTGTTGCCTTTTTTTCAATTATCTTTTCTAAAAATCTTATAACCTCTATCAATTTCTTTAATTTCAATAATATTATATTTCCAGAGACATACCGTGTGCGATAATTTTAAAGGATATAATTATCCCGGATTATTCATATAAGGTTTGGAATAATGTAAGTAGTTTTGAATTTTCTATGAATAATATGCGCTTAATAATATCACATATTATTTCCGCTGGAATATTATATTATTGAAAAAGGAGGGAAACTATGAGCGATAATAATTCTTATAACGGCGATATGAGAACTATACTAACTAAAACCCTATTTGGCAGGGCTACTCAGACATGTCAAAATACTGTATATATATCTCCAGAAGAGGATATAGAACCTAAACAAGTTTTAGGATGCTTTATAACAGATGCAGAAATTCATTCAGCTAAACTTGAAAATTTCACTCATGAGTATATAAATCTTAGAATAGAAGGGAAATTTAAAGTTCATTTGTGGTATTACACCAATAGAAATACAGCTGTGTCAAAGGGTGATACAGAATTCTCTCAAATAATAAATTTAAAAAATCTTGAGGGAAAAGCTCACTTCAAAAAAAATGATATCATTAAAAATGTAAAAACTTGGATCAACAAAACTCCGGTTTGTCTAGGAACTATGATTGTTAATAGAGCTGGAGTACCAACAATAGCAGCCCAGCTTGAGTATGAATTGGCAGCAGAAGTTTTTGAGGAATCAAAGATAGATGTACTTGATCGTGGACATAAAAAGAAGAAGGAATATAAAGAAGTGGCTTATGATTCAGATACGACTTTCTTTGATAAGTTTTTCAATGAATCTGATGACGTCAATTACGATGACTGTGATTAATATTTTTTCCTTAGCATAGATATTCACTCTATGTAGTGTCTCAGAATGAAAAATTTCTGCGCTATTTAAAGTTCAGACGACTTAGCACGTACGTCAGTACTCGCTAAACCGCCTGTATTTCAAAACCTTGAACTTCATTCATTCTGAAACGCCCCGGGGCTGAACTCATAAGAGACTTTTAAGAGACAGCCCCACTTTTTTATAATACGTCTAAAGAACCTTTTTGATATCAAACAAAGAATCCAATACTAGCCAATTCTGCGGGAAATACTTATTTATCGTCCAGTAGCTTACACCGCCAAGATTCTTTCTATTAGCTAGCTTAAGTTTAGCATCAATACTTCTAGCATCTTCGAACCATACAACATGTTGTTTTCCATCACTATCATAATAGTAATAGAATGGCGCTTGAGACTTTTGATCGTATTGAATTGCTGCGTTTGAATCTCCTGCTAGATCTACTGCACCTACATTGGTAACCGTCTTCGCTGCAGTTCCTTCTGTATATGGAAGTGTCCAATCATACCCATAGTTAGGTATCCCCATATATATCTTCTTGCTTGGTATCTCAGTTATTGCATAGTTTATAACTTTTTCTACTTCGTTTATCGGTGCTACTGCCAATGGAGGTCCATAGGTATATCCCCACTCGTAGGTCATTATTATTACGTGATCCAACAAGGCTCCATGTACGGGATAATCATGACCCTGATATACTACTCCTGGCTGGTCGGCTGCTATCTTTGGAGCCACTGCCGTCGTAACTGTATATCCCATAGGCCTAAGTCTACTAGTTACCTTTCTTAAAAAGTTATTATAGTACTCTTTATCCTCAGGATATATATACTCAAAGTCAATATCAAGTCCAGCATAATTCTTTTCCTTAAGAGTATTAATTACATTATTGATAAGTGTTTCTTGAATCTGGTCATTTCTAAGTATACTTCTGGCTATATCGCTGCTGAAGCCCCCTGCAGTTTCAAGGTTTGTGATTACCATTAGTGGTGCTACTCCAGCATCCCTAGCAGCTTTAATTAGCGCTTCGTCTTCAATTGGCTTCAGACTGCCATCTGCATTTACTTCATAACTAAAAATACTGAGATAAGTTAAGTAAGGTAATGTCTTCTGTAAAACTTCCATATCAATGGTTGGAAACGCATAACCATTAACTTCTATAGGCCCTAATTTTTTAGTTCTTGGTGGAATAGTTATAACCTGCCCAGGGTAAATTTCAGTTGGACTTCTTATCTCTGGGTTGGCTTCAAGTATGGATTGCACTGTAACTCCATACTGTCTGGCTATAGAGTAAAGACTTTCTCCAGGTGCTATTTTATGTTGTCTTTCCCCTTCCAATATAACTAAGGTCTGGCCTACAACAAGTCTACCTGGATCAGCCAATTCATTATCGTCAGCAATTTTAAAAGGTGCAACACCATATAGTTGTCCTATACTAAATAAACTTTCACCCGGTCTAACAACGTGAATTATCAAAAAATCACCCCTTTCGTTTCAGTATATGCAAAGGTTTATTAGAAGTTGCAAGTTCTATATTACAAGTTCCAAGATTTAATCAAAAAAAACAAAGATCACAGCAAAATTTGCTGTGATCTTTGTTAAAAATTGAATGTTTATTTGGAAGCCCTTAGACTATTTATCTAAAGGCTTAGTGAGGCAACTTACCTTGACTTAGTCATTTAATCTATGAACAAATAATCCACTTCTTAGTTTAGGTTCAAACCAAGTAGACTTTGGAGGCATTACTTCACCAGCATCTGCGATTGATATTAAGTCCTCCATAGTTGTTGGGTACATTGAGAAAGCTATCTTCATATCCTTAGCTACTCTTCTTTCAAGCTCTTCTAATCCTCTTATACCACCAACAAAATCTATTCTTTTGTCAGTTCTTGGATTCTCTATTCCAAGTAGTGGGTCTAGAAGATTCTTTTGTAGGATTGATACATCTAATCTATCTACAGGATCGTTTTCATCGTATATGCCATCTTTAGCAGTTAACTTGTACCACTTTCCTTCTAAGTACATTCCAAATGTATGCTTCTCTACTGGCTTATACTGACCTTCTCCGTTATACTCTTCTACATCAAACTTTTCCTTAACTTTACCTATAAACTCTTCATCAGAAAGACCGTTAAGATCTTGAACTACTCTATTGTAGTCCATGATAAATAGATCTTCATCAGGGAAAATTACAGACAGGAAGTAGTTGAATTCCTCCTGACCAGTATACTCAGGATTAGCTTCTCTTCTCTTAAGACCAACCTTAACAGATGACGCAGATCTATGGTGTCCATCAGCTATATACAAGTAGTCTATTCCAGCAAAGATTTCTCCAATTCTACCTATTATCGCTTCATCTTCTATTACCCAGGCAATATGCGTTATTGCATCATCGCTTGTAAAGTTATATACTGGCTTATGGAATTTTATCCAATCATTAATTATAGTATTTAACTCATCATTCTTTCTATATGTTAAGAATATCGGAGCAGTATTTGCATCACAATAGTCGAAGTTATTTATTCTATCTACTTCTTTTTGTGGTCTTGTAAACTCATGCTTTTTTATGATATCGTTCATATAGTCATCGATCGAAGTACAACCTACTATACCAGTTTGAACTCTACCGTCCATGATTTGTCTATAAATATAGAACTTAGGAGTTCCATCTTGGTTTAATATACCTTCACCAATCATGTTGTCTAGGTTTTTTCTTGCAGTTTTATAAACACTTTCATCGTATTGACTTACTGAATCGTCAACATCTATTTCAGCTCTTACTACATGTAAGAAAGAATCTTTATTTCCCTTTGCCATTTCCTTAGCTTCTTCTCTGTTCATAACGTCATATGGAAGAGAAGCAACTTTTTCTACTAGCTCAGTCTTTGGTCTAATTCCTTTAAACGGTCTTACAACAGCCATTATATTACCTCCTACGCAAAGAATTTAGTTATTACTTCAATTACTTCCAAACCTATCCTAGCCTGAGCTTCTTTAGTAGATGCTCCAATGTGAGGCGTTAATGATACCTTTGGATGAGTATATAATGTTTCATTTCTTGTTGGTTCTTCTTCAAATACATCGATAGCTGCGGCATCAACTTTATCTGAGTCAAGGGCTTTGATTAATGCTTTCTCACAAACAACTCCGCCCCTTGCAGTATGGATTAAGTATGCTCCATCCTTCATCTTGTCAAACTGCTCTTCCTTTAATATTGCTCCAACTTCCTTATTGAAAGGTATATGGATTGATATAAAGTCTGATTTAGCTAATAGTTCATCAAGAGTTACAAATGTGAACTCATCATATCCTTCCATAGAACCAAATTTATCTGTATAAATAACATTCATACCAAGTGCACTGGCTTTTTTAGCAACCGACTTTGCAATTCTTCCAAAGCCTATTAAACCAAGTGTCTTACCATTTAGTTCGATTCCTTTATATTGCTTTTTATTCCACTTGCCTTCTCTCATTGTTACATTTGCAATATGTATATGTCTTGCAAGTGCAAACATATGAGCAATAGCAAGTTCAGCAACAGAATCACTACTTGCATTTGGAGTATTCATAACTTGAACACCATGCTCCATGGCATAGTTTACATCAATATTATCTACTCCTACACCAGCTCTAACTACAAGCTTTAATCTCTTTGTCTCTATAGCAGCATCTATAATTTCTTTACGAACCTTAGTTGCAGAACGAACAACTAAAGCATCGAATTCTTTTACCTTTTCTTTAAGTTCTTCTACTTCATAAAACTGTTCTACAACTTCAAAGCCAGCGTCTACTAAACTCTTAACAGCACTTTTATCCATACCATCAGTAACTAATATCCTTATCATATCAAAACCTCCAAACGGTTATTCTTATCTTACAATCCAAGGATTTCTTCAATGATTGAAAGTAATTGCTTTATTTCATCTAACGTAGTTTCAGCCATATGTGCTATTCTAAAGGTCTTTTCTTTAAGATCTCCATAACCGTTAGATATCATATATCCACGTTTTCCTAATTCTTTATTTAAATCAGCTACACTGATTCCTTTAGTATTCTTTACTGTTGTTAATGTATTTGAAGCATACTTCTCTTCAGCAAGCATTTCGAAATGTTTATTCGCCCACTCACGAACATACTTTGCCATTTCTAAATGACGATCAAATCTATTGTCAAGACCTTCTTCTAAGATTTTGTCCATTTGATAATCTAATGCAAACATATGTGGTAAAGAAGGTGTTGATGGGTATTGATGATCTTTCTTTTGTATGTAGTTATAAAGATTTAATAGATCTAAATATAAACCTCTATTTGGTACTTCTTTAGCAGCCTCAACAGCCTTCATAGAGATAGAGCAAAGTGCTAATCCTGGAGGAAGTCCAAGACACTTTTGAGTTGATGCGATACAGATGTCAACTCCAAGCTTATCCACTTCAACCTTTGCACCACCTAATGAACTTACTGTATCTAAACAGAATATTACATCTGGATATTTCTTTATAACTTCTGCAATTCCCTCTACTGGGTTCATTATACCAGTTGAAGTTTCATTGTGTGTTATTGTTACAAGGTCATATTTGCCAGTAGATAATGCTTCGTCAACCATTTCAGGTGTAGTAGGCTTACCCCACTCTGAAGTAAATTTATCTGCAGGTACTCCATTAGCCTCAGCCATCTTGTACCATCTATCACCAAAAGCTCCTACAGAAAATATTGCAGCTCTTTTTCTTGTACAAGAACGTACTGCACCTTCCATTAGACCACTACCAGAAGTAGTTGATAACATAATTTGATTCTTAGTGTACATTAACTTTTGCATTTTTTCAGAAATACCTCTTTGTAAGTCAGAAGCATCCTTAGTACGATGACCTATCATTGGTGTAGCTAGTTTTTGAAGAACATCATCAGCAACATCTACAGGTCCAGGTATAAATAATCTCTTATGCATGGGTTTTACCTCCTACATTATTTTATTATTTTATTTTTATTGTCTCATTGAAAAACGTTTTCGTATGTTTATAATAACATTAAAAAATTCATTATACAATATTTTTGATAAAAATAATGAATTTTTTATTTAACCTTATTTCAATTAAAAGCATAAGAATGTGAAATCTCTACTTTTTGAGCAGGCTTTACTTTGCTATCCCACCTATAATCTCAGGACCTTGGATAATATGATTTTGTATGATAAAAGTTTTGATGGATAAATTTTAAAGTGCTGTTTTTACATTTTGAAGCTATATTACTTTGTAATTAATGAATACTTAGTTCATCTACCTTATATATATCATTTCTTCTATGCTTTAATAAGGGTAGTTGTTCTCTAATTTTTTTAACTTTACTTAAATCAACTGTTCCGTAAATTATTTCTTCTTCTATGCCGGCTTCACTGACAACATCTCCCCACGGATCTACTATTAATGAGTGTCCATATGCTATATAGGAAGAATCTAGGTCTCTAGACGGCGATGCTGCAACAAAGTATACCTGATTATCGAGAGCTCTTATTTTTATTAATGGATGCCAGTGTGCAGGTCCTGTAGTCATATTAAATGCTGCCGGTACTATAATTACTTCTGCATCCTTCAAAGCCATTAGTCTCATTAACTCAGGAAATCTCATGTCATAACAGATAGCGACTCCAACTTTACAAAATTCCGTCTCAAATATTGTTACACTATTTCCTGGACCTAATGTATCGGACTCTTTAAAGCTTATGCCATCCTCTACATCTATGTCGAATAGATGCATTTTCCTATGCTTCCCTATTAGCTTTCCAGTTTTGTCAAAAATATATGAGGTATTATATATTTTTTCTCCATCTTTTTCAGGAATTGAGCCTCCAACAACGTATATCTTTTCACTTTCAGCCAATCTAGCTAATAATCTACTAGTTCTTCCGGGAAATTCTTCAGCATATTTTGGGAAAAAATCATTATTATAGGGACAATTGAACATTTCAGGTAAAACTACTAAATCACAACCCTTCGCACTAGCTTCCTTTATCATCTTTTCAGCTTTAGCTAAATTCTCTTCTTTACTCTCTAGTATTTTCATCTGACAAACTGCTATTTTGAAATTATCCATAAACACTCCTCCTTTCTTTTTTTACCTTAATCTATTTTACCATTTTTCGCTAATTTATATTAATATTTAGAGCAAAAAAATGATGTCTTTATTTAGACATCATCTTAGTACTATTTGCATTTATTCTTACTTATTTAAAGCCTTTAGAATCTCTATCTCATATCCTTCTTTAACCTGTCTTAGATGCTTTATTCCTATCTCACAATAATCTTTTAAAGTCAAATCTAGATAGTCAGAAAAAACTTTGTTTAGATTTTCATTATTTTGCATATTTGCTTTAATCTCGGCTTTAACTCTATATACTAAACCTATCTCTAAGGGGCTTTTTAGCTTTTCAGAATAGTAACTGGCATTTTTCAGATGCTTTAGACCAGACTTGTATTTTCCTTCCTTACATTCTATTAGCGCAAGGAAACCTTCTGCTGTAGACCTCCCCCAGAGGGTTCCTATTTCCTTGTAAATATTAATTGCTCTCTTTAGATATTGCTTTGCTCTCACGTAGTCACCCATTTCAAAGGCGGCTTGTCCGGCATTTGTATTAAAAATCGTCAATCCCCTTAAAAGATTTCTTTTTTCACAAATACCCATGGCTTCATCATAGAAGTTTAAGGCTTCTGAGAACTCCATATTATGTCTTCTTATCTCACCAATGTAGTTGTAGCACGCAGCGATATTTAAATAGTATTTTTCCTTATTGTCATTTATACTATTCAATACCCTTATGGATTCCTTCAACAGCTCTTCTGCTTCATTATATTCTTGAAGCATTATTTTACAGATTCCCTTTAATCTAAGGAAAATTGCGATCTCTTTCTTTAGATTATGCTCATATCCAATTTTCAAACCCTTCTCTATGTTTTCTTGCATTAATTCAGTATTGTGTATTTGGATACCATAATATATATTTTGCCTATATCCCTTTAGTGCATATATATAGGACTTTATTTTTAGGGCTTTAGCAATCATTTCATCAATATATTTTATTCCCTCTTCGTATTCACCTTCTCGAATTAAATATCTACCTTTTAGATGAAGAAAAGCAATTTTTAATATTAGTATTTCGTTACTCGGTCTTTCATTTTCCTTCAACTTAGAAAAGAGAGAATCAATATCTTTAAAATATTTCAGAACCTTTTTTCTACTCAAATCTTTAAAATTTGTTTGGCTAAAATCAATATCACTTATTATAGGAAAAAGTTCATGCTTTATGTCTAGGTATGAATCCAAATACTTTATTGTATATTTTATTGTATATAAGATATTACCTGCATTAGTAAAATGATAGATAAGTTTCGGATATATAGATACATCATTTTTATTATTTCTAAGGGATTTTAAAGTGATTTCTCCAATTTTGTTGTGTAATATTCTTCTTTTTACTGAGGATAAGTTATAATACACAAATTCTCTAAGCTTTTGATGGGTAAAGATGAAACTAATTTCTTCACTATTCGTTTCCTTTAATATATCTTTATTCTGCAGTTCTTCAATAACTTCAACTATTTCCATTTCATTTTTATCCGATAGTTCCTTTAAAATGGTCAATGTTACCTTATCAAAAAACATACAAGCCATATTTAATATTTTCTTTCCCTCATCAGAAATGTCAATAAACTTACTTTTAAGAACATCCTTCATCTTAGGAGAAATAAAGTTGTCCAAACCACCCTTTGCCTTTAACATGTTTAAGTATTCTATTAGGAAAAAAGTATTTCCCTCTGTTTCTGTATATATTTTCTCCTTAGTACTATTATTTATTTCACTATCTATTAAATATTTATTGATAAAGGTCTCTACTTCATTCTTTGTAAATCTTTGCAGCTCAATAAATTCTATAAGATCGTTGGAGTTCAACGTTGTAACCAATTTTTCTATACCTTCGTAATGTCCATTTCTACAGGTTCCAATAAGCATAATATTTTTGTTTCTTAGTATTATGCTTGATAATAGGGATAGACTCAAATCATCAATCCACTGAAGATCTTCAAATATAAAGATTATTTTCTTTCTCTCAATTATATTCTTAAATGCACTATGAATCGCTTCTTCGATAACACTAAACTTCAAAGTGTCTAGAACCTCAACAGGATTTCTATTTTCTACTAGATTATCTTTATCAAATATAGGAAAAACATATGAAATCATTTTCCTCCAGGTCATAGGAATACTTATGTTATCCTTTTCAATAATGTTTGATATTTGAAAGAATATTTCATTCCATGGCTTAAGAAAATATCCTCTTTCAGCCTGATAACAATTAGTTTGAAATACATACACACTCTCATTTTCTATATGTTTATAAAATTCATCCTTTAACTTTGTTTTTCCAATACCAGCCTCGCCTCGTATCAAGACTGATTTATATTGCTTATAATCTATAAAGGCTCCAAAATGTCCTTTAAGTATAGCTATCTCTTTCTCTCGACCATAAAATAAATCATTCGAAGCTTTAATATTCTCTGATGCCTTTGTTTTACGTATCTTATTAATTTCATCAAGGATCTGTTTTGTTTTTATGTCAGGTTTTATTCCTAGTTCTTTCTTTAATATTGATTCTAATCTATCATATAGCTGGGTAGCTCTATTATAAACTCCTATTTCCCTATATATATTCATTAATAATCTATAAGGCCTCTCATCAAATTCATCTTGGGAAATTAGTTTTTTTGCCAAACCCTCTGCCTTTTCATAATCCTTTTTTTCAATTGCAATATCAATAAACTCATATAACTTCGAAACGAACAAATCGCTGTAATAGTCTCTTTTACTAAATAGCCAGTTTTCAAATTCCTCTGCTTTTTTTACTCCAAATCCCTTTAGAAACTCGCCATCATACATGTTAATGCTATCTAAATCGCTATTCAAAAACGTATATAAATCGCAATCGACTTCTACCTCAGGATTTAAAATTACAGTTGATTTCTGCGGAGATATGATGATGTCTATATCAAAGGCTTTTCTTATTTTGTACATTGCATTTCTAAGATTTTTCTTTGCTATTTTTTCTCCAGAATCACCCCAAAATAGAGCCACTAATTCATCCCTTGTCGCTTGTTTGTTTACAACCAAGTAATAGAACAACGCCTCTGCCTTTGTGAAAGGAAACTTTATTTTTTTATCTTCCTTTAAAACATAAGGTGTATTAAATAATTTGACTTTAATAGAGTCCATCTAATCCCCTTCTTTATCTTTACTTCATATTAGTATATCTAAAACGCTATAACTATTCCGCCATCATTTGCGTAAACCGTGCTTATACCAGCAGTATCTACAATTATTATATCCTTAAAGTTATACTTCTTTTTAATCTCATCTTTTAGTTTTTCTGCCTTCTCAAAGCAGTTACAATGGGCAATGCCTAGGATTTTTTCCTCTAACCTTTCACCCTTTTCACCAATTAAGTCAACTAAACGCCTTAAAGCCTTTTTAGAACCCCTTGCCTTTTCTAAAATATTTATAGATCCGTTATCGGTAGCACACATTATTGGCTTGATAGAGAATGCCGTAGCTATTTTGGCAACTACCTTGTTGATTCTTCCTGCCTTTATTAAATTATCAAGGGACTCCAATAAAAATAATGTCTTCATTTCTTCTATATATTCATTTACCTTTTCAACTACTTTTTCTTTTTTATAATTGAGATCTTGCATTTCTAGAATTTTTAGACCTATAAGTGTCTGAGCAACAGAAGCACTAAGCGAATCAAATACATGAATAAACTTATCCTTTGATTTCTCCAAATACATATCTCTAGCTAGCATAGCACTGTTATAGCTTCCACTCAATTGTGAGGATAATGTTACTACAAAAACATCTTCCTCTCCTTCATACACCTTCATATAGTCACTTGGTGAAGGACTTGCGGTTTTAGGTGTTTTAAGAGAATTTTTCATAGACATTAACAGGTCTTTTTGATCCAGAGTCTCATCATCAACAATTTCTCTTCCATCAATGTTTATCTTTAACGGAGCTATGTTTAAGTTTGGTATTTTTTTAAGCTCTTCATTTAAGTCAAAACAACTGTCTCCGATTATCTTTACTCCCATAATTTTTGCTCCTCTCAAATTATAGTCTTTATACAATTATATTGCATATACAGCTAAAAGTTAAGTAAAAACTCGGGGACATCGACTCCCATGGTCTTGGTCAGATTTTTCTTCGAAAAATAATCTTAGTAAAAATGGAGTTAGAGCATTATATGTTATGCCTAACTCCATTTTAGAATCCTATAATTCTACTTTAGATAAAATCTCTTTTTCTACTTCTTGTACCTTAGTTTCTAATTGAGTAACTTCTTCTGACACAGTCTTAACGAATTCCTCATCCTTTATAGAGCTTAAGTTTATCTTTACATTGAATAATGCAGAAAGTACAGCAGTTCTTGCCATCATTGCTGCAACAGCTCCATCAGTTACTGCGTTTTTGTTACCCTTCTCTACTACCGTAGCAGCAAAGTCCATAATTTTAAATGCGTTTCTAGCTACTTCTAAAGGTACACTAGCAGCATTCTTCATCCCATCTTGGATAGCTTGTCTTCTTTCAGCCTTTTCTTCATCTGTTTCTTTTGGCATTTTGAATGCGTCCATAACCTTATTGAAGGCCTCTGCATCTCTATCAATATCTGCAATGAATTCATTTCTAACATTAGGTAAAGTAGATGCTAATTCTGCCATTTCATCCTGTACTTCATCATATCCCTTTTTACCGATAGTAAGGTTCGCAACCATTTCCGTTAAAGCAGCCGCTGTAGCAGCACTCATTGCTGCGATACTTCCGCCCCCTGGTACTGGAGCTTTAGAAGCAGTTTCATCTAAGAAACCCTTTAATGTTTTATCTGCTAACATTTTAATCCTCCTCTATTTCTCTATTCTATATATTCTCAAATAATTTATTTTTATCATAGATCATTTCGCCATTCTTTATAACTTTCTCAACAGTACTTACCCCTATATGGTAAGGTAAAAACTTGTAGGAAGGGAACTCATGGATTACGATGTCACCCTTTTTACCTACATCTATACTTCCGATTTCATCTGCTCTATCTATTGCAGCAGCACCGTTTATTGTAAGTGCAGTTATAGTTTCTTCCGGTGTCATACTCATATGTAGAGTCGCAAGTGAAATAATAAGTGGTATCGATTCTGTAAAGCAACTTCCAGGATTAAAGTCAGTAGCTAAAGCTACAGCACATCCATTATCTATCATGAATCTACCCCTAGCGAACTCTTCTTTTAAACTGAAAGCTGTTCCCGGTAATAGTGTGGCAACAACATTTTTTTCTGCCATAGCCTTAATACCTTCATCAGATGCTTGTAATAAATGGTCAGCAGAAACAGCCCCAAGCTCCGCTGCAAGTTCTGCTCCACCAAGTCTAACAATTTCATCGGCATGTAGCTTAAGCTTCATACCCATTTCCTTTGCCTTTGATAAAAGTCTTCTTGACTGCTCCACAGAAAATACGTTTTGCTCACAGAATATATCACAGAACTCTGCAAGATTTCTTTCCTTCACAACCGGTAATACCTTTTCAATTATAAAGTCTATGAATTCATCTTCTTTTCCTTTATAATCCTTTGGCACAGCATGGGCTCCTAAGAAAGTTGTTATAATATCTAAAGGATGAATCTTATTTAATTCTTCCATAGCTTCTAATTGCTTAATTTCTGTATCGTAATCAAGTCCATATCCACTCTTACCTTCAACAGTTGTAACACCAAAGGAGATCATTGAGTTCAGTCTCTTCTTTCCAAGCTCTATAAGCTCTTCTATAGGTGCTTCCATAGTTCCTCTAACGGAATTAATAATTCCTCCACCACGTTTCATTATGTCCATATAGCTGTCTCCACGAAGTCTCCATGAAAACTCTTCAGCTCTATAGCCTCCGAAAACAAGGTGTGTATGGGAATCTACAAATCCTGGCATTACAGTCTTACCTGAAGCATCAAATACTTCATACTTACTCTCATCTATTCCATTAACTACTTCGTCAGTCTTGCCAACAGCTTTTATTATGCCATCTTCAATGATTACTGCACCATCATTAATAACGTGCAGCTCATTCATTTCTTTTCCTTTTTTTGCTTCAAAGCCCTTACAAGTTACAAGCTCTGAAGCATTCTTAATTATAACGTTTCTCTTATTCATATTATCACTACTCCATTAAGTTAGTTTCTAAAACCTTATCCATTGAGAAACCATATAGTCCTAAATAGTATGAAGCTGTATCTATTAAAGCCTCCATTGGTACAAGACCTACTACCTCACTACCTAAAACGTTAACACCATATCTTCTTGCTTCCATTTTTACAGCCTCAAAAGCTCTATACATTGCAGTTTTTGTATAGTCAGTAAGGTTCATAGTTACCTGTGTAATTCCTCTTTCAGGTATTTCAACTCCACCAGCCTTAACGAATCTATATCCACCACCTGAATGTCTTATAGCTCTTGCTATTTTGTTTGCAATTTCTACATCAGCTGTATCTAAATCTATATTATATGCTACTAGAGGCATTCTAGCTCCAACTGCAGTAACTCCAGCCGTTGGGTGAATCTTAGCTTCTCCAAAATCTGGCTTCCACTCAGGGTCCTTAAGCTTTTCAGGCATTCCTTCGAATTGTCCTTTTCTAACCTTAGCTAAGTTTTCTCTTTCAGGCTTAGATGCAGCTTTTTCGTATAAGAATACAGGTACATTGTGCTTTTCATAAATAGCTTCACCAGTTTCTTTAGCAAGCTCAATAGCCTCTGTCATACTCATGTTTTTAATTGGAATGAAAGGTATAACATCAGTAGCTCCCATTCTTGAGTGCTGTCCTTCGTGCTTAGTCATATCAATAACCTCTGCAGCAACTCCTACTGCTTCAACAACAGCGTTCTTAACAGCTTCTGGCTCACCCATAACTGTTACAACGACTCTATTATAATCTTTATCAGCCTCGTAGTTTAAAAGCTTAACGCCTTCTTTTCCTCTAAAAGGTGATACTATTTTCTCTATCTTGTCTAAATCTCTACCTTCACTAAAATTTGGTACACATTCAACTATTTTTCTTACACCAGCCATTTTTCTTCCTCCTTATTTTAGGGAAAATATTCTCTTTAGTTTTTAAGCATTATAAAATGTATGTGGACAAGAAGGGCATACTCCCTTCCAGCCTACATACAATATATTCATTATATATTATTCTTGGATTTTTTTCCAAGCATCTTCTACTAAACCTTTTACTAAGTCTTCCTTTGGTATATATGGAAGAGTGATGTGGTCCTTACCTTCCATTATGTCATTATACTCTACACATGTTGACATAGCATTTTCGTTTCTTGCCCAAGCACGTCTTGCAACTCCACCCATTACGTCCCATGGCATAGAAGATCTTAATATACTATCTACTCTTTCACTTCCATCAAGAACCATACCAAATCCACCATTGATAGATTTACTAGTTCCAACTCCACCACCATTGTGAAGTGCGATTAAACTCATACCTCTAGCAGCATTTCCAGCAAATATATGTGTAGCTTGTTCTGCCATAACATTACTTCCATCTTTGATGTTTGATGTTTCTCTGAATGGTGAATCTGTTCCACCAGTATCATGGTGGTCACGGCCTAGCATAACTGGTCCGACTTCACCTTTTCTAACCATTTCGTTGAATTTAAGAGCTATATTCATTCTACCAAGGGCATCTTGATAAAGAATTCTTGCTTGAGTACCTACAACTAGCTTATTCTTATCTGCATCTCTAATCCATACCCAGTTGTCTCTATCCTGATATCTTCTTTCAGGATCTATAACTTCCATAGCAGCCATGTCAGTCTTTAATAGGTCTTCATGTTTACCGCTTAGGCATACCCATCTAAATGGTCCATATCCATAGTCAAATAATTGAGGTCCAAGAATATCCTCTACATATGATGGCCATATGAATCCGTCTTTATCATCTCTACCATTCTTAGATATTTCTTTGATTCCTGAGTCATAGATTGACTTCATAAATGCATTACCATAGTCAAAGAAGTAAGTTCCTTTTGCAGTCAACTTTTTAATTACTTCATAATGTGCTTTTAAAGTTTTATCAACTAATTCAGTGAATTTAACTTTGTCAGTTGCAAGTAATTCTGTTCTTTCTTCAAATGAAATTCCTTGTGGACAGTATCCACCAGTATATACTTCATGACAAGAAGTTTGATCAGATAACAAATGTATATGAATATCATTTTCTACAGCGTATTCAAGTAAGTCAACTATATTTCCATGGAATGCTATTGCAGCTGGCTCTTCCTTAGTCATATATTCCTTCGCTAACTTATATGCCTCCTCAGGAGTTTTAGCAACATGACTTACCCATCCTTGAGAATGTCTTGTCTCAATTCTTGAGTAGTCAACCTCAGCAATAATACCTACTCCATTGGCAATCTCAACGGCTTTACCTTGAGCACCACTCATACCACCAAGCCCTGATGTTACAAATAGTTTTCCTCTTAAGTCTCCGTCGTTTGGAATTCCTAATTTAATTCTTCCTGCATTTAGTAATGTACTGTATGTTCCATGTACGATTCCCTGTGGTCCGATATACATCCAACCACCTGCAGTCATTTGTCCATAGTTAGCAACACCTAATGCAGCTGCTCTATTGAAGTTATCTGGATCATCAAACATACCAATCATTAAACCGTTTGTTATGATTACTCTAGGCGCATCGGGCTTAGAATGGAATAATCCCAGTGGATGACCTGACATAATTACTAGGGTCTGATCTTGAGTTAATACCTCTAGATACTTTTTGATAAGTCTATACTGCATCCAGTTTTGGCATACTCTACCTGTTTCACCATAGGTAACTAATTCGTAAGGATATAATGAAATATCGAAATCCAAGTTGTTGTCGATCATTACTTGGAAAGCTTTTCCTTCGATACACTTTCCTTTGTACTCATCTATTGACTTTGCTTTAAGATTTCCTTCTGGACGGAAACGATATCCATAGATTCTTCCCTTTGTCAAAAGTTCTTCTAGGAATTCTGGAGCAAGTTGTTCATGAAATTCTTCTGGAACATAACGAAGTGCATTTTTAAGTGCAAGCTCTGTCTCGTCCTTTGTTAAAGTAAATTCTCTCTTCGGTGCACGTCTTAAACCTTCTTGGAATTTTGGATATTCAGGTAATACTGAATCTAATTTGATTGTCATTGCCTCTGATACATCAAAATTGTTAACCATTAAAACACCCCTTTATTATTAATAAAAATATTATTATTTTGTATTTTATCATGCTTTAACTTTATTTTAGTACTTCCTCGTCTCTAAAGCGTCAAATTTTTTAGAAAATGTTTAGAGACGTTTTCTAAAGTTCGATATTGGAGGTAGAACTGTTATAAAAATCGGTTTCTTACTAGAGTTTAAATATTAAGTTTATCCTTCAATTTTTCTAACATATCCACTGTCATTGACTGAAGATCATACTTAGGATTCCATCCCCATTCCTTACGTGCATCGCTATGATCTAATGAGTTTGGCCAAGACTCAGCGATTTTCTGCTTAACGGGATCTATATCATAATCTATTTGAAAATCTGGTATATGTTTTTTTATCTCCCCAAAAATTTCTTCAGGCCCAAAGCTCATGGAGGTTATATTAAAGGCATTTCTATGTAAAAGCTTTAATGAGTCTGCCTCCATCAGATCTATTATTGCATCTAATGCATCGGGCATATACATCATATCCATTTTTGTTCCTTCCTTTATATTGCATGTGAATCTTTTCGATTTTAACGCTTCATAATATATATGTACTGCATAATCCGTAGTACCTCCACCAGGTAGTGCCTTATATGAAATTAGCCCGGGGAACCTAACTCCTCTAGTGTCTATACCAAATCGCTCATAGTAATAATCGCATAAAAGCTCACCGGCAACCTTAGACACACCGTATATTGTAGTTGGTCTTTGTATAGTATCCTGTGGGGTTAAATCCTTTGGAGTGCTTGGCCCAAAGGCTGCTATTGAACTAGGTGTAAATACTGCACATTTCTTCTCCCTCGCTACTTCTAGTACATTATAAAGTCCATTCATATTTACGTCCCATAGTAAATGAGGCTTTACCTCTCCAACGGCCGAAAGTACAGCGGCTAAATGAATAATTGTATCAATATTATGCTTACTCACTACATCAGCTAATTGCTTAAGATTTAATACATCTACTACCTCAAATGGTCCTGAAGTCATTACATCTCCATTATCACTCTTATCTTTACTTTTACTGCTGGCAACAACATTTTTTTCTCCATAGATTTCCCTCATCCGTAGGGTTAACTCAGAACCGATCTGTCCCAATGCCCCAGTTACTAAAATCCTTTTCATCTAATAATCTCCTCCTATCTTCTTTTATAACATATAGGAAATTGTATACCTTTTAATACTGTAGATAACTTCGTAAATCTTTATAAAATACTTTATTATTATTCCTTAAAATGCAATTAAAACCCGGATTATTAATAGAAAGTTTGGAAGGGTGCAAGTAATTTTGATTTCTAAGACTTTCATCAAGTTTGAAGGCATACCAAAACGGTACGTCGAGAACTTGATGTATGTCTTAGAATCAAAAGGACGCAGCAGAGTTTTGAATTTTCTATGAATAATCTGGGTTCAAACTCTATAAATATGAATAGATACAAAAAAAAGTAACAAAATCTTCTATAGAGCTTTAGAGAAGAAGATTTTGCTCATAAATATATCTTGTATATGAATTTATAGTTAATATTCAATTGAAGCCTGATTCAGCATCTTAATATCCGATACTTTTTTCAATCCATCAATTAGATTGAAAAGTGCTAAATCTTTGTTTTTAGCTTCTATCATAACATCAAAATCTCTATTTAACTTTTTAGCCTTATCTAGAAATTCAATAAAGGAGTTTATGTCAATATCATCAGCATGATTTCTAAATTTTTTCTCATCCTTAGGACTAGAGATATGAATCTTCGGAAGTAGCTCCTCATAATTCCATGTGTTAAATATTCTTTCTAAATAATCCGAAAGATTGTCTCCATTATTATTACACCAGTGGTGATGAATGTCTAAGACCATAGGTACTCCTAGCTTTTCACATATACTTAGAACTTCCTTTGTAGTATAGGTTTTGTCATCGTTTTCAAGTATTATTATTTCCTTAAGGTACTCCGGTAGATTATTGAAGTTTTTAATAAACCTTTCTATGGATTTTTCTTTGTCTTTATAGCTTCCTCCAATATGCAGTACTAATTTTGCTGATTTATCAAGACCCATACCTTGAAATATTTTATGATGATAGATAAGATCTTTTAATGACGACTGTAAAACCTCCTCTTTAGGAGAATTCAATAGTGTATAATGATCAGGATGAGCACTTATTCTAAAGTTATTTTCTCTAGCATATTCGCCTAAAGCTTTTAAGTCTAAACGTACATCTTCAAACCAGTCCCATTCTTCAGTTATAGGATGGGTAGCTAGGGGGATTAGTTTAGAAGTTAATCGATAGACTCTTATATCATGGGCCCTATTGTGGTAAAAAAGTCTTTGGGTATTCTTTATATTTGTCTTGGCAATAGATTGCAGCTTGTATAATCTTATCTCATGATCATCAATCTTGCTTAGGGTTTTTACAGTAACCGTTGTCGATGGAGAACAATCCTTTATTACCTTAGACATTGCTACATACCCAAAATTCATCCTCAAAATATCACCTACATTTCTTTCTTCTTTATAATATTTTTCCCCACTCTTTAATAAAATTATGAAAAAACCTCAGGGACATCCACGATCTTTGTTTTGGTCAGATTTTTCTTCGAAAAATGCCAATAAAAAATTCTTGATCATAAAAAAAGAACCTGCATCAGGTTCTTAAGCAACATTTAACTTTCTATTAGAATATAAAATTATTTCATTATATATATCATCCCATTCCTTAACTCTTGTAATTTCTTTTGGGATGGGTAGCCTATTATAGTTACAATCTATTAGTAGTACTTTAAATCCTGCTTTAGAGATTTCAACAGCATTTTCGTATCTATCTTCGATGAATATATCACATTTTAATTCCTTTGCTTTCTCTACTTCATAGTGACTTCCTAAGATATGAAGACTATCCATAGGCAGCTTCTTTTTTTCTATCCACCAACCAGTCACCTCCGTCATCCTTTTTTCTCTAGCAGTTACATAGTGAATTTGATGACGCTCAGAAAGCTTACACAGTATTCTCCTGACTCTATTTCTTAGTTTTGCCTTGGCATGTATTTCTTCTCCAAACAGCTCATAAAACTTCAGGTATTCTTCTCTGGAAACCTTTAATGCTTTATGAATTTCATATTCGCATACATCTTCACGTTTCAAATTAGTGTTAAAATATTCATTGGCATCCTACAACCAATAATAAGGCGTAGTTACAGTACCATCAATATCAATGCATAAATTTAACTTAACCATTTTATCTCCCCTCACCTAATAGCATTTAATACAAAGACTAGAAAAATCTGTTAATAGTTCAATTTTCAATTTTTTTTTATCATATTTTTATAAAAAAATATCTAAGTTAAATATACTTTAAACCATTGTTAAATCTTGGTTAAGTGACTTTTTGTAAATCTTAAAATTTTTTAGTGCTCCTTGTAATGCTGTAAATACAATGAATAGAAAGATTTACTCTATTTCAAATTTCTGAAATTTCATGTATATCTGATTTTTTTTATAAAATTTTTGTTAAATCTATGTTATAATAGTTCTAGTACTTGCATATTGACTGCTACTCTGTTATAGAAATGAATAATCTTTCCATTTTTTTCAAGTTTATACGGCATTCAAAAACCGTTTGCCACTTTTTTCTAATTTTCTTCATTCAAATAATATCAATTCTATTATTGAAGAAAATTTTTCTATTTTATTTTAAACATCTTTGAAATTTTATATGTAAAAAAAAAATTTTATGTTTTTCACACTTTGCATGATTTTGAAAGAAATTATCAATTTCATTATTCACTTTGCTATTATAAGGTTAATCATTTTAAAGTACTAAACAGAGTTTAAAGGTAATAGCTTGAGTTATTAAGACATTCTACTTTTTTCTAACAATTTCTCTAGTAATACAAGCCATTATCTTCTGCCGTTAAGCATAGTACAAATAAAAAAATTTTTGGGGGTATGTACATTATGAGTCTCAAGGAGAAAAAAAGAATCACCGTCGGGCATGCATTGATACCTGTAGCATTCTTAATAGTTTCTTTATTCATTACTTTGAAGTGGTATGATGGAAGTCCACACATTCCGATTATTTTCTCAGCAGCAGTTGCAGCAGCAGTTGCAATAAGTGCTGGATTCACTTGGAGTGAGCTTGAAGAGGGTGTAGTTGAAACAATCAAGATGTCAATGTCTGCGATTCTTATCCTGATGATCATAGGTATGATTATTGGTACATGGATACTTGCCGGTGTAGTACCAACAATGATTTTCTATGGTTTACAAATACTTAAACCTAGTATTTTCTTAGTTGCTACTACATTGATTTGTGCCGTAGTATCATTGGCTACTGGTAGTTCTTGGACTACTGCTGGAACAGTTGGTATCGCTCTTATTGGTATTGGTGGAGGTTTAGGAATACCACTACCAATCGTTGCAGGTGCAATTATTTCTGGTTCTTACTTTGGAGACAAAATGTCACCACTATCTGATACAACAAACCTAGCACCATCAATGGCAGGTGCTAATCTATTCGACCATATAAGACATATGATTTTCACTACAGGACCAAGTTTAATTATATCTTTAGTATTATATGGTATAATAGGTTTCAAATATGCTGGAAACAGCATGGATATGTCTTCAATCACTACTATTCTTGACGGTATAAGCGCACAATTTACCATATCACCACTACTATTGATCCCACCAATACTTGTTATTGCAATGGTTGTTTTAAAGGTTCCTGCAATACCTGGTCTAATAGGTGGAACTGTACTTGGCGGACTTTTCGCTTTCTTCTTCCAAGGTGCAGGACTGGGATCTATTATAGATGCTGCTCACTACGGATTCACTTCAGAAACTGGTATTGAAGCAATTGATAGCTTACTTTCTCGTGGTGGATTAGACAGTATGATGTGGACTGTATCATTGATTTTATGTGCTATGGCATTTGGTGGTATTATGGAGAAAGCTGGAATGCTTCACGCAATTGCAGCTGCAATCTTAAAGTTTGCTCACAGCACTGGTTCAGTTGTATTCGCAACAGTAGTTACTGCTATATTTATCAACGTTGTTGCTGGAGACCAGTATTTATCAATAGTAATCCCTGGTAGAATGTACAAAGATATCTACGATAAGAAAGGATTACATCCAAAGAACTTATCAAGGGTTCTTGAGGATTCTGGTACATTAACATCACCTTTAATTCCTTGGAATACATGTGGTGCTTTCATGAGTAAGACATTAGGAGTTCATCCTCTTGCATACGCTCCATATGCTTTCTTAAACCTTATTAATCCAATAATTTCAATAATCTATGGATTTACAGGTATAACAATGGAAAAGGTTAAAGATACTGAAGCAGTAAAGCAATCTGTATAATAATATGTATAAAGAAACCGAGAGGGCTTGCCCCTTTCGGTTTTTATTTTTCTATTTTAAAGCTATCTAAACCATCGTATATACCTTTTAATTAGCTTAGATGATATCCCCTTCAATTTTTCTTGCCAATATAGACCCGATACTTTGTTTAGAGCCTCAGTATGAGTAGGATATGGATATATAGGCATCGATAAATCGCCAATTTTATGCTTAAAGTTTTTAGCAAAAATAACTGTCTGCATCCAATCACCAGACCCCTTTCCTATTGCATGGGCCCCTAAAATATACCCCTTCTTATCGGTTATAAGTTTTATAAAACCCTTTTCATTTCTATCAGTAACAAATCTATCCACTTCTCCTAGATCAAGCTTATAGACATTAATACTATCACCATATTCCTTTATAGCGTCTTTCTCAGTTAAACCCAAGTGAAATATTTCTGGATCGGTATAAGTAACCCATGGAATGTTTCTATAATCTACCTTTCTTCTTAGTCCAAGCAAAGCATTACTTACTACAATTTTTCCCTCATAGCCCGCTACATGTGTAAAAGGATAGTTCCCGTTAACATCTCCTATGGCATAGATATTTTTAATATTAGTTTGAAGGTATTGATTTACAGGTATAAATTTTTCATTGGCCTTTACGCCTGCGTTGCTTAAGTTCAGACTATCTATATTATTCTTTCTACCTGTGGCCACTAGAACTGCGTCTACATCTAAATCCTTGACTATTCCTTTTCGTTCTAATTTAATCTTGATATTAGAACTTTCCTCATACATTTCTTTTATTGTGGTTTCAGTGTGTATATTTAATCCTTCTGAAGTCAGTATATTAAAAATTTCGTCGGCTATGTCCTTGTCTTCTTTTTTTAGTATTTGATTGCCTCTTTGTATTATATGAACTTCTGTGCCTAGCCTATTAAAGGATTGAGCTAGTTCTAAACCTATAGGCCCACACCCTACAATTAAAAGAGTTTTTGGCTTTTCCTTAATCTTAAAAATTGTTTCATTTGTATAATAGCTAATACCAGATTTATTAAAGCTATCTGGGACCATTGGTCTTGATCCAGTTGAAATAATAATTCTTTTACCGCATATTGTGGTTTCATTGTCTATCAATATCTCATTCCTATTTTTGAAAGAACCTTTACCAATATAAACATCTACTCCTAATTTTTCAAAACGTTCTATACTATCGTGTTCTTCAATCTTTTCTATTGCTTTATCTACTCTGCTTAGGACTTTTTTAATGTCAACTTCCCCGAAAATCTCTAACCCGAGCTCTGTTCCTTTTCTACTGTAGTGACTTATTTTGCTTCCTTCTATAAACGCTTTACTAGGTACGCAACCATACCAGAGGCAATCTCCACCTAACCTATCCTTTTCTATTAAAGCTACCTTTGCCCCAAGCATCGCTGAGCCTGCTGCTACTGTTAGACCTCCTGCTCCTCCACCTATGACTATCAAATCGTATTTTTTCATATAATATCACCTCTTAAAATAATTATACCCATAGCTTTTAAATGGCAATCATTCAAGAGAACTTGATCATTATTGTGCTTTAAGATTAAGTAAACAGAATATAGCAATTTTATAGCTTTTGTGAGATAATAAATAGGTATAATACTAAGGAGTAGATACGGAGGTTTAGACATGGTAAAGAGTGTAAAACGCTCCCTTGATTTATTACAAATTTTAGGAAGTGAAAATAAAAAGTTCTCTATTGCTGAGCTAAGTTCAATATCAGGATTACCGCCAAGTACCATTCATAGGCTATTATTAACCCTTAAAGAATATAGATTCGTAAACCAAGATGAGTTATCTTCATTATATTATCTTGGTCCTTCACTAGTCACCTTAGGTATAAAGGCAAGTAGCTACATAGATATAAGGAAGTCCGCTATTCCAATTATGAGAAATCTTGCAAACACCACTGGTGAAGACTCATATTTAACTATTTCAGATGGTAATAAAGGTATCTTTTTGGAGCGTGTTGCGGGGCCACACCCGTTAAAGATTATCGATCCCTTTAGTACTCAAGTTCCTTTACATTGTGGCGCTTTGAGGAAAGTTCTATTGGCTAATAAAGATGAAGCCTTTATAAATGACTATTTAAATAATAAATTGAAAACCTTTACAGAGCATACAATTACTGACTCAGATTTACTTTTAGTTGAGTTAGAAAAGATTAAAAAGTTAGATTTTGCTATCAGTATCGGTGAGTATATTAAAGATGCAGTCGGTATAGGTGCTCCAGTTAGAGATAAATTTGGTAATGTTATAGCTTCCCTTGGGATAATTGGTCCAATTACAAGACTTACTGAAGACAAACATTCTGAGCTTATAAATTTAGTTAAGCAGTGCGCACAAGAACTGTCCTTTTCACAAGGGTACCATCCTTTGAATCGTATAGATTAATAATTTAAAGAAGGGATGTCTCATAAGATTGTTTTATGATACATCCCCTTTTTGATTCTTATTTTCTATATAAAATTTTACTTATTAACATTATTATAGTCTCTAATGATCCTAGGTGTAATCATTTGATGGAAAGGGCAGAAGGATTTTGGATTTTGATATACTGAATTTACAAAGGCCTTTATATAATTTCTCAAATATGTCATATTTACTACTTCATCCACAAACCCTACCTTGGCACAATAATCAGGTCTTGATTTTTCGTGGTAGTCCTTGATTATTTTATTCATTTTCTCTATAGTTCCGTCTAAAGGTTTTCCAGCATCTTTATCCTTAACTAGTCTACGGGAATACATTGCTGCCGCAGCTGTTTCTCCATGCATTACATACATTTCGGTTGCTGCAGTTCCAAGTGAAAATGCATTTGTTTTATTCCCCTGTGGCCCTCCCATTACATAGTGAGCCGCTGCACTACCCTTTCTTAGTGTAATTTCAAGCTGAGGAATATCAGAATTTTGAATAGAATATATTAGAGACTGCCCAAGTCCTAGTAGCTCTGCTTGTTCAGCTATGTTGCCAACATCGATGCCACTTGTGTCCTGTACCCATACTATTGGAATTCTGTCTCTACTACAGAAGGTTACAAATTCACTCATTTTAATAAGGCCTTGGCGATACAATTTTCCACCAATTCCTATATACTGATCGGTGTATTCAGGATAATTCATGAGAAGTCCTTGAGTATTAGCTACAAAACCAACTAAAAATCCGTCTATCTTAGCAAGACCAGTATAGATTTCTGGACCATAATCAGGCTTATATTCCATATGCTCACTACTATCAAAAATCCTTGCTAACACATCCCTTATATCATATGTTTTCTTCGGACTAAGAGGAACAAGGCTGTATAAATCTTCCGCTGGAAACATTGGTTCTTCTGGCTCATCAACCTTAAAGAAATATGGATCATAGGCTGGCATGCTTGCTACATATTCCTTGATTATATCCAAAACGCCCTCTTCACTATCAGCTACCTCCCTCATAAAACCTGTAACACCATGATGTATCTCAACACTTCCTGGAGGGTTTCCCTTAAAGCCTCTAGTTGCTTCAATCAACTGCTCAGCAGCCTCTTCATCAATATACCCCTTTGGATTCATACCTCCTACTATACCGCTTCCTCCAACAGCCATATTAGCCTTTTCGTGGGCTATTAGTACAGAGGGACTTATACTGTGATATCCGCCTCCTGCTGGATTAGTACCATATATACCTACAATAACAGGAATTCCAGCCTGTGCTAGTTCAGCATGTCTAAAGAATGGAGTACCTCCTCCTCTACGATTTGCATAAACATATTCTTGGTGACTCAACTTAAC
Organism: Wukongibacter baidiensis; assembly: GCF_050888315.1. Taxonomy (NCBI): domain Bacteria; kingdom Bacillati; phylum Bacillota; class Clostridia; order Peptostreptococcales; family Caminicellaceae; genus Wukongibacter; species Wukongibacter baidiensis. The sequence continues at coordinate 857,552 of NZ_CP138202.1, forward strand.
TCCACTACAATTTAACACCCATACTAAGGGAATGTTTAACCTCTTTGCAATATCAGTTACTCGTAATATATTCTCTGCTTGACCTGGAATCCAAGCTCCTGCTAGCTGTTTGTTATCTGATGCAATAATTACTGCCCATCTTCCATTAATTCTTCCTATCCCATCGACAACCGCCGTCGTACCCTCATCATTTGCTTCAGGATCAAATATACTATGAAGCGGACACCATGTCCCTTCATCCACAAGATACTCAATACGCTGCCACGCTGTCCACTGACCTCTTTCGTTTATAGCCTCAGTAGATTTGCCAGAGTTTACTATTCTTTTAACTTCAGCTGCTATACCCGCCTCAATTTCCTTTAACTTCTCAATATTTTCATCATTACTTCTCTTTAAAGTATCTCCCATCGGTTCCATGTTTTGAAAGTAGGATGGCATTGAAAACCCGGATTCATACATTTTATCATTCTCCTTTTATCGTTTATTTCACATTGTGGAATATATTCCATTTTATAAATATAGTTTCGACATATAATCTTTTATTCCTGCTTTTTTGAGAGTTTTTTATTTTTCTTAATCCTATATCTTAAACCTGTTTATTTCTTCATCTAACTCTTTAACCAATTCGTTTAGCTTTACCGAAGCATTTGCAACACTTTCTATCGTGCTTGCTTGTTGCGCCATTGAAGCACTAACTTCCTCAGAAGATGCAGCTGTCTCTTGAATTATTGCAGATATATTCTCCATTGCTGATATAACTCTATCTTTATCTTCGTTTACTTCATTTACATTTTTTCCAATGGTTAATATTTTTTCTGTTATTTCATTGATTATTTCGTTTATATCACTAAAGGCTTTATCTACATCTTTAACTGATTCCGTTTGTTGTAAGAAACTATGGTGTACATCCTTCATAGTATCCACGCTTTCTTTGGTATTCATTTGAATGTCATCTATTACACTTTTTATATCGTCAGCTGCTTTTTCTGATTCCTCTGCAAGTTTCCTTATTTCATCGGCTACAACAGCAAATCCTCTTCCTGCATCTCCTGCCCTTGCAGCTTCTATAGATGCGTTTAGTGCAAGCAAGTTAGTTTGCTGAGCAATTGCATTTATAGTATCTAGCATATTACCTATATTTTCTGTCTTTTCATTTAATTCATGGATAACCATCTCTATTTTTTTCATTGAGAGGTTGTTCAGTTCATTTTTGTCTTTCAATTCTTCTACGACTTTCATTCCTTTTTCGTTGGTGATATTAACGTTTTTTACTGAGTTATGGATATTATTATTGTTTTGAAGAAGGATATTAAACTTCATATCCATATCATTTACAGCGCTTACACCCTTTTCTATATCTAATGTCTGATCGTTTACCCCTTTAGCAATTTCCTCAACGGCATTTGAAACCTCATCTATAGAAACACTAACCTCTCCAGATGATGAGGCAAGGTGAGCCGCTGAATTTAATACATCTAAGCTTATTTCGTTAGACTTCATTACTAGATTTCTTATACTGGTTATCATAGAATTGAATTTTCTAGAGATCTCTCCTATTTCGTCATTGGTATGGACCTCAAGTCTACAAGATAGATCTCCTTTTTCCACAGAGTTGAATCTATCAAGTATTACTGGGACATTTCTTAACATTTTCCTTGTTAAGATAAGTATCACTAAGCTTAAGACTATGGCCATAAAAATATAGACATAAATTAGATATTTTTGTACTCCATCTACTTTGTTCGATATATATTTGCCGTCAACTGAGACCAATACCTTCCATCCATTTGCCTTTATTGGACTATAAACCAAGTACATAGTTTTCCCATCTTTTTCATATTTTCTAATCCCAGATTCCTTTATGTTTACGAGATCCTCCATATTCTTAAATTCTTCAGAATAGTCGGTTACTTTCTGGTTTAGTATTTTTTCTTTGTCTGGACAGTATATAATCGTACCTTTATCATCTATAAGCATGGAAAAACTATTTTCTCCTATTTTTAAACCCTCCATAAGTTTTGAGATTTTATCTATAAATATATCTACATCCGCAGCACCTATAGCTTTTGTACCTTCAAATATTGGTGCAACGACACTTACCGAAAGCTTTTTAGTTGTACTTCCAATATATGGAGAAGAATAGTAAATTCTATCAGCTTTTACGGCATTAACATACCATGATCTTTTTAATAAATCATAATCCTTCTTGACTTTGTAGTTTCTACTATCATTAATAAGATTGTTATTTTTTTCAAGCGCCAAGCCTATAAACCCTAATTCATCATCAGCCTTTTTTATGTTATATAATGTCTTTCTTATGGTTTCATACTCGGGCAGATCCTTGACTGCTTCTCTATCCGAAATTGTTTCTGTACTTTTAATATAGTTTATTATGTTTTCAGATTTTGCCAAGGCATTTACAATAGAAGCTTTGCTTAAAAAGTAACTTTCAATCTTTCCACTAATGATTTCTGATTCATCTATTGCGTGTTTTCTGGCTACATCTCCTATTACTTGATTCATTTTTCGGTGAATAACTACCCCAGATACAGCAAACATAAGTAAAACTAAAGAAATTACAGCAATAAGAAGTTTATTTGCTATGCTTTTCTTCCCTATCATTAATTTTCCTCCCCTTGTACTTTGCAAATCATATTACCCTCTAATCTCTATATCAAATTTTTCCTATTTATAAATTTCTTCTAATTAATTCATATTCTTCATTATAATCTAGATCTTTTTCCAGCAGCTCATTTAGCTCCATTAGCATCTTCTCTTGATCGTAGGGTAAAGTTCCTGCAAGAGTAAAATAATTTGCGGCATGATTGTTTCTAAATATACAGTTATTAACCTCTAAATTTTTGACAAAGTTAATAGTTTCTAAAGCTATTTCCTTTGGTGACAACTGTTGAAATTCACCACGGCTGTATTGTTCATATAATTCTGTATCTGGTTTTATACGTAGTGCTAGGAGGCCAATATATTGAGGTTTTATCTCATTTATTATCTTTGCTGTTTCTCTTGCATGCTCATCGCTTCTAGCTCTGCCTCCTATACCAGATATTACAGTGACAGAAAGTTTTATTCCAGCATCTACTATTTTCTTCCCTGCTTCGATAACCTCCTTAGCAAGTACGCCCTTTCTAATATCCTTTAAAACCTCATTACTTCCCGATTCAATACCTAAGTAGGCAATTTTAAGACCTAGATCATTTAGTTCCTTCAGTTCGCCCTTAGATTTTCTTAATATATCCTTTGTTGCACTATAGGTTCCGACCCTTTCACATTCTGGGAACTTTTCTTTTATTCTTGATAGTATCTTTTTTAAATCATCAGTCCTTAAGGCTAAAGCATTTCCATCGGCTAGAAATATCCTCTTTATATGTCTGTACCTCTTCCTGGCTACATCAAGATCCTCGAATATTTCTTCAATACTCCTAATTCTGAACTGCTTATCCTTATACATTTTGCAAAATGTACATTTATTGTGGGAACAACCTATTGTAGCTTGAATAATAAGACTGTAGGCTTCACTAGGAGGTCTATAAACAGTGCCTTCATACCTCATTAAATTACATCTCCTTTTTATAGTTGTTTTTCTATATCTAATGGATTTGTGAATCTAGATGCTATAATAACCTAGATCAAAGGACAGCTGTCTTCCATGCCTTTTAACTTCTAAGATTTGCTCTTCAAGTTTGTCCTGGGGAAACCTTGTCATGGGACCAATTATTCCTAAAGAAGCAATCACAGTACCATGTTTATCACGAATCGGTGCTGCTATTCCTACTGCGTCCTTTATGTATTCACCTATTGAAATAGCAACATCCTCTTTTCTGATTCTTTTTAGTTCTTCAAGCAATTCATCCCTATCTGATATTGTCTTTTCTGTAAACTTATTTAAATCATTATTAATAAAATTATTTATAAACTTACTGTCTTTAAATGCCAGAAGAACCTTTCTCATTGCTCCACAATGTAAAGAAACCTGTTTGTCAAATGGGTCTATTATTTTCAAAGGATGTGGTCCTGCAACGCGTTCCAGAAATATTCCTCTATATACATCTGATATAGCAAGATATGAATCTTCTCCAGTTGTATTTGCAAGATTCCTCATTATTGACATAGCCGATTTACGTAAATCTATATAATTACCGGCTTTAATTCCCAAAGTTACAAGGGCTGGTCCTAGATAATATAATGAGGATAATTCATCCTGAGTAACGAACCTATGCTGCTTAAGTGTCACCAAAAGTCTGTGAACTGTACTTGGTGGTAATCCTGTTACTTCACCTAACTCAGAAAGGGTATACTTTTTATTAGTACTGCCTAAAGCTTGTAGTAATTCTAGTGTCCTTTGTACGCTTTTTACCATAACGACCTCCAGTAGCTTCTAAAAAATAATATGATCTACTCTCTATTTTACTATTCTCTAACATCTTTTACCACGATACGGAATACGTTCCATTTGTGTTCTTTAAAAAAATGCTCTTTCTAAGAGCTGCTTTTACTTTCTTATTTTATCTATCCAAATAACGATAACAGTACCCCAGCTGCAATAGCTGAGCCTATAACTCCTGCAACGTTAGGTCCCATTGCATGCATCAGTAGGAAGTTTGATGGGTTTTCTTTTTGTCCTACTACTTGTGATACCCTTGCCGCCATTGGTACTGCCGATACTCCTGCTGAACCAATTAGTGGATTAACCTTTCCTCCTGATAATTTACACATTACTCTTCCAAATAATGTTCCTGTTGCTGTTCCTACACAGAAGGCTAATAGCCCAAGTCCTATTATCATTAAGGTTTGTACCTTAAGGAATTTATCGGCACTTGCTGTTGCTCCAACTGTTATTCCTAGGAATATTGTTACTATGTTTATTAATTCGTTTTGTGCTGTTTTAAGTATTCTATCTACTACTCCTGATTCTCTAAGTAGGTTACCTAGCATAAGCATTCCTAATAATCCTGTCGCCGATGGTAGTAATAGAGCTCCAAGCAGTGTAACTGCTATTGGGAATATAATTTTCTCTGTCCTAGTTACAACCCTTAATTGCTCCATCTTTATTTGTCTTTCTTCCTTAGTTGTAAGAGCCTTCATTATTGGCGGCTGGATAATTGGTACTAGTGCCATATATGAATATGCCGCTACTGCTATAGGTCCTAGTAGATGTGGTGCAAGTTTAGATGTTAAGAATATTGCCGTTGGTCCATCTGCTCCACCTATTATACCTATTGATGCCGCTTCCGGTCCTGTAAATCCTAATGCAACGGCTCCTAAGAATGTTGTAAATATACCAAACTGTGCTGCCGCTCCTAAAAGTAAACTCCTTGGGTTTGCTATTAGTGGTCCGAAATCCGTCATTGCTCCTACACCCATGAAGATAAGCGGAGGATATATTCCAAGCTTTACCCCTTGGTATAGATAATATAATAAACCACCTAGTTGTTTTAAGTGGGGTAGTCCATCCTTTCCTACTTCGTAAACTGGATAATCCATTAATCCTGCTAATGGGATATTAGCAAGAAGCATTCCAAAGGCAATAGGGAGCAATAGTAAAGGTTCATATTGCTTTACTATAGCTAAGTAGAGTAGTACACAAGCTATACCTAACATAACAAGGGCCTGCCATGTAAGAGCAACATATCCTGTACTTGCGAAAAAGTTGTTAATCAGTTCTAAAAACATCCTGTATTCTCCCTCACTTTCGTCGTTAGACTTTTAATCCTATATTGTATACTATCCTATTACTATTAAAACATCTCCTGCATTTACGGATGCTCCCTTAGTAGCGTTTACTGATACTACCTTCCCACCTGCCGGTGCCATTATCTCATTTTCCATTTTCATAGCTTCTAATATAAGTAGTACATCACCATTTGAAACTGTATCTCCTACATTTACCTTTATGTCAAGGATTGTTCCTGGCATTGGCGCTGTTATAGTGTTTCCTCCTGCCGGTGCTGGCGCTGCCGCTGGCTTTGGTGCTGGTGCAGGTCTTTTAGCTACAGGTGCTGAAGTCATTGTATTTTGTGGAGTCACAGTTTTCTGTACAGCTGTTCGTCTTGAAAGAGAAGTTGTACTTCCTCCACCTATTTCCTCCACTTCAACTTCATACGTCTTTCCATCCACAGTTATATTGAATTTTCTCATTTTAAGTCCTCCTTCAAAATCTCATTAATGAACACCTAAGTTATAGTTCAAGCTCCTCTAATTTCTTGCTACTTGGAACACCATTTTCTTTATCCCAACCTCTATAGTCGTAATATTCCTCTAGAGTCTCTATTACCTTTTCTCTACTAAGGCTTTTTCCTCTACTAGGTCCTTCTGGAAGTACTTCATCGTAAAATCTTTCTGGATATACACTGTCCTCCTTGACTTCACCTTCCCGAAGATTAAATAGCTTTTGCAAGTTCCAGATCCTCTCTCCAACCTTCATTATTTCATCAGGGGTCATCTTTATACCGGTTAAGGAAGTGTATAGTCGAGCTATTAGACTCGGTCCAACAGTATTTAAAATTGGCGGTCTGATGCATATACCGACTGTATTATAGACTGATATGAGATCCTCTGACCATTTTGACATTTTAGGTATATCGACATCTCTATCTTTATCATTGAATATTTGTTTCTTTACTTCTTCAGGCATATCTAGTTCATTGTATACCTTATCTGGAAACCCAAATTTCTCGGTTTTATACTCAACTGTATTTAAGTTATATCTTAAGTTTTCAACTGGATTACGATTTCTAAGATGGTCTCCTCCACGAATATTTGTTAGGTTACCAAAAGTCCACGTGGACCATCGTCCTCTTGCATCAGCCATGGGAATTTCCAATCCCTTGACATGCATAGCATAATAGTCAGCTCCTGAAATTTTTTCACCAGCTCTTTTTGTTCCTTCTGCTAAAATGTCTCCTATTCCCTCTCGCCTCATTATTAGTTCTAATAACTTAAATGAAGCTTCTTCATCTCCCCAATGTAGGCTAAATCCAATCTGCTCTTCTGTTAATATTCCCCTCTGGTACAGTTCCATGGCAAAGGCTATCGTTGAAGAAGCTGAAATCATATCTACTCCATAGCGTTGACAAACCTCACAAAGTTTAGCAGCCGCTGGAATATTATTGATATCACAGCCTGCACCAAAGCCAATAACCGGGGTAACCTCCATATCCTTAACTTTTAATCCTGAGTAAGGTCCCTCTTCTACTTCAACCCAGTGGGCACATGAGATCGGACATGATATACAGGCAATACCTCTATTACTGTATTTATCTACTAATTTGTAGCTGCGAGTCTCCATCCAATTCTGTATTATCCCCGTCTGGAAGTTTCGTCCTGGTAGGGCCCCAAACTTAAAATAGGGAGCTGTAGCTAGCATAGTTCCATATTTACTAAAGGGACCATAGAAAGGTGATTCGTATATTACTTTGTAACATTCCTTAACGCTCTCAAGAAATTCTTTTTTGTCGAAGACTTTAATACCATTAGTTCCCCTAACTGCAATGGCTTTTAGATTCTTAGATCCCATTACAGCACCAAGTCCAGTTCTACCCCATGCATCATGTGGCCCATTTTGAATACTTGCAAATCTACATAGATTTTCTCCAGCCTGCCCAATTGTAGCAATCTGAATTTCATTATCATGAAATTCTTTCCTGATATGATCTATTGTATCCCAAGAATCCTTCCCCCAAAGGCTGTCAGCTGGAAGTATCTTAACATCATCATTGCTTATGGATATATAAACCGGTGTTTCAGAACGTCCTCTCAATATCATTCCATCATAGCCTGCGTATTTCAATTCACTTCCCCAAAAGTTTCCTGAGTTTGAGGTTCCTATCAACCCTGTAAGTGGTGATTTTGCTGAAGCCTCTGTACGGCAGGCAGTCGGAACATTAGTTCCTACAAAAACTCCTACTGCAAAGCATAAAACATTCTGTGGTCCTAAAGGATCGGTGTCAGGTTCAATGTTATCATAGATAAGTTTGGTGGAAATGCCTACGCCACTAATATATTTATTCAATAGCTCACCATCGAGTTTAAGCTCTTTAACTTCTAAACTAGTTAAATTGATATCTAAAAACTTTCCTGCATATCCATACATTAACTTCCCTCCTTTACCTCTAAATCTACTATATTTACTATCTCAAGGCACCCTGCAGGACAAACTTCAGCACATTTATAGCAGCTTAAACATGTTGAAGAGAAGCTTATTTCAAATATTCCACATATGTCATTCTTTTTTACTTTAATATATGAACTGGAAAGATTAAATCTATCGTTATGTGATATTGAGCATGTTAAGACACATGTTGTACAACCTGTACATTTATTCGGTATTATTGCCATTCTTCTTACCATAACTGCACCATCCTTGAAAGAAAGTCACGTTTCAAATCCCAGTCTTTATATCTCTTATCTTATTCTGGAAATATTTTTTATTCTACTATATCCAACAGGCCTATTGAGACTAGCTGCTACTGCGGCAGTAATTACTGCAATAAGTTCCTTATCCTCTGAAGCATCTTGAAGAGCAGATTCGGATGAGATATTTACAGTCTGTCTCTTAGGTTGCATAGTACTTAACACTTTGGCCATAACAACAATTAGTCCCCATAAAATTATCAATACTGCAAAGGTTGTACACATACCGAGGGCAGCCACATAACTTGATGCTAAAAGTCTTTCACCAATAGACATATTCTGCATTAAATCAGGATTGATAAACCTTTCGAGTATATTTAAGTTTTCCATTAGCTCACCTCTCTCTACTACTAATTTAAAATCACTTAAGGGATATTCGAATAAAAAGTTCCTAATAGATATTCGAAACTAATTTTTCTCATGTCCCTTAAGTATGTGTATTAATAGTTATATCATTTTAATACTTTATTCATCGCCTAAAGCAACAACTTTGCCATCCTTAACAATAAGCTCATCGTCAAAGGTAACAGTTGGAGCATATAGTACCGCATCTATATGAACTTGGCTATCTGCAGTAGGCCTATTCTGTCCATAGTAAACACCGTTTCCAAATGCAATGTGAACAGTTCCTCTAGCTTTCTTCTCTTCTTCAAAATCGCCATTCATTAATGAGTTTGGATTAAGACCTATTCCAATTTCTGCGATATTATCACTATTTTCAATAGTTTCGAATAGATTTCTAAATTCCCCAGTTATTCTTCTGTCTCCACCGTCTATTGAAACAACCTTACCATTTTTAATTGTCATTTTCACCGGCTCTAAAGGGGAACCAAAGTAGCACATTGGTCCATCAAGTACTAATGTTCCATTCATAGTTCCTTCAACAGGACCTACAGACACCTCTCCATCTGAAAACGCCATACTCTCTCCTGGATTTCTTGCAATACCACATTCGATAATTGGCTCTGCACTAATCATTTCAGCTGTTAGGTCTGTACCTGCTGGTGTAGTAATTCTACATAACTTTTTATCCTTCCATATCTCGGCCAGGCGCTTGCCATCTGCATATACCTTCTCATAATCTGCAAGAGCACCACCCTTTATGTAATTATCTATATCTCTAAGAACCATACAGCATTCTCTTATCTGCTTTTTAAGCAATAATTCTTTCATTTTTGAGTTATAAGCCGAAGCCCCAGAAGTTCTAGTCATTGGTATATAAACATCGCAACCTTCCATAGCTTTTTCTAAGGTCTTTGATATCGTTACAGCTTTTTCTTTAGTTCTAGTAGGCATCATAGCGATAGTATACTCTGCGCCACATTCTAATGTCGCTGCTGCAAAGGCATTTACCATTCTCATATCAGTTTCTGGGTCAGTACATATTAGTACCTCTTCACCCGGCTTAACTGCTAAAAGATTTTTGATTATATTGTTTGCTGAAGAAATTGCACTAATAATTTTATTATCCATTGTTCTTCCTCCTCAGATTAAATTAAAAGAATTTTTTATTTAATAACTGCTTAAGCGATATAATTAATTATATACAAAGATTGTTTATCGATTAAGTAGTATATTAATCCTAATAGTTTTTCATTGTCTATTTTAGAAAGGTCCTAAGTTAATCATCTGTGCAACTGCTACGAAGATTCCAGCTACTACAGCATAAAGTGCAAACAGCGGTCCAAAGAACCTAACCCATTTTCCATATGGAACCTTAGCAACAGCAAGTACTGCCAATAATCCTCCATTAGTTATATAGAAATAGTTTGTTATACCGTCTCCCAGTTGAGAAGCTAAACAAGCAACCTGTCTAGTTATTCCTCCGATATCTGCAAGTGGTGTAATTATTGGCATTGTAATTACTGCCTGTCCACTTCCAGACGGGATTATAAAGTTTATAACTGTTTGTAAAAGATAAACTGCTACTGCCGAAGTGACAGTTGAAGTTCCTGTTACAAATTGTGAAAGGAAATGAATTATTGAATCTATTATTTTAGCATTTTCTAGTAGCACTAATATAGATCTTGCAAAGAATATAATAAGTACAGCAACTAATATATCGCTACATCCTTTAGCAAAATTCTCACATATTTCATTAGGAGTTAACCCTCCAACTAGGCCTGGAATAATCGCCATAGCTACAAAGACTCCTGAAAGCTGTGCAAATCCAAAACTCATTTTTAGTGTTCCAAAAATCATAAAGGCAAATAGTGCCAAGAATGAAAGCCCTGCTAGCTTTAACCTTAAACTCATCTCTACATTTTCTTCTTCAACACCATTTTCTTCATAGTACTTTCTTAGTTCCATTTCAGTTGGTAAATCAGCTACAATACTCTTAGATGGATCTGCTTTAACCTTTTTAGCATACCATATTACATACAGCATACCTGTTATAAGAAAAACAGTTGCTACCATCCCTCTATACCACATTGCGGAATATATAGGAAGCTCTGCTATATCATGAGCTATACCAGTAAAGAAAGGGTTTGCAAGAGCAGGTGCAAATCCCGCGACCGATCCTACAAGAACAACACCAAGGGCTGTCATAGAATCATATCCTAGCGATACACATATAGGAATCATTAATGATATAAAAATTACATCGAGTTCTCTCATTCCTGTAAAAGTTACATTGAAAAATATAGCAGTCATTACAATAGGTGCTATAAGTAAAATACCTTTACTCTTAACTTTATTTGTGATTGCATGAACAGCTATATTTAATAGCCCCATCGCTTTAATAACTCCAAATGCTCCCCCTATGAAGAACACGAGTCCCATTACTCCTGAGCCCTTCTTAAATCCAAAATAGAAGGATTGGAAAAAATCAGCTATACCTGCTGGATTACTTTCAACAACCTTATAACTCGTTGGATCAACTACGGTTCTTCCATCTTCTGTTTTTACTCTATCGAACTCACCTGCTGGAACTAGGTGGGTAGCAACAGCTACTATAATTATCATTATAACTAAGGCTAAGAATGGATGATTCACCTTTTTCTTTTTTTTGTTAATTACAGCTGTACTCAATATTATAACCCCCTTGAAATAATACTTTTTATAAGTAAAAAAGTCTAATTTTCTATAAAACTTACCAATAAGGATTTCTGAGCTAAAATTTTACTTGATTTTAATATGACTTTAGTGTAATTTATTAATGTGTAACAATTTACTTGGGTCGTTGATTAGTGCAATAATCAGCGATCTTTTTTTACCACTATTTTTATATTTTTTAAAACCTTCAACACTCCTTCCCCTTCTCAACTGTCGATTATCTCCTTAATGTCTCTGAATTTTTATGATTCTAACTAATGCTTCTTATTCGAAACTCTCTCACTCCTTTCTTATATACTTAGAAAAACATTTTCCTGCTAGTTAAAAAAACTATAGGAAATCTAATTTAAAGCTGTGTCAATCTATTCATAAACATGAAAAGATTCCTAAGGACTTTTCTATTTATCAATTGACTTATGATCCTCTTCTTGTTTCCAACACAGCTTAATTAGCAAATTTAATTTCAACTCTTTATATTCACAAGATAACTCAATAGTATCTTTCTCAAAATCTAGAGATTTCTTTATCCTCTACCTCATCACTAGTATATAACCTCGCTCTTTTTTCGACAAGATTCACTGTTTTTCAACAATCATTAGTGATATCTTCGTAGAAGTATATGTAAACTCTTATTTTTTAGGCCTCTTTATGAATACCCCTTTAGGGTCAATTTCTTCCCTTAATATTCTTAGAACCTCTAGCTCCGGTTCTTTGGCCTTTACTGCACGCGACACATCTATATCAAATCCTGTATTTTCTATTATTTGATCGAGCTCTACACCCGGATAGTATTCTGCTACATACATCCTCTTAGTATCAGGATCAAATTTCATTATTCCTAAATCAGTAACTACTAGCTGAGGTCCTCTATTATTCGGTAACCCCTTTTCTTTTCTTCCATTTGGTCCATCAATCCAACCTGGACTTGTCATGTAGTCAACCTTTTCAACGAATCTTCTTTTTTGATGTTGCATCATAATTATTGTATTGAAAAAGGTAGCTATTCCATTTGCTCCACCACTTCCAGTAAATCTTGTTTTAGGCTTATGATAATCTCCTATACAGGTTGAGTTTACATTTCCATATGGGTCTATCTGTGCTCCACCAATAAATGAGAGTAGGTCAATATCATCATATTTCCATGAATTTGTTTGAAATCCAAAGTACCTAAATTGCTCCCAAAGCACTGAAGCAGTGGCCATAAATCTTAGGTCACCTACACTGCTTGGTACTTCCTTTGGTTTACAATCTATTAATCCACTTTCAACTACTAAATGACAGTGAGGTGCATAGGTTTTTTTGGCAAGTGATGCTCCTATTAAAGGCAGGCCAGTTCCAACAACTACCGTCTGTCCATTTTTAATTTGTCTTGCAATCATTATGGCCTGTAACTCTTTATTTGTATAATTTTTCTCCATATTAACCCCTCCCTACTTCTGAGGATACTGCATAACCAAGACCTTCTCTAACTTTCAATTTATTAAGTCTTGACACCCCTAATTTTTCTAAATATTCTTCGTGGTTCTTTACTCCATAAACCCACTCATTTAAGAATTCCTCAAATTTCTCATCGTCCTTACTTACTTGATCATACATAACATAGAAATCACGATCATAGTCATAGTAGTTAAAGGCTTGGGATGGGTGGGCTCCATAAGGAACATGAACTACTGCGTCAGTTTTGAAGCAAGGTATATTATTTAAAGACGCATTATTCATTATTTCCTCTGGCTCAACTATTTCTTCACATGTTACAATGCAATACTTTGCTCCTAAGGCAATATCTAGGTCAATAAATTGTGAACCTTCAATTCTTATGGTTCCATCAATCGTTGCCTTTTGTGCATGGATTATTGCTACATCCAGCTTTGGTGTTGGAACTAAACATATTTTCTCCTCAGGGTTAAACGGATCCTCAGTGACTATTAATTTTTTATCAGGTAGCTTATCATGCTTGACTCTAATTTCTTCCGGAATTCCCCACTTCTCCACAAGGTCTGAACCAAGCATATGTTTAACTGGAACATATGGCAGACCTAGAGCTGCACCATGAAACATTATCGTCTGGACATCTAAGGAGTAATCTTCAAACAGTATTTTCTGTTCTTCAATAAATTTACGGAATCTTCTACTTACATTTGAATATCCTGAGTTTGCAGTGTAGCTATTAACATATGCTGTACATCTACCTGCACCTATCAGCATATCTACATCGCCTCCAGCAGGGCCTCCCTGTATGTACAGATTCTTAATCCCCTGACGTAGTATTTCATAAACTGCTGCATAGGGCTTCCTATTCGTTGTAAAACCACTAAATGCAATACTATCTCCATCCTTTACAAATTTTGATATTGCATCTTTCAATGTATAAAGCTTATTATCGCTAATATTAATCACCTTCTCACATTTTATTTCTGACTATAGAAGAACTATCTGCAACTGCTAATATAAATTAATGTAGAAAATCTTATCCCATATCATCCTCCCATATAATAAGTATTATTTTCTTTTATTCCACATCGTGAAACGTATTCCATTTAATTAGTAAAAAAATAACTGCCTTTTGTTAATCATAACTTATTCATTAAACTAGCTAGTTAATGAATAAAATCATTTCTATAAACTGTTATACTTCTAAGTTTAACAATTTATAAATGAAGTTAATATTTTAGATTTACTACCATTCTTGTGTTCCTTACTTGTAATCTTCCAATCTAATTTTATGAATATCATTCTCTTTTCGCCTAACTAATTCACAACACTCATTCCACTATAAGGAATATATTCCATTTGTGTATAGTGATTTATTCTACACACTTTTTTCAATTCCTTCTTTTTTTTAAATTTTTTTTATTTTTTTCAAAAAAAAAAGGGCTTTTCTAGCCCTCTCTTCCACCATCTATTTTTATTTTTACTTTTTTAATCTTAATATCTTTTCCTGATCTTTTAAGCGCCTCATCGGCTGCCATTATTATACCTGTACAACATGGTACTTCCATATGTGCAACAACTATGCCTGTGATATTATTTAACTTAATTATATTTGTAAGCTTATTTATATAGAACTCGATATCATCTAGCTTTGGACATCCAATTACTACTGACCTGTCTTTAAGCAAATCTAGATGGTAATTTGGATATGCAAATGGTACGCAGTCAGCCGTTATTAATAATTCTCTGTCATTAAAGTATGACGCATTCTCAGGTACTAATTTAAGTTGAACAGGCCATTGACTTAATTGAGGTCTTATTTTGATTTCAACATCACCAGTTGATACCCCTGTAGCAGCACCTTGACTTTTATTTCTCTTTATATGCATCGGCCTACTTCCTTGACATCCACAACCATGACCATGAGCCTTTTCTTTATGATGTACATGTGTATGCTCCTTTTTTTCTTCCTTGTGCTCTTCTACAGCTTTCTTATCAAATTCTTCAGCTTCTCTTTCAATAATCTCTATAGCATCTACTGGACAGTGTCCAATGCAATTTCCTATTCCATCACATAGATTGTCAGATACTAGTTTCGCTTTACCATCTATAATCTTTATTGCTCCTTCTGCACATCCTGGTACACATAATCCACAACCAACACATTTGTCTTCATCTATCTTCATTATTTTTCTAATCGCCATATTAGCCACACCCCTTATTTGTATTTTCTAACTAAATTATAGCTAAAATACAAACAGGTTTATGTGATATATGTCAAATAAATAGTGTGATTTTAGTCACAGAGTAAAAAAGTTTTAGATTTTAATAATTCCTACCCACCCAATGTTACATCCTGCTTACCATACCATTCTAATGCTTCATAGAAGTGTTCCTTAGTAAAATTTGGCCACATATCATCTATAACATAGAAATCTGAATATATCGATTGAACAGGTAAGAAACCACTTAATCTCCTTCGTCCACCCCAACGTATTATTAAGTCTATCCTGCTTATATCGCTTGAATATATTCTATTAGAAATATTCTCTTTACCACGTTGTATATCCTCATTATTTTTTATTAGGTTCTCTAAATCCCAATGCCAGCCATAATTAACTAGAAAATTAACTCTCATATCTCCATTTCCAAAATCTTTTCTCGTGGTATATTCCTTCAGCTCCTCTGGAAATTTAGGTGATTCAGTGTTCCCTACTACTAATAATGATGCATCTTCATTAGAAAGCATTTTAACTGCCTTTATACAAGCCTTAGTAAAGGCATGAGTTTGTATCTTGGGACGTTTTGTGTTGTCTGTAGTAAAGCCATAATAGGTTATCTCCTTAACCCCTGCTTCTTTACATAATCTAAATAGCTCAAGACCTGGATCTAATCCGTGGTCATAACCTTTTTCCTTTGATAGTCCCATATTTACTGACCATCTTCTATTTCCATCGGGTATAATTCCTATGTGGTTAGGAATTCTCATCGAATAACCTCCATTCACTCAATAAATACTATATAAGTTACGAAAAATCTATTACATTCCGAAGATTTAACATCCCCCAAAACGCTGACCGTCAGATCTCCTGAATGCAAGATGTTTATCGTATTATATATAACTAGTATTTTTGTCAAAATAGACCTAATTTATTCATAAAAAGCCTAACCCCTAGGACATAAAAAATGGGGTGCCTCATAAAGGTTTCTTATGAGCGCAGCCCCGGAGTGTTTTAGATTTTACGCGTTTGCATCAGCAGGTGGTGTAAAGGTTCTTTGAGCAAGCTCATTATCAAGCATCATAAGTCCTTTATATTCATCACCAATCATCTTGATTTTCTGGATAATCTTATTAAACATACTCATTTCTTCTACTTGTTCATCAATAAACCACTTCAAGAAACTAATAGTAGCATATTCTCTTTCATCTTGCGCTGTGTCCATTAGCTTATATATTCTATCTGTAACAACCTTTTCATGCTTTAGAGCTGCTTCAAATACATCTAATAATGAATTATATTCGTTTTGTGGTTCAGCATAGGCACCAATTGTAACTCTACCGTTTACTTCATTGATATAGTTATAAAGTTTTGAAGCATGGAATCTCTCTTCCTCAGTTTGAACTATGAAAAAGTTTTCGAATCCATCAAGATCAATTGATGCACAGTAAGCAGCCATAGCTAAGTATACATTAGCTGACTCATATTCAAAGTTTAATTGATCGTTTAGTTGATTAAGTAATTTTTCTGATACCATTTAAATTCCTCCTTATAACAATTATTTGCTATCGTCTTGACAGCTATTTCTCCTATAGTATGTACATTTAAAATAAATCTATAAGAATAAATTACCATACATACTAATAATATATTATCTATACAGTGTTTACAATATGTAAGTTACGAAAAAAAGTAAGATCCCTATCCTATTTATATTATATAGATAAAATTATTAAACCCGGATTATTCATGAAAAGTTTGAAAGGGTACAAGTAGTTTTGAATTTTTCATGAATAATCTGGGCTAAAATAACCTATTTCATAGATACCCATTTAGGTAAATCTAACCCAATTTATTCGTAGAAGATTCAGAATTTTTTTTCTGTGTTTTTCTAATCTATTTTAAACACTTTTTTTCAACCAGAAAAGTTTTTTGGGGATTAATAGTTTGATTTGAGGAATCATAAGATATATAATAATTAGATAGTTTAAGTTCGAAAGTGGGGTATGTATTTATGATAGCTATTAATGATGTATTAATAAGAATAATTCTTTCCTGCATCCTAGGTGGTCTTATTGGTATTGAAAGAGAAAGCGTAAATCGGCCCGCAGGCTTTAGGACACATATCCTTGTATGTATGGGAGCTACTTTAGTGATGCTCACCGGAATATTTATGTTCAATACCTATAGTGATGTCTCAGATATAGATCCCACAAGGCTAGGTGCCCAAGTCATTAGTGGTATTGGTTTTCTCGGTGCCGGAACTATTATGAGAGAAGGTTTAACAGTTAAGGGTTTAACTACTGCAGCTAGCCTATGGGCTGTTGCATGTATTGGCTTAGCTACCGGGAGTGGCTTCTATTTGGGTTCTGTAGTAGCTACTGTATTTGTATTTATTATATTATTTTTCTTCTCAAAATTCGAAAATTATGTTAGTAAAAAGCACAATGAAATCTACCTTAAGGTTATAACCATCAACAAACCAGGTCAAATAGGTAAGATTGGAACTGAGCTCGGTAGAATGAATATTTCAATTGTTAATATTAAATTAGAGACAATTGATGATAATACGATTGCAGTTCTCTTAATTGCTAAAATACCAAGAAATGCAATTGTTGCTGAAGCTATTGAGAGGTTGTTATACTTAGAAGGAATAGAAACTGCCGAGCTTATGTAAACGAGGAACAGATAGAGATTTTAGCCGTTAGCATTTATTACTGTTATTCTATAAAGAAAGCTACCAATTTTGATATTGGTAGCTTTTTTATTAGACTTTAAAACCTGTATCCACCTCAAGCTTCTTTACTTAAAATCACTTCAACATTATATTCTTGGTCCTTATCAACCAGAGGTATATATTTTTCCCCGGTCTCTTCACCATCTATTAATACTGACTTAACGTTTCTATTCACAGCATCCGGGTTTGTTACTTTTATCTTGTAGGTTGCTTTTTTATGTTTATACTCTATTTCATACTCTTTCCATTCCTTTGGTATACATGGGTCTATAAATAATTTATCCTTTTCTTTTCTAAAACCAAGTATACTTTCTAAAGCAACTCTATACATCCACCCTGATGTTCCAGTGTACCACGTCCATCCACCTCTTCCAACATGGGGACTAACGGCATATACATCGGCTGCAACCACATAGGGCTCAACCTTATAGGTGTTAGATTCTATAGATGTTCTAGAATGATTGATTGGGTTTATCATACTGAAAAGTTCTGCAGCTTTATTCCCTTCTCCCATCTCTGCGAAAGCCTTAATTACCCAGGTAGCCGCATGGGTGTATTGCCCTCCATTTTCCCTTACACCTGGAACGTATCCCTTAATATATCCAGGATGTAAATCACTGTTATCAAAGGGTGGAGTGAAAAGAAGAATCAAACCTTCATCTCTTTTTATAAGGTATTTTTCCACCGAATCCATTGCCTTTTCTATTTTAGCTTTGTCTCCTGCCTTAGATATAACTGCCCATGATTGTGCCAGGGAGTCAATCATACACTCTGTATTCTCTATCGAACCTAGTGGAGTACCGTCATCGAAGTATGCTCTTCGGTACCAAGCACCATCCCAAGCATTCTTATCTATGTTCTTAGATATATGCTTTGCGCTATCTCTATATCTTTTTTCCCTATCAAAGTCCTCTATCTCTGAACATATACCTGTAAATCTCATTAGGGTATAATAGATGAACCATCCAAGCCAGATGCTCTCACCTTTACCCTTGTTTCCAACGGTACTCATTCCATCGTTCCAGTCTCCTGAACCCATTAGAGGTATTCCATGTTCTCCATATTTCAGTGATCTGTCAATAGCCCTTATACAATGCTCATAAACAGTTCCCTTCTCCTCTGAAATCCTTGGGATTCCATACCTTTCATCCTCATGCTCACCTAACGGCTCATCTTCTAGATAATGAACGACTTCATTTAGAATATCTGAGTCACCTGTATGTCTTATGTACTCAGCAGTTACAAATGGCAGCCACAGTAAATCATCGGAGAACCTTGTTCTTATACCCTTTTCCCCTGCACCAGGGTGCCACCAATGCTGTACATCGCCTTCCACAAATTGATGTGCACAATGCAGTAATATCTGGTCCTTAGTTGCCTCGGGCATAACGTATATACTGTTCATAACGTCCTGGAGCTGGTCTCTAAAGCCATATGCTCCACCGGACTGATAAAAGGCTGATCTTGCCCATATTCTGCAGGCAATTGTTTGATACATCAGCCATTGATTAAGTAATAGATCCATTGAAAGATCAGGCGTCTTAACCTTTATTGATCCTAAAACTCTTTGCCAGTATTCCTTTACTTCATCTAAAGCTCTATTACATTTTTTTAAGCTTCTGTACTTTTTAACTATATCATTTACT
Source organism: Wukongibacter baidiensis (assembly GCF_050888315.1). NCBI lineage: Bacteria > Bacillati > Bacillota > Clostridia > Peptostreptococcales > Caminicellaceae > Wukongibacter > Wukongibacter baidiensis. The sequence continues at coordinate 877,069 of NZ_CP138202.1, forward strand.
TCATCGATTTCTTTAGAATGCCCAAATAGGAATGCTAATGACTTTTCCTGGTTTGGCTCTAGGGTTATATTTATCTGCATTGCACCGCAAGGATCAAAGCCTACTCCGACATTATTTGAAAAGCCATGTCTCCTCAGAGATTCCGGATTGCTCAAATTATTCTTTCCTATAAATTCTTCCCTGTCACCTGTATATGAGACGATTTTCTCAGTTGAACTCATGAAAGCTATTCTATCTGGGAAGTCAGAATTATATGAATTTCTAAATGTTAAGTAACCAGTATCATTGTCAAATTCAGTTTTTATATATTGTTGTGTAAATTGTTCACTTGTGCCAAGGCTTGGTTTTACATAGTATATGATTGATAATTTTCTCTTTCCAGTTGAGCTATTCTTAAGCTTAACCATATTTAATTTAACAGGCTCTTCCTTTGGAGAAAAGAGTGTCAACCTTTGCTCTATTCCATTACTACAATGTTTAAAGCTTGAGTAGCCAATACCATGACGTACTATATAGCTTTCTTTCTCTCTAATAGGTAGTGGCGTAATAGACCACAGTTTGCCACTTATTTCATCTCTTATATAAATGATCTCTCCTGGCGGATCAGAAACTGGATCGTTTGACCAAGGACTTAGTTTATTTTCCCTACTGTTTTCCGCCCAGGTAAATCCACTTCCATTTTCAGTTATGTTAAAACCGAAATCTCCGTTTGAGATAACATTGATCCATGGCGCTGGTGTATTTACACCTTCTTTTAACTTAATTACATATTCCAAACCATTCTTTGAGTACCCTCCATATCCATTAAAGAAGTTCAAATCTAAGTCTTCGTCCTTATCTAGATATGTAATGTTTTCATCGGCGAATTGTTTTTCCTCTGGAATACTATCATTAATATCTGATATTCTAATTTGAGATTTTATTGCTCCTTTATCACCTTTAAGGATAATTCTAGCAACTGTATAGAGTAGTATTATATCTTCCCAAGGCATTACACTTGCATTTCTAATAAATACTCCTCCAGATCTGTCTAGTACATGATTACCATATTTCGTGAAAACAATCTCCTTAAGTAGCTCCTGCATAGGCTGATAATAGTTGCTTTCATCTTCGTTTAGAATAACTAAATCTACCGATAAACCCTTTACTCTCATGTATTCATGGGCCTTAAGGGCTTCCTTCACTACTTCTGTCTCATCGGCTTTTTTAACACTCACAAGGATTATAGGTAAATCTCCAGATATTCCATAGGCCCACAATGAAGACTGACCTTTAACATTCTGACTAATAATCTCACTATTTTTTCTTCTATTAGGACTGAGAAAAACAACTTGCGACATCATATCTTGATATATCTCTAACTCTTCTTCCGATAGATTGAGGTATGTAGACTCAACCTGACTTCTTACATTAGCCAATTGGAAGGCTCTTTCTATTGAGTTTAGATCATTATATTTTTGAGACAACTCAATTGCATTATCTCTATCCTTTGCAATTCCGGTTATATAGGAAACCGATACTGCCTTACCCGGCTCTATTTTTACACTTCTTCTTAGACTCATAATAGGGTCCAAGATAGGTCCTGTTGAGTTCTTCAAAGACTTTGTTAAGGCTATAGGGTTCCATATGTTTCTACTTCTTCCAAGAAAATTTCCTCTGTTAGTTTCATATTCTAGATTTCCTACCTTTTCACCATCGACAGTGATTTTGTGCAACATCCATATTGTCTCTTTGCCTTCTACTCTAGGTCTTCTTGAAGCAATTAGACTATCATATTGTGAAACCATTTCTGTCCTTATAAACAAGTTACTAAATGCTGGGTGAGCAATATCTGCTGCTTGATGGGCTAAAACTATTTCTAAATAGCTAGTTAGCTCAATTAGTACTGACTCTTGCCCATGATTAGTTAATGTAACCTTTCTAATTTCCACATCATCTTCCGTAGAAACAACTATCTCTGTACGTGAATCTATATTATCCTCGGTTCTTATAAACTCGGCTTTATCTAGCGAAAACTTAACTTTATATCCATCAGGTGCAGTGTTTAATGGATCGAAGGATGTAGACCATATTTTATTTGAATTTAAGTTCTTTACAAATATATAGTTTCCATATCTTCTTACCAATGGATCTTCTCTCCATCTAGTTACCTGGAGATCCTCTCTCTTACTATATCCGCTTCCACCATCGGTAATTACGGTAGAATATCTTCCATTGGTCAATATATGGCACCTTGGAATAGGATGACCAAGGTCGCTGAATTCTCTCTCAAATCTAAGTGGCTCTCTGTTTCTTTCCTTAAAGGGTTCAATATATTCTTTGTATTCTTTAGTAATAATCTTTCTTACAGGAATCCTTTCCTGAAGAAGAATCTTTGCTGACTCTATCATCGGATCAGAATGAAATCTCTCCTGCATGATATCGTCATTCAAATAATTATTTAAGGCAATAAAGCTCATACCTTGATGATGGGCCATAAAACTCTTAATTACAGCTCTATTAGTATTAAATGGAACCCTCTGAGGTGTATAGTCAATGGCTTCATAGAATCCATACTCGCCCTCTACTCCATCCTTTATAAGTCTGTGAATATTTTTCATTGCTGAATCACTCTCATAGGGAAGAGCTAATATTGTTGAATACGGAGATATAACCATATCCCTCATTAGACCTCTTTTAAGTCCTAGATCGGGTACTCCAAAGGCCTTATACTGATAATTTAAATTCATGTCAAAGGCATAATATCCTGACTCCGATGTACCCCAAGGAGTGTTTCTCTTTTGTCCATAGATCTTTTGAGCATTAACTACTGTAGAGTAGGTTTCATCAAGCAAAGTATTTCCATAGGTTTTCATTATAAGTGGCGGCATTAGATATTCGAACATTGTACCAGTCCACGATACTAAAGCCCTATAATGATTAATCTCTGATAAAGCTCTACCGAGTTTAAACCAGTGTCTCATAGGAATTTCTTTTCTTGCTATTGTTATATAACTTGCCAACCTCGCTTCCGATGCCAATAAATCATAGTATGAATTTGTCATCTTTTCCTCTAAAACATCATATCCGATAGAAAAGAGATTTCTCTTGCTACTATACAGCGGAGTAAAATCCATATCCTCAATTAATTTTTCTATTCTTCCAATAAGACTACTTATAATATCGAAATATCTTTCACTATTGCTACTTAATATATTTAACTTTTCTTTAACCTTAGCAAGACCTTTGTCATCGCTATTTTTCCCTTTATTTGCTATACTTGCCAAGGCACTATATTTATAATTTAGCTCTGCTAGGGACATATCTTCTAACTCTGTTTCTTCAGTTTCTAAAATATAACTTATCCTTGAATATGGCCTTTTTTCTGCAAGGCTCACAAGTTCTTTATATGTACTTCTGTCCATTAGGAGCATATCTATATCTTTTTTAAAGCCTTCTATCATTTTAACGAATTTTTTATCCCAGCTACTATCTCCATACTCAGCAGCTGCTAAGGATTCAAGTATCTCGGAGTACTTTTCTAATGTCATTTCTTCTTCAGTAAAGCTTTCAAGTAGCTTTGTTAAAGTTTCATCCTTTTCTTCTAGTAAATCAAAGGTATCCCTAATCCCCTGTAAATTTTTATTGATATCTATTACCTTTGAATCTAATAATTCCTTAAGACCTTCCTTTAAGGTAATTAAGTAGCCAAGATAATTACCACTATCAACTGTTGAAATATAAAGAGGTCTTAAAACCTCTAATGTTTCTGTATTATACCAATTAAATAGATGACCCTTCCAGGTTTCAAGTCTTTCAATAGTAGACAATGTTTTATTTATGTAATCAACTAAATTTATGGTTGAAATATATCCGAAGTCCCTTGCCGAAAGTATTGATATTAACAAAAATCCTATATTTGTTGGTGACGTTCTATGTGCTACTCCATTGTCTGGGTCTTCTTGAAAATTATCTGGAGGAAGATAGTTATCCTCTTCACTAGCGAAGTCTTCATAATATGCCCATGTTTTCCTAGCAATTCTTCTTAATATTTTTCTATCCTCATCAGTTAATTCTTTTCTTTCGTCAACTTCATGGCTAAGATTGTGGGCTATAATTGGAGAAAACATCCACAAAAGACCTATTGGTATTGCTAGGAAGCCATTTATCATATTTGTATATAATCCCAGAACCGCAGTTAAAACGGCTACTACTATTGATATTCTCATCCTTTTAATCGAGCTCTGAATATCGTTTGTTAATGACCTTTCCACATCGGCTGCCGTTACCCACTCTAGAAGATTTTTCTTTGATACTTGAACTCTATATATGGTTCTTATTATTGCATCTAGCATCATAAATGCTCTATGTGGTAAAAAAATAAATAATATACAAGCCTGATACAAAGGTTCTTTTATACCATAAACAATATCTGCATTTACGTTTTCTCTTATCGTTTTATAGTTTCTTGAAATCAAGAAGTTTATAAATTCTAATAAAACAGGAAATCCCATTGTAAATAATATAATAGCCAGCCAATAAAATCCATTCCCAGGTAGAATAGTTAATCCCAAAATTATAGTTAGCAGCTCTGCAATTGGAAGAATACTTCTTCTAAGGTTGTCAAGGATTTTCCATTTACTGAGGGAAGAAAGTGGATTTTTTGTTTTCTCGCCTATTCTATTTGTAATGGTATTGCCAAGCCATGGCAATAGCTGCCAATCACCTCTAGTCCATCTATGAGATCTCATAATATATGAGCTATATTTAGATGGGTAGCCATCAATAAGTTCAATATCCGTCGCAAGTCCAGCTCTTATATAGCTTCCTTCAAGTAAGTCATGACTTAATATGGAATTATCAGGCACTTCATCCCTCAAAACCCTATTGAAAAGCATTACATCATATATACCCTTTCCAGTAAAGCTGCCCTCACTAAATAGATCCTGATATACGTCGGATGACGCAGTGGTATAGGGATCTATTCCTCCTTGGCCGGCAAAGATTCTGGTAAACCTTGAGCTATTTGCGCTTTCTATGTCTATACCAATTCTAGGCTGTATTAACCCAAATCCGCCCGTTACTATTCTTTTGTCCTCATCATATCTAGCTTTGTTTAAGGGGTGACTGATTGCTCCTATAAGTCTTTTTGCTGAATCCAGGGGAAGGTTTGTATCAGCATCTAGAGTAATTACATATCTTATTTTGCTGAGTTCTTGTGTATCTCCTGAAATTACATTATAAGTTGTATCCTTTGATCCCATTATTAATTCATTAAATTCAACTAACGCCCCTCTTTTCCTTTCCCACCCCATCCATTTTTCCTGACTCTCACTATATTGCCTTCTTCTATGGAAATAGTAAAATATATCATGCTTATCAGAATACTTTCTATTTAGCTCCTTTATACCCCTTAGAGCTTCATCAACTATGGGCTTATCGCTTTTTTGAATTTTATTTTCTGAATCTTTAAAATCTCCAACTAAGGCAAAGTATAGATTCTTTTCTTTATTTCCTAAATAGTACACCTCAAGCTTTCTAATAAGTTCATAAACAGTCTTTACAGAAGGGAGTAAAGTTGGTATAACTACTATGGTAGAAGCCTCTTCTTCTACTCCATCTCTATATTCAAGCTTGGGTATAAATGATGGTGAAACTACCTTTGTGGCAATCCAGTTCACAAGTTTTACTGCCACATCACTAAAAGGAATCAAGGTTACTAACCCCGCTAATATACCGATCCATATTGACTCCGACAGCCTATATGAGCAAAAGGCCACAATAAAAGAAAGTACACCTGTTAAAATAAGAATTGGTGTTAAGTAAGTAGATAATGGATAATTGTGTAGATATATTCGTGGTGCATTGCAGTCCAAAGTTTTCAGTAATTCTTCTCTGCCTTCGTCAATTATGTAATAACCTACGTGCTGTAATCTTATATCCTCTTCTCCGTTACCAAACATCTCACAACATTCTATTGCTTTTCTAGCAATCTTGGTTTCCTGAATTCCACATTTCATAGAAATTTTTTCTATCATATGTCTATAATAATCTCTGGAGTCAAAATCCATTTTTTCATAGAGCTTTGCTGGATCTTCTCTTAATATGTCTTCGACAATAGACAGTTTTTCAAAAATATCATTCCAATCAATTGTGGATATTATATTAAGACTTGTTATGGCATTCCCTATAGAAACTTTCTTACTAGCCTGTTCCTTATGCTCAATCTCTATTACCTTACCAAGTGTAATGTCATATTCAACTAATTTCCTTTTAATATAGTCAATAATCTCTCCTGATTCTACTCCTTTTTTTCTAAGTCTTCTAAGAAAGTACTCAATATAGGTTGTATTGACCTTCTCCATTCCCTCTAATTCATCCTTTAGGGAGCTTAGCATCTGCTCTTGGTCATCCCCTTGAGTACTTTCAACTTTTTCTAATTGCAGCTGAGTTGTATCAATCTTTTCGCATACATTTCTTATCACTTCTATTAAAGCCGTTCTAACCATCAATGATAAAGACCATATCTCAGCTATTGATAACACAGTATAGATTTGATATGATTTAACAAAATTTATAAGGGATTCTTCATCTAATCTACCATCGGTATGTGAGATTAAATCTAAAGCTATGGCATAGGCCCTTGGATAACCCTTTAAGTATCCATTATCCAATGAATACAACTTTAAGAATTTTTCTCTTGCTAACTCCTGTCTGATCACCTTAACCTGTTCTTCTATTTTATAAAAGTTGTCAAGCAACCACTCAACCGCTGGTAAAAGTTCTTTCTGTCTAGAGTCCTCTTTATTGAATTTCTGATAAATTGAGCTAATAATCTTATAATTGCTGTCAAGTCTTGCTAAAAGAGGCCTAATTGACTTTGGTTTTTTAGAAACCCTATGTACTTTTCCTAATTCTTCAGCATGATTTTTTAATTCTTCATTGTTTAATATTATATCTCTTAGCTCCAGTCTTTCATCATAGGCTAAATATGTAGATTTGCTCAAAATCATACTTGTTCATTCCTTTCTTAGGTAGGCTGCCCTAAAATCCAAAGATTTTCAGGCAGCCAAGCATTATCCCAGATTATAATCTATTTAGCCAACAGGTCCTCAACCTTTTGACTAAAGACCGTTGAAAGTTCTTTAGCATATTCTTCAGAAAACCCTTCTGCGTACACTTTAAATACTGGTCTTTCGCTATCTGGTAGAATCAATGCCCACCCTTTCTCATTGTTTATTTTTATTCCTTCAAAGAGTTCTATATCTTTATTTTTGTGTTCTACTAATATTTCTTTTATGACTCTCCCTTTATCTTCCCAATCACATTTTATTTCCTTTTCAACAAAATAAAAGTCTGGAAGTTCATCAATGAGTTCTCCCATTGACACTGAGTTTTGCACTAGAAAATCAATTATTTTCCCAGATGCTAAAATCCCATCAAAATTGAGTATGTATTGTAAAAACATATCATTTTCATTATCTACACTGCTTAAAATCTCGTTCATGATATGCGCAGCCGATGTTTTACTACGCACTACATCAACCTTATATTCTTTAGCCATACTCTCTATTATCTTAGGTGAAGTATATGGAACACAAATCTTTTTACTCGTTCCTATCTTAAGTAGTATAAGAGCCGATAGAACCGTATACATTTCCTTATCTATTATTCTGCCCCTCTCATCTACTAAAATTAGATTTTCTCCATTTTGACTAAAAATTATTCCCATATCAGCTTTATTTTTTACAACTTGTTTTGATATATATTTCAAGTACTTATCAACGGAGCCATATTTATTTACTGAGTAATCACATTCTACCTGACAGCCTATGTTTTCAAGAAACTGAGTTGTAAGATCTAAAATATTTTTACAGCTTGAACTTATCAATAATTTAGGACTCTTTCTTTTAATAGCTGAAATGTCATCTAATCTCTTTGTTCCATTCTTTATATAAAATGAGAAAAAGTTATCTATATCCATAACGCTTTTCATCTTACTAGCATTACATCTTTCAAAGTCCTCTCTATTAAAAAGATTCTCTATCTTTCTTTCTGTATTTCTGTTTAAATTTGCTCCATTGGCATCTAATAATTCTATATGTATTCGATTTTCATTGTAGTGGTCATTTCTAACGTGTATTCCACCATCGGCCTCATAATGTCTTATTGCATACCTATTGAGTGGCATAGGTATATCCTTTAGATTTATTACTCCCTTACCAGTCGAAAGTATTCCCGTTATTAGTGAATTTCTGATTAGCCTTGAGCTATTCGAATGGTCTGAGCTAATAACTAAGGTAGCATCCTCCTTCAAATTAGAAGCAAATGCCGAGCCAAGCCGTGACGAAAATTCTGGTGTGATATCAATGTTTATATCTCCTGAAATATCTCTATTTCCAAAAATAGTTTTAGATGCCTTGGTCCCCCAAACTAAATTTTGATTTACAACGATATTTTCTCCGATTTTTTTGTCAGGCCATATCTTTATATTAGGTTTCACTACCGATTCATTTGATATCACTGTTCCTGCACCTATTGCTGATCCTTCTAGGGCATTTATCCTATCCTTTATTAGCACATTGTTGCATATTATTGTCCCTCTGCAATGGCTACTCCTACCTATGTTAGTACTTTTCCATATAACGCTTCTCTTAACCGTTGCTCCGGTAGCAATCTCACAGTTACTTCCAATAACCGCGTGGGGTCCTAGTTGTACACTGTCATTTATTATACAGTTTTTCCCTATATATACCGGTGGAGTTATGGTTATGTTTTCACCTAGTTTTGTTCCTTCCTCTATCCAAATCCCGGTATTAACTTCTTTATTGTCTATTTCTAAATCAATCTGACCATCGAGGAAATGAAACTGCGCATCTCTATAGGTGTTCAGATCGCCAATATCGTTCCAATAGTTCTTGGTAACATAACCATACATCGGTATATTGTCCCTTAATAACCTCGGGAATAGATCCTTACTAAAATCAAAATTTTCTCCTTTTTTAAAGTAATCTAATACTTCTGGCTCCAATATATAGATTCCAGTATTTACTGTGTCACTGAAAACCTCACCCCAGCTAGGCTTCTCCAAGAATCTTATTATTTTGCCTTCCTCATCGGTAATAATTACTCCATACTCTAATGGTATAGACTCCTTCTTTAAAACAAGAGTAGCCTTAGATTTTTTCTTTCTATGAAAATCAACAGCTTCCTTTATATCTATATCTGTTAAAGCATCTCCGCTTATCACAATGAAGGTTTCATCTAGGAAATCATCAGCATTTTTTACACTTCCACCTGTTCCTAGAGGTGTTTCCTCAATAAAGTATTTCAAATCAACTCCAAATTCACTTCCATCATCAAAGTAGTCAATTATAACTGAAGGCATATACGCCATTGTTACTGCTATATCCTTTATACCATATTTTTTTAATAGTTCTATAGAGTATTCTATGGTGGGTTTATTAAGAATTGGAACCATAGGTTTTGGTAAATCACATGTTAAAGGTCTAAGCCTTGATCCTTTTCCACCTGCCATAATTACTGCTTTAATGGTAATCACTCCTTTAATTCCGAAGATATTAAAATACAAAAAAAAAACCATAGTTGATGGTTTTTTAGTCAATGTATTAATCAGTATATGTATATTTGAAAAATTTATTCATCTGCTTAGAATATTTTTACAACCTAGAAACAAGCGGGTATAGTTTATATTGTTACTTACAAAGATGATCTAAAAAGCTGAATACCATTAAACTCTAAAATTAAACCCAGATTATTCATAGAAAATTAGAAAAGACATAGCATGGTTCTGAATTTTCTATGAATAATCTGGGTTAATATAGAATACAGCCTCGTTTTCTTTTACAGCGTCTTTTACAGAAGTTACTCTTGTCTATACAGATTACATTCTCTGAATCACATTTCGGACATTTGTGGGTTTCTTTTTCATAGGGTTCACTAAATACTTCTCCACAGTCACCACATTCATATTTACATATATTGAAGGTATAGTTTCCTCCTTCAATACTTATAGCCATTCCTTCAGTTAAAGCTTCAGCTACTTTTTTTCTAGCCTCATCTATTATCAGTTGAAAGGTCTGTCTTGAAACATTCATCTTCTCAGCACATTCTTCTTGATTGAGCTTTTCAATATCCTTCAGTCTCATTGCCTCAAGCTCTTCAAGTTTTAAATTCATAACCTTTAGTTCACATTTTGGTTTGTTTACTGGTATGAAGTGAGTGTTTTGTGGTACAAAAGCTATTTTCCTTGGTTTAACAGGCCTTGGCAAAGGGTCACCTCCTACATTCTTTGCAAACTCCATAAAAAATAGAGTAAATATCATCGATTACAATATCATGTAGCTGCTCTATCCTATTTCTTTCATCTAAAAGGTTCAGTATCGACTCAGTATTTAAATAATCAAATACCTTACCACACTTTATACATTTTAAATGCACATGTACAGACTTCTCGCTAAATATTCCCAGCTCATAATATTTAACCTTATCGATAATTGTTTCTTTTATTATACCATTGTTTTTGAAAATTTCTATAGTTCTATACACCGTTGGCAGACTAATATTTTTTTCTTTAATTAGATTGTACACTTCTTCAATCTTAAAGTGTTCATGTTTATTATTTACAAATAGTTTTATGATTTCTTTTCTAGGAGTTGTAATTCTGTAATTTTTTTCTTCTAATATCTTCTCTATTCTTTGAATTCTATAATCCAAATTAATCACCTCTTGGACAAATTCATCATTCTAAGACATCCCCGGGATTCATCCCTTATCCATTATATACAGCAAAGGCAGAATGTTTCCATTCTGCCTGAGGCCGTAACATACACCCAAATTCTACCTATCCGTTACAATGTCCTTCATGTTGATGTTCTGTGCAAATCGAGTTTGTTGACTTTAAACTACCATTTATATAGCTATTGATTACTTCATCTATTTTTCCTCTTGCACCTACTATCACTTCTATATTGTTTCTTCCAAAAAGCTCCTGTGCTGTAGCGCCCATTCCTCCTGAAATAATTACATTAATATTTTTCTCCGCAAGATATTTAGGCAGAAATCCTGGTCTATGTCCTGGATTAGCTAGGAACTCCCTTGAGGATATTTCCTTTCCATCCAATTCTACTACTTCAAAACCTTCACAATGACCAAAATGTCCAGATACAGAATACCCATCCCTTGATATAGCAATCTTTTTCATCAAACTACCTCCTAATATTTTTTTATTCTTGACCATATCTTCCTTATTTCATTAGCCGCAGGGCTATCATAAAATACAATTGGTTTCATATCGTTGATAGCTTTCTTTATAGTTTCATCAAAAGGTATTTTTCCTACTAATCCAATCTTTTCATCGTCACAAAAAGTTTCTATATCTTTAGTGATGCTCTCGTTTATATCAAATTTATTGATACATACTAATGGTGTTAATGCAAAATATCTACAGACAGATAAAATTCTTTTAAAATCTTCAAATCCCGATTGAGTAGGCTCCGTTACTATAAGAGCCATATCACATCCGGTTATGGATGCCATAACTGCACATCCAATCCCAGGTGATCCATCCAAAATCACTAGATCATCATCGTTTTTATATTTCGTAGCTTTTTCTCTTACCTCTGTTACAAGCCTTCCTGACCCCTCTGCTCCAATCTCCATCTCAGCCCTAGATAGAAACCCAATATCGTCTTTAGTAATTTTTGTTTTACCTGTTATTTCATCCTTCAAGCTGATTGCACCAAAGTTACATGCTATATAGCATGCTCCACAGCCTTCACATAACAATTCATCAATCTTGGATTTCCTTATCGCTCCAAATCTACATACCTCTTCACATTTAGAACACCTTACACAGATATCAGGATCAATCTTGGCCATCTTTGCGCCGCTAAAACTGCTTTCTTCGATATCTCTTCCATTTAAAATCAGGTGTAAATTCGATGCATCAACATCACAATCAATCTTAACTCTAGCCTTACTGAGATGGGCAAGGGAAGATGCTATAGTTGTTTTCCCAGTGCCTCCCTTACCACTTACTATTACTAGCTGCACAGAACCACCCCCTCTATGATCTGTGCTATTTCAGTGAAAACTCTCTTGTATCCTTCATCATCAACTAGTAATTTGCCTTCAGAATACAATTCTGCTATTCCCCTATCAAATGGAATATTGCCAATAAGTGATATGTTGTTCTCCTCACAATAGTCTTCTATTAGTCCGCAATATTCATCTCCTCTGTTAATAATAACGCCATAGGGAATTCCCATCTTTATAACAAGCTCTACTGCTATTTTTAAGTCATGCAGTCCAAATTTCGTAGGTTCAGTAACTAAAATAGCATAGTCCGTATCTTTTATTGCCTTCACAACATTACATGAGCTTCCTGGAGAACAATCTAATATAGCATTATCTTCACTTCCTATTTTCTTGACTCGACTTATTATCGGCCCTGACATAGGTTCTCCTACGTTGAGTACTCCCCTAATACATGGAATCTCATCATGCTTTCCTATATCTATTTTTCCTATGATCCTAGGAACTTCTTCCATGGCATCCTCTGGACATATTAGATTGCACGCTCCACAGCTATGGCAGAGCTTTTCAAATATCACTATTTCCTTTCCTGTATTAGCTAGAGCGTTAAATTGGCAAGCCCTTACACATTCCCCACATAGACTGCACCTGTCATAATTGACGGTAGGAACTAATACACTTACATCCCTTGAATCTAAAATTGTAGGCTTTAAGAAGATGAAGCCATTGGGTTCTTCCACATCACAGTCTATATATGTATACTCCAATGTCTTAGCAAGATTTGTTGCTACAGTGGTCTTCCCTGTTCCACCCTTTCCACTTAAAACTGCAATTCTCATAGATTATCTCCGCCCTCTTCCATGCATATGTTTATTCCCCATTCCAAAATGAGAAGGTACTGGAGTTGTTATTTCAGTCAAGTTTTTATCCATATATGCCTTCAATACTTCTTCAACAGTTCCCTCACCAAACCCATAAACCTTAATGTTTGATGCATTTAATAATCTCATGGCATTTGGTCCGATATTACCTGTAACAACTGCATTAAGTCCCATATCAATTACTCTTTGAGCTGAAGTAATTCCTGCCCCCTGTTGAGCTTCTACTCCAGGATTCAAAACAAACTCAATTTCTTTTTCTTTATCATCGTATATAGCAAAATACTTACATCTTCCAAATCTAAAATCTGCAGGTGATTTTTCATCGGCACCGGTACTTGTAATACATATTTTCATTATTTAATCCCTCCAATTGCTTCTATTACATTACTTGATAAGTCATCAATTAATGAAAAGTTGATTTTTCCATAAAGTTCTATTTTACCCTCGTCACACATTTCCACAAAGTTTGGGTCAATAGGAATGTTAGCTATGACATTAATATCCATTTCACTAGCTATTTCTTCTACTCTGCTCTTACCAAAGATATTTATCTTCTTTCCACATTCTTTACACTCATAGTAACTCATATTTTCTACTATTCCATAGATTGGTGCATTCATCATCTTAGCCATATTTACTGATTTCTTAACAATCAGTTTAACTAAATCCTGTGGAGATGAAACTACTATAATCCCATCTAATGGTAATGATTGCATTATAGTTAGAGATACATCACCTGTTCCTGGCGGAAGGTCAATAAGTAGATAATCTAAGTCTCCCCAGGTAACATCTGTAAAAAATTGTTTAACAGTATTTGAAATCAACGGACCCCTCCATAATACTGGAGAATCTTCCTTGTCAATCAGTAGATTTAATGACATTACCTTGATACCAGTATGACTATTCACAGGTGCTATTCCATCTTCGTTACTTACAGCTCTTTTGTTATTTATACCAAATATCTTAGGTATACTTGGTCCTGTTATGTCAGCATCTAATATACCAACCTTATTACCTTTTTCCATTAGGGCTGTTGCAACTAGAGATGTTACCGATGATTTTCCTACACCTCCCTTTCCACTCATTACTGCAACGATTTTTTTTATATTGCTCTTTTCATTTGCTTTTTCTTTTTCAATCATATATTTCATCCTCCTATTTGGCATATGCTAATTATATTATAACCAATTTTTAGTTATTGTCAAATGCCAATAACTACTTTTTTTATTTTTTTGTGAAAAAGGTACTTGCAGACACATACTCTATGTAGCAATAAATGTCATTTCAAGGGATTTAAACATAATTTCTGATGAATATTTAAGTGGAAATAGGTTTAAAATATCTATGAAATTGTAAAGGAGGTATTTGTTTGCGAGTAATAGGTGTTTTTGAAAGGGAAAATCAAATTGGTGGTCTAGTTGACAGCTTAAAAAATGATGGTATTAATAGAAAGAACATAGTTATATCAGATAAACCTAAAACGAATAATAGACATTCTGCACTTGATGAGGTTTATATAAAAAGCGAATCCGATAGTCTTAGAGGCATATCTACCTTAAGTGAGGAATTTCCAGAGGAATCTGAGAAAGGGATTTTAGTTGCTGTTGAAATACCTAAAAAGAATGTTCCTCATGTCAAAGAAGTCATGGAGCAGAGTGGAGCAACAAAGGTTCTCTTATATTAGGGCGTTTCAGAATGACGAATTTCTGCGTTATTTAAAATTCAGACGACTTGGCACGTACGTCAGTACTAGCCAAACCGCCTGAATTTTAAAACCTTAACCCTGGATTATTTATGGAAAGTTTAAAAGTGTGCAAGTAGTTTTGAATTCTAAGACTTTCATCAAGTTCGAAGGCATACCTATGTCGTACGTCGAGAATTTGATGGAGGTCTTAGAATCAAAAGGACGCAGCAGAGTTTAAACTTTCTATGAATAATTCGGGGTTAACTTCATTCATTCTGAAACACCCTAGGGCTGAACTCATAAGATACATTAACAAATTCCCCCTACACTTTAATTAGTATAGGGGGATTTATTATCCTTATTCAGTTACGCGAATTTAACGCTCACCTTTTCTTGCCACTTTCCTTTCATGTAAATAGTCAATCCAATACAGCATATTATAAAGTTACTAATAACCATTGCAAACCACACCGACTTGCTGCCTAGATTAGTAAATTCTCTAAATAAGAGTATCATTGGTATCCTTAGGCCCCATAACCTTCCGAGATTCATATACATTGTATAGATAGTATGTCCTGAACCTTGAAAGACACCCATCAGACAGCTAAATATACCCATGAGAGGCATTGAAGCTGCTATTAGTATCATATAATAAGTTCCTTGAGATACTACATCGGGATTATTAGCAAATATTCGTATTACGTTTTCTGCAAATGTTATCAAAATTATTGCTCCCATTCCCATGAAGGGCAGAACCATTAATAGACTTTTCTTGAATGCCTCACTAGCTCGTTTTGCATTGTCAGCTCCAAGATTTTGACCTATAATCGTAGCAAGGGCACTTCCCACACCCATGGCAGGCATAAGTATTAAAGAGACAATTCTATTTCCTATCCCAAAGGCTGCTAAGGTATATTCTCCAAAGGATACTACGAATCCATTTAAAACTATAAAGCCAAGTGCTGAACCAGCTTGTCCTAAGGAAGCCGGCAGTCCAATCTTTACAATCTTTGAAATTATTCTCTTTTTTAGTTTAAGATTTTCTTTAGTAATATGTATCCCATCTTTTTTCGAAAACAAGATATATAAGATATAAAATGTAAACACTGCCTTGGATAATATTGTAGCTATAGCTGCTCCTCTAATACCTAGATTTAATTTGAAGATAAAAATAGGATCAAGTATTATATTTAATATAACACTACCAACGTTTATAATCATAGGCGTTGTTGTATCCCCCTGGCCCTGTCTAATTGCACTAAAAACAAATACAATATAAAGAATTGGAATATCAAAAAACATGATGCTTAAATATTCGGTGCAATAGGTAAACAAATTTCCCTTAGCCCCCATAGCTTTTAAGATATATGGAGTAGATATAAAGCCTAGAATTGCAAAGACTAGAGATATTATTATGGAAAATGTAAATAATTGTCCTGCTATTTTATTTGCTTCCTTGCTCTCATTGGCTCCAATATGTTGAGAAGTCAATGCCGTACCCGCAATATTCATCCCCATTCCTAATGATATTATTAAAAATAATACAGGCCAAACAAAGGAAGTAGCTGCAAATTCAACTTCTCCAATTTTACTTACCCAAAATGCATCGGCTAAGTTATATAAGGTTTGTGATAGATTGTTAAACATTACAGGCAAAGCCAAAGTTATGATAACCTTAGGTATTTTACCTTCAAGAATGAATTCTCGTTTTTCTAAGTGTCCCATTTGGCCTCCATACTCCATTTTTTTCAATATATTATCCTTTTCATCCATAATATAACAAGTTATTTCTATTATATCATTTCTTTTATATATTTAATATTTTTTTTACGCTATTTAATTCATCTTATATTCTCCAGACTAGATTTCTCTTTTCCTTTCTATATTCACTTATAGCAATCACCCCATTTTTGTAAAAGCTATCCAAAACAAAGTGTCATGTCTGGCTCTTTGATGCAGTTTTTTATAGAATTTGCTCAAATCTAGGAGGATTTTTATTGAAAATGTCTAATTAAATTTAAGTAATCGTTTTTCGACAAATTTCATACACTTTTCTTATCTCACTTTTCTAGACGGGAGTTGAATGACATGACTGATAAATCAAAATATGATCTTTTTGCTTTGTCTAAAGAACTGGAAATAGACATGGAGGATATGGTAGAAATATTTAATGTATATTTTATTGAGGTCAATGAACTCATCTTAAATCTAAGATATTTGTATCAGAAAGAGGATTGGGTTAAGCTTAAAAAAGTAAATCATAATATAAGAGGTATATCTAGTAATCTAAGGGTTAACGATATTTATGAGATCGCTTTAAGATTAGACAATCTAGTTGAAGTTGGGTTGTATGATGATATAGACATAAGTATAACGGAACTCGAAGAGGTTTCTAAAGAATCTCAAATAGAAATAAATAAATTTTTTATACAGAATGGTTTGAAAGTTTAATTTTGCTTATGGGGTGTTAATTTATGCTTAAGGATAAAAAACTATTAATTGTTGAAGATTCTTCTTCCTTTCGACTACTTATTAAGGCAATGTTAAAGGATACTGGGGCAACTGTATTTGAAGCTGGAAGTCAATTCGGAATGTATCAGGCAATTGACCAATACGGAGAAGTTGTCGACCTTATTATTATGGATCTAACTCTCAAATTTGAAAATGGTTTAGATTTGATTAAAAATTTAAAGTCCCAACATAGATATAGAGATATACCTGTTATTATAGTAACTCAGGATATTTCGAAGGCTAACATAATAGAAGCAAAAAAATTAGGTGTAAAACATTACATAAAGAAACCATTTAATAAGTCTATCTTATTAGATAGAATCAAGGATATCTTTTCATAGTAGTAAAAGCTCAGGTGACGCTTGCTTTAAAGAATTAGTCTTAAAAGGAGTCTTTATATCAGCTAATGTTAACAGCTGAAACTATAAAGACTCCTCTTTACGTCTATACATACTTATCTATCATTTCCAAAAGTTTTCGACTCATTACTGGCTTCGACAGATAATCATTCATCCCACTATTCAAGCATTTTTCTCTATCACCCTCCATAGCATTAGCCGTTAAAGCAATGATCGGAATATCAATATTCCTTGCCCTTATTATTGAAGTGGTTTCATAACCATCTAAAATAGGCATCTGTACATCCATAAATATTATATCAAAAGCCTCATTTTCTAATTTTTCTAAAACAACCTTTCCATTCTGTGCGATTTCAACATTTAAACCATTTTTCTGCAACATCTTTTTCATAATCAATTGGTTGACCTGATTATCTTCAGCTAGTAAAATGGTAGTTTTTCTCCTATCTATTATGTTAGGTTCTAATGTTTCCTCTATTTCTTTAATCACTTCTGCTTTCTTTTGCACCTTAAAAGGTATCTCTACAGTAAATGTGCTTCCATTGTTTATGGCACTTTCAACTTCAATGCTACCTTTCATCAGTTCTACAAGTTTTTTAACTATAGCTAACCCTAAACCAGTTCCTCCATATTTCCTAGTTGTAGAACTGTCAACTTGTTCAAAACTATTAAAAAGTGTATCTCTCTTCTCGCTTGGTATTCCAATTCCACTATCCTCTACAATAAATCTTAGCAATACCTCATCATTAAAATATCTAACCGTTTTAATCTTAACTACTATAGTTCCTTTTAATGTAAATTTGATTGCATTACTAATAAGATTATTCATTATCTGTCTTATCCTTAAGGAGTCACCTATTAAAACCTCTGGGACTTCCTTTTCAATATCACAAACTAATTCAATTTTCTTTTCACTGGCCTTAGCGGTAAACATCTTTACAGAATGTTCTATTAACTTTTTCACATCAAACTCAATCTTTTCCAGATTCATCTTCCCAGATTCAATTTTTGAGTAATCCAAAATATCATTAATAATAAGTAATAAGGATTCAGCTGAATCTTTAATAATTCCAAGATTTTCTCTCTGTTCTTCTTCTAATTTTGATGATTCCATAATATCTATCATGCCCAATACGCCATTCATAGGGGTTCTTATTTCATGGCTCATATTTGCTAAAAAAATACTTTTCAATCTATTTGCTTCTTCAGCTTTTATACGTGAAGCTTCTATCTCAGACATAATTCGTTCAAGTTCAGTAATATCATGTAGTAGTATTAAATACCCTACCTTTCTGTTTTCTTGATCACAGACTATGGTATTCCTTACTTCAAAATGTCTTTCTTGCTGTGATCTAGTCAAAACTAACTTCTTATCATTACCGTTTATCTCTCCTTCACCGTTGCTTATATAAGACCACTCTGGTAGAATCTCATATATGAGTTTACCAATTATCTGATTATCCTCTTGCTCAAAGGTATTTCTAGCCGCTAGATTTATATCTACTACACGCATACGTGTATCCAGTACAATAGCAATATCTTCAATGCTTTCAAACACCAAATCTTTTGCAATTGGTGACAGATCTAACAGCTTATAGCGAAATACTCCCCAAAAAGCTATTATTCCTGTCAAAGAGAAGGACAATGGTGTAATATCTATAATGTTTTTCTCATTAAGAAAAACAAAGTAGATTATGTTATATATCCATGGTATTAAAGCACCAATTATAATGATTCTGGCTTGCCCTTTGTATGCTCTAGGTAAATATATATATTGTAGTATTAGAAATAGTAAGCTTTTAAAAAGTAAAATGTAGGAATATGCAGTATGAACCCAAAACCATACACCATACTCAGAAACAAGAATCTCTCTACCTCTAATATTGATAAACTCAATATTGTATCTAAAGAGACCATGATACTTATTTGTTAAGATCATTATTAGTGTGATTATTGGAATAATAAGTAGGAAAAGTATTATTTTCTTTTTTATTAGTTTTTTTCGATTGGTGTATTCTGCTACAAGGGCTAATAGAGTAACTGGTAGAGTAACAACTCCCAAAAACTTTAGTTCATTCCAAAATAACCTTATGCCATGATTTTTAGTTAACATATATAGCAATTGACAAATAATCCACTCTGAAATACATATCATTAGTATAGATATGGATACTGACCCAATAGCTGGTCTTTTTTTCCATGACATATATGCTGTGCCTAGTGAAGCCATTGCTGCTATTATTAATATAGATGAATATATATATAAATTCACGATTTCTCCTTCTTTCTTTTATATAGAGTTCCTAGAGAGGTTTAATTTATACATATCTATGCACTTAACATTCTTAAAGTCTTCGAATATGTACAATTAATACTTTTACAGGAATCTCTATCTTTCCTGGTACTATTCTATTCTTCATATTTCGTCAAAATCCTCTATTTAAACCTTTATCCATTTATTACTATGCTTATTCATACTATAACTGGTCATATTATTACTAACTAAACTTGTTCAAGGAGATGTCATAATGAAAAAAAATGTAGGAGATTTAGATTCTTTTTTAAGAATAGCAGCAGGTTTATCAATGCTTGGGATTGGAATAAGAAGGGACTGCAATATTATGATTGTTTTGGGATCAATGAAGGTAGCTGAAGGAATAACAAGGTATTGTCCTCTATTATCCCTTATGGGTACGTCAACAGAACGAAGAGTTATTTAGTTCCAAGATACAAGTTCCAGGTTGCAAGCTTTCAGGTCATTCCTTAAAAGCCAATTAGAAAAAACCTAAAATTTGCAACAAAAAAAGGCGTCTTTCAAACGCCTTTTTTCTACCTTTCTTCTCTAAAGTATGCATTTCCCAAGCCTTTAGGCGGCATATGCTCCTTACTCTTCTTAGTTGATACCATAATTAACACTAGTATAGTCACTATATATGGAAGCATATCAAATATATATTGTGATATCTTTATATCGTATTTTTGTAATCTAAATCCAATAATATCTAGTCCACCAAAGAAATATGAACCAATTAAAGCCTTGTATGGGCTCCATGTAGTGAAAATAACCAATGCAACAGCAATCCAGCCTCTACCCGCTGTTACATTTTCCTGCCAAGCAGGAACGTATACTAGCGACAGGTACGCACCTCCTAATCCACATAGCGCACCACCTATTAATATATGAACATATTTATACAAATCCACGTTGATACCACTTGCATCAGCAGCCGATGGATTTTCCCCTACCATTCTAAGATTTAATCCCTTTCTTGTATGGTATAGATAAATGCCTAATCCAAGAGATATTGCATATCCTAGATAAACAAATAGATTATGACTAAAAAACACTTCACCAATTACCGGAATTTTTCCTAATACAGGAATTACTAGTGGCTTAAAAAATTCTTTTATTTGATCAGGTACAATCTCTCCAACCAGTGCTTTTCCAGCAAACCCCGAGAAACCTGTTCCGAGTATCGTAAGGGATAATCCTGTAACTACTTGATTTGCCTTTAGTGTTACAGTTAAAAATGCAAAGATGAGTGCACTGACAGCACCTGCTACGCATGCTCCTAGTAAAGCTAAAAATGGATTTGAGGTTACAAGTCCTACTTGAAATCCTACTACGGCACCTACCAACATCATCCCTTCAACTCCAAGATTTAAGTTTCCAGATTTCTCAGTCATTATTTCACCTAGAGTTGCAAATAACAGGGGTGTACCTGACTGGACTGCGGCCTTAAGAAATGCTGTTATATCCACTTTTTTACACCCCTCTTCCTATCTCTTTTTTATATGTTGCCTTCTCAGTATCTAATACTACTTTATAATTAACAAAAAATTCACTACCTAAGACAAACATTAAAATCATTCCTTGAAGTATTTGGGCAGCCGACTGCGGTATTTCAAATGCTGTCTGTATATATGAACCACCCTGTACTAGAATCGCAAATAAGAATGATACTAGGGGGATGATTGGAGCACTAAGGCTAGAAAGCCACGTAACTATAATAGCCGTATATCCAATTCCTCCGGAAAGCTCTACTGATAAGGTGTTGTTTACTGCAGAAGCTTGTATCATTCCTGCAAGCCCACATAATCCACCACTTAATAGCATAGCAGTTATTATAACTTTCTTCACGTTCATACCAGCATATCGACCAGTATTTTCACTTTCTCCAATAACGGATATTTCATATCCCTTTTTCGTATGATGCATAAATACATAAGTAAGAATAACTAGTATTATTGCAATTAACCATCCAATGTGGATTCCAAAAAGCTTTGGAAGGGTGGCATTATCAGAGAAATTAGGTATTTTAGGAAACCCTAGTGCATTGGGGTCCTTCCAAGGTCCAAACTGTAGGTAGGTTATCCATTTAATAGCAATATAATTTAACATAAGTGTAAAAAGAGTCTCATTGGTTCCATACTTAGCCTTGAACATTGCAGGTATTAAGGCCCATAGTCCTCCGCCAACCATACCAGCCACAATCATAATAAGAAGTAGCGCTGGCTTTGCCATTTCCGGAAACTTGAGTGCAACAAAACTCGATAAAAAAGCTCCCATGCATATCTGTCCTTCTCCACCAATGTTCCAGAACTTCATTTTAAATGCTACTAAAATTCCTAGTGAAGTTATCACTAATGGGATAGTTTTTATTATAGTTTCTTTAAATCTATATACTGACCCAAATGAACCCTCAAGCATCGAAATATATACTTTAACAGGATTATGTCCTAAAAAAAGTATAAATAGTGTTGAAGTAAGCAATGCTAAACAGATTGCTGCAAATCTAATCGATACAACCTGAGTCTTAGTTATATTTGTTTTCTTTAGTACTCTAACCAAGCTTATCATTCCTTCTTATAAAGATTCTCCTGCCATCATAAATCCTAGTTCTTCCTTTGTAACCGTCTCTGCATCAACTATACCTGTTATTTTTCCTTCACATAGGACAAGGATTCTATCGCAAAGCTCCATGAGTACGTCAAGATCTTCTCCTATAAATAAAATCCCAACGCCCTTCCTTTTTTGCTCATTTAAAAGATCATAAACTGTATAGGCAGCACCTATGTCCAGACCTCTAGCTGGATAGGCTGTTATTATTAAATTGGGGTTAGTTTCTATCTCTCTTCCCAATAAAACCTTCTGAATATTACCCCCTGACAGTTTTCTAACAGGGTGATTTATATCTGGTGTGGCAATGCTTAACTTTTCAACAATTTTATTCGCCTTTTCCTTAGCAGATTTTCTACTTAATATAAGACCTTTTTGATTCTGATATTCCTTCAAAAGCACATTATCAACTATATCCATTGTAGCTATTAAGCCCATTCCCAATCTATCTTCAGGTATAAAGCTCATACTAATTCCCATCTTAATAATATCTCTCGGGTTCTTTCCCACAATACTTTGTCCTTTATAAATTATCTCTCCCTTTGAAACATCATAGAGACCTGCAATAGCTTCACAAAGCTCCTTTTGGCCACTTCCCGCTACCCCAGCAACACCTAGTATTTCACCAGACTTAACTTCAAATGTTATATTATCAAGGGCTATAGTATTGTCTAAGCTTAGAGCCGATAGTTCATTTATCTTCAATATAGCTTCTTTTTGCTCAGTTTTTACCCTATCAATTGATAGATCCACACTTCGCCCAACCATCATATCAGCTAATTCCTTTGGACTAACATCCTTTTTCTTTACTGTTCCGGCAACTTCGCCTTTCCTTAGCACAGTAATACAATCACTGATTTCCATAACCTCATTCAGCTTGTGGGTTATTATGATTACGGCGCATCCAGCATCCTTCATTTTCCTTATTATCTTAAAAAGTCCCTCGGTCTCTTGGGGTGTTAGAACTGCCGTTGGTTCATCAAGGATTAAGATATCTGCTCCTCTATACAAAACCTTTAGTATCTCCAATCTTTGCTTCTCAGCAACGGACATATTATACACCTTTTTGTCAGGAGAGATCTCAAGACCATACTTTTCTGAAATCTCCTTTATTTCCTTTGACAGATTCTTTCCTTTTATAAAGAACTTGCCCCTTTGGCCTGCTATAATATTCTCCTTAGCAGTTAAAACCTCCACCAATTTAAAGTGCTGATGGATCATTCCTATTCCCATTTCAATTGCATCCTTTGGCAAACTAAACTTAACCTTTTTATCCTTTACAAAAATAGAACCACTGTCAGGGGTATAAATCCCTGACAGCATATTCATTAAAGTACTTTTTCCAGCTCCATTTTCTCCAAGAATAGAGTGAATCTCTCCACTATTAAACTTTAAGCTTACGTCTTTATTTGCTACTACTTTGCCGAAGGTCTTCGTTATATTCTGTATGTCAATAAGCGTTCTTTTTTCCATCATATCACCTTATTTTTCTATTTTGCCTTCTACGCCTTCTACAAACCAATCAATTGATAGCATTTCTCCATCTGTAAGAGCCTTACCATCTTCAATAACTATAGTACCTTCTTGATTCTTTATTGGTCCAGCAAATATATTTAATTCTCCACTTAAAATCTTCTTCTTTGCTTCTTCTACCTTATCAGAGGCTCCTTCTGGAGCATTTTCAGATAACGGTCCAATTTCTACTATTTCATCCTTCATACCGCCCCAATAGCTATGGCTTTCCCAATTACCTTCTATAGCAGCTTTAACCTGCTCCACATAGTAAGGTCCCCAGTTCCACACCGGTGCAGTCATATACGCCTTTGGAGCCTTATCAAATGAGTCTGTGTTATAACCAATTGCAAATGCTCCAGCTTCTTCTGCAGCCTGCTGTGGTCCTGCAGTATCTTGATGTTGAGCTATAATATCTGCACCTTCATCCAATAGAGACTTAGCTGCTTCTTTTTCCTTAGCAGGATCATACCATGTGTGAGTCCATCTAACTACAACCTTAGCTTCAGGATTTACTGAACGTACTCCTAAAGTAAAAGCATTAATCCCTCTTATTACTTCTGGTATCTCAAAGGCAGCTACATATCCAATTTTGTTAGACTCTGTTTTCATACCTGCAACAATACCCGATAAATATCTTGGCTCATACATTCTTCCGAAGTAGTTAGCCATATTCTCTGTTGTCTTATATCCTGAACAGTGTAGGAACTTTACATCTGGATATTCCTTTGATACCTTTTCCATGTAGTCCATATAACCAAAGCTTGTAGCAAAAATAACCTTAGCACCTTGGTCAATCATATCTCTCATAACCTTCTCTACCTCTGGTCCTTCTGGTACTGCTTCTTTATAAATTGTATCTACACCCAGCTTTTCCTCTAAGTACAATCTTCCTTCGTTATGGGCAAATGTCCAACCACCGTCACCGATTGGTCCAACATAGATAAATCCTACCTTAAGCTTATCACTAGATTCATTGTTAGCTTCTGTACTTTCTCCCTTAGTTTCCTCAGCTTTGTTAGCACATCCTGTAAAAGCTGAAATTGCTAAAGCTAGTATCATTACAAATGCAAGTATTCTTTTAAACATTTTTTGTCCTCCCCTTTTCTCTAAATTTAACTCTTCCCTCTTCCATTGATTCAATAACTGCTAAGGATTCTAGATTTATACCCATGCTGCGTAAAATCTCTCCTCCCTCTTGAAACCCTTTTTCAATGACAATTCCAACCCCTACAAGGTTTGCCTCAGCTTGTTCAATTATATCCTTAAGACCCAGTGCAGCCCTTCCATTTGCTAGAAAATCGTCAAGTACCAGTATATTCTCTCCACCATCTATGTATCTTTTTGAAACCCTAATTTTATAGGTCTTTCCCTTTGTGAAGGAGTATACATCACTTTCATAGACATCCTTATCTAAATTTTTGGACTCTACCTTCTTTGCAAAAACTACAGGCACATTAAAGTACTGGGCAGCAATACAAGCAATGGCTATTCCTGATGCTTCAATGGTTAGTATCTTGTCAACTTTTTTATCTTTAAAAATCTCCTTAAATTCCTTGCCAAGTTCATTAAGGAAATTAATATCTAACCTATGATTTAAAAAATTATCAACCTTCAATATGTCATCACCAACGACATATCCTTCTTCTATTATCTTCTTCTCTAAAAGCTCCATCTAATACCCCCTTCCCCTGGTTTTTTAACAAAAAATAGAACTCCCATTCAAAAAAATGGGAGTTCAATAATCTATCTTACAATACAATAGATCTCCATCAAGGTAAATAAATGTTTGAGGGCTCTAGTTCCTCAATTCAAATTCGGGTCGGATTTTTTCCAAAAACACCCTATATTAAAACAGATGGCTTCATCCTTAGTAAAATAGTCTACTAAACACCCATAGTCAAGCCATTTACGGTGGCTCGGTAGAAACTGTTGGTCCCTATCACCAAAATTATATGGGCGAACTTTTATTCAGTTTTCAATATCGATTGTTCGATAATTCCTTGAGCTATTGTTAATTTTATATTAAAACTAATAAAAAATCAATATTTATGTCGAAATTTTTAAATATACTTTTATTTTTTAATCCTCTATATAGGAAGTTATCCTATCCATTAGTGCTGCCATCTGAGCTCTTGTAATGTTTTTCGTTGGTCTGAAACTATTATCTTCATATCCTTTAAAAATATCATAGTATGTCATTTTAGATATAGAATCATAGGACCATCTATCGTCATCAACATCATTATACTTCAGATTCTTCTCTTTCTTCTTCAGCTCATCTGATAGTACCCTATCAAGCATGACCGCCATTTGCTCTCTAGTTATTGGTTTTTCAGGTCTGAAGCTTCCATCTTCGTATCCTTTTATAATTCCATGCTCCGCTGCAATACTTATTTCTTCTCTAGCCCAATGATCTTTATCTATATCATTGAAGCTATTAACACTCTCATTTTTTTCTTCTAAACCTAGAGCTCTTACTAATATTGTAGCACCCTGGGCTCTTGTTAATGGTTTGTCAGGCGAGAAGGTTACGTCACTAGTCCCTTTCATCCAACCTTTGCTCTCCATATTCAAAATAGAATCAACAGCCCAATGGTTCTGAGTATCTTCAAAATATTGACCATTTAGCCATAGATCATAATAGTTCCATACACTATCATGTTCTTGCCCTAAACTCCAAGTAGCAGAGCCTCTAAGATCATATTTTTGAACTAACCTTAATTTACTTTTAATCGATTCATCATTTTCATGCCATATTGTGTATGTTCCAGCCTCAAGCTTTTTACCAAATAGGTATGGTTTTTCATCATTATTTTTTATTTCAATTGTAGCCTTTGCTGATTGTTTATCAGCATCATAAACTACTTCACCATCATATTTCTCTACAAGCTCATTCACTTTTTTAATACTTAGTCCATACCCTTCTAATTCACCTTCATCATCCCAAACACGGCCATAAAATGGTATTCCTAACACGATTTTTTCCTTTGGAACTTCCTCCAAAGCATACTTGATTGATTCCTCTACAAATCCTTCACTAGCCACAGGTCCTACTGGTCCCCCTTGATAGCTTTCATCATAGGCCATTATAACCAAATAGTCACTATATCTAGCTAAATCTTCGTAATCATATGACCCTTGCCAACCTTTTTCAAGTTCAAATGGATTTGGAGCTACGCAAACGGAAACCACCTTATCTGAAGGTACTTCTTTCCTCATTAACTTCACAAAATCCACAAACTCATCACGATCCTGCTCAGTTAGATTCTCTAGGTCTATATTTATCCCATCAAGATCATATTCTTCAATTACTTCACGGATTTCTTCAACCAACTCTTCTTTATTTTCAAGGGCTAGCCTACCAAGGTCTCTATCCCAGTGATTACTTAAGAATGGTATAACCTCAACATCTTTTCTATGCATTTCCTTGACAAAGTCCCTATCAATCGCATTGGTTATTTCTAAGCCACCATCTTTATCAACATTGAAATAGTTTGGTGAAATTATTCCAAGAGCATCTTGTGTTCTTTCAACATGATAACTGTAAAGACTTGAATCTCCAAAGTATATATATGACATATTGACTTTATTTGCCTGGGCATGAGCCACATCAGTAACAAATACAGATGTGGACGTAATAATTAGTGCTCCGGTCACAGCTATGACCTTCTTGAGCATATCTTTTTTTAACATCTTTTTAAACCTCCCTACCTATAACATTAAGTAATTACGGAGGGAAAATCAATGAACAATATTTAGTAATTATGTAAACCAAGAACAGTAAAATTAGAGTTGACTTATAAGAATAGATTTTTCATTAGGATTTAAATTCTTAGATACAAGTTTCCACAGTATTTTCAGGTTTTTCTATCATTCTCTTCAAAATTTATTTATTAATTCTTTTGTTATCTCAAATCCAAACTTGTTTACATAATCTTAAAATTACTATTAAAGATTTTCTGACTTCCGGAATTTCATATTTATTTAAACCTAGATTAAAATCTATATTTTTTTACTATATGTAAATGCTAATAATATTGAATTCAGGTTGAAGAAAAATATAATTACTCTTATGAATAGTCAAGGTAGGTGAAAATAATGAATTCATTTGAAAAAACCTATGGAAGTATACTTCAGTACACATTTACTTTTCTTAATCCTTTTAAAAAGACAATTATTAAGACCCACTGCAACGTACATAAATTTATAAATATTCAAGGTCTAAGGATTTTAAAAAATGATAATTGCTTAAGTGCCTACGAATTTTTTACTTTACACATTCACCAAATTAACGAGGGTGCCTATTGGGCTGATCAAGACTTTAAGAGCAGCAGCCATTTATATAATCCATATACTAAAAGAGGACTGTTTGGCCGTAAAAATGCTATGGACCTTGCCATTGAATACTATAATAAGGCCGAAGAGCTTTTTTTAGCCGATAATGAAAATAAGGCAATGTTTTACCTCGGTGCAGCTTTACACATTATCCAAGATTTAACTATTCCTCAGCATGCCAATGTTAGGTTACTTGATAATCATAGACAATATGAAACCTTTGTGAAAAGAACTTATCAATATATCAATAGCTTTAAAGCTACGGATAAGGCATATATTTTAGATACAACCCAAGAGTATGTGCGATTCAATGCAAGAGTAGCACTGAAGATTTATAGAAAATTCAAAGATATTAAGGAAAAGGAAGCAAGGTATTATAAAATTGCAAGCTGTACCCTTCCCTTAGCTCAAAGAACTACGGCAGGATGTATGTTGACATTTTATGAGAATGTTATTAAGAAAAAATTAGCATAAAAATGGGGCTGTCTCATAAAGATTTCTTATGAGTACAGCCCCGGGGTGTTTCAGAATGAGTGAAGTTAAACCCGGATTACCCATAGAAAATTTAAAACTCTGCTGCGCATTTTTGATTCTAAGACCTCCATCAAGTTCTCGACGTACGGCATAGGTATGCCTTCAAACTCGATGAAAGTCTTAGAATTCAAAACTACTTGCACCCTTTCAAATTTTCTATGAATAATCCGGGTTTTAGGTTTTGAAATTCAGGCGGTTTGGCTAGTACTAACGTACGTGCCAAGTCGGTGAACATTTCAAATAACGCAGAAATTCGCCATTCTGAGAGACTCCCATTTATTGTCTCGTCGGCATCACAAGCCATGCTACAAAGTATCCTATTATACCTGCACCACCCATCAAGGTAAATATCACCCATCCGAGTCTTACTAATGTGGGATCGATATCAAAGTACTCTGCAATACCGGCGCATACCCCCGCAATCTTTACATCCGTTGCCGACCTGTAGAGCCTTTTCTTGTTTTCCATAATACTATCCTCCCCCTCAACCCTTATTAAACTCTAGTATAAGTTTATGTATACCTATCTACTTTAACAATTCTAGTATTTTTTCTTCAATATAATCTATTAATTCCTTCTCTCCTATAGAAGTACTTTCGTCATATAGTGAAGGCTTTACTCTAAAGAAGTTAACAATAAGCTTATTATCAACTATTTTGTACTCGTCTAAATGTCCAGGTATAAAGGTTACTTCTATTTCTTCATATCTTGAGCTGTTCTCATCTTTGTTTAGTTTTTCAATTATTGAGTCTAGGTTTAAAGTTTTTAATGGCTTTACCATCATCTCTGTATAACCTAGATCTTCAAGCATCCACATATTATTGTTCCAGAATCTACCCTCTTTTTTACTCTCACCTTCAAAAATTTCTCTGTTTGAAATAGCACTTAAAGCCCTTCTCACAGATTCTTCATTAAATTCGTTATCGTATATTAGCTTCATCGAAGGCATATTTGCGATGTCATTTAAATAACCTTCTCCAACCTTTTCCTTATCACTGGTTGCTTGCCAATAATACAACATAGCTTCTATCACTTCTAAATTAACTTTTATCCTTTGCATATCATATCTCCTTTCAAATATAATCCCATATTATTATACTCCATATATCAAGTGAAATCAAAGCATTAGTTAATCATCACTAGATATACATGATTATGTATAAAAACATTCTCCAGAGTAATAATATTAAGGTATATAATTTTGCTGTACGAGGAGGAAATTATGAGAAAATTCGCAGGTGCTTGTCTAATAGCTTTAGGTGTTATAGGTCTTATTATGCCACTTATCCCTGGTTGGTTATTACTGTTACCGGGTCTGTTTTTAATTTCTTAATATCCTGTGTATGTAATTTTGAGGTGATTATTTGGAAGTATTAAGCTATGTTCCCGGTCGAGTTAGATTTAAGGAAATAAAAATTTATAAAAACAAAAAATTGTCGGATGTCCTAAGATTGTATTTAAATGAATGGATAGGTGTCAAGAAGATCAAGGTTAATCCTGTTCTTGGCACAATTTCCTTAAAGTATGATGCAAATCGTGTTACGGTCAATGATTTGAAAGAAAAAATTGAAAAAACTCTTTCGTATGATGAAGAGTACCTATATTTTTTTGCCGAGCATTATAAAGAATATCTCATTGAAGAAAAAAATCTTCAAGTAGCAAAAAGAAAGATGATTCTTTTTGGTTCCATATACATACTATACAAAATCAAACAGCATTTCTTCGGAAAATATGCTATTGCTAATAGTTTACCAGTTTTAAGAATTGCTGCTTTAGTAACTATAATTAAGGGCTATCCAAAAATAAAAAGAGCCTATAATAGAATTGGTTCCTATTTCCCTACTAACCCAGATAAGCTATTATTAATGATTGCAATCTCTCTTTCCCTTATAAGGGAAGGAAGTAAAGGAACTATGTTGCTATTCCTCAAGGCATTTACAGATGCAATGAACTCCTATTCTAGTCTTCAAATCAAAAGAATTTTACTGATGAATACTAGTAACCCCAGCAATCTGATTTGGTTTAATCATGAAAACAAAGAATATCTAATGCCTCTAAGATCAATTGAACCTGGCGACATTGTTACATTTTATGAAAACGAGAATATATTAGTTGATGGTTCAGTTGTAGAGGGTAATGCTACAATTAACCAATTATATTATTCTGGTCAGCCTGAAATAAAAAGAATAAGAAAGAGAAGTAGGGTTTACGAAGGTATGGTTATTACCTCTGGAAGTATAAAGGTAAGGGTAATCAATGTTCCCAATAGATCTTTTAAACCCGACGTTCTTCTTGAGAAATTAAAGATTAAAAAAAGAGTCAAAAAATATCAAGAAAAGTCCATATACACTGCTTCAATCTTATCCTTTATAAGCTATCTTATTACAGGTAGTACATTGGCACCTCTATCTGTTTTGTTATTAATGACTCCTTCTGCTTCAAATGTTGCACTAAATTCTGGCTTAGCTAACTATCTTAAATTACTGCTGAGGAATAAAATTGTCCTTAGAAATGTAAATACCGTTGAAAAGCTTATCCATGCTAATAGTATCGTCTTTGATAAAACAGGCACTTTAACAAAGGGACGACTAAAGATTGCCAATATCGAATTATATGATAAAAAATATACTGAAGATGAGATCTTAAGAATCTGCTCTTTATGCGAGGGAAATGTCTGTCACCCTGTTGCTCGTAGCTTAAAGGTACATGATTTTTATTCTGAGCCTTTAGCATCCGAACCAATATATATTCCATCAAAGGGTATAATAGCAAATTATCAGGGACATAAAGTAGTCATCGGTAATCAAAAGCTAATGAAAGATAGAAAAATTAGTCTTAAGAATACAGACAATACAGTTTCTATTGATCAGGGATTTTATTTACCTGTATATGTAGCAATTGATCGAAATATTTGCGCTAAAATTTCTTTGATTGAGGAACTAGAAGAAACAGCTGTAAAATCTGTTTCCTTAATAAAGGAACTCGGTATTACTGATATCTCCATAGTCAGCGGTGATTTGAAAAGTAATACAGGTCACATAGCCAGAAGCTTGAACTTGGAAGATTATCACGGAGGTCTCTCACCTTCTGCTAAGGAAAGGTATGTAGAGGATAAAAAGACATTCGGATCTGTATTAATGGTCGGTGACGGTATAAATGATACAGCCGCATTAAAATCAGCTGATGTAAGTATATCCTTTGTTAATAATTCCTGTCAGCAAGCTGTACTTAAGTCTGATTGCATATTGGAAGAAAAAAATATGTTACTGATTCCAAGACTTATGAGTTTAACTGAAAAGTCTTATTACAGAATACAAAGAAACATTGACTTTAGTCAGAACTTCAATTACGTAATGGGTTCTATCGCCATGTTTGGATACATAGGTCCCTTTAAAGCTAAAGGTTTAAATACCGCGAATTCAATCCTCGCTATGATAAATAGTATGAGGATACTAAATATTAAAGCCAATGATAAGTTGCTTATGCGAGGTGAAAATAATTAATGAAGAGCTTTTTTAGACCCTTTAATGCTGAGAGTCTTTTAGTTGCATTAGGACTAACCTTTATAACCTATATGGTCACTCCAATTGCTAAGGAGTTATTTAGACAGGTTACAGCAGATGATAAAAAAATATATGGTATTAATAAGGGTGATGATAAGAAATTTGTAATGGGAAAAGAATCCCTATAGTATTTTATAAGCCACTGTTTAAGTCAGAAAACATTATATAAATATTTAACCCCTTGTAGCTTATGCAAACTACAAGGGGTTAAATATTTATTCTATGCTGCTACATACTCTTCTTTTGTCATCACGAGCCTTGAGGCCTTTTCTTTTATAAAATCTAGTCGCCCTATAATGCTAGCCATAAATAGTAATGCCAGCCACTCATATACACCTAAAGGACATGTTCCAAAAAGTCCTGCTAAGGCCGGTATATAGATACTACCTACTAAAATCGTAGAGGATATTACAACTGAAGGAATGACGTACTTATTCTTTTCAATAGTACCATCTCTACAATCAAATACATGGAACATTTGATTTGTAACTATGCTTGCATAAGTCAAGGTACGTGCTTTAATAAGATTTCCTGTAGCTATATAGGTTCCTGCAAACAAACCAAATGCACTTAATCCCATTAAGAATCCCCTTGATAATATCTTCATTAGAAGAGATCTATCAAAAATACTTTTCTTTCCATCTCTTGGCTTCTCACTCATAGCATTATAATATGGTGGGTCTACACCAAGGGCTAATGCTGGAATTCCTTCTGTTACTAAGTTTACCATTAATATTTGACTTGCTATAAGTGGTGTAGGTAATCTAAACAGTGAAGCTGCTAATATAGCTAATACTTCTCCAATATTGCCTGATAAGACATATCTTATGAATTTTTTTACATTACCACTTATTCCACGCCCTTCTTCAATCGCCTTTACTATTGTAGTAAAGTTGTCATCTGTGATGACAATTGAAGCGGCTTCTCTAGTAACATCTGTACCATTTTTTCCCATGGCAATTCCTATATTTGAAGCTTTAATAGCGGGAGCATCGTTTACTCCATCTCCAGTCATAGCAACTATATGTCCTTTTTCCTTTAATGCCTTTACTATTCTTAGCTTTTGATGGGGTGAAGTTCTTGCATATACAACAACATCATCGATAATCGCTGCCAATTCCTCAT
Organism: Wukongibacter baidiensis; assembly: GCF_050888315.1. Classification (NCBI taxonomy): domain Bacteria; kingdom Bacillati; phylum Bacillota; class Clostridia; order Peptostreptococcales; family Caminicellaceae; genus Wukongibacter; species Wukongibacter baidiensis. Next base: position 910,512 of record NZ_CP138202.1, read on the forward strand.
CGGATAGAGCATCAAGCTCCTTTCCAGTAAGGACTTTTCCACCTCTGTTGAAGAGATCTATTCTGTCCCCTATTGCCACTGCAGTTTTCTTATGGTCACCAGTTATCATGATAACCTTTATCCCTGCTTTGTGACACTTTTTAATAGAACTTTTAACCTGTGGTCTAGGTGGATCTATCATTCCCGTTACACCTATGAATACCAGATCCTTTTCTATATCAGCATCCTTCTCTGGTACCAAATCAATCTCTTTATATGCAAAGGCTATTACTCTCATAGCCTTACCTGTCATAATATCAATTTTTCCTTGTATCTTTAGGATATCATCTTCTGTAATCTCTCTAATAACTTCTCCATCAATTATTTTTCTACACTTAGATAACACTACATCCGGTGCACCCTTCATATTTATCGTATGGCTTTCTGAGTCATCCTTACAAATCACTGTCATCTTTTTTAATTCAGAATCAAAGGCAAATTCCTTTACTCTTGTATAGCACTCGAAGTGGTCTAATGAAAATTTAGCCTTTTCAGCTAAGGCCAAAAGAGCACCTTCAGTTGGATCTCCTATGATTTCCATAGTATCATCACTATTTACTTCATATGAAGCATTGTTACATAAACTGGCAATTGTTATCAAGGTGTTTAATCCTTTATTTTTCTTAGCATCAATGATTTTACTTCTATAGTAAATATCACCCTGAGTACTATTTCCATCACCTGCTACTTTAAAATCTGAATCTAAAGTACTTATGTCTGTAACTGTCATTTGACCTGTTGTAAGGGTTCCTGTCTTATCAGTACAAATTACATCTGCACAGCTAAGGGTTTCAACACATGGAAGTTTTTTAATGATAGCACCCTTTTTGGCCATTCGCTGAACTCCAAATGCTAATGATATGGCTAGTACCGTTGTTAACCCTTCTGGCACTGCTCCAATTGCAAGACTAATACCCGTCCTTACCATTTCAAGTGCAGGTTGCCCGTTTAGCAATCCACTTAGTACAACTACTCCGGATATACCTATACATCCCCATGTAATAACCTTAGCTAGTTTTTCTAAATCCATCTGTAGTGGAGTAAGCTCATCATTGCTTTCGTTTAGCATTTCGGCAATCATACCCATCTCAGTATTCATACCAGTTTCCACCACTATGGCCTTTCCATTTCCCTTGACTACATTAGTTCCCATAAATATCATATTTTTTCTTTCAGCTACTGGAACATCTGTAGCATATTTTACTTTATGGGATTTTTCTACGGCCTCAGACTCACCTGTTAGTGTTGCTTCTTGTACCTTAAGATTAGAGCTGGCGATTAGCCTTGCATCAGCAGGTATCATATCCCCTGGCTCAAAGCATATTATATCGCCAGGAACAATATCTGTAGAAGGAATCACTTGAACCTTACCATTTCTTATAACTCTTGAAGTCTCAGATGCGTACTGCTTTAAGGCTTCAAGGGATTTCTCTGCCTTATAGCTTTGCCATACTCCAAGCATTGCTTCAACTATTACTATTGTAAGAATAGTTAATGCGTCTGCAACCTGTCCTAGAAGTATCGAAAGGACACTGGCACCTAATAAAATTTTCATGATAAAACCTTCAAATTGCTCAATAAACATCTTAAAGACCGATTTTTTATCCCGTTTTTCAAATTCATTAGGACCACACCTCTCAAATATATCCTTAATCTTTTCTTCTGTCAGTCCTTTTTGAATATCAGTCTTTAGCATTTGTTTGACATCAATAATAGACATCTTATACCACTCTTCATAGTCACTAGATATTGTTCTTCGAGGTCTCCCCTTAGATAGGCTAGCTTTATTTCTAGCATCCCTCGAGTATCTTTCTTCAACAATTTGATTTACTGTAGTGATTCCCCCATTGGTAGAAGCTGCGCTATTAAACATTTCTCTACTCTGTTCAACAACCAATTTATATCCTTTTATTTTTGACTCGATTGACTCTAATAGATTTTCAACTGCTACTTTATCACAATCATACTTGAGAAGTAGGGATTTAGTATAGGTATTAATTTGAACAGTATATATCCCATCTAGACATTTTAAAGAGTTTTGTAGTTTATGTGCCAGATTTGGATTTCTATACAAATCCGGTATCTTAATTCTTATTCTACCTGGTATAGCTGTTACTAAGTACAGATTTGTTTCATCCTCCCTCATCCGCATCCCTCCTTGGATTTCAACCTCAGATTGCCCATATGTTTTATATAGACAATTGAGTAAACACTTTTTCATTTATTATTGAGCTCTTTGCTATTTTCTATTCACAGATCAAAATGTTTACATCAAAAAATTTAACCTAGACTTAACATTGCTCTAAAACTTACTTAACATAGTTTTACTATCATAATGTAGTAATGATTTTAACTTTGCATATAGAAATTATAGACTTATTTAGATTTTGGAGGGTTGAGAATATGTTTTTAACGAATTTAGATATGTATATTTCTTTAGAGAAAGCATATTTAATAATAGACAATGAAGTAGATCAATATTTCAAAAGAATTGAAGACAAAACTCTAAAGTTCCTTAATAGGGGTAACAGTATTTATAATTTCAAAAAAAGTGATATACTGAAAAATACTTTTCATAATAAAGATTTTGAAGAATTTTTGTTAAATTTAATATATCAGATATGTAATCAATTAAACGCTAATTACATTGAAGCGATGGAAGAGGGCTTCAACGTAGATTTGGAATCAATTTCACAATTTAATATGAATTTTGCCCTCAATAATCAATATAAGTTTTCTTATCACTTAGCAAAAAATATAGAAAAAAATATTGACGAAGTGGTAGAAAACAATCTTTTTAATAGAGTTTCTAATAAAGCTATGAATTTCTTTTTAGGTAAAATATCTCCATCAGATATAATTTCATCCTTTACTAACCTATCAAGCGATGACTTTAATAAAAGACATAAAATTGATATTCAAAGGCGAATTAAAGGTATATTAATTAACTTTAAGGTTAGATTAAAAAACACATTAAAATCTCAAGTTTATGACAATCTCTTATGTATACAGAAGAATAATATTAAGACTGCATAGTTCACTTCAAAAAATCTTTCTATATTCATACTATTTTTTCTTCATATTTTAATATGTTCATATTCCTATAAACTTTGATCTTTCAAAGTTTTTTTATTTTTTTTGTTATATATGTTTTATCATGTGTTAATACTAATTTTTGATAACTATTTTTATGTTAAATCCAGTTTTACCAAACGGAGGTGAAATAATGGAACCACTGGGTATAATCTACGGATTAGCTACCTTCTTTGGAGTAAAAGGAGTCCTTAAAGCTGCAAAACAGCCCCTCAGAAAAGCAGCAGTTTTCACAACCAGTCAAGTGTTTAATACATTAGACTGTGCAAAGGAAACAGCTTATAACATTAAGGAAGGCTTTGAAGATATAATCGCTGAGGCTCAATATGAAAATTTGAAGAGAAATCAAAGCTTTATGGATGAAGATGATACTCAATTTGCAAATGATTAAAAGGAGGAGAAAAAGATGATGTTACTTTTGAAAGTACTTCTTATTGGAGGATTATTTATATTAAGTTCTAATCTTATCGGCATGGTTATGTCAATATAATGGAAATAGTATCTTTTATTCCAGGTAGGATAAGAGTTAAATATATTAACTTATATAAAAACGTGGATTTAGCATCACATTTATATAATGAACTTTATAGTATCAATGGCATTTACCTTGTAAAAATTAACGTTTATACGGGAAAGTTATTGATTATTTATGATAAAAGCAAGCTCTCTTTTGAAGAGTTATTATCAAAAATAGAATCATTGACTATGATTGATTATGAAAGTAATGAAGAATATTTAACTGCAGATAGCCTATTCAAAGCAAAAAGTAAATTAAGTCATAGGAATCAGATGATGGATGAAAACAAATCTATATCATTCTCTATTTTTAATAATGAGAATTTTAGTGTTTTTTTCAAACCTATCCTTTTGATTTCTATATCGGTTGCTCTAACCCTACTTTCTGGTCAATATATCCTTATATCAAGGTTTCTATTACTGATGCTAATATACAAATTTATTTCATCAGTGCTTAATAGCTTTTATAAGAAAAAGTTATCTACAGTTTTTGAAAGTAAACCTAATGGAGAAATAATTTCCAATAAACTTAATTTTGAAAACTCCGTTATAAAATTCTATGATAGTATAATTCCTATAATAGTGGTAATTGCAATACTCTACTCGTTAAGCATTGCAAATTATACCCCTTTACTGTCTATAGTATTTTTATTAACTTTTAATTCATTAAATAGATCCGCATCAATAGTTTTAAATTCTATGTCAAGAAGGCTCCACACTAATGGTATTCATCTCATTAGTTTAAATAAGCTGGATGAGATTTCGAATTTGAGTACCATTATAATTGATAAAACCCAAGACACTTCTGATTTAGACAAGGCTTTTATTGAGGATCTTAGAGAACATGGGTTCTATGATATTCATATCTTTACTACCAACTTTAATATTGAAGAGCAAACAAAAAGTCTAGAGCTCACTGTATTTAGAGTTGGAGATAATGATCTAGAAAAAATTAAGTATATACGACCTTTAAAAAGGCGTAATGAGACAATTGCCTTAATAGTTAAAGAACCTGCCAGTCTCAAAATATTAAATGAAGTAGATATAAGTATATCTCTTTCTAACAAACTTAAATCTATTAACAATGGGCCGTGGGATTTAGTTATAGACCATTATAGTTATAACACTTTAGGTGAAACAATTGATTATATAAAGTACACTCTAGAAAAAATATACCAAAACCAACTAATCTCATTATGGTTGAATATCTTAGGTATTGTTTTTTCCTTTAGCAATAAAATAAAGCTAATATACATCGGTTTACTTTCTATAGCCAATGAAATATTAGTGTACTTAAATTCCCTAAGGCTGTTAAATTATGAACCAATTTATGAGTAAAGGGTGATAAGGTGATTAATAGGGAACAAGTAGAGTCTAATCTTAATGAAATACTTGCTGTTTTAAAGAAAAATATGACAGAATCATTCGAACATATAGATAAAAATCCTAAGGATAGCAAAGAGATGATTGCCATATGGAAGGATTTTGCAAATAAATTCATGAAAGAATTTATTAGATTAAGTGAAAAATATAATAACAAAGATATTGCTAAAGCAATTGGAAAAATGATAATGTTTGGAAGATAGGAGGTTATTACATGAATTTGCTAAAACCCTTTGGAACTGAAAGCTTCATCCTAGGAATAGGTATTGCAGCTGTAAGTTATCTTCTGGGACCGACTATTAAACGTGGCGCCAAGGGTGTTGCCGTTAAAGGAATGCAAGGAGCTTTAATGGCTGGAGATGCTGCAAACGAGGCGATGGATACAGGCAGAGACAAGTTTAGTGATTTTATACAAGGCATAATGAATGATGGAAACAATAATGTAATGGATCAAGATAATGATTTTCAAAAAGAGCTGTTTAATGAACTAAAGGCCGAAAGACAACAATATAGTGAATTGATGAAGGAATTGGTTTCATCTGTTAAAAGTCTTCAAGGCGAAGTAAGTGAATTAAAAAAATCCGCCGCAACTACTGCCCAGGCAACTAAAGCAACTGCACAAGCGGCAAAGACAACTACTAAAACGTCTACCACCAAATAGAATAAAGATAAAGGGGGTGTCTCAGAATGGCAAATTTCAAAACCTTGAACTTCACTCATTCTGAAACACCCCGGGGCTAATCTCATGAGAAAACCGTATGAGACAGCCCCTTTTATTCGGCTTTTTGTAATGCATAGGATTTTTTATACTTATTAATTAATTCTTCGCCTAATTCAATAATACTATCAATAGAATAATCTTCGGCTATGTTCTCCATTTTCATCTTCATTTCTTCTAAATCTTCTGGATTATTAACTAGATTATTAATAAGACTATCTATTTTATCAATGTCTTTAATTATCATGGCTATTCCTGATTCCGATAGAAACTCCGCATTTTCTTCTTCCTGACCTGGAAGCATATAAGGTATTAAAATTGGCAGTCTTTTAGCTATAGCTTCTGATACAGTTAAACCACCAGGCTTTGAAATTAATATGTCAGAGTCATCCATTAGCTTAGGAATCTCGTTTGTGAAACCATATATCTTTATTTCCTTATCATACATAGATTCACTATACTTAGATTCTATTCTCTTCAGCAATACCTTATTGTTTCCACAAACAACATTAATCCTTAGTTTACATTTACAATTGACTAACCCCTCAAGTACTTCTTCTATAGCAGTTATTCCCATGCTACCGCCCATAAGAAGTACTGTTAAATTCTTCTTCTCATCACTCTTCACATTGGCATTGCCAAATAAAAAGTCCTGTCTAATTGGAATTCCATAAGAGTAAAGCTTGCCGGCTTCTATGCCCTTATCAATCATCCCTTGGTTAGTATATTCACTACCAGTGATATATGCATCAACGTACTCTCCATAGTATGAGCTATGGGCTTTAAAATCTGTTACAATCGAAATGAATGGAATAGATATTCTTTTCTTCCGTTTCAGCCCACTTACTATATTAACAATAAATGCATGTGTCCCAATTATTAAATCAGGTTTTACTTCATTGATCGATTTGTTGATCTTTCTTTTGAATAACTTAAATATATATTGGGAAATTTTAGTATTTATAAATTTTTTATTGCTATATTTATAAAGACCCCTATACACAACCGGCAGACTGCATGATAGAATTTCATACCCTTCAACAACTACTTTTTCCATAACTTTATTAGTTAGCTTTAAAATATCTACTACGACTACTTCATGGTCATATTCTTCAAGCTTTGAAGCTAGAGACTTAGCAGCTTGATTATGACCCCCGCCTGTCGAAGCTGTAAATATCAAAACTTTTCTCATACCCATATTCCCTCCAAAATTACATTTCATAACATATCTTCTCTATCACACTTAAGTATTTACTTCTATAGAGCAATTATCTTCTAAATTTTTTGTCATTAATTCAGTTAAATATCTTTCAAATTCTTCTCTTAAATCCTCTCTTCTAAGTGCAAACTCCACAGTAGCTTGTAAAAAGCCAAGCTTATTTCCAACATCATATCTTGTTCCCTTAAATTTATAGGCATACATAGCTTGTTTTCTTGATAATTCCTTTAGAGCATCGGTTAATTGAATTTCTCCACCCGCACCAGGTGCAGTGTTATCAAGAATGTCAAAAATTTCTGGTGTTATAATATATCTTCCTAAAATAGCTATGTTTGAAGGAGCTTCTTTCTTGACTGGTTTCTCAACTAAGTTCTTAACTTTATAGACGTCATCTTCAAGATACATCCCTTCAACAATACCATATTTATTTACATCTTCTTCTGGTACGGTCTGAACACCAAGTATAGTTGTCTTATACTCATCGAATACATCTATTAATTGTTTTAGGCATGGTTTTTCGCTATGGACAATATCGTCTCCTAGCAATACAGCAAAGGGCTCATCTCCTACAAAGCTCTTTGCACAATTAATAGCATGACCTAAACCCTTAGGTTCTTTTTGTCTTATGTAGTGGATATTTACCATATTTGAAATATCTTTTACCTGAGAAAGCAATGCATCTTTCCCTTTATTCTCTAACGCAATTTCCAGTTCAATTGATCTATCGAAATGGTCCTCTATTGCTCTCTTATTCCGACCTGTTATTATTAAAATTTCTTCTATTCCAGAATCTACAGCCTCTTCAATTATATATTGTATTGTTGGCTTGTCAACAATTGGTAGCATCTCTTTAGGTTGTGCTTTTGTTACAGGTAAAAATCTCGTTCCAAGGCCTGCTGCAGGTATTATTGCCTTTCTTACTTTCATATATGCCTCCTTATAAAGATAAAACTTTTCATGTTAAAAAGAGTCCCTAATTTAAGATATTAAAAATCTACATATTTTGTCACAATATTATTTCGTTATCCATTTTATTACATTTCAGCTAATTTTTCCAAACTCTCTACACTTATATTATACTCATATTACTGTCCTACTGCAATATATTTGAAACCCCTTTATTCTAATAACTATTGTTCATTCTAATATAGATTATGTATAGACTCAGTTTCATTACATAGGTTTTATCTATTCTCTATATTATTGTCTACACAACTTATATTTAAACTAGAATCGGAAAGGCAAGTACCAGTTACTATCATCTTCATACAAATATTGCAATTTTTATCAACTTAACCTATAATTACTTTAGCTAGTTTTTTGAAAGGATGTAATTATAATGATTTTAAAAATCATATTATTTTTAGCCATCACTTTTTCTATTTCATGGATAATAAGTCTCTTTGATAAAAAGCTTGGACTTAGATATAGATTATTAAAATTATGTGGAACACCTAAATTGTACAAAATTACTCTTTGTTTTATTTTATGCATATTTACTATTGTTTCTAGGAATTTTCTAATATCAATTATTCTTTTTCATCATTTTTCACGGATTCCAAATGAGCAAGATGAATATCCTTATAGCTACCATCTTACTCTAATGGCTTCCTTCACTTTTCTTCTTTTGTGGTTTTCAATTAGATAGTTTTATAAAACACTAACGAATGCCAAGAAACAAAGTTAATGGGTGTGTATCATAAGAAACCTTTATGAGACAGCTCCGTCTTAAATATTATATATATATAATCTTAGAATTCCATTAAAGCATTCTTAAATTAATCTTAAATATCTATTCAATAGTAATTTTCATAGTGTGACTCACTAATCTCATGCCAAGACTTTTATAAACATATGATCTTAAGCAACATAGTTAATCTAACAAAATTCACGTTGAGACAATATTTAAAAACTGTCTTAACGTGAATTTTGTTAGTCTTGTATACTTCCAATTTATCTTGGTCAATATAACCTATTATCTTAAGGATTAGGTGCGATTCTCGAAGCAGTGAACAAACCAGGATTTCCAGTTCTCAAAACAGAAACAGCACCAAAAAAACGAAAGCTAACGCTATACTCAGCCGTTGGAGTTGTAGGGCTTTCATCTAAAATTGAGTATGTCATAATTGTAAAAGCTCCTCCAGTAGCATCTTGTAAATAATTAGGCAGATTTACTCCGTTTCTACTAAAATCAAATGCTACGGTTGTACTAGCACCGATCACGTAATTTAGGGATAGATTTAGTTGTATTCTGTCACCTTGCATAACATTGTTTAGCGTTACAGTTGCTAAAGTATCACCATCTTGGAAGTCGGTTAAACTCGCAATTTCATCACTAACGAATTCTCTAAGTAATCCGTTTCCTATAGTGCCACCGTCAGTATTAACATTAACGCTATCATTAGCGTTAACATTAATGTTATTGATTATCTTGCAACAACAGTCTTTATCTCTATCTTTATCTTTATGACAATGTTTAATATATCCGGTTATCTCTAACTCCCCCTTTTCCTATTTTGTACATTATATGACTGCCTTTTTATTATGTTCCAGACTGCTTGGCTTGTTCATATTTCTCCTTTTCCTTCTAGTTAGAACCAACACCATCCTAGGTATCACTAGCTTTGGGGCATTATTCAAAATCTAATATTTTCAATGCATATACACAAAGCAGACTTACACTTTAACCTTTAAAATTGTTCTTTATGGCTTTGTTAATAAAAATAAAAAAAATAGAGCATGGCTCTATTCAGATTGTTAACTTTGTTAACAAGATGTTAGGCTTTTAAGAAACGTAAAGTTCGAGGCGTGCTAAAACTAAGAGACCGCAGCGTATATAAACATACGTCAGGGTTCTTGGTTGAAGCAACAACGAAGAAATTCGGGTTTGTTAACAGCCTCAGTAGAGCTATGCTCTATTCCCTATAACATACTATTCATAACTGGATAATCCTCATAAACGCCTCCTGTCATTGGCTTTACATCAGAGTTTAAAAAGCCTGCTCTCATTATGGACTTTGAGCCGAATCTCGTGCGTATTTCATCTATGGTACTATCAAGACTTCTGAGTCTTTCCTTATCTCTATCATCAAAGAGTGAAGTTTGGTAATTCTCATTTTCCACAAGTCCCGATAATCTAATACCTAAATGTCTTAATTTTGTACCGTCCCATACCTCATCAAATAGTGATTTAACTATTGAATATATTTCCTTAGTACAATCCGTTGCCGCATATAATTTTCGTTGATGTGAATAATTGTGAAATTCATGGGTTTTAACACTTACAGCAACTAATGTACACATTCTGCCACTATCCCTAAGTCTCATAGAGGTCATCTCCGTTAGTGATAGTAATATCAAGTGTGCAGTTTCCTTATTTTTAACATCGAAACTAATGGTGGTAGAATTCCCTAGTCCTTTCATACCTGCTGCACTTACAACTCTTACACTAGAATCCTCGATACCATTGGCATACTTCCAGATCATATCTCCATGGCTTTTAAGCCTATACCGTAGAGTTCCTATATCTGTTTTTGCTAGATCACCTATCGTATATATTCCCATACTTCGCAGCTTTGGAGCAGTTGCCGGGCCAACCATAAACAGTTCATTCACCGGAAGCGGCCACATCTTTTCTTCAATTTCATTTGGAAACAGCGTATGAACCATATTAGGCTTTTTCAAATCCGAGGCCATCTTTGCCAGTAGCTTATTATGTGAAATTCCGATGTTTACTGTAAAGCCAAGTTCTCTATATATTCTATCCTTTATCCTATATGCTGCTTCAATGGGGTTACCATGTATGTGATCCATATTGCTCATATCCATAAAACATTCATCCACTGAAAAACGCTGAACATTTTCACAATACTCTCTTAAAATTCCAATCATCTCATTGCTGCATTTCATGTATAATCCATAGGATGGAGACACTATAGTTAGATTTGGACACTTTTTACATGCTGCATATAATGTTTCCCCTGTTTTAATTTTATATTTCTTTGCTGGAATTGACTTAGCTAATACTATTCCGTGTCTAGTTTTAGGATCTCCTCCAACAACGGAAGGAATATCCCTAAGATCCGTTTTCTCTCCATGCTGTAGTCTATATACAGCTTCCCAAGAAAGATAAGCTGAGTTAACATCAATGTGAAATACTATTCTGTCATTACTTTTGCTTGTCATATTATCACCTTAATATAATAGTTCTTATCATTATACTAACCGAACATTCGTTCCATGTCAATGTACTATGCGAACAAATATTCTTAAAGCTCCTGACTACATATGTTTAAATTGATTTTTGCCAGAAAAAAAACTTTATTATTTTCTCTATATCCTGGGTATATTCTTTATAAATCATCTGTAATATGAGTACACTATATTTATAGAGATTCAATTACAGGATCTCAACTTTCGCATAAAAAAACAGGAGGGATTTATATGAAAACAATTATTTCTATCGAATACTGTACATCTTGAGGCTACCATCCAAAGGCAGTTAGCCTTGCAGAAAGTCTTTTATCTGAGCATAAAAATTCAATAACTTCTTTAAATCTGATACCTTCTTCCGGTGGAGTGTTTGAAGTTAAGTTTAACGACGAGCTACTATTTTCTAAAAAGGAATTAGAAAGATTCCCTGAAGAAAATGAAGTAGAAAAATTAATTAGCAACAAACTATAATTTCCATGCGAAAGTTGAGTATCTTTTAGATTCTATATTTTCTTTACAGGTCTGAGTATTGCATATCCATAGAGTTCAGGGAAGTGTCTCTGATATATTTGTTTTTTACTCTCATCCCATGCATACCCAATGGGATTTGGATCAAAGCTCCACGCAATGTTTTCCACATTCTTCATTACATCATCATTATCTTTTAAATAATCAAAGGGAGGGTGATAGAAAACTATATACTCTGTAGAGGATATCTCTTTACATTCCATTCCCTCAGGTATCTCGCCATCATAGTCCTGTGAAACAGGAATACCATAAAAGTATCCCTTCTCTTTGCCTTCATAAAACCAACCGGCCATCTGAGTAAGTTGATCTTTCAAAGTAAATGGTGACATACTTTCAATAGTCCCGCATATATCATCGCAATTATATCTACCTGTCATGAAAAAGTCATAATAGTTTTTTGCATTTATATCCCAAACACCTATAAATTTATGGGCCGGTATAACTTCAATTTTGATTTCTACGATCTTTATCTCTTTTTTATTACTTTTAATGTTTTCTTTTATAGAATAATGATAGGGTGAAAAAACTTCCTGGATCATTGCTAAAGGAATTGGTTTTTGTGAAATACGATATTTTCTAGGTGTAGTACCAAAGGCTTTTGCGAATGCACGAGTGAATGCTTCTTGAGATGAGAACCCATACTTTATTGCTATATCAAGTATGCGTTCGTCTGTATCTCTAATATCTATGGCTGCGCGACTTACCCTTCGCCCTGTAATATAATCTCTTAAAGTCATTCCTGTAATTGAATGAAATTGATTAGAACAATAATAAGTTGAGTAGCCAATTTGCTTAGATAGGCTTAGCAAGGGTGACCTTTTTTCAATATTTTTCTCGATCCAGGTTATCATTTTTTGAACTGTCTCATTCCATTCATACATTATGGCATTCACTCCTCTCTATTTATATATTCTTCTAAGCTACTTCTGATATTTACTTATGTATTCTTCTATAAGTTTGACTCTTTCAACTCTCCCTCTCCTTCTATTTGCATTTAATTGCAAGTTTACTGGAGGTACTTTTATTTTATAGCTATTCCAAGTTAGATCTTCTAGGTTTTTCTTAGCATAGGGGCCGCAATCTATTGGTTCAGGCTTATCTAAACATTCCTGAGGCTCAGATGCAATATCGATTCTTGCCTTAAGAAATATTACTCCAAAATCCTTTGTTAGCCATCCATTAGTATCAACTATTGGCTCTACTATACAATCAGTAAAAATCTCACTTACTTTATCTATATCTCTTGAATCAACCATTATATCTATATCGTGGGGATTTAGCTTTATCCCTCTTAAGCAAGCAGCGCAGCTCCCCGTTAACCACCAATCTACTCCACTTCCTTCGATCCTTTTCAGAAACTCAAGTAGTGCTTCTTTCCAAGGAATCGGTCTAAAGTATCCAAGCTGGCTAAACATTTCTTCTGCATATCTCTTGTAATTTGATTTTATCTTCTCCAGATTTTCTATATTCTTAGAAAATTTCTTTATATAGCCGTCTTCATCCTTCTGATAAAAACACATTTCTAATACTTCTTCATATTTCTTATCATAATTATAGACCCTAAATATAACGTCGTCACCATATTCTTCAAAAGATATTTTCATATATTATCCCTTCCCTTTCATTCTATAGATTTTTGCTAAAGCTAAAAGTAATAAAGAATCTACTTAGAGAATATCATAGGAAAAGAATTTGGTTTTGATTTGAGTTGTGATATGTTTTTCTTATAATCAATTACATTTATAATATTTTGTCAAAAAGAAAAACCAAGCCTCCTCGGTTCTAATCTGTATTCGAATCTATAGGCAGTTTTTCTTCTATAGTTAATGGAAAATCTTTATCTTCAATGTCATAATAATATTCAGCAACTGTGCTGTAATCAGTTGATTTAACGTCCTTTATATTTAGAGTAATATATATGAACAGTATAAATTGTCCTATAATAGAAAAATGGGAAACCTTTAAGATTCTCCCTTAAACCATCCTTTAGTGCATCGAATCGTTCTGTAGAAGGTTTATAAAAACTTTATATTCATAATCCATCCGAGTATTGCAATTACAAAAATATAACATGCTAATCCTAAAACTAAATTTCTTTCAATTATTAACGTTTTTGTTCCAAGAATAATCAAAATTATTTCAATTGGCAGTGCTACAACCTTCATAAAATTACCTCTTTAAGCATAATTTATTTTCACCATACACAAATGTTTGTTCGTTGTAAATAATGGTAATATTACTATTTTGTCGTATTGCGTCGAATTATGCTATAATATTACATAAAAGGGAGGAGAATTCATGAAGGCAACTGGTGTAGTTAGAAAGTTAGATTCACTAGGTCGTATTGTTATTCCTATCGAATTAAGGCGAGTAATGTCTATTCAATCAAATGATCCTATAGAAATATCTATTGATTCTAATTCTATTGTTATTGAAAAATATATAGACCGATGTTATATTTGTAGTAATACAGAAGATTTGAAAGTCTTCAAAGAAAAGCATATTTGCCATGATTGTATCGATAAGTTATAAATCTCTAGAGTTAGAAAAGGAAACTACTTTCAAAGTAGTTTCCTTTTTTTCTACGTTAAGTTCTGTTTTAGTGTTGTTTAAAGTCCAGACATTTCCGACGTCTCTAAACTGGAGCCAAAAAGAATACTTACTGCCAGTGCTTTGCACCCAATGAAGAGATATCTACTAATCTTTTGTTAGCTGATATCAGACAACGTTAACATCACTGATTTTGAGAATAAAAACTCTTACTATGCTTTTATTCTTCATTTTCTTTACATGTCTGACATTCTCTTAAATACCAAGAGAATTTTGTTCCACACTTACAAGTCCATTTTTCAGTCTGTAATTCCAACCACTTCTCCTCGCAAATGCTTTTTAACAAATTAAGGTTATCTATTGATTCTGCATGATGTGGTTTCCCGTCGCTATTAAATCTTATTAATTTTTCACATGGAAAATCATTGCATTGGCTGCAATATTCAAATCCTTTATTCATTGCACAGTCCCTTATATCACATTCTCCACATTGATTTTCCAGTCTGCATCCAGGGCAAAATCTAAGTGGTTCATTCTTCAAACGGTCATATTGTGTCGGCATATGTGCTATATGCTCTCTATTATTTTCTTCAAAAGCAACTTTAAAACTACACGCTCCACAATAAAGCCCGCAGTAAGCTATTAATTCACTTGCCATAAATTCATACCTCCCAAAATATTAATTCACTACCTTCAGTCGCTTATTAGACTTTTAAAGTTCCTATCCACCCAAAATTTGTGCAAAAAGGCACGATAAATCCGAGTCCGATTTCAGCTAATCTATGTGTTACCGACTACTTTACGGCGATAGTGCTTCGAAATAAGTATATTACACGACTAGTTGTGTCGGTAATACTCTCCTATATATTAGACATTCTTTTTCACATTATATCATATTTTGTAAATATTTGGATTAATAGTATTATTAGAACACATACAAAATAGAATAGAATTTTAACTCTTTTATCATTCTCCGCTAAACTATTATTCTTTTTTTCTGAATATAAAGAAGACCAAGTTTCCTCGGCTAGATGACAATGGGGAGGGAGTTACTGTCATCTTCTTTTCCAAACGTAACCCCTATATACTTTATACCTCATTAACCATATTCACCGTTTTAACCCCATCAATAAACCCCTGTTTGTAGATTATCTTGAAATACTGAATATCCGCTTCATTTATCTTTTCTTCATAGCTAAATATTAGAGACCGATCTTCCTTAGGTAAAGATTTTATTATTTTTCTAATTAAATCGTTGCATTCCTTTTTTAGGTTTTCAACCTCCCTATCATTCCTTATTACCTGTTCGTCTATATCTGTTATTCTGTCGATAATAAAATCATCAAAATAGTTGCTTAGATTTTTTAGCATTGTGTTAGCCCCCCTTTTATAAAAGCATATGATCTTGAGAAATTAAAAATTTAGTCATCAAAACCAAATAATGATACTAGATACTACATTTCATTCTATATTACATTATGTAATATTTACTTAAGTATAAATTACAATTTGGAATGAGTTAAGATTTTTCTATCCATTTTGTAATATTCATCAAAATTTATTACAGTAAGTAGTATAATAACATTAAACACATTACGAGGGGTTATATTTATGCTTAACAATAGATTGCAAAGCTTAAGACAAGAAAGAAAACTAAAACAAAATGATATGGCCAAGAAGCTGGATATGTCTCAAAGTGGATATAGTCATTATGAGCAAGGTATTAGGATACCTGACGCAGTAACACTAAAGAAAATTGCTGATATTTTAGATACAACGACTGACTATCTGCTTGGCAGTACTGATATTAAGGACAAAGGATGTAACGATGTAGCACTGACTGATGATAAAACTGACAACCTAGCTGATGAAATACTAGAAATCTATATTAAAAAGGGCAAAATAAAAAAGGGTGAAAAACTCACTTTGGAGCAAAGAGAAAAGATCTTAAGAGAAATTGAAATTTTTATTGATATGAGTGATAGGCTTGAAGGTAATTGATTGTTTTCAATATTACCTTTGAGCCTATTTTATTTGTTATACTGTGGCATTATTTTCTCCTATAATTGAAAAAATAGAGTCATTCTCTATTCTACTATAAGATACTATTCCTAACTGCGGAATAACTAGTACAACAGCTATTAATTTTTGCCACTTATATTTTACCTACTTCAAAACAATTATTTTCGCTTCTTTAAAATTTCTACGAACCTTTACAAGTCTCATTCATAAAATAGTATTGCAAGTTTTATATATCAAAATCAAAATTAATGTTAGAGATAAGCAACTTTAAGGTTGCTTATCTAAATGATTTGAAGTCTGGCTTTTATAATTTTGTTATCCCAATAAATATAAATAACAAAATTATAAAAGCCAGACCCCTATTCGATCCCAGGTCTCAGTATTGTATCTCCATTTCCCGACTGCCCTTTTTCTTTTTAGTAATTATTTCTAATTTAAAAAGCTATATCATAAGCGCTTATTTAATCACTTATGATACAGCCCTATACTTAATTTTTTTGTTGAATTAGCATGTTTCAAGACTATAAGGACTTTTACCAAATTTCAGTTGCTACTAATCCCATCATCTTAAAACTTTAAAGTTCCATCGCAATTTCGTAGCCATCTGAAACAGCGTCTATTATTTTCCCCACTTGTTTCGCATCTCCAATGCGTGATATGTTATACCCAAGTTTTTTAACCTCTTCATAAATCTCTTGACCCACTGATTTATTACCCACAGCTGTAACAACAATATCAGCTTTAACTTGTTTTTCTTTATTACCAGTTACAACTTTGACGGAGGTTGAAGTGATTTTATTTACTCTCGTATTTGTCATTTTACGAACTTTAGCATCCTTTAAGCTGCCTAATAGACGTTTTCCACTAAGCATTTCTATATCTTTAACAATTTCATCTGCCATTTCGATGATTGTCACTCGATTTCCTTTTTCGGCTAAATATAGTGCAGTTTCTGCACCAACAAGCCCACCACCAATTACAACTACTTTTTTATCTCTTACCAGCTCTACCTCCCCAAGTATATCCCAAGAACTTATCGTTTTTTCTACTCCTTTTATAGGGGGCGTAAATGGTATTGATCCGGTAGCAAGTATCACCTCATCTGGATGGATACCTTTTATTTCTTTGATTGCATTAGTTATATTATATTTAACTCGAATTTGCAGCTCACGGATTCTCTTTTCAAACCACTCTGTAGCCCATGCTATAAATTCCTTATCTGGAGGTATCGTTGCTAATTTAAGTTGACCACCTAATTCACTGGTCTTTTCAAGAAGTATGACTTCATGACCAAGTTCTTTTGCAGAAATTGCGGCTTGCATCCCAGCAGGTCCACCACCTACTACTACTACATTTTTTTTCTTTTTGGGTACAACTTTATCCTCATACTCACGCCCTACTTCTGGATTAACTGTACAACTAAATGATTTTTGTATAGGTCCAGTAAGTGACTTATGACATCCTTCATTACAAGATATACATTTTCTTATTGTATCAGCCCTACCCTCCATAGCTTTCTTAGGCCAATATGGATCGGCGATTAAACCACGACCAATGGATACAAAGTCAGTGACATTATTTTTAATGATATCATCACAATACTCTGGTGTTCGTAGTACACCTGCAGTTGTTACAGGAATATTTAAAGCATCTTTAATTGGCGTTGCCAAGTGGGCTCTAAATCCTTCACTAAATCCTTGTGGCTCAACAATGGCTGCTTTTTTAAATGTTGGATCCATTCCAATACTAACGTCGATTAAATCTGCTCCTTCTTGCTCTAACATTTTAGCTAATTTAATGCCCTGCTTAGGGGACATTCCAAGACCTAAGGGCAAATAATCTCTTGCTCCTATTCTTACAGCGATAATAAAATCTTTACCACACTTTTCCCTAATTCCCCTTACTACTTTTCTTATGAGTCCACTACGTTTATTGAAGCTTCCACCAAATTTGTCTTTTCTGTTATTAAAAATTTTCACTTGTAGCTGAACAAAGATATAAATATGTGCGGCATGTAGTTCTATACCATCACAACCTGCCTCTTGCATATACATAGCTGCCTTAATGAACTTAGTTATCAACGCTTCTAATTCTTCTGTTGTAAACTCCTCTACTAATGATAATTCATTTGGTGCCATACTCATCATACGTTTAACAAGCGGACCATAGGAAACAGCTTTCACAGCTTGACCATCTAAAAGTTTTCCATGTGCTCCAATACCACCATGTCCTAATTGTGGTATTAACAAGGCTCCATGTTGATGGACTCTTTTAGCAAGTTCTCTAAATCCCTCAATATGCTTTTTATCATCCATAGAGGCTTCATGAGCCGATATTCTTCCCTGTTTATGATCAACACTGACCATGCCCGTCATTATTATGCCTGCTCCACCTTTTGCGCGTTCTTCATAGTAGGCTATTGATTTCTCAGTGAGTAATCCATCTTTCGTAGCCATATTGTCTTCCATCGGCGACATTATAATTCTATTCTTTGCTACTCTATTACCAATTTTTATTGGTTGAAATAAATTTGGATATAAATTTGCCACTACAATCTCCTCCTTGACATATCAATTTGACTTTTCGACATGTGTTGATTATAATACAGGTATAGTATATAATTCAATCAGCATTATTGAAGCATACGATGTTTATACAACAGAAATGACAATAATGTCGTAAATATTTTTGAAAGGAGTCTTTAATGTCAGATCGCCGTGTCAGAAGAACAAAAAAAGTATTAAAAGAAACATTCATTTCTCTCTTACAGAAAAAAGATATTCATCGAATCACAGTTAAAGAGATTTCAGATATAGCTGATGTAAATCGCTCCACATTTTACAACTACTACACAGATGTTTATGATATGCTTGACAAATTAGAAAATGAAGCACTTGAATTACTTGAAAAATTGATGAAAAATTATTATACACAAAACGATCGAGATTTATTTTCAAGAGCATGTTTTACTGAATTACTCAGTGTAATCAAAGAGAATTCATCATTGTTCAATCTGTTCTTTCTAGATGAAAATAGGGTCACATTTGCAGTGAAACTGCAAAACTTGATTTTTACAATTCCTTACGATAAAGTTAATTATGATAAGAATGTTGCTAACTATTATGTTTCTTCATACATCGCTTCAGGTACAACAGGGATGATTCAATGTTGGCTTAAAAACGAAATGAGCGCACCTATATCAGATATTGCTGAAATAATGAACCAACTGATGGAAAATAGTTATAATACCTGTTTGCAATTTGAAAGCAGACTATAACCTGAAAGGACTATTAATTCTCCTCTGACTGATGATACAATACATGATGCCGTTTATAGCCGGGGAGGGTCAGGGTAGAAAAGCTTAAGAAAAGAAAGAAAACTAATCCCAGAGCAAAGAGAAAAAATTTTAAGAGAAATTGAAATTTTTATTGATATGAGTGATAGGCTTGAAGGTAATTAATTGTTTTCAATATTACCTTTGAGCCTATTTTATTTGCTATATCTAGGAGTGTTATTTTCTCCCATAATTTTAAAAAATATATCTATATTCTAGTCCCTATAAGATACTATTCATAACTAATGTAACAGCCATTACTCCTTAACTCTTATATTTTACCTACCTCAAAACAATTATTTTCACTTCTTTAAAATTTCTACGAACCTTTACAAATCTCATGCATAAAATAGTATTGTAAGTTTTATATATCCAAATCAAAATTAATGTTAGAGATAAGCAACTTTAAGGTTGCATATCTATAGTTGATTCTAAAAAACTCGATCTACTAAAGGAAAATCCTTCATTACTTTTTTAACATATAAATTTGGATTTGAAGTCTGATGTCTATATTGTAATTTTAGAATCGAATATCACATTAGAGATTTAGGATTTTATCTTTAAGGAGATGAATGCTAATGGCTTACTCGGATAGAGAATTACTTGCTAGAATAATTAAGTGTGAGGCGGGTGGCGAAGGCGATAACGGTATGAAGGCCGTAGCTACTGTCGTAATGAATCGCGTTAGAGTACCTTACGGAGAATATCATAGAGTAAATCAAGGGGATATTAGAAAGGTAATCTATCAAAAAGGTCAATTTGACTGTGTTCGGTCGGTACTTGGAGGAGTAGCTAATCCTCAAACAATATGGGCTAGTCCCCCTGAACAGATACATTATGATATTGCTGATTGGGCTTTATCTGGTAATCGTCTATTTACCGTAGGCTATTCCCTATGGTACTTCAACCCATTTCAGCCAACATGTCCTTACGTTTTTCCTAGAAACGGAACTGGAAACTTGCAGGTTCAAGTAGGTGCCCACTGCTTCTATAACCCTACTGAAAAATATGCTCAAACTTAAGATCACTAAATTGCATAATTCTAACTTGGTAGAGTTGCATGGTAAATAAGGCATAGCTCCAGGGCTTTAAAAACTATCTTTAGATAGAATTTTAGGTGGTAATTATGCAGTTTGCTCTGATAATTTATATATAAATTAGGGAGGTCACGAATAAATGTATTC
Source organism: Wukongibacter baidiensis (assembly GCF_050888315.1). Classification (NCBI taxonomy): domain Bacteria; kingdom Bacillati; phylum Bacillota; class Clostridia; order Peptostreptococcales; family Caminicellaceae; genus Wukongibacter; species Wukongibacter baidiensis. The sequence goes on from NZ_CP138202.1 coordinate 931,310, forward strand.
AAATTATTTTTTTAGAATGCCAATGTACCCAATGTCAAACAATCCTATAGGAGAAAATTCCATGATGGGTATGCCACATTATCAAGAGGATAGACAACAGGATGAGCCGACACCTATAGCAGGCTTTGGTACTTCTGGGGAACCAGATTTTCTGCTTCAGCCAGGCCCACCTGTACAAGATGACGTGAACTATACACAGGGCTATTTAAAGACTAAAATAGGTGAATATGCTAAAATTGAATTCCTGATCGGTACTAATCTTTTTATCGATAAAGAAGGAATTATAAAAGACGTTGGTATTAGTTACATTGTCATTGAAGAGGCCGGTACTGGAAACGAATTAATGGCCGATATTTACTCAATTAAATTTGTAACAATTTTTGAAGATGGTCCAACTAGACCTTAATGAATGTTATTTAGTTATTAAAAATCTAATAAGATCAAATCCCCTAGTCTTATTTCTCCTTTAAAATGATCAACAATGTAAAATGCCAGCACTTGATTTTGTGCTGGCATTTTACATTGCTATTCGTTTAATTCAAGAAACTTCTTTTCTCTTGTTAAAACTCCTCTTGAGTAAGTCGTTGAGTAAGTTTTATGTTTTTGATAATATGCCTTCAGATTGTATGGTCCCCTATTGTATTCAGAGAGAATTCTTTCATAGTTTTCTCCATAGGCTTCCTTTAAGATGCTTAAGTATATTACACCTAAACCAATATTATACTCTGGTTCAAATATTTTTTGGGGATTATATACTAATCCTAATTTATGACCGTATTTCTTGGCCAACCACTTTTCAGTAGAAGGTATGATTTGCATATACCCTCTATCATCATCTTCTCCTACTTCATACTGATTAAAATTACTTTCGAGCTTTATGATCGCTAGTATTAAAGAAGCTTTAATGTTAAACTTTTTAGAGTAAGCAGCCACTATAGCAGCTGTTTCTAAGTCTAAAGGGGTTTTATCAGCGATTTTTTGAACCTTATCCAAATCACTATCCAAATCCAACTCTATGTACTTTTGAACGCTTTGTAGCTCTCCTAAAACCTCTTTCTTTTCCTCGATCTCTTCCACTAATTTCTCTAGATCTTTAATCTTCTCATCAATTTCAACTGATAAAACAGAAAACTCTTTTTTCAAGTTCTCAGTCTTAGAAGTATATACTCTAGAGTTAGCTTTTATTGAGTATTGTGCGTAACTAATATATGCAGTATTTATGATTAGAATTATCAATATTAGTACTTTTACTAGTCTTTTAGTCATAATCAGAATCACTCCTTTCTTAAAAATTGTTTCAATTTATAAGCATCTTAGTTTTTGTCATGGGTTAAAATTCCTATGTATATCAAATACATGGTTCCAAATGTGGACTATTATCTACCATAAAACCCTAGGGTATATACCCCTTTCATTTTGGGTCAAATTTCTCTTAGAGAAATCACTCCAATAAAAAAAAGCATTTCCAAAAATGCTTTTTTCTATACCCGAGAAAAGATTATAATACATTTGGTGAAGCTTTGCAATATATTCCATCAAATTTAGTTAAATTTTCATAGAAATCTAGTAAAAAAATGGAGCTGTCAATATCCATACAAGCGCCTATTTTCAATACATTCATCACACGTTAAATTTCGAATAGAATTAGGAACTTTTTTTTGATTTTTTTACGTCTAAACGCCTATTTTTCATGGAAATTTATCCCAAATAAGTAAATTTGAAAAATAAACTACTGTTCATATTAAATCTATTTATAATCGAGCTTAAAAACACCCTTTACATTCTTTTCATAGTATTATATATTTTTATAGTGAAAATGATTACTTTTATGATCCAGTAAAGATTAGAAGATTTAAGTATTCTTTTTTTATATCTAAATCGGATTTTTTTCTATAAATGACCCATACTAAAAACCTAAGGAAAATCACATTTTCTGAAGCGGTCTATGACAAAGGATGGTTGTATCATGGGAAACAAAAAAATACCTAAAAGGATTTTTTTAATTCTTCTTTTACCACTAGCAATATTAATATCTTACATTGGTTCAAAGTTTCCTTATGCCATTGAAAAACTGTATTCAAACAGTATTTATAAACTTATTAACCAATCCCTTAGCCGATTTACTGGTGTATTTCCTTTTTCCGTGGGAGAGCTTCTGTTAATTTCCATAGTTATTGCATCTATTGCCGCAATAATTGTAATCATTATAAGAATTATCAAGCTTAAAAACAAAAGAATACATTTATGTTTAAATTTTCTCTTAAATACTATTATTTTAATAAGTATTGCATACTTTACATTCATAGTTATCTGGGGACTAAATTATCATCGATTACCCTTTTCAAAAATTTCAAGGCTTGATGCAAGGCCCTCTTCTACAGATGAATTAGTTATGGTATGTAATGATCTTATAGATAGAGCAAACAAGTTAAGAGTAGATATAGAAGAGGATTCATTTGGGGTGATGAATCTTAATTACAGTAAAAAGAAGGTTTTTACAAAAGCTACCGAGGGATATAATGTAGCGTCAAATCTTTATAGTGAGTTAGGAGGTATATATGGTAGACCTAAGGGTATTATCTTATCTAAGGGTTTGTCTATCTCAGGAATATCCGGCATATACTCTCCTTTCACCTCCGAAGCCAACGTTAATATAGAAATCCCTGATTGTATGATTCCTAGCACTACATGCCACGAAATGGCTCATCAACGGGGATTTGCAAGGGAGGATGAAGCTAACTTTATTGCATACCTAACCTGCACTATGCATCCTGATATAGAGTTTCAATACTCAGGAACACTTTTAGCCTTGATTCATTCTATGAACACCCTATATAAATACGATAGAGATGAATTCACCAAGCTTCGAAAAAGATACGGCGATGGAGTCAATAGGGATTTAATTTCTTTAAGTGAATTTTGGAAGTCCTATGAAGGCCCAGTAGAAAGAGCATCTGAAAAGTTAAATAATGCATACCTTAAATCTAATTATCAAAAAGATGGTGTCCGAAGCTATGGTAGAATGGTAGACTTGCTTATTGCTGAATATAGAAGTAAAGAAAGCAAAGACGACTAAAAGCCGCTTTGTAAAGTGCGTTGTTCATAAAAATAATAAGAGGGGTGTCTCACAAGATTTCTTTATGAGACAGCCTCTCTTTTACTTTATAATAATTTACGCCTCGCACAAATTATCTCTCATGCATGGGAATATAATCATTTCCTATATTCACGACCTCATATGCAGGTCTAAGGATTTTCTTATCACTAACAATCTGCTCGATTCTATGGGCACACCATCCTGGTACTCTAGCCGCCGCAAAGAGTGGTGTATAAAGCTCCTGTGGGATATTTAGCATTTCGTATACAAATCCAGAGTATAAGTCTACATTAGAACATATGAGTGTATCCTCGCCCTTTAACTCCTTAAATATCTCAATTGTTAATTCTTCAATGTTTTTATATAGATTAAATTCATCCATGGCACCCTTTTCAATAGCAAGCTCGTAGGCCTTCTTCTTTAAAAGCTCCGCCCTTGGATCTGACTTGGTATATACTGCATGACCCATGCCATATATTAAACCTTCTCCATTAAATACTTCTTTTTTCAGTATCTTTAGCAGATAATCCTTGAGCATACCTCTATCCTTCCAGTTCAGTGCATTCTCTTTGATATCAAGTATCATTTCTCTTACCTTAATATTTGCACCACCATGCTTTGGCCCCTTCAAGGCTCCAACTGCTGATGCTATGGCAGAATATGTGTCTGTTCCCGATGATGACACAACATGTGTGGCAAAGGCTGAATTGTTTCCTCCACCGTGTTCTGCATGTATTACAAGACATAGATCTAGAATTTCAGCTTCTGTTTTAGTATATTTATTATCTTGTCTAATCATGTGAAGAATGTTTTCAGCCGTTCCCATACCTTTTTGAGGTGCATGTATAAACAAGCTTTTTTTGCCAAAATAATGGGCTTTTGCCTGGTATCCATAGGATATTATTGTTGGAAACCTCGCTATTAGCTTTATACTTTGGAGTAAAAGATTTTTCACACTGGTATCATCGGCTGCATCATCATGGGAATATAGCACCAATATACTCCTCTGTAATTTATTCATGATATCCTTGCTTGGAATCTTAAGAATCATATTTTCTGTAAAGCTCTGTGGCAATGTTCTCCACTCATCAAGCATCTCATTAAATTCATCAAGCTTACTTTGAGTTGGAAGTTCTCCAAATAATAACAGATACACACATTCCTCAAAACCATAGCGCCTTTGTTCTTGAAATCCCCTAACAATCTCAGTAAGTTTTATTCCTCTATAAAACAATTCACCTTCAACCGCCATTTTTTCTTTACCTTCAAGCTTATATCCTTGAACATATCCCACTTTAGTAAGCCCTACTTTAACACCAGTTCCATTTCTATTTCTCAAGCCCCTTTTTATGTTATACATTTTATAAGTCTCTGGTCGTATATAGTTATTTTTCTCTGCTGTAATAGTTAATTCATCAAGTAACTTGGCAGAGGTTTCCTTAGTCAATTTTTTTACCCCCTTATTTAAAAGAAATACACTTCATTTTATCCCCTTATTCACTTTCATCTACCTAGATGTTGAGATTTTCAATTATAGCCTTAGTCATCTCAGTAGTCGAAGATGATCCGCCTAAATCCCTAGTAGTATATTTTCCTTCTTTGATGGTCTTATGCACTGCATCAACAATTGCCTTAGATTTCTCTATTTCTCCTAAATAGTTGAGCATCATGGCTCCCGATAATATTACAGCCGTAGGATTGGCTAGATTTTCTCCAGCAATGTCAGGAGCACTTCCATGAACCGCTTCAAAGATTGCCATATCCTTTCCAATATTTGCTCCAGGTACAAGACCTAAGCCTCCTACAAGTCCTGCACATAGATCTGATAAAATGTCTCCATATAGATTTGTAGTAACAATAACCTCATATTTTGATGGGTTCATTACTAACTGCATGCACATATTGTCAACTATAACTTCTTGTAATTCAATATCTGGAAAACTATCTGAAACCATCCTTGCACAATCTAAAAATAATCCATCTGTAAGCTTCATAATATTGGCCTTATGAACCACTGCTACTTTTTTCTTATTGTTCTTTTTAGCATATTTAAAAGCTTCCTCTGCTATTCTCAAAGATGCTTTCCTTGTTATAACTTTAATTGCTTCGGCTGTATCATCGTCATTTTGCTTTTCTATACCACTATATAGGCCTTCAGTGTTTTCTCTAAATATGACTAGATCAATATCCTCAAAGGGTGTGTTAATTCCACTTATTTTTTCTACAGGCCTTATATTTGCAAACAGATCATATTTTTTTCTAAGTAATACATTGATACTTCTAAATCCACATCCTATAGGAGTTGTAATAGGTCCCTTAAGTACAACCTTATTCTTTTCTATACTTTTGTAAACTTCGTCGGGAACAAGTACTCCTTTCTCCTTGTATACATCAGCTCCAGCATTTACAATATCCCAGTTTATTTCAACTCCTGTAGCATCTATAATCTGCTTAGCAGAGTTTGTAACCTCCGGTCCTATCCCATCCCCAGGTATAAGCGTAATATCATACATTTTATTCACCCTCTTTATTATAGTCATGCTATCTTAAAACTTAAGATAGATTTTGCTGAAATAATGAACGCTCATACATTCTTTCAGTGAAATTTATTAATCATTACAATAGCATTACTTTAGTCATTTAATTTTTTAGCGTAGTTTAAATATCCACCACACTTTAGAATTTCTACATCTCTCTTTGAGCCTTCAAATATTAAATCAATAGAAACTGCCTTTGATCTGTTAATTAATTCTACTTCTGTACCATTTTCAAGAGATTCTATAATATCTACTAATTCAATATTATCTAGTTCATCAAACTTATCATAATCATCTTTGTCTTTTAAAACTAATGGTACTATTCCAGAGTTTATTAGGTTTGCCTTGTGAATTCTAGCAAATGACTTAGCGATCACTGCCTTAACTCCAAGGTATAGAGGAACTAATGCAGCATGCTCTCTACTTGAACCCTGACCATAATTTTCACCACCTATGACAAAACCTCCATCGTTTTCCTTTGCTCTTATATGAAAATCATCGACGATAGTCCCAAAACAGTACTTAGATAGTTCAGGAATATTTGATCTAAATGGTAACAACTTAGCATTTGATGGCATTATATCATCGGTTGTGATATTATCTCCGGTTTTTAATAACACCTTTCCACTTATGTTCTTCTTTAAATCCTTGTTAACTGGAAAAGGCTTGATATTTGGGCCCATTGTTACTTCTAGTCCGTCTCTATCAATAGGTGGACATACAAAATAGTTTTCATACACGTCAAATTTATCTGGTAGTTCTATAGCTGGCATATCTCCAACAGTTGACGGATCAATTAGGTATCCTGCAATTGCTGAAACAGCAGCAGTTTCAGGACTGACTAAGTACACATCGGCACTTTTTGTTCCACACCTACCTTTAAAGTTTCTATTAAATGTTCGTAGGGAAACAGCGTCGGTTTTTGGTGCCTGGCCCATACCTATACATGGTCCGCAGGATGCCTCAAGTATTCTAGCTCCTGCTGAAATTAAATCCCCTAATGCTCCGTTATCAGACATCATCCTAAGTATATTGCTAGAACCCGGTGAGATAACTAAGCTCACATCGGGATGTACTCTCTTACCCTTTAGTATCTTTGCCACCTTCATTAGATCGGTATAAGATGAATTAGTACAGCTCCCTATTGCGACTTGATCTACTTTTATTTTTTCTATATCCTTAATTGAGACCACATTGTCAGGACTATGGGGCATTGCAGTCATTGGCTCAATATCATTTAGATCAATTTTTACTTTTTTATGGTATACTGCATCTTCATCAGCAGCAATATTCACAAAATCCTTTTCTCTTCCCTGCTTTATTAGGAATTCCCTTGTTACTTCATCACTAGGGAAGATCGAGGTGGTTGCCCCAAGTTCGGCACCCATATTAGTTATGGTGGCTCTGTCTGTTACGGATAGTTCCTTGACTCCTTCACCAGAATATTCAACAACATATCCTACTCCACCCTTAACACTTAGCTCCTTTAGTACATATAAGATTACATCCTTTGCTGAAACCCATGGCTTCAATTTTCCTACCAGTTCAACATTGAGTACCTTTGGAACCTTGAGAAAATAGTATCCCTTTGCCATGGCAACGGCAACATCTAAACCACCTGATCCAATACTAATCATTCCTAATCCACCACATGTAGGTGTATGGCTATCTGAACCAATTAAAACGTCACCAGGCTTACCAAATCGTTCTAAGTGTAATTGGTGACATATCCCATTCCCAGGTTTAGAAAATATGATTCCATACTTTGCTGCTGCCGTTTTAATAAATTCGTGGTCGTCGGCATTTTCAAATCCTGATTGAAGTGTATTATGATCTATATAAGCTACAGATAAGTCGGTCTTGATGTCCTGAATTCCCATGGATTCTAATTGCAAATAGACCATTGTACCTGTAGAGTCTTGAGTCAGTGTTTGATTAACCTTTATTGAGATTTCACTTCCTTCTATTACTGAACCCGATAATAAATTTTTCTCAAGGATTTTATAAACTAAACTTTTCTTCATTCAAACCACCCTTTCACTTATCCATAATCAAAATTATTGCGTTTTTGTAATGTATTATTGTATACAATTATACTTGTATGATTATTCAGTGTCAAGCAAATTTATTTATAAAATTATTAAAAAGGAGTCATTGGAGAAAGTATAAAAAAAAAGCGTCACAAACGACGCTTCAGATTGTAGATAAAGTCTACAAGATGATAGACTGTTGAGAAAGCTGAAGTTCGAGTCGTGCTGAAAGCAAGAGACCGCAGCGCATACAGACATACGTAAGGGTTCTTGCTTGAGGCAACGACGAAGAAATTCGGGTTTGTCAACAGTCTCAAGCGTCACAAACGACGCTTTTCCAACTCTAGATTATTGCTCTATTTACTTCATAAGTTTACTTTATGATACCCATATATATTTCTATTCACCAAAATTCCTATCGACTAATTCTTTGAGCTTAGCAATGGCTTCTTTTTCATCTGCACCTTCAGCAATAATTGTTAATTTATCTCCCTTTGCAGCTCCCATGCTCAATATACCCATAATGCTTTTTGCATTAAACTCCTTTCCATCCTTTACTATCTTTATATCTGATGAGTATTTTGATGCTACCTTCACAAATAAACCCGCTGGCCTTGCATGTAAACCAGCTTGAGCTCTTAATTCCACTTCTACCTTATACATTTTAATTCCCCCTAAGTTTATATTGTTGTTATCTATTCTTTAGTAAAACTTGTGTGCTAGATTGTATTATAGCTGTACGCTCATAAAGCTCACGAAACGAAAGTAGACTTTGAGGTTTCCTTTTGAGCGATTTTTATGAATCTGTTTTTACCTTGTGCTTCTAATTCAAAACAGGTTCATAGCATGAGCCAAAAGGATTCTCAAAGACTACTTGAGTACATAAAACCTTACAAGCGTACATCTCTATGTCCCTACACACAAAGCTGTATAAATTCAGATACTTTATTTTTCATATTATCCATAATCAAAGGCTCCATGTATTCTATTGCCTCTTCAGTAACATTATTTCCCTGAGGCGTAATCCAGCTGAGTGGAAAATATCTAATATTGTTTGCAACTTTAGAAGCTTGAACCATAAACGTCTCGACTTTATAAGGATTATTTTGCATCCTATTCAATCCAACCATAAAACCTGTATGGCCTTCCATTGAATACTTTACTGCCTCCTTACCAACTAATTCAGCTTCCTCTATGTCTATCTCCGAAACACAGTGCATAGCACACCGCTGAGTCACACCTAGCTCTAATACTTTGACCCTTGTGGTTATCCCACTTTCTATTATTAGATTTTTTAAGTAGCCTCCAACTCCCCCTAGTTGAACATGTGAAAATCCGTCATGCTTATTTGACGAGCTAGTATCAAAGATGTATTTCCCAGTTTCGCCTTTTATACCCTCTGAAGCTACTATATATACCTTATTGTTTTCCTTAAATCTATTCTTTACATCCTCTAAGAACTTCTCCTTTGAAAACTGAACCTCAGGCAGATATATAAAATCAACAACTGATTTTCCGTTTATCTTTGCAAGGGCACTACTAGCCGCTAGCCATCCAGTATCCCTTCCCATGGTCTCTAAAATAAATATCCCATTATTTGTATAGACACTTGAATCTAAATATGTTTCTAATGCTATAGTTCTTATATACTTCGCAGCGCTACCATAGCCCGGTGTATGGTCTGTATGGAACAAGTCATTATCGATGGTTTTAGGGATTCCAATGATTTGCTTATCAATCCCATTTAGCTTAGCGTATTGACTAAGCTTTCCTACCGTATCCATTGAGTCATTTCCACCGATATAGAACATAGTTTGAACATCAAGCTTGTCTAATATTTCGAACAGCTTAAAATAGTCATCGTCATTCACAGTAAAATCCTTCATTTTATATCTACATGACCCCAAGGAGGAGGACGGAGTGTGTTTCAAAAGATCTATTTCATTATTCGTTAACTTAGATAGATTAATAATTTTATTTTGTAAAATCCCTTCTATTCCATTAATCCCTCCATACACAGTATCATAGTGTTTTACTTCTTTATTCCCTTGTATTACACCAACTACACTTGCATTGATTACTGCTGTAGGTCCTCCTGATTGTGCAACTAAACAGTTCTTCATATTATCTCTCCTATTTCAATTTATCATAATTTTAACTATAGAAATCAAAATGTAAATTTATAAGTGCATTCTATATATATGAAATTATTTTCTTATAATAAGATAAATCGCTTTATAACTTCCGCAACTCCTTCATTTTCATTATCATGTTCTGTAATATAATTAGCATGCTCCTTTATATAAGAGCTGGAGTTTTTCATAGCTACCCCAAGTCCCGCAACTTTTATCATACTTAAATCATTTCTGTCGTTTCCAACTGCGATACATTCATCTATAGAATAACCGTAATGATTGGCTAATATTTTTAGGGCATTTCCTTTACTCACATCTTTTTGAGTGATTTCAATATTGTTGGCTTCTGAGCTAGTTATTTCATACTTGTTTAATCTCTTTAATCTGCCTTTTAACCTCTCTAGAACTAAGGGGTTTTCATCTACAAATGATATTATATATGTTTCAATATTATTCTTAGTTATATATCTAATAGGGTCCTTTAATAATCTTGCATCTACTCTAAATTCAGGATAAACCATTTGATTATATTCGTAGCGAATATATCTGGCAAATCCATCGATATTAGTACATATATAGTTTTTTAAATAGCTACCGTGACCAAAGCTAAAATATATGCCTTCCTTTTCCTCCCTAGCAACTGTGATAATTTCTATTAACTCATCTGAAGCTATTGGATATGAAGATATCACTTTCTCGTATTCAGTAATTAGCCCTCCATTGCTAGTAATAACTGGCTGGTGTTTATCGATTTGAACGTTATAGTATTTTGTTGGCAGATACATTCTAGCTGAGCACATAGCAAATTTTACGCCCTTAGCTATTGCTTCCTTTACTAATTCCATGGTTTGCTTTCCGATCTCTTCTTTCTTATTTAATAATGTACCATCTAAATCAACAGCTACTAATTTGAATTTCATATTTATCACCACCTTTACCAGTCAACTTTATAAATTAATTATATTATCTTCCTTTCGCAGCAATCAACAGGTCAACAATAATTATTAGTTCCACAATAATGAGGCAAAAAATATTGCCTATTTTATTAAGTTTTTACTACATCATTAGAGAAGTATAATTATAATTTCAGGCCCGTAAACTGTGATATAATTTAACAAAAATAGAGGGATGGGGAGTACAATGACTAACGATATTTTGCTTAAAAAATATAAATCTGAACTAGAAACATTAAGTTTTAACGAATTCACCAGCGAGACTGCTTTGGCCATCGGAAATCATCTAATTGATATTGCTAAAAACAACGGATACCAAATTACCATTGATATAAGTAGATTTAATCACCAGCTATTCCACTTCTCCTTTGACGGTACAACTCCCGATAAAGACCTGTGGATTACCCGTAAAAGAAATGTAGTGGAACATTTTTTTACAAGTTCAATTTATATGGCCACAAAGCTAGATCGCGACGAGACAACACTTTCTCAAAAATATGGATTGTCCGATGAAAAATATGCAGCTGTTGGTGGTTCTGTACCTATCATCCTCAAAAATGTAGGTGTCATTGGATCAATTACAGTAGCTGGTCTATCACCTGAAGAAGATCATAATTTAGTTATTAGCACTATAAGAAGGTATTTAAAATAAAGGAGATGAAATACATGAATCTAAACTTCAACATGCCTACGAAATTATACTTTGGTGTAGGCCAAGTCGAAATCCTGGGCGATATTGCAAAGCAATACGGAAGGAAATGTTTATTGGTTACTACTGCAAATACGCCTCCCCTTGATTCACTCTATTCTAGGATAAAAGATATTTTAATAAAGAATAATTTCGAAGTTGTACATTTCGACCATGTAATTCCAAACCCAACAACTGAAATTGTAGAAAAAGGTATCAAGTTACTAAAAGATAATAATGTAGATTTTGTTCTCTCTGTTGGTGGTGGTTCCAGTATAGATACTGCTAAAACCATCTGTCTACTGAATGGTCTTGATGAGATTCACTGGGAAGATGTATTCAGCACATATACTAGCCCCCATGCCAATTATGAGCCCTTGTCAGAAAAATATATCCCACACATATCTATACCAACTACTTCTGGTACAGGTTCTGAGGTGACTCAAGCCGCTGTTCTCTCCATGGGAGACGATAAAAATACTATTTTTCATCCATTAAACTATTCCGATGATGCTATTTTAGACCCTAGCCTGTTGTTAACCTTACCAAGAAAGCTTACTGCCTCTACTGGCTTCGATGCATTCTCCCATGCATTTGAAAGTTATATTAATTCAGCTGCTTCACCCTTTAGTGAGTTAGCTTCAATTGAAGCAATAAAAACAATTAAGGATTATCTAGTAAAGTCGGTTAACGATCTACAAAATATAGATTATAGAGAAAAGCTATTATATGCTCAAACCTTAGCTGGTATTGGCTTATCAAATGCCGGTGCATCGGCTCCCCATCCTTTAAGTGAAATTATTGGAGGCATTACTCACATTAGCCACGGAGAAGCCTTAGCCCTTGTATTTCCAGAATTTCTACGTAGTCAACATCATTTAAATACTGCTAAATTTGCCTGTGTGGCTAGAATCTTTGATGAAACTTTAAATACCGTATCCGATGAAGATGCGGCCGCTAAGTTAGGAGATATTATTGAAAAGTTCTTAGGTGATATTGGTCTTTATCTTCGATTTGAGGATTATAATGTCTCAGATGAACAGTTTGATTTAATCGTCAATTGCCCTGTTTTAGGTTTTCTACCCTTTGGTAGTAAAGATGATTTACAACGAATTATATTAAATTCTAAGGAACTAAGATAACTTACTCTAAATACATTTGAATATGTTAATAAAAAGTGATAGGACTATATATAGTCCTATCACTTTTTATTAATTTATCCCCTTATGACAGCAGAATCAAACCCTGAAATTTCAGATACTTAAGGGATATTGATATTTCCTTTTAGTGATTTCAATGAACCTTTTTTCACCTTTAAAATACACAGAAAACAGGTTAATTGCATGAACAAAAAGTAAATATCATAAGACTTCGCTGCAGTATCTAACTTAACGGATTAATTAAAAAAGGGGCTGTCTCATAAAGGTTTCTCATGAGCTCAGCCCTAGTGTGTTTCAGAATGAGTGAAGTTCAAGGTTTTGAAATTTCAACGGTTTGGCTAGTACTAACGTACGTGCCAAGTCGGTGAATATTTCAAATAACGCAGAAATTCGCCATTCTGAGACACCCCATCATTTATTTCTTTACTATCTATAGCAACTCAAATCCAGCTGTAAAATGTCTTAGCGACGTAATAGGTCCTTCATACACAAGTTTCATTCCCTTATATTGATCCCTGTTCTTATAGATTTCTCCAAGGGCATTTGCTATAACATCCATATGACTGTTTGTATATACTCTTCTTGAAATAGCTATCCTCATCGTTTCTAATTCTGGCCAAATCGGCGCTCCTGTTTCCTTATCCTTTGAACCAAAGGCACAAGCCCCTAACTCCACTGCACGTACACCTGCTATCTCATATAATGCACAAACTAATCTTTGAGATGGAAACTCATACTGTGGTATATGTGGGAAGAATCTTGCACCATCTACATAAACTCCATGTCCTCCAGTAGGCTCGATGATCGGAACTCCCTTTTCCTTTAGCTTATCTCCTAGATACTTTACTTGATTTATACGATACTCAAGGTACTGCTCATCACAAACCTCTTGAAGACCAACTGCTAGAGCTTCCATATCTCTTCCTGACATACCTCCATAGGTTACAAATCCCTCATGTACAATTGCTAATTGATTTGCAACGGCAAATACATCTTCATTTCTTGTAACAAATAAACCACCTATATTTACAAGTCCATCCTTCTTTGAACTCATTGTAGCAGTTTCACAATACGAGAACATTTCTCTTGTTATTTCCTTTATTGACTTGTCTTGATAACCTTCTTCTCTTTGCTTAATGAAGTATGCATTTTCCGCAAGTCTTGCACTATCTAATACAACTGGTATGTTATGCTGCTTAGCAAGCTCACTTACCTCTTTAATATTCTTCATTGAAACTGGCTGACCGCCGTTATTGTTGCATGTAATAGTTATAATAACTACAGATATATTTTCTGCACCCTTTTCTGCTATTAAATTTTTCATCTTAGTTATATCTATATTTCCTTTAAATGGATGTGACGCGCTTCCTGCATCCATTCCTTCATCTATAACGTAATCAACCGCTAAAGCACCTAAAACTTCAGCATTTCCTCTAAATGTATCAAAGTGCATGTTTCCAATAGCGTATTTTCCTTCTTTAGCATAGATCTTAGCCATAATATAGTCTGCTGCTCTACCTTGATGGGTTGGCTGTACATATGGCATCCCAAATACATCTTGAACCGATGCCTCTAAATTATAAAAACTCTTGCAACCGGCATAGGATTCATCTCCTAACATTAAAGCCGACCATTGATGTGAACTCATTGCCGACGTACCACTGTCGGTTAAACAATCTATATAAACGTTCTCTGCTCTAAGTCTAAATGCATTGTAACCTGCTTCCTTAAGCAGTTTCTGTCTTTCTTCCGTTGTAGTCTTTCTAATTGGTTCTACCATCTTTATTCTAAAGGGTTCTGCTGTCATAAATTTCATCTTTATTCTCCTCCTAAAATACTAATTAGACTTTATTTCTAAAGCTCAGGCTGCCCGCAAACCCGAATTTCTTCGTTGTCGCTTCAATCAAGAACCCTTACGTATGTCTATATACGCTGCGGTCTCTTGCTTTCAGCACGCCTCGAACTTCAAATTTCCAGGTAGCCTGCCATCTTGTTGACTTTGTCAACAATCTGACTTTATTTCTAAAGTGATAGTATCCCCTTGCTTGGCTTCACCTAGCTTGGATATATCAACCGATTTGTTTTCGAGATTAGTAATAACAACTGCTGTTATTAACGAAGGAATCTTATCCTTTATACTATCGATATCAACTTCAATCAATAATTGTCCTGCTTCTATCTTATCTCCAGTACTGACTAATAGGGTAAAGCCTTCTCCATTGAGATTCACAGTATCAATGCCAAAATGTATTAATATCTCATGGCCTGTATCGGACATAATGCCTATGGCATGCTTGGTTGGAAAAATTGACACGATTTCTCCCTTTACTGGAGAACACACTTTTCCCGATGTAGGATCTACACAAAATCCATCACCCATCATTTTTTGAGCGAAAACTGGGTCAGGTGCTTCAGTTATTAATTTAACCTCACCAGTTAATGGTACTAACCATGATAATTCCTCTTTTTTCTTGAAAATCTTTTTAAACATCTACTACTCACCACCCTATGATATAGTTCGTTGAATTCTTTATCGATAACTATTTTAGGTTATGTTTTTCAGCGGCTTCATCTATAGCCTTTCTACAAGCCTGAACTCCTGCAGTTATACCCTCAGGATATTTAAATATTGCAGAAGAAAGGATTACTACATCTGGATTACAAGCAATAAGAGGCTCCATGTTATTGTGTCTTAAGCCACCATCTATTGCTAATTCACACTTCGGATTCTTTTCATCGATCATTTTTCTAGCTCTTTTAACAAGGTCCACGGCACTTCTACGCCATCCCCAGTTATCTTTACCATCAGTTTCATCAACACCATGAACAACTATATGAAGTCTATCTATATCATAAATCGATTCCTCTACAAAACATAAAGGTGTATAGCATCCGAGTGTTAACCCAATCTTCATTCCAAATTCACGGCAGTAGTGGATAATGTACGCTAATTGAGCCCCAAGAAAATGCTCTGCCGGTAGGATTAACATATCAGTTCCAACATCAGCAAGTTTTTCAATAAATAGTCTGTCACAGGTTTCCGTATAGAAATGGCATTCAATCATTTTATCAGTGACCGGCCTAATCCCTTCTATAATCTGATGTCCACCCATTAATTGAAGATTTTTTAAATCGTGCATATCTGCAGCATCTGAATGTATATAATCTACTCCTGCATCTACTGCTTCCTTTACTACTCCTGCAATATTACCATAGTTAACATGTGCTAATCCTGCTGCAATTTTTATGTGTTTCATATAAAATCACTCCTTCTATTTTCTACATCCATAGTCTAGCATAATAAGCATTTTTCTGTTGTAAAAGTAATTGCCATTAATTATGGAACTTTTTTAAATAAGGAAATTGCATAATTACCATCATCAAAAACTAACTATCATATATAATTTTAAAACCCTAGAGTTTTACCCTATCTATTATGCAACCCTGTCAAGTTGGAATTATCTCATTTCTTCAAATGCTTGTCGTTCTGTGTTTTATAAATTCCCCTAAGAATTTTTCCGAACTTTTGCATATCGTCATCTATTAATACCGTAGGCAAAACTACAGTGTTGGTATCCAATTTTTCCTCCAATTTCTGAGTCGTAATAATAAGATCTATCTCGTCACGATTTATATCATCAATCATAGAAATTGGTATAACCTTTTGAATTCTAAGCTGGTTGAAATTATTTTTTAGTATCTCTATCATCAATTTAATCTCACTATAGCTTGAGTGATATACTACATAGGTAGAAAGGGGCTTCTTGCTGCGCTCAATTGCTGCTGCAATATGCAAGGCTATATAGCCTACCTCTTCTATAGGAATCTCATAGCTATAGTATTCTTCAAAGATCGACTTACTCTTTAGTGCTATCTCAAATGGTTCAGGATAGTTTTTTCTGATTTCATCAACTATTGTATTGTGAAAATCTAGACCATATTTGATTTTATTTGTTACAGACTTCAAATGATGAACTAATCCATTGTAGAAGGATTCTTCATCAGAAATCTGATAGCTCTCCTTTGTAAGTCCTATAATCTCCTGAGTCACTATTTTATTGATTACTAGCATCTTCTCATTTATATTCCAATCCATGTCATCGAAGTGAGTTTTAGATACAATTGTAATCCCAAACAAATACCCAATATCCTCAACAGGAATAGAAATATTAAACTCATCCTCTATTTCCCTAGCGATTTCAACCATCTTTTCATATTTACTTAACTCCTGAAGTTCTTTTAATGTAGATTCCTTCATGTCTGCAAATTTACCGTCCATCATTCTCGATATTGCTATAGAATATTTGATGGTTAATCTAGTTAGATCTGTAACAGTAAACTTAATATTAAATTTGTCCTCAAGCCCTAAAATAATCTTATTTACTCTTTCATAATCAACTCCAAGTATGTCCTCCTTCTGAGAGTAGGAGAAATAGTTTATTGAAGCATAATTAACATCACCAGAGCTATTTATATTTTCCAGCATTTCAATGACCTCATCGTAATCTTCACTTAAAAGGAAGAGATCCAACATGGCCTTTCTAATTCTTTTCTCTCCAGCCTGAAGGGTAATACCCTTCTTTTTATCATAAATAACTTCAATATCTCTTTCTTTAAGCCATTCTTTTACTCTTTCTAAGTCCTTATAAACCGATGGCCTGCTTATAAAAAGCTCATTTTGTAGGCTGGTAGTCGTTACTTTTTTATTATCAGCCAATAGCTGATTGAGAATATACAATTGTCGATCGCTAGATGTATATTGTTTGTTGACTTGGTTATACGATTTAATATTAGAAATCATCCTAAGTTTCGTTTTTTCATCACCTTCAATATATATCCCAACACCAGTTTTCTTAATGAGCTTTAAATTGTTCTCAATTAATATTTTCTCTACGCCCTTCAGATCATTTCTAATGGTCTTGTTTGATACATTCAGTTTATCTGCAATATAGGCAATTGTTTTAGTTTCACTGGCATTAATCAAGATCTTTACGATTTGAAGAATTCGGATATTCACAATATCACCTCGTATAATTATATTCTCAAAATCAGCTTAATAGCTTTATAGCTTCAGCATAAATAAGAAGAGCCTTCATAAAATTTTCTATATTAAGGCATTCATTAGCCTTATGTGAGTTTGCTTTATCAGTGGAAAAGGTGGGTCCAAATGCAACCCCTTGCTTCAACGCTCTTGCATAACTGGCTGCTCCCTTTGAAAATAACCTTGTCTCCTCACCGATAATACTTTTATAGGCCTTTTTCAAGGCTCTTACTAGTTCACTTTCGGGAGATACATAAAGTAATGGCATCTCCTTTATAGTGACTAACACCAATTTCTTTTCATTAGCTATACATTGAAGCTTTTTTACAATTTTTCCATAGTCTACTCCATTTGGATATCTATAATCAAAGGAGACTGTATAGCCTCTATCGTCTAATATGACATATGAAAGATTACTGGTGGTACCTCCAGTTTCTTTATCCTCATGGTGAATACCAAGCTTCTCACCGTATATCGAATCAACGAAATAGAAAGATAGGAATTCTATTAAGTCCCGAGATCGAGAATCTAGACCGGATATCCCTTCGAACTCCTTCACAAAGGTAAAAAGTGCATTCTGTCCTTTATGCGGATTCCTTCCTACTGCAGATACTCCCTCATAAATAATTTGTAATCTATTTTTTTCAATATAAGCTTTTCTATTTTCATTTATAGGCAATAGTTTGACTAATTTTTCTGGACTCTTTGTTGTAATATAAATCTCAGCCCTAGAGCATACCCTGATAATATCCTTATTTGATTTAATGGTATTAATGTTAATAATCCCATCATTTGTGGGGGCTCTCTTTCCACAATATTTATAATAACTAATACCCTTTTCACAGTTTACGATGGGAAAATCACCATCGGGTGAAAAACCATAGATAGGCATTTCATTGTATTTAAAATAATGCTCCATACATTCCCAGGTGGTTTCCTCCGCACCTCCGATAATAAGCCTAATACGTTTACTTGGTTTGACGTTTAACTCCTTTAATATCTTTAAAAGATATAGACAACCTAATATAGGTCCTTTATTATCATTTACACCTCTACCATACCAAAATCCATTATGTTCAAGCAAACTAAATGGATCGCTATGCCATTTCTCAATATTATAGATGCCGACGGTATCTACATGCCCTAAAATAGCAAGGGTTTCTGGACCATCTCCATAATCAATATGGATTGCGTAACCGTCAAAATCCTTAACTTCAAATCCTTCTCTCTCAGCGAATTCAATCATTTTATCAAAACATTTTCTAATCCCTATCCCAAATGGAGCATTACTTCTTTTGGTTGTTAAATCCCTTTCCGAATTAATTTCCACTAATTGAGCAAGGTCTTTTTTAATATCTTCTTTATAATCCTGTAATTTTTGCACTATGATCTCTCTGTTCATACTCCTACCCCTAAAAGTTTAGTTAACAAGGGGCTCTTCCTTAATAAGCCCCCTTGCTAGTAAAACTAGTTAATATTCAATGCCTCTTTTACAGAGGTTGCGATAGACATTACCCTTGGTCCATATATAATTTGTATGGCTTTATTTTTTCTAACGACTCCTTTGGCTTCTAAGTTTTCAATCCAGATTGAATCTTCAGCAACTAAGGACTCATCTTTAACTGTTACTCTAAGGCGTGTGGCACAATTACTTATGCTTTCAATATTCTCCATTCCACCAAGATGCTCAATAATGTTCTCTGTTAGGTTTACAGCCTCTTCTTTCTTATTCTTTTGCTTATCCTTATAGTCACTCTTAGAATATAGCTTGACATTTTCATTGTCATCTTTTCTACCTGGAGTCGGTATATTGAATTTAAGAATTGCCCACTTAAATAGGAAGAAATAAGCTGCAAAGTAAGCCGGTACTAATATAAATAGCGACATTGCATGGACTTTATGGGGTTGAAACAGATTAGGTATCATAAAGAACAATGCATGGCCATTTATAGAAACCTTTGTCATTTCCGCTAATACATATGCAAGTCCTGATAACGGTACATGTATTAGATAATATAATAAAGGATTTACGAATAAAAATGTATATTCAATAGGTTCTGATATTCCAACAAACATTACTGTCAATACTGCTGGAACCACAATTGATGCAACTAGCTTTTTCTTATGTGGTTTAGCCGTTGCATAAATTGCTGCTGCAGCACCAGGAAGTCCACCAAATTGGAAAAGAATCCTACCAGTCGTAAAGTTACGTACTATATAACCCGTTGCCTCTGGGGAACCTGCTTGGCCAACAATAATATTTCGTACTCCTTCGTAAACTATACCACCGATTTCCATTGTTCCACCAACACGGGTGTATTCAATTGGAAAGGCAATCAAGTGGTGAATTCCAAATGGCAACAGGGCCTTATCTGTTGCACCGAATAGGAAGGTTCCAAATAATCCTGAATTAGTAATAAGTTTTGTAAGAGCTTGTAATCCTGCAGCTACTACTGGCCAAACATAGTAAGTCGCTATACCAAGTGGAATAGAAAATAGAGTAATTAATATAATTACATATCTTGGTCCACTAAAAAATGAAAATACGTTTGGTAATTCTTTGTTATACCATTTGTTATGAATAGCAGCAGTAACAATCCCCGTGATAATACCACTGAAGATTCCCATATCAAAGGTGAAAATCCCTGCAAGATCTTTCCATAAAGCATTATAATTTTGAGCCTTCTCCATTGCCCAGCCTAAATTATTAACTAAATGATCTACGGTAGTTGTATCGGCATTCCAACCACTAGCTCCAGCATAGGTACTAATTACCGTATTAAAAGACATAAACATTACAAGTCCTGCAAATGCTGCCCAACCCTTTTCTCTCTTTGCCAAACCAAAGGCAACGCCCACGGCAAACCAGAAAGGTAAATATCTCATAATCATAAAGCCTATGCTTGCAATAACAGAAAATATAGTGTGTAAAAATGTTCCTTCCGTTAAAATATATCCTGTAAATGACATTGCAATACTTACATAAAAACCAACAAGTACAAGTAAAATAATAGGAATCATCATGGAACCAGCAAATGATTGTAGCTTTTCTCTCATAATCTCACCTCAAATATTTAGTTTTAATCAAGATAATGACTTGTAAAAATATTCAATTTTAAAATTTTTCTTAATTATCGATAATTAATAATTTAATTATATCTTGGAAAACGTTATACTTAAATATACAGCTTATAAAACTAATTACCACATTGAAACGGTAAATTCTAACGTTATATCTCAGAAAGTTTAACTTCAAGTGTAGAAAAAAGCTAGTTTTCACCCATAATAAAAGTACCATTTACATATTGTAAATGGCACTTTTTATCTCTTACTTTTTATTTTCTAATTCGATAGTCACACTACCTTCAACAGTGGCTTCACATGCTAACCTATACCCCTTATTAATCTTCTTTTCACTCAACAGCTTTTTTTCTGCTTTAGTTGGCTCAGATACCTTGCCTTCCAATACCCGAACAATGCACTTACCGCATTTCCCCTTACCCTTACAAGGAGCTTTGACCTTGAGCTTGGCTTCCTTAGCAACATCTAATACAGTTTTATCTTTTTTTATTTCTACATCTTTAATGAATTTGACACAATGACTCATATGATGCCTCCTATAAAAGTATATACATTTATACTAGAAATTTATATATAGATTTATACACTTATTTTATTTACTTTAATCATTTAAATTAGTTCAATGTAAAGGAAAAACAGCCCTTTAGGCTGCTTTGCTTATTTAGCTATTACTTTTTCAGCAACTTTTCCCATAGATATACATTCATCCATGCTTTTTTTCCTTAGCATCTTATAGGCATCGTCTTCGGAAACACCATGATTTTTCATTAATATACGCTTTGCTCTATCAATATTTTTTCTATCTGCTATAGTGTCTTCAAGCTTCTTTACCTTTTTTTCCAGTTTGTTTATCCTACTGGAGTTCATTATACTAAATTCTACAATTTGATAAAGTTGGTCGGGGTTGATAGGTTTATTTATATATGCATATACATTCATAGTCTTTAATCTTTCATAAAAGCTTTGACTAGGATTATTTGTAATAAAAACGACAGTAGACAATTTGTCTTCCTCAATGATAGATGCAGCATCATAGGACTTCATTCCCCAGATGTTTTCATCTATTATAACGAGATCCGGATAAACCCTTCTAGCTATTCTTATAACCCCTGCTCCGTCAGTTGCCTGATATATCTTATACCCTTTTTTGGCAAGTAACTTGCAAATCATTTTTCTAGATGTCTCACCACTATCGGCAACCACTATACTAAAATTGTTCATAGACTCACTCCAAATACGGCATATAACTATTATACAATTAATACAGAGATTTAAGTACTGTATATTTCTGATTATCCATAGAAAAATTAGTGTTTAACTTTATCCTTCTAAACTTTCTCTAAATAATCCCTGATGTATTCTTCTAGAATTTTCTTAAATATCTATCTAGCTCCCACTGAGAGATATATCTTGAATAGGCATTCCATTCATATAGCGCCGCGTCGGTAAACCTATTGAATATATGCTCTCCAATTGCATCCTTAATAACCTCATCCTTAGATAGCTCTTGAATTGCTTCATATAGGTTTGATGGTAAGCTTTCTATACCTCTTTCCGTAAGTTCCTCATCACTCATTTTGTATAGATTTTTTGTAACAGGTGCTGGTGGATCTATTTTATTCTTTATTCCATCTAATCCCGCCTTTAAAATAGCTGCTAAAGCTAGATATGGATTAGCCGATGGATCTGGATTTCTAAGTTCTATTCTTGTTGATTGGCCCCTCTTTGCAGGTATTCTAATTAATGGACTTCTATTACTTGCAGACCAAGCAATCATAACAGGCGCTTCATATCCAGGAACTAATCTTTTATATGAGTTAACCGTTGGATTTGTCAAAGATGCAAATGCCCTTGCATGCTCTATCACTCCACCTAAGAAGTTAAATGCTGTTTCTGAAAACTGCATATAATTACTCTCTTCATAGAAGGCATTTTTTCCCTCTAGAGTTTCCAATGACATATTAATATGCATACCTGAACCGTTTATACCGTATTTAGGTTTAGGCATAAATGTAGCATGAAGCCCGTGTCTTTGAGCAATAATCCTTACAACCATTTTAAAGGTCATTATATTGTCTGCTGTTGTTAGAGCATCATCATATTCAAAGTCTATTTCATGTTGTCCCGGGGCTACCTCATGATGTGAAGCTTCAATATGAAAGCCCATTTGCTTTAATGTAGTAGTCATTTCCTTTCTGGCATTTCCGCCTAAATCAATAGGCGCCAAGTCAAAATATCCCGCATTATCATGGGTTTCAAGGGATGGTTCCCCCTTCTCATCGGTATGGAATAAGAAGAATTCACATTCAGGTCCTACATTAAATACATATCCCATATCTGCCGCTTCTTTTATTACCTTTTTTAATACATTTCTTGGACATCCATCAAATGGAGTTCCATCCGCTTTATATACATCACATATCAATCTAGCTTCCTTGGAATGGCTAACCCATGGAAAAACTTCGAATGTAGATACATCCGGTCTTAAGTACATATCAGATTCTTCAATTCTCACGAAACCATCTATTGATGATCCATCAAACATTATCTCATTATCAAGAGCCTTTTCTAATTGTTCTATTGTAATAGATACATTCTTCATTACTCCCAGTATATCGGTAAACTGAAGATGAATAAATTCTACCTCTAACTCCTTAGCTTTTTTCAAAAGCTCTTCTTTACTATAATTGCATGACATTAAAACGCCTCCTTTAAAATAATAAAATTTTTAATAATCACCTTCATTTTGTCGTATTATTCTTCAATAAATACATTAAAATGAAAAAAGCGTCCACAAACAAAGGATACATAATCCTATAGTTGTGGACGCCATTGCCCAATAATTTGTTATTAAATTTATGAAACATATTGTATAACATTTTTAAAAATTTTTCAATAGTAATTTTAAAATTCTTAGATCTGGATTACAATATATTATTCTACTATACTTAAATCTGTGATTACTAATTTCATGATTTTTTATATTTCTATGCCTTTAAAACATTGGCAAATTATCTAAGTTATCATTTTTTGAACCATTGGGATTGCTTCTTAAAAACTCTCGTCCATTCTTAGCACGTCCAACATTTACCCCATCAATAATCCCGTGTTTTGCCATATTTAATGCCTCATCAATGGAATATACATTTCCATTTTCCAGCATAACATCAGTAATATCTCCACTATGATTTTTCTTCACTTTTATAATACTTGTAGTATCTTTCATAAAAATCCCTCCCATTCTATTCTTTGTAATACTATGCTAAATATACAATATTTTATGATGAAATTATTAACTTTTTATACATCTTATTCTAAGATTATTATATAAGAAATGAACTCAAAAAAAATAAAAAATGGAGACTTGGAATCTCCTTGCTTTGGTTAGTTCTTACTAAAGAAGTACTCGCAAAAAATCCCAAGTTCAACAGTTGTTAAACTTGGGATTTTCTCAAAATATACTAATTTATTCACTTTGATTAAATACAAATTTACGCAAAAAATCCTTTTGCAATATCAATAAGCTTTGAACCTGCAAATATACCTACTATACCTGCTATACCTGCCATTGATGGAGGCGCTGGAAGAGGTAACTTTGTCATTGTAAAAACAGCTCCTGTAATAATTCCTACTAGTAAAGCAACGATTTCTATTTTCATTATTTCCACCTCATTATTATTCTAAATATTTTTTTGATTATTTTAATATCACTAGTAAATCACTAGGATTTCTCTATATCATTTTAATTATTTCTTTCATAAGGCTTATGAACTTTTCCCTTGCCATTGCTGACGTTTCCATTACTTCGCTATGATCTAATGGCTGATCTAGTATTCCAGCTGCCATATTAGTCATACAAGAAACACCTATTACTTTTAATCCACTATGAACTGCTACTATTACCTCTGGTACTGTAGACATTCCAACGGCATCTGCACCCATAGTTCTAACCATTCTAATCTCAGCAGGTGTTTCATAGGTTGGACCTGTCATACATGCATATACACCTTCTCTAAGCTCGATATTTAATGAACTTGCAATTTCCTTTACCTTATCTCTTAAGTTAGAGTCGTAAGCGTTAGACATATCTGGAAAACGAGTACCAAATTCACTTAGATTTTTACCAATTAGTGGGTTATCAAATGCCAGGTTAAGATGATCATTAATAAGCATTAGATCTCCCGGTTTATATGCTGTATTTACTGCACCGGCTGCATTTGTAACAATTAATGTTTTAACTCCTAACAGCTTCATTACCCTAACAGGAAATGTAACTTCTTGCATATGATATCCTTCATAGTAATGAAATCTTCCTTGCATAGCAACTACTTTTTTACCTTCAAGAGTTCCAACAACTAATCTTCCAGCATGTCCCTCAACAGTAGAAACAGGAAAATGTGGGATTTCATTGTATGGAAAATACTCTGGATTCTCTATCTGGTCACCTATAGCGCCAAGTCCAGAACCTAATATTAACCCGATCTCAGGTTCTACATTAACTTTACTTAAAATATATTCTGCTGACTCTTTAATTTTCATTTGCAAATCCATAATTATCCCCTTCACTTTCTAAATCTAATTTACCTTAGTATCCGCTAGTACTACCTTTAGTACCCTGAGCTATGGCTATTGAAGAGCTTGCACCTATTCTTGTTGCACCAGCTTCAATAACAGCCTCTGCATCTTCCTTTGTTCTAACACCACCGGACGCCTTTACTCCCATTTCACTTCCAACAGTTGATCTCATTAATTTTATATTTTCAACAGTTGCTCCACCGGTACTAAAACCCGTAGAGGTCTTTACAAAATCCGCACCAGCCTCTTTTGATAACTCACATGCTTTTACAATCTCATCTTTAGTTAGTAAACATGTTTCAAGTATAACTTTAGTTAAGGCCTTTCCCTTTGAAGCATTAACAACTGCTCTTATATCATTTAAGACATAGTCATAATCTTTATCCTTAAGTGCTCCTATGTTTATAACCATGTCTATTTCATTTGCCCCTAGTTCAATAGCTCTTTTGGTTTCAAATGCCTTACAATCCATATCCATGGCCCCTAATGGAAAACCAACAACTGTACATACATCTACATCTGTACCTTCTAGCTGCTTTGCTACTAATTTAGTATATGCACTGTTCACACAGACAGATTTAAAGTTATACTTCTTTGCCTCTTCACAGACTCTTATAATATCTGCCTTTGTGGCGTCAGCCTTAAGTAATGTGTGATCAATCATTGATGCAATATTCATATAACGACCTCCATATTATATCTAAATTTCTTTATGTGAAATATAAAACGCCCCTTAGATAAATTAATACCTGAGGGACGAAGCAATTTTCGTGTTATCACCCTTATCCACGGATAAAAGATCCGTATTCGCCCTTTAACGGTGGCAAGCCGATGATTTAGAGGCTTTCATATTTCTATTTATTCTTATTAAAACTTAACAAATATTAATCATATGAAATCGGTTCCTCCTTTAAATAATATAGTGACTTTTTATATATTTGTCAATAGATAATTTTGTATATTTTTCACAATGTTTTATTTAGAATGTTTACAAAAAGTTTTAAATATGTCTCTAGTTTTGATTTTTCTAGGATTAGACTATGATTATCTTACTATATTTTACTATACTGAGAAAAAAATACTTGTTGCAATGTGTCGATATCTGTAGTATACTTTCATTCGTTAGTAAAAATCGAAGACGTCTTCTTTTCTCTTATCTCTCATTTTGCATTTAATATAACCAACAATTAAAAACATATTACAAGAGTTTAGTCTTGTTCGTAAGACCAAGGTATTATTATTGCCAAATGAGAAAACGGTTCCACATTTTTTTATTCACTGTACTGATTCTTCAAATAAATACTTTTAAGGAGGTTGTAAACAATGGACAAACTGATTAGTTTAATAGGTTTAATGGTTATGATTGGAATAGCTTACTTAGTTTCTGACAACAAAAAGGCAGTTAATTGGAAGTTAGTTGGTATTGGTGTAGCTATGCAGCTAGTTTTTGGTTTACTAATACTTAAGTGGGCACCAGGACAAAGCCTTTTCAATGTACTTAATGATTTAGTTACAAAACTACTAGATTTTACAAAAGAGGGAACCGCTTTCCTATTTGGCAATATGCTTGATGTAGAAAGCTTTGGATTTATTTTTGCCCTACAAATATTACCTACAATAATTTTCTTCTCAGCTTTAATGGCTGTATTATACCACCTAGGTGTTATGGAAAAGATAATAACTGTATTAGCAAAAATTATGTCAAAGTTATTAGGAACTAGTGGTGCTGAATCTTTATCAGCAGCGGCAAATATTTTTGTTGGTCAAACAGAGGCTCCTCTTGTAATTAAGCCCTTTATAAAAACAATGACTAAGTCAGAGCTTCTAACTGTAATGACTGGTGGTATGGCAACAGTTGCCGGTGGAGTAATGGCTGGATATGTATCTATGGGTGTTGAAGCTGGTCACCTTATTGCAGCTAGTATTATGTCAGCCCCAGCGAGTTTAATTATCGCAAAGATAATGGTTCCAGAAACACAGACTCCAGTAACTAAAGGAAAAGTAAACATACAGCTAGATGAACTTGATGCAAATGTTATTGATGCAGCGGCCAGAGGAACAAGTGAAGGTCTAAAACTTGCTTTAAACGTTGGTGCTATGCTTCTTTCATTCATTGCCATAGTTGCCTTAGTAAACGCTGTTATCGGATGGGTCGGTAGTGTAGTTGGTATGGATTACTTAAGTCTGGAATGGATTTTAGGTAGATTATTTGCACCTCTAGCATACCTAATGGGTGTTCCCTTACCAGATGCAGTTGAAGCAGGTAATTTATTAGGACAAAAAGTTGTTATAAATGAATTCTTTGCCTATGCAAACCTTTCTGAGTTAATAAAGTCTAATGCACTTAGTGAAAGAACTGTAATAATTTTAACCTATGCACTTTGTGGTTTTGCAAACTTCAGTTCTATAGGTATCCAAGTTGGCGGTATTGGTTCTTTAGCTCCTGAAAGACGTTCGGATATTGCGAAGCTAGGAATCAAAGCTCTTATAGGTGGAAGCTTAGCTGCATTTATGACTGCAACAGTGGCAGGAATGTTAATATAATTTTTATGATCGTGTCATAATATACATCCCCTGTATATTTAAAACCCCTTGATTAGATTAGTCAAAATGAATTCACCTTTTAGACTAAGTAATCAAGGGGTTCTATATTATTTTAGTAAAGAGTTAAATATTTAGGAAGCCCATTCTCAAGTGTTGGGTCTGGTGTACCCATAATAAGAGGCTGCATATATTCAATTGCATCTTCAGTAATGTTGTTCTTTTCTTTTGTAATCCACTCAGCTGGAAAATATTTTATATTATTGGCTATCTTAGCTGCTTCAATTTTAAAGGTTTCCATAGTATAAGGATTATTTCCTTCCCTCTTCATGGCAACCATAAAACCTGTTTCACCTTCTGCTGAATATCTTACAGCAGCTTTTCCAACCTCATAGGACTCCTCAAGGTCTGTCTTTGATATACAGTGCATTGCAGCTCGCTGAGTAACTCCAAGCTCCATTACCTTAACCCTTGAAGTAATGCCATTTTCAAGAATTAGTCTCTTTAAACAGCTGCCAACGCCTCCTAATTGTACATGTGAAAAAGCATCGTGAGCACATGAAGAATTGCTTTCGAAAAGGTATCTACCGCTTTCACCCTTTATTCCCTCAGAAACCACTATATATACCTTATTCTTTTCTTCAAATCTAGCCCTAACATCGGCTATAAACTTCTCATTGTTAAACTCTACCTCTGGTAGATAGATAAAGTCTGCTACCGATTCTCCATTTATCTTGGCAAGGGCTGCACTGGCTGCTAACCATCCCGTATCTCTTCCCATTGTTTCAATGATAAAAATTCCATTGTTAGTATATACACTTGAGTCTAAATAAGTTTCTAAAGTAGTAGTGGCAATGAATTTCGCGGCACTTCCATAGCCCGGTGTATGATCTGTGTGAAATAAATCGTTATCGATAGTCTTTGGTATCCCAATAACTTGTTTTTCAATTCCCTTTAGCTTAGCATATTCACTAAGTTTACTAACGGTATCCATTGAATCATTTCCACCTATATAAAATAGTGTACTAATGTCTAAGGAATCCATAACTTCAAATATCTTATTATACTCTGTCTCATCATCTCTGAAATCTTTCATTTTGTATCTACATGATCCCAAAGAAGAAGACGGCGTATGCTTTAATACTTCTAGATCCATTTCATTTAAATCTGATAAATCAACAATCTTTCCTTGTAATATTCCTTCAATACCATTGATTCCACCATATACCTTGTTATAACGCTTTATTTCCTTATTTCCCCTAACAACTCCAACTACACTGGCATTTATCACGGCTGTTGGTCCGCCAGACTGTGCTACTAAGCAATTTTTCATAATTTCCTCCTACATATAAAAATTCTGTATTTAGAAAATGATTAATCCAATTACAGAATTTATTAATTATCATAAGTATTCTTATTCTTATATATAGAGTTACAAGTAAATCTTAATTTATACATATCAAAATGTCCAATA
This sequence comes from Wukongibacter baidiensis, assembly GCF_050888315.1. NCBI lineage: Bacteria > Bacillati > Bacillota > Clostridia > Peptostreptococcales > Caminicellaceae > Wukongibacter > Wukongibacter baidiensis. The sequence continues at coordinate 960,622 of NZ_CP138202.1, forward strand.
CTTCAGGGGATTTTTGATGTGTATAAATTAAAGTTTTGACTGAAATCTCTATATTTATATAAGAATATAGTAAAGGATTAATCCATAGTCAGAAGGCTATCGACCTTCTTGTAGATACTCTCGAACCGTATTTTCGAAAATATATAAATATTCGTTAAAAATTTGACTATTTTCTTGATTTCGCCCACTTAATATTACATGATTTCTCGACAATAGTCAACAAAGCAAATGTAGATACTCTCTTCAATTCACACCATAGGATTTTGATATTTTTTAGTTATAATTTTGATCTAAACATTAAAAACTAAGTAATATTATAGTTCTGCTATTAAAAACTTGATTCTAAGATCAAAATTGGAGGGATATATTGTGAAAAAAATAGATTTGACCTGGCATGAAGTGCTATCAAATAAAGGTTTTGATAGTTCAATTTCAGGATCCCTAATTGGCTTTATAGCTTGGGAAAAAGATAATATTTTTCCTAAAATGGGTCAGGAAATCAATGACGCTTTGTTAGGGTATGAAGGGAAGGTGGTTGCGAAGGATGTTATGAATACTAAGTATAATAATATTGGAATTTTATTTGTAAGTAATGACATATCTGATACAACGGCTAGTGAAGTCTTTGATGCAATTTTAGATTATGAGCACAAAGAGGTATACGATTTTCAGTAAATGAAAAAAGGGCTGACTCATAAATGTATCTCATAAGTTTAGCCCTAGGGTGTTTCAGAAATTCGCCATTCTGAGGCACCCTCTTTTCTATTTATTGCGCTTCTATTTCACCTATGTATTTAAATAGAGTTTCATTATTTTCTAAGCATTGAGGACCCATTATACTACCCTTTAGTCCATTTTGTCTCAGCCAGCTAAAGGATAAAGGACTTTCTTTATTTTGATCAAATTCAATTATTGTCTCTAATAGCATAAAACTTTTATTTGGCTTCTCTTTACTCACCTTGGCATATTTCTCCGCTTGATACATTACATCATCTACAGGCAGCCCCACCTCTACAACCTTGCATTTAAACATGATTTGTTTATAGGGTGCCCCCGTATAGATATAAACAAAATCTCCATCTTCTACTTTACTACTTATTGGCCAAGCTGTCTTAGGCTCCTTTGTAAAGGCTGAAATCACATCATAATACTTGGGATTTGCAGGATACAACCAGTGCTTCATATTTGTTCCTCCCCTCTATTCTCCTAGTATTTCTTTCTGCTTTTTCTTAGTAAGCGATTTAAACACTATTTCATAGGACACATCGATTAACTCTTTTACAAGCTTGTCCTCTAAATTCCCATCTAAATACACTGTATTCCAATGGGTCTTGTTCATATGATAGCCAGGTTTGATTTCATCAAATACCTCACGTAACAACTCGTTTTTCTCCTTATGATGCTTTAGGTTTATACTAACTCTGTCCGGTTCATGGATGTTAATCAGTCCAAACATTTTATCTCCCACCTTAAATACTGGAACCGGTATATTAAATGGTTTTTCAACTATTGCACCTGGTTTATTGAGAAAATACTGACGCACTTCTTCAATATTCATCATAATCACCTCATATATATTATAACTTTCTACTATTAAAAAGTAAAATTTCGATCATGGATTTAACTGTTTTTTCAAGAAGCTTTTACCAAAAAAAGTACCTACAAATAACTCCATTGCATAATTTTATAAGTACTTTATATTTTATTTGTATTATTAAAAATTTCAACCTTTTACAAGTTTTTAGATTAATATAAATTTTCAGAAAAATGTATTGACTTATTATTTTTATCTTGCTATAATACATAGAAACTAATAAATATTCATCCTCGCTTTGACGGAGACAGGTATTTTATATGCGCTATTACAGAGAGTCGGTGTTTGCTGAGATCCGATATTGCCTATATCATACAAATCACTCCCGAGCTGTATCTTCGAAAGATTTATCAAGTAGTTGATACCGATTTGGCCCCGATAAAGGCCTTGGTTTAGCTAAACTAGTAAGGGGCATCTTTTTAAGATGCAACAAAGGTGGTACCGCGGGTATAACTCGTCCTTTTAAATTGATTTTTAAGGGCGGGATTTTTTTATAATGAGTATATTTTATTGACGTCAAAATTGCTCATGACATACAAAAGATGATTATTTCGAATAAAAATAAAAAATCAAATTGGAGGGAATTGAAATGACTAAAAAAAGAGTAGAATTTAACAGAGAAGATAATAAGAATGTAAATGGTAATGATAATATGGAGGTTAGTGTTGATACTAGTTTAATGAAGGCTTTAAAGTACCAGGCTATTTCTGTTAATTACTGGGGTGAAGGTCCATCTGATGATGAATTATCATTAGGCTATGATTATTAGTTTGATTTCTATAAAACACAACTGGTAAGACACTTCTATCTTACTATGATACAGATAGAAACGTCTTACCAGTTAATATTTCTTTTTTAATTTTAAAAAATCGTTTTATTCTTTTCTAAAGTTCGTCCGCACCTTCAGAATTCTCTACACTTTTCTAATGCCATATTATGTATAATTATTAATTGAAGACATTGAAACTATAAACTTATCTCTTAATAGCTTATTATATATCAAATTGAGTTATACTATATTTTGAATCTCAGTATAGACTGTAAAAGCTCATTAGATATATGTGCAAGTTGATCTGCTGAAGCTGATATTTCTTCTATTGATGCTGTCTGTTCCTCCATTGATGCAGCCACCTCTTCAGTCCCAGCAGCATTCTCTTCAGTTATGGCGGCAATATTGTTTATCCTCTCACCAGCTATAGAGGATTTCTCATTTAATAATTTGCATGACACTGAAATTTCTCTAATGTTATCAGATACATCTGAAACTGCTTTTAATATGTTTTGAAAGGAATTAGAAGTTTGATACACTGCGTCCTCTTGATCGTCTACTATTATTTTTGCTCCCTCAACACCTTTAACAATATCATCTATTTCCACCGTTATCTCATTTATAATTTCACCTATATCTTTACTAGCTCTACTTGACTCTTCGGCAAGCTTTCGTACCTCTTCTGCAACTACAGAAAATCCCTTTCCTTGTTCTCCTGCTCTAGCCGCTTCTATAGCAGCATTTAGTGCTAATAGATTTGTTTGCTCTGCTATGGAACTTATTAGCTCAACTATACCGCTGATTTGCTTAGATTTTTCAGATAGAGCATAAACGCCATTTCCTACACTGTTTGCAGCCTCTTTATTTTGAATCATTTTATCCTTTTGATATTTTACTACATTCATTCCATTATCAACAATTTCCTTAGCTTGATATGTGAGTTCCTCTGTTTTATTAGTATTTTTAGCTATTTTATCTATTCCTATTATTAGCTCATTAATCATGTTACTTCCTTCTTGTGTAGATTGAGTTTGCTCTGTGGCTCCCTTAGCCAATTCACATATGGTAGTAGCTATCTGCTCCGACACTTTACTTGCCTCTCCTGTTGAAAACTTCATTTCCTCAGATGTAGACGAAACTGTCATTCCCATATCATTCATTTCTTTTATCAAATTCTTCATATTATTAATCATCTTATTAAAGTTATCCGCGAGTACTCCTATTTCATCTTTAGAGTCTATAGTAACTTTCTCTTTAAGATCACCTGATGCTATTACATTCACAACCTTTACCATGTTTTTAATTGGATTTGTAATTAGGTTAGATATATATAATGCAATAACAATAGATATCAAAATAATAGCTGCAATAATTACTATAACCCTAGTTTTTAAGCTTACTACATCCTTTTGTATTAGTACCTGAATATTTTCATGTAATTCCTCAATTAGTGGCTCAAGCTTATGTACTTTGCTTCTGTAACTTCCAGTTAATCCTTCTGTATTTTTCAAACCAATTTTCTTATCTATGGCAACTATTTCCTCAAATTTATTTTCATAATTATCAATAAACGATTCTAAATCGTCTTTCTCATTATCACTTATACCGTCTAATGAATTCTTGAATTCGTAACATATTTCCTTCAAAGCACTTAGATAATTTGTATCTTTCCTTAAGAAATAATCCTTTTCAGCTCTTCTCGCTTTTAACATTAAAATTTGTATGTTTTCACTTTCAGGCATATTTTCTAAAGCTGACTCAATACTGTGGATTTCATTTCTTAATTCACCAAGTAAACCATCGTTTTTGAAACCCCTTCTTCTTATCTGTTCAACCAATTGCATAAAATCGTTATGGTAACCTTGAGCAAATGTCTCTATGTCATCTAGCTTCTTTAGGTTTTCAGGATTACTGATAACAGCATTTTCTTTTCTAAATATCTCTATTGTCTTTTGAAATTCAATAAAATTTGCCTCATACTTATCAAGATATTTACTTTTGCCTGTCCTAAAGAACTCTGAATTAGTTCTTTCCCGTAGTAAAAAATCCTTTTCATTTTTCCTCAATTCCAAAGTAAGCTTAGTAAGTCTTTCATTATTTTCTACCAAAGGTATTCTCTGATCAACTATTCCAGTAATACTTATAAACGACACACTCCCTAAAATAATAATAAATACTATTAGAATCAAAAACCCTGAAAATATTTTTGATTTAATTTTCCAATTTTTAAATTTCATCTTACACCCATCCCCTGTTTAATTAGTTTTTCTATTTTCAGATTGTGCTTATAAAAGCCCTGAGGTATTGCTCCTTATCATTGATTAGATTTTACTTTTCAGAAATGACCTCAATAAAAGTATCCACAATTTGTCCGTCAAACTGAGTATATTTACCATTCTTGAGCTCCTGTACTGCTTCTCTTATACTTAAAGTGGCCTTATATGACCTCGGTGATGTCATGGCATCAAAAGCATCTGCCACAGCGATAATTCTTGATAAAAAAGGGGTTTCTTTCCCCTTTAAACCACATGGATAACCTAAACCATCATATCTCTCATGATGATATAGAATTATTTCTGCTGTATTATCAACTCTTTTTATATTATCAATAGCTTCAAACCCTTTTTTTGAGTGGGTTTTAATCATATCATATTCACTCTTGGTTAATTTACTGGGCTTATTTAATATTTCATCGTCTACAAAAACTTTTCCTATATCATGTAAAATAGATGCATTATATAAATCTTTCATATCCTTTTGGCTAAGGTCATAGGCCTTACCTATTTGAGCAGATAATTCAGAAACTCTTATGCAGTGCTCCGCTGCTTCATATGACTTCATGGCTAGAACATTTAGAAGTATTTCAACTGTCTCGCCCCTAATATAAAATCCATTCTCTATATCATATATCTTTGAAGAGATATTGTTTTTCAACACAAAGTCACCCCTTATTCGACTTTATTCCTATCACAATTTTACATTTTTTTCACTTTTTCCATTTTTATATTATACTTACCATGTAAGTATCTATCAATTGACAAACTAACTTGTCATATATTTGTCATTGACGAAACCCTCTTTTTCCTATAAAATCTTAAATTTAGTGCTTGAGTAGGATTGATTTCAGTACAATTATGTGTTTCTATAAGATTTGACACCATTACAATTTTCGACTTATTTTGAATTACTAAAGGATACGCTGTTATCACACCAATCATCCAATAACCATTTATTCGATAAGCCATAAAGGTAAAAATAGTACTTTTGTAACAAACATTCTTCAAGTACTTATTCCTCAAAATTCAAATTAATGTTTTTTCCAAAATATCCATCATACAAATCTAAAAGAAATGCGGGTGAAATCATGAATAATAAATTAGACTTTGGTAAATGTCTTGAGCAATTACTTGATATATTAAATATTAGTGGAATCAGAATAGCTAAGGCCATTAATGTGGATCCATCCTTAGTAAGTAAATGGAAAAACGGTAAAAGAGTAGTATCTCCTAACTCTAATTATCTTGATAGAATTTCCTATTATTTATCATGCAACGTCACTAATGAATCTCAGGAAAGATCAATAAGAGATCTCGCTACTAGTCTTAACATACCAGCACATTTTGAAAGGTCTATGCACCTAAAGGAATACATATATGAGATTCTGTCGACCGCCAATCAAACCTCTAATATAAAATATTGTAAGCCCAGAGTAGAAAACTTCTCAAGCAAAGTGAATATTGCATCGGAAAATATTGCCGATTTAAAGGTCTACGAAAGCCATCCATTTACCTTCAAAACTCTAAGCGCTAGTTATAATTTTCCCAAAAATTTTGAACTCATAGTTGGCCATGAGAATATTATTAAAGCTGGACTAGACCTTCTAGATTCTGCGGCTGAAAGCGCTTCCTTGATAAAAGACCCTATATATATAACTTTCTATACTAATTTTGATTCATTTTCTAACTTCGAAGAAACTTATTCAGAATGGATTAAAATACTAGATAGAGTCTTAGATAAAGGAAATAGAATAATAAAGATTATACGGCTAAATGAAAGTAATATACGCAATTTGAAAATCATTGATGAAGGAATCAATTGTATTAAGTCTGGAAGATACTATCCATACTATATTAAAAACTATCATTCCCTTAACGGCGCTGTAGAGTTTATAATAGTACCTGCAATAGGAGCCTTGATATGTCTAGGAAGTGATAGCTTAAATAGGTTTAATAATGCTTTTCTTGTAAAAGATAATGATGCTATAAACGTACTTAAGGGTCTACTTGATCAAACCCTTAAGCAGTCACTCCCATTAGCAAATACATATAATAATGGAAAATTAAATTTCTATCATTCTTTAACAAAAGCCGAAGAAAGAATAGGTAATAGATATCTTTATAATAGTAATCTAAGCGATATAACAGTCCCCCATGGGCTTTTCTCGAAGTACTTAAAGAAAAGAATGGATTTGTCTAACAATCAAATCTCAGATAGACTTATTTGCCATAAAAGAAGACTTGAGGCCTTCTCTCGTCAAATTAAAAACTATGTTTACTATGATATTTATTCTAAAAGTTCTATCGAGGATTTAATTAAGACAAGTAGTTATTTTAGATTTAAAACCGAACCTTCTGATGTACTTGAACATCTTGAAAATATAGTTCATATGTTGGAGAAATATGATAACTATAAAATCGGACTAATGACTAATGATTTAGCAGGATATTTCCCCTGTCCTTCATACATGATTAAAGAATCCCATTCTGTATTTTTGCAGTGTCAATCAATACAAAATGATAAAGCTACAGCAGAGGATACTAGATTTAAGAATATATTAGATATTTCTATCACTGAGCCTACACTGGTATTTTCCCATCAAAATCTTTTTATGAACCTTTGGGAGCAAATTCCTCCAATCAATAAAGAGAAAAGCTCAGTAATATCATGGTTTAAAAATCAAATTAAAAGCCTAAAATAAAAGGAAAAAAAACATTCCCGATTTTTATCAAGAATGTTTTTTTCTTTTACTTATTTAGAATTACTCATAGAAAATTTAAAACTCTTCAACAAATATTTTCCCATAATGTGTTCTTCCCATATCGTACTTGCTAAAACCAAACATACCATACTCAAAATATTTATCATTATCAATATACTCTATTACATCTTCGTCATTGATCTTGAAAATAAATCTATTACCTTTAGCTATCAATTCAAATTCATAGTTTTTATTAATCTCCCAATTATACTTAACAGTCAATAGCCGCTTAAGTCCATGATCATTCTTGATTAAAGAAACCCTATTTTCCCCATCAAATCCAATATGATAACCCATCATTGTACCCTTAACTCGAAAAGCTAGATTATGACTGAATCCAAACTGAGGATTAATATTTGCTACAATATGAACATCCTTAGCATAATAATTACCTGTATAAGCTTCTGCAGAGTCTATGGACATTCCCTGCATTATTCCACCTTCTATAGTCCATGCCCCTCTATTATGAACAAATGGTGTAACACATCCAAATTCAATACACTCGTTTTTAAAATCTATGCTATATATCCCTTTACCCTCTACTCTAAACTTGTCGATTATTATTCTTCCTAAATTTTTATTTTTTTGCCTTGTAAAGCTTTCTATAACAATACCTACTTCATCAATCATATGACCATTAGTATCTGGTATTTCAAACTCAATGTCATTCCATTTATTGTTTTGAAGTATCTGATAACCGGCTTTTAAGTCTTCCTTTGTCACAGTATCACGTACATATGTTGCTATTCCAATATCGTCACCATTCCACTTATCGAGATAAAGCTTCATACTAACTTTTTGACCTGGATATACTAATGGAGAAAATCCAGGACTATATCTTTCATCGTCGAAATCGTCCCTACGATAATATGGCTTATAGAATATTTTTCCCGACTTCCCTCTGTAAACCCTATCAAATAAAATCTGTAGAGCACCACTTCCGCTGTAGCTTATCTCATTAGTATGAGATATTGAAAAAAGATTTTCATTCGACGACCTAAATCCATGGGTTGAACCTGGTAAGTTGAAGTCAAAAAATATCTCTCCTTCTTTTCCACTTTCTAATAAATATCCTGGTATTTCTTCTTTAGACAATCCATATCCTAAGGCAGCTATCGTCTTAGCAAATGTCGGTATATCAATAACATTAAGATATCCCGAAATACTAGAAGCAACAACCATGTCATTTACAGGTCTTCTATATTTCCCTTTGATTCCCCCCAGACCTTGAGCAACTCCAAGGATAGTTCCAACGTTTCCTGCGTTACAATCTGTATCCCAACCACACATGGTTGCTATTTCAATTGTACTCGAAAAATCACCTTTACCATACAGTAATGATAGAATGCACACACCAGCATTAGGTATGATATGACAAACCCCTGGATATCGGTCGTACCCCCAGTTTGCAGTGAGATAATCTCTACACTTTCTAAAATCCTTAGGATTCTTTTCATAGAAGTTTATTACTGCCTTTGTTACTCTAGCGTACTCACAATTGTCTGGTATAACCGATAAGCCAGCATCTACAATTTTTCTTACATCATCAGTTTCAAATGCTTTAGATATACATGCTGCTATGAATCTCCCTCCATAAATACCATTTTTATCATGGGATACACTTGCTGCTTTACCAGCATATTCTGCGGCTTTATCAATATTTGAAGGCCAAACTAATCCCCACGAATCAATAAATATCTGTCCTCCTATTTGCTCTGCTAAAACCATTCCATTAAGCTGTGCTGAACCTGATTTAGGCGCCTCTATCCCGCTTTTCAAATTCAAATAAGCTGTATTTTCTGTACTAATACCATATCCACCCCACCAGAACATACCTTTACTCTCGCGAGTATAGTTAAGCCATGCTTTGCCGACATCCTGAGCCTCAAGTTCTCTGTCTTTAGCATAATCTATCAGAGCCCTGATAAAAAATACAGGTCCGTTAATATCATCATCGGCTGCGAAATTTTTATATTCTTTAATATAAGAGTCAATATCGCCATAGGTAGCCTCTATTTTCTCATAGGTCCATATAGTCGGTTCAACCGGCGCTCCAAGTCTAACACCAATTATCTTACCAAGTATCCCTGAATATACTTTTTCTAAATAGTTACTAGGTATAGCAGACATTTATAATCCCTCACTTTAAATCATACTGTCAATATACGCTGATATCTTTTTATTATTGTTTACATCATCACTAATAATTTTAGCTGCTGTTTTGGCAAATCTGCTCGCATTATCAATCAAATTGCATTTATTAATATTTTCTAATGTATCTATGTCTTCCTGTTTTATCATACTGCTTCCATACATCGCTCCCAATATTGACCCTATCATGACACCTATGGAATCGGTATCTCTTCCTGAGTTAACACCGTCAGTAATAGCTGGTAAGAACTCACCATCATGTAGTAAACAATATCCTAATGCTATAGGCAATTCTTCAATACTAAACAATCTGCTCGGTGTATAGTGATTACTTGGAGTACCAACTTTTCCAATCCTTCTAGATACGTCATCACCCATAGGAGAATATGTTTTGATAGTCTTATGAAATTCTCTTACTATTAAATCTTTATCTTCTTTATATTTCCTTAGACTTAGAGCAGTTTCACATATATCTCTTATGGCCATCTTAGTACCGTCCTTAGCAAAGTCTATGGCCGTCTCTACTATCTCTTTTATTGATACCCTTGGAACAAAGGCCTTAGCAACAGCCGCGGCTAAAACTCCTGCTGCCTCTAGACCATAACTCCATTGGTGCCCCATAGCAAATGAAACAGCTTCATCATAGGCCCCCTTAGGATTACATGCATTGACAATACCTATTGGAGATATATACATTGCTGCTCCACAATTGACCATATTGCCAATACCACCTTCCCTAGGATTACAATTTGATAGGGTATGCCTTATAAAAATGTATTTTTCAGGATAAAATAGTCTTTCTATTATACACGCTTCCCTTTGAAATTCTGGAATATATCTTTTTCTAAAGGCAATTTCTTTAACAAACTCATCTGCCATATCGTATGAATCTATATGCCTTTGTAAATTATTATAAACTTCCATCAGCGCAAGGGTCATTAGGGTATCGTCGGTTATTATTCCATGTCCCCTTACTTTATTACTTCTTTCTTCCGGTGGTAAATCATCCTTCCACCACTTAGTATCTAAGCCTTCAACCCTTCCGTACCTTTCTTTAATTTCTTTGTAGGAAAGCTTTTCTACAACTGCACCTAAGGCATCACCATATGCTGTTCCAAGTATTACTCCCTGTACCCTTTCATTAAAGCCTATATTACCCATCTCATCCTCCGAATCATTATTTTAGAACTGTATTTGCATATTCTGTTATCTCTTTTCCACCGGCTTCATACCAATCCTTCACAAAATTATCAAAGTCATCAATAGACTTCTTGCCAGTGATTATATCGGCTGTATATTCCTTATAAAGATTTGTCATGGCATCCCAGCTAGCTGCATACTCTTCTGGAATCAAGAAGTTTACATCTTCTATATAATATTCTTCGGCCTTAGCCATTGAATCTAGTGATGGCTCTGATAATAAAGGAGTTACAATCTCCACAGTTGGTTTCCATGAGTATACTTCAAAGAATTTTGCAAACCATTCTTGAGATTTCTCTGTTAAATGTACCTTATTATCTTTAACTTCAAAATGCTCACCTTCAAATCCTAACCTATCTAACATTTGCCCCTCATTACTTGCAAGAAACTCAATGACTTTAAATGCTATCTCTTTATTAGGTGACAATGATGAAATAGCAACTCCCCTGCTTTCCTTAGTTACATCGATAGGTAAATATCCCTGTCCCTTACCCTTAGCCGGTGGAAGTACTACTAAACTCGCTTCTTCACCATTGGTTTTTTTCATTTTTCCATCATAGATGTCTATTACTTTACCTGTAGAACCAATAATCATACCCACATTATTATCGTAAAATGCTTTTTCCTTCGTATCCCACTTTTTCGTCAGATACTCAGGGTCCAAAATGTTTTCTTTATATAATTTTTGATAAAAGGCAAGCTTCTCTTTTTCATATTCACTAACCTTACCGTAAATAAATTTCCCCTCGGAATTCTTTACCCAAGCCCCAGTAATCCCAAATGCTTGATTAAAAATTGAATCTAGCTCTAGAATTTTACCTGAAACAGTTACTCCATACTTAGGCAGACCATTTCCATCAAAGTTCTTTTCCTTTAATTCCTTTAGAAACTTATAGTAGTTGTCTATTGATGGATCCTCAAGCAATGTCTTTCCCATTTCACTAGCTTCAAACCAATCTCTTCTAACTACAGGTGCCTTAGTCTTAATAGGCTTTAACCAAATTAAGTAAGGGTAATTTTTCATTCTCTTTTTGTTATGGAGCTGCATAGCTTTTTGTACTATTTGAGATTTTTCTATATATGGTGTTAGATCTTCAAGTATGCCTTGTTCTGCAATTTGCTTATCCCCACCTTGGAAATAAATTATATCCGGTATATCGCCACCAAGTAGCAGTAGGTTTAGCTTTTCTGCATAGTTTCCTGATGGAGTTTCCACGATTTCAAATTTGACCTTAATCTCCTGCTTTGCCAAGCTCTTTTCTAATTCTTCTACATATTTTAGGTCTCCTGGATTTGATGGTGACAAATCCTTCATTACCATTCGTAGAGTAACTGGCTCACTACTCTTTTCTTCATTTTCTTTAGTCTCTTTTGATTGATTCTCCGTTTCACTTGTCTCACTAGTTGGCGCCGGTGCTTTTACCTCATTTGGTTTACTGCATCCAATCACTGAAAAAATTAAAGCAATGGATAATAATAAAGCAAACACTTTTTTCATCTTCTATTCCCCCTTAAAAATAATTTGAGTTTAATATTTCACTCCACCATCAAAGGTCCCCTTAGTAAAGTACTTTAATATTAGAGGGTAGAGCAATAGAACAGGAATCATTGCAATAATAATGGTTCCTGCTTGTAACGCATTATAATTCAATTGAGCAGCATCGCTAAATGAAAGTAGTTTGTCTGCTCCTATCATAGATGTCGTATCATCCAATACTACAAATTGCCTTAGAACTACTTGTAGAGGCCATTTTGATGTACTATTTAAGTAGATTGATGCCCTAAAATATTCATTCCAATGAAACACCGTATAAAATAATCCAATAGTTGCTATTGCGGGCTTTGCTAGGGGCAACATTATTCTAAACAAAATTGTAATGTGTGAGGCTCCGTCAATTTTTGCCGCTTCTATTAAGGATTCAGGCACCTCTTCAAAGAATCTCATAAGAATTATTAAGTAGTAAACATTTATAGCCTTATATAGTATTACTGATAAATAACTATCAATTAGTCCTAGTTTTTTAATAAGTAGGTATTCTGGTACCAATCCTGGTTCAAAGACCATTACAACTATTAGTATAGTTATTAATACTTTCCGTCCTATCAAGTTCTTCCTCGTTAGCACATAGGCCAGTATACTTGTCAATAAAATATTAAGGGTCGTTGCTGAAATCGTAATAAATAAGCTATTAAAAATACTTTTTAAGACATTTGGATTTGAAAGTAGTACCTTGTAGTTAATTAAGGAAAAACCCTTTGGTATAATTGTCATTCCCTTAACTTCATTTACCCTTCCTGGATCTGATAGAGATAGTGCCAAAATGTTTAGTATAGGAATCAGCATGACTAAGGTGAGTACAAATAGACCTATTAAAATGAGCAAATAAAGTACATTGGGAATTTTCTTTATCTTCATGGCAAACCTCCTATACTACCATATTCCTTTACCCGTTAATTTTTTTGAAACCAAATGGGTTGATGAAATTAATATGATACCTATTACACCCTTAAATAGACTCGCCGCCGTAGCATATGCATACTGTCCATTTGCTAATCCAACACGATATACATATGTATCTAATATATCTACCACACTGATGACGGAGTCATTCATCATATTGTAAACTTGATCAAATCCGGCATTCATAAAAAATCCTAGATTCAATATAAATACTGTAACTATTGTTGGTCTTAGCTCTGGAAGGGTAATATATATAGTCTGCTGCCATCTGCTGGCCCCTTCGACCATTGCAGCTTCATATAATGAATAACTTATCTTCGTTATTGCAGCTAAATAAATAATAGAATCCCAACCTGCACTCCTCCACATCTCTGAATATAAAAGTACCCATCTAATATGCTCCTTGCTAGTCATAAAATCCACAGGGGTTCCATTAAAAATCTTTATTATTTGGTTTACAGCTCCATTATTAGTTGATAGTAATGAAATCCATATACCGGCTATAACTACCCAAGAAAGGAAATGCGGTAGATATATAACCGACTGGACATATTTTCTATATTTACTTGATCTTATTTCATTAATGAGCAACGATAATACTATTGGCACTGGGAAGAAAATGAACATCTTCATCGAGCTAATGATAATTGTATTCTTAAGTACCTTAAAGAATGCTGGAGATTTAAATAGGACTTTAAAGTGCTTTAACCCCACCCATATGTTATCTCCAATAATCCTGTAATCTTGAAATGCCAATTTCATTCCTATTAGAGGTATGTAGTGAAAAATTATAAAATATAAAATGCAAGGTATAATTAGAAAATATAAAATACTATCTTCCTTTAATCTATTGATTATTCTCTTAATCTTTTTACTTCTGGTACTTAAAATGTCCTGCATCTCCCTGTCCCCCTTAAAGCATATTAAGTACAGCATTGAGTAATTGACAACAACTTTAACTCACCATAATTTTCATAAGAGGTGCATGCTGCTGAGCCCCGTATACATCCCTATCTCCAATAGTCCCAGATGATATATCTCTTAAAAAGGTTATCTTTATACCTAGGGCTTGATCAAAGAATACCAAACAGCTAATACTAGCCTCTTGAATACTATATAGCGATGCAATTTTTTCTTTTGTTAATACCTCTGAGTTTTTTACCTTTTCATACTTACTTTTATCATCGAATAATATATCGAGGGTTATTTTAAAAGGTCCTGAATTTTTACTCCTAATCACCTTAGCCATTTCATATAACTTATCCATTACTCCCCTCCTAAATATTCAATGTTAAATAACTCTGAACCGTCTTCAACCTCTATCAAATGGTATACTGAGAATTCATATACTGCTCCAAATTCGATATCGCTTGGAGAAAATGGAAAGGCTAGATTACCTGCCGTTGACTTCCTTCCTCTATAGGGATAATGTAAAAGAGTAGATCGAAGAGCTGCGCATATTGCGCTCGCCACTTCTTGAGTTTTTGCTAGAACCTCCATGAGTAGCCCTATTTCATAACCACTAAAAACTTCTGGCTCCTTTAGACCCATCACACCATTTTTCCCATAGTTGTAGAAGTTAATTTTATAGTCACATTTAGGAATTTCATTGAAATATTTTTGTACCTGCCCTAATATCGCTTTTTCAATTTCATCAATATTTTCTATCATAATAGGGTCTCTTACTCCTGCAACTACAAATGTTCTATAGGCTACCTTTTTAGCACCCTCTAGTTTTACGTAATATGGTCCGGTATATTCGATTTCACTTCCTGAGACTTTTACTACTCCATTACCTATCTCTTCAAAAGTACATTTTGATAGGTTCAACCTAATCCCTGGGCCAAGGAGAATATATGGGTGGTCCTTTTCATAGAAGGTGTGGGCAGCCACACTTATTGATGTACATCTTCTCTCACTATTTAATGGTCTTACTAAAAAATCATTTTCCCTTAAGATTCCTAAAATACAATCCTTTGTAGTTCCAGGTTCTGCACACAGAGCTCCGCACTCCAGTATCTTTCCTAAATGATAGGCCAATTCAGCCCTAAATCCGTTATGTATTCCAACTGCTGCAAAGGGTGCAGGGTCATAAGCTCTTCCACAGACAATTATCTTTATCCCCTTTTCTAGTACTTCTAAAATAGGCTCTACTCCCATTTGTCCTACAATCCCATTCGTTTCATCTATTAGCTCCTCTGTCAGACTGTGGGAATTATCTATAGTTAGTATTTTCTTATTACTTAACCGGTTTTTAACTATTTCCTTCGAAACATCTGACCATATAACAGCAATTTTTTCATTCATATCATTCTCTTGTAAAATTTCTTTGATTATTTCTAGTGTCCATTCAACATGGGGTCTTGCCCCTGCTCCACCAGCAGACCCTATGATAACTGGTATGTCGTTTTTTACCCCATGTATAAGCATCGGTATCAAGTCTTTTTTTACAGCCAACTTACTTACAATCCCTACTCCAGCTCCAAGCTTATGGGGACCTGCGTCAGTAGAGCCCGCATCAACAACTATTGCATGTGGCTCTAACCTCATACCCTCTAAAAAGGATTCTATTGGATATCCATATCCTAAAATCCCACAAGGAGATAAAATTCTACACTCAACCAATATAATCAACCCCAAATTTAGTTTCTAAATCAATATCTTACTTCAATTTGTTAACAGATTCCTTTACCTTACTTAAGTGGAATTTCATTGCCGACTTTGCTTTTTCAGCATCCCTTTCCTTCAATGCATTCAAAATATCCCTATGTTCCTTTATAAGCTGTTCTCTACGTTTTTCCCTTTTCAATGTTTTGTTTGCCAAGTCATGAATCATATCATAATATATGTACATAAAATTTGTCAGAATCGTATTCTTAGTAAGAGTAGCTATCCTTTGATGAAAATCTTGATCTGCAACTACATTAAAATCCTCCACATCCATTACTAAGCATTTCTCTATTTCTTCAAGTTCTTCATCAGTACATCTTTCTATAGCTAACTCAACAATCCTCGATTCCAAAGTTTCCCTTACTTCTAATAAGTCTAGATACGAAGCTTTTTGGAATGTCTCTAAAATTGATTCATGGAAATCCTTCTTCTCAAAAAACTCTCTGATATAGGTCCCATCCTTTGGTTTTCTGCTAATATAACCTTTACTTTGGAGAATTGTTAAAGCTTCTCTCAGTATTCCCCTACTTACTCCCAATTGCTTTGCAAATTCAGTTTCTGACGGGAATTTATCTCCCGGCTTTAACTCTCCACGTTCTATTAAGCTCAAAATTTGATTTACTACTTTATCTGATAATCTCTCCGATTGCACCTTCTGAAAAGCCATACTCTCACCTCTAGTCTAATGGTTTAATTGTTTAACAATATAACTAATTAAATAGTATTCATAATTTTATAATTTATGTTACTAATTCATTTTTTTATAAATAAAAAAAGAAAGCATCTACACTAACTAGTAGATGCTTTCTCTCTCTTTTTCATCTATATGGTTGGATATCATTAAATCTAATCAATGCTTAATTCAAAAAGATCCTTAATCTCTTCCTCACTTAACTTTGAAACAAGGGTTTCTCCTGGTGTGATTACAGATTCAATCAATTTCCTTTTCTTTTCCTGCAATTTATATATTTTTTCCTCAATAGTTCCCTTAGTTATCAGTTTCATTACATGAACTGTATTTTTCTGACCTATCCTATAGGCTCTATCGGTTGCCTGTTCCTCAACAGCAGGATTCCACCATGGATCGAAGTGTATAACCGTATCTGCACCTGTTAAGTTAAGCCCTGTTCCTCCAGCCTTTAGAGATATCAGAAAAATATTGCCCTTACCTTCATTAAATTCTTTAACGAGCTTTCCTCTTTCCCTGATATTAGTTGATCCATCAAGGTACTTAAACTCTATACCGTTTCTCTGCAGCATTGCTCTAATAATGCTTAGCATCGAAGTAAATTGAGAAAACAGCAGAATTCTATGGCCTCCCTCGATGGCTTCATTAATCAATTCTTCCAGAAGAAGAAGCTTGCCACTTGTTTCTTCATAATCTTCGATAAACATCGATGGATGACAGCATATCTGTCTAAGTCTCGTCAACCCAGCAAGAATCTTAATATGGCTTTTTTCGAAGCCTTTATCCCTGATCTCTTCTTCGATTTCTCCCTTTATCTTCTGAAGGTATGCTAGATATATTTTCTTTTGTTCATTTGTAAGTTGAACTGTTACCTTGTTTTCAATTTTATCCGGCAGTTCTTTAAGTACATCCTTTTTTATCCTTCTTAGAATAAATGGTCTTATGTATCTACTCAATTCCTTAAGCGCAGTATTGTCTCTACTTTTAACTATAGGCCTTTCAAATTTCTTCAGAAACTTGCTATGGTTTAAAAGGTAACTTGGCATTACAAAGTCAAAAATCGACCATAATTCAGTTAATGAATTTTCAATTGGAGTTCCTGTAAGTGCAAAATAACTCTCAGCACTTATTTCCTTTACGGATTTGGCATTCTGAGATTGAGGATTTTTTATGTGCTGAGCTTCATCCAGTATGCAAAATCTAAAATCTATATCTTTATATAAATCTATGTCTCTTCTAATAAGTGGGTATGAAGTGATTACAACATCATAATCCTTAACATTACTTATTATCTTCTCTCTTTCACCCTTTTTACCGGCTATAATGAGAGTCTTTAATTCTGGTGTAAATTTCTCTATCTCAGCTAACCAGTTGTAAACCAGTGATGTAGGTGCAACGATAATCGAAGGGTTATTCCCATTATCATTCCTTTCCGAAAGTAAAAAGGTCAGCACCTGTAGGGTTTTACCGAGCCCCATATCGTCTGCTAAAATCCCTCCAAATCCATATGCATGTAAGGTTTTTAGCCATTTAAATCCAAGTTTTTGATATCCCCTTAGAACATCCTCTAATTCACATGGAATTTTATAATCTATATCTCCAGGTTCCTTTATATTTTGAACCAATTCTTTAAACTTTAGATTTCTCTTAATGGAGTTTATATTTGACTCCTTGAGATGCTCATCTATATACAATGCTCTGAATTTAGGAATATTTATTACATCCTTTTCAAAGTCATTATGCTCTAAATCTAAATATTCAAATAGGCTTGACATTTCATGTAATTCTTTAATGTCCAATGGTAAAAATGCACCGCTTTTTAATCTATAGTATTTTTTCTTTTCTTTTAAAGAATCAAAAACATCCATCAGTTCAGAATTATTTATTCCTTCAACAGAAAAATTAAATTCTAGTAAGCTGTTGTGTGAGTTCAATCTTACTCCACCTGAAAATGAAGTAGAATCTTGAATTCTGACATTTTTAAAGCTATCTGAATAATATACATCTGCTATTTCCTGAATCATCGGTAGCTTGTGATACATGAAGTCAAACATTTTTTCTTCATCATCTAAATATATGTGGTTTTTACTAACTTTGAATTCTGATACTTCAAAAAATCCAAGTACTTCTTTTTCTTTACTAATATCCCTTAGGATTATTCTATCATCTATACGAACATTGTCTCTGTCATTAAATGCATTAAGTGTTATATCCCCATATATAAACTTAATATCTGCTGTAATATTGTTATCTACATTATCAAAATATATCTTTGGCTTAAGTCCCGGGTTGTAAAAGGAATCCTTAACCCTTTCATCTATCTTAATCTCACCAAGTTTTTTAATAACAGGATATACCTCTGAGATAAATCTTTCACTATATTTACTTGGAATTTTTATAAGATTACCATCTTGTTTATTAAGAGCTTCATAGAAGGGCTTTAGATTCCTTCTTTGATACTCAGTGATCCTGTAGATTCCTTCATTTGCAAAGATATATTCTCCTTCTCTATCGAGGGGAATTAAATTGTTTTCTAAATTCACCTCTAATTTGAGATCATTATTTTCCTTAGTCAGGAAAAAATCAACGGGTAAATCCTCGTGGTTTATTTTTATATCTTTATAGGTTATATTATTAATAACGGCATTAAAGTCCCTATCTCCCAGAAGCTGAAAAAGCTTCGTAATAGTACTTTGAGGTAAATTTGCCCTTTTACCGCTTAGAAGGCTGGGATTTTTATAGTGAAAGGACAAATCCCTTAAGGTTTCCTCATTATCATAAAGATTCTTTAGCATGTCGATTATAGGCTTATCTTCTTCTTTAAAGCAATATACATTTGGATCAAAGTTAAATTCCTTACCAAAATATAAAGGCTCTTTCCTTATAGTGCTTTCAATAAGCTTTTTAATACTTTTAACTACATAGAGTTTGCTTTCGCCTATTCTCAGGCTAAGGTATGCATCATTAAAAGCGCTATACCTACTTACCACTAGTTCAAAGGTTATTTCAAGATTCACTGGAATCTTTCTAGCGCTTTCTTGATAGTTAAAAAAATCTAAAATGTTTTTCACATTTTCTTCTTCCCTAAGATAGTCAAGCTCTTTTCTAATTTTCTTTTTTCTTACCTCAAAAAGTACTGCAACAATATGCTTACAATAACCCCAATACTCTTCATAGGCCGGGCAGTTGCAAGCTGCATCACAGAAATATCCATCTTCATCAAATTCGGCTTTTACTGAATAAGGAAATTTTCCTGCCACCACGGCAGAAAATGTATGGGTATTTTGGTCAAAATTGATTATTCGTGCTTTACCCTCTAAAAAATATTTTTCTCCTCTCGCGAAGGTCAGCTCATTCGTAGCAATATCCTTAATTTCTTCCCTTGATATATGTAGCATAGCTCACCTCACTTGTAGATTATCGACTAATTTAAAGCAGCCATACCTATATTATAAACATAATTAGCTCATATTTTAACAGTTTTTATTTAAAAAATCTTTGACAAAGATTCTGAGGGTTAATTTTTTGGGAACACATAACGGAAATTATATTCATCCACATTCATGAGAAGCTTATACTTTCCTGTGTGTCTGAAAAAGTCCCTAAAATTTATTAATAAATTTTAGGGACTTTTTCTTGAAACTCATTATTTATCTTTTTTCTTAGAACTTCATTATGTAATATATCATATCCTGTCATAGCTAATCCTTTCGCTCCCTTAATAGCTATTTCCTTTCCCCGCTCAGATATGGAAGCCTTAGTAAACTCTATTGAGTGGGCATTAACACTATTATCTGCAATAGACAAGTACGAGTGTATGGCAGGGACTTTTAATGTGACATTTCCAATATCTGATGACCCAACCTTTCTATCAGGGTCAGGATACCCCATTTCTTCACCTAGCTCAGCCATATTGTTCTTAAATGCTTCTCCCATAGTTATATTTGGATATCTCTCGGCGTATAATCTTCCTATATTAATAGTTGCCTTTGCTCCTGTAAGGACTTCTGCAGAATCAACTACTCTTTTAATCATTTTTATTAAATTATTCAATTCAGCTAGTGTTTTAGCTCTTACACTAAAATCACATCTTGCATGTTCAGGAATGATATTTGCCGCATCTCCCCCACTAGTTATTATTCCATTTATATTGGATTTCATATCAAATGTCGGTCTTAAAGCATCTATTCCATTAAAAACAGCTATAACAGCACTTAGCGCATTGATTCCATTCTCCGGAGATGAGGAATGTGCGGCCTTACCTTTGAATTCAACTGTAATCCTAGTTGCCGCTAGCCCACCCCTACCAATTATTGAACGATTTGAAGTTGGATGTATCATCAGGACATAGTCAATATCTTCGAACTCATTTTCCTCTAGTAGTATTATCTTTCCTCCACCACCCTCTTCCGCCGGTGTTCCCATTAAAATCACCTCTCCAGCTAAGTCTTCCAAAACCTTGCTTAGTCCAATGGCAGCACCTACTGAACAGGTGGCAATTATATTATGTCCGCATCCATGGCCTATCTCAGGTAAAGCATCATACTCTGCTAAAAAAGCTACCCGTGGACCCGGTTTTTCTGCCTTAAACCTCGCCTTGAATGCCGTATCTAATCTCCCAATCTTTTCACTCACTTCAAATCCATGCTTTCTCAAAAGTTCAATTATCCACTGTGAAGCTTTGTATTCTTTAAATGATAACTCAGGGTTTGCATGGATTTTTTCACATAACTCTAATAACTGATTTTCTATCAAATCGACCTCATTTTGTATAGTCCTCTTTTTCATGATCATTACCACCTTTTTTATAAGATGTGACAAGCTGCTTCGTGTCCATCCTCTATTTCCTTTAGACTTGGACTTACTTTCTTACAGATTTCCTGTGCAAATGGACAACGTTCGTGGAAATAGCATCCGCTAGGCAGATTAATAGGACTAGGAATTTCTCCCTTAAGCTCCAATGAATCAGTTATACTTTCTTCATTTATAGTTGGAACTGCAGAAAACAGAGCTCTAGTATACGGATGTACTGGGTTTGAGAAAATCTGCTCCTTGCTCCCCTTCTCTACGATAGTCCCTAGGTACATAACTCCCAACCGGTCACTGATATGTCTAACTACCGATAGATCATGGGCTATAAATAGGTATGAGAATCCATATTCATCCTTTAAATCCATCAATAGATTCAGTATCTGTGCCTGTATAGAAACGTCTAGGGCAGATACTGGTTCATCAGCAATAATAAACTCTGGTTCCACCGCAAGTGCCCTTGCGATCCCTATTCTTTGTCTTTGTCCCCCACTAAATTGGTGCGGGTATCTGTTTGCTTGCTCTGGCCTCAAACCAACCTTCATCAATATTTCTATACACTTTTCGTATGCTTCATCCTTACTAGAGGCTACCTTGTGGAACAACATCGGTTCCATAATAATATCCTTCACCTTTTGTCTAGGATTCAATGATGCATAGGGGTCTTGAAATATCATTTGTACATCTTTTCTAAGGGGAAGCATCTGGTTTGAATCCCAGTTAGTTATATCCTTGCCCTTATAAATGATACTTCCATCCTTTGGCTCTATTAATTTAATAATAGTTCTTGCTGTTGTAGACTTGCCACAACCACTTTCACCAACTAAACTAAAAACTTCTCCTTCGTTTACGTGAAAGCTTATACCGTTAACAGCATTTACTATCTTACTTTCAATTTTTATTTTCCCATTTCTAAACTTTAACTTATCTAAAAAGTCCGTAGTAAGATTAAACTTTTGAACTAAATCCTTAACCTCTATCAACTTAGTCAATCTTACATCCCTCCTTTAAAGGGAAATGACAGGCAGTACGATGTCCTTCTCCTACAATAATATTTCCTGGTTCTTCATCAAAGCATTTTTCCTTACTATATTTGCATCTTGGAGCAAATTTGCATCCCTTTGGTAGGTCAAACATGTTGGGTACCATTCCTGGTATTTGCTCAAGCCTATCTTGATTTTTGCTTAATTTCGGTATTGAATTTAACAGTCCCTCCGTATATGGATGGGTGGTATTGTTTATTATGTCATAGGTACTTCCTTCTTCAACTATTTTCCCACAATACATAACTACAATCCTATCTGCCATTTGTGATACTACGGCTAAATCGTGGGTTATAAGTATCAAAGATGCATCGTTATTTTTTACTAGTTCCTTCATCAACTTTAGTATTTGTGCTTGTATTGTAACGTCTAACGCAGTCGTAGGTTCATCAGCGATTATTAGTTTTGGGTTAGCTGCAAGTGCTATTGCAATAATAACTCTTTGCCTCATTCCTCCACTGAATTGGTGTGGATAAGACTTCAGTCTCATCTCAGGATTTGGAATCCCAACAAGTCTTAATAGCTCTATACATCTTTCTTTTCTCTGTTTTTCATTTAGATTATCATGTAAGACTAACATTTCTTCAATTTGATCTTGTACAGTGTACAAAGGATTTAGGGATGTCATAGGGTCTTGAAATATCATTGATATTTCCTTCCCTCTTACCTTTATCATCTCCTTTTCAGACTTTTTAACTAAATCTTCACCTTTAAATAGTATTTCATCAGCTTCAACAACACCGGGTTCTTCAACTAACTTTAAGATCGAAAAACTAGTAACTGACTTACCGCTTCCTGACTCTCCTACGATTCCTAGTATTTGGCCATTATCTAAGGAAAAACTAATTCCATCAACGGCTTTAACGATTCCTTTAAATGTATGGAAATATGTTTTAAGCTCCTTCACCTCTAAAAGTTTATTCCCCATGCTTTCACCTCTAAACTATTTTAACTTAGGATTTAACTCATCCCTTAAAAAATCACCAAGTAAATTTATTCCAAAAACTAATAGCATAATATAAAACCCTGGAAATACCGAAACCCACCATAGACCACTAAATAATACATCAAATCCATTTTTCACAAGTAAACCTAATGAAGGTTTTGTTATTGGAACCCCTACCCCTAGGAAGCTGAGAGTTGCTTCAGTTAAAATAAAATCTCCAACCTTAATAGTCGAAATAACTATGACAGATGTAAAAACATTAGGCAATACGTGTTTAAAAATAATTTGATGGTTTGGAAGGCCAATTACCTTAGTTGCTTCTATAAATTCCTTTTTCTTTACCGATAGTGTCTCGCCCCTGACTGTCCTTGCAAAAATAACCCATCCAACAAGGGTAAGTGCAAACACAAGCTTATCTACTCCCCTTCCAAAAGCTGACATGATGAATAGAGCTATAAGCATCGATGGAAATGATAATTGGATATCTGCAATCCTCATTATGAGAGAATCAATTCTTCCACCATAATATCCAGATAATAGTCCCAAGGTGGTTCCAATGATACAGCACAGTATAGTAACAGATAATCCAATAAATAGAGATACTCGACTCCCATATATTATCCCACTTAAAATATCCCTTCCTTGATCATCGGTACCAAGAATGAAACGTGAATCTCCACCTTCCTGCCAAACAGGTGGCTTATATGCATCGGCTAAATCTATTTCAGTTAAGTCATAGGGATTCTGAGGAGCAAATAGAGGTCCAAATATAGCTAGAAATAGGGCTATCAATATGATTATTGATCCGATTATTGCCGGTATATTTCTTTTATAGTTGTAAAAGAATTCTGAGGATCTAATTCTATTTAATTTTTCACCAACAGAAGTTTTTTCATTTGGTTTTGGGTTTTGTGATTTAGTAGACGTTGTCATTTAATCACCTCAATTCAATTCTAGGATCGATTACTGTATAAATGATATCTACAGCAAAGTTTATAACTACAAACATAACTGCTACCATCATTAGATAGGCCACTATTACAGGTCTATCCGCCATATATATTGAATCTATAAGTAGTTTACCCATACCAGGCCAAGCATAAATTGTCTCTGTTATAGTTGTAAAGGCTATTAATCTACCTATTCTTACGCCAAAGACAGTAACAACTGGTATTAAAGCATTTTTAAGGGCATGGCCAAATAGTACTTTTCTAGAGGAAACTCCCTTAGCCCTAGCAAACTTAACGTAATCCAGTCTCATATTTTCCTGCATACCGGCTCTAGTAAGCCTAAGTAGCATTGCAATATTACTTAAAGCAAGGGTAAATGCAGGTAATATAATATGCCTCCATCCACTAACAGAAAAAATGCTCAATCTCATTCCAAAAACTTCTATAGCTTCTCCTCTTCCTGAGGCAGGCATCCACCCCATCATCACGGAAAAAACGTATATCATCATCATTCCAACCCAAAAGGATGGTAAAGATATACCCAATATCGATCCAGCCATTATTACTTTACTACTATGCCTTTTAGGATAAGCACCAGCATAAACTCCTAGGGGTATAGCAAGAACTATGGCCATTATCATTGCCGTCATGACAATTTCTAGGGTTGCTGGAATCCTCTCGACTATTAATCCTAAAGCAGGCCTGCTAAAAACGTATGACTTTCCAAAGTTTCCGCTCAATATATCCTTAATAAAAATTCCATATTGAACATGGAAGGGTTTATCTAATCCGAGACGTTTTATTGCCAATTGTATTTCTTCCTCTGATGCATCTTCTGGAAGAAGCATTGATATAGGATCACCTATATAGTTTGTAAGTATAAATACAACTAGTGAAACGACAAATAATACAACAAACATTTGTAAAAATCTTTTGATGATGTATTTAATCATAAGTCCACCTCAATTCTAACAAGATGAAAAAATCTTTCAGTACTTAAACTTTTACAGATTATTCGCTGAAGAAAGGGGCTGTCTCATAAAGGACTCTCATGAGTTCAACCCCGGGGTGTTTCAGAAATTCGCTATTTTGAGACACCCTATTCAATAATATCCATATCCCAAGTAAGTATGTATTTATTCGGTCTTGGAGTATAGCTTATATTCTTTTTCTTTGCAAATAAGTCTTTTTGGAAATGTAGTGGGATGTATGCTACATCATCGGCCGCTATCTTAGCAGCCTCTGCTACAAGCTTTGCTCTTTCATCAACATCAGATGTCTGATAAGCTTTATCAATTAATTCATCAAGCTTAGGATTAGTGTAATATCCTCTATTAACATTACCATAGCCTTCTTTTAGACCGTATGTGTAAAGTAAATCTTTAAGTAATATAGCGCCTTCTCCACCGCTATCAGCCCAACCTGTCATACAGAAGCTGGTCTTATCCTCTCTTGTAGTTATGTGCTTAAAGAATAATGATTTAGGCATAAGATTCAATTCTAACTTTATCCCTACTTTTTGTAGATAACTTGCTACCGATTGTGCAATTTGCTCGTCATTTACATATCTGTTATTCGGCGCATCAAGGGTAATAGTAAATCCATCTGGATAGCCTGCTTCATCTAAAAGAGCTTTGGCCTTTTCTGGATCGTACTCAAGTCTCTTAATCTCAGGGTTATGTCCAACGAAAACATCAGGTATATATGATGTAGCAGCATATGCCTGCCCATTCATGACATTCTTTACTATTGTATCCTCATCTATAGCATGATAAATTGCCTTTCTAACCCTTATATCCTTCAATGGGTTTGGCTTTTGAACCATCGGAGATTCGTCTCTCCAACCATCAAAATTAAGGTATATAATTCTAAGGCTTGGCTGCTCTATCACATCTATGTCAGAGTTTGACTTCAATCTGTCGACATCTCTTACTGCAACATCTACAGTAAAGTCTACTTCACCACTTAACATCGTAGCCGTTCTAGTAGCTTCATTAGTAATCGGTCTAAATCTAACCTTTTCAATTGCTGGTTTTTCGCCCCAGAAATCTTCGTTTATAGTTAAATCTAAATGATCTTCCTTAACATGCTCAACAAATTTATATCTTCCTGTTCCCATAGGATTTAGAGCTATTTCTTCATCACTCATACCTTCAGTATATTCTTTGTCTATTATCATTACATTTTTCAGGTCTGATAGTAACAAAGAATACGGAAATGGAGTAACTAGTTCAATAGTATGATCGTCGATCTTCTTCATACTCTCAATATTTGCAACATAGCTCTTATTTGATGAAATCTCGTTATTTTTTGCTCTATCATAGGAGTATAAAACGTCATCGGCTGTAAAATCGTTGCCATTATGGAACTTAACACCCTTTCTAAGTTTAAATACCCAAGTCAAGCCATCTTCTTTTATCTCCCAGTTTTCTGCTAAAGCTGGTGTCGTTTGAAGCATAGCGTCATACCCAATCAAGGTGTCAAAAATGTGCATATTGATTGCATTTGTAACTGTTTCATCATAGTCATGTGGATCCATCGATAGTGAATCTGAAGCTAGAGCAATTGTAACCTCTTTCTTCTTCTCTTCAGTTGCCCCTTGCTCTTGTTCAGTCGTCTCACTCTTCGCAGGTGTTTTTTCAGCCGCAGTGTCATTTGTACTTCCGCAGCCAGCAAAAAGTCCTAGTACCATTAGTGATACTAGTATCATTGCTAATACTCTTTTAAACATGGTTTTTCCCCCTTTAAAATATATGTTTAACTTTATGTGCTAGACTACTTTGTAGCATAATAATAAGCATAGTCATGCTACTTTAACACATAAGAATTAAAACCCTAACCCCATCTCGATTTAGTCAAGAAATCTCTCTTCAAACTCCTTTAACTGTTCAATACTGTTTAAAATCCCTTCTTTAGATTCTATTGCCAAAGACGTAAGCAAAATATTTGAAATACTTATTAATCCTGTAATAGTATTAAAAAACAGAACAGAATTAGTCGAACATGTAAAAACAACATTTGCATACTTAGCAACCGGTGATTTCAATGAATCAGTTAATGCAATTACACTATTATTATTCTCTCTAAGGTATTCTACAAATCTTGTTACAAGCTTCGTGTAAGTTGGCAGTGATACAACTATAAACACACTATTTTCAAGTCGCTTGCACATTTGTAGACTTACTAAATTGTACGAGGTTATATTGAATATCTCTGCACTTATTCCCAAATGCTTTAATCTTAACAATAAAAAGTTTGCTACTGCTTCAGATATACCCGCTCCAATTAAGTAAACTTTCGACGCTTCCTTTATTAACTTAGTAGCATTTTTAATGTCGTTTACATCAATTTTATTAATTGCATCTTCAACGCAATTCATTTCTGAGTTTATGATCTCTGCTAAATTACTATCTATGCTCTCTATTTTGCTTAAGGCAGTGCTCAGTTTTTCTGGGTGCACTGACCTGCTTTTAATATATGCCTGAAATTCACTTTTTAAATCTATAAAACTGCTACATCCAATTTTTTTTGAGAAATTTAATATCGTTACCTCTGCTGTATTGACTTCTTCACTCATTTTCCTTAAAGTCATAAATGCAACCCTATTAGAATGCTCAAGTAAATAGTCAGCAATTTTCCTTTGAGTTTTGCTAAGGTTTGTATATTCACTTCTTATCTTATCAATTATGTCCACTTAGGCATCAGTCCTTTTTTGTCTATTGTGAATTTTTTGAAAATTTCGTTATTGAAATTATACTTTAATAGAAGTTTGATGTAAAGCGTATAATTTAATTTTTATATATTATTAAAGTGTTTGCTTTATTTTACTTCTATTCAAACATCATAAATTTTCAAAATAAAAACTCGAGGATATCGAATTCCTTCGCTCGGGTCAGATTTTTCTTCGAGAAATGACCTCAATAAAACAACCCTAAATTCATTTCTGAATCAAGGGTCTGTCTTAAAATATATTAATTTATTAGAATGGTCCAAAATTTATTAATACTGCTCCTATTAATAGTAAAGCTGCCAATGTCCATACCATAATCATAAAAGGAAAAATAAATTTAAACCACTTATTAAAGGATATTCTAGAATAGATTAAGAAAGCAACTAAGCCACCTACTGTTGGGTAACAAAGATTCGATAATCCATCGCCAAATTGAAAGGCAAGTATAGCAATCTGTCTATTTAAATCTATTATATCGGCTACTGGAATCAGTATTGGAAGAGTTACCATAGCTTGCCCACTACCCGAAGGTATAAAGAAGTTGATTAAGGTCTGTACCACGAACATTCCAACTGCTGTTATTGCTGGAGGCATTCCCTTTAGCAACGAAGATATCCCATAGACAATAGTATCTGCAATATGCCCGTCGGTCATTACAACATTTATCCCCCTTGCCAAGCCCACTGCCATAGCTCCAATAAATATCGCCTTTCCACCTTCTAATAGTTCATCTGCTATCTTATCACTGTTGTATCCTGCAAACTTTCCACCTATTATAGCTCCTATTATATAGGTTGCACACATTTGTGGAATTCCCCATTTCCACTTTAGTGCACCAACTACTATAAAAATAATGGTAATGATAAAGGTTAGTAGTACTAGTTTATGTCTTGAGGTAAACTCTATTTTCTCATTATTATTTCCGACCAGATGCTTAGTATCCATACCATATACAATACTCTTAGTAGGATCCTTCTTTATTTTTTTTGCATATCTCAGCACAAAGGCTATTGAAGCCGTTAAAAGTACCCCAAGTACTACCAGTCTGTAACCAAAGCCTGAGAACATTGGAAGTTCCGCTACGGTTTGGCCTATACCAACGGTCCAAGGGTTTGAAGGACCGGCTGTCCATCCAATAGCAATCGCTACTAATGATATAGAGATACCAACCAAGGCGTCATAACCTAAGGTCAGAGCAATACCTATGCATAGTGGAGCAAATGGAATGGCCGCCTCTAACATTCCAGGAAACCCACCTAGAAAGGCGAAGAAAACCATAATCGATGCTAATACCCAGGAATCCTTTTCCTCTCCAATAGTATCTGTTAATTTTAAAATTGCAGCTCTTATAGCCCCTGTTCCGTCAAATAGCTTGATTGCACCACCTATAATCAATATCATGATTATTAGAAATGATCCCGATTGAATACCCTTTGGAATTGCTGTAAAGAAGTCGAAAATTCCTACTGGAGTATTATCGATGAAATGAAAGCTTGTAGGGTCTACAACTTTTCTCCCATTTACTTCGATTCTGTTGTACTCTCCTGCAGGTACGATATAAGTTAATATACCAACTAAAACGATAATAGCGAATAAAAGTACAAATGCATGGGGAAATTTAAATTTTCCACCTTTTTTGGTCTTTGAATCAACCATGAAAGAACCTCCTTGTCATAATTTAATTTTTAGAATATTCCTACATATTTAATGATACAAAATAAAAATGACACAATTATAGTTAAATTGTGTCATTTTTATGACAAATAGGTATCTTAAAGCTTATAGTTGTACCTCTTTCATGTTCAGATTCTATAAAAATTTCTCCCTTATGGGCTTCAATAATGGCCTTAGATATAAAAAGTCCCAAACCATAGCCCTTTATTCTTCGATTTTCATTTACCCTGTAGAACATGTTAAAAATCTTCTCAAATTCATCCTCTTTTATTCCAATTCCATTATCCTTAACGATAAATCTGATGAAGCTTTCATCTTGTATTATTGAGATGTTAATCTTAGTGTCTGGCTTTGAATATTTTATAGCATTTGATATTAAGTTATTCCATACCCTATTTATTTTTATTCTATCTACATTAATCCTTATTGAATCATCTCTAATGTTTAAATTTCCTTCGAACTGTCTATTGGAGTTTTCAATATGAATTTTAGCATTTTTTAATAGCTCCTTAGCAAATTCATTGACATATACAGGAATTTTCGCCAAGATAAGTGACTTATTTACTTCATAGGCAGAATCCAATATATCAGAAGTAATATTTTCTATTTGCTCAGCCCTTAAATGTATTCTGTCTAGATACTCAGCCTTTTTCTGTTCCTCTACAACAATTCCAAGTTTTAGCCCCTTTATATATCCCTTTATTAAGGTTATTGGTGTTTTTAAGTCGTGGGATAACATAGAAATAAAATCTAAGGTACTGTTGTGGGTTTCTTCAAGATGGCCCGACAGCTTTTTAGTATTCATGGCTAAAAGATTACTTTCATACCTCATACTTTGAAATATCTTGTTTAGATTTATTCTCATTTTATCTAGTTCTGTACTTAATATAGCTATCTCATCGTTGGTTTCAATATTTATTTCATTTGAAAGGTTTCCATGTGCTAAAAGAGATATAGATTTTATAAGGGATTCAATTGGTTTCGATATGGATTTACCTAACATAAATCCAGTTAAGGTTATTATAGTTATACATATGAAGAATATTATTGCAAAATAAAACAGCATGTCTCTAATAGGTCTATGGAATTCTGATTTTGGAGCAGTTAATATAATTTTCCAATTATAGAGTTCTATCTCCGCGTATGCAATGAATTGCTCTTTCCCTTCAAATATTATTGTTTCAATTCCAGAACTACTCTTATTAATACTGTTTAGAGTATCCTTACTGACATTATTAAATATAGCACTAATAGATTTCATAATATAATCCTTATTTGGACTTGCTATGACATGACCCCTCTCATCAACTAATATGGCATATCCTGTATTGCCATAGCTTATGTCTCCAATTTGGGTTACAATCTCATCTATTGGAATATTTGCTGCAATTACTCCTTTGGTATTTTGTACACTTAAGGGTATAGCTATTGAAGTTACTAATTGATTTTTGTTTTTATCTATATAAATCGGTGTATTTACTAAAGTACCATCTTTAACAGCTAATTGATACCATGGTCTAGAGGAAACTTGATAATCTCGTGGTGGTTTCCAACCCATTGCATCAATCAATTTATTATTTTCAAAACCAACAAATATGCTATAAAAACTTTCATAGGCCTTACTAGAAGTATAGAGTATTTTTCGAATTTTTTCTTCATTGAACTCTTCTAGGCTTGAGATCTGAGCCGATGTATTTTTTAGTATAGCTGACCTTTCATTTATCCAAGATTCAATAATCTTTGCATTATACTTAGCAGATTCCAGTCCAATCTCACCTGCTTGTTTAGAAGTCGTACTTAATAATACAATCAGGCTAGCTGTACTAATAAAGAGAGCCGTTACAATTCCAACCAACAATAATGTAGTAGTAATCTTTGTTCTGATTTTAATTATCTTTAGCATTATTATCACTCTACCGTCTTATTTTAATTTTGCTTCAAAAACATACCCCACTCCCCAAACAGTCTTGACATACGAAGGATTGTCTGGATAGTCTTCTATTTTTCTTCTAAGTCTTTTTACCGTGGTAGTAACTACATTCTTGTCATAATAATTATTATTCCAAACGTTATCAAGTATTTGATCACGGCTTAAAACCAAATGCGCATTTTCAATAAGATACAATAGCAGTTTAAATTCCTTTGCAGTAAGATTTGTATCAACATCATCTTTTAAAACCTTATAACTATTCTTTAAAACCTTTATATTATTAAAAGAGATAATGTCATCATTTTTCACTACTTCCACTTTATTATAGTCCTTATACCTTCTAATATTAGCCTTTGCCCTAGCTATCAGCTCAATTGGATCGAAGGGCTTTGTTATATAATCATCTGCTCCTACACCAAGTCCAAGTATTATGTCTCTTTGAGAATTTTTGCATGTCAAGAACATAATAGGGACATTGCTTGATTCTCTGATTTTCTTACATAACTCTATTCCCGACATTCCATCCATATTTATATCTATTATCAACATCTTAATCGTTTCATCAAATTTTTCTAAGGCTTCTTCGCCACTAAATGCCTCGATAACTTGAATATCATAGATTTTCGTAAAATCCTTAATCATATAAATAATATCTTTTTCATC
Source organism: Wukongibacter baidiensis (assembly GCF_050888315.1). Taxonomy (NCBI): domain Bacteria; kingdom Bacillati; phylum Bacillota; class Clostridia; order Peptostreptococcales; family Caminicellaceae; genus Wukongibacter; species Wukongibacter baidiensis. The sequence continues at coordinate 992,938 of NZ_CP138202.1, forward strand.
ATCAACAATCATTATTTTATCCACAGTCTATATCACCTCAATTTATTTCTATGTATAAATCATCTTCAATTTCTTCATCATAATCCTTGTCCTATCTCTTACTAAGTATTACAATAGCTGCAGCCGCTACAAATAGAAAAGAATTTTTTTCATAAATGCCCCTTTCAATATCCTTTTGATACTTTCATTTAAATGTTAAATTCTGGTATGATATAACTATAGATTTTTCTATTTTTTACTAATGTATCATATTTATATAATAGGTTACAATATAACAAGTTAAATTTATTAAGGAGGATTGAGATGAAATCCTATAACAATAACCCTCAAATCAATCAACTATTAAGTAAAAAATATTCTTTGAAAGAGGAAATAGCCAATAGCATTACCCATGGAATAGGAGTTTTATTTAGCGTTGTCACTTTAACAATACTATTGGTCTTTGCCATTTGGAAAAAAAGTACTATCTCAATAGTTAGTTTTAGCATCTATGGTTTCTGCTCAATTTGTTTATATCTTGCTTCAACTCTATATCATAGCTTTCAAAAAGAGAAATTGAAGATGATACTAAGGGTTTTCGATCATTCTTCAATCTACTTGTTTATTGCTGGAACCTATACACCTGTAGCGCTACTTTGTCTCAAGGGATACTGGAGAGTTGGGATTTTAATAACAGTTTGGTTAATTGCAGTCTCCGGCATAGCTTTTAAAATATTTACATACAAGAAGTTTGATAAATACAAGTTTCTTTCTTTAATTCTGTATATTTTAATGGGCTGGTTAGTCGTGGTAGCAATCAAACCAATGCTAGAAGCAGTTCCCTTTGGTTTCTTAATGTGGCTTTTGGCCGGCGGATTATTCTACACTGTAGGTACAGTCTTTTATGCAATAAAAAAAATACCATTTAATCATGCTATATGGCACCTTTTTGTATTAGGCGGCAGTGTAATGCACTTTTTAGGTATATTTATATATCTTAGATAGAGAGGTGTCTCAGAATGACAGATTTCTGAAACACCCCGAGGCTATACTTATTAGATTGCTATGAGACAGCCCCTATTTCTCTATTGGCTCTCCGGATTTTGAGTATTCCAGCCATGACCCATCATATACCTTGACATTTTTATAGCCGAGTAATTGACTTAGTACAAAATATGTATGGGATGCTCTAACTCCCTTTTCACATTGAATAAATATAGACTTTTTGTCTGGAGTAACCCCTTTGGAGTCATAAATTTTTCTGAGTTCCTCAGCCCGTTTAAATGTTCCATCCTTGTTCAACGCTTCTACCCATTCAATCCATATTGCATCTGGTATATGCCCTTCCTTATATTCCTGCTTCGAACGTACATCAAGAACAACATATTCTTTGTCATCAAAACTTTTTTTAATGTCATCCAAATCTGCAATAAGTTTTTCATTTTTAGCTTTGGCAGTATAATTTGATTTTTCTGGCTTTTCTGGTAGTGAAAACGTTCTGTATCCTCTTCTTTTCCATTCTTTAAGTCCTCCATCTAATAATCTTACATCCTTATGACCATAGACCTTCATTGTCCACCAAAGTCTAGCTGCATAAAGTTCATCATTATTGTCATAAATTATAACTGTATCGCTATTTCTTATCCCTGCTTCGGAAAGTGCTTTTTCTATCTGTTTTTTCCCACCTATGAGTCCCTCTACACCATTAACAGTAGTTGTGATATCTGCTATACTCATTTTAATAGAATAGGGTATAAAATCATTTAAGGGTTCCTCATCAACTACTCTAACAACTTTAATATTGTCTCTACCTATGTATTTCGTTAATTTTTCTATAGAAACTATACTGCTTGGATAAGCATATTCTCTATATTTATTATCAAATCCTGCAACTTCATTTAACTCCTCCCTATCTTCTACTTCTGCTTTGTGATTTTCCATATTATAGTTTTGTGCACATGATACTAATAGTAGAATCACTAATACTACCGATAACATATAACTCTTTTTCATCATTCCAAACCTCCAGCTTAATAAATAATTTCTCATTTGTAGTATGTGTAGAGATATTATAAAAATCCAAGTTTTTTAAAACAAAATCCATTAAAAAATAAGTATGCAAATGTTAAGATATCATTTGTATACTTATTTTTTAATATGATTATTTGAGCAAATTGCATAATTACCATCTAAAAAAGCTTTCTATTATATATAGTCTTAAAAACCCTAAAGCTCTACCACATTTATTATGCAATTCTGCCAAGTTAGAATTATGCAATTGCCTCATTTATTAAACCTTACTATAGCTTTAAAGAGATCACCATCAATATTAATCTCCATATTTCCACCTTGAAGATCAACTATGCTTTTAGCTATTGCAAGACCCAAGCCAGACCCTTCAGTGCTTCTGGATTTATCTCCTCTTTTGAATCTATCAAAAATTTCCTCAACTTCAAAATCCATTTCATAGGCAGCAATATTCTTCATAGTTATTTCTATCATACTATCAGTCTCTATCATATTAATGTAAACTCTCGTTCCCGGCTGAGAATATTTTAAAGTATTACTAATAAGATTTTCAAAGACTCGCCAGGTCCTTTTTCCATCCAAATTAACGTATATCTCTTGGTTTGGAATATTCACCTTATAAGTTAATGAGGATTGTTTGATTTTCTCATCAAATTCTCCTAGGGCCTGCCTTAACAATGCAGCTACATCTATTTTTTCTATATTCAGCTCTATAGAACCACTTGATACTTTTGAGGCCTCAAATAAATCTTCTATAAGCACCTTAAGTCTCTCTGACTTTCTGTCTAGAACTGCAATATAACCCTCCATTTCTTCCTCGGACAAATCCTTCTTTTTAAGTAGATTTATATAGTTTATTATTGAAGTAAGTGGCGTTTTTAAATCGTGGGAGACATTTGTTATCAACTCCGACTTAAGCCTCTCACTCTTTATTGCATTTTCTACGGATCTTTTATAGCCTTCCTTCATATTGTTGATATTGTATGCCAGCCTTGATAAGTGACCTTTTCCGCTTTCTTCTATTACATAGTCTAAATTTCCTTCAACAATTTCATCTGTTCCTTTTATTATTCTGCTCAGTAACGCTATTTTTTTGATAATATACCTTGGAATTATAATCAAATACATAATTATATAAATCCATGAGGCTATAAAAGCAAAATCCATATATCCATAACCAATCATCACACCTGCTGGAAATAGGGCTATAGTAGCAGTAGTAATAACAATTACTTTAAAAAGAATTCCCTTTATAGAAAAACTTTCTTTAGACATATTTACTATTCCATAGATTATACCGCTTTTCAACTGTTCATTCAGCTTTTCCTTATCGCCTTTGAAGTTTATTATCTCCCTTATATTAAGAACTATATAAAATACATACACTGCCATAACTGTAAGCTTAAGAATATGATCAATGTTAAATGGCTTATTGAAGAAATTAAGATGAACACAATATTCATTCATTACGATGGTATAAATAATAAATATAAGAATTTTTATATCTATAGGTATCTTCTTATATACTATGTTTAACTTTTCAGTAAGCAAATTTGAAATTTCTGTCTTTTGTTTCATGTAAAACAATATTCCTAAGAATCCTACAATTAGTGTGATTAGTCCAGCTATTCCTTCCTTAACAACTCTATTTTTAAGAGAATTATAGTATTTATAATCGGCATGTACTTGACTAAAACCATCGGATCTGGTTGGAATTATAAAATATCCTCTAAAACCCTCTCGTTTAAAAGTTTCATTTAGATTTCTTAGATTAGTGTTGCCATTGTAACCTAGGGGAAACTTAACGCTATACAATGAGTTTTGTCTTATATAATCCTCAACATTTTCCTGAGATACTTTCTGTAAATTAGTATATAATTCATTTCTTCTAACATCTTTAATAAAGTACTTAATATTTCTCTTTCCATTTATGTATTGCTTTATTTCTGTATATTTTCCAGATATGATCTCATTCCTAAGCTTGGTTTCAGCTTTTACGTTTTCTTCTACAATCTTAGCGATTTCTTGATCTAGCTCATTTTGAAGCCGTTTTGCTTCTACATCGTCTCCCTCCATTGCTTTCCGTATTTCCTTTTTATATTTCCATTCTATTTCTTTCACTTTTTCATTGGTTAGATTTGTGTATCTTTCTCTTAGTAATGCTATTTCTTCATCATCTATTTTATCAGTATTGGAATTATTATTAAAATCCTTATAATCAACGTGGAAAGCCTTTATCATTTCAAAATAATTTTCTAATTCGTTGCTAAAGGACCAACTATTAAAATAAGGCTCTTTATTTACATAATGTCTTTTTATCATGAAATCACATATTGCAACTAAAGAAAAACCCATCATATATATACATAAAACAAAGGCTATTATATGAAAGTACTTATTTTTCAATTTTATATCCAATTCCCCACACCACCTTCAAATATCTTGGTTCTTTGGGATTTATCTCGATTTTCTCCCTTATTCTTCTAATATGTACCGGAACAATATTCTCTGCATTGTAGCAGGGTTCATTCCATACCTTCTCATAAATTTCTTTAATGGAAAATACTCTTCCCTTATTCTCCATAAAAAGCTCCATAAGCTTATATTCTATGGGGGTAAGTCTGACCTCTTCCCCATCAATGACAACCATTTTTGTTTTTCTATCCAGTACAAGACCCCTTACTCTTATCTCGTCACTGCCCTCATTATAGATCCCAAGATTTATATATCTCCTGAGCTGCGATTTGACTCTTGCAATCAACTCTAGCGGATTAAAAGGCTTTGTAATATAATCATCTGCTCCAATGTTGAGTCCTAGTATTTTATCTGTATCCTCAGATTTTGCCGAGAGCATTATTATCGGAATATTTTTCTTCTCCCTAATCTTAAATGTCGCTTTTATTCCATCCATTCTCGGCATCATTATATCCATTATTATGAGGTGTATATCTTCTTCCTCCAAAATCATCAGAGCATCTATTCCATCCTTTGCAGTATATACCTTAATGCCTTCATTTCTTAGATAAATTTCAATAGCTTCTCTTATCTCTTCATCATCATCCACAACTAAAACCCTATATTCAACCATATCTTCCCACCCTTTCTCAGTCTAAATTATATCATTTTTTATCCCTCCTTACCTTGATAACAACATTATTATATAAAGTAATTTTTACAAACAATCTATCGAACTTCTTACAACTTTCTTAAGAAATATCTTACACACGAAAAAACCGCATTGATATGTTTCAATACGGTCTTTTAAATAAAATCTATACATATTTTAAATACGTTCTAAGCATCTCCCATATAATTTTAATGTTTCCTTTAAACAAGAGAGAAAACTCTACTGCAAATAAGTATCCACATTCTTCACACAAGCCTTCTACTTCCACACATCTACCACATACGTATCTCTTTTTATCTTCGGAGACTATACATTGGTAACATGGTCTTTCCCAATTGTTTTTTATATACACATCTAAGGCGCTTTCCAAATTGAAAACTGGGATATTTCCCTTTATCATTTCTTTTATTTTATTTATGGCTACTACCTTTTCATCTCTACTTAAACTTAGATATTCAGTACCTTCGTAGGGAGTATGAAAGTTAAAGGATATAGATTTTATATTAGGATGCTCCTTTGCAAGCCTACCAACGTTTTCTACTTCTAAGTAATTCAGCTTATTTACTGCCATATAGATACATATGTTTGAGTTGTGGGCCCTACTTAGGTTTTTCATTATAGTATCGTAAGTCTCTCCCCTTATTAAATCATGGGCCTTTTTCATACCGTCAAGACTTAAAAATATAACGTCAGCCTCTGGAATATCCAAATCAATAGTCCCATTTGTTACTATGTTTACTATATAAAACCCAATCTCCCTTGCTTCTTTAATCAAATCTCTTATATTTTTCCCTTCATCCTCCCATAGCATTGTTTCACCACCACAGAAGAAAAGAATCCTTATACCCTCTCTAAAAAAGCTCTCCATCTCTTCTTTAATACTCTTATATGAGTACATCTTGTTGTTTATGTTGTTTACTGCACAATGTTTACAAGTTAAATTACAGTGGTCAGTTAATATTATCGTCCCCAAAATTGGCTTTTTCTCATTTAATATAATACTTCTAACCCCAAACCAAGTCAGTGAAATAAAATCCTTTATTTTCATTTTGGGCTCCCTTTATATCCTCAGGCTTTGAATCCATGGTTCCCCCATGGATCTTTGCCAGACATTATTTAAGTAATGAATAGAGTACTGCTTTTCTACAAAATGATATGCAAATCTCCCTAGATCCGTTAATACGAGATTGTTTCCTTGTTTCATTGTCATACCCAGAAGCTTTAGAGAGTTAAATAATAATCTGAATTCCTTCTTCATGTCTTTATGAAATAAAGCTTTGAATCTTTCCTCGTCGATGGCTCCATCATAGCATCTCCAGAAAATCCAAAATATCATTTTTTCCCTCTCAGTCATTAGATTTACTATATTAATCGGCAATCTATTATCATTTAGTGCTTTAATATACTCATCAACATTAAAGGTATTAAGATAAAAATAATTTCCAAAATGAGAGCTTGCTCCTGCTCCAAAACCAATAAAACTCTCTCTAGTTACCGATGTATATCTATTTCCATGATTTTTACCATAGGTCCAAATAGAGCTTCTTTCATACCCATGAGATTTAGATATCTCATCGATTAAATTAAGAATTTTCCTTTCCTCCAACTCATTAAACCTACTTAGCTTCTTCTCTTTGATTACCCTGCTCAGTTTAGTTAATGGAAAAACAATTAGAGGATATATAGAAAGCTGATCTATTTCATAGGAGTATACCTTTTCTAGATCATATCTTATATCATCAATTGATTGTCCTGGTATATTTGTCATTATGTCTACATCTACACATTTGAAATTGTATTTTTTGATAAGGGATAAAGCTCTATCAATTTCGTCTTCCCCATAACCCCTACCTAAAAATCTCAACTTCTCTTCGTTAAAAGTCTGGACTCCTAAACTGATAAGATTTATATTCATTTCCCTCAATTTACTCAATAATATGTCTGTGACCTCGTTAGGATGGATTTCTATCCCTATATCTCCCTTAAATTCATAATTTACTTCTATAAATTCTATTACTTCCTTAAGTTCTGATATTAATAGGGTCGGTGTTCCTCCACCTATATATATTGAGGATATTTTTTTATTACCTAGTTTTTCCTTATATAATGTCAATTCCTTAATAAGTCCATATTTATATGATTCAGCCTTTTCCCTCTTATATACTATCTTATTGTATGGACAATAGGGACATATACTTTTACAAAATGGAATATGTATATACACCCCTATGCCACTGTTTATATCATTAAAATCAATTAGCCCTTCTTCGTAACTCTTAAATGTGAACCTATCCTTCTTTCCCAATATCGTTCTTCTCAAAAGGTCTGTAATCATTGTGATCCCCCATTTTGACAAAGCTCACTTAATCTCTTTTCTATATATTCAATTTCAAAGGAGGAACATACCCTTCTATTTTCACTATCAAGTATTCTGTAATGGTTTGATATGATATTTTTCTGAATTTTGTAGTTACCTTGGTTTTTTATATCTTTCCACCAAATTTTGCCACCCATTGTACTATCATATTTTGCCTCATAATTCTTAAAAGCAAGAGAAAGTATTATATCTTCACCATCTCCCCCAATTATCATCTGAAGGACTTCGCTGTCTCTAAATATTGAACATACTGCAACTGCACCAGTCCATCCTAAGCTTGACCTCCCCTTCTCTATTTGAACTAGGGTTTTTTTAGATATTCCTACGATTTCAGCCATCTTATCTTGGGTAAAGCCCTTCTCATTTCTTATAAGTTTAAACTTCGAGTCAATCCTATCTATGAATTCTTGCCTATTCACACTATCATCTCCAAATTATACTTTAGTGTAATTTTACACTTTTTGAGTGTTTTTGTAAATAGCTCTTTATTAAAAATGTTTATAAATATAGTATTATTCAAAAACGATTAAGACCCTACTATTTTTCAGTAGGGTCTCAAACTGTTGACAACGTCAACAAGATGATAGGCTATCCGGAAATCTGAAGTTCGAAGCGTGCTGAAACCAATAGACCGCAGCGTATATAAACATACGTAAGGATTCCTGGTTGAAGCAACAACGAAGAAATTCAAAAATCTATATATTTCATAACTTTATTTACACACTCCTAGATCATTCATCTTTTCTATACTGGTGTCATAATATTAAAATCGCTATCCATCCTATCTCGTACCAATATGAGCGATTGCCACTTTCTTATATCTCCTACTATTACTATATCAGAACTATCTGGAATACTATTAGTTGTAAGGAATTCATATAGTATTTTCTTCGGCATTGTCACTGTTACAGCTGCATTCTCATCAAGTTGGTCACTTAAGCACCTAAATATTCCACGTTTAATTTCTGTTGAAGCTACTTCTTTTCTGTCAGGTATTATAAAGTTAATTTTGTAATCAAAGTCTCCGGCATTCAGTCCATCTATTCTTATACTAAGAAGATACAATACGTTTTCAAGGGGCAAAGCATTTAGAACCTCATCGGTTATTGTACCCCCTGGCATTGGGATTTTTCCAAAACGTAGCTCCCATGCGCCCATTAAATATTCATTTCTCCATGGACCAGATTCTGCTATATATCCTAATTGCTCAAGGGCATCTGCACAAAGAAGCTTTGCATCTCTATTATTTGGGTTTGCATATATAACCTGTTTAGTCACCTCTGCAACCCATTGATACTCACCTTCTTCAAAGGATTTCTTTGCCTTTTCTAAGACACTATTCTCGCCACCCATATATTTTACATATTTCTTTGCTGATTCCTCTGGGAGAAGTTTATTTAAATCTACAGGGTTACTATTATACCAGCCCATATACTTTTGATAGATAGCCTTTGTATTATGATTTACCGTTCCATAAAATGGGCTATTGTACCATTCTTCACATAGACTCTCAGGAAACTTAACCATTCTTCCCACATCTTCTAAGGTATACCCTTTGTTTATAAGTCTCAGAGTTTGATCATTCATGTATTGATATAGATCCCTCTGTTTTTCTAGATAATTTATACAATACTCATTACCATGGCGTGGCCAATTATGCACTTCAAATACTGATGTTAAATTATCTCCAAACAAATCTATGGCTTGCTGAATATATTTAGCCCAAGCAACGGGGTCCCTAACTTCTGCGCCTCTTAGCGTGTATATATTATGAAGGGTTGCTGTACAATTTTCTGCAATACACAGGGATTTTTCACTTGGCAAATAAATGTTCATTTCCGATGGTGCTTCAGTCTCTGGAGTTAATTGAAACTGCATAGTCACTCCATCAATTACTTTTTCTGCATACTTCCTATTTCTAATAGGTGATATTTCCTTTACCTTGTTTGTAAGAGACATCATTCCTAGGGAAGCATACTTTCCAATTCCAGAATCGATTTGCCCCTTCTCATCACGCGGTAATATCTCACCATACATATACACACCACGCCTTGACATCGCTACTCCGGCGTTTACATTTTCTTCAATCACTGCACTGGTAAACCCCTTTGGAACATAAACATCAACGTCCCTATCTGTACAGTTCTTCATAACACCTAGAACTCCACCATAGTGATCGACATGAGAATGAGTGATAATTATTGCTTTAATAGGTATATATCCGAAATGTCCATTTACTAGATTAATAGCGGCATTAGCCGTTTCTGTAGAAGTTAAGCAACCAATAATAATCCAACCCGTGTCACCTCTAATCAAGCTCATGTTAGCTAGATCAAACCCTCTAACTTGGTATATTTTATTTGTAACTTTAAATATCCCGGCATTTAGGTTTAACTTGGCCTGTTCCCAGAGTTTTGGATTAACTGTATCGGGCATTTCATCTTCTAATAGGAATTCATATCTTTCTAAATTCCATACAGGTATGAAAGAATTCTCCCTTCGAACTACAGGGAATTGTACGGCCTCAACGATATTCTCCTTAGCCAGTATTTCTTCTACTTTTAATTTATTCCAGTCAATATTCCTATACACTTTTTCATTTATCAACTTCGTTTTAGCTGTAGCTTTTTTTCTAAAGGGATTAAGTTCTTCAGTATACTCTTTCTTATTTTCGCAGTTCATAGTAGCACCTCCATTATACTACACTATATTTTATGCGAGATAATCTGCAAATGTGATTTATAGTGTAGTATACTAGTTGAAGGTACCTATGGATTTATATCCTTTAATCAATCTCTATTTCTACAGTTTTTGTTTGTCCATCCCATTCAACATCACAACCTAAGTTCTCTACAATAAATCTAAGGGGGATCATTGTCCTGGAAGTATCTGATATGAATGGTGCAACATCATTATTTCTAGTCTTACCATTTACTTTAGCTGCTTTTTTGCCAATCCAAAGTCTTATCTCTTTGTTATCTAATAAAACCCTAACTTCTCTATTACTACCATTCCAAGAGACTTTTCCGCCTATTGATTCAATAAATGCTCTTATAGGAAGGAATGTTCTTCCATTTTTTATAATCAGTTTTGTTCCCTTTCCAGGATCTATTTCTCGCCTCTTACCGTCAACTGTCATATATTTACTACCTACTTTAAGAATAATCTTTCTTTTTTTGTTACATGAGTTTGAACTTGGTCTAACAACTACCTGATTAGACGCTTGACCCACGGAATTATTTTTATAGACGGCCTTCAATATATAGTAATAGGTCCTATTGTTTTCTACATTTCTATCTGTGTATGAATTTCCTACTATAGGAAAATCAGTAATAGGAGTTTTTGACTGTTTTCCAGATGAGGTTCCTCTATAAAGGTTATAGCCTATCACATTCGATTTATTCGAACGGTTCCAAGAAAACTTAACATAGCCATTTCCTGCTGTTGCCCTTAGATTATACTTCTGGTTATCTTGAGTATCACCATCAACATCCATAAATTTAAATATTGTTCTTTTACTTACTTCCTCAAAGCTAGCTACAAGCTCTTTATCTTCATCCTCAATTCCTAAGAACTCCCCATTGTATGCTCTTAGTGCTATTCTATTGTTTCCAAGGTCAACAACCTGAAATTTACTTGAATCATCAATTCTACTACTATCAGCTTCTATTTCGCCGGATTTTCTATCCTGAACATCTATATATTTCCCATTGTGTACTCTCAAAGCTATCTTGTCATTTGTTGATTGAACTACTCTGAACTCCTCCCAGTTACTAGTTCTACTGCTTGTTGCATAGATTTCTTCCCCACCACCGTCTTCAGCAGATAAATACTTGCCATTATATGCTTGCAACGTTACCTCACTTGGTAATTTTAGCTTTGGAAAACTTATATTACTCTTTACAAATCTAAACTCCTCCCAGTTTCCAATCTTATCTCTATTTGCTACGACTTCTCCTCCGCCTCCATTCTCGGCGCAAAGATATTTGCCGTTATAGGCCTTAATTGCAAATATATCATCCTCTATATATTCTAGTTCAAAGGTTTCCCATTCCCTAACTTCATTTCGATCTGCTACAACTTCCTTTCCACCACCATTTTCTGCACACAAATATTTCCCATTGTAGGTCTTTAAAGCAAACTTACCATCACCTAAATCAATTACTTTAAAGCTCTCCCATTTTCCAATTTTGTCTCGGTTTGCTACTACTTCTCCTCCTCCACCGCCTTCAGCGCATAGATATTTCCCATCATATGTTTTTATTGCTACTATTACTGTATCATCTGATGTTCCATGTGCATGCATTGGAAGGACTGCTAAGACAATTAACATAGCAAATCCTAATAAAAAAATTGTAGCTAGATTTCTCAGTCTTCTTTCTCTCTTCATAAACTCACTCCTTTTAAATATTCTCTATTTCTAGGTATGGTAAATCTTGATTAGTTACCGTTCTTGAAAAAACTTTAAACTCATTATCATTATTAGTAATATTTGCCTGAAAGTATTCTTTTTAGGGCTAAATGTAATGGTAATGTAAGATAGTTACACTATTGTTACAAAAATAAATAAATTATTAACATAGAATATCTTAATCAATTGGACTTATTTTATAGGCATAAAAAAAGGGTGTCTCAGAATGGCGAATTTCTGAAACACCCCGGGGCTGAGCTCGCGAGAAACCTTTATGTGACAGCCCCTTTTCTTTATATTTAGATCTTTATTTATTCTTCCATTGCTTTATTTACATTTGCAAAACAATTTATACAGAAGACCTCGTCTTCAGATGGTTCCTTGCCGAATTTCTCTGAAAACCTTTTAATTGCTTCCTCAGCAGAAGTGGTTTTGCCCACTACTTCTTCTGCTGCTCTTAATTGGCTCCAAAACTCATCCATCTCTTTTTTATCGCATAATTCCTCATGGGATATTATATAATGTTCAGCGTCAAACTCCTCGATTTTCTCTATCATCGGAAATAATTTTTCCTTAGTATATCCATATACACCATTGTATTTAGTTCCATAGACACAGTCTCCTAAAAATACTACCTTTTCTTCTGGAGCATAAACTACTAAAGAATCATCGGTATGGCTTCCTTCGACTCCCTTTATAATACATGTTACACCACCTAGATCTATCTCAATGCTATCCTTAATGATTATATCTAAGTCACCTATGCTTAACTCCTTCCTATCGGGCATCTCTTTTTTTATAAACTCAACAGTAAAGTCTGAAAAAGTTCCATCCTTTATATATCCTTCTAGTGAAGCATCATCCCAATTGTACTTTTTCATCTTTTCAAAGTCTTCTTTTATATTTTCATGGGCAATAGTGACTAAGTCCATTTCTTTTATTCCAAATATATGGTCCCAGTGCCAGTGGGTTATTACTAAGTATCTCACTGGTGGAATGTCCAATGCTTCTATCTCCGACAAAAATTCCCTCGCATGTTTTGGTGAGTTCCCCGAATCCACAATCAAACTGTATTTATTACCACATATAAGCCCTAATGAAGGCCTGTCGGTTTCCTCGCTATGTGGCATATAGAAAACTCTATCCGTTAACTTCTTAATCATAGTATCCCCCTCTTTTAGAAAAAATTAGTTTTTTAATCAATAATTTCATTGTTTAGAATTTTATAGTATTTAGTCCACTATTTTTATTATACACTTTAAAAGCTGACAACGCTATGTCAGCTTTTGTTATAAATTTTATTTTTTTGCATTCTATTACTATATTTTATTAATATTACCATTTCCATTTTGGTTGTGATATAATTATCTCGCCTAGAAAATAACGAAATATTTGGCTACATCCATAGCCAAAGGAGGTAAATATATGATTAAAACGAATAAGGACAAACTAGTTATTCAATCAGTGCAGGGTAAAATTCATCATCCACTTGGACGTAATTACAGGGTTTCCCATGAAGGTGAACCAAGAATATTACCTGCTACCGGAGGTATAACCTATAATGTTCATGTTGGTGATCCGGCCTTTGGTTGGGAGTGTGATCACGTTGAACCAAGCGTTTCCATTCGTAATGAAACGAAGGCTGAAAATGATGCCATGATGAATCTCGCTTGTCCTGGTAACTTCGCAAGGGTAGTATCAGGTGGAGCAAAGGGAGCTGTTGGCTATGTCCTAGGAGGTCATGGCGGTATAGAACACACTATCATAGAGTTTACTGATGAAGACATGGAGAAAATGGCTGTTGATGATAAAGTCCTTATTAAGGCCCACGGCCAAGGACTTAAGTTAATCGACTATCCTGATATAGCTATGACTGGAATTGATCCTAATGTTTTTTCTAAAATACCGATCGAAGAAAAAGAAGGAAAGCTTCTATTTCCAGTAGTATGTACAGTACCTGCTGTGCTTATGGGCTCTGGTATAGGTAGCTCAAATGGTCATTCTGGTGATTATGACATAATGACACAGGATGTGGATTTAATTAAGAATTTAGGAATAGATAAACTTAAGTTTGGAGACTTTGTTTTACTTGAGGATTGCGATAATACCTTTGGAAGAGGATACCTTCAGGGCGCAGTTACAATCGGGCTTGTTATACATAGTGATTGTATTAAAGCAGGCCATGGACCTGGAATTGCTACTTTTATGTCCTGTAAGAAACCATTAATTGAGGCTAAAATTGATAAGAATGCTAATATTAAAAATTATGTAAGTAAATAACCTATAAACTGGAATGGGACTGTCTCATAAATATCTCTTATGAGTTCAGTCTCAGAGTGTTTTAGGATAAATGATTTTTTTGAAACACCCCTATTTCTCTTAACTAAGATCCTCATTTAAAACTTTCTTCTAAATTAAGACCTACCGCTTTTGCAATAGATTTTGCAATATCTGTATTATCTTTATTTCCTACAAACAATTCTGATTTCATACCTATTGCCGTTACTGGAACAGCATCGGCAGTATGCCATGAACTACACCATCCAATATTGGTCATTTTTGAAATAATCTGACTAATAGCTGAGCCAAAATCCCCCAGTTTCTCAAATTTATTATCATACTTTTTAGAAGATATTTGACTCAGTTCTCTTGTTAATTTTACTTTCTCTCCCTTCGAAAGTTTAATATCGTAAACTTTCTCAATATATTCTACTAGACCCTTAATATCATCAGGATTATTTTGATATCTTGGATATATTTCTCCGAACACCGAAGCCGTAACCCCGTCTATAGCATCTAGGTTTATATCTTTTTTCTCTAACCCCAATGTTAATCCCCCTGTTTCATGATCTGCTGCAACAACAATTAAAGTTTCCTTTGGATGTTGTTCATAAAATTTGAATGCCACTTGTATTGCTTCATCTAGGCCAAATACTTCATAAACTAGAGCAGGTAGATCACTAGAGTGACCAGCATAATCAATTTTTCCACCTTCAACTACAACAAAAAATCCTTCTTTTTCTTTAGACAATACTTTAATACCTGCCACTAACATCTCTGCTAAGCTAGGCTTGTTAGACCCCTGTTCATTTTGTCTATCAATGTCCATCGGAAAATAAGATAATGAAAACAGTCCCAAAACTTTATCTATAGAGTTTAAATCCATATCATACAATTCTTCTCTAGTATTAATAATGGTATAACCCTTTGCTTTAAACTCTTTCAATAGATTTCTATTATCCCGTCTAGTGCTTCCTGTCTCACTTTGAGGAATAAAAGATTGTGCCCCTCCACCTGCAATGTATTCTATACCTTTATATAAATACTGTACTGCAATTTCATCCTTCATCTTTCTACTCTTAACATGGGCAGCAAAACTTGCTGGAGTGGCATCCACAATAGATACATCTGAAATTAACCCCGTCGCCATTCCCTTTTTTTCTGCTGCCTCTAGTAAAGTTTTATATGGTGTTTTTCCATCTGGTCCAATTGATATAACTCTATTATTCGTTTTCTTGCCAGTTGCTAAAGCTGTAGCTGAAGCTGCTGAGTCAGAAATCAGCGAGTCTGCACTTTGCGTTGTAACTAAGCTAGTTATCGGTAAGTCATTCATTAATAACTTAGCTGTATCATCACTTTCTATATGTTGCTTATAATACTGACTAATTAATTTTTGATTTGATCCCATTCCATCGCCTATAAAATAAAAAACATACTTTACTGAACTTTGTTTCCCAAAGGCCCCTATCACGTCTTTGTTTAATATATTATATGATCTGACTGTATAGACAATGGATATTAAAATGCATAATACTATTAAACAATACACTTTTAGATATCTCTTTTTAGGCATAATAAGACTCCTTTGGTTTTTTAATTAATTCTAATAAATTATATTTCTTGAGTTATACTAATATACTTATTTTACATAATCTCCATTTCTTAAAGTTAATTTTTCCCACTCAACATTTTTTGTGCCCATCTAAAAACCCATGATTCAGTTCATCAAACCGAATCATGGGCTTTCTTAAATTCTCTTTTTTAAATTAAATACTATATTCCACAAATCCTTTAAGAAGAATTCAATCTCATCGTCCTCATCGTAAATTAGATATTTCTGATCCTTGATCCCTTTATTTTCTACAAAGTATAGTATTTCTTCTGCATTATCATTAACTTGAATTAGTAAAACTACTTGAATTTCTCTTTGATAAAGATTTGAATATTGCTCTAAAATATCATTAGTATTTTTAAAATTATCTTTTGTAAAATCAAGTATAAACTCACTGTTTGAGCTACTGTTTACACAATAGTAACCAGAAACCCTATTTTCAGTAATTTCATCGGTAGTAAATCCATAGCTCTCTATCTGTTTTTTGATATTCTCCATTTAACACCTCGTATGATATTTGACATGTGCTGTTTATAGCAGATTTCTATTTATTTGTCATACTTATCGACTACTTGATTATATCATATTTAATGAATTATTTATACTTAAACCTAGTCGTTTCAATAATGTTAAACTTGAGTTTTCCTTAAAAAACAGACTTGTTCGCTATATTGTTCTAAGAAATAGTAGTCCATTTCCCACAATCCCATACGTCGGTTACAACCTCCTTATAGAATTCAGGCTCATGACATACTAGAAGTATACTTCCTCTATACTTTTTTAACGCTCTCTTAAGTTCATACTTTGCGTCAACATCTAGATGATCTGTTGGCTCATCTAAGATTAGTATGTTAGTTGGTTTATTTATTAACTTACATAATCTTACCTTCGCTTGTTCCCCACCACTTAATGTGCATACATTGCTTTCTATGTGTTTGTCAGTTAGTCCACATTTAGCCAATGCACTTCTGATTTCAAATTTAGTGTACCCGGAGAGTTCATACCAAACTTCATCTATAACGCTGTTAGTATTTAATTCTTTAATTTCCTGTTCAAAATATCCTATTTCCTGATAATCCCCCACCTTCACTTTCCCGTCTAGGGGTTTTATTAGTCCCATTAAACTTTTTAACAATGTCGACTTCCCTATACCATTCGATCCAACTAATGCAATTTTTTGACCCCTTGTCATCTTTATGTTAAGTGGTATGCTTAGTGGCCTATTATATCCTATAACTAAGTCTCTTGTTTCAAAGATCATATGTCCCGATGCTTTGGCTGATTTAAATTCAAACTGAGGTTTTGGATTTTTTTTTGATATCTCTATTCTCTGTATCTTATCCAGCTTTTTTTGTCTAGATCTTGCCATCCCTGCGGTCGAAGCTCTTGCTTTGTTTTTTTTGATAAAGTCCTCAATCCTTGCAATCTCTTTTTGCTGTCTTTTATATGCAATGTTTAATTGATTTTTATTTATTTCATAAGCCTTAATAAAGCTCTCATAATTGCCTATATATCTCGTTAATGACTTATTTTCGATATGATATATTATATTAACTACGTTATTTAGAAATAGTATATTATGGGAAATTAATATGAATGCCTTCTCATAGCTTTGTAGATATCTTTCAAGCCAATCTATGTGCTCTTCATCAAGATAGTTTGTAGGCTCATCAAGCAGTAATACATCCGGCGCTTCTAAAAGAAGTTTAGCCAATAAAACTTTCGTTCGCTCTCCACCACTCAGGTCTGCAACATCCTTGTCTAATCCAATATTTCTAAGTCCAAGTCCCATTGCAACGGCCTCTATCTTTGAGTCTATACTGTAAAATCCATTGTTTTCTAGCGTATCTTGGATATTAGCTGCTCGTTCAAGGCTTTTGTTCATTTCCCTTTCATTCATTAACTCCATTTTATCGTATAAATTCTTCATCTCCGTTTCCATATCGAATAGACATTGAAATGCCTCCTGTAATACATCCCTTATAGATTTTCCTTCCTTAAGCTCCGTATGTTGGTCCATATAGCCAACACTAACTTTATTACTCCAATCTATTTTTCCTTCGTCAGCCATTATCTTATTAGTAATAATATTCATAAAGGTAGACTTTCCCTCTCCATTAGCTCCTACAAGCCCTATACGCTCGCCCCTTAATAATCTAAAGGACGCATTTTTAAATATTACTCTATCACCAAAACTATGGCTCATATTTTCAATCGTTAAAATACTCATTGTATACTTCCTTACTTCCATTTGAATTTGCTTGTCTCAGAATGGCGAATTTCTGCGTTATTTGAAATGTTCACCGACTTGGCACGTACGTTAGTACTAGCCAAACCGCCTAGATTCCAAAACCTTGAACTTCACTCATTCTGAAACAACCCGGGTGCTGCACTCATAAGATTCCTTATGAGACAGCTCCTCTCTTTATAAAATCATAGCATCTTTTTTGTTTGTCCTTCAAGTTCATAAATGATTCTGTATCAAAGTCGACCTTTTTAATAACAAAAACTCAAGGGGAATCGAACCCCTTTCTTTGGGTCAGATTTTTCTTCGAGAAATGACCTCAATAAAAAAATCGGTGTTTTGATTATCAAAGTGAATGATATCAAAATACCGATTAATATTTACACTATTTCTTTTTCTTGTCTAATTATTCTTCTAATGCTATGCTCAGTAAGGTAGTATTGGTTAGCTAGTTCTTTAACCGATATTCCTTGGTTATACCTCTCAAAAATCTCCCTGTTTCTTTCCTTTAAGCTATTCTTTACACCACTACTCTCTCCCCAAGCTTTCCTATTCTCCTGCTTTCTAGGTATATATAAATAACTACCATCTATATATTGTTGAATCAACTTAATCATATCTTCTGGTAATATATTTTGTGCTTTTTCATATTTCATAATCCTTGCTCCTATCTACATTTTAATTTGTAAACATTGAAGCAAAGACTACACAAAAATATTTTAGCCCGGATTATTCATGGGTAATACGGGTTTAGCCTAACTTAATCTAATAAAATCCGGCTCCGAACAAGACCTTGTTCTTTTTTCATGCAGTCTTTGCACGGAGCCTAATTCCGCAGTAAGCTGTATCTTATATTTCATACATAATCCTCCTATCAACTTGAATTCATATTGATAAATAGACTTGCAAGATGATTTTATCATATATACACGTCTATTTACAAGGCCATCAATGTATTGATATATAGCTGTAAAATACAAAGCGAGGCTGTCTCATAAAAGTTTCTTATGAGTACAGCCCCTTAGCAATTTAATACTACAATTCCATATTAATACCTTTGAAAACTTTCTCCGGTGTAATCGGCAAACTTTTTACATACGCCCCTACAGCATTATAAACAGCATGGGCAATTGCTGGAGGTGGAGTATTGATTACAACCTCACCTATAGATTTTGCTCCAAATGGTCCCGTTGGTTCATAACTGGATTCAAACTCTACCCTCATGTTTCCTATATCTTTTCTACAAGGGATTTTATACTGCATAAAAGTATTAGTCTCCATCTTTCCTCTATCACTATATATTACGTCCTCATACATTGCCATCCCAATACCCTGTACCAATCCACCTTCTACTTGAATTCTAGCAAGGTTTGTATTTATAACCGTTCCACAGTCCACAACGGCTACGTAGTCGATCAAATCTATCTCCCCTGTTTCCCTATCTACTTCTACCTCTGCAAAGCCTGCAATAAATGGCGGAGGACTTGTGTCACCACCAAAAAATCCATTCCCAATAAGCTGAGCCTTTCCTCCTCCTGATATTAAGCGAAGGGCAATTTCATCAAGTGATATAGAGCGTTCTTCATTTATGTTTTTTACAGATTCTCCATCAAATATGACATTCTCTTTCGGTGTATCTAACAGTTTTGCACCATATTCCACAATCTGTCCCTTAATATCTTCGGCAGCCTTAATTACTGCATTCCCCGTAACATAAGTTGTACTTGAAGCGTATGACCCTGTATCATAGGGAGAAATATCTGTATCTGCTGAGTTTACTATAATTTTCTCCATTGAAGTTTCTAGAACTTCAGCTGCCATTTGAGCTAGAATAGTATCGGATCCCGTTCCCATATCTGTGGCACCTACTAACAAGCTATAGAATCCATCATCGTTTAATTTGATTACTGCCGAAGCTGTATCTATGCCAGCAATCCCCGACCCTTGCATTGTTATCGCCATCCCTACACCTCTAACCTTTGAATCACTGATGACTTTTCTAGGGTATTTTTCCTCCCATCCAATGAGTTCCTTTCCTCTTTCAATACATCTATCTAGAGTAGAACTCTTTAGTACAACAGGAGCCCCTTCCTTCGATCCATCTAATACAGGATTTGCATCCCCTTCTCTAATTAAGTTTTTCTCCCTAAGCAATGATGGGTCCATATTTAGTCTCTCTGCCAAAATGTTTATTGTAGACTCGACAGCAAATCCTCCTTGAGTCGCACCATATCCTCTCAATGCTCCAGCTGTCATCTTGTTTGTATATACTGCCTTTCCAGTATATCTAACTGCTTTTGCTTTATTATATAGTGGTAGGGTTTTATGTCCTACAAGCATAAACACCGTTGAAGCATGCTCACCATATGCTCCCGTATCAGCTAAGGCATTGATATCAATCGCATTTATATTACCGTCTTTATCTGAACCTATTCTTACTTTTATCTCCATGGCATGACGGTTGGTTGTACAGCTAAAAGTTTCTTTTCTATCGTAAATAATTTTTGCTGGCTTTCCGGTTTTCATAGAGACTATAGCTGGAAAAATTTCTACAGCCGCAGACTGTTTACCTCCAAAGCCTCCACCAATTCTAGGCTTAACTACTCTAACCTTACTTCTTGGAATTTCAAGAGCTTTAGCCAAAATTCTTCGTACATGGAATGGAATTTGTGTTGAGCTCACAACAGACAATCTCCCATACTGATCTATATATGTAAATGCACGATAGGTTTCCATCATGGCATGGGCCTGCCCCTGTGTATAGTAGGTCTCTTCAACCACTACATCACTTTTTTCAAATTCCTTTTCAACATCTTCTACTTCAATCCTATACAAAGCAGCAATGTTTCTGTCCTTATTCATTCCTATATCAAAGTTAATATGAAGGTCATCTTCAGGATGGACTACTGATGAGTGTCCTATTGCCTTTGTAAAGTCTAATACCGGCTCTAAAACCTCATACTCCACCTCAATAAGCCCCATAGCCTTTAGAGCAGTCCTTTCATCCTTTGCTGCTATAATGGCAACTTCATCTCCTACGTACCTAACATATTCATCTAGAATTAGTCGATCATAGGGTGATGGTTCAGGATATGATTGACCAGCAGTGGTAAATCGTATATTAGGTACATCTTTATAGGTTAGTACACATTCAACACCATTAACCTTCTCGGCTTTTTCAACGTCAATAGACTTTATTCTAGCGAAGGCATGGGGGCTTCTTAATATTTTTACCGTCAAAGCATGATGATCATATAAATCGTCTGTATAGACAGGCTTTCCCGTTGCAATATCCATACCGTCAATTTTTGAGATTGGCTTACTTACATACCTCATTTTACTCTACCCCCAAATACTTTTTCACTGCCCTTAATTGTCCAAGGTAACCTGTGCATCTACAAAGATTTCCCGTTAGGTAGTGGATAATATCCTCTTCAGTGGGATTCTCAATTTCTCTCTTTAGCGCTAATACAGTCATTATAAATCCTGGACTGCAAAATCCACACTGCTCTGCACCTTCATTAACTAAAAAATATGCAAATTCACTAGCCTCTTCTTGAACACCTTCTATAGTTGTGATATCTTTTCCATTTGCTCTCACGGAAAGAGTTGAACAGGAGAGCACGGGTTTACTATCTAACCACACTGTACATAATCCACAGGAGCCTGTATCGCAACCCTTTTTAACACTTAAAAATCCATATTTTCTCAATGTATCCGCTAAAAATTCATCGTATGATGCCTCTAGTTCCATTGGCTGATTATTTATTGTAACGTTGATTTTCATGATAAGACCTCCATTATTGCTCTTTTTATAAGGACTTTACAGATAGATCTACGATATTCTTCGCTACCCCTCATATTACTGCCAAAAGTCAATTCATTTACTGCTATCATGGCAGCACGTTCAATCTCTTCCATCGCTTCATTGCTCTCAGATAAATAATAGGATGCTTCCTTTGCAATTTTAGCTCTCTGAGGTCTAGCTCCTACTACTATTCTCCAATCCTCATCTAGCTTTGAAACAGCTACGTTTAAGATGGCATAGTCACTCTTTGAGTTTCTAATCATCTGAAATGCTGCCTTTCTGTTTGTCTTTCGAATAATGATTTTAATCAGAATATCTTTCTCCGAACCATTTTTAAAAAACTCTTCCAGCAAAACCTGTCCACCATTATAAAGCACAACCTCAGCTTCAAGAGATAGAAGTGCTGTAAGGAAATCCGAAAATCCGTACCTAGAGTATACTGTTGCTCCCACAGTAACAATGTTTCTAAGCTGTACACCTACTATATGACCTACGGATTTTGATAATATACCATCAAAATGTCTTTTCAACACAGAACTTGTCTCTACTTGACGGAAAGTGGTCATAGCTCCTATTTCTATTGTGTCTTCACCTTCCCAAATAGAATTTAAATTAAGATTAGATAAATCAATTGCGGTTCCGATTTTTTGTGACCCCATTCTTAAAAATCCACAGCCACCTAGGATTTTATTGTTTCTTTTTTCTATTAAGGCCCTATATGCTTCCTCTAAAGTTTCAGGTAGTAAATAATCCTGTATGGTTAGCACTTGTATTCCCCCTCAAATAATAAGTTCCAATATATGGTTTTACCATATCAAATACATAAAAGGTCATAGATTTTATGACCTTTTCTTCTAGTTCTATCATTTTCATTGACTTATATCATTTTCTTAAGCTTCGATATCGTCAATTGAGCACAAAAAAATCTAGAGGCACCCATGAGAGACCTCTAGATTTAATGAATGTTTTATATATTAATATCAAAAAATCCAATATCTTCTCACCATAGGAGGATAATTTACGGTTATCCAGTAGAGACTCCCAGACCATATTTCTAGGATTATACGAGAGAATTATCATTCTTTTTCTATTTTAAAACTTTTTTAACACAAAACAAATATAACACATAACATAACAGATTTCAATAGATTTCTTGTATTTTCATGCACATAAATCTATTATTGTTCGTATTATTGTAAACAATATGCATATATCACAAATATATAATTCGTAATACTAGAAAACATCCAATTCATTACAATTTTTATATCTATTTATTACTTTTATTTCATATTAGTTATTATTACTACGTTTAAGGGTAAAGAATATTATATAAATATGTAAAATCTATAGGAAAGGAAGACATAAATGTCAAAATTATTTTCTAATATACAAATTAAAGATATGGAATTAAAAAATCGAATTGTAATGGCTCCTATGTGTATGGATAGTGCTGAAAGTGATGGAAAGGCAAATGAATGGCACTATATTCACTACGTGACACGAGCTGTTGGTGGAGTGGGTCTTATACTTTTAGAATCAACTGCCGTTGAAAGTCGTGGTAGAATAACCAATAAGGATTTAGGAATTTGGTCTGATAACCACATAGAGGGTTTAAAAAGAATAGTAAAGGAATGTAAAAAACACGGGTCTAAAATCGGTATACAATTAGGTCATGCAGGAAGAAAATGTGAAGTATCATCTGAAGAAATTATAGGACCTAGCCCTATAGCTTTTAATGAGGAATATATGACACCGAGGGAAATGAGCAAGGATGATATTAACGATGTAATAAGCTCATTTGTAGAGGGTGCTATTAGAGCTGATAAAGCCGGTTTTGATGCCATTGAGCTTCATGGAGCCCACGGCTATTTAATTGGTCAGTTTCTATCTCCTCTTACAAATAGGAGAGATGATGAATATGGAGGCAGCTTACCAAATAGAGCTAAATTTTTGAAAAAGCTTATCTCAGAAGTTAGAAAGGTATGGCCTAATGAAAAACCTATATTTCTCAGAATTTCCGCTGAAGAATATCACGAAGACGGTAATCACCCCGAGGACCTAGCTATGATTTTAAACTTGGTTAAGGCTCAAGGAATAGATGTCATAGATGTAAGCTCAGGTGGTGTAGTGCCGGCTAAAATAGAGACTTATCCAGGTTATCAAATTAAAATGGCTGAAATCATTAGGGAAACTGTTTGTCTTCCTGTTATTGGAGGAGGGCTAATTACTAACTCTGAAATGGCTGAGGAAATTATTACGAGTGATAGATCTGATTTGGTATACCTTGGAAGAGAGCTCCTTAGAAATCCTTATTGGCCTTTACAGGCTTCAAGAAAATCACAATCTGACGTTAAATGGCCTATTCAGTATGAAAGAAGTAAGGTAGTAAGAAAAAATGGCTTTTAAATATTTATATTGATTTGTAGTAAAAGGGGCTAAACTCATAAAGCTTTCTTATGAGTTTAGCCCCGGGATATTTCAGCTTAACTTTTTAATCTATTAATATAACTCTTGCCGGTGCAGCTTCAACATTTCGAATTTTTAGTGGTGGCGCATAGAGAGTATACTCCCCCTCTTCTACTTTATTTAATTTTAAGCCTTCAATAATTATAATACCATGACCTAACAATATTTTATGGGTCTCGTGACTAGGCTGATCTCTCTCTATTCCAAGAGCATCAATACCAACCCCTGTAACTCCTATGTCTTTCAAATACTCTGCCCCACTTTTTTCTAAGTAGATAAATTGAAAATCAAATTCTTTTGCAAAGGAGTTTTTTGTCTTAAACAAAATAAAATCTCCTTTTAGGATTTCCCTTTCTTCTAATACTTCCTTAGTTATCTTATCCACTACATAAGTAAGATCTAATACTTTACAGCTTCTTATAAGGTTCTCTAAGGCTATACTATCTATTGTTTCTCCTCCCTCTAGCATATGAAGCGGAGCATCTATATGGGTTCCTGTATGCATTCCCATAGCTATGATAGATTCATAGGAGTCTGACGCTGAATAATCCTTAGCCACCGTTAGTTTTGGTTTCTTCTCTTGCTTATTTTTATATACTATCATATCCTCAGAAATCTCCATCGAGACATCATATATCTTCAATTCACTCACCTCCCTATGGGTTTATCCAATTTCTATTATCCTTTTCTAGAAGCATATCAGATTCCTTGGGTCCCCAGCTTCCCGGTTCATAGTTTGAAAGTACAGTATCGGTATCATCCCATAAACCTAATGTCTGGTCTACAAATTTCCATGCATATTCAACTTCATCCCATCTAGTAAAGAGAGTAGCATCTCCCCTCAGTACATCAAATAGAAGTCTCTCGTAGGCCTCTGGAGAATTAATACCAACTTGACAATTTTGGCAAAAATCCATTTGAACGGGAATAATGTTCCTATGGCTCCCAGGCTCCTTGGCATTGAATTGAAGAAATATCCCTTCGGTAGGCTGTATCTTTATTACTAACATATTCGGTAGAACTTCCTTTTCTTCAAAATATAATATATTGTGCATAGGTTTAAACTGTACAATTATCTCAGTCGATTTCTTTTTCATTCTTTTTCCTGTTCTTATATAGAAAGGTACACCGCTCCATCTCAGATTTTCTACATCTACCTTAAGTGCTACAAAGGTTTCAGTATTTGAATCCGGCGACACTTTTTTTTCTTCCCTATAGCTTAATATCCTCTCATCCCCCGACCCCTTAGGCCCATACTGCCCTCTAATTACATTACCTTTTATTGCCTCAGGCTCGATTTTTCTAAGGGCTCTTAATACTTTTACTTTTTCATCTCTTATGGATTTTGCTTCTAAATCATTAGGCGGTTCCATTGCAATGAGGCTCAGTAATTGGAGCATATGACTCTGGACCATATCCCTCATCGCTCCTGCTTTTTCATAGTATCCTCCTCTATTTTCCACTCCTACGGTTTCACTAGAGGACATTTGGATATGATCAATATATTTATTATTCCACAGGGGCTCAAATAACATATTTGCAAAACGTATTACCATGATATTTTGCAGCATTTCCTTTCCTAGATAGTGATCAATCCTATAGACATTTTCTTCTTTAAATACACTAACAATTTTATCGTTTAAGTACTTAGCCGAAGTTAAATCTCTTCCAAAGGGCTTCTCTATAACTACTCTACTCCAACTATCGGTTTCTTCAATCATGCAAAAACTACTTATATTTTCCGCAATCGGTTCAAAGTACTCTGGTGCAACGGCCATATAATACATTCTTTTACCCTTTGCCTTGTGTTTCTCATCAATTTCATTTAAGTATTCATTTAATTCTTGGTAGGTCTCTGCTTTTAGAAAATCCATTTTCCTATAGTAGATTCTGTCTTTCAGACTATTCCATACTTCAATGTCTATATCAAATCTCGAAAACTGTTTTATTGAATTATATATTTCTTCCCTATATCCATCATTTGTTTTGCTCTGCCTCCCTATTGCAACAATTGCAGAGTCTTCTGGAAGCATTTTTTCATGCTTTAGATTATAAATAGCTGGAAGCAATTTTCTATGAGCTAAGTCTCCAGTCCCCCCGAATATAACCATTATACAAGATAAATCAAAACCTACATCCATTTATATCACCTACCTTAACTCTGCTACTTTTTTTCTACACTATGTCCTCCAAATTCATTTCTTAAGGCCGACACTACTTTACCAGCAAAGGTATCTTCCTGCTGGGACCTATATCTAATAAATAATGAGCTAGTAATAGTTTGGGCAGGAACCTTAAGTTCTAGGGCTTCTTCAACAGTCCAAAGTCCCTCTCCCGAGGAGTTTACTACACCCTTTATAGAATCAAGCTGTGGGTCCGACATAAATGCTCTTTCCATTAACTCCATAAGCCAACCTCGTATAACTGATCCATGGCTCCATACCCTTGCTATCTCCTTATAATTAAGGTCAAATTGGCTCTTCTCTAAGATCTCAAAACCCTCTCCTATGGCTTGAAGCATTGCATATTCAATGCCATTATGAATCATCTTCACATAATGACCCGAGCCGTTTTTTCCAGTATGTAAATATCCCTTTTCTACACAGATATCCTTAATTATAGGTTCAATGATCTCAAATACATCATCTTCGGCTCCTATCATCATACAAGCACCATTTCTCGCACCTTCCATTCCACCGCTAGTTCCAATATCAACAAATCTAATTTCCTTTTCCTTAAGGCTCTCATATCTTCTTAAGGTATCTTTGTAGTTTGAGTTTCCACCGTCTATAATAATATCTTCTTTATCTAATAGAGGAATCAATCTTTCTACTATCTCATCTACTGCTTTACCCGCCGGTATCATTAGCCAAATAATCCTAGGTGACTTTAACTCTTCAACCATTTCTTCAAGACTGTATACTCCTATTAATCCCTCTTTTTCCGCTTGTTTGGTTTTTTCTTGGGTTCTGTTAAAAACTAGGACCTGATGGTTATGTTCCTTCATATTTAATGCTAAATTATATCCCATTTTTCCCAGACCGATTATTCCTATTTCCATAAATGTCACTCCCTCCTAGATAAATAATACTCCCATACTATATTTATTACATAATATTAATAGAATTAAACATATAATTTCCGATAATCACTTCACATACAAGCATGTTTGTTTACAGTAGTTTTGAATACAAAAAGAGCCATAGCCCATGCAAATTGACTTTCTAATTCCAATTTGCTAAGGTTATAGCTCTATATCTTTTCACCGTATTTTTTATTTGAGTACTTAATTATCAAAATATATATCTGAGAACTCAATATTAATTTTTTCTGCAAAGTCATTGATTTTCTTATCAGCGACTTCATCACTAACGCAGTTTTCCTTAGATATACTTGAAACCGGAAGTTTTATTATAAAATCACTTCCCTTTCCAAGTTCGCTTACACAGGCAATATCGCCTTTATGCATTTCTACTAATGATTTTACCACGGATAAACCTATACCACTTCCTTCGTGTTCTTGTACATCAAAATCATTTATTTGCATGAATCGGTTAAAAATTGTTTTTTGCTTTTCCTCAGGTATTCCTCTTCCTGTATCTCTTACAGAAATAACAATATTTTCTAATCGCTCATAGATATTAACTGATATCATTCCGCCTTCTTTAGTAAATTTTACTGCATTAGAAAGAAGGTTTAACATAATTCTTTCTATTTTATCAGGGTCACAGGCTATAATTTTTTCTTCTATCTCCGTATCAAATAGGAATTTGATACCTTTATGCTCTATATAATCAACAATGGATAGTGAAACATCTTCAACAATTCTAACAATATTATAGTCTTTTAATCTTATATCAGAAAAACCAGAATCAAATTTTGTAATATCAGTAATATTATTGACTAATTTTATAAGCCTATAAGAGTTCTGTCTCATAATCTTTATATACTTATTTGGGTATTGAAATGTATTACGCCAATGTAATTCAACCAGTTGTATAGAAGTAAATATCAAATTTAAGGGCGTCTTCAGATCATGGGATAGGTTTGCAAGAAATTGCGCTTGAGCTTTATTTCGCCAAATGGCTTTTTCCTCCGAGCTCTTTGTAGATGATAAAATACTACAAAGGTTATAAATGAATATGGATGTCATAATTATAAAAAAACTCCCCTTGAAAGTTTGTATCTTATTCAGAAGAGATATATCATCAATTGTTAATAATAAAATTTTATCCGAAGTCATTATCCATAATTGGGATATAAAAATGTAACTAACTACTATTTTTAAAGGAAATATTTTTTCTTTGCCATTCATTTGCTTTGGGGAACAATAATTTGAAAAGAATGATTTTATGGTGCTCGTATTTTTTGTCATAACCAGGTGCCTCCCCTAATCTTTCTCCGTTTTCATTTGCAATAGTAAATTCCACAGTTAGCTTCATTATACATTATTTAAGTTTATATCACAATAAATAGGAATGTAAGATAAAAGATCTTAGCATTTCTTGAAAGCATCAATTAGCTGAATCCCGTCAATTACGCAGTTATGCATACCAATCTCAATACCAGGTTTGTTTTTTCCATGAAAATCACTTCCACATGTTATTAAAAGTCCATGCTCCTTAGCTTTTTTATATAAATGATCAATCTGGTCTTCAGTATGGTAATTATTAAAGATTTCTATTCCTTCAACACCTTCCTTAATAATATATTTAAGCATTTCTATATTACCTTTTAAGTTCATACCTGGATGAGCTATTACTGGTACTCCTCCACTTCTCTTAATGAGATCAATTGCTTCCTCTAAGCTTATATATTGAATTGGAACATGGGCGATTTTACCTTGAGCAAAGAAATCCCAATAGAAGTTTAGATATGGCATATCGCTCCGCTTTCCACCCTTTAAATATGGTTTTAATATTCGATTATTTTTACTGTTTCCCTTGCTAAGAATTACTTCTCCAATAAGCTCTCCTGAGGGGACTTTTCCTTTAGCTTTCCTAAGAACCTCTTCTTCTTCAACCTCAACACCGATTTTTTTCAAATTAGTAATCATTCTAGGAAAAGCATCCATTGATTTTCTAAATATACTCCTATTTAGTTCCTCAAAATCTTTTAAGGTATAGTCAATGTAATACCCTAGCAAATGCAAATTAACACCATTGTATGTGCAATCAATTTCAATACCTGGAATCACATCGATGTCTAGACCTTCACTATATTCAACAGCTTCCACTACCCCTTGTACGCTATTATGGTCCGTTATAGCTATTGTCTTCATACCTCTTTTTTTACTGAGCTGCAATATTTCATACGGGGTGAATTCTCCATCATCACTATAACTAGAATGAATGTGTAAATCAATCTTGTTCATAATTGCCCTCCTTTTATATCGCTCTTTTATTATCAACAGACTTTTCAACGTAAAATCGTCTATTATAGTAAATACTCATAAGAAGTGCAGCTAAACACAATCCACCTTGAATTATTAAGGTATTCTGGATTCCAAGATGGTCTGCCAAGTTTCCTGATAAATTGTAAGTTACGAAACCACTTACGCCTAAATATATCCCCATAGCAATGGTTTGAGCTGATGTTTTTAAGTTCTCAGGACTCACATCGTCAATCAGCCGCTTGGCAGTAAAAGTTGCGAGGGTATATGTAAACATTTGAAATAGACCTATGAAGACTAGCATGCTAACATGTCGAGTAAATGCTGTAATTAACATCTTAATGATAAAAATAAAGCAGCATATAATCAAAAGCTGTGAAGCCTTTAGTCTTTCCAACAATCTTTTTGAGTAGAGAAACATTGGTATTTCGCTAAAGGCAGCAATCATGAAAAATAAACCTATATCGCCTTTGTCTCCACCATACTTCTCAATCAATATCGGGACAAACATTGAGTAGGCCTGCATTGCCATAAACAATAATAGAAAGATAGTAACCACAGTCACATATCTTCCATTGGATAGCATAATCTTGACATGCTTTAAGCTCACTTTATTTTCATCAGTATTAACGGCCTTTTTAACATCATCAACCCTTATAATCATCCATATAAATATAGCTGATAAAATCAAATGAATTGTAATTAAGCTCTCCCAACCAAATTGATCTATGCACCTTCCAATAATTATTGCTGAAAGACCCCAACCCAAAGAACCAAAGGCTCTGACTAAACCGTAACTTTTCTTAACCTCATCATGAGATTCTAATACCCAACTGTCTATTAAGGACATCATACTAGACTGTATAAAACCTATAATCGGTAATATTATCAATTTTATTTCCACTACTTCTATTCTATATATTAGAGATACGGCTATGGAAAGCATAAGAGTGAGAATAAGAAACACCTTTTTAATGGTCTTCTTTAAATCGCATATGTATCCTGTAGTAAATTGACCTAGAATACCGTTTAACATCATAATTGACATGTAAAAACCAACTTGACTATTACTTAATCCAAGTTTTTTCAAATATGGGACTGTAAACCCTGCAAAAACTACAAGTACAGCATCAAAGAAAAAGTACATTCTTTGTAGCTTTCTAATTTTCCCTTTCATTTCTCCATCCCCCTTTCATGTTTGTTCATATTTATTTAGATATGTTAATATTTTCTTGAATTCAAGTTTATATTACCACATAGAATAGGTATATGCAATATTATTCGTTAACATTCATTAATTTTCGTGAACTTTCATGAATTTTACTTTACTGAGATTTTAATAATTGATATACTTATATAATATAAAAACAAATATTTACATTAATGAAGGATTTGGTATTTTTATGTTTATAGAAGAGCGTCATAATAGAATTATGCAGTTATTATCGGAACAGAAAAGGGTTGAGGTTTCTGAATTAAGCTCTTTATTTGACGTCTCCTTGGACTCGATTCGAAGAGATTTAAGAATTCTTGAAAAAAAAGGATTATTGAAACGTACCCATGGTGGAGCTATTTCCCTTGAGGAGAGCAGTGAAGCCCTTAGTTATTCTGATAGGAAAACAATCTATGAATTAGAAAAAGAGGAAATTGGCCAATTTGCTTCCACATTTATTGAAGAAGGTGATACCATACTAATCAAGGGCTCATCGACTTCAGCTGCTATGATTCCGCATCTATGCCAATTCAAGGATTTAACTATCTTCACTAATTCCATTGATATTGCATATCAACTTAATAGCTGCAAAGGTAACTTAAATACATTTATGATCGGAGGGATGATTGATCATAAATCTTCCAATACCTATAGTACTGAAACACTATCATTTATCCAAACTCTACATGTGGATAAAGCCTTTTTGTCTCCCTGTTCCATTTCGATGGAAGCTGGGATTTGTACAGAATTTATACTTGAAGCACATATTGATAAAGCTATTATTAAATCTTCAAAAGAAACCTATATACTTGCTGATCATTCAAAGTTTTTAAAGGAATCGCTTATGCAGATCGCTCCCCTATCCTCGGATTATGCAATTATCTCCGACTCAAAACTGTCGGATGAAGTTATTTCAAGATTTGAAAGCTATACCAATTCGGATATAGAAATTTTACGTGTAAAAAAGAAATGAGTCTAAAGTAAATCCTAGACTCATTTCCTTTTTTATTGTTATCTATAATAAATCTAATCTTCCATAGATTTATAGATTCTATCTCATAAAAATCTCCTATGAGTTCAGCCTCAAGGTAAGAAGCAGTCTCTTATCAGGTCAGTTATAAACTCGAAAAAGAATACACAGTCCCAACTGAGTTTTGAATAAATTCTTCTGGGAAAATCCTTGCGATTGAATGGATATCCCGCCATCCAGTACAGTGAGTTGGAACGATATATTTGGGATTAATATTTTCTAATTCTTTATATATTATTGAGCTATCGGGATTTTGATACAAATGCAATCCTCCGATGACCGCTAGTATTCTTTTCTCACCGGTCAATTTTTGTGCATGCCGTATAATATTGATTATTCCTGAATGTCCACATCCCGTTATTATTACTAATCCTGCCCCTCTAACATTTACTACAACAAACTGATCGTCAATTACATCTGGATCAGGCTGCCACCCACCTAAAGATTTCCTATAATGAAATGGTAATGTATTATCGTACTTAGGATCTCTTGGCACTGCTCCTGAAGCTATAATCATTCCATTGCCTAAGACTATAGGGTTTTCATTTGATTCTACTTTAAAACCCAACTCTTCTAAATCACTTTTCACTAGGGTTTTAAGCATAGTAAAGGGTCCATCCTGTGATTCAGAAAATTTACGTTCATAAAATGCCGCAGGATGTGCTACTACTTTGATGCCTTTTAGATTGAATTTTTTTGATAGTGCTGGCAAACCTAAAAAATGGTCTGCATGTCCATGGGTTATAACTACAGTCTCTATCTTATTAGGATCTATTTTCAAAGCCTTAATATTATTTACAAAACCACCTAGAGTAACTCCTGCATCAATAAGAATACATGCCTCATCTTTTCCAGATTTCGTTTCAATCATCATTGAAAAACCATGCTCTGCAATTGGCAGTACTCCATCATAGGCTTCCTTTGGAAAACTATATCGACGAGCAATTGAGTTTTTCTTTTCTTTAGCAAAGCTTCTATCGGCATTATTATCTACGATACTAGTTACACGTAATGAATCGACGTCTCGTAAGCTTACTTCTTCAAAAACATTCTTCATAAAAATCTACCCTTCTTTTAGTTGTCTCTATACATTATCATAACTATTTTCTTGGTTCTAATCTATACTATAAAAAGGTATGATCAGTTTTTTTATACTTTAATCATACCTTTTTAAGTTAGTTTCAACTACTATCTTAATCTATGGCTTGAGTTTCATTTATTTTATCATTTTTTTTTGCGAAAATAAGACTTATAACTATACCAACTACTATATTAAGAGCGAAAACAACAAATCTACTAGTTATAACCTTTTCAAGACCAGTGCTCATCCAAATAACCGTGGTAGCAAATCCACAAATTATCATTGGAACAATAGCCTTTCCTGATAATTTTTTCCAGAAAAGCGTCAACAGGATAATAGCCGCAAAGGAACATGCCACGCCTGCAGTGTACCAGTTAATAATTGTAAATACAAGTGCATTTGCTGTCATACCTAGAACAAGGCCAAGGAGACCACTACCGATTACAACTAATCTAGATAGTTTTACCAGTTGCTTCTCAGTTAATTTCTTACCAAGTGCAGCATGAACAATATCTTCTGATACAGAAGAAGTAACTACAAGAAGTAAGGAATCTGCCGTTGACATCATTGCCGCTAGAATAGCTGCAAGCATTACTCCAGCTAACCATGGTGGCAATAGGTCAGTTAGCATTTGAGGAACAAGTAGTTCACGATCTGTAATTGTTCCAGGTCCATACAAAACAATACCTAAAATACCTATTGCAAAGACACCCATGTAAGCAAATAGAGACCAACCAATAGCTATATTTCTTGCGGTTTTTTGCTCCTTTTCATTTCGAACAGCCATATATCTAGAATGTAACTCTGGTCGCCCTAAGGCAGATAGGATGAATGAGAAATTCGCAATAATTATCAAGAAAATAGGAAATCCAGATGCACCCTGTGTAATCGTATTATAGGCCGGTCCCGCATCAGCTAGTGCTTGAGATACGCTCAATCCACCAGCCTGAACCTTGATGAAAGCAACTATTGGAAGTCCTATAAATAGACATACCATTAGAAGCGCTTGGACAACATCGGTCCATACAACAGCGAAGAAACCACCTAAGAAAGCATATATAATGGTAAAAACTGCAACTAAGATCATAGCTTTAATAGGATCTACACCAAAGATTTTCATTAGAGTCTTGCCAGCTCCTGAAAACTGAGCTGCGATATAAAATGTTAACATAGCTGAGAATAACACACCGCATAGGAATCGAATCGTTTTAGCATTTTCACTAAATTTGTTTGAAAGTACTGCAGGCACTGTTAGAGCATCGTTCTCAATACTTACTTTCATCATATGCTTAGAGAGGAAAGACCAACCTATACTAGGTCCCAAAATCGATGCAATAACTAGAATTATTGAAGAAACTCCTTTTGCATAGACGAATCCACTTGCAGCAAGCACCATCCATACAGATTCTCCAGTTGCACGTTCTGATAATGCAAGGGCCCATCCAGGAATTTTTCTACCACCTAATAGAAAGTCTTCCTGCTTTGTATTCTTTCTAGAGTAATAAATTCCAATGCTGAGCATTCCCCCAAGATAAATTATAATAGTAGCTAGCATTATAGTATTATTATTCATTCAAAATTCTCCTTTCTTAAGTTGTATAAATTTGCATTTTATTAAACAGCTTTTAGAAATGATATAATGATTTTGATTAAGAGCATAAATATATAATAACATATTCTTTTATAGAAGAGTTTCATGTATATATACCTCTGAAAATAATCACTTAATAGGAAGAATATTTGTCTTTATATGCTGGAAAAGTTTTTCGATTTCTCAGTGGTATATATTAGATCAAATCAGGTCAATATATGCTATTAGAGCTATCGGAAACGATTTTTAAATGCTTTATTGAATAGAGCTTTTCTAGATAGATCTGTCATAGTAAGATTAGTACACAATTCATTTGGTTATTTAGAGTCTATAGAGTCATAAGTAAAAGATAGGGAGATCATGAAAAGTTAAAATGCTTGATCTCCTCAGCAACTGAGATTTTATACGTAGTATCAATATGTCTTTATAAAGAAATGGAAAATATATTATAGAGAGTTCCAAGGAAAACTAAGACTAGGCTTATCTTTGTGCGATTGCTTCTATCTCAACCTTAGCCCCTAAAGGCAGCTTAGCAACCTCATAACATACCCTTGCAGGCATTGCCTCACAATTATTTAAAAACCTACTGTAAATATTGTTTACTTCAGTGTAATCCGATATGTCCGAAAGGTAAATATTCACCTTTACTACATCGTCCCACTTAAGATTTACCTCACTAAGAATTTCTTCTAGATTTCTTAGTGTTTGTTCTGCTTGCGCTACTGTTCCGCCATCTACCAACCCTTTACTGCCTCGAGTCATTCCTATTTGTCCAGATATAAAAAGTAAATCTCCTGCCCATTTTGCTACAGAATATGGTCCTACTGCCTCTGGAATTTTGTCACAAGTTACTACTTTACTCATATACGCCTCCCCTTTCATTAGTTATATAAGTATAGTTAAGAGACATTTAAGAGTACGTGCCTCTTAACCATAACAATATTTTATAATTCCTCTATACGTTGATTACTGTAATTTCCTTAGGTGCCCTTGGAACTGATAATAACTCAGGCTTGCCAGATTCCGAAATAGCCCAGTTATCCTCACAGTTAAACATTCCATATGGCTTCTCTACAAAGTTTGGATTACATGCAAACGTCATTCCAGGCTTAAATACTATATCTTCAACGGCTGCTAAAGAAGGATATTCTGTAGTTTCATATCCAACACCATGACCTACACGACCTACGCCTAGAAGCTTAAGTCCTCTTGCCTTTACCTCAGCATTTACATGATCTATTATCATAGCAGGAGTATTACCTGCAACTAGCATATCGTCACATTCATAACGCAGCTTCATCATCCATCTATAGAAATCTGCCGCTTCTTCCGGTGGCGCCCCTACAAATGCCGTACGACATATATCACAACTAAGTCCACGATACTCTACACCAACATCTAGACATAATGTTACCCCTTCTTTTACAACCTGTGGAGTAGGTACAAGCACACTTCCACCAGTAGGTCCTTCACCTATGGCAACTAATAGGAACGTAACATTTTCTCCGCCCTTTTCAGCTATTTTTCTTCTAAGAATATTACTTATTTCTATTTCACTCATACCTAATTTTACTTCTGCAAAGGTCTCCATTTCAGCTTGTGCTGCGATACTTGCTGCGGTTTTAATATACTCAATCTCCTTAGGTGACTTAATAGATCTAAGTTCAAGGAAAACCTTAGAAGCATCTACAAATTTAGAATCAGACATTTGATCCATTATTTCATTAAAGGTTAGATAGTTTAATCCTAGATATTGTTCTCTACCAAGTTCACAGCCTATAACCTTACCATCAAGTCCCTTTTCCCTAAGGGTTTCAGCTATTAAATCAGCATGATTGATAAGACCAGCTTCCTTTATTTCTTGCACCCAAGAAGTATCATATACTTGCTCTACTTCAAAAGGCATAGTAATAAGCACACCCTCACCCTCTTGAGGCAATATAAATACATATGGTCTTATTTTATCTATACGATTTTGTACAGAGTTGTGTCCTGTGAAGTACATGTAATTAAGTCTCTCTGTAACAAGTAAACCATCAATGCCTTCTCTCTTCATTAATTCTTGTGCTCTACTCCATCTGCCTTGAAATTCTTCCTTTGAAAAATCGGGGTACCTTGGTATCATAACTTTACCTCCTAATATTTTTATATATTTTGATCCCTTAGCTTAGGGATTGAATAACTTAGTTTTTCTTACTAGACAACCTTAATTATTTCCTCAACAAGTTTTGCAGCTTTGCAAAGTTCTTCTTCAAGTATACTCTCCTCTGTAGAATGAGGATTAGTGATTCCACAGGCAAGTATTACTGTGTCTACACCCATGCCATTAAATATATTGCAATCACTTCCTGCTCCTGTACCCTTTATCACAAGTGGCACATCTAGATTTTTTACTGCTTCACTAGCTACCTTGAGTATGGTAGAGTCTTCATCTAAATGAAAGGCCGGATAGTTGATAGATGTTTTTATCTCGCAGGTTGTATTATATTTAGCTGCGGCTTCTGCAACACAATCACACATATGCTTTACCTGTGCCTTCATTTTCTCTTCCTTTAAACTTCTCACCTCTGAAGTAAACACTGCCTTGTCACATACAATATGATTGGGGCCACCTGCATTTATATAACCTACATTTGCAGTAGTTTCTTCATCTATACGAAGTAATTTCATGTTAGATATCGCCTCTGCTGCCACCTGTATTGCACTGATACCTCTTTCTGGCTCAACTCCAGCATGGGCGGCCTTACCGAATACCGTATATTCTGCAACTGTTTGAGTAGGCCCATATGCTATTATTCCCCCTACAGAGCCATCGCTGTCTAGAACATAAATCATCTCTGACTTAATCATATTAATATCTATATTTTTTGAACCAAGAAGTGCCTTTTCTTCACCTATAGTAAATAGTACTTCTATATCTCCATGCGGGGTGTCATCTTCTAGTATTGTTCTAATCCCCTCTATTATTGCAGATATACCACTCTTGTCATCTCCAGCAAGGATCGTGGTTCCATCGGTAAATATTTTACCATCTTTTCTTATGGGCTTGATTCCCTCTCCCGGTGTAACAGTATCGAGATGTGCACAGAAGCAAACCGACTTTTTGCTATCTACTCCCTTAAGAAATCCGTACACATTACCTACATTACCACCGCATTTCTTACCCGCATCATCTACGGTTATCTCGAACCCAAGCTCTTCAATTAGCTTGATTACATATTCTGCAAATTCTTTTTCATTAAGTGGTAGACTATCGATCTGTACCATATCCATAAAGCTCTGAATCAGTCTCTCTTTTTGCATAAGCCTCTCTCCCTTTAACGATTTGCTATCTTAGCTACTTCGGTTAAAAAGTCATCCATATCTTCTCTGGTATGGCAATGTAAAGGTGTGACTCTTACTAGCCCTGTAATACCAAATGATTCTAACATACGCTTGGAGAATCTAGAGTCATCTGTACGAGGATATGTAACTATTCCTACCTTCTCTAATTCCCTAGCAGATTCTTCAATGGTCATGTTGTCAAATCCCATACCTACTAGGAACTCTTTAGTAGTTAGATCTTCTACATCAAGGTAAACTGTTACTCCTGGTATACCTCTGAGTCCTGCAATTTCACTAGTACCATTGAGCATACGGTTCATAAGGGCACGTTCTTGCAGCTTAATCCTCGACATTCCCTCTACAAACAGCTCACGTCTATCATCACTATCTATATACTGGCTTCCTATCCAAGTAACATAATTGACAATCTCCGTAACTGCAGCGAACTGACCTGGTGCAGGACTTCCTACTGCCCAGCAATCCTCACTTACTGCTTCTAATCTGTGGTGAGGCAGGGTTGACAATCTATCGGATACACATCCTATACCTAAACCTCTATTTGAGAAGAATTTATATGGTGCAAAGTTAATCCCATCCACCTGTAGGTCCTCTACATCCATAACCCCGTGGGGTGCAAACTGTACCGCATCTAATAATACATATAAGTCTGGCTTTACCTTTCTAGCTGCTTCTACTATTGCTTTTGCATCTAGTATTGCGCCGGATGTATTAGAAGCATATATAAACGATAACAAGCAGGTATCCTTATCTATGAGTTTCACTATATCTTCTACATCACTTCCCCCAGTAGCTGGATTGGTCTTTGCTACTCTTAACTCTTTACCAGTTTTCTTCGCATAATATACGGCTGCGTCATAGGCTGAAGGATGATCGCCAGCCGTAACAACTACATTTGTACCGGGTACATTCTCAATAACCGCTCCTGTCATTTTAAATATTACCTGAGATGCTGAAATCTCTGTCAAAATACTTCCACTTTTAGCATTAAATATAATTCTTATGTCTTCCATGCCTTTTCTACAAATCTCATCTAAATATGATGCCGATATATCTCCCCTTTCTGAGCAATCTGGGAAAGAATCCATCCTTTTGAAAGCCTCTACTGTACTCTTAAGTCTAAGTGCTCCACCGCCATTATCAAAGAATAATCTACGCCCTTTATGTCTTGGGTCGTTATCTAAATAGAAAAATTTAGATTTAATCTGCTCTTGTAATTCATCCGAGAAGAATTCACCTTTTTCATATTTTCTAGTCACTATAACCCTCTCCAATTCATCTAAATTAATACCCGCGTAGTATTTAATAATATATTATCAAAAAATATAATACTCGAAAAGCTAATATATTTACTATATAATATAAGTATTACTTATATTATATAGCGGGAGGTATCTATGAATTATTATGAAGTCGAAGCTTTCCTTGCAATAGTCAGGACTCAGAGCATTAGTAAAGCCTCAGAGATAATACACATATCTCAATCAGCAACTAGTCAAAGACTTCAATCATTAGAGGATAATTTAGGAGTTACTTTGATCAATCGTAGAAAAGGTCATAGAAATATAGAAATGACTCTCAAGGGAGAAGAATTTCTGCCTATAGCAGAGCGTTGGATGTCTATATATCATGAAGCTCTAGATTTAAAACAAACTCAGTCTAAACTACATCTAGTTTTATCCTGTATGAGCAGTCTCAATATGCATCTATTCCCAAGCTTCTACAAACAGATATCTAATGGTAGTAAAGATAAATCCTTCAGTCTTGTTGTGAGAAATAACTGGTCCGATGAAATATATGACTTATTAAATATGCGGAAAATCGATATAGGATTTGTTTCAGAGCAATTTTCCTACAAAAATATCATTGTAGAGCCAATGTTTAGTGAGAGGTTATATATTGTCCGCTTAAAACATGATGAATATAAGGACAAAAAGTCCTTCCATCCTTCAGAGCTTGACCCTCAATATGAAGTTTTTTTAGAGTGGGATTCACAATATCTTCTATGGCACAACTACTGGTATAGCCCATCTATTAAGCCCTATGTCTATGTAGACATACCTCAACTAATACCAGACTTTCTAGAATGTGAAAAGATTTGGAGTGTAATACCCTCTTCTATCAAAAGTATCTGGGAAAGTAATGAAAGGCTGCAGTTCTTTGAGATAGAAGATCCACCACCGGATAGAATTACCTATAAGGTAACTAATAGATATCCTAAGGCTAGTCGTGTAAATACTATTAGAGTTTTTGAAAATTATCTACATGATTTTTTGAGTGACATAGATTATATAGATTTGATTGAATAGATTTTCTAAGCAAGATACTTCCTCCATATATAAATACAGTGGATTTGCGCTAGTTTCAAATTCAAAAGGGTTACAGGTTTGACTAGTTGACATTCTAATTTTAGTTTGTCAATTTATTGAGCCTGTGACCCTTTATTTTTTACTAGTTCTTTTTATAGCATATAGTATGAAATTATAGTCAAGTCAAAGTCTTTATGGTGTAAATTTAAACATGATTTATGCTTAACACATAGTTTAGTCCTTGCATAATATGTACTGAAAAAAATAGAAGTAAATTTGTTTAATTAAAGAGAAAGGATATGATTTCATGTCTAAATATGTAAATGACAATGATTGCGATTGTGTAATATGCGAACCTAAACATCCACTACCTAAAAAAGTACTCTTTGAATGCGGAAATCCCGGTGGTTCCATGACTTTTACTACTGAAGGTCAAAGCTTTATAGCTTCTTCTGTCGCAATAGATACAGCATGTCTGTGTAGTCCAAAGGTTACTGTTGAGTTTTCTAATATGGTTACTTTTAATATAGTTGATGGCATAGTCTCTCCCTTTGAGACACGTTTACAGTTTGAACTAGTTAAAGTATGCGAAAATGGACAAGAAATATCTTGTGCTACTCATATGTACGAAAAATTATTTTTTGATAATAACCCAATAAATATTCCGTTTACATTAACTGATTCATTCGCCTTCGTTTTCTGCGAATGCAGCACTTGTCCAGGATGTTGTAATTATTTTGTAAGGGTTACTGCCGATGTTATAAGCACAAATATACTAACTATGGAAAACAATGTTACGGCAACTGTTAGTAATGGTAGAATGAGCATATTTGCCTCTGGCTGCTAATATGTGATGGCATTATTGCTATAACTGTATAGTTCTTTTATATGATTTTTGTGAAAACCATTAATTTTTCAATCCATTTTCAACAAATTTTTATGAAAAGGAGTGTATTTACCTATTAAAAAGATTTGGGAAACTAATAGAGCTGAATTACTTAACAATAGAGAAATAGTTATGTCATATCAAGAAAAACAGGATGCAAGTCATTTGATAGGGAAGCACTATATTATTCCAATTAAATATGGTATGGATATTTGTGTTGAATTAACTCTAATATCGATAGAAAAAATAACGAGAACAAAAGAATTTTTAGTGCTAAAAAAACCTATATATAAAGACCTATCAACCCAGGCCCCACCTATCGATGTAATGATTAATAAAGATGGGATGTTTAGGCTTATTAACGGACACAGAAGATTAAAATCAGCAATAGCTAGGGGTGAAAAAAGTATATTCGCCAAAATCCATTATAGAAAAAGTCATAGAGATTTAGTCTTAGAGGCGTATCGTAATGGAAAAAATGTTCCTAAAGAAATTTTAGATTATTACAAGATAACCTTTGAATTGAAAGAAAGGATATGATTTTATGTCTACCTATATAAGTAAAGAGAAATGTGATATTAAAAAAGACAGTAAAAAAGAACAAGATTGCGCAAAGTGCCAACCTAAACACTCGCTACCAAAAAAAATACTCTTTGAATGTGGAATCCCTGGTAGCTCTATAACTTTTACTAGTGCAGGACAGAGCTCTGTAGTATCTTCTACATCAATAGATACAACATGTCTGCGCAAGCCGAATATTAAAGTCGAGTTTTCTAGTATAGTTACTTTCGATGCTGTTATTGGAAGCACGCCTCCACTTGTAACCCGCTTAAAATTCGAATTAGTCAAAATCTGCGACAATAGACAGGAATTAATTTGTGATACTCATATGTACGAAAGATTTTTTGCTGAAACTGGAAACATAGGCACCCCATTTATTTTAAGTGATTCCTTTACCTTTGTTTTCTGTGAATGCAATGCTTTTCCGGGATGTTGTGAATATTTTGTTAGAGTTACCGCAGATGCTATAAGTATAGATACAGTGACTATGCAAAACAATGTTACTGCAACCGTTAGTAATGGTAGAATGGGTGTATTTGCCTCAGAGTGTTAATCTATAGTAATCCTTTGTATTATAAATAATCTTTAAATGAGAGGAGTTCCATTATGTCATCAGCTATAAAAAAAGTAAAGTGCGATTGTAAAAATGATAAAGAAAAAGACTGTATGAAATGCGAACCAAAGCATCCCATACCTAAAGATATATTATTTGAATGCAGCCCCTCTAGCGGTTCCAAGACATTCTCCAGGCCGGATCAAAGTTTTACAGCAGCTTGTGTAACTTTAGATACCACGTGTATTTGTGACCCTAAAGTTAAAATTGAGTTTTCTTCAGTTGTAACCTTAAACATTGACACTACTAGTAGGGTTGAAGTTCGCCTGAAATTTGAGTTATTTAAAGTCTGCGATGATAGACCGGAGCTGTTATGTGGTACTTGGGTATACGAGAAAATACTTCCAGGACCCGTTGCTGAGTTTTTGCTAAACACAACCGATTCATTCAGTTTTATCTTCTGTGAATGTCAAACTTGTCCTGGCTGCTGCCAATATTTCGTTAGAGTTACTGCTGATAGTTTAAATGACATCCTTATAGCACGTGTTTCTGATGGAAGTATTGTTGCTATAGCAGTGTAATTTGATGTTTCTATGTGATTTTTTCTATAGAATCACTAATGTATTGAAAAATGAATTAGTTCAAAAAATTTTGGATTGCATAACATAAACGAAAAACCTTCACAAAGGAGGTTTTTTTTTTAGTCTGTTTAAAATAATAGGGTTGTATCAAGAGGTCTTTGTGATAAAATCTATTTTCGTTTTCACAATATTAAGGCAATCATATTTGCTCATATTATTTGTTTCACCACATATGATAATATCTGCATTTTCACAAGTATTATGGAATTCACTTGATATATATTCATTTTCCTTTGGCATCCATTCGTCTACCCATTTATCCTTCATATCTTCTCCATCTCTATCGATACCTCTTTTAAGTCTTAAATCATAATCGGCTTCAACCCAAATGTTTAAATCATAATAATCCCGTATTTCTTTCCTACCACTATAAATTCCTTCGATTAAAATAATACCCTCAGGTTTAACTTCATATTTTCCAGATACCTCATCTTTTAACCAATCATATTTTTGATAAAATGTTATTGAACCTTTTCTTAACGGAGTTAATACTTCCCTTTCTAATCTACTCCAATCAAAGCTACTTCCAATTTCAAGATTGTTATGATTTTCGTTATTTTTTTCAAAGTAGAAATCATCAAAATGTATAATCTGAGAATTTGACAGATGTCTGCATAAGCTGTCAGTAAAAAATGATTTTCCTGAGCCACCTGGACCGTCTATAGATATAATGATAAAATCTTTTTCTTTCAATTTCTTTTCAAGGAATATAGCCAGATCTTTATATTTAAATTTCATAAGTAGTACCTCCTATACACCATATATCTTATAGTTCTTTATAACATCAGCCCTCTTAGCTTTATACTCCACTTCAGCCGCTAAAATAAGCTAATATGCCTTGACTCATCTATCTAAATCAATGCATATTAGCTTAGTAAAAGTGCTGTTTTTAGCGAGTCGCCTTTAGCTTTTTTATTCCAGCATCTAATCCCTCTAAGGTCAGGTCAAACATAGGAAAAACTTCAGCAATCTTTCTAATTGTATATGTATATGGCCAATGTCTTTTCTGTATTGGATTAAGCCAAATACTTTTAGAATATTTCTTCCTTATTCTATTAAGCCATTCAATTCCTGATTTTTCATTGCTTATATCTAGATATACGTTTCCTCCACCATGGAGAAGCTCACCTTGAGCCATACTTGCATCTCCCACTATTATCACATGATAGTCGCTATCGTATTTCTTAAGTATCCATTCTGTATCAATAGATTTATTTCTTGAGCAAGAATGATCTGAGTAAACGTCGTCATATATACAGTT
This sequence comes from Wukongibacter baidiensis, assembly GCF_050888315.1. Lineage (NCBI taxonomy): Bacteria > Bacillati > Bacillota > Clostridia > Peptostreptococcales > Caminicellaceae > Wukongibacter > Wukongibacter baidiensis. The sequence goes on from NZ_CP138202.1 coordinate 1,037,134, forward strand.
ATGAAAATAGTAGGTCTGCAAATCCTTAAAATGATTAGATTTGTGTACAGCCTGAAATAGTCTGTTACATAGGTCACTATGCATCCACATCGATCCTCCAGAGTCCATTAACAAAAGTACTTTGATTGTATTCGTTCTAGGTCGATCCCAAACCAACTTTAAGTTTCCGGCATTATTTCCCGTTTCTTCTATGGTAGCATCTATATCTAGCTCCGTTTTAGCACCCTCTACTCTGCTAGAGAATTGTCTTAGTTTCCTAAAGGCCATCTGGAACTGTCGAATATCAAGAATTGTATCTTGGCGAAAATCCTTAAAATGTCTTTCACCGGCTATCTTCACAGCTGAACGATTTCTCGATTTACCGCCAATACGAATTCCAGCAGGATTAGTTCCCGAGTGGCCAAAGGGTGTAATCCCCTGTGTTCCAATCCACTTACTACCGCCATTATGCTCGGCATCTTGTTCCTTCAATCGTTCTTCTAATAGCCTCTTTACCTCTTCTAAAGAGTGCTTTACAATATGTCTATCTTCATCAAAATATTTTTCCGGTACCTCTTTATTTAACCATTCCCATACCTCTTCAGGAATCTGCTCAATCGTTTCTATATTATAGAAGTACTCTGCAAATGCCAAATCTAATCTATCATAATCCACTTCACTTTTAACCAGTATTGCTCTACAAAGATGATAAAAGTTCATGAGACTAGAACCACAAAGACCTTTATTTAAGGCTTCTAAAAGATTCATCCACTCATTTAGAGAAACATTTAACCCCTTATCACGGAGAAGATAGAAAAAGGTTGTAAACATGGCTTCCCCTCCTCTCAACTAAAACTTAGTAACATATATTAAAACTCATTCAGCTATTTATCAAACAAGTTTTCTGGCCAAACCATATTGCAACATATCGATGTCCTGATTTTTCTTAAGTAAAACACCTAAAAATGGAATTTCTTTCTCTATGCGCTCAGGCTCAATACCTCCTACTACTAAGGCTTGAATCCAGTCTAATAGTTCTGATGTACTCGGTTTTTTATGAAGATCCCTTAAACTCCTAATCCAATAGAAGGTTTCCATTGCCTGATCAATCAGTTCCTTCTCTAGATTTGGATAATGTACACGTATAATTTCCTCCATACCATCAATTTGAGGGAATTCTATATAATGAAAAATACAACGACGCAAAAATGCATCAGGAAGCTCTTTTTCAGCATTACTTGTTATAATAACAATTGGGCGCTTCTTAGCGGAAACAGTTTCTTTAGTTTCAGGGATATAAAAACTCATTTGATCAAGTTCCCAAAGTAGGTCATTTGGAAATTCTAAATCGGCCTTATCAATTTCATCTATTAATAGAACAACCTGCTTTTCGGAATTAAATGCCTCTCCAATTTTCCCTAGCTTAATATACTTCTTAATGTCTCCAACATTACTTTCTCCAAACTGGCTGTCATATAGACGTTGAACCGTGTCATAAACATAAAGACCTTCTTGGGCTTTAGTAGTTGACTTAATATTCCACACAATAAGCTCCATATCCATTGAGTCAGAAATTGCCTTAGCTAATACAGTTTTTCCTGTTCCTGGCTCTCCCTTAATCAAAAGTGGCTTTTCAAGAGCAATTGAGACATTTACAGCATGTTGTAAAGCTTCAGAGACAATATAATCTTCACTTCCTTTAAAACGGTTAAATTCCTTTACTACTGACATTGTTATATCTCCTCCCCATCTAATTCTATATATACTTACATCAACATATATTCTATCATAAAACTTTCAAACTATTAACTTTTATTAACAATTTCCCCTCCTATATTATTATCCCTTACAAAAATATAAAAGACTTGATCTCTTTATCTAAATCAAGTCTCTCGAAAATCTTATACCAAGAATAGCCCTATTCAACAAACACCTCAACTTTGTCTCCATTTTCATCTTCTACTTCTACAAGCTTGCCCTCAGCTCCGTTCTTGACAGATTTTATTATTTCTGCTAAATCTATGCCACTAAGCTGTTCGTCTAAATCTGCATGAAACTTGGTACCAATCTTTAATCCAATGTCTATTAAAGAAATAGGAATATTTACATTAACCTTTTGCTTTCCATCTTCACCATTAACTCTTACCCTTAACCATTTAGCGCCTTCAGTTTTCACTATTTTTTCCTCTGCATGCTCTAAAGCATTTAATAGCTCTACCCCTTCATCAGCAGTAATTTTACCTTCCTCAATCATTTTTAAAATTTGCAGTTTTTCTTCTCTCATTTTAATTATCCCTCCAAATGATTTCATATTTTTGACTTAAAAGAATGACTCAATCACTTGCTTAAAATTCTTAAATTATCCCTTAAGCAATTTCAATGCTTCTTCAGATGTTATTTCACCTTTACTGAGTTTCTCAAGGATTTCCTTTTTATTTAGAGTTTCTTCAGATGATCCTGGATTATATCCAAGTGCCTGTATTACATTATCAAGGTTACGTCTAACTGTTGGATATGATATGCCAAGCTCCTTTTCTATTTCCTTTATATTCCCCCTATTTTTTATAAAAACCTCTACAAAGTATTTTTGCTCTTTAGTAAGATAGCAAAACTTACAGAGTTCAAACTCTCCCCTTAGGGATGTACCGCACCTTTTACAATCAAGCTCCGTAACCTTAAGGCTTGAAGAGCAAATAGGACATGTTCCTAATACTTCTTTTTTCATTAAACTTCCTCCTCTAAATCGTATAAATTTCTACAAGGTTATCATCCTCATACACTTCTACTAGCTTGCAGGGTGGAGTAAACCTTAAACTTGAAAATATCATTTTTAAATCCTTTACATCAATCTCTTTACCCTTTAATTTCCTACCTGACCTTTCACTTCTCTTTGTTCTCTCTTCATCTCCACTTTTATAATGATATCTAGAAAATTTGACTGCAATGAAAGCAAACTTCTCTATGATCCAAATAGGAATTGCCGGGAGGTTTATTCTAATATTTTCTTCCTTCGAATATATCTTTATTTTTATCTTCTTTGCATATTTTATCTTTCTATTTTCCATTGGTAAGCTTCTCAACATCTCAGCTGCCTCTTTGCTTGTTAATTCTCCTTTTTCCACCTTACGCAGAATTTCTCTTACCACTTCCATATTAACACCTCAAAATCAATTATTAATTTATTTAATTTTATAGTTAATATTTTTGATATTAACTATATATTAATATAATTTATTTATCAAGTCAATTGATTTTTTAATTTTTTTAATGTTTTTATTAATAATATTAATATCATTATTAATATTATTAATATTTACTTTCAAAAACAAAAGATATGTTTTTTAATCGGTATTATTGGGCTGTCTAATTTGGATTCAATACCTATCATATTCTTTCAGATGCCAGTACTATATTCCCCATGAGATTACTCTAACATAATGATAATCATATAGTTTAACTTTCTTTGTAAGTACAATGGCTTGTCCAATAGCAAATAAAGTTTACATATCAAAGTTAATTTATACGCATCAAAGTACTCACCATTTATGAGAGTTTTGATACGTATAAATTATTATTTTTTTCCAGTCTCTATCTCTTATCTCTCTATTTTAGTGACGAATTTGCTCCAATCTTCCTCAGATATTCGTCATCACGAGCTTTGTATTCGATTACTTTATCTCTACTTTTTTTGTACTTCTCAATAAGTTTTTTCTTACTTAATAGCTCATCACCCCAAAATAATCCGCTATCTTGTTTTAATAAATCATAATCCCGGTTCAATATTTTCAATATTCGATCTACTTGCTTAAGGGTTCTCCAGTTACACCACTTTCCAGCTATATCAATATTAACGTCTAATACATAAGATCGAAAGGATTCTAATATATATAATCGCTTTAAACTATCCTCATTAGTTAATCCTAATTCACACCGCTCAATAGCTCTTCTCATCCAGATAATAATATCATCGTTTGCCTGCTGTTCTTCCAACCACCTTAATTTTTTTTCAAAATACTTAAGGGCTGCTTCTTTTTCTACTTTATATTCGGTCAAAACCCTGTCTTCTCCCATATCCTCAACCTTAACTAATAATTCTCCCATAAATGTTCTAGTCTCAAATCTCTCTACGCCATGAAATATGGGTTCCTTTTTTCCAGCGGAATTATATTCTGATAGCGGATTAAACACATAGTTATATCCAAAATCAAATAACTTCACTTGATTTCCATTTACTACTAGTATATTTCCTGGACAAGGATCCCACTCGAAGAAACCATTACATTCCATATGATGAATTGTATCAAATAAATTCTCGTATACCTCTCTTCCATTTACTAAAGTAATATCATCACCATTTATCCATGGCGATAAAATAAAACCGTTGTTTAGGCTTGCATAAATTGTTTTTACAATCCCATCATATAATCGAGGCGCTGTTTTTTTAAGGTTTTCGAAATCTCTTCTTCTTTGTATTTCATTTAAGAAAGATACTCTAGCATCTATATTTCTTATAACTGCTTTTTCTCTTTTCTTTTTTAAGGCATAGGATTTCCCATCTACCTTTATTTTGTATACTATTGAAGTAAACCCCTTAAAGACCTTTTGAACTTCTAGTGAATCTCGATCAATTTTTTTTATATAGTCAATAGATAAAGGTAAATCTTCTATTCTTCCTACTTGGATTTCTTTATTTGAATTAAGAAAAAGTAACTGACTCTTTTTTCTAACATAGTCTTTACTCATATTCATTTTCCCTTCATATATCATAAATCTATCTCTTAAGAATTCTTTATTGGTTTAAACGTGTTACAACTTGCATTTCAGCGCTTTATCAAAATCTCAAAAGCTTATTAGACATTCCTGTCTAATAAAGGAAAACAACGATTGAGTTTGTTAACTCTCTTTCTCCCATTTCATAATATCCAAGTACATTTGTAAGTGTTACAGCTTAACATGACTAAAACCTAAATTTTTTTTAATCATCAATTTACTATAGTTCAGAATGTTTCACGGTAGAAGATTTCATTGACATAAAAAAAAAACTCTTAATTCACGTATAATGAATTAAAAGTCTTTTTATATTAGTAGATAAATATTTATACTCTTACATTCTTCCATTTACCTTTTACATAAAATATTACGACGATAACCATCTCTGCTATTTCGGATATTACAAAGCTTATCCAAATCATCTCAATAGGAAGCTTCAATGCATACACAACTAATAGCAGCAAAGGAACTTGAACTATCCATCTAGAAATCAGGCTTGAAACTAGAAAGGGGAGATTATATCCAGAACCAGAAAACACTGTTCCTAGACCAAATAGTACTCCAAGTGCAATCATACCTGGCATAATAATACGAATCATTGGTATACCTATATCGATAACATTTCTATCATCTACAAAGATTTTCATAATTTGAGCTGGAAAAGCAAGGGCAAATATACTGCAAATACTTACTATTCCTACACATATCTTTGCCGCAATTTTAGCCGTTTTGTCGGCACGTTCTACATCCTGAGCACCTAGATTCTGTCCTACAATAGTACTCCCTCCCATTGAAAAACCTAATAGCGGCATAAAGATAAGTCCCATTAATCTATTACCTATTCCCATAGCTGCAACCGCATTTGTTCCATAAAGAGCTATCATCTTTATCACAATAAACCCAGAAAGGTTTCTCAATAAATTTTCAAACCCAGATGGTAGTCCTATTGTAATTAACTTTTTGTCTAGTTCTTTATCTAGCTTAAATAATCCCTTTATAGATATCTTTATATTAGTTCTCCCTGATAAAAATATCCAAAATCCAAGAGCACATGCCACAGTTATACTTATCACCGTGGCTACCGCAGCTCCAAAAACTCCGAGTCCAAATCCTGGTATCCCTATAAAAGGTACTTTATCAAACATAAAGATTGGATCAAGTATGATATTTAAAAAAGCTGAAATCGCCATAATGTACATAGGTTTTTTTGAATCACCTATACATCTAAGAGCGGTATTTAGTGAAAAGGATGAAAAGAATATAGGTAAAAAGAAAATTCTTATATATCCATAACTTAAGCCACTCTTAACAACCAGCAAATCATCGGTAAAAAAGTTCAGTAGTGGATTCATACTAAAGTAAAGTATAATAGCTGCAATTATTGCTACTATTGCTTTAAAAGTAATTGTTTGCTCAATTGCTTTCTTTGTCTTCTCTAATTCCTTTTTCCCGTAGCTTTGAGATATCAGAGAAATAGAACTAACTCCAATTATTTCATTCAAAACTTCAATCATCCAAAATATTGCTGCAAATATTGTTACACCAGCTACAGCTTCTGCAGATATCCTTCCTATCCAAATCATATCAACTATATCATATAGTGTTTGGGCAATAAATCCAAGCATAGTAGGCATGGCCATATATATCAGGTTTTCCGTAACACTTCCCTTAGTTAAATCTCTTTCCATAAAATCACCTCAAATGTCAAATAAATCTTTAGTCTTCTATATCTTTTCATATTTCATTTGTCAAATCTTTATACAAAGATTTAATTTCCTTTATATTTCTTTATTGAAAAAGTAATGGGTATGTCCTTTGGGACAATCATCCTCAACTGCTATTAGTTTATAATTTAGCTTCTCATAAAATTTTGGAGCTTGAAAGCTAAAAGTATCAAGTCGAATCAATTTATACCCTTTTTCTTTAGCAATCTTCTCAAGCTCCAATAAGAGTTTTTTTCCATATCCTAATCCACGATATTTGTCATCAACCCAAAGAAAAGATATCCATAAATACTCCATAACTCTTTTACTTAGAATCCCAGCAATAAGTCTCTCCTTGTCATCCTTTAAAGTCAAATTTATTTCTTCGCTCTCCTCATCGTGGCCAGCTTTACTTTTATGGAATTCATCTATATACTTTTGTATCAAGTATTTTTCATCATCAGCAGTATATTCTTTAGAAACTTTCAATTCCTCTCGATCTTTTAACTCCACCGATATATATTTCCTTAGATAATAACGCTTGTATCCTCCAGAAAAATTATCTTCAATTCCTATTACTCTATAATCGTGCTTCTTATAAAATTCAGGATTTTTAAAACTATATGGACTAAAATAAATCAATTCACAACCCTTTTCCCTAGCTATTTTCTCAACCGCTAATAGTAGTTTTTCACCATATCCCAGGTTACGATACTCTTCATCAACCCAATGAACATATATCCTTAAACAATTGAAGAACAGACCACTCAGAATTCCTCCGAAAATCTCACCTTCTTCATTTTTTAAAATCAAATTTATTTTCTCTGTTTTTCTTTCCTCTTTTATTTTATTATCATTGAATTCGATTATTTTCCGGGTTATATAATCTGCTTCTTTCTCAGTACTCCCTATTGTAATTTCTATTTCTTTTTTATTGTCTTCTTTCATAAAAGGCTCCTTTCTTATCGTAACCACTCTTATTTTTCTTCGAAAAATGGGGGCCGTCTCATAAAGGCGTTTTATGAGTACAGCCCCGAGGTGTTTCAGAATCAATGAAGTTCAAGGTCTTAAAATTTCAGCGGTTTGGCTAGTGCTAATGTACGTGCCAAGTCAATGAGATTTCAAATAACGCAGAAATTCGTCATTCTAAGAGACCTCCTTTATTATCTATATCAACGTCTTGCCCTGAGCCCTATTTTTTTAGCTTCCATAGACTCATTTATATGCATGAAATGGTGACGAGTAGCCTGCATAAGCAATGTCCCCGATACAGTCTTTTTTCTCCAAAAATCAATCAACCATAGAGCCTTTTCATCATTTACAACGGCACCCAATGCCAAAGCTTTTTCAAGTCCACTCTCTAGAGCATTTATCTTTAAATCTTTATATATAAGTGAATTAACAATCTTACGAGTCTTTTTTCCAACTGCTTTTCGATAATCTCTCAGAGCCTGCATATCTATTGTTCGACTGAATTCCAATATCTCATCTATGTTTAGCGCATTGCCTGTATCATAGATGGACGAATTCATCCTCTTCATCCAGTTCCCCTGGTCTATTATTTGTTCTTCATCAGCTACAAGAAGATTCATTGCAATATCTTCAATACGGGCTGAATGCCACATGCCATATGCAATTGTTCGCCCCTTTTTGCTCTGCCCTCTGCGGAAGGTTACTTCATCAGTATCCTCCCATAGCTTGTCTTCAAATGTCACACATTCGATTCCAGAGACATCAGAGGCATGTACTCTGGCATGTTGATCCATAAACAAGTTTATTGCATTTTCAAATGTAGATTCTTTTTTCAGCAACTCCCTAAGCATTTTAAGGTTATCATTCCATGCTTTTTTAGTAGGATCCATCTCCATTCCCCCATATAATATCTATTTATAATTTCTGAAAAACTTCATATCTTTCACCTTTTTCTTTTAGATCATTATAGCTTGCTGATACTAGGGTTAGTACATTCTAAAATGTCAAATAATACTTTATTTTCTTACATTCTCCATATCCTTTTTATTTCCTCTATTTTTATTTTCTCTACCCGAACAAGCAAAAGGAGGTTTTTATACTCATAGCTAAGGCTTTTGGCAATCAGTTGTTTCGACCATACAAACAATAAGCTGAGGGAATTTACATATAAACTCCTTCAGCTCTAATTGCTGATACTTCTTCTGTTTTATAATCCCTTAATACCGTTTCAAATGTTATATCTTAGGTTCTATTCACTGACTTTTTTAGCAAAACCAATTATATGACCGTCTAAGTCAGACCCGTGAGAAACGTAGTCACCCCATGGTCTTGTAGCTGCTTTGCTTATTCCCTCACCTCCGGCTTCTATAAGTTTATCGTAATAATTTTCTGGACTATCGACATAAATATAAATTTCACTTCTTGGTATCCCATTAGCTCCATGTGGGTGTGGTATCTTCTCCTCCAAAACTTTTACAATTCCATCCTCCGGCATAATGCCTAATATAACATTACGCGAAAGTTTAAACTCAATCATACCTGGAACATCCAAGAAAGGCTCAAAACCTAATAATTCCTTATAAAAATATTTACTCTTTTCTTGATCCCTCACGTATAAAATAAACATAATATCACTCTCTTTACAAATAGTCATAAATACCACCTTCCTATATGTAAAATAATTCTTGTTTTTCTTTGATTCTCCAAATATCTTTCATATCCTCTATATTTAAAAACTTCCGAGAAAATAGATTCCTCAGAAGTTTTTAAATATCCAATTATTATTTTTTATTTATTTTGCTGGTTCATTAGTATTAGGAGGTACAAGAGGCTTCTCAAGCTGTTCCTGGGTCTTTTCATCAATCTTCAATTTCCTTACAATTTCCCTACCGGCTTGCCTCAATAATAACATATAATTATCTACAACCGGTCTTAAGCCTTCGTCATAAAAACTTAGAAGTGGACCTTGACTCCTAAATATCTTTGCGATAACCTCTGTGCCCATATTTTCCGCCATTGTCTCAATCATAAAATCTAATGCTTGAAAGCGGCTTTGCTTTGAATCACCTGAATTACTAAGAATTATTATTTTAGGAATACCTACATGGGTATCACTTTGTTTTTCATCAGGATAAGAACCGAAGGAAATACACCTATCTAAAAACATTTTCATTATTCCAGAAACATTATCAAACTGCAATGGGGTTCCAAGAAGTAATATATCTAAGTCTAAAAAGTGAGACAATGCTTCTTTCATATCATCTTTAATAACACATTTATTCCTCTCCACATTCCAACAGTGAAAACATCCTCTGCAATGACTAAGATTCTTTTCAGCTAATGTATAGTTAACAACTTCTGCCCCTTCTTCCTTAGCTCCTTTTAGAACTTCTTCTATCATCTTATGGGTAACACTATCTTTCCCCTTGGGACTTCCATTGTATGCCACGATTTTCATTTCATTACCTCCTGGTCATATTAATTTCCTCCATTATAATATGACTGATAATGAAAAGTCTTTACTCCGCTTGCGGTAATTTATGAATAGGTAAATACAGTTCAAATCTACCGTTTTTACTAAAATCCTTATCACATATTCGCATAAAAGATATCTCCATTGGCTCTACTTCAATCTTTGAGATTTTCATCCATCTATGAACATCTTTAATAACAGTGTCTCTAATAGATAATATATCTCCCTTATAGCGAAATTTTGCATATAACATAGGCGGAACTACTACAGTAGAAATATTCTCGTTTTCTGACAATCTGAAATCGTCTAAAATCCCAAAGAAAATATTAACCAATCTAGAATTATCCTTATTGGAAAATGTGATACTGTATAACTCTCTATTGCTAAATATTTCTTTAATTTCAGGGCTTTCCTTGATTATGCTCGCATTTTCTTCAAGTCTATTTTTTATATCCTCATCATTCAAATCAATCTTAGTAAAAAATCCAGCAATCTTTATCTCTGGTTTCTCCACAAAAGAAAAGTCTGTAACTATGTCACTCTTAAAATTTTTAAATGCTCTTTCAACTATCCCAGGCACACCCATTGGTTCAGTACTAATTTCACCCTTTCTGATAGTTCCAGGTGTAACACCGTAGTTCCTCTTAAACGCACGGGTAAATGATTGCTGTGACCCAAATCCAACGCTCTGAGCTATTTCAATCATTGGTATTTCTGTAGAATTGAGTAATTCCAAAGCATAATTAAGCCTTCTTTTAATTATATAGTCCTTGGGAGAAGCTCCTATTACTGCCGTAAATATTCTATGAAAGTAAAACTTCGACAAATAAAATCTGTTAGCAAGCATTTCTAAATCTATATCTGTTTCTAAATTATCCTCTATATACTTAACAGTATCTTCAATAATATTAACGTATTTCATTTTTAATTTACACTTCCTTTTTTAGAAGAGCTTTAGATAAGAAATCTGATTCTAAATATTTAATCTTTTCGTTAAACTCAAGAGTTCTTTCAGCATTCATAATGCGACATGTTTTTCTCTTCTCAATACTCTGTCTCAGTTCTATATTATCACACAATTATGTGAAAGCTAATTAAAACCCATATTATTCCTAGAAAACTTTAAAGTCTGCTATGTCCTTTCAATAAAAAGGTATTACCCCTTTCTAAAGCTTTTAGTAAGCTTCTATTAAAGGTAATACCTTTTTATTAGCAAGTATATATTTTACCATGCTTCTCCAGCTAATGCAGCTATACTAGCATCACTAACAGTCCCGACACTTGATATTCCTGGCCCTTCTAATACGTCAACGGCCGTAACCGTTACAAAATAATCACAACAACCAGGGTCTGCCATGCATTCGCAGAAAGTAAAATCGAATGATTCTGAACCTTCTATCGTTCCTCCAACTTGCTCTTCATGTTCATTAGTTACTGAAAATTCCCAGACCCCTAATGAAATAAGACTTTTATTATCACATTTTCTAAATAGTTCATATCGGAATTGAAGAGATACCTCTTGATCTGTACCTGTAGTTACTAACTCAAAACTCACGATATTTGAAAATTCAATATTTACTATAGGCTTACAGAAAAAGGTTGTATCTAATGTAACATGAGCTATTTGGAATGGTACCTCACTTGCTGATGTAAACGTTCTACTTCCCGCACCGCTACCACATTCTAGCAATATTTCTTTAGATTTGTCATGTGATTGCTTACAGTTATTACAGTAACTTTTTTTATTAGATGATTGGGCTACAGCTGACATCCTTGCATTATAGATTGTTACATCATCGTCTTCACTAGCATCTACTTCTATCGGTATAACTCTTACAAAGTATTCACAATGCTTTGACGATGCTTCACATTCACAGAATATAAAGCTAAAAGCTTTATTTATTAGTTCATCAGAATTTCTTGTTTCAAATGTCCAAATTCCACATGATGCTGGCTCACTGTCTCCGCACATCCTAAATAACTCGAACTTAAATAAAGCATTAGAAAGATCTTCTGAAAGCTTAATGATACAAGAGAACTCTATTAAGGCCTTTGGATTAACTAAACGGGTCATATCAATGGTAACATGGGCAATGTCAGCCGGAATCGGTAATCCCATTTCCTTAAAAACTATACCACCATTACCCTGTCCACATGCCAATATAGTGTCCTTCGACTTAATATGTGTAGGTCTAAATCCAGTATTCTCATAGGTTGAATCATATCTTTTACAATCACCTTCTAAAATAGGACATAGTTCCTCCGTTAATGCAGCCATTTGACCAGTGCTAACTGTCGCTGTGGAATTAGTTATCTCAACGGGCGTAACTTTTACAAAATAAACACAACAACCAAGGCAGTTTGATTTTTCACAAAAGATAAAGCTAAAGGATTCTTCTAATCGATTAAATCTATTTTGAAAGGTGTCAGCTTTCTCAAACATCCAAGTTCCTAAGGATATTGGCTCCTCACCATTACAAGTTCTAAATAATTCATACTTAAGCTTAACTGTTCTAGGGTCATCATCTATTAATCTCTCTAATCTAACTAGACTAGAAAACTTTATTAAAATCTCGGTTTTGCTTAAACAAGTAGTATTGACAATAACATGGGCTATTTGGAATGGTACGTCGTCAGGTGATGTAAAGGTTTTGTTTCCAGCTCCTTGACCACATTCTAATAGTATTTTTTGGGGTTTAAGGTGTTTTGATTTGCATTTAGCAAAGTCATCGGCTGCTCCGCAAGATTTATAATCTTGGTAATGACTATTATAGGTCACTGATTTTTAACCTCCTTAATGTTATCTTTAAACATAGATATACTCTATTTTTTATTTCATGTTGCTAAGTGAATGTTTACCATGCTTCCCCTGCTAATACGGCTATTCTGCCATTGTTAACGGTTGCGACACGCACTCCTGATTCTTCTAGCATTTCAACGGCTGTAACCGTTACAAAGTATTCACAAAAACTAGGATATACCATGCAGTCACAGAAAACAAAGTCAAATGACTCTGTACCTTGTACCAATGAATTTGCACTATCATTAACACTTTGGAATTCCCAGACCCCTATTGAAATAGGTCTTCTATTATCACATTTTCTAAATAATTCATATCGTAATTGAACAGACGTATTGCTATCCGTATTTTCATCCATATTCTCCAGTCGAAAACTCACAATACTTGAAAATTCAATATTTACTATAGGCTTACAGAAAGAGGTTGTATCTATTGTTACATTCGCCATTTGAAAAGGAATCTCACTTGCTGAAGTAAATCTCCTGCTCCCTGTACTAGTACCGCACTCTAATATGATCTCTTTAGGTTTAGCATTCGGTGACTTACAATTAATACAATCACTTTTTCCTTCAGATGATTGAGCTATGGCTGCCATCCTTGCATTGTAGACTGTTACATCATTATCTTCATTATCATCTATTTCTATTGGTGTAACTTTTACAAAGTAGTTACAACACTTCGATAAGGCCTCACATTCGCAAAATATGAAACTAAAAGCTTTACTTACTAGTTCATCAGGGTCCATATCAAATGTCCAAGTCCCACGTGATACCGGCTCATTATCATCACACACTCTAAATAGTTCAAATTTTAGTTTAGCTTCTTCAATATCCTCAGCAAGTTTAATTAGGCATGAAAACTCTATTAAAATCTTTGGCTTATTTAAAAGGGTGGGGTCAATAGTAATATGGGCGATGTCAGCTGGAATTCGTAATCCTGTTTCTGTAAAAACTATACCATTATTGCCCTGTCCACATGCCAATAGAGTATCCCTAGACTTAGACGATCCTCTCGTTAACGCTGCCATTTGTCCGGTGCTAACTGTCACTGTAGCATTATTTATCTCAAGGGGGGTAACTTCTACAAAATAGATACAAGATCCAATACGCTTTGATGTTTCACAAAATATAAAGCTGAAGGACTCTTCAATTGCGGAAAAATCACTACCCATAGTATCAATTGCTTCAAATATCCAAGTCCCTAAGGATATTGACTCCTCAGCATCACAGCTTCTAAATAATTCGTATTTAAGTCTAACTGTTTTAGGAGCATTTTCTATTTTCTCTGTTCTTACTAGACTAGAAAACTTTATCAAAACTTCTGGTTTTTTTGAGCAAGTTGTATCGATAGTAACATTGGCTATTTGGAATGGAGTATCGTCCGGTGATACAAAGGTTTTACTTCCCGTCCCTTGCCCGCATTCTAATAGTATTTTTTGCTGCTTCTCTTGTTTACATATATCAAACTCATCGGACGATGTACAAGATTTACAGTCTTGATAAGCTTTATTATAACTCACTAATTTTTAGCCTCCTATCTCAATATTTATTGCAAAATATAGATATCATCTATTTTTCATTACATATTATGTAGCTATGTTACTAATTGATAGTACATAGTTACTATTGGTCACAAATATTTTGTATTATGTCCTTTTACCTTGAATATTTATGATTAACTTACAACTTTTCTACCATGTGACACACTTCATCTCTTTTATCTATCGGAACAACAAAAGGAAGTTTTTTCTACTCATTGCTAAAGCTTTTAGGCACCACGTGTTTCTATCATACAAATAATATGCTGAGGAATTTTCGTGTAAACACACTAACTCCAGTTATTAATACTTTTTCTATTTTTCAATACTAATGATTAATCATACCAAGCAAGACATTACTGAAATACTCACTTGCCTGTAAGAAAACATAATCTTCATTCACTTTTTCTCGAGCTCTCTTACAGGACACTTTTCCTGTCCCCTATCCCTTGTGAGTCACTTTTTAAGCTAGTCTTCATAAAATAATAGTAAGAAGAGACAACTTCTTCTTAAAATAGTTTTTCTAATATAAGGAGGCGATAGGGATGACAAAACCATTAGATCCAAAATGTATCCCTAAATATGAGAATCAATTGTTTATTCCACCTGTATTTAAACCAACCATTGTAAAAGATCCAATTACAGGTGAAGATATAAGTCATAACTATACAGTTAGTATGACTCAATTTATGCAACAGATTCTTCCACCTATGTTTCCTATGACAACTGTCTGGGGATTTGAAGGTAATGTGGAAGATCCGTATCTAGGTGAGATTTCTTGTTTCCGTAGTACACCAAGTCCTACTTTTGAAGCTGTTCGAGATATACCCGTAAATGTGCAGTGGATAAATAATATTACTAAACCAAATTTGTTTGCAGTCGATCCAACTTTACATTGGGCTAATCCTAACAATATGCCTACACCAACACAGCCATTTTTACCATTCCCTCCAGGATATCCTTTAGCTCAGAGCCCTGTTCCTCTTGTTGTTCATTTACACGGGGCTGAGGTTAGATCTGATTCAGATGGTCATCCAGATTCTTGGTTTACAGCTGGTGAGGAGAAAAAAGGCCCTGCATTTTCGAAATCTCGTTTTACTTATCAAAATACACAAGAGCCAACAACCCTTTGGTTTCACGATCATGCATTAGGAACCACACGCTTGGGTGTATATGCAGGGCTTTCTGGATTCTATCTACTAAGAGATCCAAACAATAAAATATCTCCACTTCTTCCAAGTGGCCCATATGAAGTTCCTATAGTTATTCAGGACCGTTCATTTAATGAAGATGGTTCATTATTGTTTCCTAGCAATGGTGTCGTTCCTGATGTTCATCCATATTGGAGACCAGCATTTATAGGTAATACTATTATGGTCAATGGAAGAGTATGGCCCAATTTAGATGTAGAGCGCAGACAGTACCGATTTAGAGTTCTTAATGGGTCAAATACCCGAACCTATAACCTTAAACTTTCAAATGGTCAGTCATTCACTCAGATTGGTTCCGACGGGGGCTTTCTACCTTACCCTGTAGCATTGACTGAACTACTAATCGCATCTGGAGAGCGTGCTGACATCTTGATTGATTTTTCCGAGCTTGAGCCAGAAACAACTATCATTATGACCAATGATGCTCCTGCTCCTTTCCCAAATGGTAGAATACCAGATCCTGATACTGTTGGACAAATTATGCAATTCACTGTACTTGATACACCAGTTATACCGCCAAATAAACTTCCAGCAAAGTTAAATAAGATACCTGTATTCACTCCAGATGTGCCAAAAGAGGTGTTAACTCTGAATGTGGTATTCGAAGTACCTACAATGCCTACCGAATTACTATTAAATGGGCAGGAGTGGGGGGCTCCAATTACAGAATTGCCTATAGTAGGGTCGACGGTAGAGTGGGAAATAGCGAACCTTACCGGTGGTGCTCATCCTATCCACATACACTTGATACAGTTCCAAGTTTTAAACCGTCAAAAATTTGATAGTCGAAAATATCGTGAAGAATGGACCAGACTTAATGGTGAACCTCCTCTGGAGCATCCAACCATAACATTGCCTGTTGAACCTTTCTTGGAAGGTAACCCTATTGACCCACCACCAAATGAGCGTGGATGGAAGGATACTGTTTTAATGCTGCCAGGAGAAGTTACTAGACTTAAACTTCGCTGGGCACCACAGGATGCTAATCAAAATATAGTTAAGCCCGGTGAAAATCTATTTCCGTTTGATCCTATCTTTGGTCCTGGATATGTATGGCATTGTCATATTATAGACCATGAAGACAATGAAATGATGAGACCATTAAAGGTAACCGATTGTCCTATTCTTGCAGCCAATCCTCAGTCTTGTTGCCAAGTTATGGTTGAGAGTAGGACTCAATTAGTTCCTCCTGCTTTAAGAGATGAACCTTTTGCTCATAAAAATGCAGTCTATGCTGAAATTGAAAAGGTATGTCCTGAAAAAGTTATTATCAGTGGATTTGTTCGTAGAACAATCACCTATACTGCCCTTTTGGATAATGGAATTGAACAAGAAAAAGAAATTGTAGATGACATTCCTTTCCAATGTGCGATTGATAGAGAAGATGCTAACGAGGGTGATGTATTTAGAATTACAGGGGCAACCATATTATGTGAAGTTTTTGCCCGACTTGAAAATTTTGGAACACACTCCGGAACAGATGAGCCACTAGCTTATAAATTTGCTGAAAATGATATTGTTAAAGTTTGCATCAGAAAAGGTTGTATGAGATGACACCTCCCAAATAGTGGATCTCTTGCAAAAAGTCTTCTGACTCATCTGAAACTTTGTTTTAAATTTATCTGCAATAACCATTGAGCAAGGATAAACGTATATAGAAAGACCCTTGATTCAGCAATTGAATCAAGGGTCTTTCTATATATTGGTTGAGCCGAAGAGTGGTTATTTAAATCCATGAATAGATATTACAATTCACTTTTTCAATATATCAAATGCTAATTTTATGGATACTTGGAATTTAAAACACTTTTTCATATATGTATTATACTCAGAGTCGTAGAATCGACCCCTCTGTAAAAAACAGAGTACTAATTAAAAAATTCCTGGTATCAGGCGTGCAATATAAAGTCCAACAATAAATGATAATGCATTTGCTGTTAGAGCATATAAAACAACATGCCTTTTTTCCGTGAATTTTCCACTGCTGTACTTGTGTAGAAATTTGGAATATACAACAGCTTCTATGGTGAACACCAGTAATTCCATCCACACATAGTTAAATACAAACATCATATTGCCATGATGGTAGCTACTGATATTAAGTAAAATATTGAGCATCGACTGGGTTATAATATTTACAACGCCTATAATCAAAAGCTGTTTCTTCTCTTTGAAACCAAAAAATAATGCAATAAGAACTTCAATCGCTATGGTTGCAATGATTCTGATAAAGAGGGAAACCATCTCCCAAGTATAATCGTAATTTTTTTCTGCTTTTATGGTATAACTGATTGTATTCGATTGTATATCTAAGCCCTTTGCATCTACCTTATAATAGCTGTCAAAAGCATATCGCTCATAAACATCTTCGCTCACAGCAAAGCTGTCCTGCTTCGGGAAATAAAGTAGTATCTTAAATTTTGGTGGAGGATAATAACCCCAAGTAAACTCGGGAGTATCGGTGCAGTTTTCAAAATACTGTAAAAAGTGAAACCCGTCTTTATCCTCATAGGATAAAAATTTCTGCCAAATTCTATATTCTTCATCGCCTTCGTGATAGCGTTGATTATTGGGGTATTCACCTAACACACTATGCGGTCCCGTAGAAGATACTCCGGACAGCAAAGTCACATAATAACTTTCATCTTCAAGTCCCTCAAAATCAATAACAACCGAAGGTTTTGGGCCTATATCAGCATAAGCTGTTGTCGGCATGATAATAGATATTATTATAAAACATAATAAAATGAATAGTATTTTCCTTTTCATAAACTACACCTCCTCCATTATATAAATTATCTTCATAATTGATCTAGGACGTCACTTTGACATATTGCTGTATTAAAAGTAGCATGTTCAAGTACAGTTCAATATAATTTTAATCAAGCTCTTTTTCAACTTTTTTCTTTAAATCAAAATATAGTTCTGCATCAGTTAAGTTCCTATACGCGGCCAGTGGAATCATTCCAATATTAATACTTAAAATAAGAGGTATAAAGCTAACTAATAACTCCCATCCTATAAAAGACAAATCTAGAACAAAAATTTCGGATTTTTTCTCATATGTATATAAATCACTTTTTTCTTTTAATTCCTTAAAAGTAATTTCTGGATTTTCTATTAATAAATAAGGGATCATTCGTAAACGATATGAGTGTATTATACCTGGTATAATTAATAATAACATTCTAAGAATTATCTCTAAATCTTTCTTAAATAATACTTTTACATAGTGTATATATCTTGGATCTGAAAACATCTCAAATAAAACTCTTATCCTAGAATCGTCTCCTTTTGATTTAAGCATTAAGTATTTTTTTAAACCAAGGAATATAATATTAAAAATAAATACATGAAATAAAATAGTTAAAATAATAGTACCTATTCCCATGATAATCATAATAGTCGGTACTGCATCGAAGCTAGTAAAAGTATAGTTGTAAACAATAAAAGGTAACGGACTAAAATCATAAGTAAATTTATCTCTATCATAAATTTCTTCATGTTCTTCAATATTGTATTCTTTATTTATCTCCACATTAAAAAACTCTTTTTTATTAAACTTAAAATCCGTATCTTTACTAACAACCCCGAATATCATACTTATAACAATTGCTAAAAATATTGATCTCCATCCTTTATACAATACTTTTTTAGCTCTATCCTTTAACTCTTTCCTACTAAAACTACTATTATTTATATTTTCATTATCCATAATCTCTCACGCCTTTTCCTATTTATTATACTCAAAATCAAAAAAGCTGGAACATATTTAAACTTATATCCCTTTTCTTTTAATTCATCTGCAGATATACTGTTTCTGCAATTTTTGTAGAATTCCTTTAGCTGTTTTTGTCGATATTTCACTATTTTTGTTGAGTAAGATAGAGTGATTATTAATCAAAGGTCGAACAAGCATATATAAAAAAACGATGTCAGATACTATCAAACTGATTTATGAACATATGAAAAAACCTTGATTCGTTTATCCCAATCAAGGTTTTATTCTTATATTGGTGGATGCGAGACGTAGTAGGCGAAATCCACTACTGATTATTGCTCCTATAAATCCAGATGTAAATACTACTAACTTTAGTACTCATATCCTGCATTTACACTGCTTCACGAAAGTCTAAATTACTTTTGAGGCAACCTTAAAATTTCTCTAGCTTCATTTGGTGTCGCAATTTCACGCCCCATTTCTTTTGCTATGCGTGCTATTCGAGCTACTAATTGGGCATTTGACTCTGCTAATTGTCCTTTATGATAATAAATGTTATCTTCAAAACCAGTTCTAACATGACCTCCCATGGCAATAGCATGAACAGCTAAAGGCAACTGGTATCTTCCTATTCCTGCAACGGTCCAAATACTTCCTTTTGGTATGCTATTTACTAAGAATACTAAATCTTCAATATTTCCAGGCATAGCACCAGGAACACCAAGAACAAAATCAAAGTATAAAGGTTCTGTAACTAAACCTTTTTTTACTAAACGTAAAACATTTTCTATCATTCCTCTTTCAAAAATTTCAAATTCAGGTTTTATGTTTCTTTTCTTCATTTCTACAGCAAAATTATGAATATACTCTGGAGAGTTCATAAAGACCCCATCTCCAAAGTTGCATGTACCTGCATCTAAAGTTGCTATTTCAGGATCTAATTTTAAAGGTTGCATTCTTTCTTCAAATGTATGCCAAATAGACCCACCTGTTGATGGTTCAAATATAACGTCGCATTTTTCTGCTATCTTTTCAGCAATTATTCTGTTTGTTTGATAATCTTGAGTAGGTTCACCATTTTCATCTCTTGCATGAACATGAACAATTGAAACCCCAGCTTTATAACATTCATAAGCAGCATTAGCTATTTCATCGGGAGTTAGAGGTAAATTGGGTTGTTGTTTTCTAGTTACCTCTCCTCCAGTTAGCGCAGCAGTTATTATTAATTTTTCCATCTCTAAATTCCCCCTTATAAAAGATTTCCCTAAAACGAAAGAGGAGCAGGAATTTGTTAATCCCAACTCCAACTATTGATCTACCTAATAAATACAAGTGATAGCCACGGTATATAGGTTATTAAGCCTAATCCAATTAAGCCTACTATAAACAATGGCACAATATGCGCAAACATATTTTCCATTTTTATCTTAGCAACAGCTGCACCTACAAATAGATTACATCCGTAAGGAGGTGTACACAAACCTAACGCTAAGTTTACAGCCATCAATACTCCAAAGTGTACAGGATTAATACCCAATGCTTTAACTGTTGGCATTAACATCGGAGCCATAACAATAATAGCTGGAACCGTATCGAGGAATAAACCTACAGCTAACAGTATTAAGTTAACAAATAGCAATACAATTAAAGGATTGGATGATACACTTGTCAAAAACTCTGTAATCATCTTTGGAATTCTCTCATAAGTCATAAATGTAGAAAACACAGTGGAATATCCTAACAAAAATGAGGTTATACCGTTCAATACTGCTGTATCTAAAAACACTTTTTTCAGCCCTGTCCATGTTAAATCTTTGTATACATATAAACTTATTATAATTGAGTATACAACAGATATACATGCCGCTTCCGTAGGGGTGAAAACACCTGAATAAATACCTCCTAGAATGATAACTGGAGATAATAACGCCCAAAAACCTTCTTTTATACTTTTAACAATTTCTGAAAATCTATATCTCATAGCTTCGCCCAGAGGTACTTTTTCATCCGCCCCATTACCTCTTTTTTGTTTTAAATCAACTCCGTTTTTAGTGCAAATTACAATGTTTGCCACTAGAAACAAAATACCCATTAATATTCCTGGCAATACTCCTGCCAAGAATAATTGTGAAATCGATACCCCCGTTGACGCCCCATATAATACAAAGGATAAACTCGGAGGAATGATTGGTCCGACAATACCCCCAAAGCAAACTATTGTAGCTGCATAAGCCGGATCATATCCCTTCCTTTTCATCTCTGGAATCATCATCCCACCTATTGCTGATGTTGTCGCCATTCCAGATCCTGATAAAGCACCAAAGAACATACATGCAATGATTGTTACACAACCGATGGCTCCATTTACAAAGCTTATTAATGCAGATGCAAAATTGACAATTCTTCTAGCTATTCCACCGGTTGACATTATAAGACCAGCCAGCATAAAAAAAGGTATTGCCATTACAGTAAATGAGAATATCCCGCTATAACAGTATTGAGCGTTGATAGCCATGTTTAAGTCTGAATAGGCAACCATTGATACCATAGTAGCCCCACCTATTGCAAATCCAACAGGAACGCCTATCAATAGCATCACAAACAATGCAATAAATAATACAGGTACTGCCATTATAGCTCCCTCCTTATGTAATTATTTCATTCCTCAGAATACATTTGACTGCATCTAAAAAGTATGCAACTGCCCTGATTATAAAGATTCCGCATCCAAGCACAAGAGACAAATATCCCCATGCTGTACTGATTTTAATTCCTGCATAAGGGACATTCATTTGTATGTTCATCATTATAACTCCGTAATACATTGTAATACCACAAATAACAATTAAGATCAGTTCTGTTATTGCTTCTGCTGATTTCTTTAACTTATATGGTAATTTATCAACCAGCAATGTAATTTTTATATGTTCCTTTCTTCTGTGACCTATGCTTATTCCCAGCCACGAAAGCCATACAAATAAAAATTTACCTAGTTCTTCTGACCAAGATAGTGAATTGTTGAAGACATATCTCATAATGACTTGAAAAAAGATTACACCCACCATCGCAATAAACATAGTTATCAGGACAGTATCTTCGATTTTCTCCAAAGCTTTCAAAACTTTTTTTCTCATATCTATACCATTACCCCGGTAAAGGAGTAATGAGCTACCTCCTTTCATACTATATTAGAAAACACCTGACTTCTTAAAATGCCTCATTAGCCAAGGGGATTTTTCTCTTGGCCTTCCAAGCATTTGCATAATAAATACAAGAGGCAATTGCTTGCCTCAATATATCTATATTAATCATTTTGTAATTTCTCTCATTAAGGACGTGTATTTAGCCATTTCTCAATCATTTCATCTCCAACTATTCCACGTTGATAATCATATACTGGCTGTACAGCTTCTTCAAATGCCTTTATTTCATCAGCAGTTAATTCATAAACCTCTGCGCCTTCATCTATAAATCGCTTTATGTAGCCTTGCTCTTTAGCAAACTCTTCTGCCCTTTGACTCTTGGCAACTTCTTTAACGCCTGCTTCCAATACTTCTCTATCTGCTGGATCTAAAGCTTCAATCCATTCTCTTGAACAGATAATCGGAAATGGAGAGCTAGCATGATTTGTTAATGTTACATATGGAGCAATTTCATGTAGATTAAAATCATTAAACACACCTAAGGAGTGGTCCAATGCATTAATCTGTCCTTGAGACAATGAAGTTACAACTTCTCCCCAAGCCATAGGTGTCGGATTGGCTCCCATAGCTTTCCAAATTTCAATATTTAAGTCATTCTGTGCAATACGAACTTTCTGCCCTTTTAAATCATCTTCTGTACTATAAATCTTATCTCTACTGATCACTTGTCTCATGCCGTTATAGTACATATCTATACAATAGTAGCCTGAATCTTTTAGAGTTTCATTGAAAAGCTCTAGTCCACCATTTTCAAATGTACCCTTTTCCCAGGCTTCAAAGGAAGGATATAAATAAGGTAAATCGATACAAGTTGAATCTGGACCTGATGCTGACGTAATTACTGATGATAAGTCAAACATCATTGTAACAGTTCCAATTTTAATACCCGATACCAAATCTGGGGTATCTCCCAATTGTCCATCTGAATAAACCTCCACTTTGAACTTACCAGGAGCTTCTTTTTCTAAATATTCTCCTAAAGCTTCACTCCATTTGTGAGTCGATCTTTGCGACGAGTCAGTATGTCCAATTTTGATAACAATTGGTCCATCTTCCGATACAGTTGCCTTCTTACTTGCACAACCTCCGATAAAACTCATTACCAACACCAATGTTAATATAATAGCCAACACTTTCCCCTTTTTCATGTTTTTCAACCCTTTCTCATAATTTTTAACATCAATGATGCTATCGTTATTCTATATAAGCAACTGTCATGCCAATTATTTGAAATCAATTAACAACCTTTTGTCTCAGTACAATACTCATTTACTAATAATTGATATTTATATATAAACAAAAAGTGCGAACTATTCTTCACACTTTCTTACTTAACACTGAAAATTTATTCACACTTTTTTAAGCTCCATCTTATATTTATTAATCTTATTCCATAGTTGTCTTGAACTTATTTCTAATTCGTCGGCTGTTCTTGTGACATTCCAATTATTATTTTTTAAAGCCTCTTCAATAAAATTCTTTTCAAAGTCTGATCGAGCATTCTGCAATGACTTTTTGCAATCGTTAACTTGTGATAGATTTTCATTAACACAGCCTATAGGCATTAATATTTCATTGACCGTAACAATACCAGCTTTACTTAATGCAATCATTCTTTCAACTATATTCTTAAGCTCTCTGATATTTCCTGGATAATTATATTGCAGTAAAAAATTCATTACATTATCATCGACATACTTTATTTTTTTCTTTTGGTCCATCTCAGTTTTTTTAATAAAAAAATTAATAAGTGCAGGTAGGTCTTCTCTTCTTTCTCTTAAAGGCGGTATACGTAGAGTCAGTGTATTTATTCTGTATAATAAATCTTCTCTGAAATCTCCCTCAAGTATTTGCTGTGAAAGGTCTTTATTTGTAGCTGAAACAAACCGTACATCTAAGTCTATTGTTTTATTACTTCCAAGTCTCTCTATTCTCCTGCTTTCTATAGCCCTTAGTAATTTTCCCTGTGTCACAATTGGTAAGTCACCAATTTCATCTAAGAATAATGTCCCATGGTTGGCTTGTTCAAACTTCCCCACTCTAGTATCAATAGCTCCTGTAAATGAACCTTTTTCATGTCCAAATAACTCAGATTCTATTACTCCCTCAGGAAAAACTTGACAATTGACAGGAACAAAGGGCTCTTGCCTTCTATTACTTAATCGATGAATATAATTGGCGATGACTTCCTTACCAACTCCAGATTCTCCTAACAGTAAGATATTAATGCCTGTATCAGCGGCCCTTTGGCACATTTCCAAAAGCTTTAAATACTCGTCGTTCCTAGATTCAATAAATAATTCAGTTCCATTCTGATTCTCAAGCAAAAAGTTGCTTCTCCGCTCTAATCTATGTATCTTAGCCAATCGATCAACCTTCATAACCAATTCTTTCATCTCACCGCTTTTGACGAAATAATCTATAGCACCATATTTCATTGAGTCAACTGCACTCTCAATACTCCCAAAGGCTGTCATAACTATTATATCAACATCATCGTATTTTTCTTTTATTCTCCTTATCAGTTCAACTCCATCCATGACAGGCATTTTTAAATCAGTAAGCACAAGATCCACCACATTATTATCAATATGCACAAGAGCTTCATTCCCATTGGAGCAAGTTGCTACATCATATCCAACATCTGAAAGTATGAAAGATAGAGCTTTCTGATACTCTATTTCATCATCTACAATTAATATTTTATACCCCTTTTTCTCAACCATGTACATTACTCCTTTATTTTCTTAATAGGTAGAACTATATCAAACTTTGTACCTTCGCCAAAATTACTTTCTACTGTTATCATTCCATCATTATTAGATATTTCTGTACTGATAATATATAGACCGAGGCCCGTGCCATTTTCCTTGGTAGAGTAAAAAGGATCAAATACATTCTCAATCTTTTCCTTTTCAATTCCACAGCCGTTATCCATAACCTCTATCTTTAAATAGTCCTCTTCAATAATTATCGTTAAATAAATTTTCTTTTCTTCTCTCTGAACACCCTTAAAGGAATCAATACTATTGTTTATAAGATTCAGTAATAGCATCCTTAATACATCTTCATTAATCAAGACTTCCCTTGAATATTCACCTTTGATATTACTAATAATCCTTATTTCGTTCTGTTCTATATTCTTTTTTTCTAATTCTAATATTAAGCTTAATAAATTTTCTATATTTACCGATTTGGTTTCGTCATTTGAAAGCTTTGAAAATCTCAATAGATTTTCTATCAGCTTATTAATTCTTGCAACCGAATCATTTATAACTAGGATAGCATGATCACAAATTTCATTAATCCGGTGTTTTTCAATGATATAACTGTAGGTTTTTATTAATCCTAATGGATTCCTTATTTCATGAGCAAGACCAGCAGACAGTTGCCCAACAGCTATCATCTTGGATTCCTGTCTGGCCCTCTTTTCATTAAAATACTTTTCTGTATAGTCATCAATTATAATCATACTCTTACTATTTGCAATTTCTTGAGTGGTAACATAATAATAAGATCTTCCCACATTAAATACCTGATTCATATTGTCAGTGTTAACAAAGGGCTCCAAAGCTTTGATATCGTTGTAATCAGATCCTATTAAATCTTCTCTAGGGATACCTGTTATACCAGTAACCGTATCATTACATTCTACAATCATAGAATCACATTCTATAACCATAATACCGCTATGCATTGTATCAATAATAAGACGCAATTCTTCTTTACTTTCAGATAGCTCTCTGGTCTTCGTATTAACTCTTTGAGTTATAAGATAATTCCAGCTTGAAAAAAAAGCTATAATAGATATGCCTGCAATTAATATTTTATAAGCTAACTCAATATTATTTAAGTCAATACCATCGGTATCGAAATTTCCAAGCCATTTGTATTGAGTCTGTGCTATCAAATTCTTTTTCTTTAGCCCAATTATGCCTTTATTTAATATATCAAGTAAATAGGGATTTTCTTTCTTTACGGCCAAGCACATTTCTTTCTCATATAGAGTAGGCTCTAGAAACCTAAAGCTTCCCCCTCTATTAGTTACATTAAGGAAATGGGCAACCTCCATATCATCTCCTGCAAATCCGTCTACTAAATTATTATTTATTAAAGCAAAACACTGGTATATATTATCCACTTCAAGGATTTTGACATTTATATTATCTTCAAAGTATTTATTTATACGCTCATCTTCATTATCTCGCTCCAATACCACTAAGGTTTTATCCTTTATGTCTTCTATCTCCTTAATAACGGAATTATTCTTTACTAGTATTTTACCCTTAATAACACATAGAGACTGACTTATATCAAACTCTTTTCTATTCTGATATGTATTTTCCATAACCATGACATCCAAATCATCACTTCTCATTGCATCGATTAAAAAGTCCTGCGATCCTACTTTTAGATGAATATTACTTCTTAATTCAATTTCTAACTGGGACAAATAATCCACCATAATCCCAGTATTATAATTATTAAATTCATTAATAAATGACAAGGGTGGATCATTATAAACCCCCACAAGAAAGTGCTTTTCCTTCAACAACTCTTTTTCCTTTTCGGTTAATTCTGTGTTATATTTGTAATATTCACGCATCCCCATATTATATCTTAAATTTATGTCTAACTTTCTCATCCCGATGCCGCAAATAATTAGAAGTGTAATTAAGACTAATATCTTTCCCCTTTTCATAACTCCTCCACGATTTACTAAATAATGTTTTTATATAATTCTCTTACTTTTATTGGATTTCCTTCAAAGTTTTACTTAATAGTTTCAAAATTTTAAGATATTTCTCTAGAAGTACTTAATTAATCTATGAGCTTTTACCCACTTTCAAAATTATATTAGCATATAAATTCTTAGCTGTAGGTGAAACATATCATCTAATTCTTCTATAAAATGTTTACGGGCATATAAAAAACCTTGATTCATTAATTTGAATCAAGGTTTTATTCTTATATTGGTGGAGGCGAGGGGAATCGAACCCCTGTCCGAAAGCACTTTACTATAAGCTTCTCCGAGCGCATTCATTGTTTTAAAGTCTCGTCTTCCGGAGCGCCCAATGACAGGCTATCCTTCTGACCAGTCTCAATTAGTCGCTAGTAGGTCGAGACAACCCTAATAGCGGTTCCCGGCATAGTGACGTCCAGTCCTAAGCGGCCGGTAGGCCTAGGAGGGACGAGCAGCCCTTAGGCTGCTAAAGCGTAATTATTATCTGCGTTTATATTTAAGTGCCCAGTTCTTTAACGTGTACCCCAAGCAAAAAACACGGCTCGCTACTTATAGCTCCATACCCCCGTCGAAACCAGTACGCCCCCAGGTATATGAAGGTACTCAGAGCACCTTTTAAGAGCTGTTTGTAACTTATATATTAAATTTTAGTAGTTCTTTTGTCGTTGTCTTAATTCTTTTTGTATCCTTCTATCTGAATCTCTTTTTGCTATGGTATCTCTTTTATCATGCAATTTTTTACCTTTACAAACACCAAGCTGCAGTTTAACTAGACCTCTATCATTAATGTATAGCTTCAGTGGTATTAGAGTTAGACCTTTTTGATTGATATAACCTATAAGCTTTCTAATCTCCCTTTTATGAAGTAATAATTTTCTAGGTCTTGTAGGCTCTACATTAAATATATTTCCCTTTTCATAGGGACTTATATGCACGTTTTGCAGAATAACTTCGCCATTTTTAACCTCAGCATAGCCATCCTTTAAGTTTACCTTACCAAGCCTAATGGATTTTACTTCAGTTCCCTTTAAGGAAATACCGGCTTCGTATGTTTCTTCTACGAAGTATTCGTGTCTTGCTTTTTTGTTGTTTGCTATTACTTTTCCTTTAGCCATACTCAGCACCAACTTCACTTTCTATTTTGGATGCGAATAATATAATATCATATTTCCAAACCCTTGTCAATATCTTTTATAGTTCTTAAAGCATAAACTCTCTGATTACCTTTGCTACACCATGATTATCATTGGTATCTGTTATAAAGTTGCTTACTGCTTTAACTTTATCCTCTGCATTCCCCATGGCAACTCCTAGACCTGCATACTTTATCATACTTATGTCATTCTCATTATCACCAATGGCAATAACCTCTTCCTGCTTAACCCCTAATGACTCAGCAAGGTTTTTAATTGCATTACCCTTAGTAACCCCTTTACTCATTATATCGAGCATATTTGATAGTGATTTATGGGCCTCACAATTTAAGGTGGAATTGATTTTTTCTCCAACAATATCTAAAAGCTCTAAATCTTCAGTCTGTATTCCAAACTTATAGATAGTTTCTCTTTCAAAAACCTCGTTAATATCCTTAACTATTTCAATCTTTATTCTATCCTCTTCCTTTAATGTCTTAGCCCATTCAGAAAAGTAGAGCATCTTGTTCTTAAGTTGTTCACCGAATATTGTGTCATCACTATAAAAATGAAAATATAAATCATGTTCTCTACATATCTCTACTATCTTTAAGCAGTCTTCTTTAGGGATGGCCTTGCTATATATTTTTTCATTATTCTCTAGATTTTTAACCATGGCTCCATTGCAGCAGATTATAGGGGTTACTATACCTAAGTGCTTAGCATATACCTTTGCTGTTGTATATATTCTACCAGTAGCTATCGCAACATGAATCCCTCTAGATTGCAATTCCATTAATGCTTCTTTATTCTCCGTAGATACTTCACCTTTGCTATTTAGTAAAGTCCCATCCATATCTGTGACTATTAATTTATATTTCAAGTTACATCCTCCTTTGCTATCAATAAGTATAATTTACTAAGATTAATTATGTATTGTAAAAATGTAAACCTATATAGTTCTTACATCTAGTTTTCAAAAGTCTTCCTTCATCCATCTATCTTACCATAATTAACGGCATGTTTAAAGCAATCGCTATACACTCCCAGATTATCCATAGAAAATTTAAAACTATCTGTACCGTTTCAAACTTTCTATGATTAATCTGGGATAATATCGATTGCTAATAATAATTTATTTGGTATACTATTTATTTAATGCCCTAACATTAGATTATTACAAAATCAACTTCTTTCTGAGATACATTTACATTAGAAACCTTAATTCTTACTTCGTCACCTAGTCTAAAGACTTTATTGGTTCGCTCTCCTCTAAAAAGGTGATTTTCTACATCAAATATATAGTAGTCGTCTACAAGAGTACTTATCCTTACCAAGCCTTCAATAGTATTTTCTAGTTCAACAAACATTCCGAAGGATATTACACTTGATATTATACCATCGAATTCTTCTCCAACATGATATGACATGTATTCAGCCTTTTTAAGGTCGTCTGTCTCCCTCTCAGCTTCTACTGCTACCCTTTCTCTTTCTGACGAACGATCAGCAGCATTTGCTACTATTCCTTTAAGTTTTGATATTCTATTTTGATTTAGTTTGTCATTTAGCATATCCCTAATAATTCTATGAATCTGTAGATCAGGATATCTTCTTATCGGTGATGTAAAGTGACTATAATAGTTTGAAGCTAAGCCAAAGTGACCTAGGTTTTCTGGTGAATACCTTGCCTGTCTAAGAGATCTAAGCATAAGGGTACTGATAATATGCTCTTCCTTTTTACCTTCGATTTTTTTGAGTAGATCCTGTAATGCCTTTGGATGTACTTCCTCGGAGGTTCCCTTAAGATGATATCCAAAATTGTGTATAAACTTATTGAAGCTTGATATTTTTTCAGCTGAAGGCAACTCATGAACTCTATAAACAAATGGAATCTTTAGCCAATACATGTGTTCAGCTATAGTTTCATTACAAACAATCATAAATTCTTCAATTATTCTATTAGCTATTCTTCTTTCAGCTTTCTTTATCTCAACTGGTTTACCTTCTTCATCTAGTATTATTTTGCTTTCAGGGAAATCAAAATCAATACTTCCCCTTCTGTTCTTGCGACTAGATAGAATCGTAGCAAGCTCCTGCATTGCTTTGAAATCTTCTACTAAATAATCATATCTTTTCATAAGCTCTGGATCTTCTTTTTCCAATATATCTGAAACATCGGTGTAGGTCATTCTTTCCTTAGTTTTAATTACACCTTCAAATATTTCATGGCTAACTACCTTACCGCTTTTATCTATCTCCATAAATATAGACATTGTCAATCTGTCTACTTTAGGGTTTAAACTACAGATACCGTTAGAAAGCCTCTTAGGAAGCATTGGAATTACCCTATCTACTAAATATACGCTGGTTGCTCTTTTTAGTGCTTCCTTGTCTAAGGCACTTCCTTCTTTAACGTAATATGTAACATCAGCTATATATACTCCTAGCTTATAGTTTCCATTTGGTAGTCTTTCTACAGAAATAGCATCATCAAGATCCTTTGCATCTGCCCCATCTATGGTTACGATATTCATATCTCTAAGGTCTCTTCTTTTAGCTATTTCTTCCTCAGAAACCTTGTCCGGAATACTATCTGCCTCATTTAAAACCTTTCTTGGAAAAGCCTCAGGCAACTTGAATTTTCTAATTATTGATACAATATCAGTCCCAGCATCATCCTTATGACCTAGAACTTCAATGATTTTCCCTTCTGGATTTCTTCTAGATTCTGGCCATCTAGTTATAGCGGCCACAACCTTATATCCATCCTTAGCACCATTTGTCTCGCTTTTAGGTATGTATATATCATAGTTTATTCTTTTGTCATCGGATACGACAAATCCAAAGTTTTTACTACTCTCATAAGTTCCTACTATTTCTTTGTTTGCTCTGTATAATATCCTGATTATTTCCCCTTCTGCTCTTTTCCCCTGTCCTACACTTTTTGACATTCTTGCTATTACTCTGTCATTGTGCATAGCTCCATTTAAGTCACTAGCCGGTACAAAGACATCACTTAGCTCAGTATTGTCTGGAATGATAAATCCAAACCCCTTCTGAGTGCTTTGAAGTCTTCCTACAACCAGATTCATTCTTTCGGGAACGGCAAATCTTCTTTTCTTTGTTTTTATAACTGCTCCTTCATCTTCCATTGTCTCAAGGAGGTTTAAAAACTCTCCCATCTCAATGCTTTTTATATCGAAAACATTTGCAAGTTCACTATCTAACATAGGATTATAGGCTTGTTCTCTCATAAACTCGAGGAGTATTTCTTTAGATACCATATCAACACCTCCTGTTTTAATATTATAGAAATCGCAATAAGTCTTTTATAACACATAGGAAATTATAAACTGCTTAAAGTTATAGATAAATATAATTTACGTTGTGTTTTTCAACAAAGTTGACTTTGAAAATCTTTATAGAAGACTTTGTTACATTTTGATTCCTTAAAAAGCCTTGAAACGTTAGCTATTTAAGAAATCAAAATCTAGACTTATAAGTGCGTTCTATATAGTAAAAAATACCATCTGTTATTATATCATATATGATATTTTCTTGATACTTAGTTTAGGTTAACTTATTTAAAATCTTCATGATATCATCAATATTTGTTGTAGCTGCATTGATTTTTAATACCTCATAATCGTTCTTCTTTAAAATCGAATCTATCGTCTCATCATTTTGAGATGAATTCTCTTTGTCATTGTAGTATATAATAGCGTCGAACTCTCTATTTTTATCATTCATATCTGATACATCAAAACCATTTACTGTAAGTGCCTCAGCTATTTCATTCAGTTTAGTCTGAATTCCTATTGTTTTTCCCATTTTATTCACCTCCGTTATATTGAGATTCCAGTCAAAACTTTAACTTATACACATCAAAACTCACAAGAAGCATCGGATAATTTGATATGTATAAATTGAGATTTGCTTGGAACTCTTTATATATAGTTTTTCAAGAATTAATATATTTATACCCAATAAGCATTTACTTAAGAATTGACTTTGACTCCAAATTCAAGCTTCAATTAAAATTTATAATAATTAGCTATAACAAGTAGTCATTTTTATGCATATTATATTAGGAAGAAATTTTTTTGGTGGTGAAGAGAAGTGAGTACAATAAAAGCAAAGAAATTTGATTTAAGAGATGTAAAAGGAATATCTATGAATCAATTATCACAGCATTATAAGCTTTATGAGGGATATGTAAAGAAAATAAACGAGATATGGGGCATACTAGAGAAGAGAGAAGATTATCCGAGCCCAAATACAACCTATAGCTCCATGAGAAGCTTAAAATTAGGAGAAAGCTATGCCTTAGATGGTGTAAAGCTTCATGAACTTTATTTCGAAAACCTAGGTGGCAATTCTAATAAGCCTTACGGTCCTATTTTAGATCTTATTGAGAGAGACTATGGTTCATATTCCAATTTTGAAGAGCGTTTTAAGGATGTTGGGTTAAGTATGAGGGGCTGGGCAGTACTTGCCATAGATCCGATAGACAACAGACTCCATATATATGGCCAGGATTCCCATGACCAAGGTCTTGTTTGGAATGCTTTTCCGTTGCTTGTTTTAGATGTTTATGAGCATGCATATATGATAGATTTTGGAATCGATAGAAGCAAGTACATCGATGTCTTTATGAAGAATATTAACTTTGACGTAGTAAATACACGATTGGCGCTCTATAATATGCTAATGAGTACATTGCCTACTATGAATTTCATGCCAAGATACTATCCTGTTTTTATGTAGTAAAGTAAATAGACATCGATACCTCGATAAAAAAAAGCTAGGCAATCGCCTAGCTCAGATTGTTGACAAAGTCAACAAGATGACAGGCTGTTGAAAAAGTTGAAGTTCGAGGCGTGCTGAAAGCAAGAGACCGCAGCGTATAAAGACATACGTAAGGGTTCTTGATTGAAGCAACAATGAAGAAATTCAGGTTTATCAACAGCCTGAGCTAGGCATCTGCCTAGCTCATTTTATCTAACCCATCAAGTGCATACTGACCTCTAAAACTAAGAATATCTTCTAAGCTAAGTCCAGCTTGAATTATTCCCTTTGAGTCCTTTCTGGAAATACCAACATACTTAAAGTATTTATCATCTAAATCTCTCTTCATTATTCTTTGAGCTACCTTTAGGCCTGAGTCCTTTAATATCTGATAAAACTCATAGGTCTGTGCTTCTATATCATCTCTAAAGGCAAATCCCACTGCTTCAGAATTATTTGAATAAGTAACTACCCCGTTATTATCAGTCACATAAATTTCGGAGACACCTATCCCTTTAGACAGCCTCTGCAATGCCTCATTATTTAGTTTACTCTTATCAAAATGGGAGGCAAGTTTTTCACATGTTGCAATCAATTCATTATCGATTTGCTTTTCCAATGACGATATAAACTTATCAAATTGCACGGATATATCTGTAATGTTACTTGATATTTCAGTATTTTCTTCTATTTTCTCAACTTGGCTAATTATTTTTTCATCAATTACCCTTGTTATTTTATCTGTTTCGTATGTAAATTTCGCAATGCTTTCAATATTTTTAGCTAAAGACTCCGAAGCCCTCGTTTGTTCATCAACACTACTTGAAATATTACTAATCAACTCTACCATTTCTAATATTTTGTCACTGATATTCGATAGATTTTTCGTAGCATTCTCACTGACGCTTTTTACTCCTTGAGATTTTTCTACTCC
The DNA here is from genome assembly GCF_050888315.1 of Wukongibacter baidiensis. NCBI lineage: Bacteria > Bacillati > Bacillota > Clostridia > Peptostreptococcales > Caminicellaceae > Wukongibacter > Wukongibacter baidiensis. Next base: position 1,071,102 of record NZ_CP138202.1, read on the forward strand.
TGTATCCATAACATCCGTAACTTCATTCATCTTTTCTTGAATATATACTATTTTATTATTAATTTCCTTTGCCGTCAGTGCACTTTGATCAGCAAGCTTCTTTATTTCATCAGCAACAACTGCAAATCCTCTTCCTGATTCACCAGCTCTTGCTGCCTCAATCGAAGCATTTAATGAAAGTAAATTAGTCTGCTCGGCAATCTCTGTAATTGCATCTGACATACTAGATATTGATAATAAAAACTCCTTTAAAGAGTCTACATGACCAGAAGAGTTTCTAATTATTTCTCCAATCTCTACTACATTATCCAAGGCTTCTTCAATAACTTTAATGTCCTTTTTTATTACATCAACTGATTCTAAAGCAAAATCCTTAGCATTATTGCTATAGGATGATATCTCCGTATTCGTTCCAACTAGTTCTTCTGAGATAGCTGCATTTTCAGAAGAATCACTGGCTGCTCTTGCAGATCCTTCTATAATATCAGAAACATTTTCCGATATATCTCGCATACTAACATAGGAATCCTTTGAGTTCTCACTAAGCTTTGTAGCCATATCCGCTAAATGTACTTCAGCATGTATAGTATTATATAACCATTCTTTCATTTTCTCTCTTAGCTTTGCTATGTTCGTCTCGATGCTTTTAAACTCTTTAAATTTCAGATCTGTTCTAAGCTCAACTAGAAAATTTCCTTCGGAGTAGGCTTCTAAAAATTCTTCAATAGTAGTTATAGATTTAGTAAATTGCTTCTTCACAATCCCACCATATATACTTACTAAAGTAAATAGTAATAATGTTAAAACAAGTGCATTAGTTATATTTGAGTCTATTGCTGGAGATACGTAAACATTAAATAATATAATAACTGCAAAAATGATACCTAAAAATATTAAGTTTATATGCCAAATCCTCTTCATTGCTTCTCTCCCTTCTTTTAGTCTGATACTTACACTGTTTTTTTGTGATATATTTCACCATCATTAAGTATTATTCTACAAAAATTTGGTATATCCTCTTTATTTTTTTAAAATTCATAATAGTCTGTAAGGACTATTTTTTTTGTATTTTCTGAAAAATATTAAATACCCATCTCTTCTGACGAGATAGGTATTTAATATTTTGACTAACTACGATATATCATTTCTTATTAGAAAAAATAAAACCCTACTCTTCTCAAGAGTAGGGTTATGTATACATTTTAGACTATATTAGAATAATCCACCGATTGCATTAAATAATGGTGCAAATACTAATGCAACTATAGTCATAAGCTTTATAAGTATATTGATTGATGGTCCAGAAGTATCTTTGAATGGGTCACCAACAGTGTCACCAACTACCGCTGCCTTATGAGGCTCGCTACCTTTTCCACCGTTATGTCCTTCTTCAATGTACTTCTTAGCATTATCCCATGCTCCACCTGCATTTGCCATGAATATAGCCATAAGTACACCAGTTACTAGTCCACCAGCTAATAGTCCACCTAATGCTTCTTTTCCTAATATCAGTCCAGTAGCAATAGGTGCAAGAACTGCTGTTATACCAGGTACTAACATTTCCTTTAATGCTGATGCCGTACTAATATCAACACACTTAGCATATTCTGGCTTTGCCTTACCTTCCATAACTCCAGGTATTTCTCTAAATTGTCTTCTAACTTCTTCGATCATTTCATTTGCTGCTTTACCAACAGATTCCATTGTCATTGCAGAGAATAGGAATGGAAGCATTCCACCGATTAATAAACCTACAACAACCTTTGGATTAAGAATATCTATACTACTTATTTGCGCAACCTCTGAATATGATGCAAATAACGCAAGTGCAGTAAGTGCTGCAGAACCGATTGCAAAACCTTTACCAATAGCTGCAGTTGTATTTCCAACAGCGTCAAGCTTGTCAGTAATACCTCTTACTTCTTTAGGTAGTTCACACATTTCAGCAATACCACCTGCATTATCAGCTATAGGTCCATAAGCATCAACTGCAATAGTTATACCTGCAGTTGAAAGCATTCCTACTGCTGCTAGAGCTATACCATAAAGTCCCATAAAGTTATATGCTAAAAGAATTCCACCAGATATGAAAAGTATTGGATATGCAGTTGAAAGCATTCCCACTGCTAAACCACTGATTATTGTTGTAGCTGGTCCTGTTTCTGATTGCTTAGCAATCTTCTTAACTGATCCAAACTCACCTGATGTATATATTTCTGTAAGCTGTCCGATTATTAATCCTACTATCAATCCTGAAGTAATTGCCCAGAATGCGTTCAGACTACCAAAGAACATTCTACTTAAAACTAATGCACTAATAACAACAACGATACCACTTACGTATGTTCCAAGCTTAAGAGCTTTATGTGGGTCAGAGTTTTCATCACCCTTTACAAAGAACGTACCTATTATTGATGCAATGATTCCTATAGATGATAATACTAAAGGAAATACTGCCCCATTAGTTCCCTCAGCAACTAAACCTAATGTGATGGCTGCTATAATAGATCCTACATAGGATTCAAATAAGTCAGCACCCATTCCTGCAACGTCACCAACGTTATCACCAACGTTATCGGCGATAACTGCCGGGTTTCTTGGATCATCCTCTGGAATACCTGCTTCTACTTTACCAACTAAGTCAGCACCAACGTCAGCTGCTTTAGTATAAATTCCACCACCAACACGTGAAAACAATGCTATAGATGAAGCCCCTAATGCAAATCCTGTAATTATTTGTGGATCTTTAAGTATTAAGTACAGCGTACCAACACCTAATATTCCTAAACCAACCACAGACATTCCCATAACTGCTCCACCTGAAAAAGCTACAGAAAGAGCTTTGTTCATCCCACTCTCTTTTGCAGCATTTGCAGTTCTTACATTTGCCTTGGTAGCAACTTTCATACCAATGAATCCAGCTAAAGCTGAGAATGATGCCCCAACTAAGAAACATACAGCCGTTAGCCAGCTTTTTAATCCTATACCAATTACAACAAAAAGAACTGCTGTAAAAATTCCTAATGCTTTATATTCTCTTGTTAAAAATGCCATAGCACCTTCTTGTATGTATGAAGATATTTCCTTCATTCTTTCGTTACCAACGGCAACTTTGTTAATTCTAGAAGTCAATACAAAAGCAAATATTATTGCGATTATTCCCACAATAGGTGCTAAAAATAAATAGTTCATTAAACTGCCTCCTCACATTCCAAATAAATATTCAATTTTTAATTTTACTTATTTAAAGAGAATAATGTGATTATTATTCTCTTTAACATCACTACAATTAATTTTTTTATTTTTGCAAAAATACTAACGCTAAAGAACAAACTATGAATGCTGTTGCTCCTATTTTTGTAACCTTTGAAAGCATTTCATCATAACCTCTACCTTTTTGCTTTCCTAAAAGTTGCTCTGCACCACCAGCTATTGATCCTGACAATCCAGCACTTTTACCCGATTGTAACAATATACTAATAATTAAAATTAAGCTAGCTATAACTTGCAGTACCATAAAAACCATTTTCATCCCATCCACCTCCTATTCTCAAGCTTAACACAATAATTTTAACATAGGAGTTTTTCAAAATCAACACAATAATAAGAAAGTATTTTTGTGAAAACCTTTGCCTATTAAAATCATAATTTAAGAGGGTATAAATTACCCTCTTAAATATTATTACTATTATTTACTAGTTTATACACTTCTATTACTTTTTAATGTTATAAAATGCATTTCTACCAGCAAATTTTGCAGATTTATCAAGTAAATCTTCTATTCTAAGTAATTGATTGTATTTAGCAACTCTATCTGTTCTAGAAGGTGCACCAGTCTTTATTTGACCACCGTTTACAGCAACTACTAGATCAGCTATTGTTGAATCTTCAGTTTCTCCAGATCTGTGAGAAATTACTGAAGTGTAACCAGCTCTCTTAGCCATTTCTATAGCATCTAATGTTTCAGTTACTGTACCTATTTGGTTTAACTTTATAAGAATAGAGTTAGCTGTATCATTCTCGATACCTCTTGAAAGTCTTGTTGTGTTAGTAACGAATAGGTCATCACCAACTATTTGGATTTTGTCTCCTAACTTTTCAGTCATTAGCTTCCATCCATCCCAATCTTCTTCATCAAGACCGTCTTCGATAGAAATAATTGGATATTTTTCTACTAGGTCACTGTAGAACTCTACCATTTCTTCAGAAGTTTTAACTAAGCCTTCTCCCTTTAATTCGTATTTCTTCTCTTCTTTGTTGTATATCTCTGTAGCAGCTACGTCTAGAGCTAACATAATGTCTTCACCTGGTGTGTAACCAGCAATCTTGATTGCATCCATGATAACTTGTAATGCTTCTTCATTTGAAGTTAGGTTAGGAGCAAATCCACCTTCATCACCAACAGATGTGTTTAATCCCTTATCCTTTAATACCTTCTTTAAGTTATGGAATATCTCAGCACCCATTCTTAAAGCTTCAGCGAAGGATTTAGCTCCAACTGGCATTACCATAAACTCTTGAATATCAACGTTATTGTCGGCATGCTCTCCACCGTTTAATATGTTCATCATTGGAACTGGTAAAGTTTTCGCATTTACTCCACCTAAGTATTGATATATAGGTAAACCTAATGTACTTGCAGCAGCTTTAGCAATAGCCATTGAAACTCCAAGTATTGCGTTTGCACCTAATTTACCTTTGTTATCAGTTCCATCTAATTCAATCATTAATTCGTCTAAACCTACTTGATCAAATACTTCTTTACCTACTATTGCAGGAGCAATAATTTCATTTACATTTTGCACTGCTTTAGTTACACCTTTACCTAAAAATCTTCCCTTGTCACCATCTCTAAGCTCAACTGCTTCAAATGCTCCTGTAGATGCACCTGATGGTACCGCAGCTCTACCCATACAACCGTCATCAAGGTATACCTCTACCTCTACTGTTGGATTACCTCTAGAATCTAAGATTTCTCTACCATAAACACCAATTATATTAGCCATGTTAATAACCTCCTAAGTTTTTATTTATTTTTAAAAGTTCACTATTTGTGAAAAACTTTCTGCCTCTAAGCTTGCTCCACCAACTAATGCTCCATCAATGTCGTCCTGCTTCATTAATTCTTCTACATTGGCTGGTTTAACACTTCCACCGTATTGAATTCTTATTTCCTCGGAAATAGTGTCATTGTAAAGCCCTTTGATTACTTCTCTTATGTAAGCGATTGCGCTATTTGCCATTTCTGGTGTAGCTGTTTCGCCAGTTCCTATGGCCCAAATAGGTTCATATGCTATAACAATGTTTTTTGTGTCTTCAGCACTGATTCCTTTAAAAGCCTCGGTAACTTGTTCTTTAAGTAAGCTTTCTGTCTTTTCTTCTTTTCTTACTTCAAGAGTTTCACCTACACAAACTATTGGTTTAATACCATGGTTCAATGCAGATTTAATCTTTTTGTTTACTGTTTGGTCAGTCTCACCGAAATACTGTCTTCTTTCAGAGTGACCAATTATACAAAAATCTATACTTAGATCCTTTAACATTATAGGAGAGATTTCACCTGTAAAGGCTCCCTTCTCTTCAAAGTGCATATTTTGTGAACCAATTTTTATGTTAGTACCCTCAGTTGCTTCCTTTAATATACTTAGCAATGTATACGGAGGACATATAACTACTTCTACATCTGTTCCCTTAACCTTTTCTTTCAGTTCAGAAACGTATTCTAATGCAGCATCCTTAGTCATATGCATCTTCCAGTTTCCTGCGATAATTGGTAATCTCATGTCTTCACCTCACATATTTATCTTCATTATTATATGTTATTTACTTTAAACAATCGATTCCTGGTAAAACTTTACCTTCTAAGTACTCTAATGAAGCTCCACCACCAGTTGAAATATGAGTGAACTTGTCAGCATAACCTAAATCCATAGCTGCTGCTGCACTGTCTCCACCACCAATGATAGTAGTAGCACCTTCAAGGTTTGCAATTGATTCACAAACACCAATTGTACCCTTTGCGAAGTTTTCCATTTCGAATACGCCCATTGGCCCATTCCAAACTACAGTTTTTGCACCTGCAAGCTCATTGGCAAATAACTTAACTGATTCTTCGCCAATATCAAGACCCATTTCATCTTCAGCTATTGCATCAACGCTAACTGTTCTATAGTCAGTATCATTCTTAAACTCCTTAGCAGCCACTGTGTCAACTGGTAGTACTATTTTGTCTCCAGCCTTTTCTAATAGGCTTTTAGCTAATTCTATCTTGTCTTCTTCTACTAGTGACTTACCGATGTTCTTTCCTAGTGCTTTAAGGAATGTAAACATCATACCTCCACCAACTAATATCTTATCTGCCTTTGCGATTAGATTCTCAATAACTCCGATTTTGTCAGATACCTTTGCACCACCAAGTATTGCAATAAGTGGTCTTTCAGGATTACTAACGGCTCCTCCTATGAACTTAATCTCTTTCTCTAGTAGATACCCTGCAGCAGATTCTAAATGCTGTGCTATTCCAACATTTGAAGCATGGGCTCTATGAGCCGTACCGAATGCGTCATTTATGTATACATCACCTAATGATGCCCAGTATTTACCTAGTTCTGGATCATTTTTAGTTTCACCCTTCTCAAATCTTGTATTTTCAAAAAGTAAAACTTCTCCTTCTTTCATATCAGCTATAGCATTTTCTAACACTTCGCCTCTAGTAGCTGGAACAAAGTTAACACCTTTACCTAAAAGTTCTGCAAGTCTGTCAGCAACAGGTTTAAGAGTTTTTGTTAATTTATCCTCTTCAGTCTTTATTCTACCTAAGTGTGAGAATAATATAACCTTTCCACCTTGCTGGGCAACATAGTTTATTGTTGGAAGTGCAGCCACTATTCTATTGTCATTTGTAATTTTTCCGTCTTTAACAGGAACATTAAAGTCAACACGAATTAATACCTTTTTACCCTTTAATTCTAGGTCCTTTACAGTCTTTGCCATTTATATAACCTCCTATGTTTTTCACATGATAGGTTCATGTCAAAAAATAGCGGAACTAAAATGCTCCGCTATTATATTATTATAATCATTTTGATTTATGAATATTACTTGTTCATTAAGTCTACGAAATACTTAGCAGTTCTTACTAATTGTGCAGTGTAAGACATTTCGTTATCGTACCAAGTAACAACTTTAACCATTTGCTTTCCATCTATTTCTAATACCTTAGTACACCCAGCATCAAATAATGAACCATACTCTGTTCCAATGATGTCAGATGAAACGATTGGATCTTCTGTGTATCCTAATGTTTCGTTTGAAGCTTCCTTCATTGCTGCATTGATTTCTTCAGCAGTTACGTTCTTTCCTAATTCAACTGTTAAGTCAACTAGTGAACCTGTCATAGTAGGAACTCTCATTGCTCCACCATCAAGTAAACCGTTTAATTCTGGTAGTACTTTACCTACTGCAACTGCAGCACCAGTAGTAGTTGGAACGATGTTTTGAGCTGCTGTTCTACCTCTTCTTAAATCCTTATGAGGACCGTCTAATGTATTTTGGTCATTTGTATATGCATGAATAGTAGTCATTAATCCCTTTACTAAACCAAACTTATCATTTAATACCTTTGCAACTGGAGCTAGACAGTTAGTTGTACAAGAAGCACCTGATAATACAGTTTCACTACCGTCTAAGATTTCATGATTTACGTTGAAAACAACTGTCTTCATGTCGCCCTTAGCTGGAGCTGAGATGATTACTTTCTTAGCACCTGCTTTGATGTGCTTTTCTGCTAATTCCTTTGTTCTGAAGAATCCTGTACACTCGATTACAACATCAACGTCATGCTCTCCCCAAGGTAAATCTTCTGGATCTTTTTGAGCGTAGATTTTGATGTCCTTACCATCTACAGATATAGCTCCCTCTTTAGCTTCTATTGAGTCTACTTTGTATGTACCTTGAGCAGTATCATACTTTAATAAATGAGCTAAAGTATTTGCATCAGTTAAGTCATTTAATGCAACAATTTCAAACTCTGGGCTATCAAACATTAGTCTGAAAGCTAATCTCCCTATTCTACCAAATCCATTAATCGCAACTTTTACTGCCATTTTTATTCCTCCTTATATTTATAAATAATTTTTTTAGCTACACTTTCATCACAAACTAAAGTAAGATTTTTATTTAGTTTAGATATTGAAACTATTGCCTCTGCCTTATCACTACCTCCGGCAACAGCAATTAGGTTTTCAAGCTTTTTAAATGTTTCAAGTTTAATACCAATGGTACTTATCTCATGGACTATTTCTCCGGATTCATTGAAGTAATATCCGAAGGCCTCTGATACAGCACCCTTCTCAATAAGCGCTTCTATCTCTTGACCACTTAGTCCTCTTCTGCCTGCCATTGCATCTGCTCTACCAATTCCAAATGTTAATATATCTATATCTTCAATAAGCTCAACTATTTCCTTTATAGAAGGCTCTTTAAGCAGACTTTCTATAGTATCCTTTGATAAGAAATCTGGAGTATACAGGGTTTTGTAATTGCAATCTAATTTATTAGCCAAGTTTTGAACTAAAGTATTAGCTTGATACTCCACTCTTTTACCTAGTCCCCCTCTAGCGGGAACTATTGTAATATTATCAAATCTAGTTTTGTCACTTCTATATTCCATAACAAGCTGTGATATAGTAGTCCCACCAGTCAGCCCAATTATTGAATTGTCTTTGATTCTAGTCTTCAAGTAATTAGCTGCTGTTTTACCCATTTCTTTATCCATAAAAGGATCATCGTCAGAAGAATTTGGGACAATTATAACTTTCTTTATTTTTAATATGTCTTTAAGCTGATCTTCTAAAACTTTTAGTCCCTTTAGAATATGGAATACATACTTCAATCTATCTAATGTATTTTTTCCCCTTGTTGTAATATTCATACCTTCTTGAGTAATATTTATTAGACCCTGTTTTTTTAAGGCAGTCGACGCAGTTCTAATATTCCTTTCAGTCAAATCTAGTTTGTCTGAAAGGCTTCTTCTACCAATTGGTCCAAGAAAATTTATTACTCTTAAAACACTATATCTTATTTCAATAACATCCATAAAATCTGGAACCATGTTATTTAAAACACCTATTAACTCGTCTAGTTCAAAAATATCCTTTTCATTTCTCTTATTTTCCAAGTCAGCACCCCATTCTATTATAGAATGATGAAACATCGGGTCGAATGATGTCCGCATGTATTCTTTTCGTCCCGACCCCTTCAAAAAAATATCTAAATTAATTATACAATTAGTACCAAAAAATTTCAATAGTAAAAATCGTATTATTTTTCATTTTAAGCACTAATTAACAAAATAGAAGCTTCAAGGCATTGAAACCTTTCGCTTTGGTCAAAATTTTCTTCAAGAAGTGACCTCAATAAAAGTTGCCCTAATGACAGAATACCTTTCTTTTAGCTTAAAAAGTAATGCTCGACCTATATCGCTATACTCTTCTTACACTTACAAAATTTCTGACCTTAGGGCAACATATTCTCTTTTTCATATGATTATGAATAATAATTGCAATATGGTATATAATTATAATTTAAACAATTTTGCAAATAGCATTTACTTAAAGTAAATCTGTATCAATACCTTCTTCTTTTAGAGGATGATGGTATATTAAGTTCATCTCTATACTTAGCCACTGTTCTTCTAGATATCTTTACGCCTGTCTTATTAAGCTCATTTGATATAGCTTGATCGCTAAGAGGTTTTTTAGAGTTTTCATTTTGAATTAAATCCTTTATTATTGATTTGATACTTTCAGCGGAAACTCCTTCTCCTAGAGAGCTAGAAACGCCACTTTGGAAAAAGTACTTTAATTCAAATATTCCCCTTGGACATTGCATATACTTTCCATTTATTGCTCTACTTACAGTCGATTCATGAACTCCAACTTCGTCGGCTATCTCTCTAAGTGTCAATGGTTTAAGATATACTACCCCATTTTCAAAGAAATCCATTTGATAGTCAATTATTGCCTTTACCACCTTATATATTGTATTTCTTCTTTGTTGTATACAGCGTATTAGCTTTAGCGCTGAATTCAATTTTTGATTAATATAGGTGGATGCATTAGCCTCCATCTCGTTACTTAAAAGAAGCTTTCTATAATAGTGATTTATACTTAGCCTAGGAGCCGTTGAATCCCTTACTATAACAATATATTCGCCATTTACTTTTTCTACTGTTATATCTGGAGTAACATATCTAGTGTCTCTGCTAGATGCAAATCTTCTTCCTGGCTTAGGTTCCAAAGTCCTTATGAAGTCGCCAATTTCTTGAACCTTTTCAATACTTACATCTAAATGTTTTGCAATATTATTTATTCTATTATTGCCTAAATCATCTAGATGGTCCTCTATGATTTTATATATTAGTTCGTCAGTAACATTGTTCTGTCTAAGTTGGATAACTAGACACTCTCTTAAGTTTCTTGCTCCAACACCAACGGGATCAAATGTTTGAATGATTTGGACTATATCCTCAACTTCTTTATCAATTGCATTAAATTTTTTGCATATTTCTTCATTAGTAACTTTTAAATATCCATTGTCTCCAATGTTCTCAACTACGTATTTTCCAATAGTTTTACTTTTATTTTTCAAAAGTGTAAATTGAAGCTGAAATAATAGGTGATCTGTTAGCGTAGTCTCTGTTGAAAGATAGTTTTCAAAGGATGTTTCTTCCTTTTCCTCATAGTTTGATACTCTGCTCTTATACCTAGAATTTTCGTATTCGGAAAAGAGTTTTTTCATATCAATAATATCTTTTTCTTTCTGATTACTATCCTCTTTATTTGCTTGATTATCAACCTCACCTTTAGTTTGCTGAGGCTCTAATACAGGGTTATTTATTAATTCCTGTTGGATAAAATTATTTAGTTCCACGGAATTATATTGTAGTATCTCTATTGCTTGTTTTAGTTCTGGTGTCATGACTAACTTCTGAGTCTGTTCTAAATTTAAATTGTAAGATAACCTCATCTCAATCACCCTAAACATTAAAGTATAAATATTTTTAACAAATATTTTACAATACAATTATACCAAAAAAACGTTATCAAACAAAGTGCCAGAATTGATAAAATCGACAAATATCGCTTTATTTTTTAAGAATATAGTAAAATTCGACTAAATTAGTACCTATTTTTTATATTTTGCAGACTATTTTGCTTAATATTTATATGTTTTTTTCCGAATTCAGTATATTTTTTTAATTTTCTGACCAAATATTTTCAAAAAAAGAAAGCATCTCAAAATATTGAAATGCTTTCCAATTTACTTGTATATTTATAAACTGTTATTATCTTTCACCCTTCTCATATGGTTTACCAGCAGCTCTTGGCCCTACAGACTTACCAGAGAAAGCAACTAAGGCTACAACAGTAAGTAAGTATGGGAAAGCCCAGAAAAATTCTTGCGGTAACTTGCTTAGGAACTTTATCTGATAAGCAACTATACCCAAGGCTTGAGAAAAACCAAAGAATAGGCCAGCTCCTAGTACTCCAATAGGGTGCCACTTACCAAATATAAGTGCTGCTAAGGCTATAAATCCAGTACCATGGATTGTTGCATATGTATACTGGATATCTTGAGTCAATACCATTATAGATCCACCAAGGCCAGCAAACATTCCCGATAGGATAACGCCTATATATCTCATTCTATATACATTTATCCCCATAGAGTCAGCTGCTCCTGGATGTTCTCCAACAGCCCTTAATCTTAATCCGAATGGTGTTTTATAAACAACATACCAAACTATTATTACTATTAAGACAACCAAATACGATGTGATGTGAACTCTACTAAAAAGAAAGTTTCCTAATACTGGTATCTTTGAGAATACAGGAATGTCTTGCTTCTTTATTCCCGTTAAAAATGCCAATGTTCTTTGCTGCTTAAATATAATCTGACACAGGTATATTGTAAGACCTCCGGCAAGTAGATTGATAGCAGTACCACTAATAACCTGGTCTGCTCTTAGGTTTATACTTACGTAAGCATGAATTATAGAGAATAACCCACCTACTATTATTCCTGCCAAAATACCAAGCCACGGACTTGCAGCCCCAAGTGTTCCCTCAACCAATACAGTAACCGTTGCGGCAGTAAAGGCTCCAATCATCATAAGTCCTTCCAGACCTATGTTTACGACACCTGATCTTTCACTAAATAATCCACCAATGGAAGATGAAATAATAGGCGCAGCAGATGTTAATGTTAAAGGTATGATTATACTAATAAACTGCATAAAATCCATATTATTTCCCCTCCTTTCTTAAACGAAGTAACAGTCTCTTAAATCCATAGTTCATTGCAGCAAAAAGTACTATAAATGCCATTATTATATCAGCTATTTCTTTAGGAACTTTAGCTAGTGCCATAGCACTTGATCCAGCCTTTAATGCTCCAAATAGTAAACCGGCTATAACTATTCCAAAACCTCCGTTATTACCTAGTAGAGCAACAGCTATACCATCAAAACCGTACCCTTCTGCCGCACCAATAACCCTTGCATAGTCAAAGGTACCAATTGAAATCATGGCTCCAGCTAATCCTGCAAATGCTCCAGATATCATCATGGACAATACTATGTTTCTATTCACCTTCATACCCGCATATTCTGAAGCATGTTGATTGAATCCAACGGAACGTAATTCATAACCAAAGGTTGTTCTTTCAATTATGTACCAGAATATGAAAGCTGCTAACAGCGCTACAACAAAGCCCCAGTGTAATCTTGAGTGCTTAGTTAAGTTAGATAAAAACTCACTGCTAAGGCTTGCTGATGGGAAAATATCTACAGTTCTTGTATTAGAACTGCCCGGTAAAGCCTTGATTGCGCGATTGACCAAGTGTAGTGCCGTATAGTTGAGCATTATAGTAACAACTACTTCATGTACTCTAAATCTAGCCTTTAAAAATCCTGGTATGAATCCCCAAAGTGCTCCAGCTAAAGCAGCTGCTAATAGTACCAATGGTAAATGGATAATCTTTGGAAGTTCTATCAGAACACCTACTGCTACTGCGGCAAATGCTCCAACGATCAACTGTCCTTCTGCTCCGATATTGAATAGGCCTGTTCTAAAACCAAATGCTAATGCTAGACCTGTCAGTATTAGTGGAATAGATGCAACTATCCATTCTCCAAACTTCCTAGGGTTTCCAATAACTCCTTTGACTAAGGCTCTATAACCATCTATGGGATTGATTCCAGTAATCATCATAATGATTGCCCCTGCTAAAAATCCAAAGAATACCGATAGCAAAGGAACAATATATCTTTGATTCTTCTCATCGGTTAAAAACTTTACCATTATTGATCACCTTCTTCCTTGTCTTGATTCGCTCCCGCCATCATTAGCCCTAGTTGACTCTCTGTAGCGTTTATTGAATCTACTATACCAACTATCTTGCCTTCAAATATAACGGCTATTCTATCACTTACGTTCATAACCTCATCAAGTTCAAGAGATACTAGCAATACGGCTCTTCCCTTATCACGCTCTTCAATAAGCTTTTTATGGATAAACTCAATTGCACCTACATCAAGTCCTCTAGTAGGCTGTCCTGCAATCAACAATGCCGGACTTCTGTCAACTTCCCTTGCTATGATGGCTTTTTGTTGATTACCACCTGACATAGCTCTAGTTTCTGTATCTATCCCTTGACCACTTCTAACGTCAAATTCCTCAATAAGCTCTTTAGATTTTTCATTTATAGCCTTCTCATTTAGTAATCCGTTTTTAGAATAAGGCTGTTTATAGTATGTCTGTAAAACCATATTTTCAGCTAATCTAAAGTCAAGAACTAACCCGTGTTTATGCCTATCCTGCGGTATGTGACCGATTCCAGTTTCAGTTCTATTTCTTACCGCCATGTTAGTAATATCATTACCTAATAATTCAATTTTACCTGATTCTACTTTTCTTAAACCTGAAATAGCTTCTAGTAGTTCAGACTGTCCATTGCCATCGACACCTGCTATACCTAGAATTTCGCCTTCTCTTATCTCTAGTTCTAAACCATCTACTGCTTTTAATCCTCTAGTATCCTTCACAACTAAATCAGAAATCTTAAGTATAGTCTTTCCTGGCTTTGCCTCATCTTTATCTACTTTAAAGCTTACTTCTCTTCCTACCATTAGAGAAGCTAATTGCTCTTCTGATGTTGTAGCTACGTCCACTGTATCAATATACTTACCTCTTCTTATAATGGTACATCTATCTGAGACTTCCTTTATCTCCTTCAATTTATGAGTTATCAGAATTATAGATTTACCTTCCTTAACCAGCCTTTTCATTATTTCCATAAGTTCTGTTATTTCCTGAGGTGTAAGAGCTGCTGTTGGTTCATCGAATATAAGTATTTCAGCATTTCTATAAAGCATTTTTAGAATCTCTACACGTTGCTGCATACCTACCGTAATATCTTCGATTACTGCATGTGGGTCTACTTCAAGACCATATTTCTTTGATAGTTCTTGAATTTCTTTCGCAGCCTTTTGGATGTTTATCTTCCCATTTTCTGTAGGCTCTTTACCTAATATGATGTTCTCTGTTACTGTAAAATTATGTACTAATTTAAAATGTTGGTGAACCATACCTATTCCTAGTTCATTAGCTATATTTGGATTTGATATATTAACCTTTTTGCCTTTAACCTTTATTTCTCCAGCCTCCGGTTGATACAATCCAAATAGCACACTCATCAATGTAGATTTACCTGCCCCATTTTCACCTAATAGAGCATGAATCTCTCCAGGCTTAACTTGCAAAGTTATGTTATCGTTTGCAATTATTCCGGGGAACTCTTTTCTGATGTTAAGCATCTCAATTACATATTCCATCTTTGCAACTCCTCACTTTTAATAAATATAGCTTTAGTTTATTATATCAAAAACTTGGACCATTTAACTAGTACAATTTAATTATAGTTGCAAATAATCACTTTTTTTTTATTATTTTTATTATAATATAAATTCCAGATATTAATACAATAATAATTATTTCTATTTTTTTACAACAATTATAAATAACTATAGCTCATGCTTAGGTTAACCAAATAATTTAATTCTGCTTTGAAAAAAATAAGCCCATTTAAGAATGGGCTTATTTTAGAAAGTTACTTAAAGATTGTCTTGGAAAGTTTTTAAATCGTCCATTGTAGCTGGAACAGCAATTTCACCTTTAACAATCTTCTCTTTATAAGCTTCTATTTCTTTAACAACTTCTTCAGTTAAGTTTGGATTTTCTGCAGGGATTCCTACACCATCTTCAGCTAAAGTTAATGCAGTTATCTTTCCACCTGGGAATTCTCCTTTTTGAGCAGCTTCTATCATGCTGTAAGCAGCAACGTCTACTCTCTTCATCATAGAAGTTAAAACAACTGACTTGTTATTGTCTTTATCATATATACCGTCTGCATATTGATCTTTGTCAACACCAATTACCCAAACGTCTTCACCATTTTCAACTCTATTTCTAGCTTCATTTATGACACCGTTTCCAGTTCCACCAGCAGCATGATAAATTACATCTACTCCTGACTCGTACATAGTTGAAGCTATTTGTTGCCCTACTCCTGGGTTACCAAAGTCACCAGCGTATTGATCAACTACTTCGATATCTTTGTTTACTGAATGTACACCAGCTACAAAACCAGCATGGAATTTTCTGATAAGTGGGAAGTCCATTCCACCAACGAATCCAACTTTGTTACTCTTAGTTTGCTTAGCTGCTGCTACACCTACTAAGAATGATCCTTGCTCTTCTGCAAATACTACAGACGCAACGTTAGGTTGATCAACAACCATATCGATTATAGCGAAATTGCTTTCTGGATATTGTGGTGCAACTTCCTTCATAGCGTTTTCAAATAAGAAACCTGCTGCTATAACTACATTGTATTCATCATCACCAAATGCACTTAAGTTAGGTATGTAATCTGCTTCTTCATTAGATTGGATGTAGTTATACTCAGTTCCTTCTTTCCATCCTTTTTCGTCTGCATATCTTACTAGACCTTCCCAAGTTCCTTGGTTGAACGATCTGTCATCGATTCCACCTGTGTCAGTAACAAATCCTACTCTAAAGTCTCCTGCTTCTTCCTTTGGAGCTTCTGCTTCCTCTTTTGGTGCTTCTTCTTTTGGAGCCTCTGTTTTTGGCTCTTCCTTTGGAGCACAGCCAGCGAATACACTAACTGCTAAAAGTGCTACTAATAGTAGCGATAATACTTTTTTACTCATTTCATTTTCCTCCCTTATTTTATATATGTCCTATTTAGTGTGACTATGTAATATTCTACAAAAAATTAGAAATTCCTTTTTAAAATTTTATTTTTTTAGATTTTTTTTTAAAACTTAAGAAATATCAAGTATATAAAATTGTTGATACATATAATTTTCATTATTTTACTTGGATGCAATTTCTTCAAAGAACATATTCTTCTATGTTGTATTTCTTTTAGCAGAAGGACTATTGCTATATGATATGCAATTCCTCTTTAACATATACTATATGCATATAAAAGCAATTTATTCTTACATATGAAGTATGGTCAATTATGCAATCTTTTAGTCCAATTTTCTTAAAATAGAGCATAATGTAAACCCGTGGGCTACGAATTCCCACGGGTTTGAGGCTGTTGACAAACCCGAATTTCTTCGTTGTTGCTTCAATCAAGAACCCTTACGTATGTCTATATACGCTGCGGTCTCTTGCTTTCAACACGCCTTGAACTTCAGTTTTCTCAACAGCCTACCATCTTGTTGACTTTGTCAACAAAATGAAACCCGTGGGATATAAATTCCCACGGGTTCAATATATGATTTAATGAAGTTTTGTTTTTAGCAAGGATTACCTTCACCAGCAACAAACCCAGCCTTAGCAAGGGCCTTAGTTGCCACCTCAAGATTTGCTTCACTTACAAGTACAATAGGACCAGTACAACCCATACCACTTTCAGCATAGATGCCTTCCTTCCAAAGTACTCTAACAGCATCCTCTAGATCCATAATATCTATACCAGATATAGAACCAGTTACAACTTCCTTAGGAGGAGCCGTTACCTCTTCCTCAGAAGCAGCTGCTTTTTTATTATCCTTTGTAAGACCTTCTAATATAGCCTTAAGACCAGCCTTGTTAGCCTTTTCAAACTCTCTCTTTGCAACTTCTTTCAGATTACCCTTTGCTAGAGCAGCTCCATACTGAAGAGCACCCGCAGCAACCGGTACACCAGATGCTCTAGAAAGGATTAAGATAGTTCTATCGTATCCCTCTCCAATTCCTGGACCATATCCATAACCTAGGGCTTCATAACTTCCGCCCGTTGCATAGGATGAGAATACCTTCATCATAATATTACCAGTTAAAGTATCAGTAACCATTACATCAACGGCACCCTTTAAAAGGTCGTTTCCTCTCATAACGCATCCGCCATCGGCACGGGTAGATTCACCAAAATTGATTTCATACCCACCGCTGCTTAGCTCCTTAAGAGCCCTCTCAACCTGTCTTGCACCATCAACATTTAGGATTCCAATCGTTGGTTTTTCAATCCCCATAGCCTTAGCAGTGATGATTCCATAAAGAGCATTCTTCACCATAGCCTCAGTTCTGTGGGCAGAAGAAGTTCCAGTAGTAGTAGCAAGGTACATTTCCTTTCCAAGACCAGGAGTAATAACCTTACCTACAGTGGATACCCCTATCGGGAAATTATAGTGCATAGTAACACAAGCACCAATATAACCACTATCTAAAAGTTCTTCCATCTTCTTATGCATTTCGTCCTCAGAATTTACCTCAACTATCTCAAGATCAGTCTCTACCTTTGGACCTATTAATACTATCTCAAAATCACTACTTCTTTTAGCAGCAAGCTCAGCACCCTTTACAAGATTCTCAGTTCCGTGCTCACTACCAAGAGTAGTAATACCTACCCTTACCTTATTTCCAAACTGTCCAGTTTCAATAGCATCAGCTATTTCCATGAACATATTTCCAAGCATATTCTTCATAGCCTTTTGATCGCTCATTCTAGACCCTCCTATTCGCTTAACAAATGGGACGCAAAGTCTCTCATAGCTTCTGCTATCATAGTTTTCACTTCTTCTTTGCTAGCAGCACTCTGCTCATCAGCTTTTCCTGGATTTCTTTCCACAACTATTGATACACCATCAAATAGGTTAGTCATTCTACCTAGGAATAAACTTCCCTTACCAACTATCATAGCTCTATTTAAAGTACCTTCAGTTAAGTCCTCACGAGCAAAACCTAAATATGGAACACCAGAAGGAATATGACCTTGAGTAGGAGCCCAACCTGGCATACCATGCTTTTCTACGAAGCTTCCAAGTTCTTTTCTCTCAAGTTCCTTTCTCTTAACACCAATAGCAGCAATCATCTTGTAGTTAGAAGTAGGAACATCTCCAGCTCCCGCTGGCTTAGTAACATCTGGGTTTTGCATCTCAACAGAATACTTATCAATATCAGTAATCTTAAGGCCACCCTTATCAAGAGGAGCAGTAATTAAAGAAGTAATAACAGCCTGTGGAGAAGAACCAGTACCAACAGTATGTCTACCAACAAGGTCAGTTCTTAAAATAGGATTAACACCGTCATTCTTGCTAACTAAAACAGCAAAACCACCTAAAACGTCCTCAAGAATAGGAAGTTCCTTCTTAACATGGTCCTTACCATTCATACCAAGCTTAGCAGTAGCACCACCAGCAACAATAACAACGTTCTCATAAACACCAGCCTGAACTAAAGCTGCCGCTTCAATTAAAGCATGAGTAGGAGCAGCACAGAAACCTCTAGTATCAGAACCAGTAGCATTAACAGCTCTTCCCATCTCAGCGATAGACTTAGCGAAGTTTCCTCCACCTCTTTGATTCATATCACCGCATGCCTCTTCAGAACACTCGATAACGTACTCAACAGCAGCTGGGTCAATCTTGTTATTATATAATAAATGTTTAAAAGCAAGGAATCCAGAAGCCTTAACAACTAAATTCTCATACATAACATGGGCATTAAGATTAACATCAATCTCATGAGCCTTCTTAACACAACCAATTAACTTACCATCATGGTAAATAGCCTCTGCATGATGCTCATTAACTTCCATCTCGATCTCAGAAAGCTCTACGCCTTCTTTGATCTTAGCAAGATCTTCTTCATCAAATAGAGGATGAGAAGAAAGCTTTCCTTTAACAGACTCTGCAAAACTCTTTTCAAGCTGTACAAGATCAAAAGCATCTGACATCTTTAAAAGACCGATGAATTCATCCTGTGGCATAATCTCACCGAACTTACCATATCTATCTGAATTAGCTACATCCTTGTCACACCAAGGCATTTCGTAGTTCTTTAAATCCGCTGGAGCAAGGTTTCCAATGTATACCTGATTAGGAGCATAGTTTACAACATCTGCATAAGGTCTTATATGCTCTGGAAGTTTCTTAAGATATTCTGAATCAGGGTTAGTTATCTTTTCTGTTGTTTGAGTTGTACCATTGTGCATTATCATGTCTGGGGTATGAACCAATACGTATCCTGCAGCCTTAACTACTGAATAATTCATTTTTTCTGCACCTCCAAAATATTTTAACTTAATTATCTTAATAGCTACTAGCTATTAGCTATTAACTACTAACTTAGTTTTCTATCTAGTAGCCATTAGCTAGCAGCTATTAGCTTATTCAATAAAATGGGGCTGCCTCACAAAGGCATCTCATGAGTCCAGCCCCGGGATATTTATTTTTAATTAATCTTCAAATACAGTTTGTCCATCAACCTCTGTTTCAAGAGCCTTAAGACACTTTTCAACTAATTCTCTTCTAAGCTTCTTTTCGTCTGCTGCTTCTAAAGCAGGGTTTCCTAATGGATGAGGTATAGCTATAGCAGGTACAATTCTGTTTGCACCAACTGTTAATGAAATAGGTACTACTGTACAAATATGAACAACTGGGATTCCAGCTCTTTCAATTTCCTTAACCATCGTTGCACCGCAACGAGTACAAGTACCTCAGGTAGATGTTAAGATAACAGCATCTACTCCATCAGCAATAAGCTCTTTTGCAAATTCAGCAGCGAAAGCTTTTGAGTTAGCAACTGATGTACCATTTCCTGTAGTTGTATAGAAATATCTGTGAAGGTTTCCAATAACTCCTTCTTTTTCCATATCTCTTAATACATCAACAGGTAATACTCTATCTGAATCTTCGTTTGCATACACAGGGTCATAACCACCGTGAGCAGTTTCATAAGTTGCTTCAGTTAAATCTGCAACTCCATCAATATCGTACTTTCCGTATTTAGAAGCACTTGAAGATTCTATACGATCCGGATTTCCTTTAGGTACCGTACCACCAGAAGTTACTAAAGCTATTTTAGCCTTTGAAACATCCTTAACTGCAGGGTTCGGATCTACGTTATCGAAATCAGGCATTGGATATTCCGTAACAAACTCTTCACCTTTAAGCTTCTTAATCATCATTTCAACGGCTCTAGTAGCTCCTCTTTCCTCACGGAAAAGATTTCTTCTAACGCCTCTAGCGATGTATCCTTCTGCTTCTGGAGAACCAATCTCTTCCTTTTTAGCAATCTTAAGTGCTAACTTTGCTAAAGCAGGAACTGCCTTTCTCATTGTAGCAGCTGAGTTTCCAGTAGATACTATGTGTAAATCTTTCTTGTACATATCAGCACCTGGGTTTTCAATGTACATTGCAGTTACAACAGGGATACCTAATTCGTCCTCAACGATTTTACATATAGTACCACACGCTGTACCATATCTACCAGCATTGAATGCTGGACCTGCAACAAATAGGTCTGGTTTTTGTGACTTAACCATTTCTAAAACTTGAGCTTTAGCTTCTTTTAAGTTTTCATTGAAGTATGAATCACCACAGATAACCGTAGCAACTATTTCCGCTTCACCATTGAAAGCTTTATTTAATGCCATACCTGGACCAACAACGCCTTCTCTTAGCTCAGGTGGAATATCAGCTTTTTCTTCTCCACCAATTCCAGCAAAGAACTGATTTATATAATGAACAACTCTAATTTTGCTCATGCTTTCCCCCCTCTCATATTTTAAAAACCGGGAAATTAAAACTTTATACACATTAACTATTCGTTATTTCAACCTGCGAGTCCAAACTGGACTCTATTCAATGGACTTTCTTAATCAAAAGGGTTTTACTTTTTTTAAAGGGTTTTGTTAATAATTAATATTTAGAGAATTGATCTCTTATTGAAGACATTTCTTCAACGATTTCATCAACTTCAAGAACCATTTCCATCATGCCAACTTGCTCTTCGTATACATCGGCATCAACAGCTTCTTTGAACTGTGGCTCTACTGCGTGATATACAGCAAGTCCTAACTCAACATTTGCTAGAGGTCCAGCAAACGTTGGATCACCAGCTGTTACAGTTTCAGCAGAAAGTCCTGCTGATTCTGCTTCTGCAGCTCCAAATATTACAACTATATTTTCTGCTCCATTTTTCTCCGTTAATTCTTTAACCCTTTTTTGATTTTCTAAGTCCATTGCTCCTGCAGCCGTTCAGACAAAACACTCTGTAGATGAGAAGATAACTTCTGCGCCATCAGCAGTCTTAACACATTCTTCCATAGCTGGGCCTGGAATACCGTCTCTATCGCCAATAATGATAACTTTCTTATTTGCTAAGATACTCATTATAAGACACATCCTTTCATTTTTTTAGTTTCTATTTTAATTATTTCCTTTTATCTCAACATATATTAATAAGTTGTAGCTGACATTTTGTTGAATCCAAGTTCATTTGTTGCTCCAGTTATTACTTGGATCTCAGCTTCGATGCTTCCATCAGGTCTTAATGAACCGTCGAAACCACCAGCAATCTTGTCAACATAATCAAGTGTACCAATTACTTTTTTCATAGGTGGAAGTACGATAACTTCATTAGCATTACCACCAGTTACAACAGCATCTGCTTTAGGATCAGCATCAGCTAAAGATTGAGATGCTCCATCTCTACCAGCGTATTCGTCTGTTACGATAACAGTCTTTACACCTTCGTTTTCAATCTTCTTACAGTTCATGATAAGGTCAGTATCTGGGTTACCAAAACCTTCTTGTGAAATAATAGCACCGTCTAATCCTAAGAACTTAGTGAACTTTGCAGTCCAGTTAGATGATCTTTCTTTGTCAGCAAGGTAAACATTTTCATTAGTTATGATAACACCCATGAAGTTAATGTCTTTACCGTGTCTTTCATATAGATCATGTATAATAGGATTGTTTAAGTGATGGTATGTTGTATTCTTGTCACAAGCAGATACACAGTTTCCACTTAATATTGCTCCATCCATAATTTCTGTTGGATAAAGAACAGTTGGAACGATTTTCTTAGCGTCAACTCCATAAACGTAAGTGTCATGAAGTAATCCTTGAGTTTGAAGCATATACACATATCCTACCTTTGGTAGTTCTGGGTATTCTGCTGCTTGCTCAAGTAAAGGCTTAGTTTCATAAACTTTAACTTCATCAGGCTCTACATCTTTACCTGCTTGACCAAGATAGTCTGCAGCCTTTAAACCAGCCATTCTTGCAGCTGCTTCGTAATCATACTGATTTAAACCTTCTGCAGGCTCGATTACTAAGCAAACATTATTTAACTTTGAGAATGGTGTGTAGTCAGCACCTGGTCCAGTCATATCAATGATACCTTCCTGGAAACCAACTATTTTACCGCATGTAACAACTGCAGCCCCACTTAACACATGTGTACGCCCAGCTCCCACTGTTGTAACCTTGTTGATTACCCCTGGGAAAAGTCCACCAGTACCCTCAACTTTTACTCTAGGTTCAATAACATCCTTTACAGGAGTAATTCTTACTTCTTCACCAGGACGAGCCAACTCCATAGTCACACTTTTGATATGGTCGTCTTCCATAATTAAGTCGATTAGTTCTTGCTTGTTTACGTATAATGTTCCAGCTTCAACCTTTGTAGATTCTCCAAATTGAACATCTGTAATCTTAATTTTTCCAAGCTCTAAACGCACAACCTTCACCTCCCTTTATATTTAACAGCTCGTGCTAATCAATAGTCTTTGATTAGCACAGCTGCTTATAGCTACCCAAGGTGTTTTTCAATCATCGCCTCAATATTAGCCTTGTTTGCATCATCTTTAGTAACTTCACCAAGCTTCTCTCCATCTTTGTAGATAGCTATAGTTGGAAGTCCTAAAACTCTTTGTGATATTGCAAGTCTTCTTGCCTTTGTAGTGTTTAATTTACAGAACTTAACCTTACCTTCATAACTTTCTGCAAGTGCCTCAATATCAGGCATAAGAGCCTTGCATGGCTCACAGCCATCACTCCAGTAGTCTACAAGTACAAAGCCATCAGCCTTTAGTACTTCTTCTTCAAAAGTGTTCTTATCAACTGCTAACATTCTAAAAACCTCCCTGTAATTTATTTGGGGATATTCGCTTTTTATTTTTAGTAATTCCAAGGGGACAAAGCGATTATCTGTATATAATACGATAGTCATCTTACATTCTGGAGATTTAACAGCCAACATTTTAGGGATGTTAAATCTTTGGAATGTAATAGATTTTTCGTAATTTATATATTATTCATGAAAAGCATTTTCAATATATTTTTCAGCTTGAACTGCTGCTATTGCTCCATCAGCTACAGCTGTTACTACCTGACGAAGTGACTTTTGTCTAATGTCTCCAGCTGCAAATACTCCACCGATGTTTGTCTTCATGTCATCATCTGTTATTATATATCCTCTATCATCCATATCTATCATATCCTTAAATACATCGCTTAGAGGTAGATATCCAATGAATGGGAATATTCCAAATGTACCATCATCTTCGTGAGCTTGATATTCTGTTAATTCACCAGTTTCTCTATTCTTAAGAACTATTGATTCTACAATTCCTTCACCTTTAATTTCTTCTGGTGCTGAATTCCAGATCCATTCTATCTTGTCATTCTTAAATGCCTTTTCTTGGATAGATTTAGCTGCTCTTAATGTATCTCTTCTATGAACAACTGTAACCTTTCTTGCAAACTTAGTTAAGTACATTGCTTCTTCGATAGCCGAGTCTCCTCCACCGATTACAAATACTTCTAGGTCTGTAAAGAAGTCAGCGTCACATGTAGCACAGTAAGAAACTCCCTTACCAGTTAATTCTACTTCACCTGGAACTCCTAATTTTCTTGGAGTTGCACCAGTTGCGATAATAACTGTCTTTGCGCGGTACTCTTCTTTTTCACCCTTAACAACCTTAATTTTACCTTCTAGGTCAACTGAAACTACAGCGTCTATCTTTCTTTCTGCTCCAAACTCTTCAGCTTGCTCTACCATTCTAGCTATAAGGCTTGGTCCAGTAGCCTCTCTGATTGAACCAGGATAGTTTGCAACCTCATTTGTAGTTACAATCTGTCCACCAGTCTTACCTTTTTCTAAGATTAGAGTTTTCATTTTTGCACGGGCAGAATATAGTCCTGCAGCAAGACCAGCTGGCCCACATCCAACGATCAACACGTCATATAAATTCTCCATAATAGAACCTCCCTCTTTAATAATTAATGATTAAAATTCCTCTGTAATTTTTTAGGTTAAGTTGATTCTTTGAGTTTATTAATGAAATTTCATTTAACTGTCTAATATTTATTTAATACCTTTATATAAGGTTTAACCTACATTTCTAATAAAACTGATCCATACTTTGGATCGCTCCATCAATTAAGTTGAAATCAATAAGCCTAAAATCCTCTAAGATCTCCTCAGTCCATCTTGGCGTCTTTTTACCTTCGATGAATTTTCTTGCTGTATTCCCACTAGCTTCAATAATTTCCAAGGATTCAATATCTAGTTTTCCTTTTTCAGCGCTGATTGCCACCGACTTAAATGGTGTCTCATTCGGCTTTATACTGCCCGACAAAGGATGGGTTAAAAGCTTGTATCCTTCATGTATTTTATTTCTGACAAAAGATAATATTTCTAAGTAACTAGCTTCCTTCAAATAGATTATATCCATCTTTTCATTATATTTATCATAAACCAAAACGTTATTTGTTATTATTGTTTTTTTCAAAAATTTCACCTCCCGCATTTTTACATATACAGGTTTCAAGGAAAACGTTTTTCTAGCCTTGTTTGCTAGTTCCTGATTATTTGATTTATTAGGGGTGTGTCAATTTTACAAATTATATACTGTATCGAAACTTTATCCGCTAATGTGAATTCAACTCTATTCCAAAGCTGAAAACAATAAATATGTACTATTATCCTTTAGCCATTTTTAGATATATTATTCACAAAATGGCAACAAAAAAAGGAGCAATGGCGAATAATGTTTGCCAGTTGCTCCTCTGTCTTATACCTGAGAGTTTCTTTCAAATTCAAATAGAAATCGAAATTGCCCCTTCGGTGCCATATATAAATAGCATACATGGCTTTCCAGAGATCTGTCTAGGTACGGTCCTTTTGCCTGAGAATTTCACTATGACGGGCATTGTCATAATTTACACCTTCGGCGGCCAATATATATTGGCTCTCTCCCGAGCCCTTCATCCAGTACTTATATTCAATTTTTTTATACTTTTTAAATTGCTATAACTTTCTTCTATAGCCATTATATAATATTGTCAAAAGTTTTACAATATAATTTTTTAATAAATTTATAATTTTTATTAGAATTTATCTTTTTTTGTTTGAATCTGTCGAACACTTTTGCTTAAATCGCATTAGATTTTACTCTGTAATAAAGAATATTGCTAGGACTCCGGCTCCGGTGTGTGTGCCAATAGTACATCCTATATCTGCTTCAACTATTTCCGATGGTTTAAATTCTTTTATTACTAACTCCTTCAGATTCTCCAACCCTTCTTTGTTGGCAGCATGACCCATAGCAATTCTAGTTCCTTCTTTTAAGCCACTTTTTCTACAGATCTCTACCATTTTTTTATACAATTTCTTGTTTCCTCTTACCTTATCAATAGGTTCAACCTTACCATCAATAATTCCTAAAATAGGTTTTACATTTAACAAAGTACCTAGAGCCATCTTTCCAGTGCTCAATCTTCCATTTTTATGTAAGTATTTCAAAGTATCTACTGAAAAGATTTGCTGAGCTCCTTCAATCATTTCTCTTATCTTTTCTAATATTTCATCGAGTGGCTTACCTAACTCGTCCATTTCAGCTGCTCTTGTTACAATCATTCCACATCCATATGCCAAGGATCTGGAATCGAATACGTAAATATTCTCTCTATTCATTTCTTCTTTAGCCATTACTGCAGATTGATGTGTTCCACTTACTCCCCCTGAACCGTTTATAATTATAATGTTCTCATATCCGTCTTCAAGAGCTTCTTCAATAGCTTTTTTAAAGTCTATAGGTGTTACTTGAGAGGTTTGAGGTATTTCTTCAACAGTCTCAAGCTTTTTATAAAATTCTTCAGAACTTAAATCTACACCGTCTCTATATTCCTCTGTTCCAAACCTAACCGTCAATGGCAACACATTAATATTGTATTTATCCGCTATCTGCTTAGGTATATCTGACAAGCTGTCCGTAATAAACTTAATCTTCTTCATAAAAACACTTCCTTTTCATTTAAGAACACAGAGGTTCAATATATATATTCTTACTTCACAAAGGCTATTGCAATGCAACCTGGTCCTGCATGTGTAGCAACCACGGCCCCTACCTTCGACTCAATAATTTCTTCTGCACTAAAATTCTCTGTAAGCTCCTTATGTAAATCCATAAGGTACTTATTATTATTCGAGTGAATTAAACCTATAGTTTTTTTATCTAGATTAATCTCATTAGTCTTTAGCCAATTTATAATCCACTTTATTGCCTTTTTATTGCCTCTAACCTTGTTTTCAAATATTACTCCTCCATCTTCTATAGTCAATATCGGTTTTATGTTTAGAAGCTTACTAAGCAAGGCTTGGCTAGGTGTTAGTCTTCCACCCTTTTTCAAATACTCAATGTCCTCTATAATAATTTTACATACTGTATTTTCCTTCATATAAGTTACTCTATCCATTATTTCAGATTTTGAACAGCCTTTTAATGCCATTCTTGCAGCCTCTATGACCATAAGACCTTGCGCAAATGTCACAAGTTTCGAGTCAACAACTGTGATTTTTTCATTGTTTAGATGGTCCTTTGCCGTTACAGCAGCATTATAGGTTCCACTTAGTCTAGATGATATCAATATAGCAATTATCTCATCACCATTTTGGGTTAATCTTTTGAAGGCTTCTATAAAGTCTCCAGGAGGAACCTGTGATGTTGTGGGAAGCTTTTTAGCTTTACTAAGCTTTTCATAAAATTCTTCCTTTGAAATTTCTATACCATCCCTATAGGATCCATCTTCAAAGTTTACAGTTAAAGGTAGTACCTCTATGTTCAACTCTTTAGCAATCTCTTTTGGTATGTCAGCAACACTGTCCGTTAATATTCTTATTCCCATTTTATCACCTTTCAAAAACTGATTAGAAAAATTTATTTATAAATGTCTTTTAGATAGTATTTTTTTCCTACCAAAATAATACAACTTATTTAATAATTTTACAAGAACCAAAATGTCAAAGATCTCTTTAATACATCATTTGAATGAGGAAATTGCATAATTCTAACTTGGCAGAATTGCATATGCGAATATCATCCTTAACTTAATCATTTAAAATAGAGCATATTTTGGTGGTATAGCTCTAGGGAATTTAAGACTATGTATACTAGAAAGTTTTTTTTAGATGGTAATTATGCAATTTGCTCTAATAAAAAAAGACAAGGAATTTAATTAAAAATCCCTTGTCTTTCATTTATTATTATTTGTCAAGATCTGTAACAGCTAAAGCTATATTTGATGCATGATCAGCTATTCTCTCAAGGTTACTTATAATATCCAAGAAAATTATCCCCGCTCCTGGGTTACATTGCTGATTGTTTAATCTACTTATGTGGTTTGCTCTAAGAGTTTTTTCCATAAGATCAATTTCGCCTTCTCTTTCGATAACTCTTTGAGCTGTTTGCATATCTGCATTTCTTAGTGCTGTTAAAGCTTCTCTATAGGACTTTTCAACTCTCTCATGCATAACCCTCAGTTCTTCTAGGGCTTTCTCAGAAAAATTCAATTTATTTTCTATTCTATAAATAGCCAATTCAGCTAAATTATCTGCATGATCTCCTACTCTTTCAATGTCATTTATTGTATTAAATAGTCCTTCAATCATTTCTCTCTGTTTACCGGAAATTTCTGTATTTGATACTTTTAATAGATAACTTGCAATTTCTCTTTCCATTTCGTTGACTATTTTTTCAACTTTAAAGGTTTCTTGTGCTAGCTTTGCATCGGTCTTGAAGAAAGCATCAATGGAGTATTTGTATGATTCCAGTGCAACATTACCCATATGCAGCACTTCCCTTGAAACCTGACCGATAGCTATGGAAGGAGTTTCTAGAATTCTATCGTCAATATATTTTATTCCTCTGATTTCTTTTTCTTCTGTTCCATCATAAGGAATTATTTTCTTAGCTGCATAGACAAATAATGGAACAAACCAAATTAATAACAATGTATTTGAAATATTAAATAATGTATGAGCATTAGCCAATTGTCTAGCTGGATCATCTGACCACTGAGTTACGAAGTGTATAGTCGGTTTAGCAAGTAAGACAATAAATAGAACAGTACCTATAACGTTAAACAATAAGTGCACTAATGCCGCTCTCTTCGCAGTCTTATTGGCTCCAATACTGGAAATCATTGCAGTAACACATGTTCCAATGTTTGTACCTAATAATACCGGGAAAGCAGATTCAATTGGTAGTAACCCTTGACTTGCTAAAGCAATAAGAATTCCCGTGGTAGCACTACTACTTTGAACAATTGCTGTTATACCAAAACCTGTAAGTATTGCCAATACCTTATCTGTAATATTTGGCTGACCAAAGCTTAAAAGAAGGTTAGTAAAGCCTTCATACTCTCTAAGTGGCTTTACAGCATGCTTCATCATGTCCATACCTAAAAATAATATACCAAAACCTATAATAATTTCTGCAAAATTCTTTAATTTTCTGTTTGATGTAAATAACCAGATTCCTACACCTATACCAACTGCTATAGGGGCAATAGCTGTCAAATTGATAGAAACTAATTGTGCAGTAATAGTTGTACCAACGTTAGCACCCATTATAACTCCAACTGCTTGAGTAAGTTTCATTATACCTGCATTTACGAAACCAACAACCATTACTGTCGTTGCGCTACTACTTTGTACAACCATTGTAACTAAAGCTCCAACTACTACACCCATAAAGCGATTACTAGTTAGAATCTCAATAAACCTTTTTAATTTGTCACCGGCAGATTTTTCTAAACCTGCAGCCATAACATTCATTCCGTATAGAAATAGGCCCAATCCTCCAATGAGACCGAATGCTATATCCATTTGGCAACCTCCCTTTCCTTTTTAAGTAATCTGTTTAAAAGCACATAATATATAATACATCAATCGACATATAGTTTTGTTAAATCCATGTTAAATGTTAAGCACAGGTTATTTTTTGTTAAATTTCGAATCTTCTTTTACAAAACATAGGAAGTTTTAAACTTCTCAAAATTGCTGATAAATATAATTTCCGTGAGTATTTTGATATGTATACATTAAATTTTCCTATACGATCTCTATATTGTTGGAATTTTCAAAATATATCAACCTGAAAAAATGTAGATACACTTGTATTTCCTAAATCAATCATTTAGAAACAAAGTCGTTATCTACATAATTCTTTTAATCACTAAAGAGTCATTCATCATAACCCTCAATATTATATTATGCTAATTTACCTAAATCATACCCGGAAAGTTAAGTTGTCTTAAAATTTCATACACTACAATAGATACTGTATTAGAAAGGTTTAAGGATCTTGCATTAGAATCAGAAATCATTGGTACTTTTATACCTTTATCCTTAAATCTTTCATGTATTTCCTTTGGAAGGCCTGCTGTTTCCTTCCCAAATATTATAAAGCACTCATCCTCATAGTTCATCTGAGAATAAACCTTGCTTCCCTTTGTAGTCGATATGTAAAAGTCACCTTCTGGGTTCTTAGCAAAGAACTCTTCGCTATTTTCATAGACATGTACATCTAAAAGATGCCAATAGTCTAATCCCGCTCTCTTTAAGTGTTTATCCTCAATAGAAAAACCTAAGGGCTTTATTAAATGTAGCCTACTGCCAGTTATAGCACATGTCCTAGCAATACTGCCAGTGTTTTGGGGTATTTCAGGCTGATAAAGTACTATATTTATAGCCATTAATCCTACTCCTTTACAAAGATATTCAATTCAATCTTATTACCTTCAGTTTCTAATGGAACACATATTGGTTGTAGCTGGTCTGATGAAATAGACAGATTAGTCCCCATCATAAGGGTAGGTGGTGTAATATCAACCTTTACCCCTGCATTAAATAGCAAAGTGGCAGAATTTCCTAAAATCATGTTCCCAAGCTCTGATAACGCACTTTTACTAATTTCATCAAGTTCCTTAATTTCCATACCACCCATCATCCTTGACACAATGTTCAATGCCATTTTCTCATCAAAGCTCAGCATTGCTTGTCCCTTAATTTCACCGGTAATTCCTATTAAGATAACTATATTGTTAGCACTACATGGAGAACCCTTAATAGTCGGTCTACCTACGTTAATTTTGAGTTGTGCCATTTGACTTAGAATATCTACGCTTGCTTTTATAAACGGATTTATATACTCAGCCTTCACCCATATCCCTCCAATATATATTTTTTGCATAACCTAAGAACATCCTATGACATTCTCAATCCCCTTTTTTAGTTATGCATTAGATATACCCTATTTAATTGTTACTTTATCAAATTTCTTGTCTTTTTTGTACCGCTTCTGTTATTATACCATAAAACTTTCAAATAGATATTAATTGATATGATTATATTCCATAAATATCTCTAATGGTTACCATGTATATCCTTTATTTCTCCCTTATCTAATACAATTTCAGTCTTGTAAGCTGACATACTAAAAAATCTTTCTGCTTCCTCAAGCATCAGACCCTTTAATTCCATGTTCTCAGGCCTAGCTTCTCCAATTCCACTCTTATATGCTTGATATAAATAATAAACAGCTTGAGGTAAAAAGCCAAGTAGCCTTGCACCAATTGTATCCACTGCAACCGGATCTGTGCCAGCAATTACCAGACCTTGTCCATTTACTGTCATACCTGAAGAAGGGCCTGTTCCAATCATTGCCTTATCTGCACTTACAATAGTTAAATCGATGGGTATTTTTTTCGCCATCGAAAGTATAAATCCATGTAAATCCTCATGTATTCCTAAATTTTTCTTTGGAAAGC
Source organism: Wukongibacter baidiensis (assembly GCF_050888315.1). Taxonomy (NCBI): domain Bacteria; kingdom Bacillati; phylum Bacillota; class Clostridia; order Peptostreptococcales; family Caminicellaceae; genus Wukongibacter; species Wukongibacter baidiensis. Next base: position 1,102,582 of record NZ_CP138202.1, read on the forward strand.
CATGTATTTCAGCAGGCGGCCAACCAAGAGCAATATTTTTTATTCCTGCACTCATCGCGGCTTCTTCATGGTGTTTAAGTTGCGTGAAAGATACAAGTACATCAATATCATTAATCAAATTATTAATCTTTGTTTGTCTAATATAGCAGTGTTCAAGTTTTAAGTCAATGTAAGGGCCATAATTAAGATCCACAAATTCAACCATTTCTTCTTCTATTACTTTATTATATCCTACTGAGTTCATAACAGTTGGTGTAGGATCTCCACCAGATCCTGTAGCGATAGTAATTCTTGAAGGCTTAAAATTTTTAACATACCTTATTAGTCTCTTCAAAGTATTAGGACCCACCACAGAACCAGTAACTGGAGGTTTGTTCTTAACCCAGTTAGGAACTATTACTACTCTATCTCCTTCTCTAATTATTTCTTTAATTGGTAGTAAATCTAAAGCTTTAGTTAGTGAGTCCTCTTCTTTTCTATCCTTCATAATAGCTACAATTGGTTTCGTCACTCTTCTGTCTGCCCTCATATAAACACCACCTAAATCTTTTTATAGAAATCGCAATAAATCCTTCACATTTCAAGTTTTCTAGAAACATTGGCTATTCGAGAAAGTGAAATGCAGGTTTATAGGTGCGTTCTATATAGGTGATAGTATTTCCATATTACCAGATTTCTATAGCTTAGACAGCAATTTCATCAATAGCGGTCTATGAATGTCAACAGCCTTTACAGGGCATAGCTCCTGACAGCAGAAGCATCTTATGCATTCTTCTAGATATACTTCAGGTTTATTATTGACCATCTCTATAACCCTAGGTGGACAGTTTTCTGCACAATCACTGCAACCTACACACTTGTCATGTAAAAAGACTGGCTTTGGCTGCATTAGCCCATTTAAAATATCTCTTAAGAATTTAGGGATTTTGCCCTCTAATAAATCAATACCTCTTATTTCAGGAACAACAAAATCTTTTATAATAAACTCCTCTATATTATCCCCAAAGAGTTCTATATCCTCAAAGTTCCCCTTACATAGACCCCTTTCAACGCACCTCTTCACAGTTGGTATCTTTTCAGGGTCAAGCCCTATAATATGTGCTGCAGCTACATCTAAATGGTATGGACTTTCCGATGCAATTACTGCACCTACATGTCTCGGATCACCTGCGCTTGGTCCTGCTCCTTCCATACCAACTATTCCATCCATAAAGGATAAAACAGGCTTTGCTGCAAGACAAATATCAACTAAGGCATTAGAAAAATCAATGTAATTTGGCATCCTTACATGATATTCTGCTTTTTCAAGGCCAGCGACGATGCCAAACATATTCTTTACTGCTCCAGTAAATAGCATCATACCATGGGTTTTCAGTTTAGATACAGATATAACCTTATCAACTTCTTCTAAAATTTCAATAGCCCTTATCTTTTTTAAAATCAATCCATCTACATTCTTTATCTCTACTGAATTAGTATTATAATTAAGTGTAGCTCCAACCTCATCAGCAATTTCTTCAATCCCACATGCTTTATATACACCCTTTAGTACCGAGGTGTTAAAGGGTCCGCCTGGACTGTCTCCTATTATTACTTCAGCTCCATATTTGATTAATACTTCCGCTAAAGCTTTAACAAATACTGGATGTGTGGTAGTGGCTTCTTCGGGCCTTTTTTTCATAAGTAGGTTTAGCTTAAGGAGAACTTTTTCTCCAGGAGCAATATATTTTTCTATTCCACCTAAGTTGTTAAAACTCTCTTCTACAGCACTCTTCACCTTAATATAGTCATATTCATCACACTTAATCAGTGATACCTTTTCCATTTATCCACCTCGTTTGTTACACGGCTTCCTCATAGCAAGCCCTAACACTTAATATGTAGAATATTATAACATATACCATAATCACTAATACAGAAAATCCTTCTACTTTACCATTTAGCGCTATTGCTCTTAAAATTCTAGTAGAATGAGTAAGTGGCAAAAACTCTATGAAACTCCTCACAATATAGGGCATCTTCTTTAAAGAAAAGAAAGTACCACATAAAAATGACATAGGATTGATAACAAAGCTAGTAAATCTGTTCATGTCATAGTGGGTATTTATCATCATCGCAGCAAAAAAACCCAGTCCTGCAAACATTAAACTATTCAAAAAGCATACAAGTATAAAAAGAAAATTTATTTTTACTGCAACCCCAAAGACAAAGGACACACAAATTATTATAAATGCTGAAAATAATCCTCTAAGAGCACCTGCCAATATGTGTCCTAGGGTTAACAAATACATACTTGTAGGAGAAATAAGATAGTACTCGAAGCTTTTTTCGTGTAGCCTTGATACACTTACGCGCATAGATATAGCTCCAAAGCTTGATCTCATTGTGGTTAATGCCACTATACCCGGTATAATATATAACATATACGAGTTTCCCTCTACTACGACATTCTCACCTACACCCCATCCAAAGGCAATTATATATAATAAAGGAGATACGATTAATGCACTGGTTATTTTCCAGAATCGCCTTTTAAAAAATACAAACTCTCTCCATAATATCGTCAAAACTTCCACTTATTTCACCATCCTGTGAGCAAAACTATAAAATACATCCTCAAGGGTAGTATCTCTTATAGTATACTTGTCATTAATCCCATCAGCAAAAGCTTTAGCTGATTCAAGGGTCTTAAAGTATTTGAATTTAGTTTGTACTAAATTTTCAAAATACTCAACGGTATATCCTCCGATCATATTAATTAAATTGCTTGGTGTATCGCAATAAAATATTTTCCCCTCGTTCATTAGTGAAACTTTATCACATAAATATTCTGCTTCCTCAATATAGTGGGTGGTGATCAGAATCGTCTTTCCATCACTATTCATTCTTTTTAATATGTCCCATATTTCTCTTCTAGCTTTTAAATCGATTCCCACAGAGGGTTCATCCAGAAAAATAATTTGAGGGTCATGTATTAATGCTTTGGCAATCATTAGCTTTCTCTTCATTCCGCCTGACAAACGCTTACAAATTCTATCCTTTGCCTTAGTTAGATCCATGACATCAAGTAGCTCATCTACCCTTTTCTTAATCATCTTTCTATCCATTTTATAAAGCATTCCAGAAAAAATTAAATTTTCTTTAACCGATAGTTCTTTATCTAAATTAATATGCTGAGGAACAACCCCTATTTTCTTCTTCAAAGACTGATTATCACGGCTTACATTCATGCCATCAATAGTTATTTGTCCTCTATCACTATCAATTAAACCTATCAGCATTCTTATCAGGGTAGTCTTACCTGCTCCATTAGGACCTAAAAGCCCCATAAATGTGGCATCTGGTATTGTAAGGGACATATTATCTACAGCTTTAACATCTCCATAACTTTTACTTACAGATTTTATCTCTATCATATTAAACCTCTTTCAGCTTTTTCAAGACCTTAATGACTTCATTTACCGTTACATACTCTAGTGGGTTGAAATATCCATCTTCAAGCTCAAATATTTCATTATCTACTAGGGTCTGAACTATCCTCTTATTTTCTATTTGATCTATATCCTTTATCTCTTTGTGTACTTCTTTTCTTGAAATATCACCTAAAAGATAAACCGTTTTTGCAAATTCGTCACGGGTTACTTTATTTTCTGGATAAAACAGCTCTATATTGTCAACCTTAAAGCTGTTAATATACCCTGCTAAGACTGCTGTCTCAATGAAATCGAAGCTTTTGTGATCCAAAGGTACATCTTGAAAAAAGCCATAGGTGTGCCCTTTACGTTCACTTTTATAGTACCTTGAACTAGGTACGTAAATGCCTCTATGGGCATATTTAACACTTATTTCCGCCAAAAGTTCTCTTGTAATCTCATCTTCTGACTTATAGATGGTAATATCATCAACTATATTGGGATAAAAAATTCTATATAGTTCTTTAATACCCTTTATATATCTTAAAGTAGGCTGTGATACTAGCCTCTCATTTACATTATAGACACGATCATCCTTAACAGCTTTGATGTCTTCAAAGCCTGGTCTTATCACTATAGAATGAATATTTCCTCCAGAGTTTGTTCCACCCCTTTGCGAAAGGTAAACATCTATTCTTTCTGCCTCTTGCTTCAGTTTTTCTATTCCAAAATCAGCTATGTAGCTCTTATCGTCAATTTTTTCAACATTCTTAGCTACATTAGTCCCACCAGCTAACTTAATGGCATTTGAGGCAAATGAATCAGGCATTGTTGTCTTATATCCAATTTCTTCAGACTCAAAAAAAACATTGACCTTATTCTCAATATTTTTTGTCATTTCATTGACTTCTTCTATCTGCTGATAGAAATTTTCAAGAAATATTTTAGAAGTATTCTTCTTTCCAGTTAATATCCCAAGCTTTTCTATATAGTCAGAAAAATCTTCGTAGCTGACAGGATACAATGAAACAACATTAATGCCTGTCCTTCTTAAAGTCTTAACAAAGTCCGGACTTTCCTTTTCTATAGAAGGTGTTATTAATACTAAATCTGGTGCCGCTGAAATGATTTTTTCTGGCTCCTCTATATAGTCATAAGCCTTCTTATTTAAAACCCCAAGGGGGTAGTTATCTACTTTGCTAACTCCAATGATCTCATTTTCTAAGTTTAGTGAAAAAAGATTCTCTGTATGGGCCGGTGCAAGGGATATAATTCGCCTCGCATAGCTCTTCATTTTGATTCTCACATCTGAGTCATCGGTAAAATCAACTAAATAATCTCCACTGTCAAATAAGCTTATTTGGTCAATCTTCCTTTCAAGATAGGGTCTAGCACTAAAAAGTACTATTAAAACCCCTAAGCAAATTAACATTAAATTTCTTAACCTGATGTTTTTCATACTTAACTATCCTTCCATAGAGCAAATGCGTCTTTAAGACGCATTTATTCTAAGTTTTCTGTTATTCTTATAGAGTTTACATAGTAAACCTTAATTTATACATGTCCAAATACTCAGGGTTTCTGGGAATTTCGGATGTATATAAATTAAAGTCTTTACCTAAATCCCTATAAAGTATTTCACCAATTTCTTATCTCACTTTAAACTACCAAAAGAACTATTACCCCGAGAATTATTCTATAATATGCAAAGGGTACAAGCTTTTTTCTTTTTATGTAGTTCATAAAGAAAGCTATTACGAAGTAGGCTACTACAAATGAAACAAAGGTCCCTATTGCTAGTATGAACCATTCATATACTGAAAAATCTAAACCCATTTTAAACAGCTTGAGAATTGCAGCTCCTATTAGTGTAGGGATAGCTAAAAAGAAAGAAAACTCCGCAGCAACCTTTCTTGAGAATCCAACAAACATTCCTCCGATAATTGTAGAAGCTGAACGCGACATTCCAGGTACAACAGCCATACACTGAACTACACCTACTACAAGTGCCTGACCATATGATATATGATTTTCAGATACCACCTTGGCTTTCTTTTGCTTTCTTTCTGCTAAAAGCAACAAAATTGCGCCAAAGATTAATGCAATAGCTACAACTGTCGGATTGAAAAAGTGCTTATCAACATAATCATCAAACTTAAGTAAGCCTAGGATAACCGCTGGTATAACCCCTACAGCAACCTTTGTCCACAGGGAAAAGTATTCTACAAGTCTTCTTTTATTATCAAATTTAGGAAAAACCTTATCTTTAAAATAAAGTACTACCGCAAATATGGCCCCAACTTGAATGATAACTGCAAATGAATTAGCAAAGTCCCCTGTGAAGTCTAGATACTTATTTGCAATAATCAAGTGACCCGTAGAAGAGACTGGTAAAAACTCAGTCAGTCCTTCAATAATTCCAAGAATAATCGCCTTAATAATCATTTCATCCCTCCACCCTTTAAAATATTCCCTTATAATTATATTTCTTAGACAAGGATTTTACAACAAAAAAAGGGCTGTCTCATAAAGAAATCCTACGAGTACACCCCTTCAGATTGTTAATCTAACTTCTTTAGTGCTGTATAGTTTGCTTCGATTGTTTTTTCTATATCTTTCATTGTGTGGGCAGCTGAAATAAATGCGGCTTCAAACTGTGATGGAGCCAAATATATTCCCTCGGCTAACATGTTTTCAAAGTACTTTGCAAATCTTTCTGTATCACTTTTTACGGCTGTATCATAGTCATAAACTGCTTCACTAGTAAAGTAGCTGCATACCATAGAACCAACTCTATTTGAAAACACATCTATGCCAAGTTTCTTCGCATTCTCTTTAAAACCATCCTCAAGCATCTTTGCTTTTCTTTCTAGTTCATCATATATAGATGGATTTTCACTTAAAATCTTTAACGTCGTAAGACCAGCGGTCACAGCTAAAGGATTTCCAGATAGGGTTCCTGCTTGATAAATAGGACCTGCTGGAGACATAGAAGACATGATGTCCCTTCTACCACCATAGGCACCTACTGGAAGGCCTCCTCCAATTATCTTTCCAAAGCATGTAATATCAGGTTTTACGTTATAGAGACTTTGTGCACAGTTAAGTGCAACTCTAAATCCTGTCATAACTTCATCGAATATAAGAAGTGCACCATACTCATTAGTTACATCACGAAGGAAGTCAATAAATTCTTGTGTTGCAGGCACAACTCCCATATTGCCTGCAATAGGTTCAATTATAACTCCAGCAATTTTATCTCCATAGTTCTTGAAAATCTCTTTCATACCTTCAATATCATTGAATTTCGCCGATATTGTATTTCTAACGATATCAGCAGGTACACCTGGGCTATCTGGAACTCCATGGGTTAGGGCACCAGATCCAGCTTTAACAAGTAGACTATCAGAATGACCATGATAGTTACCAACAAACTTTACAATCATATCTCTTCCAGTAAAGCCCCTTGCTAATCTTAAGGCACTCATAGTAGCTTCAGTACCAGAGTTAACCATTCTAAGCATTTCAACGGACGGTACAAGTTGACAGACTAATTTCGCTAGTTCTGTCTCCTTTTCTGTAGGTGCTCCAAAACTCGTCCCAGTTTCTAAGACTTTTCTAAGCTCCTCCATAACAGTCTCATGACAATGCCCTAAAATTAACGGCCCCCATGAACCTACATAGTCAATGTATTCATTTCCATCAATATCATATATCTTTGATCCCTTTCCACTTTTTATAAATGGAGGATCTACCGTAACCGATCTAAAGGCTCTTACTGGGCTATTTACACCACCAGGTATATATTCTTTTGCTTCTTCAAAGGCTTTAGAAGATTTTTTCAAATTCATTAATATCCCTCCCTTATCCATTTTGCTAGCTCTTTAGCATAATAAGTTATTATTATATCTGCACCGGCTCTTTTCATACTAGTAATTTTCTCAATTACTATTGCTTTTTCATCTACAAGACCTGCTTTAACTGCCGCCTTAATCATTGCATATTCACCACTCACGTTATATGCTGCGATAGGAGCATTAAAGTTATCTTTTATTCTTCTTATTATATCTAAATAGGATAGAGCTGGTTTTACCATTACTATATCTGCACCTTCAATAATATCTAATTCCGTTTCACGAATAGCTTCATCGGAATTACAAGGGTCCATTTGATAGGTTCTTCTATCTCCAAACTGTGGAGTTGAATGGGCCGCTGCCCTGAAAGGACCATAAAATGCTGATGCATACTTTGCACTATAGGCCATGATTGACACATTTCCAAAGCCATTTTCATCAAGGCCTTTTCTAATAGCCATCACTCTACCATCCATCATATCCGATGGGGCCACCATATCAGCTCCAGCCTTTGCATGGGATACGGCAATTTTTGCAAGATATTCTAAGGATACGTCATTGTCAACTCCATGCTCTTCGATAATTCCACAGTGTCCATGGTCAGTATATTGACACATACATACATCTGTAATAACCATAATATTGCTTTCAATTTTCTTAATCTCTCTTATACCTTTTTGTACAATTCCATCTTCACTATATGCTTCACTACCAAATTCGTCCTTTTTATCGGGTACACCAAATAATAGTACTGCCTTTATTCCAAGCTTGATTAGTTCACCAATCTCTTCCTCTAGCATATCAACAGAATAGTGATAACATCCAGGTAATGTAGAAATCTCTTTCTTAATATTACTTCCCTCCACTAGGAATAAGGGATAGATCAAGTCATTTATACTAAGGCTCGTCTCTCTGACAAGACTTCTGATTTGCTCATTTGCCCTAAGTCTTCTAGGTCTACTGGTTAGCAATAGTTACACCTCCTAAAAACTATCTTACACTTGTATGTTTTTTAGCTATTAGCGTTGAAAGATAGTTGTTTTTTATACCTCTTCTTTTTTCTATCTTATCTTCAATAACTTCGTCATCTAATCCTAGCCTTGAAACAAATATAGATCCATCTTTATGGCCTGTAGTCTCAAGCTCGTCTATTAATTCATCGATATATCCGCTAGCCTTCATAAATACAATGTTATCGATGTTTTCTATTATACTATCTAATTTTTGATCACCTTTTCCATAGTACACTGAAGGAACTATAGCTATAGTTTCTTCGTTTTCTCCTAGAGGAATTCCTACCTTACTTGCAATAGCACAGAAAGACGTTATCCCAGGAATTGTTTCCATTTCAACATTTTTGATTTTTAGTCTTTTAAACAAATAGATATATGTACTATAAACCATAGGATCACCTAAGGTTAAAAAAGCAACTTTCTTATCTTTGTTTACAAGCTCTTTTACAAAGTCTGCTATCTCGTCGTATGAGTTATTAAGTACTTCAACATCATATGTCATTGGAAATTTCTTCTCTATTATTTCTACATTTTCACTTAAATGCTCTTTGGCAATATTAAGGGCAATGCTTCCTTTTCCATCTTTAGTCTCAGGAGCAAGGATTATGTCCACCTTATCAAGTACTTTCTTTGCCTTAATCGTTAGTAAATCTGGATCTCCAGGTCCAACTCCTATACCGTAAAACTTACCCATCTTTAAAAATCCCCCTAATCTAATCTTTTATTTACACATGATTAATAATTGCATCTACTAGTCCATCAATAGTATATTCCTTGGCCTCTATATCTACTTTTACACCTATTTCATGGGCAGTCTCAGCAGTTATAGGCCCAATGGCCGCAACTAATACACCTTTAAGTAATTCTAAATTTTCCATACCAAGTATTTTACAAAAGTTTTTCACTGTAGACGAGCTTGTAAATGTTACTATATCTATTTTCTTTTCTTCAAGAAGACTAATAAGCTCGCTACTCTCATGTTCTGGTACTATAGTTTTATAAACATGTATATTATCAACATCTGCACCAAGTTTAATAAGCTCTTCTTCTAAAACTTTGCGGGCTATATCGGCTCTAGGCAGTAATATCTTATCTCCTGCATTAATCTTATCCTTTAGATCATCTATTATGCTTTCAGCTCTATATTCCTCGGGAATACTGTCAACCACGAAACCTTTGTCGCTTAGTTCCTTAGACGTTGCAGGCCCGATTGCACAAAGCTTTGCATTTTTTAAAAGTCTTATATCAAAGCTGAGCTTCTGCATCCTATCGAAAAAGAATTTGACTCCATTGACACTTGTAAAAACAATCCATTTATATTGTTCTATCTGACCAATAGCCTTGTCAATATCTGTATGATCGTCATTTTCAACTATTTTTATGGTTGGATACTCAATTGCTTCTCCCCCAAGCTCTTCAATTTTCTCACTTAACTTACTGGCTTGAGTTCTAGTACGAGTTACCAATACTCTTTTACCAAACAGCGGCTTTTTATCAAACCAGCTAAGGCTCTCAGCTAGATTTACTACCTCGCCAACAATTATAATTGCAGGATTCTTGAAGCCATGTTCAGTCACCTTCTGCGAAATGTTTCCTAATGTTCCAGTCAATATTCTTTGGTCTGCTGTTGTTCCTCTCCTTATGACTGCTACAGGTCTTTCAGAGCTTTGTCCATACTTCATTAAATTGCTAGATATGCTTTCAATATTTTTTACACCCATTAAAAATATAAGGGTTCCCTTTAATTTTCCTAAAGCCTCATAATCTAAAGAGGATTTATTCTTCAATGGATCTTCATGCCCAGTTATAACGTGAAATGATGAACTCACATTTCTATGGGTAACGGGAATTCCTGCATATGCCGGAACAGAAATAGCTGAGGTTATCCCCGGTACAATCTCAAAGGGTACATTATGTTCTAAAAGCAATAACGCTTCTTCTCCACCCCTACCAAATACAAAGGGATCTCCTCCCTTTAATCTTGTAACAACATTACCTTCAAGAGCTTTTTCTAATATAAGCTGACTTATTTCTTCTTGAGTATAGGAATGGGCATTTGGAGCTTTTCCTACATAAATAATTTCTACATTTTCCTTAGCATACTTTAAAAGCTTGGGATTAATAAGTCTATCATATAATATCACATCTGCCTTCTCTATGCATTCTAATCCCTTTAGAGTTATGAGCTTATAATCTCCAGGTCCAGCACCGACTAAATATACTTTACCACTCATTTAGTTATCACCCTCTATTGCATTTAATATGTCTCTACCGCCTCTGTCTAATACTTCTTCAGCTATCATTTTACCGAGCTCTTCATAACCCGAAATCTTCTCTTCTCCTGAAACCTTTATTTGCTTTTCTCCGTCAATAGAAGCAACGGTTCCAACCATTTTTAGTTTCTCTTCTTCTATAAATGCAAAGGCTCCGATAGGAACATGACAACCTCCATTTAATATTTTCATGAACATTCTTTCTGCCTTAATCGCTAAGCTTGTTGTCTCATCATTTATCTTTGAAGTCATTTCCTTTACAAAATCATCGTCTTCCCTTGTCTCTATACCTAGAGCCCCTTGACCAACGGCTGGAATTACGTCCATTATGTTAAAGTAATATGATATCTGGTCTTCTAATCCTAATCTGCTGAGACCTGCGGCTGCTAATATAACACCATCAAGATCCAATTCTTCTATTTTCCTTATTCTCGTCTGGACATTACCCCTTACAGGAACTATTTCTATATCATTTCTTAAATTCTTTAATTGGGCTCCTCTTCTCAGACTACTTGTTCCTATCCTAGCACCCTTCTTAAGACTATAGAAATCTGTATTTTCCTTAGTTATAAGTATATCTCTCATGTCTTCTCTCTTTGTTATCGCTGAGATCTCTAACCCCTTAGGAAATTCACTAGGTACATCCTTCATACTATGAACTGCTATATCAATTTCACCCTTTAGCAGGGCAGTTTCTATTTCCTTAACAAAAAGACCTTTTCCACCTATTTTATCAAAGGTTTTATCAAGGATTTTGTCACCCTTAGTCTTTATCTCTTTTATCTTAAATTCAATGTCAGGGTAATGTTTCTTAAGCTCGTCTATAACTAGATTACTTTGCACAAGGGCAAGTTTACTCCCTCTGCTACCTATTATTATTTCTTTTCTCTCCATCAATTTCAGCTCCTTGCCTCCTACATAAGCTTAATAGCTCATCTCTTAAATCCATATCTTCTCCATTCAAATATCTATCAAATACGTCTGAATAAACTACAGCTTTAAATATCTCTCTTCTCTTCTCTATATCCTGTACCTCAGCTTTTACCTTTTCTCGTATTTCGCCTAATATCTCTAAGTACTCCTCATATTCATCAGTAAATAGTTCTTCTAGCCCCTTTCTGATTTTTCTAGAAAGCATAGGGCTTTTTCCATTTGTAGATACAGTTATACTTAGATCTCCCCTTGTGATTCTTGCTGGAACAATAAAATCACACATACCGGGTTTGTCAACGACGTTTAACAATATTCCCTCTTCTCTACATTCCTTCAAACAAGTTTCATTAACTTCCTTATCATCAGTAGCAGCATAAACTAGATAACTATCCTTCAAGTCTCCGTATCTGTACTCTCTTAGGATCAAGTTAATTTTTCCGTCGTTATAATATTGTAAAAGCTTCTCTGTGGCAAACGGGCTTATCACAGTAACCTTGGCATCAGCTTTTAGTAAATCAGTCACTTTTCTCTCAGCAACTCTTCCTCCACCAATCACCTTGCATTTTTCATCTTCTATATTTAGCATAATTGGATAGTATTTACCCATACAGTTCACTCACCTTAAGTGTTAATTCGTCTATATTGTTTAGGACAGTACTTTCATTCAGCTCAGGTCTCGAAATTACTATAACAGGTATTCCCATTTCCTTAGCAGCCTCGAATTTTTCAATTGTTCCACCAACTTTTCCGCTATCCTTAGTAACAAGTATATCAATATTATACTTTTTTATTATCTCGATATTCATCTCTTTTGAAAATGGCCCCTGCATTGCTATAATATTTGATGGCTCTAAACCTATATCCTCACATTTTTTTAAAATGCTACTGGTAGGAAGTAATCTAGCATATAACCTTTCCACCGATAGTTTACTCGAAAACACCTCAAGTGTTTTACTACCTGTAGTCAAAAGCACATTTCCACTAGCTTCAATTAATTTTTCAGCAGCCTCGTTATAATCCACAGCCCATTCAATAATATCTGCATAATTATCTAGGATACTCTCTTGTCTCTGATATCTAATATATTCAATCTTTAAGTCATTACAAGCCTTATGAATGTTGTCGCTTACCTTATCAGCATATGGATGAGTAGCATCTATAGCAAGCTTTACAGAATTATCATTTATCAATTTTATCATTCCGTCATAATCGAGTCTTTCACTAACAACCCTTAATCCATTTTTTTCTTCATAAAGGGATTTCCCATATCCCGTTGCTGTAGTAACTATTAAATCGTAGCCTTTATCCAAAAGCCCGTATACTATTTCTCTGCCATCCTTTGTTCCGCTTAGGACAAGAATCATTTAAAATAGCCCCTTGGAGTAATCATCATGTTATTTGCCTCATAGGTATTTGTATTACCTATTATCACCATAGTAAACATGTTAATTTCATGGTTAAGCATCTCTTCAAGGGTTGTAACCACAACTTCTTCCCCTTGTCGTTTTGCGTTTCTTACGATACCTACTGTAGTAGAAGGATCTCTGTATTTTAATATTATTTCTCTAGCCTCTTCAATTTGAGTAACTCTACCCTTACTCCTTGGATTATATAAAGATATTATGAAATCACCTGCTGCAGCGCAGTCAATTCTCTTTTTTATTACGTCCCAATCCGTAAGCAAATCACTTAGTGAGATAACAGCATAGTCATGCATAAGTGGAGCTCCTAAGGATGAAGCCGCTGCATTTGCTGCAGTAATTCCTGGAACGATCTCAACTTCTACATTGCTGTTTCTTTTATGAACAAGTTCTAGTATAACACCGGCCATACCGTATACACCAGGGTCTCCACTACTAACTATTGATACAACCTTACCCTTTTCTGCTTCATCAATAGTCAGTTCGCATCTTTCTACTTCCTTTTTCATCCCAGAGTTTATAACCTCTTTACCTTCAAGAAGGTCTTCGATTAAGTTAACATATGTTTTGTATCCTACTATAACATCAGAGTTTTCTATAGCCTTTAAAGCCATCATACTCATTTGATCTCTATTTCCTGGTCCAATTCCTATTACATATACTTTTCCTTTTGTATCCATCTTTTTCACCTTCTTTTATTATTTTCAGAGCAAATTGCATAATTACCATCTAAAAAAACTTTCTACTATATATGATCTTAAAAACCCTAAAGCGATACCACATTTATTATGCAATTCTGCCAAGTTAGAATTATGCAATTGCCTCTATTTTCTGCATGATGAGTCCATTAAGCCGAACAATTCCTTAGTAATCTTAGCAAACAACTCGCCCTGTCTGTCTTCACCCGCTCTTTTAAGTTCATGTAGTGGTGTTCTAAATAGCTTCTTTACTAGACTTTTTGTAAAAAGCTCTATCTGCTTTTGATCTCTTTCATCTAGATGATTAAGTCTTGATAAAAACCCTTCTAATTCTTCATTGACAATCGAAGTACTGTATCCCTCCAATTCCTTTATCACAGGAAATACAGGCAAGCAATTATACCAGTTTTCGAACTTTATACAATCTTCAATTATAATTTCCGAAGCAATCTTAGCGGCCTCTAACCTTGATTTAAAGTTTTCATCTGCCACACTTTTTAGCTCATCAAGTTCATATAGAGATACTCCCCTTACTTTATCTATTTCTGGATCGACATCACGGGGGAGGGCTATGTCGATAATGCAAAGTTCATTTTCTTTGTTATAATGCTTTGTGAATTCTTCTTTCTTTAAAACAAAGTGGGGTGCACTTGTAGAACTGATTACTATATCAACTGCCTGGAGCATTCTATATCTATCCTTGAAGTCAATTATTCCTACTTCATCATATCGTTTTGATAAATCTATAGCATGACCCTTAGTTCGATTTGTAACGTATATCTCTTTTACCCCTTTATAAATAAGATTTTCAATTGCAATCCTACTCATCTTTCCTACACCAATTACCAAGACCTTTTTATTATTCAGGTCTGTAAATTTCTTCTCTATGAACTTTACTGCAATGGTGCTTATGGATAGGGATTTTTCCGATATTCTTGTTTCTCTTTTAATCTTCTTCGCCGTTGTGATAGACTCTCTAAAGAGTTTATTTAATACAGTTCCCGTTAATTTTCTTTCAAATGAATATCCATGGGCATCCCTAAGCTGCCCTAATATTTGATCTTCACCAATAACCAATGAATCTAATCCTGCTGCTACATTGAAAACATGTTTTACAGCATCATCTGAACATAGAGAAATAAAATAACTTTCTATACTTGTATCCTCTAGCTCAAAAAATGTTTTATAAAACCTCTTAAGTGCATCTGTTCCTTTATCTATATCAGATGCAACAGCAATAATTTCGCTTCTATTACATGTAGAAACAATTACAAACTCCTTAATGTAATGGGTTTTACTTATTCTTTCATAGGCCATTTCCTTTTTGCTTTCTGTAAAGGATACCTTTTCTCTTATATGAATTGGAGTTTTTTTATAGTTTAATCCGACTACAATAATGTCCATCTAAACAACACCTTCTTCTACAATAGCTATGGTAATCCCACCAAATCGAGTCTTTTTCATAATCACTTCACCGTCTTCGGAGGCTATGAAGGCTACAGGTTCAGCAACGGCACCAACACCTATAGCGTTTCTAACAAAATCCGATGTTTCAAAATCTTTTTCTATCTTTCTTACTTCTTCTCTTTCAATAACAGACAAAGGAACTTTATAGTAACCTGCTGCTTCTATTATGCCCTCTTCATCCTTCTTCACGTCAATAGTCGCTATTTCCTTTATAGATGCTTCACTTTTCCTTACTTTATCTAATGAGACTTTTATAGCCTCAATAATTTCCTCTGCTGGTTTCCCTTTTCGGCATCCAACGCCTATAATAAGGTTCCTCGGCCTTAAGACCACCTTATCTAAATTGTGTTTAAGAATTTCCATCTCGTTAGTGATGTATATAATTCCCTTTAAACCTTCTGAATCTTCATCTTTTTCAAGAACCGTAATGTTATCTGGTAGTTTTAAATTTATTTTTATTTGACTCTGAATACCTACACTCTCACCGTTAACTATATGTGATGTAATCTTAGTTGCATCCTTGAGGTTATCAATACTTAGCCCGAGTTCCATTGCAAGCGTGTCTACTGCTAAGGAATTATTTACATCGGATGCTGTTGTTATTACAGGATTACTTTTTAATCTTCTCGCTATGTCCAGAGTGATTTCGTTTGCTCTACCTAGATGTCCAGATAAAAGAGAGATTACGTTTCTTCCCTTTTCATCCATAACAATAACAGCAGGGTCCAAGGCTTTACTCTGTAAGTATGGAGCTATAGTTCTTACAACTATTCCAGTAGCCATAATAAATATTAAGCACTTATACTCATGAAATATTTCTTCTATTAACTCCTTTATACTCCCCTTAATTATTTCTACCCTTTCTCCTGTAGGTTTGAATCTCTTGTTTATAAAAAGCGTAGTATCTTCGTACTCCTTAAGGAGCTTTAAACCAAGATCCATTCCACCCTTTGTGAGAGTAATAATTGCCCTATTGGCTTTTTGCTTTTCTAAATTCATGACTGAAGTTTTTATCGTATAATTTTGAAAGCTCATATTTATCACCTAAGAAATCTCCCACAAGTATTTGGGCAGTTTTAGTAATTCCTTCACCTTTAACCTTCTCAGCAATGTCTCCTAAAGTTCCAATAACAATTTTTTGATCTTCCCATGATGCTTTTTGAATTACTGCAATTGGTGTATTTATAGTATAGCTAGTTAGTAGTCTTTCTACTAATTTTTCTATCATATGTACTGAAAGAAAAAGACACATTGTAGCTCTATGCTTCGCTAATTCTTCTATACTTTCCTTTTCAGGTACAGGTGTTCTTCCTTCCATTCTAGTAAGTATTACTGTCTGAGTAACTCCAGGTAGTGTAAACTCTTTTTTAATTGCCGCAGCTGCAGCCACAAATGAACTAACTCCCGGTATTACTTCATATTCAATCTCTCTTTCATCCAACATGTCCATTTGCTCTCTTATTGCTCCATATATACTTGGATCTCCTGTATGAACCCTCGCAATTAACTTTCCTTCCTTTATACCTCTTTCCATAACCTCTATAACCTCATCTAGTGTCATAGAAGCACTATTATATACTTCAGCACTTTCTTTTCTATTTGCTATTACTTCTTTATTTACCAGCGATCCAGCATATATTATTATATCTGCCTCAGCTATCCTTTTTGCACCTTTAATTGTAATCAGTTCTGGGTCCCCTGATCCAGCCCCTATAAAATATACCTTCATTTTATCTCCTCTTTTCTCTGAATTCTATTTTCGTCCTGATACTATATAAATAGGATTTAATCC
The DNA here is from genome assembly GCF_050888315.1 of Wukongibacter baidiensis. Lineage (NCBI taxonomy): Bacteria > Bacillati > Bacillota > Clostridia > Peptostreptococcales > Caminicellaceae > Wukongibacter > Wukongibacter baidiensis. The sequence continues at coordinate 1,119,446 of NZ_CP138202.1, forward strand.
TTCCATTAAAGTGTAATTACCAACGCTTCTACCCTTTGCAACTGACATGGATGTAACATCTATATCAGAATAATTTAATTCCTTTAGTAGTTTCGTGGATTCATATACTGTCTCTATGGTTATAGAGTTTATAACCACGATACCCTTGTCATTTAATTTTTCTTTACAAAGGGTTAAAATTTCTCTAAGCTCTCCTCCACTGCCTCCAACAAAGGCCCTATCGAAGGAGTCAATGCTTCTTAATGCTTCAGCAGCTTTGCTATGAATAATCTCAACATTATTTAAGTCAAACTTCTCTGCATTCTGCTTTATTAGCTCTACACCCTCTGGATTTCTCTCTATAGCCGTTACTTTGCCTAAGGAACATATTAATGCCGCTTCAATTGAGACTGAGCCAGTTCCAGCACCGACATCAACTACATGTAAATCGGCTTTAAGTCTCATCTTCGAAATCGAAACCGCTCTTATTTCCTCCTTTGTCATAGGCACTTTGCCCCTTATAAAAAGATCATCGGGTAAGCCCGGTGTATTAAACTCCCAAGCCTTCATCATTTTCAATCACCACCACAGACATTTGAATATCTATCATCTTTGAAACATACTCGCAAGAATCAATAATGATCCTTTCGTTTTCATATGATAAATTCTCTCCAACTATTATTTTCTTGTTTTTTATTCCTTCTTCCATTAACATACTGGCAATTTTTGAAGGAGAATTCTTATTATCGGTGAGTAACACCACGCTATCATATTTCTTTACTATACTTATAATATCAAGTTCTCTGCCGTGTACACTTCCTACAAAGGAATTGTGCCAGGTTCTATTAATTTTGCCCATTAGATATTGAAATGAGCTTATTCCCGGAATCACTTTCATCTCATCTTCCTTAAAGTGCTTTTTCATATATCCAAGCATACTGTAAAAGCCTGTGTCGCCCGACAATAGTAATGATATGTTTTTTTCTTCTTTATTTTTTTTAATGTACTCAATAATTTTACTGAGTTTTGAATCTATGTAAATAAGCTCTTTTCCTGTATTTTCAAAATCCTTCAGAATTCTTTTTCCACCTATTAGTACGTCACTTTCTTCAATAGTTCTTGAGGTAATAGGTAAAACATAGTCTCTATGACCAGGCCCCATACCCAAAATATTAATCTTATTCATTAGAACTCCTCCAAAATCGCCTTAGCACTATCACCTATTGCTAAAAGTCCCTTTTCCATAGAGAACATTATTACTCCTATTTCAAGCTCACCATGGGTATGAGATAGGCATCTTTCTTCAGCCTTCTTGCAAAGAACCTTATATATTTCATCATAATCATAGGCCTCTAGTATATTAACTACGCCTTCGGTAGTAACACATTCAAAGACTTCTTCTATTATTTCTTTTTTTGCTCCCATTAAAGCTAAATTAGCAGCAATTATTTCTAGCCTTGCATCGGCTACTTTACTATGGGTATGGAATATCCCTCCAGCCACTTTAACAAGCTTACCAATATGTCCGATTATTAAAACCTTTTTCACATTGTTCTCTATGCATTTATTAAGCATGAATCCAATGAAATTACTGGTCTTTAAAATTTGTGATTTATCTATCCCAAATAGTTTTATGGCGTATTCCTCTCCATAGTTTCCAGGTACTAACGCCACTCTATCAAGTCCATCCTTAACAGCCATATTTAATTCAATAGCAAGGGACTCCTTAAAGGCATCATCGGACATTGGCTCAACTATACCGCTTGTTCCTAGGATTGATATTCCACCTAGTATACCTAGTTTGGGATTAAAGGTCTTTTTTGCTATTCTTTCACCTTCTGGTACGGAAATAGTAATAATTGCACCCTTACCTTCTGGTAGAACCTTCAAAATTTCATCCTTTATCATCTTCCTTGGAACTGGATTGATAGCCGGTTCTCCTACGGGAACGTATAATCCCGGCTTAGTGACCTGCCCTACACCTTTACCGCCTCTAAGAATTATATCGGCGGTATCGGTAATTTCAACCTTCGCACCTATTAAAATCCCGTTGGTTATGTCTGGATCATCACCTGCATCCTTTTTTATGTAGCAAGATGCAGTCCTGCTATCTCTATCGATTATGGGCTCTATAACCTCTAAGGTCAAATCCCATCCCTTAGGGGTCTCTATGTCTATATTTTTTATGATCTCATTATTAATAAGCATATAAGCAGCAGCCTTAGAAGCAGCTGCAGCACATGATCCAGTGGTATATCCGTATCTCATTTTTTTGCCGTTTTTTACAACATATTTATCTAACACGATATTACCTCTTTTCACAACTATAACATATATAAAATAGCATTTATTATTGCTGCGGCTACGTTACTTCCTCCCTTTCTTCCCCTTGTAAGGATATAAGGAACATCAACATTTAATAGTTCTTCCTTTGATTCAGCAGCTCCTACAAACCCTACAGGAACCCCAACTACTAGTGAAGGATTCGCTTTTCCCTCTTCTATCTGCTTTATTAACTCAAATAATGCCGTTGGTGCATTACCTATTACAAAGATACCATCAGGATTTTCTTCTACGGCTTTCCTCATGGCAACAATTGATCTTGTAATTCCCTCTTCCTTAGCTTTCTTTGCAACATCCTCATCGGAAACGAAGTTTAAGACCTCTCCACCGTATTCTGCTAATCTTCTCTTGTTTATACCTGACAATGCCATTTTAGTATCGGTATAGATATTCTTTCCAGCCAAGATTGCTTCTTTAGCTTTATCAATGGCTCCCTCATTAATGATTGTAATATCTGCAAACTGAAAATCCGCTGTAGTATGTATAACTCTCTTAACTACTTTCCCAATATCTTCTGGAAATGTTTTGTCTCCTAATTCTTCAGTTATCATTTCAAAGCTTCTTTTTTCAATTTCGTAAGGGTTCTTTATATAATTTTGCATGGTATCTCTCCTTATTTAAATTATTTTAACTCCGCCCTTTATCATATTAACTGTATAGGCCTTAGTATATTCTTTAGTTATCCTACTTTGATCAAATAAATCTTTTAACTTATCAATATCAAGTCTTTTCTCATCATATAGTATACCTACAACAGTTCCACTATGGGCTACATTTACGCCATAGGCTCCCTGTCCTAAGGAGATATCTATTATTTCGTGGAGCATAGGTTTGAATAGAATTCTTTGGTTAGCCATTGAACTTAAAGTAACAACTTCACCCAAGAGTTTCCTATCCTTCTTGTTACATGACATCTCAAATACTTTATGGGCCTTCTCTATTAACTTCTTGTTCTCATATCTAATCACAGAATAGTCATTTTTTCTAAACTCTTGTGTGTTTACAATATCCTCAAGTTCTAAGACTAACACCTTCATCTCGGGCATCCAATCATAATTCCCGATAACCCTTCCATTTATATGATCAAATAATGTAAGCTTATCAAATATAGTGCTATCGGTTGGCTCTATTTTGCAGCATAACTCACCAAGCAATTCAGGTTTCATTTCCTTTCCTAAAAGCCTAGCTGTAGCAACTATTGTTGCTGCAATATCTGCTGTACTGCTAGCCATCCCCTTTGCTATTGGTATATTGGAATTTATGTCAATAGAGATACTCTCTATGTAGTTATCCTGCACCTTAAAGTGCTCAAGGGTCTTCTTAAGAGCCAATAATGCCTTTGGCCTGCTTATATTTGATTTCCCATGTTTTTTTTCCTCCAAAGTAACCTCCGAAAAAACATCTACAGGAAGAGAAATTAGCTTCTCTCCATCTCCAATCACACCTTGAATCAACTCTCCGCAGGAAGCAGGACATATAGCTTTAACCTTCATATAGTACCTCTCTTAAAGCCTTAATCAGTCTTTCATTAGATTTTCTATCCTTTATAGCTACTCTAAAAAAATTATTATCTAGATTTACGTAATTATCACATTGCCTGATTAGTATTTTCTCACGAATTAGCGCTGTCCTTAGATCCATTATCTTTTCATTCATTAGCTTAAAGAAAACATAATTCGCGTATGGTTCATATGCTTTTATTCCTTTAATCTCCTTAAGTCTTTCATACATATATTTTCTTTCAGTTTTAAAAAATTCTTTACTTCTATTGATATAATCTTTATCTCCCAGTAAAACCTCTCCTGAAATAGCTGCAAAGCCATTTATTGTCCAAGGTTCTTTTCTATTTATTATACTTTCTCTTATTTTTGGGTTTGACATCAATCCATATCCTAATCTTAGACCTGGTATTGCAAAGAATTTGGTTAATGCCTTTATTATGAATAGGTTATCATAATCCTTCAAGTATTCCATTAGACTATTTTCATCTTCATTATCAAGAAATTCAATAAATGCTTCATCTAGCATGAGCTTTATATCTTTGTTTTTGCATTCGTTCAATATTTCAAATAATACTTTCTTTGAAGTAATTTGACCCGTTGGATTATTTGGATTGCATATCACTACCAAATCTATATCATCATTCAGTTTCTCAAGAAAGTCTTTTTTGTTAATCCTAAAGTCATCATTCTCTTTTAAAAAGTAATACTCTATTTCACTTCCAACTCTCCTTAAAGCCCTTTCGTATTCCAGAAATGTTGGAGCTAATAGTAATGACTTATTAGGCTTTACAGCCTGAGCTATTTGAAAAATTATCTCCGTAGCTCCATTCCCCGGTATAATAAATTTTTCATCTATATCATTGTATCTGGCTATGGCAGATACAAGATCCTTATAGTCGGGATCAGGATAATTCTCAATTACATCTATCCTAGAAATTATTGTTTCTTTGAATTTACTAGGAATTCCAAGGGGGTTGATATTTGCACTATAATCAAGAATTTCATTTTCATCTATACCATATTGTTTTGCAATTTCATATATGTTTCCCCCGTGCTTTGCCTTCAAGGTTATCTCTCCTTTTGTTGAATTAATGTTAATGTATTAAGTTAACTATAGTGAATTTCATTGAAACAACTGGATTTCATAATTAAAGTTATACATCAACTTTAACACTATGCTAAAAATACAATGTTAATAAAATACTTAACTGCTCCCATCAAACATACTCCCAAAAACGATGCGACATACATTATCCTTATGGTTCTATTTATATCTTCAAAGTCTAATTCCCTATTTTTATCTCCAATGGTAGGCTTATATACTGCCTTTCCAAAGTAAATATTCGTTCCACCGAGCTGGATGTTTAAAGCTCCTGCTACGGCTCCTTCTGGATATGCACAATTTGGACTGCTGTGATTCTTTCTATCTCTTAATAATATTTTAAAGGAATTCTTATAATCATGGTTTAATACAGCTGATGCAAATACTATTAATATCCCAGTTAACCTTGCTGGTATAAAATTGGCTAAATCATCTATCTTTGCTGATGCCCATCCAAAATCCTTATACTTTTCATTTTTATATCCAACCATTGAATCTAAGGTATTTATTGCTTTATATGCCATGCCTAGAGGAGCACCGCCTATAAATATATAGAATAATGGTGCTATGATACCATCAGCAGAGTTTTCAGCTACAGTTTCTACAGTTGCCCTAGTAATTTCATCGGCATTTAAGCTGCTTGTATCTCTTCCCACTATATAGGAAAGGAACTTTCTAGCCTTTAGGATATCACCTTCCACTAGTGGATAATATACCTTTCTACTTTCCTTTGCCAAGCTTTTAGAAGCTAATATTTGAAATATCATAAATACCTCAACTACATTGGCTAAAAGAGTAGAGTATTTCCTTAGAATGTACAGTATTGAAAATGTAATGAGGTATGTTCCTACTATCATAACAAGGGCTAATATTACTCCACCAATTCTAGCTTTTCTGTCCTTGTCAAAATACTCTCTTAAGAGTTTTTCCAATCTGCTTATACTTTTACCTATGAATATGATGGGGTGAGGTATCCAATAGGGATCTCCGAAAATTATATCTAAAACATATCCAATAAATATAAGTTCCATATTTAGTCCTCATTTACAATTTCATATATTTTGTCCATATCTACACTTTCTCTTACAATTTTAGCTAGCTTCTTATATTCTCTTTCCTTAAACTCATCAAAGCTATTAATACTACTATTTATATTTCCGAGACCTTTTTCTTCTCTGATTCTATTTAAGATTTCTCTTGTAAAACCAATGTTATCAAAAACACCATGGATATAGGTACCAAATACGTTTCCTTTTTCATTTATTCCACCGTCTAAGACTTCTACATCATCCTCTAGCCTTTTTGTAATTTTTAAGAATGGAGAGGTTCCGTCTAGAAGCTTCGTTTGGCCCATGTGGATCTCATATCCCTTAACTGTATGATTGGCTATTTTACTTAGGAAGCCATGCTCGAACTCTATAGTTTCACCTTCTATTTGGGTTGTTGTCTTTATTTCTTCGAAAATCGTTTCGGCATTTAATAGACCTAATCCATTTATCTCTTCTACACCACTTTCAGTCCCATAGGGGTCCTTTATGCTTCTTCCAAGTATTTGAAATCCACCACAAATACCAACTATGATTTTCCCAGCTTTATGTAGTCTCAAGATTTGCTCTTCAAGCCCTGAGTTTCTAAGATACATTAGATCTTCAATAGTATTCTTGGACCCTGGAATTATTAGTATGTCAGGATCACCTATACTTTCTCCCCTCATAACATATCTTAGGCTAACGTCCTCCTGAGTTTCGAAAACGTTAAAATCTGTAAAGTTTGAAACGTGTGGTAAGTATAAAACCTCTACATTGATTTCTTTTTTACCTTCTTCTTTCTTTCTAAACCTTTCTGCTAAACTATCCTCATCCTCTATTTGAACATCGGTATATGGGATTACACCTAAAACAGGAATATTAATTAAATCCTCTAACATTTTGATTCCTGGCTTAAGTATTTCCACGTCACCTCTAAATTTATTAATTATAACACCTTTAACTCTTTTTCTCTCCTCTTCACTTAGAAGCATTATAGTTCCATAGATGGAAGCAAAAACACCTCCACGATCTATATCTCCAACAATTACAACTGGAGAATCTGAAATTTCTGCCATCCCCATGTTTACTAAATCGTTCTCTCTAAGGTTTATCTCAGCCGGACTACCAGCCCCCTCTAAAACAACAATATCATTCTGTAATGAAAGCTTTTCATATGTCTCTTTTACAAGATCTTTCAATTTAGGTTTAAAATTATGATACTCCATGGCAGAAAGATTATCATAAACTTTACCATTTAAAATAACCTGACATTTTTTATCGGTAGTTGGCTTAAGTAGTATAGGATTCATCAGTACAGATGGCTTTATCCCACTAGCTTCTGCTTGAACTACCTGCGCACGTCCCATTTCTAGACCTTTTTCAGTTATAAAGGAATTGAGGGCCATGTTTTGAGATTTAAATGGGGCCACCTTATAACCATCTTCTTTGAATATTCTACAAAATGCAGTTGTCAATATACTCTTTCCTACGGATGAAGCTGTTCCCTGCATCATTATTGATTTACTTTTCACCTTCAGCACCGCCCTTTTCTTTGAATATTAGACAATTGTTAATAAAGTTTTTTGCCAATGCCTTATTAGCATAAAAATGAATATGGGCATATGCCCCTAGGGTGTTATTCTTTACAAGTCCACACTCCCATGTTTTTTGAAGCTTCTTTTCCCTTATCTTATCTACTTTGTATACGCAGTTTTCTTCCTCTACTTCATCTAAAGTCGATCTATGGAACTCATGGGCCTTTACTACATCATTTCCTTCTGAAATAGCACACGGCTTATTTATATTTACATTAACATATCCAAATCGTTGCAACCTTTTTGTCATTCTTGACTCTCTATCAAAGACTCCAACCATTTGGAATTTGTCTCCCTCGAAATTTTCAATGCTCTTTGTCAAATACATTAGTCCCCCACACTCGGCGTATATAGGCATTCCCTTAAGGGATTTATTTAAGATATCATTTCTCATTTCACTATTATCTTCAAGCTCCTTTGGGAAAACCTCTGGAAAGCCTCCTCCTAAATACAAGCCATGTATATTATCTGGAAGTTCCTTGTCCTTTAACGGGCTGAAATATATTAAGTTGGCACCGAGTTCTTCAAGCAGATCAAGATTATCCTGATAGTAGAAGTTAAAGGCCTTATCTAAAGCCACTCCAATATTTACAACCTTTTCTCTGTTGATATCACTATCATATTTTCCATCTAGAGATTCGGCTTCATCAGCCAATTGTAAAATTCCTTCGATGTCTATTGTTTCCTCTACCATCTGAGCAAGCTCATCAAGCCTTTTTTCAAGACCATCTATCTCAACGCTAGGAACTAATCCTAAATGCCTACTTTCTAATTTTATATTTGCATTTTTCTTTAAAAATCCTAAACATTTAATTCCCGTATCTCTTTCTATTACTTTTCTAATTATTTCGTAATGTTTTTCTCCCGAAACATTATTTACTATGATACCCTTTAATTCAAGCTCAGTATCATACATTTTATAACCTAAAACCTGTGCTGCGGCACTGGAGGACATTCCTCTTCCGTCGATCACCAAAATAACTGGGGCTTTTAATATTTTAGCTAGGTGGGCTGTACTTCCCATATCCTTTTCTATCCCAAAACCATCGTATAGACCCATTACCCCTTCTATAACCGATAGGCCTTTCCCTAGAGCGTTTTTTGTAAACAATTCCTTTATGGTTTCTTCACTAAGCATCCAGCTGTCTAGGTTTCTCGATTTATTTCCAGTTACAAAACTGTGAAAGGCTGGATCAATATAATCAGGTCCTACTTTGAAAGGCTGTATGTTGAGCCCTCTTAAGGTCAATGCCCTCATTAAACCCGTTGTGACAGTGGTTTTCCCTACACCACTTTGTGTTCCAGCTATGACAAATCTTGATAACTTCATCTATTCCACCCACTTCCTTAGAAGATTGTATTTCAATTTTCCTATACATTAAAACGAAAAAATCCTGACCTTTAATAGGCCAGGACAGAATATATACACATATGGTTCATAAATATGCATACTTTCCTTCCCACCGAAGGCAATTTACGTAGCTATTAATAGGCAGTTCTCCTGACTCGTGAATCAATTTACTCCCAGACCCTTCCCTAAGCACAACGCTTAAGTGGTTTATTTCTGGTTTCATCCTCACACACAGTAGCGGGGGCTGTGACGGATTTGCACCGTCTTCTCTTTTAAGTAATTACAACACCTATTAAATCAATATTAACTTCTAGAACTATTTTATCAAAATAGTTCTAGGTTCACAATAGATTATACAACAAATTTCAATATTATAGCTATAGCATTTTAATAGTGACTTATGAAAAAAGCTATCTGAAACACTTTTATTGGTTAATTCCTATGATTATTGGAAAATCATGTGAAATTTGAAGTCTTGTTATTCCGCAATTATCTATTTTGAATTTCCAAACACCTTCGACACCACCACAAATTTGCTGTGCTAAAATGCTTCTAATGGCACCGGAATGACTTACGATAAGTATCTTTCCTTCACTAAACTTACTAATGATCTCGTCAAACCTTTTATTTACCCTATCATGCATTTCTAATAAACTCTCACCATTTGGTATTTTAAAGTTAACATAATCATTCTGCCATAACTTGGTTTCCTTAGGATAGTTCGTGCATATATCTTCGTAATTGCAGCCTTCCCAATCACCAAAGTTTAATTCCTTAAGGGCCGTTTCTTTAACAATCTCTTTCCCATGAGATCTGTTGATAATTTCCGCAGTCATCAAGCATCTATCTAAGTCACTGCTAATAATAATATCAAATTCTTCATCAGCCAGTTTTTTTCTTACTTCTTCAGCTTGCACTAAACCTTTTTTAGTTAACAGTGAATTTGACCATCCGCAATAAACACCTTTTTTGTTCATATCAGATTCTCCGTGTCTCACAAAAGTTATATCAAGCATTTTATCAACGTCCCCCTATCTTTTAATCCTCTTTAATACACCCAGGATTATCTAATCAACGTAACTGCTCCTAGAAGAAAGACTAGTTCCGATAATTCACATAGTGCGCCTAAAGTGTCTCCAGTCATTCCATCAATTTTATTACTTATATGCCTTACGTACCACAAGGCAAATATCATCAACATACCTATAGCAGGAATTATTCTAATAAATACCAAGGACGGTATAACTGCAATTATTATAGCTGTTATAAGCTGTCTAGTCTTAACTCTTCCAATAAACAGGTTTCCCATTCCTTGCTTTCTTGCGTACGTCGATATTCTTGATGCAAATACTACATTCAGCCTTGAAAATACAGGCATTAAAAGTAGAATAGGATAGGCATTTGGTATTGTTAGATCATTTATCAATACTACCTTTAATAGTAGTAGTACAAATAGAGCTAGAGCCCCATTAGTTCCTAATCTACTGTCCTTCATTATTTCGAGAATCTGATCCTTTGGCCTATTACTGTATATTCCATCAAAGCTATCTGCTAGTCCATCGAGATGCAATCCACCGGTAATAAATATTTCTGTTACTACGGCAAATACAGCCCCTAACAACCTACCTGATAGCTTAAATCCTAAATAATAAGAAGAAACCACAAACATTCCAATTATAAGTCCTACAAGGGGAAAATAGATAATTCCCTCAAAAAAATCCTCTTCATCAACCTCTAGATTAATGTTTATTGGTATCCTAGTTAAAAATTGAAGCATAAGTACAAATCTTTTCATCCTTAAATTCTCCTCTGTATCGTCATATTCATCCTACTTAATCTTCATTGGTATTCCGGAAACTGCAAAGTAAACTTCATCGGCATTAGCAGCTACAAGTTGATTAATTCTACCTGCTATATCTCTAAAGATTCTAGATAGCCTATTTTCAGGAACTATGCCCATACCTAATTCATTTGTAACTAAAACACATTTCATTTTCTTTTCTCTTATTTCTTTCATTAACAGCTCCACTTGTTCCTTTATACTGTCTTCTATTTCATCAATTTTATCTCTAGCGATCTCATCCCAGTTAATTTCAGTATTTTCAAACATTAGATTAGTAACTAAGATTGTTACACAGTCTAATAGTATAGTGTCATGGTTTTCTGATATCTCACCAATTGATCTATATACATCCTTGTAGATTTCATATGTTGTCCACTCACCAGGCCTAGACTCTCTGTGTTTTTTTATTCTATCCTTCATTCCTTCATCAAAGGGAATAGCTGTTGCTATGTATGCAATTTCTTCTCCTATGTCAGCCACTAGTTTTTCAGCAAAGGAACTTTTCCCACTTCTTGCCCCACCAGTAACTAGTATTATCCTTGAATTATATTCCTTTAATTCACAATCTTTATAGTATGTCATAACCATTCCTCCATATATAGCTAGATAACCTTCATACTCCTAAAAAACTCTGAAACATCTAACCCCTTCATTTTAGTTAAACTTTTCTTCAAAAATTGACCTCAAAAATAAATGCCCTTTATTAAGGACATTTTTATTATATCAGATTATTCATAATTTCAAAGATTATTGAGGTCATTTCCTGGAGAGAAATCCGACCAAAACGAAGGGGTTCTATGCCCTTGAGTTTTTATTTAATTTTCACTGCCGTACCATAAGCTAATAGTTCGGCAGCACCCTGCATAATAGCCGACGTTGCAAATCTTATATTAACTATAGCGTTTGCTCCCTTGCTCTCAGCATCATCTACCATTCTTTTAATTGCTATTTGCCTAGCTTGATCCAGCATTTTTGTGTATTCATTGATTTCTCCACCAACTATTGTTTTTAACCCTGCTAATATATCCTTGCCAATATGCTTTGACTGAATAGTGCTCCCTTTAACTAATCCAAACACTTCAACAATTTCCTTTCCTGGTACCTCATTAGTATTTACTAGAATCATCTTCATCCATCCTTTCCTTTCTTCTTGTAAATATTAAATTTATGATTATTATAACCACACCGATTATAATTGCTAAAAAAGCAATTTTTATTGGCATCGGTATAGAAGAATCGAAGCTTACTACATAAATACCATAACCTATTAATAGTAAAATTCCAAAGAGAATAAGTATATAACCTATCTTACCCATATTATATCACCTCCATTTCATTCCCCCTTTTCATATAGACATCCTTCGTATTTTTAACACCTTTATATGATTTTATCTGCCATTCAACAACTTCATCTTCAATGGAAGTGTATTTGAGTTTTACTTTTTTTAATTTATCTCCTTTTAACAATAACCACTTTAGATTATTCTGAAAGCTTTCATAGTACAGCTCTCCCGATCCAAAGCTGGTATTTTTATCTATCTCTACCCATTTACCGCCTTTATCTTCCTTTAGTAAAATTTTACCCGTACCATCTATCTGTAAATTAATAAAATTAGGTGAGTTGCTTTCCAGTTTTGCTGATGCCGTTGCCTTTAATTTGTAGTTTCCAAGTAGCTTTCTTCTAAGTATGTATTCACTTCTTAACAGAATATTTGAATGGCTGTCATGAATAGTGTATTTATCTCCTGGAGCAGAGAAGGCACTCTCTAGCATAACTGTACCATCTCCATCCTTGGAGTACTTTTCTCCAATTGTACTCCTATCTGTGGGCAATTCATAAACTCCCCACTTTTCAGTCTCTAAATACTTAACCGTTCCCTCTCCTGTTCCTCCTATTATGGTAACATCTATTTCTCTTTCTTCAATCCTTTCTTTCTCTTCATCTAATCTATCTAAAAATTCATTTTTGCATTTCATCTGAGAATATGCTTTAAATATCATAGAGCCATCGTTTTGCTTATAGAATAAATAGTTACCATATCGTTTATTAGGCAGTAAATCCACTATTCCTATAAATTGATTTTGTTCTAGCTCCATTTCTTCTTTCTTTAGTAATTTCCCAAACAGCCATAAATATCCTTCTACAAAAAGTTCTAAAGTACTATTCTGATAAGATTTCTCTTTTTGTGCATCTCCACCGGTTAGAAAATAATATGCATCGGTAGTTCCTGCGTTTGGTGTTCCAAAAAGAATCATTTTACTAACGTCATAATCATAAAAATCACTTTGGATATATGCCCTGGCAACAAGACCTCCCATACTATGACCAATAAGATTAACCTTGCTACTTTTTGTTTTTCCTTTTACATACTTTATGGTTTCTAGCAAATAATTTTTAGCAGAATCATCGCAGCTTTTTCTCCAATCATAAAAAGAAATAAATAGAGTCCTATTAAGTTTATAGCCTATTTTCTCTAAAATCCTTATAAATGGACCATAGATTAGTGTTGATACACCAAAATGCCATTTTCCCGTTCCAGGAATTATATCATCTCCCATAGATCCAAACAATCCTGGAACGAAAATTACCGGTATTTCATCCTTCCCATTAATAAGCATATCATTGATATCCAAATTCTCTCCCCTCCTTTAACCCGTATTATTCATGGAAAATTCAAAACTCTGCTGCGTCCTTTTGATTCTAAGACATCCATCAAATTCTCGACGTACCGTTTGGGTATGCCTTCGAACTTGATGAAAGTCTTAGAAATCAAAATGACTTGCATTCTTCCAAACTTTCCATGAATAATACGGGTTTAACCTTGATACTTCTCACCGATAAGTTTATATCTTAAACTTAGACACAAAAAAGAGCTGCTACTTTGTAACAACTCTTCATTAGTTAAGTAAATCTTCACAACATCCTTATGTTTTTTATGAAATCTCAGCAGTTTTCTTGTATGCCTTGTATTGATCCCTAGCTACACTCCATTGATCTCTAGCCTTTATCTTGATGTGTCTTTTCTTATTTATGTGTTCATGACTTAAGACTTTATCGAACCACATTATAGCTTCATTGTATCTATCTATTCTTCTATTAAGTTCTCCTAATAGATAAAGCTTTACTATTTCATCGTATTCATCGTCATTTCCTCTTTCTCCAGTAAAGGCCTTATCAAAGGAACTAATCGTAAACTCAATGAACTTTTTCTCTTCTTCATCAGCCTTATATCTAGAAAACCATGCCAACCTCAAGCATATTTTTCCTATTACGCTGTTCTTTTCTTCTAGTACATTACAGCATAATAGTGCCAATTTATACGCCGCTATGGCTTCATCGAGTGTTCTTTTTTCACCATAACTTCTCGAATGCCACCTTGGAGTTATTAAATCTATAATTCTTTTCTTGTCTTCTTGAGTCTTTTTATTAGTAAAACTACTTTCTAATGCTGCATATCCACAATGAATGCACACAAACACTCCATAGAATAATGGATTATCACCTTCATAATACGGGCAAAAATCCTCATCTCTTTTTGCAACCCTTACTGCTGAAGTTCTCATTTTCTTAGTTGTAAAATCCCTATTGCATATTGGGCAATGAATAGTTTTTTCATATAGTTCTTCTACCATTAAAAACACCTCGTATATTAGTTATTTGTATCTATACCACTCATTTTTTCTTCATCCTCTGGTTTGTCTTCAATTCTTTTTTTGGTTCCCTCTTTTATAATTTCTTTTCTTGGTCTATAATAGTCCTTTGATAGTAGTTTTTTCTCCAGCAGTTTACCATTCTCATATATATGCATATATGCTGATACCTTGTATCCATTTCTGCCCTTTTCTTCTACTTGCTTTTCTCCTTCAAAAATTGTATCGTCAAATAATATCTCAGTATCCTTCTTTATAACCTTATCAATATTACTTGATAACTTTATTGTTCTGTTAGTTGCTTTTCTTCCATAGATATTAATTGTAATTCTATTTCCCTTAGTAATTGATTCTATATAAATAGGAATATCTAAGGTATTTTGAAATTTAAAATCTAAAACTCCATATGAAACAGTTGCATCAAACCCCTTCGGAACATATGTAGAAGGTATAGTATGATTAACCCTTTCTACAATTCCAAGTTGACTCATAAGAACGGTATTATATAGAGTACTTGAAACTTGGCAGACACCGCCTCCAATACCATCTACGAGCTCACCTTTAAAAATTACTGGTGCGGTTTTATATCCATTCTTAACAGTTCTAGGACCCACAATATTATTGAATGAGAATATCTCACCAGGCATTAGGAGAGTTCCGTCAATTGATTTAGATGCTATGTTAACATTATAGCTTCTACCCCATAATTTTGTATTAAATTTTGTACTATAAGTTCCCATCAGGTCTTGAATTTGATTAAGCTTTTCAAATGTATACTTAGGGGTAACATTTTCTATGAGCAAATCCATCTCAACGACATCATAAAATCCACTGTTCAACAACTGTTCTTCAATAGCTGCAGCAGTCTCATCCTTTTTCAGCCTTAGGCCCAGTTCTTCTTTCGTAATTATAAACTTTTCATTTTCCCTTGTAATTTTAGCATCTAAACTAGGTCTATTTACCTCATTCTCAATTTCAGCTAATATTTTATTTATTATTTCTTTGTTAACAGACGACTTTAAGGAAATACTATATGGCCTTCTTACAAGGTCAATCATTGTTTGAGCCCTATCCATCAAGGTCCCTCTTCTACCTATCAGATAGGCATCGTTGACAGCCTTTAAAAAGTCATATTTTATATCTAAGTCTTTAGAGTTAAAACTCCATGAACGCCCATTATATTTAAGAATCAATTTATCATTTTCTAAATCGTCAAGCAAGTCACCCTCAATCCTACTATTAGCTTCTATTACCGAAAGTCCACCGATGTCAATATCTTCTATAAATATTCCACTATGAATAGAATCCTTATAAATTAATGCTAATGATACAACCGCAGATAATAAGCAAAAAAGAATCAGAGCGGCGACAATCGCTAGAATATACAATAACTTTTTTTTGCTACCATTTGTGTCTTTATTTTTATTAGTTGCCATAATTGCCTCCATAATAATAGTCAACTTTAAAGATTTATACTATAATTTATTAGATTAGATAAAACAATATGCCTATGTATATCTGCTTTTAAAATTTAGTATTTTTATAGAAAAACATAAAGTCGTTCATTATTTTCTTCGAAAAATAGATTAGGGTTTAAAAGCAAATATGTTTCACATGGTTTAACAATGAATTCATTACCTATCTCCAATATATTTCTATTACATCACCGGTTTTCAGAACGTCCGTATAGTTAGCTCTTTCTCCGTTTAGCTTTAAAACTAATATTCCATTTGATTTTTTAATATCAAAATCTATGTGATTAAATATCTCAACAAAAATTGGCTTCTTGCCTCCACAATCTAGTTCTACAATCTTTCCGTTCACATTCACTTCAAGAATTCCATCTGGCTTCGATGGCTTTATTTCTTCTTGCTTTTCTTGTATTTCCTGAACTGTATTATTTCTAATCTCAATAATATCATTTTTCTTCAATACATAGTCTTCATTAACTAGAGCGTTATTCACAAATACCCTAGCTCCATCAAGATTGACATTATTTGTTTCTAACAATTCACTTACTTTGCTAATTCTATGGATATTTACTTTGTCCATATCAGTTAACACATAGTCACCATTAGTAGATTCTCCGTTGACGCTCAGGTGATTAAGTACATTCAATTCTTTATCGTTAAAAACAACCTTTTCGTTAATATTAACAATCTCACTCAGCTTAACCGCTGCATCATCTCCATGGGTAGCTTCCACAATGGTAATAGAATCATCGTCATTTAACTTAGTGTCTAAACTTGCAGACTTTCCATTGACCATAATTTTAGCCGGTTCTCCATAACCCCCATTAATCACCCTCTGTTCTCCGTTAATTTCGATAGTAATAGATTTTCCTTTTTTGGCAATCAGTCTTCTAGCATTAAATCCTATTAATACTAGTGCATCGGATACAGAAAGCTCCTTTGAGTTAAACAGCCTTATTGGTTTACCATTTACACTAACCTTTAGAAAATCCTGTTCCTTATCTTTATGTGATGTATAACCAATACCAAGTGGTGTTATATACTCTGGTCCTCTAAGCTCTTCACATAAAAACTTAAGGTTTTCTAAGGTTTCAGTTCCTCGTACCACTACTCTTTCCTTTGGTATCTGAAGCTTTTCAGCTAGGTATTCTCTAAACTTAGGTATCTGACTTCCACCACCAATACAGAAAACAGCACTTGTTGCTTTTCCATTATATTCGACTATTTTATCGGCCACTCTATCACTAAGTTCATTTATTACATCATCGACTCTCGAAACTATTTCCTCAGTTTTTAAGTCATACTCAATGCCAACAATATCGTTAAATCTGTGATGCTCTTTGTTATTTAGTCCTAACTTTACCTTTTCCGCTGTAACAAAGTCTAAAAGAAAAGCATTTGAAAGAGACTCTGTTATCTTATCACCTGCAAAGGAAACCATGGCATATGATGTGATAGTACCGTTTTGCGTAATAGCAATATCCGAGGTCCCAGCACCAACATCAACAAGTGCAAGGTTAAGTAATCTAAATTTCGGTGGAATTGCAATATTTATAGCAGCAATAGGCTCGAGTGTCAGGCTAGTTACCTCTAGACCAACATTATGTATCACTGTATACAGACTATCCACAACTACATGAGGTAAAAACGTTGCCAATACCTCTGCACCAATTTTATTTCCTTTGTGACCTTTAAGATTTCCCATTGAAGCTTCGTCTAAATAATAATTCATTACTGTATAGCCTACACAATAGTATTTTGATTCTAAATCACTACATGTACTTTCCAATTCTTTTTGTGCCATTTGGATTCCATGTAATTCAAGACTGTTTATCAAAGAGCTATCTATAGGTTTTGTTGAGTCTATATCATTTTCGGCAAAAACCTTCTGTGTCTTTAATGCTCTACCGGCCGCAGCAATAGAAACATGGTCAAGACTTATTTGATTTCGCTCTTCTAGTCTTTCCTTTACCACCCTTACAACGCTTGAAACCTTCTCGATGTCATGTATCTGACCGTCATACATTGCTCTGTCAGGGTGTTCTATTATTTCATAGTCAATTACTTTATAAGTTTCGTCTTCCATTTCAGCTAGTATACCAACAACGTTCCTAGTACCAATATCAAGCGAAAAGATATTGTCCCCCATTTTTTCCACCCTTTCAGTTTTATAATAATACCTTGTTTTAAAATATTAACGACTTTCTCAAAAAATATTTCTATAATATAAACAGATCTCAGTTAATGGACATTCCTCGCACATTGGCTTTCGAGCCTTACATACTCTTCTACCATGGAGTAGAATCCAATGATGGGCTGTTGACCACAATTTTTTATCAATATTTTTCATTAATTGTTCTTCCGTTCCAACAACGTCCTTGCTATTGGCTAGTCCAATTCTATTTGAGACTCTAAAAACATGTGTATCAACTGCAATAGCATCCTTTCCAAAGGCATTGCTCACTACAACATTAGCAGTCTTCTTACCTACACCAGGAAGCTCCATCAGTTCTTCAATGGTGTCAGGTACCTTTGAATCATGTTTCTCAACTAAGATTCTACATGTATTTAATATATTTTTAGACTTCATTCTATAAAATCCACAGCTTTTAATCATAAGACCTAGTTCTTCTTGACTCAATTCAAGAAATTTTTCTGGGGTATTATATGTCTTATATACTTCTCCCATAACTTGGTTTACTCTCTTATCTGTACATTGAGCCGCCAAAATCGTTGAGATTAGGAGTTCAAATGGCGAGTTATAATCAAGCTCAGATTCTGCTTGTGGATATAGTCCTTCTAATATCTTCAGTGCCTCTTTCATTTCCTTCTTTGAAAGAACCTTACTTTTCCTAGGCATAAAAAAATCCTTTCTTACTTATTTTGCTACTAACTTACAATAGTTCCGTCTCACAATTAACGATCTCTACTCTATTGTCGTTTTCTATAAATCTAATAACAGTATTAATCATTTGATTTGCATGCTTTGATGAAGTAGTTACACATGCAAATCCAACTACCGATCTTCTCCATATATCATTTAAGTCTACTTCAGCTATAGAAACATTAAATCTAGATTGTATTCTTTGTATTAAACTTTTGATTATCTGTCTTTTTTCCTTTAAGGAATTAGCACTAAAAATTATCAATTCCACTTCACAACTACCTATAATCATCTAAATCCTCTTTCATCATTTTATTATCAAAATTCCCCATATAATACAATTATATTACAAAAAAAATGCTGCTTCAATCTTAATAGACTTATATTTTCATTTGTGTCATAAAAATTAAACCCATAGGACTAGTTTAACATTTTTGATAAACTAATCCTATGGGTTTTATATACAGTATACATTCTCAAGATCATACAATCCAGAAGTATAGGAGAGTTTTTTTAATTTCAACGTTCAATATATGAAATTTTATTTAATATATTGAATATTATGTATTTGTATAGTATACTGAATATAAGTTTAATATATTAAACATTCAAAATATGAAAGGAGAATTATTATGCAAAACTCATTTATCAGCCCAGATAATACATGGCTTTTATGGGCATTTCTAACAGGTTGGGCAGCAATAAGTATTTTTTTGGAGCAAAAGTATCAATGGGCTGCAAAAGTTTCTGGAGCAATTATAGCACTTGTTGGAGCACTTGTTTTATCTAATCTTAAAATCATTCCAACTGACGCTCCTGCGTATGACCAAGTATGGGGGTACGTAGTTCCACTTGCAATTCCTTTACTTCTTTTTAAATGTGATATAAAGAAAATTTGGAGAGAAAGCGGTCGAATTTTAATAATTTTTCTAATCAGCTCGGTTGGGACAATGCTTGGTGCTACTTTGGGGTATATTTCGTTGAGTAAATACATACCCGATTTAACAAAAGTTGCAGCTATGATGTCAGGATCATATATTGGTGGCGGTGTAAATTTTGCAGCAATGGCTGGTTCATTTGAAGTTCCTGGCGAACTTGTTTCAGCAGCCGTCGTAGCAGATAACTTGTTAATGGCACTATACTTCTTTGTTCTTATAGCAATTCCCTCAATAGGATTTTTCAGAAAACACTTTTCTCATCCTCATGTTGATGAAGTAGAACGTGTTGGTACTAATGATAATAAAACATTAGCCGCAAATTACTGGGGTAGAAAAGAAATTTCTTTAAAAGATATTGCCTTTGCAATTTCTACTGCATTTGCTATCGTTGCCGTATCCGCTGAAATTGCAAAGTGGTTTGGTTTAATAATTCCAACAACAAATCCCGTATTAAACGTTCTAAATAGCTTATTGTCAAATAAGTACTTATTAATAACAACACTTACAATGCTTGGTGCCACGCTTTTCCCGAATTATTTTAGTAATATCAAAGGTTCTCAAGAAATTGGTACATTTCTAATTTATATATTCTTTGTAGTTATTGGTGTCCCAGCTTCAATTTCATTGATTCTTCAAAGATCACCATTGCTATTGCTTTTCTGTGCTGTCATGGTAGGTATGAATATGCTAGTAACATTTGGTATGGGTAAACTTCTTAAATTTAATTTGGAAGAGATTATATTAGCCTCTAATGCTAATATTGGCGGACCAACTACAGCTGCTGCAATGGCAATTTCAAAGGGTTGGATTGAATTGATTGGCCCTATAATGGTGGTAGGAACGTTAGGCTATATTATAGGCAATTATTTCGGAATAATTATTGGAAATATACTTATGTAACAATATATATTAGGAGGAAACACAGTGATATTTGATGGACATGCTGATATTTGGACAGATATAACTAATAAATACATAGTTAAGAATATGAGAGATGTATTTAGAGAAAATCATTTAAAAAAATTTGAGGCTGGAAATGTTGATGGAGGCATTTTTGTCATCTGGGTCGATCCTCCTTATGATGAAGATCCTGTAGCTAGAGTAGCTCAAATCGTTGAGTGTATGCAACATGAAATTAAATCTTCTAAAGACATTTTAAAGGTTATAAAAAATCACGAGGATTATGCTAATGTTGAGGACACTCGAATCAAAGTACTTATCGGGATGGAAGGTCTTAGTCATATCGATACAAACATAATTTTGCTACAGCAATATTATGAGCTTGGTGTACGACACGCATCACTAACTTGGAATGAAGAAAACAAATTAGCGACTGGTATTCTTGGCAATAGAAAAAGAGGTCTTACCCCTTATGGGCGCTCAGCTATAAAAAAAATTGAGGAATTGGGTATGCTGTTTGATGTTTCACACCTAAATGATCGCTCTTTTTGGGATGCTGTAGACATTGTTTCAAAACCCATAATCGCATCTCATTCAAATGCTCGTGCTCTATGTACTCATGATAGAAATCTTGATGACCTACAACTGAAATCCATTGCAGATTCAGGTGGTATAATTGGAGTAAATAGTTTTAGGTCATTTGTTCATGAATCCAGAAGTAAACAAAATATCGACGGACTTGTGGCACATATTAAATATATAGCAAATTTAATTGGAATCGACCATGTAGCCTTTGGCTTTGATTTCTGTGATTTCATTAATGACACAACTATGAATCACTTTAATGATCCAGCATCCCTCAAACCAGGAGCAGGGGTTGATGGTCTCAATGATGTATCGCAAGTCAATCAATTGATAACGGTATTAAGAAATTCTGGATTTTCTAAAAATGAAATTGAGAAAATCGCTTATAAAAATTATGATCGTGTAATCAAAGCAGTGTTAAAACAATAGATAAGGTTCACCATATAAAAAAGGGTCTTTACTGATGCATTGCCAGTAAAGACCCTTTTTACTTACTCCATGTTATATTTACCATGAAGGAGGTGTCATCGCCCATATTGAGATACATTTTCCTTCACCAGCATTTTCATAATAATGGGGAATGTCACTGCTAAAAGAAATACTATCACCTTCAGATAAAAGGTACTCTTTATCCCCCAGATAAACTCTAAGGACACCTTCAATTACATATCCACATTCTTCTCCTTCATGATGGACAAAATCAGTAGTTGTTTCTGACTGATCTTCTAAGGTAATGAGAAGGTACTCGATTTTTCTATTTAAATCAGGAGTCAACATCTCATATAGACATTTTGAGTTACCTATAAGCATTTTTTTTCTTTCATCTTTACGCACAACTGGATTAGGTAACGGTTCAACTATTTCATTAAAAAAATATCCAATATTAACATCTAATGCTTTTGCAATTTTCCACATCACCGTAACAGTTGGAACTACTTTTCTGTTTTCAATTTGACTTATCATTCCTGAGCTTACTCCCGTTTGTTTTGCCAACGTTGCAATACTCATTTTCATTTTTTTTCTAATTTCTCTAATTTTTGAACCAACATCTATATCCATTATATACTTGCTCCTTTATCAAGTTCCATTTTTTACATTATAATTACAATTTTACCCAAATTCAGATTTCATCTTCATTATATCATAATTATAACATCTTGTGATAGAGTATATTATTACAATGTTTACATTCATATTTTATCAGACATTCAACACAATCAATTTTCCTAGCTCTGCATATCCTTCTTCAATTCCATTGAAAAAAAATGATGTGCCATATTCCAATACTCTTTAGATATTGCCTTTTGAAGCGATGGCTCAATTTTAAGTACATCATCAAGCTTTGCTAATCCTATCCTAGTTGTATATTATAAAAATAAAAACCATAGGACTAGTTTAACATTTTGCTAGACTAATCCCATAGCTTTTCTTACACAATCCAATGTTTAATTAGTATACAGTCTAATTCCACCTATAAATCCATACAAATTATTTAAGTATTTCTCATGCTTTTCTGGTTCTTTTTCAACTAAATCTATAATAAAATCTCGTATATGGTTCAGCATACTGACGTTATTGTCCTTAATACAATGGTCTATTAGCGTTTTTATTGCTTTCATTTTAGTTTGGTTATGTACGAAATTATCCTCTATACCCTTTATCAATTCTTGTAGTTTTTTTATAGCCTTCTCATAATCTCCTCTTAGTATCTGTATCTGAGAATAAGTTTCATAATATAAAAAGAGCCTGGTAATGTTACTCTTTCCAATACACTCAAAAGCTTTTTGAATGTAGATTAAAGCCCTATCGTATTTGCCTAAACACTTATATGCTTCAGCAATGTTATTATATGCTGCAGCCTTATCTAGATCTTTCTCAAAAATATCTAATGCTTTATTATAATATTCTATAGCTTTATTGTATTTTCCACGCCATTTATAAGCTAAACCTATGTTCACTATAGAATCGCCCTTATCAATACTTGATTTTGCATATTCTAAAGATTTCACAAATAGCTTTTCTGCTAATAAGTAGTTTGTAATCTTGTGTTCCACAATTCCGTATCGATAATAATGTAAATATATCGTACTATCATTAACCCCATTAGCTTTATTTAGTAACTCCTCAACTTCTTCATGTATTTTTCTTGACTTTTTATAGTTGCATCTCAAATAATGCATGAGTCCCAACTCAGATTTCCACTTTATTAATAACTTAAGATTTTTTGTTAAGCTAATGGTATTTTTCATAAAATCTATTCCTCTATTAGGAATACCAGTGTAAAAGTAATACATAGCAATATTTCTTCTCATTACTAAAGCTTCTTCTTCTAAATTATTATCTATGCACAAGCCTTTAATTGCTCTAAGTAGATGAATATCTTCATCATCCCGATATGACTGAAGATTGTCACTAGTACTTTGAACCATATACTTAATCTGCTCTTTATTCGATTTTATTAATTCATTAACCTTCATATTAAGTACTTCGCACAGTTCATCCACAAACAGTTTTGAACCTAGTTCTATTTTATTAAGATTTTGATACACGCTCTCAGTATCCATATTGATTTGTTTTGCAAAACTATCAATATCACCAAATCTCTCTATTACTTTTTTCTCAACCTGCTCTTCCGGTGACAGTATCTTTATGTGACTAAGGTTAAATTTTTTCACACTTATCATCCGCTTTCCCTGATATAATCCGACCTTCTTACACATAATCTATCATATACTTATTATTTCTACAAGATTTTTACAATTCCTCTATTAAAATGAAAAATTTCCACCTACAGTTTAACAACATTTTCTTAGTTTCAAACTCGAAATGTATACTTAGTATATTTCAGTTTACTTCTCTCAGATTCTTTACTGTATTTTCAATAGAATTTTCAAAAAAAACAAGCTTTTACTCCACAACTGAAATCATGAAATAAAAGCCTGTTAACGACAAATTTCAAACTAGACTAGATAATCTCACCTTACTTATTTGGTGTTAATTTATACATTAAAAATATTGGTTTTATGGATTTTGGAATATCATCATCGGTTGCAAAGGAAATCACAGTCGTAGTAGCGACTAACGATAATGCTACTATTAGAGTTAAAATTTTATTTTTCATATTTCCACCTCCTCTTTATCTAGTGTGAAGTCTAATCTCCCCGATAAACCCATACAAGACATTTAAATATTCCTCATCGTCTTCGGTTTTC
Source organism: Wukongibacter baidiensis (assembly GCF_050888315.1). NCBI lineage: Bacteria > Bacillati > Bacillota > Clostridia > Peptostreptococcales > Caminicellaceae > Wukongibacter > Wukongibacter baidiensis. The sequence continues at coordinate 1,143,831 of NZ_CP138202.1, forward strand.
TTTTCAATTAGACTAATAAGAAAGTCTCGTACATGTTCCAGCATATCAATATCATCGGTTTTAATGCAATAGTCTATCAATGTCCTTATCCCTTTAATTTTAACTTGATCATATACAAAATGATCCTCCATACCCATTACCAATTCATATAGTTTGCTTACGACTTTCTCGTGATCACCTTTTAATATTTGTATCTGAGCATAAGTTTGATAATATAAGAAATGTCTGGTAATGTTATTCTTGTCCATGTTATCAAAGGCTTTTTGAATATAAAGTAAAGCCTTATCATATTCTCCTAAACACTTATATAGTTCAGCAAGGTTATTATACGCCTTACTCTTATTTACACCCTCCTCAAAAACATCTAAAGCTTTATTATAGTGCCCTATAGCTTCCTGGTAATCACCACGCCGTTTATAACTCAATCCTATATTCACTATGGAGTCGCCCTTATCAGTGCTTGATTTAACATATTCTAAGGATTTCTCAAATAGTCTTTCTGCTGATAAGTAGTTTGAAGTATTACTCTCCAATAGTCCATATCGATAATAGTGTAAATATTTTGTTCTTTTATCAACTCTATTTGCTTTATTTAGTAATTTTTCAACTTCTTCATGCACTTTTCTTGACTTTTCATAATTACACTGCGAAAAATACATGAGTCCAAGCTCAGACTTCCACTTTATTAATAAATCACGATCTTTCACTAAGCTAATGGTATTCTCCATTGCACCTACTGCCCTATTAGTAATGCCAGTATAAAAATAATACATAGCAATATTTCTTTGCATTACTAAAGCTTCGACTTTCAAGTTATTATCAACGCACAATACTTTCAAAGCATTAAGGATATAAAGATCCTCATTACCTTGGTATGTTTGAAGATTATCACTGATACTTTGGACCATATTCTTAATCTGTTCTTTATCAGATTTTATTAATTCATCACTCTTCATATTAAGTGCTTCGCATAATTTATCTTTGAATAAATTTGACCCTTGTTCTAATTCCTTAAGATATTGGTATACGGTCTTTGTATCCATATTTATTTGCTTTGCAAAACTATCAACATCTCCAAATCGCTCTATTATTTTTTCCTCAACCTGTTCTTCCGGTGACAGTATTTTTATGTGACTAAGGTTAAACTTTTTCACATTTATCATCCACTTTCCTGATATAATCCGACCTTCTTACACATAATCCAACATTTATTTATTAATTCTACAAATTATTGACAATTCCTCTATTAATATGAAAAAAACTCACAAATATTTCCTTGCATACCTGAGTAGAGGCCCGCTTTACCTTCACTCCTTTTTTTCCCACGTTTGTTTATGTAATCAAAACATAATGCTATTATTAACAACCTGATAATGTTGCAATGTTTGTTGATTTTTATCTATTGTAAGACTGATAGACTTTCCTCCTCTCTTTTATTGAAAACTATGTCTTTTTTTCCATTATATCCTATTCCCCAAAGTTTTCAAGCATTTTTTATGTCTTTAGCATGTTTTATTTGTATTTATTGTTTTTAGCATGTTGCGAATTGACATCTTTCAAGGTAGTTTGACTTAAAAGGAGGTAATGTCTTGAGTGATTTATCAAAAATAATAGGAAAAAGAATAAAATCTCTACGTAAAGATAAAGGTTTCAGTCAAGAAGAATTAGCTCATCTAGCTAATATAAATCGGTCATTTATGGGTGAAATTGAACGTGGTGAAAAAAGCCCTACACTTGGCAGTCTTGAAAAAATTACAAATGCTCTTGAGATATCATTTGAAGAATTATTTAGATACATACAACCTTGTCAATCTAACAAAGATAAAACTAAGAATTTATCGGTTATTATAGAAAAACTATACTCTTTAAACGAAGCTGACCAAAAGATTATCTTAGATATTATTGATAATATTTTGTTAATTTCTAAAAAAAATAAAGCACGCTGATTAGTATCAGTGTGCTTATCATCAATTCTTTACTTTTCAAATACATATCTTTGCAATTTGATTATATATTTTTTTCCATCATACTCATAAAGTCAAGTTCATTAAACCCGTTCTTCCTGTAGAATCTATCAGTATGGCAATTTTTTTCAGTAAACAGAATAATAGTATTTACCCCAAACTCCTGAATTCTTTCTTCTAATGATTTCAGCATTTTGCTACCTATTCCTTTTCCTTGTAGCTCATTTGTTACAAACATTTCTCTAATATTAAAATGCATCCCCTCATACCATTGCTCACAGTTTCCAAAGACCGCACCTTTTATGATGCCTTCCTCTACATACTTAATGCCAGCAAATTTAGGAGATACATAAATATCATGTAACCTGTTATATGCTGTTTCAATAGTCCACTTGTCATTCCAAGGCTCTGCATTAAAAACATTTACATATAACCTAGCACATTCTTTTAAATCCTTGTCTTCAATATTAAATATACATGTATTCATCTATTTCCTCCCCCCTTAAATATTAATATACTTACTTTTCTTATTATAATGTAAGTATAAATTTTTAGAATATGTTTCTATAGTATTTACATTCTTCTCTTATAAAACACTCACCACAATTAGGTTTTCTAGCTTTACATACCCTTCTTCCATGCCATATTAATAGATGATGTGCTAGACTCCAGTATTCTTTGGGTATTGCCTTTTGAAGCTGTAGCTCCGTTTTTAACACGTCATCAGCTTTTGCCAGTCCTATCCTATTAGATACTCTAAAAACATGGGTATCTACGGCTATAGCTGGCTGATTAAATGCATTACTTATAACTACATTTGCTGTTTTTCTTCCTACTCCAGCTAAGGTAATTAAATTGTCAAATTCTCTAGGCACTTGGCCATCAAATTTCTCCTTTAAAGCTATACACATATTCATTAAATGTTTTGATTTACTTCTATATAGTCCTATTGATTTTATCTTATTTTCTAATTCTTCTCTCGATAATGTTAAGAAGGAGTCTAGGTCTGGATACTCAACAAATAGAGTTTTGGTAACTGCATTTACATTTTTGTCTGTAGTTTGAGCCGATAAGACAGTTGCTACTAGTAGCTGAAAAGGTGTATTATAGTTAAGCTCACATTTAGCATTTGGATACTCTTTTTCTAGCAATTCTATAACTTTTAATACTTCTTGTTTATTCATATTCGTCACTTCCTATATGAAAATTCTCTATAAAATTTCTGCTTCTAAACCTAATCCCATTATACCCAAATGCTCTAATATTCAATCTAACTTCTAAAAAAAATGAACCCATGGGATTGCTATAACATTTTTGTTAGAGTAATCCCATGGGTCTTATACACAATATATAATGTTTTCTAGATTCCTAGTTCTTCCTTCGCCTCTTTAAATGCATTTATTGCAAAGTCTAAATCTTCCTTTGAGTGAGCTGCTGAAATTTGTGTTCTGATTCTTGCTTTACCCTTTGGAACTACTGGATAATAGAAACCAATTACATAAACACCTTTTTCAAGCATTTTTTCTGCCATTTTCTGTGAAAGTACTGCATCACCAAGCATTACTGGAACTATTGGATGTTCACTTTCTATAATTTCAAGGCCGATATCCTTTATTTTTTCTCTAAAGTATCTTGTGTTTTCTTCAAGCTTATCTCTGTGTTCTGTACTTTCTGTAAGTATCTCTAAAACCTTTAATGATGCTGTAGCGATAGCTGGTGCTAATGTATTTGAGAATAGGTATGGTCTTGAACGTTGTCTAAGTAGGTCTATTATTTCTTTTCTACCACTTGTGTAACCACCACTAGCTCCACCTAGAGCTTTTCCAAGTGTTCCTGTTATTATATCTACTCTTCCCATTACATCTCTGTATTCATGAGTTCCTTTTCCGCGCTTTCCTGTAAATCCAACTGCATGGCTATCATCTACCATTACAAGTGCATTGTATTTATCAGCTAGGTCACATATTCCCTTTAGGTTAGCTATTATTCCGTCCATTGAGAATACACCATCTGTTGCTATAAGCTTGATACGTGCTCCATCCTTGTCTGCTTGGATAAGTTGAGCTTCTAAGTCAGCCATATTGTTGTTTTTGTATCTATATCTTTTAGCTTTACTAAGTCTTACTCCATCGATTATACTTGCATGGTTAAGTTCATCACTTATTATAGCGTCTTCGGATGTTGTTATAGTTTCAAATAGTCCACCATTTGCATCGAAGCATGATGAGTATAAAATAGTGTCTTCAGTTTCTAAGAATTCTGTTAACTTGTCTTCTAACTTTTTATGTACTTCTTGTGTTCCACAGATAAATCTTACTGATGATAATCCATATCCCCAGTTGTCATAGCTTCCCTTTGCAGCTTCCTTTACTAATGCATTGTTAGATAATCCAAGGTAATTGTTTGCACACATATTAAGAACGCCATCTACCTTAGTTGTGTCTATTTTGCTTTTTTGTGGTGTAGTTATTATTCTTTCATCTTTCCATAATCCGTTATCTTTGATTTCCTGTAATTGTTCAGTATAAATCCCTTTTGCTGCTTTAAACATTTCTTCACTCTCCTTTTAAATAAAAAATTAGATAATTACTAGGCAAAGCTTCTAAGTCTTTTTATATCTATATATGCGTGGCTGAGAAGTTCGATAACCGAAATCAGACTTCTCAACCCCACATACCTAATCTAGTCCCAGTTAAGTATTACTTTTCCTGACTGTCCACTTTTCATTGCTTGGAAACCTTTTTCAAACTCTGTATAGTGGAAGTTGTGAGTTATTACAGGCTCTATATCTAAACCTGATTGAAGCATAGCAGTCATTTTGTACCATGTTTCAAACATTTCTCTTCCATAAATCCCCTTAAGGAAAAGGCCATTAAATACTATCTTATTCCAATCTATTTGAGTTTCAGGTCCTTGTATTCCTAATAATGCAATCTTACCACCGTGGAACATTGCATCTATCATATCATTAAATGCCTGTGCATTTCCTGACATTTCAAGACCTACGTCAAACCCTTCTTTCATTCCTAATTCGTCCATTACGCTTCTTATTGTTTGCTTTGTTACATTTACTACTCTTGTAGCTCCCATTTTCTTTGCAAGTTCTAATCTATAGTCGTTTACATCAGTTACAACTATATATCTTGCTCCTGCTTGTTTAGCTATTGCAGCTGCCATTATTCCTATAGGACCTGCTCCTGTAATAAGAACATCTTCTCCTAATAAGTCAAATGATAATGCTGTATGGACAGCGTTTCCAAGAGGATCAAAAATACTTAATACATCCTTTGGTATTGTTGGGTCACAAAGCCATATATTTGTAACAGGAATAGCTGCATATTCAGCAAATATACCTGTTCTATTTACACCAATTCCTTCAGTATCTTTACATAAATGTCTTCTACCGGCAAGACAGTTTCTACACTTACCACAAACAATATGTCCTTCTCCTGAAACTATATCTCCTACTTTAAGATCCTTTACCCCTTCTCCAACTTCAACTATTTCACCAACAAATTCATGTCCTATTGTCATCGGTACAGGAATAGTTTCTTGTGACCATTTGTCCCAATCATATATGTGTACATCAGTACCGCATATAGCAGTTTTATGCATTTTAACAAGTACTTCTCCCTCTTTTATCTCTGGAAAAGGAACTTTCTCTAACCATAAACCAGGCTCCGCATATTTTTTCACTAACGCATCCATCATTTTTGACACAAAGCATCCCCTCTTTCTTTTTTGAACATATTTTTAAGTCAATTTTGTATTTGATAAGATTTCTTTTATTGTTTGTACGCTTTTCAAACATATTGTACTAATTTGATTAACTAATATAACGTTTTCTATAATTCCTCACTAAAAAACGTTTGTGTTTGTATCAATTACATTTCCGCTATCAAAAGCCGTTTATGTTTCCACTTCGCGTACATATCTGATAAATTTATTATACTATAAAAAAGTAAATAATCAATAAGTTTCTGATAATTTCATTTTTTTTTATAAGCAAATTGATATATTTATAATGCATAATTTTCATATACTAAAAAACAAACCCATAGATCAATCTAATAATTTTCACTAAACTGATTCCATGGGTCTTTATGTCTGTTATATATTATATTTTATTTAAACAAATTCATTTCCTTACCAACCTTCTCAAATACTGCCACTGCTCTTTCTAACTGCTCCTCGTCATGTCCAGCCGTCACCATGCATCTTACTCTTCCGGTTCCCTTAGGTACTGTAGGGAATACTATACCCGATGCAAACACTCCATTTTCAAATAGCTTCCTAGAAAATTCCATGGTTTTTGCTTCGTCACCGATAATAACAGGTGTAATTGGAGTCTGGCTATTTCCAATATCAAACCCTAATTTACCTAGCTTTTCTTTGAAGAACTTAGCATTAGACCAAAGTCTGTCTGTATACTCGCTAGATTCCATGAGCATCTTAACAGCTTCAATTATTGCACCTACAGCTGCTGGAGGCAAAGATGTACTGAATAAAAGTGGTCTGCCTCTATGGCTTAACCAATCTTGCATAGTCTCACTTCCCGCTACATATCCACCAATAACACCTATAGCCTTTGATAATGTACCAATGCTGAAGTCTACTCTACCGTGTAAGCCAAAATGATCTACTGTTCCACGGCCATTTTCACCTAAAACTCCTGATCCATGGGCATCATCTACATATGTCATAGCTTCATATTTTTCTGCTAAATCAACTATACTAGGTAGGTTAGCAACGTCACCATCCATACTAAAAACACCATCTGTTATTATAAGTATATTACTGTATTTATCTCTATTTTCTTTCAGAACCTTTTCAAGACTGTTCATATCATTATGTCTATAAATAGTCTTATCGGCCTTTGAAAGTCTTGCTCCATCTATAATGCTTGCATGATTTAATTCATCGGATACTATTAGATCCCCTTTTTCAGTTATAGCCTGAATAGTCCCAGCATTACAGTTGAATCCCGACTGAAAGACCATTACGGCTTCTTCTCTTTTAAATTCTGCTAATACGGATTCTAACTCTTCGTGAATGTCCATATTACCAACAATGGTTCTTACTGCACCAGCTCCAACACCGTATTTCTCTACTGCATCTATGGCTGCTTTCTTTATTCTAGGATGATTTGCAAACCCAAGATAGTTATTGGAAGATAGGTTGATAACCTTTTTTCCATTTAAGGTTATTTCTGCTTCATTAGCTCCACCTAGAACAGGTAATTTTCTATATACACCCTGATTTTTAAGATCTTCAATTTTCTCTTTCAAGAATTTTAACTCATGAACATCTGACATTGTAAAACCTCCTTATTTCTAATTAGGCTTACATAAAGGGGTATTTTTTATCCAAGTTTTACTTTTAATTTTTCAATCATATCCACTGTCATTGTCTCAAGATTATATTTTGGATTCCATCCCCACTCATCACGAGCCGCAGTATCATCTAATGAATTTGGCCATGACTCAGCAATTTTTTGCTTAACAGGATCAACCTCATACTCAATCCGAAACTCTGGTATATGCTTTTTAATTTCTGCAAAAACCTCTTCTGGTCCAAAGCTCATAGCTGTTACATTAAAGGCATTTCTATGCTTAAGTTTAGCTGAATCTGCTTCCATTAACTGAACTATACAGTCTAGTGCGTCTGGCATATACATCATGTCCATCTTTGTTCCTTCTTTTATGTTGCATATAAATTCCTTCGTTTTTAAAGCTTCATAGTAAATATGCACGGCATAATCTGTTGTTCCTCCACCGGGCAAGGCCTTATAGGAAATTAAACCCGGGAATCTAACGCCTCTTGTATCGACACCAAATCTTTCATGATAATAATCACATAGAAGTTCCCCAGCAACCTTCGAAACCCCATATATTGTTGTAGGTCTTTGAATTGTATCCTGTGGAGTTAAGTCCATCGGTGTACTTGGTCCAAATGCTGCTATTGAGCTTGGGACAAATACACCACACTCCTTCTCTCTAGCAACTTCTAAAACATTGTATAGACCGTTCATGTTTACATTCCATAGTAGATGTGGTTTTGCTTCTCCTACCGCCGAAAGAATAGATGCTAAGTGAATAACCATATCTACATCATACTTTTCTACTGACTCTGCAATCTGCTGTGGATTTAAAACATCTACTACTTCAAAGGGCCCTGACTCAACTATTTCTTTTCTTCCATCATCGCCTCTGCTTCTACTACTAGCCACAACATTATTTTCACCATAAATCTCCCTAAGCTTTAAAACTAGTTCTGAACCAATTTGACCTAAAGCTCCAGTAACTAAAATCCTTTTCATTTAATCACCTCACATTATTATTAAACCCGAATTATCCATAAAAAATTTAAAACTCTGCTGCGTCCTTTTGACTCTAAGACCTCCATCAAATGTCAGGCGTACAGTTCTGGTATTCCTTCGAACTTGATGAAAGCCTTAGAATTCAAAATTACTTGCAACCTTTCACACTTTTCATGAATAATTAGGGTTAAAATTGCCAATTTATATAACTTGAAGCAATATTAAGAACTTTATTTCGGTTGCCATAATAATCATTTTCTATATAGGGTGTAACTTTATTTCAATTGGTTTGACCGCCTACGAAAGCAATATGTTTTCTTATAGCGTACACTTTTAGGGTTATCGCCGCGCTTTGTACCTTTATCACGTACATCTTTTAATTTTAGTATACTACAAAAGATAAATAAGCAACAGATAAAAAAACAAAATTTTCAGTCTATTTCGCAAAAACTAATGACAGACTTAAAATTAGTCTGTCATATCGTTGCAAATTTTAGTTTTCTTTTTTATTGGCTGCTTTGCTATATGATTCTAGTTTCTTTTCAACAGCATCTGATATTTCCTTAAATTTTCTATCTGTTAATATCTCCATACCTTCTTCAATGGATGATACAGAATATATACTAAACTGTCCAGTCCTAACTGCTTCAATCACCTCATTATTCAAAACTAAGTCATCAACATTTTGAGCAGGAATTATTACACCTTGTTGACCCGTTAATCCAAAGTATTTACATATATTATAGTATCCTTCAACTTTTTCAGTTATTCCTCCTACAGGTTGAATCTCACCTTTTTGATTCACTGATCCAGTTACTCCAAAATTCTGCTTAATTGGTATATTGGAAATACTAGATAGTATTCCATATAGTTCTGTACTTGAAGCACTGTCACCGTCTACCCCATTATAGGATTGCTCGAAACAAATTTTCGAGGTTATGTTTAAAGGTTTGTTCTTACCAAACTTTTCGTTTAGATATCCTTCTAAGATCATAACTCCCTTGTCATGTATATTTCCGCTAAGCTCCACTTCTCTTTCAATGTTAATGATACCCTTAGTCCCGGCGTAGGATGATACCGTAATAACAGTCGGCCTTCCAAATACATAATCACCAGTATCAAGTACCGAGAGACCGTTAATCTTTCCTACTTGACTACCTTTTACATCAATAATAATTTTCCCATCCTGATATAATTCATCTATTCTATCTTCAATTCGGTTATTTCTCTTTCTTTTTTCCTCTATTGCTTTCTGTACATTTCTTTCTGTGATATACCTGTTTCCTTCATAATTTGCCCATGCATCGGACTCTATCAAAACCTCTGTGACTTTATTAAATCTAGTTGATAGTTTTTTCTGGCTCCCTGCAATTCTATTGCTATACTCTAAAACTTTAAATACTCCTTCTTTTGTAAAATGCTTTAAATCTTCCTTTTCACAAAACGAGTTGATGAAACAAGCCATTTTGTACTGGTTCTCAAGGTTATTTTCCATGATCGAATCAAAATCCACCTTAATCTTAAATAGTTTATGAAAATCCTCATCGTACTGGTAGAGTAAACTATATATATATGGATTGCCTATTAGAATCACTTTTACGTCTATCGGTATTGTTTCAGGATCAAGAGTGGCTAAATCACTTATTCCTAGTTGATGTCTCAAACTTTCAATTTTAACTTCTTTATTATATAGAGCCCTCTTTATGGCAGTCCACGCATGTTGATTTCTTAAAAGCTCCAATGCATCTAGTATTAGGTATCCACCATTTGCTCTATGAATAGCACCGGATTTAATCATTGTAAAGTCCGTTCTAAGTGAGCTATTTTCACTTTCATATTCTATGACTCCTATAAGATTGTTGTAGGTTGGATTAGTTTCTATTACAACTGGAACACCTTCTTTTTCGCTATTATCTACAATAAGATTGACATAATACCTTGGTGCAAAGTCCTTTACATCGGTATTAATTGATATATCTTCTTCAGCAATAATTTGAAAGTCTGATACATTTTCAATTACGTCCTCTTCTACTTCTTTTACATATTGAGTAACCTTATCAAATTCACTATACTTCTCAGCCATACTCTCAATACTAGGTTTAACAATAAAATGAGCTGTCATTTTTTGAAAATCATGTAAATTTTTCTTTGCTTCCTTTTCAATCACCTTTACTTTTCTGAGTATCTCAAGAGCCTTTAATTGTATTGCTTCTGCATTTTTCTCATATTCGTTCTTTTCTTCTTCACTTAGAAATTCATATTCTTCATCACTAATCTTTTCTCCATCTTTTAGTGGCACAAATACTAAGCCCGTTGAAACATTTTTTATTTCAAATCCTAGTTTTTTACTATAATCAAATAAATAGTCTAGAACCTCATTCTTCTCATCCTGGTATTTCTTCAATATGTCATTTTTTCTTTTTTGATATTCTTCGCTAATAAAAGCCTTTGGAACTTCAGATATTAATTCCCTAACAAAGAAGTCCATATCCTCTCTAAACAACCTTCCCATACCAGCGGGCAGTCTAATTTTCTTAGGTTTATCTGGTTCTTTAAAATTGTTAACATAACACCAATCAAAATTACCTCTTTCTTTTTTTGCATTTTCTCTTACTTTAGAAATACAATAGCTAGTTCTTCCTGTACCTTTTATTCCTGATATAAAAATATTATATTTTGAATTTTTAACTTTCAATCCAAATTCCAAGGCCTTTTCTGCTCGTTCTTGGCCAATTATACCGTCGAAGTTATCTAAATCCTTGGTAGTTTTAAACTTAAAATACCTTGAGTTGTAGATTCTTTTTAATTTATGATAACTTATTTTATTTTTTTCTCTCACAGAATTCCCCCTTTAATGGAAGTTATATTCTATAATATTCAATAAACCGTCCTTTGCTTCCATAAATTTCGGAGAATTTTGTGTATATTTTTATTTTCAATACTTATCCATTACTTGAATGTATAGTTTTTTTAGGCTCTTCAGAGAATTTACTTTTACTTAGATTAGAGGTTATAAAAGAGAAAAATAGAGACCTTTGGACATAAAATTCCTCTTTTTTGTTAGATTTTTCTTCGAGAAGTGAACTCAAAAAATAGAAATTGCTAGGCTCTCTTTAAACCTAGCAATTTTCTCTACAAATAGTAACTGTACAATTTCTTAATTTCATCAATAATCTCAGATTCCTCTTCTTTATTCAGATACTCATCTAGAATTTTCTTTCCCCGTTCCTTATCTAGACGCATAATTGCCCAAGCTGTATATTTCCTAATCATCACAGAAGGATTATTTAAATACTCAACTAAGTTGTGAAGGACCTCCTTCTTTCCGGAATTACCAATGGCAATTATGGCATTTCTCTTAATAATTCTGTTGCCTCTCCAACTTAAGGCTGTCTCACCAAATTTTTTCTTAAACTGCTTATTTGACAGTTTTAACAATTCTAACAAATCGGGCTTATAGATTTCACTTTCTGGTACAAAGTCCTTGCAAGACGTTGTTATACCTTTATTGTATGGACAAACCATTTGACAGATATCACAACCGTACAGGCTATTTCCCATTTTCTCCCTTAGTCTATAATCAATATCATCCTTAGTCTGGGTTAAATAAGATATGCACAGTTTTGAGTTATATTGATAGTTTTTCATTATAGCATTAGTTGGGCATGCTTTAATACACTCATTACAGTCTTTACAGCTGATATTTTCTTCATTAGAAATCATATCAGCAGCTTGTGATTCTAATAGTATGGTGTCTTTATTTACTGCTTCCAGCTCTAAATTGCTTAATATATATCCAATAAAAATCCAGGAACCATGGTCCTTGGATATAATACAATTATTCTTTCCGTACCATCCTATTCCTGCCTTATAAGCTAGATGTCTATCTACTAAGGGTCCCGTATCTACATAGTATTTAAATTCGAAATTGCTTTCATGTTTCGTTATATACTCTGATAAGTTTTTCATTCTATCTCTTAATACATTATGATAATCTTTTCCCCATGAACTTCTAGATATTTTCCCATGGAGCTTTGCCATTGAAGTAGCTTCAACATCTTCTTTCTTCACATAATATGAGATCCCAACTACAATTATGGTTTTGACGTCTTCAAATGAAAGCTGCGGATTAATCCTTTTCTCAATATCCTTTTCTTCAAATCCAGACAGAAATCCTTTAGCTTCTCTTTCCTTAAGAATTTCACTTAAATCATGATAAACCTCGGCCTTAGTAAAGCCAATTAAATCAATATCTATTTCCTTGGCATATTTTATTATTTTCTCTTTCGTAATCACCTAAATCACCGTTTATAGCCGCTAGATAAATAAACTAGCTTCTAGTATTTTTTATAGATATATAGATTTAAAACTCATTAATTCTATATAAACCTAGACAGTTTATTTTACCATATAATCAATTAGCAACATAGTTATAAATCCAAATATAACTCCAAAGGTGGCTTTCATTTGATTGCCATTGCAATGACTCTCTGGAATTAACTCATGGGATACAACATAGTACATTGCACCAGCCGCTAGACTAAATATAAATGCCATATAATTCTTAAGGAAGTTACCAATCACAACCCCCAGTACTGCTCCAATCGGTTCGCCTATTCCGCCTAGAAATCCAAAGGCGATTGCTTTTGGTTTTGAATATCCTTTTTGAAGAAGTGGCGCAGAGACTACTAATCCCTCTGGAGCATTCTGAACAGCGATAGCTATCGTCATAACTAATCCTATTGAGTTTTTTTCTGAAGTGTAACCTATACCAATTGCCAACCCTTCAGGAATGCTATGAATTATTATAGCGGAAAGAAGTAACATGGTTTTCTTTATAGTCTCATCTTTGAAGTCTATTATTTTAAGCTTATCTAAATGAATATGAGGAACCGAAACCTCTACTATTGCCATTATAACCGCACCCGTCAACAATCCTAATATTACCTGAATAATATTTTTTTCCTTCAGTGCCGGTAGTATCAGGCTAAAAGAACTGGCAAATATCATTATTCCCGCCGCAAAACCTAATAGAAAATCTTCTAGAGTTTTTGTTATTCTTCGAACAAATAATAGAGGCAAGGTTCCTAGTCCAGTAACCAGACCTGCAATCGTGCCAGCAATCAATGCCTTCAAATAATCCACTCCCTATTTTATGGTTTACTACTATTATGGGAAGGAATGCAGTATTTTATTAAAAAAAGAAAAAAGAGGTGTCTCAGAATGGCGAATTTCTGAAACACCCCGGGGTCTGGGCTCATAATAAACCTTTATGAGACAGCACCTATAAGTTATTTGATCCATATTTTAAAAGTTTTATCTCTCTTTGATGTCCTTCAGCTTCATTTGGAGTTTCGAGAAATAATGGTATTCCTTGCAATTTAGGATGATTAATAATGTTTAGGGTTGAGTCTAATCCAACGCTTCCTTCCCCAATACATGCGTGTCTGTCCTTCCTACTATCTAATCCATGCTGACTATCGTTTAAGTGTATGGCCCTTAATTTATGAAGACCAACTTTTTCATCAAACTCCTTTATGACCCCATCCAAATTATCAACAACGTCATAGCCAGCAGAATAAACATGACAGATATCAAGACATACTCCGACCTGTTCATTATAATTAACTCTATCAATAATACGCCTTAGTTGTTCAAACTTATAGCCAACCTCTGTACCCTTACCGGACATAGTCTCTAATAGGAGCATGGTATTCTCATCCCCCTGTAGAACCTCGTTTATACCTTCTGCTATTCTTTCAATACCATAATCGATTCCTTCTCCTAGATGATTACCCGGATGCATAACTATATATTTACAATTATCTAAGTATGAAAGTCTTGCAAAGTCATCCTTCAATAGATTTTTAGCTAATTCCCATGTTTTATCCTTATTTGAAGCAAAATTATATGTATAGGGTGCATGAGCTAATAGAGGTCCAAAATCATGTTTTAGGCACAATTCATCAGCAATTTTTATATCCTCTAAGTCTAGTTTTCGAGCTTTAGCACCTCTTGGATTTCTCGTAAAAAACTGAAATGTATTTGCTCCAATACTGATTGCCTGTTTTACTGTAGCCTCGTAACCCTTCGCTATCGACAAATGTGCACCTATATACATTATTTCATCTCCTTAATATTATTCCACGTTAAAACAAGGTCTTTTATAATAGATTTATAATTTCCTATATCTTATAAACTTACCCCATTATTTTAAGAATAAACAACAAAAAATAAAATGCTGATTAAATTAATTATCAGCATTTTTTTATTATATAGTATGCTATTTTAAAATAAAATGAAATCCTAGAAATACTAATCCTATCAAAATTGCTACAAGGAAAAATACTGGCATTAAGACCTGAAAAGCTGCAATAGTCATTGCTAGAATATCCTTCCAACCTACGTCTAAAGGTTGCTCCTTATATTCATCCTCCAATTGCTTCTCTCGCTTTTCTACCCATTCCTTATGCTTTTTATTGCGCGATGTGACACGCCACAAAGTGTTTGTCTCCTAAATCTCTAAATTCAGGCACTTTCTCTTTACATATAGCCTGGGCATAAGGGCAACGAGTATGGAATTTACAGCCCGATGGAGGATTTACGTTACTTGGTATATCACCCGTTAAAATGATTTGTTGCTTTCTAGCCTTTGGATTAGGAACTGGAATAGCAGATAGTAAAGCCTGAGTGTATGGATGCTTTGGACCAGCAAATAAATCCTTTTTACTTGCAAGCTCAACTAATGAACCTAAATACATAACTCCAACCCTATCACTTATATGTTTTACAACACTAAGATCGTGGGAAATAAAAAGATAAGATAATCCAAGTTCTTCTTGTAAATCCATCATTAAATTTAGTACCTGAGATTGAATAGATACATCTAAGGCTGATACTGGCTCATCGGCTACAATAAACGATGGATTTAAGGCAAGAGCTCTAGCAATACCAATTCTTTGTCTTTGGCCACCTGAGAATTGATGGGGATAACGGTTTACATGATAGCTTGCTAATCCACACGTTTCTAAAAGCTCACTTACTCTTTTTTCTAGCTCTTTTCCTTTTTTCATCAATCCATGTTGAACAATTGGCTCACTTATTATCTGTCCAACTGTCATTCTTGGATTTAGCGAACTATAAGGATCCTGAAATACTATTTGCATATCTTTTCTAAGCTCTGTTAATTCACCTTTGGATGCATTGGTAACATCTTGACCTTTATAATAAACTTCCCCAGCAGTTGGTTCGTGAAGCCTAAGTATAGCTCTACCTGTTGTAGATTTACCACAACCAGATTCACCAACTAAGCTCAGAGTTTCTCCTTCATTGATTACAAAGGAAACATCATCTGTAGCTTTTACATAACCAACAGTTTTCTTGAAAAAACCACCGGTTACTGGAAAATATTTTTTTAGATTTTTTACTTCTAATAACGCCTGCCCCATTATCTCACCTCCTCAGCTACAACAAAACAACTTACCTTATGACCTTCTGCTATTTCTTCTAATACTGGCTTTTGGTTTTTACACTTTTCTACAGCATAAGGACATCTTGGTTCGAAGTAACACCCTTCTGGTAAATGAAGTGGATGTGGAACCATGCCCTCTATACTATCTAATCTTTCTTTATCACCTTCATCGTCAAGGCTTGGGATTGATTTCATTAGTCCCATTGTATAAGGATGCTTTGGATTTTCAAACAGCTCTTCAACTGGAGCATCCTCAACTACCTTTCCACAGTACATTACTATAACGTGGTCAGCCATTTGTGCTACAACTCCTAAATCATGGGTTATAAGCATAATAGCCGTTCCTAATTTTTCTTTTAAATCATTCATCAGTTTCAATATTTGAGCCTGAATTGTAACATCAAGAGCTGTTGTAGGTTCATCAGCTATTAATAAGCTAGGCTGACATGCCAATGCCATAGCTATCATAACTCTTTGACGCATTCCTCCACTTAGTTGGTGAGGGTAATCATCAACAACTCTTTCAGCTCGAGGTAGACCAACTAGTTTAAGCATCTCAATGGCCTTATTTCTCGCCTCATCCTTAGTCATATCTTGATGGAGTATTAGAACCTCCATTATTTGCTCACCTATCTTAAAAACAGGATTTAGTGAAGTCATAGGCTCCTGAAATATCATAGAAATCTCATTTCCACGAATCGTCTGCATTTCCGCTAAAGACTTATCTAATAGGTTATCTCCTCTAAAGGCTATAGTTCCCTCTACTGTCTTTCCAGGTTCTTCTACTAGCTGCATTACAGACATTGATGTAACACTTTTCCCACTACCTGATTCTCCAACTATACCTAGGGTCTCACCCTTTTTAATTTTAAAGTCAACTCCGTCAACTGCTTTAACAACGCCTTTATCTGTGAAAAAATGAGTTTTTACATTTTTTACGTCCAATAAATACTCTGCCACTTTTATCCCTCCTAACGATTTGATTTTGGATCAACTGCATCCCTTAAGCCGTCACCAATCAAGTTGATACTCATTACGGCAATGAATATACAAAGCCCTGGTGGTACCCAAAGCCATGGCATATTCTTCAAAACGTGGGCTCTTGTTGCATATGTAACCATATTTCCCCATGTTGGTATAGGAGGAACTACTCCAAGGCCCAAGAAGGATAGTGCAGATTCAGAAAGAATTGCTCCTGCAACACCTAGGGTTGCGTTTACAATTATATATGCAAAGGTGTTTGGTATAAGATGTCTAAATATTTTACGAGCATCTGATAATCCAAGGGCTGTAGCAGCCTGCATAAACTCCTGCTCTCTAAGGGTAAGTATTTGTCCCCTTATCATTCTGGCAAGACCTGGAAACCTTAGAACACCTATAATTATCATAACCATATACATTTTATTTTGAGGCGAAACCCGCATTCCGACAATTGCCGAAAGGGTTATGGCCAGTGGTAAGAATGGGAATGAATATATTATTTCGGCAAAACGCATAAGTATATTATCTACCCATCCACCATAGTATCCAGAAACTCCTCCAAAAAATATTCCTAAAATCAAAGAAACTACAACAGAAAATAGACCAACCTTAAGGGAAATTCTACCTCCATGTAATATACGTGTAAAGTAATCCCTACCTAATTCATCTGTTCCAAGTAGATGTTTTGCACTTGGAGCCTGTTCAGCACTTAATAGGTCTACCGAATCCCTTTCATATGGCGTTAAAAAGGGTGCCAAAAGAACTAATATAATCAATATTGAAATCGCAACCAAACCAAAAATAGCTAATTTATTCTTTTTAAAGTTGTCCCATACCATTTGCCATAGGCCGACAACCTCTTGTTCCTTATTTTTTTCATTTACATCAAGCTTTTTAGCTGTATCTGCTTTCATGCCTTATCCCTCCTATTCTACCTTTACTCTTGGGTCTACTAAAGCGTAACCGATATCCTGTAGGAGGTTACCCATAAGCATAAGTAGAGCAAAGAACATATTAAGAGTCATTACAACGTTATAGTCTCTCATTATAACGGCTTCATATAATACTCTACCTATTCCTGGCCAAACAAAAACTTTCTCTGTAATAACCGACCCTGTAAATAGAAATGGTATCCAAATACCTATCAATGTTACTATAGGTATCAAGGCATTACGGAAGGCATGCCTATATATTACAACTTTCTCACTTAAACCTTTTGAACGTGCTGTTCTTATGTAATCCTGCTTAACAACTTCAAGCATACTATTACGTATATATCTTACTAAGCTAGCTAAGCTTGAGATAGTCAGAACAAGGGCTGGTAAAACCATATGCTTTCCTACATCTAGAACATACTCTAATCCAGTGTAATTAGCTCCAGCCGTGACCATACCACTTATAGGGAATAACTTTAATTTTACTGCAAGACCGAAAATCAATAATAATCCGAAGAAGAATGAAGGCATCGATATACCTATTAGGGAAAATACTGTCCAAAAATTATCTGTTCTAGAGTACTGCTTCACCGCACATATTATCCCAATAGGTATCGAGACCCCAAAGGCAAGAATAAAAACAACTATATTAATTAAGAATGTATTCCAAAGAAAATCTCCTGCCACTTCACTTACGGGCCTTTTGTATTGTATAGATTCACCGAAATCTCCAGTAAGCATTCGTTTAAACCAGATAGCATATTGTACATATTTAGGTTTATCAAGTCCTAGCTTTACTCTAAGCTTTTCTTTTATCTCTGGTGCTACTTTGCTATTTACCCCTAAATAGGCTTGGATTGGATCACCAGGCATAGCCTGTACTAAAGAAAAAAGTAATATCGAAATAACAATTATTACTGGTATCATTTGAAGTAATCTTCTCAAAATATACTTTAGCAATACATCTCCTCCTTTTATTACATTTTTTTAACATTTTCGAGTTAATTGAATAATGCCCGGTAAAAACCGGGCATTATATTTAGTTTTAGAAATCAAAAATCTTATTCTTCTATAGACATATTAACTATATCGTTTGACCAGTTGTAAATTGCAGTTGGGCTATAACCCTTAACTCTATTGTTTACCATATCAGTATAAAGGTTAGCATAAAGTATTAATATAGGCATTTCATCATTTATATTAAGTGCCCACTCTTCATACATTTTCTTAGCTTTTTCTATGTCAAACTCTTTTCTGATATTTTCTAACAATTCGTCATTCTTTTCATTTCTAAATTGAGCTGTATTGTCTCCACCAGGTACATCGTACTTAGAATGCCATGCACTATATAGATCATTAGCAGGGTCAGGAGTATAGTATGTAACTGCCATACTGTACATATTGAAGCCATCTCTTTCATCATAAACCTTAGTCATTAATGAGTTAAAGTCCATCATACCAATCTTTAATTCTACACCTATTTTCTTATAGTTGTCTGCCATTAGACCAGCAACCATTTCCCACATTTCCATGTCAGATATTGAAGCTATTTGAACAGAAAGTTTTTTACCATCCTTATAACGGAAACCATCGTCGCCCATTTTCCAACCAGCTTCATCAAGTAATTTACCTGCTTCTTCTGGATTGTAGTCATAGCTTATAAGCTTTTCTTGAAGTTCTTTAGTGTATCCCCAAGCAACTTGGTTGATCGGTACATCTTGAGTCTTAGCTAGACCCTTGAAGAATGCATCAACAAACGCCTTACGATTGAATCCATATACTAAAGCCTTACGAACGTTCTTATCATTTGTAGGTGCTTCTTGAGTGTTAAACTTAAGATAACCATAGCCTGATCTTGGATATTGATAGAAGTCAACAAATCCAGAATCTTTAGCTGCAGCAAGCTTGTCAGGATCAATTTCCCCAGCTATCATATCAATTTGCCCAGCTATTAATTCCTCAGTTTGAGTAGCATCTTCAGTCTTCTTGATTATAACCTTTGGAATCTTAGGCTTATTTTCATGGAAATAGTTTTCGTTTATAGCTAACTCAACAAATTGACCAGGTTCAAAATTCACTAGCTTGTATGGACCTGAACCTACTACTTCATGCTGCTTAGCTTTTATATCTACAGTCTTTCCCTTTTCGAAACCATAGTAGTGTTCAGGAATAATGTATAGTTGACCTACAAAGTTCTCGATATTCGTTCTTAATGCTTCGTTAAAAGTAAAAGAAATTGTATGCTCATCAACTATTTTTATACCTGACATTGTCTTAACTTTACCGGCTTCATCATCATTGTATTCTTTGAATCCAACCATTTCTTGAACAACAGCAGTATGACGACCATCATAGCTTGGATCTGCTATTGTATTATAAGTAAAAGCAACGTCCTTAGCTGTAAGTGGTGTTCCATCAGAGAACTTCACATCATCTCTTAAGTGGAATGTAAATGTTTTCTTGTCCTCTGAAACATCATAACTCTTTGCAACAACAGGTTCTATTTCACCCTTATTGTTATATCTTAGTAAAGGACTGAAACATAACTTCATAACATATGCATCTGTAACAGTTGAATTATATGTACTTATAAATTGTCCTTTAAATCCACCGCCATCGCCTACTACAAATGCATCACTTGATTTTCTAGTTTTTGCTGGGTTTGGAGCTGTTTCATCACTCTCTTGCTTTTGAACATCACCTGCGTCTTTACTACCAGCTTCACTTATTTGATCAGCAACTTGTTTTTCCTCTCCCTGAGAAGCAGTATCTGTTTGCTTAGAACACCCTGCTAAAGCTAATGTTATTGTTAAACAGAATACTAAAACTAAAACTATTGATTTTTTTAACACTTTAAATCCCCCTCTTATTAAGTATATTAACTAAGAAACAATCAACTTTACTTAACTTCTCCAAAATCCCCCCTTTCAAAATAATTTGTCAAATGTTAAAATCCACTGACAAGAGTCGACAAATTAATTTATATGTATAATTTTATTTATATAGCTAATTACACAAACCCCATTAAACTTATAAATAAAAAAATATAGCAGGTTTTGATTAAATCAGTGGATTTGATTAATAGATTTTTGAGAAATGATTTATAATAAATACCTATGCAAATTGCATAAATTCATTATGCAATTTGCCTTAATATTACTTTTTATCTCTTACCCTCGGTATCATAAGGGATGATATGGAGTATCGCTTTGTATCTGCTCTATTTTTATCCTTCTTATCTTGTAAGAATTCTCCATATACCGATTCTAATCTGTTTTGCAGTTCAGTTATTTCTTCAAGGGTCAAGTAATAATCATAGTAATAAAGGAATTTTTTAGGATGTTCCTTTTCATTCGCAAACTCTACAGCCTTATAAAAATCCTTTGAAATACTTTCAAATATTGATATTGATGCCTGTTCAAAAGATTCTAATGCATTATTTTCCCCTGAGTTTAATATATTCCTATCGATCACAAATTTTCTTGCCGATGGCATATAATATTTTTCTACTATTCCAAGCTTAACCTTTTCCTCAATAAGCTCAAGTATCCCAACCTTTAGTAAGGTTTTGATATGATAATTCACCTTTGCATGGGGCTCGCCCATTTTATCAGCAATTTGCTTCGCTGTGGCTGGCGCTTCCTCAAAGGATTCAATTATTTCCAACCTATAGGGGTGAGCAATAGCCTTTATTTGCTCTAATTCTCTTAGTACCAAAATATCCTTCATAGAAAAAACTCCTTTTTTTAACGACTAAACTTATTGTAAATAGTATGTCTAACTGTCTAACAATTACGAATTTTTATATATATTATAATATTTTTACGACGACTAGTCAATATATGGTTGCAAATTATAATACTTCCAAAATAAAATAAGTAATATCATCGTCAAACTCTTGCTTCATATTTTTTAATTCTTTTGAAATTTCTTGATTAAGTATTTCAATATTATTATTCTTATTCCGCCTTAAAATATTTATTAGTTCTTCTTCATTTAATGTGGAATTCTTTTGCATATCTGTTAATCCGTCGGTATAGAATATTATTTTATCCCCTTCACTCAGCTGTATTTTAGCGCTTTCGTATACAGGAGTGAAGAACTCACTAAACTGACAAATCGGAAATCCCTGACTTTTATCCAAGAATTCATACTCTCCTGTTCTTCTGCTTAGAATAGGATAGCAGTTCATTCCTGCTGAACAGTATGTTAGCACTTTGCTCTTTATATTATAGGTTGCAAAAAAAGTTACTATATGCATTTCTTCTGGAAAATTTAACTTATTAAATTCTTCATAAAAATGTTTAAGGTTTCTATGGGGCTTCAAGCCTCTATATCTCTTTATTAACCTTTCGTTAGATTTTATATTGTTTATACTGAACATAGTCAGTAGTGCTGCAGGAACACCATGTCCCGTAACGTCAAGTATGTACATTCCAATGTTATCCTTATCTACTTCAAATATGTCATAAAAATCACCGCTGAGTTTTTCACAAGGTATGTATTCTGATCTAAACACTATGTTCTCAAAACACATTTTATTAGGAGGAAGTAATGATTGTTGAATAACCTTAGCATAGTCTAGTTCCATGTTAAGCTTTTCATTAGCTTCTCTAAAGTCCTTTGTTTTTATATCTACTATTTTCTCCAGATTATTAGCATAAAGTTCTACTTTACCCTGGGCATCCTTAAGTTTCAAATACGGTAGATCAATATTATATTTAAATATTGAATAATATATCAAATAAAAACCTACTGTCTTATAAATGTGGCCTAGGAGATTGAAAGTATCAAAGGTATTTCTATAAAGTGTAAATAAGGCTTCACTAAATGTCATAAATATGAGACCTGAACACAAAATCATAAGATACTTATTTAATGTAGCTCTATACTCCCTCATAAAATATGATATAGCTGCTATTTGCAAGGCCATAACTATATATTCGAGATTTATTTTTAAATCTGTCAGTCCTATTCCATCGATAAACAGTGCAGGTATAATCTCAGTTTTACATGTTACAATATAAATCAAAATGAAAGTTAAAAATGTACAGGAAAATAGAATGCATTTTTCATTCAGTCTAACTTTCTTCTTTCTAGGTATAATAGAGGATGTAAACATTCCCATTGCCATAATTAATCTAGCTATAATCCAATATATAACCGCCATCTCCCTTGAACTTGGAGCAAAGGTATTTGGCATACCATCAAATGATAGGGCATGTAGAAAATCCAGGCAACCTACAATAAAGAAAGTTATTGCTAATACTAATAGTCTTAGTCTTTTTTGATGCTTATAGGAATGGTAAGAATTATTAAAGATAATATATGCAAATATTACACTGAAGAATTCTAATAAAGTATGCCAGGTTAGAAAATTAGCGACATTAAAGATAGTATAGATTTCATGCTCAAAAACAACTGAAGCAAAAAATACTAGGGAAGTTACAAGAAGGGTTATTGCAATATACAGATAATCATTACTAATTTCAAAAGATCTATTTCTTTTTTCCAAGATCATAGCACCACTCCAGATATAAATATATTTTTAAGACTAAAATAGTTTTCTCGTTTAATGAAACAAGTACATAATTTTTTTTATATAGTATTAAATTCTACAAAATTCTATGATTATCCTGCTTTTTTATCATATGAAAAAAAGAACTGTTCTCATAAGTAATTCCATGAGATCAGCTCTTTTTGATTGCAATCAGCTAGATTTCAACCTTATTGTGAAGCACATGACGGAAATTATATTTATCCACAGTTTTAAGAAGTTTATAATTTCCTATTGTGTTATAAAAGAACCTATACATTCAAAATCATTTGGTATACTATATTTACTTAGTGAATCTTTAGGACTACCTACTCTCCATCTTCCAGTTATTCCAAATGTATCAGCTAAAAGCTTTATATAGAGCATTATTATACCACAGTCTATTTTATAGTAATTGAGCTTTCTTTTTCTTGTCACAAATTTCTCTTTTTTACAGAAAATCAACAGGCTTTCTCCATCTATTAGAAATCTCCATGGCTGCTTGTTTCCCCATGAAGGTGATAATCTTGCATAATCGAGAATTTTAAGATATTCAGACTCTAGTTCAGTTTTTCTTTTCCTATAGTTATGCCATTTATCAAAGGTGATAATTTCATTTAACTCTTTTCTTTGTTTTTCATTATATTTTTCAGCTTTTATGAATTTCTCTATTAGTGATGCTTTCTCGTATCCCAGTGGAGTAAATACTAAAGCTTTATAACCTTCCTTAATATCTAATATTTTACTCATTTTATCAGTACCAAATAAAAGTTCCATCCAGCATGTGGAAATACCAAATTCATGAGCTTTTATCATAAGGTTCTCCATCCTGTAACCTATGTTTTCTAAAAATCCATTCTTATCTTCGCTAACCGCTACAATATAATGTGGAGCGTCAAAAACCTTTCCAAAATATCCTGCATGACCTCGGATTTTTTTCGAGAATTGGTGACCATCAACGATCAACTTGAATTGAACATCTATGTCATTGTATAAAGCTGCTGAGTTTGCTCCATGCATAATGATCTTATTAAGGATTTCCACATTAACTTCATTTTGAAGATAATTTCTTACAGATTTTCTGTTGTTCAAGATGGAAATAACATTCATTTTGTACCATCCTTTATTTTAAAATATACTCAACTTTAATTCCCTAGATAGATCCTCTAAAATCTTAACACCTGCAATACTATTTCCCTTAAGGTCTAAAGCCGGACCAACAACTCCTATACCCATTTTATTCGGAACAGCACACATTATTCCTCCACTTACTCCACTTTTTGAAGGAATTCCAACATTAATTGCATATTCTCCCGATGCATCGTACATACCACAGGTTACCATAAAGGTCTTTACTATTTGAGTTAAATGCATAGGTGCAATATTTTTTCCGCTTTCTCTATCAAAGCCTTGATTAGCTAGGAACATTCCCATATTTGCAACATCCTCACAAGTAACTTCAATGGAACATTGTCTAAAGTATAAATCAAGTATTTCCTCGACATCACCTTCTAATATTCCAACGTCCCTTAAAAAGTAGGCTATCGAGCGATTTCTGTCTCCTGTTTTCTTTTCACTTAAATAGACATCCATATTGATATCAAGTTTTGGATTTTTTGATATTTTTCTAAACAGGTCCAAAATTCTAGAAAATTTCTCTTCCTTGGTTTTTCCCTTTATCAAAGAGGTTACTGCAATTGCACCTGCATTGATCATTGGATTTAGTGGCTTTGAAGGATTCAAAGTTTCTAATTTTACCATTGAATTAAATGGGTCACCAGTAGGCTCTTTGCCTACCTTTTGGAAAACTGTCTCTTCTCCATTATCTAGCAAGGCTAACAATAAGACAATTGGTTTTGACATGCTCTGTACTGTAAATCTTACCCCATAGTCACCGGCTCTATATACTTTTCCTCCGGTATCAACCATTACAACTCCCAATTTTCTCGAATCCATCTTACTAAGTTCTGGAATGTAATCTGCTACTTTTCCATGATTCACCCATGCTCTATTTTCTTCAACTAACTTATTTAATAAAAGCTGCATATTCTTCAACTCCTGTTCGACCTAGATTAGCTCTGCAACTTTTACTTTAAATTATTGTAATATGCTAGTCAATTTAAGTTTTCTTAATATATAGAATGTACTCATAAATCTACATTTTGATTTTCTGAATAGCCAATACTTCAAGGCAACTCAGGGAATCAAAATGTGATAGATTTATTGCACTTTCTATAACTACTATTCTACAAAACAGCTTCCTCCTATAAACTCCTTAAGGATAGATGTTTGTAATATATTTTTCTCATCATCAATTGATTTGAAATAGCTTAAGAATTTCAGCAACCTCTTTGCCTCAGCATATTCTGGCTCTTTATCACTGATTTCTTTAAGTAGAGGATTAGCATATTTCTTTAAGGCGGCCAATTCGTAGACTAATGCAGAATTGAACATAACATCTGCTTCCTCTTGAAATGGAAATATGTTTCTCTCTTCTCCTCTTCTAACGGATTTCCATAATCTAAGTGTTGTTAATGCAGAGTGTCCTCTATACTTGCTGTCCCTGACAATTCTTCTAACAAGTCTTGTGTCAGTAGTAGGTATTCTATTATGATTATCTATATTTAGCTGAGTTAAAGCACTTATGTATATTTTAAATTTCTTGTCATGGGGAACATCACTAGTTAGTTTTTCATTCAACCCGTGGATACCTTCAATAATAATTGGTTGATCTTTATGTATTTTAAGCTTATTACCTCTATATTCTCTTGTTCCAGTTATAAAGTTGAATGTTGGAATTTCGATTTCCTCGCCCTGAACAAGTTTTGTAAGGTGTTCATTAAACAAATCTACATCAACGGCTTCTAAGGCTTCAAAATCATATTTTCCTTCTTCATCTCTTGGTGTTAATTCTCTATTCACAAAATAATCATCTATTGATAGTGTAACTGGATTAAGGCCATTTACTTTAAGTTGAATTAAAAGCCTTTGAGCAAATGTAGTCTTACCTGAAGATGAAGGTCCAGCAATTAGTACAACTCTTTTATTCTTTTTTGTAATCATATCAGCAATTTGAGCAATCTTCTTTTCATGTAGAGCTTCTGCCACTCTTATGAGCTCAGGATACTCGTCCTTCTCTATTACTTCATTTAGGTTTGCCACATATCCAACATTAAGTATATTTCCCCATATCTCTGCTTCTCTAAGGATAGAAGCAATTTTAGGTTGCTCTTTGAACTTTGGTATTTCATTTGGCTTTTCCTTCGTAGGAAACTGAATAATTATGCCAGGCAAATAAAATTTCAATTTAAAGTTTTTTAGGTATCCTGTGCTAGGAACCATATAACCATAGAAGTAATTCTTTAGCCATCCACAGCTATAAATATTAATAGTATCCTTTTCTCTATACTTAAGTAGTTTTTTCTTCGCATCCATATCAAATTTCTCAAAGATCTTTTCTGCCTCTTCTTTTTGTATGCTTCTTTTTTCCAATGTCACATCTTCTTCGATTATCTTTTTCATCCTAGCTTCAATGGCTTCTACTGTATCTTCATTTATTGGATTTTCATGCTTAATTTCACAGTAAAGACCTTTACTTAATGAATGTTCTACACTAACTCTACATTCTGGTAGCAACTCCATTGCAGCTCTAATGAATACAAAGGATAGGCTTCTTTGATATATCCTCTGTCCAATAGAAGTTGTCAGGTCAACAAACTCAATTTCAGCATCTTCGTTTAAAGTAAATCCTAATTCCTTTAAGTTATTATTGACCTTAGCCGCTACAACCAAAGCATCATATTCATTTTGTACCTTGTTTTTAACTTCTTCTAAGGTGACCCCCTTATTAAACTCCAATGTAGTTCCATCCTTTAAAGAAGCTTTAATCCTGTTTTGATTTGTCATCTACTATTTCCCCCTATATTTTATAGTCTAAAGCCAAAATCCATATTATTCATAGAGAATTCAAAACTCATTATATATATTTTTGAGTTTTCTATGAATAATCTGGATAAATCTAATATATTAAGTATATACCACTTTTTATTCGATAAAAAACTAAAAGTCCCTGCTCAGCAGGAACTTTTAGGCTGATGACAAACCCAAATTTCTTCGTTATTGCTTAAACCAAGAACCCTTACGTATGTCTATATACGCTGCGGTCTCTTGGTTTAAGCACGCCTCGAACTTCAGATTTGTCAACAGCCTCCCATCTTGCCGACTTTGTCAACAATCTGAAATGGGTGTCTCAGAATGACGAATTTCTGCGTTATTTAAAATTCAGTCGACTTGGCACGTACGCTAGTACTAGCCAAACCGCCTGAATTTCAAACCCTTGAACTTCATTCATTCTGAAACACCCCGGAGCTGAACTCATAAGATGCCTCTGTGAGACACCCCCTTTAGCTATTTCATTTGTGAGTTAGGTTTTGAAATATCGCTTAAAGCATCTCCGGCCTCATTCACATAGATGTTTTGAGTGGCGAAATCTCCAATAGCTACTATTCCTACTAACTTCCCATTTTCAACAACTGGAAGTCTTCTTATTTGCTGCTTAGCCATCATGTCTGCTGCTTCATGTACATCTGTATCTGGGGAAACTGAAACTATTTGAGTAGACATAACTTCCTGTGCCTTGGTATTATTTACATTACTTCCCTCTGCTACAGATCTTAAAACTATGTCTCTATCAGTAACTATTCCAACTACATTCTTATTATTATCACATACTGGTATTGATCCGACATTTAGGCTTTTCATGTTTTGAGCTACTTCTGCAATTGATGAATTTGCATCGGCAGTAGTAACATTTGTGGTCATCAAGTCTTTTACTTTCACTTTCATTCCTCCTAATAACAATCGATTTATACACATATTTTCAGTTGAGCAAATTGCATAATTACCATCTAAAAAACTTACTAATCTATATACTCTTAAAATCCCAAGGGCTATACCACCAAAATATGCTCCATTTTAAATAATTAAATTAAGGATAATATTCGCATATGCAATTCTGCCAAGTTAGAATTATGCAATTGCCTCAATTACATATATCAATTATAGGATTTGCATTTATTCAAAAAAATAAACAAAAAAACCAGAGAAAGTCTCTGGTTTATTTTGATTACATAACTATAAATATTCGATTTGCTAAATTATTTAACTTTTCCTATCTCATTAAAGGGAAACAGCCTCACTAATACTTTACCTATTATAGTCTCAATATCTACATTTCCAACTCTTGGATCTCTACTATCTAAGCTGTTTTGTCTATTGTCCCCCATTACAAAGACTTTTCCTTCCGGAACCTCAACCTCTACATCTCCTGAAGTAAAATCACCATTTATATAACCTTCGTTTTGCTTCTCACCATTTATATATGTTACACCATCTTTTATAACCACATTATCACCTGCAACAGCAACAACACGTTTTATAAGATCCTTTTCCTTCCCATCATCAGTTTTTAAATGGGATTTAAAAACTACTATGTCGCCTCTTTCAGGCTTATGCATCATATATGGAATTTTATTAATTATTAGGTAATTATTCGGTTCTAACGTTGGATACATTGATTGTCCTTTGACCAAGGTAGGTCTTATAAATGTTGTAATAACGAGGGCAATAACAACTGCTACTACAATTGTTTTTATCCACTCAAAAATTTCCCTAGCCATAATAGCATCTTCCTTTCAACTTATACAAATATATTCTAACACTAATACTTTTTATGTACAATACTTTACATTTATCGATTGACTATTATCATAACCTATACGATGTAGTTCTTTCTTTATAAAATCGTTTATTGTACTGTATTTATAGCTTTCTACTTTTATGTCTAATAGATTTAGACAGGATTTAAAATCATCTATTATATTATATGGATTTCCGTAGGCTCTCGTTATATCTTCTCTACTTACACCTCTAAATCCATGGCCTACTATGGAACTGTTCCTAAGTTCTATTAGACTTGTCATCTTTTCAGAGTTTAGTAGTCTAACTATATCTACATATCTCTTTTTCTCATTTAGATATTTATTAACATAGGTACTTATTGCATAAATAAGATTTGAATTAAATATCTTATATTTTTTTCTAAGTATCTTTAATATTCTTTTTTTAGACATGGCATCAATTAAAAATGAAAATCTAGTTCTATTTATATGCTCTTTTACAAAAATGTATTTCAAAATTGCTTCCTTAAATCTATATACTCTTCCCAAAAAGTCAATGTATTCCTCATTAACTATTTGGAACTTTATATTCTCAATCAGTTCAGAAAATATTGCATTTGGATCTCCATTTATTAAGTCCTTAAGATTTGCTCTGAGCTCCGCTATCTTTTTTTCATCTTTTTTTTCATTGGATAAATGCATAAGTATATTATAAGCAGTTTCAAAATCAAAGTTAACCGCATATTTACAGGATTTAA
The DNA here is from genome assembly GCF_050888315.1 of Wukongibacter baidiensis. Lineage (NCBI taxonomy): Bacteria > Bacillati > Bacillota > Clostridia > Peptostreptococcales > Caminicellaceae > Wukongibacter > Wukongibacter baidiensis. Next base: position 1,173,473 of record NZ_CP138202.1, read on the forward strand.
TAATTGTTGCCACATCAGTATTTTCAAGCCCTTTTTCATTAAGTATATCTAGAGCTCCACCGTAATCATATCTATCAATTAACTTTACTATTACATCATATGATTTAATCAACTAAAAAGTCATTCCCTTCAAAACATTTTTGATCGTACTATGTAGACAGTTTCCCAATAATGTTTTCTATTTCATTACTTTTCTTAACAAAACTCTTATTTCCAAGTACTAGTTTATATGCATGTAGCACTTGAGTCGTAATATTTTTAACCTTTTTTCCTCCATATTTTGTATCACCAATAATAGGATGCTTAATATTACTAAGTGATGCTCTTATTTGATGAGTTCTTCCCGTGAGTATTTCTACTTCTAAGAGAGTAAAATCACCATAGTATTCTAAAGGCTTATATTTTGTATGTATAAACCGACCTTTTTCATTATAATTCTTTTCACTAATTTTCACAATATTTTTTTGGGAATCCTTTGTAAGATAACCCTTTATTTCTCCTTCTTTACTAACTTTTCCATGTACTATACACATGTAATATTTCTTTATTTCCCTTTTTCTCATCATTTCATTATAGTTCTTCAGCGCTTCATATGTCTTACAAAATATTACTAAACCACTAGTATTTTGATCTAATCTATTAACTGATGCAGGCTTGAAAGTACGACTCTGATAATCCTTTAAATAGGATTGCACCCTTGTTGACAATGTCTTTTTATATTCTTTCTTATCGGGATGGGTTAAAAGGCCCTTAGGTTTGTTTACTATAAGTATTTCATCATCCTCATATACTATATCTAAATTTACATTCTTAATAACTTCATGTTTCTCATCTTTAATTAACTTATTAAATGATTCATCGGATAAAAAAATTTGAATAACATCATCTTTTTGTAGAAAATAGTTTTCCTTCTCCCTCTTACCATTTATCTTAATGGCTTTTTTTCTTAATAATTTATAAATATTTGTTCTTGATGAGTTATTTAGATATTTTAATAGAAATCTATCAAGCCTTTGTTTTTCTTCATTTTCTCCTACGATTATTTCTCGCAAATAATTCACCACTTTCTCTTCTCTATATTCTATACCAATCAAGTAACCTTAATTTCAGCCATTATATAATCATCATAATATTCAAATCCTATTTTTTCATAGGCATTCTTTGCTGGCTCGTTTGTTTTGGATACTATCAGTGCAGGAGTCTTACCTTTTTCTATAATATTTTTACATAGCTTCGAAACAATAGCTTTTGCATATCCATTTCCTCTGTACGCTGGCAATGTATATACTCCTTCTATCTGGTTAATTTTAGAAGTTGTGGTTTTAATCACAGCTTGAGCCACTACTTTATCTTTGTCTAGTAGATATAAATATTCTTCCTCGCCAATTCTTTCATATACAGAGTTTTTGAGCTCATTTACAGTTTTAGGCTTTCTATCGAAAGCCTTTTCAACCTCTATAAGAAAATCAACGGTCTTAAAAAAATCAAAATCCTTTGCCTTAACAATTTCATTATCAACAGGAAAATCTTGAAAGTTTTCGCCACTTAATATCATATAATTGCAATCATCGTAGGAATACCATTCAAATGTTCTTTCAAGCTTCTTCCATAGAGGTTCAATCATTTTCTTCACACCAAATATATGTTTAGGTTTATATTTTTTTACAGCTTTAAGTAAAACAATCTTATTCAGTATTCTATCGTCTTCATAATGGCAGATGAAACTCCCCATATTTGTAAAAGAAAATACGCCTCTTAGACCACCATCATTAAAATATCCATAATAATCTCCATTCCTCTTTTGAAGCTTATTATTTTCCAAACCATATTTTTCTATATTTCCTATAATAAAAGTACTCTCAATATGATTTTTTTCTAGATAATCCATTACTATATTTATATCCTGATTCTTTAACAGCTTGAAATCCTCCATAATTATGCCTCCCAAAATTACTACATACTGAGAATAAACATCTTCACAACCAATAACTACACTCTTCTAAGGATCTGTTGTATCGATTTTTTCGTTTACAGAGCTGGTTTTTCTCTCAAAAAAAAGACCTACAATAAATTTTACCATACATAGAATTATTCTATGAATTTTTCTTTATACCTTCTACAAATTCTTTAAAAAAAATGTATTAATTGCTCTATTGAAAGTTAACTAGCTTTTATGATATCCTTTAATTAGTGGAATTGAAAAATATGATATTTTTTCACATTCCTTAGAAAAAATTGTAGTTTAGGGGGAGATTTTGGGTGCTAGAAAAGCTAAAGGATTTTTTTTATGATTTCAGTGATACTTTACTTAGTCTAACTATTATTTTACTTATGGCTTTAGTTATAACATGGAAGCTATCCGGAGCAATGAGTATAGCTATCTTTGATGACAAAAGTGATGTACAAGCAGTAGTTAAGGCTGAAGATCCAAAAGTTGCTGAAAAAGATGTAGTGAATGTTGACAACAATATTCCACAAGAAAATACCAATCAAGAGAGTAACAATGAAGAAAATAAGACTCCAGAGAATATTACTGAACCCCCTACTAAGCCCGATAATAATGTCGAAGTGGTTAATGTAGAATCAAAGGATATAAAGGTCGAAATACCAAAGGGTAGTACAGGTAGCAGCATTGCCGCGATATTATTGGAAAAAGGATTAATTTCAAGTAAGAAGGAATTCCTTGATAGAGTTGAAGAAAAGGGTCTTGCTCCAAAGCTTCGCTATGGAGATTTCACTGTAAAGTCTGGTAGCTCTATAGACAAAATAATATCTATTATAACTGGTGTTAGTTAAGTACTAAGTTTTAAAACTTTCTATAACTAACCTCTAAACTAAATTATAATGATTATAAAAGTCCAATTTCAGAAGTATCTGAAATTGGACTTTTTGTTAGTTGTTTTTATGATTCAAGGTACTCCCCTTCAAGATGTCTAATTCTTCATCGGTCAACTCTCTATATTCGCCTAAATCCAGTTTTTCATCAAGCTTTAAATCTCCCATTGCTACTCTTTTTAAATATACAACTTTCTTGTTCCGTGCCTGAAACATTCTTTTAACTTGATGAAATTTACCTTCATAAATTGTGAGCTGGATTTTTGAAATATCTCCACTTTCTATAATTGCTAATTCCGATGCTAATGTTTTATACCCATCATCAAGGACGATTCCTTCTTTAAAGGCTTCTATATCTTCATCATTTACCCTTCCTTCAATATGAGCGTAGTACGTCTTTGGAATGTGTTTCTTTGGTGATAGCATTTCATGTGACAACTTACCATCATTAGTTAAAATAAGCATTCCCTCAGTATCTATGTCAAGTCTTCCCATAGGAAATGGCTCAAATGGTAAATACTTTTCTTCCAATAGATCGATTACAGTGCTGTGATTTCTATCATATGTAGCAGATATTACATCTGCCGGCTTGTTCATCACTATATATACATATTCTTTATATTCCACTTTTTCCCCATTAACTTCAATTACACTTTCATATGGATCTACATGTATAGAACTCTTTTTAACAACCTCACCATCTACCTTTACAAGCCCATTTTTGATATGTTTTTTTAGATCCTTTCTACTTCCATAACCCATATTGCCAAGTACTTTATCTAATCTCATCTTCTTCAAAGTAATTACCTCCCGAATATCTTATATTCAGCCCGAATTATTCATGAACAATCCAGATTAATGTATATGTAATATTATTTCTATACATATTATATAATACACCTGAATAGTATTATATCATTTAATTTGGGAGGGGAATATATGTCTTTAATTACTTCAAAAGAAATATTTAGAAAAGCTTATGAAGGCAAATATGCAATTGGAGCTTTTAACGTAAATAACATGGAGATTATCCAAGGAATAGTTGAAGCAGCGCAGGCAGAAAAGGCTCCTTTAATTCTACAGGTTTCTGCTGGAGCAAGAAAGTATGCCAGACCTACATATCTAAGAAAATTGGTTGAAGCTGCTATTGAAGATACAGGCCTCGATGTAGTTCTTCACCTAGATCATGGTGAAGATTTTGAAATATGTAAGCAATGTATTGATGATGGGTTCACATCAGTTATGATCGATGGTTCAAAACATCCATTTGAAAAAAATATTGAGTTAACTAAAAGAGTAGTTGATTACGCCCATGGAAAAGGTGTGGTAGTTGAAGCTGAGCTAGGCAGACTTGCTGGCGTTGAGGATGATGTAAACGTTAGCGCAAGGGATGCTTCATATACCGATCCTGATCAAGCAGTGGAATTTGTTGAAAGAACTGGTGTAGATTCTTTAGCTATAGCTATAGGCACAAGTCACGGAGCATACAAATTTAAGGGTGAACCAATGCTTGATTTTGAAAGACTTGAAAAAATAAGTAATATGCTTCCAAATTTCCCTCTAGTACTTCATGGAGCATCAACAGTTATTCCCAAATTTGTTATGGCTTGTAATGAATATGGAGGAAATATCCCGGGAGCAAAGGGTGTACCAGAAGATATGCTAAGTAGAGCTGCAAAATTAGGAGTCTGCAAAATAAATATTGATACTGATCTTAGACTTGCTATGACAGCTGCTATAAGAAAATACCTAGTAGAAAATCCAGATGTATTTGATCCTAGGAAGTATTTAGGTAAAGGAAGAGATGCAATAGAGGAAATGGTTAAGCATAAAATTAGAAATGTGTTAGGATGTAGTAATACACTTTAGGGGTGGGGTGTCTCAGAATGGCGAATTTCTGCGTTATTTGAAATATTCACCGACTTGGCACGTACGTCAGTACTAGCCAAACCGGTGAAATTTCAAAACCTTGAACTTCACTCATTCTGAAACACCCCGGGGCTGAACTCATAAGAGATCCTTATGAGACAGCCCCATTATAGCACTTTTGCTAGAAAATCCTTTGTTCTTGGGTGTTTAGGATTATCGAAAATTTCATGCGGGGTACCTTGTTCCACTATTTTTCCATCGTCCATAAATAGTACCCTTGTAGCTACTTCCTTAGCAAAACCCATCTCATGGGTAACAACTACCATGGTCATACCTTCGTTAGCCAACTCCTTCATAACCTCCAATACCTCCCCAACCATTTCAGGGTCAAGTGCTGAAGTTGGTTCATCAAAGAGCATTACATCGGGAGACATAGCCAGCGCCCTAGCAATTGCTATTCTCTGTTTCTGTCCTCCAGAGAGTTGTATCGGATAACTGTCAGCTTTATCTTCTAATCCAATTCTTTTTAATAAATTAAAGGCTATTTTTTCTGCATCTTGCTTTTTCATGTTTTTCACATATATAGGAGCTAAAGTGATATTCTCCAATACGGTTTTATGAGGAAATAGATTAAATTGCTGAAATACCATGCCCATTTTTTCTCGCAACTTGTTGATATCATTTCTTTTATCAGTTATTGAGATGTCCTCGAAAATAATTTCTCCACTTGTAGGATCCTCAAGTAGATTTAGACACCTTAAGAATGTACTTTTACCTGATCCACTTGGACCTATAATAACTACAACTTCTCCCTTTTCTACATGTTCATTAATATTTTTTAAAACATGTAATTCTCCAAACTTTTTATCCAGATTAAATATTTGAATCACCAGCACGCAACCTCCCCTCAAGTATATTTACTAGCTTAGATAGACTAAATGTAATGACAAAATATATAATTGCTACAACAAAAAGTGGCGCAAATGGCTTATAGGATATCCCTCTTACAGTATCAGCATTATACATCAAATCATGTATTCCAATAACAGAAACAATAGCCGATTCTTTTACAAGAACTATAAATTCATTCCCTAAGGCCGGTAAAATGTTTTTAAATGCCTGTGGAATAATAATAAATCTCATAGCCATACCATGGGGCATACCCAACGATCTTGCTGCTTCCATCTGACCTTTATCAATAGATTGAATCCCTGCTCGTATAATTTCTGCCACATAGGCTGCGCTATTTAATGCTACTGCAATTATAGCTAATGATAAATCTGGAAATGGTATACCAGTAACTTTAGGTAATCCAATATATATAATAAATAGCTGTACTAATAGCGGAGTACCTCTAACAATCTCAATATATGCTGATGCAGGTATCCTCAAGATAGGCTTCTTTGACATCTTCATTAAGGATAATAAAACCCCTAATATCACTCCAAAGATCACACCAAAGAATGAAATAAATAAGGTCACTCCTGTTCCACTAATAAAAAACTTATAATATTTAGATAAAAAAACTAAGTCCAATACTACTACCTCCCAGCAATTCATGTCTCTGTGGAAATCTTAATATTTCCTATTTCTACAAGTGAATATTATACATCTTTTTTGAATATTTATTCATAATAATTTAATATTTATTCAAAAGTTTTTGGGGCTGTCTCATTAAGGTTTCATATGAGACACCCCCTAGATTTATTCTTCTTCAGCTAGTTTCGTTGCTTCTGAAATAAATTGATCAATTTTACCTTCTGCCATTAATTTATCTAATGTTTCATTAATTGCATTAACTAGATCTTCATTACCTTTATTTATTGCCGCTGCAACTCCTTCTTCTGTTCCAAAGGATATCTCAGGCACATAAAGCTTAGGGTTACTTTTCGCATAGGCAGTTGCAACTGGATTAACAAGTATAATAGCATCAACTTTATTATTATCTAGCTCTAGTACAAGGTCAGTAATTTTACTTATTCCCTTTACCTTTGCACCATCAATACTATTTGCAATCTCCTCTTGTATAGTTGCCTTCTGTGCACCTACTACGACTCCTTTGAAGTCTTCTTTAGTTTTAAACTTATCTGCGTCTTCGGCTCTTATTAAAACACTTTGTTCTGCTTGATAATACTTATTTGTAAAGTCAACGCTCTGCGCTCTTTCTTCTGTCGGTACCATTCCAGCAACAATAAAGTCAATTTTATCAGCTACTAAAGCTGCTAATAAACCGTCAAATTTCATATCCTTTATTTCAAGTTCCACACCTAGGTCATCGGCAATTGCCTTTGCGATTTCAATATCAAATCCTACAATCGTATCCTTCCCATCAATTTCTTTATGGAATTCATATGGTGGATAATCTGCCGCAGTACCTAATACAATTTTTCCAGCCTTTTTAATTTTGTCTAGTTTCGTTGTTTCTGCCTTTGCTGTTTCAGCTGCCTCTGTATTTGTTGTTTCTGATTTTACTTCCTTTGAACATCCTGCTAATCCAAGTATTAATGATAATACTATTAAAACAGTTAAAACTTTTCTAATTCCATTTCCAAACATATTATTGTCCTCCCTTTAATCTTTATCATCTTTTATATTGCAATATTATACATTAATATTTATTTTTATGCAATAGTTTGTTAAAATTTTTTAGTTATTTCCTATTTTCTCTTTCAAGCTCTACTTAACAAATGCATAAAAATAACCTATTCTTTTACAAATAGGTTATTTTTATGAGTTTGATTTATTTTTCATTACATTTTTTCTGGTTCTTCGTACTCTTCTCCAAATAGTTCAACAGTTACTTCCTTCATTCTTTGCTCATCTAATGGTCTATCCATATGATTTGTATCAACCTCTGCAATCTTGTTTACCTCTTCCATTCCTTCGATTACCTTTCCAAAAGCTGCATATTGTCCATCTAGGTGAGGTGAATTCTTATGCATAATGAAGAATTGAGATCCCGCAGAATTTGGATTCATTGCCCTTGCCATAGAGATTACCCCTTCTGTATGTACTAGGTCATTATCAAATCCGTTTCTTGAAAACTCACCCTTTATTGAATAACCTGGTCCACCTGTTCCAGTTCCCTCAGGGCATCCACCTTGAATCATAAAGCCCTTAATTACTCTATGGAATATTAATCCATTGTAATATCCCTTATTCACAAGAGAAACAAAGTTTTTTACAGTATTTGGAGCAACATCTGGATATAACTCTACCTTTATTTGGCTCCCATTTTCCATTGTTATCGTAACCACTGGATTCTTTTTCATATTATCGTCCTTTCTTCCACAGAGAGTTCCAAGTAAATATTAATTTATACATATCAAAATATCCGATGTTTCTAGAGAGTTTTGATGTGCATAAATTAAAGTTTTGACTGGAATCTCTATATTTAAATTTATGTAAGCATATATATTATATACTAATTTAGGCTAAAAGTTACTATTAAACCCGGATTATTCATGAAAAATTTATCAAGGGCTGTCCCATAAGATAATCTCATGAGTCCAACCCCCTGTATTTCTAAAAATTTGTAGTCTAGAGACATATCCTAAAAGACATTTAATTCATACTTTTTAAATATACACTTAGCCGCCTCTATCATGTTCTCATCGGGTGGATCAGTTTCCTTCAACTTGTATTCATATCCTAGTTCTTCCCATTTATACTCTCCCATCTTGTGAAATGGAAGAATTTCTACTTTTTCAATGTTTTGTAGTTTGCCTAGAAAGGCCGCTAATTCTTCAATTTCATCAAAATCATCGGTTAAGCCTGGAACTAATACATATCTTACCCACATCGGCTTATTAATCTCCGAAAGATATTTCGCAAACTCTAACGTCGGTGTAATAGATGCTCCAGTCAACTCTTTATAACGCTGAGTCCTGAAGGACTTTATATCAAGAAGTACTAGATCAGTATATTCAATAACTCTTTCGACAGCTGATAGATTAATACAACCGGAGGTATCCAATGCTGTATGAATCTCTTCTTCCTTGCATCTTTTAAATAATTCCTCAAGAAAGCCATGCTGTATTAAAGCCTCACCACCACTGGCTGTAACCCCTCCACCGGAAAATTTCATAAAGGATTTATATTTGATTATATCTTCCATTAGTTCATCAACTGTTACTTTTTTCCCTTCATCAATTTTCCATGTATCTGGATTATGACAGTATTGGCATCTTAGAGGGCATCCTTGAAAAAAAATAACATAACGGATTCCAGGCCCATCTAATGTACCACAGGTTTCGACTGAATGAATCTTTCCCAAGATATCCATATTAATCACCAACTTTTAGCTTGAATAATTTTCAAAATTTCATTTCTAAAAACGTTCATGGAAGGTTCTCTTAAGAACATCTAGCTGCTGCTCTCTTGTTAATTTTATAAAGTTTACAGCATATCCTGATACACGGATCGTAAGCTGTGGATATTCCTCTGGATGCTCCATTGCATCCATCAATGTTTCCTTATTTAGAACATTAACATTTATATGATGTCCTAAGTCATGGAAGTAGCCATCAAGTATACCAGCTAAATTTCCAATCCTATCTCCCTCGTTTTTACCTAAAGCATTTGGTACAATTGAAAATGTATATGAAATACCATCTTCACAATGCTGATATGGTAGTTTTGCTACGGAAGCCATAGATGCAACTGCTCCCTTTTCATCTCTTCCATGCATAGGATTTGCGCCCGGTGCAAATGGTTCTCCACCTTTTCTTCCGTCCGGAGTACTTCCAGTTTTCTTACCATACACAACATTTGATGTTATTGTTAAGATGGATAAAGTAGGTACAGAGCTTCTATATGTCTTATGTTTACGCAGTTTATTCATAAATGTTTTTACAATATCAGCAGCTATATCATCGACTCTATCATCATTATTACCGAATGCAGGGTAATCACCTTCTACTTCATAATCTACAGCTAAGCCTTCTTCATTTCTTATTACTCTAACCTTAGCGTGCTTTATTGCTGCCAATGAGTCTGCAACTACAGAAAGTCCTGCTATACCACAAGCCGAAGTTCTTAATACATCCTTATCATGTAATGCCATTTGCAGTTTTTCATAGTTGTATTTGTCATGCATAAAGTGAATAATGTTTAGTGTGTTAATATAAAGCTGGGCAAGCCAATCCATTACTTGATCAAACTTTCTGATTACTTCATCATAATCTAGATACTCTGAAGTAATCGGAGCGTATTCAGGACCAATTTGCTCCCCTGACTTCTCGTCCTTTCCTCCATTTATCGCGTATAACATGGCTTTTGCTAAGTTTGCTCTGGCACCGAAAAATTGCATCTGTTTCCCAATCTTCATTGCAGATACACAACAAGCAATACCGTAGTCATCACCAAAGCTTTCTCTCATCAAGTCATCATTTTCATACTGTATTGAACTAGTATCTATGGATACTTTAGAGCAATATCTCTTAAAGTTTTCAGGAAGCTTTGTGGACCATAGCACAGTTAAGTTAGGTTCAGGAGCTGGTCCAAGATTGTATAGGGTATGAAGTATCCTATAGCTAGTTTTGGTAACTAATGTTCTACCATCTACACCCATACCTCCAATTACCTCTGTTACCCATGTTGGATCTCCTGAGAATAATTGATTATACTCTGGTGTTCTTAGGAAACGTACCATACGAAGCTTCATAACAAAATGATCCACTATCTCTTGAGCTTCTATCTCTGTCAGCACTCCGTTTTTAATATCTCTTTGAAAGTATATATCTAGAAAACTTGATACACGGCCTAAAGACATTGCCGCTCCATCTTGCTCTTTTATTGCACCAAGGTATCCAAAATACGTCCACTGTACTGCTTCCCTTGCATTTGCAGCTGGCCTTGATATATCTAATCCATAACCATCAGCCATTTCCTTAAGCTCATGTAGTGCTTTTATTTGATCAGCAATTTCTTCTCTAAGTCTTACAACACTCGACTCCATATATTCCATTTCTAACTGCTTCTTTTCTTTTTTCTTCTCTTCTATTAATCTATTGATTCCGTATAGTGCAACCCTTCTGTAGTCTCCTATAATTCTTCCACGACCATATGCATCTGGCAATCCTGTTATTACCCCAGATTTTCTTGCTTTCTTCATGTCATCGGTATAGGCGTCAAAAACACCTTCGTTATGGGTCTTTCTATAGTGCGAAAATATTTCTTCCGTCTGTTTATCTAATTCATAATCATAAGCTTCAAGAGCCCTTTTAACGACTCTAAGTCCTCCAAATGGTATAATACCTCTCTTAAGTGGTTTGTCTGTCTGTAAGCCTACAATCTGTTCTAATTCTTTATCAATATATCCAGGACCATGTGAAGTTACTCTAGATACTTTCTTAGTCTCTACACCTAGGATTCCCTTTTCTCTTTCTTCCTTCATTAGGTCAAGAACTTCGCCCCATAATTTCTGTGTTCTTTCTGTTACTCCAGCTAAAAACTCTTCATTTCCTTCATAGGGTGTATAGTTTCGTTGAATAAAGTCACGAACATCAATTTCTTTTATCCAGTTACCGCTTTTAAACTCTTTCCATTCTATCATGATTAGCACATCCTTTCATGTAAGTAAAAGCTTTGGTTTAATTAGTAAAATTACATTTTTTAAGTTCATTATTTCTTCTTTAATTATTGTTGTATTATATAATTTAACCTTCAAATAGTATTTTGTATACAGAATACATAATACTATTTGCTATCATTATAATATAATTGATAATTATTTTCAATACCTTTTCTAAAAATACATTTTAAATTTTATTAATTTATCTGATTCTTAATATTTCTATTTCACGATGATTACATTCAAAAAAAATAAACAGAATACAAACCAGTTGTATTCTGCCATAATTTAGGTCATTTTTCAAAACGAAGAGATTTAACTTTCTATCTTCATCTCAAAATTATTTATTTCATAGGTGTATAGAAGTTTTGAGTATAATATATGTTGTAATCTCCACCTAGATAAACCCCTACACCTAATCTTTCACAATCCCCTAATATGTTCTTTCTATGTCCAGCCGAGTTCATCCATCCCTCATGGGCAAATATTGCACTAGGTTGACCTCCTGCAATATTCTCTGCCGCCTTAATATATTGAACATTATTTTTTTTCATTCTTTCAAAGGGTGACTTCCCTTCAAGATTCACATGTGAGAAATAACTATGCTTTGCCATATCTTCACTATGATTCCTCGCAACATTTGATATTTTATCATCCCATTTAAAGTAATTCTTATTAAATCTTGCCCTAATGGCATTTGCAAGATCGAAAACCTGTCTCTCGTAGCTTTTCTTTAGTTCATCACTAGCCTCACCAAAGTAACCCTTGAGACTTTCTTCTACTTCTTTATCAATGAGAAGTATAGCCGTTAACGTCTTTTCCTTATGCAAGTCATAAAATATAGTTGTATAGTAATCCTCAATTAAATAAGTATCCGACTCTAAGCTGTCTAGTTTATATATGGTATTCCCCTTTGTGATTCCTGTTAAAGGCTTTCCATAAGTATTCTGAACTTTTTCTTTCGAAGTAGTAGTTTCTATTCCTTTCTTCGATACCCAATTGGATGCATTAGTATATATCCCCACTACTTTATTATTGTTTACCCCCACTTGAATATACTTGCTATAGTCACCATTATAAATATACCATCTAAATCCATATTTGCTTAAATCCTTACGTGTCGGCTGACCTAAAACATTTATTACCTTCTTCTCCGAATCACCTATAGCAATTCCTTGAAATGTAAATTCTTTCTCAATATCTTTATTGTCAGAAGTATTTGAAGTAGAAATTGTAACAATCCTCATATCTCCATCCCAATCCACAGTACACCCTAATTCTTCAGATATAAATCTAACTGGTATCAATGTCCTTCCATCAATAATCATAGCAGGAACATCCAAATCAGTCTTCTTACTATTAACAAATGCCTCTGTACTATCAATCTTCAGTTTTATATTTAGATTATCCTTAATTGCAGAAACCGTTCTACTATCTCCATCCCAACCCACTTCAGCTCCCAAAGCTTCTAAAATCACTCTGAAAGGTACTAATGTTCTACCATTGATTATCATTGGATCTACATCAAAGTTTAGAAAGTGACCCTCAAACTTAACTCTTACATCTTTAGAAGCAGATGTTCTTCCGTAAGCTATCCTTTCCTCAGCTAATGATGTTCTATTTATAGAAATCGATGTTAGTAGACTAAATATAAGCAAGATAAAAAAAGTTTTTCCAATAATTTTTTTCACAAATTCCACTCCTTAAATTTTTATCAATTTATATACTGTTCTTTTTTATTTATTACAAACCCTTTTTTTAATATGTTACAGTAAATGTATATAATGGAATATGTGAAAGGTTCAATCCCCTATTTTTCAATCGATACGTCGGGAGCCAATTTCTCATTGTTCCCCTGACTTATTTTCTCAGCTTTAAAACTCCCAATAAATTCTGATGAATATATCCATCCTGCAAACAAGGCTGTCAGAGGCGCAACTAAAACTAGTCCTATACTCCCAACAACGGTCCTCATGATTTCAGCGCTTACTATCTTAAGATTAATGATTCTTCCAAAGCTAGAGTTCTTAGTCATAAAAAGCATGAGTAGTGTCAAATAACCGCCCGAGTATGCTAGTAATAGAGTTGTTGTCATCGTACCTATTACAGCTTTGCCAACGTTAAAGCCAGAAGCAATTAGCTCCCTGCATTCTATATCAGGCTTTTTTAACTTTATCTCTTCCATGGAAGCCGCTACATCCATGGCTATATCCATGGCTGCCCCAGAAGCACCAATGATTATTGCAGCATAAAATATATGCTTCATATTTAAATCGAGATGCCCACTAAAGATTAACGCCTCTGCAAAGGGTGATGTCATTCCGTAGAGACTTAATCTCTTTCCAAAAAAAACTGTTATTCCTATAGTCACCAGCAATCCACACATGGTCCCTACAAATGCCGCTAAACCCTTCTTAGTAAGCCCAGCAACAGAAAAAATAATGATTCCAGACAATAGGGTCAAAACTAAAGCCGTTAACATTAAAGGTTCTTTTCCTGATAGTAACCCAGGAATTAAAAACTTCCATATAATAAATAAACTTGCTATAAATGAAAATAGTGCTCTAATACCCGTAAAGCCGGCATAAATAATTAGACATAAAACGAAAAGTCCGAAGAGTACTAACTGCCAACCCTGTCTGTAAATATCTATTGCCTTCGCTGCCTTTATTTCATCACCTTCATGTAAAATTGCAATTATGATTTTATCCTCTGGTATATAAAAGTTATCGTAATCTAATTTTCCAACTAATTGATTTATAGTTCTTACCTTTTGCCCCTTAAACTGACCTTCAGTGATTTCCACCATTAAGGACTGATATCCTATTTTAGATATTCCTGATTGTATAACCTCAGATTCATCTGTTTCTAATACTATCCCTTTAACCTCCGCTTGATTATCTAAAATCTTTTCTTCTGGATTTTCATAAGCCAATAAGCCTATTATTAGCATAATCATACTAATTACATATAGAATTGGCATAGCTTTTTTCATAGACTTCACCCCGTAGTTACAAAAAAAGCCGAGATTATCTCTCGGCTTTTTTTCTAAATATTTATAGTTTACTTCGTTAATTCAAAGCCCAATAAGTTTGCCATTGCCTTAGCAATCTCCGTATTATCCTTATATCCTCCAAAGTTTTCTGCTCCAACACCTATTGCTGACATAGGGATAGATGTAGCAGAGTGAGCAAAGGTAGTCCATTCAACATTTGCTCTTTCAGAGATAATGTGTGTAGTCGCAACTGCTACTGGTCCATAGTATGATGGTCCATATACCGCAACATCATATTCTACTTCACTATCGGCTATGTCCATTGCCTTAACAATTTCAGCCTTCTCTTTCTCAGTTAAATCATCTAAACCAAAGTATTCAGCTATATAGCTAAAGTACGCTTCTCTATCTCCATCATACTTCTTAGTTAATACATCATCAACAGATGCTTTTATATCAGTTAACTCATCTAATTTCAAGAAGTAGTTCTTAGCAAATCCGAGTCCCATACCACCGGTTTCATGGTCACCTACAACTACAATTAATGTTTCCTTTGGATGTTTTTTATAAAACTCATATGCCTTACCAAGAGCTTCATCAAATGCTAAAGCATCATTTATTGCTCCCGCAGCATCATTAGCATGACAGGCATGGTCAATTCTTCCACCTTCAACCATTAGGAAAAATCCATTATCATATTTTGTTAGCACTTCTATTCCCTTTTCTGTGATTTCTGCTAGACTTGGACTTTCATTGTTTTGCTTTCTGTCAATCTCATATGGCAAATGTGAGTACGAAAGTGTTGCAATAACCTTCTCCTCGCCAGATGGGTGATACTGTCTAAATTCATTGGAAGAATCTGCACTTTCAAATACCTTGTATCCCTTTTCCGCAAGTTCATTTAAAAGATTTCTATCATCTTCTCTTTTTGACTTACCCCACTTCCAGTTTTGAGGTACAAAATGTCTATTTCCTCCACCTGCAATGAATTCAACTCCGCTATCTACGAATTCTTCTGCTATTTCATTCTCATTATTTCTATTTTCATTATGGGCTACAAATACTGCTGGTGTAGCATGGGTAAGTCTAGTACTAGTTATTATACCTGTAGCTATTCCTTTTTCTTCAGCTGCTTCTACTAAAGTTTTTACATCAGTCCCATCAGGAAGCTTTGACACAACACCGCTATTTGTTTTTTTACCTGTTGCTAAAGCAGTACCTGCTGCTGCTGAGTCAGTAATTAAAGAATCTGAAGAATATGTAGTATTAATACCTGCCGTTGGAAAAGAATTCATTAGTAATTTTGCACTTTTGTCTCCTGTTACTTCTTGCTTGTAGTACTCCGCTATTTGCCTTTGAGCGGCCCCCATACCGTCTCCAATAAAATAGAATACATATTTTGGTGCATCTGCTTTAGGTGCATCTTCCATCGCAAACCCAATTACACCATTGGATACAACTAGTCCAATTAACATAAGTACTGCGACAAACTTTGTAAATGAATTTCTCTTAAACATTTTTTTACCCCCTTGAGTTTATTTATAGTCAGTTGTAGAGCTCTACAACTGCTAAAAACACTATAATTTTTCAATCGTTAAAAAACTAACCTCATCCCCTATTATCTTTGACAACAACACCTTCCTTGTTATTTGTTTGTTACATTTTTGTTATATTTTGATAATTTTGTGATTACATTTTATCATTTTTGTTAAATTTATGCAATAAAATTGATGCCCAATTCTAAATATTCCGAATTTTATTGATGCAATAAGAAGTTTAATTCAATATAAGGGAACATAAAATTTTAATATCTTTTCTCTTTTCTAGAAAATTTCTCCACAACATAAATCTCTAATAGTACTTTAACCTATATGTATAATTGTTTTGTTAAGCTCGTGTTAATATTAAGTAAAATTTTCCTATTTCATATAAGTTATACTTAGTAAATATTTAGATATTCTATTAAGTTCTCTATATCAAATTTAACAAGCCTATAATCTAATTATATTAATTTCTTAATAAAATATGAATTATTATAATTTTCCATGTATTAAAAAAAAGTGAGGAACTATTAAAGTTCCTCATTTGAGACTTTTGACAAACCCAAATTTCTTCGTGGTTGCCTCAAGCAAGAACCCTTACGTATGTCTGTATACGCTGCGGTCTCTTGCTTTCATCACGCCTCGAACTTCAGCTTTCTCAAAAGTCTGTCATCTTGTAGACTTTGTCTACAATCTGAAATGAGGAGCTATTAAAGCTCCTCATTTTCTTTACTATAACTACGACAATATGTTTATAGTCCCTTTTTGTAATTGATTATTTGGTATAAAAAATTTTAACCTAGATGGTAACATTTCAAACTCCACTGGTAAAGGACCGCCATCTTCACCATCTATGTCCATGTGAACATCACAACCTTCTAGGCAATGGACTGACAGCTTATCGGTTTGAAAATATCTTACACTGCTATTATTTATATGCTCTCCTCTCAGTATTTGCAGGAAAATTGAAGCTGTATCAAATATATCTGATTTCTTGAATATACATACATCAAATTTACCATCATTTAGCCCTGCATGGGGCGCAAACTTCTTAAATCCCCCTGCCGACGAAGAGTTAAGTATTGCAAATAACAATACGTCTTCTTCAAAGGATTCTCCATCATATTCAAATCTGTATTTAACAGACTTTAAAAGCTGTTTAGGTATTTCTTTGACAACTTCAGCATAATAAGCAAACTTACCTAAAGCAGTTTTCGAAGCCACCGAAGCCTTTAGAGGAACATCGGTCAACAATCCTGCTGCTGCAACATTTATCAAACACTTATCATTTGCCTTACAAACATCAATATTTACTATTTTTCCATTGCTAAACATATCGCAAATGCCGTCAATATCATTTGGAATACTTAAATACTTAGCAAAGTCATTTACAGTTCCCGCGGGAAAAACAGTTACTGGAGTGTTTATTCCAGCTTTAACAATCCCATTTACCACTTCATTAAGAGTCCCATCACCACCAACAGCAATGATTAGGTCATACTGGCCTTCTTTAATTTTCATTACTTCGTTAAAGGCATCATTTTTTCCTTTAGTATCAAATTTATCTACACATCTAAAAGTGCCCTGTAAAACTAACCTTCCTACAATTGTTTCGAGATACTTTTGTAATGTTGTTCTTCCGGAAGAAGGATTGTTAATAATTTTTACGTTCATGTCAACCTCCATAGAATATAGAGATTCCAGTCAAAACTTTAATTTATACACGTCAAAACGCCCCAGAAACATCGGGTATTTTGATATCCATAAATTAAGATTTACTTGGAACTCTCTAAAGTAAGTTGTCTATAGATCTTATCTTTTATTATAAACAAATTATACTTACTTCACTCTTAAGTACAATTTTTAGCTAGAAAATAATTCTATTTGATTATAATTTCCTACACCTTTATTACATTAGTACAACCATTTTTAGTAGCTATACTTGCTAACTTATCCATCATTTCATCACCAGGAGTATAGCTATCAATCAGCTTTGAACGTACGCCCTTATCTCTATATTTTATTAGCTTATATCTTATAGATGGATCTAGTGATCCTATTAGTTTACTTATCATATCAACATTATTAAAGTTGTCTAAAAGCTCTGGTACTATTACAGTTCTTACCTCATACAGTTTATTTATACTAGCAAGATATTGGATGTTTTTTAGAACGACCTTATTATCCATACCGGTGAGCTTTTTGTGTTCCTCTGAATCATATGACTTGAGATCCACCATAGCCATATCCATAGATTCTATTAGGTCATTCCTTTCATACAATGGTACTGATCCGTTTGTATCAAGAAAGGTGGTTAATCCCTCTTCCTTTGCTCTTCTAAATAGATCTATAACAAATTCTAATTGTAATGTACATTCTCCACCGGATACAGTTATACCTGAAATAAATGATTTTACTCGTAAAATCTCTTTCATGACTTCCAGGGCTGTCATTTTAATAACTTTTGGTGAGCTGGTATTGTCACAAACTTCTAGGCATTTATCACACTCTTTACATAGAAAACTATCCCATTTGACTTTATTATCTATAATCGAAAGGGCTCCGTATGGACAAACGTCTACACATCTACCGCATCCATTACATCGGTTTATAGTCTCAGGATTATGGCAGTATAGACAATTATAATTGCATCCCTGTAAAAAGATGGCTGTTCTATTTCCTGGCCCATCTACAGAGCTAAAGGGAATTATTCTATTAATCAAGCCATTACACATCTTTTTATCATCCTGTCTATAAATCTTTAGTTTTTACTTCCATATACATTATATTGATTTTCACCCTTTGTATCAATATACCCATAATCAGTTGATATACACATCTTGCAGGAGTTTTAATTTAATATCCTTAAGTCCATGTTACATTACTATATTAAACTTCATATACAATTCTTCCATCAACAATTGTCATAGCTACACTTGCGTCCTTAATTCTTTCCTCATCTATTGTAAAGATATCCTCGGACAACACTACCATATCCGCTAATTTTCCTATTTCTAAACTACCTTTAATATTTTCTTCAAAGGATGCATGGGCTCCATTAATTGTGAATATCCGAACTGCTTCCTCTACACTTAATTTTTGTTCAGGCAGCCATCCACCTTGAGGATATTCTCTTAAATCCATTCTTGTTACGGCAGAATAAATGTTTTCAAGTACATTAAAAGCTACGACTGGAGCATCGGACCCTCCAGATACTTTTATCCCTTTGTCAATCATAGTTTTCCAATTATAGGTCTTCTTTGCTTTTTCCTTCCCAACTCTATCTTCAACTATGTGTAAATCATAGTCTAAAAATATTGGCTGTATATAAGCCAACATCTCCTCGTTTTTAAGTCCATCAAGTATTTTCTCATCGGTAATTTGACAATGTACAATCCCATGCCTTGAATCTTCCCTGTTAAATTGCTCCTTTGCATATCTGATGCTTTCTAAAACCATATACATTGCCTTGTCTCCAATAGCATGAATTGCTATTTGCATATTATTTTTATGGGCGATTAAAACCAACTCATTTAATTCATCCTGTGAGTACAAAAGCACTCCTTTTGTAGATGAGTCATCATCGTAGTTATCACATAACCGTGCTGTTCTTGCTCCTAAAGACCCATCAACTAAAAGTTTTAAAGGCCCAATCTTAAATTTTTCACTACCAACACCTGTTCTGTATCCTAATCGTAAGAACTCATTTAAGGTCTCCACATCTGGAAGGAGGCATTGCTCATAAACCCTTATTGGTAATCTTCCTTCCTTTATCAGCTCTTCATAGGCTTTAATAACCTTTTTAAAATCCCTATCTGGCATTGCAGTAAGATCATCGCTTTGAACAGATGTTATTCCACTTTTCAAAAAATCATTAGCCGCAGATACTATGTCACTCTTTATTTCTTCTATTGATGGAATCGTAACGGCCTCATACAATGCATTTATGGCATCTTCCTTAAATATACCTAAATCCCAATCTATATTTTCATTATTGATATTTCTGTTCAACTTCTTCGCAATATCTATCGCAATACTATTTGCTACTGCCATATGCCCACAGGTTCTCGTTAAACAAATTGGATGATCTAAGGATATGTTATCTAAATCATGTCTAGTAGGAAATCTTTTCTCTATGAAATAGTCTTGATTCCATCCCCTTCCCAAAAGCCATTTTCCCCTCTGAATAGCTTTCTCCCTAATATATTTCTTACTGGCTTCAACTAAGTCCTTAATGGATTTGCAATCTCCTAGAGCAAGCTGTCTAGAGGTATATCCGTAATTCAACATATGTATATGACTATCGTTAAATCCAGGCAGCACTAATTTATCATCAAGATCAATAATTTTTGTATGACTTTTTTTTAGGCTCAGTATTTCTTCATTATTACCTATCGCAACAATTTTCCCTTCATCAATACCTATAGCCTGGGCGATTCTCCCTTCACAATCCATCGTTACAACTTTACCATTCATCAAAATTAGCTCCATTATTCATTACCCCCTCTTATGTTTATTATACATTATTATTTAGATCTTTTTGAACATACTATATATGTACCTATAAACCTCACAAGGAGGTGATTTTGTTGTCAAGAAGAAATTTAGTTGTTCCCGAGGCAAGAGCAGCTCTAGATCAGTTCAAGGCTGAAATGGCCAAGGAGTTAGGTATAAGTGATAATAATACTGACTACTTAGCATCCTATCACACTGGGCGTATTACTAAAAGCCTAGTAGAAAAAGGAGAAAGAGAATTGCTAGACAAGTAAATTCTTTTATCACCAAGAAAAGGGAGTGTCTCATAAGATGCTTTTATGAGACACCCCCTTCTCACTATATATTGGACAATTCTTCATGAAACTAATCAGATTTAGGCATAACTTCATAAATAACTAATGAATAGAAAAAAGCATCTGTTCTAAACATCTTTATATCAACTATATTATACCCTTTGTTCTCTTTTAACCATTCATTTATATCGTCTTCAAGTCTTAAAGACCTGCTGCTAAATATTTTTACTTGTCTCACAATTAATTCCTCCTTGTACTCTATTCTAGTCCTAGATTATCTATAGAGGTTTAATAAACAATCTAGGTCTACTATTTACTATGAGGATTATAATTGTTTTATTACATAAAGTTTTTATAGAGCTCATAAAAAAGATGGCTAAAATTATTCAGCCATCCTTTTTCCTATAAGGATTTAAGTAAAAACTTTAATTTATACATGTCCAAAACTCTTAGAAACATCGAGTATTTGTACATATATAAATTAAGTTTTACTATGTAAACCCTATATATATTATTTAATAGGTTTTAACTTAGCAGTGAAGTGTCTTAAAACCTTTGGCTCATAATCAAACTCAAAACCAACTAGTTTATCTGCATTTTTAAATACTTCAATTACTGCATCTGCAACAACATCCATATGTCTATTTGTATAAACTCTTCTTGGAATCGTAAGTCTCATAAGCTCAAGTGGCGATTCAATATTTTCTCCTGTATCCGGGTCCCTTCCTAGTAGGAATGATCCTATTTCAACAGGTCTTACACCTGCAGCTAAGTATACTGCATTACAAACTGCTTGAGCTGGGAATTGATGGTAAGGTATATGTGGACATATTTTCTTACAATCAACAAATACCGCATGACCACCTGTTGGGTATTGTATTGGTACTCCTGCTTCTCTTAATCTATCTCCTAGGTATTTTACTTGTTCCATTCTATACTCTAGGTATTCGAACTCTAATGCCTCTTCTAAACCTACAGCCAAGGCTTCCATATCTCTTCCTGAAAGTCCTCCATAGGTTGGGAATCCTTCTAGCGGTACTACTGTAGAGCGGCATGCTGTATATAGTTCTTCGTCATCCTTTATTGCTATTAAACCACCCATATTTGCTAAACCATCTTTTTTAGAACTCATCATCATTCCATCGGCATAGCTAAACATTTCTTTTGAAATTTCTCTTATTGTCTTATCCTTGTATCCTTCTTCTCTTAATTTGATAAAATATGCATTCTCAGCATATCTTGCAGCATCCATAAATACCTTTAGTCCGTACTTATCAGCTATTTCTTTAACACCCTTTATATTCTTCATTGATACAGGCTGTCCACCAGCTGAGTTACAAGTTACTGTAACAACTATACAAGATATGTCCTCTATATTATTATTCTTTATAAAGTCCTCTACCTTTTCTAGATCAAAATCACCCTTGAAATCATCGTATTCCGTTGTATTGAATGCTTTTTCATCTATTAGGTTTATTGCTCTACCTCCAGCAATCTCTACGTGTGCCTTTGTTGTATCAAAATGCATATTACTTATTACATAGTCACCTGGCTTCTTTATTACATTTGGAAATACAACCTGCTCGGCTCCTCTACCTTGATGAGTAGGTATTACATATTTATAACCTGTGATGTTCTTTGCAACTTCTTCTAGTCTATAAAAACTTCTACTTCCTGCATAGGATTCGTCTCCCATCATTAATCCTGCCCACTGTCTGTCACTCATCGCTCCTGTACCACTGTCAGTCAATAGGTCTATATATACGTCCTCTGCTCTAAGTGCAAATGGATTGTATCCCGCTTCCTTTAATCTTGCTTCTCTTTCTTCTCTTGGTATAAGTCGTATAGGTTCCACCATCTTAATTTTAAAAGGTTCTGCTTTTCTGATTTCCATTATTTTAACCTCCTCAATAATTATTATCACAATAATATTCAAAAAAATTCATAATTAAATCTCCACTAATTACATTAGCAATTGTCATGCCAACTTTTATAATAGGCTGAAACCATTAATATTAGCATATAGAATTTATTCCATCCAAAAAATAGAAAAAAACAATGTAAAACATTGTTACACTATTTTTTCCTATAATTCTATATACTACTTAAATTACACGCTTCTATGCCAATGTAATATTTCGTTACATGTTTCATAGTTTTACATTATACTTCTTAATCATCCTATACACGGTAGGTCTAGACAATCCCAAAATTTCTGCAGTCTTCTTTTTATTTCCCTTTGTTTGCTTTAATGTTTTTATTAGTATCTCCTTATTTATTTCCTTAAGCTCACTTTTTATAATTGCATTTTCTTCCTCTAGCTTTATACCAGCCTTTAGTAAATCTTCCTCGGTTATTATATCACCATCACAAATAAATAAAGCACGTGCAACAATATTTTCAAGTTCTCTTATATTTCCAGGCCACTCATACCTAAGCAATAACCTTTTCCCTTCCTGGTTTACTCCCTTTACTTGTTTTCCCATACCCATACCAATCTTTTTTATGAAATAGTCCGTTAACAGTAATACATCATCTTCTCTATCCCTTAGAGGAGGAATCTCTAAAAACAGAACCTTTAGTCTATAGTATAGGTCTTCTCTAAATTCTCCGTTTTTAACCATTTGGTATAAATTTCTATTGGTTGCTGCAATAATTTTCACATCTATATTTATTGGTTTATTTCCGCCTATTCTAAATAATGTCCTAGTTTCTAATACTCTTAAAAGCTTGGCCTGTAAATGAAGCTGCATTTCTCCAATTTCATCGAGAAATAATGTTCCACCGTTTGCTAGTTCAAACTTTCCAATCTTACCACCTTTTTTTGCTCCAGTAAATGCGCCTTCTTCATATCCAAATAATTCACTGTCCACAAGTTCTAAGGGGAAGTTTGCGCAGTTAATTGCTACGAATGACTCATTTCTTCTTTTACTAAAATTGTGAATCGATTGTGCAAACAATTCTTTTCCAGTACCACTTTCTCCCTGAATATAAACATTTGCATCACTTAGAGAAAAGCTTTTGGCTAGTCCAATTTTTTCTTTCAAAACACTACTTTCACCAATAATATTTTGAAACTTATATGAAACATTTTGACCGACCAAGGTATTAGCCAACTTTGTAGATCTTTTTATTCCTCTAAAAATATCTATTGTACCTATTAAATCCTTTCCATCGTTAAATACAGGATAGGTAGAATTTATAAGATGAACCGTTTCCTTTTTATATTTGGGAAAATAATCTTCATCTATTATACTCTTTTTGTCTCTTCTAATCCTTTTTAGTATCGGCTTATATTCTGGTGAGATCTCCCTTGTGCCATTTTTTATTTCTTCTTTTTTTATGCCTAAGATATCACAGCAGGCTTTATTTACATAGGTAATTCTTCCGTTCAGATCACTTGTCGATATTCCTTCGTCAATGGAATCCAAATATTTTAACAGAAAGTTATTGCTTTGATTATATCTTTTTAAAAGTTCAATGGACTTATTAACCTTTAAGGTAACAGCCTCTAACATTCCTTCAATATCATCATTGATTTCTTCTTCAGTAATAAAACAAAGCGAAAATCTTTCTTTATTATATTCTTTAGTTGAAGTTTTTAAATAATGAATAGAAAATCTATTTTTATCAAGTTTTAAGGTTTTACCAATTTCTATTTTTTCTTTAGATGGTAATGTTAAAGATCTACCAACAAAGCTTTTTTTTGATCTATCATGTTTATTGGTATTTCTCACAATATCTCTATCATCTAACAACAAAAGTATACCACTTAAACTTTGGGAGTTGATATTGTAAAGTTCGAAGGCATCATTAATAATTTGAAATTCTTCATTATTTCTTTTACTATTATCTCTACTTAGTATTGAATCTAGGTATTGAACTATTTCATGACTTGACATCTTAACACCTACTCGAGCTTTGATTTTCAATTCTTCCTTCATATTTCTAATAACAAAATGACATTACTTAGTATCTTATGGTAGCTTTAATTAATTTCGACTGAGTATCACCATCATTATGCACCTTAAAATCTCGATGATTGAAATTGTGCTCTGAAGTTATTAAAATAATATCTCCCTTATTCAATCTAAAGGATTCATTGTTAGCTATATCTACTCTAGTTTGTCCATCTACACAATAGATAGCTTGAGTTTCCTTAAGAAACTTATCAATTTCCTTATCAAAAGTAATTTTCTTTGTTTTTCCCTTTAAGAGATGGATAGCTTCTAGACTTCCATCACAGTCTTCGCTGGTCATAAGGTTAAAGTCTATTACCCTTCCATAGCTTTTGGTTTTCCAGCTTCCACTAAAGGAATCTTGATCGAAAGGGTTTAGTACACTTTTATGGTGCCCTTCATGTTCTAATTTTAACTGACCTTCAATTATCATAATAATTCTATCAATGCCTGGAAGAGAGGTAAAATCCGATTCATCTACGTCTACCTTGGCCGAACTCAATCTCCACTTAAAATTTCTCTCACTATATATTGCATCCTTTGGATGAATTGCAAGCTGTGTTGTAGTTCCTCCTGACCAGTTATTAGTTTTAAGTTGATTTTTTTTGATCAATTCTATCTCATATGCCATATTTATCAGTACCTTTCATCCTTAATGTTTATATCGTTTATTACACCTATATCTCAGTAATACTATTAATGTTCTTCATAAACTTATTAAGATTCTCTATTCTAGAATTTTGGATCTCAATTATTTTTTCATAACATTCCTGGACCGTGTTAAAATCCCTATTTTCCCTAGCAACCTTTAGCCTCTTTCTTATTCCCTCATAATCACCTTTCGAATCTCTAATTTTAACATTTGAGTTTTTTAGGAGTACTAAGGAACTCTTAAGCATTTCAACCTGCTCATCTGTTAATGAGTCTTTTTGCTTCATAAGGCTCTTAACGTGTTCCTTTGCTTTTTTATAGGCTTCCTTTGATTCTTTAACTAACTCTGATATTTTCTCTCTATTATCAGAAATTTGCTTTACATCAGACTTTATTTCTTCCTTTACTTTACTTGAGCTTTGAATTTTATTTTTAAGCTTTTCCTTTTTTTCTTCTTTATTCTTTGTTCTATTCTCTATTTCTTCTCTATCTTTTATTTTGTTCTCTCTTTCTTTCCTAGCCTCTATTTTCTTCTTTTTTTCTTCACTTCTATTCTCAAGTTTATCCTTTAGCTTTGAATATGTAGGTTTCTCATCGGCGAAAGAAATCATAGCACTAAGGGACAAACATATAGCTATAAATATATAAATAAATCTCTTCATTATCTATCCTCCCTCCTCTAGTTCTCATTCTCAATTACTAGATCATCGTTTTCGATTGTATCGATTTCATCTATCCCTTTGAACACATCATCAAGGAGTTTGTCTATTTCATTTAAAATCTCTTCTTTTTCCTTACTAGTTACAGTATTATTAGATTTTGCAATAACTTCAGCCTGTTGTTGAGGTTGTTCCTTGCTTTCTTTGGAAGACTCCTGTGTATTACTTGTTTCATCCTGATTTACAGTTTCTGACTTTATTCCTTCTTCTTTTTTTATCTCCTTTTGTGGCTCTTCTCCAACTACTTTTTCAGCCTCTTTTTCTGTATTACTGCTCTCCTGATTCGAAGTACCAAGTTCACTCTCTTCTTTATTTTCATCACTTACCAATTTTTCCGTCTTAATATCGGTTGTTATTTCTTCTTCACTATTATTTTCTATTTGATTAATCAGCTCTTCAATTTCTGTATCAGAATCACTTTCTCCGCAGCCAACTAGTATAAATAACAGAATTCCTATTGAAATAAGTTTAATGACACTTTTCATAGGCAACTCCTTTCGTCATGTTATTTAATATGTTACTCTATCCTGTGAAACATCTCAATGCTTATAGAGATAATCAACTTCAAGGTTTAATAAATTTTTGTGAAAAAATGTAGAAGCATTCATTATTTTCACAGAAATTTATTTTGAATCTTAATGTTGTTTATCTATAATAGATTTGAGCTTATTTTGGTATTGTAAAGCTTATTTCTGTACCTTTTCCTACCTCGCTACTTACATCAATTTTTCCTTCATGAAGCTCAATAAGGTTTTTCACAATACTTAATCCGAGGCCAGTACCTCCTGTTTTAGAGTAACGTGATTTATCTACTCTATAGAACTTCTCAAATATTAGCTTTAAATTCTCCTCATCTATGCCTATCCCATTATCTATAATTTTGAATTCTACATACTTTTCTTTATCAATAACAGAAATTATTATATTTACCTTATCTAGTGAGTACTTGATAGAATTACTAATAAGATTTATCAATATCTGCTTTAATCTATCTTTGTCAGCATATAACATTAAGTCATTATCACAGTTTATATCAATTGAAGCTTCTTTATCATTTAACCCCATAACCGCGCTACTTGCAATATCTTCTAGTAAATTTCTTAGATGCAGATCTTCCTTTAATAATCTCAAAGCCCCTGATTGAATTTTAGATAGCTGTAAAATATCGTTAGTCAACTTCATAAGTCTCGAGGTTTCATCTTTAATGATCTTAAAACTCTCATTGTATTCATCAGGTCCTATGACTCCATCAATCATTCCCTCTATAAAGCCATTTATCGAAGTAAGCGGGGTTTTTAAGTCATGGGATACATTGGCTATAAACTCCCGTCGCATGCTTTCAATTTCAGAAAGTTTATTTTTCATATAATTAAATGTAAGTGCCAGTTGCCCAATCTCATCCTGAGAACTAACTACTAAATCCTCTGTCTCTTCACCAGAAGCAATCTTTTTAGCCGCAGCGTCGATTCTTTTAATTGGCCTAGATATTCTTAGGGAGTTAATATAAATGAAAATTCCACTCAATATCATAGCTATAAGTGCCGTAGACCAGATAATTAGATTCATCCTAGTAATATTACTCGTTATTTGATTTACAGGTGAGAAAATTAAAATCGTTCCACTTATTTCTGAATTCACTTTTAATGGTACCCCTAGAAAAACAAGAAAGGTATCCAATTCTTTAGAATAGTGCTTTTTCCTAAAAACTACATTATCATCAAGTATTTTTTTCAAATCATCTATTAGATATCCTTCCATAAATTCATTTGCTTGCTCTAGGCTTTCTGGGTTTTCTAAGCTCTCTTTATTTAATTTTAATAGATAGATGCTTGAATCAGTAATATATCCTAAGGAATTCAAATAGGCTTCTAGTTCCTTTTTAGAAAGATCTTTATTATTAAAGTCATTAACGACCTCTTGAACCTTTATTGCTACAAAGTTAAGTGACTCTTCTTTTTCATTAAAGATATGTACTCTGTAAACTGCCGATAGAATAAGGGACAAAATTGAAATTATGCAAACTATAATAATTAGATTAGTAATCAAAAGCTTATTAAATATACTTTTAAACATTATCTATCCTCCATATTTAACTACGTAGGTTCCGAGTGCATCAAACTCAATAATATTTTACCATATATAGAGAGTTCCTAGTTAAACTTATCAAAATATCTGATGTTTCTTAGGATTTTTGATGTGTATAAATTAAAGTTTTCACTGGAATCTCTATCACTCCATCCCGTTTTTTTGAAAAAATCATTTATTTACCCCACGAAACTACACTTTTCATAGATTTAACATTGTATTAATCTTTAGTTAACATTACTCATGTAGTATATACTTATAAGAAATGCTAATCATAATCCTCTCTTAAAATAGAAAAATCTTTAGCATTACCTCTACAATAGGGCTACTGCTTCCAGGCAGAGCCCATATTATTTTTTAACTCTTTAATTTATAAAAAAGCCCCTTTTAATAGATATTTTTAAGCCACATAAATGTATCTATTAAAAGGGGTTTATATCTGGTATTCAGCATTCTTATTTTACTATAAAAGAGTTCGATCGTTTCCCAAAGCCCTATAAAAAATCCTACAGTCTTCTGATATCTCTGGAGGTATTTTTTTTAAGGCTTCAACACTTGAGAATGTTTTAAGTATGGGCTTGTTTTCTTTGTCATAGACTAAGTGAAAATTATGATATTCCGTAAAAATTTTAGCATATCCAGATGTTGTTGTCTTAGCGAATATTCCCTTATATCCATTCTTCCTTGCTCTATCCATAATCAATTTTATTAGCTTTGCAATAACATATCCTCTGAACTTAGCCAACCTAGAGCCACACATAAATACTTGCACATATTCATTTTTTTCCGCCATGCATCCGGTTTTAAACTGAACTGTATTAAGAAACCTATTGTCAATTTCAGCTAGGAAATCTACAATGTCATTCATAGGTGCTAAACTCCCTTTAAAACTAAAGTTCTTTTTCTCGGGATCAAAATTTTCACTTACAACTACAGCAACTACTCTATTAGTTTTTTTATCCAAAGCAACAAATGATAACTCATGAACAACCAAATCTCTAATACATTTTAAAGCAAATTCGAACATATCTCTTTTGGATAATCCCAAGGCATTTACCATAGGTTCGCTTATTTTTCCTCTGCAACTATCTGTCTCCACAAGGGTTTCAGAAAGACACTCGGCAGCATCTAAAATTAGTTCTTCATCCATAGCGTCTAACAATCTATATTCTAGATTTAGTTGTGATGGAGATTTTAAATTCAGTGTACTATCAGGCATTTCTATTGTTTTTGTAAATCTCTTATCCACTCCAACTCCTCCGCTTCACTAATATTACTAATCCTAGCTCATCATACACTGTAAATTCTATAGAAAAAGACAACTACACAAATGCAGTTGCCTCAATAGCATACTATAATATTTAGGCAACCTGGCAATCATAGGAACTTTTTTCCCTTAGACCCATGGCTTTGCGACCCTGCCTTTCGACAGGTGTGCCACTTTCTAATCATATAATTTTTTATCACATATTGTAATATGATATCATATTTTGTCGTATATATCAATTTGGTTATAACCACTTATATATACTTCTCTATAGAAGCTAATTACGATGTCCCCTTTATCTTTTAAACAAAATTTAGAAAACTTATAAAAATAATAGAATTTTCACATGCTTAAGATTATTAAGTATGTTACAATAATTTATAGGTGCTTTAAAAAAATAAATTTATTAATTATATAAGTTACGAAAAATCTATTACGTTCTGGATATTTAACATCATCATATAGGTTAGCTATCAAGTCTTTGAATGTAAAATATTTATTGTATTGTATATATTTGATTAATTGATAATAGAATATAATGCAAAATATATCTTTCTTACGAAAACGGAGGGTCTATTATGAGCAGTAATTTTCATTCTGTGGTTTTAAAAGATGATATATGTATTGGATGTACTAACTGTATTAGAAAGTGTCCAACTCAGGCTATTAGAGTTAGAAATGGAAAAGCGAGAATAACAGGAGTTAAATGTATCGATTGCGGAGAATGCATAAGAAAATGTCCTGAACACGCCAAAGATAGCGTTTCGGATTCTATTGATAATATAGAACCATATAAATATAAAATTGCTCTACCAGCACCAAGTTTTTATTCCCAATTTGGAAGTAAAAATAAACCTGGTAAAATATTAGCTGCCTTAAAAGCCGTGGGTTTTGATGAAGTGTTTGAAGTAACAAGAGCCGCTGACATCTATACAGAATATACAAAAAAAATAATTGAAACCAGTGATATACAGCCACTACTATCTTCTTCATGTCCAGTTATTGTAAGGCTTATAAGAGTAAGATTTCCTAACTTGATTAATCATATACTCCCTATAGAATCACCTATGGAGATAGCAGCTACTATAGCAAGAAAAGAGGCATGTAAAAAGCTTGGCCTTTCACCTTCTGACATCGGTGTATTTTTTATTAGTCCATGTCCATCTAAGGTAACTAGTGTAAAAAATCCAATAGGCTCAAAGATGTCTTCCGTTGATGGAGTTATATCTTTTAAAGAAATACATCC
Organism: Wukongibacter baidiensis; assembly: GCF_050888315.1. Classification (NCBI taxonomy): domain Bacteria; kingdom Bacillati; phylum Bacillota; class Clostridia; order Peptostreptococcales; family Caminicellaceae; genus Wukongibacter; species Wukongibacter baidiensis. The sequence goes on from NZ_CP138202.1 coordinate 1,204,004, forward strand.
ATTTATAGTTAGAAATCTCGAGTCATCCTTAGAGCCTTTACCTTATTATCTTTCTGGAAAGGGTATTGGTTGGGCTAAGGCTGGTGGAGAGACCTCAGCCCTTGGAATCGAAGACTATATATGTGTTGATGGTATAGAGAATGTGATTAACATTCTAGATGATATAGAGGATGGAAGATTAACTGGAATTAGGTTTGCTGAACTCCTTTCATGTACAAATGGTTGCGTTGGAGGAGTTCTGGCCATTGAAAGTCCATTTATTGCCAAAAATAGAATACGAAGATTATCTGAAAAGCATCTATCTATTCCTCAAAGCCAAGACTACGATTTAAATGACGATGAAATAGCTTTAAATGAAGAAATAACTCCTATAAAGAATAATGTCTTTGGAAGTGATGTTGTTGAGGCCATGAAAAAAATGTCTGAATGTATGAAGATCAAAATGCAATTACCAAAGCTTGACTGCGGCGCTTGTGGCTCTCCATCATGTCAAACCATGGCAGAAGATATAGCACTCGGTCAAACACAGCTTGACGATTGCATGGTTTTATTTAAGAAGAGATTTGAGGAACAGTCTAAATAGGTAAAACTTTATGATAGAGCAAACCATTCTATTATAATAAAGGACATCATTATAGAAAGTACAGGATAACCTGAACATTATCTATAATGATGTCTTTTTAGCTTTTAATTATATAATATATTTTATTATTTCTTACAAATATGAAGCTTCATCTCTTAACTCCTGCACTATTCTCTCTATAACTCTTCTATCACACCGAATTTCCTTATGCAGCATTAATCATCATACCTATTATTGGAAGAAAAATTACACTCGATAAAAGTATTAATTTTTTCATGCTAATAGGATCATTATCTTTCTTCCTCTGTATAACAAAATATGATAAACAAACTACAGCTAACAAAAATTCAATAATATAGGCATTCATTGGAGCAGTTCTATAAAAATCAAAACCAATTGACATAGTATCCGTTCCAAAAATATTGTGTGAAAAACCCGAAAACAAATCGCAAATTTCATGAAAAACTACTAAGCCCAAACTCCAAAGTGCTAAGTTTCTATCTTTATATATGATGTACATAATTATTCCAACTAGAATAGCCATAATAGCCGCTGGAATAATATCATGACTGTAAGTCATTTGCAAACTTGATAATTCAGAAATTCCTAACTTCTGCGTTATCAGATCTAGAGGAATTAGAAGATCCTGTATTTGAACAATAATCAATAATAAGAATAACGGATATTCTTTGTTCTTACTATAGGGAACTAACGCCGTGGTAAAATGTCCTGTTACCATTATCTCTCTCCTTTCTCATCTGTTCTACGAGCTAATAACCAAATTATTGCTGCCAATCCAAAATAAACACCTACAAATAATATCTTATCCATTATAAACACCTACACTTTTTTTAATAAAATACAACATAACAACTACTTTATTCAAATTGATTTCTTCATGCAGATTCAATTTATTTACAATATCTCCCCCCTTTTGTTAGTAATTAATCACTAACTTTATTTTGAAAAAAAAATTATATACCTTGAGTTCATATACCAGAACTTAATTTATACATATCAAAATACTCGATGTTTCTGAGAAGTTTTGATATGTATAAATTAATAGTTCTATTTGAATCTCTATATCATTATTCGATTTTTAATATAAAGTTTAAAATATTTGAAACTACTTGTTTCTTAAGTTCTTCTGTAAGATCTAACTCACCTGTATGATATGCCCTAGCAACTTCAAGTATAGGTACATGAACGAATGCCTCGTAGAGTGCCATTGGCATATTTCGAAAATAACCCTTATCAATATTTTCAATAATATCTTGGTTAACACGTTCTAATCTTTTCCTACCCATTTCATGAATCACTTGATTCATATAGTTTGAATAATTAAATTGCAAATAATACATTAATTCATGACGATGTGTCAGGAAATAATCTAAGTAATTATTCAATGCCTTTATTGTTCTTTCTCTAATATCAATTATCTTGTCCGCATCCTTCGAGACAAATTTATCTAAATCAGACTTTATTTTGAGATACACTTCAATTATCAGTTCATCTTTATTTGAAAAATGCTTATATATTGTTGCTTCAGAAAATCCTGCTTTTTTAGCAATTTTAGATGTAGGTGTATTATGAAATCCAAAATCATTTACTAGTTCCATTGTAGCCTTTAGTAATTTTTCGCGGGTAGTTATTTTAATCACCTCATAATATAATTAAGTTAGTAAACACTTACTAGTCTAATTATATTAATCTATTCTAAATTTGTCAATAAATGAAGTTTAACTTTTCTTATCACATTTTGTCTGAAATCCTTAATATCTCATTAGCCGAAATCTCGATATCCTTATAAGTTGTTTTGTATGAACTTACACTGATTCTCATCACTGATTTACCTTCCCATTTAGCTCCGCCTAACCAACAAACCCCTGATTCTTGAATATTCTTTATCAACAGCTCAGTTTTTTCATCGGACTCAAATCTTACTAATACTTGATTAAAAACGACATCATTCAGTATTTCTAAGCCCCCCTCTTTAAGCAACTTCGAAAAGTAGATTGCTTTCTTATGAAGCTCCCATACTAATTCCGAAACACCATTTTTGCCTAATCCCTTCAATGTCGCCCACAAATCTATTGCTCTAGCTCTCCTGGACATTTCCGATGTATATAACATTCCATCCCTATTATCACTATAAATAATGTAGGACCCTATCATATGCATAGAATTAACAAGCATCTCTTTGTGCCTACACAGGATAATTCCATTATCATATGGCGCATTCAATGTCTTATGTCCATCTACTGACCATGAGTCTGCTAATTCAATACCTTTAATTAGATGATTAAATTTTTCATTAGCTGCTGCCCAAAGTCCAAATGCTCCATCGACATGAACATAAGAACCTGCTTTATTGGCCTTTGAGCATATTTTTTCAAAATCATCGAAGGCTCCAGAATTAACATTTCCAGCCTGTAGAATAATTAGAGTTTTACTATCTAGTTCAGGCATTTTATCTGTTCTTATTCTCCCCTGCTCATCTACAGGAACTTTGATAACGCTGTCATTCCCGAGACCAATAATCGATAGTGCCTTATAAACAGTAGAATGAGCTCCTTCTCCTACAACAACTTTGATTTCAGGAGCATTCATCAATCCATCCTTTATGACATCATATCCTAGGTTTTTAAATAAAAGATTTCTCCCTGTAGTTAATCCTATTATTGTTGCTGTTGAACTGCCACTGACATAACCAGCAACGGTTTTATCTGGAAGCCTTAGCAAATCTCTCAGCCATTTTTCAGTAACATCTTCAATTTTAGAGGTTACTGGAGATAATACATACATCGCTGGATTTTGATCCCAAGTATCGGTTAACCATTTAGTTGATAATGCTGATGGAAGAATACCTCCGCAAACAAATCCAAAATATCTTCTACCTGTTTGAGCAACAGTCGCTGGTGATCCATAGGTATTAAGTTTATTCAAGATATCAACCGTTTTCTCAGGCTGATCAGATAGCTCTTCATCGAAGGCTTTTAGATTATTAATCGCCTCCTTGTCTGGATAAACTCTCATATTATCAACTTTATTAATATAATCTACAGCCATTTCATGAGCTAACTTCAAGTCTTTTTCAAAATTTTGGTTTCTTATTTCTTCAAGTATTGGACTTTTATATAGCATTTTTTTCATACTACCCCTCCTTTATTTTTGTATAATTTTATTATATAATCGGCTTATCATACATACAATCGTGCGATTGTATGTAATACAATAAAGGAGTGTGAGGTCTTGGTTAACTATTATGGTAATGAAATCACATGGATTCCTAAGTTTGAAAAAACTAATAAACCAATTTATAAATCCATCGCTGAAAGCATAGAAAGAGACATTAGGGATGGTAAATTAAAGAGTGGTTTCAGGCTCCCACCCCAACGAATAATTGCAAATTTCTTAGGTATTAACCATAGCACTGTCACTAGAGCCTATAAATTGTGCGAGGAAATGGGATTAATAAAAGGAGTTATTGGAAAAGGGACATTTGTTAGCAGTAATGCCGGAATTCCAGTTGACCTGTTAACAGACCATACAGATAAAAGTATTATTGAAATGGGTATGGCACTCCCTCTATATGAAGTAAATGAACTCATTAAGTCCTATGTTAGTGAGCTTTACGATTCTATTGACTATGATATAACTCTAAAATATTCCCTACCCGAGGGACATATTAAGCATCGGTACATCGCTTCAAAGTGGATCGAGAAATATAAGATAGAAAGCACTCCTGATAACATAATCATCACTTCGGGATCACAAAATGCTCTAGCAGTTATCCTAGTTAGTTTGTTTAATAAAGGAGATAGAATAATCGTTGATGAATTTACATATACCGGCTTGAAAAGCCTAGCGAAACTCCTTGGTATCATATTAGTTCCTGTTAGTGGAGACAATCTTGGAATAGATGTTTATGAGTTAGAAAAAACATGTAAAAGAGAAAATGCTAAGGGAATCTATTTAATTCCTGATTGTCATAATCCTACATCTATAACCCTAAGTGAAGAAAGAAGATATTTAATAAGTAAAATAATAAGCAATTATAATTTATTATTAATCGAAGATGGCACCTTCAGTTTCTCTGTAGAAAAAAAGCTGAAACCAATTACTACTATCATTCCAAGTAATAGTGTGTACATTCATGGTACGTCTAAAGCCTTAAATCCAACCTTTAGAATTGCATATATTGTGTCGCCTAAGAAATATTTAAACCAATTAAAACATGGTGCGAACAACCTAACTTGGATGGCTTCTCCTCTCACATCTGAGATAGTATCACTTTTACAAAACACCTTAAAATATGATGAAATTGTAGATATTAAACTGAAAATACTCAAAGAAAGAAACCAAATACTTGATGATACATTAAAGGAATATAACCTCTTACCATCCTCTACATCATTATTTAGATATTTAATACTACCAAATGAGTGGAGCGATACTAATATCGAACGTATTTGTTTAGAATCAGGACTTCAGATTTTTTCTTCAAAGAGATTCTCTATAGGAATGAGTACTGATCACAATGCTATTCGAATCTCAGTAAGTGCTCCAAATAATCTAGAGGAACTAAAAAGAGGGCTTTTAATTCTAAAAAATGCTCTATTCTCATACGAATATAGCTTTGAGCCTATAGTATAGAATTATATATTTTACCTTCTTCATCTAGATGGAAGCATATGACGTTCTCTGAAAGACTATTAGAAAACATTAAAAGAAATAAAAAAAATTTTGAAGTTATCACATGGTTCTCATATAACTTTTTTATAATAGCCTTAAGAGATCTAAAAAAACATAAAAATGAATTTGAAGGAGGAAGAACAATGTCTAAGAAAAAAATTATTAGTTCTTTAATTATCACAGGTTTATTGCTTGGTAGTATTGGATGCTCAACGATACAACCTGAAGCCGCTAAGCCTGAAGAGCAACCAAAGGTAGAAGTGGAGAAAACGGATGAAAAAATAGTAGAAAAAGTTAAGGCGATCTTATCAAAGTATGATTTTTCAGCATTAACTGCAGAAGATGCTAAGGCAATCAACGATGCTTTCAGGAGTGCCGGCCTTAAAGGTGGTAAAGAATTGGAAAGTGCTATTAAGGCGGCAGGCTTCGATCCAGCTATAATTCGAGAATTAGATCCGCCGCCTTCATCGGATAAAGACTCTAACCAACCAAATGACAAAGAAGAAAAACCTAAAAAGAATGATGATAAGCCCGACAATAAATCTGATAAACCTAAGAAAGATGATGATCAGAACAAAGATAAAGCCGATAAGCCTGAAAAAGATGGTGAAAAAAATTCTGGACAAAACTATTCTGTCGAGCAAGCAATCTCAGATAATGCCCAGTTACATACTATAGCATTTGATGCCCTTGCATTTTTTACTGGTGAACTTGGTAGCGACTCATTCTTTCCACCTGGTAAAGTATCAGACTTCTTTGGATTTCAATACTTAAGAGATGTCGATGAAGATGGTCTTGGACACAATACAACATTTGTACCCCGTGTTGCTAATAATGTTTTATATATTTTGAATGATGAACAGGTTGATCAGTTAAAAAACTTGGCAGAGGAACAGGAAAAACTTCTTAAAGACTACGGATATAGTCGTTTTCCATTGATGAAGGCTTTTCGTCGACAACTTGATGGAGATATCCCTAAGGATACAACCGGTTTAAGTATAGATGCAGTAGCTGACTATTCAAGTGAGTTGTATGAAATAGATGGACTACTTAGTTATAACAGAGCAAAGGTACTTGGAAACATTATCAATTCATTAGATGATAAGCAAATAGCTTATCTTGATGAAATGGCTAATGGAAGTTCGTCAACATGGCCTACAAAAGAAGATCAAGTTGATAAGAAGGATATGTCACACGAACAGCACGTTTTGGTTATGACCTATGCCAGTGAATTGTTTAGTTGGTATGCAGGAGATATTGAAAGTGATACGTACTTTTGCCCTGAAAGACATGGAACTTATTTTGGAGCTTTTTACATGAAGGATATGCCGGCTATGGGTAACCCTGACTATACTATAGGTACTAATGTTACAGGCGATAGCGGTAAAGAGTTTTTAAATATTTTAACTGAAGAACAGAAAAAGCTAATTATTGACTTAGTAGATATTCAAAAAGATGATTTACTTGAAATCGTTGAAAAAAGAAGAGCAATATCAAAAGAACTTCGTGAGTTTATGAATGGTAAAGATGTCGATGAGGATACCGTACTTGAGCTATCTCGAGAGTATGGAGAACTTGATGGCAAGATCGTATATAGTTATGCTACTCACTTCAGTAAGGTATATGAGACCTTGACTGACAATCAAAAGGAACAACTAGTGAAACTAAGAAATCTTGATGACTACCAAGTTGAAGGAGCTTTCTTATACTCTGAACCTATTGAAATGCCAAATATCATGGATACAGATTTTCTATTTGAATAAGTATATGGCCCATCTTTATTTATAAAGATGGGCTCTTAAGTCTTTACTATCTTATCTAGGTAATCATTAAAGTGTTATAATATATCCAAAGAGTACTTACATACATCTTTTAGAATGCTATGTATCTATTTAATAAATTGAAAAGGGGGGCTTTGTAATGCTCGGTAAAATACTTTATGCTGATGACGAGGCAAATTACAGAAGACTTGTTAAGATGTTTTTAGAACAAGCAAACTATGAGGTACTCACCGTCAGTAACGGCAAAGAAGTTATAGATATATTAAACCTACATAATGATATTGATCTGGTTATATTGGATGTTATGATGCCTAATCTCAACGGATGGCAAACATGTCAAGAAATCCGAAAAAAATCCAGTATTCCTATTATAATGTTGACTGCCTTAGGAGACATAACTAGTGAAGTTCACGGTATTGAAAACGGTGCAGATGATTATGTTGCTAAGCCCTTTTCCCATGAAGTCCTTATTGCTCGTGTAGGTGGTGTACTACGTCGAGTACGTAAAAATCAGCAAGAGCAATTTAGTGATGAAGGTATGTTTTTTGAAGAATCCACTAACTCTGTCATTATTGACAGCGATAAAATTTCCCTACGGCCAAAGGAATATGAACTTTTAATGTGTCTAGTGCTTAATAAATCTATTGTACTTTCTCGTGGACAAATTTTAGATAAGGTATGGGGGTATAACTATTTGGGCGATCCTAGAACAGTTGATACTCACATTAAAAGCCTCCGAGCGAGGTTAGGACATGTCGGGAAACGTATTAGAACCTTGAGAAATAAAGGATATTGCTATAGAGGTGTTGACTAATGAGATCGATCAAAATGAAATGGATGTTGGCTATAGTAATTTTATTGACCATTTTGATTGGAGCAATGATCTTGGTCAACTCTATTTTTCTTGAAAAATACTACATATTTAAAAATAAATCAACTTTTGTTGAGGAATATGAGGAACTCTTGGAGGAGCACCGTGGCATATCCGACGATAAATTCCTAGATATTTTGAGAAGTCATAATTCAATTACTGGGTACAAGTATCTTGTCGTTAACGAAAAGTATGATACTGTCTTGTCATCGTCTCCTGAATTTAAAAAAGGTGATAGATTACGTCTACCAAAAGAGTTCAAAGAGTTTATAGAAATAAATCAAAAGAAGCTTGAAGAAGGCCATATATTTTATGATGCCTTAAAGAATAATGAAAATGAAAACTATCATATCACTTTAGCTGCCAAATTAAGAAAGGATCATTTTTTACTGATTACTAAACCATTACAACAAGTACGTGAAAACGTAGCTATTGCCAATGACTTTTTCATTATGATTGGTATAGGTGTTTTGATTATAGGAGTAGTTCTTTCTAATTTTATGTCACGAAGGATAGTAAGGCCTATATTAGAAATAACGGATATCACCAGTAAAATTGCTCATTTAGATTTTTCAGAACGGTATCATGGAGCTTTAAAGGATGAGGTAGGTATATTAGGTAAGAGCATTAATACAATATCGGAAAAACTACATTCTACAATTAGTGATTTGAAGCAGGCTAACGATGACCTTCAAGGAGAAATACAATTGCAAAAGCGTTTTTTAGCTAGTGTATCTCATGAGTTTAAAACCCCTGTTGGGTTGATCAGAGGGTATACAGAGTCATTACATCTAGGCATGGCGAAAGACACGGAAGAAGCCAAAGAGTTTACATCGATTATACTTCAAGAAACAGATCGTTTGAATCGATTGATTAGCGACATTATATTTTTGATGCATGTAGACTCAGGAGTATTTCAAATGACTATGAGGGATTTTGATTTATCCAAATCAATTAAAGAAGTGGCTAGTAAATTTTCCCAAATGCCCTCAGATAAACCCTTTGAATTACAAATAGATATTCCTCCTTCGTTACAAGTTCTTGGAGATGAAGGACGATTGATTCAAGTTCTGGAAAATTTAATTTCAAATGGTATACGTCATGTTAACTCTGGTGGTATACTGAAAATTAGCGCAGAGCAAAAGAATAATGTAGTTAAGGTGGCAGTCTATAATAGTGGCGAAGAAATTCCTGAGGAGCACCTTTCCCATCTATTCAATGCCTTTTATAGTGCACAGGATTCTCGTTCTCGAAATAAAGGTGGCACCGGGCTGGGACTATCAGTAGTTAATAGCATAATACAAAAGCATAAAGGCCAGTGCGGTGTTTTTAATAAAGAAAATGGAGTAGTATTCTGGTTTACACTTCCTACACAAAATTAAGATACAGTGTCGCTTTTTTACAAGTATTACTTTAAATCTTGAGATAGAATGAAGTATAACATTTTGGAGGTGTAAAAATGAAGGAAAAAGGATGTATTGAAATAATAACGTTTAATCTGGTTGACAATTTAGAAGAACAACAGATTTCAGAAGGTTTTAAGATACTTGATAGGTTCTATAAAAAGTTCGACGGATACTATGGAATGGATATTGCTAAAGTAGAACAGGGCCAATGGACTTTGGTTTTAAGATGGGAGTCAAAACAACTTGAAAAAAATGCTAGTGCTAATATGATGAAAAGTGATGAAACAAATCAATTTAAAATGTTAGTCAATCCTAAAACAGTTGTCAAAAACGTATATTCATGTGTTGATATCAACTGAAATTCGCAGTAATTGATCAAACACTTTTAGCCAAAAGAGTGTATCTCTAATGATGAGATATACTCTTTTCATTGCAAACATATGATAAAATAATAAGCAAGATATGCTTATTCTGCTGTGGTATACCTCTCTAGCTAGTACTTTATTATAGTGGACTAATTGAATTTGCAATGATGAGGAGGTGTCAAAAAATTGATAAAAATACAATTTCTAAATGAAGTTAAGCCATTGCTGAGAGGTCTTATTCGCCATTATTGGTATGTCAATGGTGAAGAAGGAAGTCCGCCTAGTAAAAATTTATTACTACCTATGGACCATGTTGATCTGATTATAACTATGGGCGATCCCTATATTTATAGTAAAAATAAAAAGATCTTCCAACCTAAAAATATTCATTTTCATGGAATAAGAGAGGGGTCAGTTCAAATAACTCAACAAGGTAGAATACAAGCCGTAGGAATTAGTTTTGAACCTTGGGGTTTTTACTTTTTTACAAGACAGTCGATGAGTCAATATGTCAACAAAATAGTAGACTTAAGAGATGTAAATCATTCACTTTGTGAAGAGTTATCTGATCATATGGTACAATTTGACGATCCTATAGACTTTATTAAAACCGTAGAAGAGTCGCTAATAAGATGTGTCAATCTCAAAACTCAGGAGCACATTGACTGTAGAATAATTGAGGAATTTATAAGTTCCGATATCAATAGTATAAAAGATTATTGTCAAATCGGTGGAGTATCAATACGAAAATTAGAACGTATCTTTAAAAAATATATTGGTGTCAGTCCTAAAAGGTTCATGAATATTGTTAGATTTGAAGCTTCTTCAAGAGATATGATAAATAGTAATAGTTCTAGTTTAACAGATATTTCATATAAACATGGATATTATGACCAACCCCATTTTGCCAGGGTTTTTAAGGATTATACTGATTATGCTCCAAAGGACTTCCAATCAGATAAACCAGCTGTAAAATCCCACTTTGATTACGAATAGTAGGAGATTCATATAAGTACTACTCTACAATTTAAAGCCACTATAAAGCATCACCTTTTTAAGGTGTAAATATATCAAACAATAGATTTCTTTATATTTTCACTTTTTATATTCAGAATGTAAAAAAATAAGTCATCTAACCTCTCAGTTAGTGACTTGTATAATGGTTAACTATTTACTATCTCCTTAACCCTTCCTACAATTCCACCCTCAAGCATTACTTTTATGCCATGAGGATGACTATGTGAGTTTGTAAGAATTCTTTGAACTACGCCTTCTGTTAATTTTCCAGAGCGCTGATCTTGTTTTTGTACTACCTTGACCCTTGCACCTATCTTAATTTTTTCTCTTTTAGTTCCTTGCATCACACTGTTCCCCTCTCTTTATTACTTGTATCTGCAGCATTATTTATGAATCATAAATTTTTTACTACCATGTCAATTTTTACATCTACTCTAAAATAGCAGGGATAATATATTTCTTGAGAAGTGCCCATCTATCTTGAGGCCTTTGAATTATTTTAGACGCTATCACTACAACCAGATCCTTTTGAGGAATACAAAAAATATGATTTCCGCCTGAGCCTGCTGCTGTATATGCCAATGTATTTTCTACTTCAAAAAGCCACCATAGATAACCATATTTACATATATTCATAGCTGTTGATTCAATCCATTTTTCTGAAATAATTTGCTTGTTATCCCAAGCTGTTGATTCATCAATCCATTTCTCCGAAATAATTTGATTGTTATCCCAAATACCTCGATTCAGATACAAAAATCCAAAACGTGCCATATCCCTAGGAGTTATTGTTAGTCCCCACCCGCCAGTGGTGTTGCCCTGGGGATCTTTAATCCATCCCGTAACATTTTTCCCGAAAACGTCATCTAACTTAAATGATTTCATTTGGTGATCAGGTATTTCTTTTATTCCTATAGTCTTGAATAAATGTTTGTTTGCAAACTCCCTAGCAGACATGCCTGTTGCACGTGTAATAATAGCCGAAAGCAGATGCGTTCCTGCAGTGCTATATTGAAAATTCCCTATCTGTCCATTTCTACCTAACTGGTCTAAAATATATTTTACCCAGTCCTTTTGTCTTCTTAGTCTGTCTAAAGGTTCATTCTTCCACGGAAATGGTGCAGTCATAGTAAGAAGATGTTTAATCGTAATGGTACTTTTTGAAATATTATCTGCCCCCGAAAGATATTCAGGAAAAAAATCCAATACTTTCTGATCTACGCTTTTAATATATCCTGCATCAATGGCAATGCCAATCAGAGCAGATATAAAGCTTTTTGTCACCGATGCTACATTATGTGTATCAGTCGAACAATATCCATTGTAATATCTTTCATAAACTATATACCCCCTTCTTACTACAACTATGCCATTAATATTTTTGTATTTGGAATTTATAGTATACTCAAAATCCGTAAGATATTTTGGATCCATATCTACATCTACTAGCTCTGCTGTCTGCCACTCTTTTGTGGGCCAGTAATCTCTTTTACTAGTAATTTCAAGCATTTAAATACCTCCCTGTTTTGGATTTCGGATTTTCTTTCAAAGTCCGTGGTGAACCCTCTGCGATAATCCTTCCTCCATCGAATCCTCCTTTAGGACCGAGTTCTATAATCCAATCGCAGGTTGATAAAACCTCAGGATCATGCTCAACAACAATTACTGAATTCCCATTTCCAACCAATTCATCTAATAATAAGATTAGCTTGGCAGTATCACAAAGACTAAGACCAACAGTTGGTTCATCCAGTACATAAAGTATATTTCCTTTTCGTTGTTTACCGATTTCTTTTGCAAGTTTGATTCTCTGAGCTTCACCTCCACTAAGTGTTGGCGTAGGCTGTCCCAGTTTGATATATCCCATACCAACCTGCTTCAATACTCTTAATGTAGAAGTAATTCTCTTACTATCTTCAAAGAAATTGACAGCTTCTGAAACAGTCATTTCTAGTATGTCAACAATATTTTTTCCCCTATAGCTAACAGATAAAGCTTCATCATTATACCTTTTCCCGTGACATTCCTTGCAAATATTATTAATAAAGAAACTGTCTCCTAGCCACTTTTTTTCCTGCCCACTACCTCCACATTCAGAGCAGGCGCCCTTTGAGTTAAAGGAAAAGTGACCGGCAGTTAAGTTTTGCTTAATAGCTTCTGGCTGCATAGCAAATATCTTACGTATTCTATCCCAAATACCAATATAGGATATCACATTGGAGTTTATATTTCTACCTATAGGAGCCTGCGATACTTCAACGTATCCAGAGATATGTTCTACACCTTCAAGTTTTACCTCTTTTTTTGCAGATGTAGTAAATAAGGTGTAGTCATCAATTTCATTTTTCTGAGTATTTGTTTCATTATACTCTGATTTATTATAAAAGTGGCTTTGAAGAAGTGAGATTAGAGTGTCTGAAACAAGAGAGCTCTTACCGCTTCCAGATACACCGGCAATTCCAACAAGCATACCCAAGGGTAATGACACAGTTACATCCTTTAGATTATTTTGTTTTGCATGCCTGATTGTAAGCTTAGGTGTTTCCTTTTCAATTTCACAATTTTGATTTGTTTTTCTAGCAGGCATTATAGCTTTACCAGATAGATATTGACCAGTGATTGATAAATCACACTTAAGGAGACCATCTATATCACCCTGATAAACGATCTGTCCACCTTGCGTCCCAGCCTTCGGACCTATATCAATGATATGGTCTGCCATCTCGATTGTGCTTTTGTCATGCTCTACAATAATAACAGTGTTACCCAGTTCTTTAAGAGCCTTGATTGATTTCAGCAGCTCAGCCTTTTCAGACTCATGTAATCCGGATGTTGGTTCATCAAGGATATAAATAAGAGAATCCATTTTTGATTCCAGATGTGAATTAAGAAAAAGTCTTTGTAGTTCTCCACCACTAAGAGTGGACATTTCTCTATAAAGGGACAGATGGCCCAAACGAGATTTACTTAAGCAATTTACTTTATGCAAAATATCTTTAAGTAGGTTATTTCCTAAGGGCTTTAAAGTATCTTGCTTTAATAGTCCTGCAAGAAAATCATGTAATTCTGTTATTGTCATTTTTCCAAGTTCGCCGATATGTTTACCTTTTAAAAATACTTTTTGTGCTTCTTCACCAATCCTAAATCCTCCACAATCGGAGCAAACCGATGATGTGTATATACCACCTGAATTATCGTCGCTTTTTAAAAGGCGACCTTCAAAAATTCTTTGTAAACAATAGCTACGATTTTGGCTATTGCTATTTGTATATTTTCCATAAAGAATCTCTATTTTTACTTCATCGGGTATTTTTAAAAAGGGCATTTCTAGATAATCCTTAAACTTTTTATTGAATAGTTTTTTATAACCGGGTGTTGGTTTAGCTATTTCAAAAATCTGTTTTAGAGTTGTATTTTCATAGGGAATAAGTTGTTGCATATTCATTTCATAATACGATCCTTTACCAGAGCACCTAATGCACATTCCATTCGAGTTGTTATATAAAAAATAACTAGCCGGCAGGTATTCTTCTACATTTCCACATTTTGAGCATATCATGTCATCGCCAACAAGTGAATCACATGTTGAACAGGAAATCTTGCCTTCTGCTGCATAAAGCACTGCAAGCATCTTTAAGATACTGGTCTTTGTGCCCACAGTTGAACGTGGATTGCTTTGGCGTATAATATTTTGCTGTACTGCTATTGTCGGGCCTATACCGGATATGTTATCAAACTTGTCTTCATCATCGATCCCAGCAAAAACACCCAACGACTGCAAGTATTGTTTACGTCCCTCTTCAAATATAATGTCAAAGGCAAGACTAGATTTGCCCGAGCCGCTTACCCCTGTTACTACAACAAGTTTGTTTTTTGGTATAGATACATCAATTTCTTTAAGATTGTGGATACGTGCACCTTCTATTGTTATGCTTTTCATAAATTCACCCCTTAAAAAGTATAGGCAATTGCTTTTTAGAGTGCAAATATTTTTATAAAAGCCTCCTAATATTCAGGTATGATTCCTAAGTATTACTAATGTTGCTTGAATTGATAATTCTATCTACTGTCCTTATCTATATTTTCTGTAGTAATGATCCTAAAGCCATTACAATGGTTTTACTGGGAGATAAATATCAAGAATTTGTTTTTTCTCTGGGTGTGTGTTAGGGTCATTTGCATACATTTCAAAAATGTAACCTTTATCCGGCTGAAATCCGCTTTTCGGAAGCCATTCACCGTAAATATAGTCCCAAGCATTGGTGATATCGCTTCGATCAATTTCAAAGTGCCCAATTGCATATTTACCCGATGGAATGTTTATCTTTCCGATCTCCCCTTCCACTTTTATATCCTCTGAAACGGCTAGGCAAATACTAGTTTTTAGATTCTCATCTTCAGTAAACTCGGGATTATCATGGTAAATTGAAAAAAGCTTGATTCCATCACAACCTATTAAATTCCTCGCCATAGCCCAACTTATTAATTTTCCTAACATTCCTTGGAACACAGTAGCCAATTCTTCATAGGAACCCATGTGCCTTAAATAGATAGCTTTTATTTCTTCAATTATTCGTACCTCAACATTGCCTTTTACTAAAATATCATTATTCTTTCTTAAGGTATTTGATACTTTTTCATTATACCTTGGCAATATCATATTAGCTTTGCAATCCTTGCTATCTACTTTGCAATTCTTGCTATATTTTTTCCTTACTTCTGAAGCACTCATTCCATAGTGCTTTTTAAAAGCTCGTGCAAATACTGCTGAATCAGAAAACCCTAACTGCATTGCTATTTCGGTAATACTCATACTAGGATTGTGCAGAAGATAACCTGTTGCTCTCTCCAATCGTATTCGATTTATATAACTTAAAAGCGTTTCTTTAATAATTCCTCGAAAAATCCTACAAAAATGAAACTTTGAAAAACCAGAAATGTCTGCAAGTATATCAAGGGAAATATCTCCTCCAAGATTTGCTTCAATGTAATCTTGGACTTTATTTATTCTTGAGGTATATTCACTATGTATAAGTGAACTAGTTGATTCCAACATTGATTTCACTCCTTTAACAGTCACATATATAGGGATTATATAATATAAATTAAAGTCTTTACTTAAATCCTTATAGTCATACTACTTCAAAATTTATTAATCCTTCAACTATAATTACTAAAAAAATATTGTTATAAAGATTTAATACCATTTCTATATATTGTAAAAATTCAATATATAGAAATGGTATCACGTACTAAAATTTCTTTCAATAATAGATCAGATTTTGTACCTTCAAAAGACAGGTCTGATGTTTTGGAATTTATAAATAGTAATTATTTGCTTTCGTCTTCTCCCCCCTAAAAAAACTATTAATTAGTACAGCCATTTGTACATTTCAAGCTGATTTATTTTATTCTTTTCCATACCGTAGTGTTTGGCAAATGTATGTAACTCCGAGTTGTTTGTGTAGGTGATATTTAACTTTTGCGTATCTGTATCTACTATCAATCTATTTAGTAAGGCTCTTGCATACCCTTTTAATCTATACCTTGGGTTAACCCATATATATAAAATTTTATTTTTTGCTCCTGCCAAACCTGCAATTAAACGATCATCTTCTCTTATACCATAATAATTACAAGACAGCTGTTTAAAATAGGAAAACTCGCCCTGCCATGGTAGGTGTGAAAACTCTTCCTCTCTCAATGAATAAAGGTCCTCATGGCTAATAACACTTATCGCATTTGATAAAGGGTTATTACCTTGTACTATAATCTCTTTATTTTCTATCTCCCAATTCATATAGGTTAGGTCATATATCTTTTCATAACCCATCTTTTTATAAAAACTAATGGCTCTATCATTGCTATCTATTACCTCTAGAAATAGCTGCTTACAGCCTATATCCCTTGCTAAACCTTCATGTAATTCAAATAGCTTTGTGGCTACACCACTACCTCTTTCTTCTGGTATCAAGGACATAGCTCCACATCTAAGTGTCTTAAATATCTCACCTGTCTTTATCCCACCTAATATAATCCCTATAGGTCTATTATTCCTAAAAGCTACAAAGGATAGCTCTCTTTCATTTCCCTCGATACCAAAAAATCTACTAATTAACTGTTCTTGTGTCATGTTAGCTTGTATTATATAATCTGCAAACCCATCTCTGAAAGCTTCATATATTTGCCTATCAGAAACTTCTATACACTTTTTAAAACTGTACAATTCTTCACTCCCCCTTCAAGTACTTAAGATGCATATCTACAATATCTTTTATCTGAGTATCTGTGATCACTCTTCCCATTACACCCGATAGAACCCCAACACCGTTTATTGTACTCATAATCTGATATACCATGGAGTCTACATTGTAGCTAGCCCTGAATACTCCCTCCATTATTCCTTGATTGATAATATGTTCTATATCAGCCCTATAGGCTTTATAGCGCTCATCATCTATCTCTTTGAGTTCTGGAATATCCTTAGGTAATGACCAAAACATTAAGGATATCTTTGCCCATTTATGGTTTTTAGGGTATTTGAATATCTCAAGTCGCCTTTCTAGGTATTGTGATAAGATCTGATCAGCAGAAAGACTGCTGTCTATGTCTTTAAGAATATTTCTTCTTTTGGAGTCTATACGCTGCATAATTCCTAAGAGGATCTCTAGCTTGCTATTGAAATAAACATATATTCCGCCCTTGCTGATATTAGAAGCCTTCATAATGTCTCTCATACCAGTAGACGCATACCCCTTCTCTGCAAAGAGTTCAAAGGCTATATCCAAAATATAATCTCTTCTCTCACTTTTCTTTTCTTCGGATAATTTTGGCATAATCAACCTCCTTTTAAAAACCGATCGTGCTTTTATTTTATCACGAGCTTTACTAATTTTCAACATGAATCATTCATGAATATTATTCAGTCGTAAATTATCTCGTTTGCAAAAAAAAAGAATCCAAGTTAAATTACTTGGATTCCTTTAAAACTTGATACCCGAAAAGCCTGCCCTTTAGAGTTTAAAAATCAACGATAAACTATAACTATTTCGTAGATTCTTTCTTTCGTATCCCTACCACACATTCAACATGTGCCGTGTGCTAGGTGTAGATTCTTTATGTACTAGCTTATATATTAATTCGCTACAATATAAAACAAGGCTCTGTAAAAATAATGTTAATACCAAAATTCTATTATGTCATATTTTAAGAAGAATGCGCCTTAACTGCAAATACGGATTCTACTCATATTCTCCCCAATATATTGGAATTTACATCTCAATAAGTGTTTTCAATTCATTTATAAAACGACAAACATGAAATCCATCACATACAGCATGATGAACTTGTATTGCTAAGGGCAAGATATATTTTTCGTTTTCTTTATAATATTTTCCTATTGTAAAAATTGGCAACAAATAATCATACCCCTTTTGTAAATTCAAGTTAAAACCTTCAAAAGTTTCCCACGGAATCATAGAAACATGAAAAGTATTATTGGGCGTATTGGGCTTTGCTTCCATTCGCTTTACAGAACCAAATTCCTCAATATCCTTTTGATACTCTTTACGAAAAGTTTCATAATCCTCGAAATATTCTGTCCAAACATTAGAGAATGTTTCAGTATCTTTGTGGAATACTGTATAACATGGAATTAGCTCATCAAAAATACCTAGTTGTCCATTATTGTTTAATGATGTTCTAAATTCGCTATGCTTATTAACTACTCTTGATAAGAGATAGAGCATTGTTGGATATAGTTTTTGATTGGATTTTTTTATTTTTGTAATATCAAGTTTTACTGTCATACTGTATGTGCAAGGAACTCTTGAAGAGTAGTGTTCAAAATATTCTTTTCTTTCCCATTTTTCTTTGTCTATAAGGTTGAAACTCATAATATTATTCTCCCTTCAAATTCCTGACTATCTAGTTTATGCTACACAATATTCTACAAGTGTGTGTTTATCTTCTCTGATCCATTGAATTTATAGCATATCTTTATTTTTCCATCGTCAGCTATGACTATCTTATCCATAAACCTATTTAAAACCTCACGGATTATATACTTAAATTCTACCTTTTCTTCTATAGATACTTTTAATCTATTTAAAAGTACTTCATCTAGTTCTGCTCTAATACCTATCTGTCTTTCTTTTAATCTATCTAATTCTTTTTCCTTAGATTGTGTTATAAGCTTCTTGTCTCTGTAATTACCAGCATTCACACTATTTTATCTTTTTTAACTGTACACAGCACTCCACATGAGGTGTATGCGGAAACATATCTACGCATCGAACCTTCTCTGTTACATATCCTGCTTCTTTAATCTGCTTTAAATTTTCCGCAAGTGTCTTTGGATTACAGGATACATATATAATTTCTTTAGGTTCAAATCTCAAAATTTTATCTAGCGCCTTTGGATGCACTCCTACCCTTGGTGGGTCTATAATTATTATATCTGGCTTTTCATTTATCTCGTCAATCTCTTTTAGTACATCGCCAGCAATAAAATGACAGTTATTTAGACCGTTCATTTCAGCATTTTCATTCGCAGCTTTTACGGCTTCTTCAACAATTTCTATCCCTATTACCTTTTTAGCTTTTTGAGCAGCAATTTGTCCTATTGTTCCTGTTCCAGAATATAAATCAAATACGGTTTTGTTATCTGAATCCTCAATAAAATCTAAGGCTGTTTGATATAGGAGTTCTGCTCCTAGTGTATTTGTTTGGAAGAATGAAAAGGGAGATATTTTAAATCTCAGACCGAGAAGCTCGTCGTAGAAATAATCTTGTCCCCAAAGTATCTTCATTTCCTCACATTTTACAGCATCAGCCAGATTGTCATTATGTATATGGATAATCCCTTTTATCTCTCCCTTAAGTTTAAGTCCAAGGATCATCTCTACATAATCAGTTAAATCAGGACATAGTTGGGTTGAAGTTACTAAAACAACTAGCATTTCCCCAGTATTTAATCCCTTTCTAACTATTAGATGCCTTAAATATCCCTTATGGATTTTATTAATATAATGTGGTATATTTCTTTTTCTGAAATATTCTAAGTTCGACTTTAGAATATTATTGAAATCATCATCTACAAGCTTACATTTATCTACGGTTACTACAGAATTAAATTGTCCTCTTTTATGCATCCCAAGGGTCGTCTCTCCCCCCTTAGCTTCATCTCCAAAGGAGTACTCCATCTTATTTCTGTAACCATAAATTTCAGGGCTTCTCACAGTATCTAGTAGCTCGTAATCCTTTATTCCCGCTTCGTCAATAAGTTTTTTGACTAGATCTGTCTTTATTTGTACCTGTGTCTCATAGGGAACAGTTTGTCTAGCACAACCTCCGCAAAGTCCGAAATGATCACAGAAGGATTCCGACTCATAGTGAGCTGTTCCTACTACTTCCACTAACTTACCTTCTGCATATTCTTTACGGTTTTTCTTTATTCTAACCTTTACTTTTTGCCCCTTCAAAGCATTCTTTACATATATCTTCTTTCCATCAAGTTCTCCTATTCCCTTTGCTGGAAATTCCATATCCTTTATTTCAACTTCTACCAGTTGTCCTCTTTTCAATTTTTCACACTCCTTGAGTTAGTTAAGCTTCACACTTACAATTAATCTCTACATTATTTTTCTCCTTATGATATAATATACCCTAAATCCAATTTAGTAAAGGTCCAAATAAAAACTCATTGGTATAGAACCACTTCATTTGTGTCAATTTTTAGCATCAAAAAACGCCGGCTAGTATCCGGCGTTCTTCTCTTCTTTAAGCAATATTTATATAGTTATCAATGTAATTTTCAGCCAACTCACATATTTCTTCTTTATAAGGTATTGATAGTTCATCTGATATTGCAACAACCCTCATACCAGCACGTTTTGCAGCCAGAACTCCTGCATAAGTATCTTCAAATACAATACATTCATCAGGTTTAACATTTAAATCCTCTGCCGCCTTCAGGAAAACATCTGGATGGGGCTTCCCTTTCTCTACCTCACAAGAGGTTCTAATAGTATCAAAGTGCTTATAGATATCATGCTTTTTTAATACTTCTATGGCTAGTTCTCTAGAATTACTTGTTCCCAAGCCTAGTTTTATTTCTCTAGATTTTATCATCTCGATAAATTCCCTTACTCCACCTTTCAAGTCAATTCTATTGCGATAGAAATCAGATGCCATCTCATTCCATTCTTCTTTAATTTCTTCGATTGTATCAGTTAGATTAAAGGTTTCTTTAAAGTATATTGCTGTTTCTGTGAAGCTCTTTCCCTCAATTGCTTTTTGAAGATCTTCTGGTAGTTCATGGCCTCTCTTAGCGAGATATTCAATATCTATTGCCTTCCATATCCACATGGAATCCACAAGGGTCCCATCTAAATCAAATATTACTGCCTTTATATCTTTTAACATGTCAGCCTCCTAAAATAATCTATAAAATAAACTTCATTAAGTGCTCTTTAATGTAAAAATATAAACTCAATGGGCATCTTACCTCTTCGTTTTGGTCAGATTTCTGTTTGAGGAACGACGCAATAAAATAGAGTGGGAACTAATCCCGACTCTATTTTATTTTATTACTATCTTAACTTTTAGTCAAATTAGTGAATTGCATAATTATCATCTAAAGAGGCTTTTATGCTATCTAGTCTAAAAGTCCCTATTGTCTAACTTTTCTGCCCGTTTTTGAGCCTTTTCTAATAATGATTTCTTATTTACGATAATTCTTTCATGAGATCCTCTTCCAATGATACCAATTTCATCATAGGCTGTCATCTTAAGGTTTATTCTGTTTCCATCAAACTTTTCTATCTCTACATTTACACTAATAGTTTCCCCTAGTACCGTTGTTTTTTCATGAACTACTTCTGCTTTTTTGCCGACAGTAATAAATCCTTCAGGGAGTTTATCATCTAATAGTTTAGCTGAGGCCTCGATCATAAGTGCTACAAGGCTTGGTGTAGCAAAAAGCTTCTCTAATTTTCCGCTACCATAGTTTAAAGCCGTATCTTCTTTTTGTACTGTTCTTTGAACAGTGATATTACTTCCAACTTCAACCTTCGGAACATTTAACATGGTTTCATCTCCCTTCTCCTCTATATATTATATTTATACCTTTACCCCCTATGATTATTCAAAATTTTTCTATTTTAATAGATTTGTTAGTTTTTTCTTATGTTTATACAATAGAAACTCAGGAGCATCGAACTACTTCGTTTTGGTCAGATTGCTCTTCGAGAAATGACCTCAATAACAAAACCTATGGAGTTTACTTTCCCATAGGTTTTAGATTCTATATTTTAGTCAAACAGTATATATTTGCTGATTGTAAAAGTTATTACATTATCCTTATTATAACTATACTTACTGTAACCTCATATCCTTATCATATAGTACTTTGGATTCAACATAATATTCGTTGAGTTTCCTCAAGTTTCCTATCCATAGGTATACCACGTATGGTATAAATACGAAAAAGGCATATGAGATCTGCGCCATTAATATGAAATTGAAGCCTCCGTGAAGTAATGCTGGAACATACCAAGATTTTCTAAGATATTTTTTTCTCTCACCTTCATCCTTTGCAAATTTTGCAAGTGAAAGATAATATCCCATAGTAGTTCCAAAAAGCATATGGGCTGGCACAGAGAATATTCCTCTATATATTCCTATTGTAGGGTTCGCAGAAAATCTAAATACAACATACATTATATTTTCAATAGTTGCAAAACCTAGTGCTGAAAAAATTGCATATATAATCCCATCAAGTTTTTCGTCAAAGGCTTTGCTCCTGAAGGCTGTTAATAGTACAACTCCTCTTTTGAAGAATTCTTCTGTTAGACCTGCCACAATGAAAGCTGTAAAGGCAGCACTTAGCAATCCTCCAAAGACATTAAAGCCTAATAAAAATCTTTCTACTAAGGCAGTGGGAATTACGGATAAACATCCAAGAACAAATACCTTTAATAACAAAGATAAGGGTTCTTTATCATATCTATCGGTAAAATAAACTGCCATAGCAAGAGCAATTCCAGGTGTTATTGCAATAACAAATAATCTAGTGTTCATTTTAAGCACCCTTTCAATACACTATAAGATTATTATTTGTAGAAGAATCTTTTTTATCGCTCCATTTTTTTCTAAAAAGCTATTTATCAAAACTTAAACTATTAACTTTTTAATATAACTATGCGAATCATTATTATAGTGTTTGTTGGGATATAAGGATTGATATCCAAAATGCGTCATTATATAAAATCAATTTTTGAGGTAAATTATTATAAAGGAAGTGATTGTGTAATGATCAATACTGACAAATTAATTAATACCAGTGAAATAGTTTATAGAGATTTGTTTAGTTCAAGTAGTAACAAAAAAGATACGTCAATACACGAAAAAAGTAATCTTATCAAATTATCTCAATTAATTAATACTAGCGAAATAATCTATGAGGATATGTTAAGTTTCTAAAAGCTCTATTAAACCCAGATTATCTTAGGAGTGATATTATGAAAAGCAAAGAGAAGTTCATAAACGCGTATGAAATATATTATAAAGACATGTTAAACTCAAACATTAATGCTAATCATAGAGCAATATCTGAAAAGAAGAATAAAGAAGTTTTAGAAAAAGATACCTTTAAAAACAAAACTAATCACTTTAATCCTTCTTAAAAAGATTGATTAAAATCAACAGAGGGTGTCTCAGAGTGAGAAATTTCTATTTTATTGAAATTTACTCATTCTGAAACACCCCGTTTTTTATGATACATAGGAAACTATAAATATTTCTGATTTATATAATCATCTATTAGAGATTTTCTTATACCTTCGTCAAAGACACCCTCACTTCTTAATCTTTCTAGCATTGATTCGCTCTTCGAATGTAGAATAACATCTTGAAAGTCATATAGGACTATTTCATAGAGCTTATCCTTCAATGCCTTTGATCTTACTTTTATAAAATATGCTTCAACATTTTCAAAATCTAAGTGTTCGAGAAGTCTTATTGTTGACCAATCCTTCTGATTATAGTAATGTGCTGCTTTTGCACTATATTTACGAGCAACTTGTGGATGCTTGTTAATAAGTTTTCTATCCTTTGATTTCATATAACAATATTTCGCTAGCATATTATAATATTGATAATTGTAAATCCCTTTTTCAAATGAATCTATTTTATTTTTAAATGGTTGTAGCTTCAGTTTCTGAATAAAATGGTAGTGCTCCTCAAGAAATTCCCTTTTAGTTATGTCTCCGTTTTTAAATTGAAGTATTAAAGAATTTCTATGTTCGAAAAACTTATCAAAAACATTTTCAGGCATTTTATATTTTAACATTATTACACCCAATCTAGATCTAATTTATGAATATAGAGTTCTTATGAATCTCTATGTTAAAAATGTTTACCATTTTCATAATATCTATTTTTTTCAAATACAGTAAAGGTCATATCTAAATCTTTTACACCTATTTCATTAACATACTTTGTTATTATCTCAGCTACTCTATCTTGAACTTCTTGGCCCCTATCAAACCAAGCAACTTCGATAAATGGATAGGTTTCAACTATCTCCCCATCTAATATAGAAGTGGTACTAATACATTCTATAGTGAAATAATCTCTAGGGCAACCTACAATTTCTGTTAATTCATCTATTAGTTCTTTGCTTATCTTCTTTAGTTCATTAACTCCTATACCTCTTACTTTAAGCTGAGGCATTGTCTATCCCTCCTTTTAATCCTATGTAAGTTTCTAGTCTAGTATTTTTATTGGATTAAAATCAATAAAATCACATGATGCCAAGCTATATTCAATACCATTATGGATTCCCTTCAATCCCATCTTAAATGAATCTTTACCATGTAAATGACCATATATTACTTTCTCTACATTATATTCTTCATATATTTCTATAAATCCTGACCTTTGAAATTTTTCATTGGTAGGAGGATAGTGGGTCATAACAATAAATTTACTAAATCCATCTTTTTGGGCAGATTGTAAAGATAATCTTAGCCTATGAAGTTCCCTCTCATAGACTTTTTCGTCGTGATCATCAAATTTTACTTGATTTGGACAGTTCCATCCCCGCGTACCACATATAGCATAATCATCATATATATAATAATTATTCTGCAAAAATTGCATATTGTCAAATAAATTGTTCATTTTTGATAGAGAACCCCACCAATAGTCATGATTTCCACGTAATAATATCTTTCTGCCCGGCAAAGAATTTATCCAACCTAGGTCTGTCATAGCATCTTTTAGTCTCATAGCCCATGATATATCCCCAGGAATTAATACGGTATCATTATCCCTTATTTTTTCCATCCAATTTGTCTTTATTTTCTCGTCATGACGAATCCATAGATCGCCAAATACGTCCATTGGTTTATCAGTTTCAAAGCTTAAATGTAAATCTGCTATTCCATATAACGACATTTTATCACCAGCAATCTCTTCTTTGTTTCCAAATATTTTTCATATCAATATTGCTTAAAGAAGTTACTATCTTCTCTCTTATATCAGGATAATCCTTTTCTAATGAATTAACTAACTCCTTTGTTCCTTGCCTACTTGTACATCCATCTTTAGGACATTTTGATTTAATCACAGGTAACTCTAAAATCTCAGTTACCTTTATTATTTTTTGCTCTTTAACATATACTAAAGGCCTTATTGTGTAGATATTCTTTTCTTTTTCATATACCTTTGGCTGAAATGTTCCTAGCTTACCATTGTAGAGCATATTCATAAAAAAAGTCTCAACTGCATCATCCATATGATGTCCTAAAGCTATTTTGGATATGTGCATTTTTTGTGCTAGTCTGCCAAGAGCTCCTCGTCTCAGCCTGGCACAAAGATAACATGGATTTTTTTTACCTTCAAAGTCTAGTTGCCCTACTATATTCGTTTCTTCAATGTGAAACTTAATATTCTTATTTTCACAAAATTTCTTTAAAGGTTCTATATCCATACCAAAACCACAGTCTAAATGCACCCCTATTACTTCAAAGCTTTTATGGGAATATTTGCTCAGCAAGTCAAGGGCAAATAACAATAGGGTACTATCTTTCCCTCCTGACAACCCAACAATTACCTTCTCATTCTCTTTAATCATATTATAATCATCTATAGCTCTTCTTATATCATTCAAAAACAATTTATTATACCATTTTTTCATGAGTAAAGCTCCTCACCAATGATTATAGTTCTATTTAATCAAATGCTTGATATCTTTGTATTGCATATTTTATAGATTCTGATAGTTTCTGAAGCTCTTCCAAAGTTCCATTTATCCATATCTTATCAAATTTACTTTGAAACTCCCTTGCCTCTTCTTTATAGCCAAATAGATTTAAAAGTTGTATATTGTTTGAGATTTCGTAAACACTGCTTGATTTTTCTTCAAATAGCTTTTGTGCATTTATTATCTCATTCCTAATTGTATACATTTCTTTATCTAATTGATGCGCTGCTTCTGAAGCTTTTCTAAGTCTATCTCTTACCTCTTCAGGAATGTTCTTTTTATATTTATAATTTAGTGAATGTTCCACCGTGGCCCAGAAATTCATTGCTAATGTACGTATCTGAATCTCTGCAAGTATTTTCTTCTCACCTAGGGCAGTTTGTACTGGATATCTAATGATAACATGATAACTCCTATATCCACTTTCCTTATAATTTTTTATATAGTCCTTTTCATAAACAATATCTAAATCTTTCCCACTTCGTCTTCTAATTAACTCTACGACCTCATAAATATCATCTACAAATTGACACATTATCCTAATTCCTGCTATATCTTCAATTTCTTCTTCTATTTTATCCTCGGTAATATTTCTTCTACTAGCCTTTTCTAATATACTTGATATTTTCTTTACTCTACCAGTTACAAACTCAATAGGAGAGTACTCATTCATATCTCTAAATTCATTTCTAATAGATTTAAACTTTACCTTAAGCTCCTCAACAGCTTGTGTATAGGGCAATAGGATTCGTTTCCAATGTTTTATTCTTTGCAATTATACCACCCCGATTTCAAAACTTCTATGTTATTAATTATTTAGTTTTCTAGAAATCCTTATCTATTTTATTAGTATACATAGGAACTCTTCAAAGGACTCAAAGCTTTGAAAAATATAATCTGGTTCATAGCTCTTTAATTCATCATAGCTATACCCACCTGTTGCAACAGCAACAGATTTTATTCCCAAAATCTTTCCACATTCAATATCTAGCGGTGTATCACCAATAACATAGGTTTTATTGTTTGAAAAATCTATATCATAAAAAGCTTCAGATTCACTAATAGCCCTTTTTATAATTTGCCACCTCTGTACATCTTCGTCACCAAAACCACCAATTTTAAAATACTTATCTAATTGTAAATGTGACAGCTTAAGTCTTGCACCTCTCTCACAATTACCAGTCCCTAGGACATGAAATATATTCGCATTGTTAGCGGTTTTTTCTAATATTTCATTAATCCCTGGCAAAACCTTTGACGAAGTATTGCCTTTTAGTCCTTCTTTTAACATTTCCTCATATTTATCTAAAAATCTAGTAAAATTAGTATCACATATTTTATTTATTTCAAAGGCCTGCTTAACTATTTGTGAATCTAATCTACCTGCCATACTAACATCTTTGAAGCCGTCTTCCACACTAAAAAGATGCAGAAAAGCCTCATTCATGGCATTTCTTCCTGAGCCTTTGCTATCTATCAAGGTTCCATCTATATCCCAGATTAATAGAATATTATCCATAGGTACCCCCTCTTATGTTTCAATTATCACAATATCTATGCTATTTATAAACTTAATAGCTTTACTTGAATCTCTATAATACTATATCATATTTTGGTTTGTTTGTTCTATATCTTTATATCTTTATATCTTTATATCTTTATGGCTTGTTTTTTTATTCAACAAACTTCCTGACTGCTTTACCATTTAGGTAGTCGCATTCTTTTCCTTGATAGGTATCTAACTCTTCTAGTCTCTCATCAATCATGTCTCTAATACGCCACCAACTCATATCCCAGTTACAAAATAAAGTACTTTCCTTAGGGGCTCTTCCTGCTAATCTCTGTATTACAGCTTCACTACGAAGATAACTTATAAAGGTTACTACCCTATCAACATATTCCTCTACAGATATGATGGAAATTTCTCTTCCGTTATACATTCTTCCTAGCTCAGTTTTTTCTAATATGTATAGTGAATGAAGCTTAACCTGATTTATACCTAATGCTGATACTATCTTTGCAGCTTCAATGATATCTTCCATATCGTCCCAAGGGAAATTTAATATCAAGTGACAGCAGCTTTCAAAATTATAGGAATTTATTTTTATCATGGCATCTATAAATTCAGCTAATGTATGACCCCTTTTTATTTTTTTCAGGGTCTTATAATTAACACTCTGAAGTCCCATCTCAACTGTGATTTCTACACCATACTTTTTTCTAACATTATCTAAGATTTCAAGATAGCTATTGTTAATACAATCAGGCCTTGTGGATATACATATCTCTACTATGTCATCTACTGATGCAGCTTCTTCAACATACTCTTTAAAAGAACTCACAGGCATATATGTATTTGTAAAGTTTTGAAAATATGCAATGTATTTTTTAGCTTTATACTTCTTACCTATATATTCAATATTTTTATTTACTTGTTCCTTTACGGATAATGTATTCTCTAAGCTTTCAAATCCGGTTCCAATATCTCCACAAAATATACAACCTCCTGTCCCACATTCTCCGTCTCTATTTGGACAGGTTATCGGAAGATTTATAGGAATTTTATAAACTTTCTCTCCATATTTTTCTTTAAGATATTTTGAATATACTCTATATCTATCTTTCTTTTCTTCCATATCTTCTACCCTTCCCTATGCTTTATTTTCTATCTTAGTATATCATGAATAAAAAATTTTATCATTGGTATAGAAATCGCAATAACTCTTTTAAAATTTGATTCCTTAAATATCCTTAAAACTCTGGCTATTCAAGAAATCAAAGTATAGATTTATAAGTACGTTCTATATAGATAAAAGACTCAATATATAAAAATTAAGGGAATTTTATCATCCAAGATCATAAAATTCCCTTAGTCTATTTATTTATAGTCATAACACCTTGAAACTTTAAAGTATCCTTATTTTATTCATATCTTAATGCATCAATAGGCTTTAGCTTCGCAGCCTTATTTGCAGGATATATACCGAATATTATCCCTATACCTACTGAAAATGTAAATGCAATCAACATTACTTTAAGGTTTAATACTGGTTTTAATGGAGAGAATTTTCCTATTAAGAAGTTCGCCATTATGCCTAAGCCTATTCCTAATATCCCCCCTGTACCGCTCACTACACCGGATTCTATTAGGAACTGTATTAATATGTTTTTTCTTTGAGCTCCTAATGCCTTTCTTATTCCTATTTCTCTAGTTCTTTCAGTCACTGACACAAACATTATGTTCATAATCCCTATACCACCAACTAATAAAGAGATTCCTGCTATACCTCCGAGCATAAGAGAAAAAGTTCGCGTCATTTCTTTTACCTGCTTCATCTCTTTCTCTGGTGTATAGACGTAAAACTGGTCATTAAACGAATAGGCTCCGAACCCTCCCGTTGATCCATCTTCCCCGGATTCCTTATCTTTCTTAGTATTGTAGAATTTCTTCAAAGCTCCTTCAATTTCTTGTGAAAGAGGAATAACTTTTTCTTTATCATTTACCTTAATATGGACCTTACCTACTGATTTTACGCCAAAGCTTCTTTGAACTGTTGTTATTGGTGTTAATAATTCTTCTCTAAGCCTCTCATACATGGAGACCTCTCTATTGGCTATTACACCTACAACCCTATAATCATTTCCATCTATTTTTATATCTTTTCCAATAGGGTCTTGACCCTTGAAAAATGTTTCAGCAGCTTTTTCATTTATTACAACTACTTTTTTGCGATAATCCACATCTAAGGCTGCTATCAATCTTCCACTTTTAAGCTTCGCATTAATCATACTTGCATAAGCCTGGTCGACACCCTTAAGTGAAATATTCTTTTCAACTTTTTCATACTTAGCCTGTGGCTGTTGATCTAAAATCGGTGATACATTTTTTATATCCAACTTCTTATAAAAGTCTAGGATTTCATTATAATCCATTTGCTTTGCTTCATCATTTGGAAACATTTCAACCTTAATAAGGTTTGTCTCCTTTGATATTGCTTTCGTTATATTGGCGGACGCACCTTCACCTAGGGATACTAGAACAATTATGGAAAAAACCCCTATTATTACCCCTAACATAGTTAGTATAGACCTTAGTTTATTTGCTATTATTTCCTTTATCGATAACTTGAGAATCGTAGTTATATTCATAATCGGCTCCCTTCTACTCTATTTAGTCCTTTATAATCTGCCCATCGCTTATTCTAATGATTCTACTAGCTAACTTAGCTATATCATTATCATGGGTAATTAGCACAAGAGGAGTTCCTGATTTATTAAGGTCTAATAAAATATTCATAGTATCTTCCGTAGATTTACTGTCTAAGTTTCCAGTAGGTTCATCGGCTAGTATTAAAGGCGGTTTTCCTGCGATAGCCCTAGCTATTGCTACCCTTTGCTGCTGTCCTCCTGATAATTCTGTTGGTTTGTGATCTTGTCTATCACTTAATCCAACCATTTCCAGTGACTCTAATACACGCCTTTTTCGTTCTTTCTTCTCCATTCCTTTATATAGAAGTGGCAGTTCCACATTTTCATACGCACTCATCTTACTAAGTAGGTTAAATTTCTGAAATATGAACCCAAGCTTTTCGTTTCTTATCACGGCTAATTCCTTTTCTGTATAGGAGTTTATATCCTTAGAGTCTAAAAAATACTCTCCAGATGTACATGTATCTAGACATCCTATTATATTCATAAGAGTTGACTTACCTGAACCACTTGCTCCTATTATAGATATAAACTCTCCCTTTTCCACCGTTAGTGAGATTCCTTTTAAAACTTCTACTTTTAGGGCTCCAGTTTCATAGGTCTTCCTTATATCCCTCATTTCAATAATTGGTTTATTCATTTAAAATCCCACTCCCTCAAATTCACCTTCGCCGTTTTGACTATCTGCATAGCTAGATTTTTTTACCACAGAGTCTCCCTCTTTCAGACCTGAGATAATTTCAGCATAGTTATTGGACACCAATCCTACTTCAACATCAACCCTATTTACTTCTTCATCTTGTCCTTTTACGTTAACAAAGTACTTACCATCTTCTTTTTCCACACACTCAATAGGAACTCTCAATACATTTTTCTGTGAAGCCAATACAATTTTCGCATTAGCATTCATTCCGATTCTCAGATTCCTTGCTTGGTCTGACTCTTCTATTCTTATGGTAGTTTTATATTTAGTTATACCATTTTGTATATCACCTATTTGAGCGATTTTACTAACCTTTCCTTTAAGTTCTGCTCCTTCAACGGCTGAAACCTTAATAAAAGCCTCCTGCCCTTCTTTAACCTTAAGAATATTTAATTCATCCACTGGTATTGTAATTTCTAAATTATCTAAGTCTGCAATTTTAGCTACAACCTTATCGGATGCAATGTTTTCTCCTTCTACTACATCGATTTTTACTACAGTTCCAGAAATAGGTGCCAACACAATATTATTAAGCTCCCTTTTACTATTACTATCTTCCAACTTGATTTTCTTGTTGGCAAGACGCTTTTCTTTAATTTCTATACTCTTCATATAATCTTCATTGACTATTTTTGCAATTACTTCACCCTTATTTACTTTTTGACCACTTTTTACATAAACTTCTTTTATTTCTCCATCCATTTCAAACTTTACTTTTTCTTCGTCATTCCACTTCAATTCTACAATCTTATTAACATAACTTATTCCCCAATCAAATACTAATCCAACCTGAGCTTTTAGTCCCTCAACTAAAGCACCTTTATTCTCTATCTCAATAGTTACATTTCCTAGTAATTCTCCATTTTTTGTTCCATATGCTTCAGTATTAATATTTGTAACTTTCCCTTCTAACTTCTGGAGATTTCCCTTAAGTAATATTTCAGCTTTTTGACCTATAAAAGCTTTTTCAGCCATCTTTTTATTAAATGGTGCAATAACTTTGAGTGTACCCTTATCTATAATATCTACAAAATCTTCCCCTTTAGAAACATCATCGTTTTTTTCATGGTTAACCTCACCAACTACTCCTGTAAAGGGAGCTCTTACAGTAAGTTTTTCTAAATCTTCCTTTAAGTTTCTTAATTCATTTTCTTCTTCATAGATTTGTAAATTACTTTCCATGATACTATCATTATCTTCGTCCTTTATACTTCTGAGTTCTATTATTCTGTCACCTTTATTTACCTTCTGACCTTCCTGAGATAAAACCTCTACAATTGTTCCAGCCTTTCTATTTGTCAATTCCTTAATTAACTTTGACTGTATATTTCCACTTCCCGATATACTCATCTCAATATCGCCTTTTTGTACTGCAACTGTCTCTTGCATTTCATTTACTGATTCAATTGAACTACTTGTGTTTCTTTTAAAATAAAAAAAAGCTCCTATTGTTACCACAACTATAATTGGTATGATAATTTTTAAATATTTTTTCTGCATCACTTTCTACTCCTTACTTTCAATATTTATTTTTAATTTTATAAATACATTATACAGCCCTACTCTTACATGAAACTTAAATGAATCTTAAATCCATCTTAAATATTATAAACTTTGCTATATTAACAAAAAAAGTAGAGAAGCAGTTTAAGTTAAACTGCTTCTCTACTTCTTTTATGATTTTTATGGAGCAGGAACTAGTAATTCTTGTCCTGTGATAATTAAGCTTGGATTTTTTAGCTTATTGTATTCAGCAAGCCTTTGCCATGTTAATCCAAACTTCTTAGCGATCTTCCATAGTACATCGCCTTCTTTTACAACGTATTTACCAACCTTCATTTCTGGTGTATCAGCTTTTACTTCTGGAACCTCTACCTTAGGCTCAGGTTTAACTACTTCAGTCTTAGGCGCTTCCACTTCTACCTGTGGACTATGAACCTTAACTCTACCTTCAACCTTAGCATCTTCTGTTCCATATTTTTGAATATGCTCTATTAATACTTCATCAAGACCAGGATATTCTCCTAGAATCTTGTCGTCTGCAAACATCTTATATCCATCTCCACCTGCAGCTAGGAAGTCATTTGTAACAAATTTATAGGTTTTTTCTAGATCTAGAGGATTCTCTCCAACCATAACCTTAACCAATCTGCTTCCAGCTTCTTTAGATGGATCAAATTCGAATGTCATACCTGCTACATGTGGGAATGCTCCCTTTGCTTCTGGATAAGAATCTATTCCATGCTCTAATGCAGCCCATACATCTGATCCCTTCATTTCTTTAACAACAACGTAATTACCAAATGGCAACACTGTAATAACTTCTCCCTTAGTTATTTCACCTGGTGCTATAGATGCTCTAATTCCACCACCATTTGTGAAGGCAATATCGGCTTCCGTTAATTTAAGCATTGCAGAAGCGATAAGGTTACCAAGGTTTGTTTCTCCAGTTCTTACATCTGCTCTTTCACCGTCTAAGTGAATATCTGTTTTACCAACAACAACTGAAGTTACTTTTTCATTTTCAGCTTTAATGTCGGCAACAACAGCTACTAAAGCTTCATCTTCAGCTAATTCTGCTGCTTCTTCCTTAGTCAATAAGGATGCAGCAACTGATTTTATTTTTCCATCTTCATATACTAAATCAACTATTCCTAAATTCTTATCGTATTCTCCAGCTTGAACTATTAAGGTATCATTCACCTTCTTACCTTCTGGAAGAGTTGTATGGCTGTGACCATCAACCATAATGTCAATGCCTTTTACCTCTTCAGCTACTTGAACACTTGTAATTGAACTACTTTCATCTACTCCTAGATGAGCTAAAGCTACAATAATATCTGTCTTATCTTCTAACTCTTTAACCATTTCCTTAGCAACAGCTATAGGATCATTGAATTTTATTCCTTCAACGTTCTTTGGATGAGTCATATATGTAGTATCTGGAGTAGCTAATCCGAAGATACCTACCTTTAATCCGCCTACTTCTTTAATGATGTATGGCTTTAGTAGAGCCTTTCCATCTTCCTTAATAACATTTGATGCTAGAATTGGGAAGTCTGTCATTTCCTCTAATTCTACTAATCTCTCCTGACCATAGTTGAAGTCGTGGTTACCTGTAACCATAGCGTCATAACCTATAGTATTCATAACCTTAACAATACTTTCACCCTTTACTATCGAAGCAATAGTTTGTCCATGGAAAGTATCACCGGCATCTACAACTAGAACATTTGGATTTTCTTCTCTTAGTTCTTTAATCTTCGTTGCAATCTTTGCAAATCCCATACCAGCATATTTACCAGCTTCAACTCTAGCATGGGTATCATTTGTATGAACTATAGTTAATGGTGTGTAATCAATTTTAAATTCATCAAGTTTATCCTGAGGAATCTTACCTTCTTTAATTAAATCATATATGTTTAATGATTTAACATTTGGAGTTCTTCCATCCTTTGATTTCGGTACTTCTATTTTCCCTTCCTTAACAAGCTCTAGGATTGTGGCTCTAAGAGGATGGTTTAGATCTGCACCTATAATTTCCCAGTTATTATCAACCTTAGGTTCTATAGTTCCCTTTTCCTTGATGTAATCCTTAATATAGCTTCTTAATGTAACAGGATCAGAGTTGAAATACGCCTCTCCACTGATGATTCCTTTACTCTTTAATCCACTATATCTATAATCATTTATTGCTAGCTTATACTTCTTTTCATCATCTATTGGCTTTCCTTTAAAGGTTAAATCAACTATTCTCTCGCCTGCAGGCTTACTAATATCAACTTTATATTCTACTCCTGCAAACATATCATAGTTATATCCTCTAATTTCAGGATTAAAGCTAACAGTAACATCGCCTGGTCTATATGTATTATAGTAGCTTGCTGACCATTCCATATAGTCCTTAAGCTCTTTTCCTGTTACTTCTACGCCAACTAGCTTATTTGCGTATTTATAGATATCAAATACGTTAGCAAAGTTTATATCTCCCTTTGGCAGATTTGATCCTGACTTAAATAGTGCAGCTGCTGCAATCTCAGCTTCAGTATACTTTAATTGCACCTCGTTAATCAAATCTATTACAGCTGTATCTCTTATTTGAGCCTCAGGAATTCCTGGAACCTCACTTGCTGGATGGAAATCATCAGCCGCTTTTCCAATAGGATCTTTAATAAATTCCAATGTTGCCTCATGATAAGGCTTTGCATGTTCTACAGCCTCTGCTGATGCTTCGTAGTCAGCTATATTTAAAAAGCTAACCTTTTTATCTGCTACAGACCATGTGTCTCCATCCTTTTGTAAATTAATATCAAATCTTACAACTTCACTGGATTGACCATATTTAGCAACTGGAGCACCAACTAAAACTCCATTTACAGTCTCATTTACATTACTATGATCATGTCCTAATAGTAAAGTAGCAATTTCTGGAGCCGCAAGAGCTATGTTCTTTGCGGAATCGCTTCCATCAGCCTCATGTCTACCTTCTAAGCCTGCATGGGCAGTAGCCACAATTACGTCTACGCCTTCTTTTTCCTTAAGAATTTTAACATACTTTTTAGCTTCTTCTGCCATATGTTTAAATTCTAAGCTTTCAACCTTTGGCCCATCCCATCTCGGTATACTTGGTACAGTAAGTCCAAGGATTCCTACCTTAACTCCAGCAACTTCCTTAACGATGTATGGCTTAACAAAGTGAGAGCCATCTTCTTTTTTATAGGTATTTGCTGAAATAATAGGGAATTTAGCTTCCTTTACCATTTTGTCTATTAATGGTAATCCAAAGTTAAATTCATGATTTCCAAGGGTCATTGCATCATATCCAACGAAATTCATCATGTCAATCATTGGTTGAGGCTTACTAAGGTCAGCATTATATAAATCATCAGTCATAATACTTCCTTGTACAGTATCCCCATTGTCAATAACCAAGGTGTTTGGATTTTCAGCCTTCACTTGCTTTACAATGCTATGAATTTTAGCAAGTCCAATACTTCCATAATCTTTGCCGCTTTCATAAGACCAACTGTTCACAGCGCCGTGCATATCACTTGTTCCTAGAACTGTGATTGTAACGGTCTCATTGCCTTCGGCATTTGAGAAGAATGGGTTTGCAAATAGTGCCGTAAAAACCAGCATAAATGCAAGTAAAAAACTGAGTCTTTTCATTCTCTTCATCTTCTTTCCTCCCTATTTAAAATATTGTGCATATATAATATTCTTTATATTCATGCAATTTCCCTTCTATTTTTTTCACATTTTCCTATATTTATCTTCATAAAACAGATTATTATTCTATTTCATAAAATTGTAATTGATTTTTTCCTAAAAATATCCATATAAAAAAAAACAAGTGTCTCACGACACTTGTTTCTCTAATTTAAACTGCCTTTTCATTAACTTCTTCGATAGGCACAATATCAACTATGATATTTTTATTTACATTCTTCTTAAATCTTTCAATCATATTTTGTTGAGCAGTCTTCTCTAAGGATTCACCCATAACAACTACTTCAACATTGTGTTTTTGAGCAAATTTGAATAATGTATCAGCAATATCTGTTGCTTTTATAACTGTTAAATCGGCTCCATATGATTTTGAAGTGTCAAATAAGTACTCTAAAGCATCTGACTCCTTTAACTTTCCAAAATACTTCCATCCTTCTTTTACAACATGGATTACATGAAGCTCACCATTAAATTTTTCCTTAATTTCTGCACCCCTCTTAATAAGCCTTTCACATGATTTTTGTTGAGTTACACAAACCATTATGTCTTTTCTTTTTTTCATATTATACCCCTCTCGCGGTAGATAACCGTTTAATTGGGTTAAGCTCATCCCTAAAGATTTATCCCTATATATATATTATACTATAATTTTCTATGGTTTAAACATCTTTTACATTTTGTTAAGTTTATATAATATTATATGACTGAAGCCAATAAAAGGATCTCCTCATTATCGTTGTAAATCTTATCAAACTGCGTTATCGGTAAAGGATTCTTGCCCTTACCAGCTTCTATAGTATATCCAGGTCTTCTGTATTCTTTAATAAACCAGTCCTTCATTCCAGCGTATGCCCCTATTCCAAATATCTGAGCCAGCCTATATCCGCTTACATCTGCAAACCTCTGTCCTATTGTTCTTGCTTCAGGTGGTTGTAGATCCTCAAACTCCCAAAATATAACTTCACCTTGGGTATGATATGCTAGAACCAACCTAAAATTGTGGTTTTTAACAAATTCGGTTACTGCCTCGGTTTCTGGTTCAGAAAGCGGGAACGGCCCTCCATATCGTGTTGGTCCTGGTCCAGTTATTCCCATCTCTATTGCTCTATCTTTGGACTCCTGCCACCTAGCAGGATAGTTATGATTTAGGTCTACACCTTTGTTATTAGCCTGCCATACTTTAGAAAAATCAGTACTTCCATTGTTCCATTCAATAAGTTCATTATAATATGGATTGGTAGGACTAAGACCATTTAGTACTAAATCTATACCATCTGGGTTTACCATAGGCATTATATATATACTGCTTTCATTCCAAATTTTATTAAGATCGTATCCTCTGATATTTTTTCCTTCAGTATAATTTTTTAAAAAGTTTTCTGTAAATTTCATTAAAAGTGGTGAAGTAATCCACTCTAAGCCATGGTGGGCTCCATTATAGAAAACTTGATTTGGTCCTTTTCCAAGCTTAATATAGTATAAGTTTCTTCCCAATACACTTTGCCCTGCTACCCCCACCTCTATAAATGGATATCTTACCTTCAAACCTTCTATATCTCTTTTCATTATATCGTAAGTATAATCTATGTCAGTATCAACTATATCAATTCCATATGGTACAACTATTCTTTGGCCTACCTGAAGCTGATAGGGATTTATACCAGGATTTGCGGTAGTTATTTTTTTTACAGTGGTATAATAATCTTTTGCTATCTGCCATAATGTATCACCTGGCTGAACATAGTATATATCATATCCCCTTAATAGAATGTTCAAAACTCCATAGGTTTGAGGGCCGATTATACCATCTGCATCTAAATTATTGTTTTTTTGAAAGGCTATAACTGCATCCTTTGTTTTCTGTCCGTAATAACCATCTATGGGTCCAGGATTATATCCAATTTTTTTAAGTAGGGATTGAATTTCCATAACATCTGTTCCCTGTGAACCTAACTTTAAAACTCTCAAGTAAATTACCTCCTAAAAAAGTTGCCTTAATATCATCATATACACTTAATATATATTATGTGTTACGCTTTCTTTTGTTTCAATGTTTCAAAACAATAGTGCATGGATTAGGTGTTTTTTTATTAGTCTTATATGATATACTAAGTAAATGGGAATACTAGCTGATATTATGAAGTTCTCGTATGGATAAAAAAAGTACATAAAAATAAGGGACTGTACGTCCCTAAGTTTTTTTAATATTGGAGGTAATTAGTACTATGGAGAGATATACTAAAGTTATTGAGCTCATGGGCTCCTACTATACGAAGGAGTATAGGAAAAAGAAAAAACATAAAAACAAAGTTAGAGAAATTAAGGAAGATACCGTAAGAAAGTTCTTTCTACAGGGTAAGGCTGAAGTATTGGTTATAATGGAGGAAAGCGAAAAGGAGATATTGCTTGACTTTACCAGCGATACAGAGGACATAAAAAAATATCTAGGTAAGTCATTTCTTGATTAAAAGGTCTCTCGGGCTTCAATCTTAATTAATATATTTTCACACAAAAAGAGTAAAGCGGTAATTCTAGTATAATTACCCTTTACTCTTAATTATTTCTATTAAGCAAATGTAACTAATAAACTAGGTACTCACTGTCTAAGCTTGAACTAGGTATTTATGTAAATCTTCATGTATCTGATCTTTAGTACAACTCATTGTCATGAAGAAATCGATTTCATACTTAGTAGACATTCTATCTAATTTTTCTAATAGCTTTGGTACGTCTTCCACCGATGTATCCATTACCTTTAACAGACCATCAATAAATATCTTTTTAATATCATAATCGTTTGAAATAATTCCACATAGGAATCCAAAAAACTCATCTTCATTCTTTATAGGATATTCATCCATGCTTATAAATCTTAAATCATGCTTAAGATCATACATATGTCTCTTATCATCATCAACAAATATTATATTACCCTTAGCTTTCTTTAGTTCCTCATTTGCTAACTTTATTATCCTCTTTGTTTTCCCAGCACCCTTTGGACCAATTAATAAACTTATCATGTTAATCTCCTCCCTTAATTTTAATAGAGAAAGAACCTTCAGCATAAGAATATTCTAAATATTCTTATATAACTAATTCTACGATTTTCGCTAAATTCCTCCAAAAACAATAATTTAATTTTCAGCCTTAATATTCGGTATTTTTTTCTTCTCTATGAAGCTTTTCCTTAGCTGTCCACAGGCAGCCTCTATATCACTGCCGAGTTCTCTTCGTATAGTCGCATCAATTCCATTTTGCTTAAGAATTTTTTGAAAATCATATGCCGTTTCCCTTGCTGAACCTTTCAACTTCCTCTCTTCAACCTCATTTAGAGGAATAAGGTTCACATGGCAAAGCATACCCTTAAGTTTTTTAGCAAGTTCTATAGCATGTTCCTTCTTATCATTTACCCCCCTTATTAAAGAATATTCAAAAGTTATTCTACGATTA
Organism: Wukongibacter baidiensis; assembly: GCF_050888315.1. NCBI lineage: Bacteria > Bacillati > Bacillota > Clostridia > Peptostreptococcales > Caminicellaceae > Wukongibacter > Wukongibacter baidiensis. The sequence goes on from NZ_CP138202.1 coordinate 1,243,581, forward strand.
GTCTTTTTTGTATAATTTTTACACGTTTCTAAAAGTTTTTCGATATTGTAGACTTTGTTTACTGGCATAATTTTATTTCTTAGTTCATCGTTTGGAGCATGAAGAGAGATAGCCAAGGTTACTTGAAGATTTTTTTCAGCCAAATCTATTAGTTTAGGGACAATTCCACATGTTGATAATGTAATGTTTCTCATGCCTATATTTAATCCTAACTGATCATTAACTATACTTAGGAACTTTATAACCTCTTCGTAATTATCAAAGGGTTCTCCACTTCCCATAAGGACAATGTTAGATATCCTCTCTCCAATATCCTTCTGAACTTCTAATACTTGCCCTATTATTTCTCCACAGGTCAAGTTTCTAACAACACCATCAATTGTAGATGCACAGAAGGTACAACCCATTTTACAGCCTACCTGAGTAGAAACACAAATCGTATTTCCGTGCTTGTACTTCATCAAAACACTTTCGATTATATTTCCGTCATTAAGAAGTAGCAGGTATTTTCTTGTTCCGTCCAGCTTCGACTTTAATACCTTTAATATATCCATATTTTTAATGTATGATACCTGTCTAAGGCTACTTTTAAAGCCCTTTGATAAGTTTGACATCTCATCAATGTCATCAATACCTTTGTAAATCCAACTAAATATTTGCTTACCTCTAAATTTCTTGTCCCCAAGTTCAATAGATAAGTCTTCTAGCTCTTTAATGCTACAACTTCTAAGCTCAACCTTTTTATTCATAAAATATTTCACCTGTCCTTAAAAGTATTAATACCCAAAATTTTACTATACTAATCTATAAATTTCATAATTTTGATAATTTTATAAATTTAATTCCAATTTAATTTGCTCAAAGAAAATTATTCCCATCTGAGAGATTTTAATAAGCAAAACTATATAAAATATATGTGATTTTTTACTATGCTTTTAACTTTGTATCAACCTTTAATTTTGAATTCAAATAAACTCCACATATTATTATAGCAGCGCTTATAACTTTTATTAAAGTAACGTCCTCTTTAAGTATTATAGAGGATAAAATTATTGAAAAAACAGGAACCAAATTTATAAATGACATTGTTTTACTTGGTCCAATGGCTTTAATCGAAATCTGCTGAACCAAATATCCTATGACCGACGCAAAAACAGCCATATATAAAACTGAAACCCATCCTTTCCAGGTTACATCCGGAAGATATGTCATTGGTTTTTCATATAGTACAAATGGAACTAATGCTATTAGACATACTAGAAAGCTATATGATGTTATTATTAGAGGTGAGTATTTGGGCATGACTTTTTTACTAATCACACCATATATCGCCCAGCATACTACTGCCAAGAGCATAATTATATCACCATTATTAAAGTTTATACTCTTTATTACCTCAAGCTTACCTCCTGAAATTGTTAGCATTACACCAGAAAGAGCTAGTAATATCGCACCTAACCTTTTAAATCCCAGTTTCTCCCCGATCATAAAGGAAGCTAAAAGGGATGTTATTAAAGGATTAGTTGCTCCAATCATAGCCGAATTTATTGCTGTAGTATATTTAAGAGCCGTAAAAAATAGAGCATGATATCCAAACATACCTATCATTCCCAATACAATTATAGTCTTCCAATCGGATTTTTTTAATCTCCAATTCTTATCTTCATACTTAATCATTACGGGAAAGATTATCGCTGTAGCAAATAAAAATCTAAAAAAAGCCAAGGAAAATGGAGGAAATTCCTTCACACCGATTTTACCTGCAATAAATGCCCCTGCCCAAAACCAAGTACACATAATCATCAACATATAAATTTTTTTCTCACTCTTCAACTCAATCAATCCCCCCGTCACAAAATTTCTGGATGCCAAGTCCCTCAAATTAATAAAGATGTCATAAACTATGACATCTTTATTATACTACTATATTTAATAGTTTTGCTCAAGGTAATTAAGTACGGATTAAATTACTCATTCCTTAAAATTCATTAGTTATTGGTATGAAATCATTAACTACTTCCCTCTTATTAATAATTCTCGATTCATCTTTAGCTTGCTTTGAAAAATATTCTTGACTGTTAATTATCTCTTTACCTCTTTTATCTATTCTTGAATAACTTCCATCTCTTCTTAAGCTCCTTGCCTTTACAGTATCTTTCAAGGATATATCAAGTATTTCTTTTATCAATAATCTATTATGTTTATCCTCAACGGGGAATAATAGTTCAACTCTTCTCCTTAGGTTTCTCGGCATCCAATCGGCACTGGACAAATATATTTGCTCATTTCCATCATTATAGAAGTAGAATATTCTACTATGCTCTAAAAATCTTCCAACAATACTTCTAACTTTAATGTTTTCACTTACCCCTGGTACCCCTGCTCTAAGACAGCAAATCCCACGAACAATGAGGTCTATTTGTACTCCAGCGCATGAGGCTTCATATAAAGCCTTAATAATTTTTTCATCTACTAGAGAGTTCATTTTTGCAATGATTCTTGCCTCTTTTCCCTTTCTAGCATTGTTAGCTTCTTGCTCTATTAAATCAATAAACTTACTGTCGAGTCCCGGAGCTATATCTATCTTATAAAAACCCGCATACTTTGAAAATCCCGATAGAGTGTTAAACAATGCCGATATATCTGAACCAAAAAATGGTTTGGAGGTAAACAAGCCAATATCTGTATAAAACTTCGCAGTAACATCATTATAGTTCCCCGTGCCCATATGTACGTATCTTTTAATACCATCTTCTTCTCTTCTAACTATCAGTAACAACTTGCAATGTGTCTTTAACCCTACAAGACCATAAATAACATGGCATCCTGATTTTTCTAAGTGCTTTGCCCATATAATATTATTTTTCTCATCAAATCTTGCCTTAATCTCAAGAAGTACTGTTACCTGCTTACCATTTTCAGCAGCCTCGGCCAGTGCCTTTATTATTGGTGAATCTCCACTAACCCTATAAAGAGTCTGCTTAATGGCTAGAACATTAGGATCCTTCGCAGCTTTCTGAACCAGCTCCACTACTGGATCAAAACTATGAAAAGGATGATGTAAAATTATATCATTTTCTTTAATAGCCTCGAATATATCTTCGTAGTCACTAAAGATAGGGGCCGGTTTGGGATTATGGGGTTCATATTTCAAATCAGAATACCCTTCTATGGATGCGAATTTCATCAAAAACGTTAAATCTAAGGGTCCAGAGATTTGATAAACCCCTTCTCCTGGTACTTCCATTTCTTCAATTAAAATTTTTAGCAGTTTCTTAGACAATCCTTTCTCAACCTCTAGCCTAACTACATTTCCCCACTTTCTTTTTCTCAAGGACTGTTCAATTGTTTCTAATAGATCTTCTGCTCCCTCTTCATCAACACCAAGATCTGCATTTCTTGTGATTCTATAGCATCCCATACTTATAATTTCATATCCATTAAAAAGTGTACTTATAAACATTTTTATAGCTTCTTCTAATAAAATAAAATACTTCTTACCTTCCTTTTCAGGTAACTCAATGAATCTTCCTAGAACTGCTGGAACTTGCACCGTTGCAAAAAAATTCTCCTCAGGACTTTCATTATCTCTTATAATTAATGCAATATTAAGACTTTTATTCATTACAAGTGGAAATGGTCTAGTTGGGTCAACAACCATCGGTGTCAGTACAGGATAAATATTTTTCCAGAAATAATTATCAATAAATTCTCTTTGATAATCATTCAGTTCCTTAGATTTAAGAAAAAATATATTTTGCTTCTTGAGTCCTACCAATAAAGAACGATTATAACAATTGCTCTGATTATAAACAATATTGTGTACTCTTTGTGATATCTTTTTAATCTGCTGAGATGGAGTGAGCCCTGAAGGGTCTGCCTTTGTAAAGTCTGCCCACACCTGATCCCAAAGCGAAGCTACCCTTACCATAAAGAATTCGTCCATATTAGAGCTTACTATTGAAATAAACTTTAATCTTTCCAAAAGAGGATTATCCTTATCTTGAGCTTCTTCAAGAACACGATTATTAAACTCCAGCCAGCTTAGCTCACGGTTTATATAGCATTTAGCAAAATCATTATTCATACATTATCACCCTTTATGCTTTATTAAAGCTTTCATCCCCATCACTTCTTCAAAAAATCCTGAATTTTTCATAAATGCCCATTTTTCAAGTAGAATATCTTCCTTTGTTAAAGTCTTAAAGTATATTTCATCTTTATTATGTGAAACTTCTACATCTCTTATTTTTTGAAGATGAGTAATATCTAATGCATCAGCAATCTTAAGCATAGCACTAAGCTTTGATATTGTGATCTGATCATCATAATCCATTTTATTATAGTTATCATGAAATCTCTTAGGATTTTCCTCATCATGATATCTTGCTATATTCGCTATAATATTTAGTTCTCTATTTGAAAACCCCATTATATTTTGAGCTTTGATAATATCGTATGTATATATATGATGTTTATCTAAATTAACAAATTTCCCTACATCATGTAATAATGAAGCCACCTGTAAATATAATCTATCCTTTTCTCCAAGCTTATGCATCTTTTTTAACTGGTCAAAAATAGAGGTAGATAAATATTGAATATGAGATGCATGCTTTTCATCATAATTATATTTTTCTCCTATATACTTTACCGAGCTAATTATATCGTTTAAAAAATCCTTTTTTCTTGGTGTGTCAAACCACTCATCAACCATTTCCGCCAAGATACCGTGCCTAAGAGATACCATAGGCGCAAAGATATGCTTTGCCTTTGTAATATTTAAAAACCTTCTAAAAATAATTGTAGCCGGAAGTAAGGTTTGTGCCTCTGAATAATCTAAACGAAAGGTATTCACTATCTGATCTATCGATTTTGTAGCAATATCAGAGTAAAGCTTGTCTATATCTTTCTTGTCAATTATTTTGCTTTCCCCTTTTATTTCATTATGATTACATATATTTAAAATATTCCATAAACCTCCGCCGAGCCCTATAAAGTGCTTTATCTCCATTTTCTCTATTATTGATTCAATAAGATAGGTTTTACTTTCAATAAATCCTTCCATAATAATTGGAAAATCCAGTGTCTGTCCCTCAAGATCCGCTAGCAATTCCCTAAGTCTTAATGAACCTACTTTTGTATAGGACGTAAACCTTAGATTACCATCCTTAAAGGCTGAGAACTCTACGCCTCCTGACCCTATATTGACAACGAGTACACCCTCTTCTCTCATTTTTCTAGAGTCCTTTAATTTGCTCCTAATAGCCTTAAATGTTAGAAACCTTTCTTCAGAGTTATTTATTATTTCTACCTCGAGTCCAGTTCTCATTCTAATCTGCTCAATAACATAGCTTCTATTATCTGCCTCTCTAATACCACTAGTAGATACAGCTCTGTAGTGTTTTACTCCATATTCCTTCATAACCTTTGCAAATTTTTTCAGTATTTTGCATGTTTCATGGATTGTTTCAACATTAATTTTTCCATCAGAAAATGTATCCTTACCAATATTAGTGTGACGTCTTAATTCCTCAAGTATTGTTATTTCTCCTTGCTTATTGATTTCAGCAACTACCATTCTAATATGGTATGAGCCTACATCAATAGATGAAACCGTTCTTATTTTATTTTTCATAGTCAACATACTCCTTAGTATTATTTACTATATACTTATTTTATCTGATTATTAACCTAACATACAATCTCTTCATTAAATATAAATAGATATTTAACCTAAACTTAACGAATTAAATTCCTTTTCTTTCTCGTAACTTTGTTCTATAATTTATATTTAATAAATACTTACCCAAATAGCATAAAATATATTAAGGAAATCCTAAAAAGATGAGGAGTTTTTATGATGAAAAAAATAGGAATTATAGATATCGGATCAAACTCTGTAAGGTTAGTATTGGTCAAAATTGGCCAAAAAGGGAGCTTTAAGATATTTAATGATGTTAAAGAAAGTGTTAGACTCGGAATGGGAATGGATGATAGTCTAGAATTACAACCTGACCGAATTGCTAAGGCAATAAAAACCTTAAAGATGTTTAAGAGTATGTGCGATGCCACCCTCGTAGATGAAATTATTGCTGTAGCAACTGCCGCTGTAAGGAAGGCTAAAAATAGCAACTATTTTCTTGAAAGAGTTAAAGAGGAAGCCGGAATAGATATTAGGGTTCTTTCAGGTAAAGAAGAAGCCTTCTTTGCATATTGGGGTGTTATAAATAGTATCGATATTGATAAAGGACTTATTATGGATATTGGAGGAGGAAGCACAGAACTTATTTTAGTAGAGAATAGGAAAATATCCAATAGTATTAGTCTTCCCTTTGGTTCAATTAATTTAACTCAAGATTTTAAGCTTAGCAACAATGTTAAAGAAAGCAATATTAAGGCTTTAGAAGATTTTTTAGCTGCTAATTATAGTAAAATTCCTTGGCTTTCTAAAACAAAAGGTTATCCTCTAATCGGTGTAGGTGGGACAATAAGAAACATGGGAAACATTGTTCGTAAATCAAGTAGCTATCCCCTTGAAATTACTCACAATTTTAGAATGAAAAAAGGTGATTTGCATAAAGTATATAAACTTGCAAAAGAAAAGAATCTTGAGGAAAGAAAAAAAATAAAAGGACTTTCAAAGGATCGAGCTGATATTTTTGTTGGGGTTTCGGGCGCCGTATGGAGTCTATTTGAGCATTGCCAGCTAAAAAATCTTATTGTCAGTGGAAGTGGTATTCGTGAGGGATTAATATATGATTATATCCACAATAATGTTGAACCCGTAGGAAATGTTTTAGACTTTTCAATAAATAGTCTGATGAGTAAATATGAGCTTGATATAGAACATGCAAACCATATCTATAGCCTAAGTAGATCCCTCTATAAGCAAATACTAGGAGAGGAAAGTTTCTCAGTTGATACACATAAATTGCTTAAAACTGCTGCCCTACTCCATGACTCTGGAATAAATATTAGATTTTATAATCATACTCAGCATTCCTTCTATATGATTTTAAATGCAGGAATAAACGGTTTAACCCATAAGGAGTTGCTTATGAGTGCCTTTGTTGCGGCCCTACACAGAAATAAAAAGTTTAAGATTAATTGGCTTAAGTATAAGAATATCATTACTAAGGACGATATGGTAACTATAAGGATGCTTGGTCTCTTATTAATAATTGCAGAAAGCTTAGATATTTGTCTTGATGGAAAAGTAACAGATGTAGAGTGCTATGTAAATACCGATGAAGTAAAGATAACGGTTCTTTCAGATAAAAGTACCGAGGTTGAAATCAACCATGCTTTAAATGCCACTGAGCAATTCAAAAAGGTTTATGGTAAAAAATTAATTATCGAATAACAATACAGGCTCAGAGGTACTAAACATCTGCCTTTTGATTAGATAAATTACCTCAATAATAAAAACTCGGGACATAGATGTTCCGAGTTTTTGAACTCAAAGACTAAATACAAATACTTATTTAAATGGAACAACCGTTTTTTCTTCAAATTTCCTTCCTTTAGCTCTCAAATAATCCTTAAGCTTTTCCTTAGAAGTATTCATTATAAGTTCCTCAGGCATTTCAACTAATTTGAAGACCTCTATTGTTTTTTCAAAATTACCTACATCAAAGGAAATATGGGCATCACTACCTGCCACAACAAATACTCCATGCTCCTTCGCCTTTCTTGCAATCATTATACAGTTTTCTCTACTGCCACTCCGGCCTGGATTCGTGAAAGTACTATTGTTTATTTCAATTATCTTATTTTCTTTTTTAGCAGTTAGAACAAAGGCATCGATATCAATTGGAAATCTTGGATTCCCTGGGTGTGCAACTATATCTACATACTGGTTCTCCATTACCTTTAAAAAGGCTCTAGTATTCTCTTCCCTTGTTCCTGGGTCGATACATACATCATGCAGACTAGCAAGAACTATATCTAGCCTCTTTAAAAATCTTTCAGGTATGTCAATGTTTCCATCAAAATCTACAATGTTTGCTTCAACACCTCTTAAAATTTCTACGCCATCTATTTCTCTAGGAATCACTCTTTGATTCCCTATATGAAAAATATGTGGGCCACCAGGCATAGCCGGACCATGATCCGTAAAAGCTACAAGCTCTAACTCCTTTTTTTTGGCCACATCTATATAATCATGGATAGTACTATAGGCGTGTCCACTTGCGATAGTATGCGTATGTGTATCCAAAATTAACTTCATCTGTTTGATTCTCCTTCTATATCTGTATAAGTTAATATCCTCTATCTAAATCTATTAGATTAATAAGAGCTTCTCCATTTATATATCTTCTCATATTTTCATATATATTCTTAAATCTTCTCTCATTGCGCATCTCAGAAACCCATGAATTATGAGGAGTAATATAAACCTTATCTATACTCCAAAGCGGATTATCCTTTGGTAATGGTTCCTCATCAAATACATCTAAAGCAACTCCTAAAAATTTACCTTCTTTAAGGGCTGTAATCAGATCATCTTCATTAATAATATTCCCTCTTGATACATTAATTAATACTGATGCATCCTTCATTTTATCTATTTTTTCTTTATTTAAGAGATTATGGGTCATCTTAGTATATGGAATAGTACACACTACTATATCACAAATAGACAATAGTTCATCGATTTCTTCCATAGCAAAGCATTTATCAAAATACTCTACGCTGCTTCCTTTTGTATTAAGTCCATAGATATTTGCACCAAAACCTTGAAGCCTTTTCGCACCTTCTTTAGCTATAGATCCCGTTCCTATAAATCCTACATTTTTACCATAAATCTCGAGTACATCCGTAGATAGCTTCCATTCTTTTTCTCTCTGCTTATTATAAAAATACTTACTATTTTTATAAATTTCTAATATTTTTAGAACTATCCATTCCCCCATAGGTATGCTATATCCGCCTTTATTATTGGTAAGAAAAATTCCTTTTTCCTTTATATAGCTGTACGGAGCCTGATCACTACCTATACTAGATAACTGAATCCATCTCAAATTATTTAATTTGCTAATATCAAGGCTGTTAAAGGGGGTATAACAAACTAAAACCTCTATATCTTCAATTTCATCGCAGTTAGATACTTCTTTTTCTGGTATATGAATGACTTCATATCCTAAATCACTAACTGCCTTCATTTTTTCCTCTCCATAATGATATGTAAATAGAACTTTCATAATTATCTCTCCTCATAAAAGTACTAATAAAAACTCAGTGGCATCAAATTCCTTCGTTTTGCTCAGATTTCTCTTTGAAAAATGACCCCAATTAAAATAAAAGTTACTGCTAAGCAGTAACTTTATTCAAATATTTCCTTTTCATAATCATCTATACTGTCACTTAGAACATCTGCTAATCCCACGAACTCACAACCAACCATAAATCCACTATTGATTTTTTGATTTCTTACAATCCTAAGAACACTATAGAACATCTTTTCTTCATCTATTGTAATCTTAGCATTGAAATAGTATCCTATAGGTAGTTCAATGTCACTAATTAAGCCGATACCTGTTTTAGAAACGTTTATTAGTGTAACCTTATCATTAATATCATCAAAGGTTTTGTCACCCGATTGATACAAAGATTCTATTTCTAAATTAATATTCACCGGCAGTCTTTTACTTTTTCTTTTGTCCTCCATAGAAATTCCTCCCAATAATATTTTATACTCTATTATAACATATGAAATATATTCAATACTGTATTTAACCCAGATTAATCATGAAAAATTCAAATTTACTTGCACACTTTCAAACTTTTCATGAATGATCAGGGTTTAATAATAATTTTGCAATTAAATATGTCATTTAAACAGACTATATCATAAACTATAGTATAGAAGAAGAAACCTTTAGAAATCACCAGTAGGGATGCTAGGTCCCAACTATTTATATAAGTTATTATTGGTGATTATTTCTTTATGTATTTAGAAGAGAGGTCATATAATGCCAGGTTGCTCAAAGGGATTTTTTAATATACTCAAATCCGAAACATTCCTCAATTTAATAAATGCAGATAAAATCAAGATTGTTGAGCTAAATTCTGCTATTGCCTTACTTATAAAGTGCAATATTGATTTCGATGTAATCTTTACTGCGGGAACTAATAGAGAATTTCCTCAGGCTATTCTTGTAGTATATCTCAATCCTAATACCAACATCGACTTTAGATTTCAATTCGAAAATTGTCCATAGTCTATTTACTTGTTTTAAGGTATTTCAAGTGTTAATATTACTTGTCTAAGAAACCTAAATGATTTTAGGTCTATAGCTTAGATTTACATCTAAATATGTACCATCAGTTATCTGAGTAACATCGTCTTTCTCTATATCTAAAATATAAACATTGAAGTGATCTAGGTTGTTGGCACTATAGTATATTTTCCTTTCATCTATTTTCCAAACATAATCGCTAATAGTTTTATTTCCTATTTCTTTTGTTAAATTTATTATTACTCTCTTCTTAATATCGTACAAGTATATATTGTCAATTAAATCTTTCCTTCCTATATATGTTATATAATTGCTATTTGGAGAATATCTTACTTTTCTCAAGGTCTCCAATTCCTCGGTTGTTTTGATAAATTCTCTTTCATTTGTATTAGTGTTAATAATACATAGGCTATGCTTTCCAAACTCCTCATCTATTATGTAGGTTATTTGTTTGTCATTTGAGTGCCAGTCATAATCTTTAATCTTGCCAAAGCTGGTAAGCTGTTGTAGGCTTAGCCCATTATTATCCATAATATAAAGGCGTTTTTCACCTAAAGAAGATCTTGTAAATGCTATTTTCTCTCCATTATGGGAGCATCTAGGCTTATAATTTTTTGCTAAATCTTCACCATATGTCAGCCTTTCACAGCTTAATCTCCTTACGTCTACAGCGTATATATCTTTCTCTCCATCGGTTATACCCGCAAAATATATTTGATCACCATTATTGTTCCAACAATAACTTGTAATGCTTTCAAATATCATTGGATTTGTAATTCTAATGGGGGTATCACTATTGATATTTAGTGTGTACAACATATATCTACCCTCTTTATTGGATAGGAATGCTATATCTTGCCCACTAGGTGACCAGGTAGGTGATACCACCTTTAATAAGTGCTCTTTAGTCAGTTTTTTATAATATCTTCCGTTATCATAGCAAATGCTTATATCACTATCCCTAGAATCATTGTACACACAAAGACATATTGCATATGTAGGTATATATTTAATCTCAAATATAAAAAAAGGGGTGATAAGAATTTTTCTTGCATTTATCCTATTACTAACAATGTCCTGAGTAAATATGCTTGTTTTAAATCTTTCATGCTTTACTAATAATTCAGTTTCTGTTCCTTCAATAAGTGATGGTACATCTATGTAAACACTTTCAGTGGACTCACTTTGTATGACATGCATACTTTGCTCTAGATTATCAGCAACATACATCACTCTCTTACTTAGCTCTATTTCTAATAATATTTGACAACCAGATATATTCTCGCCTTCAAAGGATTTCCCCTTCACTGTTTCAACCGATCTTAGTGAAGTAACTTTCGGCGTTACAATTATAGAGATTACTTCATCAACGTCGGGTAAACAAGCGGGAATATCAATTGTTTGCTTTAAATCAGATTGTGAGAAATATTTCATTACCTTAGGTATATCTTCAGATATACCATTCTTTTTGACCGAAGATTTCTTATGCTTCACCCTATCCACTCCTTAAAAGTTCTAATATTGAATCCGGGTTGAAGGATACAAAATATATATTTGAGGAAATTGCATAATTTAAAAAAGTTTATAATTTCCTATGTTTTATAAAATATCTATTCAACGAAAAAAAAAATATTATGGATTTTTATGTACATAACCATAATATTTAAACATATGCTAGATATTTTGCATATTTTGTTTTGAGAATAATAAAATATTATCAAAGAATAATAATTTTCAAAGCTATTTTATAAGTCATTAAGGAGGTTTACATATGTCTAGTACCGTAAAAGGTCTTATAGAATACTTAGGTGTATCAAATAACCTGCCTAAAGCTCCATCATCCTTCAAACACCTCAATTTACAGAACACATTAACGTTATCAAATGCAGATCCAGATATTAATGAAATACTTAAGGTAACAGCAGATACAGATGTTATAGAAACCAAGATCATTACAACACCAAAAGCAACCTCATTCGATGGTAAAATTTTAACCGGTTGGGAAGTAATAGTAGAGAATCAGCTTGAATTAAAAATAGAGTATAGTACCGGACTTGTAAATCAGCCAATTCACATAGTCTGTTTCAGTATTCCCTATAGTACTTTCATAATACTTCCAAATTATTTTAAGCCCTCACACTCTGTTAAGGTCTCAGGTTATATAGAAAACATACATACCAGACACCTTAACAAAAGAGAGATTTTTCAAAATACAGTTATATTTTTAGATGCTTTTATCTATGGATTTAATAGAATTAAATTTGATCTGTAAACCACCCTTTTTAACTGGCTTATTTTCTAGTTAACATTCAGTATGATATCTAGGTTATATAGCACAAGTTAAAAATCCTCTATCGTAAAAGAATACACTGATGTATACTTTGACCTGGTAAAACTTTTATACATTGGACTGCATCTTTCAAGTCATGCCCTGCATATGCTAGTATACTGTAATACCCAGGAGGTAAATCCTCTATTGAAAAGTTTCCATTCTCATCAGATTTAGTTTTATATACCGCAATTTCATTTATAGTGCCAAAGTATAACAACACCTTTACATTCGGAAGTATTTTATTGCTTTCCTCTATATAGGTAACCCCTGTTATCTTTCCACAATAGTCTCTAACATTGAATTCAGTTTTAACATTAAAATTTTGTGTATTAAATTGCATAGGAGTCGCATTGACATTCTGTGCCTGATCAATATCTTGAATATTACGTTGGCTGCTTACTTGCTCTTGAGTTCCATTCTTTACATCTGTATCCGATAAACCTTTAGTGTTTTCGCTTATTCCTTCTAATTTATCTTCCATTTCCATAGTTTCACCTCCTAGATGTATCCCTTAATTACTTTTTAACTTCTCTTCAAAAGATCTTTAACTATCTATATAATTAATTTAAAAATTTATATTTCGGTCTTTTATTTAATTTAAATAGTGGGGAAATCCCCACTATTTAAATCAGGAAGATTAGTATCTACCTTTGTCAACCTTGAAGTTTTTTGCTTTTGCATCTGCATCAGCATCTGCTTTGTTTCTATTTCTATTTCTATTTTTGTTTTCTGCTTCAGCTTCAGCTTCGTTTTCTGCTTCAGCTTTTTGACCTTGATATTGTCTAACTACATTGTGATTATGTTGATTGTTATACTGTATCTGCTTGTGATATTCTTTTTCAATTTCAATTTCTTTGTCTACGTCTATTTCCTTTTCTACTTCAAAGTCAAAGTTTCTGTTCCTTGCTTTTGCATCTGCGTCAGCATATGCTTTAGCTTTGTTTCTATTTCTTAGTCTTGCGTCAAGGTCAGCCTTAAGTCTTGCTCTTAAATCAGCCTCTATTTTTGCTTTTAGTTCATTTTCAAGCTCAACCTTTAATTCTTTCTTAAGTCTTCCGTAATCAAAATTTGTCATTTCTTCATCCCTCCAATTTTTTTTTTCGGCTAGTACCTATCCCCTAGCCTCGATACATAGTATTAGTGGACAGTACATAATGTTACTTTTTTGTACAAATTTCTTGAAAAAATTTCTTTGTACTAAATTTCTATGGTTTTATATTCGTACAAGTTACTTTCGGTAATTTTACACACTTTTCCGTATATTTTCATAAAATATTTTAGAAGCTAAAATAGGTTTGGAGGTATTTTTATGAAGGATTATATAAGGAAATTATGTAGAAAAATGGATATTAGTGTCATATATACAAGCAATAAGCAAACTACAAATTAAGAGGTTAGTTAAGGATAACTTTTTTGGAGGGGGAAAGTGAAATAGATCCCAATGAACCTATTAATGTCTCTAGTGTTGATGTAGTAGTTTTAGATATTATAGTCAATTATATTTAAAAAGAAGTAAATCAATGGTTTGGAAGTTTAAAAAAAGATTTAGCATCTTTAAAACCCAATGAAGAAAAGGAGATGTGCTTAGATCTAGAAAAAGAAAACAGAGCAGCTGCACATGGTTTTGTTAAGTTTCCTAATAATAAACCTGTGTGAGATACTGTAGTTAAATTGTTTAGAAAATAAAAGAGATATATGCAAATTGCCACCTGTTATATATACTTTTGCAGATGAATGTGGTCAGTTCTTATTCGGCGTTCCGTCAGGGGAGGACTTTTTTATAAAGGTATTCTACTATAAGCCCGAGAATGAAGATCGATACGATGATTGATATCGACATCTTCTAATCAATACAAAAATTTCTATATAATTTATGTCTTCAGATCGCTTAATACTATATGTATTACATAGATTGCGTAAAGTATTAAAACTTGAAGATCTATCAAGGCCAATGGAACTTTTCACCCTTGATAGATCTTCAAGTTAATAATCATTGATCTACTTCTTCATCATCAAATTTATTTTCTACTTCTTCTGAGTCAAGATAAAAGCCTTCAGGTTCTATGATTATCTCCCTGTTTTTAATATCTTGTATCCACACCTTGATTACATACTTTTGATTAGGCTGAAGGGGTCCAAATAGAAAGTGTCCCCACTCATCGGTAAAGGTATGGGTTATTGGCTCTAACTCATAGGGATCTATGCATTTTTCTTTAAATAGTTTAACCACCGCATCCTTTACGACCTCATTTTTATAATTTTTAACAACACCTTGAATTACACTTCGTGGTTCATGAGGAACCTTTAAGACAACATCAAGTTGTTCATTTTTTTCTGGAGTAAATCCAAAGCTTACCAATCTATAGCCCAAAATAATATCCCCCTTTAGTTTTGTACTATATTATATGTTCCCCTTATTTCATTATTCCAATAATAATTTACATATGAGCTGCTTTTCATGAAAAAAGTACTTCTAAATTGAAAATATGAAAATAAAATTGTACAAGAAGTATATTATAGTATACAGAGGTGATATAAATGGGAATTGTTAGAAATCACATAAATATCGAGGGAATAACACGGGAAAAAGATTTATTAAAAAACGAAAACGGCCATACAATTATATATTCTGAAGCAAAGACTCTTTTTCTACCTGAGGATAAACCAGAAATAAAGAGTATATACGAGATTCTGATAAGTATAGATATAAAGTCACATAGATCCATAAATACACCTGTAGGCAAAATAGTAATTTTAGATGGAGTTAAAAAATATAAAATTATATATACGGAAAATAGCAAAGTAGAAAAAATATCAATTCTCAATCTTGATACGACCTTTAATACTTTCACAGAATTACCTCAAGGTTTAGAAGATATATGGAATTTAAAGATCCATGTAATTGACGCATATTTCAGTGTGATTAATCCCAAGAAGATCTATGGACACTTTCTATATTTGCTAGATGTTAATTATAACGTTAATTATAAAGAAGTGCCTTCAGAAACCCCTCCTTTAAATACATATGACGGAATACAGATTAAGTCAAAACCACTTAAAAACATGTATGAAGAACTTTCTATATCTGAAGATATAGAAAAACATAGGCACAGTAACCCCCTAATAGATCTAGATGAAGAAATTCTATGAGGTGATATTTATGAAATTATGCTATGACGGTATAGGACTTAGCCATTTTAAAAATACAGGTTTATGTTCATATACCTTTGAACTGCTAAATAGGCTTACCAATCTTTATCCACAGGCAGAATATAGATTGGTATCTAATAGTTATGTTGACGCAAGTCCCTTAAAAATAGAACATTTAGATTTTGATGAAATCAATCTAAATAGAAAAGAAAATAATTATGAAATGCTTGAAAGCTATCTTATTAAAAATAACATAACAATCTATCATTCTCCTAATAATGGTTTTAGCCTACCCAAAAGAAAGGTTTGCAAATATGTATTGACATTACATAACTTATTACCCCTAAGCAATCCTGAACTCGTCGATAAAAAATATTATAAAAAATTTAGAAATGTAGTACCTATCTCATTAGAAAAAGCTGATAAAGTAATAGCCGTATCAAAATTTATCAAAGATGAACTAATTACCTATCTAGATATTCCAAGTGATAAAATTTCCGTAATTTATCCAACAATTTCAAAAATGTTTCGACCCATAGATAAAGAAAAATGTTCTTCTGTATTAGCAAATAGATATGGGATTGATGGAGATTTCTTACTTTTTGCAGGAAGTGCCCACGAAAGAAAGCATTTAGATATTATACTAACGGCTTTTAAAGATATATTAGAAATACACAAGGATCTGAAGTTAATAATTGCGGGTAATAATCGTGGAAAGAAGAACTTATACTATTTAAAGCTAAAGGATATGGCTAAGGATCTAAATATTAGCCATAATATTCGATTTATTGGCTCTATCGACTATGCTTATATGCCCTATCTTTACAACAATGCTCTTTCTACGATAACCATTTCAGATTATGAAGGGTTTCCTACATCATCTTTGGAATCGCTTTCTTGTGGAACTCCAGTAATTTGCTGCGATACCTCCTCTTTTAAAGAGGTCCTAGAAGATTCAGCAATTTATGTAGATTATGAGGATATAGAGGACTTTAAAAATACTTTATTAGAAACAATAGAGAAGAAAAAATCTGGTTTATTAGAAAGTACCTCACTTATGTCAAAGTATCAGACTAATAATTCCATAAAGCAGCTAGTAAGAATATATGAGTCTATTATATAAAAAAAGCTGCCTATGATTCTTTGGTAGCTGTTAAGTATGAAAAATCCTACTCTATTCAAGTAGGATCTTTTCATGTTTTTACTATAGTAATTTTCAAGTAAGTATTCTTATTATCTTCCATATCCTTCAACAGCCTGTTTCAGCCGTTTTTGACCTTTCTCAGATAAACCTAAATCCTTTATCTCATTGGAGAGCATTTTTAATGTACCATATCCCTTTATATATCCATTCACATGGGCTGCAGCAGTTGAGTTTATAAAATCATTAAACTTTCTATACATGGCTCCAAAGTCATCCATAAGCTGCCGTACTAATTGTAGGTAATATTTTTGATGATAACTTTCTGCTAGATAGAATTTTTCATAGGGCACTATTTCAGTATATATTTTTGATTCCTTTCTTTTTTCTTCTCTAGCCATAGTTTCATAGGCAATTTCTTTCTGTTTTTCATTGTGGCAAAAAATTGCTGACATGTACTGCCTAGATGGAGATTTATATTCAGGAGCATGGCTATTCCAAAATATATTGAGAATTTCTTCATAGGAAATAATATTAGGGTCATAATCAATTTGTATAGTTTCAGTATGATTTCCTAAATCGTAGTATGTTGGATTATCTTTGATTCCTCCAGCATAGCCAACTCTCGTCCTAATAACTCCCTTTGTAAGCCCAAACTGGGCGTCTGGTCCCCAAAATCATCCCATGGCAAAAGTTGCTGTTTCAAGTTCTTTTGATTTTCTCAAATCTATACTAGGTATTTTTTTCATAATATCTTCTCCTTTAAACAAATATCAAATAATTGTATATAGAGGGTTCCAAGTAAATTATAGTTTTGACTGGAATCTCTATATTATTTTTACCCATATTTTATTTATCTAAATCCAAGATATCTTGTAAATTATTGTATAGATAGTTAGATGAGTTCTTCATAAAAATAGCGATAAATACTATGAGGTCTTGAGTTTGGAGCATAAAAAAACTCAAAAATTCTTTTACCATGAATCTTTGAGCTTTTTACTTAAATTATTTTTTTGTCACAAGGAATGTTGGTAATGTATAGCAATCATGAAGCCCAGATATAATGGCATTCTTTCCTACCCTTGAGTAGAGTCCATATAGTTTTTCATTATACATGTACATCCCAGTAATGTTGTTGAATTTACTTACCTTTAGTTCACCTTCATGAAATTCTACTAAATCACTTTGAGAAGGAGTATAGTATTCCTGTATAAGATAGTCATTTCCATGACATTCTTTTAGTCTCTTCTTCCATTCCTCACTACTAAAGTCTCGTCCAGCATAAACTCCTCTAGATGCATAAAGGTCCATCGGTTTAAGTATATACTTGTCTTTATCAGTGATTAATTCATTATAATCGAAGCCTTCACCATCAAATTTAGCTGTATATGGTATATGGTCCTTAATGAACTTTACTTCTTCTTCCGTTAGAAAATTTGTAGTATAGCTGTCATGTAAAATCTTAAATATTATCTTGTTGTGGATAATTTGTGACTTGATTGGCCCAATTATACAAACCTTACCTTCAATTGCAGCCTTAATAAGGTCAGGTATTTCATCGGCCCTTTCCATTAAATCTCTTGTTACAAGTCTTCTATAGACAAAATCTATCTTCATGTCATCAGAATACAGCTCTCCATCTTGATATTTCAAATCTCTGGCATCAACAATCTCAGCATTATATCCATTTCTCTTAAATGCTTCCTTAAAAATCTCAAATTCATTAGGGCTTCCCTTGTCATTAAAATCAACAATAGCCACATTAGGTTTCTCTATTGACGAATTGAATTCTCTAAAAATACTAACAGATTCTTTTACCCAGGTATCAAAAAGCTCAAAGGATTTTATATCATACTTATTTTCCATTTCCTTAAAGGCCACAGTATCAGACAATATTCTTGATAACTCTCTATCTTCATTCATAGCTGATGATCCATCAGCATTCAATTCACAGAACTTAAAACTTCCATCTTCTTTGTAGAATATATCTATTCTTGCCATAGGGACCTTTGCATTATACCCATGTTCAGTTAAAATTAGATCCTCTAAAAGCTTTGAAAAACCAAACTTTTCTCTAAAGCTTTGATCTTCTATATATCTATCTATAACCTTTCTAAGAATTGTCATTAAAGTAGATGTAAGTTTTTTGAACCTATCTAGATCTTCTTCCGTATAAAACTTTGGCATATATAGGAATGGAACTGGCTTTCCTTTATACATGGCAGTTGAGTTTTTTACACTTTCTTTTGTTTTAAGATAGTCATCATAACATGATTTCTCTTTATTTTTAACGATGTTAATATATTCACTATCTAAATCGATTCGATTCAAATGGTCTCACTCCAATCATAGTAGAGTTAGCATTAAATGTTATTTTCTATGTTATTTAAAATGCTTCCTTCTAAAGCTTTATTTTTTCCTAAGTGTAGATTTTCTTTGATTAACTTCGATGGGGTCATCTCTATGTCTATAAGTTCTTTAAGGGGAAGTAGAAACTTCTCTTCTTCTTCACTAAGCCCTTTTTCTGCAAGACTTATAATCTCCTTACAGACATTCATAATATCTTTATTCACTACTTGAAAGTCATCTTCGGATTCGATTATATCTCTTTTGATATTGCTAGCCTCATCGTTAGTAATATGATTAAATTTCTTATATAATGATTCAAGATTTTCCTCATTATATAACAAACCTTTCCAAAGAGCTACTCCGGCAATGTTTAATGGATATGGAACTGAATCCGCCATTCTTACTTCAATAAATTTTTTCGTTCTTACATCGGGAAAATACATAGTAAGTACATGCTCTAACTCCTCTTTAGTGTATTCATCTGGATAATATATATCCTTAAAAGGTCTATCTGCAGTAAATTCAAATTCGCCATTCCTTTGGATGATTATTGGTGGAGCATTTAGAACGTATTCAGCATAGTCCTCATAACCAAAAACTCTGTCTAAGGATTTAGGCACGATCTTACATCTATCATCATCACAGTTATTCCAGATATTAACTCTTAGAGTATTTTTATTCCACACTTCACCTTCAAAGAAAGGAGCATTATCGAAAATGTATGATATATATGGAGATAATGCGTTAGCAACACGGAATTTTTTCATGTAATCCTCTTCACAGCAATAATCTATGGTTATCTGTAAGGAAGCTGTCCCCTTCATCATATTGTGGGCATATTTCCCTCTTTTAGTAAAGTACTCAGACATGTATTTGTATCTTCCTTTAGGTATAAATGGTATTTGAGATATTTTACTTTCAGGTTGATATCCGAGGGACACTATATATTGATTTCTATCGTTTAGAATAGGAATGATATCCCTTAAAAAACTAAGATACTGGTTTTCTATTTCATTGATATCTACACATGGTCTTGTGCTAAGCTCTACCTGTGCTCCAGGTTCAAGGGTTATATTATTCCCATCTTTACTTAAAGCCATTAAATGATTTTCCTCATATTTCTCCTTCCAACCTTTTTTCGTGAGTTCCTTAAGCAATGACTCAATTCCATTTTCACCATAAAAGGATATTGTTTCTAGGGTATCTGCATTTACAACAAAATGTTCAAACTCTGCGCCAATTTTAAATTCATTCTTAGCAGTCTCACTCTCTTTAAAGTAATTTATGATTCTTTCTTTCTGATAATTTATATCATTATCAATAGTCAATTTTATACCTCCCAAAGGATTTCAAATATCTATATAGTTTTACCGCAACATTTATAGCATAAAATCAGGTAAATTTTTAACAATTTTTTTGCCATCTATATATATACCACTAAAATCACTTTTCAAACATTTAATTTTATTTATATCTAATATCTAGTTCCTGATTCTTTCTTTCTATTCTTAACACTTCTACATCGTACCTGTTAAGCTTCTCTCTAATTTTATCCGTGATTGTAAACTCGTTTCCAAAGTGCATAGGCACAAGGACCTTTGGTTTAATAGTTTTTGTAAAGTACTCTGCCGCAATATGATAATGCTCTCCAAGTCTTGGATCAACAGGAATAAAGGCAATGTCTATACTTTCATTCGCTAGCTTTGCTACTTCATTTTTAAAATCTTCTTCTTCTCTCCTTTGTGCTTCCTTCGAATCATTCTTCCAATGCCACCAATTCAAATCACCAGCATGGAAAATCTTCATATTATCTACTGTTATTAAGAATGAAACTCCGCTGTCGGTTGAACCAAAACTCTGGATTTTTAGATCATCAATATTTAGACTTTGATACACATCCATAGTATAATAGTTTGATTTTTTATCATTCATTTCTATATCACTACCTAAAAAGTACTTGATATTAGAATTTTTCCTCTCCCATTCAAAAACATCCCTAGAATAGTGATCGGAATGACTATGACTAATAAAAACATATACTTTATCATCTTCCGTAAATATCTTTGAAATATCCTTATCTAAGCAGTCGAACACTAGAACACTATTTTCTGTTCTTACTAAAAAACCACTATGAAAAATATGAATTATCTTCATCTAAATTCCCTCCAATTTTCTCTTCTGATAGTATTTTTTTGTATAAAAGGCTTTAAAATAGGTTATTCATGTTTCTGATTTTTATGAATAATCCTATTTCCATATATGTTGCTTTTTTTTGATATATATTTTAATTATTATATAACTATGTCAATTTTCCTTTTTTTTAACCCAGATTATTCATGAAAAGTTTGAAAGAGTGTAAATAATTTTGAATTTTTTATGAATAATCTGGGTTTAATTCTTATATTTATTATTTTGATCTAATATAGTAAAAATTCAAGGCATTGAAAAAAAGAAGTACCACTTTAAATGGCACTTCTTTTCTATTAGTAACAAACAAAAGATTCAATATTTCTTAGATCGGTTCCAAAGTAAACCCATCTGTGTCCATTCCACCTATAACCTGCAACCGATGTACGGCCTACAAATGTAAGATAGGACCAAAATTGTCGGCGATTTTTTAACCAAAGGTAGGTAAATTTGTATCTACATCGTCTTATGGCTCCTGGATCAACTGCTGCAAGTGCTGGACCCTGTTCTGGAGTAAAAGAAGGTGGTCTTCCCGGTGGCTCATCATCACCTACAAACCCTCCTCCTGGTCCACCTCCTGGACGACCTGTAGGAGGTCTAAGAAATTGTCCAGGCTGAAAAAATGGAGGTCCTCCAAATGGTGGCCTAGGAACTCTATATAACATTCTCACATCACCTCATCAAAATTTAAAGACTGTAGTACATAATATTCCCATATTAAGCGATGTGTGAATATTAATTGCTTTTTCTGTGAATTACTAGATTTTGAACTTCTCTATAAATTCCTGTTGCTTTCTTATAATGTCAGCCAGTTCATCTGCCGATGCCGCTATCTCTTCTAAGGCTGCCGTCTGCTCTTCTGTGGAAGCTGATACTTCTTCTGTTCCAGCTGCATTTTCTTCAATTATGCTTGCAATACTATTTATGTTTTCACTGACTACCTGTGAGTTCTCACTTACGTTTTCACAAACATATGTTACTTCCTTTATATTTTCAGTAACATTTTCTACTGATCTCAATATATCATTAAATGCATCTGATGTTTGATTAACGACATTTTCTTGTTCATCAACTATTTCTTCAGTGTTTTTCATTTCTTCAACAACATTGCTAACACCTATCTGGATTTCCTTTATAAGTTCACTGATATTTTCTGTAGCTGTACCTGATTCCTCTGCTAATTTCCTTACCTCTTCAGCAACAACTGCAAATCCCTTACCTTGTTCGCCAGCTCTAGCTGCTTCAATTGCTGCATTTAATGCCAGTAAATTTGTTTGTTCTGCAATATTTCTAATCAACTCTACTATTTGACCAATTTGTCCCGATTTCTCGGATAACGAAATAATTTCGTTACTCACATTCTTTGTTGCTCTTTTGTTTTCAAGCATTTTACCTTTTTGATATTCCAATATGCTAACACCCTTATCCACGGTTTCTTGGGCATTGATTGTTAGATTCTTTGAATCGTTTATATTATCCAGTATTTTACCTATCTCAGAAATCAAGTCATTAACCATCTTGCTACCTTCTTGACTTGATTGAGCCTGTTCAGTAGCTCCCTTTGCCATCTCTGATACGGTTACAGCTACTTGCTCAGATACCTTACTTGCTTCATCTGTAGAATCCTTCATTTCCTCAGAAGTTGATGCTACAGTTAAGCCAATATTCTTCATTTCATTTATCAACTCTCTCATACTATCGATCATATTGTTAAAGTTAGAAGCAAGTATTCCTATTTCATCATTACTTTTTACATCGACTTTTACAGTAAGATTTCCTGAAGCAACTTCATTGGTAATCTGGGTCATTTTCTTTACGGGCTTAGTGATTCTCGTAACGATTAAAAGTAGTATTATACCTATTAAAGCTACTATTGCTACTCCAATTGTTATTACTATTTTTCCTAGGGTCGATATGCTCTTAGTTACTTCGTTATTATATGTTGTCATGGCTATTGACCATCCCGTTGACTTCATCGGTCCATATGCCGCAATTTTCTTCTTCCCATCGAACTCATAATATGATACATCAGACTTACCCTCAACCATATTTCTAGTAAGTTCTATTTGAGAGTCACTTCCTGTCTCTAGAGCATTATATTCAAGAATTAATTCCTTTTTAGGGTGTGCTATAACTATACCTTCTTGATTAATCATATAACCATAGCCTGTCTCTCCAAATTTCTCAGCATTCACAATGTCTGTTACCTTAGACAGTGCTACTGTTCCTCCAATTAGGCCTACAACTTGTCCACTATCATTTTTAATTGGTGATGCAATAACAATAATTGGTACTCCAGTAGATTTGGATATTACAGGTTCAGATACAACTGATTCACCTTTCATAACCTTAGCAAAATAGTCCCTATCCTTAATATTTCCAGCCTTACCTTTATTGTTTTTGTATTTTCCGTCTCTTCCTGCCATAATAAGGGCCTGAAAATCTTTAAATTCATTACCATTACTAGATGCAAATTTTTTCAAACCCTCATAATCTTTCTCTTTGACTATATCCATACCAGAAAGTAAGTGAATCATATTTTTCCATTCATTAACTTTATCATCAGCTATTGTTATAAGTTTTTCATTTTTATTTCTCGCTATTTCTTCTACATCGTTAATAATTATTTCCTTAGCTTTTAGATATACAATTCCAGATAATAGACATATCCCTAAGAAAGTCATAATCAGAACAGGTATCATTATTTTGTATTTTAAACTTTTCATGTTTCTTACCTCCTAATAATAAGCAAATATATTTTTGAAATAGTTATTGTATAAATTACAGTGTTTATATTGATTTTCCAAGAATCAGTGTAATCTTTTTCAAAATTTGTCACACTAAGAATAGTTTTTAAACTAACTGCTATTTCATATGACTTCTTATAATCTCATCTCTATACAAATCTTTATGTAATTTTGCTACTATTTTCTTCTCTCACTCCTCCTTTCCTTCTCATTATCAAATAAATGCCTCTATATATCATAGAGACAATTTTTTATTTGCATATTAAATAATCATAATTTGTTATAATATTAACATACATGATATACTAATTCGTCATTTTCTGTCATTTTCCTCCTATTTTCTTAATTTTTTCTTAATACCAACATGACTAAAAAGCTTTTTAATCAAACTTAGATATAATCAACTTCAATGTTTAATAAATTTCAAAGAAAAAGTGTTGAAGCATTCATTGAGATCATTTCTCGAAGAGAAATCTGACCAAAAACTCAAGAACTCGATGTTCTTGAGTTTTTCTATGTTTTCTCTAAAGTTTATTTTAAATATTAATGTCGTTTATCTATAAATGAGTAGTCACTGAGAATTCTTCATATCCTCTTTGACTACTCACCCTTATTATCTATATATTAAGTTACTTATTTTCATTCCAAAGTTCTTCAGCAGTCTCAGCCCATTTTTTTGATACAGCTTGGCATTTGCAAGTAAGTTCACTGGCCGACTCCTTATCTACTGGCTGTGTCGAATATGCACATGATCTTTCCACCATTTCCTTTAATTTATCTGGATTATCGAGTAAAGGACAAGGCCTTAAATGGTTACTATTAAAGGGCTGCCCATCTTTATATTCCATAAACAGTGGAGATTTCAGGGCTTCCAACAACGTCACTTCATTTATATTTGCACTTGAATAGTGGATAAAAGCACATGGTTCGACATCTCCATTGGCATTTATATGGCAATATATTCTACCTCCTGCTATACAGCCATCAACATATTCACCATCATTCCAAAAATCTAGTATGAAGGCAGGTTTGTCTTTTCTCATTTCCCGAACTCTATTGTACATATATTTACGCTGCTGAGGAGTAACTAATAATTCTAAAGCCGCATCCTTCCCAATAGGTATATAGGTAAAGTACCATCCAAACATGCATCCTTTTTCAATTAAGAAATCTACATACTTATCTGAGCCTACAATCTCAGTGTTCTTACTATGGTAACAGGTTGAAAATCCAAAAACAACCCCCTCTTTTCTTAAGAGGTCCATGGATTTCATTACTTTCTTATAGGTACCCTTTCCCCGCCTCATATCAGTGTCCTCTTCAAACCCTTCTATGCTTATAGCAAGGGCAAAATTACCTACCCGAGCCAACTCCTTAGCAAAGTCCTCATCAACTAATGTTGCATTGGTAAAGGCCAGAAACATACAATCATTATGTTCATCGGCTATCTTTATTAAGTCATCTTTGCGAACCAGGGGTTCACCACCTGAAAATATATACATATATATACCAAGCTCTTTTCCTTCTTTAATGATTTTTTTGATAGTTTCATTATCTAAAGAGTCGAACTTGTTATATTCTGCTGCCCAACATCCTGTACATTTTAAGTTACAAGCCGATGTCGGATCCAGCAATATTGCCCAAGGTACATTACAGTCATGCTTTTTCTTTTTCTTATCCCTAATAGGTAAGCCCATAATGGCTGAATTAACAAAAAAATTGATTAATGATTTTTTTCTAGCATTGGGGTTTAACTCTTCAAAGTATCTTTCTATAAGTGTATGCCAATTACTTTCTGGATCATCACAGATGTCTCTAAAGAGCTTAATATTATTTTTATGGTATTCCTTCTTAGCCAGTTTATCAGCCCAATTTAACAACTTAGGCAAGTTCTTCATTGGCTCTTTTTCTACGTATTTTAATCCTTCCTTTAAGACCACTGAGCTAATCAACCCTTTAGCAGTTTTCATAGTCTTGCCCCCTCAAATTAGTATACTATCTAAAATTTATTCGAATATGTTAATACTTATGTCAGAAAATATAATAAAAGAGGCTCACACCATTAAGTATGTTATTTAGAAACAAAAGAATAGCCATGATAGGCTTTATCCTATCATGGCTATTTTTTGTATCCTTTATTTTTCAATTTCTATTTATGGCTTTTAGCTAAATACACTCTAAGTACATTTGGTATCTCCAATTCCCTTGTTCCTAATCCATATCCTATCTTATCTATAGTAAATTCCATTTTATCCACAAAGGACTCCACGTTTGATGCTAATATCGCTGCACCAGTTGGGGTAGTCATTTCAAAATTTACTCTTCCTGCTTTGATTGGTATACCTTTTAATATCTCTACCGTCGCTGGAGCAGGAACCGGCATCAATCCATGGGCACATTTTACGAATCCTCCACCAACCTCAATATGTGATGCCATGATTTTATCAGGTTTTAAATAATCTATACAAATAGCAGCTCCGACAATATCTACAATAGAGTCAATTGCTCCAACCTCATGGAAATGCACTTCGTAGAGATCCTTTCCATGAACCTTTGCTTCTGCCTTTGCAACTTCTTTAAACATATCTATACTCATTCTTTTCACATTCTTATTTAACTCACTATTATTAATAATGCTTTCAATATCTCCAAGATTTCTATGTACATGGTCATGATTATGTGAGGGTTCATGATGATGGTGTTCATGGCTGTGGTGATTATCATGGTGATGATTGTGATCATGACTATGCTCTTTCTTAAACTTTAATATAACGTCTACCTTGGTACCGTGAATCCCGTTTTTAATTCTTTTTTCTATTTTTATCTCATACTCTGATTCTAATTTTAGCTTTGCAAGTTCATTCAATAAATACTCATTATCTACACCTAAGTCTATCATAGCACCTAAGTTCATATCTCCACTAATCCCTGCAAAACAATCATAATATAGTATCTTCATATCCTATCACTCCCCAAAATTAATCAATAACTCTCCACTGCATTTCAGAAAAATCCTTAACTGATCCAAGGACTTCATCAACTTCCTTCAAAGCTTCACTTCATCTTCCGTCTCATATACTACTATTAATACTATCCTCATTTATTTTATAAGAATGGTGTTTATAAAGTCAAGATACCATAATCATCCGAGCATTATATAGCATATACTTATTTCTATATTTTGTTCTCAATCCTTTTTGCTCCTATTTTCCTATCCTTTTGAATATTTACTTCAATATATCTGAATAAAAGATCTGGATAATTAAAATACTTAGAAAGAATAACAGAATTATTGGGGTGAATAACAAATGAATAAATTAGTTAAACCTGCAATACTATCTATTTCATTACTTATCATTATGACTAGTAATACAGTTTCCCCGGCTCTAGGTGAAATAAACAGTGCTTTTCCCAATGCTGAATCTTTTTTAACAAAACTGGTTCTTACCTTACCATCCTTTGTTATCATACCATTCAGTTTAATCTCAGGAAAAATATCTTCGACAGTAAAAAAGCGAAGAATAATTATTATCGGACTTATTGTTTATTTTGTTGGCGGTATAAGTGGAGGATTTGCTAGAACTATAAATGAACTTTTATTTACAAGGGCTCTATTAGGAGCAGGGATGGGTCTCTTGATGCCCTTTGCGACTTCACTAGTGGCAGATTTCTATAAGGGTACCGAGAGAACTGTTATGATGGGACTTTCCAATGCGGTTGCAAATTTGGGCGGAATTATAGCTACCCTTCTTGCAGGCGCACTAGCTATATATAATTGGCGATATATTTTTATTGTGTATTCAATAGCTATACCTGTACTAATATTGGTTGTTCTGGGATTGCCCGAGCCCCCCTGTAGAGATGGCACTACCAATAAAGGTCTTTCAATTAATAATCGAGTAATTTCTATAGCTATTCTTGCCTTCTTCTTAAATATTGCTTTTTATGCCGTCATTACAAATATTGCATTATTTATCAAAAGTGAAGGTATTGGTAATTCCGGCTACTCTGGTATAGCTACTTCCTTTGTTACCTTGGCTGGTTTTATAAGTGGAATATGCCTAAGACAAATCTCTAAAATATTCAAGCGCTTCAGAGTGCCTTTTGCAATAAGCATTATGAGTCTAGGTTTCTTACTTTTATATACTTCTCATAATTTGACTCTTATATTGATTTCAAATTTTATGGTTGGTTTCGGCCTAGGAATATTAAAGCCAGTTTTGTTCTTGAACGTAGCCGATGCTTCTCCTGGGCATTCTAATGCCTTCTCAATTTCAATAGTAAGTAATTCAATACTGTTTGGAAAGTTTATTTCTCCTTTATTTTTAGATATCTGGGGCAGGGTTTTTAGAAACAATTCTATTAGATTTATATTTTTGTCAATGGGTATTTCATTAGGTCTAGCGGCTATCATTTCATTAATAGCTATGATATATCCAATAAAAATCTTTAAGCCTAGGTATTAGTAAAATATCTATTAACTACTAAAGGGGTCGTCTCATAGATGTATTTTATGAGTCCAACCCCAGTTATATTAATCTAAGATGTAGGAATAGAGTAAATAATTTCTCCAAACTCCGAAAGCTTACCTTCAACTGCCTCCATCTTAATTTCAAATATCTGTTCACCATCGGCATATGAACCCAATCCATATGCAGCAAAGTAAATTTTAATCATTCCATCTTGAATAAAAAATATTAGCGGCTCCTTATCTTTGTAATAGTATTCCTGAAGGTTTTTTGTCCAATATTCATTATTTTTAATTTGCTCAAAGATATTTTTGTATATCAACTCTAAGTAATCTACATCTTCTTCAAAAAAGTCCTTTAACTCTATCTCTTTTCCCTCTAGCAAGTCAAAGTTGTAAAACTGTGTCCAATAGTTACCATGGGCTCCACCAGTATACTCATACATATCTAAACCAATACTAAGTATCCCATTCTGATTAGTTGCTACATCGGTCTCTATAAAAAAGCTGTAAGCAGAGACTCTCTCTTCCCCTTCTTCAACTTCCTTTATGTAACTCATTCTTTCTATATATTTGTCTATATCTTCATTAATCTCTTTATTTATTAATTCTAAGGCTCTCTTTTCTTCAATTCCCTCAAACCCTGGTCTGTTTATTTTCCATTCGTATACATTTTCTGATATTTCTTCTTCTACCTTTGTTTTCACAATTATAGGTTGTATTTTTTTATACTTATCTAATAATGTTTCCTCTTTAGCAATTTCTTCTTTAGTAGTTTCTTCTTTCTCAATAGTAACCTCAGGAGAACTATCCTTCTCTATCACAGGCTTAGCACTACATGCAGTTATCATTGACAGTATCGTACAGGCTATAATCACTTTCTTCATGTAAACTCATCTCCTTTCATTAGCTTGTCCTAATTCTCTATTTTGTCAGAAAACATAATCTTATAGGCTTCAAGGTCCTTAATAGGATCTAACTCTTCATCCTTCTGAACGTATTCAATAAGCTTTGGGCTCAGCTCAGTAGCTCTCACAACATCTCTTAATGCTTTTTCTAACTCACTTAGGTGAATATAAAAGCATGCCCTATTATAGTATAAAACTGATATCTCTGGATTTCTAAGTATCCCTTCACTAATTATATTAACTGCTTTTCTATATTCCTTCTTTTCTTTGTATATTATAGCTAGATTTAGAAAGCTATATGGATAATGTGGATTTTTTTCAATAGACAGTTTATAGCATTCTTTAGCCTTTTCAATTCTTCCTAATTTTTTTTCGATTACTCCCATGTTGAATATAGCTATATAGTGACTAGGCATAATCTCCAAAGCCTTTTTCATCATTTCCATAGCAGAATCATTCATATCATTGTCTTCATAAATAGAACCCAAATTCACATATGCCCAGAAATCCCCTGGATTCATCTCTATTACTTTTTTATAACAGTCTATCGCTTTATCAACTTCTCCCATTTCGTCATAAATATTAGCTAAAAAGAAGTATGCTCTATCATAATTTGGATCCATCTCAGTCGCTTTTTTATAATATTCTATGGCCTTTACATATTCTTCTCTATCATCATGTAAAATCGCCAATCCATAGTATGCTCTAGCTTCACTAGAATCGATTCCAAGTACTTCATTATATTTTTCTTCTGCTTTTTTTATATCACCTAATTCATCAAAAAATAGCGCCATGTCTAATAATAGGTCAATATCTTCGTTTCCGCCTTCAAGGCTATAGGCCTTTTTATAAAATTTTAGGGCCTTAAGTAATTGACCCTCATCTTGAAATCCTTTAGCAATATTTTTATAGTTATTAACCTTATATGTCTTTTTCTCCATTTCAGAACCTTTCTTGTTTAATAAATCTATATACAGATATAAGTATAAATGATTTTGTAAACAAATCAAGTATATAAGTTCCTAAAAATCTATCCCATTCCAAAGATTTATCATTTTCCTGTTAAATATTCAGAATGTGAGATCTTTATGGTACTATATATATCCATTATTTACATATAAAAAGAGGCTGTCTCATAAAAACATCTTATGAGTTCAGCCCCTCCAGTGTTTCAGAATGAACGAAGTTCAAGGCTTTGAGATTCGCTATTCTGATACACCCCCTAAGCACCTAACATAGTAATAGTCTTATCTTCACTGCAGATAATGCGCTTATCCAGTTTATTTACAACGGTTTTTAATATTACCTTTCCTCCCCAAAGCGTCGCAACATGCTTTAAGGTCTCATATGCATAATTTAGTTCAAGTTCTCTACCATCATACTCGTGAACCAAAAGGAGCGAGTTATCCTTTAAAACTTCGCTGACTTTAATATAAGGGATACCACCCATTCCAACCATATTTGCTAACGTATCTCTTATCTTTTTCCAGCCATCTTTGTCTGCAACTTCATCTATTACATAATTGCTACCTCTTTTATTATACTGGAATATATTAAATTCATTAGCTAACTCCTCAGTAAGGTATTTTCTTATAAATGATTGATCCCGCTCTAGCTGTCTGACTTCAAATATTTTTTCTGTTCCATACTTTTCTTCAATATCTTCTAATATTCTAAATCCGACATAGTAGGGATTTATACTCCCATAAAATGGTCTGATAACTTGGTTGTGCCTATTTAAGAATTCCATGTGCAAGCCTTGTGGAAGCTCTAATTGGTTCAATATTTTATAATGCCAGTGGCTTGCCCATCCTTCATTCATGATCTTCGTCTCTATTTGTGGAATGAAATATTTCGTTTCTTCCATCACAATAAGGAGAATGTCCTTTTCCCACTCCTCTAAATTACTATTTTCAATCAAGAAATTTAATATATCATCGGTAGGCTCTAATGGTATCTTGTTTAAATCAGGATAAGGTATATCTTTTTTTTCATCTAATGGGCTTGTAACTTTTATATCATTGTAATATTTTTCGAGCAGTCTTTCTTTTTTTTCTTCTTCAGATAACTTTTTTAGTCCAACAAATCTTGAAGTATGAAATTTTAATGCATGGGCTGCATCTAAAATGCGCTCAACTTTTTCATAACCAATAGTAGGATCCTCTGTATAGCTTCTTATTCTATCGGCATGAATTTTAAACATTTCCACAGTATAGTCAGCCTTTGTGCCTTCTACAAAAAGTCTATTGTTCTTGAAAAAATCATTATGACCATATACATGGGCCATAGTTAATATCTGCAGAAGTAATGTGTTGTCCCTCATAAGATACGCAATACATGGATTAGAGTTAATAACCATTTCATAGGGTAAACCCTCTAGGTTATATCTGTAAAGTACCCTTTTTCTTTCATAGGCTTTGCCATAACTCCAGTGCGGATAATGTGAAGGCATACCAACATATGCTTCATAGCATATCATATCTTCAAAATTACAAATCTCATATTCTTGAGGATAATAATCTAACCCCTCTGATTTCGCTATTTCTATGATCTTCTTATCCCATTCTTCCAACTGTTTAATAGTATATTCCATCATAATCAAGTTATTATTCCATAAGTCCAACTTCCTTTGTTAGTAGTTTTCTTAGACCTGGAATAATATCCTCCTTTCTTGAAATGGTAACAACTGAAAAGTTTGGATATTTGACCTTTGTGAGAAATTCAGATTTTATTGAACTGGTTGGTATATATCCGCCTACAACAATTTGACCATACCCAAAAAGATTACAGGTCTCACTCAATTTCTTAGCTGCTTCTACAGCTTTATTATTATCTTCTCTCCAGTTATCTCCATCACTGCAATGAAATGCATATACATTCCAAACTGAAGGATTGTATCTCTCTTCAATTATTTCAAGTGCCTTTTCATATCCACTACTAATATATGTTCCTCCCGATTGTCCCTTATGGAAAAATTCATCCTCATTTACCTCCTTCGCAACAGTCGAGTGGGAGATAAATACTACTTTTACATTTAAGTATTTTAATCTAACGAATTGATATAAAAGAAAAAAGAAGCTTCTAGCTATATATTTTTTTGTAATATTCATAGATCCTGAGGTATCCATAATACATATAACAACGGCATTACTCTCTCTTTTAACATCTTTTCTAAGGTGATAGTATCTTAGGTCATCTTCTTTGAATGGGAACCTTTCTTTTTCTTCACTCTCTATACTCGATTCAACTTCATTTTCTGTTCCCCGATTTGTTGCCTTCTCTCTCTTTATCTTTTCAATTACTGACCTCTTTTTAGCAAGCCTAGGTTTTATTCCCTTTCTCTGATACCCCAACCTTTTAAACTTCTTTTCTGATTCTATTTCATTAAATTTCTTTCTTTGCATATAAGGCAAATCTAGATCATCAAATAAATAATTTATTAACTCTTCTATAGTGATTTCTGTTTCATATATGTCCTCACCCTCGTTGTTTCCTGCCTGCTCTTCACCCTCACCCTGTTCTATCTGATCGCTCCCGATTATATCTCCTCTTTTTTCATCGCCTTTACCGGAACCTACGCCAGGCTTATTCTTCCCATATATAAATCTATACTCTTTTATTCCCTTTATAGGTATTTTTATTTTTTTATCCTTGCTTTTCCCAATAATACTCTCTTCAGCAATAATATTACCTATATTCTTTTTTATAGAATCCTCAACTAGCTTTCTATGTCTTAATCTATCTTCAGCAGATCGATCTCTACCTCTACTATCAAACTCCCTAAATATTGCCAAATTTTCACCTCCTATGGTCATGACACCTTAAAATTTATTAAACTTTAAAGTGTCATTACTTTATAGTTCTACGCCAACAAAACTCAAGGAACGAAAGTAGTCTCTGAGGTTTCCTTTTGAGCGATTTTTATAACACATAGGAAATTATAAACCTTTTGATCTGCATATAATTTTATAATTTCCGTTATGTGTTTCATCAAAGTCTTCCTTTTAAATCTTGATATGAGACTTTGATTTTAACCTTTTTTTCCTCTAAAATCATATAGAAAAAATAGGTTGATATGATGAGCCAAAAGGATTCTCAGTGACTACTTGAGTAGGTTTAACTTTACAAGCGTAGAACTATAAGGTGCAGCTGACAAAATCCTCTAATCCAACTTTGTCAGCTACAAATTTCCAGTTTAAACTTAAGTTTTTTTATCTCAATAAGATTAATCCTTCCATAGATTATTTGCAGCATATTTCAGGATCACGTTGCAGCAATGCTCACAGTATCCATTTTTCTTCATTTCTTCTACCATAGCATTATACTTTTTATTTTGCTCCTTATCCCTTACCTTTGTACGTGTAATAACTCTACTTAATTCTTTAACCGATGTAGTTAACTTCTTTTCTATAGCTTCCTTTAAAGGCTGATAACATGTATAATCAATTTTACTTCCATTTCTCATTACATAGAACATATATGATGTAACGTCCTGTCTGAAACCTTTAGCTGCACTACCTGTTATTTTTATTTGTTCCTCTATTGATTTTAAGAACTCTTCATCGGGTTCTAATTCTTCACCAGTACTTTTATCCTTTATTTTTGTTTTATTCACAAATGCTTCGGCATGGTCCAAATAGTTATTAAATAGGTCCTCTGCCTGCTCTCTATATCCATGTATAAAGGCCTTTGTAACTTCACTTTCCAATAGCTTGTTATATTCCTTTTTAATAACATTCTGTAGGAAGTTTAAATATTTTTTCTTAGCATCCTCACCAATAGATAACTCCTTAACAGATTTTATTAGGGTCTCAAGAACCGATATAGGGTTAATACAATTATGGGGAGATTCGGCTATTGAGTGATCCAAGACCTTCATGATAAATCTTGGAGATATACCAGTCATTCCCTCTCTAAGTGCCTCTTCCCTTAGCTCAAGTATATCTATTTTCTTAGTAGTTCCCTTTTCTACAATCTCTTCACCGTTATAGATCTTTAATTTTGTGATTGGGTTAATCTTTGAAGAAGCTGTTAACCTGGTTAAAATCGCAAACATAGATGCAACTGCTATTGTATGTGGTGCTATATGAGCATCAAATTTACTTCTTTTTAATATTTTATTGTATATTTTAATCTCCTCGTCTAGCTCTAGACAATAGGGTACTTCAATCTTTACAATTCTATCTAAAATAGCTTCATTAGTATGATCGGACTTGAATTTATTCCATTCACCCTCATTGGAGTGTGCCAATATTATTCCATCAAAATAGATCATCGAAGACTTACCCGGCGACGGAATACTCTTTTCTTGGGTGGCTGTAATCATAGTATGGAGATACTCTATCTCATTTTTAAATACCTCTATAAATTCTACAACCCCTCTATTTCCTACATTAAAGGCTCCATTTAACGATAGCACCCTTGGGTCATCTTCAGGATATAAATCTAG
This sequence comes from Wukongibacter baidiensis, assembly GCF_050888315.1. Taxonomy (NCBI): domain Bacteria; kingdom Bacillati; phylum Bacillota; class Clostridia; order Peptostreptococcales; family Caminicellaceae; genus Wukongibacter; species Wukongibacter baidiensis. The sequence continues at coordinate 1,278,556 of NZ_CP138202.1, forward strand.
CTTTGAAATATCTACAGATCCTATTAATACAGATGTATCCTGGTTATTTGGGTCTACCGGCGGAACTACTCCTACACCTTTCCTAGATCTGATACTAAAATCTACAGTTTCTACAGGAAACTTCTCAAATTCACCATTATACTCTTCCTTTAGTCTGTATCTACAAACTGGGCATAAATCACCTTCAATCTTTACATCTAGTAATTCTTCAAACTGTTCTCTTAGATGGTTAGGTACTAGATGAAGAGGCTCTTCCCTCATAGGGCAACCCTTTATAGAATATACTGGCTTACTTCTTTCCAGACCCTTTTTTAAAGCTTCCATTATAGATGATTTTCCTGCTCCAACTGGTCCTACAAGGTAAAGTACTTGGCGGGATTCTTCACCCTTCATTGCGGCAGTATTAAAATAGTTGACTATTTTCATAATGGTCTTATCAATTCCATAAAAGTCTTTAAAAAAACCATATTCCTTAATAACATCATTTCCATATATTCTTCTCAGTCTTGGGTTTTCTACTGTATTAATGACCTCTATGCCTTCATCATTTATAATTTCATACATTCTTTGATGAGACAGCATAGATAATTCGGGATCTTCTTTCAGCACCCTTAGATAGTCTAAAAAAGTCCCCTCAAATTTTTCCTTTTTTCTTTCTTCTCTATCCTTTCTAATTAGCTCAGAAAATTTAACCATAAAGTTTATAAGCCCTCCTTTTTAGAAGATAATATTATCAGCTACATAATGCATTTAAGTAATCTTCTTGATTTCAAGTTTCTTTCTGATAACCCCTTTTATAGAGATTAACCTTTACATATTTCAGAAGCATTTACTTTGTTATTATAAATATTTATGTAGCTTTACTATAATTTAAAACAAGAATCTTACATGTTTAATACAAAAACTAGTGTTTTTGGGATAACAAAGGCTGTATCTTGTAGATATTATATGTATCTTGGTTTTAATTAGGGAGTCTAAATTTGAATATTTTGCATAAATATTATTTTTTTTAGACATTTGGACATTGAAAATTTAACTAGAACAGAGACATTTCTAATTTTCTTGCTATAGAAGTTGCAATAAATCTTTTACATTTCGATTCCTCGAATAGCCCCAGAAGCATTGGCTATTCAAAAAACCGAAATGTAGATTTATAAGTGCATTCTACATAGCTTATTTCTTGACAAAATAATGCCATCATATTACAATGCAATCATCTAATTAGATAATTATCTAATATCCATTAGAGGAGGGACACTGCATGATAAATGGAGTAAATCACATCACCTTTGCAGTTAGAAATCTAGATGAATCTATCAAGTTTTATGTAGAACTATTAGGTTTAAAGCTAGTAGCACATTGGGATAAAGGTGCATATTTATTAGCTGGTAACATATGGATCGCTTTGAATAAGGACGAAAAAGCTAGAACTGAACCGTTTGAAAACTATACTCATATTGCTTTTAATGTGCTTTCAACAGATTATCTCGACCTAAAAGAACGGCTTATAAAGGGAGGTGTTGAGACTTTTAAGGATAACACTTCAGAAGGAGATTCTTTTTATTTTCTTGATCCTGATGGCCATAAGTTAGAGTTACACTACAATACTCTTGAGCACCGTCTAGAGTGGGCGAGAAATAATGATTGGCCTTCCTTTTCCTTTGATTAATTGAATTGACAGTAGAAAAGGGACAGCGGCCTTTTTATCTACCTGCTGTCCCTATATTAACCCGGATTAATTATTTTTTTGGTGATTTAGCAATAAGTTTATTTATCGCTTGACCCCTTTTAACAAATTTCTCTTCATACTCTGTCATTACATTACCCGCTACATATTCACTATTATGTAAATCTCTAGTTACCATTAAAGTTTCCCAATTTTCTTCATTTAATTCTTCAATTGAAAAGTCAAATAAAAGAACATTATCTGTCTTAAAGTGAAGCTCTCCCTGTGGTACTAATAGCTCTTCATAAAGCTTTAAAAACCTTCTATACGTAAGTCTTCTCTTGTTGTGCCTTTTTTTCGGCCATGGATCAGAAAAGTTTAGATAAACTCTATCTATTTCGTTTTCATTGAAGATATCTTCAATTTTTCTTATATCTGAATGAACAAGGTAGAAATTGTCTGACGGGTTTTCCGGTAACTTATTTACACCTCTTATAATAACCTTAGAATTCCTTTCAAAGGCTAGATAATTTATATCAGGATTTTGTTCTGCCATCCCCATTATAAAGCCTCCACGTCCTGATCCAAACTCAACATGTATAGGATTGTCATTCTTAAACAGCTCTCGCCATTTTCCTTTATACTCTTCTGGTTTAGTAATTACCTTACAATGTTCTTCTAATCTTTCTAGTCCACCTTTAACATATCTTAGCCTCAAGTTATTCATCCTTTCGTAAAAAAAATTATGTAGTTTCCTTACCTCATCATATTTATCGATTCAACTAGTTTAGGTATAACTTGTTTTTTCCTTGACACAATATCCTTTATAAACATACCTTGGTATGCACTCGTTCCAAAGGCATTAGAAATAATGCCATTATTATTGCTTCGGAATAACATATATGATCCATTTTTCAATATATCTGTTATTAGCAAGAATGTAATAAAGTAATCTTTATTTTCATGAATAGTATTCATGAACTCTAAGAACTCATCTTTTCTGTTTAAAACCTCTTCTATGTCTAGAGTAAATACCTGGCCTATCCCAATCTTATTGCCTTCAGCATTAAATTCCTTAAAGTCCTTATTAAATATCTCATCGATACTTTGCCCTTCCAAGGATGTTCCTGCTTTAAACATTTCCATTGCAAACTTTTCAATATCTAGCTTGAGTATTGCATTAAGCTCATCAACTGCCAATCTGTCTATATCAGTTGTTGTAGGAGATTTCAAAAAGAGCGTATCCGATATAATTCCTGAAATAAGCACACCAGCAATTTTCTTATCTATTTTTACATTACACTCCCTATACATCTGAAAAACTATTGTACATGTACTCCCAACTGGTACGTTCCTAAAGCTTATAGGTGATAATGTAGAGATATCCCCTATCTTATGATGGTCTATAATTTCTAAAATCTCAGCTTCACTCAAGCCTTCAGCGCTTTGAGAGTATTCATTATGATCTACTAAGATTACCTTTTTTCTTTTCGGCTTTAAGAGATGTCTTCGGCTAATAAATCCTAAGTACTTATTATCGTCTGTAACGATTGGATAATAGGAATGTCTATTATTTATAAGTTCTTCCTTTACATCCTCTAAGTATTCCTTTTCGTTAAACCTTGCTATATCTTTGCTTATCATTATGGAGGACACATAATTACATTGATTAATAAGCTTAGAAATTGTATAGGTGTCTGTGTTTACAATTATTAGGTTTACTTTGTTTTTATGTGCTTTTTCAATGTATTTCTGAGGTAGTTTCTCGCCACCTGTTATGATAAGCAGTTTAACTCCACAATCTATTGCATAATCAATGATATCATATCTATCTCCAACTATGACTATGCTATCCTTGGTTAGTATTTCATTTTGAGCTAAAGTCCCTCTATAATATGAGATAATATATATTCTGCCCTCTATTTCAGAATCATTTTCTACTAATATCTCTCCATCTATATCCTCTGCTATATTGCGTAAGCTAGTTTTTAGGTAATAAAAATCCCCTTTGATCAAGCCCATAGCTACATCCTTCATTGTAACTAAACCTTGCAGTTCATTATTTTCATCAACAATAGGAAGTGTTCTTATTTTATTCTGCTCCATTAGCTTATAGGCGTTTAGTATGGAATGGTGTGGACTTATACCCTTGATATCATCATAGTCTAGATCCTTTATTTGAGTTTTTACATTATCCATAACATCTGGATAATCGATTTCTAAATGATCTAATATGTATTTCGTTTCTTTATTTATATTTCCAAGTGCCCTTGGCACAGTTTTATGGCCCAATTGATTTTTTAAATCGGATAGAGCAATTGCAGACATTATTGAATCCGTATCGGGGTTCTTGTGACCAAAAATATAAACCATTATATTAACCCTCCAAATTATTATAATATGTACTTTGATTATCATAATCATTATGTATATCTATAAAAAATCCTTATTTGAATATTGAATTTATCTATGCCATAATGAAGTCAAGATTGTTCTCTATCAATATATTCTATCAAATTATACTACAGTTTATTTGCTTTCTATAGATAAACAACATTAACATTTAAAATAAATTTCAAAGAAAATATAGAAAAACTCAAGAACATCGAATTCTTTCGTTTTTGGTCAGATTTCTCTTCGAGAAATGACCTCAATGAACGCTTCTACATTTTTTCTTTGAAATTTATTAAACCTTGAAGTTGCTTATCTCTATTAGAAATTTATAACATATACATGCTTTAATATCAAGGAATTTTTAATTTAGGGGGAAAAAATATGTTAAAGGATTTAATTCAGAATGGATTTGGAAAGGATCAAAAGCTTAATTGTGCAGAGAAGATTCTGTATGGAGCAAATGAAGCCTATGATCTTGGACTGGACAAGGATGCCTTAAGGCTGGCTGCAGGATTTGGTGGCGGAATGGCTATTGAAGAGGCCTGTGGAGCCTTAACGGCTGCAGTAATGGTTTTGAGCAAGCTGTTTGTTGAAGATACTGCTCATAAAAGTAATAAGATTAATGAGTTAACTAAGGAATTATTAAATTCATATGAAAATGAGATGGGTTCAATAATCTGTAAGCCTCTCAAGAAAAGTCATCGTTCATTATTTAAAGGCTGTGATAAAGTTATTATAAAAGCGGCTGAATGTCTTGATGTAATTGTGAAAAGGGAATTAAGTTTGTAAATACTTAAGGGAATGTCTCAGAAAATAGTATATGAGACATTCCCTTATATTTCTATTTTATCCCAGAAACAATCGATAATGCTCCCATAAAAATCATTAAAACAGTAGTTAACTTCTTAAAGGTCTCTTCCTTTATCTTATTTCCTAGCTTTATCCCTATTAATACCCCAATAATTAGGGCAGGTAATAAATATCCTGTGATTCTTAAAACCTCTACATCAATTAGCTTTTTATATATAAAGGTTATTAAAGTCATAATGTTCAGCAGCCAAAAATAAGCCGTCAAAGTAGCTCTAAAAACTTGCTTTTCTACATCCTGATTAGCTAAAAATAAAATCACCGGTGGACCACTTAAGCTAACACTTCCATTTAATAATCCACTCATGAATCCAACTGGAATATACGCGATCTTTTCATTTTTAATCTTAAATTTATATCCAAAGTAAAATGACAATGCCGATATAGTAACTATAACTCCTACTCCAATCTTTAAAAAGGTTTCATTAAGATTAATAAGCATGTTAGCTCCTATTGGTGTAGCTATAACAGCAGAGACAATTAGCAAGGTCATTCTTTTCAATTTTACGTGTTCTCTTATTTTATAAAGAATTATTGAATTCATTATAAGGCTATATATTACTAACATGGGAACAATCATTTTCAGTGGAATAAATGCTCCTAAAATAGGTAGTGCTAATAGGGAAAATCCAAAGCTTGTCGCTCCTTGTATTATTCCTGAACAAAGTATTACTATAAATCCTATAATTACTATTGCTAGCTGGTTTTCCATATTCCCCTCCTACTTGTCAGGATCTATTTTTACTACAAAGGCTTCTGTTATTGTATCTGTATCATTTCCTAGTTTTGAATCAACTCCAAAAGGTATGTTTATAACATCACCTTTACCAAATCTCTTCTCCTCTTGTTCTCCTATTTCAATGCTAAGCTGTCCTTTTAATATAATAATGTATACATGGGCATCTGTTTTATGTCTTGGAAAAAACTTTCCACTTTCAATCACTACATGATTTAGTCTCAGATTTTCATCATCTACAATGTTTTCAAATAGATCCTTATCAGTTAAAGAATACTTATATAATTTTTCAATCATTATTTATCCCTCCGTATGTATTAGTTTATTACCAAATTTGCTTCTCATACTGTATTATACATTAGTCTAAAAAATTTTACATCATTATTAAATAGATTTAAATAAAATCCAAAATATACAAGTATTATCACTAATAAATTTTGCCTTAACTAAAAAGAATAAAGATTGTATGAGTTATTTTACTAACATTTGTGGAGGTTTTTATGTCCAAAAAAGCAAAAATACTCTTATTAATTAGTGGATTGTTTACTCTTTCTATGGGATTATCTAATGTTTTTGTTAATATCTTTTTATGGAAAAAGTCAAACGATTTTATAATAATTGCAAAATATAACCTTATGCACTATGTATTTTTACCACCCGCTTATATCGCTGCTGGATGGTTGTCGAAAAGAAAGAATGGTGTATTGGCCCTTCGACTTGGAATAGGTTTTTTTATTCTATTTTTTATGTCAATTCTTTTGCTAAAAAATGATATTGTTAAATACATATATCCAATCGGTATTCTCTATGGAATCGCTGCTGGCTTTTATTGGCTTGCATTTCAAGTTTTAGCCTTTGATTTCACATCTACTAACAATAGAGATACCTTTTATGGATTCAATGGTTCTATTTGTGGAATAGCTAGTGCAGTAGCACCCTTTACAGGAGCCTATATTATTGAAAGTAGTCAAAACAACCTTGGTTATGTAATTGTCTTTGCAATTTCACTGGCATTATTTGTGGTATTAATATTTATTAGTTTAACACTACATTCAGAGCACTATGGAGAAAAGCTTAACTTCAAAAAAATATTTAGTAAAAATGGATTTGAGTGGAATAATTATAGAATAAGTATAGCCGCATGGGGTATAAGAGATGTCGTAATCCTATTTCTAATTAGTATTTTAGTATATACAACTACGGGAAGTGAAATGGCTCTTGGTAAATTATCAATGATTGCTTATTTGATATCTGCCGGTGCCTATGCATTAGAGCAAAAAATCATTAAGCCTAAAAGACGTGTTTTTTCTATGTGTTTAGGATCAATCTTAATGTTCATAGCAGTACTGGGACTTTTTATAAAGATAAGTTACACAGCATTAGTAATGTATATGATATTAAATGCCATCTTTTTACCTTTTTTCATGGTTCCCGTCGCATCTGCTTCCTTTAATATCTTAAGTAGAAATCATGAGGAAAAAATGCGCACTGAATATATGATTAATAGAGAGTTTGCTTTAAATGCAGGTAGAATAGTCAGCACTAGTCTTTTGATTGTTATTTTGACCTTTGTTAAAAATAAAAGGGTACTTAATTATTTTTTACTTTTTATAGGAAGTGCTCAGTTGATTTCCTTGTACTTTTTGAGGAAAATTAAGACGTGGGGAGAGTAGGAGTGACTGTTGCTATACAGAACAAAGGAATAGAATATTTATCAAGACAATTCTATTCCTTTGTTCTGTAGTTACTAATTAACTTCTTATTCTACTATAAATTAAACCTTTGATTTTTAGTATGCTTAAGGGATTCTGATATTCTATTTGAGTGATTTAAATGAATTTGTTTTCACCTTCAAAGTATATGAAAAAACATGTTCATTGCATGAACGAAAAGGAAATATGAGAATCTCACGCAGTAACAACTATATAGGCTGGTTAATTATTCTTAAGATACCTATCAATAGCTTCTGCTGCCATTCTACCATCTGCAATTACCTTACATACTAAAGACTGACCTGTTCTCATGTCTCCAGCAGCAAAGACTCCTGAAGCACTTGTCATATATTTTTCATTGGTTTTTACATTTCCTCTTTTGTCAATGTCTACTCCAAGATTCTTTAGCATATCTCCATGTTCTGGATGTAGAAATCCCATGGCGAAAAGGATGATATCTGCATCAATTGTAAATCCACTGCCTTCAAGTTCTTCCATTCTTCTTCCATTATCGTCTTCTGTCCACTTAAGCTTCACACAATGAATTCTTTTTACCCTACCATTTTCTCCAGAGAAATATTTAGTTGCGACGCTCCACTCTCTTACCCCACCTTCTTCATGGGATGTGTTTGACCTAAGAATCATTGGCCAAGCGGGCCAAGGCATCTTTTCGGTTCTTTTTTGTGGTGGCTTCGGCATTAGTTCTAGTTGGTGGACCTCTTTGGCTCCTTGTCGTAGTGCGATACCTAAGCAGTCTGCTCCTGTATCTCCACCTCCTATAATCACAACATTTTTTCCAGCTGCATCAATACGTTCTTCAGTAGGAATCTCTTTACCTAGATTAATTAAATTTTGTTGTGTTAAGAAGTCCATTGCAAAATGGATTCCCTTTAGCTCTCTTCCCTTTACATCTAGATTTCTTGGTACAGTAGATCCACCGGCTAAACATACAGCATCAAACTTCGATTTTATCTCATGGACAGATATATCCTTTCCAATATTAGTATTTACCTTGAATTTTATTCCCTCTTCCCTAAGCTGTTCAATCCTTCTGTGAAGAACCCATTTCTCAAGCTTATAGTCGGGAATACCCAAGGCTAAAATCCCACCGATATTTTCTGCCCTCTCAAATACAGTCACTTCATGACCATGTCGGTTCAATTCTTGAGCTGCTGCAAGACCTGTAGGACCAGAGCCGATTACGGCAACCCTTCGTCCAGTACGCATCTTAGGCGGCAAGGCTTTAACCCATCCTTCTTTAAAACCCTTTTCTATAATACTTAGCTCTATCTCTTTGTTTGTGGTCGGCTCTTGATTTATTCCAAGTACACATGAAGCTTCACACAAAGAGGGGCATAATCTCCCAGTGAATTCTGGAAAGTTGTTAGTACTTTGTAAAACGTCTAGAGCCTTTTTCCACTGTCCATGGGAAACTAGATAGTTTAAGTCGGGTAATATATTTCCTAGAGGACAGGAATTATTACAATAGGCAACTCCACAATCCATACAGCGAGATGCTTGTTTTTTTAGTTCCTCTTCGGTTTGAGGAATATAAAATTCCTTATAATTTTTAATCCTCTCCTGTGCTGGAATTTTCTCTGCATTTTTTCTATCATATATTTTAAATCCTGCCTCTTTAACCAATCTCCCTCGCCTCCAAACTATCTACATCTACTTCTGTAGAACCTTCTATGATTTCTCTATAATTCGGATTAATTACTCTAACAAATTTCTCCTTATTAACATCCCAATTATCAAGAATTTTTGTAGCCTTTTTACTTTGTGTGTATATAACGTGCTTCATAATTAGCTTCCTTATAAATTCATAATCGTCTTCCTTTAATCCATCAATCTCAACCATCTCAAAATTGCATTTAAGGCTAAAGCTATCGTACTCATCATATAGGTATGCGATTCCTCCACTCATGCCTGCACCAAAGTTCCTACCTGCTTCTCCAAGAATAATAATTCGTCCACCGGTCATATACTCACAGCCATGATCGCCTATCCCTTCTACCACAGCAATTGCACCGCTATTTCTTACAGCGAACCTTTCTCCAACCTTACCGCAGATATAAGCTTCACCTGAAGTTGCTCCATAGAGCAGTGTATTTCCTGCAACAATATTTTCGCTCGCTTCTAAGGTTGATTTCTCATGGGGAGATACAATAATCTTACCACCGGATAAACCTTTCCCCAGATAATCATTGGCATCTCCCCTGAGCCTTAAGGTTACTCCTTTTGCCAAGAACGCACCAAAGCTTTGTCCTGCTGTACCTTCAAAGGTAAAATTAATGGTATCCTGTGGTAGTCCTTTCTTACCTGCTGTCTCTATTACCTTCCCTGAAATCATAGCTCCAACTGATCTGTCAGTGTTCTTTATAGCAAAACTTGCACTTATTTTACCTCTAGTTTTTATTAGAGGACTTGCAATCTCTATGAGCTTCTTATCGAGTACTTCAGCAGTTTGATCCTTTTGATCTATGGTTTTCCTATGTCCAAATCTTCTAGGTAGTTCTGGACGATAAAGAATAGAGCTTAAATCGAGATCTTTAGTTTTCCAATGTCTATTACTTTCATTAGTTTCAAGGACATCCACTCTACCTACCATTTCATCTACAGTTCTAAATCCTAGCTCACTCATTATCTCTCGAACTTCCATGGCAATAAAACGGAAAAAGTTAATTACATGCTCAGGTTTCCCTTTAAAGTGCTTCCTCAGCTCTGGATCTTGGGTAGCTACCCCTACTGGACAGGTATTATTATGACATTTGCGCATCATGATACATCCACATACTACTAGTGGTGCAGTTGCAAAACCAAATTCCTCGGCTCCAAGTAATGCTCCAACTACAACGTCTCTTCCCGTTCTCATTTGGCCATCAACCTGCACAGCAATTCGGCTTCTAAGGTTATTGATCAGTAAGGTTTGTTGCGTCTCTGCAAGCCCCAATTCCCATGGGACTCCTGCAGTCTTTGTAGATGTTATTGGTGCAGCTCCAGTACCTCCATCATGACCGCTGATCAGTACCATGTCCGCACTCCCCTTAGCAACTCCAGCTGCAACAGTTCCTACACCTATTTCAGATACAAGCTTTACACTAACACGAGCCTTAGGGTTTACGTTCTTTAGGTCAAAGATTAATTGTTCTAAATCCTCTATAGAATATATGTCATGGTGGGGCGGAGGAGATATTAAGTCTATTCCCGGTAGTGAATGACGTACTTTTGCTATTTCCTTAGTCACCTTACTTCCTGGTAAATGTCCTCCTTCTCCGGGTTTTGCTCCCTGTGCAACCTTGATCTGAAGCTCATCTGCATTAATTAGATAGTTGGTAGTAACACCAAATCTGGCAGCTGCAACCTGCTTAATTGCACTTCTTTTGTAATCTCCATTTTCAGTTTTTACATAACGCTGGTCGTCCTCACCGCCTTCACCGCAGTTACTTTTACCACCGATTCTATTCATAGCTATTGCTAAGGTCTCATGAACTTCCTTACTTAATGATCCAAAGGACATTGCACCAGTAGCAAAACGTCTAATTATTGATTCTACAGATTCAACCTCGTCTATAGGCACTGATATACCTTTTCTAAATTTCAGTAGTCCTCTAATCGTTCTTAGTTTTTTAGATTGGTCATTGATTAGGTTAGCATATTCCTTAAAGATCTCGTAGTTATTCGTTCTACAGGCCTGTTGTAGTTTTGATATTGTATCGGGATTAAACATATGAGTTCCAGCATTCTTCCTCCAATGTATTTCTCCGCCTATATCTAATTGCTGGGTCTTAACGTCATTTTCAAAGGCTTTGCTATGACGCATCAATATTTCCTTTGCTATTCCATCCATCTTAAGACCTGATAAGCGACAAGGTGTACCGCTAAAGTATTCACCTACTAGTTCTTCATCAAGTCCAATAACTTCAAATATTTGTCCTCCATTGAAACTTCTAAGGGTCGAAATACCCATCTTTGAAGTGATTTTTCGAATTCCATATCCTATTGAACGTACATAATTCATACTTGCTTCTTTAACTGTAATGTCTTCAATATAAAGCTCATTCTTAACTAGGTTATTTATTGACTCAAGGGCAACATAAGGATATATTGCTGTAGCACCATACCCAAGAAGTAGTGCCATATGGAATGGGTCCCTCGCCTCACCTGTCTCAACAATAATATCTACCTTTGTTCTCAGCTTCCTTTGAATCAAATGATTGTGCACGGCGCTTACGGCTAAAATACTTGGGATAGGTGCTCTATATCTATCTACATCTCTGTCACTTAATATAATAACTCTGTAGCCATGAACAATACTTTCTTCTGCTCTTTTTTTCAGGGCTTCAATGCCATTGCCTAGCCCACTTTCATATTGATCTGCTTCAAAAATTATTGGTATAGTAATACTTCTTAAAGTGTCTACGTCTACATTTTTTATCTTTTCAATCTTTTCACTGTATAAAATAGGCTGTTCAAGCTCGATAAATTTATTTGGTTCCTTCTCATTTATTTTCGTTAATATGTTTCCACACCGTCCAAGATACTGGTTTAACGACATTACCTTTTTCTCACGTATAGGATCAATCGGCGGATTTGTTACTTGGGCAAATACTTGTCTGAAATAATTAAACAATAGATGTGGATTATCGGATAATACCGCTAAAGGAGCATCATTACCCATAGAACTAATAGCTTCTTTACTATTTTGAGCCATGGGAGCAAGAACACGCTTTAATTCCTCTTCAGTATAGCCAAATATCTTCTGCTTAGTAATAAGACTATCCTCATCCATCCTTCCTAAAGGCTTATTTATCTTTACTTCCTGCAGATCAACCTTGTTCTCCTTAATCCACTCTCCATAACCCTTTTCCGAAGCCAATCTTTGCTTAACCTGATAATCATGGATAATTCTCTCTTCTTCAGTATCTACAATAAATATCTTTCCTGGTCCTAGCTTTCCTTTTTTAAGAATCTTCTCTTCAGGAATCTTAAGTACACCGGACTCCGAGGCCATTACCACAAGGTTATCCTTAGTGATAAGATATCTTGCAGGTCTTAGTCCATTTCTATCAAGGGTAGCACCCACCCGTACTCCATCACTAAAAACAATTGTAGCCGGTCCATCCCAAGGTTCAATTAGTCCCTCATGATACTCATAAAAAGCTCTAAGTTCTTCAGCCATGGTTTTATCATATCTCCATGCTTCGGGCATAAGCATTTTTATTGCATGTTCCATAGAATATCCACTCAATATAAGTAGTTCAAAAATGTTGTCTAGATTACATGAGTCACTGCTGTTTGGTTCAATAATAGGTAATATCTTTTTAAAGTCCTCATCAAATAGCTTCGATGTCATTACTCCTTCTCTTGCGTTCATCCATTTGATATTACCCCTTATGGTGTTGATTTCACCATTATGGGATATATAACGATATGGATGTGCTAATCTCCAAGATGGAAAGGTGTTTGTACTATATCTTTGATGTACTGTTGCAATGGCACTTTTTAGCCTCTCATCCTTAAGTTCTAAGTAGAATTCCTCGATCTGATGGGCAAGGAACTGGCCTTTATAGACAATTGTCTTAGACGAGAGACTACAAATATAAAATGCTTCTGTGTAAGGCCTTGCTGCTCCCCTAATTGCATTCTCAACTCTTTTTCTAATAATATAAAGGCTTCTTTCAAATGCATCCAAATCTTGACCGTTTCTATCTATAAAAATCTGCTGGACAACGGGTCTTGTCCCTTGAGCAGATATCCCACATGCCTTATCGTTGACCGGTACACTTCTCCATGCAATAAACCTTTGACCTTCTTCTTTTATAATTCTCTCGAACACACCTTCACAATAGTACCTAGTATTCGGTTCCATAGGTAGAAATATCATTCCAACAGCATAATCTTTCTTATTTGGCAATTCAACGTTACACTTCATTAATTCCGAGTAAAAAAATTCATGGGGAATTTGTATAGATATCCCGGCTCCATCTCCAGTTTCCGGATCTGAGCCCGTGGCGCCTCTGTGAGACATGTTTTTCAAGATTTCTAAGCCATTTTTGATTATGTCATTTGATTCTTTTCCCGTTATATCAGCTATAAATCCTACACCACAACTGTCTCTCTCCATATTTGGATTGTATAATCCCTGCTTCTCTGGCAGTCCTAAAGCTTTCATAATTGGTTACCTTCCTTTCAAATTGGTTCCATGTAAATTGCTCGAAGACAATTTTTTAGGATCGCATATGCAACATCAGCTCCCATCCATTGCATATGTCAGAATATTTCGATAGTCGTCATTATATCATATTTATGCATTGCATTCAATGGATATTGCATAAAATTATTTTTTGATTTTTTACACTAAATCTTTAAAGTTCACATTTTCAAAGGAAAACGTTATCATTAAGCCTCAAAACTACATCTTCCGTTTTATGTATATTTATTCATCTGAATGTATATTTTCTTGTGTGATTCAGAAAACGTTTTCTTGTTTTTTAATTGACCAATCTTTTTTTTGCAGCTTAACACAACAAAAAATGCATCCACTTATTTTAGTAGATGCATTTTCAATAATCTGTTTTCATTTCACGGACTATATATTATTAATTTTTGACATTACCATTTTCTCTACCTGCTTTTTATTTTTCTCACCAACTACAAGGCTAATTTTAACCTTTGATGCAGTTTTAATCATCATGTCATAGGCATCTATATAGTTAGGAGACGGGTCCCATTCTATTCCTTTGACATCTCTCCAATGAACAAATCCTGTTTTATACAGTATGCCATGCTCATAAATTCCAACCTCTTTATTTTCATCAAGTTTACTCTGTATAAGTACATATGCTCCAGCCATTAATCCAAAAACTAATGACTCTAGAGCAGCCTGAATATCCTTAAAACCCATTAGAACAACTATAGAAAGAATCACTAAGAGAGAAATTATAGTTATCTTGTTGGTCCTACGCTTCATAAAAGGAATCTTTTCTAATTCATTCTGTTTAAGCTCAAGCTCCATTTCCATTCCCTTTGAGTCAGAACGTTTATTCATAGTAAGCTTTTCTCTTAGATATAAAATAACTGCTAATACCATTGCTATGTTAACTATAGTCAAAGTCAACTTTTCAAAATCCATAAAAACACCGTCCTTCTAGCAAACACTACTGCTCATTGTATTGTAATTGAACTAGTTTATAATATAGACCTTTTTTATCTAACAGTTCTTGATGAGTCCCTTGCTCCTTAACTCTTCCTTTATTCATGACTATAATTTTATCAGCATGTTGAATCGTTGAAAGTCTATGGGCAACTGCTAATGTTGTTCTACCCTTCATGATTTTGTATAATGCATCCTGTATAAGCTTTTCAGTCTCCGTATCAATATTTGCTGTGGCTTCATCCAATATAAGAATCGATGGTTTTCTTACTAGTGTTCTAGCAAAGGATAATAACTGTCTTTGTCCCGCTGAAAGTGTAGCTCCTCTTTCATAGACTTCATGCTTATATTTTTCGGGAAGCTTTTCAATAAACCCATGGGCATTTACATACTTTGAGGCCTCTACCATGTCTTCATCAGTTATTTCTTCGTTTCTCAGTTTTATATTGCTTTCTATATCTCCAGAATATATAAATACATCCTGGAGCATTTGCCCAATATGTTTTCTTAAGTTTGAGGTTTTAATATCTTTAATATTTATATCATCTATTAAAATTTCACCTTTTTGAATCTCGTAATACTTGCCTATCAAGTTGAGGATTGTCGTTTTTCCTGCTCCTGTAGCACCTACAAAGGCTGCGATTTCACCCTCATTAATTTTAAAAGATACATCCTTTAAAATCCACTCATCTTCTTTATAGGCAAACCAAACATTTTTAAATTCTATTTTTCCTTCAAACCTATCTAGTTCTGTTGCCGCCTCACTATCCTTTAACACTGGCTCCCTATCAAGCAAATTGAAAATCCTCTCGGCCGATGCCATCGCAGATTGAAAAACATTGAATTGTTCTGCAAGCTGCTGTACAGGATGAAAAAATCTTGATATATATTGGGTAAAGGCTATTAAGGCACCTATTGTCATAGCTCCAGCCAAAACAAATTTACCACCGAAATATATTACGATTGCTGTAGATGCAATTTTTATAAGATAAATTGACGGTCCAAAAATACTAAATGCTATTATTTGATTTTTATTGGACTTATTAAGCTTTCCATTAATGTCGTTAAACTCATCGTATTTATCGTCTTCCTTAGCAAACACCTGGATTATCTTCATTCCAGAAATATGCTCAGACAAAAATGCATTTACCTTTGATACATTTTCACGAATCTGTCTGTAAATAATTTTCGAATATCTCCTAAAGATAATCGTAGCTATTACAAGAACAGGCATTAAGGTATAGGTTAATAACGACAGTTTTAGATTAAAACTAATCATGGCTATTACTATCCCTATTAAAACAAAAATATTTTTTACTGAATTAACTATAACGCTTGTATACATTTCGTTTATTGTTTCCGTGTCATTTGTAACCCTAGTAACAAGTTTCCCAATTGGCATTGAGTTAAAAAAGTCAATCTCAAGATCCTGAATGTGGGAAAATACATCGTTTCTTATTTCATATACAATTTTTTGTCCAGTATATTGAAGCAATATGGACATAAGATACTGAACGCCACTTCCTAATAATACAATAACTCCAAATATAAAAGCAAATCTGATAAGGCTTTCATAATCGTTTTTTCTCAGAAGCTTTAAATCCTCTTCTGTTAACTTTTGGGCTGCAAACTCCTTTTCATCTATTCTAATAAAACCCTCATTTATCTGAGGCGCTCCTTTTTCTTCCTGTTTTCTCAATGCGTCTAACCGTTTTCCATCTAGGCCTTCTATATAGTAGTAACTTTCGTCAACTAGTACTATCCTAGCCTTTAAAGCCTCAGGATAATTATTTTCTGCATCCTTTATAAGTTTTTTATCATTAAAGTATAGCTGTTGCTCTAATACTTTCCCTTCCCCATCAGCAACTATTGAATAGGGAGTATCATATTTAGTTATTATACTATCTATACCTTTGGCTATTAACATAGGTTGAATAATCTCAACAGCAACAACAATCCCTAATAATATGAAGGAAATTATTATATGCAACATATAAGGCCTTGCGTATTTCATAAGACGCTTGAAAATATAAAAATCTTTTTTGCTTTCCCTATCTTCTACAAAAACATCTTCTATCATATTCGTATCTCCCATCGTCCTTTTTACTCATTTTCCATCATATCTGCAAGCTGCTGCTTTTTTGCTATTGAGCTATATTGTCCATTTAGGTTCATCAATTCTTCATGGGTGCCCTCTTCCACTATCTTTCCTTCATCCAGGAAAATAATATGATCACAGTCTTTTATCGTAGAGATTCTATGGGCAATAATTACTGTAGTTTTGTTTTTACGCTCCCTTTTTAAGGATGATAATATTTTTTCTTCTGTATCTGTATCAACTGCTGACACTGCATCGTCAAGAATCAATATTGGTGATTCCTTTATTAGTGCCCTCGCTATAGATACTCTTTGCTTTTGACCACCGGAAAGAGTAATTCCTCTCTCTCCTATTACCGTTTCATATCCATCTTTAAATTCTATTATATTATCATGTACACTTGCTGTCTCTGCGTATCTACTTATTCTATCCATATCTATATCGCTATCTGCAAAGGCAATATTGCGAGATATTGTATCAGAAAACAAGAAGTTGTCTTGAGGTACATAGGCAATATTTTCTCTTAATGTCTTTAGCGGTATCTTCATTAAATCATTGCCATCGATCACTATTCTTTCATTAGAGACATTATAAATTCGTAGAAGTAGATTAACCAATGTAGTTTTACCACTACCTGTCCTTCCTATTATTCCTAATGTCTGTCCTTTATTAATATTAAGATTTATATTTTCAAGAGCATTCTCTTCTGAATCAGGATATTTGAAGGATAGATTATTTATCTTTATAGATCCCTCAAGTTTTTTTAAGATAACTACGTCCTTTCCATCAAAGACTTCAGGTTCTTCATCGAGAATATCTTCAATTCTATCTAGGGATGCCTTACCCTGGGCAATAACATTTAACACCATTCCTATTGCCATCATTGGCCAAACTAACATAGTCAAAAAGTTTATGAAGGCAACTAGCTCACCTAATGATATTTTGCCAAGCATGGTTAACCTTCCACCATATACCAAAGTTAGTATCATGCTTGCACCAACTACAAACCTAATAATAGGTTCAATAGCCGATCTAAGCTTAGCTAGTTTAATATTTTTATCAAAGTTATTTCTATTGGTTTCATCAAAGGCCTTCATTTCTTCATACTCTTGAATAAATGCCTTAACTACTCTAATGCCTGAAAAACTCTCCTGAACCATATCGGTCATTTTTGCGAAGGCCTCTTGCTTATCCTTAAAGCGCTGTCTCATAAACTTACTTATAACGAAGCCTTGAAAAATTATTATAGGAAATGGAATAATAGCAATTAAGGTAAGTTTTAAATCTATATTAGATACCATATTATAAAGAACAAGGGTTATTAGAACTACAGCGTCAATTATCATTAAAAGTCCTGGTCCAATTGCCATCCTCACCGCATTAACATCATTGGTAGCATGGGCCATTAAATCCCCAGTCTTATGTCTATTAAAATAATTTTGAGACAATTTTTCTAGATGCCTAAAAATATCGTTTCTAATATGATACTCAATATTTCTCGAGGTACCAAAAATCAAGTTTCTCCATATAAATCGCCCACCTGCGATTGCTAATCCGATCAAGGTGAGATATAGAGCTTTGTTCAGTAGAATCTTTTCGTTTACACCACCGGCTATAATTGCATCGGTTATCTCCCCTATTATCAACGGGACCTTGATTTGCAATAGATCTACTATCGCTAATGAAGTCACTCCTATTAGGAAATGCATGAAATACTTCTTATAATATTTATTTAAATGTTTTCCATAAATCATTTTCTCTCTCCTTGTTAGAAATGTCTGTTTTAATAGCATAAGGCAATTACATAATTCTAACTTGGCAGAATTGCATAATAAATATGGTATAGCTTTATGGTTTTTAAGACCATATATAGTAGAAAGTTTTTTAGATGGTAATTATGCAATTTGCTCACATAACAATTAAACCTTATATGCCATTATAGAATTAATACCCACTATCATATTTTACCCTATATTGGAATTATGTAACAGCATTTTGGGCTTTTTTGAAAAATCTCTTTTCCTAAAGCTCAACCCCTTTTTCTTTTAAACATCATTAGCAATTACAACTAATGCATATTTTAACTCTTAAAAGAAATAATATTAGTATATTTCTCCTAGATTTTTTAACGAAGAAAGGATGATACTCTTGAAGTTAACTGAGATGTTTACAGAGACTCCTCATAAACCCCATTGGGGAGGAGCCTCCGGACTGTGGGCTATGTGTCGCCATAAAATCATTGGATTACCTGTACTTGAGTTGCTTTATGATATGGCCGATGATCCTGATTTGAAAAGATTTATCAAAGCAGGAATTGAAATGCAAGCTATTCCTCATATTGAAAAGATTCAATCTGCTATGCAGAAGGAGAATCTGGCAACTCCTCCGATGCCACAAAGAAAGAAGTTAGATAACCAACAAATCGCCTTAGCATTAATGGAAATTCTTCGTTTGTCATTAATTCATGACACAATGACTTTTATGGATGTGACTAGAGAAGATCTAAGAAAATTCACTTGGGATATTACCCTTGAGGATAGAAAGGCCTTTGATAAAATTGTACAATTGAATTATAAGAAAAATTGGCTTATGAATCCTCCAAGCGCATAAATTCAAAATTTATAATTCTCTATTTAATATCAAAATGGGGCTGCCTCATAGATGTTTCTTATGAGTACACCCCCATTGTTGGTTTCTGACTTTTTACTTATCAATCAGTTCCATGCCGTTTTCTGTAAGCTGAATTTTCTTTTCTTTTAATAATCTCCCTACAGCCCTCTTAAATGCTCGCTTGCTCATCCTAAACTCGTCCTTAATTTTATCCGGAGAGCTATTATCATTGAATGGAAGCTTTCCTCCTCTAGCATTTAGTTTATCTAAAATAACAGTAGAATCATCATCCATTTGCTTGTATGCTTTTTTTCTGAGGCTCAAATATAGCTTACCATCTTCTCTAACTTTAGTTATTCTTGCCTCTATCTCATCGCCACATCTATAGTTTCCATATAGTTCATTATTGGGAATCAATCCATGGTATGTATTATCTATAGCCACTAGAGCTCCCATATCTCTTTTAATATTATAGATTATACCTTTAACAGCGTCATCTTCCTGATATGATGAGTCACTACTAAGCATATTGTAAATATCCATAGTAGCACATAATCTTTCGCTTTTATCAATATACAGACTTACTAAGTATTTTTTTCCCGTTCTTACTCTGCATGTCTGTTCTTTGAAAGGAATGAATAGATCCTTTTCTAATCCCCAATCTAAAAATGCACCTATTGTTGCAGTATCAACCACTTCAAGATATGCTATTTCGTCCATTAATAGCATCGGCCTTCTCTTAGTAGCTATCAGTCTATCCTCAGAGTCCTTATATACAAATACTTCTATCTCATCTCCTACATCAGTTCCCGATTCCAATTCCTTTCGTGGCAATAAAATACTATCACCCATATCATCGTCCTTTGAATTTAAATAAGCACCTATAGAAACCATCTTAACAACCTTTAAGTTTTGAATTCTTCCTAGTTCTATCATAATTTTCCCCTTCTCTAATATCTTTTATTTTTATTTTATGGTTATTATATACCTTAACCAGAATATATGTAGTTAAACCAATAATCAAAATATATTTTATATCATTGGGCAAATTTAATAAAGGCTTTTATTTTATAATCGAAAAATATATTTAAAAATATTCGTAGAAAAAGTTCCCAAGGATTCCTCATATACTTTTCTAATACTTATTTTTTCAGTTAATATATATAGTAATTTGGTAATACTATATATGAGGTGATAACATGAGAGTAATCCAAGCATTTGTACTGGGTTTCATAAGTAGTTTTGTTTCTGAAATTCTTTGGGATTTCTTGAAGAGTATTTTCAAGCCAAAGCAGAATTGTCCTAGTGCTGCTTAATATTTAGTTATAGAAAAGAGCAGTGTTAGCTGCTCTGAGGCTGTTAACAAATCCGAATTTCATCGTTGTTGCTTCAACCAAGAACCCTTACGTATGTCTATATACGCTGCGGTCTCTCGGTCTAAGCAAGCCTTGAACTTCGACTTTCTTAACAGCCTATCATCTTGTTAACTTTGTTAACAAGATGATAGCTGTATTAGTTGCTCTTTTTAATCAAATCCCTTTTCGTAATAATTTCATGTTGTTTCTCAACATCCGTTAATGCACTAAAAACTTGTTTTATTACATCACTTGAAACCTTGCCACTATTTTTTTCGTAAAATAATATGGCATGTTCTTCGCGGTGGCTAGCTTCAATCAATAGCAGACCATCTGTATTATGTCTCGTATAATCAGGTTTATGTAGTTTTGGAAGCTTTTCAAAACCACCTAGTCTTTTATGGATTCTCGCATGCATAAATTCTATCCTACTTAAATCCTTGAAGGTTTCTTTTAATTTCTCATCCTCAGCTAATCTGCTTGCTTCTTCATAAAACTCTCCATTAAATACTTCTAACTTCATAGCATGATCTAATACCTTTAGGCTTTCCTCATCTAAGCTTTTATTGTCCACCATATAGATGTCATTTTCATCGTCCAAATAAATTTTACCTACCCCACAAAAAGGGCAGTTTATTATTCGTTCCTCTCTATTTTTCTCGAGAAAAGAATAATTGTTTAAACTATAGCTTTTAGGATTTATATCCATACAACATATCAAACACTTAATCTCACTCATTCTATCATTCCTTTTTTCTAAATATATGAACAGAACTTACTCTTCTTTAGTCAAATTTTTCATCTGAAAACGACTTATAATCACAATCTTTACACATCATATTATATTCCATAATTTATCCTATGGCAATATGTACCAATACTTATCTAGGCTTATTATTTTTAGAATTCACTCATTCCCTATTTTCTTGAAATTCACTGTAAATTTTTATCCAATATATGATATAATACTTAAGGATTAAATCATATCTCAAACCCAAGAAAGGATGAAATGTAATGTCTCTATTTGAGCAATGGAAGGAAAGAGCTTACGACGAGCGTACTGAAGAAGAATACAATAAGTTTTGGGGTGAATACCTTCCAAAAGAACAAAAAAACTACGAGTATTTACTAGAGAATAAAGACGAAGTAACAGAAGGTTCTTTATCTGAGCTTGCAGAGAAGTTCGAGATGGACGCTGTTACATTTGCAGGATTTTTAGATGGAATTAACACAAGCCTTACTGAAGAACTTGACCTTGACAGCTTAACTGAAGAAAGTAACGTAAAACTTTCTATAGACTTTGAAAAACTTTACTATAATATGCTTGATGCTAAGGCTGATTGGCTTTATAATCTTTCTCAATGGGATAATGTACTTCCTATCGAAAAAAGAAAAGAAATCAAAAAGGACTACAATAGATCTCGTATCGTTGTAAACGATAAAAAGATTGGTAGAAATGAACCATGTCCATGTGGAAGTGGAAAGAAATACAAGAAATGTTGTTTAAACAAATAATCTATATATAATACGATAACCATAGAGATATGGAATTTTGTCTAAATTATCATTGACAAAATTTAAAAATCCTCTATAATGAATTTGTGCATTAATATTTTAGAGGGAGTAGCTGACCTTTTTAAGGAATCAAAGTCGTCATTACGGAAAATAATATTTTCCCGGCTTTGATGGCAATTATGTCTAGCGAGACTCTACAATTAACTTTAGTTAATTGTGGAGTTTTTTATTTTGTTCAGTTGTTCCCTTATATCAATTTACTATAAATTATTGAGAGGAAGAGCATTCATGGAAGCAATTATTCACGTTTATTTAACATCCTTTTCAACATTAATACTAATACTTATAGTAGCAGCAACACTTTATACACTTAGTAAAGGAGCCGATATTCTGGTTGATGAGGCCGTTAGTCTTTCTTTGCACTGGGGAGTATCTAAAATGATTATTGGTGCAACCATTGTCTCTTTAGGAACCACTCTTCCAGAGGCTACTGTATCGGTATTAGCAGCTGTTAATGGAAACCCAGATTTAGCTTTAGGTAACGCCATTGGTTCTATCATTACAGATACGGGCCTTATAATTGGTCTAGCAGCTCTAATTGGTTACTTACCCGTAGATCAAATAACTATGAATCGTCAGGGGAGAATTCAATTATTTTCTGGGATTTTACTTGCAGTTGTAAGTATTCCTTTCCTATCCAGTGGAAGCACGGGAAATATCAGTCAGTTTGTGGGATGGATTTTTCTAATCCTATTAGCAGCCTATATATATATTTCAATAAGCTGGTCTAAAAAGTCAGGAGAAACTGAAGCTGACTTTGAGGAAGAGAAAAGCCCGTTAATAGTTCAAATACTTAAACTCGTTTTAGGTATAGTTCTTGTTCTTGGTTCATCTAAGATACTTATACCTGCTGTAGAAATTTCTGCTATCAGAGTAGGTATCCCTCAAAGTATTGTCGCTGCAACCTTAGTGGCCTTTGGTACTAGTTTACCTGAACTAGTAACAGCAGTCACTGCCGTAAGGAAAGGACATGGTGAGCTGGCTATTGGTAACATAGTCGGTGCTGATATTCTTAATGTACTCTTTGTAGTAGGAAGTGCAGCCGCTGTAACAAGGGGTGGTCTCGATGTTCCACTTAACTTTTATAAGCTTCAAATTCCAACAATGCTTATTGTTCTTGTGGTCTTTAGAGTTTTTGCCAAAAGCAAGAACAATGCGATTTCAAAATTAGAAGGAGTTATCCTATTTAGTATTTATATTTTATACCTAATTTTAAACTATGTATGGATTTAATTTTTCGTAAGATACTGTATTGATTAAGAGTTGAATTGTCATCAGTGCATCATGACAATTCAACTCTTTTCGTTATTATCCCTTATATGAACTTTTTAATGGTACTGTTCTATTAAATACTAATTTATTCTCACTTGATAGCTTAAGGTCCTTAATAAAATATCCGTGTCTTATAAATTGAAATCTTCCTTCATATCCCTCTCCAAGTCCAGCCTCTTCAATAAATGCATTTTGCTTAACATATAGTGATTTGGGATTTATTTTTTCAAATAGATTATCAGCCGATGGTATTTCGGTGAATAATTCATCAAATATTCTTACCTCACATGGTATACCATATTCTGTGCTGACCCAGTGTATTGTACCCTTAACTTTTCGTCCCTTAAAACCACTTCCACTTTTTGTTTCTGGATCATAGGTACATCTTAATTCTGTAATATTACCATCGTCATCCTTTATTACTTCATTGCACTTAATAAAATATGCATGTTTCAGTCTAACCTCTCCACCTACTATCAATCTATTGTACTTCTTAGGAGGATTTTCGCTAAAGTCGTTACTATCAATATATATAGTTTTAGTAAATGCTATTTTCCTAGATCCTAAATCCTCATTCTCTCTATTATTTGTGGCATCTAAATATTCAACATGCTTATCCGGTAGATTTGTAATTACAACTTTTATAGGATCAAGGACTGCCATGATCGTAGGTGCCTTTGCCTTTAAATCCTTTCTTAGAGAATGCTCCAGCATAGCAATATCTACGACACTTTCACTTTTCCCTACTCCGATTTCGGACAAAAAGCTTAGTATCGATTCCCTTGTATATCCCCTTCTCTTTAGCCCTTTTATCGTTGGAATCCTTGGATCATCCCATCCTTCTATGGTTTTACTTCCAACCAGGGCTTTAAGATACCTCTTACTCGTAACGGCTCCACTAAGATTCATCCTTCCAAACTCTATTTGTCTTGGAATGCGACCTGATAAATCTAGTTCCTTTAACACCCATTCATACAATGGTCTATGATCTTTAAACTCTACTGAGCACAGAGAGTGTGAAATTCCCTCTATATAATCTTGAATGGGATGGGCATAATCATACATTGGATAAATGCACCACTTATCACCAGTTCTATAATGCTTTGTATAAGATATTCTATAAATAACAGGATCTCTCATATTAATGTTAGGACTTTCCATATCAATTTTAGCTCTTAAAACCCTTTTACCCTCTTCAAAGTTTCCATTCTTCATTTTATCAAATAAATCCAGGTTTTCTTCTACACTTCTATTCCTGTAGGGACTATTCACCCCTTTAGTTGTTAAAGTTCCTCTATACTCTCTTATCTCATCACTACTTAGATCACAAACATATGCCTTCCTCTTTTTGATAAGATATATTGCATATTCATAGATTTGGTGACTATAATCAGATCCATAAAACAGTCTGTCTTCATAATCAAATCCCAACCATTTCATATCTTCTATAATTGCCTCAACGTACTCAACCTCTTCCTTTTTAGGATTTGTATCATCAAACCTTAGGTTGAATTTACCTCCATATTTCTTAGCTAAAGCATAACTAACATTTATTGCGTACGCACTGCCTATATGCAAGTACCCATTGGGCTCCGGTGGAAAACGTGTATTGACTTCCCTGTACACTCCATCCTCCAAATCTCTTTTTACTAGTCTATCTATAAAGTTTAAATTTTCTCTATTAGCACTCATATCATTACCTCCAAATTTTATTTTTTCTTACCATTCTAAAAATCTATCTAACATATAGATCAATTAAAATTATAACTATATACAATTGTATTAGTTTCTTCCCTGGTAAATTTGAAGGCAGCAAAACCCCTTTAGGCAAAATACAAACTTTCTTGCCCCATATGATCACATCCTTTTTAATTTGATAAAATTATATTTATTTTAGACAAAAATAAAAACTCCCGATCCCAAGACCAATCGGTCTTAGGGACGAGAGTTAATTTCGTGTTGCCACCCTAATTCATTAATATGTTACCATATCAATCTCTTCAAGTACGGTACTGAAAGTACTTATACTCTAGTTCTGTAACGTGAACAAACGCCATAGCATCACTTTTATTGAAAGATCCGTATGAAGCTCAGAGGCTTGTTTCAATAAATATTTCTTTACTCCTTTTCAGCTACCGGAGCTCTCTAGAAAAGAACTTATTTATTTACTCTTCTCGTCATCGCTTTGTTAGTATGAATTTTTTAATATTATACAATAAAATATTTCTTAAATCAACTTTACTTATTATATACTTTACCTATATTCTTTATCAATTATTCATATATGACTTTAGCTTTAAGTAGTCTTTGAGTATTACATAATCAATTGCTATTTATTACTACTTTCTATTACTGTTATTTTCTTTATTACTACATCTACCTTTGGAACAGACATTTCTCCACTATAAGGGTGCTTATCTACAGTTGTATCAGCTATTTTATCAAGAGTTTCTTCTCCTTCTATTAACTTTCCAAATGCAGCATATTGCCCATCTAAGAATGTTGCATCTCCATCCACTATAAAGAATTGGCAGCTGGCAGAATCAGGCTCAGCTCTACGAGCCATTGAAATTACACCCTTAGTGTGCTTAAGTGTATTTTTAGTAAATCCATTTTCTGCAAACTCTCCTTTAATATTCTTGTCAGATCCACCTGTACCGTCACCCTTAGGATCGCCTCCCTGAATCATAAAGTCTTTTACAATTCTATGAAACTTCAACCCATCATAAAAACCAGATTTAGATAGATTGATAAAGTTTTCTACTGTTTCTGGAGCAAATTCTGGGTACAACTCTAGTACCATTTTTCCACCATCTTGCATTTCTATTTCCACTTTAGGATTTTGTGTAGCGTTATCGCTATCAGCCTTTTCATCTGTTTTTTCACTGCTACATGCCGCCATAATTGTTATCATTAATAACATAGATACAACAAATAGAATAGTTTTCTTTATATATGATCTTGTCATAATCTTTCCTCCTTAGCTTTCTTTATATTATTCTAGGCTCAGCCTCTCTGCCACTATTTCAATACAAGACGTAAAATTAATCTTTTGCGAAAAGTTAGACCTCCTAAAGGTAAGGAGGTCAGGTTTATGTATATATCTATACCCTTATTCAATCATTGCCATACATTTAATGTAGACATAGTCTAGATTCTGAGTTAAAGGAATAAAGTAATTTCTATTCACTTATCAGAAATATACTATTTTATTTCATAGCTTCAATAAGAAATTCACTATATCTAAAATCTGAATTACTGATATGTTTAAATATCCACTTTGCTATAAACATAATTAATTCTTTCATTGCATTTTCTTGATCTTCATCTATATTGTCAAAATCAAGTCCCTCTAGGTAATCAACAAATGTCTTGTGTTCCTTAATTTGCTCATCAAGTTCTGGATATTGGTATTTAGCAAGCAAACTTTCTTCAGAGTCAAAATGATAAATCGTATAATCCTTCAGTTCTTCAATCAATTCAACAATTTCATCATAGGAATCTTGACCATTGTAACTCTCCAATACGATATTAATTCTTTCCCCAATTTCAAACAGTTTCTTATGCTGATCGTCAATTGTTTTAATCCCAACAGAATATTCTTCTTTCCAATTAAACATATAATTACCCCTTTGCTTTAGTATAAAATTAGTTATGTACAATATACGATAAACATCTCACATTTTGGAGATCTAACAACCAGAGCTTGCAATGATAGTAAATCTTCGAAATGTAATAGTTTTTTCGTAACCATATATATCCACTATAATTATACATTTCTTTCTTCTATTTAACAACTCGATTTACTTAGTCTTTAACGGATATAAGTACTCTACTAAGAAAACAATTCATTTAGAAACTTCTATTTTGCAAATTAAAGGGGGGGGTGCCTCAGAATGACGAATTTCCGAAACACCCCCGGTCTGCACTCATAGGATTCCTTTACGAAACAGACCTTTTTAATTATTTCATTATTTTGCAAATATTATTTGTAAACTCTACTGGATCATTAATCGGCAGCCCTTCAATAAGTAATGCCTGATCATATAATAAATTTGTATATAATTTAACCTTCTCTTCATCCTTTTCTGCTGCTTCCTTCAATGCCTTGAAAACATCATGATGTACGTTTATTTCTAAAATTCTATCTGCTTTTATATCTTGATTATTAGGCATAGCATTCAATATTTTTTCCATCTCTATGGAAAGTTCACCATCATTAGCTAGACACACTGGATGATTCTTAAGCCTCTTTGAAGCCCTAACATCTTTAACCTTATCAGATAGAATATTTTTCATTTGCTCAAACAGCTCTTTATTTTCTTTATCATCAGTATTAGCTGAGTTTTCATTTTCTTCAACCTCTATACCTAAATCACCGCTTGATACAGATTTAAATTCCTTCTCTTTATATGTCATTATCATTCTTATAGCAAACTCATCTACGTCATCGGTAAAGTATAGTATTTCATATCCTTTATCTGCTACGAGTTCTGTTTGCGGCATTTTTTCAATTCTTTCGTTTGACTCTCCTGAAGCATAATAGATATACTTCTGATCTTCTGGCATTCTAGAGATGTATTCATCTAAGGTAACCAGTTTCTTTTCCTTCGATGAATAGAACATTAATAGATCCTGTAACATATCTTTATTTCTTCCATAATCACTATAGATACCATATTTCAGTTGTCTACCAAAGGATTTATAAAACTCTTCATACTTTTCTCTTTCATTTTTTAATAGCTTTTCTAACTCACTTTTAATTTTACTTTTGATTTTTTTCGCTATAAGCTTTAGCTGTCTATCATGTTGGAGCATTTCTCTAGATATATTAAGAGATAAATCCTCTGAATCAACTATCCCACTTACAAAGCTAAAATAATCAGGTAATAAATCAGCACACTTATTCATAATTAGAACCCCATTAGAATATAGCTCCAATCCCTTTTCATATTCCTTCGTATAAAAATCATATGGCGTTTTTTCAGGGATAAATAGAATTGCATTGTAGCTTACGGCTCCATCTGCACTGAAATGTATATGCTTTACAGGCTTATCAAAACCATAGTGCTTTTCGGAATAGAAGTTTTCATAATCTTCTTTAGTAAGTTCATTCTTATTCTTTTTCCATATAGGAACCATACTATTTACAGTCTCTTCTTCTATATATTCCTCATATTCATCTTCACTATTTTCTTTAAGTCTGCTGTTAGTTATATCCATTTTTATTGGATATCTAACGAAATCAGAGTATTTCTTTATTATTGATCTTAGTCTATATTCCTCAAGATACTCATCGAACTTCTCGTCTTCTGTATTTTCTCTAATCTTTAATATGATATCTGTTCCCACAGAGTCCTTTTCACAAGGTTCAATTGCATAGCCATCTTCACCCTTTGATTCCCATTTATAGGCTTCCTCACTACCAAAGGCTTTACTTACAACAGTAACAATATCAGATACCATAAATGCAGAGTAGAATCCTACACCAAACTGACCAATTATATCATACCCATCCTTGAGCTCGTTTTCCTTCTTAAATGCTAAAGATCCACTCTTAGCTATAACTCCAAGATTTTCATCAAGCTCTTCCTTAGTCATTCCAATACCAGTATCAGAAATTTTTAATATTCTATTATCCTTATCAATATGTAATTTAATATAGTAGTTATCCTTATCAAAGACTAGTGAATCATCTGTTAAGGCCTTATAATAGATTTTGTCAATCGCATCACTAGCATTAGAAATGATTTCTCTTAAGAAAATCTCCCTATGGGTATAAATCGAGTTAATCATTAGATCCATTAGTCTCTTGGATTCCGCTTTAAATTGTTTTTTCGCCAAGTAAATCTCTCCTTTCATGCTAAAACTACGAGCACAACGAAGTGCTAGCGCAGTAAAAATATACTTAAATAATTAGCGTTTTTATTATTTCACTTTATTAGCACTCTCTTTAGGAGAGTGCTAATTTTAATTTAAAAATACACTTTTTTTGATAGTTTGTCAATACCCTTTTCCTGTTTTATACATTTTTCAATATCTCTAAAATATTTTTTCTAGCAATATCTGTATCATTCTTTCAATCCATATAGACTTTTTTAATCCAATTAACTCTTCTATTTATCTCCCATAGAAAGTAAATTTTTCGTGCTTCAAAACAATATTATTTTTCCCATATTATGGTCTACAAGATTTATTATAGAATAAATGGTTCTTTTTAGCTACTATTAATTATATTCTATGTTATCATATATATATATTTAATAGTAACGGATAAAGGAGGATGAATGTGAATCCATTGAGCTTTAACCCCTTTCCTATTTTAACTACCCATCGACTGACCCTTAGACAGCTTAGGTCCAACGATGACGAGCTAATATTTAACTATCAAAATGATAAAAGTAACTTTGAACATGTCGATATGCCTATCTATAAACATATTACTGAGGCGCAAAAATATATAGTCAGAATGAATAAAGGAGTCGCTGAAAATAAATGGATTATCTGGGCTATAGCCGA
This sequence comes from Wukongibacter baidiensis, assembly GCF_050888315.1. Classification (NCBI taxonomy): domain Bacteria; kingdom Bacillati; phylum Bacillota; class Clostridia; order Peptostreptococcales; family Caminicellaceae; genus Wukongibacter; species Wukongibacter baidiensis. The sequence goes on from NZ_CP138202.1 coordinate 1,308,516, forward strand.
TAAAGAAACCGATAATATCTTAGGTACAATCTCAATCTGGAACATTTCAATAGTAGACGAGAGAGGTGAATTAGGTTATGGCTTGTTTCCAGGCAGTACTGGTAAAGGTCTTATGACTGAAGCCCTTAGAAAAGTCGTCAATTATGGGTTTGATACCATGGGCCTTAAAAGAATTGAAGCTTATACCAATGAAACAAATATTAAATCCAGATCACTTTTAGAAAGAAATGGTTTTAGTTTTGATTCTTTCTTTCCAGAAAAGCGTGACACAGATGATGTACCTATCCAGATGGTGATTTATAGTAAGGATAATGCTAATGGATCTGATGACAAGTAGGAAACTAATAGTAGAAGGGGATGTCTCATAAGATTCCTTTATGAGACATCCCCCTCAAAAACTTGTATTCTTAAGTTTACTCCTTGATTAACTTTTTCAGTTCTCCATTTTCATAAAATTTTCCATCATCAGAAGGATAAATTTCAATAGTTTTTTCTATTGCATCTACATTAACACTTCCATATATATGGGGAAATTCTTCTCCTCTGCCCTTCAAATCCTCTATCACTAGGTTCGACTTCAGTAACCCAGGATTAATACATAATAGAATTACCTTTTCTTCGCTTTTATAATGTTTATTTAGGACCCATAGGGTCTGATTTGGAAAGCTGCAATGAATAAATCTCTCTTCATCAAAGTTCTCACTAATAAATTCCTTTTGTTTCTTAATTTTCTCCCATTCTTCAACTGTAGCAGTATAAATAATCATGCTTAATCTCCTTTTAATCTAGTCTAGATAAATCCTTATTCACCAATAATCTTTACCAAAATTCTTTTTGCTCTTTTTCCATCGAACTCTCCATAGAATATTTGCTCCCAAGGTCCAAAATCCAGCTGCCCTTCCGTTATAGCTACAACTACTTCTCTTCCCATAATTGTCCTTTTTAGGTGGGCATCTGCATTATCTTCAAACCCATTATGATCATACTGATCATAGGGTTTTTCTGGCGCTAATTTTTCTAAAAAACGTTCAAAGTCTCTATGTAATCCCGATTCATCATCATTGATAAATACGCTGGATGTGATATGCATAGCATTGCAAAGTAAAAGCCCCTCTTTAATGCCGCTTTCCATTAAACATTCTTCTATATTAGGAGTAATGTTAATAAAAGCTCTTCTAGTTTTTGTATCAAACCACAATTCTTTTCTATAGGATTTCAAATTTTCCCCTCCTTCAATGGTTATTATATCTTTTCAAAAGGTTAATTCTTTTCATCACACCTTTTCATCACACCTTTTTATCTACATTATACCCTAGTATTTTGATAAAAAGAACAAAGTACTTTATACAGTTTCTCAAGGCTGGCTTTATCTATATCTTATACTTTTTTTGTAAAGTAATATATGGCCCGAAGTCCCAGCACTTGTTCCGATAAGGAGTACTGTATCTTTCCCTTTTAAATAATTACTTTCATAGGCATGGTTTAGGGTGAATGGGATTGAGGCAGCTACCATATTACCGTAGTCTTCAAAAATATCACAGAACTGATCTTTCTTTATTCCTAGATTCCTCATAAATAGTTTAAGGGCTTTACTTGCTTGATGCGGTATTACATAGTCAATATCGTTAATATCAAGCTTTTCAAGCTCAAGTATTTCCTTAATCATCGGTACAAATTCTTTCTTTATTAATTTTATTAGCTTATTACCTTCCATTTGAAATCTGTATTTCTCATGATTCGTTCCATCAAACTTACTTGGGAGATACTTGGTTAACCCACCCTCTATCTTTGTTAAATCGTACGTACCAGGCCATGTTCTTGCATAATGAAAACCAATGCAGTATTCTTCTGATTTAGTGACCACTATTGCAGCAGCTCCATCACTAAACATAGAAAATGAATGCATGTTATCAGTGGATAGACCAAGTGATGCTAATTCACTTGATACAATGAGTACATTTTCATATTTACCAAAGTTAATAGACATTGCCGCATCGTCAAAAGCATCTAAAAAGCTAGTACAGCTTGTGTTTATATCCTTCGTTGATACGGCCCTTTTCAGCTTATATTTTTTACTTAATTCTTCTAAGATTTTTGCTGAAGTTGTAGGCAGTGGTTGATACCCTACTGCCGATGCTACTACTATGCAATCTATATCTTCAATACTCAGCTTACTAGTTTTCCGGAATGCATCTTCAATTGCTTCAATAGCTAGAGTAATTTGATCTTCACCCTCACTTATTCTATATCTAGTGTATATATTTCTATTTGATTGAAGTTTTTCAGCTACTATTTTCTCACTACTTGAGTCAAAATATATTATATTTTTGCCAACTGCTGAACCTGTACATACTATTTCTACATTTCTTTCTTTTTGTATTTTCATAAACTAGTCCCCTATCTTTCCCTCAACTCTCTTTAATTTTCTGCTGTTATCAAATGAATACTTTTCAAAATTGATAGTTGGCATAATGAAATTCAAGTCTTTCGAAAGCTTTTCAAACTCTTTAACAATTTTGGCTTTACAATTATCTTCCATCATATCTATATATACTGTTATTTCTTCCTTTTTTTCCTGCACTACTCTATAATTCCTTACTTCGTTTACATGAAAAAAGCATCTTCTAATAAAATCTGAGAATACTGTTACTTCATCAGAGTTGTCCTTAGAATTGCAAATAAAGACATCGTCTTCACGTCCTTCTATCTTCTCAAGAATCATGAAGCTGCTTCCACATTTACACTTTCTCTTGCTTTCGATAAGAATGTCATTTAACCTATATCTCACTATTGGCTGAGATCTTCTTACGTAATCAGTAATTATAGGAACAAATCTGTTCCCTTCGATTATTTCTTTCTCAATATAAACTAGCTCCTCATTAACATGTAAATTCCCAAATTCACATGTCATTGCTAGTAATCCTTCTGTACATTGATATATCTGATGTATAATCTCTTTATTAAATGCCTTCTTGATATACTTCTCATCTTTTTCTTCTAGAACCTCCGCAACTGATATTATTTTTGCTGGATTAATATTCAATCGTTTATCACCCACTGCATCGGCAAGTTGAATAAGCACAGAAGGCGGGGCAACTAAAATTGTAGGTTTATATTTGTCTAGAGTTTCAATATTTTCACTCATATTGCTATATATATCAAAGTACTTGAACTTTATTAAATTACTATTTATGGTTTCGTAAAGGTTGCTATTTGCTCTTAGGAAGAAAGCAATTTTACTATTAAAGATCCTTCCCTTTGGTAGTCCCTTTGCTAAAATAAATCCTGCCCACATTGCCCTTTCTTTTTTTGATGCAATAAACAAGCCTCTGTTCCCAGATGTACCCGATGACATACCCACAGTAATAGAGTTTATTTTGTCTCTAAAATCTCTACTGCGCTCGCCATTTAATGCTATGGAAAAGGCTTCTTCCTTTTTTATTCCTACTGTGCTTAGTCTATCAAAGTTATCCATCATTTTTTCTTTGTTCATGATCACAAAGTTTTCAAGCCCATCTACAATAGGCTTTTCTTTTAAATTTAAAGGTTTAGAATCTCCACTTTTATTTGGTAAAGAGACTAGGCCATCTTTTTTGTAAAATTCTGAGTTTCTCTTTAAAAAGTCAATATGTTTCTTTATACCTCTTTTTTGATAATCCTCAATCTTTTTTCTAGTTCTAAACTTATATACAAAGCGAGTTCTAATGAAGTAAAAGGCGATAATTAATTTTTCAATCATTTATACCACCTCCATGACTTGAAATGATTTTTACATTCTTTTCTCTTTTAAATCTCTTGATTTTGTCTATTGTCTTTATAAACTCATTGGCATCTTCTTGGATTAACCTTCCTTTAAAAGTAAGCTTTTTATCTACCAACGTCTCTTTCCAAAAAGCATCGGAAACAAAGAAGGTTTCATATTCTGACAAATAAAGACCCAGTTGTCCATTTGAATGTCCATCTAGTTTTACCAACAAAATACTATTGTCCCCAAACAAATCATAGACCTCTGTGAAGTATTCATTTAACCAACAATCACTCTTATCTCTTATAACATGTTTATTCTCTTCGAAGGCCTCTGGAATAAGCTTGTCAAATATTATATTTCTTAACCTGTTATTCTTGTACTTTTCATTTATTTCTTTACTTATAATAAATCTTGAGTTTTTAAAAAAATGAAGACCTCCTATATGATCAGGATGCAGGTGAGAGATAACCACATTTTTAACTTCATCTAAGGCTACACCATCTCTAATAAGGTGAGCTTTTATTTCATCTTCAATCTCACAGAAGGTGGGATTAAAAAATCTATATAAATACATTTTGAGATCCTTTTCAAAAACTCTCCTTGAATAGCCTGTGTCAAATAGGACATAACCTTCTTCTCTATGTTTTATAATCACTGAAGTTGCATTAAATTTCTCTTTTTTGGACACCACACCTTTGTAAGCCTTTGATAAGTCATTTACACAGTATCCGCAATTATATATTTTAAACATCTCTACTTTTTTGTCTGTCATTAACATATTTTATGATTCCTTCTTCCATACTCATAATTGGCTTATATCCTAATTCAGTACTTGCCTTTTCAATGTTCATGGTTTGGCTCTTGCCAAGTATGCAAGCGCTATATTTTGTAACAAATGGCTCCTTATATATTCTAAATAATTTATAAAAAAGTTCTAAAATCGACGCAATAAAGTATAGCTTATAAAAGCTTAGGTTAATATAATTTGGAGTCTCTCCCATCTTTTCGAAAAAACTATCTATTATGTTTTTAAATCTATCTGGCTCTCCATTGGTTATATTAAATACTTCGTTATTTATATCATCCTTTTCAATACACAACCTTATTGCATAGGCCACATTTTCAACACATGTAATATCGATATAGTTTTTTCCACCATCAACAAGTGGAATTCCCCTTTCGTAATTAGCCTTTAAAAGTCTCGGTATTACACTAGTGTCACCTATTCCAAATAGTCCCCTTGGTCTAATTATTACGTTATATAAACCTTTTTTAGCAAAATGACCTATAACCTCTTCTGATAAAATTTTTGTCCTTATATAATAATTAGCTTTGTTATCTTTTCTGTAGTCCGTCTCCAATATATTGAATCTATCAAACTTTTCAGTATAAATGCTGGGTGATGAAATATAAATTAATCTCTGGACTTTGTACTTCAAGCTCAAAGCAGCTACATTCTCAGTTCCTAACACATTTGCTTTATAAAACTCCTTCCATCTTCCCCAGACTGTTGACATAGCACCTGCATGTACAACATAATCAAACTTATATTTCTTGAAAACAGATTCCAAATCTTCTAAGTTAGTAAAATCACATCTAATAAATTTAACTTTTGCCGAATTTAATATATCTCCTTCTTCTCTATTTCTCCCAATAGTTACAACGCTATATCCATTACCTACTAACTCTTCGATGACATATTTACCTAAAAAACCAGTACCTCCAGTTACTAAAACCCTTTCCATATTGACTCCTTCTAAAAGTTTTTATTTTTAAATATGGGTAGTATAAACCTATTTAGTAGTTTACTTAAAAACAGATATGGCAATCTTCTATATAGTGGAAGGTGTTTGATATACACATAGCTATACTCTATATACTTCTCTGCTCCACGATTTATTTTAAAATCTCCGACACCGCTACTCTCGTGAAAAGCAAAATTGTACTTAATTGATTCCTCGTACAGTAAATAGCTTAAAACCCTATATAAACCAACTTCTTTAGCTAATGAAGTATCGTAACCAAAGAGAGGTGTCGTCATGACTCCGTTTTTATTAAAATATCCATAAAAGGCTTTAATCTCATCCTTATACATGATTAACTTAAGGTTATAGAACTTATCTCTAGCAGCTAATTTGAAATAATCCATACTATACATCGGGTTTAGTTTCGAGTACTTATCTAAATATAACGAGTTATAAAGTTCTACAAATCTAGAGGCAAACTTTTCTGAGTTGGCATCCACTATTTTAAGATCATTTTTACTAATCATCTTAGAATCACGCCGTAGATGTTCTCGCTGTCTTCTCTTAAGTTTTTTATTTCTATCTAATATAAAAACCTGCCGGCTTGGAATTTTGATATAATCTAATCCTTCTAAGGAATTCATCATATCCATATTTGTAAATTCATTTAAGGATCTATATATGATTGCATGTTTATTATACTTACTTAGGATTCCATCATGTATTGCACTTAATTTTTCTTTTGAGATGTTTCTATGCAAATTAGTTGAAATTAGCCAATTATTGACACAGACTATTTTATTAACTTTAAGAAGCTTGAAGAAGAATCCAACAAGATAAATCAGCGGAGCAGCTAATAAATATATGAGTCTGCTTTTTAAAATCCTAAGCTCTTCAGCTAAATAGGAAATATAATGGGTGTATATAGATGCAACATATGAATTAGTATATTCCTTTTCATTAATTGTAAGAGGTATTATTTCATCATCGATCTTTAATAGATTGATTTCAGTTTCAACGTTGCTTATATATTTTTTAGTTCCTTCTTTAATTAAGGGCATAAAGTAATCCCTTATAGAGGTTTGCTCAAGTGCATCATTGAACTCTATTTTGTCTATATTGGTTTTATCAAAAAAATTAATTTTCATAGTTATAAATTCTCCATATTAAATTCGATATCTTCCGTTGTGATATCTATAATGCTTTTCTTATGTTTTATTGATTTATATAGCATGTGTGTAAATGAAATTAACTGAAAGAAGTATGGTACTATATCCTTATTAGAAAATATTGCATCCTTCGAAGAAAATAACGCCTTAATCTTTCGAACTGGCCTTTTTAGCAATGTACTTAAAATAGCAAGTTTAAGTGAAGTACAGGTTTGAGGGCTTGGAAAAACAACTTCACACCTACCCCTATTACTAAATATATCATCGTCATCTGTAAACAAGTGAATACCTGATGTTAGTCGGGGGTTACATTCAATAAAATATAACTCATTATTCTCATCTAGAATACTATCAAATGATATCATTCCCGTAAAATTGAGGTTTTTTATCAGTTTATCAACCCTTTGATACACATAATTGTTTTCATAATACCTAAATAATATGTTGGCACCAGATGCAGTTATAACAGTATCATAGGCTGAATATGCTAATATTTTGCCATTTAAGCAAATAGCAAATATACATACCTCTTTCCCTTCTATGTAATCTTGCACAATATATCTGTTAACTTCGCTAGCATTTATGTTTTTCTTAAATTCAGCACTTCTTTTAAATATCAAGGTATCATTTCCAAATCTAGAATATTCAGGTTTGCATACTAATCCTGTACTTTCTATATTCCTTTTAAAGTAATCCTCTATTTTAACAACTGAGCTAAAGGACTTAGTACGTGGTACTCTAATACCTTCAATATCTAACCCTTCTAAGTACTTTGAAAACAAATACTTGTTATGCAGTTTATTGAGTGTTTCAATCTCCATAGTAAATACGTGGCAATATTTTTTTAATCTCTCAATGTGTTTTGAAATATAAAATACCTCTTCGCAGGTTGGTATTAATATATCAACTTGTTCTCTAATAATAATATCAATCAGTTCTTCGATATATTTTTTTGTCTTAAACCTCGGCTGAGAAACATAATAAAACTTGCTTATACAATTAGATGTTCGTGATAATGCAAGCTTATAACTTTCTGCTAATATTACATAGTTTTCATTGTCTTTAAGCAGTCTAATCAAGTGCAGTGTAGCAGGTGCTCTACCGCCTGTCACGAGTACTCTCATATTTTTAAGTGTTTTGTTCATTGTAAAAACCTCTACCAATTTTATCAATTTATAGCTTTATAACTTTGCTCTATCTACAATATTCTAGAAAATTATTTATCTTTCCTTGATATTCGCCAAAAACCTCTGCTATTCCTGCTTTTAATGCCCCTAGGTTTTCTAATTTCATAGTCCTTAATAGGCCTAGATAACTTTAACCCAGATTATTTCTTCACAAAATAGAAAATAATAATTAATAACTTACTAAAGCAAAGGATGAAACATATGTATAAACCTGGTTACTTGAACTTATTAGCAAATGGTGAATTAGAGAATATAGTCAAAACTCTAAAAGAAATGCTCAAGGATTGCGTTCTTTGTCCTCATCAATGTAGTGTAAACAGATTAAATGGAGAAATGGGTTATTGTAAAACCTTAGATAATTGCATTGTATCTGGAGTTCAGCCACACTTTGGCGAAGAAGAAGAGTTGGTAGGATCATATGGATCCGGTACAATATTTTTTTCACATTGCAACTTAAGCTGTGTTTTTTGTCAGAATTATGAAACAAGCCACTGTGGAGAAGGTACGTCAATAACTATAAGACAACTAGCAGAAATGATGCTTTCCTTACAACGTAAAGGCTGTCATAATATTAACCTTGTTTCGCCAAGCCATATAGTCCCTCAGATAGTAGAGGCTATATTTATAGCAGCTAAAAAAGGACTAAATGTACCGATTATATATAATACAGGTGGTTATGATCTAACCGATACTCTTAAGCTTTTAAATGGTATCATAGATATTTATATGCCTGACATTAAATTTTCTGATGATGATACTGCTTTGAAGTACTTAAGGGTAAAAAGCTACTCTACAATTGCTAAAAATGCTGTAAAGGAAATGCATAAGCAAGTTAAGGATTTAAAAACTGATGATAGAAATATCGCTTATAAAGGACTTCTTATTAGACATCTAGTACTTCCACAGAACTTAGCTGGCACAGAGAAAATAATGCACTTTATAGCCGATGAAATATCTACTAATACCTATGTAAACATTATGGCTCAATACTATCCTGCCCATAGAGCCTACAAGTTTGAAGAACTGAGTAGACGAATATCCAGAGAAGAGTATGAAATAGCAATAAATTCCGCTAAGATGGCAGGATTAAAAAGATATAAATCTAGTATCTGATTAATTGGTAGCACAAAGAATGTTATGACTATTCTTCAGGTTGACTTTTGGAAGTATATAAAAATCTACATTTGGCACAATTTAAATGAGTTCGTAATTTCCTATCTGATATAGAAAATTCCCTCAGAATAATTAATCTGAGGGAACATACTAAAACCATGTTAGTTCTATAATTAGTTTTAAGGTAGAGATGTTTTTAGAGATTTTAGAATGGTAAATCGACCCAATCATTACTCCATATTCAGAGTACTAACCAAATGATTAATTACAGATCTATTCGTTAATCCTAGTTCTTCAGGTAATTCATTGTCTCTCTTTGATAAGAGTGCGAAGACCCCTTCTGTTTCAAGATTCTCTTCAATATCTGCACTACTAAAACCCAGACCCATTAATAATTCATTATAAAAATCTTTATGGTTAATTACATCTTGTGTTGCCAGATGAAAAATTCCCTTTAATCTGTTTTTTATTATATATAATACACTCTTTGCTAAAACTATATCCGTAATAGTATTGAAAAGTAAATTTGGATAAACGACTATTTTTTCCTTATTGTTCAGTGACTTTAATAGATCTTTCATTCTTGGAGAATCTTTTCCCCAAACTTGAGGAAGTCTTAATATACAAGCATTATCATTTAATATTTCTATAACTCTCTTTTCGCATTTAATTTTGTATTGTCCATATTCAGTACGAGAACTTACTAAATCATCTTCATAATAGGCTTTACTTAAGTTGTTATCAAAAACATTTGCAGTTGAGCAGAAGTATAATATCCCATTATTTTTTTTAAGATATTCAGCAATTTTTATGTGTAGAACTAACTGCTTATCATAATCCCCTCTCAAGCAAGACACTACACTTTGAGGCTTCGAATTGGCTAATATACTATTTATATTATCTAAGTCTTCAATATCTAGTTTAAAGCTTCTATTTTGACTCAAGGAAATAGGAGTTTTGTAGTATGTTCCATAAATCTGAAATTCATCACATTTATTCATCTCACTAATTATTGCCTTTCCTACAAGGCCGCTCCCTCCCAACACTAAAACCCTATGCATAAAAATTATCCCCCTATAGCTTATTTTTAGATACAACATTACAGTGCTTTCTTTTCTATAATACTGCATTATTTATTTCAAATCCCACTCTATTTTAAATATAACACCAACCTCTTCATTATAAGCATTGATACGTCCGCCATTCATATCAACTAGTCTCTTTACAATATATAAACCTAGGCCACTTTGCCCCTCCTCACCCTTTTTAAATATATTAAAAATGTTGTTTTCATCTTCAAGAGGTTTTCCGTCATTATAGAATTCTAAAGTTACTTTGCTCTTATGTTTTTTCAGAGAGATTCGGATTAGGGATTGTGCATATCTTATTTGATTACTTAATATGTTTTCTATAATAATTTTCATCTGACTATAATCAGCAAGTATAAATACTTTACTTAGATGTAACTCAGTATTTATATTGTTAAGCTTTAAGGTGAGACTATCAAGGACTTCTTTAATAAGCTCTCTTACATTCACCTTCTCTTTATGTTTAAATTCACTGTTAAAATAATCTAATCGTTGAATGTATAATAAGTTAGATACTAATTTTTGCAGTCGTTTACATTCTTCATCAATAACCTCATATGAAGATTCCGGTGTCCCATCTGGATATAAGCCCCTTTTTAAGCCATCGACGTAACTCTGTATAATCATAATAGGCGTTTTCAACTCATGTGATATTGAATGCATCTTTAATTTCTGCTGCTCATCATAACTAAGAAGTTCTTTTCTCATTTCCTCCACTGTATTGGCTAAAAAACCTATCTCGTCATTTCGATTAATGGTTATAGGGGTATCGAATTTTCGAGCCGATATACGCTTGACTGAACGAGCCAATTGCTTTATTGGTCTTGTTATATAACTTGATAAGAAGAAGAAACCTATCAGCATCGCTAACAAAGTAAGTAATAATACTATAATCAATTGAATATATAATTGCTCTTTAAGTGAATTGTCAAGGGGCTCCCATCTTAGAGTAGCTCTATACACTGCGTTATTATTTACAGTCTTTTCTTGAATAACGACATTCCATTGATCACTAAGAGCTAAATTTTCCATTGATTTTACTGTATTATCTGTATCAAATTTTGTTATAATATAAAATAATTTTCTCCCCTCTACATTTAAACTATATCTTCTAGAAAAATCTGTTTGCTTTAATATATTGCTTTCTATTTCATAGATAATATCCTCTGTTAAATTACTAGTAAACCTATTCACCTTTCGTGTTAGTAAACCATTAACTTTGATCCAATAAATTCGTTCAATACTTCGATCATCTTCATCACTACTTTTTACAAATTCCTCTATATCCGTTATAGTTTTTGCTCTATCTCCATTATCCTCTAAAACCCTATAGATATCTTCATGATAGTATTTTTGAAAGGTTTCAATCAAAATCATATAGCTGATAACTGAAAAAAAGAGGATGACGCCAATAAAAGCTAGCATCAATTTAAAATCTAGAGATGCTCTTTTCATTCCTCGCACCACCTGTATCCATACCCATAGATGGTTTCAATTCTTAATTTAGGTAATTTTTTTCTTACTCTTCTGACCAAATCATCTACAGCTCGGTCACTACCAAAGTAGTTTTCTCCCCATATACTATCAAGGAGATATTCTCTTGACATTGCATTATTTTTATTCTTAATTATGGTACATAAAAAGTCAAACTCTCTTGAAGTCAGTTCTATTGCCCTGTCTCCATCAAATAGCATCCTTTTATCAAAATCAATACGATATTGATTATTAATCAACATATACTGTTTATCTTCTCTTCCATAAACTCTATTTAGGAGCTTTCTTACGCGAATTACTAACTCCATTGGCAAGAAGGGTTTGGATATATAATCATCACTTCCCATTTGTAGTCCCGTAATAATATCAAGATCCGTATCTCTTGCAGAAATAAATATTACTGGAATATTTTCATTATGCTCTTTGATCTTCTTGATAAGCTCATACCCATCAATATCTGGCAGCATAATATCTAGAATCCAAAGATGTACATTTTCTTTTATACACTTCTCAGCCTCTAGTCCCTTGGTAAAGCTCTTTATTTCATACCCTTCATTTTTCAAATAAAGTACTAAAATATCATTGAGATTCTTTTCGTCTTCTACTAAATAAACATTGAACATAGTATCACCTTTCAGTAGTTTTATTACATAGGAAGGGACTTATTAAAATACATAAAGAAGATATACAAGTAGTATATCTCCTAATATTAAAAAAATGTATATTGAAATGGTCGCCCCTTATATGTATTATAACTCATACTCTGCTGAATTGGCCTTAATTTTTCTTTAATAGATATTTGATTCGAGGCATCAGGGGGGAAGCCTTTTTGCGTTCGAAAGAAATTGTCCTTTTTATCCAATTCAGCAGAGTATGAGATAGAATAGAATTAAAAATTCAGAGGAATCAAACCCCTTGTTTTGGTCAGATTTTTCTTCGGTAAATGACCTTAATAATCCCCTCCCTTATGACTTTTTAGTCTTAATCACAAGGGAGAGTAAATCTATATTTAAAGCACAGCTGTACCTAAAAGTCTTTCTTCTTTTAGTTATTTCCTCAATTGTTTTTCTTATTTAATTAATTTCCAAGGCGTCTCCCATTCATTATTAACTTCTTTACTAGGATCATCTCCCCTAGTCCACCACTTGGCTTCATAAATGTGACCTTTGTAAGTCACCCTATTTCCTTGAGTGTATGTAGAGGCTGAATCCCAAGTATCGCCACTAACTCCTTGATTTTCTTCGGAATTTCCATCCTCTTTCTCACCGTCGCTACTTCCATTATTAGATATATCTAATATACTAATATCGTTATAGGCATTAAAGATTTGTGCGAACTCGTATTCTTCTTGTATTATACTACTTGCACTTGTACTTACATAACCTAACGCTCCATTCGGTGATTTATCTCTATTTATTGACCACATAGATATCATACCAACTTGCTTTCGCTTTGCAAACTCTAATGTTTCTCTAGCATCCTGCTGGTTGAATGTTTCAGTTGTAACATCATTTAAACCAATCATTGGTGTGGTCCCAATCATGCCCCATAATTGATCATCTGTTTTAGGTGTGTTATAGTCATTGTACAGCTTTTCTAATTGATTTTTAAGGTTACTAATAGCCTCTATTCCATATTCCCCCATTTGGTTATTCGGATTTGGAGCAGCTGAGTCCCCATAATCCATAGTCATAACATTAACCCCGGCAATATCAACATCTTCATCTAAGGCTAGCTTAATCAAATTTATTCCGTCATTAGTCAATCCAGATGGCAAAACCGGCAATGTAAACCATATCTCTAGATCATAGTTTTCAGACTTCAGTTCATCTTGAAGAGTTCTTAAGGCTTTACTATTTCTTTTTAATGAATCTATATCATTTACCCACGTACCCTCAATGTCAAAATCAATTCTAGTTAAACCATAAGCCTTTATAAACCGTTTGTATTGCTCCTTTAAAGATTCTACATCTGGAGCTGACACATGTAGAGGAACATTAGCAGCACCTCCAAATGAAACCATAACGTCTCCGCCCATTGCTCTTACCTTTTTAATTTCCTCATTTAAAGGACCTTCCTCAGCTGAATAATAAGTTCCCCAAGTCGGCTTACAGACGTCTTTACTTTGAGATACTATGAAGCCTAGGTTATAGTAAGGAACCTTTAACTCTTTAGTTTTTTCGGCTAAAGGAAATGGGGGCCAAGCCGTAGCATCCACAAAGGGTGCAAAGACACTCTCTGGCCATTTTATCCCTTGACCTACATCTACATTTGAATAGTCTGGATAAACTACGCTTGAATTATTATCTGGTTTTTCTGGCTGTGATGTGTTGTTATTATCACCTGGATTACTGGCATTATTATTTGTACTCTTTAATTCCCACGGCGTATCCCATGCATTTACAACATCCTTATTTGGAATATCTCCTTTAGTCCACCACTTTGCTCTATAGGCTTGTCCATTATATTGAATTTCATCCCCACCCCAATAAACTGAGTCTGACTGCCACTGTGATAGTTCTTTTGCATATGATAATTGGATCATAGCTGTAATTGATAGTGAAGATACAATCGTAGTAATTAATAGTTTTCTAACCTTATTTCTTTTTTCTAGCATAGTAACTCCCCCACTGGTTAATCAAATTTAGTAAAGTTAGTAATATATATCAATGTAATTCTTCTAACCCTTCTTTTTTTATAATCCTTTACTTACTTCTTTATGAACATTTGAGTAAACATGCTACCATATCTACCACCTTCTTGAATACCTATACCAATATGTGTATAGTCTGGACTAAGTATATTTCTACGATGTCCTGGTGAGTTCATAAGACTTTCATGGGCTCTTTCTACCGTTTGATTCCCTGCTATATTTTCTCCAGCACTTCTATAGCTTACTCCAAAGTTCTTAAGCATATCAAATGGACTACCGTAGGTAGGAGAGTTATGACTGAAATAATTATTATCAATCATATCCTTTGATTTCATTCTTGCTAGCTCTGTTAATTTAGTATCCACTATAAGTGGTTTGACTCCATTTTGTCTTCTGGCTTCATTAATCAAATTAACCATTTGTTGTTCTTTAGCAGATATACCTTGGTTAGTAGTTTGATCAGGTTTGTTTGTATCTGTATCTGTACCTGTATCAGGATTTGGTGTCTCGTTTCCTGTTTCAGGTGCCGGTGTTTCATTTCCTGTATCGGGTTTTGTTGTTTCCTTTTCCCAGTTTTCCACTTTTTCTATTTTTTCGCCTAAGTACCCTTTTATCCTGTCATATCTATCTTCACTAATCATACCTTTTTCATAGGCTTCTTCAATTTGATCTAGACAAGCGTTTAATCTTGCAAGTATATCCTCTTTAGTAAAGGATGTTTTATAAGGCGTACATCTCCTATATGTCTTATATTTTTTATAAGTATTATTCTTGTAGTTTGCTTGAAAATTCTCTAAACTAGGTTTCATATCCTGTTGCCTAGCTTGACATGTATTAGTAGGCGTTAATGCATTAACAGGCACTAACAAACTCGCCGATATCACAGTACTTAATCCCAATGTTACTAATCTCTTCTTCAACATAACTTATAACCTCCATATAATTGTTTGTTTAACATTAATTTCTTGTAATACATCTATCTGATCACTTATAAACTATGGTCTAGCTAAAAGTGTTGCTTCGACTATGACCTTAGTATATATAGGAATTATGGAAGAATTATCATAAGAATATGGGAAATTGTGTGAAAATCTTTTTACAAATAAGCTAATGAGTATTTGAATATCTAAATATTATATCCAAAGAAAATTTTCTATTTATTCAACGGAAACATGGAAATAATATGTTCATAGTAAATATGCAAATGCATACAAAATGGAGGTATTAGTGTTAAATAATATGAAAAAAATAAATGACTTTCTTAATTCGTTAGATGAAAATAGAATATACTATCGTATGAATAAAATAAGACCAGAGAGTATAATGATTGAGGTTGCAGTTCCAGGTCAAAGATGGGAAATAGAGTTTATAGAAAACGATTCTATTGAAATAGAAAAATTCATTAGTAATGGAAAAATTTATGATTATACAGAATTAGAAGTTCTATTTAATGAATACTCAAACTAAATATGATATTTAAAAAATCTCAGAAAATTAAAGAAGCTGTCTCATAAAGTTTCTTATGAGCGCAGCCTCAGGATGCTTCGCTACTTGATTATTCCAATGAATATCTTTTTTATAGTAAACTATTTCATTGATTCTCTCTAATATAGTCACCTAATTTAGGCTGTACATTAAACATATTTTGAAGCTTTTTATACTCTTCTATGGATTTCTCATATTTCTTATTCCCTAACGCTCCACCTTTTACCGCTCTCACCATAACATTTTTAGGTGTCTCACTAGAGGCTACATAATCGAATACTTTCACTATATACCCCTTGCTTTCTAACAATAATGTCCTCATAGAATCAGCTACCATATCGGCTAGCCTTTCTTTATAAACTCCATGTCTAGTGATTGACGTTAGCGGATGTTTCTTCATCTTCTTTCGAACGGTATGTTGGCAGCAAGATACTGTCATTATATACTTAGCCTCTTCTAAAATTCCCTTAGCTATTGACATGTCCGTTGCCATATCACAGGCATGCAGACTATATACGATATCTGGCTTCACATGAAAATCCACATTAAAAATGTCATCGCATATAAATTCCATATTGTTAAGTTCAAGCTCATTAGCAGCTGCTTTTGAAGCGGTTATAACATGTTCATTATAATCAATACAAATAAACTTAACCTTCCTCTTTTCAATATTGCTAAAATAGTAGTTAGCAACAAAGGATAAATAGCTTTTTCCACATGCACAATCTACTAATATAATCTCTCTCTTTCGAGATAACCTGTTTACAGCTTTATTTAAATGCAATAAAAAATCATATATCTGCTTATGCTTTTTTAATCTTTCTTTGTAATTTTCACCATTCTTATTGGATAGCCCAATTGATGAAAAGATATTTTTCAATTCATCTGCTTCTAAATTTATATTTTTCATTTCTACCATCCTCTTATATATCTTCTATCTCTTAAACTCACATTAATTTCACCGCAATAACAATAACCTCAAATAAACAAAATAACCGTAAAGTAATCAATACTCTACGGCAAAAGAAAAAAGTAGCCCTAGAGAATATACAAGATCACTAACTGATAAATTAGGAATACTTAATAAACTGTTTACTTTAAAACAGTTCTTCCTAATTATTCAGTTAACGAATTTGTAGTATTCTCCAAGCTACTTATGCTATTTGAACTAATATAACACTAAGTGGCCGGATGTCATTCCACCTTATCTTATAAATTTTGTTATTGTTATTGCTTACATTACAACAATAAAATAACATATTTTAAATATTAAGTCAATTCTACTGTATACTCCATTTATTAGCAATGATCTCTTAAACTTTGCATTCATTGCTTTTCTTGAATTATAATTACATAATCAAAACCTATTTTTCATTTCTATACCCTATTTTATCTAATCATTCTTAATCCATTACTAAGTCATTCAGTAGACCATATATATTATTTTTGAAAACTTAGGTAAAACAAGCTGACATTGTTTTATCTGGATGATTTTCATAATATATATTATCAAAATTTCTCATAATATTCTTTTAATTCAGATAGTTTTTCTTTAATAATATTTTTTAGAGCTATAGGTTTTATTGAAATTATATTATCAGTATAGTTAATTAGATAATTGGCAATAAAGTTTTCTTCTCCTTTGTTATAAAAGCCTCTTATAAAATATTGCTCTTTTTCAAAGTAAAGTTGCATAGATGGATAGTGTTCTTTATAAAACAAGTCAACGCCTTTAGGTAGTATACCAATTTCAAAATCCGTGGCATTTTCTTTCCTAAAGATACTAAATGATTTTTTCTTTAATTCATTTACAGATTTAGCTTCATACTTGGTATCCAATGTCAGAGATAAGACCTTATCGCAACGAAATACTTGCACTGTTTTTGTTTCATGATTAAATGCAGTTGAATACCACTGACCATATGCAGAGGAAATATCAAAAAATTGTACATAATACAGTTTCTCTATGTCTTTTTTATTATATGTTATTTTACACACCTTTTCTTCAATAGCCATTTGTAAAATATCTTTTAAAAATGGACTGCTATTATAATGTTGGGAATATCCTAAACTAAATATTTCTTCCATTCCATGAATACGGTTTATTTGTTCCTTTGAAAGGCATAGCTCAAATTTCTGTTTTAAGTTTTCTACATTTAAATGAAAAGGTGTTGTTTCATAAGCGTTTAGTGTGAGCATAGAAAAATACAAAGCGTATACCTCATCCACCGTAAATATAATGGGAGATAATAAACGATTTTGCAAAATACCGTAATATCCATTTCTACCGGGCTGGGAATAGATCGGCATCCCAATCATTTCAAGAGATTGTATATCCCTTAATGCTGTACTTTTGGAAATTCCATATTTACTCATAATGTCTTTTAGATTGAAAAAGTTTTTATCGTTTAGATATATCATCATATCATTTATTCGTTCTGATTTACGCATCGCCATATTCCTTTCAGCCATTCATTAAAAGGTGTCGTAAATTGATACCTTTTAATAGTATACTATAAATACAAAATGATGGAAAGGAGATTTAAACATGAACACAGAGAAAGAATTTAAAAGAATAATGTCCACCCAAACAATGATAGCTTTAGCAACAAGCGTTAATGAGGTACCTAATGTCAGGATAGTAAATTTCTATTTTAATGAATTAACTAATTCTCTGTTTTTTACATCCTTCGAAAACAATGAAAAGGTAAAAGAGTTTAAGATAAATAACAATGTCGCTTTTACAACTATTCCCAATGAAGGAAGTGAACATATAAAAGCTAAAGGTTTCATCGAAAAAAGCAATTTAACCATTTATGATGTTGCAGATCGTTTTACAAAGAAAATCCCTGATTACAAAGAAATAATTGAACAAGCAGGACAATATCTTGTATTATTTGAGATTAAATTTGATACTGCCAAAGTAATATTAGACTTTGAAAATATTGAAATTATATCCTTAAGATAATATCTTTAGTTATAAAAAAATAATTTATAATAGCAGTAGTCTTGATATATATCAAGACTACTGCTATTATCATGATTACGCACCGCTCAAAATTTCGCAGGTAAGTATTCAGCCCTATCTTGACATATATAGAATGGACTGTATTAATTACTACTGCCCTCTTCCTTTTAATAAGTGGCGGTATACAATATCTATTTAGTACTATTATTCCCTTAGGGGGTAATGCTGAAACAGTTTTATTTACTACATTTCTGTTGTATGCTCCAATAGGAATTATAGTCTTTGCTGCGGTCTTCTGCCTGAGTGGAGTAGTGATTTTGCATTTGCCTTTATAATTGGTAAGTTAGGATATATCCCTGCTATAATGGTAACTGATATATTTAAAATACATTGCGATTGCTGTTAAATATATGCCTCTATAAATAGTATTTAAAACAACTATTCACATCTATTGTAACATCTCTCCCGTCTTCAAAAAGTGATTTATCGAATCTTCCCACAGTTTCATATGTCCGTTAAATACGTCAATGGTGTTTTCCTCATGCATTTGTTCAATAATATCATCATTAATTGCCGTAAATGTATACTTGATCTCACAGTAAACAATATCACCTTTCCCATCCGTTAGTTGAATATCAATTACTACAATCAACTTACTTTGAATGAACTTTACGAACTGGATACCATAGTCACCATCATCATACTTCGTCATAATCCACTGATAGCTTCCAAAATCATTATCCGTCTCAAAAACACAACCTTTTTCAGCTAATCCACTCTCTGAATAAATCATTGTATAATCCCAACCTTGTAACCATTCTTTTTCACGTACAGGACATAGTAACTTGAAAATCTCTTCTTTCTTCCCATGTAATGTTTGTTTATAATTTCTTTCCAATCTTCTGCTTTTCAACATATTTATCACTCCTTCTAACTCAAGTTTAAACTATAAACCGATAGTCAGGTCAAAGTAGTTCTATATAATTTAGCCTGTGACCCTCTGTTTTCATAACGTTAACACCTGGTATATGTATATCCAATGGCTAATATCACAAACATATATTTGTTACATTTTTTTAACATTTAAGAGTTTAAAATTAATGATACTATTATTATAGTAATATTTTCATTAATTCCTATAAATTTCATTTAGTGTAAATTATGTACTTCATGTGTCTTTCAAAGTCAAACTCATAACCTAAGACATGTGGTTTATATATAAGAAACATTTTATTATTTATTAATAAAAGGGGGATATCTAGTGAGTATAAAGGCAAAATCTAAATCATTAAGGAAAAGAATAATAGTCATTTCTCTAGTTACAGTATTTATTTTATTTAACTTTATTGGATTTAATTTGGGCAATAAGTTTTATAATGAAATGATCAATCCATCTATAGACATGGAAAAAGACTCATATGTTTCACAATATTATAAAGTTTTAGAGATGGAAGATATTAATGTAGAATCAAAGCATGGATACAATTTAAAAGGAATATTAGTAAAAAACCCTTCACCATCTAATGATACTATTATTATAAATCATGGATATACTGGTGGTAAACGTTCAATGACAAACGTTGCTGATGTATATATAGAAAAAGGTTTTAATGTAGTTTTGTATGATATGAGAGGTCATGGTGAAAGCGGTGGAAGAAACTCAACTTTTGGTTACTACGAAAAAGATGATCTTGAATTGGTAGTCAAACACATAAAGAAGAAATATCCAGATGGCATACTGGGAATTCACGGATATTCAAGAGGTGCAGCAGCAGCCTTACTACATGCAGGAGTATATAATAAGGATAATAACATCTCTTTTTATATAATAGATTCTTCATGGTCTGACTTAAGGGGCAAATTTGTATATCAAAATGAATTTGTTTACGAAAATGAAGAGTACAGTAATCTTGAATATTCTTTTATCTTGACTTATGGTAACATAGTAACACGTATCCGTTCTGGATTCTGGTTTGGTGAGGCTTCACCAATTAACTACATAGGAAATGTACAAACTCCTATTATGTTCATTCATGGGAAAAAAGATGATGTAATACCTTTTGAAATGACACAAGAATTATATGACAAAAAAAGTGGTATTAAAAAAATGCATATTTTAAAACATTCAGGACATAGAAGATCTATAATTTTATATAAAAATGTAGTTTATGATTTCTTAGATGAAATACTAAATTAGTTGTTCGTTAGTGTACAGTAAGCTGGTAATACATATTTTACATGTTCTACTCTGATCTCAGAACTCCCGGTAGGAATCTACCGGGAGTTTTCTTTACAGAATATTTTGAGACTCTTATAAATTAACTAGTACACCTATTTTTATATTTTTCCGTTTAGTTCCTTGTGCCATTTTATTTAAATGCCATGGGGACGGAGTTATTGACACATTCCTTCCTCATTAATTGCTACGGCATCATTTTTTATTTTTGACACTATCTTTGTTTCTGACCATTCTTCTTTTTTTTGCATGCTTGCCAGCTCGCTATCTAGCCATATTTCTAATTCCTGACTTATATCAAGTAATGATTCATTCAAAGAAAAACGAAACCCTTCACAACCTTTTTGGCAATTGCCGTGACCGCTGCCCTTTTTTCTATCACATCCATATCCTTTAGAGATCTTTTCCTGTAAAAACTCCGGGAATTTCTCGATCACATCAGCATATTTTAAGGTATTTTTTGTTTTAAGGATGATACAGTAACCGTTATGCAAAGATGTCGAAAACCTCCATATTGCTTTGCCTTTATACAAGTAGATAAAATGAACACAGAACATCCCTAACTCTACATTGCATTTCATTCCCGAATCCAGATAACGTTGATGTAATTTTAAAACGAGTTCTTGCAAAGGAGCAGACAACGGATAGACAAAGTCTTTCAAAATAGAGGCGACTTCCGTATCCTCGTTTTTCAGCGCCCTGTAATCGCATCGGAGTAAAATATCGTCATTTTTACGGGATGATAGTTCATTCTGGGCAATCCCCAAAGTCTTCCAACCCGTTAGCATAATCGGATAATCTGGATATGTAATTTCTACTGCTTCAATTTTTGATATATCAGGTTTTTTCATACTCAAGTCAATACCATGAAAATTAATACCGCATTCAGTCAGAAATCGCATGCTTTTAATCATTTGCGGAACAGAAATTTTTGCAGTTGAATTTTTATTAAGAGATCTTTTGAGACTAAGTTTTTCCCAACCATTAACCAACAGTGAATCACCTTTCTCGGATAATATCCCATGCTGACCTATGTTTATTAATATGCTCTTAATGTTGTTTAAGAATGGAAACTCTACCGTCAAAGTTGTTTCGTCTGAAAACTTTTTCTTGCCTTTTTTAGGTACGTCACATAAACTGTTGTCAGCTATTAAACAATCGTAAAATCGATATAGGAAATCTCTGAAAGCAAGGACGCCGTTTCGTATGTCCTCTTCGTCTGAAATGTTTCTAAACATAGAATTGATTGTATATCGTTCAGGAATATTCACTGGTATTAGTTGTTTCAAGAATTTTGCCATGTCCCCCATTGTTTTTTGCATAAAAAATTCTCCTTTTAGTATACGTCAGTAATAATCACCGAATGGCATTGCCTCGCCGATATTAAATTCTTTCATTCTTCTCCTTGTATAGTAAGTTTATGGCTTAATAATTCAAGCTGCAAACCCTTTATTTTACCACTTTATTAATAAAATCAATTTCATACTTCTGTTCACCGTATTTTTTTTCATTGTCAATAATGGTACCTTCTGTGAGGGTTATACGCAGAACGATTGAGTTCGGATTGTCCTCGTCGCCAACCTCATCGAACCAGTCGAAGATTTTTTTGAACTTAGCTCTGATTTTCGCATTCTTCTCGTCCTTGACCCAACCGAGATTTTCAGCCATGCCCTGTAAAGCATAATCATCCAACCCGCAGACGGAAATTTCGTTGTTCTTTTCAATTTGCAAGGTTTTGTTTTTTCTTGCGTCCGTGGAAACATAAAAAACACCGTCTTCATAATAAGCACAAACCATGCGGACGGCAGGACGGGGATTACCGGCAGCGTTCGCAGATAATGATATTGTCGCAAGGGCAATAATTACTTCTTTACCGTTTCCGCAACGCTCTTCCATTAGTTTGATTGCATCTTCGTATTTGCTCATTTTTAAACTCCTCCAATATTATTGTTTATTCCTTTATTTTACATCCTAGCGCATTCGCACTATATTGTCAACGACGATAAAGTTTGATATGGTTGCCTTCTATTAGTTTTTCACGAATAACACCCTCTTCTCCACCTCGGAACAGGACAGCATGAGGTAAAAAGGGGCACGTCCAACTTATCAGGACTTTCAATTCCAAAACAATCTGTTAAATTTGCTTGATTATCACAATCTACAATCAACATGTTGTAAGCCATATATTTTAAAATTCGGTGATTTTTCTGCAAAAACAAAAGAGATAGGTATCTGATTTTTAATCCAATCCTATCTCTTTTGCTTTCTCTCACAAAGTCCTCTAAATCAAAGGTACTGTCCGTTGACATGTTCATATTTAGTTAAGTGCTCACTGCAATGAAAATTTCAAACTCTCCAACGGGCATTTTATTCCTAAAACCATGCCCATTCTTTATGAATTCAAAATCCTTCGTAGACCTTGTAAATACTGCTATTTCTCAGATTCTTTCCTTTGTATTCGTACAATAGTCTCCACATGAGTAGTATGCGGAAACATATCAACAGGCTGTATCTCTTCCGTCTTATACCCTAATTCATCTAATATTTTTAGATCCCTTGCCAAAGTACTTGGTTTGCAGGATACATAAACTACCCTTTCAGGCTCCATCATGGCTATGGTTTCCAAGACTACCCTATCACAGCCCTTTCTTGGTGGATCAACAACTACTACATCGGCTTTTAAGCCCTCCTTGTATAGCTTTGGTACCACCTCTTCGGCTTTCCCTACAAAAAACTCTGTGTTATCCATGCTATTAAGCTCTGAATTTTTCTTGGCATCCTTTATTGCTGCATCGATTACTTCGATACCATAAACTTTTTTTGCCTTTTGTGCTAAAAACAGCGATATGCTTCCTATTCCACAGTATATGTCAAACACAGTTTCATTTCCACTTAGACCAGCATATTCTAATGTCTTATCGTATAGTACTTTAGTTTGAAATGAGTTAACCTGGAAAAAGGATAGTGGTGAGATTTCAAACTTTAGATCACCTATGTAATCCACAATCTTATCTTGACCGTATAGTGTCTTACATTCACGCCCCAGGATTACATTGGTTTTCTTTGTATTTATATTCTGTACTATGCTTTTTATTTGAGGAATTTCTTTTGTCAGCTCGTTAATTATTTCATCCTTAAACGGAAGCTTTGTTCCATTTGTAATGACTACAACCATCAAATCATCAGAAGTATAGGAAACTCTCGTCAGTATATGTCTTAAAAGACCATTTCCAGTTTTTTCATCATAAATAGATATTTTGTTATTGTCAATAAAGGCTTTGAAAATTCTTATAATTCTATTGTTTATATCATGCTGGATTTTACAACCATCAATGTCCACAATATTGTGGGTACCCTTTTTATAAAATCCTATTAGGGCTTTTCCTTTTTCTTTACCTATAGGAAATTGGGCCTTGTTTCTATAATTGAATGGTGTATCCATACCTAATGTATCGTGTACCAGAATTCCTTCTAATTTACCTATTCTCTCAATACTGGATTCAACTTTTTTTCTCTTCATCTCGAGCTGCTTACTATAGTCAATATTCTGTATTTGACATCCCCCACATTCCTCTGCAACTGGACATGCAGGAGTAACTCTATATGGAGATTTCTCTTTGATTTCAATAATTTTTCCAAGGGCATAGCTTTTCTTTACCTTCGTTGCCTTTATCTCTATTTTGTCCTCGGGTATTCCTCCATCGACAAAAACAGTAAATCCATCTATTTTTCCAATTCCTTCTCCACTTTCTCCAGTATCGATTATCTCAATGGTATATTTTTTTCCTTCTTCTACAGGTATATTAGTCATATATTTTACCTCCTAGTAAGATTAATGATTATTTTAAATCTGTCTTTATGCTTTTCAGATTACTCTTTTTTTATTAACTCATATGTATTCTTAATGCTCTGATAAAAATATCTTTATCACTTAGGACTCTATATCGAGTCCTAGGAAAATTTTCTTAAAATATTATTATAAATTGCATAAAAATAGCAAATTTTTCAAAAATGATTTATAATATGTTTATAAGGCTTGTCTTAGGAGTGTGGTAATGTGCGAAGAACTATTTTTAATCTATTTTTAATTGTTATTATCTGCTTTTTAGCCTCCTTTATCCCGTTAAGTAATTCTTATTTTAAAATTCCACAGAATATCTTGCCAAATTTCACACTAAGTAAACCATCAAGAAATACTGAGGCCATTAGCGGTAATTATGAAACAAATTTTGATGATACTCATCTATATAATCCAACTAATATAGAGTTTACCATGATCGGCGACTTTGATAAAGGGACTTTTTCCTTAGGTGATAGTCATGATATGGTTTTAGAAGTTTTTAATAAAGATACTTTAATAAAGAAATATTCCAATACCGAATTTATAACTGGTCTGCTTAATACATCGGATGTAGATTATGAACTTAAGTATTCCTGCGATATTTCCCAGGAAAACCTAGATTTAAATCAAGGTCATTATAACTTTAAGTTTTACTCAACGGCTGCAAACTTTAAAGAAGTGACTCCATTTGAAGTATCTGTATATTATTTAAGCACTTCTAAATACATTTCATCAAAGAATACTATAGAAGAAGGTAAAAGGTATGTCACTTTATACTTCCCCGATAAAAATTATGAGTATCTAGTCCCAATCTCACGTAAAATACCTGCTACTAATAAACATAGTAGAAAGGTTCTAGATAATCTACTTCTGGGTCCTAAACCTACTTTATCCTTACATGCAGGTTCTCCAATACCTGAAGTTCCTAAGATATGGGTCAGTAAGGGGGTTGCTACACTTAGTCTTCCTTGGGATATTGGCATTTATGACCAAGACTCAGTTGTAAGCCAATTTTCATTAAACTCATTCATAAATACTTTAACTTCCATAGACGGAATAGATAAGGTACAGTTCTTAAGAGGTGGTAAGAAAGTTAAAACCTTCTTCAACGGAACTTATGTTAAAAAACCCTTTGAAAAAAATAATTCTCCAAAGGTTTATTTAGGTCTTCAAACAAGTAACGAACGTATTTTGCTTGTTCCGATTAATCTTGAGGAAAATATACCAGACATGGATCAATTAGTTCATAATATCTTCAATTCTCTAAAAAATAATGTAGTAAATGATATCCATTATGAAAATTTGTTTTCCATAGTTCCTAATAGCGTAGACCTCATAGACTATGAATACAGTAACAATATCTTAACTTTAAATCTTAGCGATGACTTTCTAACGGTCTATGGAGAGAGGGATGATCTTCAAAAAATGATGTTAGATGGCATTCTATACTCTTTTACTAGTATCTCTAATGTTTCAAAGGTTTCTATAAAGGTTAATGGAAATACAGTCGATTCCTTTAATGGAATCTCTATTTCACAATCTATGCCGGCTCCTAAATTTATCAATATTGAAGCCGAATAATCTAAAACGCATGTTTTTTATCATTTCTTCTTTAGTTCTATCTCATCAATAAAATAACACAAAAAAATTTGGCGCCCTAGGGGCGCCATTTAATATATTAGAATCAGTTACACATCGTAAACAATTACGAAGTATAAACTACTCCTTTAAATTATAATACATAATTGTTAACTTTATACATGTTTTTTTGTTTTTTGTTAGTTTTTTTTTCTATTTTTGAGATAACTTTAGATTTTCATTCTTTGTTATCTCCTTCTTATTTAACAGATTGCTCTAAAATATCCCATACTTTTTTATTTACTTTCTTAATTCTAACTGGCTTAAGTTCCTTATTCACAAAGGCATGGACTGTTTTTCCCTTAGCTAATAAAGCCCCATCTTCCTTCCTTATGACTTCATATTCAAAGACAATCCTAACTCCCTTTAATGAATCAACCTTGGTTCTAATAAGAATCTCATCAAAATATTTAGCTGGCTTAATATACTCACAATGACTTTCAGTAACAGGTAGTATTATACCTTCTTGTTCCAGTCTCTTGTATGTATATCCCAAAGAGTTAAAAAACTCCGATCTACCAACTTCAAACCACGTATAGTAGTTACCATGATATACTACTCCCATTTGGTCTGTTTCTCCATATCTTACTCTAACCATTGCATCATTTGAATACATGTGATCCCCCTCTTCAGTTGACTACTGGTTAGTAGCTACTAAAGGACTCTTGCTTTTCCACTATACACTAAGCCTCTTATTGCATCAACTGTAACCACTTGTCCATTATCCAGTAGATTTATACAATTTTCAGCACCAACTATAACAGGTTTTCCTAAGCTTAATCCCACTATTGCTGCATGTGATGACAGTCCACCCTCTTCAACTATAACCGCTGATGCTTTCTCTATATATTTTATCATATCTTTATCAGTAGCAACAGTCACTAATATATCTCCATCTTCAAATTTTGACTCTAGTTCAGAAGCTGTTTTAGCATTACAAACTTTACCAGAAGCAGCATTCTTACCTACACCCATACCTTTAATTAAAATTTCTCCAACTATGTCAACTTTAATAAGGTTTGTTGCTCCAGCTACACCAACTGGAACACCAGCAGTGATAACTACAAGGTCTCCACCATTGATATATCCGTACTCTCTTGCCTTTTCAACAGATAAGTCAAAAATTTCATCAGTTGACTTTGCTTCTTTAGTTAAGACTGGCTTAACTCCCCATATTAATATTAATCTTCTAAGTACTTCTTCTTTAGTTGTAGCAGCAATAATTGGAGCCTTTGGTCTAAACTTAGAAACCATTCTAGCAGTAAATCCTGAAGAAGTTGCAGTAATGATAGCTGAAGCGCCTAAATCATGGGCAGTTGTGCACGTTGCATGACTCACTGCATATGTCACGCTAGTTTCTTTATTAGCCGCACCTTTCTCCAATATCGCTTTATAATCTAATGACTGCTCAGTTCTTTCGGCTATATTAGCCATAGTTTGAACAGACTCTAAAGGATATTTACCTGCAGCAGTTTCGCCTGATAGCATTATTGCATCAGTTCCATCGAAGATTGCATTCGCTACATCTGTTACTTCCGCTCTTGTAGGTCTAGGGTTTCTCATCATCGAATCAAGCATTTGAGTTGCTGTAATAACTGGTTTACCTGCGGCATTACACTTTCTTATCATTTCTTTTTGTGCTAATGGAACCATTTCCGTCGGTATTTCAACACCTAAGTCTCCTCTAGCAACCATTATTCCATCGGATACATCTATGATCTCATCAATATTGTCAAGACCTTCTTGATTTTCAATTTTTGAGATTATTTGTATCTGATGAGCATTATTCTTTTCTAGAATCTTTCTTATCTCATGAACATCATCAGCCTTACGAATAAATGAAGCTGCTATGAAATCGATTCCGTTCTTAATACCAAACTCAATGTCACTTATATCCTTAGCTGTTATAGCCGGTAGGTTTATACTTACACCTGGAACATTTACACCTTTTTTATTCTTAACAGTTCCACCATTCTTAACTTCACATTTAATTTCTTTGTCGTTAGGTATATCTAATACTTCTAGCTCTATTAGTCCGTCATCTATAAGTATTTTATCTCCAACCTTTACGTCTCCAGGTAATTTATCGTAGGTAATAGTACATCTGCTTTCATCTCCAGCAACTTCCTCAGTAGTTAAAACGAATTCTTGTCCCTCTTCTAATTCTACTGCTTCCTTAGCAAACTTTCCTGTTCTGATCTCTGGTCCCTTTGTGTCCAATAGAATTGCTACAGGAGTATCTAGTTCACGTCTAACTTCTTTAATCATATTTATTCTTTGAAGATGTTCTTCATGGTCTCCATGTGAAAAATTCAATCTTGCAACATTAAGTCCACTTTTAACCAAGCTCGAGAACATTTCCTTAGATTCACTTGCTGGCCCAATCGTACATACTATTTTTGTTTTTCTCATACCTTCACCTCATATTTTTATTTATTTTTATATTGACAATATTTTAGTAAGTTCATACATTTCTTTATCAATCTCTTTTTCCACAGAAAGAGCTTCTTCAATTTCTTGATCAACTATCCTATTTTCTTTAATTCCAACAACTCTTCCCTTTTGTCCTTCAAGGAGAAGCTCTACACTCTTAGCCCCTAGTCTGCTAGCCAATATCCTATCCTGGGCTGTAGGCGTCCCGCCTCTTTGCAAGTGTCCCATTATAGTTACACGAGTCTCTATATCTGTTCTTTCTTGTATCTCATTGGCTATATCATAAGGTTTGCCAACTCCCTCAGCTACTATTATTATACTATGAAGCTTGCCTCTATTTCTACCACTAATTAACTTTTTACATATTTCATCCATGTTAAAGTCTATTTCTGGAATAATTATATTTTCAGCTCCACCGGCAAGTCCTGCATATAAAGCTATATCGCCGCAATGTCTTCCCATAACCTCAACAATATTTGCTCTTCCATGGGATGATGAAGTATCTCTCAAATTACCTATTGCATTTACAACTGTGTTAACAGCCGTATCAAAGCCAATTGTATAATCTGTGTAACCTAAGTCATTATCTATAGTTCCTGGTATACCTATAGTAGGGAAACCACTTTCACTTAATTTTTCTGCACCTCTAAAGGAACCATCTCCGCCAATTACAACTAGTCCATCAACACCGAAAATCTTAAGTACATCTAATGCTTTTTGGAATCCTTTTTCAGTCATAAATTCTTTACTTCTAGCAGACCTGAGTATAGTTCCACCTCTATGAATTATGTCTCCCACAGAGGAAAGATTCATATCCTCCATATCGCCTTCTATAAGACCTTGATAACCTCTTTGAATACCCACTACTTTTAAACCTTTAAATATTGCTGCCCTGGTTACAGATCTAATCGCAGCATTCATCCCTGGAGCATCTCCTCCACTAGTTAAAACACCGATTTTTTTCACCAAATCACTCCTTACAAACTTTCTTTATTTAATAAAATAATTACATTATTACCATAGAAAACCAATATATAAATTGCCCCTAGACTCTTTTGTTTTCAAAAGAGCAGAGAATATACCTATAAATAACTATCGGCTATATAATTTGTCGAAACCTCTAATAATATTCAATTTATTTAAAGTTGTATTAAAATGTAATGACAGGTAACGAATCTTTACTTAAGTAAAATTTAATATAGGAAAGTTAAATATATATAATAGGTTTTTCGTAGCTTATATAGTAAGTAATAAGGGAAGTAGGCATAAAAACTTCCCTATTCAATTTTAAAGTAGAAATATCAAGTATAGTTATTTGCTAAACTACATTTAATCAGAAACAGGCATCGACAGAACCTAAGATTTTTTACAATAAATTTACATGATTAGTATTGATTATTTATCACGCTATGTGCTTCATCTGCCTCACATTCAGGAACTAATAGCTCAAACATTGCATCATCCATTTTCCCTATCTTTTTCACCTTGACTAAAAAGCCTTCTGAATTCAACTTCTCTTGTACTTTTTGTGCCTCTTCTTCTTGGTGTGCAACGTAAATAACAGTCCACATACAAGTCTTCCCTTCTGAAACCTAATTTTGCTTTATATTTTAAAGCATTTTTCATAAAATTTCAATAGAACATATCATACAATTATTATAGTATAAATTTTATATAAAACTCCAATTTTTTTTAAACACATAGAACATTATAAACTTTTTGTGATTAAAAATAAATATATTTTATTTTTTATTGCTCAAAAAGTCTAAATTGCAAGTATCTTTTTTTCCTTAGAGGCCTTCTTTTATAAAGCCTACAGAAATCCTTTGCTTATCTATTAAATTTGTAGGAATCATAATTATGAATTTTTATTAATATAATTAAAATATAACACTACTTATTATTCTCATAAAGGAGGCTTTCTATTGAAAGAAATTGTAAAAAAAATGATGCTTGATAGAGGTGTAACAATTGAAGATATTGCAAGCTTAGTTTATTTACTTCAATCAAAATACTGCAATTTAACAATAGAAGAATGTATAAATAGCGTTGATAAAGTTTTAGAGAAACGAGAGGTTCAACATGCCATTCTAACAGGCATAGCCTTAGATGTCTTAGCAGAAAAGGATAAACTTGAAGAGCCTCTGCTAAGTATACTCAAGAAGGATGAACCCCTTTATGGTATAGATGAAATATTAGCACTAAGCATAACAAACGTATATGGATCTATTGGGTTAACAAACTTCGGATATTTAGATAAAGAAAAAATAGGTGTTCTAAAAAAGCTTAATGTTAAAGGACCTAAGGTCCATACTTTCTTAGATGACTTAGTTGCAGGAATTGCTGCAGCAGCATCTGCTAGAATCGCTCATTCAAAAAGCAATTAGCAAACCTTTATTGAATCTTTACCTATTATTGCCTTTAGTTCTTTTATAATCTCTTCATCAATCTCTACCCATAAATCTTTATCAGCTAATAATTTGGTCTTTTCAGACTCAATGTATAGATAAACCGGAGTTTTTCCTCTCCTTTTTTGTAAAACCTTTTTTATTCTATTCATCATTTCATTGTCTCTATTTGATAATTTTATATACAGTTTTTTTGTATCTATGCTTTTTCGCTTTATAAAAGATTGTTTTCTACTACTTGAAATCAAATTTATATTTTCATCTGTAAGAGGAACTATATTTTCTGCGATTATCTTTGGTTCCTCATCTTCTTTTAAATTAATCTTGCCTACAACAATAACAATGCTGTCTTCATATAAATGTTGAACGCATCTATCATAAACGCCTGGAAATACTATAACTTCCATAGTTCCCAAAAGATCTTCCAGGGTTAGAAATGCCATCAGATTATTATTTCTGGTTGTTTTATCTTGCTTTTTCATCACTATTCCAGTAATTATTATTTTTGAACCATCCCTTAGACCAAGAGTACTGTTCTCCTCTTGCATTTCTTTTAAGTCGTTCGACTTAACGGTTGCAATCTTATTTATTAATTCCTCATACTCAGAAAGGGGATGTCCACTTAGATAGATACCCAGCATTTCCTTTTCAAAGCCTAGTAGATATTTATCTGAAAACTCTTTTACATCGGGAAGAACATCGTGTTTCATGTTCTGAGGCAACGTATCATCAAAGGCATTAAATAATGATACCTGTCCTTCTATATTTCTTCTTCTATCTTGATGAATTCCTTCAACTATCCTTTCATAACCTGCAAGAAGTCCTGCTCTAGTAACATTTAGACCGTCAAAAACTCCTGCTTTAATCATACTTTCTACTGCTCTTTTATTCAATTCTCTAGTTTCAATCTGCTCACAAAAATCAATGAAGCTAGTAAACTTCTTGCTTTTTCTTGCTTCAACGATTGACCTTATAATTCCATTTCCTACATTTTTTATAGCTAGCAAACCAAATCTGATTTTATCCTTAGAAACCGTGAACTTAGAAAAACTTTCATTTATACTTGGCGGAAGTATCTCAATACCCATTCTTTTGCAATCCCCTATATATTCTGCAACCTTCGAAGAATTTCCCATTACACTCGTCATAAGGGCTGCCATAAATTCAACTGGATAATGATGCTTAAGATATGCAGTTTGATAAGATAGAACAGCATAACTGGCAGCATGACTTTTATTAAAGGCATATTTCGCAAAGTCAATCATATCGTCAAAGATTATATTTGCTGCTTCCTTATCCACACCATTTCTAATACATCCAGCTATTTCAATATTTCCATCTTCGTCGACTTTTCCATTAATAAAGTACTCTCTTTCTTTCTTCATAACATCCATCTTCTTTTTTCCCATGGCTCTTCTTACAAGGTCGCTTCTTCCAAAGCTGTAACCGCCTAGTTCTCTAACCACTTGCATAACTTGTTCCTGATAAACTAGACAACCATAGGTAACCTTTAGTATAGGTTCTAATTTAGGATGAACATATGTTACTTTATCTGGATTATTTTTATTTTGAACATATTTAGGTATAGAGTCCATTGGGCCTGGTCTAAAAAGAGATACACCGGCTATAATATCCTCAAGGGACTCGGGTTTTAGCTCCTTCATAAATTGACGCATCCCAGAACTTTCAAGCTGGAAGACCCCTAGGGTTTCACCGCTGCTTATCAGTTCATATGTCTTGGGATCATCATAAGGAATCTTTTCTAAGTCAATATCAATTTGTCTATTAATCTTTATAAGCCTTACCGCTTCCTTTAGTACTGTTAAATTTCTTAGCCCTAGGAAATCCATTTTTAGAAGTCCTAGTTCTTCTAATAGATTCATATTAAACTGTGTAGTTACGTTATTGTCATGCAAGTACAAAGGAACGTATTCGTTTACAGCCTTTTTTGATATAACTACACCTGCTGCATGGGTTGATGCATGTCTTGGCATACCTTCCACCGCCATAGCTACATCTATCAAGTATTTTGCATTCTCATCATTTCTGTATATATCCTTTAGTTGTGGATTCAGCTCTATCGCCTTTTCTATTGTTATTCCTAATTGATGTGGAATCTGTTTAGCTATCTTATCGACATCTCCATAGGGCATATTTATTGCTCTGCCTACATCTCTTATAGCTCCCCTAGCAGCCATTGTACCAAATGTAATTATCTGAGCAACCTTTTCCTTCCCATATTTCTCTATAACATAGTCAATTACCTCTTGGCGCCTCTCATCCTCAAAATCAATATCAATATCGGGCATAGTTACCCTTTCAGGATTAAGAAATCTTTCAAAAATCAGGCTATACTGTATCGGGTCAATATCTGTGATGTTCAATGTGAAGGCAACAATACTCCCTCCACAACTTCCTCTACCTGGTCCTACTACAATCCCATTATCCTTAGCATATTTTATAAAATCCCATACTATTAAGAAGTAGTCCACATAACCCATTGTTTCAATGGTATTAAGTTCATACTCCAGCCTCTCCTTAATCTCATCAGTTATTACGTCGTATCTTCTTTCAAGCCCCTCATAGCAAAGTTTTCTTAAGTACTGACTAGGGTTATATTCCTCTGGAACATCGAATCCCGGCAAATGCATCTGATCAAAATCAAATTCTACATTACACAGGTCTGCTATCTTAGCAGTATTTTCAATTGCTTCGGGTGCGTAGGAAAACAACTTTGACATTTCATCATAAGATTTCAAATAGAATTCATTAGATGGAAACCTCATTCTTCCTTCATCTGCTACGGTTTTACCTGTTTGGATACAAAGGAGTATATCATGGGCAACATGATCATCCTTATTTAAATAATGTACGTCATTAGTTGCAACTAGTGGAATCCCTGTTTCTTTGCTAAGTTTTATTATATTGGTATTTACTAGTTTTTGTTCTTCAATTCCATGGTCTTGTAGCTCTAAGAAAAAGTTTCCCTCTCCAAAGATGTTATTGTATTCTAGAGTCAGCTTTTTAGCTCCCTCATAGTCGTTATTAAGAAGTCTTCTTTGTACATCGCCAGCTAAACAGGCACTAAGACATATTATATCCTCACTGTATTTTTCAAGTACTTCTATATCTATTCTAGGTTTATAATAAAAACCTTCTGTATAACCCTTTGAAACAATTTTAATTAAATTATTATAACCATTATTATTTTTAGCAAGTAACACAAGATGACCCATACCTTTATCCTTTACAGGGTCTTTGTCAAAACGTGTTCTGGGAGCAGTATATACTTCACACCCTATTATAGGCTTTACTCCCTGCTTCTTAGCTTGTTTATAAAAATCAACAACGCCAAACATGGCGCCATGGTCAGTAATTGCTACTGAGTCCATCCCAAGTTCTTTAGCTCTATCAAACAACTTCGAAATCCTTGTATATCCATCCAATAAGCTATATTCACTATGAAGATGAAGATGTACAAATCTATTTGTCATATACTTCATCCTTTCTAAAACTCTATCATATAATTTCGATATCTTGTCTACATTATACTATGTAAGACATATGGAAGTCTAATAGAAAAATAACAAACTGCCTTCTCGGCAGTTTTTAGCAACTTTTTTATTAAATTGTATTAAGCTTAGCTTAATCTTCCTTCAAATTTAGGAAACACATTTGTTATTTGTATTCCCAGGTTTTTATTTGTATCCACTTCTAGATAATTTGTAACTTTATTTCCTTTTTCGTCAAGCAGTATTCTCACTATCGGCTTAGATGGATTGATTTTGCTTATATCTACAACTAATCCTAATTCATTTGTATTAAGTCTAACAAGACTCCCAACGGGATATATTTTAACACAGTTTAATAGCTTTTTAACAAGTTCGTTGTCAAACTGTGTGTCTACCATTTTACATATATATTGTAAGGCTTTATGAGGGACGATCCCCTTCTTGTAAACTCTATCGGAAGTTAGCGCATCGTATACATCACATATTGCAACTATTTTTGAATATATTCTTATTTGTTCAGCTTTTCTACCTAAAGGATATCCATTCCCATCAGGTCTCTCATGATGACTTAGAGCAATCTCAGCAGCTATCCCGCTTATCCCTTCACTCTTTTTTAATATATCGTAACCATATGTAGTATGATTTTTTACTATTTCATATTCTTCAACAGTTAAAGCACCAGGTTTGTTTAAAATTTCTTGAGGAATTAACATCTTTCCAATATCATGTAATATTGCTCCAACGCCTAAATCCACAAGTTCCTCGTATTCAAAGCCATATGAAAGTCCTATAACTAGTGACATTATACAAACATTTACGGAATGCTCTAATGTATAATCATCAATAGTCCTTAGCTTTCCTAGGCTAATTACAATTTCATCATTTTCTAATAATTCCTCTATCAATTTATTTACAATTTCTAAGACCTTTTCAACTACTGCTCCGTTTAAATAGAATTCTTGCATTGTATCGGCAATAAATCTCTTAGCCTCTAATCTCGTTTCAAGTAAGTAGGGATCACTATGATTTTCTTTCTTCATTTCCTTAATAGGAAGTTTATTTTTTATCCACACATTTGATATATCAAGTGTTTTTATCTTCACTATATAGGTTTCTCTTAGCGTAATTCCATCACCAAGTAATATATTTCCTAAGGAATCATACAGGTTTTCACCAAGTATCATTCCTTCCTTTAATTCATCGACATCAATTTTAGTTAGTCTGCTGCTCATTATGAGATCCTCCAATAAATGAGAATATTAGTAAATAAATCAACTGATTATTATCTTCTTTCGACATCCATTACTAAAAACCTCCAATTAACAAGATTTTTTTTTAGGTTTCCAGTCCTAAATTAAAAAGCCTACTTAACAGTAAAATTTATCACATTAAGCCGCTGAAGTAAGGTTTTCAGAGAAGATAGAGTCTCGATCTTCCTATGAAAAATCTGGATTTAGTACTATTATATCCAACTTCAGAAATTGAATAATTACTTTTTTTACTATAATCGAGATTATTTTCTTCACTAAAAAAGAGCTACAATTCTGCAGCTCCTATAGATTAACTAATTTATCATTAATCAACTTTTCCAATTCTTCCATAGCTTCTTCTTCGTCTATTCCATTTATAATAATAGTTATATTAGAATCCCTTGAAATCCCTAAAGCCATTATCCCCATGATACTTTTAGCATTTACCCTCTCATTATCTTTTTCGACAAATATATCTGATGCAAATTTGTTTGTTGTCTGCACGAATAATGCTGCTGCTCTTGCATGTAAACCCATTTCATTCTTTACTTCAAAATCTCTCTTAATCATTTACTTAAGTCTCCCTTCATTCTCAATTGTTCAGCTATCTTTTCAATTTTTCTAAGCCTATGATTTACGCCTGATTTGCCTACGGGAGGGGTCAGCATTTGTCCTAGTTCCTTAAGACTTGCATTTTCATATTTAAGCCTTAGTTCAGCTATTTCTCTTAGATTATCTGGAAGCACCTTAAAACCAGCTGTTTTTTCTATATATTGAATGTTCTGTATTTGTCTTATTGAAGCTTCTACTATCTTGCTTAAATTTGCTGTCTCACAATTTACAATCCTATTAACATTGTTTCTCATCTGTTTAACTATCCGCACATTTTCTAG
This sequence comes from Wukongibacter baidiensis, assembly GCF_050888315.1. NCBI lineage: Bacteria > Bacillati > Bacillota > Clostridia > Peptostreptococcales > Caminicellaceae > Wukongibacter > Wukongibacter baidiensis. Next base: position 1,345,377 of record NZ_CP138202.1, read on the forward strand.
ATGCATCAAGGCATTATGAGCTCCTATTATGTTAAGGCAATCAACAATTTGATCACCCTCTTTTAAATAAACAACATAATTACTTTTTCTTAGGATAACCTTTGCCTTGAGTCCATAACTATTGATTAGCGTGAGTAGTTCTTCACTAAATTCTTGGTTATGTGTAACAAATTCAAGGTGGTAAGTTTTTTCAGGATCACTAACAGAGCCTCCACCTAAAAAAGCACCTCTAAGATACGCCCTTTTACAGCATTCATTATCTAAAAGCTTTTCTGGTAGCTTATAATTTATGTTAAAGCTATTATTTTCAAAGTTAATAATTTCTAATTTTTGTAGAATTTCTGTTGCATCTGTAATTAGAACAACATAGGTATTTCCCTTTTTTAATACTTTGTTTTTCTTTACTAGTACCTCAGTATGAACATTAAAAGTATTTTTAAAAAGCTTAAAAATTAATCTAGCAATAGCAGGATTTTCAGTTGTAACTCTTATGTTAACTTTGTTAAGTCCTGCCAATTGTATCGTTCCACTCATCCTTAGCATTGAAGAAGCTTCAGCAAATTGACAACACGTATTTTCAAACATTTTTCTTACAAGTTCATTTTTCGTTTTTGAAGAAAATGACATTTAATCACCATCTTTATTAGTTATAATTTTCAAATACTAGTTTAACTTATACAATCAAAAATATATTCAATTAGGTATATTTGCATTCCAAGGTTTCCATGTTTTGAATAGCAATGATATAAGGACACTGAAAGAGTTGAATTGGAACAAGGTCTTTTGTAAAAAGATTTATATTTTATTATATCACAATTTTGAAAATATTTATCAATAATATATATGCAATACTTTTAAAATCCTAAAAGTTTCTATTTTTTCTAAATTCAGATTAATTTTATTGGAAGGAAGTCTCAGAATAAAGGATCTTTAAAAAGCAAATAATAACTTTGTAACATCATAAGGAGGTGAATTAATGCATACAAACAAAAGCATTGGATGTAATGTAACTGAGTGTAAATATCACGCTAAAACAGAATCTTATTGTAGCTTAAATCATATAGACGTAGTAAAACATACTAATACTGCAAAGACTGTAGAATGTACAGATTGTGGTAGTTTCGTAGCTGAAAACAAGTAACACAAGCTATATTGATATAGGAGGCACGACTATGCATACACCCCAAATGGAAGTAAAATGTTCAGTATCAAATTGTAAATATAACAAAGAAAACCTATGTCATGCAAAAAATTTACAAGTTAATGCCATGGGCGATGGCTATGCGAAAACTAGCGATGGTACTGCCTGTTCAACCTTTGTTTCAGAGATCAATAACAATAAAACCTTCTAATATCTCTATTTATTAATTATTACATCATTAATTATGAGGTAATAATTATCAACAATTTATTATACTCTGTAAACATTTAAGTTATAATGATTACAGAGTATTTTTAATCTTGCATTTTTTCACCCTTCATAAATCTATCTATCTCGTTCATTTTTATCCCATTGAAAACCTTTTGATAATCTTATTTTATATTATGCCTGAGGTAATTGCATAATTATAGCTTGGCAAAATTGCGTATGTGAATATCATCCTTACTTTAATTACTTCAAATAGAGCATATTTTATTGGTATAGCTCTAGGGTTTTTAAGACTATATATATTAGAAAGTTTTTTTAGATGGTAGTTATGCAATTTGCTCAAATAATTATTTTTCTTGAAAGATAATTATTTTCAGTTAAAATATTAATATAGGGCTTAAAGCAGATAGTTTAATTTATAAACCCTATACAGACTATTTCTAACAAATGTTAAAATTCTTTGAGGAGGAACAAAAATGAATAAAATTACTGTTTTTGGAAGCAAACATTGACCAGGCTGTGCACCAGTGAAGGAGTTTCTTTCACAGAATAATGTTGAATTTTTATATATTGATATTACGGATAGCATGTTAAACCTAAAGAAATTTCTCAAATATAGAGATAATAGACTTGAATTTGATGAGATTAGAAAGTCAGGTAGGGTTGGACTTCCTTGTGTAATGATTAATAAGGGAGAAAGATTTATTTTTGATCAATCGGAGATAGATGAATTAGTAGGTAAGTAAGTCAAAAGACAAATCATTACATATAACATTAAAAAGACCTCATAAAACTATGAGGTCTCAATTTTTCTTATTTCTTTTATAGCTTTATCAATAATGTTCTTTTCATCATAATATTTTGCCATTCCTTTGACTCTATCTATATGAATAAATCTAGCATCTATAAATCCCTCTTCTTTTTGAGGGTTACACGCCATACTCCTAGCCTTCATCAGGTACCAATGGACTGTTTTATTGACTATTTCATTATTTTTCCAGCTATTTTTGAAAGAATATTGAATCTTTCCAATATATTTTATGGCATCAGCCTTAACTCCACCTTCTTCAAAAACTTCTCTTATAGAAGTATCTTTTGTATCTTCATTTTCCTCAATCTTACCCTTTGGCAACACCCAATCTCCATTATATTTTTTAAGAAGTAAAATCGCATTACCAAAATAGACAACTCCACCTGCACTAATTTCTTCTCTCAATTGTTCCACTCCTTATGCTAAAAACTACTATAAGCTAAAATATATATCAAACATTGTAATTTTACTTTCTTATACTATAATATATTAAAAAATACTATCTTTCGGAACAATTTATTATATAGAGTTCATAGTAAATCTCAATTTATACATATCAAAATATTCGATGCTTCTTGGGATTTTTAATCTGTATAAATGAAAACTTTGATTAGAATCTCTGTAGAGAATTCTTGTTAAAGCTCAATTTATGCATGTCCAACTATTCAAATTTGGCAAAATTTTAGATATGTACAAATTAATAGTTTTACCGAAATCTCTATATTTAAACTATCCATAGAAAGTTTAAAACTATGCAAGTAATTTGGTTTCTAAGGCTCCTATCAATTTCCAAATCATGTCCAGAATTTGATAGCCGCCTTAAAAACAAAAGGCATAGCAGAGTTTTGAACTTTATATGAATAATCTTGGTAGTAATAGTATACCATAATAAAGTTAACATAGTATGGTAATAATTTCAATAATAATCTCGTATATTTTTGATTAAAAAAAATAGAAGATTTAGTTTTATTAACTCAATCTTCTAATTCCTTAAATTCTTAGATTTTCTCATTATCGAATTCAATTCCATAAATCTTATTCTGTCTTGACTATACTTTCTTTCTATAGCCGTCTGTAGTATATGCTCAGACAATTTTAAAGCATCATGTCTTACATATCCCTTCTTTACTTCAATAAAATTTCTTTGAACAAGCTGAATCCCATGCTCTCTGAATACCTCTTTATCTTCTTCTCTTATTTCAACAGCCTTTGATCCTTCGTCTTTATATTTAAAGTATATATCATCGGGAATTTTTTTATTATTTGCATAGACATATTCAATAATATTCTCATCTGTATGTCTTAGAATGGTCTTTACATGATCTCCTACTGAATATCCATCGGTTTCACCTGGCTGAGTCATAACATTTGATACATATACCTTAATAGCAGAGGATTTTTTTATCATCTTAGTAATATCTTCAACTACTAGATTAGGCAAAATACTCGTATATAGGCTTCCAGGTCCAAGTATTATTACATCAGCATCCATTATCGACTCCTTTGCTTCTAGTAGGGGCTTGGCCTTTTTAGGTTTTATAAATACGCTTTCGATTGGACTATCTAATTCTTTGGATTTAATAGGAATTTTCGATTCACCCTTTACTATTACACCGTTCTCTAATCTAGCGAAAAGGGTAACATCTTCCGTGGTAACAGGAAGAACTTTTCCAGCTACGGCAAAAATATCATTTATTCTCTTTATTGCATCTTCAAAGCTATCGGATATTCCATTCATTGCGGCTATTAAAAGGTTTCCAAAGTTCTGATCTTTATATATACCTTCTTCAAATCTATACTGCAAAAGCTTCTCCATAATTGGCTCTGTGTCTGCCAAGGCCAAAATACAGTTTCTTATATCTCCAGGTGGAAGCATCCCTAAATCTTCTCTAAGCTTCCCTGAACCACCGCCATCGTCGGCTACAGTAACAATGGCAGTAATATTAGAAGTAAATGTTTTAAGTCCTCTTAAAAGGACAGATAGACCTGTCCCCCCACCAACAACTACTATTTTTAATCCTCTATCTAGCATATTCTTATCTATTATATTGCTTATATTTTTAGAATTTCTAAAAATATTTCTCGAGCTTGAATTAGTCATAATTCTTGTCACTATTTTTGTTATACTACATATTGAGATAGACACCAATATGATACCTAAAATAACAAGTACTAATTTGTATTCGACTTTAATTGATTCGCTAATTAGATGACCTAATAAACTATTGATACCTATTGATGTTAATATGATTCCGATTATCCCTAAAAAAATCCACCTTTTAACCTTTCTACCTGGCTTAAGCCAGAAGTAAATATTCATTTCCCCCTTACTCCTTATCTATAGACAAACTTATTAAGACCCAAAGCCATTAAGTACTTTTCCGAGAATATCTACTATACTTTGAGGTTATTTGTCTTTATTTAGGTGCATCTCTATGATTCAACCTTACTCTTTGACCTTTCTCTTTTAAATATTCATTTAGTATATTAGCTACAGTTACCGATCTATGCTTACCTCCTGTACATCCAACTGCTATAACCAGCTGGAACTTACCCTCTCTCTCATAAAAAGGTATTAAGAAATCTATAAGATCATTCAGTTTTTTTACAAACTCAATGCTCTCAGGCCATTTCATAACATACTCTCTTACATTCTTATCATTTCCTGTAAACTCTTTCAATTCTGGTATATAGTGAGGATTAGGTAGAAATCTCACATCAAAGACTAAATCTGCATCCAGGGGAATTCCCTTTTTAAAGCCAAAGGATAAAATTGAAATCATAATATTATTTGATGAACCCTCAATGAATATTTTTTTTATTTCTTCCTTAAGCTCGCTAGGTATCATATTTGATGTATCTATTATTTTGTTAGCTCTTATTTTTAAATTCTCTAATTTCTCTCTCTCAGCCTCTATTCCATCAATTATTCTACCCTCACTACTCAAAGGATGTACTCTTCTAGTCTCTTTGAATCTCTTTATTAGAGTTTCATCTGAGGCATCAAGGAACAATATCTCGTATTTATAACCTTTACCTTTCAGTTCGTCTAAACTTTCAAATAGATCATCAAAGAACTTACCGCCCCTTATATCTATCACTAATGCTATTTTCTGAATCTCTCCACCATTAGTGAAACAAAGTTCAGCGAATTTTGGAATTAATACAGGAGGTAAATTATCTACACAATAGAATCCTAAATCCTCCATGCATTTCATTGCTTGACTTTTCCCTGCACCAGATAAACCAGTAATTATCACAAATTTCATAGACCCACCTCATCTTATGTTCTCTTACTCTTCTGTATTTATTATACTATCTACATTTAAACCGGCTTGCAGCGCGCGGTTTATACCCTTTTCTACATTGCCGATATCTTCAGGCCTATGGGCATCACTGTTTATAACAAATTTTGCGCCCTCTTTCATAGCTACTTTAATGTATTCCACTGTCAAATGCCCATGGCTGCTGTTTATTTCTAATGCTGTATCATTTTTTACTGCAGCTCTTGCTACTTCCTTTGTATCAATCGATGCTTTTGCTCCTGGATGAGTTAATATATCTATATCATACTTTGATAAGGCTTCTACAACTGACTTTGTATTTATTACCCTCGATTTTCTTTCTATAGATGGTAATAAAGGACTTAATACATTATAAATCTGAACCTTTGTACCTTCTATTAGCTTATCAGGAATACTTCCAAAATGAAAACCCGCTAATAAAATATCTAGCTCTTTTTTTATTTCTTCGTCAACATCGATTTTACCATCTGTACCAATAATATTTGCCTCCAGACCAAATTTCACTTCAATATCTGGATTTATTCTATTTAGTTCGTCTATTTCTTTTCTCATCTTTTTTATATTTTTTTTCTTTACCCCATATCCTATATGCTTTGGTCCATGATCTGTTATAGCTATTTCCCTAAGACCTTTCTTTTTTGCTGCTTCAACATTTTCCTCAATAGTTCCCTTTGCATCACCACTATAGATGGTATGAGTATGATAGTCAGCAAATATTTTCATAAAATCACCACTATTCTTCATCAATTATTTTTACTTCTGTTTCTAGCTCCACGTCAAATTTGTCTCTAACAACCTTCTGAACAAGTCTAATAAGATCATAAACCTCTTCAAAGGTAGCATTTCCTAGATTAACAATAAAACCACAGTGTAGATCAGATACCTGGGCATCACCTACTCTAACACCCTTTAGCCCAGAATCCTCGATAAGCTTACCTGCATAATGACCTACTGGTCTTTTAAATGTACTTCCAGCACTAGGTAAATGTAAAGGTTGCTTTGATGTTCTTCTCTCTGTTAAATCATCGGTTATACTCTTTATTTTTTCAAAATCACTCTTATTTAATTCCATTTGAACCTCTAAAACTATGTAACCATTTTCTTGAATAATACTTTTCCTATAACCAAATTCTATCTCGTCCTTAGTAAAGTGCATTACATTTCCTTTATTGTCTAAGACAGAAACTCCAGTGACAACATCCTTCATTTCTCCGCCATATGCTCCAGCATTCATAGCTACAGCACCACCTAATGTTCCTGGAATTCCACTAGCAAATTCAAAACCTTCTAGACTTTCATTCATTATTATTTTCGATAGACGAGAAAGTAATATACCTGCCTGCGCCTTTACAATGTTACCTTCAACTACTACATCCTTAAAATTATCTGCAACTTTAATGACTACTCCTCTAATCCCTTTATCACTTATTAATAGATTACTTCCATTGCCTATTATGTGATACTTTATATTATTTTCTTTACAATACCCTATGGTAAAAGCTATTTCTTCTATAGATTCTGGCATTATTAGTAGGTCAGCTGGGCCACCGATTTTGAAGGATGTATGGTTTTTCATCATCTCATTTTTTAGTACATTTTTTGGATTAATATTATTTGCAATATCTATATATATTTTATTTATATCCATAAATTCATCTCCCAACAAGTTATTTTAAAGTAATCAAGATAAGTATACCTTTTTGATTTTATAAAAACAAGGGCTTCGGTTTACAGCTACTGAATCATCGTCCAGAAGACAATGCTTGCTCTATTCTTTCCTTTGCATCTATTATAGCCTCTTCTGGAGTTTTTTCCCCCAATACAGCCATTCTAATCTGACTTTGTAATATATCATCTACTACTCCCCATTTAGGATGAGCCCCTATTGGCTTTGAATAGGACAGACTTTTCTCTACGGTCGACATTATTTTATCATTTTTATATACTTCTCCTATACCCTTTTTCACTGGAAAAACGCCTTGCTTATCAAGTTCTTTTTGCCCATCATCATCAGTCAGATGCTTGATAAATTTCATACACATCTCAACTTTCTTCTTATCCTCTTGCTTAAATACCCCATAGGCAGTTACAGTATTTCCCGATGATATCGGTACACCCGCCTCTCCAGTAGGAAAGTTCGCTACCCCAAAGTCAAAGCCTTTACCCATACTATTAAGTACCTTCAATACATTTACGAAGGAAGACTTGCCAGGATACACAGCGACTTTTTTATCTACCGCAAAGCTTCTCCATGCCTCCATAGGTGCATTTTCTCCAAATTCTTCTGGAGTAACTTTATGAACCAGCTTCAAATCCACTAATTTTTTCAACCCTGAAATAGCTTCTTTTCCATAGAAGCTATAGCTCCCCCTTTTATAATTTACAATCTCTCCACCATCACTTAATATTATACCCCATGCGTTGTATGCATTAGGCATTATATAGGAGTTAAATCCAAAGATATCTGCTTTCTTATCCCCATCTTTATCGTATGTTAAATCCTTTAAAGTCTTTAAAAATTCCTCGTAGGTCCAATTTCCATCTTTAGGTGGTTTAACACCTTTTTGATTGAATAAATCCAAATTCAAAAAAAGACAGTAATTTTCCATCATGTATGGGACTCCCCATATCTTTTTCTCATACTTCACAGCTGAAATAGCATTAGATTTATATTTATCAATCTCTTCCTGCGTCAAATATTCATCCAGAGGCTCCAAAGCTCCCTTTGCAATTATTTCAAAATTCGATCCGACGGGTGCTATATCTGGGCTGGAATTAGTCTTCAAAGCCGTATCTATTTCTATATGTCCAAACTCTGGATTAAGTGGCTTAAATTCAATATATATACCTGGATTTTTTCTTTCAAATTCCTTTATTTTTTTCATAATCCATGAATACTTATATCCCGTAGTAATATCTAACCTCGGATAGTCCCAAACCGTAATAATACCTTTCCACTCAATTTCTTTTACGAAAATCTTATCAACCAATTCATCAATTTTAGGCCTTATCAAAAAGTGAGGAGCAAAAAGAATAAATACTATTAGTGTCAAACAAAGAAAAAGGGTAAAAGGTCTGTACTTTATACGCATCATCGGTACACCTCCTACCCTATGTTTATTAACTTGTTTCCATGTATATTACATTTTTAGCCTAATTCCATAACCACATAATCGTGCTCGAGTAAATCAATATATAATAGCTTATTTCTAAGAAGTTCTCCCTTGCCTAGTAAGACCTTTAAAGCTTCAGAAACTTCAATAGAAGCTACCAGAGCAGGCGTAAATGATGGATTACCAAGCTCACTTTCTAGTCCACTTCCATCTTTGGTTGGATAAATTTTATCTAGGGTGTTATCCCCAGGTAAAATTGTAGACACTTGACCATACCACCCTGCTATGGCTCCATGGATCAATGGGATATTCAACTTAGATGCAGTCTCCTGCAAAAGGAATCTTGTGTTTATTCTATCTACTGCATCAATAATCAGATCATGACCCTTTATAATTCCATAGGCATTTTCCTCTGAAATTCTTTCAGTAATAGGAGTTACCTCAATTAATGGATTAACTTGTTTCATCCTCTTTTGTGCAGTCAAAGCCTTTGATTTTCCTAAAGTATCAGTCTCTGAGAGTATCTGCCTATTGAGGTTAGTCTCATCGAAAAAATCACCATCTACAGCAGTAATATTACCAATTCCTAATCTTCCAAGGAATTCAATTACATACCCACCAAGACCTCCACATCCGACTACACAGACTTTAAGTTCAGCAAGTCTTTTATTTTCCTCTTTACTTAGCATCTTCATGTTCTTTATGTATCTTTTCATTTAGCCGCCTCCTACCGGTGGAAAGATTGAAACAACGTCTCCATCATTTAATTCTACAAATAAGTCTCCATCCCTTCCATTAATCAATAGTATCGCCACATCCTCTTTATCAACATTTAATTTTTTTATTATTTTATCCGGATTAATTCCTTCCTCGGCTTCAAAGTATACTTTTTTTCCTCTACCTTCTCTTAGTGTTGCAAATAACCTTACTTCTATGCTCATTTCTATCACCTCCTGATTCTTTCAGCATATATAAATTACGTACATATCACAAATTTTCTTGACCACAGACAATCTCCACAGGAAGGGCTATAGCCATAGCAGTCCATGGCTGAATCATTTACCATATCACATCCTTCAACGAGATCACAATCAATACAGGAAGGATATAGATTGTTATGAACAGCATTTCTAAATTTGACGTACTCTTCACTATTCCAGATGCTTGCTAGGCTATTATCATTTAAATTCCCAAAGGTGTATTTATCTACAAGCTTCACCCTGCCAAATACGTATTCCTTATAGGCATGGGAAAATCTGTAACAAGGGACTACATCACCGCATGAAGATATATATGTAGTGTCATCATCCACAAAATTACATCTTCTTTCTGTCTTTAACTCGCAATTAGGAAGATATATCTTCATTCCCCTTCTAAATGAATAGTTGTTTATCTTATGAAATAGTTCTTTAATACTTTTATTCTCATATCTTGTGTAAAGGATTTTTTCCTTATTTTCATCGGATTGAGGTAATAGGTTCGAGACAATAATGGAATCTGCTTTTAAGGAATCCGCTAGATCGATTATCGGGAAAATATCGTCAATATTGTCCTTTGTAGCAACGAACTGTATATTTATTGATGGTATCCTGCTATCCTTGATTTTCTTTAGGGTAATCAGCCTCTTTAGGTTTTCTGTAATTATATTTAATTCTATACCCCTTATCCTTTGAAGTTCATCATCTAATCCATCAATAGATACAATAATTTCATCTACGTTATTAACCATAAGCTCTAATAATTCATCCTTCATTATTGTACCATTTGTGGTTATGGTTAAATAGTAATCCTTAAACCTTTCGATTGCATCATAAATTAAAGGGGAAAATGTTGGCTCCCCTATTCCACCTAAAACTATTGATTCTACTTCATCCTCACTACTTATTTGCTCGCAAATTCCATCAAATAGCTCCCTGTCCATATCGCAAAGTTTTTCATTCCAGGACTTCCTATAACAGATACTACAATCTAAATTACACTTGTTAGTAAGCTCTAAATACACTTTTTTCAATTTCATATTTATCTACCACCTATAACTAAAGGGCTTCATATTGAAGCCCTTAGGTTAATTCTATTCCATTTCTTTCTTATTCAGCCGCTGTAGCTGGTTTCATAGCCTCACCAGCAATACCTAGTTCAGCTAATTTTTCTTCAGTCGGAACTCCCTTAGTATCCCAACCTCTTTCTTCATAATACTTAGGTAAAAGTTCATCTAACTTATGAACCCATCCCTTTGACGGACCATCTGGAATCGGGTCCTTAAGTAATCTCTTAGGAAGTGTATCCTCTGAAGTATCAATACCTGCCTTTAGATTAAATAGCTTCTCTATATTCCATATTCTGTCCCCTGCTTCTAACATACTTTCAGCAGTATGGTCAGTTCCACATACAGCATTATAAAGATCTGCATAATCCTCTGCTCCTAATGCGAAGGATGTGAATAGACATAGTCCTAAAGAGTCAATAGTTGCTGTTAGGTCTTGGAATATCTTTGCCCATGTAGCCTTTCCTTCAAGTGAAAATCTATCTAGCTTCTCTGGTAGTGCTAAAATCTCTGGAGAAATTAGATAACCCCTTACATGACATCCTCCTCTGTTAGAGGTTGCATATTGAAGACCGTGACCTTGAATACCTCTTGGGTCATATGCCGGTAATTCTTGCTTCTTAACCGTCATAGATAATTCAGGTACACCATACATGTCAGTCAATCTATAAGAACCCTCTGCAAGCTTATCTCCTAAGCCATCACGTAATCCCATCTTCTTAGTCCATTCAACTACTGCGTCGGCATTACCAAATTTCAAAGGTGTTCCATCTAATTCTTCCTCTTTAATATATCCCTTTTCATAAAGCTCCATAGCAGCAGCTAATGTAGCTCCAGCTGATATTGTATCGATACCCAGCTCATTACACCAATAGTTTGCCTTTATTATCTCTCCAAGATCTGCTACTCCACAGTCAGAACCGTATGCCCAAATTGTTTCATACTCAGGTCCTCCACCTTCAATATCATCAACCTTGCAATATCTTCCACATGCGATTGGACATCGGTAGCATGCCTCTCTCTTTACTAGGTACTTTTCAGCTAATGTTTCACCACTGATTTCTTCAGCATCTTCAAAGTATGCTTCTTGGAAGTTATTCGTTGGTAATACTCCATTTTCATTGATTATGTTTACTAATACAGCTGTTCCATAAGTCGGAAGTCCCTGACCTGTTACGCCATTGTCTCTTATCTTTTTAATAGATCTTGAGAATACTTCCTTTAGCTTATCTGGATCATGAACATCGGCCTTATTACTGCTACCTTTAACAGTAATAGCCTTTAGATTCTTAGATCCCATTACAGCACCTACACCGGAACGACCTGCAGCTCTATCCTTATCATTCATTATTGCAGCAATCCTTGATAATTTTTCTCCAGCCGGCCCTATAGTAAGAACCTTAACCTTATCGTCGCACTCTTTTTCAAGAATCTCTGTTGTTTCTGAAACTACCTTGCCCCAAAGATGTGATGCATCTCGTATCTCAACCTTCTCGTCCTTAATATCTATGTACACTGGACTATCTGCCTTATCTTCTACGATTATTGCATCGTACCCAGCAAATTTCAATTCTGCTCCCCAATATCCTCCTGAGTTAGAACTCGCAACTGTTCCTGTTAATGGTGCCTTTGTTACTACCATATATCGTCCTCCAGTTGGAGTCGCAGTACCAGTCAGCGGACCACTAACTATAATAAGCTTATTTTCAGGACTTAGAGCATCTATATTTGGATCAATCTCATCACAAAGCATTTTAGTTCCTAGTCCTCTACCCCCAATAAATTTCTTTGCGTCTTCCATATTCAGTGGCTCTACTTTTGTAGTTCTTTCCTTAAGATTAATTCTTAATACCTTCCCTTTATAACCGTACATATAAATCCTCCCTTTTTTGTTTATTTACATTGTTTTTTAATGCAATACTCGTGCCAATAAAAAAACGGGTTGTCTCAGAATGACGAATTTCTGCGTTATTTGAAATTTCATCGACTTGGCACGTACACTAGTACTAGCCAAACCGCTGAAATTTCAAAACCTTGAACTTCATTCATTCTGAAACACCCCAGGACTATGCTCATAAGATTGTTTTAAGAGACATACTCAAGCAAATACCCATCGTTCCATTATGGTGCGATTTTTTTAGTTTTCGATTGTTCCATTTCGTTACATTGTTCAAATTCAGAACAGTCTATTTCATATTTATTAAGTTTCCTATATAAAGTATTTCTCCCAATACCAAGTTTTTTTGCTGTTAGAGTAATATTTCCTCTACATTTTTTTAGTACTTTTATGATATGCTCTTTTTCAACCTGCTCCAGTTTGTAACAGTCATCATTGTTTTCACTAAAAACTTGCTTCATATGCAATTCAGTATCTTTCCTATTTATGTCTAGTGGTATATATTCAGTATTTATAACAAGTTCAATAAAGTTCTCTAATTCCCTTACATTACCGGGCCATTCGTAATTCATTAAGTTCTTCATATGTTCCTCTGATATAACTACCCTTTTTTTGTTAAGTCTCCTAGAAATTCTATTCATAAAATATTCAATTAATAAAGGTAAATCCTCTTTTCTTTGCCTCAAAGGAATAAGTCTAAGGGGTAAAACATTTAACCTGTAAAATAAATCCTTTCTAAAGTTCCCCTTTTTAACTTCTTCGGTTAAATCCTTGTTTGTGGCCGCTATTATTCTAACGTTCACTACAATCTCATCGGAGCTACCTACTCTATTTACGGTACCTTCCTCAATTACTCTAAGTAGTCTCGTCTGCATATCTAGGGGCATTTCTCCAATCTCGTCTAAAAATATGGTACCTCCATCGGCAATTTCAAATTTTCCAGGCTGTCCACCTTGCTTTGCTCCTGTGAAAGCTCCTTCTTCATATCCAAATAATTCTGATTCGATTAGATTCTTAGGTATGGCACCACAATTCAAAGCTATAAATGGTTCTTCTCTCCTGTAACTGTGATTATGTATAGCTTGTGCAAATATTTCTTTACCGGTACCACTCTCACCCATGATTAGTATTGTGGACTTACTATCGGCTACTTTTTTTGCAAATTCAATCGTTCTCAAAAATCCTTTATTTTTGCCGATTATTTTATCGAAGGTGTATATCGCTTGTCTTCCCATAATTTTGTTTGCAAGCTTTCGAACCTTCTTGACCTCTTTAAATACAAGTATTATGTTTATTACATTTTGTCTATCATCTAGTATTGGGTATGCACTAAGGCTAAATTGCAGCTTGTTTCTCCGTGATTTTACAAAAACGTCCTCATCTAAAAAAGTATCCAACCCACATAGGGTATCCTTTACCTTTTCCCAACCTTCGAATAGATTCCAAACCTTTATTTTTTTCATTTCCTCATCGTTGTACCCAAACATCTTCATAACGTAACTGTTGACTGACTTTATATTCCCCTCTAAATCAGCAGTCATTATCCCTGCAGGTATTGAATCCATAATGGTTTCAGTATAGATCTTGGCCATTTTGAGATCTTCATTGTATTTTTTTATATAAAGCATTTTTTCTATTGCGTTGGCAGCTGCAACAACCATCCCAAGGGTATGAGAATGTACATTTTCACTATACCCTGTAAGATCTAATGATCCTATTATTCTTCCTTCAAAGTCCCTTATGGGCGCTCCTGAGCAGGTCCATCTATGATAGGCATTGATAAAATGTTCCTTTCCCGACACCTGTACCGGTGATTCTTCTGCTAAGGCCGTCCCCATAGCATTTGTCCCAATGTTTCCTTCATCCATGTAAGCACCAGGGATCATCTTTAAAGAAAATGCTTCTGATAAAATATCTTCATCACCTATAACGCTTAGTATACATCCCTCTTCATCAGTCAGTATAGAAAAGAAATTTGATCCCTTAACGAAGTTATATAATTGATTCATAAAAGGCTCTGCTGCTATAATCAATTCTCTCTTTTCTTCTAGCTTCTTCTGCAGTTTTTCTCTATCAATGATCTTCTTACTATATATTATATCAGGCTCAACACCCATGTCTTTGCACCTTTCATGGGAATCTGCTATCCAATATTTAGTTGTATCATTAGTTAATTTGTCCATGATAAAAGCCCCCTTACTATGGATACAATTTAATTTTATCATATTTTTATTAGGCTAATCAGAATTTTCTGCAGTTTATAGGTGTATGAAATAAAAAATAAACCGCAACTTCATGTATTATTGAAGTTACGGTTTATAATTCTCATTCTTTTTTGGTAAGAATATTTGTTTATTATTCTACTACCTTTATTTCATCATCTACTTTTATCTTTCCACCCTTTAGTACCTTAGTAAAGATACCTTCCTTAGGCATTATACACTGGCCTACTTGGTGAAGAATAGCACAGCCTGTATGACATTCCTTACCTATCTGAGTAACTTCGTGGAGAGTCTCGCCGATTTGCAGCTTAGTTCCAACTGGTAGGTCATAAAGATTTATACCTTCAGTAGTAAGATTCTCTGCAAACTTCCCACTACATAGGCCTTCTATACCCATTTCTTTCATCTTATTTATACTTTCTACCCCAAGAAGACTTACCTGTCTATGCCACTTACCAGCATGGGCATCACCTTCTAATCCAAAATCTTCTATAAAGTTTCCTTCAGGTATATTTTCCTTAGGCACTCCCTTAGTCTCACTTATACTTATTGCAATTACCTTTGCCACTTAAAGCTCCCCTTCCCTTATATATTCACCAGATTTGCCGCCTGTTTTCTTTACAAGCCTTATATTTTCTATAACCATATCCTTATCAACAGCCTTGCACATATCATAAATAGTTAGAGCGGTAGTTGATACGGAATTTAATGCTTCCATTTCGATTCCTGTTTTACCAATAGTTTTAACCTCTGATTCAATGTGAATTGCATTATTTTCTTCGTCAATCTCAAACCTTATATCAGCACCAGTAATGAATATATTATGGCACATAGGTATCACTTCACTAGTCTTTTTAGCACCCATTATTCCGGCTACCTGGGCAACCGATAGAACATCTCCCTTTTTCATTTGACCCTCAATAATCATTTTTAGGGTATTACTATTCATCTTTATGGTGCCTCTAGCAATAGCAACTCTTTTCGTATCGTTTTTATCTCCAACCTCAACCATCTTGGCCTTTCCGCTTTCGTTAAAGTGTGTGAACTCCATACTAGCCTCCTATTTGATACATATTCCTTATTACTGGTTCATATTCTAAATCGTTAATTGTGTGCTCCTTTGGTTTAGATTCAACAGCTAGCTTTAAAATATCTAAAAGCTTAAGATCTTGTTCAAGTAAGCTTCTTATATTTATTTCATAATTTGAATGAAGACAGGGCTTAATCTTCCCATCCGCTGTAATTCTAACTCTATTACAACTTGAACAAAAATGGCTGCTAATAGGGTTTATAAGTCCAATTCGCCCCTTACCATTAGGTAGTTTATAGTATTTAGCTGGACTTCCTTTATCATCTTTACATAATGGCATGAGCTCTGGAAATCTCTCTAAAACCGTTGTATTCGGTATGAAATTCTCTTTAGCCCATGTACTTGCTTGTCCTAAAGGCATAAGCTCTATAAATCTTACATCTATATTTTCGTCCCTAGTTAAATTTACGAAATCATTAATCTCGTCGTCGTTAAAACCACCGATCAAAACAATGTTAAGTTTAATAGGAACCAGACCAACTCTCTTAGCTTCTTCAATTCCCTCTAGAACATCTGCTATATTACCGCCTCTAGTTATTTTTTCATACTTGTCCTTGTCAAGGGTATCAATGCTTATGTTGACTCTATTTAAACCTGCATCCTTAAGCTCCCTTGCATATTTCTTTAATAATATGCCATTCGTAGTCATTGCTATATCTTTAATTTCCTGAACTCGAGAAATCTTTCCTACAAGCTCTATGATTCCCTTTCTGATTAAGGGCTCTCCTCCAGTAATTCTTACCTTATTAATTCCGATTTTAGCACCCTCACGTACTATTTCTTCAATTTCTTCTATCCTCAAGATATCCTTATGGTCTTTTTTACACAGACCCTCTTCTGGCATACAGTATCTGCACCTCAGATTACATAAATCCGTTACAGAAATTCTGAGATAGTTTATTTTTCTTCCTATATTATCTAACATGTCAGTACCTCCTTCGTTTGAGGTTATAGTTAGGTCTACAGCTTCCTATGTGTTAAAAACAGATTACTCTTCCTGGCTCTTCTATTTCATAGCCTCCAAGTTTGAGAAGTTTTTCAGCAAATTCTTCTGACTTTAATGTTTCGATAAATTCTTTGATTTTCTCATCCTCTAAGAACTCTGTTAACAAAACAAAATCATATTCTTCTTCACCTATTGGTATAAAATCTAGGCCCATGGCCTCTGCCGATGACTTTATACCCAATCCAGCATCGGCTGTACCCGATAGAACTGCTGAAGCAACTGTCATATGTGTTGTCATTTCTCTGTCATATCCAGTTATACTATTGCTATCGACTCCTAACTCCTTAAGCTTAAAATCTAATAGTATCCTCGTTCCAGAGCCTTTTTGTCTATTTACAAAAACTATATCTTCTCTTGTCAAATCTTCTATAGAATTAATATTCTTAGGATTATTCTTCTTCACCATTAATCCCTGTAATCTCTTTACTCCCTTTACAAGGGAAATATCTATATTCTTTAAATATTTCTTTACATATTCAGTATTGTAGGTTCCAGTTTTTTCATCTAGAAGATGTACTGGTGCTATATGCGCTTCGCCCCTTCTCATGGCCATAATTCCACCTAGACTGCCAACATGGGCCGATGACAGATTAACATCCCTATGCTTTTCGTGTATCATATTTGCAAGTATATCCATTATTATATCATGACTTCCTATGGAAACAATCGTATTATTTATACTCTCTAAATCCTTGAGCAGCTCAATCTTTATTTCTTCTCCAGCATCTATTCCTTCTAGTTTTTTAGGAATTCTTGCTATACCGTCGGCCTTAACAAGGGACATCGTCACACCTGCACCTCTATTTAATGGTGTAGCTATTAACTTACCCTTAACCTTGCCTAGCTTCATCTTAACAAACTCTAGATGCTTTAACGAAGACATTAGACGCTTTGATAAAACAGCATCTACAGAGTTTCCTTTGAACTCTTTACAACTTCTATACTTATATATCAATGGTTTAACAAATGCCTCAAAAACGATATATGCCGAAACGGGATATCCAGGAATCCCAATTACCGGTTTACCATTAACCTTTCCTAATATTGCAGGCTTACCAGGTTTTATAGCCACTCCATGTATGATCAGCTTCCCAATCTCCTCAATAATCTTTGAGGTATAATCTTCGGTACCAGCAGATGACCCAGCATTAATTACAACTATATCGTTTTCCTGGACTGCATTCAGAATTTTACTCTTTATTAGCTCGTATTCATCTGGAACTGGCTTATATCTTGTAGGGACTCCTCCATAATTTTTAACCATTGCTTCAAACATTCTTGAATTTGAATCTATTATCTTGCCAGGAGCTATCTCTTCCTCAGGCTCAATTATCTCTGTACCAGTAGGAATTATACCTACCTTAACTTTCTTAATAGCGTCTATTTCTAAAATACCACCACATAGCAATGCACCTATATCCATTGGGGTTATTCTATGATAAGCAGGAACTATCATTTCACTAGCGACAATATCCTCTCCCATGGGCCTAACATGCTGCCACGGAGAGGCTGCCTTAATTATTTGCACCGTTTCCTCATCTACGGGGATAACATCCTCTATCATAATCACCGAGTCATAGGGATCTTCAATAACATCTCCCGTATCTATAAATATATAATCTCTATTAAGCTTAAGCTTCTTAGGATTTCTCTCATCGGTACCATAGGTTTCCTTGGCTTTCACTGCTATGCCATCCATTGCAGATGCATTGAAAAACGGAGAAGAAATTCTCGCAAACACAGGCTTGGTAGTAATTCTATCAAGTGAATCGTATACACTTACAGTCTCAGTTTCTCTATTTTTTATTGATTCCTCTATCTCTTTAAAGAAAAGCTCTTTTGCTTCCTCAAGCTCAACATTAGAAAGATAAACATTTCTCTCAAACTTACTCATTGGAAACACCCTCCAACATAACGTATTGAACACCTTTATTTATAAGTGCTTTCTAAATCGGGATTACTTTTACTAATTCTCCCTGCATAACTCCTTCTTTATCCGTATCTATTTTTATATATCCCTTTGCCTTTGACATTAGGGTAATCATTCCTGACTTGCCGAAAATAGGCTTTGCCACGTATTCTCCATCTTTTTTTTCAATGGTAACCATTTGATAGGTCTCTTTACCCTGGGCCGAATGGATATTCGATGTAAATTTAGCTTCGATTGAACTCTCCATTTCTAAGTCAATTCCCTGAATATAATTTATCAAATACTCTACAAATACTTTGAAAACTATCATTGCAGATACGGGTTGTCCTGGCAATCCAAAAACGGCTTTACCTTTAACCTTTGAAAGTATTGTAGGTTTTCCAGGCTTTATAGCAACACCGTGTACAAAGACCCCTGGTTCTCCAATTATATTTATAACCTTACTAGTTATATCCTTAGTACCTACAGAACTTCCACCGGATATAATCACAATATCATTATTATCTACTGCTTCTACCGCAGTAGCCTTTAAAAGCTCGAATTCATCCTTTACAACTACTTTTTTTGTCACAACACATCCTGCTACCTCAGCCATAGAAGCTAGGGTATAGGTATTAATATCTCTTATCTGACCCAGTCTTACTTCTTCACTAGGTCCTACTATTTCATCGCCCGTTGATATGATAGCAATGGATGGTAACTTATACACCTTAATTCTATCAACCCCAATAGAAGATAGAACTCCTATATCCTGTGGCCTCAGCTTCAAGCCCTCATATAAAACCTTCTCATCTTTTCCTATATCGTCACCGATATCAATAATGTTCTCCTTATTCGCTACGGGTCTGTATATAGCAATGTTCTCTTCATCCAGCTTTTCTGTATATTCAACCATAACTACAGCATCGGCCCCATCGGGAATCATTCCTCCCGTAGGTACATAACAAGCCTTATCTGCGGAGAGGCTTTTATCCGCGGGCTTACCCATATGGACTTCTCCAATTGTCTCCATAAAGGCAGGCAAACTTTCACTTGCCCCATGGATATCCTTTGAAAGAACTGCATATCCATCTACTGTAGATCTTCTAAAGTGAGGAACATTTACATTCGAATATACATCATGGGCTAAAACCCTTCCAACAGCCTTAGATATATCAATTTCTTCATTTTCCAATTTATAATCTTTAAAATGTTTTGTCAATTCTTTTTTTGCATCCTCTACACTATGCACTCTAAACATTTTCATAGGCCACACCTCTTATAAGTTCTAAATTACAACTAACTTTTGAGTTCTTTCTATATATACAAAGACAAAAACCTTTTCGTTTCATCCTTCTGAGGATTTGATATCAACTTCTCTGATTTTCCACACTCGACTACTTTTCCTTTATCCATAAATATAACCTCATCACATAGTCGTTTAGCTTGTCCCATATTGTGGGTTATAATAATGGCAGTCATGCCCTTTTCAGTATTCCTCTTAGCTATTACTTTCTCAATTAACTCTATCGAATTCGGATCAATATTTGCAGTTGGTTCATCAAGCAACAGAATCTCCGGCTCAAATACCAAAGCTCTTGCTAAAGCAACCTTTTGAGACTCACCACCGGATAAACTTGTAGCAAGCTGAGAACTTAAATCAGATATCCCGAGCTCCTTCATTATTTCATTAACTTTGTCCTCTATATCCCTTTTATCATATTTTCTAATCTTCAATGGATACGAAATATTATTAAATACAGATGTTCTCAAAAGATATGGTCTTTGACTCATATAAGTAATATTCTTTAATATTTCATCATTTAATGGATTCTCATTATAAAGTGTTTTTCCCCTTGAAGAATCTTCAAGACCTGCAACTATCTTTAGCATCGTACTCTTTCCAGCACCATTTGGTCCAATAACCCCATACACCCTACCCTTTTCCAAGGTCATATTCTCGATATTTACTACTGTTCTTTCGCCATAAATCTTAACTAAGCCCTCTATCCTAATATCCATCTTTAGTCTCCTACTACGTATTTAAATAATACTGAATTTGTAATAAAAGAAATAGTTAGTAAAACAAGTCCCATGGCTATTGAAGTGGAATAGTTTCCCATACTATTATTCATTGCAATAAAAGAGGTCATAACCCTTGTATGCCCCTTTATATTTCCTCCTACTATCATTACTGCACCAACTTCTGATATAGCTCTTCCGAAGCCGGTTACAACTGCAATTAGTATATTTATTCTCATTTCTCTAACTAATAAAATTAAAGTGTCCCACCTATTTCCTCCAAGGGTTTTGCAAATTTGCTTTATTGCATGTCCTTGATCCTTAGAGTTGTTAAAGATAATGCCTGTAACAATAGGTGTAACTAATAAAGTTTGTGCAATAATCATAGCAGCAGGAGTAAACAACAGACTAAAATGGCCTAATGGCCCTCTTCTTGAAATAATAACAGCAACAACCAATCCTACCACTACTGGAGGCAGGCTCATAAAGGTATATAAAAACCTTGTAAATACTCTTTTAAATCTAAACTTTTTTAAGCCAAGAAAAATTCCAAGTGGAATCCCTATCAAAGATGAGATAAGTGTAGAAGTAAAGGACACATATATCGATAAAAATATTATTGAATACACTTCTCTATCAAGGGATAGAAGAAGTTTGATCCCCTCAGCAAATCCATCTACTATATGTCCCATACTCTACACCTCCATTTCTCTGCTGTCTGCTAATCTCTTAAGTCATATTACTTAAGTTTAAAATTATATAGTATTTTCCTAGTAACTAGCGGCTAGAAACTAGTTGCTACTTCCCATTTGGCGTAAACAAAGGTTGTCCAAATTTTTCTTTTCCAAATTCACCTATAAGCTTCTGCGTTTCTTCGGATAATAGCCACTCTACAAATGCCTTAGCACCTTCACTGTTAATCTTATCGTTTTTGTCAGGATTTACAGGAATAACACCATACTGATTAAATAGTTTAGAATCACCCTCAACAACTACTTCTAGTTCAATTTTATCCTTCATAGAAAGATACGTCGCTCTATCTGACATTGTATAAGCAAGCATTTCATTAGTCATTTGTATAACCTTGCCCATACCTTCACCAGCTGAAACATACCAATCACCTTTAGGCTCTACTCTTGCCTCTTCCCAGAATTTCTTTTCCTTTTTGTGGGTTCCTGAATCGTCTCCCCTAGAAACAAATTTGCCATTTCCTTCACTTAATATCTTAAATGCCTCTATAACATTGCTTTTTGCCTTTTCAGATAACTTTGCTGGATCATCTTTTGGTCCTAGGATTACAAAGTCATTATACATTACATCTGATCTCTCAGTTCCATGTCCTTCTTCAACAAACTTTTCTTCACTACTCTTTGCATGAACTAATAAAACGTCGGCTTCACCATCTCTTCCCATTTGAAGAGCTTTTCCAGTTCCTACAGCAACTACCTTTGCCTCTATACCAGTCTTTTCTTTAAAGTTAGGAAGAATATAAGCTAAAAGCCCGCTATTCTCTGTACTTGTTGTAGTCGCCAATATTATGCTTCCATTATCCTTTACTTCTTTAGATTCTTCAGTAGCCTTTGTTTCTTCTGTAGCTTTTACTTCTTCTGCAGCCTTCGGTTCCTCAGTAGCACTTTGCTTTTCAACAGCCTTATTTGCACATCCTGCAAACCCTACAAGCGCTAAAGTAACAATTAGTACCCCAATTAATATTTTGCTTATCCCCTTCATAGTTTCCCTCCTAAGTTTTCTTTTGCTTTTTAAGGAAAAATATTTAATGGCTTTCAAAAAAATAAAAATGTATTTTGAATGCCGGCATTATCAAACTACAAATTTTTAAATTTTGAGTTCAAATAAAAAAACATTCCTCTTGAAAGGAATGTTTTAAAACCATTAATCTTTTCCTTTCCAAACATGGGAGGCATAAAGATTTCTCCTTATACCCATCGGTCTATAATTCATAGTCTAATCCTTAGAATTAGAGACTCGGAAAATAAATATGTACTTCAATATGTGACAAAATTATATCACATTCTTACCCCTTGTACAACTCAATAATAGTCTGTATTTTTCAAAAATTCATTATTTAGGATTATTTATCTTTCATTGCCTTTAAATAATAAGTATATTAATATAAGATGTATAGTAATTCATAATAAATCATTCTTCATATAGGAGGGTAACATATGTTTAAAGTAGGTATTATAACTGCCAGCGATAAGGGTTCAAGGGGTGAGCGAGAAGATAAAAGTGGAGAATTAATTAAAGAAATTATGTCGGCCAATGGTTATGAGGTCGCTAGGTGGGAAATACTTCCCGATGAAAGAAGGCTTATTTCGGAAGAGCTTATAAATATGTCTGATAATCTTAATATAGATTTAATTCTTACAACGGGTGGAACGGGCTTTTCTCCAAGGGATTGGACTCCTGAAGCTACATTAGATGTAATTGATAGACAAGCACCTGGAATATCAGAGGCTATGAGATATTATAGTCTTCAGATTACTCCTAAGGCCATGCTTAGCAGAAGTGTTTCTGGAATTAGAGGTGAAACTTTAATAATTAATCTCCCTGGAAGTCCTAAAGCTGTTAAGGAAAATTTAGAATTCATATTACCCGCTTTGAAACATGGACTTGAGATTTTAAAGGGTATTGCTGGTGAGTGTGCTAGAAAATAGACTTAAAGTGGGCGTCTCAGAATGGCGAATTTCTGCGTTATTTGAAATTTCGACGACTTGGCACGTACGTTAGTACTAGCCAAACCGTCGAAACTTTAAAACCTTAACCCCGGATTATTTATAGAAAATTTAAAAGGGTGCAAGTAGTTTTGATTCTAAGACTTTCATCAAGTTCGAAGGCATACCTACGCCGTACGTCGAGAATTTGATGGATGTCTTAGAATTAAAAGGACGTAGCAGAGTTTTAAATTTTCTATGAATAACCCGGGGTTGACTTCACTCATTCTGAAACGCCCTGTGGCTGTATTCAATGAGACAGCCTTTTTTCCTATACTAGCATATATAACTTGTTTTATACAATCAATTATCACTACAGATATTTCCTCATAACTATGCCATCTTCATTATAGTCACTTTGTTTGTTATATTCAAAAAAGCTTTCTATTCGTAAAATCTCTTGAAAGCTGTTATCCTTATATATTTTTCTAGCCCTTTTCCACTTTTCAGAAACTATTAATATTATGCTTTTTAGATTATTGTTTGTAGTTACTATATATTTAGAAAACTCTTCAAACATTAGCTTGCCTAATTGTTTCCCCCGATATTTAGGACTTACTCCCATTGATGATATATATAATTCAGTTCCATTATTCCTATGGGATTCTTTTATAGAGTGTCCTAGTTTAAAGTCCTTCTCAGCAATATCGTCTTTATATTCCCAAAGCTCCGAACTTAAGTATCCTATAGTCTCATTCCCATATTCCATTATAAAAAAACCCTTATGGAA
Organism: Wukongibacter baidiensis; assembly: GCF_050888315.1. Taxonomy (NCBI): domain Bacteria; kingdom Bacillati; phylum Bacillota; class Clostridia; order Peptostreptococcales; family Caminicellaceae; genus Wukongibacter; species Wukongibacter baidiensis. Next base: position 1,369,630 of record NZ_CP138202.1, read on the forward strand.
TACATTAATTCGTTCAAGGAAAACCTCGCTTTTTTCACAGATTTCTAAATCGAAGGAGGATGTCTCTATTCTCATTATATCTTCTATATCATTATCATTTGCTAGTCTGAATTCAATTTTTCTAAAATCCATGTTATTCCTCCTTTAGCAACCTATCAACAAATATATGGTTACGACTTAATGTCTAGTCACCTATTGTTACTCTTACGCTTTTTCTTCGTTACTATTTAACAACAAGGGTCTTAATTATTGCAAAACACTCTCTTACATGATGATTTGGAATTATGTACAAAGGAGTCTTAGCTGGTAAACCAGTAGCTTCGAATCCTAGTCTACGTGCTATCAGCTTCGCTCTAAACAAATGAAAATCATTACTTGATATTGCAACCTTTATATTATCTCGAGAATCAACTATATCAATAATGTCCTTTGCATACTTTATATTCTCATAGGTGCTTCTTGATTTCTCTTCTTTAAATATCATATCCTTACTAAATCCATGATCAATAAGATACTTTTCCATAACATAGGCTTCAGAAAATTTTTCATCCTTACCTTTTCCACCGCACAGTATGAGCTTTTGATTATAATTACTTTCTTTTGTAAATTTAATAACGGTATCAAGGCGATATTTTAATTCTAATGATGGCCTATCATCAATTATTCCCGCTCCCAAAATCAAAATATAATCGACATCTTTTGTGTCATTGACATATGCTCCGGTTATTATCATACTTTCAACTATTATAAAGGATATAAGTATTATAATTATACCTATATTTACTAGTTTTTCAACGTTGCTTCTTATATAGAGGTTATTATATTTTCTAAGAAATCCGTGTACGAGCAAAATTACGCCCAATGCCAATATTACTTTCAAACCAAAATAAAAACCCCATCCCAATGACAAACCAAAAAAGCAATACAGAATACATAGAACCCCTATAGCAATTATTAAACTATTATAGTGCATCCCTATACGACTCCCTTTTCTTTTTAAATATTTCCTCAATCAATATCTCCTTTTTCATCTCAATACTGCTATTACTCAGACTATCATTTTAAGTAATTCGTCATCAATTATAGTTCCCCTCTATTTTTTACATTTTTTTCTAAAAAAAAGAACCTCTATGACAATATCTTTATCATAAAAGTCCCTTTGTTTTATATTGATTTTTGAGCCTGTTATAGATAAACAACATTAAGATTTAAAATAAATTTCAGAGAAAATAATGAACGCTTCTACATTTTTTCTTTGAAATTTATTAAACTTTAAAGTTGCTTATCTCTAATTAATTTTTATGTCTTCATCCCATTCTTGTTCAAAGCCAAAGAATGTCATTTCCCGTAGGCAATGGGCAATAATGTTTGGATAACTAAGCTTTTTTAGAGTTCTTTCACAAATATAGTATCCTAACCACTCATCAAAGCTAGCTGCAACTAATGAGTATCCCTCTCCTTTGTCATCTCTTCCTGAGACATCAAAGTATATTGCCATATCATTTTCATCAAACTTATCGACACAATGAGCCTCACCATCTTCATCCTCTTGAAAAGCCTTTATGTATATATAAATATTTTTATCATTGAAACTTGGAGTAAATCCCACTAATTCTCCATAGAGCCTTTCAAAATTATGAATAGTTTTTTCATCTTCTATGTTATAGTGCCGCATTAAGCATTTCCATACATCTTGAAAATCAGTGTTCATTATCAAATCATTTAGTGTACTCATTTTTCACCTCTATATTTTTTAATAATTAACTTCACCTAGATTACCTACGGAGATTTCAAATTTTCCATAAATAATGCCGTCTTGGAATAAACATTTCTATATATAGAATAAAATTCCTTTTATTTTTACATTTTTTTCAATAAAATAGGACTTATACTCTATTTTTTTGTCGTATAAGTCCATAATTCCAGATAGTATATTAGTGAATAATAGAATGATCTAAGATTACAATCCATAAACATCGGAAAATTCAATATCTATTCTATCAATTAAACTCTCTAAGCCATCATTATAGTTAGCTCTTGATCTATATTCCTCATCTAATTCTTTAATAGGTATATCTATAATAAACTCCGTGAATTCTCCAACTTTACTCTTAACATTGATAGTTCCACCGTGTAACTCAACTAGTAGTTTAACAACTGTCAATCCAATTCCACTTCCTTCGCTATTTCGCGTAAAGGATTTATCAACCTGTCTAAATCGTTCAAAAACCATTTTCTGTTTCTCTTCCTGGATTCCAATTCCAGTATCTTTTACTGCTATGCTAATGGAATTCTCCTTAACGTATAGACTTACAGAAATTTCATCTCCTTCATCTGTAAATTTTAGTGCATTAGAAAACAGATTTAAAATAACTCTTTCAATGCTAAATGGATCACAGGCAGCTATCTTACTTTTTATATTAGAGTTAAATATTAATATCCTATTTTTATTTTCTATATAGTCTTCAACTGAGTAAGTTATCATTCTTATAAGATCAACTATATCGTGATTCTGTAAATTCAAATCAAATGAATTCGAGTTTATTTTTGTAATATCAACCAGATTATTAACTAGCTTCAAAAGTCTATAATTATTCTGTTTAATTATGTTTGTATATTTATCAATCTTTTCATTAACCTCTGAACTCAAACTATTATTCCTATAAAAGTTTAGCATTTGCAAAGCAGAAAAAGAAAGGTTTAATGGTGTTTTTAGCTCATGGGATAGGTTAGCAAAAAACTCAAGTTTTAATTTATTATATTCAAGTTGTTCTCTTAGCAGCCTATGCTCAGTACTGTCTATTCCACAACTTAATGTACCTTCAATATTTCCCTCTTTGTCCGTTAATGCCGAGTTATGCCAAGATACTATCCTTTCTTCACCATCTTTAGTTACAATAATCTCATCGGAATATTCTATCAATTCTCCATTTATTATGGATTCAAAGTTATGCTTTGCATCCTCTCTATTTTCTTTCTTAGAAAAGTTGTCATGCCAGGTTTTCCCAAGAAGTTCTTCTTCACTATACCCTAGAATTTCACATCCCTTTCGATTTATTAATACTATTTTTTCTTCTTTATCTAAAACTAGAAACAGAACTTCAGCAATATCAAGATATTTTTGAAGTTTGTCTCTTTCTTTTTTTAAAAGAGCAGTTCGTTCTTTTACTTTAATGTCTAGTATTTCATTAGACCGTTCTAGATTTTCATATAAACTTGCATTTTCAAGGGATATCACTATCTGTGAAGATAACATTTCTAAAATCTTCAATCTATCTCTAGTAAAGGCACCTGTCATTAGGTTATTTTCTAAATAGATTATTCCCTTGAGCTCTCTTTGATTAATCAAAGGAAAACATAAGACAGATTTTGGCATTTTATCAACTATATATTTGTCGCATCCAAATTTTAAAGACTGGGTTGAATTTTCTAAAATAACACTTTCATTTGTTCTGCTCACATAGTTTATGATACTCCTAGGAATATCATCATACTCATCAACTAGTGTATCACTGATAACTATTATTTTTTCATCTTCACTATCATTCTTTCCCTTAATTAAAAATTCATCATTCTCTTTAATCATAAAGACTACTTTCTCAGCCCCTACATTTTCAATAATTATCCTAATCAGTTTTTTAACCAATTCATCTAAAACAATTTCCTGAGATATGGCTTGATCTGCTTTCATGATAGTATTTATATCTACTAATTCTAGAGCAGTCACTGTCGTTGGTTTTTCATCTTCATTTTTTTCAAACTTTTCGTAAAAAATTTCTAGATATTTTTTTTGTAATGCCTTTACTTTTGCTTCTGCTCCCCATCGTTTATAGCTGAAATATGCTTCTTTAAAGTGTACTCTAGCATATCTATATTTGCTTTTACTAAGCCAAAAATTTGCAGCTAGCTCATTTGCTAAAGCTGCCTCATTTATATATTCATGTTCCTTTGCTAGAGAGATTGACTTATCATAATATTCTATTGCATCATCAGTCCTATCTGTTACTCTCATAAGCTCTGCTTCAACTAAATAGTATTTATGCAAGAAGTTCATCGGAGCATGATTAGACCAATTTCTCATCCTCTCCTGATTTTTGATGACTCTATTTAAAATTTCTTCTTTTTCTTTATTTGAAGCAGTATGATATATTGCTAAACTTGAAAGAGAATCAAAATAGTAAAAAACAGCAATATCCACCATGCCCGCCACTCCATCTAAATTTTCTTCTGCATTTTTTGCTGTTTCAACCGCAAGTGAATACTCTCCAAGAGTATAATTTAATATTGTTTTACTCATGAAAAGGAAAAACATTCCGGACATATCTCCTGTATCATTCATAACAGAAAGCATTTTATTTTCATCACACATTTCCCCTGTAAGTTCAATTGGGTTCTTTGATTTTCCTTGCATATTTAAAGCAAGCTGTCCAAAGATTTTTTTGTAGTTTAATGATGAACATTCTTTTATTTTTCCAATAATCTTTATATTGTCTGCTATCTCTTCTTCCAATGTTTTAAGTGGACGTCCTAGATAAAGTGAGTTTTTAGCATGTCCTGCCAAACAGCAGGCAGCGTATTGGAAACTTCCGTTTTCTATTCCTGCTCTATAACCCTCAACAAATTGATCGAGTGTCAATTTCAAATGCTCTTTCCAATGCTTTATGCTATAAGCATCCATGTCTAAAACCATAACCTTATATTGTTGTAGGCTTTGTTTTTCTATCATTTTAACGCTTACTTTTCCAAATTTATAGCCCAGCTCCACATTATTTTTTACCGTACATAGCAGAAGACCATAAAATGTGTATGCTCCCGCTGAAAGAGGAGAATTCCCGTATTTTATAGATAGTTCAACCATTTTACATGCTAAAATTGGTGTCAACTTTGGAGCTGCCTTATAGGTGGCCGGTATGGTACATAACATAATCTGCATCGCAGCTAGTTTGTCAGGATCACTCATATAAGGTAAATTAAGCAAGTCATCGACTTTCATTTCTAACATAGCTTCTTTTATCCTATCAAAAGATTTATCAATATCAGCTTGTTTTGGCTGAAAAGGTATATCAACTTCCATTAGCTTAATTACTGATATCCCTGTATTTAATGCTTCCTTAAAATTGTTTTGGGCCAGATAGTATTGTATTTTTATATTGTATACCTTAACTTTATCCGTTAATTTCTTTGCCCTTTTCAAAACTATTTCTGAAAATATATCCATTTGTTCATAATCACCTATAAGATAAGCCATTTCAGCTATTTCACAGTGTAACTTTAAAGTCAATCCATAATACTCTTCCCAGGCATCATCGTTTAACATTTCAATCCCTGTTTTAAAGTAGGTATAGGCTGGTTTATAAGCCGAAGAACTTTTTGCTGCTATACCAGCCCTAAGATTTAACGCCGCGAGTTCTATTCGTTCATTCTCTTCTTTTAGAGTTGATTTACCTATATTAAAATGTCTTACTATTTCAAATAACTGCTCTATTTTTTCCTTTTCCTGATATTGCTTTAATAACAAACCCCCAATGTGTAAATGAGTAGCTAGTCTAATCTCTTCAGACATCAAGGAATATACAGCCTGTTGTATTCGATCGTGAAGAAATCGAAACATTTCATTTGGCTTTAATGACTTCATGCCGAAGTTATTAACGCTAGATATCAATCCTTCTTTAACCGCCGACTGCAGATCCTGTAGCACATAATCTCTGGTTTCATTACTTATTAAAGCCAAGGTCTTTAAGTCAAACTGATTGCCAATACATGCTGCTCTTTCAAGCTGTTGTCTAGTTGAATGATCTAAAGTAATAATTTTTTTTATCAATAACTCTACTACATTATCTGTTACATCCAGTTTTTTTATTGCTGCTGTATCCCAGCACCATCTAGCTGAATTATAGTCATACCATACGTATTCTTTATCATACAATGTCTGCAGAAATTGTTTAGTAAAAAAAGGATTTCCCTGAGTTTTGTTGTATATGAAATCTGATAATTCCTCAATATCAGATAAATCTTTTTTAAAACCTATAAAAGTATCTGCAATCAATACTTGAACATCTTTCCTCCGAAATGCTGTCAGTTCTATAGTATTAGCGATAATATTGCTCTTAGCCAATTCATTTTTCATCATCATAAGCGGCTGAATTAAATCAATTTCATTGTCTCTGTATGCTCCTACAATCAATAGATGGTTGATTGACTCATTTGTCATCAGCATCGTTATAAAATTTAAACTTGCAGAGTCTGCCCATTGTAAATCATCAATAAATATAGTGAGTGGGTGTTCTTCCTTTGCAATGATCTTCATAAAATTTGCAATGGTGAATTTAAATCTATTTTGTGACTCCATAGCTTCAAGCTTAGGAACGGGACTTTGTTTTCCAATAATTAATTCTAAAGATGGAACAACTTCTGTGATTACCATCCCATTGTTTCCTACTGCTTTCAATATATTTTCACGCCATATAGCTAATTCCTCAGATGGTTTGGAAAGCAACTGATCAATAAAGTTTTCAAGGGCCAAAATAAGCGCGCTATAGGGTATTCCTCTCTGGAATTGCTCAAACTTACCTGATACAAAAAATGTGGCATCACTTAGGAGTTTTTTCTGCATCTCTCTCACTAAAGAAGATTTACCTATTCCTGCATAACCTTTAATTAGTACTAGTTGCTTTCTCCCTTTACTAGCTTTTTCTATAAATGATGATAATTCTTTGAATTCTTTATCTCTTCCATATAGCTTCTCTGGTATTTCAAATCTATCGACAGTATCCTCCTTGCCTATTTTGAAATACTCTATATTTCCACTGGACATAAAGCTTCTTTGACATCTTCTTAAGTCTTTTTTCAATCCTACTAAGCTTTGATATCTACCTTCAGGCATCTTAGCCAAGAGCTTCATTACCATGTCCGATAACACCTGCGGTATCCTTTGATTAATGATCGCAGGAGGTACAGCTTTTTGTGCAATATGGGCATAGATGAGCTCTGATTTATCATCTTGTTCGAAGGGTAGTCTCCCTGTGAGAAGTTCGTAAAGAGATACTCCAAGGGAGTAGTAATCTGTACGATAATCTACTTTCTTATCTATTCTTCCTGTCTGTTCTGGTGATATATATGATAATGTCCCTTCTAGTTGTTCAGGATTTCTACCTATATTTTTATCACCAGTCATTAATACCGAACTTCCAAAATCAATAATTTTTATGTCTCCACTACTATTGATTAGAATGTTATTTGGATTAATATCCATATGAATAATACTATTCTTGTGAATTTCGTTTATAGTATCAGCAAGTCGAATAGCTATATCGAAAATTTTTTCTACCTCAATTTTTTTATTTTTAAGTAGTTCTCCTTCAAAATTTTCTCTAACTAAAACCGGTCTCCCTTGCCAATTCTCTAATTCATATACTCTTGCTACGCCTTCAATATCGTTAACCTTTTGAGCAACCTCATATTCATACTTAATCTTTTCAATATTATTTAGTGTTAATCGCTCAGAAGATAGGGTCTTTAGAATTACTTTCTCATTTTTTGCACTGTTATAGCCTCGGTAAATAAGTGTATCCTTTCCTTCATAAATCAATTCCTTGATTTCATAATCTCTAAATCCCATTGTATTCTCACCATCCCACTCTCAAACTCAATATCTATGCTACTTTTTCTACATTTCTCCATTTATCACAAATTTCCTCTCAAACTTACATTTTTTTCTATACAAAAAAAGAAGCTCTACGACAATTTTAACGTCATATAGCTTCTTCAATGTAAAACAGTTCAATATAAGCTTTTTTAGTTTCCTCTAATATAATAATGCCTTTATCTCAGGGAATGGATCTAACGCCCTTTCCAAAACTCCTGTTATATATCCTATTAGTACTCCGTAATTAACTATCGGCATACCTATTTCCTTGGCTTGCTCTATCCTGAACTCCATTTCCTTAGGATTCAGCATACATCCTCCACAGTGGAGAACAAGATTAAACTCCTTCATTTTATCAGGTTCTGGGTATGCAGTTCCTGAAGTCCATTCAAAGTTTAGCTTTCCTCCTACCATCTTCTCAAGCCATTTTGGAATCTTGTCTCTCCCAATATCACCATCTTGTCTATGGTGAGTACATCCTTCACAAATAAGTACCCTATCTCCTGGATTGAGGCTTTTTATCCTACTTACACCCTTTACTAGTTCCATTAAGTCACCCTTGTATCTTGCAAATAAAATAGAAAATGAAGTTAGGGTTATGTCCTTAGGTGTATCTTTATCTACCCTTGCAAAGGCTTGGGAATCGGTTACCACTAATTTAGGTTTCTTTCCTAAGCTCTCAATGGTTTCCTTTAATTCTGTCTCCCTTGTGACCATCGCAATTCCACCGTGGTCAATTATATCTCTAAGGGTCTGCATCTGAGGAAGTATCATCCTTCCCTTAGGAGCAGCCTTGTCTATAGGTGTAACTAGAATCACAACATCAAAGGGATCTATTAAATCGCCAATTATTACTTTTTCGTGTGTTTTTAAGTTAGCTTCCCTGATTATAGTATTCTTTAGTTCACCAATGCCTTCCTTTGTAGCTGCACTAACCTTAACAAAGGGAATTTTATATTCAGAGCTCCACTTTTTTAATATATCATCTTCAACATCTTCTATGTCAATCTTATTAACTACACCTATAAGAGGTATTTTTTTTTCTTTAATTCTTGAGATTATCTCAATATCATAGTCAGTAATTCCAGTTTCACCATTTACTAAAATAATAGCAAGTTCAGTCTTGTTGAGTACCTGATAGGTTTTCTTAATCCTTAGCTCTCCAAGTTCACCAACATCATCTAATCCAGCCGTATCAATTACAACAACCGGGCCAATAGGTAATATCTCCATAGCTTTATAGACTGGATCCGTTGTTGTTCCAGCCACATTAGATACCAAAGCAATATCTTGATTTGTAATTGCATTAATGAGGCTTGATTTTCCCGCATTTCTTTTTCCGAAAATTGCTATGTGTAATCTATTACTTCTTGGAGTATCTTGCATCTATATATCCTCCCTTCTAATTTTCAGATATGGTGGCATCATTCTGCCAGATTCTTCTACAGCTTTAAAGGCCGATTCTAAATCTACCATATTTTTGTCACTGTATATCTGATAGTTATATCTATATTTTGGAGGTGTATTTATCAACATAATCGTATTTGCACCTGCTTCTAGTGCCTTTGTTTGCCCATCTGGATCAAGAGATGCCAGAGCCGTTGTCGCAGGTATAAATACCCTCTTACACACTATTCTTGTTACAGCTACGGCCTTAAGGGTCATATCTATGCTTCCCTTAGGGTAGTTTTCAAATGGAGTCCCCTTAGATGGGACGAAGGGTCCTATCCCAATCATATTTATTCCCATTTCCTTGAAGAATAAAATATCCTTGGCTATATCCTCCACAGTTTGTCCCGGAAGACCTATAATATTACCTGATCCGTTAAGATATCCTAATTCACGTAACCATTTGGAACATTCCACTCTATGGTCAAAATCATCATCGGGATGAATAAATTTAAAAAGTTCTCTATTAGTTGCTTCAATCTTAAGAAGAAAGTTATTCGCCCCAAGCTTTCTGTATAATTCATACTCTTCCCTTGGTCTTTCCCCTATACTAAGGGTGATATTCATTTTAGTTTCTTTCTTAACTCTCTTTATCAGGGATGAAATTTTATCCGGTGTCCACCACAGGTCTTCACCCGATTGTAGAATAACAGTTTTTAGTCCGATTTCATGGAGATAATGAACAACCTCCATAATCTCATCCTCATCCATCCTATATCTATTAAGATCATCTAAACTCTTTCTAATACCACAATACTTACAGTCTTTACGGCAATAATTTGAAAACTCTATTGCCCCCCTTATATCAACTGTGTCTCCGACTATTTCTTTTCTCATTCTATCGGCAGCAAGGAATAGAGCATCCTTTTCAGCTTTTCTTTCAGTTCTTAGCAGCATTGCAATATCTTCAAAGTTTAATTCTTCTCCATCTTCGATTTTCTTTAAAACCTCCATAAATTCTGGAGATATAACTGAATCCATTAATTTATCAACTAATCCAGAAAGCTTCCTCGGTTTGTCAGGATAAACCCCTTCAATAGTAATACTATTCTCCCTAAGGATTTTCTCCGCTCGATCTTTATCTTCTATTTTCACCTTAATAGCAGTCGCACATACCGTTCCATATTCAGAAGGAGCAGGCACTAAGGATGTATATATATCTTCATCCTTTAACAGCTTATCACCCCTAAGCATATGACTTGTAGAACCTGCCATGATGAGGTAATGTTTGATTTGTTCTTTTGTCATAGTAACCTCCATCGTTTATAGAGTTATTTATTTTAGATTATTAATTTAGCCTAGAAGTAAAGGTCTCTTTCTCCCTTTTCTAATCTTTCTAATCTCTTAATAGTTTCCTCTTTTATCTTTTTATCAACTACTTTATCTAATTCTCTTTCAAGTAATGCCTCTCCCTCTTTTCTTGTTGCATCAGATCCATAATCCAACAAGTACTCTTTAAAGGTTAATATTGCATTTGGATGACAGAACTCATGGATGTGGGCATCCTTAGCAAGCTCCATAAAGGCTTCACCTGTTCTCTTTTCTCTGTAGCATGCTGTACAGAAACTTGGTAAATGTCCCTGCTTTGCTACTACTTGAAGCATTTGATCAACACTTCTCTCATCGCTCGTTTCAAATTGTGTCGCTTCGCTATCGTCTTCCTCATATCCACCTGGATTAGTCTTTGAACCAGCAGAAATTTGAGATACTCCAAGTTCAAGTAACTCGTCTCTTAAAGCGGCACTTTCTCTTGTAGATAAGATTATTCCCGTGTATGGCACAGCTAATCTATAAACTGCAACTATCTTTTTTATGTCTTTATCTGATACTGGATACGGTACTTCCTTTAATGCTGAGTTATGGGCAGGTCTCAGTCTTGGTATTGAAATAGTATGTGGTCCCACATTATATTTATTATCTAGATAATCAGAGTGAATTAGTGTGGCAAGCACATCAAATTTGTAATCATACAACCCTAAAAGTACTCCTATACCTAAATCATCTATACCAGCTTCAAAGGCTCTATCAAGAGCAGTTAATCTATAATCGTAATCAGATTTTGATCCAGTTGGATGCATTATTTTATAAGTCTCTCTATGATATGTCTCCTGGAAAATTTGGTAAGTTCCAATACCTACTCCTTTTAACTTTTCAAAATCCTCCACCGGTAGAGGCGCAGCATTTACATTTATTCTTCTTATGTCAGTATTATCGTATATTGCCTTAACAGAATCTACTATGTGGTCTATATCTGTCTTCTTTGCGTCCTCACCACATACTAAAAGAATTCTTTTATGGCCTTGGTCTTCAATTGCCTTTGATTCATTAACTACTTCCATGGCGCTTAGTGTTCTTCTGTGAAGATCTTTATTTGCTGCCCTGAAACCACAATACAAACAATTATTTGTACATTCATTACTTGTATAAAGCGGTGCAAAAACTACAATTCTATTTCCATAGATTTTTTCTTTTATATACTTTGATGCTTCAAACATTTCATTTAATAAGTCCTCATCCTCTACTTGAAGCAGTACTGACGCCTCTTCAAATGTCAATCCAAAGCAATCCTTTGACTTTTCTATAATCTTTAATATATCATCCTTTGGCGTTTCCTTAGCCTTTTCAAGTAATTCATTTATAAAACTCTCATTAATGATTTTATGAGTATCCATTAGCATATACCTCCTATTTTTTGATTTCTATTTTTTAGTCAACGCACTCTTTACAGTCACTCCATCTAATCTTCCAAGCTTTCCAGTCATAGCTCCAATCTTATCCGTCGTTCCATCAACTATTATGGATATTACCTTTACTTTTTTCTCCTTATAGGGAATTCCCATTCTCCCTACAACTAAATCTGAATAACTTGATAATATAGAGTTTACAATCTGTACGCTATCTTCGTTTTCAACAATTATTGCTACCACACCAATTCTTTTATCCACCAGACTCCCCCCTGTGTTACATTGTTAATCTTACTCCTCCCAAAGATTTTCTCCAAACAAAAAACTTTCCAAAAGATAAGAAAAATGCTTACCCTTTGGAAAGTCTTATGCAAAAAATGGCATACTTTACCTTCCTCATTTCTTACCTTTTGCTCAGAAATATCCTTGCAATTAGTTAATAAAAATATGAAGTTGTGACCTAAATAAGTTTGTTGTCATCCTCCTAATGGATACAATCCATTAGTCAGAGTCTGTACTACTATATATATACCCTCAATGTTATTTTTATAACATATTTATTTTATTAGACAGCGTAGATGATAAATCATCTACGCTGAAATTATTACTAAGGTTAATATCTATTTTTATTCTTCACATCCGCATGCAGCTTCTTCTACTGAGCAACCACCGCAGTTTTCTTTAATTTCATATATTTCTCTCTTAACGTAGTGAGTATGAAGAAGATCGTGAGACTTATGTCCATTTGGCTTACCTAAGAACTCTTCGTAGATCTTTGTGATCATTGGGTTCTTATGTGATTTTCTTTGTTCCATTATTGTATCTTCTTCATATAAAGCCTTAGCTCTTTCTACTCTTACATCTACATCCATTAGGGTCTTAGCATCAACGTGAGGCTGTCCACCACCAGTTACACAACCACCGCTACATCCCATAATTTCGATGAAATGATAATCCTTTTCACCGGCCTTAATCATTTCTAATACCTTACCTGCATTAGCTGTTCCATGAACAACCGCTATTCTAATTTTATTTCCAGCTATCTCTAATTCAGCTTCTTTAATACCTTCTTCAACACCTCTAACAGCGCCGTATTCTATATCTTCTAGGTCTTCACCTGTTAATACATCTGCAACAGTTCTAAGTGCTGCTTCCATAACTCCACCTGTAGCTCCGAAGATAACACCGGCTCCAGTGTACTCACCAAATACTTGGTCAAAGTTTTCATCTGGTAATTGTAAGAACTTAATTCTAGCTTGCTTGATCATCTTACCAAGTTCTCTAGTTGTAATTACCGCATCTACATCTCTTAAACCATCAACTTCCATCTCTTCTCTTGCTGATTCAGTTTTCTTAGATGTACATGGCATTACTGAAACTACAAAGATCTTCTTAGGATCAATATTGTTCAGTTCTGGATAGTATGACTTTAATACTGCACCCACCATTTGATGCGGTGATTTACAAGTTGATAAATTCTCTAAGAACTCTGGATAATAGAATTCACAGTATCTAATCCAACCAGGTGAACATGAAGTAATCATTGGTAGCTTTCCACCATTTTGAAGTCTATCTAATAACTCGTGACCTTCTTCCATGATTGTAAGGTCAGCCCCAAAGTTAGTATCGAATACTTTGTCAAATCCAAGCCTTCTAAGAGCTGCAACCATTTTACCAGTTACTCTAGTTCCTATAGGTAATCCGAATTCTTCACCAAGTCCTGCTCTAACAGCTGGCGCAGTTTGAACTAATACATGTGTATCTGGATCTTCAATTGCATCCCATATTTTTTCGATGTCTGATTTCTCTCTTAAAGCTGCAACCGGACATGCAACTATACATTGTCCACAGTAGATACATGGGGCTTCAGCCATACTCTTATCAAAAGCAGGAGCAACCTCAGTCTCAAATCCTCTGTGTGTAAAGTCTAGGATTCCAATTTCTTGAACCTTCTTACAAACATTAACACATCTACCGCAAAGAATACATTTGCTTGCATCTCTTACGATTGAAGCAGACTTATCATCAACAGTGCTAACTCTTTTTTCACCTTCGAATGATACCTCTTCAATTCCTAACTCTTCTGATAATGTTTGAAGTTCACAGTTTCTATTTCTAGAGCATGTTAAACATTCTCTATTATGATTTGCTAAAATCAACTCTACAGTCGTTTTAACAGTCTCTCTTACATGCTTTGTGTTTGTCTTAACAACCATTCCCTCTCTAACAGGAAGAACACATGATGCTTGTAAGCTTCTACCACCTTCTACTTCTACTAGACAAACTCTACAAGCTCCTACTTCGTTTATATCCTTAAGATAACAAAGTGTTGGTATATCTATTCCAGCTTCTTTAGCAGCTTCAAGTACTGTGTAGTTACTTGGCACTTCAACCTGCAGACCATTTATGGTTAAAGTTACTTTCTCCATCTTTCACCTCTCCTTATCCTCTAGACTTACCGATACTATTGTTTAATAATAGCGTTAAATGGACACTTTTCCATACAAGCTCCACACTTGATACATTCGCTCTGATCTATTTCATGTAACTTCTTAACTTCTCCGCTTATACAGTTTACTGGACACGCCTTTGCACATAATGTACATCCTTTACATGTGTCTAGTATTTTGTATTCTAATAATGACTGACAAGCTCCCGCTGGACACTTCTTGTCATTTACATGAGCTTCATACTCATCTCTAAAGAACTTTAATGTAGATAATACTGGGTTAGGTGCTGTCTGCCCAAGTCCACATAATGATGCTGACTTGATTGTTTCTGCTAAGCTTTCTAGCTTATCAAGATCCGCTGGCACACCTTTCCCTTCAGTTATCCTCTCAAGTATCTCTAGCATTCTCTTTGTACCTTCTCTACATGGTGTACACTTTCCACATGACTCTTCTACTGTAAAGTCTAAGAAGAATCTTGCGATGTCAACCATACAGTTATCTTCATCCATTACGATCATACCACCTGAACCCATCATTGATCCTAGAGCTACTAGGTTATCGTAGTCGATTGGTGTATCTAGATGCTCTTCCTTTAAACATCCTCCTGATGGTCCACCTGTTTGTACTGCCTTAAACTTCTTACCGTTAGGGATTCCTCCACCTATTTCGAAGATTACTTCTCTTAGTGTTGTTCCCATTGGGATTTCTAGTAATCCTGTGTTAACTATCTTTCCACCTAGAGCAAATACCTTTGTTCCCTTTGACTTTTCTGTCCCTATTGATGAATACCAATCTGCTCCATTTAGGATGATTTGTGGTATGTTTGCGTATGTCTCAACGTTGTTAAGTAGCGTCGGTTTGTTCCAAAGTCCTTTTACCGCTGGGAATGGTGGTCTTGGCTTTGGCATACCTCTCTTACCTTCGATTGATTGTAGAAGTGCTGTTTCCTCTCCACATACGAAGGCCCCTGCTCCTAGTCTTACTTCTAGGTCAAAGTTAAATCCTGTTCCGAATATGTCCTTTCCTAATAGTCCATATTCCTTTGCTTGCTCTATTGCTATTTCTAATCTATTTACTGCTATTGGATACTCTGCTCTTACATATACGTATCCTTGGTCTGATCCAATTGCGTATCCTGCTATTGCCATCGCTTCTATTAATGCATGAGGGTCTCCCTCAAGTACACTTCTATCCATGAATGCACCTGGGTCTCCTTCATCGGCGTTACATGCTACATATTTCTTGTCATTCTTTGATCCGTATGCAAACTGCCACTTAAGTCCAGTAGGGAATCCTCCACCACCACGGCCTCTAAGTCCAGATCCCTTTACTTCTTCTATTACTTGCTCTGGTGTCATTTCTGTAAGTACTTTTCCAAGTGCCTTGTATCCATCCATCGCAATGTATTCGTCTATAATTTCAGGGTTGATTACACCACAGTTTCTTAATGCTACTCTCATTTGCTTCTTGTAGAATCCTACTTCGTCTATTGACTTTATAGTATCTTCTTCTACTGACTCTTGGTGTAGTAAGTCCTTAACTATTCTTCCCTTTAATAAATGCTCTTCAACTATTTTTTCTACATCTTCTGTTGCTATTTGACTATAAAATGATCCTTCTGGGTATACTATTACTATCGGTCCTGCTTCACAAAGTCCAAAACATCCTGTTTTTACTAGTTTTACTTCTTTTGTAAGGTCGTGCTTTTCAAGCTCTGTAATGAATTTTTCTTCTATGCTAAGAGATCCTGATGATGTACATCCTGTTCCTGCACAGATCAGTACGTGCGATCTATATAATTCCATTTTTTTACCTCCCTTTAGTCTTTGTGGTATTCCTTAAGGGTCAGCCAACAGCTAATTGCCCACAGCTGACAGCAAATTCTTAATTTCTAGGCTTTCATTCTGGTAGCCCTATATCATTATTTACTTCTCATATGCTCCAATTGTAAACTCTGATACTACTTTTCCGTTTACTATATGCTCTGCAATTACTCTTATAGCTTTTTCAGCACTCATATCTACGTATGTTACCTTTTCTTCGCCTTCTTTGTATACTTCTACTAATGGCTCAAGCTTACATACTCCTATACATCCTGTTTGAGTTACCTCTACGTCTGCTAGGTTTCTCTTATTTACTTCTTCTAATAAAGCAGTTAATACCGGTCTTGCTCCTGCAGATATTCCACAAGTCGCCATACCTACTACTATTCTTGTTCCTTTTCTTTCTTTTCTTATATCTACTTTCTTTAGGGCTTCTTCCCTTATCTTAGCTAATTCTGCTAATGATTTCATTCTTTAACCTCCCTAAGTAGTTATTTATTATATTTAGATTTAAACTCTATTAGTCCATTTCTCACATAATGTCTGTTTTTTTCTATGTTTTGCAAATTTTTTTCCTATCCTATTTAGCAGTTTGTTAAATATTAAATTAATATGTCTAAATGTTAATTAGTTTGTTAAATATCAAATTAGTATTTCTTTAAAATGTCAGGAACATCTGCTTCTACTAATTTACCATATACATCTTCATTTACAGTAAGTACTGGTGCAAGTCCACATGCCCCTATACATCTTGTAGCTTCTAATGTATATTTACCGTCCGGTGATGTTCCACCTACTTCTACATCTATGTCTCTACTAATTCTGTCGATTATAGCTTGAGCTCCCTTAACATAACATGCTGTTCCTAGACATACTCCTATTACATAATCTCCCTTTGGTTCAAGTGAGAATTGTGAATAAAAGGTTACTACACCATAAATCTCTGCTACTGGTATGTTTAGTGCCTTTGAGATTGTCTTTTGTACTTCTAATGGTACTGCTCCAAATATATTTTGAGCTTCATTAAGTACTGGCATTAACGCACCTTTTCTTCCTTTGTTGGCTTCGATCACTTCGTGCAATTTGTCGAAATTCTCTTTAGTTAAAATATTCTTAGCCATGTCACCTCTCCTTTCATATTTATTAAAAATAAAAATTAATCCTCTCCATCGTATACATTGTACTATTCCTACTACCAAAAATCAATTATAGATATAAAATATTTTTATGGTATATAGGTATACTTCTAGTATATTGTATACACGGAAATTCAAATTTTGAAACCTTGTAAAATAGTATTACATTACCCCATTGTCGTATTCTGTCGACTTTTGTTAAAATTATATCATTTCCCACTTTTTATTACAACTAGTTTTGTAATAAATATGTAGTAGAAAATCTTACTAATAAGAATTTATCAAAAAAAACACAAGGTATCAACTAAAAAATTGTTAATACCTTGTAATTTTTTCATTTTTTTTGCTTAATCTTGATTATGTTTTAATCATGGATATTATATAACTTTATTTAAAGTTCAAGCCAACAACTTTAAATCTTTACAATCTTCTATTTTCAACGCTTTATATATCATCTTATTGATATAAGATATGAATCCCTACTATAATTTAATATTCTTAAAAACTTTTAATGCCATATTTCAATAAGATACTCAATTAAAAGCATTACTTACGCAGCTAAGGCCTTCTTATCATCCTTAAGGAAAATCAGATAATAAAATATCGGCACAATTACGGCTCCACCTATTAAGTTTCCAATTGTTACAGGAATTATATTATTCATCCATATCTGAGCTCCAGTAATTTCTGCTCCTACAAACTTTCCTACATAGATGAAAAACATATTTGCT
Source organism: Wukongibacter baidiensis (assembly GCF_050888315.1). Taxonomy (NCBI): domain Bacteria; kingdom Bacillati; phylum Bacillota; class Clostridia; order Peptostreptococcales; family Caminicellaceae; genus Wukongibacter; species Wukongibacter baidiensis. Next base: position 1,387,548 of record NZ_CP138202.1, read on the forward strand.
ATACTATGTTCGTATCCTGATAATACGAATAACATTATTGGAAACCAACAAGCAAATATCTTACTAGTTATATCCTTTGCTCCTGTAGCTAGCCAAATGGCAAGTACGACTATAATATTACAAAGAATTGCTCTTGCTAGTACGGCTCCAAGGCCTAAGCTAGTCATAATAGTTGCTTTCTTAGTTGCAATCGCTATTGCCTTATCAGCAACTGCTCCTGTATAAAGCCCTGTCTTAGCAATAAGTATCGCTATTATTATTGATCCAATAAAGTTTCCTATATACACAAGTACCCAGTTTCTAAGCATATCCTTAAAATTGTATTTCCCCGTCATAAGACCTAAGGTCATCAAGTTATTTCCTGTAAAAAGCTCAGCGCCAGCCATAACAACAAGCATAAGTCCAACTGGAAAAACTGCAGCTCCAATTAATTTTGCTAATCCTATATCTCCTACTAAGGCTCCCATAGTAGTTGCACCAACAGCTCCAAAGGCAATAAATGCTCCAGCTAAAATACCTAATAAAAGTAGTGATAGCGATGATTTTGTTGCCTTAGCATATCCAACATTAACCGTTACTTCAGCTATTTCTTTTGAGGACAACATTCTCTTATCCATTAACAGTTTCTCCTTTTCGTTATTTAATTATCAATTTCCATCAAAAATTTAGGCATAATTTATTTATGCACTATTATAAATATAATTTAATGTCTTCTCTTTCAAATCTCATGGATTTTTCAGCTAAATCAACACGTCTGGTATCCATTCACGTAAAAACCATAACCTCATATTTAGCATACTCACCTATAGTCTTATCCTGCTCTATTTTTCGAATACTAACTTTCCATTATACTCTAAAATACTTTTTACATTAACATTTGAGATGTTGAAAAAGTCAGTCTCTGATATACATTAATAGTCTATAATATTCTTTCCTCATGGGAGTATATATTCATTTTTTTCCCTCTTGCAAAACCTACTAAAGTAATTCCAAGTTTATTAGCAATATCTACTGCTAAATCCGTAGCAGCTGATCTTGACACAACAACAGGTACACCTACCTTTGCAGACTTAAGTAACATTTCAGAAGATATTCTACCACTTGTTAAAATAATCTTATCCTTTAAGTCAATATCCTTAACAAAGGCTTCTCCTATGATTTTATCAATAGCATTGTGTCTTCCTACATCCTCATGGAATATAAGTTCATCTTCTTTACTGCACAAAAGGCAGCTATGCACCCCTCCTGTCTTAATAAACAGCTCTGACCTTTTATTAAGTCCATTTGAAATTTGAAAGATGTATTCCTTCTTCACATCAAAGTCATTATATATCTTTTTCGTCTTTAAAGCGTCTATTACGCTATAAAAAATTGTACCTTTTCCACATCCCGTCGTCATAGTTCTTTTCCCATACAGTTTCTTGGTTAATAAATCTTTTCCCTTTATCTCCACACGGGCTGTTCCTTTTATCTCATCAATTCTCATACTTTTTATATCTTCTTTTCTTTTGATAAGTCCTTCTGAAATCAAAAAACCTATTGTCAGATAATCTAAAGATTGTGGAGTACAAAGAAGGGTTATAAATTCTTCATCATTAATGAATATTGTTAGTGGATATTCCTTTATTACCATATCTTCTTTTTCATATATCTTATCATCTTCAATTTTTGTAATTGTAACTTCTTTATATACCTGCATACTTAGTCTCCAGTCTTTTTAGTTCTATATGACATCTTCTCAAATCTTCTTTTGTATTAAGATTTTCAAACATTCTCCAATCAGGACTAAAACATCTAGCTGCTCTTTCTTCAATGTAAGCTACGTTTAACTTTTTCATAAGAGAATATATACTTTTTTGATTAGATTTAATGTGATCCTCTATATTATTTACAATATTTTTTGAATAGAAACAATTAAAGGGCTCAATCCAGTCCCCAAATCTAGTAATTAACGCATCAGCTTTGTCACATTGCTTTAAAAACTTCTTCATATAATTTATATACTGGTTATTTATATAGGGCATATCACAGGCGATTACGTAGCTATATAAGCTACTGGCCTTTCCTAGTCCCGCATGCAATCCTCCTAAAGGCCCTAAATCTTTAATTTTATCTTCAACAACTGCTACATTGCGGTAATTATGAATACCTTTAACATTACTAACTACTATTATCTCCTCAAAGGATTTACTTAAATTTTCAATTATTATATCTATTAAGTATCTATCTTCTATCTTTATTAGCTGTTTATCAAAACCCATTCTTGAACTTTTTCCACCAGCCATAATAATAGCAGTACCTAACTTTTTCATATTTTCTCCTATCCTTTTATATAGACGTAATTATATAGAAAGAGTGGAAATAGGAAAGAGGCGAAATTTAATATTTTGTCTCAATCCTACTCCTTTTCCACATCCTGTTTTAACCCGAATTATTTATGAAAAGTTTAAAAGTGTGCAAGTAATTTTGAATTTTTCATGAATAATTTGAGGCTTAATTATATTTTCTCTACTTTCACAGCACAAACCTTAAGTTCTGGAATATTACATACATCATCTAGTGCCGTATTGGTTAGAACATTTGCTGCTCCTTCTGCGAAGTGGAATGGCATAAATACTACTCCATCATCAACAATGTCAGTAACATTTACCTTTGTCGTTATTGTCCCTCTTCTTGAAGAAACTTTAACCATTTCATCCATTTCGATCTTTAACAGCTTTGCTGTTTCAGGAGAAATCTCTATATATCCTTCAGGGGCAATTTTATTTAATCCCTCAACTCTACCCGTCATACTTCTTGTATGATAATGATATAAAATACGTCCTGTTGTAAGAATTAAAGGATACTCCTCGTCAATCTGCTCCGCTGCAGGCTTATATTGTATTCCAGTAAATAGCCCTTTCCCTCTAGCAAATTTACCTTTATGGAGATATTGGGTTCCAGGGTGATCCATAGAAGGGCATGGCCACTGGAGTCCTTCTCCCTCAATTCTATCGTAACTTATACCACCATATTGTGGTGTTACTGAAGCTATTTCATCCATGACATCACTAGGATGATTGTATTGACTTTCATAACCTAGTTCATTCATTAGTTCCATGAATATAACCCAGTCAGCCTTAGCTTCCCCTGGTGCCTCAACAGCCTTTCTCAATCTTTGAATCCTTCTTTCAGAATTCGTAAAGGTCCCATCCTTTTCTGCAAAACATGCAGCTGGAAGCACAACATCTGCAAATTCAGCAGTCTCTGTTAGGAATATATCCTGAACCACTAAAAAGTCTAAGTTTTTAAGAGATTCTCTTACATGATTAATATCAGGGTCCGATACCATTGGATTTTCTCCCATGATATACATAAATTTAACATCTCCATGATGGGCACCATCCATCATTTTCGGAATTGTTAAACCTACCTCATCGGAGAGGTTTGCTCCCCATGCCTTCTCAAACTTTTCTCTTACCTCTGGATCAAATACTTTCTGATATCCTGGGTAGTTGTTTGGAAGTGCACCCATGTCGCAGGCACCTTGAACGTTGTTTTGCCCACGCAGTGGATTAACTCCGGCCGATTCCTTCCCAATATTACCGCATATCATAGCAAGATTAGCTATACTTTTAACGTGCTCAGTTCCTGAACTATGTTGTGTAATACCCATTGCATAGAATATACCAGCTTTATCCCCTGATGCATATATTCTAGCAGCCTCTACTATATCATCTGAATTAACTCCGCAGATTTCTGCAGCCATTTCTGGCGTAAAATCCTTTATCGCATCAACTAATTCATCAAAGTTTTCAGTTCTGCTATCAATATATTCTCTATCGTATAACCCTTCCTTAAATATTACATTCATCATTCCATTTAATAAAGCTACATTAGTACCTGGTTTAATCTGGATGAATACGTCGGCATCCTTAGCTAAATCTATTCTTCTAGGATCGGCTACTATTAACTTAGCCCCCCTGTTTATGGCTTGTCTCATTTTCGAACCAATTACTGGATGGGCTTCTGTTGTATTAGAACCTGTTACAAACAGCACATCAGCATTTACTATTTCACCAATACTATTAGTCATAGCACCGCTACCAAGAGTAGTTGCAAGACCTGCAACTGTAGATGAATGTCAGAGTCGTGCGCAGTGATCAACATTGTTCGTACCTATAACAGCTCTAAAAAGTTTTTGCATAAGGTAGTTTTCTTCTGTTGTACACCTAGCAGATGTTAAGCCAACAAAAGCATCTGCACCATGCTCACCTTTAATCTCTTTTGCTTTACTAGCTATAAGGTCATAGGCTTCATCCCATGTAGCCTGTACAAACTTTCCGTCTTTTTTTATCAAAGGAGTTTTAAGTCTATCGGGGTGACCTATAAAGTTAAATCCAAATTTCCCTTTAACACAAAGCAGTTCATTATTTGATGGCCCATCGGCAGGGTCAATTCTTACTACCTTGTTATCCTTAACTACTAAATCCATCTGACATCCAACACCACAGTATGAGCATGTTGTTCTAACCTTTTCAACTTGCCAATTTCTAAATTTTTCTTTGCTCTTAGGCATTAAAGCCCCAACAGGACATACAGAAACACAATTTCCACAGGATACACATGAGGACTGCTTCATTCCTTCTTCGAAAGGATGAGTTACGTGGGTCCTAAATCCTCTTTCACTAAATCCTATTGCACTAGTACACTGAAGTTCATCACATACTCTTACACATTTTCCACATAAAATACATTTGCTTTGGTCATTATCATAAAATATGTTACTTTCATCAACAGGTATGTTCCTTACCTCGCCTTTTGATAAGTTTTTATTCTCTACATCATACTCATAGCAATAATCTTGAAGCTTACATTCACCTGATTTCTCACATGTTAAACAATCATTCGGATGATTTAACATGGCAAACTCTAATATATTTTTTCTTGCTTTAATAACTATTGGACTATGGGTATGAATAACCATACCTTCTGATACTGGTGTCGTACATGCAGTTACAAGATTTCTAGCACATTCCACTTCTACAGCACAAATTCTACATGCTCCATGTGGCACTAGTCTTTTATCATGACAAAACGTAGGAATCTTTATTCCAAGTTTTTCGGCGGCTTGCAGTATAGTTAGACCTTCCTCAGTTTTAACTATTTCTCCGTTAATCGTTATATTAATCAATTACTATCCCTCCTTTATCTAATTACTTCTTAACAATGGCATCAAATGGGCATTTTTCCATACAAGCACCACACTTAATACACTCTGTCTGATCTATTTCATGTAATTTCTTAACTTCTCCACTTATACAATTTACAGGACATGCCTTTGCACATAATGTACATCCCTTACATGCATCCGTAATTGTGTATTGTAATAACGACTGACATACTCCTGCTGGACATTTCTTTTCATATATATGAGCTTCATATTCATCTCTAAAATATTTTAATGTTGAAAGTACTGGGTTCGGTGCTGTCTGTCCAAGACCACATAGTGAAGTTAATTTGATTGTTTCTGCGTAATCTATTAGCTTATCTATGTCTTGTGGTTCTCCATTTCCTTCTGTTATTTTATCTAAAATCTCTAGCATTCTCTTTGTGCCTTCTCTACATGGCATACATTTTCCGCATGACTCGTCCACTGTGAAATCCAAGAAAAATCTTGCTATATCTACCATGCAATTATCTTCATCCATTACAATCATACCACCAGAACCCATCATTGACCCTAGTGCTATTAGATTATCGTAGTCAATCGGTGTGTCTAAGTGTTCTTCTGTAATACATCCTCCAGAGGGCCCACCTGTTTGTACTGCTTTAAAATTCTTACCATTCGGAATTCCGCCACCTATTTCATAGATTACTTCTCTTAATGTTGTTCCCATTGGAATTTCTACTAATCCTGTGTTAACTATCTTTCCACCTAAGGCAAATACCTTTGTTCCCTTTGATTTTTCTGTTCCAATTGATGCAAACCATTCTGCTCCGTTTAAAATAATCTGTGGGATATTTGCATAGGTTTCAACGTTATTTAGCAACGTTGGCTTATTCCATAATCCTTTTACTGCTGGGAAAGGCGGTCTTGGTCTTGGCATCCCTCTCTTACCCTCAATTGATTGAAGTAACGCTGTCTCTTCTCCACATACAAAGGCTCCCGCTCCAAGCCTTACTTCTAGGTCAAAATTGAATCCTGTCCCAAATATATCTTTCCCTAACAACCCATATTCCTTTGCCTGCTTTATTGCTATTTCAAGCCTATTTACCGCTATTGGGTACTCTGCCCTTACATACACATAGCCTTGATCTGCTCCGATTGAATATGCAGCTATTGCCATTGCCTCTATTACTGAATGAGGGTCTCCCTCAAGTACACTTCTATCCATGAATGCACCTGGATCTCCTTCGTCGGCATTACATGCTACGTATTTCTGTTCTCCTTTTGAGTTATAGGCAAATTGCCATTTTAGTCCTGTAGAAAAGCCTCCGCCTCCACGACCTCTAAGACCTGATGCTTTTATCTCGTCTATTACTTCCTGAGGTGTCATTTCTGTAAGTACTTTTCCAAGGGCTTTGTATCCGTCCATTGCAATATATTCCTCAATATCCTCTGCACTTATTAAACCACAATTTCTTAGGGCAACCCTCTCTTGCTTCTTATAGAACCCTATTTCATGTATCGGCTTTATTGTATCTTCTTCTACTGACTCATTGTGCAGTAAATCCTTTACAACTATTCCCTTTAATAGATGCTCTTCTACTATTCTTTCTACATCTTCCATATTAATTTGACTATAAAATGATCCTTCAGGATATATTATTACTATCGGTCCCGCTTCACAAAGTCCAAAACATCCTGTTTTTACTAGTTTAACTTCTTTAGTTAATCCTTGTTTTTCAAGCTCTGTTTTGAATCTTTCTTCTATTCCAGTAGATCCTGACGATGTACATCCTGTTCCGCCGCAAATCAGTACGTGCGATCTATATAAATCCATTTCTTTACCTCCCTTTAATCTTTGTAGTTTTCCTTAAGAGTCAGCAAACAGCTAATCCCCCACAGTTGGCAGTAAGTTCTTCGGGTTCTTACTTCTCGTATGCTCCTATTGTATACTCTGTTACTACTTTTCCGTTTACTATATGATCTGCTATTACTTTTTTTGCTTTGTCGGCGCTCATGTCAACGTATGTTACTTTTTCTTCGCCTTCTTTGTATACTTCTACTAGTGGCTCTAGCTTGCATACTCCTATACATCCCGTTTGTGTCACTTCAACATCTCTTAGGTTTCTTTTTTTAACTTCTTCTAACAGTGCTGTTAGTACTGGTCTTGCTCCCGCTGATATGCCGCATGTAGCCATGCCAACTACTATTCTCGTCCCTTTTCTTTCTTTTCTTATATCCACTTTTTTTAAGGCTTCTTCTCTTATCTTAGCTAGTTCTGCTAATGATTTCATTGTTATACCTCCCTTGATTAGATACTTTATAACTATAGATAGACAACATTAATATTTAAAGGAAATCTCAAAAGAAATAGTGAGTGCTCGTACATTTTTTCTTTGAAATTTATTAAAGCTTAAAGTTGATTCTCTAATTAGTACTTTTTCAAAATATCAGGCACATCTTCTTCTACTAATTTACCATATACATCTTCATTTACAGTAAGTACTGGTGCAAGTCCACATGCCCCTATACATCTTGTAGCTTCTAATGTGAATTTGCCGTCAGGTGATGTTTCACCTACTTTTACATCTATGTCTCTACTAATTCTGTCAATTATTGCTTGAGCTCCCTTAACGTAACATGCTGTTCCTAAACATACTCCTATCACATAATCGCCCTTTGGTTCAAGTGAGAATTGTGAGTAAAAGGTTACTACGCCATAGATCTCAGCTACCGGGATATTCAGTGCATTTGAAATCACTTTCTGTACTTCTAATGGTACCGCTCCAAATATATTTTGAGCATCATTAAGTACTGGCATTAACGCACCTTTTCTTTCTTTGTTGGCTTCAATTACTTCGTGTAATTTGTCGAAATTCTCTTTTGTTAAGATATTCTTAGCCATGCTACATCTCCTTTCTCAATCCATATATTATATTTTAAATTATTAAAATCTAATAAACGTCGATTTCTTTCGGTCTTGGTCGTTTTTCTTTCTATTGTTGCTTACCTATTAATAAATCATCTACACAAAAGTGAATTTAATGTTATTTTTTATTATATTACATTATGTTTTTCTTTCCAACATTGAGAGATATAAAAATTTATTTTTATATTTATAAAGCAATAATTTACAGCTGAATACAGCTGAGTATTAAGAATTCACAATAACGAAAGACAATGTTACTCTTAACATCGTCTTTCATTATTGTGAATTTATATACATTTTTCTGTTATCATTCTCTATTTTTCTTAAAAATTCATAGAATTTTCTAAAAATTTGTATATAAATTAACAAACTTAACTTATATACAAATTTATAAAGAATTTTTAATAGGTTTATAATTTCCTATGTATTAAAAAAAGTCCCTAGTAGAACCAATAGATTCTCAGAGACTAAATTAACTTAAATAGTGTACTACTATATATAGTTTGTAAAAAAATTATCACACTTCAAAAATGTTGTTTTACACATCTTAATTATTTTGATTCATTAATCTAATATTTAATTCCTCGGCTGCATTATAGCCCATTTCTTTTTGGCGATGATTTCTCGCTGCAGCTTCTATTATTACAGCAAGATTTCTTCCTGGTCTAACAGGTATAGTTATTTTTGAAACATTAGTTCCTAATATTTCTATAAATTCCTCATCTAGTCCAAGTCTCTCATAGGTATTGGTATCATCGGTATCTAATTGTATTACTAGATCGATTTTCTTTTTATCTCTAACAGCCCCCATACCATAGAGCTTTGCCACATCTAATATACCTATGCCTCTTATTTCTAAAAAGTACTTTATAATTTCAGGAGCTGTTCCTAATAGGGTATATTGATCAACTTTTATAATTTGAACAGCATCATCGGCTACAAGCCGGTGGCCCCTTTTTACTAATTCCAGGGCCGTCTCAGACTTTCCTACTCCACTTTCACCTAATATTAAAATTCCTATACCATTAACCTCGACTAAAACTCCATGTAAAGTTGTAGTTGGTGCCAACTCATGTTCAAGATAAAATATAATTTTACTTGCAAACTTTGAGGTTGATAGATTAGTCCTTAAAATTGGTATATTATTCTTCTCAGCTTCATCAATTAACTCTTTATGAACCTCTAATCCTCTTGTAACAACTAAGCAAGGAATTTTTCTTTTCATCAGTTCCTCTGCTCTCGTTCTTTTCAAATCATCGCATAGTTCTGTAAAGTAGCTCCATTCAGCTTTGCCAATTATTTGAACTCTATCGAATCCATAATTTTCAAAGTATCCAGCTAAAGGAAGTCCAACTCTATTAATCTCACTAGTAGCAATCTCAATATCATCACCATTCCACTTACTCACCAATTCTAATCTCAATTCCTTTATCAATCTACTAATTGTCAGCTTTTTCAAGTTAAACACCACCTTATTGTTTTTACATCTGCTTATTTATAAAAAAGTCTTCGATAAAGATTCTCAAGGTTAACTTTTTTGAAATACATAACGGAAATTATATTTATCCACAATTTTAAGAGGTTTATAATTTCCTATGTATTATAAATAATCAAAGTTTATATAGGGTTATACTTTATAATCCTATCACTATTTTTCACGTTTTTTGAAAAATTCATAAACAGTATTTGCTATCTTTTCATTCATTCCTTCAACGTCCTTTAGTTCATCGATTGAAGCTTTTCTAATTCTTTCAATAGAACCAAAATGTTTTAAAAGTTCACTTTTTCTCTTTTTTCCTATACCAGTTATATCATCAAGTACTGATTGTATAAGTGATTTATCTCTTAAAGTTTTATGATAAGTTATTGCAAATCTATGAACTTCATCCTGAATTTTTGCAATAAGCCTAAATCCAAGGCTACGTTTATCTAAAACTATCTCTCTACCTTCAAATGTAATTCCCTTTGTTCTATGTTTGTCATCCTTTACCATTCCCGCTACTGGGATATTAACACCTAGTGCAGTAAGAACATCCTTTACTGCACTTACTTGTCCTTTTCCACCATCGGCTAAGATTAAGTCTGGGAAGAATGAAAACTTACCTTCAATATCGGACATTCCCTGTTTCTCAAGTGCCTCTTTTTCTTCAATACCGCGTTTGAATCTCCTAAACAGGACCTCTTGCATACTTCCATAATCGTTTGGTCCTTCGATTGTCCTTATCTTGAACCTTCTATAGGCGCTGTTTAATGGTTTCCCATTTTCGAAAACAACCATGGATCCAACTGAGAATACACCATAAATATTTGAAATATCATAGGCCTCAATTCGTTTTGGTACCTTGTCTAAGGATAGCAATTCCTTTAGCTCATTTAATACAGTTTCACTATAATCTCTTTCACTATTGATTTTTTGCTCAAATTTCACTAAATATTCTACTGCGTTTTTATGAACTAATTCCACCAGCTTTTTCTTTTCACCCTTTAAAGGCATTTTAACAGTGACCTTGTTTCCTCTTTTCTGTGTAAGCCAGCTTTCAATTAACTCTTCATCTTCTATCCCCTCATCGACTAATATCTCCTTCGGAATAAAGGCTGACCCAGAGTAAAACTGCTTTACAAACGTAGTTAATATCTCTTTTCTTTCTACATCCTCGGTCCCTTCTAAAACATGCTGCTCCCTACCTATCAGCTTGCCGTTTCGCACAAAGAAAATCATCATGCATGTCCTATCATTACTTCTAGCCATTGAAATATAGTCTTGATTTGCATCGGAGGTAGAGATTATCTTTTGACGCTCCATCAGGTTATTTAATGCTCCTATGCTATCTCTATATTTTGCCGCCCTCTCAAAATCTAACTGCTGTGAAGCTTCTAGCATTTTTTCTTCAAGTTTATTTACTAGTATATCATGTTTTCCGCCTAGAAGAAGTAGTATTTGATCCACTAACTCCATATATTCATTATGGGTTATGCCCTTATTACATGGACCTAAGCATTTCTTAATATGATAATTTAGACATGGTCTATCCTTATTCGTTTCTAAATTTCTGTTGCACTTTCTCAAAGGAAATAGTTCTTCAATAATTTGCAAGGTTTTATTTACAGCATCTACATTTATATATGGACCAAAGTATTTAGCGTTATCCTTAATAATCTTTCTAGTTTTTAGTACTCTAGGATATTTATCTTTTATCGTCACCTTGATATATGGATAATTCTTATCGTCCTTTAAGGCAATATTATACCTTGGCTTATGCTTCTTTATTAGGTTCGCCTCTAAAATTAATGCCTCAACTTCTGTATCTGTAATTATATATTCGAACTCTTTAATGCATTTAACCATAGCTTGTACCTTAGGAAGGTGGCTTTTTTGAGAACGAAAATATTGACTAACCCTTTTTTTCAATGATTTGGATTTCCCTATATATATTATGTCTTCCATCTCATCCTTCATAATATATACACCAGGTTTTTCCGGTAACTTCTTTAATTGTTCTTTTATGTCAAACATATACGCACCTCTAGTCAAAAGTATTTATATTTACTATTTTATCAAAATATGACGTTTTTCGAAACTTAAATCCGGGTTAACCCCAGATTATTCATAGAAAGCTTTAAGGTATACACTACTTTTAAATTTTCTATAGATAAACCGGATTTAACTATTATTACGAAAATGTTGAATATACTCAATTGCTAAACAATTTGAAATACAATATAATTATATTGTTATTCCCGCATTATTCATACGTATAGAACCAAGCTTATAAAACTACAATACTAAATATATTAAGTAGGTTCTATAAACGCATAACTATAGATGTATAACTTAAAAACTTGAGTGTGATAAACTTTTCAGTTACACATCTGTATATAATTCTCTAGGAGTTGATAAAATGAACAATACTAAAAGAAGTATCAATTTTGCAATAGCTTTTATGGCTGTTATCTCTATTTTCACCTTTATTGTACCAACGATTGACTTTCAGGCCTTAGGAGAAAATACAGAAATAGTATTTCCAAACCTATTATTTCTCTTGTTTATTGTTTTATTTTCTTCATTTCAATTGTTATTTAGAATACTAACAACTTCAAAGTACTATGTTAAGGACAAGCTATTCTTTACCTTAAGTATGAAATCTTCGAAGATGAAGAATAGAACAATTCCATATTTAGGGGCCATTGCATTATTCCTATGGCCAGTAATAGTTTCAAAAAATATTTCACTAATAAAGCTAGGTACTATAATAAATTTTCTTATTTGGATTTTAGTAATTGAAGGACTTCTATATGTTACCAATAAATACACTAAAATTCACTTTATGTCTGATGGAATACTTATTAGAGGGTTAGATTTTAGAATCGATATTCCTCTGGGCGATTCCCTACTTAATCATTCGGGTTTTTATACTTATTATGACATTCAAAGCTACTTTATTGAAAATAATTGTTTAGAATTAGTATTATTTAATGATGTTGGTATAATACAAGGATATATATCTTCTGATAGAGTCCCTCCTGTATCCGCATTTTTTGAATCAAAAGAAATAAGAAAAGCTGTTAAATAAGCCTATTATTTCATCTTATCTTTTACAAATACTTTTAATTTGTAATAAAATATGGTAAAATCATATTATAAAAATTTAATTTGTGGTATCTTTTATTGTAGCTATAGCATATAATGAAAGATTATTCTATTAAGGAGTGTGGTTTTTACTTATGTCTAGTGACAGGCCTGCCGTCGTCTCGCCTAAAGTTAAGGGCTTTTTAGCTTGTATTGTAGTTTTGCTTACAATTTACTTTTTACAGTCACTATTTTCATCATTTTTTACGGTTGGTTTTAAATTTATTAATCAGCTAGGGTACTTACGACTTTAAAAAAATTTATATATAATTATAAGAGAGATAACTTTCAAAGGTTGTCTCTTTTTTTGTTATTGGTTACTTGAGTTAGGCAAATTTCTCAACCATACATCTATAATCTGACTTATATGTATACTTTTATCTATTCTTGCTTATACTCCAAACAAAATTATTATAGAGATTCGGGTAAAACTACTAGAGCTCTATATAGGAGGTATAAGGATATGAATAATAAATCAAAAATCGCTATCGGAATTATTTTGTTTTTTGCTATCTCAACTCTTGGTGTTGTAGCTGCTGAAAACTTTGAAGAGATTAAGGTATTATACAAAGATATAAAGGTGTATGTTAATCAAAAGCACGTTCCACTGGACAGTGAACCTTTTTTACATAATAATAGGGTCTATGTTCCTATAAGATTTATATCCGAGTCTTTAAATTCTTCGGTTCTGTGGGACAATGAAGAAAATACTGTATCAATCTTTACCTTTAAGGATTTTGAAGAAGCTAAGCCACTAGATGGTGAAAGGTTCTTGTATGGCGAAATATTATCTATTGATAGAGATAAGAGAACTCTAGATATTTATCAACATATTGATGACAACTCTGTTCATGAAGACAAGAATCTAAAGGTCTCTAAAAATGTAATAATCGTTCTACAAAGAAACAATGTGAAAGTGAATCTAGGTTTTGATGATTTGAAAATTGGCGATATTGCAGGCATGGTAGTTAATAATGATAATGAGGTTCGGGGTATAATAATTAGTATCTAAATTAACAGAGGTGTCTTAGAATGAATTTTAAAACTCATTCTAAGACACCTAGTTTATAAACGCATGAAAATCTTTTATGCAAATGCTCTCTTTACCTTTCTAAGAATATATATCTGAAAACTCTACATTTATCCTTTCAACTAAATTGGACGAATAATCATTATAATTACGTTTTACGTTCTTCTCATCAACTAGACTAGCAGGAAGTTCAATAAAAAACTGCGTTCCCTCACCAATTCTACTTTCAGCCCATATTCTACCACCATGCAATTCTACAAAGGATTTAACTAATGATAGCCCTATACCACTTCCTTCTTTTTTTCTACTCAAGGAAGAATCTATCTGTTCAAACCTTTCGAAGATTGTCTTAAGCTTATCTTCGGGAATACCTATTCCAGTATCTATAACTGAAATGATGATTTTCTCTTCAAGATCATGGACATTTACATATATATCTCCTCCATTTTCAGTATACTTAATAGAGTTTGAAAGTAAATTTAGCATTATCCTTTCAATTTTATCTACATCGCATGAAATAATTTTTTCTTCCACTTCAGTGTCAAATATTAATCTCAATCCTTTGTTTTTTCCAAAATCTGCAACAGATAAAGTTATATCTTCAATTATATGTACTATATCATGATTGCAAAATTTAGCCTCAAGAAATTTGCTATCTGCTTTATTTATATCAATTAGATTATTAATTAACCTCAATAATCTATAACAATTTTGCTTCATAATACTTATATATTTATATATACTTATGAAGTCCTCTTCGAACTCAATATTCTTTTTTAAGTTTTCTAGTAATTGTATACTTCCTAAAATAACATTTAGTGGAGTCTTAAATTCATGAGAAATATTAGAAAAGAATTCTGTTCTTTGCTTATCCAGTTCAATAGCTTTTTCTAGTAGTCTTCTATTATCCTTCAATGTCTCACTTAGCATTCTTTCCCACTTTTTTCTTTCGGTTATATCTCTGATAACACTTAGAATAGCACAGTCACCATTAAATTTAATTGGTGCTGACGCTACTTCTACATCAATTATCTGTCCATCAGCTCTAACAACTTTCTGCTCGAGGGCTGGAGCACTGCTTTTTTCCTTACGCATTATATTTCCACGTTTTATGGAGATTTTTTGGTAATCAGGATGAGTAAATTCTTTATCGTATCTCCCTATTATTTTCTCTTTATAATCATAACCCAATAATTTCGCACCAGCTTCATTAGAAAATACTATCTTTCCATTATATTTAACATGAACTGCATCAGGTAGTAGCTCTACTAGTTTTCTATAACGTTCTTCTGTTTCCTCATAGACCTTTTCTGCTAAGTTTATCACTTTTTTTCTTTCAAGGATATTGTGTGCTGTTACAATTATGACTCTTTTCTCACTCAGATCAAAAATATAGTTGCTAATTTCTATAATGTATTTCTCTCCGCTTTCCCTGGTATAGGTTATATCAGCATTTATTTTCCCTTTATATAAAAGATTTTCAAGTATATCTTCTATTTCTTCCTTATCTATTCCAGCAATTTCATAAGGAGTCATTTTTAAAAACTCATCTTTTGAATAGCTCAATTTTCTAGATAGTATATCGTCCACGTCTAGAAAACATCCTAAGGTTCCATTCTTTTTTAGCTCCACCATGACAAAAAAGTTTTTGATACTATTGAAAAATTGTTTAAATGTGCTTAGGTTTCCTTTATAGTTTATTCCAACATTATCTCCCTTACATTTTACTAATTCCTTTTCAATCGAATCATCTATTTCTATCACCCTATATATCCCCCTTGATAATAATATACATGTATCTAATTTTTATAAGTTTCTACATATATTGGAGAGTTCCTTCTTTATAAATTGGCAAATTTTGTCGTTTTATTTTATATTTCCTTGCCCCCTATAACATCATCATATCAATATGATAAAAAAAATAGCCCTCGAAAGGGCTATTTACTTAGTTTTTTTAATACATCTATAACTTCATTACCAGTGACTTCTTCCTTAGGATTAAAATATCCATCTTTACATTGGAAGACTCCGTTATCCACAAGAATTTGTATTATTCTTCTATTTTCAGCTTTATCTATATCTAGGACTTCTTTGTTTTCATCTTTGCCCTTGTAATCTCCCATTACAAATATTATCTTTGCGAGTTCATCTCTTGTTATAGTCCTGTCTGGATAGAAGTACTCTTTATCTCCATCTTTAAATCCACTCATATAACCAGACATAACAGCTGTTTCAACGTAATCGAAGTATTCTTCAGTATATTTTACATCTTGAAAATATCCATAGGTATGACCTTTATGAGAGCTTTTATAGTATTTTGAGCTTGGTACATACATCTCTTTATGTTTATACTTCACAGCTACTTCTGCCATTTCTCTTCTAGTTATTTTATTCTCTGTACTATATTCCTCTATATTATCAAAAATGTCGGGATACATCATCCTAGCTATTTCCCTTACCCCTTTATAATACCTAAAGGTAGGACTTGAAATCATTTTTTGATTTATAACATAGACCCTGTCATTTTGAACAGCCTTGAGTGTATCAAAACCAGGTCTAATAACAATCGAGTGATAATTACCACCAGCATTCATAACTCCTCTTTGTGATACAAAAACATCTATCTTTTCCGCATTTTCTAATAGTTTTTCTACACCATATGGGGCTATAGAGCTTCCCTCTTTAATCGGCTTTACATCACTGGCTATATTTATTCCACCAGCATATTCTATAGCTTTAGCTGGCATTGAGTCAGTAGTTACAGTCTTATATCCATTTTCTGATGATTCGAAGTAAACGGTCATTTTATCATCAATATCTTTAGTGGTTTCATTTATTGCTTTGATATCACTGTGAAATTTCGTTAGTAGTTCCGAGGCTTTTTCAGTTTTGCCTGTTAAACTCGCCAATTTCATGATGTAGTTATCAAATTCCTCAAACTTTTCTGGATAAAGGGATACTACAGTTATTCCAGCTCTTTTCAATGTTTCTACAAAGTCTGGCACCTTTCTATTTATAAAGGGTCTTATCAATACTAAGTCCGGCTCTGCAGCAATAATTTTTTCTGGGTCAGATTTATAATCATAAATATCCTTTTCAATGGCATCTACTGGATATATGTCAGACTTACCTACACCTATAATTTCATTTTCAAGCCCTAGGGTAAATAGGTTTTCTGTGTGAGCAGAATATAGCGAAATAATTTTTTCACATGGTTCTTTAAGTTTTATTTCTTCACCCATATCATCAATAAAGCTTATGGCAAATTCTTCACTTTTAACTTCTTGTTTGTCGGTTTGAACTACTTCACTTTTATCCTTAGCACACCCTGCTAAGGATACTAACAATGCTAAGATAGAAATAAATATAATGGCTTTCTTATGAAACACTCTCTTCGCCCCTTTCTACGATACACTACCTGAAGTAATAATTATAATGAGTCATAATTTTTACGAATAACATTTAATGCCTAAAGGCTTAGTATAATTTAATACTAAGCCTTTAGGTAAATGCTAGTGAGATTCTCCTGCCATAGCAGTCTTTAAATGTTCTATATATAAGTCTTGTATCTTAGGGAACTCACCTAGTCCACGAAGAATTGTTTCGACTTCATATCCCTTTCCTTTAAGGATTATTTTCCAAGAATCTTCTTCATCTCCAGCCATATCATTTTGAGCATGATCACCGGCAACAAGCATTAGTGGCATAAGTGTTACTTTTTCTATATTTTTCTTTTCAAGACCTTTGATAACTGTTTCTATAGTTGGGAATCCTTCAACTGTACCAACAAATACATTGTTTTGTCCTTCATCTTCAAACACATAGTCTAGGCAAGCATATGCTGCGTTGGCATCGTGGTGAGTACCGTGTCCCATAAATACAACTGCTTCTTTCTCTGATCTTTCTGGCATTTCTTCAGCTAAGGCTTGAACAACCTTTCTATAATCTTCTACACTAGTTAGTAGAGGCCTACCAAGTACTAGCTTATCAAATGCGTCTTCAAATTCACTGGCTTCTGCAACTATATCATCATATTCAGAACCGTTTATAACATGTAAGGGCTGAATATATACCTCAGAAAATCCTTCATTTTTTAGTTTTGTTAAAGCTTCTGTTGGATTATCCACTAGGATATTATCTCTTTCCTTTAGCTTATTTATAATTATTTGTGAAGTAAATGCTCTTCTAACATCGTATTCTGGAAAAGCCTTAGTAATCTTCTCTTCACAAGCTTCAATGGTAACCTTTCTTGTGTCAGCATAGCTTGTTCCGAAGCTAACAACAACAATTGCTTTTTTATTTGGGTCCTTTTCCACTTTCTTATCACCTGCTTCTTTATTTTCTTGTTCTTTAGTATTTGTCGTTGGTGAAGCTTCAGTTTTAGCAGCACATCCAACGAGAGAACCAATTACTAGTATAGCACATAAAAGTAAAGCCATAGTTTTTTTCATTTAAGTTCCTCCTAATTTTTTATACCTTAACAAAAAAGCCTTTTTTATCAACCTTTTCTACCTCAATGTTAAAAACATCGTAGATAAATTCCTCAGTGATGAATTCGTCAGGTTTGCCAAACCCGTGCAATCTGCCTAGTTTCAAGGCACATACTTCATCGCTAAAATTATAGGCTATATTTATGTCATGCATGATGGAAACAACGGTTAAGCCTTCTTCTTTAACAAGTCTTTTAATAAGTTTTATTGCGTTGATTTTGTAGGATATATCCATGGCGGAAAATGCTTCATCTAAAAAAAGTACCCTAGGATTTTGAGCTAAAGCCCTGGCCAAAATAATTCTTTGAAACTCTCCTCCACTGATTTCAGTAACCAATGAGTTTGCAAACTTTAAGGTATTTGTTTTCTTCATAACATCAATAACTAACTCTAAATCCTTTTCGCTTAAGGAGTTCAATCTATTTTTATATGGATTTCTACCCATCATTACGACTTCCATACATGTAAAGGGAAAATCTATCCCATTCTTTTGACTTATAATTGAAAAATTCTTAGATCTTTCAGTTACTTTGTAGCTGGATAAATCTCTATCTAAGTATTTAACACTGCCAGAATAATCTGTATTCATTCCATTTAGCAAGTTTATCAAGGTAGTTTTTCCTGATCCATTTTGGCCTATTATGGATAGAAATGTCCCTTCTTTTATTCCAAAATTTATATCCTGCAGTATTTTCTTATTACCATAGCTAAAATATACACTTTCTACTTTAAACATATAGTCCACCTTTATTTATGAATTATATTATCTTGTTTTTCTTTATAAAGATGTAAATGAAAAACGGTCCACCTAACAGGGTTGTTAACACTCCAACTGGAATCTCAGTCTGAAACATTATTCTTGATATATTATCTGCGGAGACTAGTATAACGCCCCCAAGTAGTCCTGATAATGGAATAAGAGCTCTATTATCGGAGGTAACTGAAAATCTTAGTAAGTGTGGGATAATTAATCCTATAAAGCCAATAATACCACTTACTGATACACATACAGCCGTGATCATTGCTCCCATTATCAAAAATATCTTTCTCATCTTATCAATATCTACACCAAGTCCTCTTGCATCCTTTTCACCTAGACAAAGTAAGTTTAAGTCATCTGAATAATAAGTACATACTATAATAGCTATCAATATAATTGGATACGAAATTAGAACATGGCTCCAAGTTCTAGATGCAAGACTTCCCATCAACCAGAATATAATAGCTGAAACTTGTTCACCAGCAGCATTTTTTAAAAAACTAATTCCTGCTGAAAGTATAGAACTTACGATGATACCAGCTATAATTAAGTTGCTGGAATTTATAATTCCACCTCTATTAGCTATCTTTAGAACTAATAATAGTGTTATAAATGCTCCTAAAAAAGCAAAGGGGCTTATAGGAATCTGAATACTTGATATAAAAAGATTTATATATATGATAAGGGACGCACCGAAGGCAGCCCCCGTCGACACTCCAATAGTGTATGGATCAGCTAAAGGATTCATTAGTAATGATTGAAACACTGTACCAGCAACTGCAAGTCCCGTTCCAACTATTACTCCTATTAGTATCCTTGGTAATCTTATATCCCAAACAATGGCTACCTTATATGGCTTTATATGACTATATAAGGACTGATTAGCTGTAAGCTTTCCTGCTATTATGTTTATAATATCTTTTATAGAAATATGTGCCTTTCCAATGCTTATTGATATAAGGGCTATTGATATTAATGTTAAGAAAAGTAATATTCCTATACTTATATATTTTCTTCTCTTAAGTTTAACCTGATTTATTAAAATTGAGCTAGCTTGGTCCATATAACCTCCTAGATTAAATAGCTTTTCTGCATCTTTTTAAGGCTAATTTCTAATCAAAAACAATAAAAAACCTAGCCTATCGGCTAGATTTTAATAATGTACTAGTTGAACACATACATCAATAACTCCCCACCCGAAGCATTAATTACTCTATTACACAGGCAGGTTTCCTGGCTCATACGTCATCCCAATAAATCGCCTTCCTATTATTATAGTGGCCTAATGATTTATTAGTAGTATTTACAGTAGCGGGGGCTGCGTTGGTTTTTCACCAAACTTCCCTTTTACCCTTGCTTAGCAAGGCACCCATGTATAATTACACTTATTAAATTGACTATATCTTATCCGATTTCATTGTAACACAATTAACATATATAGACAATAGAATATTTTAAATTTAAAGATATATAAACTACATAATATTTATTATCGAAATTTTCGACTTATGAAAATGGGGCTGTCTCATAAATAAATCTCAAAAGTTCAGCCCCGTAGTGTATTAATATGAGTTACGCAAAGGTTTCTTTTATAAACGCTTCAATCTCTTTAGCACTATCTAAACTCATTACTTTATTTGCAAACGGCTTCACTTCTTCATATTTTAATGATTTAATTAACTTCCTTGCCGGAAGTATTGATATTGGGCTCATGCTGAATTCATCCAACCCTAGTCCAAGAAGTATAGGTATCATTCTTTTATCTCCTGCCATTTCTCCACACATTCCAACCCAAATACCTTCTTTATGCCCATTATCTATTACCATCTTTATAAGCCTTAAAACAGCTGGATTAAATGGATTATATAGGTGGTGAATCTTTTCATTCATTCTATCTACTGCTGTAGTATACTGAATCAGATCATTAGTTCCAATACTAAAGAAGTCTACATGTTTTGCCAAAATATCACTGGCAATCGCAGCAGAAGGAACTTCAATCATCATTCCTACTTCTATATCTGAGGAAAAGTCTATTTCCTCTTTAGTTAAATCTTTTTTTACTCCTTCAAGTACTTTCTTCGCTTCCAACAGCTCTTCTAAACTCGAAATCATAGGGAACATAATCTTTAGGTTTCCGTATATGCTGGCTCTCAGTAATGCTCTTAATTGCGTCTTAAATATATCTTGTCTGTCTAAGCAAAGTCTTATAGCTCTATATCCTAAGAATGGATTCATCTCTTCATCAAATTTCAAATATGAAAGTTCCTTATCTCCACCTATATCTAAGGTTCTTATTACCGCTGGTTTCGGATTAATCGACTCTAGAACTTCTTTATATGCATTAAACTGTTCTTCTTCAGTCGGTAGAGAGTCTCTATCCATATATATAAACTCTGTTCTGTACAGGCCTACTCCCTCAGCGTCATTTCTTAAAAGTCCCTTTACATCCTTTGGAGTTCCGATATTTCCAGCTAGTTCTACTTCTCTTCCGTCCATCGTTATGCTGGCTTGTCCCTTTAATGATTCTAATTCTTTCTTTTCTTCTTCATATTTCTCTTTTAAATCCCTATAATAATTAATATCTTTCTCCTCAGGATTAATTAAAACTTCACCCATTTCACCGTTGAAGACTACAAAATCTCCATTCTTTAGAATCTCGGTGATATTCTTTAGCCCAACAATAGCAGGTATTTCCAGGGATCTAGCCATTATAGCAGTATGGGATGTTCTCCCCCCAATGTTTGTAAGAAAACCTAATACTTTTTCTTTATCCATAGTTGCTGTTTCTGATGGAGTTAGGTCATTTGAGACTAATATAACCTCTTCATCTAAAACCGATAGGTCTATTACATTAATACCTAGTAGATTTCTAAGCACTCTGTCGGATACATCTCTAATGTCTGCAGCTCTTTCTCTCATATAATCGTTATCCATAGATTCGAAAATAGTTACAAATTGATTTATTATTTCTTTAAAGCTGTATTCTGCATTTAGTCCTTCAGCTTCAATCTTATTTATGGTGTTTGAAATTAGTTCTGGATCTTCTAGAACCAGTAAATGTGCATCAAATATAGCAGCCTTTTCTGATCCGAATTCTTTCATAGCTTTGTCTCTAATCTTTGATAATTCTATTTTTGATTTTTCAATAGCTTTAGAAAATCTATTTTTCTCATTTGCTACACTTTCTACCTGTTTTTTTTCAACAACTAATTCTTCATTTTGTATTATTAGAACCTTACCCAATGCTATTCCTGGAGATGCGCCTGTACCATTCACTGTAACTCCCCCTTTTTTTATGCTTCGCCAAACTTTGATTCAATAAGCTTAACTAGAGTTTCAATAGCTTCTTCTTCATCTGTACCGTTAACTATGATTTTTATTTCATCACCTTTTTTAAGCCCTAAGCTCAATATGTTCATTATAGATTTTGCATTTAATGATGAGCCATTAAATTCAATATTAATCCCTGAATTAAACTGTGATGCTGTTTTGACGAAGATCGCAGCTGGTCTTGCGTGCAAACCACTTTCATTTGATATTTTGATTACCCTTTCCATTTCACTTCCTCCTTATTTTTTTATATATTTTTGTTTCTATTACTTATTTGATTTTTATTATGTCTTTTTGCCCAGCTTTTACTTCTTTTCCTGGATTAAAAGACACTGCTTCTCCTTCTGAAAGATTTGTAAAAATAATTGGTGTAATAACAGAAGGTGCTTTATCATTTACTTTGTTTAAATCTACACGAAGTATTGGTTGGCCTGCCTTTATAGTTTCTCCCTGCTCAACAAGGATTTCAAAACCTTCTCCTTCAAGCTTTACAGTATCAATACCAAAATGGATTAGAATCTCACGATTATTCTCTGCAACAATGCCTATAGCATGTTTAGTTGGGAACACAGTGGCTACTTTCCCATTTACAGGTGATACAACTTCTCCTTTTTTAGGCTCTATAGCAAATCCATCTCCCATCATTTTACCTGAAAATACTTGATCAGGTACATCTTTTAAATCTAATAGCCTTCCACTTAAGGGAGAAACAAATTCATCTTCACCTACAACTTTATTATCTGTTATTAGTGTTTCTTCTATTGATGTTATTGTCTTACCTGACATGACATCTTTAATCTGCGTCTTTAATTGATCGGATTTTGGTCCAAATATAGCTTGTATATTGTTTCCAACTTCTAAAACTCCTGCTGCACCCAAAGCCTTTATACGTTCTTTATCTACTTTCTTTATATCGTTTACTGTTACACGTAGACGAGTAATACACGCATCTAAGTTTTTAATATTTTGCTTTCCACCTAGTGCTTCTAATACATTTGTTGCAAGATCCCCTGCTTCAACATCTACATTAACGTCTGCTTCATCGTCTTCACGTCCTGGTGTTTTTATATTCCATTTTCTGATTGCAAATCGGAAACCAAAGTAATAGATAACAAAGAATGCTATTCCCACTGGAATCACTAAATACCAAGCAGTCCTATTTGGAAGCACTCCGAATAGTAAATAGTCAATGATTCCACCAGAGAAAGTCATACCAATCTTAATATTCAATATGTGCATAATCATGAATGACAATCCTGCAAATAATGCATGTACTGCAAATAGTACAGGCGCTACAAATAGAAATGTAAATTCGATTGGCTCGGTAATACCCGTTAAGAACGAAGTAAGAGCTGCTGATGCCATAATTCCTGCAACCATTTTTTTCTTTTCTGGTTTTGCTTCTTTGTACATTGCTAATGCTGCTCCTGGTAAACCAAACATCATGAATGGAAATTTACCTGTCATAAAGGTACCTGCAGTAAAAGGTACATTGTCCATTAATTGCTTGAAGAAAATTGCTTGATCCCCTCTAACTAATTCTCCAGCCTTTGTTGTATATTCACCAAATTCGAACCAAAAAGGCGAGTAGAAAATATGATGAAGTCCAAATGGAATCAAAGAACGCTCTATAACACCAAATACAAAGGCAGCTAAAGTTTTGTTTGTATCAATCATACTACGTGAGAATGTGTCTAATGCCCCTTGAATTACAGGCCATATAAAAATCATAGCAAGACCCAAAACAATTGATGATGCTGCCGTAATAATTGGAACAAATCTTTTTCCAGCAAAGAATCCTAGGTATGGCGGTAATTCAATATTATAATATTTTTTATAAAGACTGGCTGCCATAATACCTACGATAACACCACCGAACACTCCTGTTTGAAGGGTTGGAATTCCTAATATTTCTGTAAATGCACGAGTATTTTCAACGATTTCTGGTTTAAAAGCTTGAGCTAAGACGCCCATTGTAACATTCATAATTAGATATCCAATTGTTGCAGCTATTCCTGCTACACCTTCACCTCCAGCTAACCCTACGGCTACCCCTATTGCAAATAACAGCGGAAGATTTCCGAATACTATACCACCAGTTTGCTGCATTAAATTAGCTATTAATTGAAATCCAGATCCACTTAGAGCTGGAATTTTTTCTAATAAAAATGGATTTTGAATTGTGGCACCAAGTGCTAATAATATTCCAGCAGCAGGTAACAGTGCCACTGGCAGCATTAATGCCTTCCCAACTTGTTGTAAAACTCCAAATATTTTTTTAAACATTTCTACATCTCCTTATCTTTTTTAGATAAACAAAAAAGGCACGAGCAAAAGAGTGAAATAACTATAGTTATTATTTCACAGAAGTCTTTTACTCATGCCTGATCGAATCAGTAACATGTAAAATCATATTTATTTTGATCAAAATTTGCAAAACTACTATTAAAATCTTCTAGCAAAATTCATACTTAAGTACATATGAATTTTACCATAAAACGTTTTCTTAATCAATAACTTTCTAATTATTTCTGATTTTTTTCTACATAATTCGACACAAGTTTATGAATTCATCTTATGTAGATGTATAGCTATATATCCAAGTTCCCCTTCAGGTATTTTGATTTTTAGAGTATTTTCTAGGATTTTTACTATATAATATGCTACATTAAACTCCTTCTTAAGATCCTCCTCTAATTTGTGTAAAAATTTGTTTTCATAGAACTTTTTACTATATGCTCTGTCTATTACTCCCATTAAGTGCATAACAAATCTTCTACAAAGAAAGGAATTTTTCTCTAATTTTATTTGTAGTTTTTTTTCTACTAAGTCTAATATTTCACTTATCATCCTTGAGTGCTCTAAGGCCTCATTTTTGCTTCTGTCTTTTCTAACTCCATAAATATGTAGAGTTAAAAAGCCAATTTCTGCTTCTGGTATATCAGTTTTTAGGTCTTCCTCTAGTATTAATACTGCCTTTTTAGCCAATTCATATTCTTCTGGATATAGAAGCTCTATTTCAAATAAAAAAGGATTTACAATCTCAATTCCTTCTTTTAACCTCTTTATAGCAAAATTTATATGATCAACAAGTGCAACATAGGCATGGGTTTCCACAGCTTCTTCCATCTCAGCTTTAAGTATTTCAATTATCTTTTGAGTTGTTTCTATCACTTGAGGGTCTACCGTTGTTATAAAGCTTTCATATTCATCATTGTCCAGTCCCTTTAAGGCTATAAACTTTTCTTCAATATTTTCAAGGTCTTTAATTAATGTACCCTTTTTTCGGCCAAATCCGATTCCTTTGCCAACGAGAATATAGCTTTGATTGTTTCTTTGTACCAATAGAACATTGTTGTTCAAGACCTTTTTTATTAAATATCCTTCCATAATATACCCCCAATTAGCTTTGTCAAATTGTACGATCTCTGATATTTATGTCTTAAAAAATGCAGCTTCAACTATGATTATTATGCAATTTACTTAATTATTTGTCAATAAGTATTTCACATTCATAATAGTTCTACCCATTATAAATATGAAATATTTTATTTTCTCAAAAAAGAGAAGATGCCTCAGAATAATAAATTTCTGAGACACCTAGGGCTAAGTTGAAAAATGTCTTTGTAAGACAATCATTCAAATGCTTCTATAAAACTTTTTTCAAAAACTGACCTGTATAGGAGCCTTCTACAGCAGCAATCTCTTCTGGAGTACCAGTTGCAACTATAGTTCCGCCTCGGTCTCCCCCTTCAGGTCCAAGATCAATAATATGATCACAGGATTTTATAACATCAAGATTGTGCTCTATAACTACTACTGTGTTTCCGCCTTCAACAAGACGCATTAATAGACCAATTAATCTCTCTATATCGGCCATATGAAGGCCAGTAGTAGGCTCATCAAGAATATACAAAGTCTTTCCGGTACTTCTCTTACTAAGTTCGGAAGCCAACTTAATTCTTTGGGCTTCACCACCAGAAAGCTGTGTTGATGGTTGTCCTAGTCTTATATATCCTAAACCAACATCGTTCAGAGTTTCTAGTTTCCTCTTTATCTTAGGAATATTTTCAAAGAAATCTAAGGACTCTTCAACTGTCATATTAAGTACATCGGATATAGTCTTTCCTTTGTACTTAACTTCTAATGTTTCTCTGTTATATCTTTTACCTTTGCAAACATCACATTGAACGTATACATCTGGTAAGAAGTGCATTTCAATCTTGAGTATACCATCACCCTTACACGCTTCACACCTACCGCCTTTTACATTAAAACTAAATCTACCTTTTTGGTAGCCACGTACCTTCGCCTCTGGTACCTGAGCGAATAAATCTCTAATATGGTCAAATACTCCCGTATAGGTTGCAGGATTTGATCTAGGTGTTCTACCTATTGGAGACTGATCTATGTCAATAACCTTATCGATATGCTCAATCCCTTTTATACTCTTATGACTTCCTGGCTTCTTTTTAGCTCTATGAAGCTCCATTGCTATCTTTTTATATAATATTTCATTGATAAGAGTACTTTTTCCAGATCCTGAAACCCCTGTGACACATGTAAATACACCAAGTGGGAATTCAGCGCTTATTTTTTTCAGATTATTTTCTCTTGCACCAATTACCTTGATAGCCTTTCCATTTGGAGTCCTTCTATTTTCAGGTATTTCTATTCCCCTTCTACCACTTAAATACTGTCCAGTTATAGAGTTTTCATTATCCTTTATTTCTTCAACTGTACCTTCAGCTATTATATGTCCACCGTGCTCTCCTGCACCTGGTCCTATATCGATAACGTGATCAGCTGCATAAATAGTGTCTTCGTCATGCTCAACTACAATTAGTGTATTTCCTATATCAGTAAGGTTCCTTAAGGTCTTAAGTAGTCTTTCATTATCCCTTTGATGAAGCCCTATACTTGGCTCGTCCAGTATATAAAGTACTCCAACAAGGCCAGAACCTATCTGGGTAGCAAGTCTTATTCTTTGAGACTCTCCACCGGAAAGAGTACCTGCTGAACGGGATAATGTCAAGTAATCCAACCCAACATCAGCTAGAAAGTCAAGTCTGCCTCTTATTTCCTTTAATATTTGCTCAGCAATAATTTGATTTTTTTCATTAAGCTCCAAGCCATTAAAAAACTCTACAGCCTTCCTAACCGATAAATCCGTCACATCAGAAATATTTCTACTTCCTACTGTTACAGCTAGTGATTCATCGCTAAGCCTTGCCCCTTTACATGTTCCACAGGCATTAAGACTCATATATTCTTCAATCTTATTTCTAATATAGTCTGAGTTTGTCTCCCTATATCTTCTTTCAAGATTCTTAATTATTCCTTCAAATGGGGCCTTATATTTTCTAGTACCGTACTTGCTCTCATAACTAAACTGAATTGTTCTATCTTTAGTACCATATAATAGTTCATCAACGAAAGTCTCTGGAAGGTCATTAATAGCAGACCCTAAGTCTATCTTATGGTCCTTAGCTAATGCTTCTACCATTTGCTGATAGTAAGTACCTTCTCCACTATTTGCTATAGGTGCAACCGCTCCTTCCCTTATAGACAATGCTCTATTAGGTATTACTAGTTCAGGGTCCACCTTAAGAAGATATCCTATACCCTTACAGGATGGGCATGCTCCATAGGGACTATTAAATGAGAACATTCTTGGTTCAAGCTCTCCAATACCTATTCCATGCTCCGGACAAGAAAATTTTGTATTAAAAAGCATATCTTCACCATCAATAATATTAATAATTACCAGGCCTTCAGAAAGCTTTAGAGCCGTCTCTAGTGAATCTGCAAGTCTTTTTTCAATACCTTCTTTAATAACCAGTCTATCGACTACAACTTCGATGGTATGCTTTTTATTCTTCTCTAGTTCAATTTCTTCGAATACCTCTCTAAGCTGACCATCTACTCTGATTCTAACGTAGCCATCCTTCTTTATTCTTTCTAACTCTCTCTTATGCTCACCCTTTTTTCCTCTAATTACAGGTGATAGAATTTGAATCTTAGTCCTTTCTTCTAGCTCCAATACCTTATCAACTATCTGATCTACAGTTTGCTGTGATATTTCTACCCCACACTTTGGACAATGAGGAGTACCAATTCTAGCATATAGCAATCTTAAGTAATCATAAATTTCCGTTACCGTACCTACTGTTGATCGTGGATTTTTACTTGTAGTCTTTTGGTCTATTGATATAGCAGGTGATAACCCTTCAATATATTCAACATTTGGCTTCTCCATCTGCCCTAAGAACTGTCTAGCATAGGCAGATAGACTTTCAACATATCTCCTTTGTCCCTCGGCATATATAGTATCAAATGCAAGGGATGATTTCCCAGAACCACTAAGGCCTGTAACTACTACTAGCTTGTCCCTAGGAATTTTTACATCAATGTTTTTTAGATTATGCTCTTTGGCACCCCTGACATATATATGATTTTTAGACATTTTCACACCTCACAAATTCTCAATATATAAATTTTCTATATTAACTAAGTATAGAAATCGCAATAAATCTTTTACATTTTAATCCCTTGAAAAGCCTTGAAACGTTGGCTATTCAAGAAACCAAAATGTAGATTTATAAGTGGGTTCTATATAGTTGTTTAATTCTAAATATTTTCCGTTTGCTCCTTAAGCTCTGAAATCTTATCTCTAAGCTCCGCTGCCCTTTCAAATTGTAAATCGACTGCAGCCTGCCTCATCTCCGCTTCAAGATCACTAATAAGCTTAAGCAGCTCATCCTTACTTAACTTCTCATCCTTATTAACACCATATTTTACTTCTTCCTCTGCAACCATAGTTGCCTCTATTACGCCTCTTACGTCCTTTTTAATAGTCATAGGAGTAATTCCATGTTCTTCATTATAGGCTTCTTGTATATCTCTTCTTCTATTGGTTTCATCTATTGCATACTTCATGGACTTGGTAATCCTATCGGCATACATTATAACCTTACCTTCAGCATTTCTGGCAGCTCTACCAATTGTCTGAACAAGTGAAGTTTCAGAACGTAAAAAACCTTCCTTATCAGCATCAAGAATTGCAACCAAAGTAACTTCCGGCAGATCAAGTCCCTCTCTCAATAGGTTTATACCCACAAGAACATCAAACTTACCGAGTCTTAGATCTCTAATAATTTCCATTCTTTCAAGTGTCTCTATGTCGGAATGCATGTATTTTACTTTTATCCCAACCTCTTTAAAATAGTCGGTTAAGTTCTCCGACATCTTTTTTGTTAAAGTAGTTACTAGGACTCTTTGTTTCTTCTCTACTCGCTTATTTATTTCACCTATTAAATCATCTATCTGTCCTTCAACCGGTCTGACATCTATATGAGGGTCAACCAAACCTGTGGGTCTGATTATTTGTTCAACTACTTTTTTACTATGTTCCTTTTCATATGGACCCGGCGTAGCACTAACATATACGGCCTGATTCACCAGACTCTCAAACTCTCCAAAATTAAGAGGTCTATTATCAAAGGCCGATGGCAACCTAAATCCATATTCTACTAGATTTTCTTTCCTAGAACGGTCTCCACCATACATAGCCCTTACCTGAGGTATAGTAACATGTGACTCATCTATTACTAACAGAAAATCATCAGGAAAATAATCTATCAAAGTATACGGTCTACTACCAGCTTTTCTTGATGAAATATGTCTTGAATAATTTTCTATCCCTTGGCAAAATCCAACTTCTCGGAGCATTTCAATATCGTATTTTGTACGCTGATATATTCTCTGGGCTTCAATAAGTTTTCCTTGGTCTTTAAACTCTACAACTCTCTTCTCAAGCTCACTTTCAATATCTATAATTGCTCTTTCAAGCTTCTCCTTTTCAGTTACATAGTGGGATGCTGGAAAAATACCAATGTGTTTTCTTAGTCCCACAATCTCACCAGTTAATGCATTTACTTCTGTAATTCTATCTATTTCATCGCCAAATAGCTCTACTCTTATGGCATTTTCTGAGGATGAAACAGGGAATATTTCTATTATATCTCCCCTAACCCTAAAGGTACCTCTAGTAAAGTTTATATCATTTCTCATATATTGTATATCCACAAGTTTTTCCAATATTTCGTCCCTACTTTTTGCCATTCCAGGCCTAAGGGATAAACATAGATTTTTGTAATCTATCGGGTCACCAAGTCCATATATACATGATACACTGGCTACTATTATTACATCTCTTCTTTCAAATAGCGACATTGTGGCGGAGTGACGAAGTTTATCTATTTCATCATTAATGGATGCGTCCTTTTCTATAAAGGTATCACTATGAACTACATATGCTTCAGGCTGATAATAATCATAATAGCTTACAAAGAATTCTACAGCATTATCAGGAAAAAATTCTTTAAACTCAGCACATAGTTGAGCCGCTAGTGTTTTATTGTGGGCTATCACTAGCGTTGGCTTTTGCACTTTCTCAATAATATTGGCAACAGTAAATGTTTTACCTGAACCCGTAACCCCAAGTAATGTCTGATGTTTTAAATCTTCATTAATACCTTTACTTAGTTCCTTTATTGCATTAGGTTGATCACCAGTAGGTTTATAATTTGAAACAATCTTAAATTCACCCATAAAAACACCTCATATAATGGAAGTTGAAAGTTTTTTACTCTTTTCCGTATAACAAACATTAGTTCGTATCTTCGAGTAAATTATATACTTCTTTTTACCCCAAGTCAAATAAATTATCCCAGTTATTTAAAATTTAATAGCAAAACTATATCTGACTGCATATTATGTAATTATCAGCTTTATTCTTTTGCCCGTTAACTTTAAACCCGTATTAATCATGAAAATTTCAAAACTCTTCTGTTTTCTTTCAGACTTTTCATGAATAATACGGGTTTAAAAATATCTTGCCCGGAAGGTGAAAAAAATGATTTATGAAAATAATATTGAATACTTCAGGTCATTTGTTCACGGAGTTAATATTAAGATTCCCTTGCCAAATGGCAAATATGTTCCTGAAATCAATTTTGATAATGCTGCTACTACCCCACCTTTGAATTCTGTCCTATATGAAGTTCTAGCTTTTTCTCCGATGTACTCATCTATACATAGGGGAACAGGATTTAAATCCCGATATTCCTCAATGCTCTATGAAAAATCTAGAGAGTTAGTTTCAAAGTTTGTAGGTGCAGACCTCAACGAAGATGTAGTTATATATGTAAAAAATACCACTGAAGCTATTAATAAATTGTCCTATAGATTAGAAAGAAAGGGAAGAAGAAACATAATATTATCCACTGGAATGGAGCATCATTCTAATGATTTGCCATGGAGAAAAAGATTTAGAGTAGATTATATTGATATAGATAAAAAAGGCCGTATTTCTTTACAAGATTTAGAGTATAAGTTGAGAAAGTATGGCAATAATGTAAGACTTGTAGCCATAACTGGAGCTTCAAATGTAACTGGCTACTTGAATCCTATACACAAAATTGCGGAGTTAGTTCATAGCTATGGCTCGGATATATTAGTAGATGGTGCTCAAATGGCAGCTCATACTCCTCTAAACATGAAGCCTCATAATTCTAAACAGCATATAGATTACCTTGTATTTTCTGCACACAAAATGTATGCTCCCTTTGGAACAGGTGTATTAATTGGTCCAAAAACGTCCTTCGAAAGTGGGTCCCCGGACTACACTGGAGGCGGTACTGTAGATATTGTCACCCATGACTATGTAAGGTGGGCAGATCCTCCCCATAAAGAAGAAGCTGGATCTCCAAATATAATTGGAGTAATAGCTTTGTCTGCAGCTATAAGGTCTCTAATGTCACTGGGAATAAATAACATCCATAGACATGAAAAAGCTCTAACTAAATATGCCATTGAAAAACTTAAATCCGTACCAGATATTGAACTTTATGGTGATACTGAAAAATATGATGATAGAGTAGGTATAATCACTTTCAATATACAGGGTATACATCATGAAACCTTAGCTAATATGCTTTCCTTTGAGGCTGGTATAGCTGTCAGAAATGGATGTTTCTGTGCGCATCCATATCTTCACAACCTTTTGGATGTTAGTGATGAAGTTATCAAGCAGCGTATCAATGATCCTAGCCTACCTCACCCCGGAATGGTAAGAATCAGCTTTGGGATGTACAACAATGCAAATGAAGTAAATACACTTATCAGCACCCTTAAAAATATATCTTCGAACAAGAAGTACTTCTTAAAAAAATATGCTCACTTGAATAACGAAAAACGGATTATTAGCTGATGTTTTAAAGTTCATTACCTCCTGCATAATCAATCTAACCTGTTTAGACCATCTAGACAGGTTTTTTATTTGTAATTATTTTTCGAATAAACTAGAGCTTTTTTAGTCCTTTGAATTTTTCGTAGAAAAACATTTCATCGGACTTCTTTTCATATTTCAGCTTTTTTAGGAAAAAATAATTTGAAAGGAGGATTGATAGAATTGCCAAAGAAAATGAGCATGATTTTATTCAGTGGCGATTATGATAAAGCCTTAGCATCATTAATTCTGGCTAATTCAGCCAAGGAACTAGATATGGATGTTAGCATGTTCTTCGGTTTCTGGGGTCTTTTCTTATTAAGAGATCCAGAAAAAATATCTGACGAAGATAAAACTGCCTACGAAAAAATGTTTGCTATGATTTCGCCTAAGGGTCCTGAGGATCTACCACTATCTAAAATGAATTTCAGCGGACTTGGGAAAGTGCTTTTAAAGGAAATGATGAAAGATGATGAAGCTCCTCCTTTAGAAGCCTTCCTAAAGGGAGCTAGAAAAAAGGGTGTAAAGTTCTACGGCTGTAAGTTGTCAATGGAAGTTATGGGTTTTAAGAAGGATGAATTGATTCCTGAGTTAGAAGTAATAGATGCTAAGGGATATATTCAAGATGCTACTGAGTCGGATATACAGTTGTTTATCTAAAAAAGGGGGGCTGCCTCATAAGAAAATCTTATGAGTACAACCCCAGGGTGTTTCAGAATGAATGAAGTTCAAGGTTTTGAGATTTCAGCGGTTTGGCTAGTACTAGTGTACGTGCCAAGTCGATGAAATTTCAAATAACGCAGAAATTCGTCATTCTGAGACGCCCTCTTTAAAATTCAACATTTTTAGCTTCCAACCTTTTGTCTACATATTTTTCAAATACAGTCTTTATAAACGCCATTATTGGTACAGCTAGGAACATCCCTAAAACTCCGAACACTCCTCCTCCAATTATAATGGCTACAATTATCCAAAATGGAGATAAACCTACCTTGTCTCCAAGAATCTTTGGACCAAGGTATAAACCGTCAAATTGCTGCAAGAATATCATAAAAACTAACACCCATAACGCTTTTATCGGACTATAAAAAAGTGTTATTATAACAGCTGGTACTGCACCGATAAAAGGTCCAAAATATGGGATCATATTGGTAATTCCAACTATTAAGCTTAATAGTATTTTATACTTAGCCCCTATTATCATTAGTCCAACAAAGCATATAGCTCCAATTATACATGAATCTATGAATTTTCCAATAATAAATCGAGAAAATAATCTATCAAGTTCAGCCCCAAAATTAATAAAATTCTTCGCCCGTTCCTCATTTAAGAATGCATATACGGTCTTTTTCATACCTGAGATAAACTTTTCCTTATCCTTTAGGAAATATATAGATATAATCATGGACAAAATCGCCTTAAACAATGCCGATGTTAAATTTATTACCTGTGATACAGCCGATGATAAAATATCATTTATATAAACAGACATCTTATCTATAATTTTATCTAGGTTTTCATCTACATAGGGGGTTATTCCATATTTATCCAATAGCTTAAGATTGTCAATTTGCTCTGTTGCCCATTGTTGAGTCTGCCCAATATACTGGGGTAAATTTTTTGCAAGCTCACCAATACTATTTGCAATACTTGGTGAAACTACAGTTATGAAGAAGGTTATCATTCCCAGCACAAGTAAATATATAATGAGTATACTTAGGCCTCTTCTTAGTCTGAATTCTTTTTCAAGTATTTTCATAAGAGGATTAAGTAAGTATGCTATTCCAAAAGCCCATATAATAGGGCTAAAAATCGTTAGTAAGTTTCTATTCATAAACAGAAAAAAATCTACTCTATTTACAATTTTATATAGTACAAATGAAATAATTAGTAAAGGTATTAAATTGATATATTTAAACTTCCATCTAGTTCCCATTTCAGTCCCCCCCTTCTACAGGTTCATATAAATTATAACATATATTGACACCTTTTCACTGATAAATATCATTTTTTTTAAAATTCAGCTAGAGTTTGACGCATCAATTTTTAGCTAAAAACTCGGATGCATCAAACATCTTTGTTTTGGTCAGATTTCTCTCCTAAAAATGATCTAAAAAAAGAAAGGGACTGTCTCATAAAGGTTTCTCATGAGTTCAGCCCCGGGGTGTTTCAGAATGAGTGAAATTTCAAATAACGCAGAAATTCGCCATTCTGAGACACCCCCTTCTATTTTTTTAATATCCGATTGATTAATTTACCTATTATACTGACATTTTCACCAGAGGCAATTACAAAGCTTGAACTTCGTGGAATAATTATTGCACCAATTGATCCTATGCCATTCAACACATCTCTATATTCTAAAATAACACTGTTTCCCTTTTGATCTATACCCTCAAGTCTAAGATGAGAGGGGATTTGTCTTAAAACATATAGTAAATCATCCTTTTCATTAATATAGTAATCATTTGCCTTCAATAAAATATACCCAGGTTTTATCCCCATTTTCTCTCCAATACTGTTCTTTTTCACATCCAGTATTGTGAGTCCTCTATGAAATTTCTTGTAAATCGGTTTTCTTCTTTTTTCTTCTCTTTGACTATAAATAATTAATGCCTCATGGGCAACGGGTGCAAACAGCGCTGCAATAAATTTAAAAATATATATGTATGATGATATTGCTGTAAGTATGAGAAGTATTATGCTATAACCTGCAAGTCTTATTGAAGATTTCTTGCTTTTTTCCCTTGGAGAAGAGGTTATAGCTATATCTCCATAACCCAGGGCTGCTATAACAACTGTTAGCTGTAGACTAATATTATCTAAAGACAGACTGGATGAGATAAATAAAGGCCACCAATTTGGTAAGTCTGTAGCTGTAGATCCTTTTAATACAACTAGCAAAACAGCAAAAGGAATAGGCCAAAATCTTTGCAAGGTAAATCCACCAACAGTTCCGTATTTATTATGTTCAATGAAAACAGGAGTAGGGTCCTTATATCCATCTATCCATATCAATATGCTCTCAATAAGATGAAGTATTGCAACTAGCGCTATAATGCTAGATACATTGATATTGGGAAACCCAAATATCAAGCTTGAAAGAGAGATAATTCCACCTGCATAGGAAAAACAGATATATCTCACGTTGATAAGCATTAAAAATATCGCTAAAGGTAAAATAAATTGAAAGTCCTTTAGTTCCACTGCAACTCCTAAGGTTGAAACTATTATCGTTCCTAGTAATCCCCCAATCAATCCAACTCCTAGCGATGCAAATACTCTTGCCTTAGCTGAAGTTTTTACCTTTCCCAAAAGTCTAGCTTCCATCTTAGCTACTTTTCTGTATTGTATGTATATCAGTAACAACACTATCCAAAAAAGCGGATTAATTATTATCGTCAATACAGATTTCAAAGATACCGTTATAAGCTCTATCCACCCCATTACCTTTTCACCTACCCCTAAAGGATATATAAGGGGTGTCTCAGAATAACGAATTTCTGTACTATTTGAAATTCTTATATTCTGAAACACCCCACAGCTAAACTCATAAAGTGTTTTTATGAGTTTAGCCTCAGTTATTATCGTGTTTTGAATTTAAAGGTTAATCTATCTTCCCTCTAATAACCTCTAAGGCCTTCTGTAGTTGCACATCTTCTTCATCAGTTAAGTCAACTTTATCCTTTAACTCATCAGGTAATTCAACTACTATATCCGGTTCTATCCCCTTCCCATGTATATAATTTCCATCTGGTGTGAAATATTGGGAAATAGTAAGTTTAAACCCAGTACCATCTGATAATTCTCTAACGGCTTGAACTAGACCTTTACCAAAGGTAGTAGTTCCGATTATGACTCCTGACTCTGTATCCTTGGTAGCCCCGGTCAATATTTCTGATGCACTAGCACTTCCCTTATTTACTAAGATAACAAAGGGATAGTCAACCTTTTTAGCATCCGAGTTTAAAAATTCTTCTTTACCATCTCTGGTTTTAGTATATACAACAACTTGTTTACCAAGTAAATGATCAGCTATTTCAACACATTCTCTAAGTGATCCTCCTGGATTATTTCTAAGGTCAATTACCAGACCCTTTATATCCTTTTCTTCTAGCTCTTTTAAGTGTTTCTTAAAGTCATCGGCAGTTTTATCGTCAAACATTGTTAGTCTTATATATCCAATCTCATTGCCTATTTTTCTAGATTTAACAGTGTTTAGTCTTATTTCTTCTCTCTTGATTGTAATCTTTAGTGGTTCTTTTCTATTATCTCTTATTATGGTCAAATCCACTTTAGTTCCAGGCTTTCCCTTCATCATTGAAACTGCTTCATCAAGCTTTGCAGCTGTAACTTCCTTATCATTCACCTTTACTATTTTGTCTCCTGTAATTATCCCAGCTCTTTCTCCTGGAGTATCTTCAATTGGTGATACAACAGTTATATATCCATCTTCACCTGGGCTTACTATAATTCCTATACCACCATAGGTACCCTGAGTGTGAGCTTTAAAGCTGGAAAATTCCGATTTAGTCATATATTCAGAATATGGGTCTTCTAGAGAACTAAAAAGTCCTTTTAAAATACCATCTTCAAATTTATCTTCTTTCGTGGTCAAATAGTAATTATCTTCTATATAGCTTTGTAAATATAGTGCCTTCTGAAATTTTTCATCTACTTCTTTCATTTTGTTATACTCTGTTTCCGAGATTAATATCTTATCTCCAACTTTAAACTGTATCAGATTACCAAATACAAAGGTTCCTAGGCTCGTAACTATTATTAAAACCAAGGCTCCAATAAACGCTGTTGTCTTTCTGATCATTAACTTCACCTCTAAGTCATTTTTGTTTGTATCCAGGGTCATATAGTAAAACTTAATTTATATGTTAGGCAATTGTATAGTTATAACTTTACACAATTGTATAATAAATAGGGTATAGCTTTAAGGATTTTAAAACTATCTATTCTTACATTCTTTACGTTGAGTATTTCTTTTTTGAAGATTGAAATCTTTACAGAATAGCTCTATTCAAAGATTCTCAAGGTTGGCTTTGTTTAAATACATAACTGAAATTATATTTATTTATAGTTTTGAGAAGTTTATAATTTCCTATGTATTGTAAAAAATACCTCGATATTTTATTCTATTAATTTTCATTATCCATTATACCATCTTTGCTATGATTACTCAAAATTTTGGTAAATTTCTAGTAGAAATTCAGGGATATCGAGGCCATTTATATTGACCATATCTCTCTTAGAGAAATTACCTCAATAAAAAAAGGAATCCTAACTTAAAGCTAGGAGCCCTTGCAGGCTGTTGAGAAACCCGAATTTCTTCGTTGCTGCTTCAATCAAGAATCCTTACGTATGTCTGTATACGCTGCGGTCTCTCACTTTCAGCGCGCCTCGAACTTCGCCTTTCTCAACAGCCTGTCATTTTGTTGACTTTGTCAACAATCTGACAGGACTCCTAACTTAGAGTTAGGAGTCCTTGTTAATCTAATATCTATTATTTAATATACTTACTTTGGATTGGGTTTACATATTTACCATTTTCACGAACCTCAAAGTGTAGATGAGGTCCCGTTGACATACCTGTACTTCCACTTTTTGCTATTGATTGCTGCTTTGTGACTTTTTGTCCCTCTTTAACAAGTAATTTGTTGTTATGGGCATATAGTGTGACTATTCCACCACCATGGTCTATCATTACTACTTTTCCGTAGCCTCCCAGCCATCCAGCATGAATAACTGTTCCACTCTGGGCTGCTACAATGTTGTTATTTGATGGAACCCTAATATCTATTCCTGTATGTAGCTTCTTCTTCTTTAAAATAGGATGTACTCTATATCCATAGGGAGATGTTATTGTTTTGTACCCAGGTGCTGGCCAAGACATTTTTCCTCCCGTGTATTTTGCAGAAGATTGCTTTCTCATTATCTCTTTTTCAAGTTTCTTTGCCAAATCGTTTAATTTGTCTTCTTCGCTTTCAAGGACCTTATGATCCTTTACAAGCTGTTCCTTGGCTCTTTGCATTTGACCTCTTGAAACCTTTAAATTCTCTTGCTTACGTTTTTCATTATTCAATAGTGCAACAAGTTCTGCCTTTTGACTTTCTAGAGTATTCTTTTTGATTTCAATTAGATCTCTTTGTTCCTTTAAATATTTGATAAGGTCCACGTCATGATTAAATATCTTTTTAACCATATCTACTCTTGTTAACAAGTCTTCAAAATTATTAGAATCAAGAAGCACTTCAACATAACCTACATCTCCGTTTTTATACATTACATTTAATCTTGAATTTAAAGTATCTTTTTTATCACCTATATTTTCTTCTGCAACAACTAATTCACCCTGAGTTACCTCTATTTTATTCTTAGTATCTACTATGTTACCATTTAAATTCTTGATTTCAGATTCAAGGTTTTGGATAGTTGATTGTAGTTTTTCTATTTTTTGTGTGATTTCCTTCTGCTCTTTTTCATTTTGTCTTTTATCCTGAGTTACTTGACTTTTTTTACTATTTGTATCATTCAGTTTATTTTTGAGATCACTTACACCCTCGAATGCAAATGATTGCAAAGCCATTAAAAGAACTGTCAAAATTGCTAACAATGAGATAAATAATTTTTTCCTTCTCATCTCCCTGTATATCCCCCTTTGCTTTAACAAATTTTATACTTTCAAATATTTTTTCATGGAAGTTATACTGCCTAATGCTCCTATTCCTGAACCTAGTACTATGAACATAAGTAATAGGTTGTCCAATATCTTCTTAACTGGTATTAAATATGCGGTCATCATAACATAAAGGTTTGCTGTAGCCATATTATAAAGATATCTATATGTGAAGAATATCAGTAAAAGTGCAAAGGCTGCACCAAACAACCCTAACATTGTTCCCTCGATAAAAAATGGCCATCTTAC
Organism: Wukongibacter baidiensis; assembly: GCF_050888315.1. Lineage (NCBI taxonomy): Bacteria > Bacillati > Bacillota > Clostridia > Peptostreptococcales > Caminicellaceae > Wukongibacter > Wukongibacter baidiensis. Next base: position 1,427,091 of record NZ_CP138202.1, read on the forward strand.
AAACCAATTTGTTGCTCCAACATATTTCATTATGTTTATCTCTCTTTTTCTAGCTGCAACTGTAAGTTTTATAGTATTACCTATAATAAATACCGAAATAGATATTAATACAACTATTACTATCAAACCAACTAATCTAATAAAATTAGTCATACTAATAAGTTTGTCTACTATGTCCTTATGAAACTTCACTTCATCGATATTCTCAATAGGTACAATTTTCTCGACAATCGCCTCACTAGTTTCAATGTTAGTCAAATGTATTATGTATGAATTTGGCAGTGGGTTAGTTTCTAGATCTTCCAGAAGATAACCGTATTCACCCCAACGATCTTTCATTTTTTCAAGTGCATCATTACTTGATTCAAATTCTATGTCCTGTACGTTATCTATTGCTTTTATTGTCTTACCTATTTCATCTACTCTTTCTTGGCTAATACCTTCTTCTAAGTATACCTGTATAGTATCAAACTGTTCTTTGGCACCCTCGGCCATGCTATTTATATTGAATATTAGTATGAATATCATTCCGAGAATAATAAGGGTCGCTGTAACGGACCCTATAGAGGCCAAGCTCATCATTCTATTTCTCCAGAGGTTTTTAAGTCCTTCCTTTACCATATAGCCTAAAGTCCTAATCTTCATAACCATAGCCCCCTCTTTGCTCATCCCTTGCTACAAGTCCTTTTTCGAGTGCTATAACTCTTTGCTGCATCATATCTACTATATCCTTAGCGTGGGTAGCCATGACTATTGTTGTTCCTCTTCTATTAATCTGTCTTAAGAGCCTCATAATCTCCCAGGATGTTTCAGGATCAAGATTCCCAGTAGGCTCATCGGCAATAAGTATGGGGGGATTATTTATTATGGATCGAGCAATTGATACTCTTTGTTGTTCTCCACCTGATAATTGTTCTGGATACATCTTAGCCTTACTACTAAGTCCGACTAAGCTAAGTATAGTCGGTACATTTCTCCTTATTTCCTTAGGGGTAGCTTCGACAATTTCCATAGCAAAAGCTACATTTTCATAAACCGTTTTATTGGGAAGTAGCCTAAAGTCTTGAAAAACTACGCCAATTTTTCTTCTCAGAAGAGGAACCTTCCTTCTATGAATTTTTGTAATATTTTGTCTGTCTATTACAATCTTCCCTTGGGTAGGCTCAGTTTCCTTTAAGAGCATTTTTATTAGAGTAGACTTTCCAGCCCCACTTGCTCCAACAAGAAATACAAATTCTCCCTTTTCAATTTTTATATTTATATTTGAAAGTGCCATCACACCACTTTTATATCTTTTTGAAACATTTCTTATCTCAATCATCGCATCAACTCCTATCATTATTCTTATTTCGATATTTCTCCTTCATTTCCTCCATTTTTTTTACGATAAATTCTAGTATTTTTTGACTATTTTTCCTACAATTCTTATTATATATTAAATTCCACTAAAAAAAATCTTAAAGAGAAATTTTTTAAGTAATTCTCTTTAAGATTTTTTAATAAATTAATTCTAGCTTTCTTTTTTATCTTTTTCTTTATCTTTTTGATCAGCCTTAGCTAATTCCTTGAGTTTCTTAGTTACAAGATAATGTATAGTATTTTCAGGGTAATTTCCACTTTCGTCAATTTCTCCAGCGGCTACTCCTGTAAGTATTTCTATTCCTTCATCAATTGTCTTTACTGAGTAAATATGGAACTTTCCATCTTTAACGGCTTCAATTATTTCATCTTTAAGCATCAGATTCTTTACATTTTGGTGAGGAATCATAACTCCCTGTTTACCTGTTAGACCTTTTAATTTACAGACCTTAAAGAATCCTTCAATTTTTTCGTTGACTCCACCTATTGGTTGAATACATCCACGCTGATTAACTGATCCTGTCACTGCTATATATTGTCTAATAGGAACCTTAGATATACTAGAGAGAATAGCATAAAGCTCGGTACTTGAAGCACTGTCTCCATCAACTCCTGAATATAACTGTTCAAATACTACACTAGCTGATAATGCTAAAGGCTTTTCTTGAGCATACTTTCCACCCAGATATCCACTTATTATCATTACTCCCTTGTCATGTATCTTTCCACTAGTTTTAGCTTCTCTCTCAATATTGATTATACCTGCTTTTCCTCTATAGGTGGAAACCGTAATTTTGCTTGGTTTACCAAAACTGTATTCCCCTGTCCCTGTAACGGCCAAGCCATTTATTTCACCTATCTTTTCTCCGTCAACATCAAGTAGGTAATCTCCTTCTTCAAACATTTCTATTACTTTTTCTTCGTACTTATTATTTCTAAATATTTTTTCAGCAATGGCTTTTTCAATATGCTCTACCTTAACAATATCACTGCCACTTACCTCTGCCCAACTATCAGCCTCATATAGTATCTCAACTATTTGATTAAATCTCGAACTTAACTTCTTTTGATTCGATGCTAATCTTGAACTATATTCAATAATTTTTCCTACTGCTTCACGATTAAAATGCCTAAGGTTTTCCTTTTCGCAATGGGTCGCTATAAACCTCGCCATTTTAAGCATATTCTCTTCATCCCTTGACATCTCGGTGTCAAAATCAGCCATTATTTTGAATAGCTTCTTGAACTGCTCATCATAATTGTAAAGTAGATAATAGGTATATGGATCTCCTATTAAAATAATCTTTAGCTTAATAGGTATTGGTTGTGGCTTTAGAGATGTTGTAACTACATATCCTAGCTGTTTACCTAGTCCTTCAATATTTATTTCACCTGTAACAAGGGCTCTCTTGAGTCCATTCCAAGCAAAGTTATTACTTAATAAATCTTTTGCATGAAGAATCAAATAGCCTCCATTCGCTTCATGTAAAGCACCAGGCTTGATTTGTGTGAAGTCAGTCTTCATTACACCCATTTCATTCTTATATTCTACACTCCCGACTAAATTATAGTAGGTTGGATTAGATTCCATAATTACAGGAGCGCATTTTCTTTCGCTATTATCTATAAAAAGATTTACTTTATATCTATCAAAGAAACCAACATTTGATTTCATTTGGAACATAGCTAATGGGTTATTTGAAGGTTCATCATTATCTTTTTTGAACTTATCAATATGCTCAACAATATCATTCTGAAGCATATGAAAATAGTCGGTTGTTTTGTCATTGTAATTGAATTTCTTTTTTAGTTTTTCTATATGAAAATCAACAACTTTGCGAGCCGTTTCAGCGTCCAACTCTTTAAGCTTTCCTCTATAATCTTCCTCTAATTCCCTAAGTTCATTAAAAATATCCAACGATTCTAGGCTTAATTTATTGCCTTTCTTCTTTAATTCTTCGAAGGCTTCAGGAGCAAGTCCCCTATAGTCTTCTTCACTCATAGGCTGTCCTTCTTTAAGTGGCAAGCTTATTAAGCCTTTATCGGTCTGGGTGAATCTGAAATCATATTTCGCTGCAATCTCGTTAAGTTTTTTCATATACTGTTCTGTAATGCTCTCATATTGCTGTATTAAAATATTTCTTGTATTTTCATAATCTTTACTAATAAAAGCATTTTCAACTTCTTTCTTAAGCTTTTTTATTATGTCTTCTATATCCTTTACAAATGTCTTACCTTGTCCTGCTTTAAGATTTAGCGCTAGTGGACTATGGGGGTTTTTAAAATTATATACGTATACCCAATCATCTGGTACTTCTTTTTTAGAAGCCTTTTCATCGGCTATTAATTTCACATAGCTATTTCTTCCAGTACCACTTTGGCCAGATACAAAAATGTTGTAGCCCTTTTTCTTTATTGACAAACCAAAGTCTAATGCATTTGATGCTCTTTCTTGACCTATAATACCTTGAAGTGGAGTTAAATCAGCGGTACTATCAAAATTGAAGCACTTTGTATCACATTGATTATTCAATTTGCTTAAAGGAACTTTAAATCTGTCTATCATAAAAACACTCCCTTTTTAAACAACTATGTATTTTTTGAATATTCTATAGTTTTTTATACCCCTTTGTATTTATATCTACACAATTTATTTGTCTTTTCTTCATAAAACGCTTCTTATATTCTAAACTTATTAATTATTTAGTATTTTACTTATGATGCTTTTATAATTTAATATTTGTCATTGCCTACAAAAAAATTATTATATCTGCAAAGTTTGTATTCCAATTATTTGCATTTCTTTTAATTTTTATCACAACATTAGGTAAATTTTGTCGCCTATTTAATTTTTTTGTTATATAATTATATCAAACCCAGATTATACGATATTTTTTTGAAGGAGTTGACACTATGGAAAACAGTAATACAAGAATAATTGACTCTTTTATTGAAGTAGGCAGATATTTAAAAGACATACTTGACGAAGATGCTATAGTATCCGTATCTGATACACAGCATATCTTAAAATATTATCCTGGAGATGAGCTGGATATTAAAGATGAAGAAGGCACTGCTTTAAAAAGCGGAGATGTAATGTTCGAATGTATTAATAATAATAGTAAAATAGTAAAAAATGTTCCGGCAGAAGTCTTTGGAATTCCCTTTAAATCAATAGTGATTCCTATAAGAAATAATAATGGAATCTGCATAGGTAGTATTGGCATAGGTAGGAGTCTTAAAAAACAAGATAGACTTAATAATCTTTCTGAGAGCGTCTCCTCAGCTTTACAAGAAATAACCACTAGCATAGATACGATTTCCTTAGGAGCCCACAAAATCGCAGAATCTTCAAGTGATATCTCTCTAAAAAGTGAGGATGCAAAGAAACAGGTAGGTCAAACTGATGCGATTTTACAATACATAAAGAATATTTCAGATCAGACCAATATGCTAGGTTTAAATGCTGCTATAGAAGCTGCTAGGGCAGGCGAACACGGTAGAGGCTTTTCGGTAGTTGCTGAGGAAATTAGGAAGCTTTCCGATGAAACTAAAAAAGCTGTTGGTAATATAAAAAATATTTTAGAAAGTATAAAATTATCCGTTGACGATATGTCTTTATCCGTAAGCAATACAAGCTCCGTTACAAAAACTCAAGCTGAAACTACTGAGCAGATCGTAGCAGCAATTGAAGAACTTAATTCTACATCTCAGCTTTTAGCTGATTTAGCTAAGGATTTATAAAACTTAATAAATCAACATATTTTTGTATCAATTCCAATTTTCAACGTTATTATTTGTAAATTTTTCAATCTTATAATGTACGTGTCGATTTTTCTTAATATTTGTTATATTATTAATCCAATAACTAATTTCGTTGAAAGGGAGTTGTTTCATTTGATTGAGAAAGAAAGTAATATTTTAGATTCTTTTATTGATGTTGCTGATTATCTTAAAGATATGTTTAATGAAGATGTTCTTATCACTATATCTGATCGAAATTTAATATTAAAACATATTCCTGGCGATGAATTGAAATTTGATGAGGAAGTAGAAAACACCCATGTACGAGAAGAAGATTCAATGCATGATTGTATTATGGATAATAAGAAAATCATAGAAATTATTCCAGAAGAACTTTTTGGTATACCTTTAAAATCTATTTCAATACCTATTAGAGATAATGAAGGCAACTGCATAGGAAGCATCGCTATAGGAAAAAGTCTAAAAAAGCAAAATAAACTTATCGACCTTTCTCAAAATACTGCTGCCGCTCTACAAGAAATAACTGCAAGTATTGACGAAATATCCCATGGAGCCCATAAAATCGCTGAATCTTCAAATGATATATCTTTAAAAAGTGAGGATGCAAAAAAACAAGTGGGTCAAACCGATGCAATTTTACAATACATAAAGAATATTTCAGATCAGACCAATATGCTGGGTTTAAATGCTGCTATAGAAGCAGCTAGAGCAGGCGAACACGGCAGGGGCTTTTCAGTGGTTGCTGAAGAAATTAGAAAGCTTTCCGATGAAACTAAAAAAGCTGTTGGTAATATCAAAAATATTTTAGAAAGTATAAAATTATCTGTTGACGACATGTCTTTATCAGTAAGTAATACAAACTCAGTTACAAAGACTCAAGCTGAAACTACTGAGCAGATCGTAGCAGCAATTGAAGAACTTAATTCTACATCTCAGCTTTTAGCTGATTTGGCTAAGGATTTATAAGAGTTGATAATTTAGAATCTAAAAACGGCTAAACCAATTTAACCGCTTTTAGTAGTTACAAATATATTCAAGTTCTTACCTAACTTGGGGTCTTTGGATATTTCATTTGAGTGATTTTTATCAGTCTGTTTTTTCCTACAAAGCTATATAGAAAAACAGGCTGATTGCATGAACGAAAAGGAAATATCCAAAGTCCTCGAAGTATGAACTATCGCAAGAAGTTAGTTTATTTCTACTTTTTCTCCATCCACTATATATATAATCCTCTCACATATATTCGTTATGTGATCAGCCATTCTTTCTAAATATCTTCCTACAAATAGGAGTTTTGTACCTTGATTAATATTTCGAGAATCTGAGTGTATCATCATTAGTATTTCAGTATAGATATCTTTGTATAAATTGTCTATCAATTCGTCTTCTCTTCCAACCCTATACGCTAAACCAGCATCTTCATTAACAAAGCTAGTTTTAGAATTCTGTAGCATACCTAATATTATATCTCTCATCTTAGGTATATCTACTAGAGGTTTAATATGGGCTTCATCACCTATCTTTATTGTTTCCTTAGATATATTAACACAAAAGTCTCCAACTCTTTCTAGATCCGTAATTATTTTAGATATAGAAAAAATTATTCTCAAGTGTTTAGCCATCGGCTGTTGAAGTGCAATGAGTTCTATGGTCTTTTCTTCAATACTTTCTAGTAATTCATCTATATTATCGTCAAGTCTTATAACTTCACGGGCTAAATTCACATCCTTACTGGTAAGAGAATCAACGGATTGTATAATTAATTCTTCAACACTTTCCATCATCTTTACTACTTCTTCTTTCAGTGACGTAATTGACGCCTCAAAATTATTTCTAACCAATTGCATAACCTCCCTTAAATTTTCTACCCAAATCTACCTGTAATGTAGTCCTCGGTTCTCTTATCTTCAGGTGTCGTAAATATTCTGCTTGTTTCACCAAACTCAACTAATTCTCCCATTAGGAAAAATGCAGTATTGTCAGATATTCTAGCCGCTTGCTGCATAGAGTGGGTAACAATTACAATAGTATAATCCTTTTTAAGTGATTGTATTAGGTTTTCTATCTTTGAGGTAGCTATAGGATCTAGTGCCGATGTTGGCTCATCCATTAAAAGAACCTCTGGTTCTACGGCAAGAGCTCTAGCAATACAAAGTCTCTGTTGTTGTCCACCAGAAAGTCCTAGTGCATTAGTCTTTAAACGATCTTTAACTTCATCCCATAGGGCTGCACCCGTCAAGCTTTTCTCAACTATTTCATCTAAAACAGATTTCTTTCTAATTCCATGGCTTCTTGGTCCATAGGCAATATTATCATAAATACTCATTGGAAAAGGATTTGGTTTTTGAAATACCATTCCTACTCTCTTCCTAAGTTTAATTACATCTATATTTTTATAAATATCCTGCCCTTCAAGCTTAACTTCTCCATTTATAGTTACACCCTCAATTAGATCATTCATACGATTTAATGTTCTTAAAAAGGTAGATTTTCCACATCCCGATGGTCCAATGAAAGCTGTAACCATTTTCTCCTTTATATCCATATCTATACCGTGCAGAGCCTGGAAAGTTCCATAAAATAGATCCAAATTTCTTATAGTTAATTTATTCATAGTTTTAATTCCACTCCTCTATTCTTTCAAGTATTATGCCTTACCTTTGCTGAACTTGGCAGCTAAGCGGTTTGCAGTAAGGTTTATAAGAGCAACAATAATTACTAGAATGGTTGCAGTAGCATAGGCCTTGTTAAATGATATACCTTCCTTTGCTAAAAGATATAGATGTACCGTCAAGGTTCTTCCCGATGCCTTTATCCCATTTGGTATTCTTGGCGCCATCCCGGCTGTCATATATACTGCTGCGGTTTCACCAACAATCCTTCCTACACTTAGGATGACAGCAGTAATTATCCCTGGCATAGCTGTAGGAAGAATTACTTTGAAAATTGTCCTCAGTTTAGATGTTCCAAGAGCTAAGCTACCCTCTCTATATGCCTTTGGTACAGATTTTAATGCTTCCTCAGTAGTACGAACTATTGTTGGAAGTACCATTATGCTCAAAGTAATTGCTCCTGCTAAAATTGAAAAACCTAATTTTAGAGTAACTACAAGAAAAATCATTCCAAACAAACCAAATATAATTGAAGGAATACCTGCAAGACTCTCTGTTGCAAATCTTATTATACGTACTATCTTACCTGGCTTAGCATATTCAACTAAATATATAGCTGCACATACTCCTATAGGTGTTGATATTACAACCGATAATAGTACTATATATATTGTACTTATTATCATTGGGAAGATTCCGCCTTCTTCACCCTTTGGGGCAGTAGTAAGATATTCTAGATTGATTTCACCTATTCCGTTTTTTATTACATATACCAGTATCCATACTAAAATCCCTACTGTTATAAGTGACGATGCCCAAATAATAATTTTTATCACATTATCTATGAATCTACTTTGTTTCAATCTACTCACCTGCCTTATGGGTAACTACATTTAAGAATATGTTTAAGATCATTATAAAGATAAACAATATTACACCAGTAGCAAACAACGCTTCTTGATGCAGTCCAAATGCATATCCCATCTCTATAGCTATGTTCGCAGTCATAGGACGTACTCGATCAAGTAACGAGCTAGGTATTAAAGAAGTATTTCCTGCCACAAGTATTACAGCCATGGTTTCTCCTATTGCTCTTCCTATCCCTAATACTACTGCAGCTAAAATTCCTGATTTAGCAGCTGGTATAATAACTTTAAAAATTGTTTGAATATGAGAAGCCCCTAAAGCTAAGGAGCCCTGCTTATACTCCTTTGGTACCGCTCTGATAGATGTTTCCGATATATTTACAACCGTTGGCAAAATCATAATCGATAGAATAATTATAGCCGCCAACAAACTATTTCCTCCGCCTCCCCAGACATCATCTATAATTGGTACGATTACAACGAGTCCAAAAAAACCATATACTACTGAAGGAATACCTGCTAGCAGTTCTACTGCTGGACGAATTATCTTAGCCAACCAATCAGGAGCAATTTCTGCTAAGAACACCGCTGTTAAAATTCCAATCGGAACACCTAGTATAATTGCACCTAATGTTGCGTATATAGATGCTACTATCATTGGAAATATACCAAAGATATCTGCTTCTGGCATCCATTCCTTCCCAAATAAAAAGTCAACTAAACCAATTTTAAATATTGCAGGACCACCTTTGATAAATATAAATAGGGTTATTATCACTACGGATAATATTGCTACACAGGCACATATCAAAAATAATTTTTCAATGATTCCTTCAAATATTTTTCTCTTTTTATTTTCTTCCATCTTTATTTCTGAGTTATTTCCTATCGTTTCCTTTAAAATACCTGTACTCATCTATTACCACCTCCACAATATGCAATAGAAGTTAATTTAAACACGCAGACAGACCCCACCTAAATTGTGGAGTCTCAGATTGTCGACTTTGTCGACAAGATGACAGGCTGTTGAGAAATCTGAAGTTCGAGGCGTGCTGAGACTAAGAGACCGTAGCGTATATAAACATACGTAAGGGTTCTTAGTTGAAGCAACAACGAAGAAATTCTGATTTATCATCAGCCTGAAACTCCACCTCATCTGTGGAGTCTCTTTACTGCTCTTAATCATATGTTCACTAGGATATCTATTATTTTACTGTAATTAATTTTTCTCCAACTATCTTTTGACCTTCATCGCTTAATATGAAATCTAAGTATGCTTTAGCTGCTGGGCTTGGTTCACCCTTTGTAAGCATTAAGAATGGTCTAAATACAGAGTACTTTTCTGCTTTAATATTTTCAACCGTAGGCTCAACTCCATCAACCTTTAATCCCTTTACTGACTCATCTAAATATGATAAAGATACATATCCAATTGAATATTCTTTCTTAGCTACGTTAGCCTTAACCGCACCATTTCCTTCTGCAATCAAAGCATCTTTTCTAACTACAGTTACTTTCTTACCATCAGCATTCTTTTCTTGTAGCTTCATTATTCCTTCGAAAGCTCCTCTAGTTCCTGAACCAGATTCTCTACTTACAACAAGGATTTCCTTGTCTTCTCCACCAATTTCTTTCCAATTCTTGATTTCGCCTTTAAATATCTTAGTAACTTGTTCTTTAGTAAGGTCTTCAATCTTGTTACTTGGGTGAACAACTACTGCAATCCCATCGTATGCTATAACATGCTCAGTAAATCCCCACTCTTTTTCTGCAGATTTCAGGTTACGTGAAGCCATTCCTATGTCTGCACTTCCATCATTTGCAGCCTTAACACCTGCAGTTGATCCAACACCTTGAACATCTATTTGTACGCCAGGCTCTACTACTGAAAAAGCATCAGCTAAATTTTGTGCTACTGGTGTTACAGAAGTAGATCCAACAACTGATACTGTACCCTCTAACTTTGATTCTTCTTTCTTTTCTTCACTTTGATTCTCTTGTGCCTTAGATTGCTCAACTGGCTTTTCCTTTGCACAACCAGCAAATACACCCATTGCTAAAACAACAATTAATAGTAGCGATAATATCTTTTTCATTTAAAAATTTCTCCCTTCACGTTTCATGATTTTGTCAATCCCCAATCTCATATATAATTTAACATTTTTTGCTTTAGCTTTTGTTATGTGAATGTTAATCCATCGTTAACTCTATGTTAAGTAATGTATAGGACAAATACTTATCACAAATACTATATGTTTGCACGAAAAAACGTTGGCTTTACACTAGGCCAACGTCTTGATGAGTATCTCTTATCAAAAATGTGTCATTTTTTTTATCTTTATAAGAAGTCTTTTCAGTTTTATTTTTTAACCTTTTTAAGTAATGCTAAGTATTTAAATCTCTTTTTATATCTCCCAAAATCTATTCCCTTTAAATTCAACTTTTTAGCTGTAATACTTTTAAATTTATAAAATCTAATAATGCTTCTGAGAGCCTCAAAGTATTTTACCGTTTCTCTTTTACTCTTTACATCTATAGCATTAGAAGATGATTCTATACCACCAACCGTAGAAAAAACACTGATCTTTTCTTCTAATCCTTTAGCCATATTCACCAGTTCTTCGCTATTATGGGATACCTGTTCAATGTTCTTTGACTGATTTTCAACTCCAACTGAGACCTCCTTCACTAGTTCTGTCGACTGTTCTGTAACGGTTGCAATTTTATTAACTCCTTCAAGTATTTTTTCCTTCTTTGGACTCATCTCATCTATAGACTGATTCAAATATTCCATTTCGTTGGCTATCATATTTGATGATTCTTCTATATTCTTAAATATTTCTTCGGCCTCTATTTTCAATTGCCTTTTCGAACCACGCAAATTCTTGGTTTTTTTCCCTTTTATCACCATCTAATGATTTAGTGGATTGAAAAATTTGTCTGCAACTAAAATATTTGTAACACTGTTTTCTCTAGATATTCCTTGTAATGTCATTTCCATTGTAGAAAACAAGACCTCAGCAGATTGCTCTATTTGGTTTGATAATAATTTCTGAGTTTCCACAGCAGTTTCAAGTAATCTCTGTTTTGTAGCAATTGAATCATATGTAGTAATTCCAGCTAACGAGAAAAGTAGAATAATAAAGAATACTGAAAGTATTTTGACTAAGATGCTTTTTCTGAAAAAATTCATAATTATCCTCCTCTAAAAAAACAGATATCTGATTCTGAATTAAGAAAATCATATAACTTTATTCATAATTTAATAGGAGTTTTATAATTTCCTCAATTATAATAATAACTATATTTACCAGACTGTTAGTTAAATCCATGTTAATATTTTCACAAATGAGAAATAGAGTGAAAATTTAGTGACATCGAATACCTTCTTTTGAGTCTGAGTTTACTTCAAGAATTATCACACAAAAAAAGAATCCTTTTTAATAAGGATTCTTTAAACTGTGATTATTTATGAATAATCCAGATTTAATACTATGTTATCCGATTTTCCCTTCAATCAAATCATCTATAGGTTTTCCTGCAGGTACAATAGGATATACACCTTGATTTTTATCAATTTTACATTCAATAACAGCTGATTGTCTTTTCTGAACAACTTCCTTTAATACTTCTGCCAAACTGTCTAACTCTTCAACCCTATACCCTTCTATTCCATAGGCATCAGCAAGTTTAACATAATTAACTTCGTTTCCTATATCGGTTTGAGAATACCTTTCATTTTGGAATAGTTTTTGCCACTGTCTTACCATTCCAAGGGTATTGTTATTTAATAACAAGGTGATAGTTGGAAGATTATATTTTGTAACTGTCGCTAATTCATTGCAGTTCATTCTAAAACTTCCATCTCCTGTTACATGCAATATTGTTCCATCAGGCTTCGCTACCTGAGCTCCTATTGCTGCTCCAAGACCGTATCCCATGGTTCCTAAACCACCCGAAGATAAAAAGCTTCTAGGTTTTGTGAACTTCCAATATTGAGCAGTCCACATCTGATGTTGACCTACATCAGTTACTACAATTGTATCATCTCCAAGTATATCTTGAGCTGTCTTCATTATATTTTTTGCAGTGAACTCTTTTTCTGCTAATCTACCGTCGGACTTCCATTGATTTATTTCCTTAAGCCATGGGCTTCTATCCTTAGAATCTACTCTCTCAACTAATTTATTTAGTATTTTTTTAACATCACCAATTATTGATAGATTGGCCTTTTTATTTTTATTAATCTCGGTTTTATCAATATCTATATGAATTATCTGTGCTCGTGGAGCAAACTTATTCACCTTTCCTACAACTCTATCACTAAATCTTGCTCCAACTGCAATAACTAAATCGCTATTTGTTACTGCTAAATTTGCTTCTTTAAGGCCATGCATACCAACTAACCCAAGTGATAATTCATTATTTCTAGGAAAACAACCAAGTCCCATCAAAGTGTTGACCACTGGAACCTCCGCTTTGGTTGCAAATTTAGAAAATTCCTCAGAGGCGTTAGATATTATAACTCCTCCCCCAGCATAAATTACTGGTTTTACGGATTTATTAATGACACTTGCCACCTCATCGATAAGCTTTTCATCTATTTCTTCTGAGTTAGACTGTTTTGCCTCAATATTCTCATTTCTATAGCTTGTTTTTTCGATGAATATATTTTTAGGTACATCTATTAAAACAGGACCAGGCCTTCCAGTTTGCGCCGTTTCAAAAGCTTCCCTTATAATATCTGATAAATCATCTACATCCTCAACAAGATAATTATGCTTTGTAATAGGAAGTGATATACCCGTAATATCAACTTCCTGAAAGGAATCCTTACCTAGTAAGGATCTCGGCACTTGTCCTGTAAATACAACCATAGGAACCGAATCCAGATATGCTGTGGCAATTCCCGTAATAGTATTTGTTGCTCCAGGTCCAGAGGTTGCAAAGCATACTCCAACCTTACCAGTTGTACGAGCATAGCCATCTGCTCCGTGAACTGCTCCCTGCTCATGGGATGTCAGAATATGTGTAAAGGTATCAAAGTTATCATATAAGGCATCATATAATGGTATAACTGCTCCACCTGGATATCCAAATATAGTATCTACACCCTGTTCCTTTAAACATTCCAGTACAATTTGTGCTCCACTAAGCTCCATCTTTTCACCTTCTTTCCTTCATAGTCCTACAATCCTTTATAGGTTGCGCCCTTGCTTGCCGATGTAACCATTTTGCTGTATTTATCAAGATACCCTTGACTAGCAGTCTTTTCAATCTTGGATAACTCTTTTCTTCTATTTTCCAGTTCTTTTTCATCAACAAGTAAGTCTAGTCTTCCCTCTATCATATCTATATCAATAATATCTCCATCTTTAACTAAAGCAATTGCTCCTCCATCGACTGCCTCAGGTGATACATGACCAATTGCCGCTCCTCTTGTTCCCCCTGAAAATCTTCCATCGGTTATTAAAGCCACGTACTTATCAAGCCCCATACCTGCTAGAGACGATGTTGGTGTTAACATCTCTCTCATTCCAGGGCCACCCTTTGGACCTTCATATCTTATTACAATAATTTCGCCTTTTTGAATTCTTCCGCCAAGAATTGCCTCAACGGCCTCTTCTTCCGCATTAAATACTTTTGCCTTGCCTTTGTTAATAAACATTTCCTGAGCAACAGCTGATTTTTTAACCACTGCACCTTCAGGAGCAAGACTACCCTTTAGAACCTTTATTCCTCCGGTTTCACTATATGGATTTTCGACTGAAGCAATTACTTTATCTCCAACCTTTTCACATCCATCTATAAGTTCACCTATTGTTCTACCCGATGTAGTTAGCGCCTCTAAGTTTAACAAGTCCTTTTTCTTTAGTTCATTCATCACAGCCATTATTCCACCGGCTTCGTATAAATCCTCCATATGATAAGGACCAGCAGGACTCAATTTACATAGATTCGGAGTTCTTTGGCTTATTTCATTTATTTTATCCAGATTTACTTCAACATTTGCTTCCTTTGCAATCGCTGTTAAATGTAATACCGTATTTGTAGAGCATCCCAATGCCATATCTACAGTTAGAGCATTTTCAAATACCTTCTCAGTTAGAATATCCCTTGGTAAAATCTGATCTCTAATAAGGTCCATTATCTTCATACCAGTGTATTTTGCTAGCCTTATTCGTTCGGAATAAACAGCCGGAATAGTTCCATTTCCAGGTAGTGCCATAGCCAATGCTTCTGTCATACAATTCATTGAATTCGCTGTAAACATACCGGAGCACGAACCACATCCAGGACAGGCTTTATCTTCGATTTCCTCTAATTCCTCTTCAGTCATCTTTCCTGCCTTTACTGCTCCTACGCCCTCAAATACCGTAGTTAAGTCAATCTTTTTTCCAAAGGCCTTACCCGCAAGCATTGGTCCTCCACTAACAATTATTGAAGGAATATTTAATCTTGCACATGCCATTAACATTGCAGGTACGGTCTTATCACAATTAGGAACTAAAACCAATCCATCAAGGCCATGAGCCTTAGCCATGATTTCTATACTATCAGTAATCAATTCTCTACTCGGGAGAGAATATTTCATCCCTTCATGGTTCATAGCGATTCCATCACATACAGCTATTGTTGGAAATTCTAATGGAGTACCACCCTCCATTAGAACCCCTCTTTTAACAGCATCCACAATAGTTTTCAAGTGAGTATGCCCTGGTACTATTTCATTATATGTGTTTACTATACCAACTAGTGGTTTATTAATCTCTTTGTTTGTCAGACCTAAGGCCTTAAATAGTGACCTGTGTGGAGCCTTTTCTAAACCCTTTTTTACTGCAGCACTTTTCAAGTCCAGTCCTCCTATTCTTCAATCCATTCCATCATACTTCTTAGTTTTTTACCTACTCCAACTATAGGGTGCTCTAGCTCAGATCTCTTGATAGAGTTAAATACAGGTCTATTTAACATATTTTCTGATAACCAATTCTTAGCAAACTCTCCTGCTTGTATTTCTGATAAAACTTTTTTCATTTCGCTACGAGTTTCTTCTGTAACAATTCTTCTACCAACCATATAGTCTCCATATTCTGCTGTATCACTTACGCTATATCTCATTTTCTCAAATCCGCCTTCATAAAGTAAATCTACAATCAGCTTTAATTCATGTAAACATTCAAAGTATGCTATTTCAGGCTGATAGCCAGCTTCAACTAATGTATCAAATCCTGCTTTAATAAGTTCAGTAGCTCCACCACAAAGAACGGCTTGTTCTCCAAATAAATCAGTTTCAGTTTCTTCTTTAAAAGTAGTTTCTAAAACCCCTGCTCTAGCAGAACCGATTCCCTTAGCATAGGCTAATGCAAATTCCTTTGCTTTTCCAGTGTAATCTTGATAAACGGCGTATAGGGCAGGAACTCCCTTACCATCACTGTATACTCTTCTAACTAAATGCCCTGGTCCCTTTGGAGCAACCATAAATACATCTACATATTCTGGCGGAACTATTTGACTAAAATGAATATTAAATCCGTGGGCAAATACTAGTGCATTGCCTTTCTCTAGGTTATCCTTAATATGATCAGTATAAACTTTTCTTTGATGTTCGTCTGGAACCAATATCATAACAACATCGCTCTTCTTAGCAGCCTCAGCTACTTCTAAAACTTCTAATCCCTGTTCCTCAGCTTTACTCCATGACTTGCTTCCTTTATATAATCCAACTACTACGTCAACACCACTTTCCTTTAGATTAAGAGCATGGGCATGACCCTGACTCCCGAATCCTATAACAGCCACCTTCTTATCCTTAAGTAGCTCTAAGTTTGCATCATCATTATAGTACATCTTTGCCATTTAAAACTCCCCCTATTATTAGTTAATTTCTGTTACATCATGTACACTTACAAGCTTTTCCATTTGTTTTATCGCTTGCTCAAATCCTAAGTTAAATTCATCTTTTAATATTATTTCAAGATTAGAAAAATTTGAGTTCTTTATTTCTTCCATATTTACACTTCTAACCTCAAATCTCTTTCTCTTCAAAAGTCCAACAACTCTAACTAGAGTTTCTAATCCACTATCTACTCGACACAAAACTTTTTTTTCCAATCTACTCCACTCCCCAATTTCTTTTTATTTCTTACTTACATAAATTCTTGATTTATGTAGAAGATTATATCTACTTCATAAGTTAAATAGATTTTCAGGTTGTTAAAAATTAAAAGAAGGATATATTGTTTTTGTGTCTAAATATTTAATAAGGTTTATAATTTTTTTTTATATTTTCTTTATCAGCTAATAGAATGGCCAGTTCTGTTAGCTCTTTTTTATCTTCTCTTCTTTTAATTTTAACTGAAAAGTCATCAATCAAAATCGACCATTCACCTCCTCTTAATCCTTATATATTAATAATTTAAGTTAGGCACTAGGTACTGGGTACAATGCTTAAACTTTTGGACTAAGCCTTTAGATTAATGAATTTTTTGCTTGATATTTATTCTCTAAATATAAAAAATCTCTCGTCTCTAAGATAATTAATTCTATCTTAGGGACGAGAGACTATTCTCGCGGTACCACCCTAGTTCCAATAACAAAAAACAATTGGCTCTTAGTTCAGATCGAAGGGATTTTCCTTGAATCCTAGCTGTATAACGGTAGCTACCGACCTAATCTACTTGGATCATACTTTTCAATCAGGCAGTTCAAGAGTGATCATTACATATCTACCTCAACACCAACTCCCAGCAAACGTTGGCTCTCTGTAGTTAAAGCTTAGATATCTTTCTCTCTATCAGCACTTTTAAATATTTATTGAATATTTATGAAAATTATACTACCGTTATTCATATAAGTCAATCCTATTTTTGAATTTTCTAAATAATTTTTATTGATACAATTTTTTAGCAATAAAGCTAGATTTATTTTAATCCAGCTGCTATTTTTATATCATCTTGGTGGTCATAATTTATTTTACCATCCTTATGTCTTGTGCTATTTGCAAAATGAATATCCATATGTCCTTTTACACCATTATCACTAATATATTCTATATCATGGGGCATCGAAGAGCCTGAAGCAGCTATTTTTCTTCCGTCAACTATAACTAAAACAGGTCTTGTATTCCAACTGTAACTTCCACCCCAAACCTCTTTCATCACAGCAGCATCATACGCAGTTAAAG
Organism: Wukongibacter baidiensis; assembly: GCF_050888315.1. Taxonomy (NCBI): domain Bacteria; kingdom Bacillati; phylum Bacillota; class Clostridia; order Peptostreptococcales; family Caminicellaceae; genus Wukongibacter; species Wukongibacter baidiensis. Next base: position 1,444,877 of record NZ_CP138202.1, read on the forward strand.
GCTCACAATCTGCATGATTTGCTCCTATAGTTCTCTTCATTGTCCATTCTCTCCCACTATAAAAGTCTCTAACTTTAAATATTTTACCTATTGGAACTACGTATTGGGCCCCTGTCCACCAGTCAAGGTATTCACCATATGTATCGCCCGGAGTGCTTTTTACAGGTACATGGTGGACTGGGATTTTAAGAACATCACCAATATTAAGTATAGTATTTTCATTCATATTATTGGTATTAATCAATTCATATTGAGGTATTCCAAACTTTATTGATATTTTCCAAAAGTCATCGCCTTTTTGTACTGTATAATAAGTATAAGTAATGTATGGTTCTGAATTTTGTGTTTTAACTGTAGTCGTTTCCTTTAAAGATGCACTATTCGGTATATTAATACTTTGTCCGACATAGAGTTCACTATATTCATTTGCATTATTGATATCTAAAAGTTCATTTAGATTTACTGAATATTTTTGACTAATTTTCCAATAGGTCTCCCCTGATTGTACAATGTGGGTTTTATAATTATTGGATTTTGGTATGGTTACTATATCATTCACATTTAACATTGTTTGTGAGTTAGCATTATTTGCTTTCAGTAGATCATTAACATCAACATTAAATTTCTGGCTTATCTTCCAATAGGTATCCCCTGAAGCTACTTTATAGAGGATTCTTTCATTTGGATTATAGGGAAGCTGTATAGTTTGTCCAACATTCAGATATGGATTTTTTTCTGCAGAATTTTCAGAGAGAAGAGCATTTAAATCAATGTTGTATTTTTCACTAACCTTCCAATAGGTGTCACCGTTTCTAACTTCATAGGATATGGTATCAGCAAATGCATTGATACTGCTCTGAGTAAGAAGTGTAATTCCGATCAGTCCTCCAACTATAAGTTTCTTAAATTTCATTAAGTGGCCTCCTTAAAAGTATTAAATCTAATGAAATTTAATTCGACATTTTTCGACATTTTCCTTTATGTAAATTTTTCTAATTCTCATTTAGTAGTTTAAGGCCTACCATTTTGGGTAATTGTCAATAGAGGGGTTTTTTCTCCTTTAATTTCTCTCCAACTATTTTTGTGTATTCTATAGATAAAAACATATACAAAAAAGCGACCAAAACAAATTGGTCGCTCAGATTGTTAACAACGTTAACAAGATGATAGGTTGTTAAGAAACGCGAAGTTCAAGGCGTGCTGAAACTAAGAGACCGCAGCGTATAAAGACATACGTAAGGGTTCTTTGTTGAAGCAACAACAAAGTAATTCGGGTTTGTTAACAGCCTCAGCGACCAAAATAAATTGGTCACTCTTTAGATTTTATTCTTCATATCTCGTCTTTAATTCAATTCTATAAGGCAGTTCCTTCAAAGTAGTCTTAGCAACGATATATGGATATGTAATTGCTTCGGTTACTACATCCCCCGGCTTAGGATCTGTAAACTTTGCATATACTACTAATTTAAACTTATCTTCTTCGTCTTCTACCTTCTCAATCTTATCTATATCAACAGTATATCCGCCTGTAGGCTTTTCTCCCCTTGTTACTACAACAAAGATTTCTCCATTCACCTTACACGCTAAAGCTCTTTCTAAGGTTTGATACCTAGGTAAAATTTCTTTAATTTTTTTCGGTACTTCTTTCTCTTCCAGCACTTTAAATTTCACATTTTCATCGTTGTTAGTGAAATGTTTTATTCCCATGGTTGCGCTCACTAAAATAAGTAAAGCTACTAAGGCAATCAGCAGCGTTCTCATGTTAATAAACCTTTTCATTTTCGTGTTGTTCATATTAGTATTTGATTTCATTTCTACGGCTCCCCCCTCTATAATACCTATTTAATACTATTCAAGAGGGTAGACAAATATTCCAAGAAAACAAAGACAAGGGGCTGTCTCATAAAGGAATCTTACGAGCCAGCCCCAGGGTGTTTCAAAATAAATTATTTTTAGATATCGAAGATGTTTATCGTCTAAACAACCTCTTTATTTTTGTAGTATCTCTTTTGCTTTTGCTATTATATTTTCAGCAGTCAATCCATATTTCTTCATCAGTTCATCAGGCTTACCTGATTCACCGAATGTATCATTGATACCAACTCTCTTTAATAGCGCAGGATGATTTTCTGCTAAAACTTCTGCTACTGCACTTCCTAAACCGCCTATAATATTATGTTCTTCAGCAGTTATTATTCCCTTGGTTTCCTTTGCAGCCTTTATGATTATTTCTTTATCTATTGGCTTTATAGTATGCATGTCAATAATTCTAGCTGAAATGCCTTCTTTAGCTAGTTCTTCATAGGCCTTAAGAGCTTCATCTACCATAACTCCTGTTGCTATAATTGTAACATCATTACCACTTTTTAATTCCATACCCTTACCGATAGTGAATTTAGTATCCTTATCATATACTACAGAAACCTTAGCACGGCCAAGTCTTACGTATACAGGACCATCGTACTCAACGATTTCATTAAGTAAAGCCTCAGCAGATGTAGCATCGGCTGGATTTAGAACTGTCATATTAGGTAATGATCTCATAAGAGAAATATCCTCTATTGCTTGATGAGATGCTCCATCTTCCCCTACTGTAATACCAGCATGGGTAGCGCATACCTTAACGTTTAATTTGGGATAACATATTGAGTTTCTTATTATTTCAAAGGCTCTACCAGATGCGAACACAGCAAATGTACTTGCGAAAGGTATCTTTCCAGAAGCTGCAAGACCAGCAGCAGTTCCCATTAGATTTTGCTCAGCAATACCCATGTTAAAAAATCTATTTGGGAATTCCTGTGAAAAAGCATATGTCTTTGTGGATTTTGACAAATCCGCATCTAATACAACTATATTTTCATTCTTTTTTCCAAGTTCAACTAGGGTTTCACCATAGGTCTCACGAGTAGCTATTTTCTTAGTCATTATATTTCACCTCCAAGCTCTTTTAATGCCTTTTCCTTATCTTCGTCCTTTGGAGCCGTTCCATGCCAAGAAGCCTCGTTTTCCATAAAGGAAACACCTTTACCCTTTACAGTTTTAGCAATAACCATTGTCGGCTTCCCATTAGTTTCCTCAGCCTGATTAAATGCATTAATTATTTCCTCAAAATTATGACCATCAATTGTAATTACGTTCCATCCAAAGCTTCTCCATTTCTCGTCTATTGGATTAGTACTCATTACATCTTCGTTTTTACCATCTATTTGAAGTCCATTAAAGTCTAAGATAGCTGTGATATTGTCTAGCTTATAGTGGGCAGCAGCCATAGCAGCCTCCCAAACTAAGCCTTCATTTATTTCTCCATCACCTAGTAAAACATAGATTCTATTTCCTACTTTGTCTAGCTTTGAAGCTAAAGCCATACCAATTGAAGTCGAGAATCCTTGTCCTAATGAGCCAGTAGACATTTCTACACCAGGAATCCCCTTCATATCTGGATGTCCTTGAAGCATGCTTCCCATTTTTCTTAGTGTAGGTAGCTCTTCGGGTGAAAAGTATCCTTTTCTTGCAAGTGTAGAATATAAAACTGGTGCAGCATGACCCTTTGATAGTATAAATTTGTCTCTGTTCTCTAGCTTAGGATTTTTAGGGTCTACATTCATTTTCTCAAAATAAAGAGCAGCCAATATATCTGCTGATGACAGAGACCCACCTGGATGGCCTGAACCTGCTGCATTAATCATTTCAACTATGTCTCTTCTAATCTGTGTAGCTATACTTTGTAGCTCTTGATACTGATTGTTCATTAATTCTACCTCCTATTACTTATTTTTTGTTCATTGGAGTAAATCCTTCTCCAAGAACTTCATGTATGGTAGTTACCATAATAAATGCTTGTTTATCTATAGCATATACTATATTCTTAAGCTTAGTCACTTGAGCCCTGTTTACAACACATAACAATACATCCTTGTCTTCACCGGTGTACATTCCCTTGCCCTTAAGTGCTGTGGCTCCTCTAGCTAATTGCACAAAAACTTCTTTACTTATTTCTTCTGAGTATTCAGTAATAATGTAAAATGCCTTTGAATAGTTAAGGCCTTCTACTATGAAGTCTGCAACTTTAACAAGAATATATAAAGAAATTATTGAATATAATGAGGTCTCAATATTTCTATTAACAATACCTGCTGCAGCAACAATGACAAGGTCAATTATCATCATCAGTTTTGGAATGCTAAGCCCTGGAATATATTTATTTAATATGGCTCCTGCTAAGTCAGTTCCTCCAGTAGTGGCACCACTCTTAAATACTATTCCAATACCTATCCCGACTGCGACACCACCAAATATTGAGGCCAATAAAAGGTCTCCGGTAGCATTAATATTGTTGCCAAAAATAACTATTAAAATCCTAATAAAAATAGAAAGAGAAGCTGTCCCATAGGCCGTTTTAGCTCCAAATGCTTTACCAAGAACCATAAGCCCTATTATGAAAAGTGGTATATTTATAGCAAGGTTAGTTACATCCATAGGAATGCCGCTAACTTTTTGAATAACGATTGCAAGTCCTGTTACACCACCGGGCGCTATAGTATTAGGCTCTAAGAACATTAATAAGCTAAGTGCCATTAAAAACGTTCCCAATGTAATTCCTATGTAGTCTAAAAATACTTTAAACCATTTTTCCTTCATAATCATCACCCTATTTAATATCTTTAGTATGTATTATAGCTGTTCTATAGCTATTAAATACCCTGTATTTTGCTGCATATAACATTTATATTGTAGTTCTTTATAAGGATTGGCAAGGGTGATTTTTTTTACATATTATGAAAATTATATTTATTCATTATCCTAATGTTTTTATAATTTTCTATGTATTACGAAACCTCATTTATCGCACAACTGTCATTATAACATAGTTGTATTTCAAATAAAATAATTTTTACAAAATAATAATTTACCACATCAAATCACTAATATTTATACAAAGCTTTTTACAGAAATAATCTATGAATGAACAATAAAAGATACAAGAAATTTTTCTTGTATCTCTCAATTCATAAACTAATATTAAATTAATATAATAACTCCAAACATCATAATTAATTTGTAATGTCTTTACTTTTCAGAACTTGTATCATAAATTTGGGAAGAATAAGCATCCTTTTGAACCTCCAAGGTTCTTTAAGCAATCTATAGAACCATTCCAACCCTAGAATTTGAAAAACCTTCGGAGCTCTTTTTGCCGTTCCTGCCCAGATATCTACACCTCCGCCAACTCCCATTGCTATATTAACGTTTAAATCTTTTCTATGTTTATATATCCACTTCTCCTGTCTAGGTGCACCCAGGGCAACGAATAGGATATCAGGTGACGCATCATTTATATTTTCTATAATTTCCTTTTCTTCCTCTACATTGAAGTATCCATTCCTATAACCTTCTACTTTGATATTGCTATATTTCTCTACGATATTATGCACAGCCATTTCAGCCACCCCTGGTTTACCTCCAAGTATATATATGGACTTTCTTGAGTAGTCACAGAATTCAAGCATTCTTTCCATCAAGTCTACTCCCGTTACTCTTTCAATCAGTCCTAACTTATGTACCTTCGAGGCAATAACTAATCCGATTCCATCAGGTATATTCATATCCGAGGACTTAAGGATTTCTTTGAGTGCTTCATCCTCCCTGGCAACCATGACAATTTCAGTATTTGGAGTACAAATAAATGAAAATACAGATCTATCCAACAGCTGTTTAAATCTCTCAAATGCGCTTTCTAAAGTCACAACATCTATTGGTACACCATACATCCTTATAGTTTTTCTCATTATTACACCCGCTTTACTATAACATTTTACTTATTATCTCTCTATTTCTTTTAATCATTTTCTGTAGATTTTCGCCAATATTTCTAAGTTTCTTGGCTTCATCTTTTCTTCTATTCCATAAGTTATCAAACTCAATGCATAGATTGATATAATCCAATTGCTCTACTTTACCACCATTTTTTTGCTCAACCATCTTTAGAAACGTCTGTACTTTTGGGTCATATTCCAATCCTATCATAGGGATTTCTTTAATACAAGCAAATATTAGTGCATGTAGCCTCATAGCAATCATAATATCTAAAGTTCCTATAATACCTAAAATTTCCTCAGGCGGGTATTCCTTTTCTAAAATGTAAGCTTCGTTTTTCATTTGCTCCATTATTTTTCTAGATATTTCTCCATCCTTAGAGACCTGCATAGGAACAAATACTACACTTAGGCCTTTATTTGCGATATAGTCTCCCAAGTTAGCCATTGTCTTTACAAAGCTTTCACCTACATACCAGGGCCTAACGGAAACTCCTATTAAAGGCTTATCAGTTGGAATACCTTCACTTCGCAAAAATTCTTCAGCCTTTTTATTATCAATGCTTTCTAAGCAAAATGTAGAATCAATAGTAACTTCAATTGGCTTTGTTACCCCTATCTCTTCCATTAGTTCTTTTGATTTAGGATCCCTTAATACAATCTTGTCTACTTTATTAATTATTGTCTTAGCTAAGTATTTATTATAATTATTTCTAATTGGTCCAAATCCATTACAAAAAAATAATACAGGCTTCTTAAAAAACTTGGCTATACTTATGATTGTTAAGTAGTAGAGAAGGGACCTGCTACTAGTAACATCCTGCAGTAGTGACCCGCCTCCACTAATAACTAAGTCTGAGTTTTTAATAGCGCTTAATATATCTCTAAAACTATTCCTACTTACACCATGTATTTTATGTATGCTTTCAGTATATTTAGTATTGTAGGAAAGAGCATGTATTTCTGTTTTAGAATCCTTTTCTCGAATCATTTTTACAATAGAGGATAGAATAGCTTCATCACCTAAGTTTTTAAAACCATAATAACCGAAAATAAATACACGTTTCATAATGTTCTTCCTTTCAAGGAATTATTTAAAACAACTATAGTCATGACATGTTAAAAATTTATTAATCTTTAGAATGTCATTACTTTATAATATGGAATTAAAATTCGATTCCCTCAATGACTGACTGAAATCTAATCATTCTACTTTCAATAAACATAGATCTTCCTATTTGTATTTCAACTTTAGATATCTTTATATCTCTATCTGTTATATTTGCTCCACATTTTAGGACAATTCTCATGTCATATCTTCCGGGAACTTTACTATGTATTACATTTCCATCCTTATCAGTTGTTTGCATTAGATGATCAGTTACTTCTACCTTTACCACTTCACCCAATGTACTTTTTGTTTCTACATCTCTAAATATATCTCCTTCTTTTACACTCTTTATTGAAATATCTTTTATACCACTAACATTGTAGGTAAGTAACATCTCTCTACTAGCTTGAGACTGAAGAAATTCTTTACTATTTTCATTGTTATCCAATATATAGAACTTCCCTACTAATAATACTACAACAAGAAGCACCATTAAATCTAAGTAGTTTATAAGCCCAAATATTTTGCCTTTGTTATCAATTATTTTCAACTTCTTACACTCCCTTTACCAATTTATTATATATATCTACAGTACTTTTCACCATTGTTTGAATTGAAAATTGATTCATAACAACCTCTCTACCAAGCTTGCCCAACTCAACTCTTAACTTTTTGCTTTCCGGCTGACATAAGCATAAAATCTCTTCTTTAAGTTTCTCTATATTTATTTCATCATTTGAAGTTCTACCTGTAAAGTTATTACTGATAGCATCTCTCATGTTTTTTTCAGTTAATACTCCCATATACCCCTCTCCGCCTGCTAATATCACGGGCTTTTCTGATGCCATAGCCTCCAGAGCAGTCCTAGCCACACAAACAGTCACATCAGCCAAGGACAGTATTTCTGGAATATCTGTACGCTTTCCAAGTATATGAACAACCTTTTTATCATGTTCAGAGTTTACATTTTCAGCTGCTTCTCGGACCCTCTTAAAGTCTTCGTCATCGCCATCACCAACAACAATAAACTCTATCTCTTCATTTTCTTTAAAAATTTCATTTCCTGCTTCAATAACCAGCTTGGCTAGTTCTGCCAATGGACCTGAAATTCTACTTATGTATATTACCTTTAAGGTGTCTTCGCCAAGTACTAATTCATTTTTCAAATCAACACTGTCTTCCCTTGGAGAAAATTTCATAGTATCTATACCATTTGGTATTATAGTAATCTTTTCTTCTTTAACATTAAAATTATTCATTAAATGATCTTTAATGTCTTCGCTTATGCAAATAACTTCTTTTCCCCAAAAAGAAGTATATTTGTAAATCAAAGAAGCATCGAACTTTGCATGGGCAGTAGTCATAAAAGGAATACCCTTTAACTTTGATACAATTTTACTATTTAATGCCGGTATCCTTCCATGGGCATGTATAAGATCAATCTTTTTCTCATCTATGATACGAGTTAAAACCTTCATAGACTCAGTAAGACTTTTAATATCCTTCTTGTTTAGTGGTGCTTCATAGTGACATATCTCATCTGCAAGTAGTTCCTGAACATAAATGCCTCCTGCAGAAATAACAATTGGGTTATGTCCTATTTTTTTCAATCCCTTTGCCAATTCTATTACATGTGTTTCTGCGCCTCCAATATCCATAGTCATTGAAGCTAATAAAACATTCATTTCTATCATCCTCTTTGATTTATTCTTTAGCTTGCTTCATTATATAGATTATACATACATAGATTCATAGCAATGATAAACCAGAATACAAGTAAAATTTTAGGGTTGTATAGTACATGTTCTGCTAGCCCATTCACTAATATTCCACTTAAGGAAGCTAAATAGGCGGCAGAAAAATACTTAACAAATTTACTTTTAGTATTGATAACTGATCTAACTCCCATTCTGAATATGGATAGGATCAATAGTAAAAATAGAACTAACCCTATAACTCCAAGTTCAATGGCTATTTGTAAATAGGTGTTGTGGGTATGATAAGGATCCATAGCAGTTCTTATATAGAACGGAGAAATTTCACGGAATGTCATGTATCCTATTCCAATTCCCGAGTACCAATAGTCCTTTAAAATATCTATAGCCATATTCCATAGGTTAACTCTATAATAGTTCGAACTATCCTGTAAACTTCCAATTGTGCCAATTCTCTGCAGTATCGAATCTGGTAAAACGAATAGCGAACCAATACCTGCTGGTATCAGAAGTATTATTTTCTTAAAATCAATCAAGAAAATAAATACTACAATGGCAAATACTAATCCAAGCCAACTACCCCTCGAATATGTAACACCATCACAAATCAAAATCAAAAATGATGTTACACCGAAAAAAGCTTTCTTTATGTGATTGTCACTATGGAAGAATAGCGCCATAGATACTGGAAATATCATAATTAAATATTCTGCTAATATGTTTGGGTTTTCAAAAACTGAATAAACCCTTATTTTTACATCTGGATTTTGTGACATATCAACCCATCCGCTTCCCATAGGTGCACCGGCAAAGAATTGATAAATACCATAAACAGAAACAATAGCAGCTGTAACTGTAAGAAATACATTTATTAAATATATGTCCTTATGGCTTTTCTTACTATGAATTAACACAAATAGTACTCCAATGGCTACTGAATGAATAGTAAAATCTCTAAAACTTCCATTCGGGGAAATTGAAAGGAATGTATTAGATACTATTGAAATAGTAAACAAAAGAAGCAATAAGTTTGCCGGGGTAAATCGAAACTCGAAATGACCTTCTCTTATAAAGTTTATACCATAAGAAAAAATTACAACAATCCCCATTATCAAAGCACTCATATCAGAAAGAAATGGAATGCTTAGTATGTATACTGCCATAGCATATACGGGCTTTTTAGTAACCAGTCCAAGGGCCACTAAAGCTACAACAATCTTTATAGTTTGCAAAACTCCAAAGTAGTAGGATAAAGCTCCCACCACTATACCTGCAGCAAGTCCAAACCATTTATATTTTGAATTAGCCTTTCCTTCATTCACAGATATCACTCCTAAGCCAAGAACAAAGTAGATTAATATCCCTTTGTCAGTTCAATGTCCTAAGCTTTAAATTTTAAGTCACCCTAATTAAGCTTCTATATATGAAAAATACAGTCAAAAATTCTCTTTATCAAACTATTCTTATATATTCTATCAATATCAATAAAATATATATTAATTGCTAAAATAATTATTGCAATACTAATATAAATTTGCAGCAAATAAAAGCTTCTATTAATTATGTTAAGTAGATTATAGGATAATACTCCTCCAACAATCATTAAAGAAACTAACTTTCCCACAACTCCAATCCTATTGCTTTTATTTATAGTCCGTTTTTTTAAAACAAAACTTCCCTGTACACCTTTTCTGTAAAAAGGATTTAGAAATGATACAATTTTTTGTAATAGGCTTTCGCTTCTCCCTATTAGGGAATGCTTAATATAATTTCTAGAATTTCGATTCTCATTTACAAATAATCTATATATAAAGCTGTTAACGAAAAAGCTTCTCATTGTGTTTGAGATACTATTAGTCATTTTGCTAGTTACGCTAAAATTATAATACCTCTTAATAAATTCAAATATTTTTTTGAACAATCTCACAATAATACTATGCTGCACAATATCAACTCCTAAATTAGACACTATTGAATTATAGCTGGAATTCAGCACTAATATTTTATATCCGAAACTTTACAGGTAAATACATATAGATTTGATTTCAATCTTATCTCAGAGCCAATATATATAGGTTTTGTAGCCACCAAAAATCCTTTATCATCAATTATTGCCATTGATTCAATCCTTATTTCGCCATCAAATGATCCTGGAATTTCTTTATATTCTACGGTACCATCTTTATTGACAACAAGCTCTTTATGAACCTTTATATTTTTACCTACAACCTTACCAAACTGAGTTCCTCTAACTGAATCAAATAAAATATCTCCTTCTTCAATTGCATCTACAAGTCCCTTTTTTTCTTCTTCAATTTCTATAGAAACACTTATTTGTTGTTGGTCTTCTGTTGAAACATTACGTACATTGCCAAATTTATATACACCGCCGGCTATTAAAGCTACTATTAATAATATCAGAGCTAAATCAATAACATTTATTTTTCCAAACAGCTTTCCTTTAGAATCGATAAGCATTATATTTTTCCTCCTTGTGTGTGGGGTAGTTAGCAAAAGCGACCAAAGTCGCTTTTAGTCTTACATCATTTTTTATGTATATTTACTTAATAGTATATTCACCCTTTATCATAACATATGAATCGGTTGTTGATCTCATACCTCTTCCATCATTTCTAGGTATAAGTATTAAATGATTAAGAGGTACCTCTTCATCTGACTGAAGATCTTTACCAATTGTCAGGTCTGATAATCCACCTTGTTTGCTAGCAATAACGGTTGATTTACCAGAGCGCCAGATCACTTCAGCACTTTCACCAAGATACACGGATTTTCCCTCTTCTATAAAAACAACTTTAAACTTTCCAGCTGTTCCTGACTCTGTAACATTTGAACTATTTTGATTTGGGCTCAAGTTATCAACTTTTGTTTTCAGTTCTTGAAGCTGAGAATTTATACTGTCTATCTTTGTATCGACCTCTGGTGTCCCATTGCCTAAGGTCTCTATATTTTGATTTATGTAATATTTCAATTGTTCTAATCTTTTTTCAACATAGCTAAGGGTTACTATCGGGTCTTCCTCAGAACCTGGCTCCATGAATACAGCTCCACTAACTATTGAGATACTTCCTATTAACGCAGCTGTAGTAAAGGCTATAACTAAGGACCTACTAAATCTTTTCTTCTTCATGACTCTCCTCCTGAGTGTAACCCAGATTATTCATAGAAAACTCAAAACTCTACTGCGTCCTTTTGTTTCTACGACATTCATCAAAAAATAGGCGTATTGCCCGAGTGTGCCTTCGAACTTGATAAACATCTTAGAAATCAAAATTACTTGCATATTTTCAAACTTTCTCTGAATAATCTGGATATAATATTCATTTACGTCCATTTACATTTTAACATAAATACTTTAAATAAATATACTCCAAATTTTATTTTTAGAAATTATTAATAATTTGGTAAAAAATTCGCAAAAAAATAATAAACCCCTTATCAATCTTAACAATAAAGGGCTTGTATCTTATATTTCAGTAAGTCCTAGACTTATCTTTAATCCTTCATTAACTTTACTCATAATTTCATCATCAAGCTTGCAGATTTTTTCTATAAACCTTCTCTTATCTATGGTCCTAACTTGTTCAAGGAGAATGACAGAGTCCTTAGGCAGTCCATATTTTTTTCCATCTATCTCAATATGGGTAGGAAGCTTTGCCTTATTGATCTGTGAAGTTATCGCTGCGACTATTACGGTAGGACTGTATTTATTTCCAATATCATTTTGAATAATAAGTACTGGTCTTACTCCTCCTTGTTCTGAGCCAATAACAGGACTGAGATCTGCATAAAATATGTCGCCTCTTCTAATAATCAATCTACTCACACTCCGCAGCAAGTTCAGCCTCATATTTTTCAAGACAGCTTAAATCAACATCCATTCCCATTTCTGCATAAACTAAATTTATAGCTGCCATATCTTTGTACCCTTTTTTCATGGTTTCTCTCATCTCCATTCTTTTTCTCTCCCTTAAATAGGCTTTCATGGCCTCTCTGATAAATTCACTTCTGTTTCTTTTTTCTAATTTTACTATGTAGTCGACTTCTTCAAGTAGTGAATCTGGAACACAGACCATTATTCGCTTTGTTTCGGCCATTTTGCACCTCCAAGGGAATTAATAAAAATGAACAGAAATAATTTTTCTTGCAGTATTCATAGATAACAACATTATATATCATTTAATATAAGTGTGTCAATCTACCTATAATTTTATTCAAATTTGTCCAATTTAGTTGATTTTCTCACGTCTTAACATTCTTTCACAGCTCTAATTTACAGCTATTTTTACATACATTTAATATTCTAATACTACTTATATAAGGCACTTTTTCATTACAATTTCATGATATAATCACATATATTCACTACATTACCATCTTTTACGTATACTCTCGGAACCCTTTTACTTATCATACAGACTATTTCATAGTTGATTGTATCTATGCTATCGGCAACTTCATCAATGGTTATGCTATTTTTGCCATCGGTTCCAAATAATATAACTTCATCACCTGTCATTACATCTAATCCAGTAACATCAATCATGCATTGATCCATGCATATTCTTCCAGCAATCGGAACTATTTCTCCTTTTACTATTGCATTTGCCTTTCCGCTTAACAGTCTCGTATATCCATCTGCATATCCAATTGGTAAGGTTGCAATCTTAGATTTTTTATCAGTTTTATACTTTAAACCATAGCTAATTCCAGTTCCTTCTTCTACTTCCTTAACATGTGAAACTCTTGCTCTTAATGACATAACTTCCTTTAGCTTTACTCTTTCATGATCTACTTCATTTGATGGATACAGCCCATAAAGCATTATGCCTGCTCTTACCATATTATAATTCAAATCTGGTAAGTCTATTGTAGCTGCACTGTTTGATACATGCTTTATAGGTATTTCTATATCAGCCTTCTGCAATTCACTACAAAGGATTTCGAATTTCTTACTTTGATTATATGTAAATTCCTTATCTGTTTCATCAGCTACTGCAAAATGAGTAAATATACCTTCAATAGAAAGGTTAGGAAGCTTATTTATATTTTTAATAATTTCTACTGTCTCTTCGTCTGGTTTCATACCCAGTCTACTCATGCCAGTATCTACTTTAATATGAACCTTCACTTCTTTATCCAGCTCAACAGCCTTATTCGAAAATGCTACAGCTTGATCATATGTATAAATAGTTTGAATAATATTATGTTCAATAACTAAGCTTGCACTCTCATTTGGCGTATATCCCAATATAAGTACAGGTATATCCTTATAGTTCTTCTTTAACTGGATAGCCTCAGACAAAGTCGCTACTGCAAGCCTATCAGCCCCATTTTCAAGTAATGTTTCTGCTATTTGTACTGAACCATGTCCATATCCATCTGCCTTAATTACTGCAGTAATTAGTGTTCCATCCTTTACAACCCTCTTAACCTCTCTGATATTATGAGCAAGATTATCTAGGTTAATCTCTGCCCATACAGGTCTTAATTCTTTCATCCTTTGCATGTTAACCCTCCAATAATTAAATATGTCCTTTGATAGAAAATATATTGTTATCTATCTTCTCGTTAAATTTGAAGTCAATGTATTTTACTTCTATTCTTATTTTATCATCTTTATCAAATACTTGAAGCCTGTAGGGATAATATTTTTTGATATCAAACCACAACTTCTCTTTGCTAAAATAAGGATGGTTTCCTGGAATATCAGTTTGAAGCAATATATAATCTTCATTTTCAACAGTGTCCCTATCAAGTATTGTATTTTCAGTACTTAAAAAGTTATTTAAAAAGTACCCCAAAAAAATCTTATGCTCAACAGAGGTTTTAAAGTCTTCCATAAGCCATTCTTGCCCTATTCTAGGATGACATATCCATGCCCTTTTACCATTATAAATAGTTATTTTCCCCTTCACATCTTCAGGCCCTTGTATCTCTATCCTATACTTATCAGGAGATTTAAACCACTGCTTAGCCGTATAAGTTTCGGCGTTCTTATTTCCATATACAGTCACTTCTGCAGTACATGTGTATGTATCAAGAGATACTATTTGCTTTTGCGCCTTATAGAATATTTCTTCATCGGTTTTTTCTCCACATCCTGCGAGTAGTAAAATCATCAAAAGAGTTATTATCCATGATTTACGCCTCAAATTTACCTCCTCCACCAAAGAATGTATTCAATATTTTTTTACTAATTCCTTTTATTAAATTTAACATATTATTGAACAAAATTGTTATATCCTATCCTAATCCTTCATCTAATTTTACGTAGTAATCTAATAAATATGTCTTAGAATATTGCTTCTAGTTATAATTCCTACCAGCTTATTTTCTTCGTTAACTACTGGAACCCTATTTATTTTCTTGTCTAATAGTATATTAACTACTTCTTGTACCTCTGTATCTTCCTTTACAGCAACTACATCCTTGTTCATGACATCCTTAACTCTATAGGCGGTCATTTTCTTAATTTCCTTTTCGAGCTTCTTAAAACTCTCTAAGAATACAATACCGTCTAATACTGGAATAAATGCGGGTAGGTGTAAGCTCTTTTCAGGATAGATTAAATCTGCTTCACTTACAATCCCAACTACATTACCTTTTTCATCAACTACAGGTACGCCACTTATTTCATTTTCAAGTAAAATTTTAACAAGATCCTCCACCTTATCTTCCGCTTTAACCGAAATAACATCATTATTCATAATATCTTTAGCTTTCATAGGTACTCTCCTTTCATATGTCGTTAGCTAGTTGAAATATTTTTTTATGTATATTTATCCCTTTACAATATTTTTTATTGTATAGGGAAGTTCTTCAACTATATCCCCTGCTAAGAGGCCATATTCGCCTTTTTCACTGGCAACCTTATCTCCAGTCATACCATGTAGATATACTGCAGTTACAGCTGCCTTCAGAGGCTCTAATCCTTGAGCTACGAGACCAGTTATGATACCAGTAAGCACATCTCCACTTCCTGCAGTTGCCATGCCAGGATTTCCACTTACATTAATAAATACTTTTCCATCGGGTGAAGTAACGATAGTACTTGCCCCCTTTAAAACAACTATTACATTCCATTTCTGAGAAAAGTCCTTTGCTACCTTAATCAAATTATTCTTTATTTCTTCAATAGGTATTTTCGTTAACCTTTCCATTTCTCCTAGGTGTGGAGTAATAATTATTTTTGACTTCTTTTCCGAAAGCCATTCAATATTTTTTGATAAAGCATTCAGTCCATCGGCATCTATTACTATAGGTACATCTACATCTATTAATATACGCTTTATTATTTCTGAAAGTTCAGCTGTACTTCCACATCCAGGTCCAATAGTTAACACATTGGCCGTTTTTGTGTCTTCAATTATCTTTTCTATATGGTTTATTCCTATTACACCCTTTCTCATTTCTTGCAAAGGGACCGTAATAGCTTCTGGAATACCGGCTTTAACTATGTAGTTCAAACTCTCACCAATATATAGTCTAAGTAATCCTAATCCCGTTCTAAGTGCTGACTTACATGTTAAAATAGCTGCTCCAGCCATTCCTGTGGAACCTGCAATAACATTTGCTTTGCCATAACTTCCTTTATGTGTATCTTTTCTTCTAGATGGTAAATTATTCTTGATAAGCCTTAAATCTATTAAATTGTGATTTAATTCTACATTTTTAATAATCTCATTTGGTATTCCTATGTCCTTTATAAGTAGTTCTCCATTATATTCTGCGCCAGGATAAATTAAATTACCACACTTCGGTAGGCCAAATGTTATTGTTTTATTAGCTTTTATGGCTACATTATAAACCTTCCCATCATTTCCGCCTATTCCAGAAGGAATGTCAACAGCTATGATATGCTTACCATACTCATTTATTATATTTATTACCCTTTCAGGTATCCCTCCAACCTCATTATTAAGCCCTGTTCCAAATAATGAGTCCACAACTATAGGATAATCTATGATATTTTCTTTTAATTTCATGAGATCTTCATCATTAACTATTTCTTCTATATTAACCCCTAGGTTATTGATTATTTTATAATTTATTAATGCATCTCCTCCAATCCCCGACTTCTCTCCTAACACGAAAACTTTTAGGTCATAGCCTTTATCATAAAGGTGTCTAGCTAATACATAACCATCACCACCATTATTGCCTCTACCACAAACTATTGTCAGCTTTGAATCTATTCCAAATTCATTAATTATTTCCTCGGCTACGACTCTACCTGCATTCTCCATAAGCACAACCCCAGGTATCCCGTATTTCTCTATAGCAGTTTTATCAATTTTTTTCATTTCATCACTTAAAGCAACTTTCATAGTCTCACCACCTTGAAATTACTGTGTAAATGGTTATATGTCAACAAAAAAGTTATTCTAGTCTGCATTTAGGTTTAACAAATCCCTACTTAATCATATACCTATTGCCTGAGCTACTGCGTACTGTTTGCAATGAGATATTGATAATTCAATCTTAGATATTTCTTTTTTCTCAGCTATTTCTTTAGCCTTCCCACTTAAAATCGCCATTGGTTTCCCAAGTTCATCTCTAACAATTTCTATATCTGTCCACTTGAATCCTCTTATTCCTGTTCCTAAAGTCTTTGAAATAGCCTCTTTAGCTGCAAAAGTACCTGCAATAGTATATATATTATTGTTTATAGTATTAAAGTACTTTATTTCATTATTTGAGAAAATTCTTTCTGTAAATTTTTTATTCTCTATCGCCTTACTTATTCTTTCTATCTCAATAATATCTATTCCTGTTCCTTTAATCATCTAATATCACCTCTCACATATAAATTATACCCAAATAATTGCATAGAAAAAACCCCCCATACTCAGTTTATAAATATTGGAGGCTCACACTTTTATGTATTAAAAAATTCTCTGTCTAACTTATCTGTTTCCTCATGTCCTAGCGTCCCATGAAGATATACGTAAAGATCATTTATTCTTTTTTCCTTAGTAAATTTTTCTTCCCACATCTTACCTAAGACTTTTCTAAGTTTTTGAATCTCTATATCAAGATGACCTACCCGTTCTTTTCCCTCTATAATGTCTTCATAGGATTCATATACGGTCTCCTTAAGCAGCTCAAAATTTATATCATATATTTCCTTGGGCAGCATTTCCAGCCTAAACTGCAACTCATCTATCTTATCATTAACCTCAAGTATTCTTTGCTTTGTATTTTCCAGCTTTATTAGAGCTGTGCTATTATCATTTGAGTTTGCCTCATCTGAAAGCTTCAAAACTTTATTCATTAAAACCTTCTTTTGCTTATTGGCATCCTTTAACTGTCTCATAGATTCTTTTTCTTCATGAATTAATTCCTCTAATTTCTTAGCTAAGCTTTTCATGTTCTTCGTTTGATTTTCCTTATAGAGGCTCTGCCATGCATTATCCTTAATTAGAATGGGAATTTTTTTCCTTTTAATAATTTTTTCGTCAAGGTCTATTTGTCTTGCCATAACTAGTATCTCTCCTATATTTTTAGTTACAGGTTTTCACTCATAATCTTAATAATTTATATGGATTTTCTTCTGAATAACCTGGGATGAATGATATTATCTTTTAATCTGGGTTTAAATATAACGATACCATCCAATAATTAAATTGCAATAGTTCTAAACTCACAAACTGTATCATCAATATTTCATTAAACCTACTCATAAATATATTCGTCAAAGACTTTTTATATCTTTAGCTCTTTCTAGAATATTTTCAAATATAAGCCCAAGTTATTCATTAAAATTTGGGGCTTATTAAAATATTAAACCCTCTCAATGTATATATCAAGAATTTTTGCAGAAATTACTACAGAGACCTAAGAAAATATGCATAGAGATTCCAGTAAATGCTTTAACTTATACACATCAAAACTCCATAGAAGCATCAAATATTCGATATGTTTAAGTTAAGTTTCACTAGTAACTCTATATAAAAGGAGTTTTTTTATGAAGCTTTGGATGCCAGATAGAGCATACTTCGAACCGTCGGCACTAGAATATCCTGTAGGTAAAAAAATATTTGGTTTCTGTGAGGAAAATAATATTGAAATATTAAAGACAACATCCCACAATCAGGTTAGAGGTATACCAGGCAGTAATGAGAAATCAAAGTTCGCAAATGCAAAGAAGACCCTAGTGGTGGGAACTAAGAAAAGCCTTAAACTCGATGTATGTAAACCTTCTGCCCATTATCAATTCTCATTAATGACAAATTGCCCTGGTAATTGTGAATACTGCTATCTTTTCTCAACCCAAGGTAAAAAACCATATGTAAGGGTCTATGCCAATACTGATGAGATATTTAAAACAATAGAAAAATATATCGAGGAAAGGCTTCCTGAAGTTACTGTCTTTGAAGCCGCTAGTACCGGTGATCCCTTAGGTGTAGAACACATTACAGGAACCCTAAAGGACACTATCGAGTTTTTTGGAACCCTTGATAAAGGAAGATTAAGGGCAGTTACAAAATTCGCTAATGTTGATCCTATATTAGACGCAGAACATAATGGCCATACAAGATTTAGGTTTTCTATTAACTCTAGTTATGTAATAAGTAGTTTTGAACATAACACTGATAGTCTCGAAGACCGTCTAAAAGCTGCTGAAAAACTGGGAAGAGCAAATTATCCCTTGGGTTTTATTATTGCTCCAATAATTCGTTATGAAAATTGGAAAAAAGAGTATCGTTCTCTTATTGAAAATCTTCATAGTCATATAAATTTTGCCGAGAATGAAGATATAAGCTTTGAACTTATCCAGCACAGATTTACAAGTAATGCTAAAAATATTATCCTTGAAAGATTCCCTAATACTAAACTTGAAATGGACGAATCAATGAGAAAGAAAAAGTACGGGAAATACGGGAGAATGAAATATGTATATAAAAAAGAAGAAGCATTAGAAATTAAAGATTTCATTTCTAATTTAATAGCAAAGTATTTTCCCAATGCAAGAATTGAGTATTTTACATAGAACAAAGACACTGAATGTCTATTGATTAAATGCGAAGTGCATTAGAATTTGAAACATAGATTCTTTTAACCATTCAGCACTTCGCACACTTTTGTATCTAATAATGAGTATTATTATTCTATCCAGGCCTAATTGTAAATTAAGTTTCTTAATTAGTCCTATTTTTAAAAGGATTAATTACTTTTGCAATCAACTTAGATAAAACAACAAATAATATGTATATCAATCCTAAAACTAGTGAAAAACCTATAAAACTTGTTACATCATGTTCCTCATAGAATCTATAAAGATTAAAAACAATTCCCTTATAATTAAATAAATATTCCACTACAATTAAGTTTGAAATTATTATAGTAATCAAAGTTGGAATTGAATCAACAATCTTAAGTACTACAGCAACTACAATATGTTTAGTAAACACCTGAAGTCTTGATAGTCCCTTACATCTAGCTGCCACCACATACCCTTTCTTTATTTCCTCTTGTACAACAATAAATGTGATTCTAGATATATATACCATTGGAATTATAGATAAGGTTAATAAGGGTATAATAAATCCTCTGAGGCTCTTTAAATCAACAAGTTGCTTCAAAACATCATTTTTAGAAATATAACTAATCAATAACATTCCACATAGAACTATGAAAACATCTGGTAATGAAAAAGTCATTAAGGTTGCTAGAGTTCTAAACTCTCCTTTTCTTCCACCTCTATAGCTATCAAACATCCCCTTTAACACACCAAAACATAAGGAAATAATTATTGTAATGCCTATAAGTTTCATACTTCTCCCCATAGACTTAAATACTATTTCAAAAATTTCAACATGATTTTCCGTTGTGCCTAGTCCATTTAACATTAAATTTCTTATATATAAGACACTTTTTTTCAGACTTAGATACATCGACAGATTGCTATATGCCTCACCATTATGAAATACAATGTTAAAGTTTTGAGGCAGATTTGCTGTGAAAAGTAATGAAAAAATTATTATAAGTGCCGGAGTTATAAAGTAGTAACATTTTAGTAGTACGTTGAATAGTGACGAATAATAAATATCTTCGGCTTTAGTATTAAAGACTTTCCTATGTGGATTCACCTTGTTTAGGGATACAATAATGTAGATAAATATTGTTCCAATTATAAATAAAACCAGTATTACTAGTTCCACATTATTTAGATAATCCACAGATGTATCTCTAAAAACATCTCTCTTTATATAGTTTGTAAGAATAACGCCCACACTTTCTAGTTTTTCTTTCCCTATATTATCAATTTTATCATCATATGTATGTATGGAAGAATAACCATCTTCTAATTGAATAGTTGGCACCTTTGCCTTTGCAAACCAGTAGTGATCACTATTTGGACTCACATGCATTGCTTCCGTATCAATTTCCAAATCATCAGCATACTGGTACATTTTACTTCCAATTATCTTTCCAACAGTCTCATTATACTCAATGTTAACTTTACTAGCATTAACAGTTCCAATACAATCAAGATTTATCACTTGTGATTTTTCTAAAGGATATATTGGATTTTCAACATAATACTTTGAGCCTACCAATCCATTTTCCTCACCATTCCATAGTGCAAACACAATTGTTCTATAGGGTAGATTATTCTGATTTTTTATAACCCTTGCAAGCTCAAGTATCATCCCC
This sequence comes from Wukongibacter baidiensis, assembly GCF_050888315.1. Lineage (NCBI taxonomy): Bacteria > Bacillati > Bacillota > Clostridia > Peptostreptococcales > Caminicellaceae > Wukongibacter > Wukongibacter baidiensis. The sequence goes on from NZ_CP138202.1 coordinate 1,466,197, forward strand.
ACTCCTGAAGCATTATCCAAGGCTCCAGGAAAGTATTTTTCATCGGTTCCACTTCCAGCATGGTCGATATGAGCACCTATTATTAAATATCCTCCATCCTTTTTCTTTCCATCTATCTTCCCAATAATATTCGCTGATTTTACAACGGGAAATTCTAAATCACATTTTAGTTTTACTCCTCTTATTATTCCAGCTCCCTTAGGAGGCTTCTTCGTCCCACTATCTCCAAGCCTTTCATATTCTTCTTCCAGCAATCTAGGGTCAGAGAGTTTTTTTAACTTAAAGTAAGCATCCCTCCCTAGTGCTCCAAAAAACATGCCTTTCCCCTTTTTAGCATCGGATGAAACAGATTTTATTCTATAATCATTACCGGCTACACTTTGGAATGTACCTAACCGGTTAAACAATAGACCTCTACCACCATTTTCAAGTACATATTGTACGTCCTTTTCTCTAATTCCAGTGGATGCCATAACAACTATTTTATCTTTAATTATCTCTGGGTCAGTTTTAGATAGATATTTATCTACTAATAATATGTCTCCTTCAAATCTTATTCCTCCACCAACACTATAAGTAAACGCTCTATAATCTTCATAGATTTTTAGTTCTTCCAGTATATTTCCTTTTGTATCTTCTATAGTGAAAACTGGTTGTGTATCAATTTGCGGAACCAAACAGTCAAAGTATTGATAGTATGTCCCATTTTCACCGGCCGGTTCTATACCTAATTTTTCGAAATGATCTTCAACATACTTAAGTGCCAACGAATTACCTTCTGTACCTGTTAATCTTCCATTATACTTAGATGTTGCTAGCTCATTTATGTGATCGTAGGCATTATCAGCATTAAAAATGGTCTCATCAAAGGAGTTTGTATATGAGTTAATACAATAGAATATAATTAGAACAAAAATTAAAATAGGTAATACAAGATAAATAGGTTTAAGTTTTTTTGAGTCCGATGAACCTCCCATGATATGCCCCCTCTTCTTTTATGTAAGAATACTTTTATATCATAGAGTCTATCAACTTCCTTGTATATTCATGCTGAGGCAGATTTATAATATCATTTGTTTCACCAATCTCAACAATTTTACCCCTATACATAACTGCAATTCTGTCGCAAATATATTTTATAACCTTTAAGTCATGGGAGATAAATAAATAGGTTAAGTTTAATTCCTCTTTTAAACTTAAAAGCAAATTTAGTATTTGCCCCTGGACTGATACATCTAAAGCAGATACGGGTTCATCACAAACTATAAATTTCGGTCTTGTAGCTATTGCCCGTGCAATCCCCACACGCTGTCTTTGCCCACCGCTTAGCTGATGAGGAAATTTATCTTTATCGCCGGCTGACAATCCAACCATTTCTAACAGTCTAGTAACTTCCTGATCCTGTTCAGGTCCAGAAACTACGTTATGAATTTTTATAGGTTCTAGAACCAACTCACCAATAGTCATTTTGGGATCTAGTGTTCCATGGGTATGTTGAAAAATAATTTGAATATCTTTTCTTAGTGCTCGCATTTTTCTCTCTTCTATATCGGTAATATCAGTATTGTTAAAGAAAATTCTTCCATTATCACTATTCAAAAGTCTTAGAATCAGGTTACCCGTGGTTGTTTTACCACTGCCGCTCTCACCAATCAAACCTAATATCTCACCTTTTTTTAATTCAAAGGTAATATCATCCACAGCCTTTATAATTGTTTTGGGAGAAAAGACACTCTTCTTAATTATAAAATGCTTTGAAAGGTTCTCAATTCTTAGTAAACTAGCACTCATATTTTCACCCTCTTATTTATATATTAATGCACCTTACCTTTCTGTTTTGATATTCCATTACTTCTGGAATAGATTTTTTACACTTGTCAGATCTATTTTTACATCTCTCATAAAATGGACACTCATCCTTAAACTCTATAGGACTAGGAGGTCTTCCTTCTAAAGCAAACAGTACATCCTGGTTTTCATCGAGGGAATTTACGCATCTTAGCAAATCTCTTGTATAGGGATGCATTGGCGTCTTCAATATATCCTCCATATTCCCTTGTTCCATAACTAATCCACCATACATGATCGTAATCTTATGACATAGAAATTTTGCCACATCAAAATCGTGGGTTATAAATATTATTGATGTTCCATACTTCTCATTTATATCCTTAAACAACTTTAATACTTTTTTTCTAAGTGAAGCATCAATAGAGCTGGTAGGTTCATCTGCGATTAATAGCTCGGGTCCACATATTACGCCTATTGCGATCATTATCCTTTGACATTGTCCTCCACTTAATTGAAAGGGATACATATTGTAGATAAGTGACGGATCATCTAATCCAACATCCTCCATTAGTTCCAATATCATTTTCTTAGAAGATTTTAATCCATGTACCTTTAATGCTTCTTCAATTTGTTTACCCACTCTTCTATAGGGGTTAAGAGATTCCGATGGGTTCTGAAAAATATAGGATATATTTCTCCCACGTATCTTTCTTAATTCCTTTTCGCTAAGCCTTAATAAATCTTTTCCTTTAAAGTATATTTCACCTGAATCGATTTTACCTTCTTCCTTATCAATTAATCCAATAATGGAGTTTGACGAAACGGTTTTACCGCTTCCTGATTCGCCTAATATTCCCATTATCTCTCCTTTGTTTACTTCAAGGTCGAATCCTCTAACCACTTGCAAGTAATCCTTTTTATTCTTAAAGGATATCTTTAAATTCTCTACTTTGAGTAACAGCTTATCGTCCATATTGGCTCCCCCATACTGATCCCACATTATTCAAAACTGCATGCACTCTTTCAATTTTTTATGAATAATTCGGGTTAATAATTATTCTCATTTATAGTCTTAATCAAAATTTCCCCTAAATCATCTAGAGTAAATCTCCCCTCTTGCTCTTCTTCTGATGTTCTAATAATAACCGTCGCAATACCATTCTCTATAAACATTATATTGTCTACTAGACTACCCTGTAATTTAGTCTGATAATAGCCCTTTACATCATATTCCTTAATGCCAATATCCTTTGTCTTACACTCCTTCTCAATCTGATGACCTAAACTCCAACCAAAGTACCTAGTTATAGGCGCTTGTGCCGAACTATAGTGCAAGTAATCATATTCATATGAATTTAATTTACTTAGATCTATATATAAAGAGCTCTTTTTAATAGGATATAAAGTATTCTCAGCATAGTCTCTTATACCATCGTATTCATCCTTTATTGTACCATCCCAAAAAGCAAATATAATCGATCTATTTCTATTAAAATCTTTATGTGAAAACCTTCTCATTAACTCAAATGCAAATTGAAGATTCTTTTCTCCAACCTCTTTGTTGACATAGTTATAGCTAAATCCAATTATAATTGCTTCATCTCCAACCTTTGGATCTTCTCCAGGGATTATCCCTAAAATATTTCTTCCTATATTGTTCAATTTCTTACTTTCCATTGAAAATGTCAAACTTATCTCCTTATTGCTTATCAGGAGTTTTCCAAGATCTCTTGGTACTATCGCTATCATTCCCCTATAAATAGAATCTCCTAAGGAATTTGGAAGCTCTTCATCCTCCCGAGCCATGCATATAACTCCTTTAGCACTTGATTTCTCAAGTATGTTTTTCGCAAAATATTTTACCGTATCATCCATGTAAAATCTTTTATCTATAATTACAAATTTATCTGAGAACCTTTCATAGTCCTTTAGATTGAACATATCCTCCCTTGTTGCATCATAAACTCCCCCTTCAAGCTTAAAATCCCCAAAGCTTAACAGTGAATAGTCCTTTCCTAGAGTTAGTTTTCTTTTCTCATCTTGAGATTCGATTTCAAAATTTGAATATATAGGAGTATAAATGTCCTTCGTCTCATATTCCTTAATAAAACCTTTATTATCTAATGGCTTGAGACCCGTTTTCTCCATCTCATCTACAATCTTTAATGCTAATTCCTCAGCCTCATCAGATCCAATCACTACTTGACTCTCTAAATCTGAAATAAAATCATAGTTTGAATTAGCAATGCTGAATTTATACTTCTGCATATTAACACCAATAAAGCTAGCAATCACAAATAAAACTAATACTACTGCAGCTACAACTCTATATCTTACTTTCTTCTTCTCTTCTCCATTTAATGAAGAGAAAGATTTAAGTAATTTAAAATCAAATGAGATCATTCGTCTTAGAGTAGGGATGAACTTTGAGTCTCTTTGTTGCAAACGACTTCTTAATCCTTCACCAAATAGATTAAAACCAAATACGCTTATAAAAAAAGCAACAGCAGGTGAAAAAACATTCCAGGGAGCACTTCTTATTTGATTCCTAGCTGCTCCTAGCATGCTTGCCCACTCCGGTTCAAAGCTAATGTTTTTTGCCAGTATTTTCCCGCCTTGTGTATCTTCAATTATTCTAAGATTTCCAACGAAAACGCCGAATATCCCAAGTTGCATAATCAGAGTCAGTGCTCTTGCCATTTCCATAAAAAACAATACTACAATTTCAGCTGCTAAATGTGGAATAACATTTTCTATTGCTATTTTCATCCTACTTTTACCTATAGCTATTTCTCCCTTGATGAAGGGCTTACCTAAAATCTCCTCTACCCTCTCCATAATAATTAAACCTAACTTTGACCATCCTACAAAGGAAAGAGTAAGAACAAAGGCTACGATGGAGTATTGTTTGTCAAGATTCATAAAGAAGTCTAGTTTAAGTATTATAAGACTTATAAGCAAGGCTGGTATAGCACTAAAAATAATATTAAATTGGTTAATCACACTCTTCGAGACTAAACTGCCAAACCCAGCCGTTATTCCCATTGGTATTGCAATTACAAATCTACCGATCACAATGAGTAATCCTAATGTTATAGTTAACCTTGTACCGTAAATAATTAGACTTAAAGTATCTCTTCCTAATTCATCTGTCCCTAGTATAGCTTCCTTAGATGGAGGGAAGGGTGCAGCGGCAAGTTGAAACTTCCCCCCTTCTTCAGTCCATGCTTTAATCTGTTGTATACCATAGGGATTTACCTTTGTAAAGGCGCCAGGAAATATCATAAGTATAGCAATCAAAATTATTATTATTGCTCCTAAAATTAGTGGTAAATTTAACTTTTTCAATGAACTCCCTCCCTTTTCATAGGATTGATTAATTTTGAAATAAGCTTAAATACAGTGATAAAGATTATGTATATCAATCCCAAGGCTAGTGAGAATCCTATGAAACCAGTCACATCATTTGATTCATAAAATCTATAAAGATTAAACAGTATACCCTTATAATATAATAAATACTCTACCACAATTAAATTTGAAATTATTATAGTAATTAGTGCTGGAACGGAATCTATTGCCTTGAATACGGCACTACCCAATATATGCTTAGAGAAAATTTGAAATTTTGACAAGCCCTTACTTTTTGCCGCCCTTATATATCCTTTTTTAACCTCTTCTTGAATAGCAATAAATGTGATTCTGGATATATAAACTGTAGGTATTATCGAAAGGGTTATGAGGGGTATAATAAATTCCCTAAAGCTTTTAAACCCTAAAAATTGATTCAATACATCATTTCTAGATATATAAATGATTAGCATCATGCCACATAAAACCATAAAGACGTCTGGTACAGAAAATATCATTAAGGTTCCTAAGGTTCTTAAACCTCCTTTTTTTCCAACCCTATAGCTATCAAACATACCCTTTAGCAGCCCTAGCCCTAAGGAAATAGTTATTGTAGTTAATATAAGCTTTAAGCTCCTTTTCATAGAAACAAAAACGATCTTAGAAATCTCTATATGATTTTTTGTTGTTCCTAGGCCATTTAATATTAAACTTCTAATGTATAGAATACTCTTCTTCAAGGTTAAGTACATTGATAGGTTCATATATCTATTCTTGCCGTGAAATACAACGTTAAAATTCGGAGGTAAGTTCGCTATAAAAATTAGAGAAAATAGTATTATAAAGGCCGGTACTATAAAGTAAGAGATTTTTAATATAATATTAAATCCCGATGAATAGTATATATCTTCTATAGTAGTCATACCTAGAACCCTTAAACCGGGATTAGTTCTATTAACTGAAATCACTATATAAATGCCAACAACTAATATTAAAAATACCATTATAATAAATAATTCGATTCCATTTAAGTAATCAGGAATAGTATCTTTGAATATCTCTCTTTTCACATAGGTAACCACGATTCTCCCGATATTCTCTAATTTATCCTTATCCACATTATTCAGTGTATCCAGGTATGTATATGCATTCAAATAGCCATCTGTTATATTCACTGCCGGGACCTTTTCTACAATAAATGGCATATGATTGCCCCAACCGCTTACTTCTGATTCGATAGGATCTATGTTAAGCTCTTCATTATACTTTAGGTCCTCTGAATATTGAAATATCTTGCTTCTTAATATTCTTCCAAGCTCTTCATCCGACTGAAAAATAATTTCTGCATCCTTTTTATTGCCAAGGGAATCTAGATTAATAACCTCTGTTTTTTCCAGAGGATACAAAGGGTTATCTACATAATGCTGGGCACCATCTGCTACATTTTCCCTTGCATTCCATAGCGCAAATATGATTGTTTTATCAGGTAAACTTTTTTGTGCCTTTACTATTCTTGCTAGTTCAAGTACTGTTCCTGTACCGGAAGCATTATTAAGCGCACCAGGAAAATATTTATCACCCATTCCAATACCTACATGATCAATATTAGCTCCTATTATTAAATACTCATCCTTTTTTTTCCCGGTAATCTTTCCAAGAAAATTTGCAGTTTTAACAATAGGATATCCAATATCGCACTTTAGGTCTACGCCTTCTATAATTCCCACACCTTCAGGTATCTTTTCCTTATCATCCAACAGTTCTTTAAAAATCAATTCACGATTTGCCATCTTCTTTATAGTTGAATATGTATGGATTCCTACATAGCCAAATAGCAAACTTCGTCCCTTTTTGATCCCATATTGAATCTTTTTTTGTAAGTTCAAATTTTTATTATCTCTGTCAAATTCAGATATTCTTCTAAATACTATCCCTCTACTACCATGTTCAAGAGCGTACTCAACATCCTTTATTCTAATATCATAGGCTCCCATCACAACTAATTTGTCTTTAAGCAGTTCTACGGGAATATTGTATAGCTGTGTTCCAACGAATAGAATGTCACCTTTGAATCTATCTCCTCCACCGTACCAATAGGTAAAAAATTTATAGTCCCTATACATTTCAAACTCTTCAATGACCTCTCCCTCTTTATTCGATATAGTAAAATGAGGCTTTGAATCAATATCCGGTATCATGGTTTCAAAGTCTTGATAGTATGTACTATTTTCTCCGGCTGGCTCTATTCCCAATTCATTAAAATATCCTTCTACATACTTAAGAGCTAACTCATTACCAGGGCTTCCAACTAATCTTCCTTTGTATTTAGGTGATGACAGTTCTTTTATATGTTCATAAACCTTATCCACGTCGTAAAGTGTATCATCAAAGGTGTTTCTATATGAATTTATTAAATAGAGTGAAATCAATGATAGAATTAAAATAGGAAGTATAAAGTGAACAATATTTAGCTTTTTAGAGTTTGGCGAAAATGACATAATATCTCTCCTTCTCCCTTTACTAAAAACATTTATGTTAGACCTAAGTTACTCATGAACAACCCGAGTTAAATTATACTTTATATTTTCTTTATCTAATAAATATTATATAACAATTGATTGACTTATCCAAATATTAATTTTTTTATACATATTAATAATTTATGCAATTTTCTAAATAAAGCGACTCATTTCACCATATTAGAAGCTATTTTTTTAACATTTTATAGTATAAACTTTATTTCTTTGGTATAATATTATAAAAATAGTTAATTATTTTTTAATTTTATACTATTTTTTTGTTAGAAATCTCAATTCCTTTGGATTTTTATTTATACAAGATAAATCTAAAATTGAAGGCGGTGTTTAATATCAGTAGCGTGGGAAAGAAGATACGTTTCTTAAGAAAAGAACAAAATATGACCCAGGAAGAGCTTGCCGGCGGCCAATTTACCAAAAGCTATATTAGTCTTATAGAACGAGGAAAGATAAACCCATCCATGAAGGCATTAAACTACATAGCTGAAAAGCTTAATAAACCAGTATCTCTACTTCTAGACACAGAAGGTAGTATCATCGACTCAAATAACCTATATAAAATTTCCCATATCATAGAAGAAGGAAAGAATCTAGTCGATAGTTTTGAATTCGATAAGGCTTTAACAGTATTTAATCCTTTAATTGACAACATCAATAATCTTACTAACTATCATAAGGGACTCATATATTACTATTTAGGCTTTATTTACTTTAAAAAAGAAACAAATGAACAGTCCTTAGATTTAATAAAAAAATCTATAGATTCTCTTAAAAACGCTCTTAAAAACTTTGAAGATAATGAACCAAAAGATAATCTAGAGATCTATATTAAGCTAGCTGAAAATCAATATATACTCAATAATAAAAATAAGTGTTTAAAATATTTTATCGAAGCTAAAGAATATGCTGAACAATATAATGTGGACCTTAATAATTATTTCTATATTCTAAGGAATATGACTATTCTATATACTCAAAAAGGAAACTACTCTATAGCAATAGACTATTTAAAAAAGATAATTGAATTATCTAAGAAAGAAAAGATTCTAAACGAAGATGTCCTAGGTTCTTATATTACATTGTCAACATGTTATTTTAGTTTAGAGCAGTATGACGATTCACTAGAAATGTTAAGAAAGGTTCTTCCAGTATATGAAAATCTACTTGAAGATCCAAAACGTCACTCTGGAATCTATTCAAGAATGGCCAAAATATATATTGAAACCGATAATTATGATGTAGCTTTAGAAAGTATCCATAAATCCGTTGAGATTGCCAAAAGAATCAAAGAAGAAAATATGAAAATCTTAACACTACTATACAATAGACTTTTTAAAGCTAAGATACATTATTATAAAGGTAATCTAGAGGAATCACTATATGAAACTTCTACAATAATCAAAGAACTCGAAGCTATAAACCGAATCGATAATGAGTACGTATCTTTAAAGGCCGATGTCTATACTTTAATTGGTGAAATTTATCTAGTTCAAGGAGAATGTCAGAAGTCACTTAGTTATTTTGATAGGACTTTAAAATCGCTTTTAAAGATAAAGGCTGGGTTTAAACTTCCTGTAATTTACAAACTTCTAGGCAAAACTTATATAAAGCTAGGCGAATCAGATAAGGCACAGGAATGCTATGACAAAGCCTTTGAGCTGCTATCAAAGAATAAGATATAGTTTAGGATGTCTCGGAATGGCGAATTTCTGCGTTATTTGAAATGTTCACCGACTTGGCACGTACGTCAGTACTAGCCAAACCGGTGAAATTTCAAAACCTTGAACTTCACTCATTCTGAAACACCCCAGGGCTGGGGGCTGTACTCATAAGAAACTTTTATGAGACAGCCCCTGTCTTTATTTTTTTTAAATAGGGTAAGTATTTTGCTCATCATCTATTAAATCATCGTCAATCTCATATTTACAGGCATCACGATATTTAAAATACTTCATTGCCACTACTGGAAATAAAGCATAGGATAGAACATCTTCTTCCTGCTCAAGGTATTCCTTCATCTCATTTTTAAAATCTTCTAGTTGAGGCGCAATTAAGTCAGCAGGCCTACAGTAAATAACCTCTTCATCACCAATAATTTTATCGATTATCTCCTTTTTTATTGGAACAGTAGATTTGCCATACATGCCCTTCACATAGGATTTCACTTCTTTTGGAACCATCTTATATCTATCACCGGTTATAACATTGAGTACAGCCTGTGTACCAATTATTTGACTCGTTGGTGTTACTAAAGGCGGATAGCCTAAGTCTTCCCTAACCCTTGGTACCTCTCTGAGAACTTCTTCAAACCTATCAATAGCATTTTGCATTTGTAATTGATTAACTAGATTTGACAACATCCCTCCAGGAACTTGATATATAAGTGTATTTATATTTACTCCAAGTACCTTTGGATTTAACAGCCCACTTTCAATATACTTTTGTCTAAGAGGCCTAAAGTGTTCAGCCACTTCATTAAGTCTATTCATATCAAGTTTAGTATCAAACTTAGTTTCTCGTAGGGTTGCCACCATCGGTTCCGTTGGTGGTTGAGAAGTTCCTAATGCAAAGGGAGAGATGGCTGTATCAATTATATCAACTCCAGCTTCAATGCTTTTCAGATAAGTCATACTTGCCAAACCGCTTGTAGCGTGGGAGTGCATTTCTAAGGGAATCTTAACTGCTTTCTTTAGTGCTCTTACTAATTCAAATGCATAATATGGAGTTAAAAGCCCTGACATGTCCTTTATGCATATAGAGTCTGCCCCCATATTTTCCATTTCTTTTGCTAATTCCACATAAGTTTGTGTAGTGTGAATTGGACTTATGGTATAGGATATCGCTGCCTGTGCATGGGCCCCTTCTTTCTTAGTAGTTTCTAATGCTGTCCTAAGGTTCCTTACATCATTAAGGGCATCAAATATCCTTATAATATCTATACCATTAGAAACAGACTTTTTAACGAATTCTTCTACAACATCATCGGCATAGTGCTTATATCCAAGTATGTTTTGTCCCCTCAAAAGCATCTGAAGTTTAGTCTTCTTAATCTCTTTTCTTATAATTCTTAACCGATTCCATGGATCTTCATTTAAAAACCTTAAGCAGGCATCAAAGGTTGCTCCACCCCACATTTCTAAAGCATTATAACCTACCTGATCAAGCTTATGTAAAATTGGCAGCATTTCCTCAGTCTTAAGTCTTGTGGCTATTAATGATTGGTGGCCGTCTCTTAAAACCGTTTCGGTAATCTTAATCCGTTCCATATAGAAGCCTCCTTATTCTTCAAGTTACTGACAATGCAACTCTACTTTTTTTCTACTTTTATACTCCAATTTACTAAGTTCTTATCCAACCTTTTAAACCTAAGCTTTTATCTTCATAGTCTTAAAATCCCTAGAGCTATACCACATTTATTATGCAATTTCCTCTGATACCCAAAATTGAACCATAATAAAGTTTAAATTTCTATCTTTAGCATCACCCATATATATTTCAATTTTTTCTTTCTTACTAGTTATTTATACAGAAAAACTCTGCTTTTTATGCAGAGTCCTCAAAATGGATTATATACTAAACCTGTCTATATTTTCTTTAAGCTCCTTTGAAATTGTGTACAGATTTTCTGAATGGTAGAAAGTTTCTTCTTCAGAAGCCAATTGTTCCTCGGTAGCTGCTGATATTTCCTCTGCGCTCGCTGTTGTTTCTTCTGTCACTGATGATATATTCAGTATTGCTTTTAAAATTTCTTCCTTACTTTCATTCATGTTCTGGGTGTGCTTTGCAACTTTATCTATTTTACACACCAAATTTTCCAACGAATCAGCTGTTAACTTAAATATTTCATCTGTGTTTTCAATAGATAAATTCTGCTGTGCTACTATTCCTTGCATTTTTTCCATAACATCAACAGCGCCGTTGGAGCTTTCTTGGATATTTCTAATCAAATCTTTTATATCTTCGGTGGCTCTTGTTGTCTCCTCTGATAATTTTCTTATTTCATCTGCAACCACTGCAAAACCTTTTCCTGATTCCCCTGCTCTAGCTGCTTCTATACTTGCATTTAGAGCCAGCAGATTTGTCTGATTGGATATATTCTCAATTAAGTTTGTTATAGATTCTGCGTTATTCGCATATTTACTTATACTAGATACTATTTTACTTGTTTCCATTGTTTTTTCTGTATTATCAATAATTTTTTCATTCAGTACTTCGATAATTTCAGTTCCTTTTTCACTTAAATGACTGGTCTCCTTTGAGATATTATATACATCATCTATCAGTTCATAATTTTTGCTAATTTTTAATCCTAGATCATTAGCCATTTCTGATATAAATTCGATATCTCTAGATTGGTCATTGCAGCTGACTGTGACCTCTTCTACAGCCCGTGCTATCTCTTCCGTGGCCATAGATGACTGTTTTGATAGGTCAAGCAATGTTTTAGAGGCTTTTGCCACCTTTGTTGAAGAATCAATCACTTTCTTTATAAGTATGGAAATATCCATTTGCATTGTATTTATGGCCCTAACTAGACTCGATATCTCATCTTTCCCCTTTAACAATTTTTTAGGCACTTGTCCTTTAAAATCTCCTTTTGCAATCTGTTTTAGATGATTTGATGCTAAAACAATTGGTTTAACTAGTTTCCTAGAAAATATCCAGGTTAATATTATGCCTATTAAAATGAATATCCCTGTTACAAATTGAATGATATTTCTAATTTCTTTAGAACTAGATATAAACTCTCTTTCTGGAATCATTGCAACAAGTTTCCATCCCGTTTTAGACGAAGTATATACGTTTGCAACAAAGTCTTTGCCACCTATCTGTGTATTATAGTAACTTGAATTTCTCTCTATAATCTTGTTAGAATCTTGTAACCCAATTTCATCAATACTTTTAAAATTATTCTCTGGATTACTAGGGTCTGCTAGAACTACACCTTGTTCATCAACCAGCATTATATAACCCGTATCTCCAATCCTAATCTCATTCAAAATTTTCGTTATCCCATCTAAGCTAGTATCAACACTTAAGACTCCGACAATCTCACCTTTTTTATCTTCAACAGCCTTAACAGTACTGATTATTATATTTCCGGTAACTATATCTGGATAAGGTTCGGTTCTTACTGCTTTTCCTTTGTTTTCAACACCCTTTTTGTACCAAGGTCGTTTTCTAGGGTCATAATTCTTGTTTATAGGTCCTTCCGGATTAGAAATATGTCCTCCAAAGGCTGTTCCCATATATACAAATGGAGCCTGCGGGTGACTATCCTTGTAGTTTGATAAGACATTAAAAATTTCTTGTTCAATTCCACCGTTTTGCGATGGAGTCATAATCAAGTCCTTTTCGTCGGTCTTATCTACATACGAAGTCACTGTATCATCTACGCTTCTGACTATGGGATTCGAAGCTAATGCGTTTACATTTTTCTCAATTTCTTCAAAAAGGATATTCAGCCCATTGTCTATTTGTACTATCTCATTCTTTGACGCCGTAATATAGTTTTGCTTTATTTTATCCTTTATCTTAGTATTAACGATTAGTCCTATTGGTATGGTCGTCGCAAGAAGAACAACCAAGAATAATAGAATCAATTTGGTTTTCATGGAACTAAATGAAATACTGTTTTCTTTCAAAATCAAAATTATCAGCTCCTTATTCTTTTTTATATTGTTTTATACTAATTTAATTTCCTGATTTTTATTGGTAATTTTTTCATCAAATCACATCATCATTTATTATATTATCAATATCATTATCCATATTTGAGTCGCTTTAAAGCCAACCTACTCATTTTTGATTAGCTTGATTTATTTATTCTACATAAACCTATGAATTCCTTCTTTATTTTTTTAATTTCTTAAATATTTTTTTCGTAGTAGTTCCTTTTCCTGTTCAAAGAGAACAAAGTCTTTTATAAAGGCTCTCAAAACATACTTTGTTGAGACACATTATCGGAAATTATAAAGTTATCTACAGTTTTAAAAGATTTATAATTTCCTATGTGTTATAAAAAAAGATACAGGACTATTCGTCCTGTATCTCTTTTGTATCTATTTTCTTTTTACTTTAGCTTTTCTACTTTTTTCTCTAGTAACAGGTCTTGCTTCTCCGCTCTTTTTCTTTCCTCCGCCTCTTTTTCCCTTGGCAGGTTCAATGTTTATCTTATTTCCTTTTATTGTATTCTTACTCATTATTGAAAGAACTTCATCTGCATATCTCTCAGGTATTTCTACAAAGGTATAGTTTTCAAATATATCTATATCTCCAATATTTTTCCCAGAGATGCTTGTTTCTCCAGCTATGGCACCAACAACATCCTGAGGTCTTATCCTCTTGTTTTTACCGATGTTTATAAACATTCTAACCATACCTTGTTTTCCACCAGTCTTTTTATAGGACTTTGACTTTTCAGGTGTAAGGTCGATTTCTCTAGCATTCTTTATTTCAAGCTCCATTTTAAGCAGCGCTGCAGCAACTTCAATGGAAGAAAAATCATTATCCTCTATTAAGTCCTCAAGTATCTTAATATACTTTTTAAGTTTACCTTCATCGATTTTCTTCTTAAGCTGCTCTAAGAAAATAGTAGTCTTTATAGTTTCTATATCGCTTAGAGTAGGTATTGGATGCTTCTTTATTTTTTTCTTAGTATATTTCATTACGTTTCTTAGTAGATAAAAATCTCTTCCTGTAACAAAGGTAAATGCACTTCCTGTTCTTCCTGCACGTCCCGTTCTTCCTATTCTATGTACATAGTATTCTTCATGACTAGGCATATCATAGTTAAATACTGATTCCACATCATCAATATCAAGTCCTCTTGCCGCAACGTCTGTAGCTACTAATACTTCTATATCTCCACGCTTGAACTTATTCATTACATTAATTCTTAGAGACTGCTTCATATCTCCATGGATTTTATCAGTTGCATATCCTCTAGATTGTAAAAGGTCAGTAACGTCATCAACCTTCTTTTTTGTATTACAGAATACTAATGAAAGCTTTGGACTATACATATCTATAAGTCTAGTTAACACTTCTAGCTTATCCTTTTCCTTTATTTCAAGATATAATTGGTCGATATTTGGTGTTGTAAGTTCTTTGTGGACCACCTTTACTATTTTAGGATCTTTTTGATATTTATGTATTATACTCATTATCGCCTTAGGCATTGTAGCAGAAAACAATAGTGTTTGTCTTTCTTCTCCAATACTGTCTAAGATAGTCTCTATATCCTCTCTGAATCCCATATTTAACATTTCATCGGCTTCATCTAATATCATCATTTTTAAATTATCTAGCTTTAATGTTCCTCGTCTCATATGGTCCATTACTCTACCCGGTGTACCTATTACAATTTGAACTCCATTTCTAAGTCCTCTGATCTGTCTTTCGATTGGTTGGCCACCAAAAATCGGTAATGTTTTAACCCCTCTTTTATACTTACTAATCTTAGCAAGCTCTTCAGCCACTTGAACTGCTAGCTCTCTAGTAGGACAAAGTATAAGTGCTTGAGTATGTTTTTTGCTAGGATCTACCATATCAATGGCAGGTATTCCAAAGGCTGCAGTTTTACCAGTTCCTGTTTGAGCCTGTCCTACTACATCATTTCCTTCAAGTACCACTGGTATAGATAGTGTCTGTATAGGAGTCGTCTCCTCAAACCCCATATCCTTTACAGCTTTTTTTATTTCTTCTGAGCAATTAAGATCTTCAAATCTAATCTTATCCATCTAATCATTCCTTTTCTTAATATTATGTTTTTCCATAGACATGTGATTATAAAACTACACATAGTTATTAGAAATAAATGAAAAAGATAAGGAAATGCTATTGAACAATTCGGGCTAAAAAACTTGACATCTCAATGTAAATTTTACTTAAATCATGAAATTTGCTCACTGATAGCTTTCAGGATTTAAAATTTTTCATATAAAGAGACCTAGTTTTATCCAGTTACATAGGAAATTATATATCTAATGTATATGATTTCTGTATCATATTAGGTGAAAATCTTCCTTTTTTAAAGGTTCTCTTCAAATTTTCATCTAAACATATTCTAGATTTTATATTCTAAAATACATAGAATGCACTGCATCTCATTTGCGTTCTTTTTCATTTATTAAGATTTTATGTCACAATTCTATTTAAACCAAACAACCTTCTAATTATACTATTAATTTTAGGTTTTTACTATTGTTTTCTTTATATAATTAAAATATAATCACATTTTACTATTCTTATTCTCTCCTAATTATTAAATTTCATAATTAAAACATAAAGATACTATGAAAAAATCGAAATTTTTTCATACTTTACAAACTTTTTTTATATGTTATAATAAGTAATCGATAAGTGTTTTCTTGGTCCCACTTTAAAAAAAACAAGAGCAAAAGTA
The DNA here is from genome assembly GCF_050888315.1 of Wukongibacter baidiensis. Taxonomy (NCBI): domain Bacteria; kingdom Bacillati; phylum Bacillota; class Clostridia; order Peptostreptococcales; family Caminicellaceae; genus Wukongibacter; species Wukongibacter baidiensis. The sequence goes on from NZ_CP138202.1 coordinate 1,482,283, forward strand.
GTTTATATTTTTGTTCTGTTAGGTGAGGCTCCGGGAAACATAGAAATATGTTGAAGGGAGTTTTTTTAATGCGTAAATTTTCTACAAATAAACTTGTAAAAACCGCGCTTATAGCGGCAATATATGCAGCTATTACTATGGCTTTAGCCCCAATAAGCTTTGGAGAAATTCAGTTTCGTCTTTCTGAGGTACTTGTACTATTAGCCTTTATTGATCCATTTTATATCCCTGGCCTTGTACTAGGATGCGTTATCGCTAATTTCGGAAGCCCTCTTGGGCCTATTGATGTTTTAGCAGGTTCCTTTGCTACACTTTTATCCGTTAGCGCAATTTATCAAACTAGAAAGTTATTAGGTGATAATCTTAAGGCCTTAATCGTAGCTAGTTTATGGCCTGTAGCCTTTAATGGATTAATAGTTGGATGGATGCTAAACTATGTACTACAGCTTCCGTTCTGGGCATCAGCAGCTTATGTAGCTCTAGGGGAGTTTGTAGTCGTGAGTTTTATAGGTGTTGTTTTATTTAAGGCTGTCTTAGATAGAAAGAATTTTGTAAACATTCTTCGCTTAAGCGCTGAAAAAAAGTAGCTATTATTTATTATTATAAAGGGCTGAACTCATAAAGATATCTCATTAGTTCAGCCCCGGGGTGTTTCAGAAATTCATCATTCTGAGACGCCCATTTTGTTTTCTTCAATTAACTTTCTATAATGACTTACTGCTTCACTATAATTTTCTAAGGCCACTTTCCCCTCTGGATGAAGTTTATATATTCCTTTAGAAACCTTTTCAAACCAGCCGTAAAAATTTTTCGAAAGAATACTTTGGGTTTTTGCTCCAGTACCTAATTCCCTAAGTTTTTTAGGAGAGAGCTCTCCATACTTTTCAAGACAGCAAGCTATATAGATTGCATTTTCTCTATAGGCCGTCATAATCTTTTCCTTAACGCTTCCACCTACGTTATAACTTCCAGAGCGTCCATTTATTTCTCTAATTATAACGTCCTTCAATTTGTTGTTTTTTCTGATTTTATAAATAGAAGGATGAAAAACTATTTCTATCTCAGTTGTAGTCTCTAGAAAAGATACTATTATAAGACCTAATTCAAGACGCTTAAGTAGATTACATATATCCTTCCAATGCTTACTCCATTTAAACCCCTTAGGTTTTGGTATTGCAATATATACCCCATCCGTTACTTTCTGCCGTTTTGTGGCTTGTATAAGCAGCTTGAGGTTTATACTCTTCTTAAGCTCAACAATAACTATTTCTTCTCCCTTAACCCCAATGACATCACAGTCTTTAACTTCACTGTGAACTTCATATCCTTGATTTATTAGATGTTCTTTAATAGGCTCATATAGGTCTTTTTCAAGTATTTTTTTAGCATCCTTTTTTGCCATTGCTGCCTCCAAGTAGATTTAATCCTGATTATTCACGAAAAATTTAAAACTCTACTTGCACTCTTTCAAACTTTTCACGAATACTCCAAGTTTAATTTTCATGTTTTCTGTTATTCTATTATAAACCAAAAACTTTCTCAAGTTCAGCAAATTTTTTATGGGTAATAAGGGCATCCTTATCGTAATTCTTAAAATTGATAATGTAGGTCCACCTTCCATAGGGCGATATCTTAGTTATCCTAGAAATATTAATTATATAGGATTTATGACTTCTAAAAAAAATCGTCTTTTCTAAACGTTTTTCCAAGTCTCCTAATCCCTCTGAAGTAATATATCTATTGTCGATAGTATATATTACTGTACTTCTATCCTCTCTTTGAATTAGAACTATGTTCTCTGTATCAATGAAGTTTATACCTTCTTTATTCTTTACAACCAGTTTTTCAAACCCTTTTTGCTGAAATATTGGAGTTTCAATATCTTCCTCATCATGATCAGTAGCTATTCCCTTTATTCTCATCAATGTTTTTTTAATTCTGTCCACTTTAAATGGCTTCATCAGATAGTCAAATGCATAAACTTCAAAGGCTTCTGGCATGTATTCTACATGGGCAGTTGCGAAAATTATAATTGTCTTAGGGTCTATGTCTGTGATTATCTTTGCACATTCGAGTCCATCTCTAAGGGGCATTTCGATATCTAAAAATGCAACATCAATGTCATTCTTTTCTATAAAGCGAAGAACCTCATCTCCATTCTCCACCTCAGCCACAACTTCAAAGCCCTCTATCTTTTCAATTATTTTCTTCAAAACCAGTCTCATACCAAAATCATCATCTGCTATTAAAACCTTCAAACACATTTTATATCGCCATCCTTCTGTGGGTGAAATATGTAGTTATACTCTTCCTAACAAAAGTAGACTCTGAGATGCCCCTTTGATCAATACCAATGAAGAAAAGGGATTCCCAGAGACTACTTTAACACAGATCTATATTTTATAATCCTCTATTTTTACGACTCTTTGGCTTTCCTAAAATTTCTGAAAAGATAATACCGGTAAGTATATTATTATGTGTTAGAGAAAGAATATTTTTTCTCTTCTTTCTTCTTTTCCTTTCTTCCGCCAAAGTCATTCCTATCTCAGATTCAATAATTTTATTTTGCTCCCTTTTTTCATTCATAGGATATCATCTCCTATTCATCCTGCATGTCTATATGATCGTCACTATTTATATTTGATATAGCCTCTCTCATGGTTGTGTCAGCAACAACATTTTTCATATTGTAATAATCCATAACTCCCATTTTCCCATCTCTTAGGGCAGATGCTAAAGCCTTTGGAACCTCTGCTTCCGCTTCCACAACCTTTGCCTTCATTTCTTGAACTGCCGCTATCATTTCCTGTTCCTTTGCAACAGCCATAGCTCTTCTAACCTCTGCCTTAGCCTGAGCTATTCTCTTATCGGCTTCTGCTTGGTCAGTTTGAAGTTTAGCACCAACGTTTCTACCTACATCGACGTCAGCAATATCTATAGATAATATTTCAAATGCTGTCCCTGAATCTAATCCCTTTTCCAATACTGTTTCCGAAATCAAGTCTGGATTTTCCAACACCTTTTTATGGGTTTCAACGGAACCAACGGTAGTTACTATACCTTCTCCAACACGTGCAATTATTGTTTCCTCTCCAGCTCCACCTACAAGCCTATCTATATCAGCTCTTACAGTTACTCTAGCCTTCGCCTTAAGCTCTATCCCATTTTTTGCAATAGCAGCTACGACAGGAGTCTCTATAACCTTAGGTTTAACGCTCATTTGAACCGCTTCAAAAACATTACGTCCTGCCAAGTCAATTGCCGTTGCTTTCTCAAATCCAAGGCTTATATTAGCCCTTGCTGCGGCAATCAAAGCATTTACAACGCTATCAACGTTACCTCCAGCTAGATAATGAGCCTCTAATTCATCACCGGAAATATCCAGCCCAGCTTTCCTCCCTTTAATCAGAGGTTTAATAATCCTATCGGGCTTAACTCTTCTAAGTTTCATTCCAATTAAAGTAAAGATGCTAACTCTTACATTTGAAGCTAAGGCCGATATCCATAACCCCAGCGGTACAAAACTAAAGAATAACGCTAAAAATACTATAATCACTGCAATTATTATAATCGTTGGAAAAATCGCACTCATCATCATTCCCCCTAAACGTCTATATTTTGTTTTTCTTGTATTCTTCGTACTACTATTCGTCTACCTTCCACCTTAATAACCTCGACCATTGTTCCTTTAGGTATAAATTCTCCCTCAGATACAACATCTAGTTTGACACCATCAAAGTCCACAGTTCCCACTGGTCTTAGTATTGTTAAAGCTCTACCCTGTCTATTAAGAAAGTACTTCATATCACTTGTTCCTATATAACCATCTTCTTTTTTCATTGATGTTGAAAGTACCATATTTTTTGGTAGTTTTCCCTTGCTGATTGAATGTAGAAGAATTGAAAAGATTATCCCTATAATAGCTAATAGAATCATCATTAAAATCAAAGCTTCTATTAATGTATCTGCTGTAACAATTATTCCTACTATAAAGCATGTTATTCCTGCTATTCCCCAGACTCCAAATCCTGGCACATAGATTTCTATGATCATGAGTATCAGTCCCAATCCAAAGAAGATTGCAGACAAGAGTCCTAATCCATCAACAAGTTGACTCAGCACCATATTTTTCCCTCCCTTCATGAGCAAAGATGTTGTTAAATCATTATTTTATTTACAGTATTTTTATGCAAATATCTCATATAGACTCTTTATATTATTTAGGCATCACAAGTATATAACCCATAACATTGGCTATAACGGCCAATAACCATTGTATATTTACTGGATCTGTAATTCCTCCAAAGCTTCTTTTTTTACTCTTATCCGTAGCGTACCATCGCTCTAGCAACAAACCTGTGAATTTTACTGAATCTCGCTTTGAAGACATATCTAAAAATTTCATCGTTCCACTATCCTGTACATTAATAATATTGTAAAAAAGCAACGCTAGTGAAATAGCTCCCCAAATCATAAAAAACATTTCTAAATTCTTTGGATCAGTTTTCAAGTAAAAGTAAGTCTCTATCGAAACTAAAAGAATTATTGGTATAAACCTTTTAATTAACTTCCCAATACAATCTCCCCCCCATCACATCTTAATAGTATCTAAATTATAGCTTAATTATTAAATGTAGATTGTATCTTAAGTATATACAATCAATATAAAAGTAAAAATAGATACTCTATATAAGATACATATGGAAGATTTAAATGTCACTTTTTATGCTTCACTACTCAAAGGGAATGCTCACATAAAACACAGTTATTTCTGTTTTACTTTCTGCAAAAATCCTTCCTCCATATCTCTCCACAATTCCCTTAGATATAGAGAGTCCCATTCCATGTCCATCTTCACTCTTCGTAGTAAAACCGGGCAGAAAAATTTTATCATGAATATCTTCAGATATCATTTTTCCATTATTTCTTACAACAAACCTATAATTATTTGTCTCTTCTAATATCTCTATCTCTATAAACCTTTTTTCCATTCCCTCGGTTGCATCCATTGCATTATCAACAATATTGCCTAACACCCTACACATTTCCCATGAAGGTACTTTAAGATTTTCTAACCTTGTAGAAATCTGGAGTTTTACTAAAATCCCTCTATCTTCACAATCAAGTTGCTTAGCTTGTAAAAGGGCATTTATAGCAGGCTTAGACGTTTTAATAACCCTATTAACTTTCTTTATATCCTCATATATCTTTTCAATATAGTCCCTGGATTCAGTATATTCATTCATTTCTATTAAGCTGAATACCACCTGTAAATGATTCAAAAAATCATGTCTTTGTCCCCTCATAGTGTTATTCAAGTCTTCAATCTGAGTTAGCATTTCTTTTTGAATAAGATTTTGCTCGTGTAACCTCTTTAGTGCATTGACATCTCTTAAATTTATATAGGTATTCATAAAAAAGGCAATACATAGAATTATAAAAATTACTACTAGGTTATCACTTATTAAGTTCTTGGCTTCTTCTTTGGATAAATAGCTATAAAAAATAAATCCCAAAAACAAAATTATTTGAGATATATTCACAAAATAGATTATAGCAGCTGCTTTATTAACATTAAGATTCTTATCGATTTTTCTTCTCATTATAGTCTTTTCCTCACATCTATCTTTAGTCTTCTTAATAATATAGGATTATCTATAGAGAGTTCCAAGTAAATCTTAATTTATACATATCAAAATATCCGACGTTCATGGGGAGTTTTGATGTGTATAAATTAAAGTTTTGACTGGAATCTCTATATATTAATTTCTACAACTAAAAAGAAATACCTTTGAAATTGGAAACTTTTTGAGTTTTAGGTTAAAATTAATTTCATAGGAGGATTGATATATAATGCTTGATTTAAATATAGCTTTGGAAAAAGTAAAAAAATGGGCTTTACAAACGGGAGAAATCCAGCGAGAATATTTTAGAAAGGAAAGTCTTAAAATTGATACAAAATCTACAGGTGTAGACTTAGTAACCGAAGTTGATGAGCTAAGTGAAAAGTACATCTTGAGTTCTATAAAAGAAAATTATCCCCTCCATGGTATTCTATCAGAAGAATCAGGGAAATCAGATATCGAGTCGGACTACCTATGGGTTATAGACCCTCTTGACGGAACCACCAACTATGCCCAGGGTCTTCCTATATTCGCCACATCTATAGCCCTTAAGTATAAAGATGAAACAATCCTTGGAGTTGTTTATTCACCCATTGTCGATCAGTTATTTACAGCGTCAAAGGGTAACGGTGCCTATCTAAATGGCGAAAAGATTTCCGTTGGAGCAAAAAAAGAACTAAATAAATCTGTACTTGCAACAGGCTTTCCCTATGACAGAGCTACAACCGAAGATAATAACGCTTTCTATTTTGCACATTTTGTTCCAAAGGTTAGAGGCCTTAGAAGAATGGGTGCAGCAGCATATGATCTGGCCAACGTAGCAGCCGGAAGTCTCGATGGTTATTGGGAGATCAATCTAAGTCCATGGGATGTAGCAGCAGGCCAGCTTATCGTAGAAGAAGCTGGAGGAAAAGTGCTGTTCCTTAATGAAAAGAGAGGTATTTCTTTGATAGCTGGAAATGAGGTTATCTGTCAAAAGATTTTAAAAGAGATGGAATATGTAGATCAGGTACTTTAAGTGGATGTCTCATAATGGTGAATTTCTGCGTTATTTGAAATGTTCACCGACTTGGCACGTACGTTAGTACTAGCCAAACCGTTGAAATTTCAAAACCTTGAACTTCACTCATTCTGAAACACCCTGGGGCTGTACTCATAAGAAGCCTTTATGAGACACCCCCTTTAAAATCAAAATTTCTTATTAGATATTAAAACACAAAAACAAAAGTTGGGCTCATGATGATGATTTAAACTAACGTAGAAACTCATCATTCTGATCCCAACTTTTCTATTTCATTATTTTCATTTAAAAGTTCTATATAACGCTTGGAACTTGAAACCTGTAACTATCTAGCTATCTCAACTTCATCTCTTCTCCAATTATATCCTTCCAATTATTTGCTATTCCACGAATGATTTGTGGTCCAATTTTAGATATAATTACTAGTTGAGATTTGTCTCTAGTCTCATCGATTAATTTATAGTCAATTTTCTGATTTACCACGTCTACTTGATTCCATCCATCTTCTAATTTAAAAAAGCCTTTAATTCTATAGCTATCTTTAGAGATGCTATTTATAAACCTAGTTAAATCTTCCTTTTTAACATCTTTGTCGAAGGTAAGATTCAAAGTTTTTGGCTTATTTTCTGGTGTATTAGTAGTATCTTCTGATTCTAAAATATGGCCTTCAATAAGGTCTTCTTCTAGAATTTTTCTATCTAATTTTCCGAAGGAAGCAACTTGTATATCGGCCTTTGGATTGATTTCTCTTATTTTTTCACTAATCTTTCCAATAGTCTCTTCATCAATTAAATCAGCCTTACTAATAACTATAAGATGACAATGTTTTAGCTGTCTTTCAACGGTCTCAATATCATCTATTTGATCCAAGAAGTGAAGTCCATCGACTAAGCATATTGCTCCCTTATAATCATATACATCGCCCTTAGTAACCTCTAGCCCATATAGTACATCTCCTATATTTGACGGGTCAGCTAATCCAGAGCTCTCAACAAATAAATATTCCAGGTCCTGATCCGCCATCGCTGTCATTGCCTCTACAAATGACATTTTAAGACAAGAACAAAATATAGAACCTCTATTAATCTCCACCATTTCTATATCTTCCTTCTGAATGACTTGTCCGTCTATACCAATCTTTCCAAACTCATTCATTATTACGCCTACCCTTTTATCTGATAGAACTTCTAGAATATTGTTTAGAAAGGTAGTTTTTCCTGCCCCTAAAAAGCCTGACAGCAAATAAAGCTTTGTTTTTTTCACAACAACTTCACTCCTTAACAATCATCTCTTCCGTATCTAGTATACATCATTTTTTTCCAATTTAATAGGTAATTATTCAAAAACTCGAGCCAGCTTAGCTTCTCATTTATAGATCAATATTATAATTAATCTCTTAATTCGACTTAAACTCTCTCGGACTCATTCTCATAATCTTTTTAAACACTCTGCTAAAATAGTTTGGATCATTGTATCCTACGCTACGGGCTATCACTTTTACGCTTTTATCGGTCTCTCTTAATAGCTTCTGAGCACTTTTAATCCTTATTTTAGTAAGATAATCTATAAAATTCTCACCAGTCTTCTTTTTAAACAGTTTAGAGAAATAATAGGGACTCACAGCCATATTATGGGCAACCTCTTCAAGGGATAGGTCCTTGCTATAATTTTTCATTATATATTCTTTTGCTGCAGTTATAACAGAGTCCATTTCTTTCTCTCTAGTATTGTTTATAGTATTTATAGCCAAGGTCAAATCCTTTAAAATCTCATTTTTTAAGAGGCTAAGGCCCTTATCAGTATCTTCATACTCCATATAAGTGTTTATGCTATTTCTAATATCAGTATTCTGCAGCTTACTTCTTACTACTCTATTTATAACAATTGAAAGTTCTATTAACTTTATTTTTTTCTTATTGCTATCATAATGAGAGCTAAAAATCCAATCAATTATTTCTTCATACAATTGCTGACTTTCATGTAATAATCCCATCTTAATTTTTTCAGTTAAAACAATCTCTTTTTCAAATGGATACTCCTCATTATAGATATTACCTAAATTTATATCTGCAAAGTGATTTACCTTTTGAGATGGAGAGTCAACCTTGAGGGCAATCAACGCCTCTTTATATGACTTACTGGAGTTCTCTAAACCCTCATATTCATTCCCTATACCTACCTTCATGATTACATTGGTTTCATTCTCAATTTTACATGTAACATCCCTAGCAAAGTCAATACTTACTGACCTAAGCTTATAGGTATCTTGCTCATCATCTATTCTTATTACACCTACAATATTATTTAATACACCCTTACTCACAATACAATCAAAATTTTTCTTTAGACATTCTCTTATCTTATTCTCTATTCTCTTCTTTATATAGTTCTTTTCAATTTGGTCAGATATTCTTTTTAAGCTTGGACCATCGTAGGCAAAAACTATACAGAAACCCTTATCGTACTTAAAATTAATCAGATTCATGTTCTGAAGGATATCAGTTTTATCAATGTCACCTAATATAATGGAACCTACCATTTCATTTTCAATGTAGGGAATTACACTACTTAACTTCTCCTTTAGTTTTAATTCCCTTTGGATTTTTTCTCTTTCCTTGTCCTGTAGTTTAATAGCCTTTTCTATACATTCGATCATCACACTTCTTTTAATAGGTTTTAGTAAGTATTCAAAGACATTTAGATTTACAGCTTCCTTAGCATAGGAAAAGGAATCATAGGCCGACAATACAATTATCTTTACATTACTGAGTCGTTTACGTATCTCAGCAGTAGCTTCTATACCGCTAATTCCAGGCATCTTTATATCCATAATAATAATATCAGGCTTTATTTCATAAGCCTTTTCAATTGCTTCTCTTCCATTAGATGCTTCATATATATCAAATTGTCCGTCAAAGTTCTTACTTAATAATACCCTTAACCCTTCTCTTTCTAAAGCCTCATCATCAGCTAGCAATACCCTATACATTATTTTCACCCCTTAAATCATGAGGAAGTTTTATGATTATTTTTGTTCCCCTATCATTAGTTCTATCAATACTAAAAACTTCATTGCTATTAAAGAACAGCTCTAACCTTCTCTTAACATTTTTCAGTCCTATACCAGTTGTATGTCCCTTTATATCTGTTTCTCTCTCGATCTCACCTTCATAGAATATTTCTTTAATTCTCTCTTCAGCTATTCCAGGACCATTATCTTCAATAATTAGAAGCCTGTCTCCATTTTCAATCTTACCAAGGATTTTTATTTCTCCACCTTCTTCGTATCCTTCTATTCCATGGATAAAAGCGTTCTCTACAATTGGTTGTAATGTTAGATGTGGAATTTTAATATCCATTATCTCTTCATCAACATCTATTAAAAAGCTTACTCTATCTCTAAATCTTGTTTTCTGTATAAACAAATATTCATTGATCACCCTAATTTCATCCCTTATGGTTACAATATCGTTAAGCTTTTTTAGGTTATATCTAAACATGTCTGAGACTGATTCAATTAGAGTACAGGTTTTATCGGCTTCTTCGATAAGGGCCGTTTTTGAAATAATATTTAAGGTGTTAAATAAAAAGTGAGGATTAATTTGTGATTGCAATGCAAGGAGTTCTGCTTCTTTTAATAGGGTTGACATCTTTAGTTTCTCCGACTCCTCTTTATGAAGTCTCACTTCTAATTCAGCATTTTTCTTTATCTTGTGGATTAAATTCTTAGTGTTTTTATTCAATTTATTTAATGAGTCCGCTAACAAGTCAAATTCATCCTTTGAGTCTAAATGAATCTCTTCTATATCCAAGTCTCCTTCATATATTTTTTCCGCAGTATCATGGAGTAAATATACAGTCTCAACGGTTCTCTTCGAAAAGGAATATGCAATAATACCACCTAAAAGTATATTAAATATTACTAATAGAATGTTCACCCTTAAAATGTTATTTGCTTGTTCAGCATTTTGTTTATGCAAAATATCACTTTGTTCAAGCTGCTTGTCCATAAGCATCTTTAGATACCGATCCACATAGTCTCCTATTTTAGTGGCTTCTCTAAAAAATTCAGTGGTCTTTTCTTCTTCGATTCCTCTCACTGACCATATGGTTTTTTCAGCTAAGTCAATATAGGTTTCGTTAACAAGATTATATATGTTTTCAACGTATAGTTGGCTCACGTCATCTAATAAATCTTCATCAATTGTCCTAAGAAGCTTCATAAACAACCATTGATTATTGTACATTTCGTCTATAGTTTCTCTTTTATGGGTAAATATATATCCTTCAAGGGATTTATTTGTTTCCTTCATCTTCTTTGAAAGACTGTTTAGTATAAATATTGTGTTAGTTATTTCATTATACTGATTTTTGATAAGGGAAGAATTTATAAATAGGAATACATTTACAAGTCCCATTGACATGATGATAATTAAATAGGTTAGCAGAAGCTTTCTTTTAATCGAAATAAATTTGCTGCTACTCATTTTCGTCCTCCCCATAGTATTCATCAATATTCTCAGCATTTATAACATCAACATCTACATAGAATACGTCATCTATAAATTCTTCATTCTTATATTTATCTAATATTTCTATACTTTTATATCCTATTTCATAGGGATTTCTTGAAATAGCCGAAGATACTACTCCTTTTTTTATATACCGCAATGTCTCATCTAAATAATCGTACCCTACTACGGATATCTCACCAACCTTATTAAGATCAACTAAAACCTTCCCTATAATAGATGTATCATATATTTCTCCACCAATTATCGCATTTATTTCAGGGTTTTCTCTTATCATTGAAACTATTTCATTGTATAGCTGTATCTTCGATCCAGTAAAGGTTCTAATGGCACTTAGCTTCATTGTGGGATTTTCTTTTATTCCCTTCATTATCCCTGATAATTTTAAGTCTTCACCTACATATTCGCTTTCCCTTGTTATAATTCCTATTTTTATAAAATCTCTTCTTTGCTTTTTCAGCTCATCAACTGCTATCATACCTGCTTTATAGTTATTAGTTCCAATATAACATATTCTCTTACTAAGATTAACCTCATCGTTTAAAAGAATTGTAGGTATATTATCTTCATAGGCCCTCTTAATTATTTCCTTTATTTCTTCATTCTCATAGCCATTTATTATTATTCCATCAACCTTTGATTTAAAAGCCATGTCCAAAAGTTCCTGCTGCTCTTTTATATTATTTACATCGGGCTCAAGATATTCAAGACCAATATTATATTCTAATGCAGCTTCTTCTGCTCCTCTTCTAATTTCCTTCCATAGTGGATTGTCTTTTTCCTCTCCAATAAGAACAAAATGGTATTTGAAATCCTTTTTGGGCTTAGTGATTTTCATTCCATATTTAATGGAAAAAATATATCCAAAGGATATAACAAGTGAAACTATGATCAGTGCAATGGTCCCCTTTAAAATATTGTTTTCACTCAAAATTTCACCTCTTTCCTTTCTTCCCTTACTAATAAAAGCGCTTTCTTTTATTTTATACAAAAAATGGAGTAAGAGTATAAGTAAATTTATTCCTTTGAAAAAAAATACTCATACTCTTTGGAGGAGCACTCCATATTTATATAAAAAATAATGTGGGGGAGAATTAGCTCATTACATTATTATGCTGCTTTTTTCTTTGACTGGATATCAATAAATACTGCGATTATTAGAATCAACCCTTTAACAATGTATTGCCAGAATGATTCAGTGTTTAGCATACTCATTCCGTTATCAATACTTGCCATCACTAGAGCTCCAAGCACTGCACCAAATACTGTACCTTCTCCACCAAGAAGTGATGTTCCACCTATAACACAGGAAGCCACGGCATCTAGTTCGAACATGTTTCCAGCATCTGGAGTTGCTGAACCAAGTCTAGCAGTAAATAATATTCCCGCTAGGGAAGCTAAAAATCCACTTATTACAAATATCATTAAGGTTTTATTCTTTACGTTAATTCCTGATAATCTAGCTGCTTCAGAGTTACCACCTATTGCATAAACCTGTCTTCCGAACTGTGTCTTATTAGTTATAAATGTAAAAATTAGACCCACAACAAGAACTATTAATATAGGAACAGGAATCCCTTTATATGCATTCATTACAACCACAAATGCAATTAATAAAACTAAATAAATTGCCAGTATAAAAATCTCCATAGACTTCGATCGAACTTTAAATCCATAGTTTATTCTGTCTTTCCTCTTTTTAAAGGTAGTATAAACTAAAAATGCACATGCAATTATACCTATAATCCAACTGGTTACACTATTTAAATATGCTGTACCAATAGCTCTAAAGGCGCTATCACTAGCTGGTATAGTTACACCCTTTGTAAGTCCCATTATTATTCCACGGTAAGCCAATAACCCACCTAAAGAAGCTATAAAGGCTGGTACTCCCTTTGTAACCCACATACCTGTCCAAGCTCCCAATATTGCTCCTAAGCCAAGAGTTAACAATATAGCTAGCCAAAATGGAACCGACAACTTATACATTAGGATTGCACATACTCCACCGGTTAATCCTACCAGTGATCCCAAGGAAAGATCTATATGTCTGTCAACTAAGATCATAAGCATTCCAATTGCAAGTATAGATGTAACGGCCATCTGTCTGAAAAGGTTTGATAGGTTTCTTGCCGATAAATATGTTCCCGTTTTATCTAGTACCGTGAATAATACCCATATACCTATAAGTGCTATTATCATTGTATATTTTCTAACATCAATTTTTTGCATCCAAGGTGTCTTTTTTTCATTCAATGTCTGTGTATTACTAGTCATTCTAATTACCTCCTGTTGCGAAATGCATAATTTTTTCTTGAGTTGCCTTTGCATAATGCACTTCACCTCTTAATTTACCTTCACCCATAACAAGTATCCTGTCACTCATTCCCATAACTTCTGGCAACTCAGAAGAAATCATAACAACCGCTACGCCTTCATCAACTAACTCATTCATGATACTATATATTTCATACTTAGCTCCAACATCTATTCCTCTGGTTGGCTCATCTAGAAACAGTATTTTAGGTTCTGTCATAAGCCACTTAGCGATAACTACTTTTTGCTGGTTTCCTCCCGAAAGATTCTTTACCTTTTGCTCAATAGATGGAGTCTTAGTTTTTAAATCCTTAACGAATTTATCAGTCCACTTTATTTCTTCATTTTCATTCAGTGTAATTCCGTTAGTTACTTTCCCTAAACTCGCTAATGTAGTATTAACTAAAATACTTTGATCAAGAACTAGACCATTTCCCTTTCTGTCCTCTGTTACTAGGGCAAGCTTGTTCTTAATAGCATCCATAGGTGTATTTATCTTTACTTCTTTTCCATTTATAAATATCTGACCTTCAACTTTACCCTTAAAGCCTCCAAATATGCCCATCACCAGTTCTGTTCTACCTGCTCCCATAAGTCCGGATATACCTAGTATTTCTCCTTCTTTGATCTCAAAGGAAACATTATCTACAAGCTTTCTCCCGGGAACATCTGGGTCGTAAACGGAGAAGTTCTTTACTTCCATTATGGTTTTCCCAGGAGTATGTTCTACCCTTGGAAACAGATCTGTTAGCTCTCTACCAACCATTTTGGAAATTATTTTGTCCTCATCTAACTCTTCAATGTCATAGGTCCCAATCGTCTGTCCATCTCTTAGAACCGTAACCGTATCGGATATTTCAAATACCTCATTCAATTTATGAGTGATAATAATGCTAGTAACTCCGTGGTCCCTTAAATCATTCAGTATCCTAAACAGTATTTCAACTTCGCTTTCGGTTAAAGCCGCAGTAGGTTCATCGAGAATTAGTATCTCTGTTTTCTTAGATAAAGCCTTTGCGATTTCTATTAGCTGTTGAACACCAACACCAAAGGAGTTTACTTTCATCCTAGGGTTGATATTTAATTTAAGCTTATCAAGCAGCTTTTGAGTTTCATAATAAAGCTTGTCGTCGTCAATTACTCCTTTTAGCTTTGTTGGCTCATGATTGAGAAATATATTTTCTCCAACACTCATTTGGGGTACTAATGCAAGCTCTTGATAAATGATTGATATTCCGCATTCCTCTGAATCCTTTATATTTTGGAAGTCTCTCTTGTTTCCATCTATTATAATATCTCCGTCAAAGGTTCCGGTAGGATACACACCGCTTAAAACCTTCATCAGGGTAGACTTTCCTGCACCATTTTCCCCTACAAGGGCATGTATTTCTCCTTTTTTAACACTAAAATTAACGTTATCAAGGGCCTTTACCCCTGGAAATTCTTTAGTTATACCCTTCATTTCTAGAATATGTCCATGCAAGGTTTTTTCCTCCTAACTCTATTGTAGGTTTTTCAAAATGAATTTCTGGTCTACTAGAAATTCATTTTGAAAAACCTCGGGGCTAAGCTCATAAGAATCCTTTATGAGTTAGCCCCATTATTTATAGTCACTTTTCAAAGAGAAATTCGACTTAAGGTGTGGGACTTAATATCCCTAATTTTTATCTATTGCTTAGGTCTTTGATCCTCTGGTACATTTCTGTAAACGTCTTCGAACTTGTGGAATCCGTCTTTTACAATTGTATCCATCATATTGTCTTTGTCTACTTTGATTGGCTCAAGTAATATAGATGGTACATCAATTTTTCCGTTATTAACCTTACTATTTACTTCAACTTCCTCTTTCTTAGCTATCTTTATTGCAACTTCTGCTGCCTTATTAGCAATCTTATCGATAGGCTTGTATACTGTCATTGATTGAAGTCCTTCTACTATTCTTTGTGTTGCTGCAAGCTCTGCATCTTGTCCAGTTACAGGTATTTTTCCAGCTAATTGCTGCTCTGCAAGGGCTGCTATAGCTCCACCACCTGTACCATCATTGGCACAGATAACTGCATCAACATTATCGTTATTTGCTGTCAAAGCGTTTTCCATATGCTTTTGAGCTTCTGAAGGCTGCCATTCCTTTGAGAATTGGTCATAAACTATTTTAATATCACCTTTGTCTACATATGGTTGTAATACATCGATTGCACCTTTTCTAAATAATAATGCATTATTATCTGTTGGAGCTCCACCTATATAAACAAAGTTTCCTTTGTTTACCTTTGATAGGATGTATTCTGCTTGAAGTCTACCAACCTTTTCATTATCAAAAGAAATATAGTAATCTACCTCAGAGTTTTTAATAAGTCTGTCGTATGAAAGTACTGGTACTCCTTCAGCATGGGCTGCTTCAACTATAGTTGCACTGATTTCACCGTTGTGTGGTACAACAACTAAAACGTCAACACCCTGTGCAAGTAAATTTTCAGCTTGTTCAACTTGTTTGTTGTCATTTC
This sequence comes from Wukongibacter baidiensis, assembly GCF_050888315.1. Lineage (NCBI taxonomy): Bacteria > Bacillati > Bacillota > Clostridia > Peptostreptococcales > Caminicellaceae > Wukongibacter > Wukongibacter baidiensis. The sequence continues at coordinate 1,498,280 of NZ_CP138202.1, forward strand.
CATTTGCAGCTTGTACTAAAACTTTAGCTCCCATTTCTTCAGCCTTTGCCACAAAGATATCTCTGTCTCTTTGCCATCTTTCTTCCTTTAATGTATCCATTGAAAGACCTATTACTATCTCATCATCTTTCTTTTCTCCACCATTTGCTGCTCCCTCATTACCTGATGGTTCTGATTCAGTTGTGCATCCAACAAACATAGATGCCATAAGTCCTACAATTAAAAATAATGATACTACTTTGATAAACGTTTTCATAAAACCCCTCCTGTCATTCTATGCTTTAATCTTATCATACCCTTTTGAAAATATTTTGCTCTATTTCTTCACTATATTGCTCTATTATAAAGAGTTCCAAGTAAATCTTAATTTATGCATATCAAAATATCCGATGTTTCTGGAGAGTTTTGATATGCATAAATTAAAGTTTTGACTGGAATCTCTATACTTTCACAAATATTTAGAAAATAGCATTATTTTGTCATTGTCAAAGTTCTCTGCATATTTCACAAATTACAAATTCTATATTCCAAGTTCTAAATACAGTGGCTATTTCCTTAGTTATTTGAAGGATTCTAAGCTTAAAATACAAAAATCCCTTGATCGAAATTTAATCAAGAGATTTTTTATTTAATTATTATTAATCTTATATTTATCCATCCTATATAGGAGTGTATGTCTAGTAATACCAAGTAGTTTGGCGGCCTTAGTTTGATTACCATCACTAGAGGCTAAGGCCTGTTTGATAAAGCTCTTTTCAACTGCTTCAAGGTTTATACCACTTTCGGGTAGTATAAATTCTGCCCCCTCCATATCTGCAAATAAAATTTCCTTTGGTAAATCTTTTTTATAAATTGTATCTTCTTGACTTAAAATCACCATTCTCTCTATCACATTTTCAAGTTCCCTAATGTTTCCCTTCCATTTATAATTATTTAGTACCTCTAATGCGTCCTCATCTATTTTGATTAACTTTCTAGCCATTTGATTACAATACTTCTCAATAAAGTATCTAACTAACAAAGGTATATCTGCCTTTCTCTCCTTTAGGGATGGAAGTTCTATAGGTATAACATTTAATCGATAATATAAATCCTCTCTAAAATTTCCTTCCTCAACCATTTTCTTTAAATCTCTATTTGTAGCGGCAACTACCCTAACATCAATCTTTATAACTTCACTTCCCCCGACTCTCTCGATCTCCTTTTCTTGCAAAACTCTGAGTAGCTTTACTTGCATCGGAAGACTCAGTTCTCCAACCTCATCAAGAAATATCGTTCCACTATCTGCCCTCTCAAACTTTCCAAGCTTTTTGCTTATGGCTCCTGTAAAGGCTCCTTTTTCGTGACCAAACAATTCACTTTCTAGTAAGTTTTCAGGAATTGCACCGCAGTTTATCTTAACATAGGGCTTATCCTTTCTATCACTATTATAATGAATAGCATTGGCAAACAATTCTTTACCTGTACCACTTTCTCCTGTTATCAGTGCAGTTGCATTACTTTTGGCAATACGATTAACTATCTCTAATACTTCTTTTATGTTAGAGCTTTCACCTATTATTACTTTACCGGTTTTGCTTTCAAGCTCTTCTGTCAGAAACTCTATTTGCTCCCTCATGGCCTCTATGTCAAGGGCTTTTCTAATCTGTATTTTAAGTTCTTCTATGTCAAATGGCTTTGAAATATAATCTATTGCACCATTTTTCATCGCCTCAACTGCCGATTCCATGGTACCGTGGGCTGTCATCATAATAACTGAAATCTTGGGATCAATAGTCTTTATCTCTTTCAATGCCTCAAGACCATTTAGTTTTGGCATTTTTAAATCAAGTAACACTAAATCTGGTATGTTAGATTTAACCTTCTCTATAGCTTCGATTCCATCTGCTGCTGTAATTATTTTGTACTCTTCATTTTTAAAGGCTTTTTTAAGAGCCCAGATCATATTTTTTTCATCATCAACGATTAGTATTTTTTTAATCATCTTTAACTCCTTTCACTTCCATTGGCAGATAAATATTAATTCGAGTGCCTTCTCCTAACTTACTATCTACTTCTATATAACCATTATGTTCCTCAATAATTCTATGGGTAATGGCAAGTCCTAGCCCTGTACCAGTGTCCTTTGTTGTGTAAAAAGGTTCGAATATTTTCTCTACTATATCTTGGGAAATACCCTGTCCAGTGTCTTTAAATGATATTTTAGTATATCCATTATTAACAAGTAGATTAATATCAAGGCTTCCACCTTCAGGCATAGCCTGTACAGCATTAAATATAATGTTTATAAAAGCTTGTTTCAGTTTATCAACATCAACTAATAGATTTTTATCATCTTTAGTACAATAATTAACTTCAACATGATGCTGCTGTGTATATTTATCTGTGATAAGTAATACCTCACTAATCAATTTATTTAAGCTATGATATTTCTTCTGATGAACATGGGGTTTTGCAAAATCTAACATTCCTTTAATAACAGTATTTGCTCTATTTACTTCATGTATTATTATCTCAATACCCTCTTTGATTTCTTCATCTTGGATTTCATTATTAATTGTCTGAGATATAGTTTTAATAATACCCAATGGATTTCTAATTTCATGTGCTATACCTGATGCAAGTTCTCCAACCGCCGATAGCTTTTCTGCTCTCCTTATTTGACTTTCCAGCTTTCTTATTTTTGAAATATCCTCAAGTACAATTACAACACCCTCAATTTCATCTAAGATATTGTATAGTGGATATGCTATAAGCTTTACATAAATCTCTTGACCAGTTTTAAGGGTAAACCTTAATTCCTTATTTAGTATTTTTTTATTTCTTGAAAGCATATCCAATAATATTTTTTCTAGTCTTTCATGTTCAAGAAATAGATTCTCAAGTCCCGTGCCTATAAATGAGCCTTTCAACTGAAATAGCTTTCTTCCTTCTTTATTTATAGATTGTATTTCTAAGTGTTTATTTACAGCTATCAATACATTAGTCATACTGTCTAGAATATTTTGTGTATAATTTTCAAGATCAGTTAATTTTTTTATCTGCTGCTCTAGCATCTTCTTTTTTTTGTAATCGGCTTCTACTAAAAATCCAGTTGCTGTTCCTATAGCTATAAACATGATTATCTCTAAAAATTGGTTTAAAATAGTTATATCTCCATTACTAAGAGAAGCCACATAAGGAAGTAGTAAATGTGGGGCATAGAGCAGTGATATTATTATTGAGGATAACAGTCCACCCTTAAGGCGAAAACGAAAGGCTGAAACAATTATGGGAATATAGTACAATCTCCTCAAAAACTCATGTATGTCCCACCTATTAGCAGTAGTAAAGTAGTGGAGTATTGTAATAATAATGGTGCTAAGAATTATAAAAATAATATTATGTAATTTTTTCTTATTTCTCATACATTTAATCTCCTTAAGATCATTTCTGCTATTTTGTATTGATTCTGTTATTAGCTTTAATTTTTATTATATCTATAATCATTATACATAAAGCGTTAACTTGTCTCATTTGTATTATTTCTTCCTTCATCAACAATATCATACCCATAGTTCTTATTATACTAATAAACTTATGCAAGTAATGTACCAATTGAATTTTGAATAGATATTTTCTTCTTTTATTACAATTAGGATATATTATAGTTTTCATATGATATATTATATAAATTCCAACTGTGCTATTTGATACATCCTATGTTGGAAATCCTACACTACCTTTGATATTTTCCGTATCTATAGAAAATTTCTATAAGATACATTACCTACAAAAATACAGCCAGGAAAATATTTCACTAGCTGTATTAATAAGGGGGGTTATATTTTTTTTAATTTTCTATGAATAATCCGGGTAAAACTATCTTTTGATAATTTGACTTAAAAACTTTTTTGTCCTGTCATGCTTTGGATTTGTAAATATTTCTTCTGGTTTACCTTCTTCTACTATATAGCCGCCGTCCATAAATATGACTCTGTCAGCAACTTCTCTTGCAAATCCCATTTCATGGGTAACAATAAGCATGGTCATATGTTTCCTAGCTAATTCTCTTATAACATTCAAAACCTCTCCAACAAGTTCAGGATCTAAGGCTGAAGTAGGCTCATCAAACAATATAACATCTGGGTTTAAAGCCATAGCTCTTGCAATACTAACTCTCTGCTGTTGGCCTCCCGATAAAGCCTTTGGATAAGTGTTTCTTTTATCAGTTAAGCCTACCTGCTCCAAAAGCCTTTCTCCAATCACTTCAGCTTTATCCCTAGGAGTGTTTTTTACAACTAATAAGGCCTCTGTAATATTTTCTATAGCAGTTTTATTTTTAAAAAGATTGTAGTTTTGAAAAACCATTGCCGTCGTTTTTCTAAGGCCTTGAATATCTTTTGTACTTATTTTTTCAGCATCAACCCTTACTTTATTTATTTCAATAATTCCTTTTTCTGGCGTTTCAAGATAATTGATACACCTTAATAGAGTTGACTTTCCAGAACCTGAGGCTCCTATTATTACTACAACTTCTCCCTTACTTACTTCTAAGTCAATGCCTTTAAGCACTTTCAAATCATCAAAGCTTTTATGCAAGTTTTCTATTTTTAACATACTATCATCCTTTTGCTTTAATAGGCTTTATTCATTTTTTCTTCTACTTTACCTTGTAAATAACTAAAACCTATTGTGATCATCCAATATATTAATGCTACCGTCAAATAGCTCTCGAAAACCCTATAGGTTGCCGCAGCAGACATTTTCGCCTGAGCAAGCATTTCAGAAACTCCTAATGTAAATGCAAGAGAAGACTCCTTAAGCAAACCTATAAAGGTATTACCTAATGAAGGAATAGCTACCCTCGCTGCTTGAGGAAGAATTATTCTCTTCATCCCTTGCCAACTCGTCATACCAACTGATAGGCAGGCTTCCATCTGTCCCTTGTCTATAGCACTAATTGCTCCTCTTATAATTTCTGACATGTAGGCTCCACTGTTAAGACTTAGTCCTATAAATGCTGCAGTATAGGCATTCATACTCGCGAGCTTGGGAATAACCTGTGGCAGACCAAAGTACAATAGGAATAACTGTACTAATAAAGGAGTTCCTCTAAAAAATGATACATATACCTTTACAATTGATTCAAAGCCTTTAATTTTATATATTCTTATCAGGGCAATTATCGTCCCAATTGCTAATCCGACTACCATTGAAATAATTGTTATACTTAAGGTTACATGAACATATTTAAGTATTCTTGGAAAAACCTCTAGCATAAACTCTGGTTGAAAATTAATTTTCATCTCTAATCACCAATTCTATTTACTTGTTATATCTACTTCGAACCACTTATTTGAGATTTCTGTAAGAGCCCCATCTTTTCTCATCTCTTCAATAGCCTTATTTACTTTTTCAATTAAAGCTTTATTTTCTTCACTATTTACAAATGGGAAAGAATTTTCTAACGGATGAACAGGCTCTCCACCTAACTGAAGATCAAGTCCAGACTCCTTAATATTTATAACGCCTGCTAGTTTATCGTTCATCACTGCGTCGATTCTACCAATAGCTACATCTTGTAGTGATCCAATAAAATCTTCATAGGTAATAACTTCAATCTCATTATTTTTATCGTATTCTCTTATTAATTGCTCATAATTTGATCCTAAACTTACACCAACTTTTTTACCTTTTAGATCTTCTAAAGACTTAATATCATTATTTCCTTTTTGTACAATTAATTGTGCTCCTGAGTAAACATATGGTACTGGGAATAAGTATTTTTCTTTTCTCTGCTCTGTAATTGTTATCTGGTTTGAAATAGTATCTATTTTTCCAGTATCTAGCATACCAAATAGTCCACTAAATGCAGCTGTGTTAAATTCAATATCATAACCTATTCTTTTTCCGATTTCAGTCCAGACATCTATCTCAAATCCATCTAACTTACCTTCTTCATTCATAAAAGTAAATGGATGATATCCACCTGAAGTACCTATCCTTACAACTTCATTTCCTACTTCTTCACTCGGTTTTGCGCCACATGCCGCAACCACCAATACTACTGCCAAAACCATTGATAATACTAATAAATACTTTTTGCTTAAAAACATTTTTTCGCCTCCTCTTTTTTAATTCATAGTATTCTTATCGGATTACTTTGTTTAGTTTACCATTTCTTTAATAACCAGTCAACGTTTTTCGACAAAATTTATATATAAAATTTTTTTTAAACCCATATTTTTCATAAATAATCTGTGTTAATTACAAAGCCCATATTTTCAAAACCTTAGTTCCAAAAATATGGGCTTTTAATTATTATTTTCTTTTTGAAATTAATTTATTACGATAGCTATATGAATAGTTATTAGTTTTACTCATTTTTCAAGTACTTTAAAGCATCCTCTTCCCAAATGAATTTTCTAGATTCCACACCATCTAATCCATTTATCTCTAATTCAATAAATTTCGTTGTATCTTCAATAATACTTTTTTCTTTATACTTTTTGGGGACTTTTATGTATCCAAATATATGATGTCCACTCCCACCATCTTTTTCCCATATAATGCCTTCATCTATTATTAGACCACTATCATTTGTTACTCTTGATAGCTTAGCATAGTCTACTTCATCTAAGTCTACCGAATGAGTGTTCAGCATCAATTCAAAGACTATATAATCCTTATTGTCCTCTATTAGGTTTGTAAATAATACCCCTACATCTACTCTCCCCTGGCTGTTTGTTCTCATAAACTGCTGCACATCAATCCCATCTTCTAAGTTAACATCTATGTTATTTTCAGTTATTTTTATATCTTCATATTTATTATTAATTGGTAAATCTTTACTTGATAAATCTTGGTTTTTTTTATTTGCATCGATGTTTTTATACAATAGAAATATCGATACTGCAACTATTGGTACAACTATTAGTATGATTATTTTTTTCATGATTTTCTACCACCTTTTCACTAACTTAAATTATGTTAAGGTCTCATATGCTATATAACACACTCCACTATTCAATCAAACATTTTACTTATTTAGTATTTTCTTCATATAAAGATATTCCTTTTCATTTATTTCTCCTTTAATGTACCTCTCGTTCAGAACATCAAGTGATTTACTTGGATATGAGTGATTTTGCACCATTGTATTTTTGTTTATTAGCTTTATAACTAGTATTATAATCCCAATAAAAATTAATAGCCCTATTATATGTGCAGCAAACATCCAAATCCACAAATAATTGTTACTAGGGCCAAACATATGCCACATATTAAAACTCCTTTCTGTATTTGAAATCTGATTGGTCTTTTAACTATCCATCTAAATCTATTTGCATATTTGATAACTCTTCTTTTAACCTCAAAGCTTCTTGCTCTAACTCTCTAGTTTCCAACTTTTTAATCATCTTATTAATATTTTCTATTTCATTTCTTAGTTCTACTTTTCTTTTCTCTAAATTTTGTATACTTTCTTCAATATTTAGTCTCCTATTAATATATTCTTCTGTCTTTCCTTCATTGGTGTTAATCATTGCAGCTGATAATTCTTTCAATTTATCCTTCTCTGAAGTAAGCTCCTTAATCCTAGAATCCAATTTATCATTGACTTGTAGAATTTTTTCCTTAGTCTCTAGTAGTTTATTTATCTTGCTATTATTTGCTTCCTTTTCTTGTTGTTTATTATCTATTGTTTTAGTATTTTTTTGTTTGCCCAATCTATCAGATCTCATATTCATTAATTTTTCAAAGCTTATCCTTCTCTCAATCACCTGATTTTTTAATATTTTATATTCTTCTTCGCTAACAATTCCTTCAGCAAACATTTTTTTTATTAGAATTATCTTTTCTTCCGTGTCATCTCTCTCATAGTATATATCTCGGTCATATCTATCATCGCTACAGCCTCTTCTGGGTGATGAATAATAATCAAATGCTCTAAAGAGGCCTCTATATCCGCCTCCACATCCCATTATTTCTCTCCTCCTTTACTTTGTTTAAGTTTCTCTAATTCTTCCTTTACCTTTCTTTCCCTCTGAATCTTCATTAATTCCTTTTCGACATCATTTTCATTTCCCAATTCGCTGATTGCTCCTATTTCAGCAAGTTCATCCATAGCAGATAGCTTTGCATTTTTTTCTTTAATTCTACTTTCTGCCCTCATTATTCGTTCATTAATATCTGTAATATCATTCGATAAACCTGTGAGTGTTTCCTTGACAGTCATTTGAGCATCTGCAGCTTTATTCATTGCTATTAATTCCTTCTTTTTATTTTCTAAATCATTTATTTTTGATTCTAATTGCAATTTGCTATTTCTAATCATATCAAGTTTTGATTTTACATCTTCTATTTCCAAGCGTATTCGTTTTTCCTGCTCTATAAAATTATGCTTTTTTTCCAATGCTGATTTTGCAAGATCATCTCGACCTGTTTCCATTGCAATTTCTGCTTGTGATTGAGCTACCTTTATTTTTCCATTTACATCTAAAAGGTCACTTTCTAATTTCTTTTTAATTGTTGCAACCTCTACTAGAGAATTATTTATTTTTCTTAACTGCTCCTTCATCTCTATAATTGAGAATTTTAAAGCTTCTTCAGGATTTTCCATTTCATCTAACAAAGCATTAGTTTTAGCAGTTAATATTGATTTCACCCTTTTTAATATACTCATAGTCATTTCCTCCTTTTCCAATCCGATTACTTATATATAATTTTAGCTTTAACTTATAGAGAAATTATGAAGAAAATATTTTCTATCTCTTAACATCCATATTAATTAGAAGAGCAATTTTCATGCCAAAACAAAACATCTATAAGATCATATTTAAATTACAGGTCCCAATATAGAAATGAATTTTTTGATTTGAAAATTATATAGCTTCTCTAGTTGTTAAATTATTTATTATCTTTTCTGCCTTCGTTTTCTTATTAATAGAGGAGTTTAGATAAACACCAGCAATAATTATCAGAGCACTAAAAAATTTAATCATTGTAATTTTTTCTTTAAGAATTATGGCAGAAAGAATAATCGAAAAAACAGGTACCAGATTAATGAAAGACATAGTTTTACTAGCTCCAATGTTTTTTATGGCAGTCTGTTGAAATAAAAATGCAATAGCAGATGCAAACACAGCCATGTATGTAACCGACAACCAGCCTTTCCACGTTACATTAGTAATATAAGTTACAGGATTGTCAGTTATTACAAATGGAATTAAAATAATAGTCCCTACTAAAAAACTGTAGGATGTTATAATCATGGGCGAATACCTATTCATTACTTTTTTACTTAATACACTATACGTTGCTTGACATAACACCGCACCAAGCATAATTATATTCCCAACGTTTATAGACATATTTTTTAAAACACTTATATCACCATTAGATACACTTAATAACACACCTGATAAAGCAAGTCCTATTGCACCCAATCTTTTTATCCCTAGCTTTTCTCCAACAATTATTGATGCTAATATGGATGTTACAAGTGGACTTGTTGCAACAATCATAGACGAGTCAATTGCAGTTGTATACTTTAATGCAGTAAAAAATAAGGCATGATATCCAAAAATACCTACAAGCCCTAATATAAATATAATAGGCAAGTCTTGTTTCTTAAGTTTCCATTCCTTTTTCTCAAACATCACCATTATAGGAAACACAATCAAAGTAGCGATTAGAAACCTAAAAAATGTTAGTGATAATGGTGGAAACTGCGTCACACCAATTTTACCTGCTATAAAGGCTCCTCCCCAGAATAAAGATGTCATAGTCATTAAAAAATACACTCTACATTCATCATACTTCTCTTTCATTTTCCTAATCCTCCTATATCAACTTTAATTCTTACGACAAGTTTAATAGCAATTAATATGCCATCTCCATATTTGCCTAACTATCGATGAATTTTAACTACTCTTAAAGGAAAATCTTTATCCTGTTATTATTTTCGAAGGCTTTATCTTATACTTGTATTTATTATTTAAAGGCCTTATATTATCGGTTTTGCAAGGCTATATCTTTGCTAAATTTTTCTTTAATCATTCTACCATTATCATTAATTTTTCTAGTGGATTACTTTTTATAGCTTTGTTAACTTTAAAATATAGTTCTTATTTTTTTGGAATAACTTGTAAAATATGCTACATATATTGTTGTATTTGCGACAGCATAAATATCTATTAATCTATTTTGAGTCAATCAATTCAAAGCATATAACCTCATTTATTCATACATATTAAATCTCCTAATGCTAAAAATAAATACGAAATAAATCATAAGGAGAATTGGTATGCAGCAAAATCATCTTTTAGAATCTTATATACTACAATTTATTTTAATAGGTACTCTAATTGGTTTTATTAGTAGATGGTGGTTGCTTAGAGGTGACATAAGGCAATACCCTACCTTTCCAAATGGATATTTGATTCATTTGACAACGGGTTTTATTGCAGCAGCAATGGGTTCAGTAGCCTATCCAGCATTATTAGGAAAGAACTATGTTGCCGTAACCTTTCTAGCTTTGGCTATTCAACAATTCAGAGATATTAGAAAAATGGAAAAGGATACGCTACAGTCTTTAGAAAGGGAAAGTTATGCACCTAGAGGGGAATCCTATATAGATGGTATAGCTAAAACCTTCGAAGCAAGAAATTATATTGTTATGATCGTTTCATTAACAACAACTTTATCTGCTTTTATTATTAGAAGCTTTACAAAAAATAATTTTATTATTTTCCCACTATCTATTCTCATTGGATTTATAGCAGTATCTTTGCTTAAGCAATATACCAAGGGTCATACTCTAAAGGATATTGTTACAGCTGAGGAAGCTTCTATCGAGTTTAAGGATGGTTCAAACCTTTACGTGGGAGATATATATGTGATGAACATTGGCTTATCAGCTACAAAAGATAGAATTTTAAAGAATGGTCTTGCTGTCATTCTAAAGCCAATAAAGAATGATGATACCGAAAAAGTTATACTAAACCACGATGGACAAAGAAAGGCTATCGTCCACGAATGTTCAAGGTTGCTTGGATTAGAAAGGTATGTAGCCACAAGAAGAAATTTTGATACTGGTGAAGTAGCCTTAGTCATCGTCCCTATTATTAAAGATATGAGCAGATTAAAGGAAATCATCCTTAATGTTCCTATATTAGAAATGAATAAGAAATCAAATAAGGGTAAGGAGAATAATAAATGAAGGAAAGCCAAACTAGGAGTATACTTGCAATTGTTACCTTAGATGAGAAATTAGTAGCCAATTCAGGTGTAGCTACTTTTTTAGCAGAAAACAAGGAAAATCAAGAAAAAATTGCATCTGAACTAGGAAGGGTATTAGGTGGCAATATCTATGGACTTGCTAATGGTGTAATTATTATTACCCAAGAATAATATATTGATAAATTACTTCTTAAATTGAGGTGTGCATATGAAAAGAATATTAAAAAATGTTATTGTTATAGTATTCATAGCTGCTATCTTGCAGTATGCCTGGGAATATTGGCAGTGTGGTATTTTTTATATTATGGATAACGAAAAATCCAAGCAAACACTTTTGATGCTTAGCGCTACCATAGGAGATATCAATATGACAGTAATTTTGTATCTCTTATTAGCATTTGCAAATAAAGATTTCAATTGGATAATGAAAAGATGGAAGTTTAAAGAGTACATTATTATGTCATTATATGCTTTGTTTTTAAGCTTTTATTTTGAAGTAAATGCTCTTTATACAGAAAGGTGGGAGTACTCCGAAGCTATGCCTTTATTTCCAGGCACAAACATAGGTTTTATACCTGTTATACAGCTACTAATACTATTCCCCGTAACTTTCTTGATTAGTAAAGTAGTTTTAAAAAAATTTAGAAACACTAGCATTTAATAAGTTACAAAAATGCTAGCTTTTTTATGCCTAATTATTACCCCACTCGCATATAGCCTGTTGAATATGCTACAACTAGTGTATCAAATACAACAGTTACATAAGGTCTCCCTGTTATATTAACCTAAATATTTTTGGCATACAAATTGCTTTAAAAATAATAATGGGTTTAGAAAATCATATTAAGCTTAATTATTTTTTAATGAGGAGGATACAATGAACAAGAAACAATTGATTACAGGAATTATAAGCATAAGTCTACTGTCTCAGCCTATCTTAACGACTAATGTCTATGCAGCAAGTGAGATAAATAATACAATAACGTTAAAAACAGGAATGCGTGGACAATCAATTAAAGATCTACAACTCAAATTAAAACAATTAGGTTATTTTAACAATAAAATAACTGGTTACTTTGGTAATATAACAAAGGGTGCCGTATTAAGATTTCAAAAAGATTCTAGTTTGATAGCAGATGGTATTGTTGGAAAGAGCACATTAAATGCTCTTATTATTAAAACTAAACCTACACAAGTATCAAGGGGTTCTGCTAGACCTGCTACTTCTAATGAATGGAGTTGGTTTGGTAAGATAAAGGATATTATCCCTAGAGGAACTACATATAAAATTACTGATATCAAAACCGGTAAATCATTTAATGTTAAAAGAACATATGGAACTAATCATGCAGACTCCGAGACCTTAACCAAGGAAGATACTTCAATTATGAAGGAAGTATACGGAGGTAAATGGTCATGGATTAGGAGACCTATTATTGTAGAAGTTGGAGATTATAAACTTCCAGCCTCAATGGCTGGCATGCCTCATGGTTCAGATTTTATAAGAGATAATAATATGGGTGGGCATTTTGATGTACATTTTCTCAAAAGTAAAACCCATGGAACTAATCGCATAAATCCGGACCATCAAAAAGCTGTTAAGGAAGCTCGGAAATTTTTAAGTGAGTAAACTCTGATAGTAGCTATTTATACAATAAAAATGGCTGTCTCGCTCTAAAGATTACCTTTTAAAGCGAGAACAGCCTCTTTTTATGAATACCAAAACATATATGTTCAATTGTATTTTTTATCTTTTTAATTTACTTGAAATAAATCTCTAATCCTTATTATTTTATTAGGTACAAATGCAGGTACTATATCTTTATATGCTAGATATTTTTCATTAAAGTTTTCTATCATTACTTTCTCTTCATGTTTAGCTAATTTTCTATATACAATAAGCAATATTGGCGCCATTAATAGCGTTATAATCGTTGGCCACTGAATAAGAAAGCCGATGATAATTAAAACAAAACCGCTATATTGAGGATGTCTTATATATTTATATATTCCATAGTCTACTAATTCCCCATTTCCAGAGTGAATTGCTTTCCATCCCACAGCAATAATGAACAATCCTAATAGTATTACAATATTACTTATAGGATGTAATATTGAAAATACTAATCTTGATCCTCCTGAAAATGCAACCCAAAGATGTCCATTGATATGGGTAAAGGGGTCAAGTACAGGATATTTATTTCCTAGGATGGATGTTAAGAAGTATATAGTTAGTGGAAAACCATACATTTCACTAAATAATGCAACTAAAAAAGCCGTAAATGCTCCTAAGGATCTCCATTCTTTTTTAGTTTTCGGTTTAAATATTGATAAAACAAATATAAGCATAATCACTATATTTACTATTACCCTTCCCCATAAACCATAAAGGCTTTGATCTAAATATGACATGTAACTCCTCCATAAATCATTGTATTTTATAGTTTTACAAAGTCTATCTCATGTGGTTCTACTCCAATTTCTATTTCCTTGACTATCTCAAAGGTAATAGTATCTATTATCATTAAATTATTCGATTCAAGGTTTGTTACATAGGCATAGTCGCCATTAGGTAAAATTGAAACATGATTAGGTTCTCCATCTACATCTATTGTTTTTATTACCCTTTTATCGTGTATATCGATAATAGCAATGTTTTTACCAAACCTATTAGTTGTCCAAATGTACTTACCATCATTTGTAACTGCTACTCCATGGGTTCCAGGGCTCACCTTAATCTTACCGATTTCTTTTCTCTTACCTATATCTACAATAGAGATCGACCCTTCCTGAACATTAGCAACATACAAAAATTTATCATCTGGTGAAGGCTCAGTTTCATTTGGCATAATTCCAACTTTAACATTATCTACAATTTCTCGTTTATCTATGTCAATAATAGAAACATCATTTGACATTACATTTGATACAAAGGCTAGTTTACCATCCTTTGTAAAGTCTATATGTGCTGGGCTTTTTCCATCGGATGTTATTGTTTGTACAATCTCATCAGTGTTTGTGTCAATTATTTGTATATAGTTGTATTTATCATCTATCTCAGTTTCTCCACTTGCTAAAAGAACATATTTTCCATCTGGTGTTATATCAATACCATGAATTCTTTTCCCAGTATCTATCATTTTAGTAAGTCTATTATTCTTCGCATCATAAACAAATAGTTTTCCTTCATCCAAATCCCCTGTATAAAGCTTTGAGCCGTCAGGAGTTGTCGCTATTCCGTGGGAAACTTCCTTGCCAATTTTGATATTGTCTATTAATTCTTGATTCTGAACATTTATTACAGATACGGTTCCATCTCCAACATTTGGAATAAAAGCTAAGTACTGATTGCTAGATTTTATTGTTTCGACACCTCCATTTTTTATATAATAACTTATTCCTAAGGTTAATCCTGCTATTACGGTTATAATTATAAAAATTTTTCCCTTTTTCATCACTTTCCCTCCATCATACTATCTTTACAAGACCTTAAATCAACCTTTTTTTCTTATTCAATAGATAATTTGACATCAATTCACACATTAGATATTTCTTTATAAAAAAACAATACCCCTGTATCTATGCTTTCTTATTTGGCTTATCTTATAAACTCTCTTAATGTGAAAATATGCTATCTAAAGAAAGTCATATTATTATCTTAAGAAATAGTAAGCCAAACCGCCAAGCACGATTAAACCGAATATTATCATCATTTTTGAAGAATAATTATTTGTACATTCTTCTCGATTATGATTCCTATCATGAGTTTTAGTACCTCTTATTTGACTATGATTATTATGTCCTCCTCCACAGCAACCCATTGTGCCACCTCCTTAAGTTTTAATATCGAATATATTTAGCAATTCTCATGCCATACTTAAATTAGCTTTAAATCAGCATTCTAGCTGTTGTTTTTTTAATACTATGTACCATAACCCTCATATTTTGCGTTATTTACAACACTTAAATCATAAAGTAAATTTTTATGATATTATAAAGCAAAATCTTCAGTTTCTAATGATTTATGATTTTCTATGGATTAAAAAAAGCCTGTCCAACTAACTTTTCAGCGGATTAGGCTTTTAGAGTTATATAATACTTTAATTAATATACTTTTTTACATTTTCTCTATGCTCTTTATATGTTTTACTAAATACATGACCTTCTGTACCTAACACATAATAAAGATAATCATGTTTCTCTGGAAAAAGAGCCGCTTCTATGGATGCTTGTCCAGGAGATGCTATTGGGCTTGGTGGAAGTTCTGTATATTTATACGTATTATACTCAGACTCTGATTCCAAATCACTGTACATAAGTCTAGCAATATGATCTTTCCCTTTAGTTATTCCGTAAATAACCGAAGCATCAATCTGTAGTGGCATATTTTTTTCCATTCTATTATATATTACTCCTGAAATTGTTTTTCTTTCTTTATCATTTGCAGCTTCCTTCTCAATTAGTGATGAAATTGTTACTACGTCATGTATACTAAGTCCTAACTCTTCGGCTCTTTTTTTATACACATTTAAAAACTTTTCATTGAATCGTTTAATCATCATATCTATAATTTCTTTCTCGCTAAGGCCTTTCGGAATAAAATAAGTGTCTGGAAATAAATAACCTTCTAGTTTATAACTTATGCCATTCTTATCAATATAAAGTTCAAAACCCTCTAATCCTTCCTGAGCATTTTTTAAAAATACTTCTTCATCAATCAAATTATTTTCTGCAAGCTCCTTTGTTATCTGATATAAATTATATCCTTCTGGAATTGTAACTTTAATATACTCTTTTTGAGGATTTTGAAGCTTCTCTAGAAGCTCATCTAAACTAATTTTCGCTGGAATAGTATATATTCCAGCCTGTAAATTTTTTTCTAATCCTTTGAGCCTTGTATAATAAGTAAAATATTTAAGAGATTTTATAACTCCCTGATTCTTTAATTTGCTTGATATTTGGTTTAAGTTCGACCCCTTATCTATATTTATAAATACCTCATTCGTATTAACTGTTAAACTATACTTACTATTAAATTTAACAGAAGTACCTATTACAATACTAATTATAAATAAAGATACAATACTTATTAAAAATAACTTCCTCATTTTTTTTCATCCATTTCATTTAATCGATTACTTACTTTGTTTTATCATTTCTTTTTTAATGAATTTATCAATTTCAGATGAAAACTCAAAGAATTCCAAATAGCCACCACCATTTTTGATTATTTCATCTAATTTATCGATTATTTTCATTGTTTCTTCCTTACTCATATATTGAGCCTCCTTTTAATAAGTTAGTTTATAAATTGACTTATGTAAAGTGTATTTTAAATACTTATTTTTGCTTTATAAAATAAGTATTTTTAAAATCAAGAAAAACATTTATTAAACTTGTTTGTATCCCTGTTTGTAATAAAATACTATAAGTCTATCAAGTGACTGACTCATTTTAACTATTTCATCTTCTATAAGGTTATCATTAAGATTTTTTTCAAGTGTATACCTTAGTAAATCTATTTTATTTAATAGTTCCTTTCCATTAACTATATCTTTCATAGAACCTCCATCTTTATCAATTAAATTTTATACTATCAGTTTTAGCTTATATACATTTTCTTATTTTTCTAATCCTTCACTCTATCATAAAGCAAAATTAATGCCAATATATCAAGCCACTATATATCCGCATATAGTGGTTTGATTTTTAGTATTGTGTAGAAAATGCTACTTTCTGTGTTGCATTTCCTACAGCAAGGATATTATATTTTATTATTCTTCATATCATACCTCCAAATATATCTTAAACTTTATATTTATAGTAAACATAGCTAAAATTATTGCTTTAAAAATAGAGTTTAGCATAACACTAAACTCATACAAAACATATGTTTATTCTTCTGTTGCTCAAAATAAATACAATCTTTTCTAATTTCCTATGTCTAAAAGATCAATATTGTTTATGGTTTCATTATTTAATCTATTTAGTTTTTCTAGTATTACTTTTAATTCATCTATAAGTCTTCCATACTCTGCCCAAGCTCCTATTTTTTGAGCTTCTAGTGACCTATCGAAAACATCCTTAGCTTTTATTATTAAACCTTTAAGATCTCCATCTTCTATTGTGGTCTCCACTTGAGGAGATTTTAGTCCTTGTTTTTCATTAACTTCACCAAATATTTCTTCTAAAGCTTCTTCAAAGGTAGGCTTCATTACAATCTGTTCTCCATATCCTACTATTACCCTTTTAACTTCCGGTAGACTATCTTCACTGTCTGCCTTTAGATATATTGGTTCCACATATAATAATGAATTTTCAATAGGTACAGTAAGTAAATTCCCTCTGATAACTGTAGACCCCTTTTGACTCCATAGTGTCAGCTCTTTAGATATATTAGCATCAGAATCAATTTTGTTTTCGATTTGCATAGGTCCATATATATTTTTACTCTTTGGAAGCTTATAAACTACTAATTGTCCATAATTCTCCTTGTCATTTCTACCTACAAACAGTGCCGTCATATTCTTTTTGTCCTTTGGAGTATAGGGTATTGTAAGTACAAATTCTTCGTTCTTTTCTTCCGGCAATTTCATAACTAAATAATTTGATTCCATAGGCTGCTCCTCTGATTGATACAACTCATCGGCAATATCCCATTCATCTTCTTGATTATAAAATACTTGAGGGTCTTCCATATGGTAAACTCTATATATTTGTGATTGTATATCAAATAATACCCTTGGATATCTTATGTGAGCCTTTAAATCCTCAGGCATATTTTCTATTGCTGTAAATAATTGTGGGAAAATTTTCCTATATGTATTTATTAAAGGATCCTTTTCATCTGATACATAATAGGTTGCTTTTCCATTATAGGCATCTATTACCACCTTTACGGAATTTCTAATGTAGTTTATACCTGAATTTGAAAGTGGCTCAGAATATGGATAGTTTCCACTTGTTGTATATCCGTCGATTATCCAGTACAGCTTTCCTTCACTTAGCACTATATATGGATCTGAATCATATTGTATATAGGGCATTATCTTTCTTATTCTTTCATTTATATTTCTATTTAACAATATTCTACTTTCTGAGGTTATGTTTCCTGATAATAGCATTTTCAGACTTTTTTGTTCATATGCAAATAATAGCTTATTAATGCCATTTAGCTTTATTCCACCACTACCACCATAGGTACTCTCTACGTTTGATGAACCCTTTGGATAATCGAATTCCTTTTCTTTAGTATTTACAATAACATAGTCATTGGTTAGTTCTCCAAAATATATTTCAGGTCTTTGAATTTCAAATCCTTCTATCTCTGTTGCCGGCGGAATGTTTTCAATTAACATGTAGGGTAATCCTTCTGTGGTTATCTTATTTACCGGTGACATTACTACTCCATATCCATGGGTATATTTTAGCTGTCTGTTAATAAAGGTTAATACTTCTTCTCTAATTTTAGTCTGATCTAATTCTCTAGCCGATATAAATACTTGTCTGTATTTCCCATCTACATAGTATCTATCAACATCCACATCATTAAAGTTATAATAGTACCTTATCCCTTGCTTTTGATTGTATACAAGTTCTGAAGGTCTGTAATCATTTATCCTAACATTAGTTAAGGTATCTTGGTTTTTTTCCAAATCTTCCTTCGTTAGATTTTCCAACGCTGGAAATTCCTTTTCAGCAACAGCTTCAAGTCCATACCCCTTTTGCGTAAATGCTATATTATGCTCAATAAATTGCTTCTCCTTAGATATTTCATCGGGAGACACTATATAATTTTGTACTAGACCAGTAGCTACATTTCCTAAGAGAGATACAGCAATCATCAATACTGGCCCTGTTACAGCTAGCTTAAGCTTTCTTGTTTTAATTCCAAATACTAGAATAAATGCAGATATTAACGAAAGTATCATCATTATTCTATATTTTAATAATGTAACCTTTATATCAGTATAGCTTGCTCCATAAACTACTCCCCTTGTAGAATATAAAAGTTCGTAGGTTCTTAAATAGTATCCAAGTCCTAATACTGTAAAAAATATAAACCCTATCACTATTAGCTGCCTCGCAGCAATGTCTAGTATCTTCGAGACATCATCAATGTTTATATGTCTAATATTAGGAATGTCGATTTCTTCATTATTATCAACTGATACTGGTCTTCTTAAGGTCATCATCGCTCCGTAAAAAACTACAGTCAATACTGCAATTAATACTATAAAACTTGTTAACGCAAAATATAATTTCTGAAATAATGGATATTTAAATATGTAAAAGGATACATCCTTATTAAAAATAGGATCAGATATATTGAAACCCGTAGAGTTAGTAAAACGTAATATATCGAACCAAAGGTTCTTTGATGCACTGATACTAGAGATAAATCCAACAAATAGTGATCCAGCAAAGGCCATTTGATTTATTCTTTTTTCCTCTACACCTTGATAAACAACATTTACTTTTCTATAATAATCCTTTTTAATTGAAATAAGATAAAGATACGTAAATAGTATTATTACAATAAATAGAGGAATACCTATTTTAAGCTGAGTCATTAGCTTTGTTAAAAACACCTTATCAAATCCAAGCTCATTAAACCATTCATAATCTGTTATAAAGCTGATAATGGTATTAAAAGATGTAATTAGTATTAATGCTACAACTACAATAATACCCATTATTAATTTTCTGGCACTTTTCAAATTTGTCACTCCTTTGATTTTTTGTATATATAATGTATTTAATTTCTATAATATATAAGCATTTATCATGCCAACATATATTGTAGGTTTTTAATCGCATTCAGCAAATTTTAATTTTTAAGAGTGTCAAATCCCTCATCCACTGTGGGAATTAGATCAATTTACTTCTTCATTTTGATATGAATAATTTACATGTTTTTTGATTTGATTACTCCCAAAACTAAAAGAAATTCTATTTAATAGAAATGAACTCGTTTATCTTCAGCTAAACGAGTTCACTATAACAATTTTTTTCACTATATCTAACCATAGATCTGTAACTTGTATGTTTTTAAAGCCTGCACTCTTAATATTGGATACAGTCCTTCGATTGATGTTAGCACCATATGCCCCTACAAAAATCGGATTAAATATGTCCATCAAAGTTCCAATTAATTGCCTCTCACTTCTTACATGTTCGATCATTATAATTTTTCCATTTTCTTTACATACTCTTTTTATTTCCTTTAATCCCTTTACAGGGTCCGGTACAGAGCAAAATACGCAGGTGGTAAGTACTGAATCAAATGAATTATCCTCAAACTCCATATTCTGAGCATCCATTTGTAATAATCTAATTTCTTTATTAAGGTTTTGAGCTTTTTGTCTCGCTTTTTTAAGCATCTTACTACTGAAATCTATCCCTGTCACCTTTAAGTTTTCAGGATAGTATTCAACGTTCTTACCCGTGCCAACTCCAACCTCTAAAACATCTCCATATAACTCTTTAATAGCTTCCTTCCTCCAATTCGAAAGCTTTGAAGCTTCCATGGGCTTTTCCATCAAATCATATATCTTAGCAACTCTATCATATCTTTTTCTAATTATCTCAGTTCTATTATTCACTTTACTCCTCCTTCAGATTATTAATATAATTTATTAATGCAATCTTTATACCAGAATTAATATAATATTGAGTTTTCATTGGCATAAAATTTGCTTTAAAATATGATTAAAATACTATGTCAAGGTATAAGGGGTGACATTATGAGTTCATATGCAAATGAAAAAAAAGATATCTTAAGAAGACTTAAAAGAATAGAAGGACAGGTAAAAGGGATACAAAAAATGATTGAAGATGAGAGATATTGTAGCGATATTTTGATACAGATAGCAGCTATTAGATCAGCCATCAATAAAGTAGGAGGAATTGTTTTAAAGGACCACTTAAAGGGTTGTGTAAAAAACTCCCTTTATCAGGATAATAAAGATGATGTTATAGATGAACTAATAGATACCTTACTACAATTCAGCAAGTAATTTCCATATTTTTCAACTCTTTAAACTTCCCTTGTGTTTTATGAATCGACCTTACAACTTAATAATAGTAAATTTAAGTAAGTCTAATAGAAATTCAAAGGGGCCATCAAGCCCCTTTGTTTAAGTCACAGATTTCTCTCAGATAAATGAGCTCACTAAAAAGTATCTTGATGTTTTAACCAAGATACTTTTTTATGATTTTAGCCTTTTAGAATTTTTCTTTTTCTTAGATATTCTTCTTCAGTAGTTTCTCCTTTTGCATATCTTTCCTTTAAAATCTCAAGTGCATCGTTGTTTCTATATCTATCATTTGAATAATTATTAGATATATTCCTTTGGTTATTTGCTATTAAATAAATAGCTAATCCAATTATTAATATCCACATAATTCCTCCACCCATCATTCCAAAACCCATCATCCTATATCATCCTTTCTTTACTCATCATGATGAGATATTATCTTCTCAATATCACCATGCCATGTGTGATACCATACGTTACCTGAATAATGGTTCACACTTAACATTCCTACAGTTTCATCATCCTTACTAACATGGAATGTATAGTACCCATAAAACTCATGTCCTTCGTTTTCAACTGAATAATCTTTATCTAAAATTTCTTTTACATATTCATCAGCAATAGATACAGCTTTTTTTCTGTCTAGCTTTTCTAGTGAATCATATATATTTATATTATTCCAACTTCCCATACCCATCATTCCGAAACCTCTTGACCCGTGCATACCATACTTTTCATTCCACATCATATTTGGTCCATATTCTGGGTAAATTGCTCCACTATATGGATTAACAAGTAACTCCATAGCTCCTTTTCCTGTATCCTCTTCTTCTATTGAAACGTAGTAATCACTGTTTTTATATACAAACATATCACCTATTTCTAAATTTTCATCATAGGTTTCTATATATTTTTCAACAGTTTCTTTTATTTCATCTTCAGACATTTTTTCACTGTTATAGTATTTATAATTATTTGAATTCCCCCATGCACCCATCATTCCTGACATATGTTCATTTCCCATGTGCCCAAATCCCATATGTCCGCCAAAACCATTCATCATTCTGTATCCATTTCCGTACCCACTTCCAACCACGTTTCCATTCATCATTCCATATCCATTAAAGTTTCCATTAAAATTGCTATAAGAAGAAGCAAAAGCAAAGCTTGTAAACCCTAAGGATAATATCAATACGCTAACTATTCCTACCATTACTTTTTTATCTTTTTTCATATGTTTCCCCTCCTAATGTATTATAGATTTTAAATTCTTTTAAGTCTAAATTTTTCTTATTTTGAAATCTTCAACAAACTACTTGACTATGTTATTTTTTATTAATTACTAATATTGTCTCCTCCTTTTTTCTTTGTTTCTATAAGTAAATTATAGGACAAAGATGTGGAGAAATTATGAAGTTCATAAAAGTTTGTTAAAATTTTAATATGAAATTTATCAAGGATTTTACCCCTCTTTTATAAACTTTAAGAAAATATCAAAAAATAAATTTACACCCGATTTTTAGTAACCAGGTGTAAACAAATTATTATGCTTTAAGATATATACTAATTACTACTTGAAACATCAAATTGTATAAGGAATTAATATCTTCTCCGCTTTGTCGATGATGGAATGCCTAATTCACTTCTATACTTTGCTACTGTTCTTCTAGAAATATTAATTCCCTTTTCATTCAAAACCGCACTGATATGTTGATCACTAAAAGGCTTTAACGAATTTTCATTATTTACCATATCTTTTATTATTATTTTTATACTTTCTGATGATATTCCTTCACCTGTAGCTTTTGTAGTTCCACTTTGGAAAAAGTATTTAAATTGAAATGTTCCTTTTGGGGTTTCAACATATTTTCCACTTATTGCTCTACTAACTGTTGACTCATTAACACCCATCTCATCAGCTATATCTTTCAGTATCATTGGTTTTAAATAAATTTTTCCTCTTTCAAAGAAGTCAATTTGTTTTTCTACTATTTCCTTTGCAACTCGATAGATAGTATTTCTCCTTTGCTCAATATTCTTAATAAGTCTTACTGCTGAATCTAGCTTTTTATTGATATAAACCATTGTTTCACTATCAGCATCTTTATTAGTAATTAATCTTTTATAATATTTACTGATATTTAACCTTGGAGATGTAATGTCATTTACTAATACTACATATTCTCCATTTCTTTTCAATATGGCCACATCTGGCATTATATATTTTAAATCTCGTGCTTGGCTAAATACTCTACCGGGTTTTGGTTCTAACTTTTTAATTATATCCATTGCATTTTGTACTTCCTTTATGGAAATATCGAGTTGCTTCGCTATATATTTTAGTTTATTGTCTGCCAATTCCGATAAAAAGTTTTCAACTATATTGATTACTACTTTGTCATAACAATTATTCTCTCTAAGTTGAATAAGTAAACACTCTTTTAAATCTCTTCCACCTACTCCTTTTGGATCAAAACTTTGGATTTCATTAATAATATTCTGAATTGTATTATTAGATACCTCAAATTTACTTCTTATTTCTTCAATATTAAGATTTAAATATCCATTGTCATCAATATTTTCTATTAGATATTTGCCAACTACTTTTTCTATTTTATTAAGTTCTAGCATTTGTAACTGAAATAATAAGTGTTCTTTAAGTTTTGTTGCTTCAGACATAAACCAGTTAAAATCTTTTTTATTTGTATCGTCATTATTCTCTTTATAGGTATTAAAGTTATATCCATAGCTATCTTCAGAAAAATACTCGCTCCAATCAATCTTCTCATTAATCCTTTCATTATTTAAACTATTTTCTTCTTGATAAGATTCTTGATTTCCATTTTGAATTTCAAGTGTTGGGTTTGTGGTTAATTCTTCCTGAATAAACTGATTTAATTCATAGGAATTAAATTGTAAAATTTTAATTGCCTGTCTCATCTCTGGTGTTATAACAAGCTTTTGTGATTGTTCAAGATGCATGTTATAGCCTAATTCCATATATATCATCCTTATATTTTTGCTTTTATTTAATATTTATAAATATTAAAAAAGGGTCTTTTAAAAGAGCCCTTTTCTAATATTGTACTTTATACTATATTTCCTCAACTTCAACTGCATTGTATCCTACTTCTTCAATAGCATCTATAAGATTTTCATCATCAACCTCATGAGCTAGTTCTACTATTGCCAATCCATCAGCTACGATAATCTCTACTTCTTCAACTCCACTAACATCTTTTAAAGCTCCTGTGACATGACCAGCACAGTGACCACAACTCATACCTTCAATAACAATTTTCTTTTTCATAATAAATATTACCTCCTAAAATTATTTTATTTATGTTTAGGCTTAAAGCAATTTAATCTTGATGCATTAGCAAGTACTGATACTGAACTAAGTGACATCGCTGCAGCTGCAAAAATCGTGGCTCTTTATTAAAGTTACTATAATCTTTCTTTTATATATTGTACTAATTCTTCAGAATTATCTCTGACAATTAACTCATTTTCAAAGTAACCATAGGCCTTATCTGGGTAAGCTGCACAATTTTCAATACACCCAATTTCAATAATTTTTTCAGGAACTGATTTTTTAAGCTCGCTAATGTCTACATTTGAGCAGTGACTGCATACTCTAATCATAAATATTACCTCCTAAAATTTTTATTTATATTTAGGCTTAAAGCCCTTTAACCTCAATGCATTTGCTAATACTGATACAGAGCTGAGTGACATCGCTGCTGCTGCAAATATTGGATTAAGCTTTGGTCCCCCAAAGATATATAGAAGTCCTGCAGCGATCGGTATTCCTGCTGTGTTATATGCAAATGCCCAGAATAGATTTTGTTTGATATTCCTTATTGTGGCTTTACTTAATTGAATTGCAGTAACAACATCTACAAGATCACTCTTCATTAATACTACATCAGCTGACTCCATAGCAACGTCTGTACCTGAGCCTATAGCCAATCCAACATCTGCTTGCGCCAATGCAGGTGCATCGTTTATTCCATCACCTACCATAGCAACCTTCTTGCCTCTTTCTTGAAGCTTCTTAACCTCATTAGCCTTATCCTGTGGAAGCACCTCTGCCAAAACTATATCAATACCAACCTGTCTTGCAATAGCCTCGGCAGTTCTCCTGTTATCACCTGTAATCATAGCAACCTCTATTCCCATATCATGAAGCCTCTTAATAGCTTCTGCACTACTCTCTTTTACAGTGTCTGCTACTGCTATAATTCCTGCTAACCCTCCATCTATAGCTATAAACATCGGTGTTTTTCCTTCATTAGCAAGTTTATCTGATTCCTCCTGTATAGTTACATTAATCTTCCTATCATTCATTAGTTTCCTATTACCAAGTAATATATCCTTTCCATCAATACTAACCTCTATCCCATGGCCTGGTATTGCTTTAAACTTATCAATTTTCTTGAATTCTAAGCCCTTTTCCTCTGCGCCCTTTACTATTGCTTCTCCCAGAGGATGCTCAGAGCCCTTTTCTGCTGAGCCAGCTATTGATAATATTTCGTCTTCCGTATATTCCTCAGTAGTTACAATATCTGTAACTACTGGTTCCCCTTCAGTTATAGTTCCAGTTTTATCAAATACAATTGTTTCTATTTTATGAGTGGTTTCTAAAGGCTCACCACCCTTTATAAGCACTCCGTATTCTGCTCCCTTGCCAGTTCCAACCATTATTGCAGTAGGAGTTGCTAGGCCAAGAGCACAAGGACAAGCTATTACAAGGACTGCTATAAAAATAGTTAGGGCAAATATTGCTGTTGCACCTCCTAGGAAGTACCAAGCTAAACCTGATAATACCGCTATAGCAATAACTATTGGCACAAAATATCCTGAAATAACATCTGCCATCTTGGCTATTGGAGCCTTAGAACCTTGTGCATCTTCAACAAGCTTGATAATTTGAGCTAGAGCCGTATCCTTTCCAACCTTAGTAGCCTTGAATTTAATAGTACCGTTTTTATTTATACTTGCACCGATCACTTTATCCCCTATATTTTTTTCAACTGGAATACTTTCACCAGTAAGCATTGATTCATCTATAGAAGTATGTCCATCAATAACAGTTCCGTCAACTGGTATTTTATCACCTGGTTTTACTAATATGATATCTCCTACTTCTACCTCTTCTATTGGAATAGTCATCTCTTTTCCCTCATGTATTACAACAGCAGTCTTTGGTTGTAGTCCCATTAGCTTCTTAATTGCCTCAGATGTCTTACCCTTTGAAACTGCCTCTAAGTACTTACCTAATAAAATAAGTGTTATAATAACTCCTGCTGTTTCAAAGTATAAGTCATTTGCGTATCCAATATCTCCACCTGCTATTTGAATTGTTCCGTATATACCATAGAGTATCGCTGCTGCTGTACCTATAGCTATTAAAGAATCCATGTTTGGATTTCTTCTTATCAATGCTTTAAAACCTACTGTGTAAAATTTATTACCTGCTATAATTACTGGAATTGTAAGTATTAATTGAGCTAGAGCAAAATTTAAGGGATTACTAGAGGGTTCAATCAACTCAGGAATTGGTAATCCCAGCATATGACCCATTGCTATATATAATAACGGTATAGAAAATATGGCTGAAACTAAAAACTTTGTCCAAAGGGTCTTCATTTCTTTTTGTCTTCTTTCCTTCTCAGCATCAACTTCATCCCCAGCTTGAACCTCAAGAGCCTTGTATCCAGCTTTTTCAACAGCAGCCTTAAGTTCTGAAATTCTTGTTTGGTATGGATTGTATTTTACAGTCATCTTTTCTGTAGCAAAATTGACGTTTATTTCTTCAATACCCTCTAATTTTTTGATTTCTCTTTCAACTGCCGCTGCACAAGATGCGCAGGTCATACCTCCTATGGGGATAGCAACCTCCCTGAGTTCTACATCTTCTTCAGCACTATAACCAGCATCCTTAACAGCTTTTTTAATATCATCTATTGAAGTTGAAGATTCATCGAAGTTAACGTTTAATTTTTCAGTAGCAAAGTTAACACTGGAGCTCTCTACTCCATTTACTTTACCTACACTTCTTTCAACTGCCTTCGC
This sequence comes from Wukongibacter baidiensis, assembly GCF_050888315.1. NCBI lineage: Bacteria > Bacillati > Bacillota > Clostridia > Peptostreptococcales > Caminicellaceae > Wukongibacter > Wukongibacter baidiensis. The sequence continues at coordinate 1,525,621 of NZ_CP138202.1, forward strand.
ACAGGATGCACAGGTCATTCCATTAATTTTCAGTGTTTCTTGTTTCATAATTTTCACTCCCTTTCGTCAGAACTATTCTTTTTATGATATTTAATGCCTTAGCTTTATCTACATTAGTATATACACTACCATCAATTCTTACTATTGGTCCATTACATTCTTCTTTACAGCTACATTTTTTCATACTAATTTCTATATCAACGTTTATAAGCTTTGTAGTATCATCTTTAAGAAACTCATAAAGTTCTATACCTTTTTTGTAACTACAACATTTTTTAGAATTACATCCAATACAAACTTCAATACTAATCATTATAGTTTTCTCCTTACAAATGTATACCTATACCCCACAAGGGTATGAGTTTTCTAAAAAAAATTTCCTAGCGCTTGAGGTGGAGGATGGTTAACGGGACTGTCTCATAAAAACATCTTATGAGCTTAGCCCCGGTGTGTTCTTATTTAAACTTATATCTAAATTGATCAAAATCACCCATCATACTTGAATTAGATGAACCAGTTCCATGGCAATTTTCTGCACCACCCATATCATTATGCATCTGAATCATTTCTTCTCTTCCTATTGATTCCATCATATCTGCCATGTATCCATAATCACTTTCTCTCATTATCTTTATCATATTCTCATAGTCTTCATCGGTCATGTTATTCATAAACCCATCAATTACTTCATGATCATTATTTTGCATAGCCTTTGCCATATCCTCATACCCATTTTCCTTCATAATTTTTATCATATCTTTGTATATATCTTTCTTTTCCTTATCTTTGTCATTTTGCTTAACTTCAACTGACTGACTTTTGCTACTAAAAATATTTCTCTCAACTTCTAATTTGCTTAGTCCTTTTTCAGCATTGTTATCTGTATTGGCATAGACTAAGCCAGTTAATGTTCCCACTGCTAGAACTCCTGCAATTGCAAATGCTAATCCTTTTTTCTTCATATTACATCTCTCCTCAATTTTTTAATTTTGTTATAGTATTCTTTATTAGCAATCCTTATGCCAATTTAGATTCTCCAATAAAAAAACTCTTATTTTTCATGTTTCAATATAGACGAAATATAGTAGGCAACTTGGATTCATATAAATTCCTTAAAAGAAAATTTTCTTAAACCTTTTATTCTTATTAAAACTGATAAATACCAGTTTTAATAAAACTATATTTTGAATGTAGGAATTCCCACACCTATTGTAGCAAAATCGTTATTTTGGTTAATAAATTGCTAAAAATCTTTTAAAGGATTTCTCACATATAGATATAGATACAACATAGCTCCCAAAATGATAGTAATATTAAATCCAACTTTCATTGAAAAACTCACTGCCAATATAGAACCAATTACTGAAAATATCCCATTTGCTCCCCACATTAGAGGTACAATATCGTCCCTCCTTATCTCTTCTTTAATTTTGCTTATACCCGTTGGAAATGGCATCCCCATAAGTATACCCATAGGTAATAGTGTAAAAAATATAGTAGCAACTTTGTACAATAAATCAAAATCATTTGTCAAAAGAGTTATTTTATCAATTACCGTTAATACTGTTATAACACTTGTCGTGGTAAGCAACAGATATATAGATGATTTAGATGTATGTTTTTTTACAAAGCTATGACCACTAATTAAACTCCCTATGCCACTACTTACTAAAATACTGAATAAAACACTACTAAATGCAATTGTCGGGTTACCAAAATAAAGGACAGTTTTCTGAACAAATGGTATTTCGATCAGCATATATGCCATACCAATTACAATGAAATACTTAGAAATTTCATTTGTTTTTCTTTCTATAAAGTACTTCCTTTTAACTACAGACCATATAACTAATGCTAAAATTCCAATTAAGATAATCTCCTTTGGTACTAAGTTTGTATAGTTGTAGAAAAATGGGCTATTATCGTTGATTGGCTTAACATTAACACTATAAGTCTCTAGCATATCATTGTAACTAATCTCATTATCTCTCAACTGCCTAAATAGTTCATATTCTCCGCCTGGAAAATGAACCAATTGTCTCCTTTGAAAACTAGTTATGTCCAAAAGAGATTCTATCTCATCTTGAGTAAAGGGATCATTTTTAAATACAATCATAGGCATTCTAATCATATCCCCATGAACACTTCTATGATTTTCACTTGCTCCATTGACAATTACAAAATGATTAGTTATATCCTCCTGACTTACTCCATTTTCCATTAACACCTTAATTCCTGTATTAACTATTTTTGTCATATCTAATGCGCTATGGGTCATAAAACTTAATTTACCATTCTCATTTAACTTTTTTAAATACTTTTCAAAAGCTTCCTCAGTAAATAAGTAATTTTCCGATAGAGAGTACATTGTATTCTCTATCGCATTAGTCATAACCATAGAAAGGTATATATTGTCGTAGGTCTCTTTTGTATTTTCTATAAAATTTCTTCCATCCTGATTATAGGTCTTTACTTCTGGTCTACGATATATGTTGCCACTGAACTCTTTAAATTCATCAACGGCTTCTATTGTAGATGAGTTTATTTCTACCGCAGAAATATCTTTACTTTCACCTAACAGAGCTAGCAAAACATCTTTACCACCACCAGAACCTATAACAAGAGTTTTATCGTTTTTTCCTATAGCAAAGGGTATAAAATTGACCTGTTTCTTTAAATAATCAACCTTATTTAAATCACCATCAAATCTTATTATTGGTGCCGAAGCCCCACCATCGGTAACTACTATTTTTTCATTCTCATTGGTGGTCTCGATGACATCAGTTCTTGATATGGCATTCCACTTTGAATAAGATATACTTAATGGCTTTTCATTAGTGTCCTGTAGATAGCTTATTACCGTATTAGGACTAGAAAAGTATGAGCTAAATCCTTTTTCAATATCCCTAACAAGGCTTCCCTGGATTAATACTCCTACTATTGGAACAAATATCAGACTCTTTAATACAGTGCTCTTCTTTTCTCTAAAGTAGCTTGCTATGAAAATCGAAGCACCAATGGCTCCCAATGTTGTTATCACAACACTATACATGAAGCCATAGGTATTCATTACTTTAATTATCGCTATACTTCCAAGGGCTGAGCCAACTAAGTCCATAAAGTAAAGCTTACTGCTTGCGTCGATAAATTCCTTAAAAATGATTGATATAATTGATCCACCAATTACAAAGGGGATTATCCCTATTAAGGCATAAAGTGAATACACTGGAACGTAGGGCATTCTATATATCAACAGAATAGTAGCAACTATACTTAGAGCTAACAACGATGAAAGTCTTATAATCATTTTGTTAATATCTAGATTTCTTTTATTTTTTAGCTGCCTATAAGCAGCAATCCCCCCTAAACCACTTCCCAATATGGCAAAGGACACTACTAAGAATACTAAGTTGTGACTTAAAATAACCGAAAATAACCGTGTTAATAATATTTCATAACTAAATAGTGAGAATGTTATAAGAAATACTGCTAAGTACATAAATATATCGTAGTTCTTTTTTGTTGATTTCTTCATTACTGCGTCCCCCTAACTTCATTAAAACCTATGCTTATTCCTTACTATCCACATTTATATTTTCACCTTTATCATCGCCGTGACATGAGCCCTTGTGTCCATTCTTTCTCATCATGAACATCATTCCAATATGCATAAGCGGACACAATAAGAAAATCAAACCTGATGACACGCCGCCATTTATACCAAATAGAGGTAAGCCTGCTATTAGCAGTATTGGTATAAGACAGCAAAGCATCATCATCAATCCATGCTTCATCATCCCTTTGTGTTTTTGGTCCTTTTCTCGATTCATTTCCCTTGTATTTCTATCCATATTCTGCATTATTTTACCCTCCTTTTTTTAATAAGACACTTCGTCAATATCTTGATCTTTTGTATCAGTATTTTCGATACTTATGGCTATTTTGTTTGGAAGACAAACTATGGTCTCATATTCTTCATTAATCCATCCAGTTAGGGAACAGATTTTATTTCGACATACACGTTTATCCATTTCAAGCATTCTGACCTTTCCAGTCTTTATCTCAATATATCCAACTTCATCTCCAAAATTAAAATCGTATATGCTATTAGTTTTATCATCAACTGAAATTCTTTTTATTTCTTCTCCACCAACTTCAATTACTATGTCTTTTTCCTTTGCGTAAGAGCTTGAATAGATTATGGAGAACATACTGGATATACTCATAATAACCACCGTAAATATTATCACTATATCTCCTTTTTTCATTTTCCAACTCCCATATCTAATGTATATAGTAGTAAAACCATGTACTAACCCCTGCAAATAAAGCAATTATTATATAGTGCATAACAGAAACTTTTAATGTATTGCTTGACTCAGACTCATATGGGATTATTTTTCTTTTCTTGATACTTTTATGAATCAGTAAAGCTATTGCAATTATCACTAGGCTTGTTATATGGGCGATAGTAAAGGGCCCATATACTATTGGATTAGTTCTGAAGAATTCAACTATCCCTCTAATTATTGAAAAGCCAATAATATACTTGATAAATAATTCGCCATTATATCTAACCTTACTCCTACTTCTCCAAAGGTAAGTAAAAAGAAGTAAATCAAGTAATGCTTCATAAAGCTGAGCTGGATGTAAAAGTTGGGAGTTTGCCACTACTCCCCATGGATAAGGTTTTTCCATAGGGACACCAAAAACATCACATCCTATTCGACCTATCGCTTGTCCAATTATAATACCTGGTGCAAATACATCGGCGACCTCCCAAAATGAAATTCTTTTCTTCTTCGTATACCAGAAAGCAAATCCGATACCTAAAATCAAAGCTCCTTGTATAGATAAGCCACCATCTCTTATAGAAATAATCGCCTTTGGATTTGCAAGGTAATACTCAAGGTTAAATGCCAAAACGTAATATAACCTTGCTCCTATTAAAGAAGCTATAATTGTGTAAACAGCTAGATCAGTCAACTTATCTATATCCATTCCTTTTCTCTTAGCTTCTTTTATCATAATAGCCATTCCAGTCAACATCCCTAATGCAATAGTAATTCCAAATAGATATATTGATACATGTCCTATTCTAAAAAGTTCTACCATAGGTTCCCCCCTTTTCTTTTGCGTCACTAAAGTTCTCTCATGAATTTTATTTTTACTAATAGCTAAGTAATTCTATACTCCTATTTCTCTTTTTTTGTTTTAGTATTATTGCCTTTCTGATTCAAATCACAGCAATCTAGTTTTCCTGAACCAAAGCTTTTTTTGTTAGCATCTTCAAGATTTTTTATAAATTTTTCAAACCATTTTTTCATTTTTATATCTCCTCTATAATAATTTTTGTTATTCACAAAATGGACATCTTCTCCAAGTAATATCAATCATCTTCTCACACTTCTCACATCTTTTCTTGAGCTTTTCTCTACACTTTGGACAATAAATATAATCATCCTTTATAGCACTTCCACATTTATTACATTTTGAAATACTATCTGTATCATAGCAATCACAGGAATTATTTTTCATTGTTACAAAGTAAAGTAAAGCTATAGCTATAATCAAAGGTATTAGCATCATGCTATACACTATCCTCTCAAATAGAATTTCCACAATAAGGGCATATACTAAGTTCATTCTCTATACTTGCACTACAGTATCTACACTTTATTTTAGTTTGCTTGTATCTGTATAGGAATATTATTATTAATATCAGTAGCAATAATGGAAGATAATAAACAAGCAACATCTTGATTCCATTTATACCGCTGCCGCATATACTACTGTAGAAATTATGATGACCCATACCAAACCAGTAATACATACCAAACAATATTATTAAAGCTAATATGGTTGCATATATAAAAATACTTTTCTTCATCATTTCCCTCCACAATCTTGTAGGATTTCCTACATCTCTTGCTTGATATCATCCACAAGTCACTAATTTCTAAATGTCTATTGCATTATTTTTTTCATCATCCTCTAATAACCTTTTTTGTTTGTTCATAACAAAATCATCCCTTCTCCTATCATGATTTCGACCATGACCTCCACAGCACCCACCCCTTCTAAACATGTAAAATACTAGGTAGCCCATCAGAATTATATACATAACTCTAAAAATCTGTAGCATAGCAACCTCTCCTTTCCTTCCATTTATTCAAAATATTAATCAAGTTTATATTAACTTGTGTATGCCATGAATTCCTGCAGTTATACCTACAAGCATAGCAAACACAATCGTTGAAACCACAACGTTTTTAAGTTCATTCATATTCATCAACCTCCTTTATATCTACTTAATCTATACTAGAGCAATATCTATGCCAACTTTTTTTGAAAGCAATTTTGTTTAGGAGGTATGATTTTTGCTAATAAATATACATAGAAAGGAGGGTATATTATGGAAAAAATCGGAAAAGTTATATCTACAAGCGGAAATATAGCAAAACTTGAAATAAGAAGGGCTAGTGCCTGTGGTGAGAAATGCGGCAGTTGTAGTGGTGGCTGCAGCAGTACAGGCACCTTCATAGAAGTAGAAAATCCTCTCAACGCAAAGCCTGGTCAATTTGTAAAGATCGAAGTTGAAACTAAGGTAGTTATGAAAGCTGCTTTTATAGCCTATGTATTTCCACTCTTCATGCTAATATCAGGAATAATTTTAGGGTCCTACATTCATAAAACTTTCCATATTAACATTTCATCTGAAGTTTTTAGTCTTTTAACTGGTATTGTTTTGATGAGTATATCCTATGGAATAGTTAAAATCATTGACAAAAATTATGACTCAAATAAATATATTGAAAAGAGAATTACAAAAATATTGTAGCTCGAATAATTATGACTATTAATATATAGATTTGATGATATTTTTCACATTAAAAAACCTAGGAATTTTCCTAGGTTTATTTTCGGGGTTGCATAGCTAGTAATTATAAAATTTATTACTAGCTATACATATATAAATGGGAATTTTTAATGCACGAATATATAAAGCAATTTACGTGCCAAAATGAATATGGGCTAATATCAGCCTTTGGCACATTGGTTTTATCTTTTCTTGTGGCAAATAACACACCAACTTTGTCATTTCACACAGTAGACACTAGTATAAATATTTTTTAGCTATGTTCTCCCTCCTAAACAAAAAAACATCGATAGACTATCCTATCAATGTTCTTATCCTATTCTGTATCATAAATTTTAGCCAATATTTCATCGTTTAAATTATCTGGTATATCATCAAAAATGATTTTTCCTCCGTTTATTCCGATTATTCTTGTAGCAAACTTCTTAGCTGCATCTACATTATGCAGGCTGACTATCATTGTGATGTTAGTTTGAATATTAATTTCCTTTAATAATTCCATAATTGATACTGCTGTGATTGGGTCCAAACTAGAAATCGGTTCATCTCCTAGAATGATTTCTGGTTGTTGGACAAGGGCCCTAGCAATCCCTACTCTCTGCTGTTGTCCACCACTTAGTTTATCAATACGTCTATGAAGAAAATCATCTAGGCCTACTGTCTTAAGGGCTTCTTTTGCAGCTTCCAATTCATCCTGAGAGAAGTTTCTTCTTATCACATTCATAAGTGATTTATATCCAAATCTCCCTACAAGAACATTTGTTATAACGTCTAATCTATTTATTAAATTATAGCTTTGAAATATCATACCAAATTTTCTTCTGTATTTCCTTAGACTATCCCCTTTTAGCTTTGTAATGTCATTTCCACAATATAATATACTCCCATGGGTTATATCAATCAATCTATTAACACAACGGATCAATGTAGATTTTCCAGAACCGCTAAGCCCTAGTACAACAACACGCTCTCCCTTTGATATATCTATATTTACATTTTCCAAAACATAGCCACTGTTCTTATGATAGGATTTATATAATTCCTTTATCTGCAAATACATTTAAATCACCCTTTGTCTTACATAGGCACCTATAGCATCTACTATAACTACAAGAATCATTATTACCAGCACATCTACGGCAACCTTTTCATATTGAAATATTTTAAAGTGGATGCTGAGAAGCTGACCTATACCACCTGCCCCAACCAAACCTAATACTAGCGAAGCCCTAATACTAACCTCTAATCTATAAAAAATATTTGATAGTATAACAGGAATTATTTGAGGAACTATCCCATAAAGAATAATTATACTTTTTGAAGCTCCTGTTGATGCAACTGCTTCCTGTGGACCTTTATCTACAGCTTCAATGAGCTCCGATATCATCTTTCCTAATACACCTACATTGTGAAGTGTTATAGCTAATACCCCTGCCACAGGACCTAGACTAACTGTAGGCACAAAAATGAGGGCGAAAACTATTTCAGGAACAGAACGAATAAAGCTTAAAAAACCCTTAGTTGATGAATATACAAACCAGTGGGGTGATGTATTTTTAGCCCCTAAAAAGCTTAAGGGCATAGCAATAATCGTAGCTAACACAGTTCCCATTATGGCAATTTGGATAGTTGTTATAGATTCCTTTATTGCCCTAGGTAACACAGTCCAGTCTGGATTTAGGAAACTCTTTTTTATAAAATCAACTGTATTTCCAATATCCTTAAAAAGCAGCGGGTTAAATTTTGTACCCACTGCACTCCATAATAATAGAAGGACTAATAAAGACCAATAATATAAATTTTTATTATCTCTTCTAAAAGTTGATCGTTGCCTCTTCATCAAGAACACCTACTCTATATTCTACCATCCATCTTTGCTGCTTTTCTTATGGCTTCATAGTCGCCATCCTTAGCTTCTGTAAATCCATTAGCACCAAATATATCTAATATTTCCTGATCCTTTACCTTTAAGAAAGCTTCTCTAAGTGCAGCCTTAAGCTCTTCTGAAGTATCCTTCTTTACTGCCCAAGGATACTGGAATAGTTTGTCTGATTTCCATATAATCTTAAACTTTTCTGAATCAACTACACCACTTTTCTTCATTGATTCAAATATGGCACTATCAATTGCTCCAGCGTCTATCCTTTTGTTTTCCACAGCTATTGCAGTAGCATCATGCCCTCCGGTATAGGTTATTTGCTTGAAGTCATGGTCTGATTCATCTTTAAACACGCCTTTTTCTTTAAGCATGATTCCTGGTATTAGAGAACCAGACGTTGAGTTAGGATCTCCAAATGCAAAATGAATATCCTTAGTATTGTTAATCAAGTCTTCAACTGTGTTTAATGATGAATCATTAGGTGCAATAATATATGAATAGTAATATGGCTCTCCATTTACTAACATAGTCGCGATGGCCTCTGCTCCACTCTTTTCATTGGCTATAACATATGTAAGTGGCCCAAAATAAGCTAAGTCTACCTTTCCATAGTTCATAGCTTCTACAACTCCATTGTAGTCAGGAAAAACTTCAACTTGTACCTCTGTACCTACTTCATTTGCAATGTGCTTCCCTAGCTTATCCATTGCTTTTTGCATATCACCTTGATTTTGAGTAGGAATAACTCCTATTACTAATTTTTCCGGCATATTGTTTGATTTATTATTTACCTGCTCATCTTTCCCTGAACACGCTGCAAGGGAAATCAACATAAATGCTGCTAATAAAATTGAAACCAATTTCTTCACTATCTATTCCTCCTTTGTTGTCGATAATCGTTATCACCCATCCCTTAAAATACATTTTATTATATTCGACATTCTTTGTGAAATCGAAATATTTTATAGGTTTCTGTTATATATAGGTTTTTTTTATAAAAAAAAGAGAGGTCTCTAATTACCTCTCTCATAAATACACTATTCATGTTTTTACTTTTGCTTTGTAAACTCCTTTGATGCATCAACAATAGCTCTGAACAGCTTCAAAAAAACTGGATGATGGCTCGTCAAATCTTCTGGATGCCATTGTACACCTATTACAAAGTCATTGTCTTTATGCTCTATTGCTTCAATGGTTCCATCCGGTGCCCAAGCTATTTCTTTTAAACCCTTGGCTATTTTTTTTACAGCTTGATGATGAAAGGAGTTTACCCTCATTTCTGTTTTACTAAATATATCAAAAAGCTTACTCTCTTTATCTATCTTTATTTGATGGTAGAGATTATGTGGTGATGTATTTTGTGGAAAGTGCCCCAGTGAGTTTTCTAATTCTGAGTTTATGTCTTGATATAGGGTTCCACCTAGACCAGCATTTATCAATTGCATTCCCCTACAAATTCCTAGGGTAGGCATGTTTAATTTGAGAACCTCTAATAGTAGCTCTATCTCAAATTCATCTCTTTCTTGACATATCATTTGGACATGCTTTATTGGGTTCTCACCATAGCTTAGTGGAGAAATATCATGACCTCCAGAAAAAATTATACCATCTATAGATTTTAAATATTCCTTTGCTAATTCTTTGTTATCAATCAATGGAATCAAAATTGGGATTCCACCAGCTAAATATACTGATTTTATGTAATGATGACTTACTAAATTATATAATCTATCGGGTTTAATCTTTTTTTCCCAAAATGTAGTTATCCCAATAACTGGTTTCATCTATTTTTCCTTTCTATAGAAAGTTCCTATGAAATCTTAATTTATATATACCAAAATACTCGACTTTTCTTAGTGTTTTGGATATCTATAATTAAAGTCTTTATCGGAATCTCTATGCAAATTTTTCATTTGTATACTGCTTAATTTACCCTTAAAAACTATCAATCACTTGTTTATCCAATCTCTTTATGATTTCAACTGCCCATCGCACAGTATCATCGAAGTCCTTTATTGCAGAAAAACCTTGATGGGTATGTACATATCTTACGGGTACGCCTATGACTATTGTAGGCACCCCAGAATTCGATAAATGTATACTACCTCCATTCGTGCCTCCTGCTAATCTCACGGCATCTTGAAAATCAATCCCTGATTCTTTAGCAATCTCCCTCGCAAATCTTGTAAATCTAGGATTCGATATCATAGATCTATCTCTGTGTCTTATTTGAGGTCCCTTCTTCAAAGCCCCTTGAGATTCAAACTCGTCTCTATAAATGTCATCGGCTGGAGTACCTTCAAATACTATTGCAACATCAGGCTTAACAGTATTAGCTGTAACAACGGCCCCCCTTATACCTATCTCCTCTTGAGATGCAATAGCACCAATTACATTCACATCAAGTTCCTCGTCCTTTAACTCCCTTAAAGTCTCTAACACCACAGCACATCCCAGCCTATTATCAAAGGCCTTTCCTACTATTGTTTCATTCATTTCGTTATATTTAAATTCGGCATCGGGAGTTATAGGCGCTCCTACTTCTATTTTAAAAACTTCTATAACCTCTTTTCTTGAGGTTGCACCAACATCTATAACCATATCCGAGATATCTAAAGGCTTATTCCTTTCAGCTTCCGACATAAAATGAGGCGGTTTAGACGCTACAACACCCAATATATCTATCCCTTCCGAGTTTCTTATTTTAACTCTTTGAGCGGATACATTTTTAGCCACCCAACCACCAATTGGTATAAATTTTATAGTTCCATTAGCTTTAATAGATTGAACCATAAAACCCAACTCATCAGAATGTCCATCTATCATTATTACAGGTTTAGTATTATCATTCTTTTTTCTATGGAGATACACATTTCTAAAACTGTCTTCTTTAATATTTGTATAAGCCCCTGCATAACTCTTTATTACCTCAACAACCTCATCCTCAAATCCCGATATTCCATTAGCATTAGATAGATCCCTAATCAATTCTAAATTCATGACATCCCTCCTAACTTCTGTAAATATTAATTTAAGTGCTATATTTCTTTTTGATAATATAGATCCAAAAATCTTTCTCCTCCCCTGGAAATTGTCGTACCTGCCCTACCATGTCTAACCGTGACAAGATTTAGATCGTTTAGTATTTCTATTCTTAACCTAAGCTGTTGATCTGTTAGATTCATTCCTCTTTGTAGAAGAAGTTGGCGCAGCGTAGTTCTTCCATAGGAAGAATGCTTTTTCTTCCCCTCTAAAAATACCTTTAAGATTTCTAAACTCTCTCCTAGAAATCCACGTTGCTCTATTTTCTCAATCATTGATTTAACATCAATATCATTTTTTTCATTTTTATAAGTACGCTTTTGGTCTTTATTCCAAAGCTTTGCAAAAAACGGAAGGTTCTCTACAGTAATTATCTTTTCTTCACCACATGCTATTAATGTCAATAGATTAAATAATTCCTTAACGTTTCCATCCCAAGTGTATTTATGGAGAATCTCCATAGCAGAGTCCGTAAACTCAATATCATCTCTCTTAAGATTATTCTTTAAATAACTACTTATTAAAACCTCTAAATCCCCTTCTCTATCCTTCAGTTGAGGAATTACACATGTCATTTTAGTAAGAAGGTAATAGAGTTCTTTTTTAAATACTCCCTTAGATACAAGCTCCTTTATATCTACAGTACTTGTGGTTATAATCCTTAGTTTTACCGGAACCGGTGTAGGCCTTTCAGCGCAATACACCTTATTTTCCTGTAACACTTGTATTAATCTAGCCTGAACATCTAGCGGTAATTCTCCAACCTCTTCAATGCATAATGTCCCATTTCGAACTACTTCAAATAGACCTCTTGTATATCTTCCATTATCCTCATATCCAAATAATTCATTCTCTAATGTTCTTGCTATTCTTGATTCACAATTTATGCTTACATAGGGCCCTTCCTTAAAGTGAGAAAAATTATGAATTGCTTCTGCCAACATACTCTTACCAGTTCCCACGTTTCCAATAATATGAACCGGTTCATCGGATAAAGCAAATTTTTTAGTCACCCTTACTAACCTCTTCATTTCTTCACTATAGGTAATGATATCATCAAAGGTATATTTTGCTGTATACTCTGTCAAATCATTGATTTTATTGTTTTCTAAAACTATATCCTCATACATATGTGCTTCATCGGTTAAAGAAAGCAAAGATGTCATATATCTCTTACAAATAGTCGGATATACTAGTTTAATGCCAAGTAAATCGTAAAGCTGAATTACGGTTGATATATCGACGATTCTATGGCCTAGGTCTATTGAATTTTCTATCCCTCCTGGTATCATTGCCTTTTCTCCCGGGGTTACAACATAGTCTATATCATCGGGAAAACCTTTATCAGGATAATAGGGTATATAGTGGTGTATATCCACATTTTCTCTAAGCTCTTCGACAACCTCATCGGTATTTTTCCTTGTATCATTGACTACAAGTATTTTACTCCCCTCTGGAAGCGATAGAAGCTTACTTATCTTCAAGAAGTTTATTCCCCTTTTAACAATTAAATGTTTTGCCCCCTTAGGTATAAAGGACTTAACAAAAGGCTCTATTAGATGTCCCGATAATAACACTATCTCATCCTTTTCTATCATACCAGCCTTTAGGTCCTTAATAGTAATTGCACGTACCGATACAATATCCCCAAATATCACCCTTATTTGATTACTCATTTTTTTAGAGTACACTTCCTGTATAGCAATGATTACCAGCTTTCTCTTAACCAAGAATTTCACATCCTTAATGCTATTCTGCTTCGCTTTAGTACAAATGACAAGCAGTAAAATGGTTAGGTTCTATTTCTTTAAATTCCGGTGCTGTCCTTTTACAAATATCCTTAGCATGTCTACACCTAGTATGGAAGGTACAACCGCTAGGAGGATTTAATGGACTAGGTATACTTCCCTCTAATATTATACGTTCCTTTTTTATTCTCGGATTCGGAATAGGTACTGCTGATAGTAAGGCTTGGGTATATGGGTGTAATGGGTTCTCATACAGTGTATCTTTATCGGCTAGTTCCACTAGTTTTCCCAAATACATTACTCCTACTCTATCACTTATATGTTCAACAACACTTAGATCATGGGCTATAAAAAGATAGGTTAGATCTAGGTCCCTTTGTAAATCCTGCATTAAATTCAATACTTGAGATTGAATAGATACATCCAATGCTGATACAGGTTCATCGGCAATGATTATCTTAGGCTGCGCAGCTAAGGCTCTTGCTATACCTATTCTTTGTCTCTGGCCTCCACTAAATTCATGGGGATATCTTACTGAGTGATACGAGCTTAGACCTACCATGTTTAAAAGCTCATGGATTCGCTTTTTCATTTCTTCACTATCTTTATACATATCGTGAACTATAAGAGGCTCAGCAACTATTTCTCCAACAGTCATTCTAGGATTTAGAGATGCATAGGGATCCTGGAAAATCATCTGTATATCCTTTCTTAGGGGGCGAATTTCATCATCTGTCATTTTAGTGATATCCTTACCCTTAAAAAGAATTTCCCCCTCGGTAGATTCAATTAGCTTAAGCAACATTCTACCGGTTGTTGATTTTCCACATCCACTTTCGCCAACAAGTCCTAGAGTTTCTCCCTCATATATTTCAAATGATACCCCATCAACAGCACGAACAAACTCTTCTCTTCTTCTTAAAAAGCCCTTCTTTACTGGAAAGTGTTTCTTTAGGTTGCTAACTTTTAATAGAGGTTCTAACATCATATATACCTCCTTTTATAAACTTTTTTCATCACATAGCCAACATTTGCTACTGTGATTTTCTTCTATATAATAAAATGGCGGCTCTTCCTGCCAGCATTTCGTAAATGCCTCTGAACATCTTGGTGCAAATTTACATCCATTAGGCATATTTTTAGGACTAGGTACATTTCCAGGTATCGACTCTAAGCGATCAACTTTTCTTCTAAGAACGGGAATCGATTTTAAAAGTCCCTTTGTATATTGATGCTGTGGATTTTCAAAAATCTGATATACATCTCCGGTCTCTACGACTCTTCCAGCATACATTACTACTACTCTCTCGCACATTTCTGCAACTACGCCTAGATCATGGGTTACGAACATTATGGCTGTACCTACTTCATCCTTAAGCTTTTTCATTAAATCTAAAATCTGTGCTTGTATGGTAACATCTAAAGCTGTCGTTGGCTCATCTGCTATTAATAGTTTAGGGTTGCAGGCCATAGCCATAGCAATCATTACTCTTTGCCTCATACCTCCCGATAGTTGAAATGGAAACTCCGAGTATATATTTTCCGCACGGGGAATGCCAACTAGCTTTAGCATATTTATTGTATGCTCTTTTGCCTTTTCCTTATTATATCTTAAATGGAGCTTTATAGCTTCGCTAATTTGATCTCCAATTCTAAGTACAGGATTTAATGATGTCATGGGTTCTTGGAAAATCATAGCAATATCATTTCCTCTTATTGCTCTCATATCATCTTCTTTCAAATTCGCCAGGTTTTTTCCTTCAAACTCAATTGTCCCATCTACGATTTTTCCAGATGTATCCTTAAGTAATCCCATAATAGAAAGGGAAGTAACACTTTTCCCACTACCGGATTCTCCTACTACCCCTAGGGTTTCTCCTTCGTTAATGTAAATATCTACTCCATCAACAGCTTTCACCGTTCCATTATCAGTGAAAAAATGGGTTTTCAAGTTTTTTATTTCTAATATTTTCTTAGCCAATAAAGTCGCCTCCTCTCTCCATTGATTAGTTGTCAATTTTAGGATCTAAAGCATCTCTTAGCCCATCTCCTAATAGGTTAAAGGCAAGTACAGTAATGAATATTGCAAGACCTGGAAAAAAGGTTATATGTGAGGCTACACCCAAATAATCTCTTCCCGAACTAAGCATAGCTCCCCATTCAGGAGTTGGAGGCTGTGCTCCCATTCCAAGAAAGCTTAAGCTAGATGCAGTTAAGATTGATGTACCTATTCTCATAGTAAAATATACAATTATACCTGAAAAAGTCCCGGGTAATATATGTTTGAACATAATTCGTCTATCCTTTGTTCCGATACTTTTAGCGGCTTCCACATACACAGTTTTTTTAATGGCAAGGGTGTTACCCCTAACTATTCTTGCAAACATAGGTGTACTAAAAATTGCTACTGCAAATACTACATTGTAAAGTCCTGGTCCCAAAATTGCAATTATACCAATGGCCAATATTATACCCGGAAAAGCAAATAAAACATCTGCAATTCTCATAATTACATTGTCAATCCATCCACCATAATATCCACTTACGAGGCCAAGGATCGATCCTAAAATAGCTCCAAAGATAACGGAACTAAGCCCAACGGCTAAAGAAATCCTTGAACCTACTATTACCCTGCTAAATATATCTCTTCCATAGGCATCTGTCCCAAACCAATGTTTACTTGAGGGCCCTTCCAACAAATGATCATAATCGGGCTCGCTTGTATCATAGGGTACAATATATGGTCCGATTATGGCAGTTATAATAAATAAACATATGAATATTCCAGCAGCCATGGCTGTTCTTTGCTTTTTAAACTTTCTCCAAAATTCTGAAAGGGGCGTCCTTATATCTTCCAGCTCTTCATTTTCAGTATGATTAAGCTTACTACTCTCGCTAACTTGAGACATCTCTATCCCTCCTTATTAATAACTAATTTCAGGATTTAACACAGCATATAGCAGATCCACTATTAAATTGATGATAATAAACTGTAACGAGAAAATAAGGATTTCTGATTGTATCATAGGATAATCTCGAAAGGCAACGGAATCTATCAAAAGACTTCCCATACCAGGCCAGCTAAAAACAGTCTCTATAACAACTGATCCACCTAGCAAGAACCCAAATCGTAATCCTACCATAGTTACTATAGGAATAAGAGCATTTCTAAAAACATGTTTCCAAACAACAATTTTCTCTTTCAATCCTTTAGCCCTAGCAGTCCTTACATAATCCTCCTTTAGGATGTCCATTATAGAAGATCTTGAAAATCTAGCTATTACCGCTGCTACTCCAGCCCCAAGGGTCATAGATGGAAGGACATAGTGCTTTAAGGTTCCATATCCACCTGTAGGAAACCATCCTAATTTAACGGAGAAAATCTGAATCATCATAAGTCCGAGCCAAAATGACGGTAAAGAAATGCCTGAAACCGCTGCAAACATTCCTGTATAATCCTGCCACTTTCCACGGTTTACGGCAGAAACCATACCTATTAGGAGTCCAAAAACGACTGACCAAAAGATACTAAAAATAGTTAGGGTAAATGTGGGCACAAATCTATTTCCTATTTCCTCTAAAACTGGTTTCTTAGTCTTCATAGAGGTTCCTAAATCTCCACGCAATAGGCCTTTCATATAGCTAAAATATTGGACGTATAATGGTCTGTCTAGGCCTAATTCCTCTCTGATAAGCTTTACATCCTCTAAAGTAGCATCCTCACCTGCAACAAGTCTGGCTGGATCTCCTGGAATCAAGTGTATAAAGAGAAATACGAAGATTGATACTAGTAGCAATGTAGGTATAACACCAAATATTCTCTTTATAGCATAATCTAGCATTTATTTTCCTCCTCTACAGGATTTTTTGAATTATAGGGTGTCTCAGAGTAATGAATTTCTGAAACACCCTAGGGCTGTACTCATAAGAGACCTTTATGAGACTGCCCTATTTATTAATTATCAAGTGTGTATTATTTTACATTAGCATCCTCAACACTTAGTGAACCATCAGGTAATAGATAAACGCCTTCTAAGTAGTCTTGTCTACCAGCCTTAGTAAGGTCAACCGATAGGAATGCCCAAGGAGCATCATTCCAGATAATTTCTTGTACCTTTTCATAGGCTTCTTTTCTTTTTTCGGTATCCGCAGTAGCAATACCTACCTTAATCCATTTATCTGCCTCAGGATTATTGTAGTATGCAGTATTATATGAATTTGGAGGACATGAATCTCCTGCAAATAGCGGTCTAATTCCCCAATCTGCATCACCAGTAGATGGCGACCATCCTCCGTAGTACATTTGTAATTCTGCCTCTTCAGGCTTTGCTACTGTCCATATTCTTTCAAGTCTTGTACCTGATTCCATTGGTACTAAGTTAGCCTTAATACCAATTTGTGCAAGTTGTTGCTGTAGGAATTCAAGACCTCTAATAGTTGTAGAACTATTATTTGCCCAAATCTCTGTTTCAAAGCCATTCTCATAACCGGCTTCCTTCATAAGCTCTTTGGCCTTTTCTAGGTTGAACTCATATGTACTATCCTGCTTTGAATAATATTGTGTATTTGGAGCTATAATAGAGTCCATTTGCTCCGTAAGACCATTATATACAACCTTTGAAAATGCTTTTTTATTGATTGCATAGTTTATAGCCTGTCTAACTCTAACATCGTTAAATGGTTTTTTCCTTGTATTCATTGCTAAGTATCTAACTATGATTGATGGATTCGTCTCTACTATAACACCATCTTTACCATTTATAGCTTTAATCTGCTCCGGTGGTACTGGATATATAAAGTCAGCTTCCTTAGTTTGAAGCATAGCGATTCTACTACCATTTTCTTTTACTGGCTTAAAGGTAATCGAATCCACTTTTGGATAACCCGTCTTCCAATAATTTTCATTTTTAACCATCTTTAGGTGAGATCCTGAAACCCATTCTTCAAACACAAATGGACCTGTACCAACAGGATTCTGAGATACTTCTTTGCCATATGCTTCTAAGGCCTTTGGACTATGCATCATAGCCGCTGGATGGGCAAAGGTATTTATCATAGCTCCAAATGGCTCTTTAAGAATTACTTTAACAGTAAATTCATCTACTACTTCAGTTTTATCTACAATCTTAAATAAACTATGTCTTTTTAATTTGTTTTCTGGATTTGCTAAACGATCAACGTTAGCCTTAACTGCCTCTGCATTGAAATCAGTTCCGTCGTGGAACTTAACTCCTTGACGAAGCTTAAATGTAAATTCAGTTGCAGCCTCATTACTTTCATAACTTTCTGCTAGTACTGGTATAACATTCATGTCTTTGTCAAAGCCTACCAAACCCTGCATCATAGTCTTTTGAGCAGAATACGATAGCGTATCATTAGTATCGTGTGGATCCATACTGATGAATGTTGCAGAAACTGCTACTACTAAGTCTTTGTCTGCCTTAGATTTATCTGTCTCTTCTTTTGGTTGTTCAGCAGGCTGCTCAGCAGCTTTCTGCTCTGGTTCTTGTTTCCCTGTTTCCTCTGCAGCTTTATTTCCGCATCCAGCCAAACTAGATACCATTAAAGCCATAACTAGGAACAATACAAAAATTTTCTTTGACATTTTTATTCCCCCTTTAAAATGTTTATATAAAAGTGCATGGCACTCCTATAGCAACTTATTAAATTTTCGTAAAAAATATAAATATAGTATACAACACAAAACAACCTATTACAACCTAATAAATTTATTTATATGTACTCTTTTATTCACCTATTGATATATCCTTGTCTCGTATTTTGACATTTCTATATTATATGATTAAAAACCCCGCGATAGAAATTTTCTATCACGGGGTTTTATAATTTTTTCAAAATCCTTCTTTATTATTTATCAAATTCAAAGGATTTCCATATATCCTCTATTGTTTTTTTATTCTTCTCACTGCTTGTTAGATCAGCAATGACGAAAGTTACCAGATAAATTTTTTCGTTTTTATTTATGACATATTGTGTTACGTTAGAATTTAAGTCTCCCATAACCGTTTCATAAGTAAATCTTTCTACCCTTGTACCCTTACTAGAGATTGTACTTTGCTTTAGTTCCTCTATACCTATAGATGATTCTAACTCCTCTTCAGCTTGATCCATAAATTTCTCATATTGTTTATCTGAAATATTCTCATAGACAATTAAACTCATACCCACATTAAATTTTTCTAGTCCATAGATAACCTTATCTTTATCGTTACTAGTATAATTACTAGTCCAGTCATATGGCACTTCAAAACTCCATTTAAGATCTTTATTTCTTATTTCTTTAACTCCTTCATTTATGGTTATTTCATCAGCGTCTATTAGCTGACCTACTTCTTCTACATTTGGTTCAGTAAATACAAATGAGTGAATCATTTTTTCCATTCTTGCTTTTTTCTTGGAATCCTTATAGTTATCAGAAGTCATAGAATAAACTAACTGATATTTATAGTTGTCTCCTACTAAGTAAGTAGTACATTCATAGATTACTGCATCTTTCATTTGTATTGATGAATATACTTTTTTACTTCTTTTACCATCAATTTTAACTTCTTCTGTTTTTATAATCTTTACTAATTTAGGATTATAGTTTTCCTCTACTAGCTTTTGCTCATTTCTCACCCATTTGTCAAGAGTTAACCCATCTTGCTTAGATGTCATTTTTACAGCAAGCCTACTTACTTCTATATCATTTCTATCATAAACTTCTGCAAAATCAACTTTATTCACCTTGTTACTTGACTTAATTTCTCTCCAGTCAGCCAAGACATTTACAGACCATTTCTGTTTCTCATTTTCATATTTTCTATATCCGTCTTCTGTAACATTAGATAAATCCTTGATGTTTTCTCCGTCTCTAAACTCTGTCTTAAAGGAATCTAGTAAAGTCCTTAATTCATCACTATTTTTGTATTTTTCCTCGTCATATACTTCAATACCTATATCAAAAATCTTGCCATCATTAATATATATCCTATCCTCATATATGCCTTCACTATCCTTATAAACAACCTTAATATATTCTTGCTTGTCATCAGCTAACTTTTCCTGACTTACAAGAGTGTATCTGTTTACATATTGAAGCTTCTCAGCAAAAAGAGAATCAATAGAATCACTCTCTTCTTCATCACGAACTCTTACATAAATATAATATGTTTCATCATACTCTTCAAAGCTATTATATGTACCACTAAAGCTTCTATAGTAAAGTTTTACATTTTCAGGTAATTCCATAGACCATTTATAGTAGCTGTCTCCAACTTTTTCATCTGAGGTTTTCTTTAATATTTCAGCAAAGTCTTGTATTCCATCACTATTTACAGCTAATTCCTTAGTAACTTCAATTTCTCTAGTCTCAGAATTATATTTCACCTCTGCTCCAAAGTTTTCTGTTATAAATCTCAAAGGTACCATTGTAACTGAATTTACTATTTTAGGTGCCTGAAGCATATTTATTTTTACTCCATTAACGATTGCTTCCTTACTATCAACTTTAAGCTTTATAACCACATCACTATCCGTTAATGTAATACTTCTTTCTTCTCCATTCCACTGTACCTCTGATCCAAATGATTCAGTAATCACTCTTAAAGGTACTAATGTTGTTCCATTTACTACAAATGGTTTTTCTACCTTAATATCTTCATTATTAATCTTTAAAATATCATCTCCAACCTTAAATGATATATGAACCTTTTCACTATCTGCATTAGCCCATACACTAGTTGTTGATGCAATTAGATATACAGTTAAAATTAAAAAAATTGCTATTTTCTTCAATACTATTCCTCCAAACTATTTTATTTTAGAACTAAATATCACCTTAAAGCTTTTAACAGCACCATCTCGTCTTACTCTAATAATTACGCTTTCTCCACGGTTATATTTTTTAAGTTCTTCATTATAATCGACATTACTATTAATACTTACATTATTTATAGATAAAAGAACGTCTCCCAACTTTAATCCACTTTGCTGAGCAGGAGAATTTGTTTCAATCTTAACAATTCTCAACCCACCCTTTGACGGCAGACCAACCTTTGCAGCCCAGTCTTCCTCAAACTCAGTTCCTAAGTGTGGCTTTTTAACTGCACCATATTTGTCAAATTGATTTACTACATATTTTACAGTGTTGATTGGAATCGAAAATCCCATCCCTTCTATCCCTGTACCCATATATTTACTTGAGTTTACTCCGATCACTTCTCCCTTAAGATTTACTAAAGGTCCTCCACTATTACCAGGATTTATTGCTGCATCAGTTTGTATTAGTCTATATGAACTATGTAAGCTTCTATTAACTCCACTAATTATTCCAACAGAAGCTGAGTTTCTAAGAGAAAAGGAAATTGGAGTCCCAATTGCTATAACAGTGTTTCCAATTACCAGATCCTCTTCTTTTCCAAATTTTACTGGTTTTAGATTATTCTTTTCTATTTTTACTACTGCCAAATCTGATTCTTCATCTATAGACTTAACCTTTCCCTCATATCCGCTTCCATCGGAAAGAACAACTACAATTTTATCCATATTTTTTACAACATGAGCGTTAGTTAAGATCTCTCCATTTGATTTTATTACCATTCCCGTACCATGAGCGATCTCATCAAAATAATCATTTCTATAGGATATATCATGGTTTGCCTTTAAGCTTCCTATAATCCCAACTACACTTGGACTAATTTCCTTTATAACCTCAGAGACTAACTTATCTCTATCAGTTGTTAGACTTACAGTTTTAGTACTTTCATTCCATTCATATCTCCCATTCGATGTTTCTTCTATAGAATTTAAAGAGACATAAACATTGTTATCTATTACTTTGTACCCCTCATTAATTTGAGTTCCATTAATCAACACCTTTACTTGCCCATCATTATTGGCAAAGGATAATGTTGTCAATAGCAAGCTAAAAACAATAAATAGCATTAATACGATGTTTTTTTTCTTCATTTTCATTTTCATTTTACTCTAACTTGACCTCCCATTTGTATAAGATTTTAAACTACATCCCCTTCTCTCCTAGTCTTCCTATTCAACAATAGGTATACTAAGCACCATTTTAATCTTGCCCCTAAGATTTCTTCGTTTTTTCTAATTTCATTCAATTATTATGTATATATTTTTAAGCCTCTGCACTTTTTCAGCTCTAGCTTTTCTCCCCGTTCCATATATATGGGTTTTACTCTTAAGAAAAAAATTCTCTTGAGGTATCCCAAGCACGTTAAATTATTCACCCATAAACCTTTATGTAATCCGATCATCTTTTTATCCGTTCATCCTCGATATACTTCGCGACAATAGGGCATTTGTCTAATTTAATATAACATACTGTTTTAATAGATTTCCTTGGCAATATTAGGGTCTATTTTCCCTTTTACCTCAAGGGGTAGTTTATATATAGCTTTCAGTTCCTCCCCCTCCCCATTGCCAATCTTTTACAACCCTTATACTAGAGCATAAATGGACAAAATTTCTATCAAAAACTTAAAAACCCCCTCTTGATAGTCTTCCTATCAAGAGGGGTAAAACTGTTAACAAAGCTCTAGTTTACCTAGCCATTGCCACTTCTTCAGTTTGCATATCATAATACCCTGCCATCAGAACCGGAGTTCTAAATCTTAAGGATTTTTTTACATCTAGTATTCTTTGATTTTCGGAACCCCTGAATTTTAAAAGCAAGTTCTTTTCTTCTAATATAAATGGACCATCTATCAGTACATCAATATACTTTAAAAATTCAATCCATCCTTCTTTATATTTCTTTCCTCGCTTGTTTATCAACTCTTCAAAGGTATATCCGGTATAGCACCATATATCTAGTCCTATATCCTTAGCTGCTTTTGCTATCTCAAGACACTCATTAGGCTGTTCAAAGGGATCTCCACCTGAAAATGTAATCCCTTTATGAAGTCTTAAACTCTCTAGCTCATCAATAATATCCTTAGTATCCATTAAAAATCCACTGTTAAAATCGTGGGTACAGGGGTTATGGCACCCCATACAATTATGCCTACAGCCCTGAGTCCAAACTACGGCTCTAAGTCCCGGTCCATCAACTATACTGTCCCTTGTAATTCCATGGGATAGTCTAATAAGCATAATACCACTTCCCTCTAATTTTTCATACCGTGTTTTGTTCTATCCTTAACCTCAGCAAGCTTGGCATCATTAAATCTATCAATAGTACCTACTAAGTATCCAGTAATTCTTCTAATTCTCTCGAATTTAATTCCATCATCCTCAGTTCTTCCACATCCTGGGCAAACATTATGGATAACTCCATTAAATCCGCAAACTGGGTCTCTGTCTACAGGATGGTTTATACTACCATATCCTATTCCAGCTTCATACATAGCCCTTACAACAGTTTCAAAGGCTTCAAGATTGTCAGATGGATTTCCATCAAGCTCTACATACGTAATATGTCCTGCATTAGTAAATGCATGATAAGGAGCTTCTAAATTTACTTTATTAAATGCACTAATCTCATGGTAAACAGGAACGTGGAATGAGTTAGTATAGTAATCCTTGTCATTTACATCCTTTATTTCACCAAACATCGCCTTGTCAAGTCTAGTAAATCTACCTGATAGCCCTTCTGCCGGAGTAGCGATAAGTGAAAAGTTTAATTTATATTTTTGTGAAGTCGCATCAAGCTTATCCTTCATAAACTTAACGATTCTAAGTCCTAGGTCTTGAGCTTCTTGACTTTCCCCATGGTGTTCACCGATTAATGCCTTAAGACACTCGGCCAATCCTATAAATCCAACCGTTAGGGTTCCGTGCTTTATTATCTCGCTTAGACTGTCTTCCCATGATAGTTTATCAGAGTCCATCCATACACCTTGCCCCATAAGGAACGGAAAGTTTTTAACCTTTTTAGTTTGTTGCACCTGTAATCTTTCAATTAACTGATCTATTAACAAGTCAACCTTAGAATCTAGATCCTCAAAGAAGCCTTGTATGTCAGGAGTTCCTTTAGTAACTTGACCATATTTTATCCCAAGTCTAGGAAGGTTTATTGATGAGAATGAAATATTCCCTCTTCCTGTAACTATCTCTCTTGATTTATCGTATACATTTCCAACAACTCTAGTTCTACATCCCATATAGGTTGCTTCAGTTTCTGGTCTATTAGGAACATAGTATGCAGCATTGAATGG
This sequence comes from Wukongibacter baidiensis, assembly GCF_050888315.1. Lineage (NCBI taxonomy): Bacteria > Bacillati > Bacillota > Clostridia > Peptostreptococcales > Caminicellaceae > Wukongibacter > Wukongibacter baidiensis. The sequence goes on from NZ_CP138202.1 coordinate 1,550,353, forward strand.
CGCATCTATAAAACTAAAGTTAGGGAATAATCTTTTAGCTGAAACTCTGCATGAAAGCTTAAATAAATCGTAGTTAGGGTCACCATCATTATAGTTTACCCCTCCCTTAACCTTAAAGATTAGTATAGGGAATATTGGAGTTTCTCCGTTACCAAGGCCTGCCTCAGTTGCTAAAAGTAGATTTCTAGTTACCATTCTACCTTCTTCCGAAGTATCAGTACCGAAGTTAATACTACTAAATGGAACCTGTGCTCCTGCTCTTGAATGCATAGTATTAAGGTTATGTATAAATGCTTCCATTGCCTGATATGTTTTTCTATCGGTCTCTTTATATGCATGTTTGCAAGCAAATTTTTGCATTTTTAAAGCTTCTTCATCATTTATATTAAATCTATCCTTCAAAATAGATATTTCTTCATTCTTTAATTCATTATTTTCTTTAATGCTTAGTTCTGCTCCAGCAGCTTCTTCGCATTTTTCAATAACTTCACTAGCTATTTTCTGTGCTTCTTCATCTACTAGGTCAAAGCTTAGCATTATTGCCTTTGCTAAGTTGTCCATATAGATTTTTCTATATGTTTTTTTCACCCCTGGGGCTAAGCCATAATCAAATGTTGGTATACTTTGTCCCCCATGTTGATCATTTTGATTTGATTGAATAGCTATTGCCGCTAATGCAGCATAACTCATAATGTCTTGAGGCTCTCTTAAAAATCCATGCCCCGTAGAAAATCCATTTTTAAAAAGCTTCAGTATATCTATTTGAGTACATGTTAATGTCCCCATATTAAAGAAATCTAGATCATGAATATGTATATCTCCACTTTCATGAGCCAATGTATGTTCAGGCTTTAGCATATGTGCTTTACAGAACTCTTTTGAAACAGTACTTCCATATTGAAGCATAGTTCCCATGGCAGTATTCCCGTCAATATTAGCATTTTCTCTTTTTGTATCACTCTCGGTGGCATCCTTTAAGGTTATATTTTCGATAGTTTTCATTAACCTCGTCTTTGTTTCTCTAATTCTTGTTCTTTCCGCTCTATAAAGTATGTATTCCTGACTTGTCTTCGCATGTCCATCTTCTATTAGAACTTTAACAACCGCATCCTGTACTTGTTCAACCGTTGGAATTTCATTACTATATTCTTTGCTCAGAAGAGCTACTACCTGCTGAGTCAATTTCTCCGCAATGTCAAATGATGCTTCACGACCTTCCTCCGCGGCAATAACCTTTGCAGCTTTATAAATGGCAGCAGTAATTTTTTCCGGGATAAAGCTAATAATTCTTCCATCCCTTTTCTTAATTTTTTCAATCATCAAACTCTTCCTTTCTGCTAGATATTGTATATTTCATATCTATATATACTATATATAGATTGATTAGCAACAAAAAATACCCTCCTCGTGCAAAAAGGGTTGAAAAAATTTTTGTCTGTTCTGTTCTTCTTGTCATAATAAATTTTATCAAATAAGCATATAAATCTCAATAAGAAAAAAGACCCATAATCCACAGTAATTTTACTCTATTTTTCAAATTGCTCTTTTTTTCTCCATAATTCTCTAATTTTTGAATTGGTTACAGTAGTAGAACAAAAAAAATGCGACAAAAATCGCATTTTTTTATCTATTCAATATAGTCTACAACTACTCTTTCAGATCTTATCTTCCCAATAAACTCTCCTACCTTTAGATGTTCAGGATGATTTGCGTAAATCTTTAAATCTTCTTCATTATTGAAGTGAGTAATTAGTACTATGTCATAGGCAGCATCGGTTGGATTAATGTTTAAACCTACTTCTATATATTTTATCTCTGGTATCTCATTTTCTAGTGATAATAACATTTCTTTCATGATTTCGCTATTTTCTTGTTTGTTCTTCCCCTCTGCCATGTCCTTTAATCGCCACATAACAACGTGTTTTAGCATAATTTTTTTCCCTCCTAAGTTATGTTGACCCTTTAATTTTTTATTGATTTATTAGTATAATCTACTAATAATTTAAAAATACCCAATTGCTCTTCATGGGCTTCAAACATCATTTCTGGATGCCACTGCACACCCACTACAAAAAAATGCTCTTCATGTTCTATACCTTCTATGATTCCATCCTCAGCCCAAGCCGTTTCTCTCAATCCTTTTCCTAGGATTTCTATGGCTTGATGATGATAACTATTAACATCAACGATACTCTTCCCTAAAGCTTTAACAAGCTTACTATTCATATCTAGATTAACTTTATGACTAAAGGCGTATTTAGGAACTATTGTTGCCATATGCTCCAGATCTGTTACCTTACATTTATATATGTCATGATATACAGTGCCTCCAAAAAATATATTGATGAGCTGGAGCCCTCTACATATTCCAAGAACAGGTTTATTTCTTTCTAAAGCCTTTTCAAGGAGTTTTAGCTCAAATCTGTCTCTTTCTAATACTACTAAACCATGCCCCTTCTTTATACTATTACCATAATAATAGGAGTGTATATCTGGTCCGCCACTAAATAAGAAGGCATCTAGACTATCAACTAGCTCGTTGATATATCCTTCATCATTGATAACTGGTATTGTTATAGGAGTACCGCCTGCCCTGTTAACACCCAATGAATAATCCATTGATGACAAATTCATATCTTGACCGGATATTCCTCTTATTCTTTTAGTTCCCATATAGCTGTCCTTCACAAAATAAGTGGTTATACCTATAAGCGGTTTCATTATGCTCCCCCTCCTACTAACCACTATATAAATGTCAGGGGACTTTTGATACAGAAACTAGCAAAGAGAACTATAATCTCTCCATAAAATATTTTTAATATTATAAAATATCTATAGGATTTGAAATATTATACCATTATCTAGGCTTCTACTGCAACGGTGGATTAATCTAAAAAAAGTGAGGCTGGCCTCATAAAGATTTTCTATGAGTTCAGCCCCAGGGTGTTTCAAAATAAGTGAAGTTAACCCCGACCCCCTTATGACTTTAACCTTTATACTTATTACTTACTATCTAAGGAACCGTCTATGTATGTATATCCAAAGAACCAATTACCAAGTGACTCTTTTTGCCAGTTAACTACTCGCTTTTTAATCAAGAACTTATCTGTATAATAGAAGATAGGCATAATAACCTGCTCATCGAAGAGTATTTTTTCAGCTGCATATAAGGCCTCATCCCTCTTTTCCGGATCAATTTCACTTCTTGCGCTGAGAAGAAGCTTATTGTACTCCTCACTCATCCATTGAGATGAATTGTTTGTATCTTGAGCTTCAAGTACCTCTAACATTGACATAGCATCAGCATAATCGATGAACCATCCAAATCTAGCAGCTCCAGTGTACTTTCCATATCTTCTAGAGCTAGCAAAAACAGGCCATTCTTGATTAATCAAGGATACCTCTATATTTAAGTTTTTCTTCCACATCTCTTGAATAGCTTCAGCTATAACCTTATGGGTTTCAGATGTATTATAAAGGATTTCAATCGCAGGGAAGCCCTTACCATCTGGATATCCAGCTTTAGCTAAATATTCCTTTGCCTTTTCAATATCGGCTTCTGGACTAATGCCATAATCGACCATCGAGCTGAATTCATTTCCTCTTGTATCCTTTAATCCCTTCGGAACAAAGGTAGTAGCTGGTACCTCAGCCCCCTTTGTAACATTCTCGCATATTGCCTTTCTATCTATGGCTAAACTGAGAGCCTTTCTAACATTTAAATCATCCGTTGGGGCTTTACTATTATTAAATACATAAAAATAGGTTCCCGTTTTAGGTCTAATATAAAATTCATCACTTTCCTGGCTCAATATTGGTATTTCTTGAGTAGGAATATTACTCATAATATCAATATCGTCGGATTGATATGCCATAAGAGCTGTAGATTCATTCACTAGAATACTAACATTTATTTTGTCTAATTTTACCTTATTTGCATTCCAATAGTTTTCATTTTTTTCTAGAAGAAACATATCTCCACCGACATATTTCGTTAGCTTAAAGGGCCCATTAGAAACTACAATATCTGTATTTGAGGCCCACCCTTCAGGGTCCTTTTCAACCACATCCTGCCTCACTGGTAAATAGGTATAAAATGAGGTTAACCCTAGAAAATAAGGTGTAGGCGCTTGAAGTTCAACCTCTAGTGTTTTGTCATCAATAACTCTAATTGCTACATCCTCTCTCTTGCCTTCACCGCTAAAGTATTCATGTCCCCCCTTGATATAATACAATAGCATAGCATAATCGGACGCAGTTTCTGGATCTAGAGCCCGGAGCCAGCTGTATTTAAAATCATTGGCTGTCAGCGGCTTTCCATCGGACCACTTTGTGTCTCTCAAATAAAATGTATAGGTCAATCCATCATCACTTATCTTATAGCTTTCTGCTATTGCGGGCACTAATTTTCCATCAATTTCTCTCATTAGACCCTCATAAAGATTGTTTAAAAGATGACCTGCTTCCAATTGAGAATTTAAGGCTGGATCAATAGTTCTAGGTTCATCTGACAAAGTGAAGTTCAATACCATTTCTTCGTCAACGACCTCCTGTTTTTCCTCTTTAGCTGGAGTATTTTCCTCTACGCTTGCAGGTTCAGATTCCTCCTTAGGCGCACACCCGCTAAGTAGGCTTAGAATCAATACTGCCACTAAAAGGATAGCTGTTAATTGTTTCTTCATATAATCTCCCCCTATATTTAATAATCAGCTGCAAAATTTCACAACTGTTGAAGCCCCCCATATATCTATTTACTATTCAATAGTTGTAAATATTATCCCCCAATAATATTTACAACACCTTAGCTCCCTCTAAATCTATATCCAGAGACTTAACTTCCCATTTATTATTTAAAGTCTTTAAAAATTTCTCAATCTCAGTATAGAATTTTTCATTCACCTCTTCATCTAATACCATTATTGTTGGACCTGCTCCACTTAAAAACACTCCTAGGCAACCTAAATCTTCGCATTTCTTCTTTATATCATCGAAACCATCAATAAGCTTACCCCTGTAGCTTTGATGCAATCTATCGGCAGAAGCAGCCCTTAAAAGACTAAAGTCACCATTTGTAAGTGCAGCTATGAGCAAAGATACTCTACCTACATTGAATACCCCATCCTTATAGTCAATTTCGTTAGGCAGCACCGACCTAGATTCTTCAGTAGAGAGCCTGAAGTCCGGAACAAGGGTGTAAAACTTTAATCCTTTTGAAATATTGATTTTACTGTAAAATACATTATTGTCGTCTTGGATAGCTACTGTCATACCGCCTAGTAAAGCTGGAGCTACATTGTCGGGATGGCCTTCGATCTCAGTAGCAAGTTCCAGTATCTCTTCCTTAGTTAGTACTCCTCCGGCAATCTCATTTGCTCCAATAATTCCTCCAACTATACATGAAGCACTGCTTCCTAGTCCTCTAGACACAGGAATGTCATTCTCTATTTTTATTTTAATACCTTTAGCTTCATATCTTATTTTTTCAAAGCATTTTTTCATAGAACGAAAAATCAAATTATCTTCATTTGCAAACTCAGGGTCACACCCTTCAAATAGTAAACCTTCCTCTATTTCTTCAAAGGAAAAAACGTTATATAAATTTAAAGCCAATCCAAGACAATCGAAGCCTGGACCAATGTTGGCACTTGTGGCTGGTACTCTTACCTTTATCATTTTCATCACCTATTTATTTAAATTGTTTAATATAGTAGATTTCATTTCATCTTTCTTACATTTTTTATTGTGTAAAATCTCTTTATTCTCTAAATCCCTAATTCCTAAAGGTATATCTTGATCTGTAAGCTTTGACATTTCCCTCACTAGATCAAAATCACTGTAGTTTTCAAAGCCTTCCTTAATAGACATCATTACACTTCTAGTAAATTTATATGGACTTGCAGTGGAAGCTATTATAGTTTTTGTATCATCGCCGGTCTCTTTTTTATAATTTTTGTAAACTGCATAGGCTACTGCTGTATGAGTATCCATAAGGTAATTCGACGAATCATATACCTCCTTAATAGTTTCACAGGTTCTTTCATCATCGATATATCCACCATAAAAATCTTTAAGTCCTGCCTTCATATTATCGGATATTTCATATCTACCAGTTTCCTTTAAATCTTTCATAAGTCCATTAATCATAGCTTCATCGTTTCCACTGATTTCATATAAGAATCTCTCAAGATTACTAGAGACAAGTATATCCATCGATGGAGATATAGTCTTTTTAAATTCCCTTGATGTGTCATAAACACCGCTGTTGATAAAATCGTATAGAACATTGTTATTATTTGATGCACAAATAAATTTATTTATTGGAAGGCCGAGCTTTTTAGCATAGTATGCAGCTAATATATTACCAAAGTTACCGGTAGGTACTACTACATTTATCTTCTCATCCTTTGATATTTTTTCTTCATTTATAAGGTTTAAGTATGCATAGAAATAATAAACTATTTGAGGAACTAATCTTCCTATATTAATAGAGTTGGCAGATGAAAACATGTATCCCATATTATTTACTTCCTTATTAAATTCTGCATCAGCAAAGGCTTCCTTTACTCCTCTTTGAGCATCATCAAAGTTGCCTTCTATACCAACAACAAAGGTATTTTCACCCTCTTGAGTAACCATCTGTCTTTTTTGTATCTCACTTACCCCATCCTCTGGGAAAAAGACTATTATTCTTGTCCCATCTACATCTGCAAAGCCTTCTAAGGCTGCTTTACCTGTATCACCTGAGGTTGCAGTAAGTATTACTATTTCCTCTTTTATATTTAGTCTTTTACTTGCAGTTTTTAATAGATATGGCAATATGGAAAGAGCCATATCCTTAAAAGCCAAGGTAGGTCCGTGGAACAATTCAAGGAAATGTACTCCAGCAGACTCAGTCAAAGGTGCTATGTCCTTTGATTCAAATTTTTCATCATAGGCATTATTTACGCAATGTGAAAGTTCTTCATCACTAAAGTCAGTTAAGAACTTTTTCATAATGTAAAATGCCAATTCCCTATAATTCATCTCCTTTAGCTCTTCAAATGACTTATCTAACGATGGTATTTCTACAGGTATGTATAATCCACCATCATGGGCTAAGCCCTTCACTATTGCTTCCGAAGATGTAATAGTTAGATCACTACTTCTAGTACTTTTATAAAAACAAGATTTCATTTTATCACCTCGAATATTTATTTATGATTTTTTTATTTTATAACAAATATGTTGACTATACAAGAACAAATGTAATTTCCTCTAAAACAAATTGGTTAATTTGCAAGATTTTCATAAGATTTGCAACTAATACAATTCAATAAGACAGTCTTTTATAGCGATTTTAAAGTTACTTTTTTGAGACTTATCACCAAAATTATATTTATTCACAATCGTAATTAGTTTATACTTTCGTATACGTTATAAAAATAAAATACCAGTCCACTAGCATTATGGTATTTTTTAGTAATTTCATCTTAAATTCCAGTTAAATTTTCTCAAATATATTGATTTCTTCGACAAATCTTGATATATTTTAACGGTATTTCCATTTATTTTTAAAATTATCATTGTGAGAGGAGTAAACAAATGCAATCAATCAAAAAACAATTGGTTCTGGTAATGCTGCTTATTTTAATTGTTCCTTTAGTGGTCTCCAATTTAATAAGCTATTATTTTATTACCGACAAGTATCACGATCAGATTAGAACTAATCATCTAACCATTGCTTCATCCCTTTCAGAGAACGTCTCTACCTTCATCGATAAGGCATATCTTATTACTGAGGAAATCGCAGATAATAATGATATAAAAAACTTCGTACCAGAAGATCAGAAACCCGTTCTTACAAGCAATATAAAAAGAAATCCATATTTTGACCTTCTATTTATTCAAAATGCTGAAGGTATGCAAACTGCAAGAAATGCTGGTAACTTAGGCAACAGATCTAGTCGCTGGTGGTTTAAGAAAATCATGTCTGATAAGAAGCCCTTTGTCAGCAAGTCCTATTTTTCACTATCAGGAGGTATTCCAGTTACGTCTGTATTTGTACCAATATATAATGATAATAAATTAATGGGAATCATGGGTTCGGATATTAAGCTTGGTAAACTCCAAGAAATGGTGGAAAAATACAATTTAGGAAAAGGAAGTTACATATGTATTGTTGATGGTGAGGGAGTAGTTATCGCCCACCCTGATAAGGAACAGGTTAGTAATCTATATAACTATAAAACCTTAACTAAAACTGAAAAAGTTACTGATAGTAATGGTAAATATCTTTTAGATTCAAAGGGTCATCCAAAGGAAGAAGTATCTGAAATAGAACTCCCTGATAAACTAAAGGAAATTACGGAAAAGGCTCTTAACGGAGAGAGCGATTTCGTTGAGTATACCAATAACGATGGCCAAACTGTTCTAAGTGCTTATACACCGATTGTATTACCTGGTCATTCGGATAATTGGGCTATTATAACAGTTCAAAATAAATCCGATGCCCTAGCTTTTGTTAAAGGTGTAGGAAAGCAAAATACAATAATAGCCTTTGCCCTTATTATTGTTGTTATATTTGTAGCTTTAAGTGTATCAAATAAAATAACTAAACCTATTGTTACCCTTATGCAACTTATGGAGGAAGCTTCTACTGGTAACTTAACTGTTAAAAGTACTAATAAATCTAAATCAGAAGTTGGAAGACTCAGTCAAAGCTTTAACATCTTATTAGATAATACTAGACAACTTATTGGAAAAATAGACAATGTTGCATCTTCCGTAACAAAGTCTGCTGAATTCCTATCAAAAACTACTGAGGAAACTGAAGTATCTATTAACGAAGTAGCTCAGTCTGTTACAAGCGTTGCAAGTGCATCAAGTGACCAAGCAAAAGAAGCAGAAGCTGGCCTTGAAGCCTCTACAAACCTATCTAGAGAACTAGATATAATGGCTAACTACATAGAGCAAAGTAAAAATTCATCTAATACAATTCACGAAGCTAACTCAATGGGTCTGAAGGCAATTGAGTCCTTGAGTGAAAAATCTCAAGAAACTGATAAAATATATTCTGAGATTGGCAATGTTATATTTAACTTAAGTCAAAAGGCCCATACTATTGAAGAAATAGTGGAGACCATAATGTCCATTTCAGAACAAACAAATCTATTAGCACTGAATGCGGCTATTGAAGCTGCAAGAGCTGGAGATGCCGGTAAGGGATTTGCGGTAGTAGCTGAAGAAGTAAGGAAGCTAGCCGAAAATACCGCCAAATCAAGTAATGATGTTCAAAGTATTTTATCGGTTATAAGGGAAGATATTAATAAGGCACAGGACAAAATGACCTATAGCGAAGGTGTTATCAATGAGCAAAATAGTGCTGTGAAAAATACAATGACTACATTTGATAACATTTCAAAGGAAACTAATAACATTGTTGAGCAAACAAGTAATATATCTTCTAGTTTAAAAAATGTAATCGAAAGCAGAGAGCAATTAATGGTTGTTATAGAAAATGTATCTGCAATATCTGAAGAAACAGCAGCGTCGGCTGAGGAAGTATCTGCCGCAACTGAGCAGCAAGGTGCTGCTATAAGTGAGATACATTCCCTTGTAGATCAGCTTAATAAAATGATTCATGATTTAGAGTCAACAATTAAAACTTTTAAATTGAGTTAACATAAAATTAAGCGTATTAATGCTTTGAATTTATGGATATATTAAAAAGTGGATGAACTCATAATATAATTTTTATGGGTTCATCCACAATTCGTTTCAAAATTTATTTCCGTGTTTTTTAGAGACACTCCATTTTTAATTTTCAATACCCTTTCGTGCCATAACACCCTCTGTATAATAATGTTTTATTTCTTTCATTTCAGTTACTAAGTCAGCTATCTCTATTAACTCCTTGGGCGCATAGCGGCCTGTAAGAACTATCTCTACTTGAGGGGCTCTTTTCTCTAGCATTTTTATTACATCTTCCACAGAAAATAGTTTAAAAAATAATGCTATATTTATTTCATCCAAGATAATCACATCATATTCTCCCTTTGAAATAATACCTGTACATCTTTCAAGCCCATTCATAGCTGCATCAATATCTTCCTGTTCCGGTACTCTGTCTATAAAACAGCTTCTTCCTAATTGTTCAATCTTAAAGTTCGGAAGATATTCTTCAGCCTTTACTTCACTATACTTCATGCCTTTCACAAACTGTCCCATATAAACCTTTTTACCTGCACAAGCAGCCCTTAAGGCTAGCCCTAGTGCAGCAGTAGTTTTTCCCTTACCATTGCCGGTATAGATATGTATATACCCCTTCTCCATAAAAATCCTCCTAACATAGTTTAAAGCGTCTTAGATAATTATATCATGTTAGGGAATAATTATGTTGATTCCTATAGTTCTAACTAAAGTACACTCCTTTAGCCTTATTTACAAATTGGTTAGTGGTAGACAAGTTTATTTTGGAAGTGCACCCAGTAGTTCTGCAAGTTCTTTATACCAATCACTTGGTTTCCAAGGTGTTCCAATACCCACGATATCTAGATGGTCTGTTCGATTAAGAAGTCCCATATAGTTCCACTTTCCAATTATAGCTTCCCCATTATAGTCAACTATCTCATCATTTGATCCTATCGTAGCTCCATCCATTGAGTTTGTATTTACAACGCCATCATTCTGCCACCAGGTTTTATCTATAACTACCTTGCCAGGTTCGTCTCGTGTATATGCTCCCATATGTAATGTAAATGGAATAAGTAGTGGATTCATTCCTATTTCACCAACTTGTGTTCCTGTTACAAGACTCTCGCGGGTTGCCTCTGTAGCCCATGAAAAGTAATAAATATCGGACTGGGCTTTAACCCAACTATTTAATTCTTTAGCTCCATCGGGAGTAAGCTCCCACGCACTTATATCCTTTGTGTCTTCCCATATAGTACTATTCCATACACGATCGGCATATTCAATATAGAGTTCATCTGGCTTCATCTTTAAACCCCATTGATCTAATTTAAAATCATAAACAGGTTCATCAACAATTCCTGCTTGGGCTGCGACGAATGCAACAAGTTGTTGAGCAAATGGAATGGCCCCTGTTACAGCATCTGCCATGGTTGTTCCGTCATGCGGTGTAGATATAGTTGTAATACTATGTATCCATGATTTATTCCCTATAAAAAGTGGGGACAATTCGCCTGAATCTATAGCCTGCTGTATTGCTTCCGGTGATGGATTTTCTCCTACAACTGTAGTGATTTCATCCTGTGATCCCTCTTTCAGTAATTGAGCTAGTACACGTACTGTTTGCCCTCCCATACTGTGGGATATTAGATGAATTTTATTGACATCTTCTCCATTCACTTCACCCCAATCAGTATAAAGACCTGAAAACGTTCTCCCATACCTGTCATGCCCATACTTTTCAGAGTGTGCCTTACCATAATCTACTCTGCCACCTTTTATATATGCATATAGCTCACATGCACGATCCCAGTTACTAGAGTAGGGACCTACTACCCCAGTATGTGTTTTATAGTCATGGTCATTTAATATTTCTTCTAAGTCTTCGGTTAAGCCTCCCCAGTATTTTATACTAGGAACCTCATCTCTGCCCCATCCACCAAAACCGTGTACTAGTACAATAGGATATTCATTTTCTCTGGCGACTGCATTGGCATGAGCCATATTAGTAGTATTAGGTATAATTAAAAGCAATAACGCTAAGCAAATCGAAATAATCATTCTTCTCAATCTCATCTTTCCCACTCTCCTTAATTTTCTTCAGCAAATAATATTTCCACAATAATTTTGTAGCAAGCCTTTTTTATATTCTGATTTTTTACCGTATAATCATCCCCTCCTTTTTTCTAGTCTCAAAATAGCCTATCACCCCTTCTCTGAAAATTTTTCTAACTTCTTTGCTCCTATTCCTTATTCTTCTGTAGTTTTAAGCTGTTATGATATAAGCTAAAAATACATCAATCAAAGGTTGTCCGTCTAAGCAAGAAGGATTTTCAGTGGTTACTTCAGTTAATTGAACCTTAGAAATGGATATATATAGTTTTGAAATTATCAATGATTATTTAATATGAGATGTTACATTTTTCTAAGTGCTTGCTTATCAGCAGGTGTGGTATATTTGAAATGCGCTATATGTTAAAGGAATAAGTTTATGTAGAAGAGCTGTATATTATAGGTATAAATTGAAACTTGTAACGATTGATTTCTCTCATTTTAATCAGATTTTTCTTGGAAAAATAGCCTAAATAAAAAGCCGCGTTAATATCTCCTATTGTTTTATAGGCTTTATTAACACGACTCTCCAATTCTCATATCGTTATATTTTATTATCTAAATTATAACATTTTTTCTTTTATTTGTAAATAATCTTCTCTGCTTTAGCTTACACTTCCTAAAAGTCCATTTATTACTCTATATACTCTTTTCCTTTCGTTTATTTTAATATTTAAAGAGAATACATGATTTCAGTCTTATTATTTATCATCATTACTGCTATAATATAATATATATTTTTACCAAATATAGGGGTGTTGAAATGAAAAAAACTAATGCTAAGCTCATAGTTTTAATAGGAGTAATTTTTGTATCCTTTTCTTCAATAATTGCAAAATCTTCTCATGCACCGTCATTGATTATATCTGTATACAGGATGGGATTCACAGTTTTATTACTATTACCTTCAGCAATAAGTAAAAACATTGATGAAGTAAAAAAAATTGACATAAAAACCTTTAGCATTTGTGTCGTTAGTGGAATATTCTTAGCCTTACATTTTGCCACATGGATAGAATCTTTAAAATACACTTCTGTAGCAAGCTCTACAGTTTTAGTCAATACTCATCCGGTATTTATTGTACTTGGTAGTTTTATCATCTTGAAGGAAAGAATTTCAAGAAACACATTAATTTCTATCGCTATTGCACTAACTGGAAGCATCATAATATCTACTGGCGATTCTACACTTGGCAGCAATATTTTATATGGTGATATGCTCGCAATATTAGGTGCCTTCTTTGTGGCAGGTTATATGTTAATTGGGAGAATAGTTAGACAAAGGCTTTCTTTGACAGCATACACCTTTATAGTTTATACAAGTAGTACTATTACATTGATTCTATTTTCAATTTTTACAAAGACGTCTCTCTATCCATATTCTCTTCAAGAAATGTTAAGATTTCTGATGCTTGCTATTTTCTGTACAATACTTGGCCATAGTATATTTAACTGGGCTCTTGAGTATTTAAAACCTACTTATATATCAACTGCTGTTCTTGGAGAGCCAGTATTCGCTAGCATTTGGGCGATAGTATTCTTCAAAGAAATACCTACGGCTTGGCAGCTTGTGGGAAGCTTGGTTATTATATTTGGTATATATAGATACACACGGATTCAGGAACCTAGAACAAGCTCTTAATAAACTATTTCTCTTTAAGGAGTGACTTTAATAAAATAGCACCGATTTCCCGGGAAATCGGTGCTATTTTTACTAATCTCTATTTCAGCCTAAAGCCCTCAAGTTCCTTATTAAGTTCAAATGCAAATCCTTTTAATTCTTCGGTATAGTTAGATAACAGTTCAATACTAGCAAGCTGCTGCTTTGTAGATTCACTCATTTCCTCAGTACCTGCCGCAACTTTCTCTAATATAATTCTGACAGTTTCACAGCTATCTTAGCTCCAACTCTTGCATTGTTGTACACTAGTTGGATATTAGATTCAAGACTTCTTCCTTCAGTTATATTTTTGATTTTTGAAAGTAGGAACGGAGTCGTTTCTTTTCCCTTTATACCTAATTCTTCAGCTTCATTCAATGCATCTTCTATGGCTTTATTTATGATTTCATAATCCATTTCAAATTCTTCTGGGATAGGATTACCAATAACCATTCCACCATCTAATCCTAAATCCCACTTAGATTTAATAGATACAGCTAAATCCTCTGGATTATCTACCTTATAATCTACCCCAAATCCGCTTTTTCTAGTATAGAAAGCCGGAAATTCTTCTGTTTCATATCCAACTACAGGCACACCATGGGTCTCAAGATATTCTAGTGTTAATCCTATATCTAGTATTGATTTAGCCCCTGCGCATACAACGGCTACATTTGTATTTGCAAGCTCCTTAAGGTCAGCAGATATGTCAAAGGTCTTCTCAGCACCTCTATGAACTCCACCAATTCCACCTGTTACAAACATCTTGATTCCTGCAAGGCTAGCTGCTATCATAGTTCCTGCAACTGTTGTAGCCCCATCCAATTTCTGCGCTACAACAAATGGAATATCTCTTCTACTCACCTTTGCAACATCCTTACTTGTTGCCATATGTTCAATTTCTTCAGTAGTCAACCCAACCTTTATCTTTCCATTAATGATTCCTATAGTTGCCGGTACGGCTCCATTTTCTCTAATTATTTCTTCAACCCTTAATGCAGTTTCAACATTTTTAGGATAAGGCATACCATGGGATATAATAGTTGATTCCAATGCAACAACTGCTTTCTTCTCCTTTAGAGCCTTTTCAACTTCTGGGTGTATTTCTAAATATTTTTTCATCATTATTCCATCTCCTTCATATTTTCTTCAATTTTCTTTATAGACATATTTGGATTAATGGTATCTTCATGACTAAGGGCAATTACTGAAGCCGCCATTGAGAATCTTGCACTTTTCCTGGCGTCAAAATTATTTAAATAACTATATACCAGTCCTGCAATAAATGCATCGCCAGCACCAGTTGCATTTACCATTTTAACTTCTCTGGCGGGAATATGGCCTATGTCTTTACTATCCCCATAGTATACTCCATTCTTCCCAAGACTGATAAATACTCTTTGAACTCCTAAATCTAAGAAATACCTTATAGCTTTTTTAGCATCTTCACTACAGTCTATCTTGATTCCACTAAGTTCCTCTGCTTCAATTTTATTTGGCTTTATTGTATGAAATGATCCAATAAAATCCTTTATCTTTCTTGACTTTGCCGTAGATACTGTATCTACAAAGAAATCTACATCCTTAAAGTTAGTAATTAGATATTCGATTACTTCTTTCTTAATATTAGTATCTACAACTACACAACTGGAGTTCTTGATGACTAGAGACTTCTTTCTAATGAATTCTATATCTATTTCATCAATAACTTCCATATGGGCTATTGCAACCTTCATGTCACCCTTTTCATCCAACACTGAAAGATATGTTGAAGAAGGTTTATTCTTTAGCACCAAAGAATTTTCCATATTAATTCCAGACAGTTCACATTCGTCTAATATCTTCTTTCCATATAGGTCTGTACCCATGGCAGTTATAAGCTTAGTCTCTATATCCATCTTGGATAGATTTTCAGATATATTTCTTCCAACGCCACCTAATGATATTTTAACTTTACCAGGATTGGAATCTCCAAGATTAAGGATCTCCTTTGGAAATCCTATGATGTCTATATTTGCTCCTCCAATTACAGTTACATAGTCCCTATCCTTCAATATATAACCCTTTCCCTTTATGTGACCCTTTTTCACAAGGTTTGTTATATGGACTGCTACAGATGAACGTGCTATCCCTAGGGTATCGGCAATCTCTTGCTGTGAAATCATTGGATTTTTTCCTATCATATCTAATATTTCTTTTTCTCTATCAGTCAATTTATTCACCCATCTTCTACTTTTATAAACTTTTGTTTATAGTCTAAGCTTATGTTTATTATATTATCATCATTTTTGACTTTAATCAAGACCTAATAATAAAATCTTATTTATTTTCATCAGCCTGGCTTTTTTCTTCAAGTTCCTTCAATCGCTTTTTTATCTCTTTAACTTCATTCTCAAGCCAGAGATTCTCAAACTCTACTTGCATCAAGGCGAGGAAAAGAAAGGTCATAATTAGTTGGCTAAAGGATACTGCTGGTTTACCATCTATCCAGCTATATATAAGGAAGAGTCCACCTAGTATAACTAGGGGTAATCCCAGCTTTTTTATTACAATAAGTAGCTCTCTTAATCCCTCTTTAGTTAATCCATTAAACCTTTTATAATTCATTCTTATACCTCCTAGTTTATCCCAGATTATGTATATTACTCTTTCTATAAATAGCTTAAAATTCCTCTAGAAATGACTTACAATAGTATCAAAAAATTAAAATACCGTCTTCCTAGAATGTTTTTAAAACACCATAGAAAAACGGTATATTTTTAATAGTATTCAAAAATCATCGCCCTCTAATTTTTTATTTATTCTGAACAGGTTGATGACTTTCTAAGTATATAATTTCTATTTCACTATTACAGAAACTCCATCTGGAATAACTGCTACCTTCGCATCTAATCCTTTTAATTTAAAGGCTTTATCCAGTGCCTCTTCAAAACTATAGGCATGTTCCATATGCATTGACTTTATCATTTCCGGGTCACACATATCCGTTACTAAAATAACTGTAAACTTAGATAGAATCCTAGCTAATATTTGAAATTCCCATTGATCTGGAATTGTTTCTTCTGCTGGAATTTTTAGCACTTTTTCAAGAACTTCTTCCGGTGAGCTTGCCTGTGCCATGTTATCATGAAATGACTGACCTCCGTGTCCATCGTTACATGCAGCAATCATAATTATTACTCCGTCCTCTATACATGTAGCCTCTGCCGCCGTCATCCCCTTTACAGCCTGATATATATTTTGATCAAGGGGATAGCCACCATTAGTACTTACTACAATATCTGCATTAATCTTATCAACCTTAGCTAGGCCTGTAACAAATTCGCATCCCTTTTCATGGGCCAACGCACTATCTCCAGCAAATGCGCCTATAACCTTTTTCTCACTGTCTATTACCACATTTAGTATAAAAGCTAGATTTGCTTTTTCAGCAGCATATAGCATATCTTTGTGTATTGGGTTATTTTCTAAAATCCCTGTTCTAGCAAAATCACTTGCAATAAATTTTGAGCAGTGATTTGCCAATACAGTCTTTGCCCCTGCTACTCCCGGTAATACACTTTTTCTACCACCGGAAAATCCTGCAAAGAAATGGGGTTCAATAAATCCCTCGGCAATTAGAACCTCTGTTTCCATAACAAGTTTGTTCAGCCATAGTTCTCCACCAGAAGGAAGGATTCCAACCTTCGTTAATGTATTATTTTCCTTTGAAAAATGCATAACAAAATTTTCGTTTTCTGCAACCTCTTTACCACATTTAAATATTAATTCTTCTCTTGTAGTCGGCCTATGATAACCCGTTGCAATTAGAATCTTTATATCTATTTTAGGATTTGCTTTTCTTATTCGTCTTAACATTATCGGTAAAGTAACATGACTAGGAACAGGTCTGGTATGATCACTTGTTATAATGACCATATTTTTCTTTCCAATAACCAATTCTTCAAGCTTTTTACCCCCGATAGGGTTGTCCAGTGCCAGACTCACAATTTCCTCCTGAGATAATTCAGTTACAAATTCATTTGCATTAGACTCTAATATCCCAACCAAATTCTTATCAGGAACTTCAATACTCCAATGTTCTTTTGAATAGGGAACCTCTACTTTCGCCATTCTACATCCTCCTTTTATAATATTAATCTTTAAGATAAGCCCTATTATATATTGGTGCTATGGTAATACCAGTTAATCAAAATAATAATTCAGAGATTTTCTCCTCCTTACTATTGCAACAATTTATTGAAATGATATTTACCTTAGCAATAAAACTGCTCTTTTATTTCCTGACAAAACGGCTATAGCGGTATTACCACCTTACCATTATATTATCTGAATTTTCATGATTTTTCAATATCTTTTTCTGTTAAGGCTCTCATTTATATTCACACTTATCTATATCTCCTACTAAAGTTCTTATTTTTAGCGGGATTTCTCTTCGAGAAATAAGTTCAATAAAAGAGACCATATTCTCAATAATAGTGAAAATATGGTCTCTGTCTTTCATATAATATAACGGCAAAATATGCTACTACCATTTATCATTCAATTCTTCAACTACATTATAAATGTATTCTATATGAGCCTTCATCGCCAATCCAGCTTTGTCCGGATCATTTTCAATAATTGCATCACAGATTAATTGATGTTGATTTACTAAGAATTCTTGACTCTTATTCGCCTTTAATATTTCCCATCTGGCATCCTTTATAAAGTCCTTCATAAGTGTCGATATTACATTAAAAAGGTTCATTATTAAGTGGTTTCCAGTGCACTTTGCAATCATAAAGTGCAGCTTTCTATCAAATTCCGAACTTTCCTTTTCATCCTTGGCATTTCTTAATTGATTCATTATTTCTATTAATTCTTCCTTCTGATCATCATTTATTTCCTTAGCTGCCAGTATAGCCCCTTCCACTTCAATAATTCTTCTTACTTCTAATATATCTTGTGGTCTGCCTCCGCTTAATATAAACATAACCGATAGAGGCTCAAAGATACTACTTTCCATTCTTCCCTTAATGAAATTTCCCTCTCCTTGTCGACTTTCAATCAGTCCTATTATCTCTAGGGCTCTTAGGGCTTCTCTTATAGACGTTCTACTAATTCCTAGCTGATTGCTTAAATCTCTTTCAGAGGGCAGCTTATCTCCCTTTTTAAGTTTTCCATCTAAGATCATTTCCTGTATTTGATCTATCACAAGCTGATATAGCTTTTTATTCTTTATTGGTGTAAACATAGATTTCCCTCTTTCAGATATTTTGTATAATTCTATATAGTACCTTATCCCAGATTATTCATAGAAAGTTTGCAGATAATCCGGGTTATATAACTATTTCTCTATTATTCTGAAATTTCCTTCATTTATATGTGAAAAATTTGTCGGATTTCATGAAAGCTTACTTTCATGTTTCTTCTTTTGTCCATTTCTTTTAATTCCTTTTCAAGCTTCTCATTAATAATCTGGATTAAAAAAATTTATTAATTTAATCAATTTATAACAAAATTTTCATACGTTTATAACATATATTATATTAAATAGAATTATAAAGCCTGTACATTTTGTAATTAAATATACTTTGTAATAGTAACTGTTTGGTGCCTTCAAAAATACTATGTTAATAGGAAGGGGTTATTGAAAACATCATAAATGAAAGAAGGTATGCTTATATGGATAGCATTATTATTAAGCCTTCCAGTGGTGGATTTTTAGTAATAAACCTTACTAAAGTCAACAAATATGGATTTGAAAAAGCGCACACCCATATTAAGAGCAAAATAATTGCAAAGACTATTAAGAGCAATGTACAACATGACAGATTTCCAAAGACACGAAATGAATATCTTCTAACTAGCCATATAAGGGTAAGCAGTAATGAAAATTATATAGAGAAAATTGAACAATTAATTAGTACTCGAAGAAATAAAGGAAGCCAGAAATATGTTAATGCTCAAAAATAACTCTCTCTATATCAGCTTATTTTCAATATTGTTTAAAATATAAAAACCCTTATGATTTAAAGTGTTTTCTCTGTTATAATTCATCGCAGTTCCATCTATTTGCTTAAATATGCCACCGGCTACTTCAACTATACATTGCATTGCAGCAGTATCCCATTCCTTAGTTGGACCAAAGCGATAGTACACTTCGGCATCTCCTTTAGCAATAAAACAACCCTTTAGTGAGCTGCCGGCTCTTTTAATGTCACTTATTTTATCTCTATTATTGTCAATGAGGTCCTTTAATCTATCTGTTGCATGTGATCTGCTAACCATCATCCTAATATTTTCTGTTCTATTAGAAACCGTAATTTCTACAGGGGTTGATTCTTTTTGATAATACGAACCAAGACCCTCTGCCCCATAGAATAACTCTTTTGTTGCTGGTATATATATTACTCCAAGCACTGATCTATTTTTATGGGATAGGGCAATATTAACAGTGAATTCTCCATTTTTTTTAATAAATTCCTTTGTACCATCTAAGGGGTCAACTATCCAGCACCAGTCATTGTTTAATCTCGATAGATCATCTTCACATTCTTCAGAAAGTATAGCATAATCGGGAAAATCACTTTTAAGTCTATCTACAATTATTTCATTTGCATTTTTATCGGCTATCGTTATAGGGGATTCATCTTCTTTATACTCTACATCAAAGGAATTTGAGTATATTTTCATTATAGCTTCACCAGCTTTTATAGCTAAATTCTTTGCAACATTTAATTCTTTAGCTAAATTCACATTATCATCCTCTCACTTAATATTTAGTTAACGTTTAAGCTTAACATTAACTTTGAGTTTTAGTTTTTTCAATGTCAATAGCAGTACTTAATCTTTTAGTTCAACTTAAATAATACTATTAAGGAGGCTGTATTTATGACTAATAACAATCCTTATTATTTAAATACAATGGTGTTTTCTAATTCAACTACAAACCATATGACCTTTGACGAAGCTTTTAACAGTATATTGTCCTTTGTTCAGAAAGACCCTGTTGCCCTTTATAAATTGGCTATTGGCACTGATTCCCATGTAAAGTCCTTCACCCGTTTTATATCGGCAATCCATGTTCATCGCATTGGTTTAGATGGTATAGGTAAAGGAGCATGGGGTTGTATAAAAGAATATATTATTCCGCGGAGAATAAGCAGTCTTAGAGAAAAGATTTCAATTGAAACTTCCCTCACCCAAGAACTGCTTTTTTTATTTGACTATAATAGAACTTCTCAGATAATTGATATATTAATTCCCCATGCTGACAAAGGTGCAAACTTCATTCTAGAGGCCCATATTGATATTGGTAGAAGAGGTGCCACTAGAGATCTCATCCAAGAAATGACAGGAAGGATTACTTGTATGGGCGTAGAGGCAAAAATCAAACCCGATTCCTATGCAGCCTCTTCCTATGCCGATAGATATACTAAGTAAAAACTTAGTTTTTCTCTATAGCTACCTTTGTCCCATGTAGTCCCGATTCAGATGGTGTCACTACTAATTTAATGGGAACTCTATTTTTGAGTTCATTAACATGGCTTATTATACCTACAGCCAGTTTTTCCTGATGTAGTTTTTCAAGTGAGGTCATTACCGTATCTAAAAGATGATTATCTAAGGTTCCAAATCCTTCATCGAGGAAAAAGAATTCTATTGAGGCATTACCCTTAAGCTGTATTTGACTAGAAAGAGATAGGGCTAATGCAAGGGATGTAAGAAAGGTTTCTCCACCAGATAGAGTATTACAGTCCCTTCGAACTCCACCATTATAATTGTCGCATATGATAAAGTTTCCCTTACTGTCTAGTTCGAGGCTATATCTCTTGTTAGTTATGTCCATCAGTCTTTTAGATGCTTCCTTAGCAATATATCTTAAATGACTCGTTGCAACATATTCAACAAATTTATTTCCTGAGACAAGCTTGAACATTTGATTTAGCATATCTGTAATGTGTTCAAGCTTCTTAATCTTTTCACTTATTTCCTTAACTCTTTCATAGTTTTCTTCCATTTCTCTTATTCTTTCTTTTTTCTTGCCTATTTCTTCTAGCAGTAATCCATGACTTTCTTTCTTATATTTCATATCCTCTTTAAATTTTATAAAGTCGGCTTCATCTAATGTATCACCCTTTAATTCATCTCTAATTCTAGTTATATTTCCACTTACCTTTTTTACCTCATCATCAAATACTTTTATTTCATCTTCTATTGACTTAAGTTCTTGCTTAGGAGCAATACTAGCGTTTACCTCATTAACATTATCAAATTTGTTTTCCTTTAAGGCATCCTCCAGATCCTTTTTAATATTGATTAAAGATGCTTCCAAAGCCTTATTTGTATCTTCCAGGCCTACTCTCTTTTCCTGCAATTTATTTAATAATGTCTTCTCTTCTTCTTTTAATTTTCTAAGAGCGTCTTCTTCGTTTATTATATTAATTTTCTTTTCCTGAATTTCCTTTAAATAAAGGCTAGGTTCTCTATCTCCCACAGTCTTTTTTATTTTCTCTGCATATTCATCAATGACAATACGTTTTTCCTTACCAGCTTCCTCTATTCTACTTCTCTCAAGCATGGCATTTTTAAGATTTTCACCTATTTTATCTCTTTCTATATCAATTTTTTTGACTTCGTTTCGCAGTCTCTTCAATTCTTCATCATGTTTTGACAATTCATGTTCCTTTTTTCTAACTTCTTCAATTGCCTTATCTACATCTTCAATGTTTAGTTCTTTCTTAGCTTGTTCGTAGGAACCATGGATTTCATCAAGTTTTTTAATTAATTCATCTCTTTTTTTGTTCTCTTCAGATAATCTTTCTTTATCTCTATTAGTACCTTCTAAGTAGCGAATATTTTGCTTTTCTAAGGTTATTTTCTCCTTTTCCTTAGCCTGTACTCTTTCAATTAATTCTTTTCTTTTAGATTCCCAGTTCTTAAATAATGTCTTTAAATTATGGATCTTTTCGACCATAGTTTTTATATCATTTTCCAAGGTAGTTACTTCATAATCTTTGAGCTTACCTAAACAAGTATCCAGTTCTTTCTTTACTTTCTCTTCTTCCTTAGATCCATTTTTTATATCTGTCTCTAGCTCGTATATTCCCTTTTCAATTTCTCTTTTATTTACTTCAAAGCCTTCTTTGATTTTTATGATCTTCTCTATTGTATCCCTAGGCATTGCCTTAGCAGTCTGTGGGTGATCTAAAGAGCCGCATACAGGACAAGGACTGTCTTCCTTAAGTTCTAGACTAAGAATTCCTGCTCTTTGGGCATTCTCCAGCTTAACAATCTCCAACTTGACATCCTCAAGCTTGTCTCCATTCTCTTTGTGTCTTTTCTTTAAATAGTCTAACTTAAGCCCAGCTTCTTTATTTTTATCTTGAATTATCCTTAATTCACTTTCAATTTCAACTTTCTTTTTAAGGTTATCCTTTGTTTCCTGTAGGTCTGATTTTAATTTATGTAGCTTAATTTCTTTCTCTAATATATAATCGTTATCCTTAGGAGGATTTGCTTCAAGGCTTCCAAGCTCATTCTTTAAGCCATTATATGTAGATTCTTTTTCTACAAGAGCTTTTCCTATTTCACTAATTTTTTCGTTACCTTCTATTATCCTTTTGTTTAAGCCTTCTATATTTCTTAAGCTTTCCTCCTTAGCCTTGTTTAATTCATCATAACTATTTTTTAGTTTCCAAGCCTTGTTCAGTTTTTCTCTATATTCAGGCGATACCTTTAAAAACTTGCATCTCTCTTCAAGTTCTTCTATTTTCTTATCATTATTTTCTCTATCAAGCTTAAGCTTTTCTAGTTTTTCCTCTGATTTTTTTATTACTTCACTGCACTTTTTAAACTTTTCTGCTAGTATAGCACGTTCCCTATTTAACTTATCAACGGCTTCCTTCAACTCTATTGCATTCTTTACATTAGCTTCCTTTTCTATTAATACAGGTAGTTCTTGATCCTTTTTAAGATATGCAGCTTCGTATTTTATTTTAGTTTCCTCTAATTTCTTACTAACATCCTCTAGCTTTGTCAGAATATCCTTTAGGATTTCCTTATTCTTTTTAATATCATGAAGAGTGTCATTATATCTATCAAGATAGGGCTTAACCCTTTCAGCATTTCTTCCTTTCTCCAATCTATCTCTAAGTCCTTCAATCTCCTCAGATCTATAATCTAGTTTTTCCTTCATCTTTAGATAGTTCTCAAGTTCAGTTTGTAATCCCCATATCTTATTAAGTTCCTCATATCTCTTTTCAATACGTTTTATTTCGTCCCTTAATTCACTTTCATCTTTTTCGATCTGAGATAGGATTTCTCTCTCGGCTTTAATACTTTCCTCGGTCACCCCATCAAACCTGTTAAGCTCTCCACTTAAAACCTGTAACTCTTCTTCCCTTTTCCTTTTATAGCTTCTTATCTTATCTACAAGGTTTCCTCCATATTTCTCCAAGCTCAGAATTCTTTCAAGCATGTTCCGTCTCTCACTACCTGCCAGTTTTAAGAACTCACTAAACTTTCCCTGTGGAAGGACTACAGACCTTGTAAAGTCTTGATGGTTAAGGCCAATTACATTTTTTACTTCCTCATCTATCTCAGAAATCTTATCTACAATCCTTATATTATTACCTTCAGAATCTAGAAGGGTTAATCTAGCAAAGTCTGTCTTAATTCCACCGTTCTTATTCTTCTTTATACTTCTTTCTATTCTATAGGCTTGTCTACCTAAGTTATTTCCACAATCAAACTCGTAGCTTAGAAACACCTTTTCCATATCTGTATTTATAAATTCCTTTGTTCCCCTTGCTATGGCATTATATCCATACAAAGCTATGGTTATAGCATCTAATATAGTGGATTTTCCACTTCCCGTCGGTCCAAATATACCAAATAATCCACCTTCTATAAGGGTTGAAAAATCAATCTCTTGTTCCTCAACAAAGCTGTTCAATCCTGATATCTTTAGTAGTTTAGGTCTCATCGTCTTTGGTGTTCACTTCCTTTCCGCAAGGATAATAAATCCTTATCGGTTTACTTTCTATCTATATTAATTATATGGAATTTTGTTTGATATTTCAAAAGGTTAATTTGGGAATAGGGGTTGTAGGGGATATAGTAGTAATAATAAGAAACCCCTCATTAAGTAAAAATAAGTGTCGGTAAGAAAAGATTGTAGTGCTCTAAGGCCTCCAAAACTCCAAAAATGAAATGACGTCGTACTACAGTGTTTTTACACTACAGTAGACCGACGTCATTGTTGACTGGTTACTATTGATTTCCTTGCGTGACCATATTCGAAAATCAAATATCATCACTTTATATATCTATCAAATAAACTAATAAGATCATCCCTTACCCTTGCATTCTTTATGATGTATTTAATAGCTCTATTTATTGTTTCTATCTTTACTTCTTTTCCTATTAGCTCTCTTTCTAATCCACTAAAATTTTCTAAAATAAGAGCATCGGTATTAAAGCTACATTCCTTAAATTTACCATCCGAAACATCATAGCTAAATTCTACAACTGCCCAATCAAATTTTTCTGTCAATGTTACTGAATAACTGGGACTCTGGGAATATGTCCAGTCCCATGATCTATTCTTTGTAACCTCATCTCTTATACTATCCATTGGTATATTAAGCTCTTCCACGGATTCTATAGTCCCATAGATTGATTCAAAGGAATTATATAGCGACTTTTTTATGGTCTCAATCGTTATGTCTGGATTTAATTCCGATAGATTTACAACCCTTGATTTTACCGATTGTATAGCCTTTGAATCAATTTTTATTGCCGATACGCTGAGATACCGTATCATTTTTTCAACATCTGCGTCCAATAGCAAAGTTCCATGGTGACAACTAGTACCTTCTTCAGAGTAGAAAGCATTACCTGAAAATTTTTTTCCATCTATAACAATGTCGTTTCTACCACTATACTCGGCCTTTAATCCAAAGGGCTTCAGAGCTTCTATAATTACTTGTAGTTGTTTGTTTACATCGTAATTCTCTTCTCCTGTAATAAATGAAAAGTTCAAATTTCCTAGGTCATGATATACTGCTCCACCACCGGAACACCTTCTAACAAGTGAAACATTATTAACCTTTATTTCCTCTAGATTACACTCCTGATAGGGATTTTGATTTCTACCTATTACTATTGTGTTTTCATTTTGCCAAAGTAGCAATATAACTTCATTGCAATTAGCATTTTTAATAAGATATGTCTCAATAGCTAAATTAACGGCCGGATCCTTTGACGATGTTAGATATATCATAGGAATCACTTTACCCAAAATGAATACCTCTATTCTTTAACATTAGTAAAGATTCATGTATTCCTTCCGACAGGGTTGGATGTGCATAAATTACTTGAATTGCATCATCTATCTTCACTTTATGTTGTATTAGATTCGAAATAGTTGCTATCATGTCGGTTCCATGTTCTCCAACAATAACTCCACCTAAAAGAATATCTTGTTCTGCATCTGCAATCAATTTAATGAAACCATCTGTCGCATTCATTACTAGTGCTTTTCCACTAGCCATCAATGGAAACTTAGCTACATTAATAGCTATATTTTTTGCAGCCGCTTCCCTTTCGGTCATACCGATATGTCCAATCTCCGGACTTGTAAATATAGCACTTGGTACTAGATCATAATGGGCTTTTGCTTTGCTTCCCTTTATGTGCTCTACTGCAATTAGCCCTTGATGAGAAGCTACGTGGGCAAGTTGAACAATATTTGTAACATCGCCTATTGCATAAATAGAAGGCGATGAAGTTTGCATGTATTCATTAACTGCTATACCATTTTCTTTTTCGTTTAAGGCTACCTTCAATTTATCTAATTCTATACTATCTAGATTTGCGTTTCTTCCAACGGCCATTAAAACCTTATCACTACTAATATAATATTCTTTATCATCCTTATTAAAGGTTGTTATTAACTGACCATCTACAGTTTCTTGTATTCTGTTGACACAAGCACTTTCAAAAATTTTAATTCCTTTTTCATTAGCAATAGATGATATGTGTTCTATAACATCACCATCTAATATAGACAAGATTTCAGATGCATACTCGACTACCGTTACTTCTGAGCCAAGTGACCTATATATAAATGCTAACTCCATTCCAATTACACCGCCACCTATTACAGTCAACCTCTTTGGAATTTCTGTTAGTGAGAGCATTTCTTTACTTGTTAGGACATTTGGTAGGTCTGCTCCTTCTATTGACAAGGTACTAGCAGATGAACCAAGGGCTAATATTATATTTTTTGCTTTAATAGTTGCATCGATTTTTTTAGTTTTAACACTGATTGTTTCCTCATCAACTGCAACGGCATTACCTTCAATAACTCTAATATTGTTAGCTTCCATTAACTGACTAATTCCCGATACTAAGGTCTCTACAACCTGATCTTTTCTCTCAATGATTTCACCTAAAGATACTTTATAATCTTCTACATGGATTCCAAATACTTCAGCACTTTTTATATTTTCAAGGATATGAGAACTTTCGGCCATTGATTTTGTGGGGATACAGCCGTAGTTTAGACATGTACCACCTAGGCGATTTTTTTCAATCAAAACTGTACTTAGACCTAACTGAGCACCTCTAATCGCAGCCACATAACCACCTGGACCACCACCTATTACTAGCAAATCACATACAACCTCTTCCTTTTTGGGTTTCGCTATACCAAAGGAATACTTAGGTTTCTTAGAGTTTACTTTGTCGGTCTTGTCCTTGTTATCTAACCTTTCCCCTTCAACGAAGCCAACTACATCTTTCTTCGAAACAGTCTGTCCCTCTTCTATATTTAGCTCCATTAAAGTACCATTCGCATCGGCAGTAAAGTTTAAATTTCCTTTCCCCGATTCTAGAGTAAATAATATATCTCCAGCTTTAACCTCGTCTCCGACCCTTTTGGAGATTTTTCCTACTTTAGCCTTTGTATCATGTCCAGATAGTTTCTCGATAATCAATTCACACTTCATACTATCCCACCTTTAAAAAAAGGGCCATAGGCAATGACTACCTAAGCCCCTCTAGTCTTTATTGAAAATCCTTTTCAAATTCATCTAAACAATCTTTTAATAATGTTACTGAGTAAGCCATTGCTGGACCTCCACCAAATGCTACCGACACCATCGCTGATTCAATAATTTCTTCTCTTGTTGCTCCCGCTTCAAGAGCCTTATATGTATGATATACGATACAATACTCACATCTGTTGTAACAACCGATTGCTACACTAATTAACTCTTTAGTCTTATAGTCCACAGCATTAGGTTCATAGGATGCTCCAAGTAATCCCATAAACGCTCCTACCTGCTCAGGATTTGTTTGTCCTAGATCCTCTAACCCTCCAACAAAACCATTTAACATCTCTCTTACATTGTACGCCATAAAAGCCCCTCCTTTTTGTTTGCCTATGCAATATTAAGTATAGCAAACATTTTTCTTTATTTCAATAAAATTTTAACAATATTCTTTCAAATTCTTGCTTTTATTTTTTTAATTTTAAATAATATCTTGTTGAAATAAAAAAATATCCTCAGTTTTGCAACCTTGAATGCAAAACCTGAGAATACTTTCTTAAAGTTCTATTTATGAAATTCTTACTCATAATCTTTAATGTTTCTTACCATAGTAAACACTACTTTTTCAAAAATCCTTAATTCTCCTTCTGTTAATCCTTCTATCAATTTATTGTTAAATTTATCTCCTTCAGGGATTAAAGCATCAATTTTAGTTTTTCCTTCTTCAGTTAATATGATATTGATGTTGCGCCTATCTTCTTTGTTTCTTATACGCTTAATCATATTATCTCGCTCAAGTCTATCAAGTAATCTACCAACGCTGGAATCTTTAACGAACATAAGCTTTGATAATTCTCTCTGAGTTATATTTTGATTAGCATTTATATAGTAAAGAGCAATCCATTGAATTCTCGTTATACCACTTTTTTTAAGCCTTCGACCGAAGGCATCCGAAATTTCTTTCATAGAATTTTCAGTTATATGACCCACTCACCTATCTAAATCAAAATACATGCAATTCCTCCTCTACACATATAATCTATAGTTAAGTATAAGCCATCTTTCTAAATAATTCAAATAGATAGATTTAGGATAATCATAAAATATGCTTTAATGTAATTAAACATTTACAAATAAACTTAAACTCTATTGAACAGTAACTAAGGCCCTCTTAATCTGCTCAATAAGCTCATGACCGTCCCATGGTTTTTGTATTATGCAGTAAAGATTAGCGGTCTCCTTTGCTTTCTCAAGTGCAGCGTTATCAGCATATCCTGTTAGGATTATTTTAATTGTCTTCGGCCACTTTTGGTGAACTTCTCTTAGAAATTCATCGCCCTTAACATCTGGCATCAGCCAGTCGGAAATCACAAGAATAAGTGTACAACCGTCTTCAATTAACTCATCGATTACTTCCCATGCTTCTTCAACACTTTCGGCTGCTTCATAAATAAATTCACTACCAAAAGATCTCTCAAATTGTGCACATAGACTGTCTAGAACTATTTTTTCATCATCTACGCATAGTATGGCTTTACGCACTTATATTCATTCCTTTCTGTGTCTCTACTTCTATTCTTCTAACATATCTACAAAACAATCTACTAGCTTGGGGTCAAATTGTATACCAGCAAATTTTCTTAACTCATATTTGGCTTCATCATGGGATTTAGCTTCACAGTATGGACGAGTATCTGTCATAACAACGTATGCATCGATGATATTTATAATCCGGCATTCTAAAGGAATTTTTTCTTCCTTGAGGCCTACTGGATATCCATTTCCATCCCACCACTCGTGATGCTTTGCTATCAAATCAGAAATATGTACTATATCGGGTATGGATTTAGCGATACGATATCCTATTTCGCAATGTTTCTGAATTTGAGTAAATTCTTCTGGGGTTAAATCATCGGGCTTAAATATGATACTCCTATGAATCCCTACCTTCCCTATATCATGGAACTCTGCCAATAGCACCAATTGTTTTATTCTATTTTCGCAAAGACCTATTCGTTGTCCAAATCGTGCTGCTAATAGCTTTAAACGTTCAGCATGGCCGCTGGCAAAGAAGTCCCTTTCTTTTAAATTATCTATAAGATTTTCAATAATTGTCTTTCGAATATTAGAGCTCTTTAATATTTTATCATGATACATATTAGCGTCAGCTTCTTTAAAAACATCTTCAATAGAGTTTGAAGTTTGTTTCTTTTCAGCATATCCTACAGAAATACTTAAAATATACTCTGGATTTGATGAGTTATGGTTTCTCATGGCTTCTTTAATTCTAGTGTTTATATCGGCAAGTACTGATATATCAGCGTTTGTCAATAATATAGCAAATTCATCTCCACCGATTCTAGCCAACATATCACTTGGTCTAATACAATTCTTAATGATACTGCCGGCCTTTTTAATCAAATCATCTCCAGCTTGATGACCTAATGTATCATTTATTAGTTTAAGCGCATCTATATCACATACCATTACACCTGCCCACGAATCTCGTAGGCTGCCTATCCTCTTCATCTCCTGTTCAAAATAGGCACGATTATAAAGTCCTGTAAGAGCATCATGCAAACTAAGATATCGTAGCTGTTCTTCTGTCTGCTTCCGCTGGGAAATATCATTAAATATAAGACATATACCAAATTGTTCATTTTCTGCCATTATTGGATAACCGGTTACCGATACGTCTATCAAACTACCATCCTTGCGTTTTCTAACGGATTCAAATCTCATGGTACTTCCACAAAGAATAGAATTTAAAGAATGGTACTCTTTGTTCATATAGTCATCGGGAACAAGCAGTTCATTAATATTTTGATTCTTAACATCATCTATGGAATATAGAAACAAGTCCTCAAAGGCATCATTTATATTGGTAATCTGGAATTCATTATCTAATATAGCAATCCCTTCAGGAGAATTGGCAAAGAGCTGCTCAAAGAAAGCCTTCTGTATATGTAACTCCCTTGTGCGCTCATAAACCATCTTTTCCAAGTTTGTATTCATTTCCTTCAGCTTTTGATACATATTTTGCAGATTAATATTTTGTTCTATTAATTTTTGCTCCTGCATATAGCTTTTTGCTGCCTCTTTTATAGTTAAGGTAACATCGGCTTTTTCCCATGGCTTTCCGATATAACGATAAAGGTTTGCATGATTTATTGCGTTTATTATAGATTCATCGTTACCTTGGCCTGTTAACATAATCTTCACTGTTGTTGGGGATAGCTTATGTACTGCAATTAGAAATTCATCTCCACTCATTTCCGGCATGACTTGGTCAGAGATCACCACAGCAATCCTATGGTTCTGTTCTAAATACTCCTCAATAATTTCAAGGCCTTCAACGCCGCTTTCGGCAAATTCAAGTATATAGTGTTGCTCTAGTTCTCTTCCAAGCTGTCGTTCTAAACTGTCTAAAACCATTTTTTCATCATCAACACATAGAATTACTGGTTTCTCCATAAAATCACCCTTTTGTACATGCTGTAGTATGTTTATATTACTCCATATCTAGTCCATTTATCGGCAAGAATATGGTAAATGCAGTTCTCCCCGGTTCCGATTCTACTTCAATCTTCCCCCCATGCTTATCTATAATTCTCTGACATATATCTAATCCCAATCCAGTTCCTTCACCCTTTTCCTTCGTCGTAAAAAATGGTTCAAAAATATTTTCCATAATTTCTGGAGGAATCCCTGGACCATTATCTGTAAACTTGACTACCACATAACCCTTCTCCTCTTTCAGATCTACTATAAGCTTTCCCTTAGCCGACATAGCCTGAATGGCATTATGAATAATATTAGTCCATACCTGACTTAGTTGATCAGGATACCCCTCTATCGAAGGAACTGGGTTAATGTTCTTAATTAGCTCAATTCCACGCTTTATCTGATTATGGTAAATGATTAGTACTGTTTCTAAACCTTCCTGTACCGATACAGTTACTGGTTTATTGCTGTCTTGAGAATGGGAATAGCTCTTTAAAGCAAATACAATCTTACTTGTTTTGTTAAGGGCTAAACGTATATTTTCAACGTTTTTCCTTTGCACAGCCCAATCACTTGCTACTCGAAGTATCGAGATTAAATCCTTTTCCTTTGAAAGAGCTTCTAACTCCTCTACCTTTTCATAAATCCCCATACGAACTAAATAGTTAGCAATCAAATCAGCTTCTTCAATTCCAGAGTCTTCAAGTACCTTTTTCAAAGCCCTTTTGTATTTCCTCTCTTCTCTTGTTGAGAGAGGCACATTATTATCTATACCATTGTCTATTAATGTACATAATTTATCTGCTGCTTCTGGTCCAAGCTGTCTAAATAGCTCTATAAGGTTCATTAATGAGTTAAATGTATGTGAAATATCCTCTGCAGCCGCCTTAGCTGCTCCTATTGGAGTATTCATTTCATGAGCCACACCGGCAACTAAATTACCTAGAGCCGCCATTTTTTCTGATTGGACAAGCTGCGTCTGGGTTTGTTTTAAATTCTCCATGGCAGTTTTCAGTTCTTCATTAGCCTTCTCAAGGTCTGATGACCTTTCCTTAAGTTGCATTGTGCGTCTTCTCACCTTATCTTCTAGGTTTTTATAGAGACTTATATTTTCAAGTGCAATAGCCGCCTGTGAGGCCACTATTTGCAAGGTCTCAATCCTCTCCTTTGTAAATGCTCCTGTTGTCAGATTATTTTCAAAGTAAAGTATTCCAACCAGCTTATTTTGTGTCAACACAGGAATACATAATATAGATTTTGGTTTAAACATATCAATATAAGAGTCATTCTGAAAGCGCTTATCATTGACTGCATCGTTAATTACCACGCCTTCTTCTGTACGAAATACATAATTGATTATAGTTTCAGAAAGAATCTCTTGGAATTTTTGTATCTCTGTATCCTCCATTACCTTACAATCATCACTATCTATATTAGCCTCTGCCTTAAGAAGTAATTTATCTTCGTTTTTAGTGATAAAAAATCCTTTTTGTGCCCCTGCATTTTCCATAACGATCTTCATCATTTTCTTTATTAGGCCTTCATATTTCATTTCACTTGCTAGCAGGTGAGAAATCTTCATTATACTTGCTATGTCAAGCATTTGAGTAGATGTTTGACTATATGTATTGTTAGAAATTGAAATATCACTTTCCACAAATACCTTCTTGAGATAAAAATATTTTTCCTCAAGGTCAGCAACCTTTTCACTTGCTCCCCATTTTTTATAAAGATAATGGGCTTCTAGCATATAAGCCTTTGCAATACTTTCTTTCCCTCTAAGCTTATAAAATCTAGATGCAAGTTCGTTGGCCAATGCAGCATCCTGGACAAATCCATTACTAGCAGCATGATCTATGGCTAAATCAAAAAGTTCCGATGCCCTTTCATACTTCTTTTTTACTCTACAAATTTCAGCTTCCAACAAATAATATTTGTACTTATGACTATGTGGAGAAGCCTTTGCCCACTTTTTAACTTTCTTAAGATTTTTATATATTTTTCTCCTATCCCTATCATCTATTTTTCCATGATTTGATAGATAGGCCAGGGTACTGTAGAAGAAGAATACTGGATAATTAATTGTTGACATTACACTATCAATATATTTTTCTGCAAGCACTGAGGCCTCTAGTGCGATATCATAGTTCTCAAAGAATACATTTAGAATCATTTTATTGCTATATATATAATAAACTCCATTCCTATCATCGTTATCTATATAGGCTCTAATCAATTTGTTTTCATCATAATTTTCATCGGATAGACTGGTCTTATCGCCCTTACTTTTTGATAATTTCTGTAAAAGCTGTATGAATGTACAGATTGAATTGTACTGCTTATCCTGCTTTAGCTCAGACTTTATCTTCTCCGACGATGCAGTAAGCTCTTTCCCCACTTTCTTTATGCTTTTCCCAGCAAAAAGTGAATGAAATCCGTGGCATAGAAGAGCCCAAGCAGCATACTCAGCATCCCCTGCTTCAATGGAATAGATATAAGCCTTCATTAAATCTTCCAGCACATCATCCAGTTTCTCCTTCCAATGAGTAACAAATATGCATGCGGCTACAATAGTCCTTCCTTTTAGTTCATTGCTTTCTGTTTTTTCAAGAATTCTCAGGCCTATTTTTCCAAACTTATATCCATCATCTATATTACCTAGTAATCCACATAAAATAGTACCATAGGTACAGTAGGCAAATGGAGATTGCACTGAATTCCCATATTTCATTGATATCTCAATCTCCTTTAGTACCATTAATATAAATAATTCAGGAGCAGAGAGATATGCTGAAGAAGCTACCGTTGTCAATAACCTCATTATAGCAGCCTTTTCTTGGTCTTTTATATGTGGCAGATCCACAAAACTATCAATATTTTTTCCATAAAGTGAAGCCTTGAATAGGATCAACTTGTAAAGAATTTGTCCTTTGGATATCTTTTTCGGAAAATCAACCTCTAGCTTTTTCAATACGTTTACTGCCGTTTCAACTGCTTCCTTTGTATTATTTTTTGCTAAAAGCGATAAAATCTTTATTTCATATAGTTTTACTTTGTCTAGCAAGTTGTCACCATTTTTCAATACAATACTAATATAGTTCTCCATTATTTCATATTCTCCGCAGGAATAAGCAGCTTCTGCTGCATCGGTATATAGTTTTATTGCCAAGGCTGTGTCATATGTCCAAATATCTTTCCCAATAAGTTCTATTGCAAGCTTTAAATACTCAAGTGCTAAGATAAATGCAGAAGATTTTTTTGCCTTTTTTCCAGCCATATAATTAAGCTCAGCTAGTTCTCTTATATCATTTTCATCATTAATCAATTCTCTACTTATATTCAAATGTGTTACAATATCAAATACCCTTTTTTCCATATCCCCTTCTTTAACATTTGCCTTCATAGTTTGTCCTATTTTAAAGTGAAGGTGTTTCTTTTCTTCTCCTTTAATCTGAGAATAGGCAGCTTCATAGATTTTGTCATGGAAAAATTTAAATTTAGAATTAACTCTTGAGCTTTGTATGTATTTGTAGGATGTATCGAGTGGCAAAATAAGCCCTTCTTGTAATGCATTCCATAGGCCTTCTGCGGTTTCTTTCTGCCTAGTTTTATCTATATTTAACAATGTATTGTAGTCAAAAATATTTCCAACAAGGGACCCTAGCTTTAATACCCTCTGGGTATTTTCATGTAGCCCTTTAATTCTCTCAACGGCTATCTCAGCCATACTGCTTGTGAAACCTATATTCTTTATTTCTTCTATATCCCATCTCCAACATAGTTGTTTATCATCAAAAACTATTATGCTCTTATCATATAGCTGTTCTAAAATCTCACTAATAAAAAATGGATTGCCCTTTGTCTTTTCATATATTAAATCTGAGAGCTCCTTTGTATTTGCTACATCTGACTTTAAAGTATCTGAAACAAGCTCATTAACATCCTCTGAATTGAGTGGTAGAAGCCTTAGTTCTTTTATCTGTACACCTTTTTCTTTTAATTGATTTAAAGTTATTTTAAAAGGATGTAGTTCATCAACTTCATTATTCCTGTAGGAACCCATTAGAAAAAGATTTCCGTTATTTTTTGTACGTGACAAAATTTTCATTAAATTCATCGATGCATTATCAGCCCACTGGAGATTATCAAAAAAAATCACCAGTGGATTCTCTCTATCAAGAAACGCAGTAACGAATTCCTTAAAAACAAAGTTAAGTCTATTTTGACTTTCTACAGGATGTAATTCTTCTACGTCCGGTTGCTTTCCAATAAGTTTCTCCACTTCAGGTATTACATCTGTAATAACCTTACCGTTAATCCCAAGACATACCTTTAATTTTCTTTTAACAGAATCTATTTTTTCGTTACTCTCGGTCAGCACCAATCTTACAAGCTCCTTAAATGCATGTATAACTGCACTATAGGGGGTATTTTCTCTAAACTTTTCGTATTTAGTAGCTATGAAGTATCCTCTTTTATTTAAAACAAACTTTTGAAACTCCTTAATAAGAGCAC
Organism: Wukongibacter baidiensis; assembly: GCF_050888315.1. Taxonomy (NCBI): domain Bacteria; kingdom Bacillati; phylum Bacillota; class Clostridia; order Peptostreptococcales; family Caminicellaceae; genus Wukongibacter; species Wukongibacter baidiensis. The sequence goes on from NZ_CP138202.1 coordinate 1,585,858, forward strand.
TTTTCCCGATCCCCGAAAAACCTTCTATTAGCATTAATTCATATCCATCATTGCATGCATTTTCATATGCAGTTATCAGACTCGATAACTCTTTTTTTCTACCATATAATTTCTGTGGTATTTGAAATCTACTTAAGTTGTCCTTCGTAGCAATGTCAAAATCTTCAATAACACCGTTTGCCTCTAATTGTTCAATGCAATGTAAAATATCTGATTTTATACCTAAAATACTTTGATATCTATCTTCTGCATTTTTGGCAAGAAGTTTCATAATTATTTTTGATACTGTAAGAGGAATTTCTTGATCCAATAGATGAAGAGGTTTAGGCTCCTTTGCGACATGATAATGTATAATCTCCATAGGGTCAGAAATATTCGGAAACATTTTTTGATTTGCAAGTATCTCGTAAAAGGTCGCTCCAAGAGAATAATAATCTGAATGATAATCTATGGCTCTATTCATTCTCCCAGTTTGCTCAGGTGAAATATAGGCAAATGTTCCCTCAATTACCCTTTTACTATTAATTGATGACTTTTCCTTTGTTAGTTTAGTTGCATTACCAAAATCAATTATCTTTACCTCTCCTGTTTTTTCGTTAAGTAAAATATTTGAGGGATTAATATCCTTATGAATAATGTTCTTTGAATGAATCTTATCTATAATATCAATTATCTTGATGAGTAATTTAAGTTTATCCTTTAGCTCCCAAGACTTAAAATCAATGCTCTTAATTGCTATTCCATCAAAATCCTCAAGGATTAATGCAAAACTGCTCTTATAGCTCTCTAAACCATATTCTTTTATTACTCCATCAATATCAATATTATTAATAATCTCATATTCGTAATTAAATTGGGCAATTCTTTCTTCAGAAGGATATTCATGATTTAGTAATTTTATTATTACGGATTTATCGTCATCACTTTTTACAGCTCTGTATATAATTGAATTAGAGCTTTCATATATTTTCTCAATTATTTCATAACCTAAAATCTTCATTTTATACTCCTTTACACCTATACCATGGGGTTAAATTATTCCTTTATTGAAAGTCCAATCCTATCATAAAGATCCTACGTAACTATATCCCAAAATTAACTCCGCCATAGCCTTCTAAGTTCATACTAATTAGCTTATGTCCAAATCCGTTTAATTCAACATAGGCTTCCCCTATTAACTCGTACTTATCATCGTACACATTACAAGCACCTTCCCAGTATTCCGGGCCAATCCAAAATACATGTTTGGCTACTAAAGCCTGATGTTTTATTACTGGCTCGATAATAAATTCCATATCTTCTAGTTTGATTCTCCAACCGGAAGGAAATTGGATATCTGTACGTGGGCATTTCCATCTATCAAGAATAATTACTTCATAATCATTATGATTTAGTACCTTTGTTTCATTTTCATGGGTAATAGAACCAAACTTCTCGCTTTCACTATATTCTCCAAGAAAATCATATAGCATTATTGTTCTTTTATCAAAAAGTTCTATTGCAAACCACTGCCATCCTTTAAAAATGGCCCTATATAAATCTCCATATTGTCTATCAAACCAACTTATTCCCTCAACTTTATATGTCTTACCTTCTATTTTAATAGTCCCCTCGGTTTTCATTCTTTCCCTAGAATAATAATAGGTGTAACCTCCAAAGGAATAATGGTGTGCCTTTCCATCATAGTGAATAACTGGGTCTTCTAAGGACTCAAGGTTTAGATCTAATATATAATCGTCTACTTCACAGTAAAGGGAATCCCTACCTTTACCTCCAAATGCGGCAATTACATCCCTATCTCCACTACTAACCTCAAGGTTAAATTTCCCATCAAGTTTTCTGGGTAGACTACAGTACTTCACATGTTCCCTATAGTGATAGCTTTCTCTGTCAATATCTGTAATAGCAGCCTGCGCAAGCTGATTTCTGAAAACTATCCAACTATCAAATGCAAAAAATACTATCTCAAATCCATATTTTTTTCCAGTTTCATCCCTCAAATGTCCGGTCCAATACCACCATTGTACCGATTGATCTGATAGGAAAGAATCATCTGCTGGTAAGGTTACATCCTTCTTGTCTCTGTTTCTAAAAATTGCTAATGGGTTTACTGGTGATCTTTTATAAAATAACCAATGATATAATTTACCAAGTGTTTTTCTCATATGTCCTCCTATAGTTAGCCAACTTAATTAGCCTTCTCGAATTCAAATCCTGCGTCTTCCTTCTTCATACCTAAGAAATGTCTGATTTTATCTATAATCACTGTTTCCCCAAACTCCTTAGCTAACTCTAAAAGCAACAGGTAATCATTTTCATCCTTCATAACGGAAAGAAGCTCTTTTAGTTCAAACTCCTTTAAAACAACTTTTAATGTTTCAATAGACTCCTCTTCGGTCATTTGAAGGCAAAACATAGTTTCTAACCTTTCGCCCCCAAAAGAATCAATAACAATCTTTGTAAACCTGTCTATTAGACTTGGAGTTGCAAAGGCTAAGAAATGGAGTACAACCTTATCCATTATGATTTCATATTTTTTTCTTTGCCCAAATGAAGTTGCTTTGTTAAGGGCTTCTTTATCAAGTCTATTTTCTTTCAATAATCCACTAATATTTTCAGCATAAATTTTATAATTGTTTAATATAAATGACATACCCCAACCCGCTGGTATTGTCCAACATCCTGTATCGCCAACAAATGCAACTCTATCCATTGCAACCTTTTGAGATAAGCCATTTGATGGATACCATCCAAATCTTTCTCTGGCCAATGTACCTTCTTTAAATGATTTTATAGACTCTTCGTTCTGTAGTATATAATCAAACTGCTTTTTCATAAAATCCTTATCTACAATATTTTCGCAGAAAAATAATATGAAAACAAAAACCCTTTTTTCGTCGAGGACTTCATATTCCATTATTGGTCTTAGCTCTGATAATGTGCTGTTACAGTCCATAGGCATATCTTTAAAGGATTGCCACAGCATATAATCTCCTACTTCCATATTACCAAGATTTCCAGGATGCTTTAGATTCTTGATATCAGAGAAATCTATTTCATATCCGTATACGGACCACCAAAAGTAGCCCTTACGGCTAATTCTGTTCTTTTTTGCTATTTCTGAGCTATAGCCCGATGCATCTATTAATAATTTAGCTTGGTATTCTTTACAAGAGTTCGACCCTTCTGAAGATACTGTTCTTATAGTAACTATTTCATCCTCTACTTTGTAATCAATATAGGTACAGTTTTCTATTGTCTCAGATCCATTTGACCTTATAATGTCGGCCCAGTGCTTAAGTATCCCTTCTTGATTAATGTAAGGATAGCATTTCCACTTCTCTTCTGATTTCCATGGAGCAACAGCATCCCATTGTATTTCCATATTCGGCGTATACTCAAGGAATCTTCTGACACCGTTATATGCATACTCTTGTACATCTGGATCTAATTTAGCAATAATAGAACCCGGTACAATCCACGATCTGTCGGTTTCACCAATTTTTCCTTTTTCTATCAATAAAATCTTATGTCCCAGTTTAGATAATTCTGCTCCAACACTTAACCCTGCTGGGCCCCCTCCAACGATTACAACGTCAAAGATTCTTTTATCATTCCCCATAGTCATATCTCTCCAATTCTTTTTAAAAATTGTAGCCCTTTGGCGTACGTATTTATAAATCAGCGTTTATTAAAACATTCATACCTGTCTATATTGTTTCTTAAGATATTTTCTTCGACAGTCCATGGGAAAATCCTGCCAAGATAGAAAAAATTATGACTATTTTGTCGAATATTTGTTATTAATTAGTTCCATATCGTTTTGAAACCATGAAAAAAGAACTGTTCCTCAGGCACGCTTTAAAAGGCATGTGTCATAAGGATCAGTTCCTTTTTTATATTTCTATTCTTCACCGGCAATATCCGCAAATAGTGTCATAAAATCTTCTGTTGGCTCTACCTTCTTCTGATGAACATAAAATTCTTTAAACAGTTCCATTATGCTTCTTTCTTTGAAATTTTCAAGATCTTTTTCATCACTTTCTATTTCTTCAAGTATTGGAACTATTGAGAGTATATCAGGCTTTAGTTTTTTTATGTCTTTTATTTGAGATTGGTCTAAAACCTTATCAGTTTCTATCTCAAGATAAGCCCAAACCTCTCTATCTACATTTTTTTCACACATATCTATTGCTTCATCTATCCCTTTACATCTCCATACTTCAATAGGTTTTCTATTTTTCAGAAGAATCTCCTCTGTCTTTGCTTCTTCTCCTGGTTTTAGATCTACTACATATACACATTTGCTATATCCGATTTCGCTCCTGCTGTACTGCAGAGGCGATCCTGAGTAAATTGCATGTCCATTTTTATACTTTACCTTCTGAGGCTTGTGAAGGTGTCCTAGGGCTATATATTGCGCTCCTACTGATAGACTTTCTCCTGCTACGGTAAGACCACCACCCACTTGGAGAACCCTCTCAGAATCTGAAGTTTCTCCACCTAATACAAATATGTGGCTTACGGCAATATTTATAGTGTCCTCTCTAAATTTCTCTGAGAGATTTCCGAGTATTTCTCCAACCTTTTCTGAATAATTCCTTTGTAGTTCTCTTTCATCGGAGATATCTCCAAGGGCTTCATTTAATCTCTGCTCACTAGGATATGGCAGTGTTAAAATTACTATCTTCTCATCATTTATTTTAAGTTCTATATATCCTTCGCCGGCTTCCAATACTTCATGTTTCCCTATCATCCCCTTCTCTGCCTTACTTTTAGGATTGCCAAGGAGTATTATTCCATGTTCATAGGCAAAGGGAGTTGATGCAGTAAGTCTATCTGGATTATCATGGTTTCCAGCTATGACAAGTACGGCCCTTTCTCCATTTTTGCCAAGCCTCCTTAAAGTCTTATATAAAAGTCTTTCAGCCTTGGCCGGTGGATTGCTGTTATCATATATATCTCCAGCTATTATCACCAGATCAATTTCCTTTTCATCGGCTATTTCTATTATATCTTCTATTATTTTCTCTTGTTCATCCAGTCTACTCTGGTTTTCTAAGTGCTTACCTAAGTGCCAGTCGGAAGTGTGTAATATTCTCACCCTATTTGCACCTCCTTATCTATGTCGAATAAGTAGATATAACTTTCTTTAACATTCTTACCAGTAATTTTTTCTAGTGCTTCTTTATATAACTCTATCTGAACTCTATATCTCTTTATCATCATATCTATGTTTTCATAAAATACATTTCCTGTTTTGTAGTCTATAAGTACAAGCTCATCTCCTTCTTCAAAGTAACAATCTATTATACCTTGAATAAGAACATCTTCGCTACACTCCTCTAGATCATCAATTACTTCTGAGGCTCTCTTTTTTAGGATAAAAGGAGCTTCTCTAAATACTTTTTCAGTCTTTAGTATTCTTTTTCCTATATCGCTTTTGAAAAAGTTTAATATTTTATCTGCGTTAACAACTTTAGCCTCTTCAAGGGTCAATTGCTCCTTCATAACCATAGTATCTACTTGATCTTCAATCTGAGATCTATCTTGGGTTTTACTTAAATCTAGATGCTGCATTACAAAGTGAATAATTGTACCTATCTCCGCCTTTGTAAATGGCTTTTCACCCTCTAAGAAGCTAGGCTTCTTAACTAGTGATGGAATTTTAAAGACTATATCATCTATATTTTTTGCGGAAGCCTTTTTTATATCACTAACAGCAAGCTTTGATGGAATTCCAGTATCACATTCATTTGGATATTTCCACTTAAATCTCTCGCCTATAAGCTCCTTATATTTTGGCTCGGCTTCAAGTTTAAAATTGTCAAGCCTTTCTCTTTCATCATTACTTGTTTCAATTTTTTCTATTTCCCTCTGGTAAATATCTTTTTTCTTTATCAAGTTTATTGACCATCTTGATTCATCATTGTCATGAAGCGAAGACTCATTAACAGGGAACTTACCTAGCTCTCTTAGGGGCTCTCCGTCCTTATGGAAAGCAAGTGAAGAGCATATCCAGTCAAAATATGATTGCCCTTTAACTAGATTAAAGAGTGTTGCTCCCCTAAGCCATTTCTTGATTTCCCTTTCTAGCTCTCTTACTGAGCCAATAAGTATCAGCTTGTCTACAGCTCTAGTAAGGGCAACATAGAGTATCCTCATCTCCTCAGACAGATTTTCTATCTTCATCTTACTCTTTATGGCTAATTGAGGAAGGGTTTGATTGTATATTCTTTTTTGAACATCCACAAACTTTGGTCCCAAACCTAAATCCTTATGAAGTAATATATCCTGCTGCATATCCTTTAAATTAAATTTCTTACCAAGTCCACAGCAAATAACTACAGGGAACTCCAATCCTTTACTTTTGTGAATACTCATTATTCTGACTACGTTCTCATTTTCACCGAGGGTCTTGGCACTACCCATATCTCCCTTACTTTTTGTAAGCTTGTCTATGAATCTCAAGAATAGGAATAAACCGTTAATTGCACTCTTTTCAAATTGACTGGCTCTATCAACTAATATTCTGAGATTGGCCTGTCTTTGTATACCACCGGGCATTGCTCCCACATAATGATAATAACCGGTTTCTATTAGAAGCTTCCATATAAATTCATCAAGCTTTAAGTATCTTGCCTGGGTTCCCCATATTTTTAATCTATCTATAAACTCTTTTATTTTACTCCCAAGCTCATCATCGTTATTTAATATATAATCTTCCAGAGCCTTATAATAGCTTCCTTCTCGATTTTGAATCCTAATCCTTATTAATTCCTTTATATTAAAGCCGCCTATTGGAGATCTCATAACACTGAGTAAGGGTATATCTTGCCTTTTATTGTCTATCAGCTTTAAAAGGTCCATGAACATATTTATTTCAATGGTATCAAAATAACCAGAATTATCGTCGGCATATACGGGAATTCCTTCTCTTGAAAATATCTCTGTAAATACTGGCGCCCATGACCTAGGAGATCTTAAAAGTATAACTATATCCTTGTATTGTATTTTTTTATATTCCTTATTCTTAGCATCGTATGTGCCTTTTCCTATTAAGTCCTTTATTCTATTAGCTACAAAGCTCGCTTCTGCCTCAATATTAGACATTTCCTTAAGTTCCTCAGATATATCTTCATCGGATTTAGAGGTGCTTTCCATTATATTCAGTTCTATATTAGGATTCTCGATATCTTCAAAGTCAAGACCCTTATATAGGTAGGAGTCCTCTTCATAATCTATCTCTCCAAGGGTTTTGGACATGATACTTTTAAACAAGTAGTTTATTCCATCTAAAATTTCTACCCTAGTTCTGAAGTTCTGGGACAAATCTATTCTTTGATTGAAGCCCTTACCATCCCTATCATAGTTTTCATATTTTTCAATGAAGAGTGAGGGATCTGCTAATCTAAATCTATATATACTCTGTTTTACGTCACCTACCATGAACAGATTGTTTTCACGTTTTATTCTATTCAGAATAGTTTCCTGAACTATATTACTGTCCTGATATTCGTCAACAAAGATATGTTCAAACTTTTTATTATACTCCATACGTACTTCATCGTTTTCAAGTATCTTAAGTGCATAATGCTCTAGATCGTTAAAGTCCAATATGCCCTTCTCTAGCTTCTTCTCGCTGTACATTTCCCCAAATCTAATTACTACCTCACCAAGGTATTTCATTGTCGGGTATATTTCATTTATTTGATCTAAATATTCATCAAAGCTTCTTACCAGAATCTTTTCCTTAATGCTCTTTATGTTGTCCTTATAATTATCCCTTAGATCTTTGACTTCCTTTTGTAGATTCTCATCTATTTCAAGCTTTCTATCTCCCCTAATAGTCTTCAATTTTGGGTGTTTTATGTCATTAATGCCTAGATAGAACTTTTCTAAACTATCTGCCAAGCTGATAAGCAAAGTATCTATATTGTTTAAATCCTCAAATAGAGCCTCTTCGTATTCCCTAGGACCAGATATATTATTACAAGCTTCTATTGCTCTCCTTATGACATCCTTAGACCCCTCAAGTTCAATCCTTATATTTTCCTTTATGGTTCGAATCCAGCTACTACTAGAAAACTCTTCCTTTCCCATGTTGAATTCTTCTATACTTTCCATAAGCCATTTCTTTGGATAAGGCTTACTTTGTATGAATCCAAATATTTTAAGTATTAAATCCTGAAGCTTTACATCCTCTCTATTGCCTCCAAATCCCTCAACTAATTCTATGAAGGGTTCATTTGCAGCTTTATACTCTTCCTCTAAAAGGTCAGCGAGGGTTTCTTCAATTAGAATGCTGGTTTCAGTCATGTCACCTATTCTAAAGGAAGGATCAATATCTACCAAGTGAAAGTTTTTCCTTACAACATCGATACAGAAAGAATGAAGAGTAGTAATGTAGGACCTACCTAAAAGGGTTATCTGTCTTCTTAGATGCTCTTCATGCTCTGACCCCTGCTCTATCTCCTTAACAATGGCATTAAGTATTCTCTCCCTCATCTCTCCCGCAGCGGCTTTTGTAAAGGTTACGATCAGCAAAGTGTTTATGTCAATTAGATCTTCAGTAATGAGCCTTATTATCCTCTCAACTAATACTGCTGTTTTTCCGGAACCTGCTGCCGCCGATACCAGTAGATTCTTACCTCTAACCTTTATCGCTTTTTCTTGGTCCTTAGTCCACTTAGGCATCCTTCTCACCCCCATCCTCTGACTTTATCTTTTTAATTACTTCATCATCCTTAAGTTTTCTTATTACTCTATAGTTATTGTTTTCAAAGTTTTTGTCAAACTGACATATGGCATTATATCCGCAATAGGTACAAGAGACATTGTTCTCAATTTTACAAGGTTCTATTTTAATATTTCCCTTTAATATCTCTCCCCCTATTTCTATTACAAGATTTCTGACATGTTTGATTAAGGAATAAATCTCTTCTTCCTCTAAAACCGATGAGCTCTTACTAAAGTCTCCATCTCTTTTTAGGGCCGCCGGTATAACCAAGGAATTTCTCTCTTCCTCTATATTCTTATCCATGGCCTTTACGATTTTTATGTCCTTTGTAATGATACCATCCATCTTAAGCTTTCTCATTATTTCCTTTTCAATATTCTCTACGTCGTTATCGTTAGACTCAACCATCGGGTCATCAAGTTTAAAATAGAACACTCCTCCTGGATGAGAATTATCTATTCTAAGCTTATCTTTATTTTCTAAAACAGCGTCCAAATATACTATAAGCTGTATTTGCAATCCGTAGTATACATCGGATAAACTGAACCTCTTACTACCTGATTTATAATCTATTATTTTTACATAGCTTCCATCTTCATTTTTCAGTATATCGACTCTATCTATTCTTCCTTCAAGCTTGATTTGCTCTCCATCGGGTAGTTCAATTATTATTGGAGGAACCCTACTAAAGGATTCTTCACCGAATTCAATCTCATATAGGGATGGCGTGAAATCTCCCTTTTTTATATGCTCAGTCAGTGTCCAAGCAGCCCTTTTACTAACTCTCTTTAATTTGTTTACTAGATATTTGTATCTATAGCTACTTTCTAATATGCTATAGCCAAAGTTTGGAGCAATCTCATCTATAATTTTCTCCACTATTTCATCGCTTTTCTCTTTATCTATATCACTCCATCTAATGTTCTCAATTGACAACTTTTTAGAGAACTTTTCCATGGAATCATGGAATAGATTGCCTATGTCAGGAATTCTCACCTTATATTCCTTTCTTTCTTCAGGCTTCAGACCATAATTTATAAAGTGAGCAAATGGACAGTTTACAAATCGTTCGAGCCTTGAGATACTTGATTTAAGTGGCGAATTGTATAGGGCCTTAGCTCTATCTTCACCTATGTATCCCTCTTGGTTATTGTGGAATAATCCCTCTATCATGATATTACGCTTTTTATCCCAATCATCATTTTGATAATACCACTCATAGACCTCGTCCCACAATTCATATACAGGCTTTCCGTCAAGCTTATGTCTTAGATTCTCTATTAAGTACTTAAACGTAGGTGTAGGTAGAGAAATCATGCTGAGCTGTCTTTTTTTGTCTTGCGGGGTATTGGCTTTTACTATATCACTGATTTGCTTCAAGCTAGGATAGAGCTTTTTCACCTTATCCATAAGTATTGAAGGCCTTAGGGCTTTACCTTCACTATCGGATAATGCGTAGCTGACCCATAGATATTCTGAGGGCTTTGACATAGCAGTATATATAGAAAATTCTTCTTCCTTGATCCTTGTTTCGCTATCGGAGGGAAGCTCTATTCCTTTTTGTTTAATCAATAATTTTTCTTCATCAAGCAAAAGCCCATTATCATCGGGTCCTGAAGGCAAGATTCCATCATTTACTCCAACTACAAAAAGTGCCTTTATATTGTGACTTCTGGATCTTTCAAGATTTCCAACGAGGACTTGATCAACAGTAGGCGGTATTATTCCAACCTTATATTGTGAAAATCCAGCCTCTAAGATCTTTTTGTACTCTCTAATATTTATTTTATTATCTCCAAGGATCTCCACCAATTGATTAAGTACTTCCATGATTATATTCCATATCTGGGTATATTCATTTACATACTCTAATCTGCCCCTTTCCTTAAGGGCTTCTATCCATGTATCAAGTTTTTCTTCAATACCAAGTTCAATTAGAAACTCAAATAAAGAGCCGCTAAAGTCCGATACTAACTTTCTTCCCCTTAGCCTCTCCTTAATGCCCATGAATGGTGTTATAAATTTTTTACGTATTTCATTTATTTCTTCTAAGAATTCAGGGGTTTCATTATCATAATCAAATTCTTTGAACCATCTATCACCTTCAATACCATATTTGAGGGCAAAGTTTTCAATTTTCTCGGCTTCCTCCTTATCCAAAGCACAAAATCCAGTCTTTATGAATCTAAAAACATCTTCGTATTTATAGTTTCTGCTTAATATATCCATAGATGATAATATAAGCTTAATTATAGGGTTGTTCATGATGTTTCTTTTCTCATCTATAAAGAATGGTATTCCATATTCATTAAATACTCTCTTTATAGTCAGTCCATAACTCTCCATAGAACCATTTACCAGGGCAATATCCTTCCACCTATAACCCTTGTCCCTAACTAATGAAATGATTTTAGCCGCTGCATTTTCTATCTCAGTATGTTGATTTGTTCCAGAAAAAATTTCTATATTTTCTACTTCTTTATCATATCTGTTATAAGGATAAGCATATATCTCCCTCTCGATATGCTTCAGTTCTGGAGCTTTATCTATTGTTTCAGGATTCAATAGGGTTTGTGTTTCCTTAACATTATGTCTGTGGGCTATCTCTCTTATCTTATTAAAGGTTTTATCCGTAGGAGTAAACAACTCCATATCCCTTGAATCTTTGCTAGTATCCTTAGTCAGTGCTAGATTTGTTTTCTCTACCTTGAGAATAAGCTTTTCCAAAACTCTGTATTCCTGAGCTGTAAATCCACTAAAGCCGTCAACCCAAATCTCCGCTCCATTTAGAAACTTGGCTTCATCAATTTTATCGATAAGCATACTAAGCTTGTCTTCCTCGTCTGTATATCTTCCATCCATATATTCGGAAAATTTTTCATACATAAAGCTTATATCCCTAAGCTTTCTAGTAAATATATTTTCTTCTTCAATGGAGTCTACAGTTTCCTTTAGTGTGTCAGGATAAATATCATTTCTCTTTAATTCAGTAACAAGTCTACAGAAACTTTCCAAAAAACCTTGTTGTTTACTTGTTTTACTATAGACCTCCAATTCTTTAGCATGCTTGTCAAAAAGTCTTTTTAAAACCATAATTTTTCCTAGTTCATTTATATCAATTTTCTTAAGTCCACCAACCTCGTCGAAAACCTTATGGGCAAGTCTTTGGAAGCTAATGACCTCAGCCCTCATTATACCAGGAAGTTTATTTGTGCCTATTAAATCTGCCTCCGTTTGTAGGGTAAACTGCTCAGGCACTAGCAACAGTAGCTTGTTTTCTCCACCTTGTTCTATCTTATATTTTATTTCTTTAAATATTCTCCTCGACTTTCCACTGCCTGCCCTGCCTAATATATATCTTATCTTCATTAAATCACCTTCTAATAATCTTCAATTTATCTATCTGAGCAAATTGCATAATTACAATCCTAAAAAACTTACTACTATATATAGTCTTAAATTCCCTAAAGCTATACCACCAAAATATTCTTTATTTTAAAGAATCAAATTAAGGATGATATTCGCATATGCAATTGTGCCAAGTTAGAATTATGTAATTTCCTCATCTAGATTATAGAGATTTCAGTCAAAACTTTAATTTGTACACATCTACACATCAAAAATCCCTAAAAGCATCGGATATTTTGATATGTATAAATTAAGATTTACTTGAAACTCTCTACATATACCAATTCTATACTAATTCTACTAATCCTTTATGGTATTTGATGAAAATTCTTCAAGGAATAAGGAAAACTTTTTCCTAAACCCGGGCTAAAATATATATTAACATTTGTCTGAAAATACTTTAAATTCTACACATTCTCTGGTAGAATAATTAGATAATATGCTGTTTTATGTTTAAAAATGTATATATATTCAAACATTACTACTAAATTGTACAGAACAGTATCTACTTTTATCAGGTTTCTGATTTGCCCATCTATTGTAGGGTAATAATATTATATAGATTGTTCATTGAAAGGTTTTACATATTTTTAACATAAATACTTTTATAAAGGGAGTGTCGAAATGAGTCTAGATGCGATCAAAAAACAAGATCCAGAAATTTACGAAGGCATAAAACTAGAAATGGAAAGGCAATTAAGTAAGATTGAAATGATAGCTTCAGAAAACTTTACAAGTAAAGCCGTCATGGAAGCTATGGGTTCATGGTTAACTAATAAATATGCCGAAGGCTATCCTAGTAAAAGATACTATGGTGGCTGTGAGTATGTAGATATTGCTGAGAATTTAGCCCGTGAAAGAATGATTGAATTGTTTGGCGGTGACCATGCTAATGTACAGCCTCACTCTGGTTCACAGGCAAACATGGCTGTGTACTTTTCAATACTAAATCCTGGAGATAAGGTACTAGGTATGGACTTATCCCATGGAGGTCATTTAACCCATGGAAGCCCTGTCAATTTCTCCGGTAAGCTTTACGAATTCATATCCTATGGTGTAAATGATGAAGGCTTTATTGATTATGACAATGTAAGAGAAATAGCTTTAAAGGAAAAGCCTAAAATGATAGTTGCTGGTGCAAGTGCCTATGGTAGAACAATTGATTTCAAAAAATTTAGAGAAATTTGCGATGAAATCGGTGCTTATCTAATGGTAGATATGGCCCATATCGCTGGTCTAGTTGCAGCTGGCTTACACCCAAACCCAGTACCATATGCAGACTTTGTTACTACCACTACCCATAAAACCCTAAGAGGCCCAAGGGGTGGAGCCATCATATGTAAGGCAGAACATGCTAAGGCTGTAGACAAGAGTATCTTCCCTGGAATTCAAGGTGGACCACTTATGCACATAATTGCAGCTAAGGCAGTTTGTTTCAAGGAAGCAATGGATAATGATTTTAAGGAATATCAAAAAAATGTTATAGAAAATGCAAAGACCTTAGCTAATGCTCTTAAAGAGAAAGGCTTCGAAATAGTATCTGGTGGAACGGATAATCATTTACTTTTAATAGATCTTAGAAGTAAAAATATAACTGGTAAAGAAGCCGAACATCTTTTAGATGAAATCGGAATAACTACTAATAAAAACACAGTGCCAAAGGAAACTGAAAGTCCTTTCGTTACTAGTGGTATAAGGGTTGGTACTCCGGCTACTACTACTAGAGGGTTTGGTAAGGAAGAAATGATTGAGATCGCTGATATTATTAGTTGGACTATAGATAATAGACATGATGATTTAACTCCTGCTAAGGAACGTGTTACAGCTCTTTGTGATAAGTTTCCGCTGTATTAATAAGTGGTAAAGCTAAAATATTTTAAAAGTTAAAACAAATGACATCAAACTATATAGTTTGATGTCATTTGTTTTAATTAAGACTAATAAGTCCATCTTTCCCATTCTTTGAAACCCTAGCTAAGCCATTCCTATATACATATACTTCTTCAAATATACATGGAACAACTATTTCACCTGTTCTATCTACAACGCCCCACTTTCCATCTAGCTTAACCTCTGCCAATCCATTTGTAAATGAATTGGCATCTTCAAATACTAAATCCCCAATCCTTTCTCCCTCTTCATCAATATAAAACATCTGATTATTTTGACTTACAGCCATACATTCTTTTGAAAAACTATAGTTTTCAGAGTCATACTCAGGTTTTATGATTTCTTCACCTTTTATGTTAATAAAGCCTAGTTTATCCTCTTCTATTACCGGCACTAAGTTAGTACTACAAAAGGGTTCAATCGAATCATATTTTTTACTTATCTTATCTAAATTACTAACATCTAATAAGCACTGCCCTTCATCATCCTCTGCGATATAATATCCATTCATCTCCATGAGCTGAACAGATTCATATTGAGGCTCTAAAATCCACTTTCCATCCTTGTCAATGAAGCCCTTTTTTTCATCTACAGTAACGATTGCTGACCCATTATAGAATGATTCTGCCTCATCATATTGAAAGGGAATGACTATATTATTGTTTCTATCACAGTATCCCCATTTGTCTTCATCGTTTTTTACTCTTCTCATGCCCTCTGATAGTTCTGAGTAAAAATGCTTTTGACTTCTAATTAATTCATTTCCTTTTTCATCTAAATATCCTGAAGATGGATTTATATATCCTTCATCTTTATCCTTTTCGAAAAGTGTGAAACGGTATTCATCATAATCTCCATATCTTACAGGGCGTATCCTGTTGTATTTAGGCTCAGCAATTCGAATAATCTCTCCATTCTGTATTTTATATATTCCTTCTAAATCTCCACTATGAACAGTTACATGCTCTTTATCACGGAGTATATGTTGAATATCACCTACGTTTGGCTCTACTATCCATTTGCCATCGTTTTTGATAAATCCCCATTTACCTTCAAGCCCAGCAATTAGAACCCCATTAAAATTACGTAACTCATCATATTTTACTGGTATAATTAACTCACCATTTTTGTTGATACATCCATATTTATCTTCTATCCTTATTATTGCGCTATTTTCCTCAAACTCATATGCATCGTCGTAAATAAAGTCAATTACTTCTTCTCCTTGCAAATTCACATATCCCCATTTTTCACCTCTACGTACTGGTGCTAATCCCTCAGAGAAACCTAAGGACCCTTCACCACTAACACTCACCCAGTTTATAATATCATCATATATAGCAGGGACAATAGTTTCGCCTTTTTCATTGATATATCCATATTTTATTCCATCTTCAGTTTCTTTTTCAACAGCTATTATTCCATCAATGAAATAGGGAAACCCGATTTTAAACTGTGGTTCTACTAGATACTTTATTTTATCAATTTCATTTTGTATATTCGTATTTACACTTATCTCTTCTTTTACATTGGTTGTATGTACATTGTTATCAATCCTATTACATCCCATTAACAGTGTTAGTATTAGAATAGTACTAGATAAAACCCTTAGTTTAGACATCATTGTTATCTCCTTCGTTATTGTAAAAAATATAATATCATCTATAGTTTATCATAGCATTATGTATAAAGTAGAAGCTGGTAGTTAAAATTAAAGAAATTTTAAGAGAACCTGTTAGGGTTCTCTTGTTAGTTAAGCTATATAGATTTTCTCATTAAAGCCATAAGTACCTTTTCAGGAGTTGCAGGCAATTCTCTTATCCTAACACCGCAAGCATTATAGATAGCATCTGTTATAGCAGGAGCAACGGTATTAATTACTACCTCGCCGATAGATTTTGCACCGTAGGGTCCTGTTTCATCGTAGCCCTTTGCAAGCTCTACTCGTATACTACCAGTATCCTTTCTTGTAGGGATCTTATACTCCATAAATGAGTCTGATATTAGCCTTCCACTTGTAGAGTATTTCACTTCCTCATACAATGCTAGACCTATTCCCTGTGAAATCCCTCCCTCTGCTTGTATCGTAGCAAGCTTTGGATTAATAGGTGTACCGCAATCCACTATTCCAACAAAGTCTATGATATCTACCTTTCCTGTTTCAATGTCTACCTCTACCTCCGCAAAGCCTGCCATATATGGTGGCGCTACCTTCTTCGGGACAAATGATCCTGTTGCTGTCAGCTGTGTATGAATCATATTATAGGTTATCTTTTTCGAAAAGTCCTTTAAGGTGATACAATCCCCATTATCTCGTCTTGTAATGTTTTTACCATCAAATTCAATATTTTCATCATCGGTTTCAAAATATCTTGCTCCGTACTCTAGTATAAGCTTTTTCATGTTTTCCGCTGCATTGATTACTGCATTTCCTGTTGTATAGGTTGTACTTGAAGCATAAGCCCCGCTATCAAATGGGGTAACATCGGTATCGGAGGAGTATATGACAATTTGCCTCATGTCAACACCTAGAGACTCCGCTGCTATTTGTGATAATATTGTATCACTGCCAGTACCCAAATCAGTAGCCCCTGTAAGTAGGGTAAAGAATCCGTCGTCATTTAGCTTTAAGGTAACAGCTGCCATATCTATATTAGGTAGACCAGATCCCTGCTGCGCTATGGCCATGCCTGCACCCCTTACTTTATTTTCACTAATCCTCTTCTTTGGATACTTTTCATCCCATTTAAAAATTTCCTTTCCCCTATCTACACAATATTCCAGCTGGCAACTATCTATTGGTATTGGTTCATCACCAGCACCCTTCGTAGTCATGTTATATAGCTGTGTAGTTTCTCCTTTTTTAATCATATTCATTTCTCTTATCTTAACTGGATCTATATTAAGCTCCTTGGCCAGTTCATTTACAGCTGATTCCAATGCAAAAGTACCCTGTGTAACCCCAAAACCTCTCAAGGCTCCTCCGGGAACATGATTCGTATAAACGGCCTTTCCATCAAATCTACAGGCATCTACCTTATTGTAAAGAGTTAGGACCTTTTTCCCTGCCGCCCCAAATGTGGTTTGGGCATGTTCTCCGTAAGCTCCTGTGTCGGATAAACCTTGCATATCTATTACCTTTATCTCTCCATTTCTATTTGCACCAATCGTTATGTCAAATTTCATGGCATGTCTTGAGGTTGTACCTCTAAAAACCTCTCTTCGATTATAAACAATTTTTGCCGATTTTCCTGTTTGTAACGTTACAAGGGCAGGATAAAACTCTGATTGAGCAGTCTGCTTTGATCCAAATCCACCGCCGATACGTGGTTTTATTACCCTTATTTTGCTTGCTGGAAAATCAAGAGCATTAGACAGTATTCGCCTTACATGGAAGGGTATTTGTGTCGATGACACAACTATCAACCTTCCAGCTGTATCTAAATAGGTATAGGTTCTCTGACTTTCCATCATAGCTTGGGCCTGAGCCTGTGTCTTATATGTTTTCTTAATAACCACTTCACAGTTTTTTAGTGAGTCTTCAATATCTCCTATACCAAAGCTAACTTTACATGCGATATTTTTGTCTTTGTCAAATCCAACATTTATATTGGTAAATATATCGTCTTCAGGATGTACAATACTTTCATGACCCTCTGCTTTTTCAAAATCAAGGACAGGCTGTAGAACTTCGTACTTGACTTTTATTAATCTCATAGCTTTATTTGCTGCTTTTTCATCTACAGCGGCTATTATTGCTACATCATCTCCAACATGTCTAACATATTCATCTAATAGAAGCTTATCATAGGCCGATAATTCTGGATAACATTGTCCTGCCCTCGTAAAGGGCTTTCTTATGACATTTTTATGTGTAAATATACACTCTACCCCTTTAACCTTCTCGGCAATAGATGTATCTATATTCTTGATCCTTGCAAAGGCATGTGGACTTCTCAAAACCTTTACAACTAAAGCATCCTTTGGAGCTAAATCATCGGTATAAGCAGGCTTACCCTTTACCAAACTCATCCCATCGATTTTTGATATAGAATTATTTACAATCTTCATTGTACTTTTCCTCCAAATATCTTCTTATAGCTCTAAGCTGTCCTGTATATCCCGAACACCTACACAGATTTCCATTCATGTAATGTAATATTTCTTCGTCGGAAGGATTCTCTACGCATTTTTCTAAATACAATATGCTCATTATTGTCCCTGGACTACAGTAGCCACATTGGTCTACTCCTTCATCTACAAGATACTTTCCAATTATCTCTGCTTCTTTTTGAACACCCTCTATTGTCGTAATTTCGTGTCCATCGGCTCTACAAGATAATACAACACATGATAAAATTGCTTTCCTATCCATATGGATTGTACAAACTCCACATGTGCCCGTATCACAACCCTGCTTAACAGCTAAGTATCCATTTTTCCTAAGGGTATCTATTAAGTATTCATCGGGAGTAACTTCAAAAGATCTATCTACCCCATTAATTTTCATATTAATCTGCATTCCCAACAACCTCCAATAGCGCCCTCTTTAATAGAACCTTACATATTTCTCTTCTATATTCCTTCCCACCTCTGCTATTTGTTCCAAAGGTGATTTCGTCTGATGCCATTTTAGATGCCTCTATTATATTTTTATGAGAGTATCCATTTTTGTTTAGGTAGTCCATTGTGTCATATGCAAGGGTTGCCCTTGATGGTCTTGCCCCTACAGAAATTCTAAATCGATCTTCCAGTTTGGATATTGCAACATTTAATATTGCATAGTCTCCCTTTGAATTTCTCATGGACTCAAATGCTGCTTTCCTAGAATCTTTTTTAATAATTATACTTTCCAGAATATCTGGTTGTTCTGATCCCTTTGCGAGGAACTCTTCTAATGGAATGATTCCTTGTTTATACAACTTGACCATTGTATCTAGCGCTAACAGAGCAGTAATTAGGTCAGAAAAACCATATCTGGAATGAACAGTTCCTCCAACCGTGACAATATTTCTAAGCTGTACTCCAACTATATCCTTGACCGATAGTGCAAGCATATTGCTAAAGTACTTCTTTAGAATAGGACTCTGTTCTAGTTCTCCAAAGGTTGTCATTCCGCCAATTTCGATCTCGTCTTCTGTTTCCTTAATGGTATTAAGATTTGCTTCAGATAAATCAATAGCGGTGGTTATATTTTTACGGCCCATCCTAACAAATGCCCCGCCACCAATTAATACACTGTTCTTTTTCGAAACAAGACAATCATAGGCTTTATCAATACTTTCTGGTTTCACATACTCTTTAATGGTTATCAACATTATCTGACCTCCAATGCCACTTACAACAACTCTCAAAGTGATATATTTGCTCGAATACCCTTTCCTATAAAGGTAGTTGTATTCGAGCAATTAATCAATATATAATATTTACAAATTAGGCTTGTTCTGTTTCCTTCTTTTCCTCCGGAAAGACAATATTTAATATTAGTGCTAATAGGCCAGCGGCCACAACAGAATCACCAAAGAAATGCTTTAATAGTGAAGGCATCTGCTCGATAGCTGCTGGAACCATACTAAATCCAATTCCAAGACCTAGGGACATCGCCAATATAGTACCTTTCCTGTTGTCTAAGCCAGCTTTACTCACCATTCTAATACCACTAACTGTAATCATAGAAAATACTACTGATACAGCTCCACCTAAAACACTTGCAGGCATAGCAGCACATATAGCCCCAAATTTTGGAATAAGTCCAGCCAATATTAAGAATATTGCACCGGTAGCTACGCAAAATCTGTTCATTACCTTAGTCATTGCTACGATTCCTGCATTTTGACCATAGGCTGTATTTGGTAAAACATTAAATATTGCTGCAAACATACTTCCAACACCGTCTGCGATAACAGCACCCGACATTTCATTATCTGTTGCTTCTCTATTGGCACCACTTAAAGTAATACCAGAAATATTTCCTAAAGTCTCTAAACCAACTACTAGATATACCGCTGCAAACTTTAATATCGCATCTAAGTGAAACTCTACTCCATATCTAAATGGCATAGGTATGTTAATCCATCCAGCTGCTGCTACATTTGCAAAGTTTACCTTCCCCATTGGTATAGCTACTATATATCCAATTATCAAGGCAATCAGTATCGCCCCAACATTTAACATTCCCTTTCCAAAACGCTGTAATATAATAATCGTTATAAGTACTAAAAATCCGAGAGATAAATTTTGAATAGAACCAAAGTCCTTAGCTCCTACTCCTCCTGCAAAGTAGTTTATACCAACAGGTAGTAAAGACAATCCAATAGAGATTAAAACAGTACCTGTCACAATTGGTGGAAAGAATCTACGAAGGGGTTTTAAAAAGAAACCCATCGATATCTCAGCAATACTTCCGACTAGCGAGGCTCCTAGGATACCGGCAATTCCATAGGATTTACCAACGGCAATAGCCGTAGGAACAAAGGCAAAGCTAGTCCCCATAACTAATGGTAATCCCGCCCCTATTCTAGAGATAGGATATAATTGCACTAGTGTAACCAAACCTGCTACAATCATCGCACATTGAATCATGAATACCTTTTGCTCTGGTGCTAAACCAAGGACATTGCTTATTATTATTATAGGAGCAATATTACCAGTAAACATTGCTAAAACATGCTGCATTCCAAGTGGTACAGCTACCTTTAGTGGTGGTTTTCCATTAAGTTCATAGATAGAAGCTTGATTATTCATTTGAGTCCCTCCTAATTGATATTTTCTTAACTTACAATCCCGACTATTACCTACTTCCCTCCTTTATTCATTTTTATAAACAAAAAAGGCCAGCACAAAAGAATACTATGATTCTTAAGTACTGACCTATTAAAGCCTAACAAATATTGTTTTCTTTAATAATTGTCAATTATAGAGAGTTCCAAATAAATCTCGGTTTACACATATCAAAACATCCGATGTTTCTGGGGATTTTTGATGTGTATAAATTCAAGTTTTGACTAGAATCTCTATATATTTATTTTTAGAAAAACAAGGTTCTATACTGAATTAGCCTATATTCAATATATCTTATTCAGCCCTAGAAATTTTTACAAATTATTAACATCATTATATTATAAAAATAGAATCAGTTCAAGGAAAAGGTTATTCTATCCATGTTCTTTGCTGAATCAGGTTCTGCATTAATAATTCTAGGCTTAAAACCTAGAATCTCACCTGTCTTTTCTTCTAGAACTCCACAGTTTTCAATATAAAGAAGCCTTCTGTTGTAGTTAACCAAGCTAAAGTTCCTGTTATTTGCTATAAGGTTTTTCTGGAAAACCGTCAGCACACCAACAGCCTTTACTTCAATTTCATTTCCCCTTATAAATACTTGAACATCTTTTGGTCCCTTTCCTGTATAAGATTTAATGAAGTGGGCAATTTCACTTTTGATCTTTTTCTCAATTTTATGTTTTTCATCTTTACTTATAAAATAAGAGTTATTCACTTCTGTCCCTTTAAATTTACTCTTTAACACATTTGATGCTAAATCTTCTATAGTCAGCAATAACTCCTTGGTGTTTACAGGCTTAATTATATACTTCACTATCCCAATGTCTACTGCTTTAATTATGGTTTCGCTATCGGATAATGCCGTAATTATTATAACAGGGCAGTTTGACCCCATATTTCTTATTACTCTTGTCATTTCAAGTCCATCCATTATTGGCATTTTCAAATCGGTAATGACTAAATCTGGTCTTTGATCTTGGAATATTTCAATCCCTTCTTCACCATTCTGTGATACATAAAGCTTTCCAACTCTTCTTTTTAGAAATCTCGATAGTTCATTCCTTGTAAATTCTTCGTCTTCTACATATAACACCTTCAAATTGTATAATAGACCTTCAAGTTTAACAGGATGCACATTCTACGCCTCCATTCTTAGGTATAACTACCCTCATGCATACTCCATCGGGGATATTAATTAGGTTTATTTCTCCACACATATTATTTTCTATAATCGTTTTAGTCATATAGAGTCCAAGACCTGTTCCATTTGATTCCTTCTTAGTAGTGAAGTAAATATCAAATACTTTTCCCACTATTTCTTCATCAATACCTCCTCCGTTATCCTTTATCTCTACAATAATCATGCCATTTTCCTCAACTATAGAAATATTTATCGCCTTCACTTTGCTATTGTTATCAATTAATGCGTCAATAGAGTTATTAATAATATTAAATAGCGCCTGAGAATATTGATTTGCATAACCATAGGCAGTAGCCATAGTAATCGTTTCAAAGGTAACTTTTATATTATTAAATCTCAAATTTTCCTCAACTAAGTCTAATACTGAGACTATATTCTTATAGACAGAGAAGTTCTTTTTTTCACTCTTTGGGTTTAAAAAATATCTAAAATCGTCAATCGTATCTGACATTTTTGATATTAGTTTTCTACACTTTTCAATAGAATCGCTGAAAATCTTGCTGTCAAGCTCGTTATAGAAATATGCATCTTCAAAATTAGAAAGTACTAGGCCTAAATTATTTAGGGGTTGTCTCCATTGATGTGCTATATTTGCTATCATTTCTCCCATAGCAGCTAATCTAGCCTGATAGATTATAAGGGCTTCTTTCCTCTTATTTTCATCAAGTTCCTTCTTGAACATCCTCTCAAGCTCCAAATTAATTTTTTCAAGCTTTAGAGAGAGTTTATTTTTTTCTTCTTTAATCTCTTCTAGTGCTTTAAAATCTTTTCCATTCAATAAGATGTTATCGGGGTTATCTATGTATGAAATTTCTGAAGCTACTTCCGTCACAATTTTTCTAAATCTCTTTTCACTTCTCTTAACTGCTTCTTCTTCTATCTTTTGATTTGTAATATCTATAACCATTGCTAGATTTACTTTTCTTTTGCTATCCTGATCGTATATTGATGTCATAAACAGCTTTCCCCAAAAAAAGTTTCCATCTTTTCTAATATACTTTTTTTCAGTTTCATAGCTGTTTATTTCATCTTTCACTAACCTATTCATTAGATCGATGCTGTCTTTTTTACTATCTGAATCAATGAATTTAATAATATTTCTTCCTACTAGCTCTTTCTCTGAGTAGCCAGTCATCTCAAGCCACTTTTCATTGGCCTGCAAAATAATACCTTGTCTTGTTGTTATTGTAATACCAAGAACAGCACTACTAAATATGGCTTGATATCTCTGTTTACTTCGCATTATCCTTTCTTCTGCTCTTTTTCTTTCTGAAATTTCATTTTCTAGGATGGTATTCTTAGTGGCTAGACGTACAATAAAAAAAATAATAAGTGCAATGAACCCTATAATAATAGTGGTCATAAAATACTTTTCAATTCTTTTTGCCTTTTCATTTAGAATCTTTTCGTAGTCAAATATAAACTCAGAAATATCTGTTTGTCTATCTATTAATTCTAGTTTTAATAAAGTATCTTGCATTTTCCCCCATCTATAGGGATTTACATTTCCTATTTCAACTACAGGATATAGGGTAAGTCCTATAACCTTCTCCGCTTGAAATTTATTAAATTCTACTAGTTCTGCTTCACTTTTCCCTTCCGTTTTAAATTCTTTTGCTATTTTATCTGCTATTTCTTCTGGGTGCTCCAGAGCATATTCCCAACCTTTAAGACTAGCTCTCCTAAATTTTTCAACTAACTCGGGGGTTTTGAGCGTAAGGCTTTTCCTAGTGAAAAGAGAGTCTCCATAGAAGTCTATACCGTAATCGATAGGTTTTATTACTTTAATATCTAATCCTTCCTTATCAGCATAAAAAGAAATTGTCCCTAGATAACCTGGGATTACATCATATTTTTCAGTAATTAAATCATTTACAGAGAATTCTTCGGTATCATCAATAAGATTTGAACTATAAGGACTAATTCCTTCACTAGTGAGCATTGCCTGAAGCTCTATGTCTAAAAGATCATTTTTTCTTCTGGCAGTATTTAGATTTGTAATATCTATAATTGAATTGTACGGTGTATCTGATTTCATATAATATTCAACAGGGCTTCTTTGAAACAAAGAAGAAATAACACTTAAGTCAGCCCCATTATTTTGTGCAATCAGAATGTCCACAGACCCTATTCCAAAATCAGCTCTGCCTTCTGATACTTCTTTTGGCGCATAGAGTATTTTGCTATCATCGGTAAATGCAGCCCTTATTTCTACGTCCAATCCTTCTTCATCATAGTATCCAAGCCACTCTGCAGCATAGTACCCAGAAAATTGAAACTGATTATTCCATCTAAGCTGTAGGACCACCTTTTCCGTTTCTGCTGCTAGAGTTTCTGTAGACCGTACAAAAAACAGTACAAGTAATGTTAGGATAAATGATTTTAGTCTAAGTCCTCTAGCAATTGATTTCAGAGTTTTGTGTATTTCCAATAGCTGTTCCTTCATTAGCTCTGCCCCTTCCAAAGTTTTATTGCTAAATATTTATAAATCCTTTAGGGCTAATGGTTTTTATATATATTTTATAAAATTTCGAATTTTTTTTCAATGTAACAAAACTACAAAGATACAAAAAAAACTCCTTAATGAGTAGGAGTTTTTTCCATATTATTAAAGAGTTAAACACTATTATAGGTTTTATTTAGTTATTAGAGATTCTTTACGTAGACCTATAAAGGATATTATTGTCATAGCAATTGATATCCCTAGGAACCATCCAATAATTCTTATTGATATATCAATAAAAAACTCTAAAGGAAGCATTTGTATAAGAACTTCGGTCTCAGGATTTAAAAGCCATAAATCATTTGTAAAAAATATCTCATGGAAATAGGTGAAGTATTTATAAAAATCTATCTTTAGTAGAATATATAAAATTGTCATTAGCAAAACCGGGATTATTCCACTCCAAAATAAAGCCTTATAAATATTCCTTTTTCTATCTTTAGGGAATAAGAATATAATTACAATTCCTAACAAAGTAATTGCCAAACTTATATTTCTTAGTCTCTTTCCCTTAATAAATAACTCCTTTACATCGACCATATGCTGCTTCTCACGCTGTCCAAAAACTTCTCTAGATTCACCCTTTATTACAGCCATCATGTTTAGATTCTTATCATCATCCTTTAAGTATGATATTAATTTATGACTAACTCTACTTAAATCATCTTTAGTCATTTTTGTTACCTTGCTTATATCATACTTCTCAAATTCACTCATATAGAAGTCTTGATTATATGAGTAGTATTGTAAAGCCGTAAGTAAAATAACTAGGGGTAAAAAGATTATAATTAATGTCTTTGATATATTTATCAAAAGCTTCTGATTATTCATATGAAATTACTCCAATTCTTTTCTTCTTTTAGCCATTTTATTATTATACATCATTCTATCAGCATTATTAATAGCTTCTAATACATGTTTATCACCACTATAGTCGTCATATCCAATACTTAGAGTAAGTTTATGATCTAAAGTATCACTTTTATTATTCCATTCCTCTAGACTTTCCATTACTCTTTCTATATACTTTTCAGCAAGTTCCTTCCTACTATCGTATAGTGCGACTAAAAATTCGTCTCCACCATATCTAACAGCTATGTCGCTTTCTCTTGCTGAATCCTTTAGAATTTTTGCAACATCCTTAAGAACAATATCTCCTATGTTGTGTCCGTAATTATCATTTATATATTTAAACTTGTCCACATCAATTATTAATATCATTAGATTAAGGTGTATATTATTCCTATCAATATTCTGTATATACTGATTAAAATAATGTCTATTGTATAGCCCTGTTAAGGAATCCTTCGTAGCCATTTCTTCAAGCTCTTGGTGCGCAAGTTGCAATTCCTTTGTTCTTTCGGCAACTATTTCTTCCATATTTTTATACATATCCTTTAATTCATATGACATCTTTTTTATTTCATAACCTAAAAGTTCTAATTCATCTCCTGTATCAATCTCAAGTTCGACATCAAAATGGCCCTTTCCAATATTTTCAACGGCTTTAACAATTTTTAGAACTGGTCTAGTAAGATAATAGGATATCATAATACCACCAGAAATCAGGGCTAAAATGCTAATTATGACCTGAAACATAAATAGGTTCTTAAAGTTCTTTAAAGGCAATAGATAGTTATTTTCTTTAAGTTCCATAAACATAACTATTTTCTTATTCCCAATTCCTTTAAGTTCTACAGGATACCATGCTAACATCTCCAAACCATTGCTCTCAATTCTTAGGGTTTTATCTTCATATATTTCTTCAAATATCAGAGAATAGTCCTTTTTAAAATTCTCTCCTGACTCTAAGCAATATACATTTCCCCATTCCTTTTCCTTATTAGGATGTAACAAGTAGAAACCTTTATTGTCTACCAGCATCATATTCTCATAATTGTTTTGTGTCTTACGCCTTTCAATATCGTTTAATAAATATCCAACGTTTAAATTTAAAGCCAAAAAGCCTCTTAAGTCACCTTCGCTATAAATGGGGTATATATATCTGATCACAGGCTTAAAAGGCTCTTCGATCTTCCCATTCTCCCGATTAAGATCAATTGGAGAAATATATATTTCTCCAGGATCTAATGAGCTTATTTCTTTAAGGTAATAATCATCACCTTTATACTGTAGTTCTTCATTAGGTACTACATATATCGATCCTTTATTATTATTAATTCTTATTATTTCATAGCCTTCTTTATTTATAAACCTAATTTGATCATATTGAATATTATTTTGTGAAAAGTGGGTAAAAAAACTTTTTAATCTTTCCTTCGATTCCTCATCTATTTCATCATCTAAATAAGTTGTATTTTCTTCAACGACACTACTTAGAAAGGAAATATCTCTATGGGAGCTGTTAAAAAACTTTATCATCATCCCTCTTATTTGAGTAAAGAAAAATTTAACCTTTTCTTCTTCCTTTTCAACAATAAACTTCTTAGTATTTGAATATCCTGAATAGCCCAAAAAAGACATAGGTATGATAGCAACTAATAAAATTAATACTAGAAGTCTTGTCCTTAAACTATACTTAAACTTTAACATAACTACCACCCCCTAAAAAGAAATGTGGCACATAAATTTTTTAAAACAAATTTTTACCAAAGATAATTATACTATAATAATACACATTTTTCTTTTGTTTTACAATATTCTTTGTTATTCGATATTTTTCGCAGATTAATCTTTTTAACTATAAATTTATTAAGATAAGAAATTTTTTCTAACTCCAATACATATATAGAATAAAAACCCATCTTTCTATAAAGATAGGTTCTGTATATCTAACTATTTATTTCTTTAATAAAATCACTAACCTGGGCAACATGGTCCTTAACCTTTACTTTTCTATATATTTTAGCTATTTTACCCTCTTTGTCAATTATAAATGTTGACCTCTCTATACCCATGTATTCTTTACCAAACATCTTCTTTAGTTTTAATACATTATAGAGTTCACATACTTTGCTCTCAATATCACTAAGTAA
This sequence comes from Wukongibacter baidiensis, assembly GCF_050888315.1. Classification (NCBI taxonomy): domain Bacteria; kingdom Bacillati; phylum Bacillota; class Clostridia; order Peptostreptococcales; family Caminicellaceae; genus Wukongibacter; species Wukongibacter baidiensis. Next base: position 1,613,376 of record NZ_CP138202.1, read on the forward strand.
TAAAAATGGAAGTCCTAATTTTTCTATAAATTTGACATGGGACTTTATACCATCTCTGCTTATTCCTAGTATAACGGTATCTTCTTTTTCAAGATTATCATATTCATCTCTGAACTCAGAGGCTTCCTTAGCTCAGCCAGGGGTATTATCCTTTGGATAAAAATATAATACAATATTTTTGCCAAGGTAATCACTTAATGAAACATTTTCTCCATTACTTGCCTCTAAAGTAAAGCCCGGAGCATCTATTCCAACTTGTATTTTATCTTCCACAGTAAAATCCTCCTTCAATCCAAACTTATATACTATATCTTCATTTTACCCTAAAATAGTTTATTAAAACATCTCATTGAAAAAGCGAGGATTTAAATGGGAATCCTCACTGTAAATTCTGTCCCCTTTCCTTCCTCGCTTTTAACTCTTATTTCACCATTAAATGCTATGACGATATGTTTTACTATGGCAAGCCCTAATCCAGTTCCACCGATTTTTCTAGATCTTGCTTTGTCAACTCTATAGAACCTTTCGAATAGTCTTGGAATATCTTTTTTAGGAATACCTATGCCCGTATCCTTTACCTTTATGAAAATATTGTTCTTTCTTTGATATCCAAAAAACTTAACTTCACCGCCATCAGGGGTGTATTTAATTGCATTCTCTAATAAATTTAGTACTAATTGCTTTAGCCAATCTCTACTTCCATAGAAGTAAGGTAGGTCATCTTCTACTTCAAATGAGTATTTTATATTTTTCTGCTTAGCCAATTCTTCAGCCATATGACTTATTTCAGATATAACATTATTTATCGATATCTGCTCCTTCTTTCCAAAATTCATCCCATTACTTTCTATATCAGAAAGGGTAAGTAAGTCATCTATCAGCCTTGTCAATCTTTCTGTCTCTATTTCAATAATATTTAAGAACCTGTCCCTTACTTTTTCATTATTAATAGCCCCACTCTTTAATGTCTCAATAAAACCCATTATTGAGGTTAATGGCGTCTTAAGTTCATGGGAAACATTTGCAACAAAGTCTGTTCTCATCTTTTCAAGCTTTCTCATCTCTGTAACATCTAGTATTAATATTAACGTCCCAATAATTCTATTTGGATCTTCATTTAATTTTATAGACTCTGTATATATTTTTAATGTCTTTCTCTCCGGTTCTTGTACTGCGACTTCGGCTTTTCCCGACACACTTTCATTTAACATCTCACCTAATGCATTTTTTAGTCTATGATTGTTTATCAGTGTTAAAACCTTAGCCCCGAATATATCATTTGAATCAATATTAAAGAACTTTTTTGCCGGCGAATTGATAAGAATAATCTTCTTATTATTATCTACCGCAATCAGTCCCTCCTTCATACTGGATATTATAGATTTTAACTTTGTATTCTTGTCTTGGAGTTCAGATATATTTGTATTAAGGGTATGGGACATATAATTAAAGGTATCTGCAAGTATTTTGATTTCGTCAGTACTCTCTACATTTACTCTACTTTTGTAATCCCCGTTGGCTATCTTTCTAGCTATATTGGTAATTTCCTTAATAGGCTCCGTTATATGATTTAAATATCTATATCCTAGGGGTATTGCAATTACAAGCCCAATAATGACAGAAATAATTATATTTTTAATTAGTCCAAGGTTTATCTTGTTTATTTCATGTAATGGATATGCAAGTCTTGTGAAACCATAAACTATTCCACCCTTTTTCATAGGTATAGCAACATATAAATAATCAATTTTTACCGTGGTACTAAACCTCTCGCTTATTCCTACTTCACCCTTGATAGCTTCCTGTATCTCAGGTCTATACATATGGTTCTCTATTTTATGCAATTCCGATTCTTTTACCTGAGAGTCGCCTATAACCTTACCGTCTCTATCTACAAAGGTTATCCTTGCATTAGTCTCCTTGGAATATTTATAGGCCAACTCAGAAAAGTTTATCTGTGCAAATGTTCTATCATCTAATTTGTCTTCTACTAAGCTATTAATGAGATTACCGTTAGTAATTAGCATTTTTTCAACATTCTCTAAATAACTTAATCTCATAAAACTTAGAGAAAGTAAACCAGTAATTATTGTTCCCATTAGTAACAAAATAGCATAGGTTGCAAATATTTTCTTCTTCATCTAATCACCTATAATCTTAATTAATCTTAGGAAGTTGCGTAATTAAATTTACTCTATCTATTTCATTTTGTAACCAACGCCTCTTACAGTTTCTATAAAAGCGCCTTCATTATCGTCGATCTTTTTACGCAAATGTCTAATATGGACATCAACGGTTCTAGTGTCTCCAAAATACTCATATCCCCATATTTTATCTAGGATTACATCTCTAGACAGTACTTTGCCTCTATTTCTAGCAAGCATTTTTAACAATTCAAATTCCTTCAGAGTCAATTCTAAGACCATGTCGTCTTTTCTCACTTCATGTTTTTCAATATCTATAATAACGTTTCTTACTTTGATCAAATTCTCATTCTCATTATTTTTATCCTCTGTTCTTCTAAGAATCGCCTTTATTCTAGCTAACAATTCTCTAATGCTAAAGGGCTTTGTCATATAGTCATCTGCACCAATATCAAGCCCTTGAATCTTATCATTTTCTTCACTCTTAGCTGTAAGCATGATTATAGGAACATTCTTATTTGGCGACATTCTTATTCGTCTACAAACTTCAATTCCATTTATTCCTGGCAGCATCAAATCAAGTATAATCAGATCAATGCTTTCATCATTTGCAACTATTACTGCATCTTCTCCATTATCACATGTTACAACTTCAAAATTATTACTTTCAAGATTAAATTGTATTAGCTCTAAGATATGGTGTTCATCATCAACGACTAAAATTTTTCTACCCATGACGACTCTCCTTTATATTCATAAAGTTTTAATTACTTTTTATGATAAAGACGCCTAGAATCATCAACCAAAGATTCTCTAGGCGTCCCTATCTTGGCTTTTAAACATATTACGTAAAAACTGAAAGGTATTTACCCCTTTGTTTTAGTCAGTTCTCTCTTAGAGAAATGACCTCATAAAGAGATTGATACTCAATAGTCTCAATTCCATTTTATCTATGAATTGTTAAATTTAAGTTTTCTAAATGTTAATTTTAGGTTAATTTTTCAGTAAGTGGTTTATATATAAAGAGTTCCAAGTAAATCTTAATTTATATATATCAAAATATCCGATGCTTCTGGGAATTTTTGATGTGTATAAATTAAAGTTTTGACTGGATTCTCTATATTTCTAACTTATTAATGGCTTTGTATATATAGGTCTATAAGTTAATATATCATTAATTCGTGTACTTTCCATTAGAGATATCTTCTTAACGGGAATGTCTTTATATAATATATTAATATCTTCAGCTATTTTATCAAAACCCTTTTTTAGTATAACTTGTCTTCCTAAGGTAATATGGGGACTTAATCCTCTCTCTTCTCTTTTAAATCCATCTCTATATAGATTATTTTCTAGTTCATTGAATAATTGCTGTAAAGTCGCTTTTCCTTCGCCAATGCCCAACCAAATGATTTTTCTGTTCTTTTTAGGGAAGTATCCCAATTCCCCTAATTTCAAACCAAAGGAAGTAATCTTCTCTGAAGTTGTATCAATTGCTTTTTTTAAAGCCTCTATCTGAGTAGGACTGCTTTCACCAATAAACCTTAAGGTCAGGTGGAAATTTTCCTTTCTAGAGAAATTTCCTTTCTCACTATTACTCTTTAAAATTTGTTGTTTTTCAAATATATAATTCTTCAATTCATCTTCTAATTCTATCGCAATAAACGTTCTCACTTTATCACCTCGTGAAAATAGCCTGATATGCTAATTTACTATTACTCTCTATGCCTTTTTTTCTTTTCTTCGTACATTAATTTATCTGCCTTATTTAATATTTCTTCAATATTGGTTATGGAGGATGATTCATAGAATGCTCCTCCAATGCTAATTGACAGACTATAGTCTATCTTTTTCTCCATATTATAATTTCTTATATTTCTTTTCAACCTATCGAGAATAATTTTTTTATCTTCTTCCCGTACATCAATAGTTAATACTACGAATTCATCACCGCCAAAACGTGCTATTATATCGGATTCCCTAAAGGTCTCCTTTAATATTGATGCAGTGTCTTTTAGTACCTTATCGCCTTCAAGATGTCCATAATTATCATTTATGTATTTAAAATTATCTAAATCACAAAATAGCAGTAGTAGACTTCTTTTCTTTCTCTTAGCAAGCTCAATATGATGATTTGCAAGATTTAGAAACCCACGTCTATTATATAGAGAAGTTAATTGATCAATTAGAGCCATACTTCTAAGAGCTACAAGCATTTTATGTCTCTCTATTGAATAATGTATTGCCCGTAGCAAGAGATTTGCATTAAATTGACCTTTCACTAAATAGTCTTGTGCACCCTTCTTAACAGCATTAATTGCTACAAAATGGTCATTAATATTTGTTAAAACAATTATAGGAGTTTCTGGAGCTTCAGCATATATTTTTCTCAAAGTATCTAATCCCATACTATCTGTAAGGGTTAAATCTAATAGAATTATATTAAAGAAGTTATTAGCAAGCTTGGTTTTTGCATCACTGAAGCTATCTGCTCTAATAATTTCAAAGTTTGCTTTCTTAAAATTGCTGTCTATTTCCTTTGTTAGCATATCTTTAATTATGAGTACATCAAAACTACTGTCTTCTACAAGAAGAACTCTAATTGTTCCTAGCTCCATAAGAACACCTCATAGTAAATCAAAAATTTATTGTACTCGAGATAATCCAAAGGAAATAAATTACTTTATACTTGGATTATAGCACAATATTATGTTACTATAAATCATTTTATGCTTAGTTATATTTTCTTCAATCAAAAAAGAAAAATACCCTTTTTAGCTTTAGTTATTCATAAAAAAGCTTAAATTTTTTTTGCTATCTCTTCATTTTTTTACAAGTAATATTATAGTGGCTATTTTCAAATAATATGATTGTAAGTTAAGAGTTTATGAGGTGATTAGGATTTCAAACTTAGTTTATTATCCTAGTTTAACGGAAAAGTTGGATATTTGATTCATCGTTTTCCCTAAGCATATATATAGGGTTTAAGCTTGATATCCAAAACTTCTTACTAAGTAGCTTACAAAATTTTTTATGGAGGTCATATGATGGATAATCAAATGAAACAATATGAAATGCAAGAGGCTAAAAAAAGAATGGGAACATATACTGGTAATGCTGCTAATGCAGGCGCAGGTATGACTAATACTGTAGGTGCAGGCATGACAAACACAGCAGGTACAGGTATGACTAATACAACAGGGTCAAATACTAATATGACTTCACAAGCTCAACAATTAAAGGGCTCGGAAAAGGTAAAAGCTCAAGAAGATATGAATCAAATGTATTAAGCAAAAAAATGGTGCTAGGTATATAACCTAGCACTTTAATCATTTTCTTCATCATTATTTTTTAAATTGAAAACATCTATAGTTTCTTGTAAGTAGTCATCAATTACATTTTGAACATGTGAATCCTTAAGTATGATTGAAATCTCAATTCTTCTATTTTTTGCTCTAGCTGCATCAGTAGTTCCACTTGATATAGGTCTGAACTCTGAATAGGCACTGGCAGCAAAATAACGACCATATTTGTTTTCTAGATCTTTATTTGAAGCCATAAGGTAATCTACAACAGCTCTGGATCTATCAGCAGATAGCTTTCTATTAGATTCTGGAGATCCTACATCATCAGTATGTCCCTGTATATTAATTGCATCAATATTTGATTTAATTCCTGAGTCGTCTAAAACTCTCTCAAATGCTTGGGCAAGCTGTCTCAAAAGTTCCTTACCTTCAGGCTTTAGCTTAGATGAACCAAAGTCGAAAACAAGCCCTTCATTAATTACAATATTACCGTTATCACTTATTAGAACTAGCTCCTCACCTTTATCATTGGTTTTACCTATTTCCTTTTCAACTGAGCTTTTAACCTTCTTAAGAACATCTAGTCTTAGCACAGCAATTCCTTGAAGCTTTGATCTAAGGTTTCCTAGCTCCTTATTGCTCTCAGCAATAATCTGTCTCTGTTCTTCTATTTGCTCTTCTGACAGCTTTAAGGCTATCTCACCTTCTTCAATTTCAGCCTTCGTATCCTTAAGCTTATCTTTTAGTAATCTTAATTTTTTCTCAGCTTTACTAATTTCCATATTTGATAGCTCTAATTTTTTTTCAGTATCAGTTAGCTGTTTAATAGCATATTCCAGATTCTTACCTGTAATAATCTGTTGCACAAATGCTAATATTATCAAGAAAAATAGGATTAATGCTATCGTAGAAATCATATCTGTAAAGGCCGGCCAAAAATTTTCTGTTTCTTCATCTTTTTTGAAGTTCCTTCTACGAAGCTTCATACTCTTCCCCCTTTCATGTCTTGTAATCTAAATGCTATAAGTTTCATATTTTATATGTTCTACTCCCGAAGGAATATGAAAAGAGGCTATTTTTGAATTTTATCAGCCAGTTGATCCACTGATTTTGTTAGTTTTTCTATTTGTAAACCTACAGCAATTTCTTTAGTATTTTCTTTTAAATCTTCAGTAAAATCGTTAAAGCTTACATTCATTCTTTGAATATTAGTCTTTAAGTGATGATTAAACTCTGAGAAGTCACGGGTATTCTCAGCGAAAATGTTGAGTGATTTATCAAACTTATCAACACTTTTAACTAAAGACTCTGAAAACTGTTCCATACCACTTGTTGCAGAAGCAAATCTAAGGCTTAATACCTCAGTAATTTCCTTCATACTCTCTTCTAGTTTTACATTAAAGTCCCTAAGACTCTCTACTAACTCATTCTTCATTGCTACTTCAGGTGCTTCTTTCTTTTCAATACCTTTAGCTAATGTATTATCAAGATATTCTTCCATTTCTACCATTACTGCTTCTCTTGCTTCCTCAACTCCAAAGAAAATACTTGTAATGGTTAAAAGAATCGAACTTGCTATACCAAATAATGATGTTACGAAGGCAACAGACATACCCTTTACAGAGTTAATAAGTCCGCCAATTACTGAATCCATGCTATCCATAACATCTATATTACCACTAGATGCCAATGTCTTAACTAATTCACCTATTGATAAGGTTAAACCATAGAATGTACCTAGAAGACCTAGTACAATCATCAATGAAACTGCTTTCTTAACAAATTTCTCACCTAAGTATAGAGACCCTAGCCTTTTATTAAAATTCTTTTCAATAATGGCTTGAGTATTTATCTGATCAACATTAGCCTTAGCAGCTAACTTATAATCATCAATAATGTAGTTTAAAACCTTATTCTCAAACATTGATGCTTCCCTATTTTTATCTTCCTGTAAATCATTAAGCATTTTAAAGTATTTTTTACGAACAACTAGCGATACTACAAATGCCGCAACGAATATTGTAAGTATAACAGCTATTATTACAATAGCTAATGGATTTAACTTACTAAATATATTGCTTAGACTTGTCAATGTAAATTCCCCCTTCTATTTCTTTCTTGATATTTTTTTCATATTTCTTAAAGCCTCTATCGCCTAAATGAGTGGGTTTTGCCTTCAGTACTCATAAGTCAATTGTATCACTTTACAAAGAGTGTAGCAATTTGTATAATTATCTTACTTTTTGTCGTATCCTTTGATTTATCTTTGTTTTTACTCTTTTGTATTAATAAATATTAAATTTTTATTAACAGAATCTTACATAATAATGTCAATGATCACCTCCAATAGTAGGTTATATGTATAATACCCCATATATAATTAGACGTAATATCATCTCTTTTTGTTTCAAATTTTATGAAATAAAATTCTACATAAATGATTCATGAAAAGTTTGAAGGGATACAGAAAGTTTGAATTTTTTATACATAATGATGGTTATACATTAAAAAAGTCATAAATTGCTCAATTTGCAATTTATGACTTCATATATGGTTAATTCTTTAATTTTAAATCTTCTTCTACTTCATCATTACCCACCAGCAAAAATGTGAATTGCCTTTACATCATCGCCGTCATTAATTATGGTATTGCCCCATTGTTCCTTTTTTATCAAGACACCATTTATCTTTACTATGATCTTTGGGAATGTATATCTCTTTTTTTCTAGAAGCTTTTCTATAGTTAGTCCTTCTTCCCATTCAAAATCTCTTCCATTGACCTTTATCATGATAAAAACCTCCAGATACTAAGTTTCGAAAACATGACACAGGAACAGTCACCTGGATACACTGAAAAACTTGTATGTCAGATGCATCAGTTCCCATATAACATTTTCTTTTTTCATGGCTAAATATACTGTTAAACTAGTTTTTTAGCAACATGATTCTGCTTCAATGTGAGGTTTAACCACCTCAATTACCTCTGGTAAGTCCATACCTATTTCCTTTAGATGTTCAATAGTCGGTACTCCTCCCATCGTCCATCCTCTTCTCTTGTATACTGCATCTATTAGCTTTTCGTATTGATCTTCTCTATAGGCTCTCAGTACCTTCATCTTTTCCTCTGTTGCTTTTCCTTCTGGATCAAAGTCTGTTAGCTCTTTAAGCTGACCATCGTATCTTTCTTGTCTTGATTCATACTCTTCTACTGTTACTGGTCCCATTGCACGGTATGGTATCGCATCATTTGTCCTAAGTCCTTTACCCATTCTTATGTTGAATATTCTTTGGAAATTATATACTCTTTCTGATTCCCTTATTAGTATTTCTTTATCTATGCTCTTTCCTGTTACTCCATTACATATATCTACGTAGTTTTGTACATGCTCTGGTATTTTTGCAGGCTCATCTGTTTCTGCATTATCCTCTGGAGATATATCATTCCATGGAAGCTTACATAATCCATATAGCCCAAACCATGTTCTAAACATTGGATACCAATGTAGGGCTTCTGCTTTTTCTTCAAAGGTTGGTATTTGGTTGTTTACCATGTCTATAAAGATTAGCCATGCTTCATCATGCTGTGGTCCTTTATTTGTCAGTCCATATCCTCCCTGCTGTGCTAGGGATTCCTTTGGCATATATTCTGAGAACTCAAGTCCTTTTTGCTCCATTCCTATATCATTAATGAAGTCTGGATCTGCTCCATATTCTTCTATAAATATTTTCTTCATTCTGTGAACGCCCTGTCCTGCTATTAGTCCAAAGCCTTCTCCCCTTGCCATCTGATGTATTAACTCTAGGGCTGCATCTATATTTCCAAAGTTTAGCTCTAGTCCTCCTGTTATTTCTTTATTTATTATGCCGTTTTCATAGCATTCCATAACAAATGCAGTTAATGTCCCAAAGGATATTGTATCTATTGCGTATGTATCACAATAGAAGTTAAGTTCTAGTATTGCTTCAGGGTCAAATATTCCACAATTTGGCCCTAGTCCCGCTGCATTTTCATATTCCGGTCCGTCTACTGTTACTTTGTCTCCCTTGTATGGGCCTGTTTTAAGTTCAAAGTTATCGGCTGCCTTGGCGCAGGATAATGAACAGCCATACCAACAGCCATCGGCCATATTTTGTGTTACATATTTTTCTATGAATACTGTTGATGCTATTTTATGGGTATCAGGATGGGCTCCAAATTTGAAGTTATGAGTTGGAAGAAGGTCATATTCATCCATTACTTCTATTATGTTTGCTGTTCCAATTTTTCTCATTCCATTTTGCACATCATCTAACTTACAAATTTCTTTATGAAGCTTGATTCCTGCTTTATTTATTATGCTTTGATCAGCTGGATTGTTTAGGTTACCCTTTGTTCCTTGATATTTAATAACTACAGCTTTGATTTTCTTATCTCTAAATACTGTACCTATTCCACCTCTACCGGCTTGCTTTAATCTTGCTACTTTTCTTCTGAGGTCATAGAATGTAAAGTTAAGTAGTCCAAGTCTTGTATGCTCCGCCGCTGTTCCCGATGTTATTACTGATATGTTACGTTTGTCTTTCTCTGTATCTGCATACATTTCTGTAAGAAGTTCTCCTAATATATGTCCATCTACAGGCTCAAGGGGTGCTTCTTCTATTTTTACTATTCCTTCGTTACCATCTATATATACTATTACGTCCTTCTCTGCTTTACCTTGTATTTCTAGGGCATCCCATCCTGAGAACTTCAAGTATGGTCCAAAGTATCCCCCTACGTTTGAGTCCATAGGTGTATCGGTTAGGGGTGATAATGAACATACTAGGGATTTTCCTGCTCCTGGATACTGGGTGATCCCACAGATTGGCCCACCTGCTATTACTATTTCATTTTCTGGATCGTTCCACTTTGTCTTAGGTGTCACAGCATTCCATAGATACCACATTCCAAAGCCCTTTCCTCCTATGAATTTATCCTTCATCATCTGGGTCACTGGCTTTGAATCTATTTTGTTATCGGATATGTTTATATACAGGGTTCTATTTGTATATCCCTTATCAATTGTTCCAAGATCATATTTGTACTCTGCTAACAGTTTATGTGCTTCTTTCATTGCCTTTATATCCATACCTTTTATCCCCCTTCTTCTATTCTTCCCTTGCTGCCGCAGCCATTTCTTTGACATCTACTTCTATGTCTTCTACCTTTATTGCTCCCGTAGGACACTGCTTTGCACATAGTCCACAGGCAATGCATTTAAATGGTTCTATATACTCATCATGCATCATCATTGCTTCCTCTGGACAGAATCCTACACACATAAAGCAACCTACGCAGTCCTTCTTGTTTATTTTTACTACTCCCCTTTTGTCCCTTGTTATTGCTTCTACTGGGCATATGTCTATACACACTCCACACTGACTGCATACACTTATCTTCTTATCCTCTACCTTTATACATGACTTTTCTCTATTATTTTCCTTAAAATATGCCTTCGAACAGACTTCCTCACATACTCCACATTCTACACATAGTTCTTCATTTTTTGTTAATACTTTCATTTCTTTCACCTCCTGATTTTTCAAAAAGTTGCCCCTAGCAATAAATAAAATTAGTAAATTTTCTTAATGATAACATTCGTACACATTTAAATTATTATTGCAATTTACATGCCAATTTGTCACATTCTACGAATAAAATTATTTCTTTTATGATTCAATTGGATATACTAGTACATTTGACATACAGCTTCTGTTTCATAGTTCTACATAATTGTATTTTTCATATAGTTACATTAAAATCCCCTTTTCGAGACGCCTAACCATTTTACTTTGTCCCACTTTTTTGACAAAAGATTTTGCACTCCTCTTTGTTGAGGTTGAGTTTTTAAAAATACGTATATTAGCTACAATAATATTATACTAAATTAACTTAATTTTTTTAATATTCTTTTTATTATTTTGTCTTTTATAGAAATCCCGCTTCCATAGGTATAAGCGGGATTTTTGTGAATTAGATAACATTTGAAGCAAAGAGAGAATTATTCTCTACTCAGGCATGACTATACAACTGAAGGTTCAAAAATCAACTCTCCTTTTTCAAATCTATTCATATGAAGCATATCGATTGGCAATGTGGTTTCTTCGCCTAATATACTTTCAGCTAATAATACACCGGTTGCTGGACCAAACATGAATCCATGTCCACTGAAGCCTACTGCTAGGTAAAATCCTTCTACCCCTGGGGCTTCACCCAAGATAGGTTGTCTATCGGGTGTTATATTATAAAGCCCAGCCCACTGCCTTATCATCCTAACATTCTTTAGGGGCGGCAATACTCTTGTAATAGTCTTAGTCATCTCTTCTAAGAAATGCCATCCCGACGTAACACGTAAATCCCTAGGCTCTCCTTCGTCACCTCTTCCCATGATTATTCCACCATGAGGAACCTGCTGACAATATAGATTTAGAGAGAAAGACATAACCATAGGATCAAGAACTGGATCTATTGCCTCTGTTACTAGTATTTGATGTCTTTCTGAATACACAGGAAGGTCTACTCCTGCCATTTTAGCTATTACCTGTGAGCGCCCACCTGCAGCATTAACAACTACATTAGTAGATATATCTCCCTTATCGGTTTTTACACCCTTAATCCTTCCATTTTCAGTTATTATATCTATAACTTCTATATATTTATATATCTTAACACCAAGTCTTTCAGCTGCCCTAGCAAAGGCATCAGTAGTAAGGAATGGATTAAGATGACCATCTTTTTGACAGAAGGCTGTACTTACCAATCCATCGGTATTTAAAAATGGTACTATTTCCTTTGCTTCTTCTAGACTTAAAAGCCTCGATGGAATTCCCAAACTATTTTGAAGCTCAATGTTTTTCTTAAATTGCTCATGTTCCTTTTCCGTGCTCGCTAAAAGTAAATATCCTCCCTGCTTAAACTCTATATCCCCATCATACATTAGCTCTTCATTGGCGTTCTCAAAAAGCTCACATGCAAACTTTGCTATTTTACAGTTCATCTCTGTTCCCCATTGTTGCCTAATACCTGCTCCACATCTTCCTGTGGCTCCACTGGCTAAGTAACCCTTCTCTATAACAGCTACGTTCTTTACTCCTTTTTTGGCCAAATTATAGGCTATCGCTACTCCAGATATTCCTCCTCCAACAACAACAACATCAGCAGTTTTAATCATCCTCACTGCCTCCTTCCTTTGCAGCAGCCGCAATTTGTCCCAGTGTTATGGCCTTAACAGGAGGTCTATATGTTCCTGGCATGATTTCTGATATAGGTTTTCCTGTAATTATTGATATTTCCCTTAAAATCAAAGGCATACATGTCCTGCCTTGACATGGACCCATTCCAGCTCTACTTATTCTTTTTATTTCATCAAAGGTAGTGTATCCCTTTTCTATAAGCCTTCTTATATCTTCTTTAGTTAAATCTGAGCAACGACATACTATGTTATTGTCTGACATTTTTATCCCCCTTACATCCCAAAATTTCTTACCACTTTCATGTGCTCTCTTGGAACTGCAATCGAAACTATAGGAGTTCTATCTAATGCCTTTGAGTTTATCACCTTTACTACCTTGACATCGCATACATATTGACCTTCTCGGTTAAGACCTTTTACGATGCTACCCTGTTGTGGCAGCGGAATAAATTCGTAAGGGATTTTTATTAGAACTTCTTCTTCAGAATATCCTGCATCGACTACCATAATCGCAAGCCCAGGACAGTTTGCTATACATAATCCGCATCCATTGCAATTGTCATGGTTTATTTCTGGTAGATCGTTAATGTCTTCAAATTTCTTTATGGCATTTCTATTACATGCCGTATAACAAGGATTACATGGTATATTTTGATAACATTCAATTATTGCTACTGGACCCTTTGCTAACCTCTCATCGGAGGGAAAAACACTGTCTATTTGATCAGAAGTGGGTACTCCAGTTCTCTCTAACATTCCTACACCTCCTATGTATATTTTTAATAGTCTAATGTTTTAAAGCCTAAGCAAGTGCTGCTTCACTCTTTATTGTAACTTTGTCAAGTCCTCCACGAATTTTATCTCCTACATGACCAGAGCGTAATGATTCTAATTGCATTAGATAATCCTCTACTTTTTCTTCGAAGTTATCTATCTCATAACCAAGGGATTGAGCAGCCGTTAATCCTGCTAGATATCCTTCTACCATAGCACTAGTAGCCTCTTCAACACCGCAGACGTCACCCGCCACATATATTCCTTCTATAGTGGTTTCTAGCATTTCAGTCCTAACTGGAACAAAACCGCCTAGCTCTCCAACAAACTTCATTTCACAGCCTGACTGCCATAATAATTCACCTAATGGTGATAACCCAACTGAAATACAAACAACATCCACATCAAAGTCCATCTCTGTTCCATCAATAGGCTGCCATCTTTCATCAAGCTTTACTATAGTTGCTTTTTCTAAATAATCCTTTCCGTGGGCTTCTTTAACTGTATATCCCGTATAAATAGGCACTCCCATTCTACTGATCTTAGATGCGTGTACTAGATATCCACCGATCTGCGGAGCAGCATCCAGTATAGCCTTAACATTTACACCTGCTTGCATTAATTGATAACTCACTATAAGTCCTATATTACCTGCTCCTACCATCAACACATTATTTCCAGGTTTTACGCCATATACATTCATTAATGTTTGCACTGCACCAGCACCATAAATTCCTGGCAAATCATTATTAGGAAATACAAGGGATTTTTCACTTGCTCCCGTTGAAACAATTAGTCTTTCTGCCTTGATTTTTGTATACTTGCCATCTATTTCTGCAGTCACAACTCCATCGTCGTATATAGCCATCACTGTGGATTTTGTTAAGATCTCAATATTTTTCAATTCTTCTATGTCATCAAATAATATTGTAGCTATATCAATACCCCTTACTGAAGCATGCTGTTTTTCTGAACCAAAAAACATATGAGTTTGCTTAATTAATTGACCACCTAGCTTCTCATCCCTTTCTAGTACGAGAACTTTAGCACCTGACTTAGCTGCGTTTATAGCCGCACAAAGTCCTGCTGGACCTCCACCAACAACTAGTACTTCTACTTGCTTCATAGTATCCCCCCCTTCCCTTTCTGAGTTCTTACAATCATACCCTCTTTTAGGGGCTCGGTACATGTTCTTACATTGGAAACTCCATTAACCTCCATAATACATTGTCCGCAATTTCCAATGGCACAATAGAAGCCTCTCGGTCTCTCAAGTTCATGACTATGGGTTAATACCTTTACTCCTGCTGCGTGAAGAGCCGCTGCTATAGACTCTCCTTCATATCCTTCAAATTCCTTTCCATCAAAGGTAAACTTTACCTTGTTGCCTCTTTTGAATTCTAAAACAGGGTGCTTATCAATTCTCATAATCCCCCTCCTGTCTCAATTTTTTGAAAGAATATCCTAGATCAAACTATTAATAAAGTATTTTTCAGCGCGCTCTGAACTTTATTAAAATTGTAATTGAAATAACAATATTATTATTTATGGTTCTCCTTCAAACTAAGGAGTGAAGGAGAACCGTTTTCCATTATCTTATTTCTTGTTGAAAGCCTTATTGCTAAAGTAAGCAAATCCTATGCCATAAAATCCAACTGCAACGATCATCATGATAATTGATGTTGGGGACATTTGTTTTCCTCCCTCATATTTTGACGTTTTATGAGCCATCTATTTTTTATTAATTTCTATTTAAATTTTTTAATTTACTCCCTGTCATCGGACCATCAATGATTCTGTTAGCTAGGTAGTTTTGCGTTAGAAGTGCTAATACTATTAAGATAATCCATTGAAGTACAATGGTTCCAACACTAAAGGTCTCAAGCGGATGCCACCAATTGTCTGGATACCATGAAATTGCTTGATTTACCCACCATCCGAGTATCAGTACAAATAACACAGGGAATAATCTTATGCATGTCGGCCACCATTTACCTACTTTAAAGTCTGCCGTAGGTATGTTGATTGACTTGGTTCTAAGTTCTTCAAGTCCATATTTTATTAGAGCTGTGGCTACACATAATCCACTTACAAGGAGTCCGACTCCCCATACCCAATCCTGGTTGTCTAGGAATTTTAGACTGAATGCCGATGGAATTCCTAGTAGAAATCCTACTATGATTACTATACGAGTGGCTTTATTCCTATCCATTCCCATATCCATTACGTTCCTTACTCCAACCTCTATCATTGGTAAAAGTGACGAAAGGGCTGCTATTGACATCGTTAAGAAGAATAATGCCGCTAATATGTTTCCTGCAGGCATTCTGCTAAACAACTGAGCTAAGTAAATAAATGTTATTCCTTGGTTCCCTGCTGATAATGCCTTATCTGCAAATTCAGCCGATGGAGATAGGGCAAATATTGCTGGAAGTACTGTCATACCTGCTACTAGTGCTCCTAAGTTATTTCCAAGTCCCATTATCATACAGTTTCCGCCTATATCTTCATTCTCCTTAGTATAAACTGCATAGGTTATAATAAATCCCCAACCAGCTCCCGTAGACCAAGCAGACTGAGTAAAGGCCTCAAGCCATATTTTAGGATCTGCAAGCATATGAAGCTTTGGACTAAACAAGTATTCTAGTCCCTTACTTGCTCCCGGTAGGGTTACTGCTCTAAATAGTGCTATTAATAAAAGTCCAAAAAGCGTTGGTATCATTATCTTCGATGCCTTTTCTATTCCGTCCGTAACACCCTTGTAGATAATGAATCCAGCTATTAACATGGCTATAAAATGGAATAATATCGTTTGTGACGGTGTCGTCGTGAAGACCTTCCATATCTGTTCTGTCTCATTTATTCCAATTCCGGGCTTGAAGGCTCCAGCTATTGACAATGTAAAATACTTCATACACCATCCCATTACAACTGAATAATAAAACATAATAAGTAAGCATACTCCTGCTATCCAGGTTCCCATCCAGGTAAATTTCTTACCTAGAAAGTCCCTAAAGGATCCTATGGTTCCGAGTCTTGTTTTCTTTCCAATTACCATCTCACCCATCAACAGGGGAATCGACCATACTAAGAGGGCTACGGTCCAAGCAATTATGAATGGTCCACCACCATTTTTAGCAGCAACCCTTGGAAATCTCCATATGTTTCCTGTACCTATTGCCATACCTATACTTGCTGCTATAAAGCCCCAACGACTTCCCCATTGTTCCTTCTTTTGACTCATTCCTTATCCTCCTTTTTTATTGATAATGCTCTGTTCTATCCTCCTTTCTTTAATAAGAGTGATTTTATAGATTTGCATACATAGCTTTTAATGTCTGCAAATTATATATTTACTGGCTATTCACAAGATAACAGGGAGGTTAAAATCTATTTGAAGTTTTGAAGTTATTAATTTTTTGTAACATACTTAAAATTTATTTGCACAAATTGTGCCAGTTTTCTTCATTCGCCCTTTTTTTACAAAAATATATGAACTTTTCGTAATATTTCGATTTATTATTTTGAATTATTTCAATTTTCTAATTTTTCAAACTAATAGTTATTGAATTAACAATACTAAACCGTCAGTTTTTTGACACCGCTTATTTATAGGTAACCGATTAAGTATTTCTAGTTTTGAGTTAGAAAATGTAAATTACGGGCTTCTAAGCTATTTTAATAGCCCTAAACAAACTAGAACTTCAATCCTTAGCTCCTAAGTAAAAAAGTTGTCTCATCAGATAATCCCTTGAATTAGCACAACTTTAGCTATACTACCTCATGTTAAAAAAATCTAGTTCTTAAACAGTTGAAAACGTCAGAAAATTGACTGTAGTGTCTATTTTCTGACGTTTTTTAATTAAAATCTCTATTTTTAATGTTTTTACTTTAAAGTTTGTTATTTTATTATCCATCTTGTATATAAATAAAAATAGAGGACTTAAAAAAATCCTCCATTTCTATGATTTTTAATCCGGGGTATTTTTTACTCTAAATCATATTTTCCCAATTTAAAGTATAATGTACTTCTAGGTATATTTAGAAGTTTAGATGCCTTTGCTTTATTTCCTTTTGACATCTCCATAGCTTCTATAATCGCTTTTTTCTCTGCATTTTCGGTAATCTTATTAAGATCAAGAGTTTTCACCTTTTTTTCTTCTTTTCCCACATTATTATCTATGATACTTCTAGGCAAGTAATTCATATCAATTATTTTTGCTTTATTATTTTTTACTAGAATAACTATTCTCTCTATTATGTTCTTAAGCTCCCTAATATTCCCTTCCCAGTCATAGTTCCTCAACATCTTCATTACCTCAATAGGAATTTCAGGTATGTTCGAACGATAAGTCATGCAAAACTGCTGTAAAAATTTATTTACTAAATCAGGAATATCGTCTCTTCGTTCCCTCAATGGAGGAAGCTTAATTAGTATAGAGTTTAATCTATAGTATAAATCCTTTCTAAAGGAACCTTCATACATCATTTTCTTCAAATCCTTATTAGTTGCTGCCACAATCCTTACATCTACTTTTATGGATTTTGATCCCCCTACCCTTGTTACCATTCCATCCTCTAACACCCTAAGAATTTTAGGCTGCATCGACATTGGCATATCACCGATTTCATCAAGGAAGAGTGTTCCTTCATTGGCAAGTTCAAATTTTCCTCCCTTTCCTTTTCTTAAAGCCCCAGTAAAGGCACCACCTTCATATCCAAACAATTCACTTTCCATTAAATCATCGGGAATTGCACTACAATTTATTGGTATAAAGTGCCCCTTTCTTCTACTTTCAATATGGATGGCCCTTGCAAAGACCTCTTTCCCGGTTCCACTTTCACCTGTAATCAAAACATTTATCTTAGACTTTGAAACCTTCCTACATAAATTTATTATTTCTTTGAAGTTGATATCATTACCTATAACCTGATCAAAGGAAAATCTATTTTCATTTAAAACGTTAATTTCTTCTTCAAGGACCTTTAAATCCAATTTAGTCTTATCAAGTAGAGTTGTCAATCTGATCAACTCTGATATATCCCTATCGCAGCCTATGCCCCCTATCAGTTCATCTCCATCATAAAGGAGCCTAGCTGTAATAATATTATGAGCATCCTCTCTAGGGCTATTATATACATTTTCGTATGGGCGCCCTTCTTTAAGTACCTTTGGAAGTAATGCAGTAGGAAAAAAATCCGTTATACATTTACCAACTATTTGTTCTCTCTTCACACCATAAAGCTTTTCTGCTCCCTTATTCCAAAATCTTGTGATACAGTTCTTATCAACAACACATACAGCATCGTTTACGTTATCCAATATCATTTCAATCGTAAAATCTGAAGACAGCATAGTTTTAGCTTCCCCCATTCCCTAAAAAGGAGTTCGTTTTATCTTGAATATATTAATAGAATATTTCAACAATAATTTAAAATTACCTTCTTTATAAGCATAAAAAAACGCCAAAAGACGTTTTTACTTTAAGAATTTATTTATACTTTTTCTTTAATTTCTTCAATACTTCTCTTGCATATTCCTTCGCTCCAAATAGAGACATATCTCTATAGTTTCCACATTGAATTGGATTAAGTGCAGGTACTTCATTTGCACTCATTACCTTCTCTAAGGCCTTTATAAGAACATCTGCAATTTCAAATTCCTCTCTTTCACCTATTAAAATGAGATAAAAACCCGTCCTACATCCCATAGGTGAAATATCTATAACGTTATCTATTTCCTCTCGAATAAAACCTGCCAACAAGTGTTCTATAGCGTGAACAGCACTTGTAGGCATTGCTTCCTTATTTGGTTGAGTGAATCTTAAATCAAATTTTGTAATTATGTCGCCCTTAGGAGTCTCAATCAAACCACATTTTCTAACAAAAGGAGCCTCAACTTTAGTATGATCCATTGTAAAGCTTTCAACAATTACTTTCTCCAATATTCTCCCTCCCACTTCATAACAATGCTTTATTACTCTAGTGTATCACATTGAGTGTACATAATAAATATGGTTTATTTTAATTTTGGTAGTGAACCCATATTTTACACAAAAAATATGAAAAGAATAAAAAAAGTAATAGTCAAAATACTATATATATAGAATGCTTTATAATTGAAGTCCATAGATTCCTCATTTACTAACTATCAAAAAATAATAGTATTATAGAGCAAAGTCTTTTATAAAGATTATCAAATCAGATTTCGTTGAAATACATAGCGGAAATTATAAAAAAACTTTCTACTTTGTGATTTAAGTCATATTTTACCTATGGAATTGGATTTATAATATAATCAAGAAATGAAAATCTGAACCCTAACTCTTTAAGCGAGGTGATATATATGAATGCTCCAAAATATGCTGTTTTGCAAAAAATCAGAGATGGTAAAAGAACCTATGGAATCACTCCGAGAATCCCAGGTGGTTTCATTAAATCCGATGATCTAATAAAGATTGCTAAGGTAGCAGAAAAATATGGTGCAACCTTAAAGTTGACTTCTGGCCAGAGGGTTGCCATCTTAGGACTTAAACCAGCAGATGTGGAAAAAGCTTGGGAAGAACTTGGTATGGAGCCTGGGGTATTATCTTCATACTCTGTAAAAAATGTTGAAATGTGCCCGGCTGCTTTTTGTAAAAGGTCTAAGCAAAATTCTCTAAGATTGGGTATGAAATTAGAAAGAAGATTTTATGGGGCAAGTACTCCAAACAGAACAAAAATTGCCGTAGTTGGATGTCGAAATGCTTGCGCAAGTGCGTATGCCAAGGATATTTCCGTAGTGGCAGACGTAGATGGGTACATAGTTGCAGCGGGAGGTAGTGCTGGTTTCCATCCAAGACTTGCTGATAAGATAGCTGAAAATCTTACTGAAGATGAAGCCTACAATCTAGTTGAAGCTATTTATGATTATTACTGTGATGTAGCTGAAATGGGAGAAAAACTTGGGCACTTTATTGATCGAATTACCATTGACAAATTCAAAGACGATGTTCTAAAGCGATTTAATCAAAGAATGAAGACTTTAAATAATAAGGAGGAAAATGAAAATGAGTAGATTTTTAGGACCCATACATCATTGGTTATTTAATAAGATTAAGCTTTACGAAGGTTTAGAATCTGATATAATAGAAAAAGCGGAAGGAAAGCTTAGTGTCAATCTTTCACAAATTACCGAAGAGCTTAAGAATAAGGTTGGGGCTCCAATTGAAGATAAGCCCCTTGAAGAGCTTATAGATACCAATAATATTCATGGATGGCTACAAAATAAAATTACAATAGCTGAAACGAGGCAAGCTGCTCTAATAACTTTTATTGTTGATAAACATGGTAAAGAGGGTATAGATATAGTAAAGGAATGCTATAAAAGTCAAGCTATTGAAAGTGGTGAAGATGCAAAATCCAAGTACGACCTTGATTCTGCCCCACTTCTTTACAAAGCTTTAAATAATTATATCCTAGATGGTATGCCTTGTGATAATGTAAACAATATTACTATAAATGAAGACAATAAACTTGAGTGGAAAGTTACAAACTGTCTTCACAAGAATTACTGGCTAGACGTTAACGGAGATTTAGATACTCTATATGAACTTCGTAAAGTATGGATTTCAAATTTTGTGAGTTCTGCCAACCCAAGCTTTACTTATAACTTCATCAGTGAAGGTGGGGATGGTAATAGGTTACTTATCCATCAGATAACAAAATCAGAATAGTGGCTTGATATAAGTAATTTCTATTAATAAAGACAAGGTCTTCTACATAAACTGAAAGAAAGACTTTGCTCAAATATATTAGGATATTTAAATTTCCTATATTTCATCTAAAATTATTCATAAAAAATTGTTTTTAAGGAGGATATTAATATGCAAATAACTAAGGATACTTTAATAAGTGATATCTTAAGAATTAACCCTAAATCAGCTGAGATCTTAATGAGATATGGAATGGGATGCTTAGGATGCCCTTCAGCTCAAATGGAATCTCTTGAACAAGCAGCTATGGTTCATGGTATTGATTTAGAAAAGCTTTTAGAAGAATTAAATTAGTAGCTTAGCAATTTAATTGCTAGTCAAAATTTAACTATGGGTATTCCAGTTTATTTAATTGGAATACCCATAGCTTTTTTTATAGGATTTCTTTTTATATTTTAAATGTCACAATGCAAATTATTTTATATTAAAGTAATGCGTTCTACAAAAATCCTACTTATGCGACAACAATTAAAATGCTAAAATATTTTTATATTGTGTTAATTCTAGTTAAGTATTGGGTACAATAGGACTAGAGTCTTAAATAAAGGGGAGGCAAAGCAAGTGTTCAAAAATTCAATAACAAAAAAATTGTCGATTATTCTTTTACTATCCTTTCTACCATTTATCGTAAATATTGTAGTATTATTTAATACCCTTGGTAACTTAAACGATGATGGTAAAGCAATTAACTTGTCTGGTAGTCAGAGAATGAGAACGATGCTATTAGGTCTTTATACATCTGAGTATTTAGATGCTACTGATTCTGGAAATTCTAGTTTAAAAAGTTCTGCAACTGAGATGCTGGATGTGGAGCTTGAACGCTACAGGAAAATTTTTAATGCTTTAGTTGAAGGAGATGAGGATCTAAATATCGCTAAAAACTCAGATCCTAACATTGTTGCAAGAATAAATGAAATAAAGCCTAATGTTGAAAAATACACTAGCAGCATTCAAGAAATATTAGCTGGAAAAAATATTTCTGCTAATAAAAAGTACATATATGACAATTCTTTAAATGTAAAAAATGAAGTTAACAGTATAGTCGAGATGTACCAGCAAAATTATGACAAGAAGATTACTAACCTTAAGAGATTGGAATTATCTATTTTAGTTCTAGGAATATTTATTTTAGTTTTGAGTTTAATTCTCTCAAAGAAAAGTATTGTTTCACCAATTAAAGATCTTACGAACAGACTAAAAGATATCTCTGAGGGAAATGGAGACTTAACTAAAAAGATTCAGGTTAATTCAGCCGATGAGATTGGCGAGTTATCAAGCTATTTTAACAAATTTGTAGATACCGTAAGAGAGATTGTTGTGCAAATAGACAAGTCAGGCAGAGGAGTTTTATTAACCTCCGAAACCCTGTCTACTTCTACTGAACAAACTGCCTCAGCAGGTGATATTATTGCATCATCAATTACGGAAATTTCCGAAGGTGCTTCAGATCAAGCTGAAGAAATTCAAGTTATCGCCGAGAAAATTGCCCACCTAGGACATAAAATCGATGAAATAACTGAGGTATCTTCAGTTATGAAAGATAGCTCAAGGAGTGCTCAAAAAGTTAATGTTAGCAGTATGAAAATTGTAAAAGGACTTATCGATGAAAATGAGAGTAATATGAAGGCTACAAAGCTTGTTACTGATGCTATTGGTAGAGTATACGATAAATCGGAAGAAATTAATGGTTTAATAGATCTTATTAATGCTATATCAGAGCAAACAAATCTACTAGCATTGAATGCAGCTATTGAAGCAGCACGTGCCGGCGAAGCAGGTCGTGGCTTTGCAGTAGTTGCGGATGAAGTAAGAAAGCTTGCTGAAGAGTCTAAGTCTGCATCAGAAAAAATCTCTCAGATTGTAAATGAAATGCAAAGTGAAGTTGATGAGACTAAGCAAGTAACCGATAATATGAAGTCCATAGTGTCAAATCAAAATGAAGCTGTTAATGAAACCGGTAAAGCCTTTGAAAATATAATTACTTCAATTAAAACCATAATTAGACAGATCAACAATATGGGCGCAATCACCTCTGAAATTGAAGAAGATAAGAATTCTGTAATCGACTCCATGGGAAGTATTTCCGCAGTATCAGAAGAAACAGCTGCATCTGCACAGGAGGTTGCATCCTATACACAAGAGCAGCAAGCTTCCATAGAGGAAATAAGTGCTTCATCTGAAGAACTTAACAATATGGCTAAATCTTTAAATGAAATGGTTGAAAGGTTTAAGTATTAAGTATTAGCTGCTGGCTTCAATTAGAGACATTCTTTTAAGTTAAGGAAATTATATAAAAAATAGAGGGAAGCTAATTTTAGCTTCCCTCTATTTTTTAATATGCTTTAGGTCTTTAAAATATTTACTTAAGCAAACCTTAGTAGCTATCAACTAACTTTCTTGCCTCTTATGTCCCTTATACCAATATGCTAATCCTAAGAACAATCCTCCACCTATAAAGTTTCCTATTGTAACAGGTATTAGATTATGTGCCATACCAGCAAGGCTAACAGCTGAATCATGTGGTAAAAATAATCCCATTGTAAGTAATGACATATTTGCAATACTATGCTCAAAGCCTGAAGTTATAAATGCAAATAAACACCAGAATATCATGATTAATTTAGCCGTCTCATCTTTCAATTTTATATAGCATAAAACCGCAAGGCAAACTAAAATGTTACATAATATACCTCTGAAAAAAAGTTCCATAGTTGGGGCATTCATCTTAGCAGAACTAACTTTTACTATAAAGTCTGCAACTGCACCCTTTGCAAGACCAGTCCTAAAGTATAGAAATGCAATGAGTATACTCCCTGCGAAGTTTCCTGTAAAGGAATACATCCAAATTTTTAATGAATCCAACCAACTAACTTTTTTCTCCATTGCTCCGACAACCATAACAAAATTATTACCTGTAAACAGTTCAGATCCTGCCATAACTACTAGACTCAATGCTACACCAAATGAAGCTCCCATTATTACCTTGGTAGTTGGAGCTCCTTGAAGAGATCCTCCAATAGACATAATCAGAAATACTCCAAATCCAACATATATCCCGGCCAATATAGATGAAATTATATATTGAGCTCTACTTCTTTTTAAGGTATCCACCTTAGCTATAGCTGAATTACTAACTTTATTTACTAAATCACTATACATTCTGTCACCTCACTATTAGTACTCTACTTATTATTCCCCATAAGGTTTAATCCTTATTAAATATTATTCTCTTATGCAAATGCCATTGCAACTAAAAATACATCAATATTTGATTGACTTTATTTAAGATTCGAATCTTGTTTATACCAATATCCTCCAAATTCAATATGTTCCGCTATCTTAGCCTTAGGATTTAACTTTACTCCCTCTAAAACTTCTTCCTTAAAGGTCCTAAATCCAACCCTATCTACGATGTACCCTATATGTTCTTTCTTCAAAGATCTATCTATATGTCTGTCAACGAAGTCATAGGTATTTTTTATTATCTGAATCATCGACTCCTTATCGCCCCATTTAATAAATGGCATAGCTATTCTTGGGTTTCTCTTACCTGTTCTACCCATTATAACCATTCTATAATACTTCTCCTTACTTCTTGACCATGCACCCGTAGGACATTTCAGTATACATTCGCCGCATCCTATACATTGATCTTCATTTCTTTTTATACTATAATTTTCCACACTAAGAGCATCAGTAACTCTCTTTTTACAATTATCTACACAGGCATTACAGCTTATACATCTTGACTCATCATACTCTGGCTCAGTTGTACATATAATTCCAAAGTCTTGCATATGAGCCTTTATACAATCATTTGGACAGCCTGTTATAGCTATCTTAAAGTGGTAATCATTAGGATACACTTCTCGTTCTATTCTTCTTGCAAATTCAGTAGTCTGATCGTTTGCATATGGGCATACTTTGTTTCCTATACAGGCAGATATATTCCTCGTTCCCGCAGCAGGGTATCCATCTATTTCACCGTCAAAATTAAGTTCTAATGAATCTATAAGCGGTTCAATTAGTTTATTGATTTCTGGTATTTTGTCAAAATCTATACCAGGAACTTCAAATCCTTGTCTAGCAGTAAGATGCGCCTCACCAATTCCGTACTTTTCAGCTATATGATGTATCAGTTCAAAATATTTTGTTTCGATATGTCCACCAGGAACTCTAATTCTAAGAGCTGTTTTACCTCTTACCTTCGTTACCCTATATGCATTTTTAGTTACTTTTTTTCTATTAACTGTCATAAAAATTCACCCCCTAGTCAATTAACTGCTTAGCCTTTTCATATTTGAATACAGGTCCTTCTAAACAAACATAAGTCTCATCTATTTTGCAGTGGCCGCACTTTCCTATGCCGCAGCTCATTTTTCTCTCAAATGAAACCCAGATATTCTCCTGAGGCACATTATTCTTTATAAGCTCTAAAGTTGTAAACTTCATCATTATCGGTGGTCCAACAACTATTATCTTTGTATTATTTACATCACTCAAGTCAAGATCAGATATATATTTTGTTATTAGTCCGGTTTTACCAGTCCAGCTTTCATCACCATTATCAACTGTTAATGTTAATTTAGCCTTTTTGCTCCAGTCTTCTATTGTTTCATTAAAAAGAATATCTGAAGGACTCTTAAATCCTAAAAGGACTTCTAAAGAGCTAACCTCATTTTGATTGTTTACAAAGTGCTTTATTATGCTTTTTACTGGAGCAAGACCAGTACCACCTGCTATTACTATTAACTTACTGTCTTTATAGTCATTTAGGTTAAATCCATTTCCATAAGGTCCCCTAGCGTATAGGTAATCACCCTTTTTTAGGTTAAATATCTCATCGGTCAGTTTCCCAACCTTCCTTATTGTCATATCTAACTTATTATCCTCAAAGTCACTTATAGAGATAGGGGCTTCACCGACACCAGGTATTGAAAGCTGTAAGAATTGACCTCCTACTAGAGGGTTTGAATACTCAAGAGTAAATGTATAATCTATATCAGTTTCTGGTTTTACATCTATAATTTTTATTTTTTCCATTAGATAAGGATTACTCATCTTCATTTGCCCCCTCTACTATTTGGTTCAATTTATTAACACATTTAGAGAATGAGATATATTCTGGACAGACATCATCACATCTACCACATCCAACACACATGTGATAGTCAAATCTTTTATGGAAATCATTAATCTTATGCATTGTTTTGAATCTCATTTTATCTCCATTCTTCTCTCTAAAGCTGTGTCCACCGGCCATATCTGTAAAACCATTCACATGGCAGCCTGCCCATGTTCTTCTTCGTTCACCAAGCTTTTTATCGTTGTCATAGGTAACATCCTGCATTGTAAAGCAGCTACAAGTTATACATGAGGTATTACATCTACCACAGGCAATACATCTCTGAGTATATTCCTTCCAGATTGGATCTTCAAATGTATCTAAGGTAACCTTCTCGGGGTCAGGAATATTTACCTTAATTTTGTTTTCTTTTATATATTCTGGCTTGAACTGGGTCTCTGAACCATATTTACTAAATATATCACTGAAGTCCTCGTCTTTAATGTCGATATAGATTTCATCTTCTTTAAATCTTAATGCAGCTGAATAATTATCAGTTTTATTGGATTCCATACTTACACAAAAACATGTGTCAAACCCTTCCGTACATTCAATCATAAAGAATTTGACCTTTTCTCTAAGTCTTTTATAGTAGAAATCTTCGATATCTCCATTTTTGAGGAAAATCGTGTCTAGCCTTTTTATTCCGTTGATATCACAGGGTCTTAAAAAGATTATTACAGGTTTTTCATCTACCTTTGGAACAGTCATACCGTCTTCAGTAAAATAGAAAAGAGTTTCTCTTATAGGATAGAATACTTCTTTAGGTGAAAAATAAGACTTTTCATTTATTTCCAAATCATCAAAGCTCGTTATCTGATCATAGGCTATTACATCCGTATCGGAAAGTCTTCCCTTTCCTTCCTGTCTAGTTGGACCATAGATTCTATACTCTTCTGATAACATATTAATTAGTTCGTTAAATTTTTTGCTAACAATTTTATAACCCATCTTCTCCCTCCTTGCCTTTGTTAAAATATTTTAACAAAAGGTCTAAAAAAATTATGTGATTAACATCACAACTCTATCTTGAAAAACTTTCCATAAAATAAAAACTCGGGGGGCATCGAACCCCTTCGTTTTGGTCGGATTTCTCTTCGAGAAATAACCTCAAAAAATAAATCATATGGATATATATCCATATGATTTAGATCTTAATGCTATACTCATTTTTCACTTGTTAAACCCTTAAGAGTCGGTCTAGGAGCTAAAACAACAAAGCATGAGAGGTTTTCCTTTGTATTATTAATCAAGCTAAATACTTCATCTCCCTTACAGTATATAACATCTCCAACTGTAACGTCTTCGCTCTGTCCATCTACTGTTAATTCACCACCACCGGTCACCACGTAAAGAATTAAATCACTATCCTCATGTTGATGTGGAGGTACTTCTTGCCCTGGCTTCAAATTCAAAACAAAATTTAATATTTTTTCCTCGCTGAATAATAATCTCTTTGTAAATGTGCTATCAATATAGACCATCCTATCGCTGATTCTTTCTTTTTTCATTCCAGTACTACCTCCTTTTAATTTTAAAATCCAGCTGTTACAACAAAATCTTCTCCCCACCATTCTCTAACAAAGTCAATTTCAATATAAGATATTTCCTTTTCTATGCTTCTATTTAATATAATTTTTATACTTTCTAAATCATAGACATTATCATCGCTATTTTGTTCATCCTGAACCAATACATAGGTTATTCCTGATCAGGTTTTCATCTTAGGATGAATCCTTACGGTCTTATTCTTAAACAATTTTACTAATTCTTCCTTAGCCATTTCCGTAATAGAAAATTCCAAAATTCATCCTCCTTCTCTCTGCTAAATTCTATTCTCTAATTCTTCGATTATTTTGATATATTTACTTTGGATGTTTTTTTCTTCGGCTAATCGTTCAACTTCTCTACATTTTTCTTCTACTTCCATTAAAGCTTCTTCACTAAGCTGACTTTCTCCAAATTTATATATAGCATTATCTTCTTTATCAATATGCCTATATAGTAGGTCTGTATATGATATAGCATTGGCAATTATATCCACCTTTGAATCTTCGTCACCATTTTTCACCCTATCTAATGCTGCAATTAGGTTTATAATGTATAACCTTCCTAAATCATGATCTGCAAACATTCCAAAGATAGGTCCTCTAGCAATTTCTTCGCCTAATTCTTCAGACATTTTCTTGAATAAAATGTCTTCTTCTTTATTGTGATGATGACTGTCAGCATAATTCTTGACAAAATCTATAATCATGTTAAATGCTTCGTAATTTACTTCCCCGCCCTTTAAGATGTTTATACATAGTTTCCTTATTATCTTAAGGGCTCTCTTAATAACTTTGTGTTCATTTACCATTAATGATATAGCATTCATTTTTCCACCTCCAAAGGTAAGTTAATGTTAGTATTCTTGAAATCATGTTCGCATTATTCATATATCTCTATAGGTATCAGCTACTTTATTTATACCCAATATTTATATCTTCTAAATGTATCAAGAGTTTAGCTTTCAAAAAATAATACAATTTATCTTTCTCCTCTTTTTGATTATTTATCTATATCCCTTCATTAATATATATTAAGTTTTGACATTATATATCCATTTGTGACAAAAATCACATAGTTAATGTGATTCATATCACCGTTTTCATGGGAGAAGTAATATATATTTAGATTAACAAAACGACAATTAATAAAAGTGAAGATAAAGAAAGGGGACATATTTATGTTTGGATTATTTAAAAAGCAAGAACCACAAAAGACAAGTGAGGTTAAGAAAACTAACGAACCAAACCCAATGTTTTGTTATCAGTGTGAGCAAACTCCAGCTGGAGGATGTACAAAATTCGGTGTGTGCGGTAAAAATCCTGATATAGCTAGTTTACAAGATATAATTGTATTTGGACTTAAGGGAGTTGCGGCTTATTCTGTACATGCAAAGGAATTAGGCTTAACTGATCCAGAAGTGGAAAGTATAACTCAAGAAGCTCTATACACTACACTTACAAACTCAAACTTCAGCTTAGAAGAGCATATAGCTATGGCAATGAAGGTTGGTACGGCAACAAATAAGGTAATGGACTTACTTGATAGAGCTCATACATCTCATCTTGGTGTTCCTACACCTGTTACAATTTCTCAAGATAAGGTAGAAGGTCACTGTATATTAGTTACTGGACATAACCTATATGCTTTAGAAGAGTTATTGAAGCAAACTGAAGGAAAGGGAATAAACATTTATACTCACTCAGAAATGTTGCCAGCCCACGGTTATCCTGAACTTAAGAAGTATTCTCACCTTAAAGGGAATGTAGGTAAGGCTTGGTTTGATCAAAGAAAATTATTCGAAGACTTCCCAGGTGCAATCCTTGGAACTACAAACTGTTTAATGCCAATTAAGGGAAGTTATACTGACAGAATGTGGACATATGGTACTGCAGGTCTTCAAGGAGTTCAAAAAATAGAAAACAATAATTTTGCTCCTATCATCGAAAAGGCTTTAGCATTACCAAAGGCAAATATTCAATCAGATAAAACTTTAACTACAGGATTCCATCACGATACTGTACTTGGTATTGCTCCTGAAATAATAGATGCTGTTAAAGCAGGAAAAATCAAGAGATTTTTTGTAATAGCTGGTTGTGACGCTCCTACTAGAGGTAGAGATTACTACAGAGAGCTAGCTGATTCATTACCTGAAGGTGCTATAATTTTAACTACTTCATGTGGTAAGTTTAGATTTAACGATATAGACTTCGGTACAGTTCCAGGTACTGATATTCCTAGATATATAGACTTAGGTCAATGTAATAACTCTGGTTCAGCTGCTAAAATTGCTATCGCTTTAGCTGATGCCTTTGGATGTACAGTAAATGATTTACCTCTTACTATAGTATTATCATGGTTTGAGCAAAAGGCTGTAGCAATACTTCTTGGATTATTCAGCCTAGGTGTTAAGAACATTTATGTTGGACCAAGTGCTCCTAAGTTTATCACTCCAGGAGTTCTAAAGGTTCTTCAAGATACATTTAACCTACAGCTTATTAGTGGTGATGCAAAAGCTGACCTTCCTAAAATGTTAGGATAATTAAAAACATTAAATAATAAAAAACCTGTAGAATTCCTATTTGATTAGGAACTCTATAGGTTTTTTCTATGATTGTCCTTTGATTTTACCTAGATTCTTCGAATTTCAGAATAAATCCGTAATATTTGGAAAATCTAATACTGTTAATTATAGAGAGTTCCAAGTAAGTCTTAATTTATATATATCAAAATATCCGATGCTTCTGGGGATTTTTGATGTGTATAAATTAAAGTTTTGACTGGAATCTCTATAGCAAGATTATAAAGGAGGTTAATTTATGGATAATGCCATGTTTTGCTGGCAATGTGAACAAACAGCCGGTAGTAAAGGCTGTACTGAGATGGGAGTATGTAGTAAAGATCCTGATGTTGCTAAAATGCAGGATGTTTTGATTTACCTATTAAAAGGTATTGGTTTTTATGCTACTAAATACCTTGAAAAGGGAAATAAAATACCACAAGAAACTGGAGAGTTCTTTACAGAATGTGTATTTGCTACCCTAACAAATGTAAACTTCGATGCCCAGAGATTTGTAAAATACATAAAAAAGGCGAATGAAGTCAAAGCACAATTTAAGGAAAGTGTAGGAGAAATTCCAAATGTTCCAGAGGGTGCAGATTTTGTATCACCTGTGACTCGTGGAGAAATACTTAATGTATCTTGGAGACCTAACTTAGGTGTTATGGATGATGAAAATTTAGATATGGATATCCGTTCCCTAAGAGAGTTTCTAATTTATGGTATCAAGGGTATGGGAGCATATCATCACCATGCTTACGTTCTTGGAAAATATGATGAAGAAGTTGCTAATTTTATGTTCAAGGCTATGGGTGCTACCCTAGACAAAAGCTTAACAGCCGAAGATTATTTTGACCTCAATATGGAATGCGGTAAAGTTAATCTTAAGTGTATGGAGCTTCTGGATGCTGCAAACACGGGAACCTTTGGAGATCCAGAACCTACAGAAATGCTAATTACTAAGAAAAAAGGTCCATTCATAGTCGTATCTGGACATGATTTAAGGGATTTGGGAGATCTGCTAGAGCAGTCTAAGGATAAAGGTGTAAATATATATACCCACGGTGAGATGCTTCCTTGTAATTCATATCCTGGACTAAAAAAATACTCCCATCTAATAGGTAATTTTGGTGGTGCATGGCAAGATCAACAAAAAGAATTTGATGGCCTCCCAGGAGCTATCTTGATGACAAGTAATTGTTTGATGAAGCCAAGGGAAAGCTACAAGGATAGAATATTTACTTCAAGCATAGTTGGATGGCCTGATGTGCAACATATTGATACAGTTAATGAAAAGAAGGATTTTTCTCCAGTAATAAATAAAGCCTTGGAATTAGGTGGATTTACTGAGGATGAAACAGAAGTGAGAATCCCAATGGGATTTGGTAGGAATGCTTTGTTAAGCAATGCTGGAGCAATTGTTGATGCTGTAAAAGGTGGTAAACTAAGACACTTTTTCTTGATAGGCGGTTGTGACGGCGCAAGACCAGGCAGAAACTACTTTACTGAGTTTGCTGAAAAAACTCCGAAAGACACTGCAATACTTACCCTAGCCTGTGGTAAATTTAGATTTAATAAGATGGACTTAGGCTCCGTGGCTGGCTTCCCAAGAATTCTTGATTGTGGTCAATGCAATGATACATATACAGCTATTCGAGTTGCCCTTGCCTTGGCCGAGGCTTTTGACTGTGATGTAAATGACTTACCACTTTCATTTATAATCTCTTGGTACGAGCAAAAAGCCGTTGCAGTACTACAAACAATGCTTTACTTAGGACTTCAGGATATCTATCTAGGACCAACACTACCTGCATTTGTTAGTCCAAATATACTCCAGGCTTTAGTAGATAAATTTAATATTAAGCCTGTATCTACACCTGATGAGGATTTAAAGGTTATATTAGGATAACACAATAAAAATAAGCAGCACACAGCTGCTTATTTTATTGTATATGAACTGATGTCTATTACTCTTTGTTCAGTTTGCTTTCCATATATTTTATAAGTGGAGCTATTTGAACTAGAGTTGGTGCGCCCTTCATCCATACCTGCTGCTTTAATACCTCAATTATTTCTTCCTTTGTTGCTCCATACTTTATTGCTTTATTCATTTCTAGCTTGGCTCTGGTTTCGTTTTCATCAAACACCGCTGTTGCAAGAGCAATTAAATATCTATATTTTAAAGGAATTACGCCATCTCTCCAAATCTCATGATGATACTCTGAAATTATCTTCTGAAAATTCTCTCCAAAACTCTGAGATACCATTACTCCCGGTGGTACAAAACCTATCTCTTCTTTAAATTCCTCTTGTAGTTTCTTCTTATCCATGAAATCTCCTCCTTTATTTAAACCCATATCATATATTTTATAGTTTCTTCTTTAATCTTTCTTATCTATATCATACCCATAAATTGCATATATATCTGTGACTTATGTCATATTTAACCAAAAAAACATCTGAAAAATTTAAAGAAGTTTAAATAGCAAAAAATATCAAAACTTTTTCTCACTAGCTGTTAAAATATAGTTATAGCTCAGATTATTGATGATAGTCAGGGTTATCACCTTCCGGGAGGTAATATAATGGATTACTATTCTAGAATACAGAATGCGGTAGATTATGTTGAAGAAAACCTAACTTCAAAGGTCACACTAGAAGAGGTATCAAGCAAAGCTTATTTTTCAATGTACCATTTCCACAGAATTTTTAATGCAATGGTTGGAAGTTCAATCAAAGACTATATTAGAATGAGAAGATTAACTGAAGCGGCATATGAGCTTATAAGCACTGAAAAAAGAATAATCGATATAGCTATTGAGTATCAATTTGAGTCACAGGAATCCTTTACAAGGGCATTCAAGAAAATGTATGGGATTACACCTGGCAAGTACCGCAAGAATAAAAATCACCTTATCTTGATGCAAAAGAAAAGATTAACTGTGATTAGGCTAAATCACCTTAAAGGAGGCATTACTTTGAAACCCAAAATAGTAGAAAAAAGTGAATTTAAGATTATAGGAATGAAATATTATGGATCAAATAAAAATAATGAGATTCCTGAACTTTGGAGTGAATTTATTAAGAGAATCAATGAAATCAAAAATAGAGTTGAACTTAAGACAACTCTAGGTGTCTGTGAATACGTTCCAAACATGATAGATGATAGTGAATTTTCATATATTGCTTGTGTAATGGCTGATTCACTTGATGAAGTACCTGATGATATGGTAGGTCAAGTAGTGGCTAAAAATAAGTATGCTGTTTTTACCCATAGGGGAGCAACAGAGAAACTAGGTGATACCTATGAATATATCCACGGTACTTGGCTTCCTAAATCCGGTTATGAACTTGCACCAGCCCATGATTTCGAGCTTTATGATGAAAGGTTTAATCCTAGTTCAGAGGAGTCTGAAATGGATATATACATTCCTATTAAATAGATAAGAACGGGGTGTCTCTGAAAAATATTTCATGAGACACCCCATTTTAGTTCATATTAACTATTTCAATTTTATTAAGCTTCCATCCTTAATTTTATCATTAAAGGTAGTAATTACTTTATCTCCCTTCTTAATTCCTTTTACTATCTCATAGTATTTCTCATTTGTATATCCTATAGTTACTTCTGCCTTCTTTGCTCTGTCCTTATCAATTAAATATATGAACCTTTCTCCTCCTTTACTAACTACTGAAGCCTTAGGCACCGCAAGACCAGTTCTCTGGTCTCCTACTATTAACTCTACGGTGGCAAACATCCCACCCTTTAGAATATCATCTACATTTTTAACTATTACCTTTGTCTTATATGTTTTGCTTTGTTCATCCAATATAGGGCTTACACTAACAACTCTGCCCTCAATAGCTTTTTTTAGCGCCCCTACCTTTACAAATGCTTTTTGTCCTTTTTTAACATTAATAACATCTCTTTCTGATACCCCTGTCTCTATATACATTTCATCACTATTAACTACAGTGAACAACTCTGTTCCTTGAACTACGCTTTCGCCTATTGATATATATTTTTCTGCAACTATCCCTGAGATTGATGCTGTTATATCTGTTGCATCTAGATCCTCCTTTGCAAGCTTAAAAGTAGCAACATTTGATAATTTATTAATTTCTTCTGATTTTACATTATACTGATAATCCCTTTTTGTATGTTCTAGATTTCTCTTTGCGTGTGCTAAGCTTTCCTCAATGATTTTATAGTTCTGCTCTATTTTTTCCAGGTCTGAATCTGATATGATCTTTTCATTGTGAAGCTGCTTCTTACGTTCGTAATCCTTTTTTGTCGTTTCATAATTTATAAGGGCAGTTCTATATTCTTTTTCAGCAATTTCTATAGATTGATCCTTCAATCCACTAGAAAAAACTTTAAGTTTATTTAAGTCAATATTGGATCTCTTTACTTCTATATCCGCCTGCTCATATTTGATTTTATAAATTGTATCGTCGATTTTAGAAAGTTTATCGTCTTTATTTACCTTGCTTCCTATATCAATAAAAATATCCTTAACCTCTCCACTGACCTTACTCTTTATTGTCACCTTACCCTTTGGCTTTAGAGTTCCAGAAAGAGTAAGCTTTTCTTGAAAATCTCTAACCATAACCTCTTCTGCTTTAATGTATATTGCCTCTTCTTTACTTACTTCTTCCATGGTATCTATTCCATCTTTTTCATTGTCTACAGGCTTTTCACTCTTTTTCGCACATCCAGTAAATATTAAGCTAATCAAGAGTAATGGTATTAGTATTTTCTTCACTTTTGCCACTCCTTTTAAGTTTTCTCTTTACAATTACCTTAAGGCTTTCTACAAAGGAATATAGTATCGGAACTATAACTAGTGTCAGCATTGTAGCAAAGCTTAATCCAAATATTATTGCATAACCCATAGGTGCATAAAACTCCTGTTTTAATGTTAGGGGTAATATACCTCCCACAGTAGTTATTGTTGTAGCCATAACCGGTATGAACCTTGTCATACCAGTCTCTCTAATTGCTTCATTAATTTCATAACCGTTCTTTCTTAAGTAATTTATATAGTCAACTAATACAATGGCGTCATTTACAGCTATTCCTACTAGAGAAACAATACCGATAAAGGCAACTAAGCCTAGATAACTCCTAACTATTGTTAATCCAAAGAACACTCCTATTACAGCCATTGGTACTGCAAATAATATAACAAGGGGTTGTGACAATGAGTCAAACTGTATTGAAAGCACTAGATATACTAGTATCATAGCAATAACCATATTTTTTAACATATTTACAAAATAGTCATTTACTTCCTCTTGTTCCCTGTCAAAACCTACTGAGTAACCGTCGGGAAGACTATATTCATTAACCATTTCCATAAATTTATTAGTTACTACCATTTTTTCTTCTTGATTTTTAAGATTAGCTCCTACCTTAGCGTATCTTTTTTCGCTATGATGGTATATTGCTGAGTAGCCTTCTACCTCTTCTACAGAGGCTACTTGTGCAAAAGGAATATGTTGACCAAAGCGAGAATAGAAGTAAATATTGCTAAAGTCCTCTCTCGAGTTAAGCTTTTCCTTAGATGTTCTTATCATTACATCTATCTCATCTTGGCCACTTCTATAAGTAGTAGCCTCTAGACCGTGGACCGCATTTCTTATACCTATAGATATGCTTCTATTATCAAGTCCTAAAGCTGCAGCTCTTTCTTTATCAACCCTTACTTGTAGTTCTGGCAGTCCGTTTTCAAAGTTATTTCCCTCTTCTACAGTACCCTCTATACTCGCTAACATTTCAGTAAGATCCTTAGCAATTTCTCTAAGAGTATCGATATTTTCTCCATAAATCATTAATTCTACATCTTTATTCCCAAAATTTATTCCGTTCTTTTCTTCTCCTATGTTTATAACGGCTCCAGGAATCTCTCTTACTCTTCTCCGGCAATCATCTGCTATCTCCATACTAGTCCTGTCTCTATCTTCAGTGTCAACGAGATTAACAGTTATTCTTGCCCTATCTGAGCTTCTAATATTTGTTGTAAAACTCTTTACTTCTGGATATTCAAAGAGTATCTTTTCTACCTCAGAAGTGATGCGCGACGTCGTTTCCATATCTGTACCTATAGGAGTTTCTATACTCACTCTAAATTCATCGGCATCAAAGGCTCCAAATACAGTCACCTTTAATATTCCTAATATAGGTAGCGCTATACTCATTGCAAATAAGATAAATACTACGGCTAATACTATAAGCTTCTTCCTTGTACTCGTTATTATAGAATAAAGAATATCTCCGTATTTCTTAATGATTGGATTATCTAAAGGATTTTCCTTTCCTTTTACCACTTTATAAGCTATTGAAACCGTAAAGATTATAGAAAAAATCCACGCTATAGGGTTGGCATTAATAATCCCCTCGTGCTTATCTTTAAATGCCATCATCGAAAGTATAAATACACAGCCAATTGATAATATCTTATAAGCCAATTGAAGCTTAGGATGTGGTTTCCTATTATCTTTACCATGGTCCTTTAAGTATACTGAACTTAAAGCTGGAGTAATTGTAGTAGCAATGAAGAATGATGAGCCTAAGGCAAACATTACAGTTATAGGTATCCACTTCATCCAATATCCATAAAGGCCAGGAGTAATTGCCATAGGTAAAAATGCTGCCAGAGTTGTTAAAGTAGCTGCCAATACAGCCGGAGCAACTTGATTCGTAGCAGCCTTAGCAGCATCCTTTGAGTTTATTCCCTTCATTCTGAGTCTATCAATGTTTTCCATAACTACAATCCCATTATCCACTAGCATTCCAATTGCTAAAACCATAGCAAATAGCGTCATGGTATTTATTGAAGCTCCCATCTGCTTTGAGAAACTAACTGCAATTAGTAATGCTAATGGTATAACCGTCGATACTACTAAGGATTCTGATAGTCCTATAAAAATAAATAGTACAACTATAACCAGGAATAAACCTGATTTTGAATTATCAATTACATCTCCTAGATTTTCATTTATATATTTTGATAAATCCATGGTGATATTACTTGTCACTTCTTTAGGATATATGTTTCCTCTTCCTTCTTTTAATATCTTTCTAACTTCTTCACTTATCTTAGTTGTATCGGTACCTTTTTTTCTCTTTACAATAAGAGTTACTGCCTTTTTTACAGAGGGATTATCGGTACCTAGCCCAATTGACATCCTAGAGTCCGTCTCAACCTCTTTATAACCATCAACAACCACTGCAATATCCTTTAGATATAAAGGACTACTTCCAATATATGAAACAACTACATTTTCAATATCTTCTATTCTCTCGAATTTTCCAATGGCTCTAATATTGTACTTTTTATTTTCTAAAAATATATTTCCCCCAGGCATGTTTAGGTTAGAGGTTTTCATTGCCGTGCTTATTTGATCTAAGGACATATTATATACAGCCAGCTTTTGAGGATCTACTATTACTTTTATCTCTCTTTCAAGTCCTCCGTATACCTCTACCTCAGAAACATCATTTATTTTCTTTATTTCATCCTTTAGTCTATCTGCAGCGTTTTTTAGTGTGGCAAAATCATCCAATCCCGTCAAGTTTAATATAAGTACATATTTATTTCCTACCTCTGCTTCATCAACGTAAGGATCTGTAGCATCTTCGGGAAGCTCAGATTTTATGTCAGCTACCTTCTCCCTTACCTCATCTTCCTTTTTGTCCATGTCAGCATCTAGTTCAAAGCTTATTTCTATTTGTGAATATCCTAGCGACGATGTTGATTTCAGGCTCTTTATCCCCTCAATTTCACTTATCTTACTTTCTAGCTTCTCGGTAATTAGTGTCTCAACTTCCTCTGGTGATGCTCCTGTATAAGAGGTTGAAACGTATATATAAGGAAGCCTTATTTCAGGATTTATCTCCTTAGCCATTTGCAAATAAGAAGAAACACCCCAAACTACAATAGCAATTATAATAAGAAAAATAATCCTAGGTCTATCAATAAAAATTGAAGCCCATTTTCCTAAGATGTTTTTCTTATCATGCAACTCGGGTATATAGTCATGATTTTTGTCATTTTTATTCATATCTTCTCTCCTCTCCCTATATCTAGCAACATTACTTTAGACGTTAGCGCTTTAAAAACCCCTTCAAATAATAAGTCAAATCTATAGTTTAATATAAGTTACCTTGTTTAACACAGTAGCTGTTTATATTAAAACTTAGGTTTATTTATTTTGCCCTGAGGCAAGACAGCTTGTTTTCAAGTCATTATTCAAGGTATTAAAGCTATAACTTTAATACCTTGAAGTTGTTTATCCTTAATTACTCTTTACAATACTTCCATGCTCTAGTTTGTCATTAAAGGATTTTATTACTTTTTCCCCCTTCTTTACACCTTCTAATACTTCATAATAATCATCTTCCGAATAGCCAAGTTTAACAAGTCTTTTTACTGCTTTCCCATCACTTTCTATAAATGCATAGTGTTTGCCCTCTTCATTGATTACAGCATTTTTCGGTATTGCAATGGCATTCTTATGTGAATCTACTACTATTTCTACAGTAGTAAACATACCACCTTTAAGTTCATTATTAATGTTTTGTACTAATACTTTTATAGGATATGTTTTACTTTGCTCATCGATGATTGGACTAATATTGGCAACTTCTCCTTCTATTATCTTGTCTCCTAATGAACCTACTTTTATAAATACTTGTTGGTCTTCTTTAATCTTTACAACATCTTTTTCTGAAACTCCTGAATTTGCATACATGCTATCTGTATTTACTATTGTAAACATATCTGCTCCTGCTCCTATATTTTCACCAACTGACACTTTCTTTTCAGCAATAATACCTGAAATCGGAGCTAATATATCCGTATATTCTAAATTTTCCTTAGCAAGTTTATAGTCGTTATTAGCAGCTTCAAGTCCAATTTCAGCAGATTCTACATTGTATTTCCAATTTCTCTTTGCTTGTTCTAGATTAGTAGCTGCCAAATCGAGCTGTTTTTTCGCTAAATCATACTTCCCTTTTATAGAATCATAATCCGATTGAGAAACCCCTTTATCCTTGAATAGCGTCTCAATTCTCTTGTAGCTTTTTTCTAAATTATCATAGTTTATCTTTGCGGTTTCATATTGAGACTCTGCAACTTCAATTTGCTGATGTTTCATACCATTTTTTTTATCAAAATCCTTTACATTACTCAAGGTATTTGTCGCACTTCTTACTGCTGTATTAGCCTTTTCAAATTGTATCTTATATATCGTATCATCTATCTTACAAAGACTTTGATCTTTCTCAACTCTACTGCCTATATCTACAAAAATGCTCTCTATAGCTCCACCTATTTTTGTGGATATCATTACTTTTTCCTTTGGCTCAAGTGTGGCCGGCAGCGAAAGTGTCTTTTCAAAATCTCTAGTCCCTATTGTTTGAGTCTTTACATATATTATTTCTTCTTTTACAGTATTCTCTATTTCTTCTTGAGCAGCAGCTTCTTCTTTATTTCCACAGCCCGATAAAAAGATGCTAATTATGACCAACAATATCAATAGTCTCTTCATTTTTTCCTCTCCTTCTAAATTGTAGTTTTCTGAATCTACCTTTAATTCCTTCAACTAAAGAATAGAGAATAGGCACTATCACTAGAGTCAAGATTGTTGCCATACCTAGCCCAAAAATTATTGAATATCCCATAGCGGCATAACCAGACTGTTTTAATGTCAAAGGTAAAATCCCGCCTATGGTCGTTATTGTTGTCGCCAATACTGGTATAAATCTTGTCATTCCGGTTTCCTTTATTGCCTCATTAAGTTCATATCCATTTTTTCTTAAATAATTGATATAATCCACAAGCACTATGGCATCATTTACTGCGATTCCAACTAGAGCTACAACACCTACAAAGGCTATAAACCCGAAGTTATTCCCCGTTATTACAAGCCCAAATGATACACCAATTAAAGCCAGTGGTACTGAGAATAAAATTACAAATGGTTGTGATAATGAATTAAATTGCACCGATAAAATAATATACACTAAAATTGCGGCAATAATCATGTTCAAAAACATATCTGTGAATGATTCTTGAATATCCTCAGCTTCTCCCCCATAGTTTATATGAACATTCTCCGGAAGGGGATAATCTTTAATTGCTTCTTTAAATCCGTTCATAATATCTAGGACAACAACATCATCCTCAATATCCGATACTACGGCCACATATCGTTTTGTATTATGATGCTCGATTACATTAAAGCTTTTGGTTTCATAAATACTTGCAACCTGTGAAAAAGGTATTGGCTTCCCAAATCTAGAGTTAAAATATAGTTTTTCTAGATCCCGAATACTCTTTAGCTTTTCACTAGTTGTCCTTATGACTACATCAACCTCATCTTGATCATCTTTAAAGGTAGTTACTTTATATCCATGAATGGCATTTCTAATTCCCATTGCAACAGTCATATCATTCAAACCCAGTGCTGCAGCTTTATCTTTATCTATACTTATTTGAAGCTCAGGCACACCAGCTTCCAAGGTATTTCTAACATCTCTTGTTCCCTCAATTTTTTTTAAAATCTCAGTAAACTCTTTACCCAGTGCCTTAAGCTCATCAAGGTTTTCTCCTTCTACACGAATATATACGGGAGATCCAGTTGGTGGTCCATTTTGTATTTCACTAACTTTTATTTCAGCTCCTGGAATATTCTCGATTCTTTTTCTCAGATCATCGGCTATTTCCATGCTCGATCTATCTCTATATTCCTTTTCAACTAAATCTATTATAATACGAGCTCTATTAGGTGTTCCTCCTACACTTATAGAGAAGCTCTCTAAGCTATCGGCACCTACAAATCCAATATTTGTTACAAAACTTTCTATTTCGCTATATTCAAATAATCTCTTTTCTACTTCATTTGCAATAACAGCAGTTGTATCTAAGTCAGTTCCCTTAGGTGCCTTTATATTTATATTAAGTCTAGTAAAATCCTGTTTTGGAAACATCTCAACCTTAAGTATTCCTAAAGGTATCAATGCAATACTGCCTATGAATGCGATAAGTATTACACCTAAAACAATTAATTTTTTTCGTCTACTTATAATTATTGAATATAATATTTCTCCATATCTCTGAATGATCGGATGTTCCTTTTCACTAGTATTCTTTTTAAATATCTTCATCGCCATTCCAATGGAAAATACGATAGCAAATATCCATGACAAAGGTCCAAAGCTTATTCCAGTCTCATTATTATCCATAAATGCAAACATAGCTAATACAAATACCAGTAATATACAGATAATCTTTATAGCCTTCTCCATAGCAGGATGTCTCTTTAGACTCTCTCCTCCCTTATGCTTCTTAAGTAGCCTTGAACTCAAGGCCGGTGTCACTGTAGTAGCAATAAAGAATGAAGATGTAAGTGCAAATATAACTGTTATCGGAATTGGTCTTATGAAATCGCCCATTATTCCTGGTGTAAGTGATATGGGGAAAAAGGCAGCCAATGTTGTTAATGTTGAAGCTGCAATGGCAGGAGCTATCTGATTTGTTCCCGCTTCAGCCGCTAATCTTGCCGATAGTCCCTTTAACCTAAGCCTATCTATATTTTCCATTACAACTATTCCGTTATCCACTAGCATCCCTACAGCTAAAACTAAAGAAAATAGAGATATAGTGTTAAAAGTCATGTCAAAGGTATTCATAAGTCCACAAGCTATGAAGATAGATAGAGGTATAGCTATGGCCACTACAATAGACTCAAAGAAGCCAATAAATAGAAATAGTACAATTATAACTAAAAATAATCCTGCTTTTGCATTATCAAATACTGCCCCCAACTCATCTTCTACATATACAGATAAATCGCCGCTAATTTCAACTTTTAGATCCTGTGGATATATACTTCCTTTTTTATCTTCTAAAAATTTATGTATTTCTTTACTTATTTTGATTACATCTTTAGATTGATTTTTCTTTACAGAAAGTGCAATTGCATTTTTAACCGATGGATTCTCTGTTCCAAGTCCTACCGACATCCTTGAGTAGTTTTCTGGCTCCTTATATCCATCCTCAATTTCTGCTATATCTTTTAAATATAAAGGATTACTTCCAAAATAGGTTACAACTACTTTTTCAATTTCTTCAATTCCTTTAAATTTTCCAACGGTTCTTATGTTGTAGTCTTTTTTATCTAGTACTATATTTCCTCCTGGTAAATTTACATTAGACATTGAGATTGCATTCT
Organism: Wukongibacter baidiensis; assembly: GCF_050888315.1. Taxonomy (NCBI): domain Bacteria; kingdom Bacillati; phylum Bacillota; class Clostridia; order Peptostreptococcales; family Caminicellaceae; genus Wukongibacter; species Wukongibacter baidiensis. Next base: position 1,656,037 of record NZ_CP138202.1, read on the forward strand.
TTATTTGGTCAAGGGATATGTTATAACTAGCTAATTTCTGAGGATCAACATTTATTTTTATCTCTCGTTCCAATCCACCAATAATCTCAACATCAGAGACGTCTTTGATATTTTCTAACCCATTCTTTATCTTTTCTGAGATGTTTTTAAGTTCAATAAAATCATAATCACCGGATAGATTTATTATCATAATTGGTCCATCATTAGTTTCAAAGCTATCGACGGTTGGTGTCTCAGCTGCATCAGGAAGTTCCGATTGAATAGACTGGACTCCTTCCCTCATTTTTTGAAGCTTTTTATCCAAATCTACTCCAGGTTCAAATTCCAAAAAAACAGTTGAGTAACCATAACCCGAGTTCGATTCTATGCTTTTTACGTCCTCTATAGTTTCCATTTCTTTTTCAATCTTATCTGTTATAAGAGACTCGACTTCCTCTGGTGCCGCTCCTGTATAAGTAGTAATTACATATCCATAAGGGAGCCTGACCTCAGGATTCACTTCCCTAGGCATTTTGGTATACGCAATAAAGCCCCAAATTATTATCAAGAAAATCATTAGATAAACTACTCTATGCCTTTCTATAAAAAAGGCTGCCCATCTACCAAGAAAATTCTTTTCCTGCTTAACCTCTGGTATCTCCATTAAATCAAGCATATGGTCTTTTTTGTTATCACTCATTTCCCTATCCTCTCTTTCTCTTGATCAAATATGTTACTACAAACATTTTCAAATTATCGTCTTGCGTATATTCATTTTAATAAATTCTTCTACTTTTTTCTCGTAGATATTTTCACTTTTTTCCAATTAACATATTACTTTAGTCATTTTTTATGCATTGTTTGAATTTTCTATATTATACAACTACTTATTTTCTAAACAATTTTATCATTTTTTTGTAAAATTTAGTACCAAAAATATAAATTCTAATCAACTTTTAATATAGAGTTAACAATCTGTTAAGATATACAATACTTTTTCTTTGAAACTCATAGGTTTTCTAATCCCTTTTTTCTCATTTTATCTTATAGATAAAATATCCGTTGGATAATATTGTCTTATTTAATTGCATTATAACAAACACTACCTTGTTTTGCAAGGTACCAATTCAAATTTTGTTCTGTATTATTTAACATCTGGAATTATTAATAACTTTCATTTGATAAAGCAAATTAAATTTAGTATTTTTGTTTATAATATTAGTAGTGATTACTCAATAATTTCCGTTATGTGTTTTAGCAAAGTCCACTTTGAGAATCAATAACAAAGACTTTGTTTCAAAACCGAATTTGATAAAAGTATATACATATAGTAAATTATAATTGTATCCAAAGGAATATACCTTTTATTTATTTTGTTAAAAAAATGTTTTACTCCCCTTAAGCGGGGTATAATCTTTATAGTAAGATTAATATAAGCTTTTAATTCAGATGATTAATCTGTGTTTAAATATTTTAGGAGGTGCTATATTAATGAATGCTTTTAATATAAAAGGAAATGTATATTGGACAGGGGTTTTAGATCCAGGCTTAGAAGTTTTTGATATTATAATGAAAACAGAGTTTGGTTCAACCTATAACTCTTATTTTATTGACGATGAGAAAAAGGTATTGATTGACACTGTAAAGCCTAACTTTAAGGATGAGTTTATTGACAAATTAGGAAATCTGGTTGATATTAAAAATTTAGATTATGTAATAATAAATCATACTGAGCCAGATCATGCTGGAAGCTTAAAATATATCCTTGAAATCAATCCCGACATAGTTGTTTATTGCACAAAGGCTGCTAGTATTTTCTTGAGGGAACAAATAAACGGTGAATTTAATTGTCATGTCATAAAGGATGGGGAAACCCTTGATATCGGAAGTAAAACACTGAAATTTATCACTGCTCCATTCCTACATTGGTCTGATACAATGTTTGTATATGACGAAGCTGAAAAAATCCTCTTCACATGTGATGCCTTCGGTTCTCACTATAGCTCAGTTGATCCTAAAGAGGTTCATAAGGACAATTACAAAAATGCATTTAAGCATTATTATGAGTGTATTGTAGAACCTTTTGCACAACATGTACTTAATGCCATTAATAAGGTTAAGGATCTGGAAATAGACATGATTGTTGCTTCTCATGGTCCTATACTTTCAGAGGATATTAACTACAATATAGAAAAATACGTAGAATGGTCTACCCACGCTATAGAAAACAGAAATAAAAAGCAAGTAGCCGTACTTTATCTATCGGCATATAAAAACACTATGCTAATGGCTGAAAAAATCAAAGAAGGTTTAGAATCAGAAGGTGCTACTGTAGTATACTTAGATGTTGAAAGCGAAGATATATCTAAGGTTCACCTAATGATTAACAGCTCTAAGGGTCTACTCATGGGATCCCCTACTATTAATAAGAGCATGGTTAAACCTATGTGGGATGTACTCTCAGTAATAGACCCGATGGCAAATATGGGGAAAATCGCAGGAGTATTTGGTTCCTACGGTTGGAGCGGCGAAGGTATAAAAATGGCCCATAGCTTATTAAAACAAATGAGCTTTAAGGTACCATTTGAACCACTTCAAAAGAAGTTTTTCCCTTCAGAGGAAACCCTAAAGCAGTGTTATGAATTTGGTAAGGAATTTGCAAAGCTTATATAACAAATCGGAATCTTAATTGTAAAACAAAATTTAAGTCTCCTAGAACTAATTTCTAGGAGATTTAGGCTGTTAAGAAACCCGAATTTCTTCGTTGTTGCTTCAACAAAGAACCCTTACGTATGTCTATATACGCTGCGGTCTCTTAGTTTCAGCACGCCTCGAACTTCGACTTTCTTAACAGCCTATCAGATTATTAACAATCTGAGTCTCCTAGAACATAGTTCTAGGAGACTTTTCTATTGAATTCATTTCTCGAATAAAAACTCAGGGGTTCGATGCCTCCTGAGTTTTTATTCTAACTAGATCAAACAGTGATAACCAAAATATAAAGAGGAAAATATCAAATAATGTAGAATATATTTCCATTGACAATATTTACATGAAAGGATGAGATAATCATGAAGAATTTCATTGCAGCAATTATTATTATTTCTATGATTTTTACAATGATATTGCCTCTCAATGTTTTTGCTTCACAAGACAGTGATCATGAGCTCGAAGAGGCTGTATTTCCCGTACAAGGCCAAGTAGTTCGAGATTGTATTTATAAGCATGATATGGTATTTGGAGATGATAAGTTCGTACTTGTAGGTGGCGCTTGGGGTGATTTAGCTTGTACATCTGAAGATGGAACCGATTGGTCTATACATCATTTAGATGAATCAGTAGACGAATTTAATAGAGTTATATATGAAGATGACAAGTTTATTGCCATTAGTAATTTAGAGTTAATCTTACTGTCTAAGGATGGCGAGGAATGGACTAATATTGAGATAGATATAGACGATGATCAGTTATATGACATTATCTATGACGGTGACAAATTTATTGCAGTAGGTGAAGATGGGTATATTATATCCTCTGAAGATGGATATGAATGGGATGAAGTTGACAGCGATACCGACAGTACCTTATTTGGTATTAGCTATGGCAATGATAAATATGTGGCTGTAGGAGAAGACGGGATAATTCTTATATCAGACGACGGTGAGGAGTGGGAAGAACTCTATTCCCAAACGGATTTATCCTTAAATGCTATAATCTATGCACAGGACAAATTTGTTGCAAAGGGACCTAGCGGTATAGTACTATTATCCGATGACGGTGAAGAATGGGAAAAAGAAGAGTTTGAAGATATAGACTACGATGATGACTGGAAACCATACAATGGTAAAATTGTATATGGAAATGGTAAGTTCATTATAGATGACGGCTATATATCTGATGCGGGAGTAGTTTGGAGTGAATTAGAAGACAGAAATGGCATTATAGCCTTTGGCGATGATAAATTCCTATCCGTCGGTAATTCGGTACGAGAATCCTATAATGGAGAAGATTGGGAGGAGAAATGGTTGTTAATATGGGCAGCTCAATCTAACATAGTAGATTTGGCATATGGAGACGATCGCTTCGTAGGTGTAACCCCTTATGGAATAATATTATCCTCCGAAAAAGGAGATACTTGGTCTGTAGATAGAGATGATTATTGGTTCGAACATTTCCATAATGTAATTTACGGAGACAATAAATTTATAGCTGTCGGCTATGATACAATTGTTTCATCGAATGATGGTAAGACATGGGAAAGTATCGATATTGACATTGACTTCCACTCCCCATCCAATATCCTGTTTGGTAATGATACATTTATTATCGTCAACGATGATGGTGAATTTTTGATATCCGATGATGGTTATAACTGGGATCAAGAATCTATAGACAAAGCTTGGAAAGATCTTGCTTTTACTCTTTACGATAATGATAAATACATAGTTATAGACGAAGATGGATATACATATTTTTCTGAAGATGGCTACCATTGGAATGAAGTTGACACCAATCTAGATGATGTTGCAGATGATCTTAAAGATGGACGCTTTATTGGCGACCTGCATTATGGTAATGGAAAATATTTGTTAAACTATGATGGAGATTTATTTGCATCAGATGATGCTCAAGATTGGCAAAAATCAGATGCCGATGCCGAGTATTTTGATATAGTATTCTCTGATAATAAATTCATTGCATTTGAGCAGTATGAAAGAAAAAATTATGTTGAAAAGGTGTTTGTCTATGCATCAACTGATGGGATTAACTGGGTTAATATAGGAGAATATAATTGCGATTTAGACAAATATGATAGATTTAATACGGTTATATATGGCGATGATAGATATATACTTGGTGGAGACAGCGGGAAAATCTTCTATATTGATGCTGATGACCTAGATAACCCTATAATCCCCCCGATAGACAATGAAGATGTCGATAGATTTGAAACGGCCTATGATGTAGACTCCGATAAGGATTGGAAAATAAAATTCAATAGCAAGATAGATGAGGATTCTATTGATAATATAGGGGTTTTAAACTCCTTTGGCTCAAACTTAAATAATATTGACATAGACTTATATGATAGTAAAACCGTCATCATTAATGCTCCAAAGACTGGTTATTCATCAGGTGAAAAATACACTATAGTTATTGAGGATGTAGTAGACATAAATGGTAAATCATTAGAACGTAAAGTTGTTAAGGACTTTATTATTAAAGATTAAAAGTAAATATATTAACATATTGGGGGTTGTCTCATAAGATCGTCTTACATGCTCAACCTCCGGACGTTTCAGAATGAATGAAGTTCAAGGTTTTGAAATTCAAGCTTGGCTAGTACTAATGTGAGTGTCAAGTCGGTGAATTTTTAAATATAGCCGAGATTTATCATTCTGATACGTTTCCATCTTTACTAAAAGAGGTGTTGTAATTGAGTATATTTTCAAATAAAACTAGCACATACGATTTATTCATGTTCGCTGTAATTTTTTTTGCTCTTTTAGCTCAGGGGAGTTATTTTCCTAGTCAGTATCTAACTATATTAATATCCCTGAGCATTATATTACTATTTAGATTCATTAGTTCAAAAAGACATATCAGTATGGATAACAAAATTTTTACCCTTTTTCTGATATTTACCCTTACATATATACTATCGACTATTTTGGTATCTGATAACAAATACCTTTCCATATTAGAGACCTCGAAAATAGTAGTTTTTACTATGTCATTTGTCTCAATATCCTTAATGAAGGATAAGATAATTTTTTTTAAAGGTGCCATTTGGGGATTGTTAGTAATAAGTATTTTAGGATTGCTGTCTTATCTAGGTATCATACATATAAATGATTCGGTTTTAGTTTATAAAAATTCAGTTAGGCTCCAATCGGTAATTCAGTATGCCAATGTAACTGGAGTTTTAATGGGCATAGGATTCTTCTTATCATATTACTTTATAAGCCATTATGATAAATTTCAAGAGACTGTGAAATACTATATATTTAGTCATTTATTTTTGTTAAGCCTAATTTTCACTCAATCTAGAGGTGCAATAATTAGTTTAATTCTTTGTATATTAATATGGTTCTTGCTTCTGAAAAATTCTAAGACCATTTTCTATGTCTTGACAAACTTTGTATTGTCATTTATTTCTGGTTATTTAGTGAGCATCCTCATAATAGGTGAAAAAAAATTCCTTGCGGTTTTAGTATTTGTAGTTTCATCAATGGCCGCCGGTTATATATATTACATAGTGAATATTAAAATTAAAGGTTTAAGTTATAGAAAAATAAATCTACTAATTGTTATTCTTTTAATAATTTCAACTGTTATACTCTTTAATTCTCAACTAGATCGAATATTTCAGATTTCAATTTTCCATGGAACCTTCATATTAAGATTCATTTATTTTAAAGATGGCTTGAGGGTTATTAAAGAAAATTTTCTTTTGGGAATAGGACCAGGAAACTGGACCTCACAGCAATTTTTCTATCAAACTGCTAAATATTATGTTAAATATATACATAATGGACTGGTTCAAATCGCTTTAGATGCTGGCATCTTAAGTCTTATAACTTTTATATTCATCGTAGGTTTATACTCCAAAAAATCTATTAAGAATTTTAAGGAGTCTAATGCTGGAAAAGCTATTACACTTATAATAATATTATTTTATATACTGCTTCATTCTCTTATAGATATTGATTTAAGCTTCACTTCAATTCTGATGATAATTTCAGGTATACTAGCCGTTGATACTGATACTAGCTTTTGTACAAATAATAAAATAAGGATAGATTTATTTAAAGCTTTAGGATTGACATTCTCTGGATTAGCTATTGGCATAGGTATTTTCCTTTTGGTTGGGCAAAATTACTATAACAATGGAGAATACTACTTTATACATAGGAAATATGATAGAGCAATTCAATACTATGAAAAAAGTATACTCTTTAGACCCTATGATAATCACCCCTATCTAAGGCTTTCTATTTGTTATGAAATGGTAAATAAGAATAAAGAAAAGAGTATAGAGATGTTAGGAAAGGCAAATCTTTTAGATACTCATGACCCAAGACCTTTGAAAGAGTTAATTAGAACTGGTCAGCTATATCAAGACAATCAACTGGTCTATAACAGTTCTATTAAGCTAATAGATATAAATAGATTTGATATTTTGGGGTATGAAAGTGGCTTAATTGCATCATTAAATATGTATGAAAATAAGATCATAACTGATGATGAGTTTAATAAAAATATCAAATTAATATTAAATAAATTGGATATGACAAATCGTGAAAGAGATTTAAGATCCAAATATGTAGAGCATAATGACAAGCTTATTGTTGCAGATGATTTAATGAAAAAAATAAAGCCTCTCAGAAAATAATTCTGGAGGCTTTATTTTTATTATTCGTTGATTTTTACATCATATTTTTCTTTTAATTCAGTAGTCTTAGTTATGTATAGATTGTTTTGCTTTCTACCTAATAGGAAGTTCTTGATTTGATCCTTAACTTCTTCAAAGTTCTGAGAAGTTGACTCATTCTTATTAACTAATTTGATAAGATGATATCCAAATTGAGTTTTTACTGGCTCGCTTACTTCTCCTTCTTCCATAGCAAAAGCTGCATTTTCAAACTCAGGAACCATTTGTCCCTTTGTAAACTGACCTAAATCTCCACCTCTTTGCTTAGAAGGGCATGTTGAATACTTTGTAGCCGCTTCTTCAAAAGCTAATCCGTCTTCGATTTCTTTTGCTATTTTCTTGATTTCTTCTTCTTCCTTAACTAGTATATGACTTGCTTGAACACTCTCAGGAGTTTTAAAGCTCTCTTGGTTGTTATTGAAGTAGTCTAATATTTCTTGCTCAGTTACATCAGCACTATTTAAAACCTTTCTTAATGAATAATTCTTAAGAATATTTACTTTATTCATTTCTAACTCTTTTAAGAATTCTTCTTCTTTATCATAATTATTTTCTATTGCATCTAAATAAAATAACTCTTGATTAATTAACTCATCTAATATTTGCTGTTTACCTTGATCAGAGTTAAAGTTCATGTTACCTTGTGCAGCAAAGTTTTGTAAAAGTGCATTTACATCGCTTTCCATTATTTCTTTCCCATTTACTACAGCTAAAATTTTATTATCTTTCATTTATCTAAAACTCTCCTTTATATTTTAGTCTATGCCTATAATACCAGATATTCTTTAATATGTCTATTTTTTAGTACTTTCATTCTCTAAAGTATCTGTCTATAAAGCCTAAGAAAATTCTCTCCTATTATCATCTTAATCTCGTCTTCACCATATCCTCTATTTATTAAACCATCTATAAATATATCTAATTCATCGTGTCCCTTCATTACATCAAAGGGTTTACGAGGTAATTTTTCTAAACTCTGAGGCGAAGAGTTCTCAAAGAGCCTATCGCAGAAGTCAAAGCCCAGACCAACATGCTTCACACCTACTACCTTCGCTATCTGGTCTACATGGTTTAATAAATGCTCAATGTTTGCATTCTTGTCACTATCGGCTACAAGGAGACTTGCCACATTCATCCCTATGACACCATCCTTTGATGCAATAGCTTTAATCTGGTCATCGGTTAGGTTTCTCGGGATATTAACTAAAGTTCTTGTATTTGAATGGGATGCTATGATAGGTTTTTTTGTTATCTCCATTATGTCCCAAAAGCCTTCATCATTTAGGTGGCTTACATCAATAATCATACCTAGATTCTCAGCTTCTTCAACCAGCCTTACTCCAAAATCTGTCAAACCACCCCTTGTTAATTCACGTCCCTTTTTAAAGCTACACCCATCGGCTGCAAAGTTCCTTCTACTCCAGGTTAGACCAACAAGCCTTACTCCTAACTCATAAAATACTCTCAGAAGACTCAGATCGTCATATAGGGGTTCAACACCTTCGAAAGAAAGCATTATCCCTATTTTCTCCTCTTCTATGGCCTTTTCTATATCCTTAAAGCTTTTACAAAGCATTATCTTGTCAGGTGATTCATCTATCTCACTGTACAAAACACTAACTTGATTCATAGCCTTCCTTAAAGCCATTTCAGGTAAAAAGGTATCATCTATATATATTGATGAAACAACTAAATTTACTCCTCCCTCTTTAAACTCAGGAAGGTACCTATTTTCTATTACCTTAGTTTCCCCCATTCGTCTCTTGAAGTCCACATCATATAATAGATCCAGATGTGCATCTACAATCAATGACTCCCTTTGAATTTTTTTTACTTTTTCATTCATTGTTTACCCCTTCTTCCATAAAAGACTTAAAAAATCTACCTATAGTATATCAAAAAAGAATAACTTATATAATGAGGAGTCAGGGCAACTGCTCAATTTCACTCCGATGAATAACCTATAAATAAAAGGAATGGGCTAAGCCATTCCTTTCATACTATTTATTGAACTTCTTTAAAAATCCATCTGCTGCGTCATCTAATAAATTAGATAAATTACTAGGAAACCAATGTCCTAAATTTTCAATAACTATAAACTTATGTTCAACTTCTACGCCTCTAAGTCTATCTACAAATACTTTTTGACTTTGAAGATCTCCGTCATTCTCTCCAGTGATAATTGTAACATGGGAAAGCTGTGATGATAAAAGATTCTCCTCTAGACTAAGCTGTTTTTCATCTAGCCCTGGGCATAGGACAACTACTCCCCTTATAGGTAAATTTGTTTTTAGGCATAAATCTATAGCAATTTCTCCGCCTTGAGAAAACCCTCCTGCAAACATTTTTCTAGGTGAAAATCCAAGGTTTGCTTTTACATTGTCTAAAGCAATGTTTATATCCTCAATAGTCTTATCATAATTATCCCAACAATACCCGTTATATGTACATACTTGACTAGATTGAATAAATAGGTGGTGAAACTTTTCCTTTATAACCTGTGAGTTCCACCTACATTTGAAAAATTCCATATCTTCACCCCATCCATGTAAGGATATGAGAATAGGCGTATCCTTAGAATAAGATTCAGGGGACTCTAAAACATATTTTACATGAGCAGAACTTTGCTTCTGAAGCTTTAATTTCTCAATTTTGGTTAATACATTTTTAAAACGTTCTTCATATGGATGTTTATTAAATAGTGAATCATCAGGGAAAATCGGATAAAAATAACCTTTACCTAGACCATCTTCCAAAATGTTATATGCTTTTTCTAAATCACCAAGAGACGCATAGCCTAAAGCCATTTCCCATGTCATATAATAGTTGTTTTCTGGAAAAGCATCTATATACGCCTTGAAAAGTTCTATAATTTCACTGAATTTTTCTTGCTGCCATAAACCTGTAATGTGATTATCAAGTTCTTGATATGTTTGAAACATAAGCAATCCTCTCCTTTTAGACTATTTATTTAATCAGTTCTTGAATTTCCCTTGCAATATCCCAAGTACCGAAATCTGTATTGCCAATCACTGTTAGTTGAGCATTTCTTGTAGGGTATACGGAAGACATCATACTTACCCCAGGATCTTCACCCATAACATAATACTTAAATATCCCATCGCCTTCTTTTATTATCCATATACCATATCCATAGCAGAAGTCACCATCTACTTGAATATGAGGAGTTAACAATTCTGTAGTTACCTCTTTACTAAGAATTTTATTATTAAGTATTGACTCCCATAGTTTAGATAAATCATTTGCAGTCGTGAAAGCGCCTCCATCTGGGCCTCCTATAATAGGCAAAGAATAAATATTAGTCTTCCAATTATCCGATTCATCTTTAACATAACCATATGCACTACCCTTCGGTAATTGATCCATAGGAAAATATCCTGAATCTAACATTCCACAAGGTTTGAAAATGTTTTTCTCAACATATTCAGTAAACTTCATTCCCGTGTTTTCCTCAATAATTAACCCAAGTACAATGAATCCTGCATTATTGTATTTAAACCTTTCTCCTGGTACAACTTCCATATTTCCATTTTGAAACATAGGCAAAAAATCCTTAGGACTTCTAATATTATACATAGGTCTTTCCTTCCAAAGCTCTGAAAAGTCATCCATTACTTCTTCATCAAAATAGTCAGGAATACCTGAGCTATGGGTTAGCAAATCTTTAATTTTAATATTTGGATCAAAATTAGGAAAAGGAATATCCAAACAATCCTTTAAGTATGTATTAAAAGAAATTATCCCGTTCTCAACAAGTTGGCATATTGCTATAGATGTAAATAACTTACATCCAGAAGCTATACCAAATCTAGTTTTTAGTGTATTCGGAATATCTTCACTTCTATTTGCTAATCCATATCCACCTTCGAAAATTGTATAATCGCCCTCCTGTACAAGTACAACACCAGAAAAATTCTCTTGTTTCTCAATAATAGCTTCTATCTTCGTCGAATCTATTCTCATTCTATCACTCCTCAGTTATTCTCATAATCGATTTATTATTTTTCAAATTCCTCTTAAAATCCTGTTCCTCCTAAAATTAACTTCTTGTTCTAGTAAATTATACATTAGGTTTTTCAATACTTAGGAAATATCATCACTCCCGATGGCTGAAACTAGCACAACGGGTTAAATTAATATTAAATAAATTTCTCATATGATACAGCATATTCTGAAAAACCATTGTTTTCATAAAGCTTTTTAGCTTTCTCATTCCATGAGTAGGCATGTAGCTTTACCCTTTTTATATCCCTCTCTTTAAACCAATTCATTACTTCATCCAAAAGCATTTTTCCTATGCCAAAACCCCTTGCAGAATCATCAACATATAATTCATCAAACAACCCAATTCTCCCCGTTCCATTATCTGCAACCATTTCTTCCTCATATATCTTCGCCATTGCATATCCTACTGCTCTATCCTCTATAAGTGCAGTTAATATTAAACAATCCTCATTTCTGTTATCGAATATCTTTTTTGATCTCCTTTTAATTGCATCTAGAACCATATCATAGTTATCGTATCTACACTCTTCTCTATGATTACTCCGATTGAACTCACTCAGTTTAATTGCAAATTTAACATAATTACTTCTATCTTTCTCTAAAGCCTTTCTTACAATAATGTCCATGTCTGTATCACATCCTAATCAGTATATTCTATATACTCTCTTTAGTTCACTTGCCTCTCATTTCCGCGCTTAAAATTTCCTGTTATCTTCGCTAGTGCCAATTGCACTTCAAATTGACTCAATCCATCAATTTTCTTTATTAATCTCTTTGTTTCTTTCTCATTTAAAGTTTTTATCATCCGATTCTCATAGTATATTAGAGTTTTATTAGCCTTAGTGATTTTATAGCTGAATGGGTTTTCTCTTAACTTATCTCTTTTATCTATCTCTGTCATAGTTTACTCCTTTCATAGCCTTTAAGATATGATAGTTACTCAGGTTTCTTAACCCAAAATGTAGCTCTTTTACTCCCCTTTTCTAAGGGGTTAATATTCTCTGTTCCTGACCACTGTCCAACTATCTCAAGCCCAAGTGCCTTTATCCAAGTTTTAACTTCTACAGAGGATACCGCATGGGTTTTTGCAAACCATTCATACTCATTAACTATCTCATTATCCTTATAAACCTCTAGTCTACGTTTTGCCTTCCAAAATCGGCCCTTGGCATCTACCCACGTTGGCGTTGTATAGCCCTTAAGTTCAGTCCCATCTCTGCACTTGCCACTTGGAAACCCTAGTGATTCAATCCCAATATTGCACCATGATTTTGGTAGCTCTCCATCGTGGGCATCATTATCGATGAAGATATAACCTCCAGGTTTTACAAGTTCTTTTGCCTTAAGAATAACTTTACCTTGTATTTCAGGTTCACCATATATATATAAGCAGTTACCCCCTAATAAAACCGCATCATATCTTCTTTCAGTATCGTAGGATAAAAAGTCCGATTTATATATTTCAATATTATTCGCAGCGTAGTTGCCTTCTGTTTTAATCTTTTCTCTAAAACTTTGAAGCATCCCCTCAGCACTATCAATGCCAGTAACTTTATATCCCTCTCTAGCTAGTGGTAACGCTATTCTTCCCGTTCCACAATATGGTTCTAATATTTCCTTACAATCATATCTCTCTAATAGGTGAAGTATCCATTCAAAATCATGGGTCTGAGTTTCGATACCATCATATACTTCACTTACATGTGGATCTAAGTCATACATATTTATCATGTATCAATCTTCCTTTCAACTCATAGTCCGTTATCCTGTAATTTCATTAACTACTCTTGTGAAGTATCATTGTTTCCTGTTCATCCATAAACTGATTTGTATATAATCTATAGTAATATCCTTTTTTCTTTATTAGCTGATAATGATTACCCTCTTCTATAACCTTACCCTTACTTATAACTAGAATTCTATCAGCACTGCGAATCGTTGATAATCTATGGGCGATTATAAAGCTGGTTCTTCCCTGTAGCACCTTGCCAATTGCATTTTGTATAAGCTGCTCCGCTTCAGTATCGACAGAGGATGTAGCCTCATCTAACACAAATATTCTAGGATTAGCAAGTATGGCTCTAGTAAAGGATATCAGCTGCTTTTCACCTGTAGATAATCTATTACCTCCCTCACCAACCTGTGAATCATATCCATCCTTTAGCTTCATTATAAATTCGTGGGCATTAACCAACTGCGCTGCCTTTATGATTTCTTCATCGGTAGCATTCAATCGCCCATATCTAATATTCTCCTTTATTGTTCCACTAAAAAGATGAGGAGTTTGCAATACGTATCCGAGATTAGAGTGTAACCATAAAAGTGATCTCTTACGATAATTCACTCCATCAATTAATATTTCTCCCTTAGTAGGTTCATAGAAACGACATGCTAGGTTTACTATGGTACTCTTACCTGAACCTGTTTCACCAACTAAGGCTATCGTTTCTCCTGCCTTTACATTAAGGTTAAATCCATCTAGAACCTTTTCTCCATCCTTATAGGCAAAGGATACATTTTTAAAGCTGATATTCCCCTGAATTTTCGCCCAGTTCTCCTTTTTAGGTTCAAAGGAATCTCCATAAATCCTTATTATCTCTGAACTATCCTTTATATCTGGTTCGGTTTCAATCATAGACATGATTCTCTCTCCTGAGGCCTGGGCCGATTGAAGTTCGGCAAATATCCTAGCAAGTTCCCTAACAGGCTCAAAAAACTGTATTGTAAATGAGATAAATGCTACCAGTGTTCCATAACTTAACATTTCCAGAACTACACCTTCACCTCCACGCCACAGCGCCAATGCCGTACCTATACTTCCCAAAGTCATAACTACTGGCAAATATAGGGATGAAAAAATAGCCGCTCTAACAGAAGATCTTTGCATTTCACCAGTAATCGTTCCGAATTCCTCTAGGTTTTTCTCTTCTCTCACTAGTGTTTTTGTGGTTTTCGCACCCATTATTCCTTCGTTAAAGGCTCCTGTTATTCGTGAATTGGTTTTTCTCACTCTTCTAAAGGCCTTTAAAATCTTTTTCTGAAAATAGACACTCACAATAGCCAAAATCGGAACTACTGTCAATGCAATTAATGCTAGCTTCCAATTCATGAAAAGCATTACGCAGGATATCGCTACCATCACAGCACTTCCCCAAACCAGGTCTACTATTCCCCAGGAAATAGTATCTCCAAGTCTCTGAGTGTCTGATGTCATTCTTGCCATTATCCAACCAATATGGGTTTTATCAAAGTATGAGAAAGATAGTTCTTGAAGCCTTTGGAATCCAACCTTTCTGATATCGTAACAAATACCCATATCTACTTTCCCTGCTTCTGCAATAAATTTCCAAACCACGACAGCTTGGAATGCAACTAGTAACGCATACCATATAGCAAATGTATATAACCCATCAAGTTTTTTTGGGACAATGAAAGTATCAATTGCATACTTTGTCATCATTGGAAATATTACATCCACAATCGCCAGGATTATCATCATAATACCAACTATAACTAAACTCTTTTTATAGGGCTTTGCAAAATGTAATAGTTTCTTCCAAAGCTGCAAATCAAATCCCTTATTATAGTCCTGTTCTTGATTTCCACTCATTAAGATCTGTCCTTTCAATTATAATCATGCTACTTTAAAACTTAAAATAGCATTACTTTATAGCTTTATGTTCTTACGCTACCAACACTTTTACAAATATCTACCTATTTCTTATGATCCTATGAAGCAACTTCTTCTAATTTATTATTGGAAGCGTTATTTATTTCCTTCTCTAGCTCTTCTTCGAGAGAGTTCTGTATTGACCAAATGCGTCTATATAATCCCTTCTGGTTAATTAACTCCTCATGCTTTCCTGACTGCACTATTTTTCCTTCCTCAATGACTAATATTAAGTCGGCCTCAGATAAAGTAGTAATACGATGAGCTATGATAAATGTAGTGACTCCCTTTTTCCTTTCCTGCAGGGCCTTTCTAATGGCTAGATCCGTCTCGGTATCAACGGCACTTAAAGAGTCGTCAAAAATTAAGACTTTCGAATTTCTGATTATGGTTCTTGCCATTGAAACACGCTGCTTTTGTCCTCCTGACAAGGTAACTCCACGTTCACCTACTGAAGTCTCATAACCATTTTCAAAATCTAATATTACGTCATGTATTGATGCAATTTTTGCAGCTTCATATATTTCTGATTCTTCTGCTTTTAAATTTGTAATACCTATGTTTTCTTTTAGGGTCTTAGAGTATAAAAATGGTTCTTGTAGAACTATGCCAATTTGATCCCTAAGCCATTTCTTATTTATACTTTTAAGTGAAACACCATCAATCTTTATTTCACCTTCGTTATAGTCATATAACCTTAGTAACAAGTTAACTAATGACGTCTTTCCTGAACCAGTTGGTCCCAATATCGCTACTGTATCTCCCGGTTTAACCTTAAAGGATATACCCTTTAATATCTGTCTATCCTCATCATACTGGAAGTTAACTTTTTCAAACTCTATCTCACCTTTTATCTCTGGTCTTGCTCCTTCATCTATTCCTTCTTCAAGCTTAGTTTCTAAAATCTCATTTATACGTTCTATTGCTACTAAGGATTTCCCTAGATCAGTAAGGATTCTTCCTAATTGTCTTATAGGAAAAATGAGCTTTCTTTCATAGGTTACGAATACTACTAGGGTCCCCAAGGTTATTGCTCCCTTAGAGGCAAAGTATGCTCCAAAGGCTAACACAGCGCCTATTTGTAAGAAACATAGAAAATCTGAGGATGACCAATACCAAGCAAGTAGACGAATCAATCTATATGTAACATCTCTATATTCAGAATTTTTCTCATCAAATTTATCAGCCTCATATTTTTGTCTAGCAAATGCTCTAACCACTCTAACGCCGCTCAAATTTTCCTGTAACACTGTCGACAGCTTCCCTTCGGCTTCATCGGATATCCTAAAAGCCGACTTTACTTTAAAGAAGAATACTAATGTAAATGCAAATATTATAGGAATTAGTGATATAGCCACTAAAGTCATTGTAGGATTTAAAGAAATCATTATCCAAAGTGAAAATATCAACATGAATAGCACTCGACCAATTTCAACAAATTGAACGGCTAAAAATCTTCTTATAGTCTCAACATCCGATGTACATCTTTGAATCAAGTCTCCTGTTTCAGCCTTAATATGATAATCGTAAGCTAAGTGCTGCAGATGATTATATAATTTTTCTCTAATATTCTTAGCAACAGATTCCGATGCTACAGCAGACCATTTTCCCTTTAAATATAGGAAAATACCATTTACTATTGTCAGTATAACTATTGCTCCTCCACATATCCATAGGTTTCTTAAAAGTATTGATTTCCCACCAATTGCCTCGATGAAATTTATTATCCAATAGGGAAGTTCTATAGGTTTACTGCCTATTACAGAATCTATTGTTACTCTTAGTACCAGTGGTACTACCATTTCGAAGCACGTAGCTATTCCTATAGCTAAAACAGCTCCTAAATACATAAATCTATTACCTTTCATAAACTTTAGTAAAAGCTTTAACTTGTTCAATCTACATCCCCTCCAATTCCGCTGCAAAATTTCTGCTGTAAAGTTTTTGGATACGGTTATTTCTTTAAACTAAGTAATTTGCTACTCAGTCTATAGAGCTACCTCCATCCTTTTCTGGAGCTTAATTTTTAATCACCTTTCTATACCTCCTTTTATACATAAAAAAGCCATAGGCGATTATACCCATGGCTTAAAAACACTAATAAACTCTCTTAATCTATATCACTAATAGTTAAAGCCACAGGCAATAATACACATACCTATGGCTCTTCTTTATCAATTACATATTACTTTAAAAAACTGTTACAATACTAACTGATACTCCTAGGTCGTGTACTCAATATATAGTTTGAATGAAAAACTTTTCTTAAACTCCAACTAATTAACTTCTTAGTGTTCATCAACACGACCTCCTTCATAAAAATTTATTTACACATACAGTATATTATTTATTGCCAAATATTACAACTATTTTTACTATTTGTAATATTTTTGTAATATATAAGTTAAGGCTTCATTCTCTTTGTAGACTAAACCTTTATATAGGAATTCCCATCTAGTGGAATTACTACTTGAAGTGGTGGTCTCTCACCTGCAAGACCTATTGCATATACAGTGTAAAATCTATTTGGCTTTAGATTGATATTTGGTACATGTAGTACTCTTTTATCTGTTCCAGTCACATACAGGTCTATTGTATAGTCTCCTGGCTCAACAAGTTTATAATCTGTAATCTCCTTATATTCTACATCTTCGAATAAATTTCTTCCATTTGGTAACCTAACATCTACGGCCGGTGCATTTGGAGATAAGTGACCTACTCTTACATATGTCTTACCCATCGGTATAGGCATAGGAGTATCCTCTATTGCATATAGGCTCAGGTCTTTCAACTCATTAATTGCCGCAACGGTTAATATTGTATTCGGTGGTATATTGACATTTGTATTTATTACAGGATTCATAGTTCTTCCAGCGGGGAAGACCTTGACATTGCTTACACCAGGCGGCAGTGGAAGATATTCTGTAAAACTTCTGTACCTTAGATTTGACACTACTGGTTTATTATTTACATATACATCAACTGGGGGTGCATCTGGGGATGCATGGAAAATCCGAACATAGGTAGTATCTATAGGTTCAGGGGGCATTCTAAAGAAATTGCCTCTATAGAGATTCATTGGATAGAAATCATAAAATCTAAACATTTATTCAACACCTCTCAAAATACTTTTTAAGTCTTCACTATTAGAATATTCAAGTATTTTGAAATTGTTACAACAAAAAAAAGCGTCAATGACGCCTTTTTAAAGCAATAATTTAGCTTATCCCGTTTACTATAAACAAAAGTTGATTCTATTTCTGTTCTAAAATACTCCTTTTTCATTTAAGAAGTCTTTATACATATGGTCAACTTTAAGTATGTGATTTTCTATCCAATCGGCAATAAAGACTAGAATTTCCATCGTAACACCTTTTTGATTCTCATCTATATCTTCACTACCAACTTCATTTACCTTATCAATAAAATTTTGATGAACTTGTTTATGCTCATCTAGTCCATCAAACCCGTATTTCTCCATTAAGTCCTCTTCAGTCTTGAAGTGATAGATTGTATATTTTTTTAGTTCATCAAGAAGCCCAATAATTTCATCATAATGGTCTACATCCCTTGTACGAATTAAAGATGATAGGTCAGACCCTATCTCCAATAATCGTTCATGCTGCTTATCAATCTCCTCAATATTACAAGAATAATTCTCTCTCCATTTAAACACTCTTCTTCCCCCTTTTTTTAATTCACAAGATATCCATACACTATAATACAACAAAATATTACCAAATGAAAGTAGAATTTTGATGGAGATTGGAAAATCGCATCCATTGATTATACTATGTTACAAAAAAATAAAAGGGAACACTTTTATATGTTCCCTTCAGATTGTAGACAAAGTCTACAAGATGGCAGACTGTTGAGAAGTCTGAAGTTCGAGGCGTGCCGAAAGTAAGAGACCGCAGCGTATACAGACATACGTAAGGGTTCTTGTTGGAGGCAACAACGAAGAAATTCGGGTTTCCGGGCAGTCTCAAGGGAACAATTTTATATGTTCCCTTTTACCATTAATTAATTATTAACTTTTTCTAGCTTCACACCGGTTTCATGTCCATTTAAGTCTTGCTTCTCAAAGCTTTCATCTGAAACTCTTTCAATGCTCTTAGCTAAAGTTTCTTCCATAATATAGTCTTTATGGATCTCTACTGCATTTGCTATTTCATCATCTCCATCGAAGAAGATCTTAATATTATCCATCATTTCATAACCATTATTCTTTCTTAGCTGCTGAATTTTAGAAATAAACTCTCTAGCGAAACCTTCGTCGATTAACTCTTGACTTAAGGTTGTATCTAAGATAACAAATAGATTATTTTCCATTTCTACAGTAAAGCCTTCTTTAGCTGAAATATTTATCATTACAAGCTCACTTGTAACCTCTAAATCTTCGCCATTTAAGTCAATTACTATTGATTCTCCATTTTCTAGCTTAGGCGCTGCCACTGAAGCATCGAGTGCAGCTAAGGCCCCACCGAAGGCTTTTATATTCTTACCAAGCTTCGGTCCAGCAACTCTAAAGTTAGGTTTCAAACTAAAGTCCATAAATTCTTTTAAGTCCTTAGCAAATACTACTTCTTTTACATTTAGTTCTTCCTTTACTAGTGGAACTAGGTCAGATACAATTTCCTCAAATTTACCATCAACAAGGACTTTTTGAATAGGTTGACGAACTTTGATTCTAACCGCTTCTCTAGAAGCTCTACCAAGTTTAACAAGATTTCTAACAAGGTCCATCTTTTCTTCAAGCTTAATGTCTACAAGCTTCTCATTTGAAACTGGATAATCACTAATATGAACTGATAAATCACCAGTTAAATTTCTATATATCTCCTCTGATAAATATGGAGCAAATGGAGCAACCATTTGGCTTATGCCTACTAGTATTTCATAAGTAGTATTGTAAACTGCCTTCTTATCTTCTGTCAGCTCAGTAGCCCAGAAACGTCTACGTGAACGTCTTATATACCAGTTTGATAGGTCTTCATTAACAAATTCTTGTATCTTTCTAACGGCCTTTGTTAAGTCAAATACTTGTAAGTCTTCTGAAACAGATTTTAAAAGGCTATTATATTTTGATAAAACCCATCTATCTATTTGCGGTCTATCTTTGTATTCAACAAAGAACTCCTTTGGATCTATTCCATCGGTATTTGCATATAGTACGAAGAAATTATAAACATTTTTAATTGTACTAAAGAATTTACTTTGAACTTCCTTTAGTCCTTCTTCGTCAAACTTAGTTGGAGTCCAAGCAGGTGAAACATAAAGTAGATACCATCTAAGGGCATCTGCACCATACTTATCAAATAGTGCAAATGGGTCTACAGTATTCCCTCTTGACTTCGACATTTTTCTACCATCTTTATCCAAAATAAGGTCGTTTACTAAAACTCGCTTATAAGATGACTTTCCTGTAACAAATGTAGAAATTGCTAATAGTGAATAGAACCATCCTCTTGTCTGATCTATACCTTCACATATAAAGTCTGCAGGGTATAACTCATCAAAGAACTTGTCGCTATTTTCAAATGGATAATGATGTTGTGCAAAAGGCATTGACCCACTATCAAACCAACAGTCAATAACTTCCTTAACTCTTGTCATAGTGCTCGAACACTTCTCACATTTAATATGGATATCATCCACATACGGTCTGTGTAGTTCTATGCTTTCATCTATATCTTCTATCGCTTTTTCAGCTAATTCTTTTCTCGATCCTATGCTGGCAGTATGATTACACTCATCACATCTCCAGATATTTAGTGGAGTTCCCCAATATCTACTTCTTGATATAGCCCAATCATTTAGGTTTTCAAGCCAGTTTCCAAAACGTTTTTGACCAACATAGCCTGGATACCACTCAATACCATTGTTGTTTTCAATAAGTTTATCTTTAAGTTTAGTCATTTCAATATACCAGCTTGGTTTAGCATAGTATAAAAGAGGAGTCTTACATCTCCAGCAATGTGGATAATTATGTGCAACCTTTTGCTTTTTATAAAGTTTACCTTCGTTATAAAGCCACTTAATAATCTCCACATCGGCATCCATAACAAACATGCCTTCCCAAGGAGTAGTAGTGTACTTTCCTTCTTCACTTACAGGTTGAAGTACAGGTAAGTCATATCTCTTACCAGTGTTATAGTCATCTTCCCCAAAGGCTGGAGCCGAGTGAACTATACCAGTACCGTCCTCAGTAGTAACATAATCAGCAAGGGTTACAAAGAAAGCTTTTTTCTCTGCCTTTACAAATGGCATAAGCTGCTCGTACTCCATATACTCTAGGTCTTTACCCTTACACTCTTCTAATACTTCATATTCCCCTTCTACAACACTACTAGCTAAATCCTTTGCTAAATAGTAAACATCTCCATTCTCAGCCTTAACCTTTACATATGTTACCTCAGGATTAACCGTGAGAGAAACGTTTGAAGCCAATGTCCACGGAGTAGTTGTCCAAGCAAGGAAGTATTCATTTTCCTTATCCTTAAGCCTAAACTTTGCAACAACTGTGTTGCTCTTGATTTCTTGATAACCTTGAGCAACCTCATGGCTAGCAAGGCCTGTTCCACATCTACTACAATAAGGAAGAATTTTATGTCCTTCATACATAAATCCTTCTTTATTAAACTTGTCTAAAATCCACCATACACTTTCAATATAATTATTATCAAGGGTAATATAAGGATTTTCCAAATCAATGGCATAAGCCATACGCTTAGTCATTTCTCTCCATAGACCCTCATACTTAAAAACAGATTCTCTACATTTTTCATTAAATTTGTCAAGGCCATATTCTTCTATGTCCTGCTTGTTTTTAAGGTTTAACTGCTTTTCAACTTCGATTTCGACAGGTAATCCATGGGTATCCCATCCTGCTTTTCTCTTCACCTGATAACCTTGCATAGTTTTGTATCTACAAACTGAATCCTTTAGGGTTCTGGATATAACATGGTGAATACCTGGTCTTCCATTTGCTGTCGGAGGTCCCTCATAAAATACAAAGGATTCTCTTCCTTCTCTAGATTCTACACATTTCTCAAGAATATCTATTTCATCCCAAAAGTCAGATACTCTTTTTTCATTTTCGCTAGTAGACAAATTTGATAATTCTTCAAACTTTTTCATCACTTCACCCTTCCTTATATTCTCCCGAACTATTCATGAATAATTCAGGATTATCTGTACTATTAATAGATTTATAATTCTTATGTATAAAAAAGTCTCTTATAAAAATTCTCAAGGTTGACTTTTTTGAAATACATAGCGGAAATTATATTTGTTCATAACTTTAATTGGTTTATAATTTCCTATATATTATAAAAAATCCCTAAGTCAATAGACTTAGGGACGGATATTTCCGTGGTACCACCCAAATTATAGGTAAAACCTATCACTCATTACTTTTAACGTATTTATACGAGATATCTTACTATAACTCATTTCAGATATCTGGCTCAAAGGTGATCTTCACAAGGATGTAAGTTAATGATCTTTCAGCCATGGATCATCTCTCTTAGGTTTCGATTATATACCTTAAACTCCATTCCAAGCTACTCTCCTGTTCACAGCCCTTAACCTTATTCAATTTTTAATCTTTTACATTTTATATACTTTACTACTAATATATAATACATTAAAAAATCATAATTTGTCAAAATTTTTTTTAAGATTTCTTCAAAATTTATTAAATAGTTTTGCCAAATCCTCACTTTTCTATACATATATAGCTTATTAACATCTCAAGCTATCCTTCACTGCGCTGTCTATATGCTACTTTGTATAGCTTTCTATTGTTTAACGTCCATACCTTATCAGAAAAACCTCTTGGCTTAACATTTTCTAATGTCTTTCTCATGTCGAACATCCTCGCATCGATTACATCTAGATAATGTAATATTTCTGCCTCTGGAATCATTGGCCTCTTAGGGCTTCCAAACTCAGGTTCATAATGATGGGAAAGAACCATATGTTGAAGCAAAGTCGTTATTTCTTTATCTGCACCAACCTTATCAGAAACCTTTTCTATATTCTTTATACCTTGAATTATATGTCCTAAAAGCTCTCCTTCACTTGTATATGATGAAACTATTCCGAGTTCATTGGAGTCCATCTCCTCAAGCTTTGCCATATCATGGAGTATTACCCCACCAAACAATAAATCTCTGTCTAGAAAAGTATATATTTCACAGACTCTTTCGGCCATCGTTAACATAGTTAATGTATGATACAACAGCCCTCCATGTATCGCATGATGATTGGATTTAGCTGCTGGATAAAACATTAAACGGTCTTTATTTTCTTTAAAAACATAACTTACAATATTATGTACGTCCTTGTTATTCATAGCCTCAATATAATTTAGTATCTTTTCATACATTGTTTCCGATTCTTCCGGTGCAGTAGGTACATAATCATCTAAGGATATATAGTCTTCATCATCAGCAAGCCTTATTCTCATAATTTTAAGCTGAAGTCTATTTTGCCATTCTGAAACATTTCCTCTAGCCTTTATAAGTTTTCCTTCAACAAATTCATTTTCGTCTTCCTTTGTGCTGTCCCATAGCTTAGCATTAATTTCACCAGTCTTGTCGGCTAAATTAAGATCAAGAAATGTTTTATTATTACTTGATGTCTTCACAGCTACAGACTTTATAAGGTAGAAGCCCTCAATGTTATCTCCTACTTTAAAATCACTAATTTTCTTGTACATAAATATCTCCTCTGCATTTTATTTGCTGTCTATTCTTATTTATAGTGTTCATATAAAGAAAGTTCCAAGTAAATCTTAATTTACGCATATCAAAATATCCGATGTTTCTGGAGATTTTTGATGTGTATAAATTAAAGTTTTGACTGGAATCTCTATAATAGAAATTTTCAATGAAATAAGTATACCATAATTAGATGGGCATATCTCTAAAATCGTTTATTATAATTCATATTAATTATAACATTTATTCGAAATTATGCGTATATATCAGAAAACTCAATATTAATTATTTCAATTAAGTTACTCTCCATTTCGTTTTCACTATTCTCTCTTATGATAGTTACATCGTCTTCTAAAATCTTTGCTGGTAGTTCAATAACAAATTCACTGCCCTTGCCATACTCACTATTTACATTTATAGTTCCACCATGTAGTTCAACCAAGGATTTCACCAGTGATAACCCTATACCGCTTCCTTCGTGATTTCTTGTAAAGGACTTGTCAACCTGTCTGAAGTGTTCAAAAATATATTTTAGCTCATCTTTCGGTATTCCTATCCCCGTGTCCTTAACTGATATAACAATATTCTCACCCTTATCAGTCATAGTTACGAATATGCTTCCATCAGGCTCCGTAAACTTAATAGCATTCGAAAGAAGGTTTAGCATTATTCGTTCAATTTTGTCTGGATCACAGGCAACATTTTTTTCCTCAACATCCGTATCAAAAACGAGTTTTAATTTTTTTTGCTCAACATACCCTGCCACTGACAGAGTTATTTCTTCAACAACGTTTACTATATTATGGTTTTGCAAGCTAAGCTCATAAAAACCGGCATCAATCTTCGTAATATCAATTAGGTTGTTTACTAACCTCAATAATCTATAGCAATTTTGCTTTAAAATCTTTATTCTATTTTCAAGCTTTTCATCTTTATTCTTAAGCGATTTTTCTTTCATATACATGGTTAGAATTTGAATAGTTCCTAATATTACATTAAGAGGGGTCCTTAATTCATGAGAGAGATTTGCAAAAAATTGTGTCTTTAGCTTATCAAACTCAATTGCATCGTTAAAGAGTTTAATATATTTTTCAGCCTTTCTTCGATCGCATAAATCTCTCATTAGAATAAGGGTTGCTTTTTTATTACTATAGTCAAAAACTGTCGATGCAATTTCTGCGTCCAGAACAGCGTTATCGGATTTTCTAATTATCTTAACCTCATCAAAACTGCTAAAATTATTCATTTCCTCTTTTAAATTCTCCATTGTCAAAGTTTTGCTTTCACTTGGATGGAAGTCTACAAACTGGAAAATGTCTTTCCCGATAAAGTGGTGTCTATTTTCTCCACCTAAAAAGCTAATAGCAGCATTATTAATATAAAGAATTCTCCCATCCTTTTGCAATATGATGGGATCTGGCAGTAGCTCTACCAATCTTCTATTGCGTTCTTCACTTTCTCTTAAGAATTTTTCTATCCATTTCCTACTAGTAATATCTCTTACAATAGAAATTATTACCTCTTCTCCGAAAAGTTTAAACTTATGGGCATTAACTTCAACTGGGATCTTGTCTCCATGTTTTGAGACATGTACTGATTCAAAGGTATTATGCCCTTCTTTAATTACTTTTCCCACCTTTTTCAATATATCATCGTGATCTTCGGGAGTCCTAAGATCCTCTATTGTCATATTTAAAAACTTCTCTCTATCATACCCATACATCTTGCAAGCCATGTCATTAACTTCTCTAAAATTAGCAACAGTCCCATCCCTATTTACGTTGCACAACCAAATGGCATCATTAGCTTTATTAAACAATTCTTTAAATTTTTTCTCACTTTCATCTAAAGCACTTAAAATCTTCTTCATCTTAGTTAAATCATGTACAATAAAATACAGTAGATCTTTACCATTAAAATTTACCTGATTACAATGCACTTCAACAAATCTTGTTTCATCATTAGCTAATCGTTGATTTAAGTAAAAACGATTCTTTTTACCTTCAACAGCCGTCTTTATTACCTTTATTAGTTTCTCATCGCTATTCAATATATTTAGCTTCGAAATATTCATGTTCATCAATCTTTCTTTGCTATATCTATAAAACAAGCACGCTGCATTGTTGGCATCTATTATCTTACCACTATTTGGATCTATTAAAAGTATAACGAAGTGGTTCGTTTCAAACATATTGCGATAGAGCTTCTCTTTTTCTAAAATTATTTTTTGAATCTTTTTTCTTTCACTAATCTCCCTTAAAACTACACATGACATAGCATCTCCAACCGTTGGTATCTTTGTAATAGTTGCTTCTACTGGTATGCTTTGTCCATCTTTTCTTTGAATTATCCACTCAAAAACAATCTTCTCATCGGTATCATCCATTACCTCTTTATATCTTGAATCAAGTGAATTCTTCTCCATCTCACCAGAAATTTTTTCAAACACAATAGACCCTATTAAATCCGTTTTAGAAGTATATCCAAACATTATGACGGCTGCATTATTACACTCAACAATTCTTTCATTTTTAATGAAGATATAGCTTTCTTTAGAATTTTCAAAGAACAATTTACATATAAAACTTTTTTCCCCACCGAAAACACCGTTATTTAAATGGTTAATTTTGTCTTCTAATTCTTTAATCCTCTGATCTCTTTTTCGTAGTTCTTCAATTATCTCCCCTTTTGTTTTTTCTAACACCTGAAAGCTCCCCCTTAAATAAACGCCTCGAACTCCGAGAATTTGTTATTGAAAAATAAACTCATATTTTCTTTTTAATTTATTATTCCACATT
Source organism: Wukongibacter baidiensis (assembly GCF_050888315.1). NCBI lineage: Bacteria > Bacillati > Bacillota > Clostridia > Peptostreptococcales > Caminicellaceae > Wukongibacter > Wukongibacter baidiensis. Next base: position 1,682,671 of record NZ_CP138202.1, read on the forward strand.
TTCTATATAATTCCTACCATAAAATGCCACAAATTTCATATTTTTTTTTACCTCAAAGATAATTGATTCGTAAATGCATTATATATATTTGGATATACTATAGAAAGCCTAAATATTTTCTTAAATTTTAAAGCCTATAAGGAGTGAATTATATTGAAGATAAATGATATAAAGAAAGTAGTTTATAACAATGATATGGTTGAAGTTTTTGTCGAAGTTGAATTAGAAGCAGATACTCTTAACAGGTGGGAATTAGCAGATCCTTACGCCTTAGTAATCTACAATTCCTTAGATAGTTTTCAACTTGATCATATAGAACTTATTGATAAAGGTATGAAGGTTCACGGTTATGAATTCTCTGTGGAAGAAGAGGACGAGATTTCTAGTTTTTTAGAAACAGAATTGTCTAAAATAAATCATTAAGCTAAATGATAAAACTCTGATTAAATTTTTTGAACATATTTTGACAAAAGTTTTGAAAACCAGAAAGAAATATGTTATAATCTTACAGATATTGTATTATTTAATAACCTATTACATTGACTGGTTTTCTTTTCATATATATTGACTTTCTAGAGAGTAATCAAATTAAAATTCTCATTATGAACTAAATTTCAACTTGATATTTACCTATAGAGTTTTAGAATTTCTACAAATTATGTCATATTTCCTTATGATTTGCTGGGACTTTTGTAACATTTAATTTTTTTGTATATAAATTTTATTTTTTGACAATTTATGACACGGAAAATGGGTATAATTAAAGTATACTTCAATACCAAAGGATGATGTGTATGACTTTAGCAAATTCTTACGACAACTTAAATGCTTTAGAAAAGAAAATAAGATCTCTTAGATCTAGGATGCACGAGCTTATTGAAACAAAAGGAGATATCAGTGCTCCTGAGATAATTGAGATTAGTCAAATACTTGATAAGGTTTTAGTACAGTACCTAAAGCAAAAATCCTTTGAATAAGTGTTCTGTAACGTCTATACTCATAACTAATAATAGGTCTATCCACTCTCTCTAATTATTCTAATACAATCAGTAGTTAGATATGTGGATATGATCAAGTATTTGACTTTATTTCTAATTACCATATGAGTTTTATGATACAACTCAGCCTCTCTTTTTGAAACTTATCTCTTCATGCTAAAGTTTCTTAGTTTTTTTGACAAAAATTTTTCTTTTATTCGTATCTGACTTTCTTCTGTTCGATTTTATAATCAGAACTATTTGAGCCTTTATAATTTTCACGAATAAACCACATCACTAGTATAATTCCTTTAAATACACTGCTTAAACTGATACTCCACCAAACTCCATTTAAACCCAGTAGTTCAGGTCTTGAAAGAATCCATGCTGCCGGAATTCTTAAACCTGTAAAAATAATACTAACGATGGATGGCGGTAGTGTCCTTCCCAAACCATTAAATGCTCCAGCAGTGGCTATCTCAAGACACATAAAAAGTTGAGATAATCCTAGTATCCTTAAATATACAACTCCATATGCAATGGCTTCTTCTTCAGGAATAAATAGGGCAAATATTGGTCTTGCACAAAGGATTAATAATAACGATGTAGTAAGTCCTATAACTGTCATAATACCTAGTGCAGTGAAATAACCTTTATTGACACGTTTCCATTTTCCTGCACCATAATTTTGCCCGACAAATGCGCTAAGGGCCGTTGCAAATCCGTTGGCCGTCATCCATGAAATTGATTCTATTTGTGATCCTACTTTCTGTACAGCAATAGGTAAAGGACCCCAGCTTGCAATAATTCGAGCTATAAACATAGCAAAGATTGTAAACATCCCACTTTGCAGTGCAGCTGGATAACCTATTTTAACAATTCTTTTTATATAATCCACTCTAGGCGCTAAGAAAAACCTTACCCCCGACATAACAGATGTATCTCTTTTTATATATATTAAGAAAGTTATAGTTACTATCATCTGAGCTATTACAGTTGCTATAGCTGCCCCTTTAACTCCCATAGCAGGCAAAGGTCCCACTCCAAATATCAGCAAAGGATCTAATATCATATTAACTATCAATCCAATAGTATTAATCGCAAAGGGTGGCCTACTTTTACCAGATCCATTGAAAATACCTGATAATACTGGATTAGCAAAGAAAAATATAGATCCCATAGCAGCGATGCTTAGATAATCTATTGACATTTCTACTACATAAGAGTCAGCTATATTAAAAAAGCTAATTAGAGGTCTTCTTAGCAGTATAAGAAATAATCCATAGGATATAGCTATTACAAAGTTTAACTGTATGGCACTCTGAGCATAATTTCTAGCCTCTTTTATATCTTCTTTTCCAATGGACTGCGCCACTCCAACTTCAGCACCGATTTGCGATATCCTAATAAAAGCCATTGCCAGCCAAAGGAAAAAACCTGCTGTTCCAACTGCAGCTACAGCCTTACTACCAACACGACCAATCCAAATCATATCTACCATGTTATAGGCCATTTGTAAAAATGATGTTCCCATTATTGGAATCGCTAACTTTACTAGTTCTTTAAATATATTTCCTTGTGTTAATGAATTTTCTTGTCTCATTTCTATCCCAACTTTTTACTTATTTATTATCTAATATTAATCTTAGGCCAATTCTTCTTCTATAAGACTATCAAAACCTACTCCTTTACCCCACACTGAAATAACTGGAAGAACATCTACGAAGGCGTTAGGGTCAGTCTCTGCAATAAATCTTTTTATCAGCATTGATTCACGTGGAGAACATATTGATATGATCTTTTGCTTATTTTGATTTGTATATCCACCTTTTATCTCATAAGCGCTAATCCCTCTTTTGATCGAATTCATAATATAATCCTGAATAATTTCGTTCTCATCACTAATAATCTCTATCTTAACCTTCTTTGACCCAAATCCAAATAGTATTGTATCAAAGGCTTTCGTAAATACTACTTGAGTTAGAATCGCATATAATGCAACCCTACGATCATATATAAATGCTGACATGGTTATAATCACTAAGTCTATTCCGAGTAATATCTGGCTAAGACTCATAAAAGGAAATATTCTTCTATGGATTATCTTCGCAATCGTATCGGTTCCACCCATGGAAAATCCTCGCTTCAATATAAGCCCACAACCGGCTCCAGCTATAATTCCATAATAAACTGAAGCTAATATCATGTCATCTTCAATAAAGTCAAAATTCAAACCTTCAAAAACTATCAACAATGTAGGAAAAAGTAAAGATAAAAGTATGATCTTTAAAGCTTCCCTTTTGCCCAACAATATCCTTGAAGCTATAAGAATCAATAATGATAATGCATAATATACATAGGTGTATTTTATATTTAACAATTTATCTAAAATGACTGAAATCCCCGTTACTCCTCCAGTTACTAATCCATTAGGCTTCAGTATAGAGGCAATTCCAAAGGCAAGCAATGTACAACCCAATGCTAAAAACAAGAAATCAATCCCTAACTTTTTATACTGCTCTTTTTTAATCAACTTTCTTACTCCTTTCAAATTTCATTTCTGTAATAGTATAACTTATTATATGCTTTGTGAATAGTTCTTTAAGGTTAAAATTTTGTAAAAATAAAAAAAGCGATTAAATCGCTTTTTTATATAACACTAAAAACTTCTAATTAACCCTTAATTACCTAACTACATTGCAAAACTTTCTTCCTGTTCTAAGTTTTTAAAGGCAACTGAAAGCATCAGCTTTATGCGGTTTAATTGATTAACCTCACTAGCTCCAGGATCATAATCTATAGCTGCAATATTAGCCATTGGATAATTTCTTCTAAGTTCCTTTATCATTCCTTTCCCTGTTATGTGATTAGGCAAACAAGCAAAGGGTTGTAAACACACTATATTGTTGATTCCATCTTCTATGAGCTCAACCATTTCTCCTGTTAACAGCCACCCTTCTCCCGTTTGATTTCCTAGGTCTAAATGTTTTGCCGCTCCCATTGCAACTTCATGGATATGCTTAGGTGGTTGGAATCTTTTACTAAGGCTTAGGGCTTCCCTCATTTGTCTTCTATAGCCTTCTATAATTTTTATGACTGCACTGCTAGTAATCATTTTACCCAAGCTTCCCGATAGTTCTTGATATTTTACCTTACTGTTATATGCACAGTATAATAAGAAGTCTATTAGATCCGGTACTACGGCTTCAGCTCCTTCAGTTTCTAATAGTTCTACTATATCGTTATTTGCTGTAGGATGAAACTTAACTAATATTTCTCCTACTATCCCAACCTTTGGCTTAACTATATCTTCATCGATTTCAAGATTGTCAAAATCCTGTACTATTCTATGTATATTTTCAGTAAAATCCTTCGTTTTTCCCGATCTTAATGATTTTTGGCACCTTTCTACCCAATAATTATATAAATCGTTTGCTGATCCATTCACCTTTTCATAGGGCCTAACTCTATAAAGGACTCTCATAAGTAAATCCCCGTAGACTAGCCCCCTCATAAGATTATCTAACATAGGTATTGTTATCTTAAATCCTGGGTTCTTTTCTAATCCACTTGCGTTGAGAGATATAACCGGTATATATTCAAGCCCTGTATCCTCAAGAGCCTTTCTCAAAAATGCTATATAGTTTGTGGCACGGCACCCTCCACCGGTTTGCGTAATCAGTACTGATGTATTATTTAAATCATATTTACCGGATTTTAATGCCTTCATTAGCTGGCCTACTACTACTATTGCAGGATAGCAAGCATCATTATTAACATATCTAAGACCTTCATCGATTGCAGTCTTGTCAACGGAGGGTAGTATTTCTACATTGTAACCAGCCTTTTTAAATCCGGTCTTTAGAAACTGGAAATGTACTGGTGACATCTGAGGAGCCAATATTGTATGGGTCTTCTTCATTTCCTTTGTAAATATTTTTCTATCTGAATCCGATGACATCTGCTTGGGCAGTGAGGCAATTTTATGCCTTTCATTTATTGCTGCTATTAAGGATCTTATACGTATCCTAGCTGCCCCAATGTTACTGATTTCGTCTATCTTTATTAATGTATAGGTCTTTCTATTCTTTTCTAATATTTCTTTTATCTGATCTATAGTTACTGCATCCAGACCACACCCAAAGGAATTGAGCTGAATGAGTTCTAGGTTCTTATTTCTAGCCACAAATGTGGCTGCAGAGTACATTCTAGAGTGATACACCCATTGATCTATAGCCCTTAGTGGTCTTTCTACTTTAGCCAGATGTCTAACGGAATCCTCCGATAAAACCGCAAAGCCATAGGATTTAATCATTTCCGGAATTCCATGATTTATTTCTGGATCAATATGGTATGGTCTTCCCGCAAGTACTATCCCCTTTATTCCTTTCTCTTCTATATATCTTAGTGTTTCTTCTCCCTTTTTTCTTACATCTTCTTTGTATCTTTCAAGCTCTCCATATGCTTTTTGGGCCGCTTTATTTATCTCTTCCTTTGATATTCCTTCAGTAGATAATTCTTGAGTCAGTCTCTTTATCATCTTTTTAGGATTATCTATAGGTAAAAATGGATGTAATAGTTTTACATTATTAGTCCTAAGTATATCAATGTTTGCCTTAATGGTCTGGGGATATGATGTTACGACAGGACAATTATAATGATTTCCTGCTTCTTCATCCTCCTTTATATTAAAAGGAATACAGGGATAGAATACTTTATCAACTCCTCTTTTAACTAAGTTAACAATATGACCATGTACAATCTTTCCAGGATAACAAACTGACTCCGAAGGTATAGTCTCCATACCCAGTTCATATATTTCCTTGGATGACCGTCCTGAAATTATCACTCTATAGCCAAGCTCTGTAAAGAATGTAAACCAGAAGGGATAATCCTCATAGATATTTAATACCCTAGGTAGCCCTATAGTACCCCTTATAGCCTTTTCCTTAGATAATGGTTTGTAATCAAATACTCTTTTATATTTATAGTCATAGAGGTTTGGTATGTCATTTTTTATAATCTCTCTGCCTTCTCCTCTTTCACATCTGTTACCTGAAACAAACTTATCACCATTTGAGAAATGTTTTATAGTAAGAAGACAATTATTGCCACAAAGTCCACACCTCTTCATTGATGTTTCCATCTCAAATTTCGCTATTTCTTCGCTCCGCAGAAGCCTCGAAATATGTCCTTTTTTATATCGATTCTTAGCGATAATGGCTGCACCAAAGGCTCCCATTATTCCCGCTATATCAGGACGCACTACCTCTCTGCCAATTATATTCTCTATTGATCTTAGTACAGCATCATTATAAAAGGTTCCACCCTGAACAACTATTTTTTCTCCTAGTTCCTCAGCACTTCTAAGTCTAATCACTTTAAATAGGGCATTCTTAATGACAGAAATCGATATACCTGCAGAGATATCTTCAACATCGGCCCCTTCTTTTTGTGCCTGCTTTACTTTCGAGTTCATAAAGACTGTACATCTAGTTCCTAGATCTACTGGGTGCTTAGATCTAATACCTGCCTCTGCAAAGTCTTTAATTTCCATGTTTAGGGATTTAGCAAAGGTTTCAATAAATGAACCACATCCCGACGAACAAGCTTCATTTAGCATAATAGAATCTATCACACCATCGGTAATCTTTAAACTTTTCATATCCTGTCCGCCAATATCTAGGACAAATTCTACACCGGGAAGGAAAAAGTCAGCAGCCTTATAATGTGCCACGGTTTCGATTTCTCCAAGATCTACCCTAAGAGCCGCCTTTATTAAATGCTCTCCGTAGCCAGTTACTGTGGAGTTTACTATTTTTGTTTCATCATTTAATTTATCGTATAGATTCTTTAGGGCATCTATAGTAGATTCCAATGGACTTCCCATATTGCTACCATAGTAGGAATACAATAATCCACCATCTTTATCTATTAATGCCATCTTAGTCGTGGTAGAACCAGCATCTATACCAAGGAATGCATCACCAGAATAATCTTCCAATGCTGTTCTTCTTACCTTAAATTTATCGTGTCTCTCCCTGAACTTAATATATTCCTTGTCATCAGAAAATAATGGCTTTATTCCATTATTCTCTTTAATATTTAACTCACTGATACCAGGTACACTTTCATAAAGGCATTCAAATGGAATAGGCTCTTCCCCCCTAGAGGACAAGGCTGCTCCTATTGCGACAAAATACTGAGAGTCATTAGGAAATATAACGTTTTTATCCTTAAGTCTTAATGTTTCTATGAAACGCTTTCTTAGCTCCGACATAAAATGCAGCGGTCCTCCTAAAAAGGCTACATTTCCTCTAATAGATCGTCCTTGGGCTAGACCCCCTATACTTTGGTTAACCACGGCTTGGAGTATTGAAGCTGCTATATCTTCCTTAGCAGCGCCTTCATTTAACAGGGGCTGGACATCTGTTTTCGCAAATACTCCACATCTCGATGCAATAGGATAAATAGTCTTATGTCCTTTTGCCAATTCATTAAGCCCTGATGCATCGGTCTGCAACAGCGATGCCATCTGATCAATAAAGGCTCCAGTTCCCCCAGCACAGGTTCCATTCATTCTTTGTTCAATGGAGTCTCCTAAATATGTAATTTTAGCATCTTCACCGCCCAGCTCTATTGCCACATCTGTATTTGGAATAATATTTTCAATTGCATTTGTGCATGACATTACTTCCTGAATAAAGGGCACCTTAAGTCTCTCTGATATATTAAACCCTCCAGAACCTGTGATCATCATAGTAACTAGGTTTTTTTGAAGTATTTCCTTTGCACTTTCAATCATAGATACTACAGTATTTTTTATATCCGAAAAATGCCTATTATATTTTTTATAGAGGACATTGCCTTCCTCATCTAAGATAGCCATTTTTACAGTTGTTGAACCAACATCTAAGCCAACATTCAAAATCTTGCCCATCTATAATCCCCCTTATAGCGTAATACAACATTATTTCTTAAATAAAACCTAGCTTTACTTAGCTGCTCACTTGTGTATAAGGACAATAATGTCTAAATCAAAGATGTCTATGTTACTTGTTTTTCAATTATAGATAAACAACATTAACATTCAAAATAAATTTCAGAGAAAATAATGAAAGCTTTTACATTTTTTCTTTGAAATTTATTAAACTTTAAAGTTGTTTATCTCTAATCTTTCTAATCTAAATCCCAATTTTATTACTTTAATAATTATTTGTACCCTTTATATTTACATTTAAGCACATTATTTTTAAGAACCATTAAAAACAAACAAGCCTATTACTAATTAATATTTCAATGCTATTAACTTTAGGATAGTTTTTTTATATCCATATAAAATTTTACAGATTCTATATACAATCCTGTAGATTTTTCTACCTTCTATTTACAAGAAATAATCCCCTTAACAAAGGTATTGACAAACTCTCTAATACAAGTATTCATTTCTGCATTCGTATCATAGACCTGGAAAATTATAAAACCAGCAAAGATCCCAAAGTTGCCTGATAAAAAGTTAATAGCAAGTACCTCAGGATTGTTTTTCACAATATCCAGCTCGTTCATTTTAGTAAAGTATTCAACTAGAAATTTTTTAAACTCATTTGGAAACTTCTTTAGTGGAAAATCAATATCACTTTCAGAATCATTACTTTTAAATTGCATTAGTATTGTGCTTCTGTTTTCAATTAGAGCCTCCTGATAAGCTGAACTTATTTTCATAAGATCTTTCTCTAAATCCCATTCCATCTCTTCATTGAATACTTGCTTTATTTTAGGTGAAAATATGTATCTATCAACAGCCTTTTCATATAGATTTTGCTTATTTCGAAAATGACGAAACACTGTCATTTCGCTAATTTCAGCCATTTTTGCAATTTCCTTTGTAGTGACATCCGTATATCCTTTTTCCGAGAAAAGATTCATGGCTGCCTCTAATATTCTTTCAGCTGTACTTACTTTATTCACTAAATCCCTCCCAACAGCATGTTAGTGACAACTAACATAATAATTATATCATTTCTAGAATTTATTTACAATTAATCCTATGTTAACCTATGATTAAAAAAATGAAAAAACACCTTCAGTTTTTCAAATTTCTGAAGGTGTTTTTTTAATCTCTATTTATTAAGATTTTACCTAAATTGACTCTACACATTACTATAGCTTGTTTCATGTTCTTGATGCTCATCTTGTTCGTCTTTGAATCCACAAATTTGATTTGCTTCACCAGCCTTAAATATAGCTATCTTTGCCATTAGTGGTCCTATTAATTCATATACAACTGTTGCTGCCAGTATAATTGTTCTTACTCTCGTTCCAAATGGCGCTGGCAATGTACTTTCGGCAACCATTGCAAGTCCAATAGCTACACCTGCCTGAGGAATTAGCGTAAATCCTAGGTATTTTTGAACTGTTTTAGGTGAATTCGCAATTCTTCCTCCAATATAAGAACCTGCGATCTTACCTATCATTCTAATCACAATATAACCTGCACCTACCATACCAACATCTTTAACTAATACTAAATCTAATTCAACACCAGCAAGTGTAAAGAATGCAATATAGATTGGTGGAGTAAAGCTTTCGACACGATGCAGTACTCTTATATTTTTTATATGGGGTACTACATTACAAACAGTACCACCTAAAATCATACAGAGTAATATTGGCGAGGCATGGAATCTATGGGAAAGACCCACTCCTATAAATAGAACAGATACAATTATCGCTATCAATAACTCCTCTTCTTGCATTTTCTTGATAATTATACCTAGTATAACGCCTAATCCAATTCCAATTACTATTGACGCAAATATTTCTTCTAAGGGCATCAAAATCATGTGTGTCATAGACAGGTGAGCTCCAGCACTTGATAGGGCTGTGGCCACAGCTGCACAAATACCAAAAATTACAATACCTAAAGCATCATCTAGAGCAACAAGTGGAAGCAGTGTATCAACTACTGGACCTTTTGCTCTATATTGCTTTACAATCATCAATATAGGACCTGGTGCAGTTGCTGTTGCAATGGCACCCAATATTATACTAAAAGGAACTGGCTGTTTAAATATGTAGATCATAGCTAAGTCCACTAGTACAACGGCTCCTACTGCTTGAAATATAGTTATTATCACAACACTTTTACCTGTTCTTTTAAGATTGTTAAAGTTAAATTCACATCCGATTGAATATGCTATAAAACCAAGGGCAATTTCAGATATTATGGTCATCTTTGAAGTTTCAACATGAGGCACCAGCCCTAATATGCTTGGTCCTATGATTACTCCACCTATTAGATACCCTGTAATGTGAGGAAGCTTAAAATACGATGCTACCTTCCCCATAATTAAACCCGAAGTTATTATGACTCCAACATAAAATAGAATATGCATTACCAGGACTCCTTTTTCTCTAATTTAGAATTAGTTCGATAATCAATATTATATAAAATATTCTGAAATTTTTCAAAAGTTTTTTCTTAATTATGTATAGAAAAAAAGACCAAAATATATGGCCTTTTCCATTAGTTATTATCTATTACATTTTTATTTACTCAAATTTATACTTACCACACATTTATAAGAAATTTATAATCGTAACCAAACTTAGAGATGATAGAATTATGAACATTATCGTTCCTATAAGCAATGCTTTAATTCCTTTGTTTATTATACTCTTAAAATTAACAGATAGTCCCATAGCAGTCATTGCCATCAATATAAATATAGAACTTGATTTTGTTAATATCTTGGTAACCGATGGTGGGATTATTCCTAGTGAATTTATAACTCCAGCTAATATAAAGTATAAAACATACATAGGAAATTTTGCTTTTTGACTTTTTGATTTTTCTTTATTATATATATATCCTAAGGCTAACGAAACAGGAACAAGCATAAGCACTCTTGTCATTTTGACAAAGGTTCCTATCTCTCCAGCAGAGTCCCCTAAGGCAAAGGCTGCCGCTAGGGCATGTGAAACACCATGAAGTGTCAGTCCAGACCATGCTCCATATTGTATTTCTGTCAAGTCAAGATTACCTGCTGCTACTGCTGAATATATTAGTACTCCAATCGTTCCTAAGAAACTAACTATCGATACAGCAATTACTGAATCATCATCGTCTGCACCAATACATGGAGTCAATGCCACTACGGCTGAAGCTCCGCATATACACGATCCTACACCTATTAATGTTGCCAATTTGTTATTTGCCTTTAAAGCTTTTCCTAATATCATAGCTAGTATCAATGCAAGAGGAACATAAATAATTACCATAGTAAGTATTTGAGGACCAAGCTTTAATATGGCATGGATATTTAACTTGAAGCCTAGCAGAACTATACCTACCTTCAGCAGCTTTTTTAAAGATAGTTTAACACCATCCTTGAATATATCTTGGGTTCCCACTAGGTTATTATAGATAATCCCGATGATAATAGCTATTGTGAGTGATTCAAGATTAATATATGCTTTGAGATAATCGCTTAAAAACATAGCTACATATGAAATACTTAGTACAAAAATAATTCCTGGAATATATCTCTTGATATTTGTCATTTATAGTCATCCCCTTAAGAATTAGTTGACAAGGGTAATTATATCACCATATAACCATAAAGTGAAATTATAAAAAATTATATTTCTATAAGTAAAATTTATCCTTTCTCACAAAATTTAATAAAATTATCGATAAAGTCTTTATTCAAATCATCTAGATATATAAAATTGAACTCTCTGCAAATCTCAAAATCCTTTATTGGAATCGTCTTTAGCCTATTATCTTTCAAATATGATTTTATCGCTTCTTTAGAAATAATTGTACATCCTAGGTTGGATTCCACTAAAGATATTAATGCCATTATACTGCCTATTTCCATATAGATATTCATATCCTCTAACTTATGTCCCGATGCTAAAAGCCTGTTCTCAAAAACTTTTCTAGTGCCAGATCCCTTTTCCCTTAATATCAACTTATCCTGTAGAACTTCATCAATAGATATGGACCTACGGCTGGCAAATGGATGTAAAGGCGAAAACGCCAATACCAATTCATCATCCCTGTATTTCCTATACTTAACTTGGCTTCTATCAAATGGCCCTTCTATTATACCCATATTTATTTCACCATTAAATAGCCTTTTTATTATTGCTTCAGTGTTTTCTACATGTAGGATGATATCAATATTTTCATGTATTTTTCTATATTCACCTATAATATTCGGGAGCACGTATCCACCTATTGTTAGTGTGGCACCAATATAGTATTTTTTTATTATGGTTGATTTATTTTCTATTTCAAGCTTCATCATTTTGCTCAATCTATCTAGCTCTAGAGCATGCTTAAATAGCACTGATCCTTCTTCTGTCAGCTCCATTTGTTTCCCACTTTTATATAAAAGCTTTGCATTATAATATTCCTCTAATGCTTTTACATGTTGCGATACAGCTGGTTGGGTTATATTCAAAATGTCACCGGCTCTTGTAAAATTTTTTGTCTTTGCTACGATTATAAATGTTACAAGTTTAATATCAATCATTTCCCTACCTCATTAAATTCATTTATACACTTCTAATCATATATATCAGAAAACTCGATCTGTATTTTTTCAACATTGCTTTGTTGTGAAAATTCTTCAGTAATATGATTTTTCTTTTCCTCATAAATAAGTTTTACAGGTAATTCAATAACAAACTCAGTTCCATTTCCTTCTTCACTTCTAACTATCACCTTTCCACCATGCATCTCGACTAAAGATTTTACCAACGATAGTCCTATTCCACTGCCTTCATTGCTTCTACTATATAGTGGATTAGCTTGAATGAATTTGTCAAAAATTATTTTTTGCTTATTCTCTGGAATACCTATCCCCGAATCCTTTACTGAAATTTGAACAGCATCTTTCCTATCATAAATCATAACCGCAATACTATCTCCAGCCTTTGTAAATTTAACGGCATTAGATATAAGATTTAAAATGATTCTTTCCATTTTTTCTGGATCAAATGCAATTATTTTTTCTTCTATTTCCGTATCAAATACTATATTTCTACATTTGCTTTTCACATATTCCGCTGTTGATAAGGTTATATTTTCTACCACTTCCACGATATTTTCATTTTTAACATTCAGCTCCATAAAGCCAGAATCAATTTTTGTAATATCTATAAGATTATTAACTAACCTTAACAGCCTATAACTATTTTGTTTTATCATATCTATGTATTTATTTAGCTTTGCAGGGCTGATATCTTCTTCTGCTTCAGAGGTACATAAATATAATAACTGAGTTGATGAAAAAATTATATTTAACGGTGTCTTCAATTCATGGGATATATTAGAGAAGAATTCTGTTTTCATTTTATCATATTTTATTGTTTCATCTAGCAACCTTTTGTTTTCCTTTATCAATGTATTAAAACTGTCAGAAAGTACTCCTATTTCATCCTTAGATGATATATCTGAATGAACTGAAAAATCTCCTTTACTTGCTATTTCCATATACGTCTTTAAAGTATTTATAGGTTTAACTAATGCCTCTGTAAGAAAATACAGTATTAATAGAATTATTATTACGATAACCAGTCCAAGAAATAAAATACTATTTCTAAGTATCAAGACCCCCTTAGTAGCCTCATTATAGTCAGCAGCCATTCCTACAGACCAATCAATAGAGCTAATAGGTTTATAATATATCATTTTCTTCTCACCCTCAAAATTATAGAAGCCTATTCCAGTTTCTCTATCAACCATATCCTTAATTATTTGTTGAAAGCTTGTACTTTCACTATGCTTTAAAGTATTCTTAAGTAAGAACTCTGCTCTAGGATGTGCAATGGTTTTTCCTTTTGAATTAACCATATAGGCGTATCCACTATCGCCAAGCTTTTCTTGATTAATACTATCCGTAATTTGAACTAAATTTATAGTGGCTCCAATTAAGCCTATAATATCTCCATTATCATTTCTAATAGGTGCTGCAATAAGAATGATTGGGTTACCTGTTAATTTACAGGCTATCGGTTCCGATATAACAGTTTGTCCATTTATAGCTTTACGAAAATAATCTCTATCTATTATATTTCCTTTACACCCATTTGAAGCTATAAAATTCCCATTTTTATCAGAGATAAGAAACACCTCATACTGTTTAGAAATCTCCTCAAATTTTAGCATTTTCAAGAAGAATTTCTCATGTTCCATCTTCTTTACTTCATCAATTGATGCGAGGAGTTCCACTTGATTAGTCCACTCCTTTAGCTCGCCATCGATAAAATTAACGAGCTTTTCTACCTTATCCTGTATTACGACTTCTACATATCCAGTTACTATTTGCTTTGATTCATTGTATGTAAGATAAGATAATAGAATAATTCCTAGTGTTGCAACTAAAAATACGGGTATCATGATCTTATATTTAAGGCTTCTCATCTTCTCCTCCTGCCGGGTTAGATCTCTAATAAAGCTAGAAATCCTATTTTCTTTTATTAAATTAAGGCTCCTATAATATAGTAAAACATTTTCCATAAAAATCTTGTTCTTATTTGTCGATATTAAAAATTTAAGATACGTAAAAAAAACAGAACATATTAAACTCTTAATATGTTCTGTCTTAAATAACCTATAAAATTTCTCTAAAATCCCTGCCTTTAAATACTCTTATAGGATAACCTCTTTGTATACTCTGGTGCTGTTCCCAACGATTTCTTTCGACTTTTCTACTTTTGTCATTATTCAATTTATCTAGCGCTTTCCTTAATCTAGCCATTGCAAGTTTCTTGTTCTGATACTGGCTTCTCTCTTCTTGAGCCTTTACAGCAACACCTGTTGGTAGATGGGTTATTCTAACACCAGTCTCAAGCTTATTAACATTTTGACCACCATTTCCACTGCATCTAAGGGTTTCAATTCTTACATCTTTAATATTAAACTTATACTTTTCTTCTTTACCAAAAGTCTCTATTTCAATAAACCAGTTCTTTCTCTTATGGTTAGGTCTATATTGGCTTTTACATATCCATTGCATACTTCCTTCAAGACCAGATACGTATTCATTAACACTTTCGCCGCTTAATCTTAAGAAAGCTGATTTTAGGGTTTCCTTTTTATCTCCTTCAACGCACTCCAAAAGTTCTACTTTAATATTTCTTTCCATACATTCTTTCTTCATATAATTTAAAAACAGATAAACAAACCTACAAGATTCAATAGGTGCTAAACCTGCGCTAATCTGAACCCACATCAACTTATACCTTATAGGTAATAAGAGGATTTAAACTTGCAACAAGCTTTATCATTTTTTCTTCTAACATATCCTCTATTACTCTTTCAATATTTTTGTAAGCTTCTGGAGCCTCTTCGAACAACACACTTTTTTCTTTATAGATTAAATTATTTGAAGAAATATTACTTTGTCTTATGGCCTTTTTTGAGTAGATTTTTTGGAGTTTTTCCTTGCAACCAAAGCGAGACCATTTTCTCCCTGCACCATGGGAAACTGAAAATACATATTCAATCAAATTATCAGTCGGCTCAACTATATAGGATTTTGTTCCCCTTGAACCCGCTACTACCACATAGCCTACATCAGATGGTGCAGCTCCCTTTCTATGAATATAGTAGCTCTCACCGTTAATCACTTTTTCAGTTATACTATTATGTGTACTATCTAGTAATTTATTACTGTCCCTTCCATTTATAGCATTTAAAAATCTATAGGCAATTAATTCCCTGTTTAAGGCTCCATATTCCATGGCCATATTGTGCTTAGTTAAGTATTCATTGAATCCTTCGCTAGACACCTCAAGACCTCTTTGGCAAGAATGCTTATCTATGCATTCTCTTAAAATCTGCTCTCCATAGCTCCTTGATCCACTATGAACTAATAAAAATATATTTTTATCATCGATACCAATATCATCTAAAGCCTCTTTATTATACACAGTATCAATCTCTTGAATTTCTGCAAAATGATTACCAGAACCTATAGTCCCTAACTTCTCCTTAAATGGAAACTTTACATCTTCAATAAAGTTCTTTATATCAATATCTCCAAGGCTCTCTAGCCTTTCAAGCTTTTTTAAGATTTTATGGGTCTTAAATTTATTTTTCTTTATACCCGTTGAAAAAAGGGCCATTCCACATCCGATATCATTCCCGATCAAATGAGGATAAATAATTTCCTTAGTCATATAACTGGCTCCAACGGGAGTCTTTCCCACATGTAAATCAGGCAGGCCTACAGCTCTTATTATTCCTCTAAGCTCAGAAGCCTTTTTAAGCTGATCTACAGCATTACTTTCTATCCATGATTTCTCACTTCTAACTATTTTTACTCTTTTATTCATATTCTCTCCTTAATTTTTTTCTTTTTTTCACCCTATGGAGAGAATATAACTAGAAAAAAATTTATTCTTAACTATATCCTCTCACCTTTTTTAATCTCAACATCATGCCAATCACGTCCTTTCGAAAAGACTATTATATTTATACAATCACATATATTTTATCATAAATATTTTATCTTATACAGTTATAAAGGTTTGCTTGATTATTATTTATCTTCAGAAGAATATATAATTTTACCATCTATGATAGTGTATATAACCGAGGAAAATATATTAAGAGGTTCATCATCCCATATTACAATATCTGCGTCTTTTCCAACTTCTAGACTTCCTACACGATCGTCTATTCCAAGAATTTCCGCTGCATTTATAGTAATGGCCTTCAATGCTTCTATCTTGTCTAAACCTTCCTTAACAGCTAAAGCAGCACAAACAGTAAGGTACTGGAGCGGCACAACTGGACTATCGGTTGTTATTGATATTTTTATTCCTTCTTTATTTAATATTCCCGGTGTAATAAAGGATTTATGCTTTAATTCGAACTTTGAACGATGGTTAAAGCTTGGTCCAACTATAGCATTAAGCCCCCTATCCTTAATAAATTCCTTTATAAAGTGTCCCTCAGTACAGTGGTCTAGGGTTATCTTTATATCAAATTCCTCTGCAATACGAATGGCTGTTAAGATGTCATCTGCACGGTGGGCATGCACCTTTAGAGGTATCTCTCTATTGATGACTGGCTGCATTGCCTCCATTTTCATATCAAATGCTGGAGCTTTTGTTGGGTCATCCTTAGATGCCTCTAGCTTTTTCCTATATTCTTGGGCCTTGAACAAGGTTTCTCTAAGTAGCGATGCAATTGCCATTCTTGTAGTAGGTGCTTTCCCTTTTTGATTGTAAACTCGTTTTGGATTTTCACCAAAGGCACATTTCATGGCAATAGGCTCTTTTATAACCATATCATCTACTCTTTTTCCATAGGTTTTTATTGCAGCAAACTGTCCCCCAATAACGTTTGCACTTCCCGGACCAGCTGCTACAGAAGTAACTCCAGCCTCATAGGCTTCTCTAAATGTCACATCCATAGGATTGATAGCATCTATGCCCCTCATCTGAGGTGTTATTGGATCAGTCATCTCATTGTGATCCATCCCTTCAAATTGAATCGAATCCTCCTTAAGCCCTAGATGAGTATGGGCATCAATAAATCCCGGCATTACTATCTTGCCCTCAGCGTCAATTATCTTGGCTCCTTCCGGTATAGATATGTCACTTCCAATTTCCTTAATTTTTCCATCAACTACTAAGATACTTGCCCCTTCTAATATTTCCCCATTCATTGGCATAAGCTTACCATTTTTGATTAGTAACATAATAATCCTCCTCTATAGTTTAACTAGTAATTTTAATTTATAATCCTTTCAGCAATAGGAGTATTCTAGAAAAATATTCTAATTCCTGCATTTCATTTTAGCATTATTTACTAAAATAAAACCGAAGAGAAATCAGTTCCCTTCGGTTTTAATGATATTTCTATCTGATAAATACTTTATATCAAAATATCTATTTATTAAATTGTTTTATAAATCTGTTCATCAGTTGCTTACACAAAGATACTTGGGTCTATTCACTTCGTAATTAGCATCCCCATCGGAATCCTTAAGCCTATCTTCAATATCCCGTAAAGTTATCATTAACTCTATCATCATCGTTATTGCCTTATTCTTCAATTAATTACCCCCTAGATTTGAAAAACTAAATTGATATTTTTCAAATTCTTATTAAGGAAATGATTCTCTCTATATCATTACTTCCTATTTTTATAAATATTATCTTCTTAACCTTGTGTTAATGGTTTTCCTTTATTGCTTTTTCTTTTTTCAATAAAGGTTTCAATTAAACTGTATATAACCGGTATTACAACCATCGTTAAGAATGTTGACACTAGAAGTCCTGACATTAATGATACTGCCATAGGTGCAAACAAGCTGCTTCCAGCAATAGCAAGAGGTAGAAGTCCCATTATCGTAGTTCCTGCACTTAGAATTATGGCATTAAATCTCTTCCCTACTGCATCAACGCAGGCTTCATCTATATCCTGCCCTTCTTTTCTTGCATCATTTATATACTCAATAAGAAGTATACCGTTTTTAACTACAAGACCGATTAAGGCTATAATCCCTAGGAAAGCTGTAAGGGATAGTGGTTGATTAAATATATACAATCCAAGTATAGAACCAATTAGTGATAGAGGTATAGTTACCATTATTACAATTGGCTGAATAAAGGAGTTAAACTGAACTACTAGAATCACATATATTATGAATATAGCAAATACAGCTAACAGCCCAACTATACCAAAGTTCTCAGCTATAGACTCTCTTTCTCCATCAAAATCAACTTTTACTCCTGCCGTATTGATATTTGGTAAAAACTCATTTTCAAGCTTGTTTTCGACAAATACAGGGTCCCCGGATGGAAGAGTATCAGCTTCCACGGTTATAGTTTGCTTTCTATCATATCTCTTTATAGCATCGAGCTTAGACCCAAATCCTATTGTAGCAAACTGCTTAAGTGGAATCTTGTTACCCGTCATAGAAGACTTTATCTCTATATTTTCAAGTTCATTAATGCTCTCAATATCGCTCTTTACAAGTATGCTATATTCATTACCATCCCTTCTATAAACCGAAGGCTTAGCACCATATAGAGCTATATTTATCTGTCTTTGTATATCATACTTTGTTATTCCAAGGTTCATCGCCTTGTCTTCATCTACATTTACTTCATATTGATATGTTCTGTCCTTCATATCGTCCCTTACATTTGTGGTTCCTGGAATTTCACGAAGGCTATCCTTTATCTCCTCAGACACTTCTATTAAACGATCTATATTTTTACCTGAAACTCTTAATACTACCTTTGAGCCCGGTTCTGCCAATTGAAGCTGATTTACAGTACATTTTCCTCCTGAAATATTTTCATCTAAAAGCTTTTGTATATGTTCAGCCAATTCCCCGTTACTTTCAAATCTTCTACTTTTTTCATCTCCAAGATCATACTTAATTACCATTTGAGCATAATCTTGGGATGGTGTAGCTGGTGGTACAGTAACATAAAACTTTGGAATACCATTTCCTACTGATACGGTATAACTGGTTATCTCCGGTTCCTTAGATAGTAGGTCTACAACTTCATCAGAAAGCCTTTCTGTTGCGTCCATATCTCCAGAAACCTCTGTGTCCATCTCTATATAAAATACATTCTTGTCAGCGAATGGGAAAAATTCCGATGGTAGCATAGGCATTACAACCTGTATAACCATCACTAGAACTACAAAGACAGCAATAGTAGTTACTAGCTTCATTTTTAACCCTAGTTTTAGAGTGTTCTTAAAGAATTTTCTTAAGAAACCTTCTTTATCGCTCTTCTTCTTACTCTTTTTAAAGAACACTGCGGACATTGCTGGAGTTATGAACATAGATACTATATACGCCGCAATTATTGATATTATTAGTACCTGCGGTATCGCACCTAAAAATTCACCAGCTGCTCCAGGAAGCCCTAAAAGCGGTGAAAAGGCTGCTACAGTCGTAAGGGTGGCTGTAAATATTGGAACAGCTGACATACTAGTTCCCTTAAAGGCAGCTTCTGTCCTAGACTCTCCATTATCTATTCTCACTTGAATGGTATCACTTATTACTATGGCATTATCCACTAGAACTCCTAGGGCAACTATCAGTGCCGTTAGGGACATTTGGTGTATATATATATCCGTTAGATACATTACGCCAAAGGTCATCAATATTGATAGGGGTATAGCTGCAGAAACTACTACTGCGTTTCTAAGACCCATACCTAAGAATACTACTATAACAACGAAGATTACGCCTTCAATTAGATTTATCATAAAATCATTTACCGACTTACTTACATCATCGGGCTGGTATATAACTTCTTCTACTATAAGATCCTTTGGAAGGCTCGCCTTCACTTCATCAAGAGCCTTTCTAACATCCTTACCTACTATAACTACATTTTTACCTTCTTGGAAATAACCCGTTAAAAGAACGGCATTTTTACCATTTTGCTTATATTTCTCTACACCTTCCTCAAGTCCCATATATACATCTGCAACATCGGAAAGTCTTGTAACAACTCCTGTTTTTTGTGATACTCCTATAATAGTATTTCTTATATCGTCAAGGGATGTATATATACCCGGAGTCTTTACTTTTATCTTTCCACTCTCTGTTTCTATATCACCAGAGGGTATCTCAATGTTTTGAGCCCTAAGTATGCTATATAAGTCCTCTAGGGATATTCCAAGCTGATTTAATCTTGCTGTATCAATGTCAACCTTTACTTCCTTATCAAGCTCACCTTCAATGTCAAACTTTGATATTCCAGAGGTATCCGCTAACTTATCTTTAAACTGCTCCCCAAAGGAAGCCAGCTGCTCATAACTGTAGTTATCTCCCGACAAACTTATTATAATTCCTGCGGTTGAAACTAAATCTGTGTCTATTTGACTATCCATAACTCCACTTGGAAGTTCGCTCTTTGCATCGGCCACGGCATTTCTTACATCCTGCATTGCCTTATCTGCATCTACGTTATTTTCAAAAGCAACCACTACAATGGACAATCCTTCCTTAGAGCTTGAATTCGTATAATCATAACCATCTAATTCGTAGAGTTCATCCTCTATCTTCTCAGTTACTAGATCGTTAACATCCTTCGCAGAAGCTCCTGGGTATGGAGTTATGATCATAGCCATTGGAAACGATACATCGGGACTTTCCTGTCTAGGCAAAACGTAGTAAGCATAAACTCCTAAGAAAGCAATTATTACTGCTAAAAATAGGGTGACTTTTCTCTTATCTATTAGTACCTTTATTAGTTTATTCATTGGAGCGACCCCCTTTACTCACTAATATTTATCTTAGAACCGTCATTCAGATTCTTCATTCCACTTACAACAAGTAATTCTCCAGGACTTATTCCCTTTACCATAACAGTATCTTCATATAGCTTTTCAAGTTCAACTATTCTTTTAAATGCTCTGTCTTCCTCTACAACATATACATAATCTTCTCCATCAGACATAATAGCTGAAATAGGAACCCATACTCCACTTTCTTTTCCAATATTGAACTCTAGCTTTGCAATTGAACCTAATCTAAAGCTTTTATCTGCAACAGTAACTTCGGCATTATATGTTCTTGTTGCTTCGTCCGGTGCTTCTGCTATATTAGTTATTACCCCTATAGCTTTCTCACCATCAACGTCAACAGTTGCTTCAGTACCAAGTTCTATCTTTTTAAGATCCCTCTGAGCTATCCCTGCATTTACTATCTGACTAACGCTTCTAACTATCACAGCAGGATTTCCTCCAGGAACTAATTCTCCTACTTCAAATGGAATCTCTACAATACTTCCATCCTGACTAGCATATATAGTTGCATCCTTTACTAAACTCATTTTATGATCGTAATCGGTCTTTGCAGCATCATATTGAGATTTAGCTTGATTATATGTCGTGCTTGAAGTATCCATTTTTAATTTTATTTGATCGTATTGGTCCTTTGATATACTTCCTTCTTTATACAGGTTATCCATTTTGTTAAACAAATCCTTATCATAGCTAAGTGCGTCCCCTGCTTTTTTAATATTAAGCTGCGCTGTATCTAGAGTTGACTTAGCTGCAGAAAGTTGAAAATTTAAGTCCTGCATATCTAATTGTGCTAATCTATCTCCCTTTTTAATCTTATCTCCCTTTTCTACAAAAACACTTCCTAATTTTCCAGTTGACTTAAAGCTGTATTTAATCATGTCCTTTGAATTAACTGTACCTATATAGCTTAGGGTTACGGGATTCTCTCCTTCTTTTATCTCCCTTACCTTAACTGCCCTTGCCCTTTCTTCCACTACAGTTTCTTCTGCCGCCGAGCATGCTGCAAGTGTAAACATCAGACTCATCATTAATACTACTGCCACAAACTTTTTCATGAAAATTTCCCCTTTCACAGATCCTTCGTAATTTACAGAAAATTATAAAAATTTAATGAATGAATTTTCATTCATCTTTTTTGTTTTAAAAAATGAAATTTTCTTCATTTATTCTTAAAAAAATGAAAAACCATTCATTTATATTTAAAAAAATTACTTTAAGGCATTTAAAATAATTTCTGTTATCCTATCAACTTGTTTTTTTCCAAACTTTTCTTCACTACCATCAGTATCTAGATTCATTGTTATATAGCTAAATGGAAGAGTAAATAAAGCAAGGACTACTTCTTCTGATGTGGTATTAGGTCCTATTTCACCATTTTTAATCCCTAGCCTTAGAACAGTCTCTACTAGCTTCTTAACTTTCCGATCTTCTTCTCTCTTTCTTCTAACTTCGAAATTTTGATCAAAAACAAGAACACTTAAAAATTTTGCATGTATTGGATCACTAATTGATACGTGAAACAACATATTAACTACATCATGTATAGTATCCCTAGCAGTGCCTTTTTCCTCTGCAGTTTTACAGAATATATCTTGCACCACTTGAAAATTATTATCAATCAAATCATCAATTAGATCAGTTTTCCCCTCGTAATGCCTATATAAATATCCAGTAGAAACTCCCGCTTTTTTTGCAATAGCACTAATAGAAGTTCCTCTATAACCATGCTTAACTACTAATTCCATAGTAGCCTTTTTAATTCTCTCTAGCTTTGTCGGGTCTGTTATTCTCGCCACGCTTTCACCTACTTAAATGAATCTTTTTTCATTTATAATATTATACCTATTTTTGCTAAATGTCAACATCTTTTTCTGATATTTTTATATAATAAATCTTTTACATTTTTATTCCTTAAATAGCCAAGGTTTCAAGGCTTTTTAAGGAATAAAAATGTAGCTTTATAAATTAAAATTTATACAGATTTAATCCTACTTCATCATTAAATTTCCTATCTACTATGCCATCTATTATATCAATTACTAATTCACATGTACCACTTATTACAGCTTCATTTAAATGGCCTCCAAAGGCTCTCATATCGTGGTCAGATAGTGTTATATGAAGATGTAAATAGGTTTCTCCATCCATCGTAGAAATATTCCCAGTTAGGTTAGTAATTTCATAATCACTACCACTAAATTCAATAGAATGATATTTTTGCTTTTCTACATTGAAAGCCCCTACTTTAATTCTATCGGCTGCACCTAAACCACTAATTGATCCCAAAGTGATTTTTTGGTCAGTACAAAATTCCTTGATTGTCTCTACTACCTCTTCACCTCTATCAATCCTCATAACCACCTTGTTACCAAATCTTTTAAACTCCATATGCTATACCTCCTATAATAAATCTAAATTATAATGCTGGCTTCGTTTTAGACTCTCTATTCAAAGTATAAATTCTAAACTTAATTTGATCAATATCTAATTTAGAATCAATTATTATTTCGTCAATTTTTACATCTGTATTTAGTATTTCTCTTACAATAGATTCTATTTGTTTGCTACTATCCTTAAAAAACAATTCTCTATTATAGTCAACTAGTCGAATATTCTGGTGATTTGCCAGTAGCGTCTTTTCATAAACTGTCCTTGTTTCGAAAAATTGAACGGTAAGCATATCCCCTTGAATAAATGCCTGAACGTTTTTAGGCCCCTTGCCTGTACATGTTTTAATAATCTTTGCCATTGCAGTTTGAATCTCTGCTTCTAATTCCTTCTTCTTTGTTTTTTCAAGAACCATTGAATTAATTACGGTTTCCTTTGACTTCATCTTGTAAAGCTTTAATGCGACCTTCTCCATGCTTTCAACCAATTCATTAGTATCAATAGGCTTTATAATATATTTATCAATACCAACATCTACTGTATCAATAATAGACTCAGCATCTGATATAGCCGTTGTAACGATAATTGGGCAAATGCTGTCAATGTTTCTAATCTTCTTTGACATTTCAATTCCACCTATTTTAGGCATTCTTAAATCTGTGATAACTATGTCCGGTCTATATTCATTAAACTTTAGTAACCCTTCTTCACCATCACCAGCTAAATATAGCTTTCCAACGCGTCGCTTTATAAAGGTTCCCAATTGTTCCCTTAGGAACTCTTCATCTTCTATATATAAAACCTTAAGGTTATACAAAATACTTCTTTGCTTATTCTTCATTACTATCAACTCCACTTCTTGGAACTGTTATAGATACACATAACCCATCATTTTGATTAGTAATATTTATATGTCCTTGGAAATTCTTTTCTATAATCACCTTTGACATATAGAGCCCCAGGCCTGTACCCTTACCCTTACTCTTAGTAGTAAAGTATGGTTCAAAAACATCTCCAATAATGCTTTCATCTATTCCCTTAGCATTATCTTGAATTTCAACAACTTGCTCGAACCCATTTGGAAAAATTCTTATATCAATTCTACGTCCATTTAGTCTATTCTCTATCAACGCATCAACTGCATTTTGTACAATATTGAATATCACTTGGGAATACTGATTTGAATGGCCATAGATCATCCCATCTTCTTCAACATCAATACTTAAACTTATCTCATTGAATCTCAAGTGCTCATCTAAAAAATCAATCGTTTGTTTAATATTTTCTTGTATAGAAAATGCTTCTTCTTCGCCCTTTGGATTGAAGAAGTACCTAAAATCATCAATAGTTTGTGACATACGTCTAATAAGCTTTTTAGACTTTTGTATTAGACCTGCCAAATACTCATCAGTTAACTCTCCATAGTTATGTGCATCCTCTATGTTTGAAAATATTAGCCCCAGTCCACTTAGTGGTTGGCGCCATTGGTGGGCTATGTTTCCAATCATTTCACCCATTGCAGCCAGTCTTGACTGATATATCATTAGAGCTTCTTTTTTACTATTTTCATCTACTTCATTTTGGAACATTTTCTCTAGCTTAATATTTATTTCTTCCAATTCTAAGGCTATACGGTTCTTATTTTCTATCTCAGAATAGTAGGTATTTGTTTTCTGGTCTGTATCATAGATATCTATATATTTTGGATTTGCTTCTTCTGAAATCTCTGTAGCAACTTGATTTATGATCTTTCTAAAACGCTCTTCACTTCTTCTTAAAGCGTCTTCTTGTATTTTTCTACTGGTAATGTCCCTGGATATTAAAATCATTTTCAACTGGTTTTCCAGCTTGAACAAATGAGCACTAATTTCTACAGGAGTTAGCTTCCCTATTCTTGAAATCAGAGTGTCTTCAAATATTATTATTCTATCTCGCTTTAATGTTTCAACTATATTATTAAACTTTTCCTCATTTCCGTCCTTGGAAATATCTAAATACGACATGTTGAGCAAAGTTCCCTTATCATAATCAAGGCTTTTACAAGCCTTTCTATTTACCTCTAAAAACTCTGTAGGTAGATTCTTCTCATCTAGATTAAGCACAAATATACAGTCACTTCCACTATTAAAAAGACGCTCATACTTTTCCTTACTTTTAATCATCTCTTTTTCAAGAATCTTTCTCTGTTCAATATCTTCTTCTAGCTCCTTATTCAACTCATTTACTTGTTTTAATAGGCTTGCTTCCTTTTCTAATTGTCTCTTATCCTTCTTTATCTTATAAATATAAAACATACCTGCAATAAAAATAAGAATTATAATAAAATTTAAGGCAATAGTATAGTATGTCCGATTCCTAATGAATTCTGTCATCTCTAAATAGTCCATCGAAACTGTGATGATCCAAAATTGATCACCTATTCTAGCCGGTGAATATGCACTGAATTTTTTAATTCTTTTTCGGACCTTGTCATGATACCAGATTGAATGGTAAATGCCTACTCCGGACTCCCCATTCATCTGTTTTTCCACTAATTCTTCGAGCTCCGACCAATCATAGTATGGAAACTCTTCCTTTCTTGCTTTTATTACATGCGTTCCCAAATCCTCTTTTTTAGGATGCATTAATAAAATTCCATATTGATCTTTAACAGAAGCATATCCCTTTTCACCTACTCGAATTGGCTTTACAAATCGATTATAGATTTTCTCTAAGTCAAACTCTATGCACATAATCGCTTCTATCTTAGATTTATAGAATACGGGCTCATATAATCTAATATAAAATCCTCCCTCATATGGATAAACCCTGCTAAAAACCGATGACCTTCTTTGGAAAACCTTTTCTATGTCTTGATATAGATATGGATACATTGATGAAGCCTCTTTAGGGTAATTATCAATCACTTGTAAATCCGGTCTTATTAATTGTACCTTAGCAATATTGTCTGCTTGAATTATATAATAGTCTTCCAAACTATAAAATTTAGTATTATTATCATTGGATTCCATGAGTTTTTGGAATTGCTCTCTAAATAATCTATTCTTGCTTATTATCTTAAGATTTTCACTATGATAATCAAAAAAACGTTCTAAACTCTTAGATATTGACTTTGAAATAGTTAATAATTGCTGTTGCTCCTTTGTGATTACATGCTCCTGCACACTCTTATAATTAATATAGGAGGCCGATATTATTAGTGCTACCCCTATAAAAATAGATATTAATAATATTGATGTTTTTCGCACTTCTCTTTTCTCTGGCATTATGCAATATCACTCCTTAGAGCCATTATATCATAACAGCAGCAAAGCAACTTTTCTCAAGTACAACAAAAAGATTAGTATACTTAACTAACCTTTCTGTCAAAATTCTTTACACTGCTTTTTGTTGACGTGAACTTTTTTTCTTCTCTATATACCCCTTTAATATAGGGTATATAATTGAAACAACCGTTATTATTATCAAGGCGATTGAAACCCCTGACTTAAAAAATATGTCTACACTTCCATCTGAAATACGAAGTGCCTGTCTAAAGGACTGTTCCATTGTTCCACCTACGATAACAGCTAGAATCATAGGTGCTGTTGGTATCTTTACCTTTGTCATGAAGTAACCTAATATTCCAAATAGAACAAGAACATAAAAATCTATTACACTGTTAGAAATTGCATATGTTCCTACAAATGCCAATCCAAGAACTATCGGATATAGTATTTTTGCAGGAATGGCAAGTACTCTAACTAAAGCTCCTGCTAGAGGAATATTTATAACAGCCAAAACAATGTTTCCAATAATCATACTTGCAATTAATCCCCAAGCCATATCAGGGTGTTGTGTAAATAGTAAAGGTCCTGGTTGGATTCCAAGCATAAGCAGGGCTCCCATCATTACAGCAGTTGTACCTGAACCAGGAATTCCAAGTGTTAACATTGGAATCAACGCTCCAACTGATGCAGCATTGTTTGCAGATTCCGGTGCCGCTAATCCTTCTATTGCACCTTTACCAAACTCTTCTGGTTGCTTAGACATTTGCTTTTCATTGTTATATGCCATTAGCGATGCCATTGTTCCACCAGCACCTGGTAAAGCTCCAATTATGAATCCCAGTGGTGCACTTCTTAGTATAGGCCACTTACTCTTTTTCCACTCTTCTTTTGTAATCCAAATCTTTCCGAACTTCGTTTGAGCTTTTTTCTTACCTTCATTAATTGCCTTAAAGCTCTTGAATACTTCTCCTAGGGCATAGATCCCTATAATAACAACAAGAAAATCTATTCCTGTCTGTAGCTCTAATATCCCAAATGTAAATCTTTCTATACCAGATTGGGCATCAATACCTACCGTTCCAACCATCAAACCTGCAATCATTGAGATAAATCCCTTTAGCATATTTTTCTTTGCCATAGATGCGGTCATAGACAGGGCTGCAACCATTAATAAGAAATATTCTGCGGGACCAAATTTTAAAGCAAATTTTGATACAGGCGTTGCCAATGCTATCATAAAGACAACGGAAATAAGTCCTCCAATGAAAGATGCTATCGCAGAAATAGCTAGGGCTGATTCCGCTTTTCCCTTCATTGCCATTGGATATCCGTCAAATGTTGCCGCTAAAGCAGCACCATCTCCAGGAGTATTTATTAGAATAGAACTTCTGGAACCACCAAACATAGCTCCATAATAAACTCCTGTCATAGTAATCAATGCTGCTGTTGGTCCCATAGTAAATGTAATGGGTAGTAATACAGCGACACCCGTTGCCGGCCCTAGTCCTGGCAACATACCAACTATTGTTCCTAGGATTCCACCAACTGTAACCAGAAACAAATGGTAGGGCTGAAGGGCTACCAAGAACCCTGAAAAAAGATTCGTTAATACATCCATTATTGCACCTCCAAACAATTAGAAATAAAAATACGGTAACGGTGGTAAACTTACACCTAATAATTTTGAGAATATTACATAAACTCCTATACTAAAAAATACCGAAACTGTAGTATTAGTTTTCCATTTTTCTTTTCCATTTGTAATAGCCAAAATAACTTGTATAAATATAAACGTTGAGATAACATATCCTAAGTGATCAAAAATGATTCCATAAACTAATGATATAACGCATGTAATCCCTATCATTTTCCAACTTAGCCGATCATTCTTTCCAGCTTGCTCTTTTAGAATTTTGAATGATTCCATTGTCATTTTGAAATTACTTCTAACTAGTAAAACTCCTCCTAATACAACCAAAACCCCTGCTAAAATCAGTGGATATATGGATGGCGCCATAGGACTTCCTATAGTGGCACGAGGAAGGGTATAGGCTTTAATACCATAAATAAGTCCAAGTAACAATGTGATCAACCCAGTTAAGGCATTAAAGTCTAGATTTTTTCTCTCTTTCACTTGCTCACCTCTCCTTTTTAATACCAAAAGTCTTTTATAAAGATTTCCAAGGTTGGACTCTCTCAAACACCTATCTAGAACTAACCATTTTTTATGTGTCATAAAGGAATTCGTGCCACATCAGCACGAACTCCCCCTAAGTTGTTCTAGTTCTTAATCATTCCGATATCAGTTAATATTTCCTTATATTCTCCATTTACTTTTTCAAGGAACATCTCAAATCCTTCTTGATCTAAGTAAGCATCGTCCCAACCATTCTTCTTACGAGCTTCTTCCCATTCTTTAGTTTTAACCATTTCCCCTAGCTTTTCTCTCCAGTATTTAGCTGCATATTCAGGCATATCAGGAGCTCCAAATAATCCTCTCCAGTTTTCAAAGGTTGCATCAATTCCTTGTTCCTTAACAGTTGGAATTTCTGCCATTACACCCTCTCCAACACGATGACCAGCAGTATGTGCTAAGGCTTTTAAGTCTCCACTTTCAAGTAATTGTTGTACATCTCCTAAACCTGTTGATAGTAGGTCTATATGTCCACCTAGAATTTGTGCAGATGCTGCACCATCTTGGAAGCTTACATAGTCTATCTCCTTTAAGTTTGTAATTCCAGCAGCCTTTGCGATCATTAAGAATTGAATGTGGTCCATACTTCCAGCTGAAGAATTCCCGCCTATTTTTACACTCTTTGGATCTTTCTTTAAAGCCTCTATAACATCATTTATTGTGTTATATGGAGAGTCCTTAGAAACAACGAATACACCATAGTCTGTTATTAATCTTGCTAATGGAGTAGTATCCTTGTAGCTTAACTCAGTAGAGCCATTTAAGTTGATTAATAGTATTGGTGGTGAGTAAACAGAAATCAAACTATCTGAACCTTTTTTAGTTTGCATGTAAGCCAGGTTAACACCACCGCCACCACCTGGCTTGTTTGTAACTGGCATTGGTACTGAAACTAACTTTGAATCCTTTAATGCCTTTGCAGTAGTACGGATAGTTAAGTCCCATCCACCACCTGCTCCACCTGGTGCAATAAACTCCATTGCCTTTTCAGGGTAGCTATCTCCAGTTTGTGATTTTCCAGCAGTACCCGCATCTTTAGCACCACACCCAGCTAAAACACTTGTACCTAATAACGTAACCGCTAAAAGACCTGTAGCAATTTTCTTTTTTAACGACATTTAAATTCCTCCCTCACTTTTGTTTATTTTGAAATACGCCTTGGCAGTTTCTTCAATGAACTGAAGCATCTCCTCTAAGCTGTGTGCCCTAGTTCTTGCACATACCCAGACGTATTCATCACATAGAAAGCACTTCCTTTGACCTCTTCCAATTATTTCTCTTGATATAGACTTTCCAGAACTATCTATCACATCAAAGTCATATATTCTTCCCATACTGTCTTTTTCTTCAATTTCAATAGAAAGTGTTTTTATATACTTTGCATCATCACTATCTACTACTATGAAAGCCTCTGATCCAGTAGGCTCTAAAATCGAATCTTCAAAGACAATATCTATATGGTTTTCCTTTAGTGTATCTTTAAGCAAAGCTAATCCATTAATAAATATCTTTCTATATAAAGGACCATCCTTTTTAGGGCCTGGGATATTTAACTTGAAAGCAATTAATGACTTACTATACTTTTGTATAAGCCTTTTTTGATAGGCTACACGCTTCTCTCTCGCCTCTAAAATATTCTTTAAGTTGGCATTAACAGTCATAGCCTATATCAATCCCTATCCTACTTGTCTTATAACATCAATGATGCTTCCATCACGATATTCAACTACTGCTACAACCCTATCCTTATACTCAATTGGATTTGGTTTCCCTACTATCTTCTCAGCCATTTCCTTTAATTCTTCAATGGTTGTAATAGGTAACTCCTTATCTTTAAGAGATTCAATCAGGTCTGTGCGTTTTGGGTTAATAGCTATTCCTCTATCAGTTACTAATACATCCACTGTTTCACCAGGAGTAATTACTGTATTCACACTATCAACAACAGTTGGTATTCTTCCTCTAACAAGTGGTGCCACAATCATGGATAACTTTGCTGATGCAGCTGTATCAGAATGGCCTCCCGATGCTCCACGTATCACACCATCAGATCCAGTAATAACATTAACATTGAAGTTTTGGTCTATCTCCAGAGCACTTAAAATTACAATGTCCAACTGATTAGCAAAGCAACCTTTATTATGGGGGTTAGCATATTGGGAAGCATCTATTTCATGATGCCTTATGTTATCTGAGATAGATTCAGCAGCAACTAAATCAAAGCTTTGCACATCAAATAGATTTTCAATAAGCCCTTCTTCATGCATTTCAACCATTGGCTTAGTGATTCCACCTAAAGCAAATCTTGCACGATAATCTCTTGATTTCATCTCATTTTTTAGGAATCTAGTTACTGCTAATGAAGATCCTCCAGAACCTGTCTGGAATGAGAATCTGTCTTTAAAGTATTGCGAATTTATAATTACTTTACTTGCGTATTCAGCTATTAGTAGTTCTTTAGGATTTTTAGTAAATCGAGTTGCTCCAGATGCAATTCCATTTGGATCCCCAACGGAGTCTACCTTTACAACATAATCAACCTTTGTTTGGTCTATACTTGCAGGTACGTTAGGGTATGCTACTAAGTCATCTGTAATAATAACTACTGTGTCTGCATGCTTTGCATCTACCATTGCATAACCCAAGGAACCACACATCGTCTTTTCTCCCTTGCCCTTTGCATTGCCATACTCATCAGAGGATGGTACTCCAATAAAGGCAACATCAATTTTAACTTCACCGGCCTCAATTGCTCTTGCTCTACCGCCGTGGGAACGTATTACTATTGGCTTTTCCATTAAACCATTAGAGATGGCATCGGCTAATTTACCTCTTACACCACTGGTGTGTATTTCTGTAATAACTCCATTCTCTATATGTTCAACTAAGGGTTCATGAATGGAAGACAAAGAACTTGGCACAATTGCTATGTTCTTTATTCCCATCTCTGCAATAGTGTCAACAACCATATTTAGAATATAATCGCCACTTCTAAAGTGATGATGGAAGGATATAGTCATTCCATCCTTAAGACCTGTCTTCTTAATAACTTCCTTGATGTCATTTGCCAGCTTGGTATCTCCCGGTTTCACTTGCTTTAGTAATGGAGCTGCTTGTCTTCCAACCAGCTTCCTTTCAAAGGGTGAAGAATAGTTATGAAACTCACTATATCCAGCAATACTCTCTGGGATCTCACGACCAATAGAATTCTTCATTTTATTCTTCCTCCTTCTTCGGTAAAGTTATATTTGCCAATTCCAATATTCTCTCAGCTCTTTCAACTATTGGTTTATCAACCATCTTTCCATTTACTGATATTACTCCCAAGCCCTTTTCGTTAGCTTCCTCTATAGCCTTTACAACCCTTAAAGCATGGTCAATTTCTTTCTCAGTAGGTGCATATATCTCATGTACTGGAGCTATTTGTCTAGGGTTTATGATTGACTTTCCATCGAATCCCAATTGTTTGATTAGTTCAACTTCTCTTCTGAATTCTTCTTCATTGTTTACATCAGAATAAACCGTATCCAATGCGTATATACCTGCTACACGTGCAGCTATAACTATTTGGCTTCTAGCAAATAAAAGCTCAACGCCCTCAGGACTTCTCTTGGTCTTCATGTTTGTTACATAATCTTCTGCCCCTATTGCAATGCCAATCATCCTTGGACTTGCTGTAGCTATTTCCACAGCATTAATAACTCCTAAAGGACTCTCTATAGCCCCCATCATTTTAGTAGAACCAACAGTTCTCCCAATTTTTTTCTCAACTTCTTCTATTATTCTCTCAACTTCTTTTACATCTTCTGCAGTCTCAGTCTTTGGCAAACGAATAACATTTACTCCAGCACGAACCATAGCTTCGATATCACTTTTTCCAAATGGTGTATCTAATCCATTGATTCTTACTACGATTTCCATATCATCATAATCAACTGTCTTAACTGCGTTATAAACTAAAAGCCTTGCTGCGTCCTTTTCTGCAAGAGAAATTGAGTCTTCTAAATCGAACATCAAAGAATCAGCACCATAAATATGGGCGTCTGAAAGCATACTAGGGTTATTTCCAGGAACGTACATCATAGTTCTTCTAAGTTTGTTCTTCATCTAGAGTAACCCCCAATCTATTTCATTTTCCTTCATGGCAGCACGCATAACAGCACTCTGTACTCTAGCTCGAATGGTACAGTCTAAAGCTCCACGGTCGACAGCTCTAACAACAACATCATTTATTTTCATCTGATTTAGCGTCTCTAAAATAACTTTTCTAATTTGATGACCAAACTGTTTTTCAACTGAGCTAGTGAGATAAATTTTAATACCTGGCTCCTGGTTCTCTTCAACAACAATATTTATATCACTTGATTCCATTGTTCCAGCCATACCGGTTTTAAGAATTTTCACATTCATCACCCCTTTAAGCTTTAATGTCTTAGCTGTGAAGACTCTTTAATTTTTTCGATAACTTTATTCCCTTCACTTGAAATTAGAAAGGAGTAGGTCGAATTAGGTACAATAGATTTTATATTCTCTATTTCTCCCCTTTCAATCGCTCTCCTTACCTTAGATGCACTAATATAACCCATGTTTGCTTCCTTTCTAGGTACTTCCCTTACATCAACTTTAAATTTAGGCAAGATTAGCTTTAGTGTCTGATTATATCTATTTGTTGTTTCACAATATGGCTCTTGACCGATATAACGTCTATTAATTCCTAAGCAAGGTGCAATCACCCTTCCAAAGATCTTTGCATCTAGTTTTGTATGAAGGCGGATGACATCAGATTTTTCTTTTATAAAATATGAGGGGAAAGTTGCATTGGAAATAATATAATTTCCGCCTTCGTGTATTGTTATATTGTCAATATCTTTACTACCATCTTTAATCAGCTTCATACGTACCTTATAGGGAAAACTTGATTCATCAGATGATAGAACAAAAATATGAAGATGGTCACTTTCCTGTGATGCCTTTTCGATAAGATATCTGTGCCCTAATGTAAAGGGATTAGCATTCATCACAATTGAGCTAATTATATTGCCCTTTACTTTGTACTTAGATAACTTGCTTAAATAATTCTGCAATCCATCGGGCTTGTTTTCCATCAATACCACATGACTCTCTATCTCTTCTACAACATAAAAGCCCATAAATTCAAAGCTCTTTTTTGATGCTGGCTTTGTAAATAGAAATATATCATTAATGCCACGATGGTATTGAATCCTAATTAGCTCACTCATTAACAGGTTTAGTATCTTTCCACCTTGATATATTCTATCTACGGCTATGCACCTTAGGGTATTTGCCTTAACTCCACCTACAGCAATTAACTTTTCTCCATCAAAGACCCCTATTATCTTTTCTAGCGATAAATCTAAACTTAAATCATTTTGGTTTAAAAGATACAATACCTGGGATATTATACTTTGGTCTTTAATATTAATTTTTTCAACTCTGAATTCACCATATAGCATAGTTATTACTCCTCTTTGAGGCTTTCTTTAATCTTTAAGATGTGTGATCTAGAAAATTTCATAAACGAAAGTAGACACTGAGGTTTCCTTCTCAGCGATGTGGATAAACTTAAATTCTCTTTATCTTTTACAATTAAAAATTTAAGTTCACCGTCTGAGCGAGAAGGATTCTCAGTGTCTACTTGAGTTAGTTAAACTTCCCATTCACACATCCTGATAATAGTAAACAACAAAAAAGGCCAGCATATAAAACTCCAAGAAATTCTTAGAATCTTATATACTGACCTTTGAAAGCATAACAAGGGTTATCCTTCTCCTTGCCAATATTCATATTATATAGTTTTAAAAGCATTCAATGACTTCGCATCCAGCTTGCCATCTCGCTTATAGTCTGCCCTTGGCATCTATAGCAAGCATAGCTTTAATCTGAAAACGTTTTTCTAGGTAGATTATACTATAAACTAAAATTAAATACAACAAGTTTTTGAGATTTGATTTATCGTTAAAGCTTTTCTATAAAATACAGCATTATCGTAACGGCTAGTAAATCTGCTGAACCGCCAGGACTCACCCAATGTTTTATACACCACTGGTCAAGCTCCTTTATGGCCTTAGTACCCTTCTCAGAATAAATTCCACCTAGGTCAATGATTCCTTTTGCACGTTCCTGTATTCTTCGTAACATTTCTAGATCATGACGCCCAAGAATGTTAGAATCCTCGGAGTATGCCATTAGATATATCAATACCTGTACCATCCTATCGTTGAGAGATCCTTTTTCTGATTCCATCAATTCCTTAAATAATGGCAGGCCATATTCACGTACAGTTCTAAATCCAGAAGCAACTTCGCCACGTATTCCAGTGATGCCATATTTTACATATAATTCTTCTCCATAGGTTAAGGCTCTGTCAAATACCTTGTTCTTCAGTTCTTTATCCACTAAGCCTTTAGTCATACGTCTTACTTGCTCACAGACATTGTTAACAGTCCAAAGGCTGTCTAGATTTTCCTCATAAAGAAATCCAATAGCTGCCGATATAATCCCAAGGGAAAATACAAGTCCTTTATGAGTATTTACATCATTTGTAATAGAAAACATTCTTTTTTCTCCGTTAATTCCAATGGGTCTAATCGCATCTAATAAGGTCTCAATACCAGATTTATGCTCCATACCAGCTAAAACACATCTATAGAAGGTCTCTCCAAGTACAGAGCTACTATCTATAAAGGTGAAAATATCCATATCCTTATGGGCTCCACAATTATTTCGATCTACCAACCCTGGCTTTGGCGTAGCTGATACCTCATATAAAAGAGAACGGACTGCTATTGCTTCTATTTTTCTTGCAAATTCCTTTTTATCCTTCAAGAATATCTCTCCTAAAATTCATGATGCTTTTTATTATAGCACATTAGAAAAAAATGTCTCTTATTTTATTTGAATAGTACCCTTATTGGTAGAAGGGCTGCTCCCAGTATAGAGGAATCTTCTTTTAATTTTGAAAAAATAATTTTGGTATTATAGGATTCCAAAAGGCTGCTTTCTAATAAAACCTTTTTTGTAAGAGGTTCAATTAACATATCTTCATATCTGCTAATTTTACCACCTATTATCACATATTCCGGTGAAAATGCCAATATAACATTTTGTATTCCCATGGATAAATACTCTAAATACTCTTCTATAACACCCTTTACTAGTTCATCGCCCTTACGATATTCCTCAAGTACATCTTCTAATGTATCAATCTCTCTATCTACTCTTTTATTATAGCTTCCAAGTAATGCACTTTCTGACGCATATAGCTCCCAACATCCTGTTCTTCCACAATTACATCTCAAATCTTCCATGCTTATTTTCATATGCCCAATTTCTCCGGCTTTCCTATTTAGTCCTTTGTACAGGAAACCGTTTGCTACAATCCCAGCACCTATTCCTTCTGATATTTCTAAATAGACTAAATTACTTTTACTTTTAGCAATTCCTATTACCGATTCTGCTAGGGCAGCTGCATTTGCATCATTTTCCATATATATTGGCATCCCTAGTATACTCTCAAATTCTTTGAAATCAATATTCTTAATGCCTATGTTTGGAGCATTTTCTAGATAAAGATTTTTTTCATCCACTATTCCTGGCAAAGAGAAGCCTACACCCAATATATCTTCATATTGGATTTTTTGTTCTTCTATTATGCCGCTAATCCTTTGCTTTAATCTCTCTATAATCTCATTTATACCTTCTAATCCAATGTTGCTAAATGAGGTGTCAGCTTTAACTTCTAAATATAGATTTGCTAGAACAACTCTAGTTTCTCTAGATGAAATTTCTACACCAATTGAATATTTTGAATCCTTTACAAATCTTATAATAGCCGGCTTTCTACCTCCGGTAGAGGCGGCTACTCCACATTCCTCTATAATTCCCTCTTCCAAAAGCAAGTTAATATTGCTTATCACTGTAGGAATACTAAGACCTAGCGTCTTTGCTATCTCTTTTTTTGTAATTTCTCTATTTTCATAAACTAGATTTAATATCTTTGCTTTATTGGATTGTTTAGTAATTGTCTGATCAATATTATTTATCATTAACATAGTATCACCACATTCATTTAATCTTTTCTATCATTCACAGCATATTTTTAGTATATCCCATGCGGTGTATTTTTTCAACGAACTTTTTAAAATCATTTTAAAAAGTTTCTCAATTCTATTTCCTAGGCAATATTCTACAATTAATCACAAAGCTAATGAATATTAAACGAAAACCCACAGGTGAGATTTTTGCTAGGTCTCATTCTGTGGGTTCCTTCATATACTTTTAAATAAAATATTATTATATTCTTAAGCCTTCGCATTACTCTTAGTCCTATTTTTATAAGTTTTGTAGCCGATAAATGAAATAAAAGCAAAAAATACTATAGCCGACATTTGCCAATAGGTAGATCCCGTAGTCATAACTATTGGCTTTCCATTTGCAATCCAATCGTAGGGGTATAGACCCCTTTTATAGGATTTAATATCGAATGCAGACTTTAGCATAAACTTAATCTCTTTATTCTCTCCTTCAAGCCCTACTCTCTCTAATGGGATTCTAAACTCAACTCTTTTATTATTCCTAGATGCCGACATGCTACTTTCAATTCTCTCACCATTTAGATAAACTT
This sequence comes from Wukongibacter baidiensis, assembly GCF_050888315.1. Taxonomy (NCBI): domain Bacteria; kingdom Bacillati; phylum Bacillota; class Clostridia; order Peptostreptococcales; family Caminicellaceae; genus Wukongibacter; species Wukongibacter baidiensis. The sequence goes on from NZ_CP138202.1 coordinate 1,720,451, forward strand.
TAATGGGGTTTCCTTTATTATTCTGTCTATAATTATGATCAGTACTTATATCAAACTTCACATACTTTTCTTTTTTAAAATCTGATGCTATATAGTAATTATACTTCTTATTATATTCGAACTTAGTAGGAATCACACCATACATTTTCCATCCTCTTTCTGCATTTAAAATCAATAAGTCAAAATCCCATGACTGATATCTTCCACCATTTCTCCGCTCCACATATAGGTACAGATATTCATCATCAGCAAAATATCTTACTTCGGTGAAATTCAGTGATGAGCTCACTATATCTCGTTTATAATCAGATACGTATGGCTTATCCTTCCAATCTCCAAAGCTACCATCTATTTCTATTTCCTGTGGATTCTGTAATCCCTTCAAGGCAAAGACCTCCGTCGAGAGGGAAATAGTGAACAGTAGTATGAGTATTATAATTATTAGTCCTTTTTTCAAAATATCCCCTCATTCGTTGACTTTTTTAGCCGTCCTATAGTAATCAAGCTTCTATTAACTGTCTTAAATACCTTCATTTTACTTTCTCCACCCTTTAGCTGATACTTTAAAATAAAGGGTACTTCCCCAATTTTAAAACCTTCGGCATTAAGCTTGAATAGAAGCTCCATCATGCATGCAAAGCCTCTTTCATCTAAAATTCTTCTATTATATTTCTGGGATAAAGATTCCAGTGCTGAAATTTTATACAATCTATATCCACATGTATAATCCCTTACCCCTTTAATATTAAGGGTAAGGCCATAGACTATCCTTGCACCATAGGATAAAAATCTTCTGAAGAATGATAGTCCTTCAACCCCTGATCCCGATCTATATCTTGAGGCTATTACGCAGTCTAGCTTTTCCTTTATCAATTTATCAATCATGGAATGGATATAGTACGGTGAATGTGTTAAATCCGCATCCATAATACAGAGCAATCCATCACTTCCCTTAGATAGTACATATCTTACCCCTGTGTTTAATACTTCCCCTAGCCCCTTATTTACTCCATGGCTCAGCACAGTTATATTATCGTAGTGTCTTTCCAAGTACCTAGATATCTTTAAGGTATTATCTTGGCTTCCGTCATCAACAATCACAATATTTAGCGAAATGTTCTGCTCTAATAATTTACTCTCTTGATTCTTCCATTCTTTTATTAGCTCTTTAATATTTTCTTCTTCATTATAGCAAGGTAAAACTATATATAAATTCTCTTTATCCATTGTTAACCCATTCCTTCGCTCTATAGTATAGATATAATCTTTTTCTTAACCTTTTCATAACGATACTTCTTTCCTCAGAAAATGTTTTAGTATTCCAAGTAGCGTATTTTTGGGCTGAGTTTATTATGCCGGCTACTCTCATTAAAAAGCCTATGAACCTATATAGAGGCAGTAGTAATACTATATAGCAGTGTTTTTTCATATACCTTTCTACACCAACCTGATTTTTTAAATATAGTCTAGATACAGAAAAATAAATGAAAGAGTTTAGAACATAGGCTAAATACATTATTATATTGGCACCAACTATAAGCTCTAGAGGATAATCAAGAAATGCCAGATAAACCATGGCAAAAACCCAGATAAGTCTTGGAAACACAAGAGTATGATCCTTAACCAGTGTATATTTCAAAACATTTTTAAGTCCTCTATTATTCTTTTTCGCTATATCCTTAAACAAGGACGATACCTCTACCTGACCCCTCTGCCATCTTTGCCTCTGGATATATAGCCTGTCTATATTTTCAATAGGGTCTAAGTAGAAAAAGGATTCTTCACATAGAGCTATTTTTCCCTTTAGAAATTCTCTAATCTGAGATGTCATATGGGTATCTTCTCCTAAGGTCTCATTGTTATAAAGCTGAGTTTTCAAAACAATGTCCTTTCTAAAGCATGAAAATGCTCCCGCAAGGGTAAACATTCGGTTCTTCTCAGATTGAAAACCCCTTCCTACTAAAAATGCCTCCGAATATTCAAATAGCTCGCAGCGCTGTAATAATCTCAAGAATCTACTCTCAGTTTTTTCTATTAAATCCTTATCGATAAGAATAACTCCTGTCATTGCATTAATATCTGGATTATTTTCAAATTTCTCAACTATCTTAAGCACTGCGTTTTTATCTAGTACACCATCGGAATCTATGTTTATTACATACTTTCCCTCTGACATGTACAAGCCTTTATTTAAGGCCTTGGCCTTACCTTGAGATGAATCTATCCACCATAGTCTAAGCTTTGGATTCTTCCCTTGAACTTCACAAAATACCTTGTAGGCATTATCTCTTACACCATTATTTATAAGAATAACCTGCAGGTTCTGGATAGGATAGTTTTGATTTGCTATGGATTCCAGACAGCTTTCTATAGTTTTTTCAGAATTATACACGGGAACCAATATTGTCACATGGGGGTAAAAGTCTATCTTCATTTTTGCTTTTTTGAAATATCCTGTTAGTACAATAAGGCCACCCCTAAGACCAGCCATAATATCTACAAGTAGTGGGATAACAAGCCAGATACCCCAAAATAGAAACTGTCTTATTAATTCCTGATTCATTACATCTCACCTACCTTCTGATACTTCAATTGGGTAGATGTGAACACAAAATAATATAATAGTACTGAAAATGCGAAAAACAGTATTCTTGCTAATAAGGTGTGAACTATATAATATGACGATGCTCCAAAGAGCTTTAACATAATCACAATAAATACTATCCTAATGATATTTGCAATATAAAGATAAATGTTTCCAGCTATTATAGATACAGATTTTCTTGTTATACCTCCAAAGGGAAAGAATAGTGCAAGTGATGTAAATACAAGCATTTCAATCACCCCTGAACACTCATAATTTATAATCATAGAAACAATGCCGTCAGCAGTATCTATTGAAATTATTGAGTTTCCTTTAAAAACTTCAAAAAGTCCCGTAACTTGTTCAATCATAATTAAGGCATTTGTAATTAAAGTATTTAGAACCTTGTCAAAGTGAGGTAGAAAAAATATCATACTGATTGTAAATACTCCAACACTTCCTGCTAAGAATTTAAAGAAGTACATTTTAGAATTTCTAAATATTAAAAAGGCAAACCCCCATACCATTACTATTAAAATAAATAATAAGAGCTTCTCCATAAATTTATCACCTACTGTCTAAAATACTTTTATTTCTCTTAATAACTACCGTTAAACCTATAGTTATTAGCAAAAATATTAATGAAAGTACTATCCCAGTTTTAAGATAAGGATAAATTATCTTAATCGTAAGTTTTGGCGTTTTTAGATAAATAAGATTATTGATTACGTCGTAATCTCCGTCAACTCTAACAAATCCATCTAAAGCCGCTAGAGGCAATACTATATTTGATTTTCCACCGGTTACCTCTATTATGCTACCTTCTCTTTTAACTCTTAGGCGATAAATCTTCCTATGTGGCACTTCAAATGCATTAAGATCAAACAGATCCTCTAGTATTTCTAAAGCTTCTACATCCTTAGTTAAGAATGTATAATAGGGTAAATTCAGTCCGATAAATATCAAATTATCATTATCTTTTCTTCCAATATAGTTGATTATTTTATGTTCTATAACTCCGTAGCTTTCTGTATCTTCAACCCCATTTAGAAATGAAGTTCTCCAATTTCTATACTCCCTCGGAAACTCCTTCATATCTAGTCTTTCGTTTTTATAATAAATCTCTCCATAATTATCCCTTATAGTAATCGGCTCAGCCCTTACATCTAGAAATTCATTGCCTTCAAATCCAGTGATATCAATTATAACTTTTACTCCGCTGCGTGAAAGCTTTAGTATTAAACTCTCTGCAGCATTCTGATTCCTAAACTTAAATCCCGATAAGAAAACCATCTTGTTATCCCTTAATTCATCATAGGTATAGTCATCTATAAATTCACTATCTAGAGTCTGAATTTTTGGAAAGAAATATATAACATTGGATGAATATCGCCCTATAGCCACACCTTCATAACTAACTTCACTACCAAATTTACTTATGTCTGGATACTTGTATATAATCACTTCTTCGTCTTCTTCATACTGATCATATCCCACAGCCTTAGCTGCTCCTTTTAGAGTTTCAAAATCATTTATTAGCCTCTTTCTTACAACTAATGTATCAGCTCCTAACTCTAAAGCTCTATCAAACATTAGATCATAGTATCCATTCTCTAAGGCAGTATTTAATGCAACTATGTTTTCAGAAGTAGTAGCTCCTTGCCATGCCCATCCATATATCTGATCTCTAACTCCATCAACAGGGTTATAGGCAATATAATAGCTTGGAAATGAACCAAAGCTTGAACTATCTAAAACTCCAATTCTTTGGGTAGCTATTTCTGATGCCCTGTCAAATATTTTAGCTTGGTCAAGGGGAAATTCTCTGTTAAAGCCGAGGGCATGAAATGAAGCTAGAGAATCTATTAACAGCAATCCTACTATGAGTATCAGAAGACTCTTCCTTAGGCTCTTCCATAGAATCAAGGCTAAAATAATCATTGCCATAGCAATCGATGTAAATCTCCTCATCCAGAAAAGTTGATTCATTGGTAGCTTTTGCAAGACTGGTAAAGCAGCCTTTGTTGTTCCTAATAGAACAATTATAGCTGTAATAAATGGAGCTCTTTCATCCTTGTTAGAGAATAGGAATCCAAAACCTGCAACTATAGCAAATGCTAAACCGAAATAATACACTTCAATATATTCAAACCTCAATAAGGGATTGAGGGAAATTCTAAATGGATACGTCAGACTCTCCATAACACTTGCAACCGCTTCCCTATTCAGTCCTATGATTCCTCCCTTTAGAGCTGGATACAGCCAAAACGAAACGATCATTGTCCCTAAGAAGGCATATATTAATGCCAATATATTATTAAAATACTTTTTGCTAAATACTGAATTGATACATGCAAGTATAAAAAGCGAAATTCCTACCATAGCCGTTATCATGGCATGGCATAATGTCATAATTCCCATTACAAATGTCAAAAAGAGGTAGTTACTAATTCTCTTCTCCTGTATAGATTTGTAATAATAAAGAAATACAAAGGGAATTAAGCTATTTACAATTACAAAGGGAATATTCCCTTCAGAAAATAGTACTCTTAAATTGTCAGGAACGAAAAACCAGAGAATAGCAACAACTAAGGACAGGTTATGTCTATTTGTATAACAACCCCAGCATAGCCATCCAATTCCTCCTAGTATAAAAACAAACATAATGAAAACATTGTAGGTTGTTACTATGTTGTTGGTAAACAGATTTATAATTGCTAAAATATAGTACGGAAGTGGCGCCCAATATCTAAAGGGCTGTATTCCATTGTACCAGCTTTCATTATAGTTTAAAAACCATTTTCCTTTCTTAAAGGCATCATATAGGATATTGCCTTTAAAAAGGTGACCATATGTGTCCGATCCCCAGGGATATCTTCCTGTCTTATTTATCATTACTAAGGTAAATAGTGCAAAAGCGGTTAGAATAATAAGATTCCTTATAAATAATTGCTTAGCTTTGCCTCTTCCTATACATATTAAACAAATCTTCGTATTTCTTAACTTCCTAACAGTGTCTAGATTTAATACCCTATCAATCTTTCTATCCCCATTCCCTTTCAAGCTCCTCACCTCTACTGGGCTTCAATAATATAGGTTCTCGTAGGGTTCTCACTAATTTCTACGGTTTTAAAATATAAATCCTTCTTGTCCAATAGCTTTTTTATATCTTTATATAGGATTTTTCCTATATTCTCCATAGTAGGATTTACATCCATAAACTCCTCTAGTTCATTTAAATATTTTCCCTCATAGTTAGCAAAATATTTATCAAGTTCCTTTTCAAACTGACTAAAATTCACTATTTCAGTAGTCCTAGAACCAAAGGAAATCGCTATTTCCCAGGTGTGAGGATGAATATTTGATGCTTTATCATCAAATATTACAGAATGTCTAGCATTGATATAAAACTTAAATCTATAATAGGTTTTCACTTCTATCCCACCTTGACTGGAGTCAGTTCTTTTTCCAATGTTATTTTTCTTATAAAATACGTTATGAAAAATGGCACCACTATTGACAATACCTTTGCAAAACTAAAAGACAGGTTTAAAAAATCAAAACTAACCCATATGGTAATATTAGCTAGTGTTAAACCAATAAAAAAAGTGATTATATAGATTGCAAAGGATTTTATATGCTTATTATTTGTAAAAATAAATTTCATAGAAGTAAAATATTGAAATATAAAGCCACAAAATATTCCCAAATTAGTTGAAAAAAGATAATTTAGTCCAATTTTCTCGTATAACAAATAGGAGAGATAGAAATCTATAACAGTGGCAGCACATGAAACTATAAAGTACTTAACAATATTCATTTTTAAAAACTTTGAAATCAAGTTCTCACTCCATTCTTTCAAGAAGAAGCATGTTTGATTTTATGTCAACTTTATTCAATTTAAAATATACTCAAATCTTGAAGTCCCAAATCATTTCAATATACTAAAAGCAAAACTTTTTTCTTCCAATACTACATTTTTACATAATTATACACTATAATGATAGTTCATTCTCGCACACCTTTCAATAGTAATAATATGTCACAATAGTAAATTTTAGTTGTTTACATAATATCAAGAATTGCTGCTATCAATTGCATTTCTCCTGTTCTAAATTATAATTTCAAACTAGTTTTATTGGCTTTTTATGAATAAAATACCAAAGTCAAAAAGAGAAGGGGCTGTCTCATAAATGAATCTTATGAGTACAGCCCTTCTCTTTTTATGTGTACTTATTTACTAGGCAGTTTTAAAAGCTTACCAGTAGGTATATTATTAATATCTTCTATATTATTCAATTTTCTTATTTCTTCTATCATACCTTGGTGACCATAAAATCTCATGCTAACATAAAATAGTGTTTCACCTGCTTTCAAGGTATATGTTTCGTAGGACTCATTAGTATTTTTATCACTCTCAATATCCTTGTCATCACTTAATGAGTTCTTGCCTTTCTTCAATTGATCTAGTTCATCATCCGCTACTTCCTTCTCAATAGGTTTTGCTTCTGTCATAGCCGTAGTATTATCTATTCTTGTAGGCTCGTCCTTTTGGCTTTCTGAATCTGTCCCTCTTTCTCCGAATATAGATAGGGTCATTCTGTCATCAATTCTAAACTTCTCTAAGCCATAATACTTATCTCCATATTCATCTCTAAAAATGTTATATGCAATTTGTGAATTTCCCTTTCCATCCTTTGCTATTACACGCCAATAGTATATTCCTTTTTTAAGACCTTTGATTTCATATTTTGAGTCTTTAATGTCCTTAGCAGCTTTAACAATTGTCAAAAAATCTTTATCCTTGCTCAGTTCAAAATCATAGTATAGGTCATCTTGCTGTATGTCGTACGCTTCTTCCCAAGTAAAAATTAATTTATTGTCAACATATTTAGGCTCTTTTAAATTAAAGGGCATGGGGCTTTCTAATAACTCATAGTAATAAAGGCGATTTCTCTCCGTTAATTCAGGTAGTTCTTTATATTCTCGTTTATAATCATCCAGAGTGATAGGTAAGTATTTTAAATCGGGCAACTTTGTAATATTTGATAGCATAATATCGTAATATCCATCTAGAAATTCTTTAGTTTGTTTCTTGTTAACTATATCACTTAATTCGTCAATCTTCTTATTTAAAGCTTCAATATTTTTAGGATCTCTAAAGAACCTTTTATGAAGCACGTTATTCCAATACATTTGCAAGCCTTTTTGCCATTTAGGTCTATCCTCGTTAAGTGTCCATGCTCCATCAAATTTTGATGCCATAAAGTACCATTTATTTGAATTCAAAGGGCTATATAGTAAGAAGTCCTCGTTTGCCCTTTCATAATTGTCAAATAGAATATTTATTGCTATCCAAGTTAAATAATTTTCTTTATCAAAATGTTTCTCTATAACCTCATTAATATCTTGACTGTAATCATTGACATCATCAAGCATCTCAATAAGCTTTTTGTGGTCTTCACTTCCCTTTATTTCTAGTATTTCTTCAAAATTTTTCTTAGAAAAGCTTTTATCTTTCTTGTTTTTTATATTCTCTGGATATCGTTGAAACTTAAAATCCTCAGCCTTATATAGATTACCATTTGGGTCTAATCCATGACTCTTTAAAAATAGCTTGTTAGGTTGCTCAATCTGAGTAAAAAAGCCATAATCTTTAAAGGTATCATCTGGAGCCGGGGCAGATAAGTCCTTTATAAATAGCCTCACAAAACGCGTTCTAAGGCTAGTGATATTCGGTATGATTTTAAGATAATCATAGGATAATCTACTACGTATGCGAAGAGAATCCGAGTAATGCTTATTAAGATTAATAATATTTTGATTATGCCATAGGCCTTCTCTATCAAACAACCTAACCTTAAATGACTTTTGAAGGTCTTTTCTTGATGAGCTTCCTCTTATTTCAAGGGTAGCATTTGGTTCCCTTATAAAAATTCCATTTTGAAATAGTTTTTTGTCCCCATCTTCAAAGAAAATTTCGAGTTTAGGCTTTGGCCCATCATCTTCTTGGTTATAGTTTAAAAGCCACTTAAAACTATTGTCATTATTTTCGGATCCATCCTTAGATTTTAAGATAGTGACAAATATACTATCCACCTCGAGTTTTTCGTCATCTTTATAGACATCTGGATTTTCAGTTATACCATTAATTTCGAGGGGATTTACCCAACTTGCCTCATCATAGGTTTCATAAAGAACTCTTTGACTCTTAAAATCTTCATATAGAGTAAAAAGGTATATTCCAAAATATACAGTGGCACAAGTTAACACAGAAATAATACCTAGCTTCATCCAGCGCCTCATGATGTCTTCCTCCATTTCACCAAGCTAATACTTTAAGAATTAATTACTCTTATTCAGCATAATCGCCATTATATTTCACTAGTATCGCACTATCTACTCCCTCTATATCCGATAAACTTTCTACATAGGAAGTATTCTCACCGACTTTTCTCAGTTCAATAGTTAGCTCCGTTTTCCCATTTGCAACTGTTTTAGACTTCAAGACATAATTTAATTTATTGAGTATCGATATAACGTCTTTTTTGGCTTCTTCACCATACTTAATTATCAGAAGATATGTAGTAATATGGAACTTCTTACGAGACATGATCAGCAATACTATACCTATAAACAACGAACCACCAAGGGCTACAGAGTAAATCCCTGCTCCTGAGGCTATTCCTCCTGAAATTGCCCAAAACATAAATACAATATCCTTTGGATCCTTTATAGCCGCTCTGAATCTTACGATACTTAGAGCACCTACCATACCTAGTGACAATACTATATTTGAGCTGATTGTCATAATAACTAACGAAGTAACTAAACACAACAAAACTAATGATGTATTAAATCCATGGCTATATACAACCCCTTGAAAGGTAATCTTGTATATATAGAATATAAATAAAGCAACTACTAAAGTAATGGTAAGACCTATTAGGATATTGATTAGTGATAGATCTGCAAAGTTATTAAGTTCAAGTATGCTCTTTTTAAAAATATCTTCGAATCCTAGTCTATTGTCCATTATGTCCTCCTTTAAAGCATTATAGTCTATTTCAAACTATTGATTACATTTCTGCACATTACGTATTTAGATGCTGCAGATATATTATGACTACATATCTGAATTAAGTTATGAATATGTGTAGGTAAAAAAGCATCATATTTAACCTCTAAGATCATTATTGGCTTATCGAAAATCATTTTTGTAGCAACTTTATCATCGAATACATCATATGAATTGATGCCCGCTCTCAAGTTTTTATCAAAGGTAATCCTAACATTTCCCGACTCACATATATAGGCTTCCCTATCATAATCAACTATTACAGCTGGTTTAAGTAATTTAGTCCTTTTCTCAATATATAACTCCCTAAGAAGCTTATTACCTGAGTTCATCAAAAACTCATAATTACCATCTATAAGTTTATAAAACTCTTCTTTGGTAATTCTAACTGACTCCTTGCCGATATATTGTCCGTACTTACTCTTTTTCTCCAACTTAATAATTTTATCGCTAATATTGTAAATTCTTACTCTATATTTCTTTCGCTTAAATATTCCAAGTTCTTTTTCATTAAAGGCACTGTTATACATATCATCAAAGTATAGACTGCGGATATGATAACCATCATCGATAGTACCATTCTCGTCTTTCTTCATACCAGCTAAAAGCCTCTTTTTCAAATAAGTATATTCATGTTCATTGATGAAATACTTTAGTTCATGCCGAAGCATTCTTTGTCCATAGTTCATTGTTCCTCCTTGTATGTCAGTGGCATATATTTACTGAATAATGATCCTTTTAGATCCAGTAATTTCTTTACCATCTTCTCTAACTAAGTCAAATGCTTCCTGCCAATTTCCCTTTGAATCATAGGCTATTACTTTCCAGAAATATTCTCCTGGATTTAGACCATCTACTTTACAGTTAGTACTTTTCAAATCTTTATAATTTACTATAATATTCTTAAACTCATAGTCTGAACTTAGTATAAACTCGTAGCTTAAATCATCCGCCTGCAAGTCATATGATGGGGACCAGTTAAAACTATAGCTTCCATCTCTATTCTTGGGCTCTCCGAGAAAAAAAGGCATTGGATTTTCTAAGGATTCATAGTAGTACTTTTTGTTTTTTTCTGTTATTCCGGCAATAGAATAGTAGTCTTTTTCGAATTTTACTGGTGTGCTCTCAATATAATCTACGTCAGGAGATTTAAAGACACTCTTCTTGACTAAGCCATAATAGCTATCTAGAAACTTACTGGTATTTTCCTCATTGATTGTATTTGATAACTCCTCAATTTTTTTACTTAGTTCTTCAACATTATTTGCATCTTTAAAAAATCTGTTGAAGAGCACCATCCCCCAATAGGTTGACAGGCCTTTTCTCCATTTACCTCTAAATACCTTTTCACTCCATGCTCCGTCATAATCCCAAGGAATAAAAAACCACTTATCGGAATTCAATGGACTATATAGTAAAAAGTTTCGACTGTTTGTGTCGTAATTGTTAATAAGAATATTTACCCCTACCCATGTTAATAGGTTATCTCTGTCAAAATATTTATCAACTACCTCATTTATATCTCTATTGTAGTTATTAACGGCTTCAAGCATCTCAATAAGCTTCTTATGATCATCATTTCCTCTCATTTCAAGAATTTCTTCAAATTTATTATTATCATAGGTTATATCTTCCTTGGTTTTTAATTTATCTGGATATCTAAAAAACTCGAAATATTCCGCTTTGTATAATTGAGCATTTGGATCAAGATTATGTCTCTTCAAAAATCTTTTGTTGGATTGCTCAATGAAGGTAAATAATCCATAGCTTCTAAATTTATCATCCTGATTTTCCGAAGATAAATCTCTAATATATAGCTCCACGAATCGTGTTCGCAGACTGACAAAGTCGGGAAGCATTTCGAAATAGTCAAAGGACAGCTTATTTCTTATTCTCAAGGGGTCTGAAGAGTGTTTATTTAGATTAATGGTTTTGAAACCCTTCCATTTCTCGGTATTATCAAATAGCTTTATTTTATAAGACTTTTGGTTATAAAAACGTGATGATTGTCCTCTAATTTCCATGGTAGCATTTGGCACATAGGTTGAATTATTATCTTTATTAAGTTGTTTACCGCTAAATACAATTTCGACTACAGGGTCCATATCGTCGCTGACATGATCTTTATTCGCATTGTTTATATTAGCATTTAAGTCCTCTAAAGTAACAGCATCGTTACTTTGTGGAGGTAAAACGGTTACGTAAAGCTTATCTACCTGTGAATCTTCATCTTCACTATAAATTTCTTCATTATCAACAAGTTTAACTGTATTCAAAGGGTTACTTATCTTTTTTTCTTTATCAGGTTTTTGGGCTCCATTACTTTTATCTGAATAGTTTAATTTAAAATCTTTTCTTTCTTCTATGGATAAACTTGAAAACATAATAACCGAAAGTAGGATAAAAAAACCAAGACCTAGTCCCCAACTTCTTTTCTTCATGAAACTTAGCCTCCAATTTTATTTATTCTATCGATTAAGCCTGTTAATAGACCCTCATCTTTTTCCTCCCAAGATACCTGGATACAGAAAACATAGTATTCGATATTCTTGAGATACCTTCTTAGCATAACTATTGAGTATATTAGTGACAACAACCCCGACATAAAAAAGCCTAAACCGTAGTATACTTCACCTAAATAAACAGTCACTATAGTAAATAAAGCACTTGTAATCATAAAGTGAGCCGCTACTAAACAGGCATCTTTTTTATTGTCATAATACAACAATATAGTCATGACGACGAACATAATTATAGTGCAGTAGTATCCTAAGATCAATATATTAAACATATCAATCATATTCGCAGTAAATCCAACAAATGGCAAAAGTTTTATTCCTAATATTATAAATCCTATGGAGAAAAAAAGTTGTATCTCCATGATATAAATCAGTTCTCTATATATAATTTTTATCATTTCTTTTTTCGCTACTTCTAGATCTTCATAGCATGCACCATTATTAACTAGATAGAAGTAGTTTCTATATTTTTCATAAAAGGCAGTTTCCACTTTTACAACGAATATAACCATTGTTGGCATTATACTCAGAAAAGCATAGAAAGCCGGAATGTCATAGGAAGGTGCATAAACATATGTAGACTCTACAATATGGTTTACCTGAGTAAGACTCCAGAAAACAAAATTGTGCATGTACAGTCCCAATGTATAAAAAACATTTGTAAAAAAAATCAAACGGTACTTATTAAAGTATTTTATATAGTTAAAGTATAGTGTGCTTTTTTCTCTAAAGTATTGTTGAACTTCAAGTGCTAGTAATATAATAACTATCAAAATGCATATATCAAAGGCTATTAAAACCGATAGAATCTCATCAAGCGTTGTATACTTGGTTAATACATAGCCCATTATGACTGCTGCAAATGTACCATATAAGAAGCTATATGCTACTCTTTTAAAATTATCAACTGCTGATATATACACACTTAAAACCATCTCAATAACCAACTCTACAAACAGCATATATGCAAAAAATTTATAAACAGTATCTAAAGGAGATCTAAGGTAAAATATAAATCCTATTATAGCCGAAACTATAAGTATAAAAGCTATTGACCCATATAGGGCTGGCAGGATATCCTCTTTCCTTTCCATGTATAGCTTATCCGAGAGATATCTAGACAACATCATACAGTAACCACTTGATATAATAACTGCAAAAATAAAAGAATACATTATTGTCGCCTGTAATATTTCCCTTCTATACCTCTCTACGCCAATATATTTTAAAAGGAATTGTAAAAAGGTTATTACTATAACACTAATTACAATAGGACCAATGGTTACAAATATGGAATACAGATAAGCCCTTACTTTAGCAAGTAGCCCTTTATTTTTATAGAGTTTTTTTAATTCAAATCCTATTCCTGCCATTCGTTTCACTTCCAAACTGTTTATACAATTCTCTATAGTTTTCAATAAGGTCATCTTTTCTATAAAAATTCGAAATCCTATTAAATGCATTTTGCCCCATTTCAATTCGCAGTTTTTCATCATTGCAGAGCTTTATGATGGACTGTGCAATCCCGACATAATCCATTACATATTCAATAAATCCAGCTTGTCCATAATGGTCTTGCCTTCCAAATAAAAGGTCTCTACAATCGCCAACATTTGTGCATACATGGGGTTTTTTAGCAGCCATTCCCTCCATTACTGCTAATGGCTGTCCTTCACTTATACTGGTCAAAACAAGCACATCCATTTTTCCAATATATTCAGATATATTTACTGTTCCTGTAAAATAGACATCTTGCAAATTCATTTGTTCTGCTAATAGAAGACATTCCTCATAATAATCATTGTCTTCTTCTGTCGGCCCCATAATATAAAACTTAGCATTTCTAATTTCGTTTTTTACAATATTGAAACTCTGCAGCATTGTCTTAATATCCTTGATTGGGACCACTCTAATTATTGCTCCTATATTAATGCTATCGCCCTGCTTTTCATCAGAAATTTTACTAAATCTTGAAACATCTACACCATTAGGAATTATACGAATCTTTTCTTCAGGACATCCCAATTCTATTTGAAGCTCTTTATTAGTGCGAAATAACGATGTAACAGTATCAGAATAATTATAGGCACATCTTGAAAGATTATAAAAATAGTTAATCCAAAGTTCTTTATAGTATCCTTTAACCCAATCTGCCTTTATGATTTCTTCTTCTCTCTCTCGTGTATATATTCCATGTTCTGTCAATATAAATGGTCTTTTATGTAAATGCTTTGCCTTACTTGCCAAAATCCCAGCATATCCGGTGGAAACACTATGATATAAGTCAGCTTTAGGTATCTCTTGCATAAGTAAGTAAAACAATATTAGATACATCGACCGCATAGTCCACAAAAACTCTGTAAAGGGAGTATAGGGATATGTAGTAATGTACATTTCCTTTACTAAGTCAAAAAAATTTTTACTCATAAAGAACTCCGATGCATGGTTAAATTCTGCATCCCTAAAAAAGTCGAATACATTTCCCCATAAAGAACTATCTCCATTTAATAAACCCTTTAATCCATCATATTTCTCTTTACTCAGCTTATACTTTCTACCTTTGTTTCTATCTGTAAGCTTTATGCTATCTAAAAAAACGTCTTTTACATCTATTATGTTTTCAGGCAGCTTATATTTAAAATTTCCCTTACATCTGGATTCAGCACCTATGGCATAAATAATAAATTCATGTTCAGGAAAGGATCTAATTATTGTATTAATCCAGCTCGATACACCACCTAATATATAGGGATAGCTTCCTTCTGCAAATATGCAAATACGCATTGTATCACCTTTTAAAATTTATTTGACATATTGGATCATAGCTTTCTACTAGATAAGTATTATCATCAATTTTTTCTACATTACACCCTTCTAACGATTCAATAGCCTTTTTAGTCTTTAAAACAAAATATGCATTATCAAAATAGTTATTTATGTAAACCTTTAAGTAATCATCCTTCTTTTCATATCTAGGCTCGCTAAATATATATTTCGTCATCTCATTAGCCCCTTCAGAGGCTGTCATAGCTCTTAACCATCTATAATTATTAAATACCATTTTATTAAATTCATCATATTCCTCTAATAGCTTAGACCATCCCTTGCCATCGGTACGATGATTATCCAAGACATCATCGGGATGGATAAAATGCGAAAAAATACCATAGGAAGTAACACCATTTAATATCATCCACTTATTTTCTATTGAATTTATATATCCAGATGTTAATCTAGGAAATTCAATTATCCCATCGGGTGATATTTCAAACTCCTGCTCATAATCATCCTTATAATAGGAGTTATTATATCGTGAAGAAATGATCTTAATATCTGAATCTGCCTCCACCAAAGCCTTCCTTCCTTCGGGATATAAAATGTTTGATGGAGGTACATAAACCATAAACTTATAATAAGGAAAAGCTTGTTTTGATAATCTATTGATTTCTTCAATAGAATCGATCATAGTCTTAGTATCTTTCCAAGTCTTGTAACCCAAGTCCTTATCGAACAGCTCTATATCCGTAAGAGGTTGATGATTATATCCATGTATGCCGATTTCTCCCCCATTGTTAATCAACTCTCTACCGAAGTAAATATAATCCTTGATATTGAGATCAGTAGATCCAGGTTTTATATTCTCGACTTCATCGTTATATGTACCAATAACGACGCCGGTATATTTAACACTATATCTTGAAGCCAGTTCTAGCATATCCGGCCACCAGATATCTTTATAAAATCTTGGAACTGTTCTTCCAAACTCCTTTTTTATCCTTTCATTTTCTCCTGCTGGACTAGGTGCTGGGAAATCATCTATAAAGCTTATTTTGGTATTTATAATTGGATAGATAAAGTCTTCTTCTAAGGCACCTATTGCCCCTAAAACAAGTCCTCTATTCACTTTTTCCTCTAGCATAGTACCATTAAAATATACAATATTACCTTGTCCGTATTTTTTCTTCCACAGCAGGGGCACACCATCTATTGACTCAGCATATTTTTCACAGTCCTGTTCGATTCTTAAACTCATAGATGAATTTAGGATAAATTCCTCTTCCTTGAGCTCAAAGCCCTTACCCTTTATCAAAATATTATCTAAAAGACGAATTCCTCCTGTATCTATATAGTCACCAAATTCAATAATTCCAAGTTTTCTAGTAATTCCAAAAAAGCCATCATTATAGTCCAATCTAAAGGTAAAAAATAGATTTCCACCTTTAAATACGTAATTCATTAGTTCCTCAGTATCTTGTAATTTTCTCATATCATCTAACACCATAATAACTGAATCGTAACTGTTGTTTATTCTAGTGACATTAGCAATATCTATCGATTGATATTCCCTCTTGATGTAGTCTAATACTTTTTCTACATTGTTCTTAGTTTTAAGGAATACTTCTTGATCAGAATCATAAATAATCAGATATTTTTTTGATGGTAGACTCTGTAATAAACTCTCATCTATTTGAATTCCTATTGTATTCTCTAAATCAATCAACTCAAAATTTTCATTTCTATTTAATCGTACTATAAATTCTGATCGAGTAATTTCAACTGCAAATGCAATTGCAATTACAGACAGTATAATAATAATAATATTTCTTTTCACCTTCATCTAAACACCATCCAGCCAAAATCTTATAATGCTAAGCCCTTTATTAGAAAGCTTTATTGACGAGCCTAGTAAACTATCGAACACATCATTAAAACCAGTTTTATCTTTGATTAGATAGAAATATTTCAAGTTAGCTAGATATGCTCCTTCATCTTTACAGTTTTCAAGATACTCCTTACAATACTTTTTAGCTTTATCAATCTCATTAACTTCATACAACACATTAATGAGTCTATTATAATAATCACTATTACTTCCATGACTTTTTAAAAGATTTTCTAATACCCCAATATATGTGAATATAGTCTTTCTTCGAGCATATTCATCCAATAGATTACTATTTAAATACTCTTCTAAAGTATCAGCGTATTGCTTTAAAACATCAGTATCTAATTTATTCTTTTCATATTCTACTGAAAAGGCTTGAAGTTTTAGATCAAGCTTTCCTTTTATATCAGCTATCGCTGAAGCTGCATAGTGAGATGTCTCTACATCTTCGTCTCTAAGGGCCACTTTAAGCATATCAATATACTTGCTAGATTCCTTTTTTAAGGCATTAATCAATTGCTCTCTCTTTACCTTGGTGTCATTGATAAGCAGCGTTTCCTCAAGAGGTACAATATTTGTATCTCTTTGTCTATCGAATCTCTCAGTAAATAGAATTAGAGCATCTTCAATATCAGGCTCATTTTCGATTTCCTTAGGATTTTTATTTCTAGATAAATACAAAATTAATACTGTAATATAGCCTCCAACAGGGAAAAACAGGGCTATTATAAAGTTGCAAAACCTTTCTTGCTTATTTATCTTGTCTAAACCTAAAAAAGCAATGAGGCAACTAAGCACTAAATGTCCCAATATGTAGATTACCATAATATTCGTCCTCTTCTATCAATTCTACATCTATATTTATTTTATTAAATCGACTTATTACAAATTGTGCCTCTTTTTTACTTGTATTGGCCAATAGCACAAAGAGTTCATTTTTCTCATTAACTCCAATGTAATCTAGCTCTCTTATGGTTTTTCCTATTTGATATGAGATATCTCCATCCTGCCAGTTAGATCCGCTTACTCTGAGTAAGATGAAGTCAGCATAATCTTTCTGCCTTATTTCTATCTTGTTTTGCAGTAATTGTGAAAAATATTTACGCTTTAAAACTAATGTTCCACTAACATATTTTTCATCGTATATTGCTTCATCATATTGATAGGCACGGGCTAAAGTAGATGTTACTAAGCTCGAAACAGCCTTTAGAAGATTTTGCTTATACAGAGACATAGTTTCAAACTCCATTTTATAGATTGCTATTATGGCTATTACTTTCTCGTTTACAACTATAGGTGACATCATCATAGGTAATGATTTTTTTAAATCCTTGTTTACAAAGGTCGATTTAGTATTTATTAGATTTTCTATTTCAGGAAAGTCTTTAACCTTAATTGACTTGTTAACCTGTATATAAGATTCCTTAGACTTTGAAATCAATCTCAAGTAGTTTTGAGCTTTAGAAACTGAAAAAATACATATATCTTTAGACTTCATAATTTCTTCAATTACACCAACAGTTTGTCCGAAAACCTTCTCAGGTTCTAGAGTATCTAATGTACTGGTAATTTTGTATATCTTTCCAAAGCTATCTTCAGAACTTAGAATTTGGTCTTGGAGTTCTTTCCTAACCAACTTACTTTCGTTATACATATCATAAAGGAAATCAAATTTCTCTTTTATTTCTTTAAGAGCTTCTTCCTTAGAATCTATTTCAAATTTTTTACTATCAACAGAATATCCTAAAACTGCTCCAACAAATATGTAAACACTAAAATATATCAATGTATTTATGTTATATATAAGTGATATAATATCATGACCGGTCTCACGTATATCCCAAATAAAAAGAGTACAAGATAAGAAAACAGCAATCGAAGCTTGCTTTAATCCATATAAAATAGCAATAACTATAATATAAATTAGTTTAAAATCAAAAACAGTCTCCATACCTATTTTCTGAGAAAATCTGGACAAGAAATATGCAATAAAAAATGATATTAGATTTTCAAAGTAGGGTAACAAACTTCTTAAAAAACTTTTCTTCTCCTTCTTTTCCTTAACTTTGCTCTCTTTGATCACCTTTGCATCATTTTGTTTACAATAATTTGAATACCACCTATAGGTTTTTTCAATACCTTTCTCTAAACTATAGATTGGAGCCCAACTCAGTTCCTTTATGGCTTCATCATTTAGCAGTCTAGAGTGTAGTATGTCCCCTTCTCTTGGCTTCGTATATTCAATCTCAACATCCCTATGCAATTTTTTTATGGAATGAATTAAATCATTTATACTAACCTGTGTATTAGTAGATATATTCAGAATATCGCTGGAGCAAAACTCTACAGCTTTGTATATAGCATCTACAAGGTCTTCAACATATATAAAGTCCCTCGTCTGCTGTCCATCTCCATAAACTAATAATTTTCTGTTGTTGAAAACATTGTTCATGAAGATTGAGACAACACCACCTTCACCTTTTATAGATTGTCTAGGCCCATATACATTAGAAAATCTAAGACATGTTGTGTCTAAGTTATGTATTGTTTTCCACAACCCACAATATTTCTCTCCAGTCAATTTACTTACACCATATGGAGTTATTGGATTGCACCCATCGTCTTCTATTAAAGGTATTTTTTCGTTATCACCATATACAGCAGCAGAAGAGGCAAAAATAAATTTTTTAACATTATATTTGCTTGATAGCTCTAATATATTGATTAATCCTAGAACGTTTGACTCTGCATCAAGGCAGGGTTTTTCTATTGATAGGGCGGCATCAATGTGGGCTGCTAAATGTATTACTATATCAAAATCATTATTTGCAAAAATTTCTTCGCATTTTCTATCCTCAACATCCATTTCATAAAGTTTATGTTTGATTATAAGATTTTCTTTCCTTCCCGATGAAAGATTATCTATTATATAAACCTTATATCCTTCTTTATAAAATCTTTCTGCCGTATGCGAACCTATGAATCCACATCCACCCGTAATAAGAACTTTCATAATAGTCCCCCTTGCTGATGCGTTAAAGATATTTTTTGACTTTTCCTCGGTTGACTCTTAGATTGCGGTTCTTTTTTAACTATAAAGTCGATATCATTATTATGGACTTTTGTAAATAGTCCATTTGTTCTATTCAACATTATCATATACTATTTTTCAACATTTTTCAACATTTTTTGACATAATATTACAATATTCTCGCTCTTTTTTGTTCAAAAAAATAAATAAGACTTAAAGGATTTTCACCTTTAAGTCTTATTATTTCATCTGATAT
The DNA here is from genome assembly GCF_050888315.1 of Wukongibacter baidiensis. Taxonomy (NCBI): domain Bacteria; kingdom Bacillati; phylum Bacillota; class Clostridia; order Peptostreptococcales; family Caminicellaceae; genus Wukongibacter; species Wukongibacter baidiensis. Next base: position 1,740,585 of record NZ_CP138202.1, read on the forward strand.
TTCGCCTACCCAATATGCCCTATTTGCATTTTTTCTCTAATCTTCTTTAGATTAGGGCCAAACTTCTCATCGAGTTCTTTTTTGTATTCCCTATATATTTCAGCTAAATAGATATCATGCACAATAAATGATTCAGCCATTAACATAAAAGCCTCATTTTCTGTCCATATAGCCTGTGGTTTATCTTTATTGAATGTTACAAACAAGGATTCTTTTCCATCGGAAACCAAAGTTAACCATCTACCATGCTGGACAACATTCTTTTGCATGTCTTCCATCTCATGATAGTATATTTCTCCTACTTCTTCATCTGTATCTCCATATAATACTGTAACCAATTCTATTCCACGGTCCTTTAGAATTTTTAAATCCTCTTTTAAAAGTTCATAGTCTTCGTTCCAAGCTTCTAAATATACAAACTTCTCTGCATTAGAAAGCACGGATTTCACTTTGTTATTAATATTATCCATTCCCTCTAGATGCAATATATAAGAAATATTGTTTGAAGAATTTACTTCTTTTAAGTTGCTTTTTAAATACTTCACAGTTTTATTTACATTCTTTTTATAAGTATCTAAGAAGCTTTCAAAATCTAAAGCTATATATTTTACTGGATTGTCACTTATTACATTAACTAAATTTTTTTCTAGTAATTTAGCCATTGTCTCATATATTTTAGCTTGAGGGACTCCTGATATCTTGCTTAATTCATAGGCCGTTATGTCTGGTCTTTTGAGAAGAGATATATAAGCCTTTGCTTCATATTTGTTAAGACCTACTTCCATCATCTTCTCAATGGTTTTATCATTATTCATTTAGATTTGAGTCCTTTCGTAGACATTATTTAACTACTAAAGTACCTGTTTTACCTTCGATTCCTTCTCCTGCCTTTTCAAGAGCTGTTATAAGTGATTTTCTACCTTCCTTTGATGCTGCAAACTTCATAGCAGCCTTAACCTTTGGAAGCATTGATCCAGGAGCAAAATGACCTTCTTCGATGTATCTTTCTGCATCGGCTAAATTCATTTCACTTAATACCTCTTGGTTAGGCTTTCCAAAGTTGATTGCAACCTTTTCAACTGCTGTTAATATTATTAGATAGTCTGCATCTAGTATCTCAGCAATCTTTTCACTTGCAAAATCTTTATCTATAACCGCTGGCACTCCAACTAGGCTGTTTCCTTCCGCAACAACAGGAATTCCGCCCCCACCAACTGTTATAACTATATGTCCATTTTCTACTAATGTCTTTACTGTTTCTTTTTCAGCAACATCTACTGGGATAGGTGATGGTACAACTCTTCTCCAACCTCTACCAGCATCTTCCTTTACTATATAACCCTTTTCTGCCTCAAGCTTTTTAGCTTCTTCTTCAGTATAGAATGCTCCTATAGGCTTTGTAGGATTTTCGAATGCAGGATCATCTTTATCTACTATCACTTGAGTTATCACTGTAGCAACTGGCTTTTTGTTTCCTCTACTTAATAACTCTTCTCTAATAGCATTTTGAAGGTGATATCCGATATACCCTTGGCTCATTGCACCACATTCTGGGAAAGGCATTTCTGGAGTTGCAGCCTCTGTTTTAGAAGCTGTTTCCATAGCTAAGTTTATCATACCTACTTGAGGTCCATTTCCATGGGCTATAATAACTTCATTTCCTTTTTCTATTAAATCAACTATTGGTTTAGCTGTATCCTTTACTAGGCTTAATTGTTGTGCAGGTGTCTTACCAAGTGCATTTCCACCTAATGCAACTACTATTCTCATTATTAGTCCTCCTTAAAGTAATTGACACTTTAAAGGTTGATAAATTTGGCTGAAAGAATGTAGAAGTGTTCATTATTTCAGTAAAATTTATCTTAAATTTTAAGGTGTCATGACTATATATAGTTTATAGCTGCTAGCTCCTAGTCTCTAGCTATTTTAAGTTTTCTATTTCAGACCATCGAAGCCCTAAAAGTTAACCCTAAAAAGCCATGTTCTAGTAACTAACAGCTATTTTATCTCTTCATTTTAATTTCTTATTTTTTTAACTAGTGGTTAATAGCTTTATACTATTTACCCATTGTTGCTACCATAACAGCTTTAATTGTATGCATTCTATTTTCAGCTTCATCGAAAACTACTGAATGCTTACTTCTAAACACTTCATCAGTTACTTCCATTGACTCAATTCCAAACTTTTCTTGTATGTCTTTTCCTATTACTGTTTTTGTGTCATGGAAAGCTGGTAAACAATGCATGAAGATTACGTCAGGGTTTCCAGTCTTCTTAATCATATCCATGTTTACTTGGTATGGCTTAAGTTGGTTGATTCTTTCTTCAAACATATGCTCTTCACCCATTGATACCCATACATCTGTATAGATTACATCGGCATCCTTTACGCCTGCTGCAACGTCTTCTGTAAACTCTATTACTGCTCCAGTTTCCTTTGCAACTTCTTGCATTTCAGCTACCAATTCTTCTGATGGGAATAATTCTTTAGGAGCTACTCCTACAAAGTGCATACCCATTTTTGCTGCACCGATCATTAATGAGTTACCCATATTGTTTCTTGCATCTCCTGCATATACAAACTTAACTTTGTTTAGAGGCTTATCAACGTGTTCCATTACTGTTAAGAAGTCTGCAAGGATTTGTGTTGGATGGTAAAGGTCTGTAAGTCCATTCCAAACCGGTACTCCAGCATGAGCACCTAAATCATCTACAGTTTCTTGCTTGAATCCTCTGAATTCGATACCATCGTAGTATCTTCCAAGTACTTTTGCTGTATCTTCAATTGATTCTTTTTTACCCATTTGGCTGTTGCTTAAGAATGTAACCTGTGCACCTTCATCAAATGCAGCTACCTCAAATGCGCATCTTGTTCTTGTTGAAGTCTTTTCAAATAATAGTACGATATTTTTTCCTTCTAAAAGATCTCCTTTAATTCCTGCTCTTTTCTTTCTCTTAAGATCCATTGATAGATCTAACATATACTTGATTTCCTGTGGTGTAAAGTCCTTAAGTGTTATAAAGTTTCTTCCTTTTAAATTGATTGGCATTTTTATTCCTCCCTTTGGATTATGTTTTGTCGGTTTTCCGTTTTCGGTTACCGGTTATATTATTTTTAAATTCTTATTGATCTTTCATTATCGAAAGTCCTATTCAAAACCACTAACCTATAACTGTAAACCGTTATTTTTGTACTCTTTCTCTAAACAATGGCATACTCATGCATCTTGGGCCTCCACGACCTCTGGATAGTTCCGAAGATGGCATGATATGTAGCTTGACACCATGTTCTTCTAAAAGTCTGTTGGTAACATAGTTTCTTGAGTATACTATAACTTCACCTGGAGCTATAGCCAATGTATTAGATCCATCATTCCATTGTTCTCTAGCTGCATCAATCATATTTCCAGCTCCACAACGGATTAATGTAACATCATCTAGTTCTAAATATTTCTTAAGTATATCACTAAGTTCCATTGTTTCCTTTTCTATCATCAATTCCTCTGGTTCTTCACCTTTTCTTATTGAATAAACCGTAAGTGGTCCTTCAATTTCAGGATGAATTGTGAATTTGTCGTAATCAACCATCGTAAATACAGTATCAAGATGCATAAAGGCCCTTTTCTTTGGTATATCAAAGGCTAATACTACCTCAAAGCTCTCATCTGCACTAAATATCTTCTTAGCAAGCTTCTCTATGGATGCCGCTTCTGTTCTTTCAGATATTCCGATAGCAATTACCTTATCACTAAGTACCAGCTGATCGCCACCCTCAATTGAAGCTTTTTCTTCTCTGTCATACCAAAATGGGATATTTACACCCTTAAACATCTCATGGTACTTAAATATATATTTAGAAAATAATGTTTCTCTATTTCTAGTAACTGTTTTCATATGATTTAGGGAAATTCCACTTCCTATAGTTGCAAATGGATCCCTTGTAAAGTATAGGTTCGGCATAGGGTCTATTATAAATGGATAGTCTGATTCAATCATATCCGCTAAGGAAATCTTTTTATAATCCCCTATTTCATTTTTCCTAATACCTTCCATCATTTTATTTACCATTTCTATATTTGAGGGACAGTTTAAAAGGTATTCTTTAACAAGCTCCTTTTTTCTATTGCTTTTTATTCTAGCTTCTCTTATAAACTCTTCGACAAAATCATTTTTCACGTCATCATTTATAAGGGCTTCAGCAGCTAGTTCCTCTAGGTAAACTACTTCAGTTCCATTATTTCTAAAAATATCTGCAAATGCATCATGCTCTTGTCTTGCTATTTTTAAGTAAGGAATGTCATCAAACAACAGTCTGTCCATTAAATCTGGTGTTAGATTTTCTATTTCTTTTCCAGGCTTATGTAATAAAACTTTTTTCAACTTTCCTATTTCGGAATATACTTGTAAAGTATTTTCTCTACCCATATCACACCCCCACTATTAATTAGTTACCACCTCGGTAGTTAGTAACTACACTTTGAGTATAATACTTCTTTTTGCACTTGTCAAATCGTTTTCCGAACTTTTTTTGACAATGAAAAAAAATACTGTCGTCAATAATCCTCTAACTCTGAAATAATGCTCATTTCAATACTATTAGCTATTTACAAAAAGCACCAGTTTTATACAAATAACTCGAAATGAATTTTTACCAAACCAATTTTTTAGGCATTTCAGTTTCATTATCCTCCTTAAAATTGTATATAGCAAAAAACTCCCTTAACAATATAGGGGAGTCTATTAATTAAACCATTATAATTATTTGTTGAGGAATTATTCTATTTATTGTTCTAACTCCATACATATACCAGTGTCTCCATCGATTAATACAAATTTTTTATCTTTGGTTAATCCAATTCCAACATTTTTTTTCTTCAATAAGTCTACTATGACACCAGCCAGCCCCTTAAGTTCTTCCATTGCTTGTTCCTTAGTCTTATCCATAAATAACCACCTGTCCTTTATATATATTATTTTATATATTTATATTTTTTCATCTCATTGTTTATCATAACTAGCAATTCTAAGAAAAGACATAATTCTTCAAAATATCCTATATTTATTATAATATATTTTTTTGAATTTGTAAGTTATTGTTTGTATAACTTAAGACCTAGTTTTCATTTTTTTTCAAAAGAAGGAGTTATTGAAAGAAGATAGAACTATAAGTAGAGCATAAACATGGTTATTCAAATTTTATTTTTTTATCTTTACCAGTAAAAATATCAAAACATGAAGTAAGTTTTTAAGTTGTTTTTGGGTGATGGGAGGATATACATATGAGCATAAGATATAAGTTAGTAATTAGCTTTGTCATATTAATTGTATTCTCAGTGAGTATACTTGGATTTTTTGTTGCTAATTTATCAAAAAATGCAATTTTCAAAGAAGTGACGGAAAAAAGTGAACGCATAACTGAGCTGATCCATAATATGGTTAGCGTTCGTAATGATCTTCTTTCAGAAAAAATTAGAGCAGATGCGCATTTCGCCAAGCAAAAATTGAGCAATTTAGGTGAAATAAAATTAGATCACACAAATCCGGTTTATATACAAGATGATATCCTGCCCTCTTTATACGCGGGGTCTTCAAACTTAACTTTAGATACTTCTCTTGTCGATGAAATTGAAGAATCCCTAGGAGCTGTTGCTTCAATTTTTCTATTCCATGATGAAAAGCTTATAAGAGTTACTACTAATCTCGATTATAATGGAAAAAGAGCTATAGGTACCTATATCTCAAATGATTCTCAGATTTTTAAAAAACTAAAAAAAAATATTCATTACCAAGGTAATTCTTTTATTTTAGATGATTGGTTCATAACCTCCTATGAACCTATTAGTGACAAAGACGGAAAAGTTATCGGAGCCATAGCTCTGGGATACAAGGCTTTGAATAATCATTTACGAAAGACCTTAGATGATATAAAGGTTGGAAAAACTGGATATGTTTATGTTATGAATTCTAATGGAGATGTTTTTGTTCATCCTAATAGTACGGGAGAAAACATAGGAGATTTTGATTTTTCTAAGGAAATCATCAAGAAGAAAAACGGCATAATCAAGTATACTTTTCAGGGTGTATCTAAATTAGCTGCCTATAGATATTTTGAACCATGGGATTGGTACATAGTTACAACAGCTAATTACGAGGATTTAGAATCACCTTCAAAATCAATCTTATATGCAATATTTATAGTAGCATTGATTATTTTGTTAATAGGGGTCCTCTTAGCTTTTTTCTTGTCTCAAAAATTAGTTACCCCTGTTAATAAGTTAATAGAATGTATGCAGATTGCTAAGCAGGGAGACTTAAGCATACAATCTGATATACATAGTAACGACGAAATAGGTGTACTTTCAGATAGCTTTAATTCTATGATTAAAGAGAATAAAAGACTTTTAGAGGAGACTATTAATTATAATAAGTTAAAGACAGAGTTTTTTTCCAATATCTCACATGAATTGAAAACTCCCTTAAATATTATTTTTTCAACTACTCAATTATTTGCTTTACACAACAACGATAGCGCTCATTCTATTGATTCGACTAATTTTAGTAAATATGTGCACATCATAAAGCAAAACTGCTACAGATTGCTTCGATTAGTTAATAATTTACTTGATATCACAAGAATAGACACAGGTTTTATGACCCTGAGCTTAGCAAATGAAAATATCATAGAGATAGTTGAAAACATAACCCTTTCCACAAGCGAATATATTAAGAGTAAATCACGGACTATTATATTCGATACCGATATAGAGGAAAAAATCATGGCCATTGATCCAGAAAAAATCGAAAGGATCATGTTAAACCTTATTTCAAATGCAGTTAAGTTTACAAGGCACGGAGACAAAATAAGTGTCACTGTTTATGACGAAGGTGATCACATTCAGATTTCTGTAAAGGATACGGGGATCGGTATCCCCGAAGATAAGCTCAAAATGATTTTTGAAAGATTTAAACAGGTTGACTCTTTATTAAGCAGGAGGCACGAAGGCAGTGGTATTGGTTTGTCTCTTGTCAAGGCCTTAGTAGAAATGCACGATGGTAAAATCTCTGTAAAAAGCAAAACTAATGAAGGTACTGAGTTTATAATGGAGCTACCTGTAAAGTGTATTGACAATGATAGTGAAACTGAAAAAATGAATGATTTCGCACAAAACGGTAATGTAGAAAAAATTCAAATTGAATTTTCAGATATATATATGTAAGTACTAAAAGAAGAGCAACTATTCGATTCCTTATATCCTACATAAAAGAAGCTGAACAAAGAATTACTTCTCTGTCAGCTTCTTTTAAATTCATCATTCAATATCGATCTTAGATGTTGTACTTATACTCTCCATTCTCTTCCAATCCAAAGAAATCTGAATAATTAATATCAAATATGTCTTTTTCTATATGTGAAATGTTAATCTTGTTTTTTATTATATGTGTTAGGACTCCACAGTAGGAAATATCTCCTTGTATTACTGCTCCATATATAATCCCATCCTTATGGATTACCTTTTTATAACTATCTTCATATTCCTCGATGGAGATATTATAACTATTGTCCGGGGCCTCTATCAATCCAAGAGAAACCGTTTGCAATCCTAGGAAGTTCATCGAATTCCTTAAACTAAAGGAATCTTCTACCTCTTTACTTTTCCCCGTCATATTATAGGCCGCTACAATCCCCTGTTTTACAGCAAGGGGCCATATAGGGCTCTTGCCGGTTACGTCACCAGCAGCATAGACATCTTCGATATTAGTTTCACTTTTGCTATTAATTACTATTCCCCTATCGAGAGCAATTGTATTATCCGCAATAAAATCTACATTTGGTCTTACTCCTGTTGCCACTACTATCATTTCACATCCAATTAATCTACCATCACTTAATCTAACAGCCTTAACTCTATTTTCTTCATCTAATAATACTTCTTCTGCACTTACACAGGTATATATTCTGGCTCCCTCTTTTTCAAAAAGCTTTTCATATTTTGAAGCAGCCCTTCTATCAAGCTGCATTGGAAGGATTCTATCTGACATTTCAACAAGAGACACATTTATATCATGCTCCAGTAGACCTGTAACGGCATCAATACCAACAAGGCCTCCTCCTAGTACAACGACATCCTTTACTAGATTTACCTCTTCCTTTATAATGAGGGCATCTTCGATGTTTCTCAGTCCATATATCCCTTTACCTTCTCTAAGGTTCTTAACGGGAGGTATAAACGAAGATGCTCCTGTTGCAATAAGTAGCTTGTTGTATTCAAGAGTTTCACCATTATCTAAGGCAACTTTCTTGTCCGTTGTATCAAGACTTACGGCTTTTACATTTTTCATCCAATCAATTTTAAAATCTTCTGAAAATTCTTCGTTCACAAAATTGATTCCTTCAACACTTCTTTTTTCACCAATTACATGATGTAACATACACCTTGAGTATATTTTTTCATCCTTTGATACCATAGTAATTTGCCCATTAGGGTCTAACTCTCTTATAGTCTTAGCACAGTTTACTCCAGATGCACTGGCACCTAAAATTACATATTTCATAACTATTCATCCCCCTCTATGCTTAGACATCCAGTCGGGCAGCTTTCTATACATCTAGGTATCTCCTTACTACCACACATATCACATTTCAGTACTACTTTCTTCTCTACATCATCGGCCTTTAAAACACCGTATGGACATGACATAACACACATAAAGCATGAAGAACATTTCTCTTCATCATAGTCAACCAGTCCAGTATCCTTATTCTTAGTCATTGCACCGCTCATACATGTATATACACACTCCGGTTCTTCACAATGTCTACAAATGATTGGAGTTGGAATCTTATTTTTATCAAGCTCTATATGATTTCTACCTTCATTGGCCCTATCTTCAAGATCTAGATCATATATACTTTTTCCTTTTTCATTATGCTCAGCCATACATCCTAAAACACAGTTCAAGCAAGCCATGCATAAATCTTTATCGACTTTTATTCGCTTCATCATATACAATTGACCTCCCCTTCAATTATTCACAGGATATAGATAGAAGGCTGTTAGCAAACGCTCAATTTCTGCGTTACTACTAAAATCTCCGTTACTCACTTGCAAGTCTAGCAAGCTCCGTTACTCGATTTCAGCGTGCCTTGAACTTGAACGTTTGTTAAAGCCTAACATCTTGTTAACTTTGTTAACAATCTGAGAAACAGCCTAAGCTATTTCTCCTATCTCTGAATCTAAACCTAATGCTTTTCTTCTATCTAGAACTATTGCTTCTAATCTATCGGCAGCTTTCATAACATCATCTTCAAGTATTAGTTGACCACCTGTTATATCAGGTAGTGCATTTGTTAATGTTTCTGTAACTACCTTACTTCCTGTGATAAATGGAGGTATAGCTAGATGTAGCGGAAGTCCTAAAGCTAAACCAAATGCTCCATCGGCTAATGCCTGTTCTTCAAGCCATTGTGGTGCAGATAATACTAATGGTAGTTGTGGTAAATCTATATTAAGAGCCTCTGCAAGCTCAGTAGCAACTATCTCTAGTCTTCCTATAGCAAGACATGGTCCAAAGTTTAATACTGGAGGTATACCTAATGACTCACAAACAGCCTTCAAGTTGTCACCAGCCATACTAGCAGCTTTAGGTGACATAAGTCCTACATTTTCAAGGCCCCCACTAGAACATCCTGCTGATAGCACTATAATATCTCTCTTAATCAATTCCTTTGTTAACTCTACAGTAAAGATGTCATGACCCATGGCAGTAAGATTTGAACATCCTACAACTCCGGCAACTCCCTTTATTTTTCCTGATGCAATCAAGTCAATAAGTGGTTGCCATGTATTTCCTAAGAATCCTTTTAGGGACTTTTCGCTAACTCCTGTTATTACATCATCATGTCCATGATCTTTCGGAATATCTATAGTTACCTTATTTCTTCTAGCCTTGTGAGCTTTTAATGCTTTATCAATAATAAGCTCTGATATTTCCGCATCCTGTTCCATTGTGAAGTTAACATAATCGGCATTGGCTTTTTTAGCAACATCATCTAAGCAGATCATTTCAACCATAAATTCATCTGCTATAGGTTCAATACCAGGTAATGTACAGTTAAATTCAGATACAATAAAGTCAATAGCTCCTGTAGCTAAAAGTCCTTCACTTGTAAAGTTGTTTCCTGCATGACCTGAGAATACTTCTTGATAATGCTCTCCTCTAAGCTGTAAGTCTTGACCAACACATGTACATCCAACAAGCTTAAAGCCCTTTGCTCCAGCGTCAACAGCTAATTTTTTAACATCTTCATCTATCAATCGCTCTTGAAGATGGGATATAACTGAATGTTGATGTCCTGTAATCATAATGTTGATATAATCTTCATCTACAACCTTAAATCCTACCGGTGCAGTTCTTATAACTGGCTCTCCTAACATTACATCGTTTAATAGGTTTGTAAGGGTTAAACCGTAAAGTCCAGTTGATATTCCTAGGTTCAATGAATGCAATAGCATATCTACAGGATCACTGTTAAGGTTTGTTGATGTTTTTACTATCGCATCGAAAACCTCTGATTTTGCACCGCCTGGAAGTATATTAAGTTCCTTCCACTTATTAAATCTTGGCTCATAGGCCATCTTTTCAACTAACTCCATCTTTTCATTTCTTGATTTGTATAGGTCATTTAATACTTTATCTGCAACCTTGATTGCCTTATCGTGAATATCATTAGATTCAATGTTAAAAAGCTCAGCTAAATCGTTTAAAGTATTTGCTCCTTTAATTTTTCCCTTTCTTTCTCCTACCGTCTTTAAGTTTCTTGCAGTAGTTTCAATTACGTGTAAATAACATGCTGCTCCAGCCGCTACGGCTCTTAAAAAGTTCCTTGCTACTATGGTATCTGCAGTTGCTCCACAAACTCCCCTTGGAGACTTTGGAGTTATTCGACATGGTCCATTTGAACATAGCCTACAACAGACTCCTTGCTGGCCAAATCCGCATTTTATTTTTTGATGCTCCACCCTATTAAATGAAGTCTCTACATCCTTTGTTGATATGTAGCTCTCAAGTTTTGTATCTGCTGATTTACACATTTTCATCTATTATTCCTCCTTTAAAACTATACCATTTTAGTATAGTTTTAATTAATTTTATACTATTTTAGTATACTTTTAGTTATATTTTCAAAAACATTGTAAATATGAGCTTCAGTCTCTATATTTGATCCTTATTATTTCATCAAATCGCTGAAATTGACGCTTTCAAGCTCTTCTATCAATGTTTTTCTAACTTTATTAAGTTCCCTGTGGATATCACAAGTACCTGTCCTATGGATATTGCAATATTCCTTATCATATATACATCGATTTATATAGATAGGTCCATCTATTGCTTCTATTACATCCTTCATGGTAATGGCTTCTGGCTTTCTATTCAAAGAGTATCCACCACCTACGCCTCTATAAGACTTCGTTAAGCCGGCCTTTGTCAGCTTTCTTAAGATCTTTAGAGTAAACCTAGCTGGTATTCCCTCACTCTCTGATATACTTTTAGCATCTACCCTTGCATCTATGCCATTCTTTGAAAGATGTAAAATAATCCTTAGGGCATAATCGGCTTCTTGAGTTATTTTCATTTCTCCACTCCAAACTAATGACAAAGTCCACTCATGTCACTTCGTCGTTTATAAGGTTCATAAGTTTCTAATTATCAAAACAAAAGTATACCTTTTCGGTACACTTTTATAATATTACTTTGTTTTTTATTTGTCAATACTTTTTTGTAATTAATATCCATTATGGATTATATCATCTTAACATCCTTTAAATCCTAGAAAACCAAGCATCAATCATGGGACTCTCTTCCATCTCCGCTTAAATCAATCACTTCGCCTAAATATGTTGGCTTTGGCTTTATAAAGTTTACAAGTATATAATCCTTACATCTAGCTAGACTTTCCCTAAATTTATAGATAGCCATTTTAGGATAGATGTGCTTATCAGAAGAAACTCCATATGCCTCAATTCCAAGCTTTCTTGCAATATAAACTGCCCTTGATAAATGATATTCTTGAGTCACAATTATAACTTTTTTTGCTTTAAAAACATCCCTAGCTCTATATACACTTTCATAGGTATTAAAACCTGCATGATCCATAAAGATATCCTCTATTAGAACTTCCCTGGATGATGCATACGACTTCATTGGATTTACTTCATCATAATTTTTTTGTCCATGGTCTCCACTGAGTAGAAGTTTTTCCACTTTATTTTCCTTATATAAATCTATCCCCACATCCAGTCTGTCGGCAAGAATAGGTGATACCATTCCACTTCTATAAACTAATGCTCCCAAAACTAATGCTGCCTCAGCCGTTGGAGCTTCTTCCGAGGATACAATATAGTCATCTGCAAACCTTACTACATGGTAATTTATAATACCGTAAATGCTTAAACCTAAAATAATTCCTGCTAATAATATCAATAGTACTCTCTTAATATGTTTTTTCATATGTTCTAATCCTTCCTAGTATGGTAATGCGATATTAGCTACTTTTGAGATCCATCTTGTCCTTTAGCTTCTCAAACTTAAATCCTCCCTGCATCTTGCAACTTTCTTCCGCATATTTCACTGCAAGTTCTAAAGCTTTCCTTTTATCCTTATCTCTAAGCGTGCTATCAATTAAAATAGTATCAAATAGGTCACCAGCGCCAATCGTATATGGTAGGGATTCATTACTTCCTCCTACCACTGTATTTCCCCATTTAGCACCATATGGACCTAGTTTGACTATATGACATGAACTTTTTTCATTTTCCTTAGAGTTCCCAATCTTAATGATATTCTCTGGTAAGATTATATCATCTAGCATATGGGGCCGTGGTCCGATATCTAAGAATATTTTTTCCCAGCTCAACGATAAAATTCGCTGCAAACTGATCTTATTTAATTCCGTTGTTATAACAGCACATTCACCACTTAATAATTCCATGTCTATTGTAAGTTCCTCTGCATTTACTCCTCTTTCAACTGATTCCAGTTTATCATTTTTTGCAGTAAATAGCCCTGTCACACCACTTTTTATAGAAATACCCTCTATCGGAAAACAATTATTCTCTAACTCATTCAAAATCTTATCTTTTCTCTCATCTTGTCCAATATTTCCATAAAACCTAACATCATGACCTAGCAAATGAAGACCTAACGCAATACTTAAACCTGAGCCACCTATTGACTCAACCACTTGAGTACTGTCTTCCTCTTCATAAATGTATCTATCTAAAAATATTGCTCCAAAAACATCTATCTTCATAATCTTTTCTCCTCTTGACCCCTTTATTCTTATTATAAAGGGGGTGTTTCAGAATGGCAAATTTCTGCGTTTTTTGAAATGTTCACCGACTTGGCACGTACGTCAGTACTAGCCAAACTGTTGAAATTTCAAAACCTTGAACTTCACTCATTCTGAAACACCCTTGGTTCTGAACTCATAAGAAAACTTTATGAGGCATCCTCTAATTTATAAAGTTTAATATTTTTTTAAGCTACTTAATTGCTGATGGTTTTATGTGAGAAGGAATTGGAGACTTATAGGTCCTGTCACCAAGTTTTTTCTTTAGTTCCGCCTTAGCCCTTTTAACAATTTCAGGGTTCATTAAGATATCTACAGCAGTCATCGCTAAAACCTTGCCTGCAACTATCATCCCCTTATGACCTATACTAGTTGCCCCCTGCGCTACCATCTGCCAGGAATGCCCTGGAGTACCTAAAGCACAGCAGGCCGTTATAATTTGACCAGTTGGAACAATCCAACTTACATCTCCAACATCGGTCGAACCCGATAACATACCTGCATTATGAATAAATGGAAGTATTGCATCGGATAATTCCTTATCCTTCATCTTTTCTATTATTTCCTTACCCTTTCCTCCAGTAAACATGTTAGCCATTTTCATTTCATTATTTATATCTGAATCTGATAATGTCGCTGTAATTCTTTTGGCATACTCTTTATCATCTTCATCAAACTTAGGTACTCCTACCTCAATAAAATTCTTATAAAGAATTTCTTCGATAGTATTATTAGAGATTAAGTTTGAACAAGCCTTGTCAAAAACAATCTCATACCTAGTCTGAGTCATTAATGCTGCTCCCTTTGCTATATCATTTACCCTATCAAATATTTCTTGAACCTGGGATGTTTTTGGTGCTCTAATAAGGTATAAAGACTCTGCCTCTGCTTGAACTACATTTGGTGAAATCCCTCCTGTGTTGGTAACTGCATAGTGAATACGAGCTTCAGGAATAATATGTTCCCTTAGATAGTTGACTCCTATATTCATCAGTTCAACAGCATCCAAAGCACTTCTTCCTAAATGCGGTGAAGCTGCTGCATGGGAGCTTTTGCCATAAAACCTATAATACACTTGATAATTAGCTAAAGAACTCACAGAGAAAATTCCATTTTGTGCAAAGGGATGCCAGCATAAAGCAATATCTATATCATCAAAAGCACCTTCCCTTGCCATAAATGCCTTTCCGGAACCACCTTCTTCACCAGGGCATCCATATAGACGTATTGTTCCCTCGATATTCTTCTCTTTCATATAATCTTTTATTGCTACAGCTGCAGCAAGGGAGCCTGCTCCCAGGAGATTATGACCACATCCGTGGCCATTTCCACCCTCTTGAACTGCTTCTTTTCTGTCAGTACCCGGTTTTTGACTTAGGCCCGATAAGGCGTCGTACTCAGCTAATATTGCTATAATAGGCTTTCCACTTCCAAAGCTACCTACGAATGCAGTAGAAATATCAGCAATTTCTCTTTCTATTTTAAACTCTTCATCTTCTAGTACCTTACAAAAAAGATCTGCAGATTTGTATTCTTGAAAACGTGTTTCTGCATATTCCCAAACCCTATTACTTACATCAATGAACAAGTCCTTTTTAGTATCTATTATCTCGCCTATTCTGTTTTTATAGTTTAACATATTATCCCCCCATCGTTTTTACATAAAAATATTTATTCCAGGGCCTATTGGAAGCCTGAAGATAAACCAAACTGCCAGTTGCAATATCCATATTAGACCAAATCCAACGGTATAAGGTAGTATCAACGAGAAAAGAGTTCCCAATCCAGCATCCTTCTTATACTTTTGCATAAACCCCAGAACAATAGCTATATATGGAAATAGTGGAGAAATAGCATTTGTCGTGGAATCACCAATTCTATATGCAAGCTGTGCAAACTCCGGTGAATAGTCTAACATCATAAACATCGGCACAAAAACCGGTGATAATAAGGCCCATTTTGCAGATCCACTACCTAGGAAAAGATTGATAAACATAGTTACTAGAACTACGCCTATCACCATAGGAAATCCAGTGAAGTTAGCTGCTTTCAAAAGATCTCCCATTTTCACAGCAAGGATAAGTCCAAGATTTGTCCAGTTGAAAAAACTGACGAATTGAGCTATAACAAATACAAAAACTATATATCCTGCCATACCTTCCATTGCTTTAGTCATCATTTCAGGAACATCTGATGCCTTTTTAATAGTACCAGACTTTCTACCATAGGCTATACCAATAGTTATAAACCAAAACAATATAAAAGGAATAATCCCTTTTATAAATGGTGATTTAATAATACTTCCTTCTGCACCTCTCAAAACTGAATTCTCCGGTATCAAAACAGCAATAACTATACCCCAATAGATTAAAGTTGCTATTCCTGCACTTCTTAATCCTTTGATTTCCTTATTTGACAATTCATACTCATCGGTGTTTATTTCGATTCCCTCTTCTGGGATATATTCACCAGCTTGTTTTTCTACATATCTCTTAGTAATCCAGGTTCCGACTAAAGTTAATAAAATTGTAGATACAAACATGAAATAGTAATTTACCAAGGGAGATACTGTAATACTTGGATCAATGATGTGTGAAGCTTCCTCTGTAATACCTGCTAAAAGCGCGTCAGTACCAGCAATTAAAAGGTTTGCAGTAAAACCTGCACAGGCTGCCGCATAACCGGCTGCAACCCCGACAATCGGATTCTTTTTAGCTCCATAGAAAATGGCACCGGCCAATGGTGGCACTATTATTACTGCTGCATCGGAAGCTATGTTTCCACATATACCTATTAAGAAAATCGCCATTATCAATAGTTTCTCTGGAGCACCTAGGATAAACTTTCTCATGAAGGCACTCATCAAACCAGCTTTTTCAGCCAAACCAATACCAATCATCATTGATAATACTAACCCTAAGGGTCTAAATCCTGTGAAGTTTTTCAAAAGATTGAGCAGTATGTATTGAACCCCTTCTCTACCCAGTAAGTTTTTAACGGCTACTACTTCATCTTTTACGGGATGTCTAACCTGTACACCTAGCTTAGATAAAATAAATGATAAGACCATGACTACTGCAACTAATCCGACAAATAGCAGGAATGGGTGTGGTAATTTATTACCTGCCACCTCTACCCATTTCAAAAATCTGTAAAGCCTTGACTTCCTTTGAGCCTTAGATTTTCTCATTCTCTATTCCCTCCTTAATAGAGCCATACATATAGCTCAATTATGATATGTCTAATACTATATATTCTTACTTTATAAAATATATTCTACACAGATTTACAATAAGCATTAAGAAGGACTATACAACAAGTAGAAATATTCTAAAAATTTAAAAATTCTCTTGTTTTGATTTACAAATCATCAAAATAATGATATACTCAAATTGAAAAGAGAACGGCGTTCTATTAAGCGGAACAGTGTTAAAAATACTAGTCAATAGAACGGTACTTCTATAAATATAACAACAGGTTGGGAGGTAATATTATCATGAAGGTAGCGGTTAAATCAGAGAGATGCAAACAATGCGAATTATGTGTGGTGAACTGTCCCAAAAAAGCCATATCATTTACGGAAGACTTCAATGAGTTTGGATATAGAACCGTAATTGTAGATGATGAGAAATGTATAGCTTGTGGTATTTGTTATACTATGTGCCCAGATGGCGTATACGAAATATTAGGTTAATTATAGAATTTAAGGGGGTAAAAAAATATGGCAGACATGATCAAAGGTAATCACGCTATATCCGAAGCGGCAATAAGAGCCGGCGCAAGATTATATGCAGGATATCCAATAACTCCTTCAACAGAGATTATGGAATATGCATCGTTTCGTATGGAAGAGGTTGGTGGAGCATTCGTTCAAGCAGAAAGTGAGTTAGCAGGTATAAATATGATAATAGGTGGCGCCGCATGTGGAGTTAGAAGCTTTACTGCATCCTCTGGCCCTGGTATTAGTTTGAAGCAGGAAGGTATTTCTCAATTATACGATGAAGAATTAGCCGCAGTAGTAATTAACGTTGTTAGATATGGTAATGGTATTGGTACATTATTAACTGCTCAATGTGACTATTTAAGAGAAACTCGAGGCGGAGGAAACGGTGACTATAGAACTATAGTATTATGTCCTGAAAGTATACAGGAAGCAGTTGATTTAACTGTCTTAGCCTTTGACCTTGCTGAGAAGTACAGAATTGTATCTACTCTTATGACAGAAGGTGCATTAGGACAAATGATGGAGCCTTGTGTTCTACCTGAGTTCCAAGAAGTAAAGCGACAACCATGGGGCTTTGACGGAAAGTATTCATATAAGAAGATTGGTATATTTGATAGAGATTCTATGAAGGAATCTGTATTACTTAACGAAAAACATAACGCCATTAAAGCCAACGAGCAAAGATGGGAAGATGGAAATATTGAAGATGCGGATTATGTATTTGTATCCTATGGCTTACCTGGAAGATCAACAAAGGGAGCCGTTAAGCAACTTAGAGAAGCTGGTCATAAAGTAGGCTTTATTAGACCTATTACAGCTTGGCCTTACCCTGAAAAAGCCTTTGAAAAGGTAAACCCAAACGTTAAAGGTTTTATAACCGTTGAAGCTAACGCTACAGGACAGATGGTAGATGACGTGGCATTAACTGTAAAGAAACTATTCGATAAAGACATCCCTGTATACTGTTTACCTTATGTATATGGTATACCAGCTATGAAAACAATAAAGTCTGACTTTGGTAAAATAGCTGCTGGTGAGATTAAGGAGGTGTACTAATTATGGCTAAAGCAAGAAAGGTTCCTGCTATCGTTGATAGAGCCAGTACATTTTGTCCTGGATGCGGACATGGCGTCGTAATTAGATTAATAGGAGAATGTTTAGAGGAATTAGGTCAAGATCAAAATGTAATATTTGGTATTGGCGTTGGCTGTTCAAGTTTATTAGGTGGAGTTCTTGAAACAGATAGACTTCACTGTGCCCATGGCCGTGCTTCAGCAGTATGTACAGGTATGAAGCGTGTATCTCCACATAATATGGTTATCTCTTATCAAGGAGATGGTGATGCCTACAGTATAGGTTTGTCAGAGACAACTAATGCAGCCTATAGAAATGAGAATTTTACAGTTATCGCCGTAAACAATACAAACTTTGGTATGACAGGTGGACAGATGAGTAGTACAACTATGCCTGGTCAAAAGACTACTACTTCTCAAAATGGTAGAGATTGTTCTGTTACAGGTGCACCAATTAAATTTCCTGAATTAGTAGCTAGTCAATTTGATGTTGCCTATGTTGCAAGAGGTGCAGTAGATACACCTGCTAATGTTAATAAACTGAAGGGCTACATCAAGAATGCCTTAGAAGCTCAATTAAAGGGCGAAGGATACTCATTTGTTGAAGTAATTTCTCCTTGCCCTACCAACTGGGGAATGACACCTCTTCAGGCTATGGATAGATTAAAAGACGAAATCATTCCATATTATCCATTAGGTGAACTTAAAACTAGGGAGGGGAAATAATCATGAAAGAGATCGTATTTGCTGGATTTGGCGGTCAAGGCGTATTAACAGCAGGATTAGTTATTTCACAGATAGCAGTTCATAAGGGATCAAACGCTACATGGATACCTTCCTATGGTTCTGCAATGAGAGGCGGAACGGCTAACTGTACAGTTAAATATGGCGAAGATCAAATATATAATCCATCTCAGGAGGAACCAGATATATTATTAGCTATGAACAATCCCTCTTTACTTAAGTTTATTGATCTTGTAGCACCGGGAGGAACTATAATAGTAAATAGTGATATGGTAACATATGACGATAATATTAGAAATGATGTTAAAATCGTAGAAGTTCCATGCTCTACTCTGGCTAAAGAAATAAATCATCCAAAGGGTGCAAATATAATCATGGCTGGTGTAATCGCAAAAATAACAGAAGACTTCACTCAAGATGAAGGAATCAAAGGCATGAATGATATGTTTAGAAAAAAAGGTAAAGAAAAATTTGAAGAAATGAATACTAAGGCCTTTAAAATGGGGTATGATTTTATATAAAACCCTCTTTAAAGCTAATAATTTTGATCCCCAGATCAATAAATTGGAGATTCCTCGTATACATAAGGAATCTCCAATTATTTTATTGCTCTATTTAGCTCTTCTCATTGCCTTAACTCTATCGTTTTCATTTAATATCTTTTTTCTAAGTCTTATTGCATCTGGAGTTATCTCCACTAGTTCATCCTCTTCTATAAATTCAAGAGCTTCTTCAAGTGTAAATACCTTTGGAGATAATAGCTTTATTGCCTCATCAGCTCCAGATGATCTTGTATTAGTTAATTTCTTATTTTTACACGGATTAACGGTCATATCTTCTTTTCTACTGTTCATACCTATAATCATACCTTCATATACATCAACAGCAGGTCCTACAAACATAACAGCTCTTTCACTAAGATTAAATAGTGAATAAGCCATGGTACTACCATTAATTTGAGAAATCAAAACCCCATTACTTCTCTTAGGAATCTCTCCCTTATGACCTTCGTACCTTTCAAAGGATCTTACTAGTGTACCTTCACCTCTAGTATCATTTATGAACTGACTACGATATCCTAATAGACCTCTAGTTGGTACTAAAAACTCAAGCCTTGTATATCCATTTTCCGATTCCATATATTCCATTAGACCTTTTCTAAGGTTTAGCTTAGATATTACAGTTCCAGAATACTCATCGGGTACCGATACTATTACTCTTTCTATAGGCTCCTGTAACTCTCCATCTACTGTTCTCATTAAAACCTCTGGTTTTGATACAGATAATTCATAACCTTCTCTACGCATATTTTCTAGTAAAATTGATAAATGAAGTTCTCCTCTTCCAGAAACCCTATATCCATCAGAGTTTTCTAATTCTTCAACTCTAAGTCCAACATTTACCTCTAGTTCCTTCTCTAGTCTAGCTTTAATATGTCTTGTTGTAACATACTTTCCGCTTTTACCACAGAATGGAGAGTCATTTACTAAGAAGTTCATAGATAAAGTCGGTTCTTCAATCTCTATCATTTCAAGGGCATCTATCTTGTCGACATTACAAATCGTTTCACCAATAGATATATCAGCAATTCCTGATAAAACAACTATATCACCGCTACAAGCTTCCTTTTTCTCTACTCTATTTAGTCCTTCATATACGAATAACTTAGCAATCTTTCCATTAGCTATACTTCCATCCCTTTTGGAAATAGAAACCTGCTGCCCTGATCTTATCGTTCCTTTTGTTATTCTTCCAACACCTAGTCGTCCTATATATTCATCATATGCAAGAGAAGATATCTGAAGCTGTAGATTTTCATTATCCTTATCAGGATAGGCTTCAACATGCTCTAATAATAGTTCAAATAAAGGCTTTAAGCTATCACTTTCTTCCTCCATTTCCCTTTTTGCAATACCTTCCTTTGCAATTCCATAGACGATTGGAAAGTCAAGCTGTTCATCGTTAGCATCTAGGTCTGCAAATAAGTCAAATGTCATATCAACAACTTCTTCTGCCCTTTGATCCTTTTTATCAATCTTATTTATAAATAAAATAGGCTTCAATCCTCTTTCTAAGGCCTTTTTCAATACAAACCTAGTCTGAGGCATTGGTCCTTCACTTGAATCCACTAGAAGTATTGCAGTATCAACAGTCTTTATAATTCTTTCCACTTCCGATGAGAAGTCAGCATGGCCTGGAGTATCCACTATATTTATCTTTACATCACCGTATTCTATTGCACAGTTTTTAGAATATATAGTAATTCCACGTTCTCTTTCCAAATCATTACTATCCATTACACAATCTACTACCTCTTGATTCTCTCTAAATACACCACTTTGGCTAAGCAGCGCATCAACCAAAGTAGATTTTCCAGCATCTACATGGGCTATTACTGCTATATTTATTATCTTTTTCTTTTCTGTCATTATACCTTTTCCTTTCAAATTGTTTGACTATTCACGTATTCATTATTTAACTACGAAAGTAGCACTCCTATAATAGTACACGTTATTTGGATATTAATCAATTACGTTTGTATAAAATTTTTGTTAATTCAAAATTTCTTTTTATTTAAGATGATAGCTTTTATTTTTTATATGTTATATTATTAGCCACTTAAACACATTTAACCCCATGTCATTCCTCAAAAGAGGATTAACATGGGGTTTAAAACGGTGTTAATTAAATCTTAAACCTCTGAATTTGCTCCTGTAAATCCTGAGCCATACCAGCAAGTCTTTTAGCGCTTGACGCAATTTCTTCAATCGACGCCTTTTGCTCCTGAGTTCCATCGGATATCATCCTTGTATTAATAGTACTTTTTTCCTTAAGATCAGTTACATTTTCCATGGAAGTTACTATTTCATCGGATCCAGCAGACATCTCCTCCGTTGCTGCCGATACCTCTTCTATACTACTTGTCATCTTACCTATTGCCCTATGTATTTCGTCAAATACCTCTCCAGTTTGTGACACTGTATTTGCTCCATACCCTACTATATTCTCCCCTTTATCCATCAATTCTACTGCTCTTCTCGTTTCTACCTGTACTTCTTCAATCAGCTCAGTAATCTTACCAGCTGCATTACTTGACTCTTCTGCTAGTTTTCTTACTTCATCAGCGACTACAGCAAAGCCCTTACCTTGCTCACCGGCCCTTGCCGCCTCTATAGCCGCATTTAATGCCAAAAGATTAGTTTGCTCAGCAATGCTTGTTATCATCTGAACTATATTTCCTATTTCATTTGAATTTTCTCCTAACAATCTAGTAGCCTTTACAGATTCCTTCATAACACTTTGAATTTCACCCATTGTCTCAATAGCATTGTCAACGGTATTCTTACCATTCTCTACTGCTTGTCTTGCATCTATTCCTGCTTCATTTGTCATTTGCGCATTAATAGCAACCTGCTGTATTCCCTCTGCCATCTCTCTAATAGTCAGATTTGTACGCTCAACATCGGATGATTCCCTAGCGGCATCCTCTGCAAGCTTATTGATACTCTGAGCCATTGTATCAGTCATAGTGCTATATTGATCCGATGATGCAGCCATTTGCTCTGAAGAAGCACTAAGATCTATCGCTGCCGTTGTTACGTGTTCAATTAATTGTCTTAGATTTTCTACCATTTTATTAAATGCAGTTCCTAACTGTCCTATTTCATCATTGCTATTTACCTTAACATCAAGGGTTAAATCTCCACTGCTAATAACCTCAGCTGCATTAGTTAATTCCTTTATAGGCTTAACTAGATACCTTGCAAAGTATAGGGCGTATAGGATTATAAGTATGAATGCAATAGCATTTATGATAAAGTACTTCATTTTTATATTTTCTAATGTTTTATAAATTTCGCTTTCTGGAATTGTAACTCCAAGAACCCAGCCAGTAGAAGGAATTTTTTCATACACTATAAATCTTTCTTCTCCACCAATAGTATAATCTCTACTTCCTCCTTCATTTGCCAGCATTTCTGTAGTTATTTCCTTAAATTCTTGCATTTCTTCATCTTTTAAAAGGTCTCTAGCCAACATTTCCTTATCTGGATGAGCTAGCACAACCCCTTTATCGTCAATTAGTATTGCGTAGCTACCTTCCTTAGTTTCAATATTGTTGACAATCTCGCTTACCTCTGTCAGTTCCATATCCCCTGCAACTACAGCAAAGGTATTACTGTTATCTCCCTTTATCGGAATCGAAGCGGATAATACATTTTTCCAGCCATTTGCTTCATCTGCATATGTGAGTGAATATACAATATTACCGACTTTCTTCGCTTCTTCATACCACGGACGCTTTCTAGCATCGTAGTCGTCAGGAGCTACCCAATCTCCACCATCTAGTACACTTCCATCCTTCTCGAAACCTATGTATATATCATAGATATGTGGATCGTTTTTAAAAGCTTGTAAATGATTTTTCGTTATTTCGCCATCCTTTGCAGAGGCTTGTACTATAAGACCAGTTGTTTCTACAGTTTTTGCTTTGGTATTAAGCCATCCATTGATTTCCATGCTCACACCGCTTACTACGGCCTCCATCTCAGAGTGAATATTAGCTATTAGATGCTGCTTTACATTAATAAAGCTAAATGCAGATACCACTATTAGAGCTATACAGGATAATAAAACGAAGCTTAATATCAATTTTGATTTTAATTTCACTATTTTAACCCCCTTTAAAATTTTTACTCCTTTTCTATTTCCATATTTCTATTCATACTCATCAAAGTCTGCCCTAGCTGCGTACTTCTCGAATTTTGAAACATCTATGAATATTTTACCGGACGAATGTTATGTATAATTTAATATTAGAACATAATTAACATACTATTAATAAAACAACTATCATAGACCCTATTTTCAAACACGTAAATCATGCTTCAAGTTTATTCGAAAGCAAACTAAAGCATGACTTACTTAATTATGATTATTTTGTTTTTCTATTTTCTAAGTATATATTTTTACAACCAGTTTCTTTAACAAATAAAGATGCAATAAACCCTATTACCGATGCTATAAATACTACAGTAAATGCTTTTTGATATAAAGCCGTAGCCGATAATGTTGCACTATATTTATCAAAAACATTTGCAACTAATGGAGGTAATACTATCGTACCAAAGAATCCCCCAATATTAGCTACCGATGTCGATACTCCAACATATTTAGGATGATTGACTTCCTTTACACAAGGCCAGCTAACTACATAGGCACAGCTCATAAATCCTATAGTAAATATTAGCGGATATAGCAGCGCCGATGGAGGTTGACCGCCATTTGCAAAGGTTAAAAATGCCCACGTTAGGACGTATAACCCACCTGTAATAAGTAGTGGCTTCTTTCTACTCTTCATTTTATCCGACATATTTCCAATTATCACAGAGCCTACTGCGCTTCCCAATACTCCAGCTATTATATAATTTGATGCCTGTATTGTTGACTTTCCATAAACGCTGGATATGAATGATGTTCCCCAATATCCCATCATAATTACATATGTGCCGTAAAATCCTGCATATAGAAAGAATACTGGCCAAGTTTTTGGATTTTTAAGCACCTGAAGTAGTCCTCTCATTATGCTTATATTTTCTGCAGATGATCCATCTTGAGACCCTTTTTCCTCTATTGGGCTCATTCCCAATTCTCCAGGTGTATTTCTTACTATAAAGTAGATTGCAGTAGCTACTACTATTGAAGCAATACCTATTCCTCTAAAGGCATTTCTCCAGCCTATTGTAGAAACCATTAATGCTAGAGGCGTTTGAGCCAACGCCCCTCCTAAGACACCAATAAAACATGTGATTCCAGTCATAGTTCCAAATTCACTTTCCTTAAACCACTCTGACTGAATTTTAAGTATTGATACAAATACTACAGATGTTCCAAGTCCTACCATTCCTCTCCCTACATATAGCAATGCTACACCCTGTGAGAAGCTAAACAGCATTATCCCGACCGCCGATACCAATGTTCCATAGGCTGCTGTTTTTCTTGCGCCAAGAGTATCTACTAATAATCCAGTAGGTATTTGCATGATAAGGTATATATAAAAGAAAGTATTTCCTATTGAAACAAAGGTTGTTTCCGTTAAAGCAAATTCAGCAATAATCGTATCCTTTACGACCCCCATTGATAGTGAGTGGAAAAACTTTATCGCGTAGGAAAGTACCATTACTCCCCATATTACCCATCGGTATTTCATCATCTTTTTAGTTTCTTGATTTATATTTGCACTGCTAATACTCTCCATCTTAAAACTCCTTATTAAATAGTTCTCCTAAGAGTCCTATTCCTTCCACTATCTGCTCTTCTGACATATTTGAATAATTAAGTCTTATGGTATTTTCGTGTCCACCTTCTGGATAGAATGGCCCACCAGGTACAAATCCCACATTTAATTCTAATGCCTTTTTAAGAAGCTCCGTTGCATCTGCTCCCTCTGGAAGATCAAGCCAGACGAACATTCCCCCCTCAGGATTTGTTCTCTTTATTATCTTCGGGAATTTCTCATCAATAAGACTACACATAAGATCTCTTTTTATTTTATAAGCATCTATAATTTCCTGTATCTGTTCCTTCATATCATATTGATTCATAAATTCATTTACCTGCATCTGTGCAAGTTGATTGGACTGAAGGTCTGCACCTTGCTTTATCATCTCGTATTTACTTATAATATCTTTATCACCACAAATCCATCCCACTCTTAATCCTGCACAGAATACCTTAGAGAATGAGCCTAGATATATTACCCGGTTCTCCTTATCCATCGACTTTATTGTCGGTAAATCCTCACCTTCAAATCTTATTTCTCCATATGGATTGTCTTCGATTATCGGCAAATCATACTTACTTGCAATTTCAAGTAACTTCTTTCTTCTCTCTAATGACCATGTTCTTCCCGTTGGGTTTGAAAAATTCGGAACTACATATATCATCTTTACTTTATTATCATTTTTCAATGCCTCTTCAAGCTCATCCATCTTCATACCATCTTCATCTACGTCTATTCCCTTAAACTTACATTCGAAGGGCATAAATGCTGCCAAGGCTCCTAGATAACTTGGATTCTCAGTGATGATTGTGTCACCCTTATCGAGAAACATCATGGCACTAAAGGATATTCCCTGCTGTGACCCTGTAGTAATCTGAATGTTATCAGATGTTATATCAACGTTCTTTTCCTTCATTATCTGTACAATCTTTTCTATTAACGGTCCATACCCCTTTGTAGGCCCATATTGTAATGCAGTAGCTCCTTGCTCTCTTAGTATTTTATCTGTTATGACTCTAACCTTTTCAACAGGTATCAATTGTGGCGATGGAAGTCCTGCCGCAAATGATATGCATCCCGGTCTTGCAGCTATTTGCTTTCCTGTTTCTCTAATTGCTGACGGTTTCATAACCCCTAATCTGCTTGATAATTTCATAAAAAATAGCCCCCTTACCAATTAAGTCCGATATGATATATAGTCTAGCATCCTAAAAATTCAGTCAAATATAGTAATTTAATTAAATAGATATACCATCTTAATCTTCTTTATTTGAAGCTAAACAAGCTAATGCTATTGAATTCAGTTTAATCTCTGCAGTATCACTTCTTGAACCTAGTACTACTGGATTAGTTGCACCTAATACTATTCCAGCCCACTTCGCTTTATTGAAATGAATCCATGACTTTCCTAATACATTTCCTACTTCTATATATGGTACAAAGAATAAATCTACATCACCTGCAACCTTACTGTCTATCCCCTTATGCTTAGCTGCTTCTGCGTCACAGGCTACGTCCATAGCTATAGGCCCTTCTATAATACAGTCTGGTAATTCTCCTCTTTCATTCATTTCCACCAAAGCCTTAGCATCAACCGTTGCAGATATCTTTGGATCAACCATCTCATTGGCAGCTAAAGCCGCAACCTTTGGCATTTCAAATCCCATTGACCTTAAAGCCAGTAACGAGTTTGTTAAAATATCCTTCTTCTGGTCTAAATTCGGTGCAACATTTACACCGCTGTCACTACAGAAAACTATCTTATTATGTCCAGGAATTTCATAACCAGCTAAAAGACTTATAAGTCTTCCAGTTCTAAGACCTTTATCCCTATTAAGAATTCCCCTCATAAATATACTTGTATTTACAAACCCCTTCATCAATACACTGGCTTTGCCTTCTCTCACCACTGAAACTGCCTTTTCTACTGCTAGAGTATCGTCGGTTTCATTAATAACAAGCGTATTATTATCTAATCCTACTTCATCTAACATAGGCTTAATTTTCTCTTCATCACCTACTAAAATAGGTTTAATAAGTCCTATATCCTCTGCCATTTTGATTGCCTTTAAAACCGCTAGATCCTGGGCCACCGCAACACTCACTGTAAATGGTCCTAGCTTTTTAGCTCTCTCCACTACCTCTTCAAATTTAGTAAACATAATATTCACACCGCCCTTTAATGTCTTTACATATATTCCTTTGTCTCTTCTTCTTTTGTAAGAACCCTTAAAGCTCCCATAGCTAAAGCTTCAAGCTCCATTTCCCCAGGTATTACTTCAACAGAAGCGATAAATTTAACCCTATCTTCAATCATTTTAACTATCCTAGCTGAATAAGCTATTCCGCCGGTTATAATTATCCTATCTACATCACCACATAAAACCGTAGCATAGGCTCCAATTTCCTTAGCCGTTTGCTGGACAAATGCATCTAGTACAAGCTTCGCCTTATCATTTCCTTCATCTATCATTTCTTCAATTTTTCTTAAGTCCTTTGTTCCAAGATAATCGTACATTCCACCGATAGTACTTACCTTAGCCACCATTTCTTCGTAGGTGTATTTTCCTGAATAACATAGCTTGATTAATGGATAAGTTGGAAGTCCTCCACTTCTTTCCGGTGAAAAAGGTCCATCAACCCTTGCTCCACCGCCATCAACGGCCTTACCCCTTCTATGGGCTGCCAGTGAAATACCTGACCCTAAGTGAGCTACTATTAGATTTAGCTCTTCATATTTCTTACCTAATTTCTCTGCTGTTTTACGACAAACGGCTTTCTGATTTAAAGAGTGAAGCCAGCTAGCCTTTTCTAAATCAGTGATTCCAGTTACCCTCGATGCAGGTTCAAATTCATCTACCGATACAGGGTCTACTACGAAAGATGGAACACCCACTTCATCTGCAATGTTTCTAGCTAAAACACACCCTAGGTTTGAAGCATGCTCACCATTAATGGCATTTCTTACATCATCAATCATTATGTCATTTACAGCGTAGGTTCCACCTTCGATAGGCTTAAGTAATCCCCCTCTTCCAGCAACCGCCGACAAAGAAGATACCTCAACATTTTCTTCTTTTAAAGCCTCAATTATAAGATTACGACGATATTCGTATTCATCAAATACCCTCTCAAAATTCTTTAGGTCTTCAGCCGAATGATCTACGGATTTTTTAAAAAGAAGCTCTTTTCCTTCATAAACGGCAATCTTAGTTGACGTTCCTCCTGGATTAATCGCTAAAATTCTCATTTTTGCCCTCCTGACTTTTCTGTTCATTTAAATTTAATTTAAAACTTTTCCGATGATTCTTACTATAAAGACCTTGGCATAACAATAGGATGTTCCTTTTAGCGCAACAACGTTCCTATTAATACCTAGTCCTATTACTTCTAATAATCTAACTTACATCTTGGTTTAAATGTATATCAAATATAACTAAAAAGTTTTGTTCCACTCACTAGAACATCGTTCTGATAGTATCTTATAAAAAAAAGAACTTTTACATTCTTCATTTAAGTAGATTTTATCATAAATAAACTTCTCTTGTAAACTAATCCTATTAAAAAAATTAAGATATTTTTCCTGTCCTTTTTTCATATAAACTGTTTAATCCAAAATATTTTTATAGCTTGGAATAATAAATTAAAAATTATCCCAAGCCATAGAATTGTATTATTTATAAAATGTCCTTATAATCCATATGAGTATATCTTATAATCAAAACCAAATTCAGATCCTAACCTACCCAGGTTTATTAGATTTCAAACTTAATCTTCCCTATTAAAGATGTCCGATTTTCATCAGTTAATCATTTACATCAAATGCAATTAAAAGCTAATATTCTATACTGCTTTACGATTTTCTTTACCATTTTCTCTAAGTATAAATATACCAAAGTATGCCAGTACTATTGAAATTAGAGGATTCAATATATTTAAGAATGCATATGGTACATAAGACATTGTAGGTACTCCTAGAGTAGCTGCAACAAAGGCTCCTGCTGTACACCATGGAATAAGTGCTCCAGTCATTGTACCACCTTCTTCTAGAAGACGACTTAGCATTCTCTTTTGAAGACCCTTTTCTTCAAATGCTTCTCTATATAAACTACCATTTAATATTACTGAAAGGTATATTTCACCCATTGCTGCGTTTGATACAGCAGTAGTAAGTATTACTAGTGTAACCATGTTTGCAGCTGATTTTATTCTACTAACAAGCTTCTCAATAAGTACAGTTAAATATCCAACCTTTTCCAGAACTCCACCTAGACATAGAGCTATAAAGGATAGGGAGAAGGTCCACATCATTCTTTGAATTCCACCTCTTAGTAAAAGGTTATCAACTATTTCTACTCCTGTTGCGTCAGAGAATCCGTAGTTAATAGCTGTTAAAGCAGCACTTAGGCTTGATCCCTGGAATACTATAGCAATGATTGTTCCTAAGAATGTACCTGTTAGCATTGCAGGAATTGAATGTACCTTCATTAAACTCATAACAAGAAGAACTACAATTGGTAATAATACTATAGGATTCAGATTGAACTTTTCAGCAATGATGCTCTGAATTTGTAGAATTTGCTCAGGATTAGCATCAGCACCTGATGAATATTTGAATCCTAAGATAGTATACATAATAAGAGAAATTACATATGCAGGAATAGTTGTATAAAGCATTGCACCTATATGCTTATATAAGTCAGTTCCTGCAGATACTGCTGCAAGATTAGTAGTATCTGAAATTGGAGACATTTTATCTCCGAAGAATGCTCCTGAAACTATCATACCTGCTATTATAGGTGCAGGGATTCCTAAACCAACACCCATACCCATAAGTGCTAATCCTACTGTTCCAGTAGTTCCCCATGAGGTTCCAGTAGCAAGTGATGTTATACTACAAATAATTAGGCCTAGTGGTAAGAAAAATTTAGGACTTAAGAACTTTAGTCCATAGTAGATTAATGCAGGAACAGTTCCGGCATGAATCCATGAACCTATAATAGTACCTATTAAAATGAATATAACCATTGCTACCATAGCTCTGCTGATACTCGTCTTCATTCCATCTAATAAATCATCTATGGTATAACCATATTTCACCGCAACTCCTGAAGCAAGGATAAGACCAAATATTAATAAAACATGAATATCTACTTTGAGTATTTTAATTCCCAATATTAGTATTAAAACGATTCCAGCAAAAACTCCTGCCGAAGCTGCAAATGATGGTCTTTGTTTATTTTCCATTCTTTTTCCCCCTTTAAGGATTATTTTGAATTTATAATTCAGTTTTTCATTAAACTCTAAATCTTCACAATACGTGAATTCTCATTTCATTCAAAATGTTTCAAATTACTTTTTTTCAATCTTGACTTGAACAGACTTCATTAAAGGGAAACCATCAATTGGATCAAATTTGTCATCGTGGGTAATTAAGTTTACGTTAGCTTCCTTCCATCCGTGGGTAATTTGTGTAACGCCAGGAAGGATTTCTGTTTCTGATACTACATTAACTGGGATTTCTATTGAGCCAATTGTAGATGTAACCTTTACAATATCCTTATCAGTTACACCAAGCTTTTCTGCGTCCTGAGGATGTAATTCTATCTCCGGACTAGGAATAGCGGTTCTAAATCTCTTAAAGTTTCTATTTCTACCATGGTAATAAACTAGTTTTCTTGCTCCTGTTATTAATGTAAATGGATATTCTTTCTTTGGATTAGTCTTATAGGCTGGCGGTATATATTCCGGCAGTTCCTCGTATCCATAATCCTTTAAGTATTTTGATGCAAACTCGACTTTTCCTGATGGCGTTTTAAATGGCTTTTCCTTATACTTTTTGTAACGTATTGGTTTATACCTATACCCCTGAGGACAGGCCTTTATTTCTTCTAAAGACACTCCTGTAGGTTCTACAAGCCATTCGTTTAGTTCATCTTCATTTTTCCAAGGGAAATAATCTCCAATTTCTAACCTGTGGGCAAGGTCATGTAAAAACTGATATTCATCTTGGACCTGAGGTATTGTAAACACTCTCTCGGTTAATCCAACTATTTGGTAACCTCCATGGCAGTGAAGCTCTGAACGCTCTAAATATGACGCCGCCGGCAGTACATAATGAGCAAGCTGAGCAGACTCTGACATAAATAGGTCTCTAACAACTAATAACTCTAAACTCTCTAGAGCCTTTATAACTTTCTCTGAATTTGGATTAGTAAGGACTGGGTTTGCACCAGCTATTATCATCCCCTTTAAGGGATATGGATCTTCAGTTAAAATTGTATTCATCGCTGTCATTGTATGACATTCCTGCCTGAAGTCATAAAGCACTGGAAACTTATCGGCTCCTATAGGATCTAAATGACGAAGTGGAATTTCTTCATATAAAGTTAGCTCCCTTAGTCCAAAGCCTTCTGGCATAAAGTTTCCACCTTTTACATCAAAGGCACCGATTAGTCCATCAATGCATCCTACTGCTCTAATATTGTTTATACCATTTTGATGATGCTCTAAACCATTACCTACATAATTTACTACGTTAGGTTTTCTCCGAGATATAAGCTTAGCTATTTCTAAAAGTGTTTCCTTAGGTACTTCAGTTTGCTCTTCAACATATTCTGGAGTAAATTTTTGAACATAATCCTTTAACTTTTCAAAGCCTAATGTATAGTCCTTTACAAACTCGTTATCGATTTCATTATTATTAATTAAGTATCTCATTATTCCATGGGCTAACGCACCATCTGTTCCTGGTCTTATTTGTGCAAAAACATCGGCTTGTCTAGCTATAGCACTAAGTCTTGTATCTATAACTATGATTTTAGCTCCATTTTCTTTGGCCTTCATTATAGATTGGGTCATATTAGGATGGGCCATAGGTGGATTGGCTCCCCATATAACAATGCAATTTGAGTTTTCAAAGTCAGGTTGAGCAGGCCATGTACCAGCAACTAGTGAGTATCCTATCCAGCGACCTACAAAACATTCTGAATCATTTGAGAAGTAATTCGGTGATCCAAAGGCATGAATGAATCTCCTAGCCATTTCTTCCTGCTGAGCAAATCCTATGGCTTCACCCTTCCAAATACTCATGCTTCTGGCACCATAGTTTTCTTTCAGTTCTTTCATCTTTTCAGCTATTTCATCAAGGGCTTGTTCAAGTTCTATCTCTTCCCATCCTGTCTCAGTTCTTTTGAGGGGCTTCAATATACGATCCTCTGCATAGATCATATCTACACCAGCCCTACCCTTTACACAAATCCTACCTTTATTCCAGTAATGGGGCTTATATCCATCTATATCTACTACTTTTTCATTTTCTATATATACGTTTATACCACAGTGATCATCACACATACGGCAAAGGGATTGTACGACCTTTTTATCTGACATCTTTATTCCCCTCCCTTCCTGTCATTTTTCATTTCTTCTAAAATTGCTCTTAGCTTACTATCAAAGCCCTTTCTTTTAGACTCAAAGGCTTCATCAACTTCTTCATATTGTAAAGCTCCGGAAATACAGAATTTTACGCAGGTTGGATCACCTTCGCATAGATTACACTTTCTACTTACTAGTTTTTCAGAGTCAAAGTGTATATTTCCAAAGGGACATGATAACATACACATCTTACATCCAGCACAACGATTTTGATCTATTTCTACTGCCCCTGTCTCTTCATTACGTTTAATTGCTCCCGCAGGACAGACTTCCATACACCATGCCTCATTGCAATGAACACACGTGAGTGGTATACAAACCCTTACCTGAGGATAGTAATTTACTCGTATATTTGAATCCTTTCTCTTAAAATCACCTTTTTGCTTAAAGGCACAGGCATATTCACAGTTTCTACATGCTACGCACTTGCTCGGATCCATTGTAACAACACGCATCTAACTTTCCCTCCTTCTTTTATCATTTTCTACACCCTTTGAAATAATCAACACAAAATTTTAGAAAAATAGATTTTGTGATTTTATATGCTTGTGCTGATTATCCTTATATAACCTCTAAAATATTTTTTGTAGGAGTGGATGCGATTTTTTTGTGTAAAGTCTCCATCAACTTTTCTGGTGAGTCTTCAATTCTTTGCTTCTTCCTTATGAAAGGTCTTAGTACTCCCAAAAATGCCACTAAGTCAGATCCTCCGGCAATTGTTCCTCCAACGGGAATTCCATCTTCAAGTACTACCTTTAAATAACTACCTTCTTTTCCATCATAGTGCTCCCAGATTTCGTTTCCTTCTTCATCCATAAATCTTCCCATTGACGCTACTGTTATTTCAAATAATTGTGTAACATTCATATTTAAGCTGCCTTCATAACTTCGCTCTTCACCAGCCATATTGGCACCAGCTATTTTACCCATTTCTATTGCAGTTGGCCATAGGGCATGGATTACGTGCTTTTCTCCAAAGGCTGTTGGACCCTGAGCCACATCTCCAGCAGAGTAAATACCAGAAACATTAGTCTCCATTTTCTCATCTACAAGTATACCTCTATCGAGGTTTACTGATGTATTCTCTAAAAAACCAATATTAGGGCGTACACCGGTTCCTACAATTATAAGATCAACTTCAAAAGGTCCCTTGTCCTTAGCATGGACCTCCATAGTTCCATCTTCTTTTCTCTCTATTCTTTGAGTCAATGTGTTAACATGAAGTTTTGCTCCATGTTCGATTATCCTTTCACGAAGGAGTTTTGCTCCCATATCATCAAGAACCCTTGGCATTATTCGAGGCGCTAGCTCATAGATGGTTACATCTAATCCCTTACAAATTGCCGCCCAAGCAGCCTGAAGAGATACAAAACCCGATCCCAAAACTAGAACTCTGTTCCCTTTTTTGAATAAAGGTTCAATATTCTTTACATCCTCCAAGGTCCACATATTATATACTCCTTCACCTGCTAAACCCTCTATCGGAGGTTTTATTGCAGATGCTCCAGTAGCAATTAACAATTTATCAAATGGAAAAACTTCTCCATTATCTATTTCAACTACTCTCTTTTCATCATCAATGTTTGTTACAGTAGCCTCAATATATCTCGTATTCATTTCTTTATAAAAATCATTATCTCTAATAAAAAATGTATCGTAATCTACCTTTCCCCTTAGATAGTATGGAAGTAATACTCTAGAATAAGCAACGCCACCTTCCTTTGATATTAATGTTACTTCGCTTTCCTTATCGTACTTGCGGAACTCTTCTAAAGCATTTATTCCAGCCGCGCTGTTTCCAATTATTACAACCTTCATACTTTCACCTCCCTCTAAAGTATCGATATTTACAAAATTCCCACACACCAAGCAATATGGAATATTAAAAATAATCTGATAAATGATATCAAAAAAAGACTTCTGCGATATCATTCTTCGCAACAATCGTTCCTTTAGTCGGAACATTGTTCCGCATTTTAGTTAGAAATTAAGGAATAACTCTCAAAGCAGTAATTTGAACCTTCTTACAATTCGCTTTATTATTCCCCATACTTTTCACTATTTTTCTATAAATAAAACATATCATAATTTTGCAATAAATTCAATACAATATTTCATTATTAAATTTTTAACAAAATATTATTTTTCAATCCCCATAATTTTTTCTTCAATAATGTCAACTAGACTAGAAGCATCGTTTATATCACAAACAGGTACGCCATCAATGTCATGGTCACTGTCACTTGCTATGGCAACTAATTCTTCTGCACTGCATAATAGTTCACTATACATTTCTGATCTGAAAACTTCAATCTTAGGCTTGTTACTCCTTTTATACCCTTCAGTGAGAATCAAATCAGCATCACTATTTAATTCTATCAACTCATCTAAGGTCCACTCTTCATCTACTCTTTTTATCATTGCAACCCTGTTTGGTGAAGAAATCGTTACAGTGTCAGCTCCAGCCTTAGCATGCCTCCATGTATCTTTCCCTGGTTTGTCTATATCAAAACCATGGACATCATGCTTTATGGTAGCAACTTTATGGTTTCTTTTCTTTAATTCCTTTAATAGCTTTTCGATTAGTGTTGTTTTTCCTACATCTGATTTACCTACAATACATACTATTGGTGTCATAAAATCATCCCCTCATCTGTAATTATAATAATTTATTAAATTTAAAGTTTTTTATTTACAAATTGGCTGTAATCCGATGGGGTATTTATATTCCTAAATATCCCTTCAATATCTTTAAAACCTTTCAGCTCATCATAGTCGACATATCTAACTTTAACCTCAGGATAGAAATCTATAATTTTATGGACATTGTTCCTTAAACACTTTTCAATAGCTTCAATACATCCTTTACCATATATCGCACATAGTGGTTGAAAGTGTTGTCCAGACCATGGAACAACTACATCGTATCCTTCAGCTAACCCTCCTAAATAGTCAATTAAATTCTTCTCAACAAATGGCATATCGCATGCCAGCACCAGGGAGTGTTCATATTTTGCATTAATTAACCCCGCATGTATTCCACTTAAGGGTCCATGACCAGGTATAATGTCTTTAATAACCTTCACTCCTAGATGATTATATAATGACGGTTTATTTGAAACAATTATTTTTTCGCTATAGGATGAAACTTCATTTAAAATTGTCTCGATAAAACTTTTGCCTTTGACATGTAAGAATGATTTATTTCTATAATTCA
The DNA here is from genome assembly GCF_050888315.1 of Wukongibacter baidiensis. Taxonomy (NCBI): domain Bacteria; kingdom Bacillati; phylum Bacillota; class Clostridia; order Peptostreptococcales; family Caminicellaceae; genus Wukongibacter; species Wukongibacter baidiensis. Next base: position 1,776,411 of record NZ_CP138202.1, read on the forward strand.
TCCTGCTATTCTTGCCGCCCGCAAGAATAATAGCCGTTTTGTCTAACATCATACCACCTCTTCAAGAAACACATTCAACGTTTTTAAATTCAGTTTATCTCTTGGGGCATAAAGATACAATTAAATCATTACTATTTCCACAATTTGTCCACTTTCAAGGGATGGTGAATCCTTTGGAACATCTATTAAGCAGTTGCTATTCAATATGCAATTCATCTTAGATGATGTCTGCATATTTTTTGTCAATATAACGCTCTTTCCCTTAGATGTATTGGTCATTTTTCCCCTTAAGAATCTTCTAACGGGACTCTTTTTAGAAAAGTCCTCTTCTAGTACGGCCTTATCCCTTACCAAAGTTAAATCCGTTCTATGAGAAATATTATTTATAATTGGTCGTGCAAGTAACTCGAAGGATATCATTGCCGCAGAGGGATTTCCCGATAGGCTGATTACCAACTTACCCTGTAGTTCACTACAAAGTACCGGTGATCCAGGTTTTATATTAACCCTCCAAAACAGAATGTTTGCCCCGCATCTATACATTACATCCTTTACGATATCCTTTTTTCCTACTGATACTCCCCCAGTAGTTATAAACAAGTCAACCCCATCAATTTCCTGCTTTATTCTTTCGCACATTATCTCAATGTCGTCACCAGCAACACCTAGAATTATAGGCTCTCCCCCAAGTTCTTTAATTCTTGATGCTATAGCATAAAGATTGCTATTGTATATTTTCCCGTCACTTAGCTCATCTTCAACACCTACAAGCTCATCTCCAGTACTTAAAATTGCAATCTTAGGTTTTTTATAGACACTTACTTTACTTACTCCTAAGCATGCTAACACTCCTATTTCAGGAGATTTCAACATTCTCTCTCTCTCTAGGATTAGCTGTCCTTTTTGAAAATCTTCGCCTTTAAAGCAATAATTATCCCATTTTTTAAGTTCCTTTAGAATTTTCACAGTCTGTCCATCTACAAGAGTTTCTTCCTGTCTAATTACACAATCTGCATTCCTTGGAATAGGTGCTCCCGTCATTATTCTTGTTACAGTGCCTCTAGATAGTTTTTTTTGAGGATATGAGCCAGCATATACTTCTTCAATTATCTCCAATTCAATTTGAGTATCTCCACTTGCCCCTTTTGTATCCTCGGCAATTAATGCAAAACCATCAAGTGGAGAACGGTCAAAGGGTGGATGGTTTATTGGAGAAAATATATCCTTTGCAAGTACTCTATTCTGAGCATCCATCAATGAGACCTCTTCGGTTTCTATATCTATTATTTTTTCATCTAGGATATTTAAGGCTGTTTCCAATTCTATTTTTTGTAGCATTTATAAATCACCAACCCTTTCCAAAGCTACAGTCGGGATATCTACACTCATCGCAAGACATACAGAATCCACCATGTCCACAGGCTGCAATATCTCTATGATTAATCTTGTCACCGGCAAGTACTCTAGGCAAAAATAAGTCAAAGCTAGTGGTTTTACAGTACATTCCACATCCCGGCAACCCTAAAATCGGTACTTCATCTTTATAGGCTACTAAGAGCATTGCACCTGGAAGGACAGGGGCACCATAGGAAATAATCTCTGCTCCAGTCTTTCTTATTCCTAACGGAGTAAGGTCATCGGGATCTACTGACATCCCACCGGTGCAAATGATAAGTTCACAACCCATTTCTATTAGTTCCTCTATTGACTGGGTTATTTTATCACTATCATCGGGTACTATTCTACTATCAACTACTTCACAACCATACTCCAATACCTTGCTCCTTACGACAGGTCCAAATTTATCTTCTATTCTGTTGTGATATACTTCATTTCCAGTAGTTACTATACCTACCTTAGATTTTTTATATGGAATTACTTTAATAATAGGTTTCTCACCAATAACATCTTCAGCCTTTACTATCTTTTCTTCTTCAATAATCAGTGGAATAACCCTTGTTCCCGCTAATTTCTGGTTCTTTTTCACAGGATAATTGTTATGAATAGTTGCTAAAATGATTTCATTGATAGAATTGATTTCTAAAAGTCGATCGGTGTCTATCTTAAGAATGCCATCCATATTTGCAATAAAGTTTATCTTCCCTTCTTTAACATCGCTTAAATATATCCCTTCGCCTGCAGCCTTGGACAATCTATCGGCTGCTTCATTCTCATGTAAATATCCCTCTTTCTTTTCCCAAACGTAAATATTATCTTTTCCCAAAGAAAGTAAAACAGGAACATCCTCTTCAGTAATTATATGACCCTTCTTAAAGGCTCTCCCTTTAAACTTTCCGGGAATGATCTGGGTTATATCATGACATAAAATGGTTCCTATGGCTGTCTCAACAGGTATTTTTTTCATTTTACCACTCCCATATATTAAGATTTTCAGAAACATATAATCCCTCTGTTTTGCTTCACAAAAAAAGCCCTTCATTGCTTGAAAAAGAGCAAGAAGGGCATATATATGGGTATAACATCATTTTAGAAACCATACACCTCAAATCATCCACTAAAATGATCAAAGCTAGACAATTCATAGAAGGATTTAATTTTCTATGAATTATATGAACTTAACTATATATACACTTTCTCCTTTTCAAGTTATGTGAAGGCACTTCCGTTTCCCAAAGTACCCCGTGGATTAATAAATCCAGGCTGTGTTCCTTAGACCGGAACTTCATTCCGTTATTATGGCACACTACGTCCTTAGGAATACACAGCTCGGAGAAGTAAAGATACAATATTAAGTTTTCATCAAACAAACTATCGTCTACAAGAAACGACAAATCTATACATTTAACATATCACTTATACCACATCTTGTCAACTACATGTAACTAGTGTTCTAAGGTCAAAGCAATTACTCAGTTTAGAGAATATTACTACTTCTTGAGCATTTTATAATCTAAGAGTACGCTCTGCCTTAGGTTCTTAACTAAATCTTTTATAAAGAGATCACACAAAAGTAAAAATACACTCTATTTTAATAAGTTAGAAATTTTCCACGCAGTATTCTTTACTTCATTCACAATTGATTCAAATTTCTCAGACCTAATTCTTGAGGTAGGTCCAGATATACTCATTGCAGCAATAACATTGTTCTCTTTATCCACTATCGGAGCCGCTACACAGGTTAAGCCTATTTCCAACTCTTCATTGTCTATCGCATACCCGTTAATCCTTACATCTTCTAGTTCTTTTAATAAATCATCCCAATTACTTATTGTATTCTTTGTGTATATAGGAAGATCCTGTGCTTGAAACCTATCTAAAACTTTTTTTGGTGAAAAGGCTAGTAAGCACTTTCCAACGGCAGAGTAATGACTCTCACTACTTGATCCAACAATAGGATTGACTCTTAAAATCTGATCAGGGCTTTCTTCCTTTAAGATTAGAATAGTTCTAGGATATTTTTGTGATGTCTTATCAAGCACCGATACATTTACAACCTCATGGAATTTTTCAAATAGTTCCTTGGCATATGGTCTAATGATATGCTTTAAAGGCATTTTCTCTCCAACCAGCATACCAAGGGCATAAATCTTCATTCCTAGCCAGTACTTTCCATTCTCCAGATTTTGTTGTGCAAAACCTTTATTTTCTAAAGTTGACAGAGTTCTATGAACAGTACTCTTATGTAGCCCTAAAGTTTTTGCAATCTCAGTTACCCCAAGCTCTCTTTGCTCATAATACAAAAGTATCAATATATCTAGAGCTCTGTCGATAGAATTTATGATTTCCCCGTTTTTATTCAAAGTAGTACTCCTCTCGTCTTATGACCAAATTATTCTCTTCTCAAAAGTCTGCCATCTTGTTGACTTTGTCAACAAAATGAGGCTATTCTCATAATCTGGACAAGCTAAATTTATTAATATTATCCCATAAATTTATATTTAAATCAAAGAGAATATTAAAGTTTTTACCTGAGTTTAATTCTTCTCAACAAGATAACGCCAGTATCTCATAGGCATATTTCTTTTTTGAAGCTTCGGATTAATCCTGTTTTTAATTGCAATGGCTTTAAAATATTCCTTCCAAAGTTCTTGATAGCCAAACTCATCTCTATCATATTTCAGTTCTTTATTAACATCAATGTCTCTGATTATCCAATCTTCACCGTTATATACTGCTCCAATACCCCTTTTCACATCATGTATTATCCAACTTTGGTCTGATAACCTATCAACAAAGTGTGGTGCAATCAGTCCAACAATATTGAACTTCGGCTCAATAGGAGCATAATAAACATTTCCTTCTAAACACCCGAATCTCACTAATCCCAGCATTAGATGTCTTTCTCTATCAATGCTTAATCTAGCCTTATGTATTTTTAATACCCTGTCATCGGCAATATTATCCTCTATACCGCCTCCTATCTTCCATCCTAATTTTAAATACTCGTATATCCAAATTCCCGTGTCCTCTAGTTCCGTTAAATATGTATAGAAAATATTTTCAAGTGCTCTTTTTGATATTTTTGTTCTGATTGATTCGTATACCTTTCTAGCCTTCTCTGGATCCGTATGTATGTGTACCTTCTTATCTAAGAAATTTTCTTGATAATCCTCAGAAAATAATATTCTTTCAGGCACCTCTTTTCTATAATACGCTTCATATATGGATGTCAATAATCCATCAAAGCTACCATCATATATATAACAAAGCATTAAAACTCCCCCGTTATCTTTGTGATATTCTCTTCTACAGGAAATAGTAGATTTGGATAAAGAGAAAATATAGTAAGCTGCTCTCCATCATTTACCTTCTTTTTCTTACTGCTATCAATAACTAGTTGCTCTCTAACTGTAAACTCGTTCATGTTTCTCATCCCATAGTACTTGCCCTTACAGGTTATAAAATATTTGGCCCTTTTTAAAACGATTCCCATTTTCTTTAGATCATCATATCCCAGGTGACAAAACCTTCTTGCGGCAACGATTCTTCTTGCTGATTTTACTCCAACTCCCGGAATTCTAAGGAGCATATGATAATCGGCTCGATTTATTTCTACTGGAAACATATCAATATTTCTAATGGCCCAGTCACACTTTGGATCAAGGTGTTCATCAAAGTTTGGATTTTTCATGTTTAACAGTTCATTGGCCCTAAAACCATAAAATCGCAGAAGCCAGTCGGCTTGATAAAGTCTATGCTCCCTTAAGAGCGGTGGTCCTGAGATGCTAGGTAGATTAGGATGACTAGCTACTGGAACATAGGCTGAATAATATACTCGTTTTAATTCGAATTGCTTATATAATGCTTCTGAAAGGGTCAAAATATTTATGTCATTGTCTGTAGTCGCACCAACAATTAGTTGGGTTGATTGCCCAGCCGGAACAAAGTTAGGCGTCGATCTAAATTTTCTTTTGTTCTCACTTGTCTGATTTATCTTAGTTGTAATGAGACCCATGGGTTTTATAATGGATTCCCTTTTCTTCTGGGGAGCAAGGAGCTTTAGCCCATTGGTAGATGGAAGTTCAATATTTACACTCATTCGGTCTACACACTCACCAGCTTTTTCGATAAGAGTTTGATCGGCACCTGGTATCGCTTTAAGATGGATATATCCGTTGAAACCTCCTTTTCTCAGCTTAATTACGGTCTCAAGTAATAACTCCATTGTGTAATTTGGGCTTTTGTATATAGCCGAACTTAAAAAAAGCCCTTCTATATAGTTCCTTCTATAAAAATTTATAGTCAAATTGGCAACTTCCTCTGGGGTAAAGGCAGCCCTAGGCAAATCGTTTGATGCTCTATTAACACAGTATGCGCAGTCATATATACAGTAATTTGTAAACAATATTTTGAGTAAAGATATGCATCTACCATCATCGGACCAGCTATGACAAATGCCGCTTACATGGGCATTTCCAAGTCCTCCCTTCTTATTTTTTCTCGAGCTCCCACTAGATGAACAAGAAACATCATATTTAGCAGCGTCGGCTAATACCTTTAATTTATCTAAAAGTTCCACATCAATCACCTCGAACATATGTTTGTGTTCATTTTACCATAACACCCATCCATTGGCAAACATTCGTTCGCTTTTTTTATTTTTTCTCTGATAAAAAATTTAATTCAGATTTATGGAACTTTCTTCTTTTTTATGCGTCTATTAATATAAACCCGGATTATTCATTAATAATCCGAGTTAAACCATGTAGGAGGTGCAGTTCATGATAAAAAGAATAGTTATATTTGCTGCTGTACTCACAATTTTTGTTACAGCATTCACCCTTAGTTTCTCTCAAAAAAATACGATTTCTAAGCAGGATACTGAATCCGAACTTTCCATGAAAAACATATCTATTAATAATACTACATACGTCCCAGTTAGAGAATTATTCGAAAAGCTTAGTTTTTCTGTTGAATGGGTACCTAAAGAAAAGTCCGTTCTCATGTATGATGAAGAAAATTTTATTAAGCTTCAACTAGATGACGATTATTTCATTTTCAATGGAGAGCTAATAAAGCATGAAAGTAAACCAATTATAAAAAACAGTAAATTCTATGTAAGTAAGGACTTTTTTAAAAGTGTCTTCAATAATTATGAATATGATAATACCAAAGAGCTCTTAGTTTTTAAGACCTTAGATATTTTTAGAAAACTAGGTTACCTTCCTTCTGTAGAAAGTAAAGAAAAGCTAGAAAAGCTATTGTCATATTCTAATAACGGGTATGAAGAAGAGCTCCTATTTGATGGAGGCGATGTTTTCTTTGCAGAAGATGCTAAAGCTGATTCTGTACAAAAAGCTATGCCCGCTACTGCTAATTATAAATCAGAGAGTAACGAATCTAGTCACTCCGAAACAAATGTTCAGGTAAAGGGTGTAGATGAAGCTGATATTGTAAAAACAGATGGTTCTTATATATATACACTAAGTAATAACAAATTGTATATAGTCAATAGTAAAAAAGAAGATTTTCGACTATTAAATACTTTGACCTTCGATAATTATGACCCTGTAGAGTTTTATCTTAAGGATAATAAACTTATTACAATTGGGTACTTTTATGGCCTTGAACTTAATAAAACCGACGATGAAGTGAATTTCAAGATTCTCCCTCTTTATTCTAACCCTTTAAGGGTACACGTATATGATATTAGTGATAAAAAGAATATTACTTTATTAAGAAACGTCGAGCTAGACGGCAACTACCTATCATCAAGGCTTATTGACGATAACTTTTATTTAGTAGCTAACAAAAATGTTTATCATGGAGATGCTGAACCAAGACCCTATTATCTGGACTCAATTGATGAAAAAAGGGCTTTAATTGATTACAACGATATCAAATATTTCCCGGAAAGTATCTACAATAATTATCTAATTACTTTAGGTCTTAATCTGGAAAACCTTGACTCATCTAAAATTGATGTCAACGCATATCTTGGAAGTGGAAATAATATGTACGTTTCAACGGAAAACATGTATATCAGCCAAGATAAATTTAGATACAACATATATAGTTCCCCTAAAAAGTTCAATGAAGATAGAACTACTAGCATATTTAAATTCAAGCTAGATGAAGGAAAGATCATATACACTACCAAAGGGGACGTTCCTGGAAATGTTCTAAATCAGTTCTCTATGGATGAACATCAAGGTAACTTTAGAATAGCTACCACTAAGGGAGATTCATGGAGAGGTAGTGAATCAACATCAACAAGTAACGTATACGTTCTAGATAGCAATCTTAAACAGCTTGGTAAAACTGAAGATTTAGCTCCTGGTGAAAGAATCTACTCCGTAAGATTTATGGGAGACAAGGTCTATGTAGTTACCTTTAGGCAAGTAGATCCTTTCTATGTAATTGACCTGCAAGAACCAAAGACTCCAAAAGTACTGGGGTATCTAAAAATACCTGGTTATAGCAGTTATTTACATCCATATGATGAGGATCATATTATCGGAATTGGAATGGATACTATTGAAAAGGATGGAAGAGTTATAAACGGCGGTGTAAAACTATCTATGTTTGATGTAACTGACTACAGTAACCCTATTGAACTGGATAAGATTATCATTGGAGGAAGAGGCTCTTACACAGATATCTCACATGATCACAAGTCTCTACTATTTTCAAAAGAAAAAAATATACTCTCTCTTCCAATTTATGTTTCAAACTACGATAACAACACATATAAACATACCTTTGAAACTCAAGGGGCCTTTGTTTTTAGTATAGATGAAGATTATAAGTTTGACCTTAGAGGCGATATATCTCATTTAAGTAATGATGATGACTATAGTAAATATATTAGAAGAATACTTTTTATAGGTGATAATTTATATACTATATCTGATGACAAGATAAAAATTTCTGATTTTAATACTTTAAAAGATATTAAAGACCTAGGTCTAGAATAAAATGACTAAAGGAGCCAAGCAATTTTGCTTGGCTCCTCTCTCATTTTATTTGCTAAATGGTTCATTTAGTTCTTCAGTTCCCTTTAAAACAAATCTTCCATCTCTAATTATCTCAATTTTTTCACCATCTTTAGTTATAACCGAAATCTCCTCAAGAGCATCATATGGGAGGGTTATATCTGTATGCACATTCGTATAAGCCTCTTCTATATTCGTTTTTCTAAGGATAGACTTTTCATTATCCCTTGCTATTATTTCTTTTTTATCTAAAAGATTATATACAGGCAAATCCTCTGCCCAAGAAAAACACGTATCTCCTATAGCAAAATGTGGACCCATTTTCTCTATGATAAGCACCGGTAGCTTGTCAATGATTCCATATTTTTCAGCTATAACGTAGGCAAGTGTATTCGTTCCTATAGCAAATTCTCCCAAGGGCAGCGTCTTATGAGGGAATAGAAGATTCTCTCTAATGTACTCCTTGTTTGCCTCCTCATCTTCGAAGTTAGTACAGCTATAGTCACTAACATATCCATCTTTGAATGTAAGTTTTAAGTTATAATATTTAAAACCTTCAAGATACACTTCATCTATATGTAAAACCCCATTAGTATCCTTCAGCACAGGTGATGTAAAGACTTCACCAACCGGTATATTGACATCAGCAACACAGTTCACGAAATTAGTTTCTTTATCTGGATTTTTCAATTCATTAAGCTTTACTTTGATATCTGTTTCATTCCCTTTATTTCCCTTAACATAAACATATTCTCCCCTATCTAGTGCATCAATGATTGCCTGCTGAATAACCTCATATCTATCACTATCAAGCATATTTATCATCATGGTATCTTCAAAAATCTCTTCAAAATTTTCTCCGATTTCAGGTGTTGGAAAGGCAACTATGCAAAAACTTGTTTCACAATCTGGCATGTGTTTTTCAATTGTTTCACGCATTTTGTTTCTTTGATTTTGATACAGTTTAAGTTGGTCATCAGATAATTTTAAGCGTTCCTTCTTATTCTCGGGACTAAAAGGTGATTCTCCGAATTTTTCGATATACATTATCCCTGAATAATCTTTAAGAAATCCATTACTTTTTTCCCCTTCATCTTCAAAGGTCTTAATTCTAAGGTCAGTTAATTCCTTATCTAGGTATAAAGCGTCATCAAACTTATGATCGTAATCATATTGTTTATTAACATCAGTAGAAATCACTTCACTCACAAAGGCCTTTAAATCATGAACCTTAAACTCTTGGATTAAGTGTCTTACTAGCCTCTCCTGCCCAACATTACATATTATCCTAACGTCTGACCTCTTTGTTATATCCTTATTATCTCTAACAAATCCATTTACATAGGCCTTGGCTATCGCCCTCGTTAAAGTATTTATTTTATCTACTGGATACTCAAGCAAAAACTGTGCTGTCTTAATTTCATTTTCAGATATATACTCTCCATACTTAAAAAGATATCTTAAATCCTTAAGATCTGAATTCTCAGTTATGTCAGTAAAAAATTGAAAATCCTTGTTATATCTTTCCTTAAAAAAATACCCAGTGTATTTCTCAGTTTCTATAACTTCATATTTTCTAATCAGCTCTGTTAGGCCTTCGTAACTTACTTCATTATCTCTAACATAGTTATAGGCTTCTATGAATAGCCCATTAGAGACTTCCATTTTAAATATTTTATGCTCGAAGGCATAGGATATATAACTTCTGTATCTACAATACAATGAGGAAAAGGCTTGACCAATCTTTTCTCCGAATATTTTTACCCCATATGTAGGATTAGCATAGCTTACCTCATAATTTTCTGGCAATAGTTCAGAAAATAGCTTATAGTTTTCGTCCTTTAATTCCTCAATAGGTTTACTAAAGAAATAGTTGTCATTAAAGGCTCTTTCTAGTTCAGCAAGCTTTAAGATAAAGTTTGAAACGTGATTGAAGAATTTAAAATATTCCTTCTTCTCACTATTTTCTCCATAGTTGCTTGTCTCTTCGCAGATCTCTCTGATTCTCAAGATTGTATCTTGATAGGATTCTAAAACCCTATCATTATCATGCTTATAAAAGTTCTTTTCTGTAAACATAACATACCCCCGTAATTGATGTATAGTTTAGCCTATTATATTGTCGAATTTTTCAACAATATAGCGGTTTTATCTATTTAAAAGACTACATTACTTGGTAGTTTTTGTAAAGCCTCTTGGAGGCTTTAATCTCTTCTCTTATCATCTTCTCTTAATCAGAAAAATCAAGGTGAAGATTCCTAAAGCCAGTACTATACTACAAACTATTCCTCCTTCAATTCCAAATAATCCACCTGTTATAAAATCAGATCCTGATGTAGGCTTAAAATCGATTAAGATCCCTCCTACGGGTAAGGTTCCACTTACCTCAAAACCAAATACATTTCCTTGAGCCCAATTCCATGAGCTATGTAATGCACATATACCCCATAGACCACCTTCCCATATAACATATAACGCTGCAAACACCCCAAATAGGACCAGATTTATCATAGCTAGAGGTCCAATATTTGCATTCTGTAGATGTAGTGCTCCAAACAATGTAGAGGATATAAAGATTCCCAGGGCTACATTGTGTCTAACTCCGACTACCGGCAGGAGCCAACCCCTTACCATTATCTCTTCCGATGCACCCTGTATTATCCATCCTATAAGTACAATAAGCACACCTCCTAGGGTATTAAAACCCTTTACTCCTGAATTTGAGGTGTCAATTGTTACAGTACCCAATATAGAAAAAATTATAATACAGAGAAAAATCATTAGTACGCCAAGAATAAATCCTCTAAAATATTTTTTGCTTATTTCCTTTCTTTCAAACCCCATTGTGTATATGGGTCTTCTTTCAACGAGCCTTACCAAAGCAAAAAATGCTAGTATATACAATCCAAAACGTATTGCTAACCCATTTATGGCGTAGGCAAAGGCCTGACCAGCTAAACCCTTAGACGCTATACTTCTACCTAATCCCCAGAGTGGTGTCAATATCAAAAGAAAGTCCATTCCATATAGAATTATTATTGTAATCAAAACAGCTAAAATAACGTTTGGTTGGTATCTACCTTTCTTAGCTAAAGAAAATATTCTGTTTTCCTTAGACAAAACTGTCTTTTGTTTTTCCATAGAAAAACCCCCTCTTTCATCTACCCCTTAATTATTTATTATTAAATAATTAATTTTATTCATAAAATCCTCAATATATAATAATAAACATCTCTAAATTACTCTATACATATTTCACTTATCCTTTTCTAGTAAAAAGGATAAAAAAAAGCGACTAACAATAATCCAATATTATTTTTAGTCGTTTTTTAAAAAATTAAAATTTCCTAAGCCATTTCTATGTCATTTATGTCACCATCTCTTTTCTCTACAAGTACATTTTCGCTCCAATTACTTAACTTCAGCCAAATCATACTAACTATTGCAGCGAGACCTTCCGAGGCGGCTATACCCCACCAGATACCAGACTGTTGCAATCCCAAGTTCTTTGAAAATACATATACCATGGGAATTCTCAAGACACCGAATGTAATAATTGAAAGAAACATAGTAGTCGTTGTTTTTCCAGCCCCTCTAAATATTCCAACAACTAGCTAATGATATCATTAAAAATACAATGGGAAAACTAATGGAAACCGCTGCTACTGCTTCTGATCCAAGTCTTCCCACCCAAAGTGTATCAACTAAATTGTAGAATGTTTGAATTAGCTGACCTATCATTATAGGCAATGATAGCTTAAGTAAGGAACTTAAAATAGGTCCTTCAGTTATGTACTCATGTTTCCCTTGTTTCATAATGTTACTCACCCTCTCATCAACTAACGCCATATATATATGTGAGATTAGCGTATCTATTGATACTCTCACATATATATAGATTATTTCATCTATTAAATCTATATCCAGAGCCCCATATAGTTTCGATAATCTTTGGCTCCGATGGATTCTTCTCAATTTTTTTTCTTACTTTTTGTATATGGACTGCAACAGTTGCAACATCTCCGAATTCATCTTCTCCCCAAATCCTGTCAAATAGAGTCTCCTTGCTAAAAACTATATTTGGATTTGAAGCTAGAAAAGTCAAAAGATCAAACTCCTTTGTGGTAAATACAGTATCCTTGCCATTAACAGATACCTGTCTCCCTTGTTTATTTATAACTATTCCATTCACTTCTATATTCGATTTATTACTTGTCTTACCAAGTAACCTTTTATATCTATTAAGATGATTCTTTACCCTTGCAACTAGCTCACTTGGACTAAAGGGTTTTGTCAGATAATCATCGGCACCAAGTCTTAATCCTCTTATCTTATCAATATCAGCATCCTTTGCCGATACGATTATAAGAGGAATCTCCATGGATTCTCTAATAGTCTTGCAAATTTCAAAGCCATCAACACCTGGAATCATTAAATCTACAATTATTAGGTCGAAACTCCCCCCTAGTGCAGCTCTTAGCCCTTCAGTTCCATTTTGAATTATCTCAACGTCAAAGCCATCTATTTCTAAATAGTCTCTCTCAAGCTCTGCAATGTTTTTATCGTCCTCTATAATAAGAATTCTAGCCACGGTATCCTCTCCCTTTAAATCCCTATCAATTTAATTAACCTTTTCATCCAGAATAGTGAAATGAATCGTTGTACCTTCACCAAGTGTACTTTCACACCATATCTTTCCACTATGGGCTTTAACTAATTCCTTTGCTATGGCTAAACCAAGCCCTGTTCCTCCAATGTCCTTATTCCTTGATTCATCGACTCTATAAAATCTATGAAAAATACTGTCTAGCTTTTCATCCTCTATTCCAGGTCCATTATCATTGATCGATATCTTTACACCCTTGTCTACCTCTGATAAAGTACATTTAATTGTACTCTTATCCTTATCATTATATTTTATTGCATTATTAATAATATTAATAATTACTTGATGGATTCTTTTTCTATCAATAGTAAGCTTTTTCTCCTCGGCAAGCGCATCAAGATATTCAATCTTATGACCATTTTCTTCTAATTCAATCTTCTGTTCAGTCATAAGGTCATTCATATATGCCTTCATTGGTGTTTCAACAAATTCAAACTCAACCTGCTGAATATCCAACTTTGAGAAGAGGAACAAATCATCAATCAGCCTATTAGTATAGCTAGCATTATGATAGATAATATCTATATATTTATCTAGTTTTTCAGGACTATTTGCAACCCCTTCTTGAATTCCCTCAACATATCCTACTATGGATGTAATCGGTGTTTTTAAATCATGGGATATGTTTGCTATAAGGGTTTTACGATTCTCTTCATATTTCATCTTGAGTTCTTCACTTTCTTTAAGCTTTAAGCTCATCTGGTTAAACGCCTCAATCAGTTCACCTATTTCATTATTTGGATATTGCTTAACAACTACTCCGTAATTTCCCTCCGAAACTTCATCTACTGCTTTTTTTAACCTCTCTATTGGCATCATAATCTTATGGGACATTTTTCTTGAATATATCAGTGGAGCTATTTCCTTAACCATTATGATTCCAAGAAACATTATTAATATATAAATAGGAAGTTTTATTTTAAAATAGATTACAGCAAAATAGAAAATGGTAATATTAAATACAAGAAAAATCAAATGTGAGAATCTCACGTACCTATGATATCGTTTAAACTCTTCCCTAACAAAATAGGCATGGGGCCTATGCATTCTATGCATGGCCCTATTAATGTAATCTTTATTATGTTTACGATGATGCATTTTATTGTGATTATGATGATGTCTCATTATAACCTCCTGAAAAAACTCGTATTTCATTTATTTTACTAAATCTATATAAAGATGAGGTCCTAAAATTAAGCACTTTTAGGATCACACACCATGATTTCATTAGTTTACCCCATTAACTTTACCCTTTAAAGCAAATTTTACCTCTTTCTTTTCATTATTACTCATTTCAATATTGATTTCAACATTTTCAATATAATCCTTATCATTGATTAAAATCTCAGCCTTCAATCCATTTACTTCCATATCTTCATCGAAGATTCCTAAGCAATCAAGCTTTTTCTTCATGGTTTCAATTTCATCATCATTCATTTTCCCACAGCCCATACCTCTAAAATGTCCAGATTTGTGATGGTGTCCCATGTGATGCTTCATGCTGTGTCTATACTTAATTTTATGCATAATCATTTTCTTAAACTCCTCGTTTGACTCAATGTCAGCTAAATCTATACTTAATTTTTTGTTTCCCCCATCAAGTTTTTCTAGTTCTGCTTTGTTAAGTAAATCTATCATCAACATAAATCTTCCTACCTTATGCTTTCTTGGAAATTCTCCTATTTCATCTCCATGATCCATCATCATCATTTTTTTCATCATTCTCCTATGACCAAATCCTCTTCCAAAATGACGTAATTCATCACCACTGATTGTAGTAGTGCTCTGATGTTCCAAACTATCATCACCATAGGATATCTTAAACTTACAAGCACTTTTTGCGGTTTTCCCAGTTTTGTCTTTATCAAAGGTTTTATTAAACTGAGCAACTGTCTCATCTTCTTTTTTTACATTTACCTCAAACTCACCTGCTACCTTTTCTAATTCCTTCATATTCTTCATCACATTATAAATTGTAGATAATTTATTCATTTTCTATCCCTCCATAAAATTTGTTTTTTCTTCGTTAAGGATAGTATAAAAAATGTATTTAAAAATCCTTTAAAAAAAGTTTAAAATTTTTATAAAATAATCTAGAGGAATCTTAACGATTTAAAAATTCACCGGTTTGGCTAGTACTGACGTACAGCTAAACCGGTGAATTTCAAACTTTTAACTGATTTTATTCTGAAACACCCCACTACTAAGTTCAAAAGGTACTTTTACTTTCCTATAATTTCTTTAACATTTTTGATGTTACCATTTTCAATTTCTTCAACCAATTTATCTCTTTCCTCAACGGTCAACTGACCATCTTCAACCATTTTATCAAGTTGACTTATTATTTGTTCTATTTTTTCTTGTGGTATATCTCCTTCTGTTTTATCTGGTTTTGTACCTTTTGTTTGTTTATTTTTTTCTCTTCCTCTTGAAACTGCAATTATTTTAGAGGCTTCAGCTCTAGTAACAGTGTTATCTGGCTTAAATGAATTATCTGGATATCCATTAACGATATTTAGTTCTACTGCTTTTTTTACATAACCTTTAAATTCTTCTGGTATTTTATCGTCATCAATAAATGATGTATTACCATCGCTTGCTGATTCATTTAAAGCCCTAACTACCATCCTGCATACTTCAGCTCTGGTTATGTTTCTATCATATGTATTGAATTCTCCTTCTACAATAATACCTAGCTCTTTTGCCTTATTAACATAAGGTATATACCACTCACCTGCGTTAGGATTTTCCACTACTTCTCCCCTAGAGTTAATGATTATCTTTGTAAATTCCGACACTTTTATTTGGTTGTCTGGATAAAAATTGCCATCTGGATATCCCGATATAATATTATCTTGAACTAAATTGCTTATGTATTCATTTGCCCAATGATCCTTTGCATCAGAAAGATCATTCGTTAAAGCTGAAGTTATATTTGGTACTAAAACAATTGTTATTAATAAAATTAATAATATACTATTTTTTTTCATTCTTTTGCCTCCTAAAAGTTTTCTTTAATTTTCAAGAATTTCTTTAATACTTCTTAAGTTTCCATTTCTTATTTCTTCAACTAATTTATCTCTTTCTTCAGAAGCTAATTCCCCGTCTTCAACTTTTTTATCAAGTTGCTTAATTATTTCTTCTAACTTTTCTTGAGATAGCTTCTTCCCAGTTCCATCACCACCACCTTGTTGTTTTCTTCCTCCTTCTTCTTTATTTCCAGTTGTTTCTGAGCTCTCACTATCCGCGTTTTGCTTTTCTTTATCAGCTTTCTTTTGAGGTTTTTCTTCATTATTCTCTAACTTATCTGTTTTTTGATCAACCTCTTTCACTTCACTTTTTCCCTTTTCTAAAGCTTGTTCACCATCATTGGAGCTACACCCTAATAATCCAGCTGATAATGCTAATGCTAATACTAGAAATGTTACTTTTTTCATTTAAATGCCTCTCTTTCTTTAATTTGATAACAAAGTCATAATATTAATTTACAATATAAATGTGATATCAATATGATATGTTTTTGAGAATTGAATGAGGTTTTCAGGTTAGTATTTTTTTAACTACTAAATACTTAATTCTGTTAAATGCTATTTATATCCACATGCATTTGTGATGATTTTGTGATGCATTTGTAATGAATTTATGAATTTTTATATAAGTATTATCTAACCTAATACTTATGTGCTATGATAGTTTTAATAATGAATGGTTTTGAAGGGCGGTATATATTATGGAAAATACAAAGATACTTGTTGTTGATGATGAAGATAAAATGCGTCAAGTTATTAGAATCTACCTTGAAAAGGAAGGATATATAGTTGAAGAAGCATGTAATGGTAAAGAGGCTTTAGAGAAAATTGATACAACTAAATTTTCTCTAGTATTATTAGATGTAATGATGCCAGAAGTAGATGGGTGGACCGTATGTAGAAAGGTCCGTGAAGACTCATCTATGCCAATTATAATGCTTACGGCTAGAGGTGAAGAATATGATAAGTTGTTTGGATTTGAACTTGGTGTAGATGACTACATTGTTAAACCATTTAGCCCTAAGGAGGTGGCTGCAAGAGTAAAAGCAGTATTAAAACGAAGTAATGGTAATAAAGAAAGAGACACCCGTATTTTGAAAATGGGAGTTTTAGAAGTAAAACCTATGTATAAGCAAGTATTTTTAGAAGATACGGAAATGTCATTGACTCCTAAAGAATTCGAGCTTTTAAATTTCTTTTGTAAAAATCCAGAAATAGTTTATACAAGGGAGCAACTACTAAATCAGGTTTGGGGTTACGATTTTGTTGGAGACCTCAGAACTGTTGATACCCACATAAAACAACTTAGAGAAAAACTAGGAATATATAAAGGATATGTCAAAACAGTCTGGGGTACTGGATATAGATTCAAGGTAGGGAGCAAAAAATGAAAAGTATTTTAAGTAAGACATGGCTTGCCATTACTTCACTAGTATTAATAATTCTTTTGATTATTTGGCTCTTTCAGATAGGGTTATTAAACAGTTTCTATATTAATGAAAGATCTAATATATTGATGGAAGAAGGCCATAAGTTGGCTTCAATGTTCATAGAGAATAATGATTATAATACTGTTTCCCAAGAGATTATTGAAGAGGTAGAAACCTTCGTTCCCTCTTATGGTACAAGGATTCTGATAGTTGATTCATTGAGCAATATTTTATTCTATAGTCTTCCAAAAGAGTATTTTAAAGGCAATAAAAGTCTTGAAGAAAATTCAAAAAGCCATAGATCTCCAGAAGAAATCTTAAGAAAAGAGCTATCAATTTTTTATAACGATTTAGTAGTCGAGTCAAATATTGCAAATGGCGAAACCTTTACCTTACTAAAGAATCATTCTCGCCCTAAAGGAATGAAATCTATCTTAGTAGGTGTTCCTATTATGTCTGGAGAAGATATTAAAGGCTACGTACTTTTAACATCTCCTTTAGCTCCAATTGAGGAAACGATATCTATTTTAAAAAAGCAATTATCAATAATTTCATTGGCATCCTTAATTATCGGAACCCTATTAGCATTGTTGTTCGCCAAACATTTTACGAAACCAATCCTTAAAATTATAAACACATCCAAAAAAATAGCTAAGGGCGATTTTACAGCTAATGTAGCTCTTGATTCCAAGGATGAAATAGGTGTCCTAGGTAATACAATTAACGATATGGCGATTCAGCTCGGCCAAATAGAAAAATTTCGAAGAGATTTTATTGCAAATGTTTCTCACGAATTAAAAACTCCTATCAGCTTGATCACTGCCTATGCCGAGCTAGTTAAGGATATAGACATCGATGATACAGAAGATAAGAATCAGTACTTGCAGATTGTTATAGATGAAGCTGGCCGTTTAAATCATATGGTCGAAGATATACTCTATTTGTCAAAAATGGAAGCCGGTTATGCAAAACTCAACCTAGTTGAAATTCCAATTGTAAATCTAATAAATAGTGTAATACAAAATCTTGACTTTTTTGCAAAAAAAAGAAGCATTAAAATCAATCTGAATATTGATAACAATGAAACGCAAATCTATGGAGATAGGGATAAACTCTATCAAGTATTTTATAATATAATTAATAACGCAGTAAATTATTCACATGAAAATAGTCAAATAACTATCGATATTATTAATCTGGATAGCACTGTAAGGATTGAAATTATTGACACAGGTAAAGGAATTCCAGAGCAGGATTTACCATATATCTGGGATAGATTTTATAAGGTTGATAAATCTCGAAAAAGAGATGACAGCGGTACAGGTCTGGGAATGGCCATAGTTAAGAACATTCTACAAGCCCATAACTTTAAATACGGAATAGAAAGTGAAGTAGATAAGGGGACTACAGTGTGGTTTGAGATGAACAAATGCGTCTGAAGACGAGTTTTTATGCTGTATCTTTTAATCCATAAACAAAAGAGAGATGAATTTAATCATCTCTCTTTTATACTCTTACCCCAATTATAAGCTAGTAGCTTTATTCATGTATCTCACCATCTCTTACATGTATTATTCTACCAGCTTGTTTTGCAACTTCTAAATCATGGGTTATTAACACAATTGTATTGCCTTTTTTATTAAGCTCTAAGAAGATATTCATTATTTCACTACCAGATTTCGAATCAAGGTTTCCCGTGGGTTCATCGGCAAGCAACATATTAGGCTGACCTACTAATGCCCTTGCTATGGAAACCCTTTGCTGCTGCCCACCAGATAGCTCTATGGGCTTATGGTCTACTCTATCTCCAAGGCCTACGCTTTCTAATATTTCCCTTGCACTTTCATGGGCTTCCGCTTTATCGATCCCCCTTAAAAGAAGGGGAAAGGCTACATTATGTTCAGCTGTGTATTTAGGTAAAAGGTTAAATTTTTGAAATATGAAACCTATTTCTCTATTCCTAATATGCGCAAGTTCATCATCATTTTTTGCCTTAATATCTTGACCCGATAAAGTATATTGACCTGAATCGGCCACATCTATACAGCCTATAATATTCATTAGGGTCGACTTTCCAGATCCTGAAGGGCCTAAAACCGCAACAAATTCACCTCTTTTTATTTCCAGGGATACCCCCTTCAAAACAGTTAATTTATTCTTCCCCATCCTATAGGATTTAACAATATCCTTCATATAAATTACTGTATCATTCTTCATCTTATTACCTTCCCTGCATCATCATAACTCTAGTAATTGCTTTATTTTCCGCATCATTATCTTCAAACCAAATTGATAATGTCGACCCAACGTATATATCGGCTAAGTCAATTTCACTCATGCCATTTTGACTACGTGTAGAGATAGGTATTCCAACAGGAATAAGCAGTGTAGCAGTTTCTCCAGTTAATTTCAACTCTCTCATACCTGCCCCTTGTGATCCTTTTCCTTCA
This sequence comes from Wukongibacter baidiensis, assembly GCF_050888315.1. Taxonomy (NCBI): domain Bacteria; kingdom Bacillati; phylum Bacillota; class Clostridia; order Peptostreptococcales; family Caminicellaceae; genus Wukongibacter; species Wukongibacter baidiensis. Next base: position 1,796,382 of record NZ_CP138202.1, read on the forward strand.
CCTTTTCCTCCACCATTTCCTGCTCCACCAGTTGATCCAGCTGCTTTCTCACCCTGATTTTCGCCCTTTCCAGCCTTCGTCTGAGGCATCTCTGCAATCTCTAATATTACTTCATTTCCAATAATACTCTTAACTCTTCCAAACATATCTGGTCTTTTTCTAGCGTTCTGACCATCTTTCTGTTTATTTTCTTCTAACTGCGCTTCAGTGTTTTGATTACTTGGCGATGCATTACTCGGCTCATTAGCTTCTGTACATCCTGTAAGAACTGCCGATAGACATATTAATACTATTAAAATTCTAGACATAAGTTTATTCATTTCTAACCTCTCCTTTATTTTTTATTCATAGTTTAATGCATCAATAGGCTTAAGAGAAGCCGCCTTTGAAGCAGGATAATAACCGAAGAAAGTTCCTATTGCCACAGAAAATCCAAAGGCTAATAAATACGCAGATATACTAGGAATAGCTCTTACTTGAAAATAATCCATTATAGGCATTACAAGCATACTAAGCACTATACCTACTACTCCACCAGCTCCACTAATGATAATTGCTTCGAGTAGGAATATACGCAGTATATCCTTTTTCCGTGCTCCAATGGCCTTTAAAATCCCTATTTCTTTCGTTCTTTCCTTTACTGAAACAAATAATACGTTCATTATTCCGATTCCACCTACAATCAGTACCACAGTTGCTACTGATAAAAGCATCAGAGTCATAGTTCTTGCAGAGCTCCTAGCAGACTCAAGACTACTTCCAGCATCCCTAATCATGAATTGATCACTCTTTGACCCATATCTTTTTTGTAGGACCGTGCTAATCCCTTCAATAGCTGAGTCAACATGATCTATATCTTTAGCCAATGCCATAATAGTCGGTCTCAATCTTTTCCCAGTTATGTATCTTTCTGCCACTTCATAGGGCATAAAAAATCCTTCATCAGGGTTAAATCCTCTCTCTGCACTTCCAATATATTTTAATATCCCAATTACCTCAAATCTTTTTCCATTAACAATGACCTTTTCTCCAATAGCATCAGAAATGTCTATTTCTTCAAAAAGTACCTTGGCTACTTCAGATCCAATAACTACAACTTTATCATTACTATTATCTTCACTTATAAATTCACCATATTCTAACTCAATATTTGTAATCTCTTCATATCCATTTGCTATCCCTGCTACGGAAGAGGATGTTGATATATCCTGATAGTTTATATTTGCGCTCCCATTAATCATCATGCTTACTCTTTTCGCTGAAGTTACTTCTTCAGCTATTGCTTCCATATCTTCAAGCCCTAGTTTTATATTTGAAGGACTGCCTCTACCAAAGGCAGGCATTATATATAAGGTCCCTACGTTTAGTCTTTTAAACTGTTCTTCAACACTTGCCTGACTTCCATTTCCAATGGCCATTACTAACACTATAGTCAATGCACCAACAATAATCCCCAGTGTAGTAAGAAAGACTTTGGACTTATTTTCTCTGATGTTTATAAAAATTGACCTTAAGATCTCTCCAAAACTCATATCTATACACCTACTCTACTTTCTTCTCTTCTATGATTATCGTTTCACCTAAATTAAGGCCTTCAATCACTTCAACATATTTGCCATCGGTAAGTCCTGTAATTATTGTCTTAATTTCTATATTTCCATTTTCATCTTTAACTTTAACAACTTGTTTCCCATCTACTATACTCACTGCCTTATTTGATATATAATTGACGTCCTTCTTTTGTCTGACTATAAATGAAGCTGAACAAGTCATCCCCGATCTAATCTTTTCCACTCCACCTTCAAGCTCAATTCCCACATCAAATGTAACCAATCCACTATTATCTATGATTGGTAAGGCATCTATCGAAACAACTTTGCCTGAAAACTTTTCCCCTTCAAAGGCCTCAAATTCAACCTCTACATTTTGTTCTATTTCTACCTTAGATAGATCTATCTCTGAGACCGGTACAATAACCTCTACCTTATCGGAGTCCGACACAACCATAAAGTGTGTAGTATCCGCTGTTACTTCTCCCGATTCCCTTACACTCGAAATAGTCTCGCCAAGTTTATAAGCAATATTTAATATGGTTCCATCGGTTGGGGCCGTTAATATTGTACTCTCTAAGTCATCCTCAGCCATTTCTAAGGACAGCTTTGCTGATTCAACATTAGCCCTTTCAAGCTCTATATCTTTATTAGAGTTAATTAAAACTTCATATCTTTCCTTTTGAGTCTCATAGGCGGATTTTGCATTTTCATAGGAAGTTTTTTTGATCTCTATAGCCTGTGGTGAGTATACATCCTCAATCTCAAGCATTGGCAAGTACGTTGCTTCTATCTCTTCTAATTTTAACTTTAATTCCTCCAACTTTTGCTTTTCGTTCAAAAGGCTAAGCTTTTTATCTTCCTCTGTTTTCTCCAAGTTGGCAACAGCTTTTTTATAGTTAATCTCTGCAGTTTTTAACTTCTTCACATATTCTGTGTCATCTAGCTTCGCAAGGAGTTGCCCTGTAGTTATTTCATCTCCTTCACTTACATAAAGTTCCTTCAACTTCTCGCTTACATCAAAATCTAGGTTCACTACAGGTATCTCAGCCTCTCCATCACCATCAAAATCAATGGTTATATTACCTCTCATTACCCTTTCTTCTTTCTGTGTTTGGGCTTCACTCGAAGATTCCTCACTTTTGTTTATGTACTTAAATCCTACAAAACCTATGCCTAAAATCAATGCTATTACCAATACAACCTTAGCATACTTATTAGAAATAATTTTTTTGACCAAGTCTTACTTCCTCCTTTACTCCCATTTAACTTTAATTACTTCTATGTAGCCTTAAATCGCAAAGCTATATTCTCATTATAGATATTAAATGTGATGCAAAAGTGATGTAAGTCAGAATGATTTGTGAAGATTTTATAAGACAATAAAAAAATACATATGACATTAATAGTCATATGTATTAAGACCTTGATTCTTCAATTCTTTTAGTCTAATCTCCATCTAATAGATTACCAAGACCACCTAAAACATCAAGTACACTACCTTCTCCTTTTCTCGCTCCCCCGGTTTGCGGTGCAGCTGAGTATATTCTATCTGCCAGTCTACTAAACGGAAGAGATTGAAGCCAAACTTTACCAGGTCCTCTTACTGTAGCAAAGTATAATCCTTCTCCACCAAAAAATGCACTCTTAACGTTTCCTACATATTCGATATCATAATTTACATTCTTGGTAAAGGCCACTAGGCAACCTGTATCTACTCTAAGAGTTTCACCTGCTGTGAGCTCCTTTTCAATGATAGTTCCACCTGCATGTACAAAGGCTAATCCATCACCTTCTAATTTTTGCATTATGAACCCTTCTCCGCCGAAGAATCCCGTTCCAATCCTCTTTTGAAATTCTATTCCTACTGAAACGCCCTTAGCCGCACATAGGAATGCATCCTTCTGGCAAACTATTTTACCACCATATTCACTCAAGTCCATTGGAACAATTTTCCCTGGATATGGAGATGCAAAAGAAGCATGTTTTTTTCCACTTCCCATATTTGTGAACACAGTCATGAATAAACTTTCTCCTGTAACAAGTCTCTTTCCTGCTCCAAGCAATTTTCCCATGAAGCCACCTTGTGCATTTTTCCCTGAACCATCTCCAAAAATAGTTTCCATCTGTATTCCATCTTCGATGTACATCATGGCACCAGCTTCAGCAATAACACTTTCCTGTGGATCAAGTTCTATTTCTACAAATTGCATGTCATCTCCATGTAGTGTATAGTCAATTTCATGAGCATTTCTCATATTTATTTCCTCCTTCTTTTTTATACGTATCTAAATTATATCAGGTTTTGAAAGTATAGTTTCTTAAGACTATCTTAAATCCAGGTTATAGATAAGCAACTTCAAGGCTTAATAAATTTCAAATCTTAATGTTGCTTATCTATAACTAATTCATACTACAAACTGCATTTAACAATATAGAAGCTCTTACCTATATATTCTATTTCCTTTATATTAAAATTTGCTTCTGTCACATACTTCTTCACTATTTCTATGTCTATTCTCTTATGTATTGGTGGACCGAATTCTTCCTCAACGCTATTCCAATCTAGTATTATTAGATCACCATTCTCTTTTAGTACTCTTTTACATTCATCTAAGAATTTTTCAGGTAAATCTACTTCGTGAAATACCGTTGACGTAAATACAACATCTACGGAAGATTCCTTTAGTCCAAAGTCATTTTCCGATGATTGTATAGTCTCAACGTTTCTAAGATTCTCTTCCTCTACTCTCCTATTAGTTTCCTCCAGCATTAAAGGATTTATATCGACAGCATAAACCTTACCCTCTTCTCCGAGATCCTTTGCAAATGGAATAGTGAAATATCCTGTACCACATCCAATATCAGCAACAATTTTTCCACTTTCTACATTTAATCCCTTTACAATCTCATGGGGAGGTAACATCTTTCTCCTTACTGGATTATCTAGCTTTTCCATATTTTTTGCCTTAAATTTCTTTGTCATTTACACACCTCTTTATTTATATTTTCAAGCCATTCCAATATATCCTTTGCCCTTGGAGGGCAGCCTAAGATATGCATATCAAATCCCTTTGTACAGCTTCCGAATCCAAGACCTTTTCCATTATGGCTTCTAAAACCCTGACCAATATGTATTTTCCTCTCCAGGTTTATTAGACTTCTATCATCCAATCTATCTAATGCATGGATTAAGGAACCATAGCAGGCTGAACAAGCTTCATTTTCCTCTATATATTTTCCTAGTTCCTTTGTTCGATACGATGGTTTTATCTTCTTAACATTATAATTATGATCTAATATTTTTATATTTGCCTTCTCTAGGTTACAGCTGCCTACACCGATTTCTCCTGCTATTTTGATATAAGGAATTTCTTCTATTCCATACCCTAATAACTCCGCAGCATAGCTATCTATTAGCACAGGATCTTTTCCAACGATTATCCGGTCCATCTGTACAGGATTTCCACCTTCTTCAAAGGTAAGGTCTCCCATTAAACCATCAACAATTACAAAATCCTGCTTTAGAAGTTTATTTAGGTATGCTATTGGTTTATGTAATCCCATAGTATGAAATCTACGTTTTTCTGTATCAGGAATACATCCCTTCATGTTCTTGAGGGAACAGGTTATATTAGTCTGACAATGGGCCTTTAACACAGGAACATTTATCATAAAGTCTATCTTCATGGCTGCGTTATTAATATTTATATCCATTCCATTATATGAATAAACCTTATATCCGTCTTTTTGGGTATCAATTAATGGGACATTGTATTTCTTAGATATTTTCTCATAGCCACAAACTTTAAAGGCTTTAGCTGTACGATCTCCAATCCATGAGCCTTCTAGTATAGCAATATTTCTAAACCCTTTATCTTGGAGATATTCTATAAGTCCTTCAACAATTTCTGGAGTTGTAGTGGCTCCTAAAGTTGAAGGCTTTGCTACAACAAGATTAGGCTTAATACCAATCAAATCTGATTCTTTAATATCCTCTTCTATTTTAGAAGCGGATAGGAGTTTATTAATCATCTCCTTCGGCTTGTTCCCATAGGTTATAAGGATATCTTTCTTATCCATGTATTCCCCCCTAAAACTCTTTGTTATCCCAGATTATTCATAGAAATTTGAAAAGTATGCAAGTAGTTTTAAATTCTAAGGCGTTCATCAAGTTCGAAGGCATACCCAGACGGTACGTCAAGAATTTGATGGATGTCTTAGAATCAAAAGGACGTAGCAGAGTTTTTAATTTGCTATGAATAATCTAGGATTATATAAAACTTTATCATATTTTAACCTAGATTATCCATAGAAAGTTTAATATAAATAATACAGGTGTATCTCTAATATCTATCACACTTCCTTCTCATCATTCATATACTGTAATAATATTACTTTTCTAAGGAGTTCTATATATGTCTACCTTCAATCGATTAACAAACGTATTCAATTCTTCAAAGAAAATCCCCATAGATAATTCCTCCAAATTAATCTTAATGAGTGATTGTCATAGAGGAGATAATAGTTGGGCCGATGACTTTGCTCATAATAGCAACGTTATGTATACAGCATTAAATTATTACTTTAACAATGGATTTACCTACATCGAGATTGGAGACGGTGATGAGCTTTGGGAAAACAGGAAATTCTCAACAATAAGGCGATCCCATAATCATATTTTTGAACTAATGCGCAAGTTTTATTTAAGAAATCGTCTATATATGATCTGGGGAAACCACGATATTGTAAAAAAGAGAAAAAGATTTGTAGAAAAAAACCTGTATTCTTATTATGACCACCATAAAGAAAAGCAACAACCATTGTTTGAAAATATTGAGGTTCATGAGGGCTTAATTTTGAAATACAAAAAAACAGGAGATAGTATTTTCCTTGTTCACGGTCATCAGGGAGATTTGCTAAATGATTATCTTTGGTGGCTAGCTAGATTCCTAGTTAGATATGTATGGCGTCCTCTAGAGCTTTATCTTGGTTTTAACGATCCCACCAGTCCAGCAAAAAATTTTAGAAGAAAGCAATCCACTGAAAGGAGAATATTAGAATGGGTAGAAGCAAAACAGCAGATGCTCATAGCAGGCCATACACATAGACCTACCCTTCCTGATATAAGTCAGCCTTTATATTTCAACGATGGTAGCTGTGTTCATCCCCGCGGTATAACTGGACTTGAAATTAAGAATGGTAAAATCAGTCTCGTAAAATGGAGTATTAGGAGTAAGGAAGATGGTGTATTATTTGTAGGTAGAGAGGTAATATCCGGACCTCAAAGATTGGAGTCTTATTTTAACTTATAACATCGCCAAAAAAAGCTGCCTATAGGAATATTTCACTCCTTTAGCAGCTTTTTTAACTTTCACTAATTTGAATCATCAAAATCTGAATCTAATAGCATACATTTGAAAATAAATATTTTATGATTTGGAAATGCGTTAATAATCGATTGGGAATTATCAAAGCTAAAGACAGTGCTTTGAATATTTTCAATATCCCAGGCAACAAACCCTAATATAATTTCTTCATTTTTCTCTATTCTAACCTTCTCAGTATTTGCTGCTATAAATAAATTAGTACCTGCTTCTTTTTTTATTTCCATAGTCGAAGATCCAGGTCCAGCAGATAACTTTATTTTTTCCTCCCCATCTTCATTGACAATTCCAAATCCTAGTTCATCATCACTATTTGTTAATCCAACTATTCCAATTCTATTGTCAGAAAGTAATTTCCCTTTATTAAAATCCTCATACCACAAAGATACTCTTTTTATGTCTTCATCTAAATTACCATAATCAAAGGTAAAAGGTTGACTTAAGGACACACCATCAGAGATTAGAGCACTTGATAGGCTTCCTCTTAATTTTATATATGGATAATTTAAAATATTGTCTAGTAACTCTTCCTTTTCATTACTTTCTCCACAGGCTTCTAAAAATCTAAGTAAATAATTTATTGTTGTTTTATCCTCTGCCTCACTGATTTCCTTCAGCCTTTGAAAGTTTCTATCTAATATTTCATCATTTATTTCCTGTTTATAGATCCACTCTTCATATTTGCCTTCATAAACTTCAGAGGTAAACTTATCATCCTGCAAAGTATACCTAACTTTTTGATTAATACCTACTTTTTTTTCATCCCTAGTATCATACTCAGTATCATAAATATATGAAATAGTAAAATCTACTTCTATTGTTGGTATTCCATCAATTACTTTGCTCTTTACTGCTTTCCCAAGAATTTCGATTGGATAACTAACCGTCTCAGGAGGTACCATAACATAATCCACTGGATACTCTAGAACCTTTGTTATCTTCTCTTTTCCAATTTGATACCATCTCTCTTCTTTTATATTTATGCCAGTACCGTATCCTGCTTGAGTCTTTGTTACTATGTATTTATGATTTTCATCAATTGTAGCTATTCTAAAAGTAGGTTCTATTTCATGTTTATATCCAAAATCTATATTTCCAATAAAATCATAATCATCAGTTTTTTTATTAAAGACTAAGAATTGATAATTGAATCCTCTTTGAGTCAACAGAAGCAGTAAAGTATCAGATTCAGTATCATTTGATAGTTTAGCTTCAATCCTGTCAGCTACTTGAAACTTCTGAGCACCAGTACCAAATATGTTGCTATTTATATTAAGCTTTTCATATAATAATTTCATATTGACTTGATCGTTATCATTGATATATTCCTCTATATCTGAGAGTGAAAGTTTAGATTTGCTTATTAAATCAATATCTCTGTCATTTGCTGTCCCAATAACCTTCCATCCCTCTTCAGTCTTTAGCAACAACATGCTCAAATCATTTAATTTATTTCCATTAGAATCATTGGTTCTGACAGTAATACTCAACTCTTTTCTAAGGAAATTTTTGATCTTATATATAAAAGCTCCCTTGCGTGAATAATGTATGTCCGCAACGCTCTTATCATTAACAAAATCCTTAAAAAACTTCCAATCAAGTTCCTTTCTAGCTAGCTTATACATTGTCTTTTCTTTTACCTTTTCCCAATCCCCATCCTTTTCTATCAGATACTCAGTTATGCTTTTATTTTCCTTAGCATCATTAATAAGATTATCCACAGCCTTGTAAGGCTGAGAGAACTTCTTCTCAATAAAAGGAATAGAACACACTGCTAAAACTATTATAAGTTGTATTATCAAAGTCTTCCTTTTTCCCATCATATATACCCCTCTGTCAATATTTCATAATATAGTCATGTGCTAAAGCAGTCTTAATAGAGATGAGTTTCTGACTCTTACTAATACATAATTTTTTAGCTCACTTATCTATGATATCAAAGTATTGTAAAAATATCAAAAAAATACAAAAAGAAGCAGATCCATAAATAACTAATAAATCAGAATATAAAAGATTTATTGTTACCTCTTATAGCTCTGCTCCTCAAATTCTTTAAACAATCATTGACTATTCTTCGATTCTAAAAATCATTTTGATTCCACTATTTAAACTCTTATCATTATTTAAAGATCTTATTTCCCTATTTATATATAAGTAATATACTTTCCCAGCTTCAAATAACTCCTCATGTTTTACTTCTATTGCCTTTCCATCTTCGGATATTTCTAGCTGAATAGGGAATAGGCTATCTTCATTCTCTTTTCTAATAAATATATTACCATCGACTGATGACTCATCAATTACGTCATTGAATTTTATAGTCCATTCTTTATCACTCGTAACTTCTCTTATATTATTGGAGTCATTAAATAAGACATAGTCTTCATCTGAGTCTGTATTAGCAATTACGTTCACTATTAGATAGACTTCCTTTTCTTCGTATTTTACAACTACTCCTGAATAACCTTGTTTCAATCCAACTATTCTTCCATCAATAACACTTACTATTTCAGGATTTTCAGGTATCCATTCAGCTTCATTGCTTATTTCTATTTCATCACCATCATCAGATATTCTAAAGGCTTCAACATCTATCTCACTATCTACTTCTAGCTCGACATCCCACTGACTAAGTTCAATCTTCCAGAAGTCCTCATAGTCTCCCACATACACGTTTATGTATGCTTCATAGACTTCATATCTTATAAGCATCTGGGCATACCCCTTAGCTAATCCTGTTATTCTTCCATTGCTTACCTCTGCTATATCAGTATTTTCCGAAGTCCATTCAGCCATTGCTGTTATATCTTCTTTGATACCATTCTCATATACAAGCCATGCTTTAACGTTTACTGATTCATCTCCATCAATCTCAATATCGTAATCACTAAGTTCAATCCAGTTCTCTTGGTTTTCACCAATTACATAAACATATATGTCATCTTCTCTACCTTCATATTCCATCCATACCTTTGATTCACCTTTATGAAGACCCTTTATTATTCCATCTTCTACACTTACTACATCATCATTCTCGACTATCCACTTAGCCTCATGGGTTATGTCTTCTTCTCTACCATCTGCGTATATCTTCCATAACTTTACTTCTGCTAATTCACCTTCTTGTACTTCAAACTTCCAATCACTAAATTCCAACCACCATTCTTCTTCATGTTCTTTATATACCCATACACGTATGTCTTCTTTTTTACCCTCATATTCCATCCAAACAATTGTTTCACCTTCATATAGTCCTTCTATTACCCCATTTTCTACACTAACTATCTCATCGTTATCAGTTGTCCATTTGGCATTATGCGTTATTTCCTCTTTCCTGCCGTCTCCATATTTCTTCCAGACCTGTACTTCAACTTCATGACCCTCTTCTATTTCAAATTGCCACCCACTGAACTCAATCCACCATTCTTCTTCATATTCTTCGCATACCCACACAAATAGATCTTCATCTCTATATTCATATTCCAACCAAATCTTTGTCTCCCCTTCATTTAGACCACTAATTACTCCATTTTCTATACTAGCAATATCATTATTCTCTACTGTCCACTTTACATCATTACTTATATCTTCTTTTCTACCATCTTCATATTTCTTCCATACGGTTATTTCTCTAGTCTCTCCTTTTTCAAGTTTAAACTCCCACTCACTAAATTCAAACCACCATTCTTCTTCACATACCCATACAAATAGATCCTCTTTCATATCTCCATATTTTACCCAAATCTTTGTTTCCCCTTCATTTAAACCTTTGATTACTCCATTTTCCACACTTACTATCTCATTATTTTCTACTGTCCATTCTACTTCATGGGTTATATTCTCTTCTCTGCCATCTTCATATATCTTCCATATCTTTGCCTCTGTTATTTCGTCCTTCTTAATTTTAAATTCCCACTGACTGAACTCTAGCCGCCATTCTTCTTCGCATACTACAACAAAGATATCTTCTTTCATGTCGTCATATTCCATCCATACAATTGTTTCGCCTTCACTTAGACCCTTTATTACTCCATTTTCTACACTTACTATACTACTATTTTCTGCTGTCCATTTCACGTCACTTGTTATATCTTCTTCCCTACCGTCTTCATATATCTTCCATATCTTTATTTCATCTTGGTCTCCTGCTTTAATCGTAAATTCCCATTCATTAAATTTCAACCGCCAATCTTCCTCAACTGGCTGGTCGCCCTCACCAAATGCGATTACCGAGCTAATACTAAATATCAACAATACTACTACAAAAAAGAAGTTACTTTTAAGCCCTATCTTCACAATGATTCCTCCTTTTTATTTCATTCTCATTTATAATATCGGAGGATAGGCTGATAGAATTAAACCAGTTATTTACATATTCAACAAACATTACTTTAGTACTATTTTTCTTTTTTCATTCTATTTTGGCATAACAAAAACATACCCAATGAGATTAATTATAAAAGAAAGTACATAAATTATGTTTAGTTTATCTAAAATCCCACCAAATGCTCCTAATCTGCCTTCTACAATTGTTTTTTCTCTTTCACATCTATTCATTCTTACAGTTAAGTTCACTACTTCTTCTATATCTACTGCAACTTTTGAGAAATTAACACTTCTTATACTAAAGATATTATCTATCAGTAACAAAATCGGTATAATTCCCCATATTAACAGAAAGCCTTCTAAGTTCCTTGGTTTAAAAATTCCAAAGAAAAGTAATTCTATTAAAAAGATAATAACGCTTCCCTTAATTACACTTACCAAGCTTCTCTTAAGGTCAACCTTTTCATCTCTGCTTTTTATTAAATCCATTGTATTGTATATAAATAAAACCATACTTCCAAGGACTTGAAGTAAATATATTGGTATAATATTCATCAATGCCCCGGAAATTATAAATGCTATTGGTGATATAATCTTTACTAAGCTCATTCCCAGACTTAATACCCTGCCTCTATATTCATCAGATATGTTTTTCTGTAAAATTCCTAGTATAGGTATATCTATAAATGATATCGCTACTCCTACTATACACATTATTGTACAGTAGTAAATCAGTAATAAAGATGTATTTTTGATTATCTGAATGGGTATAATAGGCACCCCTATCAGAAGCATACATATTGCAAGTACTAAGTTCATTCGCACCAAAATCTTCTTATAGGATAGTTTCTCAGTGACCTTTCCAACAAAGACTGCACCAATTATTAAACCAATAGGAACGGAACCTTGGATTATCCCAAAGGATTTTGAACCTAGCTTTAGTATATTATTTATTATGAAGGGTAATGGTACAGTTATGGATAGTCCTATAGAAAAATTGAGGAATACAAATACTATAAATAAGCTAGTTATCTCTTTCTTATTCATCATGTATTTCAAACCTTGTTTCATGTCTAGATAAAAATCTATCTTTTCTTTTTCTTGCTTAGATTCTTCTTTATTAAAGCTAAAATCAATAAACATTTCTGAAATCCCGGAGATTAGGAATGAGATACCATTTATTGCTATAAATAGCTTTATATCTACAAATGCAAAAATTAAACCACCAATCATAGGGCCTAAAATTATTGATATGGAATCTATGATTTTACTTATAGAATTAATCTTTATAAGTCTATCCTCTGAAACTATGTTTGGTATTGCTGCTTCTATACTTGTGTTAAATATAGTCATAAAGCTAGTCATAATAAATGTACTGACATAAATCAAAGTAAGACTAAGGCCGCTTACGGAGCTAAGAAAATACAGTCCTATCATTAAAGCCCCATTTAGTAAATCCATAATCACCACTAAAAACTTTCTATTAAGCCTATCGGCCAGCACTCCGGCAAATGGATTTATAATAATTAATGGAAGAGTACTGAAAACCAATGTAGTTGCAAAGGACAACCCCGATCCCGTAAGTCTGAGAATATAAAGACCTATTGCAAAGGTATATATGAAAGTCCCAAACAAAGAGATAAACTTCCCTAAGGAAAATAGTATTAGATTTGATAGTTCCATATTACAGATCGATTTATTTTGATATTTTTTAAAAATAGTCATATTAAAGCCTCCTATCCTTTAACTCCATTATAGATAGTAGGCTCCAGACCACATCAATAGTAATATTTCAACTTTTATCAATAAAAATTAATAAAAGATAGGGTTAACCCTATCTTTAATATCGCCTTCCATAAAATCCATATGTATATACTTTTTCATCTTCCTTAAAATAGTTTTCAAACCTACCGCCTTTATTTAAAACCTCAGATACCCTCTCATCAATAGCTATATATCCAAGATTCTTAAGTTCTTCTTTTACATTTTTAAGAATGAAATTTTTTCTATAGTTATGATTTATCCAACTGGTTACACTGAATTTAGCAAAGAGAATATATCCTCCTAGTAAAAATGCATCATCCTTTACAAGTTTATCTATAAGTTTTAATAAAAACTCTTCATTTTCAAAACTATAGTTACTTGTTCCTGTATAATCTAAGAGCATGTCAATTGATTTATCCTTTATTGGTATATCCAAAAAGTCAGAACATATAAAGATAACTTTTTTCTGACACTCTGCTTTTTCAAGCATAGCTTTTAAAAATCTATGTCTCTCAATATCATGGTCAACAGCTATATATAGTGAGCTTTCAGGTAAATCATTATAAATTTGTCTTAATAAAAATCCAGACCCCGACCCCAAATCTAATATTTTTTTTCCCCTAAGTTCTTCAAAGTTCAACTTTTTATATGCCCAATCCAAGCCTTTATAAATATTATCAAGATATTTGAGATCAGTTTCATTCAAATACTCTGCTATATACAACTTTCTATCGTTATAGTTCAGGTTTTCTTCATAATCATCTATATTATTTTTACCAATTAAAACACCGTCATCTATTGTATATTCATTACCACATTTGCATCTTAGAATTCCGTTTATTACCTGATTATTTGCTATATGACCTTCATGCAATGTTAAGTCCTTACCACACATTAAGCATTTAAAAAGACTTAAAGCACTTATGTCTACACCTAAAGTACGGTTCTCTTGATCTTCATTTGATGAAAGTCTATCTATTTCATCTTCCAGTTTTAACTTAGCATTATGAAGTTCTTCAATTTGTTCTTTTATTTTTTTACATTTAGATATGAAAAATTGCCTATAGCATTCAACCTCTTGATACGGTGTAAGCTTACCAAGTCTCTTAAATAGAAAAATAGATTTTATCTCATTTAAAGTAAATTCCATACTCTTTAAAGTGAAAATTTCCTCTAAATCTCTCTTACAGACCTCATCAAAATCGTAATGACCACCAATTTTTTCAGGTATAATTAATCCCAATTCCATATAATGTCTTATAGTGTCAATACTGACATTGTTTTCAGACGAAAATTTTCCTATTTTCATTACATCCTCCATATTCAAAGGTCTAGTTTCTTTTATTATAACAATTTATTTTAAATCATTTCAAATTTTCATTTTCTATTTTTTTATTGACTTTTTGGTCGGTTAAAAATATACTTTAAATATCAAGTAGTTATGCATAACGTATAAATCAAGTTTTACATAAAGGCTTTTAGTAAGGATGGTGATGCAGTGCCTAAAATAGTTGATAAGGAAGAAAGAAGAAGAGAAATCTGTCTTGCAGCTATTGATCTATTTTCTCAAAAGGGATATGAGAAAGTAACAATAAAGGAAATTGCTGAGGCTTCAGGCATAGGTAAAGGAACTGTATATGAGTACTTTGAATCCAAGGAGGATATATTACTCAAATCCACTAAGCAATTCTTTGTTGAAGTTATTGATAATGAATTTTTAAAAGACATTGACTTTACTAATCCTATAGAAGGAATAGAAACCTTTGCAAGGGAAACCGTGAGGGTTTTCAAAGAAAACAACAGGGATTTTTTCTTAGCATACTTTGAATTATTGTTAGTAAATCTGAGAAACATATCCAATGAAGAGATGCTTAATGATATAAAAGATATATTTTTTCAGTATAGAACTTTACTGAAAAACGTTATGGATGAGGGAAAAACTAAGGGTATGATCCCTTCACATATAGATACTAATAAATTAGCTATATCTTTATTTGCCTATTTAGATGGGCTAATGCTTCATTGTTGGATTAACAATGCCCTTGGTGAAGAAGATGATTTTGAACAGATTAACGAATCCTTTATGAGTGTATTTTTGAAAGGTCTTGAAAAATAAATTATTTTTTTAATTTTAAATTGACCGTACGTTCGGTCATATACTATTGGATTTTTGGAGGTGCTACTAATGAAAGCAAAACAAATAATGTTTCTATTTTCAATTTTAGCGATTATCATCGTTTCAGGCTGTACCCATCAAGAAGTTGCTAAACC
Source organism: Wukongibacter baidiensis (assembly GCF_050888315.1). Classification (NCBI taxonomy): domain Bacteria; kingdom Bacillati; phylum Bacillota; class Clostridia; order Peptostreptococcales; family Caminicellaceae; genus Wukongibacter; species Wukongibacter baidiensis. The sequence continues at coordinate 1,811,680 of NZ_CP138202.1, forward strand.
TAATTATACTGATGTAACTGTACATGAAGCCACTATAAAAAGGATTGAAGATATAAGAAGATTTAGTGGAAGAGTTGAAAGTAAAGATAAGCTAGATATTTATCCTAAGACTCCCGGAAAAGTAGTTGCAGTTAATTATAAGTTAGGAAGTGAAGTTAAAAAGGGAGATATACTCTTTGAGATCGATGAAGAGGATTTTAAAAGAGAAATTGAAGTTCTAGAAAAGCAACTGATACAGTCTAAAGTATCCTTAGACCAAGAATATAGAATTAAAAAATCCACCTATGAGCAGTCCAAAATAGCCTATAAAACTCTAGAAAAAGAGTTTAAAAATTACAAAGTCCTACATATTGAGGGAGGGATATCAAACCAAGACTTTCAAAATATAGAAGACTCCTACAAGAACGCAAGGATAAGTTATGAACAGGCTAAAAGAAATTTCGATATTGTATCTGGAAACCTCGAAGGTGAAGTTAGTGAAGGTCTAGCATCTGTGAATACTTTAAAATCACAAATTGAAAATATGAAAAAAAGCATATCGGATCTTAAAATAGAAAGTCCTATAGATGGAATAGTTTCTAGAGTCTATGTTAATGAGGGAGAAAGATATAATCTCGAGGAAGCTGCATTTGTTATATCCAGTAATACATCTATGGAAATCGAAGTGAGTGTCCCTGAGCATCTGGTCAATCGAATGAAAACCGGCAAAAAAGTGAATATATACTTAGACTCTATTCAGGAAACCTTTATAGGAGTTATAGATGGAGTTAGTCCAATGGTCCACTCTTCTAGTGGTACTTATCCTGTGAAAGTAACATTCCAGAATAACCTAGAAGTTAAATCGGGAATGTTTGCTAAAGTATATATACCTATTAAGGAGAAAAAAGGTTTAATAATTCCCCGCAAATCTATAATCAAAGAAGATGGAAGAAGCTATGTCTATATTGTATCTCCTGAAATGAAAGCTATTAAGACCTTTGTTGATATAGGTATAGATGATGGTATTAACATAGAAATACTCTCGGGTATTAAAAATGGTGATTTGATAGTAAACAGAGGCATGGAATATTTAGAAAATAACGATACAGTTGAAATAGTTACGGATTGGGAGTGATTATAAATGAGTCGGAATAATAAAAAAAATATACCTGAACTTGAGGCTCCCCTTAACTTTCTAGGTAAATGGTCCTCTTGGTTTGTCAGTAGATATAGAGTTACGTATCTTATAATGGGAGCTATCTTAATATGGGGAGTCGCAGGTTTCCTTACCCTTCCAGTGGAGTCTAACCCCGAAGTTAAGGTTCCTATTGTTCAAATCACTACCCTATATGTGGGGGCTTCGCCAACAGAAGTTGAAAATTTGATAACTGATAAGATAGAGGAGGAATTAGAAAATATAAAAAATGTTAAAAAGATAAACTCTTCTTCTAGTCTCGGTTACTCACTTGTAACTGTGGAGTTTGAAAGCAAGGTTGATATAGATGATAAAACTAGAGAAGTTAAGGACAAAATCAACGGAATAAGAGAAGAGCTTCCTGATGATGCTGAGGAACCTTCTATCATCAGTATAAAAACTGGTGACAGCCCTGTTATGGTCTTATCTGTAAGTGGACCCTTTGATGAACAAATTCTTGAAGGCTATGCTAAAGAGATTAAGGAAGACCTTAAATCTATAGATGGGATAAGTGAAATAGATATTCTAGGCGGCAGAGAAAGAGAAATACAGATAATACTTGACCCAGAAAAGCTTGCTGCATATGGTGTTAGTCTTTATGAAGTAAAAGAAGCTGTTGCTTCAGAAAACATAAGTTTTCCCGGTGGAAATATGGACTTTGATGATAAGTCCTATAATATAAGGACCATGGGAAGATATGAAGATGTTGAAAGCATTGGATATACAATCATAAGAAGCTCTGACGAGGGTGATTTGCTTCTAAGAGATGTCTCAGAAATCATAGATGGTTTTGAGGCTCGAGAAATGTATATAAGAAAGGCTTTTAAGAAAAATAATGACTACTCTACAGAGAACTCAGTTGTAATATCTATAAAGAAAAAAAACTCAGCCCATATAGTCAAACTCTGTAACAAGATAGAAAAGCGTCTTAAAGGATATGACTATGAAAGGTCTGGCATTTCTGTAGATGTATCTTCTAATATGGCTGAATTTGTTGATGATCAAGTAGGTCTAGTCTTCAGCAGTGCAGTTTCAGGATTCTTCCTAGTAATAATTGTGTTATTTCTTTTTATAGGTTTCAATGAAGCTTTGATTGTATCAATTGTCATACCCTTAGCTATATTTGCTACTTTAGGTCTTTTTAAAGTGGTAGATTTTAGCATTAATAATATAACCATCTTCTCAATATTGCTTGCTGTAGGTATGTTAGTCGATAATGGCATTGTTATTATGGAGAATATCGTAAGATTAAAGGAAAAAGGAATAAGTTCTAAAGAGTCTTCTATTGCAGCTACAAATCAAGTGGCCCCAGCTGTAATGTCCTCTACCCTTACTACCATAGCTGCCTTTGCCCCTTTAGCCTTAGTAAATGGTATGATGGGCGACTTTATACGACCTACGCCTATTACTGTTATTTTAGCCCTTAGCGCTTCCTTTTTCATTGCTATCACAATAAACCCTGCAATAAGCTCTATATTTCTTAAGGATAGAAAGAAATATAAAGAAAATAAAATTCTTTCAAGGATTTTTAATGATAAAACAAAAAAATATCTTTCTATTATATTTATATTTGTCCTCTCAGTACTTGCCTTTAAAAATGATGATCTTGAAGGTATAAGACAATACGGTTTATTATCTTTTATTGCAGCAATTGGCTTTTCCTATGCCATGTATAGAAAACAGTTCAAGAGTAGAGAAAGACTATCTCAAAAGCTTATAAATAAATACTCTCATTTTCTGACATGGATAATGGAAAGTAAACAGAGAAAGAAAAGGTTAATTATATATATGGTCATAGCTTTTCTTATATCTTTATCCTTAGTCGGAGTAGGTCTTCTAAAGGTGGAAATGACTAGAGAAATAGATATGAAACTCATGTATATTGACATAGAAACCCCGAGTTCTCAAAGCCTAGAAGATACTCTTAAGGTGTCCATGAGAGTAGAAGATCAGATTAAAGGTTTAAAGGAGCTAGATGATTATATAACTTATGTAGGTGGTTCTGGCGTAGATATATGGCAGCCCTATAATAGCGAAACAGTAGCTAATAAAAATCAAGCTAGGATAGCGTTAAGATTTATACCAAAGACACACAGAGATAGAACTAGTATGGAAATAGCTGAGTATCTTAGAAAAACTATAAATGGTATTCCTGGAGCTAAAATTACCATAACAGAAATAGAAGATGCTCCTCCTGTTGGTGCACCCGTAGACATAAGAATCATTGGAAAAGATATTAATAAAACTCGAAAAATCGCAAATGACTTTAAAAAAATGCTTAAAGATATTAATGGAACTGAAGATGTAGAAACTTCTCTTGGCACAGGAGCATCTCAGCTTGTAGTCAAGGTGGATAAGGATAAGGCAAGTAGATTGGGTCTAAGAACCCGCGATATTGCCTATAGTATTAGATATTATAGCGCGGATATGGATGTAACTAAGTATATGGATGACGGTGAAGAATTTGATGTGGTAATTAAGAAAACAGATGGTAGTTTAAATAATATAAAGGATATGAAAAGCATATACTTTTTGAATTCTAAGGGCGAAGCCATACCCTTTAGCGAAATAGCAACCCTACGGGAAGTAGAAGGCATAAAATCCATAGAACATGAGGATTCTAAAAGATTCGTTAAGGTATATTCAAATCTTAAAGAAGGTTATGTAGGAGCCGAAATTCTTAATACCTTTGAAGAAAAAATTAAAGATTATGATATTCCCTCAGGTATAGATATAAAGTTCGGAGGGGAGGCAGAAGCTTTAAACGAAACATTCACAGAAATGATGATAAATATGGTCATAGCCGTTATTTTAGTATATACAATCCTCGTTGTTCAGTTTAACTCTCTAATACAGCCTATGATAATCCTACTTACTGTCCCTATGGCTTTAATAGGTGTTATGCCTGGATTATTTATTACAGGTAACAATTTTGATTTCTTCGCCTTTGTAGGTCTTGTATCTTTGGTTGGTATAGCCGTTAATGATGCCATAGTTTTAATAGATTACATCAATTATTTGAGGAATCATGGCCATTCTTTAGAAGACGCAATTATAACTACAGGAAAGACAAGGTTTATGCCCGTTATGGCTACTACATTGACTACCATAGGAGGAATTTTACCTATAACCATAAATAGACCATTTTTTCAATCCATGGGTGTTGCCATAATCTCAGGTCTCATGATGGCGACTATTCTTACCCTAGTTATTGTTCCAGTAGTTTATTCTATGTTTGAAGATAGAATAAGCAAAGTGAAGGGTATTTCTTAAATATTGGCGTCTATAGATTATAGATGTATTGTTATTAGCATCCAGTTAATGACATACATCTATGAAAATTCCAAAATGCTATTATTTAGGAGGGTTTTAGTTGAATGGGAGAGATATAGCAATTATGATAGAGCTAATGATAACGCTATGCGAGATTGAAAAAACGATTGACGTTTTTGATGATGAAATTACTTACAAAATATATAATGTCAATGAGCCATTAGGAGGTCTCTAAATAGACATAAACACTAAGAATTTTCTTGAATCCAAAATGTCCTAAAGCCAGTAGAATAACTGATTTTAGGACATTGGATTTCATGCTCTATAAAAAACGATATATAACTGCTTCTAATCCTTTTGCTTTATACAGTTACACTTCATCTTGTAAAAACAAGAGTATCCTTCTTTGAAAGTCCTTCATTAAGCACATATCCATCAACATTAAATTCCTTCAATGACGGTATGTCTTCTACCCTATTCTTTATAATGTAGTCTAGCATTCTTCCCCTAGCCTTCTTGGCATATGTCCCTATAGTTTTATATTTTCCATCGGATGATTTTTCCTTAAAGACGATGGTAGTCATAGGCTTTTTCACTATCTTACTAAATTCATTTGAGGCTAGATTAACTATTAACTCTTCACCTTCAAATATCCTAGTTACATCATCCTGCCAATAGCTATATAAGCTTTCATCATTTAGAATATTGATTTTCATATCTAACCTATATGGCTTAATCCTATCAGAGGGTCTCAAAGCTCCATATAATGCCGAGAGTATAAATAAGTGTTGCTGAAGGAAAACAAAATCCTCCTTAGTGTAACAGTCTATATCCAATTGTTTAAATACTTCACCAATATATGATAAGATAGCTGCTCCAGCTTCAGCTTGTTCATAGTTATGATAAGATTCATATGTCTGTTCCAGAAGTTTCCCTTTCACCTTAAATTTCTTAGCCATTTCTTCCTTCGTAAGCTTTTTTATTTCTTTAACTAGATTATCTGCTTTATCTTTGAAAATTGGTTCAGAAAGATTATGACTAGTTATGTGAGTAAAATCCTGTGTTTTACTTGGTGCTATAATAATTTTCATCTAATTTCTCCCTAGTTTTTATATATATTATAAAACAAGAAAGCTAATTTAAAAATCATAAATAGTCTAATTTAATAAAAATATTAATTATCACATTTATGATTGCATAATTTGCCAATCCATATAATCCCGTTAAATCATCTATTTAATTGATACTTCTTCTTTTTTATCTCAGAAATAATCCATATAATAATTGGAAGGAAAACTTGAAATGGCATAGCATAGTATGTCCACACTTCTAAAATTCCTTCAAAATAGTCAATTAAGCCTTCATTAATAAAGTAGGATAGATTAATCATAAGTAAAGAAATTGGTATTACTATATATCGATAATCCCGACATCCTACTACCTTCGTAACTCCCTTGCAAGCAGCTAGTAAATATATACTGCCTTTAACAAATGCTCCTATTATAAATCCAGCGGTTATTAATATTTCTATTCTGTGTATAACTGTTCCAATTTCTATTCTTGTAGCACTCTTATGTGAAGGATAATATACACTTGCAGCATGATCTATACCTAAAACAAGAAGGTTCATTAGTGAAATAGCAAGTATTAATATCCCACCGATTAGTAACCCCCTAATATAAATTCTATAAGGAGATCTTTTGGTTTTAAAATTCTTAAGTACTATAGCAAATACTACTATCTGGGTAAAAGGAAATGCAAATGTTCCAAAGGCCCCATCTATCACAGGTTCTATACCTTCGTAAAAGACAGGACGGATATTGTTGATATCCATCTCTGGAATCAAAAATACTATTGTGCCAATTATAAGGGCAATGAAAGCCCTTTTAAAAAAATTGGACCATCTCCCTAGTACTTCCACTCCTTCTTTTACTATCCATGTACATAATATTACAATACATATCATGGTAATTATTTTGGGTGTATCCACTAAGGAAACTGTACCAAGAAATAGGTTTAAATTCATGAGTACCAATACTCCTGTATGAAAGAAAAACCAAGTATATACAATAATAATACCCTTTCCAATAATTTTTCCAAAGCAAATTTCACAAATTTTAAATAAATCTTTGTCCACAAAAATATAGAGTATTCGGGCATACATAAGAGCTATAGGAAATGCTATAAGTAGTGATAAGATTATAGCTATCCATATATCTTTTTTAGCATTTATTCCCGACGCATATATTATTGAAGTTCCTATTATAAACAAAATCATAAGAGCTATTCCTTGTTCGTCAGAGATAGTTTCCTTATTCATTATTTACCTCCAAGATTCAGACCATAAAAAATATCTATAATATATTTTCCCCAAAATTAGCCAATTTTATATGAAGTTACCTTTTTCTTTATTAAAACCATTATAATTTCTAAATTTTTTTATCACAGTATTTTCAGTACAGTGATATATTTTTTTAAAATATTCCATAATATAGTTGAGGTGATAAAAATGTCAAAGGTTATAAGGGCAGTTGGAATGAACAAATGTATAGGTTGTTATTCCTGTATGTTAAGTTGTTCTGCTGTAAATCATAGAAGTCATTCCCTAGAAAAAAGTGCTATTAAAATAAAGACTAGTGGTGGTCTTAAGGGTAGGTTTACGAGTACAGTTTGTTTGGCTTGTAAGGATGAAAGAGCCTGTGTTGAAAGCTGTCCATCTGGTGCTTTAGAAAATAGATCTGGTGGAGGAGCTGTTTTAAGTGGTGAAAAATGTATCGGCTGCGGAAAATGTGTATCAGCCTGTATTATAGGTGCAATTTCCTTTGATGATGATTCTAATAGGCCCATCATCTGCAAGCATTGCGGTGTATGTACGAATTTTTGTCCCCATGAATGCTTAAGAATGGAGGAAGTAGAAGATGCTTTATAAAAATCACATAAAGGTTTTATATATAGATTTGTCAACTGAAAAAATTAAAGTAGAGCTTAGAGAAGATTTAAAGGAGTATCTAGGAGGTGTTGGAGTTGCTTCAAAACTTTTAGAAGAAAATATAAAACCAGCTCTTCATCCTTTAAATGAAAATCAGCCAATAATATTTGCAATTGGAGCCGCATCTTCAATATTTCCTGTAATTACAAAGACCGTTGCAATGTTTTATTCTCCACTCACAATGGAGCTAGGTGAAAGCTATGCTGGTGGAAGGTTTGCCATGTCTCTACTTTTCGCAGGCTATGATGCCGTAGTTATTACTGGCAAAAGTAATAAGCCCACCTATATAACTATACAGAGTAAAGATATAGACTTTAAGGATGCTAGGGCCCTTTGGGGTGCGTCTAGCGATGAAACTGGCAGAATAATAAGAGAACGGGAATCGGGAGAGGGCAAGCGGAGTATACTGAGGATAGGTCCTGCCGGTGAAAACCTCTCGAGCTTTGCAAGTATATGTGTCGATACCTATAGACATTTTGGCCGTCTAGGTCTTGGAGGAATATTTGGAAGTAAAAATCTTAAAGCCATAGTTACTATTGGCGACAATGACATCGATATCGAAAACTTCAAGGAATATTTTAAGGCCTATGGTGAAGTATTTAAAAAGGTTACTGAGACAGAATTAATGCAGAAATATCATGACCTTGGTACCGCTGTTAATGTTTCTCCTATTAATAAAATAGGTTCTTTACCCACAAGAAATCTAACTCAAAATAGGTTTGAGCATGCAGAAAATATATCGGGTGAAGAGTTTGCGTCTCAAAACTTAGTAAGAAAAATGGCTTGCACGGGCTGCCCCGTAGGTTGTATACATATAGGACAATTCAGAAGAGAATTTGATAAGGGGTATGAATATGAATCTATAAGTGTAGCCTATGATTATGAATTGATATTTGCACTTGGCAGTTATCTAGGTATTGACAATACTAAGGACATACTACAGCTTATCGAAAAGGTTGAGCAAATGGGTTTTGATGCCATTTCTGCCGGTGTAGTTTTGGGTTGGGCCACGGAGGCCTACAAAAAAGGATTAGTAAACGATACCTATACAATAATTCCTTTAGAATATGGTAATGCCAACAATTATCTTAAGGCAATCGAATATATGGCTATAGCATATAATGACTTTTACAGAGCTTTGTCTAAAGGCTCTGCTAAAGCATCTGAAAAGTATGGAGGTCAAGAGTTCGCTCTTCAATTTGCAGGCAATGAGACTCCTGGATATCATACGGGCTATGGTTCCGTAGTTGGCCATACCGTTGGTGCTAGGCATTCTCACCTATGTAACGGTGGATATTCTATAGATCAATCAATGAAAACCTTTAATAAAGAAAAACTCATTGAATCAATCTTCAATGAAGAAAGAGAACGCTGTATGTTAAATTCCCTTATTATTTGCTTATTTGCAAGGAAGGTTTATGATAAAGATACTATTCTGCTTTGTCTGAATTCCATTGGCTATAATTTGAATGAGGATGATTTAATCGGTATATCCGATAAAATTTACAAAACTAAACTTAGAATTAAAAAAATGCTCGGCTTTGATTTGAATAATGTGAAATTGCCTAGAAGAATCTTCGAAACTCCTTCTGCCACAGGAAGTATTGAGGAAGATTTGGCCTATGAGCTTATAGGTATGTATAAGGAAAAGATTGAAAAATATATGAGCTTATAGAAATGTAAATTTATAAGTGCGTTATATATAGATTATTCATAGAGAAAATCTAGCATATAATAATACATGCTAGATTCTCTATTATAATCACTACTTGAATCATAGGATCTCTTTAAGCAATTCAAATATTATTATCTTTATTGCTTCAGACCTTAGACAGTAAACTTTTTAACATCAACTTCTAGATTTTGTGAAAGCTCATTTACCCTTTTCGTCTGGTTCATAACTTCATCTATACTTTCTAATCTTTCCTCAACTGTAGCCGATACATTTTGAGCCATAGAAGATGTTTCTTCAGACAGAGCAGAAATATTTGAAATTACATCTAGTAATCTATTTTTCTTCGATATCATATCCTCATTATTATTAGCAATTGCTTCTGCTTTAGAAGTCAGCCTATAGATTGTATTTGATAAAGAATTAAAAACATTCTCAGTTTCACTTGCAGAATTTTTCTGTTCTAAAGATATACTTAGTGTATTGTCTATTCCACTTACTGCTGCATTTGACTGAACTTGTACGTTTTCAATTAATTTCTTAATGTTGTCAGCTGCCAGGCCCGATTGTTCAGCTAGCTTTCTTACCTCATCAGCCACAACAGCAAAGCCCTTGCCCTGTTCCCCTGCCCTAGCCGCTTCTATTGCTGCATTCAAAGCAAGCAGATTAGTTTGTTCTGCAATTTCGCTTATTACCTTTGTGATCGAATTAATTTCTTCTGAGCTATTATTCATCATCGTTATAACATCATGTACTTGTTCAATAGCATCTTTACTCTCTAAAGATTTATCAATTAATTCTTTTACAATATCTAGTCCGTTTTCATTAAGTTTTTTTGCATCATTGAATATAGTATCCATTTCTGTTATTGAATCAGAAACCTCATCAATTGCAGTTGCCAGACTATCTACGTTTTCAGATGCATCCATGATTGACGTAGCCTCTTCGGAGGCAGCCTGTGCAATTTCATTAATTGATTCAGTAATATTCATTGTAGACTCACCAAATTCTATCATGATATTTTCAACACTTGTAGATGCTTTTGAAACTTTGTGAGTAGAATTTTGAATTTGTGACAACAGTACTTTGATATCATCTTGCATTGTAAGTATAGAATTTGCTATAACTTTTATTTCATCTTTGCGTAGTAATAATTTTTCAGGAATATTCTCTTTGAAATTTCCCTGCCCAATTTTTTTTAGATGGTCTACGATTGCATCTAAGGGTTTTGTAAATAATCTGGTAAAGAGAATAGCCACAATCAGCGCTAAAATCATTACAGCAAAGGATATCCAAATAACAAGCTTTTGAATCCCATCGGCTTTAGCCATCATTTCCTCTTCTTCTATCGCTGCAATATACTTCCATCCTGTTTCAGGTGATGTAACTACATTCATAATATAGTTCTTTTCATCCATAGAAATCTTAGAATAAGCTTTCTCCTGTTTTACAATCTCATTCAATTTTTCTATCCCTAATTCGCTGATATTCTTAAAGTTCATATCTGATTCTTTAGGATGTGCTAAAATTGTTCCATCAGCATCGGTTAAAATAATATATCCTGTATTTCCTATTTTTATGTTCCTTATCATTTCTGTTAATTGTTCAAGACTAACATCCACTCCTTGAACACCTACAACCTCTCCTGCTTCATTTGCTATGGTAGTAACTGTACTAATATTTATTGCATGGTTTGAACCTTCGCCACCATCATAAGCACCTGTTCTTACTATCTTTCCCTTATTTTCTAAAGCCTTTGTGTACCATGGTCTCAGCCTTGGATCAAATTTTTCCTTGGTGTTTCCTTCCGGCCACTGTATATACCCTCCATCTTCTGTTCCTAAATATAAGTATGCCGTATTAGGGTGTGATTTTACAAATTCATTGTAAATATTATAAATTTCTTCTTCTATCCCACCATTTTGAGAAGGCACCATCTTAATTAAGCCTCTATCTCCCGTCTGATTTACATAGGAGGTTATACTATTATCAATATTTTTTATTAAAAAACTGTTAGATAAGTAATGACAGTTTTCTTTAATCACACCAAAATATAAGTTCATGGCATTACTTACTTGGGTAATCTCGTTAGTTGTGGATGTAATAAACTCCTCTTTCAATTGCTTTTTAACGTTTGAGTTTACTGTATAACCTATTGTTCCCCCCGTCAAAATAATTAAAGCAAGAAATACAACAATAAACTTGTTTTGTATATTCCAAAAATTTTTCTTCTTACTCATTATTATCACACCCTTCTCATTTGTATACACTACTTTTCAACTTTTGAATAGCACCATAGCGGTATGTATCCTGCTAATACAAAAAATCCTACAATAGTTGAAGCCCATCCCATATCAAGACTATTTAAGTAAATCACTCCCAATAAACATAGGGGTAAATTGAAAATGCCAAATATTAATGCAACCCTATTCCATCCTTTAGGTGCTTTAAATGGCCTAAATCGATTTTTAAATCTTTCATCTTTGTATGAAACAACATACGCAAATAGGCTTATTCCATTTGCGAATACATATCCTATGGACGAAGCTGCGATAATCGCCGTAGGAGTCCTTAAACAGATGAAAAAGATATTAAAGATTGCGATAACAACCATAGCAAAAATCGGTGTCCCAAACTTATTTGATTTTCCAAAAATTTTAGGTAGGTTACCTTCTGATGCCATTGAATGCATAGCCCTCGATGACCCTAGAAAAGCTGTTTGGATAATTAAGATCATCGCTGCTATTAACATCAATACCGATATATATCCACCAATTAAGCCGAAGGTTTGCTTTGATAATGTTAACATCGGAGAATTAGGATCTTGTAAAATTCCTTCAATTCCTATTGTTCCAACACAAGATGCCTGTACTACTCCAAATGTAAAGAGACATATCGTCCCACATACAAACAGTGCCTTCGGAACATCTGTCTTAGGATCTTTATACTCAGGACCATAGATAGCAGCAGTCTCCCATGCGCAGGCACTCCACTGAGCCATGGCAAAAACTCCTAGAAGTATCATTATATGTTTAAAATCCCAAGTCCAACTCGGTGGAAGCCAAGACATACTTATGTTTGAAAAGTTAAAATCCCCTGTAAAAAATGGAGCCATTGAAATAATAATAAGTGGTGCTAAAGAAAAGATTGCTAAAATATTTCCCAACTTAGCTCCATTAGAAACACCTCTATAATTAACAATTATTAATAGAACAAAGATCACAACACCTGCAACAAGAGATATTTTAAATTCTGATACCTTATTAAGTGCTGGAATCAACCCATGTAAATAGCTACCTATAAGTAGTGAAAATATTGCCATAGCGGGAGCCCATGCAAACCAATAACTCCAAGCACTAAATCCCCCGATAAAGCTGCTTATATTATATTTATTATCATTATTACCCTTGAAAACTGTTTGGGCATAACCTGGCAAGCCGGAAGCACCTGGGAACATCACTGCCAGCTCACCGTAAGCCATGTTTTGCATAAATCCTTGCACTACAGAAAGTATCCAGACAATAATCGAGAAACCCCAAGCATAATTTGCAAACGTACCAATTGAAGGCAGTATTAGAAGAGGAACTCCTAATGCTATAAATAATCCTTGCTTCCAGTCTATAGATCTCTTAAGTTGACTGTTATTTTCTTCTATCATGTCTATACTCCTTTAACTATATTTTTAAGATTATTAATTAAATAAAAGAGACCAGCCAACCTGATCTCTTTTATTCATAGTTCAACTAAATATTTACAATATTAGTTGGCTGTAAGTTTACATAGTTCATGACATTATCAATGCATATATCTGTTTTCGTAGTTATTGCCTCTTCCGTATAAAATCCCATATGAGGTGTTAATACTACATTATCTAAGTCCAGTATTTTAGAACCACTTTCAGAAGTCATATCAATATCATCAAGCCCTGCTCCATAGATTTCTTTACTTGCTAATGCTTCATAAAGTGCCTCTTGATCTACAAGCTTTGCCCTAGCAGTGTTTATAAATATTGTACTATTTTTCATTAAGCTAATCTCTCTATGGGATATAATGTTTTCCGTCGCTGGTAAAAGAGGCATATGAATCGTTATTATATCAGTTTCTGTAAAAATTCTTTCAAAGTCCACATATTCTATCCCATACTCTTTAGCAAGATCTTCCTTTGGAAATGGGTCATAGGCAATTATTTTCATATCAAATCCCTTGGCTATTTGAGCTACTTTAAACCCGATAGCACCTAAGCCAATTATTCCTAAAGTCTTTTCTGTAAGTTCTCTTCCCTTAAATTTATCCCAATTGTATTCTCCGCTCTTTCTAACATCTATATCCGCCCCAGGTATTTTTCTCGAAACTGAAAGCATTAGACTAACAGCCAGCTCCGCTACTGCGTTCTTTGCATATCCTGGTACATTTGTTACTATTATTCCCCTTTTCTTTGCTTCTTCTATATCTACATAGTCGTATCCGGTGGCCCACAATGATATCATTTTAAGATTAGGAAGTCTACTTAAAACATCCTTTGTTATATTGGTCCATCCTAAAATTATTATATCCGCATCTTTTCCCCTTTTAATAATTTCCTCGTTATCCCTTGGTAATCCATCGAATATCTCCAGATTCCCTATGGTTTCTAGCCGTTCTTTTTGTTCTTTATTTATAACTACGCTATCTAATACTACTATTCTCATAGACCTCACCTCCTTATTCTAGATATGGAAGACAGTCTCCGCCTCTAGGTAAAACTCCCACTTTCCCGTTAGAAGTCTTAGCTAGAGCATAATCAACGGCCTCTTGCAGTGTTTTAAATCTCTCATATTCTAAAACCTTTATATCATCATCAGACAATCCATCGGTTACTATCAAAATGTTTGCACGCTCTCTAACTCTAGAATTTGCCATGGCTATATCTGCCGCTACTAAATCTGCCTTTTCATCCTCTAAAGGAATGTTTTTTACTGCCTTCTTTGCTTGTTCGTAGGTATACTTACACCAATGTCTAAGCCTAGGATGATTATGCTCCATTCCCTCGTAGCACGGTGCCACAAATATGATATATCCGCCTTCTTTAACACTGAAATATGCCGATACCAGACCCTTTTCGGCCTGCCAATAGTCAATATCACATGGTGATGAACTTACAACAACGACATCGGCAAGACTCGGAATTTGAACCCCGTATACCTTTCCAGAAAGCTTTGATCCTTCTCTATGGGCCTTTACAAAGTCACCCGTAAAGATATCTACTACCTCTCTTTCTGGAGTCATTACTACATTTATTATGAATCTTAATCCTACCTTGCCAGCAACTTCCTCAATTCCTTGCCTGCAAGGATTATTGTCTATATTTCCAAGGGGAATTTCCTTCATTAGAGCTCCTGCAATATGTGTTGCTGAGGTAGTAGCACTACCACATATACCGGGCTGTACTATTTTAGCCCCTCCTGAAAATCCTGCATCGGAATGTGGAATAATATTTCCCAGTCCAATCATGTAGTCAAACTCTAAAACCTTCTTGTTTACATGTACAGGAAAAATCATGTCACCGACTCTTATCTCCCCTAGATCTACTATCGAATCTTTGTCTGTATAATCATGCTGATGTATCTTTATAGTTTCGTATATTTCCATTCCTACCTTTTCTATTATTTCCTCTTCAGTCATTACTCTATGGGTTCCAGGTGCAGTTAATATTTCAATATTTTCCTTCCTCACTCCAGCATTTTCTAGGTAGTCTATTAATATAGGAAGTATTTTATTTACAGGAGTTATACGGGTATTGTCCTCAATCAAAATCAGTACCCTATCCTTTGCAGATACCTGATTCTTTAATGCCTCACATCCACTAGGCCTGTCTAGCCTTTCTATAAGGGTTTTATTAAAATCCAGTAGTGGATCAAAGCTTTCCATCTTGCCCTCAAATAGGAATAACTCGTTTGGTATTTTTGCCTCTAATTTTTCTTCTCCATAGGGTACAGTAATGATTCTCATATTTTTAGGCATTTGTACACCTTCTTTTCTATAGTTTAGTCTTCAACTACTTTAATAGATGTGTGACTCAGAAATTTTGCAAACGAAAGTAGACGCTGAGGTTTCCTTCGTAGCAATGTGGATAAGCTTAAATTTTCCTATTAACTTACATATAAAATTTAAGTTTACCGTCTGAGCACGAAGGATTCTCAGTGGCTACTTGAGTAGGTTAAACTTATCAATAACACATCTATAAAAGTGTAATTTGACCGTTATCGGCATCTAATCTTATTCTATCTCCATCCTTTATGGTTTTATAGAACTCTTCATCAACTCTGTCAACCATAGGAGTTTCCATGATTATTGCACTTGATACTAATACCGTTTCAGGATTTTTAATAATCATGGCCTTTGGTGCATTGTTTTTCATAGCAAGCTGGAACATTCCATCGGCCTGCACTACGGAGCTTCCTTTACCGCCTGGGAAAACAAGGATTTTACCAGCTACACTTTTTCCTTCTAATGAATGCCCCTTTTCTATCATTATGCCTGTTTCAGGATCAAGTAAGTAAAACATAATATCATCAGTTGATATTAATACCTCTCCCTCTACGACACCGTCAGAAATCTTATGACAATTATATGTTATATTACTCATTATTTTACCTCCCCTTCTAATGCCGCTTTTACACATGTCTCTAAGTCTCTTATTACAAAATTTATTCCTCTACGTCTTGGGTAGTATGCACACTTTGGAGACTCTGTAACTCCTATTTTTCCATTTAAATGCTTCCAGCACGGCTGATCTGGACAGCTATCCTCTACTATATGTCCACCTGCTTCATTTATTATCTTCAGTAGACCCATTCTATCTGCAAGTTCCTTTGTATAACTTGATGTAAGTATCCACATCTCAACTGCTAATTTTTTACCTTCAATCATTCTTGCTATTTCCTGTACCTGATTTAATGTAAAGTGAGGGCAACCAAACATTGCGAAGTCTATTTTTCTATCTCCCGCTTCTGAAATCTCCTTAAGGATATTTTCAAGGTCTTCATTGGTTATCACTACTTTTCTAGCTGGCTCTTTACCACCGAAGGCCTGTTCAAGGGTTTGAGCCTCTGGTGTTACGCCTACTATGTGATACATTCCATAGGCTCCAGATGTATTAAGCTGTGCTCCTAGGTTCATTAGGGCCTCAGGAGAAATAACCTTTGGTAATCCTGTAAACACAGGTATTCCCTTACCAATTTTTTTACCCATGTATCCTAAAAGCTGATATTCGAAATCAGACTTCATATCTGCTTGTACCTCTACTAAAATATCTCCCCTTCGATTCTCATCAAAAAGCAAACCATATTCAGGCACATATCCTGTTATCGCTGCACATAATGCACTTTGTGCCGATTCTCTATTACTTCTCGCTCCCCATACTGAGTTTACAAATGGTGTTGCACTTGACTCAGAAAAGGCTGCAACTTCACCAAACTTAGGAATATTACTTCCAAGATAAGGGGTACAATTGTAAGATAAAATAGCTCCTAACCCCTTGTACGCATCGTGAGTTCTTTGCATAAGCTTTTGGTCTTCCTCTGGAACATCTACAACCTTTGTCATGTAAGATAGACAAAAGCCAGGGTTTACCGTTGGAGCCACTGTACACTTTGCTCCAGCATTAAGAAGTTTTTCAGCAAACCATAAATCTGCTTCCTGATTACTTAGTGCTACATGGGCCCTTGTGATAGGCACCATTCTCTTTGCGTCAAAGGATTCTCCTACAGCTACCTGAATCTTCATTGCCATAGCCACGCCTTTACCATACTTACCATCTAGCATATCTTGTTGTTTCTGTGTTAACTCCATATGTTTTCCCTCCTATTTTTAGTATAATTTCAATTTGAATACAAGCTGTATACAGCTCAAGTTAAAAAAATAGTAACTTTCTTAGGTATAAATTCATTAATAAATCTATAATAGGATTTTCTGAATAGCTAAAATTTTGAGCTATTCAGAAAACCAAATCTTAACTTCTATATTAGAGATAAGCAACTTCGAGGTATAATAAGTTTCAAATATTAATGTTGTTTATCTATAGAAAAGCTTATCAAAAATACTATCTGTAAGCCCCTTAACTGCTTCTTTCTTATATGGCATTGAGCTTCTACCCTTTATAGATTCTTGAACGGTTTTTGATATTTCATCGGCAAATATACTTCTAAGTTTATTGTCTATGACTCTTCCTCTTAATGCTTCTTCTGCTCTAAAATCTCTAAAGGACTTCTTTCCTACTGCACCCAGAGCAATTCTTATATACTCTATTTCATTTGATTCCTCATTAACCTTTGCCAATACTGCAATATTTGCCTTTGATATTGTTACAGCGCTTCTAGTTCCTACTTTGACAAATCCACTTCTATAAGATTCATCAACTATTTTAAACTTTATTGTTCTTATAACTTGGTCTTCTTTTAATATTAGCTTATTTGCCCCAACAATTAGCTCACCTATTGATATATCAGTAATCTTACCCTCTTTGTCCATTACCTGTACAACAGCCTCAAGAGCAACTAAAGCAGTTATACAATCACCTGCTGGAGAAGCATTGGCAATGTTTCCTCCAATAGTTCCTAGGTTTCGGATTTGCGTAGAACCTACCTGGCTAGCAGCCTCTACCAAACAATTCCCATGCTTTTTTATAATGCTACTTTTTTCGATTTCTGCGAAGGTTACCCCTGATCCTATATAAATATAGTCATCTTCATGGCTAATTGATTTTAGTTCATCAATTCCCGATATATCAATCACTAAGTCTGGGGTACTATGCCCCTCATGAATCGCAACAACTAGGTCTGTACCTCCTGCAAGTATTTTGCTTTCAGATGTAGCTTTACCTAAGGCTTCTTTAAGCTCAGTAATATCTTTAGGAGCAAGTACATCAAAACTATGCATAGACATCCTTCCTCTCAGTTTTAATCAATATTTGTAGAGTCGGCTGCATCCTTAACAGCTTCAATTATTTTTGAATAACCCGTACATCTACATAGGTTCCCTTCTAAGGCTCTACGGATTTCTTCATCGGTTGGATCTGGATTTTCCATTAGTAATGCCTTTGCAGACATTATCATACCGGGAGTACAAAATCCGCACTGTACAGCTCCATGCTCCACAAATTTCTTTTGTAGTATGTCAAGTTCCCCATCTTGTTCTAGACCCTCAATAGTAATTATTTCTTTTCCACTAATTTGACTTGCTAATATTAAGCAAGAATGCACTGCTTTTCCATTCATGATGATTGTACATGCCCCACATTCTCCTTCACCACAGCCTTCTTTTACCCCAGTTAATCCCAGTACATCACGTAAAACATCAAGAAGTCTTAAGCTTGGCTCAATATCTATTGAATAGTCCTTGTTATTAACATTAAAATCTATTTTCATTGTCGACCTCCTAATTTCACAACAGATTATATCTCTACTTATCTTCTAAGACCTCTATTATTCTTTCTGGTGATAATGGTAAATCGCAAAGTTCTGTATCTAAGGCATCATTTACTGCATTTATAACTGCCGCAGCCACAGGAACTACTGCAATTTCCCCTACACTCTTAGCTCCGAATGGACCGTCATCTCCACCATACTCAAGTATTTTAACCTTTGTATCGGGCATGTCAGGTGCATTAACAATTGTATAATTCTTGAAGCTATCATTTTTAGGTATACCACTTTTATTTATCTTTATGTCCTCACATAAAGCGTAGCCAATACCCATTTGAACACCGCCTTGTACCTGACCTTCAATCATTCCTCTATTTATTGCTTTACCAACATCGTGGACCGCAAGATAATCTGATACCTTCACCAAGCCTGTCTTAGTATCTACTAACACCTCGGCAAAATGTACAGCATAAGCTCCAGGATTTGATACATTTGAATATGTTTCCTTAGCAATGATATCCACCTGATATTTCACCTGAGAAATAGATGCTATTTCCCTATAACTTATTTTTTTCTCAGGCTCACCTAATGGCCAAACGTATCCATCTTTACTTTCTAGATAAGATTCTGATTTTCCAAGAATAACAGCAGCTTGCTTAATTATCATATCTTTAACCTTGCCCGCCACATTAAAAGCACATTTACCAGATACATAGGTTACTCTGCTTGAAAATGTCCCCATATCATATGGTCCCATGGTAGTATCGGCCTCCATTACCTTTATAAGCTTAGGATCTACCTCAAGAACTTCTCCTACTATTTGAGCCATACTGATTAAAGTTCCACAACCCATATCATGTACTCCCGTATTTAATACGAAGGTTCCATCCTCATTCATCTTTAAAATCATAGAGCAAAGATCTTGTATTTTACCGAAGAAGCCATTCACGTGACCTCCACAGGCGAATCCTATTCCTCTTTTATATCGACCTTCATCTTTATCTCTCTTTTGTCTTTCTTTCCAGTCAAATTCTTTAGCTCCCTCTATGAGACATTCTCTTATTCTAGCATTTCCTAAGGATATCTTAGATAATATTTCCATATCACCTGGATAAACTAGATTCTTTAGTCTAAATTCAATAGGATCCATATCCATTCTCTTTGCGATATTATCCATATGTATCTCTATTGCTGTATTTATTTGAGGGCACCCCCAGCCTCTACAACCGCCTGCTGTAGGAGTGTTTGTATAAATAGTCTTCGTTTTATAGTTTAGATTAGGTATTTTATATACCCTAAAGGCTTTTTTCCCCATAGCAACGGCTAAATCTGCAGTGTTTGCTGCATATGCACCTGCATCTACTAGTGAGCTGATCTTACATCCTGTAATTTTCCCATCCTCTGTAAGACCTGTCTCAATATCTATTTCAGTAGCAGTTCTTGTGATAGTACTAAGTATTGCATTAGTCCTAGAAAACTGTAGCTTTACTGCTGACTTTGTTTCCATCGCCATAAATGCCACTAGGGGTTCTAATATTACATGCTGCTTAGCTCCGAAGGAACCTCCCATAGTAGCCTTTATTACCCTTATATTGCTATATGGAATATCTAATAGTTCACCTACAGTATTTCTAACGGCATATACACTTTGACAAGGTGTCCATATTGTAAATTCTCCCGTTGGTTTATATTCTGCAACACACACGTGGTTTTCCATAGTCGCATGATGAACCTTCTGTGTAGAAATAGAATCCTTAAAGACCATGGGCGACTTTTTTATACTTTCTTCAGAGTTCCCTACATTTAACTCTGCCTCACTTAATAGATTTCCTGCCTCATGAATCCTTGTTTTTTCGTCTTCCAATGCTTCCTTTGGATCTGTTAGAACAGGCAGTTCTTCATACTCTACTTCAATAAGCTTTACTGCCTTTTCAGCAGTAAAGGGATCAGTAGCTACTACTGCCGCAACCCTGTCTCCAATAAAACGTACCTTGTCGGCAAAGAGGTGCTCATCCTTTGGAGCATTTTGATCCACATAGAATATATAGTTACTAAAGGTCTTTTTGGGTGAGTTCTCATGGGTAAAGACCTTCACCACTCCCGGTACTGCTTCTGCTTTAGACGTATCAATTTTCTTTATTATTCCATGAGCTATAGGACTAAATAGTATTTTCGCATGGAGCATATTTGGAAACTGCAAATCTCCCGCATACTTTTGTCGTCCAGTAACTTTTAAAACCGCATCTTGTATCGGATATGTCTTACCGATATATCTATTTGATTCCTTCACCTTATCCCTCCCTAAGAAGTTGTAACCAAGTCTTACCCTTATAATAAATCACGCTACGTCAAATTACCGTCAACTCAAATCAAAAAAATTAAAAAGGGTGTTATAGAACAGAATTCATTCTAAAACACCCTAGGCTCTAAATTCAAAAAACACCTTTCTGAGACATCGCCTATTAGTATTACTATGCAATATTTTCAAGCATTTTAACTTCATTATTACATCCTAAATCTCTAAAAATCGCTAGTGCTCTTTTTCTATATACTTCTAAATCATCATCCAAATATTCTTCAAATGCCTTTCTCAATTCCCCATCGCTATTCATCATTAACTTGATTTCGGTTTTTATTCTCAAGGTTATTCCTATCCAATATTTCTTTTGTAGTTTTTCTGCCTGTCTATCGGCATTTTTTAATGCTATAAGTGCTTCTTTGTATCTTTTTTCATAAACATTGAAAAGCGCCATGAAGCTACTAGCAATTATATACCCTTTACCCTCGGTAAAGTCATTGTACACCCTTAGTGAGTTTTCAAAGTAGTTTCGTGCCCTTTCTAGATCTCCTGTTTCAAATGCTGAATGTCCAGCATTTGCATAAATCAAATCTAATCCCCAATATATATTTTTGCTCTCACATATATCTATACATTTTTCATAAAGTTCAAGGGCATCTTGTGTCCTCTCCGAATAATTATATATATTTGCAATAAAGTTTTTAGCAGCAACAATGCTAAGGGTATATTTATTATTTATATCTTCCATATCTTTAAATATTGTTATTGAATTCATTAGATAATCATGGGCTTTTTTATAGTCTCTCTTCAAGATATACAATATTCCTAAAAATCTTAGGGACGTTCCTATTCCTTCTTTAATATTATATTTAAAGCAAAGGTCATACATACTGTTCCCATACTTATCAAGTATATTTTCATTATCTGTTTGGATTCCATAATAACACATCTGTTGTAGTCCTTGAATAGTAATATTTATATCATCATCTTCCTTAGTGTTGTTTAATATAATCTCTAGCAGTCCTACTCCCCTTTCATATTCCCCCTGCCAAATCAAGTAATTACTTTTCATCGTCAGATATTTTCGCTCTTTGCCCTCTAACTCTTTAGAATTTCCCTTAGTTCTTTTTATTTCTGTAATGAGATTTTCAATTTCATCAAAGGTTTTTTCTGCGTACTCTAATGATAATCTGTTTTTACTTATAGCCTGTAAAGTTCTATCATTTATTAAGGGAAATAATTCATGACTTAGATTTAAGTATACCTCCACACTTTCTATCATATATTTCAACTGTTTCTCTAGGTTCCTGCTTTTAGAAAAATAGTATATAAGTCTCTTTAGTAACTTACTATCATACATATCCTTCTTATAATAGCTTTCTAGACAGGTAGCAACCTGATTATTTAATATTTTTGACCTTGATAAGGATAACTGGGAATATACGTAATCTCTAAGCTTTTTATGGGAAAATCGATATGAAATCTGCCCTTTGTGATTGATGAGTTCCCTAACTATATTCTTTTCTCTGAGTTCCTCTATCATATCGACAAGTCTATTGGGACTTTCTTCACTAACACACAGAAGGGTATCAAAGGTTGTTTCATCGAAAAAAATACTCAATATATTTAATAGTCTTCTAGCATCTTCCGAAATAGATGCTAGACGGTTCTCTAGTATCCCTTTCATTTTTAGGCTTAGAGATTTAAAGTCCTTCCCCTCCTTTAGTAGCGCTATTGCCTCTACTAAAAAGAATGCATTTCCTTCCGTCTCTTTATATACTTCTCTAATAACCTTATCTTTGAGTTTTAGGTCAGGCATCATAACCTTACATAATCTAAAAACACTCTTTTCTGAAAATCTATCTAATTTAACCTCAGTTAATAAGTTGAGCTTTTGAATCTGATACATATGGTTATCAATTCTCTTTTTACCTATATTTCTAGAGGTCCCCACTATCAATATGGGTAAGTTTCTTCCATCAGTTAGAATTTTAATAAACAGTTCAATACTTACCTTATCGCACCATTGTATATCTTCAATAGTAATTATTATTGGGTGTTTTTTTGCTATTTTAGTAATTAATTCACTTACTATTTCTACCACAAATTGGACTTTAAACTTTTCATTGCTAAGTAAAACATCTAGATCCAACTTTTTATTATCAAACAGAGTGGGAAAGAAGCATCCAAGTATCTGCTTTTTCAAATCGGATATATCGATCTCATCGATATTTATATTTTCAATCAGTTGCTCTAGGATAGCATTCCAAGGCTCTAATACATAATCCTGTACAGCTTGAAAGCACTCGGTTTTCAGCACAGTAATACACTTATTACTATGCTTTTCCATAAAACTTGATATTAAGGTGGTCTTTCCTGCTCCTGCTTCTCCATAAACCATCAAACAGCCTGCAGTACGTTTATTTAAAAAGGTTTTAAATCTATTATTAAATATTTTTATCTCCTTTTCCCTTTCATAGCAGTCTGTCCTGCTTATATTTTCGTGTCTGTTATTTAGTTCATTGTCATATATTTTATTATATAGATCCCTGGTAAGTGGGTCGGGCTTAATTCCAAGTTCTTTGCTAAACTTATTTTCTAGAAATTCATATAGTTCAACTAATTTGCCAATTTTTCCATTATCATAATAAAGACCCATTAATCTTCTATAGGCTTCTTCATTATATTCATCCTTTTTTATTAGCATTTTCAAATATCGCTCTATACTCGTAAAATCACAGGATTCAATACCTCGTTCTATAGCATTATTCAATTTATCTAAATAGCATTGACCATAGAAGAGCTTTTTTTCTCCTACCCACTCTTCAAATTCTTCAGATTCCTTCAGAGAAAAACCACTTAAAAATTCCTCACCAAAGGTTTCATGAATTTCATTATCCATTTCCATAAGCTCATATACATCAGCTTTAATTTCAATATTTGAGTCTAAAGCTACAATAGAACGGTTAACTATGTTTATACACTGAACCGGAAGAGTCTTTTTCAAAATATAAATTGCATTTCGTAAATTCTTTTTTGCGTCACAGTCACTTCTGTTTCCCCAAAGAAGCCACGAGACCTTATCTCTTAGTACCTTCTTATTTACAACTAAATAATAAAACAGTGCCTCCGTCTTCTTATATGGAAATTCTATTATCCTTCCATCAACCATAACCGAAGGTGTACCTAGTAATTTTACTTCTATTGCCACTTATTTAGCCCCCCTTCATAATATAAAAGAGTTAAAAGCCCTCAAAAATCTCAATATTATTTTCCTTTATTATGCTTGCTGAACTATGAATATGTTCTCTAAGTAATCTAGATAAATTAGCTCCATCCTTCTTTTCAAGAAGTTCTATTATTTCTAAATGCCTCTTAACTGTATCTTCCACATCGTCCAGAGCCATCACTGAGATCATTTGATATCTAAGTATAAGTTGATTTATATTTCTCATAATTGATTTTATGTAGCTATTTCCACATTTCTCTATAAAAAGACCATGAAGCATATTGTCATATTTGCTTATCTCTCTATTATCAATGATTTCTTTATTCTTAATCCTTTTTAATATATTTTCCCAAATATTTTTATGGGTTTTGATGTCTTCTTTAGTAATAAATTTTAGTGAGGACTCAATAGCCATACATTCTAGGTTTTCTCTTACCTTAAATAAATCTATCAAATCCTTCATACTTACATCCTTAACAAAAACTCCTAATCCATTTTTAATTTCCACAAAGCCTTCATTAGCTAGCATTTTTAATGCTTCCCTTACTGGAGTTCTACTCATATTGAGACTCTCGCTAAGACCATTCTCACTTATCCACGTCCCTGGTTTAATTTCGCAATATATTATGGCTTCCTTAATTTTATTATAGGCCTGCTGATTCAAGGTAGGTTTTGTTGACTTACTATATTCTAATTTTGATTTCGCCCCCATGTATATCAAACACCTCTACTTTCAATTTTTCATCACTTGTATACAGGTTGTATATAAGATGTATTCGTCAAATTTCATCATTTTCCTTCTAGAAAAAATTATTTTTATATAAAAAAAATAAAGCTCCTACTGGAGCTCAGACTAATGGTAAACTCAATTTTTTTATTTGGCTCTTTCGCTTCAAGTTTACTAACGATGTAAACGCAATTTTTATTATCTTTTTCATAATGTATTTAGAATACTAGACCATAACTTAAATGTCTGTATCCCATTTACATTACAAATTCCCCTCATTATCTTAATCCACTTTAAAATTCTGGATTTTATCCTTCAGATTAACTGATAAAGTATTTAAGTTGTGTGAAAAGCTGCTTATTTCTTCTATGGAAGCGAACTGCTCTTCTGTTGCCGCCGAAACTTCTGTAGTAGCTGCAGCTGTTTTATCAGATACTTCGGAAATGTTTCTAATAACAGTTATAAGGGTATCCTTTTTATTTTCCATTTGTAATGTATTATTTTGTACCTCTTCTATCTTGTTAACGAAGCTCTCAATCGAATCATTTATTTTCATAAACACCTCTTCAGTTTCTGCCACTGATTGATTTTGCTCCTTAGCAATTTTACTTACGCTTTCCATTGATATTACAACTTTTTGAGTTTGATATTTCATATCTTCAATTAGCTTCATAATATTTTTTGCCGCATTTTCTGACCCTTCGGCCAATTTTCTTACTTCATCGGCTACAACAGCAAAACCTTTTCCTGATTCACCTGCCCTAGCCGCTTCGATAGCTGCATTCAGAGCTAATAAATTTGTCATTTCGGCTATTTCCTTTATAGTTTCAGTTATTGAGCTAATCTCTTCCGACATCCTATTCATTTCTTTTACCATAGTGTTTGAATCTTCAGTCGATTTCGTTGTTTCGTTAGCTTTATTTATTAACGATTTCACTATTGCCAACCCTTTTTGAGTAAGATCTTTTGATGTTTTAGATACTTCCTTTATTTCCCCCGTAGATCTAACTACTAACTCGATCGTCTGAGCAAGTTCATTTGTCCTGCTAGATCCAATAACTAAGTCCTCTGCCTGCTTACCAGCACTTTCTGAGATATGTTCTATCGATTGAGCAACTTCCTTTACAACATAACTAGATTGCTCTGTCATTTCCATTAATGCCCTTGACGACTCCAACACGCTTTCAGACGAACTCTTAACTTCATCTATTAAGCCCTTTGTTGATTTTTGTAATATATTTATTGTCTTAAACAGTCTTCCAATCTCATCCTGTCTCTTTGAAAACTTTTCTGTTATCTCAGTTGTATAATCTCCTTTGGAAATAATTTCTAGATGTTTCACAGCAGAATTTAGAGGGATGGTAATACTTCTTATAACAAAGTAAGAAATAATACTTAGTAAAATAACCGCTGCCGATATTATTATTATGTTTATCCTAAAAATGGCTCCTGTAACCTTGTCGAAGTTGTTATTAGCCTCTAAGGCTCTTGCAGTTAAGCTATCTCTTAGCCGTTCCATAGCAATACGAATCCTTTGCTTCTGAGTGTCCAATTTGCTATCTAATACTCTTATTTCAGCTGTAATCTCTAAATTCTTTCGTATTAATGGCAAATATTCTTCTTCGTAAATTGATATCAAACTCGTTATTGCAGTTTTACCATGTTGTAAATACTCTTTTTCTTCCTCTGTTTCAACTATTTCTTCCATTTTTTTGAGCTTTACATCGATTTCTTTCTTAATTGCCGTCCATTCCTTTTCGGTTTTGCTATGGTTAAAATTAATTATTGGCTCTGTAATAATTAAATACATTCTATCTCCAAGATACGAAATTTCTGTTGTAAAAAGAGCTTCCTCAGAGCTTTTATTTACTTCGTTTTTATACTCAGACAAGTTATTTATCAATACAATGTTTGCACCTACCAATAAAATGGAAGTAATGATAGCAACAATAGAGTTGATAGTCAGTTTTTTCTTTATTGTAAAATCCCAAGCCATAATCTCCACCTCTTCTTTTGGCTTTATACTTTTTTACTTTAATATTCCATATATTATTTAATCCAAATTTCCTACCACATCTCTTATTACTCCATATTTATCTATAGGCTCTATAACTATATCCTTTGTCATTTTAGTGATACAAGCTCGTTTAACCTTTCCATTTATAATCATAGTACAGGAACCACACATTCCTCTGTTGCAACGATATCTTCTAACAGCTAAGGATCTATCCATTCCTTCAAAAATATCTAGAAGTACCTGTAATACGTTCTTATTTTCGTCATACGGAACTTTATATTCTTCAAATTCCTTTTCTCCAGTATCAATGTTGTTCCTTACAACCTTTACCCACGCCATTTGTGTTTCCATATCTTCTTTATATTTTTTAGCTTCTACTGAAATACTCTTGATGCTAACCTCATCTTTGTCTTTTTTAACAATAGTATGCTTTTTCCACATATTATTATCTTCTTTAGGATAGTCTGCTCTGAAATGATTTCCTCTGCTTTCACATCGAAACTCTGCTGCTTTAGCTACAATTATTGCATTTTCAATCAAATTACAAAGCTCTAAAAGCTCTAATATTTCCAAGTTATAAACATACTCCTTATTTTTTAGACATATCTTATTAATCTTTTCCTTTTTAATTGTAAGAATTTTGTTAATAGTCATTTCCAAACTCTCTTTACTACGAATTACCCCTACATTCTCTGTCATTAGGCTTTGAAGCTCTTTTTTTACTTCCAATACATCTATTCTTTCTTCTGGCTCTCGCTCTATCATTTCAGAAATCCTTAAGTACTCATCTTCAACTATCTTTTCATCTATGACAACATTTTCAACACATTCCGAATATCTAGCTGCATTTTCTCCTGCAATCATTCCAAAAACCACTGCTTCAGTTAATGCATTACTTGAAAGTCTATTTGCCCCATCAAAGCCTCCTGTACATTCTCCAGCTGCATACAAACCTTTAACAGTTGTCTCGGCGTTTTTATCTATCTTTATTCCCCCACATTGGTAATGAGCACTAGGTGCAACCTCTAGTGGTGTGGATAACATATCTACACCATTCATGTTCAAGTAATTATATAAAGGTCCTACTAATCCCGTTATCTTATCCTTACTACATTCTCTCAGGTCTATTATAATACCACCATGTTCTGAACCTCTCCCCTCTGTTATTTCGGTGTGTATAGCCCTTGCTAATATATCTCTTGTAGTATTTTCCTTCCTTTCAGGATCATATTTATACGCAAATTCTTCTCCTAAACCATTTAAAAGCTTAGCTCCTATTAGGCTGTCATAGTACACTTCTTCTGGTATTACTATGCCTTTAAGTCCCTTTGGATAGATAAGAGCATGGGGATAAAACTGAATAAATTCTATATCAATCAACTCAGCACCGACATCATATGCAAGCACTACTCCATCTCCAGTAGAATCAAGAGAACCATCGGAAAAGCTGTATAGAGTCTCATTTCCCCCTGTAGCTATTACAACTGATTTTGCTTTAATACTTATGAATTTACCGGTCTTAAGGTCAACACCACAAGCACCATTTACGTTGTTACTCGAAGTCAATATCTTTGTTATCATTACCTCTTCCATTACGTTAACACCAAGTTCTTTAGCTTTCTTAGAGACAGATAATGATAACCCAGCACCGCCTCCCTTTATCCACAAGCATCGTGGATGAGTGCTTCCACTGGATGTATATTGAAAAAATTCACCATTATCTAACTTTTTAAATTTTACTCCATATTCTTCTATTTTTCTAACATACTCAGGAGCTTTTGCCGCTAGGGTTTCTACCAATACAGGATCATTTATATGTTTTCCAGCATTCATAGTATCCTTGATATGGTCCTCTGGGCTATCTTCAATATGAAAGGATGCCTGAATACCACCTTCAGCCATAGGAGTATTTCCGCTCCTTCCAACACAACCCTTTGAAACTAATAGTACTTTATCCGTAATCTTTTTTGCTTCGATGGCTGCTAGGCCTCCTGCTGCACCACCACCAATAACTAATACATCTACATCAATTCTATTATCTTGCATCATCACTCACATCATCTCCTAATGTTAAAACATTGAGCTTAATTAGCATTTTTGAAAGACCCTACGATTACTTCCTTCATAGGGTCTTTTATTGTTGTAATATATTTTTTATAAGCAATTGGTATCTAAAAATTTTGGCTTTATATATTTAGATTATTCTATTTCTCCGCCTCAAAACGTTTAACATCTTCGATTAACAGATCATAGATTTTTTTACCTCTTTCACCAGCTAGCTTATTTAATGTATCCTTAACAGATGTACTTGCTTCTATAAAAGCTGCTCTTTGTTCGGAAGTAAGCTCAATTATTTCTGTGCTACCCTCTTCTTTGATCTTTTGTAATGATTCCTTTGTTATACCATCTTGCATATTGAAAAGGTATTCTGAAACTTCTGGGATAACACTCATTATTCTTTCCTGATCCTCTGGAGCTAATGAGTTAAAAAACTTTAGATTAGCTGTAAGGGTCTCAGTTACTACTCCATGATTTGATATAGTCAGATAATCTTGTACCTCGTTGAATTTATTCTTCTCAATTAGGACGATGGGATTTTCCTGTCCTTCAACCATATTTAACTGTAACGAGCTATATACTTCTGCAAATGGAATTGGCGTTGGATTAGCACCTAATGCTTCATAGTTTGCTATAGTTAGTGGTGAAGAATATACTCTCATTTTAAATCCTTCAAAATCTTCAAGTGTTCTTAAGGGCTTATTACTTGTCCAACAATTAAAATCTTCATTAAGCCAGTCTAAAGGCTTAAGCTTTTGCTGCTCAAAGGATTTATTCAATTCCTTAACTGCCTCTCCCTCATGTAATACTCTTTGGTTAACCTCCCTATCGCCGCTAAACACAAAGTTTAATCCTGTTGCTTGAATTTCTGGTATGATTGTTCCAACAAATGGAGCTGGTAGCAATGCAAATTGTAGCCCACCATTTTGAGCTAGCTCTTGAATTGCAATAGGGTCTCCTAACTGACCTGTAGGATATACTTCGATCTTAACCTTTCCATTAAATTTTTCCTCTACTTTTTTTGCAAATTCTCTACAATATAAATCAAGTACATCTCCTTCAATAACAGCATGTGAAAGCTTCCATGTAATTTGCTCATCTGAGTCTAAAATAGATTTTTTCTCTTTCACCTCAGTATTATCTGCGTTACCTTGCTCACTAGAATCACATCCAACCAACATAGTAGTTAATAACATTGCAATTATTAACAGTACTGATATCTTTTTCATAATATTTCCTCCCTTTTTTTATATTAAAGATAAACAATTTCAGAGTTAAATATATTTTTAATCTTAATGTTGCTTATCTATAAACAAAGAACATCACATAATACAAGCATATCTATTTTCTTTTAACTAGAAAAACCTATATATTGTTGCAATTTGAGGTACAAATATTATAAGTATCGAGATTATGAAATACATAATCATATATGCAGGCAACCCCTTTACCACTTTTAGGTATGGTTCATCAAAGGCAGCACATGCAGTGAAGATATTGCATCCAAATGGTGGTGACACACCTCCTATTGCCGATTGTATTGCTACAACTATCCCTAGATGTATAGGGTCTATACCTGCCTTGATAGCTACTGGGAAGAAGATAGGTATCAGTATTAGAAACGCAACTATCTGATCCACAAACATACAACTTATAAAAAAGAAAATAGTTACTACAAAAAGTACTCCTATTGCTGACGGATCTGGACCTAGTACAGCCATTGTCAGTTTTTGAGGTATTTGAACATAGGTTATAACCCATGAAAAAATTTGTCCTGATGCGATTAAAATAAATACCGCTGCTGTTATAGCTCCCGTTGAAATCGCAATAGAATAAAGGTCTTTCACCTTTACAGACTTATATATCAACACTTCACAAACAAAGGCGTATAATACTGAAATTGCCGCTGCTTCTGTAGGACTAAAGGTCCCAGAGTATATTCCCACTATTATTACTACCGGGAAGCCTAATGATAATAGAGATTTTTTTAATACTTCCCATTTTTCTTTCAGAGTTGTCTTAGAACTGCGTGGAATATTTAGTCTTCTTGCATGGAAGTAATTGTATACGGAAAACATTGCAAATATAAACAGACCTGGGCCAATACCTGCAATGAATAGTTCTGCTACCGATGTTCCCGTTAGGACGCAATACATAATCATGCTAATACTTGGAGGTATTAATGTAGCTATGTTTGCTGAGCTTATTATTAGTCCATTAACATCAGTATCTCTATACCCAGCTTCTAAAAGCTTACCCCTTAAGGGCCTGCCAATTGCCACCACAGTTGCTTGAGACGAGCCTGATATTGCTCCAAATAATGTACAAGCTCCTGCCAAAGTTATAGCTAAGCCTCCATACACATGGCCTATGATAGCTTTAACAAAATCAACCAGTCTAGTGGCCGTATGTCCTGCACTCATTAAATCTGCTGCAAAGATAAACATTGGAATAGCTAACAAAACATATGATGATATCCCGGCCATTAGCTGCTGTATAACTATTGACAAATCAAGATTTTGCATATATATCATCATTGACGCTAAAGAGCCTACAACCATTGACATAAACATAGGAAAACCTAGCACCAGACAGACTACTAAAATAACTGCTAATAGTACAATCATACTTTCTCTCCTTTATTCATATTTTTCTTCTCCTACTCCTACTATTGTTCCAATATACACATCGTTATTTTTGATATTTAGACAAAATATCGTCAAAAACTGAAATGCAGTAAACAGAAAGCCTATAAATACTACTAAAATAACAAGGTACATAGGCATTCTCAACGCTGGTGTTATTCTTTTAGTAGCATACACTCCAAGCATATAGTTATATGATAAAAAGGATAGACAGAACATAGTTGCAGAAGTTACTCCTGATATTATTAATGCAAATATCTTTTTTATTTTATGTGGTACAATATCGTAGAGCACAGACATCCTTACGTGTTTGCCATGTCTTGTAACGTAACTTATTCCTATAAAGGTAACGGAAATCAATAATATTTGACCAAGTTCTTCAGCAAATTTAAAGCTATTATTAAACATCATTCTCATAATTACATTGCCAATTAATACAATAGACATACCTAGAACGCCAAAGCCTAAAACAAATTCTTCAATTTTAGCCGTAATTGCATTGAGTTTTCTTAAGACCTTCAAGTTGATACCGCCTTTCTTAGATTTTCCATACTTTCATAGGAAGAATGCTTGTCTATTCCAAATAAACTTACAAATTTTGTGTCAGGTTAATAAATCAGAGGGGGTATGTTTATCATTTTTTAAATAAATATTAGTTAGTTAAACATTATGACTTCTTATTGACCTGACACCTCTAACTATAAAGTGTTTCGATAATCTATCTTTTAAATTTATTAATTATTAAAGTTATACACAGAAGCTATAAAATCATATATTAGATTTGCTGCAACGTTACTTGTAAGCTCTTTATGGTCTGTCATTGGGTTAACTTCCACAATGTCTATCACATCCACATGTGGAGCTAATTCTTTTACTATCGTAGCTAACTGATATGAAGTCAAACCAGCTGGTTCTTGACCTCCAGTACCAAGGGCAAAGGCTGTATCTAAAACATCTATATCAACAGTTAAGTATATATGGTCAGTATCCTTACTTGCTATTTCTAATGCTCTTCTTGCAACTTCCTTAGCTCCTTCTTCAAATACTACTTCCGGTGGGATTATCGTCATATTACTATCCCTAATGAAATCATAATGTTCAGGATAGTTATATCCTCTAGGGCCTATCTCTACAACATTTGCTCCAGATATTCTGTCTAATTCAATTGATCTTCTTATCTGACTACTTCCTGAATATTTCCCTTGGACTTTTGAATCATATTTTATATCTAAATGAGCATCTAAATCTATTATTCCTATGCGACCCTTTGTATTATCATATAAAGACAAGATACCCGGCCAAGTTACTGAATGGTCTCCTCCCAACAAGATAGGTGTATAGCCCTTTTTAAATATTTCATCGATTTGCTCTTTTATTTCACCTATAGTCTTTTCGTGGTCATATCTACTTATATTATCTGTATCTCCAAAATCCTTAAAGTCTATTTTTGAGAAATCCACTATTTTATTATTTACTACATCAAAAAGCTTATTGTTTTCAAATCGAGATTCAATCCATCCCATAGCTTTTCTTATACTTGCAGGTGCATATCTAGCTCCGGGCCATCCTTTTCCAGCCGATGTATCGTATGTTATTCCCAATAATCCAAATTTACTTTTATCTGTCATTGTGTATTCTTCCCTTCTTATTAACTTATAAATAACTTTCCATAAGAACTCCATATCCTTTTATACTACCTTTGTATCCAATAGTTTTTAAAGCTGACCATAGCGTTACCTGATTGCTTGATAGAAAAGGTTTTCCTAGTTCCTTCTCTAATACAGAAATTGCTTCTATTGATCTCGAATTGGTACAGGAAATAAATCCGCAATCCGATTCCTCTACATCCATTTCTTTGTGCAAATCGATAAACTGTTGTGGAGTTACTCTTGCAATATCCTGATCCTTCAAACAATGACAACCCTTTAAATCAACGACATTAAAACCGTTCCCTTCCAAAAATGCCCTTTCTTTAACATTGATTTCTTCAAGATATGGAGTAGCTAGAGCTACATTTTTGCAGTCTAATGCCCTTAAAGCTTCAATCAATCCAGTTGATGTTGTTGTAGCCGGAATACCTCCACTTACTTCTTCTATTCTCTTTGATAGTTTTCTATCCCATTCAATTCCTTTTATAAAACTACCTGCTGTACAACCAAATGCTATTACATCAACTCCAGCAGAAGCCAACTTCCTTGCAGCTTCTTCAACTTGACCGGACTCTAACATGTCAATCAATCCTTGTTCAGTGGCATCACAGCCATCAAGTGATATTCTTGCAATATGAAAGGATACAGAATCAGGTAATGCTATATGCCATTCTCTTTCCATAGTAAGACTTGAGGATATATATATAGCACCTATTCTCGCATCCCATTTTTCTTTACCAGCTGTCACAGCATCTCCCCTTTTCTCAGTTTTTCTGAACCAGTAATTACATATTATATATCTACGAGCTCAGACATTATTGTGTTTAATAAACAAAACTCTTAAAACCTTGTATTCTATATGCATCCTTGTTCCATACTTATCAGCTAAAAATTATTTTCGAATTATAAATATAATAATAGTAAATCTTTTTAGCTAATATCAGATTTAGGATTACATCAGTACTATTGCAATTTACATGCCAGCTATTACAAAATATATCTTTAGACCATATGTTAGTTAAAATAAAAAAGACCTGTACAATCCCAAACAAAGGACTTTACAGGCTTTTAATCTTATATCATGTTTATTGTTTTTTATTAGTTTAATATACAATTATGAATATTAATATATATGCATTTATGAAATGTGTCAGAATTTTTGACATACTAGAAATTTCTATTCATCCCTCTTAATATCAATTTTGTGTTTTTTAAGCTTATAATATATTGTCTGTCGAGGAACCTTTAATATTCTTGCAGCCATTGCAATATTATTATTAACTTTATCTAAAACCTCCAGTATAATTTTCTTTTCAAAACTATCCGTCAATTCGATTAAGGACTTTTCATTTTCCATCCTACTATTTTCGTTCTTTAAAGCTTTATCAATAATATAATCGGGTAAATCAGAAGCTCTTATATATTCACCCGATAACGAGTTAAATGCACTTTCAATACAATTTTTTAGTTGTCTAACATTTCCCGGCCAATTATACTTATTTAATAATGTCTTAGCTTTAGCTTCTATACCCTTAACGTTTTCTTTAAAGGCCCTATTGTATTGATTAATAAAATATTTGCAAAGATAGTCAACATCTTCTTTTCTATCTCTAAGGGGTAAAATTTTGGCATTAACTACATTAATCCTATAAAATAAATCGCTCCTGAATTTTCCCTGTTTGATTAAATCATCTATCCCCTCATTAGTCGATGCAATTATTCTTACATCTACACTTATACTCTTATCATCTCCGATTTTTCTGATACTTTTCTCTTCAATAGCTCTTAAAAGCTTAACTTGCAAATCAATCGACATAGAGTTTATTTCATCTAAAAAAATCGTTCCTCCGTCAGCCATCTCAAAAATGCCTTTTTTGTTTACAGCTCCAGTAAAGCTTCCTTTTGTAGTACCAAACAATATACTCTCAGCGATTGATTCAGGAATTGCTGCACAGTTTTGTGCAATGAATGGTTTATCATATCTATTACTCCAATTATGAATTGAGTGGGCAAACAATTCCTTACCTGTTCCTGTCTCACCATAAAGAAAAATATTTGAGTCTTTTTTTGCAGCTTTTTTAAGTTTATTTTTTATATCGATGATTTCTTGGTTTTGAGTTATAATGTCATCAAATGAGTATTTTGCATTGAGGCTTAACCTTAAATCATCAACTTTCATTTTCTTAGATTTTGTATTATATTTATCCAAATTTATTGAAACTACGACCCCACCTATAATTCCACTTTTATTCTTTAACGGAAATGCAGAGTTTATTGAGTTGACAACAAAATCATCACTAACTTTTATCACCTGTGAATGATTTATAATAGGCTCTCCAGTATCTATTACCTTTAAGAGTGTGCTTGTTTCCCTAGTTAACCATGGATAAACCTCCAAAAGATGCATCCCAATAACTTCTTCTTTACCAATTCTGTTCGTTATGTCATCATAATTATTGTAATAAAGTATATATCCTTCTTTATCAACTATGCATATGATATCTGTATTTTTAAGGGCTTTTTTCATTTGATTTAACTCTTTTAAATAGATAAAATCTCCTCCTTTAGCCATGTCGAATTTTTTTACACATAGTCAAATTTTTTTACACATAGGAAATACAGGTTTTTTATTCATATAATATAATATTAATACCTTTTTAGAGCGTTGTCCATAATACTCGCTTTTTGCGCAATAGAAATCTTACAGTTTTTTCAACAAGCCATATAAAAACAACTGTATCTTCTAAGCAAAAAGCTTTACAGTTGTTTAAACTCCTAGTTCAATTTTTATTCTTATCCTAATTTATATAAACTATTATCTTTACTTTGTCGATGTCATTTCTTATGCACCCAAATATCTAGTTTTATAAAATAGTACCTTTAGCGCAAAAAGTATTTTAGTAAAAAAATAAAGCCCTTCTAGAGCTTTATTTCTTTTATTAAACTTTAAGTATATCTAAGGCACTAGGTAATTCACCAAATTTATTCTTCCAATATTCAATCACTCTACTATTTTCTTTACAAACATCAGGTATTTTATACTCTTCCAACCTCTTTTGACAAGCTTCATATGCAACCTCTAGCCTCGTTTTCTTATCCTTCTCCCAGCTTTCATAGGACACCCTGTTACTTATCTGCGGATTAAACAGCTCGCTTCTAAAATGTTCAAAGGTATGCATAGTAGACATAAAGTTCCCACCTGGACCCATGCTGTGTATATCATCGATAGCTAGGGTTTTATCATTAACCTCAATACCTCTTAAATATCTAAGAACCATATTTCTTATTTCCTCATCAATAATAAATTTTTCGTAGGAGGCTGTCATAAATGAATCTAACTCTCCTGCAGATAAAATTAATATGTCTGCCTTAGCTTTATAGGATGACAGCATAAGCATCATTGTTTCATAGCCAGATTGAACATCGCATTCTATTGCATTTGAAAAGGTTCCGCCCACTCTAGATGGAATATTATAATACTCAGCTAATTGACCTGCCCCCTGAGCAATAAGGCTAGTCTCTGGCGAACCAGATGATATCCCCATTGTTTTCATATCTACCGCAGTAGATACATTTCCATAGATAACTGGAGCACCCGGACTTACTAACTGAGTTAACACTACCCCAGCTAAAATCTCAGCATTGTTTACAGCTAAGGTTCCTGCTAGAGTAACAGGAGCAGTAAATCCTGAAGTTCCGCAACAGGAAATACATATAGGCTGACCCTCATCAACATATGTAAGGATTGAATCAAGCATTTTGTCATCGTAAATTAATGGCGTAATTGCATTAGCTACACCAATAATAAAAGGAGTCTTCTCATCACCAAAAACTAGTCTTGCCATATCAATACACTCTTTAGAGCTCTTCCCATCAATTGTAAGTCCCCATAACGCTTTATCAGTGTGGGTTAACAAGCTAGTCATCATAAAAGCTACTTGTGCTTCATTGTCAATATCATTTGGTGTCACCATTATTCCACCGACTAATTGCATCATTTCACTTGTATGGGAAAGCTTTAGAAAGTTTAGATAATCCTGCCCTGTTGATCTTCTTCTACCATTAATATGGTCTCTTACATTCACTACTCCCGATACAGGCCCACAATAGGTAGTGCCTGTCCCTAAACATATGTCATTATCTTTATTTCTTGCTTTAATATGTATTTGACTTGGAGCGCTTTCAATACATCTCTCAAGAGTTTTTGGGTCAATATATACAATATTATCTTCCACTCTTACACCAGCATTTTTAAAAACTTCTATTGATCTTTCCTGACTAAACTTAACGCCTGTTTTTTCAAGGATCTGCAGTGATGCCTCATGAATCTTCTCAATATCTTGTCTGGTAAGCAACAAACTATTTACCCCTTTCTATATAACGTACATATATTTTTAATTTAGTAAAGTTATTTATCCTTTTTTATTATTTCTACAATACCTGTATCTCCATCCATTATTACATAATCATCATTTTCTATAAAGTCGCATGGATTCTGTCCCTTTGGAAAATCAACAATAGTAGGAACTTTCACTATTGCCGCTGCTACACCTGAACTCGAATCTATCCTATTAAACAGCCATCCCTTTGGATTACTCCCTGCAGCTCTTGAAGCTCCAAAATAACATGACCATCCATTCGACCCTCTACTTCCCGGTAAAACAAGAATAGTATCTTTAATACTCTTTCCTTTATTAACATTGCTATATTCTTTTATCACACCTGTTCTAGGATCAAATCCTCCATAGCCTTCTAGACCTTCAGGACAAACAAGAGCTTTACCCTCTACCTTGCCAGGTACAACGCCTCTGCCTTTTAATATTATTTTTCCCACCTGTTGCGTCCCTCCCATTTTCCTGAAATCGCAGCATCTATACAGCTATACACATCGCCAAGATAAATATTTGCATCTGCTTTAGATTTACATGTTCTACACATCTTATAACTATCAAAAACTAACCCTTTGTATTTACCTAAAAACCCTTCTCCCATAGTAGGTGGACATGTACTTGTATATATTTTTCCACCGGCATCTTCTATAATTTTTGCATATCCGTTTACCTCTGCCATATGTTTTATTTGATATACAGTCCATATCATAAAATCTACATTAGGATGTATTTTTTTCCCTTTAAGGTATTTTGCAACCATTTTTATATTGTTGATATCATAATGTGGACATCCTAAACTTACAAAATCAACAATATCATGCTCTTCATCGCATACACTTTCATACATGTTTTTTAAATCATCATTTTCTATAATAAATTCTCTCTTTGGCTCCTTACCTTGTAGAGCTTGTTCTAAAGTGATTGCCTCAGGAGTATGTCCTACAACATGGCATAATTCACAATTACTGGTTATTGAAATAGATGTCATGAACTGTCTTAAGTTATCAAAATTAACGTTATTGAATTCTCCTATTACCACAGGTACAGCACCATAGGATAGTTTTGAACCAATTGCTGCACCTAATAAATCCCAATCAATTTTATTAGTTACATCAGCTTTAATTCTATACAAATGAGTACCTGCTCTATTTTCTGTCACATGCATACCCCATTTTGGAGTCCTGCCACATATTGCTGACCAAAATGCAGCTTCTATCCCATCGGCATTGGCACGGGCCCCCCAAAGGGAATTTCCTATTGTTGTGACGCCAGATTCAGTAGTAGTAAAGTGCTCTCCCATAACTGGAATCCATCCATTTAAGTATGGTGCACAGCTATTAGCAATTATTACACCTGCATCTTGAGCCATATCCATATATTCATTATTTTGTTCAAACATTTGCTTTGAGACATTAAAGGGCTTGTAGTGATCTTTTTCACAGGCAGTTACACATGATTGTACAAAACAATTATCATCTGTATTATCAAAGCGAATTATTTCATCACTTTCCCCTAGATACATTTTTGAAAACACTTCATAGGGATCATCCATATCTATAACATTTAGATAACTATGTGCACCACAGTAAACAGTCGCTTTTGTAACTTCACAAAGTTCTTCAGCTCCTAATATATTTGCATATCGAATAACGTTTTCAAGAGCTACCTGTTTAAGACGTCCTTCTTTACCTTCAAGAATTTCTTTTTCATATTCCGTTAGCTTAATCTTAGAGATTTCAGATGAACTGGTCAAATTTGAAACTACCATCTTCTTTTTCACAATGAATCTCCACCCTCTTAATAAAATTATACATTAATTCTATTATTGAATCGTCAATTTAATGTCAATAGCTATATTGCTATTTCTTATACTAAAAAAAGACCAGCTTCTCTGATCTTTTATACTTTAACCTATTGAATATATATCTGAAAACTCAATATTTATATTTTCCACATGATTGTTTTTAATCTCATTATTTTCAACCTCACACTCACTATCTTCAAGTATTTTAACGGGAAGACTTATTATAAACTCACTACCCTTTCCATATTCACTCTTTACAACAATCTCTCCTCCATGCATCTCAACAAGTGATTCAGTGAGCGACAATCCAATGCCACTGCCTTCATGGTTTCTTGTAAATGATTTATCGATTTGCCTAAATCGCTTAAAAATCATATCAACCTTATCTTTAGGAATTCCTATACCTGTATCCTTAATAGATATAATTATGCTTTCTCCTTTATTAACTAAATTGACTAATATTTTTCCACCGGGCATAGTAAACTTTACTGCATTTGATAAAAGATTTAAAATAATCCTTTCTACTTGGTCAGGATCACAGGCCATTATCTTTTCTTCAGTATCTGTATCAAAGAGAAGCTGTATATTCTTATTTTTAACGTACTCAGCAACGGATAAGGTTATCTCTTCAACTACATTTATAAGATTATAATTTTTTAGATTTATACTAAAATATCCAGAATCAATTTTTGTAATATCTATTAGATTATTAATTAGCCTTAGTAGCCTATAACAATTTTGTCTTATAATTTGATTATTCTTTTTCGTATCTTTTAACTCCAATGTCTCACTTTTTACTTTGTAGTCTAATAGTTGAAGTGTACTAAGTATTAAGTTTAAAGGCGTTCTAAGCTCATGGGATATGTTTGCAAAAAATTCTGTTTTTAGCTTGTCATACTCTTGCATCTCATTAATTCTTTTTTTGTTTTCTTCGACCTCTTTTTGTAAATCTTCTTCCTTCTCTTTTAGTTCTGTAATATCAATACCAACAGATTGAAATTCAATTAATTCACCTTCGTTGTTAAAAAATGCTTGATCAGTCCATCTCTGCCAAACTACCTCTCCCTTAGCATTTATCGCAGAATGTTCATATGAGTCAATATTATTTTCAAAACTAAAGGATGCTATCTGCTCTTTTATTCCATCATGACATCCTTCTGGAATTAATGTCAAAAAACTTGTTCCAACTAATTCATCATATGTCTTATTAAAATAATCGCAGTAGGCCTGATTAACGTAAGTCAATTCTGTATTAGGCAAATATCTGCAAATCATATTTCTCTGACTTTCTACTATAGCAGAATACTGCTGTTCGCTAATTCTAAATTTACTTTCTTTTTCTTCATCTTCAGTGATATCATAGGCTTTACATAGAATACATTTAATATTATCTACTTCATCTAGTATAGGAGTTTTTATAATCTTTAATAGTCGCCTTTCCCCTTTACTATTTGTAATCCATTCTTTAGTAACAATCTGTTCTTTTTCATGCCACGCTCTTATATTACTACTAGTACAACCCATCGCTTCTTTTCTAATCAATACATCTTCTAGCCTTTTGTTTTCCATATCTTCTTTTCTTTTTCCCACAAAATCAGCATGAGCTTTATTTACAAAACCATAGGTTTCTATATCCTGTAAGGTCCACAGTTGTATATCTACATCATCCAACAATAATTCACATTGCTCCAACATTGATTTGTCAATTGTTCTCATAGCGACCAGCTCCTCAGCTATATAAAATGCTTATATAAATCAAAGTGCAAAGGGCATTTTGCAATTTCTATAGCACTTATTGAAATTTTCTGTTATTTGTCATATTATACTATAGATACAATGTGAATTTTGTCGAAATGTCACAGGTTTATATAATTAAATTTCCACAAAAAGGAATATCTACAGTAATTACAATTTTTATCACTATCTGAAACAATATCTTATTTTACTATGTTAACTAATTCTGCTTCTGTTACTTCAATCAATTCACTTGCTTCCAGTTCTATTTGAGCACCTATTTTCCCTGCACTAACAATAATCTTTTCTATTTTAGATGCGCTTGAATCAACAAAAGTTTTATAGTTCTTTTTCATGCCCATCGGAGAACAGCCTCCCCTAACATATCCTGTTAACTTCAGAATTTCCTTAACAGGTATCATTTCAATCTTCTTCGCTCCAGAAATTTTGGCAGCTTTCTTCAAATCAAGTTCCTCAGCCACAGGTAGTACAAAAACATATATGTTTTTGCTATTCCCTTGAGCCACAAGTGTCTTATAAACAAGTTCCGGAGCTCTGTCTATTTTTTCAGCAACCGATATACCATCTATCTTGCCATCATTTTTATCATATGTAAAGATGTTGTAGGTTATCTTTTTCTGATCCAAGATTCTCATTGCATTTGTCTTTTTTGTTTTTGCCATTTTCCCACGCCCCCTGTTATAGATTAAAACTACTTTCGTATTTTATAGTTTTCTATATTTAGTCTAGATTAAATAATACCTTCTACTGCCCCTATTTTCATTACTAAGATTTTACCAGAATTTTAGAGTAATTTCTAACTTTATTCTCAATAATATCTACGAGTAGTTTTAATCACAAAAAAATCCTCAATATGTATATAATATCAAGGATTTTAATCATTTATTTTATAAGATTTTAGTTTTCTTCAGAAATTATTCTTCCCATTAGTACTCCCATAACAGATGCCATCATTAAGCCTCTCGTCCATCCACTTGAGTCACCTAAACAATGAAGATTTTCAATATTTGTATTGAAAATATCGTCCATGTTTATCTTATTACTATAGAACTTTATTTCTGGTCCATATAATAATGTTTCTCTACTTGCGAAGCCTGGTACAACTGTATTCATTGACTTAACAAAGTTTATAATATTCATCATAGGTCTGTAAGGAATAGCTGAGGTTATGTCTCCAGCCACTGCATCAGGTAATGTAGGCTTGACATTTGACTGGTCTAATTCCTTTTGCCATGTCCTCTTTCCATCTAGTATGTCACCAAACCTCTGAACCAATATTTTACCATTACCTAGCATATTAACTAATTCTGCTACTTTCTTTCCATATTGTATAGGCTGGTTAAATGGCTCTGAAAAGTTGTGAGAGCTCAATATCGCTAAGTTCGTATTATTAGATTTTCTATCCTTATATGAATGTCCATTAACTATTGCCAAATCATCGTCGTAATTCTCTTGACTTACAAATCCACCAGGGTTTTGACAGAAGGTTCTCACCTTATTTCTGAATGGTTCTGGATATCCAATAAGCTTTGATTCATAAAGAACATTATTAACCTTTTCCATGATTTCATTTCTCACTTCAACCCTTACGCCTATATCAACCGTACCAGCAACATGATCGATATCATGCTCTAGGCACATAGCCTTAAGCCAGTCTGCACCTTTTCTGCCTGTAGCGATGATTATCTTATCTCCATATATTTCTTGTTCATCATTCTTAGTTTTTGAATCGGCTACTATTACTGCCTTTGCTACACCATCTTCAATAATCATATCTTTGACCTGCGTATCAAATCTTATCTCTACACCTGATTTCAAAAGAAATTCTTGAATCCTAAAATATATTTCCTGGGCTTTCTCAGTTCCTAAATGCCTTATAGGACAGTCAACAAGCTTAAGACCCGCTTCAATTGCTTTTCTTCTTATATCCTTAATTTCTTCATTATTTCCTAATCCCTCTATCTTTGTGTCTGCTCCGAAATCAAGATAAATCTTATCTGTATAGTTAATTAAATCCTGTGCCTTTTCACTACCTATTATTTGAGGTAAATCACCACCAACTTCATAGCTCAAAGACAACTTACCATCCGAAAAGGCACCTGCACCGGAGAAACCCGTTGTTATATGGCAATATGGTTTACATGAAACACAGACTTTAGTCTTTTCCTTAGGACAATGTCTCTTGTCTATACTTTTTCCTTTTTCGATAATTAAAATCTTTTTATCTGTTTCTCTTTTAACTAACTCTAACGCTGTAAAAATTCCCGATGGGCCAGCTCCAACAATAATTACATCATATCTCAACACCATCATCTCCTTATAATTATAGGCATTTTTAACAAAACCTTAATAATGTTCGTGTTTGTCGAAAATCAAATAATTCTAATTGAATTTTCTCTTTTCACAGCTTTCATACATTTTATTGGATACAGGGAATTTTGAAAGTAGATGGTATGAAAGTTGTATAGCTAAATAAGCACACAACACTTCTAGCCTACAACTATTTACGGTAGTTCGGTAGAGACATCCAACCCATATTGTTAGATTTATACAAGTGAACATTTTAGATATGTTTTTTAATAAAGTTCGTTTTACAATAAAAGTATAACTTATAACACGAAAAATTTCAATACTTTTTATCACAATGTTCATGATATATATTTCTTAATTTTCATAATCAATACTATACTAGCACATAAAAAAAGAGCTGACTCACAAATACATCTTATGAGTTCAGCCCTAGAGCGTTTATATGGATTTAAGTAAACCTTATACGATTAGTCTACCTTAAATTTTCGCGTTTCATTTTCAAGATTTCTAGCTAATTCCATTGAAGTCTCTGAAATAGATACTATTTCTTGTATAGAAGCTAAC
Source organism: Wukongibacter baidiensis (assembly GCF_050888315.1). Lineage (NCBI taxonomy): Bacteria > Bacillati > Bacillota > Clostridia > Peptostreptococcales > Caminicellaceae > Wukongibacter > Wukongibacter baidiensis. Next base: position 1,855,637 of record NZ_CP138202.1, read on the forward strand.
TGCTCTTCCGTTGATGCAGATACCTCCTGGGTCCCAGCTGTGTTTTCTTCAGTTACAGCAGAGATATTTTGTATTGAAGCAATAATATTATCCTTATTATCTAAAATTTCACTACTTACTCTACTTAACTCTTCCATTCTTGATAAAAGCGATTTTAACTTTGATTCTATCTTCTCAAATATTTTACCTGTATTATCAATGGATTTATTCTGCTCCTCAGCTATATCATTTACCTCATTCATTGTACTTACAGCATTAACTGCTTTCATTTGAATATCATTTATTATCTCGCTTATATCATCTATTGCACTTCCTGTACTTTCCGCAAGCTTCCTTATCTCCTCAGCAACTACAGCAAATCCTTTACCTGCTTCTCCGGCTCTGGCTGCTTCAATGCTTGCATTAAGAGCAAGTAAATTTGTTTGTTGTGCAATCTCTGTTATCAGATTTATTATAGACTCAGCGTTTTTAGTAGAATTGTCCATCTCTTCAATTATTCTATAAACACCTTTACCTTTTTCCTTACTATTTTCTGTTTTATCATAAAGATCAGTGATAACAACCTTACCTTCATCTCCTAGTTTGCTCATCTCATCGGTTAAGGATACTGCATTATTTATCAAATCTCCAGAAGCATTAATCTTTTGTCCCAATTCATCTGTACTCATAGCAACTGTTTCAACGTCCTTTGATTGCTCCATTGCACTTATTGCAATTTGCTCAACCGATTCGGCCACACTTTCCATAGCCTGATTAGATTCGCCAGTGATACTAGCTAGCTTATCAGATGACTCAACCATAGTATAGGCACTATTCTTTATGTTCTTCATCAGACTCTTAAGCTCATCCTGCATTTTTTCAACAGCTTTAGCTATATCTCCTATTTCATCGTTGTAGCTTAAAATATTTTTTGATATTGATTGAGTAAAATCTCCTGTTGCGATTTTTTGAATATGACTAGCTGTTATTCTTATCGGCTTCATAGAATTACCTATTACAAAGTAAAGTACTAGCGCTACCAATAGAATTATAATAGCTGATAATATAATAGATCTTTGAAAAATATCTTTTTTAGCTATAGTTAATGACTCTAATGATAAACCTACATCAATTGATCCAACGTGCTCTCCATCTATATAGAATGGAATCTGTACGTCATAGGCTTCTATACCTAACTCCTCATCAGAAAATTTATTCGCAGCCTTAACACCGTTTATAGCTGCTGATTTAGTCACTTCATCATCGTAGGTTTGACCTACAAATTTTTCGGTTCCAGCAACAGCAAGTCCTGTTTTGTCAATCTGTACTGCGTACAATACTCCTTCCTTCTCAGTTACCTTATCAAGTATTTTTTGAATCGCAAAATCCTTTTTAACTTCATTGATCATTTCTAAGGAAATACCAGCTTGTACAAAATATCCATTGCCTAAGCTTATTCCTCCAAATTTATATATTTTCCCATCTAAGGGGTTTGCCCTTGGCTCTTCTAAATATGTATTTGATTTCCCGTTAAATACTGGATCCATCTTATGTCCAACAGGATACTCCCAACCTATATTATCTGGCTCATTTGAATAATCAATAATCCTATCGGGACCTATTACACTTATTTGAGAAATACCCAAACCTTTAACAAGCCCTTCTATCTTTTCATTCGACATAGTTTCCATATCCATGTATTTAATTATAGAACAGGCTTCTATAATTTTACTATCTACTATCTCTTCTAGTATTTTTTCAACTTTTTTACCGTCACCTATTACTTCTACAATCTGCTCAGCTAATTTTTCCCCACTACTTGTCAATTCATTTTCCAGCTTGTTGTTAACAGTTCTAATGGAAATAGCGGTAAGTGCTGAAATAGAAATTAAAAATAGAGTTAGAACAATGCATATTATTCTCCACTTAAAAGGAATTTTTTTTGAAGTTTTATTCGCCAATATAAGTCACTCCCTCTTTAATGATGTAATAACAAAGTCTTTTATAAAGATTTTCAATGTGGACTTTGTTGAAACACATAACGGAAATTATATTTATCCGCAATTTAAATAAGTTTATAATTTCCTATGTGTTATAAAAAATTGATCCCTATTTCTTTTGGTCGTCTTTTCCATTTTTTTAATGGAATTTTAAGCTTTGTAATATTCCTGTAATACATTATATTTCCATTTTCCATTTTTGTCAATCACGATTATATACCAATTATGTTTATTTTCTATACATGTTTTTTGAGTAATTCCAAAAGTTAAGGAGCGTCTCATAAGATACCTTTACGAAACACTCCTTAACCTAAACGATTTGCTTAATATATAAATTCTTTAATACACTTTATACATTCATCCATGTCCGGATCAATTACCCACATTGAATTAATAACTCTTGGTTTTCCAGACTGGTTAGTTGGTATCTGCATACTCGCTACAGTCCAATCCTCAACATCATGATATCTATATATCAACTTTAAACATTCTGCATTACTTATATTTGTTTTAACATAGGGATACATGCTCGCTATCAATTTGGGATATTCTGCAAAGCTTAGTTCCTTAACCTTTCCAATAATTAATTTCAGTACAGTTCTTTGCCTCTCAGTTCTTTCATAATCTCCCTTTCCAACCTTTCTAATTCTGCAGTAAGCAAGGGCCTGTTCTCCATTCAAGTGTCTTAATCCACTTTGTCTTACGAACTGAGATCTTCCTCCTCCTAAACCTACTATGCATCTGTTAAGCTCATTGACCTCATATTTTTTTAAATTGACATCTACTCCTCCAAGGATATCAATAACCTTTTTAAAGCCTCTAAAATTAATTACTATATATTTTTTTATATCCAAGTTGAAATTCCTATTAATAGTCTCCTTCAATAATTCAGCTCCGCCATAGGCATAGGCTGCATTTATTCTATTATTCTTATGTCTTGGAATTTTTACGTAAGTATCTCTCATTATTGATGTTAATTTTATTTGACTATTAGCTTTATTAACAGAGGCTATAATTATGCTGTCAGCTCTAGCATATTTAAAGTCGCTTCTTCTACTATCAATCCCAACCAGTAATATATGCTCAATTTTTTCTTCTTTATCGTCTATATCTATGTTCTTTAAACTTTCTTCTTTTATTTTCTCACTATTATTTATTTTTCTATTTTCATCATTATGCCTAGTAACATCAATCTGTTTGGCCCGTGGTATCGAGTCGACTATTTCAATATGATTTGTATTGAAGACATCTACATCTGATCTATCGTAAAATCCGAATATAGGTGATATCATCAAAATCAGAGAAATAATTAGAGCCACTTTTTTCTTTTCTATACTATCACCTCTTTCTAAACTTTATTTTTTGTAATTTTTCTTTCTATATATGATGAATTTTTTCCCAAGTATTGAAATACTTTTTTAGCAAATTTCAAAACAAAAAGACTGTTAAAATTTTTTATATTAATTTAACAGTCCTTTTTTATTAAGTTCTACTATTTTCAATTCCATCAGCTTGTCTCAAAATCTATAAAGTATAGCTGTATATAGATTTTAATTTAATACAATAATATTAATCTGTAATTTATGGTTATCTATCTATTTTTTTATAACATCCATACTTTGTATACCCGATCTCATAACTTGACCTCTGATTATAGGATTATACATCGCAGGGGATTTTAGATTTTTAAGCAATATGTTCATTTTAATTTTTTTCATTTTTCTTTGATATCTATCAAGAAATCCATCAATTCCATCCTCAAGACTCTCAGCCAAATACAGAGCACTTTTAAATGCATAACTGAATCCCTCTGCCGAGCTTGGGCTTATAGCTCCAGCCGCTTCTCCGATTAAAGCAATATTTTCATTCCCACTAACAACATGGCTTAAGGATGTCGGTCTATAGATATATGCACCTTCTCGTTTAAGTCTATTCTCTAAATTAAATCCATGCTTTTTTAATTTTTCCTTAAGTAGTTCAAACTTTCCATTTGTGTTGTCATTAAGTTTTAAAGCTGCCCCCAATAAAACATGCTCATCCTTCGGTATAATCCATGAATAGAAATCAGTTATACTTTCATCAAAAATAGCAATAAAATACGGCATTAATTCAGATACCTTAAACCATTCTTGAATAGATATATATTTACTTGGAAAAGTTTCTTCCTTAAAGGCTATCTTTCTGATTCTTGAATTGCCACCATCGGCTCCAATGATTATTTTGGCCCTTTCAGTATATGTTTTTCCTCCATGGTTATATTTTACTTCATACCCTTCTTCAAGCTTCTTAAAGGATTTAAACATTGAATTGAACCTTTTCTCTACAGTACCAGGAACCTGTGACACCAGCCATCGGTCAAATTTTTCCCTATCCATATTAAGATAAAATCTTTGATAGAACCTTTCAATATTATTAGTAAAGTCCATGGTTCTCACAGTAAAAAGTTGAGGATCTACCAAAACGTCTCGCGGAAGAGCTAAACCAATTGTTGCCATTATATGCTGTGCATCGGGCGCAAGTAGCCCTCCACAACATTTTACAATTGGGTTTTTATTGTTTTCATTATTCAGATCTCTTTTGTCTATCAATAGTACTCTGTATTTATGAGCAATAAGATGTGCGAGGGTAGAACCTGCTGGTCCAGCACCAATAATAGCAACATCAAACATAAAATCACCTCAGTATTATGAATAATCTAGGATTATATTCTTCGATATTCCCCTTATAATAATTCACTATTTGTAATTAAAGAGAAAATTTTTCTTTTCCTCCTACATTATACTGTAAAATTACTAGAATATAAATCACAATAATTAGTTACTTAAGCTTTATACATCAAATCTACATTTTGCGAGCTTTGATAAAACTTTGTCCTTTCACCAACTTATGAATTAACATAGTATAAGGGTAAATATACCTTTTCCAGCTTAGTATTTTTATGGATTTACTAGAACATACTAATATAAGTATCCAACAGTTTCATGTCGCTAATTTTAAGACAAAGTACAACTTCGCTAAACAGTAAATCAGCTTATCCGTGAATAGTTTATTTTGTAATGTACTCTATTTTACAGTATGTAAATGCATACCAGCCAATGATTTGGAGGAGCTTTTATTGAATAAAGAAGTTATTTCCAACAAGCAAATAATCTCTATAATTATTTTATTTATAATAGGCCCAACCTCCGTATCTTTATCTGGTGTGGAAGCTAAAAAAGATATTTGGCTTGCTGTTATTTTATCGATGTGCATGGCTTTACCTATTCTACTTACATTCTGTAGATTACATACTATTTTTCCCGACAAAGATTTATTTGATATGATTATTATTTGTTTCGGAAAATTTATAGGAAAGGGAATTATAATACTGTATATTTGGAATCTTATTGTAACTACAACTACTACTTTTAGAAATTTTGGAGAATTCATAACTACAGTTAGCTTTATAAATACACCCATGATTATTCCAATAATCTGTTTTTGGAGCCCTATGCGCCTTTGTGACAAAGAGTGGTATAGAGGTTTTAGGTAGATGGGGAAATCTCTTTATAATAATAGTTATTTCTTTTACATTTATTCTAGTTCTATTATTCATTCCTAATATGAATATGGCTAATATTCAACCTACGCTTTCCGGCGGCATAAAATCAATTCTTCTAGGGGCTGTAAAACTATACTCTTTTCCCTTCTCTCAGCTAGTAGTATTTTCTATGGTTATTTCTAGTTTTCGAAGAAAAAAATCTCCTTATAAAGTCTATCTATTAGGCTCATTCATCGGAGGTCTAATACTCTTGATAACCTTTACAAGTGTCCTTTTAGTCGTAGGAATAGATTCTGTAACAAATATGTATTATCCTACATACTCTGCAATTTCAAGAATAGAAGTCATGAAGTTAGGAAGAATAGAGATACTATCGGGACCTATATTTTCATTTGGCGGGTTCATAAAAATAAGTGTACATTTATTGGCTATTTGTATAGGTATAGCTAAAATCTTTAATTGCTCCGATTATCGCTTTATAGTAATACCTGTTACTCAGCTACTGATTAATCAATCCTATTTTACATGGGATAGTGCCATGAGTTTTTATGAATTTGATGGAGAAATGATGTTGTATTTCGCATTTCCATTTCGTACGATTTTTCCCATTATTCTATTGATTGTTGCGAAAGTAAGAAATAGGTCAAGACTAATTAGATCTGGATAAAAATTTTCCTATACTGATCCAGAATTATTCATGAGAAATTCGGGATGATTAGTTTTTTAAAATATCTAAAGCCACCTTCCTATAATAAAACTAAGAAGGTGGCTTTAATTAAATTGTTATCTAACTCCCTATATCATAAAATCCTACCAGTTAAAAAGCGGAAATTTTTTACTTAAGTCAGCTATTCTCTCCTTTAGACTCTGTACATCTATAGTTTTCTCAATAGCACAAGCCATGATGTCTGCCAGCTCTGTCATTTCGCTTTCACCCATTCCTCTAGTTGTAACTGCTGGCGTACCAATTCTTATACCACTCGTTACAAAAGGACTTTGCGGGTCAAATGGTACAGTGTTTTTATTTACCGTTATACCCACTTCTTCTAACAGTTTCTCTGCCTCTTTTCCAGTAACGTTCTTATTTCTTAGGTCAACAAGCATTAAATGATTGTCGGTACCATCAGACACAAGCTTAAATCCTCTATTCTTTAATTCTTCAGCAAGCTTCTGAGCATTTTTCAATACTTTCTTTTGGTATTCTTTAAAGTCATCGCTCAGTGCTTCCTTGAAGCTTACAGCCTTAGCAGCAATCAGATGCATTAATGGACCACCTTGAATACCAGGAAAGATTATCTTATCTACTTGCTTAGCATATTTAGCTTTACATAGTATAGCTCCACCACGGGGTCCTCTAAGGGTCTTATGGGTAGTTGTTGTAACAAAATCTGCATAGTCACAAGGGTTTGGATGCAGTCCAGTAGCAACGAGTCCCGCTATATGAGCCATATCTACCATTAGGTATGCACCCACCTTGTCAGCAATCTCCCTAAATCTTTTAAAATCTATGATTCTCGAATATGCACTTGCGCCAGCTACAATCATTTTAGGTTTAACTTCAACAGCTAACTTTTCTACTTCATCATAATCTATGACTTCCGTTTCCTTATCAACTCCGTAACTTGCAACATTGTATAGCTTTCCAGAAAAGTTTACAGGACTACCATGGGTTAAATGCCCTCCATGAGGAAGTGCCATACCTAGTATCGTATCTCCTGGCTCAAGTACTGAGTAATATACAGCCATATTGGCATTTGACCCTGAGTGAGGTTGAACATTGGCATGTTCAGCATTAAATAGCTTTTTTAATCTTTCTATCGCAAGATTTTCAACTACATCAACAAACTCACAGCCTCCGTAATATCTCTTTCCAGGATATCCTTCAGCATATTTGTTTGTCAAAACACTTCCCATAGCCTCTAGCACAACATCACTAACAATATTTTCTGACGCAATAAGCTCTATACCATTAACTTGTCTGTTAAACTCATTTATAATTTGATCATATATTTCCTTATCCATAGACTCTAAATATTTTAAATTCATAACAAAGCACCTTCCTTTTATTCTTAAATTATAATTTGGGGTACCATACCCTTATTTTGCATTAAACATTTCTGAAGCATTATAGGAACTTCTTACAAGAGGGTCAGAAGCCACAAAGCTAAATCCAAGTCCCAGAGCCTTATCTTTATACATCTGAAAGGTTGTTGGATGTATATACTCTATAACAGGATGGTGTTCCCTGCTAGGGGCTAAATACTGACCAATAGTTAAGTAATCACACCCCACACCTCTTAAGTCCTCTAATACTTTTATTGTCTCATCTTCATTTTCTCCAAGGCCTACCATTATCCCCGACTTTGTAAATATGTCTTTATTCATACTCTTGATATTTCTTAATAGTTCCAAAGACCGCTCATAAATAGCTTCTGGTCTAATTTCATCGTAAAGCCTTGGAACCGTTTCAATATTATGATTAATTATTTCTGGCTTCGCATCTACTACCTTTCTCAAAGCTTCTTCATCACCTTGGAAATCGGGTATCAGCACCTCAACCACAATTTTTTCATCACGGGATTTTATAGATTTGATAACTTCAGCAAAATGCCCCGCTCCACCGTCGGCTAGATCATCTCTAGTCACCGAAGTGATTACTACATGTTTAAGCCCAAGTTCTATTACAGCATTTGCAACATTTTCTGGTTCCTTAGGGTCAACTTTTTGAAGCTGTCCATGGGATACATTGCAAAATCTACAGCTGCGAGAACATTCACTACCCAAAATCATAAACGTGGCCGTTTTCTTACTGAAACATTCCATCCGATTGGGGCAGTTAGCTTCTTCACAAACAGTGTTTAGTGAAAATCTATTAAGTATATCCTTTACATAGTCTAAACTGCGTCCTTTATTTAACTTTATCTTAAGCCACTCTGGTTTTCTTTGAACCACCATAAAATCCCTCCTTTGCTATGAACTATATTAAATATTTCTCAGCATCCAATTCTTCATAACCACCGTAGTTAAAAACTCTACAAAAGTATTCTAATACATACTTTTTCTCTTCCTCAAAGTCTACTGTTTTTCCAACTTGGTTCTCTATTGAAGTAACACCTTTATCGCTTATGCCACAGGGAACTATAAATCTAAAATGGTCTAAGTTTGTATTAACATTAAAGGCAAAACCATGCATAGTAACCCCTCGCTTAACGGCTAGACCTATTGCAGTAATTTTGCTATTTCCTATCCATACTCCCGTATGCTCTTCATTTCTCCCTGCATCAATATGGTATCTATCTTTTAAGAGACTAATAAAAATCTCTTCAAGATTCTCTACAAACTTTCTAATACCCATATTGTATTTTCTAAGATCAAATATCGGATATCCGACAATCTGGCCCGGTCCATGATAGGTTACATCTCCACCTCTATTTGTGTCAAATATCTTGATCCCATTTTGCTCTAACAGTTTTTCTGAACCAACAATATGAGCCTTTTCTGCACGTCTTCCCATTGTTATAACAGGTGGATGTTCAACTAAAATTAATGTATCTTCAATATTTCCATCTTGTCTTTTTTTCAAAATATCGTACTGAATCTCTAGTGCTTTTTCATATTCACATCTTCCTAAGAACAATACATTTAATTTCATCTAATACATCCCCTTTTTATAAATTGCTATAACTTATATCGAATCTCTATACATAAATAGAAGTGTTTCAAAATGCTGAATTTCTGAGTTATTAGAAATGTCATCGTTTTGCCAGCAGGCCTATACTAGTAAAACCGATTGAATCCCAAAACCTTGAACTCCATTCATTCTGAAACACTCTAGGTGCTAAACTTAAGATATGTTTTTCTAAGACAGTTCCATTTATAATCAAGAACCGTCTCTGGAAATTTAATCTAATTGATATCTATATATCAACTTATATTGACCCTTTCTTTCCTTCAAACCAACCTTAAGTATTACTGCTGTTTTGCCTGAATCCAAGGTTATCTTAGTATCTGCTACGCTATCTATATATGTCTTTACTTCATCAGCCTTTTCAGGCTCCACATCTTCCTTCACTCCCCACGGAAGTGACATAACCTTAACGGCGTCTCAGGTGTCACATATATTAGCTTCTCTTTCCTTTACCGAATTCATAATGCTATTTTTAAAAGCCTGTTCTACATTTCCATCATGTGCAAATAGCATTCTCTCACCTCCAAAATGATTGTTTAGTACATCTAGAATAACCCTACAATTTCTCCATCATCTAAAATATCCATCTTATTTGCTGCCGGCACCTTTGGAAGACCTGGCATAGTCATAACGTCACCAGTAAGTGCAACTAAGAAGCCTGCTCCAGCCGATGCTCTTACTGAGCTAACTGTTATCTTGAAACCACTTGGCCTTCCTAGTAGCTTAGGATTATCTGACAGTGAGTATTGAGTTTTAGCCATACAGATTGGCAGTTTGCCTAGTCCGATCCTCTCGTACTTTTCTATTTCTTTTGAAGCTTTGCTGCTGAATTCTACTCCATCAGCTCCATATATTTCTTTAGCTATTATTTCTATCTTTTCTTTTATCGGTTTATCTAGGTCATATAGAGTATTGAAGTCTGCATTGCCGCTTTCAACCAATTCAACAACCTTTTTAGCAAGCTTCTCTCCACCTTCTCCACCGTTTGCCCATACCTGAGATAGCACTACATTTACACCTAATTCCATACATTTATATTGAACAAATTTCAGTTCTTCTTCTGTATCAGTAGGGAATTCATTGAGGGCTACTACAGCTGGAACACCAAATTTCTTAACGTTTTCTATTTGCTTTTCTAGATTTCCAAAGCCTTTTTCTAATGCTTCCATATCAACCTTTGAAAGCTCAGCCTTAGGCACACCACCATGATTTTTAAGGGCTCTTACAGTTGCAACTATAACAACGGCGCTCGGCTTAAGACCAGCATATCTACACTTGATATTAAAGAATTTTTCTGCTCCAAGATCTGCACCGAACCCAGCCTCTGTCACTACATAATCAGCTATCTTTAGAGCTGTTTTTGTTGCCATTACCGAATTACATCCATGGGCAATGTTAGCAAATGGCCCACCATGGATTATCGCTGGTGTATTTTCTAATGTTTGAACAAGATTTGGCTTTATAGCATCCTTAAGGAGTAAAGCCAAAGCTCCTGTTGCGTCAAGCTCTCCTGCAGTTACAGGCTCATTATCATAGGTATATCCTACTATCATTCTTGATAATCTTTCCTTTAGGTCTTCCATACTGGTTGCAAGGCACAGTATTGCCATTATTTCAGAAGCAACTGATATATCAAATCCATCCTGTCTTGGAATTCCATTACCCCTTGCCCCGATGCCTATTACAATGCTTCTAAGGGCTCTATCGTTCATATCTAGAGCTCTTCTCCACGTGATTCTTCTTTGATCTATGTTTAATTTATTCCCTTGATGCATATGATTGTCAAGCAGTGCCGCTAAAAGGTTATTTGCTGTAGTTATGGCATGGATATCACCTGTAAAATGTAGGTTTATATCATCCATAGGCACTACCTGTGCATATCCTCCACCTGCTGCTCCTCCCTTTACTCCAAAGCAAGGTCCAAGGGAAGGTTCTCTTAGTGTGGTTATGGCTTTCTTCCCAATTTTATTTAATCCCATACTAAGACCTACATTCGTAGTCGTCTTTCCTTCTCCAGCAGGTGTTGGGTTAATAGCAGTAACTAGTATAAGCTTTCCATCCTCTTTATCTTCAAGTCTTTTATATACATCTAAGGATATTTTCGCTTTATACTTTCCATAAAGCTCCAACTCGTCTTCACCTATATTTAAATTCTTTGCTATCTCTACTATGGGTAACATCTTAGCCTCTTGAGCTATTTGAACATCCGTTTTCATCTATTCTCCTCCTAACCTTCTACCTGCCGATAAAACAGTATTGTAAATGAGCATAGTTATGGTCATTGGGCCAACTCCACCTGGAACAGGAGTTATAGAGTCGACAACATTCTTAACATCCTCGAAATCCACGTCACCAACTATCTTGTCATCTACTCTATTTATTCCAACATCAATCACGACTGCTCCAGATTTGACCATATCTGATGTAACAAATTTAGGTCTTCCGATAGCTGCAACTAAAATGTCAGCTTCTTTTGTTACCTCTTTTAAGTCTTTAGTTCTCGAATGACATATTGTAACAGTGGCATTCTTCTGTAACAATAACATCGAAATAGGCTTTCCAACAATATTACTGCGACCAATTACTACTGCTTTTTTTCCTTCTATATCAACACCTTCATATTCTAGCAGTTTGATTATTCCATGGGGTGTGCAGGGAATAAAAGTATCTTCACCTACCACTAATTTCCCAACATTTATAGGATGAAAACCATCTACATCCTTTTCATGGCTTATTCTTTTTAATACCTTCATCTCATCAATATGATTTGGTAAAGGAAGCTGCACAAGTATTCCGTGTATGCCTCTGTCATTATTTAGACGATCTATTAGTGATAATAATTCTTCTTCCGAGACATCCTCTTCTAGACTATGCAGCTCAGAATGCATACCTAATGCCTTACAAGCCTTATCTTTCATCCTTACATACGCTCTAGAAGCAGGATTGTTTCCCACTATAATAACTGCCAAGCCAGGGACTACACCTTTTTCTTCCTTTAGCTCATTGATTGTAACTTGGAGCTCTTCTCGAATTTTTTTTGAGACCTTTTTCCCATCAATTATTTTCAAATCATCCACCCTTTGCCGATTGTTAATATTAAATTAAATCTCCAGTTAGCATCTATTCAGTCCATTTTAGAATTAGCTTTCTTGCTGCTCTAGCTTCATCTATTCTTCTGACTGGTGTATTATGAGGCGCATTTTTTAGTAAGCTAGGGTCATCCTTCGCCTCCTCGGCTATTTTTACCATAGTGTCAATAAAACCATCAATAGTCTCAAGACTCTCAGTCTCTGTAGGTTCAACCATAATAGCTTCACTAACTATTAATGGGAAGTATATTGTTGGTGGATGATAGCCATAGTCAAGTAATCTTTTAGCTATATCTAATGTAGTAACTTCTAAGTTCGCGCTGCTAAGTCCACCTAAAACAAATTCATGTTTACAAACCTGATCTATAGGTAAATAGTAATGTTCTTTAAGCTTATTCATCATATAGTTAGCATTAAGAACCGCCGTTTCGCTAACTTCCTTAAGTCCTGATGCACCCATGGAAAGAATGTATGAATAGGCTCTGATCATCACGCCATAATGTCCATAAAATCCTTTAACCTTACCGATAGAGTCGGGTTTATCATAGTCTAATATAAACTTACCATCATTCTTTTCAACTACAGGCACAGGAAGAAACTTAACTAGATGTTCTTTTACTCCTACTGGTCCACTACCAGGTCCACCCCCACCATGTGGTGTAGAAAAGGTCTTGTGTAAATTGTAGTGCATTACGTCAAATCCCATGTCTCCAGGTCTTGTAACTCCCATGATTGCATTCATATTAGCTCCATCGTAGTATAGAAGTCCACCAGCCTCATGAACAAGATCTGCAATCACTTTTATATTTGTTTCAAAAAGTCCAAGGGTACTTGGATTAGTTAACATCAATCCTGCAATCTCATCATTTAAAACAGCCTTTAAACTATCTATATCAACTGCGCCCTTTTCATCTGACTTTACTTCAACTATTTCAAAGCCTGCAACAGCAGCAGTTGCTGGATTTGTACCATGAGCAGAGTCGGGAACTATAATCTTATTTCTTTTAGAGTCTCCTCTACTTTCATGGTATGCCTTGATTATCATAAGACCTGTAAGTTCTCCATGGGCTCCAGCTGCCGGCTGAAGAGTAACTCTGTCCATTCCGGAGATTTCTGCTAGCATAACATCTAATCTATACATAAGCTCAAGAGAACCTTGTATTGTCTCGTTGGGCTGATAAGGATGTAAAGCGGTTAATCCTTCTAACGCCGCCATATCCTCATTTATCTTTGGATTGTACTTCATTGTACAAGATCCTAATGGATAGAAACCCGTATCCACTCCATAATTTTTAGTTGACAGATTTGTAAAATGTCTTATTACATCTACTTCACTTACCTCTGGAAGCTCAACATCCTTTTCACTCAAAAATTCACTAGGAATAATTTCATCTATCTCACCCTTACACAATTCACATTCAGGGAGAGAATATGCTCTTCTTCCTTCTTTAGAAATTTCAAATATTAATTGGTCGTATGTCCTCACTATATCACCTCCATAACACTGGCAAGCTTATCTATCTCGCCTTTAGTTCTCTTCTCGGTAACACAGAACAGTAATCCATTTTTAAATTCAGAGTAATCCCTGCCCAGTTCATAGCCTCCAATAATTCCGCTCTTTAGTAGTGCTTTATTAACCATTCGACTATCAAAGTCACTAGTTATTGCAAATTCTTTAAAGAATGGCTTGTTGAATAATGGTTTAAATTTGCCTATCTTCGTAAGGGCTTTAAATGCGTAGTTAGCTTTATGTGCAGAGTTAATAGCTACTTCCTTTAAACCCTCTTTACCCATAGTTGTCAAATAAATAGTCGCCATCAGAGCATTTAGCCCTTGATTTGAACAAATATTTGAAGTTGCTTTATATCTTCTAATATGTTGTTCTCTCGCTTGTAGAGTTAATACAAATGCTCTTTTGTCATCAACATCAACAGATTGACCTACTATTCTTCCTGGCATTTTTCTTGCTAGTTTTTTCGTTGTTGCCATAAAACCTAAATATGGACCTCCCAGATTAAGCGCATTTCCAAAGGATTGAGCGTCACCGATTACAATATCCGCTCCTAACTCTCCTGGATTTTTCAATACACCTAAGGAAATTGGATCTACATAATTTATAAACATCGATTTATTTTCATGAACTATTTTTTCTACATCCGTTAAGTCTTCTATGATTCCAAAGAAGTTTGGATTTTGGATGATAACTCCAGCTGTTTCTTTATTGACCATGGACTTTAATTTTTCTACGTCTGTAACACCATCGGCCATATCCACTTCAATAACTTCAAACTCTCTAAATTTCATATAGGTATGAAGAACCCTTCTAACCTCTGGATGGACTGTCTTTGAAACAATTATAGATTTACGTCTTGTATTTGCGCAGGCCATCATCGCTGCCTCAACAGCAGCCGTTGGGCCATCATACATCGAAGCATTCGATACATCCATACCAGTAAGATTACTGATCATAGTTTGATACTCAAATATTACTTGAAGAGTTCCTTGACTTATTTCAGGTTGATACGGTGTATATGCCGTATAGAATTCTGATCTCATAGCTAAGTGTTTTACTATCGACGGTATATAGTGATCATAGGCTCCTGCTCCTAAAAAGCAAACTAAATCCGAAGTGCTTTGGTTTTTATTAGTAAGCTCCTTCATATGATTTTTAAGTTCTGTTTCTGATAAAGATTCTCCTAGATTGAGTTCTCTGCCTAGTCTAAGTTCCTTAGGTATATCTTCAAACAAATCTTCTACAGAGTTAACTCCAATAGTTTCTAGCATCTGCCTCTTATCGGCTTCAGTATTGGGAATATATCTATGCATAAGCTCCCTCCTTACTACAAATTTAATTAATGACTTTCACTTTTACAAAACTCTTCGTATTCCTTATCACTCATTAGATTATCTAGCTCAGATTTATCTGACATTTCTACCGCTAAAATCCAGCTTTCATACGGCTTCTCGTTTAAGAGTTCTGGTGAATCCTCTAATTCTTCATTTACTTCTGCGATCTTTCCTGAAATAGGTAAGAATGAATCAGAGGCAGCCTTTACAGACTCAATAACCCCAAAAACATCGCCAGCATCTATTTCGTCATCAACATCTGGCATTTCAACATAAACGATTTCTCCAAGGGCATGCTGTGCATAGTCTGTAATTCCAATAGTAGCCTTATCGCCTTCAACCTTAACCCACTCATGATCCTTTGAATAATAAAGTCCTTCAACTATTTTCATAATAAATTCCTCCTCAAAATTTTTTTCTTTCTCTCTATTTCTTATACTTTTTAGTATAGAATCTCTTACTTACCACCTTAGCCTTCAAGACTCTCTTTCTGACTTGAATCTCTATTGGAGTTTCAAGCTTAGCATATTCAATATCAACCATGGCTAAACCTATATTTTTATTTACAGTTGGCGCAGCATAACCAGTGGTTACAAAACCTATCTTCTTTCCATCTGCCATTACATCGTATCCGTGTCTTGGTATCCCTTTATCTATCATTTCGAAACCAACAATTTTCCTCTTAAGACCCTCTTCTTTTTGCTTTACCAAGGCTTCTTTTCCAATGAAGTTTTCCTTATCAAGTTTTACGAAGAATCCAAGTCCAGCTTCTAACGGCGTTATATCCTCAGATAGTTCATTGCCATAAAGGGGCAGTGTAGCCTCAAATCTTAAGGTATCTCTTGCTCCCAGTCCTGCAGGCTTCAATCCATATTCTTTCCCTGCCTCCGTTAGTTTATCCCATACCAATTCAGCATCATCATGAGCAAGATATATTTCGAATCCATCTTCACCTGTGTACCCAGTTCTAGATACTAGACAATTGGCACCGGCTACTTTTACATCCCTCTTACAATAGAAAAAACCTATTTCCGAAAGCTCAGTGTCTGTCAGTTCCTGCAATATTTTCTGCGCATTTGGACCTTGAATAGCCATTTCAGATACATCATCGGATATGTTAGCAAGTTCCACCTCATAGGTTCCCACATTTTCCTTCATCCATTTAAAATCTTTTTCTATGTTGCTTGCATTAATTACAAGGAAAAAGTGATTGCTTGTAAATTTGTAAACTAGAAGATCATCTACAACTCCGCCATGGGGGTAACACATAAAGGTATAGATAACCTGATTATCTTCAAGTACCGATACATCATTAGTAACCAAGTTTTGAACAAAATCAAAGGCTTCTTTTCCTTTAACCTCAACTTCACCCATATGGGATACGTCAAATAATCCTGCAAAGTTTCTAACTGCTTCATGTTCAGCCGTCAAACCCTCATACTGTACGGGAAGTGCCCATCCTGAAAAGTTAACAATTTTTCCTCCATGCTTTTCATGGGATTTAAACAGAGATGTTTTTCTTAATTCATTCATATTAGAATTCCTCCCTCCAAATTTTCAATCTCAGATCTTTGTTAATGCTTCAGAATATAGTCATAAATTCGTGTCCGATTATTAATTAAATCATCCTTAGTATTATAGGTTAAAGTAATAAATAATATCATTTCATATTAAAAGTTATATGCTATATTCAAAGAAATATTCTCCCCATAGACTCGGGGGGTATATATCACCGCCTTCTACGCCTCATCTTCTTCATTCTATGCAATAAAAAAAGAATATAAGGACATGTAAAATAATCATGCCATCATATTCTCTGTCTTCTGACCTGAGAGCGTCTACATTATTTCAGTCAATAATGTATTTCCCCTTCGGCGCCGAATCCCGGACTCTCCAGAGTTCCATCAAGTAGCGCTCCTTTTGCCTGAAAGTTTCTATAAAAGGCTGGCCACCTTTCATATTGCTTCTTCGGCTTCTTCAATAAAAGATATCTCACGCTACCATCATTTGGCAATTTTCAATTTCGAATAAATATCATCTTAAATGTTATTTTTATAATATAACATTTTTCTGAAAATTTCAACAGTTGATATTGTTTTAACAACAACTTTTTTTATTTTCTTATAAATATATGATTTTTATCGTAATCATGCCACATACGAAGCTTAGCATATGACTTTTTTAGCCCAAAAATGATTTAAACGTGATAACTTTATGCATATTAACAAAATATTACTTTAAGTGACTTGAATAAATATTTGTCAAAGAATACTATTTATAACCTAACGCCTTGCTCTAATAGTTCCTTTAAGAATCTATCATATTCACCTTCATTTTTTTCGATTTCTAGTTTTTCAGCAAAATACTTTCCCAATTCTTTTTCTAGTTCTATAATATTTTCATCAAGGCTACTTTTTCTTTGATAGTATTCTTTCAACAATCTATGTTCTTCTTTAGTAATGGAGTATTTATAGTTCTGTTCTCTGATTTCATTTATTCCTAAAACTATAGGAATATCCTTTTTTTCTACCACCACTACCATTGTTGACCCAACATAATCACCAACTCTTTTATGCTGCTTTGAAAAAAAGATTAGTACTACACCTACACCATAGGCATCAACAATGATTCTAAAAAGATTTCTAATAATAGAGTGTTTTATTGTTATTGGTTCTCCATTATTTCGAAGAGTTCTAATACCTAAAAGTTTTTTACCTGGAGTCATTCCATTCATGGTCATCTCAAATATTATAAAATATCCATAGGTTATTAGCCACACAAGTATTATAACTCCTCCTACAAACCATCCTCCATGTTCATCAAATAAATCCTTAGGATTTATTTGCAGGGCGATAATGGTTATTACAATTACTAGTATGGCAGCCGTTTGAATCAAGGAGTCTACTACGGCAGCTGCTCCTCTAGACCCTAATCCTGCTAACCTATATTCTACCTCTATATTTTCAGGGGTTGTAATCTTTACTGTATTCATGATTTCACTCCATTCCTATCTTTCAATTCAAACCACAGCCCTCTGACACACTTATAATCATTTTCTGGAATTTACCCATTTATTTCTAATTATTTATTTGATACAATGGTTGAGGAGAGGTGATTAAATTTGAAAGATAATCAGTTTATACAGAAACATTCATCTTCTTGGGAAGAATTAAAACGACTTACTGATATATTAGATAAAAAGGGAATTTCAACCCTTGATCCAAATCAATTACGTAAATTTTTATATCTTTTTAGGATGACAAGCCATCATCTTGCCTATTCTAGAACCCACTTTCGAGAAAGTGACGTAGTTCCCTACTTAAATTCTCTAATTGGGCGAGCCCATAATCATATATATGCTGTAAAAAAAGGTAGCATTTCTGGCATATTTAAATACTTTAAAATTGAGTTTCCAAGACAAATAAAACTATTTCGTTCATATATACTTTCAGCGTTCTTAATCTTTATGATTGGTTTCATCTTAAGTTTGGCCCTTGTTACAATAAATTCTGAAAACGCCTCATATTTTTTACCCCAAAGTATGATTGACAGTATAGATTGGGATATGGATAGCAATGAGGCTTGGGATTATCCCCTAATGTCTAGTATTATAATGGTTAATAATATTTCTGTATCATTTAAAGCCTTTGTACTTGGTATAACCCTTGGCATTGGCACAATATACGTTCTATTTTACAATGGAGCCATATTAGGCGCCTTAACGGGTCTCGTATATATTTTCGGAAATCCCATCCACTATTGGTCCTTGATTTTACCCCATGGAATAATCGAGCTAACTGCTATCTTTATTTCCGGCGGTGCTGGACTAATACTAGCTCGCAGCATTCTAATTCCAAGGGAATATTCAAGAAGACACTCGATTATGAAAGGTGCAAAGGAAGCTGTTTCATTAGTTTTCGGTGTTATTTTAATGCTTATTATAGCAGGAATTATTGAAGGCTTTTTCACTCCACTATCTATTTCACCAAACGGTAAACTAATGTTTGCTGTAGCAACAGCAGTGGGACTTGTGATTTATTTCTTGATTCCCAATTTTAGCAAAGGTAACTAAAGTACCTTTAGAGTTGCAAGTTACATGTTCCAAGTTACAAGTTTTGTAGTCATTCTTTTACGTCAAAGACATAACCAACTGACTTTATTAGCATGTAAATTAACTTCTTGTGCTAGTAAATTATACATTGGTATTTTGTAATATCTAGGGAGTTATGATATTTCATTTGAGTGATTTCAATGAACGAAAAAGAAATGTCATAACTCCTCGCTTTGGCAACTAGCAGCTCTACAGCATCCTATTCTTTACGTGTAAATATCTATTTATGACGTTCATGGCTAGCTTTTCCGGTGTACATTCAATACACATGATCCCCTTTGAATTTAGTTTATGAATGATTTTCTTACGTTCTCTAAGGGTTTCAATGGCTACTCCCTTAGTAAATATTTCATTCTCCTTTTCAGCCGACGCCGATGCTATATTTTCAAGTTTTTCATCCTTCATCAATACCAGCATTACAATATTGTTTTTTGATAATACTGAAAGTACTTTTATCATTTCTTCAGCCTCTTCAATCGTATCGAAGTCAGTAAATAGAACCATCAAACTTCTTCGCCTTTCCTTTCTTTTTAGATGGTAAAAGGCTTCTTCGTAATTTGACGTATCATTAGTATGCTGAGCATGATATAGAGCCTCCATAAGTCTGTTTCTATGATGATTCCCCTTTCCAGGCATTATGAGATTATTTACTTCTGTGTTGAAAAGCATAAGACCTGATCTATCTCCATTTTGATTTACTATATCCGATAGCAATAGGCCAGTATTAATTGCAAGATCCAGCTTCTTGTATCCTCTCACAGAGTAACTCATGGGTCTTCCTATATCAATAAGTACATATACATGCTGATTTTTTTCAGGTTCATATTGATTTACAATGGGTCTATTTTCTCTTGCAGTTGCCTTCCAGTTTATTTTTCTATATTCATCACCTTGAACGTAATCTCTCAAACTTTCAAACTGGGTTCCGCCTCCAGGGGTCTTCATAGACTTTTCGCCAACCTTACTAAATTTACTATTATATACTGCTAAACGATATTTCTTTAAATCTTTAAGATTAGGGTATACCTTATATTCTCTATCCATGACTACTTTAAACTGCTTCATACAAAGCTTAAGGTTACTTTCATATCGTATATGAATATTACCAAATTTAAATACTCCTCTTTTTTTAGGTATAACTTCATATTCAAAATCCTGTTTTTCATGGGGATCGATATAGTCTCTCATGATTTTCTCATGGGATTCAAAATGAAAATCAGGTATTTCATCCTTTAGCTCCATATATATCCTTCTATCAGATTTATTATAGACCTTCAGCTTTATTTTCTCCCTCTCATAAATTGAAAGTTTATCTTCCCCAATTCTTTCAATTTCAAATTCTTCACTCGATGGAGAAATATAATAATCTA
The DNA here is from genome assembly GCF_050888315.1 of Wukongibacter baidiensis. Lineage (NCBI taxonomy): Bacteria > Bacillati > Bacillota > Clostridia > Peptostreptococcales > Caminicellaceae > Wukongibacter > Wukongibacter baidiensis. The sequence goes on from NZ_CP138202.1 coordinate 1,876,262, forward strand.
ATATCAATACGGTAAAACACACTAAATTGTACACAATAAATGCAGTCAAATGAAGTCCTACAAAATAAGATAATCCTACAAATAAAATTCCTAGTCCTAAAACAAATATAAATCGTTTTGTAAATACCACTTTAATCACCTAGTTTCTTACCTCGGTACTTTAACCTGAGATAGTATACTGTCAATTACTTGGTCTTCGGTCATACCTTCTATTTGAACCTCTGGCTTTAAAATAATTCTATGCCTCAACGAAGGAATTGCAACACTCTTAATATCTTCAGGGATAACATAATCTCTACCATTAATAACTGCATATGCCTTTGATGCCATGAGTAGAGTTATTGATCCCCTCGGGCTGCTTCCTATATCAATAAAAGGATGATTTCTAGTCTCCGTTATAATGCTAATGATATATTCCATTAGTTCTTCATCTATTTCCGTATTCTTTATCTCATCCCTACATTTTAGTATATCATCACCATTACATACCTCATTGACCCCCGCACTGTCTAAATCAATGCTTGTAAATCCCTCATTGTACTTCTTCAGCACTTGTTTTTCAGCTAGGGCCGATGGGTAGTTTACAATCAACTTCATCAAAAATCTATCCATTAAAGCCTCTGGTAGAGGGTAAGTTCCTTCATACTCAATAGGGTTTTGTGTAGCAAAAACCATATAAGGGTTTGGCAGTTTCATAGCCTCACCATCGATCGTTACGGTTTGCTCCTCCATTGATTCAAGTAGTCCTGCTTGGGTTTTTGGCGGAGTACGATTAATCTCATCGGCTAAAAGAAAATTGGTAAATACAGGTCCTTTTTTTAGTTCAAATTCCCTTGTCTGCATATTGAAAACCTTTATACCAGTAACATCGGCAGGCATCAAATCCGGGGTAAACTGTATCCTTTTGAAATCAACTCCAATTGTCCTGGATAATGCTCTAACCATAAGGGTTTTTGCAAGGCCTGGAACACCCTCAAGTAAAACATGACCGCCACACAGAAGGGCAGTCAAACTAAACTTTAAGAGTTCATCTTGTTCTACAACTACCTTCTTTACTTCTATATTAATCTTGTCTACTATATTTTTTGTGTATCCCTTTTCAACGCTTCCCACTGTTTTTCTCTCCTTTTTACTAGTATTTTATTAAGGTCCTGGGTAATAGATATCATTTCTAAGTACTTTTTACTCTTCCTTTTCTTGCTTACTTCACCTGTTATTCCGTTCTCTATAAAATCATACAATTTCCTAGCTTTATTAAATCTAGGAAGGTTCTTCTCTTCCCAAAATCCTATCCACTTCTGTTCAATGTTTTTACTTCCACCAAATATTTTTTCACATTCCTGTAAGAAACCTTCATAGTAGCTTTCTAAAATAACTTCCCAGCTTCCCGCTTGTCTATACAAGGATGCCACCGAAAGAATATATTCATTTTCAGTTCTTTCTACCTCCTCATAAAATGGAATAGGCTTACCAAACCGTCTACCCTTATAAAAAATAATTGCTATAATCAAGAAAGCAATCTGGTATAATATGAATTTAATTCCCTTTGGTATGTCACCCCATAGAGATCTATTTTCTCCTCCTGAATACTGATAGAACTCATTGAATCCGATTATGTTATAGCTCCATTTATCAATCTTTTCAAGTATCCAATATGCACCATCGGTATTCTTCGCTAGAGTCCTATTTAGTATGAGATCTCTATCTCCTATTAAAAAGCTTCCCTCTTTATAATCAAAAACCGCTGCTCTTTTATCATTAACTGAATAGAATGCATCTACTTCTTCTCCATAACTCGCTTCTATCTCCTCCCATTCATTACTTAAAAAAATCAACTTCCCACCTTTTGCTATCCAATTCTTGATATTTTCACTATTTATATCGAGCTTTTCATTATTTATAGTAGTAATAACAATTTGAATCTCATCATAATTATTATCCTCAATTCTATCTAAAGTCAGCTGTACTGGATAATTCAGCTCCTTCATTGCTTCATATATTACACTTGCACCTATGGTGCCTTTATTTAAAATCGAATAGGGAATCGATTTATTATTTTTATTTGTAGAAAAATTTAAACTCAACCACAAAACGATAGGGATTAATATAATAAAGATAACTATATCTCTTCTATTTTTTATCTTCAATAGCATACACCCCATTTTCAAGTACTAGCAACATATTTTCCCAGGATTCGTATGTCTCCTCATCTATTTCCTTATGCCCATACCATACTTTATTGAATAACCCTGTGACACTTTCGAATAATTCTATACCTTTAAAATTACTCTTTCTTAGGGCTCTAGTTAACTCACTATTGGTTTGAGTTTCATCTAGATATAAGAGATTAGCATTCTTCATTTGAAGAAGAAGAGCTATAAATCCATACCTAAGAGCCTCTCTATATTCTCCTAAATCCTTAAGCCTCTTAGCCCTATCCTTAAGGCTTTCTTTTGTGGTTTTCTCATCAATTATTTCCCCTAGGATTTTAATTACCTTCTTTTCCTTCTTCACCATTCTTTTTATAGATAAAACTATTAATACTACAATTAAGGCAATAAGGATACACCCTATAATAATCACTCCATTAGAAATAGATGGCGCAGACCTAACTATTCCCCTTTCATCAAAGTGGATTGATCTAAGCAATGTTTCTATCCACGAAACAATCTTTTCTTTAAGCCTCTCCATTAAATCTGCATAATCTCTAAGGTGCCTATATTCTAATTTTTGTAGAATTTCCTCTATGGTCTCATCAAATTTTTCTTTCCTCGGAGTCATCAATATATGTAATAGGTCTCTCACTGTTATTCTCCTTTATGATTTTCTCATTCTCTTTCAATCTCTCCAGTTTTAGCTGCATATCATAACCCTCCTTCTTAAATCTCTGATTATAATATAGAGCAGTAAGAAATATCCCAGTCACCGGTGATATAAACAAAGAAAATAATAGTTGTAGTGGTACTCTTAGTAAATTTCCAATCATTAGTAAAGCAGCTAACGTCGATTCATCACTACTGAAACTTTTTATAATTATATACAATAGTCCACCAAAAATCCCGAGGATTGAGTACGTAGAATACGTAATGGCTGCAACAGTTATATAAAACAGGATATTGATACCTAACAGTTTCCAGAAGCAATCCTTTACAAGAATTCTACTCCTTTTTAGAGCTTTAAAAAAATAGAGCTTTTCTATCACTGCTACTGGAATAGAAAACATAAAAATCGTAGCGAAGTAACCATATATGCATGCAGCTCCTAAACCTAAGATGATCATCCCAATGCTCAACTGGTCAACTTGTTCTATTAAGCCTGACATAAATATTAAATAAGCAAAAACACATATTATAGGAATAAAGATTATGGAGTATGCCAGTAATATACTTAAAATACGAGGAATATTTTTAAATGCCTGACCTAAGGCTTTCTCTAATCTAACTCGCTTATTTAAAAGTCCTTTAGAAGCTATTTCTATAATACCTGCTTCCCTTATAAATCTAATAAAGTATGTCAGGAAAAGGATAATGATAAATATAGATGTAAATGTGGTTATTGATCCTGCACTTATATCATTACCCAGAAAATCCCCTTGAATATCATCGATAATATTCAAGAATACTACGCTAAAGGAGATCACTCCTATGAAGATAAGCACAAAGGAGGTTATGAGACTTATTACATAAAATATCAATAGATATAAGGCAGATGTCCCTATATTTTTCTTGTGTATATTAAAGGCCTTATCCAATACATCGGTATAGGACATTGCAGAAAAATCTTTAGAATTCATTTTGACCTCCTACTTTGACTGACAGTGAATTTTTTACATGATAATTTTCTCATAGTATGAATTATATCCCAATTGTCTGGATTTTACAATTGGCTTAGGGTTTAATTTTTTTCTAAAATATCCAGAGCTATCATTGTAAACATCTTTACAGCATTTATTACATCTTTCTCATTTACATCAAACTTTGCATTGTGATGTCCACCCTTAGTATCACTTCCAATAATAAAATATGCCCCTTGTCCGCCTGTATCTTGAACCTTGTTTAGCATAAAGGTAAAATCTTCACTTCCACCGGCTTCATCGGAAATATTAGTTATATTATCAAAACATCCTAAGCTATTGCCAATCTTACTTATACGCTCAACTAATTCTTTACTGCAATCTCCACACATAGCAGCTCCCATGTATTTCACTTCATAATTTGTATTGTGCATTTGGGCTGAGTTTTCAATAATTCTTAAAGCATAATCCCTAACATAATCATTAATTTCTGTACTCTCACCTCTAGTTTCCACCTTCATGAAACTTTCTTCTGGAATTACATTTCTATCTGTTCCTGAAGATAGTACCCCTACATTTATTCTACTAGCACCAGCCATGTGTCTCGGTATTGCATTCAAATTAAGCACAGCAGTACATGCTGCAAGCATGGAGTTATTACCTTCATTAGGAGCTCCTCCTGCATGGGAGCCCTTGCCCTTGAAGTTTACATCAAATTTGGTAGTTGCCATAAATCCATTGGTTCCACATACAAGAATTTTCGACGGTTTTAAACCTATATGCCCGCCTATAATGTAGTCTACATCGTCTAAAACACCGGCTCCCACCATTGCTTTAGCTCCCCTTACACCTTCTTCTGCAGGCTGAAAAATCAACTTTATCCTCCCAATTCCATCTATCTCATCTTTAAAGCTTGATAAAACCTCAGCAACGCCTAATCCAATTGCGGCATGGCAATCATGTCCACAGGCGTGCATGACATTTTGATTAACAGATGCGAATTTTAATTTATATGGTAGGTGTTCATCGCTGCTGTCTTCAAGGACTTTAAGTGCGTCAATATCAAACCTCAAACCAATGCTAGGTCCATCACCTAGATCAAGAATTCCCATAACTCCAGTGAAACCATTCTTTAAAGGAACTATAAATTCCTCATCAGCCCCCTGTTCTAATGCTCGCTCATAGTGATACCCTAATTCTTCTTCAGAAGGTAATCCCATTCTATCTTCGTCCTTTAGTACTTCTCTCCCAAGCTTTACTTCAAATCCAAGCTCAATTAGCCTTCTAGCTATTTTTGATGCAGTTCTAAATTCCGTCCAACCGATTTCTGGATATTTATGAAAATCCCTTCTATATGATATAATCTTTTCTTCGATACTATCTATAAACTGAATAATTCTTTCCTTCACACTAGCCACCCCTTAAAATTTCATTTTGTACTCTACGATTACATATAATAAATTAACCACACACCAGTTTATTCTACTTTTTGTAATGATATCCTCTTCGTTTTTGAAATTGTGCAAAAAAGAACTAAACCCAGATTATTAATAGATGATTCAAAAATAATCTGAGCTTAAAATACTTTTTTAGTAAATCCTATGCTCTGTATTTTAGGATTTTTTAAAATATTGAAGTAACACTCCAAACACAATAATAACAAGGCCAATTATTGAACTTATTAATATTCTTTCATTTAAAAATATAGAAATATATATTAATGAAACAAAGGGGGTTAAATACAACAGATTTGAAATTATATGTGTTTCTCCATTTTCTAGAGCTTTAAACCAAAATATATAGGATACACCATTTACAAATATACCATTGTAAATTATCCAAGGTAATATCTTTAAACTTGGCCATACAAATTCTGAGTATATAGAAACCGTTGGTATTAAGAATACTAAGGCTGAAGTAAAATAAATGAATACACTTATGGTTTTATCAAAATTATACTTTTTTCCCAGTACTGAAAATAAAGCAAAAACTAATGCACCACCGAGTGCCAATATATTTCCTGATAAGTTTGTTAAACTAAAGTTTAATATATCTCCCTTAGTAGTTATTATTACAATACCTGAAAAACTAATAAAAATCCCTAAGAGTTTCTTTATAGTAACCTTTTCTTTTAGTATGATAAATGATAATATCAATACCAGCATAGGCCAGGTATATGCAAGTATAAACCCTTCAGATGCAGTGGTTTTCTCAAGGGCACCATACAATAAAATATAATAAAGGTAATTTCCTAGAAATCCCAGCAAGAGCATTGTTATATATTCTTTTATGGTGCATCGCTTCAGGTCCTTGGCTTTCTTTTGAAATATTACTAGAACACCCAGCACTAGAGTTGAAAGGACAGTAGAGTGAAATAATATCTGCAAATTATCTAACTCAACCAGTACTTTTTTCGTTACGACAGGTATCGATGCCCATAGTAAAATACAAAGAGATAAATTGAAATAAGCAATGAATTTCTTGTTGTCTTTTAAAAGCTCCAATGTCATTCCCCCTCAAAAACTTAAACATAAATCAAATAGAGAACCATATCTAAATATAGTCCTCTTAAGTATTATTATATATTTCTTTTCATATAGAATATTTTCCAAAATCAAGCTATTTTTTAGCGGATTTCCTCTTTTTCCTCCTATACTCAGCAGGTGTAATCTTCTCTAATTCCTTAAACACCCTTGTCAATGATGAGTTGTGATTATAGCCTACCATCTGTGAAACCTGTAATATTGTAAAGTTTGTCTTTGAGAGAAGTTTTTTTGCTTCCTCTATCCTTAGCTGCTGTATATATTCTTTGGCAGAAATCTTCATAGCTCTTTTAAACCATTCGCTATAATAGCTCGTACTATAATGTTCAATATCTGCTAAAGTTTTTAACTCTATCTCCTCAGTAAAGTGTTCATTAATATACTTAATTGAGTCAGGTAGATTATTTTCTGCAATAAGACTGTAAAAATAATAAAATAGCTGGTTAATTGAATTAGATTTTTTTTCATTGGAAGCTTCATTCAACAGCAAAACTCTTATTGCCTTCCATCTATCATCAAACAGAATTCTATTACCACCTTGCATTCTTGACATATCATCTCTATGCGTCATATAGCACGGTATATCTAGTACTAAAAACTCGTTGCTTTTATCCGCCTTAAAGGTATGCATACAGCTCGGTGGTAAAAAGAACAAGTGCTTATCATCTAGTAGAAGTTTCTTGTAATCTGTTTGTATATGCAAATTTCCACTCAGAGGCAAAATCAATTGAGAAAATTCGTGGGAATGAGTGTTAAATTTATCAGTGTATATCCTCCGCTCGCATTTTATCCCCTTCAAGATATCTCACCTCTATTCTTATAACACACAAAATTACTATTACACCTTTTCATTCACTTCTTCTTTTACATCCTCGACCTTTGATCTTTGAACCATGAACACACCTAGAATTATTATTAGCATTGACGTTATTACTGATAAAGTAAATGGCTCATCCAGTACTACAGCCCCTAATATCACCGCAACAACTGGATTCACATAGGCATAGGTTCCAGCCTTTGATGCAGGCCACTTAGCCAAAACATATATATAACAGCTATACCCAATTATAGATCCAAAGACTATAAGGTACAGCATTGCCAACACTGAGTTCTTTGTAAATTGAGCCCTCGATATCTCACCCATCAACAGGCCCACTGTGAAAAGCCCCAACCCACCAGCAAACATTTGAATCCCTATATTAGAGATTATAGCTCCACTTGCCTTGAAGGTTTTTGAATATACCGAACCAATAGACCAAGATAAACTTGCCAATAGTAGTAATAGAGTACCTGTAAAATCTATTATAGCTGCACTACTATCCCCTAAGGCTAAATATGCAACTCCAGCAAATCCTACGGCAAGGCCTACAAAGCCTTTATAGTCCATTTTTTTGTATCTTAGAACAAATATCTCTATTATCGCCATAAATAAAGGTACTGTTGCTACTAAAAGCGATGCAATACCAGAGTGAACCCACTGTTCGGCGTAAACTACTAGTCCATTTCCCCCGAGAAGCATTAAAAGTCCTACGATTGATATTTTGGCCACATCATTTTTATCATTAGGGAAGGGATTTCCTTTTAGCTTAGAATATAGAATTGTCAATCCCCCAGCAATAATAAATCTGATTCCTGCAAACATAAAGGGTGGAAAATCCTTTACACCTATTCTAATAGCAAGATAGGTCGATCCCCAAAAAAAGCATACTGCTAAATAGGCAAACAAAGCCCTACGATTTTCACTATTCATATCCATCCTCCATAAATTTTATGCCATACTCCTACAAATCTCTCTATATAATAATATAGTTTTTCGGGATTCACTAAAAGCGATTTTCGGAGATTACATTCTTGTATATTTTATTAAAGTTCTTTTGAATAATTACTTATAACCTAGATTATTCATAGAAATTTTAAAACTCTGCTGCGTCCTTTTGAATTCTATTAGCTTCTTAATATCATAAATTCATTATACTATATGTTATACTAAAAATATAACAGTTTCTGGTTTTAACCTAATTCGGAGAATTCCTAATAAAACTTAATTTATAGATATATATAAATTAAAGTCTTTTCCGGAATCTCTAAATTACTCTCTATTAACCTTTTTAAATCAGGAGGCATTTACGATGAGTTTTGGAAAGTACTTGAGATCAACTAGAAAAAAGCTGATGTCTCAAAGAGAACTGGCAAGTAAGATAGGAGTAGGCTATCCCTATATTAGCAAAATTGAAAACGGGATTGAGCCACCACCGAGCGAAGAAGTATTAATCAGAATGTCAAAGACTTTGGAAGTAGGTTTAGATGACTTATTTATTATAGCTAAAAAAATCCCTACAGATATACAGAATCTGATTATTGATAATCCAGAAATATATCACCTTCTCAGATTAATCAAAAATAGAAGCATCTCTAAAAACACCTTAAAAGAAATAGAAACCCTTATTGAGGATAAAGAAAATAGGTATCACAGTATATTTTACAATAACAAGAATGTTATGCTTTTAATAAATCCTGAAACTGGAGAAATAGTCGATGCTAATCTTGCAGCCTCTACTTTCTATGGATATTCTCTTGAGGAATTTAAAGACAAAAGAATTACTGATATAAATACACTTTCAAAGGAAGAAATCTCTAACAAAATGCAAAAGGCCAGAATGGAGGAAAGAAACCATTTTCGTTTTAAGCATGTCATATCTCAGGGAAAAGTCAAAGATGTTGAGGTATATAGTAGTCCAATAATTCTAAATGGAATGGAATATTTACACTCTAGTATATACGAAATGACAGGCGATATTATATAGTTCATAATTTCCTGTATATTACGAAACGAGGCAAAGCAAGTATGTTTTATCCTGCTTTGCCTCTATTATATTCTAAATCATACGAGATTCTAATCACTATTTTCATAACTTTCGACTAGTTCATTATACCTATTCAAGGCTATATCTAGCTTCCTACTCATTTCTATAATTTTGAAATCTGTAAAGCTTCTTTTTTCATTAATCATACTGTTTAATTGCTCTCTAAGCGCTTCTATTTCAAATACTATAGCCTCTACTTGTCCCATACCTAACCTCCTTTTTAGGTTTTATAAATTCTAATCCAGGTTTAACTTTAGTTTTTTCATATTCAACTAATAAATTTGTAAATAAATATTGTGTATTTACACAACATTTATACAAAAAAATGGCGTCCGTCAATAATTTACAATTCAGTACTTACCCAGTTTTTTCTTAAATCTAGTGTAACTTCTTTAGTAGTGTAAGGTACTTTTGACCATCTTAATTATTTTTTATCATGATTTCAAATTTTTCTGCACTCATAGGCCTGCTAAAGAAATACCCTTGTCCCATTTCACAATCTAATTTCTTTAAATAGTTAAGTTGATTTAAATCTTCAATCCCCTCCGCAATCACTTGAAGTTTTAGGCTTCTAGCAATTGCCATTATAGCAGATATAATTGGATTATCATCCATTTCACCCTTTATATCATCTATAAAGGTTTTGTCAATTTTCAATTTATTTATGGATAATTTTTTAAGTTGTCCTAAAGAAGAGTACCCTGTTCCAAAATCATCTATAGAAATACTTACACCTAATTTATTAAGCTTTTGAAAGTTACTGATACAACTGTTGATGTTTTTCATATTTAAACTTTCAGTAATTTCTAACTCTAAAAACCTTGGATCAAGGCCTGATATATCCAATGCCTTTAATATCTCATCAACAAAATTTTTCTGCTCCAACTGCCTGACTGAAACATTGACTGCCATCACGATTGGTTTATATCCTGCATTTTGCCACTTAATATTTTGTAAACATGCTGTTTTAAGGATCCATTCACCAATCTGAAGTATTAACCCATTATTTTCAGCAATAGGGATAAACTTGGTTGGCGATATATATCCTAACTTAGGATGCTTCCATCTCAATAAGGCTTCAGCCGCAACTATTTCATTTGTTTTCAGATCAATAATTGGTTGATAATGAACCTCAAATTGGTCTTTAGATAATGCTTTCCGTAGATTATTAAACAAAATAAATTGGTCTTCAATTTCTTCTCCCATATTGCTTGAAAACATTTCTATGCTATTACCGCATTTTTCTTTAGCTTTATACATGGCGATTTCGGCATTTCTAATTAATACTTCTTTATCAAATCCATCATCTGGATATATTGAAATTCCTATACTCCCTGATATATCAACTTCATAATCATTTATCCTTATTGGGTTATCAAATATATTTATTATCTTTTCAGCTATTCTTCTCACGGTTTCTTCATCTCTGACATCAGTCATCAATATCATAAAATGATTTCCAGAAATCCTAGCAATAGTATGCTCATTGCTAATACTGCTTATCAATTTATCTGCAGTTGATTTTATAATCTTATCTCCAATCAAATACCCCAATGTATTGTTTATTCTCTTAAAATTGTCAAAATCTAGAACTAATACTGCCAATTTGTTATTAACTCCATTACACATTACTTCTTCTATTTTCTCTAAAAAAAATTCCCTATTATAGAGTCCTGTAAGACAGTCTCTATGAATTAGGTATTCAATTCTATCTTCCTTTATTTTGTTTTCCGTAACATCTCTATATATTAAATACATACCCGTCTGTTCTTTATCTATTTTAATTGGCCAGGTCAATATATCTGTAAATAGTACTTTACCATCTCTTCTTATTTTTTTAATTCTTCTCTTTACGTATCCCTTCTCCTCAAGTTCTTGAAATACACATTGATTATCACAAAACTCCTTGTGGCATATTATTTCCTTAATTTTTCTGCCCTTCAATTCATCTAATTCATACTGAAAAAGTCTTTCAAAGCTTTTATTAACGTTTATCACTTTGAACTCATTATCAATTATAGCTATAGCCTCAGTAGAATTTTCAAATATTTGTTTATAATGCTTTAGTCCAATCTTATAGTAGTATAATGGATATTTATTGTTATTTTCTTCACAATCAATCGTACCCATATTTCTCCCTACTCCTCCACCTGTAGTATTTAGATACGCAAATTACTGGTTATAATTCAATTCATTCATTGGAACAAAGTTTTTGATAAAAATTGTTAAGATTGGCTTCTTTGAAACATATAACAATTCTAATCATGATTATCAAATTACCCTCAAAAACTCCCCGTTCCAAAAGTTCAACTATCCACCTTTAGTAGTTTAGAAGTTCTACTTTTCACACATAATATTTGTAACACCAGCACTTAAGCCAATTATAGCAAATTATGTTTACACCGTAAACATGTATATATTGTGGTATAATTTCATAAAATATTAATTTTACATATAAGGAGTGCTTTATTTGATAAAACAAAATTATCATCATGGTAACTTGAAGGAGACCCTGATAGATAAAGGACTAGAACTTTTAAACCAAGTAGGCTATGAAGCTTTTTCAATGAGGAAATTAGCAACTATTTGTGGTGTCAGTCATTCTGCACCCTATAGACATTTTAAAGATAAAGATGAACTTATCTCTGCCATAAGACTTAAAGCACTAGAACATTTTAAGCAATACTTAAATGCATCACTAAAATATTTTTCCGATCCTAGAGAATTATTAAAGGAAACAGGAAAACAATCCGTAAAATTTTTTGTTGAAAACCCTGATTATCTGGATATCCTCATTTTGAACACTTTGCCTAATAACATTAAAATCCAAAACAATCAGGTTTTATTTAGCGATAATCCTACAATTAATTTTCTTGTAGAAAACTGTTTAAAATGTCTAGAGTCTATTTCTGTTGATCAAAATGACTTTATGATAAATGTTATGTCGATAGGGAGTATGATCTATGGTCTAACCATATTACTAGTAAAAGAACATATTATTATTAAAGATTCTTATATGGATTATGTTGATAAGATTCTAAGTAAATTATTATAACCCTTTTTGCAAAACTACCATTATGTTTTTACATTAGTTCTTCATTTTTTTCAATTCAACCCTCTTGAAGAATGGTTATGCATAAATACCCTGAAAATCGATTAGTCTTCAATTTAATAACTAATCACATGTCTAGGGTCAATTAATTATAAATTGGCCCTTAGACTTTAATAATACTGTTATTTTAGTATTCTTTTATTAGATGTACTATATCATTCATACTTGTATGGAGTCAATAACTTTGTATAATAAATCCTTGAATTTTTTTAATAATTCAAAAATTATTGATGATTTATCAGCTTTTATACTATTTTATATATCATCTTATAACTTGTCATTAACAAACTTTACATATAATGTGCGCAGTACCAACATTTGATTAATTACTATTTTACCCCAATTATGTTTGCACTGTCAACATTATGCGCTATTTTTTATTAAAATTCTTTCTATTTTGACAAGATAATTTTATCTATATAATACGATAAACATCTTAGATTCTGGAAATTTGACAGCCAATGTTTTTTGGGGATGCTAAATCTTCGTAATGCAATAGATTGGCCGTAACTTATATAATGGCTAATGAAAATATATTACTTTCTATTTCATGATATACTATTGTATTGTAAGGAATACATTATTGCGTTTATTCTTCTCGACAAAAAGATATTAATTAAATTGGAGTGATAGAGTTATGAAAGTAGATAGATTGCTTTCTATAGTTATAATGCTTCTAAACAAAAAAAGAGTTACTGCAAAGGATCTTGCTGAATACTTTGAAGTTTCCATAAGAACAATTCAAAGAGACATTGAGGCCATTAACATGGCTGGAATTCCAATAGTATCCTATAGAGGTCAGTATGGCGGATACGGTCTCTTAGAAAACTATAAAATCGACAAAAATTTTCTATCAGATTCCGAACATAAGCTTTTAATGGTGGCATTAGAGGGTATAAATATGGCTTATGAGGATAGAGAGTTAAAAAATATTATTGAAAAGCTTACATCCATTAAATCTAATAAAGTCGCTACCAACCACAATAAAATATTAATGGATTTCAGTCCATGGGGCTTTTCTAAAAGTTTAAAATCTAAAGTTGATTCAGTAAAAAAAGCAGTCGACGAAAAGAGATTAGTCAAATTTAATTACGTCGACTTAAATGGAAAAAACACTGAGCGAGAAGTTGAACCATGCTTGCTTGCATTAAAATTAAATCGTTGGTACCTGCACGGATTTTGTAGACTACGACAAGACTTTAGGCTATTCAAATTAACACGAATAAGGGATTTAGTTGTTACCAACGAATTCTTTGAGCCTAAGGAAGGTATCTCTGAATTTAGTTTTCTCTTTCCCTCTGAAGAAGTTAAGATTAGACTCAAATTTAATCAGAAATCCCTAAGCAGAATTGATGATTATTTTGACCTTGAGAGCTTAGATTTTAATAGTGACGGATATATATATGCTACTGTAAATTATCCAGAAGATGAGTGGGTTTATGGCATGATTCTGAGCTTTGGAGACTGGGTCGAAGTCATTGAGCCTGAACACATTAGAGAGATTATCAAAGAGAGGGCAAAAAAAGTTTTTGAAAAATATTAATGAATTACGACAGTCCGTTGTCATATTACCTTTGTTATAATACCTCCATAGTCAAAAATACTTAAGGAGGTATTATTATGGATCAAAAATTATGTCAAAGCTGCGCTATGCCGATGAGTAATGAAAATTTATTTGGAACAAATGAAGATGGAACTAAGAATGAGGACTATTGTAGTTACTGCTTTAAGGATGGTAAGTTTACCAGTAATACAACCATGGGTGAAATGATAGAAATCTGTGTTCCTCATATGGTTAAACAAGGATTTGAAGAAAGCAATGCCAGAGGAATGCTTAATAAGCTTCTTCCAAATCTTAAAAGATGGGCTAAATAATTTTTTGTAGGTATGGTGAAGTAATATGGGTGTATTAATAATAAGTGGATCACCAAGAAAAAATGGTAATACCATGGAATTGCTTAAAATATTCGAAGAAGAACTATACGCAAATGAAATTGAAACCGATTTTATCAGTTTATCAAATAAAAAAATGAATCATTGTATAAATTGTGATAGATGCTATAAAAAAGGCAAATGCGCTCTAAATGATGATTTTAATTCTATCTATGAAAAAGTATTGAATAATCATGGTCTAGTACTCGGATCCCCAGTTTATGTTGGAATGCCAACTTCATTATTGATAGCCTTTGTTCAAAGACTAACCTATGTTTCCCATAACAATGGTCATACATTAACAAGAAAGGTTGGTGGACCTATAGCAGTGGCTGGAGAAACAGGGCAATTAGCAACCCTAAATAGCCTAGTAGACTTTTATCTGGTAAATGAAATGATAATTCCTAGTTCTGAATATTGGAATATAGGAGTAGGCGCAAAAAAAGGTGCTATCAAAAGTGATGAAAATGGAAAAAGATACATTAAGAAATTTGCACAAAATCTAGCATGGCTATTAAAAAATATATGGGGAGATATATATGAAAAAGGGAGATAAACTATTTATAAGAATAGATCACAGAATTGAAGAAAACGAATTTGGTTCTAAGGATTATGATGATCATATTGAGTATCTTCAAGGTATAGCTTCAGAAAGATTCTTTCTCGGCGGTGGGTTTGTCAATCAAACCGGTGGAATGATTATTTATAAGGCTAAAAATATTGAAGAAGCCCATCTTATAGCAAAAAAAGATCCTCTCATTCTAAGGAATTTGTACTCCTATGAATTGGTTGAATGGAACTTAGTAATTGTTTCTGATTTAGCTAAATAACAATATTGATGGCTAATAATTATAAGGAAAAGACCAATTATACCTGTCAAAGTATATATTGGTCTTTTTGAAATCATTTCACAAAGAGAAATCTCACTAAAATTTAGGTACTCGATGTCTCTGAATTTTTATTTTCATACCTGTTTATTTAGATAATAAATATCTAGCAGTATCTTCATCAGTTATAATAACATTAAATAGACCACTCCTTAAAGCTCCTAAAGCAGCCTTATTCGCACCTTCTCCACCAACAATTCCAACTAGATTCTTTACCTTTTGTAATTTTTTTTGTGTTATAGCAACGGTTTTATCCCCTATCTGAGTATCAACAAAGTATCCTCTATCATTGAAATAATTTAAACATATCTCACCTGCTGCATCAATATTATTAAGATAATTGATTCCTAATAGATTAAGATAATTAATTCCTTTTACTTTGCTTTCCGACATAGATGCTCTATACACTTTGTTTGCAGGCTTTATCTCCACAAAGGCAAAATCAAGATTTTCGTATGCAGAAAAAACCTCTTCAAAAAGTGGACCTCTTAAGATTGCATCTCTAACTTTTTCATCCTCAATTATATAGGGGGCATTTAGAAAAACTAAATTACCATTTATTTTTTTTGCAATCAAACTCATTATATACTGGCAGTTCTCAAAGCTCTTATTTGAATTTACGCCACCTATTAGTTGAATAAGGTCAATACTATTCAAAGAAGCATCAAATACATTTGTATTTATATATTCAGCCATAGATTCTAATGCTTCACCAATGCCAATCCCAATCTTCATTTTAGACATAATAGCCTTCATGAAATATTCACCAGCTGCTTTTCCTAACTTGTGTATAAGTTGACTATCAGAAATGGTGTCATTTTGAATTACAACAGCATCTTTCAAGTCAAATCTTGATTCAAGTTGTGTCTCTAATTCAATTATTTCTTTAACAGGGCTTTCAATATTGATTTTAACGATTCCCTCATCCTTTGCTTTTTGTATAAGCCTAGAGACCATTTGCCTAGTCAGATTAAACTTTTTGGCGATTTTAGACTGAACCTCATCCTCATAATAGTACATATAGCAAATTTTCGTTATTAAGCGAATTTCTTCTTTATCCATAATATACCTCATTTTCTTATTGATAACTATGATAAGTATTTATTAAAATGAACTTTTTAGATATTTTTTTAAAAAACTATATACAAGTAATTAATTCTCTTATCATAGTATCAATATTTTTCCTTTTATTCAATCAAAATCTTCTGTGAATTTTGGTCTCATCTAATCCTTTTTCATATTATTTGCAATTATAGATATAGACAGAAGTATAATTAGTGAAGCTATTGAACTCATAAACATAGGGTGAATATCTCCTAATATTCCTTCTACCTTTTGATACAACCAGAACTTAGAAATTACTGCCACCGTTCCCCCTACTATTATAGAATAAAATGCTCCCCTAGTACTTATCAGTCTTGTCTTTATACCTAATATTATAGGGAAGAAAATACATGCTGAATAAATAATATTTGCAAAAACGACCATTTCAATAACGCCCTTAGTAAAATAGGATGCAAATAGGGCTATTATAGCAATTATTACAGTAGACCATCTAGCAACGAGCAAACACTTAATATCATTGGCACTTGGATTTATAATTCTTTTATAGATGTCTATTGTGAATATTGACGCACATGCATTTAAATAGGAGGAACTACTAGACATAGTTGCAGCTAAAATAGATGCCAACAATATTCCCCTCAATCCAACCGGTACTGCATATTTTACAATCGAAGGTATAGCCATTTCTGGATTTTCAATTCCAGGTACAATTATATAAGCACAAATACCTAACAATGCGACAATCAGTCCATATATAATATAATTTATTCCAGTATATACGTAAGCAAATTGTGCTGTTTCATCATCCTTAGCTGCCAATAATCTTTGAACAAAATACTGTTTAGTTGAATACCAAAAGAAATTCATTCCAATCCATGCAGCCGGTTCCATCCACCCTATAGAACTCATATTCCAGAATGATGGTGGGGTATTATTAACTACATTTGATAAGCCTCCAATATTTATAATACTAAAAATTAATGCCGCTATTAATCCTAACATTAACACTAAATAAGCAAATATATCAGTCCATATTACCGCTATAAGACCTCCAGCCGTTGTATAGGCCACAAATACTAGGGTTGCTGTCAATACAGCATAGTTTTTTGGTATTCCTGTAATAGTTGTTATCACCATTGACGCTACAATTGTTTGTGCTGCAATAGCAAATATGGTACCAATCAAGTGTAGAATTGCTGCAAGTATTCGGGTTTTTAAATCATATCTTTTCTCCAAATATTCTGGTACAGTCGATATCTCTAGTTTTCTATAAAGCTTAGCTAAAGTAACCCCTAATATCATCAATGCTGGAATAGCACAAAAATTCCACCATCCACCGGCAATTCCTTTAGAATAGGCTAGTCCAGCGGCACCAATCAGTCCGGCTCCTCCAAAGTCTGTAGCCGCAGTACTTAATGCTGTAGGGATCTTTCCAACACGCTTTCCTGCCAATAAGTAATCTCCCTTACTAAAAACTCGTTTACTTGCAAGCCTACCGATATACAGCATAATAATAAAATATATCAATATGAAGATATAGTCTAGCTGCATCATAATAATACCTCCTTTACTATTCTAAATACTGCAAGTTACAAACAGTATTTATACTTCCTCCGATTCCGATCTTAATCAAAAGCATTAACATATTCTCATCTTCATAACATATTCCCATTATATCATAACTCTTTTCGTTTTACATTATACCGGCTCTAGGACTACGACTAAATTACAGATGGAGTGATTGCATCAACATTCTTTCCAATTGTAGTATAATTTATATATTCTCCTAGATCATTCATAGTCTTTTCAAAAACAAAAAAGGGTTGACTCATAAAATATGATTTCATGAGTCAGCCCTTTTAGAGTTTTGACTAATGTCTATTGTTCTTTTACATCGTACATACCTTTAGCGTACATAATTCTTGCTGCTAATATGGTTCCAAAAATCGGAATAAGTATAACTGCAACAAATGGATCTACTGGCATCCAATTAAATAGACCACTCTTGTACATTAAAAGCGTTATAATTGCTATCACCATAGCAAAAGCTCCCGTCTTTTTATCATCAATTGCAAACTGTGCAAAGACTGCACCGAATAATGAAGGTAAAAGATAGTTAAGACCTGCTTTAACACCTTCTGGCATCTGCTGAAATACTGTACTACCAATTATAACAGCAATCGTTAGCAGAATAACGTTTACATACACAGAAGCAGATATCCCTATCGTAGAAACAATAGTTGCCTCATCAGAACCAGGTTCAACGCCAACTGCTCTCTGTGCTGCTGCCGCACAAGGTATTCTAAGATTTGATATATTTCCTGATAAAAAGGCAATATAAGTTCCCGGTACACCTAGAATCGGGTAGAATGAAATTGGTTCAATAACCCACCAAATAGCATTAACGGATAATTGAGCAGTTACAGCAATCATTAAAAAGTCCATGTTGGGAACAATCCCATAGATTAAGGTAACTGCTAATACAGGAGCAAATACCATTAAAGCACCAATCCAACCTGTAGCTTTACCAAATTTATTAATTGACTTTAAGTACGTATCTTTGTAATATGAACTCTTGTTTATCATAATTCTCCTCCTTCATCTAAATTAATGCTGCAAGTATCATACCTGTAAACATCGCAATGGTTAGTCCCCATTCATTGAGTAATTTATTTTTTGTTCTACGATATATCAATGTAATGCCAGTCATTACAATGAACCCTGTTGCAATTGCTACTGTGTTGTTATTTAAGCTTACAACATAACCTGCGTTGAAATACCCATAAGCTCCCAGCATAGCCGCTGAAGAAATCACAGGTATTAGCTTTGATTCACCACCTGCCATCTTATCTCTTATTACCTCAAGTTTATCAGTAAAGAGTACTGTAAATAGAATCCAACCAATACAGCCTATTGCCATACACCATAAAGAAGTAACAAATACTTCCGGTGTAATTTCTGCAGCAGTACGTCCAACACCATAGGCATCGGCTGCAAATCCTACAGACATCAGTTCATAAACAACGTTCCCGATATATGCAAGACGCATAAGTGCAGTTGGCCCTCCTACTGTAATCAGAAGTGATACCATCCCTACAACAATAACGATTGATGGTCCTACCGATGCAATTGTACCAGTTTTAAATGCAAGTTTAAGTTGTTCATCTGTAAGTCCCATTTCCTTACCAGCATTAAAACTTTTCTTTAGAAAAATAGTTGCTTGGAATAACACTAACGCAACTGCCGTGAATGTAATCCCCCAAAGTAAAGGACTATTAGCAATCTCTAAAAAACTCATAAAAAAACCTCCTTCAATTATTCACATATTATATTTGTACCTTTCATATTTCAGATATATTTACTCATATACTGTTTCTCCATCTAAGGGATAGATAGGGCGTTTTATATTAACATAGTCTAATAAATTCAGGTTAGAAGTTGCTATTCCTTTTGGATTGGAAGGAATAATAGATAGAGCCTTACTTTCAAAAAAAGCTTTGAAATGCTGTGCCGATTTTAGACCTAGTAATCTCT
Organism: Wukongibacter baidiensis; assembly: GCF_050888315.1. Lineage (NCBI taxonomy): Bacteria > Bacillati > Bacillota > Clostridia > Peptostreptococcales > Caminicellaceae > Wukongibacter > Wukongibacter baidiensis. The sequence goes on from NZ_CP138202.1 coordinate 1,895,992, forward strand.
TTTCATTGATATCAATGCCTACTACAAAAAATGCTCGGTCATCATAGGTTTGATTTTGAACTGAAGCAATGACTATTTCGACATTCCCAACCTGTACCCTCACAGTATCACCAAAAGAACCAGGAATTCCCTTCATGAGTGGGGTTGTTGAAATATGAACGCCATCAGAAATAGAACGTACAATTGCGCCCTTAATATCTATAGAATTACCATGATATTTAGCATCCTCAATCTTGCCACCAAGCATAAGATCTACTTTATTGCCTACTCCAGCATTTTTGACTTTCTCTACGGATTCTGGATCATAGATGTAAGCAAATGCGCTTCCTTCAATATTTGCTTTAATCATTGAATCCAATAAAAAGGTTGAGTCTCCCGGTGCACCACATCCGGGATTATCTGAAGCCTCATTGATAACCACAAAGCCTTGTAATTCCTCCGTAAGATATTTACTAGCTAATTCAACAGCTTTATCTGTGCCAGTTGTATCTAAAACAACGAGTTTTTCACGCTGTTTCCATATATATTTTGCTATGAAATCGGCATGCTCTTCTGCAGCATGTTCTGCTGTTACAAAAACACTAGCCCTTGAATTCTCTACATCTGCAAAGGGAAAACCTGGAAAGAAAGCAACATCAAGTAATTGCTTATCTTCTTTATATTTTTTTATATAATTTGTTATTTTTTTATAAATACCAGTTGTTGTTGGAGTCATTGGCATGAGTATTGGGATAGGTTTTACATAAGTGTAGGGCTTGATTTCCTTTTTTATAGTTGATATAAGTGCATTCATCGCTTCGTATCCGCTGATGGTATAATCGATATGTGGATTTTCCTTTATTCCAAACATACCAGTTGAGAGCTCTGCCATCCGCCGACTTATATTACCGTGTAAATCTAAGGTAATCATAATGGGCATATCTTCTCCAACGATTTTTCTGATGGCTTCTAAGGTATAGGACTCTATATCGTTACAAGTCTCTGAAACGCCTGCTCCGTGAAGGCCAAGACAGATACCGTCAATTTCACTTACGTGATTCTTAACATACTCACAGAGCCTATTTACTACATAATTTAAACAATCATCGGTCAGTGTTGGACCGGCGTTCTCAACAGCAAGAGTAGGAATCAAGTCAATACTATTTTCATCAGCAGCCTTAATCATGCCACCCATATAACTTGGAGTATCTCTAAATGTATTTAATATATCTTCTCCTTCCCAATATCCTTGGGAAGCTAATAATTTAAAATCACTTTTCTTTCTAGAAAAAGTATTAGTTTCATGTCCAAACCATCCAATAAGTATATTCATTTTTGCCTCCTTATACATAGAAAGTGGGTTCAACCACTTTCTATGTATTATCACTATTTATTTACTTTACTAGGTTTGTGATATTCAGTATAAAGATAACCATCATTTTTAATATTTTTATATAGAGATATCATCATAATAATCGATACGACCATTAAAGGTATGGCAGTAATTAATGATGCGGCTTTTAAGACATTAAGAGTTCCTAACGAAAGTAATGCAGCTGACAAACCAAATAATAAAATTACCCAGAAAATTCTATTCCATCTTTCAGGATCTTGATTTGGCGTGATATTATCTGTTGTTGTTGCAGCAAGAGTATATGCTATAGCATTAACAGAAGTTGCCGAATAGAAAAATGCTGCAAGAATAAACGTAGGTAATATAAGAACCGCTAACGGTGCATGGGATATGATTTCAATGATTGTAGAACCACCAGGACTACCACCTACAATCTTATCTGCTGCTGAGTATACACCAGTTATATCAAGGTTCATAGCAAAATTACCCAGCACAGCGTAGATTACCCAACAACCAACAGAACCACCTAAAGTTCCACCTATTGCCAGTTCTCTAATTGTTCTTCCCTTTGATATCTTAGCTAAGAATATTCCTACAGTTGGCCCATATACCAACCACCATGCCCAGTAGAAGATTGTCCACCATTGTGGAAAGCTTGATTGCCCTATTGAGTCTGTCCATGTACTCATTCTAAAGAAGTTACTTGCCATGATTCCTAGACCAGATGAGAATGTATCAATTATAAATCTTGTAGGGCCAAATATAAATATAACACCTAATACAATATATAAGAGCCAAACATTGATATCTGAAACTAATTTAATTCCTTTTTCTAGATTAAAAGCAAGGGTTGCTGCTACCATAATTGCCCAAATCCCAATAACTATATATGTTAAAGCTGTATTATCTGGAATTCCAAATAACTTAGAAATACCGGCCGATACCATTGGTGTACCAAATCCCATAGAAGTGGCTGTACCAGCAATAATTCCGAACATAAAAGTGAGGTCAATAGCCTTACCTATAATTCCATCGGTCTTTTCCTTCAATACAGGTCGGCAAATTTCACTAATACGTAAAACTGGTTTCCCCTTAATAAAGTAGATATACGCAACTGCTATTCCAAATAATGAATACATCGACCAGGCTATCAGTCCTTCATGGAACATCCCGTAAGCTGCTGACCATTCTCCAGTATTCCATGCACCTGGTACAAGTCCTAAAGGTGTAGATCCACCACCACCTTTAAAGTAGTACGCCCATTCAATTGTTCCCCAATACATAACTGATGAGCCTGTACCGGCTGTAAAAATCATACCCAGCCAAGAAACAGTAGAAAATCTTGGTTTTTCATCATCGCCGCCTAGTTTAATTCTTCCAATTTTAGAAAATGACAACCATAAAATCATAAAAAACATTGCTAATCCAACCCAAAGAAAAGCGCTTCCTAAATCTCCTTTAGCAAAATCCGACATAATTCCTAGAATCTTAGAAGAACCTTCTGGAAATAATGTAAAGATGACACTTAGCCCCAGTGTAAAGGCTACCGCCAAGGTAAATAACGGCTTATTTAGTCTTAACTTATTCTGCATTGTTTTTCCTCCCTTTTAGTGAATAGTCTCTTAGAATTACCTAAGTACGATGTTTCAATGTTTTCCTAAACTCATAGTAGTTTCTATTTTCTCTCTTTATGGTTATAAAATTTCCATATATTTTTTCCTCTCAGTGGGTTTTGCTTATTTATTAAGAAAGATTATTTTAAGATAACAACTTTAATGTAGTATTTATCATAACAGCCTGAACAACGGTCATACATGATTCATCCATATCAAATTCAGGATGATGGAACGCAGCCGTGCAGTTCTTTTCTTCATTTCTTACGCCAAAATAGAAATAGCATGATGGAATCTTATTTGAAAAATACGAGAAATCCTCACAACCTATATCAACATTTGGCAATACTTCTACATCTTCTGCTCCTACGGTATCTATGGCAACATCGTGAAATATCTTTACGATATCGTTATTGTTACGTAGGATTGGGAACATAAAAGTATCTTTGAACTCATAACTACAACCGTTCATCTCACAAACATGTTGTAAAATCTTATCCATTTTGCTTATAATATGCTCTCTAACACCCTCGTCCAGGGTTCTTATAGTACCAGCGAAGGATAAAGTATGTGGAATAACATTTTTTGCATCTCCACTATGAATGTTGCAAACCGATAAGACTGCGGGTTTCACAGCATCAATTTCCCTGCTGATAATATTTTGAAAAGCCGATATTGCCAATACAGCTGTATTAATAACATCATTACACTGATGAGGATATGCGCCATGTCCGCCTTTTCCGGTAATCTTCACATCAAAAAAGTCACCACTGGCAAATAGTTCATCATATTTTACAATAATTTTTCCCGATTCATAGTCTGCATGTGTATGTGCACCAAGCATTACATCAACATCATCTACCATACCGCTTTCCATGATGAGCTTAGCTCCTCCAGGAGGCGGACCTTCTTCTGCTGGTTGAAATACAAACTTAATTTTGCCAGTAAGCCCTTCACGATTCTCAGAAAAGTATTTTGCTACACCTAGCAAAATAGCTGTATGACCATCATGTCCGCAGGAATGACACACTCCATCATTCTGTGACTTGTAGGACACATCCTTAAGATCTTGCATTCCTAATGCATCCATATCTGCTCGGATCCCAACTACTTTTCCTGGTTTTTTTGTATCTAAAATCCCGATTACTGCTGTCTTACAAAAGTCCTTTACGACTTCAAGCCCAAAACTTTCTAGAAGCTCTGCAACAATTCTAGACGTTCTTATTTCTTCAAAACCCTTTTCAGGGTGCATATGAAAGTCTCTGCGCCAAGCAATCATATCAGCTTCATATTGTTTTAGATCTATTTCTTTTACCAATGCATTTCCTCCTCTACCTTTATATACACCCATTCTATTATTTCCTACTATAAAATAGATGAGCTTGTCCAAGCTGTAAAAATCATTCTGACCAAAGGTCTAATGTCGATTTTCGTTTCTGTTTTTATGCTTTTGCTTGTTTTGAATCTTTTAGTTTGAGCAAATGTTATGTTACGTAACATAAGTTAATTGTAGCATAACTTTTAACCTCATTCAAATATTTTAGAAAATTCAATTAAAACAATTGGCTAAGTACATACAAAAGTAAAATAATTCTTCCTATACCAAATGCCCTTATCTAGCTTTTTTTGCTAGATAAGGGCATTTATATTTTCACTTATTCTATTCTTCTACTTCGCTTCCTGTCAAAATCTCAAAGGCCTCCTTTGAATCAATTAATCCATATCCCGATAACACGTCCTCCCCATCTTTCATTATGTCCTTTGAGGATGTTTGTAGTATTTCTTTAATTTTGATGCTGTCAATACTCGGGTCATGGGCCTTAAGCATTGCTGCAATTCCCGAAACTACTGGTGCTGCCATACTCGTTCCATCCCAGGCTTCATAACCGCCATTTGGTACGGTACTTAAAATTTTAGTTCCTGGTGCAGTAATATCTACACTTTTACCAAAGTTAGAAAATCTGGCTGTTCTATTTAATAAATTTGATGCTGCTATTGTGTAAACTCCGTTAACACCCGCAGGTGTATATTCATCACAATTCCTCTTATCATTTCCTGCTGCAGCAATTACTAGTACTCCTTTATCTAGAGCATTGCTTACTGCCTTTTCTATATCCTCGTCTCTTTCTGTTCCTCCTAAGCTTAAGTTGATTATATCTGCACCTTTTTCAACTGCATATTCTATTCCCTTCGCTATTGTATCGGAATAACCAACGCCATCTTTATCTAATACCTTAATAGGAATTACATTTACATCTAAATTTCCAACAACACCTACTATTCCTTCTTCGTTATTGGCCTCAGCGGAGATTATACCGGCAACATGGGTCCCATGCCCATTATCGTCCATTGCATCCCCATCATCATTTACAAAGTCATATCCCATATCTTGCTTTACTCTATTTTTTAAATCTGGATGGTTATAGTCAACACCCGTATCAATAACTGCTATATTCACCGTTTGTTTTTGCTCTATAAAATCCCATATATCATTGCTATTAGTATATGTTAGTGCCCATTGTGACTTTGCACCAGGGTCGTTAACATCTATATCATTATTGGCTTCTATCTTATCGATTAGAAAATCTTTCCCTACCACAATTCTAGTTACTGGTTTTACAATACCAACCCTTTTACGATTTGCGACTTTTTTTATAACTTTAAATTTTTCTAAGCTTCTTTCTAGTTTTTTGCTTTCTATATTATTGATAAGGGTTATTTGCTCCCCGTTTTGTGAAGATATTTCTACCTTCTGCTTTTCCATTACTTCAGTATCTCCATTTATTTCTTTGCTATTGTTAGGCTTTGAGCTGCATCCTGAGATCAACATCCCTATAATAGTAATTATGCAAATTAGTTTCTTATTCATTTTCATGCTTTCAACATCTCCCCACTTTTTAATGACTATTTCTTTAATATGATTTTATCCATAAACTATGGGAAAAGTATGTGAAAAACATGAAATTTATGTATGAGTTCTATGCTTTTGCCATTCTCGAGGGTAATGAAAGTAATCCTTATATAGATATACAAGAATAATATTTATTCAGAGTGCTACACTAAAGTAGTAAAAAACCTAAATTAGTAATTCAAGGAAAGAGGGTGACTAGTATGCCAAATTGGATATGGTACTTAGGTCTAACAATTATTAGCCTACTTGTAACAGGGTTCACACTTTGGAAGAAAAAAAATCTAAAGCTGATCCCCTTTTATTTCTTTTTAAGTGTAATAATTATTTATCTTGAATATGTTATATTTATTATATTTGAAAGCTATACTTATCGTCCGAATGTTTTACAGAATCCATACTTCGATAACATCTTGGGGGCCGTGGTCTCCGACTTCTTCAGCGTTCCTGCTGCTGCCTTTGCTATAGCAGCTTTTCAATTAAACTATATATGGATGATATCTATTTCAATTCTATTTATGGGCATTGAATATATCTTTCTTAAATTAAATATCTACGAGCAACATTGGTGGAAAACTATATACACTGGAATTGGTCTGCTTATTCATTTTAAGATATCTAAAGAGTTTTGGAAGTCTCTATCCCAAACCCCTTCTAAAACCTATGTTCGAATTATATCTTTATATGCAAGTTATCATTCTATACACGGGCTACTTACATATTTTCTTATAGTATCATTTAATCTGTATTTGTTTCATATCGGCTTAGTTTCAAATCCATTTCGAGATCACTTTATAGTTAATGTAATATACAGCATTATAATAGGTTGGATTGCTGCTATTATAATTGGTTTCGATTTGAAATGGTACTATAGAACTCTAGGCCTTTTAACCTTTTATATTCTGGATTGGGTACTCATCAAAACAAATATGCTGCAAATGTCCCCAGGTTTTTCAATAAATAAATTGTTCGTTATTCATTTACTTGTATTAATTCTAATAGTGAAATTCAACTCTTATCTAATTAGCAATTACGCAATTAATGATTAGTTAGATACACTATTAAAGGGATTAGTTAAAATAAATTGTTTTAACTAATCCCTTTAGATTTAATGATTTTCTACTTGTAATTACATTCTTTATAGATGTGTGTAATTAAGAAGCTTAACTAACTCAAGTTTCTGAGTCATACATCTATAGTTGGTAACTCTATTACAAAGCTTACTCCTATATCATGATTCTTGGCAGAAATGTCTCCATTATGAAATTCGACAATCCTTTTACAGATAGCCAATCCTAACCCAAAGTTACCCTTCTTATCTTTATAAAAATTGTCGAATATGTTTTTAATATTCTCCTCTTTAATATTAGATCCATCGTTATAAATCTCGATCCTCGCTCTGTTTTTCTCACTACTAACCTTAATGGAAATCTTACTCTCAGCATATCTTATTTGGTTGTCTAGTATATTTTCAAGGGCAACTCTTAGCTTTTCAGTATTTCCCTTTACATTAACTTCCTCTAGCTCAACCTCCCAATTAATATCTGTCTTTACCAGTCTAAATCGTTCATATAGTTCCTCAATGAGTAAGTCGACTTTGATTTCTTCATCTACTTTTTCACTTTTCATTATATAGTTCAAACTATTGAGGTATAAAAGCTGCTTTATCTTATGTTTCAAACGATTTGCTTCATACTTTATTGTCAGTGCAGTTTCTTCTAGACTCCCCATATATACTTCATCTACTATGGCCTGGGCGTAACTTTCAATCACCATTACAGGAGTCTTTAAATCGTGGGATATACTTTGTAAAAATAGCTTTTCTTCCTCATCAGCATTTTTCAAAGCTATCTGCATTCTATTCATAGCATCGGATAATCGTCCTATTTCATCTTCTCTACCTAGTTCCAATGGCTCTGCCCATTGTTTTTTTGCAATTCTTTCTGTATATAGCTCAAGTTTTTTAAGAGGTTTAGCTAGGTTATTTGCAATAATCTTCGATGCGACAAAAGCAACTGCTATAAATAATAGAACAATATGTAAATATTTATAAAAGTCACTATAAATTCTAGTAGTCTTCATATAGGATATAATATAATAGCTTTTTTGGTCATCTTCGAAGCTATTGACTAAAAAGAAAATACTTTGATCTTTATGGCTCTCAATAAATTTCCCCTCTCCTACTTCATCAGTATGAGCTGTCAGTAACTTAACTAATTCTCTATCTTCTGGTCTAGGTGTATGCGTCAGTTGTGGTTTCCTGTCATTAATCTTCCCTCGTAAAAAAACAATGGAACCATCATCTTTATCAATAAGAAAATGATCTATGAATTTAAACTCCTTAAATCTCTTAAGGTCAAAATCCAAAAAAGCAGAATCCTCTTTCAAATTTATATTTAGGACAATATTCTGGGCAATTTCTATATCCCTGAAAATCCTATTTTCTTCAGCATTCTTTACTATTAGGAAACTAAACAATGATATGACAGAAGCAATAACAAGTATCATTATTATGAAGGTAAGCCATATTTGCATAGTCAATGATTTAAATTTAAACCCCTTAAGAATCATTTAATCACCAACTTATATCCAAAGCCATATATCGTTTCAATATCTAGATTAACAAGTTTTTTACGTATTCTTCTAAGTGTATCATCCACTACTCTATCGGTTCCAAAGTAATCTTCTCCCCAAACCTTAAATAGGATTTGCTCTCTTGATATTGCCATATTCTTATTATCAACAAGATATTTTAGCATGTTCAATTCCTTAAGTGTTAATGAGATTTCATCATTCCCCCAAAAGATTAATCGCTGTCCTTCATCTAATATATATTCTCCAAAGTTAACCACATTGTTTAGTTGCTCTGATCTGTCTATATAAATCCTATCTATAAGTTTATTTGTTCGTATCACAAGTTCTCTAGGCAAAAAAGGCTTTGACAAATAATCATCGCTTCCCAGCTCAAGTCCTACAACCCTGTCTAGTTCTTCATTTCTAGCAGATATAAAGATAACTGGGGTATTTGGGTTAAATTCCTTAATTGTTTTAATTAGTTGATATCCATCTATATCTGGAAGCATTATATCTAATATCCAAAGATCTGGTAGATCCTTTATTCTTTCCATGGCTGAATTTCCATCTAAAAAGCTAGTCACATCATATCCTTCCATTTCAAGATACCTTTTAAGCACTAGATTTAAACTTTTTTCATCCTCAACAAGATAAATTCTCTTTGTCACTTACACCACTCCTAATCTGAAGGAATAAACACGAGGGCACTGATTTCATAAAACTAGAATGTAATATTATTATATCATCACATTCCATCCATAAGTTTCCTTACATTTAAATTCATATATTTTTATTATTATTATACTAAGTAATTATCATAGCATTGTAGAAAAATCATGTGAAAAGTATGTGATTAAGATAAATTGTTTTAAAATCTTGGATACAGATTCTCTCTATTCGTTTTTAACTTTTTTATTTCACACAATAATCCCACAAAACTATGATATTAGTCACAAAGTTCTTTGCTAGTATGTATATAAGGTCAAAAATATTATTTGTGAAAGGAGATTTTAATATGAAAAATAATAAAATGTTTAAAACTTTAATAGTAGGAACTTTAGCAATATCGTTAGTATTGCCATTTGGTGTAGGGGCTTTAGAAAACGATGCAAATTCTACTTCTATAAAAGATAGTCAATCAAAACCAGCTTATACAAAAGAGCGTAAAAAGGGTGGAGAAAAAGGTTTTAGACAAGATGACTCTAAGAGGCAAGTAGAATTTGAAAGTATACTTGAAGAATTAGTAAGTGATGGAACATTGACTAGTACACAGGTTGATAAAATAAAGGAAATGGCTGAAGAGAACAAAGGTAAAAGAGTAAATTTCTTTAGTGAGCTTATCGATCAAGGTACTTTAACTGAAGAAGAGGTAGATGCAATACAGGAAAAAGTCCATGAAAAAAAGGAAGCTGAAAAGCAAGAGAGAATGCAAGCAATGCTAGATGATCTTATTGAAAAGGGTACAATTACAGAGGATGATGCCAGTGAAATACTTGATTTCGTCAATGAAAAAACTGAAGAAAGAAAGGCTGAATTTGAGAAAATAAAGGATATGACTGAAGAAGAAAGAAAAGCCTATTTTGAAGAAAACAGACCAGAAAAAAGAAATTTAACTGAGAATTTAGTTGAAGAAGGAATAATCACTCAAGAACAAGCCGATGAAATTAAAGAACTATTTCCTAAACATAGAAAGCAATCTGGTGAAAAAAAAGGTTTTGATGGAGACCATGTTCAAAGACAGGAAAAGCTGGCAGAAGTACTAGAGAAAATAGTTGAAGATGGTACACTTTCACAGGATAAAGCTGATAAAATCCTTAGTTTCATAAATGCAAAAGAAGACGAAAGAAAGGCTGAGTTTGAAAAGACAAAAGATATGACTAGAGAAGAAAAAAAGGCATATTTTGAAGAAAATAGGCCGCAAAAAGGTAATTTATTAGATGAATTAGTTGAGGAAGAAATAATCACTCAAGATGAAGCTGATACACTATCAACTATTTTCCCACAACCTAAAGATAATAGAGGATTTAAAAAAAATAAATAAATAGAATCAACAATCTGACAGAGGCCTTAGCCCCTGTCAGGCTGATGAGAGACTCGAATTTCTTCATTTTTGTTGATGCTAAGAATGTTTACTAAATACTGAGTCTTCTTAGCATCCGTCTTCCTTGAACTTCGAGTTTGTCATCAGTCTTCCAGATTGTTGACTTTATCAACAATCTCTTAGGGGCCCCTGCCCCTACTTTTTTTATAACACATAATCAGTTACAAACATTATAAGTTTATCGATAACCTTATAATTTCCTAATATGGTATGAAAAAAGCTGAAGCATTTTCAGCTCCAGCTTAATATCTAATTACTTATCTATAAGAAATCTCTTCTGTATACCCAAATTGAACTGTATTGTCAGTTAACATAACCTTATCAAGTTCAACTCTTACTCCAACAAAATCACTTGGCTCACCTGGTAAATCCTTTAGGTAAGGGAATTTTTGAATTATAAGTCCAAATGCCTTTTGAACTTGCTCAGGTGTTTCACTTATGTAAGCCTTTCCACTAGCCTTTATGTATCTTAACTTACCCAATTCTTCCATGGAATCACAATCATGGTCTATTACTACAAATACATTGTTATTTGCTTTAATTTCCTTTACTTTATTAGTCATTTTGTGAGTTATGAAATATAAAACTGACTCATCTTCACCCATAGCATAGTCTACACCTCTAGCCTTAGGCATACCATTCTCATCTACAGTACTGATACTCATTAAATTGTGGCTCTTTACTACCTCTAAAACTTTTTCTTTTGATGTCATATTATTGTCCTCCTTTTTCATTTAGCAATATATTAAAAACAAAATAATTAAACTCTTTAATAGCTTTGTTAGTCTTTTCTAACTTAGTTTTCAATAAGACTCCCTCAAAGCATGAAACTAGAAATGATGCCATAGCTTTTTTATCTGTACTTTCATCAATGTTAGTATCATTTAACATTTCTAATATTTCTGATTCTAACATCGTTGTCCATTCAAGAAGCTTTATTCTAAAGCTATCATTTAAATCCGATAGCTCTAAAATTAGATTACCTATGGCACATCCTCTTTTATATTCCAAATCATAAAACTTATCAAAATAGAAGTTAAAAAAACCTTTTAAGCCATCACTATTTTTAGAAAATTGATTTAATACTTGCCTTGTCATATCAACATGGTAATCTATAACCCTTAGCGCTAGATCCTCTTTGTTTTTAAAGTAGTAATAGAAAGATCCTTTTGGTATCTGCGCTTCATCAAGTATCCTTTGCAGCCCTATATTGTTATAGCCATATTCATGTATTAAATTTGCAGCGATCTCTATGATTTTCTCCTTTTTATTCATTAAAGTTCACTTCCAGTATGATAAGCAATTTTATATTAGACCGGTCGTCTATAAAGATAATATCATCCCTATATGCTAAAGTCAAGATAAAATTTTAATACAGAAATAAAAAATGACAAGATAACTTTTGAAAAAGTCTTGTCATTTCTTAATTATTCTCTATAATATCAGATCTCTATTTAGTTTATTCTATATCGATTTGTCTATTAGATTTATTTAAAACTTCTATTCGATAATCTCCACCTAGATGTTGTTTAACAAGACTCCCCAGTTCCGCTAAAGCCTCTTTCAAATCATCCATCCTACTATCATCTATCAATTCAATACATAAAAAGGCATTTCTTGTATCCTCAGTCAATTTTGTTCGATCTGCCTCTCTCCAGTTCCAACAGCGACAAATAATACCTTCATCATCCTTATAAACGACTTCTCCCTCTCTAGGAGGCTTATTCTTCTCACTTCCCAATGGAAGAAATTCTTCTTCACCCACTGCCCTAGTTAAACAAATATTTCCCTCCATTTCATCTATGTCTTCTCCTCCACATGGAAGTCCATATTTAAGAGAAATATAATTATAGATATCGACCAATGGATTTATTGAGCCAATATGATTTCCTTTATGTACCCTCTTTAAAAGATTTTCTATGGAAGCCCTATTCCCCTTCTCAGCTCTAAACTTTTTGTAAGCTTCTCTCCAAAGCTTTACCACAGGTGTTTGATTAAATTCATCTCTATTAATTTTCTTTAATGCTAGTTCCTCACCCTTAAGCAGTAGCTCTTCATATAACTTGTCTGCTTTTTTCGTATTATCTATTCCTCTACACACTACTACACCAAGTTGTGCATTATCAAATAACTCTAAAAAATTATCCTCTACAATAAATTTCTTCACTAAAATTTCCTGCCTTTCTATAGAATTTTGCTACTTAATATCCTGTGTAATATTTCTTAGCCAACACTTCACAGTATAGTGACTTTATTATTGCTAATTATACTTAAGAAAATTTCTACTGTCTCCAACCAAAGGTCCTTAATCTTACCCAACCAAGAATAGAGTAAACAATAATTGATTTTCTATCTAACGCGGGTTTAAACATTCTTTTATTTTCATCCAATGTTTCAGCTTCTCCTCAAGGGGGATTGTCCATGCTGGACTCGATGAAGGAAGTTTAAATAGTAATTTACCTTCCAAGAGAGCCCTATCAACCTTTCTCATAAAAAGACTTTCCGATTTTGTACCATTAAAGAATATGAATTTTATATTTGGATACCTTTTAAACAATGTCTCAAAATCATTTATTTCAGGATTTTTTATACTGGAATCTAGACTGCCCTCTCTATAGCAACCTTTTATAACATCCCAAAGTGCAATATGGTTCTTTAATAAAAAAGTAACTCTATCATTATAATCTTTATCAATTTTCTTATCTAACATTGCATATATAATCTTCCAAAACTGGTTTCTTGTATTACCATAATACTGTGTTTTTTCTAATGACTTTATACTTGGAATCGAGCCAAGTATTAAAACCTTTGAATTTTTATCTATTACAGGCTTAAAAGAATTAATATTCATTCTAACTTCCTTTCTTCATCGTTATTCCATTTGCTTAATAGTCTTTAGAACAGCGAATTCATGTAGTGAATTTGTACATATTATACCATATTCTCAATAAGATGCTTTACACCCTTTAGCAAATGTAAATAAGACTTCAGTCCCAATTCAAGCAAATATTGTTGAAATTTGGGAAATTTTGTTGATATTCATTTAACAAGATAGTACAATTATATTAGACTGAATTTAGGAGGGTGCATTTATGTTTAAGAAGAAAGATCACTTTAAATCATACTTAGAGGTCCTACCACATCTTAAAGATTTAACTCAAGAAGACATAATGGTCTCTGTAGCTAACAAATCAAAATTTATTGCTTACTATCCAGGGGACAAAATGAAGGTGGATCTAGTTCCTGGTACGCCTATACCTACGGACGACCCTCTACGGAAAACGATTTCTAACAACGAGATAATAAGTACCGTAGTACCAAAGGAAGTATATGGTTTGCCTTTTAAGGCAGTTACATATCCTATTAGGAATGGTAAAGGTGAATGTATCGGAGCCATAGGATTCGCTAAATCTCTAGAAAAAGAATATTTGATTAGCGATTCACTAAATAATCTTATTGAAAAAATTACTCAATCTAATAGCAGCATGCAGGATACATCCGAAAGGATTGTAGATATATCGCAAAAAACACTAGATATTTCATCTGCAACAGAAGAAGTTTTTGCAGGTATTCAAGAGGTTTCCAGCAGTTCAGAAGTAGTTGATGAAATAAGTAAAAAAGCTAAATCGCTAAGCAGCAACGTAAGAGAAGATGCAATAAAGGGTAAAGAATCTATTGAAAATGTAGTTGAAGTAGTTAACACTATTTCAAAGTCATCAAAGGAAGTAGTTGATCAGATAAATCAGTTGAATGATTCAATCCATAGAATCGAAAATATGGTTCATTTAATAAATCAGCTATCAGAGCAAACAAATCTCTTGGCCTTAAATGCTTCTATAGAAGCAGCAAGAGCAGGCGAACACGGTAGAGGTTTTGCAGTAGTTGCAAATGAGGTAGGCAGTTTAGCTGAGCAATCAAAATCTGCTACAGTAGAAATAGCTAATACAGTAAAATCAATCCAAGATGAAATTAGTCGGGTTGTTCAAGCAGTTGATCAATCAGATATTAATATATCAAACAGCGTTAAAGTCGCTGAAGAAGCCAATGAGAATATATCCTCAGTTCTTAGTCACATTACTCAAGTTGATTCTATAATTAGTGATGTGTCACAAAAATCTAAACAGCAATCACAGATATCCGTAGAAATATCTTCTGCCATTGAAAGCTTGGCAAATTCTGCAGAAGATACCGCTAGTAACACTCAGTCTATAAGCATGACTGTTAATGAGCAAATGAATTCACTTAAAGATTTTGAGTTGGAAATAAAAGATGCTGTTCAAAAAATAACTAGTGTATAATATTAATAAAGAAGCCTATCAGATTGTTGACAATTTGATAGGCTTTTAATAAACTCAAAGTACGAGGTGCGCTGAAATCAAATATGAGAAATCTTTCTACGAAAGAAGGGATCTATAGTGAATATCAAAATGTTAGATTTGGAAAGAGGCTTTTATCTACATTCTAATACACTAGATAAAAGGGAAATACTAAAAATGTTTTCTTTAGCAAAAACTACTCAACTCCCAATTATTCAAGACAATTTGCTATTAGGATTAGTAGATTTGGTTTTGCTCATAGAATCTAATGCTAATAATCTAACTATAGACAACTGTACTGTAAAAGATCTTTTCTCACTAAATTTGAATGATGATTTACTAAAAATTGATTTACCACAGCAAGAAATTATACCTGTTATAAGCAAAGAAAATGTATATTTAGGATACATTCCTAGAAAAGATTTAGACAGAAAAATCCAAATGGCAAAATTGAAAAAAGATATTGAAAATTGCTATTCCAATAAAATACATTACTATAGAGATATTAAAGAAGAATTTGATGCAATATTTGAGTCGTCGTATGACGGTATTCATATAACCGACGGTGACGGTGTAACTCTACGATTCAATAAGGCTTGTGAAACAATCGATGGTATTAAAAAAGAAAAGATTATCGGTAAGAACATGAATCAGTTAGTTGCTGAAGGAATATATTCTAAGTCTGTAGCATTAGAGGTATTAGAAAAGAGAAGACCCATAACTATATTGCAAAAAGTAAACGGGAAAGAGATAATGGCTACAGGAACACCTATCCTTAAGGATGGTAAAATATTTAGGATAGTTATTAACTCAAGGGATATCACGATATTTAATAATCTAAAAAAAGAACTCGATGCAGCAAAAAAAATACAGGAACAGTTTCAAACTGAACTTGAACTATTACGATCAAAACAAATGAAAATCGACAATCTGGTTGTAAAAAGCCCAGCGATGAAGAAAATCCTTTCCCTGGCCTTACATATTGCTAAGTTTGATTCTACAGTTTTAATACAAGGAGAATCAGGGGTCGGAAAAGGAGTTGTTAGCAAGTTAGTCCATGTAAACAGTCATAGGAGTAATAAACCCTTTATCAAAATTGACTGTTCCTCAATACCAGAAAATCTTCTAGAGTCAGAACTTTTTGGATATGTGAGAGGTGCTTTTACAGGTGCTGATAAGGATGGAA
This sequence comes from Wukongibacter baidiensis, assembly GCF_050888315.1. NCBI lineage: Bacteria > Bacillati > Bacillota > Clostridia > Peptostreptococcales > Caminicellaceae > Wukongibacter > Wukongibacter baidiensis. The sequence goes on from NZ_CP138202.1 coordinate 1,912,023, forward strand.
AAATCGGGCTTATTGAATTAGCTAATGAAGGAACCCTCTTTTTAGATGAAATAGGTGAACTACCTTTAAATTTACAGGTTAAACTTTTAAGAGTTCTACAAGATAAAGAGTTCTATAGGGTTGGCGGTAAAAAACCTATGCCAATAGATGTTAGGATAATTGCTGCAACAAATAAAATTCTTGAAAATATGGTTGAACATAAGAAATTTAGAAAAGATTTATATTATCGTCTTAATGTTCTCCCCATCAATATTCCTCCTCTCAGAGAAAGAAAAGAAGATATTCGGCCTCTAATTATTCATAAGTTAGAAAGCTTTAATAAAAAATATTTTCTTGAAAAATCTATAAATCCTGAGGTTTTGAAATACTTGCTAGACTACAATTGGCCAGGGAATGTACGTGAGTTAGAAAATATTGTTGAAAGAATTATTATAACCTCTAAAGAAGAAATCATTGGTTTGGAAGACTTACCATTTGAAGTTATCAATTATAATACGACTATCCGTTCTAATAATATGATTGAAAATATCAATTCATATAAAAATACAATGGATAATTTTGAAAGAGAATTATTATTGAATGTAAAGAGTCGGTGTAAAAGTACGATAGAAATGTCTGATATTCTAAAATTAGACCCAAGCACCATAAGAAGAAAATTCTATAAGCATAAGATAAAAATAGATTACTAACTAGAAATAAAAGGGAGTGCAATATTACACTTAGATGTAATATTGCACTCCCTTTTCAATTCTTCTAATTACAAGTGTTATATCTAACCATTGGAATCCACAGTGCAATTTTGCACTCCAATTGTCAACTCCCTTATTTACAAGTTGAGTTAAATTTCCCTATATTTCAACCCTTTTCATCTAGTTTCTCAATAATAATTTCATTGGCATGGCATTTGCGTTAATGAATTAACGTACTACTAATTATTCAGTTGCTCTTATAATAAGGAGGTTTTAAAATGGAAAGAAACAAGACTCATCAACCTGCTAGTGCTTTAAACTCACCAAGATTTTGCAACACCGGAACATTTATGCGATTGCCTAAACTTGAAACACTAGAGGGGTTAGATTTTGCTGTTGTGGGTGTTCCCTTTGATACTGCTAGTTCCTTTAGAACAGGTTCAAGGTTTGGTCCAAGTGCCATCAGAAATATCTCAGCCCTTATTAAACCAAATAATGTATATCTTCAAGTAAATGTTTTAGAGAATTTAACAGGGGCTGACTATGGTGATATTGGAATAGTTCCAGGTTATATTGAGCCAACCTTTGAAAACATTGAAGCCGAATTATCACAAATAATAGATGCTGATATAGTTCCAATTATTTTAGGCGGGGATCATTCAATCTCTCTTGCCCATTTAAGGGCTCTTGCTAAAAAGCACGGCCCAGTTGCTTTAGTTCATTTTGACTCACATGCCGATATAAATGATGAAGTATTTGGACAAAAATATAATCATGGGACTCCATTCCGCCGTGCCCACGAAGAAGGCCTTATCGATCCAGCCCATACAATACAAGTAGGAATGCGAGGATCTCTATATGATCCCGATGAGCATAGAATTGCAGAGGAAGAATTAGGATTCAGACTTGTCCCAGCTCACAAGGTTAGAGAAATGGGTTTTGATGCACTAATAAAGGAAATAAAGGATAGAGTGGGCGATAAAAAAGTATTTTTCACATTCGATATCGATTTTGTTGACCCTGCCTATGCACCAGGTACTGGTACTCCTGAAGTAGGAGGCTTTACCTCCCTAGAAACATTAACAATAATACGTGCTCTTAAGGATCTGAACTTTGTTGGATGCGATATCGTAGAAGTTGCTCCACATTATGACCCAACTGAAATGACTGCTTTCATGGCTGCAAACGTAGGTTTTGAATTTATTTCAATGCTTGCATTAAAGAAAAAACTAGGTGCACTATAATAAGAAATGATATTTTCATTTGCAATTGTCTTAACTATATAAGCAACTTGAAAAAATAAATAACTTTAAATTATTGTTTGGATTCTTTATAGAATCGTTAAAATAACAGGCTGTGATAAAAACTCAAAATCAGGTACACTGAAGTTAAGCTTTTATCATCAGCCTGAACTATAAATTGCAAAACAAATAAAGATCGGGGGAGTTAATTTTGGTAGATAATACAATGAACTTTGAGAACAACAACACTGACCCTAATGATCCTAATAACCTTGACTCAATAATTTTGGATAAAAAAAGTTATACAACGGGCTTATTAAAATCAATATTTTTTACGACTATTGCTATTATAGTGTTCTTTATTCCATTTAATATAGGTGGAAAATCAGACGTTCTATTTGGTTTTATTTACAATTACTTTATAAATCTTTTCGGCAATCTCGGCCTCTGGATCATAACCGGCCTCATTATAGTCAATGCCTTTGCCAGCTTCTATGGAAAATTTGCTGCAAAAGAAGGCTCTTGGTTTGGTGAATATTATGGACATGACTCAGTTTTTCATCCTTTTTTCTATCTTTTAGGTGCAATATATACGGTTATATATACATTACATGTTAGTTTTGAACAATTTGTTGGTCCCGAATGGATTGTTGGTGGAGGAACAGGTGGAACTGTGATACCTTTTATTGTTGTTGCTGTTGCATGGATTATCCCTGTCGGTGCTTTCTTCATGCCATTTCTATTAAGTTATGGCGGAATCGATTTTATTGGAGCTATACTTGAACCTTTTATGAGACCTGTATTCAGGGTCCCTGGTAAAAGTGCAATAGATGCCATCGCCTCCTTTGTAAGCTCTTCATCAATGGCAGTTATAATTACAAGTAAACTTTATAAAACAAATACCTATACAAAACGAGAAGCAGCCGTAATTGCTACATGCTTTAGTGCTGTAAGTGTTGGATTTGCTGTTCTTGTAATAAAAACAGCAGGCTTAAGTGAGCATTTTATAAAGGTTTATTTTTCATCCTTTATAATTGCCTTTATAATTACTTTTTTCATGGTTAGAATTCCCCCATTGTCTAAAAAGCCTAATGTTTATTTTAATGGAAGAATTCAAAGTGAAGAAGAGCGAGTTAATGAAGCTAAGTTTGAGCTTGGTATTTTTAAGAGGGGCGTTGATAGAGCAGCAAAAAGAGCATATACAGCAGACAGTATTTTTAAAGAAATTAGATCTAGCTTGATCGACGGCTATACAGTAATTCCTAAGGTATTAGCCCTATTATCAGCAGTAGGTATAACGGGCCTAATCATTGCTGAATATACTCCTTTTTTCGAATGGGTTGGTATGTTATTCGTTCCTTTGTTAAAATTGTTAGCTATTCCTAATGCAGTTGAAATTGCTCCTTCTGTGCCAGTTGGAATTGCTGAGATGTTCCTACCAGTTTTATTAATAGCAGAAAAAGTAGATGTATTAGACATTGGTGCTAGATATTTCGTTACTGCTCTATCCATGGTTCAAATTATTTTCTTCTCTGAAACTATTGTTGTTATGATAGCCACAAGGCTACCAGTTAAATTGTGGGAATTGGTTGTTTGTTTCACTCAAAGAACGCTTATAGCAATTCCTATTATTGCATTAGCTATGCATATATTATTTTAATACATCCAATATAAAAGAATTCAAATGGATGTTTTAGAATGACGAATTTCAAAACTTTGAACTTCATTCATTCCGAAACACTCCGGGACTGTACTCATAAGACTCTTTTATGATACAGTCCTTTGTTTTGTTTAAGTATAAAGATCATTTTTTTTGACAATACTTAATGCATAGCTGTTCATTTACTCCTCATTTTACCTAGATAATATTTATAACCATTTTGTTTGGAGGAGTGGTCTAATGGATCTTAAAATAAGTATTGACATTGCTATCAATGGGGTTAGTATACAAACAATATCAGCCATTGTTACCATTGTATATAGCATATGGACCATTCACTCAAGACAAAATCATTTGAAATACCAAGGATAAATTTCTTAAAAACTAAAGATAAATTATTCTAAAGTCAGATGATAAATTTTATCGGTTCAATGAGCGTAGGTGAACAGCTTTTATTAATTTGTATCTATATCTATAGTTTTGTTGTATATTTTTTCATAGGTCATCCTTTTGATATCAAATTGTAACTTCTCTCCATTTCCCGGGAAACGTAAAGTTCTAGTGTGAAGAATAGTACCATCCTCCCTCTTAATATAATCATCTGCTATTGTTCTATCCAATTCCACAGATTCTCCATCTATTATTAAGTATACTCTTGTAAGGACAGTATTCTTTTGGGTACAAATAGTAATATAAGTGTCTCCTTTAGATTCATACATATCCTTAATTTCTATATTTTGACCTAAAATATCCACCGACTGACTTATAGAGCCTTTATTTAATTCAATCTTTTTCTCGACATCATGATCTGCGGAAAAACTAATAACCTTTATCTGGAGCTTTTCTAGATCAACTGGCAATGCATCATAGCTAAACTCAAAAGTTATTCCATTTAAATCTGTACTCATGCTACTACCTTGACTCTGTACTTTTTCTCCATTAGCAATTAAATCTACTTCTAAATGGTCTGGTCTAAACCTTTCTCCTGTTAAATGGTCCTTTACAAGTTCTACTATATCCTGTATATCTCCTTTTACAATGGTACTGGTTGGTGATGCTAAGATAGATTTAAAACGAATTTTTGTCTCATCAACCTTTATACTTTTGTTTATAGCTTTTTTCAAAGTATGGCCCATGGCCTTATTTCTATCTAACATAAAGCTTACTTCGCCTTCTTCTCTCACATTATCTTCAGTCCAATTAAAACTTAAGCTTAACTTCTTTTCAAAAAAACGTGGCTTTTCAAACTCCGACATATACTTAAGTTCTGTCTTTTCATCGTTCATTTCACCAATGCTGCTTCTATGAAAATATTCTCCAAACCTTCCTTTAATAACCATTGGGAAAAGATCTACCGTATTAACCTTTTTCCTAGGGTCCTTTATAGTATAAAAGGTTATAAGTTTATTATCGTCAAGCATAATTCCGTCTAAGGTTATTGTCACACCATTTTCAAAGGTATAACTTTTCCCAATAAGCTGACCTTTTCCAGATTCGTTCAGCCTATTTAACGTTCCATTCATGACGCCTTCATATCCTATGAGCCTCTTGGTATAGAAAGCTAATGTATCAAAGTTATAGCTAACTAACAAAAGAAAAACAACAGCTACAGCAGCCTTTGCCTTCCAATTATATTTTATTGTCCTTCTATGATTTTTGTTTTTCAAAGCATCCTTTAGTCTCTTTTCCATTTCATCTGGTACTTCCATTTGTTCAATTTCCAGTTTCTTCTCATTAAGAATTTTTTCAACTTCTTTCATAGCCTTCACCTCCTAAGCTCTCCTTCAACCGTCTAATCCCTATGGAGATACGGGACTTTACAGTTCCTATAGGTATATTTAGTAAATCGCTTATGGATTTATAGTCCAAATCTAGAAAGTACCTAAGCTTCAAGACCTCTTGATGTTTTCTATTCAACTTAGCCATATGTCTTTCTAAGATTAACTGTTCATCTTTTTGTTCAAATCCACCTTCCGAAGCCTCTTCCCTAACAGACTCTAAACTAAAAAAACTTTTTCGTTTTGCTAGGAGTTTCTTACAACGATTTACCAAAATGGTTTTGCTCCAGCTATAGAAGGCTTCCTCCTTTTTTAACCGATGTATACTCTCATATAAGATCACTATCATATCCTCCAAGGCATCCAAAGCATCTTCTTTATTCCTCATATATGTATAGGCTAATTTATAATAATCTTGCTTCTCAGCCATAATTAACTGCACCAATGCATCTTTATTCCCTTGCTTTGCATCCTTAATAAGCTTGTCGATATCCATGTTTGCACCTCGCTTCCATATATAAGAGTATTTATGTGCTGAAAAAGTTCATTTAAATTCTATAAAATGTACGAAAATTTATCAATAGTTGCAAATCTTACTCAGTTTATTAACTGTAGATGTGTGACTGAAAAACTCCATAAACGAAAATAACCTCTGAGGTTTCCTTTTTGCGATTTTTATGAATCTGTTTTTACCTTTAATCTTCAAATTAAAAACAGGTTCATAGCATGAGCTAAAAGGATTCTCAGAGGTTACTTGAGTTAGCTTAACTTATCATTCACACATCTATTCTAGCAGAACTACTCCTTTTTATATTTATTACTATTTTTATGACTTTTTCTTCTGAATCCATCCCGGAATGAGTGATAATATTACGAAGAAAACTGCACCAATACCTAGATATATCAGCGTCTTCCCTATTCCCGCTCCATTTACTATTGCACCACTAGTAAAGGTAAAAGCAATCGTTCCAGGAAGCATGCATATCCATGAAACTAATACATATGTTCCGAAGTTAATTTTAGTAAGTCCATAGGCAAAGTTTTGCAGATTGAAGGGAAATATAGGTACTAATCTAGTTATCATTAGCATTCTCCACCCTTGCTTCTCCACGCCTTCATCTATCTTCTTAAACTGTTCGTTTCCTTCTACCCAGCCTTCAACCATACCTCTTGCAGCGTATCTGGCAACTAAAAATGCTACAGATGCTCCTATTGTTGAACCAATCGAAGCCCATACCGTTCCCATTATAGGCCCAAAGGCAAACCCTGCCAATAGAGCTATAGGTATGCCTGGTAAAAAGAATAAACAAGCTGCTATATATAACAATATATATATGACTGGCCCAAATATGCCAAACCCAGCTATCCAACTTTTAAGATTTTGGATGTTTTCTATACTTATATAGTTAAAAGCACCTAAAACCTTTAATAATATTACTGCGGCAACTAACAATATGGCTATTATAATTATCTTAGTAAAACCTCTTTTCTTATCACCTTCTGCCATAAAAATACCTCCAATTGTATTCTATAGATGTGTGACAAAGAAGTCTTACATACTGTTGTCCCTTGAGTAAGTTTAGCTTCAACCGCACACATCTAAATAGGTTTTAAACTTTCATCTCCCTTTAGGCTAAGAATAGTCTTAGTTAATAACTCTATCTCATTTTCAATATCGATTAAGTTTGCAACTTCTGAAGGTGAATGCATATACCTGAGTGGTAAAGAGACTAAAGCCACAGGAACACCCTTTCCACTAAACCTAATTTTATCGGCATCGGTTCCTGTTAATCTAGGTGTCAATTCATATTGAATAGGTATATTATTTCCCTCAGCTGCATTTTCTAATAATTGATTTATTTTCTTGTTTATTGGTGACCCCTTTGATAGGATAGGTCCCTTACCTAGTTCAACACTTCCATGCTTTTTCTTGTCTATATCAGGATAGTCTGTTGCAAATGAAACATCGCAAGCTATAGCCATATCGGGCTCTATATTACTTCCTGCAAAATATGCTCCACCCATGTTTGTTTCCTCATTTACAGTGCTTACTGCATAAACTGCTACGTTTGTATCCTGCTCAGCAACCTTTCTTAAGACCTCTGCAACGATAAATGCACCGGTTCTATTATCAAGGCCTCTCCCAACAATAGTGTCATTAAGCATATATTCATAATCTGCGCTATAAGTAACATAATCACCTATGCAAACATATTCTTCTATTTCCTCTTTGCTCTTTGCACCACAATCTACATATATATTCTCAATCTTAATCTCATCCTTAGCTCCACCTTGGTGTTCTGCCCTTACTCCTATTACGCCGTTTAACTCGCCTTTTTTACCCATAACCTTTACCCTCATACCTAACGCAAGCTTGGGATTAATTCCCCCTGCCTGTGTAAGATATAGATACCCATTCTCATCAATATAATTCACCATGAATGAAATTTCATCGCAATGACCTGCCAGCATAACCTTAAAGGGTTTATCAGTGTTAACAGATGCTATCACATTGCCAACCATATCAGTTTCAACCTTATCTGCAAAGGGATTTACGTATTCCATCCATTTCTTCTGTATTTCTACTTCATCTCCCGATGGGGAAAATGTTGATAAAAGTTCTTCTAAAAATTGCTTCGACTGTTCTCTCATTATTTTACCTCCATTATGTATGATTATATAGTTTTATAATAACATAAATTATACAAAAACGGGGCTGTCCCATAAAGCAATCTTATGAGTACAGCCCTGGGGTGTTTCAGAATGACGAATTTCTGCGTTATTCTGAGATATCCCTGTTTATCATTTGTGCGTCTACCTGCGTCGGATATATTTCTCTTATAAGCTCTGGGTAAACTGTTATTTCATCGCCTATGTTTAAGTCAGAATGATTGAAGTTTAGAACTGTTCTTCCTAAAACATATACTTCGTACTTCAAACCGTCTTTATCTTCTGTATCTAATACCATTTCTCCAGTCTTTTCTACTCTTCTTATCTCTTTAACAATTAAGTTTAGCTTCGAAGCTTCATTATAAAAATCAATTAGAATATTTCCTTCTGTTCTTTCCAGATATTCAACAGTTATTTCAGTACCTTTTTCTAAAAAGATCTCTCCATAGGATTCAAAATCTAAGTCCCCATCCTTTGTTGTAATAGTAAGTTTATTTTCACTAACATTCTTAATTTCACCTGAAACTTTTTCTATTAGCTCACCCATATTTGTATGTCTTACACTAAAATCCTCTATTTTAAATTTCTCTAGTTCAAATTCGTTATCCTTTATTTTTATAACACCAACAGTTTCTCCTAAGTAAAAGTTCTTTGTTTTTTCTGGAGCTACTTTAAAAATTTCAACTATATCTCCCGTTATTACATGAACACCCTCTGTTGTAAACTCCATGATTTCTCCAACTGTTTCATACTTATCAGTGACTTGAACTTTCTTATCTTCATCAACTGGGTTAGTATTTTGGTCACTTTCTACAGCACTGCTACATCCTGCTAGAATCATCCCTAATACTAAAACCATAACTATAAATTTATTTTTTTTCATTTTTATCGCCTCCTACCTTCTTAGACGATAAGTTGTAGGTTTTGTTCCAACTTTTTTTAATCTTTTATATCTTATTAAAATATTTTTTGCTAATCTTTACATTATATAAGCAACTAAAAGCTTAATAGTATTTATTAACCCCTTCATATGAGTACGTTCCATAGAATGTGATGCATGTACTCCTGGTCCGATTAGACCTCCAGTAATATTATTCCCCCCACTAAGTGCAGCCGACACATCTGATCCGTAGCGTGGATATATATCTACGGCATAGTCTATATCATTTTTCTTGGCTAGTTCAACCAGTTTTGAAACGATACCATAGTCATATGGACCTGATGAATCCTTTGCACAGATTGATACCTGAGTCTCCTTACAGTTTAGATCATCACCCATAGCCCCCATATCTATTGCTATTAATTCATCAATATCATCGGGAATAAATGATGCCCCATGACCTACCTCTTCATAGGTCGAAATAAATATCTTGATATTATTCTTAGGAATCAGTTTATTTGATTTTAGTAGTTCCATCAGACCAAAGAGTATAGCTACTCCTGCCTTATCATCTAAATGTCTAGATTTTATAAATCCATTTTCCATTATTGTTGCTCTTGAATCAAAGGATATAAAGTCTCCTGTATCAATCCCTAAAGCCTCCACATCTTCCTTAGATTCTACCAGTTCATCAATACGAATTTCCATGTTTTCTTCTTCACGCTTTTGATCCTTAGCATCTGAGTAAACATGTACAGAAGGTTTAGTAGTAAGAACCGTACCATCATATACCTTTCCGCTTCTTGTATGTATTTTACAGTACTCCCCTTCTACTGTAGACATCATATATCCACCTATAGAAGTATATCTGATGGTTCCAGAACTTTTTATAGAACGAACCATAGCACCTAGCGTATCTACATGGGCTGAAAGCCCTATAGTATAATCTGGGTTTTCTCCTGGTATTGTTATAATGCCGCATCCTTTCTTAATTTTTTCAAATCCGTATCCTAAATCCTTAACTTTCTTTTCAACTTTATCCATTATCTTATGACAATATCCGCTAGGACTTGGCGTGTTAAGAAGCATTTTTAAAATATCCTGTAAATAGGTCTTGTTAGTATTAAATTCCATAAGAACCTCCTCTAAGACTTGTTATTTTTCCAAATCATATCAAATGTTACTCTTCCCTATTATATCAATAAATAATAGGCTTGTTTATAAGTAAACTTGGATTTTTCGTAATTATTACTTCCAAAATCTTTACTTTTTATACTATAGGATTTATGTGTATCTAATAAAAATAAGTATAAGATTAACCCTTGTTAAATATAATTTTCTTTTAATACTTCAATTTTTTCCTTAATACTATCTATAAGATGTTGTGGAGCAATAATCTGTACGGACTCAGGATTTCGCAAAGCCAGTTCTATATAATCACCAAAATACGTAGTTTTAACAGATATCTGCATGATTGGTCCATCCTTATCAATTTCAGCAAACTTAAGATATTTGTCATACTTTAGTCTCTCATATAATGGCTTATCAATCTTCATAACTACGCTCTCACTTTCTTCACTTTTTGCATCCAGTGCGTAGGCTGCTATTTCAGTATAATCATTCTTAATTAATTTTCTATCTAGAGTAAAGGTTTCATCGATAAGCTCTATACCTTTTATTCTATCAAGTCGAAATGTCCTCATGGCCTTTCTCATACGACAATATCCCTTTAGATACCATGCCCCTTGTATAAATAATAGAACATGGGGTTCAACAATTCTTGTAGTAACCTCGAGGGCAGCCGGTGTAAAATATGAAATCCTAATACATCGGTTAAGCCTAAAGCTAGCTCTAAGTACATCAAACCATTTATCAGAATCGATTATTGGAGCAATATTCATTATATCAAAATGGATTCGCCCCTGTATATTTAATGCCTCTTGTTTTAGCGAAGATGCCATTATGTTTTCTATTTTAAGGGAAGCCGATTGAATATATTTTGAAAATCCAGGCATATTGAGTTGATTAACTAATTTATGAGTCAGCATTAACGAAAGGATTTCTTCTTCAGTAAAACTAACACTTGGAAGCCAGTAATCATCAAGAAGCTCGTATCCCCCATCCTTGCCATAATGGGCTACAATTGGTACTTGCATTTGACTGAGGGCATCAATATCTCTATATATTGTTCGGATATTTACCTCAAGTTTTTCGGATAACTCTTTTGCAGTTAAACGTTCATGCTTTGATAGTGCCATAATAATAGCATTAAGCCTTTCTGTTTTTTTCATATACTTCACCCCTGAACTAATACTTAACGCAGATTATTCATAGATAATTAAATACTCTGTTTCACCCTCTTCAGTTTCCCATGAATAATCTGGGCTTAATAAAAAAATCCATTATCCCATTATATTATACTACTATAAATCTCGCATCACATCGCTATTTTTTTATTCATTGAGCTCCAATAATCTTGTTAATCTTTTATTTAGTCTCATACTTTCAATCATTAGCAATATATTTTATATAAGAAGAGTTTGTCTCTAATAGTCCAAGCTAATATCTATTAAGGAGGTAATTCTATGATTTTTGGTATGCCCGCAAGCGATTTTTGGACATTTGCTATATGGCCTATTTTGTGGACTGTATTATCAATCTATCTCTATTTCAGAATGGCCATAGCCGATGCAAGGGAAGAAAAGATGGAGGTGGATAATTAATGGCCGTTGAAAAAATTGTTTTTTTCATTTACCTGTTAGGACTTATTGGCGTAGGTCTCTATTTTCAAAAAGGTACACAAAGCTCTGAGGATTATTTATTAGGAGGCAGAAGCTTGGGACCTGCTGTAACTGCACTAACCATGCAATCTACTTCAATGAGTGGTTATATGTTTATGGGAGGACCAGCCTATGCATATCAAGTAGGATGGTTTAGTTTGTTCTATGCCGTTGGAGATGCTGGCGGTAGTATTTTTAATATTGCGGTTCTTGGGAAGAGGATGAGACGCCTTTCAGAGATTTTAGGCTGTTTATCTCCGATTGAATATCTAGAAAAGAGATACGAATCCTCTGTCGTTAGAATTGTCGCTTCATTTATTTCTTTAGTATTTCTATCGGGATACGTTATAGCTCAGTTTATTGCCGCAGGTAAAGCAATGTCATCATTGCTGGGAATATCCTTCCCTGTAGCCCTCATAGGCGGTGTAGCAGTTATTCTATTCTATACGGTTTCTGGAGGATATCTTGCTGTATGTTGGACTGACTTTATCCAGGGGATTATAATGGTTCTAGCCATGATAGGTATTCTTTTCCTAGGACTAAGACACATTGGTGGACTCACTGGATTAAACACTTCCCTCGCTCAGATTGATCCAACCTATCTTAGTAAATGGGGTAAAGGACTTCAATATCAAGGCCAATATGGAGTAGTTATTGGAGCTATACTAATATATTTAGTTGGTTATATGGGTCTACCCCATGTTGTTGTAAGACATATGTCTATGAAAAGTACAAAAACTGCTAAAACTGCACTACTTTATGCAACTTTCTGGAATCAATTCTTTATATTCTCACCATATATCCTAGGTTTAATTGGAATCATCTTACTACCAAATCTTGCAGATCCAGAAATGGTTGTACCAGAGCTAGCCTTTTCATTATTCCCAGGTGTAATAGCAGCAATAGTGCTTTCTGCTGTAATGGCAGCTATCATGAGCACCGCTGATTCACAGTTGATGCAGACAGGTACCATCTTGTCACGTGATATCTACCAGCGTTTTATTAATCCCGATGCCAATGATAAAGAACTTCTTATAGCTTCAAGGGTAATGGTATTTGCAACTGGAATTGTAGGTGTTGCCATTGCACTGATCCAACCACCTGCCGTATTTGGCTTAGTTGTATTTGCTTTTGGAGTTCTCGGCTGCTCATTTACAGTTCCTTATATTGCGGCTGTATATTCTAAAAATGCAAATAGCGTTGGTTGTTTGGCTGCAATGATTGGTGGCGGCGGAACAAACTTTATCTGGACAGTATTAAAGCTTGAATCCGCTACAGCCATACATCCATTCTTTGCAGGTCTAATTGCCTCTATATCATGTATGCTTATTTTCAATAGGTTTGGTAAAAAGCCTTCAAAAGAAATTATCGATGCAATCGACAAGGCGAGTGGTAAGTCTATAATGAATGTGCCTAAGGGCATAGAAATGAATACATCTAAAATGCTTGCACCAGAGGCAAAAGCAGTTTCTGCCTTTATGGCTAACAGAAATCCCTTAGCAACTAAAGGCTAAAATTAATCTAGAAAATAATGAACAGGAGACTAAATTCTATGGAAATAAATTCTTTGAAGAGTGAAATATCTTCTGATACTGCCTTAAAGATTCTTAAGAAAAAGGAACCATCGTTAAAAATTCGATCCTTGGAGCTCATTTACTATCCCTATTTTAGAGTCATAGCTTCTGTAAAGACTAAATTGTTAGCTAAAAAAGTAGATGGAAGTATTTCATGTATAGTTGATTTAGTTAATGGTACCGAAGCACTTACTGGGGATATAAACAAAAAGATACAAATAAGCGTCGATAGAAATAATGTACTACAAATATCTATTGATATGGATGATGCAAGAAAAAAAGCACTTAGCTTTATCCGACATGCGGTATTGCAAAAAATGAAGGTCCTTAAGGTACCTAAAATAACCCTAGAAAGTGAAGATTTCTTATACAAACCCTATTGGATCATACATTGTATAGGTAAGCAAAAGAATGACTTTTACTTGTTAATGGATAGTATTAACGGTTCATTCCACTTGCTCCAACCATAAAAAAAGGCAGTCCATAAAGTATTTTCTTATTAATAACTTTGTGTGCTGCCTTTCGCAGGTATCCTTTGAAGTATTATGAACTACTTCTATAATATGTCAAAAAAATTGATATTTTATGAGTTATCTACTATAATTTACACATAAACTCATATTTTGATAGGGATAAATGCGAGGAGGATTTCATGGTAGCCATTAGAAGAAAGTCTTCATTAATAATAATTATTACTGTCTGTCTTTTCCTTTTATTAAGCAGTGGTGGTCTTTATACCATATACTTAACAAATATTATTGAACCTGATGCAAAAGCTATTAATAAATTAGGAATAATAAGAGGATCCGTCCAACGTCTTGTAAAGCTAGAATTACATAATGAACAAGATTCTGAGCTTCTATATAGTATTGATACTTTAATAGATGAGTTTAAAACAAAAAAAATAGATATCTATGATAGTGATAATAAAGTAGAAGACTCCTTAGAAGATTTAGAACAAGCATGGATACATCTAAAACAATTGATATATATTTATAGGGTAAATCCCACTGAGTATAATGAAAAAGTGCTTATAGAGAAGAGTGAAGAAATATGGGACAAGTCTAACCACACAGTATTTATATCCCAAATATTGTCGGAAAGAAAAATTAATAATTATAAAAAGAGCTTCATACTATTTTTCTTAAACCTGATTTTAGTGGTCATCATCATCATTTTAATCAAAAAATATGTTAAGGATACATTAGAATCTTTAGTAAACTACGATGGACTGACAAAGAGCTTTAATAGAAATTATTTTAATGAATTTTTAAAGTCACAGATAAAAATATCAGAAAGATATAATAAGGACTTATCCTTACTGATACTCGATATAGACTATTTTAAAAAAGTAAATGACGAGCATGGTCATTATACTGGAGACAATGTATTAAAGGAATTATCAAATATTGTTCATGAAAACATAAGGCAAAGTGATGTATTTGCAAGGATTGGAGGAGAAGAATTTGCGCTCATTCTTCCTGAAACCAGCGTTGAAAATGCAATGATTCTTTCTGAAAAATTGAGAAGCATGATTGAAAGACATAACTTTAATGGAGTAGGTCAAATCACCATAAGTGTTGGTATCTCTGAGTTTTCTATGGGTGACAATCCTGATACTATATATAAAAAAGCTGATATAGCTTTGTATAAGGCTAAAAACAATGGAAGAAATCGATGCGAAATCGAAGTAGAAAACTTAGGTATGGGTTAAGAATAATATAATTTAAATTTCTTAACAAAAAGAATACGGGGCTGTCTCATAAAGGAATCTTATGAGTACAGCCCTGGAGTGTTTCAGAATGAATGAAGTTCAAGGTTTTTAAATTTCAGCGGTTTGGCTAGTACTAATGTACGTGCCAAGTCGATGAAATTTAAAATAACGCGGAAATTCATCATTCTGAGACACTCCCATCTTCTTTTTTATTCTATTATTTAATTTCTATTCTATTTCTCCCATTTCTTTTAGCCTGATCAAGCAGTTTATCAGCCTTTCGTATAAGTTCCTCACTGGTTTCGTCTGTTAGTGTTACAACTCCACCACTTATGGTAACTGCTACTTCTCCATTGATACAGGTATAATTCATTATGTTTTTCCTTATTCGTTCTGCCACATGCTGAGCATCATTAAGTTCTGTATCATCTAGCAATACTAAGAACTCTTCCCCTCCATACCGTCCAATCATATCCTGCTCTCTAAGCAATTCTTTAAGTATCAACGCTATTCTAGCTAAAATTTTATCACCAATACTATGTCCATACTTATCGTTGATGTCTTTAAAAGAATCTAAATCAAATTTAATAATTGATAAGCTTTTAGAATGATTTAGTGATTCATCTACCATCTTGGCCAAACTCTCAACTATATATTTATGATTGTATACTCCCGTCAGTCCATCCTTTTTAGCCATTACTTCCAGCAATTTATTATTACTATTTAACTCTTCTAGTAATTTTTCTTTTTGCTCTTGGATTTTCTGTCTTTTTTCTATCTCAGATTTTAATTGTTCACTTTTCACAAGAATCTCTCTTTTTTGCTTTTCGATTTTCTTCTCAAGACCCTGATTCATTTCCTTAATTTCTCTATACATTGAAGCATTTTCTATAGATGTTGCAGCTTGTGAAGATAATGTTTGAAGCACTTCTATTCTTTCAGAAGTAAAAACTCCAGAGATTAAATTATTCTCAAGGTATAAAACTCCCACTAGTTTACCTTTATGCATAATTGGAATACATAAAATTGATTTTGGTCTAACATTTCTAATATAAGGATCCTTTACAAAGTTCGTATCCTTTTCAGCATTATCTAAAATCACATTCTTTCTAGTTCTGCTAACATAATTTATTATTGACATTGGGATATCCTTCTGGTTTTCAAATGAAATCGGAAAGTGTATATTCACAATATTGTCTTTTATCATACCCTCAGATTTTACGATAAGTTCACCTTCCTTTTCCATAAAGAACAAACCTCTTTGTGCCCCAGAATTCTCTATTCCAATTTTCATGAGGCTTTCTAAAATATTTTCTAAAACTAACTCTTTAGAAATTGTATATGAAGCCTTCATTATAGAACTTAGATCTAATAATTTAGGATTACTACTAGTAGAATTTGTTGTCAATACCATTGAAGCTTTATCTGTAATTTCTTCTTTTCCACTAATAGATATTCTAGAGACAAGATTTGAATATCTATTGCTTAAATCCCTTACTTTTATATCCGCTCCCCAGTCCTCATATGCTTCCTTTGCTTTTTCAATATATACCTTTGCAATACAGTCAGATTCCTTACTAAAATAGAACTTAGCTGCTAGTTCACTTCCAATTGCAACATTTTGTATATATTCATTTTCATAGGCAACTTTAATCCCCTGGTTATAAAGCATTACTGCTCGTTGCTCTTTATCTTCTATACGAGCTATCTCTGCTTCAACAATCAAATATTTATGAAGGAAGTTCTCAGGACAATTCTTAGCCCACTTTTTCATTTTCTTTTGATTTCTTTTTAAAATACTTAAATACTTCACTTTCTCAGCACTTGTCAACGACTTATACAGAGCCGCTAGCGTTAAAGAGTAATAGAAGTAATAATCTGTAGAATATAATAAACCTATGGCTCCAACTATATAGTTTTGGCATTTCTCTACCGCCTCTAAGGCTTCACTGTAATTTCCTTGTAAATAAGCACACTGTAAGTCAGTAACATAATATAATGCCTTTACGGCATCTATATTGCACCCTACAATTTTTTCCTCAAATTTGCCTTCATCAAAATTATCATTATTAAAATTAAATGTACCTGTGCCCTTTAGCCCTGAAACAGCCCTTTGAATAGTAATAAAAATATATTTAATATATTCATATTTAATTTGTCTCATAAAACCGAAATACTTTTCTATCTCTTTATCTATATCATTTAGTTTGTCACCCTTTGAATACATGGTAACAATTACACTGGCTGCACAATATGCTGAAAAAACTAGATCACCTGTTTCTAATCCATCTGAGTAACCTTTTTCAAGGTATAAAATATTCTCCCTTGCATGGACTCTCCAATGATTGATAAACCAACCAAAATTGTAGTTACATTTAGCCTTTACTTCCATGTTATTAATCTTTTCATTAAGATCCAGGCTTAGTTTTCCAAATTTATATCCATCCTTATAGTTTCCAAAGACGGAACCAATAATTAATCCATATACTCCATATCCAAAAATCGAAGCATAGGAATTCCCATATTTCAAAGACAATTTCACAATTTTTAATACTACTAATACAAACAGTTTTTGATCTATTATATAAGCTACAGGAGTTAGAGCCATCAATATATCCATAATTGCAATTTTGTAGGGATCCCTCATAGAAGGTAAAAGTAATAGATCCTCAATCTTACCTGTCCCAGAACGGGCTTTAACTTTTACAAGTTCTAAAGCAACTTGAAGTTTACTTGGCTTTAGGGGTATCTTCATTCCCAATATCTTCAAGGCATAAAGTCCTATATCAACAGCTTCTTCGACCTTATCTTGATTACTATATAATATAATTTTTATTTTATAAACCTTAGCCTTTTCTAAATCTGATCTTACATTATCTAATATCATCTTAAAGAAGTCTTCTGCTTCGTCGTATTTAATATTTAGATATTCACACTCCGCTCTATTAATATATAGATCATATGTTAATTTATACTGGTCTTGCCAGCTATTCTCTGATAACAACTCCATACCTACTGTAAAATATCTGAGAGCATAATCATAAGAAGCTGAAGCTTTGGCCTTTTTCCCAGCAATTAAATTTAGTCTTGCTAATTCAATTTTTCTACTTTCATCTGTTATAAGTTCTCTTCCTCTATTAAGATGTTTAACAATATCAAATAACTTCTCATCAATTTGATTCTTTCCAGCATTCTTTAGTAAAATCATTCCTATACTATAGTTAATCACCTTTTTTAATTGTTCCGACATCATTGTATATATTGCTAGTTGAATATGATCATGTGAAAACTTCAGAGTAATTGCAGTTTCATCATTTGCTATGTATCCTTGTTGTGAATTTTTATAATTAGCTATATATGTATAGAAGTTGCTTCTAGCTTCAATTAAACCTTCCTCGACTGCAGATAATAAATCCAAACTAGTTTTAATTTGAGATTTTCCATATGCCTTCGACAATAATTTTATATCAAATTCATTTCCTAAACATGCACATATTTTCAAGATTTTTTGAGTAATCTGCGGTAACTCTTCAATCTTCTCTATCAATAAGTCAACGACATTATTCGTTATATTTAGGCTTCTAATTCTATCAATATCCCATTTCCAACAGATATTGTTAAAATCAAATTCTATCAATTTTTTTTCATGTAGTAGCCTTAGAAATTGGTTCACGAAAAAAGGGTTTCCATAGGTTTTGCTAAATATTACCTTCGCTAAGCTATTTGCCCTTTTCTCTTCACAATGAAAGGTATCTAAAATCAACATAGTTATATGATCTGTACTAAGGGTTGATAGTAAAAGATCACTACCATCTATTTCTTTCTTTTTAATCATTTCAAATAATGATAGTAAAGGTTGTTCTTTCTTTACTTCGTTATTTCTATATGTACAAACCATAAATAAATATTTTATATTTTCATCCTTCATAATAGATGTAATTAAATCAATAGTAGCAGAATCAGCCCACTGCAAATCATCAAGTAAAATGACTAAGGGGCTGCTTTCCTTAGCGAAAACTTTAATAAAGTTTTTAAATAGAAAATTAAATCTTTGTTTTGTTTCTTCAGCAGATAATTCCTGAATCAACTGTTGCTTTCCTATGATCAACTCTATTTCAGGGATTATATCGATTATAATTTGTCCATTATCGCCAAATGCATTTATGAACCGTTCTCTCCAAATCTCAACTCGCTCCTCACTTTCCGTTAAAACATGGGAGATTAATTGCCTAAATGCTTGCACAAAGGGAAAATAGGGAATATTGCGATTTAATTGGTCAAATTTCCCCGATACAAAGTATCCATCTCTATTGCTAATATGGTTTTGTACTTCATTAATTAATGATGTTTTTCCTACACCTGAAGGGCCTGAAACAAACAGGATTTTCTTCTTCCCACAGGCAACTTCTTCAAACCTATCGATTAGTCTTTTAATCTCATCATCTCGATTATATAATTTCTTTGAAATCTGAAACCTATCTAATATATCCATTTTACCTATAGCGAAATATTCTATTCTTCCCTTTTGTTCCAATTGACTAATACATTTAATTAGATCTGCTTTTATACCATAAGCACTTTGATATCTTTCTTCAGGGGTTTTAGATAATAGTTTGAGAACAATGTCCGAAACCACCTTCGGTATCTCCTTGTTTATCTCATCAGGAGCCATTGGCATTTTTGCAATATGGTTATGTATCATTTCCATAGGATCATCGGTAACAAATGGAAGCCTTCCCGTCAGCATCTCATATAAAGTTACCCCTAAGGAATAATAGTCCACACGATAATCTACACCACGATTCAGTCTTCCAGTCTGCTCTGGGGCTGTATATGCTAAGGTTCCCTCTAAGATGTCTGTTTCAATATTTCTATCATTTTCAAAGGAAGCCCAATTAGATATGCTAAAGTCAATAATTTTTACCTGACCAGTCTTTTTATCAATAATTATATTACTAGGTTTTATATCCTTATGAATAACACCTGACTTATGAATATCTCCAAGTATAGCTGAGAGCTGCAAAGCTATCTTTAAAAATACATTTAGCTGAACTTGGTTAGAATCCAAAAATTCCTTAAGAGATTCACCTGTAAAGCCCTCTAAAACCAAAATAAATCCTTCCGCATGTTTTACCAGATCATATGCCTTTAGTACGCCCTTAACCTCTAGTTTTTTCAAAATCCTATATTCGTTCTCTAATCTTAGATTCCCCTCCGTAATGGAATAGTCATCTTTGAAGGTCTTGAGAATTACAGGTGTGTTATCCTTCTCAATATATCCTTTATAAATTATTGTCTTTCCACTTGTATATAATTTTTGTGTTATTTTGTAGCCAGGTATGCTGTTCATATTGTAAACTTCCTTTCTTGCCTAACTATTGTAGATGAGTGACTGAAAACCTTCCTAAGCGAAAGTAGACACTGAGGTTTCCTTCATATACAATGTAGCTAAACCTCCACACATCAATACACTCCTATCTGAACTCAGTTTAAGAAATCTCATCTATTACTTCATCATAATAATCGTATCCGCTTTCATCTTCACTATGATGATGAAATATTTTCTCAAATATTAAATCCTCAAATAAATATTTAGCTTCCCTAATTACCGTTAAATAATCTTCCTTTGGAATAATTTTGATCAATTCCCCTAACTTAAAATGTTGCAAAAATGATTTCAATAATTCTTCGATTTCTTCATGGGTTACCCTTAGTGTAAATACTTTTTCACAAATCAGTGGATCAATCATATTGAAGAAGTTAATAAACTTGTCTAAATCCTCGGCTGAACCGTTAGATAGAAAATGAGTAATTAATTTATCAAAAAGAATTTGATGCTTTTGATGAACGTTTAATTTAACAATATCATTCAGACTATTTTCATCAAGTCTATCTTCCTTAATCAGCTTTATGATATTATCAGCATAATCCTTATAATTAGTTAGAATAAATGCTAATCCCCATCCACATGGAGTCGTCCAACATCCTGCATCTCCTATAAAGTCAACATTATCTTTAGCCCTTCTTTCCGGTAATCCCCCCGAAGGATAGTATCCAAATCTTGGCTCTATAATCTCTACACCATGGAAGGCCTTTGTTGTTTCTTCTTCCCTAAGCATATGCATAAAAACTTCCTTAGCAAGGTCCATTGGCATTTTTTCTTTATTGAGATACAGCATAAAGAATAAATACGTTTCTTCATCTAAAACCATATACTCAAAAACTGGTCTTCCTTCCCTTAAAGAAGCATTCTTATCTATGTTAGTATCTTCAAAGGTTTGCCATAACATATAATCTCCGATTTTAATATTGTCAGGTCTTTCTTTATATTTAGCAGTACAACCATATATTGTCCACCAGTAATAATCCTGTTCCATCTCATAATTTTTTAGTACGACGGAATTGTGACCAGAAGCATCAATTAGTAATTTAGCTTTAAAGTCTCCCTCCGAAGTGGATACAGTAACTATTCCATTTTCCACTGAGTGATTTTGATAAAAACAGTTATTTATGATTTCTGAATTATTGTTTCTAATAACATCTACCCAATACGGAAGAAGCTCTTTCTCTTTAATAAAAGGATACCTCTCAAATTGTTTAACATCCCAGCTTAAATTTGCCCCAGAAAACGTACTTGCTAAATATCTCGTAACTCCACCATAAGTATACTTTATTATATCTTCGTTCTTATTAGCTACATCTAGCGGAACAAACCAACTTCTATCGGTTTCTCCAGCAGTCTCCTTTTCCACAACTAAAACCTTAAGTTCCTTAGAAAGCTCAGAACCTACACTAAGTCCGGCAGGCCCTCCCCCTACTATAATAACATCATATAAGTTGTTTTTCTGCATTCCCATGTCCTCCTATTCTCAATTAGCTTCCCCTACCCATAGATTTCTTTCTATTTACCCGCTTCTATCACATACCTATACACATTTCGACACACTCATCCAAATCCCTCCATGTTTGATAAAAAATAGAGATCATTTTATATAGAAATTTTGACGCAATTTTCCTTTAAAATTCTAATCAATTAATATATAATATATTTTGTATGTCAACATTTCATATAATCAAATTTTATCCCTTGACGAATCTTAAAAGCACTACTAAGACTATTATTAAATGTCTTTTAGTTCTTTAGAATGAATTTTAAATCTTTTGTATTTTAAACTAAAATGACTATACAAAATCATTTTAGTTCTAGTGAGTTTTTCTAATAATATATGAGTTTATAAATACTTTCAGGACAAGAACATTGAGAAAGGAGCAAAAAATGAGTATATTGACAGTAAAGAATTTGAGTCATGGATTTGGTGATCGTGCAATTTTTAATAATGTCTCCTTTAGGCTTTTGAAAGGAGAGCATATTGGTCTTATTGGAGCTAATGGAGAAGGTAAATCTACTTTTATGAATATTATAACCCGTAAATTAGAGCCCGATGAAGGTACAATCGAGTGGTCTAAGAATGTAAGAATTGGTTATCTCGACCAACACACTGCTCTAGAAAAGGGTATGACAATTCGAGACGTCCTCAAAACGGCCTTTAAGTATCTCTTTGATCTTGAGGAGGAAATGAATGACCTATGTAATAAAATGGCTGATGCTACACCTGAAGAGCTAGAGAAAATGCTGGAAGATATGGGTACTATTCAAGATGTTTTGACTAATAATGACTTTTATATAATCGACTCCAAGGTTGATGAAATAAGCCGTGGTTTAGGACTTAAGGATATTGGCCTTGACAAAGATGTCCATGATCTTAGTGGTGGTCAAAGAACTAAACTCCTACTTGGAAAACTATTGCTTGAAAAACCAGATATTCTTCTTTTAGATGAGCCTACAAACTATCTTGATGAACAGCACATAGAGTGGTTAAAACGCTATCTTCAAGAGTATGAAAATGCCTTCATACTAATTTCCCATGACATACCGTTTCTTAATAGTGTTATAAATCTTATATACCACATGGAAAGTCAAGAGCTTAACCGATATGTAGGTGATTACGACAATTTCATGCGTATATATGAAGCAAAGAAACAGCAGGTTGAAGCTGCCTACAAAAGACAACAACAGGAAATTGCTTCTCTGGAAGACTTTGTTGCAAGAAATAAGGCAAGGGTTTCAACAAGAAATATGGCAATGTCTAGACAAAAAAAACTTGACAAAATGGAACGTATAGAACTTAAAAGAGAAAAGCCAAAACCTGAGTTTAACTTTAAAAAAGCCAGAACCTCAGGAAAGCTGATTTTCGAGACAAATGATCTAGTAATAGGTTATAACGAACCTCTTTCTAAGCCTTTAAACCTGCGCATGGAACGTGGCCAGAAAATTGCCCTTATAGGAGCAAATGGGCTTGGAAAAACTACCTTGCTTAGAAGTATTCTTGGTGAAATCAATCCAATTTCAGGGAGTGTTCAGCTTGGTGATTATTTACACATGGGGTACTTTGAACAGGAGATAAAAGAAGCTAACTACAATACCTGTATCGAAGAATTGTGGCAAGAGTTCCCTTCATACAGTCAATATGAAATTCGAGCAGCCCTTGCAAAATGCGGTCTAACCACAAAGCATATTGAAAGCAAGGTTCTCGTACTAAGTGGCGGGGAACAGGCAAAGGTACGCCTATGTAAACTAATCAATAACGAAACTAATATACTTGTTTTAGATGAGCCAACAAATCATCTAGACGTTGATGCTAAAGAAGAGCTTAAGCGTGCTCTAAAAGAGTATAGTGGCAGTATTCTATTAATATGCCACGAACCTGAATTCTATAGAGATGTCGTAACAGATATCTGGAACTGTGAAACTTGGACAACTAAAATTGTATAATATGTGCTTAAGGGGTCTGTCTCATAATGTGTGAGGTGGGCTCTTTTATCTTTTCTCTAGTAAGAAGTAGTTAGTCTATATATTATACATCAATACTTATCAACTCTATTAATACTTTTTCTTTAAATTTCAATTATTTTATTGCTTTTCTCTATGATTTGCTTATTAAAAAATTTCTGATTTTTTGATATAATTTCTCATAGCAAAAAATTCCAATATTTATAAATTGAAGATTTTAAATACATAGCTATTTGCAATATAGAAAATCTACTATATTTTTTTATATCCTAATTAGAAATTAAATTTCTATAACATCAAATAATTTGTAATCTCTTTATTAACGGGGAGTTGATTGTATGAAAAAGCATGTAAAACTACACAAAGTACTAATTTCTATTTTTATATTTCTTTTACTACTATCTTTCTCCTACGCTGAGGAGGAAAGTAGAGTTCTATTTATCAGCTCATACAACCCCAGCTTTCCTACTTTCTTCAAGCAGATTGAAGGTATAAAATCAGTTCTTGATGAAGATAAATATGTTCTAGATATTGAATTTATGGATAGTAAACGATTTTTTACCGATGAAAACCTTAATAATTTCTATAAATTATTGGAATATAAGCTTAGTAATCAAGAAAAGTATGATGCTGTTATCGTATCCGATGATAATGCCTATAATTTCATTTTAAAATATCAAAACCAGATGTTTAATAAAACTCCTATAGTATTTCTTGGTGTTAATGACATTGATAAAGCTCTTGAGGCTAATAATAATCCCTATATCACCGGTGTAGTTGAAAGAATCTCTCTGAAAGAAACCATTGAAGCTGCTTTATCTATGAACAAAAATTCAGAGAAAGTTATTTCTTTAATTGATTCTACTGTAACAGGACAAAATGATTTTAAAAAATTCAATACAGTTTCTAAAGAATTTGATAATATAGTTTTCGAAACTATTTCTCTAGCCCAGTATGATACTAAGGGATTTATCCAAGAGCTTAAAAATATTGAGAAAGATGACACAGTTCTATTATTATCGGCTTATAAGGACAAAACCGGTAAGGTATTATCCTTTGAAGAAGGACTAAGTTTAGTACTAGAACATACTAAAGCTCCAATATATCATCTCTGGCCCCATGGTATTGGTAAAGGCTTGATCGGTGGAAAAACAATATGCCATAGGGAACAAGGAAGGGTTGCAGCTACCCTTGTTAAGGATATCCTAAATGGAACTGCTGTCGAAAGTATCCCTGTCATATTAGAAAGTCCAAATAAATTTATTTTTGATAATAATGTCTTACTTAAGTACAATCTGAATAATCTACCTAAAGACAGTATCCTGATAAACAAAGAGATTAATTTTTTTGAAAAATATAAATCTATTGTTCTAACTGTATGTGGAGTTTTCATTGTCATGCTATTCTTGATAATACGTTTGATTATAAACATTGAAAAAAGAAAGAAAATGGAAATGAAGTTAGTCAATAGAAATGATGAATTAACCGCCCTTTACGAGGAACTCTATGCATCTGAAGAAGAGCTTAAGAGTCAATATTTTAAACTTGATGAAAATCGTAAGGAAATTCTAAGGAGTAAAGAAAGGTATCAGTTAGTCTTTGAAGCTAGTAATGAAAACCTCTGGGAATATAATTTTGCTTCAAATAGTTTTTACTGTTCTCCAGGATTAATGGAGCTATTAGGTGACTCATTTGATTATTGTAATCCTACAATCGACCTATTCTTAAACCTCATACATAAAGATGATTATTTTAAGTTTAAAACTGTCTTCAAAAATCTAGTCAGTGGAAAAATCGATAGAGTTAGTCACGAATATAGATTTCTTGATCAGTATGGTAATTATAGATGGTTATATATTAAAGGTAAATCTCTAAATGATGATGCCGGAAATCCTAAGTTTATTGCAGGCTCGTGCTCTGATGTAAATGAAAAAAAGACTCATGAACAGCGAATAAGAAAACTTGCTTACTATGATCCACTAACAAACTTACCTAATCGAGTTTTATTAAATAAAGTTTTAGAAAAGGAAATTGACAAGAATGATTTCACTTCTGTAAAAGGAGCAATTTTCTTTATTGATGTTGATAATTTCAAAGTTATAAACGATACCTTGGGTCATGTTTTAGGAGATAAAATCTTAGTGGAAATAAGCAATAGATTTAAAGATATAGCGGAAAAAAATAATTTCGTAGCAAGGTTAGGTGGAGATGAGTTTGTCCTGCTCTTAAAGGATATATATTCTATAAACGAAATAAGCCATATTGCAAATAAAATTATAAGTATTTTTGAGAGTTCTTTTCTTATCGAAGAAAAGGAATTCTATTTGACGGTTAGTATAGGTATAACAATTTATCCCCAGGATGGACATAGTGTAACTGAACTTTTAAAAAATGCTGACACGGCTATGTATAAAGCAAAATCCTTAGGAAAAAATCAATATGTCTATTTTGCAAAAGAGATGAATGAAAAGATCTTTAGAAAAATGCATCTACAAAACAGATTGAGGAATGCTATAGAATGCAATGAACTCACATTATACTACCAGCCTAAGGTTAATCTAAAAAGTAATGAGATCATTGGTCACGAAGCTCTTATACGCTGGATTAATCCTGAACATGGATTTATTCCACCCAATGAATTTATTAGTATTGCTGAAGAAAGTGGGTTGATTTTTAAACTCGATACATGGGTTTTTGAACAAGCCTGTGAATTTAGTAAGAGAATTAATAAAAAATCAGATAGAATTATCAATGTATCTGTAAATGTATCACCTGTAGAATTGATGAATGCTAACTATATATCCAATATCGGAAAAATACTTAAGAAAACAGAGGTTGATCCTAAACTAATTGGGATTGAGATTACGGAAACTGCACTAATGCAGTCATTTGAATCCAATAAGCGAATCTTAAATGAGTTGAAAAATCTTGGTATACAGATATCTTTAGATGACTTTGGTACTGGTTACTCATCTCTAAACTATTTAAGAAAACTTCCAATTGATGTGTTAAAAATTGACAAATCCTTTGTTGATGATATGGAAAGTGATGAGGATGCTAGAACTATTATACAATCCATAATTGATATCGCCCACAATCTTGATCTTCAAGTTATAGCAGAGGGAGTAGAAACAGTAGAACAGAAAAATGCATTAGCTGAATATAAATGTGACCAAATACAGGGTTTTTTAATTAGCAGGCCATTACCTGAAGAGGAACTATCCAAAATCACCTCAAAAAAATAAATATTTCTGTAATTCAGATAGGATCTAAGGACAAAAGGACGACTTAGATCCTATTTAAGTTTTCTCCTGTGTTTATCTTATAAATTCTGCTTTATAAAAATTAAATATTCTTAAATATGCTTTCATTTACTCTTTTCCTATATTCGTCTAGATTTTTTATATCTTTTTCTTTTTTTTATTTTAGCAACGGAGGTTACAAGGATTATTCCCACCGATATGGCTCCACTGGTGAACACCGCCTCGGTTCCTAACTTTGCTGCCTCATAGAAATCCTGATTTATAAGGTTAACCATCGAAAGATATATTGTATATCCTGGAACCAAAGGAACAATTCCTGGGATTACAAAGGTTGTAACAGGTTTTTTATCTACTCTAGCAAATATTTCGCCTAGAATTCCAACAATAGTTGAAGCTACAAAAATTGAAAAAGCTGAAGATAAAGTTATTCCCTTGATATACATATATATTGTCCACCCAACTCCGCCTGTCACCCCTGCATAAAAAATAGATTTCTTAGGAACGTTGAATAGAACCGAAAAGCCCACGGTAGATATTACGGCAAAAACAAAATGCTTAAAATATATCACTAGAGCACACCTCCAAACAAATGCATCCACAGCTTAAGAACAGTACCCACTCCAACAGCAATGGATACAGCTATTAATATTGCTTCAGCAACTCTAGTTGCACCTGCTATTAAGTCCCCAGATATGAAATCCCTAAGACCATTAGTTAATGCAACCCCTGGAACAAGTGGCATAATAGATCCTACTATTATCATGTCAATACTATTGCCCCATCCAATGCTTTTTGAAATTAGCGCAAAAAAAGCTATTAAGGCTCCACTAGTGGCGTTTGCAAGAAATCCAGTGCTGCCAAATTTCTCAATTTCCCAATTCACAATTATTGCAATCATAGAAATAAAAAAAGCCAATATGAAGTCAGTAAGCCCTGCTCCAAACAAAAGGGCAAAGAAGGCTGAAGCAATACCAGTAAAGATGACTCTTGCAAAGTTCTTATACTTCCCTTCATTGTCTATTCTTTTTAGCTCTAATAAAGCCTCCTTTGGAGTCATATCTACTTTAACAAATTCTCTAGCAAAATTATTCACTTTGGAAATTTTGCTGAGATCTATGGTTCTAGCCTTTATTCGTTTTATAAAGCTTATTCCATCAAGCCTGTCGTCAGATACAAAGATACCCGTTGGAGTTACAAATGAATTTACATGTTTTAGTTCTTTAGATTTGCATATTATATTTATGGTGTCTTCAGTTCTATAGGTTTCTGCACCATTTTTAAGCATAATTTCCCCTGCATAAAGAGCAATTCTTAAAATTGCTTTCTTCTCATTTTCTGTCATTTATGCAACCCCACTTTATAACGAAATATGTATATTGATTATAACATTTAAGCAAAAACTAATAAAGGGGCTGACTCATAAAGGTTTCTCATGAGTTCAGCCCCTGGGTGTTTCAGAATGAGTGAAGCAGAAATTCACCATTATGACCCAGTTCAATTAAAGTCTATTACGCATCCACAGATTTTTTCTCTTTACCGGAAAGTACCCTGTATGCCTGCTGTATTAATATTAAAGCAAGAATAAATAATGCTATTGCAAATCCAACTAGGATTAGGTTTCCAGATGCAATATTCGTCTTTATTAAAAGTACCAGTGCTGTTAATGTAACTGCAAACATGAATACCATTGGATAAACAAACATTTTATTGTTTTTACCACTATTTGCAAGCCATGCCGCTAGTGCTAGCAACGCCAATGCTGCTAATAGCTGGTTTGCTGATCCGAATAAAGGCCAAACCTTTTTCCACCCAGCAACTGCAAGCATACCACCTAAAACAACAGTTATTGCTGTAGAAATATATCTGTTTGTTGCCAGAACACTTTGAACTTCCTTTGTTTCGTCTTCAAAGAATTCTTGGAAAATAAATCTTGCTAGTCTAGTTGCTGTATCAAGACTTGTAAGGGCAAAGGCCGATATAGCCAATGCGACAAATGGCTTTCCAACTGACATCGGGATTCCAATTGCAGTCATAAATGTTCCAACACCATCAGAAAATACGTTAACTGGTCCACCGGCTGCTAGTAATTCCTTAAGCTTATCTCCACCTACATAGGCTGCTGTAATTAGAGCTATAACAGCTAGAACACACTCTATAAGCATTCCACCATAACCGATTACCTTAGCGTCGTTCTCATTTGTAATCTGCTTAGAAGAAGTACCTGAACCAACCAAGGAGTGAAATCCTGATATAGCTCCACATGCTACCATGACGAATAACATTGGGAACATATAGGTTCCTCCTACATTAAATCCACCAAAAGCCTTTAATTGTAATGCTGGTCTATACATTAATAAGCCTATAACGGCTCCACCTATCATTGCATACAACAAGAATGAGTTTAGATAATCTCTAGGCTGTAACAGTATCCAAACTGGAGTAACCGAAGCTATAAAGATATATCCTAGAATGAGCACTATCCATGTAGTTTTTGAAAGAACTAAAGGTGCATTCATTCCAATCCATATACATGCAAATAATAGAACAACACCAATAATACTTCCTATTGTAAGAGAAACTCCTCTTCTGTAAACTGCAAAACCAAAAACTACTGCAAGTATTATAAAAAGTATAGATGCAGTTGCTGCCTGTGGAACACTTACAAAGGTGTTGGCAACTACGTTGACAAATGCAGCTACAACTAGTAATAGGGTTAGCCATGCAAATATTGCAAATAATCTCTTACCTGTCTTACCGATGTTCGCCTCTATTATCTGGCCAACGGATTTCCCATCATGTCTTATGGATGCAAATAGTGATCCAAAGTCTTGAACACCTCCGAAGAAAATACCTCCAAAGATAATCCAAAGCATTACTGGAATCCATCCAAATATTGCTGCTACTATTGGTCCAACTATAGGACCTGCTCCTGCTATAGAAGCAAAGTGATGGCCTAAAAGAACCGGTGCACTTGCAGGAACATAATCAACACCATCGCTCATAGTGTGGGCTGGAGTTTTTCTCTTAGGATCAACTCCCCATTGCTTACATAGCCATGAACCATAGGTTACATAAGCAATTGAAAATACAACAATTGCAATTGCTACTAAAAATAATGAGTTCATAAAAATACCTCCTTTAGAGTTTATATAATACATCTGAAGCTGTAAATTTTATATTACAATTTCAGAATTGTATTCAAAGTATTACTAAGGAAGATAAAACTGCACTGCCTTTTTTGCTTTTTTACTTGGTATCGCTTCGCCTTTGCTTAAATCTATTAATATAAGTCTGACTTCACACCATCCTTTTAGGCCAAAGAAAAAGCTTTTTTGATAATGAAATTTCTTAATTCCCTTAATGATGTCAGTTTTAACAGTTTTGTCCACTGCTATAACACCTGTAATTGTGCTAGACATATGGTCATGATGTGGATTCACAAAATCATTAATACTACACTTTAGAATATTGATAAGCTCTTCTAACTGAGATTCATCTAAGCTCTTAAAATGCTTCAAAAAACAGTACTCGTCATTTTCGAAGGCATATATTGTCAGCTTTTTACTTGCTATATATCTCTCATTTCTTATATTCGAGATAGCAAAAAGCTCAAACGTTTCCTTATTGTATATATAATTTTCTTCTATATCAAAATATCTAGTAAGTCTTTCTTTAATTTTTTCCTTATAAGTATCAAAGCACATATTATCACCATCATTCTCAACATATTAATAACCTCAATATACAAAATTTTCACACAAAATACATCTGTTGTTTCTCGAAATACAATTTTCTATACACAAAATGCGTATTTTCATACATAAAATGCATTTTTTTACCAATAAATTTATAAAAAAGAGGGTGTCTCAGAATAACTAATTTCTGAAACACCCGTGCTTTAACTTATAGAAATTTTCTACCAGACATCACATATTTTTAATCTCAGCCCTATTACTTTTTACAGTTGTCACAATATATGTTTATTGCATCTCTGACAAACGCTGCTAAACCAGGTCTATATTTTTCGTAAAATGCCGTGAAGCGTTCATCACTAACATATAAATCACCAAGGCCCCTAAATACTTCTAGGGTGCAGTCGTAAAAATATTTTGTGATGAATTGTCTGAATTCTCCTATCAACTGCTGAACATCTTGATTTTCAGGAGCAACATCCATTAATTCTGCAAGTTTTCTATATATTTCATCACTTGTCGATTGGATCTGTTCCCAATCCTTTTCTCTATAACTTGAAGTTTTTCTTTCACACTCCTCGGCAACCTTTTCGCCGTACTTTTCTCTTACTTCCTTAGCATATTTTTTCTTATGCTTCTCTATATCTGACATATCAAAGGCTTTAAACATATCTTTCTTATTCATTTCAATTCCCCTTTCAATTGACTCTATACTTTTTTCTACCATATCAATTATTTTTTCAAGTCTTACCTTCTTCTTCATTAAAAACGCCCTATGTGATTTTAATGTCTGATTCCTATCAAAGTTAGGACTATCTAAAATTTGCTTTATTTCTTTAAGATTAAAGTCAAGCTCCTTAAAGAAAAGGATTTGCTGTAATCTTTCAAGGCTACTGTCTGAATAAAGTCTATAACCTGATGACGTCACAGAGGTCGGTTTAAGAAGTCCTATTTGATCATAATGATGGAGGGTTCTCACACTTATCCCTACCATGTCCGCTACTTCCTTTACTTTCAAATTCATATTATCACCTCCTGATTACATGATAATCTATAACGTAACGTTAGAGTCAATAGAAATCTAAATATTTTTTCTTGATAATTTATAGTATATGGTTTTGATTATTTATTAATTAGATGATGTTGAAAATCAAAAAACAAAAATACCACAATTCGCAAGCCATGTGCGAATTGTGGTATTTCTACTTTTTCTCTATTCAGCAAATTCTAATGCAATTTCCATCATCTTAGTAAATGAGTTCTGTCTTTCCTCTGGAGTCGTTTCTTCACGAGTTAGTATATGATCGCTTACGGTCAAGATGCATAGAGCATTCACTCCAGCCCTAGCAGCATTCATATATAATGCTGCTGCCTCCATTTCTACACCTAAAACACCCATATTCATCCACTTCTTTATTGCCTCAGAATCATCATTATAGAATATATCGCTTGATAAAATGTTTCCTACATTTACATCAATATTCTTCTCATCGGCAATTTTCTTAGCTTTTTCCAGAAGCTTCCATGAGGCTATTGGAGCATATGTACCAGGTAAATTGTATTGACTTGCATAGTTTGAATTTGTACATGCTCCCATTGCAAAGATAATGTCATATAATTTTAAATCTTCCTGCATCGCTCCACAAGAACCTATACGAATTAAATTTTTCACTCCAAAAACATTTATCAATTCCCAAGAGTATATAGCCATACTCGGCATTCCCATTCCTGTTCCCATTACTGAGATTTCTCTTCCTTTGTACTTACCTGTATAACCAAACATGTTCCTAACTGCATTAAATTGCACTACGTCTTCTAAATAGTTATCAGCTATATACTTTGCACGTAGGGGATCTCCTGGTAATAGAATAGTTTCAGCAATTTTTATGTTTTCAGATTTTATGTGTGGAGTAAATTTTGCCATCCTATATTCTCCTCTCTTCTCTTGTTATTAAATTATTTTAATATAATACAGCACTTCTAGTTTAGTATATTGAAGTCTATCCTTCAAGGATATATTTGTTATTTTCTTTAATTATTATTATTTTCTAATGTTACCTTGTTGTATTCCTATTATTTGACTGATGTTTATAACAAATTTATTCTTTAGCAAATTTAAGTTTTGACCTACTCAGCTTAAAAAGTACAATCATATTTATAAACATAAAAAGAGGTATGAGTAGTAGTATATTTCTTATGCTGTAATTAACAGATATATAAGCCCCTAGCATCGGAGAAACCATCCAGCCTAAGCTTCCAACCAAACCCTGAAAACCAAAAAGTTCTCCCCTTCTTTCAGAAGGAGTATTTTCAGCGGTCGTAGAGGTAATAATCGGCTCAATTCCCCCAAGAAAGAAAAACATCATCCCATATAGAGGAATAAATATGTATAATGAATTTGCTACCTTTAAAGTTAAAGATATACAGAAACTTATTAAAATCAAAGTAGTAGCTAATTTGACCTTATTTACTCTATCTCCTAGGCGGCTTATGGTGAGTCCCGCCAACGCCGTTGCAAGACCTGCTGTACCACTAATAACTCCAGTTAGCTTAGCAGCTCCTTCTGTACCCTCTAGAGTAGATTGGACAAAAAGCGGTATATATGGCGAAAACACCGACCTAGTAACGCGATGTAAAAATAGAACCAGTAGCAAGGATAGAATTAAAGGTGTAAAAAGTTTGAATTCCTTATTGCAGTCTACCGATTCCTCTTGCTGTTTTCCTATACCTATAATGGATTTATCCTCAACAAGCATAAACAAAACAAGAAAGAATCCAATAAGCATAAGTCCTGAACCTGCAAAGAAGCTAAATCGATAACCAAAATACTCTGCACATATTCCTCCAATAAATGGACCAATTGAATATCCTATGAAGGTAGAAGATGAGATAAGACCCAGGGCATAAGATAATCTGTCCTTAGGAGTATTTGCTGCTACAAAGGTCGTTGCGGCAGTTCTAGTTCCCGTAAACAACCCCTGACATGCTCTTAAAATTACGAGTTGCCAAACATTCCTTACAAGTCCCATTCCTCCAATGACTAACACAGCAGCCAGCATTGCTCTAAGTATCATAAGCTTTCTACCCCATTTATCGGCTAACCTTCCCCATATAGGAGCCATAATAGCCATAGTGACAGCCGGCGCTGTACTCAGTATTCCTGTAAAAAGCTTAATCTGATTAGGATCAGTTACTCCCATTTCTTGGATGTAAAATGGAATAAAGGGTAAGCCTAAACCAAAACTCATAAGTGAAATAATTTGCGTAACCCAGAGTGTATAAAGATTTACCTTCCATCGCTCCATAAAATCATACCCTTTTCATTTTTTTCTTTCCCTAGATAATAATAACACATCTGAAAAAGAAAAAAAGCCTAATTATAGATAAGCAACGTTGAAATTTATTTAACTTTAAAATCATTATCAAAATATAAGATAAAATTTAAAACTAGTATCTCTTTAAATTTTAACTTTAGAAGATACTAGTTTTTTAGGAAAATAAATAATATACTTTATTTAAGTTTTAGCTTAGCCAGCGCATCGGCAAGGGCTGTGTTGAATGGTCCATCATCCTCTTTTTTCTGATTTTTAAGGTATTTTGCAACATCCTTCTTTGAACCCTTATCCTTGTCCTTAGCTCTTCTTTGCTTGAATGCAGAAAGCTTTTCCCTATAACCACAGCTACATACAAATAACTGGCCTTCCCCTTGTCCATGCATCTCCATTTTCTTATGGCAGTTTGGACATCTTGCATTTGTCTTTTTACTTATCCCCTTTTTATAGCCACATTCCCTATCTTGACAAACTAAAAGCTTACCCTTTTTACCCTTTACCTCTAATAAATATTTCCCACAGTCAGGACATTTACTTCTCGTAAGATTGTCGTGTTTGAAGGTTTCCGTACTATTTTTTATATCATCCACAATAACTCTTGTATATTTCTTCATCTCACTTACAAAGGTGTTTTTATTTAATTTCCCCTTAGCAATGGCTTCTAGCTTTTGCTCCCATTTCGCTGTTAGGGCTGGAGATTTTAGATCCTCAGGAGCTAGTTTAAGAAGCTGCTTTCCCTTTGAGGTAATAAATATATCCTTTCCCCTCTTTTCAATCAAATAACTATTAAATAGCTTTTCAATAATATCTGCCCTTGTAGCTACAGTTCCTATTCCTCCTGTTTCACCAATTGTCTTTATCAAATCCTTCTTTTCACCGGCCATGTATTTTGCTGGGTTTTCCATGGCAGAAAGCAAGCTTCCTTCATTAAACGGTGATGGAGGTTTTGTATCGCCCTTAGTTCCTGAAATTGTAGTGGTTTTTAAGATATCTCCTTTGTTTACATCGGGTAGTATCTGTTGTGAAATTCCATCCTTTGAATCCTCATCGTCAAAATCGTTTTTATATACTTCCTTCCAACCTTGACTTATGACCCTTTTACCCTTTGCTATAAATGTTTCTACTCCTATTTTAGCCTTTAGGGTTATTTGCTCATACTCAAAGGAAGGATATAACACAGCAAGAAATCTTTTAACAACTAAATCATATATTCTTCTTTCCTTATCGCTCATTGCTCCTAGAAAAACTGTCTCCTCAGTAGGTATAATTGCATGATGATCCGAAACCTTGCTATTATCCACAAAGCTTTTATTTGCCTTTATAGGTCTCTTTAAGGCTTTGAAAGCTATGCTAGAATAGGGACCAACTCCGCATGCCTTAATTCTATCCTTTAATGTTTCCACTATATCACTTGAAATATATCTTGAATCGGTTCTTGGATAGGTTAATACCTTATGACTTTCATAGAGTCTCTGCATAATTGAAAGTGTTTCCTTAGCAGAGTAGCCAAATATTTTATTAGCATCTCTTTGAAGCTCTGTCAAATCATATAGCCTAGGAGAAAACTTCTTTTTATGTGCCTTACTAATCTCACAGATCTCAGCATTCTTATTTTGAATCGACTTTAATATCGCATCATTTTTATCCTTATTAAAGGTTCTAACATCATTGGTTTTACTATCCTGCCAAGTCAACTTCAAGTTTTTTGCTATGGCTGTAATACCATAGAAGGTCTTAGGTTTAAAGTTTCTTATCTCTTCTTCTCTTCTTGCTATCATAGCAAGGGTTGGAGTTTGAACCCTTCCGCAGGATAGCTGAGCATTATATTTACACGTTAATGCGCGGGTAGCATTTATTCCAACAATCCAGTCAACCTCTGCCCTTGTAACAGCAGCTGCATATAGATTCTCATAGTCTTTGCCACTCTTTAGGTTGCTAAATCCTGCCTTAATAGCCTTGTCAGTAACCGATGAGATCCAAAGACGTTTAATAGGCTTTTTTACACGCACCTTCTCTATTATCCACCTTGCTACAAGCTCGCCTTCTCTTCCTGCATCGGTTGCAATAACAATCTCATCGACGTCTTTTCTAAGCATCTGGGTTTTCACCGCATTAAATTGCTTACCACTTTTCCTTATAACAACCAGTTTTAAATGGGATGGCAGCATTGGTAAATCTTCTATTTTCCATGATGAATAACTCTTACTATAGACCTCTGGATCAGCTAGTGTAACCAAATGCCCAAGGGCCCAAGTAACAATGTATTTACTTCCCTCTATATATCCATTTCCTTTTTTATTACAATTTAAAACCCTAGCTAATTCCCTTCCTACTGAAGGCTTTTCAGCTAATACTAATATCTTGCCCATGATAACATTCCTTTCAATATGCTTCTTGTAATTTCTTTGATTCTTCATATGCATCCTGTAGTATAAAATCAACTACGCTATCATTTTGATTCTCTCCAATTATCTCGGTAGCACGGCCTTTAAGCTCCTTTTTTGCATTTTCTACTGCTATGGCCCTGTCAGCTCCCTCAAACATTTGTATGTCGTTTATATTATCACCAAATACAACGGTTTCACAGTTCTCTAAGTTTTCAAGCTCTACGAGGGTTTTTATAGCCTGTCTTTTTGTTGCCCTCTTGTCAAGGATAGTGAGCCAGTACCATCCTGGAGAGTATTGATTATCCATCACATGTACTTCTAATACCCCTGAATAACTTTCCTTCAAATAACTTGTTAGCTCAGTTAAGTTCTCTTTTTTATCCATTACGATAAATGATATGATTTTCTCTTTAAGAGTTTCTTCTATATTACTTAGTTGCTTTACTCTCTTATCCTTTGCCTTTTTTCTATCTTCTAAATACCACTTCATACCATAAGTATTGGCTTTTTCATAATATAAATTGTTTTTGCTTCCATCGTAGCATGATATAAATGGATTGCAATTATGTTTTCGTATCACCTCTAAGACCTCTGATGATATCCCACAAGGTATGTCATTTATAACAATATGTTTTCCTGTTTTATAATCAGTGATATAGGCTCCATTCCCTCCTATTATAGGCATCTTTAGGGGTAAATCCTGTAGTATTTCCTTTATAGAATATATGTTTCTTGCACTGGCTACAGTAAATTTTATATCGTCATTTATTAGTCTAGTCAAAGTCTCTCTAGAATATGGAGAAAGTGTTGCATCATTTCTAAGGAGAGTTCCATCTAAATCACTTATATATATCCTATTCATCAAAGCCTCCAAAGTAATTATTTGACCCATATCATAAATTTATTCTGAATTCTTATATTTTTGACTTCACTATAAACGATCTGGGTTTTATTATAGTCTTAATTATACCATTATGTTATAATATGGTGTATTTTTATTTATCTCTTGATTAAAATAATAGAACTTTGAATTTGTCTTGATGTTTAATTAAACCATTTTACTTAGAAAGGCTTGATAACATGACAGCTGTAATAAGTCATTTCCAATACATATATTTTGTTTTCTACTTTACTATTGCTATTTTTTCTGGTTTCACAATTCCCTACTTAAACAACCTAGATTTTAGTAATACTAAAGTCGGCTTTATGATGTCTCTATTGTATCTTTTCGGCGTCATAGGTCAATCATTAACGGGTTATATATGTGATTTAAAGGGGACAATAAAGAAGATATTTTTCCTATGGATGGTTTTCTTAGCGACATCGATCTTTATATTTTTTAAATTAAACAGTCAAACTCAATTAATTATTTTTCTCTGTATAATAGGTTTTTTTCAGTCATCGGTATTTGCTCTATTGGATAGCTGGGTAATGGAGAGCCATGAGATTGTGAAAAACACCTTTGGTCCCATCCGCGCATTTGGCTCCATCGGTTGGGGTATATCTACTGTAATAGTTGGAAAAATGATTGATAAACTTGGATGGGGAATAATAGGTAAGCTGTATGTCATCTTTACCTTCATACTTCTATTAATTAGTTATAGAGCTAAGGATGCAAAGCATGATACCCATGACATGGATACAGATCCTATTACATTTAATAGTCTTAAAGCTCTACAAAAAAACAAGAAATATATATTTCTTCTTGTCATATTCTTCTTATTATATTTTTCGTTCCATGCAATTGGAATGTTCTCAGTTATATTGATCGATGACTTTGGTGGAACCAAAACACATATTGGCTTGTTTTGGTTATTAACTGCCCTTAGCGAGGTTCCTATACTGCTAAATGCTAAGAAGCTGATGAATAAGCTAAAACCTTCTTTCTTACTAATTATTTCATCCTTCTTTTTCTTTTTAAGAACTTTGCTAACGGCCTTTGCAAACAGTGTAATTTCAATAATCCTATTATCAACGCTACAGATGCTATCCTTTAGTATTCTGTTGTTTATATCTAAGTACCTGATAGATGACGTAAGTCCGAATCATTTAAAAACATCTTCTCAAACTATTGCTACAGCACTTTCAGCTGGGCTTAGTGGAATCATATCCCTTAACTTATCAGGATATCTTGCTGATAAAATCGGAATACAAAATATGCTATTTTTCGTATCGTGCCTATGTATAATAGGGTTTGTTTTAAGCATCAAATATTATAAAGAAGATATTTTAAATTAACTGAGGAAATTGCATAAATTCTGTCAAGTTAGAATTATGCAATTTCCTCAATCCAGATTAATGTTCTTTTTTCATCCGATATATTTCTTTAAACAATACTCTCATACCGATTCTGATTTTCTCTTGGGACAACTTAGATATACATATTCTTAAGCTGTTTTCATTTGGAATATTTCCAATAAAGAATCGCTTTGCAGGTGAAACATAAATATTTTTATCTTTAAGTCTTCTAGCCAAGGTATTTGCATTAACTCTCCTATCTAACTTTATCCAAACAAAGAATCCTGTTTTAGGAATAAAAAGTTCTGTTCCTTCAGTGTCTAAATCCTTTAAACATTCCCTTAGATAATCCATCTTCGCCCTATATTTTTGCTGAACTTTCTTAATATGATTATTGTACATTCCGCTATTAATAAAAATCTCTAAGCCCCCTTGGGCCAACACCGATGTATTTAAATCATAATGTCTCTTATGTCTTAAAAATTCGCTTTTCAGCTTTTCATGTAATACTACTGCACCTATCCTTATGCCAGGCATAAATGCCTTAGAGAAGCTCTTTACATAAACGACCCTTTCCCATACATCATAATAAAACATAGGCAATGACTTTTTATTTATATCAATATCACCTAGATAATCATCTTCAATGATATAAACGTCATGTTTCTCTGCCAACTCTATTATTTTTTTCTTTTCATTTTCTAAGTAACTAGCCCCTAGTGGATTATGGAATCTAGGAATGATATAAAAAAGCTTTATATCCTCATTTATAAAAAATCTCTCAAGCTGTTCAAAATCTAAGCCATTGTAATCCCGGTCTATTCCTATTAATTTATCTCCATTCAATTCTACTAATCCATGTATTAAGCTGTATGTAGGCTGCTCTACTAAAATGTTTCTTTTCCCATTTGGAAATGGCATTTTTAATAATATACTTAGGGCTTGTTGCGAACCAGAAGTAATAAAGATCTTCTCTTCCGTGGTAAATATTTGATGTTCACTAAAATGATCAACCAATACTTTCCGTAGTGACTCTAATCCCTGTGTATGGCTATATGAAAAAAGATTGTTCTTGTATAGTTCCACGGCCCTGTTTATACAATGATTGAACTCTTTGTATGGTAGTAATTTGGGTTCAGGCATTACCGATGAAAAGTCAATAGAGTCATATTCATCTTTATCTAAATTATTCTTTTCCACAAGATAGTATCCACTCTTAGGGATTGAATATATTTTATGGTTTATTTCAAGCTCCTTGTAGGCTCTTATCACCGTTGATTTATTGCAATTATACTTACTTGCTAATGATCTTATTGGAGGTAATCTATCCCCTTGTTTTAACTGGTTCTCTGAGACTAGTTTCTCAATATAATCAATTATTATCTCATATTTTCTCTTCATAATTCCACTCCCCTATTACCTCATTGAGTTTGACAGCCTTCATCATATATAGGACAGATATTTCTGTACCGGTACAAAAGTCCTTTTTTGATATTGTACCGTATATTTTTACTAGATATAATTTGATTATAATAGAAAACTGAAATCTAAGGAAGGGGTTTGTGACATGGGAAAAGTAAAATTAGAACATATATTAGACTGCTGTCCAATTGTTAAGACAGATATTGTAAGGGCTGAAAATACGCACTTATTCAGTAGTATGGGTGAAGAATTTATCGATTTTGAATCTGGGATATGGTGTACTGCCTTAGGCCATAGTCATCCAAGAATTAATAGGGTTATGATAGAACAGATGAAAAAGGTCGTCCATGTACATTATAAACTAACCTGTGATACAGCAGAGGTTTTAGCTGTAAAATTACTTAATCTCCTTGGATTTCAAGATGGCAAAGCTGTATTTTTAAGCTCTGGTAGTGAAGCAGTTGAACTAGCCATAAGGCTTTCAAAATTAATTTCCACCAAAAGTAAACTACTAACATTCTCTAATTCATATTTATCTGCATATTCAAATACTAGCTTCCCTAGGGATAAAAATTTGTGGACACAGATAGATTTTCTAAAGTGTAGTAATTGCGTGAAGAAGGATTGTACGAAGGAATGCCATGTACTAAAAAACATTGAGTTCGATGATATTGCCACCTTCATCCTTGAGTCTGGAAATTCAGGTGGAAGAGTTCTTTTACCACCATATAAACTTGTAAAGTTCTTAGCCTTAGAAGTAAAAAAGTACGGAGGTACAATTGTTGCTAACGAGGTTACCACTGGTTTTGGAAGAACAGGAAAATGGTTTGGTTTTAATCATTATGATATACAGCCAGATATTATTGCTCTTGGCAAGGCCCTTGGCAATGGATATCCAATTAGTGCGGTAGTAATGGGAAAAGATATATCTGATAGGGTAGAAGAAAAAAACTTTGCCTATGCTCAATCACACCAAAATGATCCCCTTGGATGTGTCATTGCTAATGAAGTTATAAATATCTTTGAAGAGGATAATATGATTGATCGTTCAAGGGAAATCGGAGAGTTCTTTTTTCATCAATTAAA
Source organism: Wukongibacter baidiensis (assembly GCF_050888315.1). NCBI lineage: Bacteria > Bacillati > Bacillota > Clostridia > Peptostreptococcales > Caminicellaceae > Wukongibacter > Wukongibacter baidiensis. The sequence continues at coordinate 1,953,280 of NZ_CP138202.1, forward strand.
GAAAGTACAGAGCTCAATTTCAATTGTCTCAGAAGTTAGAGGAAGAGGTCCTATGCTAGCTATGGACCTAAGTATTAGTAATGTAACAGAGATCATCTTAGAAAAAATGCTGAAAAAGGGCTTTTTTATCGGAACAACTCCAGTCTCTAATTCTCTAAGATTCTATCCAGCACTTACTATCTCTAAGAGTGATATTCTAGGCATGTGTACAACCCTTATTGAGGTACTAAAAGAGATAGAAGATCAGAATATATAATTATATATAGAATAGCGAGGTAAGAAATTATGAATAATGATAGAAAAAAAGCAATAATCTACCTTATAATTACAGCAGTCTTATGGAGTATCGGTGGCCTATTTATCAAACTAGTAGATTGGAATCCAATGGCAATTGCCGGTGCCCGAAGTGGTATTGCAGCAGCTGTTATGCTGATTTATTTGAAAGAGCCAGTAATTAGACCTTTAAGTACATTAAAGAAATTGGGTGCATTTGCCTATGCATCACTTTTAATACTATTCGTTACAGCTAATAAACTCACAACTTCTGCCAATGCTATATTATTACAATTTACTGCTCCAATATGGGTAGCATTATTTTCACGTTGGTTTTTAAAGGAGAAAATACGAAAGTCCGATTGGGCTGCAATTATCGCCGTTATGTTGGGAATGCTCTTGTTCTTCGTTGGAGATTTACAGAGTGGAAATCTTATTGGGAACTTTGTAGGTGTTTTGAGTGGTATCGCGATGGCAGCCTTCATCATTCTTTTAAAGCTTCAAGCTGATGACTCCCCTATGGATATTACTTTGGTGGGCAATATTATTACATTTGTTATTTGCTTTCCCTTCTTTTTTCTATCTGTTCCAAGTATCAATAGTATTTCAGGCTTACTGATATTAGGTGTGTTTCAGCTAGGAATCCCTTACATTTTATACACATCATCTATTAAGCACGTATCAACCGTTGAGGCTGTTTTAATCCCATTTATAGAACCTCTGCTCAACCCAGTTTGGGTATTCTTAGTTACTTCAGAAGCTCCTAATGGTTATGGGTTTTTAGGCGGAACAATCGTTGTTATTTCTTTAATTAGCAGAGGCTTATATCAGCAAAGAAAAAAAATAATTCTTTAATATGATGCTTTTTCTGAAGAATAAAGGTGCAATTAGACTAGCGTTAATCTAATTGCACCTCGCATTTAATCTTTTATTTCTTTTTCATATGGCGAAAACCCATCTTCAAAAGGAAACCATTAAACCATGTAAATTTAAACGAGTTTTTCTTTAAATCCTTTCCACATCCATTACATTTATTAGAATACCATGAAAAGGTAGTTTGGCACTCTGGGCATTGCCATCTTTTTTCTTGTTTTTCAAGCCACTCATTAACGCCAACTCTTTTGATTGTTTCTAGATTGCCTTCTTTTTCCCTTAAGTGTGGCAATATCCTTTCACCTTTTTTATGCTCGATCAGTATTTCACACGGGTATTCAGTACAATCTGAGCAGTGTTCAATGGCTTTATCTATTGCACAGGTTTTTATTTTACATGATCTACAGTTGATAAATACGGTATCCGATTTACATCCATGACATTTTAACTGTAGATCATGTTCTTCATAGGGTAACCCCTGTGCCTCTTGAAATTCTTTCACTGTAGAATTACTCCAGAATGAAGCAAACTTGCTCTTATCCCCTGTCTTGTGAGCTGTTAGAACATCACATGCACCACAATAAAGCCCACAATATGAATCATGATTATACTCACCCATAATAGTCTCTCCCCCTTGATTTTACTATTCAATATCATATTCAAATAATTACTTCTTACTTATATAGTTCTATAGATTCTTTATTTAACCTTTCTAGCCATATCATCTTCATTATCTCTAATTCTTCGCTATAATCTGTTTTTTCTCCCTTTTCATCGTATTCCAGGTATTGAAGCACTTCAAAGGAAAAGGCCTCCTCACCATATTGTTTCCAATCTCTTTGCATTTCCTTTACCATGTGGCTTCCCATCTTAAGCTGAAATTCATGACTATTGAAGGTGCTCTTTATATCTTTGCTTACATTCATAAGAGCTCTTCCATTCATATTATTTTTTATTATATATGCTCCCATTGGAGGTTTCATTTCTAGATATTTTTGTTTCAATTCCTTCTGTCTTTGCTTTTTTTGCTTCCTTGCTTCCATTATTATCTCTCCTCTAGTTGACCAGCTTTCTTACTTCTACTTTTTTTAACATTTGCACGATTTCTACATGCTGGATTGCAGTATTTCTCCCTATCACTTTTTGCAATAAAAACACTCCCACAATGACTACATCGGTTTAGCAAGATTTTTTCATCGGTAACTGCAAAGGCGTATATTGTTTCTATTGTAGTTTTAAGTGAATCAAACTGCCATGCTATAGTAGTCTTGTCTAATTGATTAATAGTAAATCCTATTTTCTCAGCATGAAACTGTCCAGCCATAATGGTGACATTTTCTACTAAATAGGTAGATGAATTTCTATACATCAATAGTTGGTTAAAGTGTGACACTATCATCTTGGCAAAATCTATTATCCATTTAACTTGTTCAGCATAAAACCTAGAAAATATAAGGTCCATAACGACAGGACGTTTGCCATAAAACTTCGGAGAGTCTTCGCTCTTTCCTAAATACACGCTGTTCTTATACTCTCCGACTACAACCTCTCCCTCCTCAGCAAAAGGTATGAACAAGTTCATATACTTAGTTCCATCCATGATTTTTTCTTTTGTTACATGATTGTTTTCAATAGACATTACAGTGTCATCGCCAACAATATTTCGATTGTATACACTTGCGCTGATTAATCCTAACAAACCATATTTCTTGGCAAATATCAAAATAGTTTTTTTTAATTCATCATTATACTTCTCATCTGCATCCCCATCTGCCTTTAAAGCCCATTCTCCTATTCTCATTAGGTCTATAAGTAAATCCTCTGCCACATCAAAGGGATTGTACATGCTAAAGTTTGCTTTAACAGTCGGAGCTATATAAAGCTCCCCTGACTCGCTTTCTTTATATTCATAATCACTATATCTAATCCAATCCGTAGCAAAGCTTCCTATCAAAGCTATCTTTCTACTCATTAGAATGTCCTCCTAATATATTAATAATTTTTAACATGTAATAGTTTTAATATCATTAACTATTACACATATTATATACCTATATATCCTTTCTGTCAATTATCTTCATACAATAGAATACCCGTAGGACATTAAATTTTATGCCTACGGGTATTTATCTTAGTTACTTTTTCAATTATTTGTTCTTCTTATTTATTATTCACACAGACTTAGGAAAGCCTCTGATACCATTTCATACTCTTCATCGGTCTCGATCTGAGATAGCACTGGTCCTTCTTCTGTTTCTTCAAAACCGTATAAGAATACATCCTCACCATCTTTTGGAAGCAAAGCTATATACTCTTTATCTTTAATTTCAAAAATGCCTAATACCTGACACTCCAACTCTTTTCCATCATTTAAAGATAGATAAAGCACTTCTGCACCTTCATGAGAATGGCATCCACATCCGCATTCATGTCCATCATCATGGTGATGGTGTTCATGGTCATGTCCACATTGACAGCTATGGTTATTTTCTTTACTCATTGTATTCCTCCCAATTTTTTATGTATTTGTTACTATTTAGTATCTCACATTACTTTATTATTATCAATACTCAACACTTATTATATTAAACACAGGTTAGTATCAAAAAACTAAAAACCTGAAGATTAATCTTCAGGTTTAAATAGTCTAATTAAATTTTAATTAAATAATGTTGATGTTTTCAGCTTGAGGACCTTTAGCTCCTTCAACTACGTCGAAAGATACTTTTTGTCCTTCATCTAAAGTTTTGAATCCTTCTTTGTTGATTTGTGAGAAATGAGCGAATACGTCATTTCCTTCGTCTGTAGTGATGAATCCAAATCCTTTTTCTGCGTTAAACCATTTTACTGTACCAGTAGTCATGTTCTCTTACCTCCGAAATTTTTATTACCTTAATTCTTTGTAATAATAAATTACCCATAAAAGCTAAAAGATATTCAATCTTTTTGCTTTTGGTCAGACCTCACTTCGTGAAATGACCTACAATAAAAATTTCGAAATCTATGTTTTAAGTCAGCCTTAAGCTTAGATAATTCGAAAAATATTCTATGTAATAAATCATTTACTTCTGAATAAAGGTTCTCTATAATCATATACTATTTATGAAATATGTCAAGTCCCTTTTTGTTACTTTTTTTCAAAGCTATAGATTATTTATCAATACAATAATGTAAATGCATGTAAACAAGCTTATTTAGCTCAATTTGCTACCTATCTCTTTTTATTGTATTAAATTTCTGATATACTAAATTGATTATATAAATTTCATATATATACTCAATCTATATTTTATTCTCTATACAGCACAATCAAAAATATGTTTAGCCTAGATTGTCCATAGAAAGTTTGAAAATGTACTTCTCTGGATAATCTGGAGTTAACTTCGAAAGGTAAATTATTATGATAAAATTTAAAGATTTAAAACTTAGCGATAATATAATAGAATCCTTACAATCACAAGGTATAAATGAGCCTACTCCAATACAAGAGCAAAGCATTATGCTCATAAAAAATGGTGATGATGTCATTGCAGAGGCCCAAACTGGGACAGGTAAAACCCTAGCCTTCCTGCTTCCAATGTTTGAAAATATGTCTCCTGATGTTGAAACAATTCAAGGTTTGATCCTAACTCCTACCAGAGAACTTGCTATACAAATAACCCAGGAGGCTAAAAAATTAACAGAAGCCAAGGATTTAAAGATTCTAGCTGCTTATGGCGGTCAAGATATAACAGCACAATTAAAAAAACTAAAGAGGAATATTCATCTAGTAATCGCAACTCCAGGTAGACTATTAGACCACCTTCGTAGGGAAACTATCAATCTTGATGGATTGCGTACATTTGTTTTAGACGAAGCCGATCAAATGCTTCATATGGGTTTTAAAAACGAAGTTGAAGCTATTATAAAGCAAACGCCAAAAGAAAGACAAACTCTTTGCTTTTCGGCAACAATGAACTCCCAGGTAAAAAAGCTTGCTTACAAGTATATGAATGATCCTAAAATAGTAGTGGTAGAAAAGGAAGAAATAACTCTTAAGAATATCAAGCAGACTGTAATAGAAACAACCGATAGAAGAAAGCAAACTGATCTTTGCAGAGTTTTGGATGAAGACAATCCCTTTATGGCTATTATCTTTTGTAGGACCAAGCGAAGGGTTGATAAACTTGAAGAGGATCTTTATCAGAAGGGCTACAATTGTCAAAAACTGCATGGTGACTTAACTCAATCAAAACGTGAAAAGGTCATGAAAGCCTTTAAAAAAACTGATATTCAATATTTGATAGCTACCGATGTAGCAGCTAGAGGGTTAGATATAAGTGGTGTTACCCATGTATATAACTATGATATTCCTGAAAATGCCGAAAGCTACATACACCGTATGGGCCGAACTGGAAGAGCTGGAGAAGAAGGACATGCATACATTTTTGTTGCTCCAAAGGATAAAACCGCCCTTGAGACAATTGAAAGGGAAATTCAATTAAGAATTCCTAGACGAGTTCTATCACCTTCAAAGGAAAGTGGCAAAGAAACCGAAGAAAAATCTCAATCTCCTAAACGAAAATATTCAAAGAGAGTAAACACTAATCCTAAGAAGTTTTATAAGTCCAATAAACGTCAAGGTAAAAAGCGTAGGTAAATATTTAGAGAAAATATAGAACATCGATATGTAATTGATATCTAAAGCTTCTATATTTTCTCTTTTCTAATTTTTCTTTTATGTCCCCATATCATAATTTTGTTTACCCATCGCTCATATGGCTACCTTTAGAATTAGTAATTTCACTATCAATCTCATCATTAAAATCTTCAAACATTTCTTCAATTTCAGATAGTGTTATCATTAACTCTATCATAGTTTCCATAGCTCCCTTCATTCAATTAACATCCTCCAAAATATACGTAATTTCTATTTTTATATTTGTATATCATCCATGACCTCTCCTTTTTTAAAGAACACTATTCTTTTTGAAAATCTAGCTATGTCGTAGTTGTTAACAGCAATCACAACTGTCATTCCTTCATTATTCAATCTTTGAAATATATCAATTATCCCCTTTCCTTTTTTTATATCTAGTTGGTCTGTTACTTCGTTGGCAAGTATGATTTTGGGATTGTTTGCTAGTGCCCTTGCTATTGCAAACCTTTGCCTTTCTTCTAAAGATAGTTGGTTTGGTTTGTAATTTGATTTATTCTCTATTCTTACTTTTTTTAGTAAAGTCGTTGCTCTCTGTCTTCTTTCTTTCTCAGAAATTCCTGCATACATCATAGGAAGTTCAACACTTTCTATTACGGATGTCCTTGATAACTGATTAAAAGTCTTAGATACAAACCCTATTTCCGTATTCTTTATCTTGAATAGTTCACTCTCCTTTAAATTTTCTACGATCATATTATATAGCCAATATTCTCCAGTAGTTGGTCGGTCTTGACATCCTATAATCTTAATTAAACTAGATTTACCGGAATTCCCATCACCCATAAAGGATACGAACTCACCTGATTGAATACGTATATTTACATTTTTCAAAACCTTAACTTCTCTATTTCCCTTTATAAGGATTTTCTCTACATTCCGAATATCTATCATGATGCCTCCAATAACTAATTATATATTGTTTATCTTATATACTATTTAGGGGGGGCGTCTCATAATGGCGAATTTCTGCGTTATTTGAAATATTCACCGACTTGGCACGTACGTCAGTACTAGCCAAACCGTTGAAATTTCAAAACCTTGAACTTCACTCATTCTGAAACACCCCGGGCTGTACTCATAAGAAACCTTTATGAGACAGCCCCTTTAGTTCAGCCCTCAGGATGCTTCATATTGTGAGACACCACATTTTTATTCAGTTTCTTTAATTTGCCTTCTCCTCTTCATACTAAAATCATCAAATATTGTATATAGCACTGGAATAAAGACTAATATTAAGGCCGTAGCCAATGTCAATCCACCAATTACTACTATCGCCATAGGCGCTAAAGTCTTTGCTCCCTTTGCTACAACCATTGGTAGTAATCCTAAAATAGTCGTTAGTGTCGTCATAAGAATTGGTTTTAATCTAATCGGCCCCGCATTTAAAATGGCTTCTGTTCTTTCTTCTCCAAGCTCTCTTCTAGTTCCGATATAGTCAATTAAGATGATAGCACCATTTACAACAACTCCGGATAGTACAACAGCTCCAATAATTGCTGGAATACTTAGGGGAGTTCTACGTATTACTAGTCCTAAGGCTCCTCCTCCAAATGCTAGTGGTACAGAAAGCATTATAATAAAAGGATTTAATAGAGATTCAAATTGAGAAGCAAGAATCATATAGATCAAAAGGACTGCCATACCTAATGCTACACCCAAATTGCTGAATTCCTTTGTCAACTCCTCGATTTCTCCGCTTACCTTGTAACTATACCCCTGTGGCATATCATATTCTGCTAGCTTTGCATTTGCATCCTTTACGATACTGCCAACATCTCTACCATATATTTCTCCTGTAATTGATATTTGATTCATTTGATCTTCTCTTTTTAAACTTACAGGTCCCTTTTGCATATTAATCTTAGCCACATTACTTAGTGGAATACGAGTCCCATTATTCACTGGAATCATTACTTGTTTTAGATTGGCTATGCTTTGTTTGTAAGTCTCATCGCCTTTTATCACAACATCCACTTTTTTTCCATTTATTTTATATGTGGTAGCTATGGTACCGTCAATATTATTTCTAACACCGTTTGCTATTGTTGATAAGCTCAAACCATATCTAGAAGCTCTATCTCTATCTATGTCAAGTCGCACCTGTGGAACTCCTTCACTCAAGTCTCCTCTTACATCCTTTGTTCCTTCTACAGATCCTATGATCTCCACGAAGTCATTATTGATTTTTTTAAGTACTTCTAAATCTTTTCCTCTAATTTTAAAATCTAAAGGCTTCCCTCCTCCAGAAAAACTAGTGGTAGAGGTTACCTTGACTGTTATTTCTGCTCCTGCAATATTCTTAACTTCTTCTCTTACATCGTTGGCGATTTCATTAACACTACGTTTCCTTTCACCAAGCTTTTTAGAAGTAACTGATATGGTAGCCTTATTACCTTCTCCACCTTCTTCAAATTCGCCACCACCCATTGTAGATTGTATGGTTTTTATTTCGTCCATCTTCCCAATCTTTGATTCTATTCTACTAACTACTTCTCCTGTATCTTCAATGGTAGATCCAACTGGTAGAGTTACATTTACATTGAAGGTTCCATCATCGGTTTTTGGAAAAAATTCGTATCCCACTGTAGTTAAGGATGCTATACTAACTAAAAATATTAATATACCCATTAATATCGTTGTTTTTCTATGACCTAAACTCCATTTTAACAAGGATCTATAATTTTTCTCCAATTTATCAAATAGATAATCAAACTTTTCATATATCTTTGATAATATTTTAGACCTGCTGTAATTTCCTTTTTGCTTAACTTGTTCTATCTTCAGAAATTTTGAACACAGCATAGGCACAAGAGTTAATGAAACTGCTAAAGAAGATAATAGTGAGAAAGTTACAGTTAATGCTAAAGAGTGAAACAGCTGCATAATCATACCTTTTAGGAATGCTAAAGGTAAAAATACGGCTACTGTTGTCAATGTTGATGCTATAACTGATAAACCAATCTCCTTTGTTCCTTCAATTGCTGCCTCTTTTCGTGAATACCCATTTTGCATATACCTAAAAATGTTTTCAAGCACAACGATAGAGTTATCCACAAGCATTCCTATACCTAGCGCTAATCCACCTAAGGTCATCATATTCAAGCTTATTCCTTTAAAATAAATTAAGGAAAGTGTCGCTATAATTGATACTGGAATAGCTATCCCTATGATCATTGTTGTTCGTATGTTTCTTAAAAAAACATATAATACCATTACAGCAAATACAGCCCCTAAAGCAGCGGATTTTATAACATTTGAAATTGTCGATTGTATAAGTGTCGATTGATCCAAAACCTTTACAAATTTTATATTTGGATATTCCTTCTTTATCTTTTCTAATTCACTATTAATTAACCTTCCTACATTTACAACGTTTGATCCCGATTGCTTTTTAATACTTATCTTAATAGCTTCATTTCCATTCAGTTTAACAATGGAAGATACATCTTTATGGCTTAATTCAACTTTAGCAATATCACTTAAGTAGGCCATTCCTCCACCTGTAAGAGGGATAGGTATCTTTTCCATTTCTTCTATTGACTTTAGCTCTCCATTTGTTCTAATATTAAGTTTTCTATTCCCCTTTTGTATCTTTCCACCGGGAATATTTTGATTATTGGCTTGAATAATCTGTGCAATGTAATCTATAGTTAACCCATATCCCTCAGCTTTTTTCCTATTTAAGGTAATTTCTACTTCCCTATCACGTCCACCTGTGACACTTACCGATGCCGCACCCTTAATTCTTTCTAGTCTCGGCTTTAATTTATCCTTAGCAAATATTTTCACAGCATCTAAGTCCTCATCAGAACTCAGCGATATTTCAACTATTGGCTGATCACTCAAATCAAATTTATATACCAATGGTGATTTGGACCCTTTTGGCAGCGCTGCTTTAACCAAGTCTATTTTTTCTCTAAGTTCTAAAGCAGCAAAGTTTATGTCTGTTCCATAGTTAAACTCTATTTCAATTGTTGATTGACCCTCCGATGAGGTAGATGATATCTTTTTTAGATTATTCATTGAAGATATTGTCTCTTCTAAGGGCTTTGTAACTAACTCCTCTACTTCTTCTGGTCCCACTCCCTCATAGGTTGTCATCACTAACAAAAATGGAATCTCAACCTTTGGAAATAAAGCCAATGGTAGCTTAAACGTAGAAACTAATCCTAACAACACCACTATTAATGTCATCATAATTGTTGTTATTGGCCGTTTAATGCAGATCTTCGTAAAGTTCATTATTCATCACCTCTTACCACTTTGACTTTAGATCCATTTTTCAAATAGCTTTGGCCTTTTACAACAATGTCTTCATTTATTTTTAGCCCCTTAACAATTTCTGTATATGCACCTGTATCAAGTCCCGTAACTACCTCTCTTTCTGTTACTGTCTCTCCATCTAAGACATATACAACCAATTTTTCTTTCTTGTTAACAATCGTTTCACTTCTGATAGCAACTACATCTTCCTTAACATCAGTATTTAACTTAATAATTGCAAACATATCAGGTTTAATTTTTAGATCATTATTATCTATATGTATTTTAACTGGATACATTTTCGTCATATCATTTACTACAGGGCTTACTTCATCAATTTTACTAGACACATCTTTTAAAGATGCAGCTTCTATATCCACCATAACTTCTTTGCCCTTATGTATCTCATTAACAATATCTTCTGTTACTTCAATCTTTGCCAGTACAACATCCATATCTACTATAGTCATTGCTTCCTGGCCTGCTGATACATATGCACCTACATCTATACCTATGTTTGCAACGATTCCACCTATCGATGCCTTCACCTCGGTTTTGCTCAATTCATCTACCGCCTGATTGTACTGAATCTGAGCTTGATTTAAAGAAGCTTTAGCAAGCTCAAGTTGATTGTCCGATGCAGCTTTTTCGGATTGTTCATAATCGACCTTAGAAATACTTCCTTGCTCATATAATAGTTTATTTCTCTCAAAATTGCTTTTTGCTAAGGCTATTTGCTCCATAGTTATATCGTAATTTGCCTTAGCACTGTCTAGGGCTGTTTTGGTCTGATCAATTCTCTTCTTGATTTCCTCTTTATCAATCACATAAAGAACATCACCTTTTTTAACCCTGTTTCCTACTTTTGTATTTATAGCTTGCACCTTTCCGGAAGCCCTTGATATAACAGAGACTTTTCTGTTGGCTTCAATATTTCCATTAAAGACCACCTCCTGGTACATTGTTTTACTAGATACCTTTTCAACCTCAACTGGTATGGTCTTCTCTTCCTGTGTAACTTCCTCTGCATTTGATTTATTTGCTTCTTTCGAAGAACACCCTGAAGCAAAGACTGTCATAATAATTGCCAACACTAATACACTTAACACTTTTCTCATATAATTTCCTCCTCAAATTTTGCTGTCAACCTTAATACATATTTTCAGGCTAAATGCATTGGCTCCAATGCACTTATTAAGTGAATGGGATTTAAACTGCCCTTTTGCTATTTTCTATGATAAAGTCCAATAATGAAAATAAAATTATGTAAATATAAAAAAAATATTAAATTATTCTCTATCTATTGACTGGGAATACATTTTTATTTAACCTTAACTTATAAAATTGTAGGCTATTTCTAATAGCTCTGCTCTGTAGAAAGCGAAGTGATAGTTTTGTCAAATGAGAGGATTTTAGTAATAGATGATGAGAAGGATATAGCCGAACTTATAAAGGATTATCTAGAAGATGAAGCTTTTCAAGTAAAGATTGCACTGGATGGGGAAAAGGCCTTCACAAAGTTCGAAGAGTTCGATCCACAACTACTTTTGCTTGATATTATGCTTCCAAAGGTCGATGGCATGGAGGTTTGCAGAATTATTCGCTCTAAATCTGATGTTCCAATACTTATGTTAAGTGCAAAAAAAAGTGACATGAATAAGGTTTTAGGACTGGGGCTTGGAGCAGATGATTATATTACTAAACCCTTTAGCCCTAGTGAATTAGTAGCACGGGTAAAGGCTCACCTTAGGCGTTATACGAAGCTTCAATCACCTTCTATTGAAAAAGAATTTCTCGTCTTTGACAATCTTAAGATTGACCTTAAAAACTATGTACTTTTTATGGATGATCAAGAAATTTCACTTTCAAAAAAAGAGTTTGATGTTCTTAAGTTTCTTGCTTTAAATGCAAATCAAACAGTAACCCGCGAACAGATCTTTAATCATGTTTGGGGATATGATTATTATGGTGACATGAATACGGTAACTGTTCATATTCGAAATCTAAGAAAGAAAATTGAAAAGGATACAGCTAACCCCAAATTTATCAAAACTATCTGGAGTATCGGATATAGGTTTCTAGGAGATAATTATGAAGCACGTATTTAGAAAAAAAATTATTTTATCTATCCTACTGACTACAGTAATAACAATACTCTCTATTATAGGAACTGGCTACTTACTTTTTGACTCAAGAAGTCCATTGTCCTATCGTATTTATTCTGGTTTAGATGAAGATACTCTCTTAAAATTGGAACATGACTTTACAAATTTATACCATTCTATTAACATTAACTACAGATACGTTGACGACTATGATGCTTTCTATAGAAGCACTACACCATTTTTAAATAAGCATATTAAACGTCTACAAGTTGTGAATAATTCCGATATAATTATATTTGACTCTATGGACAGAGAATCATCTCTGCAAAAAAAATCCTTAGATACAAGTACAATTCAAGATGAAGATCATTATTTTATGGGATTTACCGGCGATAAGTATACATTTAGTATTCCTATTCAAGTTGATGCTGAAAGAGTTGCTACAGGAATCATTACTACCACTGGTTCTGTCAAAACTTCTTTTGAGCAATTTCGAATAGCTCTTCTGGGTTTGTTTATATTTGGATTAATAGTGTTTATTTTATTAATCTTGTTCTTTTCATGGTGGGTGTCACGGGATATGATAGAGCCCCTTAAAAGACTTAATGTATCAGCCGCAAATATCTCTCAAGGAAACCTGGATTTTGAAGTTAATTATAAAAAAGACAACGAACTTGGTCATTTCTGTAGAATTTTTGATACCATGAGAATAGAGTTAAAATCTTTATTAGAACGACAGTCAGCCTATGAGAGATCCCGTAAGGAATTAATTGCCAGTATGTCCCATGACCTAAGAACACCTCTAACTTCTATTAAAGGATATGTAGAAGGATTAGAAGATGGTAAGGGAAAGAATGAAGAAAGGTTTAAGAGATATTTAAATGTTATTCGTAACAATGTAAACAGACTAGATACACTAATTGAAGACCTATTTCAATTCTCTCAACTAGAATTAGGCGATTTACCAATGGATTTTAAAACTCAGAATTGCAGCGTAATGCTAGAGAGTATTTTTAGAAATTTTGAAGCAGAATTTAAGGATACTGATATCACTTTTACAGTACAGAGGCCCCTGCCATCTGCTATTATTCATGCTGATGAGAAAAGAATTACCCAGGTACTAGAAAATTTAATCAGCAACGCTAAAAGATATATACCAAGCAGTGGTCATATAACTGTTGGAGCTATGCTGAAAGATCAATTCATTAAAATATATGTTGAGGATAACGGAGTAGGAATCTCTTCCGATGCACTCCCCTATATATTTGATCTATGCTATCGTGAAGAAGAATCTCGATCAACGGATTATGGAGGCGTTGGTCTTGGACTTACTATCTGCAAAAAAATCATAGAGATGCATGATGGAGAAATATATGCTGAAAGTGTTCAGAATGCAGGAACTACCTTTTACTTTACAATTCCACTTAATGTATTGTAATCTTTTTAAGACTATCGTGTAAATGTAAAATAAGGTATCAGAAATGACAAAGTGAGAATCCTATTACTAGTTTATCATTTTGTCATTCCTGATACCTTTATGTTTCATAGTCAACTTCATCATCAAACGCTTCAATCTTTTCTTCAATTTCAGATAGTGTTATCATTAATTCTATCATAGTTTCCATGGCCCTTCTGCTCAATTGATTTCCCCCTAAATAGGTAAGTCGCCTTTATATATAATTATCTCTACAATTAAAAAAATCCTATAATTAACCAAAACCTTAGGTCTGACCTAACGTCAATGATTAAAATAGGATTTAATATTATAATGCTATAAGCCTCTTAATTATTTTATCTTCATTTGAATTCTAATATAAAGTGTCTTTGCATTAAAAATTGATAGATTATCATCCTCAATAGTAATAAGTTTTCCAACAAGCTTAATTTTGTTTTTAGCTGCGTAATCAAAAAATTCTGTTACCTTGTCCTCCCCATCTTCAACGTTATCAAGAATAACATCGTAACAAAGGTACCTTCCCTTTTCTAATACATGATTAACTTGGTTTTCTGTTTCTTTGCAGGTATAACAATAGTAATCATCATAGATCTCATAAAGCCTATCATTATATATATCTACTTTTCCTATAAAATTATAATACTCTAGAGCAGTAGGTACATGATCAATAGGATATTTCGCTATTTCCAGTAAATTTCTTGTTTCTATTTCTACAATGCTAAATTTTAAATTTTCAATCTCTGAGGTTTCTGATAATTTTATAATCGAATTAGTTTTCTTTTTTAAAGCTTCCAAAGTCTTAATTTTTGATTCAATATCCTCAACTGATTTTTTCATTGCGGCTACATAGTCCTCTTTATTTCCTTCATCGAATAGCTCCTTTATTTTACCAACTGGAATGTCTAACTCTCTGAGTAATAGGATATGACATAATCTATAAATTTGCTTGAATCCATACATTCTATAACCATTTTCATCTATTAATTCAGGAAACAACACTCCTTTTTCTTCAAAATATCTAACTTGATGGGTAGATATACTCAATAACTTAGCCAATTGTCCTATTGTTATTTTATCTTTCATGGCAGTACCTCCTATTTGACGGCAATAACATACGGGGCTCTTTGTTTATATACTACTGGATGTTTAAGCATATCTGACTTTATTCTTTCTATTCCTGCCTCTATTGCACCTTCAGATATCATGCCGAACATAGAGTAGCCCTTCTTAGAAGCTATTTCAATTAATCTAGAGCCATAATCTAAGTCCTCTCCTATTTCAAGTATACCATTATCTATTTCATTATAATAATTTCTAAGAAGTGCATCTTTTATCTCCGGAGTATCTTGATACCTTCTCAACTCCCCCTCTAAGGTTTCTGGAAAATACTTCGTTGTAAGTCTATTTCTTATATGTTCATGATCATCAGAGAAAACTACCAATTTCCCATTTTCTTTGAGTACTCTTTTTATATTTTTAAACATTTTCTCTATGTCCTTGATATGATGAATAACATCCACCATATAAACTAAATCAAATGCAGAGTCCGGTATTTCTAAAAGCTCTATAGCATCGCCTTCAACTAATACAGCATCTTTGCACTTCTCTCTAGCCCTACTAAGCATACCCTTAGAACGATCTAGTCCCCAAACCTCTGGCTTTGTTATGTCATAAATAATCTTAAGATAATTTGCTGTTCCGCAGCCTATTTCAAGAACACGGCTTTCCTTGCTAAGCTGTGCCTTTTCTATCATGAATTTTACGGCCTTTAAGTCAGCTTCCCTAACAGCATCATATATCTTAGATATTTCATTATAATTATAGTTCACAACGATATCCCCCTTAGAAATTTAATTTATCTAGCTTTTAAACTCTTTATTCTATACCAATAACTATATTGTTTTTTGTATCCTAACTTCTCATAAAGAATTTTTGCCCCCTCATTTGCGTCTACAACCTGAAGATATGAGTATTTACAACCATTCTTCACAGCCTTATATATGAGATTTTTCATTATCCTTGTACCAAGACCCTTTCTTCTTTCATCCTCATGTACACATATATCATACATCCCTATATAGCCTCTCTCGGCCACTCCTAGCCCCACGGCTACAATTTTCCCGTTATCCCTTATAGATGCATAGTATGTATCTGGAACTATGCTTTCAAGCATTTTTCTCAAGGTTAAAGTATTTTTGCTACTAACCTTATTCATAGATACAAATGCATCAAACCATTCACTTCTAAGTTCTCTATGTATTGTGACTGTTTTCTCTTCATCTTCCTTTATCTGGGCTTTAGATATATCCTTAAGCATTATATTAGTCTTTGCTTCATAGGAATATCCCTTCTGATTTAATATCTCATCAACCCTATAACCCGTTTCCATTTCTGTAAGCTTAAAAACAGTATCCAAATTATTTTTCTGAAATATTCCATCGCATATTCCTATGTTCTTATTTATGTCTACACTACAAGCATATATGGGATTTACAGAGTTTGCTCTTTTTGAATAACCATTTGAAAATCTAACTACCCATCCGTTTACAAGGTTTGTATATAGTGCAGGAATTGCATTCATTGATAATTCCTCTATTTTTTGTATCATTCCTCATCCCCCTTAAATATATAGTTGTATATATTTTTCATAGCCTTCTTTATTTCGTTTTCATTTATACCGTAATATATTGAATTCCCCTCCTGGCTTTGAATATCAACAAAGCCTACATCCTTAAACACCTTAAAATGCCTAGAAACAGTTGAGGCATTTACATTCATCTTTTCAGCCATTTCATTTACGCTAAAGGCCGATAGGGTAAGGTTTTTTAACATCTTGAGCCTGGTCTTATCATTAAAGGCCAAGGTCCTTAAAAGTAACATATCCGATGGTTCTTCAAATTCCATTGATTTGCTCTCTAAAGCAATGTAAAACAAGAAAGTATTTTCACTGTACCAGAAGACTACATTTCTACTTGAAAACACGGAAGGCATTACAATAATATTCTCTATATCATCCATATGAACACTTAGCTCTGGCTTTATATTGAATTTTATTGTATTATTTTCTTCCCTTTCAATTCTATCTGATAATCCAAGAATATAATTAATTAACTCCTCTTTAGATGATGCACTAGAGATTTCCATAGCCTTTTCACTTATCTGCTTAGAATATTTCGACATCTCTAAAAAGCAATAGTTATACCATATATCAGATAACAGTTTTACCATATGGGGTTCAGCTTTAGGACCAAATAAACTTTCTGGGTTCTTTAACGCATTTACGAACATCTCCTCGGGCGAAGTTGTACCTTCCATCGTCATGTCTATTATATTTTTTATTACATTAAGCCAATCTCCAGTTAGCGGAGCAATTAAATCAATGGCTTCTTTTTCTTCCTTTGAAAGCTTTGAATCTACAGCTTCCAAGGAAGTACAAAATGGCTTAAATCTCTCCCTACTAAAAACCTGCCTTATTAAAAGGGCTGTATCGAGTATTGGATAATATCCTATTTTTATTTGCATTTTATCACCTCTTCTTTCTTTTAATTTTCGTATTTGTGCATATATGCAAATTATAATTTATAACTTATATGTTGTCAATATTTTCCTCATATTTCTTCCACAATTAAATTATTTTGTATTACATATTGTAGGTTGAATGACCAAAAAAATAAAACCATGAACAGATTATCATCCTATTGTAAGTATTAATAATCCTTCTGGTTTTATTTCAAGTTTTCATCTTTCTATTTCTCCTAATATTTCTCTCTCCACCCTATTAATATCCGGGACATAACTTTTCAAAACCTTAAGCTTTCCTTTAAAAATATAATGTCCTAGAGATGCAGGTATCAAAATACTTTCTCCTCTTTGTATAACATCTTTTCCATCCTTATAGATAAGTTCACCTTGTCCATCAACACAAGTAAATATATAAAATCTTTCAATATCACTGTTTTCCTCAAACTTATCTTCAATATCATAGAGCTCCAACGAAAAATCTTTTCCCAAGCAAAGGTAGGTTTTCGTATACCCATCTCCATATATTCTAATCCCCTTACTTTTTTCGCCCTTTAGATTTAAATCTACTACATCTAATGCTTTATTTATATGAATATCTCGTCCTCTATTATAGTCATAAACCCTATATGTTGTATCACTATTTTGCTGGATTTCGGCAATTAGTACCCCTTCACCAATTGCATGGATAAGTCCACTTTTAATAAAAATAACATCGCCTTTTTTAACTGGCACTTTATTAAGATACTGGTCTAATCCACCATTTTCTATTGCATCTTGAAACTCTTCCTTTTGTGATATATTTTTAGTGCCTACAATCAGATTAGCACCTTCCTTAGCTTCCATCACATACCATACTTCAGTCTTACCCATTTCCCCTTCTGTTTTTTTTCCGTATTCATCATTTGGATGTACTTGTACCGATAACTTATCCTTAGCATTTATTAATTTGATGAGAAGTGGAAAACTATCTTTTTGAATATGAGTACCTATTAGCTCTTCGCCCTTAAGTTTTATAAGCTGGTCTAGCCCCATTCCTCTAAATTCTCCATTTGAAATAATACTTGTTCCCTTTGGATGGCAAGCAACCTCCCAGCTTTCTCCAATCCTTCCTTCCGGTAGGTTTTCTTTAATTAACCCTAAATCCCTTCCGCCCCATATTTTCTTATGATATATTTCCTTAAACTTAAGTGGGTACATAGTATCCTCCTTCAAATTTCCTCTTCTACTATTGTATTTACTTCTTTTATAAAATATGTCCTATATATCATTGCAGGAAAGCTATCTTTGGTCATCTTTCTAATGCTCTATTAGGAAAAGGACTGAAAGTAAGTTATATAATCTATCCCTAAAAAAGTCCTACAACTCTGCTTTACAGCCTAAGTTATAGGACAATTTTAGTCGAGGACTATATACTATTAATTAAAGCCTAATAAAGCTAGGGTTTTCTCTATACCTAGCGTCTTTATAAGTAAGGACAACCTTGGGCCACTGTTGCTATTTAGTATAAGTCTATAGACAATAGCGAACAAAACCTTTTGATTGTTTCTCTTTACCTTCTTATCATCATCATAACAAACATCATATATCCTCTTCATTAGCTCATCATTACCTAAATTTTGACTATTTTCAATAACGATACAAAGGTCTGCTAACCACTTTCTCTGAAGATCATCTAGGGTTTCGTAATACTCTGTATCCTTACTGGTGTTTAGACTAATCATCTTTTCAGTATACCAATTTTTAGTCCAGTATTCTACTCTATCACTTATTTTTTTGATATTACTTAGCTCATATTCTTCACCAATCTTATTCAATATATCCTTTAATATCTGAGTATCAAAGTTTATCAGTGGCAAAACTCCTGCTACCTGATTAAATTTAGGTACCGTACTAATTTCATCATCAATTTCCGATAACTCCATCGAATATGACAAGTCTTCATCACCTAGAGCTCCCTTTAGATACTTAGTCTTAAATCGTTCATATTCAGAGTAGTTCCTAATTACATCTTCATCTAATCCAATATTGAAGGCTGATCCTGGCTTATACTTTGAAAAAATGAAAAGTATAATTTCAGGTAGATATATTTTAAGTAACTCATCTGGAGTTATAATATTTCCCAATGAACTCGACATCTTTGTGTTACTGCCCTTAATCCCTATAAACTCATAGGCCACATAATCGGGTTCACTATAATTAAATATTCTTCTTGCTATTTCCTTCGAAACGTTATAGCTTCCCGTTGCCGATGAATGGTCCCTGCCACCGGGTTCAAAAATCACATCCTCAACCATCCACCTCATGGGCCAGTCAATTTTCCAGTTTAATTTAATATTCTTTGCATCCATTACATTCACAATGCTATCATTTCCACACTTACAAGTATATTGAATGCTTTCTTTTTCTTCTTCAAAGCTTATGGTATTTATATTATCTTTGCCACAGTCATCACAGTATAAGGTAATAGGATAAAAGGCATTTCTATCTTCCTCAGAGGACTCCTGGGTTTTGAATTCCATTAATATATCATATATTTCTTTCCTTTTCTTTAGAGCATGGAGTATATGTCTATTGTATCTGCCGCTTCTATACTCTTTACTCTGATAAATAAACTCCGCTTCGATGCCAAATACATCTAAGGATTTTTCGAACTCTTTTTCAAAATGCTCTGCATAGGATCCATGACATCCGTAGGGGTCTGGAATCTCTGAGTAGGGCTTCCCTATATATTGTTCAAAGGACTGATCTATATTTTTAGGTACCTTCCTAAATCTATCGTAGTCATCCCATGAAAAAATAAACCTCGCTCTCTTTCCTAGTTTTCTTAATGCCTTAACTACAAAATACGTCGTTATTACTTCTCTAAAATTGCCTATATGAATAGATCCAGATGGACTAATTCCCGATGCACATACAAAGTTCTCCTTGTCTGGATACTTATTAATAAGTTCCTCAGCTATTTTATATGCCCAATGCATATTATCACTCCTTAAAATTTCTTTTTACTACTTTATTTCACTCTGTTTCCACTTAATATTCGCTTCTGATTTGGCTTTAAAAACAATAAAAAACTCCCACCCCCAAGATTATTCATCTTGAGGACGAGAGTTATTAACTCCGTGGTACCACCTCAGTTTATTGATATGTCACCATATCAACCTCTTCAAGTACGGCAAAACGCTTATACCCTATCTCTATAACGGGAGAACCCGTCGTACCATCCCTAAGTATCTTAGTTCAATACGAAGCTCAGAGGCTTTTTTCATTAAGACAATCATTCCTCCTTCTCAGCTACCGGAGTTCTCTGTAGAATTATCCTTCTTAACTACTCTTCTCATCATCGCTTTTAATTATAATAATTTATTAGATCTAATTGTATTAAAATTATTTTATGTTGTCAATTATTTTTTTATTCTATACTTTAAATAAAGTGCCAAATTCTTTTAAGTACTTTGGATTCCCTTTAATCCTTATTTTTCTAGTCAGAATTCCCTTTAATAGAATCTTTTCATTTTCTAGAAACTTCAGCCACAATTCACTATCAGCCTTTACTAAAACATCTCTATCCTGTGCAATTCCATCATATACAGATAATTTTCCTTCCTCAACCTTCACTGTAAAGGCTTCATTTTCACTTCCTGTAAAAATGAACTGATAGGTTCTTTTTATATCTTTAGCTTTTTCTTTATTGAAAACCATAGTGAGCCCACGTTTAAAAAAATTGATAGTATCTATTGACATGAGTTTTCCGACATATTTTTTTGTTTTAGCAGGATTTTTATCTACAAACGCTTCACTTTTACTACCTTTTTGCACAAATATGGTTTCTTCTTTATCTATAAAGGGTTTTACATATGTGTTGTAAAAGGCTTTTCTATCGGCTTTAAAAGGATCTACCTCTCTTTCAGCAGCTGGACATACTGCTACGCAACGATTACATCTAAATCCATAACCTTCTTGTATACTCGCCCACAGGGTATTTTTCTCATCATCGGTGATTTTCTCGAGACCACCATTTCCTTTTTCTAGTCTATTCAAAATATCCTTAAAACTATTTCCTCTATCACGATAATTGTGATTATAGCAGCCGAAAAAATCGAAATCATCTTTCTCTATAGCTCCAGTTGGACAAACTGCCTTACATAGATTGCAATTAATACAAGGATCATATGTAGATTCCCTATCGTATTCATCTAGTTTCATATCTATTAGTATAGATCCCAGAACAATACTTGCTCCATACTTTTTGTGAAGTACAATCCTATTCAATCCTTTAGCTCCAATTCCCGCCTTCACAGCAATATCTTTATGGGATATTAACCATGGAGTATTCATTGTTAGATCTATCGGAAAGGTCTCAGTTATTGCAACGGTTCCAATATCTTTCTCCATCAGTTTTCTTTCTATATCTCTACAAATGTTATCACGGCTTTTATAAGCACTTCTAAATTCCATATTTCCTACCGGTTGAAATTGACTTCTTATAGCGTTTTGATTATAGTTTACAGCTATTGATATTATTGATTCAGCAGTTGGAAATATTTTTTTTACATTATCTTGTTGATCCTCCGGTAACTCTGCAATACTAATAATTCCTGCATCTGCTGCTCCACAAGCCTTAGCAATTTCCTTTATTTCCTTATTTGTTAGTTGATTCATATTCATTCCATATCTCCCCTTTTGAATCATGATGACCGATCGTCATATTTTATTTTAAAAATTAAAGACTACGTTGATAGTAAGTCTTTTAAATGCTCCATAAAATTATCAAAATGTTTCATATCATCTGAAGTAATATACCTCATTAAAGCCCCCTGCCAAGTATACATTATAATGTTCGATATATACTCAGTTTTATCAAGGTCTCTATTGGTATTTTCTAATAAACAGTGATGTACTTTCTCTCTCATCCTTTCGTGTAAAGTATCCATTACAGGAACTATAGATTCTTCTGTTCTACTAAGCTCTAGAGATAATTTGCCAATAAAACATCCGTACTCTAACTTTTTATCAGCAATATCCTTTATTTTACGTTCAAATACTTTAACAACCCTTTCTTCTGGAGCCAAATCCGTCTCTCTTAAGATCACATAATAGTTCATTTCCATATACTCGTAAAATAACTCTAAAGCTTTTATGGTATAATCCACTTTGTTTTCATAGTAGTTATAGAAAGAGCCTTTAGGTATACCTAGTACATCAGTTATATCTTTAATACTAGTACCATGAAATCCTTTCTTATGCATGACCTTTATTGATTTAATTAAGTATTCTCTGGCTTTTACATCTCTCTTATTCATAGGTCAATTATATGACCGATCGTCATATCTGTCAAGTAGTCAGATATTAAAGTTAAGGCTTAATATTTTCAACCCTATATCCAATTTCTTTATTACTCTCCCTATAGCATCTCTTTATCAAATCTTCCTTTGATGGTCCTTTTCCCATATAATTATCAATAGTTATCTGATTTCTACTATCAAAATATTTTTCCAAAAGTTTTTCTTCCAACTCTTCTTGTGATACCAGTGTATAGTCATGTAATATATGTTTTAAAATAAATCCTGCATTTATCAGTGCCCTTCCTAAAAGAATACACCTATGACATCTAATTGGGTCTTGCATGGCTCCCATTAGTACAATCCTATATCCCATTTTATACCCTACTTTTAAACGTTCTATCCCATTTAAGAAGTCTTTATCGTATATTACTTTTTCGAAGTCTGCATATCCTTCTTCTGTGTACATGCTTTTATTTGACCTTTGAACTGCAAATTCTTTACCCATATAAATATATACATAACCTTTATTGATTAGTGTCTTTGCAATGGTTTCTTTATTGAATTGGACATTATATTTAGAATATGGTGTTCCTCTAATATCTACTATACAGTTTATGCTATAGTGTTCTAGCATATCTATTAACCTATCTATAGAATAATTTGAATGTCCTATAGTAAATATATCCATATCTTACTTTCACCTTCTTTTATCCTTGCAAATAGTAGGGAAACAGGAATAATTAATAGCGTTGCTATCATAAGAATCATTCCCATTGCCTGTAGAGAATATCCAAGTTTTTTTAGTTAAGTACACGGTAAAAAATAGAATAACAAAATCAGCAAATCTATTTAAATAAAACAGACTCAGTGCCATAGAAGCTGGAGTCAAATAGTAGATGAGCTATCAATTATTTATTCATGATAGCTCGAAATGTACAAATAATATAATTTTATATTGTTAAATATGAAGAGTAGCAAGGTTCTTTTCATGTTTCAATAGCCATCGTTTTCTTTCAATTCCTCCGCCGTAACCGCCAAGGGTTCCGTCACTCTTTATGACTCTATGGCAGGGAATTATTATTGCAAGTTGGTTTGCACCATTTGCGTTTCCAACTGCTCTTACAGCATTTTTACGACCTAAATTCATTGCTATATCACTGTAAGTACAAGTTTTGCCCATGGGAATTTTGCATAGTTCAGACCAAACATTTTTTTGAAAGTCTGAACCAATTAGTTTTAGAGGTGTTCTAAATACCTTAGCTTCTTTATTGAAGTAATTCGTCAACTCTGTCTCTATTTGCATTAAAATATCAGTTTTTCCCGGTAGTATAGATGCATTTAGTCTATACCTAAGCCTTTCAATTTCTAATTCAAGTCCGCGTCTATCAACAAATTCTAAAAGATATAAGTGCTTTTCATCTGCAATGCTAATCATTGTTCCTAACATTGTATCAATTAATTTAGTATATAAAATTATTCTTTTTTTTGATTTTTTAGGCGCGTCTCCTATTATTTTTGAAAACGCGTCATTAAAGCCACTTGCAGATTCATATCCGGTATCAACTTGTGCGGTAATCACTTTTTCACCCATTCGTATTTCTTTAAAGGCAATACCCATCCTTCTCGCTCTAGCATATTGTACAAAAGTCATTCCAAACTTTTTCTTAAACTGTCTCCTGGCAGTAACTGAATTAAGGCCTAATGATTCAAAGTCTTTGTCTTTCCATCTCTTTTCAGGATTTTCCTCGACGAGCTGTATAAGCTGTCTGATAGCGCTTGGAAATTCCTGTGGGTAGGACAAGGGATGGCACCGTTTACAAGGTCGATACCCTGCAAGCAACGCAGCTTCTGCTGTTTCATAAAACTCACAGTTTTCAAATTTAGGTTTTCTCGCCGGGCAAGTTGCGTGACAAAACACGCCCGTTGTTGTGATTGCAGCGAAAAAAATTCCATCAAATTGTGAATCTCTTTCAAGTAAAGCTCTATAATAAATTTCTTTAGTCTTTTTATCTTTAATCATCGCTTTCTCCTTAGCCGAATAATTGAATTCTGTCACCATAATTCTTTAACTTTTTTAAGATACGATTTACTAATAAATCAACATTTTTCTTTTGGCTTTTACAGTGTAATCTGTAGATAGATGGTCCGAAGCTTATTCTTGAAACACCTATATCAAGATAATCCCCAATATTGTCATCTTCTATATCAAGCATTATGTTTATCGGCATACCTTCTTCTGAAAGTGATTCTATGTGTTTTTTATTTTTTAGCCCAGGAATAAAAATTCCATTTGCTCCAGAATTTTTATAAGCCATGATTCTGTTTCTAGTCTCCTCTAAACATAAATCGCTCATATTGTTTTTCTCAATATTACTATTGAAATAGACATCTGTCCTAACATTAACAAATATATCTTTATTCATAAGCGAACATATTTTTTTTATTGCAGCTATTCTGCGACTTTGCTCTTCAATAGTGTATAAATTATCTAATTTGGATATCTTATCTTCAATGTTTATGCCAACTACGTCGAGCCTTAATAATTTTTTCATATTTTCTTCTAAACCATTGACATCGTCTGCATATCCTGATTCTATGTCAATGGTTAGCAGCCCATCTTTTAACGGTAAGTTGTTGCAATGACGCAAAAGTTCTGAAAATGGCATATTTTCACCATCATCGTATGAATAGTTATTTGACATAGCATATGAGCTTGTTGCCAGAAGTTTTATTCCATTTTTCAGTAAGGATTCTGCACTGTTTCTGTCCCAAATATTCAGTAAAATAATCGGCTTGCTTTTTTTATGCATTCCTTCAAATGTGTCTAATTTATTCACTTTATACCTCCTCGTAAATGTTATAAATTTATTATAGAAGATTAAAACATTCACTACATACGAAAAATGAACATCAATTTTTATTGGCAAATATTTGACAAGATAATTTGGTGTACAATTTACTCCTAAATTCCGCGTCAAATTAATTTTGTAAGTAGCTTTTTGAATACTTTAAATATAATTTCCTATGTATTATAAAAAAGAAAAAAGAGTTGTCTAAAGCTAGTAATTACTTTCTAGTTTAAGACAACCCGATTTAGCCTATTAATATATATTTTTCAGCTAATAGTTAGTATGTTCAATTTTCTAATATTTGTAGTCCGGCAGCTTCGATTCTAACCTTCTAAAATTTCTACACAGGCTGAATGCAATTGTCGTAGCTATAATAATCACCCCAGCACAAGATAGCGCTAGACCCATACCTGCACCAGCTATCTCTCCAAAAATATTAGTCAGCCATGGCCACATCCCACTTTGCATTTTAGGTTCTAGTATATTATCTACAAGTGGCCCTACAAGTAGAAATGATAACGGAGCCGAACCATAGGCTATCTGATAAGAGATCGAAAATACACGGCCCTGTAAATCTGCTGGGACCTTTATTTGTAAAATGGATTTAAATAGCGCACTAACAATAGGCAATGGCATCATTAGAAAAAATAATGAAATTCCTAATGTTATTGGTGTCCTCACTATCCCAAAGACAATCAACATAAGTCCATTTATTATCATAGCTCCTAAAATTATATGCATTCGCAGGCCAATTCTGCCCAGCACAGCTATAGTCATAGCCCCGCAAAATGTTCCGATGCTCATAACTGATAGCATCATTGACACAGCGACTTCACTTTCCGTAAGCTGCATCACGTATGGAATCACCAATTCAAGTGGTCCATTTAATAGAAAATTGGTAAAACTAAAATAAAGAATCAAACCAAACAACAGTTTATGGTCTTTTAAAAACCTATATCCGGTCTTAAGGTCTGACTTCAATGAGTCATTAGAACCTTCTACAGAAATATTCCCCTTTGGATTTGGTATATCTAGCTTTGTCAAGATAATAATAGCTATTAAAAATGTAATTAAATCCATTGTAATAATACCTTTAATACCTACTAAAGGATAAGCTAATGCCGTTAACATTGGTGCAATAACTCCTGCTGCAGGAAACAGCATCTCTTTTATTCCATTAATTCGCTCACGATTCGCCTCTGTTATTAGAAGGGTCATAGTTGTGTCTGCCGCTGCACCCTGTAGCATAGAGAAGATGCCTTGTAATAATACTGCACTATAGAGCATCCACGGCTTAAAAATATTGAGAGCAATACTTATTAATAGTAGTAATGACCCTACTGCTTGCCCTACATCTCCTATAACTAAGGATGTTTTTCTTTTCCATCGATCAATATATACACCACATATATTTCCTATAAGTAATGTAGGTATCTCATTAAAAAAAGGTACAAGTAGCAAGTAAGTTGTTTTGCCAGTTGTTTGAAAAAGCCATATACCAATGGCTATTCCTGTCATACGACTACCTATTAGGGATAATCCTTGTGTAAGTAACAGGGTATACGCTGTCATTCTATTTTGCATCATCATAAATCCTCCTGATCATCTTAAGAGTTCAGGCAACAAAAAAGCTGTAAACAATATGAATTGTCTACAGCTTTATATGAACATAGATATATTGCCGCACTCTTCATCTGTTTTTAGTCTTTTCAAAAGGCTCACGAAATAAAGCTACCTATCAATCAAGGATAGCAGAACAGGCCTTTATCATGTTTAGTTTCCTAACTAAAGACTAAAAATGATGATGCTCAACATAGTTAACGGATTCCCCTTTAAATGCTTTATTTATTTTTATCATAAAGGATATATACTTCTTTGTCAATTATACCTCTAAGGAAAATAAAGGAAATAAGTCTAAAATATTTCCCTTCATTTTAGCTAAATTAATCATAATCTATTCTTCTAATTAAGCTATTTCCTTTTCTTCGCTTTTTTTTTCTGCTTTTTCTTTTGTGGGCCCAAAGGGTTTCTTTCTTATACATATGATTCCCACAATAATTGTAGCAATCTCAGCAAATATTACTGCCATCCAAATACCTTGGTCGCCAAATATGAGTGGCAGCATTATTAGACCTATCATAAGTGCTACAAGGCTTCGTGACACCGTAAGCAATCCAGATAATACCGGCGAGTTTACAGCAGTATAGTAAGTAGCTAATGTTATATTTACTCCACTCAATATGAAAGCAAATGCATAAAAACTTAATATATATACTGCCATCTCAATAGTACCTTGATCTTTAATGAAAATGGTAGCAATACCTTCTCCAAACATTAACGAGACTGCACATAAAATGATTCCCGCAGCTACGTTTGCATATATGGACATATTCCTAAACTTCTTAACTCTACTAAGTTTATCAGCACCTAAATTAAAGCTCACAGCCGATTGAATTGCCTCAGCAAACCCATAAAATATAGAAGTTGAGAATGTTGTTATCTGCAATGCTACCGTATATGCACCTACACCATGTACTCCAATTTTATTTATTATTATCATATTGTATATGAACCCAGCAATAGATGCTGCTGCCATACTCAGCAACTCTGATGATCCATTGAATAACATTCCCAATATTTCTTTTTTCTCAAAAACAGGTGGCTTGAATTTCCATGATGATTTAAATTTGATGCCATATAGCATCAATACACAAGGAATCAATTGTGAAACTCCTGTTGCAAGGGCGGCTCCCTTCATCTCCCATCCTAAAACACCAACTAACAAATAATCCAATAATATATTGATCACTGTACCGCTTAGCATAGTTCCAACTACCATAATCGGTTTTCCATCCAATTTTAAGAAGAATGAGAATGCAAAGGTTAACAAAAATGGTAGAAAGAACATAGATAATGTTTTAGCATAGTCAACCATATATTCTGCTACTTTTCCTTCAGCACCCAATAGGCTTGAAAATTTACCACTCAGTAACATCAAGAAGATTGTTGCGGTAACTGCCGCGATACCAAGCAACACTATTGTAACATTAAAATAGTTATTACTCTTTTCTAACTCTTCCTTGCCCTTGTAGATACCTGCCAGTGTTGTTCCTCCAATAGCAATCATTGTTCCTACTCCTCCAAGGAACATTATAACTGGCATTATCAGAGTAATCGCAGATAATCCATCTGGTCCAACATATCGTCCGATAAATATTGAATCCACAAACCCTGCTGTACTCTGTACTATCATTGCTAGTATAGATGGAAGAGCATAGCTCCAAAAAATCCTTGAAATTTTGTCATTTCCTAAGTCGATAGGCCTTTTTTTTAATTGATCCATTTATATAACTCTCCTCTAAATAAGCTATTGTATAATTTGTAATGTTCTTTACAATTCTATATAATAAACCTTAAAGTAGGTTTAATGTCAAGAGGGAGGATTTAAATATTGCGTAAATATTTAACTATTGGTGAACTTGCAGATATAATGCAAGTCGCAACATCGAGTATCCGATACTATGAGAAAGAAGGTTTATTGGCACCATGTAAGATTGATGATAATGGATATAGACTCTATGATTTCAATGAACTGGATAAATTGGAAACAATTTTATTACTTAGAAAGTTAGACGTCCCATTAAAACAACTAAAAACTTTAATAAACAACTACTCTATTGACGACTATATAGAAATCTTAGACACCTCTCTATCTTCTATAGATTCAAAGATAGAGCAGTTAAAAAATAAAAGAAGAGACGTCTCTAAAAAATTAGATTATGTTCAAAGTTTTAAAAGAACAGAAAAACATTATCATATGGTAGATATACCAGAGAGAGTACTCTATTGCCTTCATACTGGAAAAATATTTGAATATACAATTAAAGAGACCTATGATATTATGAAGTCTAAAAACATCGATAATTTAGACATCTATCAAGATATCTATATAATCCCTTACGATAATAACACCTACAGTTTTTGTATACTTAAAACCTTTGGAATGGAATCTTTTGAACGTTTCGATAAGATAATACTTAATGAGGGCCCCTATTTATGTCATGATATTTTTGTTAAAAACGAAGATGAAATTTATATTGAAATAGCTAATTTCTATGATTATATTAAAAATAATGCCCTTTATTCCATAGGCAAGTTAATCGTAATTGAAAATATGAAGTCTTCGCAGTTCCAACTAAATGGCAGATATTACAGCCTACAGATTCTGATAAAATCTTAAGAGGTGTTATAATATCTTTAATAGTAAAGAATATAATAGAAATGGGTGATTCTGATGAGAAGACTTTTTATTCCCTATAAATTATTAATAATTCTATTAAGTTTTTGGTTACTTCTTACCTTTAATTTTTCACTTTTCAACATCTTCATTGGTTTAGTTATTTGTTCTCTAGTTTTAATTGCTTCTAAAGGTGTTTTATATAGTGATAATGGGTATATATTTAAAAGAATGCGCATATTAGCTATGGTTAAATATCTTTTTAATCTCTTACTTGAAATATATAAATCATCTTTTTCATACATAGTTAGAATCATAAAAAAAGATTGCGAGCCGTTCATTGTTGAAGTTGAACTAGACGTAACTGATCCATTGATTATTTCTATCATATCTAATTCAATAACTCTTACACCGGGTACCTTAACTATAGATGTTCAGAATAATAAACTTACAGTTCTAACTCTAAAGGATTGTGAAGACTGCATTTCATTAGTGGATAAAGAAATCAAAGAAAAATTTCAGAGCTTTTTTGTTGAGAAAGGATGATAAAGTGTTTTTATTTATCACTATGATTTTTTTGATAGTGGCCATTCTTTTTAGCTTAGTCAGAATGGTTATTGGCCCTTCTATATGGGAAAGACTTTTGGCCTTAAATTTAATTTCTGCTAAAACTATATTATTATTGTCTGTATATGGGGTATATAAAAATAACATACTTATGTTAGATATAGCTTTTTCATATGGTATTATCGGTTTTTTAGCTTTAACTTTTATTTCAAGACTAGTACTTAGAGGTGGTAGACAAAAATGATATATAAAATACTCTTGATACTCTCATGGATATACATAGCCTTTGGAATAATAGGAATTTTTAGATTTTCTAATATGTATTCACGCCTTCTAACAAGCAGTAAGATTGATACTGTGGCTTCCATAACTATTCTCTTAGCTCTAATTCTCAAATCTGGTTTTACCCCAATTTCAATAAGATTATTTTTAATCCTAATTTTTATTTTAATTACAAATCCTATAAGTAATCATGTAATAGCTAGATCGGCCTATTTAAATGGCATTCCTGTAAGAAAAGAGGTGGAAAAGTAAGTATGTCTACAATAGGTATTTTACTCCAGATACTA
Source organism: Wukongibacter baidiensis (assembly GCF_050888315.1). Classification (NCBI taxonomy): domain Bacteria; kingdom Bacillati; phylum Bacillota; class Clostridia; order Peptostreptococcales; family Caminicellaceae; genus Wukongibacter; species Wukongibacter baidiensis. Next base: position 1,983,975 of record NZ_CP138202.1, read on the forward strand.
ATGATTATAATCGCCTTGATAATTATTAGTAATAAGGATAATCTTAAGATTATCATATTCTTTGCAGTTTTTTCCCTAATAACAGCCAGTTTATACTTTTTCAACAATGCTCCAGATGTTGCTTTAGCCGAAGTAGCCATCGGAAGCGCTATAACGCCCCTAATATTCATCATCTCTATATCAAAGCAAAAGGATTTTATAGTTATTAATCATACCAAGGATGATTTCTTCAGCCATAACTTAAGAAAAACAGGTGAAGGCTATAAATTTCTTCATGATTTTACTAAGCACTATGACTTGAAACTAAAAGTCTACGATAATAATCTTGGAAGTGTAGTAGGAATCTTTAGAAGCAGAAATGTGGATTTAATTGTTGATAACTCCCCTGATATAGGTAAATACATATTAAAGGGAAAGGTAAGTAGTATTCTTATGAATAAGCTTGAACAACTAGCAATAAATGAGCCATTAATAGAAATAGTAAAAATAAATGAAGGTGAAACTTATGATTAAGAAAGTGATTTTAATTGGAATGCTAATATCCATATTGCTATCCTTTAATTTTTCTGTAAATGATTCTAAAAAACACTTAAATACTTCAAGTAGGGATTATTACGTCTCAAACACTCTAAAGGAAACAGGTTCAAAGAATATCGTTACGGGTATCTATTTAGATTATAGGCTTTTCGACTCATTGTTTGAAGCCGGCATTCTTCTTATAGCAGTATCTGGTATTATATTCATGTCAAAGAAGGACGACGAAGTACTATAAATTTATACTTTGGAGCTGATATATATGAAGAATTCCCCTATTCTTATATGCGCATGTAGAGTATTATACCCCTTCATGCTCTTATTTGGATTTTATATTATTATAAATGGTCATAACTCCCCAGGCGGTGGTTTTCAGGGTGGAGCTATTCTAGCTACCGCAATATTAATTACTTTCTTCATAGATCCTGGAAAAATCACAAATCTCAATTATCTAATCAAATTGGAAAAGCTCTCTTTTATCGGGATATTAATAGTTTCATCCATAAGCCTTTTTACCAAGGGAGTTCTTTACACAAACTTTATAGTTTCTAATAACATAAATTTAAAATCAATTTTTTTAGTGTTGTTAAATTTATTTATTGGCATCAAAGTGGCCTTAGGCCTTGTGAGTATATTCTCTACTTTTATTGATGAAGGAAGGTCGTAATTATGAATCCAATATTATCATTTATTGTGGTGTTGATTGGTATCTATGGTTTATGTACAAGTAAAAACTTAATAAAGTCCATAATATGCCTTAATATAGTTCAAACAGCTGTTATACTCTTGTTTCTAAATTTCGCTAATTTTTCCGGTACCAGTATACCTATAATTACTAAAAGCACTGAAAATATAACGGACCCACTACCACAGGCCCTTATGATAACTGCTATAGTGATTGGAGCAGCTATTACTGCCCTTTCTTTAATGCTTTGTATAAAAATATTCCATCACTATGGTACTTTAAACTGGAAAGAACTAATCGAAAGGGAAGGTTAATATGGATCTTATACCTATATATCTAATTTTTATACCTATCATAACCTCTATAACAATCTACATATTTCATAATAAATATATCAGTTACTTGGTATTTCTATCTCAAAGCATAGTAACCTTTTTATCTATACGATACTATAGCTTCTTCGACGAGAAAACAACGAAAACCCTAGTTTTTGGAGATTGGCCTAAGGAAATAGGTATAGCTCTTAAAAACGACTACTTATCCCTCTTATTTATTTTTTTAACCCTATTTATATGGTGGATTGTCATTATTTATTGCTGGGATAAAAGAAAACAAGATTATAAGTTTCTATTTTTTCTTATGTTTTTAGAAGGCGCTTTTCTAGGCATTATACAAACTAATGATCTCTTCAATTTATTTGTTTTTATTGAAATAACTACTATATTATCCTCAATACTTATTCTCTATAAAAAGGATGGATATTCTGTTAGGGCTGGTCTGTACTATCTTCTATTTAACAGTGTAGGTATGATTTTTTATCTGATAGGTTTAATATTCTTATACAATATTAGCGGAACCTTAAACATAGATATTATTACCCAAAGAATAGCTTTATTAAGAGATACTGACTCAATCAGATTATCCTATATTTTTATAATGGCCGCAATAGGAGTAAAATCAGCCTTTTTTCCTGTATATAACTGGCTTCCAAAGGCCCATAGTGCAGCACCTTCTTCAATATCAGCCCTACTTTCAGGATTGCTTGTGAAAAGTGGTCTCTATGCCTTCATTAGGCTAAATGCCATGTATGGAATCGAAGAATTTAAGGAATTTTTCTTTTTACTGGGCTTTTTCACCGCTCTATCTGGAGTAGTCTTCGCTGTTAGTCAGAAGGATATCAAACAGATATTAGCATTTCACACTATATCCCAGATAGGAATTATATTAATGGGACTGAGCAGCTTCTACGGTAAGACCTTTTATGGAGGCGTTTTTCATATATTAAATCATGCCCTCTTCAAGTCTCTACTTTTTATGGGTGCAGGTATTATCATAAATACCTACGGCAAGAGAAGAATAACGGAAATCAGGGGAGTTTTTAAAGTCCTCCCCTTTACATCTATCCTCATGATTATTGGAATGCTCTCTATAACCGGCGCACCATTTTTTAACGGTTTTATAAGCAAAACAATAATTAAATATGGGTTAAAGGAATCAGCCTATAAAAGCTATATGTTCTATATTTTAAACCTTGGTACCTCTGTTTCATTTGTGAAGCTTTCTCAAATATTCTTTGGAAAATCCGATGTAAAGAAATACAATTCCATTGGTGAAAATATGGCTATGTTTTTATTAGGATTAGGATGTATTTCATTGGGAATCTTTTTCGTTCCGATAGGTAAGACATTACTCTACATAGACCTTAAATTCATTAAGCTCTCTAGTCTTTCTATATGGATAAATTACTTTATTACTTTAGTTATAGCATACTTTATATATTTATTCTTTATTTCTAAGGAGTTATCTATAATAAAGAAAATCAGGCATATAAATATCTCCTTTGGAACTGCAAACTTTTTACTTGTCCTTTTCATTTTTATAATGATTATGTGGAAATTTATTTAAATTATAAATCCCATGATGTCTATCTCATGGGATTTATAGTTTTTATTTATTTTTACCTACATTGCAGAGCTATAAATACTACATATCTCCTCAAGTGTTGCTTGTTTAGGATTTGTAAGACCACAAGCGTCATTTAATGCATTTTCAGATAATGTTTTGATATCTTCCTCTTTAGCTCCTAGCTCCTTTAAACCAGCTGGAATTCCAATGTCCTTAGAAAGCTCTCTAATCATTTCAAGTGCCTTTTCTGCTCCTTTAACATCGTCTAAACCTTCTACATCAGCTCCCATGGCCTTTGCTATATCTCTTAATCTATTAGGAACAACCTTAGCATTATATTCTTGTACATGAGGAAGCAGTACCGCATTACAAACTCCATGAGGTAGGTCGTAGAACCCTCCTAACTGATGAGCCATAGCATGAACATATCCTAAGCTAGCATTATTGAATGCCATACCAGCCAAGTACTCCGCATACGCCATCTTGTCTCTTGCTATTTCATCTGAACCATTTTCAACAGCAGCTCTAAGGTATTTAGAAACCAATTCAATTGCCATCAAAGCACAAGCATCAGTTACTGGAGTAGCAATAGTAGATACATAGGCTTCAACAGCATGGGTAAGTGCATCCATACCCGTAGCTGCCGTTAATGATTTTGGCATTGCCATCATCATATCTGGATCATTAACAGCCATGATTGGAGTAGTATTTTTATCTACTATAGCCATTTTAATGTGTCTCTCCTCATCAGTGATAATACAGAATCTTGTCATTTCACTAGCTGTACCGGCAGTAGTATTAATAGCTACTAAAGGTAACTGAGGCTTTTCAGATTTGTCAACACCTTCATAGTCTTTAATTGAACCACCATTAGTTGCAACTAAAGCAATTCCCTTTGCACAGTCATGTGGAGATCCTCCTCCAAATGAAATTACGAAGTCACACCCATGTTCTTTGATTAACTCTAGACCATCATTTACATTCCCTACTGTTGGATTTGGCCTAGTCCCATCATAGATAACATATTCAATTCCCTCTTTTTCAAGTACCTCAGTTAACTTATCTACTAATTTAATTTCTACTAATACTTTATCCGTAACTATTAATGCCCTTTTCAATCCTAGCTGACTGATATCGCTACCACAATCCTTTAGTGATCCGGATCCCATCATACTAACAGGTGGCATAAAAAATTTAAATGTACTCATTTTCATTCTCCTTATCTTCAATTTGATATTTTTTTATCAATTTTGATTTGTCTGATTTTTTTATACAATTCCCAAAGTTAAAATCAATAAACCTTCGATATAATCATTTGTTTAATAATATATTACACTATATTCTTTTTCAAATTCTAATCCAAAATTTTTAATTTTAGTCCATTTTTTATTAAATAACTATTGATTTGTTTGTAAAAATTGATAAAATTTTATTAAAGTATTCTATCTGGAGGTTTAAATGATAAGTGAATTTAGTAGAAAACTTGAAATTCTTGATGGACTAGAAACGAACTTCATTAGAGTTCTTTATTATGATTTTTCAAATTACTATAAAGATAATTACTGCTCCTATGAGTATAACCGTTTGTGTACAATAATCGAAGGTGAGAAAAAGGTGAAAATTAACAATGAAGACTCATTTATATATAACAAAGATAAGTTTGTCTTACTACCATCCTATTCCAAGGTAGAAATGGAGATAGACTCACCTACAAAGGCATTGGTACTAGAACTTAGTAATGATTTAATAAAAAACATTAATGATCAAGTTACCTTTGATTATAAGATAAACAATAACATAATTGATAACGATGTTTATTTAGGATTAAATTCCAAAGCTTTAATGAGTTCAATATCCAAAATCTCTAGCATTTATAATAGTGATGAACAGAACAAAGAATTTCTATTAGATCTATGTGCTCAAGAGATAGTATATAATCTTTTAAAAGACAAGTGTGTCCATCATATTTTGAGTAATAACAATAATCCTATTTCAATGGCTATAGATTATATGATGAAAAACTACAATAGATCTATAAAGATTCAAGATCTAGCACATAGTCTAAACATGTCTAGTTGTAATTTCACAAAGCATTTTAAGCAAGCTACTGGAATAACTCCTAAGGACTATCTAAAAAGGATTAGAATGAAAAAGGCAAGAACGCTGCTATTAACAGAAAATGTTACTGAAGTAGCCTATGACTTGGGATACGACAATATCTCATATTTTATTAGACTTTTTAAGAATGAATACGGTATGACTCCTAAGCACTATAAATCTTTAAAATCTTCTTTGATGTAGTGTAGGGCTTATAACAAATCATAAGACATATAAAACCCAAGAACATCCAGTCCACTAGTTTTGGTCAGATTTTCCTTCGAAAAATGACCTCAATAAAAATCGAGCTTGGTTTACGCCAATCTCGTTTTTTATTTGTGCCTTTTTATCGTTATTAACAAATTTAAGCTACTTACACATAATGAATTACAAGCATATACTGTAATGAGAGTTGAGAGTCAAAGTCAAAAAACTATAATCAGAAAGGAGGCTTTATTATATTTCAAAATCTATTAAAAAATGGTAACTTTCAAAATGGTACACTAAGTCCTTGGAGAGGAAGTAATGTTTATATTGAGCCTAAGTCATCTCCCAATATGCCAAAGGCCTTCAATTTAATCCTGAAAGGCAAAAAAGCTAATGCAAGTATTGAACAGAGTATAGATGTTGTACCTGGTGAAATCTATGATATAACCATATCCGCAGCAGCCAAAGGCTGGGGAATTTCACCGCCAATAAAAATCCTATTAGAGTATTTTGATTCATCAGGTAAGCGCATTAAAGATGGTATTAACTTTAGTATATCTAAAGGACGCTTAGCTAATTGGAATAGTCATGATATAGAATCCTTTAAGACCATTCATCAAAATAGCCTTAAGGTCCCTGCAAACGCATCTTGGGGCAAATTGACCATTATAAAAATTGCTTCGCCTCACACTACTAATGTGATAATTGATACTATTGTTTTAACAAGATCAGAAGACAAGATCAGTTTGAATACTAAATATGTTGAAAGTATAGAAGATGATATCTTGTCAATTGTTGAGGCTGATCCTATCGAAGTTGCTGAGGAATCATCAACACTTATACAAGTAGACCAAGATACTGATCAGTATATCTATGTTGTAAATGAAGATGGAGTACTCTCTATTATTCAAGCCTCTGATAATTCAATTGTAGAAAACGTTGATTTAACTGGCAAATTTTCATACCAAGAAAATCAAAATATTCTAGTTGGTTCAAATGGGTCGACCGTCTCTACATCCAATCAAAGTTCATCTACAACACAAGATTACATTACTATGGTTGATCCTTCAACCAATAGCTTAATTACAACTATCGAGTTAGACGATAGATCAGTTACTCTGGTACTTACAAATGATAGCCAACCAAATTATGGCTTGTTATATATCATAAATCATGACAATAGTTCTGTTTCTGTCATTGATACTTCTACCAATGAGATTATTGACAATTTTGAACTAGATATAGATAACCAACTTTAAAAGTTTAATAACATCCAACTAAAGAAATGTAGAAGCGTCTATTTATTTCTGATTGCTATTTATGTTTATTATCATTTTACAACAAAATATGTCTTAGATAAGTTATAATAATAAATATACTTACTGAAGCAATTGGAGGTAATATTAATGTCTATTAGATTAGCTAAATATGATGACTTAGAGATACTAGTTGAAATTTATAATCAGGCTATTGTAAAGGGAAAATGCACTGCTGATATGGACACCTTCTCTGTGGAGCAAAGAATCCCATGGTTTGAAGAGCATCAGTCATTAGAGTATCCTTTATACGTGTACGAAGCTGATGATAAAGTTGTAGGATATATGTATTTGTCCGGTTATCGTCCGGGCCGAAGGGCTATGAGATTTACGGCAGAAGTCAGTTATTATATTCATAATGACTATCACAAGCAAGGAATAGGAACAAAATTTTTAGAGTATGCGATTGAAAAAAGTAAGGAATTAAATTACAAAACCTTGATTGCAATATTATTGGACTGGAATATTCCAAGTATAAAATTACTCAAGAAATTTGGTTTTGAAGAGTGGGGACGACTACCCGACATTGCTGATTTTGATGGAGAGACCTGTTCACATCTTTATTATGGATTGAAATTATAGGATAAATAGTAATCGAGCTAGGCATGATACCTAGCTCGATTTTTATTTTATGCCTTTTTAACAAATTGAGACTTTAATTTCATAGCTCCAAATCCATCAATTTTACAATCAATATCATGGTCTCCATCGATTAAACGTATATTTTTTACCTTTGTACCTATTTTTATAACAGATGAACTTCCTTTTACCTTAAGATCTTTGATTACTGTTACAGTATCACCATCATTTAATACATTTCCATTTGCATCTCTTATAACCTTTTCATCTTCACTGTTTTCGTTTTCCGATTCTAAAGTCCATTCATGGGCACATTCTGGACATACAAGAAGATTTCCATCTTCATATGTGTATTCTGAATTGCATTTTGGGCAATTTGGTAAATCGTGCATAATTTTATTTCCTCCATTCGCTATTGTTACCTCTAATATATAATGTTTCCAGTTTAATTTTTGCACAAAAAAACATATAGGGAGTTCCCTACAAATTTATATAATATCATAGTCTTCTCATATTATCAAACCTTCATCCAGACTCTACTTGAAGTTCCTTGTCCAATTAATAAGGGGCTGTCTCATAAAGGTTTCTTATGAGTTCAGCCCCAAAGTTTAAAACACCTATCTATTGTCCGACTCAAAGTTTATCAATTTCTCCTTAATGGTAAGTCCGTGGGCAAAGCCTGTGAGCTTACCATTTGACCCTACCACCCTATGACAAGGTATAATAAGTGGTATTGGATTTTTACTATTAGCCATGCCAACAGCCCTCGATGCCTTTTTATTACCGATACTAGTTGCTATTTGCTTATAGGTATAAATCTCACCATAAGGAATTTTAGATAGTTCATTCCAGACTTTCTTTTGATAGTCTGTGCCCTTAGGATTGAGTTTAATAGTAAATGTTTTTCTTTTTCCTTCAAAGAATTCTTCTATTTCATTAATAGCATCTATAAAAAAGTCATCTTTACGAATCCATTTATCGGATATTTCAAAGATTCTCTTTCCTTCACCGGTATTTAGATGTAGATTGGTTAATCCATCTTCATCTCCTACTAGGATAATTTCACAAAATTTTGTATTGAATCTTGTATAGTACATTATATCCCCTCCTTTTTACTTTCGTAATTCCATAGGCACAGGGTTGCATAGGCCCTATAGGGTCTCCATCTTTCAGCCATTTCTATTATCTCTCTTTGTGATGGTTTCTTTTCACCTACCGTTAGGGCTTTGATGACACCTAGATCCTTTGCAGGAAAGCTATCAACCATTCCCATTCCCCTCATTGCTACATAATTGACTGTCCAATCTCCTATTCCCTTTAGAGATGAAAAATCATTATAGAACTTCTCAAAGGGTTGATTAGTATCCAGGCTTACTAATCCATCAACAACACCATTCACAACGGTTTTTATAGTAGTTTGCCTAGTTTTAGTTATACCGAGTCCATCTAGATCTATCGTTAAAAGCTCCGATGGTTTTGGAAAGAAATAGTCTAGTCCTTCTGGAAAATGAACTGCACTCTTTATTCCTGCTTTTTCAGCAATTCTACCGGCTAAGGTGGTAGCCGCTTTAACAGTTATCTGTTGACCAAGTATGGCCCTTATAACAAACTCAAAGGTGTCAAAAGCAATGGGCAATCGTGGTACTCTTCCATTTTCCATGCCTTTTGATAATATCTCATCCTTAGCAAATCTTTCATTTATAACTGAAAAATCTGTATCAAGGTCAAACATTCTACGGACTTTATTATGGATTGTCATATAACATTTTATATCATCACAGTTTATCTTTAGCTCTAGAGACGATTTCTTTGGGTTGTCAGATACAGTGAAATAGCCCCTTGCATTATCTGTTCTAAAAGTCCTACTATAACTATTTTCCGTTACTATTTCTATCCCTTTTATCGCCCTAGATTTCATGAAGGATAAGATTTGTTTAAAATCAAAGGGCTTTTTATATTTTAACAATAGTGTGGTATTGTCTTGATGCTCTTCTAAATTCTTTGATCCTTTTCTGACCATAGTAGGTGTTACTCCAAAAATCTCTTTGAAAACATGATTGAACTGTCTAGTTGAACCGAAGCCTGAAGCAAATGCTATATCAGTTACAGATAAATCAGAAAAGAATAGTAATTTCCTTGCAAAAAGTGATTTATGATACTTGGCAATCTTAACGGGAGGTATTCCTAAGTTTTCAACAAATAGCTTTCTTAAATGCCTGTCCGATATAAAAAATTCCTTTGCCAGATCACTGATGGAATTGTAGTTTAGATATCCTTCATAAATCATTTTGACTGCAGAGTTTACAATTTTGGTACCGTCAACATTGCCGTTATAATATTCTACGTTCACATCTGGTCTGCATCTTAAGCAAGGCCTAAACCCATGTTCAAGGGCATCAAACATCGTATCGAAATATAGTACATTCTTCTCTTTTGCAATAGGAGATGGGCAAGAAGGTCTGCAGAAAATGCCTGTCGTTTTTACACCAAAGAAAAACTTCCCATCGTAATTTCTGTCTTTAGTTATTCTTGCCGTATGAAATGTTGTATTTTCCATCTTAAACTCCTTTTATCATTTTCAGTGTTTATCTTCTAATTATTCTTATTCATTCTCTTATATATAATAATATAGTTTTTCAAGATTTATTAAAAGCGGTTTTCGGACATTACATTCTTGTATATTTTTTTATAACTATTAGAAGCGGTTTTCGGCTATTACATTCCGAATCTATTGATATAGGCTTAATCTATAGTATACACTCTATAAAGCAACGACATTAGATTTAACATACTAGGAGGCGTTAACAATGAGCTTTAAAAATAAACTTCTTCAAAAAGCTATTAACTGTTTAAAAAATCACCCTGAAAACCGTATAGATGAATTAATTATTTTTGATGATCTACTTATCGGCTACAGCAGTTCCCATGATCCTTTATTTGAGGTATTAAAAGATCCAAGCGTAGTTTCTCCCCATTATTTATCACCTCGAGCTTGGCTTTCTAATGCTGAAACGATAATTTCTTTTTTCTTCTCTTTTTCAGAAAAAATACGAAAAAGCAATAGATCCGGTAGGTTACCTTCTAGCAAATGGGTAAATGCCCATTTAGAAGGAGAAAAATTTATTGATACTTTTACTAGACTCATGATAAAAGAATTTGAAACTATGGGTGAAAATGTTATAGCACCTTCTCAACATCCAAATTTCAAAATAGAAAATCTTAAGAGTAACTGGTCAGAAAGGCATACAGCTTATATATGTGGCTTAGGTACCTTTGGTCTTAGCGAATCCATTATAACTAATCTTGGTTCTGCAGGTAGATTGTCTAGTATCATTACATCTTTAAAGGAATCTCCTACCCCTAGAACTTATACTGGAATCTACGACCATTGCCTTTGGCACAGCCAAAAAAAATGTGGGGCTTGCATGAAAAAATGTCCTCCACAGGCTATACTTGAAGATGGAACTAAGAACAAATCTATTTGTTATAATCATTTATCTAAGGCTCATGGAAGTTTTCATCCCCGCTACACTTGTGGAAAATGTCAAGCGGGCATGGTTTGCGAAAATAGAAAACCGGTAAAAAAAAGACAAGATGTAAGGGAGCATTTCTTATCTGAAAGACTTAACGACATTGGAGATTCAGCACTTTTATGTTCCTGAGGATAATGAATTGTTAGAGCTTTAAGATAAAGAAAAAGTAATCTCATTTCCTAGAGATTACTTTCAAATTGTAGACAAAGTCTACAAGATGACAGACTGTTGAGAAATCTGAAGTTCGAGGCGTGCTGAAAGCATGAGACCGCAGCGTATACAGACATACGTAAGGGTTCTTGCTTGAGGCAACAACGAAGAAATTCGGGTTTGTCAACAGTCTAAAAGTAATCTCATTTCCTAGAGATTACTTTTTCTTTATTGTAATAATTCTTTTTTAATACTTATAAGTCTTTCAATATGATATTGTTGTATATCTACATTTACCCCTTCCTTCATAGAGTTTAGTATGAAAATATGGCTGTAAACATTTCTGAATAAAGTTAAATGTCTCATATAGTATTTTATATCTAATTCATGCCTCTTACTGTTTATTTCCTTGTGATAAAATTTAATTACACTTCTGAACTCATGCATCTTTAATCTGTATTTTTCTAGATTTTTTATCCTTTTAAAATTTCCTTCATCATCAATGTTTCTCTCTATAAACTCAATCATTTCATCATCTAGTGACCGTAGCTTTTCAAAGGGATTTGGTGGCTTTATATAATAGTTTACTATAATAGCTACTATAATTCCTATAAAGGTTTCCAGCATCCTATTTACAACATGGTTCACTGCGTTAAAATCTTGAATGGTGTTATCTCTAAAGCTTATAACGAGAAATACTACACATGCTATAGCTATTAGATCACTCTTGTCTAATAAATTACATAGATATATTATCCCTAATATTCCAAAGGGGATTACATATATATGTTGTGGCATTAATAATAAGTACACCAAGGAGAATATAGCACCTATTACAGTCCCCATGCTCCTTTTTACTGCCATCTCAGATGACCCTACTATCGAGCTTTGAACACACAAAAAGGCTGTCCATGCAGCATAAAAGGGATAATCAAATCCCAATATATTACTTACCATAATAGCTAACAGAGTGGCTATAAAGGTTTTTATGCTTCTCATACCTATTTTAGGCATTCTATCTTTTATCTTATTATTAAATATATTCATATTGCTACCTATCCTTTTTCTGCTTATTGTAATCCTACAGTAAAAATATCATTCGCTTCAGAGTCTATCTTATTATACATAACTTCATATTATAAATACCAATTTATTATATATTTAAACACTATTTTTTCATGAATGTAGTAGTAATTAAGCTACATAATAAATTCAAGGGCATTATGATTATGGATTTAAAAAGCTTTTGTTATTTCTATAAATAAACTCCTCCCACTATACAAAAAAGCCATGCAACTTTAGGTGATATCTACCCTAAAGTGCATGGTTTTTAATATAACTTGATTCCCTTTGTAATTAAGAATTAATCTTCAATGGTAAACTCTAATCTTATTGGATCCTTTAATGAAACTCCTTTTTCATTTTTTAGTTCCCTTCCCATTATTAGATAGTATTTCTTTCCCGGTTCATAATCAGCTATAGGTTTCATCTTTAAGGATTTACTTTCTTGTTCATATTCCAATTCTATTTCTATTCTATATCCGTCTTCATCTACTACAGTTACATAGTCATCCCCTACTACAACTGTTTCTTCATCTAATGAAAAATTGAATTTTACGTCCCATATCTTGTCTTTAGGCTGCTCTGTATCTTTGTGCTCATCCCAATCGCTGTATTCTTCACTGTATATCATTTCTTTTCCATCAAGCCTAGTTTGATATTCTTCTCTTGCGTATTCATCTTCCCTATCATCTATTACTGACTGTATGAAATCTACTTCCGATGAATCCTCCATCATTTCAAAGGCCTTTTCTGTGATCTGCTTTAGTAGTGATTCTTTTTCTTCTTCATCTAAATCACTAATATCTTCGTATATTCCCTTTAAGGCTTCTATGTCCTCTGCCTCTTCTATATCTTGCTCTACTTCACTTAATTCTCTATTTACGGTTATTATATAGGTCTTTTTGTAATAACTATTTTCTGCTGTAACTTTTACTTTTAAAATATTTTTTCCTGGATTTAGGGTAATTGTCTTTGATGAGCTGTCGGATACCATCTCACCATTTATTTCCATTTTTGATCTATAGTCATATACTACTGCCGATAATTTAATAGTATCTATTTCACTTGTTACATTTGCTTCATAATTATACGTTGATAAACTAAATGTAGGGCTTAGGTTTATTCCTTCTAGTCTTAAACTCCTTAAGTATGCATTTGTTGATGGTGTATATGGTGTATAGCTTTTTCTTGTTACTGTTACTATGGTCTGAGCTGTATTCCCACCCTCAGCTGTTACAGTTATGATAGCATTACCAGATGAAACTCCTGTTACTAATCCTGATGAATCCACTGTTGCTACCGCTTCATTTGAACTTGTCCATATAACACCTTGGTTATCTGCATCACTAGGCTCCACTGTCTCCGTCAGTTGAACTGTATCATTACTTGTATCTCCATCACCTAAAATTAACGCTGTATTTGTTATATCTAGTGATACGCCTGTTACTCTTTGCTCTACTGTGATTTCACTGGTATCTATATATCCTCCATCATCGGTTATTACTGTAATGGTAGCTGTTCCTGCCCTTAATGCTGTAACGAGTCCAGTCGTATCAACCGTTGCAATTGTCTCATCGGATGAGCTCCAAGTAATGTTTGGGTTAGCGGCATCACTTGGTTCTACCGTCGCTGTGAGCTGTACTGTGTCATTACTTGTATCTCCATCATCAAGGATTAAAGTTCCACTTGCTATGTCTAATGATACACTCGTTACACCTTGCGCTACTGTGATTTCACAGGTATCTGTATATCCTCCATCATCGGTTGTTACTGTAATGGTAGCTGTTCCTATCTTAACTGCTGTCACCAGACCTGTCGAATTCACCGTTGCTATTGCTGTATCCGATGAACTCCATGTCATACCTTGCTCATCTGCATCACTTGGTTCTATCATCGCTATCAATTGTAAAGTGTCCTTTGCACCTAGACCCAAGGTTGCATTTCTTATATCTAGTGATACGCCTGTTACTTTTTGCTCTACTGTGATTTCACAAGTATCTGTATACCCTCCATCATCGGTTGTTACTGTGATGGTAGCTGTTCCTGCCCTTAATGCTGTAACAAGTCCAGTCGTATCAACCGTTGCAATTGTCTCATCGGATGAGCTCCAATTAATGTTTGGGTTAGCGGCATCACTTGGTTCTACCGTCGCTGTGAGCTGTACTGTGTCATTACTTGTATCTCCATCATCAAGGATTAAAGTTCCACTTGCTATGTCTAATGATACACCCGTTACAGCAATCACATTATATTGGGTTATCAAATATGCATATGCTGTATCACTACTGCCTGACCAAGTACTTGGCAAGGTATAGCCATAGCTTTCTGCCCCTGATAAATCTTCATAGCTCAGTACGACATGAGTTGATGTTGTTGGGGACGGACTAATATTATTATGCCTTAGGAACACAACTGCATCGCCGCTGAATTCTATGCTTCCATCTTCGCCATTCGGTCCTGCCCCAATATCATTACTACTCTCATAACCTGCTTCTGCATATACTTCTCCTCCAGAAATTCGAATAGTCCCACCGGCTCTATCTAGACCACCACCAATTCCTGCTCCATTTATTATACTAGGATCCCCCAAGGCATATCCACCACCCCAGGATTCAACTCTTCCTCCTGTAATCTCTACGATACCGCCATTTCCTTTGAAACCGCCACCGATGCCGGCTGCACCGCTTCCTCCCATGGCAGTGATTGTTCCACCCGAGATATAGATTTCTCCGCCATCGCCGTCCTCTCCACCACCAAGACCAGCTCCGCTACCATTTCCATTTGCTGTAACGATTCCTCCTGTGATGTTGATAATGCCATTATTTCCATTCAGTCCTCCACCAATACAGGCTCCTGCGGACTCTGATAAAACTGTAATTTCTCCACTTGTAATATTGATAGTACCAGAGTCTTCTGATCTATTTCCTCCTATTCCGGCTCCATACCACGTTACTGTTACATCTAATGTTCCTGTACCCGATATGGTAAGCTCTGTATCTGCACCTACATTGATACCTGCATGATCTTCATCTGATATGATTGTGTTATCTCCTGCCAAAGTCAGGTTATTTCCTGTTCCTGTAAATGTTAGTACAGCATATGAATTCTCCATTGCCGACAAGTCAATATTAATCCCTTCTATTGTCAGATTTACACCTGCTACCGTACTGAGGATTTCCATATAGTTCAATGCTTCCCCATCGGTTTGGGTTATGGTAAAATCTTGTGTCGTTGCCAGCTCTACTGTATATGCAAAAGGTAGTGTGCTTAAATCAAAACTGTTTCCATAGCTTGATATATATTCATCGTCTATGGTTTTTGTTGGGGGCGGACTAATATTATTATGCCTTAGGACCACAACTGCATCGCCGCTGAATTCTATGCTTCCATCTTCGCCATTCGGTCCTGCTCCAATATCATTACTACTCTCATAACCTGCTTCTGCATATACTTCTCCTCCAGAAATTCGAATAGTCCCACCGGCTCCATTTAGACCACCACCAATTCCTGCTCCATTTATTATACTAGGATCCCCCATGGCATATCCACCACCACAGGATTCAACTCTTCCTCCTGTAATCTCTACGATACCTCCATTTCCTCTGAAACCGCCACCGATGCCGGCTGCACCGCTTCCTCCCATGGCAGTGATTGTTCCACCCGAGATATAGATTTCTCCGCCATCACCGTCCTCTCCACCACCAAGACCAGCTCCGCTACCATTTCCATTTGCTGTAACGATTCCTCCTGTGATGTTGATAATGCCATTATCTCCATTCTTTCCTCCACCAATACAGGCTCCTGCGGACTCTGATAAAACTGTAATTTCTCCACTTGTAATATTGATAGTACCAGAGTCTTCTGATCTATTTCCTCCTATTCCGGCTCCATACCACGTTACTGTTACATCTAATGTTCCTGTACCCGATATGGTAAGCTCTGTATCTGCACCTACATTGATACCTGCATGATCTTCATCTGATATGATTGTGTTATCTCCTGCCAAAGTCAGGTTATTTCCTGTTCCTGTAAATGCTAGTACAGCATATGCATTCTCCATTGCCGACAAGTCAATATTAATCCCATCTATTGTTAGGTTTACACCTGCTACCGTACTGAGGATTTCCATATAGTTCAATGCTTCCCCATCGGTTTGGGTTATGGTAAAATCTTGTGTCGTTGCCAGCTCTACTGTATATGCAAAAGGTAGTGTGCTTAAATCAAAACTGTTTCCATAGCTTGATATATATTCATCGTCTATGGTTTTTGTTGGGGGCGGACTAATATTATTATGCCTTAGGACCACAACTGCATCGCCGCTGAATTCTATGCTTCCATCTTCGCCATTCGGTCCTGCTCCAATATCATTACTACTCTCATAACCTGCTTCTGCATATACTTCTCCTCCAGAAATTCGAATAGTCCCACCGGCTCCATTTAGACCACCACCAATTCCTGCTCCATTTATTATACTAGGGTCCCCCAAGGCATATCCACCACCCCAGGATTCAACTCTTCCTCCTGTAATCTCTACGATACCGCCATTTCCTTTGAAACCGCCACCGATGCCGGCTGCACCGCTTCCTCCCATGGCAGTGATTGTTCCACCCGAGATATAGATTTCTCCGCCATCGCCGTCCTCTCCACCACCAAGACCAGCTCCGCTACCATTTCCATTTGCTGTAACGATTCCTCCTGTGATGTTGATAATGCCATTATTTCCATTCAGTCCTCCACCAATACAGGCTCCTGCGGACTCTGATAAAACTGTAATTTCTCCACTTGTAATATTGATAGTACCAGAGTCTTCTGATCTATTTCCTCCTATTCCGGCTCCATACCACGTTACTGTTACATCTAATGTTCCTGTACCCGATATGGTAAGCTCTGTATCTGCACCTACATTGATACCTGCATGATCTTCATCTGATATGATTGTGTTATCTCCTGCCAAAGTCAGGTTATTTCCTGTTCCTGTAAATGTTAGTACAGCATATGAATTCTCCATTGCCGACAAGTCAATATTAATCCCTTCTATTGTCAGATTTACACCTGCTACTGAGCAATCAATTTGAAAGTTTGACAATGCAGTTGAATTAGACTGAGTTAAGGTTACAGCATCTGTTGTTGAAATAGTTATAATTGAGTCATCTCCATAATCAGATAGATTATAAGTTCCACCAGATGAAATATCTATATTCTCAGCTAAAGCTACACCTGTGACTGCAAATATCATAATACATGTAATGACTATTATTTTTAAAAATCTTCTCACCACAATCTCACCTCTTTTTATTTAGTATCTTTCTATACTATCTATGTTTTGTGATAGTTTTGTGAAGGAAAAAACTGTAGAGAAAATATTTTCTCTACAGTCCTTCGATTTTAATCTAACTCATACTTTTTCTGTTCTTCAAAATTAATTATCAGTTTCAATGACAAACTCTAACCTTATTGGTTCCTTTAATAAAACTCCTTCTTCATTTCTTAATTCCGTTCCCAATATTAGATAGTATTTTTTTCCCGGCTCATAATCAGCTATAGGCTTTATCTTTAATGTTTTACTTTCTTTTTCATACTCCAATTCTATTTCTATTCTATATCCGTCTTCATCTACTACCGTTATATAGTCGTCTCCAGCTACTATTGTTTCTTCATCTAATGTAAAATTGAATTTAACATTCCACACCTTATTTATAGGCTGCTCTGTCTCTTTATGTTCATCCCAATCGTTGTATTCTTCGCCGTATATCATTTCTTTTCCACCGAGCCTAATCTCATATTCTTCTTTTATTTCTCCTTCTTTCATATCATCTATTACTGATTGTATGAAGTCTATTTCAGATAAGTCCTCCATCATTTCAAAGGCTTTTTCTGTGATCTGTTTCAGTAGAGATTGCTTTTCTTCTTCACCTAAATCATTAATATCTTCGTATATTTCCTTTAAGGCTTCTATGTCCTCTGCTTCTTCTATAGCTTGCTCTACTTCACTTAATTCTTTATTTACGGTTATTGTATAGGTCTTTTTGTAATAACTTTTTTCTGCTGTGACTTTTACTTTTATGATATTTTTTCCTGGATTCAGGTCAATTGTCTTTGATGCGCTGTCGGATACCGCCTCACCATTTATTTCCATTTTAGATTTATAGTCATATACTACTGCCGATATTTTAATAGTATCTATTTCACTTGTTACATTTGCTTCATAATTATACGTTGATAAACTAAATGTAGGGCTTAGGTTTATTCCTTCCAGTCTTAAACTCCTTAAGTATGCATTTGTTGATGGTGTATATGGTACATAACTAGCTCTTGTTACTTTTACTATGGTCTGAGTCGTACTACCATCTTCAGCAGTAACTACAATATTTATTTCATTGTCTCCTACGTTTAGTGATATATTTTCCGACTTACCACTTGTCACGTCCTTTCCTTCCACCGTTACCGTTGCTTTACTGTCATTGACTGTCGGGGTTATATCTACGCTGGTTGTGCTATAAGTTACACTTGCAGAGTATTCTGTTGTAGCACTGTCAAATACAGGACTTAGTGAACCTGAACTTATGCTTAAATCACTGAGTGTAGCATCATTACCTGCATCTCTATTTACGGTTATTGTATATGTTTCGATACTTGCATCCTCTGCCGTTACTTCTACTGTTATTGTATTCTCTCCTACACTTAGCGGTACATTTACTGTATCTCCACTCGCCACTGTATCTCCTTCCACTGTTATTGTTGCATTACTGTGGTTGGCTGTCAGGCTTATATCTATGCTACTTATATCATTGCTTACTTCTACCGTATAATCCCTCGTATTACTATCAAATACAGGGCTTAGGGATCCTGAACTAATGGTTAAGTTACTTAATGTTGTATCATTACTACTTGCTCTCGTCACTCTTATTATAGTTTCATCTGTCGTACTGCCATCCTCCGCTGTAACCACAACATTGATTTCATTCGTCCCTACACTTAGCGGTACATTTACTGTATCTCCACTCGCCACTGTATCTCCTTCCACTGTTATTGTTGCACTACTGTGGTTGGCTGTCGGTCTTATATCCATGCTGCTTATATCATTGTTTACTTCTACCGTATAATCCCTCGTATTACTATCAAATACAGGGCTTAGGGATCCTGAACTAATGGTTAAGTTACTTAATGTTGTATCATTACTACTTGCTCTCGTCACTCTTATTATAGTTTCATCTGTCGTACTGCCATCCTCCGCTGTAACCACAACATTGATTTCATTCGTCCCTACACTTAGCGGTACATTTACTGTATCTCCACTCGCCACTGTATCTCCTTCCACTGTTATTGTTGCACTACTGTGGTTGGCTGTCGGTCTTATATCCATGCTGCTTATATCATTGTTTACTTCTACCGTATAATCCCTCGTATTACTATCAAATACAGGGCTTAGGGATCCTGAACTAATGGTTAAGTTACTTAATGTTGTATCATTACTACTTGCTCTCGTCACCCTTATTATGGTTTCATCTGTCGTACTGCCATCCTCCGCTGTAACCACAACATTGATTTCATTCGACCCTACACTTAGGGCTACATTTACTGTATCTCCACTTGCCACGGTATCTCCTTCCACTGTTATTATTGCATTACTGTGGTTGGCTGTCGGGCTTATGTCTATGCTGCTTATATCATTGCTTACTTCTACAGTATAATCCCTCGTATCACTATCAAATACAGGGCTTAGGGATCCTGAACTAATGGTTAAGTTACTTAATGTTGTATCATTACTACTTGCTCTCGTCACCCTTATTATGGTTTCATCTGTCGTACTGCCATCCTCCGCTGTAACCACAACATTGATTTCATTCGACCCTACACTTAGGGCTACATTTACTGTATCTCCACTTGCCACGGTATCTCCTTCCACTGTTATTATTGCATTACTGTGGTTGGCTGTCGGGCTTATGTCTATGCTGCTTATATCATTGCTTACTTCTACCGTATAATCCCTCGTATCACTATCAAATACAGGGCTTAGGGATCCTGAACTAATGGTTAAATTACTTAATGTTGCATCATCGCTTACTTCATATAATGTCCATCCATACCAGAGATCAGTATCTACATCATAACCGGCAGAGTCATTTCTGTAGTTATCTACTACCGGCACTTTTATTGTCCGTGTATCAGGGCAATTAAAAAAAGCATTTGTTCCTACCGATGGTGGCGTTTCTCCCAAAGTAAGATTTGCAAGTGCAGTACATCCATAAAATGTGTATGACTCAATTGTCTCAATCATAGGTAAGTCTATGCTTTCAAGGCTTACACAATCTATAAATGCTCCATTACTATGAGATCCTCCTTCAATCGTTACAACTTTAGGTAAATCTACACTTGTAAGACTACTACAGCCTTCAAATGTACCTTGTTCAATTACAGAAACATTAGGAGCACTTATACTGATGAGTGATTCACAATCTTTGAAGGCGCCACTTCCAATTGTCTCAGCATTAGGTAAATCTACATTTGTAAGTCCAGTTTTCTTAAACGCATCGTAACCAATACTAGTGACTAATGGTATGTTTATAGTTTCGAGATTCTCACAATCATCAAAGGCATACGCTGCTATGCTATCTACCATTGGCAAATCTAATTCTACAAGTGCTTGACAATAGTAAAATGCTTCTTCTCCAATACTTTCAACCACGGGTATGCTTATGCTACTAAGGTTCAGGCAGTCATAAAACCCTCCATATTCAATGGTTTTAACCTGAGGTAGATTTACATTAATTAGTGATGTACACCCATAAAATGCTTCTTCTCCTATATTATTTGCTGAAGAAATTATTACTTCTTGAAGTTTACTCATACTCTCTAAGGCTCCATCAGGTACAGTATTATCATCCATCAAGGAGTCCGTTCCACTATCTACTTTTGCATTACCACTTATCTCTAAAGTTTCTAGGTTAGTAAGCTCACTTTTTATCCACTCAAAATCCGTAGCATTTACTATACCATCTGTAATAGTTAACGCTGTAATGTCTTCAGGCGTACCGTAGGCAGCTGTTACTGCACTACCTAGATCGCCTGATGTAAAACTATCAATCGTTACAGTTTGCCCCTCCGTTCTTGTTACATTTACTATTGTTTCGCTATTATTACTATTATCACTAGACGTAACAACTATATTAATTTCGTTTATACCTATACTAAGGTCTATCTCTACTGGATCTCCACTTGTTACTGTATTTCCTTCCACTGTTACTGTGGCGTTATCGTGATTAGTTGTTGGCGTAATTGTTATTTTCTCTGTGGGATAGGATACAGTTACAGAGTATTCTGTTGTAGTACTAATAAAATCAGGCGATAAGTCTCCATCACTTACGCTTAAACTACTTAATGTTGCATCATCGCTTACTTCATATAATATCCATCCATACCAGAGATCAGTATCTACATCATAACCGGCAGAGTCATTTCTGTAGTTATCTACTACCGGCACTTTTATTGTCCGTGTATCAGGGCAATTAAAAAAAGCATTTGTTCCTACCGATGGTGGCGTTTCTCCCAAAGTAAGATTTGCAAGTGCAGTACATCCATAAAATGTGTATGACTCAATTGTCTCAATCATAGGTAAGTCTATGCTTTCAAGGCTTACACAATCTATAAATGCTCCATTACTATGAGATCCTCCTTCAATCGTTACAACTTTAGGTAAATCTACACTTGTAAGACTACTACAGCCTTCAAATGTACCTTGTTCAATTACAGAAACATTAGGAGCACTTATACTGATGAGTGATTCACAATCTTTGAAGGCGCCACTTCCAATTGTCTCAGCATTAGGTAAATCTACATTTGTAAGTCCAGTTTTCTTAAACGCATCGTAACCAATACTAGTGACTAATGGTATGTTTATAGTTTCGAGATTCTCACAATCATCAAAGGCATACGCTGCTATGCTATCTACCATTGGCAAATCTAATTCTACAAGTGCTTGACAATAGTAAAATGCTTCTTCTCCAATACTTTCAACCACGGGTATGCTTATGCTACTAAGGTTCAGGCAGTCATAAAACCCTCCATATTCAATGGTTTTAACCTGAGGTAGATTTACATTAATTAGTGATGTACACCCATAAAATGCTTCTTCTCCTATATTATTTGCTGAAGAAATTATTACTTCTTGAAGTTTACTCATACTCTCTAAGGCTCCATCAGGTACAGTATTATCATCCATCAAGGAGTCCGTTCCACTATCTACTTTTGCATTACCACTTATCTCTAAAGTTTCTAGGTTAGTAAGCTCACTTTTTATCCACTCAAAATCCGTAGCATTTACTATACCATCTGTAATAGTTAACGCTGTAATGTCTTCAGGCGTACCGTAGGCAGCTGTTACTGCACTACCTAGATCGCCTGATGTAAAACTATCAATCGTTACAGTTTGCCCCTCCGTTCTTGTTACATTTACTATTGTTTCGCTATTATTACTATTATCACTAGACGTAACAACTATATTAATTTCGTTTATACCTATACTAAGGTCTATCTCTACTGGATCTCCACTTGTTACTGTATTTCCTTCCACTGTTACTGTGGCGTTATCGTGATTAGTTGTTGGCGTAATTGTTATTTTCTCTGTGGGATAGGATACAGTTACAGAGTATTCTGTTGTAGTACTAATAAAATCAGGCGATAAGTCTCCATCACTTACGCTTAAACTACTTAATGTTGCATCATCGCTTACTTCATATAATATCCATCCATACCAGAGATCAGTATCTACATCATAACCGGCAGAGTCATTTCTGTAGTTATCTACTACCGGCACTTTTATTGTCCGTGTATCAGGGCAATTAAAAAAAGCATTTGTTCCTACCGATGGTGGCGTTTCTCCCAAAGTAAGATTTGCAAGTGCAGTACATCCATAAAATGTGTATGACTCAATTGTCTCAATCATAGGTAAGTCTATGCTTTCAAGGCTTACACAATCTATAAATGCTCCATTACTATGAGATCCTCCTTCAATCGTTACAACTTTAGGTAAATCTACACTTGTAAGACTACTACAGCCTTCAAATGTACCTTGTTCAATTACAGAAACATTAGGAGCACTTATACTGATGAGTGATTCACAATCTTTGAAGGCGCCACTTCCAATTGTCTCAGCATTAGGTAAATCTACATTTGTAAGTCCAGTTTTCTTAAACGCATCGTAACCAATACTAGTGACTAATGGTATGTTTATAGTTTCGAGATTCTCACAATCATCAAAGGCATACGCTGCTATGCTATCTACCATTGGCAAATCTAATTCTACAAGTGCTTGACAATAGTAAAATGCTTCTTCTCCAATACTTTCAACCACGGGTATGCTTATGCTACTAAGGTTCAGGCAGTCATAAAACCCTCCATATTCAATGGTTTTAACCTGAGGTAGATTTACATTAATTAGTGATGTACACCCATAAAATGCTTCTTCTCCTATATTATTTGCTGAAGAAATTATTACTTCTTGAAGTTTACTCATACTCTCTAAGGCTCCATCAGGTACAGTATTATCATCCATCAAGGAGTCCGTTCCACTATCTACTTTTGCATTACCACTTATCTCTAAAGTTTCTAGGTTAGTAAGCTCACTTTTTATCCACTCAAAATCCGTAGCATTAACTATACCATCTGTAATAGTTAATGATGTAATGTCTTCAGGCGTACCGTAGGCAGCTGTTACTGCACTACCTAGATCGCCTGATGTAAAACTATCAATCGTTACATCATAAATTGTATCACCGTCAGCAAGCACAGTATGGTAAAAAAACACAGACACAAGAACCAATACTATCAATGGCCCTAAAAGTCGTTTTATTTTCATTTAAAGTCCCCCCATTCTCTTTTATATAAAGCAGCTATATAAAACTACTATTTTATCTCTAATTTAAATTTTAATTATCTTATGTGACAGTTTTGTGATTAAATAGAAAATGAATGTATTAATCCATAAAATAACCCCCCTTTAGAAATTCTAAGTGGGGGGTATCTTACTTTATCTTATTTGTAGTTCATAATTAGTCATTAGTACTAAACTCTAGCCTTATTGGATCCTTTAATGAAACTCCTTCTTCATTTCTTATTTCTGTCCCCAATATTAAGTAATATTTCTTTCCCGGTTCATAATCAGCTACAGGCTTTATCTTTAATTCTTTTGATTCTTTTTCATATTCCAATTCTATTTCTATTCTATACCCATCTTTATCTACTACCGCTATATAGTTGTCTCCAGCTACTATTGTTTCTTCATCTATTGTAAAATTGAATTTAACATTCCATACCTTGTTTATAGGCTGCTCTGTCTCTTTATGTTCGTCCCAATCGCTGTATTCTTCGCCGTATATCATTTCTTTTCCACCGAGCCTAGTCTCATATTCTTCTTTTATTTCTCCTTCTTTCATATCATCTATTACTGATTGTATGAAGTCTATTTCAGATAAGTCCTCCATCATTTCAAAGGCTTTTTCTGTGATCTGTTTCAGTAGAGATTGCTTTTCTTCTTCTTCAAAAGCACTAATGTTTTCGTATATTTCCTTTAGGCTATCTATATCCTCTGCTTCTCCTATGTTTTCCTCTATCTCACTTGCCTCTCTATTAACTGTTATTGTATAGGTCTTTTTGTAATAGCTATTTTCTGCTGTAACTGTTACTGTTATGACATTTTTTCCTGGATTTAGAGAAATTGTCTTCGATGCACTGTCAGATACTGACTGACCATTTATTTGCATTTTTGCCCTATAGTCATATACCGATGCCGATAATTTAGTACTCTTTATTTCACTTGTTACATTCGCTTCATAATTATATGTGGATAAGCTAAATGTAGGGCTTAGGTTTATTCCATCCAGTCTCAAACTCCTTAAGTATGCATTTGTTGATGGTGTATATGGTACATAACTAGCTCTTGTTACTTTTACTATGGTCTGAGCCATACTACCATCTTCAGCAGTAACTACAATATTTATTTCATTGGTTCCCGTGTTTAGTGATATATTTACTGCTTCTCCACTTCTTGTTTCGCTCCCTTCAACCGTTACCGTTGCCTTGCCATGATTAGTTGTAGGAGTTATATTTATACTGTTTATTCCATAGCTTACATTTGCAGAGTAGTCTGTGGTAGCACTATTGAATGCAGGGTTTAATGAGCCAGAGTTAATGGTTAAGTTGCTGAGTATAGCATCATTACTTATTTCATATATGGTCAATCCATGCCACTTATCATCTGTTTCGTCTCCGTCACTTGTATCGGCTTTATAGTCAGACCCACTTCCCATTGGTACCTTTACTGTAGGTGAGTCAGAACTGATATAAGAAAAGGTATTATTTCCTACCGTAGGAACTGTTTCTCCTAAAGTAATACTATTTAGTGAGGTGCAATCGGCAAATACAGAGTCACCTAAAGAGGTTACTACAGGAAGATTCACACTCGTAAGTTTGGTAGATTCCAAAAATGCCCTGTTACCAATCGTTTCAGCCTTAGGTAGCTCTATATTTACAAGTGAATTATTATCTTGAAATGCTTGTTCACCGAGTACTTTAACCATAGGTAAATCCACACTAATTAGATTTCTACAAAATTGAAAAACATCATCTCCAATAGTTTCAACTTTTGGAGCACTTATGCTTGTGAATGATTCACAATCACTAAATGCTCCACTTTGAATAATTATGGCTTCAGGTAAATCTATACTTATTAGTCCAGATTCAGAAAATACACGCTCCCCTATAGTGATCACCTCCGGTAAGTCTATACTCTCAAGGCTATCACAGTTTGAAAATGCTGACTCTCCTATAGTTGTTACTTCTGGTAAATCTACACTCTCAAGATCCTCACAGGACTCAAAGGCATTACTCCCAATAGTGGTAGCAGAAGAAATCGTTACCTCTTTAAGTCCAATCATTCCAGAAAAAACATCTTCTGGTACAGTATTATCAGGTGTGTCTACAGGTGAGTCTGATGTACTGTGTACCTTAGCATTTCCGCTTATCTCTAAGACTTCAATACCAGAAAGCCCATCCACAATCCATTCAAAATCTTCAGAGTTAACCACCCCTTCTGTGATGATTAATGAGTTAATATTATCAAGTGTACTATAGGCAGCAGTCACTGCACTCTCTAAGTCACCAGAATCAAAGCTCTCTATAGTTACAGATTGTGCCTCTGATCTCGTTACTGTTATTATATATTCTTCAGTGGTGCTTCCGTCTTCAGCAGTTACTATGATATTAATTACGTTTTCACCAGTACTGAGACCTACATATACTGAACTTCCACTACTTACTTCATTACCTTCTACAGTTATTGTTGTATTACTATCGCTAGCTTCAGGTCTAATTCCTATGGTTTCTGTGGGATAGGTCACAGCAGCTGTGTAGTTTTTTACAGTGCTTTCAAAGAGTTGATCTATATTCACTGGGTTAGTTTCTAGATTCGCTAGCGTTGCATCATTACTAATTTCATATACATTCCATCCATACCATAGTTCATCACCTGTATTTCCATCACTTGCGCTTTTATAATCAGGTCCCTTACCAGCTGGCACTTTTATTGTCCGTGGATCAGCACAATTTACAAATGAATTTGTTGCTGCCGTTGGTGGATTTTCTCCTAAAGTAAGAATTTCAAGTTGGTCACAATCATAAAATGCGTTGGGCTCGATTGTCGTAACCATAGGCAAGTCTATACTTTCAAGTGCCTCACAATTCGTAAATGCTCCATCTCTCGCCAATCCTCCACCAATTGTTACAGCGTTAGGCAAGTCTAGACTTGTGAGACTTGTACAGTCTTTGAATGTACTCTCTTCAACAATCGTAACTTTAGGAGCACTTATGCTGATAAGTGAGTCACACCTTGCAAAAGCTCCTTCTCCAATAGTCATGGCGTTAGGTAAATCCACATTTAAAAGCCCAGTATAACTAAAAGCATAATCGCCTATATTAGTAGCTAATGGTAATTTTATTGTTTCGAGATTTCTACAACCATCAAAAGCTACATCCCCTATACTATCTATCACTGGTAAGTCCAATTCTACAAGTGCATCACAACTATAAAATGCTTCCTCTCCAATAGTTTCAACCAAGGGTATACTTATGCTATTGAGCTCTTCACACTCAGAAAAACCTGCATATTCAATGTTTGTAACCTTAGGCAGATTTACACTGATCAGTGATGTACATTGGTAAAATGCTTCCTCTCCAATAGTAGTTGCAGAAGAAATTGTTACTTCCTTAAGCGTATTCATACTCTCTAAAGCTCCACCAGGTACAGTATTATCATCCATAAATGAATCCGTTCCACTATCTACTTTAGCATTACCACTTAGCTCTAAAGTCTCAAGGTTAGAAAGATTATTTTTAATCCATTCAAAATCATTAGCATTAACTATCCCTCCTGTGATAGTTAATGATGTAATATCTTCAGGAGTACCGTGAATAGTAGTTACTGCACTACCTAAATCACTAGAAGTAAAGCTATCTATGGTTACGGACTGTGCTTCTGTCCTTGTTACAGCTATTATTGTTTCACTAATAGTAGCATCGTCACTAGCTGTAACAACAATGCTAATTTCATTTATACCTATACTAAGATCTACTTCTACTGACTCCCCACTGGTCACTGTATTTCCTTCCACTGTTAATGTTGCATAACTGTGATTAGTTGTAGGTGTAATTGTTATTTTCTCTGTAGGATAGGATACAGTTACATAGTATTCCGTTGTGGTGCTGGTAAAGTCAGGTTCTAAGACTTCATCACTTACAGTTATGCTACTTAGTGTTGCATCATCACTTATTTCATATATACTCCATCCATACCATTCTTCATCGCCTGTATTACCATCATCTGCGCTTTTATAATCAGTTTCGCTATTTTGTGGTATTATTATAGTTCGAGGATTAGGACAACCCGAAAATGCATCGCTCCCTACAGTGGGAGCACCGCTTCCTAAATAAAGGGTAGATATATTACTGCTAGTAAA
Organism: Wukongibacter baidiensis; assembly: GCF_050888315.1. Taxonomy (NCBI): domain Bacteria; kingdom Bacillati; phylum Bacillota; class Clostridia; order Peptostreptococcales; family Caminicellaceae; genus Wukongibacter; species Wukongibacter baidiensis. The sequence goes on from NZ_CP138202.1 coordinate 2,012,050, forward strand.
AGCATCTTCACCGATGCTTTCAAGCTTCGGTAAGTTTATACTTTCAAGAGTATAACTGCTAAAAAAAGCACCTTTACCAATACTTGTAACCTCTGATAATTCAACGTCAGTAAGTACGCTACACTCACTGAATGCATAGTTACCAATTGTAGTAGCATTTGGCAAAGATATAGTTTCTAGACTATCGCAACTATTAAAAGCATTATTACTAATAGAAGTAGCAGAAGAAATTGTTACTTCCTTAAGTGTACTCATATTAAATAAAGCTGATCCTGGTACAGTATTATCTGGTGTCTCTACAGGTGTATCTGATGTACTATGTACTTTAGCATTACCACTTATCTCTAGAGTTTCTAGGTCGGTAAGATTATCTTTAATCCATTCAAAATCCGTAGCATTAACTGTACCCTCAGTAATAGTTAATGTTTCAATCCCTGCTGGTACCAAAATTGCGTTTATATCAGTTACTGCTGTCTCTAACTCGCCTGATGTAAAACTATCAATCGTTATATCTCTAAGTGAATTATCAGCGCTGTTAGCTAGTGTAATGTGGTGAAAAGCTACAATCACAAGAACAAATACTATCAATGATCGTAAAAATCCTTTTGTTTTCATATAACCCCTCCTATTCCTTTGTTAGATATTTTAATTTTGCCTTCCTTATGTGATGGTTTTGTGAAGAAATAGAAAAATATATTAATCCATAAAATACCCCCCTTTAGAAATTCTAAAGGGGGGTAAAGTTGTTATTTTATCAATAAACATTCTTCACTAATCCTATTCAGTTCAAACCAAAACTCTACACAAGATTCCTTGTTTCTTACACCATATATTCCCTGATGCTGATCCATAATTGATTTTACTATTGAAAGCCCGAGACCCGTACCACCATATTCTCTAGATCGAGCCTTATCAACTTTATAGAAGCTATCCCAAATATTTTTCAAGTCTTCCTCTGGAATATTTTTTCCTGAATTTATGACAGAAACCCTGACCTTTTCATCTACTAATGCTGTTCTTATCTCGATATATTTCCGTTCATCTACATGATTTATTGCATTACTCAAGTAATTACTTATAACCTGCTCTATTTTTAGGGAGTCCGCACTGATGAAATACTCTTCACCAATACTAATCTTCACTTCGATCCCCTTCTCCTTAAGGATATGATCAAATTTTTCAACAACAATATTTATTAAAACTGATATATTAAAAATTGATTCATCTAATTCAAAGGTCTCAGACTCTAAATCAGATAGATTTAATAGCTGACCTACCATTTTGTCCATCTTTTCGGCCTCATCTATCAAAATATCATAATATCGATTTCTCTTTGCCTCATTATTTGCAACGTTATATTTAAGTCCTTCTACATAGCCCCTTGTTATACCTATAGGACTTTTCAGTTCATGTGAAACACTCGATATAAACCTTTTTCTCATTTCATCTATTTCTTTTTTTCTCTCTATGTCTTCCTTTAACTTATAATTTGCTTCCCTCAAGTCATCCATAGCCCCATGTAACTCTTCAGATATTAAATTGATACTATCTCCAAGTATGCCTATTTCATCCTTCGTCTTCACCTTATACTTCTTAGAAAAGTCAAGCTTTGAAATACTCCTTGCAATCTGGCTTAACTCTATTATAGGTTTTGTCAATTGCTTTGAGAAGAAGAATACAAATATACTTCCAAGTAAAATGCTTATTGTTCCAACACTCAATAGAAATTCGTTTGCAATTTTTATATTATCGTCATTTATATGGATAGGTTTTCTTAAAACCAAAAAATCCCCCCTATCCAATTCCTTAATAAATATAATCTCTGTTATACGATATTTGTGAGGATCCTTGGCATAAATATTTATCCCCTGACTAGGATCGAGGATAACATCATTAATAGTGTTATTATAGTTCTTTCTTGATGGATACACGTTAATAACTTCATAAAGGTAATTCTTTTTGATCTCATTTATATTTTTGCGCATAAAAAGCCTAATCAATTCCATTATAGGTCCTGTACGTTCTCCAGTAAGTCCTGTACTTTCTCCAATAGGTCCTGTACGTTCTCGTGATTTTGAATCATATTTAATTGTCAATGTTTCTTTATCTATAATCATACTTCTTATAAATTTAGGTCCTAATATGTCCCCAAAAGTACTTCTTAATGATTCAGATTCACCTAAGTACACTTCATTAATACGCTCATAGGCATCATAAAAAATACTTTCACTTCTATAAACAAAGTATTTATCATAAAATTTTATATTTATAAAGGTGGAGAAATAAACAAAAAAGACAAGAAATAATGTAAAATAGAGAAATACTTTTACCCTTACAGATTTAATCACTTTTCCATCTCCATCCTATATCCCAAACCTCTTACAGTTTTGATTAGTTTGCCATACTCATCTAACTTCGATCTTAAATTCTTTATGTGGGTATCGATAGTACGTGTATCACCGAAATAATCATAGCCCCATACAGCATTTAGTATCTGTTCTCTACTCAAAACACTTTTAATATTTTTTACAAGATACAGTAGTAGCTTGTACTCCTTGTGAGTTAGGTCAATAGTATTTTCATTTACTGAAACTGTTTTACACGATTGATCTATAATAATACCCTCTATTTGGATAGTTTTCTTATTTTCTCTTATCACTCTTCTAAGTAAGACCTTTACTCTAGCCATAAAGACTTTGTAAACAAATGGCTTTGAAATATATTCATCGGCTCCCAATCCCAGTCCATGAATTTCATTATTTTCATCACCGAGTGCCGTCAACATAAGAATAGGAACATCAGAGTTCTTTCTAATCTCCTTACACACTTCCCATCCATCAAGTTTAGGCATCATAACATCTAATATAACTAAATCGATACCAGTTGTAGAAAAGAACAACTCAATTGCTTCACTTCCGTCTTTGCCAACTATTACTTCATATCCTTCATTTTCTAGGAAGTCTGATAATAACTCTCTATACTTTAATTCATCATCGGCTATAAGTACTTTTATATTCATAATTCTTTATTCCTTCCTTAATTTAGGGGTTCTTATAGAAACTTGTCTATATAAAATTATATATGAAATATTATAATTTTACAAAACTAATGTATGCACCTGTAGCCTTTTCCACTGGTTACAAATTTCCAAACTTTTCGAATCAAAAAAAATCATGTAAGCTTAGTAGTATCTACCCAAAATACATGACTTTTAATATGGCTTTATTTTCTTTGTTAACTCTAGCTTTATTTAGCCCTTTAGCAAAATTTCTTTATTGCTTGTAACTGACTATTTCACATTAATTATATTAAATTCAAACCAAAATTCTACACCAGTTTCCCTATTTATTACACCATATTTGGCTAGATGCTGTTCCATAATTGACTTTACTATCGAAAGTCCGAGTCCTGTACCTTTATACACCCCATAGCGGACTTCATCATTTTTATAGAAGCTATCCCAAATGCCTTCTAATTCTCTCTCTGGAATATTTCTTCCTGAATTAATAACGGAAACCCTGACTTTTTCACCTACTAGTTGTGTTCTTATTTCAATATCATTGAGCTCATCCACATGATTTATTGCATCGATCAAGAAATTGCTTATAGCCTGTTCTATCTTTAGGTAATCAGCTTTAATTAAATAATTTCCATCAATAATAGTTTTTACTTTAATATCTTTCTCTTTAAAAGAAAAAGCGAATTTCTCAACAACCCTTCTTATCAAAACCGATATATTTAAAATTGATTTTTCTAATCCAAAGACTTCCGACTCTAAGTTAGATATACTTAATAATTGTCTCACCATTTTATCCATTTTATCGGCTTCATCAATCAATATTTCATAATATAGATTTCTTTTCTCCTCATTCTTTGCAATATTGTATTTAAGTCCCTCTGCATAACCCTTTGTTATACCAATAGAACTTTTTAACTCAATAAAAATATTTGTTATAAAATTTTTTCTAGTTTCATCTCTTTGTTTTTTTCCTTCAATCTCTTCATTTGGCTTAACATTTTCTTCTAATAAGTCATCCTTGGTTCTGCGGAGCTCTTCAGTATAACTCGACTCTAGTTTACTCTCAGCTATCATTTTTCGAGAGAAAAAGATAGAAATACTTCTATATATAATAGATCTTACTCTAGTACAGAGAAACTTTATTTTATGAGATTTCATCCTTTTTCACCTCTTTAACTTCCTTCATAGTGCAACGATCAACATCTAACCCGAATTATTCATGAAAAGTTTGAAAGGGTGCAAGTAATTTTGGATTCTAAGACTTTCATCAAGTTCGAAGGCATACCCAAACGGTATGTTGAGAATTTGATGGAGGTCTTAGAATCAAAAGGACGTAGCAGAATTTTGAATTTTTCATGAATAATTCGGGTCTAATTCTTCTCTAAAGCTTTCACTACTTAATATTTTATATCTTAAGTAATTGAAGTAGATTTTCGTGCTCCTATATTAATTCAATTATGCACTAACTTTGTGATATGTTTGTGAAGTTCCAAAATAATTTGCTAAACTATAAAATAACTTCCTTTTCTAAATACAGACTCGAAAGTATAGTAATTAAGAAGGTACATTAACTATTTTATTTTTTTCATAAAGATATTAAAAATATATTTTTCTTCACAAAACCATCACAATTGAAAATTATTATAAAGATGTATTTACGTAGATGCAAAATAAAATTTCAATATCAAGGAGTGATTTTTATGAAAAATGGCATGAAATTAAAAAAAATATTGGTAGTTTCTCTTATTCTAGCTATTTGTGTATCTATTTTTCCAACTAGTGCTTTTGCAGCAAGTTCAACAGATTCTTCATTTGATGAGTCATATAAAATTGAGAAGAAAGTGAGAATTAAGATTTTTGGCAAAAAGACGAGAGTGAAGCTTAAGTTTGGAACAATTAGAGTAAAGGGAACTTACAATACTGAAGATGCTGATAACACTGTAGCCGATATAAAAATCTATTTCAAAGGTAAACTTATAACAGAAGGTGAAGTAGACCAGAGCGGCGCGTCAATAGGACGTGGTTTTTATGTTACAGTTAAAGGATTCAGGTTCCGAGTTACACCTTGTGTAAAATACTACCCTTCTCACGGTTCCTTTGGATTTACCGCAAATGTTGAAGGTAATGGCGTAGACTTCGACATTCCTCTTATCACTTTTGGTCAAGTCTAGACAAGCTGCATACAATCCCCTTAAAGGGCTAATAAAATGATAGAAATACATATGGAAAATCCGGCTACAGGTTATATACCTGTAGCCTTTTCTATTATGAAGTATCTCTTATTCCATCCACTAGCATCTCCTATTTGCTTATATTTTTCTGAGTCTATCACAACTCCATCACATTCCCATGCTAAAATATATCCCATAACAAATCACGTCACTCTAGATACTATAATGATGAAATAATGAAAATATTAATTGAAGTCAAAATAAATTAAAACGGAGGTTAAAAGCATGTACGAAATTCAAATCGATTCAGAAAAAATGGAGTTAAGAATGATTGTCTCTGGCTCCCTTGATAATAAGGAGGTAGCTGAGCTTTTTGATCAGGTAGAAAAAGAAATTCAAAATATTGATATTAGTAAATTTGCTTTGATTCTCGATGCAAAAAAACATAAGCCTTCATCAACGAATTCAATGTCTTTACAGGAAAAGGCTATTAAGCTTCTTAGTTTGTATAGAATTTTAGTGTAATATATTGCACCAATGTTTTACATAATATGAACACTCTATAATTGTATAAAAAGACCCATCAAAAAGTATGATGAACTAATTTTCCCACTATTTGATGGACTTTTTTATAGGGATAAATGTACCGTATATAAACTTCTGATTAAGATTTGGAGCCTACTTCCTTTATTACTTTTTCCGAATAATTTAGATTTTAGGAATCAATCGGCTTATAGGTGTGTATTTTAATAGCATGTGAGTTAATAAAAGAACAATAAGTCCTATCAGAACCGCTACAAAATCATTTTGCTCGTTAGCTCCTATTAGTAACATGCTCCATCCATATATAACCCATTGAATAATATATACATTTGTAACATTTTCACTCCAATAAAACAATGCCTTTGAAATCATATTTTCCTTCATTATGGCTATCTTATTTACAAGGAATTCACTAACTAATAACCATAAAAAAACGAAACTTATAATAATAAAACTTGCTCCAAATCCGTATCTGGAATAGTCAGATGCAGGAAAAAGATCTAGTGTAAGTAAACCAGCGACACCTAATGCTATTCCCCATACTAATAAAAACCTTTTTGCTTTACTAGCTAATGATGGATGCAATAGATGTGGGCTTAAGTACATTCCTAGCATTGGATATATACACCATGGAAAGAATGGAAAGGCTACATCTCCGCCTGTACCCCATAGAGGTGCAAAGATAAAGTTTCCACCAAATTTTCCCCATAGATATGGAGAAACCAATAATGTTACAACGATTAATATCGGGAAAACAAATTTATTCTTTGCATATTTTCTTAAAAATGCTGCCATCATAAATGAAAGACCTGCAAGTTGTAAAATATCCACACCGAAAAACATGGAAATAGCCCCAGGTTCTCCTGCTATTAGCATAGGTAGTGAAAAACGCAGTAAATTTAATGCATATCCCAATCCAAAAAGCTTAACCCCTCTTATAAAGACGTCTCTAGAACTTTTTTTCGATTTCATTATGAAAAGCCCCATAATGAACATAAAAACTGGAGCTGCTGGTGCAGTTCCTAAAAGAATAAAAATATTTCCAATAATCGTCTTACCTTCTCCACCGGTTTTTTCATGTACAATCATGGCATGTTGCATGATCATGAAAAATATCGCTAATCCTCGCATAAAGTCTAAGTAATAGATACGACTAGATTCCTTAACATCCTTTTTCATGATAGATCCCTCCTAAAACTTTTTTAGATTTTGAATACCCTAATAAATCTAAATTTCCTATGCTTTGTCCTTCTCACATTGTGTATTTTCTTTTCAAATCTTTATCACTTATGTCTTTTGTAATATATTTCAAACTGATTATACACCTTAGGTCTGACCTAAGGTCAATACTTAAAATGAAAATTATATAAAGAAAATTTCTTCTCCTTATAAATAAAAGAGGCGCAAAAAAATACAATTCGATATATGAACATTATCGAATTGCTTCTTAAGCTTTTTTATTATATTGTAAGTCTTAAATACATTATTAACTTTTTTAAAAAGTATCCATTAGTGCATTAACAATTTCACCAGTATTATATCCAGCATAACTCAGCACATAGTAACTTATCAGATACGCTATAACTTCATCGGATTTATTATAGGCTCTCTTTATGCCTTTCGCCACATCTTCAGCTGTGTGCTCTTCAGCCTTAACTACCTTTGCTACACCCTCGGCAGTTGCTCCAAAGATAGATTTGAGTTCTTCTGCTACTTCTTCTAAAGCTTTTTCTAAATAAACCATTCCTTTTGTTTACCCCCTTTATCGATGTCCCATCATATTATAGTTCTTTTCATACCATTTCTATCCACATGTCAGTTTTATTTACAGGGAATTTTTACTATTATTTTACCATTACAATGTGATGATACTGTGATAAAAGTTTATTATTTTCTATTTAAGATTTTTATATTCCATTTTTGTATATGAGCTTTTGTTACAAAAAAAGAAACATACGTACCCCTGTTTTAGTAACCATTTATAAAAAGATCGACGCTTCTCTCAATTATCTCGTTTATCATAAAATCCTATATCATTTGTAACCTTTCCAACCTACATACATATATAAGTACTGAAAAAAGCATTAAGCAGAAACTTAAGGACATTGAAGCTCTTCGTTTTACTCAGATTTTTCTCTAAGAGATTACCTCAAAAGAACTTTTTTAATGAAATATATAAAAGAAAGGAGGTGGTTAGGAGGTTTATGGGATAACCAAGTATTTTCTTTGACTTGAAAAACCCTTCATAATAGTAATTTTTTACAGGCAAAGAAATAAGATATATTGTATGGTTTCTCAAGAAGGTATTATATAAAATTTAGTGAGGTGAATAAATGTATGGTAGAAAAAAATGATCAAAAGAAGAAACTCGAAAAGAAAGAAATTCTTAAAAAAAAGATAGATACATGTATGATAGAAAAGAGTGAGCAAAAAGAAATAAAGAAAACAAATAGACCTACTAAAAAGAAAGTGTCTGAAAAAGAAGTTACAAACATGAACTCGAATTTAGGAAAATGCTGTGCAATTGGACCATTGACTCCACTACAACGTCGTGAAGAGGCTTATGAAATTCGTGAGGATGCAGCGGAGTTTCAAAGAGATATTCCTCTTCCAGGCCATCCATGTAATGGAGATGAAGATTTATATGCAACTAAAATCGGTAACTTCACTAAGGCTTTGCCACACAATGAACTAGGAGAAGTTAATCTCAATGCATATAACGCCTTTATTAGAGCTTTAACTACCGGTAATCCAGATATGTTCGAAAATATTCCTTTAGGAGGCCCTACAAAACTTGCCAACCCTCAGGCTTCTTATGCATATGATTTGATGGGACCTGATTCTCATCATCTAACAATGATAGTACCTCCGGCCTTTAGCAGCGCTTGGCGTGCTGGAGAAATGGTTGAAGACTATTGGGCGGCCCTAACTCGAGATATAGCCTTTACAGATTATGATACTAATCCACTTACTATTGAGGCTGCTGCTGATCTATCAAAGCTTTCGGACTTTAGAGGACCAAAGCAAGATGGAGTTGTTACTACAAAGACATTATTTAGAGGAGATACTCCTGGTGATTTAGTAGGTCCTTATGTTTCACAATTCTTTTATAAAAATATTCCATTTGGCAATAAAACTGTAGTCCAACGATATGACAGTCCAATAGCCGGTGATGATTTTATGGTCACTTATGATGAATGGTTAAATATTCAAAATGGAGGTTTACCAAATAATTCAATAACCTTTGATCCTCCTAGGCGTTATATTCGAAATGGTCGAGATCTAGGACAGTGGGTTCATATTGATTTCACTTATCAAGGTATGCTAGCTGCTTGCTTGATTCTGTTAGGCTTTGGACCAGAAGCATTAGACCCGCAAAATCCTTATCTAGATTCTAGAACTCAAAATGGTTTTGTAACCTTTGGGGCAGCCCAGTTTTTAGACTTCGTTGCTAAAGCATCACGAGTAGCTCTAGAAGCTGCTTGGTACCAGAAGTTTTTAGTACAGCGTGTGCTTCGTCCTGAAGCCTTTGGAGGATGTGTTCAGAACAACTTAACAGGAGCAACCAATTATCCTATTAATCAAGAGTTATTTGACTCTACAGCTCTTCCTAAGATATTTGCTAAGTATGGTACTTATTTGTTACCTATGGCTTATCCGGAAGGAAGTCCTACGCATCCATCCTATCCAGCTGGCCATGCTACTAGTGCTGGAGCTTGCGCAACTATGTTGAAAGCATTCTTTAACGAATCCTTTGTTATCCCTGATCCAGTTGTAGCCAGTGCGGATGGGCTATCCTTATTGCCTTACTCAGGACCACCTTTGACAGTTGGAGGAGAATTAAACAAACTTGCTAATAATATATCTCTTGGTAGAGATCTAGCAGGTGTCCATTGGCGCTCAGATTCCAGTGAAGGTCTGAAATTAGGCGAAGCAGTAGCTATCCAAATCCTTCTAGACTACAAAAATACCTACAATGAAGACTTTAGTGGATTTACCTTAACAAAATTTGATGGAACAAAAATAATAATTTAATATAAAAACCCCCTTAGTGAAAGTAAAATTCTCTAAGGGGGTTATAATTAATGTGAAAGATAATTAGCCATTAATATTCCTACTTATTAGTCTTATATTAATCACTTTTAGAGATCAATTGTGAAACATCCTATACCTTTTCAACATTAGAAGGGGCTGTCTCATAAAGAAATCTTATGAGCACAACTCCATATCTCTAAGCCTTGACAGCCACTATTAAGTTTCTGTTGATTGATTGATCAACTCTATGTAGGTAATCATTATATGGCGATTCGTCAAGCACTTTGAATCCATTTTCTTCTAATACCGCTGCTACATCCCCATACTTCATTGTAAATTCATTGTATGATAAAACAATGCTTCCCTTTGTCTTTAAAACATTATACCAAGAAGGTATTGCTTCCCTTAAAAGTCCCAGCGGACTTCTTGACATGTTTGAATCCCTATCGTTCTTACTTCCGTGTTGAACCCCATAAGGTAAGTCAGATATTATGATATCACATGATTTTTTCTTGATAAGAGGACTTGCATTCCTAGTATCGGCATTAAACAGTTGAAATGTTTGAACTTTTCCTGCTTTAAAATCAGCTTTTTCTGCTGCCGCTTCTAAATTAAATACATCCGCTATCTTCTTTCGCTTTGAATCAAAATGCTTTGACTTTTCAGCCTTATGTTTATATTTACCTTCTTTTAAGTATCTAATAACATATGTTTGAATCTCTTGATTCCATTTCCCATTAATTTCTATACCCTTAACATCAAACCCTCTAATAAAGCCCTCGTATAAAGTAGTTCCCTTTCCACACATTGGATCGCATAGGGTAATTCTATCACTACCTGTCTTACATGCACTAAGAGCTAAATTTACCATAAGCCTTGTAAATTGTTCATTTGTTTTTCCGTTATACTTTAAAATCTGAACCATACTTTCAGGGAATATATAAAAGTCGGGAATACTAATAGGCCTTAAAAGTCCACCTTCTACTATTTCAAATACAGCATAATAAATCGATGAAAAGCCTAAGGCTCTAAAGTCTTCTTCATTAAGTTCTCTTTTTGTACTGAAACATATTGAAGCAGGAAGACCTATATTACACTGATCAATTTCATCAATCTCCATGTCATAGGCATTCGCAATAGCTTTAAGCTCCGATATACCAATCTTAAGTGCTGTATCAAAATAAATTCGATTATGTCCTGGATTTGCAAGTATTGCATATCTATTCATATTAGAATATCCTCATTTCTAACTAAACTAATTTTTTTCCTTAATATTATATCACCGATAATAATCTTTTCATATACTTAGAACACTATGTAGTATAAAAAAATAGAACTTTTACTTCAGCATAAAATGTACATGCTTATAGTATAGTTCTATCAAAATAATAATATAAATAGTTAGAATAAAAACTAACTTATGAGGCTTCTCACTACTTTATCACTAATCTCTGCCCTGGATTTATATCCTTTTCAGCTTCAACACATATATAGATAGTTAATAAGCATTAAAAAGTTTTTCTAATCGAAAATAAAAACGCTTATAATATTACAGCCATTCTTTAGGATGATTCATAGCATGTTGTAAATCATCTAAAAACTTCTTAACATGCCATCCATCCGTTGTGGCGTGGTTCAAAGTCATAGAGAGCGGAAGCATTAGTCTTTCATTTTTTTCAAAAATACGACCCGCCTCAACTGTTGGAAAATAGTAAGACTTATTTTCAAAGCTTTGTAAGGAAAAATGCTTAAACTCAATCCATGGAATGCATGATATAGTATAGCTGTTTTCGGGAGGCATTCTATCTGACTGTGATAGAACGCCATGTTGATGCCCGTACTTTTGCTGGTTTTCTAAATACCTCTCATAAAACACAGAAAATTTATCATCATATTCTGTCCACATTAATGATATCGTTTGATCATCTTCATGAAAAACAGCATACATAGGTGTTAGTGTATCCCAATATCCAAGCACCTCATCTTTTACAGCTACTTTAAATTCAATTTGTCTGTTGATAATTGTCGTTGCTAACCATAGATATACTGGAAAAAACTTGAGTTTACGCTCCTTCAAAGCTGCTTTTAGCACAGTAATATCCAGTTCAACCGTCAATGAGTATCCTGTAGGTGCCATTTTAGAAAAATAGTAAAACATCTGGCCACGAGGCCAAGCCTGTAAGTCTATAGGATGAAAATTTGCTTCCATCATCATTTTTCTTTCACCCACAATCCATCTTGACTACAATAGCAATATAGCTTGCCGCCATACATTTTAGGGAAACATAATTCTGCTCCTTGCTCTGGATAAAGCTTCACTAGAAGCACTCTGTCATACGCAACATAAGCAACAAATGAAATATAATGTGATTTACTCATTTCATGTTGGACTGTAATATAGTAATCTTCTCCGATTTCATCTATTTTTGTCTTGTGTTCATCATCCTCTGGTTTTGCAATTAACGGCTCTAACTTTCTACCACAGCATGAAATTTCTGCTTCTCCTGTACTGTTTACTACATTTCCACAGTTTGAACATACATAAAATTTAATTTTCTTCATATTTCCTCCATCAGTCTCATTGAGATTCAAATCTCCAAGTAGAATTTTTTCAATGTTTACCCCTAATATATGAGAAAGCCCACTGAGCAAAGATACATCTGGGCAACCTAAGCCACGCTCCCATTTTGAAATCGTTTTGTCACTAATGTTCATAGCCTCTGCAATTTCTTTTTGTGTCATATTCTTCTCTTTTCGCAGGCTTAAAATCAGTTTCCCAATTTTATTGCAATCCATAGCATTCACCTCCACATATCAAGAGTAACTGATGACAGATTATTTTTCAATAAACGCTCCGTAGAGTTATATATAAATCCCCCTACTTCACACTTTTCTACAGTTGTGTATAAAATGGTAACATTAATTTTTTCAGTCATTTCTATTTTTCGAACACCATTTAGGAAAAAAGAAATGCTCCTCTATAATCAGATATCATGAATATTTAACTGGGTAACATTAAAAAATATTAGTAATTAAATTGGTCTCCTAGTTTGAGTTATTGACTTAAGTCAATGCGTCATACTTATTTTTCAGCTACAATAAAATCAAAAGATTAGGAGGGAATAAGATGAGAACATTACAACAAAACAACAATCAGCTTCGTCAGTCAGCAGTGATTGCAGGAATATCCTTGCTAATCATGACAATAGCCGCCTTCTTCTCATACGGCTATGTTCATAGTTCATTAATCATCAGTGGTGACTCGGTTGCAACCTTAAATAAAATCCAAGCATCTACAGGTTTATTCAACGCAGAAGTGCTTGGATGGCTCATAATTTTAATAACGGATATTTTAGTTTCGTGGGCGTTTTATATCTATCTAAGATCCATACATCAAGAGTATTCATTGCTAGCTGCATGGCTTCGACTGATTTATACTGCTATACTGGCTATTGCAGTATCAAATCTTATCCAAGTAAGTAGTCTGGTCAATCATAGCGGCCAACTATTCAATAGTTCCGTCAATAGCCTTGCTTCTCAGGTTATGATGTCTATAATAACCTTTGAATCAGTTTGGTCATTAGGATTAATCGTTTTTGGCCTGCATCTCTTGGTAGTAGGTCTTGTGGTGTTAAAAACCAAAACTGTTCCAAAGGCTATAAGTATTATGCTTTGTATAGCTGGTATAAGTTATATATTGATCCATCTATTACATGGATTTTTCCCAATGCTAGAAAGCGTAACATCGACATTAGAAATGATTCTAAGTATTCCAATGATTGTTGGGGAACTAGGCTTTGGCATCTGGCTCTTGATTAAAGGCGGTAAAGCACCTCTTACAAATTAATACTACACTTTCAGGTTCGAACGCTCTAACCGCCGCTTTATACGACTAAGTGACTCAGGTGTTATACCTAAAAAACTGGCCAACTGATGTTGAGGTACACGGTCAATCAGATCAGGCCGCTTCTCAAGAAGCGACTTGTAACGTTCTTCTGGCCGAGATGCAATAAAAGCTGTAAAGTCATCGTGCATCTCACCCATGTCCGCCTCAATCATCTTACGTGTCATGGTTTCAAGCACTGAGTGCTTATCATACATCTCCTGCCTTATGGATAAGTCTCCTACGACAAGTACACAGTCTTCCAAACAGCTTAAGGAATATTTTGACGCCTTATCTGGAGTATGCTGATTGAATATGGTCACCCCTTGTTCTTCTGTGAAAAAATTAAAAGTAGTTTCTTTCCCATCTACATCGACTGCAAACTGCCTTACACATCCCTGTAATACAAAGTAACACTTCTTTGGAACCTCTCCTTGATGCAGAAGGATGGTTCCCTTTTTAAATTCTTCAATTGGTACATCTACAGCGATGGTCTTTAGTTCTGCTTCGCTAAGGTCAGTGAAGCGTTTCATATATCGAATAAGGATCTCTCTCATTTGAATCAAGCCTCCATATATGTTATATCTTAAATCAATTATAACATGGCAGTGAAGCTGTTTTTTTTTACACCCCAAACTATTTTAATCTAGAAAAATATATGTCTCTATTTTAGATATTATTGACTCAAATCAATATAAAAAACTAGTTAATGTGAGATTCAGTCTAACCGACATTTTCACAATTTATTCAATAAAAAAATGACTGAATTCTTTATTACAAAGTTTCAGTCATTTTTTATTGATTTATAAGTTTTTATCATCTACATTATCTAACCATTCTTCAACCGGTTCAATGACAAACTTGATACATCCGTCTTCAAAAGGACTCGTAAGGCCTGCCAGCTCTACTAATTCTAAGAATGATTTACTTCCGCCTGCTTTACATAGTCTTATATAGTCTTCCCAAGCTTCTTTCTGATTTTCCCTAGATTTTTTCCAAAACTCCAGGGCACAAATCTGTGCTAAAGTATAATCTATATAGTAGAATGGCGTTTCAAAGATATGGCTTTGTTTAAACCAGAAGCCTCCTCTATTTAAGAAATCATTGTCTTCATAGTCTCTATGGGGCAAATATTTTTTCTCCATTTCTCTCCAAGCGCTCTTTCTCTGCTCAGGAGTAGCTTCAGGATTCTCATAAACAAAGTGCTGGAATTCATCAACCAAAACCCCATATGGTATAAATAATAAAGCCCCACTTAAATGAGAGAACTTATATTTCTTTTCATCCTCTTTAAAGAATAAGTTCATCCATGGCCAAGCAAAAAATTCCATACTCATTGAATGTATCTCACTAGCTTCATATGTTGCCCAGTGGTATTCAGGGTTTTCATATTCTCTACTTAAATATACTTGAAAAGCATGACCTGCTTCATGGGTGAGAACGTCGACATCATCAGAGGTTCCATTAAAGTTTGAAAATATAAATGGAGATGTATAGTTACTTATATAATTACAGTACCCTCCCCCAGCTTTTCCTTTTTTACTCACAAGATCTAAAAGCTCATGCTGAGTCATATATGTAAAAAACTCATCTGTCTCAGAAGATAACTCTCTATACATTTTACTAGCATTTTCAATAATCCAGTCAGGTTCTCCCTTCGGAGTTGCATTGCCACTTAGAAATTCTAAGTCTTCATCATAATATTTAAGACTATCTAAACCAAGCCTCTTCAATTGTCTCTCTCTAAGCTTTGTAGCAATTGGAACAAGCTCCTCAAATATTTGTCTTCTATAATTTGAAACCATCGCAGCATCATAATCGGATCTCAGCATACGTATATAGCCTAGCTCGACAAAGCTATTGTATCCTAGTTTTTTTGCTATTCTATCCCTTACCTTAACTAACTCATCATATATTTCATCAAATTTTTCTTCGTTTTCTTCATAAAAGCTTGTCATAGCTTCATATGCATTCTTTCTAGTATCTCTATTTTGTGATTTCATAAAAGGTACTAACTGAGATAGATTTCTTTCTTCACCTTCGAACATTATTTTTGCCGAAGCCTTTAGCTTAACATATTGACTAGCCAGTTTATTCTCTTCCTGTAAATCAGAAATTATTTCTGGAGAAAATGTCTTTAATGTCAATTCTGCCAATACTAACAATTGCCTACCATGTTTTTCTTCAAGCTCTTTTCTAAATTTAGAGTTTACTAATGCATTAGCATACTTTGACAACACTCCATCATATATAGGCATGGCTTCATCTATAAAATCATTTTCCTTTTCATAAAATTCATCGGTTGTATCTATTGTATGCCTTATCTCTACTATACTGGCCATTGTCTCAAAATCATTTCTAAGTAAGTTTATTTCCTGCATTGTCTTATCTTGAGCTTCAAAAGACTCTGTAGCCTCAAATTTTTTAAGTAGCTCATCGATTTTTTCCTCAAACTTCTTCATATCTGGTCTTTCATATTTGTAATCTCTGAATTTCAACATAAATAACGCCCCCCATATTTTACAGATTTCACTTTATGAAATAGCCTATAATAATTATTATATATCAAATAAAATTTTTTCCCAAGTTTTATAAATATTAGCTAATTATGATTTTATATCCTATACTATAAAAATCACGTTCCTTGAAAATTATTTATCAAGGAACGTAATTTCTTTTTTAGACTTTCATTTCATAATAATCCATCGTCGATGTTTCTACGAAGCCACAAGACTTATAAAGACCCAGAGCGTTATTGTTTTCAGCAGCCACTTGAAGCATAATCTCCCTTGCCTTTGCTTCTCTTAACTTTTCTATAGCCATTATTAGAATTGCACGTCCAAATCCTTTTCCTCTGTACTCAGGTAATACACCTAGTCCATAGATGCCGCCAATTCCAGAGGTTAATTGAATATGAACTTTACCAATGATTTGCTCATCCTTTTCCGCAAGATAGATGGTCATACCCCTCTTTTCTTCCTCTTCAGGTAGTATCATGCCTTCAGTTTGTATAGTCGTTTCTTCATCTGCCGAGATACTATCTGACTTATTGTCATTCAGGTCACTTTTAGAATCTTCAACTTCGTGGTTAAAATAGATCCTATTTTGTCTGGCAACCTCACCAGCATCTACATTGGTCGCTTTTTTTAAAGTTATTCCATATAGCGGCCTTTGAAGTAATTCCAAATTATCTTCTTTTAAATACATATCGTATTCCGAGTTTTTGTATTTTGCTCCAGTTCCTTGGATAAATTTCTGTCCTGACTTTGACTTTCTGTCACTTAATAGAAGCATACTACATGAATTCCTTCGCTTCCATTCCTCTATGACCAGTTCACTTAATGTCTTAAAAACACCTTGCCGTCTGTACTCAGGATGAACCATGCCATTTACTTCTATGGGGGCATTAGCGTCTCCGAAACTACCGATTCCAATATACCCAATAATCTCTTGTCCATCAAAATACATAAATTCATTTATCTGCTTGATACTAGAGCCCCTATTATTTTCAGATGAGGCTCCGCGTTTATAGTCAAGCTCAAGTTTTAGTGTCGTTTGATCTACTTCAATACATTTCTGTTGAAGCGTATTGATTAACTCATAGTCTTCATCATCAATCGTTTCCTTGAGTTTTATCCAAGGCTTTTTTATAATTTTCATGGAAATACCTCCTCATATTAATAAATCCCGTATAATTATCTATACATTTTATCTTTAACCTATCCTCTCATTATTGAGAAAATTTCATTATTTATTATATCCATCTTTCCCTATTTTCCAATAATACTTCTCTTGTTTATTTCAAACTCAGTAGAAGTTAAATTAATAAGTAACTCCTCAATTGAAGCTACAGATGCAATCACACAAACTATATATATCAACGCATATAATTGATCAAACACTAGTATCAGTGGGAGTATAAATAGAGCAATTCCAGTTATTTTATTTCCATAAGTATGAAGCACTCCAAATGTTTTGTATTTCATAAATACAATCATTATTGACACCAATCTAATTGCTGAAATAATCACTATCCATATGATTATTCCTAATGACAATGTAATGATGGGATATACTATAATTATTAGTACGCCAAAAAATATTAAATCAGCTATAGAGTCAATTTTTCCTCCTATTTCGCTTACTGTACCTGTTCTTCTAGCTATATATCCATCAACAATATCACTAATTCCACAAGCAAGATAAATTATAATAAATTCTCTACTTAAAGGTTCTATCCAAATCAAAGTCAAGGCAAGGAATATCCTAATTGTTGAAATATAATTCGCAATCTGCTTCACTATCTACCTCCTTAAAATACTGTTTACTATGTCTATGCAGTATGATTTTGTTACCTGTTCCCTCCTCCTTCACTTACTATAATTAATTATACAATTTTTGTAAAATCCCTCTATCTATCTTCAGCAATATTCTATAAATTTTGTAAAACATAATTTCTTTTGCAAGAATTACTTATTTTTTACTATAGATAAACAACATTAAGATTTAAAATAAATTGACAACGTCTGCCCCTCTCGCCTCCTACGTGCATCCTAAGTCAAAAAAATACTTAACCACCTTACAAAAAGCAAAGTGGCTACTATTATTATCTATTTAATTTATTTAAGCAATTATAACACAATTCCTACCATTTTCCTTAGCTTGGTATAGTGCCCCGTCAGCAATTTTTATCATTTCTTCTGCTGATTCATTTTCATAGTTTTTCACTCCGCCACTGACAGTAACCCCAGAAGCTATACCAAAATCCGTTTTCTCAACTTCTTTTCGGAACCTCTCGCTAAATTCTTTTGCGCCATCACTATTAGTATCCGTAAGAACTATGAGAAACTCCTCGCCGCCATAACGGCCAACATAATCGGTTTCTCGGCAAATATCAGTCAACAGCTTTGCAATTTTAATTATCACCTGATCTCCTACTTGGTGACCGTAGGTATCGTTGATTTTCTTAAAATGGTCAATATCCGTCATGAGTATGCTAACTGGCTCTAAGGTTCTCTTTGACCTTGTGATTTCCTTCTTTAGTGAATTGCATATAGTTTTATGATTAAGGAGATTTGTCATTGAATCTTTCAATGCTAGTTCCTCCAAAGCCCTCTTTTCAAGAAACACTTTTAAACGTAACCTATATACAATGATTGCTAAAACACAACAGATCACCGTTATTAAAAACACATCTGCTATATAAAGATTAATATCCATAAACATAGAATTAATCATACTTGCTGAAGGCAAGTTTCTAAGTTGCATCATAATGTGATGCTCAAGCAAGGATTTTATATTAAGAGCGAAGTAAATAAAAAGTCCAAAGTTCGTAATTAAAGTTACTAATGTACGTCTATAAAAAAATGCCGAAGTCCCCATCAGTGTAAGTATAAACATTGTAATTGAAATGTTGTCATCTATATGTCCAAGGCTAGTATCGATAGACCAATATACAAGGACAAAACAATATAAATATATAATACCCTGTGTTATCATTCCATTGATGTGCTTCTTTTTAAATCTTAACCAATAGGAAATTAGAATAAACACAACATGAAAAATTACTATAAATATCGATAACTTATCTTCATGTACTGAATATATCGTGTCGACATCTATAAAAATGATCATTATTTCAAACAATAAATAAATTATGCTTATAATCATGACTCTTACTAAATTTTCTTTTGCGATCCTGCTGTAAAATTCATCTTTTAAGTCTTTAGGAATTGGAATAGTTAAACTCTTAAGCTTTTGAAAAATATTATCGTGACCTGTTCCTTCCATCCTTGCCTCCTCTTATTGCTTCATCTGGAATACTTCTTTTTTATGATACTATAGTCATACTACTAGTTCAATAAAAATTAATTCGTAAGCTATGAGTTGGAAGGAAGCCTAAAAAGACTAAAGGTCAGAAAGCAGCTAATAAAAATCAATAGTTTTTACTAGCTGCTCTCTGACTCTTTTTTCCTTTTCCACACAAAATCAATTTATCGAAAAACTAGTCTTCAAATTTCTTCATCTTCAAACTCTAATAGCTTATGTACCGGAATATGTAAAGTTTCAGCTAATAAAAATAGAGTTTCTACTGAAAAAGACTTCTCACAATTTGGCGCTTCTATCTTACTTAAATAACTTCTGCTTATACTCATTTTATTAGCTAGTTCTTCCTGCGATAGACCTAATTGCTTCCTATACTTTTTTATGTTCTTCCCTAATTTCATATACTTATCAGCATACCTATTTTGCATATCTTCACCTCTAAGTAAATTCTAATGCTAATGACATTGAATTATTGTTCACTTATAGGGAGCAAATTATGTTATAATACTTATATGTACAAGAAATATTTGACTGTCAAAGTTCTAAATGGGGTGGAGAAATGCAAAACAATAGCCTTTCACAACAAGATATTAATAAGAAAATACTTGAACTTCGATTAAAACTAAATAAGGCATATGCCAAGCAGGGCCATACTGATGATGTTATAAAATTAAGTCAAGAATTGGATAAATATATCGTTCTTATCCAAGAACAACTCTTAAAAAATACAAAAAGTCCTGAAAGCATATAATCTTCCAAGACTTTATAATTCTGAAATCATTCAAGTATAAGATTGACTATTTTCTATATTACTTGCACACTTATTAAATATGATTTAGTAAATTACACTTAAAAATGAACAGTCTAAAAAATGTTCTTTTATGCATCCTTTTGCTAATTGATAATTTCGATTGTCTGGTTTTCGCTATCCCACTTAACATTTAACCCCATATTTTCAATAACAAATCGTAGTGGTACGACAGTTCTATCGTTCATTATTTCAGCCGGCACATCAATTTCTGTATTAACATCATTAATATATGCAATATTACTTCCTATTGCAATCATTATTTTAGTCTCACCCTTTATAATTGATACTAGTCTTTCTTCACCGTTCCATTCAACCTTGGCATCAAACCCTTCTGATATAGCTCTAATAGGAATTAATGTTCTTCCTTCTTTTATTACTGGTGGAACATCAAATTTAAATTTCGTATTATTTGTCAATATATTTTCAACTGGAAGAATTTTTATACCTTTATATTTGTCTTCTAACTTACTTTTAACCTGTTCTAAATTCTTCAATTCCTTTTCAGTGTACATACTTTTTATAATTTCTTTTTGTTTTTCAATCTTTGTCTTTTTAGTTTCAACAGCAATCTCTTCCTTTTTCTCTGTCTCTTTCTTTTTCTCTTTACTCTTTGGCTTTGATTTTGATTTTGTAGCTGAAGCTATTACATCAACTTGTTCACTATTATTTAGAAAACTATCATATGTATATGCCAATACATTTTGTGACAAACCTAATGTTACAATTAACACCACTATTAATATTTTTTTCATTACTTGCTCTCCCTTTCCATGCTTTATATTCATTAATAATTTACTTTATAAAATATAGTATAAAAGAGAAAACTGACAAACAGCTGACAGACTACTTATAAAGGTAATAGTTTTGAAAAATTTTTTCTTGCTTATTCCATATCTATAAAACCAAATGACACAAAACACCTATGAGTTCCGATGAGGCATTGAACTTTTCTAACCTCTCATAAATTAGTAAATCCACTAAAAAAAGTACATCCGATACAGATGCACTTTTAATTTCTATTCAACTGCTATGGTAAATGTAAATGTAGACCCTACATTTTCCTCACTATCAACCTTGATTGTTCCACCATGGCTTTTTACAATAGTCTCAGCAATTGATAATCCTAATCCGTACCCTTGAATTCTTTTTGATCTGGATATATCCTGTCTATGAAATCTTTCAAAAATCTTGTCAATATGGGAAGATTTTATTCCAATTCCGTTATCCTTCACAGATACTTCGACGAAGTGTTTTTTTCCTATAGCGACGGATTTTGCTTCAACCTCAACATACCCGTTAGGATTGTTATACTTAATCGCATTGTCGATAAGTATTGAAACAACTGAATCTAATAGCTTCTTATCCCCATATAGCTTCAAATCATCTTGAACCTTACTTTTCAAAGTAATACCCTTGTCCATGCATAGCTGCTCGTATTTCCTTATGTTCCCATCAATGATTGTAGTCATGTCCACAACATTGCTTTTGATCAGAACTGATCCAGAGTCGCTCCTAGCTAGAAACAATAGTTTCTTTACAAGCTCCTTCATGTTGTTTGCTTCTTCAACAACATCATCAACAATCTCATTAAGCTCTTCATTATCCTCTGCGAAGAATCTCTTGATAGTTTCCATGGAAAGTAATATGACACTAATAGGTGTCCTTAGCTCATGGGCGGCATCTCCGACAAATCTCTGCTTTACAAGATAAGCACTTTTTATAGGTCTCATAGTAATTCCAGCTAGTACATAGCCGATCAGCAAGGAAACCACACTTCCAACAATCATTACATTAATCATTACAAGTCTAAGATTTGATAGTGTATCGAATGCTATGGATACATTTTCCACTATAGTGTAGTGCCCTAATGTTTCACCCTCAACCATTATAGGAAACTTGGCAATTATATAATTTCCGTAACCATAATCACCTAAGTCAAAGGCTAAAGGTTCTTCCCCTATTCCAATCTGTTCACTCTTTTGAAACATGTGACTAAGCAGTGAGTCATTGGAGCTTTTAACCCTAAGAATCTCACCATTATTGTCATATATGAAGAAATAGCTGAAGCTGTTTAGAATTTCCGGTATAAACAAGTCGACACCGTTTGGAAAATCCAACTCATAAGAGTCAGACACCACTTTCTTATTCTCATCTTCCTCATGGGTTTCCTCATGGTCTTCATCGTCTTCCTGAATCCATTCAGTACCTTGTATATTCCGTATTATCCGCTCCATGTCATTAGATAATTCCGCATTGTTGTAAGAAAGCAATCCAAAATAGATGAATACATTGGTTGCCAAAAGAATTCCTATCAATATCAAAGTGTAAACTATAGTTAGTTTTAATTGTGCCTTTTTAAACATCTTTAATCTCCATTTTATAACCAACTCCTCTTACATTGACTATATACCTTTCCTGAGAATTTTCAATTTTCTTTCTGAGTCTACGTATATAGGTTTCAAGATTGTTCGGGGTCACATCTACGTCCAATCCCCATACCCTGTCAATCAACACATTTTTAGGGATTACTTGTCCAATATTCTCAAATAATATTATAAACAGTTGATACTCCCTATTTGTAAGATTGATCGTATGCTCGTTCCTACTTACAGTTTTAGAAGTTCTGTTAACCTGTAAATGACCTACCGTAACTACATCCTGATTAAGCACTCTATCTCCTCTTCTCGCCAAGGCCTTGATTCTAGCAGTCAACTCCCTGTACTCGAAAGGTTTGATGAGATAGTCATCTGCTCCTGAATCCAGACCTGTAATCTTGTCATCAAGATCATCCTTGGCGGTCAGCATCAGTATTGGCGATGAATATTTCATTTCTCTCAATCTTTTGATTGTCTCTATCCCATCCATGACAGGCATCATCCAATCTATAATTATTACATCATACCTATTCTGTTGACAATAAATCAAGGCTTCTTCACCATCAAAGGCATGATCCACCTGATATCCGTCCTTTGTCAATAGCTTTATCAATAATTTCGTGATTTTATCATCATCTTCCACTAATAATACCAGCATTTTTTATTCTCCTAATAGTCATTTTATTACATTTCCAAACCTTATGATATCATCATTATAATATAGAAGAAGCGTTCTTTAAATATAAAAAATCCTGAAAGTATATAACCCTCTTCCAGGACTTTATCAATCTACAATCATTCTAATATTAAGTTAACTATGTACAATGTTACTTAACCGCTGCTACAACAGATAATTCAACTAAGATTTCTTCTCTTGCCATCTTAGCTTCTACACAAGCTCTAGCAGGTTCAAATCCATCTTCTACCCATGCGTCCCAAACTTCGTTCATATCTTGGAATAATGATATTTCCTTTAGGTAGATTGTAGTTGAAAGTATATGATTCTTGTCTGAACCATACTTGTTTAGTAAGTCTTCGATTTTCTCAAGAACTACCTTTGTTTGTTCTTTTACGTCCTTATCTCCGTCTCCACAAGTTTGTCCACATAAATAGATTGTTCCATTATGTACTACTGCACGGCTCATTCTTCCTGTGCCTTCGTATCTTTTTATTTCCATAATCAACTGACTCCTTTATCCTTAAGTTTTTTTCTCCCTATTAATTATAATAAATTCCAAGGCTTAATTCAAACCTTGGAATTTGTTATAATTAATATTCTATCTAAACTTCTATTTATATTCTCTACCTAAAGCATCAGTAGTAAGTATTGCAGCGTAAACATCCTTGGCAGTTACTTTGAATGGCATATTATGAATAGTCTCTCCCTCTACACATGCTGCCTCAGCTACCTTCATAATATCTTGATGATTAACTTCCTCGATTCCCAGTTCTTTTAAGGTAACAGGAAGACCTACTTCAATACAAAAGTCTATAACCTCACCTATCTCTTCTAGTGGACTATTTTCGAGGACTAATTGAACTATGGTCCCAAAAGCTACTTTTTCACCATGATATAAATGATGGCACTCCTCTAATACAGTAAATCCATTATGAATTGCATGGGCTGCCGCAAGACCTCCACTTTCAAAGCCTATACCACTGAGATAAGTATTAGCTTCAATTATATTTTCTACGGCCTTTGTTGATACCTTGTTTTCTACAGCCAGTTTAGCCTTTAGACCATCCTCTAAAAGAGTATCATAACAAAGCTTAGCTAGAGCCAATGCCGCCTTTGTTGAGCTTCCCCCAGGCATGTTGTTTGCATTTGCTGACGATGCAGCTCTTGCTTCAAAGTAAGTAGCTAGGGCATCTCCCATACCTGCTACAAGTAGTCTTACAGGAGCCTTTGCTACAATATCGGTGTCAACTAATACGAGATCAGGGTTCTTTGGTAGCACTAAGTATTCACTAAATACACCCTCATCGGTATATATAACAGACAGTGCA
Source organism: Wukongibacter baidiensis (assembly GCF_050888315.1). Lineage (NCBI taxonomy): Bacteria > Bacillati > Bacillota > Clostridia > Peptostreptococcales > Caminicellaceae > Wukongibacter > Wukongibacter baidiensis. The sequence continues at coordinate 2,036,720 of NZ_CP138202.1, forward strand.
CTACAAGGTGCATCGGTAGAAGCTATGGTAGAAGCTATAACTACTGGGATTTCTTCGTAGTAAGCTACAGCCTTAGCTGTATCCAATATTTTTCCTCCACCTATTCCAACAACTACACCACATTTATTTGATCTACATAACTCTCTTAATCTATCGATCTCGTTTCTTGAGCATTCTCCATTGAATACTGCAAATTCTAACCTCATATCACTTCCTTCAAAGCTTTTCTGGATTAAGCTTCCAACCCTCTTAAATCCAGATTCACTTATAATAACGAAGAATGACTTTCCCAAAAACTCAACATGGCTAGATATATTTCCTAGTTCTCCATTTCCCTGAATATATTTATTTGGTGAAATAATAATATTTGTCATTTTATCCACCTCTTCCATGATAATTTTTTTTGTACATCTATAAATTAATCCTTATGCAAATTAAGGAGCTAATAGACTCTTAGTCAAACCTAGGAAATATCACAACTCCCCGCACCAGAACTCAATACGATGGGTTTGATTATTTCATCTCTATCGCTTTCTAAATTATCTTTGACACCAACTCTTTATTAGGTGAAGCTATAACAGATGTACATACAATCTCCCCTGTATCCTGTAGCTTATTTAAGCAAGTCTTTACTGCCGACTTAACAGATGAAATCTCTCCTGTAATAAGCACAAAGCCCTTTCCTCCTAGACCCCGCGCTACTCTTATTTCTAATAATTGAATATTGGCAGACTTAACAGCTATGTCTCCTACTACAACAGCCGTAACTGCAGACATAGTTTCAACAACTCCAAGGGAAGTTATTTTATCTATCTCCGTGGTTGCTGTAAGTGCTGGAAACACATCCCTATGTACATTTGGTATTACATAATCATCGATTGTAAATATACCACCTACATTCTTACCAACTTTAACTGCATTCTTTATAGCCCCAACATCTCCACATATTAATGATATATATTTCCCAGGACATAAAGGCGTTGATAGTAAAAGTTCAACATTTGCTGATTTCATCATCTCATCTGTTGCCTCTATTCCCTTTGCTATACTTTTAAATTCTACTAGTCCAATAGCATTCTTCATTTTTATCGCCTCTTTTCATAAAAGACAGATTTAAGTAAACATAAATATTATAAAGGTTACTATGAATATTGCAGTTGCCGGTGGATCAATATGGGTATCATTATAGCTGTTAAAGGTCAATCCAACTATGTCACACAGAACCCCAGATATTATTGCAAATATAGCTCCGACAAAAATATTTCCCGTAGCTATAGTAGCTACCCCTGCAATTAATGTAATATGGTGAGTCGTTGGAATAGAAAAGCCCGTTTGGGCAAAGATTAATGATGCAGCACTAATACAAAAACCCAATGCTCCTATTTGAGTTATATCTACAACATATGAAATTACAAGTCCAAGTCCCAAGGACAATACTATGGTGGTAGATAGGGACTTAGAGTCAGGAATAAATCTTCTCTTTGCCACTACTGATTCGCCATTGGCTCCACCATCTATCTTTTCCGCCTCGTATTTCCCAAAGATTCCTGTCGATCCAAATACAAGTCTTGCAATTAACCCCGATGTAAATACTGTCATAGCAACGGTATCGGTTTGCAGTGCTAATACTCCAGAATAGAGATAGTTAATTACATAGCCTAGCATACCAAATACCCCACCTACGATTAAAATCATAGCATCATTCGTCTTCATTAGTGGTGAAAGTATGTCGGTTCCTGATCCTAGAGCTTTCTTCTTATTTGCCGCATATCCAGCTGCAGCTACTCCGCCAGCAAAGGCTATATGTGGTCCAAGTAATGTTCCAAATGCAACTTGTCCTAATATATCTACCGTTCCTCCACTGCCGATTATTGCAACTCCAATTAATCCTACAAATCCGGTAAAAATAAATGCGGGTAAGGCTCCTAACGCCGCACCAAATAATCCACCACCAAATGCAGCTAATAAAGCTTCTATAGTTAACATTACACTACCCCCTTAATTATTTATCTACTTATTGATAATTACTGATTACGACATAGTCGTCTTGAATTTCTTCAATCCATCCATCGATACTCGAATGTATCTTAGCTCCTAATCTATCACCTGGAACTTCTAGTATCAGTTGACCTCTAGTAACCTTATCTCCTACCTTAACAATAGGTTCAGCACTGGCTCCAATATGCTGTCTTCTATTTACTTTAACTGTTTTAAATTCCTTTGTAATCTCTTCTTGTAGTGGAGCCTCAACATCATACTTTTCAAGTCCTAAACGAGCCACTAGCTTTTTCACTGGAAACTTTCTATATTCTCTAAATGGGTTCGTCTCCACAGGCTTCCTATTATTATCATTCTTTATACCCTGTTGACTCATTTGAGACTTGAGAAGTTTGTTCAGTTTCCAAGGCTGTAATCCCATAATACATGCCTGCTCACAAAGTCCACATTCACAGCATAGAAAGGCTTCGGTTATAGAAGTATTTGGATCGCAGGTACTTCCATAGCTTGCTGTTCTCATTATTTTGTCGGGATGTAGCTTATGTCCTAGAAGATTCCTTGGGCAAACCTCTGCACATAGTGAGCAATGACAGCAGGCAGTCCTGGCCTCCTTTAGCATACGCTTTATACTTTTATACTTTGACTTAATTAGAGGGTGTTCCTCAGGCAATACTATTAAACCCTTTGTTGTTTTTGTAACTGGATTCTCTATGTCATCTATAACCTTGCCCATCATAGGACCACCATCAATAACTTGAAAATCTTCTACCAAAGCTCCACCAGCTAAATCTATGGCCTGAGCTATGGTTATTCCGATTGGAACCCTTACAGTTACAGGCTTTTTTACTGCTCCAGTTACAGTTAGATACTTTTCTGTAACAGGAACACCTTTTAAAGCATTATATACATTTAGTAGAGTTTCAACATTTATGACGATTACATCTACTCCAAGGGGGATTCCTCCCTCGGGTACTATCCTCTTTAGTACTTCGTAAACTGTAACCTGCTCGTCTCCTGCAGGATAAAAATTCCCTAGCTTAAATATATCTAGGCTCTCATACTGATGAATGTATTTATCTAGGCTTTCTAATGCATCCTTGTATTTCCCCTTAAGGGCTACTATTCCTTTCTTAGCCCCTGTTTCCTTAACTATTCTATTTAAAACCTCTAATATTTCCCTTGTTTTAAGGGCCATAAGCTGTTGGTCAACCCTAAGCAAAGGTTCACATTCAGCACCGTTAACAACGATATACTCTGCTTTGGCATTTAATTTTACATGGGTTGGAAACCCAGCTCCTCCAGCCCCTACAATTCCTGCACTTTTCACAGCTTCTAGTAATTTATTTTCCATATTGTCACCCTCAACTCTATTTAATTGAGAATCCTTCCACTAAAACACATCTTCTCTTTCTCGTAAAGGTCTTTGCAGATGTTAAGCCTTCACCAGTAGGCCCTGCAATTGTAAAGGTTGTATATCCCTCTGCTCCATATCCTATACCTGCATAGGACGGTCCATTCTTAACAAATATAGTTGTTTGAATTGCCCTAGCAAGCCTAGTTAGGTTATCTATATTCTTTGAGTGCATGATTGCTGTATGTCTATTTCTGTGTTCTACTTTAACAGCTAATTCTATTGCTTCGTCAATATTCTTAACCCTTACTATTGGAAGCACTGGCATCATTAGTTCTTCTACTACAAATGGATGGTCTCTATTAACCTCAACTATTATTGCCTTTACACTTTCATCAGAGTCTACACCTATACGTTTTAGGATATAATCTGCATTTTTCCCAATAAAATCTCTATCAGGGCCACCCTTTTCATCTAAAACTAATTTTTCAAGCTTTTTAAGCAGCCCATCATCCTTGATTTCATAGGCATTATTCTTTTTCATACAAAATATTAGGTAGTCTGCTATTCTATCCTCTGCAATTACTTCCTTCTCTGCAATACAGGGTAAATTGTTATCAAAGCTACATCCATTAATAATATCCCTAGCAGCCTTTTCAATATCTGCCGTCGAATCTACAACTACCGGTGGATTACCTGCTCCAGCGCCAATTGCTTTCTTACCAGTTGACATGGCAGCTTTTACAACTCCCGGTCCACCAGTGGCACATATCATATTTATTTTTTCATGGTTCATAAGTATCTGTGCCTTTTCTATAGTAGGCTTTCTTATGGTAGTGATTAAGTTTTTAGGACCCTTTGCCTTTTCTATGGCTTCATTAATAATCTCAACGGTTTTAACCGATACATCCTTAGCACCTGGATGTGATCCAAACACTACAGAGTTACCTGCAGCTATCATACCTATTGAATTACAAATAATAGTTTCAGTAGGATTAGTTGACGGTGCTATAGCTCCTATTACGCCAAAGGGAGATAGTTCTATTAGTGTCAATCCTCCGTCACCGGAAAATACCTCGGATTTTAAATCTTCAACCCCTGGAGTTTTCTCAATAACTAGTTTATTTTTTAGCACCTTATGTTCATATCTTCCCATGCCTGTTTCTTCTGCGGCCATTTTAGATATGACTTCTATGTTTTTGTCTATTTCTTGTTTAATACTTTCAATAATCTTAGCTCTATCCTCTAGACTGTATTTTGTAAACTCCTGCTTTGCTATCCACGCTGCTTCAATAGCATCATTCATGTCATCAAAAATTCCTAGCCTATTTTGAGATGCAGGGTTTTTAGTTTTGGATTCTTCACTAATCTCAATCATTACTTTTTTTATTATTTCTTCTATTTGACTCATTCCTATGCTCATCCTAGATTCCCCTTTCCAGCTCAAATACTCTTAAGGAATGTAATGCGATCTCCATATCCTGCTCTACTGTTCCTCCGCTCACACCTATTCCACCTATAATTTTGTCGCTTGCCTTTAATGGATATCCTCCACCAAAGGTCACTATCCTGTTATTATTAGTCCACTGTATTCCATATAGTTCTGAGCCTGGCTGCACTAGGTCAGCCACCTTATCCGTTGGCATTTTCAGTGCTACTGATGTATATGCCTTATTTATTGATATATCTGTACTTGCCAAAAGTGCATCCTCCATTTTATGTAAAAGGATTAGATTACCACCTAAATCGGCAATAGAGTATACAATGGAAACACCAATAGAGTTTGCCTTTTCTTCCGCTGCCCTCGCCATCTTTTTTGCAAGACCAAGTGTTAATATATTCTTGTTTGAAATCATTTTCAATCGCTCCATAACTCTACCCTTTACCTCATCCATAAATGTTTTTTCCTCTTCTACCCTTGCAAGAATAAATAAAACATCAGACAACCTATTGATATACTTTATAAGTGAATTACTAATACTAGCTTCCTTAGCTAATTTAGTAATCTTTCTTTCGGCTCTTCTTACTGTAGTCCTAGCAACATGCAATGTGGCCGACGTCGTTGTCTTACCTGGAATAATAAAGCTTTTTTGAGGTCCCACTTTTTCTAAATACTTATCAATTAAATTTTCTAGATAAGTTACGTCTTCCTCGGCTACTTTATCTTTTAAAAGCCCATACCCCTTTTCATCGCTGGCTAGCTCTGCCCCTATAGAAAATAACTTTTTTTGAATATACCTTAATATCTCTTTGATTTCCATATTATCTATAATCGAATATGCAACACCAATGATCGATATCACCTCATCGACGGTTCCATAGCAATCTACTCTAAGATCATCCTTTGAAATTCTACTTCCTCCAAACAAGCCGGTTTCTCCTTTATCTCCGGTCTTAGTATAAACCTTACCCATATCTTCACTTCCTTTAAGGGCTTACTTGTATGTTGTCTATTATTGCAACAATAGCTCTGTCTATAGGTGATTTTGAATTTTCAAAGACATTTCTAGCAGAACTACCTGTCGTCACAAGTACATATTCTCCAGCACCTGCCCCAACGCAATCAACTGCTACTTCTGTGTTCCCAGATGGTTCATACTTTGTATTTACAGGCTGAACTATCAATATCTTTTTACCTACAAGATTTTCGTCCTTACTTGTAGAAATAACCATCCCTACTATCTTTGCTATATACATACTCTAAATCACCCTCTACGGATTTCTTATTATCTTGACTCCTGTTTCCCCAGCCGCTTCATTGGCAAGTGCAGTAATAACAGCTTTTTTCCCAACAATAATACTTCGATTCTTTTGACTGGCATTGATTACATCTTCTCTAGTAATAACCCTTTTATCTAAAGATAACTGAGACTTAGTAGAAGGACTTCCATAGTCCTTCTTGGCAGTGCTTTCCTTCCCCATTATGAAATCAAATAGCTCCTGGGATCTAACTATTTCTATTCCATATTCTTTCATTATCTTTATATAATCCTTCATTCTGCCAATGTATGGGAGAGGTGCTCTGTTATAGCCTAAACTAAGTCTTATGGGATTTTCCAAGTCGCAGGCATCTTTGACTGCAACAATCCGGATTCCCTTCATTATTGCACTTGATACAATATTTGTGGCTAGAGTGTCTGATATACCAAGTGCTATTTTAACTGCAGAGTTTAAGGTCAAGGTAGGTAATATCAATAAATCTACGTCATTGTAGAGCTTATTTATATCACCTTCCTCAGTTTCTAGATAAACCTCGCCTATTCCTAAACTATCCTTAATTAATCCCTGAGTTAATACTATCTCAGCACTCCTTGATAAGACCACCGTTAGCTTCCAATTATTATCAAGTAGCCTCTTCAACTGTAGGATCGATTCATTAAATCCTATTGATTCCCCTGTAAATACTACTAATGCCTTCTTTGATGGACTTTTTAACCTCTTAAGGACTTCTTCTACTACCAGATTGATCATTTGATCAAAGTTCAATTCTTCCACCTCACTTTGTACAGTTCAGTGCTATACCTAAGGGCGTAACCAAAAGAGGTCTTGCAGGCTTTAGGGTTTCTATCCCAATCTCCTTATAAAATACCTTCTCAAATTCTGAAAAGCTGCAAGCCCCCCCTACAACATATATCTTTTCTACATCATATCCGCTTACATGCCTTTTAACGATAGATGCCATTTTTTCAACAACTGGTCTAACAATGGGGAATATCTCTCTTTCTCTCTTAGAATCTTTCTTTATTTTCTCTGCTTCTTCAAAGGTGGTCTTATAATTACCGGCTAATACCAAACTCATATGGGTTCCTCCCGTTGGCTCATCCGCTGTATATATTACTTCTCCATCTTTTAAGATACTTATTCCTGTGGTACCACCGCCAACATCTACCACTGCACCATCTGTTATCCCTAATACAGATGCCGCTGCTGTTGGCTCATCTATAACCTTTATAACATCCATATCTGCTGATTCTACGACATTTGCTATTGCCTTTACGTTACCGCCTACTGTCCCCGGTGGGATTGCAGTTGCTGCATATCTTAGGGTAATATCTAATGTATCTTCAACCTGCTTTTTAAGGTTTCTCACAATCTGAACAGCCCCTACATAGTCAACAACTAACCCATCCTTAACAACGGAAGCCGGATATGATGCTCCAGCAACAGGATTTCCTTTTTGATCTACAACTGAAAGTACAATATTAGCCGTTCCCAGATCTACTCCAACCTTTAAATCATTTTCATATTTATTAGATTTCTTTTCTGCTATAAGCCTATTAAAGCTTTCGATATATTCATTTACATTTCCAAGATTCATATGAGATTCCCCTTTAATCTCTGATTATTTTTACTTTATCACCGTTTGATAGTCCAGCTGCATTTGCCTCATCTGTATCTATGTGCATCTCTAAGGCATACTTCTCCGATATCCTTATAAGGACATTATAGAAAGCTACTTTTCTAACTCCATCAGCCACAACATTAACCATAGAATTATCTTCAAGCCCATATTTTTCTGCGTATTCCTTAGGCATATGTATATGTCTTAGAGCTGCAATCACGCCTCTATATTTTTGTATTGATCCTTTAGGTCCTTTTATTGTTATACCAGGAGTATCTTCTATCTTCCCCGACTCTCTCACCGGCGGCTTTATTCCTAGCTTAAAGCCATCAGTTAAAGATATTTCTATTTGTGTCTTAGCTCTAGTAGGGCCAAGAATCCTTACATTTTCAAACTTACCTTTTGGCCCAATTACTGTTACCTTTTCCTCAGCAGCAAATTGTCCTGGCTGCTTTAAATCCTTTAACTTTGTAAGCTTATAACCTTGACCAAATAGTATTTCAAGATCCTCTTGGCTGAGATGTATATGTCTATTTGAAACCCCAATGGGTATAGATTCTTCATCATTTCCCTCAGCTAATCTCTTTAAAACCTCAATCGTTATTTTCCTTATTATTTCTTGATTAATTTCACCCATAGGAATATCTCCTTTTTATAGATACTACTCAGCATCTACCTTTGGTAATATTTTCTCTGTATCCATATGTGGTCTAGCTATAACGTGAACAGAAACTAATTCTCCAACCTTATCAGCGGCTGTAGCTCCTGCATCGGTTGCTGCTTTAACGGCTCCAACATCTCCTCTTACCATTACAGTCACTAAACCAGAACCTATCTTCTCATATCCCAATAGTGTTACGTTAGCTGACTTAACCATAGCATCGGCCGCTTCGATTGCACCTACTAACCCTTTAGTTTCTATCATTCCTAATGCATCACTCATTGACTAGTCCTCCTTTTTTCTTGTTCATAATTAATACACAGCTTTCTAGGTTCACCCTTCTTTCTAGGGCATTTTGGATCTCCACATAAATTGCATATCTCTGTAGGCTTTTTATGTTCTTTCTCTATACTCTCGTTTTCCAGCTTTATAACAACGGCTTCAGAAACTGCCTTCTCTTTACTTTGTTCTTCTAGAATAGGCTTCTTTATAGCTTCAGAATCATCTGTGGCTTCTATAGCTTCATCTTTTACTATTTCCTTAGACTCCGATTCTTCTTGTATCTGAGTCTCTTCTATATTTTCAGCTTTCTCTGCTTCCTGCTGCTTTTCTATTGAATTAGCCTCTTTAGATTCTTCTTCCTTTTCTTTTAATAACCCAACGGTTTCCTCAGTTATTATCATCTTCTCTAAATCACTATGTGGTCTTGGTATAACCTGTTTACTCCATACCTTACTAACCTTCTCAGCTGCCATTACCCCTGCTTCAACAGCGGCTTTAACAGCACCTACATATCCCTCAATCTTAACCGTTACCATACCTCCACCCTTACTTAATTCATATCCAATGAGATTAACATTGGCGGATTTTACTGCTGTATCTCCAGCTTCTACGGCAGCGGCAAGACCTATGGTCTCGATAATTCCTAGAGCAAGTTTTGACAAGGAGAGCACCTCCCTTCATGGGTTTTATCTGATTCCCATCTTTCTAATGATCTCTTCTATAATAGTTTTGATTTCTAAATTTTCTTCCCTTCTTGTTATTTCTCCATTGCTAATGTCATGGACATTATCCTCCAGATTTTTAAGGGGCATTCCCTTTACAAGCCTAGCAGTATTTGAACCCAATGCCCTCAGCTTAGTTCCTTCAAGCTTTGTATTTATTTTAAATAAGGGTCTGTCTTTATTAAGCTTTACATAGTGTAATGAGACAAAACCTTCGTAGCTAATTCCAAGTCCTACATCTAATCTTGAATCCTGGGCAGCTTTATAACTTAAATCTATATCCGAATCCCCATCCATCATCTCTAACTCATAGGGAATTCCTTCTTCTTCGATTCCCCATAATAAATTAGAAAAATATCTAATATCCTTGATATTTGAAGAGTAATAAATTTTTATTGTAGGCTTATTTTCCTTCATATCTTATCTACCTCTTCTTTATATCCCAATACTAATCCCGTTGCCACAGCATTTCTAGGACCTTCACTACCTCTGATATTAGCTCTACCTGCCACAACACCATATTGCGATAGTGAATCTGTAACTAGTTGTGGAATCTCAAAATCTAAGGCTGAACCTCCTACTAACACGACATATTCTATATCCCTTATGTTTCCAGTAGGACACACCATAGTTAATGCTCTGATGGCATTAGTTACAAATACCTTTTCCTTAGCAGTTCTTCTAATAAACTTAATTTTCTCAAGGGAATTTTGCCCTGGGATAGGAACCATAGTTTCTTCCTTTAATATGATCACCCTTGCAAATACCTTTGGATCAAGGGGACTTTCAAAGAACTGCACTGAGCCATCTTCATGCCTTATGTGGAAAAGACTCTCAACCTTTGCAAGTGGATACTTCTTTATATCTTCAGCTAGATCAAAGTCTTCAAGTCCTAGCTCCGAATTGATAAGCATAGTAACCATATTTCCAGCTCCTGCTAAATGTATGGAGCTTATTTTTCTATCTCTGCTTATAAAGGACGCATCTGTAGATCCAGCACCCATATCAATTATTGCAAGAGGTGTATTACTACCAGGAGTTGTAAGGGCACCCCTTATGGCCATATCTGCCTCCACTCCCCCTACCTCTACTGCTACTTCCATCTCTTTTTTCAGCTCATCGGCTATCATCTGCATTTGCAGCTTATCTGCCTTAACCATAGCTGCAATACCTACTGCGTTTTCCATAGAAAACTCTCCAGCAAGACCTCCCTTTACTACCTGAGGTACAAATGTGTCTACAGCAAGAAGGTCCTGTATTTTTATAGATGAAGGATTCTGCTTTGTCAGGTCCGACATGACCTGTCTAACTCTTTCAAGCATCCCGCCTGCATTGGTTCCTGCTTCACCCTTTATATCCGCTATGGGTGCGCAGGTGCTTAATACCTTCATTATGGTCTGTGAGCCATCGTCTATATCTACAACTTTTTTTCTTTTTTCTCCCATAATATGAATCTTTCCAGCCGGTATCCTTCTCTCCTTAACATCACCCTTTGGTGTCTTTATAACAACCGCCGATCTGTTTCCGATCAAGGCCCTGGCAATGGGAACTATCATCTTTGTCTCCTCTGGACTTAGTTCAAATACTGTCGCTATACCATATGGGTTCGATAGTATTTCTACAACTCCACCAACGTGAGCTACCTCTATGGCAGCTCTCATACCCAAGGGCACTTTGTCTAGTAAGGTTACTTCATCGACAATTGGTATTGGCTTATCCAGCCTGTTGTTTATTAACACTCCGTCATCCTTTTGGACTATTGCCCCCTGAATATTTACTCCACTTTCTACAGCTTTATTTATTATTGATGCAGCATCACTAAAGTCTATTTCCTTTGATATCAGAACAATTATCGGCTTATCTTTCGGCACATTGCCAAGATGATTTATTGAAGTTGTGTATCCCACACCAAGGCCAATCCCACCAGGAGTCGAAGGATTATGGCCGATCATAGTGGATTCTGTAATGATGGTTTCTGTAATTGTTTCCATGGCTACATCTCCAATAACTGGAGCCGCCTCATTTATTCTTATCAGGTCCAGATCCTTTGTCTGATAACCTGCTTTATCTAAGGCCCTCTTCAACGATGAAAACACTCCATGAATATTTTCCCTTGTTCCCTTTATACCTGATGTTTTAACTATGCCACTGGATAGGAATTCAATTTCATTCTTTTCGTTCAGTCTAGCCAATGCTGTTTCTGTAGTGGCATTACCTATATCTATTCCAGCAATTAATCTCATAGCTTTACCTCCTGGCTAGCCTTATGTTCCAGTCTAAATTACATGTGCCCCCTGACAAACGACATAATATTGAAATTTGCCAGGGGTGTGGATTAATCTCTTTTCAACCTATTTCTTTCATCATAAACCTGAGCAGCTTCTCTAACAAATGCACCGTTTATTCTTGCATCATATTTGCTTTCAAGTTCCTCAGCTATATCTAAAAGTTCTTGCTTAGTAGAACGATATGGTCTTAAGGCATTGTATATTTCAAGAATCCTATCATCGGGCACTGCTATAAGCTCAGCTGCCCTTCTTAGATTTCTTGCAAAGGCGTCCTTTCCAACTGATTCAGATATTTGTGCCTGAAGTTCTAGGGTTTCAGGTGCTATTCTCACATCATTAGCCGTTATGCTTCCACTAAGAACTGCCTCAAGGGTTATATCCTCTAACTTTCTGTTTGTCGGAGTCTTAACTAGCTCCGGTCTTTTTTCAGCTAATGGATAATCCTTCTTTGCATCCATCGTGGAGTTACATTGTACTAACTTCTCACTTTTAACCTCGCTGTTTCCCATTGATATCATAACTTCTCTTATTATTTTTTCTATCATTTCATTTTGATTCATACTTTTCACCTCCGATTAATAAAAGCTTACCTCTAAGGTTACAGGTTTCTTATCTTGAACCACATGCTCAGTTTCCTTTATGTGTAAAAGTGCAGCTAATGCCTGATACTTTGGCCTAGCCATCTGATCATTTTTTGTTGGAACTGGATTTGGTGATTGCCCCTTAGCATATTTAGCAGCATTTTTACCGATTGCTCTGTAATCTTCCAAGGTTATTACCGGTGCCTGTGGGAAAAGCTCTAAATTACTTAACGGGAATAGGTCTTTCTGATGAATTACTGTTGTACCCTTAGATTGAATACCTATACCGATGCCAGAACCACTTATTTTTGCTGCATCATGGGCGATAAAGGAAACATCCGATGTTCTGTATACCTTTACAATTCTAGCCTCTACACCTTCTTCTTCAATACCAGCAATAAGCTCTCTTAGTACCTTTGAATGATCTATATCAGTAATAGTTTTCGTTTGATATTTACCAAAGGCTGGGGCAACTCCTATAACAACTTCATTCGATTTAGTTCCTACATTTGCATTTCCTTGTTCCTTTATATCTAGACCCTCACATTGGGTGTTTACCTTTTTTTCAAATGAATTGTTTTCGAACTTCATTTCATTTTCTTCTAAATCAAAACCCTTAAGGACTTCTTCAATAATTCCACGTAACATTTTTTCATCAAAATTCATTTAGCTAGCCTCCTCTCTACATCACCTTTTATTCAAAATCAGAAACTTTTCTAGCGTTTGGAATATTCTTTATTTCTTCCCATCTCTCGTCACTCATAACGTATCCAGTACCTGGTCCTGCATAGTCATTAGGATAGTTTACTGCACTTATTACATTAAAGTCCTTATCTAGGATTGCTGAAGTGTGAAGGTAATCCCCTGCAACCCTCTGCTTTAATAATGAAAGTACACTATCGGCAACGTCTTCAAAGCCCTTCTTGTAAAGTGCTTTAACTACATCGATTCCAGTTACTCCCCTTGCCATCATATCCTCTGCCGCCTTAAGATCTTCAACTACATTTCTATCTGGCATATCCTTACTTCCATGGGCGTAGGTTGCTGCCTCTACTTCTTCATCTGTAACCTGTGGAAGTCCTAGCTCATCAAATAAGGCTTGAATAACTCTTGCCGCCTTATTTCTTACCTTAATAACCTCATCCTCTGTAACAGGTCTAAGTCCACCATCTATCTTTAAATCCCTTTGAATTATATTCCAATCATCATAATCTTCAGCATCCCAGTTAGAGCCTGCAAACATGTTGTCGTAGTTTGGAACTGAGCTGTAACCGGAGCAAATAAAGTCAGTTCCAGGAGCCATCTGCATTAGGGATCTAGCTACTCTTCTTAAATCAGAGTGAGTAAAGGTCTGGTCATTACTTGATGCACACTCTAAGTCAAGCATCATACCAATTAGATTCTCAGCTAAAACGGCTCTTATACCGCCAGGAACCCCTGCTGGTACCCCAATACAGCTTACTGATCCATTTTGAGTTCCTTGAACACCGGCACCTCTAGTTACGTATAAACATCTTGCCTCTAGATAGAGCATAGATTTACCTTCTGCATAACCCATTTGAACCTCCGAGCCAGTTCCAGAAGTGAATCTCATTTTTAATCCTCTTGATGCATAGGCAGAAGCTAGGAATGATTTAGACCAAGGTGTGTCATCACCATCTACAAATACCGATTCAGTTCCATATACGGAAACTGTTTCCGCATATGCAGTAAGTCCTCTCATTCCAAGAATCAACTCAGTAGCCTCCTCAACAGCACATTGAGTCAGGATTCCTGGTCTACCAACCTGTGATCCTACCATTAAAGATAGAGCATTAAATGGTGCATAACGTACGATACCAACTGTAGTTTCTTGCTCATCAAATCCTCTGATAGATGCTTCAGCAGCATCGGCAGCTATTTGAACGGGGTGATCTTTTAGGTTAGTTACGTGACACTGATTTGAAGGTATCTTTCTAGCCCTCATTTTTTGAAGGGCCATCATCATTTCTACAACGTTCATATATCCTACAACCTCAACTATCTTGGCTGGGGTCATAGCAGTACTAAGTTTAACGATATCTACTCTAGGAACGTTTACATCGCAAAGCATCTTTGCAAGCTCCTGTGAGTTCATCTTCATAACCTTCTCAGCATTTTCTAAATTGATTGCATAATCTGCAACAAATCTATCTATCATATCAAAATCTTGTCGTTTCTTACCATCTAATTCGACAACTTTTCCATTTTCAATTTTTATACTAGGTTTTGGGTCATTAGGACTGTTCATTGCAATCAAACCAACTTCTGACCATTCTTCTACAAAACCATCTTGATTTACCGGACGCTCAGCTAAAACCTGGAAACGTTTAGATTTCATTAAAATTCCCTCCCTTTGTCTATTTATTTCCTATATGTATGGAGTAGTTACTGAAGGTGCTTCTCCAGCCATAGCTTCTAATAGTTGTAGTCCAACTTCTTTTGCAGCTATAAGGGACTGTCTAACAGCACCTGAGTCTCCACTGATTGTTAAGATTGCTTCATTTGAAAAACTAGTTCCTTTGGCAGGAGATGAATATCCTACAACATCTACATTTGCTGCCTTTACTGCTGTATCAGCCATAAGAACACCTATTGCCGCTGGAGCTCCAACTATCAGTCCAAAGGACTTTCCAAGGGGAGTGTTAAATGCTTGATTACATGCATAGCTTGCCCTAGCTGTGTATTGGAACTCTAAATGTCCTGCATCGTTGGCATATACATCGCCAAAGGTTCTATCTAATTCTTTTAATGTAACTTCCACAGCTCTTCTAGCATCGGATACATCTTCAGCTCCAAACAGGATTAGACATCCATGTCCAGCTCCTCCCTTTGTATCCCTAGCCAACTCAATACCTATGATTTCAGTATTAGTTGCCTTTACGGCTTCATCGGCAGCCATGATATGAGGACCTGCACCTGTACGAGCTCCAACTATACCTACTGAACGATATTTTTTATCTAAACCCATAGCATCATGTAGGTTGTAGTCTACATTTGCTATAACCATCCCTATACTATCTCCGATTGCAGTTCCTACAAATTCTGTAAGTCCGCAAGCTTTTGGTTCATTATTCTCTTCTACAGGATCACATTTGTTTTCTTCAACCTTTGACTCTCCAACCTTCTTCATTACCTCTTCCATAATTTTTTCCATTAAATTTTCTTGCATTTATTTACACCTCCATAAATATTTAAATTCTTAAGCCGTATTCTTCCTACTTACTCGGTAATATTTTCTCTACATCCGTATGTGGTCTAGGAATTACATGTACAGATACAACTTCACCAACTTTTTGTGCCGCAGCAGCACCTGCATCGGTAGCGGCCTTTACTGCTCCAACATCGCCTCTTACCATTACAGTTACAAGTCCTGATCCGATTTTCTCGTAACCAATCAACTGTACATTCGCTGCCTTAACCATTGCGTCAGCTGCCTCAATTGAACCTACCAATCCTTTCGTTTCCACCATACCTAATGCTTCATTACCCATACTAAAGCCCTCCTTTTTCTAATTGTTTTAATTTGATAAATGAATGCTTAAATAAAATTGACTATACATAGAAACCTTTTCCTGTGATTCTCTTTTGTTAATTCCTATTCAATTAATTCTTTTATCATGTCGAAAAACCTCGATACTAATTTGACCTCATACCGTAAAAATCCGACAATAGAAAAAGCACTTTATGTCACTTTTTTATCTACTTTTTTTAGTTAGAGATATTTTTTTGTTCTTGATGTGTAATTTTTTGTTCTGACTGTTTACAAAATAAAAAAAGTACACTAAGAATTTGATCTTAGTGTACTTTTTTGTTCAATTTTTATTTTTTAAATTTGCCACTTTCCATTGCTCATGGGTACATGCTTAGTCATTAAATTGCTTTTTAATTCCTTTTGCTTTTCTATTCTTTTTCTATTTCTATAATCAGAAGGAGTCATCCCCACTACCCTCTTAAAAACCTTGCTAAAATAATTGGACTCATTGTAGGATAAATCTACGGCTATATTTAGCACCGGCATATCTGTATTTTCCAATAGTTCCTTTGCTCTTTCAATCCTTCTACCCGTAATATATTTACTGATGTTAATATTTAGCTCCTTTTTGAATAGCTTACTTAGATAACTTGTACTTAGATTAACATAGTCAGCTACCTCCTCCAGAGTAATGCCCTTATGATAATTTTTCTCTATGTAGTTTAACGCAAGGAATAAATAGTTATCGGAATAACATATCTTCTTCTCCATTATCTCTTCAAATATTTCATCGAGTATTTTAAATAACCATTTTTTAATATCATAAATATCGGTCATAGAAGAAACATTAGAATCCAATTCATTATCGGAAATCGATCTCTTTTTTAGACCCATCCTATTCGACACATCTAACATGTTGTCAATTATCTTTCTTATACTTGATCTCAATCCTACATTATCAATAGAATTATTTCCACCTAAACTATAGAGCAATTCCTTTAATTTTTCCTTGGCTCCTTTGAAATCTCCGCATCTTATCTTGTTTGTAAAGTTTTGAATTTCCTGGGCTGAGAGACTTTCTCTTCTTTTGATGCTCTTTATGTGTCTCTTCATTGTTTCTACTATTACTTCTGGTCTAGCTGGCTTTAGTATGTAATCATCTGCTTTGGCTTTTATGGCTCTTTGTGCAAGGATAAATTCATCATAGGCCGTCAGTATTATCACTATTTTATCCTCGTCCCTACCCTTGATTATCTCCGTGGCTTCTATCCCATTCATTCCGGGCATTTTTATATCCATAAATATAATATCGGGATCAGTTTCTTCGCATAATTCTACTGCTTTTCTCCCGGAGCCCGCTTCTCCTACAACCCTTGCGCCTTCAATTCCTTCGTTTATGATAATTTTTAGTGCATGTCTTTCCAAATGTTCATCATCAACCAACAGCACTTTACACATTAGGCGCTCCCCCTTAGCCTATTTTTTTGTATTACAGTTTTTTACTCCCCATGCCGATTCCTTTAGTTCCTGTAATTTTATTAATTATTATTATATCATGATTAAAGATTATGGAATTGTAAATCCCACTATCAACTTGAAAATGTATGATAGTGGGATAATATAGTTTGGGTTTAAATCAAATATTTAAAAATATCAACGAGAGCATAATGACTCCTATGGCTACGTTCTGACTCTTACTCAGTTTCTCTTTAAATAATGTAATATTGATAATGTTTACAAGTAATATAGTTCCCGTACTAAAAATAGGAAATGCAATAGATGCTTTTAGTGAATTTAATGATCTTACTAGAAAGTAAGCCGTCAACTGATTAGGTATACCTACTAGGAGACCTATAATAATATCATTCCTTGTAATTTTCTTATTTTTTATGAATAGGATAATTGTACTTATAATCAGTGCAGTAATAAATAGAGAGAATATATAAAGTTCTTTATATTCAACCTGACCAAAACTTTGGTACATTTTAGAGTTAAAATCTCCCAAACCTCCTAAAATAAACAAGAATAGCAAGTCTATCTTCAGATTTTGTACAATATTCTTTTCTACAGACAAATTTATAATTAATATTCCAGCCACTGCCATCAATATCCCAAGTAATTGAAGCGCCGTCGGTATTTCTTTAAAGAAAAAGATGGAGAGAATTGTTGGGACTAGAACTCCTAGTTTCATGAATGTAGCAGAAAGCGCAGCACCATTCTTATTTACGCTATATTGGTATAACCAAAAACTCGAAAAATATATGCAGCCTGTAATACTTCCTATTATAATGGCCCAAGCTGCTGAGGCTTCATTTGAAAACATACTACCATTTGCAAATACTTCCTTGGCCTCACTTCCAAAAGAATAAAATAGCATTGTGCTGAAAATCTTCTTCTGGGGCAGCAGTAAATAGCTTATCATACAGGCAATAATATAGTTAAATGTTGTAATTGCCACTCTATTAGATTGCTTCTTCTCTGAAAACTTAAATATAACTGCTATCATACTGCTACAAAAAATTGCTGAAAATAGAGATATCATTTTCTTCACCCTTACTGACATTAAGTTTATATCATTTCTTAAATTTTATAACTACTTGTTTCCACAATTACTATAATATATGTATTCCGATAATTATGTCAAATAAACGTATAATAATTCATCTATATCTTTTATCGCTTCTTCATATTTCCTTCATAAGCTTATTTTATAATATACATATCAACTATAGAGATTCCAATCAAAGCTTAGAACTCTATATACATAGTTGTTATAAAACTATTAACATAACTTTATAGATAGGAGGTATGCATTATGTGTGGATTTTGGGGTTATGGCGTAGGCGGAAGCAGTTGGATGTGGATGGTTGGATTTGGTCTGGTCAGATTACTAATCATAGCTGCAGTTATCCTTTGGATCACTAAATTTGTTGTAAAAAACAACAGAAGACATAGTAATTTTTCAAATAATGCATTGAATATTTTACATGAGAGATACATTAATGGAGAGATTGATGAAGAGGAATATCTTCGCAAAAAGAAAGTATTAGATATTTAGCAAATGATTTGGACATAGATATATTTCAAGGTACTACCAAGTTTGAGGTAGTACCTTATTTTAGTATCGTACTAGGTATTCATAAGCCATAAATAACTTCAATTATTCCCAATTCCACAATCTAACTTCTCCAATACTTATTCCTCTAACCCATTCTTCATTTTTCAATTTTAGTATTTTCTTTGATGGTCCTGTAATTACTATACCGTATAGCTTTACACCATTTTCATCAATGTAATCTATTTTTTCTTGCAGATTTCGTACTTTGAAGGTCATCTTCTTAGCTATTAATTCATGCTCATTAACTAATTTTAGCGTCTTTATAAAGTTCTCATTTCGTAAATCAGCACTTCCATATGCCTCTAATACTGGTGAATGCCTACTTTCACTTATAATGCTAGTAAAAAACTTACCTTTCTCTACAGTTCTTTCTCCTAATATCATATCATCATGATGCCATATAGGGGAGTAGGGAAATCCTATTGTATTATGTATATGTCTTTTATACATTCCTGTATCAACAGCAAACCATAATAGGTCTAAATCTCTATCAACAAATTTTTTAAGAACTTCGTCCGTTTCGTAAAGTTTATCAAAGGATATATATGCTTCTGCTACAGTACCCTCAGGAAGCTTTTCGAGTCTCTCCCAATTGGTAAATTCATCAGATAAATATTGTTCTTTAGGATGGCAAAACCTATCCCAATTATCTTCGAATAGTTCTATACCATTGTCGCTTGGGAGTCCAAAAAGAAACTTAACATCTACATCACCTGCTCTCACTTCATCTTTCCCAACTTGCTTTATCAATTTTGCCTTCATTTTCATAGTAAAAAATTGTCCTATTTTAGTACCTCTTGATCTGAATTTTAAATTCGGTTCAGTAATGTAAAGAGTTGATTCTACAACGTCTTCGTATATTTCCATCCTATGTGGCTCACCTTGGGTATAGAAGGCATTGCTTAAAATAGTAGTAATCAGATTAAGCAAAATCATTATTATTATAGCTGTTAATACACCATTAAATCTAGTTTTCCATTTACTAACCTTTTGCTTCCTTTTGTCTTTTTTGTTATTTGGAAGTGGTTCTTTAGTTTTTTTATCCTTATCTATATTCAATTCTTCATCTAAAATTTCTTGGTGATTTTTAAATTCTTTATTAAAGTCATCTGACAAAACTCTCATCCCCCTCTATCTCTTCCCTGATTATCTTAATCCTTTTACTTCTTCCCCTAATCTCTCAAAAAAACTTTCCATATATTTTCTTCTTTCTTCTGCAATCTCTTTAGCTTTTTTGGTGTACAAACTCTCTGGGATTTTCTTGAATTTTATTTCAAATTCTATATTAGGTGGATGTTTTAATCTATTTTTAGGTTCATTTGATTCTGCTAAATTACTCTCCATTCCTTTATATTGAGACATATCATCATATAATTTGCTCCCATACTGAGCCGACATCATAAAAGTTCTCGCAATTCCTATGGCGCCCATACCATCTACCTTATCTGCATCAAACAGTATTTTAGCCTCTATTGTCTTTGGTTTACTATTACTTCTGTACCTATGGGATATAATGCAATGTTTTATTTCTTTAATAGTACTTTCTTCATATCCTAATCCTCTAAGTATGGAACCTGCCATCTCACTCCCTAATACTGCATGATTTGTACTACCGGTAGCATCTCTGTCTTCCTTCACTCTTGCTATATCATGGAGTAATATAGCTGGTACCAATACATCCATATCTACTTGTTTCTCACTCTTAGCAATTGACATTCCTAGATTACAAACCCTAAAAATATGGTCAATGTCATGGGCTGAACATGATAGTTCTTGCTTAACAATTTCTAATATCTTCTCATATTTCTTATCTATACTTAGATTAATATCTTTATTCATAGCCTACTCCTTAAATGATCTATTCTTTCATGGCTCATAATTAACCATTTGTTTCCACAATTACTATAATATATGTACTTTTATAATTCTGTCAAACGAGCAATTTATTTACAAACATCTTTACAACTATTTGTTTATATGAAATATTAGATATATATTATTTTGAGGTGTTGGAGTTTATGAAAACATATAATGATATGATAAAAAAATAGAACTACTTTTGTAGCTCTATTTTCTCCTATTTCATTGTTTAATTTTTTTTACTTAATGCCCATGCAAGCCTTGTATCCTTTTTAAACCTTGCTCTTCTTGGATTGCCTTCTGCTCGGTATATATCTAGGCTTTCTAATTCATAGGATACAGACCAAAGTGTATCAAAACTCATTTTTTTATCATACTGACAGAGGAATCCCTTCTTGCCTGAAGCAATCTCTATGCCCAATGTACGATCAAAATGTTCTGCCTCACTAAGACTCTTTACCACGGTCTCATAACGGTCTTTTGTTCTATACCAATTTTCTTCAGGTCTATTATCATAGTTTATCATCTTATGATCATTAAAATGATTTGTTGCAACGATAAAATTTTGACCCTCGACAGGTCTTCTTATAATCATTTTCTCTGAACACATCTCTACTACAGCCAGCTCACCAGATGGGTCAGCTAGAACGATACACTGGCTAGTAATCGTGGGAATCTTGTTGAGTAGAGCTATTGCTTCTTGGACATCCTTACATTTCTCAAGAATCATACGCACAATCATCAAAAAGTTTAAACCCGGTTTAATTGTCTTGGGAGCGACAAAGGTCATCCCTACAGCAAGCCCATGTTCATTTATTCCATCTTCTTTACCAATTAAGCTATCCCCTTGACCTAAGAAGTAATATCCTTTTTCAGGTCTATATACGGCGCTCTCAGTAGTTTTTTTCAATTGTATGAACATATCATGGTTTCTTACGAAGTAGATTGAACCATTCTCTTTATAACAAAATGTGGAGCAACCCACATCAAATGAGAATGCACCTGCCGTTATCAAAAATGTTCCAAATGCTAAGAATTGCAGTTCAAGCCCATCGGCCATACCTTTGATCTCGTCAATAATCTCTGGATAAATCTCTTTACATATCTTTAAGCATTCTTGTCCTAAATCTAATTTCTTTTTATCAAATTTTAGTAGAGGTGATAGATCAACACCATTCTTTTTTAGCATGTAACCATAATGAAATCCCATATCATAATGCGATCCCTTAAATCTTGGTTTATACATATTATCAGCTCCTTAATAGGTTTATAAGTCAATATTAGCACTCCTACCTATTAATTTCTTGATAATCATTGCTCTTTTTGAATGGGTATCAATATAGACATCTCACCTGTGTTATCCATGATAGAAAAATCTTTACTATATATCTCAATCACATAACCATTACCAAGCTTATACCCTGATTCTTTTAGCCATACAAAGTATATGTAGTTATATGTTTTATAGATATAGCTAAAATCATTTTTCAAGCTAAAAATTGCATATAAGCCTTTATTAATCTCTAGAACTTCAAGATTATTCTTTCTTATGTTCATACACTCTTTCGGAAATCCTATAAATAGATTATAGCTATGTTGATCCTCAAGTGTTTTAGTATCTTGATCCGTCTCTAACCAGATTGTATATGCATATTCTCCACTCACTCGTATATCATTTGCTGTACAGTCAATTAAAAATTCTTTCCAAATCTTATCCAGCTGTATATTTTTTAGGCTTGTAGTAGCTCTTTTCCCCATTAGTGATAATTCTTCGCATATTTTGATAGTTGGCGTAAGCTTCAATCCACTCTGCGCAAATTCTAAAAACCCTCTATCAATTCTATCTATTTTTAAAAGAGGATTCTCTTTGCTACTCGCACGATACCGGCTTGGTGATATAGAAAAATATTTTTTAAAAGCTCTTGTAAATGCTTCGTGACTCTCGTACTGACAGTCATATGCCACTTCAATTATCTTATCATCTGTTTGACGTAATCGTTCAGCGATTATAGTAAACCTTCGTTTTTTTATATAATTTCCTATGGTTTCATGGGTTCCTGCTAAAAAAATCCTATGGAAATGATACTTAGAAATATTAACCTGTCTGAAGACTTTCTCATATAAATCTTCTTCAAAGATATGATCTTCAATATAATTAATTGCTTTAAGTATAACGTCAACATAATTCATACAGTTCTCCCGAAACAATTATTTATGTTCTTTTAATATATAGTCATTCCTCTATTCTACGAGATTATTCTTTCCAAAGCTTAGTAAACCCATCATCTGACGTTATTCTTATAACCTCATTTATCATGCCTAGTGTGTTAGGTCCATATTGAGATCCATCTTGAGGATTTATTGTACTTCTTACGTTGTACATAAGCCCTAGCCTCTTTATTCGTTCTTCTGGTACTGAAACCATTGCTTCCTCTATCATTGCAACATTCACTACTTCGCCACATAGAATTGACCAGTTACTATTAGGGAATAAATCTTTTTCCCAACTGAATTTACACTCAAGATTGATATTACTTTCTTGTATACGAGGAGTTTTTATTACTTGAGATTGCTCTATATGAAAGCCCGCATCTGTAATCTCATCATTATCCAACCCATTATGCTCTATGGTATCAAAGCTTTGTGGATAGTCTTTTTGATTAGGATAATTGATACACCATTCTTTTTCTCTCTTGATGTTCTTATATGTATGACCATGTTTCATTACTGCTAATAAGGACATAAATTTGTTATCTTCACCTACTAACATTCCCCACGAGTGTAAACAAGCATTAGATTTACCATTCTCTTTAAGTGTGGTAATCAGAAAAATTGGATTTGGTATGGTTACAACATACTCTAACCAAGAAAAAAATTTATATTTTCCTGGCCAATCCTCAGTCAAATGTTGTGGCTTAATAATTCCCAGTTCTTTCTTCATAATAAAATATCCTCCTTCTATCAATTAGACATACTTTAATTTTATCGAACATTTGTTCCCAAATCAATAGAAATGGATATTTTTTTCATATAGATAAAACGAAATCTTAAAAAACCCTTAAATCTATTTCACGTAAATTACCTATATGGTAAAATGTAAAAGACTGGATAGTTCAAATTTTAAGGAGGTGACTTACATGGGTATTTTCGACAGAATAAAAAACCTTATCAAAGCAAACCAGAATGCTAATACAGAACCTAAGGAAGAAAAAAACTTATTGAATATGCTTGTTGGCGACATTGTAAGTATTGAAGATGTTGACTATGAGGTTCAGGCCGTTTTGAAGTTTAATGATCACGGCTGGAGATGGACTGAATACAAGTTAAAGGACAGCAGAAAAACTTACTGGTTAAGTGTAGAGCAAGATGATGATATTGAGATAAGTCTATATCAAGAAGTTGTTGCTATCACTACCGAGCCAACTAAAGTATATGAATATAAAGGTATTAAATATTATATGCAAGAAGGCAGCGACGCTATCGTAGAGGATTTTAGCGGTAATGTCAGTGTTGTAAAGGGAGAACAAGTAGATTATTATGAGTACACCGATGAAGACGATGAACATCTTCTATCCATTGAAATATGGGATGGAGAGGTAGAAATGAGTGTAGGTAGATGGATTGAAGATTACAACATAGAGATATATCCTGGCAGATAAAGAGCTTAAACTATACCTGTAATCTAGAAAGGAGGTAAAGCCAATGAATAAGAAGATAGTAACAACTGTTTTTCTTGTTTTCCTAGTCCTATTGGTTATATTCGTGCTTTTACCTAAGCCTTCAGTAGCTAAAAATATCGAAAGCGACAATGTATTTCAATACTCAACTAGTATAACAGGAAACTATAATTCCACAGATAGAGCAAATGTCTATACAACTGATATGAGTGTTCCTGATACAGCTAGATATATAATTTCCAAGAATCGTCCAGAATCCTATACGGATTTAAATAATGAGGAGAGTATACAGCTTGCATATGATGACTATCAAGTTTTAATCTATAAAGGTGAAGGATCAATTACTTATGTACAGATTTCTTCTAGAAAATTTATTCATCGTAATGGCTACTCAAGATTGTATAGACCTTATCGAAGAAATATCATAGTTTTTTATGATAGATCCTATAGATCAGGAGGCTATTATAGGAAGGATAGCAAGCGATATGGTGGTGGATATTCAAGTAATACTTCTGCTCCTCAATCGACTACTTCAAAAGACAGTAATAAAATTCAAACCGATAAAAATTCTTCATCAAAAATTAAGACCGACAGCAATTCATCCAGTAAGATAAAGACAAACAGTAGTCCTTCTACTACTAAAAAGTCAATATTTGGTACAAAATCAATCCGTAATGGAAGTAGTGGTACAAGAACAAGCTTTGGTGGAGGCACAAGTTTTGGAAAGTAGCCCACACACTAAATTGATAAATATAAATTGTGATTTATCGTATTATATATAGAAAGGAGTTTATCTTATGAATCTATTTGCAAATGAGTTCGTATCAACGATAGTTTATGCGGCTTTATCTTTAATATTAATGTTCATAGGTTACAAATTCTTCGATCTAATAACACCTTATAATTTTGCCGAAGAAATCAAAGAAAAGAATCCAGCTATTGGAGCAGTTATCGCTGGGATCTTTATCGCTACTGCTATTATAATAAAAGCAGCTATTTCGTAGTAAATCAATATACTAAGAATAAAATTTTGTATAGGAGGTTAAATATATTATGAATCCTATTATTTCAAGCATAATCTATTTTGCTATAGGTATGATTTTTTGTGCTATAGGCTATAAGTTATTTGATGTTATTACACCCTTTGATTTAGATAAAGAAATTGATGACCATAATGTTGCAGCTGGATTAGCAGTTGCTGGTATATTTGTTGGTGTAGCTATCGTAGTTAGTGCCGCAATTATCTAGTTTTCAAAGATTTTAGTTGAATACTTTTCTCGCCTCTTTTCTAATAATATACTTCTTAAAGAGTGGCGAGATTTTTACTTTTGGAGGTTTTTATGACAAAGGATAATAACGACAAAAATAATCTCAAAGAAAATTTAGGTTCTCAGAGTATAAATGCCACCCCATTACTCTTCGCTGTATTCATTATAGCTATATGCGGGATAATTTATGAGCTGATTATCGGTGCTATTAGTTCATATTTACTGGGTGATAGCGTTAAGCAGTATTCCATAACCATCGGTCTATTTATGAGTGCCATGGGAGTTGGCTCATATGCTACAAAGCATTTTCGACGTAATCTTTTTGATGTGTTTGTTACCATCGAGCTTTTGATTGGAGTTTTTGGAGGCTTGTCTGCTATTTTTCTTTTTGCAGCCTATGGTTTTACAAATGTATATTATCTTGTAATGTATCTTACTATCATTATTATTGGTATTATGGTCGGTTTAGAGATACCAATCATTACTAGAATTATTGAGGAAAATGAAAATAATCTCCGTATAACAATTGCCAATGTACTAAGCTTTGACTATATTGGTGCCTTATTGGGCTCACTAGCCTTTCCCCTTATTTTACTTCCTCATCTAGGGGAAATTAGAACTGCTTTCTTAGTAGGCTTTATAAATATTGCCGTGGCAATACTTATTATTTTTAAATATAAACAGTTCATAAAGAATCTTTATTTAATGAAGGTCCTTGCTTTCTTATTTGCCCTGTTGATAGCTATAGGGTTTATTACAGGAGATTATACGGCTAATTTTATTGAAGATAGCTTTTATAGAGACAAGATCATCTACCGTCAACAGACAAAATATCAGAAGATTGTAGTGACAAAACATCGTGACGATCTACGATTGTTTCTGAATGGAAATATTCAATTCAGTTCACTAGATGAATATAGGTATCATGAAGCATTAGTTCATCCTGCTATGACTCTTTCTAATCAACGTGAGAATGTATTAATATTGGGTGGCGGGGATGGATTAGCTGCAAGGGAAATACTTAAATATGGTGATGATGTAAAGAATGTTGTTCTTGTAGATTTAGACCCCGAAGTTAATTCCTTTTGCAGCACAAATCCTCTTGTAAAGGACCTAAATAATGGTTCCCTTGAGAATAAGAAAGTTAAAATTATCAATACCGACGCCTATAAATACCTTGAGGACACTAATGAAAAATTTGATGTTATAATTGTTGATCTTCCAGATCCCAATAACGAAGCTTTAAATAAACTATATACAAATCTATTTTATAGGTTAGTATACCAGCACCTAAATGCTGGAGGCTTTGTGGCTATTCAATCCACTAGTCCCTATTATGCTAATGAGGCCTATTGGTGTATCAGAAAAACCGTTGAGTCTGAAGGCTTTTTTACAAGTGGATATCATCTTAATGTTCCCTCCTTTGGTGACTGGGGATTTACACTTGCATCAAATAAAGATTTTTCAACAAATAATATGGAGATTACAGTCCCTACACGTTATCTAAATAGTGAAATAGTAGAATCACTATTTTATTTTGCTAAGGATGAGAAGAGGTCAAAGGATATAGTTGAAATTAACAGCTTAACTAATCCGGTCTTACTTAGATACTATCAAAGGGCTTGGAGCAGTTATTAACAATAACTTGGATAGAAGGGATATTATTATTTACATTTCAAGGGATAAATTATAAGACTATGGATGTGAAAACACATCTATGGTCTTATTTTCTATTTTAAAGACCTCAAAATCTTTACGGAGATTGGCAGTGAATATTGGTATATGTAAATTGTCTGTATTCAACGTTATTGAGGGAATTAGTATTCTATGCTACACTAAAATAAATATCTGATTATTTTTAGGAAGTTATGACAATGTTAAGTAATTTTGTATTGAGGATGTGGAAAAATGTCATCTCATAGAAATCAATCTAGTACTAAATTTGATCTTGAAAAAGCCATTGAAACTGCTTTGCATTATAGTAAATCTACTGGAGCAAATTGCAGAATTATCGATATGGAAGGTAGTATTCTTTTTGAAACAAATACAACTAACGCTTGTAAAGTCTGCAAAACAGTCCAGGAAATTTATGCAGATAACTCCTTTTGTAAGAATTCCCGTTTATACGGTGCTCATCAGTCAAAAAGATTTGGTGGAAAGTACATTTTCTTATGTCCAATCGGACTTATCAACTGGGCTTCTCCTATTACAGTAGACGGTATAATGGTAGGAGCATTTTTATGTGGTTCATATGTAATGGTAGAGCCTGATACGAAGTTGATTGAAGGTGCTTTAAGAAAACTCAATATAAATATGAACGAAATAGATCTTTTGATAAATTATCTAAATACGGCTCCCAGTATAAAGCCTGATAAAGTAACCAGCTTGTCTGAATTACTTTTCGTCATTTCTTGTTATATTTCTGATATTGAACATCTGAAATATTTAGAGGAACAGAATAATCAAAATAACCTATCTTCTATTGCGGAGTACATTCAGCATTTAAAAAACTTGGAAGATGATAAAGAAAAAGAGGTACTTTACCCACTTGAAAAGGAGAAAGATTTGCTAAATGCTATTAAACAAGGCGATCGATTAGAAGCTCAAAAAAATCTAAATGAGATAATTGGACATATTTTTTTTAAAGCAGGTGCAAATTTAAAGCTTATTAAAACAAGGATATTAGAACTTTTAGTTATGTTATCAAGGATTGTATTGGATAGTAGTATAGATCATGACCTTATTTTACAACTCAACCATAAATATATCTGGGAAATAAATAGAATTAAAAGTATAGATGAGCTCACGTCCTATGTCAATAAAATTTTCACTCAGTTTTTTGAATATCTTTTTAGCTATAACGATATTAAGCATGTAGATGCTATTTATAAATCAATAGATTATATTAGGAACAATTATATGAAGAAGATTACCTTAGAAGAAGTCGCTAAATATGTTCATTTAAGTCCTACGTATTTTTCAAAAATCTTTAAGGCAGAAATGAAAACCAATTTCAAAGACTATCTTAACAAGATTAGAATTGATAAAAGTAAAAGCCTACTTTTAGATAAAAGCATATCTATAACTGATATTTCTCAGCTTGTTGGTTTTACCGACCAAAGTTACTATTCAAAGGTGTTCAAAAAAGTTTCAGGTGTTACTCCAGGTAAGTATAGAAAGTGTCAAGGAAAGATTATACTGGTTTCAGAGCTCAAAAAATAAGTTCTAAATTATATAACATACTACTGACAATATTGATAAATTAAATAGAAAAATACAAAAAATTGCAATTTTTTTCTATAATAGCCTCCTTAGAAATTATATTATTAGATATGAAATAACAAATTTATCAAGGGGGAAGTTATAGTGAATTCTTTAGAGAGAGTTAACTTAATTTTGCAGCATAAAGAAGCAGATAGAGTTCCAGTATATCCAATCGTAAACAGTGTATCAAGAAAGACGCTAGGTATAACCTACGAGGAGTGGACAAGGGACGTAAATCTTTGTGCAGAATCAATCATAAAAATTACTGATGAATTAGATTTGGATGTTATTTGTACTTTGGTAGATCTTTCAGTCGAAGCAGCAGATTGGGGACAGGAATTAATATATTTTGACGATAAGGCTGCTTGCCCAGATCATAATAACAAAGTAATCAACTCTCCAGAGGACTATTCCAAAATAAAAAGGATCAATCCTAGAGAAACTCCAAGAATGAGTGAGCACATTGAATTATGCAAAAAACTTGTAGAAGCAAGGGGTAAGGAAAAACCTATAGTAGCTTTTGTTTTTGGTCCTTTGGGAATAGCTGGAATGCTAAGAGGTCAGGATAAAATGTTTATGGATCTTATAATGACTCCAGATGAGATACATTCTTGTCTAAGGGAAATTACTGAAACTTTAAAAGAGTTTTGTACTGCTGTTATAGAAACTGGAGTCCATGCTATTATGTTTGATACGCTTTTCGCTTCAAAAACTATTATGAGTAAAACTATGTGGGATGAATTTGAAGGCGTTTATATGGAAGAAATAGCAAAGCATGTTCGTGATCAAGGATGTATGGTTATGATTCATAACTGTGGTGGTGGAGTATATTTCGATATACAAATTGAAAGAATGCAACCCGATGCCATTTCTTTCTTACATATACCTGATGATTGCTCATCATTTGAAGAGGTTAAAGAAAAATATGGCGATAAAACTACGTTAATCGGTCATATAGATCCGGGTTGGTTAATGACGGCTACCATTGAAGATGTTGAAGAAGAGTCTAAGAAACAAATTGATATTTTTAAGAAAGATGGAGGTTTCATCTTATCTACTGGATGTGAGTATCCTGCTCCACTTGATTTTGACAAGGCTAAAACCATGGTTAGAGTAGCAAAAGAATATGGTAAATACTAAATATAGTTTTCATAATTGATAGAACTGATTTATCATATTTAAGAGAATATATAAAGACTATAGATATATAATAGGCACATGGTATATCTATAGTCTTTCATTTTATATTTTTAATAACTTATAATACATTACTTTCCTAGCTTAGCCTTTAAAGCAGCTAATTCATCCATTACAGCACTATCTTCTTGTTCTAGTTCCTTAAACTGCTTTTCTAAATCATCTCCAGACATAAGCTCATTTAGCTCTGCCTCAGCCATTGCTTGATTTTCAATGGCATCTACCTTTTCACTCATACGATCAAAGGTATCAAAAACACTGTTGTCATTTAAACCTGACATTGTTTTTTGAATCGACTTTTGAGCCTCTGCTCTTTTCGTTCTAGCTATTAATAAGCCCTTCTTGCGCTTTGCTTCTTCAATTTTATTATTTAACTCTCTCAAACTACTCTTAAGCTTATCTGTAGCAGCTTTTTGAGCCTCCCACTGAACTCTATATTGATCGGCTAGGCCTTCATATTCCTTTTTTCTGTTTAGAGCAGCAATAGCTAGATTGTCATCAGCATTTGCCACAGCTAATTCCGCTTTTTTTGTCCATTCTAAAACCTTAGCTTCTTCTTCATCTAAAGATCTTTTTAGCTTTTTCTCATCGGCAATTGCTGCTGCAACCTCTACCTTGGCCTTGTTATATTGCTCACTCATATCGATAATCATCTGATTTAACATTTTTTCTGGATCTTCGGCCTTTGAAATCATATCGTTGATATTTGACTTGAAAACAGTACTTATACGATTAAAAATTCCCATAATCTACACCTCCATAAAGTCTCATATGTATTATATTTTTAAATAGTAAATTCAGACAATACATTGTAATGCTCAATAAGTGCTAACCCAATACTCTCGATTGTGGATTGAAACTCATTCATATCTAAATTTTCTGCCTGTAGAGTATCAACAATTACTACATTATCACCTTCAATGGCATAGGCTCCATGTATGAGATCTCTTGCATTTAATTCTAACAGCTTTTTATAAAAACCCTCTTTGTTTTTTAGAGGTATTTGCATTATCTTAACTCTAAATAAAACGATAGGGTCTGATAGTTTAACAATAATATTGTTCATTTGTGAAAGGTCATCTTCGATTCTCCATGTGTTGTCATCAATCTCTTCGAAACTTAGATTCATATCAATCATAAAGCTCTCGATTTTCTGTTTAGTTTCCATAGGACCTCCATCTTTTTTTGATTTTTTTACCATAAATAAATGTATATGGTTAATTTTCCATATACATTATATACGTTATCATATATTAGTTTGAAAGTAAAGCTGTTGCAGTAAAACAATTATATGTTTTACAAAGGTTTACCCAGATTATCCATAGAAAATTTAAAACTACTTGCAGCCTTTTCAAGTTCACTTTGCATACTAATCTTCAAGATGCCAAAACTCCTTCCAAGTATTTGGAATCATAAGGTGATTAGCATATAGATACCTTATTAGTTGTCCCTGGTGTAGGTACTCATGACTAAGCAAATCTAGGATTAATGATGCTTGATTGTCAGACAATTTTTCTGAGCTATTCATAAAGTCAATAATATTTTTCTCATATTCTCTGAGATATGCTTCAACCTCTCCTTTATCATTTGCCTTTTCACCATCTAGAGAACATGTCCATCTAAACCCTTCATCTTCTAAAATACTCTTATAATAGCTCTCCCTCGCACCACCTACACAGTGTAGTTGTTGGCCCATTGTATTTGATCTCAATCCCTTTAATTTATATTCGTAATTTTCTTCTTCTAGGCAAGTTAGTAAATCATTATACATATTAAATATAAATTCTAGTTTTCCTCTTAAAATTCTCAACATATTATAGCGCCTCCCTATCCTTTTGTAACTATTATTATACTAAACTAACTATGACACCTATATGTCGTATTTGAAAATTTTTTAAATAAAAACTTTTGGGCATCAAATCTTTTTATTTTGACCAGATAAATCTCCTCAAAAAAATAACCCTAATACATATGTATCAGAGTTATTAACATTATTGTCATTTAGTTTTTTATATTATTTACATTTATCCTAAAAATGGGTTTTCCCATAATGGAAGCTTTCTACCTATACCCATCTTCGCTGCGTTTTGGAATACCCTATGGGCTTCCGATAAGTCATGGATTCCCATTCCAATCGGGTTAAAGAATATTTTTTCTTTTCTATCCTTTCTTCCCGGTTTATCGCCTACTATTATTTGCCCTAGATTTCCACGTATTTTTTCCTCTGGTATTACTCCATCCCTCACGGCTCTACAGCTAACATCTACTCCATGATGCTTAACCTGATACCAGTCATCTACAACTATAAAATCCATAACCTTTAAAGCTTCCGTTGGAGTATCCCAGAATGAAATTTCACAATGAAGTGCTCCATCCTTATACCAATCTCCGTTTACGTATGGCTTTTTAGCCATAGTTGCTGTACTGATGATATCAGAATCTCTAAAGACTTCTTCAGCACTATCTACTATAACAAATTCTATATCGACTTCTTTTTTCATTTTTGCAACAAATTCCTCACTTGTCTTACGGTTTAAATCAAAAACCTTACATACTTCTAAAGACGGCATACCTGCTTTTATTGCATGGGTCTGAGTTATTCCCTGTACACTTGCTCCTACAAGACCCATTACCTTTGAATCAGGGTTTGCAAGATATTTAGCAGCAACTCCTGATGCTGCTCCTGTTCTCATTGCACTTACCAATGTTCCATCCATTATACAGGCTGGCATCAAAGTTTCTGGATCAAGAATTATTATAACTCCATTAGCTCTAGGTAAATTATACTTTGCTGGATTATGTGGTTTACTTGGAATGAACTTAATTCCGCTAGTATTAACTGGACCGATTAATCCTCTTTCGATTAATTCCTCAGCATAATCATTACCACCAAGGAATGAAGGCATTGACATTGCCCTACCTATAGTTTCTTCAGTCTCAGGCCCACCCCATCTGATAACCGGCTTTCCAGGCTGAATAAAGTCGTTTTTCCCATGAAGGAAAAATGATCTTTCAGTAGCCTGCATAGTTCCCTTCATATCGTATCCACCAGCTTTTACACAATCCTCTTGTTGTAAATATAAAAACTCCACTTTTCTACTCATTTTATAAATTGCCCCCTCATTATTTGTAATTTTGTTTTCATCCTTATATATAGCAATAGGCGTGCCAAAATAATAAAGGGGATAAAATGATTCCATCTTGAAATTGAAAGTGAGTTTATATTTTCTTAAAATGTCAGTTTCTTTACTTGAGTTTGGAAAATATGACATGGGAATAGACACCCAGATACACTGAAAAGAGCGTATGTCAGATGTGTCAGTCCCCATGTCATATTTTCATCCTTTTTAGCAATGCATACGTTTTAGTAATCTTTATTTTTCTTATTCTTCCTCTTTTTATATCTCAATTTGATACATGAACATTTGTAGTTTTGCTTTTTAAACTAACAGTTGAGCAGGTAGCTTTTTAGTATATAGTCATATCTCACTTTGAGATGTCATATCTCATTTTGATAGGTAGAATTCGTGAAGTAGCATTTTATAAGTTACTTTCTTCTATAATTTTAACTTATAGACAAAAAAATCATACTGAGATTCTAAATCTCAATATGATCTTTCCTAAGCTAAATTATACTTCTTTATCTTTCTATATATTGTAGCTCTACTTATACCAAGCTTCTTCGCAGCTTCAATTCTACCATTTTCTGTCCAGCCACATTTATCTAAAGCCATTTTTATATGCTGCTTTTCTAATTCTTCTAGGGTAATGAATTCACTACTCTTTAGTGCAGTTGTAATCTCCTTGAACTGAAAGGGTAAGTTTTCTTTGGTTATATAATTACTTGATTCCATATTAATAGCATATTCAATCGTATTTTGTAGTTCTCTTACATTACCTTTCCAATCATAATTTAAAAATATATCCTTTACTTCCTCCGACAATCCAAGAATATATTTATTAAATTTTGATGCATACTTACTGATAAAATGATTTGCTAAAACCAGTATATCTTCTCCTCTTTCCCTTAAGGACGGTATAAAAAGCGTGACAACATTTAATCTATGGTAAAGATCTTCTCTAAACTCTCCTTTTTCCACCATTTCATTTAATGGCTCGTTAGTGGCTGCTATTATCCTTACGTCTATAGGTATACTCTTTGCTCCTCCTACCCTCTCAATTTCCCTTCTTTCGATGGCCCGGAGTAGTTTAATCTGCAAATATATCGGCATAGTCCCTACTTCATCTAGAAATAGAGTCCCCTTATCTGCTAAATAGAACTTTCCATGTTTACCCATCTTATTTGCCCCGGTAAAAGCACCCTTCTCATATCCAAAAAGCTCACTTTCTATTAAGGCTTCGGGTATGGCTCCACAGTTTATTGCAATAAATGGTTTATTGCTCCTCTTACTTGATTCATGAATTGCTCTAGCAAAAAGTTCCTTTCCAGTTCCTGTCTCTCCTGTAAGAAGTACAGTGGAATCATTTTGAGCCACCTGCTTCACCTTTTCTTTAAAGTCGGAAAAACTTCTATTTTCTCCAATTATTTGATCAAATGATATAGTGCTTTGTTTTTGAGAAATGGTATAGGCTAATTGCTTTGTATCTTTATAGTCTTCAAATAAACAGATAGTACCCTCTGATTGCTCATTAACCACTATAGGCTTAGCTATATACAACAGATCAATATGTTTACCCTTTACTGTTCTACTAATCTCCCTATACTGCATAGGCTTATTTTCGTCATTGTTATTATCTATATTTATTTTAGGCAGTATTTTTTTAATATGCTTATCCTTTATTTCTTCCTTGTTTATTTGCAATTTTTCTTCAATAAATCTATTAACATCCATTATCTTGTCATCTCTATTGAGTATAATGATGCCCTTGTTGATATTATCAATAACGGTGTTCATAAGCTGTGCATAGGTCTTGACCTGCTTTAACATCTCATATTCTTTTACTTTTGCACTTATGAGGTTCCCTATCTTATCTATAAAATCAAGCATGGCATGGGCATTGGAGTCTATTAGCTTCTCTTGCTCCTTGCTTTCTGCTGAAAAGCCTATAACACCAATAGTTTCTTCTTCATTTTTGATTATTGAATATACTGCTTTTTTATATCTACACTTACCATAGTTCGGACAGAACTTACAGCTCTCTTCTTCACCAGGCCTATCTACTATTACATTTTTCCTGCCCTTTAATAATAGTTTGCTAATTATTCCTTGCTCAATAATTTTTGTACCTATTAAATTTTTTATCCTGCCACTCCCCGCTACCCAGCAGAAGTTTTCATCTACCACTTCCACATCCAGTTTCAAAGCAGCACTTGCAGTTTCTGCAAACTGTTGTACTACATCTTTAATCTGTCTCAAACTGCTCATATAAAAAACCTCACTTGACAACTAGTTTTAAAAAATTATCTTTTCTTTTATATTACCTATAATTATAATACTATCTCCTTAACTCTTGTATACTTTTCGACATTATTTTGATTTTTTTATAGTCTTTAAAGAAAATCTATGTCACAAATATGAAAGTGGGGCTATCTCACAAAAATACTTCATGAGTTCAGCCCCACTTACTAAAGCGTTAAAAATCTAAATTATGAATTTGAGCTAGTGTATTGACTACAGAAAAAATCAATACAGCTGCAAGATTTGCTGTAGTCTTATCTTGGTCAAATCTTGGAGATACCTCAGCTATATCAAAGCTTATTACTTTATTAGATTTCAATATATATTTAATAAATTTCAGCACTCTTTCTGGATCTAACCCTAGAGCTTGTGTAGCACTTACCCCTGGAGCAAATGCTGAAGAAAATACATCTGAACATATTGTCACATAGATATGATCATTCAACTTCATAAAATCATATAGCCTTTCAAGTACACTCCAGTTATCACCGTTTGTAATGTCCTTGGCTAGGATATACTCAGCGCCAAGTTTCTCTGCTGTCTTAAATAAATCTCTTGTATTACTATGTTTTTGCACACCAAGGCAAAAATATGAGTATTTTAGATCTTTCTCCTTACAGTTATCAGCAATTTGTCTAAACATAGTTCCTGAGCTACCACCATTTGGATAAGGTCTGATATCAAAATGTGCATCAAAATTTATTATCCCAATATTGGGTTTATCATTATTTTTAGTTAAATGTTCTAATATACCATTATAATGTCCAAAAGCAATCTCATGACCGCCCCCTAAAACAATAGGAAAAAGGTTTAAGCTTAGGATCTTATCTACAGCCTTCGAAAGCAAATTCTGACTCTCTTCTAGTGTAGCATTTTCACAAAATATATTTCCTGCATCAAATAATTTAACATCCTCCGAAAAGCAGCAAGGTAGATTGGCTAGTTCCCTCCTAATACTCCTAGGACCCTTAGCAGCTCCAGCTCTCCCTCTATTACGCTTAACTCCCTCATCACAACAGAAACCTATAAAGGCAAATCCTAATTTACCGTCATACGGAATTAAATCACCTCTTCTCAAATCGATATTTTCAACCCATTGGTGCCATCTAAAGGCATCAAAGTTAGTATCACTATCAATTCTTCCTTGCCAAACTTCTTCATCTATAGTTCTATAGTTTACATCAAACATTTTTTCCTCCTAATTTATAGAGTTCACATAGTAAAACCCAATTTGTCCATAGCCAAATAGCTAATAACTCTGAAAGTTTTGGTATGTATAAATTAATAGGCTTTCTTCAATCTCTATACTTTGTATTCTACAATATTAGTTTAAAGTACTATGGTTGTCAATGATATTTTTTGTTAATTATACCCCATTAATTTCCATGTATTGGTGAAGTTCAAAAAAATTAATCTCTGAGATTTCCTTAGAATTCTCAGAGACTATTACTGGAAAACATCTATATGTTTTATCCTTACTTTATTATCTTGTCAATAACGCCTCCACCTAAGCATACTTCTTCATCATAAAAAACTACAAACTGACCTTCGGTTATTGCTTTCTCAGGTTTATCAAAGACTACTTCACATCTATTGTCTATTCTAATATTCACAGTAACTCCTCTATCCGGCTGTCTATATCTGAACTTAGCTGTGCATTTAAAAGAGCCTGTAGGTTTTTTATTGCTAATCCAATTTACATCCGATGCTATCAGCGACCTTGAGAAAAGATTTGGATTATTTGCTCCTTGTACAACATATAGTATATTGTTTTCTATATCCTTTTCTGCTACAAACCAAGGTTCTCCCGTCCCTACTCCACCTATTCCCAGTCCCTTTCTTTGGCCTTTAGTATAATGCATGAGTCCATTATGTTTACCTAGAACTTTACCATCCATGCTTCTCATCTCTCCAGGTTTCGCCGGTAAATACTTATCTATAAACTCGTCAAAATCTCTTTCTCCTATAAAGCATATTCCTGTACTATCCTTCTTCTTTGCTGTTTCTAGCCCTGCCTCTAATGCAATTTCCCTTACTCTCTTTTTAGGTAGGTGTCCTATAGGAAACATTGCTTTGGAAAGCTGGTACTGGTTTAAAGCGCATAAAAAATAGGTCTGATCCTTATTTGAATCTGCACCTCGGAGCAATCGGTATTCTCCATCCTTGAAATCTACCTTAGCGTAATGGCCCATTGCCAAATAATCCGAATCGGCTTTTTGAGCATGGTCAAGAAATGCTTTGAATTTTATCTCTTTATTGCATAAAACATCTGGATTTGGAGTTCTACCCTTTTTATACTCCTCTAAAAAGTATGTAAATACTCTGTCCCAATATTCCTTTACAAAATTAACCGTATAATATGGGATTCCGATCTGATCACAAACCCTTCTTACATCTTCGTAATCCTCGGTAGCTGTACAAACTCCATCTTCATCCTTCTCATCCCAATTCTTCATGAAGATTCCGATTACATCATATCCTTGTTCCTTTAAAAGCAGTGCTGCCACAGAAGAATCAACACCTCCAGACATACCTATAACAACCTTTGTATCCTTAGGAGACTTGCTCATATATATCAACTCCTTATGAAAAGTTTACTCAATAGTATCTTTATTTTTCTCCTTAAACATCTTTTTTACCCAGTATCGATAGAATTTGATCTAATAAAAATTCAAGAACATCCAGTCTTTCGTTTTGGTCAGATTTTTCTTCGGAAAACCGCATCAAAAAATTAATAACACCTATGCATTTATTATTACAAAAGGTGTTATTTATGATTACTTCTTCATAAGTGAATATCTCTGCCATTTTAAAACATCCTAATCAAATAGCTCCTTATACTCACCATATCCCTCTTTTTCAAGTTCATCCTTTGGGATAAATCTAAGAGCTGCACTATTTATACAATATCTAAGTCCCCCCTCCTCTATCGGACCGTCATTAAACACATGTCCTAAATGGGAATCAGCATCTTTGCTTCGTACCTCTATTCTATGCATATTATGGGAAAAGTCAGCCTTTTCTTTTATTTGTTTTCTCTCAATAGGTTTTGTAAAGCTAGGCCATCCACATCCAGAATCGTATTTATCCTTTGAGCTAAAAAGTGGTTCTCCACTGACTATATCTATATATATTCCTTCTTCCTTATGATCCCAGTACTCCCCTGTAAAAGGTCGTTCTGTACCACTTTCTTGGGTAACATGATACTGTATATCTGATAATTTCTCTCTTAAATCTTTTTTGCTTACTTTCTTTTCACTCATTACAATCACTCCATTCATCATTTTAAATTATACCCAGCTCAAATATAAATATTTAAAAATTGTAAAAATTGTATAATTTGATTTATAGAAGTGTTAAAATAGTATTATCATAAAAATTTTTTAATATATAGAGTTCATATAGTAAAACTTAATTTATACATATCAAAATACTCAATGTTTCTGAGAGTTTTTGATGTGTATAAATTAATAGCTTTACTTGAATCTCTATGGAAAGGCGGTTACATATGTATAAAGAGAATTTATCAAAGTACGCTGATTTAGCAGTTCAAATTGGTGTTGGTGTAAAGAAAGGTCAAACTGTAATTGTTAAAGCTCCTATTAACACAGTTGATTTAGCTAGAGAAATCACAAAAAAATGCTATGAAGCTGGTGCTAAGGACGTTATAGTTGAGTATAGCGACGAGGAAATTGTTCATCAAAGATTATTAAATTCACCGGATGAGGTTATTGAGGACTATCCAAAGTGGAGAATCGATGGTTTAATGAACTACATAAAGGAAGGCGCTGCTATTATAAATATAATATCTTCAAACCCTGATTTATTATCGGATGTTAGTCCTGAAAGATTGGGAGTTAGAAATAAAGTAGCGGCCGAGGCTTCTAAAGAATATAAAGAATACGTATTAAGTGGTAAATCTTGTTGGACAATAGTCGCTTATCCTAATGATTTTTGGGCAAGCAAAGTTTTCCCAGGTTTATCTGTGGATGAAGCTATCGAAAAATTATGGGACAATATTTTTAAGGCAACAAGGGTAGATACAAAAGATCCAGTTAAGGCTTGGGAAGATCATGTAAGCAACTTAACAGAAAAACTAAAGTTCTTGAATGAGAAATCCTTTGAAAAGTTAGTATTTACTGCCCCAGGAACTGATCTAGAGGTAGAGCTTCCTGACGGTCATATATGGATTGGTGGTGGTCAAACTAGTACAGAGGGCGATCATTTCTTACCAAACTTACCTACTGAAGAGGTTTTCACAGTACCTAAAAAGACAGGTGTAAATGGTACCCTAAGAAGTACTAAGCCTTTAAATTACTCAAGTAATCTAATCGATAACTTTGAGTTAACCTTTAAGGATGGTAAAATAGTAGATTTCAAAGCAGAAACTGGCTATGAAACTCTTAAAAATTTGATCGAAACCGACGAGGGTTCCCATTTCTTAGGGGAAGTTGCATTAGTACCACATGATTCACCTATATCTAATACAAATCTTCTATTCTATAATACTCTATATGATGAAAATGCATCATGTCACTTTGCTGTTGGTTCTGCATATCTACTTTGCGTAGAAGATGGACCTACACTAACTAAAGAAGATAAAGAAAGAATAGGAATAAATGATAGCTTAACCCATGTAGATTTCATGGTTGGTTCTCCTGATATGAATATCCTAGGTATCACAAAATCGGGAGAAGAAATTCAGGTATTCAAGGATGGTAACTGGGCATTTTAATAGTCCAAGTAAATATTTATATACATAACATAAATCAAGGGGCTGTCTCGTAAAATTATCTTCCGAGTTCAGCCCCTATGTGTTTCAGAGTAAGGGAAGTTCAAGGTTTTGGAATTCCCCATTGTCCTTATGATTATTGATTTAAAGGTTAAACTTCTCAATCATAAATCTTTCTTCCTACTATGTCTATCCCCTAAACACAGGCTGTCTTGACAGCTTCATGTTTAGATTTATTTTTCTAAAAGGCATACCATTTTGTTCTTTCATAAGAGATTTAATTATACTTCTAAGATTTATATTTTTCATTTCTTCGCCACTCCTTGCCTTAAGAGAATACATATCATTTTGGACTTCATTTTCTCCTATGACCATAACAAATGGCACCCAGCTTTTTTGTGCGTCTCTTATTTTTCGTCCCAGTCTTTCGTCCCTATCATCGATTTCCACCCTTACATTATGGCTTTTCAATTTTGATGCAATATTTTCCGCATGCTCTTGAAACTTATCGTTTATAGGTAACAGCCTAACCTGAACAGGACTAAGCCAATATGGAAGCTCTGGTTTTTCCTTCATAAGGCTAGCTTCTAATATTGCATACATCCATCTTTCAATAGAACCAATAGATGAGTGACATATTATACACCCCTTTTTTATACCTTCAGAATTTACATATCTAATACCATATATATCTGCATCCTTCACATCAAGTTGAACTGTAGAAAGCTGTAGGAAG
The DNA here is from genome assembly GCF_050888315.1 of Wukongibacter baidiensis. NCBI lineage: Bacteria > Bacillati > Bacillota > Clostridia > Peptostreptococcales > Caminicellaceae > Wukongibacter > Wukongibacter baidiensis. The sequence goes on from NZ_CP138202.1 coordinate 2,077,710, forward strand.
CCATCGTTACAATCAATAGTTTGAAATTCACTTTTAATGGCCCAGTAATGCTTCATATCTGATAAAAGTTCTATAAAAACTGGTACTCCTCCGTAGGAAACAAGTTCTTGTATTTCCTCTTTATGCTTGTAATAGAAATCCTCAACCGCTCTGAATACTACAACGAAGTTAATATCCATTGCCTTTGCAAGATCATAGTAATTTTTGTAGAGCTCCTTATACTCATGGAAACCTTCTTCAATATCCTTTGCTAGGCTGTGGATATCTGGCATAGAAAAGGCTCTTAACCTTTTTAACCCTGCCAGTTCTCCACTCTTTTCATATCTAAAGCTCTTTGAGTATTCATAAACTCTAAAGGGAAGATTCTTATAGCTAAGTTTAGCGTCCTTGAGCATTCTAAAGAGTCCAAAATCTCCTGCAAATCTTAAGATAAATTCTCTATCCTTCCCTGGTGCATTTACAACATAATGTCTTTCGTGGAATGATTTCACCTGCTCCTTAATGTCAGGCTCATTATAATCGTATATTAAAGGAGTTTCTATCTTTAAAGAGTCTAGCCTGTTTAATGCTATTTCATCTGCCCAATCCTTTATTAGATCAAATATCAGATTTCCCTTTGGATAGAATCTAAAATGGCCTGAATCACTTGCGGATTCATAGTCTACTAGCTCTAATCTTTGCATTGCACTAATTGATTTTGGCATTTCTTCGGATCTCTTTAGCCCCTTTTCATCCATTAAAAATTTATTTAGAACATCATATTTCTTTAAAACATTTTTAGCCTCTATCTTATCAACATCATACTCTTTACCATTAACATCTAATATTATCTGTCTTTTAGCTATTTTTGAATTTATCATTTCTCTATTCATCATCTTTATAACCTCCCAGTATATTAACCTCTGATTTTTTGTAAAACAAAAAGACACCGGTTGCTCCCAGTGCCTTAAAAGAGTAGTCAAAAAATTGTATATAAATAAACACCACGAGCAACTCCAGCTTGCTCGTGCATATATAAACTACTGACAGGTTATATATCCTGAGCAATCTGAAAAATATATTAAGTTATCATCAAATGTTATGGTGGTGGTTATGAACATTAACTTTCTCAAATTACTCACTTCCTTTCTTAAAAATAAATACAAAAAACCCTCTCAATCCTTATGGGACGAGAGGGATACATCACGCGGTTCCACCCAAATTACAGCCTAAATTTCTTTAGACAGTCACTTTAGAACGATTATAACGTAATCACCGGTAATACCTACTTATGCAGGGCATGTTCAGCATACAGCTCAGAGGTGGTTTTCAACTATTCGTGTTTAGAGGTACTTCCAGCCAATAGTACCTCCTCTCTATAAACCGTAATAAGTCTACTCGTCCTCGTCATTGCAATTTATATTATTAGTATTATATGTGACTCATAATATAATGTCAACTATTTTTTGTTATATTTATTATATACAATACTCATTATTTTTATATAAAAAACTTACATAATTAATTTTGAAACTCTTCATATATTCTATGAAATCGCCATAGATAGAAGCTCTAAATTCCATTTCCCATTTTTATAAATAGCTTTATATTTAGGAAAAACTGCACCTAAATTACCAAACCAAGAAGTTGCTTCTATTGTAGCTTTATTCTTACTCATCTTTTCTACCCTCACACTTAATAATGTTCCATTTAAAGACCTTCTCAAGTTCCCATCTTTATCTTTTTCAAATTTAGTACTATCATCTTTCACTTCTTCAAATGGATATACATTCTTAGCAATACTCTTAAGCTTATTAAGTACCTCTTCTTTTCCTTTATCGCTGAGTCCTTCTAATGATTTCATTTCTACGGCTATAAAGCCATTTCCTCCATTCTCCTCATTAAAGGCCGCCGTCATTACCAAAACATATAAGTCAATTTTTTTCATTTCTTCTAAGCTTATGCTTTCTGAAGGCTCCACTTCTTTTTCTACCTCTTTACTCTTTACACCACTGCATCCATTAGCAATCAAAGTAACCATCAATAATATTACTAAGGTTATTTTTTTCATTTATACTCCCTCCTATTTTCATAATTTACTAAGTTAGACGTTGGAATTTCTCAATTTGTTCCAAAGAAAAAACTTAAGTCCATTAGACTTAAGCTTAATTTATATCTTTGTAATCTTATCCAAATCCTCTATAACCTTGTTTAGATTCTCAATTCTTGAATTCTGTATTTCAATGATTTTTTCATAGCTTGCCTTTATCATTTTATAGTTTCTTTTCTCCTTTGCATCACGTAATTTTTTAGTGACCTTTCCTATATCGCCCCTTGAACCTACAATCTTTTTGTTCCAATTCTTTAAGGTTTCCAATGACACCTTAAGTTCCTCTACTTGTTCATCTGTTAATGAGTCCTTCTCTTCAATTAATTTTCTGACATGATTTTTAGCGCCTTTATAGGATTCCTTTGACTGCAGAGTCAACTGACGTAACTTTTCTCTATTTTCACCCACTGCCTTTATTAGTGGAGATATCTGACTTTTTAATTCTTTTCTTTTATCTACTTTACCTTTGTCATTAATTTCTTCCCTGTTCTGTTCAGGTTTTTGCCTCGCTTTATGTGTATTTTTATCTTCGGCAAATGAAGTTGTAATTCCTATAAGTAAACATATAGTTATCAGTATTAACATAAATTTTCTCATACTTTCTCCACCTCCTAATCTTCAATAGTTAAATCTTCATCTTCAAGCTCATCCATTAGATTTATATTATCAAAGACATCATCAAGCATCTGGTCAATTTCATTTAATATTTCTTCTTTTTCTTTACTAGTTACATCATTGTTTGATTTTGCAATTACTTCAGGATTGTCATTTTCTGTTTCTTCATCATCATTTTTCTCTATGTACTCATTATGTTCCGTATCTTTATCTTCATTTTTATCACTAATTTGATTATCCATTGAAGTCCCTTGGCTAGTATTATCTTTAATTGATTCCATAGGATTATTATTTTCCTTTACTTGTGGATTTCCACTACAACCACTTAATAAAAATATCAAAGTTGTTATTATAACAACTGAAACAACACCTCTCATAAGCAACCCCTTTCAAAAAGGTCTGTTGAAAACTCTTAATATATTTATATAATACAATAATTCTGTGGAATAATTGTGTGAAACTTAACAGAAAATTCATATGAAATATATGGAAAAACCATCAAATCTACAAACAAAGAAAGAATATGACATAAGGATTAGATGTCTATTAATCCATATCATACTCTTTATGTTTAACTTAAGCCATTAACTATATTAGTCTCTACTAGGCTTTAGATAGCATTGAAAGTAAAGCTACTTATAAATCCTAAATCTTTTCTCCATAGTTATACTTGTCCTTTAAGTTAGTAATAGGGACTACTATCTGTCCTTCCCTAATATCACCAAGAAATGTCGACTGTCCTTTATAAGTAGTTAATGCCGCATATGCTGCTATAATTGAATCCAATTTATCGGATTTAACTTGTTTTGATCCTATAATACCAGTTAAATCCCTAAATCCTACACTTTTCAGTAGATTTATCCTCTCTTCTAACCCTTCATCGGTTGTTTTCTTAGTTGGGATGTGTCCTATAAGCGTTATAAAGCAACCATGTGGAAAAACTTCTATTGTCCCCCTTTTAAAATCCTTTATATTGGATTCATTTAGATGCTCATAGCCTATAACTCCTAGCTTTCTATATAATTCCATTCCAACCTTCATCCATGATTTCCACCCGGTAACATCGTCCAAGGACTTAGGTGTATTGTAAAGACTAATCCTTCTTCTAGACAGTTCATATTCTCCAACCTTTTTGTTGTAATGTCCCTTTAATTTGGGGTCAAGTTTACTTCTATAGTCAGGATCATCCATATATCCTTTATTTAAGTCATAGGGAGCATCTATTCCGATTACTTTAGGATCAGCTTCCTTTATATATTCAAACAGTCTTGTTTCCGTCATATCTTCTATATTTTTTATGTTTAACTCACTATCAATACATGCAATAGTAAAGGAGTTTAAATGTACATCTATTCCTATAAAGTTCATATTATCATCCTTTTAAAATTTTACTTTAAGAAACACTGCTTTTATATTTACAAATTACTGCTTGAATAGCTAAATAATCTACTTCTTCCGGCAGTTCATCCTTTATTGGCCTTAATCTTTCAGCCCCTATTCTTTCAATAGTCTCAACAATAAGCGATTCATACTCAGAAGGAATAAATTCATCTAAATCTACATCTAATCCTTCCACAGCGCATCTAATAATATGTTTATCTATAGTCATCTGTTTAATATCCCTTTCCTGGGAGATTTCTTTGAGTGACATCCCTTCCTTATACATGTTGAAGGTTACAACATGACTTGCAACCTTTTCTTCTTTAGCTTTCTGCTCTTTAGAATTTTCCTTTGGCATTTCTATATCTAGTTCATCCATCTTAACACCGTTCTCTATTACATAGTTCTTAATAGCAGCTAAGAATTCTTCTCCATATCTTTCAAGCTTCATCTCTCCTACCCCTTTAATGTTTAACATTGAATCGTAATCCTGGGGATAGTATTTACTCATTTCACGTAGGGTACTATCTGAAAATACAATATATGGCGGCACCTTTTCTCTAGTTGAAATATCCTTTCTAAGACTTCTAAGCACTTCGAATAAAGAATTATCTTCAATAACCTTTTCCTTTTTCTTTTGAACCTTCTGAAATACTTCTTCCTTACCCTTCAATACTGGTATAGCCTTTTGTCTAAGCTTTACAACTGGATATTGATCATCGGTAAGTCCAATATAGCCTTCGGCTGCCAATATATTTATTAAGTCCTTTATCTCCTTCTCGGTATATTCCTTCATGATACCATAGGTTGATAAACTATTAAATCCAAGCTCTCTAATTCTTTTATTTTTAGAGCCCCTAAGGACCTGAGCAATCACGGTTGTCCCAAAACGTTCCTTTACACGGTAGATACAGGAGAATATTTTTTGTGCCTCTATCGTAATATCAGTAAGCTCCCTGTCATCCATACAGGTACTGCAATTTCCACATTCTTCTTCGATATCCTCTTCTCCAAAATACTCTAAAATATACTTACGTATACACTTAGATGTATGGCAATAATCCACTACATGTTGCAATCTTTTATACTCATTTTTTTGCCTTTCAGGAGAGAATATGCTTTGCTCAATCATAAACTTTTGAAGTAAGGTATCTTGAGGGGCATATAGTAAAATACACTCACTTGGTTCTCCATCCCTGCCGGCACGACCAGCTTCTTGATAATATGCCTCCATATTTTTAGGAATATTCTGGTGAATTACATACCTCACATTAGATTTATCTATTCCCATACCAAAGGCATTGGTAGCAACAATAATATTTACGTCGTCATATATAAAGCTATCCTGACTTTCTTTTCTTTCCACTACACCCATGCCCGCATGATACTTTCCTACCCTATGTCCTTTCTTCTTGAGGACTTCATACAAACTATCTACTTCTTTTCTAGTAGCAGCATAAACTATACCTACTTCATCACTATTATTTTCAATATATTTCAATATATAGTCTTTTTTGTTTACTCCTCTTTCCACGGCAAAATATAGATTTTCCCGATTAAAGCCCGTAACGTAAACATTGCCATCCCTTAGGCCTAGAAGTTTTACAACATCCTCTTTTACTCCCTCAGTAGCTGTAGCCGTAAATGCAGAAACGATAGGTCTAGTAGGTAATTCCCTTATTAAATGTGCAATACTTCTATAGCTTGGCCTAAAATCATGGCCCCATTGAGATACACAGTGGGCCTCATCCACCGCAACTAGAGATATCTCAAGGTCTCTAATCATTTCTCTGAACCCCTCGGCCTCTAATCTCTCGGGAGCAATATATAAAAGTTTTATTTCTCCATTTCTAGCTTTATTAATTCTATCTTGAACCTCTCTATATCCAATTGAACTATTTATAAAGGTTGCCGGCACTCCGATATTTTGGAGACCATCAACCTGATCCTTCATAAGTGAAATAAGTGGAGAAATTATAAGGGTCAATCCATTAAGTAAAAGCCCTGGTATTTGATAGCATATGGACTTTCCTGCACCGGTAGGCATTATAGCAAAGGTATCTCTCCCTTGTAAAATGCTTTCTATGATTTTCTCCTGTCCCTTTCTGAAGCTATCATAACCATAGTACTTTTTTAATAACATTCTCGCGTTTTTTAGCATTGATTCATACTCCTTCTGTAAATTTCTATTAATCCTAGTATATCATTTGTAGGTAGATTAATGAATGGATGAATTTTCGACAATGGGACTATACCCCTACTCTATGGATAAAATATTTTTCAAAAAAATTTCCAAATTATTTTGACAATAATCAATATATTGAATATAATAAAAATATACACCCCTAGGGTATAGGGTGTAATCATGTAATTAGGAGGAGAGTTTTTTATGGCAAGTTCTTATTATATTAAAACTAATCGGGCCTTTACGGCAATAAGAAAGTATGGATGGATTTTTACTCTATTAGTTGCCTTTGGAGGTCTGTTTTATCCGAAGCTAGGTTTATTAGTTATTCCTGTAATGATTGGCTTAACTACTATTTCTTTCTTTAAAGGCAGATATTGGTGTGGCAATTTTTGTGCCCATGGAAGTTTGTTTGATTCACTTATAATGCCAATAAGTAGAAACAGAAAGATTCCAAAATTATTTAGAACAAAGATAACCGCATTTCTCTTCTTTGGTTTCTTTATGTATAAGTTAACAACAAAATTCATAAGGGTCTCTACTATTTGGGGAACTATATCGTTTTGGGATAAATTGGGCTTCATTTTTGTAGGAAGTTATTTAATGGTAACTATTTTAGGTGGTGGGTTTAGTATCTTTTTTGCTCCAAGAACCTGGTGTAATATTTGTCCTATGGGTGTAATGCAGACTTTTTCTTATAAACTTGGAAAGTTATTAGGTACAACTAAAAAGGCTGATGAGAAAATTTCAATAGCAAGCAAGGAAATGTGTCATAAATGTGGTAAATGCTCACGTGTCTGTCCTATGCAGCTAAATCCTCATTTGGAGTTCTCTGACAATAATCAGTTTGATCACGAAGCTTGTATACGATGTTCAACGTGTGTAGTAAATTGTCCAGCTGGAATCCTTTCCTTAGAGACTAAAGCTGAAGCAATTTCCACTAAGGATGCAACTAATATTGAAGGCTATGATGAAAGACAGGAAATCAAAGCTAAGATTCATAAGATCAATAAACTAGCTGAAGATATAAATGAGTATGTGTTTACCTTCGAAGATCCTAAATATGTAGACTATAAGCCGGGGCAATTCTTCGTTATAAAGATAAAGGATAATCCAAATATGTATAGAGCTTACTCTATAGCCTCCTATAATGAAGATAGTTCTAGCTTAAGTGTTATTATAAAAAGAGTTTCCGATGGATACGGTACAAATATCATCTTTGATCAATTCAAAGAGGGTGATACTGTTACCCTAGAAGGTCCATTGGGTAATGAACTATTGGTTGATAAAAATGCTAAAAAGGTCCTCTTTGTAGCGAACGGTATTGGTATTACCCCTTTTATACCAATGGCTAGGGATGTATTAGAAAACAACTTAAATCAAGATGTAACATTAGTTTGTGGTATGAGATACGAAAATGAGTTCATCTACGATGATTATTTTAAAAACCTAGAATACAAGTATGATAATTTTAAATATATAAAGGTCGTATCTAGACCAACCGATGAAAGGTCTATTAGGGGCTATGTCACAAATATCATTGAGGAAATGGATTTAGATGGGTATAAGGTTTATATCTGCGGCTCTAAAGCAATGATAGACAGTACCTTAAAATCACTAGATAGTAAGGGCGTTGTAGAAGAAAATATTTTCTATGAGAGTGCTTAGACTTAAAAAAATGGGGCTGTACTCATAAGAGATCTTTATGAGCCAGCCCCATTTTTCTTTTCTTACTATGGTAAACTATTTAAATAACTCCTTGATAAGCTTAGGAATAAAATCGTCAATCATGGGATATCTCTCCCTATCTTTCTCATATTCATCAAGCTTATCATATATGGATTTTAAATTCTTAAATCCACCATACTTTATTTGTATATCTATAATTTCATTCATTGCCCGTTCTTCACCTAGCACATTTTTATATATTCTCCCTTGTATAGCTCTAACAAAGTTTTCATCTACAATCCTGTTCCATGGCATCGATTGATACATCTGATGGGCATAATCTTGTTTTTCCTTAAACACAGTAAGCTCTGAAATTAAGCTTTCATTGCTTGCCACTGTGGGATTTATATAGCTATGTAGGGTTTCATGTAATGTATTACTTACAGTATTATTTATATCAAACTTTTCAGGATTTCTCGAAAAATCATTTGGAGATTGGAAACTAATAATCAAAGCTCCTTTATCGGTTCTAATACTATAAAATGATGCCATAGATGGTCTAAAAAGTGTAATAAGAGTTTTATATTCTATGTTATCCCCAGAATAATACTTGCTTTTATTCCCTAGGTATTTCTCAGTTTCCTTAAATAAGTTTATCACTTCAGTGTTTTCAATATTGTCTTTAATATAATTAGAAGCAGCTGCATATAAATCGCTATTTTGCTTAAAGAATTCCTCAGCATTTGTATCTATATAAAAGCTTCTTAACTGGCTTAAAAATTTTTCTATTTCTTTTTCATCTCTAAAAATCCAGTTTCTATATTGAGGTTGAAATTCATGTGTAGGCTTTAAATCTGGAGAATTCGAACAGCTAAGTAGAATTCCTATTGCATCTCCGTTTATGTCATTGTAAAAGACATAATTATTAAAGTTCTTTATAAAGTCATGATCTTTGTAGGGTAAAAAATACTCCTTTGCCCTTCTATATAACTCATGTTGATCAGTACTTGGCATTATAATTTGACTATCAAAATCAAGATATAAAGCACTTGCTATAAGGTACGTATCGATGATTTTGCTAGTATAAATACTATATTTTAGCTCCTTATTGTATTCATAAATAAGATTAGAATCAATAGTATTTAAAGATTCTATATTTTTATCATCCTTTTGTGACTCTATAGAATCTATTCTAATATTACTATCTAAATCCAGCCCAAGACTTCTTGCAATGAATCTTATTGGAATTATCGATCTTCCATGTATTGCAGTTGGTTCGAAAATTAAATCTACTTCATTTCCATCTATCAACACCTTAGTAGGCCCCTCTGCAAAGGCTAAGGAAGAAAATGCTACTAGAAATAGAATAAACCCTAAAATTATATGCTTCGTCTTAAACATTTTTTATTACCCCCTGTTTTCCCCATATCGTTTTGTGCAAATATAATTATTCTACTTATTTTTGTATTTTCCTTCATAATAAGGATATTTTTGTATGATTAATTCAATGATTTTCTTAGCACGATCTCTATGTTCGTCTAAATACTTAAGAAACATATCGGTATCATAATTAATATCTGAGTCATTATCAGGCAATGATAATATCTTAGAGGGCTTTTCTTCTAGCTTTCCCTCCTTACCAAATACCCTTAATAATGATGCTATACTATATCCACAATTTCGTAGCAATCTAATAACCATGATTTTCTCTATATCCCACTCAGAAAATATCAAAATACCTCTACTATCTTTTTCTATACTAAACAAACCGTTTCTTTCCCAGGTCCTTAATGAATCTATAGATACACCTATATAGTTTGCTGCTTTTTTTCTCGTCCTTATTATTATATTATTCCTATCTCCTAAATTATCTTCAAACCAGTTATCAAGGACTCTTAAAGCAGCTTTAGCCCTTTCAGTCTCTACATCTACTTTTTCTAAGTACTCCTTTGCTGACTTCAGTGCTCCTTCAACATCATCGGCTGCAAATTTCTTTACTAACCCATGTACTATTTTCCCATCAATGGGATAGGGCCCGGGTAAAGATACCCTGGCCAGCCTCATCTGATATAGGTGCTTTTCATTAAACATTCTATAGTTATTCTTCATTCTCTCTGTCTTTGAAATATATCCCCATTTTTCATATAGCCTCACGGTATTTGGGTGTACATTTGTAATGTCGGCAATTTGTTTTGTAGTATAGGTTTTTTCCCTCATTATTATCACATCACTTCTATCCCATTTTGTTACTATTATATACTATCATCTAATCCTTTTATAATGTCCTTCATTGCCTGGGCAATTTCTAGTATTTTATTACTATCAACTTTATCTATTTTATCATCAGCAGTATGGGCAATTTCTGTCATAACCTCGATAACGTTCTCGGAGGTTATAGCAACTGCCGATATTCCATTCATCACAAATATCATGTGATCGCTTTGATACCATGGATCGATTTCTATGAACTTCTCATTATCTTCAAAAGCTTTGTGCACTGATTGTTGCATTCCTTCTTTACAGTCAAAGCAACTAAAGGTTGTCTTATAGCCTCTATGCCCTGCTCCATCGCTATTTACTGCCAGTAAAATATCATTGAATCTATCCTTGTTATCTGATAAATAAAGCATTTGCCCTGAAGCAGCGTAATAGTCTTCTCCATTTACCACTAAGATTTCTATGCAGTATCGCCCCTTATAATCCTTTAGTAAATCTGCCAATGCAAGCAAAGATGTAACTCCTGTTCCATTATCTAAAGCACCAGGAGTTCCCTTTTTAGTATCAATATGAGCACAGAAAACTATCCTCTGGTTACTCGACCCCTCTTTAGTTCCAATCACATTATATCCCTTTGATGGTATTCTCTTTGACTCAATCTTCAGATACATTTTATCTTCTACACTGCTTAAAATTTTCCTTCCCTCTTCCTCAGTTAAAAATACAGATGGAATATCAAAATCTCCGTCTTCAAATAAAGGGAAAGGATACCAAGCTCCGGCAAGCTCTGGATTTCGACTTGTTATTGCTACAACAGCAATAGGAGCCTTCTCTTCAATCGTGCTAACAATCTTTTTATGACTTTCTGGATTATAAAACACAAAGTTTTTAGGCATTAACTGCTCTTTACATAGTTCTCCATACAGCACAGCAATCTTATCTGTAAAATCCTTGTTAGATAGCTCCTCAAGGGTACATGCTGTCTCAAAGCTCTTCTCAATGTCACAAAAAAGTGAATAGGGACTAGGAAAGGCTTCAACACTCTCATTTCCAACCTTAAGAGTTACTTCTCCATATTCCCAGTCAATACATTTAAATTCCGGCATTTCAACTTTAAAGCCATTAGACTCAAGCCTCTTAGATACATAATCTGTTGCCTTTTGGTTCCCTAGGCTCCCAACATGTCTATCGCCAATATTAATACATAGCTCTGTTAGATCCCTTTCAATTTGCTCTGGTTTTAGTTTGCACTCCATGTAAAAACACCTCCATATATAGTTGACCCCTATGGGTTTAAACTAATTTTAACTATCTAAGAAGGTGTGGTGTATTAGTGTAGGGTTTAGTTTTTAAATTATCATTTATATTACTATTCATTTATTAAAAGCAGCTTGTCCTAAATTTGCATATTTTATTAGTTTTTAAGGGAAGCTTCTTTGTCAAAAAATCACTTAGCTTCCTATGATATCTCCCCCCCTTATCTATGATATAATACTGATAGACATCTTTTATAATTCTTAACATATTTCTTCAACCAGAAGTAATCAGCTGAAAAAATTTATAGCTAGCATCGTGAAAATATGTAATCACAGCGGATAAGTTTCTACAAATGTTTGGATACAGATCGCCGTGGAATCGATAGCGTTACATTATTTAGGAGGTGTTTTATGGCTTTAAAGTTAACTAAAGCATTGCAGCTTAAATGTTTTGAACGCATTGAAGTTGTCGCTGGCAAAGAAACGGTCAAGAAAAAAAATGTCACAGGTATTACTATAGTCGAAGCGCCTGATATCGCCAATTGGATTAAAGGCGGGGAGCTTTTGCTAACTAGTCTGTATAACTTCCACTCAGATTTCGAAAAACAACGTGAAATGGTAGCTAAACTTGCGGAAAAGGGTGCCAGTGGGCTGATTGTAAAGATTTCCAGAGTAACAAAGGAAATTCCTCAAGTCATTATTGAGGAAGGTAATCGTAATGGCCTACCAATCTTGCAACTTCCTGAAGATGTCAAATATATCGATATCATGTATCCCGTCATGAGCGAACTGTTTAATCGCCAGCTGACTATTTTAGAACATTATAAAAATTGTCATAATCAGTTTATCGATCTGGCTCTGAATGATGGTAATCTTAAGGCCATAGCCCTTAAACTCGCCGGAATTATCAAACATCCGGTCATTATTTTCAATCAAGAATTGAAGATGCTTGCCTCATCAGATGAAAAGTATAATAAGATTATCCGTACTCCTAAGAACCTATCGGAACTGCAAGCAGATACAAATCTTAAGCTCTATCGTCAGCTTATCAGATTTGAACGAGAAGAACTTGAATTTGAAGAGACCTTTGTCACTACACCTGTGACAGTTTTGAATTACATAAAGGCTTACATTGCTGTGGCAGAGATGGATCGGTCACTAAATGAACTGGATTTCGTCGCCTTAGAAACTAGTGTTTCAAACCTTTCTCTAGTCCTCGTCAAAGAACGGGCGATTAAAGAAATCAAATATCGATTCAGAAATGATATTATCGATGACATCATCAACGCCAGATATTCTTCTGAAGATGACATTACCCAGAGGGCCAAAACCGTCGGCTGGGATCTTAACAAACCTCATGTTATGATTCTTGTCCAGTTACAGAACCCTTTGGAAGATAATAATGTCCTCAGGATAAAGGAATCCATCAGTCGTATTTTGATGGTCATAGACAGTACTGCTTACCATTATTCACAGTCAATGATCATTATCAGTAAGGCTGATCGCTTTCTAATCTTATTTCCCTCCCATGGTGTTCTGCCAGAAAGTATAAAGAGATTTGCAGATGAACTTTACCAGAACATCAAAATGCAGATTAAAAATATTGCCGTCACCATTGGCATAGGTACAGAAGCCAACCATATTGCCGATATCAGTAGAAGCTACCGAGAAGCCTGTGATGCAATCTCTTTCGGTCAAATGGTTTATGGTGATGGATCAGTCATTCAGTACAATGATCTTGGTGTTAATAGACTGCTTTGCCAATACAAGGACCTCGAAGATCTTAAGAAGTTTATTCCTCCTACATTGATGAAACTCAGCAAATATGATATTGAAAAGAATAATGATCTTATAAAAACACTTATGGTTTACTTAAATAACAATGCCAACGCTAAAAGAACAGCAGATGAGCTCTATATTCACTACAAAACGGTACAATACAGGATCAACAGAATCAAAGAAATTATGGGTATCAATTTTGAAGATAGGGAATTTAGGTTGGATATTGAAATGGGACTCCGAATTCTAACCTTACTTGAAAAGAAATAATATCACAGAAGAACCCTGCGCTACCAAGTATTTAGCAAGCGTGGGGTTCTCTTTTACTTTTTTTGACAACTTACTATTACTGTACTTATTTAATAGGCCAATTTTTTCAGAATATGTATTAAGGCTTCAACTCCGACAGCGAGGTCTTCTAAAGATGTATACTCTAACGGGTTATGGCTGATCCCATCGACGCTTGGGACAAATAACATAGCTGTAGGTACATATTGTGCCATTAACTGAGAATCATGGCCTGCTCCGCTATGCATCACTTTATACTTTAATTCTCTTTCCTTACAAATATTTTTGATGCTTGAAACAAGTTCCTTACACATTTGAACAGGCTTTTCGTCCATATACATCTCTACATTTAATTGAACTGCATGTTCCTTAGCTAACTTTGCTAGTTCATTTTCAACAAGCTCCGTAAACTTACATAGTGTGTTCTGATCTGTATGCCGAATATCAATTGTGAATTTAACCTTACCTGCTATAACATTGACGATATTAGGAGAAACCTCAATATTTCCAACAGTTGCTACCAGTGGATCGCCATAGGATTTTGCAGCATCTATTATTTTGCTTATCATCTTGCTGGTAACATAGACGGCATCCTTTCGATAACTCATGGGTGTGGAGCCTGCATGATTCGATTGCCCTGTAACCTCTACATTATACCGCCTCTGTCCCACTATAGCCGTTACAACACCAATTGACTTCCCTTCTTTTTCTAGCACACTGCCCTGTTCAATATGTATTTCAATAAATTGCCTAATATCTTTCCGAAGTTTCTTACCTTTTTGTGAAAAGTCAAAGCCGGCAGCTCTCATTGCATCTACAAATTTGGTGCCTTGAGAATCCTCTATATCTTGGACATCCCCTCTTGCTGCTAAACCTAGAATATTCTTTACCCCCCAGAAGGTATAAGGAAATCGGCTACCCTCCTCTTCTGCAATAGACACCACTTCAATGCTTCGTCTCGGGCTACCCTCAGTTTGTTTCAGATACTCAGCAGCAATAATACCTGCAACGATTCCAAACTGACCATCATATTTACCACCGTTCTTAACTGTATCTATATGCGAGCCGATCAGAATTGTTTCCTCCGGCACCATTTCCCCTTCAAAGCGACCAAAGAGATTGCCCACTTCATCGTAATCTGCCTCCATGCCGATACCTTTCATGATTGTTAGCACTTCTTCCTGAGTGGCTTTCCATTCAGGTGTGTATAGCAATCTCGTTATGCCACCCTCGTCGTTGGCTCCAATGCATGACAATGCATCAATGTATGTTGTGATTTTTTCTTTTATATCGTACTGAGTCATAAAAGTCCCTCCTTACTGCTAGATTTAAACTCAATTTCCAAATGCTAAAATCATTTAAAACACAAGTTTATACCCAGATTATTTATGGAACATTTAAAATGGTGCAAGTAGTTTTGAGTTTTCTGTGAATAATCTGTGTTAAATTAATACAAATCAATAGCTCATTGCTCTTTTATTTAATACTAACAATTATCTACGTCTATTTCTTCGATTATGTTGATAATTTTTTTCTTTAGATTTATCTATTTTGTATAACGTCCATTAGCTATTTTTTCTTTCTGAGCTTTTTTCTTATTATCCTTTACTTGTACAGTATTTAGGAAAAACATTTTTATTCTTTAATTTAATTTATACCACACCTCTAAAAATTAGTCTACTTAGCCCAATTGCATCATGTTTCAATGGCAAAATGATAAAAGTGCTGGCATTGTAATCCTGCACTTTTATCTTTGATAATATTAATTTGTGTTGATTTCGAGTAAATCTTATTCTTCGAATATAGTTCCTTTGCGGAAGCCAGATAAGCCCTTCATATTTTTCAAAAGAGCATAGTACAGAAGACCTGTTGGAATCAAGCTTGCATACCATGAAATTTTGATAAAGAACAGTGATACAATAGATCCGCCAATTATTGCTAGAATGCCTGCCCAATTAATTCCCTTGAATGGACCTTCTAAATCATAGTAATGATCAAGGTTCAACTTTTTATTTCTCAATAGGAAATAGTCAACAACTAAAACTGCAAATATTGGACCTAAGAAAGCTGAGTAAGTTTGTACAAATAGTGACAAGCCGACAGCGGACTCAGGTCT
Source organism: Wukongibacter baidiensis (assembly GCF_050888315.1). NCBI lineage: Bacteria > Bacillati > Bacillota > Clostridia > Peptostreptococcales > Caminicellaceae > Wukongibacter > Wukongibacter baidiensis. The sequence continues at coordinate 2,093,303 of NZ_CP138202.1, forward strand.
TACCAACAACCATGGGCAGGAAAGTATCGACAAAGCTCCAACTAAGACTACACTTTTCTTATATGACATATTGAAAGTATTCATCAATACATATACAGGAGGAACGATATTGTTTAATACATTTGTTGATACCTGTGCAAATGCAACAAAGGACAAAGTAATAAGCATCATTAGCTTATTATCCATCGCAGTAGAGAATACTGCTACAGGATCATTATTACCAGTTCCTCCGCTTACCATTAAGCCTATTAAGCCCATAAATATAGTAGCCGGAAGAATAGATAGCCAATATAGGCTTCCTGTGGTCATTGGCCTAGTTTTACGTTTCAGCTCTCTTGAATAATCTGAACCATTAAGTATCATTGTAGAATATATCCCAAGAAATGCAGTTGTACCACCCCAGAAAGGTAAGCCCCAAGTACCTTTTATGTTCGTGATCTTTTGAGCTACTTCGAGTCCATACTTCGTAGACACTGAATAGAACATATAGGCTAATGCCCCTAATATGAATACTACGGCTATATTTTCAAGCCACTTGATACCATGAAATCCATTTATAGCCAAGCCTATTTGAAGAATTGTAAATGCAACGAATACTATTGGTAAATTATCGAAACCCCATAATGTTTTAAAACAGACATTAAGTGCTCCCGCTCCAACCCAACTTTGGAAACCGAACCATATAATAGCTGGAATTCCTCTTAAAAATCCCGGGATTTTCACACCGCTTATACCAAATGTACTTCTAGCTTGTATAGTAAATGGAATTCCGTATTTATGTCCTGCTGCTCCTGAGAGAACAAGTGCAATAGCTATTACCGTACAGCCTATTGCCATAGCTACGATCGCCTGAGTCAAGTTCAATATTCCAATCAGACTTGCCCCCATTGAAAATGTACCAATTGATACACAACCACCGAGGAAAGCTGCTAGGTACGAAATATTATCCATAATCCTATGTTTTGTAGGCAATAATTCTTTCTTTGTACTTTGACAGAATTTTTCCGATACATCTATTTTTTCTATTTCCAATCTAAGTACCTCCTTATAAAATTACTTTAATTTTTTTACAAGTTCACCGAATCCTTTCTCGCCTATTAATTTACCCTCTTTTGCTATTACCTGACCTCTAACAACTGTACATACCGGTAACCCTGTACCCTTTAATCCTACAAAAGCCGATATCGGGTTAACATAGTATAAAGATTCTGGAGTAATCTCCCATTCTATCTCCGGGTCTAAAATAACAATGTCTGCATCAAATCCAACTTCAATTGCACCCTTCTTGCCGTAGATCCCAAAAGTCTTTGCGGGACCTTCACTTAATGATCTTGCTAGTAAAGTTGGAGAATACCCTCTTTTTACCACACCTTCACTGAATACAACCTGCATTACATTCTGAATACCGCTTATGCCTCCCCATGCACCGAAGATACCATGTTTTTCTACACTTTTTTCACTTAGCTCGCAAGGGGAGTGGTCAGAACATATACAGCTCAATGTACCGTCATTAACATATTCCCACAATTCTTCAACGGCTGAGGCTTCTCTTAATGGTGGTGCACACTTAAACAAGCTCCCATTCTTTATAACATCTTCATCAGTAAATGTAAGATAGTGACCACATGTCTCTCCAGTTACATCAACACCTTCTAATTGTGCCTGTCTGATTACGTCCGCAACACTGGGGTGACTGACATGGCAAATATGTACTTTTGCACCGAGTTCTTTTGCTACAGCTATAATATTTTGAGTTGCCACCAGTTCTGCTATAACCGGCCTAGTGTCAAGAAAATCTCTCCAATCGTTCTTGTCTTTTTTCTTCGCTCTTGATTCTTCCCACTTAATAATAGAATAATCTTCACAATGGAAACCTGCCCTGGCATCACAACTTTTTAATATCTCCATAGCTTCTTTTGCCTGACCGATCGTTAATGATACGTAGTCTGGTGAAACCGGACCGATAAAAGATTTAAATGCTACACACCCCTTATCATCTAATTCCTTTAATGAACCCAAGTTATAATCTACTAAACCACCCCAGCAACAATAATCTACATAAGCATTTTGGGAAACACTTTCTTGTTTCTTGTCAAAAATATTTCCATCTGTTAGTGCCGGTTCATTCTGCATAGGCATATCAATAATAGTTGTGAATCCACCAACGCCTGCAGCTGCAGTACCATGTGTATAATCTTCTCTCCAGTTGTATCCAGGATCATTTAGATGTGCATGAGTATCGATTGCACCTGGGAATATATAGTTTCCCTGAACATCTAGCACTTCTTTTGATTCCACTTCCCTTTGAGATTCTACTATCGCAGCGATTTTTCCGTCCTTTACACAAATATTTGCTTCGTAAATCCTATCCACTGTTACAATTTTGCCATTCATAATAACCAAATCATACACTCTATATCCCTACTTTCAATAGTTTTAAGTAACCTCTAGCTATAGAATTAATGAATCCTTGTTTGATATGAAATGTCAATATTTTGTTAGTCTGACAGGAAATCGTTTTCAATACGGGCCCTCTCATTTACTACTAAAATCATGAGATTATTTTAACAATTTTCCTTCTTGGATTAATTTTATAATAATTTAGTAAAGACTTCTTTGTCCCATAGGGATAAAAATTTATTATTGTTTTTCCAGATGAGTACAAATGCTTGTATTATATGATTAAAAGATCTCTCCATCCGTATAGATGCGTAAACTTTAAGCACTCAATCTTACAACTTTAAGGTATCAAATTATTTTGACTACATCGATTTAGAATTTTATCCATTATTCAACTAGAAGAGTGTAAGGTATAACCTCAACTCTATATTTTTTAATCTTTATAGCTTTTGTGTGGTAACCTGTATCTGCAATTGCTAAAAATAATATTTAACTGATAGGCTATTATCTAAAAAAAGAGTAGTTATGCTTCAAATGCAGAATACTTTCAAAAAAAACTCGTTACACTAGTTAAATATACGTTTAACTGGTGTAACGAGTTAGTCTCTTCATTTCTCCTGTCTTATCTATGTTAATATAACTAAATTCAGAAATTGTTAAAGATTAATCAAATTTTTCTCTCCATTCTCTTCCTACTTCTTCCATATCTGAATCTTTCCAAGTTCTTCTCATTCTATTTAATGTAGGCATTCCATGATTAAACTCAATAAGCCATCGCTTAGCAAATTCTCCTTTTTCCGTCTCTTCAAAGATCCTATCAATTTCCTCATAATTAATTACTCTAGGTCCAGAAGTTCTTACTGCAAATTCACAAGTTCTACTTGCCCTTCTAGTTAAGTACTCTTCTATACCTACTTCATCAATATCATCGATAATTGAACGAATAGATCTTATAGCCTTTGCATATGCAAAGGATTTTGGATATCCATGATCAGTCATTACCTTATATATGGCTCTCATTAAATGAATGGTTCCACCATACAATACTTGTTCTTCAAAGTTATCTCCCTCGGTCTCATGTTGGAATGATAAATATATGGTTCCAACACGTGTACTTCCCACACCTTTTGCAATGGCTAAAGCCGTTTCCTTTGCATGACCTGAACAATCTTGATCTACAGCTACAGCTCCATATATACCAGAACCATCTAGATATTTCTGTCTTACTACAGGACCTGGTCCATTAGGTACAAATAGTACTACATCAATATTTTGGGGTGGCTTAATCGTACCATAAAGAACTGCAAATCCATGAGCAAAGCTCAATGTCTGTCCTTCTCTTAAATGTTCATGGATAGATTCATAATAAGCTCCTGGTTGTGCGGGATCTTGAAGTAAAATATGTACAATATCAGCTTTTTTTACCGCATCTGATATAGCCATTACTTCAAACCCGTCATTTTCAGCCCTCTCCCAATCTGTAAATCTCCACTTTGGACCTGCTCCAATAATTACTTTTACGCCGCTTTCCCTTAAGTTGTTTGCCTGTGCATTCCCTTGGCTTCCATAACCAATAATGGCAATAGTTTTACCTTCTAAAACATCTAAACTCACATCTTCATCTCTATAAATTTTTTCTAAAAAACTCATTGTTACCCCTCCCAAAATTTTTATATTTATTGTCTAGGATTTATATGTAAACTACATTTTATCTAACCTAAGAATAGTTTTTAATAGTACATCACAGCCTTGTTGAATGTCTTCATATGACGTATATTCTTCTGGAACATGACTTCTTCCATCTTTACTTGGGATAAAAATCATCCCTACGTCTACAAGCTTTGCTAATAATGCTGCATCATGTACTGCTCCACTGTTCATCTTACAATAGAAAATATTATTCTCATTTACAACTTCCTCGATTGTGTTTACAATATCTTCTGAAAGTAATATACCATTTGACTCCCCGATACATTCTATATGATAATCAACTTTGCTTTCATCAGCTACATTTCTCACCAAGCTCTTCAATCCATTTAATACATGATCCATCGCGTCATTTTCCACATCTCGAATATCTACTGTAAATCTGACCCTATGAGCTATTATATTGGATACATTCGGCTGACAATCTATTTTTCCTACAGTTGCTACGGTAGTATCTAATCCATTTTCTTTCACTACCTGATTAATACTTGATATAATCTTTCCCGCTACTACCATAGGGTCTTTCCTTAAGTTCATTGGTGTAGCTCCAGCATGATTAGACTCCCCTGTTAACTCAATACTATATGCACGTCTACCTGCTATCCCTTTGACTATGCCTATTGATTTTCTTTTCTTTTCCAGCACTACACTTTGCTCTATGTGTAGCTCTATCATAGCCTTAATATCGCTACTCTTTAATTTTGTGTCATCAATTGTGTCTGGATCCAAACCAAAATCTTTAAGTATCTCATAATAGCTTATACCCTTACTATTCTTTATATTTTTGATATCCCCTAAGCAATATTCTCCTACTAAAGCCTTACTTCCAGCTGTTGTAATCCCAAAATTAGCCCCTTCTTCTTCTGAAAAGATCACCAATTCTATAGGATGATTCAGCTTCAAAGCATTTTCCTTTATGGTACGAATAACTTCTAATCCCCCTACTACACCGACAATACCATCATACTTTCCTCCTTTTAAAACGGTATCAATATGAGATCCTGTCATAATAGCCGGAAAATCTGGATTTTTTCCTTCAAGTTTTCCTCGAATATTCCCAATACCATCAATCGTTATTTTCAGACCTTGACGCTTCATTTCTCTAAGTAAATAATCTCTTGCTTTTCTGTCTTCTTTACTATACGAAGGTCTGGTACAGCCTAACTCTGGGGTCTGATTGTACATACTTAAGTTCTCAATGTCTCTTTTAATTCTTTCAAAAGAAGTGTTCATGAACTCATCCCTTTTGTTATAAAATTACATCTCTATTAAAATCTTTTGAGTATATATAACTTAATCTTTCACGTCCTGTGCAATAGGTACCTTGTTGCGTAAATGCTCCAAACCAAATAAAATCTTCTTTCTTTACTTGCACCCAGTCTTCACCTATTAAATATATTCCTTGACCCGATAACAAGTATGCTCCATGCTCTTGTACATGGGTTTCAATGAAAGGATGAGATCCATCTGGTTCAAAGCTTAAAATATGCATATTCACATCAAACCCTAAGTCTGATGGTAATAAATCCTGTATAAAAACATTTTCCATATCTTCATAAATTCTCTCTTCAATATCATTTATATTGCCACATACAGTCCATGCTTTGAATCCTTCTACTGGGATATACACTTGTTTATATAGTAAGATACGCATAGTACTATTAGAATCATTTCTCATATTCATTCCAACATCGGCTGGGGCATATACATATCCCCCCCTCTTAATTACATGTTCTTCATCACCAACTGTAACAGTTAATTCTCCTTCTCCGTCCATCAAGAATACAAAGGTTTCAATTCCATCTCCTCCAAAAGCTTTTGTTGTTTTTGCGCCTGGAGATACCTCTGCAATATACTGTGCAAAACTTGCTCCTAGTTTAGGAGAAGCTAGGATTGTCATTTTAAAACCTTCAAACCCAGGAATGACATTTATAACTCTTCCTTCAGGTGAAATCAATGCATATTTACCATGCTTAATTATTGAGCGTGTTGTCAAATGGTCTTTTGGATAAGCCATTTTTATTCCTCCTTTATTTCTCAAATTTGATCACTTATAATTTTTATTATCTATGAAGCATGTTTGACATCTCTATCTTATCATTTTTTTTCACTCATTCCATTGTCCACTTTTACTATAAGTCACCCCTTAAATTTAGCCTTATTTGCTAAAATCACTCTAATACTCTGAAATTTGTAGACACGTTCTTTTCATCACTCTATAATAGAACATAATCATCAGATATTTTAAAAATTCAAATAATAATTTGGGGTGAGTGAAAACATGCAGAATACAACTATACCTTACAATAAATTGATCCTATATCATCAAATATTAGAGGACCCTATAGTAAAGAATGTTCAATATTTATTAGATATTTACTATGATGATATAAATAGATCCAAAGGAAGTTTTAAAGACTGTTATTATAGAACTTATTACAAATTACTTGAAAAAGCTCAGCAAGAAAGAGTGTGCGGTTATTTATGGAAAAACTACCTCCTCATGCTTTTACTAGATGATGAAAATGTCTTTAGTTTAGCATGCGAAAAAGAAAGCTTTGAAATAAGTAAAACCTTATATACCACTGCTGTTCATGATATGGATATTCTCAAAGCCCTTTATGAAATAAATTGGAAGGAAATCGAAAACACCATAGGCATTGAAACTATTAGTTTTTGTGATTTCTTTGAAATAAATGAAAAAGAAGATTATTTTTCAATACAATACACCAAAAAAGTAAAAAATCTATATAAAGCTTTTTCAGAACCCCTATCATGTGAGGAGCTAGTGGAATATTTCATTAGGCATTATCATGTTGTAGGTACTGGAAAATTTGGTAAATATGCTGCTTTTCGATGGGATAATGGCCTTAAAGAAATAGAAAACCCAGATCCAATAAAGTTTGAAGATCTAATCGGATATCATTATCAAAAAGAAATATTAATTAAAAACACAGAAGCCTTTGTAAATGGTAAGAAAGCAAACAATGTTTTATTATTTGGAGATAGAGGGACGGGAAAATCTTCTTCAGTTAAGGCATTATTAAACACATATGCCCATCATGGTTTGCGTATGATAGAACTTTCCAAGAATCAATTGGTTCATTTTTATGATATTGTTAAAGCAATAAAAAATAGAGGGCTTCGATTTATTATTTTTATGGATGATTTATCCTTTGAAGATTTTGAAACAGATTCTAAGTATATGAAAGCAATGATCGAAGGGGGACTAGAAATAAAGCCAGACAATGTGTTAATTTATGTTACTTCTAATCGTAGACATTTGATCAAAGAATCTTTAGCAGATGACCTTCATGAAAAAGACTCTAGAGAAGAAAGGCTTTCTCTTTCTGATCGTTTTGGCATAACCATTACCTACTTGTCCCCTAATCAAGAAGAATATTTTAAAATTATCGAAGAAGTTGCTCTAAAAAAGGGTATTAACATGCCTACAGATATTTTAAAAGAAAAGGCCTTTCACTGGGGAATGCGTTATAATGGTCGTTCTGGAAGAACTGCTCACCAGTTTATTGATTATTTAGTAGGAGAAGCATGTAATAACTAATTATATATTAACTTCTAAAAAGGATCGCTAAGTCTATGAATGTAACTAAAACATCAATCAGAGGATGGATTAAGCAGTACAACGATCACGGAGATGATGCATACCTGTAAAGAGGAAGGCTTAGACTAAAAGATGAGGAGCTTAGAAAGCTAAAAAAATTAGCAGATATTATGGGTTTAAGCTATTTTAACTATATAGGAAGGTATGATGTATTCGTATATGGTTTGGTTTTTTAACTATCATTTATATTACAAAATATCACTATTCATTCATCAAAATATTTATCCTAATTTTAAATATTCTTTAAAAAAATACATAATATGGTTAGAATAATAAGCTATATCAATATGCAAAAGGGGATGAAATTGTGAATATCAATAAAACAATACTTTTTAGTATAGTAGCTCTCCTTTTTATATCCACCTATTCGATTATATATAAGTATATCCTAATGAAATGCTTCTAACTATAAGAAGAATATTAAAAATGGATATCTACTCCAAATCATTATTTTGGTTTAAGTAAATATCCATTTTTTATTAGTCTAATATATATTATAGTTCAACGTCGTATATCATGAATTTATTACAACAAAAACCACAATTATGATACGGTTCATCTAACCTATCTTAACTGTGGTTTTTGCATTTCCCATTATTATAAGAAGCATTACTTATCTTCAGCTTCAACTGTCTCTTGTAGCAATTTAATATACTTTTTCCCCCATTCGTCCATGGCTTCTGTCACTGACAAAAACTCACGACCGATTTCAGTAAGTGAATATTCAACTTTAGGAGGAACTTGTTTATATACTTCACGATGTACAATTCCGTCTTTCTCAAGCTCTCGTAATTGCTGTGTTAAATATCCTTGTCGAATATTCGGCAAAGCTCTGTGGATTTCTCCAAATCTCATTGTACCTTTTGAGAGAAAATGAATTATAGCAAATTTCCATTTCCCCTGCATAACCACATTGGCAATGCCTACACTACAACCCATTTTAAGTAAATCCTTATTCATCATTACCAACTCCTTTATTTTCAGCATTTCTACGAAATAGCATAGTATCTTATAAATATTATAGTACTACTTATTAGGCATACATTTAACTATAATATATTTGAAAGTATAACCGCTGTCAATAAAGCCTCCATAACTTAAGTAAAATTTATGATTTTGCAGTCAAATCAGTTGGAGCATTTTTCTTATAGCAACTTAATATATGGCAAATTTGACACTACGATTTGAGATGTATAAAATATTTTAATAATTTAAACCCAGTTATATCAACTTTACTCCTTTTTTACGTAGTATATACGAAAAATTATAGTACTATACATTTTCAATCTATAATATTATACTAAAATCAATAAGAACAATAAGCAAACTTGATTGTGGATAATATTTAGCAGACATAAAATTGCAAGATATTATTGAAAGAAAGGAGTATGAAATGACTAAAAGGATATTAACTACACCGGAAAAATATTTTTCTAACTTAAAGGACTACCCGTTCAAACCAAATTATATGGATCTGGATGGAATAAAGATGCACTATCTCGATGAAGGAGATAAAAATAATAAAGCCATCTTTCTGTTTCACGGCCAACCTTCATGGAGCTACCTTTACCGTCATATGATACCTGAATTAGTAAAAGAGGGGTATCGTGTAATTGCACCTGACTTAATTGGTTTTGGTAAATCTGACAAACCAGTTGATTCAAATGATCACTCATACAGTGCTCATGTTAAATGGATGTCAACATTCGTTGAAAAACTAGGTATCACTCACGCAGCAGCCTTTATGCAAGATTGGGGTGGCATGATTGGATTACGAGTATTAGCTAATAATCCCAAGTGGTTGGACCGTTTAATTGTGGCAAACACGGCCCTTTCAGAATCTAAAGGTCTAGAAAGATTTATTATGCCTAAAATGCTCAAACTGATTAGATTAAAAAGTGGTAAACCTACGCTTCATAATCTTGAGCAAAAGATGGATTATGGTAATTGGGCTGGTTATTTCAGTCACTCAAAGGTACTTGAAATCGGAAAAATAATGCAGTTATTAACTACAAAAAAACTAACTAAAGCAGAGATGGATGCTTACGATGCACCCTTCCCAAATCCAGATTATTATGCAGGTCCACGCAAAATGCCCGAGATTGTTGCTTCAGATTTAGACAAAGCTTATGCGGACTGGCAAAAGCTTAAAAAGTGGACTAATCCGGTTCTCACTCTCTTTAGTGACAAAGATCCATTCCTTGCCGATCAGGGATATGACAAACTATTTCAAACTAATTTCCCTGGTTCTACAGGACAGCCACATATTACAATAACAGATGCTTCACACTTTTTACAAGAAGATCAATCTAAAGCATTAGTAGATAGAATCGTAAAATGGCTTGATCAAACCAAATTTTAGTATAATGTATCAACAAAAAAATTATAAGAAAAGGATGATATAGAATGAAAATTTTAGTAATTGGCGGAACAGGAACACTTGGAAGTGAAGTCGTTTCATTATTAAGAAAAGAGCATGAGGTTATTGCAGTTGGTCGGTCAAGAGGTGATTATCAAGTAGATATAGAAAATAAAGATTCAATAAAAAAAATGTTTGAAGATATTGGTCCAGTTGATGGTATTATTTCAACAGCTGGTGATGGTAAAATGGCACCTTTCCAAATTCAAAGCGATGAAGACCTTGATCTTGCTATCAATAGTAAATTAAGAGGTCAAATTGATCTCATAAGATATGGTGTACATTCTGTTAAAGAAAATGGTTTTATTATTGTTACTACAGGTACTGCAAGTCACACTTATATGCCAGGTGCATCTTCAATCACCATGGCAAACGTTGGCCTTGAAGGCTACATTCACGCAATTAACGTTGAACAGTTCAATGGTGTGAGAGTGAACGCTGTAAGTCCATTCTTTATCAAAGAAACAGTTGAAATGATGGGATTTGATATTCCAAATGCAATTCCAGCAGCTGATACTGCAACTGTTTATAAAGCGGTAATGGAATCAAAAGAATCTGGTATTGTCGCTGATGTAGCTGAGTATTTAAATCGTGAATAGTAAATTTAAAGAATTGTGAATTCTATATGTGCAAATGAAAAGTCCACTTTCAAGTGGTCTTTTCTTATTATTATAATGAATATTAGTCCTATATATGTGGCGGATGATGCTCAATTTCTTAAGAATTCTATATTAAATGATTGAAATTCGTGAAAAAAAGTGTTATGCTATCAACTGAAAACTAAATAATAATATCATTGCTACATAATAATGAATTGCAAAATTTCGATTGGAAATATTATATAATGATGAGCTTATTTTTATAGGCTCTTTTTAAATGATAAAGAGAGGTAATAATATGATAAAAGTTGAAAACTTGTCTTACTCGTTCCCGCAAAAAGATATATATAATAATATTTCATTTTCATTAGAAGATGATCAACATTGCGCTTTTATAGGAACAAATGGCAGTGGAAAAAGTACATTAATAGATATAATTATGGATCCAGAAAGATATATGTTCGATGGTAAGTTGGAGATGGATCCTAATTGTAGAATTGGGTATGTAAGTCAGTTCTCACAATTAGAGAAAATAAAAGATACTACTGTTTACGAATATATAGGAAAAGAATTTATTAAATTACAAAATGAAATAACATCCATTTGCACTGAGATGGAAACCTCTTCGGATATTGATACTCTACTAGAAAAATACCAGCAAGCTTTAGACGCATTTAATGCAATTGGTGGGGACGATTTCGAAAGCATCATAAATAAAAAACTGAATCTAGCGGACCTAGCTAGGCATAAAGATCTAATGGTATCTGAACTTAGTGGTGGAGAATTCAAACTCATACAAGTAATTAAGGAAATGCTCAATAATCCAGACTTAGTAATTATGGATGAACCCGATGTATTCTTAGACTTCGAAAACCTTAATTCTCTTAGAAACCTAATTAATTCACATAAAGGAACACTATTAATTATAACCCATAACAGATATCTATTGAATCATTGTTTTAATAAAATTCTGCACCTTGAAAACATGGAACTTCAAGAGTTTGATGGAAGATATATTGATTATAAATTCTCATTACTTCAAACTAAAATTGAGTTACAAGAACTGGCTATAGCCGATAGTGAAGAAATTGAGAGAAACGCTATGTTGATCAATAAGCTAAGATATATTGCAACTTATAATTCTGAAGCTTCTAAAGGAAGATCTCTAAAGGCTAGAGTCAAAATTCAAGAAAGATTAGAAGCAAGACGTATTAAAGAACCATTTGTAGATATTAAGCAGCCAAATATCAGTTTTGATACGGATAATGAGATCGAAGAAACTATCGCTTTAAAAGTTAATGATTACAGCGTTGCCTATGATGAGATACTTTTAAAAGATGTTAATTTCGAGATTAAATCTACTGATAAAGTTGCTCTTATCGGTTCAAATGGTACTGGAAAAACCACTTTACTCCGAGACATTTTTAAAAATAATAGTGATTCCATTGAGATTAATCCTGATATTAAAGTGGCTTACTTATCTCAACATCAAGGTGAGACACTAAATGAATCTAATACCATACTTGAAGAGTTCTTCGATGCAGGTTTTAAAATCTATTCGGATATTAGATCATATATATATAAGTACGGTTTTGATGAAGAAATAATGACTCAAAAAATTGGATCTTTATCTGGTGGAGAAAAAAATATACTTCAATTAGCAAAAGTTTCTTCTAGTAATGCAAACATGTTGCTCCTCGATGAACCCACAAGTCATTTAGATACATATTCACAAATAGCATTTGAAAAAGCCGTAGATAACTATAACGGTGCGATTCTAATGATATCTCATGATTACTATACTATATCTAATTGTATGGATTATGTTCTACTCATTGAAGATAATACACTCAGAAAAATGAGTATGAAAAAATTCAGAAGGAAGATCTATGCTAATCATTTTGATAGAAACTATTTAGAAATTGAGCAAAAGAAAAAATCGGTTGAAACGAAAATAGAACTGGCTTTAAAAGACACAGATTTTGAGCTTGCAAAAGCTTTATCTGAAGAGTTAGAAGACCTGATTAAGTTGCTTTAAATTGTATTCTCTATAACAGTAATTAATATCCTCTCATAGCATTCAGATTATATAACAAAATCCGAATGCTCAGAGGGGATTTATTTATGTTCAAATGAGTATCATCTGATTTTAAGGCAGTTTATATGGAAATATGTGAATCCATGTTAAATACTCCTCATTTGTATTAAACTACTGTCAGATATAAGATTTATGATGTAGTTCACCGTACATCACAAACTACGATTTTATGTATCACCTTTACCAACGGTGCTGCTAAACAATGTAAGCTTTTCATTGTATAGTTTTAATATATCGCGTTATTTCTGAATGTAGAAATCTTTCTATGTGTAGAATAAAATCTTCGTTTAGCTCAACTTTAAAGTAATCAGCTTTTTGTTTACACAAAGTTATTAATAATACTATGCATAATTCATAACTTTCTGCGATATTCACAATACCAGAAGAGGGAAAGATTTTATTTAATATTTCATTTTCATCATTACTCATTACTTTATTCAGTTTAGATAATTCTTTTACGTCCACTTCCTGTTTTGAAGTTTTTTCTTCCCAGCCAAAATACTTTTCGTACAGTAATATCATAGTATAATTACTTATGTGCTTCCATCGTCTATACATATCATAATCTTTTCTAAAAAGACATTTTGTGAATCGAGGTACAGTAAACAGAAAATTATCAAGTTGATTTTTTACACTATCTTGTTTGATTATATCTAGTTTTGAATTGACTTTAGTAGTAAGTGAATTATCTTTGTAGATGGAGATAAATGGACCAAAACCAGCTGATATTTTGGTCTCAATACTATCAGTAATAGATAAATCTATTTTTTGGTATGGTGAAAAATCTTTTAACATCACCATTTGAGAAAAATCACTTTCTGTACTGTTAAGAAGATATGAACCGATAATTGGTGAAATGTCATTGAGTATTTTCAAATATTTTGCCTGTGTTTTTGCCAAATCATTCGAACATATAATCATATCAATATCGGAGTACTCATCTGTTTTATTATCTATCTCTTTCCCGAAGAAATATATTGAATATATCTCAGATTCTTTTGAAAAGGATTCTATAAGACAATTTCTTAATTCATTACGTGTTTTATATTTTTGCATTTGTTACCGTCCCCCCTAAGCATCCTAACTATGCTCCTCTATTTCATTACATGCACATTTTTACTTATTTATGATACTGATCATTCTACATGTTGCAATACAGTTCATCATTATAAAATTTTGCTATTAGTACAGCTTTTTAACAACCTTTCCATTCTCAAAAACAACATGATACGCTATATCACCTTTTGAATCATAACGAATAAATTCACCGTTTTTTGCATCCGCTTTAAAGTGACCGATCTGCCATAATTGGCCGCCCTTTCTGTTGAATACCCACTTACCCTCCATTTTTTCATTCTTGATCATACCCTGAGCTTTTACTGATCCATCTTCAAAGTAGTTAATAAGCTGATCTCCTTTGATTTCAGATTTTAATTGACCGTTCTTGTATTGTTTACCTACTTCATGAGTAACTTTTTTATTAGATTTTGTTGAACTTTTGGGTTTCTTCTTTGTTGCTTTGGCCTTCAAGGTTTTAGTATATTCAAAGCTTCTTTTTAAATAATCCACCATAACTTCTTTGTCCATCAGTACCTTCTCAGGAACCTCAACATACTCCCTAATCATTGAACCATAGTTTTCGAATTCCCTCGCACCATATTTCTCCATAAACAGCTCTCTGTCTTCCTTGGATAATCGAATACCGAGGACACCATCTTTCCTCATCATTGTGAACATGTTCCCGTTTATGGAAGTATAGGGCGATCCTTTACCCTTACGTTCTACTCCATCAATTTCAGAAACAATCAAATCGTATTGTTCTAGTGATTTCTCTGGTATTCCAGTGCTCTTAGCCATAATCAACATCCTTTCTTCATCAGTACTTGTTATTAATACTCTGTAATCAATTCATCTAGATTTAAGGAAATAGCTCCTAAGTATCGGACTTTATAAATCCTATTAAGCAATTATTATATTTGTAATTTCCTCATTTTGATTTTCAACTTCAACACCATCTCCAAATTCGAAATGCATTTATGCAATTACTGATTTAAATATACTTGATGTTAACATTTTTTTCTGACATAACTTATCTATATTATACAGGTGTTAAATGACATAATGGGCCATGAACTCTATGATTATTATACCAATATAATAATCAAATATTGTATATCTAAATTAGTTTTGTTATTTAAATCAACTTTTCTAGTCTAACAACTTTCTTTTGTTAGTGCAAAATATAATAACATAGTATATAATTCCATAGTCCTAAAGTAATTTTATAATAAAAAAATACTTTACATCACAAAACCATCACATTGTACGAATATAATTGGCTCATGAAATCAAAACTCTTTCCCTTAAGGAAAGTAAAAAAAATTGTGAAGGAGAGAAATGTTATGAAAAACTTAAATCATGAAAGACTAATCGAAAAAAGTAGAAAAAGATCTACAACGCGTAGGATGTATCTATTAATTGCTATTATTATGATAGCGAATTTTGCACTAGTGACAACATCCTTTGCATCAAACGATCAAGGAGTGTTAAATAGCGTAGCAATTGAAATGAAAAATAGTGCTGCAACAGCTAATGAGGTTGCAACAGCATTAAATAATGCCTACAATGCTACTGAAGAAGAAGCAGTAAAAGCATTAAAAGCCGCAGAATATGAAGTAGAAGAGGTGGCTGCTGTAATAAAAGATGCTTATAATGAATCAACAAAAGGAGCAGCAAAATTATTGAAAAAAGCTGGATATGGTGCTAAATCAATTGCGAAAGCTCTTGACTCTGCATATAAAGCCTCAGCAAAAAGTATAGCAAAGGCATTGAAAAGTGCAGGTTATGGATTCAGTAAAGTAATAAGTGCACTTAACAGTATAGGAAAAAGTATAGGCAGTTGGATTAATAAAATATTTTAATAATTGATATCTATTAATATTTTATATTGTTTACCTAAAAATCTCATTTGGACGAATTGCAGGTAACAGCAGTTCAGGTTTTCATAGCAAGAAATACATGAAGAGTCCTCAGATAATGAGGACTCTTCATGTATTTTTAAAATAACTCAAAATTTATCCTTTAGTTATGGTACGGCTCAACTTACATATATCAGTAATTTTTAGATGCATTGAAATAAACCTTAGTCCCATATAATACGTCACTTTAAATACTATTATATTTAGGTACACCTTTTTATATATTTAAGAACTATATTTTTCTAAAAGCATTAATTCCGAAGTTTCAAAAGAACTCAGAGTAATTGAGCTTAAATCGATGGATACAGGTTCAAAGGTAACTTTATCTTTTATATTAAATGAGTTTAAAACAATTTTTTCTTCTGATATTTCATTAATTTTTCCCCTATAGTTTTCATTTAGAGTTTTTATTTCTACAAAATGATTTTTTACCTGATAACTATTAAAAATCGTCTCCCAATTTTTTAGGTCAATATAATGTGCTGTATTTAATTTAAAATAATATTCTTTTTGAAGTAGCTCATTGTAAAAATCAGGACAATAGGATAAGGTTTTGATTTGATTTTTCAAGAAAATACAATAGCCGTCTAATCTCAACCCTTCTACCCTTACTGCTAAACAATACTTGCCTTCTTCCTTTAAAAGAATCATTTGATTAAAGGAGCACTGTGATTTAAATTGAATTTTTACAAGTTTTCGAAGCTCTAAATTACATTCTGGTTCTAGACTTTGTAAATGGTCTGCAGTAGCTTCATTTTCAGATAGAACTTCCTTTTTTTCATCTGTTATATTTATGATAGTATTATCTTTTATTTCTTCTAACTTTGTACTCTGTTTATCTTCTATTTCATTATTTAAATCCTTTTCAGGATAAATAAGCTTATAGCTTTCTTCCCGCTTATTATGCTTTTGAGTATCTTCTTTTTGAATAGTTACTTGACCATATTTATCTATATATCTTTGAAATTCTTCTCTTAAAGCATCTTCTCCTATTGCTGTTTCTGAACATTTCACTTTGAACCTTCCAGTTTTTAATAATTTACCTATATCATAATCTAATACATCATCGATTCTTGAGAAAAAATTAGGATTTTCGTTCATAAAAGATTTAATATCGTTAAACCAAATTATTAACGCACCTGAAGTATCCCTTGTTCCCCTTTGTACTTCTACTAATTTAATCACATTCCAATCAAGCTTAAAATTTGCCTGAGGAAATTCAAATCCTTTTTTTGTTAAAATCAGATATGGAGTATGTTTCATTTTCTTAAAAAAATAGAACATAATAGGTATACTTATAAGACAAGTTACCAAGAAAACAGTGGCATTTTCTGCAAATATATTAATAAAAAACAGACTACCTAACCCAATCCATAATATTTTAGATGTACTTTTATTAATTTCTAATCTATCTTGTGATATTTCGCGGTAATATGTAGAATACTCTTTTAAAAACATCTCAATTTTTGATTTTAAATCATCGGTTGAACTTTCTATAAAATTGTAAGGATATTCTATTATTTTATCCTCTTCAAGGGTTTCATTTAAAATATTTGATTGTTGTAATTTTTCATAAAACAATCTTTTCTCTTCTGTCATCACTATATCTTTTCTTAGTTTTATACAAAGGTAATATCTGAAATAATTAAATTTAATATAATATGTATCAATATCATTCCAAGGGATCTCCTTATCAAAAGAATATACTTTGATTCCCTTTTTCTGAAGATCAAAAACAATTAAAGGCTTTTTAATCCAATCAAACTTAATAGGATTTTTATAAAACAATATGAAATATGCTGCACCCAAAACGAAGACTGTTGTAATAATACCCAAAGATAACCAGCTAATAACTAAAGTACTTAAAATAATACCAAAAACTAATTTCCTATTGTAAACTATTTTAATATCCTCCATAATTTATCTCCCTCTTTTTGTGCTTATTCTATTTTGAAATCATATTCTATATTCTAACGTCTGTATCACACCCTAAACTTTAATAAACTTACTCGCTAATAGCAATCCAACTTCTGTATTTAACTTTTCACTACAGATATTAATTCTATAAATATTGTAATTATTCACAATTTAGTTCTTGGAAAAATTATACACTGTTGTCTAATATATTTCAAATAATATAATTCATGCTATTTATTCCCATTTAAATCTATTACATTTGATATTTAAATTTCATTAAAATAACCGATAAAGCATTATCTGCCCTATCGGTTATATATAACCACATTCTCATATGACACGAGGACAGGTAGCCAGCAACCCTAAAAAGGTAGCGTATCAGATGTGTCTGTCCCCGAGTCATATTTTCAACTTTAATAGTTATATTTGATTTTTTTAGTAATCTTTATTTATAGGTTCCTACTTATCTCATACAAAGTCTCAAGAGCTAAAATTATTTCTCTTCTTTCTCCTTCTTCAGCCATATTATCATTATCTACATAGTTGTTTATCCCGTCCTTTACATCCCCCTTGAACAGTACAACGTTATTTAGTATTGATCCTACCTTTACACCCCTTAGTCTTCCAAGGGTCATCAAGGTGGCTGTCTCCATATCACCGCCAAGTACCCCTTTTGAACTCCAGTACTGTACAACCTCATCTTCGTTATCTATATAGAAAGAATCATGGCTTCTTACTAGACCTAGATGATGGGGATAATTTAACTCCTCAGCCTTTTTCTTAAGTGCTTCGATTATTTCTATATTTGACACGGCTGGATAAATATCTCCTATATACATCTTGGAAGCTCCTTCTTCCCTTACTGCTCCCTCGGCTATAATTAAATCCCCTATGGCAATATTGCTTTGATATGCTCCTAAGCTTCCTATTCTTATGAAGTATTCTCCTCCACAGGCTATTAACTCCTCTAGAGCAATACAGCTAGACGCTCCACCAATTCCAGTTGATACAATGCTGACTTCCATACCTTTATATTTACCCTTAAGGGTCTTAAACTCTCTATTGTTGGCAATCTCCTCATATTCATCCAAGTACTTTGCAACCCGATCTACCCTTGCAGGATCTCCTGGTAGTATTACCATTCTTGCAACATCTTCTTTACTACACTGTATATGTGGCTGTTTCATCTTTAGTCCATGCCCCCTTGAAATTTTAGTGCTGTGTCTAATATTGCTTCTCCTAGTGTAGGATTGATAAATAGTCTATTTTTAATCTCATCTACTCTCAATCCTTCATCTATCCAAATCCCAATATCCCCTATCAAGTCAGAAGCATTTTCGCTGCTTATCCAAAGGCCAATTATTTTGTTATCTCTGTCCGCTAGGATTTTTAAGAATCCCTTATCTATCCCCTTACTAAAACCTCTAAATATATCTCTGAAGTATACCTTTTCTACTCTATACTCTTCTTTTTGAAGCTCGTTTTCCTGGCAACCTGCTCCTGCTATCTCGTAAATTGTATATATTGATCTAGGAAGCGCTTTATAGTTCCTTTTAGGTACTTTATTATTTATAAAATAATCTACCAGCTCTATTCCTTGATTTATCCCTATATGTGCCATTCCAAGCATCCCATTTATATCACCTATAGCATATATGCCATCCATATTTGTCATAAAACGGTCATCAACAGGAATGTTTGAGTCCTTGGTAACTATACCTAGTTCTTTCAAGCCCTTAGGTATATTAGGTTTTCTAATCCCCGTAACCAATACCTTACTTGAGTAGATTTCCCTATCACTAAGGGATATTTTAGCTCTATTGTTTACTATATCTATTTCATTAACTTCTCTTTCCAATATGAATTCTACATTGTTTTCCCTAAGGTAATTTATGCTAAGTTCCTTTAGATCTTCATCATTTCCCCTTAGTATCTCTCTATCCATATCGATAACCGTAACCTTTACTCCTAGGGATGAAAACATAGAAGCAAATTCTATCCCTTCCACATTAGCACCAATAATACATATATCCACTGGAAGTTCTTCCAGATTTATGGCTCCTATATGACTTAAAATTATATCCTCATCTATAGTTATATCTCCAAATCCACTAGGATTCGTTCCTGTAGCTATAACACATTTCTCGAACTCTAAAACTTTATCATTTATTTTAAATTCATTTCTGCTTAAAAAATTGCCATTGCCGAAGTATATATCTACATTTAAGTCCTTTAACTCTTTTTCTATCATGTTTTCAACTTTGTATAGCCCATCTCTTACTGACGTATAAAGATTTTCTAAGGATATCTCACCTTTTAATATTTTGTTCATATTAAGCTTTCTACTTATATTTACATCCCTTATGGTATCTAAGTATTTTTTTACAGGAAGACAGCCTGTCCTAAAGCCCACTCCTCCCAATTTATCCTTTTCAATAACTGCTACACGCTTGTTATGTCTAGCATAGCTTCTAGCGAAATAGTATCCTGCTGGACCACACCCTAATACAATTACATCATATTTCATATTAAATACCCTTTCTCTTTAGTTTTCCTCTAGCCACTAGAAATAGGACAAATACTGTAGCTAGATAAGGTATCATTTGAGTAAATTGTGATGCGATTCCTACTCCTTGAAGTCTGATTCCTAATGCATCAAAGAATCCGAATAAAAGGGCTGCTCCAAAGGTTTTGATTGGATTTGATGCTCCAAATATTATTGCCGCAAGTGCTATAAATCCCTTTCCTGCACTCATGTTTTCTGTAAACAATGTTAAATATCCAAGAGACAAGTGTGCTCCAGCTATACCACAAAATACGCCACATAATAAAGAACTTATATATTTCATTTTCTTCGGGCTTACCCCTACTGTCTCTAATGACTCTGGATGCTCTCCTGCACCTCTAAGCCAATATCCATATGGAGTCTTATACAGGAATATATATACACATATAACTAATATCCAACTGATATATACAAACACAGAATGATTATTAAATATTACATTTAAGAATCCTACTTTATCTATTATCGGGAAATGTATATCGGGCAGTGGAATTATTTTAGGTGATGAGAATGCTCCCTTTACACCGAATATACTTCTTAATAAAAATACAGTAAGTCCTCCTGCAAAAATGTTTATTGCAATTCCTATTATAAACTCATCTGATTCTAGTTCTATTGTAAAAACTCCAAATATAAGCCCTATTACTAATCCCGACAGTACAGCCAATAGAACCCCCGCTAGGGCACTACCGAAGTAGTAGCTTCCTAACACACCAAAGAAGGCTCCTATTAATATCATGCCTTCCATTCCTATATTTAAAATCCCAGCATGCATCGTTAGAAGTCCACCAAGGGCTGCTAGTATTAATGGAGTAGCTGTTCTTATTGTGTTTTGGATGAGTGTTAAATTAAATACGTCCTTTAGCATTATCTCACCAACTTTCCACTTTTTAATCTAAACTTTTTAATTATCTTCTTAAATCCATTCTCTCCCGCAATAAATAGTATAATTATGGATTGGATAACCAAGATAAGCTCTGAAGGTATTCCTGTAGCTAATTCCATAGAATTGGAACCTGTCTTAAGCATGGCAAAGAATATAGACATAAATATAATTCCAATTGGATTATTTCTAACTATAAGTGCTACAAGCATTCCATCAAAGGCATATCCCTTAGAAATGTTTTGTAAAAATCTATAGTGAACTCCATATACCTCAAATGCTCCAGCTATACCTGCAAGTGCTCCCGATATAACCATAGCTAAAATCATATATCTCTTTGTGTTTAATCCTGCATATTTAGCAAATATTCCATTTTCTCCTACAATCCTAAAGTTGTATCCAAAGGATGTCTTCTTTATTAGATAGTACATAATAATAGCTATAATTGCTGTATAGAATATGCTAGTATTCAGCTTTGACAGTCTAACAAGTTTTTGGAACTTAAATGTCTCTGCTATCATCTCTGTTCCACCCATTTTACCTTCTGTTGCTTGGAATGGATAGTTAACTAGATAATTTGTAAAAAGTATCGCTACACTATTGAGCATTATTGTTGTTATAACTTCATCGATTTCATACCTTACTCTTAATACTGCTGGGAAATAGGCATATAGCCCTCCTACTAAAGCCGATGCCATTACTGCAAGAATTACAGCTATAAAAACTGGAAGGTTAGTAAATGTAAACCCTACATAGGCAGCAGCAAATGCTCCTAGGTATAACTGCCCTTCTCCACCAATATTGTATATTCCACTCATAAATGATATGGCTGTAGCAAAACCAGTTAAGATTAAGGGTACTGTCTTTGCAAAGGTTGTAGCAACCTTATACTTTGATCCAAAAGCTCCTAAAACTAGCTCTTTGTATCCGATTAAAGGATTTTGTCCATTTACAAGCATAATCACAGCGCCAATAAGTAATGCCGCGAATATGGATAAGAAAAGAGATATTAAGTACTCCATATTCTCTTTTGTGTTCTTAAACATTAGTCCTGCTCCTTTCTATTGCCTGTCATATAGTATCCTATCTCATTTTTGCTTATTTCACCGTTTTTAAATTCTCCTGTTACTTCTCCTTCATAAAGGGTTATTATTCTATCTGATAATCTAAAAATCTCATCTAACTCCGCAGAGACCAACAATATTGCACAGCCTTCATTTCGCTTTTTCATTATTTGATCGTGTATAAACTCTATGGCCCCAATATCTACTCCCCTTGTCGGTTGAGATATTAGTAGTATTTCTGTATCAAAGGAAAACTCCCTAGCAATAACTACCTTCTGCATATTCCCTCCTGACAGAGAGCCGACCTTTACATCCTCTGAAGCCGTTCTTACATCAAACTTTTCAACTAGTTTCTTGGCATAGTTCCTTATATTATCCCTTTTTAAGTGTATTTTATTTTTACTAAATTCTTCTTTAAATTGATTTCCCATTAATATATTATCGGTTATGCTGGAAACCTTGCTAAGACCAGTTACTAGTCTGTCCTCTGGTATATGGGCTACTCCTAATCCCCTTATCTTTTTGGGGCTAAAGCCTGTGGCATCGACCGTCTTTATAAAGAGTTTTCCCGACTCTATTTTTCTCATTCCAGCCATTGCCTCAACTAGTTCACTTTGTCCATTTCCTTCTATACCTGCTATACCAAGAATCTCTCCAGATTTTATTTTAAAGCTTACTCCATTTAAGGCTTCAAAGCCTCTATTATTCTTCAAACTAAGACCTTCTACACTTATAAATTCTTCTCCCAACATTTCCGGTCTATCTATCTCCTCTAGAAGTACCTCTCTACCTACCATGAGCTCCGCCAGTATTCTTTCATTTACATCCTTTGTATTTACTACGTCTACCAACTTTCCCTGTCTCATTACTGCAACTCTATCGGATATTGCCAATACCTCATTTAATTTATGGGTTATTATTATTACAGTCTTATTCAATTCATTTACGAGCCTTCTAATAACCTTAAAAAGCTCATCAGTTTCTTGTGGAGTAAGAACTGCTGTCGGTTCGTCCAATATTAGTATATCCGCACCTTTATACAGAGTCTTTAATATTTCAACCCTTTGCTGGATCCCAACAGATACGTCTCTGATTTTGGCATTTGGATCTACTTCTAGACCATAGGTTTCGCTTAACTCTTTAACAATATCTACTGCTTTCTTTTTATCTGAAAATATCTTTTTACTTCTTGGTTCACTTCCAAGTACAATATTCTCCGCTATGGTAAAGGATGGAACTAACATGAAATGCTGATGAACCATTCCTATACCCTTCTTAATTGAAGTACTCGGTGAAAATCTTTTTATCTGATCTCCCTTGACATATACTTCACCTGAGGTTGGAGCATGAAGTCCATACATTGTTTTCATAAGGGTAGATTTTCCCGCTCCGTTTTCACCAACTATTGCATATATTTCTCCCTTATTTACATGAAGGCTTATATTGTCATTAGCTAAAACACCTGGAAACTGTTTCGATACATTTTTAAACTCTATAATTTTTTCAGACATATTTCCTTCTTCCTTTCTAAAGCTTTGTTTAGTGCGAAGTGCGATACTGCCTATAAGACTAGCTTTGCACCCAATATGTATTATAAAAAAGAAGAAGCCTGAGCTTCTTCTTTAGTCTAACTATTTCGCTTCTGGTACAGTGATTTCTCCATTTTTAATCTTTTCTTTAAGTTCGTTTACTTTCTTTATCATATCATCAGTTACTATTTGCTTCATATCTTCTGTTCCAAATGCAACATCAACACCATTTTCGTTGATACCATATTGATATACAGAACCAGCTTTAAATTCGCCTTTTTCAATTCTTTCTAAAGATTCATATATAGATAATCCTACTCCCTTAACCATACTAGCTATTATATTGTCAGGGTTTATGTATCTTTGGTCTGAATCTACTCCAATTGCATATTGACCTGAGTCTTTAGCTGCTTCAAATACACCTTCTCCAGTCTTTCCAGCGACTTGGAATACTATGTCTACACCTTTAGCATATAGAGCTAATGCACTTTCCTTACCCTTTGCTGGATCTTCAAAATCTCCTGCAAATATAGTTTCTACCACAACATCAGGATTGATGTGCTTTGCACCTGCTTCATAACCTACTTGGAAGTTTCTGATTACCGGAATATCCATTCCGCCAACCATACCTATCTTAGCTTCTGCATTCATTCCTTCAATGTTTTCATCGGTAGTAGCCATTGCAGCCAATGCACCTGCTAAGAATGAACCTTCATTCTCCATGTAATCTATACACGTAATGTTTGGTACACCTTCAATTACATTATCGATATATATGTAGTTCTTATCTGGGAATTCCTTTGCTACCTCTTGGATAACATCATAGAACTCAAAACCAACAACTACTATTACTTCACTTCTCTCAGACGCTGCTATTAGCTGATCACTGAAAAGAGATGGGTCATTTTTACACTCTAATACAGTAGTCTTAGCACCTAATTTTTCCTTTGCCATTTCAATACCTTCATTACTTGAATCATAGAAGGATCTGTCACCTAAACCACCTGCAACAACTAAGGATACACTAATTCCTTCCTTTGCTTCTTCTGCAGCCTTAGGAGCCTCTTCCTTTTGTCCCTCTTCGGCCTTAGGAGTTTCCTTTGCTCCACATCCCGCAAATACTAGCGATACCATTAGTATCAAGCTTAAAAATAATACTAGCTTTTTCTTCATTAATAATTCCTCCCCATTTTCCTCACACACCTATAGAAATCTTGCTGCTTCCTTTTCTTCTATAAGCCTTTGTAAATTTTTTATTTTAATATAATCATCATCAAGTATGATTATATCATCATCGGCTAATTCTCTTAAGGTCCTATTTATACTTCGTGTAGTTACTACAAACTTCTCACTTAGATACTTTTTATTCAAGAATATCTTGTAATGCTTATGATAATTCTCATTTTTCATGCATTCAACTAGGTATTCACATACCCTAAATTTTAGACAGTATAGGGTATCATAGCTAGCTTTTTGCGATAGTTCGTAGGTACTGCTGGCTAAGGTTTTTGTAAGATAATATAATATACTATTATCTGTCTTTACCCACTTTAAAAATACATCTTTTTTAAGCCTTATTACTTCTGTATCAGTCATAGCCTCTACTCCGCATATAAAGGGCTTATCTGTAAAAAGCTCCAATTCTCCTATGTATGAACCCTTTTCGTATATAGATTGTGAATAGGTTTTCCCCTTTTCCGAGGTATGATATATATTTACAAAACCCTTAACCACTATGTAAAAATATTTACATGGGTCTCCAAACTCACACATGGTCTCATTGGCATTGTAAGTTACATATTCCCATTTACTTTTTATTTCTTCCTTAGACCCTAGTATAATCTTAAATATTTCTAGATCTTTATCTAATATCTTTTCTAAACTCATAGGCTCACCTTAATTATATTAATTTTAGATTAATTATTTAAGGACATATGTCTCGCAACATAATTTTGTATAGCAAGACAATTTCATTTCCTCATGATCTAATATTCAGCATAACATATTTTATCAAATAAATTGCTTATTTAAAAGCCTTTATAATTACTAAGTCTAGTTAGAATTAACTACTTTAATCTCTCTATAAGCCTAAAAATATCCTCAGATTCTTTGTCAATTTCTTCTTCCTGTAAACGCAACACATAAACCTTACTATCCATTTCTAGAACAAAGTCTATTGAATGGAAATCCACATTATTGTTTTTTAATATTTGAATTACTCTATATGATATTTCAGCAAATTCTATATTATTCTTAATAGAATTATCATAATACTCAACATATACAGTCTCAATAATTTTGTTATAATCTACATTTTTATCAGTATCAAGAGCCTCACTTTTCTCTGCGTCGGCACTTATATCCCGAATATATTTAAAGACCTCTTCCTTTTCAAAGTATGAGTTAATTATATTATTCATTTCTTTCCTGTTTTTTATTTCTAGATATTTTTCTGATATGGAGTTGTTATATTTATATTTAAGAATGCCAAATTCAGTGCCGTCATTTTTGCAATATACCTTTGCATAGTATTTATCATATAGAATATCGTATTTAACCCAATGTACCTTAAAAGATTTTTCTGGATATTTTCCTTTTAAATGGCCTTTAAATTCATTATAAATCATATATTTATTAATGTTAAAAGCAATTATAAAGATCATTATCACAATAATAATTGCTAATCCAATTTTCTTTAAAATTTTAAACACCACCCAGTCTATAGATGTATGGCTGAAAAACTTAATATTCTCAATTATCATTCAAGATACTTTTTTGATATATACTCATACCAACCTTTTTCTAATTCATTAGGCGTGATACCTACAACCTTTTCAACGTTTCCATTATTTTTAATAAGATTTCTCACAGTTTCCATATTCCATTCATATTTTATATATTCAATTATTGTATATCCTATTTCATATATTTCTGGCCTTTGAATTGAATCTCTTATCTCTGTAAATTTTTGATACTTGTCTGTTTTTAAATCTTTAATTTCCTTAGGATTTTTAAATTGGTTTGCTTCATATAGTGCTATACTCTCCCAAAGCCAAGTATTCTTATAAGCAAATGATGAGATATTATTGGTCACAACATGAGTAAACTCATGTACTGCGACTTGTAAAATAGCATCATAGCTGTGGGCAGGACCTGGATTGTTTGGAGATACTATTCTAACCTCATCTACTCCGTAGGCTGTTCCCACAGCCCAGTCAGGATAGTTAGACCATCCCATTCCTTTATGGAATGTCTTAAGACCTGGATATATTCTTATTTTAATTTTAGGTAAGTTATCTGGTTTCAGATCATTGACTACTTTCTTATAATTATTTTCAAGAGTTTTATCTATCTCTGTAATGGAATCCTTATCTTGCAATGTAAAATAATAAATAAAATGCTCCTTTTCTTCCATAATAAAATCATTTTGACCATCTGAATTAGTGCTAGAGGTGTCTTCTACTATTCTTTTCTCCTCGTTAGAGGTTATTTTATTATTTGTGCACCCTGAAAAGATCAAAGTACAAATAAGTAAGTTAATGATAACTTTAATAACTAAATTTTTCAACTTAATCCCCCCGTATCATTTCATATAAAATTTCAAGCCAACCTCCTTCAATATTATATATCCATTATATCCCAAAATTCAGGTGTATGCCCTCAAATTACAATTAAGCAAATATGACCTAGATTATAGGGTTGTCACTAACACCTTAATCTGAAAGTAATATAGAACTTCATATAAAGTAGAATTAGGGCCTATCTCATTAAATCATATTATGAGTTCAGCCCCAGTCTCTTTTAATAGCTTCGTTATACTATTTCAAAATAATTTCCTTTAACAATGGATATCCTCTGTATACTTTAATCTTCGCATAGGCCTCTCCCGCTCTTACTTTTTCTTCTAATTCTTTTCCTGTATTTTCAGGAACAAAATACTTATCTAGAGCATAATCTACTCTGATTCCCTTTATTTCTCTCTCTTTACTATAATCCCAAATATTATATTCGTATTTGCCTTCTATATATATTCCTTCCTTTGGTTCTTCCAGGGTTACTCTGTCTACTTCATAATCCCCATCCTTTTCAGTTAAATGTACATAAAGCTTTTTATTCCCTAAGTCAATATATGAAGGCGCTCCATCAATTCTATCTAATATTTCTTTATCTAGCTTGCTAATATCTATTTCATTAATCTCATAGTTTAGTCTTATATAGTCACCTCTGAACAAGTCTCTAGGGTCATATGCCTTTGTTTTAATGAGTATTTCTTCTCCTAGTAGATTTGTTACTAAGGGTTGTATGGACATGGAAATCAGTAGAATAAACATTATTAAAAAGGATAATAGATATTTAAATCCTCTTCCTCTAATTAGTTTTTTCATCTAGGTCACCTCCACGATTTTTTCTAATTCTTTCAAAGTAATGACCAAAGCCTAAAAGAATTAGTCCTCCAATGATAAAGAATAGTGATTTTGGCATAAAATCGTATAGAGTATCAAAATAATATCTTAGTATCAAAATACAAGTAAATAACAACGGTGTTAAAAGACGCTTTCTAACTAAGCTTAGTAGGTATATGATTAATAATATACCAAAGGCAATAGCAACATAATTCCCGTCACCTATACCTATAAAGGATAGTTCTTCCCAAAGACTGTCAAAGGTTAATGCTAACCCACTTATTCCTAGTACAATCATTCCTTGTAGCTTAAATATATCTAGATTCAAGTCATGCTTAATATAGTACATTCCAAGACCAATTAGAAAAAATACTATTGCTATATATATACCTTCTATATCAAAGTAATTTAAAAAGTATAGGATAGAGTTAAGAGCCACCGCTGTATTTAAGAAAGTTATTAGTTTTGAAAAATTGAAGTACTTATTTCCTATATAGAAAATAGAAACTAGCAGTATTGCATAAATCATTATGTTTTGATTAAAGCTTCCATTGATATATATTAAAGCTAGTATATGGGAAAAGATGAATAACATTTTCTCTTTTAGTATAAGACCTACTGATAGTACACCTATTGTCCATAGTAGAAACGATTGTGTAAATTCTCCACCAAAGTTAAATATCTGTCCCATTAGGAATATACCTGCACCGTATATTAAAGCACTTAAATATAATAAGGCCTTTGATGTCTTTGGATAGTTTATCTCTAGTTTAAAGGATGTAAATATAGATGTTCCCAATGTAGCTATTATAATAGCTATCTTTAAGAATTTGCCCATATAGGCCCAATTACTAGCTATAAAGCTTAAAATCCCAAGTCCAATTAGAACTGCACCTATAGTTACAAGTATCTTTATAAAGTTTATACCTGAATCCTCTTCATAAGAAGTCATAATATCATTTAACTGACTCTCTGTAATAACGCCCCTATCTTTATGTCCCCTCAATTCATTTAAAAGAAATTTATAATTTGATTTGCTGAGTCGCTTTTTCATTATCCTTCACCTCACTTATAAGTTTTTTAAAAGGATTTTTATATCCATAGTGTAATTTTACACTATTTTTGTCATTGTTACAAGTTTCATTATCTTCGCTTACTAACTTATATCCATTTCACAAGCACCTTAACCTCTCATCAACAAAGTATGTATTATAACAAAAAAGAGTGCCTCAGAATGGCGAATTTCTATGTTATTTGAAATTTATCATTCTGAGACACCCTTGTTTCTGAACTCATAGGCTGCTTTTATGAGACAGCCCCTTGATCTGGACTATAACTTCCATTCAATTAATCCACCAATTTCAGCAGCTTCTTTATTCTTTGCCTTATCTCTTGATACCTGTAGTGTGAAATCTACAAATAGTACCAATGTCATTACTAAAGCTACGCCCTTTAAAATTTCCATGTTTTATTCCTCCTTAAATTTTTATATACAAAAAGGACAGGGAGTAAAATAGCATTACAAAATAAATGCTACTTTACTCCCTGTCCTTTTATCTGAAAGTTTCCTTATATTCATAAGTTGCTTCGTCGATGCGCTCACTTGAGCGTCTCTCCAGGGGTGTGTCTGATTATTGTATCGAACCTGAAAGTTTCAAAGCAAATCTATAGCTTAGTTTGCTTTTTGCTCCTACGGTTATCCAAATTGGATATCTCCAATAATCTTCATCCACAAATATTCAGTTTCTATCCTCATAATAACTCACAATCTAAAGATAGTCAAACATTTTTTTCTATGATACATTAGGGAATTATTAGTAATCAAAATGCTTGCTTACAGTAAAAGGACAAGAGCTGTTATTTTTCTGAAATTTGTTTAAAAAGCTCTATTTTAGGTAGAATATGTAATATAGAGTCTTGTTAAGTACTAAGGATAGGGGGCGGATTTTATTGGCTAAAATTAAGAAGAAAATCTATGAAGAAGAGCTCGAAAAACTTCATCTCGAATTAGTTAAGCTTCAAGCATGGGTGAAGGAACAGGGAAAAAAGGTCATAGTCGTTTTTGAAGGTCGCGATGCAGCTGGTAAGGGTGGAATAATAAAGAGAATAATCGAACCCTTAAACCCAAGATTTTATAGGATAGTAGCCCTTGGGGTTCCAACGGAAAAGGAAAAATCACAGTGGTATTATCAAAGATATGTTCAGCATTTTCCATCGGCAGGAGAGATAGTGATATTCGATAGAAGCTGGTATAATCGAGCTGGAGTTGAAAGAGTAATGGGTTTTTGCAGTGATGATGAATATTGGTATTTTATGAAGTCATGTGCTGAATTCGAAAAAATGCTTATAAACTCAGGTATTATTTTAATAAAATACTGGTTATCTGTATCCGATGAAGAACAGGAAAAAAGATTTAAAGAAAGAATAAAAAATCCTCTAAAGCAATGGAAGATTAGTCCTATGGATTTAGAATCTAGAACAAGATGGAGTAAATATGCTAGAGCTAAGGATGTAATGTTTCAATATACTGATACTGAAACGTCTCCATGGTACGTAATAAATGCAGATAATAAAAAGCTTGCCCGATTAAATTGTATTCATCATTTTTTAAGTTTGATCCCATATGAGGAAGTAACGCAAGAAAAAATAGAATTACCGCCTAAGCATAAGGACAAAGATTATATAAGGCCACCTATCGATTCTCAACGATGGATTCCTGAAATATATAACAGACTCACTAAATAATTTAAACTCCTGTGTTAGATCCTAAGTCTAGAAGTTATGAGATTTCCTATATATTAGAAAAAATCTGTGTACACTCTACATTCGCTTACTTAAGCCATCCCTAGAGTTTACACAGATTTTTTAGTTTATATTTTTCTTCTATTTATCCGGTTTAGAGTTACTAATTCCTGCTGAGTTCTTCTAAGGCACGGGCTATTATTTCCTTTTCATTAAAATACATAACATGCTCTCCAATTATTTGCTTCCTTTCATGACCTTTTCCTGTAATTAGTATGGTATCATTTTCTTTACTGTTTAGAATTGCATATCGGATAGCCTCTTCTCTATTCAAAATTTCTATATATCTTCCATTAGTTTCTCTAAGTCCTTTTTTGATCTCGTTTATAATTTTTTGAGGATTTTCTGATCGACAGTTATCCGTTGTTAAAACTGCTAAATCGCAATATTGTGCTGCAATATTTCCCATTTTACTCCTTTTTGTCTGATCCCTTTCTCCAACACAGCCAAAGACCATAACTATTCTTCCTTTGGCAGATTTACTAATTGTTTCTAGGATTTTATGAAATCCGTCGGGCGTATGGGCATAGTCTATGATGACATTGAAGTTCTTGTTTGTAGGAACAATTTCAAATCTGCCTGGGATACTTCTAAGGGATTCTAATCCTTTTTTTATACATTCCAACTCCAGGCCTAAAATATAACCAAATGCTGCAGCTGCTAAGCTATTATATATATTGAACATTCCTGGGATATTTATCTTAATATCTATTTTTCCTCGGGGAGTATTAAGAGAAAATTTGCTATGATAATCAAAGAGAGAAATTTCCGTAGCAAAGATGTCTGCTCTATCTTCTATCCCATATGTCAGTAAAGGAGTTCCAATATCTACTACCTCACCAGTCAGTCTTTTGCCAAATCTATCATCTATATTTATAATGTTCAAGCTGTTTGCCTTAAGGAATAATTGTTTTTTAACATTGTAATAGTTCTCCATATCCTTGTGGAAATCTAAGTGTTCATGTGTTAAGTTCGTGAATATTCCTATATCGAAATCGCAATCCCTTATCCGATCTAACTGTATGGAATGAGATGAAACCTCCACAATACAAGTCTCAACATTTTCATCAATCATCAATTTAAATATTCGTTGTAGCTCTAGAGATTCCGGCGTTGTATGGGTAGAGCAAAAACATTTTCCTTTGATTATTGTTCCTAGAGTTCCTATTAACCCAACTTCTCTATCCGGTGTATCCAAAATTGATTTTAGAAAATGGGCCGTTGTTGTTTTTCCATTTGTCCCGGTTACGCCAATTAACTTTATTTTTTCTGATGGGTTTCCATAAAAGTAGGCTGCCAGACAACTCAATGTCTTTCTTGTATCTTTTACTCTAATGATTGTAGCATCTGGTAAGGCCTCGATGTCTTTGCTTACTATAATTACCTTTGCACCTTTTGAAATAGCGTCATCAATATACCGGTGACCGTCTAACTTTAACCCTTCTATTGCTACGAAAATATAATCTTCCTTTACACAATTTGAGTTATAAGCTATACCCTTTACCAATATATCAATACTTCCCTTTACTTCAACATTATTTAGTTGTTTTATTAATTCTTCAAGTTTCACATTAGTTCTTCTCCTTTATTTATCCTTCGTGAAAGTACCTAGTTTCAAATAAATATCGCTTTACTTAATCTGCTTCTCTAAGGGCATCGGCTAAGTTTGATTTTAACATTCTATTTATAGGCAACGTTCCTGCTATTACTGCAATAATAGTTGAAAATACTAATGATAATAATAAGTATATTAGTGGGCTTTGATAATCGATAGCTAAAAATCTATTCATTATATTTATTATTAAATATTGAAAAGCTAGACCTGTTATGCCGCCATATATAGTTCCCTTAATAGCATATATAAGGCATTCAAGAAATAAATTTTTCCACAATTGTTGGATACTCATACCAACAGCCCTTAACATAGCTACTTCACGCTTTCTATTAGAAAGGTTTGTTGCAATAGTGTTAAATATATTCAGGCTGCAAATTATTACAATAACTGTTATAAACCCATATATAAAGATGTTCATAACTAATATTATATCTTTAAGTTTTTTGCTTTTTTCATATGGACTATTTAGCAGAAATCCATTATATGCTCCGAAGGAACTTTTAGTAGCCTTTTCTAGCTTTTTACTTAATCCTTCAGGTGTATTTTTCTTTGCTTTAATTGCAACATTTCCCTTTGTGTATAAACTATTTTCAATATCTTCAGCAGGTGATAAATACATTGAGATATTTTCTTCTGGTACAACAATATATCCCTGGCTACGACGTTTTACATACCAAGGAGGCTCACTTAGCTCCCCAGCAACTCTAACTTTTTTGAGTTCAGTCAATTCATCATTATAAACTCGTCCAATGGAAAGTTCATCACCTGTTTTGAAATCACTAAACTCTATAACACTCATACTACCATTCTTTCGAAATGTTTCAGTCTGACTAAACAATACTTCTTTGCTCTTAATCAAATAATCATAATCAGGTGTAGATCCTTTAAATCTCAAAGTTTCATAATTTTTTCTACTAACAGGAATAATATCAATCTCCTTTAGGTTATTTCCTAATTTCATGTATTTATCATCGTACACATATGGCGTATCTATGGAGTAGTACTTTCTAAATGTTTCTTCGTAGTCATTAGGAACTCTATTTTTAGGTACATTTATCATAAATCTTAATGGATATACCGATTGAGTGTATTCAATTTCATCATATTGATCTAACACCCTTACAATATCCAAATAGTTTTTTTCAGTTTTAGGGAAGTGGTGATTCGAGTTCAAGAAAAACTCAGCACTATTTCCTCCACCATAATTTTGCAGGGAATAGTTTAGACCCATCGATAATCCTACCACCGATATAAATAGTACTACACTTACTATTACTGATATTACTGTTGCTCTATAACGGCTTTTGTGTCTTTTTATGTTTCTAGATGCTAGAGACCAAGAAAATCCAAATATTGGCTCACTTATTTTGCTAATTATACCAATCCTGTTATTATTACCATCAACTATCATATTGCCTCTTACGGCTTCGACAGGAGATATCTTGCTTGCTTTTTTTGCTGGTAACCATGCTGAAATAAGTATTGTTATTAAACTTGAAAACATAGCAGCTCCAATTGGCCAATAGGATGTAACCCATCTAAGGTTATTTAACATATCAAGTTCAATACCGCTTACAACTAAAATAACTAAACGCATTGATAGAAGTGCTACTAATATACCAAGGGGCTGAGCTATAGCCCAAATAACAATTCCTTCTGCCAAAACAATATTTCTAATCTGCTTCTTTGTTGCACCAATACAGCGTAAAATACCTAATTGAGTAATTTTTTCTGAATAGGATAAAGCAAAGGAATTTTTAATTACCATTGTCATTGCAACTAGAATAATTGCACACAAAATAGCAAATACGACTAAAAACATAAATCGTATCTTATCATTTCCCTGACCTATCCATCTTAAAAAGCCATCGTTAGAATCATAATAGGCATAGGTATTGAATTTTAAATCCTTCATAACTTGATCTATACTCTTCTTGTAGTTCAGTACAGACTTTACCTTAACATAGGTACTAAAGGCATGATCCCCTGATGGATTAATCGTAAGAGCTTCCGATATATTAAACATCCTACTAAATCTAAATCGTTCATATATTCCCACGATTTTAAAGGTTCTTGTTCCTGTTTTGTTGAACTCAAAATTAGTGTACTCATCATCTACATATTCTAGCCCTGTTCCTATATCAAAGGTAACTTCACTTCCTAGGGGCTTGCTGCCCTTCCAAAA
The DNA here is from genome assembly GCF_050888315.1 of Wukongibacter baidiensis. Classification (NCBI taxonomy): domain Bacteria; kingdom Bacillati; phylum Bacillota; class Clostridia; order Peptostreptococcales; family Caminicellaceae; genus Wukongibacter; species Wukongibacter baidiensis. The sequence goes on from NZ_CP138202.1 coordinate 2,128,093, forward strand.
TGATGCGGAACCGTTAGATATAATTAATTCATTTTCATTCTCTGGCATTCTGCCTTCAATAATCCTATTTGCGTATGGAAACATGGAAAGTACTGCACTATCATACTCTTTTAGGTTATAAAAATTATAGTCGTTTGAAGTCGCTTCATTTTCATTCTTTCCTTCTATTAATCCTATCTTTAAGTAATTATCCTCTGCTGCAACTCCAGCTTCTTCTACAAGCATGTTATCTGGAACTTTTAAAGCTGATTCTAAAGAAATCTTCTCATTACTTTCAGCAGGCGTATATATTTTATAATGCCAGTCGCCTCTTGTTTGTATATGTGTTTCCTTAACCATGTTCTGAAAACTTGTTATTAGTATCCCTGTTGAGGCAAATAGGGCTACTGCCATTACTACACTAAAAACCGTTAATAAATTTCGCCTTTTCTGAGATTTTAAATACCTAAGAGCAAGGTTTAGTGAAGTATTCACCTGTCATCACCCCTTACTTTTCCATCCTCCATGAATATGGTTCGGTCCGCTTGAGCTGCAATTGATGGATCATGGGTAATTAAAATCAATGTTTGTCCATATTTTTTGACTGCAAGCTTTAAAAGGGATATGATTTCTCTTGAATTTTTAGTATCAAGACTGCCAGTTGGTTCATCAGCTAGAATTATAGCAGGCCTATTTATAAGTGCTCGTCCAATTGCAATACGCTGCTGCTGACCTCCAGAAAGTTGATTTGGAAAGTGCTTTCTTCTATCACCTAATCCAAGGGTTTCAATTATCTCTTCTAAATATTCTTTCTCTACATCTCTACCATCAAGCTTTATGGGTATAGTTATGTTTTCTTCGGCATTTAGGACAGGTATCAAATTATAAAACTGAAATACGAATCCTATTTTTCGCCTACGAAATATGGCCAACTCCCTTTCCTTGGCGTTAAAAACGTCTATTCCATCTATAATAACTTTTCCACTTGTAGGTTTATCCACAGCACCTAGCATATGCAATAGGGTTGACTTCCCACTTCCAGAAGGTCCAGTTATAGCTACAAATTCGCCTTTATCTATTTTTATACTTACATTCTTTAGTGCATCTACTTCCGTTTCATCTTTACCATAAATTTTGCATAGGTCCTGGGTTTCAATAAAGCTCATCTTTGTTCCTCCTTAGATATTATGTTAATAATTATCTAATACCTATCTGTATTTTCAGTGAATATAATCTTAAGATTTCTTAAGAAAGGTTATAACAAATTCAGTACCTATGCCAACCTCGCTATTTACATATATATCTGCATCATTTTTCACTAAAATTTCCCTAGCTAATTCCAGCCCTATTCCTACACTTCCTGTCTTTTGTCCCTCTACTTGGAAAAAGCGCTTGAAAATATGGGCTAAATCCTTTTTTCTTATTCCCTCGCCATTATCTTGAATTCTAACTTCTACAGTCATTGGAGTTTCATCGGAAATGACTTTTATAATTCCACCTTCTTTAGTATGTTCTATGGCATTTTTTATAATATTCCCAAAGGCTTCTGCTACCCATTGACAGTCATGTACTAAGATTATTTCCCCAGTAGCTTCCACAATAAGTTTTATGCTTTTCTTCTTTGCAATAGCATAAAATGGAGCAATAGCCGTATCAATTGTGTCAGCTAAATAATATGGCTTTTTAATCATTTCAATGGAATTTGCCTCAATCCTTGCCATCTTCAACAGTCCCTGTACTAGCCAGTCAATTCGATCTATCTGCTCTTTACTTTGGTTCAAAAACTCAGTTCTCACTTTGGGCTCTATTTCTGATTTATTAAGCATAATTTCGTTGTACATTCTAATTGCAGAGAGTGGTGTTTTGAGTTGATGGGATATATCTGTAAGCATTTTGTTAAGCAGCTTTTTATCTTTATTTAGAGCTTCGACTTGATATCCAGATCTCTTTGCTAATGAATTTATTGTACTTTTTAAAATTGCGATTTCACCATCATTAATATCAGAGAATACATTCATATCTGTTAAGTCACCCACCTGCATCTTAGAACTGATTTGCCTAATTTCTTTGAAAACCCTATTGAGTGAATTACTCAATATCATAACTGCAGATACAAAAAAAATAGAAATAACAATAATCACAATAGAAGTATTTCTAAAAAAAATCATCTTATAATGGGCAAAGATTGAAGACATATTGGTTCCGTAGCTATACTCTGATAGGATATCTTTCCCTGTTTGATGGTCTTCTTTATTTATCTCTCCAGTTATAATTGATAGCTCACCTATATCCTTATTCTGATGCATTGCGCCTACCAAGGACATATCATATTCTACTAATTCTCGAATTGTAATAACACTGAAAATAAAACTACTGATACTTCCCAGTATTATTAAAAAAACAAAAACTATTACTAAATGTAAAGCACTTTTCTTTACTATTTTATTTGAAAAGATATTCATACTTTTATATCTCCATTCTGTAGCCTATTCCTCGAATCGTCACAATTGAAGCTTCTGAGTTTAAACTGCGCAGTTTTTCACGAATATGCCTTATATGCACTGAAACTGTATTGTCATCAATATACTTCCCTCGATTATCCCAAATTCTATCTAAAATCACACTTCTTGTAAGTGTTTTATTCACATTAGTAATAAAGAAGGTTAGCAATCTCATTTCAGTTGCAGTAAGCTCAAGCTTTACCCCCTCTACATATGCAGTACATAATTCTATATTTACCTGCAAATCTCCAGCCCTAACAATGTTGCCTCTAGCTGGGTTTCTACGACGAATATTCGCCTTTATTCTAGACATTAATACTTTAAGCTGAAATGGCTTAGTTACATAGTCGTCACCACCAATGTCTAAACCCATGACAATATTTACTTCGTCATCATAGGAAGTGAGGAAAATAATTGGAACATCGGATTTATTACGAATCTCTCTACAAAGTTCATACCCGTTACCATCTGGCAATTCTACATCCATAACAACAATGTCAAAACTGCTATCGAAAAGTTCTCGAGCCTCTTTAGCTGTTGGTGCATGCAAACACTCAAACCCCTCATCCTTAAATGTATACATTATACCTATTGCAAGTGATTTATCATCCTCAACCAAAAGAATTTTTGCCATATTTCATACCTCCATACATGATTAGCTTTGTAATCTCATACTTAGTTTAAGTTTTAATTTTTATTAGAAAGTGTATTTCCTCATAAATATCGATATCCCCACCCCAGGGATATTGATATTATATTCTTTCTTTAGGTCAAATACAACCATAATAAAGGAGCCATTAATATCCAAATAGCCAAAGAAGTATTTTATCTTTTAAGTTCTAGTAAAATAGAAAGACTCAAAATCTAGTAATTTACTAAATTTCGAGTCTATTAGTATTATTAAATCGAACCTACTTCACGGTTCTAGTCGTTGTGATATAACTTACACAATTTTTTCTCCATTGTATATTTCTCCACCTGCATCGGGCATTATTTTGTAACGTTTCGTCCATAGGGTTTTATACTTTACAGCTTGAGCATGAATCTTATCTATATTTTCGCTTAGGGTTTTAACAACCTTACCAGGTACACCAACCACAAGGGAATATGGCGGAATAATCTGTTTTTCTTTTACTAAGGCTCCTGCTGCAATAATACTTCCCTTGCCAATAACTGCTCCATTTAGTATAGTAGCACTCATACCAATAAGACAATGATCCTCTATAGTACATCCATGTATAACAGCATTGTGCCCTACTGTAACAAAGTCACCTATGATAGTCGGACAATCATCAGCTACATGTACAACACTATTGTCCTGAATATTAGAATATCGTCCTATCTCAATACGATTCACATCGCCTCTAGCAACTGTGTTAAACCAAAGGCTTCCAAATTCCTTTATAGTAACATCACCAATTACCTTTGCACCATCAGCAATAAATACCTTACCATCAAGTTTAGGGATTATGCCTTCAAATTCTTTAATCATAGCCGTCCTTGTCTCCTCTCGTCCTAATGTATTCTCCTCATACTCCATATTTATTATAACAATTTTAACTAGATATTCATTAGAAAAGCTCAAATTCCTTATTGGAATTTGAGCTTTTAGCGATCTTAATATAGAGCTTTTTTAAGGCTTTCTAAGTTTTCTTCCATTATAGATATATAATCCTTACCAGCCTCAATATCTTCCTTAGGCAATCCTCCAATTGGATTGAGCACCGCAGTCTGTGCTCCTGTCTCCTTAGCTAACACCTGAGAAAGCTTTGGACTAGTTAATGATTCATAAAATATATACTTTACTCCATGCTCTTTAACTAGTTCAGTTATTTCTGCCATCTTGAAGGCGCTAGGCTCTTCCTGTGGTGTTAATCCTGAAATAGCCACCTGCTTTAATCCATATCTATCAGCAAGATATCCAAATGCCGCGTGGGCTACTACAATCTCATCCATCTTTCTATCCTTTAATTCATCCCTAATTCTGTCATCTAATCCTTTAAGTTTATCGCTCAACTGATTAAAATTTGCTTCATAAAATTCTCTGTTCTCTCCATCTGCTTTTACAAGAGCATCTTTTATATTTTTAGCTTGTTCTATTGCTCTAATAGGATCTAGCCATACATGTGGATCATATTCTCCATGCCCATGATCATCTTCGTGCTCTTCTCCCTCATGTTTTTCGTCTTCATGCTCGTCTTTATGTTCTTCGCCATTCTCTTCATGCTCACCTGAGTGCTCTTCAAGCTTTAATAAATCTATTCCCTCAGATGCTTCTACAACAATCAGTTCCTTATTACTTAAAGCTCCAATCACCCTATCAGCCCACATCTCCATCTGTACTCCATTATAAATAAAAATGTCTGCCTTCTCCATTTTAGCCATAAGCTTTGCTGTTGGTTCCCAATCATGGGGTTCTGCTCCTGGTGGAACCATTAGCTCTAGATCAATCTTATCTTTACCAATTTCCTTTGCCAAATAATACATTGGGTAAATACTAGCATATACCTCTACTCTACTAATCTCTTTTGCAGTACTTTCTGATTGAGGCTTAGCATTATTGCTGCAAGCCGATATAAAAATTAGCAAGGATACTAATAATATACTAAGAACTTTTTTCATTTCTAATACTCCTTTCCTTAGTAAATCAGATGTGTCAGTAATATTTATATATCTATTGTATTATACCCATTCAAAATAAAATAAAACTCTATACCTATAGGAGTATTACGAACACCAAATTCACTATCATGGGATTTCAAAATATTACGTACGATTGATAATCCCAATCCCGTACCTCCCGTTTCCTTACTCCTTGACTTGTCTAGTCTATAAAATCTATCCCATATTTTTCCCATTTGCTCTTTACTCATATGTTGACTAGTATTTTCTACAGCTATAAATACCCTATCACTATCTAGTTTTATTTTTACATTTATTCTCCCATTTTCCTCTGTATATCTTACTGCATTGCTCAATAGATTTTCAACAACTACCTCAATCTTCTTTTTATCTGCATCAACCAGTATTTCTTTTTCATCAAACTCTTTTTTAAAGTCAATATTCTTCTTATCAATACTGGTTTCAAACCTTGTAATGATATCTAAGGTTAACTTATGTATATTAAACTTTTCCTTATTGAATGAAAAGCCTTCACTCTCCGTTTTAAATATTTCTAGCATATCCACCACTAACTTATTCATCTTACTTATTTCAATCTGTATTAAATCTAAATATTCGTCCCTTTCTTCACTGTAAATTCCATCCTTAATTCCTTCAATATATCCACCAATAATAGCCAACGGAGTCTTTAATTCATGGGATGCATTTGCCGTAAATTCCTTAAGTCTTTGATTATTTAATCTCAGCTTTTCAAGACTATCCTCAAGATTTGTTGATAATGTATTTAAGCTTCTTGCTAAGCTTCCGATTTCATCATCACTGTCTTCTTTTAGACTTTGTGAAAAATCTAAAGCCGCCATCTTCTTAGCTACCTTATCCATTTCTATTAAAGGTTTTGAAATTATTCTAGAGTAGAGATAGGAGAAAATAAATATGGCAATTATTATTATAAAAAATATAAGTAAGAAAAAATATTGAACAGTATTCCTAATATCTTTAGGAAGCCTTACTTCATCCATAACAAATATGAACTCTCTATTCCCATTATGCTTCAGTATCGGTGCTAAAAATATTACTACCCTTGTACCTAATATATCATCCCAATGATCGTATTTGCTTATTTGGGTGATATCTTTAATATCATAGTTTTCTAAAAAACATTCCTTAGCATCTTCATATATAGATTTGTTCTCCTTAGCTATTGTGTTCTCTAAAACTTCTTTTCCATCTTCATCGAGTATAGCTATAATATAGCTTTCTTCTTGCTCTATATTATCTATGTATGACTTAATCTCCAATTTCTCTTTACTATACACTTCTTGAATATGTTCTATGCTCCTTCTCATTTCATTGTTCCTTCTATAAAAGTAGAATTTATCAAATAATGATGTTTGTAAAACCATAGCTATATTCAGAAAAAGTATGCATAGCAAAATAGTCCCGATGAATAGCTTAAAAACTATGCTATTGGTTTTCATTTCTCCACCTCAAATTTGTATCCTACCCCTGTCATAGTTTTGATATATTGGGCTTTATCCATGAGTTTTTTCCTAAGCTTCTTTATGTATGTATCCACTGCTCTACTATCACCTACATAATCATATCCCCAAACATGGTCTAGTATCTTATCTCTTTCAAGGACTATGCCCTTATTCTTTATTAGATACAACAACAGTGAGTATTCTTTGGGAGATAAGTCGATATATTTATCATAGATTTTCACATTATGGGCTAATTGATCTATTTCAATCCCCCGGACACTTATCACATCTTCACCGCTTGAGTCTTTATTGTCAACTCGACTAAGTAATGCCTTGGCTCTAGCAACTAAAACCTTATAGCTAAAGGGTTTTGTTACATATTCATCGGCTCCAAGGTTGAATCCCATGAGTTGATCTTCCTCATCACTTCTAGCTGTTAGCATAATAATGGGAACATTGGATTTTTCTCTAATTCTATTACAAACCGACCAGCCGTCCATCTTTGGAAGCATAATGTCTAAAACTATTAGATTTATCTCATATAAATCAAAAACATCAACGGCTTCCATTCCATCTCGAGCCTCATAAACTTTAAATTCATTGGCCTTAAAATAATCTCTCATAATCTTTCTGATTTGATTATCATCTTCTACTAATAATATATTTTTGTTCACTAAGCTATCACCTCATGGATTTGACTTTATGAAAAGTAGAAATAGGGTGTTTCAGAATAAATGAAATTTCACCAAACAGAGAAATTTGTCATTCTGAGACACCCTTCTTCTTAAGTTTACGAAGTTAGTCCTAATATATATAATAATAAAATGTTTATCAAGGGTAGACCAATTATAATTTTAGCAATTCGATACTTTTGCTTAAAATATACTACCCAAGACCCTATTAGTGAAGCTCCTATCACTATTGGTAGTGTTTGGGCTGCTAGCTTTATTAACCCTATAGAAGCTGGAGCTCCTTCCATATTCCATGGAGAAAAATATCCCATCATCACAGAAGGATAAAATACAATTCCCCATATAATAGAGAGTACAATCAAGGTCAACTTGCTATTCTCAGTAACACCATATCCTAAGGTTGTTCCTATTAAAAGCGGAATAGTACCAACTACTGATGTGGCAACAATTGGAGGAACTATAAGTCCACTAACAATTGATACCAATAGCGCTATTGGAACAGAGATAAGATATCCAATAATTATTCCCTTTTTACGTTTACCATCTATATCTTTTCTTAAAAGGTATATCAATAAAGCTCCTGATATCAGACCCATTGGAGCAAATATAAGACTTTGTAAGAATAATTCTGCTGGTAAATTGGCAAACCTTATAAAAAATATGATATTTTGTATCATAGGAAATATTAGTGCAATAGGTATTATCCATATATAAGATAATTTTTTATCTTTCATTTTTATTCCTCCTCATAATTATATTATTTATATCACTCTTATCTTATGGCTTCATTATACCTTATGGATGTGTAAATAATGTGTACATCAAATAGAAATTTTATGTATTTAAAATACACACTATTTTGGTAGAGTTTTTTTATTTATATAGTTCTCCTTAGGGTATATATAATGCAAAAGGAGGATTGCCCTATGAGATTAAAAAAAGGTATATGGATTCTAATATCTATATCACTGGTTTTGTTTATATATGGTTCTGTACTTAAGTCCAATCATAACAATACTGGTGAACCAATAGTCTATTCGGAGATGTTAGAAGAAAATCAAAGTAAAAACTATTCCTTAGCTACTTTTTCCGGTGGGTGCTTTTGGTGTATGGAAGAACCCTTTGAAAAACTTGATGGAGTTATTAGTGTAGTGTCTGGATATACCGGTGGACACAAAGAGAATCCCACCTATAAAGAGGTTTCAAAGGGAACTACGGGTCATATAGAGTCTATACAAATAACCTATGATCCAAGTAAGCTCAGCTACCAAAAGCTTCTAGAGGTATTCTTTATGCAAATAAACCCAACAGATTCCGGTGGTCAATTTGTTGATAGAGGACAGCAATATACAACAGCCATATTTTTTCATAATGAAGATCAAAAATCCTTAGCCGAGGATTACATTAAGGATCTTGATGCCTTAGAAATTTTCGAAAAACCTATCGTAACTCCAGTTATTAAAGCCTCTATCTTCTACCCTGCAGAAGAATATCATCAGGATTACTATAAAAAGAGCAAGTTCAAATATAAGTTCTATAGATCAAACTCTGGTAGAGATCAGTATTTAGAAAAAATATGGAACGACGAAGAAAATAGAACTAAACTATCAAAACTATCGACAATAGAATATACTAAGCCATCTCCAGAAGAATTAAAAAAAATTCTAACCAAAATTCAATATAAGATAACACAGGAAAATGGTACTGAACCACCTTTTGATAATGAATACTGGGATAGTAAAGCAGAGGGGATATATGTGGATATAGTGTCAGGTGAGCCTCTATTTAGCTCAACTCATAAATACGATTCCGGAACAGGTTGGCCTAGCTTCTATGAACCTCTTGCATCAGAAAATATTGTTGAGAAGATAGACAAAAGCTTATTCTCTGTAAGAACAGAGGTTAGAAGTAAATATGGTGATTCCCATTTAGGCCATGTATTTGATGATGGTCCAAAGCCTACTGGTCTTAGATATTGTATAAACTCTGCTGCACTGCGATTTATTGCTAAGGATGATTTGGAGAAGGAAGGTTATGAAAAGTATCTATATTTGTTTGAATAATTGTTAGTAAAGTTTATTTTGAGTTTTAATGTAGCATGACTATAATAGACGGTTCCAGGATACAATTCAAAAGTTTCTTGGAACCGTCTAATTACTTCATATTTCTTTTTTCTATCTAGTTAGATATACATTTGTCATCATCAGATGTTCTTCTTCCACTTCAGCTATAGCTCGGAAAATCTCTCTTATACGAGGTTCAGGAGCTCTATTGGCCACATCAGTATAAAACTTAACTGCCCTCACTTCATGTTTGTTGGATTCCTTCATATTAATAAAGTCACTATCAGCACATTCTTCAGTAAATATTTTTGGAAGTTCTATCCCTATAGCTTCGGAGAAAACCTCAGCATGTTCAAATTCTTGTTTCATTAAACGTTTAAAGATAGCTTCCGTCACTTGATTTTCAGCTTTTGCTGCTGCGCATTTATAATAGTAATAATTGTCTAACTCTAATTCTATAGCATATAAACAGTCTAAAAAACTTTGATGGCTCATCTCAACTTCACCATAGTCTATCCATTCAGCTGCAGGTAAAACACGCTTTCCAGCGGAACCGCAGTAAGGACATCGCTCTGGAGGAGTTGACACTAGAGATGTCTCACCACAAATTTGACAACGATACGGATTCATCATCAGTCTTCACCCCCTTTTCTTTGTGCTAACGATTTGCTTCTTCTAGTTTCACCTTGTCCTTTGGTCAATATAAAATATGCAAACAACAAAACAAGTGTTCCTTTATGGATTGATGTACTTTTTCTTTGATTATGGTTTTATATAAGTCAACTATATTTAAAGGGTCTAGAATCAGCTTTAAAATACTGATCCTAGACCCTGTTCTTTTAACAAAATTACTTATCTTTCTTCTTTAACTCTTCTACTAAATTTATGTACTCTCCAAGATTATTCTGTCTATCGATAACTTTATTCAATATAAACTCCATATCTTCTACAGTAATAGGCTGAGCAGCCTTTGTGAGCTCAAAGCCTAGCTCTCCATTAGTCTCAAGGGTGGCTTTCTTTACATCTTCAATCTTACTGATTCCCTTCTGTCTCAGTCTAGAGTACAATTCATCCTTAGTAAGTCTAAGCTTCTTCATATTTTTCTCATCAATGATCCCATCGGTAACGATGATTTTTTCTTGTCCTACTGCAATTTTTTCAAAGCCTTTAGAGTAGAATTCTACGGCTTCAAATAATATTAGAAGGATTGCAAGTATAACGGCTACAGCAATGGTCTTTTTTATATCCTTGTCAGCAAAGGGCTCAACAATTATGTGGCCTAATGAAAGTACTAGGACGGTTTGAGAAATAGTCATCTGGGAAATAGATCGTCTGCCCGTTAATCTAAGCAAGATTACTGCAATAATATAAAGAACGATAGGTTTTAATATAAATGGCATAAAAACAACTCCTAAAAGTAACGTTACTTTATGTAAGTTCAACCTGATTAGTAATATTATTATAAAAATAGCAATTTTTATACGGCCATGATAATGCAACAAAAAGAAGGTGTCTCATAAGATTCCTTTATGAGACACCCCCTTTTCTTAGTCACTATCCTTTAATTTTTCTTAGTCCCTATTTTTATTCTATCTATAGAACACATGGTTTCCAATTCTCATTACATATGTTTTATTATTTACAATCCACTTTCCAGCTGATTTAGCAGGATTAAAGAAATAAGTACTGCTTCCAACTGGTCTTACTCCATTTAAAGCGTCCTTTGCTGCTTGTATACTTTCAGCTGATGGGTTATTATAAATAGTTCCTTCTTCAACAGGGCTGAATTGAGGAATACCTTTATAGTATTCAAATATTACACCCTTTACGGTATTTGGAAAATCACCTGATTTTACTCTATTTAGAATAACATTTCCAACAGCTACCTTACCATTATACGGCTCTCCACTTGCCTCAGCATGGATTATTCTAGAAAGCCAATATAAGTTGGTAGAATAACTACTACTTGATCCAGAATATAAAATAGACAATGTCTGTCTACCGGCTATCCCATCAACAGTAATTTTATTTGCTATTTGAAATTTGATTACAGCATTTTGAGTCTTTGAACCATAAATACCATCAACGGGACCAGCCCAATAACCTTTGTTGTTTAGATTTTGCTGTAATTTAGACACTTCGCTACCTCTACTACCAAATCTTAATGTCGGATAATAATTCGCAGCATAGGCGCTCGTTAGTGGAAGTAAGAATAAAAATAAGATAAGGGTTATAGACACGATACTTTTTTTACGTATTTTCATACACAATACACTCCTTCCTATATTTGCTTCCGAAGTTAGCTGACGGGTGCGGGATAGAAGGTTCCCTACCATGTTCTTCATGGATTAACCCCATATTTGGTTCCTCCGTACCTGGATAGTCCAGGATTCAGCAAGTGTCGTGTGACCATATGAATATTATTATACAAGCTCACCAATATTATGTCAACCACTTTCGCCAAATTACCATTATTTACATAAAACAAATATGATATTATCACTACAAACTTCATATCACTCACATTTCTTTCTTTCCTCCGCAATTCCAATCATCTTACACTTTATATCACCACACCTTTTTACAGCAAAAAAATAGATTTTGGCCTTATTGCCAAAACCCATCTTCTTTACCCAATCAAAAAACAACCTTTTATGGTTTACATAAATCTTTTTCCAACAATAATATGTATACTGTAAATTTCTAATTTATAACACATTCTTTTATAACAATTCAAAGTGTTTATAATTTTCTATGTGTGATAAAATATTCCATATTAATACAAAATCTGCAATATATAAGTTGAGTTAAATACAATATATGATAAAATATAACTTAGATTGAAAATTAAACTTAATTATACGGAGGTGCACTTTGAACAACTCAAAAAACAGAAGCTTAAATATAGGAATAATTGCAGTATTGCTAATTCTCCTTTGTCATTCTATCCTTGGCACCATATCCTTAGAGAGCTTTATAAATATAAAAGCCTTGGAACTAATACTTGCAGGCGTATGTCTAGCTGTCATAATAAGCTACTCCTTTGAAACTATAATATATACTATAAACACTATAAAAAATAGTTTTAATGTTGAAATTGACCATGAGAGCGACATATTTACTCTTTATGAGTTTGCTGTAAAGGTTAAAAAAGATGGTGCACTAAAGATAGAATCTGAAATACTTGATCATGATAATGAATTCGTTACAAGTGCAATGAGCCTTGTATGTGACTATGTGAAACCCGAAAATATAAGAGATATCCTTGAAAAGGACATAGAGTCAAGGAGAGCTAAGCTTTTTAAGGCCTATAATGTACTTAGGATGATATCACAGGTAGCCCCATCCTTTGGCCTTATCGGTACTCTAATAGGTATGGTAGGCTTATTATCTCATATTGACAGCCCTAAATTAATTATGACCAACATGTCATCGGCTCTAGTAAGTACACTTTATGGTGCACTCGTAGCCAACTTCATTGCTGTTCCCTTGATGGGGAGAGTAAAAGAATTGATCGATAGAAAGACTCTACAATATAGAATTATCACTGAAGGTGCTATCTTAATTGCCAAAAATGATTCCGTAAGGAACGTTTTTGATAACATGAACGTTATGCTTCCCGATGATTTAAGATTACAATATCCAAGAAATTTTGGAGAAAGGAATTATAGCGAAAATGAATTCAAATTTTGATGATAATACTGATTATGGAAATGATGTTTCTAGTCATTGGATGATAACATACAGTGACATGATTACAATAATACTATGCTTTTTTATCATATTCTTTACCTTCTCCGCAAAAGAAATCAGTGCCCTTTATACTGTAAAAGACTCATTAATTAATAAAGTAGACAAACTAAGCGATGAAAATATGAAACTAAGTAATGAAAATGTAAAACTTGTTGAAGAAAGAGAGTCCTTATCGGAAGAACTTTTTCAAATTAGAAATGTTGAAACTGATTTAAGCACCTCAAATGAAGAATTTATTTCTTTCTTAAGAAATAATGATTTTCTAGAGGATGTATCTATTAGCCAAAGAGAAAATGAACTAGTTATTAGATTTAAGAATAATATTTTATTTGATAGTGGAAGTGCGGAAGTAACTGAAAATGGCTATAAAATTCTAGACAAAATTGCTGATAAACTTAAGATGATTGACAATAATTTTGTGGTTGAAGGTTTTACAGATAATATGCCAATTAATACGGAGCAATTTCCTTCAAATTGGGAGCTTTCTTCGGCTAGGGCAATAAGTGTAGTAAAGTTTTTCATAAATCAAAAACATATTTCCGACAAAAGAATTTCCTTTAGTGGCTGGGGGGAACGAAAGCCTATAGCCTCAAATGATACCGAGAAAGGTAGGGCCCAAAACAGAAGGATCGAAGTGAGAATAATCAAATAAGTTATATATAACTAACTATAGAGATTCCAGTCAAAACTTTAATTTATACATATCAAAAACTCTCCAGAATCATCGGATATTTTGACATGTATAAATTAAGATTTACTTGGAACTCTCTATACTTAAATATATATAATTACTCTAGCTTTAGTATAGAGGGGGAATTTCCCATGTCAAAAAAGAAAGTCGCACTTTTCACATCTTTAATCGTAGTACTATTGTTCGTAAACATCACTTTAGGTGTCTTGATCTATAAAGCTTTATATGGACATAGTGAGGAAGAATCCATGTACTTATCCTCTGAAGCGATTATTGAAGATGGTGCTAAATTTGTTTTGCAGCATATTGATTATTTTAATGCTGCAAGTTACGACAAGGCATATAATAACTTTTTCAAAGGTTTTAAAGAATCCGTTTCTCTAGATGATTATATCTTTGCACAGTCTCTACGAAAAGAGCTTTATTCTAACTATGAATTTATCGATTACACCTTTGACAATGCAGATGATCATTATAAGGATAATAAGATTACTTATGATAAGAAGATGACATTCACCTTTAAACTAGGATGTACATCCCTTGTGCTAGATGAATACTTTGAAGATGAATATATATTTAATGTACTATATAAGGATAATAGGTTTTATCTGTACGATAAAAGAGCACATTATAACGAAGATCTTGCCCTTTATTACGCCAGCTTAGCCTATGTAGATTTAAGGGCTAAGGACTATAATTCCTCTTTAACAAATGCCCAAGAAGGTCTCCGTTATAATCCTAATATGTTATCTATATATTTTATCAAGGGACAAGCAGAATTTATGCTAAATAAGTATGAGGATAGTATACAATCAATGAATAATGCCCTAATGGATAATATGACTTTAGAGGACAAAGCCTATGCCTACACTACCTTAGCTGCTTCTTATGCATATCTAGGTGACTTTGTTAAGGGAAAAGAATTTATTGATAAAGCTATGGAATTGAACCCAAATGATGAGTTTAGCAAAATTGTAAAGTCTCAGATTGAGGAAAACTTAAGTAGTTCTAAAGGTACTTATAGAACACTTACCTATAGTGACAGCAACACCTAAAGACTCTAGGGAATTTTCACAATAATAGTTGAGTACATTTTATTAATTAGAACTGGATTCTACTAAACATGAGTATGTAAATTAATCGGATCTAAATAAATGTTTAATCGCAAACTAACATTTATTTAGATCCTTTATTATTCTTATCTAGACTTCTTTATATTCCTGATAAATCTTTTCTATTTCTTCCCTTGCATCTAAAAAGGCTTCTACTATGATGGGATCAAAGTGCTTATCCTTTGATTCTTCAATAATTCTATAACTCTTTTCTAGACTGAAGGCTTCTTTATATGGTCTTTTAGATGTTAATGCATCAAAAACATCTCCTACAGCAGTTATTCTAGCAGCTAATGGAATCTCTTCTCTCCTTAATCCATATGGATATCCTGTACCGTCATATTTCTCATGGTGACCGGTTGCAATCTCGGCAGCTATTTGAAAATAATCAATATTGAAGGACTTAAATTTTATATCTAAATTCTTTAATACCTCTCCTCCTCTAAGGGTATGGGTTTTCATTATTTCGAATTCTTCATCAGTCAATTTACCGGGTTTTAGAAGTATATTATCTGGTATTGAGACCTTGCCGATATCGTGCATTGGTGCTGAGATTTTAATATCTTCAATAAACTTTTCATCTATTTCATCCTTGAACTTTCCATTTTTATAGAGATTTCTAGCAATAATCTGAGAATAGTTAGACATTCTAATTAGATGGTTTCCCGTTTCCGGATCTCTTGCTTCCGTAGTTTCTGAAAGACTTTCCGTTACTATCGATAGAAGACTTGTAAACAGAAAGCTCTTATAAAAGGCCAAAGTTATTTTATCACTCAGAATGCTTATAAAGTTAATACGGCTCTCATCTATATCTTTACTTTCCTCAAAGTCAAAAAATACTGTTCCTAAATTCTTATTATCTATAATTATAGGAAGTTTAATTACATTTTCCTCTACAGTGAGCTTTTCATATAGATCTAATTCACCATCAAATAATTTATATGTTGAAACTTTCTCATTTTCAACGCTCCTTGTAGTTAAGCTTCCGTCTGTCTCTTCATAGTTTATAGCAATGCTCCTAAAGGGTAAAAACTTCTTGAAATTCTTATCAATATAAATTAAAATCTTATCCAGTTGATTTTCCATAATAATTCTATCTTCTAACCGGAAAATTTCCTGTAAATTATCTATAAAATAATTGAATTTATTATACAATTCCTTAAACTCATCATCTTTCTTTCTATAAAACCTTTTACCGAAATCACCTCTGCTCATTTTTATAAAAGCCTCTTTAATTTCAGTGAATGGACCATATAGATCCTTCCAAATGATATAAACCAATAGTATAAATATTAGACTAGCAAATACTATACTCATAAGCTGCATTCTTTCACTTAGGTCTTTCTTCTGATCTGCCTCATTTTTGCAAATTTCCGTAATATAATCAGCTGATCTAAGTACTTCCTTATTTAGCTCTTTAAAGTCATTATATTTGTTTCTATACTCTTCATAGTTAGTAATATTTTCTTTATTCATTAAATAACTTACAGAGTCTTTTACATCCTTCCACTGACCTTGACTCTCTTTAATTGCATCTAAAAAAATCTTTTCAAAGTCTTTTCTAAATTTCAGCTCAACAACTTCATCTTTATCAATTGGGTATTGCTTTGTCTCAAAGGCATGTAGCATAAATTCTACGGTATCTATGTACTTATTTACAGTTTCAATATTTTCAGAGGATTTTTCTTCTAGAGATGTAGGTTCTATTAATGCAAATTCTGCGGTATTTCCTGATATATTTATAACTCTCTCAATAAGCAATTTTTGTTTGCTGAGTAACTCAGTTAAAATCATATGTTGTTTTTGAGTATCTATTGCTATATAGCTAGTAAGAACCGTTGATGCCAAGGCAATAAATACAAGTAAAAATATAATTATTATCTTTGATGATAACTTTTTCATATAAGTTAGTCCCCCTTGTTTACAGTATCCGACTTTTTTTCTTCCTATTATCTTTTATATCTAAAAATTCGATTGTTAATCATATTTTTTTTATTTTCTCGGATTTAGTAGATAAATCATATGAATTAGTAGCAATCTCCATAACTTTACAAATTAAACTTCATAGCTAGACTTCTCTCTGAATATCATAGCATTAGGAGAATTAATTGCGTGAGGAGGGGTATCATGTCTAATAATTATAAGAACTTAGTTTTCGAAGGAGGAGGAGTATTAGGCATAGCATATTTAGGTGTTCTAAACTTTTTAAGTGATCAAGATGTATTGCAGAATATAATGAGAGTAGCGGGGACATCGGCGGGGGCAATAACTGCGTGCTTAACTAGTTTCTCTTTGCCTTTTAATGAAATGAAAAGAATGGCTGATACGTTAGATTATTCAGAGATACCTCAAAAAGGTTCTCATCCTGATTTAGATATGGTTCCTGATGCTTTGAAAAAACAGTTTGAAAAAATATTAGGGGATATTGACTGTATATATAGGTTACTAACGGACTATGGATGGTATTCTAGCGAATATATTTATTACTGGATCAGAGAACAAATAGCCTCTCAATTCAATAGCTTAGAAAAGCTTCCACCCTATACCTTTGAAGATTTTAAGAACCCTGATATCCATATAAACCAGAGACCTTTTTTAGATCTATATGTTATTGGTACAGATATATCTACTACTTCATCAAAGATCTTCTCTTATGAGACTACTCCTCATATGGAGGTTGCTGAAGCAATAAGAATCTCAATGTCAATTCCTCTTTTTTTTGAATCAATAAAGGTTGATAAGGAGGATCAATTAGGAAGCCCTATATCTCATATTTTTGCCGATGGTGGTATTATGAGAAACTATCCTATCAGTATATTTGATTATGATTATTTCAATGACATAATGGTTGATGGCTTTAACGTTCAAACATTAGGATCTAGATTTAAGAGTAAGATAGAATATAAGGAAATAAAAAATTTTATCGATTACATTGAAAATTTACTTAAGTCTTTCCAAAGAGTTCAACAGGATATATTTACCCATAGTCCCCAAGATATATTAAGATCTATTGAAATAGATACAAAGGATGTATCCTTTGTTGACTTTGATATAGAACCTGGTGATGAGACTTATGATTTCTTATATCGACAAGGTTATAATGCTGCTAAAAATTATTTTGAAAAAAAAGTGCTTTTATCTAGATTCTTTTAAAAAATATGTTTACTAAAAAAAACTAGGCCGTCAATAAAAAAACTCAAATTCTACATCTTGGCAGAATTTGAGTTTTTCTGATCTTTTTAATCCTCTGTATTCATAATTACGCTCAAAATACAGTTTCTATTTATAGCCTCTTCTATTAGATTAGTATCTATAATACTATCCTTTTCATAAGTCTTATTTGCAACAACTATTTGATTTATCAACTTTTTACCTAATAAATATCTATATCTAGAGTAAATCAGATCTGTTTCAGTATCGTATGTTTCTTCCTTGTATTCTTCATATGGAATGGCAGTATCTTCAGATTCTATATTACTTACTTCTTCCTCATTCGATTCTTTATCCGTCTCGCCAACTGCAATCTCGTCTCTAATCCCTTTCTCTTCATGAGCCACAGTTAGAAATACTTCACTATTCTCCGAAGCAGTATCTACATGCTCTTCCATAATCTTTAAATCTACAATAATTACATTTCCTATTTTAATAATCTTCTTTGCTCCTATATAGCTTCCATCAATATGTATACCTTTTATTGTATAGTCTGTATCCATCTCTATTCCGGTAACTTGACCAACAAATTCACCAGTTCTAGTATATAAACTCATTCCGCTATACACAATTTGACTATGTGAAAAATGTATATTTGCCCCAGTAGACTTCTCAATCATAAACGCATCTGGTCCAATAATTAAATTCTCTATTGGGATTTCTATATATCTATTAATATAATTTCTATATGTACTTAAATGAGGTTCATATTCACCTTCAACCGATGACAATATCGCAACTAGTCGATTATCCTGTATTATGGCTCCTCTCACCATTCCAAGTCTTTTAGCCTCTTTAGAAGCAATGATAGGGTGTTTCTCTAATAATTTGATAAGCATATTTCTCACCTACTCTTCATTTTTTTCAGCGTTATCTTTATACATTCTGTAATACATGCTACCTATTACATTATCAAATTCACCCATATTACTCTTTAAGCAAATGAAGTCATTATTTAAATATTTGTCCAAGTCATTAAATAGTATTGCACTTCCTCCACCGCATAGTATTATGTTGTTACTATTGCTGAAGAATTTTGACTTAGCAAATTCCCTTATATCCTTGTTCAATTCATAGGCAAAATTATCAAACACACTTCTTACAATCTCATTGATATCAATATTAATGCCTTTCTTAGCTTTTATAATTCCTTTACCGTATCTTATAATATTGTCAATTTCATAGGTAAAAGGCTTTCTATCGAGCTTATCCCTATAGTTATTATAAACCATCATTGAAATTTTCTCATAACAGTCCATCATGCCCTTTTCAAAGGTATTGACACCTACAACCTTCATTCCATCAAATGCAGTAACGTTAATTTGTCCTGAGCCTATATCCCAAACGATACTTTTCTTATTGTTTTTATACTCATTTTTTACCCTTCCGTACTCATCAATAGCGTGGGAATAATAGGTAGCTATTGCTTCAGGACAAAATGAGATTCTTCCTATTTCAAAATTTGTTTCTGCTATAACCTGATTTGTATTATATACATTATAGAACAATACTTTAAAATGCCCCTTCAGATTATTATTATATTTGGAGATAGAAGATTTTCTATCAATGGCATATTCTATCAAAGGCTGATTAAGTGTTATATCTAGGCTGAGATTCTCTTTATTGGTCTTGTAAAGGTTATAGGCTATACCCGCAAGAGTTGAGAAAACTATGACTGAATCTCCAGCTTTTCTCACATATCTGTTTCTATCCCTTATAAGTAAACCCTTGTCCTCGGCTGCCTGTCCTACCAGCTTTTTTCCCAGCGATTCTCCATCTTTTATTATCTCAACAAGCATTGTTTCAATGCTGACATTTTCTAGTTCATCTTCCATTCCCCATTGATCAAAGTTTAATCCATAATTTAAATCCACCTCAGCTTGGGATACAATGGTAGGAAAACTGAAGGGTTTTTTAAGCTCCTCCATTACTTTAGTCAGTCTGTTTCCTCCGTCCACATAAATTCTAAGATCCGAACCCATGAATATGCCCTCCTTAAATATATTTTGATAAATACTCATCACTTCCAATAAGAAGTTTTTAAGCTGCATAAATTGACAGTATTATTGAAATTTCTACAATTATATAGTATTATAATAATTTTATGATACAAAATATGTCATAGAAATAAGTCTCAGGTATGACTTAGGCTAGGTCTCAGGTCCCATATTTTTAGATACCTAGTCTCAATTTTTTGTAAAAAATTGCATAACCGCCAAGCTAATGATATTATTAATCATAAAATAGAAATTCGTACAGGGTAGGTGTATGAAATGAATTCAGATTCTAGAGCAATTCTTCAGGTCTTACAAAAGTGTATAATAACTACAAGTATATCATCCTTAACTTTCTATGAGAAGACATTGTCTGGTTCAAGGTTCGATGCACTTTTAATATACAACTGCCTTCAAGAGCAAAATACTGAAACCATACCAGCAGCCCATAAATATGAAATTATTATAGATTTTAAAAACGATGATATCTACAATATTCTTGTTAAAATACTTAATAGACTATTAAAATTTGATTGTGATCTATATGTAAAGATTCTTGATATTCCGATGTCTGATAACTCAGATGTTAAGTTATGTATGGATCTATTAAAAAAGCTAAGAAGTAAAAATCTAATAAGACTCAAGATCAGAGGTGATAAAACTCATAGGAAGATTAAGGCTTTATTAAATTCTCCACTTGACAATGTCACCTGTTTTATTGGCCCTGGCAACACGGGAAAAACTTCTATTATAGCTTCTGTAAGTGAATTGTTTTGTAACGAGAATCAGAATATTGCTCTGTTAGATTTGACAAGTGGACATAAGCTCAAGGAGTATTTTCCATATAGTAAAAATATATCTGATATTGCTCCATGTCATAATAACACCGAGGATGCTTCTTCTGATCTTCAAAATAAACAAGATAATTTTCCATGTTTATATACCTATGAGACCTCAGCAGAATGTAACTCTTCAGAGATCATTTTTCTTTGTAAAGCAATTAAACATCTAAGCAAGTCCTATGATTCTGTGTTAATAAATACAGATGATCATGCAGTATCCAACCTCATAGGTATATTTAAACTTTTTACCAGCATTTTTATTGTACATGATTGTATGATCAATAAAATACATTCAACACATAAAATGCTTTTAAAGTTACAAGGCTCAGGTGTAGTAACCGAGAAATCAGTATCAATAATATATAATAAAGTAGTAAAAAGAGCTTCCGATATGGGAAATATTGAAGAAAGATTAATTTTTACTAGGGATAGTAATGGGCACTTGATACCCCTAATTGATATAAATTGCATGACTCTAGAGATATCCCATAGCAAGAAAACAGCAATAGCATTGAATAATAAGATTACAGCGAAGGAAAATGCTCTTAATAAAGCTTCAATAAGTTATGTAGTAAATATTCAAAGACTCTATAATTCAATTAATAACATTGAGGATTGTGACTACAGCGATTTACAGGTCAGTGAATTTGTTCGTAATCATATATATGATGTTATACATAATTTTCTTTCACTGAAAATATATCAACCCTTGGAAAACAGTGTAAGATTAAACAATCTATATAGATTTGTTAAGGTAGGATTCGAAAGATTGAAAAACTCAATAAAAGAGTTAAGTAATAGATACTTCAAGAGAAAATTTGTATCCTAAAGCAGTTCAATTTTAAAGCACAAAGGTGCTGTACTCATAAGAACCTTTTATGAGACAGCACCTTTTTATTACATGATCTTCTCATAATCATGCGTATTTTCTAATATAACCCTCTGTCCTTTAAGATAGACAATGCTATTCTACGAGCATTAGTTCCATCGGCATTATTGTCACCTTCGATATTTACTGCAAAGAAGTATACCTTCTCTTCCTTTTCTATATAACCTATAAACCAACCATTTACAGCTTTGTTATTTACAGCTCCTGTACCGGTTTTTCCAGATAAAGTAGAACCTTTACCCTTTGATATTCTAAGAACATTTTTTAGGATATCAATATTTTTACTATCAAAAGACATTTCATTATTATATATTTTTCTAAGTATGTTGACCTGTTCGATTGGTGAAATTTTTAATGAAGATTGTGCCCAAAATTCCCTTATGCCCCCAGAAATATCATTATTGCCATAGTCAATTAATTTTAACTTCTCCTTCAGTTCCCTCTCACCTATGGCTTGATTCACTCTTTCAAAATACCAGTTGGCAGAATACCGCATTGCTGATGCCAATGTATGATCCTTATTCCAAGGCTCTATGGGATATTGAGTCCCATTCCATTTTAATTCTGTATTCTCATCTTCTATAATTCCATTCTCTAAACCTATTAATGATGTTATGATCTTAAAGGTAGAACATGGAGACATGGGTTTCTGACTTTTAAGTTCATTATATATATAGTATTTACTATCACTTTCATCAAGTAAAACAAAGCTGCCTTCATATCCTTTAAAATATTCCTCTAAGTTCTCGTACAAAACCTGATCTGGAATAGTGGTAGCATCTATGCCTATACTAGTCTCTGACATACCTTTTCCATTTGTTAATATAATACATGATAATAAAGTAAATATAGCTAGTTTTCTTATCTTTATTGATTTTAACTCTTCCTTAAATGAGGCTATCATGGAAATCCTATTTTTTATATGGGATTTATTGCTACTAAAACCTGCTATCTGAGGAACAGACGAAGAGAGCGCGGTGTTTTCTAACATTTTGATTATGGTAAAACCATATTTTCTATATTCTTCCGGTTTAAGATAGGATAGCACATATGCATCACATGCAACCTCTCTATCCTGTCTTATTCTATAGAAGGAATACCATATTATAGGATTAAACCAATGAATTATCTGTAAAGCAGTAGTAATCCAATTAACAATAATATCCTTCCTTTTATAATGTGCCAATTCATGAAGTATTATATATTCTAGCTCATTATCTCCCAATTCCGCTAAGATCTTCTTAGGAAATAGTAGTGTAGGATTAATAATTCCAAAAATTACAGGGCTTTTAAGTTTATTGGTGCTAGCTATTTTAATTTTTTTATTAACCCCCATTGTCTCTCTGCAATTTTCAACGAGTTTTATAATGTTCCCTTTTGAAATATACTCTTTATCTCTTAATCTATTATAAAAATAACTATTGTAAACAACAACACCCAATGAAATTGCTATTACTCCCATTATCCAAATCCAAAATTTTATTTGAATGGATGAAGAAACTACAGTTTCATTTACAGAAAGAAAATAATCGCCAGGCATTTTAACAAGTTCACCAATCTGACTATTATTACTCATTTGTTGTTGAAAGCCTCTATTTCTATATGTATCATTATTAATCATAATATTTGAAAGATAGTTATAAAGATTAAAGAAACTAAAAGAAGCTTCAGGAGCGAATGGAATTGACATTCGAATCAACAGTAAGGACCATATTAAATAATGCCATCTCGCTCCTAATTTTTTCTTAAATATATACTTAATAAACAGAATAAGTAATGCCACAACGCTGGCTAACAAAGACGAACGAATTAACCATGTTAAAAATATCTCAATCTTCATTTTTATTTACCTCACTATTATTCTTTCCCCTTCTTTTTATCATTGAGAATTTGCTTAAGCTCTTCGATCTCATCTACACTTAATGCCTCATCTTCTAAAAATTTTGTAAACATTAAATTAAGAGCACCGCCATAAACACGTTCTAAAAAAGTCCTATTTTCTTCTCTTATACATTCATCTTCTGTAACTATGGGATAGTAAAGGTACTCTCTACCATCTTTATCAAATGAAATGGCCTCTTTTTTTATAAGCCTATTTAACAAGGTTCTAATCGTTCTATCACTCCAGTCACAAACTCCCTCTAACTCATCAATCACCTTATTGGCTGTGATAGGAGATTTTTCCCAAATAATTTTCATTACCTTCCATTCCGTATCAGATATCTGAGGAACTTTTTTCATTTCATCACCTTTTTATTTCTAGTTTTATCTTAGTATATCATTGATAAGGAAATAATTTAACCCAGATTATTCATAGAGAGTTTAAAGTATATATAGTTTTAACTCTCATATGAATACTCTGATTTTAATTCTATTTTAGAATATCTAATTCCTTTAGAATTTCCTTTGTTATTGACCTGGCTTGCACTCCTCCAATCTTCTCTCCTTCTCCTGAATCTGGTTTTTCTAGTCTAGTTACAAATATATATGGTTTTTTCTTTGATACTGCATATCCTACATACCAGCCTACCGTATTAACTCCATTCTCCTCAAATGTACCAGTTTTTCCTGCAAATATTGTATCCTCTGTTTCCTCATGTATTAACATTTGCTTTACAGTTTGGATATTCTCTCTATCAAATGGCAAGTCTTCATTGTATAGTCTCTTAACAAATTCAAATTGCTCATTTGGCGATATCTTCAGTGAAGCATCTAACCAAAACCTATCTATCTTGTCTCCTATTACTTGATTTCCATATCCTACACTTTTAATATACTTCTCCATTCTTTCTCTACCGACATCCCTAGCCACTGCTTGAAAATACCACACCACTGAGTTTGATACTGCCGAGGCTAAGGTATGATCTTTATTCCATTGTGGTATAGAACGTTCTTTCCCATCCCATTTTTTTAATGCATTTTCATCTTCTACAACTCCAGTTTGCAAGGCTATTAGGGAGTTCAGTATTTTAAACGTAGAAGCAGGAGCAGTCCTTTTTGTTAATTCATCTTCATTGTAGATTATGTATTTATCATTTTCAATGTCATATAGTTTAAATACTCCTTTGTAACCGTTAAAGTGCTTTTTAATATCGATATCACTACTCTTTTCATTTGTAAATGCTACAACACCTCCTAAAGCTAATATCAATACAAACATAATAGATATTTTCTTTATCACTTTGTAGACCTCCTTAGATTTTATCAAATATTACAACCGTAATACTTTCTTTATTAATATTACACTTGTAATATCAAATTGTCAATAGAATTTCTTATAAAAAAGTCTTTAATGAAGATTTCTAATGTCGACTTTTTTGAAACACATATACGGAAATTACATTTATCCACAACTTTAAGAGGCTTATAATTTCCTATGTGTTATAAAAATAACCCCTCTAGAGATTTTATTTTTCTCCTAAGGGGCTATTATCAATACTACTTAATATTTCTAATCGATGGATTTTCTTATTAAATTCCAAGTATCTAAATATATATCTGAGCTATAGTCTGGAATATTTCCAATTCTCCATAATGATATACCGCCGAGACCTAGGTCCTTTGCAAGTTGAATTTTAGCCGATACACTTCTGTCGTCCTCATACCAGATTGAATTGATAATGCCTTCTTCAGCATATCTAATATAAGGACTCTCATATATCTTGCTATACCCTATTATATCATCTATTTTCTTACCGGACTTAATTTCAGATTGTATTCTATCAGCCAAAGCACTGTATTTAGGTGTATATGGCACCTGGCTTAATACTCTTCCCTCACTAACCTTCCATTGATTTATCGAGAAGTTGATTTGGAGCCACATCTTAGAGCTATATTTTTCTCTATCAATCTCGTTTAGTATGTTTATAAGATCGCCCTTTATCTTTTCTAAGGGCGCATTTGGATTGTCTACTATCTCGTTGTCTACTTTTAACCTGTTGCCATTTTTAATATCGTAGTCATGAAGCATAAGAATTACTTTATCGGATATTTCCACTATCCTTCCAAAATCATATGAACTTAATGGAGAAATAGCAACAACTAAGTTCTTATTATGTTTAGTCAGCTCTTTATAGAGTTTTTGTAAAAACTCAACGTAGTTTTCTTTGTATTCTATCGGTAATCTTTCGAAGTCTATTACTACTCCATCAAAGGTTAGATTATTATAGCCACTATTTTCTCCCCTTAACAGAGTTAGGATTTCATTTATCAATACATCAGAATCATTAAATATCTTATCATAATTCTGTGAAGCATATATATTGATATTAGTCTTTATATTCTTCATTTTCATATATTCTACTAACTCTTCATAACCCTCAGGTATATAGAAATCATCATTTGAATCGCTTATACTGATAAATGATTTTTTCTCTTCATCATCATAGTCAACAAAGGCCCAACCAAAGGATATAGAGTCAAAATCAGCAATACTCTCATTTTCTTTAAAACCCTTGTATTGCTCATTTGAGGATATAGCATAAAAACCATTAAGCTTTAGTCCTTCCTTTTCTCTTTGATTCGCTTCTAATATCAGCTCATCGATACTAAGTAAAGGCTTTTCACTAGTATTTGATAGTTTTTCCAACTCTTCATCGCTAAGTTCAAAGTCCTTATTTATTATATTTCTATAGTAGGATACTATAGGGCTATAATCATTTATATGGTTGCCATACTTCATAAAAAGACCTTTGATATTTACAAGGTTTCTAAGGACACTTATATCAGTAATATTATTCTCTGTAAAATATAGATTTTCTAGATTTATAAGTCCACCTAATGGTTCTAATGATTTTATTCTATTCCCATTTAGTGATAGTTCCTTTAGGCTGGTTAAATTCTCTAGTGGAGCAATATCACTTATAGAGTTCCTCTGAAGGTATAAAACCCTTAATTTAGTTAGTGACTTAAGCTCCTCAACGTTCTCAAGATTATTATTGTCTAGGTAAAGCTCTTCTATATTTGATAAGTGCTCTATTCCACTTAGTTTGTTAAGATTTTTATTTGATAAGCTTAAGCTCTTAATTGAGTGCACATCTGCCTTCGTTAGTGGCTCCTCTAGTTTATTCAACTGTTCTCTAACAGCCATTTCAAGTATTTCATTGCCTAGGTTCACTTTAGAGCTTTTATAGTAAGCCTTGGAATTTATACTAAGTCCATTTTCCTCACTCCATATTAGAGTTAGCTGGAAATCTTCGTTCAAATATTTTTCAACGAGAGGAAAATAGGTTATGCCATTATAGACTAATATAGGATGCTTGGAGTTATCATTATCTAGGAGCCTCCCGTTAAGATAAATATCAAAGCTTGGTTTTACAGCATTATAATATTTATCCTTATCATTATTAACGGACCTATCCTGAATGATCTCTTCTGGGCTTCCACCAGTGTTTATTGTAAGTCCTTTTTCCTTTGACCACTTACTTTCAAACAATAATGCTCCATTGTATTCCTGGATTATAGGAAAATATGTTATCCCATCATAAACTAGAACTGGATTTATATTGTGAGTATTATCTAACTGGACACCGTTTATATTTATTTTAAAGCTAGGGAACTCCATAAGATACGCTTCACCTTCCTGAGCGTATATTCCCTGCATCATTCCTAACATAATAATAAACAGAATAATAACTATCTTTCTTTCCATATATCCTTTTCCCCCTTATACTCCCTTATTTAGATAGTCTATCATCAAATTTGTCTTAGAATCTTTTTGTTTTTCTAATATGCCTTCCACTCTCTGTATTTTCTCTAGAAGTTGGCTCTTAATCTTCAATTTTTTTGCCTTCACTAGAAAATCCCTTGAAGTCTCACTTTTCCCAGCAACCCCCGCCAATAATGCCAACTGAAAATAGACAATTCCCTCATCATTTTCAGTCCTTAACCCATAGTCCAGTGCCTTCTCATAACAATTTACTGCTTCAACCAAATCCTCTTCACTGGTTTCAACATAGGCTTTAATAAAATAGTAATAACCTTTATATGTACGACTTAACCAGTCAATCTTTATGGTCTCATTCAAATACTTCTTTGTTTTTTCAAGGTTATTTTTCTTCATATGTCTTAAAGCAACATTAATAGATCCGTATCTAATCCAATTGAAAATATCTAAAAGGATCAATGTAATGGATAAAATACTTACCGGTATCTTATCTATTAGTACAAATATGATAGTAAAAAAAGTAAATAAAACTATTTTTAATATTCTAATCCTCTTTGAAAACAAAATATCCCTTCTTCCAATACCTTTTTATATTCCCTATTTAACTTATATATTTGTTAACAATGGAGAAATGATATCTAGCATCATTTCATTACCCCTAGGTGTTAGATGTAATCCATCAAGGTAGATTTCATATTTATTTTCTTCATCTATTTTTTTATGTAATTCTCCGCAGAAATCTATAATTTTAACATCAAAGTTATTGCTAAACTCTATTATCCATTCTCTTAATTCAAGCAACTCTCTATTTACTCTATTAAAATCCGTTATATTACTCCATTCTGCTCTAGCCATATCTGGCTCACTTAATGGCTGAGTTGCAATAATAGGTATTATTAAATTTCCACGGGCTTGATGAGCCATTGTGGCAATATTGGATTTGATAACATTTAAGGGAACTTTCATAATAAGATCATTTGCTCCCCCCATAATAATAACATTGGAAGGTTTATTTTCTACAACATCCCTATAGAACCTCGCTAGCATTCCTCCAGTGGAATCTCCATTAATCCCCTTATTTGATACCTTAATACCATGTTTATCCTCAATTAATCTCGTCCAAACTTGGGATCGTCTTAATCTATAGCCATAGGTTAAACTATCGCCTATACACACTATTTTCAAATTTATTAGCTCCCTTCCGAAAATCGAATTATATAGAGATTCAAATAGAATCATTAAGTTCTGATATATGAACTCCATAAATCTAGTCCCTTCATTAAATCCATCATTCAAAACTGATACTTTCTTGTTCAAAATTATTTTCTCAGTTCCATTTCATAACCTAACCCTATAATAGCATTTATATGGACAAGCTTTTCAATTCTTTTTCATCCTCATCTACGGTCAACTTAATCCTTCTAACCATCAGTACTTACAATAATTATATCACCAAACAAAATAAAGGGATCATGTTTAAGTTTTTTTTAAGATGGTATTAAGAATTGATTTAGTTTTACTTCCACTTAAAGTATTGATAATATACTCAATATATAAAGTAAATACTTTAATCAATGTTCCACTGACTATGATAACTCACCTCATGTTTTGTTCACTACGACTTAATTACAATCCCTAATAATTTTGCAAAATCCGCTGCCTGTATTGGCGAAACAATTGCACCCCTTACATCCTCAGTTCGAACTCCTATACCTTCTATATCACAATCGCTCAAATCAATATCTGCTAGACTTGTACCTGACATCTGGCTTTGCCTGAAGTTGCACTTCCTAAATATTACTTTTGTGAAATCACTATTTTGAAAGTCACTGCCCTCGAATGTACTCTCTTCCAATATTGCCTGCTTCAATTGTATAAATCTCATAAATCCAAATGCACCGTTACACTGTTTAATACTTACATTTTGTAGTGTAGCATCACTTAGATTTATTCCCATGAGTTTGCAATTAATAAATTCTACTCTATGTATGATAGCTCCACTGAAATTGACATTAGATAAATCGCAGTCTTCAAATCTCACATTCATTAGGTCTAATGAGTTTAGTTCTATATCTCTAAAATCTACATTCTTGAAAATTACCCCATCAAAACTTACATGAGAAGCAACTTCATTTTGAATTGTGCAGTCAAATACATAAATATTTCTAAAGGTATCTTCATCCTCAATATTAATAATCTCAGTTTTCTTACTTTCAATTTTGCTAATCAATTGAGGTTTCTTTATCTTAAACAGTCCTTGCTTATTCTTCATTTAGTAACTCCCTTCAAATTATTCTTTCGTCCTTAGATAACTATTCTTCTTTATCGTGTTTTTTCCTCTTCAAAATCTCTTTTTATTATGAGTAACTTTTTGCACTTTGAATGCTAAAAAAATATACTTTTATGCACAAAAAAGGTAATATGTCACATTTTTTTATTAAGTTGAAACACAGTGATACCAATACTTATAACATTATATTTTCGTATCTATTCCTTGGTAAAATTTGTTACAAAAAAGAAATAGTTTTTTTTACCAAATACGTATTGACATATTTATTTTGGCGCCTTATAATAAGGGTATAAACTAAATTGTTTTGGCGCCAAAATATATGGAGCCATACCAAAAAAAGAGGAGATGTTAATATGTTCAAAAAGAAATTTATTATTCCAGTGGTTGCTTTAATGTTAGTTGCGAATACAGGTGCAGTCTTTGCTGGAGATTTTGCTGGAGATGCTGATGATCTTGATGATAAGGATAGACATACAATAAAATCAACTTCAAGCTACAGCAAACCAGCTAGTTATAGTTATTTACCATATCTTCTAGATCAAGAGGCTCTTACCCCTGAAGAGATAGAGCACATACATGATACCGAAAACCGCTAAAACTATTTACAAAGAAGGTTCTGTTTAATTAAACAGAACCTTCTTTCGTATAGTCAAAAAAATAAATTAATACATTATTTTCTTTAAGTAAATATTACTGGTATAATAGTGTTAAAGACCTGCTAAATAAAGTCTAAGTGTATGCTAAGGATTTGTGTTAAAATATATTATATTAATCACACCTTTATAGCTAAAACTTGTTTAGGTTTCTAACTTTAAAGTATTTTATATATGGAGGTGAAAATAACTAGAAAAGTCACATTAGAATATCTAGTATAATATTCTTTTAAAATGCATAACGAAGAAGTTATCTAAAGCTTATTCAAATTTGTTTTACAAATGAAAGTCATTAAAAAGAAAGGTGGTGAATATTCTGGTTCAAAGCTAAAACACAGGATCTTAATATTATATATCTTAGAGTAATTGGATTATTTAATTTCTTTATTATAGATAAACAACATCAACGTATAAAATAAATTTCGAAGAAAATAATGAAGGCTTATACATTTTCTTTTTGAAATTTATTAAACCTAAAAGTTGCTTATCTTTAGTACCACCTTCAAGTTTTATATCTAAATCCTGTGATGCTGTCACTTTACAATAAGTGAAAAACTGTATGAATGGTATTACATAGTACAGTCCTTGAAACCAGATTAAAGTATGGAGTCTAAAGATAGATATAGGTCATTTAAGAGATATTTAGAGAGTAATTCATGCTCATATAGCGAAGAGGATATTCTATCAATTACGGTATGCTTAGAATTAGCAAAAACTTCGAAGAAAATTATAGATGCATTTAATGATAAACTTAAAAAACGCAATTTATCTAAGGGTAGATTCATTATATTAATGATATTATTTAATGAAAGTCAAAATGGTGGTGAAGGTCTTTCTCCTTCAGAATTAGCGGAAAAAGCCATGGTTACTCCTGGAACGGTTACAGGACTAATAGATGGTTTAGAAAATATGGGCTTAATAATGAGGACAAAAAGTGGTAAAGATAGAAGAAAAATAAAGATTCAACTAACGGATAAAGCTCTTTCAGAATTAGATGAAGCTATTCCTAAAACCTTCGAACACCTTATCAAGGCAATGTCTAATTTTACAACTGATGAAAAACTCATGCTTGCAAAGTTACTAGTAAATTTTGAAAACCAAATTGATTGTTCTGGTGATGAATAGACTAATAGTTTTATTGAGTTCAGTATTTGATATTAAGAAATATTTTTTAATTCATTAATACTTTTTATCCATTAATATGTTATATTTTTATATTAATAAATTGGTTATTGGAATTATATATGTAGTATTCCCCTTATCGGGTCTATTTTGACATTACAAGATTATCACATTAATAAAACTGAAAGCTTATAGCGAAGTCTTTTATAAAAAGAAAAATATAAGCAAAACGTTCTTAAATATAAAATATTAAAAGCTCAGATTCTACGATATTATAGAATTTGAGCTTTTTAAAGCTTAATCTAGTTTAACTACTTTATTTACTTACACAATTTCTACCTTTTTTCTTAGCTCGGTACAGAGCCTTATCAGCTGCCTTTAAAACCTCTTCTGGCGATTTGTATTTATCACTTTTCTCAGCTACTCCAATACTAATGGTAACACTTAGATCCTTAGAAACAATTTTTTCTTTCCCATTTACTTTTCTTTTCTTTTTATAAGAATATTTCTGTTTTGATATATTCTCTCTTAACTCTTCTAAATGAGGAATCACATCTTTTTGAGTTTTACCTGGAAATACTATTGTAAACTCTTCTCCACCATACCTAAAGGCCTTTCCACCACTCTTTACTTTTTGTAAGCCTGATGCCACCATCTTCAAGACTTCATCACCAGTATCATGACCGTATGTATCATTGAATTTCTTAAAAAAGTCAATATCCGTCATAGCGATAACATATTTCCCTCCAAGCTTCATCATTGACTCGTTGAGAGCTCGTCTTGCTGGTATTCCTGTCAATTCATCTGAATAAGCCATAAAGTATGAGGCTTCTACTACTCCTATAATTAGTATCAATCCTGACATAGCAAAGGAAATCTGTAGTGCTAAAAATTGCTCCTTCAAAATAAAACCTGTAAAAACCATTAATATTACGCCTATCAATGAGCTATTCATTAGGTTAGGCTTTAATAACATTCTTATATTTATAAATATGAATGTGCATAAAAAAGCTATCATAGAAACCTGAGGCATCGGGATCATATCAACAAACTTCCAAGTCACCACCCTATGGTAAATTAGCTCATGAACCTGACTCTGTTCTGGTTGAATAACCCACCATATCATCATAATCTGAAATATTATAAATCCAAGACGGATTTTCCCCCAAGAAGTTAGAATTCCCCTCTCCTTTAATATAGGAAATAGAAATATGTTAATAGGGATGACAAAAGAAAGAATGTCAAAAATCCCAATTGTTTCAAGGCTTACACTATATGTAGGTATAATCCCATAGGATAATATCAATTGACTAAGTACCAAGATCAAGCTCAAGAAAAAAACTTTGCTCTTATTAAATCTTGAGCCTAATAACATTCCTACAAAAAAGAAAAAATATGAAATGTATTGTAAAATCATAGTCCAAGATTTAGGAAGCTTTGATACATTAAATATTAATATGTAGGTTGCTATCGTAAGGCCAATAGGTATACTTGTAAGTCCAATTACCTTTTTATTTATGCTATGTTTCATAAAAGTAATCCTTTCTACGTCTCTCCATTGTATACTCCTATAACAATTACAACATATATTTATTTAGTAATATAATTATTAAATTTTACCTATTAATAATGATATCACAAACTTCGATAAAATTCACCATTCTTCTACGTATCTCTAGGTTTACCTTAGAACAGTCCAATATTTCAAAACCTATATCGTCTCAAAAAAGAAAATATGACTTGTGAATTAAACTATCAGCCACATTTTCTTTTCAATGTGCCTTGAGCTTATCACAATGTCATATTTTCTAAATATCTATGATTAACTCTTTCAACTATAGAAATCGTAATAAATCTTTTACATTTAGACTTATAAATACGTTCTATATAGAAAGATATTTTTTATCTAGCCACACTGAAGCGACAAATCCAACAACTAAGCCTAAATAATAGGTAACAAATCTCCATACTAACATGATAGCTATTACCTCTGCTTTGTCCATATAAGCTCCAAAGAACATTAAGAATGCATATTCTGCTCCTCCACTTGCACCGGGTGATGGAATTACCGCTGCAACACTTATTACGCTAACACTACTCATCATGGCTGTAATATAAGATATTCCTGATATACCAGTACTTCGTATAACAAAGTATACAATACTATTAAATGCAACTAGCTTTAAAAAGCTGTATAGAATCGCACATAGGAAGTCCATTTTATTGTTTAGCAAATTCTCTGAGCTAATATGATATTCCTCGATAAAGTTCTCGAGCTTTCTACGCTGCTTTTGGACATCTTTTACTATTCTAATTTTATGGAGAAATTCTAGCATTACATTACTAACGAAATAATTAAATCTAGGCATGTAACTGACTGCATAGAAAGCTAAAAGAATAGCAAGATTGACTCCAAAACCTAACCACATGAACTTCTGATTAGTGGCATTAACAATATATCCAACTGTGCTTTGATAAATAATCACAATAATATTAATACAAACAAGGGCAATTTGGTGTACAATCAAACTCTGAATACATATATTTGTAGCAGTGTGTAGTCCTATATTTTTCCTCTTCATATAGTAAACCTGCATAGGTTGTCCACCGGAAGAAAATGGTGTAATCCCATTGAAAAACTGTGTGGCTAAAGTCATACTGAACGAAAAGAAATACTTGTGGTTTTTATCACCTTTACGGACAAATGTACCTAGTGCCATAGCTTCAAGCATCCAAAAAACTAGTATACAACAAACACTTAATAGTAGAAATCGAATATCAACCTTTTGAAGCTGCTGAAGAATCGAATAGAACTCATTTCTTAAAGAGAAAAACAATATGATAAAAACTATAGCAATAACAATTGTGACATTCTTTTTAACCGACTTCACTATTGATACTCAATTGCCTTTTTCTTCTTATTTTAGGTTTCCTCTTAACAACTGGATATTTAAAATACATCTCCTTGTATAACCTTTCAATTCTTATCGCATAGTTTTCTGCTGAGAGCATCTTAGCAACATCATAGGCTTTATCTACCATTGTATTTTCTTTTTTATTTAGGCTTAGAACTTCACTTATTATACTGGCTAATTCTTCATCATCAGAAAACAATCTCCCTGAGATTCGATCCTCTACAACTCCAAGGATATTCTTGTCATTAAATACTACTACAGGAACACCGCTGGCCATGGCTTCAACAATTGTCAGTCCTTGAGTTTCAACCTTTGAAGCACTAACAAAAACATCGGCTATGCTATAGTAAAGTTCAATCTTTTCCCATGAAATCTCTCCAGTGAATCTTACATATTCATCTATTTTAAGCTCCCGACATAGTTCCTCCATCTTTCCTTTTTCTTGTCCATCTCCAACGATAACTAATTTAGTGTTAGGATTTTTCTTTAACACTCTTGAAAACTGCCTTATGATTACATCTACTCTTTTTTCCTTTGTCACTCTGCTTAGGGACAAAATCACCCTATCATCACCATCTAATTCTAGCTGCTTTCTGAGTAATTTAATATCACTGCTTCTTAGTTTACTATTAAAAAACTTATTTATCTGAATCCCTGATGGTACGACACTGATTTTCTCATTTATCCCAAATGAAGAAATAGCTTCTTTAGTCTTATGACTTGGAACTATCACGGCATCGCATTTTTTACTATGTTTTTTTGCAATATAGGAGAACATCTGGGATACTATGCCTTCTATATGGTAATCAGATAATATAGTATTAACATACACGTCATATATAGTATGACAAGTATGGAGTAAAGGTATATTTTTCTTTTTAGCTATCCTAGCACCTACCATACCAACAAGAAATTCAGTATGGGTGTGAATTACATCAAAATTCATTGCCTCTAATTTTTTCATTATTGATGGATTTATATAGCATCCAACTTGTAAATCCATAAATTTCACTGAGGGTATCCTAATTATATTATCCTGTATGTTATCTACATATCCTGGTGCTTTTACTGTAACTATAGTAACCTCGTGACCTCGTTTTACCAATTCCTCTTTCAAGGTTAATATTGAAGATGTTACTCCACCAAGTAGCGGGTAGTAAAGATCTGTAAATATCCCTATTTTCATATTATCACACCCTCTTTCTTTGACTTTTCCTAAGCTGTTATATTTATTCTTTTTATACAATAGTGTCCTTACAATTAATCTAACAGGCTAAATATGTTAATCGAAAATTAATAAGTTTCTTTGATAGATTTATAATACCAAGTAAAAATTAAAAACTGATGAAAATTTTCTTACAAATTTCTGAACTTTTGCTATCAAATAATATTTTTCTACAAAAAAACTTCAAAATTTGGAAGTACAAAGCCTTTAAACGTGATATACTATTTTTTATGAGTATGGTTAAAATAAATATATCCCGTATTATTCATGAAAAGTTTGAAAGGGTGCAAGTAATTTTGAATTTTTCATGAATAATCCGTGTATATGTATCGTAATAAATATAACTCACAAACTCGGTGCTGTTATTTAAAAAGGAAGGTTTAAGATTATGGAGACAAAAGAAATGAAATTTAAAGATTATCCCCTATCTAACGAGATAAAAAGAGGCCTTAGTGAATTAGGTTTTAAAAAACCTTTAAAGGTTCAAGCGGTAGTTATACCAAAGATCCTAGAGGAAGATAATGATTTGATTGTAAAATCCCAGACCGGAAGTGGTAAAACAGCTACATTCGCTATCCCTATCTGTGAAAAGATAGATGTAGAACTAGAAGCAACCCAAATGTTAGTACTTACACCTACAAGAGAATTAGCTGAGCAGATCAAATATGATATTAATGGTATTGGAAAATACAAGGGAATTAAGTGTTCAGCTGTATATGGTAAACAGCCTATAGAAATGCAAAGAATGGAACTTAAAAAGAGGCCCCATGTAATAGCAGGAACTCCAGGAAGAATGATGGATCATCTTCTGAGAAAAAATATAAAGCTAAACAACTTAAAATATTTAGTTATAGATGAAGCCGATGAGATGCTTATTATGGGATTCGGCGATCAAATAGATGCTATAGTAAGTAAAATTCCTGACGATAGAACTACATTACTATTCTCAGCAACTATGCCTGAAAAAGTACAATATCTAAGTCAAAAATATATGAAGAATCCTGAAAATATAGAGATTGAATCAGAGGTAAGTACCTTAGATAAAATTGAGCAGATCTACTATGCTGTAGAAGCCCTTAAGAAAGTGGACTTTCTTAAAAAAATGCTTAAGCGTGAAAGACCAAGAAAGACAATTATATTCTGTAATACCCAAGAGCAAGTCGAAAGACTCTATGCTATCATGAAAAAGTGGAGCAATTTTATATGCCCTGTTCACGGTGGAATGCCACAGAGAGCTAGAATGGATAAGCTTACTGGCTTTAAGAAGGGTCAATATAACACTTTAATAGCTACTGATGTTGCCGCTAGAGGAATTCATGTTGAAGGTGTTACCCATGTTGTAAATTTCTTTGTCCCCTTCGATAATGAAAATTACATCCATAGAATTGGTAGAACAGGAAGAGTCCACGAAGGCGGTGTAGCTATCACCTTTGTTACAGAACCGGAAAAAAGCAGATTTGCAGAGCTCGAAGATTTTCTTGGATACAAAATTCCTTGTAAGGGTGGACATGTAGAAAGAAGAGTTGGAAAGAAGACATTAAAGAAGGAAGCTAAGCAAACCCGTTATAAGTCTGGTAAGGTAAAGGGCTCAATAGTTCAGCTAAACGCCGGAAGAAGCAATGGTCGTTTTACAAATAAAGATATACTGTCAACCCTAAGAAAGATCGGTGGCGTTAGACAAGAAAATATAGGTAAAATAGAAATTAAAGATAAGATTACCAATATAGAGATATTAGGTGGTAAGGAAAGATTAGTTTTAAAGGGTTTGAGAGATGCTAAAATTAAAGGAAAGCTATATCGAGCAAAAATTAAAAACTAAAATTATATTTAAAGAAGCAGGCACTTACTATATTGTGCCTGCTTCTTTAAATATTACTTCATATTTTTATTTCTCAACTCCAAATATAAAAATTTAGCCCATATTGTAAGGACCTACAATCTGGTTTAAAATATATATTGTAATGATTTATTGTGGGGGGAATGAATAATGCGAGAAATTAGAAAACTTAATGAATCTCATATCCATGAATATGCAGATATCGCTTTTAATGCCTATCCAAGCTTTAAGGACTTTACAAAGGAAGCTATGAACAGATATAAGGACGAGGCATTAGAGATACTTAAGAATGATCCTCAGGTTACATTTTATGGTATGTTTGAGGATGAACAGTTAATTGCTGTTATGCGTCTTTTTGATTTTGATATGAATTGCTTTGGAAAGATCCTACCTGTATCGGGAATTGGATTCTTAGGTGTCCATCTAATGCATAAGAAGAGAAAGGCTGCCCGTGATATGGTGAAATTTTATGAAGATCACTATAGAAAAAAGGAAGTGCCCTTCGGGCTGTTATTACCATTTAGACCTGACTTTTATAAAAAAATGGGCTATGGCTTTGGAACAAAGATGAATCAGTACAGAATCTTAGCATCAAGAATACCAGCGTATTATGAAGAAAGTGATATAAGATATGTTAAAGAGAGTGAGTTAGAGGAATTGTTGAATTGCCATAGTAGAGTTGTCCGTAAAACCCATGGTATGATGATGAAGTTTGGTGATGAGATCAGACCTATATTTGGAGACGCTTTTAATCGTGTTGTAGGAAGCTATGATGAAGATGGTAATATCGAAGGATATATAGT
Source organism: Wukongibacter baidiensis (assembly GCF_050888315.1). NCBI lineage: Bacteria > Bacillati > Bacillota > Clostridia > Peptostreptococcales > Caminicellaceae > Wukongibacter > Wukongibacter baidiensis. The sequence goes on from NZ_CP138202.1 coordinate 2,166,432, forward strand.
TTATAAGTTTCAGAATGGAAAAGCAGGAAACTATACAATCAATAATATCTATGTGAAAGAATTAATCTATGAAAATCCTAAGGTTCTAAGAAAACTTTTGGGCTTCTTAAGAAAGCAAGAGGATCAAGTTAATTTAGTGATTTTTTCTACAGAGGACGAGCATTTTTACCATATATTCAACGATCCAAGAAATGACTCATTAAATTATATTCCCTACGGCTACTTAGAAACAAATACTCAGGCTGTTGGAGTAATGTACAAAATATTTGATATTAGAGAAGCCTTTCTACAGTGTTCCCATAGAAATTATAATAACGGGAACTTAAGTGTAAGATTTTTAATTAGTGATGATTTTACTAGAGAAACAGAGGAGGAACTCATTGTAAAGTTTGATCAAGGCAAGGCGATTTTAGACGCAGAAGATTATGACATGACTATCAAGATGAATATAGCTGAATTTTCATCCCTATTCTTAGGTGTTACCAATGCCAGGGGATTATTTAATTTAGGTTTATTGGAACTGGATAAGTCTGAATTTATAGATGATATAGATAGACTTTTCTATTCTAATCAAAAGCCTGTGTGCTATACAGATTTCTAAGAAATTGTATATAATTACAATAATTATGTTTTTAGACATAATAGATTTTGAAATGAATAGATACATAAAAAGCCTCATCAATCTGGCACCGTTACAAAGAGCCCACTGAAAAGTCTGTACTTTTTAGTGGGCTCAGTTAGCTATATACTTAACACTTTGATCTTGAAGGATAAATTCCTATCATTAGACCCATCAATAACACTTTTAGGAATATCTCCCTCAGCTTTAAAGTTAGGACAATCTAATGACTTTCTATATGCCTTCTTCGATCCAATATAGTAAATTAATTATTAGTTCTAATTAGTCTTCAATAAAAAACTCTACTCTCAACGGTTTATTTAAGTCAGTTCCATGTATGCTTCTCACCTTTCCCCCAAGAATTATATAATACCTCTTTCCCTGTATATATTCCTTTAAAGGTTTTATCTTTAGCTGCTTTATTCTTTTTTCATATTCCAGCTCTATCTCTATTCTATATCCATCTTCATCTACTATTGTTATGTAATCATCTCCTGCTACGATAGTTTCTTCATCCAAGTCAAAGTTAAATTTGATATTCCATACCTTATCTTTCTGCTGCGGTATCTCTTTGTGTTCATCCCAGTTAGAGTATTTTCCATTAAATATCATTTCTTTTCCATCCAAACGTATTTGATATACTTCTCTTTTTTCATCGTCGGTTATATACTCAATAGTTGACTGTATAAAATCAATTTCTGATAAATCATCCATTAGCTCTAGTGATTTATCCGTCAGACGCTGTAATAATACCTCCCTTTCACTTTCATCATTCAAGCCTAAGATACTACTTCTTATTTCCTTTAATTCATTTATATCATCTGCCTCTTCAATATTTTCTTCCTGTTCATACTTCCTATTAACAGTAACAATGTATGTTTTTTGGTAATATCTATTTTCAGCTGCAATATTAATTGTTATCACATTTACTCCTGTATTTAAAGCAATAGCTTTTGTTGTATAGTCCGGTACATATACACCGTTTATTTTCATTGATGATTTATAATTTTCTACGCTTGCAGACAATTCAATTGTTTTAGTTTCATTTGGCACACTTACTTTATAATCATATGTATATCTATCAAAGCTAGGATTTAACTCTAATCCTTTTATACTTAAGTTTCTTAGGTACGCATTTGTCGATGGCACATAGGGCGGTATATAAACTGAAGTTGTAGCAGATGCTGCTTCATAGCAGCTTTCATTTCCCGCTTTATCCTTTACTACGATATTAAAAAAATACTTAGTACCTTGCGATAAGCCGTCTACAGAAATACGGTTAGTATCAGCAGCTCTACTATATAGTATGCCATATGCTCTTATTCCACTTATAGTATCTAATTGACTATTTTTACTATAATATATTTCATACATCAACTCACTTTGCTCCGTTCCTAAATGATCGTCCGCTTTTTGCCAGCTAAGGGAGACTTTATCTGTCTTGATATTACCTGTTGATATAGACTTATCCGATGGATAGGGAGCATCTTTATCCTCACTTAGTAAAACACTATGCAAGCTATTTTGTGAGTTTGCAGTATCAGATGAATTTGAAGAATAATAACCTACTGAACTTATTTCCAAATCATAGTCTTTACCAAGTTCTATAAAGCACCCTGTCTCGCCATCACTATTTGACAAATAATCGGTACCATCAACATTTACAATAGCACCTTGTAATACATTATGAAATTCATCTTTTACTAGAAATCTGTGATAACTTAGTTCATCTCCACCAATAGTATCTTTATAAATAGTAGCTGTCCCATTTGAATCTTTACCATTACCAATATACATATTTATCTCGTCAGCTGTTGCAAGAATAATTGGATTGTTACTAACTATGATTGAACCACCAGAGCCTCTATATCCTCCACCGATCCCTGCTCCATTATTTCCACCTGTTGATATGAGTGTTCCTCCACTTATTGTTATAGTTCCTGCATCTTCACCATTATTGCCTCCGATACCCGCTGCATTCCACCCACCTAACACAGTAAGCTTTGCTTCGGTATCGGTTAAACCTAATACATTATCTATGATTAGGGCTGCTCCTGAAGAGACTCTTATACCTGCATTGTCACTACTAGCATTAATAATACATTGTCCGCTTATGTATAACTTATTATCATAATTTCCAGCACTTCCAAAATCGATTCCTGGGCTACCATTTGGTGCAGTTATATCTATATTTTCCAATGTTAGTTCAATGGCATCTGTTCTTCCGCTATCAATCACTATACTAGTGTCAGTTAAACTTGCAGATCCAGTAACCTTGACTTCTGTCACATTACTTGCCACTGTTATCGTACCTGAATAGCCATCTTCAATAACATATATTCCATCTAAATTAATTATTGTATCACCGCTGCTAATTAAGTTGTTATCATCAGGTAAACCAATGGTCTCAAAATTCCAAGTTTCTTTATCATCAATTCCTTTAAAGTAGATATTTTGGTCATCATAGATTGCTGATTCATCTATTTCTATATAGTATTTTGTATTAGCTGATAATCTAGATCTAGGATCTATCGTTACTATTTTCTCGTTTGATACCACATTACTATCCGTTATGTTAATTTTTTCGACTTCGCTATCATCTGAGCCCTTGTAAATAGTTATGTATCCCGTCCCTAAATTTATGTTTTTATCAAATGTCATAGTTAAATCAACCTCCGGTATTACACTAGTACTGTTATCTTGAGGACTTAAACCAATAACTTTTGGTCTAACTTCTTTTGTCATAACTACGATAATATCATAATTTTCTTCATTGACATTGTTCATGTCACTGGAAGTCTCATAATCTTGAGCAGAAACTTCGTAGGTGAGATCAGATCCCAAAGCTACAAATAGACCTATCTGACCCTCATTATTAGTCTCATAGTTACTGCCAGCTATTGTTACTATAGCATCTGTAATAGGATTCGACCCGTCAGTTATATTGAAGCTTACATAAGAAAGGATATTCCCCGACGTATCCTTCTTTTGTGTAGGGGAAGTAACATCTTTACCATTACCAATATTGTCAGCATCTTTACCTCCTGTTGCTATAATGACTGGCTGATTTTCTATTGTAATAACTTCGCCACTGCTCGTATATCCGCTACCGATGCCTGCTCCATAGCTACCACCTGTTGCTGTTATGTTTCCACCACTTATTTTGATTTCACCATCATCAGTAACTTTATAACCGCTACCAACACCTGCTCCACGCTTTCCTCCTGTTGCCCTTATATCCCCTCCACTTATTTCGACTTCAGCACCGTAAATAGCTTCACCACCACTACCAATTCCCGCACCGTAGCTACCTCCTATTGCCTCTACTGTACCATCCGTTATGGTTATAGTAGTACTAGCACCTTCACTACCGCTACCGATACCTGCTCCATAGCTACCACCTGTTGCTGTTATATTTCCTCCATTGATTAAGATTTTACCGCCACCCGAATATTCGCCTCCACCAATACCTGCCGAACCATTTATACCTGTTGCAATTACTTCCCCTCCACTGATTGTAATTTCTCCAACAGTGGTAGCACCTGTTCCACTACCAATCCCTGAGCCAGTAAATTGACCTGTGGCTATTACATTACCACCACTTATTTTAATGATACCAGCATCGCCTTCAGAGCCGCCACCAATGCCTGCTCCATATTCAATGCTTGTTGCATTAATATCACCACCAGTGATTGTAATTAAGCCTCCTGAGCCATTTTCTCCTCCACCAATAGCAGCTGCACCGCCATCACCTTCTGCAGTGATTATACCACCGTTAATAAGTATGGTTCCTCCTGCCCCATAATGTCCACCGCCAATACCAGCCCCGCCTGAGCTTCCACTTGATTTCACAAATAGTGTTCCTCCATCTAAGGTTATCTTACCACCGTCTTCTCCACCAGAGCCTCCGATAGCAGCATGTGTGTGACCACTCTCAACTGTGAGTTTTGCCTCATCATTGGTCAATCCCATTGCTTTATCAATAGTAAGAGCCGTACCTGAATTTACACGGATACCAGCTCCGCTTGTTCTATTACCATTGCTAAAGTCAGCAAGATCACCAATGATTCGGCATACTCCTCTTATATAAAGTCTGTGCTCATAAGGCCCTGCTAAGCCGAAGTCAATTCCATGGGCTCCCTCAGGAGCAGTTATGTCTAGATTATCAATTGTTAATTCAACAGGACCTGTCCTACCTCCCTCAAATACAATATTAGTGTCATTTAAAGGCAAATTGGACGTTAACGTCACCATCGTTACTGATTTTCCAATGATAATCGTGCCTGAATAATCATCAGCAAATTCATAAGATCCATCTACGCTAATATTTGTTTCACCATTGTTAATTATATTGTCCATAGCGTATACATCAATGTTAATATTAAGTATACTTAGTACGATTATCAATAGTAAGTATGTCACCTTCCTTGTCAGCCTACTTGTCATCTCTTGTCCTCCTTAAAAACAGCTTATTTTGTATAAGATTCATTATAATAATTACTCTTATAGCTTTTTACTAATTATTCTAAAGTATTGACTAAGTCAAGAGTCAATGATTTGGTCATAAATCAGTCAATTTTTTACATTTACCTGACAAGTTATTTCTCAAAGTTTCATTATTAACTATTCAATTAACTATTTACTTAGATCCAAACTTTACTTCCATAAATAACTTAAATAGAAACTCAGAAATGTCCATTTCCTTCGATAAATTGCCCATAAAAAAACCATCCTAGTAAAATATTTCTTACTAGGATGGTTTTTTACAGTAACTCCTATTCATTTTAACTCTATTTGACTATCGATAAGCGCTTACGCTATTGGTAAGTATATTTCAACAGATAAGCGAAGACTACCGTCTCCATAATAGATAAGATGCTCAACTTCGTATATTCTATCTCTAATTTTATAATTATTAGCAATCATATATTCTTTTAACATTCTATAAGCCATGATTAATTCATTTTCATCACCAATAAATCGATATCTCAAAGCCTTTCCGAATTTAAGTATTTTCGCATTTCCACACCGTGATGGAACTATATTGCATATAGACATATTATTATTAACTGAATCATTGTAGAAATCTTCTTTTGATCTAGATAATAATACCTTACCAGTTCTGAGCCAAAAGGTATCAGTATTGCCTAATAATATCTGCCAATTTTTCTTTAACTCTTCAATAAGATCTTTTGAGCTAATTGAAAGCTTATCGTGTACATATATATAGTCATCAAAGGTCAGTTCAATCTTGTCCACAGACTCTTTGAATACCTCAGCTTTTTTATTAAAAGCCTTTAAATATTCAATCTGCTTGTTAATTAACTCAGCCTTTTTCTCAAGAATCTCTAGATAGTTATTGTTAAACTCCACAAATTGATCAATTATTTCTATGCCTAGCCACTCTTTAATCCTTTCAATAGGTATATCAAGCTCTCTTGACCATACAACATTCCCTAATATCATGAGATCTTGAAGGCTAAAATACCTATAACCATTCTCTTCAATACTAGGCTTGATAAATCCTAATTTACTATAATATCTCACCGTATCTGACGATATATTAAACAGTTTAGCCAAGTCTCCTGTTTTGAAATAGAATTCTTTCAAGCTGCATCCATCCTTTTACTAATGATAATTGGTTAGTATTTTACAACTAAATATGCACTTCCATTGCTTAGACGATTTCTTAGCTTTTTCAATATATTTTTTTATTATATCATAACACTTAGACTTTCTAGCGATTTTAAAAGTATCCATAATCTTGACACTCTCTGTTTTTTTGTTAATATTATCATGCATTCTATACCTAATTATATTCTTATATAAAATATAATTAGGTTTCTTGTTTTTTATTTCTCCCTATATTATATCCCCTTCAACCCTAAGTTTTTTTACAATCTCAATTATATTATTTTGCGCATCAACAATTTGAGGAGTGTTAACACTATCAATAAGTTCAAGAAATTCTAACAATATGACCTTAGACATCTTAGAAAGATTATTAATGATCTTAATTTGGATTTTACCACTTGCACCCTTCATTCCTATTACCAGTAAGCTAATATCAACTTCCCTTAACAGTCTCTGTACCGATCTACCATTCATTTTTTCTAATTCCTTATCTAACAGATAGGTTTCAGAAGAAGCAGGTTTTACGTCTCTTATTAAATCAACAAACTCATCAAGTCTTGTACCATCGTCATCTAAAATATTGAAATACTTATTTATGTTATCAATATAATCTTCTCCAAAATAAGACCCCAATTTTTCTCTTATAATCCATGGATATTCTCCCAACTGTATATCAAGAATTCCCTCTAGAATTAGAATTCTCTCTAAAAGTTCCTTCCCAGTAAAATTACCTATAACTATATAGTTTTCAAGGATTTCTCTCAATAATACAGGTTCAGTTCCATAAAGAAGTAGTTGTAAAGCCTTTTTAAAGAATGTCGACGTAATATCCTGAGTATCATCTTCAAGTGCTAATAAGCCTTTTTTATGGGCATTATGAGATAACTCTACAATTTGCTCTAACAAATTCAAACAATTTTCTTTTTCCTCATTAGTACATTTTATTCTTTCACCTAAATTCCAATCCTTCATTAATTTTGTCTCCCTTCGAGTACACCTTTGTACTTTTTTCTCTCCTATAACTTTTCTATATTCATTAGGAGATATTCCATATATCCTTTTGAAGGCTCTGATAAAGGTATCTAGTGTATTAAAACCATACTCATAGGCTATCCCTGTTACTGAGTTTTCTGTATAAATTAGATTATGGGCCGCCCTTACTAATCTCCTTCTTCGAATATAGCTCATGATAGAATCACCCATCGTTGCCAAGAATACTCTGTGAAAATGGTACTTTGACAAGTGTACATTTTCTGCTAATGATTCTAGAGAAAGCTTTTCATACAAATTTTCTTCGATATAATTAATACTCTTTTGTACTTTATCATGATATTGCATATTTACTTTACCTCCAGAGCCTTATAGTAGAATTATAATAAAGAAGTCCTCAGTATACTCGACGTTTTTTGCTATTTGAAAAAGTTTTTTTATTTTTTTAAGTTAAATCCCCCATTCCCATACACCATACAAAAACAAAATGCGCTGGTAAGATAACTCCAACGCATATATATTAATATTTTTTTGTAAGATATATATTAGTTTTTTTACTTAATATTAAATTCCATTCCTTTTCGTGAGAAGTATTTCTATAACCCTTATCTCCACTCCGCTCAAGATAACACCTTATTTATCATCACCATGGGTGATATCCTTAACTCTAATATTCGCAATATTATCCATTAATTCTTTATCAATGAAAATAAAGTTTCTTTCACCAATGCTTATTGCTAATCCAGCAGTATAATCTTTTAAGTCATCCTTGTTAAATTTTAAAACTATTACATTCTCTCCCTTTTTCGTTGCGTTATCATAAACTTTCTTTAATCCTGGTACATCACCTTGCAAAAACATACTTACATATGATTTAATTGGCGATATGTATTTTATCTTAAGATATACATTTTCACTATCTATTGCGGCACCTACACTGTCCAATTCAAAGTCTTCATTAGCAAAATCTATTCTATATTCTATGTCCCCATATTTAAGTCCGTCGTCCTCAAAAATAGCAAACTTACTCTGCTTCTTATCAATTACCGGTATATTTGATGAGTCAAAATCATTATCATTATCGTTGTCGTTATCTTCATGTCCATCATCATTAGTTTGCTCAAACTTTGTGAATATTAAGTAATAATCATACCAAGTAAGTTTATCCTTAAAATTCTTTACTTCCTTTTTTACCTTCTTTCCTATTTCCTCTCCTGACGATGTCATCCAAAGACTCCAGCTTTCTAAAAATTCATCAATATCTAACCCTGTATCTTGTATCAATGCATCTTTTATATCAATCTCTTTATCATAAACCCCATATACTGCTTTTCTTGCCGCATTTGACCCATATACATAGTTTAAATAGCTATACATAGACCCAAGCGTGTGGTAAGTATTTTGCCATCCATCTGGATCTTTTTTTCTTCCAGCTAGAATCTTCCAATCAATTTTTTCACTATAATTTTCAGCATTATCAATAACTTTTGGTGCTTCCCAATTACAAAGATACTCATTGATCAGATCGTCTACATCTGTAACATATTCGTCTTTTTCATAATAATAATAAACTAAGAAACTCTGACCCTGACACTCTTGATTATGCTTATTCGTTTTACCAATCCCTTTAAAATCTGCTAATAAATGATTAAGTTCATGTGATACTGTTCCTAGATGTGGTTCTAAACACCATATTACCGGTCTATCAAAACTAGCAAATCCTCCTCCAACATGTTCTCCATCTTCATATATATCCTCACGTCCACCAATTCTTGCCGCCTCATTTAAATCAGATAAATATAATAATTTCACCTTTTCTCCAATATAAGGATAGTAGTTAAACTTCGATATTCTTTCATAAATCTCATCAATTTCTTCTAGATGGTTATTATCTAGTCTTTCTTTAAACTCATCATCAAAGTAAACTTTAAAATATTTACTTTCAACAAATTTTATTTTTTTATCTACGTCCTCTTCATAGCTTTTCTTTACATCTTTATAATCATAGTCAAAATCATTGAACTCTTCTTTCTCCTCAATGTAATACTCTATAATATCATCAATTAAATCCTTAGTGTATTTTAAACCTTTATTGTACCCCTTTGTATTTACATTTTCAAATGTATCAGTAAGGGAATTATTTATCCATGTTGATGTATCTCTCATCATCAATAATCTAGGAGTGTAGTCAGTTAAAACACCTGAGAGAGCATTCCCTAAATCGTTGTTGTACTCCATATCGTCATCTAGCTTTTTTGCAAATGATTTAAATTCTTTATCTGTATAGAATATCCTTGGTTTGCCATCTCCTCCCATAGCGTATAAGTCGATTGTCGTAATAATATTATCAAAGTCAATAGTTTTAGCAATTTTTTCTATACCTTCGTTTTCAATCCATTTACTCCCAACTATTGCAATTATAATATTGTATTCAGGTTTATTCTCTTTATAGTAATTTGCTAAGTCTAAAAGCATAGCAGTACTAACAGCACTAGATTTTGTACTTTGAAAATATTCACCATTAGGTAAACTACCAAAGCCATCTAAATTAGTAGTAATCAGAATGGCCTTATCCTCTCTTTTTCCAGGGATTAGACCTACTAAGTTATCTGCCTCTGTGCTTTTTCTTTTTATTTCTAAATTAATCTCAATATTTTTATCAGAAAGTTTTTGCGCATTCCAGTGTGATGGTATCTGTAAAATATCTTCAGCTAAATCTTCACTTATATATAGTACTGGAATATCTACATCTTTTGAGTTTATGGGATGCTCGTAGTTACCTACTTTTAGTTCTCCATTATCTACAATTAAAACACCTTTTGCACCATGTTCCTTTGCTGTTAGTATTCTATCTGTAATCCCCCCACCAAAATTTCCTTTATCATCATTCCATTTAAAAACAACGATTCCCTCAGGTTCAATTGTATAATCTTCTTCTCCCCCGACACCCACATAATAAATTTCATCAAACTCAAAGTTCCCTGAGGTTGTCCTACTATACGGCATATAATCCTTCATTATCTCATAAGTAACATTATCGATTCTAAAGGAGGTATCTTTTAATATTCCGATCTTAGTTTTATACTCTTGTTTATATGTATCCGAGTTTAGTATTGGAACAACGTCTAGTTCTTCTAACTGTTCTTCTAGAAAATCTACTGCTTCTTCGTATCCTTCTGTTCCACTTTGTCTTCCCATATATTTTTCCTTAGTCAGCTCTTCTAGAACGCTGAATGAATCAAACTCTTCTGCTGCACTAACTTCCAAAGTATGCATTGGCATTTGAGAAAAAACTATAGTGATTAAAACAACAATTGATAAAAATAGCTTGATTTTACTTTTTTTCATTGCTTAACTCCCCCTGTATCAATAAATAATCGATATTTGTAAAGCTCTAAAACTGTTGAAGAATAAATATTACTTCCTATAGAGTCTACTTTTAACAACTTAAACATTTCTTCATTTATCAACAAATTCCCTTTGTTGAAATTTCTCTTATTTTGTCGACTCATAGTTTTTACTACCAATCGAAATCTATATCACAATCGGTTATAAAACTCATTCATTTTTCTGCTTACAATTTACTTAGTCTATATTTATAATGAAACTATGACTACTATACTTAACTTAAGAACTTAGTTAGAATTTCAAATAAAAAGACTTCCTTCTAGCCTTAATTATGCTAGAAAGAAGCCCTAATAATTTATTACTTCGTAATTTGATTATATATTTGCTCCAGTACAGTAGTAATTGTATAACCGCTAATAGCTCTAGAATATAGCATAGCTCCCTTATATGACGTCAGTATCATAAGTGCCATACTTCTAGAGTCCCCCTTAAATTCAAAACTGCCCTCTGCTACCCCCTCCTCAAGGATTGCAACTATAAAATTAATCTCCGACTCACTTAAATCGGTCATCATTTTTTTCATTGAATCTGGTATAACATTGTACTCAGCCTGTAATGAAGATAACGGGCAAATCTCTCCCCTCTTGGCACAGTCAATCACATCATCAAATACATACTTAATCTTTTCCTTAGCATTATCTAAACTATCAGTCTTAATTTTTAATTCTTGCCCATCAGCCCTTAAAGCTTCGCAAACGGCTAATCCTAAATCTTCTTTTTTGGGAAAGTGATGATGTAGCGTCGCCTTTGTTATACCTACAGCTTCCGATAAATCCTTATAACTAAAACTGTCAAATCCATACTTTTTAATAAAATTTATAGCAAGATTTATAATCTGTTCTTTTCTATTCTCCATATTAACAAATCCTTTTCTACTATTTGTTTTATATCCTATCATACTAGCAAGTCAGTAACAAGTTCTTTACATGAAAAAAAGAATATATAATATGGATTTTGAGTATAGGGTTTACATAGTAAAACTTATATGGCATCAAAACCAGCCTCAGCAAATATCTCTGCTGCTTTTTTATTCATTTTATCTATCTCCCTTCTCCATACCAGAGGCATATCATACTAGTAGGTAGATTGTAAATGCTTTTCTATAATCTCTAATTTAATAATTTTTATTCCAGACGATTCTCATGGAGTTTCCTTACCTTCTTCAAGAAAACATATAAATCTTACTCTTCGATTGGATTATTAACTATTCCAATAAATAACACCACACCTTTCGATCCCTTAATAGTGAAAATAAATGGTCGATCTAAAATCATTTCCGCCTTATCTTTGGGTTGTGCGCTACCAGCGTAATCGATTTGAGTATAAGCTGAAGCCTCGCAGCCTTTCTCGTCAATGGAAATATGGGTTGACTGTATAATATCAGATATATATACTATATCAGCGTCTGTTAATCCAGAGAAATCTGCGTCTTTTTCAAAGGCTCTATAAATACCTAATCTCTTCAATGCTTCTTTTAAATGTAACGTGGATCCAAAACTGAACTTTGGTACCTTAAATACTACTTCACCAAATTTCTTAATATTAGATGGATCATCTTTATCTAATAAAATCTTTACTTTTTCTGGGGTCGAAATAAGATCATATACATCTACCCCTTCATCTGGAAGATAGAAACTCATGGATGCTCCATTTTTGAGATTGAGGCTAGATGTAAGAAATCCATCTCCATCAACAAAACCATGACTAGAGAATCTCATATTCATAAAATCACATACAACATCTTTTCCATCGTTACAATGGAATGTATCTTCCTTTGTTCTATTCTTATCAAATTTGGTTGTCCATTCATCATAAAAATAAATGGTATTAATTATGGTTAGTATTTGTTCCTCATTCACAGGAACAGACCCTTTTAGGGTTCCATTGCTATTATCTGCTATCCATTTCGATATAAGCTTTTCTGTTTCTTTTTTTGAAAAATCTACAGCATATAATGAAGCATAATAATCTTCTAATACTGTTTTTAGATAGTCTTCCTTAAACGACTCTTTTCTATCTAACCATAGTGAATTAGCTAACTTTAGTTTTCCGATTTCATTATCCTTATAAATTAATCTAAATAGATTCCCCGTTTGTTTTTCAAGCTCTTCAATACCTAAGTCTTTCATATGCATTGTTAATAGTATTTCTTTTTGCGTTTCACTGCTGGCTCCTGATGATGATAAAGCTAATGCCATATGTAAACTTATTGGTGAATACATGGTATTTTCTGATGAATTTGATGTGATAAGTAATTCTGCTATGGTATCTGCTGAGAAATTGCTAAGACCTTGTATAAATGCATCACTAACTTCGTTATTATCCCAAACAGCTCTTTTACCATCATAGTCATCAAATCCAACTGCTGGTGGATAATCTGCTTTTGCTACAAGCTCCTTTACATCTCCTTGCGTCATATCATTGTTAATATTGGAACAACCTATTAAACTTGCCAACAGAATTATTGAAAGCAACAATACTAGCTTCTTTTTCACTCGTCTTGTCTTCCTCTCTTTTTTAATTCCATTATATCCCAGTAAGTCTTTCCATGTCAAAAACCTAATTTAATATAAGCATTGATTTTTTAAGTTTTATAAATACTTTAATAAATCTCAGTTTAAAAAAAAGCCACAACCAATTGTAAATTTGGTTATAGCTCTCTTGTTATAGCCTTTACTATAGAGAAATTATTCTAAGAATGTTTGATTAACACCATTTTTACAATGTCAATTACTTGATAAAATATAAAAAGTTTATATTTCTAATTCCTACGACTTATCTTCTGTATCTATAAAGCTTTGCAATAACTTTATGCCATCATTATGAATATTGCTTACTTCCTTAAACATACCCTCATAGAAATTAATGCACATACTTTTCCTTTCTCTACAAATCTCCTTGGCACGGTCAGTATATAGCTTATTTTCAAGCTTTAGCAATTTATTATTAACAATATTGAAAAAGGAGTTCTCATCCTTTTCAGAGCCATCAAGTACCCTGCCATCGCTATCAACACTATAAAGGGGCTCAGATATTATTCCACCAAACTGTAAAGTTCTAGCAATACCAACGGCACCTGAAATGTCTAGTTTATCAGCATCAAATAATATTTTTGCTTCTATGCTTTCAGGAGGTAAATCTGTGCGATACCTATGGGTAATAATACACTCTTTTACATGGTTTGCTCTAGTTTCTTCCCAGCCTAATTCAATCATAAACTCATAGGCCATATTTGCTCCAACAACAGCATGATCTAGGCTACTATCATTATATTCTGCATCTCTGCCTATATCATGCAATAGCGATGCTGCAATAAGCACACTCCTGTCAATGTTCAGCTTTTTACCAATATCCAAGGCCATATATAAAACTCGGTAAATATGCTGACAGTCATGGACACTGTCACTCATGCAACTTAGCATGTAATTCTCTATTTTTTGATACAGTTCTTTATCCATTTATATACACTCCAGTACCCATATTTAAACTGATTCAGAAAGTTCAATAAACCTTTTTATGTCTTTTTCTATCAGTTTCAGAGAACTTCTCCAAAAATCTATAGAATGTACATCAATATCCATCATCTTAGCTACATTAGCAATTGTATTTTTTCCTGTGACAGCTAAAAGCTTATCATAGTCTTCAATAAAAGATTCACCGACTTCAAGATATCTAGCGTATAATCCCTTAGCAAATAATAGCCCAAAGGCATAGGGAAAATTATAAAAATTTCTATTTGCATAGTAATAGTGGGTTTTATTTGCCCACATATAAGGATGTAAAGTATCGTGATCTAACCCATCCCCATATGCATCTCTTTGGGCTTCAAGCATAAGATTATTTAATTCCTTGGAAGAAAGTGAGTATTCCTTTCTCTGCTCAAATAGTCTTGATTCAAAAAGAAACCTACTATATATATCAACGATTACTTGAGTTGCATTTTGAAGAGATCCTTCTAGAATATTGAAGGCATCTTCATTATTAGCTTCTTTAAGGGCAGAATTCATAACTATAGTTTCACAGAAAATAGAAGCAGTTTCAGCAAGGGGCATAGGATAACCAGTATTTAATATACTCTCTCCTCTTAGACATTTTCCATGATATCCATGTCCAAGTTCATGAGCCAATGTCATTACATTTTTAAAGCTTCCAGTGAAATTGGTTAGTATTCTGCTTTCCTTTATTGGATGGATATTATAGCAAAATGCTCCTCCTCTCTTGCCTTTTTTCGGCTCAACATCTATCCACCTTTTGTTTATGGCGTTATCAGCATAGTCTGCTAGATAGTCACTAAATGATCTAAAATTCTTCACTATGTAATCCCTTGCGTCCTCATAGGTAAAGCTTTTATTGCTCTTCCCTACTGGAGCAAAAACATCATAAAATGGAAGTCCTTCTTTATATCCTAGAATCTCGGCTTTTCTTCTTAGATACTTACGAAAAGCAGGTAGACTTTCCTTCATAGCCTCTAGCATAGCGTCTAAAGTCTCTTTATCCATTCTAGAATTTATTAAGGTCTCTTCAAGTGGAGATTCGAACCCACGCATCTTTGATACAGTTAAAACCTCACCCTTTATACCATTAAGACAAGCGGCTAATGCTACTTCAGTCTTTTCATAGGATTTTATCTCTGCTTCAAAGGCATTTTTTCTTACTATAGGATCCTTATCAAATGCCATATTTCTTACAAAGGAAAGAGGTAATTGTTTCTGCTCTCCATCTATTTCAATATCAACCATTTGAGTCGATGAAAGAGTTCCTCTAAGCTTTTCCCATGCCTTTGATCCCGTATTAGTCATTTTCGCTAACAATATCTCTTCTTTATCACTTAGTAAGTATTTATTTTTATTTGCCAGTTCCAATAAATAAAATCTATGCTCCTTTAAAAGGTCTGATTGAGAAATTATAGATTCTAACTCACCAATATTTCCCATCCATTTTTGAAACTTAACCACAGGTTCAGTCAACTCTGTTCTCTTTTTCTGTAGAAGATCAAAGGTTTTGGATATTTCTTCGTTAGTGCTATCAACACTAAAACTTAGATGGGTGTATGCCATAAGCTTTGCATATAGAGATGTGAAACTCTTAATAAGGTCAATATAGTATTCAATATTCCTAACTGTATTATTGTCAGAATCCAGCTCATTATTAGTCCATTCCTTAATAGACTCAATTTGTTTGTTACAGACTTCTAGGTCATCCTTAAATTCCTTAGAATCAAAAGATGGATAAAGTTCGTTTAAACTCCATTTTAAATCCATTATAACCATCCTTTCAAAATATATATCATTACGTATTCTATGATATATATTTTTTTAATATTTGCAAATATAAATAACAATATATTGTTAATTTCTCTCACATTTTAAAATACGAAATACTAAAAGAAGCTGACTTTAAATCTTCCTCACAAGGCAGCTTCTTTGAAACAGTCTAATTTACTCAAGTATTTCTATAGTTCCTGCTTCCCCATTAACTCTCACAAGTTGACCATCCTTTAATAAGTCAGTAACCGATGGAATACCAACGACAGCCGGGATACCGTATTCTCTTGCTACTATCCCTCCATGGCTCAGTGGACCGCCGTACTCCATAATGAGTCCCTTAGCTGACATAAAAAGTGGAGTCCATGCAGGATTCGTACTTTCAGTTACTAAAATTTCTCCTTCTTTCAGTTCAGAGGTGCTTGGATTAAATACCACCCTAACACGACCTTCATAAATGCCTCCAGACAGAGCTATACCTTGAAGCACTTTACTTTTCGGATCAAATTTTTGAGCTGAATAAAATGTTTCACCTGTGTTAAGAACAATTCTTGGTATACTATTCCTTGCCATTTCTTTAATGTATACTTCTTTATTTCTACGGACGGTCTCCTTAAGAATCTGACCACTTAGGATATCTCTCTTTCTAAGGAAAAAAATGTCTTCTGCTTCATCAAGTAAGCCTCTTTGTTGGTATGATTTTCCTTGCTCAAGTATTACTCTTCTTGATACGTCTAGTGCTTGAACAATATTGAATTTAGGATATTCCCTCATCCCAGCCGCCCTTCTATAATCTACCATCCATTTCTTCATCTTTTTTGCCATCCTTTGACCTTTTTTCACCTTAACAGCCTCATAGATCTCTTCGATTAGATTATTGGCCTCATTAGCCTTTTCGTGAACCTCTGATATATTCCTCGTGTACATCTTATCTACCATATAGGACTTAATTTGATTCAACAGATATTCAGGGTTCTCCCTCCATCTTTTGTATCCAAAGTCAAGCTCAACAGTACTCCTATGGCCAAATTTATCAAGAAAAGCCTTCATTTCTGGATCATCAGTTGTTGCTTCTAGGCCATTCTCATCGAAATATTTAGCAAGTTTATTGAGTTCTAAACCAAGCTCTACCGTAACACACTCAGGTAAAGAATATGATAATATGTCTAGATTAAACCTGTCTCCGAATATCTTCTTTATGGTCTTTTCTATCTTTGAATAATTACTCACTTCTAAACAGTACAATGCTTGTTTTTGAGTCAACTTGAAAACTTTAAGCATTGCATCAGAACAAAATTTCATCTTCTCTTCCACTGTCTTTAGATTCTTAGCTTCTTCTAAAATCCCTTGATAAAATTCCTCTCCCATTGACCTTATGGCATCATATCTCTTGTTTGGTTTAACCCCTCTTGCTATCCTTAAGTCTCCCATGGAATTCAAGCCATATCTAAGTGCACCCCAAGGGATTTTAAATTTTATACCTTGACTCCTAAAGGTAGTGCCATGCTTTTCTAGTACATAGTCCATTGTATCTTTAAGGGGTAGATCACTACCCGAAAAGGCTTTACCAAACTGTTTCGCTACAAGTTTACTGGACATGAGATAGGTAATATCTAAGAAAATTCTTCCCCCAGCATATTTCACGAAATCCTCTGGTATAGGTTTCTTTCTCTTAAGCATAACATTAAGAACTGATGGAAACATACCACCATATAGATCTGCTCCTAATGGTGTGAATGCTTCTTTCATACCAAGAAGTACTGAACTCGCAGCTAAATAAGCCCTTAGCTTCCCATCTTTATCAAAAGCTTCTATCGGAAACAGAGTTGTTATGTTCCTTGATTGTACAATATAAAATTCATCTTTATCATCAATAGCAAATTCTATATCCTGAGGTGTTCCAAAATAGTTCTGAACCTTTTCTGCTTCTTTCACAATGACTTCAATATGATTTGGCTTTAAAGAACTCTTTTCTTGTAAAACTGGATCAACTTCTACGTATTCAATACCGTCCTTGGCGTACCTACATAAAATTTCCTTTTTTGAAATTTCTTCACTTATTAGCCTTCCACTCCCATGGTCAATAGTATACTGATCTGGGTTTACCCTTCCGCTAACAATGGATTCTCCTAAACCATAGGCTGCATTGACAAGTATCTCAGAGCGAATACCCGAAACCGGGTTAGCCGTGAAAATTACTCCCGAGACCTTGGAGTCAATCATTTCTTGAACAACTACCCCGTGGGAAAACTCCTCCCCTACATCATACTTGTTTCTGTAATCAATTGCCCTTTCATTCCAAAGGGATTTCCAACATATGATGACCTTTTCTATTAAATCTTCCTCAGTTACATTCAAATAACTACTATACTGTCCAGCAAAGCTCATACCAGGTAAATCTTCAACAGTAGAACTACTTCGAACAGCTACCCCATGGCTGCTTAGTTTTCTAAATGCCTCTTTTAACTGATCAATTAAGTCATTTGTCATTTTATCTTTTACAAACATATTCTTTATAGCCTTTGATTTATCTAAACTACTTATGTCGCCAGCAAGAATTTCAGTAATTTTAGACTTTAAATTATTTCTATCTATATAGGCATCATAGGCCTTAGATGTGATTACAAAGCCATTTGGAACCTTTAAGCCACAGTTATACATCTTACTAAGGTTATGACCTTTGCCACCTACTAATTGAAAATCTGACTTTTTTATATTCTTAAACCATTTGATCATCTGGCATCCTCCTCTTTGAGAGCAATCTGCTCTTTAGTATGCTCGATATAAGCCAAAACAACCAACTTTACTTTTACACCATTACCTTTTAATCCAAGCTCTCTGTTTATCATATTTTCAACGAATTCTAATTGACCTATGAGAGATTTGAATTTAACTTCATCATGTTTAAAGAACTCCTTTCGAGCTATACGATTGATTTGTATCATCTCTCTCGTCCAGAGTCCTGCAAGTGCCTCGTGATACTTAACAGTAAATTCTCCTTTATCCACGCCTTCTCTAATAACCTTCGTATAAACCTTCGTGGTAAGCTCTTCAAACTCCCTAGCAATTTTCAATATGATAACATGGTTTCCTTTGAAGGAGAAAACCTTCTGTAGCTTAGGCCAGTCCCTTATCTGCTCCATTTTATATTCATAAAACATTGTAAAAATCTTATTAAAAAGTTCCGTATATGAACCTACATGTTCTTCAATAGTTGTATTATAAAGCTTAGAGAATTCATCTAAATATTCCTCCGTTATCGCTTCTAAAATCTCTTCCTTTGAATTAAAGTGATGGTAAAAACCACCTCGTGAACTCCCTGCCTTCTTGATGATATCTGAAACTGTCGTCTCATCATATCCCTTATCTCCAAATAGTTCATAAGACGCATCCAATATTTTCTCTTTTAAACCCATACTCTCCCACCCCTTTACCGACACATTGTCGGTTTTCTATTTTTATCATACACCCAAATCAAAAATTAGTCAAATATTTACTATTGGAAATACTTTCCGATTTTTTCTTTTCCCTAAATATAGTCTCCCTCAAAGTGAGGGTCAAATTCTAAGTTATAAAAAAATTCTCGTTGCACTAAAAAAAAGTAAGTCCTTATGAACTCACTCTGCTTTATGTGTGATTATATTCAGTTACTCCATATGATCTTGAGGTACTAGGTTTTGAAAAGCATGATTATGCTATAATGTTAATGATAAAGTAATTTATTTATCTTGTTAACAAAGTTAGTAAGATAATAGGCTGTTAAGAAAGCCGAAGTTCGAGGCGTACTGAAAGCAAGAGACCGCAGCGTATATAGACATACGTGAGGGTTCTTGATTGAAGCAACAACGAAGAAATTCGGGGTTATTAACAGCCTCGATAAAGTAATTTATTCTTATACATGGAGTGATAATAATGAAAAGATATTTTAAGGGTTATATTGCAGGTCTAGTAACCGCTCTTTGTCTAACAGTAGTTAGTACTGCCTATCCTATTTCTAAATCTATTAATGTGGTTTTTGATAACTATAAAATCTATGTCAATGGTACACTTACTAAAATGACTGATGTAAATGAAAAAACGTTGGAGCCCTTAAATTATAACGGTTCTATTTATCTACCGATCAGAGCAATTTCAAATGCCTTTGATGAAGATGTTACTTGGGAGTCTGATACTAAGTCAGTGTATATCGGTAAGCTACCTAATTCATCCCCTTCTACGAAGGCTGATGATAAAATACCCGATATTGAGGGAATAAAGCTTTTTCCTAAAGATAATATCTGGAATACACCTGTAGATAAGTTACCTATACATCCAAAATCAGACACTTTTATAAGTATAATAGGTAAGGATAAGCGTCTTCATCCTGATTTCGGTACATTCTGGAAGGGGTCTCCAATAGGTATTCCCTACAATATAGTTTCTTCCGATCAGAATACGGTGGATGTTACCTTTGATTATGCTTCCGAAAGTGATAAGGGTCCCTATCCAATACCTAATAGTCCTCTTATTGAAGGAGGTTCAGACAGGCATCTTTTAATATTGCAAAAAGATACAAATACATTATATGAGTTGTTTGCTGCTGAAAGGCTTCCAAATGGAAAGTGGCATGCTGGTAGTGGGGCTATTTGGCATCTTGATAAGAATGAACAGCGTCCCAAAGGATGGACAAGTGCTGATGCGTCTGGGCTTGCTATTTTACCTGGATTAGTTAGATGGGATGAAGTCTATAAAAAGGGTGAAATCAACCATGCCTTTAGGGTTACTTTGAGCAAAATACAAAAAGCTTATGTTCTACCTGCTACCCATTCAGGAGGGAAATATGCTGATCCAAGCTATCCACCCATGGGATTAAGACTCAGACTAAAGTCGGACTTTGATATATCAGAATACAATGAAGATATGCAGATTATACTGCGAGCCATGAAAAAATATGGATTGATTGTAGCTGATGTTGGTAGCGATATGTATGTATCAGGTGCCCATGATACTCGATGGAATGATGAAGCATTATCGGCTTTAAAAAAGCTTAAAGCCAGTGACTTTGAAGCAGTTTATACGGGAGAACCTATACCATATAAATAGTAACCGTCCTTATATTTCAAATTTACATATAAAGATGAAAATATGTCATGTGGATGAATACACTGAAAATAATATATGCCAGATGCGTCAGTCCCCATTTCACATTTTTATCTTTAATATGTCTATATATTCTTTCAATAATCTTCCACCGCTTTCAGCCATCCTATTCTGATCTGGCTTTTGACTTAGTAACATTGTTCACTGGTAATGTCATCAATTAAAATCAAACCGCTAAGACTATTGCTTTCTTCATCTGTCATAGGAAGAAACTTAGTTGAAGCTAAATATACTTCACCATTTTTTCTTCTACTCCATTTTCCATCCTCCCAAGCATTGTCATGTAGTAAATCTTTGAAAATATTGCTCTGGATCCTTCCATCATATTCATTAAGGAAAAATTTCTTAAAGTCTCGCCCAATCAACTCTTCATATTTATACCCAGTAATTTTATTTATGGTAGTGTTAGCCCACTCAATAGTCCCACGATTACTAATAATTATCCCTGTTTTAACAGTTTCAAGCATAACCTTCAATAGACTTGGCCTCATATCCAATAATTCTATTAAATGTTCCTCTTCATTTATTCTACTCTCTCTTGTTCTCATCCATATCCCCTCCAATAATTTAATTAGTAAAATCTTTTAATCTCATCTACTAATCTTGTTTCGTTAATTGGTTTTACCACAAAGCTTTTAGCTCCAGCAGTTATTGCTTCCATAACCTTAGGTTCTTGCCCCATAGCTGAGCAAACTATAATTTTAGCATCGGAATCTATCTTGATTATCTCCCTAATAGCTCTTATGCCATCTAACTCAGGCATAGTTATGTCCATTGTAACAACATCTGGTTCTAGCTGTTTATATTTTACTAATGCGTCTTTTCCACTAACAGCTTCCCCCGAAACTTCTATCTTATTTTTCTCAAGTATATTTTTTATCGTCATCCTCATAAAAGCAGTATCATCAACAATTAAAACACCCATTTTTCATCCTCCTTTAATATACACTAGCCTTTCCTCTTCAAACATAAAAATGCAATATCATCCTTTATGGCACTTCCAGTAGTGAATATGTTAATGCGATTTAGTAATTCTTCAAATTGCACATTACATCCTAAATTCATATTTTTATATAATGCTTCTTTAATTTCTTCCAGTCCCAAAGTTTCATTTTCTTTCCCTTTAACCTCTGTTGCACCATCGGTTAATAATACTAATCTGTCTTTTTTATTTAATGAAATAATCTCATCTTCATAGGGAAACCTCAAATCCTTAAACCAATTATTAATTGGTAATCCCTCAAGCTTATATGAAATAACTTTTTTCTCATTGACCTTCACATGCACTGGCTCTACATTATGACCTCCATTACATATTGTAACTTGATTTTTTTGAGTATCTAAAACTCCCATTAATATTCCAATGTATAATTCCTCTTCTACAATAAAATCATTAAATCTAATATGTAATTTTTCTAATATTTTTGATGGATAAATCGGTAGACCATTGAAGGAGTTGGCTATTCCTCTTACAGCCTGCTTTAAGAACAATGTAAATAAAGCTGAGGATACTCCATTGCCCGATACATCCGCAATATAAAAAATTATCTTATTATCATTAAACTGAAATACGTCATAAAAATCTCCACCTAGGTATTGAGCTTGAATATGATTACAACAGAAATAATAATTATCGAAATGGTGTTCACCACTTGGTAGTAAGTACTCTTGAATTCGTTGCGCATACTGCAAATCTTCATTTATTTTTCTATTCTGTTCCAGGATTACTTTCTTTTCGATTTCAAATTGCGCTGAT
Source organism: Wukongibacter baidiensis (assembly GCF_050888315.1). Lineage (NCBI taxonomy): Bacteria > Bacillati > Bacillota > Clostridia > Peptostreptococcales > Caminicellaceae > Wukongibacter > Wukongibacter baidiensis. Next base: position 2,189,242 of record NZ_CP138202.1, read on the forward strand.
AATATGCAGTTTTTAATAACAATAGCTGAAATCAAGGAATAAATTTCAAGCAATTTAAGGTTTTGATTTTCTAGCTTTTTATCTTCAAATTCTTCTATAATTATTGCTCCAATGTTTTCACCTTCATATTTTATTGGTATAGCAATAAATGATTCATCTTCATCACTTATATATAACTTAGTACAATACATGAAAAAGCAATCTTTCCCCAACTGATTACGATCCAGAAATACTTTCTCAATATCATTATCTTTCATTGTATAATAGCCGTATGTATCAGTCTTAAGTTCTTTTCGTACAAATTTTACAACCTTACCACCAGTTATTTTTTTTATATGTCTAATAATTATATGGGTTATTTTTTCAAAATCTGTTGTTACAAGCAAGGTACTTAAGAAATCTATCAGCATTAGAAGCTCAGTGTTCTGCAAACTTATCTTTTCTAAATTCTCCTGAAGTTTTTTATTTTCTTTAAGTAGATATCCTCTTTCCCTACTCTCCACTATATATTCACATCCTGTTTGTTAAATAATTCAATAGCTTCTTCCGTACTTTCATAAATACTGATAATCCTTTCTAATTTAGTTATAATAAATAGCTTTTTTATGTTTTCTTGCAAGGAAGAAAGCACAAATTCTTTACCCTGTTTTTTTGATTCTGAGTAAGCTTTTACGATAACTCCAAGACCCATACTGTTGAGATAAGTTAGATTCTCCATGTCAACAATAATAACCGGCTCACTTCCATGAATATTTCGTAGCATGCTCTCTTTAAATTCAGAATGATTTTCAAAGCTCACTTGTCCAAAAATGTTTATCAGTTTTATCTTTCCATGCGTTAAAGCTTCTACTAACATGATTACCACCCCTTTTTGAAGTAGATAATAACTTCGGTACCACTATCTTCATTACGTTTTATAATCAATTTATCGCACATACTATTTACTATAACGAGTCCTCTACCTGATTCTGCCAACAAATCATTAGATAGACCTGGTATTTCTTTAGTGTACTTTACGGGAATCCCTATCCCGAAATCTTTTATGCTTACTTTTAAGTACTCATCATTAAGATAAAACCTTACACTTATCTCTCCACATTTGCCCTCATAGGCATGTGCAATACAGTTGCAAAAAATCTCATCTATACACAGTAGATATTCCTTGAATTTATACTCATCTTTAAGTATAGAACCACATGTTTCTTTACTTATTTCTTTTATACTCATAAATCCTTCTAAATTTGACTCTACCGTCAATTCCTTTAGCAGAGTTTCTCTATTAGATAATTGCAAATTCACATTCGGCCCTCCTTTAACTTCTGGTTAAGGAAGCTATATCAAGAATATGCGCAAACCTTCCGTCTCCCAATACGCTAACCCCAGATATCCCTTTGATATTCCCAAGCAGTTTATCCCTTCCAATGAATGCTCCCATAGATTTTATTACTATCTCTTGTTCTCCTAATAGCTTATTTACTATCAAAGCAAATCTTTTTTCGGAATGTCCTACAACTACAATAAATACTTTCTTATTGGCCCTCTCTTTACTAACCTCAAAATATTCTCCTACTCTAACGATTGGGATAGCTTGGTCTCTCCAGTCAAAAACCTCAAAGCTCCCCACCTCATGAATTTTTTCTTCCATCTCCTCTTCTTTGATGCGAAGAGTTTCTATTATAGAGGTTATTGGTATAGCAAAGGTGTAACATTCTTCTCCTATTAATAGAGCCTGTATAATTGCCAAGGTTAAAGGCAGTTTGATTATGAATTTAGTCCCTATTCCCTCCTCACTTTTAATTTCTATTATTCCGTTTAATTTTCTTATATTTTCCCTAACAACATTTAATCCAACACCTCTGCCAGAGATATCTGTTACCTCTTTTGCAGTGGAAAATCCAGGTTCGAAAATATAATTGATTATCTCACTGTCAGATAAGGTTTGTAATTCTTCTTCTCTAGCAAGATCTTTTTCTATTACCTTTTGCTTTATCCTTTCAACGTTAATTCCTTTACCGTCGTCTTCAATCTCAATTACTACATTGTTCTCCTCATGCTTTGCTATCAGTTTTAAAGTTCCTACTTCATCTTTTGATTTTAGCTTTCTTTCCGCCATGGTCTCAAAGCCATGATCAATTGCATTTCTAAGAATATGTGTGAGTGGATCAATTAATTCTTCAATAATCCCTCTATCTATCTCAGTCTCTTTACCTTCAATTACAAAATTTATATCCTTATTACATTTCTGAGACAGATCTCTAACCATTCTTGGAAACCTATTAAATATATGCTCTAATGAAAGCATTCTAGTTGACATAACGGTTTCTTGAAGTTCTGTACCTATATAATTTATATGGGGAATCATACTTACCAATTTGCTTACTAAAGGATCTCCTTTATATCTCCTCTTAAGTTCATCGCTAATCTGATTTAGTGCCTCTTTATCGATAATAAATTCTCCAACAAGATTAAGTAGTTTGTCTATCTTGTTTACATCAACTCGTATTGTTGAGATTTCTTTCCTTTTGACACTTCCCTGTTTTTCAACTATCTTTACGTTTTGGGGAGTCATAACTTCTTTTTTTGAGTCTCTAACTTTTTTTATAACTATCTTTTCAATCTCAGATATAGAGTTGATGTTTTTATATATTTCCTCATATTCTTTCTGGGTAGCAATAACAATTTTGAATGTATTTTTGAAGTCTTCGTCGGGTAATTGCTCAAAATCAATTGGGTCAGTTGTTATGATATCCCCTATTCCCATCAAATTATTTGCAATTAGAAAGGCTTTAACGGATTTCATCTTAGTATTACTACTCATGATTATAATTATTTTATAAAGCTTTAATTCTAAATCAATTTTTTCACAAAGCGCCTTTTCATAATCGCTTAATTCTAAATCTATATCATCAATCTCTTGAGCATCATTTTTTTTATCTAACTCTTCTTTTCCATCATCTAGTACTACTTGTTTTTTCTCTGATCCTTTTCCATTCTTCACTATATCGTCTATTTCTTCTATAAGTTCATTTAGATCTATCACACATTCTTCACCTTTACTTAGGCTTTGATGAATATATTTAAAACCATCGATTCCTTTGAAGAAGATATTTAAGATATTTACATCTATGTATATTTCCTTATCTCTAATTTTAGAAAGTAGATTCTCCAGACTATGGGAGAGCTTTTCCATTTCTTCAAATCCCATAGTCGCTGAAGCTCCTTTTATCGAATGGGCCATTCTAAAAATATCATTAATAGTTTCCATGCTTCCATTCCCATTCTCAAGCAGTAATAAATCCTGTTCTATTTTCTCAATTTGTTCCTTAGTTTCTTCTAAAAACATAGAATAATAGACATCATTTATATTAAATTTATCCATACTATTTACCCCTTTTTAGGTCGTCACTAGTATTAAGCAGTTTATCTATATCCAGTAAAAATACCATTCTTTTGCCTTTCTTTCCCACTCCTGTGATGTAGTTAGAATCAATAGCAATTTCCTCAGGCGGCGCAGAAAATTCCTCTTCTTCAAATGTTATAACGTGGGATACACTATCAACTAAAAATCCAATATTCTTAGAGTCGATTTTTACAACCACTATTCTTGTTTGCTTATCTAGCTTCTTAAGCTCGATTTTAAACTTCTTTCTTAGATTCACTATTGGAACCACATCACCTCTTAAGTTAATTATTCCTTCTATATGTTCAGGAGTCTTAGGTACCTTTGTAATTTCCAGTTCCTTTAGTCTATTGATTTCACTTACCTTAAGTATATTAAGTCCATATTCTTCACTGCCCAAGGAGAAAACCACATATTGTTTTTCAGTCATTATTTCCCCCCTCTTTAAATGTTTTTTATTCTCGTAGTTATATTTTGAATTGAGATACAACCTCTACTAATTTATTGGAATGATCCGCTAGGCTTTCTGCCGTTGCAGCAGTTTCTTCACTACCAGCAGACACTTCCCCGCTCATATGATTGATATTTTCAGTGGTTGCTAATATTTCTTGACTTGCTGCCGCTTGCTCCTCAGCTGCACTAGCAACTTCTTGTGATATAGAGTTTAAACTTTCTACTGTAACAACTACTGAATCGATTGACTGTATTTGATATTGTACTGCCGTAGAAACTTGAGTAGATAATTCATTAACCTTTTCAATAGCTTCCATAATAGACTTACTTGCAACAGTCTGCTCTTCCGTAGATGAAGCTATTTCTTTAATTAGACTTGTAGTAGTATTTATTGCTTCAAATATTTTATCTAAGGCTATACCAGTATCCTTTACTAGATTAACTCCATTGTCTACCTGCTTTGCTCCTTCGTTTGCCGTACTAACTGCATTATCTACCTGTTCCTGTATTCTTCTGATTAAATCTGTTATATCCTTAGTAGCTTCGCCTGACTTCTCCGCCAATGCTCCTATTGCCCCTGCTACCACAGCAAATCCTTTTCCGTGTTCTCCTGCTCTGGCAGCTTCAATTGACGCATTTAGGGCTAGTAGATTGGTTTGTTCTGCAATGTCATCAATAACCTCAACTATATCTCCTATCTGTACTGCAGCTTTACCTAAACCTTTAATTACTTGGGTTAAATTCTCCATCCCCTTATTTATACTATCCATTTCGGTGATTGTATTGCTCACTGCTTTTTTACCTTCATCTGCAATCTTTACAGTATCCTCTGCTTCTTTACTTGCATTGTTTGAGTTACTAGCAACAGATTCTATTGAAGTATTCATTTGTTTTATTGCACCCATAATATCCACTATATTTTCTACAGTCGCTTGTGTACTTTCTTCTACATCGTTTGAGGTCTTTCTCAGCTCCACTACAGAATTATTTATATCACTTGTGTTATGGGCCATTTCACTTGCACTTTCAGCAACCTCTCCTACTGATCTACTCATTTCATTCATCGTATTTGTTAATTCCCCTATAAGGGTTGATTGATTTTGTGCTGAAGAGGCCATTTCCTCGGAAATACTGCTTGTCTCTTGAGAAGAACTTCCTAGCTGATTTGCGGTTGCTAAAACTTCTTCCATTGCATTTCTTTGTCCATTTATCATGTTATTAAAACTGTTCGCTAAATCCCCTATCTCATCTCTTGTCTTTACATCAGCAGTTACAGTAAGGTCTCCGCTTTCAGCCTCTGACATCAAGTTCATCAATGTTTTAATAGGATTTGTAATTTGTCTAGATACATAGTAGGCTACCAATATTCCTAGTATTATACCGGCTATTGATATAGCTAGTGTCTTATTTCTAATGTCTACTGCAGTCGCCATATATTCCTTTACAGGTATATTTACAGCTACAGACCAGCTTCCAACAGGCTTGTACATATTAAGCTTATATATCCCCTCATATGTATAAAAACCGTAGTGCTCTTCACCATTTATCATTCTTTTAACTTGTTCATTCAACTCCGTACTACTGCTAGATCCTAAATTTTCTTTCAGTATCTTATCTTCCTTTGGATGCTGAAGAAGCACTCCCTTCGAGTCAATCATATATGCATATCCAGTTTCCCCTACATTAACTTCCTTCACAACATTTGATATACTTTCAAATTTGATTACTATCCCTATTACACCTACTATTTCTTTACTGCTTGTTCTCAATGGAATACTATAGATAGTTACAGGCTTATTTGTTAATTTAGACATTACGACTTCATTCCAATAGCTTTTACCTGTTATACTTTCTCTAAAATATTCTCTCTTAGATACATCAATTCCAATATTTGCACCATCACTTGAGTCAAGTATCACTGTCCCACTATTATTTATAATTACTATTTCTTCAGATATATCTTCAATTGCTCCTCTAAATTCCTTCAAGGTTTTTTTGGTAAGTTCCAAGGTTTCATTATCTACTTGACCACTTTTAACTTCATCTGAGTATTTTATAATGGATGGCAATTGACTCAATGTGTTACTAAGTTTTTCAATGCTATTCATCTCAAGTTTTATCTTATCAACTACTCCATTCAGCTCAGTTTTCAGATTGATTTCAGCCTCATGCTTTAAGCTGCTGCTGGTACTTCTGTAGGAGTAAAATCCTACTGCCGATACCGGCACAATAATTAAAATTAGAAAATACACCATTAATTTTGACATTAATCTAAAACCTTTTTTAGTTTGCATGCTATTGCCTCCCTCTTAAAAATTTATTTGTTCAACTTCAGTCAAGTCTTTTACCACCTTAGACATAATATCAACAGCTCTTTCATAGGTTCTTAAAACCTCCTTTTGTTCTGTAAATTCTCTTATGCATTCTACTAAAAAAATCTCATCATTTACTTCCAGTATAGTAGTTTGAATATCAACATCTATTAATTTTTCATCCTTAGTTTTATGTTTGGTTATAACTCTATGATTCTTCTGTTCATTGAAGAAATACTTCATGATTGCATCTACCCTTTGTTTTTCATCTTCCGGAACCTTTAAGTCCCTTATATAAAGATTTTTAAACTCTTCATCACTATACCCATATAAATTGACAGCCGCTTCATTAGAAAAAACCACTTTATATTTTTGATTGAAAATAAGTATTGGTATAGGCAGATAGTTGAAAAAGTTAATATCACTCCACGTCATTTCTTTGGACATGTTTTCTCCTCCTTAGCCACTTTATAAAAATTACTCAGATTAATCGAACCCCTTCGTTTTGGTCGGATTTCTCTTTGAGAAATAACCTCATATAAAAAACCAGCATAATATACGGTATCGGATTTGATACCATCTACTACCCCGGTGTACGTCAAGCCAAGATTTTATCTTTTTTTCTTGTCAATCAGTCCTGCCAGCCTTATTCAATTATTAATGTTAGCTTCGCCACATCTTCAATTGGGCTTCTATAAGCAAAAAGAAATTTAACTTCCTTTTCGACTATCTCAGATATATATTCTTCGATAAAATTTATATTTTTTGCAAAGAATCTCTCTCTTATTTCATTAACAAACCTTATATCCTCAGGATCCTTATTTCCTAATAAGCTTTTTTCTATGTCTACAAGATATCCCTTAAACTCCACCTCAATAATATCCTCTAGTATTTTCACTTTAATATTTTGAGGTCCTCTGCCAAGTTTATTCTTCATAAAGTTAGACATAAAGCTGATTATTTTATTCTGTTGTTTTATTCTTTTAGCCTTAAAGGTCGCAACCGCCATATAATCACAACTTTACTATAAATTTTTGGATAAGTTAATTATACAATCTGCTCAGATTACTAAGCATTTAATCTGGGTTTAAATATATAAAAGGCATCTATGATTTCATAGATGCCTTTTTTGACATAATAACTAATGGGTATCAAAAATAACCCATATACGTTAATGTTCCTTCGGCAACCTGTCAATCATAGGATCTTATCCCTTAGACACATGGCTTTGCGTCCTTACCTTTCAGTAAGTTTGCCATTATCGTTTCAAACTTTATTCTATTGTTTTTTAGTACACTTTTAATCTTTATAGGTCCTTTGTACTATTTACTATAATTCAAATATATATTATTTAATGTTTAATGTCAACAATTTTTGCCAAAGTTAGATTTAATTTTAACAATTTCTCATATAAAATTATTTTTTTATACAAACTACGACATTTAACTACGAATTTCGACTTTTAAAACAAGCTCTATTTGCTATTTTGCAAGTTCGTATATTTCCTTAATAGCATCTTTATCAAGCTTTACATAGCTACCTATTGTATTTGACCCAGCAGCCTTAAGAGCCATTTCTTCAAAACGGTCATCACTTATATCAATTTCACTTAATCTAATAGGCATTTCTATGGATTTAAGGAAGACCTCAAAGCGACGAATTCCCTCTATTGCAATCTCTTTATGGTTTTCAGGATTGTACTCAACATCCCATACTCTCACTGCATACTGGACAAGCTTATCAGGATTCTTTTGTAAGCAATATTTCATCCATGCAGGAAAAATAATTGCTAGCCCAGCTCCGTGGGCAATATCATATATACCACTTAGCTCATGCTCAATATTATGTGACGCCCAATCACTTTCACGGCCTGTATCTAACAGACCATTGTGTGCAATGGTGCTTGCCCACATTATTTCTGCACGTGAATTATAATCTTCTGGTTCTTTTAATGCCTTTGGAGTATTATGAATCATTGTTTTTAATGTTGCCTCGCAAAGACGATCTGTAAAGTCTACATTCTTTGTATTTGTAAAGTATCTCTCCATTACATGGGCCATGATGTCTACAGCTCCACATGAAGTCTGATAAGCTGGTAATGTAAAGGTTAATTCTGGATTCATGATGGCAAACTGAGGGCGCAGTACCAAACTCCCCATAGCTCTCTTCAGCCACCCTTCTTCATTTGTAATGACCGCACCATTACTAGTCTCGCTACCTGCCGCAGGTATAGTTAATACAACACCTATTGGTAATGCTTTACTTACGGCCGTTCCACTAAAGAAGTCCCAAACGTCACCATCATATACAGTTCCTGCAGCAATGGCCTTAGCAGAATCAATAACACTTCCTCCACCAACGGCTAATATAAAATCAACACCTTGTTCTTTACACATTCTAATACCTTCCCTAACCAGTGAGAGCCTTGGATTAGGCTTTACACCTCCAAGTTCTATAAACTCTATATTTTCATCTTGAAGACTCGTAACTATTCTTGAATAGAGGCCAGTTCTTTTAATACTACCGCCACCATAATGCAATAGAATTTTCTTACCATATTTCTTAGATTCAATTCCTACAGTCGATTCTGTCCCTTTTCCAAAGATGATTTCCGTTTTGTTATTATAGTTAAAATCTAACATGTTTTCTTCATCTCCTTATTACCCTATTTATTATCTTCATTAGACCTTGTAGAGCATTGAGAGCATCCACTATGGCCTAAGATTTCTATCTTTTTGTCAATTTTATCAAGATACTTATTTAACTTATCTAGATCCTCTAATACTTTTTGGCGATGCCTCGTTAAAATCTCTTTTTTACGAGAGATCGTCCTGTGAGTATTGTTTTGATCATGCAAATTAATAATATCTCGAATATCGGCTATCGTCATACCCGTTTCCTTTAGACAACGAACAAACTCAATCTTTCCGATATCATTATCGCTGTACACCCTTACACCATTTATATTCTTTTTGATTGGCGGAATAAGACCTTCTTTTTCATAATATCTCAATGTATGTGTGCTTAAGCCTACCTTCTTAGATGTCTGACCTATAGAATAGCTCATTCTATCACCTCAAATTTTTAGAAAAACTCTACTAAGATTATTATATAGGTTAGAGTAAACTTTAAGTCAAGGTCTTGTTATAAATAACATTTGACTTTTACAAACTAAATTCTGACATATATAGTCAATAAGAAGAAAGTCTTTTATAAAGATTCCCAAAGTAGGCTTTGTTTAAACACTTAACAGAAATTATAAAAAAGTAGTCAACATTGTGCAATGTTGACTACTTTTTTATCTATACACCAACTACTTCTTTTACTTCAGGTATTTCTTGTTTCAACACTCTCTCAATTACCATTTTCAATGTCATAGTTGCTCCTGGACAACCTCCACAAGCACCCTGTAATTGAACTTTTACAGTACCATCATCACTAAAACTTACAAACTTAACATCCCCGCCATCTCTTTGAAGCATAGGACGTACTTTTTCTAATGTTTCAATTATTTTATTTTCCATCATAAATCCTCCTCTCTTTCACTTCAAATTTTTTACTAAAGCATTTATCTTATATATTGTATTGTATTTTCTCTTCGCTTTGGTGCGTTTGTAGCTCTCACTTCCTTATACCCTAGCGCTACTGCATAATATGGCTTATATCCTTTAGGAATATTTAATCTCTCTTTGTATTCCTCTCCTTTTTCACTGTTAAATAAAAATCCTACGAATCCATTCCAGCAACCGCCTACATCAAGAGATTCAGCAGCTATTAACATGTTTTCAGTTGCAGCTGCACAATCAACTTCTGGCATCATTGCATCTTCTCTACCAGATACCACTACTATTGTTGGCGCTTTGTAAAAAATATCAAACTTTTCATTGTTGGCCATCTTTTGTATCATCTCATCCTCAAAGCTCTTTGCTATTTCCTTCGATTCTTTATTTAATTCCTTCATCAATTCTTGGTTTTGTATCACAGTAAAGTTCCAAGGTTGGTCATTATGTGCACTTGGTGAATAGATTCCTGCCTCAAGTATAGCTTGTAATTCTTCCTCCTTTATTTGCTCTAGTTTAAACTTCCTTGTGGTTCTTCTACTTCTTATTACTTCTAATGTTTGATTTTTCAAGTGACATTCTCCTTTTATATATAAATATTTTTTAATTTATCATATCTTACTTTTTCATACGACAGATTAAAACAAATATATTTGTTTGTACATACAATAATAATTAGTAGCAATAAATCCTATGTTTTACCAAGTTAACATCCCATAACTACTCTACTTCTCATCTTCTAACTTGTCAGATACATCGTTTATAAGTAGGGTTAATTCTTTTCCTTCCTCATAACCTATTGACTTAGAGTATCTATGATACAAGTTTTCCCAACATTTACTTATTTCCTCTTGAATTTCAATTCCCTTTTCAGTTAAGTAAATATATGATTTCTTGCCCTCATATTTTCTAGTTACTAAGCCTTTGCTTTCTAGTTTGTCAACAAATCTTGTAATGGTTGAAGGGGCAATATGCAGTTTTTGTGAAATTTCTTTTGGTGATATACCTGGGTAATTATATACAGCTACTAACAAAAATGCGTAGTTCGGTGAGAGCCCCGTTTTAGTAAATTCTTCCTCTCCCATCTTTGTTATTATCCTTGCTAATTTATTAGCAGTGAAAAATAAGCAACAACCCAATTTTTCTTCTGGCATAGAATTAACACCTTCTCTAATTATGTTTGTACATACAAATATTAATATATTTCTTTTCTCTTGTCAATAGCAACTATAAAATTGATAATCATTATTGTATCCTTTCTATTTCATTTCTATTCCCATATGTAACCGTAGTTTAGCTGTTGAACCTGTAAAATCAAGGTTGACAATTGTCTTTCAACATTCATAATTTCAAATAAATATTTACTCTAATATCTCTTAAACTCTATAGATATTAAATTACCCTAATCTATCTCCATTTTTAACAGGTTGTTCTGGTTGAATCAATACTACTCCTTGGTCCGCATAGACCCCTAAAACCAACACCTCTGACATAAAGTCACCAATTTGCTTTTTAGGAAAATTAACTACTCCCAAAACTTGTTTACCTATAAGTTCCTCAGCTTTATAACATTTAGTAATTTGTGCGCTCGATTTCCTTATTCCAATTTCCTCCCCAAAATCGACCCATACCTTATATGCTGGTTTTCTTGCCTTTTCAAAGATCTTAGCATCTATAATTTCTCCAACTCTTATGTCTAACTTCATGAAATCATCAAAAGTAATCATCTTAATATCCTCCTCATCAATTTTTCATGCTAAATTAAATAGAGAACCATATTTAAATACAGTTCCCTTAGGTATTATTATATATTTATTTCTTGTGAAATATTTTCCTAAATCAGGTTATTTTTTAGCTGATTTTTTTAAATACTCCATCCATCCATTTTTTATATCTTCAAATGATTTGCCAGTAACGTCTCCTATATCTTCTGAATAATAAATTCTTAGAAGCTTCTCTTTACCATATTCATTCTCTATATACTTTACTAATGATGCAGATAGTATATAGAATCCCCTTGCTTTGCCACCATACGCAAATTCATTCTTAAAGGTCAATAAATCATCAGACACACCATTCTCTAAAATTTCTTTAGCTAATTTATCAATATCAGTACCCATATTAGGTTGTGAGGGATTTTCTCCAAAAATATCTTGTAGATGCACAGCTAAACCCTCAAACAGCCAATATTTTGTGTCTATGTTACGTGATGCTAATACATGTACAGTCTCATGTACATATGGTGATCTTTTTTCTTTAACTTTAATTAATTCTATATCACCACCGAAAGCACTTGACCTACCAGCATCTTTTCTTTTTTTAATATAATATTCTACTTTTTCCTTAGAAACATCTTTTCTAATATATTTATCACCTAGATAATTTTTTACATCATTAATACCCTGTTCGATTTTTTCTGCTAAATCTACCATTTCTAGTTTTGTAAGATAGTCTTTATCTATATGTATTATTGCATGCTCAGTTGTTAGGATTAATTCATAGATCTCGCTTTTTTCGACCTCAATATCAATCTTAGAACTTACAACTTTATTAGCCTGACAACTGCTTAAATAAGTAATACACAAAATTGAAAGAACTATAATCGTGAACTTCTTTATCATTTGTCTATTATATTTCATTAATATCTCCTCCTAATATAGTCCTTATAATAATGGAAATACTACAGTACAGGCTTGAATTGATCGTTTATTTTGCAATTATTTCACTTATGCATGTATCTTGATATTTTTTTCCTTCAAATGTATCTAAGATTGTAAGTTTAATGAAATCTGTATTAATTGGTTTCGCTAATGTTATATTTTCTCTACTAAATAAAGATTCTTTGTCTTTATCTACTGTCTCACAAATCAAATATTCATCGTTACTAAAATCTAATCTGACTTTTTTTAATCTTCCATTGTTTTCATAAGTCTCTATAGTCTTATGATATCCATTTAATATTTTAATTTCATTTACCTCTTTATTTAAACTACTCTCCATCTTTATCCATTCATTTATACCATAGCCTTTTACACCTTCAACCCAAGCTGTTTCATTTCTTTTATCTGATATATTCCCCGCTCCATATCTCTTAAAATTAGAATCTAGAACACTTGACGCTTCAACTTTCTCCCACCTAATGATTTTTTCTGATAAACTGCCATTCATTGCACTTACTAAGGTTCCATCTTCATTAAATGTTGCTAGTTTTATACCATCATTACTATCTTCATACTCAACTACTATTTTACCGTCAATCTCTAGAACCCCTGTTGGCCAATACATATCTTCATTATTATATTGCCATATCTGTTTTCCAGAATGAATATCCACACATGTTAAAAATGGACCATAGTAGCCAGATACATATACTCTATCTTTGTTTATATAAGGTTTTGAAATAGAGCCTATGTCTTTGGCACTCCACAATTCTTCGCCTGTTTCCCCATCGATTGCATATAGTGTTCCATATACACCTATATAAACATTATTATCCTTTACCGCTGGCCTAGAAGCCAAACTTAACTCTGTAAGAGCTAAATCCGTCCATTTTTTATTCCAAAGAAGCTCTCCATCTTTATCATAGGCCTCAAGGACAAAATCGCCCATAGTCCCATTTACAAGTTCATATTGCTTAAAATAATATGTATTATAAGCTTTAATCTTTTGGTTTTCTTGATTTTTCATTGCTTCTTCTATTGCTTTATTTTCTTCTGAAGTTGCTACTTTTTCCTCAGCAAAAGCTTTATTTATCTCATTCTTTTTACTACTGCATCCCATTATTAGTAAGTTAAAAATCAGTAAAATCACTATAATTTTTTTCATAACAGTCTCTCCCTTAAGCCCTTAGATCTATTTTTTTCCATATTATAAAAAACTCACACTCATTCAAATCATTTACTTTATCACTCATAATGTACATTAAATAAATAGTAGTGCTCATCTGCGGAACTATAACTATATTCTCCTGTTTGCTTCATGCCGAAGGTTACAATCCAATAACATTTAACCGGTAATTCTCCTGTGAATGGCACAATCTTATTCTCTTCAACAATAAAGTTCTTTCCATTACTAGCTCCAAAGCTACCCCATTCTCCAGACCTTAAACTGTAATATGAGAAATTCCCTTTAGGCGTTAAATCCTCTATTTCAATCTGGTCTAACATCTCAAATAACTTCTTTGCACTTATTAATCTATCATACTGAAGCCATTCCTCTATCTTTACTGCCCTTATGCTAAACTTCTTCTTTCCTTCATGAAAGCTAATCCTTGCATGGTGCAATTTACCTTCTTTTGTCCATGTTACTTCATAGCTAAGTCTTTTAAGCTCTCCCTTTTCCGTATAGTCAATATCTAGCTCCTCTATCCGTGCTCTACTCATAGCATTCTCATTTAGTTCCAGTTTTTCTGCAACCTCTTGCCAATGACTTTGAAAGTTGAATTCATATACATTGGTAGTCTCAAGCTCTACATATCGTGTACGTTCATAATATGACTCACCAATAGCAGGGATTATCAATGCTACGGCAAAGGCAATCAACCCAAGGCCTGCTGCATATCTTTTCCCTCTTTGATTGTTTTGAGGACTACGTAAAAACAAGAAAAAAATAATAAACCCGAGGGGCATGTGTATTTGATTGAAAGAAAATCTAAAGGCCCCAAGCAAGTAATAGAGTATAATCTTTAAGACATAATAAGGTTCCTCATCGTCCTTCATTTTTGCCATAATAAAAATAACACTTGATATTAAAAACAATGTAATTATCCAGTCAAACCATCTCATTTGTATTTATCTCCTACCAATCATTCCATTCATCAAGACCTTCTCTTATTCCTGTATAGAAAAATTCTGTATGTCTGCATTTAGGACATACATATACATCAAAAATCAAGTGCTCTTCTACATCAAACAATGCACCGAATAATCCCCTATTGTTGTCTTGAGAATCGAAACGATACTCCTTTAAATACTGCATTTGAGCTTTACACCTTAAGCAATCAAATTGCTTTTCCATTTTATTCATTGCCCCTTTCATTACTTCAAGTAATGTTATCTTTTTTCATATTTACATTATAATGCAATTTTCTTAATCCGTAGGGTTTTGTAAAGATAATTCATATTATATTAAGATTTGTGAAACAATGATTAGAAACTTTACATTGATTCAGCATTTTCATATATTCTTTTTACTTCTGCACTATCAACTACTGAAGATAAAATATATGCAATCACTATAATCCCTGGAATATCTACAAGTAACCTAGTAACAGCAAACTTTGCTCCTAGTGAGGAAAGTTCAAATAAGAACATAGGAATTTTTGTAGTAGACCATGCTCCGATAAAAATTAGTACGTTATTAAATTTAACACCTTTTTTCATGAATACCGCTGCAATTGGAAATGCACCATACAACGGTCCCGCAGCTGCGGAGCCTAATAAAATGGCTAAAACTATACCCTTTATTCCCGATTTCTCACCCATATACTTCATCATCGTTTCCTTTGAGACCCATACATCCAATAATCCTAAAAGTATGAATACTTGAGGAATAATCGAAATCATTTCCTTAAAGCTATACCCTGTAATCTGAACTGCCTTTACTCCTATTTCTCTATTAACAAGATATAGAACAATCATAGCAAAGCCAATAATAAAAGCAAATCTATACTTTTTTAAAAAATTCATATCCCACTAGCCACCTTTCCAATTACATATGCAACAACAAAGGAAAATAGAAATGATAATACATTTCTGATAATAGTAAGCCTTTTACCAAAATACTTCATTTCAACTGGTGCTGTTACAACACCTACCATCATCAAGGTAGACACAAATGCACCTATTTGCATATATCCTGCTCCACTCTTTAATAGCATGGCCGCTGTTGGAAATGCCACAAATCCAGGAATCAATGTAATTGCCCCAACAACAGCTGAAAAAATCACGCCTATCCATCCCGATTCACTGCCTACTATTTTTGATATCAATTCAGCATTAAATACAGAGAGTAATATGCCTACGAACATTATCACACCTAGAAATTGTGGCAAAATGTTATTAAATGATTTCCAAGCCTTCTTTAGAGCCATTTTGGTCTTTTTCTTATCTTTGACATAAGAAATAAGTAAAAGCACTACAACTACTATATACATCATGCTACTATTCATCCTTTACTCCTCCTTAATCCTCTTTTTAGAATTTACTTATCCCCTTTTTGACAACACTTATTTTTACTTGACTTACAGGACGCTTTACATTTGTTAGGTATATGCATATCTAACTCAAAACTGTTCATCATATGATCCTTGTTCATTTGCTCAATGAATTCTATAATTTCTAAAAGCTTCGATTCCTGTAGGTCATAATGAACATAATATCCTACCTTTTCTCCAACAACAATTCCAGCTTCCTTAAGAACTCTTATATGTTGAGATACTGCTGCCTCCGAAATGTCTAAGTGCTTTGCAATTCCTTTAGCACATATACTACTCCTAGAGAGTATAATTAATATTTTCAATCTTGTCTCATCTCCAAGGGCCTTAAACATCTGTACTATTTTTTCCATTGTTTGCTCCTTTATTTTAATTAAGTAATCACTTAATTAAAATAATAATCTTTAAAACTGGGGATGTCAAGGTCAAAATGTTCATCAATATAAAGGACTTAAATATAGTACACATGAGTTGTGAGAGAGTTTTGATAGATAGTTAAGTATAAAAAATGTATTATAAAAAAGTAATAGCCTTGAGTTTAGTAAATATATTGCAATAATCTGAAATTTGTGATACTTTAATAGTATCAAGTATTAGTACTTGGTCATAAATGAAGTTTAAAGGAGGATGAGAATCTATGGATAAGAAGTTAGTATGTCCTTGTGGCTTAACGTGCTGTGATTGTTTATTTTATAAGAGTGAAATTTTTGAAGCTGCAAAAAATTTAAGAGACTTAATTAGAGAATATGATTTTGATACTTTTCTCGGTCTGCTTAGTATTAAAAGTGGATGGGAAGCATTGGGAGAACATTTTGATTTGAGCAAAGATCAGGCTTGGTATAAGATAGGTAAACATTTTGATACATTTAATCAAATGCCAGAGTTTATGAACGTCCTTGACAACATAATAAAATTACAATGCAAAACAACTTGCCAAGAGATATCTGGATGTTCGATTGGTGGAAATACACATAAGTGTAGTGCATTAAAGTGTATTATCTCCAAAGGATATGATGGTTGTTGGGAATGTGAAGAATTTAAAAATTGTGAGAAGCTGAATTTACTTAAGCATAATTATGGATATGTAATAGAAGATAACTTAAAAATCATTAAAGAGAAAGGTTTCGAAGCAATTTCCCCACGAGGTAATAAATATTATTCATGGCAAAGAAAAAAATATGGTTGTGACACATAGTGAATGGCTCCATCAAAAAAATTAGCTATAAAAAAACAAATAGCTAATTCTTTTTACTTTCTGTATTATTTTATAAGCAATGCATCTCTTCTTCCGCTCTGTCCCAAGGAACTACATAACCTTTCCCCTTTGAACAAAAGATAGAAGACGAGCTATATTCTATATCTGCATTTTTGTCATAACTAATCTTTTCTATAACTTCCTCTGTATTATGGCATATATCATATCCACCATAAACTAGATTTAACATCCCCTTTCCACCAGTAATATCCATTAGCTCTGTAGGATAATTCATAAAGGTAGCTACAGGAACCCTCCCCTTTATAATAACGTTCTCGCCTTTAGTCTCTGGAGGTTCAAAACTCCCATTTGCCTTTTGTATGTCTGATAAAACTCTACCCATATAATCCAAACTAACTTTTATCTTGAAATCATAATACGGCTCTAGAAGTATATTATCAGCCTTTTCCAGCCCCTGTCTTAAAGCTCTGTAGGTGGCTTGTCTGAAATCTCCACCACTAGTATGTTTATTATGGGCCCTTCCCGTCTTGAGAGATATCTTCAGATCGGTTAAGGAACTCCCTGTAAGTATGCCTCTATGGCTTCTTTCAAATATGTGGTGCTTTACAAGATTTTGATTTCCCTTAGTCAAATGGTCTGCATGGCATAGATTTTCATATTTCATACCACCATTTCGTTCTCCTGACTCTATTTTAAGATGGACTTCGGCATAGTGTCCAAGAGGTTCAAAATGACCATATCCGACTACCTCACCATCTATAGTTTCTTTGTATAAAATCTTTGGTTCACCAAACTCTACAGAAAAGTTAAATCTATCCTTTACCGTCTTCTCCAATATTTCCAACTGTATTGGACCCATCACATGGATGTGTATCTCTCCAAGTTCTTCTTCCCAAGTAACTTTTAAAGAAGGGTCTTCCTCATTTAATATATTAAAGGCTTTAACAACTTCCTTTACATTCAATGAAGTGTCAAATATCACTTTAGACTTTAAAGTAGGTATCATGTTATAGACAGTATCTTCGTTAGTATCTCCTAATCCTAATCCAGCAAAAGTCTTAGATAATCCCATTATTCCAACTAATTGGCCTGCATTAGCACTATCTACAGCCTTATATTTTGCCCCATTATATATTCTTATCTGGGTTATCTTTTCACTTAATTCATCTTCACCATTTCTATAGCTTATCTCATCTCTAACATTTATACTTCCCCTTAGGATTTTCATATAGGTTATTTTGTTTCCGTTTTTTTCATGACCTATTTTATATATTCGCCCTTTAAACCCTTCATTATTGTAACTAGTTTCTGTGAGTCTATGAATGTTATCAAAAAATTCTATTACACCCTTATCCTGTAGTGCAGAACCACCTGAGCAGATATACATATTACTTTCTTTAATCATTTTCTTCATATGGCTTATCCACAGCTCTTTATCGTATTTGCCTTCCATGTATAGTTCTAGAAGATCTTCATCTCTCTCAGCCACAAACTCTACGGTCTCTTCATGTAAGTCATCATCAATAGAATTCTGAATATAACATACATCGTCTGTTAGGTTTCCCTTTATTTCTTCTAGTACTCTTTCTATATCTGCTCCTACTCTGTCGATTTTATTGATAAAGATGAAGGTCGGTACTTTATGCTTTTTGAGGAGTTGCCATACTGTTTCTGTATGTCCCTGCACACCTTCCACTGCACTAATTATTATTACGGCATAATCCATTACCATTATAGACCTCTCCATCTCTGGTGAAAAATCCACATGACCAGGAGTATCTATTAGATAATAGGTGTCTCCTTTATATTCTATAAGGGCTTGATCTGAAAATATTGTTATTCCTCTTTCTTTTTCTATTTCATGATTATCTAGATATGAATTCTTATGGTCTACTCTTCCCCTTTGTCTAATGGTATTTGTATGATATAGAAGCCCTTCTGAAAATGTAGTTTTACCTGCATCCACATGGGCTAGTACTCCAATTGTTTTGTTCATTTCGACACCTCAATTTAAGTTTTATATATAGATTTTTCGTAACTTATATAAATTGATTATATCAAAAAAAGACGTCCTTAATTAAGAACGTCTAGTTATTTCTCTAAAGCTTTCTTTATTCGATATCAATAGTCTTTAACTTTTTTTCGTCCTTATTCTTTTTATACGGCTTTGCTTCTTTAATATACTCCCCGGTAGCTTCATTCACAACACCTACAAAATCCTTATAGTACCTTTTAACTACACTATCTGACACTACTGGAATGGAATCTAATATTTCATCTACTATTTTCAGTTTCAAAGCGATTAGATTTTTTAGTAATTCCTTAGTCATCTTCATCACATCCAAATCTTATTTTTAATGTCTCGTCTTCGAATTTAGCACCCTTAATAGATAGATTCATCAATGCACGTGGAAGTATTATATTTCTTTTAATATCTCCAGCTCTAATAATCACTTCATCACCCTTTTGGTTTAGATCTAAGTCATTTTTGTTTAAGAATGGCATATAAACAGAATATATATATCCATCATCTATTTTCTCAACACTTTGAACTCGATTGCTATACTTAATGTTTACAGCATTCTCTTTCTTGAATATGGTGTCTCCCATCTTTGTAAGCATACCTAGCCCTACAACCTCTTTATCAAATAAAGGAGCTATATAAATTGGTATCGGAGAAAAAATTTCTTCAATAGTCTTCAAATGTTTCTTATGAATTGTTTTCCAAGTATCTAGGTAACTATCATTGATTTCCTCTGTTATCACTCTGTTTACCATAATTGCATCCACATTAAAATCATAAATATTTAGATAGGTAAAGCTTCTCTGAGCTTCCTTTATAACCATCTTTTCTGGGTTCACGACAATACGTATACTCGTTACTTCTTTATTTGTAAATACATTCCTCATTTCATCCAGTTTTCTATAAATACTTTCAATCTCTCCCATAACTGAGTCTTCCGGCATTGGTACTCCTAGTAACGGTTGTGATATTGGTCTAAAAATCTTCAGGGCCTTACGTTTAAGTGGGAATAACTTATCCATCCACCATCTAAGCATATCTGGGAAACTCAAAAGCTTTAAGGTTTCTCCAGTAGGAGCACAGTCTACAATAATTACATCAAAGGTATTATTTTTATAATAGTCCAAGATCCTAAGTAAACTAAGCAGATCTTCCATCCCTGGAAAAATTGTCAGTTCCTCAGTTGTAATATCCTTTACAGCCTTCGATGTAAAAAGCGTTGTAAGATAATCTTGAACCGTCTTCCACCCCTTCTCCATCTCATGGATTGAACTTATTTCTTGAGCCCACATATTTTCCATAATTTCCTTTGGTTCTGAACTTAAAGGTATATCTAAGGCATCTCCTAAGCTGTGGGCTGGATCAGTACTCATAACCAAAGTCTTCTTACCACTTTGTGCGCTTTTTATGGCTGTAGCTGCAGCAACACTCGTTTTACCTACTCCGCCTTTACCAGTATAAAGTATTATTCTCATAGAAAAGCCTCCTTTTATTTCCCTTTATGAATATTACGTAACTCGAAGTATTTCATTTATATGAAGCCCATATGAAATGGGCATTTACTCAATCTCGATTTTCTTTATTTTTGCTTTTTCCTTGTTTTGCTTGTTTTCTGTTTCTTCATCTTCACTAAATGTATTTAGCACTTTAATAAAAATATTACTAAGCACTCTAATTTCCTCATCGGTTAGTACATCATATATTCTATTCAAATATTTGCTCATAGTCTCTTTTAACTCTTCTATAGTCTTTTGTCCCTTTTCTGTTAACTTTATAAGGACAATACGTCTATCAAGATCGCTTCTTTCTCTCTTTAAATACTTCTTTTTAACTAGTCTATCTATTATACCCGTAGCTGTACTCATTGATACATTAATTTCATCGGATATTTTACTCATAATGACCTCACCGTGACGTTCAACAATAAACATTGCAAACAACTCAGTTTTTGACAGCTTCATGTCTATTTGAAGCCAATCTTCAGGAAAAAAGAGTTTTTTCATATTATCAAGAATCATATCCATTATTTTATTATGCTCCACAACAACTTCACCATCCAAATATTTCGAGTTTAGTAATATTTGTTTTTAGTATAATATTTATTTCTTTTAATGTCAAACTATTTTTGTATGGAAAATAATGTTATAGGCAACTTAACCTTATTCTCCTATAACTAAAAAGAATCTAAACCGCCTTTAAGAGCTAGTTTAGATTCTTAATCTTTCTAATACCTTTAATATATTATTCAGACAATCTTACCATATTTCCTTTGTTACTACTTTTCACTAACTTTACTTCCAAAATAATTCGTTCCCCAAACTCCCGACAAAATCATAACCGCTCCAGCAAACTGGTACCAGAAAAATGGTTCTTGTCTTATTAAGACACCTGCAATGATCGATGTCACACTTGATAGGTTTGCAAAAACAGCTGATCGAGAAGCTTCAATCTTAGATAAAGTATAGTTTACTAAAAAGAATGCTATAACCGAAGATAATATTCCTAAATAAATTACTGCTGAAAACACTTTCATGTTTAATAGCGGTACAAAATAATTTGATATTTCTCCCTTAAGAAGGTGCTGGATTACAGCAATTACATTAAAGGTTATTGCACCAATCCACATCATTGCAAAGGTAATTTCTACAGGCTTAAAATCCGTTGAATACTTTCTTGATAATATATTAAATATAGATGCACATAATACCGCTAATAAAAGTACAATCGTTCCAACAACATTCGAGCCTATTTCACTACTCTTCATAATAATAATAAAAATCGCACCTACAACTGATAATCCTACAAAGAATACTTGTATCTTGCTAGGAAACTCCTTTAAAAATATTGCTGCCAATATCGTTACTACTACAGGGATTAAAGCTATCATCATCCCAGCTTCTGAGGAATTAGTCAGCTTTATTCCAAAGACTTCAAAAATGAAATATGTTACTGGTTGGGCCAACGAAATTGCTACAAGCTTATGGAGCTCTTTTCCTTTATAGTCAACCTTGATAACCTTAGCCATCTTCAAAATTAATAATACCATTGCTGCCATACCAAACCTAAAGCCTAATAAATGAAACGTGCCAACTTCAGATAAAGCTTCCTTCGTAAACAAAAATGAAAATCCAAATATCAAAGCCATTCCAGTACCCGCTAGGTATGGTAAATATCTTTCTTTTTCTGTCATAGTTCTACCTTCCTTTGGTTGTATAGTGTCACTAAATAATTCTACAACAAAAGGTTCTAACAAGCAATTAATAAATCTTAACATATTAATCTGTATATAATACGATAAAGATCTCACATTCTGGAGATTTAACAGCCAGCGTTTCTGAGGATGGTAAATCTCCAGAATGTAATAGATTTTTCGTAAATTATATATTACATTAATTAATATAACTTGTCATATAGTAAATTATTCATATCTGACTCTAAAGGTTTTCTTTCTCAAGCTATTTGCCTAGTCTATGCTTTAAAAACCACTTATACAGCTCCGGATTATCATATGTCACCGTCCAAGAATCATGAGTTAAATCTGGGTATATTGTGAATTGTACATCGCCACCATATTCTCTTAGCCTATCTACAAGAACCTGCGAAGATTCAAGTGGAACTATTGGATCCTTAGCACCATGAAAAACCCAAACAGGAGTATTCTTAAGCTTTTTAGCTTCTTCTGTATTCTCTAACCCTCCACAAATTGGTGCAATTGCAGCAAACTCATTAGGATACTTTGCCCCCAAAGACCATGTTCCAAATCCTCCCATACTTAAACCTGTAAGATAAACTCTACTATCATCAACAGCATACTCTTTTTTTATAGCTTCCACCAACTCGTATAAATCGTCAACATGTTTAGTCCAATAGGATTCATCCGGGCATTGAGGTGAGATAACAATAAAGGGAAATTCTTTATTAGTTTCAAGCAATTTAGGTAAACCCAGTTTTTTCACTAACTCCAAGTTCTCTCCTCGTTCTCCCATACCATGTAAAAATAAAATTAATGGCCATTTTTTATTATCACTATAATCCTCAGGTAAATATAGTAGATATTTTAAATTATTATCTACACATACTTTTTCATATTGGCTCATAATATTCTCCTTTATATAATCTGTTAAGAAAAACTATCTTCATATTATATCACTTTATGTTAATAATAAGGTAAATTGGTCCATAGATATTTCAGTGAAAACTAGTAAAATATTAATTACACTTCTTAATGAATTCTGATATAATCTGGGTAGTGTATTTAACCTAAACCAACTTGGAACGTGAGGAATATAAATTATGTCATTTTATAAACTAGGAATTAAGGGAGATCTTGTATATGCTCTCGAATGTCAATCCATAACTGAACCAACACCAATTCAATCCTTAAGCATCCCTCTAGCTTTAGCTGGTGAGGATTTAATTGCTGAAGCTCAAACTGGGACAGGCAAAACATTTGCCTTCCTTCTTCCAATATTTCAAAATGTGGATCTTGAAAACCCTAATATTCAGGGTCTAGTTATCACCCCAACTCGTGAGCTTGCTATTCAAATAACTGAAGTTGCAAGACAGCTCGCTGAAATAAAACCTATGAATATACTTGCAGCATATGGTGGACAAGACGTCAATGCACAACTTATAAAGCTAAAAGGCGATATTCAATTAGTTATAGGTACACCTGGACGAATTTTGGATCATTTACGACGGGGAACGATTGATTTTAGCCAACTAAAAACATTAGTAGTGGATGAAGCTGATCAAATGTTCCATATCGGCTTTAAGAAAGAAATTGACGCTATCCTCAGTCAGTTGCCAAAGAATAGACAGACACTATGCTTTTCAGCAACTATTAGCCATACAGTTGATAAATTTTCAAAAAAGTATCTAATTAATCCAAAGTATGTACAGGCACCAAAAAAACAAGTAACACTTGAAAATATTGCACAATTTGTTGTGGAAACATCTAACAGAAAAAAATTTAATGACTTCATTAAAATCCTAAAAGAAAACCATCCG
Organism: Wukongibacter baidiensis; assembly: GCF_050888315.1. Classification (NCBI taxonomy): domain Bacteria; kingdom Bacillati; phylum Bacillota; class Clostridia; order Peptostreptococcales; family Caminicellaceae; genus Wukongibacter; species Wukongibacter baidiensis. The sequence goes on from NZ_CP138202.1 coordinate 2,213,430, forward strand.
AACAAAGCTATTATTTTCTGTAGATCTAGAAGGGGAACCCACTCTCTTTATGAAGAAATGCTTGCTACAGGATTTAATGTAGAAGCAATCCATGGAGGACTTACACAATCCAAACGAGAATTTGTTATGACTGCTTTCAAAAATAATGAGATAAAATTCTTGGTTGCAACGGATGTTGCCTCACGGGGGCTTGATGTAGAAGGTGTAACCCATGTTTTCAACTATAATTTACCTGACGAACCTGAAAACTACGTCCATAGAATAGGTAGAACAGGACGTGCTGGAAATAGCGGTGTAACCTACACCATTTTTACTCAAAAGGATTCAAAACGCCTCGAGGCTATTGAAGCTTTTATCAGCATGAAAATTGATCGTATACGTGTATCAGAAGAACAGGATACATCAACTCAGAAATCTAAATCTGTAAATTCACAGAAAAAGCATTACTCAACACAGCGATCTAAGAACAGTAAAACCTCACAAAATCACCATTCTAAGAAACATAATAAAAAAGGAAAATCATTTAGTAAGAATAATGCAAAAAAGAATTTTCGCAAGAAATAATCATTTACATATAATACGGTAAACATCTCACATTCTGGAGATTTAACAGCCAACGTTTTTGAGGATGTTGAATCTTCGGAATGTATTTAAAACTCCAGTGGACTTATCAATATTTGAAGCATAAATTCAATTCGTCGTAGTAGACTGGCACTACTTACCTGATAGGTTTCATCCAATACCGCTTGTAGTCTAGGGATATATCCACAAATATTCTCTACCTGACAATGCTCAACAAAGGAAGTTCCCCATACTTCGGAATAAGGTCTCCAACGTGGATTGCTTCCCATCAATATATCTAAGATATCGCGTTTACGTAGCTTTGTAATAATAGGATGATCAATTGGTGCATCAAATACTGACCTAATATAGGTACCAGAAAAATCTATATAACTCATGGAGCATTGTTTATCAAACTCACAATCTATCAGTTCGCCACGGCAAAACCTTACATGATCTAAGTTACACCCACTAAAACATACATTAGTCATAGATGTGCTATCTAAAGATACATATGCCATATCCACATTTTTAATAGTTACGTTTTTTATATCATTATTTATAATGCCAATTCCTCTCAAGTCAATCTTTTTTGAAGCATTCTTTCTATTACAGGGATATAAATTCGAAAAATCCTCTAAGCTATATAATCTATTCCCATATTTAAGCTGGATATTTTTAAAATCTAGCACAGCTCCAGCTGTTGATTTCCTAAACATTTTTCGAATCTCAAATCTCATCAATACACCTATAGGAGATCCCCATCGCACCTTTATCTCAAATTCCTCTAAATGATTACCCTTTTGAAGAATCTCTGGTCTCTTTTCATTTAGATACTCTATGATATCTTTTTTGTTCTCCGTCCAATATTCATAGATGTTTTCACTGCCATCATAACCATATTCATACAGCACATAAGTAATAGGATTTGTCATTAACATATCTATATCCCCCTAAAATATTTAACACTTCTATCATATAATCTTTGTAAGTTCAATTTTCCCAAGGTCGACCTTACAGATTTCAGCTACTAGACTTTATGCTTATAAGCTATTTAATATCGAATTATTTCAATTTTTTCTTGTATATCCATTATAATCCACAAACTTTATTTTCTCTATACCTTTTTCATTTACAATACGGTCATTAAAAATCTTTGAGACTGTTGAAAAAGCATTGGGTTATAACTCTTCCGCGACATCTCAATGTGATAAAAAGAGACCTAGATTCTCCTTTAGCAAATCCAAGCCTTCCTATAGTTTATATCTATTTTTCAAGTATACCTTTCAGCTCCATTAAATTGGAAATCTCATAGGTAGGTTTTATTCCTGTTCTATTTTCAAGCTTATTAGGATTAAACCAGCAGGTATCTATACCAAAGTTTATACCACCTTGTATATCAGAGGTTAAGCTGTCTCCTACTATCAATACCTTGCTCCTATCAGCATGCTTTATATTATCTAGAGCGATCTCAAATATTTTAGGATCTGGCTTTGATACCTGAACTTCTTCGGATACTACTATATCCTCAAAGTATTTTGCTATCGTAGATTTTCTTATTCTATTATCCTGAACAATCTTAAGACCATTAGTAATTATAGTAAGTCTATAATTCTTATGTAAACTCTCTACAAGCTCTATACTATCATCATATAAAAAGGATGCTTGGGATAGATGATTCATATATGATTTAGCAAATTCTCCTTCATCAAATCTTGCCTCTAATCTATCTGACAATCTCTTAAATCTTTCAATCTTTAGTTTCTTCTGAGTAATAAGCCCATCCTCCAGCTCTTTCCATATAGCCGTATTTATTTCCTTATAGATTTTCAGATGATGGTTTTCATCATATTCTATATCAAATTCAAGCATAGTATTTTTGAATGCATCTTTTTCAGACTTCTTAAAATCGAATAAAGTCTCATCTGCATCAAATATTATAATATCGTACTTCATAATATCCCTCCTCATATATAGTCATAACACCTTAAAATTTATTAATCTTCAAAGTGTCATTACTTTAGTTACTTTTTCTACCTGTAACATAGTAACGGTTTTACTAAATTTGGGACGTTAAAACCTTTACAGCTCTTTACAAATAAATTATCATATTTATATGAATATACATATGACATATGTCCTGTTAACGAGGTGAATTAATGAAAAAAATTTTGAATGATAAGCTTTTGAACCATTATATTGTTAAGTATAATATAGAAAATATATTTGATAAAGATATTTTAAAATATGCACAACTTCATTTTTATAAGAAAGACGAATACGTTTTAAAAGCAGAATTTGATCTTGAATACTACTATCTGTTTGTAGAAGGAAAAATTAAAATTTCCTATCTTTTTGAGAACGGTAAATCGATTCTTTTAAAGTTTTATAAAGAATTCAATACATTAGGAAATTCAGAGCTTTTAAATAATATTCCTATACGCTGTAATGTTGAAGCAATAGAAGACAGCTTTTTAATTGCAATACCCTCAGATATACTTAGAAAAACCTATTTAGATAATCCAAAGTTCTTGCGCCATATGATAAATTCCTTAAGTGATAAACTCTATGCAACTATGTATAATAGTTCATACAACCTTGTTTATCCAGTTATAAATAGATTATCTAGCTATTTAGTTGAACATATAACAGATAAGAACTATATAATTTTGAATTCACCCTTTAATGAAATTGCTCAATTCTTAGGAACAACCTATAGGCATCTAAATAGAACCTTTAATGAACTTGAATCAAGATCGATTATAAAATGTGACAATAAAACAATATACATATTAGACGAAGATAGGCTTAGGGAATTATCTAAGAATCTGTATATTTAATTCCTATAATGCTATTTACAGCTAGGAGGTTTCACTAAAGTAAAAGGACACTAAACTAGAGATATTTTCTCATTGTTCAGTGTCCTTTTATTGTCTAGTTTCGATCGAAACATCCCATTTTTATTTATCAATTCCTGCTTCAACAAGTGCTTTTTTTACTGCTTCTATTATACCCGTTGATGTAAAAGTAGCACCACTTACAATATCAACATCAGCAGATTGTTTCTCTATTATTGCATCTATTATGGGACCTTTCGCTGCTGTAAACCAATCCCAATCTTCATCGTGGTCTACTATAGATACCTTGGTGATAACCCCACCTTCTATACCTACTTTAACTTTAATTAAACCGTTATATCCTTCTGCCTCTCCAGTATAATAAGTAGCATTATCAATTTCTGGCTCTTTAGTTTTTTTCTCTACAACTGTATTTGCTGAGGAGTCATTCACATTTTTATCTACTATTGACGTTTGGAAAAAATAACTTGAATAAGATACACCAGCCCAGATGACTCCTATTAATATAGCAAAAGCGACTTTTTTCTTTAAAACATTTTGCTGCACTACACTAAAGGTCAAAGCACCCTTTTTAGGACATTTTTTTATACACTCAAAACAGTTTATACAGTTCATAGAATTGACAGAATCACAGGTCGAAACGGCTATATCCATCTCACAAGCTCTATCGCAGAGCTTACAGTTCACACACTTATTGACATCTCTTTTTATGCTCAAAATCCTAAAGATACTAAGCAATCCATACTGAGCACCTTTTATACAAAAGTACTTACAGAAAAGTTTTTTATAGAAAAGTGACAGAAAGCAAAATACTATAATACTAATAATCATTCCATAGCTAATCTGTTTACCAATCAAAACTAAATACAGATTACTTCTAGCATCATATCTTAACAGACTCAAAACAACTCCTATGCTTAGCACAGCAACTAATATATACAATATATATCTAATTAGCTTTAAGACAGAATCCAATTTAGGTGATACAGTTTTCTTTTTAATCTTGAGTTTATCACCTATAATAGACGCTATCTCCTGTAAAAAACCAAAAGGACATAGATACCCACAATAAAAAGCTCCCCCTATTGCTGTAAGTATAAGTATAGATACAGAAAAATAGGTTAGGTTATTAAGTGCTATTACGGTTATCGGTAAAAAAGCAATAGCTTGAATTATTTTTCTAATAAGACCGATTTTTTTCATATTCACCTCATTGCAAAAGAGGGTGTTTTAAATATAATATTCTCTGCACCCTCTTAGCCTATGTAAATTTAGTAATAATTTTTTTATTTTATGCAATAATTATCCCGGATTATATATATTACTTCTTAGCCTTTAATAGAGCCTGTGCTACACCCATTTTAATAGATTCACTAGAGATTGTTGCTGATGAAATACTATCTATCTCTAAGGATTGTGCCTCAACAATTCTTGGCGGCAATGACTCAAGGCCCGTTCCTGGTCTATCATCTTTAGGATCTTCTTGAGTAGCCTTTATATCCGTAACCTTTCCATCTTTTACTGTTACAGTTACTTCAATAGGTGTTAACATATAGCCTGTATTACTACTAGTATACACTCCATCCTTTAAATCTGTAAAGCTTGGAACTTCACCATTCTTTGCTCTTGTTGCTAATTTTCTAAAACCTTCAGCTAACTTATAGCTTGATTTCCAATGACGATTAAAGTACTTTGCTTTACGACCTTCTTTAATGTCATTGTCAAGAAAGTATGCCTTACTAGTTGAGTCAATTCCTTCTGAAATTAATCTCTCAGTAAAATCAAGAACCTTATCATAGTCACCTTTTGCATATGCATATGAAGCGGCATCAAGTACATTCGAACTAGCTTGCCAAGGATACAGATCTCCAAAGTTTTCTGGAGTAACACTATACTCAAAAAGTTTATAAGCTTCTTCCTCTTCACCTATAATGCCCATTGCCCAAGCTGCAGAAGTCAGCTGCCAAGAGAATACTTCTCCATTTGCTTGATAGTCAAATTCTCCATATCTAGACATTACTTCATCAGCATATCCAGCTTTTGCAATTGCCTTTAACATCCTACCATGTGCGATTTTTCTAGCTTTATCTCCTATAGGCTTCGGTACCTTTTTTTCATCTACTTTCTCTGTTCCATAGTTTGCTTCTGGAGAAAGATTTACTATCTCGTTTAAATAATGATATGCAAGATGATTTTCCCCTAATTTTAATAAACCACTACCAAGGTTACTCTTCCAGATATTATGATATGGATATTCATCTGTATCTTCACTATTTTCTACTAAATAACGCATTTTAGCTATATTCTCTCTAGCCGTTTCTAAATCAAAGGTTTTTCTTACAGAGGTTGGTCCATACATAGTTTCTTCATTTATTTCTACTTCGATAGGCTCAGCCCATTCTGGCCATACAGGCTCCTGGCTTGCCCATTCCTCAAAGGTTAACTCTGATGGCTCCTGTGATACATCTTGACTTTTAGTACAACCCGCAAGCACCCCAAATACGAGTAAACCTATTAATGTTACTAAAATAAGTTTTTTGTTAAGCATTTTAATCATTTCCCCTTTTTATTCGTATTGAATTATTAAACCAATAAATTGAAAATAATTCTCAATTGGTATTTTATCTCATTGAGAAATTTTTGTCAACATTAATTCCCATATAAAATTGTATCAAAAAATACAAAAACTATTTCTTGACAATCTATCAACTTCATTTTGACTAGATTTTTCTCCTAAAAACAAACTCAAAAATAGGATAGCTTTCTCAAAGAAAACTACCCTTAATTGCACTATCAAAAAATATCTCTATGATTTTGCAGATATCAACATCTTTTTAGCTAACCTCTATTTATTTTCTTGCAAAAACTCTTCAATCATAGGCCCTACTACCTTGCCCTCTTCCATATACTTAGTTGCATAATACAAACTCTTTAAAAAGTCCTTAACGTTAGACTGAATAATAGTATTTCCATTTGCTGTCTTTTCATAATCAATTATACTTCCAACCCATTCCTTTAAGCTTTCATCATCTATAAGCTGTCTTGACAAAATACTCTTTATAGCATCTATCAGTCTTCCTTCTTCTCCATCAGTGTATTCATAACTATCAATCACTGCTTTACTTTTTATAGCTTCTAACATTTCTTTCAACTCTTCTTTACCAATCACTTCATATTTGGCCAAGGTACGAAGGGCATCTCCTGAATGGGCAACTGCATGGGCCCATCCCTTTTTACCAACACGCCCTCTATGGTCCTTTTCTTTACTCATATAGTCCATTATCTCATTATGTACATTAATTATGTCATCGTCTGTCAAATACTTTCCATTGACATTGTAGCGTAAAATTGAATCTATAACTAAGACAGAAAAACTTCTAGTAAATACACTATCGGTTCCCTCTTCCCCAACCTTATATTTTAATTTGTCTTCGGCTAACAATGACGCCAGTACATTTTTAACCTGGTTTGACTCTAGTTTAAACAACCAATTGTCAAATGTTAAATATATTAAGTCATCTCTTAATGTGCTATCAGTAGTTCCAATATACTTTATCATTTCTTCTATGATATAGTCTACATCGGTACTCTCATCTATAGCATACTTCTTCGTTCTTATATCAATCAATATTTCCTTGAGTTTTTCTTCTTCTTCGCTAAGACTTTTAGGCATAGAAGCCTCATTGTCCTCAGCTACTTCTTTTGTATCAATCGTCCCATCATCATTAACTACTTCTTCTGTTTTAGTAGTCTCATTATTCTTAACCACTTCTTCCCCTTTTTGAGATCCATTTGACGCATCACAATTTGTTAGAAAAAGTACACATGCTGTAAGTAAAACCATTATCAAGATCTGCTTTTTAGTACATTTCATGCAATTACCCCCATTTTCTATATTTCTTAAATACCCCATGCCTTCGAGTTATTTAAGAAATCAAAATATAAACAATTTGTTACTATTTCTATAACTTATAATTCTATTGATATCCATAAAATTCCTTTGTCTTATTTTGTCGATTCACCCTCTTCCGTAAAGAATACTAGAAAATATATTATTAGCAAGGACCAATAGTTGATAGAAACCATCGCATTGTAGTTGTTTATTTAGTATAATAATACCAACAGTAATACCCATGAGCAAATTCTTACTAAAGATAGGAGGTATTTAAGTGAGCAATAAATTGTTTTATTCTTTAGAGGGGAAAAAGGTTAGGTTTAAGCAAATGACAATTGAAGACAGTGAAGCGATTCATAGCTTTGCTTCTGATTCTGAAGTATCTCGTTTTATTGGATGGCCTTTGACCCATAACCTAGAAGAAACAACAGCCTATGTGGAGGAAATGATAAAGAGAGACTCGGTAGGTAGCCATATATATGCAAACGTAATTGATAAATCTACAAATAAAGTAGTTGGTACCGCCATGATATTTAATTTTAATCACACAGCAAAGCACGCTGAAATTGGATATGTTTTTCATCAAAATGTTTGGGGAAAGGGCTTTTCTACAGAAACAACTAAACTCGTTTGTGACTTTGCCTTTAATATACTAGGTCTTCACAAACTACACGCCCAGGTAGCTGCCCCTAATATTGGATCATGTCGTGTTCTTGAGAAAAATGGATTTGAATTAGAAGGACGTCTAAGGGATTATCACTATATTGAAAATCAATATTATGATAGTTTCTTGTATGGAAAACTCTAGATGATACAAGAGATATCTCCTCCATAAAGTGATTACAAGCCGAAAGCCTTTATCTTTAAAATAGAAAGCGGGGATTTAAATGATTGACATTGTATCTGAAGCAATGAATCGTCTTGAAAATTCATCAAAAGAAAATGGTCTAAAGACTGGAAAAGTTAGGTCAATTTCTTCAACGTTATATAGAACTCTAGAAGATAAAAGTATCGATAATGTACTTACAATTTGTGAAGATTTACTTGCTCAACGAGAATGGGCATTAGGTGTCATTGCATACGATTGGGCTTACAGGGTTAGAAAACAATATAATCATGAGACTTTTTCCATATTTGAAAGTTGGTTGAAAAAGTATGTTACTGGTTGGGGAGATTGTGATGACTTTTGTACTCATGCTTTTGGCGAATTATTAAGCCAGAATAATGATTTATTCACCCATGTCCTTAAATGGACTGATCATCCTGATTTTTTTGTAAGGCGTGCATCTGCCGTTATCTTAATCTATCCTATTAAACATAATAAGTATCAAAACATTGATCCTTTTTTAATTTCAGATGCTTTAATGAATGATGACCACCATCTTGTATTAAAAGGTTATGGTTGGATGTTAAAGGTTTTATCCCAGATCGAACCTGATAATGTTTATCAATACTTAATAATGAATAAAACTAATATGCCAAGAGTGTCTTTTAGATATGCATTAGAAAAGTTTGATAAAAAGTTGAAATCTTCCTTAATGGAGAAATAAGTATATATTAAGTTTAGAACCTACATAATCTTATAGATAAAATATTGAAAATTAATTTTGTTCTATAAAAATTAAAGTGAATCCATAGTTTTTTAAGGTGTCAATAAAATCATATAGTGACACCTTTTTCTAATCTAAAATCTAAAGTTCAAAGTTATGAATATTTCTTTCTGAATTTTTCACTTCTATACTAAATTCTTTTATTAAGCCTTCTTCTTTACTCATATCTTTAGTTATAGAATTTAGAACTATTACACCTATTACTATCCCTATTAATAATATAGTTGATATTATTCCAACTGCAGCTTTCATTGGTATTTCTTTTTCGTTGGTATACAAGTTTCTTCCCTCCTTAATTCATAAGCCTATTCAGAATAAATTTTTGTGATTTCCAAAACTAGTTCAATGATAGAAACGGCATAAAAATAATGTATATCAATTAATGTATTTGTAATTTTCTTATATACATTAATTAATTTAGTAAGTTCGAGTACCTTGATCCTTTATTAGTGAATTCTCTATTTCCTTAGCACTATATCCAGCATAATCTAACGCATCAGCTACAACTCCGTCAGGGGCATTATAAACTTTCCTTATGGCCCTTTCTACATCTTCCGCTGTGTATTGTGCATCCTTCATCACCCTTGCTGCATTCTTAGCAGTTATATTAAATATATATTTTAGATCTTGTACTAGTTTCTCTAGAGTATCGCCTACACAGTTCATTATTTTTCATCCTCCATCTATCTGATATCTATATGCTTTGAAAATCTTTTCTTACTCATATAGTACAAATGAATTGTGATAGGAATGTGAAAAATTAGAATTTTTTTTAATATCCCCTAGGAAATTTTTAAATCAATTACCTTTCAAACTTATATCATCCTCCTAAAAGGTACCTAATACAATATCTGTAGATTTCATTATTTCATTTTTCTATTTATTTTAGATTTATTTCCTACTCACATTAACTCTACACTTTTTTCCACTCCATAAAGTTTCACTAACTTCAAATTTTAGCTTTGGATTGATTCCCTGGATCATTCCTTCCATTGGATTTAAACAGTAGATATTACACGGACTCTCACTTTCTAGTTTTTTAGCATAAGCACATAGTCTACAGGTCTTTGCTTTTGCCTCAAAACCTTTATCAGTCTGTTCTATTTCCCATGATGCACAGTTAAAGACCTCACTCAGTACAATAAATACATCCTCTGCTTTAGTCATTCTAAATTGCTCTACCTGTTTTTTCCCCATGAGTATCTGCATCCTTCTCTTATCCTCTGTCACTTTGTCTAATACTCCCTGCCTACTAAAATGATAAATTGAATCTACCAACACAGAGACATAAACATTTTCTAAAATTTTTAATCTCATTTCTGAGTTCATAAAAAAACCTCCAATAATATTTATTTTTTCTTTCAATAATATTAGTGGAGTTTTTTATGGTTTTGTGACAGCTTTTATATGAACTAAATCCAAATTATTCATGAAAATTTTGGATTAAATATATTTTTCCCAAAAATTTTTACCCGGTAGTACTTCTTCTGATGCTAGGAAGAAATTAACCTTTACTGCCATTCTTCTTATCTTAGCATATTCATCCTCAAGCTCTATATTCTTTACTAATTCTTTCATTCTACAATTACATTTTCCATAGGGATTGAACAGAATACATTCATCTTCTAGAAAATTCTTTAATTTTTTTCTCGCCCTAGATATTAGCTTTCTTATTGTTGCTTCCTTTTTATTAATTATAATTGCTATATCTTCATATTCTAACTGTGCTACATCTCTAAGCAAATATATCAATCTACTTTCATTGTCCAAGCAGTGTAAAATTCCTGTAAGGCATTTATCACACATCTCTTTGACCCATATAGAATGATCATAATCTATATTTTCAGGAACTTCCAATCTTCCATATCTGAAATGATATGATAAAAATTCTGTTGTATAAATTCTTTCCTTTTCACAGTGCTTCTTTATCACTCTATAGCATATTGTATATATCCATGTAGATAGCTTAGATTTCCCTTTAAAGGAATCTATACTTTTAATTATCTGAATCCACGCTTCTTGAGCTACATCTTCAGCTAAATTTTGGTCTTGAATCATCCTCCTACATATAGCCGAAACCATATTACCATATTCTTCAGCTATTTTGTCAGTTAATGTTTGTAAACTATCCACTCTTCTTTCCCTATTCTTAATATCCTCAAACATGTCATCACCACAGAATTTTTTTCTTTATCTTACCTCATTTTTACAGTGATGTCTATCTATGATAGAGTCCAGCCTTTGTCAAGGTTGCTCCTATTAACGTAATACCTTCCAAATGTACAATACTATATTAATAAGAATTATATATACCTTCTTCTCTTTTTTGTGTTGCCCTTTTACTTAAATAGGACCCCTCAACTACAGTTTTATATCCCTTCTTAAGAATAATACTCTTAATATAGTCAACATGAGGACATCTATCATAATGATGATTGTCAGTTACCATACAGGAAGATAAATGAATGACAACATCATCCTTATTTAGATTGTCGGCTTTCCTAGACTTTTTAGCAAAGTGTTCCAATTTTGCTGCTACACTTTTTCCACAGCATCCACCACAGGTAAAAGAAATGTATTTTGTTTCATTATCATAATTTTCAAACATCCCTTCCTTGTTATAAAAAACATTTGTACAGGCAAAACCACTACATCTCCTATGTGCAATGTCACACTGAATAATTACAACATACTTACCATTCATATCCTTTCTGCCCCCTCATATTTATTCTCCATTTCATTTTAGGATCTACCTTCAAACCATGGTTAACGACTTAACTTACCATCCCCTTGAACTTAGTTTAATAATAATGTATCATAAAGCTGTATATACTTATAGATACAAATATCAATTAATCAATAGGTACAGTTTGGAGATTAGTTATGAATGATATAGTTCTTAAACTAGATAAAAATTCTGAAAAACCATTATACATACAGCTTTATACATATATTCGAGAAGAAATAAAAACCAATAGAATAGAAAAAGGCACTAAGCTACCATCTATTCGATATCTAGCAGACCATCTAGGTGTTAGTAAAATCACTGTTGATAATGCTTACCAACAACTGTTGCTTGAAGGTTATATAGAAAGTAGACAAAGAAGCGGTATGTATGTTTTAGAGATTGAAGAAAGCTTGCTCCCTCCATCGAATTATAGTAAAGCAAATATTTGTAACCTTCCAACTCACACCGATATTGCATATGACTTTAAGTATGGAGCTATCGACATTGACAGCTTTAATTTTAATTTATGGAGAAAATTGACTTCTCAAACCTTACAATCCTCTAATGGAGAACTCCTTCAATATGGAGATCCACAGGGAGAGCTAAAATTAAGAGAAGAAATAGCAAAGTACCTCAGAACATCAAGGGGTGTATTATGTACAGCTGATCAAATAATAATCACCTCTGGTACTCAGCATTCCCTACAATTAATATGTGAATTAACAGATCCCAATAATAAATCTATGGCAATTGAAAATCCTGGATGGTTACGTGCTAAGCTCATCTTTCAAAAAAACGACTTTAGAATAACATCAATTCCCCTTGATAAAGATGGAATCTGCTTAGAATCATTAAAAAAGAGTTCCTCAAAGCTTGTATATATTACCCCTTCTCATCAGTTTCCATCTGGAATAGTAATGCCTATTATTAGGAGACAAAATCTTCTAAAATGGGCTAAAAACACCGGAAGCTTCATCATTGAAGATGATTATGATAGTGAATTTAGATATAGCGGTAGGCCCATCCCTTCTTTACAGGGACTTGATGATTCTGAATCTGTTATTTACCTTGGCTCATTTTCGAAATTCCTTGCACCTTCTTTACGTATGAGTTATATGGTTTTGCCTAAGTCATTTTTAAAAACATATAAAGATGACATCTACAAGTATGAACAAACAACATCAAGAATAGATCAATATATCCTTCAATTATTTATGACTAATGAATATTGGGATCGACATGTACGAAGGATGCGCATAATTTACAGCAAGAAGCATACTGTATTAATGAATGCCATAAAAAAGCATCTACATAAAAATATTAAGCTAATTGGAGGAAATGCTGGCCTTCATATACTTTTAGAAATCATTAATGGCATGGACGAAGATACTATTATTCAAAGTTCAAAAATGGCTGGTGTGAAGATATATCCGGCTTCAAAATACTGGGTAAACCATGATGTTCTAGAGTATCCTGTGGTTTTATTAGGCTTTGGTGGACTAAACCATGATCAAATCAACAACGGTATAGAACTACTTGGGCATGTTTTAAACAATAACTAATTTCAATCGAAGGGATGGGATAATTTGAAAATATTTTATTTTACGTCAACAGGTAATAGTTTATATGTAGCAAAAAAGCTTGGTGGAGAGCTTTACTCTATTCCAAAGGTGCTAAAAGAAAAGAATCTAAGCTTTGAAGATGAGAAAATAGGAATAGTTTTTCCATGTTACTTTGCAGGAACACCTAGGATTGTAAAGGAATTTCTAAAAAAAGTCGAACTTAATAGTGATTACATTTTCGCTATTATGACCTATGGAAGTTCAGGCGCAGCCGGAATTAGCCACTTTCAGAAAACGGCTGAAAAAGAGGGCATTGAAATATCCTATGGTAGCGAACTTTTAATGATAGATAACTACCTTCCCTTTTTTGATATAGCAAAACAACTTGAAAAAGAAGAAAGTAAAAACATTGATGAGCATTTAGAATCACTCATAAAGGATATTAACATGTCAAAAAAATTTATCCTCAAAAAAAATGTACTGGAAAAAACACTCACCACTACAGCACAATTCATTTACAGTAAAAAAACCGGAAAAAATGATAAAAAATTTCTAGTAGAAGACAGTTGTACTTCATGTAAAATATGCGAGAAGGTCTGTCCAGTTAATAATATAAGTGTTAACACGAAACCAGAGTTTAATCATAATTGTGATGAATGTCTAGCCTGTGTAAATCTCTGTCCTACAAAAGCTATTAAAATCAAAAGAGAGAGAGGAACCGCAAGATTTAAAAATATACATGTTGATCTAAAAGAAATAATTGAAGCCAATAATTAAGTTACAATATAAGAGTCAGCATCCACAGCGTTATGCTATTGATGCTGGCTCTATTACTTCGTCTATTGAGTTTTCCATATATAAAGCTCCTATATCTTGGATACAATAGGCCAACTCTAATATATCTTTTATTTGCAATACACTAGAATCCTCCTATTTTGTTTATTTCAAATTATCACTATCTTTCATTTTATTGCCCCAACTAGCTAGTGACTTCAGGGCTGGAATGAGATTTTCTCCATTATCAGTCAGTGAATACTCAACCCTGGGTGGTACCTCCATGAATTGCTTCCGATTCACAATACCATTCATTTCTAATTCCTTTAGTGATTGTGTTAGCATCATATTGGTAATTCCATCAATACTTCTTTTTAATTCGTTATATCTCATAGTCCCATTTTTACTTAATGCCCAAATTATAGGTAGTCTCCACTTTCCGCCAATTAGATTCAAAGCAAAGGTTAACGGGCAATTGTCTAGACCGCTTTTATATAATTCCTTCTCACTCATGAAATCACTCCAATACTCAGTTTTTTCTTCCTTAAACAGAAAATACTGCATACTTGTTATTATAATTGTAACTGATATAATCATATCAAACCTGATTGATCAATCAAATATGTTTTTCAACTTTTTTTAGAAAGGGAGATTAATATGAGTATACATTATGAGGTTATTTCCGATGATAATATTATTTGCATTAAGGATTTATGTAATGAATTAATGACTTATCAAAAATCTTTATCCTATATACGTACTGAGTTGTTTGATGGCATGTGCTTTGAAACTAGAATGATTCCATCTGTTAAAAGTGCTAATGCTAACTATATAGTTGTGGCTAAAGATGGGGATGAAGTTGTTGGATATGTCTATAGCAATGTTTCATCAAAGAAGTCATATTCTAACGATTTTGCTACCTTTTTCGACCTTGATTCTGTAAAAAATGATGAAGTAGGATGTCTTTCTCAGTTCTATATAAAAGAAGGATATCGTAATATCGGAATCGGCTCTGCTTTGTTTGAAAAGTCTATGGATTGGTTAAACTCATTTGAGTCGATAAGCGACTTATTTATCTTTGTATCGAACGGTAACGATAATGCATTAAAATTCTATCAAGGTAAAGGTTTCAAAATCAGTCACCAGATACTCGATGGTTTTATTACCGTATTAAGGAATACTTAAATTGAAAATCATTAACCTTAAATTACCTTGTATTGATAAATCATAACTGTAAAAAATATTGGATAGAAGTAATTTCTCTCACCTTTGTTCAATTTTAAAGATATAAATAGAGAAGGTTACCTTTATGAAGAAAAACAATGGATTAAGTCCTGAAGCAGTTTTCTTAACAATAACTTTGTTTTTAGCTGCAATGGGATTTTTAGTTAGAAGAGAATATAACTTTATCTATAATTCAATTGTCATATACTTTGGCTATTTACTTCTAAATTATTTAGAATCAAGAAATAAATTTAAGGTGAAAAGATATATAAGGGTATTAGTTATTATAACAGTCCTATTGCATAACATATTTGGACAGTATTTTAATATGTATAAAACAATAATATGGTTTGACAAGATGTTGCATTTGTTTGGTACTTTCTCATTTGCATTGTTCTTTTCCTCAATACTAGAATTGACTATAGGAATTTCACATGAGTCTAAGATATATACTTTTATAATGGTAACATCTATAGGCGTTACTGTTGGTGTATTTCTTGAAAATATAGAATTTATTTTAGATGTTTTTATGAAAACTAAGACTCAACATGGTGTAAAGGATATTAATTTGGATTTAATTTTCAATGTAGTTGGGTCGGCTATTGCAGGTGTTTTTTTGTCACTTAGAAAAAATAATGTATAATCTAAAACCTTCAGATATTTATGTTTTACCTACTCGTTGCAACAATTAATTTTAAATCACCTCTTGTTACTCCGTTACTATAGAGATTCCAGTCAAAACTTTAATTTATTCACGTCAAAACTCCCCAGAAACATCGTATATTTTGATATGTATAAATTAAGATTTACCTGTAACTATATATATCTGGTATAATGTTGTAGGTAAAAAAAATAGAGTATCTAGATTGGAGATTAATACATGAGGTTGATTAATAAATATATCCACGAAAGTTTTAAGACAGCAGTGGATCCTATAATTTTTGAAAGAACAGCTGCTCGAGGGATTATATTAGATAATGAGGACATCCTAATGATATATACAAAAAGATATAACGACTACAGTTTCCCTGGTGGTGGCGTTGATGATGGTGAAAATATAAGAGAAGGTCTAATTCGAGAACTTCATGAAGAAACTGGAGCCCAAAACATAGAGGTATTAAATGACTTTGGTGTTTATGAGGAGTTTAGACCTACTTATTATGAGGGATACGATATAGTTCATATGCTCTCCCATTTCTTTGTATGTAGTGCTGAAAAACAACTTGGAGAAGCAAGTCCCGAAGAATATGAAATTAATAATGGATCTGAACCGGTTTGGGTTAATATTCATGATGCCATAAAACATAATAAAGAAGTTATTGCAGCAAAGGAAGATTCTATGGGACTCTCCATTGAAAGAGAAACCCTTGTTCTTGAACTTATAGCAAAAGAGCTTTTATAATACATTGGACGGTTTTAGTAATCCTTATCGTTAGGCTACTTCAAACCGTCCTTATCTATTGCATTTATTAGATTACCTTCAAAATCTCTGGTTCTTTCCTTATTGGCATATCTGGTATTTTAGCGGGATATCCTACAATAATAGGAGCTACGATTTCAAAGTCATCGGTAATTCCCAATTCGCTTAGCATTTCTGATGATTTAATATCAGTTGCAAAATTAATCCAGCATGTTCCAAGATTACGAGAAGCTGCCGACATCATAAAGTAGCTGGCAGCAAGAGAGCAGTTAATCTTCATGTTTTTTAAATTTTTTTCTCCAATAATAAATACCATGGACGGAGCATTATAAAAAATATTGTAGTTCTCATCCCTCAACATCTTCTCATATTTTTTAGCATAGTCATTAGGATTTAATTCTATCCTTTTAAGAATGTTTCTTTTAGCTTCGTCAGATATTCTTTTCATCAATAGTTTATCATTTACAATTATGAACTTCCACGGTTGCTCATTACCTGAACTCGGTGCATATATGCTCTCCTTAATTACTTTCATTATAATTTCATTTGATACTGCCTTGTCAATAAAATTTCGAATAGAACGTCTTTTTAAAAGTAATTCTTCATAATTCATCATATTTAAAGCCTCCCATAAACAGTATTTTTAATAAATACTCAGATTGTTGACAAAGTCAACAAGATGGCAGGCTGTTGAAAAATCTGAAGTTCGAGGCGTGCTGAAATCAAGAGACCGAAGCGTATACGGACATACGTAAGGGTTCTTGCTTGAAGCAACAACGAAGAAATTCGGGTTTGTCAACAGCCTGAGTATTTTTAATAAATAATATATACTAACAAGAATAATATTACTTGAATAAACCTGCTATTTTCATGTTTTTATGGGGCTATGATAAATTATTCAAATGAAGATATAAGTTCAATAGATTGATATGACTTCAGTAGATCCGATGGACAAATTCCGAACATTTCTTTGTAAGTTCGGCTTAAATGAGCCGAATCAGAAAAACCACTTTCATGGGCAGCAGTTGTAAATGATTCACCCTTTAATATTATTTTTATTGCTTCTCTGAGTCTTAACCATAGAAGGTACCTACGTATTGGAGTTCCCGTTTCTTTTTTAAAGAGATGTGCAAGGCGGCTCTCGGATAGACCTGCTAACCGAGCTAGCTCCCGAGAAGATATTTTCTTTTCAGGAATATCATTAAGTATACTCAATAATCTCTTTATTCTAGAGTCAATTTTCTTATTGCCAGAATTAATATTAAAAAGCGAATATACAAGTTCATCTGTAAGATCTTTAGCATCACTACATGTACAGAGACGAGTCCTGAATCTGTTTATTTTCTCTACCGATGAGAAAATAAGCTTAGTGTCAGGTTTAAAATATTCTCTATCATTAAAAATTCCATTTTGAATTTTATTAAGATTATAAAGATTGGGGTCCAAAAGAAATAAAGCAATACATCCCCTACCTCCAACTATCTGATGTGACTGATTAGAATCAATTACCACGGCTCTACATTCATTCCATCCATCACCAAAGTTGATTTCAAATTCCTCATCCAATCCAATGTATATTTCAACAGGATAGTGCCTATGCATTTCTGATCTTAGGGATTTCAATAAGAGCATTGATGCTCCGTACCAGTAATATATAAACCCCTTTTTATCATTATACGATTTATTAAGAAACAAATATTTCACCTCTCAAACAAGGAACAAAGATGTTCCGTCCACACTGTAGTTTTGTGATAAAACCTGGGATGGAGTTGCTATTCCGTCAAGATTGCAGTCGAAACAGCGCCACTCTAGCAACAATAGATAAGTCAATGTCATCATTTAAATGCTTTTCTATATAATCTAACGCCTTCTCCAGTGCATTAATATATGACATCCTAACCCCACCTATTCTAAAAAGTTTATAACTTTATTTAAATCTTCTGGTACCTTTATTTTATCATGCTTATCTATAGCAGTTATTATAATTAAAGTTCTAAGTACATATCATACGACTAAGAACTCAGCCTACATTTCATTTAGCTATCTTGAAAACTAATTTTAATAGTTATACCTTCTCTAGTTTCTATTAACCTACTCAAATTAAGGACCTAAGATTATCATCAATGCAAGAGTAGAAACCATAGGTGCTAAAAATAATACAGACGATAACCATTGTTTCTCTTTTATCGATAGTCCAGCTAGTATTAATCCAGCTAACCCAATTAACCCGTAAATAGCTACCGAAAGTAATGATGTAGGTCCAAAGATGATCATATCCAATATAAATGGCGTGATAAAAATATATGAACTTATCTTTAAATATTTAGCACGCTTTTCGGCATCTACTTTCTTAGTTAAAAACCAAAAAGCTACAATTCCAATAATCAAACCTGGCAATCCGAAATTTAGTGCATAATCAATAAATGAATAAAAACCCATAATAACCTCCTCTATAAGGTATGCTTTGTACAACCATTTAATTTCATTCCTACAACTATTAGACACATTTTCCGTTCAAAAGGTTTCAAAATTTTTTTTCCATTTCTTTATCAAATTCAATTGCAGTTTACTGGATTTTACAAAATTAATTGCTATTACACTCTTTTATAATAAGCTTTAACAGAAATAACAAAAATAAAAACTAGAAAAAGCTATAAATATAAAAAACCTCATAGTATATTGACACTATGAGATTTAGAAGTATGTTTATCTTAACATTTTTAGACTACCAGTCAACTTATTAACCTTTTTCTTTGGTCCGTAAATACATAACCCTAGATAATTTATCTGGTTCTTGTCACTTGATGCGAGCTTCATTTCATAGTCATCATAACTCAGAGATTTTTGCGCCACATCATTAAATCCTATTATTTTAAAATCTTGATCCTTCTTTTCTAGTATTTCATCGTATTTATTTTTTAATTCTTCCTTAGATAGGGTCAATATTGGTATAGGAATATTTGTGATCCCCTCGTGTGATCTACCATCCTTGTCTTTTAATTGCTTTCCCTTTAAACCTTTTGTTTCGCTAGCAAGGCTAATGCCTAAGGCAGCCGCAGTATTTGCTATAAGTCCTATAGGCAAATCCTTGTCAATTATCATTACACATTTCATTCTAATACCTCCTATTTTGCTTTTCTAACAAAATTATAAAGGTATTATTATGGCTTTTATTGTACAATATTGATACTTAACTAGTGAATATCTTTATAATACTGAAGTGGCGTTACACCATAGGACTTTTTAAACTCCTTTGTGAAATGGGCTTGATCGTAAAAACCTGCCTTTAGAGCAATATCAACTATATTGTTACTGTTTTTAAGTAGTTTTTTTCCATAGTCAACTTTGAGCTGCAATTGATAAGCATTTGGTGTCGTATTAAACTTACTTTTGAAATTTCTGATTAGGGAAAATTTATTAATCTCAAATTCTTCTTCCATATCCTTTAGCTTAAGAGTATTAAGAAAGTTCTCTTCAATATAATGTTTTATTAGGCTTATTTTTTTACTGCTTTGAAATTGTATGTCTATATCACATTTACTGAATAATTCATTGAGTGTATTTGTTAATTCCACTTCCTTGTCGAATCGACTAATATTAGTCTTTAGAAAGTTCGAAAGGTCCTTAATTTTATTGAATTCATCATCGCCTAATCTTTTTATTCCAATCGAATTCTTCACTGCTGAATTATCAAAAATTCCTTTGCAAAACTCATTATCTATATAAATCATTGTAAACTCCCAATTATTGATATCTACAGGCTGGCATATATGGCTTATATATGGATATATAATCACAGCCTCACCAGCTTCCATATAATAGTCTTTTCCATTAACATTTAGTATAGTTGAACCTTTTTTTATATATCCAATGGACAACTCATGGTGAAGATGGCTTTTGTATGCATGTAAGTCATCACAACAGGTTTTAACTTCAATCATATCAAATGACTCTTCTCTATAATACTCTATCCCTTTCATAAGCACCACCCTGTAAAAATATATAGATTCACGATATTATTGATTCTTATCCCTTATTAAATCACTTAACATCTTATCATTATCGGTAATAATATTGTCTACACCTAACTTCAAAACATTTTCCATGCTTTCACGTGTGTTGATTGTCCAGACATGAACTTCGCGACCAATGGAATGTGCCTTTTCAACGAATTTATCGTTCACATTAGACTCTTCTACACTATAAAAATCCACATTCAGTTTCTCTAAATCGCCAATGGCTATAAACATAATATAACCCGTTTTGATTCTCGGCTCTAATTTTTCAACCATTTCTAAAGCCTCATAGTTAAGAGAAGTGACAACACAGGCGTCAATCAACTCTTTTTCCTTAATAATTCTTACAACCTCACCAACTAGATTACTTTCATGACCATTTGTCTTTATTTCTATATTAAGCTTAATTCTCCCATTAGAGTGTTCAATAACTTCTTCAAGAGTGGGGATTCTCTCGCCTTTAAAACTCTCATCGAATATGGATCCAGCATCCATATCTTTAACTTCCTCTAGAGTCACTTCCCAAACCGATTTATTAACACCGGTTGTTCTCAAAAAGCTTTTATCATGAAGGAGGATGATCTTACCATCCTTTGTTTCTTGTACATCTATCTCAGCATAACTAGCACCATTACTAATAGCCGCATCAATAGCCGCTAGAGTATTCTCAGGAGCATCCTTTGAGCTTCCTCTATGGGCTGTGATGTCTACGTTATATTTTGTATTTTCAAGGACCTCATAAAAAACATAAACAAAGAAAGACGTAACTACAATACTCATAACACAAATTATTATCAAAAATGTTTTATTCACAATTATTTTATCAATAAAATTCCTTTTTTTATTACCCTCTAATTTAATATCTGGTATTGGTTCATCTTGAATGTTAATGTAAAGCTTCGTTAAAAGTAATATTTGAAACGGGGTAATTATAAAAGATGCTGCAAATAAAATCAGTAGCCCTATACTAAATAAAACAGTAACGACAACCTCAACATATTCTCCCTTTGTGAATGACAGTAAAGCAATAGAAACTAATAAAGATAACAAGATCAATATCACTAATATGATTAAATTAATAAGGTTTATACCTAATGAACGCTTGAAAATATATTTAATATTTCTTTCAACTAGTTTACCACTCTTTCTAAAAGCATGTTTTTCCTTATTATCACTGAGCATAATAACGTGTATGGAAAACATCCACCTAATAGATAATACCACGAAAATAATGATCGCAAGAGATAAGTAAACTGTATAGGACGTTTTAGACAAGATAACATCCATAATAAATCCGGGTATCTTCAATTGCTTTAATATACTGGTTTTCAAGTTACTATCAATCATCGGTGCAATTAACATTAGATAAAAAACAATAAAAAGTCCATCTAAACCTGCTAGATACTTTATCTTTTGAATGCTATATTTTGCAATTTGATAAAAACTGCTCTCTTCCTTTTTATTAAGAGCTTGATAACTTAGGACAATTAGTCCTCCAAGGTCGATGAGTACAACCACCAAAGCAAAGGCTATTCCCAAAATCACCAATAGTAACCCCTGAGGGGAAATTAAGAATTTCTTTACAAGTCCATTGGTAATATAAGAATATCCTTTGCTTCTCATAAGACTGTTGAAACACCAGTTAAAAAACGGAACTAGAATTATCCCTAATAATAACTTTGTAGCAATCTGATATTTTATAAATCTGCTAAGATTCATCCTCAAAACCTGTATAATTTCTTTATATTCACGCCAAAACACTTTCATTAATATACCTCCAAAAAACCAAAACTTCTATTCTAAATTTGCATCAAAGACTTTCCTAATAATAACGGAATATTCCCCTCAATATACTTTAACATATATAGCTAGTTACACAACCAATATTTTTCTAAGATTAAAATTAGATAAGCTTGTAATCGCAGTCAATCACAAGCTTATCTTAAAACTACTTCCCCCATAATTGTTATTTTCTTTATTATCCTATCTATCGTCTATGCTTCCCCACACTTTTACTTAATCTTAGGATTTTTTCTATGGAGCGTTGTTTGCTCATAAGAAAACGCAATATTTAAAAGTTTATAATCCTCATTCAAAGAGGCAACAAAAGTTACTCCATACGGCTCTCCATCCTCTTTATATCCCGCTG
Source organism: Wukongibacter baidiensis (assembly GCF_050888315.1). NCBI lineage: Bacteria > Bacillati > Bacillota > Clostridia > Peptostreptococcales > Caminicellaceae > Wukongibacter > Wukongibacter baidiensis. The sequence goes on from NZ_CP138202.1 coordinate 2,236,227, forward strand.
GCACTGTTACCGCAGGATACATAGCCGGTGCGTATATCCCTGAAAGTTCATTACTGAAGGATGCTATTACCTCTATATTCTTCTCTCTCATAACATTATCAATAATCGAACCTGCAACTTTTCTATTTTCAGCTACAATTTTTTCGTACTCTTCTTTACTCAAGTCTGTCTCTAGTGCCTGTTGGTGCAGTTCATCACCATAGGGCTTACGATCTTTTGAATCAGTTTTGTTGAAATCTACTATATCCTTTAGTGATTTATACTCACTGATAACATCCTTGTGGCTTAAGAGTGCTTTCACATCCTCTTTCATTCCATAGAGTAGTACTGACATCATATCAATACCGTCTCCCATGGTATCCATACTAACTTCAACAACTTCTGCTCCAGCCTCTTGTAGTTCCTTCTTCAATTCACTTGCTCTCTCGGAATCTTCCTTGAGTATTCCTATTCTCTTACCAGCTAAGAAGTTCTTGTCTAAGCCCTTTTGCATATCCTCTATATTAAATTCCTTAACATGCTTTCCTAGAGGATCATTCTCATCATAGGCTATTGAGCTCTTAAATACCTTATATACATCTTCTACGCTTCTTCCAATAACACCAGCAGTATCCTGTGCCTCAGAAATAGGAACAATTAAATCCCTACTTAGAAGCCCCAAGGTTGGTTTTATTGCAACCACTGAGTTTTGTCCTGCTGGATAGATCAGTGAACCTGAGGTCTCTGATCCAAGGGTTATCGATGCAAATCCTAAACTTGCAGAAACTGCTGATCCCGAACTTGATCCCCCTACATCATACTTACCATATGCATTCTTAGTTTGCCCTCCTAAAACAGAGAAACCATTACTCGATGGCATAGACATAAAATTAGACCACTCACTTAAATTTACTTTGCCGAGAATTATTCCATCTGACTCCTTTAGTTTTTTCACTAAAAATGAGTCTCTCTTCGTTTTAACATCCTTAAGTACATAGGCACCTGCACTAGTATTAGTATTTACTTCTGCAATATTATCTTTAATCAGGATTATCGTTCCAAAGAGTTCGCCAAGCTCGTCACCATTTTGAATTTTTCCGTCTATTTCTTTAGCTCGTTCCAATGCTTTAGGATTAAGTTGGATAACTGAATTGTAATTTCCATCATATATTTTTATCCTATTCACATAAAATAGTACAAGCTCCTCACAGGAAAATGTGCCTTTTAATATCTCTTCTTGTATATACTCTATATTTTCATTTATGACTACAGATTCTATTTTTTCAATCTTCTCTTTTGAAATATTTTTTAACCCTTCATTAAAATCCGAGAAATTTAATTCCCTTTTATACTTTGAAATAACCTCATTTTCATATTGCATAGCAATTTGCATACCATCACCTTGTATACTTTTCAAGAATAAATATCCTCCAATTCCTAATAAAATGATGAAGATAAAAATCCCAATCAATATTTTTTTAATCATAAAATGTATCTCCTTTTTCTATGCTTCAGTATTCTTAATTTTCATAAAAAGGTATACCGATGCTAACATAAATACCACAGTGCATATTATACTTCCTTCAACACCAAAGCTTCCTCCTGAAATATACGGATTGCCAGCTGCTTGGAGTTTTATCAATGAGCCACCGGGTGAAATTGAACCACTCACTTCAACTCCCAAAATATTTCCTTGCATCCAGTTCCATGAAGTGTGAAGTCCGCATACTCCCCATAGGCTTTTTTCTTTAACCACATATAAAGCCGCAAAGATTCCGAATGCAATCAGACTAAGTATGGGCACAAGACTCATTGCATTATTGCTACTATGAAGAAGCATAAAGAATAAAGATGTTACAATTACTGCAAAGGGGACATTATACTTCCTTCCCATCAATGGCAACATCCAACCTCTACATAGAACCTCTTCTGTTCCACCTTGAATTATCCATCCTATAAGTGTAAACAAAATTGTAGGTAAAAACTTAATCCCTACGCCCTCGGTATTAGGTACTATTTTAAACCCGCCTAATACAAATATTATCAGCGTGCTAACTCCCATCAAAAGAAGCCCTACTCCAAATCCTCTTAAGTAACTTTTCAAGGCTCCATATTTTTGAAATCCAATATCTCTAAAACTTCTTTTTTCTCTTTTAGTAACTATTAATGCAATAACTAAGGTTAACGCTCCAAAGCTTAATGTCAAACCGAAAATGACATGATCCACCAACGGGCCTATTAATTCAGCTTGAAGAAAAAACTCTCCCGCAATCGTTGGAATAATTGCACTTGCAATTACAAGTAAGTACGCAAGTATGCAAAACCAAATAAAATTCCTATTAACCTTTGACTTTTCAGCTTTTTTAAAAAGTCCTATTTCCTTTGAAAAACCACCATTATAATCTCTCATATTCTCACCTCTCAAGACAGTTTACCATGTGTAGTTAACTGCACAGCAATAGAGAAAATAGAATTAATTTTATCTATTTGAGTACTCGACAGCATACTTTTTGAAAACAAAGTATAAAGTCAAGTACAAACAATATGTGGTATGATAAAGTAATCATTTAACTATTATAACCTTTGAAATATCCTAATAGTCCAATTGTATCTTTTAGCAATCTACTACTCTTTCTTTTTTTCTAATTATATTACCATTTTCATAATATCTTCATAATTTAATTGTATAATTTAAACCATAAAATTTAAAAAGATATTTTTAAAAAATATCCCCGATTGTAGACGAAGTCTACAAAATGATAGACTGCCTGGAAATCTGAAGTTCGAGGCGTGATGAAAGCAAGAGCCCGCAGCGTATATAAACATACGTAAGGGTTCTTGCTTGAGGCAACAACGAAGAAATTCGGGTTTGTCAACAATCTCAGATGTTTGTGAAAAATATCCTATTAAATCATTGAGGAGTAGTGGTAGATGATGATGATAATAAAAAATCGTAAAAAATTATTTAGCCTGATAGTAATACTTTCCATAGGATTTATTCTCTATCGATATACCAACATTAGTACTTGGTTAAGCTTTGAAAATCTTCAACTTAATAAAGATTTATGGAAGGAATATGTTAACAATAACTATATATTCGCCATGGTACTTTATAGTTTGCTTTACATAGTTGTAGTCACCTTTGCAATTCCTGGTGCAACGGTCTTGACAATTTCAGGGGGTTTTCTGTTTGGAACTTTGCCTGCAATGATATATGCTAATATATCTGCTACAATAGGTGCAACTCTATGCTTTTTGTTTTCAAGATATCTGATTGGATCGTGGATTCAGAATAAATATAGCGATAAGATTATAAAGTTTAATGAGGAGATAGAAGAAAATGGATCAAATTATCTTTTGACTGTCCATCTAATGCCTATATTTCCATTTTTTCTAATTAACTTAATTTCAGGAATTACAAAGGTTTCATTAAAGACTTTTATTTGGACAACTACCATAGGTATTCTTCCAGCTTCCTTCGTTTATTCACTTGCAGGGACTAACTTAGGGAATATACAATCAGTAAAGGATATTTTGTCCTTAAATATACTATTGGCTTTAATAGCTCTCGGTTTATTTGCTCTTTTGCCTACTATACTAAGAAAATTGAATAAACATAAAAACTTGAAATTTACTTAAAATCATTTTTCTGTAAAAATATTGAGCAAAACAAAAGAGCGACAATACAATGGGGCGGTTCTAATGTATCTATTTTCGAGATACTTTTGAACCGCCCCATTGTATTATATTGCTCTAATTTTAATGTTTGATAATTGAGTTGTTAAAAGGGTCATCCTCTTAAACCTTTGATTTCTCCATCTGATAGCAATGGTTCAATGGCCCACGCCCTTTTCCTAAGTCCATCTGATCTTCAATAGCACCTGTAATAAATGCCTTACTGCATCTAACACTCTCTTCTACGCTGTATCCTAAAGCAAGGTTACTTGCAATAGCAGAAGAAAGAGTACAGCCCGTTCCATGGGTATTGGGATTTTCTACACGATGACCTTCAATCCAATGGTATTGACCATCTACATAGAGCAAATCGTTGGCATGTCCTTCTAAATGGCCACCTTTGATTAAAACATACCCATTCACCATCTGACTTATTTTTTCAGCTGCAACCATCATATCCTCTGCCGTTTCAATGTCCATATCGCTTAACAGTGCTGCTTCATATAAGTTAGGTGTTATGACCGTTGCCAGTGGCAACAGCTTTGTACAAAGAGCTGTCACTGCCGTCTTCTCCAGCAATAAGCTTCCAGAAGTCGCCACCATCACTGGATCAATTACCACATGTTTTGGTTTATACTTTTCCAGCCCACTGACAATAGTTTCGATAATTTCTGCTGAAGCCACCATACCAATCTTAACACTATCAGGAGGTATATCTGTGAATACGCAATCTATTTGTGCCTTTATAAAGTCTGTTGTACAACCTTCTATCCCATAAACACCTGTTGTGTTTTGAGCCGTTAATGCCGTTATAACACTCATGCCATAACAACCATGGGCCATAAATGTCTTTAAATCTGCTTGAATACCTGCACCACCACTACAGTCTGATCCTGCAATCGTTAAAACTGTCTTCATAGCTCTTCCTCCACTTTACCAAATAATACGTCGCACTTCTTACGTAGATCCTCCGCTGCATGTCCACAATCCGGTTTCGATAAAATAGCGGACACAACTGCAACACCAGAAACACCGCTGTCTTGAAGGAATCCTATATTATCGGTACTAATACCTCCAATAGCCACAACAGGTACATCAACAGCGTTGCAAATTTCACGAAGAGTTTCGATGGCAACGGCTGTAGCGTCACCCTTTGTAGTCGTTGGAAACATAGCTCCAACCCCTAAGTAATCTGCACCTTCTTGGGTGGCTTTAAGAGCTTCTTCTACGGTACCAACAGAGACTCCAAGTATTTTCTCGGTACCAAGACGTCTACGTGTCTCAGCAACACCTTCATCATCCTGTCCAATGTGTACACCATCGGCATCACAAGCAATGGCAATATCAACGTCATCATTTATTACAAATGGTACTTTATAACGACCTGCTATGGCTTTCATCTCCTCGGCCAACGCCAAAAATGCATCCTTCTCTAAATGCTTTTCACGTAGTTGTAAAAAGGTAACACCCTTTTTAAGGCTGGTTTCAACCTGCTCACAAAGACCTATCTTATCGGACCAAGAACGATCAGTTACCAAATATAATCGCAGTTTATCCTTCAATGTATTCAACACGTGCACCTTCCTTCAGCTCTTCTTCTGTCATCAATCCAACTGAATCTAATAGATACAGGCGAAAATGACCTGTTCCTTCTTCTCTTTCCAACACTTTCTCAGCAGCATTTTCACCGGCAACCCCCATGTGAACAATAGCATGTACTGCATCTTCAAAGGCTTTATCTGGTTGCCCACCGCAATAAGTTGCAATCATGCTTCCAAGCATACAGCCTGTTCCTGTAATTTGTGACATTAATGAGTGCCCGTTACGACACAATGCCACTCTTTTACCGTCAGTAATAATATCAATAGTCCCAGTCATTGCAACAACACTATTAAATTTTAAAGCTGCCTTCTTTGCAAAGTCAATGGCTGAATCCAAGGTATCATCAGTGATGATATCCTCTTCCTGAACATCTACCCCTCCTGTAGTTTTTGCATTGTTATAGAGAGCACGGATTTCTGAGCTATTGCCTTTAATAACTGCAAATTTTATAGTCTCTAGTAGCTCTCGTGCTGTGTCATTACGTAGTGCAGAGGCACCAACTCCAACAGGATCTAGAATCACCGGTTTTTCAAGATCATTAGCCTTCTTTCCTGCTAAAAACATGGAAGCTATCGTTCTCGTATTAAGCGTCCCTATGTTTAGATAAAGAGCACTACTAATGGCTACAATCTCCTCTACTTCCTTTGCATCGTCTGCCATCAAAGGTGCACCTCCTGTTGCTAAAATAATATTAGCACAATCATTTACCGTCACATAGTTTGTAATATTATGGACTAGTGGAGTTTTTTCTCTAATCTTTGTCATCATTCCTTCTAACATAATGCTCCTCCTTAATCGATTTTATAGCTCATTTCCCAAAAAGCCATTTCATGCTCACAAGCCTTTAAAAATATTTGAATGAGATGCTCTTCTTCCTCCGCTGAAATCCCCTCACAAAGTCTATCCAATAATCGGCAGGATTCCACGCTAAATACTTCAAAGTCTTTTCCTGCATAGGCTTCTATCCACGCTTTATAATAGTTATCTTCCAATCTATCTTTATATCTCTTTTTAAGTTCTTTTCCAATATATTCATAGGTAAGAGTACAAGGCAATGCTGACATAAAAATTTCTTTAACATTACCTGATGGTACAAATCCCAGCATATAGTCGAGATAAGCTCTATTCTCTGGCAAAACAGGATCATTATCTACTTTGTAAACATCTAAACCATAATCCATCAAATACTGGGTATGCATATTGGTCTCATCTGAAACCACTACTCCAATACAACTATGTAAGAACTGTAAGTCTTCAATACGATCCACCAATAGAAATGCACTTGCATAGACTTTTCCATAGTCCTTTAAGTAAAGAGAGTCTTGAATTAAATACTTTTTAAACCTATCACGTGACAGTGTACCTTCTCCAATACCCTTTACAAAAGGATGGTCTAAATAGCTTTCATAATAGGCCTGTACACGTGGATCTCTTACCAATCGCTCTGAAAATGTCATCTAAGCACCTGCTTTCTTAACACGTAATCGTGAAAAATTGTTAGTTGATAATAGCATAAGAACTAGTACACTTAAGGATGCCTCTACACCATAACCAGTTACGTTATAAATCGTCGCATATAGCCATGGATTCATTCCCTCTGGTGCAAATTGTCCAAAGAAAATCGTCCCCGAAAGAATACTGAAAAATGTTGATAGCATCACTGCAAGACTGGCACCTAAAGCAAGCTTTGCTTTATTCTCCGTTCCAAACATAGGTGTATATGCTACTGCCATCATGGCACCAAAATAGTCAAGAGGCAATTGCATGACAAAATACGGTGGTTGTACAACAATCTTCAATAAAGCAACAACAATGGCTGATAATAAAGCCTCTTTTTTGCCATATAACACCGATAACAGCATAATGGGTAAAATTGAAAGTAAGCTACAGCCACCTCCCTGTGGAAACGGTACGAGTTTGATGGTGTAAAGCACCATGGTCATTGCAGAAACAAGACCTACACGGGCAAGTAATTTCACATTTAGTTTAATACCTATTAACTGACGCACACTTACAAATAATATCGCTACAGTCAGTAAGATCGCAATTATAATTGCACTATTCATGATTAAATCTACCTTTCTCTATGTAATTTTTAATTTTATAAAATCAAGGAACAGAACGCTAATCAAGTTAAGGATATCCAACAAAAAAACGTGCTACAGAAAGGTAGCACGTTCAAAACACGTTTTAAAATCATTTCCTTACGCTGGCATTACCCATGTCAAGTTAAAGGGTCTACATCATAATAGATGTACTCTCAGCCTGATTACACAAGCTCCCCGTCTCTATAAAATTATAGTTCATTATACCTCTTTTTACGTTATACATCAAGACTTTCTGGGTAAAAGATGGTATTCCCTGAAATTGTAAAATCTAGACTTCGAATCTTTTACACAACTAGGAGCCTCCATAATTTATTCGATTTCAAATATCATCTTTATTCCTTTTTTCAGCTCTTTACCATCATTAGATTTTATTCCCTTATTTATATAAAGACTATAGGCTGTGTGACTTTCAAATGATTTTTCATGTTTAACTATTATATCTTTTCTATTGTCTGAAAGCTCAGGCTGTATAGATGCAAATTTATTTGTATTGGTATTTAATATAAAGATATTATCTAATAATGTTGATTCATCTAACTCAGCGTTGAGCTTAATTGTCCACTCTTTCTTTGCTGAGACAGTACAGCCGTCTTCCCATAGAACATATTCACTATCATCAATAATTGTTATAGGGATGTTATTCTTGTAACTTTCAAGTTCAATAGTAAGCGTATAATCTCCTTGCGAAATATTAGAGATATCTATTATTTTCTCTCCAACTCCATCCTTATCTATTTTCTCATTTAACATTAAATCATTGTCTAAATAAATCTTTAAATCATCACCTTTATGATTGTTAGAATCATATTTAACAGTAATACTATCTGTCTGGGCGGTGTTATTAGAGGGACTTATCACTTCAAAGCTTTCTGTACCATCATTGAAATCACCTACATTTACCAATCCTTGACCAAATAATTCATCCCATCCACTTGTTCCAAGATCCTCGATATTGGATAACAGTAACTCTTCTATTTCATCAGATTCTCTATTTAATTCATCTAGTTTAATCATTGCAACTACTGCTGATACATAGGGAGTAGCCATTGATATTCCGCTTAAATTTGAGTAATTATTACCAGGTGTACTACTATAAATATCGTCTCCCGGTGCTGAAATATCAACAGTTGAACCATAGTTTGAAAAATAGGCTCTTTCGTCTCTTCTAGTTGTTGCTGCTACTACAATTACTTCTTCCTTTTGTGCAGGATAATAATATCGAACATCATTTGAATCATTACCTGCTGCCACTACAACCATTACATCCTTACTTAAGGCATAATCTATTGCCTCATCCATATAGGGTGAAAAACCTACCCCTCCTAGGCTCATATTAATAACGTTTGCTCCATTATCTACTGCATATCTAATGCCTTTAGCAATATTGGAGTCATAGCCAGTTCCAGTAGCATCTAGAACCCTAATAGCCATTATTCCAACACTATCGGGAGTAGCATCAGTTATAATTCCTGCAACATGTGTGCCGTGTTCATTTTCATCCATAGGGTCGTTATCATTATCTACAAAATCATACCCCCCTACATATCTACTACTAAGAAATTCATGATTGTAATCAATCCCTGTATCTACTACAGCTACTGTGACAAATCCATCGGCACTTTCTAGTTTCTTAGATAGTTTATCAGCACCAATTCTCTTAGTACCCCAAGATATGGGAGTTCCTCCATATGCCTGCCTTTTATAATCTGGTTGAATATATTCATAGCCTGGGCTTAATAAGGATGCTTCCAGTGCTTCTAAATCTACTATAGCCATTTCTGTGTCTAATTGAATACTTTCACATACTTCTTCTCCAGTTTTTTCATCTATGTATTTTGCTATTATTCTGTCGGTCTTTTGTGGTTCAGGAGTAAATTGATTTACATCTAATGCTTCAACTTCATTGATATATCCTATAAAGCAAAGAGTCAAAATATTTATAAGCAATATTAATGAGTATACTTTTCTTTTCATTTAACTTCTCCCCTTCATCATAATTTTAATCTAGTTAATTGTATAAAAAGATTGTAATATAATTGTGTTAGAAATGTGTCAAATTATGAAATATGAAAAATAACAAAAAAAGGAGGGGGATATCAGCTAATAAAAGTCATAGTTTTATTAACTGATATCCCCCCATTTCCCATATAGGTAAATACTGTGAGTTTAATATATATATATATATCCATATTCTTTATTTCATTTACTCTTTTATATTTTTATTTAGTGGAATAGAAATATAAAACGAAACACCCTCATCTTCATTTTCAAACCAAACTTCTCCACCATACAAATCTATAGTTCGTTTGACAATATTGAGTCCCAAACCACTTTCACCATCATTTCCTTTCTGAAAGGCGTTAAATAGTTTGTCTTTTTTCTTATCTTCAATAGTAGAGCCATTATTATATATTCTAATAACTGCTTGGTCATCTTCTTTCTTTAATGAAATCCTGATCTCATCTTTGCTATATCTAAGTCCATTCTGTAATATATTTTCAAAGACTACCTTCCATTGCTCCTTATCTCCTTTGATTAGAGTTTCCTCAAGCTCTAAGTCCCAATCCACATCTGTTCGTCTGTACTTTAATCTATCATATACTCTTTCTATGATCTCTTTCAAGTTTATATCCACTTGTTTTACTTCTTTATGGTGGGTAGTTAAATAGTCTAAGTTAGTAATGTAAACTAAATCAAATACCTTTTTTTGGAGCCGAATTGCTTCTTGATCTATAGAATCTAGGGTGCTATTTAGACCTCCCTTAGGATAAAACCCATCCTTTGTTGCTTGTATATAGCTTCTAATAACCATTATGGGCGTTTTTAATTCGTGGGAAATACTCTGTAGCATATTTTGTTGTTTATTATCGTAGGCAACCAACTGTTGACGCATACTTTCACATGATTCTGCTAAATCTCTAAACTCTTCTGACCCCTTTAAAGAGATCGGTTCGTTCCATTGACGTTTTGCAATACTCTCCATTTCCCTTCCCAACTTTATAAATGGCTTAGTTAGTCTTTTTGCTATTATACGGGCTGGTACAAACATAATTAATATAACAATAAGAATGGCCAAGAAGACATACCAAAATCTACTCAAAACTTCCTTTCTCATATTTTGAACTGCATAGGAATATATATATACATCCTTATCTTCTATTGCTTGTTTAGTAATAACATAGTAAGTGTTTTCATCTTCATACCTTCCTTCACTACTAAACTGCTCTTCGCCTATATTAGTCAACGAACCTTCCTTCGCTGGTGACGTAATTTGGGCTTTTATTTGAAAATCGTTATCATCTTTTACAATATGTTTAACCTCGACACTAGATATAGCTTGGGTAGTTGGTGCTATTAATTGTTCATTATCTCTATTCTCTGCACTTTGTAATGTTATCATCTGTTGCTCTTTTTCTATATTACTAAATAACTGGTCCTTTAAATAGACTTCTAAAGAACCATAAATAATTAAAGCTATTATTACTCCACTTATACCAATACACCCAATAAACCATAACCAAATTTGAATAGACAATGATTTTGCTCTAATCATTATACCCTCCTGTAGCCATATCCATAGATTGTTTCAATTCTTAAATTTGGCATCTTCTTCCTCAATCTTTTGATTAAATTGTCAACTACTCTTTCCGTATAAAAGGAATCACTACCCCATACGTTTTCTAAAATCTGTTCTCTAGAAAGGGCCTGACCTTTTGCTTCAATAAATAAAAGAAGCAAATCAAACTCTTTTGATGTTAAACCAATCTCCTTATCATCTAATGTCATTATTCTTTTATGTTTATCTATCTGATAGGTGTCCATTGTTACTTTATCGTCATTTAAGTTGCTCCTATTACCATATACTCTTTGCATTATCTTTTTAATACGTATGATTAATTCTCTAGGCAAAAAAGGTTTAGCTAAATAATCATCACTACCTAGTTCCAAGCCCATAATTCTGTCCATGTCACTATTTCTTGCAGACATAAATATAACTGGAACATTCGGTGTTTTTTCTTTAATTTCCATTAATAGTTGAATACCATCTATATCTGGGAGCATAATATCTAAAGCCCATAGATCAGGCGGTTGATCAATCATTCTTTGAGCTTCTATCCCTGTCGTAAAGGAAGTTAATTCCCACCCTTCCTGTTTTATATAATAGGATAAGATTTCATTTAAACTTTCCTCATCTTCAACTAAATTAATTCTATACTTCATGCTATTCTCTCCTCCCATATTTCAATCTATTATAGAGTAAAAGAGAACCGAAATAAAGGGTCCTCTTTTATTTTGTCATATTCTATTTTACTTTTTTACAGGTGCACTTTCTATAACTGGCACTAGTTTTGGATTATGCTTTTTAATATACTCTAGTAGTTCCTCTTGACTCATTTTTTTCATTTTTTCTAACGCTTCTTTGTCTTCTTTCGTTAGTTTAGATTCCTGGGGATTCTCTGATTCACTTGCAGGCATAGTTGAACCTGTTGTTGTATTAGATGACTTAAAATTCTTTGATTCACTTGCAGCTGTAGTTTTTAAAGGTGGCATTACTCTTGGATTATGCTCTTCAATGTACTCTAATAGTTCCTCTTGACTCATTATTTTCATTTTCTCTAGCTCTTTTTCTTCTTCTTCTGTTAGTTTAAATTCCTTACCATTCTCTACTTTATAGGCAGATTGTGTATTCCCTACTTGTTTTGCACTGTTTGAATTTGCATATACCCCTATACTTCCTATAATCATTACTCCTGCTAATGTTGATACTACTAATTTTTTCATATTCATTTTGTACTCCTCCTAATATTTATTATTTTATTTGCTTTACAAGTTAATTATAAAAAATGATTGTAATGTAATTATGCTAGAAATGTGTCAAATTAAGAAATATAAAAACCTACTATTATTTATCATATGTTTCATCTCTATTTATACTAAGCCAATAAAGTGAAATTACTAAAGCTCTGTTTAAGGATTTCAACATTGAAGAAGTAAAAAAAAATTTAGTACTTGCTCAATAATATATAAAGGACAATAAAAATTTAAGCACAAAAAATTTCTGCCACTTGAATTTCTAAAAGTGTTATGATATTATTTTTGCATTAGCTTAATATTAAAAATGCAGTGAAGAGGAGTAGTAAATAGCTGATCGATTGTAGAGAGCTGTTGGGTGGTGTGAAACAGTATCGTAAGCGTTGAACTCGCCTCAGAGTATCCTATATGAAATAATGTAAGATAGGACGGCAGCTTACCGTTATAAGTTTGAGGGTATTGTTATATCAGACTTCTGATATGATAATAAATTAGAGTGGTACCGCGAATTTCTCGTCTCTATACATTTAGTATAGAGATTTTTTATTTGGAAAAATGGAATACTCTTTTAACTCACAATATAAAAGTAAAGACTTGTTATAAGGAGGAATAAAAATGAGCTTAGCTTACAATCATAAAACGATTGAAAAGAAGTGGAGAGCTAATTGGGAAAATAACCCAATTAACAAAGATGAACAAAATAAACCAAAGTATTACTGCCTAGATATGTTTCCTTATCCTTCTGGAAGTGGACTTCATGTTGGTCACTGGAGAGGTTATGTACTTAGTGACGTGTGGAGTCGTTATAAGGTCCTTCAAGGTCATTATGTACTTCATCCAATGGGATGGGATGCTTTTGGTTTACCTGCTGAAAACTATGCTATTTCACAGGGTGTCCATCCATCAATAGCAACAGCTGAAAATGTTAAGAATTTCAAAAGACAATTGCACGAAATAAGTGCTATCTACGATTGGTCAAAAGAGATAAATACGACAGACCCTAACTACTATAAATGGACTCAATGGATTTTTGTAAAAATGTTTAAAGAAGGCTTGGCATACGAAAAAGAAATGCCAATTAACTGGTGCCCAAGCTGTAAAACAGGCCTAGCTAATGAAGAAGTTGTTAACGGTGCTTGTGACCGCTGTGGTGCTGATGTGACTAAGAAAAATCTTAGACAATGGATGTTAAAAATAACAGCCTATGCTGAAAGATTACTTAATGATTTAGAAGGATTAGAATGGTCTGATAAAGTTAAGAAAATGCAATCGGACTGGATTGGTAAATCATATGGTGCTGAGATTGACTTTAATATAGAAGGATTAGATGAAAGTATAAAGGTATTTACTACTAGACCTGATACATTATTTGGTGCTACCTTCATGGTGTTGGCTCCAGAACATGAAATGGTAAAAAAATTGACATCAGAGGAATATCAAGAAGCAGTTGAAGAGTATGTACATCAGGCATCAATGAAATCATCGGTGGATAGAATGCAAGAAAAGGAAAAAACAGGAGTCTTCACAGGTGGATATGCAATCAATCCATTAAATGGTGCAAAGATTCCAATCTGGATATCAGATTATGTATTAGCAGACTATGGTACAGGTGCTATTATGTGTGTTCCTGCCCATGATGAAAGGGACTTTGCCTTTGCTACAAAATTTGATTTACCTATTGTTCAGGTAATTAAGAATCCTGATGACGAGCTTACGCAGCTAGAAGATGCTTATACCGATGAGGGTGTTATGGTAAACTCAGGTACCTTTGATGGAGTGAAATCCACTGAAGCAAAGGAAGCTATAGCTAATTACCTTGAAGAAAAAGGTATCGGTAAAAAGACAACCAATTACAAATTGAGAGATTGGGTCTTCTCTAGACAACGCTATTGGGGTGAGCCTATACCTATTGTTCACTGTGACAAGTGTGGTGCCGTTCCAGTTCCTGAAGATGAGTTACCAGTCACTTTACCGGACGTAGAATCCTACGAGCCAACTGGAACAGGAGAGTCTCCGCTAGCTGCAATAGAAGATTGGGTTAATACAACATGCCCTAAGTGTAGCGGAGCAGCTAAAAGAGAAACTAATACAATGCCTCAGTGGGCAGGATCTTCTTGGTATTTCTTAAGATACGTGGATGTAAATAACGATAAAGAGCTTGTATCAAAGGAAATGGCAAGTCAGTGGCTACCGGTGGATATGTATGTTGGTGGTATAGAACATGCCGTATTACACTTACTTTATGCTAGATTCTACACCAAGTTTTTATACGATATCGGAGTTGTAGATTTTGAAGAACCATTTAAGCGTCTATTTAATCAAGGTATGATCTGTAAAAATGGTGCAAAGATGAGTAAGTCTAAGGGGAATGTTGTTTCACCCGACGAACTTGTTGAAAGGTATGGATGTGACTCTTTAAGACTATATGAGTTATTTGTAGGTCCTCCAGAGTTAGACTCTGAATGGGATGACAGAGGTATAGATGGTGTTTATAGATTTATTAATAAAGTATGGAAGCTTGTTACAGATAATATTGATAAAGATATTACACCAACGAAGGAAATGGAAAAGGCTAGACATAAGCTTATCTACGAGGTGACTAATCGTTTAAATAGCTTCCACTTAAATACTGTAGTAAGTGCCTTCATGGAATATAATAATAAGCTTATTGATATTTCAAGAAAACAAGGCGGAGTGGATAAAGAAACATTAGAAACATTAGTAACTCTTTTAGCACCTTTCGCCCCTCATATCTCAGAAGAGCTATGGGAGATGATTGGGCATGATACAAGTGTATTTGAGCGTTCATGGCCTGAGTACGATCTAGAAAAAATGAAGGAAAATGAAGTTGAAATGCCTGTCCAAATCAATGGTAAGGTTAGAGCAACTATAACGATTAGTGTAGATGAAGATAAAGAAAGTGTCTTAAATAAAGCTAAAGAAGCAATTGCAGATAAGATTGATGGTAAATCAATTATTAAAGAAATATATGTACCTAACAAGATTATTAATGTAGTTGTGAAATAAAGTTTAGTGGGCTGTCTCATAATGGGAGCATATCAACCTTTATATGAGGCAGCCTCTTTTTATTCCAAACTCTAGAATGTCCTATAGAATGAGCATTCTATTAGACCTAAATACGCTTATTCATTTTAATCAAAGTATCTTCTCTTCCAATTTCCTTAAATCCACATTTTAAATAGCATTTCAAACCTCTTGGGTTATATGTTCTAACTACTAAGCAAAGCTGTTTTGCATTTAAGTTATCTTTAGCATATTTTTCAAGTAACTCAATCATTTTTTCACCATAACCTTGTGAACGCAATTCTGGTATTATGTATAAAAAGCTTAATGCGTACTCATCTTCATTTTTTGTTTTTATAAGTGCACCTTGGCCAATAAGTAAATTATCTTTATATAGCAATAAAGATATATTCCTTTTATCTTTTGTAAGTTTTTCTCTCCATTGCTCATGATCAAAAGGAAATTTTGCTATGGGCCATACAAGAAACATATCATCCTTATCAGCGATTAACTCTTCAATAATTTTTGTGTCCAATGGGACATTCTCAACTAATTTCATAATATCTTATCCCCCTGTTCAGTTAAATCTGTTATTAGCTTTCTCTCAAATTATTCCTATTCTTAATCAGCTATAGAAAACGTCAAAGGCATTTTCCCATTTTCCCCTCCTTTTTTTTAGTTAGACCCTAATTAGAAACTCAAAATAAAACCTAAAGTTATAGTTCCATGTGTTTTAATACATCCCTAATCAATTGATCTAACTGCTCTCTTTATTCATGACTTAGACATTAAAAAATATCAATCTATATAATTAGAGTTGTAACTAGATTCTACTGCTAATTATTTTTCCTGTCAATTCTTAATTTTGCGACAATTAATCCAGTACCACTGCATCAAACCATGTTGATTTTTTAATTCTATTTTTTATTAAACCTATGCAATCCACCTTACTAATTTACTTATCTTACCTTATTCTCAATAGTATTTAATTTGTCATCGTGATTTTCTTCTTATAAAATGCATTAGCGGTTTATCTATCTAAGTATATTTAGTATAATCTTAATATATCTAATTCCCTTTGGTTGGAAATTAAACCCGAATTTTTCATGAATAATTCGGATTAAAATAATCTAAAACAATAGAGGTGATTCTAATGAACAGACTTGCAGTGAAGATAAAGGAAGCTAGAATAAAGGCTGGACTAACAGAGAAAGCACTGGCTAAAAAATGTGGTTTGTCAGTTGGCTATATAATACAAGTTGAATCAGGTAAGAAGATTGTAAATGAAAGTGTTGCCGAGAAGATTCTAAAGTCCCTAGGAACTAAAGAAGAATTTGTTAAAGAAGAAAAAGTTATAGAAAAACCTAAAAAAGCTAAACCTGCTCCTAGACCTCAGGGAACTATTCCCGTTGAGCCAAACCAAATCTGGGCAGATGCTTTAGCAGGAGTTATTAAAAAGTATCCAATATATGAGCTGAATTCTAAGAAGATTACTGATTATAAGGAGTTACCTATAATAAATAAGAAAATTGAAGGTCATCATCCAGATAAAATAATGTTTGTAAAATCTCCAAATGACGATATGGAAGCCTTTAGAATCAAGAAAGATGATGTGTTAACTATATCTATAACTAAAGACATACAAAATTACTGTATATATTTATTTGAAATGAGTGGCAAGAAAATGATTAGACAATTGAAAAAAGACGTAAACAAGAAAGTTGTACTATCAAAGTGTGCAAATGATAATTCTGCTATGACTGTTGATATGAATAAAGTAAAAGTTTTAGGAAAAATTATCAAAAATGAATTTTCTATATAGGAATCGTAATAAATCTTTTAAATTTATAAGTGCGTTCTATATAGATAGTTCACCCTAACTCCCGAAAGGAGGATTTATAATGTTAAAGGATATAGAGTATTTTCCAACTCATATTCAAGACTTAATTAGGCACTTTAACTTCGATAGATTACCTGTTGAAGGAACTTTTTATAATAGCACCTACAGAAGTACCGAATCTAATAGCGATGGAAAGTCATGTGGTACTGCAATGATAGGAATGTATTGCAATGAACCTCTAAGTGTTTCCTGTTTCCATAAACTTCAATCCGATGAAGTTTGGCACTTTTATGGTGGAGATCCCTTCTATCTATATTTGCTTTATCCAGACGGAACCCATGAAAAAGTATTATTAGGTAGCGATGTTCTGAGTGGGCAGAAAATACAATACGTCGTTCCCGCAGGAGTTTGGCAAGCAGGTGCTTTAGCCCCAGGAGGTGTGTATGCATTATTTGGTTGTACCATGGCTCCTGGCTTTACCGGTACTGGCTTTGAAGCAGCTATCGGAGAAGAACTTGAAAAACAGTATCCTGATCTTAAGGATATCATAAGAAAGCTAAGTGTTAACGGACATCAGACTAAAATGCCTGTAGGATTTGCAGAATAATAATCTATAATAGCTCTGATTTAGAGTTCTCTTGATATATATTTATAAGTTTTCACGGAACTTTGGGCATCTTGTCCTTGGTTCCTATTTATTATAGTATCAGAACTCTCTCCTCTTTGAGTAAAAAGTACTTAATAAAAAAAACTTGATTTAATGCGACATGCTGTTGTCGTATTACATCTAGTATAATTAAGATATACTAACGTAAGAGGAGGTTTTATCTATGAATCATGAAATTGTAACTTTAAATAAAGATAATATAGACACCGAACATATCTGCTGTGCAATTAGTGAAAAGAAAGGCGAAAACTGTGTAGGTAGTAAAAAGCAGTGGTTAAAGGAACGTTTTAAAGATGGGCTTGTATTTAAAAAACTAAACCAGAGAGGTAAAGTTTTTATAGAATATATACCTGCCGAAAAATGCTTTGCACCTATTACTGCTCCTGATTTTATGTATATCAACTGTCTATGGGTTTCTGGAAAATTTAAAGGACAGGGGTATGCTAATCAGCTTTTAGAAGAGTGTATAAAAGATTCTAAACTTAAAGGAAAAAAGGGACTTGTGACTCTTGGGTCTAAAAAGAAAATGCACTTCTTGACAGATCCTAAATTTTTGAAGCACAAAGGCTTTGAAATATGTGATACTGCCAATCCATCTTTTGAGCTATTATATTTGCCTTTTGAGAAAGTGGATACACTTCCACAATTTAATGATTGTGTGAAGACTGGTAGGATAGATAAAAAAGGGGTAGTTATTTATTATTCTAATGGATGTCCACATACAGACAAATATGTTCCCATTGCTGAAAATGTTCTCAAGGAAAAGAATATTCCATATGAAATAAACAAGTTAGAAACTGTAGAAGATGCACAAAGCTCACCTACACCTTGTACAATCTACACTCTATTCATTGATGGAAATTTTGTAACTAATGAGGTCTTAACAGAAAAGAAACTTCTTAAGTATTTAGAGAAATATAGCATGCTAAAATGATATGATGGGTATTTTTTATAGAGCACCATATCTGTAATTCACCTTATACTAACCTTCTATCGCTTTGAACCAATCCAGTATAGTATTGCTCTCCTCTAATCAAACGCAAAGTATTAATCCCCATTTTTTTTGGACTTCTCAATATTTTGATAGAACTCGTCTCATTGGTATATGACAAATAGACGAGTTCTATATATTCCCTATTTAACACACATCAGAACTGTTCCTTTGTATCTTCTCTATAGCCGATGACTTTTTGCTATTCCTTATAACCATAACCACTATTGAGATAATAGATAATAAGGATGAAGTATAAAAAGCAACCCTTGTACTTGTTGAATTCAATAGATTTTGAACAAGTGCACTCAAAATCGGCGATGAAAATTGTCCTAAAAACATGCTACTGCTTACAATTGCAAGAGCAAAAGTTGCTTCGTTCTTAGGTACTACCATTGTCGCCTGTAGCATAAATGTTGGCAATAGTAATCCTGATCCTATCCCTACACAAACAATAGCAAATCCAATAAAGATAATATTAACCGTGAAAGATAGGATAACAAACCCAATAAGCATAATTATTAAAGAGATAACAACCTTTAAATTCTTAAGCAGCTTTGTTATCTTAAAAAAGAGCATCCCTACTATAAATGAACTGAATGTCAATAAAGATATAAATATACTTGAAGTTCCTGATTGACCTAAGCTAAACTCCGCTAGAAACAAGGATAAATTTGTTGGTACAGCGTAGAAAATAACTGATACGATAAATGTCCCAAAGGCTATCTTCCATACCGCTGAGTTGATTGTTCTCTTCTCATATCTTTCTTTCTTAACCATTGGTAGCTCCTTCAAGAAAAATACAACTAGCACAAAAACTATTCCAGCTGTCAAGTAGACTGCAAAGGCATATCTCCAACTAATTGCCGCTAATACTCCCGATAAAAGTGTTGCTATAATACCTCCTAGATTGTTTACGGCCGTTGAATATCCCATCATTTTCGTACGTTGATTACCATTATAATAATCTGCGATTAGTCCAGTGGATAGAGGCAAAATCAATCCGATTCCCATACCTAAAACAGCTCTAAAAGCAAGTAATTGAACAATGCTTTGGGTAAATCCACCACCTATACCACCAATAATGTACAACGACAAACCGATTATGATGATTTTTTTCTTACTGTAAAATTGAGCTAACTTACCCGACATAATGCTAAATGGAATTAATATAATTGCAGGTAAAGTTAATATTAGCTTTATATAAAGTGGGTCAACACCTTTAAACACTTCCTTTATCACTCCTAGTACAGGAGCCACTGTCGCTCCAACCATAACTGTTAGAAGCGACAAAGATAAGATCGTTATACTTAATCTTTTATTCATCTTCATTCCTCCTCAATTTTCCTTGTCTTACAAACTGTACCCATGGTAATGTCAACTTTTACAAAAGTTATAATTGCAATTGCATATTATTATCATAACATATATAGTTTATTTTTGAAACTATTTTTATATTTTTTGCTAAACCACAATCATTTTTTATCGTTTTAACACAAAAGTAGCTCATTAACTTTTCGTAACGAACCCCAGTCAACTTCCAACATGTATTGTTTCAACACAACACATTTTCCAAATAACTTATCAGCATAATTAGTTTCAGTATAATAATATAAGTTTCATTTTGAAACTTTATCATTGTTTCCAACGGCAACTACTTTACAATATTTTTCTTGAAGGTTATAATTGTCTATATAAGAAAGAAATTTAAGAAAAAAGGATGAGATGAGTGAAAAAAGATCAGTTTAGCAAGTATATAACAATCATTTCTAGAAATATGAATTACTGTTTTAATAAAAAATTAGAGGAATATAGTATTAATAAAAGTCATCTTCAAATTCTCCACTACCTTCATAATCATGAAGGAGTTATTCAAAGTGAGTTAGGTCATTCCTTAATGTTAGATAAGATTACAGTTACAAAGGTATTAAAGAAATTAGTTGAAGAAGGCTATGTGGAAAAGAAAGAAGGTAAGGAAGATAAGAGACAAAAGAAGTTATATATAACAGAGAAAGGCCATAGGTTCCACGATGAGGTGTTTAGTATAACACTAGAAATAAACGACATTTTGTCTAAGGGCTTTTCACCTGGAGAAAAGCAAATGACCATGGAATTATTAATTCGAATGTCAGAAAATATTTATGACGTTGTTCAAAATTTAAGATGATATAGTTAAAAAAATAGAATTTTAAAAACACGCTCCCTGATCATTGTTTAAAAAGAGCATATAGAAAGAAGATACCTTTTAATTTAATCTTTAAAAGATATCTTCTTAGTCACCTCAGCTAAATAACATAGCTCAACATTAAATTAGTATATGAAATTATGCATTATACTGCCTTAATTCTCGTCATACTTATTTTACCGTTAACTTTACTTAGATTTTTAATTTTTAAGGTTGGGTTACTAACACCATATTCATCCATAATATCCTCAAGTATCTTAAATTCATTTCTCTTAATTACGACTTCAATCTTGTACCTTCTCTCTCCATTGTTACCTCTGGCCAGAAAGTTGTTAACCGTATAACCTTCTTCTCTAAGTTTTTCCGCTATTTTAATCATTTTATTTTTATTTTTTAAAAATACATCTACTTCTAAAATACCAAGTGCTAATCGTTCTTCAATTCTGCTACCTATAAATACTCCTACCGTCTTCCCCAGTGCATAAGCAACAGTGAAATGTAAACCCGTTGAACTAGTTACCTTTGTAACAACCGTTGCAAAAATCATAGCATCTACAAATACAACTAGATAAACTGGATTCATGATTTTTTTTGATATTAGTATCGTTTTTAGCGTTGCTAAAATATTAGTAAACGATGTTATTAGAAATAGACCAATCACGCCTAATATAACATTCTGTGTAATAATCTCACTTCCTTCTTTTATTTATTGCTATTTTCATATTATTTTTTATTAGTGTATTGTTTAGTTCAAAGCTCCTGTTTGATTTTTGGCACCTATACTAATTCTTAGATTTTAATAGTATTCAAAGCATATTCTCAAAATCTGAACACGCTCAATCAAGCATCTTTTTTTTGTGAGTAAATATAATTTTGCCCACAAAAAAGCTACCACTTTATATATTAGTAAAATAATCAAGTACTCAAATAACTTATATTGAAATTTCAAAATAGATTAAATCAACTTTAGTTAAATTATTGAATATTCTAGGGATTTCTAACATTAAACAAGAAAGGCATCTGATTCTTGTACTTCATAGAAATTGAATGGAAAGTATGTACTAATAATTTTAGAAATAACGATAGGATTATTGTTAAAAATTACATATACTTCTATTCAGCTTATCATTATCAATTAACTAACTTTACTAGTATATCATACCTTAACATTTCTTGCAAGGATGAATATATGATGTATAGCAATAATTACCACTATTTGTCCCCTTGAACTAACTTCCTCACTAAACTAAAATAACAACATGAAAAAAATTAAATCGGCTTACATATTAATTTTTCTAACTATAATTTCTATTATTATCTTTTTGTTTTTAGAAGTTCAACAAGGAAAAGAGCAAATACCCAAACCAGAGAAAGGAGAGCATGAATACCTTCTTAAGTCAAAAAGTAGGAAGCTTGAAGGTATCGATATTGAATCAATAATTGAATATGGCGACTATTATGTTCTAGGAGTTCACTATCCCATAACAACTAATCACGAGATAAATGAAGAAGTATCGAAAATTAATCAAGACCATATTTCAAACTTTAAAAAAGATGCAAGTGAGTTTTTCGAGGGTACTCCGCCTGAGGGGGGATTTTCCTCATGGGTATATGAGTTAAATATTGATTATAATGTTTTCCGCTCAAGCGATGAAGTTGTAAGCTTTAAATTTGATGTACATAGCTTCACAGGTGGTGCTCATTCCATCCATGAGATATACACAAAGACTTACAATCTCGATACTGGATACGAATTTATGTTAAATGATGTTTTTAAGAAGGATTCAGATTATCTTAATATTCTTTCTAAGATTTCATCTAAGCAGCTTACTGAAAGCGGTCGCCTAGGAGACTATGTTAATGAAGACTGGATAAAAGATGGTACTTCTCCATCGGTGGAGAATTTTAAGCATTTTGTACTAACAAATAACTCCATCATTTTTCACTTTTCAGAATTTCAGGTTGCACCCTGGGTAGCCGGACCTCAATATGTAGAAATAGAATATGAGGAATTAAAAAATATATTAAGCTCTGAGTTCTTTTATCAACCCTTCGAGAATGAAGATGATGAATTTGTTGAAACTCCAGAAGAGCCAGTACAACCTCCAATCGTCAATACCAACGGTTCTCCAGTGATTGCCCTTACATTTGATGATGGTCCTCATCCGTCCTATACAGCGCTTATTCTAGATGAGCTAAAAAAACGCAACGCAGTTGCTACATTTTTCGTTCTAGGAAATAGAGTTCAATATTATCCTGAATTGCTTTCAAGGATTGTGGCTGAAGGAAGTGAAATAGGTAATCACACTTGGAATCATAAACAGCTCACACGTGTTTCACCAGAAGAAATAAGAAAACAGCTCAATGACACTCAAGAAGTTATAAAAAATACAGTAGGTTTCTATCCTACAATAATGCGCCCACCCTATGGTTCGGTTGATAGTCGTGTTAGAAAAGAAATTAATATGCCGATTATCCTATGGTCAGTTGATACTGAAGATTGGAAAAGTAAGGATAGGGAAAAAATAGTTGCTCACATATTGTCTAAAAGTAAAAATGGAGATATTACTTTACAGCATGATATCTATAAGTGGACTGCCGAATCAGTAGGCCCTATACTTGACGATCTAATAGCTAAGGGATATAAGTTTGTTACAGTAAGTCAATTATTAGGTTTTAATAAAGATCCATCAACGGCTACTCCAGGCAAGTTATATCATCTACGAAAATAAAACCCAATTAAAGTACTAGAGGGACAGCTACACACTGTCCCTTTAAATTTGTAATAGCTTAACTTTCTTATATCCTCTCATATAACCATATGTATTTTAACCTTAAAAATAATTCTTACCATATTCATTTCTAAAGATTTTATCTAACTGTAACCCCTCCTCTGAGTGTGGTTTTTTCTCTTCATCAGGATATCCAAAGGCAATTATTGCTTCCACTCTTATATTAGAAGGTAGGTCCATCAACTCTCTTACATACTCTTCTGAATCTACGCCCTCCGATGTAAGCCTATTTCTAATTTGAATCCAGCATGATCCCAATCCAAGAGATTCAGCAGTCAAATGTGCTATAGTTGTAGCTATAGCTGCGTCTTCAATCCATATATCCGTTTTAGTTTCATCTACTAATATTAATAGACACTGAGGCGCTCCTGCTAAAAATTTACCACCTTTAGCCTTGGAAACAGATAACTTTGATATAGTCTCCTTGTTATCTATATAAATAACCTCCCAAGGATTAATGTTCTTACCTGATGGAGACCTAAGTATTGATTTGAGTAATATCTCCACAGCCCCTTCACTTATTTTTTCCTCTTTATACCTTCTAATGCTACGTCTGTTTTTTAATAAGCTATACATATTTATCTCCTTTCTACTTTCCTTATTTTCTCACAGCATATTACAAAAAATATTTACTACAATATATTTATATTCTAATAATATTTTACCTTATCTATATGATTTTGGGAATTTATCTTATGCTACTTTTCTCAAGAATATCATTAACAACTTTATGCGTTAAACTAATGATCTACTTTAATTTTTTAGAGTTAGCTGGTAAAATCTATTCTATTTTATTAAATTAAAAATCTTCTTTGATCATAGAAGCCATAGCCTAATCGTTTTAAAGTACAAAAAAAGTACTAGGTTGATTTCCCAGTACTTTTTTAAATAATAAACTTAAAACTTCAAGTCTTTTAGTATCTGCTTCAGCTTGTAAGCGGAAGCATGTAGTAAGCTTACTTCACTTTCTTCAAGGGGTAGCTCTAAAACCTTGTGTATACCCTGTCGATTCACAATAGTCGGCAAGCTTAATGCAATATCATCAATTCCATATTGCCCATTGATTACACTAGATACTGTTAAAATTGCGTTTTCATTTCTTAAAATAGCTTCGGTAATCCGCCTTATTGTTAATGCAACCCCATAATAAGTGGCATCTTTACGTTCTAAAATGTGATATCCCGCATCCCTAACATTTTCAAAAATCTTATTCTTATCATCTGAAGTAAATGCATTAGAACATATAGGGCAATATTGATCGAGTTTCATACCACCGATATTTGCTAGGCTCCAAACAGCCACTTCGCTATCGCCATGTTCACCTATAATATAGCCATGAACATTTCTTGCATCAACGTTGAAGTGTTTACTTAAAAGGTAGCGGAATCTCGAGCTATCTAGTACAGTACCTGATCCAATTATTTTAGATTCTTCATATCCAACACTTTTTGCTGCAACATATGTTAATATATCTACTGGATTAGTGGCTACAAGGATGATAGCATCTCTAGTATATTTCGAGATATTTTCCATAATGCTTTTTATAATAGCAGTGTTTTTATTGGCTAAGTCTAAACGGGTTTGACCCGGTTCCATACTAGGTCCTGCAGTCATAATAATTATATCAGCATCCTTACAGTCAGAATAATCGCCTACACGAATATCCATAGGCTTTACAAAGGATAAACCGTGATTTAAATCCATAGCTTCGCCTTCAGCTTTCTTGTTGTTAATATCAATAAGAACCATCTCAGAGATTAAGCTAGAATGCATCAATGTAAAGGCTGCGGTAGAACCAACGAATCCAGTTCCTATAACAACTACTTTATTTCCTCTTTTCTCCATGTTTCACCACTCCCTTCATCTATAATATTTGTTGTATATACAATTTAGGTTCAATGTCAAATTGAATTCATTTTAAAATATACCCTAATTTATTAAAAACATAACAGCTATCTCTTAGATTACCCTTTATTAAACGCTAATATTTTTTTTCATGTAAACACGGATATCATCACGACCAATCTCTATCCACCCCAATTTAAGATAAAAGGAGATATTCTCGGTCAATAATACATGAGTTGCTAAACGTATTTCCGAATATCCTCTGCTTTTTGCTTCTGATTCAGCGAAATCCATCAGCCCTCGTCCTAGACCTTTTCCCTGAAAATCAGGACGTACTGCCACATTTGATATTGTAGTATAGTCATCTTCAAAGGTTAAAATCAAACCACCTACTATCTCTTTGTCGGATTCAGCGACCCAGACAGGATAAGAGGCTATTTCCTCTTCATAATCAACATCCATAGGTGGAAGTCGCTTTCCCCCCAGCCTATCCAAGTACTTTGAGTAAGCCATGTCCATACAACTTTTAAGATTCCTTGCATCATCAATAATAGCTTTTCGTATATTCCACTTTTTTGAATTCATATCTCTACCCCCATCTTATAATATTCTCTTATAATCAGTAAAATTAAGATTGTCATTATATAGTTGACTTAAATTATCATATACAATATTAATCCAATGAAAACACTCTGCATTATCATTCTAAGGAAATATTCTTTAAAGTAACTTTTATTTGCTAAAAAATCTTCAGTTATTATATCTCCTTATTTTGGATTATATACATAATAAAATCAAACTCCCTTGTTAGCCCAAACATCTTATGTGTTACACTAATTATTGAGCTAGAAACCTCAACCCATTGTTCTTCTATTTTATTAATTATGCCCTTTGTAAATTCATACACTTCATCATCTGTAGATCTTATCTTTATTAATCTATACCTTTAAGCGTGATAAATCCAACCTCTTGAAATAATACATGAAACCTATAGACAATAGGATTTCAGGGATTAAAAATCCAAGAGTGATTCCAGTAAACTTAAACATCCAAATCATAGTATAACTAAATATAGGAATTAGAATTAAAGTTCTTATCACAGCTATAGCTAATGATTCTATTGGTCTATTAATAGATGTAAAGAAAATAGAAGATTGTATTCCTATATTTGATAATAATATCGCAAAACCAACTCCTAAATATAGGATAAAAGCAATTTTTACAATCTCAGGATTATCTAAAAAATATGGTAATCCAAACCATGCAACAGGAATTAAAGCAACATAGAAACCAATTGCATATAGTGCACTTCTCTTAACCGAGAAAGCAAAAAGCTGTCTGAGTTCATCGTATTTTTCTTGTCCCATTAGTTTAGAAGATATAGGTTGTAATCCATACTGTGATCCAAGATAAATCTTGGTAATAAATAAAGTAAATATTGCTGAGGCTGCATATGCCTCAAGGTATTCATTTGGCAAGAATTTTAGTATCGATAGATTAACAACATAAACCATTATAGCTTCAATAAAAACGCCCAGAAAGTCACTACTTCCATTATATAAAACTCTCTTAAGTGCCTTGTAGTTCTTTTTAGGTATTCTGATTTTTATTGTTTTTGATTTATATGCTAGATAATAAATATCTGCAATAAGGTGGTAGCTGTGACTTATGAGAGTTGCTACAGCTAAGCCCTTTACACCTTGTTTGAAAACTATAATAAAAAGCATATTCAACACAACGTTCATTACCAATGTGGTAATATTTACTCTAAAATTATACTTTGGACTTCCATCATTCATAATTAAGCCATCTAAAACCACAGATATCATCTGAGGGAAGAAAGCAATTGACAGGTATTTCAAATACATAGTTGCAATCCTATGATAATCACCTGAAGCCCCCAGCAAACTAGCAACTTTACTTGCATTAACAGAAGTGAAAACTGCTAAGACTGCTGCTATAGCCGTAAAAATTAGTAATATAAAACTGGCAGTTTTATTAGCCTTATCAATCTCTTTTTTTCCTATAAGCAAACCAATATAGGATCCTAATCCAGATGCAAACATAAATGCAAAGGCAAATATAAAAAATACCATTGGATTTATCAATGTTAAGGCTGCAAGAACTGCTGAACTAATAAATGTTGCTGCTATAATGTGGTCAGCACTTGAAGCAAGTGCCATTACGACCTTTGTGGTCATAACCCTATGGGAATATTCCCTATAGTTTTGTATAAATTCTTTTTTATTCATTTTCATCACCTCAAGATAGATTTTAAGGTGTAGACCAAGTCAACAGTCAACATAAAATTTAAAAATAATGATACAATATTTCTAGGAGGGTGATACTCACTTATGAATAACAGATATAGAATGGGACAGGTAAGTAATTTTATAGGAATTAGTAAAGATACCATTAGGCATTGGGCGAAGAAAGGTCTGCTTGATATTAAAAGGGATGATAATAACTATAGCGTATTTACAGACCAAGACTACTTAAACACATACAAAATTAGCTTTTATAGAGACTTGGGATTCAGTATATCAGAGATTAAGGAACTACTAAAAAAAGATACTATTGATGATAAAAAAAATCTTGTATATAACCATATTAATCAAATAGATGACGAAATTAAAAAACTGAGCTATCAAAGAGATGTATTAAAACAGGCTAATGAAATGCCAACTTTAAGAGAAGTAAATTTAGAACTTATTAAAAAGGTGTTTAGGCTCAAAAGAGTGGATACAAACCTCCCTTCTAATTTTTCAGTTTCAAAGATTATGCAAACCAAACAACTATTTATAACCACCTTCGAAACAAAAACCTTAGAGGGGTATGATGTTCATATAGAAGTTTGTGAAGATGAAGATTTTGTTTATCCCCATGATGCCTTTATACATTTCTTCTACCCTAGGGAAGATTTAATTGATGGTAACAACTACATAGATCTAATCAACAGATTTGCTAAAAAAAATAATCTAAAGCTTGTAGGAGAAATTGTTGAAGTACATGATTTAAAGCAGCTTTTCTTTAATGATTTCGATTATATAGAATTCTATGCCGCTGTAAAAGGTTACGTTGACTAGGATTATAATGCAGTGTAATACAGTTTGGTAGTTCTGATAAACAGCTAATTCATCTGAATTTTAATCAAATTAATTAGCTGTTTATCTATTTGATTATCTCTAATATCATCTTAACATATGTAACATCCATTAATTTGAATATATAACGTTAGCTGCCTCATTGCCTTGATATTCTTATACACTCTTCAAAAATTCGTCAAAATACCCATAAAATTCTTTCTTATTTCCCAAATGAACGTTGTGGTCGGGATGCGACATTTCGTTGGCAATGCAATTTGGAATTAAAGATTGCATCTTCATAAAGTCTTCATCTGGTATTCCTTCTTGGGAGTTTGCTCTAATCAACAATACCGGACACTTTATACTCGGTAATAGATGAAACCAACTTTCATTATATGCAATATTTGCAGCCATAGCCTGAGAACTGAACATCATCTCGTAACCCTCTACTGTTTCAATCAAACTGTTCATGAAATATTGATAGCTCAAATCCGAATCCGTAGATTGTTTAATAAATTGTTTTGCTTCACTTAAACTGGAAAATGGCAAGGGCCAATCCTTTGTAAAAGGGTCAATATCTTTGATTTGCTCTAAGGTCAATCCGTTTGGTTTCCCAGGCCCCGATGCAGATTTATCAAGTATCGCTAATGCCTTTACAAACTTAGGATATAGTGCCGTTAAATATCCAGCCACTCCTCCGCCCATGGAATGACCTACTAAGATTACCGAGTCTATCTTTAGAAAATTTAGTAATTCAATTATATCCTCCGACATTTCTTCGGCCGTATATTTCGATACGGGTTTACTACTCAATCCATGACCTCTTTGATCAGGTGCAATAATTCTGTATTGTTTTCCATAGTGCTTGATAAAATCAACCCAGGTTTCCGCCCTTCCCCATCTTCCGTGAAGGCAAAGAATAGTTGGCCCTTCGGTTTTTGTATCAAAGTAAAACATGTCAATACTCTTCAAGCTAGCAACATTTCTGTAGATTCTTACTTTATTCATAATACTCCACCCCTTTTATTGATTAGAACTCTAACTATAAATCTAAAAATAAACCCTACGATTAGGGCTCCATATGTTTTAATACTTTCATAATCAATTGATCCAATTGTTCCCGTTCCTCATGACTTAGACATTTCAAAGGATCAAATCGATCCATATCATCAGGCCCCGAGGCACCATTTAAGGACTCGAATTTTGTAAGTCCATCCTCAGTGATAAATATCCTATACTGCTTTGCGTTTTCTGGGTCTTTTTCTTTTTTAACCCAGCCCTTTTTTTCTAGGTTCTTAATAATTACTGATGCAGTAGGACGATCACAATATAGCATTTCTGCTATCTGAAATGGATATAAAAATGATTTCCTTTTCAATTGTCTTAAAACAAATTGCTGCTTCAATGTAATACCATGGGGAACAAGCTCACGTTGTAGTTTTCTTGTCCAGGTCAGATAGGCCCTACCTATCTTGTTCATTAAATGTAGTTTCAACATACCACCTCTATAATTAGAATTCTAATCATAGTTTACTACTCATCATTTCTTTTGTCAATCCTTAATTCTCTGCCAACTCATGATATGTTTTTTAGTTAGGATACATCAGACCAGTACCTTTTCTTGGTATCTTAGCAAGCTTGGAACAGCCAATTTACATTTTATCTAAATAAAAAAGATAAGACGAGGGCTAGATAAGCCCTCACACTATCTTTTCTTTTAAAACTCTGTTCATTTCTTCAATCTATTTCTTATGAATAACAAGAAAAACGCTTGACTCATCTACCTCTTGTATTCGATACTCATACCCTGATAAATCTCCAATCCTTTTCAAATCCCCTGGTGTATGGGTAATTGCTCTAAAACCGTCCTTGCAAATTATAACTCCATCTTTAGTCTTATCTAGATCAATCTCATCCAACAATCCTTTGTCAGCCTGCTCTTTAAACCACATTACTCTATAATCCCAAAATCTTTCACTGTAAGTGCTAAAATAAACCTTCCCACCATTCACAACCATACCTAAAATCTTTTCAATCAAATCCGACGATGTAATCTTCATTGCAGACAGACCGTTTTGAAGACAGCATACTACATCGAACTTTTCTTCGAATGTAAGGTTATGTACGTCCATAGCCACCATTTCCGCATTAGAATTATCCTTCAAGTATTCATTACCTAATGAAACACTTTCATCGGAGATGTCGATACCAACAATTGATTTACAATTACCCGCCAATTCCTTTACAATACGCCCGTAACCCGCACCTAATTCCAAAACTCTTTCACTGCCTGTAAGATTATCTCTAACAAAAGAAATTTCTGCATCCAAATACTGCTTTACTCTAGGTATCTTTGTTTCGTACACCTTAAACAGCTTTTGTGAGTTTAGATTTTGCGCATAATAATTGTTCTCCATTCTCAATAATCCCCCTTATATTTTTAGTAAAGCATAATCAAATAATGCTTGCCTTTTTTACCTCCTTTTATGTAAATATTATTTGTTTTTATGATAATTACTCCTATTTACTATATGATAACTCATATTTTAAAAACTATAAAATATTTGTTTAATTTTTTCTTAAATTGGTATATATAGGTTAGTAGATTATATAAAACAAAAGGGGGACAAGTAGATGTCATTTAAATGGAAGGAACGGTATAGTCTGAATATACCCGCAATCGATACTCAACATAAAAAATTATTTGAAATAGGAAATCGAGCTTATGAGCTTGCAACTTTAAACGATGGCTATGATCATTACGATGAAATAATGTCGATTGTAGATGAACTGCTAGATTATACAAAGTACCATTTTGAATACGAAGAAGAGCTTATGGAAAAATATGAATATCTGGGGATTACCCATCAACATAAGGAACACAACTTTTATGTTGATAAGATTACAAGTATGTCTGAAGAAAATGTAGATGCTGACCAAGAAAAAGCAATATTAGATATTCTTGATTTCTTATCCGAATGGATTAGCAGCCATATCCTCATTTCTGATCGTAAGTATGCCGACGATTTTAAAGAAAAAGGAATATTTTAAGATCAAGAAAGGCTTTAAATATACAACAATATTAGTATATTTAAAGCCTTTTTTATTCTCCATTATCAATAACTTTATCCGTTGATATACAACGTTATTATTTCATTTCAGTAATTAGCATATCCGTCTAAGTTTATAGAAAACTTCTCCTTCGATGTATATTGCTAATTATCTATTTCTCATCAAAAGAATTTTCATCAAACGTTATATTATCTAGCTCTAATTGATCAGGTTTATTTGTGAAAATCTTTGTCTTATTTCTCAATACATTGGAATCCTTTATTGTTATTTTTTCATCCGATGAAATATCAAATAATGATGGTTCACCATGCTTAGTTACCGAAATATTATCCGTAAAATCACATTGAGTAAAGGTTGCTGCGCTATTATTCATTTTAATCATTGTGTAATAGCCTTCATTCTTTATAAACT
Organism: Wukongibacter baidiensis; assembly: GCF_050888315.1. NCBI lineage: Bacteria > Bacillati > Bacillota > Clostridia > Peptostreptococcales > Caminicellaceae > Wukongibacter > Wukongibacter baidiensis. The sequence continues at coordinate 2,268,316 of NZ_CP138202.1, forward strand.
TACTATTCACAAAGCTTATATTCTTTGAATCAGAGATAGTCATAATACCATCACTGCATTCTGTGATTATAGAATTGGTAAATTTAAAACCGTCTACCCTTGATAAATCTAAACCTAAAATTCCACAACCAAATAATCTAGTATTTTCAATCTGTACATCTATACAATCATTAAATACGAATACGCCCCCTGTACAATACCCTTTTTCAGGTGTATGTCCTGCATTAATATTTATAATTTTTATATTTGTACAATTGTTAAAAGTAAGAACATCTGCATATCTAGGCTCAACTAGTATATTGACATTAACATCTCCAGCACCCTCAATTGTTAGATTGTTTACATCTCGGATTACCAATTCCCTACCGTCAAACTCACTATTCCAATCGATATAAGGGTTTTCAACCTTATAAATGTTTTCCCCCTTTAGATTAAAATCTTGGTTTTCCTTTAATATAATTTTTTTGTTTGGACCTATAGCCCTTACAAACTCTTCAGCATTATTTACAATAACTTCTTCTATCTCAGTTGAAATATGTACAGTATTATTATCAGCATTCCAGTCAACCTTTGCCCCTGTGCTTTCAGCTATAAATCTTACTGGAACCATAGTTCTCCCATCAATGATTGTAGCAGGTACTTCTACTTCGATTATTTCATTATTTTTAATAGCGATTCTACTATCTATAGGGAGTTTTAGGTTTAAGCCTCTTTTATCGCCAATAACGGTTCGAGTTTTCTCATCCCATTCAACTTTCATGTTTAGCTTTTCAAAGATTGCTCTTAAAGGAACTAAGGTTCTTCCTTCTAATATAACTGGTTTTACATCGAACTCTATGGATTCATTATTCAGCTTGACCTGAATGTCCTTAGCTTCAGCACTTATACTTAGTGGATTCAGCATGCTGCATAACAACATCAAGATTAATAACCCCATTACCTTTTTCATCTTCATCTCCATTCTCCTTTTCTATGCTTTTTTGTTCCTATGAATATATTATACAACCTCCAACTTACATATTATTAAATTAAACCTTAAATAAGTCTTACATTAGTTATACAACTTTTTACACCTGGCCTCTCACCAAATTCTAAAGTAAGCTTTATTTATTCTACTGCATAATATATTAACAAACGAGAGATCTCCTATTAACTTAAGACACGTTTTAGAAAGTATAACATATTGAAAATAAAATTAGAGGTGAATGTGCTTATGAATAATAATAGAAACAATGATAGCATCACTATTAACGAAGTACTATGCAGAGTTAATGAGTTCATTTTGAATTTAGATACCATTATTCAAGTCTCTTGTGGTCCCGGATCAGAAGGGTTAATAACTATAGATTCTTTAGACGCCGAATTAAATGGAGCAGCTATTATAATAGATACCATAACAAGTGGAATCTCTGGATGTCAGGATGGATGTCCCGCTGGAAGTACCTCTGACACAATCTCACCTGATGGAAAACAAGCTTCTATTCTTTTTGACGCTTTTCTGGCTGAAGCCAATGGAAATATTCCTGATCAGTCCTTTGTTGAAAAATGTTGTTCAATTGGTCTTGAATTCCTTCCAGATGAACCAAATAAGAAGCAAATAATACAGTTTGATATCACATTTAGAGGTTTTGTCGACCTACCTCAAGAATGTTTTGCAAACCTGTTCGTCAATGCAAATAATATTTTGACCTTTAATGGACCGGTATCTCAAGATTATCGAGCAAATATTACTGTAAACGTTATACTCGGTTGTCCGCCAAATCCTCAAATAACAATAACCAATCAAAATATTACTGCTATAGTTTTTGAAACAGGTTAAATTAATTGAATCATTGGATATACAAATCTAACTCAATTATAAGAAAGGAAAACCAATATTTGCTTAATTATTTACATTATATAGAAAATAATATTATAATTAACCTATGAATAATCTATAATTTGATACACCATTATAAAATACTTCAAATTATTATGGGGGATGAGATAATGAAAATACGCTTTGAAGAATTTAAAGATGAAATTGATACTCTTGTCGATTTTCTAACCTCCGACACCTGGGAATTTCATGGAACACCGAACCCAAATCCAGTAAGAATTAGATCGAGCTATGAAAATCAGTATTATACTGGAGATGACTGCAAAACATTTTGGGTTATTTCGGACCAAGACACAAAAGTAGGAATGATACGGGTTTATGATTTACAAGATGGTAACCCACTGTTTGATATAAGAATTTTGAGCAAGTACAAAGGTATGGGCATTGGGACAAATGCTATAAACTGGTTTGTTGATTATATATTCAACAATTATTCTGATAAGGAAAGGATAGAAGGTACTACAAGGCAGGATAATTATGCTATGAGATGTGTATTTCATAAGTGTGGTTTTGCTAAAGAAGCTCACTATCGAAAGGCATGGCCAGGTAAAGATGGAAAACTATATGATGCAATTGGTTATGGCATAACAAAAGAAGATTGGCAAAAAGGAACAACCACTCCAGTAAATTGGAATGACTTTAAATATTAAATATATAATATTCCTAAAATGTATATAGGGAAAGTCCAACTACTTTCCTTAAAACTTACTGCAATATCAAGGACAAGGACAGGTTTTACAACCTTAGCTCTTGTTCTTTTTATTCTTAAAAATATACACCTCAATAACCTCACCTTCATTAGTAATATCTACTTCAGGTTTAATTACTTTACATTATAGCGCTAGTCATGTTATTCCTACTCATCAAGTAAGCAATGTCCAACCTATAATTTACATATAGTAAATGTAATCACTTTTTTTATTTACATCTTGAATGTATCGTGATATAATGAGTTTGTATCACAATACATTTTTTTACATATATAATCAAAAATGCTATTTCAAGAAAATTTCAGCTATCTCTTTATTAACTACAACGTTATATTCAAACATAATCTTAGCTAATCTTCAAGGCACTAATCTTAATCTAACAAACAGTATTGAAACCTACGCAGTAGTATATCCAGTCGCCTCTTTGTCTCCTTTACTTTCATTTATATATAATAAGCATGGTCAAGGGACTATCTTCCCTCCATAAATCTGGAGAGGCTGTCATCCTTGACAAAGATTTAAGAAAACAGGTCACAGGCTAGAGCAAATACTTTTTCTTCTAACCTGTGACCATCCCCCCCCTTTACTCCGCCCCATTGTCTTTTAAACTTAATAAGAATTAACAAAAGTTTACCCAAATCACCCTTGAACAAAAATACATATATGGTATAATATTACATATATGTATGGAGGTGGAGTGAGAAATGAAAAAATTAGTTTCTGTTAGTATGATCACTATTGTTTTAGCATCAAGTGTACTATTGTCAAATGCGGCTTGTTTTCATGCATGGATGACTGATAGAACAGTTGAATCAAATCGTCACGCCTTTGTAGATGATGATAGACGCGTGAAAATGTGCACTGCCGATCAAGTTACTATAACAAAAGAATGCGTAAAATGTGGTGAGACGCAAACAAGTACATATTTAACAAATCACAGTCACCCAAATTGTAACCAGTAAAATATAAAGGAAACTATTATAGATCAGTTAATCTATAGTAGTTTCTTTTTATTTAGATGCTAGTTTAATTTAGTAACATTGAACTATAAGAAAGTTGGTATCTTAGTAAAAGTGAACTGTACTCTCATATCTAAAAATATTCTTAAAAATCTGACTTAGCTATCTTAGTTATAATTCTAACATGGTATAATTATCAAATAGAGATTAACAACTTACATATGGAGGGGATATCATGAAAAAAATATGCTACATACTTGTAATTATGATTTTAATTAATTTAGTACCTTATAACGCTTTTGCTGATGATTATGAAATATATGACAAGGTTTTTGATAGAGGTCAATTTATTGAATTATATACAAATATATGTGATAGCGCAGTAGAGATATTAAACTCTTCTATAGATGACACTAAGAAAGAAGAACAACTTCAAGATCTATTTGACAATTATAAATTTGATGAGGATGAGGTAAGATCTCCAAAGGATTTCATAACTGTTAATAGTTACAATAAAGAAGAACAATGGATACATATGATTACTAGTGGATTAATAAATACTATAGAAACGAAGATAGAGGATTTATATTATGAAGATAAAAACCCAATAAATAGAATCGATGAAATAGATGCCTTATTAAGATTCTATAAGCTTGATAGCGAAATTAGTAAATATGAGGTAATGAAATTAGATTCTAAATTTTCCTCTGTAGACATCGATCGAGATATATCAAATATAATAGAAGAGTATAATACTAAAAATCAGCTAGCTTTATCTATCAATAATGTGGTTCAGAGGATAGGAAATGCAAAAGAATCTACCCATATAAAAACAATACTTGACGAATATCTTATGGCCGAGCAGCTAGATGTTTTTGTAGATTCTAATGATCTAGTAAAAGTAATAAAGAAAACAAATGATGACGATAAAAGAGTAAAATTACTATTTGATGAAATAATCATGAAGAAGAATGAAAAATACTTTAGGGAAAGAATAGAAAATGTTGCAGACAAAATTATTGATGCTATAGATCATAATAAATACTATGACGCTGCAAACCGCATAGGTAGAATCTTAAGAGATAATCATATAGGCCATACTTGGAATTTAGATGATGCTGTAGCTAATGTCGCTGAATATACTGATATAGGGTATAATACAAAACAGGAAGCAATAGAATCGGAAATTTTTAATACTCTAAAGTTTTCATACTCTGAAGAAGAAATCAATACTATATTAGATGAAATAGTTTCTATACTTGAGTCTGTAGTTGAATCTGAAAATGATTACGAATCAATCAGCAAAGAAAATTCCGACGAAATATATGAGGACTTTTTAGACATAGTTTATGATTATGGAATAAGTGATATCAAACAATATATAATCCCTAAGGATATAGCATATGCTTACTATAATTATGAAGATTTAGGGTACGAAACTGCCTTTAGGTCTATTGTGGACCATTTGAGAATAGTACTAAAGAAAAGTGAGTTGGATGATAATATTCTAAAGATTATTAAAGAAAGTCAGTATAATTTACCTGTTATAATTGAAGGTGTAACAATTGTTTTAGATAAAGAAAATGAATATGAAGAATACTTAAATGAAGAAACAATTAGTGAAATAATAAATTCTAAGCCAGAAAATATGGATGCTATTATATTGAATTTAATCCTTGATGCGATAATTGAGTCTAAAAAAGATTATATTATTGGATTCGCTGATGAGATGAATGAATTAAATAACCAAGGGTATAAAGACAAAGAAATAAAAATAGCAAATCTTTTAAATGATAAGAAATTATATTCCATTGTTGATGAAGATGAGATTATGGATGTATATATTGGTCATAATGATAAAAATGGTACTCTAAAGCAAGAATTATATGATGAATTATTTAAAGAATTGAATTCATCTAAAACTGATATGCAAAGTGTAATAAAGAATAGTATTATAAATATCATCGATACTATGGATTCAAACAATAATGTAGATTTAGACTATATAATAAATAAATATCTTGGGCTTTCAGGTTTAAACACTTATGTGATTCAAAATGATATTAAAAATGCCTACAATTTTCCTTTGGAATATGGATACAGTGATAGAAGATCCGGAATAATAGAGGTAATCAACAATGGAATGAATGAAAAAATCTCCTCTGAAATACGAGACATATTTATTAAAGACTTAAATGAAAGTGATACAGAAAAAGAGATTAGGATTATTTTAAAAAGAAACTATCTAGATTCTAATATGAGTTTTACTGAAATAAAAGAAAAGTATCTGAAACAAAATTAGAATAGTTTATGATTAATCATAGGGTAAGATATCATGCAAGTTAAGCTATCTTACCCTATTCTACTTATCTACACTCTAATATTTCTGATACTCCTCTATATCTTAATGTGAAAATCTGTGCAAGTATATACATTATAATCAAATCATTCTTTATTGTATATGGAATAAAGAATTGCTATACTGCATAAAGCTAATATCAGTATATGTGGTAATGAAAATATCCAATGAGCTATAAAATTACTTGGTGGAGTTCCATCAGAAATTCCCCTCCCATGAAAAGTAAACCATAAAGAAATCGGTAAAACTTGCATTGCTATATTTACACTATAGAGCATACAATTCAACAAAATGCTTTTATTTCCAATCACAGCAATTATAATCCCAATTATAATAGATATAAATCCCCAAAACACAACTTCACTTTCAGTTGGTCCATATATTCCATTAACATACATCAATCCTACTATAATAGTTAATGTACTAATTGCTATGTACATTTTTCTTAGTTTAGTCAGATTTTTCTTCAAACTCATCCTCCTCTGTAAACAAATTATTACTAACTTCTTTTATATTTTTTTGATAATAGCAAAAAACATTATAACATCATTATATATTATATATAACATTAATTTTTCTGGATATATTTACAAATACCTAAGATAACGTCATAATATTATTATCAATACTTAGTCTAGATTTAATACTAAGGTATATTGAGATATTATCTCGTGGAGAAGTATCATTCATTGTAAAAAAATAAAGAGAGAATAACATGAATTGGAGGGGGATTCAATTATGTATCTAAAGATTAAATATATCGCTTTATTATGCGTATTAGTCATTGCTCTTGCCGTTGGGTGCAGCAAAGAAGAGGTTCTTTACGATTTTCCTTTAGAAAGAGAAGTTGTAGAACAAGTGATATCAGATCAGCAATTAACTTGGCGTATAGAAGATGAACAATCTTTTTACGACGGTCATTTAGTTTTTTCATTGCGAGATGATGATAATGTTTTTTGTGCCATAAGTAGTTATGCCGATGAAGGGAAAAAACATTTAGGATTAACATTCCACTTTCCACTAAATTACACTTCAAAGCAAATACAACAGTTTAATAAAGAAGAATGGTCTAATTTATTTACAATTGTCGGAACTTTTTACGGAAACAGTAAAGATATGAAAAAAGTTTATAATGATTTTTTAACCTATGTGAATAACAGAAACAGTACTGAATATAAGTTTGGATACTTTACAAAACGTATAGGTGATACCCATTTCAAAGCAAAATTTTCTCCATTTGAAAATGATATGAATTTTTACCAATTGAATGCTTTAGAAATCATGAACAGCGAGACTTACGAAAAAAATGCATCTGCAAAAGCCGAAGGATGGACAAACGCCGCAAAAGTCCGAGGAACAAAGGTATTAGCGAATATTGGTGTTTCCGATATTAAAGAAATTAGCACTGAAGATGATGTGCTGCGTTTAATTGTTCCAGGTCATTTAGAGAACATACGAAAACTAAAGGATACACCTGAAACGCTTAAAGCACTTACCACCTACCGTTCCTACACACCCCACAAAGACGATTATTTTACTGCCAAGTTAGTAGACGATACAGGTAGTATTGATGTATTTGTACTTAGCACTTCACTCAATTCTACGGAATTAGGGCAGATTAGGAATCATCATATTGACTATTTTAGCAAAGAAAAATTAGGTCTTATAATTTTAAGTCCATTAAGTGAGTAGAAAAAGTATATCCTGCAAATTTAGCCAAAAACATATTTTAATATTTATAAAGATACTATAGCTAGAAGAGTTAATTAATTTTACTAACTCTTCTAGCTATAGATTTAACAAGCTTACCCAGCTCTCGATCCGTTCGGAACTGGCTTCTCCGGTTGTGCTAAAACAGGAACTATACCATCGCTATATCCAATATCAAACAGCATACCTTCAGAAACTTCACCAAACATTTTTTTAGGAGCTAGATTCACGACAAACAAAGCCTGCTTTCCCTTAACCTCTGTAACATCTTCCCTCTCCTTCTTCATTCCAACAAGAATATTTCTTGTAAAGTCCCCAAAATCCACAACCAATTTCACCATCTTATCGGATTTTTCTATGTCCTCTACTTCCATTATTGTTCCTACTCTTATATCAACTTGATCTAATACATCTAACGAAATATTTGGTTTAATTGAACCTGACATATTTATTCCTCCCTATAGATATCACTACTTTTTGTTTTTTAATTATACCATTATTTTGTAATATACCAAAAGAGCCACCCCATTGATAATTGTGAAGCCGATATAATAAAAATAGCCAGCTTAGATTCTTAAGCTAACATAAATTTAAAGAACCTTTCTGACTATTTATCTGATGCTTTAGTTATTATATCTCTATTAATTTATAATCTAAGCTACCAAAACCTATCTTCTTAGCATGCTCTAGAGTCGTTCTCCCCTTATCAAATAAAGCTTCACTTTCATTTTTTTGTAAAATATCTAAGCATGCTGTATCAATCGCTACAGGATCCATAGATACAAATACACCTACATCTTTAGCAATGATATCAAGATGTTGACCAATACAGTCACATTCCTTTGTTACATTCGTAAGAAAGTTTATATAAATATGTCTTTTATCTAAACTAGCACCATATGCATATTCTGTAATCTTTTCTCTAAAGTTTTCACCATTCCAGTCATTACTTATTGCACTTGTTGGACATACTGCAATACATCCAGCACATCCTATACATTTGTCAGGTGATATAATAGCATAATCTTCAATATGTATAGCATCCACATCACACTTATCTATACAAACTCCACAGGATACACACTTTTTACCCTTTACAGACGGTTTTAACTTAGCATGTTGTGCCATCTTTCCACTTCTTGATGCAAAACCCATAGACAATTGTTTTAATGCTCCACCAAAACCAGCCATAGCGTGACCCTTAAAATGGGAAGTAACTAGTATTTGATCGTAGTCTGCATAGGCCTTGCCTAACTTTACTTTGTCAAAGTACTCCTTATTTATCTCCACTTCATAAACCTCTTCACCCATATTTCCATCAGCAATTATTATAGGTATCTGAGTAAAACCATGGTCTTTAGCAAGGGCAACATGATTCTCTTTAGTAGTTCTTGAACCTCTATAAAGAACATTGGTTTCAATATAGCTAGTATCAATTTCTCTATCTTTTAAAGCATCAATTAAACCATTATAATTTTGTGGAGACATATAGGTTACATTTCCCTTTTCTCCGAAATGTACTTTAATAGGTATTACCTTTTCAAGCTCTACATTTTCGTACTTTACAATGTACTCAAAAAGCTCTTTAGCTAGTTTGCTTAGAACCTCTGGGTCGTTTCCTTCATATCTCTTATAGTAAACATTACTCATTAGAATTCCTCCCATTTATACTATTCCTCTATTCTATCATATTTAAAATATAATTTTAAAATAATATCCGTGTAGCGCTCCAGTTCTTGAAATTTATCTTATATCAGCCAGCAAAACATTAGAATTTATGGTATAATATGTAAATAGTATTCAATATGCTTCTAACCATATTGTATGAGGAGAGATAGTATGTGGAAATCTTTAAAAAGTATGAAGTTAGTAGTTTCTGTTGGTTTAATTATAGTTATTTCTATATTCACTTTAGTTATTACAAAAGATAAAACATCAAATAAAATTCAAGCTAATCAGGATAGTAATGACGAAAATTATATTACACTTACTTATGATAATGAATCTATTTCTTTTAATAAAAATGCTATTTATGAATTGAAAGAATATCTAGAAAATAGTTCTGACCCAGAAATTGAAATTGGTAGAATTAAACTAACAGATTTAATAAAATTAAACAATAATGAATATTACATAATATCTTATGGAGGAGGAATAAAATTAAGTAATAATCTTTTGCTAAAAAAAAATGAAGATGGTTCTTTTTCCTCAAAGTTATTGTCAGAGGCAAGTATGTATCAGAATTTCATGAATTCTCCTAATAAAAAATATATAGCTTTTCTCTTTGGGAGACACGAAGGTCCAGAAGTTATAAGAAATGACTTAGTAGTAGTTGAATCTATAACTTTAGAAACAGTAGAGATAGATAAAGTAATTGAATCTTTTACATTGCCAATATTAAAATATATATGGTTGGATAATGAAACTTTAGAAATCATTGTTCCCGACATAAAAAATACTGACTTTAATACATTGGATCAATGGTTTAAATCTAAGCAAAAGAGAACTCGTAAAATTGTAGGAAAAATTCATTGAAAATCCTATTGAGAGAACTCTAAATATAAACGACTCCTCACTATACTAAGCAAATAGTAAGTGAGGAGTTGCTTAATAATTAATATTTAATTAGAAAGTATCAGAAAACGATAGCCCGAAATCAGATACATCATAATCTTTCTCATGTACTGTACCACTGCCGTTCCTTATTGCAGTCCTCCTGTTTTTACCGTCTCGAGTCCTTACATAGCTTAACAGTGTTCCGCAACGATCAGAATCCGGCATTCTTTTTTTCTCTATACGAAAATACTCATCTGCCCAATATAAAAGATCTTCTTTAACAACTGAATCAGATTCAGACCAGCTCCATTCATGAACTGATTGGTCAAATAAAAATGCTAATCCTTGAGTACTAGTAATCTCATATTGACTAGCAAGTGATAATGCTCTATTAAAATATGATTGAGCATGTTTTACTTGCAAGTTTTGATTGTTCAATTTTGATCCCATATCTTCAAAAAGAGCTTTCCATTCACTCTTTAAATTATAGTTGTCACTTGCAGTTATGCTACCTCCCCATGAAATTTGTTGCGATTTGCTATAGTCAAACACAACCTTTTTTAATTCTTGTGCCTTTGATCCAAACACTGAGTTATACTCTGATTCATAATCATTGATATAATCTTTTAACAACGGTTCCAAAGATCCTTGTCCAAAATTAAATTGTATAATCCCAAAAGAAATACCTTGCCCATCAAAGTTTCCACTTACAGTGGAATAACCTTTATTTCCTTCAAAAAATCCTGTATTATTCAGTAGTTTCTTTTTTAATGATGTTGATATAGACATAAAAACACTCCTTTAAATTTTATTTAGTAAGAGTGTTTAACCGGTTAAGCACCTCTCGTATATAAAAGACGAATTTTTTACCCAAAACGTAAACCCCTAATTTAAAATTTTCCTAAAAACTTTTTTTGCAAATTACTAGACCTCTGTAATTTACTTGCTTTACACTTCATCCTTAAAAGAATTTTCTTTTATCTCCTCAACATCTTTTTTTACATCTTCACTCCAATTTAACTTATCTGTTAAATTAGATATGATAGAACCATCCACAGACACCCGTCTAACTTTATCATTTAATATATGTCTTTAGCTAAAATAAGTAATTTCTTTTTATCTATCTCATATCCTCTCTTTAACTTAACTAATAACTTTTGCTCTTGAAATCTCTTCAAAGTAAAAAGAAGATGCCTATAACTTATGCCTAGAAATTCTGCTGTTTCAGTATGTTTTTCATTATAGACACCATCGTTCTCAGTCAAAATGATGTATGCTGCTAAACGATTTTGTAATTCGTAATTTTGATTTTTAGCAAAGAACTTTGTTCTTTTTAATAATTTACCACCTAGGTATTTATTCAGATATAGAAGAAATTGTTCATTACACAACAATTCTTTTTTAGCATCTGCAAGAGGGACAGATATGCAAACACATTTACTTATAGCAATAACATCTTTAGGTTGTTTTTCAATCTCTATTAACGTTAACTCACCGATAAAATCCCCTGATTGCAAAAATTGTATTATAGAACTTTTTCCGTCTTCATGCACCATATTAATTTTAGCTTTCCCATCAATTAAATAGAAAAGTTTGTCAACTTTTTTATTAAAAAATATTATTTTCTCTTTTGGAGAAAACACTTCTACTTGCATTTTGCTATATATGTTTTGGAAAACATCCTTAAGTTCAAATATATCTTTATTTTTTAATATATGCTTATATTCTTCTAAACACTTTTTTTTCATAATCTCCTCCAATATATGAGATTTCTCATATTATTATATGTAGTTATATTGTAAACTACTAGCGAGGTGATTAAAATGAAAAAATATAAGTTTTTAATTTTTGATTTAGATGATACACTTTTCGATTTTCAAGATACAGAAAGGAACTCACTAAAAATCATATGTGAAAATAACAATATACCATTTAACAAAAACTCACTTAGCAAATACAGGAAAATTAATAAGTCCTTATGGAATCAATTAGAAAATGGACATCTCACCAAGAATGACGTGCTAACAAAAAGGTTTGAATACTTTTTTAAACATTATGGATATAGTGTAGAAGGAAATATAATAGAAAAAGAATATGGTACTTATTTAAATCAAGGACATAAATTACTGCCAAATGCTATAGAGATTTTATCACTACTTAAGGAGAAGGGATATACTATTTTTGCTGGAACAAACGGTGTAGCAATTACACAGAGAATACGATTAAAAAATTCAAAATTAATTAGTCTATTTGATGATATTTTTATATCTGACGAATTAGGATTTGAAAAACCTAATGTAAATTTTTATAAAGCAATTTTTAATAAATATCCAGAAATGAATAGTTATAATAGTTTAATGATAGGTGATAGTCTAACTTCAGATATACAAGGAGCTATAAATGTCGGAATTGATTCAATCTGGTTTAATCCTACAGGACAGAAAAACACTGGTGCTAGAACTACTTATGAAATTAGAGATTTATTAGAACTAATGTCCATTTTAACTACGAGAGGGGTTTATGATGAATAAAACATATAAATATATTTATACTCTATTGTGCTACTGTATAACAGGCTTTGGAATCAGCCTTACTATAAGAGCTAATATTGGTGTAAGCTGTTTTAACTCTTTAAACCTTGCAATTTCTAATGCATCAGGTATAAAAATAGGTACTATAACCATAATACTAAACTTGATATTTTTGTTAGGATATATGCTCTTAACATCATTTTCAACTCCTATAAAATATAGTCTTCAAATTATATCTACTATACTTTTAGGATTTTTTATAAATGCATCTATCTATTATGTAACACCATATTTACATTTAGACTCTTATTTATCAAAATTATTAACATTTATTATCGGCACAACAATAGCTGGGCTATCTACAGGAATGATTATTAATCTAAATATAATAACATTTCCTTTAGAAAGTCTTTGCCATGCATTATCAGGTATGCTCAAATATAGTTTTTTAAAACTCAGGTATTCATTTGATATCATTTTTATAGTACTTTCTATCACTCTATCATACTTTTTTAAAATCCAGTTTTTTGTTAGAGAAGGAACTATTATAAGTTTGATTTTATTATCTGCTTCAATTAACCTAGCAAAAAGCATATATTTAAAATACAAGTTGACAAGCAAAGAATGAGTATATAAAAAAACCTCAACAAATATTATTGTTGAGGTTAAACGAGACTATTTAAATGAATTCAATTATGATAAATTATTATGACCCCGAAGTTATAACTACATTTCCCTTTTTATGTCCTTTTTCGACATACCCATGAGCTTCTGCTATCTTTTCAAAGGGATAGAGCCTATCTATGATCGATTTAATCTTCCCCTCCTCAATAAGTTCTTTGAGGAAGATTAAATCTTCATTAGACTCTGTTGCTATTCCCCCTACTACTTTCTTGCTACCTATCTTTGAAGTCCATAACATTTGTAATATTTCTCTATAACCAAAGACAGCTAAAACATAGAATCCTTGTTGCTCTAGTGAGCTTTTACATCGTGACAACGAAGTTTTGCCTCAATCAAAAATTTGTTTGTGTCGTCTAACATTAAAAGTGCTACATATAAGTGCTTAAAGATTATGCTGATTTGATGTATTAATTTACAAATTGTTCTGTAACTCTCATTACATAGCCACCCTTGGTTTCAATCCAAAACGGAACTTTAGCCCCTTTGTCGGAATAAGTATTTAAGTATTTTATGAATTCTTCTTTATTCGTTGTGCTGTAATTTCTATCTTCATTCTCATCGACAAAATCGTTGCCCCAATCGATAAAATTGTATACTGTTTCTTCATTTAATTCAAATGATACTGTATCTGAACTTGGATTGTAAATATAATACCCATTCGGCATATCATTTTGTTGAGATAAACCTAATTCTTTTATACGGTCTTTGTCTTCATAGGTTATCCATTCAACCTCATCTAAATAAAGTGTATTTTTCTCTATGCTTATGTGACCGATATACAAATCCTTATTGCTGCTACCTTCATTAGCTTGTTTACAAGAAATAAACATCAGGCTTACTAGACCTATCAATAATACAATAAATACCTTTTTCATTTTTCTAATCACCTTCCCCGTATCGTCAACAACCCCATTCTCTTGACACTGTTATTATTTCTCTTTATTAATTTTAACATTTCCTCCAATTACTGTTTCTTAATATTTTATGAACAAATGGGGGTCTGGCTTTTATAATTTTGTTATTAAAATAAATATAAATAGCAAAATTATAAAAGTCAGACCCCAATCATTTCCCAGATAACCTTGTTTCAAAAAATTCATATCATGTTTTGTCATAGTAACTATGAATTTAACCGTGAATTTATAATTCTAACAAATATATTTTCTCTCCAGATTCATCCATTTCAGAATAGACAAACCCTAATTTTTCTAGCAACATTATTGATGGAATATTCTTTGGTAATACCCCTGCGCATACTTTCATAGCACCTTGTTTCTTTAGCCACTCTATTACTCCTTTAACCACTTCATAGGCATAGCCCTGTCTCGCATATGAAGGACTTATCGTGTAACCAATCCAATATTCATTATCAGATTTATTTAAATATACATCACCTATTAATCCATCATTTAACTTTGAAACAATTGCTAGTTGTATACCAACTTCTAATGAACTGTCTTTAAGAAGTGCACTTTTATATTCCTCTCTGGATAGCCCTTTGAATCCTTGATATTGCATCCAAGATTCATTATTTCTATATATTATAAATTCATCAATATCTGATTCAATAAAATTCCTAATCTTGCATCTCTCAGTCTCAATTCGTATCATAACCTTTCTCCCTTATCCATCATTATACTTTAGTATTTGTGCATCTTTAAATGCACTTCTCTATTCTTAAATAAGATATACTAGCTTTTTACATAGAACTAACCTCTTAAATCGCCATACTCTTTCTATATTCTATATTCTTTTACAAAACACCTTTGTTATATTTTCCAATTTCGTAAAATATAAAAATTCTCATAAAAATCACCTATGACAACTGTCATAGGCATTTTTCTTTATAATCTTCTATTTAGCTCTTGTTGCTGTTTAATTTTCCATCTCTTTGTTATTTTTCTCTAATTTCATCTTATTTAATCTCACTATTTCACAGGTTGTTAAAGCACTTTTTTACAGATATGCACTTCAGGCATTTGAGTAATATACTCAGCCGATTCTGAAACAATCTTATGGTAGTAATCTGAATTAGTATGATTGTTTAAGGCTTCTTTTGATTCCCATTCTTCAACCATAATCATTATATTTGGGTCATTCTCATCTAGGTAAGCATCATACCTAATACAACCTTCTTGTTTTACAGTAATCTCCACTAATTGTTTTGACATTTCTAAAAGTCTCTCTCTATTTTCCTCTGTAAGATATGATTTTGCGATAACTGTTACCATAATATATCTCTCCTTATTTTAATTTCAGATTATTGTTTCATTATTATTCATTTATTGCAATCAAACCATACATTTGAAGCTAGTTAATTATTCTTTGAATTCAAAATTATTAGCATCCTCTAGTTATCTATAGTTTATAGCTCATCATTCGATTGTACAAGTACCTACTTTTTTGTATAATACTATACATAAGGTAAGTATAGAGACTATATCAAGATGATGAATTTTATATAAATCAAAAAAGTAGGTAGGTGTATGTATGTCAAATATTAATGATAAGGAATATTCATGCTCCCTAGACTTCACTATAGATATAATCCGTGGTAAATGGAGTATGTGGGTCTTATATGTATTACGAAATAAAGGTACTATACGGTTTGGAGAACTTAGAGACAAAGTAGTAGGAATTACCGAAAAAATGCTAATACAGCAACTAAAAAAATTTGAATCTTATGATATCGTTAGACGAAAAGTATACAATCAAGTCCCACCTAAGGTAGAGTATTCATTGACAGAACATGGTAAAAGCCTCATGCCAATTATTGATTTATTATTTCAATGGGGAGATCAATTTATTGAATCTCACGATAATCTAGTTGTAGTACGTGATCCAATAACATTTAAAGATATGAATGAAAATAACACTATATGAAGTAATGGTGCTCTGATTGAGCGCCATTTTTTGAATAAATTTTAGAACGAAATGAAATGGCATCTAAGCTTTATAGCACATAATTATTCCCACCATCGAAATCATACTATACTTACCATATGTATAGTATCCTACAATAAAGTAGGTACTTGTAAATGCATATTATTCATATATACTAAACCTAAACAATCCAAGGAGGTTTTTTAATGAAGTCACTATATGAAAAGATCAATCTAGGTGGGATTGAAGTCAGAAATCGTTTTGTACGTTCTGGAACCCATGAGAATATGACGTTCGATGGAACTGTTACTCCAGAGATCATAGATATATACAAGAAACTGGCAGAAGAAGAAGTGGGATTAATCATAACAAGTTCAATAGAAGTGACAGAAGAAAAAGTACTCAATACTTCACTGAGAATCTATGATGATTCCTATATTAATTCTTTTAAAAAGCTAACCAGTGCAGTTCATGAAGCAGAGGGCAAGATACTTGCTCAACTTTTATACGGCGGATCTCAAGTGTTTTGTAAAATCGACTATGAAACTTTAGGGCCTTCCGCAGTTCAAGACCGATTTTCGAAAATTATACCCAAAGCAATGACTAATGATGATATCTTCAATATTATTGAATGTTTTAGTGATGCTGCTCTACGTAGCAAAATGGCAAATTTCGATGGTGTTCAGATCAATGCTGCATCAGGATTTTTGTTGAATAAATTTTTATCACCATTTTACAACAGAAGATCTGACGAATACGGTGGATCTATTGAAAATCGTTCAAGATTTTTAGTCGAAATCAGAGAGGCCATTGCAAAGAAATGTGGTAGAGATTTCCCAGTATTCATAAAATTATCTGTCGACGATTTTATGAATGATGATGTAAAGGGGCTAGAATTCCCAGACGGCAAAGAAATTGCGAAAGTGTTGGCAGAGTCAGGGTATGATGCCATTGAAGTTAGTGGTGGACTTCCAAGTGAAATAGGAGGATCAAGGAGACCGACAGTTAACTACAATGGAAAGGATCCCTATTTTAAAAATCACATCATTGAACTTTCTAAGGAAGTTCAAACCCCTCTCATATCTGTTGGAGGTATTCGTACTGAAGAAGTGGCTCAAGAGCTTATAAACTTTGATCACATTGAGGCTGTTTCTTTTAGTAGGCCATTTATTTGTGATCCTGATTTAGTTAAACGATGGAAAAAAGGTGAAAAGGCAAGATGTACTTCATGCTATCAGTGCAATGGCCCTAAAGGAATCAGATGCGTTCTGAATAAGTAAATGTAATCCGTCAAAAAGTCGAGTATTGAATTATGTACAGTGTCAGATGTCAGGCTAGAACACATAAAACATAAACTAATGGATAATTGTTTTGAAGTGCATGTTCTAGCCTGACGCCTTATCTATAAATACTTCATTCTTTAATGAGGTCTGCTTCAATTATATTCTATATATCTTTTTCTCTCCCATTCCGAAAAAGTTATCAACCTTTACAATATTATTATCTGGTCCTTTAATGTATCCTTCAAATATTCCAAAAGGTCCCTCATAGTCACAATACATATTCATAAGTTTAAACTTGATATTATTTTTTACCTTAGGATAGAATTTCAAATCAACCATACGATATTTATCCTGAATGTGCCATACTTCTGTATCTCCATACTCTCTTTTAACTTTAATTGGATCTAACGGAATCATCTTTCCATTTATCCATAAACAATTTTCATTATATTTTTCAGGATTAATAACTTGATTATCAGTTAGATTGAATCCAGTCAATGTTCCATCCTTAAGATGACCCATACCAGTAATCCAATCATATTTTAAAGTCTTAGGATAATACCCTTTATGATCATCTATAGCTGTAAAGGAATTAGATTTATTAAAATGTATTTCTTCATTATCGATTCTTAATATACCCCTCATTGGCATTAGTGCTTTATGGGAATAAAGGGGTCTGTTTTTCCCTAATGGATGACATATAACGATAGGCTCAGTAATATGGAAACATTCCAGCTTTAGATCAATTTCTGGACGATAACAATCTTTACTATGTTTGGCTTCAATAAACACTCTATTATTTATAATCTTATTTTTAATTTTCATACTTAAATCATCTGAATTGTATTGACTCTGGCTATCATACATGCCTTTGCCTATTTCTATTTTACATACTGGAACAAGTTTTTTGATAAAATATCTCTTCTTTTTATCTATATCATATATAGATAAAATAACTAGTCCAATAACCTTTGTATTGTAAATAGCTCCCAGCATAAAGACTTTGCTGTTCCCAGCTTGAAATGCCTGCCATTCCTTTAAGCGAAGTTTTTTATATATTTGGGGCAATGGTGTTTCAAATGGTCTCTTAACCGATAATATATTAATGTTTTTTATAGGACCATTAAAGGTTCCAAAATTGCAAATCCCATTGTAAACTAAATTTACAGGTGGGTTTAAAACCTCTCTTTGATAAATAGTCATGTTGCCACTCTCCCTAAAGAAGTATGTAAAATTTAGCAATAACTTCTTAGAGTAAAACTTGATTTATACATATTCAAATCCTCAGCGTTTACGAGAGTTTTAGATATCCATAAATTAATAGCTTCATTGGAACCTCTTTATTATATTATGACCTAGGCGAAATATAGGTTACCTAGGGAGATATATACTTTAATTTTTATCTATATTCATTTATCTTGCCATAACATGTTTAATATTTTCCACCTATCTCCATCATTGATTAATTGCACTAAATTAACGCCTATTTTAATTATTTCATTATCTTTCAAGGAGTTTTTAGCTTCATATTCACTATATACATGAGCAATATTTCCAAAAATATTTATTTCGTAGTTTAAACCATACTCGTAAAAATCTTTCGTTTTTAAAAAATTATCTAATCCTAGAATATAAGATTCAACATCTATCGGTGTACTTACACATTCTTTATTACTATTAAATCTACTTGGCATTAAATGTGCATTTTTAAAGAATAAATTCCTAAAACGATGCCAATTTCTCTCTTCTTCTGCTTTCCCAGAAATAATCTCATAGAAATTATCTATTAGTTCTTTAATCTTCATCTCATTGTTCATAAATATCCCCCTATAATTAAAATTTCTAACAAATATGCAGTTCTCAAAAATATCTTAGAAATGGTATATAATAGTGTATTTGAATAATATTTTATACTATTCTTTCATATTATTATGAAATTGATTAAATTTATGTGAAATCTTTTCAATCTCATTTATAATTTTAATTGAACCTTTTTTAAACTTTAACCTAAAGTATAGTGCTCTAAGCAATCCCTGTATGTTTTCTTTCCAATAAAATTTTTCAGCACTATGACTAGGTTCTCCAAGTTCATTAAAACTTCTTATCCAATCGATAATTTCATCCTCAATGAGTATATTTCTTGACATAATATTTATAACTACCATAA
Organism: Wukongibacter baidiensis; assembly: GCF_050888315.1. Classification (NCBI taxonomy): domain Bacteria; kingdom Bacillati; phylum Bacillota; class Clostridia; order Peptostreptococcales; family Caminicellaceae; genus Wukongibacter; species Wukongibacter baidiensis. Next base: position 2,288,037 of record NZ_CP138202.1, read on the forward strand.
CCAATCTCTCAGCTTCTTCAGTTATATGTACATAATAACTTATGCTAGCTTTTTCCTTTACAACTTCTAGTAGTTCTAATAACTCATCCTTTTGTATGTAATTGCATAGAGCCAGTGTTCTCAAAGCAGTCGCTGCATGGGCTAGAGAATGTGCCCAGCCTCCATCTTCTACATAACCTCTTACATCCTTTTCCAACCTTACATACTTAACAACGTCCTCAAAAACTTTTATCATTTCTTCTTTACTTAATAGATCTTCTCCAAATTTGTTATGATAATATACTATCCATCGAACAATCAATATTGTAAAACCTCTATTAAATACTGAGTCATCTTTCTTTTCCCCTATTTTATAGAAAAGATGCTTATCGCTTAGGCATTTATTTAACAGCTCTCTTATGACATCCTTTGAAAGCTTTCTTTCTGTAATTAACTTATATAGAAAAGTTAATATTAAGCTATCCCTTAATTCTTGATCCTTTACTCCTATATTGTCCATTGCTTCTAATGCAAGCTCTCGAATATCTACATCATTTGGAATCTCCCAATCATTGCTTTTAATTTCTAAAAGCTGACTCTTTAATTCTCTCTTTTTTTCCACTGCATCTTTCCCCCTGTCCTAATAAATGATTAGCTCTTAATCTAACACGATTATATCAAACTAACACTGACATATGTATGTCAGTATTAGTTCGATAATTAGGAACAAGCGGGGTCTGGCCTTTATAATTTCGTTATCATCATATTGCCAATAATCTCGTCTCCCTTACATACTTGAAGTTTTAAGAGATTTTTTAAGGTGTCAACAGAACCGTCACAACACCTAGTCCTTCATTAATAATAAATATTTTTAAGCATTATTTGTATCTTTTTTAAAAAATTTATCAATAGTTACAACCGCTTGACCCACATATTCATCAATGTCATATAGATCAATAAGTTGTTTATAGCCTAATGAGTGTCCATTGTAGAAAAAATTGACGCTTAATAGATTGAACAAGCATTCACATAATTATTCAATATACATACTATGTAGTGCAAAGTAGACAACTTTATAATAAAAAACTATAAAATGAAAGGAGGATAGTATCATGCTATTTCAAAACTTAATAAAAAATAGCAACTTTGAAGATGGCACGCTAGACCCATGGATAGGTTGTAATGCTCACATTGAATCTAAATTATCGCCTTCTATGACAGGGAAATTCAGTGCAGTTTTGACAAGTAAAGAAGTTGATGCAAGTATTGAACAAATTATAAATGTTATACCTGGTGAAAGCTATAATCTAACCATCTCTGTAACAACCGATGAAGAAGGAATCTCACCCCCTATAAAAGTTGTATTAGAATTTTTAGATTTGTCTGGTCGACCCATCAAAGATGGTATTAATTTAAGTATATTAAAGGGACAACTATCAGATTGGTTTAGAACAACTTATAAAACCATACATCAAAATAGTTTACAAGTACCTGCCAATTCATATTTTGCCAAATTGACCATTATGAAAATGGCATCTTCCTTCACAACAGATGTAGTAATTGATAATATTGCTTTAATAAGCATAAAAGAGGAAATCAGTGTCCCTACAGCATATGTAGGAAACTCTGGTACCAATACTGTATCAGTTGTTGGTACTAATCTTGATACTATTACTGTTGGCGAAGGTCCTGTAGCAATGGCACAGTTAACCGTAAAAAATAAACAATATATCTACGTTGCAAATGAGGATGGGACAGTTTCTGTTATTCAGGTATCTGACAATACGGTTATAGCAACCATTGATTTACCTGGGGAACCTTCATTTCAATTTAATCGAAATATTTTAGTTAACTCAGATGAGTCTACTGTTTATATAGCAAATCATGACTCATCTACAAGCAATGGCTACGTTTCAGTTATTGATACTTCCACAAATACTTTAACTACTTCTATCATTGTACAGAGTAATCCAGTTACCATGGCTCTTACCAATGATGGGCAACCTAATTCTGGCTTATTATATGTAATTAATAATGGAAGCCATTCTATTTCTGTCATTGACACATCTAGTAATACAGTCACTGACAATTTTGAAATAAAAAAAGCCGACCCTAAACATTTAGTCATTACCTTTGATAATCAATATTTTATAATAGGCTATGATGATGGTCATCATTTCCATGTAGGAGAATTATCTACCAATACTATTATTAAAAGTGAAAAGTATGGTGGTAAGAAGCATTTAAAAAGCCTAACGCTCTCTTTAGATGGCACATTGCTTTATGCAGGATATAGAGTGGGCAAGAATAGTGATCAAGATGGAGCTGCTATTAAAGTGTATGATATTTATGATAATTTTTCAGCGATTCAAACAATCAAATTTGGGTATTACCGAACACCATCAGATCCTCTAATGTTAATAGAATATGAATTAACTGAAGATTATAATATTATATATACAACAGGAGTTAGTTACGGCACATATCTTTATGAGATTATAAGACAAACAAGTACCAATATATTTACTGAAATGTCTCATTTAGATATTGGTAGTTTTACTGGATTTTTTGCACTCTCTTCTGATAATAATTATATAGTAACTGTTAACTCCAATAATAGTGTAACCTATATCCAAACTTCATCATTTAGTGCTATAGAAGCATTTTACGTACAAAGTAACCCACAAGTCCTTTTAATCTTAGATAGTAATTAAAGCTTTCTAATAGTAAAATAAAATTCTTCAGATAATAAATAGAATAATAAAACCAAAAACTCTCTAATGGGAAAGTAATAAGTTTGCTTTAAAGCATAATATAGAACGTCTTTAATTCTTTTCTCTCACATATAGTGGTAGTTGTATCATGGTGCTACTACCACTATATGTTTATAATACAGGGATTCAAAAAAAATCTTAGGGACAGGTTCGTCGATTTCCATCTAATCAACACACCTATCCCTTGACACCTTTTATTATATATTTGTGTAAAAACTTTTTATACTCATTTCACCGTTTTTACTAACTATCTTTTTCAAACCTCATTCAATAAATGCTTGTGGCTATTACTATAAGCATTCATTTATGTAGTCCCTTTGTCTGTATTATTTTTCTTTCTTCAAAAAAACATATGTATTTTCATCCGATAAATGTCCTGCAAAAGCATAATTTAGCCTACTAAAACTTTTGATATCCTCTACATCTTCAATTTGCTTTTCTGCCATAAATCTTACCATTTCGCCTCTTGCCATCTTAACTAAAGTGCCTTTTTCAACTACCTTTTTTCCAATTATTTCTCCGAATACACAAGTAATAAATCTCTCTTTTTTGCTCAAATACTTGGAAATGCATTTACTGTACTCTTTAGATGCCAAATTTATAATGCAGTTACTTTCCGAAAAAAGTTTATCCGCTAGTCTTCTGCTCCAAAATTCATAAAGCGAGTTTAAAACGTCACCTCTCAACTTTGCCTGCATTTCTAACCTATAAGGAACAACCCCATCAAAGGGGCGTAGCATACCATAAAATCCAGACAGAATACGTAGATGTTTCTCAAGATATTCAAATTCTTTGGTTTCAAACACTTCTGAACCCATATACTGGTACTGAATCCCTTCAAATGAAAGGATAGCTGGAGTCAGATTATTGTACAAATCTATATTATGAATTCGCTCATAATTTAGAGCCGCTATTTTATCACTACAATTCCATATTGATTTTAGTTTTTCATAATCTAATTCCTTTAAATATGCTAGGAGAATTTCTGAATCCTTTATAAATTGTGGAAGCCTGTAATAATCTAAGGAATCTGTATCTACTCTCATCTTCTTTGCGGGTGAAATAATGATTCTCATAATTGCCTCCTTCTATTGTAAATCAATAAGTGATTGGTGCAACTGGAGTCTTGCTCACTTTTTCTCCATAAGTATTATAATATCATACCCTCTACTTCAGATAGCTCTCTGTCCCCTTATCTGTTACTAATATCTATTACTTTCTTTGATTCAGTAAAACTGATATAATGTGAATATTAATACAATTTGGAGGCCTATTATGGATGGTATTTTATTACTTTTTTACGATAGTCATAATTATTGCACCCATCATTGTAACATTCTTATTAGCAAAGAAATATAGAGAAAACAAATTTGCAAAATATATTCCCTCAATCATAAGTTTTCTAATTGGAATATTACTATATTCAGCGGGTGAAGCTAAAACAGGGTTATTTGCAGGCTTGTACGAACTGTTTTTTTCAGTAGCTCTTTTTATTTCTTCTATCATTTCTATTATAACAGCATTGATATATGAAATTTATAATCATTTCGTTAAATCAAAAAATAAAGAATAATCTATTGTTTAACATTAGCGTTACTTTAAGATATTATTAACATAATCAAACCTAAAAAAAACAATTTTGCAATCGCATATAGGGGTGAAAAGTTGAACTGTCGGGTGTCGACAGAACCGTCGCGACACCTATACATTGTAATTACTTAAGGAGATGAAAGGTTTGAGTGATGAGTACTTTATTTTCAAAATCCTATTTCTTATTCTATTAGGTCCCATAATATTAATAGCTTATTTTTATTTTGTTCTTCCTGCTCTATTAAGGATATCTCCATATTTTAATAAGGTATTTAAAGGCAACTTTTCTATTGTAAAAGCAATAATAATATTAATACTCTCCTCAACTATACTTCGGTTATTGTTTATGATTTTCATAAAATTTGCTGCTTAGTTATCATATTAGTATCTCTTCGTTAACCCCACATTTTGCGACTAATCTAGATCAAAATCTATTTCATTAATTTTTTTAAAAGCATCAAAGTTAATACCTTTGTTCCTAAGGAACTTATAAAGCTTATTGCTTTTTGTACAATTCAAAATCTGGCTTTTATAGTTTTGTTATTAATATTTATTAGTATAACAAAACTATAAAAGCCAGACCCCAATCATTCCTGATTCATAACTTACTACACATTAAAGAGACACCTCCAAACTATAAGAGGTGTCTCACACATATCTAGGTTAATTATTACATTTAACCTTTGTGAAGTTCATTTTCTACAATAATACTATCTGAGCTAAAATATTTTTTTCCCTTTTCTGTTACTGCTTGATGTTCAGGGGAATAGTAATAAGCTTCAGCTTGTTCTATACTTGGAAATTCTAGGATAACAAACTTACCTTCTGGAAGAGACCCTTGTAAATGTTTTACCTTCTGAGATACTGCTAGTGCTTTACCTCCATATTTTACAATAAGGGGGTGCGCAACAGAAAGATACTCACGGTTATAAGCTTCCAAGTCATGAACCCTAACAAATGCAACCATTAATGCTGACATAATTTTCCTCCTTTTATCCTTTATTTAAATATGTTGATTCAAAGATATTGTCTGCCTAACTTGATATATCATCAAATCCTTTGAAAGGGATAAAGTCCTTAGAATTCTAAAAACCCAACTCCCAACAAAAGCTATTATTTATTAAAAATACATCTAATTCCATCAGGTTGACCACATTGATAGCATGATGTACATCTTGATTCTGCACCTTCTTTCCATTGCTTAACCAAATCGGGTTCGGAAATGAATGGTCTGCTGAAAGAAACAGCCTCGATTTGATCATAGTTTATAAGCTCTTGAGCAACCTTTTCTGTACGAATACCGCCAGTAGCAATAAGAGGGACCCCAACTTCCTTTGCAATTTCGATGGTCTGCTCTTTAAAATAGGCTTCCCTTCCATCAAAGTTAGGTGTCGGTCTCCTTGCTCCTCCTACTTCACCTACAATCCCGCCACTGACTTCAATAGCGTCATATCCTGACTCTGCCAGTACCTTTGCAATTTCTTTGCCATTCGGGAATTCAAGCCCCTTCACATCATCGTTCATAAAATCGTCAATGGACAATTTGATGAATACGGGGAAATCTCTGTCACATTTCTTTGCGATAGCCTCTCTGATCTCGACTAGTACTCTTGATCGATTTTCAATGGATCCACCATATTCATCGGATCTTCTGTTATAGTATGGTGATAAAAATTTATTGAGCAAAAATCCAAATGCTCCTTGAATCTGAACACCATCAAAACCTGCTGCTTTACTACGTAGAGCGGCATCGCTAAACTGTTTTACAACGCCTGCAATATCCTCCTTAGACATTGCTTTGGGTATAATTTTCGAGAATCGATCTTGAATCGCTGATGGACCTATGGGTTCGTAATCAATTTCCCAGAGCACTGTTGACCCGCCATGTACAAGTTGAGAAATCACCTTCCCACCTGCTTCATGAACTGCATTAGTAAGTTCCTTTAAAGATCTAATATAGGAATCATCATGGATGCTCAGTGAATTAGCAAGCGCTTTTTCTTCCGTTACTTCCACTCCACTTGTTATGATTAAACCCACTTCTCCTTGGGCCAGTTCCGTGTACAGCTTAACAAGGTCTGGAGTAACAGCTCCATTAGAAGACATCCCCTCGTGGGTTGAAGAACGTACAAAACGATTTCTTACTTCAATTCCACCCAGAAAAGTTTTTTCATATAATGACTTCATTTAAAAACCTCCTTACATATCTTGAGTTCAAGATATATCCTTAAAAAAATTTATTTATTTTTTTCTACAGAAGCACCAAGTTTTTTTATAGTTTCAGTAATCTCATCAAGTTCATCTCCTGAAAATGAGCCTAAAACTTTGCTTATATAAGGTAAATGTTCTTTGTTCACCTTTTTTAACATATCGTAACCATCATCAGTTAATTTTAAGAAAAACTTCCTCTTATCCTCATTATCCTGAATCTTCATAACCAGCCCTTTGTTAATTATTCTGTTGGTAGCATAGGTTATTGTTCCACTGGTTATTAATAAATGGTCTCCCAGTTTCTGCATCGGAATAGGTCCTGTATCTTCCAAAACAGTTAAGATTAGATAATCAGTAGTTGAAATACCTAGTTCCTTAAGATGCTTTGATAAAGAGTCATCCAGAGTTTTATAAAGTTTTCTTAAAGCTGCCATAAGTTTCATTTCCTTTTCGTACACTATTCCCTCCTGAATATCTTGACTTAAAGATATATTACACTATATTTTAATCTTCGTCAAATATCTTGAGTTAAAGATATTTTTTTCTAGTAAGATTGAACAGCTGAAATATAGTAAATTAGCCAATGAGAGTTTTAAAATTCTCGTTGGCTAATCGCTTTTTCATCTATTAGGTGTAATCTCCACTCAATCTCTAAGTATCCTAATCATAATATCTGCCATTACACTTCTTACATTCCGGTTGTCTACAAATAAAGGTTACACATTTCCAGAAAAGGAATGTAATCAATAATAAAAAGTAAGGGACAAAAGTTATTAGTAGACCAGATCTGAGCATTGCCAGAATTTGCTCCTGTAATGAAGGATTTCGGGCATATGCTATTATAGCACTGCCTATTTCTACTCCAAATGCAATGGCAACACCTGCTAACACTATGCTAACTGCAAGAATAAAAATATCGTAAACTCTATTCTTCATAATGAACCTCCCTTCCTTTTTTTTCAATATATCTTATGAGTAAGATAGTAATTTGGATACATTAAGTACATCCAGAGATATAGAGACAGTTGCTGTAACAAGTCAGGGTCTGGCTTTTATAATTTCGTTATCCTAATAAATATAAATAACAAAATTATAAAAGCCAGACCCCAAATCCATTTTGTTTTTCTTTAATCATAACATCACTTCAAAATATATCGAAAGAACCGTCTCATCAGTATATGTAACGAGCAAATCTATAAGCCGAGTTCTGTATTGCGTAGAATTCTTTTTTTTTATTACTATATGTATCTCAATGCATTGGAAATACTACAAAAATAATTTGCTGTATTTTATTATATCTTTTTATATTCTGCTTTCAATGGCAAACTCGATACTTGCCACCCATAAATTTTTATTCCGTGAAACATAGAGTTTCCATTGTCTCTGCGCTAAATATAAGTTATCTGTAACTTTTAAAAAACAAATAAGTTGCGATACTCTAATAATACTATATACACATATGATTTTCATACTTGACATAAATAAAAGAGATAAGAAGAATACCGTATCTATCATTTTGGGCGAGGGTACTCCCACTTCAACGAAGTAAGTAGAAGTAGCAGTTTTAGGTAGATTTTAGAAAGTACACTTGCTAATATAGGTAATATTGTATATAATTAGACATAATAATAAATTGTGAAATAATGGTGAACAATATCCGCTTACTAATTCTGTGACAATTTAATATGAAGAAGGAGGCTATTTAATGATGAAAAAAGAATTGAGAAACAGACTTATAGCATCAACTCTAATACTTACCTTAACTCCAATGTATTTTTTTGGATTTGGTTTCTTTAAAAAATTTTTTAAGAGCCCTGCCCATGAGGTAATCACTGACAAGACTCTATAAAACTTACTTTAACATTTTTAAATTTAATAGTGTTCTAATTGGTAAGGGTAAAGCTCATTTTTTAGTTCGTTGAACTTCTTTTTGTGGGCACTCAGTATAAAAAAGCATAAAAAATAGACGGGTTGTCCCGTCTATTTATATTTCTCGTAGGATTCTGCTATAGCATCGTTTACTATATTTTCGATCTTTTTCTTTTGTGCTGTAAATTTACCTTTTAAGATGTATAGTTTTTCTATGTTGCTAGTATCTAAAGGGTAAGTTTTCTTTATTCTTTCATTTCCTTTATTTCTTGTTTTGAAGTTTTATTTATATCCTTGATTCCTTGCAGTATTCCTTTACTGTTCATGTGCTATCACCTCATTTGCTAATTTCATGTAGTCTATATAAGCGTTGCACGATTTATCATAGTGAACTACAGCCATTTGTTCATCTTGAGAATATTCAATTTGACCATTTATTCTGATTAACGTCTTGAAGACATTATCGTCAAAAGCATCTTTTAATAATTGTTTTATATTTTTTGAGATTTTCTTTTTTGATTAAAGCGTCACAAAAAAGCTCAGAGTAAAAGCCGTCTTAACTTTGGTCTACACTATTTAAAAAATATTTATGATGGTAAGGAATATGACTTTATGTAAGCCTGGAAATACAGAAAAAAGCTACTGATAAACTAACTAATTTGCTTTCCGGTGGCAAAATAAAAAACACTAGATGCAAAACCTAGTGTTTTCAATAAACAAGCAAATCTATAAGCCGAGTTCTGTATTGTCTGAAACCCATACTCCTATTTCCCGTGAAAACATTGAAATAACTTAATTGCAAGGAATAGTATTTTTAGTCATTTTTATTAAAAACACAGAACTTTTCTTCTGAATATGTTTAATTGCAAAAACCAGAGTTATTTTTAATGCTTTCTTCCTAGTTTAAAGGCATAGTTTAGGAGGGAAATAGTGTGATTATTGACTTGTGTTATCAAGAATTTTTAGACAACCTTATCTTACTTAAAACTACATAAAGGTTATAAAACAAATACTATCAGAAGAAAAATACATTCTCTATCTTCATTTTTTAAGTATCTTCTGGAAACTGAATACATTGAGAAAAATCCTATGTTACCCATTCATGCTCCAAAAGAGGAACAAAAATTACCTATTTACTTAACCGAACAGGATATAAGGCTTCTTATAGAACAAATCAAGGTCTGGCTTTTATAATTTCGTTATCATAATAAATATAAATAACAAAATTATAAAAGCCAGATCCCAAATCATTTCTAATCAAACCAAAAAACGACACTTTTCCTTTTATTAAGGATGTGATATGCTATTTAACGTTGAAACTTGTAGGTCGTTTTTAAAGGAGTGATTATTGTTGAAAACAGATATAGTAACTGAAAAAGTAGTAAAAGGGAAGAAAATTTATATTGTAGAGAATCATCACGAAGTTATAATTCCATGGTCAGAATATGCTTCTAATAATGAAACTGCACCAGTATTATTAACTTTTGACCACCATATAGATACCCGTAGTGCATTTGGTAGGCATTCCCGTAAGGTTGCTGGCCTAGAATGGAAACCCGTAAGAGATCAATTGATAGCAGATGTAGATATAAATGAGTCAAGTGCAATTGCATCATCATTAGAAAGACTTTGTAATGATGAGCATATAGATTTTGCTTTACAAACAGGGATGATATCAGACGCAGTAGTATTTAGCCTATTGAATGCAGGTATTTGTAGAGATTATTCCAATAGTAAAATTTACTATATAGATCCTTGCTGCACTAGCAAATGTAAAAAAAGTTCACATGACGATGAGTGCCAAATTGATGTATATGATAAGGTAATAGAAGGAGAGGAACTATTGTTTAAACTAAATAAGATAAATAAGTTTATACCTGGCTTTTTTGTCTCGAATAGAATAAACAAGAAATTTATTTTAGATATTGATTTAGATTGCTTCCATACTAAAAAAGCTATCAATGCCGTGGATATGTCTGTTTTTAACTATTTAGTAAACAATGCAGAAATAGTTACTATAGCAACGGAAGGATATTATGTTGAGTTAGAAAAAAAGGATGATGATATAAATGAGCATTATCTTTTAGAAAAGTTATTAGCGCATATAGAAAATGCTCTAGAAAGAACAGAAGGTAATAAAAGCTTTAAATTCCCTAAATCCAATAACACAAAAGAACTTATTGCTATATCTTAAAGAAGTCATTGTATTAGAGTCTATGGAGGGTTAGGATCCGACTTTACTAATTTATTCTTTTACAAAACACCTTTGTTTTATTTTACTATTCTGCAAAATGTAGAGATTTCCATAAAAATAACCTATGACAACTGTCATAGGCATTTTCTTTATATTCTTTTATTTATCTCTTGCTACTGCTTCATTTTCCATATCTCTATCGTTTTTCTCTAATAATCTCATCACTTCAAAACATATCGAGAGAACCGTCCAATCAGTATATTAGCTACTTATTTTTGTTTAATCTACTTTTTCTTTAGATGATAAGTAAATCCTATCATACCTAATGACATTATTACCAATAAGCCTATATTGACTAATGAAATTGGTGTGGTAGTTTCCTGACCTTGTCTTTCCTGTATTGGACGATCTCCTACGTTAGCTTGTTGTCCTTGTCTTTCCTTCATTGGACGATCTCCTCCATTGGCTTTCTGTCCATCAGGAAAATTCTTACCATCAGGTATTAATCCTTCAGGTAATTCATCCTTGAATTCCATGATTTTTTCTATCGGTGGCATCTCACCATTTTCAAAGTATTCCCTTAATTCTTCTGGTATGTCTTCTATATTTATCCCTGGTGGGAGGCCATTCATCATGCCGCCTTTTTTGCCTCCTTGTTTCTCATTTCCCATTTGTGGAGGACCACCCATTTCTCCTTTACCACTCATGCCTCCACTTCCTGTACCCGCATTACCTTGACCGTCGTTGGTACTTGGAATAGTGCCTTCAACCTGATTCCTGATATTTTCATTTCTTTGACTTGCAAAGCTTAGCAAACTTAAACTTTTTTCTGTATCTTGAAATAGTGCCTCTTCAAATTTTTCATAGGTATAAAATGAAGTAGGATCAATTTCTACGTAGTCTTTAATCATCTCATATGTTGTCATAACTTTATCAGTAAACTGATCTTCTGATAGATATCCATCGAGCAAAATTTCTATATAGTCGTGATAGCGCTCTACATATTCCTCATTTTCAAAGATTGCTTCAATAAGAGGATAGTTTTCCATTGCTCCTACGACAGGTTCATCGATTAGAAATTTTGTTGCATCCTCATCGGTTAATTTCGACCTAGGAAATCCGTTGAAAATCATATTGAGATCCCATGAAATCCACTCAAAGGTTCCATTGTTATTGTATAAATAATAATTGTGGAACATACCAGATTGATAAGAATCTAAGTGAACTGTTACGGTACTCATTGCTAAGTATTTCAGAAAAGAGTCCACATCTAGTATGCTTTCCAGATCGTCGCCTTCTTCTATACTTTTAATCAATTCAGTAATTGCTTCATTTCCATTGGTAGAAAGATTTTTAGGCTCTAATCCTGTATAGTCTGAACCATCGTCTGATATATATGCCAAATCACTTCCAATACCCATCTCTGGCTTGTAAAGCTCGCCAGTTGCATTTCCATAATGCTCTTTTAAAAATGCTTCATCAACCTGCTCTACAGCTAGGTATAAACCATGATATTCCTCATTAATATATAAGGCTACAAAGGTTGTCCTTGATGCATCTGCATCTAGCTCGTCTAACATCTCATAACCTAAATACTCAGCCATCATAGTTGGGTCACTGAATAAATTGTTGAGATTAAGTTTTGTAACACCATATAAGCTTTGATCATCTATATAATAGTCTAAATCCACATCTAAGCTAAACCTTTCACTATCAGAATTTGCTACGGATTTTAGACTAGAATTGCCCTTTGGCCTTATACCTACACTGCTAAAGCTGTAACCATTATAGGTTATATCTGCCATGACGGTTTCTTCCGAAATTGCATTGTCAATCATTGTGTTATAACTCTCTTCTTCTATATCAATATAAACATCAACCACTTCATCATGGGGAAATATAACCCTATCAATTGTGTTTCCATTCTCTTCATTCATTGATTTAGTACTTTGTGCGATTCCTCCATCAATGGATAGTAGTAGGAGGAAAACGCATAAAAAAGTACATACTATCTTTGTCCATTTCATAGGATCACCTTCTTATCCTGAATATTCATTGCTACTCACAAGCATAGCATTTGATACAGATTTAATCTTATTTATCTCGTTAATAAAAGCTGTTTCTCCATCTCTAATTCTTAATTCTACTGTAAGCTCTGTACCTTGTTTATCAACAGTTTTTGATCTCACAAAGTATCTAGGAACTGTTACCTTAATCTCATCTAATATCTGAAGCTCAGCTGCTTCATCTGCAAAGCTAACCAATAGCATATAAGGTGTCTCTTGTTTTACATTTTTTGTTAACATATAAATAATGATCCCTACAACTAGAGAACCAGCTACGGCAAGTAGATAGAAGCCTGCTCCAGTAATAATTCCTGCTGCAATTGACCAAAACATAAACACTATATCCATAGGGTCTTTGATTGCACTTCTAAAACGAACAATACTTAGGGCACCAACCATACCTAGGGATAAAACAACATTAGACGTAACGGCTAAAATTACAAGGGCTGTTACCATTGTCATCATAACCAATGATATGTTAAAGCTCTTTGTGTACACAACGCTCTGATAGGTTTTCTTGTAAACTTGAAAGATAAATGCTCCTATCATGAAAGCTAAAAATAATGTTATACCAATAGATACTGCTGATATGCTAGTGGTATTTTCTAAAAATCCTGTTTTAAATATATCTTGAAATGACATATTTATTCCTCCTTAATATATATATTTTTTTATTATTAAAAACAACTATTGTATTTTCTTGAGTAAACGTATTTAGATGAAGATGCCTGCATTACATGACCTGTCTGGATTAAGCTTCTTATATGGTCAGGTAAGACTCCATTAAACTTCACCTCTACGATTACCTGTTCAGACTCTATTGCCGGTGTAAAATGGATATTTTCATCAAAGATCATTGTTTGACAATTGGCAGTCTTTACATTCTTATCAAAGGTGATTCTTAGATCTCCTATTGGATGGGTAAAGGCTTCTCTTTCGTATCTAACAATTACCTTTGGCTTAAGTAACCCATGATTCAGCTGCCTATAAAACTCATGATAAAGATATCCCTCTTTAGCCAATAAAAACTCAGTATCACCTTCATATATTTTTTCTACTTCTTCAACTAATAGTGGCTCAGAGATTTTCATTGTCATCTGGTTAATCTTAGATTTTTTCTCTAGCTTTATATATGTTAAATCATCATTATAATAACGAATACGATATTTATGCCTAAAAGCTTCACCATTAATTTTTTCTTTATAGGCCTGATTGTCGTAGTCATCAAAATAAAGGCTAGTAATAGAATAACTCTTCCCCTGACTGTTTCGATCTCTTTTCAATACCTTTTCAAGGCGTCTAACTAAAACTAAATAGTCAAGCTGGCTAACCATATATTTTAACTCATGTCTTTTTCTCGCCACTTCAATCATCCTCCTTTCTGATCATTACTTCAAACACAAGTGTGTTTACAAATCTTTAACTTAACATATACTTTACACTCTGAATGTCACATTTATATCACAGCCTAAAAAAAATCTATTGTATATCCTGTGATATAAATGTAACATTAAATTGAGATAATATAAGGAAAGAAAAGATTAACAAAAGATAGGTGAAAAAAATGAATAAAAAAATCCTCATTGCAGATGATGAGACGAGAATGCGAATTTTAGTTTCTGACTTTTTATCCGTTGAGGGATATGAAGTTATTGAAGCTTCCAATGGTAAAGAAGCTATTGACCTTTTTATGGAAGACTCACAGATTCATTTAGTTATATTGGATGTAATGATGCCTCATTATAACGGTTGGGAAGTATGTCAAGCTATAAGGGAAGTTAGTGAAGTACCTATTATAATGCTCACAGCTAAAAATAAAGAACCCGATGAACTGAACGGTTTTAAATCAGGAGCCGATGAATACATTACAAAACCCTTTAGTCCAACCATATTTGTAGCCCGTGTCAATGCATTAATTAAGCGAACCTATGGGCTGAAAAGTGGCAGTGAAGAAGTCATAAAAGGCGATCTCTGTATTCATCTTAAGCAGCATAAAGTTACTTCTACTGGAAACCCAGTTGAATTAAGTCAGACGGAATATGATCTCTTACTATATATGATCCAAAACGAAAGCCAAGTCTTATCAAGAGAACAATTATTAGATCAGGTTTGGGGTTATGAATATCAAGGAACCGACAGAACTGTGGATACACATATAAATAGGCTACGGATTAAATTAAAAAGTTGCGGTTGCTATATTCATACACAACGTGGATATGGTTATAAATTTGAGGTGATCTAGATGAACTCTATTAAGAAAAAACTCTTCATACAGATAGGCACATTGATTGTTCTTTTCATCGGTTTATTAATCTTAGCCAACACCTACTTACTGCCTCCTTATTATACTAATAAGAAGAAGGCGCAACTAATTGACTATTATCAGCAGATTGATGTCCTCGATACCTCAGAGTATGAAGATAGTCTAGCCAGTTTTGTTTCTATTGAAAACGCCTCCAATGTTGACATATTAATCTATATCTCTAGGGAAGATATTATTTATTCTTCTAAATCCTACTTGTTAGATAAAAATTTCAAGAAAAAGTTCGGTGGAATGCCAGATCCTAACAAGAAAAAGGGCTCTCCTCCTCCAGTAGAAATAAGAAACGAAGAATATATTAATGACAAAATAAAATTTATTTGGGCAAAGGATATTATTACAGGTGGTGAAAATCTAATTCTAACAGGTTCTTTAACAAATGGTCACTATATTGATTTACGACTACCCCTTATTTCAGTAGATACAAGTGTGGCTTTAGCCAATGAATTCTTAATTATTGTTGGATTAATCCTATTTATTATCGCTATGATATTTGCTTACGTTGTTTCTAACTCTTTTACAAGGCCAATTTTAGAGATGAATAAAGCTACTCTTCGCATGAAAAAGCTAGACTTTGATACCAGATGTAAAGTAGAATCCAGTGATGAACTTGGTCAGCTTGCCCATAGTATAAATGAAATGTCCGTTGAGCTTGATAATACTATTCACTCTTTAAATATCAGCAATACGGAGCTTCAGCAAGAGATTAAAGAAAAAATCAGAATAGATGAGAAGAGAAAACAATTACTCAATAATGTTTCCCATGAACTCAAAACTCCGCTAGCACTTATGCAAGGTTACGCCGAGGGTCTTAAGTTAAATGTAGCGAAGAATCATGATCGAGTTGACTTTTACTGTGATGTCATAGTTGATGAATCAAAGAAAATGAATCATTTAGTTCAAAACCTATTAAACATCAATCAAATAGAATTTGGCGATGAAATACTGTATAAATCAGAGTTTGAAGTTGTTGACTTCGTTGAATATATCATGGAAAAGTACGCTCCTAGATTTAAGGAGAACCATATTGATGTTAAGCTCAATCTTATCAGCCCTACGGAGGTTTATGCTGACTCATTTAAAGTCGAGCAGGTACTTACAAATTACCTTAATAACGCCATTCAGTATGTAGATGAGCGTAAAGCGGTTTGTGTTACTCTTTTAAAGGAGAATAGCACAGTACGCATAGAAGTATATAACTCCAGTCAGCCCATCAACGATGCCGAGCTTGAAAAATTATGGGATAGCTTCTACAAACGAGATAAAGCAAGAACAAGGGAAAGTGGCGGTCATGGTCTTGGTCTATCTATCGTCAAAGCCATTCAAGAAGCCTCCGGAAATGACTATGGGGTAAGATATGAAGGCAGTGGGATTACTTTCTGGTTCGAATTGGATATTGCTGATTAGAGTGATGTTATTTTTAATACAATAAGGAAGTATCAAACAAAGGGAATACAGACTGTCAAACAAAGACTAGCTAACAAAGCCAATACTTTTTCTAAGAAAGTATCGACTTTAGTTAGCTAGTCTCAAATCATTTTATTTCGTGATTCCATTAAAATCACGTAGTCTTTCTCTATATAGTTCTGCTGTTTCCATATAATCTATCAAAACACCTTCATCTTTTACAAAATGAATATATCCTGCATCTTCACCTTTTAGACGTGGAAACAATTGAAAGTGCAGGTGATTTCTTTTACCATCACAAATTGTGCACATATAAACTTTCTCAGCACCTAATATTTCTTTATGAATTTTGATTATCTCTTTTGACATTTTCAATATATATGTCCCTAGTTCCAATGGCATCTCTGAAATATCTTCATAATGTTCTTTTGATACGATTATTGTTTGCCCAGTAGCTCTAGGGTATTTTTCAAATTGACATCTAATCAAATCATCTTCGTATATGATTAATCCATCATCAGGAAAAACATCACCATGCTCAAAGTTATAACACCCAAAACAAATACCATCATCTTGCAACTTTTTTATCTTTGTGTATCTTTCTTGTAGTGCCTGTCTATCTTCTTCTGATAACTCTCTTAATCGCAATTGTTCACTCTCCATTCAACTCTAACGTCTGTCATATACTTGAATTTCTATAGTAATAACTTTCTCACAACTAGTGCATTTGCGAACCAAGGTTTGCAAAAATCTATGTACATTAGTCATTCTTTTCATATCATATCATATTTTAGTAATATTTTACCAATTAATATAACCTACAATAGAAAAAGTCTATTGCGCTGCATATAACAGACAAAGAGACAGGGACTTATCTTTGATTTCAGACAAATCCCTGTCCCTTTATCTAAGTAGGCTGTTTCAATAAAATGTATGATTAATCTTCAAATACGGTTTGGTCTTCAACCTCTGTTTGTAGAGCCTTTAACCCCTTCTCAACCAAAGCTCTTCTTATTTTCTTATCTCCTTCCTCTCCCAAATGAGGATTACCTAGTGGATAAGGAATACCAATAGCTGGTACAATCCTGTTTGCGCCGATTGTTAATGATATAGGTACTACTGTAGCAATATGAACTACAGGGATTCCTGCTCTTTCAATCTCTTTTACCATCGTTGCACCGCAACGTGTACAAGTACCTCAGGTAGATGTTAGGATAACTGCTCCAACTCCATCTTCAACCAATTTTTTAGAGAAATCTTCACCAAATCCCTTTGCATTTCCTACTGAGGTACCAGTACCTGTGGTTGTAACGAAATAATTTGCCAATTCACCAATAACGCCTTCTCTTTCTAAATCTCTCATAACATCTAAAGGAACTACTAAGTTTGGATTTTTTAATACATAGGCTCGGTCATATCCACCATGTATCGTCATAAATTCATCAGGGGTTAGTAAATCCATACCTGTAATTTCATATATTCCATACTTTGTTGCACTAGATGATTCGATTCTATCAGGATTTCCCTTAGGTACAATTCCTCCCGATGTAACCAACGCCACCTTAATCTTTGACATATCTTTAATAGCCGGATTAGGCTCTACACGATCAAAAACTGGCATAGGATATTCTGTTATACATTCCTTACCTTTTATCTTTTTCATCAATAATTCAATACCACGTTCTGAGCCTCTTTTTTCATGGAAATAATTTATTCTTATACCTCTTACATGATATCCTTCTTCTTCTGGTGGTCCAACTTCCTCACCCTTTGCAAGCTTTAAACCAAGCTTTGCAATTTTCGGTATTGCATTTCTCATATCTGCAGCAGAATTTGCAGTTTCTATTATATGTAAATCTTTTTTAAACATATCTGTACCTGGATTTTCTACATACATTCCAGTAATTGCTGGAATACCTAGTTTTTCTTCTACAGCTTTTGCAATCGAACCACATGCAACACCGTATCTTCCAGCATTAAATGCAGGACCAGCAACGAATAAATCTGGTTCGTATTGCTTAATCATTTCTAGAAGCTCTGATTCAGCTTCTTCTAAATTTTCACCAAAATATGAATCTCCACAAATTACTGTAGCTATTACTTTAGCATCTTCTCCAAGGGCTTTGTCTAGCGCCATTCCTGGCCCTACTATATCTTCTATTACTTGTGGAGGAATGTCCGCCTTTTCTTCTCCACCAATTCCAGCAAAGAAATTATTAATATAATGAACGACTTTTAATTTACTCATGTTTCTCCTCCTTTCCTAATATGTTCTAGCCGTTAGCTTGTTGTAGCCGTTAGCAATTGTAGAGGCTATAATAATTTGAAGCTCTGCCTCAATGCTTCCATCGGGTCTTAGACTACCTTCATATCCACCTATCATAGTTTCCACATAGTCTAAGGTACCTATTACTTTATCCATTGGTGGAAACTCAACAATTACATTACCATTTCCACAAGATGCAAGAGCATCTGCTTCAGGAACAGCATCTGCCAATGATTGAGATTTTCCATCTCTACCTGGAAATTCATCGGTTATAAGAACAACCTTAGCCCCTGCCTCTGTAGCCTTCTTGCAGTTCATCATCAAATCTGTATCGGGATTACCGTAACCCTCTTCCGTAATAATCACACCATCTAGTCCCAAAAACTCAACAAATTTTCCAACCATATCCGAAGATCTTTCCTTATCAGCTAGAAATACGTTTTCGTTTGTTAAAATAACCCCTACAAAATTCAAATCCTTACCATGTCTTTTATAAAGATCTTCAATAACTGGATTATTTAAATGATGGAATGTAGTAACCTTGTCACAAGGTGCAACACAATTGCCGCTTGTAATCGCTCCATCCATAATCTCAGTTGGATACATGAAAGTAGGAACCATCTCTTTTGCATCTACTCCATAATAATATGTATCATGAAGTAATCCCTGGGATTGAAGCATATGTATATATCCGACTTTTGGTAAATCTGGATATTGACCTACCTGCTGGAGAAGAGGTTTCGTTTCATAAACAACCACTTCATCGGGTTCAATATTTCTACCAGCTTCTCCTACAAAGGCTCCTATCTTTAAGCCAGCCATTCTAGCAGCTTCTTCGTATGCATGGGTCTCAAGCCCTTCTTTTGGTTCAATAACAATGCAAACATTGTATGTCTGAGAAAATGGAGTATATTTTGCTGTAGGACCAGACATATCAATAATGCCTTCTTGGAATCCCACGATTTTCCCACAGGTAAGAACGGTAGCACCTACTAATGCATGGGTACGTCCAGAACCAACAGTTTTTACTTTATTAACCATTCCGGGGAATATAGCTCCTAAACCTTCAACCTTAACTCTTGGTTCAATGACATCCTTTACTGGAGCAATTCTTATTGATTCTCCTGGGCGTGCAAGTTCAACATCTACATCCTTAATGCGATCGTCTTCCATTGCAATGTCAATTAATTCCTGCTTGTTAACATAAAGCGTTCCATTTTCAACTTTTGTTGTTTCGCCAAATTGAACATCAGTGATTTCAATTTTTCCAAGTTCTAAACGCAATAAAGCCACCTCCTTATATATTTAACAGCCTTGTGCATTTAGCACGACTGCCATAAACTATCCAATATATTTTCCACTCATAGATTTAATGGCACTGCTAATAATCGAGCAATCAATTAATCTAAAATCATCCCTTACCTTCTCTGTCCAAAGGGGTGTAGCTTTACCCTTAATAAATTTTTGGGCGGAAGCAATACTCTCTTCTATGATGGATAAACCATCAAAATCTAAATTTCCTTTCTTTTTACCTATAACAATGGATTTAAAAGGGGTTTCATTTGGTTTTATGCTTCCAGATAGGGGATGTGTCAACAGCTTATGTCCTTTGTGAATCCTATCTCTAACCCATTCTAAAATTTCTAAATATGTATATTCACATAAATACATGGTTTCAAACTTTTTATTATATTTTTCATGAACTAAGCTATTATTTGTAATGATCAATATATCCATAATCTCACCTCTAACCTTAAAATTCACTTATATATCGCTCAAAGAACTCTACTGCCTGTCGAAATTTTATCCTTACTTCTAATTTCTATTTATCTCTTACCTAATATAGGACACTTTTGTATTATGCAACAAATATGCCAATTATTTTTTTAGTAGTTATATTGACTGAAATAGGCAGTTGATAACCTATCCACAGTTTCTTAAGCTTAAAATCAATCAATATATATCGTTGCTAGTCCATGAACTTTTTTTCTTGTGCGTGAATTATTTTTCATGATATAATTTTGAAAATAGGAATTAAAGCTCAAAGGAACATTATCTGTTCAACATAGATATATGTTAAGCGATTAGCGTCGAAAGGAATTGATGTTAATATGGATATCAATATTTTAGTAGTTTCATCAAATAAAAAATATTATAATGATTTTCTTTCAACCCTATCTAACATGAATTTGAATACATTTTATTGTAATACCGTTGAAAAGGCTTTTAATGAAGCCTCAAACCATAATTATGATATTCTAATTTCTGATTTTGATATTTGGAAAGAGAAGATTTCATTAAGCAATTTTGCTAAACTCTATCCTGATACAGAAATAATTATTACAACAAATAAACCTACATATAAGGATGCAGGAATTGCAATCTCTCAAGGTGCCGCCGAGTACATTCCCCTAAACAAAGGAAAAGACTTTCTAATTAAAGCAATTAACAAAGCAATTAAATCTCACACCAATAGAAATTCAATTAAAAAGACGTTAATGACTAACTACTTACTCGAAAGTAAGAATAAAAAATATAATAAGATGTTAGAGTTTTGTCTAAAGGTTGCTAGATCAAATGCTAATATTTTACTTGTTGGCGAATCAGGAACAGGTAAAGAAGTAGCAGCAAAATATATACACCTATACAGCCAAAGAAGTGCCATGCCTTTTATTGCTGTTAATTGTAGTGCATTTACTGATACTTTACTTGAGTCCGAGTTATTTGGACATGAGGAAGGAGCTTATACAGGGGCAACAAAGGCAAGAAAGGGTAGATTTGAAATAGCCAATAAAGGAACGTTGTTTCTTGATGAAATTGGAGATATAAGCTTAACTACACAGGTAAAGTTGTTAAGAGCTATAGAAACAAAAACTATTCAAAGATTAGGTAGTAATATTGACACTTTGATAGACTTTAGATTGATATCTGCTACAAATAAAGATTTAAAATCAGAAATACTAAATAATAACTTCCGTGAAGATTTCATTTATAGGATAAGTACAATTGTTATAAAAGTGCCTACTTTGAGGGAAAGAAAGGAAGATCTAGAAAGTTTAATAAATTTCTTTTTGGAAAAAGCTCAAACTGAACATGGTATTAAGATTTCAAACATTGAACCGGAAGTTAAAAAGTTTTTATACTCATATGATTATCCCGGTAATATTAGAGAACTTAAGAACATTATTGATAGAATGGTTGTATTTTCTGAAAATGGAACTATCACAAAGGATGGTATACCTATAATGTTTGCAATAAGAAAAAGTCAAAATAATAGCTATGATAATTCTTTCAATGAAGTTAAACCCTTTAAAGAATTCAAGAAACTATCCGAATCAAAATATTTGGAATGGGTTTTAAAACAGACAGATGGTAATGTAGCAGAAGCTGCTAGACAGCTTGATATAAGTACTAGACATCTTTTTAATAAAATAAATGAATATAATATAAAGAAATAAAACTGAAATAAAAACAAAAAATAGAAGCGTATAAAAGTCCATTAAACTAAACAAACTTTATACGCTTCTCATAATTCTTATATGTTTTACTGGGTCAATTATTATCCTTTGTTCTTAGTACTATAGATGAACTCTTCGTCTTTAAGTTGAATAAATTCTTTCATTGCTTCTTTACCGTCTTCAATAGCTTTTATGATGGCAACTTCATATTTTGTAAGCTTTTCTTATACAGTTTTCACAAGAACCAATAGAAATTTTTAATTTTCTATCGAACCTTTCACACTAGCGCTCAATTCAAGATTCTTAGGCTTTCTTGCCCCACCATTTGTGATATATCCCATAACTAAATATACAATAGATCCTGCTAAACCAGCTAAAATTGGTGCTTCTACCCAACCAACTTCAAATTGGAATACTAAAATAACATTTACAAAGAATCCTACAAGCATAGAGCTAAGACAAGTACGTAAATCCGATTCAACAAATACACGCATGATTATCGGACCTACAAAGGCAGATATTAAACCTCCTGTACCAATATAAGCTATTTGATTAAGCATTCCTTGAGGAGCTAAGAATGTTAAAAATATTGCCCATATAGCAGTTGCTAGTACTCCTATGCGGTTAAACAAATCACCATGTTTTGAATTTTTATTAGTAACTGATACATACATATCATGAGATAACGAAGAAGCCAATGCTTGTAAAACTGAACTAATTGTTGAAAGCATTGCGAATAAAATAAATAGTGTAATCATGCCTCCTAAGACAGGTGGTAAAAAGGTATTTAAGAAAACTGGCATGGCACTATCTGGGTTAGCCAAGTTAGGATCCTTATAATACATATAAATACCTGTAATTGGAATCAAACTTAAAACTATACCTATAGGCGCCATTATTAAAGCCATAGTGTGTATCTTTATATCTTCTTTGAAGGATAGAAAACGCACTGACATATAAGGTAAAGTAGTGGTAAAAAGAAGTGCATAGATAAACACCAAGAATACACTATATATTCCATTACCATAAGGAACCGATGAAGTAGGATTTATGAATTCAGTTTTTAGTTTACCCACCTGAGTTAATAAATCTACTATAGCTATATCCTTTGTAATTGTAAAAAATACAATAATAGAAGCTATAATCATTCCTATACACATAATTGTATCTGTAATAGCTACAGCTAAAAGTCCTCCTTGCATTGTAAAAATAATAACAACAACCATTAATATCACTGCTGCTAATGCTTGACTAAGACCCAGCCATTCAGATGCTACAAGACCTACGGCTCTAATTTGACCAATTATGTACACTGAAAGGAAAACAAAGGTTGCTATACCTGCAACAAAATGCACTATTCTCTTTTGTTTATCAGTACCCCTGTGGGTTACTGCTATATACTCAGGAACTGTTAGTCCACCAGATTTTTCAGCTTGCTTACGCATAAAACCTGCAAACATCAACGTTCCAAACACAATTGCAGGAGCAAATAAAAAGTTTGCAAAAATTTCAATCGTACCATAAGCATAGGCGGTACCAGGAGAACCAATAAACCCCCATCCACTATAGCCTGTTGCCATTAATGTACCAGCACCTACAAAAGCACCTATCTGTTTTGCTCCCAATAAAAAGCCTTCACCAGATTCTGTAGCTTTCTTTATCTTTCGATTAGAGAGTGCGCCAACGGAGATTAATCCAACTGATGCTACAATTAATATAATCCAGTTCATCAATTTGTATCACCACTTTTCTTTAAATATATCTCTCTATAAAACCATACAGCTGATGGTATTAATATAAGAAGAATACATCCAATAATAAATCCATCCATAGTCCAAGAACCAGTCATTTTATTGCCTCCTTATAAATCCATTTTATGGAGCATAAACAATAAGAGCCAGATAACTAAAATTCTGACTCTCATTCTTCATAGTGTAATTATATCCAATTTTACCAAGTTTTATTTTCAAATGTTACTAATGTTGGATCTTCAACTTGATTTGGGAAGTAGTCTTCACATTTACCTTCACGATAAACGTCAGCAGTAGCACAGTGTAATCCGCCACCAAATGCATAAGCATCTCTAAATGGCACTGGAATTACATTCATACCAAGTTTATCCATTTGTTCCATTTGCGCAGTTTCACTAGCTTCTACTAATACAGTTTTATGATCTAGAACTAAACAGTTCATAGATAACCATACACTTGAATAGCAAAGTGCTGGTGGTTCTTTATGTGCTGGCATTGCAGCTTCAATTATTTCCCAACCGTTTGCTTCAAAGATCTTTCTTTGTTCTTTTGGCAGAAGTCTATGAGGATTGTTTAAGATAACACCAGGTTTTAAAGGTGTAAATGTTGCATCAATATGTATTGGGTATGGATCTCCTGGGAAGTTTACTGCATGTATACGCATATCTGGATACATACGTCTCATCCAGTCCATAGCTTTTCTATTTGTAGTTAATCCGTGTTGTACAAATAAGTCTTTACCTATACGTAATACGTCTGCAGCATCAAATAAAATCTCATGTTCAGTAGTAACCATCTCTAGATTTGCAGTACGTTCTAACAGAACTTCTTCAGTAATATCTCCATCATAATAATGCATGTCATAACTTGCCTTTCCTAATTCTGGACGAGGAGCAGCAATCCATCTAAAATCTGGATCTTGATCAAAGTATGTACGTAAATTTTTTGAATATGCTAGATATTCGAAGTATCTTGATCTAAAGGACATTGGAGCAGTTATAATGTCGCTACCAATTGTTAATAAAACATCTCTTGGCGGCATACATCCAAACATACTTCCTGTCTGGAAATGTGGTGTAACAACAGCTTGATTCCATTGTATAGGTTCTGGCCTATCAACTTTTACTCCATGATCCTCTAGAATCTTTACTAGATTATCAAGTTGTGCATTAGCTTTTTCAACAGTGTCTAGCGGACGAGGACCTGTCATACCACGCATTGGACTATCTAAAGGCACCTTAGCTTTAGATGCTGGTTCAGACGGTGGAATACAACAATTATCTGCTCTACCAACAATCACGTGCTTTAACGGATCAAAATCGTTCCATGAGTTTACTACTTTCATTCATACCCCTCCAAAATTTTTTTATTTATAGTTAACTGCATTTATTTGAAAGTCTGCAAAGCTATGCAGAATTACAAATCAATTTAACCTTCAATATAAAATTTATTAGGTAAGCGATTTATGTATTAAGTCACATTGTTAGCAATATACATTAGGATAATGTTTAAAAATAATACTATGTACTTCTTAGCGTTACTTTAACACGTAAGAAATCACTATAATACTTTGTGGTTCACTTGTTATACTTTTATAAAAGCAACTTCTATGCCAACTAATTAATTTTTTATCAATTAGCTATTTTGTAAGATTTAACAACATATTGAAAAATTGTAAAATAGCTTGCAATTTAAAAAAAGCAAAAAATTCTTATATTAGCTATGAATTTTTTGCTTTTTTGTTGAATAATGAACATGGTTATAGCATAATTATATTAAATCGTAATCTACTTAGGGGGGATAATATATGAATATAGTAAAAGTAAAAGATATGACTTTTACAGATGCTTATATTCAAATATTTAATCTGTTGGATGATTGTGTGTTTGTAATAGATATAGAAGGGAAAATAGTTTTATATAATAAGGCTAGTGAAAAATTAGATGGAATGAAAAAAGAAGATGTGATAGGAAAACATTTTCTTGAAGTGTATAAAATAAAAGAGCAAATAAGCTCTACTTTAAGAACACTTAAAAATAAAAAAGACTATATAAATGTATATCAGGATTATGTTACAGTTCTTGGGAAAAGAGTTTCTTCCGTTAGCAGTTCTTATCCTTTAATGCAAGAAGGTAATATGGTTGGAGTGTTAACTATTACAAAAGATATTACAAGACATAAGGAAATGTTAAATATATTCCATAGAAATGATGCTAAAGAAGCCAAAAAATCTGAAGGAATAGCGGATTTTACGTTTAATAATATTATAGGTGAAAATATAAATTTAAGAAATAATATTGAAATAGCTAAAATGGCATCCAAAACGAATACCAATATTCTAATATATGGTGAAACTGGTACTGGAAAGGAGCTATTTGCCCAAAGCATTCATAATGCAAGTAATGGGACAGGCAACTTTGTATCTTTAAATTGTGCAGCCATTCCAGAAAACTTATTAGAAAGTCTGTTGTTTGGTACTTCTAAAGGAGCATTTACTGGATCTATAGATCATGTTGGTCTTTTTGAAGAAGCAAATGGTGGAACGTTGTTCTTAGATGAATTAAATTCAATGAGTTTAAATTTACAATCTAAACTTTTAAGAGTAATAGAAACAGGTAAAATTAGAAGAGTAGGTGAAATAAAAGAAAGAATAGTCAATACAAAAGTATTAAGTGCTTTAAATATTCACCCTTTAAAAGCTATAGAAGATAATTTAATAAGAAGAGACCTATTTTATAGACTTGGAGCAGTAGTAGTTAATATACCTCCTTTAAGAGAAAGATTAGATGATATAGATCTTCTAGTAAAAGAATTTATAGAAAAATATAATAAAAATTTTTCAAAAAAAGTTCTAGGAGTTTCAAAAGAAGTAAAAGAAATTTTCTACAATCATTCTTGGCCAGGGAATGTACGTGAATTAGAACATGCTATTGAACATAGTCTGATAGTAATGGGTGAAGAGAATTTTATCCAAAAAAAACATATACCTTCTTTTATAGTAGATAGTTATAAAGGTATAGAATTAGAAAGTTTAGAAAGTAATAATCTCTTAGAACACGTTACAAGTGAATTAAAAACAACAGATATAAAAACTATTCTAGAAAATGTAGAAGAAAGTATAATAGATAAAACTTTAAAAGAAAATAAAGGAAATGTAGCAAAAACCGCAAAAAAATTGGGTATCAATAGGCAAACTTTAGATTATAGACTAAGAAAATTTAATATTCAATTAGATTTAAGTTCTTAATCAAATGTCATTTATTGTGATAAAAAGAGTTTTATAAGCTTAACACGAGGATGTATTGTCAATTTTATTATCTTTCCCGTTGTCTACAATATTTTTTAATGTATTACCTATAATCGTGTTTTTAATGATACTATTATTCTCCCCTACTATAGTAATACCGATTTGATTACCAGATATAATATTTTGTTCCACAGTTATTTGATCGGATAAAATATCAATTCCATCTTGTTTTTGACCTTGTATAATATTATTTCGAATTGTATTATTCGAACTATGCATGACGATGCCATATTCATTTTCAAATAAAAGATTTTTAAAAATTACATTATCGTTAGATTCCAAAGCTCCCCATAAGAAACCTATAGATGAACCTATAATTGTGCAATTAAAAATATTGTTACAAATTGCACCGCTTGAAACATTAGCAATACCAATGAATTCTCTGCCAAAACTGCAATTTCTAATCATATGATTTCTATCACTAACATTGATACCTGCAGTACCATTTGCAAAAAATTCAGAGTCCTCTACCGTTTGATTCTGACCTCTAATCACTATACCAAAAGTAGAGTTTTCTGTTGCAACAATATCCGTTATAAAATGGTTCTTGCCTCCAACAAAAATTCCTGTAGAGTAATTTATAATAAAAAAGCCTCGTATTCTAACACCTTCAGCTTGTTCAATTTCGAATCCAGTTCCACTTAGACCAGTTCCATTTAAAACTACAGTTTCATCTTCTCTGGATTGAATCGTAATACGATCTGTAGTAATGCGTACATTTTCGAAATAAACGCCTTCCAATACTTCTATCGTATCTCCAGGTTTAGCCGCATTGACAGCATCCTGAATGGTTAGGAAATCAGTCGGTACTACAAGGTTTTTACTATCTAATTCTATTTTCATTTTTTTCATTGGTTTTGGATCAAAAGAATGATATTTGATCTCTTTATTTTCATGGTTATTCATGTTGTTTTACTCCTTCCTTTCATGTGAGATATAAATGAATTGAAAAGTAATCCTCTATATTATATGAGCACATAAGTAAAAGTGTTCGGGATACAATTTCAATTAACTCTTCAAATTTCAAACTCTCAAATGCATAGATGTAACTCATTCTTTAACAAATCAGGGTCTGACTTTTATAATTTCGTTATCCTTAGAAATAGAAATAACAAAATTATAAAAGTCAGACCCTAATCATTTTCCATAAAAAATCTTATAAATTTATCATACCCAAAGTGTACACTAAAATGGGGTCACTCCAAACCGTCCCTGTCCCCTCGTCTGAGAATTATTTTTTATTTTCTCCAAGAATTAATGTACGCTCCAGAGACTTCAATAGTCTTGAAAATTGAGAACCCAGAAAGCTTTATAGTTATAAGATTCTTTTCGGATTTTATTTTTTTATCAAGGAATACATCAATTCCTTGGCACTCAACCTTTACATAGTTACTTTCATTATCAGGACTTTCCATAGTCACGTATGGAACTGGCAGTTTAGCTCAGCATCCTACCATACGAAAATCAATTTTTAAAGTTTTTTTATTTTTGTTCTTTATGTAATCCTTTACTTTTTCGTCTATCTTTATCTCCATACTTACCATCCCCCTTATCTATTCCATCCACTTTTCGAAATAATTATCTAGGTCTTCTCCAGTAACCTCTTCAAGTACATCTAAAAAATCCTCTGTGGTTGCAATCTTAAACTTATTATAATATATTTTTAGAATTTTATAAAACTTTTCACAGACAGAGGGACAGGGACTTGTCTTCTATTTAATCTCCCCCAGCCTTTTGTAATTTAGTTATTCTTATAAATAGAAATAATAAAATTCTCTAGTACTGTATGTATGGTTAACCTAGATCGAACAAATCTACAACCTGGAACAATTCGGTTGAGATACGAATTATTTAGATTTTGTGATAGTGGAAAACCTATATCCTTAGGAATCTGGATGTTTGATAAAGTTAATGTAACGAATGATTTTTTTGACAGCATTGAAGAGTCATTTAGTTTCATATTTTGTGAATGCCTAACCTGTAATGGCTGCTTTGAATATTTTGTAACTGTCACACCAATTGGAATAAGTACTACTGGCATAATTAGTGAGGTCTTTACAGTAACAGTTAGTAATGGTAGGATGGCAGTTTTGGCTCAAGAAGGATAGATAAGATGTGTAACTTTTAGTTTTGCTCATATAAATATTATAAATACTGCAAAAACTTAAGAAACTATCACAGCCCCTTAATGCTTAAGGCTGTTAAAAAGTAAGTCTTTGTAATCATTCAGTTAAGTAATTTTTTTAGTCATACCTTTTTTACTCTCTCATCTTTCTCACGCTACTAATACTCTCTTCTTTAAAAAACTTCTTGATTTGGTTGCATTTTAACAGTTCTACATATCGATATGTAGAACTGTTAAAATACAAAGTGTCATTAGAACCGTTCCTCTGACATAAAAAATAGTATTTATGGTAGAAACATGGTGAAAAAAGCCATTATCCCAATCACGATTGAAACAGCAAAGTAGAGATAAGATGACTTTCTATTTTGATTATAATTATCTATTCCAAATAAAAAAAACATTACCGTCATTAAAATCTGATTAATATTAGTGATGAGATTTCCATATCCATATATATCATAGTCTTTTACAATGAGGTTTCTAATAGCAAGAATAATTATTGTAAAAGACAATGCACGAATAGCAATTCTGAGTTTTGAAAATTTCTTATTTAACATTCCTAAACCTCCTAGATATTAATTTTTATAAGGAATTGTAATGTTCAAACACAATTATATAATAAGCGATTGTAAAAAGCTATTATGCATCAATTATAATATTAGTGAATATGTCAAACAGATTCTTTAACATACCTAAATTAAAAAACTGCTACCTTTAGACCCACGAAAAATTGAATCTATGGATAAATCACAAAAATAAAAACCTTGAAAATCAAGGTTTTAGTTTTCGTACGTCCTGAGGGACTCGAACCCCCGACGCCTAGATTCGAAGTCTAAGTATCTAATAATTATGTCACACTAAAGGTGTCTATGGAACCGTCCCACGACACCTGCAGAACCATCCCTCTGACACCTTAGTCTTTTTTTAATGGTTTGATCCTTTTAAAAATCAACTTCAAACTAGTGAATTCCATTAGACCTATAAAATAGAGTACAGATGCACCTGCAATAAATAAGATAGAATAAGCGATAAATTTCATAGACAATCACTCCTTCAGATTATAAAAGTAATTATAACAAAGAATTGATTCCAAAACAAACGACGTAAACTTTACTTTTTATTATCCAAAAACCGTTACCTTTAGACCCACGAAAAATCGAATCTATGCCTAAATCAAAATAAATAAAAACCTTGAAAAATGAAGTTTTTTTGTTTGGCACGTCCTGAGGGAATCGACCCCCCGACGCCTAGATTCGAAGTCTAAGTTTCTACTAATTATGTCATACTAAAGGTATCGCCGGAACCATCCCCTTGACATTACAAAATTTTTCAAACATTGACAAAATAGCTAGAGGAATTTTATAAAATTTACATAATTAATATAGTAAATGATTAGTAGGATAATCTTCTAATATTTTCAGTATAATATTACAAACATATATCTTGAATATCATAGTTATTTAGCCGTTCATGCTAGGTTTAAATAGCTGATATTACATCTGCAAAATAGTGTATTATGTGAACTAAAGATTATTTCAATAGAGTAATGGTTAGGAGAGAAGGATGATTTATTTAGATCTTTTTACATTCCCAAATGGGGAAACGGAATTCGATTTTTTTATGGAGATAAAAAGAACGTGCTATGACTCGTTTTATCCGTTTAGTATTTTATCAAAACGTGGTCTTGAAAGAATAGATTTTGAGCCAGTTACCATTCTATATGGCGGGAACGGCTCGGGAAAATCAACAGCATTAAATGTTATAGCAGAAAAAACAAGAATCAGTCGGGATTCTATTTATAATAAATCTAATTTTTTTCCTGACTATGTAGATATGTGTGAAATGCAGCTTAAAGCTCAAATTCCTGAAAATAGTAGAATTATTACCAGTGACGATGTATTTGACTATATGTTGAATATCCGTAACCTAAATGAGGGAATTGACCAAAAACGTGAAGAACTTTTTGAAGAATATTTGGATGCAAAGTATTCTCATTTTCAGATGAAGTCTATAGAAGACTACGATCAACTAAAAAAAGTAAATAATGCTAGATTTAAAACGCAGTCACGTTTTGTTAGAAATGAATTGATTGATAATGTACGGGAATATTCCAATGGAGAAAGTGCATTTCTGTATTTTACCGAAAAAATTGGTGAAAATGGTCTTTATTTATTGGATGAGCCTGAAAACAGTCTTTCTCCAAAACGTCAAATAGAATTAATGAGTTTTATTGAGGACGCTGCACGATTTTTTGGGTGTCAATTTATTATATCAACACATTCTCCATTTCTGCTTGCCATGCGAGGAGCAAAAATATATAACCTTGATGATAATCCTGTTAGTGTAAAACGATGGACGGAATTGGAAAATGTGCGTATATACTATGATTTTTTTAAGCGACATCAAAAGGAGTTTTGATTATTAGCAAAATTAGTGGCTAGGTAAATTCACAATCTTTATAAAAACAAGTAGCTAAGGTGTTAGGCTAAAACACGTAACTTAGAGCAATTAATTATAATTTTATATTTTATGTGTTCTAGTCTGACACCATTCTTCTGTTCCTTCAATTGTTCTGACAATACCAGCAGCTGTGCTTGGAGGTTACTGGGCAAAAAGAGCGAATGAGAAAGTTAAAAACAAAATCTAATTTTCTATTAAAAAAACAGCAAATAGTGAAAGTGTCGCTAGAACCGTCCCCGCGATACCTCTATTTCTTTTAACTCTTTTAGTATTGTATCTATTTCCTCCCTTTTCAGCAAATGGAGAAAACCATTTTTTACTCCATATTTTTCTTCTATTAGTTTAAGGAAAAGGCAAGAGTCAGGCTCTACTAATTCACTTTAGAGATTAATAAGTAAATTAGTGAAGCCTGACCCTGTTCTATTCAAAAAAATTAAAATACCTAGCTCCATTAAAAGTAGCGCTAGGCATTTTAATAACACTTAATTGTTTAGCTTGCTTTCTTTCTACTTGAAACAAGGCTTGCTACTCTTAAATCCTGATCCATGAAGTAATTAACACCAGCAACAAAAATACCGCCACCGATGAAGTTACCTACTGTAACAACACCAAAGCTTGTTAGAATTCCTGATACTGTTACTTCAGCGCCATTTACGAACGCCATCATTAGGTAGAACATGTTTGCAACAATATGCTCTGTACCACTTAATACGAATAATGCAATTGGGAACCAAATTGCAAAGATCTTACCAACAACTGTCTTTGCACTGTAAGCCATCATAACACCACTACATACGATAATGTTACATAGTACTGCACTGATAAACATACGTCCAATTGGCATTGTAGTTTTAGTTACTGCACTCTTGAATACAATTTCAAGCATTTTGTGACTAAAGATTCCTGCACCAGTAGATAATAGAGCCATAATAATTGCTCCAACCAAGTTTGCAATAACAACAGTTACAAGCATCTTCATAAAGCGGTCTAGTTGAACCTCTTTCTTGTAAACACTTAAAATTGCCATACAGTCACTTGTGAATAGTTCAACACCTAATAATAGAATTGCGATGATCCCTGTTGGGAAAATAAGTGCGCCTAAGAACTTACCTAAACCTGGATCAGCTGTATATGCTGCTAGCTTGAAGTACCCGATAGCACCCATAGCAATGAACATACCTGCTAAAATACCTTGTAGAATAAGTGCTCTAGATTTCTTTTCTACCTTACTTTTTCCAGCTGCTACGATGTAGTCAACAATTTCAATAAATGATTTCATATTTCCCCCCAATTATATATTTCAATAATAATTTCCTTTCAGATAATATCATATTTCCAAGCGTATTACAAGATTTTAATGAAAATAGACCGAGGTACATGTCCTCCAATTTCTACAAAAAAAATTGATCTCACAATCAATTAAATTGTGAAATCAATTTATACAACTTTAGTAATTAACTATGTTCATATTACTTATTTTCTTTCATTTAACTAACCTAGTAGAAACCAAGAATATTCCTGAACTTTATACTAATATCATCAGAAGACAACACTATCCTATAGTTTATGTTTTCCCGAACGTCTGAAAAATCCTCAACCTCGCTAAACTTTCGACGAGTATTGCATTAGTAACATTTATATTTCATGTTAATATCATTCTACTCTTAAAACCTTATAGTCAGATACATCAACCATCACACCTATTTAGTCAACTTTAGCAGTGGTCAGCGCTCCACATGCATAGTATGTGGGAAGGCAAGGGTCAGGCTTTTATAATTTCGTTATCGGCATAAGTTGAAATAACAAAATTATAAAAGCCTGACCCCAAGTCATTCCGCAAATTTACCTATTTATTAATTTCAGATGTTTCATCTTCAGTCTCATTGAAGCCAGATGTTTCATCTTCAGTTCCCTTTTCGTCACTATCTTCTAATGGTTGGTTTTCAGTCTCAGTATCTGTCTCAGAAGGATCCTGCTCTGTTTGAAATGGTTCTTCAACAGGAGCCTGTTCTTCTTGAAATGATTCTGATTCAGATGTATTCTCATCCCCAGGTGTGCATGCCACCATTGAAAACATCATTGTACCTAACAATATAATAGCAATTATTTTTTTCATTTTGAATACACTCCTTATATATAAATTTTAATGGCCTTTCTTTGTTACACTTATATTATAGTAAAGAATTGTGGTAGAAAAATGATATAATTATGTAAAAATAAGTGTATTCTCACTGGAAGTACCACTACCTTTATAGTCAATATCTATCTAAATCAATGCTAATCTTAGAACAGGACAAAGAGAATAAACAGGTTTTGTCCTGAAATTCCATCTCAACTAATTATCATCGGACACGCAACCTCTTACTTAGTCCTTTTAGCAAAATGCTGAAAGTGAATATTTCTTAATTAACTATGGATAATAAGAATAAAGAAATTGCAAAAGTCTTGGTATTACAAGTGTAGCGTCAGTAATAAAGGATATAGAGTTGCTAGATGCAACTGGATAGAAGTATAGATTGAGGGGAGTTTGAAAGGTGGTTAAGTAAAGGTGACGAAAGTAATTAAAATAGTTAAACTTTTATGCTTAGGAGTGGTTATAATTTTGGCATTTCGCTGGTTTATTTTTCCGTATGTAATTGACCCACATATTAGTAAGTATAAGTTTAGAGAATTCCTATCAGCATTAGAAAAAGGAGAAGTTAAAAAAGCTGCTGACTATGTACATTATTATGGTGAAAAGCATTCAAAGTATAGCATCAACCCTGATTTACCCATAATAACAGCAGAGGAAGAAAAAGAGCTATGGGTAAGTGGAATGAATAGACTTAAGGAGAAAGGTATTGATTTTATATCTCATAAAGACATGAGAGTGAGAACAGATGATAGTTTTACAAGTGGAAGCGTGATATTAATAATAAAGTATGAGGAGAGAACATATGATATACACCTCTATGCACATCTAAATAGGGGGCGATTATCACCTGGAGGGGTTCAAGGATTAGGTTCTTATCCTCACCCAGATCCTACAGTTCAGTACATAGTAGATCAAATTAATGTGGTAATGCCTACCACTGATCCAGGTTAGATAAATGGGTGAGGACTAAAAATCAAAGATAGAATAAAAAAGATTTCCATTTATCGATTAATGCAATATATCGCTAACTATAAGGTTAATGAATATATCAAACAAATTTATTAACATCGCTTAATCAAAAACCGCTACCTTCAGACCCACGAAAATTCGAATCTATGGATAAATTTTTAAAAATGAAAACCTTGAAAAATCAAGGTTTTAGTTTTGGAACGCCCTGAGGGACTCGACCCCCCGACGACTAGAGTCGAAGTCTAAGTATCTACTAATTATGTCATACCAAAGGTGTCGATGGAACCGTCCCCGCGACACCTCTTCTTTTTCTATTTCAGCCGGGTCCCGGTCCCTCTGTCCGTGGCAAACAAAACGTCCCCTCGCCATATAAAACTTGGGAAGGCAAGGGTCAGGCTTTACTAATTCACTTTAGAGATTAATAAGTAAATTAGTAAAGCCTGACCCCAAGTCATTCTATCTTCTATTTCAGACAAATTCCTGTCCCTTTGTCTGAATTCAATTCCACGTCTATACTTACCATTTATGCTGTTTTGTGGTAAAATTATGGTGCTATCATTAATTTGTATAGTTAATATTTTTTTAGAATAACTGTATAAAATATATGTTCTATATATATTTCCAAATTTCCGTCTGAAGTAGTCATCAAAATCTTTTGGGGCGTCTCCGATGCCTTCATACTCCACCCCCATTTTAGAATAAGGTAAATAACTTATCTTATACATATAGCCTTCATATATATGAACACCTAATACTTTAAAAATGATTTTTTTATCATTGATATATACTATACAGTTTCTCCCACTTTTTGTATCAGTTTTTTCAACTATATCAGTAATAACTGGATAATTTCCGCTTTCAGCTACTTTGTAATCTAAATAGGTATATATCAAAGATTTTGATGCAAATAGAACAGCAATAATAATTAGAGCAATGTATATTACATGTTTTTCTTTAGAAAAATTTTTATTTCCTTTTTCATCTTTGTAGTTTTTAACCCTCACTGCTCCACTAAAGACTAATACAATAACAATTATAAGTAGTTGGTACAATCGACTTAATAAAAGTTGTTCCACTTCCCCCACCCCTCATTAGTTATTGTACCATAAATTTATGTATAGTAATCTAAATTATGAAAGAGAACTACAAGTAATAAAATCTATTAGAGTAATCAGTATACATACCTTAAGATTGGATGTGAGTACATATGAAAAATTTCACTTGTCCACATTGTAATGAAAAGTTCATAACAGTTTGGAAAAAATTAGAGTTGTCTCCTAGAGACAAAAAGAGATGCCCTAATTGCGGACAATATATAGGATTGTCATATAAAATACCAGTAGTTTTTTTTATTCTTATTAGTATTTATTTTATTTTTGCTACAGAGTGGATAAATAGTAATACTGAATTACATTTTTTAGTATTGATCTGCTGGCTAGTTACTTCTATAATCTTAACGCTTATATTTTCTCCAATTATAAAAAAATAATAGATATTGAAAAAAAGGAATTGTCGCACAGACAGAGCTACAGAGACTTGTCTTCCAAAAGCTTATGGAAAATGCCACTATACTGTAGTTGAAAATACGAGATCAGCATATTATGAGAGAGATTTTTCTGTAAATGCTACACTTTACGATTCGATAAAAGTATATGCTGCGGATTAATAAAACATATAGTAGCGTAATACACAAATATATTTTATATATGATATAGGAGAGCTTACATGAGTAAAAAGATGACAATTATTATAATTATAATTCTAGTTCTTGTAGTAGTTATAATTTTTCAGCAAATGAGTATTATAGATGCAAGAAAGAAAGCTGGCGAATTTATTTATAGTAATATTGATTCCCTTCATTCAGATGTCCAATTCAGTAGAAATAAAATTCTTAACACAGAAAATAGGATTAGTACAGGAGCCATGGATACAATCAATGATAATTTTACTTATCAAAATGTAAAAATTTTCACTATTTATACACATGTTATCTATATTCTTGAAGATATCAATAGGTTAGAACGTACAACAAATAATGAAGAGTATTTGAAAGTAAAAGAGTCTTTATTGATTAAGCTTGAGGATTTACTAGAGGCATTAGATACAATAGAAGAAGATTGTAAGGATGAGCCTATTAACTACTATTATTTAAAATATGAAGATAATAATAGTACTATGGAAAAAGTTAAACAGATTCTAAACTACAATAAGAGAAAATGATAGATACTATTAAGCACCATGATTCTTAACTATCTTGAAAAATGTATAAAACTTTAATGTGGGTAAGTAAAGAAATCGTAAAGAAATCGGAAATCGGGGTCAGGCTTTTATAATTTCGTTATCAGCATAAGTTAAAATAACAAAATTATAAAAGCCTGACCCCAAGTCATTTGCTATTGCTAGGTGTCACTCCAAACCGTCCCCTGACACCTGTTCTTCTAGCTCATTGACAAACCCACGATATTTTTATTATGAGTTATGATTTTAAGTGAAAAAGTTTGAGTATCATTTTATATATTAAAAGTTATCTGTCTTCATCTGTAGCACATGAGTATTTAAACTCTGGTTGTGTCTGAATATAATAACCTGTTCTTACATGACCAATCCAATTTTGAAAAATTGATTTCCAATCATTCCTTGCAAAAAATGTTTCAATAGGATTTGGTACTGTGGAGTCCCACTCTAAGATTAAGAATGGACCAATTCCAAAAGCCCATATTCCATTCGGCTCTACGCCTGTTTCTCTAATGAGCAGCAAAGGAAGCCCATATTGATAGGCCATTCCAGGCTCAATCTGTGCAAAAGGACTTCCTTCCCACACTATTTGTCCTATAGGCTCATTAAGATTGTTTTCAATAATCTTAACTTTTTGTTGTCTTAAGTTAAGTGCCACCATTCCATAACTATTTAAAATCATTCTACGAATATTTGTTAACGGTGTCTCAGGGTATTGCTCAGTTTCAGGTAGTGTTCGTGGAAAAAGCAATGCCTTTTTAATTTGCCTAATCATTGCATCAACAAATTGATGCTGTACAGTATTGAGACGACTTGGATGACTTAAAAATACAGGCACTCTAAATAAAAGATTAGCAGATTCTTTCATAATCGCTGTAGGCACTGGACACACGTTGCTTGAAATTTTATTTATACCTTCCATTTGTGTCTCTACATCTATTTTAGCTTTATTCATGATTTCCCCCCATTCCACTATATCTTATGAAATAGAGCTTAATAGTTTACAAATTTTATAACAACAGATTTATATTTCATAGAATAGCCCAATAAATAATGCAGGCATGTAAAAATCTTAGCGAGTTCAAATCAAAAACAACTTAAAGGGTAGATTCATCAATGTTTCTTAATGAAGTACTGCCCTTTAAGTCGCTATCTCTACATTAGTCAAAAGCTCCACCCCTTGTTTCATAAAGGAGTGGAGGAAAGACATAGTAAATTATCTGTCCTGAAATAATTTTTCCTAGTCCTTTTCAAGTTTCTTCTAGTGTATCCTTCCTTGCCGGTTAATTCATCATGATAATTCGCCTAAGCGTCTTTATTTCGAGCTCTAGCATTCTCTATTCCCTTTTTAGTTGCAGAATCTTTCTTTCTGTCATATGAAATCTTCCACTTGCAGGAAATCAGGGTCAGGCTTTTATAATTTCGTTATCGGCATAAGTTGAAATAACAAAATTATAAAAGCCTGACCCCAAGTCATTCCAAATCACTTACACTCTATGTGAGGACATTTCTCCAGAGGCTTTATGACCCTCGCCCGAACCTTGTACAAATCTTTTGTTAGACGAAGTTACCAAACACTACGACCATTCTTTATCTAATAATCTAGAAATGAATATGCCAATTATAATTAAACCACTTAATGTTTGGAGCATTACCATACACCGTATTATTGTTGAATTTGGAAGGATATCACCATAACCTAATGTAGTTATAGTAACAGCACTAAAATATAGAAAATCCATTATTTGGTATGGAACTTTTCCCATTTCAATTTCTTTAAATTGCCAAATTGAGTTATCTTGTAAATTATATGATTTAGAAAGTTTGACCCCTAGTCCAAAGCTCAAAGGTAATAATTCGATTTGTTTACCTTCTATAGACAATGTATTCAAATTATGTTCAGTAAAAATGTAACAGGTTCTTTTTTCATATTTCTCTTTATTAGATTCTAAAATAATCTTATTCTCATTGCCATTAGCTTTGTAAAGATTGATTTTATACATTTTTAGAAGAGGTAATTCATCTTTGGTTTGCCCTTCTCGTAAAAAAAATTCTTCTTCTGTTGCAATATATGGATTATCAATCGGATTTTTCATCTCTAGAATAAATTCTTGATCATAATGGGTGTATCCAGATTTCAAAAATGAATTATAATACAAATCTGCCCAACTATCACCTATCTCACCATCTACAAAGAAAATATCCTCTTTAGCTACTGCACTTTTCATGCACACCATAAAATAAGATTTATCTTTGATAATATTTGCAATATCTTTTTTTGAATATTTAGTATCAAATTTATAATAGAGTGTTTTTGATATTGCATTTACCTTGATATCATTTTGGAAAATAAAATTTTCATTATTACTAAATGTGGCAAATGACCAGTATAATGAACCAAAAATAAGCCAAATAAATATATACATGTACAAAAATGCAAATGCTTTTGTTTTTTTAATTAAATAAAAAGATTTTAATACTGTTAAAAACATGCAAATAACAACTATTATTCCTATGATTTTATTCATCGTTACTCCCCTTCATATTGGCAAAGGTGTCAGGCTAGAACACGTAAATTAAATCAATTACTTATAATTTTATGTGTTCTGGCCTGACACCTTTCCTGTACACAGTTCCCGATGGAGAACGTAGGGATAGAACCTGTCCCCTCGCCACACATGTGTTCTAGCCTTACACCATTCTTTTTGTCACCTACTCCAATCTTTTAACCTTAAAAGAAGTGTTGTCAAAAACCCTGTCCCTCTGACACTTTACTAACTGGCGTGCTGGGCGTAGTTTTCAATTATTGTCTAAATGTATGTTCAATTATTTCCTTAGTACTAACAGATTGTAATTTTATGTTTTTAGCGTACTCATTCAATTCATTAGAAAATGTTAATACTGACTCAAAAGTTTTCTTGAATTCATCCTCTTCATGGTCTCCATAATAACAATAAATAATTTGAGGAGACTCAACATTTGCAAAATACAACCCTGTTATTAAATGTCTAAATATATGGTAATCATTTTCAACATTCACACCAAAAATTACAATTGTATCTATAGTTGAGTTCTTAATTTCTTGTTCTACCATTTCATAAGTGTATTCACATTCTGCATTAAAAGATTTGCCACTTGATAGTTTTTTTAATATCGGATAAAAAGATTTAAATGTAATATAATCTCCTATATCAATATTTGACATCTCAATTAGTTTATCTTCATATTCAAAAGATAAACTTTGAAAATATGAGTATGATTTCCGATTAATAATATACTCCCCATGAAGATGAGGTACTGATTTATCTATAATGCTTTCAAGAATATAATCATAATTCAATGTCCATACAACATCAAAATTATCGAAAAAATCCCTTATCTTATCGATATCTAATGATTCAATATTTTCAAGTTTGCTCGGTTCTATAACTTTACCATTGTTAAAAATAGCTACACTAAATAATGCTCTATAATATGTAAAAAAACCGTTAAGTACAATATTTTGTAAAATTGAAGGCTCAGCAACAAGCTCTCGATTTATGTCACCTGATTTTATTAAAGCTATAAATTCATTAGCTTCAGGATAATTAAAATCATAATCCTCTAATTCATTGATTGCATAATAGAAAAATAATAAAACTGACCAGTTTTCAATATTCACTGATGAATAGCCATACTTATTGCCCACTGTACATATTCTTTCTAAAATAGTTGCTTGTGAAATTCCAAAAGTTAAAACAGAAATACTTTTATTATCAATCAATTTCTTTATTAGAACTTTGTCATCATTTATTTTGTTAGCTAAGTCTAATCCATCTTGAAATAGATTGTCCATCTTTGATTGCGAAAAATATCTGATATAACTCTTTACACTATTAAAGTTATCTTTTAATCTACGCTTCAAAACCTTATTAGGAGTATTGATTTCATAATCTAGATTCCTTACTATAAACTTATTCGCATATCCTAATTTTTCGTAGATTCTTGAAAAGTCAGAGTCGAAGTTTATACTAAATCCATTCCCGGTAATTATTGCTGATTTAGATTTTATAATATTATCAATAAATATATTATGTTCCATTTGCAACCTCCATAATTAAAAATTACGTCTAACGTTCTGGATTTGCGACGTTTCTCAACCTTAGAGCGAAGGTACTCATGCCCTGGCAAGGACTAATGTGCCGAGTGGTCCGACGGACTTAGGTAGAGGGGTGTGTAGGGGCATGTCCCGTTAGGCTTTACGACCTTCGGCCGAACCCTGTGTAAATGCATTGTTAGCTGATGTAAATTCACATGTCCCCAGAGCCTTACCCCATTACTATAATCTATTCAATATAAAGTTCACATTTATCTAGGAATAATTCGTTACTTTTTACAGCACAAGAAATATTGAATCATCCCGCCTACTTTTTCGGTATTTTCAATTTCAAAGTAATCTTGCAACATAACATCAAATTCATTTGATGACATATTAAATTCGTCAGCTCTACCTAAATACTCCTCAATTAACATCGTAATTCGGAAGACTGGGCTATCAAAGTTAGGAATATCTAGAACAAATTTCCCATTAGGTTTTATGATTCGATTAGCTTCGGCGATTGCTTTTCCAACAAAATCTTTTTCAAAGTACTCAAGTATGCCGACGCATGCGCCAAAGTCAAAATAATTATCTTCAAAAGGCGTTTCATGTATACTTCCACAACATAATGATCCAATAGACAATTTCTTCTTTGTAACAAATTCATTAAGTAGCTGAATTGTTTTGCTGCTTATATCAACCCCATAATATGTTGAAAGCCATTTATCATACCCATTAAACATTAGGTTTAAGCAACATCCGAGATCAATAAATTTCATATTTATATCAGGGGAAAGAAAATCCTTGATTTCCTTACGTCCACTATCGGAAAGTAGTCCTTCCATTTTTAGCTTTTTAAATAGAGGGTAGTCAGGATGATTTGTAATATGTTCTGGTAGATTTTCGTACAAATCAATGCCTTTCCTCCCCAAATCAACGCCTTTATCATAAGAATTTGCAACCAATTCTAACTGGTTTTTCATTTTGCTTTCCCCTTTCGCTTTATGAGGACACAGGGACAGGTTTTTTA
The DNA here is from genome assembly GCF_050888315.1 of Wukongibacter baidiensis. NCBI lineage: Bacteria > Bacillati > Bacillota > Clostridia > Peptostreptococcales > Caminicellaceae > Wukongibacter > Wukongibacter baidiensis. The sequence goes on from NZ_CP138202.1 coordinate 2,330,260, forward strand.
TGTCCTGAAATTTTTATCAAATAATCAACCGAACATCAAACCTGGCCCTACGTCCTTTTAACTTTTTACAGAGAGCTAACTACTTAATTCTTTATATTTTTTCTATATTCTTTTGCAAAATCCCTTTATTCCATTTTCCCTTTTTGGTGAAATATAACGATTCCCATAAAAAACACCTATGACAATTGTCATAGGTGTTTTATTTATAAGCTTTTATTTATCACTTGTTAGGTGTCATTAGAACCGTCCCCACGACACCTACTCTTCTGTATAAACCATAGGATTTTTTGAGGAAGAAGTGTGAGTTGTTGTACTTGTACTTACATCTGTTCTCTTTTTAGGTTTACATAGCATATTTATCATTGCATCTAATTTATCTTGAATCTCATTATAACTTAATGAATTAATATACTTCTGTGCCTTTTTTCTTGAAGCATAGGGATAATTATAAGAACAACCTGATTCATGATTTTCTGATGGATACCTTCTTAAATGGGCAATCCTCTTTGATGTTTTATGTACAAAATATAACCCTGCCCGTTTACATTCTGGACAAAACATTTCTCTATCATAAATATCTGTATCCCCATTGTGTGAATCTGCATAATCAGCTACAACTTCTACTTCATATTTAATCCCATCAGGGCGATAATAGAATTCTTCAAAACTTTTTCGAGTATCTGCCATATAAAACACCTCATTTCGAATCAGTCAGACAGAGGGACAGGGCTTTGTCTTCCGAATGTCATGGGGACGGAGAAGGTGACAAAAGAGTGGCTCAGAAGAGTTGTCGCTAACCCCGTCCCTATGACACCTTCCAAGAAAAAAGCCATTACTTATGGTACGGTTTCACCATACTGTATTCAACAGCGGTTTTTAGATCAACTTATTACTTTCTGCAATGAATATGAACATCTATTCCTAGTTCATTACATCCATTTATTAGTGAACTAATGAACCATAGTATTTGTATTATCTGAGTCTTCTTTGTGCATTCTCCTGTATTCCTCAATTTATATAAGTTTAAAAATAATCTTTCCTTAGAAATAAAATTTATTACAATATTAACCCGCTTTCGAACATTAGGCTCAGATACCTTTTTGATATAGTTTTCTATACTTTCTTCAACTGTTACACCTTTACGAAGTCTATTAATCTGCGTTTGCACATTATCATTTCTGTATTTCTTAGACCATAACTCCTTTTTACTTTCCCACTGCTCAATAGAAGGTGTGAAAAAACTTAGATTTTTTAGTGCTTGACCTACTACATCTTGAAATGCCGTTGCAGAAAGCCCGTCTGCCCCCTTACTCTTAGCATGATAAAAGGATACTGAGTCATTTTCAACAGATATAAAATCTGCCCACTCATTTGATAAATCATCACATATAAGAACTTGACTGTTATTACATAATATAGTTTCTACAAAATTAAATACTGAATCCTCTGTAAAGCACGCTGCGTCTGGTTCAAAGCTCCCCTTTTCACTAGTACATTGACTCATCTCTTCATGTCCAATAAATGTGGACTCAAATAATTCTAAATTTCCCATCAATCTATTATCTCTAAAAATCTTTCTATTAGAATAGATATAATCCGGCTTATCAAAAGAAATGATAAAATTACTTTTTCTATTCATATATTCAAGCATGTTAATTTCCATTTCATCATCATATTTTATCACAACTCTTTTAAGTTTAGAACTCGATATCGTAATACTCTTCTTATTTACTTTTAGGGTAAGTGTCTTATCTATTGTGTTAGGGATTTTATATCTATTTTTAGCTATTTTCTCAACTTCAAAAAAAGTTGATAGCTTGGTGATTATTCCTTCTACTACTGAGTAACTTAGATTCTTTTCTCTGTTATTATGCTTATACATAAACTTTTCAATCAAGTCTAACTCAAGATCATTTAACAGCTCTTCCATTGTAAAAAGGACACATATAGGCGTAATGCTTTCTTTAACAGATTCAAAATCAATAGGTTCTGAGAATATATCTAAGTATGTATTCTTCTCTTCGTAACTTTCAATTTTATCTACAGTACTTATTACCCATGAAAATAACTCGGTAATATTTATTTTATTTCCAATTTTATTAATTCGTGATGTGTTAAGTGATAAAGACATTTTCTCCTTTTCATTGCTTACTCTAAGGTTATTTAATATATATCTACTAGCTGAAAATGTAGAAATTGAACTCCTCAAGTCATTTGACTCTAAAACTTTATTTCTAAGAGCACTATCTGCAATATCCATATTCTTCAAAGAAAATTTATTAAAAAATGTCTTTTCATCTATAAACAGTCGAGATAAAAGTTTATAGTCAATATTTTCAATTTTTTTATAGAATTCCTTTAATCCTGAGATATTTCTTTTACTAACAATAATATAGTCTTTATATTCAACGATTAATAGATACGCAAATTTTACTTCTTTAGCATCTGTATAATCTTCTGAAAGGAAATTAGGCTGACTTTCGAAATCAAATATAAGTAACGAATATATAATATCTAGTTCCTCATTAATACACTTAATAACTTGACATCTAATTTCATTTAACTCTTTTTCAGATGATACGTAACTAAATACCCGACCAATAAATTCCTCAGTAAGCTCTTCTTTACGTTTGTAAAAATAAGCATTTTCTGAGAGTACTAAATGATTTACCATGATATCCCCCCTTTAATATCAGTATACTAATTTCTATTTTGTACCATTATTCATTAATTTCCTTTAACTATATAAAATAGAAGACAAGTCCCGATCCCCTAGTCCGTCTTGATTAAACCTCTTCTTAAAATGTTTTATGTTTTGAAGTTTCATCTCAATTAAACATAAACGAACATTTAACTTGCCTCACTAGTTCTTTCTAATAGCCTTTGATTGTTAATTTATGATTACAATAATTTGTTGATCCAAATAAGTCAGGAAATAGTGTTAAGTAGTTTATATTCATTCTATTTAAATTTCGCATACAACTATCTCTATCTTTAGATGGAATAAGTATTTTCATTAGAATATATGTCGTATCTCTTCCTTTAAAATGCTTGGAAATCCATTTCTCTATATCAATACCTAAAGGAAATCTTGTAAACTCTCCGTTTTGATTTACTAGTCTAGAATTTTCATCAGATAAAGGTCTTATTGATTCAACTATTGATGAATTCTCATTACTGTTCTTAGATTTACGGATTACGCTCTTGATATTTAGTGAGTATATTGATCTATATTCTGAGTCACAATTTTCATTCTGAAATGCAAAAAAAGCAGCAACAAATGGAGAATTACTCCAGTCTAACAGTGGTGTAGCTAATCCATAATGTTGCCCCAATGCCCACCAATCATTCTCCTTCTCAAGTCTTGGAGGATTTGAGCCTCTCCTTCCTCTTACAGAGTATTTAAAGCTTTCTAGATGTCTTTTGACTGCTTTCTCATTTACTGACTTTTGTTTTTTAAGCACTCTATCCAAAGTTGGTTCCAATAGCCAATTTGAATTTTCTTGTCCTCTCCAAATATAATTTGGATAATCTAGCATCTCATCATGTACATAAGTACTAAAATACTTCCAAGATGAAAGTCTGATTATGCCTATACCATCTTTTATATCTTCTTCAATCCATCTAGCTGGTCTAGCCACTATTCCTCCCCCTTACTTTATTAAATATTAGATAACTTTCCCACATCCTCTACAAAATTTTAACTCTTATATTCTTATGTATAACATATTTAGAACTACCGTATTATGAGACGGGATTTATACCAACTTATATTAATAATATTACAATTCTCCCTATGATTGTATAAAAAAAGTCCCAACTCAGACCTAATAAATTCTTTTAATCATATAACTCTAATCCTAATACTTTATGAGTTATTCTAGGTATATAATATCTAACTTATAGATACCTCTCTATTCTACATTTTAGCACAGTTCATTTGTCTCTTTTTCTCATATTTTGTCATAAAGTATATTTTGTCATAAAGTATATTTTGTCATAAAGTATATTTTGTCATGAAAACTAAATATAATTAAAACTATTATATTTAGTTAAACCTTTATCCCTGTGTTCTGTATAGAGATTTATAGTCATTTTAAGTCCTCTCTCTAGTGTTATTAATATCTTCATATCACACCAATTCCTTTCAAAAAACTCACACAATCCCTAAACCCTTCAACATAAACAGCACTATTATAATCATAAGTTATAGCATTTATCGCAGACATATATTCATCAATCACATCTTTCTCATTGCTATCCAATCCCGATATCACTCTTTGCACTTCTTTACTCAGTCTAATTAAGTTAATCTCTTTTTTCCTTATTTTCGGGCTGTTATTTTTCAAATCATTAAGTATATAATCTAGTCTATCACTTACTACATCATTTAAAATACTTTTATAATTATTTTTCATTTAATTACCTCCACAGTCCATTTTGGTCTTTATTTTTTTCAATTATAGTCCGTTTTGTTCTTTATGTCAATAGCCCTCTATGGACTATAATATAATTTTCATGAGGTGGTTTTATGAAATACGAACGTTTAAAAGATTTAAGAGAAGATAATGATTTATTGCAAAAGCATGTAGCAGAAATACTAAGTATTGCTGAAAGAACATACTCACATTACGAGACAGGTCAACGAAATATCGCTGTAGAAGCATTAATAACTCTTGCGAAATTTTACAACACCAGTATCGACTATTTAGTTGGATTAACAGATGATCAATCCCCATATTCTAGATCTAAATCACATAATTAAAAAAATTTTCCACTCCGAACTCATCTATGATCTTAACCGTCATAGGTGAGTTTTCTTTTAATCTTTCATATTCAGTTGCCATAAACCACTCCTTAATTTATACTTGTATCTCTTCTACTAATCTGTAATTTCCTCTGCTTCCACAACTACTCAAGAACTTTTGATATTTCATTTGAGTGCTTTTGATCAGCCTCCTCATATTTCATTTTATAATATAAAAAGCTCCAACATTGACTTTTATGGGTATTTCCCATAAAACAATAATAAATAGGTCTCTAAATTTATTTACCGCATAGTAATTATTAACTACACATTCGTATATTAATAATTAGTAGGTTCAAGGAGGAGATCTTCAAAACATGAATAGAAAATGGAGCGCTTTCATAGGTAGCATCATATTAATCTCAGCTATCACCATTGGATCAGTATATGCATCAAACTCTATTAAATTAATCGTAAACAATAAGGAAGTAAAGTTAAGTGTTCCATTACACATTTCTAATGGTCGTACCATAGGTTCTATCAGGGATGTTGCTGAAGCTTTAGGTGCTTCTGTAGAATGGGATAACGAAAATCAAACAGTAAAAATAACCGATAAGGAGAAACAAGAGCTTAAGCGAAGAATTGAGCTACTTGAGTTTGCACTTATTTCCGATAGTCCAGAAGGAATTGCTAGTACCTGGGCTAAGGGTGTGATCTCTAGGAATGGCGCCTTACAGTATGCAGTTCTTTGTGACAATCTGCAAATCAAATACAAATCAAGTTATGAGTCATGGGATTGGATTACAGGAGCATCCAGTCCATGGATAGATGAATTTGTAATTGAAAGCAAAGAGGAACTAGATGATGGAACATGGAGATTTTCAATAAAATTTCACTGGACAGATTCCACAAGAAGTTCCAGCTACTCAACTCATAATGTCATTATTGGAAAAAAGAAGCTACAAGATGTTCAGTATCCATTACCTATTTATCCTGGTAGTGAAGCTAAATGGTGTGTGATTAGTGTAGAGAAAGCTGAGTGAAAGCTGAGTGAAATTTGAGTCTATTTAATGAATACAAAAAACCACCTCCAACAAACGTCATAGGTGGTTTCCAATCTTCATCTATTCAACCGTAACACTCTTAGCCAAGTTCCTCGGCTTATCAACATCACACCCTCTAGCCACAGCAACATAATAAGAGAACAGCTGCTGAGGTATTACACTTAGTATAGGTGTAAGCTCATCCATAGTATCAGGGATATATAAAACAGTATCTGCTGACTTTTCTACTTCCTTGTTTCCTTCCTTAGCTATAGCAACTACATAAGCTCCTCTAGCCTTTACTTCCTTGATGTTTGAAAGCATCTTTTCATATAGCCTATCTTGAGTAGCTAGAGCCATTACTAAAGTTCCATCTTCAATAAGGGCTATAGTTCCATGCTTTAATTCTCCTGCCGCTATCGCAAAGGAGTTGATATATGATATCTCCTTAAGTTTTAATGAACCTTCCATAGCTACATCTATATCTAAACCTCTTCCCATGAAGAATACACTTTCGTTGTTGAACTGTGTATCAGCTAGGTGCTGAGACTTAGTATAGTCATCTAATATACTCTGTACCTTTTCAGGCATTTTTCCGATTTCTGTTACTATTTCGTCGTATCTTTCTCTGCTTAAGGCTCCCTTAGTTATACCCATGTGTAGAGCTATCATATACATAGCAGTTAACTGAGTTGTGTAGGCCTTAGTTGATGCCACTGCTATCTCTGGACCAGCCCATGTGTAGAATACATCGTGGGATTCTCTTGCTACTGAGCTTCCTACTACATTTACTACAGAAAGGATTCTTGCTCCCTTTCTCTTTGCTTCCCTTAGGGCTGCTAATGTGTCTAGAGTTTCTCCCGACTGACTTACTGCTATGAATAATGTATTTTCATCTATAAAGGGGTCTCTATATCTGAACTCTGAAGCTATATCGCAGGTTACTGGTATCTTTGCAAACTTCTCTATAGCATACTTTCCAACAAGACCTGCATGGTATGCTGTACCACAAGCTACTATATATACCTTGTTTATTCCTTCTAAGTCTTCCTTAGTTATCTTTATTCCATCTAGCTCTATAGTTCCCTCTTTGTTTAATCTTCTGTGTAGAGTTTCGTGGATTCCCTTTGGCTGCTCATGAATTTCCTTAATCATGAAGTGCTCGTAGCCTTCCTTCTCAGCAGACTCTACGTCCCATGTCACCTTGTATACTTCCCTAGCTTGCACCTGTCTTAGCTCGTTGAAGATAGTCACCTTTTCCTTAGTAAGTAGTACTACTTCGTCGTTTTCTATTAAAAGTACGTCCCTTGTATGCTTTAGGATTGCAGGGATATCTGATGCTAGGAAGTTTTCACCTCTTCCGATTCCAACGATAAGTGGACTATCCTTTCTAACTGCCACTATCTTGTCGGGCTCATCCTTACAAACAACTCCTATCGCATATGCACCTTCCATCTTTTCTATGGACTTGAATACTGCGTCTAATAGGTCTCCTTCATAGTGGTAATCTATAAGGTGGGCTATTACCTCTGTATCTGTTTCTGATCTAAAAGTAACTCCCTTTTCTTCTATTAACCATTCCTTTATCTTCATGTAGTTTTCTATTATTCCGTTGTGGATAACTGCTATATTTCCCGACTGATTTGTGTGGGGATGTGAATTCTCATCGGATGGTGCTCCGTGGGTAGCCCATCTCGTATGTCCTATCCCGATTGTACCGTTATAGTCCTTATCCACAACCTTGTCGGCAAGTACGCTTAATCTTCCCTTGTATTTTTCCACATGTACTTCACTGTCCTTAAATACTGCTATACCTGCTGAGTCGTATCCTCTATATTCAAGCTTTGATAATCCTTCTATAAGTATAGGTGTTGCCTTCTTATCTCCTATATATCCAACTATTCCACACATTTACATGTCCTCCTATTTTATAATATTATTTTAGGTTTCATGATACTGTAATCTATGGAACAATTTCACATCTATGTATTCACTTTTAGTCCTTATCTATAAGGTTCTTTAAAAAAGGGCGTAAAAAACCCCTAGTTAAGAAGCACTGAAAAGCCTCTTTACCTTAGAATTAAAAAACGTGACATTAAAACAAACCCCTCAGGCACACTAAAAAGAATGTGTGTCAGATGGGTTAGTCCCAAGTCACATTTTCTTTATTCGTAGTAAGGTACACTTTTTCAGTGATCTCCTAGCTCACCCGACTTTTTTGTTCCCACAATCACTCGTGGGGTTTGTAAAGTCTTTAACGGTGGTGAGACACCGCAGGGCACCCGCCGAAAACTTCGATAAACCCTGACCCTCGTCAACTTAAACCGCTTTCCGATCCGATTTAAGTTCTGGCGCTTTAAAATGATACAAGATGTAAATTCCAAATTACAAGTATTCTGTTTAGCTCATTTTTATCATTACTTTTAAGTCTTAAGCTAAACTATAAAATCTAGCCAAATCACTAATATTCAGTTTTTAGTTATTTTCTCAATAGGCCTCACTCCTTTCAATGTTTGAAGTTAAGAATTTGAGTCACTTCTACATTATACCATAGATCCTACCCAAATTCTTAACATTATTTATTTACTACCATGTACCTATAACTAGCTAAGTCTTTCTTCTATAAGCTCAACTAACTCTGTTGCATACTTATCTAGTACTTCTTCGTCGCTTCCCTCTATCATTACCCTTACTAAAGGCTCAGTTCCCGACGGTCTTATAAGTACCCTTCCATCTCCGTGGAAGATTTCTTCTATTTCTTCGATTCTAGATGCTATAGCCTCATCCTCTAGATATCTATATTTGTTACCATTGGTTACCTTAGCATTTTTTAATATCTGAGGATATGTCTTCATTATTGAAGCCAGCTCAGATAGTGGCTTATTTTTCTTTTTAACTACTGATATAAGCTGTAGTCCTGATAAAAGTCCATCACCAGTAGTATTATGCTCTAAGAATATGATATGTCCCGATTGCTCTCCACCTAAAACGTATCCGCTTTTCTTCATTTCCTCTAGAACATATCGGTCTCCAACCTTAGTCTTTATTATGTCACAATTGTATTCCTTAAGTGCCTTTTCTAATCCTATATTACTCATTACAGTTGCAACTAGTGCATTATTTTTAAGCTTTCCTTCTTCCTTAAGGTAGGCTCCACAGATTGCCATTATTTTATCTCCATCAACGATATTCCCTTTTTCGTCAATAGCTATAAGTCTATCGGCATCTCCATCAAAGGATAAACCAAGATCTGCTCCAGTTTCAAGAACGTATTTTTTTATGATTTCTGGGTGAGTTGATCCACAATTATAGTTTATGTTATAACCGTCTGGATTGTGATTAACTATCTCTATTTCTGCTCCAAGATCAGTTAATGCTTTAGGTGCAGCCATATATGATGCTCCATTGGCACAGTCTATAGCTATCTTCATTCCAGTTAGATCAACGTCTATAGTAGATTTTACAAAATCAGCGTACTCGTCTACTGCGTTATGTACTTTGATTTTCTTTCCTACCTCATTGCCACTCGGCATGAAGTCTATGTCTTTATTATTTAAGATATAATCCTCTATCTTGTCCTCTACTTCGTCGGGTAATTTAAACCCGTCTTTATTGAAGAACTTTATTCCGTTATATTCAACTGGGTTGTGGGATGCAGATATTACTACTCCCGCATCGGCTCCATACTTTCTTGTTAGATATGCCACAGCTGGGGTTGGTACTACGCCTATACAGATGGCATCTGAACCAGCAGACAGTATTCCTGATATAAGGGCTGCCTCCAGCATGTCGCCCGATACTCTTGTGTCCTTTCCAACTAATATCTTAGCTTTTTTCTTTCCTTCTGTTAAAATATATGCACCTATTCTACCAAGTTTATAGGCTAATTCACAACTTAATTCTGTATTTGCTACTCCTCTAACTCCATCTGTTCCAAATAGCTTTCCCATTCTAAACCTCCAAAACGTAAGAATCCTAATCCCCTATATTTTATCATATTCTCAAACCACCAGCAATGTTAATGGAAATCACTGCTTGTACTATTGTATGAAAAGTAAATGGATTTAAGAACCAATAATTTAGTCAAAAAAATGGGTAAGGCCTCGGATGTCTAGCAAATCCAAGGCCTTACTATATTAAACAAAGTGGGGACAATTATGAAATGTAATAAATTTCTGGTAAGCTCAGTAATATTTTGGCATATAATACCTTGCTTTTTCTACAATCAATCTTGAGATGTTCAGTAAATGTCCTATTCTTCTGACAAGCTTAGAATATTTGCCATCATCCTGTAGGCACCCGGTACTAGATTATCTAATTCTAAATGCCATACGATAGATGTGTACATATATGTACCTTTACCGTAGTCTGCTACTAACCAGGTACCATCTCTAGGTGTGTCTTCTTGACCTGGGTCAGCGGCTGACATTAACTCGGTATAATTTTCTTTATCCCAAGATGTAGCTGTCCATTCAGCTCTTTGTTGGAACCAATTATCCCAATCCTTATCTGTAATCTTATTAGGTGTATTGAATACTGGATGATCTGGCGCAAGTAATGTAACTTTTGCATTTTCATCATTGATATTTGTACTACTTAATTCGATTGGATAAGGTGCAAATTCTGATTTCCATTCATATGTCTTGTGGAATTGAACAACCATATTACCACCGTTTTCAACATAGTCGAGTAATCTATCGTTTGCAGTTACAAGATCAGGTCTTGCTTTATATGCCCTTACTCCAAGAATAATAGTGTCATAGATGCTTAAGTCGGCTGTTGCTAAATCATCTGCTGTTAATAGTGTCACATCAACACCCATTTGTCCTAATGATTCATATACTCTATCGTAACCACTATCCACATATCCTATCTTAATACCGTCGGCTATTTTCACGTCTACAACGGTTAATTTATAGGTTGCTGGTTTATACAAGTATTTTGTGTATATATGAGGATATTCAATGATTTGATATCCCTGTGCAAATCTTTCATTATTGGCAACTGCCGTTGCTGTTAGGTAAAAGTCACCGCTTACATTGGCTGGTACTTCTACTTCTATTGCAACGGAGGTTTGACGATCTTCACCATCGATTTCAAAGCCTGTGCTCTGGTTGACTAACTTCCAATCCTCAGGCAAGTCAAATTCTACATAACCGCTTACTGGTCCTTCGTTGTTATTTCTAACAAGTACATTAAATGTATTTACCTGTGGTGCTTCCGATGCAATAAGCATAGCCCTCTCAGGTGTTACCTCTACCGATAGAGCAGGTACTAGTTTTAATTCGTTGAAGGTATCAACTGTCATTGTTTGATTTCCATAATTATAGGACACTTTAATATCTAATGGAGATTTATCATAGGCGTCTGTGTATGCTGATTTACCTGCTGTAATATTAAATTCAACTGTGGCCTGATTACCGGCTTTAAGCCCACCTATAGATATTGAATCATCTTGTAGTTCCCAACCTTCTGGAAGCTTAGCTTCAAGATTAATTTCCTTTAGGTTTGCCTTACTTCTGTTATAAACAGTTGCTGTAGCTGTGAAGTTTTGTCCCGGTATAACGGTCTCATCGGACAACACTATATCAACGGCTACTGCAAGAACGTCTTCCATAACGGTTTCAATATCTGCTTCTTTTTCTTCTAAGTATTGAAGTGCATAGTCTTTTTTCATGGAATCAGCGTTACTTTCACTAACATAGTCTTTTAATGTTCTAACTGACTTGATTGCATCAACTAAGTCTTTATAAATAACTGATTCGTCCTTAGGGTCATACTTTTCTATTATAGAATCAATGCTTTTCTCCAGCTCATCAAATTCCTTTTTAATAGTTCCATATTTCTTATCACCCTTAAGTAAGTCACTAACTTTATCTAAACTGGTGTCAATTCCATCCATAATGCTCTTATTTTTTTGACCTACAACGGTCTGGCTCAACATCCACCTTGAAATGCTTTCACCTTTTTGAGGTGACTTTACCTTCCCCTGACACATATGCATTGAACGTGCTAAGGTACCTAATTCACTATATGACATCCCAAGTACTGGAGAGTATTGACCTAGATTGACCTCAAAATCATAGGTCATACCTTTATTGATATCTCTAGAGCTAATGGCTTGGTAAAGTTTTTTAGCCTGCCAAGATTGCAGACCTTCCTTTGTTATTTGATCTGGGAATCTATTTGGGTCTGCTGCCGCTGTAAAGGCTTCTTCTAGTAAAACTCCCGTTGCCATATGATGACCATGGTCGCCCTTTCCGCTTCTGTGATGGGACATGATAACATCTGGTCTTTCAATTCTAATATGTCTTACCATATTTCCTAATAGTTCTTCTTTATCCCAAATACTAAAGGTTTCTTCTGTTGATACAGAGTAACCAAAATCCGTAGCACCTAAAAATAATTGTTTTGAACCATCGATGGCTCTAGCCGAAGCTAGCTCTTGAGAGCGGATAACTCCAAGTGCCTCATAGAGTTCATCACCGATCTCATTCTGTCCACCTTCACCCCAGTTAGATACTAAATAGCTTGATCTTAGGTGCAGTCCTTTGTCTAGATAAGTTAACATAGCATTGTTTTCATCGTCAGGGTGAGCCCCTATGAACATGACGTTACCAACTTCTTGCAGCTTTAGGATGTCTAACATGGTCTTAGATGTTCCCCTTACCCCTAAGTACTTGAACTGATCGTCCTTTGCTAGTGCTGTGCCTGTGAATAATCCAATCACCATCACTATTGTTAATATCATGCTAATCGCGGATTTCATTCTTTTTTTTCCCATTATTTCGCCCCCTAGAATTTAGAATTCATATGAAGATAAACTACTCTTTTGTGGTTTATCTCAGAAACAATGAATAGGATCCCTCCTCTCGAAATCTATGGATAACTTTGCATCAGTAGGCCCCCACCTAATTGAGTATAAAGTTATTTTTGTAATCTCATTCCCTGGATTGGTGCTTGGATTATGGTTTATATTTTGTATTGTTAGTTGGTAGCTATTTGTTTGGAAAACGTGACATGGGGACAGGCCCACGGACACACTGGAAAGAGAGTATGTCAGATGGGTCCGTCCCCAAGTCACATTTTCTACTCTAACCGTTGGGTTTACTTTATTTGGTTGCTAGTTGATTGTTATTACCTTTGAATCTTAATAGGTTTGACCTAAAAGCCTAGGAGCTAGCGGCTCCTACCCTTTTGTTGAGCCGGCTGCTAGGCTGTCTACTACGTGTTCTTGAAGTATGACGAATATTATTATACTTGGTATACTTACCATTACTATGGCTGCAAACAAGGCTGTGTAGTTGAAGCTGAATTGTGATGTGAAGTAGCTTAGTGCAACAGGTATTGTTCTATTGTTTTGTGAGTTTGTTAGGATTAGGGCGTATAGGAACTCGTTCCAGGACAATAGGAACTGTAGTACCGCCGCTGTTGCGAATCCTGGTTTTGCTATTGGTATCATTATTTTTAAATAGGTTTTAAAGAATCCTGCACCGTCTATATATGCTGCCTCTTCGATACTCCTTGGTATGCTTAGGAAGTAGCTTTTAAGTATATATAGAGTTGTTGGTAAACCGAGTGCAGTATATACCAGTATTAGACCGGCCTTTGTATCATATAGTCCCATCCTCTTTATGGTCATATAAACGGGATGGATAAGTGATGTCATAGGTAATAGTAATGATAAGGACAATATTAGATTTATGGTTTTGCTAAATCTAAACTGAAATCTGGCTAGTACATAGGCCGACATTCCAACTATAAATACATTTAATGCCGTACTTGATAGTGAAACTATTATACTGTTTATATAGAACTTGTGTAGTGGTGAAAGCTTAAAGGCATTTATATATCCATCAAAGGTCCAGCTCTTTGGCAGGCTCAGGGCAGATTCCAATATCTCACTATTTGTTTTAAAGGAGGATATTAGTACCCATAAAAACGGTACAATGGATATAAGTATGACTACTGCTAGAAAAATATTTCTTAATATCTTAAGAAATGATTCCGATGCTTTATCAGGTGAATTTTGATTTTTTTGTTTAACTATTGCTTTGGAAGTATCCATCTTCTACATCCTCTCTATACATCAGCCTTACCCATTCTGAAAATCCTAGAAATGAATATTATGCTGATTATTCCTAAAATTATTAATAGGGTTCCTATTGTGTTTGCATATCCAAAGTTGTTTTCAATCAATGCTGTTTTATACAGATATAATGGCAAGTTTATTGTTAAATCCATTGGCCCACCCTTTGTGGTGAGGTAAATCAATTCAAATTCCTTTAGCATACTTGTTGCCGATATGATTACACAGGTTCCCAATATATTTCTAATCATCGGAAGTGTTATATATATGGAGGTTTGTAAATCCGTTGCCCCATCTATCATAGCTGCTTCAAAGAGTGATTTTGGTATCGATTTGATTTCAGCTAATATAAGTATTGTTATAAGTCCTGCGAAAAGAAGCCAAGAAACTGTAACTGTTCCAAAGGCTGTATCGAAATCAAAGAACCAGTTTCTACTAAAGTCCTTAAAGCCTACTGCTCTAATGATGGAGTTTATTATTCCATACTGAGGATTAAATACATTTAATAGGATCATCCCAAGGGCCGAAGCCGATATAATATTTGGAATCATATATGTTGTTCTTATAAATTTCCATCCAAAGGGCTTTTTAGATAATATTAAAGCTAATATAGCACCTATAGAAACATGGACGGTTGTCTGTAGTAGTATCCATATAAATGTGTTTGAAAGTGCCTTTCTGAAGGTACTGTCATTTTTTAATACATCTATATAGTTTGAAAATCCTATGAAGGTCATTTCACCTGAAAAGCCCTTCCATTTAAAAAAGGAAGTACTTATTACTGTACCAACGGGTATTGCGAAAATTAATAGGAATAGGATTATCGTAGGTAATAGAAACATTGCTATCCATAATGTCTTGTTTTTCATAGTAACTAGTCTCCTTCTTAATAAACCTCCTCAAGAAAGACTTTCTCGAGGAGGTTTGCATATGATGCTCTACTTATTCTTTAATGCCGTTTCAGTTAATCTCTTTGCAAATTCCTCCGGTGTCATTTTATCAAGTGCTAATGCTGGATAGTCTGTGCTTAGTTTATCAAGTACGTTTGGATACCATAGAGACTGATAGTAATTGTACTTATACTTAGTTCCATTTGCCGCCTCTACAAGCTCAACTAATAGTCTATGCTTACCCTTGATATCGTCGCCTATTTGTATTTCTTCAGATGTAGGTATTCTACCAAGCATGTCTAATCCACGTAATTGAGTTTCCTTGCTAGTTAAGAACTTAAGGAACTTAACTGTAGCGTCTGCATGCTCTTTGTCCTTTGATGCCACAAAGTATCCAAGCATAGGAGCATCAAATATACCGCTTCCTGGATATGCTGCTACTCCAACCTTGTCGATAAATCCTTCCGGTGCCTTTGTTGTATCCTTGAAATCTTCGATCATCCATGGTCCATTTGCTATCATAGCTGTTTTTCCTGATAGGAAATTATTAGCTCCGTTTTCATACTTACCACCAACTGCATCTGAAGTTGTGTAGTTTAAGAACATTTTTTGTATCTTTGCTGTTGCATCTAAAAACTCTGGACTACTATAGTCTTCAACATATACTGTGTTCATGAATTTGTTTCCTGCATCGCCATTTGTTCCAATGATTGAGTTCATCCAAAGTGATGTCAACCATCCTGTATCTGCTGTATCCATTGATAATGGAGTGATTCCTGCTGCCTTTAATTTATCACATACTTCAAAGAATTCGTCCCAAGTCTTTGGAGGTGCTTCTACTCCTGCCTTAGCAAATAATTCTTTATTATAGAAGTAGCCTATCATTTGTCTTTCTTCTGGTACTGAGTAGATCTTTCCATCTCTACTATTAAAGTCGAGGTCTCTTTGTGTAAACATAGCTTTCCAGTCAGAATCTTCTTCTAAATAAGGTGTAAGATCAACTGCAACACCCTTTTCTAATGCTGCATCTAATAGGTTGTATCCTCCTGCATAGATTAGATCTGGTAATTCATCGGCAGATAAAAGTACCTTCATCTTATCTACATAGGCCTGATCTCCAGGTATTTCTTCTATTTCTACTCTGATTTCATCGCCATAAAGCTTATGAAATTCTTCTATATTTTGCTGTAATAATGGTGCAGATGGGTTTACACCTACTTGGAATGTAGGATATTTGATTACAATAGGTTCATTTTTCTCTTCCTTAGCTGCATTTTCAGCAGGTGCCGGCTCACTACCGGTTTCATTAGGCTTACTGCCACAGGCTGCTAACGAAAAGATCATTGCAAGGGATAAAATAATTGCAAAACTCTTCTTTAAAATTCTTCCCATTATATTTCCTCCTCAAATCCTCTCAAAATTTATTCTCAAGTATATTGTAAACGTTATCCTAATAAAAGTTAATAAAATAAATTTACTGAAAATTTAAAATTATTTACACAAAACTGTTATTAATGTATCAATATTTATAGTAATACTTCTCTTTATAGAAAGAATAATCTAAATATTTTTACTTTATATCACTTTTTTTACTTTTAAGTCTTTAGTCTTTTAATTATGTTTACAAATTATATATTAACTGATATCTTATGATTAACAGAATATTTGTAAAAGGCCTAAAGCCTTAGAAAATCTTGGTAATCGAGGTGTTTTATGAAATATAATTTTATTAAACGATTTTACAACCAATGTAAATATTCTATAAGATATAAATTCACCTTAACTATTATACTCATTGCCTTGCTGCCCATGTCCTTTTCATACTTCTATCTTTATGGAAGTATTTATTCAACCCTTGAGAAGAATGCTGAAAAGCTTCTCATGAACTCTATTAATATAATAAATAACAATCTAGAGCGGCAGTTTGATATCATCGATCAGACTTCAATGCTTTTTTTATCCAATATAACCCTTAGATCTGTCCTTGAGGACGAGAGCTATAAGAAATTTGACTATACACAGCCGGAGAAGAATCTTTTGATGGACCAAAACTTAAAAAGCCAATTATTATTTAACTATGCCTGGGATAGGAAGTGGCTTGATTCTGTGTTTATTTTAGAAAATCCTGATGTATATTACTTCATAACTCGAAATGGTCCAAGTCCTAAAATTATTGATAATAATGTAGATGTATATAATTATGTTGATACCTTAGAAGGAGAAAAACATTTTATTCCTCCTACTGAGGAAAATCCTATTATATACTTTATAAGAAATATAAATGATTTAAATACTCAAGAACTTATAGGCAGGCTCATCCTTGGAATCGATGTAGACTCCCTATCTCAAACCGATGAGAGATTAATTGAATATGATAATGTTCAGATATTTACCTTTGATGATAATGGCATTATCTACTCCCATACCGATAGAAGTTTACTTGGGCAAAAGGTAGATAATATATTTAGAAACCTTGGCAGGTCTTCGTCGATTCATGATATTGAAATCGATGGCAAGGAATATTTTGTAACCAGTATGGAGATAGACAAGTATAATCTAACCTCTATTATTGCTATTCCAAAAAGTGAGGTACTTTTTGATTTAATAAGTAATATGAGGTATTACAGAGTAACTATTTGGATTGGAGTTGTCTTATCTTTAATAATTGGACTTTATATTTCTTCAAGGCTTGTAAAGCCCATAAAGCTCATAACCAATGTTACTCAGAAGGTTAAAAAGGGAATCTTCCATGAAACCCTACCTCCATCAAAATACACTGAGTTAAATCAATTCAGCGTGGCATTTAATACGATGATCGATGAAATAGATTATCTTATCAATGAGGTTTATGAAAAACAGCTTCTTATTAAGGAATCGGAGCTGGCAATGCTTCAGTCCCAGATCAATCCACATTTTCTCTTTAATGTACTTGAGACTATTGGTTGGGAGGCTGTTTTATCAAACAATGATAAGATCAATGAGATGATTACCTCCTTAGGTCAATTGATACGAGCATCAATTACCCTAGGCAGCAGGGAGAAGATTTCTATAGGTGAAGAGCTTGAATATATAAACTCCTATCTTTGCCTTCAAAAGATTAGATATGAGGATAGGCTAGATTTTGAGGTCAATATTGCCGATGACAGCCTCAGTGATTATTTTATACCGAAGCTTTCAGTTATTCCATTAGTTGAAAATGCTATAGTCCACGGTTTAGAGGAAAAAAGAGGAATAGGTCATTTAGAAATCAATATATATAGGACAGAAATGGGTATTTCCTTTGAGATCATCGATGACGGTAAGGGTTTTGATGCTACGAGCTTTGACTTTAACAGCATCGAATCCTTTGAAAAAAGAAAGTCTACTAGCTCCAGTATTGGTTTATATAATTCACATAAGCGTATAAAGCTGATGTATGGTAATGAATACGGTTTATCTATTGAAAGTAAAATAGACGTGGGAACTATGGTTATACTTCAGATTCCCCTAGATGATGAGGAGGATTTCAATGTATCGACTTATGATAGTTGACGATGAGCCCATAATTAGAAGAGGTCTCTTGAACTTTATACAATGGGAATCGATAGATTGCACTGTAGCTGTCCTTGCTACCGATGGAGTTGATGCCATTGAAAAGTTAAAAACCTCAGATATAGATATAGTGATATCGGATATTAAGATGCCCGAGGTAAATGGTATTGAGCTGACAAAGCATATATATGAGAATTATCCAAGTACTAAGGTTATCATTTTGACTGCCTATAGTGACTTCTCCTTTTCTCAGTCTGCAATTAGGTATGGCGCAATAGATTTTGTTTTAAAGCCCACCTCAAAGGCTAAGCTCCTTGAAGCCATTGAAAAGGCTAAAAAGCTTATCGCAGAAGAAAAGGAGAGGAAAATGGAGATCAAGAATCTTGAGAGTAGGCTTTCAAAGAATACTTTAAGCCTGCAGGAGCATTTTCTTTTTAAGGTAATAAATAATATTAAGCTGGGAAATTCACAGATGATTGAGGAAATGGGCTCCCTTGGAATTAATCTAAGTAATTATTTTTCAATTATTGCTAAGATAGATGACAAGCAGCTAAGGGGTAATAGGCTAGTAGATAATGAGAGCAGTATTTTATCTATCAAAGACTATGTTAGTAAGTCCATCAGAGATAACAAAAGTTATAGTGTTATGGTAGACAACCAGACCCTATGCTTATTTATCTCCTTCGACTCTAATGACCATGGTAGTAATTTAGAAAAGATAATTGATTTATCTAGGGATATTATCTCTTTATCAAATAGTTTTTTAGGGGTTAATGTTTCTATAGGTATAAGTAATATTCATGATAGTCTAGATGATATTTCTAAGGCATATAATGAAGCCTTCAAGGCCCTTTCTAATAGTTTTTTTGTAAAAAATAGTTTCTTCGTATATGCTGGTGATACCCATAGTGATGATAATACCAATGATCTTATGAGGGATTATTTCAAGGATATTCTTGAAAGTATTCAATCGGGAGATTCTATTGGAGCGATAAATGTATTGAAGAAGACCTTTAATATGTATAGGCGTTCAAATCAGCCTATTGAAAATATTAAAAGTAATAATATTTTACTCTATTCACTAATCGGTAATCTTTCTAATGATAGGAATTTGAGACATTTAAATGTATTCGATGATAACAAGAATGTGATTTCTGAGATTTTAAGGAGTAAGTCCTGCGAGAATATTTTAAAGCTTCTCTCCACGGTTATTGAAGGAGTCTGTAGTGGAGTTAATTGTGAAAGGGCAAGTAGTAATTCTGTGGTTGAAAAGGTAAGAAAATATATTGATGAGAACTATATGAATAATATTAGTCTTTCGACTATAGCGGAGGCAATCCATGTTAATAGTAGTTACTTGAGCAGGCTTTATAAGAAGGAGACTAATAAGAATATAACTGCTGTTATTAATGAGGTTAGGCTTGAGAAGGCTAAGGATTTGCTTTTATCGACGGATATGAAGATATATGAGATAGCGGAATCTGTTGGGATTGAGAATGCTACTTACTTCTCGATACTTTTTAAGAAGTATACGGGGTATAATCCTAAGGATTATAAGGGGGTTATGGGGTAGGTATGGCTCAACTGCTAGCTACTTGCTACTAGGTTTTGAAGGCATGGGTTATTGATTAGTTGAGAGGATTAATTTTCTTAGTAAGTTTCGAAAACGTGATATGGGGACAGGCCCACGGACACACTGGGGAGCGCGTGTCAGATGGGTCCGTCCCCATGTCACATTTTCTTTGGCTCTAGTAAGGTATACCTTTTAGGGTCTCGCATTTAGGTCTTTTGGTTTTGGTTGGACTTATCTCGGTTGGTAAATGATCTTTAATAATAATTTAAGGGCTGCGGAATTGATCGCAGCCCTTGGTTATTTTTTGATATTTTTAGTTATGTTTTAGTCTCCGTTAGGCTCTCAACTTTAAGCTTTTTGAGATCTCTTTCCTTTCTTTGAAAGAACTGTGAAGGCTTGGTAGATTAGGATTAATGCTAGGATGAATAGTGCTATACCGAAGCCAACTAGGATGAAGTTTCCTGCTGCCATGTTTCCTTTGATTAGGAGAACTAGTGCTGTTAGTGTGACTGCGAACATGAATACCATTGGGTATACGAACATCTTGTTATTTCTTCCGATGTTAGTCATCCATACTGCCATTGCAAGTAGGGCTATGGCTCCTAGTAGTTGGTTTGATGCTCCGAATAGAGGCCATACCTGTTTCCATCCAGCAACGGCAAGTAATCCACCTAATACAACGGTTATACCCGTTGATACGAATCTGTTGGTAGCTAGGATACTTTGAACTTCCTTTGTATCATCTTCGAAGAATTCCTGGAATACGAATCTCGCAAGCCTTGTTGCTGTATCTAGACTTGTTAATGCAAAGGCTGAAATAGCTAGGGCTACGAATGGCTTACCTACTTCCATAGGAATACCGATTGATGTCATGAATCTACCTACTCCATCGGAGAATACGTTAACTGGTCCTCCAGCTGCTAATAATTCTTTAAGTTTATCTGCTCCAACGTATCCAGCAGTGATTAAAGCTATAACGGCTAATACACACTCTATAAGCATACCACCGTAACCGATTAGCTTAGCATCCTTTTCGTTAGAGATCTGTTTTGATGAGGTTCCTGAACCAACCAGTGAGTGGAAGCCCGATATTGCTCCACATGCAACGATAACAAATAGCATTGGGAATAGATACGTTCCATTTACCTTAAATCCATTGTATGCTGCTAGTTGTAGTGATGGTCTATACATTAATAGTCCAATAACTGCTCCACCTATCATGGCATATAACAGGAAGGAGTTAAGGTAATCTCTAGGCTGTAAAAGTATCCATACCGGTGTAACCGATGCTATGAATATATATCCTAATAGTAATACTATCCAAGTGTTTAATCCAAGGCTTATAGGGAATTTCATACCTAACCATATACATGCAAATAGTAGTAGAACGCCCGCGATACTACCTATGGTTAAGGAAACACCCTTTCTATATACTGCAAATCCAAATACTACAGCTAGAAGTATAAATAATATTGATGCTGTAGCTGCCTGAGGTACCTTTACGAAGGTACTTGCAACGATATTAACAAAGGCTGCTACTACTAGTAGTAATGCCAACCATGCAAATACTGAGAATAGTTTCTTTCCTGCTTTTCCGATGTTTACTTCGATAATCTGACCTACGGATTTACCATCGTGTCTTATGGATGCAAATAGTGATCCAAAGTCCTGTACTCCACCGAAGAAGATACCACCGATGATAATCCAAAGCATTACTGGAAACCATCCAAATATAGCAGCAGCTATTGGTCCTACAATAGGTCCTGCTCCGGCTATAGATGCAAAATGGTGTCCTAGAAGAACTGCTGAGCTTGCTGGCACATAGTCGACTCCATCATTTTTTGTGTGAGCTGGAGTCTTTCTCTTTGAATCCACTCCCCACTGTTTACAGAGCCATGCACCATAGGTTACATAAGCAATAGCAAATACAATAATTGCAAAGGCTACTAATAATAATGCATTCATGTTGAATCCCCCTTTTTATTATTTTAATCCAGATTATTCATAGAATCTTCTTTTCCCTTTTCTATGGATACTCTGGATTTATGGACGATAGAATTTATCGACCTTTTTAGCCTTTTGGCTTGTGAAAACCTCTCCCTTCTTTAGATCAACAAGTATAAGCCCCACATCGGCCCACCCCTTTAGGCCAAATGCAAAGCTCTTTTGATATTTAAATTTTTGAATGCTTTTTATCAAATTATCTTCCTTCAGTTCATCTACTACCAATATCCCTGTTATTGTACTCGACATATGTTCATGATGTGGATCGACATAATCCATAATGCTATCTTTTAAAATCTTTATAATTTCTTCAAGATCATCTTTGCTTAGTTCTTTGAAATGCTTCATGAAGCAATATTGATCATTTTCAAATGCGTATATGGTTAGTTTTTTGCTAGCCATGTATTTCTCATTTCTTACATTTGAAACGGCAAAGAGATCGAATTCCTTATTACTATATGTATATTTTTCTTCTATATTAAAATACCTGGAAAGTCGATCTTTGATGTTTTCTTTATAGTCTTTAAATTCCATATCATCACCAACTCTATTTTATTCTGTAAAGCTATTTTTATGTCTGTATTTTGGAAAATTCTTACATAATTAATATTTTAGTCCATTCCTTTGATGAGTAAATATAGTATTCAACATTTGTTGTATTTTACCTTTATTTCCAGTATTATTTCCCGATTTTTTTTTATTTTCAATTAATAGTTTTTGAGATGCTAGTTTTTTCGTTAGAGTTTGGAAAACGTGACACGGGGACAGGCCCACGGACACACTGGGGAGCGCGTGTCAGATGGGTCCGTCCCCGAGTCACATTTTCAACTTCTTTAGCAATTTATGTTATCTGCCACAATTTTTTTATCTTAGAAAAGAAAAAGACAAGAAAGGCTAGTGCTTTCTTGTCTTAATAGGTTTTCAATTTAATTTATTTTATTCATCTACTTTAAATCTATCCATTGATTGGTTTAAGCTTTCTACTAAGTCAATCAGTTCTTTTGATATATCCCTTAGTTGTTGTGAGGAGCTTGCTTGTTGCTGAGTTGAAGCCATAACTTCTTCTGTTCCTGCTGCTGACTCCTCTGTAACTGCGGCTATGCTTTCCACTGCATCTATGGTCATATTTTTGTACTCTGTTATGTCTTCTACTGCTTTACCTACTTCATTTACTTCCTGAACAATGGATTCAACGGAGTCTATGATATTCTTGAAGGCTGAATCTGTGTCGAATACTGCAAGGTGCTGCTCTCCGAAAATCTTTTCTCCTGCTTCAACTGATTGAACAGTGCTTGTAACGTCTGTGTTTATTTCATTTGCTAAGTCAGTTATTTTATTTGTTGCATCCTTTGATTGCTCAGCTAGTTTTCTTATTTCATCGGCAACAACGGCAAAGCCCTTACCAGCCTCTCCTGATCTTGCTGCTTCGATGGCTGCATTTAGTGCCAAAAGATTTGTCTGATCACTTATGCTCTTTATAAGGTCAACTATGTTGATTATTTCGGACACGCTGTCCTTCAGCTGTGTAATGGTTTCTTTAGTTGCTCCAGATATCTGAGCATATTCTTCAGTTTTTTCATAAAGGCTCTTAACTGTATTTGTAGCGTTATTGCTTATTTCTTTAGTCTTATCTGTTGCCTCATGTACTACCTTTATACTATGAACCATATTGTCTATTCTGTTTGACAGCTGGCTCATTGTATTTGTAGCATCCTCAGCGCTTCTAGCCTGCTCTGAAGCTCCGTTGGCAATTTCTCCAACTGATACAGCTACTTGTTCAGATACCATTGTGTATTGCTCTGCAATATCGTCCACATTCTTTGTACTGTTCTCAACAGACTTAAAGGTTGCGTTGGTATCTTTTATTAGGTTTCTCATGCTATCTATCATGTGATTAAATCCAGTAGATAGCCTTCCAATTTCATTCTTTCCAACAAGGTCTGATTTAACTGTTAAATCTCCTTCTTGAACTTTAGTCATAAGTCCCATTATTTTCTTAAGAGGATTTGTTATGCTAAATGTTATGTATATGGATAGAAGTACTGATACTATAACACATACAATAGCGATAGTTATAGTCATTTGACCTACTTGATTTACATCACCCATTAGTGACTTCATTGGGATAACCGATAGGATCGTCCATCCATTCGCACATTTACTATATGCCACTAGTCCATCATCTTGAAGAAATGATCCAGATTGTGAATCTTCAGGTATATTAGCTGTGAAGATATTATTCATTTCTGCATCTTCTTCATCCACAACCTTTGTTTGTGTTTCGCTTGATTCCTCGGCAGCTTCTTTTGCCTCTTCACCTTCAGCAGCTGGTTCTGCCTTTTCTTCTGCTACGCCTTCTTCACCATAGATGATAGTTCCATCTTTGCCAGCTATTAATAGTTCTGATCCTTCACCCATATTTATATTACTAAATAATTTTTCAACGGTTTTTGTCTCGATTTCTAGGATTACAATCCCTGCTCTAATGTTATAGTAATCTGAAACCTCTCTCATGGCATGTATCTTGTCGTAATGCCCTAATAAACCAGGTGTCCAGAAAACTTGATTTTTTGAATTGCTCACATCTTTGAATAAATCAGTCTTAGTAAATTTTCCATCCTTTAAAAACTCTGCTACATCCTTATTGTTTCCAGCACTTATTACCTCTCCGTTAAGTCTAAGAACAGTTATCGATCTTATATCTGGAGTTGATAGGATTACATTCCATAGTACCTGCTCTACTTTTTTTGTATCTTTTAACTTTTCATGTTGATTAGCATAGTTTCTTGTGGCTAAAACCTTTTGAAGCTCTCGATCTGATTTTACAAGCATTGCTGCCTTTTCGATATCTTCTAGCTTTGAATCTAGTATGAGTGCATTTTGTGTTGATAGTTGCTCCGTAAGCCCACCTACCTTTTTTTCTATTGTGCTGTGGAAGCGAGTGTAGGAAAATCCTCCAACTATTAAGATTGGAACTACACTTAGAATCAAGGAAAATATCATTAGTTTTGCCTTGATACTTAGATTGTTGTTTTTCACTTTCTTCGATTTTTTGCTAAAGTTCATCTTCTTTTCTGGTGTCACTTTCTTTTCAGTTTTCGTTTTCTTCGGCTTTTTCTTGAAGTTTACCTTCTTTAGGCTTAGCTTCTTTTTTGCCTTCATCTTCTTTAGCATGTTCCACCTACCTCCATAACTTATAAACATAATAATACCATCTACTACATGTAACTCTGCGTCCCAATCCCATATTATATTTTCACTTTAGAGCCTAGAGTTGCCCCTTAGCGTGCCTATACAGGCAATCTATTTTTTTAACACATAGGAAATTATAAATCCCTTACAAATTATAATTTCTGTTGTGTATTTCAACAAAGTCTACTTTGAAAATCGCCATTAAAGACTTTTTTATATAAATTAAGGCATCCATAATAAAACGGATGCCTTGATATTCATATAGTGTCATGTAAAATTTTTATCACAACTATATCAAATATATATTTTGGCAACCTGGCGATCATAGAACGTATTATTCCTTAGACCCATAGCTTTGCGACCCTATCTTTCGATAGATGTGCCCTTCTCAAATCTCTTGATTTTTTTTTTATTATCAATGAACTTTTGTATTACTATTTCCCTTAAAATTATACCATATTTTTCGATACTTGACGTCATTTTCTAAAAAAACATATAAATGGCCATAAATATGATACTATATTAAAATTTCGACACATACTCTTTTTTTCCTTCTGGATAACCACGATTACATACCTTTCAGAAAAATTAGGTCTAAAGTCCTAATCCCTAGGTTTAAAGTACCACTTCCCAGAAACTATTCTATAGTCTTGATGTTTAGCAGCTATAATTCTACATAATATTCATTTTACAACGCAAAAAGCAGGCAATATATGCCTGCTTTAAAGTCAAATCTTAATATTATTATGCTTTTACAGCTTCTGCTCCTCTTTGAAGGGCCTCTTGGTTTAATGGAATTAAGTGCTCTTTAGAAGGTCCAAATACCTTTCTTAAAGCTTCTATAACAGTTTCAACCTTAACAACCTTTGTAAGTTCTAAGTATGCTCCTAGCATTACCATATTAGCAACTTTACTGTTACCAATTTCCACAGCTATTTCATTAGCTGGGATACAGTAAGCCTTTACATCTTGTCTTTCAGGTTTTCTATCTATTAGTGAGCTATTTATTAGAACCATTCCATCAGCTTGTAATTCTGATTCGAATTTTATTAATGATGGTAGATTCATAACTATAGCTGCTGTAGCATTATGAGCTATGATTGGAGAACCTATTGGAGTATCTGATACAGTTACGTTACAGTTAGCTGTACCTCCACGCATTTCAGGTCCATAAGAAGGTAACCATGATACATGCTTTTCTTCAATCATTCCAGCATATGAAAGTAACTGTCCCATCGACATAACTCCCTGGCCACCGAATCCTGCACAAATCACTCTTTCAGTTGTCATATTACTCAGCCTCCTCTGGGGTACGGAAATTTCCAAGTGGATAGTATGGAATCATGTTATCTTCTAACCACTTAAGAGATTCTACTGGAGTTAATCCCCAGTTAGTAGGGCATGTAGATAATATTTCTACTATTGAGAAACCTTTACCAGCTAATTGATGCTCAAAGGCTTTCTTTATAGCTTTCTTAGTCTTTCTTATGTTTGCTGCATTATGCACAGATGTTCTTTCTACGAAAGTAGCACCTGGAATAGTTGCAAGCATTTCAGATACCTTAAGAGGCATACCTGTAGTTTTAGTATCTCTACCATAAGGTGAAGTTGTAGCTTTTTGTCCTGGTAATGTAGTTGGAGCCATTTGTCCACCTGTCATACCATATATTGCATTATTTACGAATATTGTAGTCATGTTTTCACTTCTATGTGCCGCATGAATTATTTCAGCAGTACCTATAGACGCTAAGTCACCGTCTCCTTGGTAAGTAAATACAACGCTATCAGGATGTACTCTCTTTATACCAGTTCCAACTGCAGGTGCACGACCATGAGCAGCTTCATGCATATCACAATTAAAGTAATCATATGCTAAAACTGAACATCCAACAGGTGCAACACCAATTGACTTTCCTAATACTCCAAGCTCTTCTAATACCTCTCCAACTAGTCTGTGGACAACTCCATGAGTACATCCAGGGCAATAATGGAAAGGAGTTTCAGTTAACCCTTCTGTTCTTTTGAATACAACAGCCATTACTTAGCACCCCCTAACATTTCTTTAGCCTTATCAACGATTTCTTGTGGAGATGGAATCATTCCACCAACTCTACCGTAGAAGCCTACTGGTAATCTACCGTTGTTAGCAATCTTTACGTCGTCAAGCATTTGTCCACAGCTCATTTCAACTGTTAAGATACCCTTTGCGCTTTCAGGTATTTCATCAAATGCCTTATGTGGGAATGGCCATAAAGTTATAGGTCTTATTAAACCTGCATTTATTCCTTCAGCCTTTAGTAATTCAATAGCATTCTTAACTATTCTTGAAGTAGTACCGTATGCACATAATACTAAGTCTGGATTTTCCATGTTGTACATTTCATATCTAACTTCGTTCTTTTCAATTTCTCTTAATTTATTTTGAATTTCATGATTTAATTCTTCTAATGCTTCTGGGTCAAGTCTAAGTGAGTTGATAATGTTTGGCTTTCTCTTACCCTTTGTTCCATCTGTAGCCCAATCCTTAGCTGGAAGATCTCTCTTCTTAGGCTCCTTGAATTCGATTGGCTCCATCATCTGTCCAATCATACCATCACCAACAACCATAACTGGGTTTCTGTAGTAGTCTGCAACATCAAATGCTTCCATAGTTAAGTCAACAGCCTCTTGAAGATTTGCTGGAGCATAAACGATTAATTTATAGTCTCCGTTTCCTCCACCTCTTGTTGACTGATTGTAGTCAGACTGAGCTGGTTGGATACCACCTAGTCCAGGACCTCCTCTTACTATGTTTACAATAACACATGGAAGTTCTGCACCTGCTATATATGATATACCCTCTTGCTTTAGAGCGATCCCTGGTGAAGATGAAGAAGTCATAACTCTTGCACCTGCTCCTGCTGCTCCATAAACCATGTTAATAGCTGCAACTTCACTCTCAGCTTGAACGAATGTTCCACCATGCTTTCCAAATTCTCTAGCCATAAACTCTGGAAGCTCATTTTGTGGTGTTATTGGATAGCCAAAGAAAAACTTACAACCAGCCTTTATAGCTGCTGCACCAATGGCTTCATTACCTTTCATCAATATCTTAGCCATATCTATATCTCCCTCCTCGATATCTAAATATCTTACTTCTCTATTTCTCTTTCAACTGATATTACAACATCAGGACAGATAGTAGCGCAGTTTCCACATCCTATACACTTGTCCATCTCTTTTACTCCTGCTGGATGATATCCTTTGATGTTAATTCTTTCAGTATCTAACTCTATTATGTTAACTGGACATGCTGTTGTACAAAGCTCACAGCCTTTACATAAGTCTTCTTTGAAAAAAACCTTTCCCTTTGCCTTAGCCATTGTTACAACCCTCCTCATTCTAAATAGTAAGTTATATAAAATCTTCACTACTACAAGTTTCAGAAAATTACATCCAATCCTCCCTCATATACATCTTGATAGGGAAAATCTGTCCCTCTATGTCCTTAGGCAGCTGTCGGGCAACCTCTTCTATAGCACTGACATATTTGATTGGAATAGATAATTTTTCTGAAACTTTAATAGCAAGTTCTTGACCTCTTAGTACATCATCTACCGTTGTATGTCTAAGCAGATGTGTATTATTAATAATTCCAGTAACCTTAGTCCTAGATGCTGCTTCAATACCTTCGATATGCTCTATTGCATCTTCTACTGTTTGAGTTCCTGGTCTATTGGCATTGATAACACAGAACATATCATAGTTTCCTTCTTTGAAGGAAGCATAGTATCTTGCTAATGCCCTTGCTCCTACAGAGTCTCCTCCAACATCTAAAACTAAATCGTAGGATTTGTCTTGGATTGGAGCAAGTATACTTGCCGAAACAGCTGGAAGATCGGCACCGGATTTCATACCTAGTGAACTTCCTATTACTCTGATTCCCTTCTCTTCAAGGATGTCTTGTTTTTCCCTAGAGCGGAAATATGGATTTACCACATCAAGATCTCCCAGAGCAACTTTTTTTCCTTCCTCGGCCAGCTTCATAGCATAATTTACTGAAAACTCAGTTTTACCACTACCATAATGACCTATAATGATTCTCATTCTATTATCATTAAGCATCTAATCACCTTCAACTGAAAGGTCTCAGGCTCAGAACCTTACATCCTTCAACCTTATTATTTGTATTCCTGAGCTTGTTCTTCTTGTCTTAATACTCTTAGTCCACCTTCAGCTAGTGCTATCATTTCGTCTTCTCCTGGATATACTAATACGCTAGATATAAATCCAACCTTTTCCTTTATCCAGTCTACAAACATCTTGTCGTATGCTATACCACCTGTTATTACTATAGCATCAACGTCTCCTTTTAATACTGCTGCACAGCTTCCAATTTCCTTAGCTACTTGGTATGCCATAGCCTTGTATACTAGCTCAGCCTTCTTATCTCCATTTTCTATCATCTTAACTACTTCTCTACCATCATTTGTTCCAAGGTATGCTACTAATCCACCTTGTCCTTTTATCTTTTTCTTGATTTCAGGGTGTGTATACTTGCCTGAGAAAGATAGCTTTGCCATATCTCCTATTGGTAGTCCCCCTGCTCTTTCAGGTGAGAATGGGCCTTCTCCATCTAAAGCATTGTTAACATCTATTACTCTACCTTTTTGGTGTGCTCCAACTGAGATTCCTCCACCAAGATGAGCAACAATAACATTTAAATCTTCATAGTTTTTACCCTTTTCCTGTGCAGCACGTCTTGCAACGGCTTTCTGGTTTAAAGCATGGAATATACTCATTCTCTTGATCTCAGGCATACCTGATATTCTTGCCACATCCTGCATCTCATCAACAACAACTGGGTCTACTATGAATGCTGGGATGTTAAGCTTTGAAGCGATCTCATGGGCTAATATTCCACCAAGGTTAGAAGCATGTTCACCTAAAACTCCCACCTTAAGATCATCAATCATTTTATCATTAACATCGTAGGTTCCACCCTTTATAGGCTTAAGAAGTCCACCTCTACCTACTACTGCGCTTAGCTTTGTTAGGTTCATTTCCTTTTCATTTAGTGCATCAAGGATTACATTTTTTCTAAATTCGTATTGATCGTATATTTTATCATACTTATTTATTTCCTCAGCGGGATGTCTTAATGTAGTTTCTAGTACAGGCTTTTCATTATCAAATATAGCTATCTTTGTCGAGGTAGAACCTGGGTTAATAGCTAGTATTCTAAATACCTCAGTCATCCTATTACCACCTTTCATCTGCATCGTAGAGAGTAA
Source organism: Wukongibacter baidiensis (assembly GCF_050888315.1). Classification (NCBI taxonomy): domain Bacteria; kingdom Bacillati; phylum Bacillota; class Clostridia; order Peptostreptococcales; family Caminicellaceae; genus Wukongibacter; species Wukongibacter baidiensis. The sequence goes on from NZ_CP138202.1 coordinate 2,360,602, forward strand.
GAACTCTATAGATGTATATTATAAAATTTTATATTTTAACCCTTATTATTTCTTTGCTGCCATCAGTACTCCTAATGCTATTGAGTTAAGCTTAGTTTCTTCACTGTCAGCTCTAGATGTAAGAACGATTGGTGCCTTAGCTCCTACTATAATACCGGCATTCTTTGTATCAGATAAAAATACCAATGACTTATATAGTACGTTTCCAGCTTCTATAGTTGGTACCATTAATATATCTGCAAGACCCGCAACTGGATGTTCAATTCCCTTATGCTTTGCAGCTTCTAGAGATACAGCATTATCTAATGCAAATGGTCCTCCAACGATACATCCTGTTATTTCACCATTCTTATTCATCTTTTCAAGCTCAGCAGCGTCAACTGTTGCAGGCATCTTAGGATTAACCTTCTCCTTAGCACATATTACTGCAACCTTTGGCTCATCGATATCTAATGACTGTGCTACTGTCACAGAGTTCTCGATTATTTGTTTTTTTGCTCCTAAGTCTGGTGCTATATTCATAGCAGCATCGGTTACGAAGAACAATCTATCATGTCCTAATACATCGAATACTGCAACATGGCTAAGTACATTTCCTGTTCTTAGTCCTACTTCAGCATTTAAAACTGCCTTTAGTATGATTGAAGTATCTACTAGACCCTTCATCACGATGTGTGCTTTGCCTGATGAAACTAATTCAACGGCCTTTAATGATGCTTCGCTTAAATCTTTTATATCAATAATTTCGTACTTGCTTAAATCTATAGCCTTTTCCTTTGCTATTTCTTCAATCTTTTCTTTGTCCCCAACTAATATTGCATCTGCGATACCCATTTGTTTTGCGTCATTTACCGCCATAAGAACTTCAGCGTCCTGCGCACATGCAACTGCTATAGTTTTAGGTCCTCTTTCCTTTGCGAATTTCAATACATCATTAAAATTCCTGATCATTGCTACACCTCTTCTTCATATATTTTTGCTTGTTCTTCTCCAGAGATTACTCTTAGAACTCCTTCATTTAGAGCTCTCATTTCATCTTCTCCTGGTTGTAACATTACTGGAGCTATAAATCCTACCATATCTGTTACATAGTCAGTTAATATCTTTGAGTATGCCACTCCACCAGTAAGTACTATTGCATCTATGTCTCCATTTAGTACAGCAGCCATAGCGCCTATTTCTTTTCCTATTTGATATGCCATAGCATCATATATCAATTTAGCGTCTTCATTTCCATTATCAATCATTTTTTGAACTTCTCTAGCATCGTTAGTTCCAAGATATGCCACTAGTCCACCTTTTCCGCGCATCTTCTTTTTCAATTCAGCATGGGTATAGTCTCCTGAGTAACACATTCTAACGATGTCACCTACTGGAAGACCGCCTGCTCTCTCCGGTGAAAATGGTCCCATTTCATTTGCGTTGTTAGCATCTATCATTTTGCCCTTTTTAAGAGGTACGATTGAAATACCACCGCCAAGATGTGCTACAACTAGATTTAGTTCATTAACCTTTTTCCCCATTTCCTTAGCTACATTATGGGTTACTGCCTTTATATTTAAAGCATGCAGTAATGAGCGTCTCTCAATATCAGGCATTCCCGATATTCTTGCTACATCTTCAAACTCATCAACTGCAACTGGGTCAACAATGTATGAGTCTATACCTTCTATATCAGCTATACTTCTAGCTATTATTCCACCAAGATTAGATGCATGCTCACCCTGCACTCCAACCTTTAAATCCTCTATCATAACATCTGTTACCTTATATGTACCACTTGGCATGGGCTTTAGAAGTCCACCTCTACCAACTACTGACTTAAGTTTAGATGTCTCATAACCTTCATCCTTCAGCCAATCAATTATAATATTCTTTCTGTATTCGAATTGATCTGATATTCTTTGGAATTTATCTAATTCTTCCGGTGCATGACTTAAGTTTTTTTGCAAAACGTTTTCCGTATTTTTAAATATTGCAACCTTTGTCGATGTAGAACCAGGGTTAATTGCTAATACGTATTCCCTATTCATCTTCCGCTGGCACCTCCCATTTTTTTTCACATATAATTATTAAGCAAATCCCATGCCAAAATTCTATTTTTTTTTATTTTTCTCAACTCTTGTATTTTTCCCATATTATATTCTGAGTATTACTTTTTTTTCTCCAATATTTCCTTTGTGCATTATTTTGCATGAAAAAAATTGCACACTCTTCTATTGAGTGTGCAATTCATTGCATGGTAACTAATTTTCAATTTCATATTTTCTAATTTTGTAATAGAGATTTCTTATTGATACCTTTAGTTCTTTTGCTGTTTTTGTTTTGTTGTTATCATTTTTTCTTAGAATTTTTTCTATATATTCCTTTTCTATTTTTTCTACGACATTTTCCAGTGGAATAGTTTCCTCTTCTTCTACATTAATTTCTATTCCTCTTACTGTATTTTTTTCTACTTGAATTTCTTTATTTTTAGGTAGATGATAGGATTTTATTATTGTCTCGTTAAACTTCATATTTATAATTGCTCTTCCAATGAAGTTCTCCAGCTCCCTGACATTACCAGGCCAATCATATTCCATAAATACCTCTAGTGCTTCTTCAGAAATATCTGTAACGTATCTACCATATTCTTGGTTATATTTTCTTATAAAATGCCTTACAAGCTCATATATGTCCCCTTTATGCTGTCTTAGGGATGGTATCCTTATGGGAATTACATTTAATCTATAGTATAGGTCCTCTCTAAATGTTCCTTCCTTTACTGCCCTTTCAAGATCCAGATTTGTGGCTGCTAATACCCTTACGTTAATCGCTATTGGTTTTGTTCCACCAACCCTTACTATCTCCTTCTCTTGAAGGACTCTAAGAAGTTTTGCCTGAGTACTCATCTTTATTTCACCAATCTCGTCGAGAAAAATAGTTCCTCCGTGGGCCCTTTCAAAAAGTCCTTTCTTCCCGCCCTTTAAGGCTCCGGTAAAGGCACCCTCTTCATATCCAAAAAGTTCAGATTCTAGGATGCTTTCGCTTATTGCAGCGCAGTTTACTCTAACGAATTGAGAGTGTTTTCTATTGCTTGCATTGTGTATAGCATGGGCAAAAAGTTCTTTACCGGTTCCACTTTCTCCCCTAAGTATTACCGTAGCCGGTGTAGAGGCAGCGATTTTTGCCTTTTCTATAGCGTTGACTAGTTTCTCATCGGAGCCCATTATATCATCGAAAGTGTATTTAGCCTCCAATTTTCTAATTATTTGTTTTGCCTCATCTAATTCTGAGTTAAGCCTTTTGATTTCACTAATATCGTGGATAACTCCGACGCTCCCCCTTAGTTCTCCACGTACTAGTATTGGAGCTGCATCTATTATAACGTCTTTTCTTTTAGGTCCAACCTTTATTCTGGCCGCCTTAATTGGCTTTCTTGTCTCTAACACCTTTAAGTGTATACTTTCTCCTTCTGAAATATCAACTGAGCAGTGTTTGCCAATAACGTCTGTCTCCGATAATCCAGTAAGTCTTGTATAGGCTGGATTGATAAGGACTCCTATACCATTTTGATCTACTACGGATATGGCATCCTGTGTGGAATTAAATATTGCCTCGAACCTTGCCTTCATTTCCTTTAGGTCTGTTATCTCCTCGGCAAGGTCAAGTACCTCTGTTATATCCCTGAAAACAGCAACCGCTCCAATTATATTTCCCTTTTCATCCCGTACAGGCATTCTATTTGTGATAATATTTATATCCCCTAGGGGTTGTTTTCTATTTAACTCCGACTCACCTGTTTCTAGTATATATGGAAGCCTGGTTGTTTCTATAACATCTGTTATATGCATTCCTATAACCATGTCTACATTTTGCTTAGTTAGCTTTTCAGCAGCTTTATTGAATAGAGTTATTATTCCCTTTGAATCAACGGCTATCATTGCATCATGGGTGGAATTTAGTATAATTTCTATTTCCTTCTTCATCTGTTCACCTCGTTTTATGCTGTTAAAAAGAAAGGTAAAGGGGAAGTTCAATTACCCATAATTATAACTACAAATATTAGGGGCGTATCATAATGGAGAATTTCTGCGTTTTTTGAAATATTCACCGACTTGGCACGTACGTCAGTACTAGCCAAATCGTTGAAATTTCAAAGCCTTAAACTTCATTCATTCTGAAACGCCTCGGGGCTGCACTCATAAAAAACCTTTATGAGGCAGCCCCATATCATTTATATCTTCCTTAGGAATTTTATTATCGATCGCTTGTTTCTTTCGGTTCATCTATTTCTTCTTCATTCGTCTCTTCATTAGTATCATCATTAGGTATTTCGTTTGTTTCCTCGGGTATTGAATCTCCATCTCCGATTGCGTCTACTTCCTCGACTTCATCTTTATTGTATATTTGTATTTCAATTTCCTTTGGTTCTATCTCAATATTCTCATATCTACCACTCTTATTCAAATCTAGAAGCATTGTATGTGTACCCTCATCTAATCCTCCAAGATCTAATTTAAGCTCTAAGTCACTTCTTCTAACCTCATCTAGGACACTTCCTACATCACTGATTTTGACTTTAATGTCTTTATCTAATTTTCCAATATTCGTAGTTAGTGTATTCTTAAGATTAGTGACAGATATTTGATTAGCCTTAAATGTAAACTCCTTTGTTTCTATCTTTTCTACTTCAATACGTATTTTAGGCAAACCTTGTAAAGATGGAGTTTCGATATAACTAGGCAAGTTAAGGTTAATCTCTGTTTCTAGAGTAGAGTCTAGTCCATCTACATTTATGCTCTTAGTAGAAACTTCGGTTATACCATTTACTATACCCTCTTTAGCCTTTAAAGTTACATTTGCGGGCTCAATCTCTATTTTCGTTATCTTATACCCGTCTTTAACCTCTCCCTTTATATCATGCGTAATAGCTACGTTCTTAAGCTTTAGTACAGATAGGTGTACGTTTACGCTCTCAGCTTTTACTTCTACACCTACAATGTCATTGCCCTGACTATCTACTGCCCTAGGAGGAACATTTTTCCTAATATTCTCTTTAGCTCCTGCAACATCTACTTCTGCAACAACCTTTGCAACTGATTCCACCTTGGTCTGGGGACCTTCAATTAGAATCTCATCTGGAGTGATTCCATGTTCCCCTATTTCATAACCCTTCGCCGGGCTTCCCTTATATACAATTTCAACTGGTTTTTGACTCTGAACTATTTTATCAAGTCTTACAATGATCTGCTGGGGGGTCACATCTTTTATTTCAACATTTACAGGTTTACTTACATCTAATACTATAGAGTTTTCTCCTTGTTTAGCTCCACTTAGATCGGCACTAACTTTAATATCATCGAGAGAAATTTGGGGTAATTCGGTCTTCTTCCCTAAAACCCTAACATCTACAGTAAACTCATTTTGATCTATGAATACCAATCCAAGATTATCTAGCTCTTCTTTGTTTAAAAGCTCCACCTGAAGATTGTTTAATTTCTTTTCAACCTCTGGATTTACCTCTCCCATTACAAATATATAGAAGACTATAGCAACCAGTATTGCTATTATTTTTGGAGTTGTATTTCGAGTTATTCTACTTCTTTCAAATATCCCCTTGAAAAACTTAATCATCCTTATGCCTCCACTTCAGATTAATTAGTTTATTCTGTCTTTGAGGATTGAAGGCTTCCTTCATTATAGTTTTTAATGTCTCCACATCTAGAAATCTGGATAGCTTTCCTCCCATAGCAACCGATATCCCACCTGTTTCTTCTGAAACCATTATGGCTATGGCATCGGTAGTCTCCGTTATACCTATACCCGCTCTGTGTCTTGTTCCAAGGGTCTTGCTAAGTCCTGAATTTTCAGAAAGCGGTAAAAAACACCCTGCAGCCATGATTTTATCTCTTCTTATAACAACAGCTCCATCATGCAGTGGAGTGTTTGGAATAAATATGTTTATAAGTAAACTGCTTGATATTCTACCTTCAATCCGATTCCCGGTCTCTATTACATCATTAATTCCGGTTTCTCTTTCTAAGATTATTAATGCCCCAATTTTTTGTCTCGACAAAGATCCAACTGCATCTGTTATTTCCTGAACTCTGTCGGTCATTTCTTCATGAGCTAATTCAACAATATTTTTCGTCAAAAGTCTGCTTCTTCCTAAGTGTTCCAATGCCCTTCTAAGTTCGGGCTGAAATACTATTAATAAGGCTATAAGTCCGAGAGTCATCGTATTCTTCAAAATATAATTTACAGTATATAATTTTAGCCACTCACTAAGTTTTGTGGCTACTAATAATATAATTAGCCCTTTTATAAGCTGTTCTGCCCTTGTTTCTCTAATGAGCATATATAATTTATAAAATACAAAGGCTACGATGATTATGTCAACAATATCCCTTATTCCTATGTTTAAAATCATCTCCATTAGTTGGTCCAAGTCAAACACCTCTTAATTTTATATATAATTACTTTAAATATACCACTAAGTCCTGGGGAAAAATCATATATGTATCTATTTTTTCCACAAAATTCGCTTGAATAAAAATTGTTCATTTTTACCCTCATTTTTATTGTACAATTTTTCAAACATTACTTCAATATTACTATTGCATTATATTTTCATATATTTCCACTATTAAGTTCTATTTACCCATTATGATATATAACCATTGCCATTTTTAGGCCTTTATCTTACTAAAATCCATCTACATAGTAACTTCAAAACAAAGCTGTCCCCTTTGATTTTAAAGGACTACATGATTTTAGATACAATTATATATTCTTTCGGCTAAATCTTTTGTCGTTTCTTGCATGAGACATATTAATTTTATATTACATTTCTTACATTTCCATAACACGCAGGAGTTTTCAAAGCTTTTGCAGCATACGTAAATGCATTTATTAAAATTCAGACCTCAGACCTATAAAATATATTAACCTTATAAGTTTATTTGATAAATTATCTTTGTTTGTGGAAAAATAAAATCAAGTTATGAGGTTGTTCTGTAATACATATTAATACAATTATTGTTCAAAGGATGGTGTTTATGCAAGATAAAAGAGCAAATTGGATTGAAAATGACAAGAATCCCACACAGGATAATTTAATAGTCGATAGGATTAAGGATCAGTTAGAAGAAAAGATGCAAGCAAGCGCTATGGACATAAATGTTACTTGCAAGGATGGCTATGTTCATCTATCTGGTATAGTTGATGTTCTAGCTGAAAAAATCAAATCAGAGGATATTTCTAGAAGTATCGATGGTGTAAGAAAAATCGAAAACAAGATAACTATAGCCATGGATAGTAATATTACCGACAAGCATATGGAAAAGGAAGTTTTTAATAAACTCAGAAAAAATGAAGATTATGATGGAGTTAGCTCTAAGGTTCACGATGGTGTGGCAAATATGATTGGATCTACCCATACTTTGAAGGAAGCTAAGGATGCATGCAAGTTGGCTACTAAGACTAGGGGTATAAAAGATGTTGTTAATAACATTAAGGTTGAATCCTACGGCAAATACGATGATTCGACTATAAATAACAGAATTTCTGATGCTCTTACTACAACAGACTTGAGTTACATGGATATAGAACATATAGTTAGAGATGGTAGGGTAACTCTGACTGGTTATGTGAATAACAGAAGAGAAGTTGAATTAGCAAAGGAACTAGCTATGGGTGTTGAGGGCATTAAGAAGGTTATAAACAAACTAAGAATACGAAGAGATAATCAAAAGCAGATATAATTTAGGTATTAGCTGTTAAGCTCTTGGGACAAGTAAGTTAATCTTAACATAAAAAGAAAGTGACCCTAAAAAAACAGAATATGTTATCTCAGAAAAGTCTCTTATAGACTTATCCCGGGGTGTTTCAGAATGAGTGAAGTTCAAGGTTTTAAAATTCAGGCGGTTTGGCTAGTACTGACCGTACATGCCAAGTCGTCTGAATTTTAAATAACGCAGAAATTCGCCATTCTGAGGCACCCCCTATTTATAGAATAATCCGATACCTACCAGCATGGCCAAAAGACCCAGTACTCTGTAGCTCGATATACTTTTCTGGGCCATATCGAAAAATCCGAAGTGTTCTACTATCATAGATGTAAGCAATTGACTGAATATGACTATGGCAAAGGCCACTAACGGCCCGATCTTAATAATGGATAAGGTCAGGGTACTCATTATTCCCAGTCCTAAAATGGCTGATATTATTAGAAATCCTACCCCAAATTTCACATCTCTTAGTTTTAAAATATTGCCTATTAGATCTCTTTTTACAAGAACAACGGCACTTAGTATGACAATCTGTGTGATTACAGGAACCATTACCGTTGGAAATATTCCAACTTTATTACCTATCATACCATTTATACCGCCTTGTACTGCTATGAATATTCCACCTATTAATGCAGCTATTATTCCATAATACAACATGTTTTTTCCTCCATCTCTAAATCCTGATTTTTCATGACCAATTTGAGTTAAAACATTCTTTTTTGTCTAAATCGCGCTAAGAGTCATGACCTTTACGACATATTTCCTGGGAAATGGAAATAATTAAATATTTTTGCGGTAATTTTTAATTCGACAAAATTAGTATATCATATTCTCGTGGAATATGTTAAATAATGCCTCCTTATATAATGACTCTATTTGACATTAACCTCGTCATATTTTTTATCGCTTTAAGATATTTGTCACATTTAATATATTTATAAATCTAACCATATTTGCATATACTATCACATAGTTTACAGACACTATTTCAAGATAGACTGTTTTATTTTTTTCAATATTTTATATCAATTGCATGTATTATTATATAAATACTCTAAGGGAGGCAGTTATATGAACCATGAAGAGATTCTTCAGAGTGTAATTAAGTGTAACAATTCTAAAATAGTTCTGATTGTAATGGATGGCATTGGAGACATAAGGAATAGAGACTATCATTATAAGACCCCACTTGAATATGCAAAGACTCCGAATCTCGACAAGCTGGCTTCGGAATCAGTTGTCGGTAGAATGATTCCTGTGTCTTTAGGTATTACTCCGGGAAGTGGACCTGGTCACGTAGGACTTTTTGGCTATGATCCAATGGACATTACCATAGGTAGAGGGGTTTTGGAAGCAGTAGGTCTAGATCTTAGGTTACAAGACGGTGATGTAGCAGCTAGATGTAATTTTGCTACTATGGATGATAATGGGTTGATTATCGATAGAAGAGCCGGTAGGATTCCAACTGAAAAGACTATTGAACTTTGCAACATCTTAAAGTCTATAAAGGAAATCGATGGCGTTGAAATAATAATTGAGCCCGGTGAAGGTCATAGATTTGTAACTCTTTTCAGAAGCAAAGATAAGAAAATAGACTGTCTTATCAACGATACTGATCCTCAAGTTGAGGGTAAGTCTCCTCTAGAAGCTAATGGCGAAAATGATGCATCCAAATTTTTAGCTACAGTGGTAAATAAGTTTATTAAACAAGGATTCGAATTATTAAAGGATCATACATCGACAAATGCTTTCTTAACTAGAGGTTTTTCAAAGAAACCTACGCTTCCAAGTATGAGAGAAAAATATTGCCTTGAATCAGCAGCAATAGCTGCATATCCTATGTACAGAGGTATAGCTTCTTTATTGGGTATGAAGCTTCTTAAGGCTCCTAAGTCAATAGAAGGCCTATTCGAGACCTACATAGAAAACAGACAGAAGTATGACTTCTTCTTTATCCATGTAAAAGGAACTGATCAAGCCGGAGAAGATGGTGATTTTGAATCAAAGGTAAGCTGTATAGAAAAGGTAGATAAGGCTCTTCCTATACTTTTAAAGAACAGACCAGATGTGATCGCGGTAACGGGAGATCATTCTTCTCCATGCTCTATGCGTTCACATAGCTTTCATCCCGTTCCAGTGCTTGTTAACAGCGAATTTTCTGGGAGAGATGATGTTGTATGTTTTAATGAAAATGCCTGTAATGTTGGAGGTCTTGGCTTTTTTGAAAGTAAATATCTCATGACCTTGCTTCTTGCAAATGGCAAAAGGCTTAATAAGTTTGGAGCATAGAAAAATATCACAATAATCGAAGGCGCTTAATAGCGTCTTTTAAATTTTGCTTTTGTACTTATTATTAAATTCGTATTTTTGTAAAATCTAACTTTTAATCAAGATTCTTCTGTATCCTTTCTCTGTTTATATACCATAATTATCTTGTAATTATTTAATGGCTATTATCAAAAACTAACTGTGAAAGGAGGAAGAAAATTTGAAAAAGTATAGATTTTTACTAACACTATTCACTGTATTTTGTTTGTTGATGGTATTTAATATAAACAGTGTTAATGCTGCTCAGGCTCAGAATGATACAGATGTATATATAGTAAAAAAAGGGGATTCCTTGTGGAAGATAGCAGTTAGATATCAAGTAGGTATTAGTGAGATTATTGCTGCTAACCCTCAATTTAAAAATCCTGATTTGATATATCCTGGTGACAAGGTATATGTTCCTTTATTCAGTAACGTTAAAGCTATAGAGCAAGAGGTTATTAGATTATGTAATTTAGAAAGGCAGAAAGCAGGGTTACCGGCATATTCACATAACTGGCAATTATCCAGAGTTGCTAGATATAAGTCAGAAGATATGGCCAACAGAGGATATTTTAGCCATACTTCACCAACCTATGGCTCTCCTTTCCAAATGATGAAGAATTTCAAGATTAAATATAGTGCGGCTGGAGAAAACATTGCCATGGGTCAAAGAACAGCCCAAGCTGTTGTTCAAGGATGGATGAATTCATCAGGGCATAGGGCCAATATATTAAGTCGAAACTTTACACAAATTGGAGTTGGATATGCGAAAAACTCTAAGGGAACAATTTATTGGACACAAATGTTTATTAGACCATAATAGATAAAAAAGTGACTTCTGGTCGCCTTAGGCTGTTGATAAACCCGAATTTCTTCGTTGTTGCTTCAATCAAGAACCCTTACGTATGTCTTTATACGCTGCGGCCTCTTGCTTCTAGCACGCCTCGAACTTCAGCTTTCTCAAAAGCCTATCATCTTGTTGACTTTGTCAACAAGATGAAGCGACTTCAAGTCGCTTTTTTTGTTCAGATTATCTTCTGCAGAATTTTAAATTTTCTATGAGCCTTCCGAGGTTAATTCTCAGTTTATTTCAAGTACTTGCACTTCTTCTTCAATAACACATTCAGAAACATATAATGGAGCTTTTTGTTTTTTTGCTATTGTCGAAGCTAAGCTTGCATCATTAATGAGTTGATATACAGCTGAGTCTATATCTGAGTTTAACATATTAGTTAGTGTTGAAATTCCAGCTGATGCATTCACCTTAATTCCATTAGAAAAAATAAAGTTAGAAATGCTGTCTAGTAAGTTTTCTGTAAGTCTAATAGATTCATCTATGTAATAGGGTGTTAAAACCACGAATTCATCGCCTCCAAATCTACACACATATGTATCTGGAGGTATGTTATTTTTTAATACTGATGCTAATTCTTTAAGTATAATATCGCCTTGTATATGACCATATTTTTTGTCAATATATCCAAAATCATTAATATCAATAAATATTATTGTTGCATTTTGCTTCTTTTTTATAAGTTCCTTTGCATGATGGTAAATATAGTCGCTTTTATATAATTCTGTAAGGAGATCAACATGTTTACCTAATTCAGTATAAATTTGAATCTTTGTTACAATTCCAAGTAATTCATCATTATCCATTACTAGTAAAACATCTAGTTCACTTTTATCTATCATTTCTTTTGCTTGCCAAAGAGGAGTACACGAAGAAATAGATATAATTGTTTGGCTCATAGCGTCTGCTACAATTCTATTTGAATGCACTCCTATTAAATGTCTATATGTTAATATACCTACTAAACGTTCTTCTTCAACTACAGGAAAAAAATCAATACCTTTTTTTACTACAAGATCTTGAGCTACTTTTACTCCTTCAAGTAAGTCTATATGTCTGAAGTTCTTTAACATGATGTCTGATACGTTTCTCATCATAGCTCTACGGATTTGCTAACGTGTACAACAATATTAAGGTGTGCTTTTATTATTGTAGTTTCGTTAGCTACCTTCTCCCCTTCATCCAAAATAATATTTATTAATTTATCCTTAGGAAGCATATCTATTAAAAATTTTCTAACAACAATGGCTTCAATTACATGGTGGTCAACTTTTATAATTTCATATTGGTTTGGTGATAGTATATCAACCATTCGTCTAGCAGCTTCAGGTCCAATAGGAGCGTTTTTGCCAACAATTAGGGCATCTTGCATAGGTGGGATTTCAAATTCCGATAAGCTCATTTTTATCTCGGCTCTTTTTTTGTTTTCCACTATATCTCTCATATTCGATTCTCCTTTTGACAAATTTCTCTATAATTTTACCACATCGTGTATATGTAAACAATATTTTACTAGAACTTTAGTCCCATTTTTTATTTTTTTCTTCATATTAATAATTTTAGAGTTATATTTTCCTAATTAATATTCACGTTTTTGATAGCTCTAACACCATCTATGAGTATTATTTCCCTTAACTAAGAGAATCTATCCGCTCAACTAGTTTTAAATAAAAATAAAGGGCATTAAAGCCCTTACCTTTGATGTGATTTCTTTCGAAGAGACGATATAGATAGAAACTCGGGGGCATCGAACCACTTTGCTTTGGTCAAATCTCTCCTCAAAAAATGCACGCAATAAAAAAAACTTGGTTAACTAACCAAGCTTGTCTTTGGTGCCCAGAGGCGGAATCGAACCACCGACACGGGGATTTTCAGTCCCCTGCTCTACCGACTGAGCTATCTGGGCAAATTAAATTTTGGTGGACCTTCAGGGACTCGAACCCCGGGCCTGCCGGTTATGAGCCGGACGCTCTGACCAACTGAGCTAAAGGTCCAAATATGGCGTGCCCACAGGGATTCGAACCCCGGACACACGGCTTAGAAGGCCGTTGCTCTATCCAGCTGAGCTATGGGCACATATTTATTGGAGCGGTAGAAGGGATTTGAACCCTCGACCCTCGCCTTGGCAAGGCGATGCTCTACCACTGAGCCACTACCGCATGATTCATATTAAGCTTATTCATTATTATAGTGTCCATTATTGCTTTTTTTATAACACATAGAAAATTATAAACTTTTTTAATTATACTATTTTGCAAAAAAAAATACAACTCAAAAGATTGACTTAAATAATAATGAATTAATTTAATTGGTGCGGGTAGAGGGACTTGAACCCCCACGTACAAGACACTAGATCCTAAGTCTAGCGCGTCTGCCAATTCCGCCATACCCGCAGATTAAATGGCGATCCAGAAGGGACTCGAACCCTCGACCTCTAGCGTGACAGGCTAGCGTTCTAGCCAACTGAACTACTGGACCGTATTTTAATAGTTTATTTGCTCATCAGCAAATAATTTGGTGGGCGCAACAGGACTTGAACCTGTGACCCCCTGCTTGTAAGGCAGGTGCTCTCCCAGCTGAGCTATGCGCCCAAGTCAGCTTCTAATAACTAGAAGCTAAATAAATTGGTGACCCCTAGGGGACTCGAACCCCTGTTACCGCCGTGAAAGGGCGGTGTCTTAACCGCTTGACCAAGGGGCCATATTGTGGTTGCGGAGACAGGACTTGAACCTGCGACCTCCGGGTTATGAGCCCGACGAGCTACCAACTGCTCCACCCCGCGTCAATAATGACTGCATCTATGGCTCATGTATATAATTGGCTCCAGAGGTGAGATTCGAACTCACAGCCTACCGGTTAACAGCCGGTTGCTCCACCATTGAGCTACTCTGGAACTTAAAACTGGCAACGACTTACTCTCCCAGGCGGCTGCCCGCCAAGTACCATCAGCGCTGAAGAGCTTAACTTCTGTGTTCGATATGGGAACAGGTGTATCCTCTTCGCTATTATTACCAGATTTCTTTTGAGATAATAAAACATATTTATTCTCTCAAAACTGAACAATGGAAAGTATGGTCAAGTCCTCGACCTATTAGTACCTATCAGCTAAAGACATTACTGCCCTTACACCTTAGGCCTATCAACCAGATAGTCTTTCTGGGGTCTTAATCCATAAATGGATGGGAAATCTTATCTTAAGGTGGGCTTCGCGCTTAGATGCCTTCAGCGCTTATCCCTTCCGTACATAGCTACTCAGCGGTGCTCCTGGCGGAACAACTGATGCACCAGAGGTACGTCCATCCCGGTCCTCTCGTACTAAGGACAGCTCCTCTCAAATTTCCTGCGCCCACAGCGGATAGGGACCGAACTGTCTCACGACGTTCTGAACCCAGCTCGCGTGCCTCTTTAATGGGCGAACAGCCCAACCCTTGGGACCTACTACAGCCCCAGGATGAGACGAGCCGACATCGAGGTGCCAAACCTCCCCGTCGATGTGGACTCTTGGGGGAGATAAGCCTGTTATCCCCGGGGTAGCTTTTATCCGTTGAGCGATGGCCCTTCCACTCGGAACCACCGGATCACTAAGCCCGACTTTCGTCCTTGCTCGACCTGTATGTCTCGCAATCAAGCTCCCTTCTGCCTTTGCACTCTTCGCGCGATTTCCAACCGCGCTGAGGGAACCTTTGGGCGCCTCCGTTACTTTTTGGGAGGCGACCGCCCCAGTCAAACTGCCCACCTGACAGTGTCCCAAGACCGGATCACGGTCTCTGGTTAGAACTTCAGTATTACAAGAGTGGTATCCCAACAACGACTCCGCACAAACTGGCGTCCATGCTTCTAAGTCTCCCACCTATCCTGTACATGCAATACCAAAATCCAGTGCCAAGCTACAGTAAAGCTCCACGGGGTCTTTCCGTCCTGCTGCGGGTAACCGGCATCTTTACCGGTACTACAATTTCACCGAGCCTACTGTTGAGACAGTGCCCAAATCGTTACGCCTTTCGTGCGGGTCGGAACTTACCCGACAAGGAATTTCGCTACCTTAGGACCGTTATAGTTACGGCCGCCGTTTACTGGGGCTTCGGTTCACAGCTTCGCATACGCTAACCACTTCCCTTAACCTTCCAGCACCGGGCAGGCGTCAGCCCCTATACATCATCTTTCGATTTAGCAGAGACCTGTGTTTTTGCTAAACAGTCGCTTGGGCCTATTCTCTGCGGCCACCTCGGGCTATTCACCCTAACGTGGCACCCCTTCTCCCTAAGTTACGGGGTCATTTTGCCGAGTTCCTTAACAGTAGTTATCTCGCTCGCCTTAGGATTCTCTCCTCACCTACCTGTGTCGGTTTACGGTACGGGCACCTTTTATCTCGGTAGAAGCTTTTCTTGTCAGTGTGGAATCAGCAAGTTCGCTACTTATTTTTCGCTCCTCATCACCTTTCAGGATTGCAAAGACGGATTTGCCTATCTCTGCTCCCTACGGGCTTGAACCCACTCAACCAACCGTGGGCTTTGCCTATCCTCCTGCGTCCCTCCATTCCTCAAACGATAAAGTGGTGGTACAGGAATCTTCACCTGTTGTCCATCGCCTACGACTTTCGTCCTCGGCTTAGGTCCCGACTTACCCTGAGCGGACGAGCCTTCCTCAGGAAACCTTAGGTTTTCGGCGGGTAGGATTCTCACCTACCTCTCGCTACTTATGCCAACATTCTCTCTTGTATAAAGTCCACTGCTCCTTACGGTACAGCTTCAGCCGATATACAATGCTCCCCTACCCCTGCCATACGGCAAGCCATAGCTTCGGTAACAGATTTGAGCCCCGGTAATTTTCGGCGCAGAGCCACTCGACTAGTGAGCTATTACGCACTCTTTAAATGAGTGGCTGCTTCTAAGCCAACATCCTAGTTGTCTAAGCAGCTCCACATCCTTTCCCACTTAATCTGTATTTAGGGACCTTAGCTGATGGTCTGGGCTGTTTCCCTCTCGACTACGAATCTTATCACCCGCAGTCTGACTCCCAGATAAAAGAATACGGCATTCGGAGTTTGATAGGCTTCGGTAGGCGGTGAAGCCCCCTAGGCCATTCAGTGCTCTACCTCCGTTTCTCTAAATCTGAGGCTAGCCCTAAAGCTATTTCGGGGAGAACCAGCTATCTCCGAGTTCGATTGGAATTTCTCCGCTATCCACAGGTCATCCGATAGCTTTTCAACGCTAAACGGTTCGGACCTCCACGAAATTTTACTTTCGCTTCATCCTGCCCATGGATAGGTCACCCGGTTTCGGGTCTACGGCATGCAACTAAATTCGCCCAGTTAAGACTCGCTTTCGCTGCGGCTCCAGACCAAAGGTCCTTAACCTTGCTGCATACCGTAACTCGTTGGCCCGTTCTACAAAAAGTACATGGTCGTTCATATAAAGAACTTCCACTGCTTGTAGACATAGGGTTTCAGGTTCTATTTCACTCCCCTCCCGGGGTTCTTTTCACCTTTCCCTCACGGTACTATCCTCTATCGGTCACCAGGTAGTATTTAGCCTTGGGAGGTGGTCCTCCCAGCTTCCCACAAGGTTTCACGTGCCTCGTGGTACTCTGGAGTAGTGCCAAGGATCTTCTTCTTTCACCTACAGGACTTTCACCTTCTGCGGTGGGCCTTTCCAGACCTCTTCGGTTAGAATACCTTCCTCTTTATGGCTCTATCCACAACCCCTAAAGCCGTAGCTCTAGGTTTGGGCTCTTCCCCTTTCGCTCGCCGCTACTGAGGGAATCGATTTTTCTTTCTCTTCCTCAGGGTACTTAGATGTTTCAGTTCCCCTGGTTGCCTCCAACTGCCTATGTATTCAGCAGAAGGTATCTAAGGTTTACTTAGATGGGTTTCCCCATTCGGACATTCCCGGATCAAAGCTTGCTTGCAGCTACCCGAGACTTATCGCAGCTTACCACGTCCTTCATCGGCTCCTGGTGCCAAGGCATTCACCCTATGCCCTTAATAACTTGACCAGTGAAATTGCTTTTATAGCAATTCTGTTTCTCTCCATTGTTCAGTTTTCAAAGAACAAAATTATGTTTGAGTGCTTTAACTTAATAGCATTCAAACATTCATGGTGGAGACGAGGAGATTCGAACTCCTGACCCCCTGCTTGCAAGGCAGGTGCTCTCCCAACTGAGCTACGCCCCCATAATTTTGTTGTATATTCAAATTGAATGTCCTTAGACATTCAAAACTAAACAGTGTAAGGTTTTCTCCTTAGAAAGGAGGTGATCCAGCCGCACCTTCCGATACGGCTACCTTGTTACGACTTCACCCCAGTCATTGATTTCACCTTCGGCAGCTTCCTCTTAAAAAGTTAGATAGCTGACTTCGGGTGCCCCCAACTCCCATGGTGTGACGGGCGGTGTGTACAAGACCCGGGAACGCATTCACCGCGACATTCTGATCCGCGATTACTAGTAACTCCAACTTCATGTGGGCGAGTTGCAGCCCACAATCCGAACTGGGACTGGCTTTTTGGGATTCGCTCCAGATTACTCATTCGCTTCCCGTTGTACCAGCCATTGTAGCACGTGTGTAGCCCAGAACATAAGGGGCATGATGATTTGACGTCATCCCCACCTTCCTCCGGTTTGTCACCGGCAGTCTCTCTAGAGTGCCCAGCTTAACCTGCTGGCAACTAAAGACAAGGGTTGCGCTCGTTGCGGGACTTAACCCAACATCTCACGACACGAGCTGACGACAACCATGCACCACCTGTCTCCTCTGTCCCCGAAGGGAAAGGTACGATTAAGTACCGGTCACAGGGATGTCAAGTCCTGGTAAGGTTCTTCGCGTTGCTTCGAATTAAACCACATGCTCCGCTACTTGTGCGGGTCCCCGTCAATTCCTTTGAGTTTCAGTCTTGCGACCGTACTCCCCAGGCGGAGTGCTTAATGCGTTAACTCCGGCACCGAGGGTGTGAACCCCCGACACCTAGCACTCATCGTTTACGGCGTGGACTACCAGGGTATCTAATCCTGTTCGCTCCCCACGCTTTCGTGCCTCAGCGTCAGTTGCAGTCCAGAGAGTCGCCTTCGCCACTGGTGTTCCTCCTAATATCTACGCATTTCACCGCTACACTAGGAATTCCACTCTCCTCTCCTGCACTCAAGCCATACAGTTCCAAAGGCTTACTACGGTTGAGCCGTAGCCTTTCACCTCTGGCTTATTTGGCCGCCTACGCACCCTTTACGCCCAGTGATTCCGGATAACGCTTGCCCCCTACGTATTACCGCGGCTGCTGGCACGTAGTTAGCCGGGGCTTCCTCCTAAGGTACCGTCATTATTCTTCCCTTAGGACAGAGTTTTACGACCCGAAAGCCTTCTTCACTCACGCGGCGTTGCTGCATCAGGCTTTCGCCCATTGTGCAATATTCCCCACTGCTGCCTCCCGTAGGAGTCTGGACCGTGTCTCAGTTCCAGTGTGGCCGATCACCCTCTCAGGTCGGCTACTGATCGTCGCCTTGGTAGGCCTTTACCCCACCAACTAGCTAATCAGACGCGGGTCCATCTTGTACCACCTGAGTTTTGACTAATGCGCCATGCGACGCTATAGTTTTATGAGGTATTAATCACCGTTTCCAGTGGCTATCCCTCTGTACAAGGCAGGTTACCCACGCGTTACTCACCCGTCCGCCGCTTTCCAGTTAATCCTTCATCCGAAGAATCAGTCATAACCTTCTCGCTCGACTTGCATGTGTTAAGCACGCCGCCAGCGTTCATCCTGAGCCAGGATCAAACTCTTAAAAAAAATCTGGCGTTTATTATATCTTTAGCTTGAATTATATCAAACTAAGGTTTAATTCCTTACACTGTTTAGTTTTCAATGTCCAAAGTTTTTTTCTGTCGTTTTAGCGACAAGAAATATTCTATCATGTTTTTCGTTTGTTGTCAACACCTTTTTTCTTTTTATTTCATCATTAAAGGTTTTGACATTTGATGCATAAGAATCATACATCTTGGTCGGTCATTACCGACGCTTAAATATAATACCATGCAACACCGTCGTTGTCAACACTTTTTTTCTAAGCTTTAACAAGCTACGCCTCAACAGCGACAAGTAATACTTTAGCATTATTTCAGTATAAAGTCAAATGGTTATTTTTGCTAAAATATATAGCCAATTATACCTCTCCTGATTTTGATAAATTCATTAACATTATGAAAAAGTATGATTTTTTTTGTTGTTTATGAGAAAACTACATATTATAGACTTTGAACTTTTATATAGAAAGTGTTTATTAAAATCGAGGTGGTCTTGTGATAACTATTTTTATCAGAACTATAATTCTTTATATATTGGTAGTCTCAGCTATCAGAAT
This sequence comes from Wukongibacter baidiensis, assembly GCF_050888315.1. Lineage (NCBI taxonomy): Bacteria > Bacillati > Bacillota > Clostridia > Peptostreptococcales > Caminicellaceae > Wukongibacter > Wukongibacter baidiensis. Next base: position 2,379,889 of record NZ_CP138202.1, read on the forward strand.
AATGGGTAAGGCTGAACTTGCTGAACTTCAACCCTATGATCTAGTTGTCATAATAATGGTATCAGAATTAGCGTCTCTGTCCATGGAAACATCAGAAATGCCTTTTATCAACGGTATAATAGCTATATCTACTTTAGTTTTTTTACAGATCATAATATCCCATATCACTCTAAAAAGTGAGAAGGCTAGAGCAATAATCTGTGGAAGGCCTAGTATTTTAATAAAAAATGGTCGTATTATGGAAAGTAAACTTAAAGAGTTAAGGATTAACCTAAACGATCTAATTGAACAGTTAAGAATAAAGGATTTTGCCAGCATCGACGATGTAGAATTCGCGATTCTTGAAACCAATGGAGATCTAAGTGTTATTCCTAAAGCCTCTAAAAGGCCTCTAACCCCTTCGGATCTGAATATTAATGTCACTCAGGAAGACCTACCTATCAGCTTAATAATAGATGGTAAGATAAACCATGAAAATCTCAAAAAATCTCCTATAGATTTTAATTGGCTATATAAAGAACTGAAAAAAAGAGGAGTTGATGATATTAATAATGTATTCTATGGATCAATTGACCGAAGCAAGAACCTTAGTATTCACTTAAAAACCGCTAAAAAGGAGAAGAAGAAATGAAATCCCTTTTTATTTCTACATTTGTTGTAATATTACTTATAACTACTTGGATGTTTCTATATAACTTTATTTCTCAATCTACAGATGAGTTTAATTCTCTACTAAATGATATGGATAAAACGATATATAGTGATAACTGGGCTTCTACTCAATCTATTTATACTATTATAAATGATAAATGGATTAATAAGCAGAAAGTCCTATTGATATCTGTTAATCATGAGGAGATCGAAAAAGTAAATCTTAGCCTAGAAAAGCTAAAGAAATATATATATATAAAGGATAAAGCCTTGACACTTGGGGAAACAGCTGCATTAAAATTTCTTCTTAATCATATAAAAGAGAAGGAATCTCTGTCACTCAAAAATATTTTTTGAATTTGTCGAAATGTAGCATATAAGCGTTTTTGACCCGTAAAATTTTTTTTACTAATTATTTACATATATCATTTTTTATGATATAATTGTTTTGGGACATTATACCCATTTACATTTTTACAAAAAAAGCGTTGCAAGACTCGATGAAGAGGTTACCCTATTTAGGAAAGTCTCCTTTCCACAGAGAACCCTAAACCTATCTAAGAAATAACCTCTGTTACCATTCTTGTAACTTCTTCAATTATAATTAAATCTTTTTTATCTATAACTTTTCTTATATTTTTAAGACTTAAATTCTTAATTTAAGTAATTAATACTTATTCACTAAAGGTAACTATTTTAGTGGGTTATTTTCCTATACCCTTTATTACATACTATATTGTAATTTACCTACATAATAGTACCCTTTAATCTTAGTGTTTTTAAATATGTTATAGAAATAGCACACTCTAAACTGCGCTAATTTTCGACAAATAATGTACAGTTGTTTATTATTGTGTCAAATTTTTCACTTTAATCTTTGCTAATTATCTATAGATGTTCACGTGATGCTCAATGAACTCTATATTCTAGAGGAAACATCATAGTTTTACTTCCTATTTTCCTCTAATATATTTATCTGACGAATCCTATCAATGCTTTATAACTAAATTTATATTTCCATAGGCTTAGTATATGGTTAGCTCTTACGAGTATCCAACATTATAGAAAAACAAATAAACAAGGGGGTATCTAATTGAAAAAGAATCTTAGAAAAAAACTAAGCTTCGCTATTATCGGTGCGGGAAATGGTGGTCAAGCCGTCGCAGGATATTTGGCTTTGAATGGATATAAGGTTAATTTGTATAATCGCAGCCTTGAACGAATAATGGAAATCAAGCAAAGCGGATATATTGACCTTATGGGCGTATATAATGGTCGTGGTTTCTTGAACATAGTTACTAACAATATTGAAAGAGCAATCAAAAATGTTGATGTCATTATGGTTGTTCTACCTGCTAGTGCTCATAAATTTATCGCAAACAAAATTGCTCCTATAGTAACGGCTGATCAATATATAGTCCTTAATCCAGGAAGAACTGGTGGAGCCTTGGAGTTCAAAAACATTATAGCAAAGCATAATCCAATAAAGGACGTTTGCATCGTTGAAGCTCAAACTCTATTGTATGCTTGTCGAACTATATCCAATGGTCAAGTAAAGATCTTTGGAAAGAAAAACGAAGTCAGAGTATCTGCGCTGCCTGCCATAAGGACAAGTGAATTTCTTAGTGTTATCAATGATTCATTCCCTGAATTTACAGCGTCCAAAAGTGTATTGGAAACTAGCTTCAATAATATCGGGGCAATGCTTCATCCTATACCCACTCTATTAAATTGTGGAAGGATTGAAAATACCTTTGGAAACTTCCAATATTACATTGATGGCGTTACTCCGTCTATTGCAAAGGTTATAGAGCAAGCTGATAGTGAGCGATTGCTTATAGCCAAACGACTAAAGGTAAGTACTATTTCATTAAGGGATTGGCTTCAATATACCTATGGTGCCACTGGCGAAACCCTATGTGATGCTTTAAACAATACAAAGGGTTATCATGGAATCATGGCTCCAGCAAATATTAATACCAGATATATTTATGAAGATGTACCGCAAAGTTTAGTTCCTATTGCCGATATGGGTAGGCATTTAGGTATTAATACTCCTACGATAGGTTCTATTATTCAGCTTACGTCAATTGTTCATAATACTGATTATTATAAATACGGTAGAAAGATAACTGATATGGGTCTCGATAGATTATCTACAGTAGAAGAAATAAAAAACTACGTAATTAATGGTAAAATCCGTAATTCAAACGAAGGAGTTGTTGCATAATGAAAATGTTTCTAGGAGCTGCTATTGGAAACTGTGTTCATGTAGGAGGAGTTGTAAACTTTTTAAGACTAGCTGAGGATGAAGGTCATAAAACCGAGTTCCTAGGTGCAGCTGTAAGCATAAAGAGATTAGTAGATACAATACTTAAAATAAAACCAGATGTGGTTTCTGTAGGATTCAGGTTGACCCCTGAATCAGTAATTCCTTTGTTAGATGAGCTTCAGGAGGAAATTAAATCTAAGAATCTAAATAATATCACTTGGCTGTTTGGCGGGACAAAACCCGTAGCCAATATAGCAAAAAGATATTCATTCTTTTCTAAAATATTTGATGGCACTGAAGATCTAGATGATACTATTCAATATATAAAGGGAAATAATTTAAGAGAGATTACGGCTTCCTATCCACAAAATTTAATTGATAGGATTAATAGTAAGCATCCGTATCCAGTACTAAGACACCACTTTGGTTTGCCATCCTTAGAAGAAACCTTTGATGGTATAAAGAAAATAGCTGAATCTAAGGTCTTGGACATAATCTCGGTAGGCCCTGACCAAAATGCTCAAGAAAATTTCTTTACTCCGGAAAGGATGAACCATGACCTTGATGGTGCTGGCGGTGTACCACTTAGAACCATAGAAGATTTTAAGACCCTTTATGAGTGCTCAAGAAGAGGTAATTATCCTCTTTTAAGATGTTATAGTGGAACTGCAGAAGTGTTTAAATTTGCAGACCTTCTCAAAGGCACAATAAATAATGCTTGGTGTGCTGTTCCTCTATGCTGGTACAATGTTCTGGATGGAAGAGGAACTAGAGAGGTTTTCGATTCCATAAGCGAAGGGCAACGTCTTATGAAATGGCATGGTGATAGAAATATTCCTATAGAGGTCAACGAATCTCATCATTGGAGCCTAAGAGATGCCCACGATACTATTGGTGTGGCCATGGCGTTTTTAGCAGCTTACAATGCTAAAAAAATGGGTGTAAAACATTATATTTCTCAATATATGTTTAATGTTCCACCTTCTATGCATCATAAGATGGATCTTGCTAAAATGCTTGCAAAGATTGAATTGATAGAGTCATTGGAGGATGAAGGTTTTAAGGTCTTAAGACAGGTAAGAGCAGGACTTGCTAGTTTAAGTGCTGACTTGGATGTTGCTAAGGGACAATTGGCTGCTTCCACCTATCTCGCTATGAGTGTTAAACCTCATATAATTCATGTAGTAGGTTTCTCTGAGGCGGATCATGCTGCTAAACCCGAAGATGTAATTGAAAGCTGTAAAATAGTTAGAGGTGTTATCCGTTCTACCCTTCATGGTATGGCTGATATGACACAAGACAAGTCAGTAATAGATAGAAAAAATGAACTTATTAGTGAAGCTAGAGTTCTATTAAATACTCTTAAAAATTTATATCCTGAAAGCCATGATTCATGGTCTGACCCAGCTGTTTTGGCGGATGCAATTAAAAGAGGAATTATAGACGCACCTCATCTTAGAGGTAATCCAAGTGCTAAGGGTACATTGGAGACTAGAATTATAGATGGAAAGTGCTTAGCTTACTCTAAAAAATTAGGTAGAGCTATATCTGAAGATGAAAGGTTATCTGAGTTACTTGATGTAGATAGCAATAATATTGCAACAGCATAGCAATCTAAGAAAGGGCATCAGCCCTTTTTTAGTTGCAATTTCTAAGTTTTAAATTTTTATCAGATTCTATCTATAAGCAGGGGCTGTCTCATAAAAGCCATTTTATGAGTCCAGCCCTAGGGTGTTTCAGAATGAATGAAGTTCAAGGTTTTGAAATTTCAACGGTTTGGCTAGTACTGACGTACGTGCCAAGTCGGTGAAATTTCAAATAACGCAGAAATTCGTCATTCTGAGACACCCTATTTCTCTGTCTCTTTAAATTCCTTCCATATCTCCGCTAAAAGATTATCATCTTGCAAAATATCTATGGCTGTAAGCACTAAAGCTCCAATGGTCTGTTCCATTGAATTATATGCCCTTTCTGTTTTTGTTGCTTCTGCAAACTCTTTAGTATGACCAGCGATCTCTTCATCACATATTTCAAAATAAGGGTGAATAGTTGGAATTACATGGCTTACATTACCCATATCTAATGAACCATAGCTTTGTTTTGCTTCATGTATTTCATCAACATTCATATCCATTAATCTTCTACAGTAAACCTCTAGCAGCTTCTGATTAGTAACTAAGTTATCATAGGATTCTTCATAATTAGTTATCTCGAGCTCTGCTCCAGCAGCAAGGGCTGCTCCCTTGGCACAGTTCTTTACTTTGGCTACAAGCTCCTTCAAATAGGTTTTCGTTTCTGCTCTTACATAAAACTGTGCTATAGCTAAATCCGGTACTATGTTTGCTGCTTTTCCACCTTCTTTAATTATTCCATGTACCCTTGCACTAGATTTTATATGCTCTCTCAGTGCATTAATGTTTACAAAGGTGTTAATTGCTGCATCAAGGGCATTTATCCCCTTCTCAGGAGATGCTGCAGCATGGGCTGATTGTCCCTTAAAGGTAAATTGAATAGCTTCCATAGCTAGAGAAGACCCACTCTTATAATGTCCATCTGCCGGATGAACTGCCATAGCTACATCCATACCATCAAAGGCTCCCTTATCTGTCATCTCCACCTTTGCTCCGTTAGTTTCTTCAGCTGGTGTACCAATAACCATTACTTTTCCCTTAAGATCTTTTATCAGCTTACTTAATACAATACCTGCTCCGGTGCTGGTTGTACCTAGTATATTGTGACCACACCCATGGCCTATTCCAGGAAGTGCATCATATTCAGCTAGAAAGCATATATTGGCACCATCTTTTCCGCTATCAAACACTGCTTTAAAAGCTGTTTTAATCCCAAGATATTCTTCTTTTACCTCAAAGCCGTGTTTCTTCAAAAGCTCTACATGTGCCTTACAAGCTTTAACCTCTTCATTTCCCAATTCTGGATTATCAAATATGTATTCGCTAAGTTTAATCAATTCATCCTTTACATCAGCTGTATGTCTGTTTACTTCATTGATCATCTGTAATCCTCCTCTGCCTATGAACTAAGCTCATTTCTTCTAATTATTCTACCCAATCTGCTTCTTTCTATTTCATTATCTCTTACTGCTATTTTTCCGTCAATTATCACATAGGATATACCCTTTGGCTTTATCGTAGGATTTTCAAAGTCTGCCATGTCAATTATTCTCTCTGGATCAAAAATAACTATATCAGCATCATAGCCTTCCTTTATATCTCCTTTACTAGTAAATCCTAGACGTTTAGCTGGCACTACAGTCATTTTTTTTAAAGCCTCAATCAATGTGAGGGTTTTCATCTCTCTAACGTATTTACCTAATACTCTAGGAAAGGTTCCAGCTCCTCTAGGATGACCTTGCCCTCTACGATAAACTCCATCGCTTGCTACCATAACAAAGGGAGACTTTATGGCCTCAATTACTTCTTCTTCATTCATTACAAAGGCAACAACCAACATATCAGGATATTCCTTTCGAACCTTATAAAAAATTTTTTCATCACAACGAACACCCCTATAGGGTTCTTCTGTAAGTATAACACTATCAAAGGATTTGTTCCAAAGTTTAAAACATCCTTCATCAAAAACCGATGTGCCTATATAAGTACTAAAGGCATCGTAGGGATAACAATCGGCAGCCACATCAATACCGTTATCTATAGCATTCTCTATTACCTCTAGAGATTCCTTCATCATTCCATAGGCAGTACAACTTCCTAGGTGAGAAATCTGCATTGGCAGTTTAGTTTCCCTCGATATATTTATCATCTCCCTAATTGAGTCTATACCATACTTTGCATCTTTTCTATAGTGGGCAGATAACATTATATTTCTATCTTCTATATGCTTACAGAGCTTAATAACCTCTTCATACTCAATCCCCGGTGAATACTCTAATCCAAAGGAAATCCCTATGGCACCATTTTTTATTTCAGAAGAAATCTGTCTTTGCATTTTCGAGATTTCTCTCTCTGTTGCACCTCTATATCTATCATCGATACCAACCATATTCCGTAGATAGTTATGACCTATAAATGTAAGATAGTTTACTGGGGCACCATTCTTGTCAACAAACCCCATGAACCTAGCTATACTTTGTCTATTGTTTCCGCAATTTCCTCCGACACATGTAGTCACACCCATCAATAGCATCTTATTCGCTATATCATAATCATCTCCATCGGAGGTGTCACTAATTAATTCTTCATGCATATGTATATCAATAAATCCCGGCGAGACTACCTTTCCCTCTACATCTATCTCAATCTCTGCTGGACCACTACAATTACCGACACATGTTATTTTTCCATCCTTTATTCCTATATCACATATTTTTTCAGAATCTGATTCAAAATCGAAAATCTTGCCGTTAATGATTTTTAAGCTATACATCAATAATCACCCTTAAATATATAAGTATGGGGCCGTGCTCATAAGATTCCTTTATAAGACAGCCCCTTCAAACTGATAGCTTTTCTAGTAACCTAAAATGGTCCAAAATTCATAGCATTTACTATTACTACTAATACTGCTCCTACGCCTAACCAAATCAGCATCAAAGGCCATAGGAATTTAAACCATTTTTCGTAAGGTATTTTAGCTACAGATAATACTGCCATCAAGGTAGCTGATGTAGGTATTATCGAATTTGTAAAACCGTCACCAAATTGATATGCAACTACTGCAGTTTGTCTAGTAATACCTAGAATATCGGCTAGTGGCTTCATTATAGGCATCGTGGCTGCTGCTTGCCCTGAGCCCGATGGAATGAAGAAGTTTATTATAACCTGTGTAATATACATACCAATAACTGAAATACTCTTTGGCAGGGCTTGAATTGCACTTGCAAGGCCATATACGATTGTGTCTAAAATCATTCCATCCTTCATAACGACTAATATACCCCTTGCTACCCCAACAACTAGAGCTCCAAAAACTATAGACTTTGCACCGATAACAAATTCCTCGGCCATTCTACTAGGCCCGAGTTTCCCTAAAAATCCACCTATGATACCCATAGCTAGGAAGGCTGAACCTATTTCGTTAATATACCATCCCTTCTTAAATACACCCCAGATTATGAATGCAAATCCAATTATAACCGTTGCAAGAACTAAGTTATGATATGGCTTAAGTTCCGGTAGATTTGATAGATCTATAATCTTATCCTTTTCCTGAATTTCAAGCTCTCTAACAATACTAAGAGATGGATCCTTTTTAACTCTTTCTGCATATCTCATTGTGTATATGATAGTAATAATTAGGAATATTACTAAAAATGCTATTCTAATCCATATCCCTGAAAACAGTGGTAACTCTGAAATCTTCTGAGCTACTCCTACTGTAAAGGGGTTCATAAATCCTGATGTAAATCCGCAGGCTGCACCTAGTGTGATCATAGCAGTTCCTGTCATGGCATCATATCCAAGGGCTCTTGCGAGGGCTATACCTATAGGAACAAAAACTATTGTTTCCTCTGCCATTCCAAAGGTCCCTCCAGCTATGGAAAACACTATAATAAATATTGGGATAAGAATTTTTTCGCTCCCCTGTGACACCTTTGCTAGTTTTCCAATACCTGCCTCAATTGCTCCCGTTGCAGTTATCATCTGGAATGCTCCACCTACTATAAATATGAAGAAGATTATACTTGAAGCATCCTTCATCCCCTTTGGAATGGATTGAAATAGGTCAAAGAATTTAATTGGATTTTGTTCAACGGCATGGAATGACGTAGGAACTACTACAGTTTTATTCGTAACATCATCCTTAACTCTGTCATATTCACCAGCAGGAATGATATACGTTAGTATTGCCATTATCAAAATTACACTAAATAGAATTACGTAGGTATGTGGTACCTTAATTCTTTTCTTTTCACTACCTTTAGCATTACTTGTCATGTGAAAATCCCCCCTTATTTTTTTCTCTAAACCTCTTTAACATATCAGTGGAGTGTCTCATAAGATACTTTTATGAGATGGCCCCATATTCTGTCCCATTTTCTATCCCCCATTCTAAAAATTTGTTCATGATGCTTGTGGTGCGAACTTATATAAGAAGTGTATTCTTTTTTTATAGGAAAATTCCTTTTAAATATTTTTAAATATTTTGAATATTTAGTTTTTTTAACCAAACATAAAAAAGATCCCTCACTAACCAATGAGGAACCTATTTCGAACGGGTTGTTCTGTTATTTTTATATTTTTATTTCTGCTAATTTACTTTTTAACTTGCTTTCTTCCTTTACCGCTATATAGGCTACGGCATATTTTGTTGGATCACTTTTACTAGTGGCCTTGATTTTATATACCCCATCAACTTCTGGTGCTTTATATAGACCATATTCATCTATTTCTCCACTATTTTCTCCTTCAACGCTCCAATTTAGATCGTCACCTTCATTACCATATACAATACCTGAGAACTGATACTGCTGCCCCTTACCTATCTCTATTTCAGTAGGCGTTATTGCTACCTTAACTTGTTTTTCTTGATCAACTGCAGAGAGATTCTTATATGCCCACCATCTTAAACGAATCTTTTTACCCCTTTTAGCCGATTGAAGTCTAAGTCCTATTCTAAAAGTACCTTTCTTAGGATAAACTAAAACTCCTACTGAATAGGTTGTTGCATCTGATCCAAATTCACTTTTATAAAAAACCTCCGATGCACCATAGTAAATTCGCTCTTCTTCCGTTAACCCATCATCATATCCTTCTTCTATTCCAGCATGGACAAATACAGATCCGAGTCCTAACCCGTGGGAAATTTCTTCTGTTATATAGTTCTTACCAAATATGAAGTTCTCTGATACATTAAAATCAACTGTGCCAGTAACAATATTTTCAAATACTAATTGATTTTTAGGAAGCTCAAACTTAAAATCTAATTGGTTTGATTTATTATTATAATTCACATTCACATTCGGTTCTTTGTTACAGTCTACTATATTGGTTTCTACCTTCGTATTTATTTGCATGGCTGAATGACTAGCTGAAGAGATTGCTAAGTCTTTTAGCTGACTGTTACTATAAACATATTGATTAAATGGTACAGGAATAACTCTTTTGATTACATATGTTGCTCCTACATTAATTATTTCAATTTTAGCTAAGTATATATAGTCGAAGCTATCTCTTTGTACTCTTTCTTCAATAGAGTAATTAGCATATTCCCTTAATATCCTATCTTTTTTGTCTTCGTTTATAATTGCAAAACTAGACACAATATCGTGACCTATTCTTCTTTTTTCATTATCCACCTTTATTGAAAAGTTCTCTTTGTTTATATAGATATCTGCATTTTCGTCTACTTTGTTTTCGGCAGTCATTAAGAATTTAATCTGATAGTTCATTTGTTTATCGCCCAACGGCTCCTTAAATGCTACCTTTGTAAGTTTCTTATTAGATTCGCCTACCGAGAATGCAGCTTCTGAGGTCACCTTAAACTCAGTTCCTACTTTTACTTCACTTTTCTTCTTTTCAATATCTACATATACTTCAAACATTTCTCCTGGGTTAACAAAGTATGGGTGCTTCATTTTTACAACTACATCTTCATCCTCATATAGTATAATACTTTTATAGCTGATATCTATATTTTTTTCAAGAAAACTGTTTTCTACGTCTTCCTTTACTAAAACTTTGTATCCTTCCTGAATCCTATTATATTCGCTTACACTTTCATTGTTCCCAAGGCCCTTCTCTACTGCATGAACCCTCTCCTTGCCGCTTTCCATGTAATCTAAGCATAGATAAAGAGATTTCGAATAGCTCTCATTATCAAAGCCATCAATCAAGGATAGCTTTTGAGTTATTGGAGAGGAAACTACTATTTCTCTTCCTAGGTTATCTATTGCAATTCCAGGCTCTATGGAAATAGTTTGCTCATCCAGCATAACTACCTTTAGTCCAGTAACTATCCCACTTCCATACATAAGTCTATTTAACATATGTCTTTTTTCGTCATTGTATCTTTGTTCAAGTTCAAAGTCTCTAACGGTCAACAGCTTACCGTAAAAATATTTATTTTTTTGATATGGGTATATTTTAAAATTATTCACTATTTTCCCCCCTTGAGTTTTCATTTAAAAAAGTCATAAAGAATTTAAAACGGCATATTTATTTAATTTAATCATAATCACTCTTTGTATCTAACCTTATATATCCTTCTAATTCATCTTCCCTTGTATCGGTTATTACTGCATTATTGGTCAGCATGGATTTTCCATCTAATTTTAAGTTACTATATCCTGAAATACATGAATTAATTCCAAGATAGTTATGCTTGTCCAAGAAGATCCAAGGCTTTAATATTATAAAATTATATTTACAATAGGCTGGAGATTCATTTTCTAAGATTCTATCAATCCATTGTATTTCTTCTTGAGTCAAATCTTTTTTAGGCTGTATTAGTACAGTATAGCTGTAGGGGTCAATTCCGTATAATCTTACAATCAGTTTTTTTAGTTCATTATTCTCGTCCATGTCATGAACTTTAAAGTTCTCTATTATAATAGGATCAACCTCTAGGAATATTTTTAGCACTTCTTCTATAGCCTTTTTAGTTCCTCTTTTTTTATAGATATAATGGGATCTTTTTATTAATCTTCTTAATTTCTTTTCATCCCATGGCAGATAAGTATCCATACCTATCCACTCACAAAGCCATCTTAGAAATCTAGGTGGGCTATTGTCAATATCGAAATAATTCGATACATAATCTATTTTTTCTTCTATTTCCATATAAAAGGATTCAAGTATAGATAGATATCTTTCCAAGAAATCATCTTCATTTATATTTGCTTGATAGATTTCTGGCAAGTACCTCAAATAGGAAGTACGATTATAATAAACTCTTATTCTATCAATCTTAGGGGTATAAAAATCTCTGCCACTAAGTTCTATTCTTAAAATGATATATCTTCCCTGTGCTCTTTGAAACAGCGCTTCATTAGCATTTACGATTTCCTTACTCCATAACCCCTCAAAATATTTCTCTTTCTCTTCAAATGCAAAGTCACTGCTGCTGATAAAGCTTCTAACATCAAAGCTCTTTCCACCCAAGTATACCATGGGGTCATCAAAGGCATAGTAATCAATTTTTATTTGGGTATCCTTTGGAATCTCTGCCTCAATCAAAATCTTATGCCACTTCATCTCCGCTTCTTGGCTGTCAAATACCTTAGAGTAGTAAACTCCTGAATAGTTTTTGAGTCCCTTCAAAGTGCTTACCATCGTTTTTCTTGTATATATGTACAATATTTCATCTTTGCTTTTAATGAATATTTTACCTGACTCATCGAATTTCATTTGATTGCTCACTATTCTTAAATAGGGCATTACTTCTAGTTTGACATAATCTTTCGTCTTTTCCAAATAGGCCTGTCCTTCTTTTTCATAATTTATATATAGACAGCCCTTTCTATCTATAAAAATACTCAGTAATTTATCTACATTAAACACGTTTATCAATGATTCCGATAATTTGTTATCTTCTATTTCCTCAAGGGAGAGTACATGAACCTGGCCCTCCATTTTGTCTGCTAAAAACAGTCTGTTTTCTTTATGGGCAACTACTGAAAATCTCGTTTCAGTATAATAATTATTATTGCTACAGTATTTATTCAAATTTAAGTGCTTAATTTTATTTTCTATGATATTTATCCATGTTAAATTAATATCCTCATCAAGTACTAGAATATTGCCTTCATTGGTCATATAATAATCTAAGATTTTTTTATTATTGCGAATTTCCATTTCTCTTAATATCTGGCCCGTCCTATATGAATAGACTCTTACATAATAACCTTGGTTTCTAAACAATCCAATTATCTTATTTTCTGTTACTTCTAACTCAATAACATCTTTAAATTCATCTATCTGATATACCCTATCTAATGTATCAATTAAAGCATCATATTCCCATAAAACACCATTATCATCTATAAAATAAACTATACCTTGCTTTTCACAGGAATAGGCTAAGATTTCAGATATAGCTCCCTTTCTTTGTATATCTATGGTAGAATCAATGCTATACTTCTTGACTTCTCTAATTCTTATATCATTTTCTACAGATATATTCCTAGATATACCTTCCTTCCAGTCGGCTTTTTTATTTATTGAAAAGAAATCCGATTCTCTATACACCTTCTTCACCTCCCCCTTAATTTCACTCTCCTAGTCTACGTTTTAATCAATTAATTCTATCTCTACTTTACCACAATAATATATTCCATTTTCAGCTAAGAAGATATTTCCATTTCTATCTTTCTTAATACCTTGCCCTTTTCCATCTAACCACAATTCCTTAACATACTTTGTTGCATCGAATTCGCTAATGATACTTAGTATCTCATTTTTATAAATTGGAGTACCTATTTCATATTTATCATCAATTTGCTCTAATGAAATTGGGGATAAATATTTCTTAATTTTTTCTTTTAATCCTATAGTGTCAAATTTATTTCTATCTTGGGTTGAAATAATACACTTTACAGATATTTCAACATACTCTGGCTCTATAGCTTTCACACATGTGGTTATCAATCTATAGTCATCAAGATATTTCTCCACTATATCTAATAACCTTCTATCTGGCTTAGGATTATAGGTCTCCGTATAGGGAACTACAACTATATTCACAGCATTTTCTCCACAGGGTATAGCCTTTGACATGGCTATTCTAACTCCTGGAATTCTCTTCACTAAAATCTCATAATCCTTTTTTGTAACGGCTCTATGTATTTCATTGAAGTCTTTAAAAACGACTTCTTTTCCATCTTCTAAAGTCATCTTAGAAGATCCACCATTAGCTTGTGTAATATTTTCAAGGCTCAAGGCACTATAGTCCTCTATCTTATTAAGAAGCCTATTTACCTCCCCTTCTTTTACATTTCCCCGCTCCCTATTGGATTTTACAAGAGAAACTATTCTTATATTTTCAAAGCAGCTAAAGGGAATCATTCCTTTTTCTCCATCACCAAAATAAATTGTATCCTTTTCATAATTACATGAAAAATGTGTATCATAGGGGCCCGATGATACCAGATTTTCAATATACTTAAAATCCTTCCAAATCATTTTATTATCTCTAACTTGTCCAACCTGTAATACTAAGGAAGATGGGACTATATTATCCAGTCTTAATTTGAAGGATTGATTAGGTAATCCATTACTAGAACCAATTATACTTTCATGTTTAAAGGGTTCATGATAGGCTATCATTCTCAGTCTCTCATATTGCCCTTTAAAGTATATACATATCTTTTTATTATCATAATTCCTTTCTAAGATATACTCCTTCTCCTCTAGGTCTACCCAGTATCCGCCCTTCCAATATTGAAGAACGCAGCTTCCATGTAAAGCTAAGTAGTGATCTACTATAGCAAGTTTATGTCTAATCTCAAGTTCTATTATTTTAGCCATACTATGAACATTAGATGCTCTAACTGTATTTAGCCTCATGTATTCTATTCGAGGAGGTACATGGGCTTCAAATTCTTCGATCTCAAACATAATCCAATGGTAGTATCCTTGGTTATACTCAACGGTAGTGGCCTTCATATCTCTGTTCATCTTCAATGACAATATACCTGTCTTAGTAAAAAGTTCAGTAGTATTCGATAAGCATTCTATTTCTTCCCATTTGTTCGACGTTGTAAATGTATACCATTTACCCTTTATTCCATATTCATATATATTTTGACCATTTATCTTAACAGGATAATCAGTAAACATATTAAAAAGTATTTCAATATTTTCATCCCTTTGAAATCTATCCTTAAAGCCAATATATAGTCTATTTCCTTTGTTAAGCTTCTCTCCAAATCCATAGAAGTATATATGTTTATTTAGATTAGAGTATGTATTATCAATTTGTTGATTCTCCATTGAAGTTATGACACTCTCTATGGAGTTAGAAGTAATCGATATGGACTTTAAGGTTTCAAAGACCTGGTCTTCTGCTAAAAGCTTTATTCCCTTTGGCACTATTGTCTTATTTTGTGTGCTATCAAATGTAATATAAGTCTCTGCTATACCTTGATCTTCTAAGGTTTTTCCGTGCATTTTCAAGAATTTTAAATGATTTTTTTCTGTCACTGCGTTTAAATAGTATCTTTGCATCTCAGTAAGCCAAGAAAGCATTTCAAGAAAGGTAATTCCAGGGTCATGATAATTTTCGTCGGTCCATTCCCTAGAAAACCTGTGTATATTTTTTCTCGATTCTTTTAAAATTTCTTTAAAGTTCTTTTTATCTAAATTCTCTAAAGGTAACATATTATACACCTCTTAAATCAGTAACTAGATTGCATTAATTTCAATTTCATGATCTCCACTCAAAATAATAATATTTTCCTTTTTCATTGCAGTTTCCATTGATATGTCCTGCTTTTTTAGTTTATCTACTAGATATAGATGAATGTTAATACTATCTATGTTCAATACACCGTCTATATCCGATAAAAAACTATAAAATGTAGATTCCCTTGGTATCTCTCCTATTTTCCATCCAGTAAAGCCGTAGTTTCCACTTTTGTAGTTTAGAAATCTTTCTATATTCATTTTTATATCGTCTTTAATTATAATCTTGTCATAATCAGCCTTAGCTGTTACGGATATCTTTAGGTTCATTACCAGAATATCAGGATCCGATATATACACCTTGTTCTTCCATAATAAATTACAAGGAATTTTGCTAAACAGGTATTCTTCAATCTGCTTCTTAATGACATAGGGCATTCCATTTTCAACCTTGTCCTTTAATACCACGACAACATTTAAAGAACCTCTTTCCTCAGCCATAGTATTGTTAACATTCTTTATACACTTTACGGTATATATATCGCTAGAGACTTCCTTAACGATATCCTCAATATCCCTTGCTGTTACTCCTCGATCTCTATGCCTTATTGTTTTAACTCCTCTTTTTATTGCCTCGCCTAAAAGCTCCGCATTAGCTCCTCCGTACCCTCTGCTTGGATTTGATACACTATCAATAAATGCTATGGGCTCTTCTAGCTGGTTTACACTTCCTACTTTCATATTTCCTATTGCTCCTCCACCAACCCTATAGCTTACATGTATGCCGTTCTTCAAATCATAAGGAGGTAACTTTCCTCTTATATCATCACCAAATTCTAGCTTTCCTGTTAATTGATCTATTTTATATACTCTTTCCAATGGGCCTACATGATGAAAACCCTCAACCTTTTCCCATTTTATCCACAATTCCTTTAACAGACCTAATTCATCGTATGTTTCTTTAAACTCTATATCTTTACTCTTTAAAATGTCATCGATTTCTTTCTGTCCAAGGTTTTCTAATTCATTGACCCATAGATCCATATCTATAATAGGGCTGTTCGATAGATATGTTTCTTTAACTTCATCGCTTAAATCAATATATTCGCTTATAGATAATTGCTGAGTTGCCCATACACCATTTATATATATTCCTTTAATGTACCTTATTGCATGATCTTCAGGCTCAAATAGAATTCTAATCCAATAACCTTCTTGTCCAAATAATTTACACTTTTCAAATTTCCTTAGACCTGAAATATTTAATATACCATCTTGGGTTAATCCCATGGTTTCATCTTGTATCTTTAAATTTCCCCATTCGGTCCTAACTCTATTTTTTGTTGAATACTCAACTGTAATCTTTTTATTATATATAAATGAATTGTTCATTTTGTCCAATAAGAATAATAAATTAAGGCAGCCATTTTCAATAGGCTTATCAAACAATAAATATAAAGCATTTCCAGCATATCCTACATCTTTAAAGGGATAAAAGAGCATCCCATTTGCATTTAATCTATTATATAGATCTTCGCCTTCCATATTGTTATATGCTAAGAATTTATCTATCCTCGGCAGCTTCTTCTTATAATCAAAGCTCAGCTTTAGATTTTTTATTTTTGGAGTCATATACTTTCCATCGGTTTGAAAATAATTTTCTACTCTCTCCACAACAACCTTTATATGATAATTAACTTCGCCGCTAATTTCGGTGGGTTCTATATCGTCGGGACAGTCGAATCTAACGGTTACATTCTCGTTTTTATTTAAATGATAAAATATTCTCTCGTATTTTCTATCTATCTCCATCTTCTCCCAGGCTATTCCGTTCCAATAGTACCATCTCACTGTATGTATTGACACGATTGGATCTTCAAGACTGTTTATTTCAGAGGTTTTCATTATTGGTTTCCAATTAATGTTCTTATCCTTATTTGAAAGCTTATTAGGTATTAGTTCTAAATCAAAGGATATTTCAATCTCTGCATTTTTCTTAGATAAGATATCACTGGATGATATATAAAAGCTGTCATAATGATTAAAGAATTCTCCAAATGGATAGCATTCATCCTTTTCTAAGGGTTTATCATTCAAGTATAATTTTTTAGGAGTACTTTTTTTTGAAGAACCATATAGGTTTGCTTTGATATAAAGTTCTTCTATGAAAAAGTCTTTAAAGTATGATATTCTTTCTTCCCTAATGACACCCTTAATCCATCTAGAATCTTCCAGTTCATTTTTTAGTATGGAATCATAATTATTCTTCAATAATTTTATTTTGTTTTTGCTAAGATGTATCCTATCAAACTCTTTCCATCCATCTTCCGTGTAGTACATCCAACATACATAATCTTCATTTGCAAGCATCTCTAAACCAATAGATGGGTCTGACATTGCATAGTCAAATATTAATTCAAATTCCATAGGACACCTACAATTCAACGCCGACTCAGAAGAAATGTATATAGCATGTTCTTGTAGGCTCTTTACAGAATAGTCGAAGTACGGAGTCTCTACACTAAGGTCATCGACTTCAACAATTTTATCCTTTTCTCCAGAGGTATAGAAGGTCTTTAAAAGCTTTACAGGCATAATTTCAACTAATTCATCGGTCTCAAAACTAACAAGTTCTTCATTTTCCTCATCTCTACCAAACACCTTAGTTCCTTTTTTTAGGGAAACCGAGTTTTTAGCCCCCTCGCTCAAATTGAAAACTAAAGGTAGTCTTGCCGGCTTTGGCGGCTTCAGATTTATATTTAAATAGTTTAAAAAGCTCACGAAATTTTTATCTAAAGACCTATTAAATAAATCTATAGTTTCTTCAAGCTGTAGAGCCGCCACCATAAAAAGAGCAGTCCCTACATCAGGGTTATGGGGTGTAAACTTCCACTCCGGTGTAAAGTAAGGAACTATATCCTTCATTTCATCTATTAAGTCATTAAATTTTCTATCATCTATGATTGGAGCCTTCACTTTGTCACCTTCTTACTATCATTCGACTTTAGTTCCTTCGTTTATATAAAATGGATAAACTAGATTAAATAAGTTATTTGTTTTTCTTACTACGTAATTTATATCTATTAGTAATCTAGTCGGGTCTTTTACATCCTTCTTTATTTCTACACTTACATCCTTTACTCTAGGTTCCCAGTTAAAAATCGCATACTCTATTTCTCTTTTTAGCAGATTCATCGTTGTTGCATCGGTAGACTCAAAGATAAACCTTTTAAGATTCGAGCCAAATTCACTTCTCATTATTCGCTCGCCCTTTGAGGTATTCAGTATTATCTCAATGGACTCTTTAATATCGTCTTCGTATTCCGATGTCATAATTCTTCCCGTAGAAGGGTCAACCTTTATAGGAAATTTCCAGCCTCTCCCTAAGAATTCTTTTCCCATTTTTTCACCTCAATTGAATATATCAATTTATTTTAACCATAGAGCCTTTAATGTTTACCATCCCATCGGAGCTAATATTTAGATTAGCCTTTGCTTTTATATCTACGTTAGTGGACTCTATTGAAAGCTTCGTGCTACTTTTTATTTCTACAGAACTCGAATTTCCATCTATTACAATCGAACATGACTTAGACTTAAGCTCTAGCTTGGAGTCACCGGTAATTTCTACTTTTTTCCCATCTCCATCTATAGTTATCTTATTACTTCCACTTTTATCGTTTATCTCAATCTTTCCATTGCCCTTGTCTAAAATGTTGATAGCATTGCCATTTTTCGTTTTAATCTCAATCGCGCCATCATCATCATCTATAATAGATATCTCATGCCCCGATCTTGACTTTATCATTCTAATATTATTTTTTCCATCTTCGTTGGTCTCAGGCGGCTTCTCTTGGGCATTCCATAAAGAACCAATGACATAGGGCTCTCTTATATCACCTTCTCTAAAGGTCACTAAGACCTCATCCCCTACTTCTGGTAAAAAAAACATTCCCATTTCCTGTCCAGCCATAAGGGTAACGATTCTAGCCCATTCTAGTTCCTTTTCACCAAGTCTAGTTGGAAGCTTTACCTTAACTCTGCCTAGTTTTTCTGGGTCCTTATTGTTTGTAACTATACCAACGGTAACACCATATACTCTATGCTGATTTACTTGTTTGTCATGATGCATAAAATCAAACAGATTCATATTGCATTTCCTCCAACCTTAAAATAGGTATTAAAACCATTGTCATTAATACTGTGAATAGTGGATGTTATATAAAATAGCCTAGTTTTTGTTCCCCATAGTCCCTTTATAGAAATATATCGGCCAGCCATAATCTCAGGAATACCTATGCTTACCCCTTCACCAAACACAAAATTCATTGCCCTCTTTGCTAATATCGATTTAGCTCTATCCTCTGCTTCTTTTTTTGATATCACTGGCTCATAGATATAATGTATTGTATTAGTTTTATCAATACCTCTAAGAAGGGATACTCCGTCCTTATCTCCATTTCCTAGTTTATCTATACTATTAGCCTTCGCTTCAATTTCTTCCTTTTTGTCATTGTATCCTCTAACTATAACTTCACCTATTTGCTCGGCCAAATCCATAGTATAGCTAAACTCAATAAGGTTTCTATTCAATTCGAGGGTTAAAGCTGAAGATTGATCACTATTTAGTTCTCGAAAGTACAAAGTTGATCCAATAACAAAGACTTCATAGGAATTTATATCAGCTAAATAGTTCAAGAAATCATAATCGGTCTGATGATTTTGGATTACTGTTTCAAACTCTATATCAGTTGATGATACCTCTGTTTTTAATTTATACTTTTTTGCAATTTCACTTACAATATCACTATGTTTTTTCTTCGTCCAAATAAAGCTCTTTCTGCCCTTCATCATTAGAAAAGAACTATCCATTCCCGATACTACGACAGCAGGACCCTCACCCTTAATAGATTCATATTTTACCGATGTTATGTATCCATCGAATACGGTGAAGAACTTATCTATATATCCAATCTTTATTTCAACCTTCTTTCCAACAACAAAATAGTCATCGGTCCATTTAAACTGACTTTTGTCCATTTCATAGGCATTTATAACAGAGAAGGAAAATATATCTGCTTTGTTTATGGAGGTCTCCACAACAATTTCTCCTATACCCATATGCTCCTTTTGGACAACATCCTTTCCTTCTATCATTATCTTAAAGGCAGGAACTCCAAATCCATTATATTTATTTTCTAAGGAATGAAAATCATATTTGCTTGTATCTAGTTTTAAACTACACATACTATCACTCCAACGATGGTACTATAAGGCTTGTACCAGGCTTTATTTTTCTCGGATTGTCAATTCCATTGGCCTTAGCAATAGGTCTCCAATTTCCAGCATCGTCATATTCATTATGGGCTATTGTCCAGAGTTGGTCTCCGTCCTTCAAAATTCTTTCCTTTGTCCTATCTGCCGATTGAAAGGATGCTCCCTTTAGGTATTCTTCAACGGTTTCAACCTTTTTGAAGCTTACATCTAAATAGGCCCTAAGGGGTACCCCTTCACTCGAAAACATGGTATATCTTTCATTTAGACTCTCTAAATAACCCTTAAAATAGAGGGAGCCCCAGGTTACAGCACACATAGGCGGTGCATGGTCATCGGAATATATATTCATTAAGTTTTTTATTTCTTTAGTGTAATCTCTTACATCTTGGTACTCTGATCTTGCATCAGTCCTCATTGTATAGGTATCAAAAAATAATTTCATACTGAGGGTTTCTCTTCCGCCTCCCAGAAATTGTTCAGTTTTCCCATCTAATCCCTTAATGTCTTGCTCTTTTATATCATTAGAATTACTTATTGAATATTCCGATGGGTTAAATAGAACCGATATGGTTTTTATTTCTTTGCCTTTCTTATCCATGACTATAATTTTTGCTTTATTGAAGTTATTTTTAGCCATCCTAAATCATTCCTCTTCTTTGTCTTTCGCTTTTCAATTTCCTCTCTATGTTTTTATATACTCTATCTGTTATGCTTACTATATTAACTTCTTGTCTATTTTGTTTTTTAACTTTTTGTATTTCTTCTTCAACGACTTTTTTTAACTTTGTTTGGTCTTGGCTTATCTTTTGAATCAAGTCACTCTCGAAGTTATAATTTCTTTTGTATGCCATATCTACTGAACCAAACCTGTGCTTTTCGTATTGACTAAATATCTCTTCATTAATGTCACTTCCTTTGTAACCTAAGCCTTTTTCCACACTCGTGTTTCTCTTATATGAAAAATTACTAAATGAGGATATGCTTTCATTCCTCTTATTATGAACCTTAAGGATATTCAATTTGTTAACAATTTCTTTAGCAGAATGTTTTTCTATTTTAAGGATATTTTTATTAATATATTTAGTGTTTTTAGGAAAACTCCTTAAATCGAATAGTTCTAAATAGGCCTTAGTGCCATCACCCTTTATAATATGGTTTTCGAATTTCCTTAAATCTGTCTTTGTAAACCTTTTTCCTATACTTCTATGGATTTGATAGGAAATATATTTATTATTAAGTAAATTCGATCTATAATCTTGGGTACTTGTATTGATATATTTATCTAGATTTCTATTAATAAAGTCTATATTTTTATGGATTGTCTCATATATTTCAATATTATCCTTACTAGATATTAAAGTATCGTTATCTATGTAATGCT
This sequence comes from Wukongibacter baidiensis, assembly GCF_050888315.1. Classification (NCBI taxonomy): domain Bacteria; kingdom Bacillati; phylum Bacillota; class Clostridia; order Peptostreptococcales; family Caminicellaceae; genus Wukongibacter; species Wukongibacter baidiensis. The sequence continues at coordinate 2,401,790 of NZ_CP138202.1, forward strand.
TTTGGACTTTTCTGTTTAATAGTTCTTTGACCTGAGTCTCTTCCATCAATGTATTGAGCTCTTTATTTACATAGGTATTTAGAATGCTCTCCCTATTGGTTACCCCTATATTTTTCTTGAAAATACTTTCTAAAACAAATTGATTTTTTACTTTATTCGATATCTTGCCTTGGTTCTTCGATAAAAAGTCTATTTTTAATAAGTTTTTCAATATCTCTTCTTTATGTAGTAAGCTCTTAGGAAAGCTCAAATTGTACATATCCAAATGCTCAGTTCTTCTAGGAGTTTTGGATTGATATATATTAGCAGTTTTACTAAAGGTTCTATAATCATAATCCTTGGAGTTCTTAGTATTATTAAATCTTAAGTTATTAACGCTTAACAGCTCATTCAAGGTATCCCCTAGATGATTATTATAATTTCTTCTTTGAATAAATCTATTATCATAGAAACTAATCAAATTATGCTCATTTTTAAGTGATGTAATTTTGTTTCTGGTTATATTTTTATACAAGTAATCTATCTGTTTATAGACATTTCTATTTGCTATTGGTACTAAGTTAGTGCTTTTAACGGCTTCTCTTCCTGTAAAAAACTTGTTCAAAAATAACAATTTTGTTTTTGCACTTTTACTTAAATTATTAATTTCTAGCTCAGAAAATTTATTTTCATTATAGGTTCTATAATCATTATCTTCATAGGATAGGTTCTCGATTTTTGTTAGGTTATTTATTAACTTCTTGGCCTTTAAATCCTTTATAGAATCTATGTAGATTATTTTACTGGTATTAGATGAGTTATTATCACTTTTGTTAACTACTTTATCAAAGTTCGATATTCTTTTGGTGATTTGGTTTAGGTTAACATCTATTTTACTTTCTAAGGATTTTAATTCCTGCAATACAAATGAATTTGAATAAGGATTTGATTCAAAGGTTTTATCCAATAGTAACTCGTTTAATATCTCTCTATATCTGGAGTCCTTATTTATATTGATTTTTGATACATAGCTATTCATTAAATAATTATGTTTATATCTATTTAAAAGTGTTTTGAATATCTCGGTATTCTTAACTTGATTTTCTATATTATTGTTCTTACTTACTTTCCTTAATACATTTCTTATATAGGGAAAATATAATTGATTATTGAAATCTCTATTTAAATATGATCGGTTATTAGTCTTAAATAATTGCTTTGTCGAACTTATAAATTCTAGATTATTAATATTATTTCTATTGTTATATGCAATCTTGAGCAATCCTTCTGTGTTACTCATCAATACTTTTTTAAAGGCCGAAAGGATTATACTGATATTATTAGAGCCTTCATTAAACTCTTTTGTTAAAGAATCTATTCTATAAGAAATATTCCTATTAAAGGCTTCCAATACTATGGTTTCTTTAATAGAATTAATAATGTCGTTATTTATCTTATAAAGATCATTACTATCAGATAACCTATTTCTTATTATTCGTTTTTTTAATATATTATTAAAATCTTGTGTTTTTACAGCCTCTGAAATAAAAGTATCGGCTAATTTGACATAATCATTATTTGAAAAATTAGTATTGTAGACATATTCTTCATTGATGTTTAATATTTCTTCTTTAATTTTTTCTACTAAAATATTCTTATCAATAAACTCATTATGTTTTAAGCTCTCCACATCTAAATTCAATATGTTATCTACATTGTTTATTTCTTCTTTAAAGCTTTTTATTAGCTTTCTATTTTTTCTTTCAATTTCTAGGCTACTAATATGGCTTTCAGATCTATAGTTAGTCTTAAATAGACTTTCTGTATTATTTATAAATAACTTTTTAAAGGTAGCAAATATTATATCGATATTTTCTGGTGTTTCTTTAAATTCACTTGTTATGGATTGCAGTTTATATGAAATATTTCTATTATATGATTCCATCCCTATAGTATCTTTAAGGGAATTTACAATAATGTTATTTATAAGATCTCTATTATTTAAATTATTCCTACTAAGGAATTTACTTTTTAATATTTGTGTTTTAAAGATACTATCAAATTCTGGTGTTTTTATAGCCTCTGAAATAAAGGTCTCTGTTAGTTTAATGTAATCATTATCGGAAACATGAATATTAGCAATATGTTCTTCATTACTCTTCAATATTTCTTCTTTGATTCTTTCTATTAGTAAGTTTTTTTCAATGAGCTTACTATAGTCTAATTTTTTTCTACCTAAATCTAGTATGTTATTTACACTATTTATTTCTTCTTTGAAGCTTTTTATTAGCTTTCTACTTTTGTTTTCAATTTTCAAGTTGTTAATATGGTTTTTATAGTTGTAGTTAGCTTTAAGCATACTTTCACTATTATTTATAAATACCTTCTTAAAAACAGAAATAATCATTTCGATATTTTCTGGTGCTTTGTTAAATTCATTTGTTAAGGATTCTATTTTATATGAAATGTTTCTATTAAATGATTCTAGCCCCATAGTCTCTTTAAGGGAATTTATAATAATATTATTTATAACTGCTTTATCCTTTAGATCATTCTTACTTGCCAATTCACTTTTTAATATCTGTTTTTTAAAGATATTATTAAAGTCTGGTGTTTTTATGGATTCTGAAATAAAGGTCTCTGTCAATTTAATGTAATCATCATCTGAAAAATGAATATTAGAAGCATACTTTTTATTACTATTCAATACTTCTTCTTTAATTTTCTCTATTAGTAAATTCTGTTCAAAAAACTTATTATAGTCTATTTTTTTTACATCTAGGTTTAATATGTTATTTATATTGCTTATTTCTTCCGTAAAGCTTTTAATATGTTTTATATTTTTACTTTCTTTTTTCAAATTACTAATATGATTTTTATAGCTATAGTTAGCCTTAAGCAGACTTTCCCTGTTATTTATAAATACCTTCTTAAAAATTGAAAGTATCAGATCTCTATTTTGTGGTGTTTCCTTAGATTCCTTTGTTACGTACTGTATTCTATCTAAAATCTCCCTATTAAATGATTCCCTTGTCATGGTCTCTTTGAGAGAATTTACAATAATGTTATTTACAACACCTTTATCCTTTATTTCATCGCTACTAACCAATTCCTTTCCTAATATCCGCTTTTTAAAGATGTTATTAAATTCCTGGGTTTTTATAGCCTCTAAAATAAAGTTTTCTGTCAATTTAATGTAATCATTATCTGAAAAGTGAATCTTAACATTATGTTCTTCATTACTTTTCGATATTTCTTCTTTAATTTTTTCTATTAACAAATTCTTTTCAAGGAACTGGCTATAATCTAAATTCTTTACCTCTAAATTTAATATGTTTTTTATGTGGTGTATTTCTTCAGTAAAGTTCTTGATTAGATTTTTATTCTGGTGAATGATATTAGCATTTTTACTAACTTGCTTATTGTTAAATTGCTTATAATGATTCTGTATATTTGATATCTCTAAATTATTATGGATTACAGTTTTCTTCCTAAGATCATTAGTATTTTGTACATTTCGAAGAACAGACTTAACAATATTATTTGTAGTCAAAATATTTGTCTGCTGGTCATTTAACAGTTCAAGGTGGCAATCAATTTGATTACTAAGGTTTTCAAAGTATTCTAGAGCTGGATTTTGCCTATGAGTAAAACTGAAATATCCTAGATAGTTGTTATATCTCATATAGTATTTGTTTAAAATCTTACCTAGAAATCTGTGATCTAGATGAGCTATTCTTTTGCTTTTTCCTATATTCTTAGCAATCGTCTTCATAGGCACCTCCTTTACAAAATAAGCTTATGTACTTTCCTTCATTCCTTCGTGGGTTATTTCGATTCTTTCAACTAGTATAGACGTTCCTAATGCATCAAGCTCTCCTGCTTCCCATTTTACAGGATATCCGTTGTAAAAGTTCCATCTTCTAACTATTTCTTTCCCTTGGTTCCAAAGAATTATAGAAAAGTTTTTCTTTATGATTATTCCTTCTTGTATTTGACTAAACCATTTTAAAAGCTCCTTTGAGCTTGTCACTCCCTTTTCCAAAACTATATTTGAGTGTTTTATTCTTACGGGAATTTTATGGGTAAAATGATTTACTCCGCCTTCTTCATATTCTTCTACTTCAACCTCCGATGCAACCCCTGAGGCCTTTAAAAAATTTCCTTCCTGTATCCCATCAATTTCTACACTAAAATAGAAATTACCAATAGGCATATCCTTTCTCTCAAACATTTCTATCACCTGTTTCATCAATCATTAAATACATCGAAAATGTTCTTCTTTTCCTTCTCGCCATTCATCTTTCTATTAATCCTCGATATCTCTTCACACCATTTTTTTCTATCGCGATGTTCTAAATTCATTACCTCTTCCTGTGACCAATGAAAATAATAGGAAATAAAGGCTACTTCCTCGTAGATCTTTTTGAGTGGATATCTTACAAGTCTACGCTCTCTCCCAAAAAATCCATACTCACCTCAAATCTCTTGTCACAATGAGGGCAAGTCATGTTTATATTTGGATTATCTAATTGATTGATTCTGCCGTAAAGCTCTTGAAGGTATCCTAAATCTATGGTAAAGAGGTTTTCTATTACTGAGGTATCAATAGAATTCAATGTCCCAAGGGAAGTAATAACTCTAGATAGAAGCACTATAGTCAAATAACTTGGGTTTTGCTGTACTCTTGCGTCTCTCATAGGTACTATTTCATCTGCTGCTGTAGCAAGTCTCATGATTCCCTTTTTGTGTAGATTTCCTTCCTTATCTACATATCCTCTAGGAAGTGTAAATTCATATTCCGTTTGAAAAACCATGCTATTTCCTCCTTAATTCATAAACCAGTTTCAACTATAGGCCATTAAATACCTATAGTTGAAACTAGAATTATCCATTTTATGCAGTTCTCTTTAACCCTTCATGGGCTAATTCCATTGCTTCTATTGCAACTTCAGAACCAGTTGCGTTGAAATCTGGAGCAGTGTATTTAACAGGCCAAGCCTCTACAATCTCCCAAGTTGCAAGAGGACTACCATCTTCCCCTAGGGCTGTTATTGTAACAACCTTTCTTTCAACTTTACCCTCTACACAATCCTTAATCCAGTTGTATAGATCCATAGAGTCAGTAACTCCATGCTTTAAAGTTATATTACTATACTTTGTTAATCCTGGTAACTTATAAGGAGTAGTAGGGTCATCTCCTTCTCTATATTCAATAGTATCAATTGATACTTCAAAACCTGTTACTTCATTGAAGCCCGCTTCAGCACCGCCTACAGAAACCTTATATCTAAAATTTCTGATAGGATCCTTTCTATCCGCCATAAATTACACCTCCTGAAAAATATTCTATTCTCCTCCGCTTTCAGCAGTAAATTGAGTAAATCTGAAGATTACGAATTCCGCAGGTTTTACTGGCGAAACTCCTATTACACATATTAATCTACCATTATCAATGTCATCTTGAGTCATTGTAGTTCTATCGATCTTTATGAAGAATGCCTCAGCTGGAGTAGAACCATATAATGCTCCATCTCTCCATACTCCTGTTAAGAAGTTGTCTAGGCTTCTCTTAACTCTTGCCCAAAGTTCTTCATCATTTGGCTCGAATACAACCCAGTCGGTATTTCTTCTTACGGATTCTTCTAAGAAGATGAATAGTCTTCTAACGTTTATGTATCTCCATAATGGATTTGAGCTAAGGGTTCTTGCTCCCCATACTCTTATTCCTTGACCTGCAAAGAATCTAATTAGGTTTACTCCTATAGGGTTTAAAATATCTTGCTCACCCTTATTGTACTGACAATCTAGGGATACACAAGCCCTAACTATTTCATTGGCAGGAGCTTTATGAACACCTCTAGTATTATCAGATCTTGCATAGATTCCTGCAATAGAACCTGAAGGAGGTATTGCAATATTTCTCTTATCAAGTGCATCAAATACATTCAACCATGGATGATAAAGAGCTCCATAGCTTGAGTCAAACATATTTCTATATTCTTTAATATCATTGACTCTTTTCGTATCCCTTGGGATATCAAGTATTGCAAATCTATTGCCCTTGTTTTCACAGTGTGCAATTAAGCTAAGTTGTACTGCTGGAATAGTAACTCCAGGCACAGCCATTATACTTACTTCATCGTTATCTATGAATGCATTTATACCAGTACGTTTTCCTGGACCTAAGTCCTTACCCATGAAATCAGCAGCTGAAATATTTGCTAATGAACCATCACTACCCCCGGATAATGAAATCCAGAACTTAGAGTTTTCAGCATTTCCTCCTGATAATAGTGTAAATGGTTCTTCAACAGATTGAAGTTCATCATAATTGCATGCGATTTTAACTAAGTTAGATTTATTAACCTTCTTTTCTATGTAGTTGTTTCCTGATATATTAAAGGATAATTTCTCATAGGCTTCAACTTCATCTCCATAGGCTATCTGCATGTCAAACTCTGATGTGCTAAGAAGTTTCTTAGGTAGGATGTCTGTATCTACAACATCACCATCAAGTGGAGAATCTAGAGTAATCATATTATTTTGAGACATAACAATCTTTCTAACTTGCTTGTTCTCTCCATCGTCGAATACTACAATATCTCCATCATTGAATCCTATACTGCTCTTAACTCTGTATTGTGCAGATGCTGCTGGATCTCCTAATACTTCAAGTATTGGAGTTTTTGCCTTGCTAGATGGAGTTACCAATATTCTTATTCTATCTCCCCATGATCCAGGGTTTTTAGCTTCAATTTTCATGAATTCTAATGTTTCGTTTGTAGCAACATTAGCATCTTCAGGAACTACCCTCATCACGTATGCTCTACTTCCACCATTGATAAAGAAGTGTTCAACTGCATATGATAGGAATCTATACTCTCCAAATTGGTTTTCTGATAGGTATCCTCCAAATTTTCTTTGGAAATCAGCAAAGCTAGTTACAAGCTCTGGAAGCCCTTCCGCTTCTCCTCTTTGAGCTAGTCCAAGGAATCCTGCTGTACTTGTACTAACGCCAGCTATAGGGACTCCACCACTTTCAAATTCTTCAATGTAAACTCCAGGCGATAAATATTCTGGCATAATTTCCGGTTTCTTTTCTCCAAAAGAAACCCTTGCCCCCTTTCTACAATGTGATATTTTTTAAGTTAAGCAATGTACCTTCTCTAACTTTGGTACTCACCTCCTTAAAAGATTTAAAATATGATAGATTTATTTTAATATCTATATCTTTTTTCAATAGACCTCTGAAATATATTAGACCATTTCCTTTTTCATCGGTTTTACTGATAAAGGCCTTTATTAGCTTGCCTCCCTTTGAATGGTCAAATAGTAGAGGTTTATTTAAAACAAATTTGGTGTCATCCTTTTTATTAACAACCTTAACAAACTCACCATTGTCTCCTGATCCAGCATTTAAGTAAAAGGTATCTCCAGGCTGGATTTCACTATAAAATTTCTTTATTGAAACCAGTTCTTCACTTTTCTTACAAGCTTCTGACAGCTCGCCCTCATAATAGTTCTTAGTATCTATAAAAGCCTCTACAAGCGCTCCAACTATAGGTTTATTACCTTCATCTATTAGCTTAAATCTAACTATAGTAGCTCCTTGAGCAGAAAAATACTCTGGCTTTTTTTTCAGCCTAATGTTTATTAGAGGATTAAGTGGGTCTAGGCTGCTAACATCTATTTCTATTTTTTCTTTAAAATAAATCTCGGACTCAATATTGATTTCACAATCATCTTCTTCTAGGTTTGTAAATATATAATATCCACCACTTTTTTTTATGGACCTATAAAGTTCTTTGTTAATAATTATATCTACTCCAGAACTGACTGGCTGTAGATCATAATCATCAATTAGTCTCAAAGCAAAGCTTACTTTTTTCCTAATTACGCTTCCCTCATTCATATACGACTCCTGTCTTTTCTAACAACGCTAATTTTAGAGTCAACAACCCTTTTAACTTCTTTAATCCTAGTTGAATCTATTAGAACAGGTCCAACCCTATAGGCAATGGATAGGCTGTATGGGATATCATTGAAGTTCCATATCCTCATCATTTCGTCATAGGATAGGTTCTTTATTTCAAGCCTTATTTCTTGATTTGAATCCTTAAGACTTCCTACAAGCTGTGAATCTCTCAATATGGCATTATCATACAAAACCTGGATTGCTCTTCCTAATATTTTGTGTTCATCTAATGCCTTGTATTTTAATTCTGCAGTAGAATAGGCCGTCAATAAATAGTATAGGTTAAAGGATATAGGTGGATATCTTAAATTCCCATCGGGAAGTTTAATCATCTCAGTTTGCCTAAATTCTCCGCTTTCTTCAATGTTGTAAAGATACAGAGTTAATTGAAAATCTCCCTTTTCTGCCGGGGAGCATAATCCAATATTCTCTTTTTTGTCGATTGGTTCTGGAATTAAGTTTTCCTGTAGGAGTCTCACAAGACTGAGTCCCACATCTGCAATAGCTGTATAACCTGAGATAATATCACCCCCTAATCAATTAAATATCTATATTCGCCTAAGTCATCCTTTAGTAAAAGCTTGTCCATCTTTTGTAGCTCGTACTTTGCTGCAAACAATATATGCCTCATGGTTATTTTTTCTTTCTCCTGGGCCGCTAGAAAAGCTGAGTATTCGATTATATTCTTAATATTACCCCCTGCGACCTCAAAGGTATCAGCTAAAAATTCAAAATCCATGTCATTTTCAATCGGAGCCTTGTCTGGAAGAGTAATTTCCCATATCTTTTTTCTAGATATGCTGTCTGGAAATGGAAAATTAACTATAAAGTTTATTCTTCTTAAGAAGGCCTTATCAATGTTCTTTAAGAAGTTTGTGGTCAGTATGGTTACCCCTTCGTATTCTTCGATTTTTTGCAGGAGATATGATGTCTCAATGTTAGCAAATCTATCATTTGAACTTCTTACCTCACTTCTTTTTCCAAAGAGAGCATCTCCTTCGTCGAAAAATAATATTGCATTGCTAAGACTTGCTTCTTCAAATATTACATGGAGATTTTTCTCCGTTTCACCTACATATTTGCTAACAACCTGGGATAGGTCTATTTTATATAGCTCAAGGTTTAGCTCATTGGCCATAACTTGAGCTGACATGGTTTTACCTGTCCCTGGAGGCCCTGCACAAATTATTGATAAACCTTTACCATAGGCTACCTTTTTACCAAATCCCCATTCTTCATATACTACATATCTATTTTTAACTTGATTGCATGCATCCTTTAAAAGCTTCTTTTGTTCCTCAGCTAATATCAACTGATCCCAGGTATAGGTCGTATTTACCTTTACAGCCTTCTCAGTTAACTTGTTATCCACCTGCTCATAACAAGAGTCATATATAGCTTTTTCAAAATCTGTACTGCTCAGAAGCTTTGTTTTAGTGGCTTTAATGGTATTTCGTATTTGAAGAGGCGTAAAATTAAACTTCGCCGCCAGCTCATCTTGATTTAGATCATCTATTTCAAAATGTCTAGAATAAAGCTTCCAAAGTTCTTTTCTTTCATTAAAGTTAGGTCTATCTATCTTAAATACAACCACTGAATTTTTATTAAAGTATTTATTAGGTCTATATTCTTCCTGTGAAAGAATAAAAACTGGCTCTAGAAAATATTCCAACATACAGTAAAAGTCCTTAAAGGCTGTTTCTTTGTTATCTAGCATTTCTAAGATATGAAAGTTTTCAAAGACAATCGAAGCTTCCCTTAGAATTGCTTCTCTTATCAGGGACTTTACTGCATTCTTTAAGGATATCTCCTTTGCTAAAATACTCCCAATATCTACTATTAATGAGTCCTTTTTTAATATATTGAAATAGCTTTTTACTATATGCTTCTTTCCAACTCCATTATTACCATGTATGTATATGAACAAGTTATGATTGTAGTTTCTTTCATCCTCTAAAAAATTTCTGATGCTACTTCCTACATTCTCTATGATAGCTTCATGTGATAGGGAATCTAGGATATGACTCCTATGGTCATATATATTAAGAAGGTCTTCTAAATTCGGGTCTACCCTATCGTTTTCTAGTAGATAGTCTATTATCTTATCATGGATTATAAGCTCACTAGACAGAAAGGTTTCATTGCTGTCAAAGACTTCATCTTCTAAGATAAACATCTTAAAAAAGCTATTTTTAGTGGTTCTATTTCTAAAATCTATTTTTTCTATATTAGATAAGTTAAGGAGTCTTAATGCCAGGTCTATAGAAGGTCTCTTTTTGCTTATATTATCCTGTATATACCCATATATTTTTTCGTATTTTGGGTCAATCTCTACTGAGATACCTATTAAAAGAAGATTGATTTCTATAGGGTTAAGATTAAATATGCTACAGATCTTATCAAAGCTTAGCAGGATATTATTTTCATTGGTTTCTGTAAGCTTCTTTTCAATAATCTCCTTAGCTTTCTTTATTTCATCATCAATTTGAGAGGTATCTGTTTTTTCACTATTATTTCTATCAAGAATTTTGACTACTTCGCTTTCTGTAATAGCCAGCCCTTTAAAGGGATTCAGACCCTTTGCTTCGATATCTTCGGCTAATATCAGTCTATGAATTTTTAAATCCAATAGCTTCAATAGGTCTATAATATACTCCTTTGAGCTTAAGTAATACATTTCTTTATTCATCCTATTACCTCTCTATTTACAATTCCTCATTCCATTTAGTATCAAAGCCCACCTTAACGCTTCCCATGGCCTTTAGATGCTCAGGTAGTTCTTCCTCTTGTTTTACATTCAAAACGTACCAACTACTAGTATTTATAAATAGATTGTCGGGCTTTTCCTCGGATTTCTCTAACAAGTATTTCTTTATTGCTTCTTCATTTAAATCTACGGCATCATCTAAAATACTTACTAGCTTTGGATCTAGCTTTAGTTCAATTTCAAGTACCTTCTCCTTATCAAAGTTATCCTTAAAATTTTTCCCTATAACTTCTCTATATAAATTGAACATTTCATTTTCATATACGTAATTATAAGTATCGTAATCTACCGAAATAGTAAGTCGTATTTCTTCATTTTTTACCTTTATCTTTAAAATTGTGGATTCTAGTCTTTTAGAAAATTCATCGGTCCAAGTCAAAATCATAATATTGATGCGCCTCCTCCTAAAGCTTTTAGCTTATCTTTAGCACCTTTGGCCTTTGCCATATCTCTTAGATTTTGCATATCATCACCTGTAGTCCAGCTTGCAAGTCTTCTAGAACGTTCTAGTTCAATTCCGACGATCTCAGCATCAAGCTCAAGTGATTTCTTTGAGTTCAAGGCCACAGTAAGCTTACCTAATGATCCCGGCTCCCACTCATACTCTATAGCTAGCTCCAATGCATTGGTAGCATCTGCTATGGCTATCTGCTGACCTAAGGCATCCTTACTATCGGCTATTTCCTTTATTTGTGATCCAAGATCAGTAGAAAATAGAGCAATCTCTCCACCAACTTTACCAGCATCATCGGATGTTGCTTTTATTTTTCTCAGCTTCTTTTCTTGATATGCTTGAACTACTTTTTTAATATTCTGCTCTAGGTTTTTCAAATGAAGTATCACATCATGTATTACCTTAACGGCCTTTTCACCACCACTGTTTCCAAAAATTCCTCCAGTGTTTTTAAGCGAGCCCGATAGCTTGAAGGCTACAGATTCAAACTTTGTTCCTCTAAAGTTGACTTCTGCTTCAATTCCACCTTCGATAAGGCCTCCACCAATTGCTCCTTCAAAGCTTAATTTTTCTACTACGTCCCCTTTGGATTTTTGTCCTCCAAACTTATATGCTTCTATTTTTCCAAGCCGTCCTTTACCCTTTCCATCTTCAAAACTTGTTTTAGAGTATTCTCTACCCACCATTCCTGTAAAGGTCATTTCTCCTCCGAGACCCTTAGACATATCTCCAAGCTCCACGCCTAGAGAAGCATCCACTCCTATGGTAGCAGAATTCGCTCCAGCACCGGCTCCTGCCCCTGCACCATCTCCAAATAGTTTGGTCTCCATGGTAGCACCATATGCCTCTGCTTCATTATGCTTTCCTTCTCCTGATTTTCCTCCCATTCCCCAGATTGCATTGGTAACCTGATGAGGGAAAATCTTTGATTCCCTAGCTTGTCTATACATCATATATGATAGAAGCATAGCTAAGTCTTCCGATGACTTCCCTTTTATCTCCATAAAACCACCTAGTTCTCCGTGAAGCTTTGCGATACCAGCAGTACCCCCAGCACCAACGGCAACTCTAAACTTAGCGGTTACATAATCATCATCGTCTTTTTCTGCTTCTCCAGAGAGCTTCAACGAAACGTATGCTCCAGAATCCGCAATAGGTATTCTTATAATCCCAGAGGCTGATACACTGTCTCCAGCATGTGGGACTAAGGCTACTATGGGTTTTGTAAATACTAATAAACCTTTATTTACATTTGGAGCTACTATTTCATTTGTCTCGATGCTATTCTTTATTTTACCGGTCATATCATTTAAAGCCGTAGTTCCTTCTTGTTTTGCTTTGTCTTCATCCTGTTCAAATATATATTCGTTGACTGCTTTATAATCATCCTTCTGTACACCATCAAAATTAGCCCTATTGTCTTCTATTTTTCCACCCAGCATATTAATTACAGTTTCTCTTCGTGACTCTATCTTCTTCTGGGCTTCCTCAATTATGGCTTTATTCATGGAATTAAAGACCTTTATACCAATAGATTTAGATTTATTTAGGGTTGTTTCCCTTGCCTTTGTTAATGCTATATTTGCAGACCAAGCTTCCGGCATACCTTTTTTACGTTTAGAATATGCCTTTGTAAAGGTTTCTTTATATAGATTTACAAGTTCCTTTCTTATCTTTCCATCAAATTCATTTTCATACTGCCCTGTCATAGAGTCACAAATGTCGTTGCTCTCCTTTTCAAGCCTATCTACTACGCTTTGCTTCATATCCTTATATAGGGTAGTTTTTAATAGAATACTTTTCCTATCGAGATCGTCACTTATGTTTTCCTTTGCTTGGTTTCTTTCCTCATCGGAAGCAAAATTGCTGCTTTGATCTATTTCGTTATTCTTCTCCGTTATGTAATTGTCTTTCTTATCATTTACATGTTCTCTAGCCCAATCCCTTGCCTTTTCCTTAAGAAAAATTCTAAGATCGTATCCCACAGCATCTGATTTATGCTTACCTATTAGGCCTCCCATATAGCCAAAATTTCTTTTTGCCATATCACCTACGTTTGACCTCAACTTGTCATTACATGCTGTTTTTGCCGTATTTATAGAGTCTACCAGCCTTTTAAGTATATCCTCTTCATTCAAATATTTACTTGTCTTAGCTGCACCTGCAATGGACATACCTGGCTGTAATGCTGCCATCATAGCTTGGTTCCCTAGATTTCCTTGCATACTACTATTATTAGTTTGTGTTTGCGCATTATTTTGCAGAGTGTTAGAACTCTGAGTTTGTCCTTGATTCTTTTTCTTATCTTCTTTTTGAGATGTAGGCATAGTCTACCTCCTATCAAAATAATCTATGGAACCATAGTTTGCATTTGAGTTGGTTGAACTATTTGAATTACGCCTCCCCACATGCACATTAGCTTTGAACTATTATTTAAGGCTGGATTACCTCCGATTAAAACAGTTGGACATCCCGGTGCCCATGGTGCGGCAATATTTGGTATACATGGCATTGGTGTTAAAACCCCTAAAGCTGCTGCAGTAGCCGAAGCCACCGTAGGATTTGATATTGAGTTGCACATTCCAAAGGGTAGTATATTTACCATTGGTTTATTGTCCATAATTGTAGCAGCTGGTGTTGTAGCCATAACCTTATTCGTAGGAAGTACCATCAATGAAGATGGTGCCACTCCAAAGCTGCATTGGAGCATAGCTCCATTCGTTACCAAGAATCCCATAGGTATAATCCCCTTTATTTTCTGTCTATAGCCTTTAGAAGTATTTCCTTCTGTTTTCTTATATTACCATTATGCTTAAATAACTCGTTTAAGCTGCACCCCGATGATATAAGAAAATTTTGTGCCTTCATAAAGGCTTCTATTGCATCTTCATTATTATCGTAGCTAGGCAGCATCCTTATCATATGTATGATAGATTCTACTTCACTACGTTTCTTTTTCTCATCCTGGCCGATTAGTTTATCTCCTAGTTTTATCTCTTCCTTCTTCTTATCCAATCTTGGATCATAGGATTTTAAAAAATTTGACATTTGTATTAAGCCCTTTAAATTATTGTTTATCGACGAATATCTGAGGTTTGGCTTTGAAGAGTTATTATGATCAACAGTAAGTCTACCGCTCTTTACTGCATCATAGCTTGCTAAAGTATTTTTATATGATAGCTTTTTAAAATCCTGTATTTCTTTTTTTGTCTCCATGGCTTCATTATCCGGTATATCATCATTTGTTGTGATTTCGCCTATGCTTATTTTATTTACTAGATTATCTTCTCTTAATTCTAAATCTCCAATTTCCCTTAGAAAAATTAGTGCCTGTTTATTACCAATTTTATTTTGAAGCTTATCTATATTATCTGGCGTAACAGTTCGTAGATTTAAATTTTGCTGCTTTAGATAATTTTTGTTTTTTCTTTTATTTTTCTTCCCATCGAGTTCATTTTTAAATTTTAACCGCTTTTTAGGTTTATATAGATACATACAATCAACCCTTTAGAGTTCTATACTCTGATTCCATTTCTCATCTGTTCCATTACGATAACATTCATCACTTTGATAAAAGTATACTCTTGAAGCATTATCTTCGATATTCTTTTCTAATATCTTTACAAATCCAGATCGAGCATCATAAAATTTGCCCATCGCATACTCTTCAATTGATTTTTCAAACAAACTCTTTGTCTCTTCTTTTAATTTCTTTTGCTCTTCTTTATCAGCATCATAGATGTCATAAAGCTGTACAATATCTCGACCATTAGCAATGCTTATTTTCCCTAATTTTCTATAACTAAAATTAACTTTTTTGATATCATTGATTACTTCCTCTGTGACAATAATATTAGACCATAATGCTGAAGCTTTATCTCTTATCACTCCTACTAAATTTGCATGGTCCGATACCAAACTACTTTGTAGTCGTCTCTCTTCACCTATTATCCCTACAAGTACCGGTCCTTTATGAATAGCTATTCGTATATCTGCTAAAGGCAGCTTGCTTTTCTTTGACAGGTTGTATTTATTAACTTCTTTAATTATTTCCTTTGCTGCTTTAATAGCATGTTTGCTGCTTTTAGGAAAAATAGCTATGACACCCTTGTCCAGATACTTTTCTATTACGCCTTTATTCTTCCTTATTATAGGTCCTACTATTTCCAGGTACTCGTTTATAAATTGAAAACTGTCTTCCGTACTTGTTTTCTTTGAAATTTGGTAGAAGTCCTCAATACCAGCGCTTAAAATACACATATTAAATCTTTTATGCTCTCCTAATTCAATCTCATCTACGGATTCCTTATTAAGGAGCTGCAAAATTTCTTGAGGTACAAACCTATAGTATGACTTGCTTAATACCTGAATATTTGAAATATGTTTTTTTATGTTTGAAGTCATAATATTAAAAGTATCTGATAGGTCTTCGATTTCATCCTTGCTGTGTACCTTGACCTGAATATCTAAATTTCCATCTGCCACTTCTTTTACATTCTTCGTAAGTTTTTGTAGTGGTTTTAATATAATGCTAGTTGTCAATATTATTGCAAATACAACTGCTAAGGTTATAGTTAGTATTCTAATGATACTTGTCGTAAACATTTTCATGTCTACCCCTCGTCTATATCCCTCATAGTTCATTCCAACTTGGCAAATCCCTACTAATTCTCTTTTACTATTATAAATTGGCTTCATAGTGAAAATGTATCTTTCACCTGTTCCTACGGCGTTTACTATTTCACCTTTAGATGCAGCTCTAAAATACTCATTGTCTCCCCTTGCAAACCTTGGATAAAATAGTTTAAACTTGTTTTCAGTGTCAAATATTTTGTAAACGTTTCCATTCTTTACTTTATCAATGACTATATACATACCTTTTATATCATCATGTTCTTCAACATCTGTCAGTTTAGTTAAGTTATAAATTTCATTATAAACATCTTTATTAATATCTTCGTAAACATCTAGTGAATCGATTAAATCTCCTAAATAGTAAGGAGAATTAGTTCTGTTTTCAATAAGCTCAAGTTTTTCATCGATTATGTGATTGAATTGATAATATTTCCCGCCTTTTATTTCGTCGGAAAATTCTTCAAATCCGATAAAGATCGTATTGAGCACAAATACCAACATCCCAATTAGAATTATTGGTATCAGAACAATCAGTTGTTTAAAAACAATATATATCTTTCTTTGTAATATATATGTATATATGAATCTTATTAAATAAAGTATTAGACCTATTATTGCTAAATATCCCAAAAGCACTAATATTTTTTTTCTGATTAATGCATCAGAAAACTTGATATCTTTGCTTACATTTTCAATAGTATTTTTTGATATTACTTCTTTTACATCGGCCGCTGTGGACGCGACAGAAGTAAAACCTACGCCATTATATTTTTCTATCTGGGCACCATCATCATTTAATAATTCGATGTTGACATTTTCTCCTTCATCAAAGAAAATACTTCCTATGACTTTCTTTTCTTTTAAATACTCCTTTATATATACAACTTTTTTATTCTTATCTATTAAACCAAATTTTGAATCCTTAGTTGCAAAGTATATCTTTCCCGGACTCGTTCCTATCAGGTCAATGAATTCAAACTCTTCTTCATTTCTTTCTAGTTGTAATTCTCTATTTAGTGATTTGTCATATGAGTATAGATGTAGTTTCTCATTTGCTTGATAGAAAAAGTAAACTTTATTGTTCTCATATTGAAGATTTTCTATCAACCCATTTACATAGGTACCCTCTGGGTATTCTAAATCACTATAATTTTTCCTGAAAATATCTGTTATATAATGTCCTGCATTAGAAAATATGCTTATTCCTTCCAATTCTACCTTCAGGTTATACGGATCATATTTCACCCACTGTACAAACACATTCCCTTTGTTATCAGGTATTGCATCTACAATTGATCCCTTACCTTCATCCCAATTTAATAATGTTACAATCTCATCCTTATCATCCACCTTAACAACATAGTTCTGTGAAGTGTCTATATAAAAGGTTTTACTCTGATCTTTTCCTTTTTTTATAGTCTTATTGAAAACATTTATCATGCTTATGTTAGTTTTATTTAATTTTGCATGGTAAAAGGTACCGTCTTCGCTATCTTTGGAAAGGGGGGTGATTTCTATATTTTTATTTTCAATCTCTTCTATAGGATATGACTTTAAAGATAAGGGTTCATTTAAGAAATAATTATACTCCCACAAAAAGTATATTGAAATTGATATCATTACTATTAATATAGCAAGAAAAACAAGGTATTTTTTCATACTACACTCTCCCTAAAACAAAATCTTTAAACGTGTTTTTCTATTAAATTTTTCACTTTATTCTAAATAATTCCTAATACAACTAATATTTTTTATATTATACTATAATTAGCGGTAATTCTAAAATTTTTGACAATTTCTTTCATTTGCATTTGCTTTGACTCTAATTATTCATGAAATTTTCAAAATTACTTGCACCATTTCAACCTTTTCATGAATAATACGAGTTTAAATTGTTGAATAAGCTAATATTTTGTTGTATTATTTTTGTATATGGAAAAAATGAACATTTTATAATTGTTGTACATTATATCATGTTGTCGAAAAAAATGGAAGTATCAAGAAAAAATAGCATTTATTTTGAATTGGAGACAGTTAACTATGATTAATAAGCTATTTGTTCAATTACAAATAATTTTTAATATGATTTTTAGGCCCGTTAGTCGAAAAGTATATGTAGTTATTCGAAGAATTACTAGAGCCCCTTATGTCCTAAGCAGAAATTTGGCTCTTAAGGTTGTTGCCTTAACAAGAAAAAGAGAGACCTCTCTTAAAGACTATATTAGAATTGGTAACAATTATTATTTATCTAAAAAGCTTCTTTTGATATTTTCTTTGTTGCTAATTGCTGCAGTAATCTTTGGGTATAAATTCTATAATTCCTATTTTGTCAAGTATCAAGTCTTTTACGAAACTGAAGACATTGATTATAGCGGTAATGTAAAAATATATGACAATAAAAAGGATAAGAATCTAATATATGCTGGAAGCATTGAAAGTTCACTGTATACTGGTGAAGGTCAGTTATATTACCCTAATGGTACTTTGAAGTATAAAGGCACCTTTAAAAATAGCGAATTCGACGGTTCTGGTACCTTTTACCATGAAGATGGAGCCCCTTTATACAAAGGTGATTTTTCTAATGGTGAATATAATGGTACAGGAAAAGAATTTTATACAGATGAAATTTTGAAGTATCAGGGTGATTTTTCTAATGGCATATATAGCGGAGAAGGTATTCTATACGATGAATATAGCAAGGTAGTTTATCAGGGAGGCTTTTCAAATGGCGAGTTCGATGGTTTAGGTAAAAAGTTCTTTTCTGATGGAAGTGTTGAATCCCTTGGCAATTTCTCAAATGGTCTATTAAATGGTTCAGCTAAGGTATTCTATTCAAATGGAAACGTAAAGTACGATGGGAATTTTGTAAACGGTATATACAATGGAGATGGAAAACTGTACTCAATAGATGCTATACTTCTTTATAGCGGCCTCTTTAAGGATGGGCTATACCATGGAGAAGGTGAGTTCTTTAACGAGGATGGTAGTCTACTATTCTCTGGCACCTTTAGTAATAATAACTTAAATGGTCCTGGCACAGAGTATTATAAAAATGGCACTGTAAAATATGAAGGTGAATTTAAGGACGATAGATACAACGGAAGTGGTATTTTGTATTCTGAGGATTCTGAAGGCTTAAAAATATATGAAGGTCAGTTTAAAAACAATCTGTTTTCCGGCGATGGGATTTTATATTATGAAAATGAAAGCAATACAATAAAGTACGATGGAAATTTCTTAGAAAATGAATTTAGCGGTATAGGAACCTTATATGATACAAATGAAACAATTGTATACAAAGGATATTTCAAAAATGATTCTCCCTATCCTCAGGGCTTCGTTGGTAAGAATGAAGATAAAGTAAAAGAAATCCTCGGTGATCCTGATAACTCGGTTAGCGAAGAAGAAGTAGATAGCTATGATCTTATATTCAGTAATTATAACCTATCACTTAGTATTCTTAATGGTAAGGTTAGATCTGTGAAGGTAACATCAGATCTTAGTGATTATCAATGACATAAATCTATAGTGTCAGATCTAATTATCAGTAAGACTTACACCAATAGCCCTTGATAAGACTATTTATAAATTATCAGGGGTATTTTTTTCTAGGTTTCGAATACATATACAAATCCCGGATAAATAATAGAAATAGGTGGTTAAATGAAAAAAAACGTCGGAATAATCATATCAATTGTAATTTCTCTTATTATCTCATTGGGTACAAGCTTTGCCTTTCAGAGTATAGATATTCAAAATGATCTCATGACCCCATCCTTAAATGAAGGTAAAAAATGGAGAATAGGGTATTGTGAAAGTGAACCCTATGTAAACTTCGCTGGTACATTATACGGCATAATTATAGGGCTTGAGGACTTGGGTTGGATTGAAGGAGTCAAAGATATTCCCTATGAAAGTGGACAAAGTAATAGCTTAGTAATGTGGAAGTGGCTGAGCTCCCAAGACTTAAGCCCCTACATCGAATTTGTTGATGATGGATACTATTCTTTAGGGCTTAGTGAAGATGGTACGGATCAACAGATCAATAATAGGCTTAAAACGAGAAATGATATAGACCTTATGATAGTCATGGGTACAAATGCTGGAAAAGCTATAGCAGACGGCGAGCATAGTGTTCCTACAATGGTATTTTCATCAAGTAATGCCGTTAAATCTGGAATAATAAAATCTGAAAATGATTCTGGTAAGAACCATCTTTGGGCTCATATGGATACAGAGAGATACATAAGGCAGATTAAGGTTTTTCATGATATTTTCGATTTTAAAAAGTTAGGTATGGTTTACGAAGACTCTTTAGCAGGTAGAACATTTGCAGCCGTTGACGATGTACAAGAAATAGCTAGTGAAAAAGACTTTGAAGTTATCAGTTATTTCGTAGATGAACCAAAATCCCAAGAGGATTTAGAAGATTATTATGGAAAAGTTATAGATGCGAACAAAAAGTTATCGAGTAAAGTAGATTCAGTATATTTTACTGCTGCTGCCTTTAGAGAGGTAGAGAAAGTACCACAGCTTCTAGAGCCATTTTACGACAATAACATACCCGTATTTTCTCAATCAGGATCTATAGAAGTGGAAAATGGTGCATTAGTGAGCTTGTATAGGAGTGATTACAACGGTATAGGTATATTTGGTGCCACTAATATCTCAAAGGTCTTAAATGGAACACTGCCTAGGGAATTGCCTCAAATTTACGGAGATACTCCTAATATTGTGATCAATATGGAGGTCGCAGATATGATTGAATATAAAGTCCCCTTTGAAATACTCTTAAGTGCAGATAAGATATTCAACTCAATCGGCGTTAACAATCTGGAGGAATAAGATCATGCTTAGAAAGACTAATATAATATTTATACTATCTGCTATTATACTGCTCATAGTCGTATTGGGTTTTACAGGCGAGCTTAATATCCTTGCCTTCGAAAAAAATTATACTGAATTACTTATATCTAATTATGCAGTTTTGGGTAATCAGACCGTTGATAAAATTCAGTATTCTCTAAAGTATGGAAAACCGTTAGACAACTTCTATGGAATGACAGAATTGTTAAAGCGTAATGAAGATCAATCTTTAGACATCGAAAATATTCGCATAATCTTGTCTAACGGAGAAATTATTTATGATTATAGTGGTCAGATTTCAGATAAAACTCTTGATAGCACTCTCTTTGAAGAAATTGATTTCAATACATCAACACAGCAATATATCTCCTCATTACACAACGAAAAATATCATATCTTTTTACCTATAAGAGACAGTGAAAATGTTTTTATTGCCAGTATGGATATTGTATTTGACAAAAAAATAGTCGAGTCTAAATATAGTGAGTACTCAAGTAGACTAATCAATTATCTTATTTATCTTGTTATTTTAGCTGCAGCTATATTAGTTGTATTTAATAGAAAAATATTCGTTATAGAGAATGGTAAAATAAATAAAAAAGTTCTTTTGACATCTCTGATAATTCTTTTAGGTTGTATTCAAATATTCTATGGACTTATCAACTATGTTATATTTAAAGACGCTTACTCTCAGCTAGCAAATGAAAATGCTAACTTTATAACTACCATAGTGAAAAAAGATTTAGAAAGTGTTATTTCTAAGGGAGTAAGCTACGATAAGTTGCATAATCTAGAAGACTATCTTGAAAAGATCCTTGAGAATACTGTCGATATTGATGGTATCTACCTTAGTTCAGATAATAAAAGGTTGTATAGTTATTCAAAGGAATATTCAGAGCATAATTCCTTAAGTCACTGGACTTATTCTTTACCTCTTAAAAGCGACTATAAGGGCAATAGCGTAAGCCTTAGTACTGTTATTCACAAAACCAATATTAACAGTAAAATGAAAAATATAATACTTGATATGATAACAATGATTATTACTTCGTTCTTTTTTACAGTTGAACTCAGTCTTTTCCTACTAATGATTTTAAACAAGAAAATAGATTTGGATAACAATCACGACTGCAGGGTAAACACTAGAGCTATCCGTCCTTTAGCATTTATAGTTTTTACCGCTATTTTCATGTCAACATCTTTCATACCCGTTGTTATGAAAGATCTATATACGCCGATTATAGGGTTATCTAAGGACATGGTTTTAGGGTTACCTATTTCATTCAACTTTCTTTGTTGTGGTATAGCAACAGTTTTAGCTGGATATACGATTGAAAACAAAGGTTGGAAACCTGTATTTTTATTTGGAATAATACTATTGGCTTTTGGTACATTTCTATCGGGTATTTCTAAAGGTGCTGTTCTATTTATTTTGGCTAGAGGAATTGTAGGTGTAGGATATGGATTCTCATTTATGGCTATGCGAGGATTTGTAATCAGTGAACCTTCAAATAAAAGCGAAGGCTTTGCTTCTCTAAATTCTGGTATAAATTCCGGTATAAACTGCGGAGTAGTAATTGGAGCTATGTTAGTTGATCGAATAGGTTACAGTAACGTTTTCTTTGTAACGGTTGGAATCGTTGTTTTAGGCGGAATAGTTTCGATAACATATAATAATCGATTAATAAGAAGTGTTGCTAAAAACAAAACGGTTAGTTTAGTTGGATTTTTAACTAATAAAGGAATTGTATCTTTATTCCTTTTTATAGTTATCCCAACGGCTATATGTAATATATTTTTAAATTATTATACTCCTTTGTATATGCAAAGTGCAGGACTCTCTATTTCAAATGTTAGTAGAGCCTTCTTACTAAATTGTCTATGTGTTATTTATTTAGGCCCAATACTCAGCAACTACTTCACCAAGCACTTTGATCATAAAAAGACTATTGCTCTTTCTAGTATAATTTTTGCTGGGGCTTTATTTACATTTGTTGTATTTGGAAACCTCTATGGTATTTATATAACTGCCGTTCTACTGGGTATCGCCGATAGCTTTGGCCCAATTTCCCATACAAATTACCTATTAGATTTAAATGTTACTAAAAGAATAGGTGAAGGTAAAGCACTAGGATACTTTAGCAATGTTAAGAAGATCGGACAAATGTTGGGGCCTATGATTTTTGCTCTTGTTGCACCCTTTGGTACAAGTGGAGTAGGAATTGTTGGAGTAATAATGGTGGCAGGTCTGCTAATATTTTTAGCAATAACAAAGATAGGTTCTAACAAAAAGGGGAAGACGTATGGATAAAATACTTAAAAGTATACAGGTACAAAATAATAAGGACAGCAATTACTATACATGTAACATCACCCAGCTAAATTTAGGTCATCTTAATAATATAGTTGAGTTTGAAAGGTTTGTTATAGGTAATTTAATAGATAAAAACTTCTGTCTTCCGTCCTCCAAGGAGGATTGGATGCGAATGCTAGGTAATGAAGGTATTGTGTTAGGTAGCTTTGTGAACAAAGAGCTTATCGGAGTCAGATCAATCCTATTTCCATATCAAGAGGATGATAACCTCGGAAGATATATCAGCTTGTCTGAAGCTGATCTCAATAGACTATTCCATTTAGAGTTAACTAGTATTCATCCAGATTATGTAGGAAACGATCTTCAAAAGAAAATGACTAAACTGGCACTTAGCATGATGAATATATCTGAAACCTGGAAACATGTAATGCTCACTATTTACCCCTACAATTTTTCTAGCCTCAAAAATATATTTGATTTTTCTATAATCGTTGTAAAGCTAAAAAAGATCTATAATGGTACATGGAGGTATATATTGTATCAGAACCTTCATACTCCTATTCTTATAGATAAGGAAAATAGCATTAAAGTTTTGAGTAATGACATTGAGAAACAAATAGAATTGCTAGATAAGGGATACTATGGTTTTTCTTTATCCAGAGATAAGGGCAAGCAGTATATATTGTACGGAAAGGAAAAATAATGAGCTGAACTCATAAGATGTTTTTATGAGACAGCCCATTATTTTTAATACTATATTCTTTTATTTTAGTAACTCATCCAATCTGTTTTTATCAAATCCCTGAATTACTTCATCATCTACATTAATAATCGGTACTCCCATAAAACCTTTAGACATTAATTCTTTTCTAGCACTTGCATCTCTAGATACATTTCTTTCTTCAAATGCTACTCCAAGTTCTTCTAAGTAATCCTTTGCTAAATGGCAATACCCACATGTATCACTAGTAAATATAGTAACTTTTTTACTCATCTATATTCCCTCCAATTACAAATAATTAATATTGAAATCTATTATGCTTACAAAAATCTTATTTTTTTACGCTGCCCCTTCTCTAACTATATCCTTTGCATCGTTTTTTTCTTTTTTCTCTTTATCTTTTTTGTCCTTTGCATTCTTAATAAGCCCAGTTGCGTATCCCATAGGGCACACTTGACACCAAGTTCTAGGTTTGAATATTACTCCCATTACAATACCTAAGGCTAATGAAGCAGTCATTAGTCTGAAAACTGCAAAGGCTATTCTTGTAAGGCTAGGACCTGCATGGATTAAGGAAATTGTAAACATTGTCATCATTAATATTAGTAATCCATTTTTAATGGTTTTTCCTTTAAATTTCTTTGGCAAATTGTTTTGTAGACTTACGTTTTTTAAAAAATTGCCAAGTAAAGAACCCCTTGGGCAATAATGTGAACAATGAATCTTTCCTCTCCCCCTGATCGCATGATACATTGGTACTGTCATACATATAAAACCTAAAACCCCAAATCTAATATCTATTATAGAAAGTAGTATGAATAGTATCATAAAAATCCATGACCACTTCATATGTGACTTTGCTTTTGCCATCTCTATTCCCTCCTAATTCATTTCAACATTTTGGCTAGGTCTAGTTCTGCATTCTTTGTTTTAGTCAGCTTTATTTAACAGCTTGAACCCCCATAGCTTGCACGAACCTTAAATCCTTTACTTAACCAACCTGTTGAGTAATCAACTTCAAATCCACCATATTTCTTTATTATTTCATCTTCAACAACGTAGTTTATTCCTTCATCTTTAACAGCATAATCATTGTCTTTTTGCTCATCCAGAGCAATACTAAAGTTAGGTCCACCTCATCCAAAGCCTGCCACATATATCCTTACAACAGGTTCCATTATGTCTTTATCTTCTAAGGTTTTCTTAATCATATCTTTAGCTTCCTTAGTCACTTTTATATTCATAAATTAATCCCTCCTATATTTATATATTATCCAAATTTATAACTTTCAATCACCCGTATACCCCCGGTAGGTATTTTTATTATAATATATTATTTTTCCCATGTCAACACATCTGCATGTACTTCTTTTAAATTTTGGCTCTGTTTAAGAATAATGTTGAAAATGGATATTTTCTGAGTAATTAGGTATAATAAGACTGTACAAAAGATAACGGAGGTCTTGGTATGCCTAGTGTAGAATCAGTAATAAAAGACCTAAAGACTTTAGGAGCAACAGGTCAAGAAGAAGTATTAAATTATCTTGAAGAAGTAATTGTATTAGGCTCATTCGTTACTGAAGTTACAGATGAGGTTAAGGAAAATAGATTTTCAAGGGGAAAAGTATGTCCTCACTGTGACCATGATGAAGTATCAAGAAATGGCAAGTTTAATGGTAAACAAAGATATATCTGCAAGTCTTGTAGAAAAACTTTTAATGATTTTACGCACTCACCAAGATACAATAGTAAAAAAGACACAAGGAAATGGATATTATATTCAAAATGTATGATAAATGGCTACTCTATTAGGAAATGTGCAGAAATAGTTGGTATTAGTGTGCCTACATCATTCTTTTGGAGGCATAAAATCATAGATGCAATTAGAGCTTTTATGGGTATGGGAAGCGTAGGTGGAGTTGTAGAAGTTGATGAAACATTTTTCAGAGAGTCCTTTAAAGGAAATCATAAAAAAAGCAAAATTTTTACCATGCCAAGAAAATCACGCAAGAGAGGGGCAAAGGGTAGCAAAAGTAGTAAAGGTCAGAAGAGAAAAAGAGGCATATCAAATGAACAAGTTTGTGTATTATGTGCTATGGATAGAGTTGGGAATATAATGACGGAACTCATATGTAAAGGCAGGATGAAGCATACAGATATAGAAAGGTTCTTTAAGGATAGGATTGATGGAGATTCTATTTTCTGTACTGACTCACATAAGAGTTATATTAAGTTTGCACAAAATTCAGGCGTTGAACTAAAACAGATTAAGCGTGGAAGACATAAAGAAGGTGTATATCATATACAACACATCAACTCATATCATAGTAAACTCAAGAAGTGGATGGACAGATTTAATGGTGTCGCTACTAAGTATCTTTCAAATTATATGTATTGGTTTAAATGGCTTCAATTCTTTGATACAGAGAAAGATACTATCAAGAGTAAACATCTTATTGTACAGTCACACACTTCTCATTGTGATACAAAACTAAAAGATTTTAAAATCAGGAAAACAATATTTGCATAATAAACTGGGACAATAACATAAAGACACACTTATATGAAAATATGCAATAAGCGAAAGAGGTGTTAACGTTGAATAATTTACCTAATTCAGTAAATATACAATTTGATAAAGTGGCAGAAGAGTATGACTTTGTAAGTGAATTGTTTAATAATAATGATTTTTTCATTTCTAATATGTCATCTCAAAGGGGTATGGCATTAGATATTGGATGTGGTTCAGGAATACTAACGACTGAACTGTCTAAATACTATAATAAAGTCATAGGAATTGATATTTCAGACAATATGCTGAAATTAGCACAATTTAAAAGGCAAAAATCTAATATCAATTATATACATATGGATGCACATTCAATGGACTTTAATACAAAATTTGATTTTATTGTAAGTAGAACCACTTTTCATCATATTATAGATGTTCCAAGCGTATTAAATAGAGCAAAACAACTGTTAGCACCAAGTGGAAAAATGGTAATACTTGATAATGTTTCAGAAGTTGAAACACCTGCAAGATATGTATATGTTATAGGTGCATTATTAGACTTTATCCCAAATTGCTTTAAATACAATACAGATACAGCAATAAGAGTTTTCAAACACAGTACATCAAAATATTGGTTAGAACATTTAGCATCGGATAAGTATTTATCGGAACAAAAATATAAAGAAATTTATGGACAGTATTTACCTAATTGTGTTTTTATAAAAAAGGGATATTTTATGGGTATCATATGGGAAAATAAATAAGTAAGAGATATATGATTAAGAAGCTATTACCCATTATTCTTAAAATACTACATAATGGAACCTTAATATTAAGGTTCCATTATAAAACTTAAATATCAACATTATTCTTAAACAGAGCCTAAATTTTTTGTAGCTTTTTTCCATAAAAGTTTGCAAAATAAAAGGGGTGTCTCAGAATGACGAATTTCTGTGTTATTTGAAATTCATTCTGAAACACCCTGGTGCTGTACTCACAAGATTCCTTTATGAAACAGCTACTCATACTGTTAATAATAGAATAGTTTTATTTAAATATTATAATTTTTTAGAGAATACAGCTAGTAAAGCAATAATACCTATACCAGTTAACATAAGCGGCCCATTACCACCTTGAAATTCAGTGGCAATAGCATTGATTGCAACTATTGCTATTGTTATAGGAATTACAAACTTAACTAAAGCGTACCACATCTCAAATATACCAAATTTAATAGCTCCATTATTCGTAATTTCTTCAAATAATTCGTCCTTCTTAAGTCTCCAACCTGCGAAGATACACAATAACATACCTCCGATAGCCAAGAATATCTTATCAGTCAATAGGTCAAATACATCAAATGCGCCCTTTCCAAATAGCTTTGGCCCAATACCTCCAAGAGAAACAGATGCAAAGATACATAATATACCCATAACTATTGAAGCTGATACAACGGCTTTAACCCTTGAGAATTTCTTCTCATCCATTAGGTATGAAACAACAACTTCAAGTAATGATACTGAAGAAGTTAATGCAGCAACAGTAAGTGCTATGAAGAATAATAGTGCAAATACAACGCCCATCATTCCACCCATTTTTGCAAATAATGTAGGAACAACAACGAATACCAACCCAGGTCCTACAGTCGGCTCCATACCAAATGAAAACATTGCTGGAAACATTGCAATACCTGCTAATATAGCAACAGCCGTATCCATAGTTGTTACTAGTGCAGCATTTTCAATAAGGTTCTCTTCTTTTGATAAATAAGACCCGTATGTGATCATACAACCCATACCAAGTGATAATGAGAAAAATGCCTGACCTAAAGCAGCAAGTACAACAGGACCATTTACCTTACTAAAATCTGGCTTAAATAAGAATTTCATACCTTCCATAGCATTAGGTAATGTTAATCCCCTTACAGCAATAAGTATAAGAATACCAAATAATAATGGCATTAATATCTTACCAGCTTTTTCAATACCAGAAGAAATACCTTTAGCAACAATAACAACATTTAATGCTAGGTATACAGCTACCCATCCAAGAGGCACTATAGGATTAGTAATAAATCCACCAAAAACATCTCCAATAGTATCAGCGTTATTTAATAAACCACCCATTACCTTAAATACATAAGCAAGAGCCCATCCTCCAACTACAGGATAGAATCCCATGATTAAAAATCCACTAAGTACACCTAATACACCTGCAAATGTCCAACGTCTGTCAACAGATTTATAAGCACCAACAGCCGCCAGTTGTTTTCTTCTACCTACTGCAAATTCTGTAAGCATAACACTAAAACCAATAAGTATAACAAAAGTTAAATAAATAAGTACAAATGCGCCACCTCCGTTATTACCGGCAGTGTAAGGAAATTTCCAGATGTTACCTAGACCAACAGCAGAACCAGCTGCAGCCATGATAAACCCTAGCTTAGATCCCCAATTTTCTCTTTTTTGCATAGGTTCCATAGTTCTCCTCCTTTTAATTTATATTTATTAGTCGATTTCTAAATACTATAATCTAGTAAATTCAATAATTTTAGAAATCGAAAAATACATTTTCACTCGTAATACTCTACATTATCCACATAGAATATTATCCTTATATAAGAATATTCTATGATACATTTTAAAATCCCTCTTTTTTTTAAGAATTATCATTATTTTTGAAATAGTCTGTCTAATATCAATTTTGCGTATCATTTAAAAATTCCAATATTTAATTTGAAATTTTAGCATAAATAGAGTGGGGATTCAATACTTTTTTGTAGTTATAATACATAAAAATTAATTATTATGTATTACTTTTCAATTACCTAACCGCTGTAAATTTGACTACGACTAAGTTAGCTCTATTTTTTTCATATTTATACATTTGTATGTGTAAATATAATGATTTAAAGTAAAATTAAAGTAACCTCCATCAAAAAATAAACCCGGATTATTCAAGAAAAATTGAAAATTACTTGCATCCTTTCAAACTTTTCATGAATAATCCGGGATAAAAAATAGAAAGTGATAAAATTATCACTTTCTAATGGCACAACTTAAACTAATTTATGCTTTGATATTAATTTTTCAGCTATCTTTATTCCGTCAACTGCTGCTGAGACTATCCCTCCTGCATAACCTGCGCCCTCACCTGCTGGATAAAGTCCATTAACATTTGCACTTTCAAGACTCTTACTCTCTCTTAATATCCTTATAGGTGATGAGCTTCTAGTCTCCACTCCAGTAATAATCGCGCTGTCCATTCCAAAACCCTTTAGTTTTCTATCCATGTTTACAATTGCTTCCTTCATTGCTTCAATAACATAGCTTGGCAAGCACTCTCCCATGTTAGTTAATTTAATTCCTGGTTCATAGGATGGTTTAACTTCACCGAGGCTCTTAGATTCTCTATCATCTAAGAAGTCTCCAACCAATTGTGCAGGAGCTATATATCCTCCTCCACCAAGATTGTATGCCTTTTCTTCCCATTTTCTTTGGAAGTGCATACCTGCTAAGGGGTGATCACCTTCAAAGTCCTCAGGTACAACCGATACTAACAATGCGCTATTAGCATTGGCTTTATCCCTTGCATGTTCACTCATTCCATTGGTTACTACTCTACCTTCTTCTGAAGCAGCTGCAACAACGGTTCCTCCCGGACACATACAGAATGTGTAAACTGACCTTCCATTTGCAGCATGATATGTAAGCCTATAGTCAGCGGCACCTAGTCTTTCATGATTTGCAAATTGCTTGTATTGGGCTTCATTTATAATTGGCTGTGGATGCTCTATCCTAACGCCTATTGCAAAGGGTTTTTGCACTATTTCTACACCTTTCTGGTGTAACATTTCAAAGGTATCCCTAGCACTATGCCCTATTGCCAATACAACTGCTTCACTATTAATTACTTCTTCATTGTTAATCTCTACTGCACATATTTTTTGCTCCTTAATTATTAAGCTAGTTACCTTTGAATTGAAGCGCACCTCTCCGCCTAGCTTTATAATTTCTTCCCTTAGATTTTTTACTACTGACTTCAAGATATCCGTTCCTACATGGGGTTTAAAGGAATACATTATATCTTCTGGAGCACCTGATTTTACTAATTCCCTCAGAACCTTTCTACATCTGGGGTCCTTTACTCTCGTTGTAAGTTTCCCATCGGAAAATGTTCCTGCTCCACCTTCTCCAAATTGCACATTTGACTCGGTATTTAATTTCCCCGACTTCCAAAACTTTTCTACGGTTTCACTTCTGTCTTCTACAGCCTCTCCTCGCTCTAAAATCAGAGGCTTATATCCCCTTTGGGCGAGAATCAATCCACAAAATAATCCTGCGGGTCCCATTCCAATAACTACAGGTCTACTTCCTAACTCTACATTTCCAGACTCAGGATACTTGTATTCCATATCAGGAGTTATAGTTACATTCTTATTCCTGACTTTTTTTAGAACGCGCTTTTCATTATCTACAGATACATCTACTGTATAAACAAACTCTATTTGGCCCTTTTTTCTAGCATCAATAGATTCTTTAAATATACTCATTTTTTTGATATTATTTGGTTTTATATTAAGTACTTTACTTGCTTTCTTTATTAACTTTTCAGTATTATCATCTATTCCTAATCGTAATTGAGAAATTCTTATCATATTATCGGCGCCATTCCTTCCACTTTATTTATATCGAAATTCAAGCACAACTACTGTTTTGTACTTTACAACTATATATCTATTATTCCAATATCTCTATAATTTTAACAGAGGCAAGAAGAAAACACCATAGAATTATGTAATTTACTCTATCTAAAAAAAGTCGAGCAAATCTGCCCGACTTTTTGTTCTAATTTTATATTTAGACTATTATATTAACGAACGGATAAACACTATAGCTATCGCAACTGGTCCAATGTACTTAACTAGGATCGACCAGAATGGAGCTAGTGAGAAGCTTACCTTTCCATCGTTTGTAGCTTCCTTGATGGCTTTGTCTGTACCCCAAACCCATCCAACAACGATACAAAGTAGAAGTCCACCTAAAGGTAATAGGATATTAGAAGCTACGAAATCTAATGAGTCAAAGAAGTTTCTATCTCCAATAAATTTAAGATGACTTAATGGTCCATTAGATAATGAGGCAATTATTCCAATAACAAACATCGCAAATCCTAGTCCAAATACAGCTACCTTACGATTAACTTTCCATTCATCAACAACGTATGCAACACATACTTCTAATAATGAAATTGATGATGATAATGCTGCAAATAACACTAAGAAGAAGAATAATATTGAAAATACTGTTCCAAGTGGCATTTGAGCAAATACTGCCGGTAAAGTTATGAATAAAAGTCCTGGTCCAGCTGATGGTTCAAATCCAAATGCAAATACTGCTGGCATAACTATAAGTCCTGCAAGAAGTGCTACACCTGTATCAATCAAAGGAATTATTGTTGAACTTTCAGGAATATTAGTATCCTTACTTAAGTAACTACCATAGGTAATCATACATCCCATACCTAAGCTTAGAGAGAAGAATACCTGTCCTAATGCATCAAGTATTATACCAGGGTTCTTGATAATTACATTAAAGTCAGGAACTAAAAGATATTTGATACCTTCCATTGCTCCTGGTAATGTCATAGCACGAAATGCAACTATAATTATCATTATAAATAAACCTGGCATTAAGATTTTACTTGACTTCTCGATACCTCCGCCGATACCACCAAGAACTATAACCATAGTCATAAGCATAAATATACCGTGATAAATTATTGGTTCAACTGTTCCACCAACCAAACTACCAAACATTCCACCTAAAGCTTCAGCATCAGCTACATTTATAACACCGGTAAATGATTTAATTATATAATTTATTACCCACCCACCAACTACACTGTAGAATGAAAGAATAATAAATCCTGCTAATACTCCTAGAGCACCAACCCATGACCATTTTTTACTTATCTTTCTGTATGCACCAATTGCGTTTAATTGAGTATGTCTACCTAATGATATTTCAGCTAACATCAACGTAAAACCAACAAGGAATAAAATTATAAAATATACAAGTACAAATGCTCCACCACCATTTTTCCCTGCCATATATGGGAATTTCCAAAGGTTCCCAAGACCTACGGCTGAACCTGAAGCAGCCAATATAAAGCCTATCTTGGAGCCCCATTGCTCTCTTTCATTATTTTGATTTAAGTTTGCCATTGTTTTCCTCCTCTGTTCTTAGTTTTAAACCCTTTAATCTTAATTCATCACCTCCTTAAATAGAGTTAAACAAAACATTTGTGCTAATTTTAAATACATAGATATTATTTTTCTTTTTAAAATATTTATACATTGTTATTTTGTTAACAGATTTTAAAGTATATTTTGAATTGTTTGACAATTCCTTTTTTCGGATAGTTAAATTATATTACAATAAGTTAATAATTTCAACAAAAATTATAAAGTTTAAATTTTTTTAATATTTAAACTTTTTTAATATTTTGTATTTTCTAATTATTTTGACGCAAAACCTTTATCTAATTAATTATATTTTTTATGTAATTTCATAAAATATCGCTGTTTATAAACTCCTACACTTGGACAAAATAAAAGCAAATATTTAAAGGAGTTGTTTTATATGGATATAAATAGAGTAAGACAAATCTTAAGCTCAGAAGATAAAATCACCGTTACCTATAACGGAAGGTCAATTTGGATAAATAGTGTTAATCCAATTAACGGACAGGCCTTTGTAAAGACCCTTGATGGGACTAATGAACATTATAAAGTTTCAATAAATGATTTGACAGAACAGTAGCTCAAAGCCATAAAAATACCCCCACCTGACCATATTTTTAGGTCAAACGGGGGTTTAATCTTTGGATTAGCTTTCAAACCATATTCTTATTTCTCTTTCAGCGGCCTCAGGATCCGATGAGCCGTGTACAGTATTGTATCTTATACTACTTGCATATGTTTTTCTAATTGTTCCTTCTTCAGCCTTTACAGGGTCTGTAGCTCCATTTATTTTTCTCACCCTTGAAATAGCTTCATCACCTTTTATAATTAGTGCCACTGCGTTCTTATCCTTTAAAGAAGCTATCAATTCTTCAAAAAAAGATTTTTCTCTATGCTCCTCATAATGTTCTTCCAAAATTCTTCTTGTTGGAGATATCATTTTAAGATTTTCAATATATAGTCCACTTTCTTCATATATGCCGATTATTTTTCCTATAATATTTCGTTCTACTGCGTCGGGCTTTATTAGTACTAGTGTCCTTTCCATGTAACCCCTCCTCTATAAAACTGAAATTTATAAAGATTATATCTGATTATCTTATTAATATATCTATAATAGTATCATTATCAGCTCCCTTTGGAATCATAAATATGCCATAACGAAGCTTTCTATCTACCTTTCTACCATATATTAATTTTCTAAATTGTTCCTTATCTTCTATTATTTTTTCCTCAAATAGATTATTTATTACTTTTTCGCTGGATTCGCCTTCTTTAATTACAAATTTTGTATATTCTTCAGCCTTAAAATCCTCTGAAGCTGTCTTTTCTACTATCTTATCTTTTTCAAGCTCATTTTTTGCTACATTTTCTGTAGAATCTTCTACCTTTGTATCATCATTTTGGAGATTTATATTTTGCTTTTCTATATTTTTTTCTACTTGCTCATTAAACTTATCATTCATTTCAAATATTTCATCTAATTCATACATGCCAAGTCCACGGGCTTTTTGTTTTATTTCTTCTTCAGTATATTCCACATACTTCACATTTGGACTTGCAAAAATTATAATTCCCCCTAAGGCTAAACCAATCCCGATACCAAGCAATAAATAGTAAATATGTACCTTGTTATTTTTTTTCATAGACTACTCCTTTTTACTGTAATTTGATTATTATCCTGGATTATTAACGAACAATCGGAGATAATGTATGATTATGTAGATTTTTATCCCTTACTTAATAATTGTACCAACTTATAAAAGAAAAATAAACTACTTATAATTGTAATTATTTATTAAATAATAAGTTTTGCCTACAAAATCTGGTTATATAGATTTTAGTTTAGCTCTATCTCAGACTCAATGATTGATTCATTATTTTCTCCAATTATCTCTACAGTGATCTTCTTCACCACAGTCTTAAAGACTTCGGTAAAGTTCTCAGTATCCTTTAGAGCCCTTGCAAACCCTTCATCACTATCGATCTTTCCAACTGTTAAGTGGGGCTTAAATTTTACGCTTTTTAGAAAATCTGGTTTAAATTCTTCTAATATATCTGTATAAAGTCTATTGTGAAGCTCTGATAATTCGTCTTTCCCCTTTATTACATTTAGAAACAAATAATTATCGCTTTCACCAGTTATTCCTTGAAGCTTTATTTCAAAGTGGTCTATACCTTTAATGTTTTTCTCAATATGTTCTCTTATCTTATCTGCTTTGATATCGCTTTCAAATGGAAAAACTAAGGTTATATGTGGCGCAACCTTATCCACTACTGGGTCATATTTTTCCCTTAGCTCTTTTATCTTCTCAGTGTTTTCAAATTCTGTAAATATTAATATACATCTATTTAACATTTTTCTCACATCCATTGTTTTATTATACTTATACCTATTTTTCGCTAAAATAATTATCTAAATTTTATATTAGAAAAATTCTTTTGTACAATATAAATTATTCTCTGCAAAAAAATAAATCACATTTTATTGCAAAAATAAAAACCCCTTATCTAACGCCGACTATTTGTAGAAGTTTTAAAACCATCTGCATGTTTTCAAACTTTCTATAAACAATCTAGCTTAAGAGGCAAGTTAATTATTATAGCTTACTAAAAAGAAAATCTAGTTCTGACCTAACACTCTCAATTAGTCCATTTATATCGGTGCTTTTTCTTCCCTTTAGATACATAAGTAATTTCCCATGTACGGAATAACTAATCAAATCACCTAGGATTTCGGCATCTTTCGGATTGGTCTCTTTCTTATAAGCATACTTTTCTATTTCATCATATAGCAGGACTCCAACAGAAGGCCTACGAAGTTCTTCTAGAACTTCCTTAGATGGCTTTCCTAAGTCCTCTACAAATATTAACTGAAACTGATTTGGATTTTTTGTAAAATATTCTACATAAGAGATTATCATTAACTCTATTCTTGCTCTATCATTAATAGTATTCTCACAATCAATCGAGTTCTCCAGTTTTTTTGTTATGTACTTATAGCAGTCATCTAGATAATCCAATATACAATAGTGAAGCAAAGTATTTAGATCTTTGAAATAATTATATATTGTAGCATATGAGTATCCAGCTAAGGCTCCTACCCTCCTTACGGATAGGCTTTGGATTCCATCTCTTTCGATAATTTCCTTAGCTGCTTCTATAAAGTAATTCATCATTCGTTTCTTCTGCATTTCCTTCTTATTCAACTGTACCATCCAATCTATTTATAGTATTGATAAATCCTTCAATGTTGTCTGTTTTTATATCTGAATAACTTTTAGTAGCCTTCGCAACAACCTTTAAAATGATCTTATCTAAAAGCCCCATCTTCTCTAGATTAACCTCATGACCAAAATGTTCTTTCACTAAAGCTTTATTAATAATCCACTCTGGATAGTTGGCCTTTATATATTCTAAAGCTTTTTCTCCTTCCTCTTTGCAGCACACAAATAGTCCTATTTTTTTATTCCCTAACTCTTCTTTATTATTTTCCATAAACTTAACTACTTTCTTCTGTATTCTTCCAGCATAAACAGAACCTCCTATTATAACAAGGTCGTACTCATTTAGGCTAATTGAATAATTGTCTTTTAGATTTACAATATCTGCTTCATTTTTTAAACCCTTTTTTACAAGTTCTCCACAACTTTTGGTTGTTCCATATTTTGAACTAAAAACGATTAACGTCTTCATAATCTACCTCCTAGCTATATTTCTTTCTCATAAACGCTTGCTAATAATGTTATGCTTAAGACAGATGATACTATAAATATTGTTGGAAATATTATTGCTTCACCTTTACTAATTTCTATTCCAGCTTTGATCTGTGCCAGTGCCATGGCTGAAACAGCCGCTGACAAGGTAACACTTTTTATAAGAAAAACAGAAGCAAGCAAATATCCCCACGGCCTGTTTCTTAACAATAAGACTGCTGAAAGTATTGCAATGGGAACAATTATGCCTACGTCTAAGGCCTGAATAACTAAGGTTGAATATGACTCTAATCCTACAGGT
This sequence comes from Wukongibacter baidiensis, assembly GCF_050888315.1. NCBI lineage: Bacteria > Bacillati > Bacillota > Clostridia > Peptostreptococcales > Caminicellaceae > Wukongibacter > Wukongibacter baidiensis. The sequence goes on from NZ_CP138202.1 coordinate 2,438,277, forward strand.
ACAGCATTACTAATAAGGGATGGAATAATACGGCCCATCCACATAAGTAAGATAGTATTTCCTATAAAGATTGAAAATCCTGCAATAACTTTCTTTGGTAGTTTTTTTGGGAATCTATAGGATAATCCTTCTATGTCTATTGTCTGAAGAGTGAAAATAAAGGAAAACAGGCTGAGAGAAAACAGTATTACATAGACAATAAAAAGCTTGTTATAAGCAGCTAAAAATGCATATGATATATAGGTATATAGAAAATATCCAAGAGTTCCTGCAAGCAAGAGTTTCCCCTTTAATTTGTTATTTTTAAATAGCACTAATGCTATTATCATTAAAGGTAGACCAATAACCAATGTCACTATATCCTGTGCAATTGCCTGAGAGGCCATTGAAACAGAATCATACCTATATAAGCCACTGCCTTGAATTGGAACAGTCTCGCCTCTTAAGGTAGTAAATTCAAATTTATCTCCCTCTGTCTTTGAAAAAATCCCTATGGTAGAAGACAGTACTGCTAGAAAAATAATAATAATTGTAAAAATAATTATTGTCCTCTTTAATCCAATAATCTTTATCACTCCCTGGGAACTGATCATTCTTATAATAATATTACTTAAAAATACAAATTCCTATTCTTTCCTCTATTTATTTAACACCGTTAATTGTATTAACACTGTTAATTTTATCATTTTGTTGCGTTACTTTCAATAATTCACATTAGCTTTCCACAAAAAAGCTGCCTCATAAAGGCTTCTCATAAGTTCAGCACAGAATGTTTCATCTTAGTATCCCATCTCCAATTTATTAAGTATCTCCTTTACAATCTTTGTATTTTTTCTTAGCCCCTCTAAAAATTCATCCTTATCCATATTTCTGTATAAGTTTCTAAAGATAATTTTTGTCTTCCCAATATCTTCTTTGGCAATACATATAAGAAATATAAATTCAACCATTTCCTTTTTCCATTTGATAGGTTGTTTGAGGACTGTAAGGGCAATACAGGATTTTTTTACCTCGTTAGGCTCACCGTGAGGAATAGCAATTCCATTGCCAACCTCTGTTGCCATCATTTTTTCCCTTGTTATGACACTTCTCTTAAATCCCTTTTTAATATATTGCTTCTTTTCTAAGACCTTACACATATCACTTATAACTTGCTCATAATTTATAAACTTTTTACTTCTATAAAAAACCTCTTTTTTGACATATACCTCATTAATTCCCCTCGTTACAAGCCTCTTATTCCTTTGAACTATATATTCATCTACCTTTGCAATATCCTTCTTTCTAAATAGAGGGCATATGACTAAAACCTGTCTATCAATTTGGAGAGGTATTGTAGATATAATCAGCTCAGCCCTATCAAGCATATCGTTGGTTATTGATGTCGAAGAAACAATACCAATGATATCAATTTCTTTGAAACTTCTTTCAAGCCTTACAGATAATAGCTGTGATGTTCCTATTCCGCTATGGCACACCACTAAGGTTTTGATTTGCTTTCTATTTCTCTCTACGGCCGCTCCTAAATGAACTGCAATATAACCAATCTCTGATTCTGGAATTTTAACATCCAAATACTTCTCAAAGACTCTACTACACATCCAAGCGACACCAAATATATCTGGATAATTGGCCTTTATTTCATCTAAAATTGGATTTTTCAGTGTCATCCCATACTTCAACCGATTGATTGTAGGTCTTAAGTGTAGAACTAAACCATTTAAAAGTGCCTGGTCCTTTTCCAGCTCCATATTTAAGCCATTGCTGGCTATCTCTATAACCCTTTGGGCAATTTCTACTGCCAACTCCAACTCGTCAACATTTTCAAAAGCAATATTTAACCCCCATAGGTCTTTTTGATGCACCTTACTACCTAAAATATGAAGGGTAATGTAACCAATCTCAGATTCTGGAATCACAATATCAAAATCCTTTTCCATCTGATCACTCATATCCTTGGCACATTTAAATTCTTCAGTATCTTTAATATTTCTTAGAATTTCTTTAGATAAAATAATGTCCTTATTCTCTTTAATACGTTTCATAGATATTGCAATATGGATAATTAAGCTTATATATGCTTCCTGAGAGAATCTAAATTCTAGCTTATTCTCAACTTGATTCAAAATATCTTCTAGCTTTTTATAGTCAATATTAAAGAGTGATTTTAGCTGTGCTAAGGACTGGTAATCAATTCTTCCTTTATATTCTGGATATAGAAGTTCCTGAAGTTCCTCAACCTCCTTAACCTCCGAAATCAAATAAGAAATAGCCTTTCTATAATCCTCTTCGTCTCCTATTATCTCCATACCGTGGTTTCGTTTTTTTATCAGCTTTAAATTAAAGGGCTGTATCCATTCATCGATTAGTTTTAAATCCTTGTGAATTGTTGCAGTACAGACGTATAGCTCATCGGCGAGTTCACCCGAGGTCAAGCTTCCCGAATGCATAAACAGCCTTTTTAATATATAATTTTGTCTTGCTTCCTTAGAATAGGGCTGGATATAATTAAGATCCCTATTTATTGTTTGGAGCAGTTGTCTTTTATTTTCTTTAGGTCCATCAATGCTGGTTCCTACTCCAGTTTTTTTATTTAGTCTTAATCCTTCCCTTTCTATAAAATCCTGAAGCTTTTTCAAATCATTCCGTACAGTCTTATTAGACACTTGAAGCTCTAAAGCAATTTTATTTATGGTAATTGGCTTTTCACTTTCCAATAAAATCTTAGCAATTTTCATTATCCGATCCATAGTTCTTCACCTCCATGGATAAAAGAGAAAAACTAGATTCTACTTATTTCTCATAACTGAATTACCAGCATCTAATCAATTACTATTCTCCAATACTATTTGGATATATATAATCATTTGCCTTTATTTATATGTTCAACAATTTTATCTAAAAGAGGTCCTGTTTTTTTAATAACGTCGCCGATGGATACACTGACAACTGGTATCCCCTTAAATCGCTCTCTTCCCTTTATAGCCATATCTTTAGTCAATATTACAACGTCTGTTCCTTCTAAATCCTTTTTAGTAATTTCGTTTTCTATACCGATTGAACCTTGAGTTTCTACCTTTATATCAAAACCCTTTGCCTTAGCTTCCTTTTCTAAGGCCTCGGCAGCCATGTAGGTATGGGCAATGCCCGTTGGACATGCAGTTACAGCTAATATTTTCATTCTCATCTCCCCTTTATTCCTATTGTGGTAATATTTTATTTTCTAAATATTAAATATATTCCTTTTTTCTTTCCATTATCTCTTATAAACAATGTATAGTAAGAATCTATAAGTATCTCAATATTGTGGTAAAAATTCGTTTAAGGCTAGCTCCTGTGATAGAGCTAGCCTTAGACTGTTGACAAAGCAGAATTTCTTCGTTGTTTCCTCAACCAAGAACCCTTGCGTATGTCTGTATACGCTGCGGTCTCTTAGTTTCAGCACGCCTCGAACTTCAGATTTCTCAACAGCCTATCATCTTGTTGACTTTGTCAACAATCTGAGGCTAGCTCCTTTGATGGAGCTAGCCTTTATTAAAAATTAGAATTCTATACTTATCTCATCGGAGTCTTCTTCTATCTTTTCTTCATGTACTTCCTTTTTCAATGCATTAACCATAAGTACTGTTACTGCAATACCTACTAATACAGCAACTATAAACATTCCTTTATTATCCACTACTGGTAGAACTATTGGGCCTCCATGGGGTGCATGGTCTCCTACCTTTCCTATGGCGGCTACAGCTGCGCCAATAGCAGATCCTACCATTATAGAAGGTATAACCCTTATTGGGTCTGCGGCTGCAAAGGGAATCGCTCCTTCAGTAATACCTATAAGTCCCATGGCGATGGCACCCTTACCTGCTTCTTTCTCAGCTTCAGTATATTTGCTTGGTTTTAACAGTGCTGCAACTCCCATTGCTAATGGAGGTATACAGATTGCTACTGCTACTGGTCCCATTACTGTATATACACCTTCACCAATCATTGCTGCACCAAACATAAATGCAACTTTGTTTACAGGTCCACCCATATCAAATGCAATCATTGCGCCCATTATTATGGCAAGAAATACTGCATTTCCTGTACTCATGCTTCTTAATCCCTCTGTCATTGAATCCATTAAGCTACTTATTGGTGTTCCAATTATATACATTACGATAGCTACAATTGCGGTGGTAACTAAAGGTATTACGAAAATCGGCATTACTGGCTTTAATTGCTTCGGAACATTCCATGATTTTACCCATCTAGCTGTATAACCAGCTATAAAACCTGCAATGATACCTCCTAAAAATCCAGCTCCTATTTCATTTGCTAGGGCCCCTCCAACGAGTCCAGGAGCTATACCTGGTCTATCGGCAATACCAAAGGCAATAAATCCAGCTAGTACAGGTACCATAAGTCCAAAGGCTTTTACACCAACATCTAACATCTTCTGTAAAAATGGATTAGTTACATTTGCTCCTGTTCCTGCCTCTACTCCGCTAAGTGCAATAGATAGGGCAATCAAAACTCCACCTATTACGACAATTGGGATCATATAGGACACCCCTGTCATAAGATAGGTCCTCAGTTTCTTTACCTCACCCTTCATTTAATAATCCCCCTTCAACTTATTATATTCCCAGGAACATTACCCCTTCACAAGTTATAGTCAAAATAAGTCCTAAATACATACCTAAGCAAAAGTTTTACAGTCATAATTACTTTGCAAAGAGAATGTTCTTTCCTGAGGAAATTTTATATCTAATCTCTATTTTTACTTCTAAGTTTTAAGACCTTTAACCAACAGCGCTTTCTATTACATTTATTAAAAGTTCCTCATCATCAGTTTCTTTAAGCTGTTTTATAAATCCCTTATCCATTAGTTTTCTTGATAGAGATGCTAGTATCTTTAGATGCTGGTTTGATGACTCCTGTGGTACGGCGATTAGAAATACAATATTTACTGGTTCTCCATCGAGTGACTGCCACTCAATACCTTGTTTTATCCTTCCTAGGGCTAAACTCGGAACCTTTACTGCATTACTTTTCCCATGGGGTATACCTATACCAAATCCAATACCTGTAGAAGATAAACGCTCTCTCTCCATAACTGCCTTTATATACGCTTCCTTATCATTAAGTCTCCCACATCTGTCCATTAATTCCGCCATGGCTTCAATCACTTCTTCTATACTAATACAATTTAGATTCAAATCTATGAGATTTATGTCAATAATTTTGTCCATAACAGCTCACTCCATTCCAGTCTTTTTCTATTCTCCCCCTTTGTTATCTTAATCATATCACGTTTAAATCTAGTGCATATTGCCGCCTATTGCCAGATTGATGTGGTAATAGTAAGGTTTTTAGTTCTAAGTCTTAAATTCGAAACCTTTACTTTTTAAAAAGTAAAAACTCCTTTCCAGCTTTTTTGCTGGAAAGGAGTTGATTTTATCTCAAGTATTTTGTGTGGGAGATGCGAAGTGCTGAACTCGTAGAAAAATTTACCTTTTCAGTTTTACACTTCGCACATAGGACAACAAAATAGTCTTGATGACAAACATTATATTATTATTCCCAATTAACTTTTATAACTATAGACTGTAAAATTTTATAAACGAAGGTGGACTCTAAGTCTTCCTTTTGGTGATTTTTATGAATCTGTTTTAACCTTTATTTTTCAATTTAAAACAGGTTCATAGCATGAGCCAAAAGGATTCTCAGTGGCCACCTGAGTAGGTTAAACCTCTCTATTATGCACCTATATTAATTCATCTAATGATTCTTTTAGATCTGTGATTATATCCGCTGAGCTTTCCAGCCCAACTGATAATCTTACTAATCCATCCGTTATTCCAGCTTCAAGTCTTTCCTCTCTTTCGTATGGTGAGTGAGTCATTGAAGCAGGATGTTGAATTAGTGTTTCAGCATCTCCAAGACTTACTGCTAATTTACACATTTTTAAAGAATTCATTAATTTCTTTCCTTCTTCTAGTCCACCCTTTAGCTCAAATGCTATTATTGCACCTGGTAAACTCATTTGCTCTCTAGCTAACTCATATTGTTCAAAGCTTTTTAACCCTGGATAGTATACCTTTTCAATGGCAGGATGGCCTTCTAGGAATTCTGCTACATCCATAGCATTCTTACAGTGCTTTTCCATCCTTACCTCTAGAGTTTTCATACCTCTTAATATCAAGTATGCATCGAATGGTCCTAAGGAAGCTCCTGTCATATCCTTAACACCAAATAATCTTACCTGATCAACAAACTCCTTAGAGCCTACTACAAAACCTGCAATAACATCTCCATGACCATTTAAATATTTAGTAGCTGAATGGATAATTATATCTGCTCCCATCTCTAGTGGTCTTTGAATATATGGAGTAGCAAAGGTATTGTCTACCATTACTAGGCAGTCTTCCTTTTCATGGGCTATCTCTGCTATAGCACTTATATCTGTGATTTTTAACGTTGGATTAGCTGGGGTTTCAAGGTATATTAGCTTTGTATTTTCTCTCATTGCTTCCCTAACGTTTTCTGGATTACTTACATCTACAAAGGTAACTTCAACTCCAAATCTTGTAATTCCATGACTTAGGTATGCATGGGTACAACCATAGATAGCATCCGCTGAAATAACATGGTCTCCAGCCTTTAGAGCAGTCCAAAAAGCAGATGTTATTGCTCCCATCCCTGAGCTCATAGACATAGCTGCTTCTCCACCTTCTAATATAGCTATCTTTTCCTCTAGTTGCATATTAGTTGGGTTTCCAAGTCTTGTATATATAAATCCTTCCTCTTCTAGAGCGAAACGCTTTCCACCCTGCTCTGCTGACTCGAATACAAATGTAGACGTCTGATAAATCGGTGTAGCTAATGCACCAGTCGTTGGGTCTGTCTTATTTCCACCATGTATAGCCTTAGTTGCAAAACCTTTATTTTGTAAAGCTTCCCTTTTCATATGAAACTCCTCCTTTTATTTATCCAATATATTATGCTCATATATTAAGCAATTTACATGCCAAGCTTACTACATTGGAAATGCTTGCTAACAAATTCTAACTTTTAATGTTTGGTTACATAATGAACCACTTATCACGAAAACGTAAAGAAAAGTTTCCATTCGGAAACTTTTCTTTACACTAATTTAAATTATATTTATTAATCTTATTTATCATAGTGGTGTGGGAAACTCCTAATTTTTTCGCAGCCTTCCTGATACTTTTACTATCTTGTAAAACCTCCTGTATCACCTTTATCTCAACTCTTTCAACAATGTCTTTTAGCCTATCACCGCTATTAAATATCCGGTTATTAGATTTAAAGTCTATAGCCTTTCTAGAATCCACTACTATATCATCTCTATTTAAAATACTTCCACTACAAAGAAGCATAGATCTTTCAATAACATTTTTAAGCTCCCTAACGTTACCTTTCCATTCATAATTCATGAGATGCTTTAAAAATTCAGAATCTGCATGCTTTATATTCTTTCCTAGCTTTACATTTAATTCATTTATAAAGTAGTTCACTAAATGAGGAATATCTTCGATTCTCTCCTTTAATGTGGGAATATATATGGGCATAACATTTAGCCTATAATATAAGTCCCTTCTAAATTCATTATTTTCTATCATTTTTTCTAGGTCTCTATTGGTGGCTCCTATTATCCTTACATCTACCTGTTCTTCTTCTGTACCTCCAATTTTTCTTATGGTTCCATCCTGGAGAACCCTTAGGAGCTTTGCCTGCATAGTCATAGATAGTTCTCCTACTTCATCAAGAAATAGTGTTCCTCCATTTGCTACCTTAAAAAGTCCTTCTTTCCCAGTTAGAGCTCCTGTGAAGCTTCCCCTTTCAAACCCAAACAATTCACTTTCTATTAGATTATCCGGTAGTGCCGCACAATTTAATATAACAAATTTCTTGTTATTTCTATCGCTTAGCTTATAGATTGCCTTAGCAAATAGTTCTTTTCCAGTTCCACTTTCCCCCCTTAGAAGAATAGTAGAACTGCTTTTTGCAACGGCTAAAATCATTTTCTTCACCTTGTCAATCTTAGGACTGTTCCCTATGATTTCCCTAAAGGCTCCCTCATCACTTTGTAATACGGCATTGGCAATCTTCATTGCATCATCAAAGTCTTTTATTGAAATAACGAATCCATGAATTTTATTATCGTCATCGCTTATGGCCTTAAGGGAAACTAAATACAGGTTCTCTCCCTTATCATTTTTTATTTTCAGTTTGACATTTTCAAACTCTTGGCCTTCTTCAATAAGCTCTATTATATTGGGTTTATCATAAAATAACGTCCTTATGTCTTGTCCCAATATTTTATCCTTCTTCATATTGAAATATTGTTCACAATAGTAATTGAATATTTCAATCTCAAAACTCTTATTAACAGCTATTATCCCTTTATCAACGGAATCTATAGTTGCGAAGAGCTTTTTTTCATTTATTTCATAGCTGAGAAGCTTGGTTTCCTCTATTGAAATAATCCCATCAACTCTGTAAAGTTCTTCTAAAAGAATCCCCTTAAGCTTACTGTCTATCATTTTAAACTTAACACAGAATTTATTAGGAAATACCTCTAAGGAATCAATACTTAGATCATTCTTATAGAAAACCTCTAAAACCTTATATGTCATACCCACTCTATCCTGAGTAGTTATCTCAAGTCTATTAAATTTTTTCATATACTTCACCCAACTTAAGCTTTTTTCTTATTCTATACCACTATCTAATCTACATGCAAGAATTTCCTTCTAGATATTAGTTTTTTTGAAAAGAATAGTAAGTTTGTAGATCTTGGTACTATATTATGGAAAAATATGTCTTGACATTTTAAGATTACATCTGTAAACTTAGTTTTGTGATTACATATGTAAACGTAATGTTTCATGAAAAGAAAATATTAAGGAGGTACTTTTATGCCTAGTCCTAAGATTTCAGAATCCGAATGGGAAATAATGAAGATTATATGGGGTGACAATCCCATAACTTCAGAAAAAATAATAGATTTTTTACGTGGGAAGGTTCCATGGACTGAGCAAACCATAAAGACATTTATAAACCGTCTAGTAAAAAAAGAAGCTATTGGATTCAAAAAGTCAGGACGTCGATATCAATATTACCCACTGATTTCTAAAGAAGAATGTATAAAGGAAGAAAGTAAGTCCTTCTTCAATAGAGTATTTAATGGTGCTTTAGGAATGATGCTATCTAATTTTATAGAAGAAGCCCATCTATCGGATGAAGAAATAGATAATCTTAAAAGAATACTTGAAGAAAAGAAGAGTGGAAAGGACAAGTAGTAATCGTAAATAGCCAATATTTTATAATCATACCAGGTAAAAGAAAGGGGGATTAGATATGGATATAATTTGGGGGCTTTTTTCATTGGTCTTAAATTCTTCACTGGAAGCAAGTATAGTAGCACTATTGATTCTGTTAATAAAGAATCTTTTCCGCAATGCCATTAATGCTAGACTTCACTATCTTTTATGGTTTTTAGTGTTGATACGTCTGCTTATACCCTTTCTTCCCGAAAGTAATTTAAGTCTATTTAATATTTTTCAGCCTGCAGCACTAAGTAGTGAATTGGACTTTGAAAAAAGTACTCCATATCAGCCAAACTACTTTATAGATATAAGTAGAGAGCTATCTGAGGGAGAATTATATGAAAATCCACTAGCTGATATATATGACAAAAATAATGGAGAAAGCTTATTGAAGCAGGGTAAAAACACATATTTCATGGTGTTGTCTCTAACTTGGTTTATAGGCTTCCTTTGTATGATTTTACTAGTATTCCAATCTCTAGTTAGAATCAAATTAAAAACTAAGCATTTTAATAGAGTAGCCGACAAAGATATTCTAAGGTCATTGAATGAATGTAGAAAAAAGCTAGGGATACATAAGGAGGTTCCTATCTATACCGGATACTATTTTAAGAGTCCCTGTACCTATGGTATGCTTAGGCCATGTATCTATTATCCCCAGAATATGATCACAAACACTAATTCCCGTAAGCTTTACCATATACTTCTCCACGAACTAGGCCACTACAAAAGAAATGATCACCTTGGCAACCTGTTGGGAATTCTAGCATTATCTATACATTGGTTCAATCCTATTGTATGGATATGTATAAAAAGGATGCGTATGGATAGAGAGTTTGCATGTGATTCATACGTCTTAGAGGTTATCGGAGAGGAAGGGGCTATATCCTATGGAAGGACTATAATAGAATCCTTAGAAAACTTCTCCTTCACTAAACCCCAGACTAATCTATTGTTTTTTTATGAACAAAATAATCAATTCGAAAGGAGAATAAAGATGATTAGAAACTTCAAAAAAGGCTCCTACAAAATATCGTTAGTTACCATAATCCTCTTTACTATTATAGGATCCGTTATCCTTACTAATGCCGTTACCCACGAGTATGATAAAAACGATGTTATCCAAAATCCTTCTACGGAAACCGCCAATACTCCAGCTGAATCTATATACAAAGATAAGACCATCGTTATTGATCCTGGTCATGGAGGTCTAGATCCTGGAGCACTTAATCCTAACCTTGAACTGGAAGAAAAAGAAGTCGTTTTAGATGTATCATTAAAACTGAAAGAACTTCTTGAAGATAAAGGCTTTAAAGTACATATAACTCGTGAAGATGATAAGTATATTAAATTACAAGAAAGAGCTACTTTTGCAAATGAGCTTAAGGCCGATGCCTTTGTAAGTATCCATGTAAATGCCAGTTCTAAAAGTGATAGTGATGGAGTTCAAGCCTTTTATTCTCGGGGTGATGATAGGGACAATAAAACACTTGCAGCAACAGTAAAGAACTCTCTAGTTAAAAAACTAGAAGCATCTGATCAAGGAATAATTGAAAGACCTAAGCTAATTGTTCTTAGGGATACAAAAATGCCTGCTATTATATTATCTATAGGCTTTTTAACAAATCCAAAGGAGGCAAAACTTCTAAAAGATGATAACTATAGAGAACGCTGCGCCGAAGGTGCATATAATGGGATAATTGAATACTTTAATAGGGTGTTGGTGAAATAAATCTTGATAGGTCAACATTGCTTTCTCAGTTACGAGGCCTCAGGGTGGAATAACTACAGTTAAATGAAACATCCCCTTACTACACTTTCGCTAACTACCATCAAGTTGATATAAGTAAAGTATGACTTCATTCTAACTTTTATCTATTAGATTATAAAAAAATGTGGGTGTCTCAGAATGGCGAATTTCTACGTTATTTGAAATTCACTTATTCTGAAGCATCCCGGGGCAGAACTCATAAGAAGTCTTTATGAGTCAGCCCATTCATACTAATTTACTAATTAGTACTTATAGAATTGCTCTCTTATTGACATCATATCTTTAATGATTCTATCTACTTTAAGAACCATTTCCCTCATGCTACCTGCTCCAAAAAGAGGATAAAATTGTTGTATCCGATAACAGCGAACAATGATCTCCAAATAATCCTCCTCAATTTCTTTTACATTTTTCTCTGTAAGAGATTTAATGACTTTTGAATCAAGTCTATACGTACTTTGTCTTCTTTCTCTTTAGGTAAATTTGGATCTCCAACAGGATGAGGAATAGCTATTGCTCCTACAATTCTTACAGCTCCTACTGTTTCGGATATAGGCGTTACAGTACATATATGGGCTGCTGGTATTCCTGCCTTTTCTATTTCTTTTACAATCGTTGCACCGCAACGAGTACAAGTACCTCAGGTGCTTGTTAAGATTACTCCTTCAACTCCCTCGTTTAATAATTCTTGCCCTATTTCTTCCCCCATCCTTGTAGCATCAGCTACAGATGTCGAATTTCCTGTTGTTGAAACAAAATACTCGTATAGGCTTCCTATTTCACCTCCCTTTTCTAACCCTCTTAGTAAATCTACTGGTACAATTCTATTTGGATTATGATTTGCGTATACAGGATCGAAACCTGCATGAACTGATTCATATACACCTTCCTCAAGAGCATCAATTCCTGATATGTCGTATTTTTTATAGAACTTTGCTGTAGCCGCAGGTAAACGATGTGGATTTCCCATAGGCACAACACCACCGGTTGTCACAACTGCAATTTTTGCTTGCTTTAAATCTTTAATAGGATCAGCAGGCTCGATGGATTGGTAGGTTGGTATTGGTACTTCTGATATATATGGTTTATCATTTAATTTTGTAACCAGCATATCTAAAGCCCTCTCAGCTCCTGTTTTTTCCTTAAATACATTTACTCTTATTCCCTTAGGTATATATCCTTCCTCTTCTGGTAATCCAATCTTTTCGTCATTTATTAGTTTGGTCGCCAACCTTGCTATAGCAGGAATCGCTTTCCTTATGGCAGCAGCTGATTTTCCTGTTTCGACAATATAGGTTTTATCCTTATACATATCTACTGCTGGATTTTCAATATACAGTCCAGTAATAGCTGGTATCTTTAATTTTTCTTCTACCGCAGAACACAAATCACCACATGCTATTCCAAATCTTCCTGCATTGAATGCTGGTCCCGCAATAAATAAGTCAGGTTTTATTTTCTCTACTTCCTTCAATATGATTTCTTTTGCTTTCTCCATATTCTCAGCATAATAGTTATCCCCGCAAATAATAGTAGCTACAATTTCTGCTTCTTCTATTTTGCCTATTAAAAGGTTTGCCGGTCCTATAGCCCCTTCTTTTACTTCTGGAGTTATACCAGCCTTTTCTTCCCCTCCAATCTGCCCAAAAAATTGATTAGTATAAAATAAAATTTTCTTCAACGCTCTTCCCCCCTTATCTATATTGTTACTGCACTTAGCTTGTTATAACCTTGTAGATTATGACTTCCCATGATTCCATGTATCTCTATAACTAAGCCTCCATCTTCTTGTATGGATCCTGCAAATCCACCCGTCACATTTTCAATAGCCTTTAGCTCACCTAATACCTTTTCCATAGGCGGTAACTTAATAGTTGCATTGCTATTTCCTGTAGAAATTATTGCATCTGCTTTAATAGTTCCATCTGGCAAGGATTCTGATTTACCATCAACTCCTGCATCTTCATTACTAATTAATACCGTCTTTATCCCTTTATTCTCTAATTTTTCACAGATCATCATTAAGTCCGTTGTGGGATTTCCAAAGCCCTCTTGTGATTGAATAACACCATCGGCTCCAAGCATCTCTACCATTCTCGTCGTTAATACAACATTTCTTAGCTTATCATCTAAGGTAGTCATTAGCGGATTCAGCACTACACCTATGAAATTAATTTCTTTACCATCTCTTTTAAAGCATTCTTTTATAATCGCATTGTTTTGATGATGAAAGGTTGTTGTCTTTGATCCTGGTGAGACACAATTCCCACTGACAATGGCCCCGTCTATAACTTCTAATGGTGAAACGATAGTTGGCAACATTTTCTTAGAGTCTTTTCCATAAAAGTAAGTATCATGTAAAAGTCCTTGGCTCATACATTGATAAACATATACTACCTTTGGAAGTTCAGGGTTCTTTCGAACTTTTTCATATACGTTATCCCAAGTAAATTCTTCTACTTCATCATGTCCGCAATCTAATACTTGTTTTGCAATAAAGTGAGCAGCCTTGATTCCTGCTATTCTCACTGTTTCTTCATGTTCATGGGGTTCTACCCCATCTTCTTTAATAATATGAATAACAATATTGTTCAAATGCGCAAATGGCGTATACTCTGTTAATGGGCCACTCATATCTATAATTCCTTCTTGGAATCCTACGATAGGCCCTGTAGTTACAACGGCACATCCCTTTAGTGCATAGGTAATCCCATATCCTACCTCTTCTATTTTCCCATCTACTCCTGGAAATGCTTCTCCTGCAAGTTTTGCTCTTGGTTCAATTACATCCTTTACTGGTATAATCCTTATAGATTCGCCAGGTCTTGCAAGGTCAATTTTAACTTCTTTGATCCTGTTGTCTTTCTTCAGAAGCGTTATAACCTCTTTTTTATTTATATACAGGACACCATCCGAAACCCTTGTTTCGGAGCCAAATTGAATATCACAGATGTTAATTTTTCTTAGTTCTAACTCCATACTGATTCCTCCTAGTTAATTTTTCATTTTTGTATAGTGCAAAAGTGATGCCAACAAAATATTATAATTTATTGTTTTGTTTAAAGCCAGTTATTTTGTAGAATTACAGCTTCTATTAAATATTCGTGCTCCATACTTTGCCTGATATTCAGCAAACTCATTGCCTAATTTTCGGCAAAAAAAAGGAGTGTCTCAGAATGGCGAATTTCTGCGTTATTTGAAATGTTCACCGACTTGGCACGTACGTTAGTACTAGCCAAACCGTTGAAATTTCAAAACCTTGAACTTCACTCATTCTGAAACACCCCGGGGCTTAGCTCATGAGAAACCTTTATGAGACAGCCCCACTTGCTATCAATCTATTTTAATATTGTATTTTGAAACTCTATACTGTAGAGTTTGCCTTGGGATATTCAGTAATTTTGCAGCTTTAGAAACATTTCCTTCAGCCTTCTTAATAGCTTTTTTGATCATTTTCTTCTCTACCATCTCCATTACATCATTTAGAGGCTGTATCTCTTCAGTTTCTTCGTAAAAATTAGTATTCTCATTGTTATCACTTAAGTATATGGGAAGGTGCTTTATTTCAATTTTTTCTTCCTTTCCAATATTCATAGCCCCTTCAATAATATGCTGTAATTCCCTTACATTTCCCGGCCAATCGTATTTATAAAAAAGATCCATTGCTTCTTTGCTAACCCCTTGTATTGACTTTTTTAATAGAACATTATATCTTTTAATAAAATAATTTACTAGTAAATCAACATCTTCTTTTCTATCTCTTAGTGGGGTAAGTCTAATGCTCATAACACTTAATCGATAAAAAATATCTTTTCTAATATATTGATTTTTGATAGCTTCTTTAGGATCTATATTCATTGCTGCAATTACTCGGACATCTACCTTTCTTTCTTCATTGCTGCCTATGCGTCTTACCACTCCGTTTTGCAAAACTCTAAGTAATTTTGCCTGTAGATTCATAGGCATGGAATTAATCTCGTCCAGGAACAAAGTTCCTCCATCGGCCTCTTCAAACAGGCCCTTTTTATTAACTGCTCCTGTAAATGCCCCCTTTACAGAACCAAATAATATTGATTCAAATAAATTTTCCGGTAATGCGGCACAGTTTTGAGCAATAAATGGCTTATTTCTTCTATTACTATAATTATGTATAGCCTGTACAAATAATTCTTTTCCTGTTCCCGTCTCACCATAAACTAAAATAGATGAGGGGCTATCTGCCATCATCTTAGCCTTTTCAATACTTTCTATCATTTCATCGTTTTTTGTTATGATGTCTTCAAATGAAAATTGAAGAGTTTTATTATTTTCTTTATTCAAATTTCCTACAGAATGGAGTTTAATTTTTTGAAATTGATCATATTCTTCAGATAAATCCTGTATACTTGTTATGTCCTTCGTAATTTCTATAGCGCCTAATACCTTTCCTCTTTTGATAATTGGCAGGGTCAGATTTCGAGATTGGATTAATCTACCTGTATAATCATAAAATGCTTGTCTTTTTTTATATACGGTAACACCTTTTTTTAAACATTCAACAATTGTGCTTTTCTCTGTTAAAATACTTGGATAAACTTCTAAAAAATTTTTATTTATAATATTATTGTTATATTCTTTTTCCTTAGAATCCTCTTCAAATCGGGGATTATAGCGAACTGAGTATACAATTTTACCTGCATTGTCAACAATCATGATTCCATCAACATAATCTATATCAATATCCCTCATATTTTCACCAAACATACAATGCCTCCCCCTTTTATCTTTTATAATGAGTTTTTTAAATTATAAATGATTTTATAAAGTTAGACAAATTTTTGTCTATTTCATTGTATCACTTCCTCAAGGCTCTGTATATCCTACATAAAAATACACTTGAAATAGATTTTAATCTATTCCAAGTGTATTTTTATTAAACAATTGATATGCACATTTATTTTTTATACCTTTTACATAACTCTCCTCTAATATCTTCAAGATCTACATTCCTATCTGCAAGTAAAACTAATAAATGATAAATAAGGTCAGAAACTTCATATACAATTTCTTCTTTATCATCATTTTTGGAAGCAATTATAACCTCACTGGTTTCTTCTCCAACCTTTTTAAGTATCTTATCTATACCCTTTTCAAATAGATATTTTGTATATGATCCCTCTACAGGCTCTTCTTTTCTATTTAGAATTCTTTCATAAAGCAAATCAAATACCTTTGATTCTTCTGTCTCCTTTGTCTCCTCTTCCAATATGGCACTGTAAAAACAACTATTTTCCCCTGTATGACATGTTGGTCCCATTGGCTTTACTGCAATCAATAATGTATCTTGGTCACAATCGTATTTGATTCCCTTTACCACGTGGAAGTTCCCCGATGTCTCTCCCTTGTTCCATAGTTGTTGTCTGCTTCTACTAAAAAACCAAGTTCTTTTTGTCTCAAGGGTAAGCTTCAATGATTCTGAGTTCATATATCCAAGCATTAGAACTTCTTTACTATCATAATCCTGTATTATTGCAGGAATCAATCCCTTTTCATCGTATTTTAGGCTATCTATATCTATCATTTAAAAATCTCTCCTGACTTCAATTCCGTTATTATAGAGATATTCCTTAAGCTTCACTATTTCAATTTCCTTGTAATGAAATACCGATGCTGCCAATGCTGCATCAGCCTTACCTGCCTTTAAAACCTCTAGGAAGTGTTCTCTATTTCCTGCCCCTCCGGAAGCAACAACAGGTATATTTACTGCTTCTGAAATTTTCTTTGTTATTTTTGTACTATAACCATTCTTAACTCCATCGGAATCTATAGAATTAAGTACTATTTCCCCAGCACCAAGTTCCTGGCCCTTTAAAGCCCACTCTAATGCATTTAATCCTGTATTTATTCTCCCACCATTAATGTATACATCCCAATCGTCACCATTTCTTTTTACGTCCATTGAAAGTACCACACATTGACTTCCAAACTTAAGGGCTGCCTCTGTTATAAGCTCTGGTCTTTTAACGGCGGCTGAGTTTATTGACACCTTATCAGCTCCTGCCCTAAGTACCTTGGTAAAATCATCTATAGTTCTTATTCCACCGCCTATGGCAAAGGGAATGTTTATATTTTCTGCTGTTCTTTCAACTACATCGATGAAAATATCTCTATTTTCATTGGAAGCAGTTATATCATAAAAAACTAGTTCGTCCGCTCCATTGTCGGAATAAAACTTAGCGAGCTCTACAGGATCTGCAACATCCTTTATATCCTTAAATTTTTTCCCCTTTACAACCCTTCCCTTATCAACATCAAGACATGGAATTATTCTTTTAGCAAGCATATTGCACCTCCTATAGTTCCCCTAGAGTAACTTTTCCCTCATAGAGGGCCTTACCTACAATCGCCCCATAAAGGTTCATTCTTTCTACTTCTTCTACATCTTCCTTTTTTCCTATTCCACCAGATGCAATGATATCTATATCAACATTTTCCTTCAATCTTTTAAGTTCATAAAAATTTGGACCTATCATGGTACCATCCTTAGAAATGTCGGTATAAACGATGGTCTTTACACCTTTTTGTTGAAGCTCCTTTGCAAAATCTATTGCTTCTATTTCACTACTATTTGTCCAGCCATCTACACAGACGTATCCATCCTTGGCATCTATCGATACTACTACCTTTTCACCAAGATTCTCCACAAGTTCTTCAACAAAACCTTTTTTCTTTATTGCAGAGGTACCAACAATTATTCTTTCTACTCCTAAAGCTAATATTTCCTTAGCTCTTTCTAAAGTTCTAATCCCTCCACCAACCTGTATTGGAATATCTACGGACTCAACTATTTCTCTAATTAAATCTTTATTTACGAGTTCTCCTGTCAGTGCTCCATCTAAATCTACTATATGTAGGTACTTTGCACCTTCTTTTCTCCATTTTTCAGCTACAAGGGTTGGGTCATTATTATATACAGTTTCTTTATCGTATTTACCTTGATACAGCCTTACACATTTCCCACCTCTAATATCTATCGCCGGAAAGATTATCACCCTATCATCTCCTTTATATTCTCTAGCAGCTTCATTCCTGTTTTACCGCTCTTTTCAGGGTGAAATTGCATTCCCACTATATTATTCTTCCTTACAACGGCAGGTACCCTCACTCCGTAATCCGTCCAGAAAACTACATCCTCTTCATTACCTGGTTTTAAATAATATGAATGAACGAAATATACATATTCACCTTCTGTTATATCCTTTGCTATTTCATCTTCTCTAGCTTTAATAAGACCGTTCCATCCCATATGTGGAACCTTTAAATCGCTTTCAAATAAATCTCCTTCAAATCTAACTATGTCACCCTCTAAAAGACCAAGACCCTCCCACTGACCATCTTCATAGCCATTTTCAAATAAAAGCTGCATACCTAGACAGATTCCAAATATAAGCTTTCCACTCCTCACATTTTCCTTTATGCAGTCTACTAGATCATATTTTTTAAGGTTATCCATGGCATCCTTAAAGGCACCAACCCCGGGGAGGATTATTGTAGAACTCTTATTTATCACTTCCTTGTCGGCAGTTACTACAACGTCTAGGTCTAGGCTTTTAAAGGCCTTATATACATTTTTTATGTTTCCAACTTCATAATCTATAATTGCTATCATATTAATCACCTCTTTATAATTCCTATAAAACACCCTTCGTAGACATAACGCCCTTAATATTCTCATCTATGGTTACAGCTTCCTTTAAAGATCTCCCAAAGCCTTTAAATACGGACTCTATAATATGGTGGTTATTTTCTCCATATTGTAAGTTTATATGGAGAGTTACACCGGCATTGTTAACTAATGCTATGAAAAATTCCTTTAGTGTTTCCGTCTCAAAATCTCCAACATACTCTCTAGTTAGGGGCACATTAAATTGTAAGTAACTTCTTCCGCTTATATCTAAGGAAACCATCGAAAGAGCTTCATCCATAGGGGTAAATACTGTGGAATATCTCTTTATTCCAGCCTTATCCCCTAGCGCTTCCTTGATGGCCTTTCCAAGTACAATGCCTAGGTCCTCTACAGTATGATGGGTATCTATTTGTAAATCTCCCTTGCATTTTGCCATGAGGCTTAGTTGACCATGCTTCGTCATTAGATTAAGCATATGATCTAAAAAACCTATACCTGTATCAACCTCGGATTTTCCATTACCATCAAGTTCAAGCTTTAAAGCTATATCTGTCTCCGTTGTTTTTCTGGTGATTTCAGTAATCCTTGCCATATCTACACTTCCTTTAAAATCTTAAGTACTTTTGTATTTTCATCCTCTGTTCCAATAGCTAATCTAATACAGTTCCCTAATACACCTTCTGTTCCAAAGCCCTTTACTAAGATTTTTTCTTCTTTGAACCTCGGAATTAAGTCACTATATTTTCCTGTTCTTATTAATATAAAGTTACTTTTACTTGGTATAGCTTCAATTCCTTTTATGTCACTTAGTTCCCCAAAGACTCTTTCACGTTCGACCTTTATTGCCTCTATATACTTATCTACAGCAGATCTATTATCTAATGCTGTTTTTCCGATAAGTTGAGATATAGAGTTTAAATTATAGGGAGGTTTTACCTTGCTTAGAATTTCTATTGTATCTTTACAAGCTAACCCATATCCTACTCTTAACCCCGCAAGCCCAAAGGCCTTTGATAGGGTTCTAAGTACTATTAGTCTCTCATATTCGTCGATTTTGTCTATCAATGTTTCCCCGTCAAACTCATAGTAGGCCTCGTCAACAACCACTATAGATGAAGTACTGTCTAAAACCTTTATAATATCTTTTCTAGCAATTCCCCTTCCCGTAGGATTGTTTGGAGTACATAGGAATATGATCTTGGCCTTATTTTTATTAGCCTCAGAGATTATATTATCTATTTCAATGCTAAAGCTCTCATTTCCAGCTACCTCTATTAGATTCCCTCCAGCTATTTGAGTGATAATTTTGTACATAGCAAAGGATGGACTGTGGGTAACCACGTTATCATCCTTATCTACAAAGGCATCTATAATCATCTTTAGAAGCTCATCGGATCCATTTCCGCATAATATATTATCCTCACCCATTCCGGTATATTCTGCTAGGCCCTTTATAAGGTCTGTAGATTCATTATCTGGATATCTATTAGGTGTTTGCCCTCCTAATTTTTCTAAAATCTTTTCTCCAATATCATCAAGAATGTTATATGGGCTCTCATTTGCATCGATCTTAATTGTATATTCTTCTTCTATAACCCTATAGGGCTTCAAGTTTATTACACTCTCTTTAACCAATTCCTTCATGACTAAAACCTCACTTTTATAGAATTTCCATGGGCCGATAAACCTTCAGCCTCAGTAAATGAAATCACTTCATCCTTTATATTTCTAAGAGCTTCTTTATTATAGTAAAGTAAGCTTGATTTCTTCATAAAATCATAGGTCCCAAGGGGCGATGAAAACTTCGCAGTTCCAGATGTAGGAAGGGTATGGTTTGGGCCAGCAAAATAGTCTCCTACTGGTTCTGGTGTATATTCCCCTAGGAAAATTGCACCAGCATTCTTAATCTTAGGAAGGAGTTCGAAGGGATTATCAAACATAACTTCTAAATGCTCTGGAGCTATTTCATTACTAATTTTAATTGCTTCATCTACATCCTTTGCTATAAATATATATCCATAGGTTTCAAGGGATTTTTCAATGATTTCCCTTCTATCTGAGGCTGTCGTTTGTATCTTTACCTCTTCCTTAACTCTCTCAGCAAATTCTCTTGATGTAGTAACCAGTATGGAAGACGCCATCTCATCATGCTCAGCCTGTGATAATAAGTCTGCGGCTATAAACCTTGGATTTTTATCCTCATCGGCAAGAATACATATCTCACTTGGTCCAGCTATCATATCAATATCAACCAAACCAAATACTGCTCTCTTTGCCCTAGCAACATAGATATTCCCTGGCCCTACTATTTTATCTACTGATTTTATCGTCTCAGTTCCATAGGCTAGTGCAGCCACCGATTGAGCTCCACCTACCTTGTATATTTCGCTCACTCCTGAAATTTTTGCTGCTGCTAATATATATGGGTTAACCTTTCCATCTTTGCTAGGAGGTGTAACCATTACTATGGATTCTACGCCTGCTACCTTTGCAGGAATGGCATTCATTAACGCTGTAGAGGGATATGCAGCCTTTCCTCCTGGAACGTATATCCCTACCCTTGCCAATGGCCTTACTATTTGACCAAGTATAATACCTTCCTTGTCATTGGTCATCCAAGACTGCTGTAGCTGCTTTTTATGATAAGATTCTATATTTTCCTTAGCTGCTTCCAATATCTTTAAAAAGTCATCTCCAACTAACTGAAGGGCCTCTTCTATCTCTTCTTCAGTGACCTTGATATCTTTAAGCTGAGCCTTATCAAATTTAGCTGTATACTCGATCAAGGCCTTGTCACCATTCATTTTTACGTCATTCAATATCTCATAAACTACCTTATCAACATCGGTAAAATCATCTTCTCCCCTATCAAGGAGAGAGTCAATTACCTCTTTATAATTGTCTTCTTTTATATCAATAATCTTCAATTCTCTAACTCCCCTTTATGCTTTTCAGCCTACACAATGGCTTCCAATCCATTTATTAGCTTCTCTATTTCTTCATTTTTAGTCTTTAGGCTTACTTTGTTTACTACAAGCCTTGCACTTATATCATGCATTTCTTCAAGTATTACTAATCCGTTTTCCTTTAAAGTTTTACCGGTCTCTACTATATCAACAATAACATCTGAAAGCCCTAGTATTGGGGCCAGCTCCACTGACCCGTTTAGCTTTATTACTTCGGTCAGCACGCCTTTTTTATTAAAGTAATTTTTGGCTATATTAGGGTATTTAGATGCTATAACCATTTTTTTACTTGTGCTAAATATATGATCCTTGAATCCTGCCACGCACATTTTGCACTTTCCCATATTTAGGTTCAATATTTCATATACATCTGCTCTATCTTCCATAAGTACATCCTTACCTACAACCCCTATGTCAACTGCACCTTTTTCTACATATACGGCTACATCTGCAGATTTCACAAATACTAATTCTATCTTTCCTTCCTCATCTAAGAAAGTAAGCTTTCTACTTTTTTTAGAATAATCCTTAAATTTTACACCAATCTTTTCAAGTAAGACTATTGAATCCTCTGCAAGTCTCCCCTTTGCTAAGGCTATTTTAACGGTATCCACTGGAACTCCTCCTAATGTATAGATGCTATGACTTCATTGCAGTCTAAAATTTTATAAAATTGATTAACACTATATCTTCTTACTTGATTTTTGTAAACATCAATAACTTTTAAAGACTCTTCTTCTACTTCAATAATCTCCCTTGTATTTCTAAAGGTTGAATTTTTTATATGAAATCCTATATCATTATTGTAAGAATCTGATTCAACGATAAAGCCTCTATCCCTTAGGTTTTGAGAAAGCTTTATGGCATTGTTTCGCAGCTCCTTCTTATATAGAATTAAGTAATCCGTAAGACAGTCAACTTCTCTTTTAATATCATACATCTCCATCACCTCAATCAATTTATTTATATTCAGTCCCAGCCCGCAAGCCGGTTTATTTACACCAAATTGCTTTGTCAGGCTATCATATCTTCCACCGCTTAAAACTACCTCTCCAAAGTTATTGACATAGCCTTTGAAAATTATATCTGTATAATAGCCCTGTTCCTTAGTGAAACCTAAATCAAATATTATATATTTATCAAAGTTATAACTCTTCAGTATATTGTATACCTCTTCAAGGTTATTAAGGGCCTTCTCCATCTTTTCATTTGTAACTAGCTCCCTTGCTCTATCCAGTACCTTCTCAGGCTTTCCAAAGAGCTTTGGAATACTATAGAATTTCTCCTTTAGGCTATCGGGTAAATCTGTACTTTCTAAAAACTCCTTTAGATCTCCATAATTTTTGTTTTCAATCAGACTATGGAGCTGTAGCTTTTGGATTTCATCGAACGTTACCTCGTCGATAAGTCCATTTAAAAATTCAACCTGACCTAGGTCTATATGAAAATCCTTAAAGCCACATTCTAGTAGGCATTTAATTCCTATAGCTATAATCTCTGCATCACAATCGGGCTTAGAATTGCCAAAATACTCTATTCCACCTTGAATAAACTCTCTTTTATCTCCTTTGCCGGACTTATTGGCTCTGAAAATATTTGTCACGTATGTGAACTTTAAAGTTTCATCATTGTTTTTATAATTTGTTGCGGTCATCCTTGCCACAGGTATCGTTGCATCGGGCCTTAGGACTAATATCTTTCCATTACTATCTATAAGCTTAAACATATTTTCCTTTGGTAGAACTCCCTCTATGCCGTTGTATAAATCGTAATACTCAAAGCTAGGAGTTACTATCTGCCTATATCCAAAGCTCCTAAAAATCCTCTTTACCGTACCGATTATTTCTTCTTTAAATTCGTATTCTTCACTGTGTAAATCTTCTACTCCCTCAGGAAATATATCTTTGTAGAGTACCATGGGAAACACCAACCTTCACTTTCTCGCTTTAGCGCGCTAAAGCATTAAAATATTATGCTACTATTCTAATACCTCTTTGCCTTTAAGTCAATATAAAAAATAAATATTTTTATTTTCATAATTTTTAGACAATATATTTTTGAACAACAGATGCCTAATAAAATTTTCTATTAAAGTATTGCAAATATGATGCCATATAAATTATCAATTAGATTTTTCTTTTTAATCCAAGGAAAAAATATATGCTATTTCTTCAATATTTAGTATTGGATTTCTCTATTTCCAAGTACTTCTGAACTTATAGCTATCTATATAAGGTTCTAAATTTTTCTGATTAATACATCCAAATACCATGTTTAATTTCTGTGTTTTCAAATAGTAAGGCGCAAAAAAAATCTGCTCCTGCAGATTTTTTTTGCGCCTTATTGTTTTTAATTAGTTTTTTTTGCACTGAATATTGCATTTTTTCAATCTATGTTGTAGGCTTTGTCGCTTAATGCCTAAGATTTTTGCTACTTTAGTTATATTGAAGTCATTTTCCTCAAGCAGATTCTCTAATATTTTCTTTTCATACTCATTAAGAATTTTTTTTAAACTTTTCTGGCGCAGATTTTTTTTGCGCCCTCCCCTATCTCCATCATTCTCATTCGTCATAATTAATTTCTGTGGCAAATGCTCTCTTTTAATAATTCCATCATCAACTATGTTACAACAATACTCTAGTATATGAGAGAATTCTCTTATATTCCCCGGCCAGTCGTATTCTCTAAATATAATCAATACCTCTTTACTAACCTTGGTGATGTTTTTAAAATACATTTTTGATAATTTGTTGATAAAGTATTCCGCTAATATAGGTATATCTTCTTTCCTTTCTCTAAGTGGTGGTAGCTCCATTGAAACTGTACTAAGTCTGTAGTAAAGATCATTTCTTAGTCTACTATTTTCTATGGCCTTAGATGGGTCTTCGTTCAAAGCAGAGATAATCCTTACATCACATTCAATATCCTTTAACCCACCTACCCTTCGAAACTTTCTTTCCTGAAGCACTCTTAAAAGTTTTGATTGTGTATTTAGGTCCATAGAATTGATTTCATCTAAAAACAAAGTACCTCCTTGTGCTTGTTCAAATAATCCTTCTCTATCGACACTACCGGTAAATGCTCCTTTGACAGTCCCAAATAGGATTCCTTCTATAAGGTTTGATGGGATTGCAGCACAATTAACTGCAATAAATTCTTTATCCTTTCTTTTACTGGCTGAATGGATACTTTGTGCAAACATTTCTTTACCAGTCCCTGTCTCTCCAGATATTAAAACCGAAGATTCATTCAGAGCCACTTTATTAGCAAGTCTTACTACTTTCTTAAAGGCTTCAGCTTCTCCAATAAGATCATCAAAGTTATAGTATTTAGCTTTAGAATATGCTTTTTTATCATTTAAAAGCTCATTTTGCTTTTCTTCTTTAAGAAAGCTATTAATACGATTAATCTTTTCCATAATTTCTTCAAGAATAGACATATCATATACCGTCCCTATTGCACCTGCAAATTCATTCCCCACATATAGTGGATACCCTGAATTTATAGAATAGAGCTTATCCCCTTTATTATTTTTAAAGATATCACATCTATTGACTACAGGAGTTTTGGTTTTTATAGTATTTATAACTGTGCTGTACTCTTCATCGACCTCGTATATTTCCAGAAGATGTTTTCCGATAATATTTTCTCTTTGAAGCGACTCAAGCTCCTCACATTTTTTATTATAATGAATAAGATGTCCATTTTTATCAAATATCTGTATCCCTTCAGATAGGTTATCCATAGCCGCTTCATAAATCTTACTTTTATATAGGTCATTTGATAAGCAGAGAATGGCTCCGTTACCTAACCTATTTTTAATTGTTACATATTCATATAGTTTCCCTTCAAACTCCAATCTTCCACTAGTTTTATTAAGGTCGATATTTATGATCTTTTCTATAGGCAATCCAATTTTCATCTTCCAATATATTTTTATTGTTTCTGAATAGTACTCGTCTCTAAATTCTACATCATTTAATACATTATCTTCATCTAAAAAACAAAAAATATCATATAAGGACATGCTATCCCTCCTTTTATTTTAGCGTTTTAGTCGATCACAAAATTCTACAGTCCATGAAGGCGATTTATAAATAGAAATTTTATTTTTTAATAGAGATAAACAACATAATTTTCTGATATAATAATATTCGTTGAAAAGATTTTCTAATTGATTTTATGATTTAGAATGAATATATTATATCAAAAAGTGAATATTCTTACTTTATTTTTTGAATGTTTTATTGAATATTTCGCTTTTTTCAATAAGTTCTACGTAAAAAGTTAAATTATTCGATGTATTTTTATAACAATTAATATTTATGATGGGAGTGACACAAATGTACTATGATTATCATGTTCACAGTCATTTTTCTGCAGATTGTGAAGCACAGATGAAGGATATAGTTGAAAATGCTATTGAGTTTGGACTAAAGGAAGTTTGTTTTACTGATCATATAGACTATGATTATTGTGATCCTTCTATTAACTTTGATATCGATCTAGATGAATATACGGATCATATTAGACTCATGAGGGAGAAGTATGGAGATAAGATAAAAATACTTAAGGGTGTAGAAGTAGGCTTTCAGCCACATATAGTTGAAAAGTGTGATAATCTTGTAAAGACAGGAGATTTTGATTTTGCAATTGCTTCTATGCATACCTGCAATAAACAAGATCTGTACAACAGGGATTATTTTAAAGGAAAAACGCCTAGAGAAGCCTATGTAAAATACTTTGAAGAAATGCTGTATTGTGTTAAAAACTTTAAAAACTTTAGTGTTTTAGGCCACTTAAATATCTTAGCTAGATATAATGATGATGTTGCTAAGGAAAATCTTGTAGACTACTTTGACATTCTAGAGGTAATTTTCAAGGAACTAATCACAAGAAACAAAGGAATAGAGATCAATACTTCAAGCTTAAGATATTCAAATACTCTATTACTTTCTCCTGATGTATTGAAATTCTATCATGAACTCGGTGGAAAAATCATAACCTTGGGATCAGATACCCATGTTCCAAATACCCTTGCCCATGAATTCGATTATATATATAGTATACTTAAGGAAATTGGGTTTGAATACATAACTACATTTGAAAAACTAGAGCCTAAGTTTGTTAAAATTTAACTAGGATGTCTCAGAATGGCGAATTTCTGCGTTATTTGAAATGTTCACCGACTTGGCACGTACATTAGTACTAGCCAAACCGTTGAAATTTCATAACCTTGAACTTCACTCATTCTGAAACACCCTGGGGCTATACTCATAAGATTCCTTTATGAGACAGCCCCCTAAGTGCGATGTATAAATAAGACGAAAGGTTCGTTTTCAAAAAAGATAGGGGCATAATCTGTGGAGATTATGCCCTTTATTAAATAAGGGAGAAAAAATATTAAAAATAATATATATTAAAAAGATTTATGTTCTGTTCTTCGGATTATTTCATCCTGTAGGCTCTTATCAAGGTTATCGAAGTAATCGCTATATCCTGCAACGCGAACAATGAGATTTCTATATTTTTCTGGATTTTTCTGGGCTTCCTTTAGTGTTTCTACGTTTACTATATTAAATTGAATGTGATGTCCGTCGAGCTTAAAGTATGCTCTTATTAAGTCCTTAATGTTCTTGAGTCCACCCTCACCCTTTACAACACTTGGTGTAAATTTTTGATTAAGCAGTGTTCCACCGGTTCTGAGATGATCCATTTTGGATGCCGACTTAATTACAGCTGTAGGTCCGTTTTTATCTGCTCCTTGTACAGGTGAAATTCCCTCTGAAAGCGGAATTCCTGCTCTTCTACCATCGGGGGTAGCTCCGCATACTGATCCGAAATAAACATGGCATGTGGTAGGAAGCATCTCTATTCTATACTTTCCTCCATTTACTGTCGGTCTATCATTTATCTCATCGTGGGCGATATTGAAAACTTTAAACATTATATCATCTGCATAGTCATCGTCATTTCCGTATTTAGGCGTTTTATTCAAGAACAATAGACGTTCCTTTTCATAACCTTCAAAGTTAGCCTTTAAGACCTCCATTAATTTTTCAAAACTTAGATACTTCTTGTCAAAAACGTGATACTGGATTGCAGATAGAGCATCTGTAATAGTTCCGATCCCAACGGCTTGGATATATCTAGAATTATATCTGGCTCCACCGTCATTGTAGTCCTTAGCCTTTTTAATACAATCATCAATAATTACTGACATAAATGTTGCTGGCATATATTTGGCATATATTCTTTCAATAACATTGTTACCCCTAACCTTAATCTCAACGAAGTGATGTAGTTGCTTGCTAAATGCATCTAATAATTCATCTAATGATTTGAATTTCCTTGGATCACCGGTCTCTATACCAATTTTCTTTCCAGTTCTAGGATCAACTCCATTGTGGAGTGTAATTTCTAATACCTTTACAAGGTTAAAATAACCAGTTAAAATGAAGGCTTCCTTTCCAAAGCAGCCTACTTCTACACAACCACTTGTACCTCCACATCTTGCATCCTCAAGGGTCTTTCCTTGACGAAGCAATTCTTCAACAACTGCATCTGTATTAAATACCGATGGGAATCCCATACCTTCTCTAATAACCTCTGCTGCCTTAATTATGAAGTGATCTGGATTCTTTCTACTTACCTGTACATTTGTACTAGGCTGTAGAATTCTCATATCCTCAATAATCTCTAAAAGCAGGTAGGATACATCGTTTACACCATCGGTTCCATCGGGTTCTATGCCTCCAATATTAATATTGCAGAAATCTGTATAGGTTCCACTCTCTTCTAAGGTTATCCCTACCTTTGGTGGAGCAGGTTGATTATTAAATTTTACCCAGAAGCATTCAAGAAGTTCTTTTGCTTCGTCCCTGGTCAAGGTCCCAGCTTCTAGTTCTTTCTTATAGAATGGGTAGAGGTGTTGATCAAGCTTGCCTGGACAGAAGGCATCCCATGTGTTTAGCTCAGTTATTACGCTTAAATGTACAAACCAATAGGTTTGAAGGGCCTCCCTAAAGCTTCTAGGCTTATTGGCTGGAACATATCTACAAACCTCAGCTATCTCCTCTAGCTCCTTCTTTCTAGCTTCATCTGTTTCTTTCATTGCCATTTCCTCAGCTTTTTCAGCATGACGCTCAGCAAATCTTATAATGGCATCACATGAAATAGCCATGGCCTTTAACTGTTCCTGTTTGTCGTAGGCCTCAGGATCACCAATAAAATCTAGCTTTTCAATTTCATCTTCGATTTCCTTTTTAAACTCTAGAAAACCTTTTTTATATATTTTCCCATCCTCAACGGTATGCCCTGGTGATCTTTGCTCCATGAATTCAGTGTATATTCCTGCTTCATAGCCATCCACCCATTCCTCAGTCATTTGATCAAATATTAGATCACGAATTGATTTACCCTTCCAATAGGGGATTATTACTTCTTCTTGTACCTTTCTAGCTTCATCATCTACCTTAAAGGATATCTTCTTGCGGTCATTCATGATCTGAAAATCCTCTAGGGTATGACAACAAAGTTCTGGATATGTTGGGGTTGCTTGAGGAGCCGTTCCCCTTTCTCCTACAATTAATTCCCCATCATTTATACAAATCGTCTTATTTTCACATAGTTCCATAAATGTTAATGCTCTCAATACGGGAATAGAAACCTTTCTAGAATATTTCTTATATGCCTCAGTGACCAACTCAGCTCTTTCAATAGAGATTCTTGGTATGGCATTTACACTTTCCTCCCTAAGACTTTGTACCCTTTCATTCATTCCTCTTCTCATCGTCTATTACCCTCCAATCTTGACAATAATTCCATTGTCCTTAAATTTCTGATCTATTATTTTCATTTCTTCATCCATTGGCTCCCGAATATCTGGTACCTTATACTCCATATTCAGTCTCCTATACTTATCCATAGCAATTCTATGATAGGGCAGTATAAATACCTCTTCTATATTTAAAGATGAAATATAATCAGATGTCATTTTAATATTTAGATCATCATCATTTATACCGGGTATAATCGGAATACGTATCCAAATCTTATTTCCATTTTGAGCTAGCTTTCTTAGATTCTTTAATATAGATTCATTCGATACTCCTACGTATTTCTTGTGTTTTTCATCGTCCATATGCTTAATATCAAATAGGAATAAATCTACTTTATCCATAATTCTTTCAAAATTCTCCCACGGTCCATATCCCGAAGTATCTACAGCAGTGTGTATTCCCTTTTGCTTCGATGCTGTTAAAATCCTATCTAAGAAATCGATCTGTAGCATCGGTTCTCCTCCTGAAAAGGTAACACCGCCCCCTGATTCCTCGTAAAAAACCATGTCCTTTTCTATTTCTTTCATAGCTTCATCCAAAGTTATTCTCTTTCCTATTAACTCTATGGCCTCACTTGGACATACCTCTGCGCATTTACCACATAATATGCACTTGCTCCTGTCCAAGTTAAAACCCTTTTCATCAAATTTCACAGCACCTACAGGACAAACCTTCTCACAATCTCCACAGGCTATACACTTGTTTTGCCAAAATACAATTTCCTGCTTAACTCTTTGACTTTCAGGATTATGACACCACCAGCAGGTTAGAGGACAACCCTTTAAAAAGACCGTTGTTCTGATTCCTGGTCCATCGTGTATTGAATATTTTTGGATATTAAAAATAGTACCTTGGGTCATTAGTATCGCTCCCATCATTTTTCGCCCTCGATTTAACATATAATTACGCAATTTGTATGCCAATTTATATATTTTCCCATATAGATGTTGGTTTTTTGACCTATAAAGCTCTGTAAATATATAATAAGCCTATAAAATTTCTTCTAAAACCTGAAAAAAACTAACTTTTCATAATATTTCAATTAGTCCTTTTATTTTAGGCTATATTAAAAAGAAATTCAATAGGCTTATATATATCTAGAGATTTATATTTATACGTTTATACTATCTCTTTTTTGAGACGCTGCAAATCATTTTGTAGGACAATGTCTCATTTTAGGGACAAATTTCGAACACATGTGACATAAATCGCTTAAATATATAGAAGTGTGATTGAAGAAATTAAGCTTCTCAATCACACTTCTATAAGGTTAAAATTATTACTTAGGTCAAGAAATTTTTATTTTATAACAATCGGCTCCTTAGGTGCCTTATTAAGTATTTCTATACCATTATCAGAAACTACTACAATATCCTCTATTCTAATACCAAACTTACCTGATAAGTAGATTCCCGGCTCTATACTAAAGGCCATACCCTTTTGAAGCTCTCTTTGATTTCCACCCTTTATGTATGGTGCTTCATGGACACTATACCCTATTCCATGACCAACTCTGTTTAGGAAGTGCTGACCATGACCTTCATCCTTAATTATATTTCTAGCTATCTCATCGACACTCTCAGCTGTAACACCTTCCTTGGCATACTTTTCAGCTGCGTCATTGGCTCTATACACTATATCGTATATCCTCTTTTCCTCTTCCGATATGTCTCCTACGAATACTGTTCTTGATATATCAGAGCACATTCCTTTGTACTTACACCCGAAATCAAGGATTATTATATCCTTTTCCTCTATAACTCTTGAATACTTGTTATAGTGAGGCTTTGAACTATTAGGTCCTGAAGCTACGATTGGACTAAATGATAATCCCTCTGCTCCCATCTCCGCAAATAGTTCTTCGATTTTGTCCCTTATATCCCTTTCTAAGATTCCTGGCTTTATGAATTTGGTAAGCTCATCAAAAACATTGTCTGCCATTCTAGCTGCTTCTCTAAGGTTCGCTACTTCCTCTTCAGTTTTTATTATTCTTAGCTCCTCTAGAGCAGCTTTTCCATTTCTAAATTCAACATTTAAGGTATCCTTAATGTCCAACATATTTACTGCCCTTGCTGTACCATTAACACCTATAATTGTATCAATCAAATTATATTCCTCAAAGGCCTTAGTAAGAACTCCTAGGAACCCTTCACCATCTCCCCAATCAAAGACCTTACCATTGTCACCTATAGTTTCCTGCATCTCTTCTCTATTTAACTGAGGAACTATATAAAATAACTTTCCGTTACTAGTTACAAAAAGTCCCTGGAATCTTTCATCCATATGGGGTGAGAATCCCATTAAAAACTCTAGATCCTCTGAAGGAGCTATGAACATACAATCTAGCTTCTCATCCTTCATAATTCCTATTAGCTTGTCAATATACTGCTTATTTAACATTCTAATCCCTCCAAAATTACATTGTATTTAAATATTTATATAATCATTAAATCCTTTGGAAACTTTGTAAGTATTTCAAATTCTTCATCAGTTACTAAAATCATATCCTCTATCCTTACTCCTCCCCAGTCAGGAATGTATACTCCTGGTTCAACTGTTATAATACAGTTTTTCTCTAGGGTATATTCTGAGGAAGGACCCATAGATGGTTCTTCATGGACAAAAAGTCCAACACCATGACCTAGATTTGGATAGTAGTAATCAAGGTAACCTGCCTTTTCAATAACTTCATTATACCTCTCACATGGTACCTTGCTTGAGATATTCGCCTTTATAGAATTAGTTGCATAGCTTAAAGCTTCCTTTACAGTTTCATATACTTCTTTCTGCTTTTCGCTGGCCTCTCCTACTACAAAAGTTCTTGTCATATCGCATATATACCCATCGTACATGGCACCAAAATCAATAGTTATAAAATCTCCATGCTCTATCCTTTTATCCGATGGCTTCCCATGTAAAAGAGAGGTTCTTTTACCGGATATCAGAATAGTTTCAAATCCTACCCCATCGGCACCTTGCTTCTTTATGTGGTATTCCAATTCTGCTGCAAGTTCCTTTTCTGTTACTCCTGGCTTTATGGAACCTAATAATCTATTAAGGGCATTTTCCGATATCTCACAGGACTTTTTTATTTTCAGTATTTCGTCATCATCTTTTCTATATCTTATTGATTCTACTATACCCTTTGTGGGAATAAGCTTGATATCAGTTATATCTTGATTTAAACCTTGATACAGTTCATAGCTGACATGATTTTTTTCAAAGCCAAGGCTCTTAAGTCCTAGCTCCTCCGCTATATCTCTTATTGCCTCTGATAATCTACGGGATGGCTGTCTCCAATTAACAATTTTGAACTCTGGGCATTCCTGCTCCACCTGCTCAACATACCTTCCATCGGTTATAAAGTAGTTACCCTTTGGTGTAATAATAATAAATGAGTCTGACCCAGTAAAGCCTGTCAGATATCTAATGTTTTCGTCGGTAATCATCAATAGTCCATCAAGGTTATCTTCTTTTAACTTCCTTAGTAATCTTTCAATTCTAGACATGGAAAACCCTCCTATAATTTATAAATTTATTATGAATCCATAACTTTTATTTATTGCAATATCTATGCCAATTTTATCTTTATTAAATGAACTAATAAATATTCAATGGAACAAAAAGTAGAAGCCCTTGGACATTTTTTATTCCAAGGACTTCTATTAGAATTCTATTTGTTATCTTTTTCTTCCAAGGGTATATACACCTTTATAGTCTTGATGTCCGAAAACTGGCTTATTAAGTTCTTTTACATAATTTCTTCTTGGATGAAGTACTTGCTTGTGGTCGTAAGGCATGATAGCACAATCTTCATAAACCAATATCTCTTCAGCTCTCCTATAGGCTTTAGCTCTAACATCAGTGTCAAGACTACTTGCGCCCTCTTCAATCAGCTTATCAAATTCTTCATTTTTCCAGCCTGTTCTCTTATAGTTATAGTATCCTGTATCTGAGTGCCAGAAGTCTATGAAGTTACTTGGATCGTTAAAATCTCCGGTCCAGCCTGTGTCAAATATCTGGAATTCGAGCTTTTTCTGCTTATCATAGGCAACATTATATTTTAGAAGCTCTAAGGTCATATTTACACCTAGTTTTTCCTTGAAGATGTACTGGTACCATTCAGCCAACTGTTTAGTTTTTTCATCGGTACCTCTAAACATCATGCTAACCTTCATCTTTGCTGGATCTGGATCTTCACCTAATTCCTTTAATCCCTCAATTAATAATGCCTTAGGATCTTCTATTTCGTCAAATAATTTCTTAACAAATTTTGTATCTCCAACCTTCTCTCTATAGCTTGCATCTCCTATCACAAGCATGTCAGGGATATACTCCCAACCTGGATATCCTACTCCACCTCTAACATCGCTTATAAATGCGTCTCTATCGAGGGCAGCTGAAAAGGCCTTTCTAACCTTTACATTTTTAAAGTACTTATCAAAGCAGTTAAACATATGGTATCCTACATCGGGATATTTTCTTGATACAAAGTTAATCTCATCGATGGTCTTCAATTTTTCTATCCATTCCATTTCCATACGTACCGTTTCTAGAACATCTACCTCACCAGTTAAGAGGGCTTGGTTTTGTGAACTATCCTCTTCAATATCATGTCTGATTATCTTATCTAGGTATACTTTATCCTTATCCCAGTAATTTGGATTCTTTTCGTAGACCATTTTATTTCTATGTACCCACTCGGTTAGTACATATGGTCCGTTATATACCATTGTTTCTAGCTCTGTACCATATTTATCGCCCCATTTCTCAACAATATCCTTTCTCTGTGGATATAGAGTTGGGAAATATGTTAGCTGCATAAAGTATGGAAGGGCTGATGTCAATTCTAGCTTTAAAGTATGATCATCAACGGCCTTTGCTCCAACGGTTTCTAATGCTGCGTCAATCTCTGCATCGGTATTTTCATCGACCTTCATGGCATTTACCTCTCCCGCGTTCTTAAATACAGGTGTAAAGAGCCATGCATATAGTGATCCAGTTCTAGGATCTATAACTCTCTTTATAGCATATGCAAAATCCTCGGCCTTTACAGGCACACCGTCACTCCACATTGCATCCTTTCTTAAGTGGAAGGTGTAAACTGTTCCGTCCTCACTTACCTCCCATGTCTCTGCAACCCCAGCTTCAATCTTATCTCCATCGGGACTTCCTTGAATCCTTGTAAGACCTTCGAAAACCGGTCCCTGTGCTATCCAGGATGTAACTATACTTGATGTAGCCGAATCCATAGTCTTAGGCTCAGCACCAACTATATTTAGATATTGCTTTTCATCCATCTCTATACCATTAACAACCTTGACTCCCTTTTTAGTCTTACTTTCTTTAGCGGAGCCAGATTGCTCCTCAGTATTTTGCTCTTCCTTAGGCTGCTCAGTAGCTGTCTGCTTATTTCCTCCACAACCAGCTAATAATGCTGTAGCCATTAAAACTACTACTAAAAAGATTGACAATAACTTTTTACCCTTCATTTTAATCCCCCTTTAAAATTATTTTTAAAACTCCTGTTATACACATCAAAACTCCTTAAAATCGTTGGATATTTTGTTATGTATAAATTAAGTTTCACTAGGAGCTCTATATAAATGACATGCAACGAAGTGATTCTTCTCTATCTCCGTTAGTTTAGGTGTTATTTCATGACATTCTGGCTTTACATATCCACATCTAGCAGCAAATCTACATCCGGGCTTCGGATTAATAGGACTTGGTACCTCACCCCTTAATTTGATTCTATCCATACTTTTTGCAGTATTAGGATCGGGAATAGGAATAGCCGATAATAGTGCCTGTGTATATGGGTGTAGTGGTTTACCGTATAATTCGTTACTTGATGTTAACTCAACCATATGGCCCAGATACATTACTCCTACCTTATCTGAAATATGTTTTACCATAGATAAATCATGGGCTATAAATAAATAAGTCAGTCCGAAATCCCTTTGTAGTTTTATAAGTAGATTAACTACTTGTGCCTGTATAGAAACATCAAGGGCCGAAATTGGTTCATCACATACTATGAACTCTGGCTCCATTGCAAGGGCTCTAGCAATTCCAATCCGCTGTCTCTGTCCACCTGAGAATTCATGGGGAAATCTTGATGCATGCTCTTTATTTAATCCAACCAAGGTTAACAATTCATATATCCTGTCAGTTCTTTCTTTACCAGAATATAATCCGTGTATGTCTATCCCCGAGGCTATAATATCTCCAACTGTCATCCTTGGATTCAGGGATGCATATGGATCTTGAAAAATTATCTGTGCTTTCCTTGTAAAATCCTTTTTAGCATCCCCCTTAAGGCTGTGGACATTTATACCGTTATATAGAACCTCTCCACCAGTAGCACTATAGAGTCCCATTATTGTTCTACCACATGTGGTCTTCCCACATCCTGATTCTCCAACTAATCCTATGGTTTCACCTCTTTCGATGTTAAAACTTACACCATCAACGGCTTTTAGAACAGCCTTTCTTCCAACCTTAAAGTACTTCTTCAGATTATTGACCTGTATTAATGGGTTACTTTGCTGCATTCATTTCACCTCCTACCTCAAGGACCTCAGGAAGTTCAACCTTAGGAGCCATTGAATGTTGAAGCCAGCATGATACTTCTTGAGTTTCACTTATCTTAGTTGTTTCAGCCATCGCTTCTTTGCATATAGGCATGCAATATTCACATCTTGGAGCAAATGGGCATCCTATTGGTGGGTTGATTAGATCCGGAGGAGTACCATGTAGTGAATAAAGCTCAGCCTTATTTTTTATTCCCAGCCTTGGAACCGATTGAAGCAGAGCCCAAGTATAAGGATGCTTTGGATTGTAGAATATTTCTTCTGTTGTTCCCCTCTCAACAATCATTCCCGCATACATCACCTGTATTCTGTCGGCAACATCGGCAACCACACCAAGGTCATGAGTTACTAATATAACCGCCGTGCCTAGTCTTTCTTGTAGCTCTTTAATCAAATCCATTATTTGAGCCTGAATAGTAACATCAAGAGCTGTAGTAGGTTCATCAGCTATAAGTATTTTAGGATTACATGCAAGGGCTATTGCTATCATTGCCCTTTGTCTCATACCACCTGAAAATTCATGGGGATATTGATTAGCACGCTTGTTTGCATTTGGTATGTTTACCATTTCAAGCATTTTAACTGCTTCTTCAAAGGCCTTATT
Source organism: Wukongibacter baidiensis (assembly GCF_050888315.1). Lineage (NCBI taxonomy): Bacteria > Bacillati > Bacillota > Clostridia > Peptostreptococcales > Caminicellaceae > Wukongibacter > Wukongibacter baidiensis. Next base: position 2,475,059 of record NZ_CP138202.1, read on the forward strand.
TTTGTTCATCCCTCTATGTATAATCAAGCTTTCCGCTATTTGTTTTCCGATCTTCATTGTAGGATTTAGTGAAGTCATAGGGTCTTGAAATATCATCGATATTTCCGACCCCCTAATCTTTTTTAGCTTTTTTCTATTCATCTTGAGGATATCATCCTCATGTATTACAATTTCTGTGCCATTCTCTTCCTCTGTATAAAAAATAATCTCCGAATCCTTTTTTATATCAGTAGGAGGTGTTGGCAATAACTTCATAATTGATTTCGATGTAACCGTCTTTCCGCAGCCCGATTCACCAACAAAGGCTAATGTTTCACCCTTACTTAAGTTAAAATCTAATCCTCTAACTGCCTTTACTTCTCCCGCATAGGTATGAAAAGATACTCTCAAATTTCGAACGTCTAATATTTTTTTCATAATAAATCCTCCTAAATTATTGTCTCAGTCTTGGGTCTAATGCATCATTTAATCCATCGCCCATCAGATTAAATGTAAGCATCGTAAGACTTATTAAAAGACAAGGGAAGAATAATTGGTAAGGATAAAACAACATATTTTGTTGTGCCCCAGCGGCTAAAGCACCCCAGCTCGTATCAGGCGGCTGAACTCCTAGACCTATATAGCTTAAAAATGCTTCATTAAAGATAAACCATGGTACAGAAAAGGTAATTCTAACGATCAAAAGTCCTAATGTATTTGGAATTAAATGTTTAATTATGATTCGCCACGAACTTGCTCCAAGGCCTTGTTCAGCCAATACAAATTCCATTTCCTTCAATTGAAGGACTTGCCCTCTAATCATTCTTGCAGTATTTCCCCAAGCAGTGATTGTCATTGCTATTATCAAGGGAATCATTCCTCGGCCTAATATTAGAGAAATCAGTATTATTAATATTAATTGTGGTATACTTCCTATAATCTCAACTATTCTCATCATTATGTCATCAACATAACCGCCAAAATATCCTGAAATTCCCCCATAGATGGTTCCTATCACAATAATAACCAAGGTGCAAATTATACCTATGATAATGGAAACTCTTCCTCCAATACATACTCTAGTAAAAAGATCTCTCCCCAATTTATCAGTTCCGAACCAATGCTCAACACTGGGTAAGGAATTCTTCACCGTTGGATTAACCTGTGAAAAGTCATACTTTGAAATCATTGGTCCGAATACCGTCAGTAGTGCAATTATAATGAGTAATAATGCTGCGCTAACTGCAATCTTATTTGCTTTAAACCTTCTCCATGCATCTTGCCAATATGTAATGCTTGGCCTATCAATCTTTTCTGAATCTAAGTCCTCACAACCTACCATTACAAACTTATCCATAGTAAGCTCTAAATCAACTGACTTTAGATCATTTTTTACTATCTCAGTCATAACCATCCCCCTATCTCTTACCCTTTGTTATTCTAATTCTTGGATCGATTATTCCGTATAATATGTCTATTATGATAAGTGAAATTATGTATAGAACAGCAACAAAAATAGTAAGTCCTAGAATCATAGAATAGTCACTATCGTTTACAGCAACAATGTAGTATCCTCCTAGTCCAGGTATAGAAAAGATCTTCTCTATTACAAAGGCTCCAATGAAGATAAAAGCCAAATGGGGTCCGATCATAGTAATTATGGGAATGATTGAATTTCTGATAACGTGCTTAAAGACTAAGGCTGGTCCATCGACACCCTTTGCCCTTGCAGTCATGATGTAATCTTCACCAACGACACTTAAGGTACTGTTTCTCATATATTTACAATAATATGCTACGCCTCCAATACCTAAGGCAAGGGCTGGCATTACTATGTGTTTAGCACTTCCCCAACCAAATATGGGTAATGCTCCTAGTTTTACACCCAAAATATATTGTAAAAGTGATGCAAAAACGAATTGTGGTATACATATCCCGAGTATGATTAATATCATTGTAGACTTGTCAATCCATCTGCCACGATAGAATGCCGCAAGGATTCCTAATATGATTCCGATGACAACCTCAAAGAAGACTGCGATTCCTCCAAAGGTCATTGTAACTGGTGCATGGTCCTTTATTACTTGATTTACACTTCTTCCAATATAGATTAATGAATCCCCTAAGTTCCCCTCAAGGATTAGCTTTTTCATGTATATTCCATATTGAACGATAAGAGGCTTATCCAATCCATATTTTGCTCTAAAGGCTGCTTTAGCTTCGTCGGGTAAGAATTTACCTCCCGATGTCAGTGGATCTCCTGGAACAGCATGGATTAGAAAAAACGTAATTGTTATTATAATAAAAATAGTAAAAATTCCATATGCTACTCTTTTGAGAATAAACTTGCCCATTATTTCTCCCCCCCTAAAAAGTTTTGTTATTATTTGATATCAATATTTGTCCCTATTAAAATAATATTAGCCATGGGCAATATATATTCACCTTTACCTCCCTCCCAGCCCTTTAATATATCCAATTAGAATGTACTGTAAAAAATCAATGCATAATTTTTTGTGAAGTTTGCTTCTGTTTTGTAATTTTTAGAATATTGGATACATTATGATAAAAAGAGCAACATTCATGCCAAATAGAATTTTGCGATATTTTTCGTATTATTCTTCACTTTTACTAATTATTTTCTAGCTGGTTTTGTATATATAAAAAAAACGTCCCGTTTTCGGGACGTGGTCTGACCAAGAATTGTTGTTTTGTCTTATTTTTATGACATTTATATAACTTTACATTTAAATTTTATATCAAATTTTTTGATCTTGTTGTGAAGGGTTTGTCTTGGTACCTTTAAAAGCCTCGCAGCCTCCGCACAATTTCCATTTGATCTTTCTAATGCTTTGATAACTAGGCTCTTCTCATACCTTGTCATAGCTAGCTTTAATGGGGGAAGTTCATTATAATCCTCTTCATATCCTACTATTGATTCCTCTACCTTAAATTTTGTTATCTTAGAAGGTAAGTTATTAATTTCTATCCTATTTCCATCAACAAAGTTCATTATGCTCTCAATAGTATATTTTAACTCCCTTACATTTCCAGGCCATTCATATTCTTTCATAAGTTCAATACATTCATCTGTTATATCTACTATATTTTTATTCAATTTCTTATTATATGACTTTATAAAGCTTTCTACTAAATAAGGTACATCTTCTTTTCGCTCTCTAAGTGGTGGTATCTTTAACGAAATAACATTTAATCTATAAAACAAGTCTCTTCTCATCTTCTTTTGCTCAATAACCTTCATAGGATCTTCGTTTGTTGAGGCAATAACTCTTACATCTACTTTTATTGTTTTTCTTCCTCCTACTCTTCTGATGATTCCATCCTGAAGTACTCTAAGCAGTTTAGCTTGAAGCTCTATATCCATAGAATTAATCTCATCTAAAAAAAGTGTTCCTCCATCTGCCAATTCAAATAGACCAGGTGAATCCTTTGCACCAGTAAAGCTTCCTAGGGCTGTACCAAATAGTATTCCCTCCAATAAGCTATTAGGTATCGCTGCACAGTTTTGAGCAATAAATGGCTTATTTCTTCTATGAATACTGGCATTATGTATACTCTGAACTATTAATTCCTTTCCAGTTCCTGTTTCGCCATACACCAATACCGGCGATGAACTATCAGCAATTTTTTTTGCCATTCTCTTAAGTTCTCTTATAGAATCGCTTGTTCCAACTATATCGGAAAAGGTATATTGTGTACCATTTCCTATGTATTCATTCTTCTTATTTCTTTTCTTAAATAGCTCCTTCTGCAATGAAACAACCTTTTCCGATAACTCCTTAGCAGTATCAAAGGGTCTATATATCTCAAGTGCTCCAACTAGTTTTTCATCCTTAAACAGAGGGATAGTTGATGTTACCGTAGTGACTTTTTTCCCTTGATAATTTGAATAGGTCTGGACGTAGTCTATCATAGGCTGTCTAGTTCGAAGTACATGATAAAATGTGCTTGTTTCACTTGTAAGATCGGTAAAAATATCAAGTATGTTTTTTCCGATTGCTTTTTCTGTTGAAATCCCCGCAATACTTGTGGCAGGCTCATTATAGAAGGTTACATCTGCATCGGTATTAACCACCAAGATGCCTTCATCTAAATGGGTAAGTATCGACTCTAATAAAAACTTATGATCCAAGCTCCCTCATCCCCTTATATTAATAAGAATTTTGGAACAGAAATATCGTAATTTTTTTAATTTTATAAATTTCTAAATATTAGTTCTACATTTTCTACAAAACTCCTCTATTGAAAAAAGACAGTTTTTTTAACTGTCTTAAATAACTATAATATATGCAACTTTAATGCCAACATTCATACTACCATCTTCTGTAATGAATATCTATGCTTCCATCTTGAAGTCTCTTTGAAATTATTTTCTTCACTATTCCTTTGAAGATTTCCCTAGTACCAGGAATAACTAAGGTAAATCCTACAACATCTGTTATAATTCCTGGAGTAAGCAATAAAGCTCCACCGACTAAAACACATAGTCCATTTAATAGCTGATCCCCAGGCATTCTCCCCTCATTCATTTCCATTCTGATTTTAGTAATTATCAGCCTTCCTTGGCTTTTAGCGAGGTAAGCTCCAACGACTCCTGTTACAAGTACTAGTCCAATAGTTGACCATATACTCGTTATCTTTGATAACTCAAGCAGTAGTAATAACTCTACTACGGGTGTTACTGTAAAAAGTAAAATCAATCTAAACAACATATTCATTTCTCCTTACTAAGGGATTATCCCGGATTATTTATGGAAAATTTAAAAAGGTTCAAGTAATTTTGATTTCTAAGGCTTTCATCAAGTTCGAAGTCATACTCATACAGTACGTCGAGAATTTGATGGATGTCTTAGAATTAAAAGGACGCAGCAGAATTTTAAATTTTCTATGACTAATCCGGGATTACAGTCCTTTTTCATATTTTATATTATTTTCATACTATTTTAAAGGGTTTTTTAGCTGTGGATTTCATAATCCAAAAGAACCCTTATCCACAATGTTTGCAGAAAGAGTTCTCTTACAGTTCCTATTTCTCATTTATACTGTTGTTTATTGTGTTCCATATTTCCTCGGTCTCAAAACCTCTTCTCCAGGCGGCTACTCCTGCAAGATTGAATTTTTTTACTAAGTCGGTCTTTAGCTTTATAGATTTTGCATCTTCATACCATATTTTCTTAACCTTGTTATTTTCCACATATGATATATAATATTGTCCTGCTTTTTCATCCCATACCTTAGTTATATCGTCTCTTTGAAGTATTTTTTCAGCTGTTCTCATAGATATTGCCTTTGATTTTACAGTTACCTTATCAGGATCTGTCTTTGAAGGGGTTTCTGTCCAAATCCTAGTGTAGAAAGGCACCCCAAGCAAAAGCTTTTCTGCTGGAACCTCTTCCAATATTCTCTCAATACCTCTTTCAACCCATCCAATAGAAGCAACTGAACCACTTTTAGGACTCGAAGCCCAATGTTCATCATAGGTCATAACAGCCATATAGTCTACTACTTCACCTAGAGCCTTTCTATCTAAAAATTTTGACCAATTATCACTCCCACCTATTACAGTTACATCAATAGACACAACTAATCCATTTTCATGGAAGATTGGAGCCAGCTCCCTTACAAACAGCACAAGTAGTTCCTTATTTTTTAAGTATACATTCTCAAAATCTATATTTATTCCATCCATATTATTTTCTTTTATAAGCCTTAATAAATCATTTATAGTTTTCTCCCTTGCCACGGAATTGTTTAAAAATTTGTCCGTCAGTTTAGGATCAAAGGAGTTTGTAAATAATGCCCATACCTTATAGCCTCTTTCTTTCGCCCAATTAATATAGCTCTTGCTAACATTGCTTCTTATGTTACCTGAGGGACTTGAAAGTTCTATCCATGTGGGAGATATTACATTCAATCCATCCATTTCTTTTATCTTTTTAGTATCTGGGTTTCTTGAATATACAGCTTCCCAAGTAAGTAATATCTTCTCTTTCTCAGGCTCCCAAATAGAACTACTTATTTCTTTTTCAATCCCTTCAACTACTTTGAAATTTTTAACTCTACTTTTCTTGATAAAGGCCTCTGAACCATAATTGGTGAAAACTCTTACCCATCCATTGTCTTCTCCAACTACTTTTATATTATCGCCTCTGTCTAGTACCCCTACGACTTCTGACCACATACTCTTATCTTTTTTCAATACAACCTTACTATAGACTGCGTCACCTACTATTTCACTATCATATAGGCTTCTGATAATTATCCTATCATTTTCTTCTAAGGCTACGATTTCAATATTTAAATAGTCTTTAATTTGAGTGATAGGTATCAGTGGTTTACCTTCGTTTATAATCATTGGCTTAATATAATCTACTTCATTACTATTTACCTTAACCTTTGAAGTTTTTCCATAAAATCTTATAACCTCATCAAGAGTGGTTATTATAGCAATCTTATCCTCTGGATCGAAATATGCCTTTGTATTAAGCTTCTCCGATAGTATGTCTAGGGAAATATAGATCGTATTTTCTTCATCAATAATAAAAGCATTGTCTTCAATACTGTATTCAATAAATGAATTTGGTTTTTTTAGTATTAACCTTTGGCCTACATTCACACTTAAAACAGGTTCAGTAGATAGCTCTGATGTATATACAATAAACATGAATGTAATTAAACTGATTATTATAAATACTATTATAGATCTGTTATTCTTTTTCAAATATTATCCCCCTTATTCTAGAACTTAAATACTATACACTATGCCAACAAAAGCCTAAATATATCTCCTCTTTTATTTTAATACCAAAGGGAACCTTCCATCAATATTAAAATTTTTCCAAAATTCGACATAAGAAAGGCTACCCTAAAATATCAGAGTAGCCTTCTATCCAATAAACCTAAAATATTTTGGTGGAATCACCTCTTAATTGATTTCATATATATGTAACTCTTTTAAAACCACAAGCTTTTTTCAAATAATATCCTCTTAGTTCTTGTCTTACAGTTCCTTAAACTTTAAGCCTTTGGCGGAATCATCTCCTTATCTGTTCTGTCTACACAATTCCTTAAACTTTTAAGTCTTTGGTGGAATCATCTCCTTATTCGTTCTGTCTGCACAATTCCTTAAACTTTTAAGTCTTTGGTGGAATCATCTCCTTATTCGTTCTGTCTGCACAATTCCTTAAACTTTAAGCCTTTGGTGGAATCATCTCCTTATTCGTTCTGTCTGCACAATTCCTTAAACTTTAAGCCTTTGGTGGAATCATCTCCTTATTCGTTCTGTCTGTACAATTCCTTTAACTTTTAAGCCTTTGGTGGAATCATCTCCTTATTTCTTCTGTCTGTACAATTCCTTTAACTTAAGTTTTTGGTGGAACCATCTCCTTTGTAAGTTATATTATATATATACCGTCCAAATTTTTTTATAAACATTTTTTTTACTTTTTTTAAAAAAAATATTTTTCTGACAATTATTTAATTTTTTCAAGCTTATTTGGTAAATCGGAGTACAAAATCAACCAATTCATCGTAATCCATGTCATCAAGCGTATCCTTTAAATTCGTAAATTGACTACACTTGGTGCACTCGTCGCTTTGATTATTTATGCTCTGTTCAATGGAGTTCGATAACAACTGCTTAATCTTGTCTTCAACAACAATTCCACATGCTTTTTTCATAGCAGCTTGAATTGCCATCATCTGAACTAGTATATCAGCTTCGTTCTTACCCTCTTCAATCATCTTGGTAACACCGCTAACGTGTCCATTAATTCTTTTAAGTCTGTTGATTAACTTCTTTTTCTCTGATATCATTCCTTCACCTCTTTATATACTTTCCCGCCACCCCCTTGTCCCTTATGCTATGTATAAATTTCTAACAAGATAGACAGGCCTTAATACACATTCCGCACCGTTTACCGCCTAATACGGTCTTTTGATAGTAACTGCATCGTTGTTTTTCAATAGTATAACCAATTTCAGGGGAGAACTCACCTTCCCACTTGCCTAGTGCCTTTGCTGGACATACGGAAATACATTTTCTACAATAGTCACAGGGATTATCAGATAGTAATTCGTCATATACATCAAAGGATGCTTCAGTTATGACAGTAGCTAATCTAACCGATGATTTATACTTTGGGGTTACCAGCAGTTCATTAAGTCCAAATTTTCCTAACCCACAGGCAACAGCAGCATGTTTATGGGAAATATCTGCTTTTATAGTAACAGCATTTGCTAAATCAGGTGTAAAACCTATGCTCTCGTATCCTTTGTCTTCTAGGTAGCGAGTAACCTGTTGTGCTAAACGATATAGATGGGTATTTCCATAAGTAAATTCTACCATATATTCATCTCTAGTTTTAGGTAATCTCCTTATAGCTCCATTATTTAATTTAAAGGCTAGAGAAATTACACTTTTACAACTTTCAAGATAGTCATGGGGTCTATGCCTTTGCGGTGCCAACTCAAATCTCGATTCTGGCGCAATTCCTACAAGATCAGCTCCAATAGATTTAGCAAATTCCTTCAAATCTGTACTTTTTAACATCCATTTCCCTCTCTCTCTAATATGCCCCTAGGGGCATTTTATTTATATATCATTATATATTAAAGTTTATATAAAATCCATACTAATTAATAGTTATTTTCCTTAGTATTTACAACATTGTTATGTTCATTGCAATAGATCCAAATCCTAGACCATGCAATTATCCCCCCAAGGGTATATTGGTCTTGCAAATTTATTTGATAAATTTTCAGAAAATCATTTTATACAAGCGACTTTATTATATCTACTGCATAGTATGGAATAGATGATATACAACGTTATTTTTTAATAGTAAATAGTTTTTATCTATTACAGAAGGAGGTTATTGATGTTGTTTGATAATCACTACTCATATATAGAAAACGATGTTCCAGTTATCTTCATACCTGGTTTATTTGGGTCCATGAGTAACGAGATCATACCGGGAACTGGGAATTGGAGTTTCGGTATGGCAAAGCTTGTCTATGACCCATTCATAGAAATACTGCTTAAAATGGGATATAGACTAAACAATGATTTGTTTATATCCTTTTACGATTGGAGAAAAAGCTGTGAATATTCAGCTAGAAAATATCTTTTAGAAACAATAGATCGTGTAAAAGAGAAAACGAGATCAGACAAGGTTAATCTTATATGTCATAGTATGGGTGGTCTTGTTGCTAGGGCCTATATTCAAAGTGACTTTTATGATTATGATGTTGATAAGATGGTTATCATCGCTACCCCAAACGCAGGATCACCTACGAGCTATAGCTACTGGGAGGGCGGAGAACTCCCTGCCAGCCAAAGTCTAGGGTTAAATTTTGTTAGGCTCTATATGGATGAATACATGTGGATATCTGGAGAGATTTATGGAGATAACAAGATGGAAGATATCCATGCTAATTTTGAAGCTCTATATGATATACTTCCTTCTTCTCAATATGGTGATTATTTGTTTTACAAGGAATTCGATGGAGCCATGGCCTTCGAACCATATAGTAGCATGGAATGTAAAAATGAATTTTTAGATGAGTTAAATAAGAATATGAATATAATAGAGAAAAGAGATGTAAATGTTACAATTATAGCTGGAATCGGAGAAAAGACTATGAACTTTTTACATGTAGTACCTTCGGAATCTGAGGATATGTGGGCCGATGGAAGAGTTGTAGGCTTTACTCAATCTATAGACGGCGATGGTAATGCTATGGTAAACAGTGTTTTTTCTCTAAAAGGAGAGAAATATATTTTACAAGGAAGCCATGTAGACATACTTTATAAGTGTGAAGATATATTGAAGAAGGTATTGTTATCAGAAGGATAATGTTAATAATAAAAATTCGAAGACATCATATCCCCTTGTTTTGATCAGGTTTTTCTCCAAAATGATTATAAAATCAAAGGATGTAGTTATATAAATACCTACACCCTTTTTTTATTCTCCTAAATCAATTATTTTTCTATTTCCCCGCAGCCTTCTTCACTGCCGCTTGATGCTTCGGATCTTGCTTATTATTTTTATGTAACAAACTGTTTTTGAAATGTAAGCAAATTACACCTTCCATAGCGTTACCCTTTACAGTATCAAAGTTATAGCCCTTTCCAAAGCCTCCACTTCTATTACTAATATACTTACCTTCTGGATACTTTTCTCTACCTGCATGGGGCATTGCATTCATTGATCCTGCAATAGTTCTATTACCTACTTTTACTAACACAGGTCTCCTTTCCCAGCTAAATTCGCCACCCCATATCTTCTTTATTATTTCCGTATCTTTAGATGAAGCTGCCTCAACATCTGCGTGATTAGTTCCATATGTTACTTTGATCTTGAACTTTGATCCTGTTTCAACATCTTGCACTTCTACAACCGCTCCTACTTTTATAAGCTTATTCTTTACTTGTTTCCACCAGTCCAAGTACTCTCCAAATGCACCTCTTCTTGTACCTCTACTGACAGCTTCTGTCACAGTAAAGTCAATGAGTCCTAGACTTTTCATTTTATTTAAAGTACCTATCCCTACAACACCATCGGGATTAATTTCATATTTCTTTTGAAATGCCTTAACAGCATTCTCTGTAATAGGACCAAAATATGTAGTAAATTCCTTTTCCTCATATACACCATCAATACTCAAGGCTCTCTGAATTTTTTCTACATTCTCATGATGCATCCCTTTTTTGTATTGACCTCCATCAAAGTTAATAACTATGCTTGTCCCATTATTTGCAGCAAACAGCCCAAGCTCTTCCATTTTTTCTACTGTCTTTTCACCGATTACTCCGTCGGATGGCAAGTCATATTTTTTCTGAAAGCTGATAACAGCAGCTTCAGTTATGTCACCAAAATATGTAGTAAATTCTTCATGGGTATATACTCCATCTTTCTTTAGGGCCTGTTGAATTATTTTTACATCTTCATTTTCCATGCCTTTTTTATATACATTGTTATCTATATTATTAGTTTGACCAAATACAACTCCGTTTGATATCAAGGCTAAGGACAGTCCTAATGTAAGAGCCCACTTTTTATAGATCATTTTATTTCCCCTTTTCATAATTCTTTTAGCGAACTTATTAACAGGTATATCTTTTCGACATAAAATATCCCCCTTGCAGGGATATTTATATTATACATATTTATCTATATCAATTCAATAAATCCAGAAGATAAGTTAAGTAGTAAAATATGGTAAGAATATTTCTTGGGTTTTGTCTGGTTTCTTTTCAAGAAAAAAAGTAAGAAGAAAATCTTCCTACTCTTTTTAATTATATTTCTATTTATAAGACTTTTTCTATTTCACAAACTTATTTATTGCATCATGAAGCTTTTCTATGGCGTCTTTATCATTGTTTTCAACGGCTTCAAGAACACAGTGATTAACATGGTCTTCAAGAATCAACTTACCCACATTATTGAGGGCTGACTTTACGGCTGCTATTTGTATTAAAATCTCAGTACACTCTTTTCCTTCTTCGCACATTCTTTTCACCGCATTGGCATGACCAACTATCCTTGCCATCCTATTAATGATCTGTTTTCTTTGTGGGTGGTTATGTTCAGACATATAAAAAACTCCTTTACAAATCTATGTTTCAATTTTTATTTCCTTCCATTTACCCTTCATAAATCTACTCATCAGTATTATTCCCCTGATAAATATATCAAAGGCATAAGCAATCCATACTCCTACCAATCCCATATTTAACACTATACCTAGGAAGTATACTCCTAAAACCCTAACGCCCCATATACCAATCAATGTAGAATACATAGGGAATTTTGTATCTCCAGCCCCCTGTAGAGCTGAGGTTATTACAAAGGTTATACATAGGAATGGCTGAAACAATGCTATAATCCTTAAAACCTTTACAACTAAGATAGATACTTCTACATCCTTTGTAAAAATACCTGCTAAAGCTGGAGCAAATATATAGAAAATACCACCTACAACTACCATAAAGATAGTAGATAAGAAGTTTGATATCAATCCATAGCTTTTAGCTTCCTCTGGCTTTTCAGCCCCTAGGTTTTGCCCCACCAATGTAGATGCAGCTATTGCAAATCCAACTCCCGGTAAATAAGAGAAGCTCTCTATAGTACCTGCTATGCTGTGAGCAGCATAGGCCTCTGTTCCGATCTTTATTATCATACCGCTATATACTAGTTGTCCAGTTCTCATTATAAGCTTCTCAATGGCAGCAGGTAATCCAATCTTTGTTATAGATTTTATTGCCTTTTTATCTATTTTCCACTTATCCTTTATTTTAACCGATACCTTAGATTTTTTATCATTAAGTTTTATAAGTAATATAACCACTCCAACAATTCGAGATATTGTAGTTGCTAGCGCTGCTCCAATTATTCCAAAACCACTAAAATTAAATACACCAAATATCAATACATAATCCAGTACAGCATTTATTGCATTCGCGGCTAAACCTACCTTCATAGGTGTTTTTGTATCTCCACTTCCGCGCAAGGAACTTGATAGAACCATCATCACACATAGAAATACCGATGGAACTGCTACTATTAAAAAGTATGGAAGTGCATATTCTATAACCCTCTCTTCTGCCCCAAGAAGTAGAAACAACCTTCTAGAGAACAGTAGGTTTATAATTCCAGAGATTAATCCTATCCCCAGGGATAATATTATTGACTGTTTGACTGAATGATTTGCCGATTCAGTATCTCCTGCTCCAATGTTTCTAGCTACTATTGCCGTTGTGCCTACTCCGATGGCAATAAAGAAAGCAATATATATGTTCATAATTAAGTTTGTTATTCCCACACCTGCTATAGCTTCCGTTCCGAGTCTACTGACAAAATAAGCGTCTACTACTCCAATAAGCACCTGCAGCATATTTTCTACCATTGCTGGTAGTGCCAATGCTAGGACTATCTTAATTTTATTGTTATCAACCCAGAACGGCTTTGATATAGTACTTACTTTTTCTGATTCCATGTCTTCACCCCCGATATGAACATCCCCCACAGGGGGATATTTATATTATACTCCCGTTTTATCTATATTGCAATCAAAAAAAGAGTAGGACAACCCAGAAATTGGATTATTCTACTCTTCAAATCTTATTTTCTTCTCAAATGTAAACTATTCTTCACTTAATAGAAAGCACATATTTTTTTTGATATAATATATTAACTGTAGAGAGCTCTTAGAAAAGCTCAATTTATATATCTAAATACTCAAATACATTTTGGAGAGGAGTATTATGAATAATCCAATAGCTATCGATCATTATAATAAGGCCTTAAAGCGTGGGAAAAAGGACTATTCCAATAGCCTCCACAAAGGAGACGTATCTTTATTGCCTTCCTTAGAGGGTCTTCTCAAAAAAACCGATATAATATCAACAATCAATTTGGGCGTTCTTGAGATACCTTTAAGAAAGGTTAAGGGAACCTACACACATTCTAGAAGCACTTCCTTTTCTAGAAATTTCATGCCCCTTGACAATAATAATAAAGAGTTCAGAGATAAATGGATTGCTTTATGTGATGCTCATTTGAACGAGGGTTTAAGAGATCCCGTGAAGGTTTACGAGTTTATGAACTTTTTTTATGTTATTGAAGGCAACAAAAGAATAAGCATTTTAAAATACTTCGATGCACATTCATATCAAGCTGAAGTCATTCGTTTACTGCCTAAAAAGGATAAGTCTGATATAAACAATTTAATTTATTATGAGTTTCTTAAATTTAATAAAGAAACAAATTTATATAATATTTGGTTTTCACAATTAAAGGGCTTTAAGGTACTACTGACTCTTTTAAAGGATTATAACCCTAATCTTATTATGTCCAATAATAAATATGAGCATTTCGAAACCTATGTATACAATACCTTTAGGAATATATATTATGAGCTAGGAGGAAATAAGCTTCCAATTACTACGGGAGATGCATTTATAGAATACGCATGTATTTATGGGATTCCAGATAAACTAGATAGTCAAAAGCTGAAACAACAGCTAAAGCAGGTTATTAAGGAACTCGACGGTATGCTCAAAAATGTTAAGCCGGATATTCAAACTTCACCAACTCAGACAAATCAAAGAAATGTATTGTCTACTATAACAAACAGAATCATTCCACAGAAAAAGTTAAAGGTAGGATTTATATATAGCCGTGACCAAGACTCCTCCGGTTGGACCTATTCCCATGAGCTGGGAAGAAAATACATTGAAGAGATTTTTGATGGTCAGATTCAAACGTCCTATATAGATAATGTACCTGAGGATGCCTCTGCCTATGATAGTATTAAAATCCTAGCTGAGCAAGGTTATGATGTAATATTTACTACCAGTGAAATCTATGCAAATGCTACACTTAGGTGTGCTTTAGAATATCCAAATATCAGATTTTTTAATTGCTCTGAGAACCGCCCATACATGCATCTATCTAACTATTTTGGAAGAACCTACGAACCTAGATTTTTGATCGGCTTAATAGCCGGTTCACTTACAAAGTCTAATATTATTGGTTACACTGCTACCCATCCAACACCCGAGGTAATAAGCTGTATTAACGCCTTTGCCCTTGGATGTAAAATGGTTAACCCCTATTCAAAGGTAAAAGTTGCATGGACACATGAATGGAATAACCCTGAGAAAACAACATTAATAAGCGAAAAGCTTGTTGATGCAAGTGCAGATATCGTATCGAATAAGAACTTAATTGTACCAAGGGGTGTAACAAAAAAGTATGGTACTTATTCAATGTTATGCACAATAGATCCGGAAACAAAGCTTCCTTCAAAATATCTTGCGGCACCAATATGGAAATGGGGTATCTTCTATGAAAAGATATTGAATAGTATAATTAACGATAGCCTTAAAACTATTGTTGATATTTTCAATGGCAGTTCTAAGCTTATTAATTTCTGGTGGGGTATGGATACTGGAGTCCTTGATATATATTATTCTAAAAAATTCATTCCATTGGAAACTCAAAAGCTTATAGAGATCATGAAAAAGACGATTATCAGCAAGGAGTTTCATCCCTTTGCAGGTCCAGTATATGATAACAAAGGGCATGAGCGAATAAAAGAAGAATTAACTCCTACAAGCGATATGATATTTAATATGGATTGGTTTGTTGATAATGTTGAAGTTATTGAGTAAGTACAAAGACATCAGGCAACCCTTTATTGTTTAAAGTTTCATATTTCAAATTACACTTTAAGTGATTTTTTAACACAAGAAAGGGGCTATCTCATAAAGGTCTCTTATGAGTTCAGCCCCGGGGTGTTTCAGGATGAATGAATTTCTGAGACACCCATTTTTAGTATTCCAATATATAATACCCATATCCATTTATGATAGTAGTTCCATTGTGTTTTATAACTCTTTCCTGTCTGCCATAACTCAAATGCTGATGTCCGTGAAAATGGTATTTGGGTGAAAATTTTTCCAATAGTTTCCGAAATGAATTAAAGCCTTGATGACAGTAATCATCACCATCTCCCAATCCTAGTGCTGGCGCATGAGAGACTAATATATCGAAACCCTTGTTAAAATATATCTGTGGTCTAAGCTTTAAGATTCTTAAGTTCATTTTCCTTTCAGTATGTTGAAATATCCCATCACTATATCTTATACTACCACCTAGTCCTAGAATTCTTATGCCTTTATATTTAACAATTTTACCATCTATGCAATCACAACCCTCGGGTGGCCTTTCTAAATATATATCATCGTGATTCCCATGAACATAATAAAGCGGAGCCCTTATCATTGTCACTAAAAAAGACAAGTACTGAGGCTTCATGTCACCACATGAGATTATCAGATCAATATCTTCAAATTTGTCTGGTTGGAAGTAATCCCAAATGAACTTTGATTCTGCGTCGGATACAAGTAAAATTTTCATTTTATTGGCCTTCCTTATTCCTTCGTTTTATAATCATAACTTATATTTTATGATTATACCACATTTATCAACATCTAACAGCAAACTACTAGCAGTTAACCAACGGCTAACCACTAGTAGTTTTTTTAAGAAGTCCTAGTATAGATGCAGTTATAAATGAACCTGTTAATATAGCAGTTACATACAGTAGAGGATTACCTTCAACTATTGGTATTATGAAGATACCTCCAAGTGGCGTAGGCATACCTATATCAAATACCATTGTCAGTGCTCCAGCTATGGCTGATCCAATAATTATAGAGGGTATTACCCTTTTTGGGTCCTTCGCCGCAAATGGTATAGCTCCCTCTGTAATGAAGGATGCTCCCATGATATAACAAGACCTTCCAGCCTTTCTCTCACCTTCTGTAAACCTATTTCTAAACAAGGTTGTTGCCATAGCAATCCCTAGGGTAGGGACCATTCCTCCTGCCATTACTGCTGCATGGGGTCCTAGGTTACCGGCTTCAATCATTGCTATCCCAAATGTAAAGGCTGTTTTATTTATAGGTCCGCCCATATCTACAGCCATCATTCCACCTAATACCAGCCCTAATATAATTTTGTGTATGGTTTCCATGGCACTTAACCAAGTTTGTAGGCTTAAGTTCAATCGTCCTATAGGTTCTACAATAACGAACAGCATTATTCCCGTTGTTATAAAAACCCCCAGCACAGGATAAATTAGAGAGGGTTTCATTGCCTCAAGGGATGATGGAAGCTTCGAAAATAGTCTCTTGATCAGCAGAATAATATATCCTCCTAAGAAACCGGCAACTAGACCTCCTAGAAATCCGGCTCCACTATTTGCCGCAATAAGCCCTCCAACAGCAGCTGGGGCAAAGCCTGGTCTATCTGCGATACTCATACCTATAAATCCGGCTAGTATTGGTACCATAAGAGTAAAAGCACTGACTCCGCTCTTCTCTATTAGAAACTTAATGAATTGTTGTAGCGATGGATTATCTAAAACAAATCCGTTCTTCTCTAAAATAAGTGCGATTGATATTAGTACCCCTCCACTTACTGCAAAGGGCATAGTATTCGAGACACCACTCATGAGATGCTTGTATAGTCCTAGGCTTTTTCTGTTATCTATACCTGTCTTGTTATACCCTCTTTCAGTATGATTATATACCGATGCCTCTCCACTCACTGCTCTATTTATCAGCTTTTCAGCTTCCTTTATTCCAAGGGCTACTGGCACCTGAATTACTTTTTTCCCATCAAATCTAGCCATCTCAATTTGCTTGTCGGCAGCTACTATTATGACAGAAGCCTTTTTTATGTCTTCCTCTGTCAGCCTATTTTTAATTCCAGCAGACCCATTGGTTTCTACCTTTATCTCTACACCCATTTCCTTCCCCTTCTCTTCAAGAGCATCGGCTGCCATATAGGTATGGGCTATGCCCGTTGGACAGGCTGTTACAGCTAGCACCATGTTACTCAAAGCATTTGCTTTGTTTCTTTGTTTTTCTAGGATAAGTTCTTCCTCTACCTCTAGTAGATTCAGTAATTCATCTTTACTTTCTAAAGTCATGAGTCTTTTTCTTATATCTTCTTTTCTAAGAATCCTCGATAGTCTCGATAATGTTTCTAAATGGTCATCATTGTCCCCTTCTTTAGAAGCTATCATAAAGAAGATATGGGCTGGTTGTCCATCTAGTGAATTATAGTCTATTCCTTCTTTAGAGTAACCGAAGACCAATGCCGGAGTGTTAACTACGGATGTCCTAGCATGGGGTATGGCTATTCCTTTACCTATTCCCGTAGTAGATTGTCCTTCCCTTTCTAGGATAGCCTTTCTAAATTCCTCTCTACTATTTAGTTTTCCCTTGCTATTCAATTTATCTACTAATTCTTCTATTACTTCCAATTTTGTGGAAGCCTTTAATTTAAGGATTATTAAATCTCTATCTAGTAATTCAATTATCTTCATGCTATCCCCCTCATGCTTCCCTTTGCCTTTTTTAAAAGACCTTGCAAAATAGCTGAGCTAATACTATTTTGCAAGGTCTTTTTTTAATTTTATCAACTTTATATCTCCATAATACTAATTCAATTTTAACACAGAACTGGATAGTTTTGTTTGGTAGATTTTCATAATTAGAAATACTTTGTACTTACTCAAATAATTCAATTCCCAGAGCTTTATAAAATTGATAATCTAAATCATGGGTCATCGTTAACCCTTTATCCTTTCTAAATTTTATTACATAACTCTTCATCCCATCCCCATATATCCCATCTACGTATAGGGGATAATATCCTTGAAGCTTCATTCTTTTTTGAATCTCATAAACGTCAGAGCCCCTATCACCGGGCGAAAGAATTCTAAAACCATTGCCAAAGGGTCCAAAGGTTCCACCCCAAATGGTCACCGGAGTACCGTGCTTTACAATCTTATATAGTTCTTCAACATCGTTATTTCTCATGCGAATGCATCCATGGGAGGATGCCCAGCCTATTGAGTGAGGCTTATTAGTACCATGAATCCCGTATTTGCCCCAGGGAACATTCAGCCCCATCCACCTAGTCCCAAATCCCTTTCCCCATTTTCCCTTACTTATAACTCGCCAGTTTCCTATTGGCGAGGGTGTGCTTTCTTTTCCACTGGCTATTGCATATCTCTTTATTACTTGATTACCATCTTGATCAAAAACTTCAAGGCTTTTTGAATTTATATTTATAAATATAGCTAGGTTTGTGTAGTTAGGATTCTCCTTCATTTTCTTTTCTTCCCATAGGCTATATTCTTTTATCTCTCTATTTTTAAATGCCTTTGTAAGATAATCTGTAAGCTCCATATCTTTAAAGATTAACTTTCCCACTCCCATCAGGATGGTTATAAACATAACACATATGATTATCCATAAAAACGACCTCTTCAATCTAAGTCCCCCCTACATTTCTATGTATATGTAGGGAAGGTATAATCATATGACAGTGGGACAATAACTATGATTGATTATTTTGTTGCTTATTTTCCGAATCACTAATTTACTATCCTAATCATATCTTTTAGTTAATTAGTAAAGCTCTTGACTCCTCACTCACCTTTCTTAGTAAAGTATGCTATAATTAATATACTTTTAACTAGGAGGTGTTTTTTATACATATGCTCTCACTTGTACTTTTAGGTTTTTTAGGATTATTAATAATAGGTTTAATATTTATCTTTTTAAACAAAGATTAGCCTTTCTATTACCATAGACAACAATTAGTCTATGGCATTTTCTTATTATTAAGTCAAGTAACATTGGCAATGACTTAACACCTGTTTTCTCACTTCTCTGTTTGATATTAATTATTACTTTTTCATCAGTTTCGAATCGCCCCATCAGTATATACAAAAAGAGCCCTCAGGCTCTCTTCATTATAGTATGTATTAGATATTTGATATTTAAAGAAACTCTTAATGCGAGTAGTTAGGCATTAAAACCACTTTATAAGGTTCAGTAGTTTGAGTACCAGAAATATGCTCTACATGTATGTAGTAATATTCACCTGCTCTAACATCAAGATCCCTAATTCTATCCATTTCACCGGTTAACACAGCTATCTCATTTCCATTTTTATCATGCAAGAAAACATCAATGTCTACATCGTCCTGCTGCATTAATAAAACATCTAATTCACCGGAATAATTAGCTCTCACTCTAAACCAATCATCATTATCATCTTGGCTAACTACTCCACATAGATATGCATATTCATTTTCGTCAACATAGGCCTTGTTAGCAGTACTCATAGTATTATTTGATTCATAATCAAAATAAACATCTACTGCAGCAAAAGCTACAATCCCCTGTGAGAATATCATCCCTGCTACACAAAGACCAGCTAAAAATTTTTTTAATTTCATTTTTACAACCTCCTTAGTTATTTTTAATAAATTCCCAATACCCATTTATTATCTTATCATACATTAATTGTAATATTTGTCGAAATCAGACATAAATTCTTAAAATTTTATTAACTTTATTAGTTAACTTAAAAAATACAAGATTAAACTCGCTTTAGACTTTTTAATTATAAAGTTTAAAACGATCCTAATCTTATAATAGAAAGCTATTTTTTTGTATTTTCCAGATGTAGATAGAAGCGCTACTGCATCTATTACCTTTATAATTCATCCTCAACACTACTGCCATGTATGATACATAACTAAAAAATCATTAATGGAATTGCACTTTGAATAGAAGTTTCCTTCATATGAAAACTTAAGCATTTCAAAACATATGTTTTATTTTAAAACACATTCTATATTATTAGTAATAAAAAAAAGTGTTTCAATGGAAAACATCGAAACACTATAATAAGTCGGGGGACTTATTATCTTAAATAACTCTTATATATATTATGATAGAGAAAAGATTTAAGTTTATCATTTATTTAGACTTATAATACTTTTTTAGGCTATTAATATCTCCTTGGCAGTTTCTGCTGCAGTAGATGCATCAGCTGTATATATATTGGCTCCTATTTGCTTTGCAAATTTATCATTTACTGGGGCCCCGCCAACCATAACTACATATTTATCTCTAATACACCTTTTTTCAAGTTCGTTTATAACAGTTCTCATGTAAGCCATAGTAGTTGTCAAAAGGGCTGACATACAGATTATATCCGCTTGTACTTCTTCGGCTTTTTTAATAAATTGTTCAGCAGAGGCATTAGTGCCAATATCATATATCTCAAGTCCGGCTCCTTTCATCATCATTGCAACAAGGTTTTTACCTATATCGTGTAAATCACCCTGCACAGTTCCAATAACAACTTTCCCTAATGCTTTATTTCCTGCTTTAATTAATGAAGGTTCTAGAACATTCATTCCTGCGTTCATTGCTCTAGCTGCAATTAAAACTTCCGGAACAAAAATTTCATTATCCTTAAACTTTTTACCTATTACTTCCATGGCTGAAAGTAAGCCTTCCTCTAATATTGTTTTAGCTTCAACACCTTCCCCTAGTGCTTTTTTTACTAATTCCTGAACTTTTATAGCTGCACCTTTTTGTAGAGCTGTACAAATTTGATTTAATTCCAAGATAAGTTCACCCTCTAACTTATAATAACTTGTAATTTTAAATTAACTAAATTTATATAATTTTTATACCCTTCCTATCTCTTCTCTGGCGATTTGTACCCATCTAGTCAAGTTGTCAGGATTATTACCCAAGGTATGATTATCTTTCATGATTATTTCAACACAGTTGTTTTTTGTTTTATTAAGTGCATCTCTAATTTCATTTCTTACTATATCCTCATTAAGTTTACTCAAAGCAAGTGGAGATGGAGAAGGCTTTAGTGAGTAAATATATTCTCCTTTTAATTTTTCTGACATAATTTCTTTGTTAGCCCAGGGCGATACAGATACTCTTCTTAAATTCGATACTGTTTTTACAATATCAAATCTTTGATCCATAGGCTCACAGCAACCATAGCATGACAGGGCAAATCTTTCCATCATCTTCTTCTGATAGGGAAAGATAAATTCTTCAAACATATCAGGAGCAACTCCTACTGTTATCTGACTTTCAGCAAGCCCCCACATATTACGGGTACATACATTTCCATTAAAGTCCTTACCTGGTAGCTCATCTGAAAACCCTACTCCACCAGAGCCAACATAGGTACTATCATTATTTAGGCTAAATAGATTATTCTTTTCTAAAAAATCTAATTTTTCTAAGGTTCCTTTCATTAACAATTCCATAAGTTCATGGACTTTTTCAGGATAATCATAGAAATCAAACATCAATTTCTCCATGCCCCTAAGGAATGCAAATTCATCAGTAAGTCCAACGGACCAAAACCATATGGTCCTTAGCCTCACATCCAGTATTTCATCAAAAACTTCATGTGCTATATCTAGCACTTTATCTGTAGTTTCATAGTCAATATTTATCTGTGGCTTTACAATAGTATTTATCTTGTCATAATCCTCTAGCAGTGTGTCAATGTGATATGCTCCACCATCGTCTCTATATGAGTCTCCACCTATACTAGAATCACCTACGCCCCAGGATCTTTTCTCATATACATGTGGTACGTCAAAATAATGCTCTACTACATAGTCATCATTCATTTCATTTCCCCAGAAAATCTGTTTTCTAAGATGATATTCCCAATGTCTAGCAATACTATTTTGACATTTTATGTCTTCTTCTCTTATTATCTCATTCCAACCATTTTCAGGATCACATAATATTAATGGCCTCGTTCTTTTTAGCTTGTTATGGTTTGTCCATAGTCTTTTTCTTTCTTCCATTATGGGTCTACTAGCTATTTCCGTTACTTCCTTTGCAAGTTCTTTTAAAATTTGCTTATCTTTATCACTAAAATTTATATCAGTATAATCTGCTTTTGTAAAATCAACTCTAATATTTGATTGTTTAAACATATTGATTCCTCCAGTATAAAGATATTCCAAACAACGTGCCCGAGCTCTTAAAAATCCAAAATAGAAACTAAAGAAAATTATTTAGATTTCTATATATTTTCTTTAGTTTTTATTTCAAGTTTTACATAAATGTTTTCATTTGATGGTTCCTGATGTTTTAGGAAATAATTAAACAGCACCTTAATTGGTAAATAACCTTGCATAAAAGGATCTTGAGTTATTGTAAAGTCTATAGTTCTGTCTTTAATAAGATCTACTGTTTCTGGAATCATATCAAAGCATATAAATTTTATATCTTTTCTGTTTAATTCCTTTATTGCCTTACCAACCCCACCTACACCTGTACCTGTAATATAAATTGCATTTAAGCTTGGCTGCCTCTTTATGAGGTCAAGGGTTTTTTTATAAGAACATTTATTGCCATCAATATTTTCGATTATATCAGTTACTTTTATTTGAGAATATTCTGCTTCAATCACTTCTTTAAAGCCTATTATTCTTTCTTGCAACGCTTTAATTTTTGTAAGCCCTGTAAGAATCGCTACTTCTCCACCACTTGGCAATAACTTTCCTAAGAGATCTCCAGCAACTCTTCCGCTCTTCTTTAGATTTTGTCCTATGAAACAAAGTTTTTCTATATCAGGTATATTAGTATTAGAGACAACTATTTTAATGCCTTTGCTAGAAAGTCTATTTAGTTCTGTTTTTATTACCTCTTCACAAAGTGGTGATATGACAAGGGCAAATATATTATGTTCATCCAATTCCTTTATGCACCTTAATTGTTCTTGAACATTAATAGAATTCATAAAGCGAGTTTCTACTGTTATCCCAAAGTCTTTAAATTCATTAAAGCCCTTTTGAACTCCTTCGTATACCTCATGAAAAAAAGGATCCTCTTTATCTAAAATAATAACACCAATTTTCAAAGGATTTTTCTGATAAGCCAATGCTTTACCAGCTAGGTTTGGCTTATACCCCATCTCTTCTGCCATTCTTTTTACCTTATCTCTCACGGCCTGACTTACTCCAGGTCTATTATTTAAGACTTTATCAACCGTACCTCTTGAAACATTCGCCGCTTGTGCTATTGCTTTAATTGTTACTCTCATTTCTATCTCCCCACGTACTCAAACTCAATACAACTTCATAATACCTCATTACTATTTGTATTGCAATAGTGAGTTTTTAAAACCTAAGCCAAGCAGCAAATATATTATTTTTTATATTGTGCAATATTTTCTGGTGTTACTAATCTATAGGGGATCATAGTTTCTTTTTCTACTGATTCGCCTTTAGCAGCTTTATATGCCACTTCAACTCCTCCACGACCTTGTCCTACTGCATCCTGGAAGACAGTAACTGCCAGATCTCCTGCTTCCATTGCTGCTAATGCATCAGGTGTAGCATCAATGCCTCCAACTAAAACGTCTTCTCTGCCTGCATCTTTAAGAGCCTGTATAGCACCTAATGCCATATCGTCATTATTTGCAGCAATGGCTTTTAACTCATCACCAAATTTGTTTAACCAGTCTTCGGTTTTCGTCATTCCTTCATTTCTTTGCCATAAACCAGTTTGCTTATCTACTATTTCAATATCTGGATACTTAGAGACTATTTCTTCAACACCTTCCGTTCTATTTATAGCAGCCTCATTATCTAATTTGCCCATTAATACTGCAATTTTACCTTTACCTTCTAAGGCTTCCGCTAAGAATTCCATCTGTAGTCTACCAGAAACTATTGATTCTGAACCTACGAAATACGTTCCTTCTGGTAATTCAGCAGGATTTCTATTAACATATACTAACTTGATACCTGCTTCTGTTGCAGTTCTAGTTAGTGGATCAGTTGCACTTGTATCAACTGGATTAACTATAATAGCATCTTTTTGTTGAACAACAAAGTTTTCTACTTGGTCCATTTGTTTTGCCATATCTTCTTTTGCATCAACAAATTCTATATCTATATCACCGTTCTTTTCAGCAAACTCTTTCATCCCATCCATCATATATGTTAAAAAAGTGTCGTCAAAATTTGCTATTGATACACCAATCTTCACTTTACTGTCTGTTTCAGTGTTATCTGCTTGCTTAGTACTTTGACCTCCACAACCTGCCAATACTAGTAAAGTTAGTGAAATTAAAATTGCTAATGTTTTCTTAATAAAATTATCCATTTAATTACCCCCTTGTAATTTCTAATATTCATTACATTAAATAAACTTTTTGAATTTTGTATGCACCTCCTTGCTCAATAAACTCCGTGTTAAAACATCAAATTTTCAGTTATGTAACCAATTTCCGTGCACGGGCTCTTGTTTAATAAAAAAAAATTTCA
The DNA here is from genome assembly GCF_050888315.1 of Wukongibacter baidiensis. NCBI lineage: Bacteria > Bacillati > Bacillota > Clostridia > Peptostreptococcales > Caminicellaceae > Wukongibacter > Wukongibacter baidiensis. The sequence continues at coordinate 2,499,770 of NZ_CP138202.1, forward strand.
TCTTGCTCTCTAAATCAATGGACTCATTTTTATATTTAACGTGCTCGAGCTCTTAGATTGATTATATACATAATTTTCTAAAAAATCAATATTTTTTTGATTTTTTTCTTTTTGCTTTATAAGTAATCAATAATAGATTTAATTTCCTTTATGTAGAAGCAAGCTGTTATTTTCAACCTTTCATCTTCCTCATCCTCAACACCGAAAAACTAATAGTTACTGTTAAGGTGTTGATATCTCTATTACCTTTATAATTCATCCTCAACACTACTGCCATGTATTTTTCCTGTTGATTTTATTTTCACCTTCACATGTACCTGAATATCAGCATTTGAAAAGTGTTCCTGACTATCATATCCGCTATCTCTTCCATACTTTGCAATAGCATATTTACCAAGATCCAAACAATCTACACCATACTCTTCTTGAACTTTTTTAACTACCTTATTTAAATCTTTTTGTAGTTTTTCTTCAAACAATTTTTCTACTTTTGAAAGCTGTTCTTTAGTAAACTCCTTATCATTTAGTGTATCAATTCTCAAATCGGCTAGTATAGTTACTAAAATATCATATTTTAGCTTATCACCCTTATTTGAAACCTTAACTTTAACCTTATTTTCACCCTCTAAATCTAAATATTCTAGTGGTTCGTCCGATTGGATAGATAGGTAGCCTTTGCCATCTGAATCTCTTAAAATGTTTATTAGTTTGGCTTCTTTCATAGGGATTCTTCTAATCATCTTATCATCCTTAAATACAGCTGTGCCGGTTAGTTGAGGTCTCTCATTAATTATTTCGATATATGGCAGATATACTTCTCTTCCCTGTTGATGATACATGACTAAAAAATCATTAATAGAATTGCACTTTGAATAGAAGTTTCCTTCATATGAAAACTTAAGCATTTCAAATAATTGCTCTGAAATAGTATCAGTCTCAGCTTTAAGTGAGAATAGATCTTCAGATTTACCCTTACAAATTGCAATGGCAGCATTAATATTGACCTCTGGTGTTCTAAGTAGGTCCTCAATAATATCTTTAGTTCCAAATTCAGCTCTTTCCTCACTAATAATGAAGACTATCTCTGTTCCAAAGGTAAAAGTTTTGCTTTGTTTACTTCTACGATTTTCAACGATTAAAGATATACTGGCTCCTTCACCGGCCAACATAACTGAACCAGTTTCATCTTTTTTCTTAATTAATAGAAACTCAGCTGGATCAACTAGCTTTATCTCATCACCTTTTTCTATATCGTATCCAAAGCCAGTTGCTATACTCAGTTCTTCTATTGGATGTTTACCGTGACAGCCAGGTAGAAATATTGCAGTATATATAATAATCATCACAACTATTATATTTTTAAAAGGCTTCATTTATTTTCACCTCTAAATTTCACTAAAACTAATATTGTTGTAATTAGTCCCCATGTAAAGGAGAAGATTACAAATACAGGTATTACCTTACTTAAAAAAATTTCTTTATTCTGCTCAGGTATGATAAGAAAAGCATAAATCAAAGCTATAGGTAAAAATACAAAATTAGCTTTTTCATAATCTATTTTTACAAGCTTAGATAAAAGCAAGCTAGTTATAAAGCTTTCTGTTAATAAGGTTCTTAAAATTATTACACTCCATATGAATAGAAATACTGCTGTAAGGTTAGATATTATTGGAATAGGTATTGCTTGTACAATATATGCTAGTGGATATTTAAGCTTTGAAGTTAATTCCCAGCCTAGAAAATATATTGTTATAAAAGCAATCAATGTATATATACCTACTGTTATCGTCGATGCAACCATGCCTGCTTTTGTTGTATTTTTTTTGTTAGAAATACTACTAATAATAAAATAGCTTATTTCACAGCCTGCAAAGGAAAATGAGCTTGCTGTAGTGGCTTTTATTATTTCATTGTATGATGAAAAAACCGGTTGAATATTGACAATCGATCCCTTTGTTATAAAAAAGAAAGGGATAAATATTAGTGGAAGAGTTAAATAGAAATAAAATTCGCATAATCTCCCCACCATGTAAATTCCGCCCATAGATATTAAAGGGATTAACACTAAAATCGGTAATATAATGTATATAGGATATAAGAAGCTTGTAATTGTTTCCCTTAAAACATTAGTAAATCCTGCTAAAATAGCAGCAAAGGATGTTAAAAAATAAAGAAAGAAGATAATTGTAAATATATAGGATAATGTTTTACCATAGATTTTATTATTGATTTCCCAAAAATTTGCATGATTTGTTTTATTATCTATTATAGAAGCTGTTAAAACTATAAAAACTGGATATAGTCCACCTATAAGTGTTGATATCCAGCCCTGTTGGTGAGCTATTCTACAAACATCAGATGGTAGAGATAAAATTCCTATTCCTATCATAGAAGCTATAACTATAAACATATACTGATTTTGAGTTATCTTATCTTTTCTCATTTTTCTATTTTCTACTATCCTCCTTATTAAAGCTTTTAGGAATTCTATTTATCTCTTTTAATGGATATCTTACTAAACTATCTTTTATATCCTTATACCTCATTGGTGCAAAGGGCGAGAAGTAAGGTATTCCTAAACTCTCTAGGTTCATCAGATAAGCAGTTATTGAAAATAATCCTATGACAACTCCTAAAAAACCAAGTATCTGGGCAAGTATTAGTACATAGAACCGTAAAAGTCTAATGGAGAGAGTCATTTCATAGTTAGGTATAAGAAATGTAGCAATTACTGTTACAGCCACTACTATTAAAGTTGTTGGACTTACAATCCCTGCTTGTATAGCAGCTTCTCCAAGTATAATACCACCAACTATACCTAATGTTTGACCTACAATTGAAGGAAGACGCAGACCTCCCTCTCTTAAAAATTCTATTATCATTTCCATTAAAAGAATTTCAAAAAAAGGTGGAAGGGGAATACCTCTTCTGGACATAATAATGATTTTGATTAAATCTAAGGGGATAAGTTCAGAATTATAATTTAAAAGTACTAGATATATCGGAGATATTGTGACTACTATAATCATCGCTATAAATCTCAACATTCTATCAAAATTCGCTAAAATGATTCTATTAGAATAATCTTCAAATCCTTGAAAAAACTCTGTAAAAACAACAGGTAGTATTGCGGCATAAGAGCATCCGTTTATGAATATAGCCGCTTTTCCCTGAAGAATATCTGATACAACTTTATCAGGCTTTTCTGTAGTTTTAGATTGTGGAAAAACGCTAAAAGAATGTTTTTCTATAAACTGCATCAAAGAACCTGTATCTGGTATATAAGAGGTTTTTATAGTTTGCAGTTTACTTTTTAGCTTATTTAAAACATTAACATCAATAGCATCCTTCATATATATAAGGGCTGCTTCACAATTATTCTCTTCTCCGAATACATATTTTTCAATTCTAAGATTATTGTTTTTAAGTTTCTCTTGTATTAAACCAATGTTAGAAGATAATATCTCTACAAAGGCACTTTTTTCTCCCCTTATGGTTTCCTCAATTTTCGCATCAGCACTTTTTTTAAAGTTGCTTCCCGAAGTATTACAAATTATAGCGGTGTCTTCATTTTCTATCAATATTATGCTTTTGCCAGCTTTTAAAGCCTCAGATATAAGATTTACATCGGATGAAATTTGGGTATCGCTTATAGTTATATACCTTTGTGATATATAGGGCACTGGCAATGATAGAGTATTTATATCGCAATCTATTTTAAATAAAAGAGGATATATTATACGATCTTCAATATCCTCTTTTTTAGAGATTCCACCTATGTAGAGAATAATACACTTTACATTACCTTTAAGTATTAATTCCCTAGTTTTAAAATTAAAATTTGCTGGTGCATTTGAAGAAATCAAATTTATATTCTTATCTAAATCTTTAGTTAAAGCTATAATATCCATCTTATAACCTCTCAAGTTTTTCAATACACTAATTCGCTATTAGTTTTAGCTTTAACTTGAAATATATACTTATTTTGTCACATCGCTATCAAGCATGTATAGGCAATCTCATGTCTTCTATTTTATTTTTCAGTAAACAAAAATAGAAGAGCATTTTGCTTATGCATACTCTTCTATTATTGATAAGTAGTTTTATTTTTTCTATTCTAATTTATTTAATTATATCCTCTTGAAAACATTGTGTTTCTCTCATACATATAACCACCAAAATCCATATATCTGGCTACCTTCACCTTTGTGTCTAGAGTAATGTCTCTAAGTACTTCTTCTCTAAATACACCATATCCTGTTCTATCAACTATATAACCAACATGTTCTTTAGGTAATGTCCTATCAATATATTTCTCAATATAATGTTCATAAGCATTATTGATTACCTTAATTATGGTTTCTTCATCAACCCATTCTAAAAAGGCTCTTGCTATCCTAGGGTTTTTCTTCCCCGTTCTTCCCATTATAACTAATCTATAGTATTTTTCTCTACTTCTAGTTAAGGCTCCTGTAGGACACTTTAGTATACATTCACCACATCCAATGCATCTGTCAGCGTCCCTTTTAACACTGTAATTTTCAAAATTCAAAGCGTTAGTAACTCTTTTCTTGCAATTTTTAATACATGCTCCACAGCTTATGCATCTTTCCTGGACATATTGAGGTTCTGTCATGCCTATAATTCCAAAGTCTTGCATATGTGCCTTAATACAATCATTAGGACACCCCGTTACGGCTATTTTCACATGATAATCATTAGGGTATATTTCCTTTTCAATTCTCTTTGCTAAGTCTGTCGTATCAAAGTTAGCAAATTGACATACTCTATTTCCAATACAGGCTGATACATTCCTAGTTCCAGCCGCACAGTATCCACTTTCCAAGTCTGACATATCAACACCTATGGCAAGTTCTAGCCCTTCTAAAATTGGTACAATCTTCTTATTCACTTCAGGTATTTTATCAAAATCTATGTCGGGAACTTCAAACCCTTGTCTAGCTGTAATATGAACTGTTCCATTCCCATATTCTTCTGCAATATTTTTAATAATATCAAAATGTTTTACTTCTAAATGTCCACCTGGAACTCTTATTCTTAAGGCAGTTTTTCCCCTAGTTTTTGTTATTCTATATGCATTCTTTTTAACTTGTTTAGTATTGATAGACATACTATCACCCCATTAGTCTATTAAGTTCTTAGCCTTTGTATAATTAAATACCGGTCCTTCTAAGCATACATATGTATCATCAATTTTACAGTGACCACACTTTCCTATACCGCAACTCATCTTTCTTTCAAAGGACACCCATATCTTATTTTCTGGCACTTCTCTATTCATAAGTTCAATATTAGAAAATTTCATCATCATTGGTGGTCCTACTACTATTGCTTCTATTTTGTCTTTATCTAAAATTTCTAATTTTTTTATATACTCTGTAACTAGTCCTGTGTTCCCTTTCCAATCTTCATTACCCTTATCTACCGTTAAAGTTACATCTATTTTACCTTTCCACCTTTCAAGATCATCCTTAAATAGAATATCTTTAGGGGATTTAAATCCTACAATCAATTTAAAGCTTTTAAGTTCATGAATATTATCATAAAAATAATTAATAATACTTCTCACTGGAGCAAGTCCTGTTCCACCTGCAACTATTATTAAATTCTTTCCCACATAATTATCTAGCGAAAATCCATTTCCATAGGGTCCCCTTGCATATAGATAATCTCCTATGGCCAAATCAAATACTTCGCCTGTTAGTTTTCCAACCTTTCTTATGGTTAAATCTATATATCCATCCCCAAAATCACTTATGGATATGGGAGCTTCCCCAATACCAGCTAATGATACTTCTAAAAACTGCCCGTTTTGAGGTTTCATGTCACTTTTAAACCTGTACGTATAATCTATGTCTGTTTCTTTAACTATATCTATTATCGGAAGTCTAAAGGATACATATGGGTTATTCATTTTTAGAGCCTCCTTCTACTATGTCATATAATTTGTTTATACACTTTGACAAGGAAATATATTGTGGACAAACATCATCACATCTTCCGCAGCCTACAGTCATGTTGCATCCAAATCTTTTATGAAAATCACTTACCTTATGTAGGGTTTTAAATCTCATTCTTGCTCCATTTTTTTGTCTGAAACTGTGACCGCCTGCCATATCAGTGAATCCATCCACATGGCATCCTGTCCATGCTCTTCTTCTTTCCCCAACCTTTTTATTACTATCGTAGAATACATCCTGCATTGTAAAGCAACTACATGTAATACATGATGTATTACATCTTCCACAAGCAATACACCTTTCGTCGTATTCTTTCCAAACTTCATGTTCAAATATATCGACAGTTAGTTTTTCTGGATCTGGCACATTAACTTCAATTTTGTTTTTCTCTACAAAATCTGGTTTAAAATCAACCTCTGCACCTATATTACTAAAAACTTCTTCTAAATCTGTATCTTTAATATCTAAATATATTTCACCCTCTTTTACCCTCATACCTACTGAATAGTTATCTGTTTTATTTGCCTTCATTGCAACACAGAAACATGTGTCAAATCCTTCCGCACACTCAATCATAAAAAACTTCACTTTATCCCTAAGCTTCTTATAATATATATCTTCATAAGTACCATTGTGAAGAAAAATAGTATCAAGTCTTTCTATTCCATTTATATCACATGGTCTTAGAAGGATGATTATACCTTTATCATCAACCTTTGGTTCTTTAACCTCATCATCTCCAAAATAAAATAAAGTTTGTCTAATCGGAAAAACAATCTCCTTAGGAGAATAATAGGATTTCAAATCAAAAACCACATCTTCAATTTTATTAATTTCACCATATCCTACTACATCTGTTCCTGAAAACCGTCCCTTTCCATTCATATTAATCGGAGCATAAACTTTATAGTTACTAGATAATTCATTTAAGGCATTATTAAATTCTTTACAATCCATTTTTAAACCCATCTTATCTCTCCTATAACAATAAATGATCATTGACATACTGGATTTTAATACCATTTTATTATGCCCATAATTTTACTTATTATATGCAGGATGTTAATTGGCATTTCTTACATAAGTAAGGTAAATACAATTAATTGTGTATTAAATACTACGTACAGACCTCCTGTTAGGTGAATAGTATAAAGCAGGAGGAGGTAAAGTAATGGGCGATCAAGTTGTTAGTATTAAAGCAAAAGAAGATCAATTAGATTTAGGTGATGGTCTTATATTAAAAACATTAACTGGTTTTATAAATATCAGAAAGGAACTTGAGGTTGACGGCCGCAAAATTTCAATATCAAGCGTTCTGCCCTTTGTCTCAACAAACGTTACTAAGGACTCATCTAAGCAATCAGATGATTAATATACTGTGCTTTGGCTACTAACTACTTAAGTAGCCATTTTTCACGTCTTAAGGTATATATTTGATTAATGAAATTGTATAATTCTAACTTGGCACAGTTGCATATGCGAATATCATCCTTAATTTGGTTATTTAAAATAGAGCATACTTTGGTAGTATAGCTCTAGGGCATTTAAGACTATATGTAGTAGTAAGGTTTTGAGGATTGTAATTATGCAATTTGCTCAATTAAATAAAAAATTCCTACTAACGAAGGAAATACTTATAGTATCTTATCTTCATCAGTAGAAATTACTGATACCCTATAGGTATCATTAAAAGTCTGAATCTACTTCATTATTACTAATCAGCAATTCCTATATTCATTTTACATATTTAAGGAATCCATCCTCCATAATTAACTTAATCATTCCTATATCAGTTAAGTATTCAACATAGGATCTTAACATTTTTTCTGTTACGAAATATTTGTATCTGCTTTTTACACTAATACCCCATTTTTCTATAACAGTCTTCATAATTTCTTCCATTGTCATAGCGACATCTATGACATCATACACTTTCGCTGCTCTATTTTTATAGAAATCTATATTATCAGCTATAAGTTTTGTAATATCATCATACATGCCTTTGTGAGCCACTACATATTTACTGCATTTTAAATCATAAAGCTTTTCTTTACTTTTTAAGTCTTCTCTGAGTATAAAAGCATAGGGTAGTTTTGATCCCTTCATAACTCCATAGCTTATAAGAGCATCTCCTACATATCCTACATCATCGGGTGTGATTATACATATATGAGCAGGGCTATGACCTGGTGTATGAAGAATTTTAAATTCTATACTACACACATTTATGCTATCTTGGTTTTCCCAAATCATAATATCGGCTTCGCAAACCATATGTCCAAAATGCTCTGTTACATATGATAATGTCTGGCTACTGTAATAAACCTTGAGATTAGCCGGAGAACTGCAAATAAGCGCCTCATAGGCTGGCATAGCAATAATACAGTTATATTTCTTCTTAAAATATGCAATATTTCCGATATGATCTATATGAGCATGACTACATACTACACCAACTACCTTGAAGTTGTTTTTTTCCAGAAGCTCATTTATTCCTTCTCTCTCTCCTCCTGCCCATCCTGAGTCCAACATGATAATTTCTTCTTCATTAATTTTATAAAAAGGGATATATGTCATTCCAGTATCAATACAAAATGTATTTCCCTTTACTTTCCTTATTTCCATATACTTCCTCCATTTTTCTAACTTCTATTAGATTATTAATAACACAAATTTCCCAAATAAAGTTATGGAGAAAGACAAACAATGTTTCTAATCACGTAGTTTCTTCCATTTATCTTTGTGGATTTTTTATGCTATTTATGATAATAATTAAGATTATATCATACCACTATAAATGTTCTAAAAATGCAATGCTAAATAAAAAGCTATGGTATTATATAACTATGACAAAACATATGCATCTAAAGGAGGCACCTATGGATTCGAGAATACAAAATTTAGCTAATACGATTGTTAATTATTCGTGTAATATACAATCAGGAGCTACTGTAACAATAGATGTTATTGGTGACAGCCCTAGGCCATTAGTAAAAGCTCTAATTAAAGAAATATATAAAGTAGGAGCAATTCCACACGTTATAGAAAAAGATGTCAGTATTATCAGAGAGCAACTTATTGGGCTAACAGAAGAAACTGCAAAAAACTGGGCAAAACATGCTTTAAATAGACTTAAAGATACTGATGTTTATATAATGATTAAATCTCTTAATAATCAATCAGAATTAAGTGATGTGCCTCAAGATAAGATGATTTTGTATGGTGAACATTATACAAAAATAGTAAATGAATATATTCTCAATCACACTAGATGGATTTCTTTGAGATATCCGAATAATGCAATGGCACAACTAGCCAATATGAGCCTTGAATCATTTGAAAACTATTACTTTACTGTTTGCAATCAAGATTATTCTAAGTTATCAAATGCAATGGACTATCTAGTGAAGTTAATGGATGAAACTGATAATGTACGAATATGTGGTAATGGAACAGATGTATCCTTTTCTATAAAAGATATTCCTGTACATAAATGTGCTGGCTTAATTAACTTACCAGATGGAGAAGTTTATACTGCTCCTGTACGTGACTCTATAAATGGAGTAGTGCAATTCAACATTCCATCAATTTATCAGGGAACTTATTATGAACAAGTTAAATTAGAATTTAAAGATGGAAAGATTATCAAAGCCACATCTAATAATATAGAGCAAATGAACTCAATATTAAATACAGATGAAGGCTCAAGATATATTGGAGAATTTGCTCTAGGTGTAAATCCTTATATTGTGAAACCAATGAAAGATATCTTATTTGACGAAAAAATTGGTGGTAGCTTCCACTTAACACCAGGGTTTGCATATGAAAATGCTTTCAATGGAAATCGTTCAGCTATTCACTGGGACTTGGTTTGTATTCAAACTGAAGAATATGGAGGCGGGGAAATATATTTTGATAATGTACTAATTCGTAAAAATGGTTTATTTATACCTAGTGAATTGCATGCTTTAAATATGAAGTAATAATAGTTGTTCTTTTCTTATTACTATTCTTTAGTCTAACTATAGTATTCCAAATAAGCATATAATAACATTAAACTATCTAAATCGTTCAAGACTCGCTTTAGATAGTTTAATGCTGTCTTTTTAATAACTACAAAAGAAGGATATACACCTCATACCAGTTTGGCTGATATATAGTCCAGAAGTAATTAGAAAATCTCTACAGCTGGCTAGTACTAAATATGCCTTAAACGCAAATTAGAAATTAACCATTACAAATAACTGGTAGAAACCCAGTTATTTATTATAGTACTTTAAATACATCATCCATTTTGCTATAAACTAGGAAATGGCCTTCATCTGGATAGAAATGAGTTATAGCACTAGGTAATTTTTCAGACATGTATTTACACTGATTCCCTATACTTCTGTCTTTTCCACCCCAAAAAACATGAACTTCTTTTTGAATGTCATCTAAAGGTATTTTCCAGTTGGCTGTATTTATAATGTCATAAGACATTGTGTTGTGCTTAATAGTAGATTTTTGTCTACATCCATCAGCATAAGCTTCAGCAAGTTTTAGATAAAAGTCGTCTTTTTCTAGAGCTTCTAAATCAGGACCCGTTAACTTTTTCTTACCAAGCATTATAAAATTCACTGGATTTTTTTGAATCATTCTAATTATAAAGTGATTCTGAAAAAATATAATTCGTGGTCTTTTTTGAGCAGTCTTATATAGTTGTTTATTTGCATTCATATCTCCTATAGATTCCTCTACGAACGGACCAACGCTACTAATCAATGCAATATTTTTTAATTTATGAGGTATCTTTTGAGCGCAAATCAAAGTGTAAGGACCGCCGCCTGATACACCTGCAATGGAAACCTCATCAATATCAAGTTGATCTAAGAGTTCTAGAATATCAAGTGGAAAATTTTCAAGAGCTCCATTAAAATTAAAATCTGAATGACCATAACCAGGTCTATCCATAGCTATAATTCTAAATAGATCATTATGAAGCACTCCAGGTACATCTTTCCACATTAATTTTGAAAATGGTGTTCCATGTACTAATAATAGTGGCCTTCCATTTGGATTACCATACTCTTTATATGCCATTTTTCTTCCATCTTTTAATTTAATAACATTATAATCCATAAATTCCTCCCCATATAATAAAGCCATAGTATAAAGGCTATGTTGATTGATTTAATTTTGATTTAAAAGTACAGCCATAGAAATAACAACTGACAGTCCAAACCATAAACTACGTTTCTGCAGAGCTACTCCCAAAGCAGTAAATGAAATTGGTATAAAAAGTGTTAGCAAAATTTTAACTCTTCCCCACTCTCCACTTAAATATATTACTCTATTTATAACTGTATTTTTCTGGTTCTTTATGCTTCTCCATTAATATTTTTCTTATCCATAATTTAAAGCCCTATTTAGACTCACAACTAATAATATACTCCGTATTTTCACTAAGAGGTGGTATCCTAGGATCTTCAATTCTCCAATTGCATTTTATAGCTAGCTCTTTACATGCAAGCTCAAAATGACACATAGCTATACCAATATCTATTCTTTGCATATCAAAACCTATTTTATTTCCACCATAATTAGGTGTGCGTTCAAGATAAAAGTGACAAACGTCTTTATTATCTGAAAGCACAATCCTCCAAGGCTGCTTATTAGAAGCAGATGGCCCTAATCTCACCATTTCAATAGGAGTTTTAAACTTGTCAGCATCCTCCTCCATTAGCTTTTTTTCGAAGCTAGCGTTATAAAAAAGATCATCCCAAGACTTCTTATTATCAGCCTTTATCATCATACGAAGAGTCTTATCAAATAACCTTTTTTTATCTTTTGTATAACCTATTGGTGTTATACAAGGTATTATTTCGTCATCCTTTAAATCTATCTGTTTCTCGAAGGAATTTCTATTAAAGCTTCCACCAAGCCAACATGTGCCTATATTTAATTCTGTCAAGAAAAGGATAAGCTTTTCAAATACATATCCAAATTCAACAAGTGTCTCATTGCTATTTTCCACCATTCCAACTATATATGCCTTTGGATTCTTTATAAACCCATATGTCCCAAGCTTAATACCCTTATCAGACATATTTTTACTCACTTGTACAACTTCAAACTTCATTCTTCTTCCCAAGGGACCTAATAAATTCTCTTCAATACTTAAATACTGATTTATCTTTTCATAATCATCCTTTGTAATAGGTTTATTATCATAGGTTCTAATTGACTTTCTTTTTTTTATGGTCTCAATTATTGATTTTTCAAAATACATTATAACCCCCCTCATCTTTTTAAACCCCTAAGTATATGCTCCATTTTTTTCACAACTGACTCCTTTGCCATATCCTCTCCGCATTCATTCTAATACTATATGATGTGCACATCAGTATTTATTAGGACCTTTGTACTGCCTATATGGTTTATCTTTCCTTGGATTCATAATTCTTATTGCATATGTTGGACAATTATTAATGCATCTTAAACAAACGGTACAGTTGCCATGTGTTTCTACTGCATCACCATTCCCTGGCAGAGCTAAATTCTTAGTAGGACATAGCCTCACGCATTTCCCACACTTTATGCATGCATCCTTATTAATTTTGATGTCATACTTGTGCATCATCCCTTTATTAGATTTCCTTTGAAAACTACCTACGATTGTATTCAATATATCTGAGCCTTCTAGCTTCTTAATTCCTTGTTCAATATTTTCTACAATACGATTTAGCTTAGCATCTGCTTTCACTTTTATTTTACGAATTTTGTCCTCAGAAGGTATCTGAAATCCTGGTATTGGAGTGTCAAAATTACATGCCATATGGACGTTATATCCCCAAGCAAGTTCTAGATTCATCTTATCACAGTACTTTTTTACCATCAGAGCACCATCTCCACTGTAAATAGCTACTGATGTTATACAAAATGAATGCTTCCTTTTACTCATTTTGAACTTAGAAAGCTCCTCAATATATTTTTCGAATATCTCCGGCATATCTGAACCATATATAGGATAAAAAAATCCTATAAGATCTGCTTCTTCAAATAATTTCACCACTTCACTAACAGTATAATCTTCAATCGAAATCATTTTAGCATGATGTTTCTTTGCAGTTAATTTTTCTTGAAACTGTTTGGCAACCCACTTTGTGTTTCCAGTTCCACTAAAATATATACCTACGATTTTCATATTTTCCTCATTTCTAAATAAATTTATATATGTTCATCAATGAATCCTGATACTCTTTCCCTAATCTGGTCAAAGTGTTTTAGTTTAAGGTGTCCTCCACTAGGTAGTGAGAGTAAGACTGCTCCAGGAATTTTATTGGCAACATTTTCTGCATGGTCAAAGGGAACGTTTGTGTCATTAATAGCATGAATTACAAGTGTAGGAACTGTTATTTTTTCTAAATGATAATTGCTTTTCCATATATCAGCATCAGCCCACTCATACACATCTTGAAATAATCCTTTTTTTCTAAGTGAAATGGGGTGCATGCTCTTAAATAATTTTTCTAAGTATTGTTTTTCATAATCAGATAATCCTTTTTGAATTTCTTTTGTCACGCCAATCTTCTCTAAAGCTAAAGATCTGAAATAGCTTGTCACTATCCAATAAATAAAATCATTTTTATATATTGAAAGTGGTCTTTTAGGTAAATACATACTTACACCAGATGTACTTACTAGTGTAGAACACTTTTGGGGATACTTCTGAGCAAATTGGATAGCAGATGGAGCCCCACCAGATGTTCCAATAATCGCTACACGAGGTATATCTAACGCTTCTAGAAGATGTGCATAGGCATCAGCTTGGGTTACTGCTGAACTATCTGTAGCAAGAGGTGTTCTTAGATGTCCAAATCTTGATACACTTATAATTTTATACTTTCTATGTAAATGAGAATAAGCAGTAATCATTCCTTGGTCGAATCCCCCTGCACCTCCATGACTGATCAAGACAGGGTATCCGTCTCCGATAATTTTATATTCAATTTGTCCTGATTTTGTTTGAATTAATTTGCTTTCTCCTTTCAATTCTCTTAGAGATATTCTGATTTCTTTCTTATACCGTAAAAATAATCTAAAAAATATAATTGCTACAATTAGAATTAGCGTTAAAAATATGTAAAACTCATTCATCTCTTATTCTCCTTTCATATCATTTAATGGGTTCTAATACTATTTAATATTAAGTTCTAGTTGATTAATACCATCTTGTGGCGTTTCGAAATGATGGACAACACTTTGGAAGTAATCAAGTCGATTACTAATTGATTATAATCGTGGATGGCATTAGTTTAAACAAAACAATTCCTTTTTATAACAAATGCAGCCTTTACAACTATTTTAGGATGGAATTATCATGAAGAAATATGTATGGAATATCTCTTTGAGATAAAATGTATAAAGCCGTGCAGATATATATTTATTTATATGGAATAGATTAGGATTTAAACCGAAAACAAATCTCCTCTCTGGTAATAATCCAAACAATAATTAGAACCGGAAAAGGAGATTTTTTATTGGTACTTTTCAAAAGGACACCTTGAAAATGCTATCTAGTTTTTCAGTTATGTCTTCAATACTTAGATACTTTTAATTCCTCAGCTAAATATCAATCACCATTCCATCATATGCAAATTGAACATTATCATATTTGTCTTCAAGCTTAGTATAATCATCATAGGATTTACCCCAATCTTCTTCTAAATGTGTCACTATAACTCTTTTTATATTGAATTTTTTCTTTAAATCCATTACTTCTTCCATGCTAAATAAATCTTCTCGTAAAGGGTTATCTTCACTTAATATATAGCCATCTTTCAATGTCTCTCCCACAAAGGTATTCCCAATTATTAATACATCTGCATCCGTAAATATATCTTCATTTGGAAATGGTTTTACATCGCAAGGTGCATAAATCAGCTTCTTGTCTTTACTCTCAAATACAAAAATTGTTGACCTCTCTATTTTAATGAAAGAAATCTCAACTTCATCTATTTTTTGATACTTTTCGGCTTGACGTCTTCTAATTAAATTTCGTGAATTCTCGTAATAGTCCAAGAAGCTTCCATAAATTGATTTAATTGCATTCAGATCCTCCATGACATGTGGCATTGCCACCACATCTATGGGATTGCTGCACTCTCTTCCTTCTGAGACATCAAACCAGTTCAATCTCAAATGTTCAAATACTCTAAAACCCAATGTATGATCTGGATCTAAGTGGCTAAACAAAACTGTATCTATTTTCTGTATGCTGCTATTATTTATTGCGTGCACAATATCTTCTGGAGTATCTATTAATAAATTTATATCATGCAAAAATATAGAGCATCCATATCTTGAATATGGTCTTCCCTTTTCTCTTGCTTCTTGGCAAATCTCACAATTACATAAGGGCTTTGGAAGTGCTACGCAGCCACCACTCCCTATTATTTCAAACTTCATATTAGGTCCTCCTAAAATAGTAACAACTTATTTCTTATCTTTCACTTTAACTATTGAGCCATTCATAGGATTGACTATAAAGGTCTCTCTTTCTTTATTTCTTGTTGTTATAAAGTAATAATAATTATCAAATTCAAGTGGAGTAATACCTTTATCAGAGCTAACTCTTATTCTTTTCACTGGTTCATCGACAATTGTATTGTCAGGATACTCATTTATAATTAAATTTTTAGCCTCATTATAGGTATAGTATGGCAATGCTATGTAGAACAATAGAATAAATAATATATTTACTAGTACTAACTTTGAAATATAACGTTTCTTATTTTCATTCTGTTTAATAAAATTAGACTGTAATATTATTACTGTATATAGTGCAATTATTACCGGTCTGTATACCCCTCCATATACACCATATATAATACTTATCATTATTATATATAAAATAATACCAATTCCGTATTTATAGAAATATTTCATATTTATTCTCCCTGTTGTTCTTACTTTTAGGCCATGATATTATATACTGTATTAACTACTAAAAATCGGAGTGATATAATATGAGGCCATTACTTTTAGCATTTTTGTTCTCTCTTTTATTCTTTTTTCTATCTCTGGCATTTGCTTTTAATGAAACTATGATGCTTCTTCTAATAGGAGTAAGTGTAATTATGTGTGCAGGATGGATTGTTTCAACTATTAATATTTACTGTAACAAAAATCAAAATTCCAACGAAAAGGATGGGTAATTGTAAACGATAAGTATAGCCATTGAAAGTTCTAGCTATTCATCCTTATCTGAAAGCTGAAACACTGCTCCTTCTTTTGCCAAACTCCCAATATGTGTCCCACTTTCAAAAACTAATTTTTCTCCATCAATCTTAAACTTGTATTCTTCACTATCATTCACTCTTAATATTAATTCACCATCTTGAATACTATAGCTACCTCTTGGACGATAGCTAGTTACAATATGCCTATTAAACTCAAATTGGTTATTTTCCTTCAAGATAACCCATGCCAAGCCATTTTCCACCTCAACATACTTACCCACCTTCAGTTCATTGGCATTTTTCTTATTTGAACAACCAAAAGAAAGAATGAGAGATGTAATCATAATCATCATTAATAATCTTTTTTTCATGTTATCCTCCCTTAGGAATGTAATAGATTTTTCGTAATTTATATATATTAACTATGCAAATTTTATAAAATTCCTCTATATATTATTTGGGCTATTTTGTTGATTGCATAAAATTATAATTTTCAAAGCAATTTATGATAGTGCTTTGCTTAAATGCTCATGGCATTTCAGTTCATAAGCAGGAATTTTAAAATGATAACATGGATAATTAAATACTAAATCGATAGCATATATATTCCTTTGATTTAACAAATCCTAACTTTTCTGCTAGTGCTCTTGATGAAAGATTTTTTTCCATGCAATCCCACCATGGCAGTTTCCCTTCCGCCAATACATCTGATATACATCTAAGGGCTAAATTATATCCAACTCCTTGTTTCCGATATTCTTCGTCTGTTTCTATTCCTATTGTTTTAATATTTGATGTAATAAAGGCACTATAACAAACTCCAATTATTTTCTTTCTATGGGCAGCATAGTAACAGTTTCCTTTATCACCTAATTGGTCTACACTACCCCAAAACTCATTTAAGACATTTTCATAATACTTCCAGTTAGTGTATTTGTGATGATTAGCCTCTTTATGGCTTAATGAATATATACTATACTTAAATTCATTTGCCTCTTCTTTTATCTTAATGCTATTATCCCAACGATATATAAACTGTTTCCAACTTCTTAAATCATTATCACCAAAAATACTCTCTATAGTATTCTCCCAACTCTGAGTCGTTCCGGACACTTCAAAATATTCTATATCCATATCTTTTAGAAACCTAGCTATGTAGGCATTCATAAACCTATTAATTTTCTGTAAAAATAACTTGCTTTCATTATCCCCAACGAAATAGAATCCTCTCATCCCTTGATTCCATACTAATGCTGTTTTCGGCTTATCAATATCATCAACAAAAATCACACCTGGATTATTGCCTTCTATTATTGATATAACTTCTGGGTATTTAATACCTTCATTGAGTAGATTAGAAATTTTATAATAATCGCTTTGCAGTATTTTTTCCATTCCCAAGACCCCTTTTCTATGGAAAATTTCATAATAAAAAATTTACTTAATATATATTCATATATTATTCTGGCTAAGATCAGATATCTAATTTTTTTAAAAAGAACTATTCTTTAACCCTTTTATAAATGCCAGAATACTTCACATGCATACCTGCCCATGGCGATATCCCATGTTTATCGCCAATTTCTTCGATTTCAATTGTTTCATTATCTAATATACGAAAAATTAACTTATAATCTTTATATTCTTCATAAGTATAATCTTCAACTTCTTTATCGTCGGCTAACTTGTAAACTGCCTGTTTTTTTATCGGGCTAAAAATTGCTCTGCCTCCAATACCTCCATCGTGATAAATATCATACTCTTTCCCATCATAATCTGTATAACTGCTTATCCAACAAGCATCGAGGGAGTATTTAAATCCAGTTTCATCATAGGTTTCAATATATAAGTCTCCCTTTGACCCTTTTAATTCATTCCCACCTTTATGCCATTTACCATTCCATATAGAGTGCACTTTATTCTGTGCGCCTTTTAATTCTTTCCCTATATTTTGATTAATATGGTCTATTATGTCTTGAATTGTATGTATATTGACATTTTCATTAATTTCTCCCGTTAGCTTTTTATTAGTTATAAAATTTTTATTCTCCTCTTGAAAGTATACATCACAAATCGAGAATGGAACCTCTCCATCTACTCCATTTAAATAATCAGATATTATTATTATTTCTTTGTCATTGTCATTATCTAAATCTTTGAAGGCTACTGCCTTCACTTTATCAAATATCCACCCCATCTGGTCACCATAATGCTTCGGTAAATAGGATACAATATTATTTTTATGGTCAATCAAATAAAACCTAGATGTATTTTTGCCATTCATTTCAACGACACAGGATGTAAATTTCACTTCGCCCCAATTATTAAAATTTGTCCAGAAGGACTGTGATTCGTCAATTTTAATACCTTGGTTTTGTAAATCATCTAAATTAGATAGCATATAACGTTCTAAAGTATTGTTAAAATCTAATTCTTCAAAGCTAAACAAACGCTCTGTATTTACATCAACAAATAGTGGTAATACAGAATTGTTTTCAAATACGACTTCAACATAGTAATATTTTGTTCCATTAATTACTACATCGTTTTTAGAAAAAGCATCCACACTAACCCCGTCTATTCCTACTAATATCTTATTTACCAATTCACTTGCTCTGTTATTACTACCATCAATTACCCTATCATCTTCATTTGATTTATCTTCAGCTTCTACTTTATTTTTGCTCTCTTCTTCAATAACATCTTTCAATACAGTTGATTCTGTTGAGTCTTTTATCATTGAACAAGAAGCAGTAAATAAAATTAATATTGTTATGAATATAAAAATCTTTATTATTCTCATGTGATCCCCCTGACCAACCTATATATTGCTGTATTCCTTATTTGCTAGTTGCAATACTTTTCTCTTTTAGTTCAAACTCTTCTTTGGTTATACCAAATAAAATTTCATCATGATATTTTCCATTACTGTAAATCATTTGACGTCGCCTACCTTCGTTAACACAGCCTAACTTCTTCATCATTTTGGCTGACGCTATATTGCCTTCAAGAACATGACCATAATACTTGTTAAGTCTACGTTCAAAAAAAGCATAACGTAGTACAATCCTCATTGCTGATGTACCATAGCCTTTCCCACGATGGTCACGATCTATCTGCATTCCAATGCTAAATGTCCCGTTTTTTTCATCAATAGAATTTAGATTTATTGCTCCAACATTTTCACCATCATTGTTTTCAATTGTGAACATTAATCTCCCCTTACCAGGTGTAAAGTCTATAAAGTTCTCAACAAACCCTCTTGCCTCTTTCTCAGTTGGAGGTAATTCAACTTCACAGTTAAGAAGACGACGTGCTGATGTGTCAAAACGATTATAGTAATATGCTTCCCAGTCATTATCTTGTATGGACCGTAAACGAACAAGTTCATCTTGCCAAAAATAATTTTCATAATTAATATCTCTCATCAATGCCCCTCCTATTTATCTTCATATATTCACTACATCTTCAAAAGTTATCTTACATTCTAAGTATAGTTTATACCCCTTGGAAAAAATATGCCTAAAATAAATAATGTTAGTTTTTTACATACCTTAACAAAATCTAATGAAAAACTAAATCAATAGTTTGGAACTGTTGATACTTTGATTTAATTGATTTTTTTAATGATCCCAAAGCCTTTTCAGCTACATCTGAGCCTATCGGAAACATTAATCATGCAAATTTTATAAAATTCCTCTAACTATTATTGGTAATATTTAGCTAATTATATTAAAGCATAATTTCTTACAAAAGAAAATCCCTATGACTTATCAATCTTCATAGGAATATCTAGTCAAACCATTATTAATATGTCATGTATCAGAATTGTTGATATTTCATTACACTTTATTTAATCGTTTCTTTTTGAACTCAGCGGTAATCCATATAATAATTGGTATAATCACATGAAATGGAAAAACATAATATATCCATACTTCATTACTCCATTCAAAGTAATACATTATACTATCAAATGATAAATAGGACTGATTGATTACTAGCAGAGAGATAGGAAATACTATAAATCGATAATCTGGACATTTAAATATCTTTTCAATTCCTTTGCAGATAGCTATTAAATATATACTTATTTTTACAAAGCCTCCTAAAATGAATAGAATGGCTGGAATTACCTCCATCCTGTTTAGAACCCTAGAAAAACCTAATCTCGTAGCTAAAGCATAGGTAGGAAAATTTAATCTTGTTATTTCATTTACTCCTAGAACTAAAACGTTAGTTAAGGACGTTATAAACAAGACCATTCCTCCTATCAACAAACCTAAACTATAGACTTTATAGTAATCTTTTTTTCTTCTAAAGCTAGAGAAAATCATAGTTAATGGAAGAACCTGAGCAAATGGAAACGAAAAACTTCCAAAGGCTCCCTTAAAAATTGGTTTTATAGCATTATAAAACACAGGACGAATATTATTTATATCCATCCTAGAACTTAATAGCAATGCAATAATAAGTATAAGAGCGATAGGTAATATAAAAAAAAGTTGTGCCCATCTACCTAAAGTCTCAATTCCTTCTTTTGCTCCCCAAATACATAGAATACCAAGGCATATCATTGGTATAATTAAAGGAGTATTATACAAAGAAACCGTACTAATAAAGTTACCATAATTTCTTAAAATAGCAGCTCCAGTATCTATAAGAAACAAAACATATATTACTTCTATTCCCTTTCCAATAAATTTTCCAAAACAAATTTCAATAACATCATACAAGTTTTTATCGGGAAATATATAATGAATTCTAGCGTATATAAGAATTACAGGAAATGCCATAAATATTGATAAAAGAACAGCCAACCATACATCTCTTTTAGCTTCGAGTCCCATTACGTATATTGAAGAAGAACCTATTATAAACGTAACTATAAGCGCTATACCTTGTTTATTAGAAACAACTTCTTTTTTCACTACTTTACTCCTTCTAATTACTGTAGATTTTAAATAGATTATTATTTTAATATTTAAATTAAATAGTTTATCATTTATTTTACTCAAACTAATTACAATTTATTAGTAGACTTTTGTTAAACTATTCTAATTAAAATAGTTAATTCTTCTACTTTTTTTGCCGAAAAGATATATAACAGAAATTTTATTTATAAATGGGGGATAATCAAGTATGTTTAATTTTTTAAAGAAGTTTAAAAAAGAAAAGGAAGTTGATCCAGAGGTTCTAAGACTTTCAAATCATATTGATACAATTATTACTCAGAATGATATTTATAGGCTCATTGAAGAAGCAAAACGAAATAATTGCACATACTTAGAGTTTGCATTATTTCTAAAAAAAGATGTATCCGATAAGCCAGCTTATACTTACTCTAAGCTGCAAACTACACATCTCGAAAGACACAAAATGTTTTTGAATTATGGCGATGATACGGATGATTCTAATATCACTGACCAAGAAACCTACTTATGCGCGTATACAACTATTAATGTATCGCCTAAAATATTTGAACAACGTTCGGAATGGCCTTCTCAAACTAATTTGTGGAAATCAATTTCCAAGATAATTAATGAAAGATATAAAAATACAGATCTCTTCTTAGAAATGGACTGGGATCTCGATGATGAGTTTGATAATATTGATTATTTATCTAAAGCTTTGGAAATAAAAGATTTGAGATCGACTTTTAACTGTCGTAACAACGGATTATTTTACATTCCTTGTGTATCTATAATTCTTGAAGCTAATGAAAACAATCAATGGTAACAAGAAGTAAAAAAGTCTTTTATAAAGATTCTCAAGGTTGACTTTTTTGAAATACATTACGGAAATTATATTTGTCCACAATTTCAAGAGGTTTATAATTTCCTATGTATTATAAAAAAGTTAACTGTACACATCAGAAACTTTCTCTATAAGACATAGAGCACGATTATAAATTGCAACTTTCATAGTAATTTATAATCATGCTCTTTTTAAATTCTCCTTCCAACACCTATGTCCCTTATTTGTTTTCTGTCATTATTAATCACAACATATATTTCACAAGCAAACATTGATATTTAAATAACAAAATATTAATGATTTGTAACATGTATTTGCTACTTATAAGTTCCCCCCATAGCAATCCACAAGCAAATATCAGGTTTTCACCGACACAACATTGAATTCAAAATAATAAAAACAAGAAATTCGTTAAAATATATTGATAAAAAAATAACAACGTGTTATTATTATCTAGTGTTAATATTTAGCAATTAAATATTAACGCAGAAATATAAAAATCGACTGGAGGGTATAGACATGGAAAAAGTTTTAGCACTATTCAAAGCAATTGATTCATTTGTATGGGGTCCACCATTATTGATTTTATTAGTGGGCACAGGAATATTTTTAACAGTTAGACTAGGATTACTTCAAGTTATAAGATTACCTCTAGCAATCAAATATTTATTTTCGAAGGATGAAGACAGTACTGGAGAAGGTGATGTATCAAGTTTTGCAGCTTTGTGTACTGCTTTGGCGGCTACAATTGGGACAGGAAATATAGTTGGAGTGGCAACGGCTATCAAGCTTGGAGGTCCCGGAGCTTTATTCTGGATGTGGCTTGCGGCATTCTTTGGCATGGCTACTAAATATGCAGAAGGATTATTAGCAGTTAAGTATAGGGTTATAGATGAGAATGGTGAAATGTCAGGTGGACCGATGTATTATATCGAAAAGGGTCTAGGTAATATATGGCTGGCAAAGGCCTTTGCTATATTTGGTATAGGCGTTGCATACTTTGGAATAGGAACATTTCCGCAGGTAAATGCAATTACAAATGCAGCAAAAATCACCTTAAATATCCCTGTTATGGTTAGCTCGATTATCTTAACAATATTAGTAGCATTGGTTACACTTAGAGGAATAAAAAGTATCTCTAGAGTAGCTGAGCTGGCAGTTCCTTTTATGGCTGGTTTCTATATACTAGGATCTTTAATGATACTTTTATATAATGTAAATGTGCTTCCTCAGGCCATTTCTTTAGTTATCAAAAGTGCCTTCACACCAACTGCTGCATCAGGAGGATTTCTTGGTGCAAGTGTTATGTTAGCAATTAGAAGCGGTGTTTCAAGGGGAGTATTTTCTAATGAATCTGGACTTGGAAGTGCACCGATAGCTGCTGCAGCTGCTAGAACAAAGTCTTGTGTAAGACAAGGCTTAGTTTCAATGACTGGTACTTTTTTCGATACAATAATAGTTTGTACAATGACAGGATTAGTTCTTATATTAACTGGTACATGGAATTCAAGCTTAGAAGGTGCCGCTATGACAAATGCAGCCTTTAATTCAGGGTTACCAATACCTTATGTAGGGCAGCTTATCGTTACAATTGGCCTTATGTTCTTTGCCTTTACAACTATTTTAGGATGGAACTATTATGGTGAAAGATGCACAGAGTATCTATTTGGAGTAAAGGGTATAAAACCTTATAGATATATATTTATTGGAATTGTAGCTTTAGGAGCTTTCAATCTTAAATTAGATCTTATATGGATTGTAGCTGATATAGTAAATGGATTAATGGCTATTCCAAACCTTATCGCCATTATTGGATTGAGTGGCATCATAGTATATGAAACTAGAGAGTACTTTGACGAACTTAAGAGCGGAAGAAAACACAATAAAAAAACTGCCTAATATCTAATACGGCAGTGTAGTAAGGGGATGCGTCACAAGAAATCTTTATGACACATCCCCTATTATTAAGATCGTTTATCGTAGAAAAATCTAACTAAGACTTAGGGCTTCCATAATTCCCCTGTTTTTTTATTCTTATATTTTATTTTCACGTTAGGTAATTTTTCAAACACTTCAATATTGTTAACTTCGCTTTGAAATACTTCTATTTCCTCTAAGGATTTTAAATTCTCAATCTTATGGATATCATCTATTGTTGCATTTGAAATTTCTAATTTTTTAAGGTTTATTAGATTCTCTATTCCATCCAAACTGTCTATATTATCATGATTCAGTTTTAATTCCTCAATTGAATCTAAATCTTTGATAATCGATAAATCCTTTAAGTCTACGTTCTGTAATTCTAAAACTCTAAGCTCAGGGAATTGATCGCCCTTAAAATGCATGTTAGATGTATAGTTAATTACATGTATATCTAGTTCCGTTAATGCGGGAAATTCTTCTACTTCTAAAAATTTATCTAAATCTACGTGAAAAATATCAAGACTGTCTAGCTTTGTGAGAGAAGCTAACATCTCAAAATTCTTTATTTTTTTAGCATTGTAGATATATAAACTTGATAAATTACTTAAGTTTTCTATTCCTTCTAAGCTCATCACATCTTCACTGCGTTTTACAAATAAAATTGTTACCTCCTCCAGATTTGATTTCGTTATTTTTCCTTTATATCCCTTTTCTTTGAGCTTTCGTTTAATATTTTTTTCAAGTACTTTATCCTTTATTAATCTATTTTTTGCTTCATGGAAATTAAAAAATAACACTAATGGAATTATTATGGCTATTAATAGGAAAATTAATTTTTGCTTATTGTATCCTCCCTTGCTTTTCTGACTCATTAGATGCCTCCCCCTCATGATGATGTAATCTTTCTTATGATGCAACATATTAATTATACTCCTTATTATATATAGTGCAAAGATATATAAAGATATATATGGTAATTATGTAATTTGCTCATGTGATTAAATATTAATAAAATTTATAATCTTATAATAATCCCTAATGTACATAACAATGTTTAATACACACCAAGTTATTATACCCTTTTGTCGAATAATGCTGTATCATAAAATATAGGATATTGATAATATTCTAACAAACATTAAGTAGGGGGAGTAAAATGTCTAAAAACAAAGTGAATGTCACAAAATTTCTTAGTCTAATTGCACTTCTATGGATTGCATCTGGACATTTCTATCCTATAAAGGTTCCTATAGGGGGAAAAATAGTGGCAATTAATGCCTTTTCTGAATTTTATATGATACCGATATTTGGTATTTGGAGAATTCGTCAAGAAAAAGATAAGTTTCAAAAAAAGCGTTTAAAATGGATGCTGGCTTTATTTGGAATCTACTGGATTGCACTTCCTGTTCTCTTTAGAAAAATTCCGGTAGTTGATGGCTCTACTACATCCTTAACAAGTGCATATCATACCATAGGCTCTATTGCATTCTTTTTATTTTTCATAGCTGTTCTTCTATTTGGAAAAAGAGCCGATTGCGGTTGGAACTGTACCTGCGTTTTTACTAGAGAAACTGTTGGCTTTGCCTTTAGAGATAAAACAAAGAAAGGTAAGTTTTGGTGGCAGCTTCGTCATTTAAAATGGATTATGCTTATTTTGGTATGGTCATTTCTAGTTTATCTAATTATAAATCCGCAGAATGCTAACGCTACTTTTAAAAAGCCTTTATATAAGTTTATTCTCGATATTTATTATGGGACAATCCTACTTATTCCATTAATAGGCCATAGAAATATCTGTCGTTATGCCTGTCCTTGGTCAGCTACTTGGGCTGTACTTAATAAGGTTGGTCCATATAAAATTGTAGCTGATGCTAGTAAATGTATAGACTGTGGTATTTGCGAAAGAGAATGTGATATGGGAATCCCTATACAAAGCATGATACATGAAACGGGTATGATTGATACGGGAGAATGTATGGGATGTGAGCGATGTGTGCGTAAATGTCCTAAAAATGTTTTAACAATTGTAGATTTTAGAGATAAAGTACCTGGTTTCAATATGAGCTATCATCAAAGAGGTATTAGAGTAATATTAGGATTAACCCTAGCTGTTATTCCTTTTGCTTTAAAAAATGCAATTGGATTATCTATAGGAATCGTTGCCTTGTATTTATTTTTATCCGGATTATTTGGACATTCTCTTTTTCCTTATGTCTTTAAGAAAAAGAATTCGTACAAGAAAAAATCAGCATAATAAGTTCAAGTTAAAAAGCATTACAGGGGCTGTCTCATGAAGTAATCTTATGAGTACAATCCCTGTAATATTTCTTGCATTTTAATGATTTTTTAATGCTTCTATTATCTTCTCCGGTGTAAGTGGTAGATCAGACAGATTTGTACCTAAAGCATTATTAACTGCATTGACAACAGCAGCAGCTACAGGAACCGTTGCAATTTCTCCTACACTTTTTGCTCCAAAGGGACCATCATCTCCGCCATCTTCTACCAATAGAACCTTAACATCGGGCATATCTGGTGCATTAATTACATGATATTTTGCGAAACTGTCGTTGATTACTTTTCCATTGTCATCTATTTTAATTTCCTCACATAGTGCATATCCTATACCCAATTGTACTGCTCCCTGAACTTGCCCCTCAACCATTCCACGGTTTATAGCCTTTCCTATATCCTGCACTGCCAGATAATCAGTTACCCTTGCTAATCCCGTTAGTGTATCTACTTCGACCTCTGCAAAATGAGCTCCATAGACTCCTGGATTTGATTTAGATCTATGGGTTTCGGTGGCAATAATATCAGTCTCATGCTTAAATTTAGTAGTAGTTGCAATCTCTCGATAGCTTAACTTACTCTTTTCCTTACCTCTTATCCGCACTTCTCCATTTCCTATCTCTAAATGCTCTTTAGGCCTTTGAAAAATCATCTCTGCTCCTAATAATATCTTTTCTTTTACACTTTCAGCTACCTTTTTGGCACATGCACCGGCTACATACGTTACTCTGCTACCATAGGAACCAAAATCATATGGGGTAGAGTCTGTATCTCCTTCTGAAACGGATATCAAATCCGGAGCTATATCTAAAACTTCTGCAACTATTAGCTTCATAGATGTTACTGTTCCACATCCTACATCGTGTAAACAAGAAATCAAGTTGAAACTACCATCTTCATTCATTTTTAAAGTCATCGAAGTGAAATCAGGAAAGCCGCCGCCATACATACCATTTTTATGGGCTCCGCAGGCTACTCCAATGCCTCTTATATATCGCCTGTTAGTCTTCTTAGCATCTCCCCTGTTCTTCCAATCGAAATGCTCTGCTCCCTTTTCAAGACATTCTATTGCCCTACAGTTTCCAAGTGAAAGATTCGTACTGGTATCGACATCATAGGGATGTACTAGATTTCTTAACCTCAATTCTACAGGATCAATTTTTAACTTCCTTGCAACTTGATCCATATGAATTTCCATAGGAGTGATCATTTCTGGTGACCCCCATCCCCTCATACCTCCTGCCACCGGGGTATTTGTATATACTGCTTTAATTTTATGTTTGTAACGTGATATTCTATACAGTCTAGGTATCTTTTTTAACATTGCATGGATTTGATCGAGGGAGCTGCCAGCATAGGCTCCTGCATCAAGAGTATTATCTACATGACACTCAAGTAACTGCCCGTTTTCACTAAAGCTTGTTCTTATTTTGGTTTCATTAGCAGGTCTTGTCATCGTAGCTATTATACTTTCTTTTCTATCGAATTGTAGTTTTACAGCGCGCTTTGTTTCTTTAGCCATAAATGCTACAAGGGGTTCTAAAATAAATTCTTGTTTAGCTCCAAAGGAGCCACCCATAGGTGGTTTTATTACTCGTACATTATTATATTTTAATTCAAGTAAGTCAGCTACAACAGTTCTAACACCATAGACGCCTTGAGTTGGTGTCCAGATAGTAAGCTTTCCCGTATTATCGAAATCTGCTATATATGCGTGGGTCTCCATGGCAACGTGATGCATCTTTTGTGTTTTAATATAACTCTTAACTTCAATCTTTTCTTCTTCAAACTCCTCATTACTATTTCCAACCTCTAAGTCACACTCACCGACTAAATTACCCCTAGTATGAATATTTGCAGCATCTTCTTTTAAGCTTTCCTTAGTGTTTATCATAATAGGTAATTCTTCATATTCAACCTCTATTAGGTCAATTGCTTTATTTGCAATTTCCAAACTCTCTGCTACAACCGCCGCTACACGATCTCCTACAAATCTGACTTTATCCGTAAGTATAAGTTCGTCTTCGGGGCAGCATCCTTGTTTTGATATAGTCCTATAACGATTGAATGGCTTCCCCGGTGAGTTTAGATGAGTGAATACTTTTACAACACCATCCAGCTCTTCTGCTCTACTTGTATCGATTTTTTTTACTATACCATGGGCAATTGGGCTAAAGAGCAGTTTAGCATGTAGCATATTTGCTCGTTTCATGTCGCCTGCATATATTACCTCGCCTCTAACCTTTTTGTCTGCATCATGTATGGGAAAGCTCTTACCTATATATTTAAATTTATCAACCATTATCCTCACATCCTTGTTTAATCCGGGTTTAATATCCAAAACAACCGATTATAAAAACCTATTCTCTACATGGCTAAAAATCAAGTTCTCCAATCATATCCTTAACTACTTTTAATATCTTTCCTTCACGAACAAGCTCATATATATACTCCATATCAGGATGAAAATGTCTATCCTCGTCTACGGGTTCTACTTTTTCCCTTATTAGATCATATACTGCCTGTGTAACTGTTGAAGATTTAAGAGGTTTTAGGAAATCTAATGCTTGAGCCGCCACCATAAGTTCTATAGCTATTATATATTGAAGTTTCCTTGCTACTTCATATGCTTTTTTAGATGCAAAGTATGCCAAGCTCACTGGATCTTCTTGATTAGCACAGGTTGATATACTATCTATTGTAGAAGGGTGGGATAATACTTTAATCTCTCCTACTAGGCCTGCTGCCGTATATTGAGGTATCATATATCCATTATTCAATCCAGGATTTTTCACTAGAAATGCCGGAAAGTCATTAAGATGTCTATTCACCATTCTGTCAATCCTTCTTTCCGACAATTTTGCAAGTGTAGCCATGGCGATACAAGCACAATCGGCGTGGGAACCTACGTATGATCCATCAAAGTTTCCACCCATCAGACCTACTCCATCATCGCCTTCAGGATATATTATTGGATTATCACTAACAGAATTCATCTCATCGTATATAGATCTTAAACCTTCACGGAGAATCCTCTTTGCTGCTCCGTGCATTTGTGGAGTACATCTTAATACATAGGCATCTTGAACCTTACTATCTATATATTTTTCCGATATTTCACTATCTTTTAATATCTTTAAAATATTTTCTGCAGTCCTTTTCTGTTCAATATGTTTCTTCATACTGTGAAGTCTTTTATCACAGGCTTTAACTGTGGCCTTTAGGGCTTCATATGTAAGGGCTCCAGTAATATCGATGGCTTTAGCTGCATTTACAGCATCATAGATAGCTAGTATCGATAGTCCTGTTGCCGACGTTGTTCCATTTAATAGGCTAAGACCCTCCTTACACTTTAAGCTTATAGCTTCTAGTCCAGCTCTTCTAAGGGCTTCATCTCCGCTAACTAATTCATCTTGGTACCAAGCTTTACCTTCCCCCATTAATACCAGTGTTATCTGACCTTCTACTCCCAAGTACCCTACCGATCCTTCACCTGGCGCATAGGGTGTAACACCATTATTAAGTAAGTTTCTAATCAATTCTATTGTCTCTAGGGATATACCCGAATAGCCTTTGCCTGTATTAAGGAGCATCATTAATTGTATAGCTCTTACAAGTTCTTTTTCCAATGGTCTTCCAACAGAGCAAGCATGGGAACGAACAATATTTTTTTGAAGTGTTTCTGCATCCTCTGGTGATATCACATATCTTACATTTTCTCCAAAGCCTGTTGTAACCCCATATATTCTTCTATTCTCTTCTAAAAATTTTTCTACTAGTTTTCTAGACTTAATAACTCTTTCACAGTATTCGTTGGAAAATTCCAAAGGTGCGCCATATCTTGCAACGGCAACAAATTCTTCAATTGTAATTTCACTTTTCCCCAGTATAACCTTTTCAATATTCTTAGGGTCATTTGTTAATATCGTGCTTTCATTAAATATCATCTAATCCACTCTCCTAGCTCTCTTTATTTGTTTTATATTCATTAAACTAAGAATCCATATTTCAATGGGTCCTTTTCATCTATGACAAAGTTATTGAATCCCGTTATAAATGTTTCACCGGTAAGCCTTGGAATGACAGCGACTAAATCACCAACCTTTTCTTCCTTAATGAGCTCACCTTTAAAAATCGTACCTATTGCGCTTTCATGAACAAATTCCTCATTTAGTTTGAGCTTACCCTTGGCATATAGTCTGGCCATTCTAGCACATGTTCCCGTACCACATGGCGATCGATCTGCTTGTGTGTCTCCAAATACAACAAAATTTTTATAGTTCTCATTAGGTTTTTCAGGTGTTTTACAAAACATTAAATCATTCAAGAATGTAATTTCTTTTTTGGATGGATGCTCTACCTTTATGGACTCATTAGCAGATTTAAGAATTATCATTCCTAATTCAGCCATAGTTCTCATATTTTCTGGAGCTATTTCTAGTCCTAATGGTTCAACATCTACGAATATAAAGAAATTGCCTCCATAACCTATATCAACAGAAATTTCTCCTAGGCCTGGAACTGTAATTTCAACATCTGTCCTATAAAGAAATGATGGAATATTTTCAAAGCTTACACTTGTAGCTTCACCATCCTCTACTGTAACGTAGGCCTTAATCAGTCCAGATGGTGTATCCATTACTACTGTTGTAACAGGTTCTTTTTTTATTACCATCCCCGTTTCTACCATTGCTTTTCCAACTGCTAGGGCACCAGCACCGCACATTGGAGCATATCCCCTAGTATCGATGTAAAACAGTCCAATATGAGCCTCTTTTGTTGTAGGTTCAGTTAAAACAGCTCCCACCATTTCTCGGTGGCCTCTAGGTTCACACATCGTAGCACTTCTCAGATAGTCATAATTTTTTTCCATATACTCCATCTTTTCAAACATGTTATCTCCATGCAGAGTAGGAATTCCACCGGTAATGATTCTAATTGGCTCTCCTGCAGCATGTGTATCAATTATGTTGATTGAATTTGCTAAATTCATACCTTTCCCCTCCTAACTCCTTTAATCATTCCCATGCTATATAAAAGCAATCTTCATACCAAGTTTTTTAATTTGCTCATTCCAAGGCTTAAAACTATTGGAAATACTAATATTTTTATACTATATGTTTCATAGAGATCTTTGAGCCTCTAGATTTTAATTAAGCTAACCTCCTTTGCTTATGTGTTTCTTCCTTTAAATATGCAAAAAAATTTTTCACTAGTCATCGAGGAATCAATTGTATATAGTAAAATGAAAAGTGAAAAAAATCTTTTCACGAAAAAAAAATTTTCACTTTTATAAGCTAAAGCCGGAGGTGTTTTATTTGTCATTTCCTATAGAGTTAATGGACATGCTCTTTGATAATATGAAGCAAGGAATCATTGTCCTGAATGAAAATTTCAAGGTACTATTTTTGAATAGGTTTGTAGATCACGTCCTAGATGTAAAGGTTTATGATGATTTGAATGACACTGCTCCTCAGTTTAATCCTGATTCAAACTCACAAAAGATATCCTATGGTGATAGAATTCTTAATATAGAGTGGAAAAAAGAAACACTGAAGCAAAGCAAAGTATACTTAGGATTTATATCTGACATTACAGATCATGAGCATGAAAAGATCAGGCTATCTTCTCTAGAGGCAATAGTTGATAACATTAGTGAAGGTATAGTTTGTGCTGATACGGATGGTAAAATATTTATCTATAATAAGGCCAGTGAAAATTTAGAAGGACTTTCTCGGAAGGATGTTCTTGGCAGGAAAAATACTGATGTTTACCGCATAACTGATGAAACAAGTGAATTTGTTAAGGTTTTGCAGACTGGAAAACCGCTATTAGGGGTTTATGGTAACTTCCTGACACATAAGGGCAATTATGTTGATATTAGCTGTGACTATTTTCCGATATTTCACAATAAAGGAATTGTTGGCGTTTATGCCTTAACTAGAAGTACAGCAAAAATGCAGGAATTGTTAAATAGGACTATAGAAATACAAGAACAGCTTAAGAGTAATATCACTAAGATTTTGAATCCTAATTGCAAATATAATTTTAAGGATATTATTGGAACTAATAAATTATTTAAACAGGCAGTTGAGGAAGCAAAAAAGGCAGCCAAAAGCGATAGTAGTGTATTGGTTGTAGGAGAGACCGGAACAGGAAAGGAACTCTTTGTCCAAAGTATTCATGAAGAAAGTTTTCGAAGAAATGAACCTTTTGTACCTATAAATTGTGCTGCTATACCTAATGCTTTATTGGAAAGCCTTTTGTTTGGTACTGTAAAGGGGGCGTTTACTGGTGCAGTAGATAGTCCAGGGCTTTTCCAACAGGCTGCAAAGGGTACTCTTTTTCTAGATGAACTGAACTCTATGAGTTTAAACCTTCAAGCAAAGTTGCTGCGAGTATTAGAAGAAAAAAAGCTACGTAAAATCGGAGGAAAGGTTGAAATCCCTATTAACTGTCGTATCATTAGCGCGACTAATCAAGACCCCTTGGAGTGCATTAAACAGAATACACTAAGAAAAGATCTATTTTATCGCCTCGCCACTATTACTGTTGCTATTCCCACATTAAGGAATAGAAAAGAAGATATAGAACCTTTAATAAATCATTTCATAAAAAAATATAATCAAAAATACAATACTTATGTAACTTCAATTTCACCTAATCTGATTGAAACTTTTATAAAATATGATTGGCCTGGGAACGTTAGAGAGCTAGAACATTTAATTGAAAGTGCTATAGTTATGGCAGAAAATGAAAAAATAATAAGCCTCGAGCATCTTCCATCATACTTTTATAAGCAATTTCTCAATGCTAAAAATCCGTTTCCTGCTTCACTATACCAAAAATCAGGTTCACTCTCTGAGGTTCTTCAATATGCTGAAGAGCAAACCATTCTACAGGCTCTATCGGCTTATAGTGGTAACGTCACCAAGGCTGCTGACTCTCTAGGTATAGCTAGGCAAAACCTACATTATCGAATACGTAAATTAGGTATAAATACTGATAGTTTGAAAAAGAGATAGGATTTATTAGATTTTATTGGGATATCCTCATAAGGGAGTCTTATGAGTACAGCCCCGGGGGTGTTTCAGAATGAATGAAGTTCAAGGTTTTGAAATTTCAGCGGTTTGGCTAGTACTAATGTACGTGCCAAGTCGATGAAATTTCAAATAACGCAGAAATTCACCATTCTGAGACCCTCCCTTAAATATCAACATAGGAAACTTCATTACCAGAACATTTTAGAAATTTCTCAAAATCCTTATAGGTTATAGTAAGAGTTACCGTATTTATATTTGGGTGAAAGCTAATATTTTCTGATTTAGCTAGGTCTCTATCTATTAGTACCTCTACGTTTTTTTCATGATTATTCACTAATCCAAAGGGGCTTACTGAGCCGGGCTCAAGTCCTAAATATTTATATAATCTTTCCTTTGAAGCAAAGCTCAGGCTTGTGCTACCTATTTGCTTTGATAACTCTTTTAAGTCCACTTTTTTTTCATCTTCTAGAACAACAAGATAGTTTTTGTTTCCCCTTCTATTTCTAATAAAAAGGTTTTTACACCCTTGTCCAGTTACATGCTTAGCTAATTTTTTAGCTTCTTCAACGGTATAGACTGGAGGATGTTCATGTTTTTCATATTCTATTTCTAACTTTTCTAAGACATCATAGACTTTTTGTTCAGTTTCTATAGACATTCGAATCCACTTCCTTTGCTTAGATTGTAATTAATCGGTTTATATTATATTTTTACCATTATGCTTTATCTTATATAATGATCTATCTGATGATTTTATCAAATTATATATATAGCTAATGATAAATACCTTGACTTGAGATATATACATTCTATATTTATATCCGGATTCCTTTTTTACTTTTTATTTAATAGGGGAAATTTTTTAAGAGGTGATAAGACGTCGTTAGAGTTTTGAAAAGAAAATAAAGAAAAAATCCTATAAGAATATAGGATTATATGGCTAGTCAAAAACTGCATATTAGTCTCACTCATGTAGACCAATATTAAGTGGTTCTCCCGTTTCTGCTAGTGTCTTAATATTTGAAAGCATAAGCCACCAGTTCTGCTTTGTATTTTCATATGATGGATCTTTTTCATCCCACTCATCATGGGTAACTGTTAATTTTATAAAATCGCCTAAATCCTCAAGTTCATAGGTAATGGTGGAAGTAAATTTCTCCACCCCTTCTCTGTATACCGCTCCAACGCTTGAGGTATGAGATAGCTTCTTATTAATTATAGTCTCCTTTATCAGCCCTTGGATATGGAGTGTATTCTCACCATCTCTCCCTGGACCTATATACTCAATAGGCTCTCCCTTTTTAAAGGTTGATTTCACCTTTGCTCCGTAAAATATCTTTGAACTACCTTCTGGAGTCGTTAAGATTGACCATATACTATCTAGGGTCGACGCAATATAAAAGTGGTATTCTAATTTCATGTTTGTCCCCTCCTCTACTATTGATATCTCCATTATATCGATATACAATGGAGGTGTATTGTAGAAACGCGACAGCATAAAAATTGTTGTTACTACAATAATAAGTTAAGATAGATTATTATCTAGGAAGGCAGGGGAACTTTATGAAGCCAAAGTACTTGAATGCTATATTGAAAATAAATGAATTAAATAAGAATACAAGCTTCAATGTATTTACTCCTAGTGATGATTTAAGATCTATCATTGATTTATTTTGGTCTGTAAAGTGGAACCTTCCAAATGGTACTGAGTTCAAACAACAGATAATACCCAATCCCCATATTAATATAGTTAACTATGGTGACGGTACTTTTGTTGAGGGAGTTGTTAAAAAGCTATTTGAATACAATCTACGGGGAAATGGTGAAATCCTAGGTATTAAATTTAGGATAGGTACATTTAATAATTTTACAAATGAGAAGATGAGTACTTTTACCAATAGAAAAATTGGAATAGGAAAAGTACTTAATTCTAAACCTTGGAGTAAGTTAAACAATATTAATAATACTCAGTCAAAGATCGAGCATATTGAAGATATTCTTAGAGGCTACCCGCGTCAAGTAGATGATAAAAGAATTCTGGCCGAAGAAATCGTTAATTTTATTCGTGTAAACAATTACGTTTCATCGGTTGGAATAGTCGCAGACAACTTCGCTATAAGTGTTAGAAGTATACAAAGAATCTTTGATAAATATTTAGGAGTAAATCCTAAATGGGTTATTAGAATGTTTAGGTTACAAGAACTAAAAAAGGAAATCGAATCAAACAATCATCTTGATTGGGCTGATCTTGCTGCAAAGCTAGAATATTCAGATCAATCCCATATGATCAATGACTTTAAATCTATTTTAAATATTACACCAGAAGAATATAATAAGTAAAAACTCAAGGGCATGGAACCCTCTCGTTTTGGTCAGATTTTTCTTCGAAAAATGACCTCAATGAAGCACTTACTCAGTACCTCCTAACATCTCATTTATCCCCTTGTTAATAGCTTCCTGTATAACTTTTTCACAGCACTTTCCCGAGGGGTTCTTTATTTCACACTGGCCGTTTTTCATAGCTCCAGTTAGCCTAATTATATCCTTCATATTTCTAGCACCTTTATTTATAACTGCATCAATTATTTGGTTTTCTGTTACTTCATTACAATAACATAGATATTTAGGGTCTGCATCTTTTTTAAACCCTACTGGTACCTTAATTTCATTTTTCATAATAATTGTGTTTTCATTCTCTGAAAAATATACAACATCACAGTTGGGGTTTTTACATAAAAAATAATCAGCCTCTTCTATTTCCTTTTCTTTTTTCTCGTTTATTAAATTCTTAACTGTTATATATTTTATTTCAGTACCTAAACTACCACAACTGAAACAGGCTGTATTCCCTTCTATACTAGAAGTATTTAAGTCATTATTTCAACAGGATTTATTAATTATTTTCATGCTTCATACCTCCTAAAGAATTTACTATAGGGATTCAAGTAGAGACTTTAATTTATACTATTTGAAACCTATATAGATAAACAACATTAATATTTAAAATAAATTTCAAAGAAAATAATGAATGCTTTTATATTTTTTAGTTGAAATTTATTAAACCTTAAAGTTATTTATCTTTATTAATTTTAGTTTATCATTAAATTTAGTATACATAGTTGTATTTTTTAGTTGTTAAATACAACTGTTTGATGTTACAATAATTATGAGGTGATATTTTGATTAGATATACAAATGTTAATACATTAAGAGAACTTATAAGAATTCTAGTAAGAAATCTAGGTATTTTAGAGAAGGATGGTGCATCCTGTTGTGGAATTACTATAGCTCAGTGCCATGCCCTTGTAGAAATCGGTAGGGCTTGTAAAATAACACTTAACGATTTAGCTTCTATATTAACCCTCGACAAAAGTACAACGAGTAGAACTATAAATAATCTTGTAAACCAAGGTCTTGTTGAAAGAGAGACCGATGAAAGTGACAGAAGATACGTAAAAATACAATTAACGGAACAGGGAAATGAAGTATTTGTCACCATAGAAAAAAATATGGACCAATATTATTCAAATATTTTCAAATCTTTACCTAAAGATAAGGAGAGCCAAGTGTTAGAGAGTTTAAATCTCCTTCTTGATGCTATCAATAAAAATAAATGTTCTTAAAATGAGGGGGGTGGATTTTAATGAGTTATTCAACAAGATTGGCTACAATTGAAGATATACCTTCAATAACAACTATCTACAACCAGGGGATCGAAGATAG
Source organism: Wukongibacter baidiensis (assembly GCF_050888315.1). Lineage (NCBI taxonomy): Bacteria > Bacillati > Bacillota > Clostridia > Peptostreptococcales > Caminicellaceae > Wukongibacter > Wukongibacter baidiensis. The sequence goes on from NZ_CP138202.1 coordinate 2,536,712, forward strand.
AATTGCTACCCTAGAAACTAGACTCCGCACTACAGAAGATATGAATCAGTGGTTGATAAATAGAAGTGAAAAACATAAAGTAATAGTTATCACCGATGAATTGAGTACTGTTTTAGGTTGGGCATCTCTAAACGCTTTCAATTCTAGATGCTCCTATAGTGGAGTAGTTGATATTTCTATCTATATTAAAAGAAGTATGAGAGGCAAGGGTTTAGGTAAGATACTTCTTAATAATCTAGTTGAGGTTGCAAAAGAGCAAGGATTTCATAAGCTCGTCCTGAGTACATTTGACTCCAATCAATTGGGCCAAAGACTTTATGCTTCTGTAGAGTTCAGAAAAGTAGGTACCTACATAAAACAGGGAATTTTAGATAACAAATGGATTGATATAACAATTATGGAAAAATTGCTTTTATAAAACTTAAGGTAGGATTGATCACATCCTACCTAATTTTATTAATAATTTAATTACATCTAGATATAATCTTTATATGCTTAATTACTTATTCCTATACAATACTACTTCTATGGTATCTTCGCTAATGTCAATCTCAGCTTTATCGGTCATCATTCCCACTAAGGTAAGCTCAGTGTCAACGTCGCAGTCACCCGCTAATTCCCAATAGTACTCTTCCATTTCTTCTTGTTTATCACATTTTAAGTATTTTACTAGCTTTTCTATTTTTTCATTGTCCTTAATAGTGTAATTACAATTTAAAGAAATTTTGTAGTGATCACTTTTTTCCTGTAATTTAATATTAATATCCGTTGCACCCATAGTAAAAAAGTAGGTAATTAGTTCATCCACTATCTTTGATATTCTTTTTTTGTTATGCTTCATCATATTTCATCCTTTCTAAAGGCTTCAATTATAGGGACTAAAATAGCAGCAACTATACCAGCCGCAAACCCATTATTGTATAGATTCAACCCACCATGTAAGACTCCGACATTAAGGACTACCGATGAATGTATGAAGGCTGCAATTACTCCGTACTGCCATCCAAATTCACCTGCTATTGGTGCTAATGCTGTTCCGAACAAAGCTGCTAGTAATATAGCTGGATCATTAATACTCCATATTTTTGTTAGTGCTCCTAGAAATACGCCTAGAAATATAGGAAGTATGTTCTTAGGATGTTTCCCGAATCCTCCAAATCCTGCAACAGTCAGTATTCCTCCAATTGTTGGTCCATTTAGATCTCCTCTTACAAGTAATATATAGCTTGTTGCTATTATACCATTAATTCCAACATTAATTAAAGTCGGTGGAAAACCTTCTAATATAACAAAATCGGCTACAAGTCTTCCAGGATACTTCATTATATTCCTGAAATCCTTAAATGATCTATCATTTAAACAAAAACCAACGCAAATCATAGCTAAAAATATTGTGTACAGATATATGCTTAGTATTTTATTATTCCCCGTTGTCCAAATAAATCTCGGGTTTGGTAAGAAACCATAGGATTTAAAAATTGATACAAATACAGTTCCTATCATCCCGCAGGCAAAACCAATATTGTATAGGTTAAAACCTTGATGTACTCTTAGCAAATAGGAAGATAAAGGTGGAAGTATAAATCCAATGCTTAATCCTACTAAAATTCCTAATGACACCCTAATTACAACTGGAGCCGTTGTACTGAACATTATTTCCGTTACAAATGGTGCAATTGCAGTTCCAAATAGCGCTATATATATATATTTCGAAAACTTTTCCTTTTGAACTCTTGAATATAAGTATACACCTATTACTATGAACCATACATTAAAAAGATTCTTCCCAAAGAATGCAAATCCTGCAATTAAAAATAAAGATGCGATCGTTGCCCCATTAAAATTAATTCTTAACCTATAAAGTATATAGATAAATATTAATGTCAGCAATCCTGAATTCACAAAGGCAGCTCCCATACCACCAAGACCTATGTAGTCGGTTATTAATGTATCGGGTTCTTTTAGTATTGTATATACCCCTTGAAATATTTCCTTTGGCGTGTCCACAAGAAAACCAAATATTACTAGCGAAAGAGCAAATAAAGTTACAATCGTATATCTAATATTATTAGCTTTTTTCTTTTGCAGGTCAACCTCTTTAATTGACTTCATTAACAGTTCCCCTCTCATTTTATAGATTTTATAAATAATTCTTATTTAAAGACCCTAATTATATAGAGAGCTATAATTTCTACTATAAATAGGTTTTTGTTTTGTCACATCTCAATATACCATTGCAATTTTTATGCCAACACAAATTTAACATTTGTATCCATTGCTCTTACTTAGTTTTATCCTTTTGGCTCTAATTCAATATGGTAAAATTATTATAAAGTCTCAGTTTCTAGTATCAATGTGTTTCATTCTAGATCACTTTTAAAAATTTAGTTTGTCCATAGGTGTTTCATTTCAAAACATGTGTTTCATTTTAAAACACCTTATATGTTAGCAAAGGAAAAAGCTATCAAGATTTTACTAGCCTATCTTGATAGCTCTATGATTTTTTCTCCAATGATCTCTAAATGGTCTATCCCTACATTTAGAGCTTATACTATTGAGCTATTGCACTAATAAAAGCGGCACCATCTGGATTGACCGTTGCAGTTGCAATACCAGTAAAATCATTAGCTGGATTTGCCGTTACTTCAAGGAAGTATTCGCGAGGGTCGCCATCTGGGCATTCCTGAGTATCACAGAAAGAGAAATTGAATGCTTCACGAATAATTGTTGTTAGATCAGCAGTCATAAATTTCTTTCTATATTCCCATGTTTTTAAAACCGATGGATCTGCCGTTCCGCACTTTCTGTTTAGTTTAAAAGTTAGTGCAATATCTATATCATCTGCATCAACATCACTCTCGAAAAGTATAATAGTTGAAAAATCAATCTTAACCTGAGTATTCAATGAACTGGTATCTATAAAAACTCGAGCTAAGATAAATGTTTGCTCTTGGTCTACAGCAACATTAAAATCTGCTACTTCTACTGATCTTCCACATTCCAATATTATTCTTTTTTTATCCTTACCGTCGCATCCACAATTATTTTTTACAACGTAACCTGTCATTTAGTTAGTTCCTCCTTATCATTCTAGCTTCAATACCTCTTATGATTTAACTAGTTAATTCTTAAACCCTACATAAAGAAGTACCTTCTGGGTCACTACATACTATGCTATAATTTTCAAAGTGTACTAGTTATTGGATCTATTTTTACTCATTCTAAATATCTTTATTAAACCTATTTAACCTCTATAGATTACTTACACAACAAAAAAAGCTATCAAGATTTTATAATAACCTATCTTGATAGCTCTATAATTTATTCTCCAACAATTTCCAATACGAATTATCCGTATCTATTTATCTTCTAAGCTATTAGATTATTGGGCTAATGCGCTAATAAAAGCAGCACCATCTGGATTCACAGTTGCAGTTACAATACCAACAAAATCATTAGCTGGATTTGCCGTTACTTCAAGGAAGTATTCACGCGGGTCGCCATCTGGGCATTCCTGGTCATCACAGAAAGAGAAGTTGAATGCTTCACGAATAATTGTTGTTAGATCAGCAGTCATAAATTTCTTTCTATAATCCCATGTTTTTAAAACCGATGCACCTGCCGTTCCGCACCTTCTGTTTAGTTTGAAAGTTAGCGAAATATCGATATCACCTGCATCAACATCACTCTCGAAAAGTATCATAGTTGAAAAGTCAATCTTAACCTGGGTATTCAATGAACTGGTATCAATAAAAACACGAGCTAAAGTAAATGTTTGTTGTAGGTCTATAATGTTAAAATCTGCTACTTCTACTGATCTTCCACATTCCAATATTGTTCTTCTAGAATCGCTTCCGCTACATCCGCAGCTGTTGTTTACAATAAAACCTGCCATTTAATTAATTCCCCCTTATCATTCCAAATTCTATATTTTATAGAATTTAAATAATTAACTTCCATACATTAAGTTAGGAAATGCTTTTTCCGTCACTACATTACTACATAATATGCCAGACTTCTTAAAGTGTGCTAGTTACTAGGTGCATTTTATATCAACAAAAGGAGTATTCTAGAATAATACTCTTTTATAATTTTCGAAAGATTATTAAGCAACTTGGTTGAAGTTGGTAAAATTTTATCATAAAATATAATCAAGATTAGTATTTAATCACTTATTGATATTGAAGGAGGACGGAAAAATCATGTGTGAAAAGATAAGGATATGGACAAGGCAGGATGAAGGCATTTTAAATGTTTTAAAGGAACACGGTAGATATATTGTTAAAGAGGAATATATTACAAATAAAATGGAGAATTGTTCTGATGTTTTTCTAGATGTATATAAGTGGTACACGAAAAAGGCTCAAGAAATTGTCCCTAAGCCCCATGATGTTAAGTACCCTATTTGGGTGTCAATAAGTGCAAATTATATGCTTCAGCCCGTTGAAGGAAGTGTTGTACTAGAGCTGCTAATCGATAGGGATATGGTTATAACAATGGATGTGGAGAAATGGGGTAGAATCGTAAATTACTGGTACGTTCCTATAAGCAGAGAAGATGAAACCGAGCATGATAAACTCCTAAAAAAATATGGATTATCCGATGATTCCAGTGCATACATGAGTAATTTCTATCCCCAAATAAAAAGAAAAATCATTAAAAGCTGGGATAGATTATTCGACAATTCCTATGATTTATCCGATGTAATGCAAGGTACTATATGGGAGGTTAAAGAAGAATGGATTCAAAAGATAATAAGGTAACCCTATATACTACACAAAATCCTATAGTTATAGACACATTAGAAGAAAAGGGCGTTTATCATGTGAAGAAAGAGTTTATTGAGATGAAATATAGAGAAGTATCCCATATCTTTTTGCAATGCTACGATTGGTTTGTTAGTAAGGCAAAAAATATAGTTGCTAAACCTGAAGGAGCTGAGTATCCTATATGGACATATATTGATGCTAAGTATTCCGGATATTTTGAAGATAGCTATTTGCTTGAATTGGAAGTTCCCATAGAAGATATTATTTTCTTTAAAATGGAAGATTGGAATAGAATTTTAAATTTAAGATATTTACCAAAGAATAGTCAAGATGGATTGAAGTACGATAATAAACTGAAATCCTATAATATTCAAGATGAAACGGAAATCTTTATGAATCCCTATTATCCTCAACTAAAATCAGAGGTTAGAAAAAGTTGGGATAATTTGTTTAAACATAACGAGATAGTAAAATCGAATAGGGTGTTTGAAGGGGCAATTCAAGGTAGTTTGTGGGAGATAAAAAAGTCTTGGCTTGTTGATGTTAAAAAGGGGTAAGATCAATTCTTCCCGAAGTGTTTTGTGCTCGAGTTTGGAAAATATGACACAGGGACAGAGCCCCGGACACGCTGAGAAGATCGCATGTCAGATGGGTCAGTCCCCGAGTCACATTTTCGACTTTTATAGCAATATATGCTTTTTATTGCACTATCTTTTTTTAATAGCAAATAATAATAGCCGCTAGGAACCTTAGGTCAAGTCTATTAGATTTAGAGACTCAAAAATAATTACTCTGAAAACCTAGTAACAAGGAACTAGCAGCTAGTAGTTAATTGGTTATACGTTTAACATTTTATCTATTATTTCAATTGCTTTATTCAGTCTTTCGTTATAATCACCGCTGATTTCTATGATTTTATCGCCGAATCCTCTTTCTATGTACATATCCTTGAGTTTATTGTGAAGCTGCCATCTTCGGTCATCACCGGAAAGCCACCTTAATCCATCATCTACCCATTTAACGTCAGGAGCAAACATTAGCACAATATCATATCTATCTGGATCTATTAATGAGTCTATCTTTTCGCTTTTCTCATGAAGAAACATTTCACAATAGTATTGAGTTACTGTAGCGTCTGTGTCTATGAATACGATCTTATTGGCTGTTCTAATGGATTTATCCTCTTCTTCCATATGAAGCTGTACTATTTTTTCAAAGTCTTCCAAGGTATATACGTCTTCATTGCCTCCAAGATATCTTTCTGAGTAATATCTTCCCACTTCTTCTACCCACGAGGTATGGAATATTTTTGCCAGATATTTAGTTACTGTAGTTTTTCCACAGCTTTCTGTTCCAGTAATCAGTACCTTCTTTGCAAAGTGAGGCCTTACACTTCCTAAAATATAATCCCAATGCTTTAGAGCATTATCTCTTATGGCTGTTCCACTTATTGGATATCTTTCACGCTTATAATCAAATAACTCATAGGCTACACCTGGAAGGTTTATTCCTAATGGTTCTTGATATTTGGGTTCACCTCCAAATACCACATCAAATTTTTCAGGTACGGTCTCTATTAATAACTCGGCCCAGGCATCCCATCCCCTAGGTTGTTCTGGAATGCCTGTTTCATCTAACATTACAACCTGAATATGATCAAAGTTTTGTAGTTCAATAGACAACCATTTTGCTCTTGTCTTCAAATCCATGACCTTTATACCCGATTGTTCACATAGCCTTTTTGTCACATTAGCATTATCCGACACTACAACATAGAGCTTTTCACATCTGGTGGATGCATTGATAATAGCATTTAACTGACCTCTATGAGGAGGTAGAAATTTGCCTGGAAACACTCCTATTTTATACATAAACGTCACCTCTCCGATTGTTAAAAATATATCTATAAAATATTATAATTTCAATAAATAAAATCACTTTACTAACAGTTTATTAATAATATTCTTTGTTTTCAACAAATAATTATGATGGAACAATTTTTATTTTATTTAATAATACCACCTATAGGTCGATAAAAAAAGAGCACCTTCCTTAAAACAAGGAAAATACTCTATTCTTTATTTGCTTCATCATTGATTATTTTTTTCAATTAAAATATCTATCTTCTTGAACTAGGGGTGAAGCTTTAATCCTTTTAAAGCACGATCAACCTGATTTTTCTTACCCATAAGGGCAAAACCAACAATATCTAAACCATCTGTTTGAACTTTTTTAACGGCTGCTCGGTTATCTATATCATTGTAGGTTTCAAACAGCTCTCTTGTGTAAATGGTCATAGGAATTTCCCTTTTCATTGCCTTGAAAAATACATCTTTAATCTGTGATTCATCCGCTGAAAAAATGAGAATAGGTTGTTTAGACATTGGTAAATACACCCTATCAGATCCATCTTCGTATGGTTCTCCTATTATGTCCTGTGTCCCACCTATGCCACTCATTAAGAAGGCTGTTACATTGAGTTTTTTCCACGTTTCTAGATTTTCAAGCAATACAACTGCAATCTTGGTATCGAACTTCATCATTTATTCCCTCCATCATCTATGTGTAAAAGCAGTTCTTAAACCTATATGGTGTTATTCCATATACCTCCTTAAACCTTCGATTCAAATGTCCTTGATCACAAAATCCGTATTTTTCAGCGGAATATAAAATATCTTCTCCATCTTCAATGGCTTTACGAACAGCTTCTATTCTACATTCTATTGTATATTGATAAGGTGTTCTTCCTGTGTGTTTTTTAAACATTCTAATAAAATGATATTTAGATACATTTACATTTTGAGCAACTTCATCAATAGAAATTTTTCTATTCAAATTACTTGCTATAAATTCCTTAGCTTCTCGAACAACCTTTCCATCGGTCTTCACAGAGTTCGAATCGATCTCAAGGCAATTATTTTCAGCTATTAACTGGGTAATGATATTTAAAAACTGTTCTTCCCCTAGGAGATTATCTAATCGATTCCTTTTTACAAGATTCATGAATATCATAAGCTGATTGGAAAGATTCTTGTTGAAGAGAACAGTATTTTTAAATCTAAAATCATAGGATTTATATCCTGAAACTTCCTTATATACCTCTTTGAAAATCCCTTTAGGAATATATAGCATGTTATATGTGTAACCATACTTAGTTTCTGAATATCCATCATGCAGCTCTTCTGGATTAATGAGCATTATTCCACCGGCTGGCACTTTATGATATTGACCATTACAATAAAAGCTTTGATATCCACTTTCAGTAACCCCAATTGCAAAATCCTCATGGGCATGCCTCTTGTACTTAAAATCGCAAATCGAAGCATTTAACAAGGTTATATTAGGCATATATTCAGATTTATAGTAGGAAAAGGTATCTTTTACTTTCATTTTAATCACCTATATATAAACGGCATGAAAACTCTCAGAGTAAGTAACAATTTCTATTTTGAATTCACAATATTTTCAAGCTTCTTACCTATGCCTTAATTATATCAAAGCAAAATAATATTGTATTGGATAAAATTGCTCTATTTTTTTCTTAGTATTAATCAACATCAAAACTAAGGAGTCAAAAGTAGATAATTCCTTTTGACTCCTTATGTTACATTACTATGTCTTCTCGGCATTGATGAAATTGCAAGGAAACTCACAGCTTTGTTTGCTCCAACTTGTTTTCTCCTTCAAGATAAACCTTTTCAACTCTAAAGTCTCTATTCAGTAGAACAATATCCGACTGTAGCCCCTCTTTTAAGTGCCCTATTTTATCATCTATTTTCAGTAGACGAGCAGGATTTATGGTGGCCATGTTAACAACTTCATTAATAGGTAGTCCAGTGGCACTAAGCATATTTCTTATGGCCCTATCTATCGTTAAGACACTTCCAGCCAAGGCTCCACTTTCTAAACGTGCTTCTCCATTTCTAACTATCACTTTCTGGCCTCCTAGTGAATATACATCCTCACTTAGGCCTCCTGCTTGCATAGAATCAGTGATTAAGATTATATCCTTATTATCCTTTGCCCTTGTAATAATCTTTAGTATCGCTGGATTGAGATGAACATTGTCAACTATTATTTCACAGGTCATTTCAGTCGAAAGTACAGCCCCTACTACTCCTGGTTTTCTATGATGTAAGCCAGTCATGGCATTAAACAGATGAGTAGCGTGGCTAAGTCCCCACTCCCTTGCTCTTTCTACTTCTTCATAGGTTGCACCGGAATGACCTACAGAAGTAACTATTCCCTTTTCCTTGATTTTCTTTATAAAATCCTCTGCTCCGGAAATCTCTGGTGCAACGGTGACAATCTTAATAATGTCTAGATAATCTTCAATCAACTGAATATCAGGTTCTAATATATATTCCTCCATTTGAGCACCCTTATATTTAGGATTGATGAAGGGACCTTCCAGGTTAACTCCTAGAACTTTGGCTCCATCAAACTTTTCTTCTTTAATACTGACTACATTTTCTAGTGCCCTCTTAATTATCTTATATTCCATAGTCATTGTTGTTGGCAGAAAACTAGTTACACCGGTTTTAACTACATTCTTGCTCATGGTATTTATTGCTTCATAACTGCCCTCCATCGTATCGTGGCCATAGAAGCCATGGATATGGATATCAATAAAACCCGGTGTAACATACCCGCCCATGCCATCGATAACTTCAATGTCCTTATATTTACTTAAATCACTTGAATGCAAAATTTCTTGAATTTTTTCATCAAAGACTATTGTTCCATTTAAAATGACTCTATCGGTTAAAACTATGTTTACATTTCTAATTGCTTTCATTATTTTCTTCCCTTCTCTCGATAACCAACACTACATTTCTATTATCTTTTTATAATCTATCTGAGAAAAGCAGTCGATAACCCTATCTGCTCTTGATAAGTCTTGATCTCCAGAATTAGGATTTTTAAACCCTATGCATTTCATACCAGCCGCTTTAGCTGCTATAACACCATTTCTCGAGTCTTCTATTACAACACATTCTATAGGATTTACGCCTAGCTCCTTAGCAGCCTCTAAAAATATGTCTGGACATGGCTTACTATTTTTAATATCTTCTCCCGATATTCTTATAGCGAAGTATTCCTCTAGTTCAAATAAATTGATTACTGTTTCAATGCTTCTTCTTACTGCCGATGATGCTAGGGCCAATTTAATATTATTTATATATAACTCATTAACAAATTCCTTCACTCCACTTATGGGCTTTATATCCTCAGAGGCTAATAGATGTTTTATATATCTATCTACCTCTAACCTTACTATTTCTTTCGCCAAAATATCTTCCCCCAGGTTATGCTTTATCTTTATTTCATTCCACATACCCATACTTGTTTTTCCCACATAGGAGTTGTGTTCTTCTTCACTTACTTCTATATCTAGTCTTTCAAAAATACTTTTTTCAACTTGCTTATGAATTGGTTCACTATCAATTATTACTCCATCCATATCAAATATTATAGCCTTTATCATTTTTAAAACCTCTCCCTTAATAGTCTATATTGACTGGCAATCCATTCTCTTTAGATGACCTATAGGCACAATCTACTACTACTTGAGTCTTATATCCTTCCACAAAATCCGGGGCAAATGATAGCTTATTATTTGTCATTACTGTCTTTAAGAAACATCCTAAGCTCGCCGCATGGATATCAACCATCCAACCTTGAGAAAGCTTAGGGGTAGGAAATATTTTTAATAGTTCATTAATCTCTTCATGGTCTATTAACTGATCAATACCATCTATTTCCTTTGATCTATTATCAATAACCCTTGGGAAATATGTATTATCTGGATCTATATAGATAGAAGCCTTCTCACCATATATCTCTATTCTAGTTCCTTCATTGCCAACGGCAACTCTAGAAGCCTCGATAGTCCCTTTTGCGCCATTCTTCAATTTGACCATAAGCAGTGCCCAATCATCTACATCAACGTCTCTAAGTTCACCACTATCTGTAGATCTTTGAGTAACTATTGTATCAGTCCAAGCCTGTACCGTTTCAATTTCTCCCAACAGAAAGTGAACTAAGTCTATCATATGGCTTCCTAAATCAGCTAGGGCTCCTCCTCCACTTTTTGCCCTATTAAGTCGCCATGTCAATTTTTTCTGTGGATTAAGATAGCTTGAATGATAAAGTTCTCCACGAATAGCATAAATCTTCCCCAATATGTTACTTTTAATTATCGCCCTCGCTCGCATAACTGCCGGTAAAAATCTTAGAACAAAACCCATCTGATTATGAACATAATTTTCTTCTAACTTATCCATGATTTCTATAGCTTGGTCCTTGTTTAGTGCTAATGGCTTCTCACAGTAAACATGCTTCTTTGCTTCAATGACTGCCATTATCTGCTCTTTATGCAGGTAATTTGGAGTACATATATCGATCACATCTAAATCTGGGATTTTAACTAAATCCTCCATGGTGCCAACAACATTTTCAAATCCAATTCCATGGGCCCATTTACGATTTTCCTTTATGTGAGTAGTTAGTAGGCCTGTCAAATTGATATCAGCACCTAGCTGAAGTCCCATCAATGGTATGTTTCTTAATCCCATTAAATGTACCCTGGCTATTCCCCCCATTCCTGCTAAAGAATAGTTAATTTTCACGCAATACACCTCCCTTTTCACTCTCTATCTATCAAGCCTTATTTCATATTTGTAGATATCTCCTCTATAGATTGCCTTTGTATACTCAATAATCCTGTCGTTTTCTAGATAGGTTTTTCTTCTGAAAAGCAGACATAGCGCTTTCTCCTTTTGATTTAGCAAATCGCTCTCATATTCATCGGACATTATTGGTTCTATCGTTTGTTTAGCGTATTTTAATCTAAATCCGTATTTTTCTTCAAGCAAATTATATAATGAATTATTTTCTACATGATCTCTTTTCATATCTGGGCATAGCTCATGGGGTATGGATGCAACCTCTATGCAAAATGGTTCTTCATCGACATACCTCAACCTTTTTATCTCAATTACCTTATCGTCTTTGCCTAACATTTCTAAATGCTTCTTATTTTCCTTTGTAACTTTTTTGATTTTAAATGATAGAAGTTGTGTTTTTGTAATCAGTCCCTTTTCTTTCATTTCCTCAGTAAATCCTCTAAGATTTGATATTTTTTGATTGATCTTAGGTTTTGCAACAAAGGTTCCTCTACCCTGTTCTCTAAAGACTACCCCTTCATTTACCAAGGACATAACAGCCTTCCTAGCTGTCATTCTACTTATTTCATGGGCTTCACATAATTCTCGTTCTGGGGGTATTGGATCACCGGGCTTTAATTCTTCATTCTCGATCATTTCGAGTAATATTTCCTTTAATTGATAATATAATGGTAACGGACTTTCTTTAGTAACCTTTCTCAATTCAATTCCTCCCAAATCAGTGTCTAAATTGGTATAATGTGTATACCAATTTAGACACTGCATCTATTATAGATATGGGTACCTATTATATTCTCCCCTCATATTTTTTGAGAAGCTTATCGTTATGTTCATCTGCATTATCAACATTGTAACTGATTAAAATTGGGGGAGTTTCACCCTTCTCTAAGTATCCCTTTACTATCTCCGCCGTTAGAGCTTGCGCTATAAAGGCTCCAGTTATTGATGATATGGAACAAGCCTTTATTTTCATATCTGCAACCGGCATTAGAGCATCTCCAACAGGTCCACAATTATCAATAACCACATCTCCAAGCTCATAAAGTTTTTTGCCACTTGGATGTCTTGAATCTATACTTCTTGTATGCTCCATGGAGGTTACTACTATCAGCGGCATAGCTTTTTCCTTTACTATAGATGCAAATTCTACAATTGAACCATTTCGTCCTGAGTTTGATACTATAATAAAGGCGTCATTTTTTTGAATATTGTAAAGCTCCCACAGCTTACGAGCATTATTAGGGTTTCTTTCAAAGCTTGGGTCCTTTAGGTCAACGCTTGGGATTATTCCCTTTAATGCTAGATCATCAAGTACAATTTTATTCATAGGTACTAGACCACCGGCTCTATTAACTAACTCCATGGCAAAACACTTTGAATGCCCTGTTCCAAATATGTGCACCACACCATTATTTAACATTCTCTCGGTTAACATCTTAGCTGCTTTCTCTATATTTTCCACCTGTGTAGCCTTGAGCTTCTCTATACTTTTCTCAGCTTCTTTAAAAAAATTTCTTGAATCAATCATATTAACTACCTCCCCTATTGTTATACTAGACTATAACTCCTCTATGAGTTTAAGTACCATATTAGCTAGTTCTTCCCCTGAACCGCACTTGAAGCGACATGATAGTGACTCGTATCCCCCTTGTAAATATGAATCTTTATCAGGTAGATATCCGATAACGCCATTGGAATATCCCATAATCATAGTGATAGGAAATGGAGATTCTTTCATGATTTGCTTGCCAAGTTTTGAAAATAATTCTGCTGGCTGTGTTACTATACATCCCTGCCCCAATCCAATGGCTGTTATAATTCCTTCATATTCTAAGGCATCTTTGTACTCTTTTAGCATTTTCAAAATTTCATATCCCTGTAGTGCAGTTTTCATCACTCTTATTTCATTATGCTGGGAATTACTGCTCTCTATATCTTGTAATTTGTTTTTACATTCCTCTATCTCTTTATCTAGTTGTTCCTTAGGAGGTATTTCTCTTTTACTTAGTTTAAAGTGTTTCTCAATCAATGAGATGTTAGTTTGTTTTTCATATTGGATTTTTTCTATTGCCTTGATAACCTCAGCCGCTAAAATTCTACCTATCCTATCTTTTTCATCAATGCTTTGATTTCTTCTCGTAAATCTAGTACTTATATCTCCACAGGCTCCATTACTAAAGGCAAACAATACATCATTTCCATAAATTCTTTTTAGCGATTTTATGGCGGCCCCTGGGAAATCAGCAGAGATCATTAAGTTTTCACATGATAGCACAGTGGGGTGACAATTGTAGTTAAATAGAACGGCTATAGGCTTATTGTTCAGATCTGCAAAGCTAATGACGGTTATATAGGTTTCGCTTTTTTCATTTTGGTCCCTTCTATTTGCTCCTATATCATAAACTTCACTTTGATACCATCCAAGTTTACACTCCCTGGTGCTATTAGAAGCCTGTAACACCAAGCCCGGTATTACTTTTAAAAGCCACTCCTCATAGGTAGAATCATATCCTCCAAATAGGGGGTAGTTATAGGTTAAGGGACCTGAATGTGTATGGCTTGAGGAAATGATAATATGGCTTCTTTTAATACCCGTTAATTCATTCACCTTGTCCCTTATAATATCCACCTGTGCCTTGGTAACATATAATAAATCTAAAAATATCAGAGCAATCTTTTTTTCATTATCATCTTCTAGGACAATGGCCTTCGCATAAAGTGTATCGTTGACACCTTGAGCAGGTCCTTTTCTCTCTGCATAGCCTGCCATATAAATAGGTATCTGTGGAGTTATGTTATGTCTAGAAAAGCCTATTCTCATTTCTAATCCCTCCACTACTTAGAGAATTAAATATTAGGATAGGCCATAGACCCATCCCAACTATAGAGTTTAAAATCCCTTAGACGTAATAACTTTAATAAATCCTTTTGGTGAATTAGAGGGCATCATCTGAGTTATTAAATTAAATCCTAGAGCCTCTATTTTTCTATATATATCAGCATCTTCTGGTGTTACAGCAATGGACTTAGTAACCATTTTATATTTAGTTCCAGGTATTGGCGCTTGGTTTCCTACGTTAACTTCCTGGGGCTTTAGACCAGCTTCTAATAGTGCAAGGGCATCACTAGGAAACTTTGCTAATATCATGATCTTTTCTTTTGCTGTGCTCGAATTAACATAATCAACTGCATCCTGTATTGAAAGAACCAGGGTTTTTACTCCTCTAGCTGCAAGGGGAAGCATTTGCTTTTGAATAGGGTCCTTCGAAACCTCATCATTTACCACCATTAACAAGTCCGCACCTACTGCTCCAACCCAGCTCGTAGTAACCTGTCCATGAATCAATCTGTTATCTATTCTCATATGTACTATCATTAGTTTAACCCCCTAAAAATTTCTCTGATATCTATAATCCCTTCTTTACCAGCTTCAATAATGTTTTGAATCAACTCATCGGTCATACTGTACCTCATACCAATAAGCTCTAATAAAATTGATAAGTTCATGCCTGTAATCACTGGGATACCTTCCTTTGCCACATAGGCTGCGGCATTACTTGGAGATCCACCCATCAAATCTACTAATACAATTACCCCTTCATCCCCTGTAACCTTTTCTACAGACTCTTTTATACTTTCTTTTAGTTTCATTGGGTCATCATTTGGTTCTAAGGCTAATGCAATTATATTCTCCTGAGGCCCCATAATCATCTCAGCAGAATTCAACATTTCCTTCGCAAGTCTTCCATGGCTTGCCAATACTATTCCTATCAATATTTCTCCCCCTTTTCGTTAAACCAAGAGCATTTTAAACGGTCTCCTTTTATAAGGAGTGGATTGTTATAAAAGGAGACCGGGTATATTTAGTAAACAATATTTAGATCTATAGGATTCCTAATATGTTAGTAACAAAAGCTAATCCTAGTAGTACAAGGAGTACCTTAACCGGTGACATCTTTCTTTTTATCAGCCAATAGGAAAGACCAACAATAAGGATTGGAATCAGGTATGGGAAAAGTTTATCTAAGATTCCTTGAAGCTCTACAACCTTTTCTACGGCTTCTCCATTAATGGTAACGGTTTTTGCATATTTCAGTGGAGTTTTTACTCTGCTGAGAATACTCGGTATAAATCCACCTATTACGATAAGTCCCGCAATCGAAGCTATTTCAGTAACCTTATTAAGGATTCCATCACCCATTACATCACTAATTAAAGCTGTACTTCGGTTGTAACCAAACCAGAATAAAGGTACTTTAACTGCCATCCATAGGATTCCAGAGAAGAATATTAACCAAGGTCCCAATGAACTTCCACTCATTGCTAATGACGCAGCAATAACTGCAATTATTGGTCTATAGAGAATCGCCATCAGGGTATCTCCAATACCAGCAAGCGGACCCATTAATCCTACCTTAATACTACTAGCTGCATTACCTGCTTTATCTTCCTCTAGTGCAATGGCTGCACCTAAGATAAGTGGTGAAAATACGGGGTTTGTATTATAGAAATGTAGATGTCTTTTCATTGCTTCCTTCAATTCATCGCCCTTTGCGTATATCTTTTGAAGTACAGGAAGTATTGCCCATAGAAATCCTAATGCCTGCATTCTTTCATAGTTCCAAGACCATTGCAGAGTGATGGCATCCCTCCACAAGCATTTCTTTAAGGTAGCCTTATCTATTTTAGTTTTTGATTGTTCATTAGCCATTAGTTACACCTCCCTTTAGGTTTGTATAAACAATAGCTATTGCGATCCCTGCTAAGGCTATACCCATAATAGGCATGTTCACGTATCCAAGTAGGATATATCCTATTAATAAGAATGGCCAGTATTTTTTAAGATCCATTTGAGAAAGTAATAATGCAAATCCTAATGCTGGAAGCATTTTACCTGCCAATGACATACTTCCCATAAACCACTCAGGCATCCAATCTATAACCTTCTGTACTGGACCTGCACCTAACCATACTGCTAAAAACACTGGTAATCCTCGGCTTAACCCCCAAGGTAATTGTCCTAATAAGTGCATTTTTGTTACTCCCTTAATATTACCTTCTTCTACATGTTTATCAGCAGCATGAATAAAGCCAGTTGTTGATGCACGTGCTAATATATCTAATTGAGTCATTAAAATTGATGTTGGTATGGCAACGGCCAATCCTACTTCAAGAGAATTAGTACCTGCTCCTGCCAAAGCACCGATTGCTGTACCTATTATTGCGCCTGTATTAAAGTCAGGCATAGTAGCTCCACCATAAGTCCACATACCAAGAGACATTAAAGTCAAGGTTGCTCCAATCTGCAATCCTAGATTAAAGTCTCCCACAACCATTCCTGTAATTGCACCACTAATCAGTGCTTCCGCCCACCACAATCCTGTCAATGTTCCAATTATAGAGATATATGCCCATATTCCGAGTACAATAGGTATGAAGATTCCGTATCCATCCATGGGTCTCCCCCCTTTATTTTATTAAATTCCATAAATTCACTATTATACTTGTTTACTTATCAACCTCCAATCTATTTATTTTAGCCTCTTTCACCTCCCTTATATCTTGTTAGATCTCTGTTATAATAAATGTATGTTGTTATAATAATGTATATACCAATTTTGTTATTTTGTACGGCCTTCATTTCATCTTCATAAAAAAAGGGACTGTCTCAAGTTTTCTCATGAGCACAGCCCCGGGGTGTTTCAGAATGAGTGGAGTTCAAGGTTTTGAAATCTAGGCGGTTTGGCTAGTACTAACGTACGTGCCAAGTCGGTGCACATTTCAAATAACGCAGAAATTCGCCATTCTGAGACATCCCCTTTTGACTTTTTTTAATTTTGATCATTCACAATGACTATTTTTGAAGCAATATAATTCTATACATACCTCTAAGCATACTTTCTCTCTCTTCTGTTATTTTCAAATTAGTATCTTTCATTATCTCTGAAAATCTTCTATTTATATCGGTTCCAAGGCTAGTCGTTATTTTATTTAAAATTTCTCTGAAAACCCCAACCTTCTTATCCGCTTCTAAAAATTTATCGAAGATAACTATCTTGCCATCCGGTTTTAATACTCTTTCAGCTTCTCTTAAGCATTTACTAGCATCTGGAATTACCGCTAAAATCAGATTCAGAACTATTGCATCGAAGGATTCATTGGTAAAATCTAAATTTTGTCCATCCATATTTATTATTTCAAGATTATTTATTCCTAGATTTTCTCCCTTATTCCTAGTAATCTCAAGCATTTCATCGGTTATATCAATTCCTGTAACCTTCACATCTTTAGGCAAAAATTTTAAATCTTCCCCTGTTCCAATTCCAATTAAAAGCACTCTATCATTTTCTTGGAGCCTTAAAAGGTTTATTGCCTTTTCTCTCTGTTTATTTATTATTTTACTTCCGAAAAATATATCGTAAAGCTTAGACCACTTACTAAATATTTTTATGTTTTTTTCATTGTTCATATCTATTCCACCATCCTTTTAGATATTCAAGCATCTTTCACACATATGAACAACCGCTCATATGTAATGTTATATACTATTCTATACCCAATTTTTTCTGGTATCAATATGTTTCACTATTTCTATTTTTAAAAATTTTTCATCCCTACCATAGATTGATATATGTTAATGATTTGATTCTTCAAACTTAGCTAAAAATTGTAACCTTAAGTCACTAAAATTCTCTTTGAAGAATCTAATTCTATGGCCATTAAGTCCAGAAGGATGGGGAAATCCCTTAATTATTTTTTCATAGATATTTTTATCTTTCGCATAAATATTGCACAAAAACTTTTCAACTGCTTTTCCCAGTGGTAAAATCAATTTCACCTTGGATAAACTATTAATCTCATTCTTAATTGATTTTGAAGCTATGTTAAATAGAAAATCATTCTTTAATAGGCTCGGAACGTTACCATTATAGTTCTTTCCACTAATAAAAACTGGATATCTAATTAATGATGTGGTATGTAAATACTTATACTCATCATCAAATAGTTTATCAGCCGAACTAATCCCAAGCATCTTATGAAGCTCAAGGCTACTGAGCATATTGATTAAGTTATTCCGTGTAGTTCCAAATAACCGAGTTTTTAATTTAACCCTCCTTGAAATCTCATCGTCAGAAATGCTTACACTCAATAATTTCTTGGTAAGTCTAATTGATCTCTCCATCTGCCTCCACCCAGGGCATATACCTACAATTAGTATCTCTGCCTTTTCATTGATCATTTCATTATGAGAAGAATAGTAGATAGCAATTTCATCTCTATTTGTAATTAAAAACCTTTCATTCAACAAATCATTCTTTTCATATTTCTCTTTATCCACTAGCTCCTTTATATTTGCTTTAAATATATCAAGTAACTTGAATGTATTTCTCATAATCACCCTCATTTTAACCTGTATTTTGAATAAAAAAATAACTGTTACACTAATATTTTTAGTCAACAGTTATTTTTTAAACATCTCTCTTTATTTATAGCACTCTCAAATTTAAAGATATGGCTATTCTAAAACTCCTTGTACATTTCTTTTTTCGCTCCACAAACTGGACATTTATCTGGTAGATCATCTACAATTGTGTGACCGCATACTGGACAGACATACACTGCATTTAAATCCATGTCTTTTCCTTCTTTAGCTAGATCTTGAGCGTCCTTGAATAATTTAGCATGGATTTTTTCTGCCTCTAGAGCATAGTGAAAGGCCTTTTGTGCTCCCTTTTCTTCTTGAAACTTAGCTGTTTCAAGATATACGGGATACATTTGTTCTACTTCGTGCAGTTCTCCATCGATAGCCCCCTGTAGATTCTCTGCAGTTTTTCCAACTCCAAAGACGGCGCCAGCAGGAACAGTAAAGTCTCCTTTTTGTTCTCCCAATACCCTAAAATGATTATCTGCATGGGCCCATTCAGCATAGGCAATAGCTCTAAAAAGTTTTCCTATATTCGGCATACCCTCTTTATCTGCAACGTCTCCCCAAATTAAGTACCTCATATGAGCCATGCTCTCTCCACCGTATGCAGATCTTAAAAAATCTGCAGTCATAGCATTTTGAACTGACATGTCTATCTCCTCCTTTTATATGAAGTTTTCACTTTCTCAATTATTTCCATTAGTTCTACATCCTATTCACAAGCTAAGTAATTTATGAGATCTTTCATATAATCTCTGTATTGACATATATATGTTTTTTATACTATTATGTTGTTAACATATATATGTTTATTAAGGAGTGGACATTATGAAAAAGCTCAAACAGATTCATCATGCACCTGCTTTTGTCCTTCTTTTTCTGGCAGAGGGACCTTCCTATGGATTAGATCTACAAAAGAAGATGACCGAATTAATTCCAGATAGCAAGATAGACTGTGCCGCAATATATAGATCTTTAAAATCATTGGAGAGCGATGAATTAGTTAGACCAGAGTGGGATACCTCCGATTCAGGGCCTGCTAAAAAATATTATTATATTACGGAAAAGGGCCTTAACAAACTATCTGAGTTTAAGAAAGATATCGAGGCCAAGATTGCTAATCTAAATCTTTTTCTCAATAGGTTCCAAGAGTTAAATTCCGAAGAGATTAATCCTCATAAATAGCAGTATTTTAAGTTAAATACCCATATAACTGTACAGATTGGAGTGATTATTATTAGATATGAAGGTGTAGTTTATCGCCCCCCAAGTGAATTTGACAGTATAATTATTCAAGCAACCTTGGGATGCCCCCATAACAAGTGTAACTTTTGCAACATGTATAAGGGTCGCAAATTTAGAATAAGAACTGTAAAGGAGATTAAAGAGGATTTACTTCTAGCAAAGCAGTATTATGGAAATGCCCTTAATAAGATATTCTTTAGTGATGGAAATACTATACTAATGAAGACAAAGGATTTACTAGAGATATTGAATTATGCCAATGAGCTGTTTCCGGATTTAGAGAGGATTACTATGTATGGTTCATCACAGTACATCAATTTAAAATCCTTAGATGAACTCAAAGCTCTAAATAGGGCTGGATTAACTAGGCTCCACTCAGGAATGGAATCTGGAGATGACGAGGTCTTAAAGTTTATTAATAAAGGGGTAAATTCTAAGGAAGCAATTAAAGCCGGAAAACTGATCAAAGAGGCCGGTATTACCCTTAGTTTATACTATATCGTCGGTGTCGGAGGGCTTAAATTATCAAATCAACATGCAATTAGCAGCGCTAAAGTACTTAATGAAATCAATCCAGATTTTATTAGATTTAGAACCTTTATGCCCCTTAAAAATACACCTATGTATGAGATGTATAAAGAAAACAAATTTCACCTTCTCAGCCCACACGAAGCACTAAAAGAAACTAAACTATTGGTTGAAAATTTAGAAGGTATTAGTAGTACTTTAGTAAGTGATCATATGTCTAATCATTGGGATGTTAGTGGAAGGCTACCCGAAGATAAGGATCACATGTTAAGCGAAATAGATTATGCTTTAAGCTTAGATATATCAAACTTCCGCAGTCCAGAAAATGGAAGCCTTTAAAAATCATATATAATTTTAAAAGAAAAACCTGTTTAGCCCAGATTATTCATGCAAAGTTTTGAATTTTTCATGAGGAATCTGGGTTTAATCTATTGTTTTTCTTTTTTATCCAGTAAATACATAAAAAACAAATCTTTTCTAAATAAATATTGAACAAAATATTTCAATATGATATACTGATTATCCGCTCACTATTGGGACTTTATCTACCCCAATACTAATTGCATTTCAAAAAATCTATCAAAACTCATTTCTGGGGGTGATCGATATTTTTAGAGGATTAAATCTTGCAAAGAAATCCTTTGAAAGAGATCGTGTCTACTTACTAAATCATTTTGTTAATAATATCGGCAGCATCGTTTTCGGTTATATTAACGTTAGGATTTGGCTAGCAGTATTAGGAAATTCTCGCGAGGGCATGGAGGCAGTAACTTATTTAATGGTCAATCAAGCAGGACTTTGGCTTGTGATGTTTATTCCCTATGGATGCTACATACCTAAAAAAGTCTATGATGGATCAATTGCCTATGAAATGTTACGACCCTACGGTCTGTTATACGGTAGTTTTTTTGAATTCTCAGGTCACATTTTTTATAACTTTCTATTTAGATCAATACCAATTTTCCTTTTTAGTGTCTTTGCAATGGGAGTGTCTCTTCCCGATATTAATCAGATTTTACCATATTCCATTTCATTATTTAACGGAATATTAATTTCATTTTTAATAAACTATTTCATCGGGCTTTGGAGCATTAAGTTCATATCTATAAACGGTGTTCAGATGCTCTATTATTTTGCTAGTACAATATTTAGTGGTGCCTTTATCCACTTGAAATATTATCCTAAGGCCTTTAGATCTATTGTCATGGGTCTCCCCTTTGCCTACACTTCATATGTGCCAACAGCAGTTTATCAAGGACAATATAATTTAATAAAGGCCTGTGTAAATCAATGGATATGGATAATAGTTCTTTTTACTATTGCACATACCCTTACAACTAGATTAACAAAAAAGATGGCTATTCAAGGAGGATAATATGGGACTCTTCTTAACACTATTTAAAGCTTCTTTTAAAAGTGAAGCACAGTATAAGTTTGACTTCTTTGTTAATGTCCTTGGAAATTTTTTAGGTCTATTTGGAGATTTTTTAATCACAGCCTTTATACTGATGCGCTTCAAGAATATCAACGGTTGGCAACTTCATGAGGTTGCTCTAATATATGCAATTGTAGAATTTGGTTTTGGAATGTACAGATTTATCGGTGATGGCTTCAATAATTTTGAACAATTAATCCTTTCAGGAAAATTTGATACACTACTTATTAGACCGGCTTCAGCCCTTATTCAAGTAATGCTTCAAAAGATTGACTTTAAACGACTTGGTATGGTAGTACAGGCTGTAGCTGTAGGAGTCTGGGGCATCCAAAGGTGTAGTTTTGTAAGCAGCAATTTTTACTTTTACCTACCAGTTTTGCTGATGGCTTCGGTAATAATCAATATGGAAGTAAGTATTATTCTTGCAGCAACAGCTTTCTGGACTGGAAAAAATGAAGATATAATCATACTAGGACACTATTCTACTCGTTCGGCAGCAAGGTATCCTGCAACAATCTACCATAATATCTTCAGCCATATTTTAACTTTTGTTATTCCTTTTTTTTCGGTAAGTTATTATCCTCTTTTATACTACACCGGGAAATCCCATAACTTCTTTTATTTGTTTGCTCCTTTTTTAGGTATAGTAGCCATGACCCCCATATCATTTATAGTATGGAGTTTAGGCATTAAAAGATATTCTAGTACAGGAACTTAGGCACAAGATGGTTATCTGTATCATTCCTTTTAATATCTAGAAACAAGCAAAGCCTAATTGTCTGAAAGGAGAGATCTATATAGATGGATTTTATTACTGTCAAGGGACTTAAGAAGGAGTACACTGTTTATGAGAAAAAGGGCCTTCTTAGGAGAACTAGAAAGAAAATTCAAGCCTTGAATGGCATTAATTTTAGTGTAGAAAAAGGGGAGTTTTTAGGTTATATAGGTCCTAATGGAGCCGGTAAATCTACAACGATAAAAATACTTACTGGTATCATGACTCCAAGTGACGGAACAGTTAAAGTCGATAGATATATACCGTACAAAGATAGAAAAAGATATGTTCAAAATATTGGTGTAGTATTTGGTCAGAAAACTCAAATGTGGTGGGATCTACCTGTAATAGATACATATGAGCTTTTAAAGGGTATTTACAAGGTTGATAATAAAAAATACAAAAAACAGCTAGAATATCTTGTGGAGAAATTGTTCCTTGAGGACATTCTTAGGCATCCAGTTAGGCAGCTTAGTCTTGGGCAGAGAATGAGGGCAGAGCTCGGTGCATGTATGATTCATAATCCCGACATTCTCTTTCTCGATGAACCAACCATAGGTTTAGATGTTGTGTCTAAGCATAAGGTCTTGGACTTTCTCGAGGAGATTAACCAGGAGGGCAAAACCATTTTTCTAACGACGCATGATATGAAGGATATAGAAAAATTATGCAATGAAATGTTGGTGCTTAATCACGGAGACATAGTCTATAAGGGTAAGGTAAAAGAACTGAAAACAATAGCTGATCTCCCTACCAAAATTATAGCCCAGCTTCATCATACCGACGACAATATACTCTTAAATCGAATATTATCTCAGTATAGGGGGATTTATGACTCTGAAAAATCTCAATTAATATTCGACTCGATGGATAAAAAGCAAACATCAGAAATTGCAAAGATCCTCTTCAATAATTTTGATATAGAAGATTTTAAGATTCAAGAACCTAGTATAGAGGAAATAATAAAAATGATTTATACTAGTTAGAGTTTAAAGAAAAGGGTTATAAAATTTCACGCAGAAATTTTATAGCCCTTTTAAAGAATACAAATCAATACATACAATAGTCTTTTAACATCTACCATCCCACTATGAATATATATCAGAAAACTCTATATGTATCCTTTCAACCTTTGTTTCAACTGTTGTTGCTACCTCATCTTCTGTTCCTGTATTTTGACCTACTTGAAAAACAGGCAATTCTATTGTAAATTCGCTTCCTAGTCCATATTCGCTTTCAGCGGTAATTGTACCTCCATGGGCTTCTACAATTGCCTTCACTAGTGATAGTCCTATACCACTTCCTTCTTTTCTTCTCCTAAGCGATGAATCAACCTGCTCAAACCTATCAAATATTTTATCTATCTTGCTTTTAGGTATTCCAATACCCGTATCCTTTACTTTAATACTAATCCTATCACTCTTATCATATATGTTTACACTTATGCTTCCACCTGATCTTGCAAATTTGGTTGCGTTAGAGAGTAGATTGAGTATTACTCTTTCTAATCCATCTACATCACAGGCCATGATCTTTTCTTCTATTTCTGTATCAAATATTAGGTTGATTTTATGACTTTTTAGATACTCAGCAACAGATAGTGTAACATTCTCTACCACTTCTACTATGTTATAATTCTTTAGGTTCATATTCATGAAACCAGAATCTAATTTTGTGATGTCTATTAGATTATTAATCAACCTAAGTAGGCGATAGCAGTTTTGCTTCATCATTTTCACATGTTTTTTTAATATTTTACATGACTCTTCTGTAGCCATTTCATTTCTTTCCTCGAAAAGCTGTACTATCGCAAGAATAATATTGAGTGGAGTTCTAAACTCATGGGATACGGTTGAAAAAAACTGGGTTTTCAGTTTATCATATTCCTTTAATTCCACTAACTTCTGCTCGCTTTGCTTAAAATTCTTTTCCAGTTTCTCCATATCTTTTTTCAATGAGATATCCTCAATAATAATAACTACATGCTTTCTTTCTTCAATTATGATTCTAATCATATTAACTCTAAGCCATGCTTCACTAACCTCTCCATCCATAAGCACGTTAGCCTTTGTCTCCAGACCGAATATTGGCTCACCTGTATCTAGAACATTCTCAACAGAATTTTTAAGAGGGCAGTCAACACAGATGGGGCCATCTCCGCATCCATTGCCACTTTCCGAGCACCTTAGTGCAACTCCACCTTTTTGTCCTAGAATTTCTTCAGGTTCTTTTAGTGCACTGTCGATCAAGGCTTTATTCATCTCTGTTATCTTTCTATCTTCATCCACAATCATGATGCCAGCAGGAATAGTGTGAAGGATCTCTTCTAGCATATTAATTCTATTCATTTGCCAACTAATTTTCTTATTATTCTGCAGCTCTTTTTCTCTATATCTGCACACTTCCCCCTCTAATTCTTTAATACATTTTTCAGCCTTATTAAGCCTACACATCAATTCTTCTCTAGTAAGATTTCCCGTTTTCATAAAGGCATTACCCCTTAATTTTATTATTAATTCACCCCTAAGAAAATTTATGCAGTTTTTCGATATATATTATTTTCTACATTTTCTAGCATTTTCCTTTACGATTTCCCATATTATTATTTTTTTATATAACAAAAAGTGCCTTAGAGAAATAATTCTTTTTGACTCTTTTTCTGATTTTATACTATGATACTCTCTATTAAGATCTATTTGAGTTCTAAATATTTCTCTTTAAATTATTTAAGGCTCCAACTACTATCTTAGAACATCTATCCATTTCCATTAGGGCTCCCTCAGCTTTTTCTATATCATTCTTCCCATATTCAATTGTTGCCTCCTTTGCTAATTCATGTAGACGAATATGTGCTTCTTCCAGCTCAATAAACTCTCTCTCTTTCTTGAAGTCTAAGCTTGCGTCTCCATAATACCATTTGCCTAATCGACATTGATGATGGGTTCCTATACTGTTTATGTCTATTTCATCGTATCCAAGAATCATGTTATACACTCGCCATTTCCATATCAAATGGTCTGTTATACATACATCTAATAAATCTTGATCCTGTAAACATAACTCCTTTGTAATCATGCTCAGCCTTAAACTATTTACCTTCTTGCTGATGTCAAAAATAGTACTTCCTGTTCTATCACATTCATTTAAGAGGCTCTCGGTAAGTTCATTTAAGCTATTGATTTCTCTAGTAATTTCCTCAGTTACAGCAGTCTGCTCTTCAACATTGGCTGAAATTTGAACCACATTATCATTTACTTCTTTAACTCTTCCAACTATTGTATTTATAGAGCTTAATGCATCATCAACTAGATTTTTTCCAGTATTAAGCTTTGCTGAGGTCTCACTTGCCTTTTCTAGAGACTTTTTCATATCAACCTTTAATTCATTAATGTTTTCTTGTATATCCTTAACTGACTCTTTAGTATGTTCAGCAAGCTTCCTTACTTCATCGGCAACAACCGTAAATCCTTTGCCCTGCTCCCCTGCCCTTGCAGCCTCTATTGCCGCATTGAGAGCCAGAAGGTTAGTCTGTTCAGCTATCCCCTTCACTATATCCACGATACCATTAATCTTCTCCGTTCTATCCATTACATATTTTATTTGCTTATTTATATCATCAATATCTTCAAAGGATTCATTTACAAAGGAGAAGGCTCTATTAATATTCTCTCCGCCTTCTATTGCTACTTTTTCTGTATCATTTGTCGTATCAGCAGCATTTTCAATAAAGTTTGCTACATCATCTATAGAAGCTGCCATCTCTTGACTACTTGCTGCGATATTATGGTATGTACTTGATTGAACTCTTACATCATTTATCATATCCTTAACAAATTCCATTTCAGTAATATACTTTAATAATCCATTTACATTCCTTACTATGACTTTCTTTTCCTCACATAATACATCTAGCATATTATTCCATAAAAAAGCTAGGTCTTCACATCCTATCTCCTTCTCGTCAAAATAGTAGACCTCACCATTTATTACACTATTTATCGCACCTTTTAATTTCTCTTTACACCCATTGAATTCATCTACTTCTTCTAAAACCTTGTTCTTCTTTTTAAATAACATGTTTGTTTCCTCCCTTAATAGTCAGTAAATATTAACGTAAATGCTGCTAGTTGTATAAATACGCAACTTTTATGCCATTAAATACTAAGTAATAATTTTTAACATATATTGTCCATTTCCAATGTTAACAGCGACAACATTGATACAAAAACACCATACGTGTACTATATCGTTTTTGTAATTTTTACATTTTTCGTCATTTAATGAGTATTTTTTACAAGTCTGTAATATTTGCTCCAGTAAGAAATCCACCTTAATTTTAACTCCTTTACATGTAAAAAAACCGCATGTGATCAATATCTATTTCTCACATACGATTTATATAAAAGATTCAATTTATTTGGTTTTAAACTATGAATAGTTTTCAGTATAAGCCTTTCCCCACTTATTTAGAAACACATATTCTCTTACATCTTTTTTAGGTTGATGCTCAGGGTTGTGGGCAGTTTTTCCAATTGGAGTCATAGCAACTACTCTTTGATCATTTGGTATGGACAATGCTTGTCTTACTTTATTCTCATCAACAGCACCAATCCAGCATGTTCCATATCCTTCATTCGTTACGGCAAGTATAAAGTGTTCCATAGCTATAGCGCTATCTACCAAGTAGTACTCTTTATTCTCTACTACTCCTGACTTAGATGGATCAGCCACAATTACTGCAACCATTGGTGCTTGCTTAACTGATTCCGAAGCCTTGTTGGTATCATTCATTATCGCCTGAGCCAACATATCCTTTTCTCTTGGATCATCAACTAATATAAATTTATATGATGTATTGTTTTTCCATGACGGAGACATCATGGCTGAGTTTATTGCCCTTGACAAACTGCTCTTATCAATAGGTGTGCTTTGAAATTCTCTTACACTAGTTCTATTTTCAATCACATCGTAAAATTGCATGCATTCACCTTCCTTCTACATTATTATTTGCATTAAAGTGATTAATATTACCTCAGAAATTATTAGAAAAAGTAAATAATTTAAAACTCTCCTAGGTATATATCTTTATACATAGGAGAGTCTTATATAGAAAATATGAGGGAAAATTTTTTTGCATATCTTCAAAGCTTCTCTCACCCTTTTTAAGAAAAGCTATATATCCGTCAATTTCTTAAGAACTGCATCGGTAACCCTTTGAACCAATAAATCCTCTTGGGAACTTTGCTGAGCATCCAAACTATTTTGAACATCATTACATTTTGCCG
The DNA here is from genome assembly GCF_050888315.1 of Wukongibacter baidiensis. Lineage (NCBI taxonomy): Bacteria > Bacillati > Bacillota > Clostridia > Peptostreptococcales > Caminicellaceae > Wukongibacter > Wukongibacter baidiensis. The sequence continues at coordinate 2,564,864 of NZ_CP138202.1, forward strand.
GTACCCCTCCGGTTGTAATGCCTTGTTTTTGCCTTATTTGCAATAGACTGCTTATGTCATTGCATGACAATTCCTTAGCATTACCTAGCATAGTGGTTATAAATAATATTTTTGCATAGTACTCTAAAGTCTCCATTCTAAAGTATGCCTGCATTAAATCCGTACCCCATGTAACGGCACCATGATTTGCTAATAGAACACAATTGTAGTCCATAACAAACTCAGCTATTGATTCCGATACATCATTTGTGCCAGGAGTTGCATATTCAGCAACTGGCACACTACCTAGATTAACAATAGCTTCAGGCAGTAAAGCCTTATCTAGAGGCGTTCTAGCTATGGCAAAGGCTGTGGCGTAGGGCGAATGAGAATGGGTTACCGCCTTTATCTCTGGATTTTCTTGGTATACCCTCAAGTGCATCTTTATTTCAGATGATGGCTTCGTGTTTCCACGAATCACATTTCCATCTAGGTCAATATTACAAAGCATTTCAGGAGTCATAAAACCCTTACTAACCCCAGTAGGAGTAGTTATTATTTCATTATCATTTATTTTTACACTTATGTTTCCATCATTTGCAGCAACGAAGCCATTCATATACATTCTTCTACCGATATCACATACATCTCTTTTAATTTGATCTTCACTAAGGCCTTTATTCATCCTATCACCTCCTGACTTATCTTATCAGTCATTATATTCGTCATCGCTTAACTCTTCATCAAATATTTTGATTCCTCTTTCGTCCATAGAACTGTGCCATTCATCGCCTAATTTTTTATCGGTAATTATAGCGTTTACCTCTTCAAAATCCGCAAAATGTATAAATGCTATTCTATCAAACTTAGAGAAATCCGCCACTAGATTAACCTCGCATCCCTGATTTAAAAATACCCTTCTCATTTCCGCAACATGCTCATTTGAATCCATGATTCCCTTTTCCAAATTCAAAGCTCTACATGAAACGAATACCTTATCAGCAAAATATTTTCCAGCAAATAGTTCTGCATTTCTTCCGTAAAAAGCTAAGGTTTTTGCATCAAAGCTGCCGCCTATCATTATTAGTTTAATATTGCTAGCCTCTTCTAAGGCATTGGCTATTTGTAACGAGTTGGTTATAACTGTGATGTTTTTATCAATAACTTTTTTTGCAATATATAGACAGGTAGTTGATGAATCTAATATTATGGAGTCACCATTTTCTATTAATCCACTACAGATATTTGCTATTTTTTCTTTTGATTCACTATATATATTTTTTCTTAGGTTTATATCTACATCATTTTGAACTCCATCTACTATGTATGCTCCTCCATATACTCTGTTAAGTACACCGTCTTTTTCTAATTGAGCTAGATCACGTCGTATAGTTTCTTCCGATACATTAAATTCTTTACTTAATTCAGTTACAGTCACACTTTTCTTCTCTTTTATTATGTTTGTAATCTTCTTTTTTCTTGTTATAGGTAGCACCCGATCACCTTTCCTTTACACAGTCGAAATTATTTTTTTTACTAGTAGTATGATAACTGAATTTTTTTAGTTATTCAAATATTTTTGCAAGATTCTCAGCAAAAGGTGGTTTTACTATGCCTTTTTCCGTTATTATTGCCGTTATATATTTATGATCAGTTACGTCAAATGCAGGATTATAGAATTTTACCTCAGTTGGTGCAGTCTGTCTTCCAAATCCATTGTAAATCTCCTTACTGCCTCTCTGTTCAATCTCGATATCATCTCCAGTTTTAGTGTTCATATCAATAGTTGAAGTTGGTCCCAAAACATAGAAAGGAATGTTATATTCCTTAGCTAGTATAGCCACTCCCGATGTTCCGATCTTATTGGCAGTATCTCCATTAGCTGCTACTCTATCGCATCCAACTAATATTGCATCTATTCTTCCTTCCTTCATTACTATGGATGCCATATTGTCGCATATAACCGTTACGTCTATTCCAACTTCGTTAAGCTCCCAAGCCGTTAGTCTAGAGCCCTGTAACAATGGCCTAGTTTCATCGGCATAAACTTTAAAATTATACCCTTTTTCATGACCTAGATACATTGGCCCTAGGGCTGTTCCATAGCCTGATGTAGCTATCCCCCCTGCATTGCAGTGAGTTAACAAGCCCATTTCCGGTTTAAGAAGGCTTAGACCATATTCTGAAATCGCCTTGCACATGTCTTGATCTTGCTTTAAGATCTCTTCACTTTCTTCAAGCAGGCATTCCTTTATTTCCTCGATGCTTCTTTCCTTTTCCTTAAGTAATCTGCTTTCCATCCTATCTAAAGCCCAGAATAGGTTAACTGCTGTAGGCCTTGAAGATGCTAAATACTCTTTAGCCTCCATAAATTCCTTATAAAAATCCTCGAATTTCTCTGCCTTTGAATCCTTAACCCCAAGATATATCCCAAATCCAGCAGCAACACCTATGGCAGGAGCTCCTCTAACACGTAATTTTTTTATAGCTTCCCAAGTGTCCTCTAGCTTACTAACTTCTATAAACTTCTTTTCAACCGGTAATAGGGTTTGATCAAGTAAAATCATGGCATCCTTTGCTTCATTTAGTTTAGCTGGAACAATTATATTCATGCTGTTACCTCCTGTTTGTAGTAATGATTTACTATATCAATAAAATCCTGTCCTGTCTTGATTTCTTTTCTATTCATAATAAACTCCTTAGCCATAAATACATTTATTTTCTTGGCCTCGGCCTTTTTCTCTATCTTTGGAATGTCATCTAGGTCCTTAACATGGGCAAGACCAACGGTTCTTCTAATCATTTCACAGCCTGTAACTCCTGCTGTATCAATTATTATATTGTCTAGATACCACTCCTTAAATCCTGGTAACTTTGCCATTTCATCGGTAACAACCTCATCGAATAGTTTTAAGAATTTCTCTTTAAATACATCTATTACTTCTCTAGTAGTGTCTAATAAATACTCCTTATGGTCTTCTCGTTTTTCTTCATCTTCTATTATCGAATCTGTAGATATATAATTCATCACCAGGTTAGCTACCAAGGCTCCTACATCGTAGGCTATAGGACCATAGAATGCAAACTCAGGATCGATAACCTTTGTACTATCTTCCTTTACAAAAATACTTCCCGTATGCAAATCTCCATGAAGTAGTGCCTGGGCATTTGTCATAAAGTCAAACTTAAGCTTAGCCACTTCTAGTTTGAACTCGTTATCATTCCATACATTATCTTCCATAAATTCAATCATAAAATCATCTATGTTGTTTCTCTCTGCATCATAGAATGGTTCTGTATAAACTAAGGCCTCAGTAATATCACATAGCTCTGGATTTATAAACTGCTTTACCAGCTCCTTCTTCTTTTGGTGGTCCATTACTACATCGGATGTTAATAACAGTGTTTTTACCATGAAATCCGTTATTTGATCAATAAATCTTGGGTATTGATTAAGCTCTAAAAGGCCTGTTCTCATAATTACATGGTCTGATAAATCCTCCATTAGGGTTGCATACATAACAGGATCAAACTTATATATCTTTGGAACTAGTCCATCAGTCAATTCATATTCTATTTCCAGAATATTATTTTCAATCTCCGCTCTATTAATATTTAACGGCCAATCCTCTCCTACACAGCGAACATAGGGTAGGGATTGCTTTACTATAATACTTTTGCTATTCTTTCTATCAACAATCCTAAATACTAAGTTTAGATTACCATCGCCGATTTCATTACATTGTATATCAGCATCTTCTGCAAAATAATTTAGCTCCCTTTGGATATAATCAAATATTGTACTTGTATCCAAAACATAATATTCTGACATGCAATTGTCCCCCTTTTCTATTAATAGGATTACTGTTTCTTCTTGTAATAAGTTATTGCAAGTGCAAATGCTAAAACTGTACCCTTTACTATATCCTGAGCATAGTATGGGAAGTTCAGCATAGTTAATCCATTTAAAAGAATTCCAATCAATATTGCACCACAAAAGGTACCGACTACGTTTGCTTTTCCTGCTCCCATTATTGAGAAACCTATGTATGCTGAAGCAACTGAATCCATAAGATATGCTGCTCCGGCATCAACCTCTCCAGAACCCAATCTTGCTGCTAAAACGATACCTCCAAGGGCCGCAAATGCCCCTGATAATATGTATGCAATTGTCCTATACTTATTTACTAAAATTCCCGATAATCTAGCAGCTTCTCTATTTCCACCTGTAACATGTAAGAAGCGTCCGTATTTTGTATGGTTTAAGAATATGTGGATTATACAGATTGCGACGAACATTATGATAACTGGTACCGGAATGCCTAGAATATATCCTTGCCCTAAATATAGGAAATTCTCTTTCATTAAGCCTTCGGCGATTCCACCATTGTCAGGCAATGGCATATAGTTATAGATTGCTGTACCCTTTGTATATGTGGTTAGTGCTCCTTTAATAACAAACATCATAGATAGTGTGGCTAGCATATCAGGTATACCAATCTTTACGATTAGAAATGCGTTTATTAGTCCAATAAGTATACCTACTAAAATCGGAAATATAATTGCAGGCACCATACCATAGTTATGTATAACCATAAGCTTTGCTGCTATAACTGCTGCTAAACCAGCAGTTGACCCAACAGACAAGTCAAATCCATCTACCGTCAATGATATAGTTACACCAATAGCTATCAAAGTAACTATAGAAATAGATCTTAATATATCCGACATATTTGTATATGTCCAAAAGTGTGGAAGTGATAAGGAGAAGAACACCGTAACAAAAACGATTACCAAAAGTGTTCCATAGCGATACAAATAATCAAATAGATCAATTTTTTTGCTTTGCGCTTTCACTTTCTTGCCCCCCTGTTGAGTAATATAGTATTTCCTCCTGATTCGTATCCTTTGTAATTAATTCCTTGGCTATCTTACCGTCATACATTACATATATTCTGTCGGAGATTCCCATTATTTCTCCAAGTTCACAGGATGCATAGATAATCCCTTTCCCTTTCTTAGCCAATTCGCTGATAAGTATAAATATATCTGATTTTGCTCCTACGTCGACTCCCTTTGTAGGTTCGTCAAAGATGTAGACATCGGAATCAGAGATTAACCACTTTCCTATAGCTACTTTTTGTTGATTACCTCCGCTAAGGTGAGCAACCTTCTGTTTTTCACTAGGAGTTTTTATTCCCAAATCTTTAATTACTTGGTTTGTTCTATTGTTAATCTTTATATTGTTTATAAATGAGTAGTTACAGAAGTTCTTTAAAGTTCCAAGGGTTATATTACAGGCTACCGATTCCTTAACCAATATGCCCTCTTTTCTTCTTTCTTCAGGTACTAGACAAATACCTGAGTCCACAGCATGCTTTGGGGTTTTTAGAGAAACTTCTTTATTATTTACAAGTACACTTCCCTTTTCTATTACACTGGCTCCAAATAGCAGCTTAGATAGCTCCGTTTTACCAGCTCCTACTAATCCAGCTATTCCTACAATCTCTCCTGCCCTAACATGCATATTTACATCATCTATATGTACATCTCCTTTACCCGACAAATCCTTTACTTCAAATATCTTATCCCCAATTTCTGCTTCGATCTTAGGATATGTTTCATCCATTTTTCGTCCAAGCATTTTTTCAATTACACTATCTATAGTCATATCAGACACTTTATAGGTGCCAACCAATTCTCCATCCTTTAAAACCGTTATATCTTCACAAACCCTAAACAATTCATTTAAACGGTGAGATATAAAGATTATTCCAACACCTTCTTTTTTCAAATCATTAATAATATTGAATAATTGTTCTGTTTCACTTAAGCTCAGTGGTGCCGTAGGTTCATCAAGTATTATGAACTTAACATCATGGGCTATAGCTCTTCCGATAAGAACCAGTTGTTTTTCCGATAAACTTAGCTCACTTACTATTCTGTCTACATTCAGTTCTAATTTGAGTCTTTTAAGTACTTCCTTTGCTTTACTTTTTATATCCTTCCAATTTATAAATGCTTTTTTATACTCGTTTACTGTATAGTCAAGCATTATATTCTCAGCAACGGTCAAGTGAGGAATTAATGCAGTGTCTACCTCCTGATGAACTATTTCGATCCCCTGTTTTCTAGAGTCTACTGGTTTATTAATACTTATTTCCTCATCATCTATTAAGATTTTTCCTTCAAAGTCTCCACCATATGCACCTGCAAGGACCTTCATAAGCGTACTTTTCCCTGCTCCATTTGCACCTATTAGTGCATGGGTCGTACCTGATCTCATAGAGAAATTTACATCCTTTAGTGCCCTAACACCGGGAAAGCTTTTTGAAATATTCTTCATCTCTAGCAAATTGTTATATTGACTCAAGGGCATACCCCTCCCTTAATAGAAAATATATATCTAGGGTGTCTCAGAATGATGAATTTCTGCGTTATTTGAAATTTCATCGACTTGGCACGTACACAAGTACTAGCCAAACCGCTGAAATTTCAAAACCTTGAACTTCATTCATTCTGAAACACCCTGGGGCTGAACATATGAGATAATTTTATGAAGCAGCCCCATAATAATTCCAAATTATTTACTTGCTTTTATTGCCTTCATCCAGTCAGTAAGGAACTCATCACTTGAACCCCAACCATCATAGATATTTGGTAGCTCATTTACAGTAACTCTTTTATCCTTAGGTAGATCTTCTAGTTTAACAAGAACTGGCTGTAATGAATAGTATCTAGGAATACGTTCTCCGGCTAGAGCCTTTAATGCTAGTCTTACTTGAACCTGTCCAATAACAGCTGGGTCAACCGCAGCAGCAGCTTTCCACACACCGCTTTTGTCCTGCATCATTGCCAAGTCCTGGTCTGACATATCTATACCATAAAGCTTAATTTCATCTCTTTTCTTTTGAGTGATGGCATTGAAACAACCCTTTGCATATTCATCCCATACTGCAAATACTGCATCTATATCGCCTTTTTGCGGATTTGCTGTAAGCACTGCTTCCATTCTTTGTTGAGCTTCTGCCATTGCATTTGAAGGGCTAGCCTGGAAACGCGCAACTTCCTTAACTCTTGGGTAAGTTTGTAGTACTGCTTTATATATACGGTCACGTTTATCCGTAGGTGCTACTCCATAAAGGTATGAATACACAATATTTCCTTCACCATCGATATCTTGAACTAATTTTTCAAGTGCTAATAAGGCTAACATTAAATCATTTTGATCAAGACTGATTAGTAAACCATCTGCTAACTCACTGTCGATATCAAAGTCTATATCGAATGCTATAACAGGAATTCCAGCCTTAAGGGCTTCTTCAACTGCTGATTTTAATCCATCAGGCTTACCATGGGATATTAATATTGCGTCTACACCCTCTTCAACAGCTGCATTAATACCATCAGCCATTTTTACGATATCATGATTTGCATCTACAACGTTTACTGTCATTCCGAGTTCTTCTGCTTCCTTCTTAACGGCGTTGATATGGGTAACCATATGTGTGCCTGTTCCCCACTCTTTAACTAGTGCAATCTTAAAACTTTTCCCATTTACACTTTCTGGTATTGCCGCACTAGAAGTTGTTTTGTCAGATTTTTCTTCACTAGCTTGTTCACTTGATTGCTCTGTAGCTTCAGTATTGCTTGTGCTAGGTTCTGCTGGCTTAGAACATCCCACAAAAACAGTCAAACACATTACAAAAACCAAAAACAAACTTAAAAATCTTTTCATTGTTACTCCTCCTTTAATTTAAATTCTTAAAAATAATATTACTTTAGGCTTTTACAAGCCTAGTGAGCATCAAAACAATGTTCTTCAGTAATATAAAGGGTTTTAGATTTTTTATCATTTCATTCTTTCTTTTCTACATTCTTCAACACCATTCTACTTTTGATTATTTGTTAAGTTTTTCCATGATTCAATTTTAACACTTTTCTGAATTTTGTCAATGAATTTTTGTGGTTTATTGACCATTTGTGTGACTTTGTTATTTTTTTGTTTTGCATTCAGCTGTTTTCTAGTATAATATGGATATAATAAAGCTCGAAAGGAGACCTATATGGAAGGTCATAATAAAAAAACACTGATATTTATCGTGGTATTAATTGCTGGAATCATTCTATTTGGCCATATATACAACAATTTCTATACTCCCAAACAAGAACTGACCAATATCTCTGAAATGTATTTAGATTATACCTTTGGCTACAATGATATTTCTAAGGAACTCTTCGAATATATCAAGCCAAATTCCGATGTCCATGAAATAGTTCTTGGTATTTACTATGTATTTATCAAGAGCGGTTCTGTAAAATCAACAATATCCCACACAAATATAGTGAATTTGGAAATAGATGGTGATAAAGCTTTAATGGATCTTTCATTTAGACAGACATTTACCAAGACCGATGATCAGCTAATGATGGATTATATAAATAAGGGTACTGACTTTTATATAGATAGAAATCTACAATTGGAGTTCGTACATGAAAATGATAAGTGGATGTTTGTTAATGAAAAAGAGTTAAAGGTAGAGTTTTCAGATAGTTACGAACTTGTAAAATAGAGCAGCCCATAGGAATCATCCCTCTATTTTTATACAGTGTTTTTTAAAGTATTAATCAAAATTTTTATAGTAATTATCCCCCTTTACTTAGCATAATTATGAAGTAAGACAAGCCAAAGGGGGATTTTTTATGGGTAAAGTGATCGTGATTCTAGGAACTCTGGATACTAAGGGCAAAGAGTTTAAGTTTATCAAGGATATAATTGAAGCCCAGGGTTTAGAAACCATTGTGATTGACAGTGGAGTTAAGGGAAAACCTTACTTTAAACCGGATGTTTCAAGTGAGGAAGTCGCTCTTGCAGGCGGTGAGAACTTGCAAGATTTAGTTGAGAAAAATAATAGAGGTCATGCTATCAACGTTATGATGAAGGGAGCAGCTAAAATTGTCGGTGCTCTATATGCTCAGGGAGAGTTAGATGGAATAATTAGTCTTGGTGGCTCGGCCGGTACTACTATAGGTACATATGCTATGCAGACTTTACCAGTTGGGGTTCCGAAGGTTATGGTGTCAACCCTTGCCTCAGGAGATACGAGACCCTATGTTGATGTAAAGGACATAACCATGATGTATTCAGTTGTCGATATATCAGGTATCAACAGCCTATCATCCAAAATACTTTCAAATGCTGCCCATGCAATTTCAGGTATGTCTAAGGGGCACACACCTAAACCAAAGGATGAAAAACCACTTATCGGTGCTACAATGTTTGGTGTTACCACCCCTTGTGTAACAACGGCAAGGGAATATTTAGAGGAGCATGGATATGAGGTCTTAGTTTTTCATGCCACCGGAACAGGTGGGAAAGCCATGGAAAGCTTAATTGAATCTGGCTTTATAAAGGGAGTCCTTGATATTACGACTACTGAATGGTGCGATGAATTAGTTGGTGGTGTACTATCGGCTGGCCCAAATAGGCTTGAAGCCGCTGCCAGAGCCGGAATACCTCAAGTAGTTTCTACTGGTGCACTAGACATGGTAAACTTTGGTCCGATTGATACGGTCCCAGAGAAATTTAAGGGGAGAAATATCTATAAGCATAATGCCACAGTCACCCTAATGCGTACAACTTCAAAAGAATGCCAAGACCTTGGACGGATTATTTCTGAAAAGTTAAACCAATCCCAGGGTAAGACTGCTCTCTTCTTGCCTCTTAAGGGGGTCTCCCTTATAGATGTAAAGGGTCAGCCCTTCTATGGTCCAAAGGAGGATAGAACTTTATTTACAGAACTTAAGAATAGAATCGATAAGCAAAAGATCGAGTTAGTTGAGATGGATACGGATATCAATAGTGAAGAGTTTGCCATTGCTATGGCTAAAAAGCTTATTGAGTTTATGAAAGACAATCCAGAGGAGGTGTAAATATGGCTTTATCAAGATCTGAAATCAGAAAAAGATTAGATAACCAAATAAAAAATGGAAAGCCAGTAATCGGTGCCGGGGCCGGTACCGGTATTTCTGCTAAATCAGCAGAGGCCGGAGGCGTTGATCTAATAATCATATATAACTCTGGAAGATATAGGATGGCAGGCAGGGGTTCCTTAGCAGGGCTTTTACCCTATGGTGATGCAAATCAGATAGTAGTAGATATGGCCAGAGAGGTTTTAACCGTCGTTAAGGATACTCCTGTACTTGCTGGGGTTTGTGGAACAGACCCCTTTAGAAATATGGACGTCTTCTTAAGGAATATCAAGAATTTAGGCTTTTCAGGTGTTCAAAACTTCCCTACGGTTGGTTTAATAGATGGAAAGTTTAGAATGAACCTCGAAGAGACTGGCATGGGCTACGATCTAGAGGTAGAAATGGTCAGAAAAGCCCATGAGTTAGATCTATTTACAACCCCCTATGTATTTGATACCGATGATGCAATTAAAATGGCAAAGGCCGGAGCCGATGTTCTAGTTGCCCACATGGGACTCACTACCAAGGGAAGCATTGGTGCACAAACTGCTTTGACTCTAGATGATTGTGTGAAGGTAATTCAAGATATACATGATGCTGGTAAGTCAGTTAATCCAGACATCCTAGTTATTTGCCATGGCGGGCCAGTTGCAGAACCAGAGGATGCAAGATATGTACTTGAAAGAACTAAAGGAGTTGTTGGATTCTTTGGTGCTTCTAGTATAGAAAGACTTCCTACTGAAATTGCTATTAAGAATCAAGTACTTGATTTTAAGAATATTAGATTTTAATTTTATAGGGATAGGATCTTATTACTAAAAGTAGATATAAGAAGAACCTTCTTTGTTTTGTTATATGAGTATACTACTCTTAAATCAAAGAAGGTTCTTTTATTTTCTATTATTTTTTACAAATAAAGTTTAATATGCCTTATCTAGTAATCCTACAACAGCCTGGTGTATTACGGCTTTTGGATTCATAGCTAAGCTCGGTTCTTGAAGAACTGCCTCAGCAATAAAATCAAAGTCCGACTTCTTAATTCCAATTTCACTTAGTCTAGGTATTTCAATTTTATTGTTAATCTCAAGTATTTTTTCACTAACCTTTTCTGGAGTACTCATTTCACGTGTAAGTCCTAAAATCTCTCCAATATTTCTAATTTTTTCTTCACAATGATCGCCATTATATTCAATTACATATGGTAACATTATTGCATTTGCAATTCCATGGGCTATATTAAAATGTGCACCTAATGGATGTGCAATAGCATGTACTAACCCTAATACCGCAGAGTTAAAGGCAATTCCTGCCATGGTACTTCCAATCATCATTTCCTTTCTTGCTTCTTTATCTTCACCATTTTTAACTGCTGCCTCTATATTGTTTAAAATCAACACCATTGCACCCAATGCATTGACATCGGTAAATGGTGTTGCCAGGGTAGAAACATATGCTTCTATTGCATGTGTAAGAGCATCCATGCCTGTTGAAGCAGTTATACTTGCAGGTAGTTCATACGTTAGTGAGTAATCTAGAATTGCAAGATCAGCCGAAATATTCTTTCCACCAATTACTACTTTTTTCTTTCTAGTAGTATCGGTAATAATAGTAAAACCTGTTACTTCACTTGCTGTTCCTGAAGTTGTTGGAATTGCAATTAATGGGAATGTCCTATTTTTAACGGAATTTGGTACTTCATAGTCCATGATTTCCCCGCCATTCGAAAGTACAACATTGATAGCCTTTGCTGAGTCTATTGCACTCCCTCCACCGACTGCAATTATACACTCAATATTTTTATCTCTATATTCTTTTACACATTCAGAGATTAGTATATCTGTAGGGTTAGGCATTACTTTATCAAAAATTGAAATTTTATAGTCAAGTCCTTTTATCTCATCAAAAACTTTATCAACAATACCTACTTTTCTAACTCCGCCATCACATACTATCAAAATATTTTTTACTTTAAATTGTTCTAATAGTCCTTTTAATTCTGTAATTGAATTTTCTCCAAAAATGATATTACTTGGTATACTAAAATTATCCATATTAACTTACATCCCCTTCATTCGGCTTTAGGTTCTCCCATGTTAACATGTGCCTTTTTTCTTTTTTTGAGTGCAATTTATTACTTTTGCAAGAATGATACCAATTTATTAAAATCAATTTTCCACTATATCACCCTAAAATAAGTACGGTTAACATCAAAAAAGGGTTAAAAGGTGCATGTCGTGGCACCTTTCAACCCTTTTCTTAATAATTTTAAACTTTTAGATTATAAAGCTATAATGCGGTCTAAACCTTTTCTTCCTGTTTATAACTATATATCCTATCCTTAATAATTAACATATTACCAATTAAAATACACGTACAGACTATTTTTTCAGTCTATCCCTTAGCAAATCCTTTCTTAGTTTTGCTAAGTATCCTTCATGCCGTTCTCTCAATTTTTTACGCCACGACGTGTCATTGGTAGCATCGGTATTTTTATATGCATAAAAAATGTGTGCATATTGTAGAAGTCGATGGAATTCATACATTATAGGTAGCCAGACCAACCACTCTTCATCAAAGCTATGATTAGATCTATACCCTTCTATAAAGGCTTTAAAGTTTTCATTCTCAACGTCTATATTGTGTCCTTCATCAAATATATCACGTAATGCATAGGCTATATCAGCAACAAACCAGTGATATGAACAATCATCAAAGTCAATTGTATATATTTCGCTATCCTTCCATATCATATTGTCTAGCTCCATATCGAAATGAATTAATCCATAGGATGTTTGATTCTTTGGTATCTCACTTAATTGCTGTCTTATGCCTTCACATGCAGTTCTAAATTCCTCGTCATCTTCAGACACTAGATTGACAGCATCATTAAGTAATGTTTGCCAATCCTTTCTACGTCCATCATAGGGATAACAACTAGAGATCCTATGAATTCTACCCATAGATTCTCCCCACAGTTTAAAATGGTCGATACTCAATTGTTTGTAGTCCAGTTGCTTTCCCTCTATTTCTTTAAACATAACAGCATTCAGCATCCTATTATCAATTTTAAGTGTCTCCATGTAATTACCATTCAGTGATAAAACAGGATTAATAGCCTTCATTCCTTTTGACTTGATGAAATTTAAATAATCTAATTCAGCCTTCACTTCCTCTGCACTCTTTATTTTTTCTTCATTAAAACGTAGGAAATATCTATTATCGTCAAATTCAACTAATAAAATAAAATTAGCACTAGCTCTGAATGGTTTTATTATGGCCTTTTTATTCGTCCATCTAGATACCAGCGTTTCAAATACTTCAATATTTCCTTTTTCAGCCTCTATAAATAAGGATTGCATCAATTCCATATCCATTAATAACATTTATACACCTCACTCTAAATTTTTAAAATCACCTCACTATCACCTTTAATATTTAATCTATGTCCTCGCCTCATGGCCATCATCCCCTTTCATATAAATATTATCTAAATTCAATGTACAATTTGTACAACTATATTGTACCATAATATTCCATAATCATGAATGGGTTTACTTTATATATAACCTATATGATACTGTTACTAATATATTTCTCAGTTTCCTTTATCATTTCAGTCATCGTACTATTTTTATTAAACACGCCTATCTTATTCTTGATTTGAGATAACATTTTCGATGTTATTTGATCAACATCATAAGAATCCTTTAGAAAAACTGAACATAATTCATAGGATATAAGGGTTTTAAATAGATTAACAGCCTTCATGGCCTTTCTAGCTGCACCATAACTAAATTCTACATGATCTTCCTGATTCCCCTTAGTTGGTATTGAATCGGCACTGGCTGGCATACACAGGGTCCTTAGCTTTGTTAATATCGATAATGACATATTCTTTAATCCCATTACTGACGGATTATCACACTCTGCTAAGCTTATGTTTTCATATATTATATTTGACATATCTGCTATAAGTATATTTAGTAAGTCTAGACCGTATCCCACCTGAGTATTACTGCAGTTACACCCCATGACTGGTTCATAGTTTCCTTTTTCTGTTTCAAAAAGAAGTGGATTATCACAGCTTATATTATTTTCAAGGTTTATAATATTTGAAACAAATTTTAGTGAATTATTTATTGCTATGGATACCTTCTCTCTTGAATAGCAGGAGTCATCTTTATTAGGATCTATATTAGCTTCAATTTCTTCATGGATTCTAACTAATTTTTCAAGCATACTGTAGGTAAAGACAGCCAATGATTGTGTCATAGTTGAACCATTCATTTGAGCTAAAACTTCCTTACACTCTAATTCGAAGACCGGTTCTAACCCTACTTCTGCAAAGATAGTCTGTGCTTTATCCCTTCTATCTTTATAAAACACCTCTGCCTCCTCCAAACCCGCTACAATCATCGCACTTTGTGCAAGGGGTCCTAAGTCACTTAGACCTGTAGAACCTAACTCTAAAATTACAGGAGAAATGCCTGCATTAAAAATGTCTAACATCCTCTGTATCAACGCAGGTCTTACTGCGGAGTAACCTCGGCATAGCAAATTCGCCCTTATAAGAAGAGCTGCTCTAGTTATATCTCCATCTATGGGTTCTCCCATACCAACAGCATGAGGATACGGGATTGTTTTATTCCACTTTAAATGTTCTTCCGGTGATAATGCTGTATCCTTTAAATTCCCAAGCCCTGTATTCACTCCATAAACTACGGGAGCATCCTTCTCCATCCATTTGTCTATTTGGTTCCTACTGTTTTTACACCTTTCTATGGCTTCCTCAGACATGAAAACTGTCCCAAGTTCTCCCTTTGTGGCTAAAATAATATCTTCTATTGTCAAGTTATAACCGTCTATATAATATTTCTTCATATTGTCTACTCCCCCTTACTTCAATCTTCCAATAGCTTTTTCAACCGCATCTAAAACCACAGCTTCAGCCACGAGTCTATCCGCCTCCACCATATCTGGCACAGCAAATCTATTGATCCTTGTCATTTCTACGTACTTTCTAAATTCATCTATAGCAGCGGTTGTACCCTTCCCAAACTTAAAATCCTTTAATTTATCCTTGGCTAAATCCATTGCCTGAGCTGTCATAAGCATTTCAATTGCCAATACCTTCGTTAAAAGTGGCATTGCTTCTAAGGTCTTTTGAGCTGAAGAATAAGTGGTACAATTATAACCATCATTTCTTCCATCTATTATTGAACTTGAAGTACTTGGTAGAGCTAAAAGCTTTAATTCTGCCAATACGGCAGTGGCTGCAGCTTGAATGACAGGAAATCCATGATTAAACCCTGGATTTTCTCCAACTAAATTCATTGGAAGTCCATAGGACAAGTTTGAATCATTCAATCTAAAGCTACGTCTCTCACTTATATTGCCTAGATCAGCTAATGCAATGGTCATAAGATCAAGGGAGTATCCGATAAGAGGATTTATTCTGTATGAAATATCGTTTATCTCACTTTTTAAGTTCTCTTCTAGCCACTGAATAGTATCCCGTACTCCTCCATGGGTTTGTGGGGTTGCCCTATAGCTTATTGCATCCTGACATCTAGCTCCTTTATCTCCACCAAAGGTGATCCTTGCCTCTTCTGTGGTAAACTCACTGTTTTCTAGTAATCTTCTAGTATTTTCAGCAGATATAATTTGATTCGCGAAAGGTCTTGCCAGTTCATGCAATCTTTTGTCAAAAGCTCCAGTTTCCCCTCTTATCCCTTCTAGATTCATCGCTATACATATATCAGCAGTTTTTGCTAACTTCTTGGCCTCCCTTAGAGCTTGTATTGACAATGCCACTGATACGCAGCAAAGCTTTGTTATAAAGGCAACTTCTTTTAAATTAAACTCTAGTTTCTCTAGGTTTAGCTCCTTAAGAAGTTCGTCTGTATTATGATATTCTCCATTATAGAAGGAGGTTGTACCCTTTTCACCTGAAAGAATTAAAGCCAATTCACTCATTGCAGACAATTCGTTATTGTTCACCTCATGTATGCACGGATATATTCCATAATTTATAAAATCTAAAATTCTACTAATAAAATCTTTTCTCAAATTATTTGCCTGTTTAATACTTGAATTAAGCAAAAGAATTAAACTTATCTTTCCTACTTCCTTTGGTAAAGTCTTACCATAGCTCACAGCGTATGTTCTTGGTATATCTAAGGGATTGATTTGTTTCTCCCTTATTCCACGAGACAGTAAATTTGATTCTTCAATATGAAATAGTCCTGTATCTGATGATAACTGGGCTTCATTTGTCACTTCAATTTTATAGTTCTTTCCTTCTAAAACCGAAAACAATACATCTAACTCTAGGTTTGTTCCATCTAAATATAGAGTATCCATATTTCATTCTCCTTTCATTTCTTAAAATTATATATGTCCATAATATTCTCTATGGGCTACTACTGAGTAAGCGTAATCCAATAATGTTCCCCAACTAAATATAGGTAAGTCTACCTCCCGCTGAATTGCTCGTGCAAATGGCTGAAATCCTGTACATTCAAGTAATATTGCCCCAACCTGAGGATTCGTTTTACAAAAATCCTTACTGATTTTAACCATATCCTTTTGTGCTTCATCGAAATAGCACTGAGGCACTTCTGAGCGCTTTTCTGGATTCCAAAGCAAATCGAACTGTGGACACTCATATTCATCCTGAACACCTACAATTACCAAGTTACTATCAGGATCAATTCCAACATTTTTCAAATGCGCATCGGTTAAAAACTTTTTATGGGCACACATAATTCCCACGGATTTATTAGGACCTATTAATTGTTGTGCAAAGGGAACCTGAAGTAAACTAGACATAAATACTGGTACATCTACATATCCTGCAATATCCTGCTGAAAGTATGAAAAATATCCACATTCAGCTGCAATAGCACGGCATCCCATACGCTCCAATTTTTTAGCAGCACGTTTAATAGGTTCAAGACACGGGCTTTTATCCTCTGCCCAAAGAAGAGTATAGTTATCTACTCCTTCTGCTATCTCATATTGGATCGGGTATGGAAAAGCACTTGGATTACGTACATCCCCCGGAAATGCTGGATATATGTCATCAAGCAGCATAATTCCTAACCCCATTCCTGAAGCTATACTGTTTTTCCTTGCTCTTATGTGATTAATTCCTAGGTCACGATTTTGATACATATCAATTCCTCCTACAATAATTTTTTTGAGCACCCTTACAGAATATGTGCGACACCAAGTATATAATGAGTCACCACAACGATTACAAACTTAGCTGAATTTCATGAAATATATATACACAAAATTCATGCCAAGTTACGAGTATGGCTTAAGCCTTTATTTTTACACATTTTTCAAATAGTTTACCGACTCTAATTCCTCTGCGTGCATATTTTTTTTGCATATTTTAATATATAATCTAAGAAGATATGTGCATATTTTCTTAGCACTGCAAATATTTTTTTCTATAAAAAATGAAGGATATTTTTTACAGCTTGGAGAATACTTATTAAACCAAAATTATTCACAGAAAATTTAAAAATCTTCTACGGATAATCTAGGTTAAAACTATTTATCGGGAGGAAGAGATAATTGCTTTCACTTTTTAAAGAAGTATTGAATAATGCTAATGAAGGAATTATTATCTTAGATACCAGCTATGAGATAATTTATATGAATGAGCTTGTTAATGTCTTATTTTCTAATGAGTTGACTAGCTTTAAGGACATAGCAATTTGCCTTAATCTTAATACTAATCCACAGAGTTTAAAGGAAGAAGAGGAAGTAAAATATAGAGATAAAGTTTTAAAGCTTAAATTGAAGTCCTGCGTAATAGAACGAGAAAGTTATTTTATAGTCTATATTGAAGATTGTACTGATCTGCATCGTGCACTAGGAGAAAATTACTGTTTCTCTACGGTACTCAATTCTATAAATGAA
Organism: Wukongibacter baidiensis; assembly: GCF_050888315.1. Classification (NCBI taxonomy): domain Bacteria; kingdom Bacillati; phylum Bacillota; class Clostridia; order Peptostreptococcales; family Caminicellaceae; genus Wukongibacter; species Wukongibacter baidiensis. The sequence goes on from NZ_CP138202.1 coordinate 2,582,750, forward strand.
GGTGTTCTGTTATCGGATACTAATGGAGTAATTTGGTTTTACAATAAGCAAATGCAAAACTTTGAAGGGTTGAACCCTCAAAAGATCCTTGGAAAACATATAACTGAAGTCTATGATGTAAAACCAGAAAACAGTGAACATCTTACTGTACTTAAGAATCAGAGTCCCATCATGGACAGGTATCAGAAATATCATACAATACACGGAAAGGAGATCCACCTTACTGCAAGCACCTATCCACTTTTAAGAAATGGTGAGATTATATCAACCTACTCTATCAGTAGAAATTTGACTACTATAAAAGAGCTTTTAGAGCAGATGAAACGACTTCAAATGGATCATTCTCCCCTTTTAAAAAATACTCTAATAGACAATCCCCAGAATAATACACGATTTACTTTAGATAATATCATCGGTAAGAGCCCTGAAATAAGAAATGCTCTAAAAAAAGCTAAAATAGCTTCTAAAATATTGTCCCCTATACTTATATGCGGAGAAACCGGAACAGGCAAAGAACTCTTTGTCCAAGGCATCCATAATCAAAATCCTATAACAAAGCACCACCCTTTTATTGCAATAAATTGTGCAGCAATTCCAGAATCACTATTGGAAAGCCTTCTTTTTGGAGCCGTAAAGGGCTCATTTACTGGCTCTACTAATTCAACAGGACTCTTCGAACAGGCGGGACAAGGAACATTATTTTTAGATGAAATAAATTCAATGCCTTTAAATCTACAGGCTAAACTCCTTCGTGTACTCCAAGAAAAGAAATATAGAAAACTAGGCGGAAAAGAAGAACTGCCAGTGGAGTGTCGAATTATGAGTTCGACAAATATAGATCCTCTAGAATGCATAAATAAGTCAATTTTGAGAAAGGATTTATATTTTAGATTAGCTGTAATTTCTCTAGAAATACCTCCACTTAGGAAAAGACCTGAAGACATTCCTATGCTTATAGAATACTTTATTAAGGACTTTGCTATGAAATATGGTAAGCCTATCATCTCTGTATCAAGCGATTTAAAAGTAATGCTTAGTAATTATAATTGGCCTGGAAACGTCAGAGAATTGGAACATGTTATAGAGTCTGCAATGACTATGGTTGATTGTGAAGATACTCTGATGCTAAAGCACTTGCCTGAAAATTTGATATCTATATTTGGAGCACAGAAAGTCTCATATCAAAAACCTAGTATTGATAATCTTTCAGTAGCCCTTGAACAAGCAGAAAGAACAACAATTTTAAATGCCTTAGATGCTTTTGATTGGAATGTTTCTCGATCTGCTAGAGAGCTTGGCATTGCACGACAAAACCTTCAATATCGTATAAGAAAGCTTAAACTAGAAAGACCTCGAAAAAATGCATAAATAAACTAAAGACAAAAGGCTGACTCACAAGTATATCTCATGAGATCAGCCCTATTATTTTCAAAACTTTGTCCTTTTTAGACATCTCTGTTTCGACAAGATTTATCTTATAACATGTCTTTTACGAAAATTTTAGTACAATACTCTAGCTTTCTTTCATAGTCAAGTTCCACAAAATCTGTCGGTTTAACCTCTTCAGACTTTTTATCAAAGTAGTCTAACCCTCCGAGCTTTAGCATTGTATAGACAAATTGAGAGCAGAACATTATGTTGCTTTTATGGGAATATGGTAAGAAGAGTCCTAAAATATTGTAAGAGCTTCCTTGATCGTTTATCTTTTTAATCTCTTCTAATATCTTTTTCTTCTGTTCTCCACTTGCTTTTACTCTATAAACTATAATATTTGCGTCGGGCTTTTTATTAAAAAACTCTATCATCTCTTGGTTCAGCCCTGGGGAGTAAATATTTTCTCCCCCATTATAGCTTATAATGGTCTTTAAGTCTTCATCAAATGATATTGATGCATGGGCATATTCTTTTTTCGTTACCTTACCAATTAACTTACCTGCTGCACTTCCTGTGCTAGAAAGAACTATATATACATATCCGTTATCTAGGGTTTTTTCGGCAGTTTCAAAATATTCTTCGTTTAGAGATTTTTTATTAACATAGCTAAAGGTGTTGTGTCTAGGTAAATCTGTAATAAGATTCTTTAAATCCTTTGCAGTATTTCTTGTATTACCTATTTCCGATAGAGGTCTTTTAAGTTCCTTTATAACTCCCTTTGAAATCTGCTCACAGGCACTTTTTACATCATAAAAGCTAAATGCTCTGTCAGGTGAAAAACCATCTTCATTATTACCTCTAGTATTTATTTTCAATTTCCGAGGAACAACTTTGATGTTTAGTGGAAAACTACTACCCTTTTCCCCATCCAAATCTGTTCCTACCTGTCTATCGCAATCAATAACTAGTTCATCGGTTTGAAAATAGATAACATGGTTACTATTAAAGTGTTCTCCATTAACAACCTTAAGCATTAATGGTACCAATTCAAAGGATGGACATTTTTTAAATATAAATACATCTAATAAACCATCACTCAAAGAAGAAAGAGGAGCTATTTTCTTAAAACCGCCAGCGGATTTTCCATTCATAATAAGCATAAAATAAATTTCATCTTCAAACTCAATGTCTTTAGCAGTAACCTTTACATTTATCGGTTTAAGATTAGGGAGCTCTTCTATTCCTTTTAAGTAGTAAGCTAGGACACCTAGATTATTCTTAAATTTCGTATCGGTTTTTTGGCTAATATCAATTAGAAAGCCTAGGCTCGCTACATTGATAAAATACTTATCATTGGCAAGACCTATATCACAGTAGGTATAGTTATCCCTCAAAAGTATCTCAGTCATTTCCTCAATAGTTTTAGGTAAGTTGAAATACTGTGCATAGTCATTGGCAGTTCCAACAGGGAATATTCCAATAGGTAAATTAATATCGTGCTTTATAAGCCTATTAACGATCCTATTTATCGTTCCGTCTCCACCAGCAATCAATATCTTTGTGTATTCACTTTCATCAAGGTTTGAAAGTATATTGTCTAAAGTATCGTTATTACTTATTCTATAGGGTATTATCTGAAAACCCTTCTCTTGAAATTTTTCAATTATATAATCCAAGTAATTCTTGAAGATTCCACTTCCTGATATAGGATTGTAAATTAGTAATACTTTCATGTGAGTCCTCCCCCATAATAGTCTAGCGCTTATATTTTTCAATATTTAACCCGTAATATAACATCCCGTTTTCCTCAGTTTTCTCAGCCTCTCCAATGCAAACTAAATGCTCTAAGTGAGACATGGCTTCTCCCGATGCAAACCATTTTTGAGGATTCGGGAATTCTTCCCACACGTTACATCTAAGACTCCAATGCATTTTTGAAGCTATATCTCTAACTGTCATTTTCCCATTCTTAATAATTTCTTTAATTTCATTAAGACGTTCCTCATGATGCTCAAAAAGTTCATCTATTCGCTTCTTATGGTCCTTCACTATATTTCTATGAGCTGAAAAAAGATAGTCGATATCGTACTCATAAACCCTTCTCAGGCTATCAAAATAAACGAATAATATATCCTGCTCAAATCCCCAAAATGCTATATTTGGAGTAATCTTGTCCAAGATATGATCTCCACCAAAGAATATCTTATGTTTTCTATCATATAGTCCAATATGCCCAGGGGTATGACCAGGAATATCTTTTACTTCAAAGGAGTAATCTCCAACATTTATTACATCCCCCTCTACAAGACCTACGAACTCTATTTTATCCTTTGGACAATATTTGTACCCTGGATGATCGTCAAAGGCTATATTGTCCTTTGCAAGATCAAACATTACAGCATATTCTTTAAACCTTTGCCAATACTCATCTACCGACATATCATTGATCATTTTGCCATCTATCTTACCTACATATACATTTACACCATCCTTACTTAATTCTGCAGCAAGGCCTGAGTGATCTGAGTGTAGGTGGGTAATGAGCAAATCTGTCTTATTAAGATCAATGTTAAGCTCGTTTATCCCCTCCATAAAAGCATCTTTGCATTCCTTCCTATTAAAACCCGTATCAATAATCAGGTTTCTATCCTCCGATAATATAAAATAGCTGTGAATCGCCTTCAAAGGATTGCCCGGTAATGGAATTTCGTGTCTATATATATTTGGATAAACCTCTATTGCCATTTTATCACCTTCATCATTCGTCTTTAGTTTCATTCTTAGTTTCTTTTATTTGGATTAATTTGTCAAGTTTAGCTGAGATAATTCATATGAGCCAATGGATTTTTCTACCTTTTTCTTTTCCCCATCCACTGCTCAATAATAACCCCTATAGACCTCTCCATTTCCTCAAAAAACTCAGACCCAAATTTCCTTGAGTAGAGCATCTGTCCAAAATTTGTTGCTCCATGTACATTTTGAGGAGTAACTCTTTTTTCACGCTCTTTATACATTTCTTTGAATTCATCGTCAGTTAAATGTCTATATTCTTCATCAAATACAATATACTCTTTATCAAATCTTGGAGTTATTATTCTCTTTGCTCCCTCCGGATAATATCCTAAGCAAAGCATGCCTATTGGGAATACTCTATCCGGTAGATTCAGTAACTCCCTATGAACTTCATAATTTTCCATGATATCTCCAATATAGCAGGAGCCTACACCTAATGATTCAGCTGCCACGACAGCGTTTTGTGCTGCTATAAGGGCATCGCTTACTGCTAAAAATAGGCTTGCAAAACCCGGTTCCCTGTACTCCATATTCTTTTCTTGGCAAAATTCCTTTACCTCACTATATGTAAAGTAGTCACATATTCTTTCCATATCTGCTAAGAATATCAATGATACCGGTGCCTTTGCTATAAACGGTTGATTATCGCAGGTTTCGCTCAATCTTTTCCTTTTCTCTTCATCCTTTATTACCAGTATAGAGTACATCATCATATTCCCTGCCGTTGGTGCCCTCATTGCCCCTTCTAGTATTAAATCTAAATCCGCTTCACTAATGGGTCTTTCATCATATTTTCTTAATGACATTCTGTTTTTTAGTAAGTCCAACGTTTTATTCATATTATCACCCCTCAACTTATATTATAAGACAATTTTGAGCAAAATAGAAAATATTCAATAAAGTTATCAAGGTTAACTTTTTTGAAATCCATAAAGGAAATTATATCTATTCAAAGCTTTGAAATCATAATCCCTTGCTATTTTTCATACAATATTATACAAGTCGGCTTATTGTTTCCTCTAATGTTCTCAGTTGACTTATATATATAAATTTACTACTATATAATTAAGATACTTTAGACAATTCCATACTTCTAACTTGGTACAATTGCATAATAAATGAGGTATGGCTCTGGAGAATTTAAGACTATATATAATAGTAAGTTTTTTAGGATTGTAATTATGCAATTTGCTCACTTATCAAAAATACATCCAAACCCTATCTTTCAAAATTAATCTAACATCGGCAACCTGATTCAGATCAATGTTCTTTCTGTTTTTCATAACAACAATATTCACTAGCATAGGTCATTAAAAAAAATAGAGAAATAAAAAAATAAAGAAAAAGCTGTTCTACACAGCAAAGAAGTGTTTTATTAAATTTATGCATATAGAGATAGTTTAAGGGGGAAGTATTTTGAAAAAGTTTAATCTATTAAATCTGGAGAAATATATTAAAGATAACCATTTGTTAGATGAAGAAAGAACTGATAAATTTATGACTATGCTGAAGTATTCAGGCAAAGAGATGTTGATCTACCCTGGATATGTCATGAAGGAACTGGATACAACCTCGGACATTGTTTATAAGATGTTAAGATTTTTGAAGGACGAAGGCCTGATTAAAGAGAAATATGAGGTTAAGTGTAGGATGTGCAGCACCTATCAGGACACCATATATGAATCCTTCGAAGAAATACCTCGTGATTTAGAATGTATACGCTGCAGCAATAAGGTAGATAAGGATGAAGAATATCTAGTTATCTATAAAATTTATTAGGTACACAGATAATATACAAATGTATTAAACCAATAGAAATTTAACTATGTTGAAGAATATTGTTGTTTGAATACTAAAAATGCTAGAATCTAATAAATCTAGCATTTCTTTATTTGGGCCATTTCTTGAAGAGAAATCTGACCAAAATGAAAGGATTCGATGTCCCTAGATCTTTGTCTATCTTATATAATTTTATCCTTAAACTCTTTTATAAAAATATTAACTACCTTAGTAGCATCACCCACTATTCCATAATCACAAACATTCAAGATTGTTTGATACATACAAATATATTCAAGGTCAAAACCTCCTATCTTAGGGCTTTACTTCCGATTAACATTCTTAGGACTTCAGAAGTCCCCTCTCCGATTTCTAAAACCTTTGCATCCCTCATTAATCTTTCCATAGGATATTCTCTACTATATCCATAGGCACCAAATACCTGTATGGCATCCTTCGTGGTCTTCATAGCAACCTCCGATGCCATTAATTTAGCCATAGCTGAATCCAATGTAAATTTTTCATGATTCTTTTTCTTGTAAGCCGCTTTATAAACTAATGCCCTTGATGCTTCTATACCCGTTACCATATCTGCGATTTTAAATTGTATAGCCTGCAATTGTGAGATTGTCCTCCCAAATGCCTTTCTTTCCCTAGCATATTTTATAGCTTCTTCCATGGCATGCTGTGCTATCCCAACTCCTATGGCTCCTATGCCGATTCTCCCACTATCAAGGCTTATCATAGCGATTTTAAATCCCATTCCTTCTTCACCCAAGAGGTTCTCTTTTGGAATTTTACAATTATCAAAAATTAATTCACCTGTATCAGATCCCCTTATACCCATCTTGTCCTCTTTGTTCCCTAGCATAAATCCTGAAAAATCCTTCTCTATTATAAAACAACTGATTCCCCTTGTTCCTAAACTAGGGTTCGTCAGTGCAGCCACCACAAATACATCTGCAACATGGGCATTTGTAATCCACGCCTTTTGACCATTTAATATATATTCACTACCTTCTAAGACTGCCTTCGACTGAATACCACCAACATCTGAACCAGCTGAAGGTTCAGTTAATGCAAAGGCTCCAAGTTTATTTCCTGATACCAAATCTGGTAAATATTTTTTCTTTTGTTCTTCAGTTCCGAAGGTAAGTATTGCTGTTGCACAAAGCATATGGGTATCCAAGGTGATCGCTGTACTAGCACTCCCTCTAGCCATCTCTTCTAATACAATGGCTTCACATATTTCATCTCCACCTGCTCCTCCGTATTCTTCAGGAAATGATATTCCAAATAGCTCTGCATCTTTCATCTTTTTTATGATTTCCCAGGGGAATTCTCCTGTCCTGTCCATCTCTTCATCATATGGTGCTATTTCTTTTTCTGTAAATTCTCTAATAAGCTTTTTGATCATCTCTTGCTCAATAGTTAAGTCATAGTTCATGAAACCCACCCCACCTTTTATTGAAAAACACTAGCACGATTTCAATTTACTTATTTTAGATTCATTTGACATTTATTTTCTAAATCCTTCATACTTATGCATCTTTTCCTAATAAATAAAAACGCTGAGACATCGAACCTCTCCATTTTAGTAAAACCTCTCCGGGAAATCACTTCAACAAAAAACAATCCTTTGGTTTTGCTTACAAAAAAAGTCGGCATATATGATAAACTGGAACAGTAAGACACAAAAATCTTTATGAAATTTCTTTGTTTGTAAAAGAAAAGTAATTGACGCGAAATTTAAGGTATAAAAAAGATAGTAGCAAGATAATAAATAATATTATACATATTACATGGTATCAAAACGTTCAGCGATCATAAGCATGATATGTTAAAAAATGTTTTGACAAAAATAACTTATACTCTAGAATATGCCAAACATATATTAAGGAGATGAATATGAAAATAGACCGTATGCTGACAATCATTGTTATGTTACTTAATAGAAGTCGAATATCGGCAAAAGAACTTGCGGAAAAGTTTGAAGTTTCAGTTCGAACGGTTTACAGAGACATTGAAGCTATTAACATGGCTGGTATTCCAATTATATCTTACCCTGGGAATAATGGCGGTTTTGGTATTATGGAGAATTATAAATTAAACCATCAGTTGCTGACACTAAGCAATTTGTGTTCCATACTTTCAGCACTTAAAGGTGTTAACTCAACTCTTGAGGATGTTGAGCTTGAATCATCCATAGAAAAACTGCGAAATCTTATTCCACAGGATAAAACACATCATTTCGACCTCCATATGGAACAAATCATAATTGGTGTGCAGCCTTGGGGGTTCACCGCAAAGCAGAAACAGCTGATCAAAAGCATCCGGAACGCTATCACTCAATCGCAATTGATCACAATTACATATAGAAACTATGCGAACGAAACAAGTACAAGGCAGATAGAACCGATGTCATTAATCTTTAAAGGTTATACATGGTACTTGTTTGGCTATTGTCACTTAAAAACAGATTTCAGGGTGTTCAGGATTTCACGCATTATTGACTTACAGGTTGAAGATGTACTATTCAAGCGTAGGGAAAAGTCATATCAAGAAATTGAAGAGGCATCAAAGAAGCAGGTCTCTTTGACCAACATTACATTAAAATTCGTACCCCAGGTGAGGAGCCGAGTTGAAGATATTTTTGACAAAGAAAATATTGAAATTCTGAACACAGGTGAACTGATTGTGACTGCACAATTTCCAGAGAAGGAATGGTATTTCGCATTGATATTCAGTTTTGGCGAACACGTAGAAGTGCTAGGTCCTGAAAGGGTACGCCGAGCTGTTGCATCTAGAATAAAATCGATGCATGAAAAATATCAATAAAATTATTTTTTCAAACCTGACATACTGGTGTCACACCACTATGCTATACTAACTGTAACAATTTTTTAGTACAGTTATTATAGGAGGTAATATGATGATTAATAAAACTGATTTTCCCAAGCCTACCCTTATTTCAGTCAACGGTGTGGAACTCGAAGTCTTTGAAGCAGGCCGACAAAATGTAGGAAAACCTATTGTACTCTGTCATGGTTGGCCAGAACATGCCTTTTCTTGGCGCTATCAGGTGCCCGCCCTTGTCGAAGCAGGCTACCATGTCATCGTCCCAAACCAACGGGGTTATGGCAACTCATCCAGCCCAACTGAAGTAACCGATTATGACATTGAACACTTGTCGGGTGATCTCATCGCACTTCTCGATCACTACGGATACGAGGATGCTATCTTTGTCGGTCATGATTGGGGTGCAAATGTCGTTTGGGGACTGACCTTATTGCATCCAAACCGTGTAAATAAAGTGATAAACCTGAGTTTGCCTTACCAAGATCGAGGAGAAAAACCCTGGGTCGAGTTTATAGAAGATATACTTGGTGCTGACAACTATTTTGTCCACTTCAATCGAAAGCCAGGCGTCGCAGACGCTGTATTCGAAGAAAATACATCCCAGTTTCTTCGCAACTTGTACCGAAAGAATGAGCCATTTAGAGAGCCTCAGCCGGGTATGGCGTTGATCAATCTCGCTAGAGAAGAAACACCATTCGGTGAACCCATAATGAGTGACAGCGAACTGGCCGTTTTTGTCTCTGCCTTCGAATCATCAGGGTTCACAGGGAGTATAAATTGGTACAGAAACCTTGATCGCAACTGGCATTTATTGGCAGACGTAAACCCTATCATCCAACAGCCCACACTCATGATTTATGGCGACCGGGATGGGATCCCGAAGTCTGAAAAACTAACAGAGTTCGTACCCAATGTTGAAGTGGTAAATCTAGATTGCGGTCATTGGATCCAGCAAGAAAAGCCAGTAGAAACAAACCAAGTGATTTTAAAATGGTTGGAACAATGGGAGATGTAATTTTCTTCAACAGCCAAAAAAGAAGAAACTCGATTAAGAAGGCTTGGAATATTGATCGCTTCATCTGAAGAAGGGCTAAAAATTCCAACCTTGCGAAAAAATAATAAAAATATTACGGAATAAGGAAAGATAAATAACAAAGGAATTGTTAAAAGGATTTTGGGTATTATTTTTTATTTACAATAAAGTAAAGGGAGCTGTCTCATAGGCTTCTCGTGAGACACCCCCTTTATTAGCCAGTCTTGTACCTCTTTAATATTAATGCAACTGGCAGTATGCAGTCATTAAAGTATGCATATTCAACACCCTTAGCTTTATGAATGTTAGTTAATCGAATATTACATCCAATAAACTCGCAAAAGCTTATATTAACCTCCTTAAACTCCCAACTATTAAGATCCTGATTCTCTATTCTACAGTTTACTAGAGATTTTCCTAACACTTCCTTAGGATCTAGTGAAGAAATATTTGAGTCCTTAAAATTGCAACCTGATACATTTACATTTCTAAAATTCCATCCTGATAAATTCTGATTTTCAAAATTGCATTCATATAAATTTTTATTCCATACTTCTTGAGGATTTAAAGAGGATATATTTGAGTTTTTAAAGTTACATCTAACAATATTAACTCCAGAAAAATCCCAGTTGGATAGATCTTGTCCTTCAAAATTACATCCCCATAGGTTCTTATAATATACCTTTTGTGGATCTAAATTCAGTTTATCTATATTCCTAAAATCACATCCCCAGACAACAACATCTTTGAAATTCCAGTTAGACAGATGTTGACCTTCCAGATTACATCCTTCTAAGTTTTTATCGTATATTTTTTGAGGATTTAAGGAGGAAATATCAACTCCTCTAAAATCACATTGTCTTAGGTCAAAGCCTTCGAGATCTAATAATTTAATATCCAATACAACTTTTTTGTTCTTCTCATTACTTTTAACAAAATCATCCTTAAAAGTATCTATCAGCTTAAGATTACTGAAGTCACAGCTTTCATATCGGGTCCAATATTTTTCTTTCAAGATATCTTTATAATCCATATACCTCTCTCCCCTATATATCTATTTCAATGGCTTTACCCCAATCACACGGTTTTTGTCCATCGGGGACAAGGGTCCATAATGTTGGAATTTTCGAATTGATCGGCGCCTGACCATCTCCATCGGTTAAATATATGATTCCATCGGGCCTCAGCTTCTTTTCCTGTATATATCTCCATACTGGTCTAAAATCCGTAGCACCACGACCTTTAAATTCAGGCTTCAATTCTCTCTTTAGATCATAAGACCTTTGAATTACAGCATCACATTCAACTATATGTACCTTTGTCTGTTCCTTTCTTATTTTTATTATCTCCGCCGCAAAGGCATTAAGTTCTTCCTCTCCTACTGATGCAGATGTATCTATTGCAACAACTAGATTTGGTATCCTTTGATATTTAAAACTTGGTAAACAAATATCTTTACTTACATAGCGGTCTTTAAATCCAATGTTATTCAAATCATATAATCTTCTATTTGTTTTTCGAAATGTGCTATACCTGTTATAGCTCACATGCTTAGCTACAAACATCCTCAATATATATTTCCAGTTAGTCTTACTTTCCATCAATTTATCTACAAAGGCTTTCGCTTCATTTGGAACTTCACATTTGGATTTGTTTATTGTATCCTCTATCGCTTCCTTTATTATGGCTTCCACAATATCATCAGGTATTCCATCTGAGTCCTTCCAGGTTGGATGAATATTATTGGCACTACGACATTCTCCTTTTATTTGAGAGCGCTTTTGAGGGTCAGTATCATTTTCTCCACTATTCTCATTCTGATTTTCCTGCTGATTACACTCATTTTGCTGTGGATATGTATGAGAAAAACTGTTTTTAGAATTTACCTCTTGTTGATTTGTGTATTCTTTCTTAATCAAGTTATAATATTCTTCCGAGAAAAGCCTTGGAGGTAGCTTTATATAATTCCCATCGGGTCCCTCAACCCTATCAAATGTATATCCTCCTAACTCCCTTTCTTTAAATTCTTCTTTTATTTCACATGATTTAGTATTCTTCTTTATTTCTTTCAAGTTTACTTTTTGCTTTATGGGTATACCTAATATATGTTGATTTACAGTAATATCACAGGATATATTCCACAGAGAGTCTTCTCTTTCACCCTGCCTTGTTATATGTAATGCTAATAGATGTAATATTTCATGCTTTAAAATCTTAGCTCTATTTTCTATGGTAAGCTGGTTGAATACAAATGGATTTATATATAGAAGTATTTGTCCTTTTCGAACACCTACTCCAGCAAGCTCCACTCTATCATCAACAATCTTTTTGATCCTACTTAGCAAATGAGCATAGAAGGGATAATCTTCAATAAGATATATTATTGCATCTTCAACAAATTTCATATTAACATCTCCACTATATGATAACCTTTTTAGTTAAATCTTGATTTCGTATTCTCTCCATCATTCTCGTTATCTCTTTTATAAGCTCATCATGGGAATTTAGAAGGATATTAATATGATCAAACTCAATTAAGGATAATAGAATAGTGACTCTTAAGTCCCTTGGTATATCACTCCAAAATCTATAGAAATTTTCTACGCTGAACTCATTATTTTCATCTCCACAATAGCTGATTAGACTTTTTATAGTTAAATTTATTTGATCAAGCTTATTATTCTTTACGGCTAATTTTATTTTATTTTCAACCTTGTCATAGTTCTTCATTATTTCCTTAGCCATTACGGGGCTATCATAGTTATTACGAATAAAGCTCATATATGAAGCTGCGGCTGTTGGTCCAACTAAGCCCGCATAAACCTCCATGAGAATTTCTTGAGGAAATTCACACTTCTTCCTAATTACACTCAACATCTCCCAAGCCCTTGGAGATGGATTGATTTTGGGAATGATTTCACTAGTATTCTTGGAGCGTATAAAAAGCATGTCCCTCTGCACGTTTATATATTCGACAATTGATTCGTCAAATTCATTGTCACTAGCATGTATTAACCAGTCATCAACACTAGGATAAAGCTCAAGATGACAAAAGCGATCCATGAGGGCATCGTCGAAATCATTTACGAGATACTCATCACTCGGTGGGTTTGCAGCAGCGATTATTTTCCATCCTGGAGCAAGTAGATGTGTGTGAAGTCTTCTGTCTAATACAAACTGGAACAAAGCTTGGGTTTCTTGCATTCCACCTCTATTGATTTCATCAAGAAATACAATCCCATTTTCAGGAATCAATCTCTTTTCGACTTTATATACGGAAGGGAACCAACTGGTGTTAGTCCAATCAGTTTCATATAATTCATCTTTTATAGTTTCTTTAGTCTCTGAATCTCTGTATTCGACCTTTACGGTTCTTATTTTGGGAATTCCAATAAGATCCGACAACTCTTGGGTACCGATACGTAGTTCCACGATCCCCCATTCCTTCGCCGTTTCCTTAGATAGAACATCTACTAGTTGATAAGCTATTTGAGATTTGCCAATGCCATGGGCTCCCCAGATCAAGGGAGTTATGGAGGTATTTATAACAAACTCCTTAAGGCTTTTTACAAGCATTCTTGGATGCATATAGATCAACTCTTCCTATAATATTTTAATTTGAATTTTGTCTACTACTATTTTATCCAACCATTTCTTGCAATATTATAGGATTTACTCTTTTCTTCAGAATTGAAATGAGAAACTTTGGAACACCAAACACACTCTTTAGATAAGATTTTTCTTCGAAAAATAACCTCAAACAAAAAAATCCAGAAAACTGATCTGGATTTTTGTTAAGGTCATTTATCGAATTGTAATGTGACTATAACTGGGGATTCGATTATAGATTGCTGAAAAAGTGAATTCCTAGTATAAGTTTCGAAAATATGACCTAGGGACAGCCCCCCAAACATACCTATAAAAGCATATATCAGATGAGTCAGTCCCTAAGTCACATTTTCTTTTCCCACATGAAGATTTACGTTTTCAGCGATCACTCCGATGACCCTAGGTTTTTATCTATACTTTGTCTCTATATATGTTTTTACAATTGGTTTCTTTAATAAAGAATGCGAATATAAATCCTATTACGGCTGATATAAAGCAATACATAAATGCTTTTTGATAGATTTCGATCGGTGGTAGTGAGTTCCCTAATCTATCAAAAACTCCCCCTAACAATGGAGGTAGAATAGCAGCTCCAAAGAATCCACCAATATTTACAACAGATGTTGAAATTCCAGCTATTTGAGGTGGGTTTATTTCCTTCGAACAAGCCCATCCCAGTACAAATGCTGAGCAAGTAAAACCTAAAACAAAAAGCAGTGGCATCAATATACCTATTGGTGGCTTACCTCCACCTACAAACACAATGATTCCCCAGCAGATTACGTATATAGTTGCGAAGACCACCATAGGTAGCTTTCTCTTTTTTATTTTGTCAGAAACTTTACCTATAACAATACTACCGATTGCCATTCCTAAAACTGCAGCCATCATATAGTTTGAGGCAGAAACCTTAGAGATTTCGTAAACATCTACCATATATGAACGTCCCCATGTTCCAGTCATAGATACAAAGGCTCCGAAGAATCCAGCAAATAGTATAAATCCTGGCCATGTTCTAGGGTTAAGCATAACCTTTTTAAGCCCCTCAAGTAAATTAGGCTTTTGAGTAGCCTCACTTTGAATCTCTTTACCTTCTATTTCTTCAATTGAAGGTAGACCCATCTCTACTGGAGTATTTCTTATAATAGTGTAGCATAATACAGCTACTATTATTGAAAAGGCTCCCATCACAACAAAGGAATTTCTCCATGTAATTGCTGCAACCATTATGGCTAATGGTGTTTGAGCCATTATACCTCCCATATTTCCAACAAAGGATGTTATCCCTGACATAGTTCCGAATTCACTTTCTTTAAACCATTGGGATTGAACCTTCAATAGTGAAATAAAAACCACCGATACTCCTAGTCCAACTAATAGCCTTCCAACAAAGGCCATCGTAATTGTCGGCGCAAATCCAAAAATTATTGATCCAATACCAGCAACTAAGGTTCCTATGGTTACTGTTTTTCTAGCACCTAGTGAATCAGCAAGCATTCCCGATGGAATTTGCATAATCATATATGCATAAAAGTAGGTAGACCCTAGATTTGCAAAGGTTGTTCCCGATATGTTAAACTCTCTTATCAGGTCATCCTTTACAACTCCTGCAGCAAGTCTGTGGAAAAATACTATTACATATGCTAGAGCAAGTACACCCCATACTACCCATCTATATTTCATTAATTTTTCAACTTTTTTATTGTCTAGTTTACTCACTATACATCGCCTTTCTATAGATAAACAACACTAAGATTTAAAATTTAGTTGATTATCTTTAACTTATATTTCTACTTCGTTGTTATCCTTATCTACAAATAATTTCTTTGTGGTACAATTGAACTGCTGTTCAAGTGTATTAGCTAGAAGCTCCATAGCGGCTAAAACATTTTCTTTGTTTTTAGAAGAAAATCCATCTATAGGAAAAAATATATTTTTACTATCATCAGTGATTCTTCCTCTATTACTTTGTCTCCAAATCCATCTACGAGTTCTAATTCTCTTGCTGTCGGCATATACCAGTTCTCCGGCTTCAACATTTTCCATCTCATCACTTCCAAGAGGTATAAATGTATCACCTTCCACTGAAAATCTTACAGCTATCTCATCCTCTAAAGCATCAATATCATGTGCTCCCATTGGAAGTACATATTTTAACGACAATGCATTTACTAAGTCTACTACTGGATTTATGGCAGGCAGATTACTACCTTTCACAATCCTTTTAGCCATAGCTTCTATAGAACTCATGAATTTATTTGGATTTATGCCTAGGCCTCTAAATGCATCTCTATAGGGAACTATATACTCATACTCCTTTAGATTCTGTCCTTCTAACCTTTCTCTTAGAGATTTCATCTCATCTCCCAGCATTTCTTCAATCTCAGAATTTTTAATCTTGTTATCAATACCGTATCCAACTACAACTCCAAAACACGCATCAGGCATTTTCTCAAATAGTTCTGGATAAACTTTAAATTTCATGATCCCATCCCCTCAATAGTTTTCTTATTATATTAACATGATTTTTAACATATTTCTAATCTTTCGTGCTTTTTACTACCTTATATTTGGACAGGTACTATAAGATATTTAGTCTTTCTTTATTAGACTATGAAGTCTTGCTAAAAACTTTTCATTTTGCTTAATAGTTCCTGTACTAACCCTTATCCAAGTATCCCACTTCCATAGGTATCCTGGCCTTACTATTATTCCTTTTTCCATAAGCTTTTGAAATACTATTCTAGAGTCCATGTTTACATTTACAAATATAAAATTGGAGTTAGACTTAATATATTCTAACTTGCTTTGATGAAAATATTCTTCCATCATAGCCATTGACTCATAGTTAAGCTCCACAGTTTTCTCTATATGTTCTTTGTCATTTAAAGCTCCAATTGCAGCTGCTTGAGCCAGCTTATTAACATTGAAAACACCCTTAACTTTACCCATTTCTCTTGCAATTTCCTTTGAGGTTAGTGCAAAACCTACTCTAACTCCTGCAATACCAGCAACCTTGGAAAATGTTCTTAAAATAATAGTATTTGGTCTAGATTTTAATATATTCAATGTCTCAGGATACTCTGGATTTATCTTAGCATAATCGTAATAGGCCTCATCAAAGACTATAACAACATCCTCTGGAACTCTTTTAACTAAATAATTTGTTTCGTCCTTTGTCATTATATTGCCAGTAGGATTATTTGGATTACAAACATATATTAGCTTCGTTCTATCAGTCAACTTATCAATAAACCCTTCAAAGTCATGCTTATATCCTTTAAGTGGTAGCTTTATAGGCACTCCTCCCATATGGGAAACGCTTGAACCATATAGTCCAAATGTTGTTGCTGCCATTATTGCTTCGTCTCCAGCATTAATAAAGGTTTGAGCAATCATCGTTAGTATTTGCTCTCCTCCATTACCTACAATGACATTTTCGTAGCTTAGGTTATACTCCTTGGCAATTTCTTTTCTTAGCGACATTGCCGATGCATCGGGATAAATATGAATATTTTCGGCTTCTTTTTTTATTGCCTCTACGGCCTTAGGCGAAGGCCCTAATGGGTTTTCATTAGATGCGAGCTTTTCAATCTCATCAATTCCAAACTCTTTTTTTACCTCTTCTATAGGTTTTCCCGGAACATATGGTATTATAGACGATAATTCATTCCTAAATAGGTTTTTTGGCATATCATAGCCTCCTTCATATTATCTTGAACAATTTTCTCTAATCCAAATCGTATTCTCGTGCCTCTTCTTCTCCTTTAAGTACCCTTAATGTCCCTAATGCAAGAGACTCTAATTCATTTTCACCGGGAACTATTTCTACCGGAGCTATGAATTCTACTCTTTTCTTAATCCATTCTGTCATCATCTTTGAGTATGCAATACCACCTGTAATTATTATTCTATCTATATCACCATATACAACTGTAGCAAGCTCTCCTATCCCCTTAGCTATTTGGTATGCCATGGCTTCATAAATAAGCTTAGCATTTTCGTCTCCATTTTTTATTTTTTCTTCGACCTCTAAAGCGCTATTGGTATTTAAGTATGATATAAGTCCACCCTTACCTCTTAGCTTCTTTTTCATTGCAGCTTTGTCATTTTCATAACACATATTTATCAGATCCTTGCATGGTACTCTACCAGATCTTTCAGGTGAAAAAGGACCCTCATCATCGGAAACTATATCTATCATTTTTCCTTTTTTATGAACACTTACGGATATACCTCCCCCTAAGTGTGTCACTATTAGATTTATATCCTTATATTCTTTTCCTAATTCCTTAGCTGTCTTTATAGCTACCGCCCTCATATTTAGTGCATGTGAAAAGCTTTTTCTCTCAATATCAGCCATACCTGATATTCTAGCTATATCCCCCAGCTCATCAACAGCAACGGAATCATATATATATGAGGGAATCCCTAATGACTCAGCTATCTCATATGCAATAATCCCTCCTAAATTTGATGCATGTTCTACAACCGGTCTATTTTTAAGTCTATCTATCATAGCTTTATTAACTCTATATGCACCGGATCTTACTGGAGGTAATAGGCCACCTCTACCTACTACAGCAGAAAGTTCCTTAACATCGAAGTCTATTTCCTTCAAGAATCCCATAATTTCTTGATGTCTCATTTCATATTGTTCTGCAACATTTTTATACTTAGCTATTTCCTCATTTGAGTGCTCTATATTCTTTTTGCAAATCTCATTTTGATCTTCATAAAGGGCAATTTTTGTAGATGTAGAGCCTGGGTTTATGGCTAAAATCTTATTCATTCTTATATCCTCCTACTTTTTTCTATATCTATAAAGTTTTATATTTTCAATAGGCCTAACACTTCGTATATTAAATTAAGCTACTGCTGCTGATAGAGTCAAGGATAAATATTTTTCTTCGGCACTTGAAGCCCTAGAAGTTAATACTACAGGTACTTTAGCACCAACTATAAATCCTGCCATTTTGGCCTTCGCTGAGTGAACTAAGCATTTTCCTAAAACATTTCCAACAACAATATCAGATGTCAATATTATGTCGGCGTCTCCTACCACAGGGCTTTCAAAGCCTTTTATTCTTGCAGATTCTTTACTCATAGTTAAGTCATAGGATATAGGGCCTTCAACGATACAGTTTTCTATTTCTCCTTTTTGATTCATTTCTTTTAACTTAGCTGCGTCAACTGTATCAGGCATCTTTGGATTAACCTTCTCAACAGCTGACAACACTGCAACCTTTGGCTTCTCATAACCAAGGGCTATTAAAGTATTTACTGCCCCTTCAATTATTTGCTTCTTTTCCTCAAGGTTTGGAAACATCATCATTCCACCGTCCATGGCAACCAACAGCTTATGATAAGTAGGTACCTCATTAATAACAAAGTGAGTCATTACCTTACCTGTTCTAAGTCCCTTTTCCTTGTCAACTACAGCTTTTAAAAGATCAGCAGTTTGAATTTTACCCTTCATTATGAAATCGGCTTCGCCTTTATGAATTAGTTCTACAGCTTTGTATGCAGCGTCACTGTCATCTTTGGCATCCATAATAAACTTTTCATCTAATTCTTTATCTAATTTATCTAATATCTCTTTAATTTTGGAAACATCACCTATTAACACTGGCGTAACAATATTATTTTCTTCTGCCTTAAATACAGCTTCTAAAGTGTGTTCATCGGCAGCGGCTACTACAGCAACCCTTTTTCTATTTTCAAACCCTTGAACCTTCTCAATCAACTCTTGAAAATTTTTAATAACCATACAGATTCTCCTTGTCCTTAATAGTCTAGGATGTCTCAGAGTGGCAAATTTCTGCGCTATTTGAAATTTCACTGATTTGGCACGCACCTTAGCACTATCCAAACCAGTGAAATTTCAAAACTCTCAATCCTCAATTATTCATTCCGAGATATCCTGGGGATGACCTTATAAGATCACCCCATGAAAATACCTATCCTATGGCTCTCTTTCCTTCACTTAATGCTTTAATATTAATCTCAATAAATTTCTCTTTAACGTTATCTTTTATTACATCTTCCCAATCGATTTCATGTAGACCCATGGCCTCAATCAATGCTCCTAATAAAACAATATTCATTGTTTTTGCATTACCTAAGCCTTCTGCAATACCTGCGGCATCTATTATTGTCGTATCGGCCTTTGATTTAATTGTTTCAATTACTCCCTCTGGATAATCTCTCTTTCCTGTAAGAATAGGAACAGAAGGTATTTTATAATCGTTTACTACAACTTTTCCATCTGGTTTCAAATGATCTAACCATCTCAAAGCTTCCATAGCTTCAAAACACACTAAAATATCTGCTTGCCCTCTTCCTATCACCGGTGCAAATACCTCTTCACCATATCTAACCTGTGTCGTTACACTTCCTCCTCTTTGTGCCATTCCATGTATCTCTGACATCTTTACATCATATCCAGCCTTTGCTAGACCATTGGATAAAATCTTACTTGCTAGTATTGTTCCTTGTCCACCTACACCAACTAATAAAATATTTTTAACCTCCGCCATTTTATTCACCCACCTTACTGATTGCATTTACCGGACACACTTGTAAGCAAACTTCGCATCCCACACATTGAACTTTATCGATTTTTACCTTCTTAGTTTCCTTATTGAATTGAAGTGCAGGGCAGCCTGTCTTAATACATATTTTACAACCTATACACTTATCTTCTTCTACATCACATAGTGAGAAATAGTCTCCAAACTCTTCCCAGTCTTGTTCAGAATGTTTCTTTAACACACATGGCCATCTTGTGATAATTACCGATGGTTCGTCAAGCTCAAATGCCCAATCAAAGGCAGCCTTCATCTCATCAAGCTTTAATGGATTAACTATCTTAATATGGTCCACACCTAAGGCCTTAACTAACTCTGGAATATCAACAATTTTTGTTGGCATACCTTGAAGCGTAAAACCAGTTCCTGGATTCTCTTGATGTCCTGTCATTCCTGTAATTCTATTGTCTAGTATACAGGTTATAGTATTACTCTTGTTGTATACAACATCTAATAAACTGTTTATTCCAGTGTGGAAGAATGTAGAGTCACCTATAGTTGCAACTACTCTCATATCTTCTCCAACCCTGTTAAATACTTTTTGTGCACCATGGGCCATACTGATACTAGCTCCCATACAGATACTAGTATCCTTTGCATTAAGGGGATCTACGCCACCTAATCCATAACAACCTATATCTCCTGAAATCATAACACTCTTTCTCTTTCCTAGTTCATAGAAGAACCCTCTATGAGGACATCCGGCACAAAGAGTTGGAGGTCTCTCTACAACTACAGATTTATCATAATCAATTACTTCTCTTTCCTCATCTAATAGTGACTTAGAAAGAACTTCTGGCATAAGCTCTCCCATATTAGGAATTCTTTCCTTACCGATACAATCGATACCTGCCGCCTTCATTTGCTCTTCAATATATGGCTCTGTCTCTTCTATTACATAAACAGTTTCAACCTGCTCTGTAAATTCTTTTATCTTCTTCATCGGAAGTGGATAGGTAAATCCTAGCTTTAAGTAGGATGCCTTATCTCCAAATACATCCTTTGCATATTGATAAGCTACTCCCGATGAGATGATTCCAATCTTTTTATCACTGTTCCATTCAAAATAGTTAAGCTCTGTTTCATTTGAAAACTCTTCTAATCTAGCTAGTCTATCTTCTAGTTCAGCACGTAGCCTTCTACCAACAGAAGGTACTACATCGTATTTTTGTCTATCCTTTACGTATGGCTTCTTTGGAACTTCTTCTCTTTGACCAAGCTCTACTAAGGTCTTACTGTGACAGACCCTTGTTGTCATTCTAAAAAGTACTACAGTGTCAAACCTTTCACTTATCTCAAATGCTGTTTTTACCATATCCTTAGCTTCTTGACTGTTGCTTGGTTCAACCATAGCTATTTTCGCAAATTTCGCGTAATATCTATTGTCCTGCTCATTTTGTGACGAATGCATTCCCGGCTCATCGGCAGTTACAAGTACCATTCCACCGTTAACACCTGTATAAGCATAGGTAAATAGAGGGTCGGCTGCAACGTTAACACCTACGTGCTTCATTGTAGCTAATGCTCTTGCCCCAGCTACTGATGCTCCTATTGCTACCTCTAAAGCCACCTTTTCATTTGGAGCCCACTCTGCCATAATATCTTTCTTATAGGGAGCAATATTTTCTAGTATCTCAGTACTCGGAGTACCTGGATAGGCTGATGCAAATGTAACACCAGCTTCATATGCACCAACGGCAACTGCTTCATTACCTGTTAACAATTTTTTCATTTCTTTTCCTCCTTGCTGTATATTAATAACACATATCACTTTTATTCTCGAATAATATAATAAGCAAATAGCATGCCAAAAAAATGTGTCAAAAAAACCTTATATTTTTCATAAATATTAGAATAAATTCATATTTAGAAACAGAAAAAGGGTTAAACGGTATTAATTGTACTACCATTTAACCCTTTAAACATTCACTAAAAAACAAGAAGCCGTCTCATAAAAATACCCCATGAGCTCAGCTCCTAATACGTTAATCTATATTAGATTTTTAAAATTCCGATTGCTTGTAAGAAAATGATAAATAACACAACGGGTATAACATATTTTATTAGAGAGTACCATAGATTTACTAGTTTAAAATCATTTTGACCGTTGCTGGTAACTTCATCGATAACATCTTTCTTATTCCATATGTATCCAACTAATATTGCTCCAAATAATCCTACAAGTGGAAATGATATGTTTGAAACAAAATAATCATACATATCAAATATATTTCGTCCTCCTATTTTCACATTGCCCCAAGCTCCAAAGCTCATTAGTGGAGGAATTCCTAAAGCAAATACAAGCAAAGTAGTTAACCAAGTAGCCTTTCCTCTATTTATTTTTGTCTTTTCTACAACGAAGGACGCTGCAACCTCAAGCATACCTATGGAAGAAGTAAGGGCAGCAACGACTAGCAAGACAAAGAAAACAACTGCAAACAATGTTCCGAGTGGCATTTTACTAAATACCTGTGGCAAAGTTACAAAAACTAATCCCGGACCAGCACCGGCTTCAAGATTGAATGCAAATACGGCAGGTAATATTACAAGCCCAGCCAATAGCGCAACTCCCGTATCAGCCAATGTAACTGCAATGGCTGTATTAGGTAAATTCTCCTTTTTACTTAAATAACTTGCGTATGTAATCATGCATCCAGAACCAAGACTTAAAGAGAAAAAGGCCTGCCCTAGTGCACTAACAATCGTCGATCCAGTTATTTTTGATAAATCAGGTTTTAAATACCAGATTATCCCTTCCATCGCACCGGGTAAAGTCATAGAACGAATTGCTAATACAATAAGCATTATAAATAATCCCGGCATTAAAACATTACAATATTTTTCTATCCCCCCCGATATACCCTTTGCCACAATAAATGCTGTAGCTAAAAGAAAGATGATCTGATATATCATGAGCTGTGATGGACTGCTAATAAAAGATTCAAATATAGCCCCTAATTTATCTGGTGCTAAACCTATTAATTTACCTGACATAGCTTGAAAAACATAATAAATTGTCCAGCCTCCAATTATTGCATAGAAAGAGAAAAGAACAAGGGCTGCAGCCATGGCAAGATACCCAACTCCCTTAAACTTCTTGCTGATTTTTCCGTAGCTTTCAATAGCATTTGACTTACCATTTCTTCCAATGGCAAACTCAGCTATAACTAAACTGGCACCGATAATAATAATACATATTAGATATAAAAGTACAAATGCTCCTCCACCGTTAGTACCAGTTACATATGGAAACCTCCATAGATTACCAAGTCCAACAGCTGATCCTGCTGCAGCTAGAATAAAACCAAGTCTGGAATTAAATTGATCTCTTTTTTTCTCGCCATTTGCTGAAGAGTTATTCATTGTTATTCCTCCTAGTTTCTGAAATATATTTCAAGTTCGATTTAATATCGTTAATATTTTTATTTAGCAAAACCTCCTTTGTATACTATTAATATTAAATCGAATTAAAATCTATATTTTCAAATCTAACTTATCTTAGGAATACGTTTTCATTTCATAACAATATCTTAAAAGCAAGAACCATTCCAAATATTGTATTTTTTTTCACATATAACTATAGGTTATATTTTCTTAGCTATATCTAACACTACACTTGTTACAACTAACTTTGCCACCATAAAAAAATGGGTTAAAAGGTATTAATTCAAATACCTTTTAACCCATTTTTAAATATTTAAGTACACGTCTACCATATTCTGTTATAACAGTCCCGCTTCTCCCTTTAAATATCTCTACCATCAAAAACTTTTCAAGATTAATTAATATCTTTCTCGCTTCCTGCTCACTTATAAAGATTCCATTTTCCCTTGCCCTTTGATAAATGCTTCTTCTTCCTATTCTTTCATTGTCTAAAAAGCTTTTTTCCAGTTCTTCTAAAACAAAAATGTATTTTCTTTCATGCTTTCCTATACTTTCTAAAAACCTCTCTATGAGTCTTTTTTCTTCATTATCAAGAATTTGCTCATCTAGACTCACCTCTAAGTCAATAGGCAAATCATCAACATCCACTTCTTTTATATGAAGGTTTACTAGATACTCAACATAATTACTAAGTTCTCTAACATTCCCTCTCCAATTGTGATCTAATAAAACTTGCTTTGCATTCTCCGAAAGTTGGAAATTACTATTAAATTCTTTCTTTATTTGATCTATAAGGGGCAGTATATCTTGTACCCTAGCCCTGAGCGGTGGTGTTTTTAAAGGTAATACGTTCAATCGATAATACAAATCCTCTCTAAACTTTCCTTCTTTCACCATTTCCTTTAGATTTCTATTTGTAGCGGCAATTAATCTAATATCAACATGGATTAATCTATCTCCACCGATTCTCATAACTTCTCTTTCCTGTAAAACTCTTAATAGCCTCATTTGGAGGTTTATAGGCATTTCCCCAATTTCATCAAGAAATAGTGTTCCTTGGTGAGCCAACTCAAACAGCCCTGGTTTTCCGCCCTTTCGTGCACCCGTAAAGGCTCCTTCTTCATAGCCAAACAATTCACTCTCTAAAAGGCTTTCTGGCAGTGCTCCACAGTTTACAGCTACAAATTGATAGTTCTTCCTTCTAGAACCATTATGAATAGCCTGAGCAAAGAGTTCTTTTCCAGTTCCACTTTCGCCTGTAATTAGAATTGAGGAATTTGATTTTGACATCCTCTTAGCGATATCCTTACATTTTTTTATTGCTTCACTATCTCCTATTATATCGTCAAAGCTGTATTTCGCCCTATGTCCCTTACCTATTAATTGGGCTCTAAGTTTATGCTGTTTTCTTTCTGCTTCATTAAATTTTCTTATGATTGCAACAGCACCATATAATTTGCCAGAATGAGTTATTGGATCTACTGAGACAACCACATCATAGGCATTAATCTTAATAAGTCTTTCTTTAATTGATTTTCTTTTTCTTAAAGCGTACTCAAAGGGGATTTCAGAAAATAGTTTTATTCCGTCTCGATTTATAACCTCTTCACTTCTAAATCCTAATATCCTTTTTGCACTTTCATTATATGAAAATATGAGACCATCGGAGTTAATAGCTATAACGCCATCATCAATTACCTGAAGCAATATATCTACTTGACTTTCAAATTTATTTGTCTTTCCTAGTATTCCAGATAAACCAAAATTAGCAGTAACAATTTCTTTATAGGTCTTTTTAATATTTTGCCTATTTAGAACATCCTCTAGTCTCAATTTGATTGCAATATCCATTATTGTACTTATATCAAGTATACTACTCCCAACGTTGATAATCCTGTTAGATGGATCTGGTGTATACTTAGATTGACCTAGCATGATTATAGCTTTATCTCTAATATTTTCACTTTCATCAGGATTAAAAGGAACTACATCCATATGCTTAACCCCTATTTGATAAAGAGTAGAAATCATTTTCTTTGCCATCTCTATACTCTCATCCAATAGCATTACTTCAGTACCTTTTGATATATCCAGTATTTTATCAAGTCCAGATTTCGATACCGTCCTATTTGCGAATAGTATTTGACTTCGGTTATCTATACATCCTTCAACCTTCATTAATGCATCATAGGAGGGAAGTAAAACTATGTCAGCATAAATGCCTTTCTTTAATTCCTCGTCACCAATACAGTATTTAATAATATTAATGCTCTCAGAGAATAAGCTCTTTATTTGTTCATAATATATTCTAACGGTCTCCATGTTATAGCTTATAATTGCAACTGTTTTTTTCATAGCCCGCACCTTCCACCTTATGAAACTTGCTTTTCTTAGTTTATTCTTAGTATAGCCTTTTAACAAAATTAATGCAATTTCTTAGATCATATATCGATGAGCTGCTTTTCGAGAAAGCTTAAGACAAAAACCTCTAATGAATTTTTCACCAGAGGTTTTCTTTAAACCTATCTTTAAAAATTTATCTCACCTATTGTCTTTTATATACGATTTCCCCATCAGCAATTGTCATCTCAACATTTATCTCTTCAATCTTTTCTGGTATCTTATACGGGTTTTGATCAAGTACAATTAAATCAGCAGTTTTTCCAATTTCTATACTTCCAGTTTCCTTTTCCTTGTGAATTGCATAGGCTCCATTAATTGTAAACATCTTAATAGCATCCGTCACCGAAACCCTCTTATGAGGAGCTTTATTGTTTACAGCAGCATGAATTGATAAAAGAGGCCTTAAGGGAGTAATTGGAGTATCAGTTCCTCCGGCTAAGACAATGCCATACTCGATTATTTCTGGATATACACCCATTCTATCTAATCTTTCTTTTCCAAGGGAGCCAACAATAAACTCTCCAAACATATTTAGTATATTGGGCTGTACACTAATTACTATTCCGAGCTTAGCCGCCATTTCTAAGTGCTTCTTAGAAGGTAAATCGCAATGCTCGATTCTATGTCTTAATCCCTTTTTCCCCTGCTCATTTATCACTCTATTATAAATACCTAATAACTGATCTATGGCTCTATCTCCCACTGCATGGAAAGTACATTGCATGTCTAAGCTATGGGCACGGGAAACTATTTCATATATTTCAGTATCGCTAAGATATAGTCCTCCTCTATTTCCCGGTTTATCAATATAGTCCTCAGAGAAAGCAGCTGTCCACTCAGCTGGAGTTCCATCTAAGCAGATACATCCACCTATTCTATTCAATCCTAATTCTTTAATATCATCAGGATTTTTGGATTGATAAAAATTGACAACATGTACCGGTAATGTTCTTTTGTCTAATTCTTCACTTATCCAGTATTTACAATCTATATCTCCAGGTAGTTCTCCACCTATTATTGAATTAATAGTGGTCGTCCCCGTGGATGCACAAACATCACCACATTTTTCCATATATTTCTTAATATCATTGTCACTCATAATTCCTTGAACTTTACTAAATGCTTCCTCAGTATTCATATCTTTTGGCTTAATATCAGCTCTTTTCATAGCCTCACTATTTAAGATAATCCCATGTCCAGTAAAGTACCTTAAAAATATAGGTACATTATTCGAAACGGAATCCAACTCCTCAACGCTTGGTTCTCTTT
Source organism: Wukongibacter baidiensis (assembly GCF_050888315.1). Taxonomy (NCBI): domain Bacteria; kingdom Bacillati; phylum Bacillota; class Clostridia; order Peptostreptococcales; family Caminicellaceae; genus Wukongibacter; species Wukongibacter baidiensis. Next base: position 2,609,843 of record NZ_CP138202.1, read on the forward strand.
GCTCCCTCAATCTATTTACATTTAAGCCTTCAAAATATAACAATGATGAGTTCGGAGAATTTTTACACCCTTCTTTAACTATCTCAAGGACTTCATTTATTGAGTCAGCATTAAATAAGTCGAAACTACTCTCACTAATACCTGTTGCTAAAGAGTGCATATGAGAATTTATGAATCCTGGTAACACAGTTTTATTATTTAAATCAATAGTTTCTTTTGCATCCTCTGAAATATTATCATCGTCTCCTAACCCGGCTATCTTTCCATCCTTTATACCTAACCATCTTGCCTGATTAAGCTTTTCATCAATTGTATATATATTGGCATTTTTTATAAGTAAATCAAACACTTCCAACATCACCTTTCCCATTCATTGCAACTATCTACATCCTTAGTTTTATCTTAAACTATTATTACTTTACAGTATGTCTTTAAAAATTTCTGTAGAATATTCTTTTCCTTCTTTTTTAAGTTCTATAGCCGCTCTTAATGCTTTGAACTTTTCTTCATTCATTTTGTATAAAGAAACCACTAAGGTACTCACTATAAAAAATGCAGGTGCATACACTGTACTAATTCTCAATAAGCCCTTTATAGTCTCTGGGCTCTGTACTTCTAATGATCCTACAAATCCAGAAAATTGTAACAATATACCCATTATCCAGCCACCTACTGCATAGCCAAATTTTTGAAATAAAGATGTTACTGTTAACAAAGCACCCTCTCTACTTTTTCCACTTACAAATTCATCGATTTGGCAGCAGTCAAAGTTCATAGACATGCTTAAACTAAAGAATGTGTTATTACATAAACTTTGCAAAACCCCTAAAATTATCATAAATGTAAAGCTCTTTAAACCAATAAACGCAAATAATATTTGTCCTAAACTAGCCGTAAGTATTACTCCAATATATGCTTTACGTTTTCCTAGCTTATCTGCAATCAAACCAACTACTGGAATCAACAAAGCTCCTAAAATAGCGTTAATCAAGAAGAACTTGCCTATATCAGGACCTTTTAAACCTAGATTATTTGTCAACAAAAATATTTGGTTACCAGTTACTATAGTGAAGCCAACTGCGTATAGAAGAAATCCTATACAAAGAATTCTAAGGGACTTTATATTGAAAATAGATACATATGTTTTGACTATATTTACATTCTTACTTCTGTCTACAGTGTAATCTTTTTCCCTTCCCTTTGTTGATATCCAACAAGTAAAGCCTGCAATTAACGAAACTATACCGAACAATATCGCAGCAACAAACCATCCTCTTTCTATGGAATAACCCTTGCTAGCTACAGTCTCGGCTATTTGCACTGTAAAGGTACTTACAACAAATAAACTTAACAATGTAAATAGTAACATAACTAGGTTCAAGGTATTTCTCTTCTTAAAATCAACAGTCAATTCAGCACCAAGTGCACTATATGGTACTCCATAAATAGTGTAGCTGGTCCAGAATGCTATGGCAGCGATTATATAATACATGTTAGTAAAACCACCAAAATCAACCTTTGTAAATAGTAAAATCATAGAGAGTACTAGAGGCAATATCCCAGCAATTAAAAATGGTCTTCTTCTACCGTATTTATTAGTTGAATTATCTGACATACTTCCAATTATTGGGTCACTAATAGCGTCCCATAATATAGCTATGAAGGAAATCGTTCCAGCGAAGGCTGGATTAATACCAGCAACAGTCGTTGCAAAGAAAATGAAATAAAAATTAAATAAATTAGAGCTCATACCTAAAGAAAAATTACCTAACCCATAGCCAAACATTGAAGCTAGTGAAAGCCTAGGTGTGTTTCCTATTACACCAGCTTTAGTTTCATTATCCATTCCTTAATCCTCCTTAAATAAATAATTTATATATACTTTTAATCAGATGCCTCTTCAAAATCTCTTAACCAATTTTCTCTCATAATATTATTTTAGCTATGCATTTACAACTCTTTTGCAATCTTAGCCAAAGATTGCGCTATAGAGCTTAACTCTTGAATTTCTGAAACAATTTCTTCAGTAGATTCATTCTGAATATTAATGTTCTTAATTGTTTCATCAACGGATACGTCCATTTCTTCTATAGAGTTCTTTATGTTTTCTACGATGTTTTTAATATTGCCAATAGCTTCCTTTGTTTCTATTGAGAGCTTCCTGATTTCTTCTGCCACAACGGAAAACCCTCTTCCTTGATCTCCTGCTCTGGCTGCTTCAATAGCAGCATTTAAACCGAGTAAATTAGTTTGCTCAGAAATCTCTTTTATGTATTTTAATATTTTATCTGTTTCCCTAACTTGCTTTTTAGTATTTTCACTTTGTGATGAAATTTCAATAGAAGACGTTGAAATTTCATTAGCATCATTCGATATTCTTTCAATGCTTGTAGCTATCTGTTCCAAAGATGTAGCAACATTTTCTGATACTTCAAGAAGCTGATTCTGCTGTTCAAGGCTTCTAGCTATACTAACAGCACCAATGGCATCCCCATATTCATTTCTGATAGGAACAGCTATACATTTAAATGAAATTCCATATACATCTTTAGGCATAATCTCTACTACCGTACCGTTCTGTCTGATGCTCTTAGATATAGTACCTCCACTTGAAAAAGCTTTACCTTCCTTTGGATTAAGTTCAAATTTTTCAGAGAGAAAAACCTTTGTAATGATCTTTTTATCTGTAATTACAATAGATATGTCCTCATCAATCAAATATTTTATTTTATCACCTATCTCAAGAAAATACTTAATAGATTCTTCATCAAAAAACATGTTCACTCATCTCCAATCCTACAGTAGGCTAACAAAATACAATGGAGAAATCGTTTGCAAAAACTGGATTATTATCCCCCATATTAGTTTAAAGATACATTTGTCTGTTGAATACTTTATAAGGCATAAAATACAATATACGTTCTCAAACTTCAGGCTTGTTTAACATAAATAAACACTCCTCTCATTACAAAGTAATATTATTTTTTTTTATAATTAAAAATATTTTTTAGGTTTGAGGTTATTATAATTCAAATTTTCAGACAGGTCAAATATTTTTTTTATAGGTCGCCAGTTCTATTTACAAAAAAAGAGTCCATTAATTTGGACTCTCTTTTGACATCTATATATTTAAGTATTTAATGATTCCCCTATCTGTTTCTAATCTCATCCAGATAGTTGTACAAAGTAAATTTGGATATCTTTAAAAAATCACACACCTTGTTACCTGATTTTGTGATTAGAAAGGCTCCCTTTTTATCTAGAAACTCTACTGCTTTAATTTTATCTTCCTTCGTCATAAATGGTACTGACTTACCTACTTCCTCTTGACATTCTTGTAGAAAATAATCTAATAATTCGTTGACGTTTTTACTAAAGACCTCTTTAACCTCTTGCTTCGAGTCCTGCATTGTAATTCCTTTTATAGCAGTTCCAGCCGCAATGAAATCGGTTATATCAAAATTGATACATATTGATCCAATTGCCTTCCCCTCATCATTCTTTATATTTGTAGTAGATGATCTAAGTACTTTTCCGCCTTTTCCGTGGGTTATATAGTTATGTCTATCTCCGTCACTATTTGGATCTCTTAGAAACTGAAAACCTAAATTAGTAGAGCAATCCCCAACCTCTCTTCCAGTAACATGGCCATTTTCAATTGCTACAATTGTACTATCATAATCTTTACTAAAATCATGTAAAACCACTTCACACTTGTCTCCAAATTGTGCGGCAATACATTTTATAAAAGAAGTTAACAATTCAAATTCATCATTAATACTTTTCACGTAAATCATCCTCTTCCATTTTGTCTAATATAACTATATCTTATAAAATAAATTTTTTTTAGTCAATCTATAGATCTCATAATACCAAAAAACTAATAATATCAAGAGTCAATTAATCTTATTGTAAAGCCTAATTTATCTAATTTTTACTATTATTAAGCTAACAATTCTAATAAAGAGTTGACTTAATAAAAAAATATATATTATAATAAAGTCAATTCTAAAAATTTTTTATTATTATGAAAATTATTTTTATTTTATTCTATAGTTAAACTTTTATTCAATTCTGACCACTATTTTTGCAATTTATACACCTATGTTTTTTATCTACTAAATTTTCTTCTGGAGGTATTAGTATGAAAGTCTCAACAAAAAAATTTAAGAATTCAAGTGTTATTGATGCCCATCTAGATCTCTTATTTGATGTTGTTAGACAAAGAGAACTGGGTCGTAAAAAAATTATCGAAACCGATTATTTACCAGATTTTCTCGAAGGTGGATTCAATGTAATTGTATCATCCATATTTTTAGATGATGCATTCTTGCCTGAGATGGCACTTAGACGAGCATTGAATCAAATCAGTGCTCTATATAGTGAAATAGATGAATCTAAAGATAAGATTATGTTGTGTAAAAGCTACAACGACATACTCGAAGCAAAACAAACCAACAAAACTGGCATACTACTCTCCTTTGAAGGTGTTGAACCAATATACAATGATATGGGCCTTCTAAGAATTTTTTATGAGCTTGGCGTTAGGGGTGTTGGCCTTGTATGGAGCAGGCGAAACTATGCTGGAGATGGCTGTAAGTTTCAAAGAACTAGAGAAGGTAAAGAAGCTGGATTAACAGATTTCGGTATAAGCCTGGTAAAGACTGCTGAAGATTTGGGAATGTTTGTCGATGTAAGTCATTTAAATGACGAAGGCTTTTGGGATGTAATAGAAATAGCTCAAAGGCCAGTTATAGCCTCGCATTCAAATTGTAGAGCTATTGTAGATATTCCTAGAAACCTTAGTGATGATCAAATTAAAGCTATTGCTTCAACTGGTGGAGTTATAGGTATAAACTCTGCAAACTTTGTTACCTCCTACGATGATAAAGATTCAAATATTAAGTTTTTAGCCAATCATATTGACCACATTACAAACATCGTAGGAGTAGAACATGTTGGTTTTGGTTTTGACCTTTGCGATAAGCTATCAAAATATGAACCCGATGATGGCCCTAGTCAATTACCTCGCAAGCCCTTTGATATTTTGAAAAGCCATAAAGACGCCATACCCCTAATTCAAGAATTAGAAAATCGAGGTTATAGTCAGAATGAACTTGAACTAATTATAGGTGGTAATTTCGATAGAGTATACAAAGAAATATTAAAGTAAATTACTCAATTGCGGTGTTTAATACAACCAATTGAATAACTTCTACCATTAGGAAAGGAGGAATTTTATGAGGGCTATTATTACTGAGTTTATTCTAAATTGGTCTGGAATAGATTATGCACATATAATATTTGATGACGAAGGTATTTTTCACAGTAAAAGAGATCTGAAAACAAACTACTGGTCATCTATGAAAAAGCTAGATAAGGACGATATGTCATATCAAATTCCATTGATTGAAATATTCCATAATTTAAAGGAGATAGAGCAAACAGATTGGTTAGGAGATGAAATAACCTTAAGCTACGGAGCACGTTATAAGAGACACATAACTATAGAGGGTACTGTAAATGGTAGAAAAAGGACCTCTCAAATTTGGGCAGGAAGGGACATCAAGTCTCCTATCGATATTATTATTCTTGATAAAGAAATCATTGGTTTCTACTGTGCTTCACGTGGTGGAGCTACTACCCTTGTTAAGCCCGGTTATGAAGATCTCACACCTTTAAAATATTGGAATGCACCTTTGCTTTCTAAGCCTATTTATGGCATCAATCATTTAGGAGTTTCACTTGTCCCAATGAAGGATGGAACAAAGCTCGCTACAGAAGTATGGTTACCTAACAAAATATCTGAAAGCTCTAAGGTTCCTACTATCTTAGTTAGAACTCCCTATGGTAGATCGCGCTTTTCAGGCCCCAATTTGCGTTTTGTAGAAAGAGGCTATGCTGTTGTAATTCAGGACGTGAGAGGTAGAGAAGATTCTGAAGGCGAGTGGCGTCCTCACTACTACGAAATAGAAGATGGTGATGCCACTCTAAACTGGATTGCTGATCAGCCATGGTCCAACGGGGATGTTGGAATGATTGGAGCTTCTTATCTTGGCTACGTTCAATGGGCTGCGGCTGCCAGCGGTAATCCTCACCTTAAAGCCATTGTTAGTCAAGTTTGTGTAGGTACACCATTTGGAGATATTCCTAGACAGGGAGGCACTTTTTTATCTGGTACACTAGCATGGGCGTTTGCAATGCGTAATAAAAGAGCCGACTTTAGTGAGGCAGAAAGAGATGACTGGGATGATATCTTGAGCATTCGTCCCCTTAAGGATATTACTAAAAAAACCCTTGGCAAAGAGATTCACTTTTGGAACGAATGGTTAGATCATCCAAACTATGATGATTTCTGGAGAAATCTAGATTGGTCTATACATGGAAATAAAATAGATGTACCTTCTCTCTTAGTTTCAGGGTGGTACGATGATGATGGTGCTGGAACTAGTGAAGCATGGGAAATGAATATGAAAAACAACCGCAAGAATCAAAAACTGATTCTTGGTCCATGGTTACATGGCTTCAATACTACTAGGGACATAAACAATATTCCTTTTAGTAATGATGCTATAAGCTACGAACTTGAACCTACTTATTTAAAATGGTTTGACAAGTTTCTAAAGGGTATCGATAACGAAATCGAAAAGGAAAATAAAGTTAGTTATTATATGGTTGGTGAAAATCAGTGGAAAACATCAAACTCCTGGCCACCAAAGGAAACAAAACTTACAAACTTATATCTCCATAGTAATGGAAACTCCCAAACAAGCTCTGGAGATGGTTTACTAAAGGCTATTTCTCCGATTAAGCAGCCTGAGGATTCATATTTATTTGACCCAACTAATCCTGCACCATTTTTAATAGATGTTTCTGAAAATGAGATGAGCGTACCTGAAAATTATAAGGATGTAGAAAAAAGAAAAGACGTTCTCGTATATACCTCAGAGCCTCTCAAGCAAGACATATCTATAGCTGGAGACATTTATGCAGTTCTGTATGCATCTAGTAGTGCAAGGGATACCGATTGGGTAGTAAGATTAACCGATGTAGATGAGTCTGGAAACTCTATTCGTCTATCGGATGGAGTAATAAGGGCAAGATATAGAAAATCCTTTGAAAATCCTACCCTTATCGAACCAGGCAAAGTAGAAAAGTATCAAATAAGAATGTCTAAAATAGCTAATGTATTTAAGAAGGGCCATAGGATAAGGATTGAAGTAACATCGGGTATGGAGAATTATTCATTCCCTAATCATAACACTGGGAATGACCCTGCAACTGATACAGAGGTTATTGTTGCAACTCAAAGAGTTTTTCATGATAGCGAATATCCTAGCCATGTCAAACTACCTATCTTACATGGTGAACTGAACTAACAAACTTATATCTACTAGAAGGGAGCATTTATTATATGATAATCGAAAAAAAGCTAAAAGAACTTAATATTGAATTACCTAAGCCACAAGGGCCATTAGGTAAGTATATAACTTATAAAAAAACTGGAAACTTAATTTACTTCTCTGGACAAGGTCCTATAATAAATGGCAAAGTCATGTACAAAGGAAAAATTGGAAGAGAATTAACCTTGGAAGATGGTTATGAGGCTTCAAGACTTACAGCTTTAAATCTAATTGCAGTTTTAAAGGAAGCCGTGGGAGATTTAGATAAAGTTGCGCAATTTGTTAATGTCCACGGATATGTAAATTGCGTTGATGAGTTCACAAATCAACCAGGTGTTATAAATGGATTTTCTGACCTAATATTAGCAGTTTTTGGCGACAAAGGCACTCACTCTCGCTGCGCAGTCCCATCTGGAAATTTACCTTTAGATACTCCAGTGGAAATAGAAATGATTGTTGAAGTCATGGACTAAAAAACTGAGTTAAGTTAATAAAAGGAGTTTGAATGATGAATAATTTATATGAAGTTGAGTCAGTTCGCAGAACAATGAATCTTTATATAGAAGGCACAAAAACAGGTGATGTTGAGAAGCTGAAAAAAGTATTTCACTCTGAGGCCATCATGTCCGGTAATCTCATGGATAAACAGATGGTTTGCGGAACGCCACAGGCCTTTTATGATGACATTGATGGCAAGATAGCTCCTCCAGAATATGATGCTCAAATAGTTAACATTGATATTACTGGAGAAATTGCAAGCACTACTTTAGTAGAAACAGGATTGCTTGGAATTAATTTTGTTAATTACTATCATCTTCAAAGGATTGATGGACAATGGAAGATAGTATCTAAGCTCTTTACGTCTATTAGTTAATTCGTCGAGGATAAAATACTAGCGGCTGCAATATTTGCTTAGAATATTGCAGCCGCTAGTATTATACATCTTCTTTCAATAAGTCGAAGCCGTACTTTTCGAGTACCCATTTAGGCATAACAAATCTGGCTGTCTTTAAGGGATCTACGACTTGGCATACCTCTACATTTCCAACAACACTAAATAACATAGACATATCTGGTGTTTCTAGTTTTATCCTTGTAGATAGGAATTTTTCCATTTCCGATACAGCTTCCTTTACTGCATCATCCAGGCTTTCCTTTGAAGCAATAGTCGAAATACTATTTTCATTTTCAAGCAATGGATTATTTAATGAGAATTCTTTAAGTACCTCAAACTTTACAGTAACCTTTCCAGCTACTTCGACTCCACTTACTCCTATCTCTCCGTCCCCCATGGCTGCATGAATATCTCCAAGAGCAAATAATGCACCATCTATCTGTATAGGAAAATAGATTGTCGAGTTTTCAGATACCATTTTGTTATCCATGTTTCCACCATGTCTATCTGGGGTTCCACAGTTAATTCCTTCACCCTTTGGCGCAACACCTATTACACCTACCATCTTGTTTAATGGTATTTTTAAAATGTCGTCAAATAGAACATGGTCATCTTGAATTTTGACAACCTTACAATTAAGTCCATCTAGTCTATCTCCCAAAACCCCTAAATCCTTTCCCGTTGCAATAGTTCCTCTATCGGCTATATCAATTTTTTCAATCGTTACCTTTAGAACGTCTCCGGCTTTTGCCTCTTCAATATAAATCGGACCTGTAGCGGGATTTACTCTATCCCAATCCATGGCATCTAGTACATCATCGGCCTTTTTAATTTGATTAGAAAAGCAATCCATAGTTTCAATCTCAACCATATCCCCATTCTTTATACTTAGAACCGGCTGGTTATCCTTAGAAAACTTGAAAATATGATGCTTCTTTGATAGTTTTTTAATCATAATATTCCCCTCCTAATTATTTCTTTTTAAAAAATTATACAGCGCACCAATCAAGTTGGCATCATTTAAGAAGTTGCAGGTTTTTATTTTAGGATATATTTTTGCAATATTTATTTTTTTAAGTATAATATCTAACCTTTTATTAATTTCACTTATTAAGGTTTCTCTACTGCTTATTGCTCCTCCAATCAAAATAACTTCAGGATCATAATAATACTGTATATTATAGATACCTACGGCGCAGGTATAATAAAACTTATCTATCTCTTCAATAGCTATTTCATTTCCTTTGCTTGCTAATGTAAACACCTCAAAACCATTTAATTCATCTTCTTTAACACCCATTCTTCTTGCTACATTTTTTACTAGAGCATCTGTAGAAGCTGTATGACTCCATATATTAAAATTTTTGCTCTCATAGTTAAATTGATGTATTGCATAGCCGAACTCGCCGGAATGAAGATTTGCTCCCCTATGAATTTCTCGATTCTTGATAACAGCTCCTCCGATTCCAGTCCCTAAAACAACAAGAGCAACATCATTGTTTTCCTTAGCTGCTCCCCTCCAAACCTCAGCCAAGGCAGCGCAATTCCCGTCATTCTCAGCTTCTACTGGTATATTTAGCCTATCCTCCAGTGATTTTTTTATGTTTTTTCCTTCAATAAATTCTAATGATCCTGGACTCACTATCATTCCCGTGATATTATCGATTACTGCAGGTACCGCAAGGGCAATGCCTTTAATGTTCCTATATCCCTTCTTCTCTGTGTCTTCATAAATAGCTATAATAGATTCAACAAGACTGTTATAGTTTTCTTTTGGTGTTTCCGAAACATTTTTCATGACTATATCACCATTATGATTTAGAACACCATATTTTATATTCGTACCACCAATATCAACACATAAATAATTCATCCTAAAACTTCCTCTCAGAAATGGAATCACCATTCGTTTCAATTACTTTCTTATACCAATAATAGGACTTTTTAGGTCTTCTAGTAAGTTCACTGTTCTCAAAATCTATATACACAAATCCATACCTTTTTCTATAGCCATTTAGCCAGCTAAGTAGATCAGTAAATGACCACGTACAATAGCCTATTAGGTCAACTCCTTGATCAATTGCTTTTTTACAGGCAATAATATGATCCGTTAGGTAATCTATTCTATAATCATCTTCTATTTCTCCTTTGTCATTCAATGTATCAAATGCTCCAAGTCCATTTTCAGAAATTAGTATTGGAAGTCCATATCTATCTGTTAATTCTACAAGACCATATCTAAGTCCATCAGGGTCAATCGCCCAATCCCAATCGGTGTATTCAACGTTTTTATTCTTTACACTCTTATAGAGGCCCGGAATACCGTTTTCTTTTTGACTATCTTTTTTCCCATCAGTATTCATACCTTGAAATCCAACTCCATCCATAGGATTATAGGCAATCATTGCTGTCTTATAATAATTTATACCAATAAAATCTACTTGTTTAGCTGCTTCTTTTAACATCTGCAAATCTTCTTCTCTGATATACGGTAAAGTTCCCTTTGATCTATAGTACTCAATACCTTTCTCAGGATATTCTCCTTTATAGTAGATGTCAGTAAACCACCAAGGCTCAATCTGATAGTAACTCTCCAAAGCTTCTACATCTTTTAAATCATTACTTGCTGGATATGCAGGAGAAAAAGCTATACTTGATCCTATATGCCCCTTTAAGCCCATTTCTTTAAAGGCAAGTACTGTTTTGCCATGGGCTAATGCCGTATTATGATATGCCTTTAGATATGATTTCTCATGCATTTTTCCAGGAGGATGAAGAGCTAATTGATATCCAAGTGATGTAAATATATTAGGTTCATTCATTACTATCCAGTACTTTACCCTATCTCCATATGATTTGAAGCAAAGCTTTGCATACTGAAGAAAATCCTCTACAACCTCTTCACTTTCCCAACCACCATATTCCTCTTGCAATCTTTGTGGCAAGTCCCAATGATATAGAGTCACAATGGGCTCAATGTTTCTCTTTGTTAATTCATTGATCAAGTTATTATAAAACTCAATCCCCTTTTCATTGACTCTGCCTTTACCATCAGGTAGTAGTCTCGTCCAGGCTATGGAAAATCTATAGGCTTTAAGACCTTGTTTCTCCATTAAGTCAATATCTTCAATATATCTATTATAATGATCTGCTGCGATATCACCGTTTGTCCCGTTATATGTCTTACCCTCCAGATGACTCCACACATCCCAAACGGATTTTCCTTTCCCATCTTGATTATAGGCTCCTTCAACCTGATATGCCGCCGATGCCGAGCCCCATAGAAAACCTTTATCAAACATAATATTCAACGCTATATCACCTCATCCCTATAGATATTAATCTTGTCTATTATATATTTTACTAGCATATCTAAAATAATATGAACGGTATGCTGTAGCAATATTTTTCATAAATATTCTCAATAGTAACTTTTTCATATAAAAAAAGAAGTTCAACACTGAACTCCTTTTTCCCTCTATATAATTGCTAAATTTTTAGATAAACTCTTGTGTTTCCAACCCAATCAAGAAATCTCTCGAAATCTTTAAACAACACTGTTAATGTCTCAGTATTGATATTTGGATGGAAGTTAATTTTTTCTTCATTTCTTAAATCTTCATCTATTACAACAATAACTTCTTTATTCTCATCGTTTATAAGGCCAAAGGGAGATACTGAACCAGGAAGCAGTCCAAGGTATTTATTAAGTCTTTTTTCCGATGCAAAGCCAATTCTATTTTCTTCTAAATCTTTGGCAAGAGCCTTTAAGTCTACCATTTTTGAGTGGTCAATGATAACTATAAAGTGTTTATCTCCTTTGTGATTTCTTAAAAATAGATTTTTACATCTAGCACCTTCCATAGAGTCATCCACATATTTTTCCGCTTCATCAGATGTATATACTGCAGGATGACTATGTAATTTATACTGGATATTTAACTTATCTAAAACTTCATATACTTTCTTACTTTTTTCCATATGTAATACCTCCCGAATACAATTACTGGCAAGCATTAACAATATAATACTTGCCAGTTCATTGTACTAATTAAACCCAATAAATTTAACTTCTATTCTTCCAATTCCTTTAAATATCTATATATACTTGCTTCAGAAGTCATAAGATGCTTAGCAACCTCTCTAACAGCTCCTTTAATTCGAAAAACACCCTTTTCCTTAAGTATTTTTAAGATATCGACTCTTTCTTCAGGTGTCATTCTATCTACAGGAATACCTCTGCTTTCAATTACATCGTTAATTATTTTTAACGTAAATTCTTTTATTGACTGCGCAGTTTCATTTCCTCTTTTATCACTATCATTCTGTAAAGTATTAAACCCAGAGGTTATTTGCTCAAGATATTTTCTAGCTGCTATTGGCATTGTCATATCAAAGTTTATACATAGTATTCCAATTAATTCATCAGAAGAATCCTTTATAAAGAAAGTATTTGATTTCATTTCTTTTCCATTAGCTGTTCTTTCAAAGTTATTAACAATAAAGTTTTTATTCTTATAAAGTTCCTTTATTTTACTTCCTACTTCATCTATATCTTCGCCAACTTGTCTATTATCAATATCTCTATTCTCAATAGCTACAATAGATGCTTTATCATCCTCAACAGCATGCAGTACTATTTCACATGTGGGACCATAAAGTTTAGCTAAAAATTCTACTAGCTTTAAATAGGAGTTTAAGATCGCTTCTTTCTCTTGTTTTTTGTTCATGTATTGACACCTCTTATGGGATATTTTAATAGTAGCAAAAGCTCAATTATTTCTGATCTTAATTTTCTCTCTAATGTGGTTTTTTCAAAGGCTTCGTAAAAAGCCTATTATATCCATGCTGGTGTCATTATATCATCAATGCAAATTCTATTCAAGAATTCTTAAAGAAGCGGAGATTTTAACTCTATATATTTACTCTATAGGTCTTAGCTTTGATGTAAAGTGTCTTAAAACCTTTGGCTGCCATGTTATCTCGTATCCTTTAATCTCTGATGCACGTTCTTTAATTGCCTTTAAAGCCTCAACAACAACATCAAAATGTGCTTGAGTATATACTCTACGAGGTATAGCAAGTCTAGTAAATTCCATTTGTGCTTCTAGTTGTTCACCAGTTTCTGGATCAACACCTAAAAGATACGATCCAATATCACAGGATCTAATACCTGCCTCTTTATAAAGTTCACATGCTAAGGTGTGTCCTGGGAATTGATGATATGGAATATGTGGAAGTAATGCCTTTGCATCAAGGAATACCGCATGTCCTCCCACTGGGTATTGGAATGGTATTCCCGCTTCCTTTAACCTATCGCCTAGATACTCTACCTGACCAATTCTATATTTTAAGAAGTTAAAGTCTATACCTTCTTTTAGTCCAACTGCTAAAGCCTCTAAATCTCTTCCAGCAAGACCTCCATATGTTACAAAGCCTTCATATGGTACCGTTAGACCCTTTACAGCGTTGTATAATTCTTCGTCATCCTTGATACCAATTAAACCACCCATATTTACTATGGCATCTTTTTTCGCACTCATTGTAAATGCATCACCATAGCTATATACTTCCTGTACGATCTCAATGATTGACTTATCCTGATACCCTTCTTCTCTGGTCTTAATGAAGTATGCATTTTCAGCGTATCTTGCTGAGTCAATTATCATTTTGATCCCATATTTATCTGCAACTGCTCTCGTCTCTTTAACATTTTGTACTGATACCGGTTGGCCTCCTGCGCTGTTATTAGTAATAGTCATAATAATTACTCCAACGTTTTCAGCACCAACTTCTTTAATAAAGTCTTCCATTTTCTCTACATCCATATTTCCTTTGAATGGATAGAATGACTCTGTATCTAATGCTTGTTCGCAAACTAAATCTATAGGCTTTGCTCCAGCTAATTCAACATGGGCTCTAGTTGTATCAAAATGCATATTTGATATTACATATTGGTCCTTCTTAACAAATAGAGGTATTAATACTTGCTCTGCGGCACGCCCTTGATGAACTGGCTGCGCATACTCATATGCGAATATTTCCTTTACTGCATTAAGAACTTTAAAGTATCCCCTTGCACCTGCGTACGATTCATCACCCTTCATCATAGCTGCCCATTGATCATCGCTCATAGCACCAGTACCACTATCTGTCATGAAATCAATATAAACATCATCTGATTTTAGTGCAAATAGATTGTAATTTGCTTCTTTAAGAGCCTCGATTCTCTCTTCTTCAGTTGTAACTTTAATTGGTTCAACCATTTTAATCTTAAATGGTTCTGCAACATACTTTTTCATTTCTTCTCCCCCTTATTTTAATCATCAACCCCTCTAAGGGTTGTATTGAATTTCATGTTATGTAATAAAATTATTATCACAGTAATAATTTTATTATCATTTATTAGAATTCTATCACCTCTAATTTGAATTGTCAATAATATTTAGAATATTAAGTTCCATTTTCTTTCTACCTATATATTTAAAGCCATATTAAGCATTACAAGCTTAATATGGCTCATTTTAACCAAGATCGAGTATATCACTTAGTTTTACCATTATATTTAGTTTGGTGTATAGAGTTACTTTATCACTACCAACATTTAAAATATCTTTGATTTTATCCATTCTATATCTTACGGTGTTTTCATGAAGGTATAGTTCCTTTGAAATGCTTTTATAATTGCCTTCATACTCTACAAAGGCTCTAACAATCTTCATAAGCTCAATATTGTTATCCTTTTCGTAATCGGTTATGGGCTTTAAAACATCATTTACATAGCTTAATAGATCCTTATCTTTTTTCAGCTTATTAAGCCATCTTTCTATTCCAAGTTCCCTGTGGCCCATAGTAAGTACATTGCTTTTTCTAGCTATTTTATAGGCAAAGACCGCCTCATTAACACTCTCTTTAAAATACTTTAGGTCTTCATAGTAATCACTTATTCCTATGTGAACACCACTAAAATGACCAATTATGAGTGTCTTTAATTTTTCTATTTCCTTAGCTAGAATTTTATAGTCATTTTCCATAGTTGTAATCGTCACAAGGGTACCTTTATTCAATTTATGAACAAGAACCTCCCTATTCTCTGTCCAAATTCTATTCCTAATCATATTGGTAAGATTGTCATTTGGAACACCAATAAATAGAGTTACGTAATTGTCTTTTAGGTTAGGATTAATTTCCTCAAGATACTCTACAATTTGTCTGTGGTCACAACCTGAATTCATAATTCTATAAAGAATATCATCTATACGTTTATCAAGCTTATCCCTTATTATTGCATTCATAACGGCATCTATAATGTTAGAATATGCGGTTCTATAATCAAGTGAAATGATAGGGTAACCATTTTCATTTACCAGTTTAAAAATACTATCATCTATCAGTCCATCTCTATAGCCCACAATACAAATACCACTGCTTCTTTGTTTAATAAGGTAGGAAAATTCCTCATAAAAATTAACATCTTCTTTGTCAAAAAAGTGGGAACTGGTTAGATAAAAATCACCAACACTTACAAACTTCTCCACATCAAGACATAGGCTTTCCTTAAATTCTTGTAGGGTAAGTTCAAGAAAATTAACTCTTAAGACCTCGTTTAGAAGTCCATTTTCTCCAGCTATAACTTTAGCTGTTTCAAATTCTTTAAAGTTAAGTAAATCTCTAATCAGAACAGACATATCTTAGTCCCCTCATTCCTTATCATGGCATTGTATAATTATTTATTATACCATGATTCAGATTGTATAATGACTTTTCATCTACATATTCTTCATGACTTCCTCATATTTCCTGTAGGGATAAGTGTTTTTACTATGTCGTATTCCCAACCTAACCAATTGCTCTAGTTCTAAGATAGCAACTTTACTAGGTTCAATAGCAATTGTATCAATACTATTTTCTTCAAGCTTGGCCTCAAGAGGCTCTAGTAAATCATAGAAACCAGTACATCCAAGAATTATCCCTTCGATACCATCCATTTTAGCAGCTTCTATAACCTCATTATATAATTTTTCCAAAGCATTTCCTGAAATAATGTCTTCTATTGCTGTGTCGATACTTCTTATATTTTTTACAAAATCTCTGTATATACTAGCATTTACCTTATGTTGTGTCGAGGGAATGCATACCTTAGATGGCGAAATAATAGTAACGTTATCAAGTAAATGAACACAAACACTCATACTTGAATCAAAGGCTCCAATCACAGGAATATTAACTAATTCCCTTATGGCTCTTATACCTGGATCATCAAAACAGGATACTAAAACCCCATCAAAACCCTCTCCTTCAGCTTCTACCACCGCCTCTGCTATAAAGGGGATGGCAAGGGCCGTATCAATATCAGATTCCAATGATGTAGGTCCCTCTTTTAAGGAGGTACAACTTATTTCAGTATCCTTTGATACCCATTTTTTTAAGTAATCTTCACTAGAAATTAGTCCTTCCTCTGGCAAACCAGATATAGGTATTATAACTTTTAACTTCATTTTTCCCATTCCTTTATAATTTATAATAGTTCTTTAAATCCTTGTGTAGAGTACTCTTTACCAGCTTTTTTAAGCTCTATGGCCTCAGTAAGGGCGGCATGTCTCTCTCTTGTTATAGGGTTAAGGTATGCCACAATAATACTAAGTACTAGAAAAACAGATCCCCCAACACCAATGAGTATTTTCATACCATTAAGTGTTTCTACAGTCTGCTCTGCATTAGGAACATATCCAATCATATTAAGAATTGTACCCGATGCTAACATAGTAAGAGCTGTTAAAGCCTTTTGTATAAAGGCAATAATTCCATAGTAGCTTCCTTCTCTTCTTAGGCCTGTCTTAAATTCATCAACCTCAATAATATCAGGAATCATAGACCAGACGATCTGGTACTGAGAAACAAGTCCTACTCCTGAACATAGCTGCATAATACCTACTAAAAAGAAACTAGAGTCGGGTTTTAAAATAAATGTAGGGAATATCAGTATTCCTACTGCCCATATACCCATGCATGCAATCCAAGCAGCTTTCTTCGACCATTTTTGGCTCATCTTATTGATAATCGGAACCCATAGTAATCCAGGAATCCAAGCAATAAGAAGAGATGTACTTATCTGCACTTCTGAAAATCCTAAATAATAAATCAAGTAGTAGATCATTGCTGAATTTTGTACTGTTAAGGAAATTAGAGAGAATGCAAAAAGTCCAGCAGTATATAAAAATACTTTGTTCTTCATGACATCCTTTAAGAATTCAAGACCATTGGGCCTTTTTTCAATAGTGATATCTTTCAATTCATAACCTTCGGTAGCTTTATAACCAATGAAAATTGTAATAGTTGCTATAATAGCATACAGCCCAGCGGTCGCCGACCAACCAGCACTCGTACTACCAAATATATCTGAAAAAAAGAATACAAAAGTCATAGTAAAGGCACTTATAACACCTGATACTGTTGCAAAGAAGTTTCTGTTACCATTAAGACTACTACGTTCATCATAGTCAAGGGTCATTTCTGCACCTAATGCTGTGTAAGGTACATCTAATATAGTCTGTACTGTGTAAAAGGCTACGGCTATTAAAACGAAGTATACTTTAGTGGCAAAAGGACTAAAACCTGGGTTAGTAAATAAAAGCCATGCTACGAGTCCAAAGGGAATAGCAACCCACTTCATAAATGGACGCCTTCTACCTTTTTTAGGATCCCTGCTATCAGAAAGACTACCAACTAGCGGGTCAGTGATTGCATCCCACAATGTACCTATAGATAAAATAATGCCTGCAAATGCCGGATCAAGACCTACAGCATCTGTTAAGAAAAACATTCCATACATAATAAAAATCGATAATGTCATAATTGCTGCAAACCCTGTAGAACCATATCCAAGTTTCACTGTTACTGGAAGCCTTCTGTTTTTTTGCGTTTTATCCAACATACTTTCCCCTCCATTTTTAATTTAGAGGATTGGAATACATCACAATCCTCTCATATTTTATTTACATGCTAAATCATAGATTGCCTTTGCATATACTTTTGCCATCATTACCAAGCTTTCACTGGTTATATATTCATCATTTTGATGGGGAACAACCTCATCACTTTGCATCTGTCCACCATAGGCAATTGCATTTTTCATTGCTCTTGCATAGGTTCCTGCACCTATTGAAATAGGCTTACTTTCCTTATCCCCCGTAATTTCTTCATAGGCATTAAGAAGAGTCTTCGCAGTAGGACTATCAAGGGGCTGGTATATGGGCTTTAGATGATCATACTCTGAAAGCTCTATATCATTTTCTATACACAACAGCTTTAAATTTGATAGCATCATATCATAGTCCATGGTGACAGGGTAACGGATATTAATAGCCATTTCTATGTTATCCCCCTCCATCTTTAATGTTCCTAAGTTACAAGTTAATTTACCGCTAGGCTCATCCTCAAAGTAAATTCCTAACTTGTTGCCATTATAATCATCAAAGGGCATATAGCTATCTATAAAGCTTACTACTTTGTAAAGATTGGTTTCACTTGGTAAAACACCTGTAAGAACATTAGCTAAAAAAGATATTGCATTTGCTCCATCTTCTGGCACTGAACCATGGGCAGGAACGCCTTTAACTGAAATTTCTATAGTAGATTTTTCTGCTATCAAGCTTAAAGAAAATTTCTTAGGAGTAGGAAAGTCATCAAGTTTTTTCTTCAAGTCCAAGATAACTTTTTCTTTAGATGTAATTTTTATCCTAGCAAAATCGGGAACTGAGTTAAGGGCGTTTCCCCCAGTAAATTCTTTCACCTCTAGTAAGTTATTGGAAATCCGAGTTTTATAAACTATATCAGCTATTCCCTTTTCTGCATAAATCATAGGAAAGACAGCATCAGGTACTATAGTGAAATCCGGTGAATCAAACCTTTCAAGGTAATAATTGATTCCTTCCCATCTGGTTTCCTCATTTGTCCCATAGATAACTCTTATTTTTTTCTTTGGCACAATACCACTGTCGATAATCCCCTTGATAGCATATAAAACTGATATAAGAGGTCCTTTATTGTCTGTAGTTCCTCTACCATAAATTTTTCCATCAACGAGTTTTGGTTCAAATGGCTTCACAGTCCAGTCATTGCCCGCAGGAACTACATCGAGATGGAGTATTACTCCAAGGATCTCATCTCCATCGCCATAATCGGCATGTCCTGCATAGTTGTCAACATTGAGAGGGGTAAGTCCTATTTCTTCACTTAGCTTCAGGGTATATTTTAATGCTCTATCCACCTCTTTGCCAAAGGGCATATCTTTTTGCGGAGTTCCCTCAACACTTGGAATACTAACAATTTCACAGAGCTTTTCTACCATTGTGTCTTCATAAGATTCAATAAGTTTATTAATATCCATCACATATTCTCCTAGTCTAATAATATTTTGCTATAATCAGCAAGTTCAGAAAAAATAAACTTTCCACTCTCCATAATCTGAATCTCATCGATCCATATAGAAGCTTTTTCAGTTACTGCATCAAAGTGAGTCTTACTTTCTTGGCCAACAGGTGGTGCATCCACAGGACTTACATGACCAAAACCCCAGTTCATACTACCAAAAACTCTCTCATCATAAAAAATGCTTCCCTTAAGTTCTAAAATGTTAGGTGAAAGTCCCATACTCATATGACCAACTCTATAGGAGTTTTCATCACCATTATCTTCTAGCCACTTTTCAAGTTCACTAACGTCTCTAGGACTACCATTCATAGATACTATTTTTCCATCATCTACATTAATCTCAAAGGGTCTATCTACAATTCTCCATTCATCATTTATCATAATGGCATCACTAACAATTTTGCCATTAGCACTAGTAAAATCAGGCACTACATTAACTAGTGCAGGTGGAGTATAAAAACCTGGAAGCGAAGCATCACCATTATCAGCAGCAACCACATGATTATGATTAATCTTTATGGTAATATCACTACCTTTTTCGCTTTTAAACCTCATAGTTTTAGCGCCCTGTATCATCTCAATTATTCTAGAAGTAAACTTCTTCATAGTAGAAAAGTCTATATTTTCAAAAAGAGTAGAAAGTGCCTCTGTATCAATTCCTCCCACAACCATATACCTTAGCTTCTCATTATCGGCAAAGGCATTTTCAAAGGGAAGTGAATAAATCCATACCTTGCTACCAGCATCAAACCAGCAATCGGTAGTTTTAAGAATCTCTCTAACAACCTCAGGAACATAGTCGTTAACACCACTACATGGAGCCTCAGGCTCAGGTATTTCTATAGCCATACCTTTAGCACCAACCTTTTTAGCCTCTTCTAGCATGACAGTTATTACTTCTCTATTGGAACCTTTATCAAATGTAATCGTTATAAGTTCATCTTTTTTTATAGAAAAGACATTGCTAATTAGTGTCTTTGCCACTCTTCTATTTGATCCCATCTCTCCATCTCCTTACATATTTTTTTGATTTCACCAAGTTTATCCCGGTTTATAATATAAATGATAATATATCGTTTGTCGAAATTTTCCCAAAATTCATGATGTAATTTTGTTATTATTCCAAATTCTCTGTAATTCGTTGACTGGCAGTATTTTGAAAACTATATTTTAGCTTATACCAATCTAATCACTAGGTCATCCTAAGACAAAACAAAGAGCCTCATAAAAAGTTCTCTAGCGATATAATAGTTCACAAGAAAAAATATAGAGAACTCACCGATGAGGATTTGATAAGTGTCTTTAGGAAAAGATATAGTCATATAAACATAAAACTTACCGATAAAATCCTTAATGATTTCTAATATGCAATAAAGTCACCTCCAACTTATATAAATCTATAAGCTTTCTATATTTAATTGTTTTACCAACTATTTTTCTATGCTAATTGAAAGATATAAATAATTTCCACCCAAAAAACAAACTCCAGATAAATGAATTATTTATCTGGAGTTTGTTTTTATATATGGGATTCACTAACGATAAGCTGGAAATTTCTCGAATCCACAATTTATCTTAGCTTCTATCTATATTTCAAATACCTTAATTGAATCATGTAACTCCTTTACCATATTGTTTAGTTCTTCCATTGAGGCTAGTATCTCTTCTATAGAAGCTGTTTGCTCCTCTGTGGAAGCACTTATCTGCTGTGTTGCAGCAGCAGATTCCTCTGTTATTGCTGAAATGCTTTCTATAGATTTTAACACCTTATCTTTAGTGTCATTTACATCTTTTAAAAGTCCATTCGTCGAAGTTATATCGTTAACAACCTTATCTACAACATCATTAATTTCATTCAGTGATCTTTCTGTATTTGTCAAAGAAATATTAGCTTCCTGAACTATTTCATTAGCAACATCCATTGAATTTTGTGTACCGTCTATAACATTTGTAATTTCATTAATTATTTTTTGTATTTCATCAGTTGCATCACCACTTTGTTCTGCTAATTTTCTTACCTCTTCAGCAACAACCGCAAATCCCTTTCCATGCTCTCCTGCTCTTGCAGCCTCAATAGCAGCATTTAAAGCTAACAGATTAGTCTGCTCTGCTATGGAATTTATTGTGTCTACAATAGTTCCTATTGTCTTAGACTTCTCAGTTAGTTCTTGTATTCCTAAATCAACGCTTTTAGTAGCCTCTGTATTTTCCTTAAATCTATTTTTAAGCCATCCAATAGCCTGGATGCCTGATCCAGTCTTTTCTTGCATTTTTGTAGTAATGTCAATGGTATTCTCAGAATGCTTCATAATTATATGTATCTTTTCAGCTAACTCATTAGTCTTACTCAAGCTGTCTCCAGCTTCAGCTGCTTGATTTGTTGCTCCAGCTGCTATCTCTTGAATAGTTGAAGAAACTTCATTACTTACTACTCCAATTTCACCAGTTATTTCAACAATTGATTTTGTTGAATCATTTACTCTATTAACAGTCCCTTCAACATCCCTAATAAGTTTTCTTAGATTCTCAGTCATCTTATTAAAACCATTAGCCAATTGACCTATTTCATCTTTTGATCTAATTTTCACATTCTCTGTTAGGTTACCTGATGCAACTATCTCTGTTTTTTCAAGCAGTTTATTGATTCCTTTTAATAAATAAGTCGCTAATCCTAAAACTATTAAAGAGATGATTAATGCAGCAATTATAGAATAAATGTACATTTGTTTTTTCATAAGACTTGCTTCTTTTAAAACCTTTTCTCTATTTTGAATAACTTTTATAAATCCTTTAATCTTTCCACTAAAATCTTTAAAAGGAATCATTATAATCTCGAATTTTTCATCGGAAGATTTCACAAAAATCTCATTGCCATTTTTTAATTCTTCAATGGTATTCTCATTAATTTCCCATATATCACTTTCGCTTGTAGCGGCAATGTATTTATTATTCTCTTCCCATGAAACACTGTCTCCATCTTTAAAACCATATATAAAGTATTCTCCATCAAACTTCTCTTTAAGAGAATTCAAAAACTCCTCTCCAAAGTTTCTTCCATATTCAACTGTTCCAATATGTTTATTATTATAATCTATAGGAACAACAACTCTTAAACCATATCCGGCCTTTCCCTCTTCTATACCTGAAACAATTTTCTTTTGCTTATTAGCTTCATTAACAGTAAATCTAAATGCCTTTAAACTGTCACCATATTTTTCTGGCTTATGTAATCTTAAAAAAGAAGTGGAGTCCGGTAAATGAAATTGAAATTGAGAAACACTATCTTTAATATCTTTATAAGATGGCAGTAGCATGCTGAGAAGCTTTTCCCTATCCCTTTCTGCAAAGGCTTTTTCAACCTCACTATTTTTAGCTACGCTCAATATGGCCGTCTTTGTTCCTTCAATCTGATCATCTATACCTTCTTTAATTGATTTGCTTAATAGGTGGTTATATTCTTCTTCTTTTTCTTTAATTAGATTATCAGTTTTTCTTACAATAAACATAGAAAATACCATAAACATAATTAGAAAACTTACACCTATGCCTCCAAAAAACTTAGCCTTAATAGACATAATTAGCCTCCTTCAAAAGATGATTTTATTTTTGGCATATGATATTATTACATGTATGTTTTCGACATTTTTCTCTATTTCCCTCCTCTTTCCGATACGCTTATACCCATTAAAATCTCTTATGGCAAAAACTTTTATAAAGATTCCCAAAGCAGACTTTGTTTAGAAGCATAACGAAAATTCTAATCTTATCTACAGCTAATTTTCTATGTGATATAAAAAAGAAGAACTCATAATTTATAAGTTCTTCTATACTTATCTATACAACTTGCTGTGCGGTTTTCTCCCACACCGATAGCTTTGTTCTATATGCCTTTCTAAAGAAATACAACACCCCTAGCAGGGCAACAACCTCTGAAATCAAGAATCCATACCACACTGCATTGAGCCCTGCAACCCTACCTAATATATAAGCTGCAGGTAATAGGACTATAATTTGTCTAATGAATGATACAATTAAACTTATATATGCATCGCCCATTCCTTGGAATGATACGCTTAGCATAATTGATATAGCTGCCAGTGGGAAACATAGACTGATGATTCTAAATGCTACTACTCCAATTTCTGTCATCTCATAGGTACTATTG
Organism: Wukongibacter baidiensis; assembly: GCF_050888315.1. Lineage (NCBI taxonomy): Bacteria > Bacillati > Bacillota > Clostridia > Peptostreptococcales > Caminicellaceae > Wukongibacter > Wukongibacter baidiensis. Next base: position 2,633,739 of record NZ_CP138202.1, read on the forward strand.
AATAGCGAAAGAAGCTGTACTGGGAATAATTGAAATACTACCAGTCCCATTGTAGTAAGGATAACTGCAGTAACTATACCAATCTTCAAAGCACTCATTAACCTTTCTTTGTTTCGAGCACCAAAGTTGTAGCCTATGATCGGCATGGTTCCCTGTGAAAGTCCGAATACAGGCATAAAGACAAAGGATTGAAGCTTGAAGTAAACACCCATCACAGCAACAGCTGTTTCATTGAAGCTCGCTAACACTAGGTTAAGACCTGTTAACATAATTGATCCCAATCCTTGCATAATAGCAACGGGTAATCCTACAATCATTATCTGTTTTGTAATAGAATTACTATATTTAAACCTTTTTAGATTAATCTTAATGTAGTTATCTTTTTTAAACAATACCACCATGATGTAAATCATTGAAATAATTTGAGCAGCTACTGTAGCAATAGCAGCCCCTCTAACTCCCATTGCCGGGAACCCTAACCATCCAAAGATTAATATTGGATCTAAAATAATATTTCCTATAGCTCCAATCAACTGAGCTATCATAGGCTTCACCATTTCTCCCGTACCCTGTAACGTACTCATACCAGCTTGAGCAAACATTCTACCAAAGGAGAAAAACATAATAATTCTGATATAATCGGCACCATAACTAAGAATTATTGCATCCTCTGTAAACATATTAAAGAAATTATTAGCAAGAAATATTCCTATAGTCACAATAGCAAGGTACAAAATTCCACTTAGCATAAAGCCATGCTCAGCTGCATTTGTTGCTGATTCTAAGTCATTTTCTCCTATTTTTCTTGAAATAAGAGAATTGACACCAGTTCCTATTCCTAAAAAGCATGCTATGATAATTAGCTGAATAGGAAAGGCCAATGAAACAGCGGTTAAAGCTTCTTCTCCGATTTTTGATACGAAGATACTATCTACAACATTGTACATTGCCTGTACCATCATAGACAATATTGCTGGCAATGACATTGTTAGCATCAGCCTTGGAATGGGCATTGTTCCCATTTTATTATCCTTAAGTTTTTTCATTCTCCCCCTCCTCCTTCACCTCTTTACACTTTTTTACTACTCGTTCTAACATACCATCTAAAGCATTCTCCATTATTTCTATTTCCTTTTCATTTAATCCCTCTAAAATAGTATCATCCCACTCTTTTAAGGTTTCAAATATCATTGGTTTCAGAGCTTTTGCCCTCTCAGTTAAGTATAATTCATAGGCACGCCTATCCTCTTGATTGACTTTTCTAATAATATATCCCTCTTTTTCAAGGGATTTTGCAACCCTTGCAAGAAAACCCTTATCAAATTTCAACCCTTCATTGATTGCTTCCTGGCTCTGTCCATCCTGCCTCATTAATCTAAGCAATACCATAAACTGCGCACTATTCAGCCCATGGTTTTTTAATCTATAATTTAAAAATATTTTAAAATATCTTTGGACGGTAAAAAGATTCTTTCCAACTGTATGCTTTTTAATATGCAATAAATCCACCTCCAAGTTTATATAAGTTCATAGGAATTTTCATTTAGTTGCAAAAGCAACTAATTTATTATACAATAATTTAGTTGTTTTTGCAACTAATTAATATTCTTGCAATTATAATTAACCTTTGACATATGTGCTTTTTTTATGTCTCTACCTTTATTTCCTCGTTTTAATTAACAATTATAGGATAATTTGAGTTTTATTTATTAAAGTCCAATAAAATAACTGACCCTAGATGAAATTTTATTATTCATCTAGGGTCAGTTTCTATATACAGGGGTATGTATATACTTGAAGAAATTACATAATTCTAACTTGGCAGAATTGCATAATAAATGTGGTATTGCTCTAGGGAATTTAAGACTATATATAGTAGAAAGTTTTTTTAGATGGTAATTATGCAATTTGCTCACTTAATTAAGTTTTTCAAATATGGATCATAATAAGTCTAATCAATTATCCCTATAGCACTCCCTTATTACTTCAGAAAGTCTTTTCAATCCACTTTCCAAATCATCTAATGAAGCATATGAATAGGATATTCTAAGATTCTGATTGTGTGCAAAATCGTATATATTACCAGGATTAATTAATAGTTTTTCCTTTAACGCCATTGAAAACAATCTATTCATAGAAATTTTCTTTGTTAATTTAGTCCAAATATAGAAACCTCCTCTAGGTCTATCCCAAGATGCTATATCAGAAAAATTCTCTTCTAGTGTCCTTAGGGCTATCTCTCTACGAAGCTTTATTTCGTTTCTTAGCCTTAACAAGTATTCATCGTATAACCCGCTTGATATCCATTCGGCCAAGGTTAATTGCGAAAGAGAACTTGCGCCATAATCTGTCTGCATTTTAATATCTCCCAATCTGTCAATCACGGGCTGTGGTCCAACTAGCCATCCTATTCTTAGACCTGCTGCCAAGGTTTTTGAAATGCTTCCTAAATATAGCACAATTCCACTGTTGTCCTTTGACTTAATAGGCATTGGAGGCTCATCATCAATCCAAAGCTCTCTATATGCATCATCCTCAATAATCGGCAGTCTTTCTTCCTCACATATCTCTAATATTTGTCTACGCCTTCTCTCGGGCATCACTATCCCAGTAGGATTATGAAATGTTGGAATAGTATATAGCAACGTTGTTTTATTATTACTTTTATTTTTTTGAATTTCACTAGCTATAATTCCATGACCATCCATATTAATTCCCTTAAGATTCATACCTGCCGACTGAAATATATGAAGGGATTTTAAATACGAAGGCTTTTCAGTAAGCACCATTGATCCATGATGTAAAATTCCCATTGAGATTAGCTGTAGTGCCTGTAATGAACCGGACACTATCAGTATTGATTCTGGAGAAACATTTATATTATATTTTTTTAGATATTCACTCAATACTTTTCTAAGGTATGGTGAACCCTTAGGCTGTTCATATCCTAATGAGTTCATTTTGCCAGACACCCTGTTCATTACTTTTTTCATCATTTCCTTCGGGAAAATATCCGGTGAAAGTTCACCTGTTCCTAAGCGAATCATACTAGGCTTAAACTCTAAGCTATTTATTGCCTGTATAGTCGGCAGATTTGGTCTATGTATGCCACTTTCTATATAATCCTGCCAGTTTGGAGGAGGAGTAGAGGTTATTACTGACCAAGTATTATTTACTATTCTGGTTCCTTTACTACCCTTTCCCTCTATCAAACCTTCAGACTTTAGTTCATCTAATGCCTGTATTATTGTACTTCTATTCACATTGAAACTATGGGATAATTCTCTTTGGGTTGGAAGCCTGTCTCCCACTTCCCATTCTCCATTCGAGATTTTTCCCTTTACATAATCTATTATTTGTTTATAAATTGGAATATCTGAACTTTTATCTGGCATCCAGTCTATAGTTATCATATACTCACCCTTGTTTTAAGCAAATAGTTTTATGAAGCTGTACCCAAGCTTTAATCCATAGTAAATTACAATACTCCCGCAAACAATATTTATTCCTCTTATAATTTTACTGTCAAAGTTATTCCTGAAAATAGAAACAACTGTAGTCACACCTGTAAACCATGATACCGAAGCTATACATACACCCAAAATAAACATTTTCGATGCCTCTGGTAGAAGAGATGCTTTAAATCCTCCAAGAAGTAAAGAACCATCTATCAGGGCCTGTGGATTCAACCAAGTTACCGCAAAACATGTTCCTACCACTTGCATAAGAGTCTTATTAACATCAACTTCTTTATTGGCCTCAGGTTTACTCCTTACAAGACCTATACCAATATATATAACTGCTAAACTTCCAATAAACAATATTATTGACTTCAATATTTGAGATTTATCCATTAAGATTCCCATACCATAGAAGCAAGCCAATGCTAAGGATATATCAAAAAAGCTTGTTATAAGAGCTACTTGGTATGCTCTTAATCTATCTTTGCTAATTGCTGTATTTATTACATAAAGGTTCTGCATACCTATTGGAGCCACGTATGCAATACCCAACATAAACCCCTGGGCCAAATACTTTAACATATATTATTCCCCCTGTTATTTACTTATTCTATCTCTATTATAATAGCTAATTTTCAAAATGTCTCCAACCAAGGAACTTATTTTTACCCCAACCAAGATTTTGTATTTCACTATATTGTCCAAAAACTTTAATAAATACCTGTAAGGGTTGTAACACATTTGTAAAAGTGGACATATTACTATACCGGGAGGGGGGAGGAGAATGGATAAGACTAAAAATAAATATTTTAAAATAATTGCTATGGTGATTATTTCCATAATACCAACTATAGCTGCAAGTTATTTATTTTTAACTATAGATAACCAATCAAGCGTAGAACTAACACTTAGTTCCTTAAACACTATGGGTACCGATTATAATAGACAAATAAACGAATGGATAGAAGACATAATATTCGATCTTAATTATTTAGCTTATTCTGAATCAGTAAAAACCCTTAAACAATGTCAGATGGAGAACTTAATTGATTATATAAAGATCAATAAAGACATATATAAAGAAATATATGTCTTAGATAAGGACCATAATATAATCTATGGTCATCAAGATATATTTGAAGATTTCACACAAAAAACTTGGATTAAAAATTCCTTCAAAGGTAATGTAGATACTTCTGATGTGTTATTCTATAGGAATTATGCCGTAATGGAAATAGCAGTTCCTATAATGAATAAAAAGACTGTTGTAGGTTCTATATGTGCAAGGGTTAAACTCGACCATTTGAATGATATCATGGCAAACTCAATACTTATAGATAAGACCGTTAAAACCTATATCGTCGACAAAGATGGAACATTTATAACGGAATCTAGATACTATCCCGATGCTGTTGGAAAGAAAAAGGTTGATTTAGAAAGGATAAAACTCAACATAGACTATTCAAGGGATATCCCATATGAAGACTATAGAGGTGACCAAGTATATGGAGTGTATTTTGAAATGCCATATAACAATTGGACCTTAATAGTTGAAAAGGACGAAGAAGTAGTAGTTAAGAATAATGAGAATATAATAAAAATCGGGCAATATTTAACGAGTTTTGAAGTAATAGCAATTGCTATTATTCAAAAAATCTTGAATAATCAGGTGAAAGTATCCTTAGGGTCTGGTGTTGAAATTGATTTAAATAAATCCAATAAAGATAATAATTAATTTCTAATCAATTAGAGGGTGTTCCTAGTATATCTTGATTTATATATAGAAAAAAAATCATCCATTATAACAGGATGATTTTCTTTTCTTATCTTCTCTTAATACGAATTTCTTTTCCTCTACTTGGAAAATCATATATTATATACATTGACAATATCTTCAAATAGAAACATAGTCTCGCCATAGATTACAGCATACACTAACTATCTACCTGACGACTTACTAATCTATTCCTAATTTCTGCTGAAATCCATATAATAATAGGAATAACAAATTGAAATGGGAATGCAAAATATCCCCATACATCTCTAATCCATTGAAACATAAACATCGTACTTTCATAGAAGAAGTACGAAACGTTTGCAATAACTAAAGCAGTTGGAGTTACTACGAATCTATAATCCTCACAATTGAATATCTTGGCTATCCCCCTACAAATGGCTAGTAATAGCACACTCACCTTTAAAAAACCACCTAATATGAAAGTTGCTCCAGAAATTATCTCAAATCTATGTAAAACTCCAGCAACATCTAGTCTACTAAATGTTCCATATCCTGGAAAGTAAAGAATTGCAGCGGTACTTACTCCTAATACCAGTACCTCAGTAATTACAAGGATTAACATAAAACTACCACCGAATAATAATCCATAAAGGTATATTTTATTAGCTGAATTTTTATTTTTAAACTTTGCAAATATCATAACAAACGCAATTGTTTCTGTCAGTGGAAAAAAGAATGTGGATAATGCGCCTATCATGACTGGCTTCATTCCATAAAATAAAAATGGACTAAGGTTATTTGGCCTCATTTCAGGAATTAATAAAACTATTCCTATAAATAGGAAGACAACAATTACAGGCAAGAAAAAATCACACCATGTTCCCATCAGTTTGATACCTTGCTTTACGGCCCATATACATACAAATGCTAATCCAATAAATGGGATTGCTAATGGAGTCCCTTGAAGGGATGCAAATGAAATAAAGTCAGTAAAAACCCTCATAACTGAAATCATGTTACTAGCAACATAATAAATTAAAAGAAAACTAATTATCTTTCCCAGAACTTTTCCAAAAACACTTTCATTAATATCGAATAAGTCTTTACCGGGAAAAAGTTTATGTAATCTGATGAACATTAGCATAAAAGGAACAGTCATAACCATAGCTATAATAATCGCTAACCAAAAATCCTGTTTGGCTTCCAGTGCCCTCGCAAGTATAAATGTTTCACCTACTATGAATAGAGTTATTAAATATATTCCTTGTTTATCGGTAACGACTTCATTATTCATGGATATTGCTCCTTTAGTTTTGAATAAAAACTCATATGGTATCAAATACCCTTATTTTAGTCAGATTTTTCTTCTAGAAATAACTTCAATAATAACAAATATTATTTATTTTTTCCAATTTCCTATCTTTTAATTACTAGTTTTCAAATATTCATTTTGAAAAATAATTGATCTTACTATGTCTGTGTAAATCTCAAATTCCTATTCCTTATTTGATTACAAATTAGTATACAATCTAAATTTCTGTTAAAAACTTATTTCATATTGCATTCTTTTGTCCTATACTTTCAATTGAATCCGTGTTAAATTCCATTTCTTGAATGATGGTTTATCATATGAGGCCAGACGTAGTACAATCAGTAGATAGAGCATTTGACATATTAGAAGCTTTAAGGACTGGTGAGGTAGGCTTAGTGGAGTTATCAAAAAAAGTAGGTTTAAATAAAAGTACTGTTCATAGACTTTTAAATACTTTGATCTACAGAGCACATCCTGGATGGTTACCTTAAGTTCATCATACCAACACATTCAGAACTCGTTATTCTATTAAATTCTTATCAATTTTATAAACGACGATTATTAATTGAATAATACTCATAGATACAAGCAAAAGTATCGTTCTATTAATCAAACTTGTAAATACATTCTCACCAATCGAATTCAGAGCAATACCAAGAATTGTAGAAATTGATAACATCATTATCTTTGACTTTGTTATTGCTGAAATAAGAGCTGGTAATAGTCCTATCAAATTATAACAACATGATAATATAATTATTTGAATAATTTTGTTATAAAACCATCCTTTTGAAAATCCATAAACTGTTTTGATAAATACTACTTTTAAAAGTATGACACCACTCGCGACAAAAATGTATGAGAGTATGCTTAAAATCAAAGCACCAAATATCACTATTAACAATTTCGACCATATAATACGATTTAACTTTATTGGATACCTTTGATAAAAATAAAATTTGTTCCCAATTATATCATCGAGAACGTATTTGCTATACAACACGCTAGATAAAATACAATAAAGAATAATCATCATGCTATCAATTATTTGAAATAAGTATTTATATGTTATTTTAACGTTTCCTATTGCCATATATAATATCCATATCAATGCAATGTTAACCACCATCAAAACACTGATAATGCGAAATAAAGAAGCTTTCTTTATTTCGAATCTTATCAATTGTAACACATTACACACCTCCAACAATACTCAGATAATAATCTTCCAATGTTTTGGAGTGAAGAGTAAATTCATCAATAGACACATCCTTAGCAATCAATGCCTTTAATATTTCGTTTTGATGTATTGTTCGATCATAGATCTTAATAGTTTCTGGTTCGATAATCTTAAAACTGTTCAAATTTAAATCTTTGGTTAGCACAACGGCAGCCTGCTTAATATCGATTGTTCTAATTTCATAGTAACCACTATTAGCTGTCCTTATGTGATCAATAGACATTTCTTTAACTAAACGTCCTTTTGACAAAATTCCAACTTTATCTGCTATACTTTCTACTTCACTTAAGTTATGGGAAGCCAACAGAATAGTTGTCCGCCTCGATGTTTTTAGCGCTCTTAAAACATCAATGATATCTTTTACACTTTCAGTATCAATTCCATCAATTGCATCATCTAAAATAAGCAATTCAGGACTAGTTAATATAGCTCTTGCCACTGCAACTTTTTTCTTATATTTCAGCGAGATATCTTTAACTAATTCATTTTTCACCTCCGTAATATTCATTAGCATAAGGGTGTCATCAATCACTTTATAGTCATAAAATCCAGAATATTCACAGTGCAATTTTAAATTTTCATATACTGTTAAATGTTCATAAAAAAATAGTTGATCCGTCACAATCCCTATTCTTTTTAAATAATCTCTGTCATCAGTCACTTGCTTTCCAAACACCTCTATATCTCCATTGTAATAATCACTAGGTTGCAAAAAAGTCTTCAACAATTCATGTTTGACTTCATCATCTAATTCAATAAGACCATATACACAATTTTTTTCAATTGTCATATTAATATTGGAGAATTTTGGATGCGGACTTTTTTCTGATAAATTATAAGTTTTTATAGCGTCCATCATACACCTCACTAAAACTTAAACTGTTTAAAACGTACGGTAAAAACCGTTAATTCATTTGGAGTACTTCTTAAGTCAATTTCACCATCGAGCTGTTCAACTAACTGCTTTGTAATGCTTAATCCCAGTCCACTCCCCTGATACATTTTGTTTCTTGAGTCTTCTAGAGTAAACAAACGATTAAATACACTACGCTGATACTCTTTTGCTATGCCTTTCCCTTTATCCCAAATAGAAATAGCTACCTCTTCCCCATCATTTTTCAAAGTGATTCCCAAGACTTTGCCATCATCACCATATCTTAAGGCATTCGTTATTAGATTGGTTAATATTCTCATTAACATCTCTCTGTTCGATAAAATAAAGACTGGACCATCAGGAATTTTCAAGTCAACATCCATAGCTTTCTCCTGAATCATCGAATAATAACTCACAATAATTTCTCTGCATAACTCAGTTACTTCAACTCTTTCTCTTCTAATTTCTACATCTCCTGATTCCAACTTAGCCAGCTCAAAAAATTGGTTCATTAATGCAATTAATTCTAAAGTTTTTGAATATACCCGTTCAAGATTTTTTTTGCTGTCATTTTCCATTGGCGTTTTCAATAATTCTTTTTCCAAATATCCCTGAATAACAGTTAAAGGTGTTTTTAAGTCATGAGAAATATTCGAAATCATCTGTTTTGTTGAAAGCTCTAATTCTATGTATTTTCCCTCTTTAGCATAATAATTAGCAAGTAAAGCATTCATCTCAATCAATAGTTGTTGGGTTATCTCATCGTTCGTAACAATTTTGATATATTCTTCTGTCTGACTCCCATTAACCTCAGAAAGTTTATTTTTTAGATATATCAAATCCTTCTTACATTGTGCTTCTTTTCGAATTACCAAGTACAATCCAACACTTAGACATCCACATATAATTAAGAGAGCACTAATCATAACTGCTCTCCTAACTTATACCCAATTCCCCACAATGTAATGATATATCTTGGTTTAGATGGATTCTCTTCAATTTTTTCTCGCAACCGACGTATGTGAACATTGATAACATTTTCTTCTCCGTAATACTCTTCCTTCCAAATCAGATTATACAGTTGAGCTTTGGTATATACTCTTGTAGGATTCTTTACGAGCAACTTAAATATTTCAAATTCTTTTGAGGTTAATTTAATTTCTACACCATCTCGTTTTACTTGATACATCGAAAAATCAATATCCAATTCTCCAACGGTAAACACATCATTACTCTCTGATTCTAAAGATTGTTGTTTATAATACTTCGCTCGCCTTAAAATTGCCTTAATACGCGCTTGTAGTTCTATCATAGAAAATGGTTTTTCCAGATAGTCATCTGCCCCAAAACCAAGTGCTAATGCCTTATCTATATCCGTATCTTTTGCAGATAACATCAATATGGGAGTCATCTGTCTTTCGCGAAGCGCTCTCAGCATCTCTATACCATCCATTTGGGGCATCATAATATCTAGTATGATCATATCATACTGTTGCCTTGATGCTTTTTCTAATCCTTCAACACCATTAAATGCCGTTTCAAAATCATATTCCATTGCTAAAAATGATTGAATCATTTCACTTATATCAATATCGTCTTCCACAATTAATATTCTTTCCTTCATGCAAAACGCCTCACAATTCTTTATACTTCAAAAACTTATAGAAGAATCTATAAGTTTTCAAAGATATGGTTATACAAATATTATTAATACTTTTGACTAAGATAATTATATTATATCAAATTTAATTAATTAGTATATTTTTCAATGAGTACATCACGTTCTGCATCTGATATTTTTAGTACTTCCTTTCTAAAAGTATCAAAATCTCCATAAGTTGCTTCGATGTAATCAAATGTACCTTGTAAGTGAGCTTCATCTGCAATGATTGTTGGATATAAAGACTCCGGTAATTTTTCTAATATAGGCGCATTTTTCTCAGCAGTATACTCATTTGTAAGTACAAAATCCTTCATAATCCTATCTTCTGAAACACCTAAAATCTTATAGAACACTGCTGCTGCATAACCTGTTCTATCCTTTCCACCTTCACAGTGGAATAATACCTTCTGATTTTCTTCTTCAACTAACAGATGCAGAAATTTAGAAAATTCATCTGAAGAAAGACTTGCAAATTCAACATATCTATCAAGTTTAGACCGATCTAAATCAATATCGTAATTTTCTAGCAATTCATTGAAACGATCAATATTTCCGTCAACAAAAGAACGACGAATTTCAGCCACATGCTCTGCTGGAATTAATTCTTCTAATTCTGCAGGATTTGTTACTGGAATCTGAACGTATTTTACTCCATCTGGCATTCTATTAGGATGATGTTCAATTTCATCATCTCCTCTAAAATCAACAATTACATCAAATTGCATTGCATCAATTTCTTCTAACCCTTTGTCTGTCAAATAATAAAGAGTTTCTGATCTGAATAACATATCATCGTTAATCATACCATTTTCAGATCTTACGTCACCAAGATCTCTCATATTAACTAACCCATCTACAGCGACTTTTCTTTCTAGACCAGTTTTTTCTGGTAATTTTCCTTCTGAAACCAGTGAATCAATTTCTTGCTTTTTTTCTTTTGCTTCCTTAATTAGCAATTCCTTCATCTGACTATCTGTAGATATTTTTACATACGATAGAATTGCAATTACAGCGATTACAGCTAAAATAATCCATTTTTGTTTTTTCATTATTAATCCTCCTTTTAATCATACGATAATTTAAAGCTTAATATGTTCTTAGTATGACATGGAGAATTTTCTTTTTTCTTTCATAAATCTTACTTATTTCTTAAGTTTTCTAAGGAAAACCAATACTCTCTCATAGATATCTAATCTTTTAAGATTAATTATGCATCTATATAAACCTCACATTCCAAAGATAAAGAACTGCTTTATATTTTATAGGCAGTTCTTTATCAATTTTCCTCCTCATAAAAAGAGAAGTCATAAAATTGACTTCTCTTTTATATTTATATTATTTATTCTTGTGCAGACTTTTCTCCTGTTAATCCAGGTAACCCTAAGAACATATTAGCATTTTTAGCATCCGTTACAAGTGTATTTGGATATTCTCCATTCCATCTCTTAGCTCTTTCTAATTCTGCTTCGGCTTCCATAATCATAACTTCCATTTGCTTTAATCTAAGTTCTTGTTCTATTACTGAAGCCTTTATCTTAACAGCCGTTGCTTCAGCCTCTGCTTGCTCTACCTTTAATTGATTTAATGATTTTTGAGCCTCAAGCTGTGCTTGAGCTTCAGATTGTGCTCTCTCAACATTACGCTTATTGATAGCCTGTTGAGTTTGATACTCTTTTTCTGCTTTGAACTTTTCATCTATTGCCTTTTGTATCTCAGCGTTTTCAGGCGATAGTCCACCCTTCATACCTAAAACAGATATTGTAATTCCTCTTTCTTTAAAATATTCTATTGCACCAGTAACTTGCCCTAGTGCAGGTTGAGCAGGTGAATATGGCTTTATTTCATTTCCATTCTCATCGTACTCAGCTTTAATTTCTGGCATTGCAGGTACTTCTTTTTTCCCGTTTCTTATATAGCTGATAATTAAATCCTTTTTAGCAATAACTTCTTCATAAGGCATTGTCCCTGCTATTTCAGCATATAGTGCTTCAACCATTGGTCTTATTTCTGTGTCCATGATAGCCGCAAGTGGTCTCTCACCATAATTAAATCTATATTTTACTGCATCACTTTCCTTTATCATTGCTGTACAGTTCATTCCACTATAGAAAGTTATACTATCTTTAGCTTCAACCTTTATCGCTTCATCTGCGTCCTTGTTAGTACCACCTGGTCCATTTACCCATTCACGGGTAACAGGAGTTCTATCGATAATAAGTAGTCTTGAGCTTTGTCTCCACTCCCCTTGACTTGGCAAACGTCCTGTTTGCAGCCAATAATGAGGTATTTGAATATCTTTTTCTCTTACTAATTCTGCCAACATATCATCTTCACTTGTGAACTTTTTCTGATTGTCACTATCTCCACGAACTGGCACTAGAAAGGCCGTCTGGTTAGACTGTATTGTTACTATCTCTGGTCTATCATATGGCTTTCTAAATATGTTGAATACCGTAAAACCAATTACTGCAACTAATATAAATAATACTATTTTCCCAACCGGTACTTTCCTCAAATTGGGTTTTGGAATTTTGCTTTCACTTTCCATTTTCTTGTCCCCCTTAAGTAGTTTATACTCTTCTTAATAAAGCCTTAATTTCTCTAAGCCATAGCAGTACTGCTAATGCTAATAAAACAAGCCATAAATAACTGTGTACAAATTGTAAATATTGTAATCCATTAAAGGCAACCTGTGGATTATCGGCCTGTTGTAATGCTAGGCTATTTTGCATACCTGGATAAATAATTGCATCAAATACATAGTTGATAATAACTAGTACTATACTTAGTATTATCTTTGTCATCTTAGACAAGTACTACTCCCCCCTTTATCCCAACATAATTATGAAACTTTATTTACTTTTTTGTGGTAACAGCTTTCTTTATCTTATTGTACATTCTTGTTAATTTCTCCACAACCCGATATTTTCCTCCTTTTTTTTACATTTTTCTCACTTTCATATGTATTTCTCTCTATCATCTCAATTATCCTGTTTTCTCAAAATTCTCATTGCTCTTACGTTCTTTTTCATTTATTTCACTATAGAATCACACAAAAATATATATATTCAAATTATATCATTCATATTATCAAGCAAAAAAAAGAAGAGACCCCCGGTATCCTCTTCTTTTCTGATGTCTCACACATTTTCTTAATTTTCTTAAAAATCTATTACATTTTCATTGTCTGATTAACCTTATTAATCTTCTTTTTATAAACAATGATAACAACTTAGAGACATCGAACTTCTTTGTTTTGGTCAGATCTATCTTTGATAAATCACCTCAATAAAATCCCTCATATAATCCGGCAGATCTGGTGGCCTTCTACTTGATACTATATGACCATCAACAACACTAGGTACATCAATCCATATAGCACCTGCATTTTCCATGTCGTCTTTTATACCTGGAGTACTTGTCACCTTTTTACCCTTTAATATTTTTGCAGATATAAGCACCCATCCGGCATGACATATTTGACCTATAGGTTTCTTATTCTCATCCATATGTTTCACAATATCTATTACCTCTTTAAATCGCCTTAACTTATCCGGTGCCCATCCCCCAGGCACTAATAATGCATCATAGTCTGATGGGTCTATGTCCGAAAAACTTAAATCCGACTGTGCAGGTACTCCGTATTTACCTTTGTACTTTTTATTGGCACTTTCTCCAACTATGTCTACTAATGCCCCTTCTTCACGCAATCTTAAAATAGGATACCACAGCTCTAGATCTTCAAAATCATCGTGAACAAGGGCAATAATCTTTTTATTCTTTAATTTCATAGTAACACCTCAATTATTAATAAATCTACTTGATACTTCCTTTAAGTAATTCTCTATTTCATTTGGGTCACTCAACTTCATTACATTTTCTACTACCGTCTGAGCAAAATCCATATCTACGGAACTAATTATTTTTCTTATTTTTAATATAGAGGATGCATTCATGCTAAATTCATCTAAACCCATTCCTAATAGTAGAATAGTAGAAATCGGATTCCCAGCAAACTCTCCACACATTCCTGTAAACTTATTGGATCTATGGGAAACATCAATGACATTTTTTATTAATCTCAAAACTGCTGGATGAAAACTGTTATATATGTCTCCTACTTTTTCATTCATCCTATCGGCAGCTAAGGTATATTGAGTCAAATCATTTGTTCCAATACTAAAAAAATCGACTTCTTCTATTATTAAATCAGCAGTTAGCGCCGCCGATGGAATTTCTATCATAATACCAACTTCTATGTCTTCATCAAAGACCTTGTTCTCTTTTCTTAATTCTGACTTAGCCGCATCTAGAACCTTATTGGCTTTTTTTACTTCTTGTACTCCTGAAATCATTGGATACATTATTTTAACCTTTCCAAAAACACTGGCTCTAAGTATTGCCCTTAACTGTGTTTTAAAGAGCTTCTCTTCTTCAAAACATATTCTTATAGCTCTGAAACCAAGAAAAGGATTTTCTTCTTTAGGTAGATTAAGATATGGTATATCCTTATCTCCGCCAATATCAATTGTTCGAATGATTATTGGTCTTCCTTCCATTCCTTCAGCTGCTCTTTTATAGGCCTCATATTGCTCTTCTTCGCTAGGTAGATTGTTTCTATCCATAAATAGAAACTCAGTTCTAAAAAGACCTACACCTTCAGCCCCGTTTTCCATTGCTTTTTCAGTATCTTCTGGTTTAACGATATTTGCATAAAGCTCTACTTTCTTTCCATCCTTAGTAATTGTTTCTTTTTCCTTAAAGCTTTGTAGCTCTCTTTTAAAGGCTTCTAACTTCTCAATTTTTTCTCTATATTCACTTAGCTTATTATCACTTAGTTCTACTTCGACGAACCCTTCTGTTCCATTTACTGCTATAAATGAGCCTTCTTTCAATTCTTTTACAATTCCTTTTATTCCTAAAACAGCCGGAATATCCATATTTCTGGCTAAGATAGCCGTATGGCATGTCTTACCGCCTATTTCTGTTATTATCCCTTTAACATGTACCTTATCTATGGTTGCCATTTGAGAAGGCGTTATATCCCTACCAACTAAAATGACATCCTCATCTAGTTTAGATATATTCTTGTAGGGAATATCGAGTATATTTCTTAGTATCCTATCACCAATATCTCTTATGTCATTTGCTCTTTCCCTTAGATATTCATCTTCAAAGGATTCAAAGAGCTTAACCTTTTCATCTATTATTTTCTTTAATCCATATTCCGCTCTTATTTCTTCATCCTTTATCTTAGATTCTATCTCTTCACTCAGTGTTGGATCCTCAACAAGCATCATATGTGCTTCTATGATTGCTATTGCTTCTTCATCACTATTAGCTATAGATTTGTGCTTTATGTCGTCTAATTGCTTTACTGATTTTTTAAGAGCATCTTTAAACTTGCTAATTTCATTATTCAACTCTTCCCCAGAAATCTTCTCACTGTTTATTACTATATCAGGCTCATCTAATATTAATACCTTTCCTATACCAATTCCAGATGAAGCTCCTATTCCACTTTTCATAATTTCACCCTCTTATTCCTCACAGTTTTCAATGAACTTAATTAACTCTTCCACTGCTTGTACTTCATCATCTCCAAGGGCTGAAATTGTAATTTTACTATTGAACCTTATTCCCCCAGATAATACTGCTAAAATACTCTTAGCATTAATACTCTTCTCTCCAATTTCTAGATTTATATTAGATTTAAATCTCGATGCTATTTGAACAAATTGTGAAGCTGGTCTAGCGTGTAATCCATTCTCATTCTTTACAACTACGTCTTTTTTATACAATACGAGTCCCCCCATAAAAGCCTTATATCATACCTTAACCATGTTTTTACTTTCCTTAGCAGTCGATACTACTTCCTCTAGTGAGCTTCCTGTAGATGCCTGAACAACTGCACCGATACATCCCTCAACAATAGGTGCGTCTGCTATTACCACTCTCTTTTTAAGTTCTTCATCTAATAGGTCTAATGCGAGCTCTGTACTCATTATGGCGCTCCCCATATCGACTAGTATCAAAACGCCGTCACCATCATCAGCTCTCACAATTGCATCCATTATTTTCATAGTATCGGTTCCAATTCTACCGTCTCCTGTTCCTCCGGCAGCTTCTATTTTCTGACCTTCGTTTGCCATCTGTCTGCTTAGCTCTACTATACCCTCTGCTATCTTTTCGCTATGAGATACTATTACAATTCCTACCATATCTAAGCCCTCCTAACTGTTTAAGGTTTCTGAAATGGTCTTTATCATCAGATAAGTTGAAGTAGCACCCGGGTCCTGGTGACCTATACTTCTATCGCCAAGATAGCTGGCTCTTCCTTTAGTAGCTCTTATTGTTTTGGTATATTCAACGCCATCGGAGGCAACTTTTTCTGCTCTATTAAAGGCCTCTGCCATTGTACTTCCATCTTGTAAAGAATTCTTTAACTCCTCATATGCAGGAATTAAAGCATCCAACATAGTTTTTTCTCCTTTTTTCGCTTTACCTCTCATAATGATTCCCTTTATCGCTTCATCAAACATCTTTACAACATCATCATTCTCAAGCTCCATTTTTCCATTTACAGCCATTGCTGCCTTTAAGAAAGCAGTACCGTAAAGGGGTCCCGATGCTCCACCAACAGTTGATATTAATGTCATAGCCGTTGTTTTAAGTATAGTTCCACAATCCTTATCCTTTACTGTATCAATTTTTTCTTCCACTGCTTTAAAGCCTTTACTCATATTGATCCCATGATCGCCATCACCTATGGCTGCATCTAAATCCGTAAGGAACTGTCTATTCTCTTGTATAACCTTAGCTATATTTTTTAAGATATCTAATAATTTATCCCTAGTTATCATAATTAATTCCTCCTCACCTATTCTTCAATACTTGAGGGTGTCCCAGAATGACGAATTTCTGCGTTATTTGAAATCTCACCGACTTGGCTCGTACGATTAGTATTAGCCAAACCGATGAAATTTCAAAACCTTGAACTTCATTCATTCTGAAACACCCTGGGGCTGACTCAAAAGATGCTGTTATGAGATACGCCCTTCCTATAGCTCTTTAAATGCTGGTGTATCGGCTTTACTATCTAATAGCTCCTTAAGCTCATCATCAAGCTTCAATATAGATATTGAGAAACCAGCCATCTCTAATGAAGTCATGAAGTTTCCTACAATTGTTTTATGAGTCTTAATCCCCTTTTCCTTTAATATCTTGTCTACTTCGTTATTAACTATATATAATTCCATTAAAGGAGTTCCACCTAAACCATTTACTAAAACTGCTACTTCCTCATTTTCCTTTATCTCTATATCAGCAAATATTTTATCCATTAAGTCCTTTGTTATTTCAGTAGCTGGCTTAATTTTCTCCTTATGTGTTCCTGGTTCACCGTGTATTCCAAGTCCAACTTCCATTTCATCCTCAGCTAATTGAAAGCCTGGCTTACCAGCTGCTGGTACTGTACAAGGCGTTAATGACATTCCCATTGATCTTACATTTGATATAACCTTTTCAGCAATTCTCTTAACCTCTGGTAAGTCCGTTCCCTTCTCTGCTGCAGCCCCTGCAATTTTATGGATAAATATTGTTCCAGCTATTCCTCTTCTGCCTGTAGTCCAAGTACTATTTTCAACGGCAACATCATCATTTACTACAACACTATCTACTTTTATATTTTCTGCTTCGGCTAGCTCTCCAGCCATTTCAAAGTTCATAACATCTCCAGTGTAGTTCTTGATAACTAGAAGTACTCCAGCACCTCCATCAACTGCTTTTACTGCCTCAAAAACTTGGTCTGGAGTCGGTGATGTAAATACTTCCCCAGCAACTGCACCATCAAGCATTCCTTCTCCTACAAAGCCACCATGGGAAGGCTCATGTCCACTTCCTCCGCCGCTTACTAATGCAACCTTTCCCTTTACCGGTCCATTTGCTCTTACTAAAACATCAAATCCTTCAACTCTTTTAACATACTCTGGATGTGCCTTTACTATACCCTCAAGCATTTCATTTACTACATTTTCAGGATTGTTAAT
Organism: Wukongibacter baidiensis; assembly: GCF_050888315.1. NCBI lineage: Bacteria > Bacillati > Bacillota > Clostridia > Peptostreptococcales > Caminicellaceae > Wukongibacter > Wukongibacter baidiensis. The sequence continues at coordinate 2,652,075 of NZ_CP138202.1, forward strand.
GATTTTCTTCACAACATACTCCTCCTTTATTTTAGGGTTTATTTATAACCCGAATTATTTATGAAAGATTTGAAAAAGTACAAGTAATTTTAGTAATAAACTATGTCCAACTTTCTTTAAATATGCATCCCATGTTCATTTTTATTCTTTTAGATTTACTTCTCGCTATATAGATATATAAGCAGTATTTGTGCCAAGTTTTCGTCAAAAGGTAAAAAAGGCCTTCTTCTCATTAAACCAAGGTATTTTACTGGTTTCTATGAAAAAGTCCTACACTTCACTGCTCAATCAAAGATCAAAAAAATAAAAAGAACTGATAAATTTTATCAATCCTTGATAATTTTTATCAACTCTTTAAGTAATTATCGTAGCCCATATTTCTTCGCCTTTAACCCTACGGTTCTATGGGTAATTCCTAAAACCTTACCCACTTTATTAAAAGACTTATGTTTCTCTAAGGCTAACTTTAGTATATTTCTCTCGTATTCTTCAAGTGACACTAGATCACCATCTACCAAGTTAATCAATTCCTTATTTTCAGATTTACCTATACCATTTATATACCTAGGTAGACAATCTTGATCTAAAATCTCTTCATCACTTAAAGCAATAGCCCTTTCTATAATATTCTCTAGTTCTCTAATGTTACCCGGCCAATTATATTTTTCTAGATATCCGAATATATCAGGTGACGCCTTTTTTATATCCATATCTTCCTTTATACAGATTTTTTCTATGAAATGCTCTACTAATAGTGGAATGTCGCCCTTTCTTTCCCTTAATGGCGGTAGGGTAATGGGAATAACATTCAATCTATAATACAAGTCCTCTCTAAATGCACCAGCCTTTATCATTTCCTCAAGATTTTTGTTTGTGGCAGCTATAACCCTGACATCCACCTTTATAGTTTGATTACCACCTACCCTTTCAAACTCTCTTTCTTGAAGAACTCTTAAAAGTTTAACTTGCATTTCCTTACTTATATCTCCAATTTCATCTAAGAATATCGTACCTCCATCAGCTAATTGAAATTTTCCTAGTTTATCCTTTATTGCACTGGTGAATGCCCCTTTAACATGTCCGAACAATTCACTTTCCAAAAGATTCTCCGGTATAGCTGCACAGTTCAATCTAACAAAGGGCTTATCCTTCCTTGAGCTTGCACTTGCTATCGCTCTAGCTAAAAGCTCTTTACCAGTTCCACTCTCACCATGGATCAATACCGTTGATGATGTTTTTGCTGCCTTTGAAGCTATGTAAAGAACATCCTTCAAGGCTCCACTCTTCCCAATTATTATGTCAAAGGCTTCGTGGATATTTTGTTTTCTATCGAGCTCCTCTTTAAAATATTTTATTTTTTCTTCGGCCTCAGATAGCTTTTCAATCATCTTTTGTAGCTGTGTTTCTTCCTTAGATATGGATACTACACCTTTGAATACGTCGTTTATAAAGACTGGAGCTGCATTAGATATAACTTTTACTCCCTCTTCCTTTTTAATTATTACACCAAGCTTCTTTTTTCCTGTTTTGATAACCTTTGCAATTGCAGAGCTTGGCAAGATGTCTTCCACATATTTCCCCTGTATTTTTGTCCTGTCTAGGTTCCAGATCCTCTCAAACTCTGGGTTTACATAGGTTATAACTCCTTTTTCATCCACCATGCAAATTCCATCGTTGGCATAGTTAACAATGTTTCCAAACTTCTCCTTTATTTCTATTACTGATTCAAGTCTATCGGAAAGTCTTTCTATTTCACTTATATCCTGAAATACTGCCACTGCCCCTATAATATTATTATCTACTATAATAGGACTTCGATTTGTTATTATAGTTGTATTCCCTAGTTTTTGCTTTTCCTGAACAGATTCCTTTCCTGTCTTCAATACTTCGTGAAGCTTAGATCCTTCCAGGACCTCATTAACTTTTTTACCGATTATTTCGTTTCTTTTAATATTAGCAATTTTTTCTGCTGCCCTATTAAAAAGAATAACTCTATTATCTTCATTAACTACTAATACTCCATTGGATATACTCTCAATTAAACTTTCGCTTGTTAAGGTATTTTTATCTAATACTCTATCAATGGCCTCTATGTCCGGGGTTTCAACATCGATCCTACCCACTAAACATTCTGCCATTTCATCAATGGCCTGTTTACAGTCCTTATCTTCGTCATACCCTATTAAGACCCTATCTCCCTTTCTTATTCCAAGAGTGGTCAATGCTAACATACTTGTTATTGGGATCTTACTTTCATCCTTTTGGATAAATAACTTAACACCGTATTTTTTATTAATCCTGGTAGCATTAAAGGATACTATAGCAGCAGCTCTAGTATGAAGCCCTTTTGGATTATCTATGACAATCTCTTTTTGATAATACATAATTTGCCACTCTCCATTTAGGTTTTTTATTTGTTTTAATTGTACTAAAGCCACGGTATTTTTTCAAACTTTTAAAAATTTTCAGTTTATATTATTGATTAAAAATAAATAGACATCGCAAACTGATGTCTATTTGATATTTCTTTCCCCTTATATATCTTCCTTGCAGTTTATAACTCTACTTCCATATGGCTCTATCTCAATATCCTTAAATTTCTTTGTCTCGTCAGTATGATTAGTAAGTACTAAATATTCTTCATCATCGGTATCACGAATATATACTTCAAGCCCATCTTGACTCTTAATATGACGAATCTTATTTTCAATAACAACTTCCTCTACAATATCCTGAATAATGTCCGTGTCTACACCACCACCGATGTAATACACTCTTCCTTCTCCGTATTCATTTACAGTTATACAGGCTTTATCGTTATACAATTTGTCATTATATTTATATAATGTCTTAGCTGTTGTTGGCGTGATTAAGTCTCTCCATACTTCACACAATCCAGATTTGCCCTTATATTTTTCTTTCCCTACTATTTCTACTTCCTGACCTATCTGGAGTGACTCAATCTCACTGACTTCAATACCAGATATTTTTCTTATACTACATGGTATAATCTCTCCAAAATTGATATTATTATTTTTATCCTTAATACCAGCTCTAAATGAAAATACAATTGTACCTCCATTTGTCACAAAATTTTCTAATCTATGTGCTAGCTCTTTATCAATAATTTGAAGAACAGGTATCACTAAAACCTTATATTTTGTAAAGTCTCTAGTCACTGGAACTACATCAATATGGGTATTTAAATTATAGAAAGGCGTATATAACCTCATTAACTCCTTAGTAAAGTCAAAGCCTGTGCTTTGTGGCTGGAATCTCCATGACCAACTATTGTCGTAATCATATAAAAGGGCAACATCCGATTTTATTTCTGACTCAAACAATTCTCCGTGGGTAGTAATTTCTTTCATAAAGGATTGAACTTCTCTATATTTTCTCCCATATCTATTGTCGTGATCGATTATACCAAAGCAAAACTGCTCTGCTCCCCTTGTCATACCTCTCCATCTAAAATAAAGCATATTTGTACAGCCGTGGGCAAAGGCCTGATAGGACCACATTTTTGCCTGGTTAGGTCTAGGGAGATATCCTATCACTGTATGTCCCTGGGCACCCATTAACTGCTCTACAATCCAAAAGTTTTTGTCCTGTAATCCTCTGATGAAATCAAGGTTCATGGCAATTTCAGCCCTTGGTAATGGCTCCCTTACGCCTCCCCAAACAGGATAATTATCATAGGATACAAAGTCTAAGTCTTTTACATTCTCTTCATGATCGAACCATTTACCGAAGAATCCACCAGCAACGTTGGTTGTTATGGTCTGATGCTCTCCCTTTAAACTTCTAACAAGCTCGATTTGCTCCTTTGTAAAACTATTAAGGGAGTGTGACCTAAATCTAGCCCAATCTAGTTGTAGGGCTGGATTATGGGTCGTTATGGTCTTTAGTGGAATTGGTATCTCATCGAAACTGTTATAGGTTTGACCCCAAAAGATAGTCCCATAGATTTTATTTAATTCGTCGATATCCTTATATTTATCACTTATATAAAACTGAAATTCCGTCTGACAGTTTTCACAAAAACACATGTCACTTCCTTCATGTCCAAACTCATTATCAATCTGCCATGAAATAATCGACTCTTCATCTTTATAATGCTCAACTAGTTTAGTGACTATCTTTCTGCTATATTCCTTGTAAATCTCAGAGTTATAGCAATATTGTCTTCGGCCTCCAAACACTCTGGTCTGCAGATTTTCGTCCTTTGACAAAATAGATGGATGTTTTTTGGCAAGCCATGCGGGAAAGGTTGCAGTGGGAGTACCAAACATCACCTTTATATCTTTAGCTTTTAACTTATCGATTACCATATCAAAAAATGAAAAGTCAAACTCGCCCTCTTGTTTTTCCATTAGATGCCAAGCAAATTCACCTATTCTGACAATATTGACTCCAAGCTCTTTCATACCTCTTATATCTTCGTCCATCATGTCGATATCCCAATGCTCCGGATAATAGTCTACACCTAAATACATATGGCTCCCCCTTACTTTTACAGATGATTAAATTCCAAATATTTCTATACATGTACTTATTTTCTATGTTAGCAAAAGTGAAATTAAATAGCAAACAAGCATTAAACTCGGATTATTCATGAAAAATTCAAAACTCTGCTGCGTCCTTTTGATTCTAAGACATCCATCAAATTCTTGACGTACCGTTTTGGTATGCCTTCGAACTTGATGAAAGTCTTAGAATTCAAAATTACTTGCACCCTTTCAAACTTTTCATGAATAATCCGGGTTAAAAAATAGAGGCTTAGAAAAAATTTCTAGCCTCTATCTTTTACTCAGATTATTTAAATAATAAATTAAACTTCTCTAAATCCATTTCATGCAGTCCATCTATTTGCAAGTCCGAATCCTTTAATGTATCAGATTTCCCTATACCTATAGCTATCATACCAGCTCTTTTAGCCGCTTCTATTCCCGCCTCAGCATCTTCAAATACTATACAATCTTCAGGCTTTGCTCCAACAGCCTCGGCCCCAAGTAGAAACACTTCTGGATCGGGCTTAGCATTTTTGACCTTAGTACCATCTATAATTGCATCAAAATAGTTCAATATATTTAATTTAGTCAGTATCATCATAGCATTTTTACTTGCGGACCCTAATGCCACCTTTATTCCATTGTTCTTTAAGGTCTCAATGAATTCCTTTGCTCCTTCTAATAGCTCTGATTCATCCATCTTTTCGATATATTCCTTGTACCAAGTATTCTTACTAGCCGCTAATTTTTCTTTAAAATCTTGGTCGTAGGTTTTTCCTCCGATTTCAAGGATTATTTCAAGGGATCTCATTCGGCTGACACCCTTTAGTCTCTCATTATCTTCTAGAGTAAAATTTATATCTAGTTCTTCAGCTAATCTCTTCCATGCAAGAAAGTGGTATTTTGCCGTATCTACTATTACTCCATCTAAATCGAATATAGCTGCTCTAATGTTCTCCATATTACCTATCACCTATCTTAACACTTATTTTTTCCATTGGCTTTAATTGAAGCTTCTCACCATAATGCTCTACAGCTAATGCTTCGCCTTCTATGAGTTCATAGTTTGCTCCCTGTCTATTTACTTCAACTTCAATAGTTCTACCTTTAAAATTCGTTTTAAACCTATACCCTCCCCATTTTTCTGGGAGATATGGTTTAAACCCTATCTTATCTTTATTAATTCTTAAACCTGCAAATCCATTCACAACACACATCCAAGTCCCGGCCATATTTGCTGCGTGTATTCCATGACTAGTATTTCCTTGATAGTCATCTAGATCCATCCTAGCTGTACTACTGAAGTATTCATAGGCCTTTTGATGATAACCTATATCACTGGCTACGATGCTGAATATACAGCTTGAAAGGGATGAATCATGTGTTGTAATCCTTTCATAATAATCGTAGTTCTTTCTTTTTTCTTCATCTGTAAACCTATCACTTAGTAAAAATAGAGCTAAAACTAAATCTGCTTGCTTACACACTTGATATCTATATATTACAAGGGGATGATAATTTATAAGTAGGGGATAGTTTCCTTTTGGTGTATTTTCGAAATCCCATACTGCTTTATCAAAAAAGCTTTCATCTTGAGGATACAAACCAAGCTCATTATTGAATGGAATGTACATGTTGTCTGAAGCTTTCAGCCATATTTCTAGCTCGTTTTCCTCTAAATCCAATTTCTCTACTAATTCTTTATATCGCTCTTCATTTTTTTCCTTCATCAACAGAGCAACATCATATGCATAACTTAGGTTTTCCTTTGCAATTAAATTTGTGTAGCAGTTATTATTAACAATTGCTGTATATTCATCGGGTCCAGTAACTCCGTTGATGCAAAATTTGTTTCCTTTGCTCTCAATAAAATCTCCTAAGTCCGCCCAAAGCCTTGCAGTCTCAAACAATATCTCCGCGCCATACTGCTCTAAAAATTCCATGTCCTCTGTGACTTCCATATATCTTTTGATAGCAAAGGCTATATCTCCATTTATATGGTACTGAGCTGTTCCAGCAGGATAGTAAGCAGAACACTCTTCACCATCAATGGTTCTCCATGGAAATAGTGCTCCCTTTTCATGAGCCATTTGCCTTGCTCTTTCCCTTGCCTTATCTAAAATACTGTATCTATATTCCAGTAGTTTACGACTTATATATGGATGATGAAATAGGAAGAAAGGCAGAATATATATTTCTGTATCCCAGAAATAGTGACCTTCATATCCTTCTCCAGTTAATCCCTTAGCTGCAATGTTAGTTCTTCCATCTCTACCTGTTGACTGAAGTAGGTGAAACATATTAAATCTGATTCCCTGTTGAAGACCTGTATCTCCTTTTATCTGTATGTCTCCCTTATCCCAATATTCTAAGACAAACTCTCTTTGTGCTCTAGATATCGAGCTAAATCCTTCTTGTTTACCTTTTTCTACAATTTCCCTTGCCATTGATAGAAGCATATATTCTTTATAATCTCTTGATGTGACATATGATATATATTTTGATAATGAGATCTTCTTGTTTCTTTTCCCATCTATATCATAATGAACTTCTACCTTGGAGTCTTCTAGTACATTATCTAAGCAATAGCTGCTTTCTGTGTCTATTTCATTTTCCATTGAGCATACTAATGAAAACTGAGTATGTTTTGTTTTTTGTATTAATGCACCAAAGCTCTCATCCATAACTCTCTCTTCAACTGAAAGCACCGATCCATCAAAACTAGAACCTACCCTAGGATCATTCTCAGTAGCTATGTTAGATATATTTCCATCTAGAGCAGAGATTATCTTTATCTTTCCATCGAAATTTAGAGGAGTTACTTCATATTTTATTGCAGCTAGATGCTTGTTTTCAAAGGATATTAGTCTTTCTATCTCTATCTTAGCTTCTTTTCCCTTAGGAGATCTCCATATCAGACTTCTCTTTAACATTCCTTCCTTTAGGCTCAGTACTCTTCTATAGTCTAGAACCTCTCCACTGAGCATATCAAACTCTTCGTCTTCAATAAAAAGCTTAACTATTTTTCCATTGGTTACATTAAGCATAGTTTGACCTTTTTCAGGATATCCATAGGCAATTTCACCATATTTAATGACTTCACTTTCATAAAATCCATTTAAATATGTTCCTTCCGTTCCTGTTCCGACAGGCCCAGAATAACCTTCTTCAAATGTACCTCTCATACCAATATAACCATTTCCTAAAGCAAAGACTGTCTCATTCCTAGCGTTATTCTCTACTTTGAAATCTTCTTCTATTATGTTCCATTCATCATAATTATAGATACTCCTACTATTTAGAAGCTTTTTCATGTCCTAGCTCTCCTTCTTATTGCATCTTCTTTAAACCCAGATTATTCATAGAAAACTCCAAACTGTACTGTGTACTTTCAAACTTTCCATGAATAATACGGTTTTAAAGTAGTGTTCATAATCCTTTTAAATCTTTTTAACATATCTTAACAACTCTATATTTAAAGTTCATGGGACATATCTTTCAAGATATGTCCCATAATTTCTATCTGTCAGTTGCTAATTATTTTTTTGCTTCTTCTATAACCTTAGCATATTTATCTAATGTTTCTTTAACATCCTTACCTTCGATTGCGATTTCTCTTAATGCATCATTTAAAGCCTTATCAACAGTATCCCAGTAAGTAACATTAGGTCTTGCTTCTGCCACTTTGATTGCTTCATTTACAGCCTTAAAGTATGGTTGTTGCCATTCTTCAACCTGTCCATATGCATCACTTCTAGCAGAAGGCCATCCCATTTCTTTAACTAGTATCTCTTGAGTCTCTTTGCTAGTTAAATACTTCGTAAATTCGAAAGCTAACTCTTTATTAGGAGAACCTACAGGTATACCAATAACCTCTCCACCTAGAACCTTTGATTTCTTTTCTGGGCCTGAAAACGCCGGTGCAGCCTTAACTTCTTCTTTACCACCGTCTTTTACAATAACGTTGATTGCAAATGGCCAGTTTGCTCCATAATAAACAGATTCTGTTGCAAGATATTTGTTCATAGTATTCCAGTCAGCCTTCTTAGTGTCAGGTGATAGGTAAGGCCAAAGTTCTTGTAGGAATGTATATGCCTTTATTGAACCTTCATCGTTTAATACAAGTGGATCTCCACCAGCCTGTCTGATGAACTCAAATAATTGTACAGTTGTATTTCCATCTAATGTACCCTTTATTGCTACTCTACCAACGCCTTCTTTTTCCTTTAAGGTCTTAGCAACTTCTAAAAGTTCATCCCAGTTTGTAGGAGTTTTTAGTCCATACTCGTTGAATTTCTTTTCGTTAAAGAAATCAATTTCTACATTTGGTCTGTATGGCATAAAGAATAATTTACCCTCAAACTCTCCAACTGGTACTAATGATTCGATTATTTCATTTGGTATTAAATCTCTGTATTCACTTAAATCTTCAACTAATCCCTTATCAACAAGTTGTGCTAAAGCCATGTTATCTTGAGTGATAATGTCAATTTCCATTTTGTTTGCCTTATTCATTGCTTCAAGCTTTGTTATTAAATCTGCTGGTTCAATTTGAAGTGGTTCAATTTTTACATTGTGTTGTTCTTCAAATCCTGGAAATACTTTTTCCTTCATTACTTCCCACTCTGACTCACCAAGAGCCATACTTACTCTTAATACTTTTTCTTCTGAAGCTGCTTCTTCTTTCTTAGGACCAGCGCAGCCAGCGAAAACTGATGCAACTAACATTGTTGCAAGTAATAATGCTAAAATCTTTTTCATAAAAATCCCCCTCAAAGTTTTATTTTATAGCTCCACCAAGATAATCTGATTTTAGATATCTCTGAAGAGCGTATGTTATTAATGCCACTGGTATAGTTAGTATTGTGGCATAGGTAGCTGTTTGGAAGAATCCTCCTCTATTAACGTAATAGTAAACCTGTAGAGGTAGGGTATTCTGCGAAAGTGATAGGTATAATGCGTAGGTAAATTCATTCCATGAGTTAAGCCATACGAACAACGATGCCACTGCTATTCCTGGCGTTGCTATTGGTATTACTATACTTATAAGTGATCTTAATCTTGAAGCCCCATCTATCATGGCACTCTTCTCAAGATCAACTGGAATGACTTCAAAGGTTCCAACTAAAATCCATGTTATAAATGGAAGCTGTTCTATCAAGTGGGCTAGAACAAGTCCTATATAAGTGTCCATAAGATTCCACTGAAGGAATTTCACCGATATTGGTAGAGCAATACCTACATTTGGGAACATCCTTGTAAAAAATAGGGTAAGTATTACAATATATTTAACCTTCTTTGGCAGCCTTGATATTACATAAGCAGCAGGAGTAGCAATAAAAATTGCAAAGAGTGCTGTCAAAGTTGCTACCACGAAACTTTTTGTAAAAGCTGGCCATAGTTTACCCGATGTAATAACCTTAATCCAATGATCAGGAGTAAAGTTGTGAATTAGAAATGTCGGATGCTGAGTAAGTACATCAACTGGTTCACTAATAGATATTTTTACTAAAATATACACTGGTATCAACGTTATTAATGAAAAAAGTATTAATAAAGGGAAGTATGATTTTTCAATGAAACTGCCAAATCTATCTTTACCTATTGTTTTCATTATGCTAAGCCCTCCCCTTTGTCAACATATTTAAGATACAGTAAAACAAATAACATTATGATTACGAGTAGTATAGTTGCTGCTGCTCCTGATACATTCGGATTGTTATAAACTCTATATTCCTCAAAGGCAAATGTTGCTATTACAGGTGTATTTCTACCGGCCAGAATCATTGGTAATTCAAATATTCTAAATAGGTCTACAGACCTTAGGATTACTGTCATAGTTATAGATGGTTTAAGCAGCGGCAATGTAATATTTTTAAATGTTTCCCATTTTGACGCCCCATCTATTTGAGAAGCTTCATAGACTTGTGTTGGTATCGATTCTAAGCCTGCAAGTAATAATAACGTTACTATAGGCGTTACCTTCCACATATCTGCGAAAACAACCATGAGCAATGTTCTTACTCCACCACTTGCCCAATCTATTGGGATGAATCTATAAGTCTCTGCTACTATTCCTAGGTATTTCAATCCCTCTACTATTCTATAAAACATTTCATTTAAATAACCTTGGGTATCAAAAATGTATAGTAGAGCAACACCAGAAACTATTGTAGGTACTCCCATAGGCGTTAATATAAGTGCTCTAAAAAATCCTTTGCCTTTAAATTTCTTCTTAAGTATTAGTGCAAGAATAAGACCTACAGTTAATTGCATTATTAATCCTAAAATCGAAATGATCACTGTGTTTGAAAAGGCTTTTCTAAAATCGTCTCTTTCAAGTAGGTATTTGTAGTTCTCTAAACTGAAGGCATTAGTATCGATACTCATAAATCCTAGCTTTATCGTTGTAAGTACTGGAATCATAGTGAAGTACATTATATAAAGCGCCAGTGGTGAAATAAGTAATATCTCCATATAATATTTCTGTAAAAATCTTTTCATTCAACCATCTCCATGTAAACGTTATCATTTTCATTTAAAAAAATTAACAGCTTTGTCTTTCTATAACATTATGCTTTAAAACCACTTTATATTTCTCGATTTTTTCTTTATTTATTTTTCTAGCAAGTAGCTTCATTCCCTCACAGCCCATCTCATATAATGGCTGAGAAATAGTTGTCAGAGGGGGATATACCATTTTGGATATATCTACATTATCAAAACCTACTACGGCCAATTCCTCGGGAATCCTATACCCTTGTTCCAGAGCGGCTCTGATTACACCCACAGCCATCTCGTCACTTGCAGCGAATACTGCCTGTGGTCTATTATCTAAGCTTAAAAGTTTCTTCGCTCCTTCATAGCCACTTTCATATCTGTAGTTTCCTTCTAAAATAAAATCTTTGTTGATACTTATACCTGCCTCGGACAATGCCTTTATGTAGCCGTTAAATCTTGGCAGCCCAGCATTTGGATCTGTCATTTCTCCGCCTATAAATGCTATATCTCTGTATCCTTTGCTGATAATGTATTTAACTGCATCCTCAGCTGCTTTTATATTATCTACTGTAACCGATGTCAAATCTTTATAATCTGTAGATATCAAAACTATTTCAATACCTACGCTGGCAATTTTGTTAGCTATTTCTTCAGTTATAGTATTACTCATGTAGACTATTCCATCTACCTGTTTTTCTACAAGAACATCAAAGTATTTCTTTTCCTTATCCCTATCCAAATCTGTATTGCATAGAATGATGTTATAATTGTACTCATTTGCAACATCTTCAATACCTCTTACTACGTCGGGGAAAAAGTGACTTGAAATATCAGGAATTATTATCCCAATTGATCTAGTATTTTTAACCTTTAAGCTTCTAGCTATTGCATTAGGTTTATATCCCGTTTTTTCAATAGCATCAAGCACTTTTCTTGTAGTTTCTTCTTTTACATAAACATTTTTATTAATAACCCTTGAAACAGTAGCAATAGATACACCAGCTAACTTCGCGACGTCCTTTATACTAGCGCTCATGTTATCCCCTTTCGTGTAAACGTTTACATCATTTCTTAATTAATTTTATCAAAGTATTTTTTTTATGTCAATATTTTATTTTTCTGTAAATTCAACTTTCAGCTATCACTTTTAACTTTTTAATGCTTCTTTAATAGCGTATTTTTCTCTCTTTTTTACTGGATTTAAATATTTTTTTCCTTTTTTTACATATTCAAATGTGTCATCAGCCTTTTACTTTAGCTTGACTTTGTATTACTGAAAACACTTCTATTATCATTTAGTCGAGATTCTACTTCCCTAACTCTCCTCAATGTCTCGTCAACAAAGTCTTTATCTTTTATTAGAGAGCAATTTATCTCTACGTTATTTATTGATGCCTCAACTACAGCTTTAGAAATAATATAGGCCGCTTTAGCATCTCCAATTGCATTTTTATTTCCATTTTTCATTAATACTTTAATTATCTCTAATAATTCCAGTGTATTTTGAGCAAGCTCTAAGGGAACTAACGCAGCTTTTTTTAAGTTTTCATCAATAGTTGTTTCCCTGAGTAGTTTTTCATTTTCTTTACTCTTGGACATTTTATAAGCTTGTACTACTTGGCTATACACATTAGCATCATTGTCTATCTCTCGGACAAATATATTTCTATAATCCTCAGCCATCTTTGATAGTTTTATCATCAGATCTTGTACTCTCTCATAACCCTTTTTGTCAATTGTTGTGTTAGCAACAAGTTCTGCTAAAGCTGCAGATAAGGCCGCGCATAATGCTAAAACGCTCCCTCCACTTGGAACTAATGGATGTTTTGAAGAAGTATCTTCTAAAAAGGATTTAATAGTTTTATTTACATACATTAAGAGACTCCTTTCTCATTTATTCTAATCGCTCTAGGTTCTTTACAACTTCATGTTTCTCTGAATTCATTTTACGAAACTTTTCAAATTCTGGATGATCTTCTGGAAATGGAAAATCTGTTGGTCCTCCTATAAGGTACTTATTTTTGTCAGTTTCAAAGTATCTTTTATCACCTACAGTATCGTATATCCTCTCATCAGCATAGGGCGATTCAGTATTTATGATACTAAAAAACTCCCCGTAATTCTCATCCATTTTTTTCTCCGGTTTAAAGTATATAGTAATACCCATATCAAATTCTTCAACTCTATACTTCCCCTCCCAGCTTTTAGGAAATGTTAGTATAAAACCTAGCTTGCTACTCTTAAATTGTAACGGCTCTTGTTCTTTCTCCAAAGCAATTATTTGTTTAATATTCTGTTTATCAATATTATTTAGTTTGGCTTCAACATTCTTATCAATTGGCGTATACCAAGAAAACTGTGAGAAATAGTCACTATATTTTTTTGTTGAAAATTTATATCCATACTTTGCGTAAATTGAGTTCCTTAAAATTGAAAGCTCATTCTCATTTAAATTTTTAAGCAAATCATCTTCAAAGGGTTCACTAAGATTAAAATTGTAGCTATCTAATATCAGTGTCACATCTCCTTCTATCTCACTTTCACCCATAATAGTTGTTTTACTTACTTCTGCGTCAGTTGATTGTATATCAATATTAGAATTATCTGTATCGTCTGTGTGTGAACAGTTAGAAGAAATAATAGTAATGCATATTAATGTTAATATAGTAAGTAAATATTTTTCTATTTTCATGATGTCCCCCTCTTCATCTCAAGTGTTATAATTATACTTTTTTAATCATAATCCTTTCCTATTTACATTAATTAACATATCATTTTTCAGTATATATTAACAGGAAAAAATTTACTCTCATTTGATTACATTCATTAATATTGACTTCTACAAGAAAATAGAATAAGATAAATTAGGAAAGTATTTATTTCTAAGGGATTAGTCCCTTCATTTTATGATTAAAATTTCTAAAAAAATAGTCTTTGTTAGGCAAGGCTCCTATACAGATATACGCTGCTGCCCTGAAACATCGAAAGATGCCAAAGGGTCAACAGGTTCTATCGGATTAAGGTATTACTTAATGTAGCTGGATTTATTCCAAAGCTGTATAGTGCTAAAGCTCAACGAGTGAAGATGATTATTTATTTTACCGTGTGTAAAAACTTCACTTGTGGTGAAGTTTTTTTGTTGTTGAGGTCATTTCTCAAAGAGAAATCTGATCAAAGTGAAAGGGTTCAATACCCTTGAGTTGTTATTAAAGGGAGTGATTTTATGGATTCTGGGCCGAGTAGTTATAAGTCTATAGAAAAATTGATAAATTCACCTCATATTATTGTTTATTATTAACAGGTTGTTTCCTTTGTATTTCTGAGACCAATCGTCCATTTCCTGTTAATAGTAAATAGGAGTGAGGTATTATTGGTATCTGCATTATTTAAACTAAATACAAAGGATGTGCTGCTATGATTCAAATATATAAAACAGTAGAAAATGAGCTTCTTACATTAAATACTACTGAAGATGGGATTTGGGTTAATTTAGTAAACCCAAGCTTTTCAGAGATAAAGGAAGTTTCAGAGAAATTTAATATAGAAATTAATGATTTGAAGGCAGCCCTTGATAAGGAAGAAAGGGCTAGGATTGAAACTGAAGAAAACTATTTTGTTATTTTAGTTGATGTTCCAATAACTGAAGAAGATTCTAATTCTGAAATCTACTCAACTATTCCACTTGGTATTATCCTTGCAAAAGGTTTTATTATAACCGTTTGTACCAAGGAATTACCTTTATTAAATGAATTCATTAATAAAAAAGTTAGAGGCTTTTTTACATTTAAAAAGACCCGCTTTATACTTCAAATACTTCATAAAAACGCCTCATATTTCTTACGCTATCTAAGGCTTATTGATAGAAAAAGTAATCGAATTGAGGAAGAACTTCATAACTCAATGAAAAACAAAGAGTTATTTCATCTATTGGCTTTAGAAAAAAGTTTAGTTTATTTCTCAACCTCATTAAGGGCAAACGAGATTGTATTAGAAAAAATGTTAAGACTGGAAAACATTAAAAAATACCCCGATGACAAGGACCTACTTGAAGATGTTATCATAGAAAATAAGCAGGCAATAGAAATGGCAAATATATATAGTAAAATTTTGAGCGAGACGAGGGATGCCTTTTCCTCTGTTATATCGAATAACTTAAACATAGTTATGAAGTTTTTAACTTCTATAACTATAGTAATGTCAATACCAACTATAATTGCTAGTTTTTATGGTATGAATGTAGCATTACCTATGTCAAAGAATCCTAATGCTTTTCTGTATATTTTATTAATAACATTTATTCTTTCTGTAGTTTCTGCATTTATTATGGCTAAGAAAAAAATGTTTTAACGCAAGAGCTGCTCAAGTGCAGCTCTTTTTTAGTCATTTAGTTTTGATAAAAGCTATGAGATAATATATAACTGTAATATCTTATATTTGAAGGTAAGAATGAATTCATATTACAACAGAAAAAGTAAATGTCTAGAAAAAGAAAATGGTATATGCTTTGCATATACCATTTATTATTTTTCAGTTAGTCTACATGTCACTCCCTACATTAGCTTATAGACGCTTACAAGTCTTTAGATGCTAATTAAGGAATAGACATAATATGAACCAAAGCCTAAACTAGATATTCCGATAGCTAGATTCATAAATCTATTTATATTTGGATTACTATTTACTGCAAATGGAATGCCTATGATAAGGGTACATAATAGCATACTTATAATCGTACCCAAGCCAAATATAGCAATGAATAAACTTCCTTCTAGGTAACTATTAGCCGTAGATACAGTTAGTAACACCATTGCCGCACTTCCTGCTAGCCCTTGGATAAATCCTATTGATAATGACTTTATATAATCAATAATTCCAGATCCATGGGTATCATTGTGGCTATGACCATGTGAGTGAAGGTTCTTTTTATAATTTATTATTGTTCTTACACCAAGAAAAATTATCATTATCCCAACACCAATTTCTAAAAAATCAGCTATACCGGTAGGTATTTCTTGTTTCAACATTATAGCGATCATACCTATTATTAATAGAGTAGCAGTATGGCCCATTCCCCAAGTCACTCCAACCATTGCTGCTTTTCTGATATTTTTTGTTGTGCTAACAATATTTGATACGGAGACAATGTGATCTGGTTCTATGGCATGCTTAAACCCCAATAAAAATGCAAATAAAAATATTGGCATCTCACTCCTCCTATTCAAACCTCTAATATATATAATAAAACTAGTTGTTTTCTCGATTTACATTGAACCCTAATTTTTTTATTAATTGATTATAGGTTAAGCCAAATAATTTTTTTATTAAATAAGATGATGGTCCATTAAGACTATTATATTGCTTCTGCGTTGGTAGCCTCATATTCTTTTCTACATATAGTTTTATTTGTTCCTTAATTCTTTCAAAAACTTCGTCGTCATTTAGACCTAGATATCCTTCAATAAAATCAACTTCATTATAACCTAAGTATTTAATTAACTCTTTATAGGTTAATTTGAAACGCTTTTTTATATATCCATAGGAAGGAACATCCAATGATTGAAACTCTTCTGCATTTGGAAGCCTTTTCTTTTCCTTGGCAAAGCCCTCGATTTCCTCTCTAAATCTAAGCAAACATTCATCATCGGTAAAATACTTATATTTTTCTCCAGGATTAATCGGATCAAAACCCAGCTTTAGCAACAGGGCATTGTAGGTAAGATTATGCCTCTTCTTAAAGTATATTTCCGACGGTGCCTTTAGTTTGCTATATTGAAATTGTGTTGGAACAGTTTTATGTTCATCAACAAAATTTTGAATTTCTTTCCTTGTAAGCTCAAATATTTCATCATAGCTGTAATTTTTATAAACCAGGGGTTTATGTCTTAATCCCAGTGAATATCCTAAGCTCTCTAATAGATCATAATATGTCTTCTGAAATCTACTTTCATAAAATGCAACTGAACCAATTTTGAATTTACTAAAAGCCTTCTTATTAGGAAGTTTATTATGGGTTTCTAGATATTCATCAACCTTCAATTTAACCTGTCCTAATAAAACATCCTTTGGTATATGCTTGTATATCTTAAACCCATTTATATGATCACAGTCAATGTTTTTTAGAAGCTTTGGATAGCTTATATTAAATCTCGCCTTTAGATAATTCAATGATGGTAATGGTAGAGTTTTATAAATTTGCTCGTTTGGAACATATTCATAGCTATCAATGAAATTCTTAATCTTCTTTTTAATCAAATCGTATATTTCTTCCTTGGATAGCTTTCCATAATTTTCTACAACGCTAGGTTTATATGGATCGTATCCTAATTCTATTAAAAGGTCATTATATTTCATTTTTACATTTTCATTAAGCCATTTATATTCATTCGGATATTTAATTTTAAATTCTCTTTCGGTTGGGAGCATGTTAAAAATACTAATATACTCCTTTAACAGGCTTTCAATATCTTTTTTCAAGGAAACCTCTCCTCTAATAGTGGGATTTCAACTAATAAATACTCATCTATATATAATACGATAATTATCTTACATTGTGGAGATTTGACAGCCAACGTTTTTGAGGATGACAAATCTTCGGAATGTCATAGATTTTTCGTAACTTATATTATATTATACGATAAATATATAGATTTTTAAAAGTTTATATGGGGATTTAAGTAAAGACTTTAATTTATACTTGTCCAAAACTCCTAGAAGATTTGATTATTTGTACATATATAAATTAAGTTTTACTACGTAAACCCTATATATTAAGTTTAGAGGAGAAGTTCATTGAAAAAAATGACATGGTGTCAGACACACTTAATTGAGTGGGGGTCAAATGGTCTCGTCACCATGTCATACTTTGTTTTTAGTAGTAAAGTATACCTTTTATTCAATATAGATTAATGTTTTAGTTTTTTAACACATAGGGAATTATGACCCTTTTGAAACCATATCTAATAATTTTTTCTTAATATCCTTTACTTCTGTAACGGTCCTTTTACATAAATCATAGGGTGATGATTCCCTTCTATCCGAGTCGACGATTTCTTCATTATAGTGTATAGCGCCCAGTATATCATCCTTATTTATATTTTCTTTTATATATTCTATATCTTCTTCATTTCTTACTTTGTTTGCAACTGCAAATACTCTTTCAACCCCTATGTCCAAGGCCATCTTCTTAACTTTTTGATAGGTTTGAATACTTCTAATTCCTGGTTCAACTACAACAATGAATGCATCAACGCCCTTTGCAACCCCTCTACCTATATGCTCAATCCCGGCTTCCATATCCATAATCATTATCTCTTTATTTTCTAATATCAAGTGGGAAATTAGCTTTTTCAATAATACATTTTCAGGACAGTAACATCCTTCACCACCCTTATCAACGGTTCCTAAATTCAGCAAATTGATCTCATTGAATTTATGTGAATGCTCATTCTCAATGTCATCTACCCTAGGATTAAGCTTAAACATCTTGCCGAAGCCCCCTAGAGAACAGGCCGTTCTTTCCTCTATTAATTCCTTCATTTTCGAGATCGGAACTATATTGTCTATAATTTCTTGAGGAAACCCTAGTGCTAGAGCAAGATTATCATCTGGGTCTGCATCTACTGCAAAAACCCTATTCCCTTCATCTGCAAATACTCTGCATAGTATAGATGTAAATGTAGTTTTTCCAACTCCACCCTTACCTGTAATTGCTATCTTCATAGACTTATATCCCTTTCCTTTCTATATCCCTAACTTTTTTCTTTTTATATTCATTCTCTCAACAATCTGCTCCGCCGTTTTTATTGGATCTGTTTCTACAAAGAACTTCGCACCTACTATATCTTCAACATCATTTAATAGGATATTCACAACCTTTTCAGAACCTGTTATTTGTGGTAATACTCCTAACCAGGTGTCTATTCCTGTAGCCACAACATATACTCCAATAGCCACTGCCTTTTCAGACATCCATTCTGGAGCCACACCAACAACAGGTAAGTCTGAAATGTCTACTTCTAGTAGTTTTGCAACCTCTCCCGTTAGCTGTAGAATTCTGCTAATATCTACACAGGAACCCATGTGCAGTACAGGAGGAATATTTAAACCTTCACAAACGGATTTCAAACCATCTCCAGCTAGTTTAGCAGACTCTATATTTACCAAACCAGCCTTTGCCAATGCAGTTGCTGAACATCCTGTCGCAACTACTAGCACATCATTTTCAATTAACTTTTTAGCAATTTCTATATGGTTATAATCCTGCTTAATTCTTGGGTTATTACATCCTACTAGGGCTGCTACCCCTCTAATTTTCTTCCCTGCAATGGCACCTACTAGTGGCATAAGGCTTCCCTTTTCATTTTCATTTGCCGCTTTATCAAGATGTTCGATTATGGATTCTACACTGTACCCAACCATGAATTCAGTTCTATTATCTGGAATACAAATATACTCTTTATCTCTATTTGGGAAGTTTTCAATAGCTTTAAGAACAATCCTTTTAGCCGATTCATATGCATTTTCTTCATCAAACTCAATATGGGTAGCGCCTGTAATTCGAGCTGTAGGTGAAGTTGTAATGAAATCTGTATGATACTTCTTTGTTAAATCCGCTAGCGAAGGTAGGATACACTGAACGTCTACAATAACCGCTTCAACTGCTCCAGTTATAACTGCTAATTCCTGTTGTAGAAAGTTTCCTCCATTTTTGGTCCCATGTCTCATTGACAATTCATTTCCTGTACAACACATTCCCACTAGATTAATTCCATCTGCTCCTACTTCCTTTGCCTTAGCTACTAAATCAGGATCAGAAACAGCTAATAGAATCATTTCCGAAAGACTAGGCTCATGTCCGTGTAGTATAATATTTACTTGATTTTCTTCTAGCACAGCTAAGTTCGATTCAGTTTTTGTTGCCTTAGGTACATCGAACAATATATCGCTTATTGCCGTTCCCATATAGGATCCAGCCCATCCGTCTGCCAGAGATGTCCTTAAGGCCATACGCAACATCTCTCCTGCATCTGCCATACAACCTATATGGGTGGAATGCATTATAGAAACAACCTCTCGATCAATTGCCCTTGGCATAATGTTTTGTCTTCTCCAAAGCTCTTTCCTTACTTCTGGTACAGCCTTCGGTAATCTGATTTCACCAAAGGGTTTCCCAAAGTTCTCTAATGCAACTTCTGCAACTTTATGGCCTATTTCGTAAATATCCTTTCCCTCTGTATCAATATCCCATTCCTCTGCAAGCTTCCTCAGCTTATCGGCATTCTTTATCGTATAATCGCCATCCTTCGATGCACCGTGAAGCAAATGTATTATTCCCCTAGCATGGTCAGAATGGGAAGCAGTTCCTGCTGCAACCATTCTAGCTAAATTTCTTGACACAATCACATCCGCAGTTGCTCCACACAGTCCTCTGCTAGCCCCTTTGCCTGGAACAGGGCTGATACGACATGGACCCATGGCACAAATCCTACAACATAGACCCTTTAAGCCAAATCCACATTGTGATTTCATACTTTGAACTCTATCCCAAATAGTCTCTACTCCATCCTCTCTTCCTTTTTCTAACAGTGGAACCATATCATGATTTACCAATGATTCAAAATTTTGCATTTTATAACCTCCCCAGAAATAGAATAACTTGACGTAAATTGTCGAAATATTAATTTTATTATAGCAAAATATTTTTCACAAAACAATAGTAATCGTATTTTTTATAATTTTATTTAATAATGCGTAATGTTTATTTATTTTTATCATCACAACAAAAATAAATATATATAGTTATATTTACATCCCTTTTTCTTTGAGTTTTTAGTGAGTAAACCATTAGAGTTTTCGAATAAAAACTCAATGGCATAAAAGCCTTTTATTTCGATCAGATTTTTCTTCAAAAATGATCTTAATAAAACTAAAAAACTAGATGGTATAAATAACCATCTAGTTTTTTAGACAAAATTCTCAATTAATTTTATGCACTTGCACCACTTACTTCCTCCGTTGCCATTTCTAAAATCGCTGGTTTGGGTAGTTCTATTCCAATTGTTTCTTTTATTACATCTTCTACTGTTTCTACAAGGATAAATTTCAGTTCATTTCGAACATCTTCAGGTATATCAGTTAAATCCTTTTCATTATCCTTTGGTAAGATAATACGTTTGATGCCAGAACGATGGGCCGCCAATACCTTTTCTTTAATTCCTCCTACTGGTAGTACTGCACCCCTTAATGAAATTTCTCCTGTCATTGCTAGTTTAGGGTCTACCTCATGACCTGTTACTAAGGAAGCTATCGTTGTAAATAATGCGACCCCTGCAGATGGTCCGTCCTTTGGTATTGCCCCTGATGGCACATGAATATGGAGGTCATTTTTGTTGAATTCTATGTGTTTTAAATTGAATGCCAGTCTAGATCGAATCAAAGTTTGAGAAATTTTCGCCGATTCCTTCATTACGTTCCCAAGTTGACCTGTAAGCATTAATTGACCATTCCCTGGCATCAAAGCACCTTCAATAAATAGGATATCGCCACCTACTGGCGTCCAAGCCAGTCCTGTAACAACTCCTGGAGGATTCTTTTTACTTACCATATCATATCGAGTAATTTCATGACCTAAGATATCAAATAGCATATCCTTTTTAACAATGTATGGTAAATCTACTTTCCCAACTACTATCTTTTCAGATGTAACCCTTGCAACAGCTGAGAGTTGACGTTTGATCCCCCTTACACCAGCTTCCTTGGTGTATTTTTCAATTATTGTTTTTAGAGCCTCATCATCAATTTGGAGTTGATCACTGTTTAAACCATGTTCTTCTAGCACAGAGTCAAATAAATGCTCCTTTGCAATATGGAATTTCTCATTACTTGTGTAGCTACTAATATCTATAATTTCCATACGATCCCTAAGTGGTCCAGGAATACTTTTTAATGAGTTAGCCGTTGCTATAAAGAACACATCGGATAGGTCATAGGGTACTTCTAAATAATGGTCTGCAAAGCTATTGTTTTGCTCTGGATCTAAAACTTCTAATAGAGCGCTGGCTGGATCACCGCTGACGGATGCCATCAATTTATCTACTTCATCTAAAATAAATACTGGATTCTTTTCGCCTGCACGCTTCATTCCTTGAATTATTCGGCCTGGCAGTGCACCAATGTAGGTTCTTCTATGACCTCTAATTTCTGCTTCGTCTCTAACTCCACCAAGGCTGATTCTTACATATTTACGTCCTAAAGCTTTGGCTATGCTTTTACCTAGGCTAGTTTTACCCGTTCCTGGAGGGCCCACTAATAATAGAATCGAACCTTGCTTATTTTGTTTTAATTTCATTACTGTTAGATGTTGAATTATACGGTCTTTAACTTTTTTAAGACCATAATGCTCTTCATTTAACAATTTTCTTGCAGCTTCTATATCTACATCTTTAATCTTGCTTTCACCCCAAGGCAAGCTTGTTAGTAAATCAAGGTAGTTTCTAATAACATTGCCCTCGGAGCTATTTGGTCCTTGCCTATTTAATTTATTTAGTTCATCAAGAGCAACTTCTTTAACATCCTCAGGCATATTAGCTTCTTCAATTAATTCTTTATAATCTTTTTTCTTTCTTGAAGTACTACCCTCTGATTCATTCAATTCTTCTTGAATAGCTTTAAGCTGCTGCCTCAGCATATTTTCTCTGTAATTTTTGTTAATTTGATTATTGAATTTTGCTGCCATTTCCATTTGGAACTTTATTGATTCCTTTTGTTCGATCAAAATATCTAAAAATCTTAGACTTTTCCTTCTGAGTGAACGTATTTCAAGAAATCCTTGTTTTTCTTGAAAAGACAGATTCATAAATGGAAGTATATAAGCGATAATCTTTGTAATATCATCTAATTGGTTTATATACTCAACATAGGCTTCTGACCCACTAAAGTTTTGACTAATTTCAGAGACTAATTTTCTGATATAGTTTATCATCTCTGTTTGGTTTCTCTGATCTAAATCAATAATATCTGGAATAAAGTTATATGTTGCTCTAAAGTTTGTGTTATCTGGAATGAACTCCTCCACTTCTACTCGTTCAATAATATCTATATTGAACTGATAACCATCCTTCAGTATCTTTGTGTCCTTAATCTTAATTAATGTTCCTACGCGGTATAAATCCTCTTCTTTATAGACTCCATCATAATCTTCTTCCTTAACGGCCAATGCAATACCATAGAAATCATCTTGTACAATTCTGCCATAAAATTGATTTCCCATTTTTTTATTAACTTTTATTGTCATATCTGATCCATGAAATAAAACTGTGTCTGGTATAGCCACTATAGATAACTCTTTATTTACATTTAAATCTTTCACTAAAATCACCTCCGAGTGTTATGGGTAACTGCGATCTTACTAACTTCTTCATCTATTTCTTGTTTAATAATTGCTTCACTTAATTTTCAAATTTCATTCTCCATCATTAACAATTACTGTATATTTCCTAACCATTTACAAGCTTTAATTCTTGCATTTGATTATCTAAAACAGGTTCAGTTGCCTTGTCAATCATCTCTAACATGCCTTCATTGGTAAATAGCAGTATAGCAATCATTCTTCTCAGTTTTTTAGATGACCTTATGTAAAGCCCCCAACCCCATCTATCGATTTTGGGTTTTACTAAGTATTTTTCTAAAGTCACCTTTAGAAATGCTACAGTTCCAACGAAGAGTACACTGAGTGCTGCAGAATTTATGAATACATCTCCAGAGTGACTAACATGGGATAGTCCAATCACTAATATTAATGAAATCACAATTTCAACCATAGAAATTAATAAATACACATTTGAAAATAGCCTAGAATACCATTTAGTTTTTTTCTTTAGGCCCTTATTTAGTATTTTTAACTCTTCAAAGGCATCCTTCAATTTCTCGTTATTGCTATGCTTTAAAAGCTTTGGTTTTAGCTGACCTTCTATAATCTCATCGCTAAATTGATTTAACTTATTTTGTGCATCTTCAAAGGCCCATTCGATACTGTATTTTTCTCTATTATGATAGACATCATCGATTTCATCGAATAAGCTATCAATCTCTGTAAGATAGTTTAGCTCCCCTTGTTCCTTTTTTTGTTTAAAGCAGTCAATGAATTTATTTTTAAATGCCCTGTCAATTAGCGATTCAAATTTATCCTGCGCCTTACTCTTCTTCATTAAAATCCCCCTATGTATCATTATAGTTAGTTTTGCTTAACCTAACTTGTTTTTTAAAATTTTTTATTTTATTTTTGATAATAAATCAATTAGGTTATCAATTTCATCTTTATTAAGGCTTACTGTAATTCGATTGACTAAACTCTTAATAGCTAATTCTTCAATCCTTGCAATACATTTTCCCTTTTCAGTAAGATGAATATAATATACCCTTCCATCCTCCGGGCATTTTTCCTTATAGACACAATCTAGTTTAATAAACTTCTTAATCATTTCTGTGATTGATGGTTTAGATAAATCTAAAGTCTCAGCTAATTTACTAGTAGTAACACAGTCGCATTGGTCAAATTTCTTTATATACTCTATTTGGCGCAGGGTTAACTCAGACATATTAAATTCATTAATTAGCTTAAATGAGCACTGACCCTTTATTTTCATCAACCGACTACAGGTTTCAAATAGTTTTTCATTACTATCCAAAAGACCACCTCATTAATTTGTTAGGGTTTACCTAACAATATGATAAACCAAATTAATTTACTTGTCAAATAATAAAATTCAGAGACATCGAACTCCTTCGTCTTGGTTGAATTTTTCTTCGAGAAACGACTTTAATAAAAAGCTTGATAACAAATAAGTTACCAAGCCTTTTGGTTATATTTCAATTCTACAATCTATTATGGATTAAAGAACTTCCAAAACTTCCTCTGGTTCTAATCTTGTTGTATAATCAGTATCTACATAAGATAAGATTATTGTTCCATTTTCATCAGCTACATAGGTAGCTGGTACTGGAAGTTCATAATTATCATTTCCCTGTGTCCCAGGTAAATCAACTCCAAATTTTTCATATAGACGTCTCAGTTTTTCTCCAAGGGGAAAAACCAAACCAAATTTTCTTGCAACATCATTATTAATGTCACTTAATATTTCATATTTTAAAGAATGTTTTTCAATTAGATTTAATGAGTTATCCGGTAGCTCCGGTGAAATAGCCACAAATTGACCGCCTAGTGCATGTATTTCTGGAAGTATGTCTTGGTACCTACCAAGCTCTATATTACAATACGGTCACCAACCACCTCTGTAGAAGTTTATAACTAATGGCCCCTGTGCTAATAAATCGTCGGAGCTTATTGGTTCTCCTACAGCATTTTTAAGTACAAAACTAGGCAGCTTATCACCTACCTTTAGGGCTTTTTCTTCTATTCCTTGTTTAGCAAGCTTTTCTGCAAATTCACTAGAAATATCAATGATATCCTGTGAAGCATTTTCCAAAAACTGTTTCTTAATTTTTTCAAGTTCAATCTTTAAACTCATGATCATTCCTCCATTCTTTAGTATTTTTTTAATCACTTTTATATGACCAGTCATCTCAAACAATTCCAAAATAGAAGTTTTACTTAAGTAAAACTTCTTCTAATATCCTATAGAAATCATTTAGAACTTGACTGTTCTTATTGGCTTTCATTCTTAAGAGTGTACCTTGCCAACTACTCGCAATAAAATTGGCAAGACTGCTTATATCTACTTTAGGATTAAACTCATTAAGCTCATAGGCTTCCATTAAGCAATCATGAATTTTATTCACAATTTCGTTGTGGATTTCATCTGTAGCTTCAGAAATTATGGTGCTTGTATCCCCCATTTCTTGAGTTAAATTTCCAACAAAGCATCCAAGCTTAAAATCTGTGTCTTCATAATGGCTAATAAACCGTTTGTAGAATGTTTTAATTCGATCTAAAGGACTAACGCTTTCGTCTTTAAATATTCTAAAAGAACTCTCCCTCGAATCATAAAAGAAGAAGTTTAGAGCATCTACAGCATAGTGTTCTTTATCTTTAAAATAGTTATAAAACGAACCCTTTGGGATTTCTGCTGCATCGGTTATATCTTTTACACTTGTTCCGTTATATCCCTTTAGATACATAGTATCAATTGATTTTTTTAATATTTCATTCTTTCTTATTTGTTTTTTATCCATAATCAAATTATATGACCGTTCGTCTCAAAAGTCAAGGGTATTTCCTCAACTATAAGCTTGATTACTAAATACTAAATCACATTCTAATTTCTATTAAATACCACCATAAACTTAACACCTTGATCACAATTACTAGCATAAACTTCGCCACCATGAATCCTTATCACTCTTCTTACAACCGCTAACCCCAACCCAAAATTTCCTTAATTATCTAAAATTCATTTCATAAATCCTAGACAATAAGTAAAACACTCTATTAACGCCTATCAACGTTTTTAGAGTGTTTTACTTATTATCTAACCATGGGATGTCCTCAGGATTATATTTTCTTGTACATCTGGATCAAGTTCAACAAAATATGCTGAATATCCTGCAACACGTACCATAATATTCCGATGGTTTTCAGGAGACTGTTGAGCTTCCCTTAGAACAGCACTATCTGTAACATTTATCTGAATGTGCTCTCCAAGTAAGTCAAAATATGCTCTGATTATTTGATGAATTCGTTTCCTACCCTCATCACCTCTCACCAACACCGGATCCAGTTTCAAATTGAATAATGTACCTGCCAATGTCTGCATTTGATCAATTTTTGATACGGATTTAATCACTGCAGTAGGTCCTTCTACATCACGACCTGCAGCAGGCGATCCATTGTCTGACAAAGCTTCGAATGCATAGCGGCCATCAGCAGAGGCACCAACGCATTTTCCCTGAAGCACGTTAAACGATGATGACAAAACAGAAAGTATGTAACGTCCTCCTCTTGAATCCCTGTAATGTTCCAACTCCTTGTTATACATTGCAACAATTCGTTTTGCTAACAAATCTACCTCGTCATGGTCATTACCATACTTTGGCGGCTTGTTGATTAACAACGCCTGGATGTTCTTTTGTCCTTCAAAATTGATTTTAAGAATATCATTTAATTCAGCCAAAGAGAGTATTTCTTCTTTAAAAACAGCATAATCAATTGCAGCCAATGCATCTACTGTGTTTGCCAACGCAGTTATGAAAGTAGACGAAAAATTGTACTTAGCACCACCTTCCTGTAAGGAACGTGCTTTTTGAATACAGTCATCTACCGTAGAAGACGCAAATGGTGCTGGCATTCGTGTTGAATGCAAAGCTCCAACAACATTATACCCTTCAAGCATCAACCTAATAAAATAGTGCAGTTGTTTTTCAAAAGCTATCATAATATCTTCCAAGGACTTATAAGAAGACGCATCGCCAGTTTTCAGACCAATTTGCTTCCCTGTCAGCGGGTCTACACCATCATTCAAAATTAACTCAAGGAGCTTAATACCATTAATATAACCTACAACAGGTCGACCATCACTTTTACCACTTACAAAAGGTTCAACACATCCTTCAATACTCCAATCTCTGGCATCCTCTATGCTTGCCCCCTTAGCAAGCATCATTGGAATTACCAACTTATCATTGAAAAATGCTGGCATGGCCAGTCCTTTCTGTGTCAGTGTCAGTGCTTTGTCTAACACATTGGGATCAATATTATCATGATATCTAAAAGATGGAGACGGTTGAGTGGTCTGTACCCCTTCGAATGCTTCTAACATTGCCATTGAAAGTGGGTTTGAAGCATCTTCTCCCTCGGGTGTCTGTCCAGCAATAGCTACATTCTGCCACATTGGATATCCAGCAAAAGCTTGGGCATTAAACCCATCTCGGACTTTTAAAAGTTCCGTAATCTTTAACCATAACATTTGAATCAACTCAACTGCATCTTCTTTTGTCAACTCGCCTGATTCAATACTCTTTTGATATAGTGAATACAAGTATTGGTCAAATCTTCCTAATCCTATAGAATGGCCGTTCGTTTCTATCTGAATGATTAAATGTGTAAACCATACAAATTGAAGACCTTCCCAAAAAGTTTGAGGCGCTTCTTCTGGAATGCGACGACATATTTTACTGATTTTTTCTAATTCTAACTGTCTGTTCGAATTTTTTTCCTCTTTTGCCATTGCTTCAGCTCTATCGGCAAAGCGCTGTGCAAATGCAATAGCACCTTCGTTACTAATAATCACAGCATTTAAAAAGTCTACTTTTGATTGATTCTCATGGGTTCTAAGTCCAATTTCCTCAAGTCGTCCTTTGGCTTCGGTGATAACTCCTCTGTAACCCAACTGAATGAGTTTGCCATAATTCGGTACAACATGCCCAGTTGATGTTATTCGAGAGCCAACTGTTAGCACACCAGAACGTTCCGCCTCAAGAACTTCTTTTGAAAGAGCCTGCTCAGCCTGTTCAGCAAATCCCTGCCCTTTCCAACCTTCTAAAATATTAAGTAACTCAACTTTATTCTCCTTTGAAATCCTTAAGGGGTCTGTTTCCCTAGTTGCAAATTCGTCAATTTCATCAACCATCCACTGCGCACCATACTCTGGAAAGACTGGTGCACTTCGAAAAGTAGATGCATGATTTCCTACAATGAGTTCCTCCGCTCTAATATCTATCTCCATGTGTTCTAAAACATATCTTGTCACTTTTGCTTTTAAAATGACCGCTGGTTCGTTCTTATACATACCATAAGCTTCTGTCACCAATCTAGCCCTATCAATGCATATCTCAGGTATTGATTCTCGTAGCGCATCTTTGCGCCTCTGTACTCTTTCAGTCATTATTTCTACATCCTCCTTTTCTGATCTATTGTTTTTTTATAACTTATTGTATATAATAAATTTACCATATAGTAAAAGCACTTTCTTTGCGTATAAACGCATATTTATTGCATATAATAAACTTTTGATATGGAGGATAATTTATGGAATCAATCATAACGAAAAGTCTTGAAACTAAAGGCTATTTTGTTACAACTGAAGTTAGTAAAGAGTTTTCAATGGATTTTCATCTACATGATTACTTTGAAATATACCTTTGCATTTCTGGAGGACAACATTTTTTTATTGATGATACTATCTATGAAATGCATCAAGGTAGCTTATTTCTCATCAACAATACTGAAACCCACAAAACAGTTACACAGTCAAATTTACCTTATGAGAGATGTTATATTTATTTTGATCCAGATGCGGTATTACCTTTTTGTTCTTATAATTCTAATCTACTGAAATTCTTTACAGACAGACCATTAGATTTTTCACATCGTTTACAACTGAATACTGACCAATACGCAGAAATGCTTGAACGTCTTAACAGGCTAATGCAACTACCCGATGGCTTTGGCAAGGATATTTTAGAAAAGACATATTTTATTGAACTACTAGTTTTTATTTCTCGTCTTTATACTGAGGGAAGTTCAACTGTGGATACATATACTAACCAAACATATTACTACAAGGTTAAGCCTCTACTGGATTACATTAACACACATCTTCATGAGTCGATTCCACTATCAGATATCGCAGAAGAAATGCATTACAGCGTTGTCTATATGAGTAGGCTCTTTAAGCAATATACAGGCACAACAATTCAGAAATACATTATTGCCCGCCGTATAAATGAAGCAAAACGATTATTGAAATCTGGAGAGACAGTAACATCTGTTTGTCATCAAGTTGGATTTAATGACTACAGCCATTTCATTAGGACATTCAAAAAAATGGTTGGTGTACCACCAATGAAATATGCAAAAAAGAAACCTCTTTAATCTAAGACTTTATTGATCCTAGATTAAGAGGTTTAGTTAAGTATATATCATCTTAATATTATAGTTATTCACATTTCTTCCATCTATAAACTTATTGATTAGCTTCTACTTTAACTCCTCTAGCTTCCAATTCAGTAACTACCAAATCTCTGCTAGACTTGATTTCACCCATGATAAAGGCTATATCTTCTTCAGTTGCCGATGTCATCCCATAGTTTTTCACACAATTCTTAATATAGGATTGTCTCATCTCATTAATATCCTGAGTCCTTGCTTTTATAAAAGATGGGTCTTCTGGAAGTACAAGAGTTTCTCCTGGAACTTCATCATCCGGATTACCAAAGACAACTTCTATACCATTCTTCTTGGCAAACGTCAGTTGAGGCATAGGATGCTTTCCTGCACTAGTATATTCTGTTTCTTGAACAACGATAATTTCATCTTTATCCATTTGCTGAGCTAGTGAGAATGCAGCTGCAAGTGAAGTATTCCCAGCTGGTCCACGTTCATATCCCTCAAGAACTGATAAGGCTTGGGTAATAAAGAACAACTCCCCTTGCTTTACAGTTACAAGCTCATCCATATAACGAAGTACACGAGCTGCATTTCTAGGACAATCTGAACGATCCGGCCATGTAGTGAAAGGAAAACTAAAACCTGTATGGCCAGTTGTACAAGATTTTTTGTTGAAATCTTTATCCGAAGCCATATGAAGGCCTTTTAGATCAATACACGCTCCAATAACTCTGGTATCCTTAGCTCCTGCTTTAATCATCCCTCTTGCTGTACCAGTTAAATTACCTCCACCTGCATTGGTACATACAACACTATGGGGTTCTTTACCAAACTGTTCTCTACACTGCTGAACTAGTTCATAACCCAGGGTTTCAACACCTGCGATTCCAAATGGTGTATAAAGAGAAGCATTAAAATATCCGGTATCTTCTAACAAACTCAAATGGGTAGAAAACAATTCTGGTCCCACAGTTAATTGAACAACCTCTGCTCCATAAGCTTCACAAATTCTTTGTTTCTCTAGAATTTCTGGTTGCCCTACCTTGTTATCATCGTAGCATTCCTGTACCACAATACAATTAAGACCTTGTCTTGCTGCCTGGCAAGCAACTGCAGCACCATAGTTACCTGAAGTTGCAGCTATAACACCCTTATAACCCAATTTTTTAGCATGATGTACAGCTATAGAGGCCCTTCTAGCCTTAAATGACCCAGAAGCATTAGCCGCTTCATCTTTAACAACTATTCTGGCGCCCTTCCCTTCTGGTGCATATTTTCTAGCAAGTGCTGTCAAGTTGTTCATTTCTATAAGCGGGGTATTGCCAACACCGTGATTCAATTGAATCTCTCGCATTTCCTCTATTGAATAAGTCACCTCATTCATCATAGTCTCATAATCAAATCCAATACCGTCATACTCAAATTCGGAATAGTCTAATTGCATTGCCTTTTTCATAATATCACTTTTTCGAGCATTGATAGCCTCATAACTCTTATCCATAGTCATTAACAATCACCTACTCTCATAATCTTTTTAAGTTGCATTTCTATTTGAAGTAGTTCAGGTTGAAACTCACCAAAATCATGAATATAATTAGGATTGATCTCCACTAAAACACCTTTGGTCTTTCGCCCTGTAACCGTAGTGATTAATATTTCCTCTCCTATAGCAGCTTCCGATTCTGCTATTCCCTTTACCCACAGTTTTAAATCGCACCCTTGCGTATCTTCTGGAACTTGTGGTGCTCTATTACCTGATGTAAGTACTATATTTTGTATTTGCACCCAATCATTCTTTTTTGCCCTTATCATTATGCTCTCTTCCTTCCCTAAGGTATTTATTAAATACTTGTTTGAATTGTTCTTTCGATAATGTTTTCCTGTATATTTTCCTCTAAGTCAACGAAAAATGCAGAATAACCTGCAACACGAACAAGCATGTTTCGATATTTCTCTGGGTGCTTTTGAGCGTCCCTAAAGGTCTCGTTATCCACAACATTCACTTGCATATGACTACCTTTCATACTAAAGTGTGCCTTTAATACTGTCTCAAGAATATCTATTCCTTTTTCACCTTTTACAATCTGTGGATCAAATCGTTGATTAAGCAACATGCCTGCTTGCATTGCTCCTTGATCGATTGAATCAACAGATTTTACCACCGCTGTAGGACCACAAGTATCGCAGCCTATCATAGGAGAAGCATTGTCTGCTAATGGTGTATAGGCATGTCTGCCATCAGGTGTTGCCGTAATATTTTTCCCAAGCTGCACATTATAAGATTGGGTAGCACATACAGATATAAATGTTCCATCTCGTCCATCTTTATATTTTTTAATTTCAGCATCAGCACTTTCTGCAACAAACTTAGCATATTTATCAACCTGCTCTATATCATTACCATATTTAGGAGCCCTATGAATCAGCATCTGACGTAGATTTTCTTTATCTTTAAAGTCTGTTTCCAACAACTCCATAAGTTCTGTCATAGTTATATGGTTTTTATTAAATACACATTCTTCGATTGCAGCAAATGAGTCTGCAATGTTGGCTAATCCAGTAATTGCCATGGCATCCCATCTATAGTCAGCTCCCTTATCCTGAAGGAGCTTACCCTTTTCAATACACCCCTGTGTAAATGCAGACGAAATAAGCGTTGGCATAGTATAAGCATGAATAGATACCAATCTATTGAACTTACCGACAAATCGCTTAATAAAATAAGATAGTTGTGTCAGATAAGCTTCTTTCAACTGGCTTATAGATGTAAACTCTCTTGTATTGCCAGTCTTAGGACCGATTTGCTTGCCTGTTACAGGGTCTTTCCCACCATATAGGGTAATTTCAAATACTTTAATCAGGTTAAAGAATCCTAGCATTGACTGGTAATCCGAAACACCAGGTACAATAGGCTCTGTACAACCTAAAAGACACCAATCTCTTGCTTGCTCCTCAGTAAAGCCTAACTTCTTCAAGGCTGGAATACTGTTATTATCATTAAAAAATGCAGGATGACTTCCGCCAGTTAAAGCCACTTTTATTGCCAATCTGAACGTTTCTTCATCTACATTATCATGATATCTAAATGAAACCGGTGGCTCTTTTGTTTGTAAGTCCTCCATGCCATGAAGAATCAGCCTAGTCAATTCATTACACGCATCACTGCCATCCCTCTTTTGACCACCAAGAGTCATTTGAATATACAAGGCGCATCCTGGATAGGCAGCTGACTCATACTCATCTCTTAGGTACCACATCTCTTCAATTCTAAGTTTAAATTCATGAATAACATCACAGATTTCTTCTTCCGACACGCCACTCTCTAAATCTTTTTTGTAGAAATCATACATATATTGATCAAATCGTCCCAAAGCATGTATGTACCCCATGTTTTCAATCATTAGAGCATCGTGTGTTAGTAAAACAAGCTGTGCTGCTTGTAAAAAGTTTTGTGGAGGATTTTCTGGAACAATACGACAGTTAGTCGCAATGGTTTCATACATTTTTTTCTGATCAGGATTTTCACAAGATGCTGCCTTACTCTCTGCTAATTCAGCATACCTATGTGCTAACTTAATAACCCCTTCCATTGCAGTTATCATTGCTTCCCATTTTAATCTCTGATCAGTATTTTCAATGGTCATACCATCATTAAGCTTACTAATCTCTTCCTTGCATTTATCAATATAATAACGATATCCTCTCTTCACCAAGTTTGCATAGTCAGGCGCATGACACATAGTAGAACACTGCTGAATACCCCTTGTAAAAATACCACTTTTAACAAGTTCATGCTCTTCTTCAGTCATGATTTCATCAGTATAATCTCCAAATGTATGACCTTGCCATGATTTTGCTATCTCTCTAAGCTCCTCCTTTTCACCTGGCATATATTGAAAAGGATCAAACTGACGTGTATCAAAGGTTTCCACAGCCTCTGGCAGCCAATTAGTCATTTCCGGAAAAACAGGTACGGCTCGCGTTCTAGAAGCAATACTACCAGCTAAAAAAGAGTCCTCTTCAATGTAGATTTCCCTAGTCTTCAGAATCAAATCAAATAGTTTAGCTCTTCTGCTAACATAAGGCTCCACAGACGGAATCTTATAAAATTCTGTTGCAATTCTTGCCCTATCAAGACAGATTGTTGGTGTTGTATTTCTGATCCTATCACGGATTTTTTCTATTCTAGATGACAACATACTTTTCCTCCTCTACTCTACATCCCATTTTGTATTGTTCGTTCAATTATGTTATTTTGAATTTCCTCTGTTAAGTCAACGAAATATGCTGAATAGCCTGCTACTCTAACTAGGATATTTCTATATTTTTCAGGCTCCTTTTGTGCAGCTCTAAGCGTTTCATCATCCAATACATTTATCTGTATGTGAAAGCCACCCTTTGCAAAGTGAGCTCTAAATACTGCTTCTATGATATCTAAACCTTTTTCTCCTTCACATATGTTTGGATCAAACCTTTGATTCAATAACATACCGCTTGTCGGTACCAAAGGATCACATGCTGCTAATGAGTTCACAACAGCAGTAGGTCCATTTTTATCCATACCAGCCATCGGTGAAGCATTATCGGCTAATGGTGTAGTGGCTAACCTACCATCAGGTGTGGCACCTATCAGCTTACCCAACTCTACGTTATAAGCCTGAGTTGCTATTACTAGTGTAAAAGGTCCACCCATTGCATCACGATACTTCCTTGATTCTTGGTCAAGTGTATCAACAAGCCAATAAGAATACTTATCCACTTGTTCAATGTCATTTCCAAATTTCGGAGCCCTATTCACTAGCATCTGCCTTTTATCTTCATGCCCCTCAAAGTTATGATCTAACATATCAATTAAGGCATCCATGGAAATACTTTTTTTGTTGAATACACATTCTTCTATTGCCGCAAAGGAGTCAACAATGTTGGCAATCCCTGTGATAGCAATTGCTGAAAAATGATGGTCCGATCCTTTTTGCTGTAAAAGTTTGCCCTTCTCAATGCATCCTACCGATAATGCAGATCCAATGATTGTCGGCAGTGTATAGGTATGTCCTGACAATGTACGATTATACATATTGATAAATTTCTCGATAAAAAATGCTTGTTGTTTTTCATATGCCTGCTTTAAGTCCTCTATATTTTCAAAACCTCTAGGATCACCTGTTTGTGGACCTATTTGAGTACCTGTAACATGATCAAACCCGTTATGAAGCATGATATCAAAAACCTTAATTGGGTTAAAATATCCCGAATTACTTTGAAAATCACTTTTTCCTAAAACAAGTGGTTCAATGCACCCACAGATCCCCCAATTACGCGCTTCTTTTAGGGTGAATCCAATTTGAAGTAAATTTGTAATAGCTGTTGTATCATTATAAAAGGATGGATGTCCACCTGTATCTCTTGCTGCTTTTATAGCTAATCTAAATGTTTCTTCATCTATATTTGGATGATAACGGAATGAAATACATGGCTCATCAGTCTGCAAATCCAATAAACAACGTAAGAATACTCTAGTCAGTTCATTACAAGCGTCCTTTCCATTTTCCTTTACCCCACCCAAAATTATGTGCATCCAAAGCGGGCATCCTGGATCAGCAATGGATTCCTTGTAACCTCTAATCCCCCACATCTCCATTACTTTCAATTTCAGTTCATGAATAATGTCTGCAAAATGATCTTCGTCCTTACCCTCAGCCTTTTCCTTTTCATAAAACTTCAGCATATACTGATCATATCTTCCTAAATTGTGGTCACCTCCTGCAACTTCCAAAGTAAGCGCTAGATGGTGAAACCATATAAGCTGCGTGGCTTGCAAGAAAGTTTGTGGTGGATTTTCCGGAACCACTCTACAGTTTTCAGCCATTAGTAAAAGTTCTTGCTTTCTTTTTTCATCCTCACATACAGCCGCTTTTTCTTCTGCATGATCAGCATAACGATGAGCAAAGTCTATAATTGCTTCCATTACAATAATCATCGATTCCCAAGCAATTTCCTGCTCCATATCGTATACATCATTTATCTTATGTTCTGCTAATTTTTTCTTACAATCATCAATATAGTATCTATAACCTCTCTCAACAAAATTATCATAATCAGGTGAATGGTTCATTGTAGATAGATTAGATATACCATGGGTCATTAAACCTGATTTGATAATGTCTTTTGTTGCATCATCTATCAAACTATCAGTAACATCTCCAAAAGTTTGCCCTCTCCAAACATTAACAATCTTCCACAACTCATCTTTATCTTCTTTTGATCTGAATAGTAAATTCTCTGAAGGTCGGGTTTCAAGCGTGTCAAAATCATCGTAAAGCCACTTAGCTGTCTCAGGATACAAAACAACAGATTGAATTTGACTACCTTGATGACCTGCCATTTGCTCATCCTCATCAATAAAAATATCTCGATTTTTAAGATAATATTCAAATGCTTTTGCCCGTCTTAAAATATAATTATCCATAGTAGGTCTGCTATAATAGTCTGTTATTAATCTTGCCCTGTCCAAATCAAACGTTGCTTGTGTGTTGCGCACCCTCTCGCTAAGTTTGGTAATTCTATCAGTTAACATAATACATCCTCCTTATTCCCATCTATCAACGCACGATTTCTCGATTGTTATTTTTGGTATAATAGCAAACTTTATCTGTCCCTTTAAAAATGTCATTAGCATATTTTACAAGATCTCTAATTTCTTCATCAGTAGGGGGCTTTGTATCCGTAAGCAAATACTCTCTGCCCAAGGCTTTATATTTATTAATGCCAAACTGATGATAAGGAAGCAATTCGTACTCTTTTACATTGCTTAAAGTTTTTATAAATCTGGCACTAGCTTCAATATTTTCTTTTGAATCATTACAATTCGGGATAACTGGTGTTCTGATAATAACACTCATACCATAATCATCAATTGCTTTTATATTTTTTAGAATACCTGCATTGTCTATACCAGTAAGCTCTCTATGGATTTTGGTATTCATATGCTTTAAATCAATAAACATGCCATCAACATATGGCAGCACTTCTTTAAAAAGCTTAAACTCACCATAACCACAACTCTCAATTTGCACATTAATACCTGATTCATGACACTTTTTTGCAATATCTTTTAGAAAACCAGGTTGTGTAAGAGGTTCTCCACCAGAAAATGTAACGCCCCCTCCTTTCATATCATAGAAGATTTTATCTTTCTTTATTTCCTTGTATAACTCATCAATGCTATATTCCTTACCTTCTATATACTTTGCGCCAGCATAAC
Source organism: Wukongibacter baidiensis (assembly GCF_050888315.1). Taxonomy (NCBI): domain Bacteria; kingdom Bacillati; phylum Bacillota; class Clostridia; order Peptostreptococcales; family Caminicellaceae; genus Wukongibacter; species Wukongibacter baidiensis. The sequence continues at coordinate 2,689,189 of NZ_CP138202.1, forward strand.
AATGTTCCACACACCTAAAACACGATATACATTTATCTCTATCAATTTGTGGACCCTCATTGGTTAAGTGAATGGCATTCTCCGGGCATTCTTTGATGCAAACACCACATCCAATACATTTCCCTTGAGATTCCATTATTTCCGCCTGATAAATTTGAGATTCTGGGTTTGCACACCACTTGCATCTCAAAGGACATCCTTTTAAGAAAACTACCGTTCTTAATCCATGACCATCATGGATTGAACATTTTTGAATATTAAAAATCATTTCTACCTCCTAATTTATAGCTAAAAGATTTTTAACGCTATGTCTTGCCCCTTAATAGAGCAAAATACGTGCCAACTATTTTGAACCCAAAATAGCTATTTTCAGCTATATATCCCACTATTTTTTACAAGAATTCATGTATTCTAATCAAAAAAGGTACTAAAACGTATCATAATTGACACACAACTCTAAGTTGAATTTTTCACTCTACTTACTCAATGGAACCAAAGCTTCTTTTTCCAATCCTTTTGATAATTAAGCACTATCTAACCAAAATTGTGTGTCATTTTTGACGCACAGCATTTTGTCCAGTGTGTCATATTTGATACACTTAGAAAACTAGAGTTTTCCATCCTGCTGGATTAAGGCTAGAAAATCCATTCATTTCAATGGTTTAGAGTTTTAGCCTCCAAACCTGTATATCTGTGTGTCATTTATGACACACTACACTGTGTTCAGTGTATACTATTTGATACACATTCCTCGATTTTACGAATAATAACCCTTAAAATAGCCCTTTTTATATTGGTACAATTTTTGCATATATAACTAGTTATAAGACTAAAATCAATATGGAGGATTATAATGAAATCAAAAAAGATGTTTAGGACTATTGAAACCCACACTTTGGGACACCCTACTCGAAATGTCGTTAGTGGATTTCGCCACATTCCTGGCAAAACAATGGCAGAAAAGTATATTTATATGAAGGAACACGAAGATTGGTTCCGCAAACTACTATGTTTTGAACCCCGTGGCAGTGAAATAATGTCTGCTACACTGGTTACAGAACCATGTACCCCTGGTACAGATGTTGGTATTCTGTATTTCGAAGCAAGTGGCTGGCTACCAATGTGTGGGCACGACACCATCGGAGTAGCAGTAGCACTAATTGAAAGTGGTCTTGTCGAAGTCACTGAACCAACAACTGTTATCAACATGGATACAGCTGCAGGAGTAGTCAATGTACAGGCCACGGTAATCGATGGCACTGTAGAAGAAGTGTCCTTTCTCAATGCTCCTGCTAGTGTACTAAATAGAAATGTAGAAATAGACACAAAATTATTTGGGAAACTGAAGTTGGATATTTGTTGGGGTGGCAATGTTTATGCTATTCTACCGGCTGATAGCATCGGCCTCACAATTGAGCCACGCAATAGTAGTAAATTGGTAGAAGCAGCACAGTCCATTGCCGCAGATATCAACGAACAGGTCAGTATTCATCACCCAGAGTTGTCATTTGTCGACAGTGTGACCCATGTGGAATTTTCAGGACCACCAACCATCCCTGACTCAGACATTAAAAACTGTGTAGTTGCACTGCCAAAAGTAGTGGATCGTTCTCCTTGTGGCACTGGTACCTCAGCCAAGGCAGCCCTTCTGTATGATGAAGGAAAACTTTCCGTTGGTGACCATTTTTTCCATGAAAGCATCATCGGTTCTATCTTCAAATGTGAGGTTATGGAAGAAACCATGGTTGGTGATATCAAGGCAATTCGCCCACGTATTACGGGTAACGCTTGTATCATGGGGTTCGCCACATGGATTCTTGATCCTAAGGACCCATTCCCAGAAGGATTTCTGCTAGACTAATAATGCTTGATAATTGATTTTTTCACTTGTTGCATATATAATGAAACCATTAGTAACACCACACAATCAAGAAATAGAGAGGTTGTTCAATGGTGAATATTCAACATTTTTTAAGTGATATAAAAAAAATAGCGTTACAAAGTGATAAACGTAAAATAACCGGTAGAGACGCCTTGGTCAGAGACTTGTTTGAATTCATTCTGAAAAGAACACAGCTTGACTATCAACTCTTGTTGCTGTGCTCAAAAAAGGGGTTAATCATTGATTGTTTTTCACCTGATAAGGAGAATGAGCTTTCAGGGTATTCCATTAACATCGATACGTTTAATACCCACCAAGACCAACTTTCCATAAGCAATAACTTGGAGAATTATCACCTGATTTTCGTTGTCGAAGACAATGCAGTATCCCAAGTCAATCAATTGCTTAGTAGCTTGAAAATGTTACTGACGATTTATAACATAAATAGCGGCAACGCAAACTATCTTCTCGACTGTTTTGATTTTGTGGAGAATGCAATTTGTATCTACGACAAAGAAGCTTATTTACTTTATGGCAACAAAGCTTATTGCGAAAACATGCAAATTTTCGATAAGAACATGGCCATCGGTATGAACATAATGGATATCACAAAGCAGTCTGGCATTAAAATTCAATCCACAAAAAATGGATCAAGTAACTTAAAAATGATGGATTTATTGAAAAATGGAAAGAAGATTTTAGATTGGGAAGTCAAGATAGAATCGCAAACCTCTTCAAATAAGGCTCAGTTTGTTTCAAACAACATGTATCCAATAAAAAATAAAAGTGGTGATATCGAAGGCATGATTGAAATAGCATATTCCCATCAGTTGAGTTTGAATAAAACAAAGAAAATTATGGGATTAACTGCTGAATATACATTTGATTCAATAGTGGGGAATAGTAATGTAATCACAAAGACTATCCAAGAAGCTAAGAACTATGCCAACAGCCCTTATAACCTCCTGATTGTAGGTGAGAGCGGTGTTGGCAAAGAACTTTTTGCACAATCAATACACAACCATAGTGATCGTTGTCAAAATCCCTTTGTCGCACTTAATTGCGCCAGCTTCCCTGAAAATTTAATCGAAAGCGAACTCTTCGGTTATGTCGGCGGGGCTTTTACAGGCGCTTCCAAAAATGGACAGGTGGGTAAGTTTGAATTGGCTGACGGTGGTACTCTCTTTCTAGATGAAATTGGAGAGCTTCCTCATCATTTCCAGTCCAAACTATTACGAGTCTTGGAAACGCGAAAAGTGACGCGAATAGGCAGTTCAACAGAAACGCCTGTGAATGTTAGAGTTGTTGCAGCAACCAACAGAGATTTGAAAAAAATGATATCTGAAGGTCTGTTCCGTGAAGATTTATATTATCGTTTACAGGTACTAAATATTGAAATACCGCCACTGAGGGAACGTCGCGATGATTTATTACTGCTAACAAATTCTTTTTTTAATCAAGTAGCTAATGCTAATGAGGAAGAACCAAAATTTTTAGATCCTATGGCAAAAAACTGTTTAATGACTTATGACTGGCCAGGTAATGTACGGGAACTTCGTAACGTTATTCAACGAGTTACGTTACTGTCTAGGACGAACGCCATCTCAAAGGAAACATTAGAATCTGCAATATATTCCAAGGGATATAGCTTAAAATCCAAAGTTGAAGAAGAACCTGAAGTTCGCTTGAACAAACGTCTGCTAGATGTAGACAACGCTTACGTCAATTTAATCAATGAAGCCTTAGACATCACAGGTGGAAATAAAAAACAAGCCGCTGAACTTCTTGGAGTGTCTAGGAAGACCCTTTATCGATTGATTGAAAAGTACTTCTAAATCACATAAATGCTAAAAAGCACCAACAATATCGGTTATCCGATATCGTTGGTGCTTATCTTATTGTTACATTCAATAACAAAGGAGAGTTTTGTAATCAAAAAAGAAACCTGCATCAATGATGCAGATTTTTTTTTAGGGAATCTATATTCCAAGAACCTATTGGTTACTTTTTAGTACCCTTCATACTCTTGGCTACAAGTACTCCTGTAGTTCCCCAAATAGCCACTACTACTATTATCGTCATTATAACTGCTGAAGTTTCCATACCGTTCCTCCTCTTATATCAAAGACTTGATTACCAAGAATATTACTATTGGTCCTGCTACATACTTTATATAAGGAGCATACCACTTGCCAATCTTGAAATCACTGCATGGATTTATTATTTCAGTTCTAACCTTTTCAGCTCCGTATATATATCCTATTACGATTACTGAGATTGCAGCAGTTATAGTATATCCGTAATTCCCAACAACCATATCTACCGTTTCTAGAATTGATGGATTATAGATACAAGGAATTCCTACCGCAAGAGTTAATACTGTGAAAAAGCTAACTGACTTTTTCCTTGACCATCCAAACTTGTCCATGAACGATGTAACAGGAAGTTCAAGGTTAGCAATAGCTGAACTCAGCCCTGCAAAGAATATTGCTGTAAATAGAATCACTCCAATAATCTGTCCACCAGGGATAAGATTGAATATCGCTGGAATTATTATGAAAATCAATTCTGCTCCAGCCTTTGGATCGAATCCAAGTGCAATTACTGCCGGAATAAGCGCAAATCCTGCAAGTAATGCAATTGATGAGTCAAGGAATGCGATTGTGGTCATATTCAAAGCAATATCGTCATCTTTCTTCAATCGGCTACCATAGGCAATTAGGAATCCTGGTCCAACCCCTACTGAGAAGAACGCCTGTCCAAGTGCGATAAACCATACGCTTGGATCTGCAAGTGCTGAAAAATTAGGTGACATATAGAAATTTATACCTTCTGCTACATTAGGTAAAGTCAATGTCCTAATCAACATTATTCCAAATGCAATAAATATTGTAGGAATCATTATTTTACAAGCTTTTTCAATCCCTTTAACAACACCTCTAGAAACAACGAATCCTGTGACCAAAACTACAAATACAAATACAAGAGTTAGTATTGCTCGGTTTTCTATAAAATGGTTAAAAATTTCTTCAGTACTCATAACAGTCCATTTTGCTGTCAAAGCTACATAAATATAATAAACACTGTAACCAATTATTGCACAATAAGTAAAGTTAACAAATCCACCGATTAATGCACCAAATCCGCCCGTTAATGTACCCAGCTTGTCATTACCAGTTGCAAATACATGGGCATCCATTGCACCTTTCTGCACTTTTTTACCAATTGCTGCCTCTAGCATCAATAGTGGTATTGCAATACCTACAACAAGAATCAAGTATGCCAATACAAATGCGCCTCCACCATACTTTCCTACAAGATATGGAAACTTCCAGATGTTTCCCATACCAATGGCCATACCAGCTGACGCAAGAATAAAACCAATTCTCGAAGTCCACTGTTCACGGTCTTGTACTTCAACGTTTTTCGTTTGATCTGACATTTATACCCTCCTATAAAATAATATTATATCATTACTGAGTATCAAATCAGTAAATCAACCTATTTAAGCGGTGTTCCTTCTTTCCTAAAGTTGGATACCCTTCGTCAATCAAAAAACTGGTCAAAAATTAATCGATTTTATCCATTAATTCAAGATGTTCATGACATCATACGTCTCACTAATCAAATTCATAAAATTATCTCATTTGACATATATTTGCATTAACGGCTTTTTTATGAGTATATCAAGATGTTATGTATTCATATTTGACTCTATTTATAAACATTATAACACATTTTGATTGTTATTCAATAGTTTTTTTTCTCACACTTAAACATATTTACTATATTAGGCAACCTATTGATTTGTGACAATGTATATAGTAAAATGAAATGAACCAATGAAGGAGGTGTAAAATGACAGAGTTTAAAAATAAGGACTATATAATATTGAAAGCCATATCAGATGCAAGTATTCCTTTAGGTGCTCACAAGATACTCAGAATTCTTGATGAAGAAGGATATAGTCTAAGCCTTTCAACAGTTGGTAGACTCCTCAACGATCTGGAAAACAAGGGATTTATACAAAAAGAAAAAAAAGGACGTTCAGTAACCGATGCGGGAAAACAATACATTTCAAAGTTTGACATTATGAATAAAAGCGTCTCTTACCATGAAAAGATATATGACAATGCAAATCACACACAGGAAAAACAATTGAATGATTACTTTGATGCAAGAAAAATGGTGGAAAAAGAAGCGGTTGCATTAGCAATAAAAAATATGACTGATGAAGATCTAAAAAATCTGATTAATATTTTCAATGATCAAGTAGAAACCATGGACAAAAGTACTGGAGATATCAGTATGAATGATGCAATAGATGCCCATGCCAAGCTTGATTATGATTTTCATATACTAATTATCAAAGCATCAAAAAACCTTCACTTAATGAATTTTTACGAAATGCTAGGTTTCTCGGAAAAGGCTCAGAGCCTCTATGCACTCATGGTAGGTGTACACCTGCACGGTCACAGTAGAATTGTAAAAGCTTTCAAAGAAAGAGATATAGAAGCTGCTGTAAATGCTGTAGATCTTCACATTGAGGAGGTTCGCGAAGAAACTTTCAAATACATCAATAGTAAAAAACTTATATCCAAAATTTCACTCTAAAGGAACATAGATTTATAAGTAACTATAGGAGGTGTCCCAGAATGGCGAATTTCTGCGTTATTTGAAATGTTCACCGACTTGGCACGTACGTTAGTACTAGCCAAACCGCCTGAATTTCAAAACCTTGAACTTCGCTCATTCTGAAACACCCTGGGGCTGAGCTCATCAGAAACCTTTATGAGACAGCCCCATTATATTTTCATTTTTGACCACATAATAACCATTGGTAGATAATTGATAGCAACCCTTAGCTTTAGATACTTCTAATAATTCTCTATGAATCCCATTGCCTTCCATCACTTGTCCTTCTAATTAATAAAGGCTCTCTCAACATATCAAAATATGCTGAGAGTAGATTTCCAAATATTCAAAACCCATGTCCCGTTGACGACTACATATCGGACTAGATATTAGGAAGGATTCCTACAATTCATAGACCCTACTCAGTTTAAATAATGACTTTAAAAGTCCTACGTACTATTTGATTTATCAACGATAAATACTACCAAACCACCTTCTAATCAAAAACCATAATGTATCAAAGGTATAACTACATGCCATACTTTTCGACTATTCTCATCTCCTTAAAACCTATTAAGACCCTCGTTAGAAAATCTTCACTCAAATAGAAAATCATTATAATCAATCGAGAATTTATCACCATTAATACATTAGTTTCATTCCAATTTCACCATCCAATAATTTATATAGTCTTTTTTAAATACATCAAAGCATCAAATATTTATTCTTGAATATATCTACTAATAATGTTACTATAGTCATATAATATCGTTTAGTCAATCATTAACAATCAGCATGTATTTTCAAAGGAGACCAGCAAAAACCAAAAGCTTGCTAGGATGACTAACATGGTGAATGTCTCCAATCTCACCAAGGATCATGACGACATTAAGAAGATGTGCAAGATGAGTCATATGCATAGAAGCGATTTCCTGCTGTGCAGAAGCTTCCTTGAGCAAGGCATATAGAAAAAAACAAGGTTGTTGCCATAATGAGCTGTTGATCTAAGGCCGATGATGAGGTTGTCCTTCTCGAAAGAATTGAGACAAGAGGTCAACTTATGGAAGCCATCATCGTCATTTGAGAATTCAAAGGGCTCAGCGAGTATCTCGTCATCTGAGGATATGACAGAGGCAAAATGAGTTTTCTTGGCGATATCAACGCCAACGTAAATCATTTGAGGATCTCCTTTCATTTTATTGACACTGTGATGATCCACCTCGTTTTATCATCATAGACTTGATAGATATGAGAGCTCAGAGGCACATCCAACTATAAATGATTTAGATAAAACAGTGGCAATACACTCCTTCGAGCAGTCTAGGCTACGAGGAAATTATCAAAAGTCCACAGGTCTAAACTCATTGTAGTCACAGTGAACACTAATAATGAAAGGAGAGTATGATTTTGGCTTCCGACTATATCATACAAGTACTCGATGAATAAAAAACTGAAATCTCAAATTAAACGTTCCATGCCAAAGAATCTAAGGCCAGGAAAAGAAATACTGAATGAAGGGATTGAACTTTCAAAATCAATTGATATTGGTCAAACACTTTTTCTTAAGGAAAACAATGTTAAGTCTGAACTTGAATACAAGAAAAAGATGATGAAGGAAAGGAAAGTTACTTTCAATATGCAATATGGGCTTTCTGATTTTGAAAAAAGCATAAAAGGACTTGAGCATATTTATAACGAATGTGTAAGCAGAGGTCACGAAGTCACAAGATTCGGTCTTTGCCTTGACCGCTCAATGGGACTACCAAAACAAATGCGAGATAGAGTAGCTAGGGAAAGTGGGCTCTTTATTGAAAATGAAGAAGGATGGGAGAGAATTGCACAAACCGTTCCAATGCAACCTCACTATGGCGACCACATGATTGGTTCCCCAGCCTCAGTCGAGAATACAATTAGTGCTTTGAAATCAGGAGTTACTACAATAGGAAATTATTCTCAATATTTTACCTATGAGTATCCTCTCTGGGAAAACAAAGTTTTAAGAACTGAAAATACAATAAGGGCTCTAGGCATCATGGCTGATAAAAGAAATGACGGCGTCCTTGTTCACTCCAATATCGATGATGGTGTAAGTGCGTATTTTTCAGATACTTGTTCTTTAATAGCATGGGCCATTCTTGAGTTCTATATCGTGGAGAAACTTACAGGTGCTAAAATAGCTCAAACCTTTGGAAATCTTGTAGATGATCCAAAACTTAGAATGGCTACACTTATAGCACTTAACAAAATTCACGATGGTAAGCTTGTAGGAGCAATGGTTATCGGAAACACTGTTGGTGCGACAGAAGATCTTGATAGAAATTTTGCGTCAGTTGCTGGATATGCTATATATGACATGATTCTTCAAATGAAACATCCTACAGGACATGCCATACAGCCCCTACCCATAACAGAAATGATAAGGATTCCTACGCCCGAAGAAAATGCTCAAATTCAAGTATTTGGAAACCAACTCCTTAAGGAAGCTGAAAAAATTTATAAATCAGGATTAATTGACTTTACTCCAGTATATGAACTTAGCGACCAACTATACAAACAGGGACAGAAATACTTCAACAACATGATTAACTTTTTGAAAGACGTTGTAGACATCACTGACCCACTTCAAATGATGCTTGCAATTAAAAACATCAATCCAGTATATATCGAGAAAATTTTTACAGATACATTGGATGAGGAATCATCTACATACAAACCAATAGTTCCAAGAGGAATGTATGCAAAAATCGAAGACTTCATAGAAAAAGAAAACCAAAGAATAGATTTTAAGAACATCAAAAATTCTAGTGTCATAACTGGATTAAAGGCAGTTGTGGCAACTACCGATGTCCATGAATTCGGTAAGATGGTTATAAACGGAGTTTTAAAGGAATGTGGGGTGGAAGTCTTTGATGCAGGTTCTGTAGGAAATCCGAATGACCTCGTTTATCTAACATCTAAAGAAAAAGCAGACATCCTAATTGTCAGCACTCATAATGGAGGAGCACTTTCCTATGGCAAAACCCTTACAGAAGGAATGGAAGAGTACGCCATCAACATTCCAGTATTCATGGGCGGAAGGCTCAATGAAGATACGGGAGATGATGTACCTGTAGACGTTACTGCTGATCTTAAAAAAATTGGCGTAAACACTTCAAGTACCCCTGAGGAGCTAGTTAGAAGACTTATCCTACTATTTGAATCTGATGAATAATTGCTAGGAGGCTTGAATGAACATAGGCTTGGGAATCGATACTGGTGGTACCTATACAGATGCCATCCTATACGATTATGATACAAAGGAAATTATATCATCTGTCAAAACACCTACTATAAAGAATAATTTAAAAAAATCCATCACAGAAGCTATTTGGCACTTCTCTGAACACTATAGAGAAAGAATTGATTTTGTCTCTCTGTCTACTACACTTGCAACAAATGCAGCTGTAGAGAACAAAGGATGTCGGGCCACCCTTGTGCTTATAGGCCCGTCGCCAGAGATCATTAAGGGGATTATAGACGAAAAAGGGGCTGAATTTGGTCTTCAGAATGCAGTCAACATAATATATCTAAAAGGGGGACACGACTGTCTGGGAAACATCATAATGACTCCCGACTGGAGCAAGTTTAAAAAGAAGCTACTGAAATCAATCCGTTCAACAGATTCATTTGCAGTAGCACAAATTTGGGGGATAAGAAATCCAGAGTTCGAGCTCATCGCTAAGGACATCATAATACGTGAAACAGGCATGACATGTGTATGTGCTCACAAGCTTACGACCAAACTTAATTTTCTGAAAAGGGCAAGCACTGCGCTTCTGAATGCTAAATTGGTAAATATAAATAGAGAATTCATAAAATCTGTCAAAGAAAGTCTTCATAATATGAACATATCAGCACCAATTTCCATCGTGAAAAGTGACGGTACACTCATGACTGAGAAAATAGCTCTTGAGAATCCAGTCTTTACTCTTGCCTCTGGTCCTGCGTCAAGCATTGCAGGAGCAATCACACTTACAAACGAGAAGGATTGTATAGTTGTAGACATGGGAGGTACAACCAGTGACCTTGCCCTAGTTCGGGATTGTCAGGCAGGTACATGTGAAGAAGGTTTAGTGATTGGAGATTATAGACCCTATATCCCCTCAATCAAAATGAGAACCGTAGGGCTTGGAGGAGACAGTCGCATCAGCTTTGATATAAATGAAAATATCATAATAGGTCCTGAAAGGATTCTTCCATTCTCAAGGCTAGCAGAGGGGTATCCTGAGGTAATAATTCAAGCAAAGAAAATTCTAAATGCAAGAAAAAAGAAAACATATCCTCTATGTGAATTTCTTATATTGAATCAAAATTGCAAAAATGTCAAGTTTTCTAAAAACGAAAAGATTATCATCGACCTTCTGCGTAATGGTCCAAAATCTATTGAACAAATTTCAGTAAAACTTAAGACATTTATCAGTGAACTTGATATTAGGAATCTTATAGATAAAGACATAATACTGAAAAGCGGTCTGACCCCTACAGACATAATGCATATAAAAGGTGATTTTAATGAATTCAATACAGAGGCAGCGAGCATATGCTCTGAAATAATGGCAGAAAGAGTAAACCTGTCTGGAGTAAAAGAACTTTGTAATGTAGTCTACAACTTTATCAAAAGCAGGCTTTTTTATAAAATAGTCAAGATGATGTCAGATGACAAAGTCAGTTTAGACAGACCAGAAGTGAGAGATCTCATTCTCATGAGTTATTTCAATAATAACCCTCTATTCAATATTAACATTAAGTCAAACATATCACTTGTTGGTGTTGGAGCTCCAATCCATGTATTCCTTGACGATGTTGCTAGTGCTCTAAACTGCAAAGTAATAACACCACCCTTTGCCGAAGTTGCAAATGCAACAGGAGCAATAACTGGCATCATAAGGGAAGATTTTTTAATAACTATAAAACCAAATGAAATTGAAGAAGGTGAATATTCTGGTTTTGTATGTTTATCGTTAAAGGGCAGAAACGTCTTCAAAAGATATGAAGATGCTCTTAACTGGTCTATACAAACGTGCGGAGAATTAGCTGAAATCAAAGTTCTTGAAAGCGGAGGCACTTCTATAAGACTTTCCTCTAACTACAGAGAATTTTTTGCATCTCCAAAAGGACTGAAAAACAAAGAGGAAATTCGCAATTATCCATTTATTGAGACAGTGGTCGAAGCAGTAGCCATAGGCAGAATAAACACATAACCTTAGATAAAATGAATACTCAAACGAGTTCTTTTTAATAAAGATTCCTACACGGAATCAATTTTATAAAATGATTTGTTTAACAAGGAGGATGCAGAAATGCAGAGGAAAAAAATATTATTTATTGGTGCAGGAATGATGGCGGAAGGTATAATCAAAGGATTTATATCTAGTGGAACCGTTAATAGTGAGCAAATTCTTATTTATGATATTTCCAAAGATAGAATGTCTTCTTTAAAGAAGACATATTGTATTAATACATTTACAAATATATCAAATGCAGTAAAAGAAGCTGATGTGGTTTTCGTATCCGTTCGTCCACAAAATATTGTTGAAGTTCTACCAGTTCTTAAATGCAATAATAACTGTATTGTAGTGTCTATTGCTGCAGGAATTGACATCCAATCTATTGAAAATATCATTGGGACGAACCGAAAAATATTTCGCGTAATGCCTAATACTTTAACCGATACAAGAAAAGGGGTCAGTGGTATTTGCTATAATGAAAATGTAAGTGAAGAAGAATTTGCTGAGATTGATCAACTATTGCAATCTATCGGTGAAACAACTAAGATCCAGGAAAGCTTGTTTAATGCTTTCAGTGCCTACTGTACTGCAGGACCAGCATATATTTATGAATTCGTTGAAGCAATGATTGATGCTGGAGTTTTTGTTGGTTTTTCTCGTAGTCAATCTAGAGAATTTACACTTCAAAACATGCTTGGAGTAGCGACTAGGTTGTTAAATTCAAAAGAACACCCTGCAGTCTTCAAAGAGCGTATGACATCGCCTGATGGAACATCGATTACAGCATTAAATGTTTTAAATTCATATGGTTTTAAAGGGATTATTCAGAATGCTATAAAAAAAGGATTAGATAAAGAAAATTCTCATATTAATCTTTAGAATTACTCGTATTATAAAGCAAAACAATCCTAAAATGTAAACGAATAATCTTCTACTAAAGTAGTTTGCAAATGTTTTAGCTAACAAGCGGTGAATCTTTTTAAACCGATTATTCCATAGAAAGCTCTTATATTTTTTCGCATATCGTTTAAATGACTACAATAAATTATTCTCGTATGGACTATTTAAGTGGATGCAGGCAAATTAATGCCTGCATCCCGTTTTCATAAAATTTTCACTCCAAAAGAATCTTTACCTTTTAAAATAATTTTTTATTCTGTCCATATACTTAATCCCGGATTATTCATGAAAAATTCAAAACTCTGCTGCGCTCTTTTGATTCTAAGACACCCATCAAATTCTAATTTCTATTAAATACAACCGTAAACTTAACACCTTGTTCACAATTACTAGCATAAACTTCGCCACCATGAATCCTTATCACTCTTCTCACAATCGCTAATCCCAATCCAAAATTCCCTTGCTTATCTTTGGTATGACTTTCGAATAGATCATCTGGATTTTCAATCGAAAAATGAGGTCCATCATTGGATATGATAATTTTATCATGGTCAGTTATATCGATTTTAATTTTCTGTTTTGCAAATCTAATCTGATTATCTAAAATATTTTCAAATGCAATCAGTAAAGATTCAACATCTCCTGAGATTTCTAACTCTCTAAGATTTAATTCCCAATCAATATCAGGGCAGATAATTTTATATTTCTGAACTAAATTTCTTATCATCCTATCAATGCTAACTTCTTCCCAGATACTTTGATCTCTTTGTATATGTTCTAAAGTATTCAGTCTTAGTAGCTGGATAATCTTTCTTTCTAGTCTGTTTGATTCTTCTTGGATAATATCAATGTATTCCAAATCATTCGGTTTATATTTTCCATCTTTTACAGCTTCAATATAGCCCTTTATAATCATTACCGGAGTTTTTAAATCATGAGATACCGATTGAAGAAATTCTTTTTCTCTATTATCAGCTTCTTTTAGAGATTCTTTCATCTTATTTAGGTCTTGAATCAAGTCATTGATTTCAATAGTATCGGACATTTTGACGGTATAATCCCAATTCTTACTTGCTATTTCATCGGTAAATCCCTTCAATTCTTGAATGGGTGATGCAATCTTTTTAGCTATCTTTCTTGATACAATAAATATAAACACTAAGAAAACTGCTATCATCATTGCCAAAAGTAAATAGCTCAATACACTATCTTCAGCTTTTTCTATATAAACCTTGATATTTCTATTCTCTTTCACGCCATAGTAATAAAAATTCATGAAATAATAATTGATTTTGCCATTAGATATTTTCCCACTATCTTTTACAACTAAGTTTGATATATCTTGTATAATTTGATCGTCATGAGAATGGTGAAGGTAAGCTTTTCTCACAAAATCATTAATAAGTATATTCTCTATTTTTGATTGACTTTCATCCATATGAATTGTAAAAAACATTGGGAAATATAGCTCACCATCTTCCTCAAGCACGCTTTCATTATCATAATCTTCTGATATAGTGGCTATTTCTCTTAATCTTTCATAAGCGCTTCTACTACGAATTTTTTCTATTATCGTTATATTTATAATGAGAAAAACTATAAATAAAATAATGAGTATTTTTGCAAATTCAATCCAAATTTTATAGCTTAAGTTTTTGGGGTTGTGATTTCTATTTTTCATCGCTATACTCACGTTTCATTATATATCCATATCCATAGACATTTTCTATTGGCAATCTAGGTGCTTTTTTTCTTATTCGTCTAATAGTGTCATCAACGACTCTCGATGATCCAAAATAATCTATACCCCAAACATAATCTATGATCTCATCTCTTTTTACTGCTATTCCAATGTTTTTAATGAAATAATCTAATAAATCATATTCTTTATTTGTAAGGATAATACTTTCACCATCAATAGCTAAATCTCTTGTCTGCCTTCTAAAAGAGTACTCTCCAATAAATTCAGATGAATGATCTGTTTTTCTTTTCTCTTGTTTCAATAACCTATTAACTCTCAAAACCAATTCTCTAGGTAAAAATGGCTTTGGCAGATAGTCATCACTACCCATTTCTAGTCCAATCACTCGATCCAATTCAGCATTACGGGCAGACATGAATATCACAGGCACTTCCTTGTTATGCTTTTTTATCTCTTTAATTAAAGTGTAACCATTCATTCCAGGCACCATGATATCCAGTATCCATAAATCAACATCTGTACTTATTTCTTTATAGGCTTTTAATCCATCGTTAAATATCTTCACCTCATAGCCTTCATCTTCTAAATAAGTTGTTAGCAGTGTGGCCAGATGTTCTTCATCCTCTACTAAATATATCTTTCTAATAATAACACCCCTCTTTACTCCTAAGACATTCATATAAATATTTTTTCAATTTTATAATCATATCCTAGCTTTAATGGCGATGCTTCCTTTTATCCTTAGTAACAATATAGTCTTTTTGTCCTAATGCATTTTTTACAGAATTTATAATTCCCGATGATGAATAGGTCGCCATAGTAACAGTATCGACTTTCGTAGTTTGATTGGCAATAATCTCATTTGGAATGATTCCATTTGCATGGTTAAACCATCTTGCATCATCTTGATGACTCGTAATCGCTATGGACTTTATTCTCTCATTTTCTATAGTCACATCTGTCTTAATTATACCATTAAAGCCTTCAGCTTGACCCGTATATACGCCGTCTTCAAAGCCTACAGCATCTGATGTTTCTACCTCTGCACCTGTTGCCACTACAGCCTGAGTATTTATATATTCCGGGAAAGGTTTATTTCTCTGGCCTAAAATAAGTAATAGACCGAGAATTAAAATTCCACATGTAACCACAAATATATTTTTCTTCGTAACCTTTCCTCTTAATCGAGCTTTCAATTCACCATTTTTTATTGAACGATTAAATGATTTTACATCGTCAATTATAGGTACAACTTTCAACGTATTTTCTACAGGGCAGCTACTTACACACTCATAGCAATTGACGCACTGCAGCGAATTTACTTTTCTATTTGTGGATATCTCTATGTTCATAGGACAAACTTTATCACATATTTTACAGTTAACACAGCTGCTTTCATTTCTTTTTACCCTAAATGGTCTAGCCACTCCCATTAATCCATATTTTGCCCCTTCGTAACAAAAATAATTGCAAAAAGGTCTTTTAAAAAATACTCCTATAACTAAAAAAATGATTATCGTCATGATTGCACCTAATGAAACCACTTGACTATCTATCACCTTTAAAAAGTTAACTCTTGGATCATATCCTAATAACTGAAAGATTATTTGCACACCAGATACTCCTACTAGAAGAAATATAATATATCTAGTAAATACTAAAAACTTCTGACATTTTTTAGGCATTTGCCTTTGTTTTATTCTTAGAGTTTTTCCTAACCTAGAGCTTAAATCCTGCATAAATCCAAAAGGACATACAAATCCACAAAAAATTGGCCCTAGCAAAATTCCCAAAAGTATAATAGTTGTCATTGCATATGGAATTTTTGTAATTAATCCAACTGCAAACAACAACATAAAAATCACCTGTACTGCTACTCTAATTGTCTGTAATCTTTTCATTTTTCCCCCTCCAATTCTATTTTATATTATACAAATAATAAAAAATAAAATATACAACACAACGAAGTGAAAATAATGTGAAAGTTGTGGGATTGATAAAATAGCTAAGACTCTTCTTAATTGCAAAAAAAACTACCTACTTTCCTATAAAGTAGATAGTTTGAAGCAGTTATACTATATTTAATTATGCCCTGTGAATCTAAAAAGGTGATGCTATATAATCTTACCTATTAAAAATCGACACTTCCCATACTAACCACTGTCTTGATTGCCTGATCAACAGTTATATCCAATTCCTTTACATGATCTTTATGTACATAAACTAAGAAACCATTAGTTGGATTAGGTGTAGTTGGGATGAATACTGCCACTTGGTCTTCACCGCACATATGTACATTGTTATTAGTAATAAATCCAATACTTGTAACTCCTTTCATCGGAAACTCTACCATTACGACCTTAGAAAAGGATCCTTTTTTATTTTTTGTGATAGTTTCACTGATATCTTTAATAGCCCTGTAAACTGACCCTGCAAATGGAAGTTTTAATATGAAATTCTCAAAGGCATTAAATAATCTTTCACCAAGAACAAAGTTCGTTATACATCCAAATAAAAATATAAGTGATATAGTTAATATGAAACCTACTCCTGGAATAGGTTTTCCAAGTACTGCAGCTACAAATCCCTTTGTCATATTGTCTATAATACGGTAAACAATTTTTATTACATAGAAAAATAATCCTAGGGGTAAAATGGTTAGAAATCCTGATATGAATAGTCGTGTAAGTTTTTTCATTCCCTTAATCTCTCCTCAATTAGTTTATGAATTAAAAATATTTCCCTTCAATTAGTCCCATTACTGGATTACTTGTAATTATATACCAGAGTATAATCCTGTGTTTCAAGTTATTATAGCACAATTTTATAATTATTTTCATTAGAAATTTATGTTCTTTGAAAATCTGATGTAGGTATGTTTATTGCTAAGAACACTTACCAGAAATCCTTCATATACTGATAAAGAAGATTAATTTCAAGGAGGTATCTTAGTGTTCTATTCCTATCATTACAATCTCTATCCCTATTACTCATATCCTCAATATTTTTATAACTATTTCTACTCACCATTCTCATTAGAGCCCATAAATTTATATCGTTATAGTAGTAAAGGGATTTTAAGACCTCAACAGCATCAGTTTTATAGAGAACTTTCTATTAAATACATTACCGATTGGTTTAGTGGTAAATATGATGAATATAAAAAGTATTTGTTCAAGTGTTTTTATAAATATCCCTATGAATTTGAAAAAATTAAGAAATGCCTACAAGAGGAATATAATGTACCCAAATCTATGGCCGAGAATATGACCAAAATGGTTCAGTACGGATATGAAACGTCAGGATGGGCGAGTAAAAGACTATCATTAAATAAACTAAGTGGAGAATGGAAGACCAATCTAGGTATGTTGAAATTATATATTTCAGAGGATTTAGTCCCTACAGATGATACTATTTTTCCTTATGCTAATAAGGTTACCGGTAGTTATGATTGGGATGGTGGTGGCAGAATTGAAGGTTCCGTAAACTGGGGAGGTGCTTCTTCTGGTGTTATAATAGGACCAAATGTACAAGGAGAATTTGAAATAAAATTTGAAAAAGATAGTAGTGGTAAAAGGACTTTCAAAGGAGCCTTTACTGAAAATGATGAAAACCACGATTGGGAAGGCGAGCAAATTAGTGAATATTAGTTATTCAAAATATATTTACACACAAAGAGTGTCAAGGTTGATAAGTTACTCCTCCTGACACTCTTTCTTTTCGTCATTACTTAAGTTCTTATTTATTTTTTTGAATTTCCTTTACATATGCTTCAAATAAAGAGCTATCCATATGCTTCACTTTAATATCCCCTATAACCTTTCCCCAGGTTATAATAGAGTAGTTGCATATTCCTTTTTGCTTCTGAAAGTAATGCTGGGATTGACATATAGACTGAATGACATTGCCGTTTATATAGGATTGTTTTTTCTTAAAAGCTCCTCGTGATGCATACAATATCCTGCGATTCATTTTCATTCCTAAGGCTGTATTCCTGTAGATCATATAGCCATGGACTACTGCTATAGTAATTACCAGAACCCCTACCCAAGCATATCCAAAATTATAGGCTAATATAATGGTTCCTATGATAGTCACCAGTACTTTAGAAAGTATAAAATGAATGAAAGATTTTTGGGGTGGTCGGTGAATAACTCCTGAATCTTGATGGATACTAGGTAGCAATTCATTAAGGATTTGTACCTTCACTTCTTCGTTACAATATGGATACAAAACAGCCTTCTCATTGCCTTCATCACCATATCCAATACTCTCAATTTCGATGGTGTATTTATGAAACCATTGCATTAGCATGGATTGTTTAATGTGTATTCCTTTAATTTTCCTTCGATCAAAGCTATAATTTTTCTTCTCAAGTAATCCATATCTAATCTTCAAGGTCTTTGGCTCAATTCTTATTTGGAAACCTGAGTACCTAAGCATATTTCTTACCAATACTGCTATAAAGCCTATAGCAAGAGATAATCCTATTAATCCCAAAAGCCTATAAGTTGTAAACTGGGCATTATTTAGATATGCGTCGCGATTAAATCCTATCACATTTCCAATATCATCTAAACGCTCATATAAAGCCCATAAAACCAGCAAGATTTCTATGATGCCATTAGAAAGTAAAGAGTATCTTATTAATTCTGAAATACTTACATCATAGGTACAACCAACTTCTAGATCATGGTCATTTGATTCATTCTTTCCTAATAACTGTTGCTGTAATTTATTCGCCCGATCTTTTCCCAATATAAGGATTAGTTCTGAACCTGTATCGAGTATACTTTCCGTATCAATCTTTACTCGTGATAGACCTGTTATCTGTTCTAATAGATTCTGGGATAGGTCAATGGTATTGATTTTATCCAATGGTATATCTCTTCTTATTCTCTTTATAAAACCTTTTTGAAAGAATAACTTGTCATCTTTAATATAGAAATAGGTATGCCGCCATGATAGAACATAGCTTATGTTAATAACACCTAGATAGACCAATATAATCCCTATCGCAGCTAGCCAGCCAACTTTGCTGATTAGAATAAGATAGAGTACCAATACTATGACCAATTGTTTTAAGACTCCATTAATTATGATACGAGCTAGTAAAGATAGCAGATGATTACGTTCTCCTTCATACCTATTCATATCTATCACCTGATTGGATCACATCTGTCAATCGACTAGAAACCTTCTCTGCTTCTTGCTCTGTTAATGCAGGAATTTCGTGAACCCCTCCAGCCGTATTGATAATAACCGTTACTAACCCATAGCAGCGATTAATGGGTCCTTGTTCTACATCCATGTATTGAATCCTTGATATGGGAATCACCATATGTTTCCTGATAAAGATCCCATAGATTAGGTCTATCCTTTCATCTGTAATGCTATATCTCCACTCTTTATACTCAATTATAGGAAATGCAAATATATAAGCTACTAAGAAAAGTAGTAATCCTCCAGTTACTGAGTATATTAGATATATTAATCGTTGATCTGTAATCCTAGGTAATAGGATAATATGCATACCAGCACCATAGATTAACATTAAAATTATACATATGATTAATCGGCTTATTATCCAAGATTTTATAGCTTTTTTACTAATTCTATTATATGTCATCCACTGCACCTCCTTATCAAGTCTTATGAGGATAAATATCAACATCCAACATTCTTAAATTCACTTCATCAAGAACATAGATAGTACCATCCCCCATCGTAATCAATCCTTGGCTTTCTAATTCACCTAATGATCTAGTTAGATGTCTGTAGGTAGTTCCTAATAACTCAGCAAGCTCTTTGTGGGTGAAGGGGAAGGTTATTGTATTAGAATCTTCACATAGATATTCCAACATATAGCTTACCAAACGATTTCGTAGCGGGTATAGGATATTGTTTGAACTAATGCTAGCAATATCGTCAAATTTATTACATAGGTCAGAGCATAAGTATCTCAGAAAAGCATTATGATTAAGACCAATTGTTTGAATAACCTCTATAGGAAATGCTAAGCATAGACTATCGGATAATGCTTCCACACTACAACGATACCTTGTACCAGTAATGAGTTCTATATCTCCCAAATTAGTAATTGGACCAAAGATTCTTAGGGATAGAATTTTACCATCAACTGAGGTTGTGAATACCTTTACATTACCTCCCAGCAATATATAGAAATAACGTATAGGTTCACCTAATACGCATACTAGCTCACCTTTCTTTAAGTCATGAAATTCATGATGTTCTTGCATATCTTTATGGATAACACCTTCTAAATGGTAAAGTTCAAGGTATTTTCGTAGCTTTATACTATCTTTATACTTATGCAAAACATCAACCTCCTAATACTCCATTTCCCGAATATAACATATAATCGGAAGTCCCTTTATAATATGACAAAATCTATGAATCAGTATAATCATAACTCAAACAAATTTATCTGTAAATATTATATCCCCTCGACAAATGTCCTATTTAATCTTTTTTAAGATATGTTACCCTATAAAAAAAGAAAGGAGTAATCGAATATGTATAAGGCACTTGCTACATTTGATGGTGTATTAATTGCTTTGATGGTGGCTTTCAATGGATTACTAGCTTCTCATATAGGCAACGAACAATCGCTCATGGTTATTCATTTTATTGGTCTGCTAGGAACAATCATTCTACTACTAGGAAGTCGTAATAGATTACAAAGCTTAAATGGCTTACCTGCCTACCTCTTCATAGCTGGAGCTCTCGGTATTTTTAACGTTCTCTTTAATAATCTTAGTTTCTCAGCTCTAGGAGCTACCTTAACCTTGAGTCTTAATTTAATAGGGCAATTGATAACTTCTATGCTCATTGATCACTTTGGACTCTTGGGACTTATATCGAATAGGATTAATAGGACTAAACTAATTGGTATCTCAATCATGGTTCTTGGCATTATATCCATGATGATAATATAAGGAGGGATTCTATGTACATAGTACTAGCACTACTAGCAGGAGCACTTGTAATTATATGCATTTCAATTAATGGTCAGCTAGCTAACAAGGTAGGCCTAATTCAAGCTGGAATGACAAATTTCTTTGTTGGACTTCTAGGCTCCATCGTATATGTCTATATAGTAAGTGGCTTTTCATTAAGTCAAGTATTAGTTTTTAAGGGATATGTACCCTTTTATTACTTCTTAGGTGGGGTTATTGGTTCTTTAATCATGGTACTAAATAGCATAGTTATTAATAAATTGTCAGCTGTTTATGTAACCATCTTAGTCTTTATAGGACAGCTCATGACGGGGATGATAATCGATTATCTAAGATGGCAAATACTATCAGTCGGAAAAATTATTGGCGGAGTATTAATTATTATCGGGCTTTATTACTATATAAAAGGCGATAAAAGATGCCCTGATCAACAAGAGGTATTAGTCTAAAGAGACCTTGCTAAAAAATTTCTTGGCTATAGATAATACCGTATTCCCACGAATCGAAACACATTTCCTAATCATAGAGCATATTATAATGTTATAAGTCTATGAAAGGAATGAACAATATGTATAATATGTATAGCCCATACCCATATTCTTACTACCTTAACACCCCAGTATATAGTCCTCAAAATATGTATAATCTTTATAGAATGTATCCATCTCCTTATTCCTTTAACACTCCTATGTATACCCCAAACCCTTCTAAGCAGTCTATTAAGTTAAAGGACTATGGACCAAAACCCTTTGTAGTCAATATTGATGAGGCTACTAAGCAAAACGATAATTATCGCACCGCTTTATGGACCGGAGATCATTTACAGGTTACCTTGATGAGCATCGATGTTGGAGATGACATAGGTTTGGAAGTTCATCCCAATGTGGATCAGTTCATACGTGTTGAAGAAGGCCAAGGACTTGCTCAAATGGGACCTAGAAAAGATAAGTTGGATTATCAGAAAAAAGTTTATGATGGTTTTGCGGTCATGGTACCTGCTGGAACATGGCACAATGTGATCAATACAGGTAATAAACCACTTAAAGTATACGTTATCTATGGACCACCTAATCATCCACGTGGTACGGTTCATGAAACTAAAGCAATTGCAGAAGCTGCTGAAGGTGGCAACGGCCACTAATACCAAAAGAGAGCTAAATTTTGAAAAAGGATTAATCAAAATTCAGCTCTTTATTATTTAAATTCTATTTAGTAAATGACTTCTGAAAACTACCTATGCTATTAAATAAATACGCAAAAATAAAGCTTAGGGAAATACGGGGCTTTTATAATTTTTGTCTATATTTTATTTCACACTAACTGTGTTCACCACAACTTTATGCATTTTTATTAAACCAATCTTTAAATAATTCTAATACTTCCTCATTATTATCCTCATATGCAAAGTGTCCTGCACCTTCTAAAATCTTAACTTGACTATTTTTAAGCATTTTATCTAATTCAAAAGCATTTTCCTTTAGTGCAAAAACATCATTTTCTCCCCATGCAATCATTACAGGAATCTCAATATCACCATATTTCTTTTGCATTTCAGGAAGATCTACAGGGTAAGCTCTAACAAAATTAATTGGCTCTACTATTCTTTCAGTAGTATCATATGAAGCTAAAAAATCATTTACAGCTTCTTCTGAAGGTTGGTGTTTTAAATAACCTCTTTTTACCGTATCCATAACTAATTGCTGGTTAGCAATTGGTTTTAAATCTTCTAAACTAGGAGCTTTTATTAGTTGCTCAAGAGAACTAGCTACAATAAGAGGCGATACACATGCTCCATCACCAATAAAAAGACTTTTAAGCAATTCAGGCTTCTTGATGGCTAATGCTAAACCTGCTGGGCAACCAACATCCGGTCCTACAAGATGGAACTTAGGAATTTCTAAAGCATTTACAATATCAACAAGACAATCAGCCATTTTTAACGGTGAAAAATACTTTATATCTCCTTCAGAACCACCGTAACCTGGTAAATCTATAGCAATAACACTGAATTCTTCAGTAAGTTTATCCCAAAATGGTTCAAATGCCATAATAGATTGTGGCCATGGACTCAACATAACTACTGTCTCTTTTTGGTTACCTCTTTGCTCTGCATACCTGATCTTTAATCCATTTACTTCTTTAAACTTAAATTTCATATAATATCATTCCTTTCTTATTTTTAATACAATCTTAACCTACTAGTAGGTAGGTGTCAATACTTTTTTAAATTTGAGTTTCCCCTTTTTTCTAACATCACCATTCTGTTGTCATCCTGAGATGAGAGTAGCGTAGTCGAAGTATCCCATTGCCAGTAAGACATGACGTTGGTTAGAGCATTTGCCTATATAAATCTGACCATGACCTATTTATGCTATTGGTTAGATTAAACTTTTTATGTCTTTATATTCTTTTGGTATTTTTCTTTTTTTATTATTGCTATGTCTACTTACGTTATATACTTCAAAATAAACACGTTTATGATCTATTTCAATATTTATAAAGAATATTTGACAACAAATAAAAAGTAGTTTACAATTTTGTTAGTAAGTATTTACTAACCAAGGGTGTGATAGAAATTAATACACGTGATAAGCTAATTTATGCGACAATAGAACTTGTAAATGAGTTTGGACTTCATAATACACCGACTTCTAAAATTGCAAAAAAGGCTGGCTTTTCAGAAGCAACTATATACAAACATTTTTCAAATAAAGATGAATTAATTATTGCAACTTACTTAAAAATCAAATCAAATTTAGCTAAAGAAGTTTTCCGAGGCACTGAAAGTATTATTGATGTGAGAGAGAAAAGTAAAAAAATTTTATATAATTATTTGAACTATTTTCTAATAAATATCGATCAACTTAAGTATTATCTACAATTCACCAATTCTAATTATATAGACCAAGTTACAAGCAAAAGAGGAAAAAAACAAGTAGAAGTGTTAACTCAATATATAATTGAAAATACTAAAAATAAATACTTGAAGGATATTCCAATAGCTCTTTATTATGCCTTTGTACATGTGCCAATTTTAGAAATTGCTAGAACAACAATTGCAGGAGAGCTGGTTCTTACAGAAGAACTTAAAGAGCAAGTTATTTTAAATATCCTAAGCTTTATCTTTGTTGACTAGCCAAACATTGTCATAGAGACAAGTTAGTAATTAATCACTTATTGTGAAGAGGTGGACGATATTAACTTGGAAAAGGAAGCTACAGTGTTAAAAGAAATGAAATACTCTTTTTATTCGGCAAAAATAAAGAGTATTCAATTTAGAATTAATTATTAAAACTCTAAGATAGAAGTTGTGTGTATTAGATAGTATTTCTTATATTATAAAACATAAAAAAATATTAAAGTGAGGAGTGTAGTCTTAACATGAAAAAAGATGTATTTAGTCCTGTAAACATAGCAGGAATAACCTTCAAAAATCATATTCTACGTTCTGCAACCCATGAAGGTATGGCAGATGAGTTAGGTAGGCCAAATGAAAGCTTAAAAAAAACCTACCTTCGTTTTGCAAAAGGTGGCGTTGGCGGCATCATTACAGGTTACAGTGGGGTTATGCAAAGAGGTAAATGTGAAAATCATAATATGATAATGATAGACCGAGATGAATTTATAGACTCTTATAAAACTATTGTTGATGAAGTTCATGAATTCAATGTGCCAATAATCCTTCAAATTGCACATTCTGGTAGTCAAACATCCTCTAAGGTAACAGGAATGACACCTATGGCTCCATCTCCTATAAAAAATAAAATCCATAATGACGATACGCCTCTTGAAGCAACCGATGAGGACATTGAGAATATTATTGACCATTTTGTATCTGCAGCAAAACGTGCACAACAAGCTGGCTTTGATGGGGTTCAAGTACATGAGGCCACGGTTATTTATTGAGCTCCTTTTTATCCAATTACACGAATAGGCGAAAGGACAAATGGGGAGGAAGTTTAGAAAATCGCTATCGTATAATTGACTTAATCATAAAAAGAATAAAAGAAAAAATGCCCTCCTATCCTGTTTTAGTAAAATTAAATGCATATGATAATAGAAAGAGTGGAATGAGAATTGAAGAGGCTGTGCTTGTTGCAAAAATGCTTGAGAAATCCGGATGCGATGCTATTGAAGTATCTTGTGGTGTAGAAGAAGATGGACTGAGCTTTGCTCGTGGAGTTAGTTTTCCTGCTGAAGCTTTATTGGAATATGGAACCAAATTCAAAAATAAACATCCTTTAGTAAAAAAAGTATTAAAACCCGTTGTTAAAAAAATAGTACCACCACCCCTAAAGCCTACTAGAAATTATAACGTTGATGCTGCTAAGTATATAAAAAGTGCTGTAAACATTCCAGTTATAGTTGTAGGTGGAATTAGAACAAAAAGTGCTGTCGAGGATATAATCGAAAATGGTAAAGCAGATATGGTATCTATGAGTAGACCCTTTATCCTAGAGCCAAATATTGTTTCAAAGTTTAAAGAAGGCAAACAAGAGGAATCAAAATGTATTGATTGTAACTATTGCTTGATAGCAATACAAGATAGACCGGTACGTTGTTACTATGGAAAAGTCAAAAAATAATTAAATAACAGTTATGGAATTATACAGTAACAATGACTTTGTTAAGATAGACTTGGGTCTAGAGTAGAGTTATACAGGTTAGTAATTAATAATAAGGAAGTGACTTAATGCGTGTTAAGGTGTATGCACCAATGTTTATTAAGACCATCAATATTGATGACGATGGTTATGTTGAATTGAATGAGGGTTCTAGAGTAAAGGATTTACTAAGAAAAATTAAAATTCCATTACCTTTAAGCCCTATCCTAATGTGCTCTGTCAATTACAAACGGGCAAAAGTGAGTACACCTTTAAAAGATGGCGATATTATCACATTTATCAATATTATTTCAGGTGGTTAAGATTCAACTTATAGACCACTATTTATAAGGAGGTATTTCATTGTGAAGGGTTATCAAGGTAAGATACTTATTGTAAATCTGACAACAGGTGAAATTGAAGAACAGAAAATTGACAATAATGTTTATGAGAACTTTCTTTCAGGAGTAGGATTAGGCGCTTATTATCTCTATAATAATATACCCGCAGGGGCCGATCCCTTAGGACCAGACAATATTTTAGGCTTTGTTAGTGGACTCCTAACTGGTACCGGGAGTTTTGTGACAGGACGTTGGCTGGCAGTATGTAAGTCTCCATTAACAGAAGGATGGGGTGATGCAAACTGTGGCGGTACCTTATCACCTGCTATAAAACAGTGTGGAGTAGATGCTATCTTTTTTAAAGGCATATCAGAAAAGCCAGTTTATCTCTATATGGATAATAAAGGAGCTGAATTGCGGGATGCTTCAGATCTTTGGGGAAAAGATGCAATCCTGACAGAAGAGATACTTGAAAAGGAAAATTGGACAAAGAAAAAGCCTGCAATAGCAGCGATTGGGCAAGCTGCAGAGAAATTGTCATTAATTTCTGGGATTGTTAATGATAGAGGACGGATCGCTGCACGATCTGGTGTAGGTGCTGTAATGGGTTCAAAAAAATTAAAGGCAGTAGTCCTTGCTGGTTCGAAGCCTATCAAATGTAATGATCCTGAGGCTGTGAAGGCCATTAGTGTCGAATTTGCTGAGAAAGTTAAGAATGCTAACTTTCCTAGTTTTGTTGGTAGCAATATGCTAGCTTTATTAGGAAAGCAAATGGGAAAGGCAAAAAACGTTAAACCTACTGATCCAATGCTTATGGCAGGCTTGTGGAAAAAGTGGGGAACCGGCTTTGGAAATACATTTTCAGCTACAAGTGGGGATTCGCCTATAAAAAACTGGAGTGGCTCTTGTAAAGAATACAATAAATCCTACTATAAGAAAGTAACAGCCGATAAAGTGAAAAAGGATGAAATCAAAAAATACCATTGCTACTCTTGTGCTATAGGTTGTGGTGGGATATGTGATATCAAGTCAAACACTAAGGGAGAGTTCACACATACCCATAAGCCAGAATATGAAACAGTATGCGCCTTTTCAGGTCTACTCATGAATAAAGATTTAGATTCTATTTATTACATCAATGAACTTATGAATCGAGCTGGAATGGATACAATTTCTGGTGGTACTGCTGTCGCCTATGCTATTGAATGTTATGAGAGAGGTATACTTACAAAAGAGGATACCGATGGTTTGGAATTAACTTGGGGTAATGCAGAAGCTATTGTAGCCCTTATTAAAAAAATGATTCAACGGGATGGTATCGGTGATATTTTAGCTGACGGTGTTAAACGTGCCGCAAAGAGGATAGGTAAAGGCAGTGAGTCTTACGCCATTAACGCAGGGGGTCAAGAACCAGGTATGCATGATTCAAGATTTGACCCAATGATTGGCGTACATTACAGTGCAGATCCAACTCCTGGGCGACATACCATCGGAGCATCAGTTTATTACAATGCCATGTCTTTATGGGATAAGGTATCCTGGGCACCAAAGGTTACGAAATATCCAAAGGATGAAGAATATATCCCTTCAGATCAAGAAGCCCTGAAGAGTGTTGCAGGAAGCTGTTATAAGCAATTAACCGATGGCGTAGGTGGATGTATGTTTGCAATGATGTTAGGCGTCCATCATTGGAAAATGTTTGAGTGGCTCAATGCAGCTACAGGCTGGAATAAAACTCCAGATGAATACATGGAAATTGGCAAGCGCATGCAAACATTACGTCAATTGTTTAATATTAAGCAAGGTATCAATCCAATGGATTTTAAACTTCATAATAGAATGGCTGGGAAGCCACCTTTAAATGAAGGACCTTTAAAAGGAAGACAGGTACCTATTGAGGCTATGATGAAGCTTCATTGGAAAAACTTTGGCTGGGACAAAGAAACAGGTCGACCACTTGATGACACTGTAGTAGTCTTAGGGTTACATGAATTTATATAAGGGGTGATGAGGATTGGCTAAAGGAAAACCAGTTGTTGATTATAAAACATGTATGGCATGTGGTATCTGTATTCAAGCATGTCCATTCAGTTGTTTAGATTCAGTTAAAACAGATGTGGATAAATATAAAAAAGCGTATCCTTATTTAGTAGATAAGCAACGTTGTACCAGTTGTGGATTATGTGACAAGGCTTGCCCTGTCAGCGCAATTACATTAGTTTAATAAAATCAAAAAAGAAGCTATAGAAAAATATTAATGTACAATAAATGAAATGGGGCTGTCTCATAAAGGTTTCTTTTGAGTTCAGCCCCGATGTATTTCAGAATGAGTGAAGTTAACTCTGGATCATTCATCCCCTGGTTTCCAGGTTGATATAGACATATAAAATATAACCACTGCCACTGATTAAGGCTAATCACTCCTTAATCAGTGGCCTTATTTTTAATGCAAATGTATGGACAGATATAGAAGATTAAATTATACTAACTTTAGCGAAGTAGATAATAATGGAAATGACTTATTTCCTTTTGATACATTACGGACTGATTTAGAACATGTATTCTCAGTCGTTAGGAAAAATAGAAAAATATAACAAGAAGATTTGAATTGAATTTTCAGGATGATCAATTAGAGGAGGATACGTTATGAAAATTTCGAAGAAAGATGCGTTGATATGGTTTGAATTTTTTTCTTTATTACCTGAGGAGGAGGAAATTTCTCCAAAACATGAAGAAATCATTTACTCTACCTTTGCGCAAATTGAGGCAGCCATCGATCATAGAAATGATAAGTTAATGTCGGCGATTAGAAGTTTAAAAACTCTGGAAAATAGAACTTTTTTTGTGGGAAATGAAAGCAAATTTTCAAAAGGATGTCGTTCTTGTCTGTTGGGTACCGGTTTGAGTGCAATTAGGAAAACGAATAAATGTAACTTAGAGTGTAAGTTCTGTTATAATTACGGACATCTAGAAGATATTCCTCCGATTGGCGAAAATATGTGGGAAATTGGAGGCACTAAATTTTATGAAAAGGATATTGATTTACTTCTTTCCATCCACCAAAAACCCACTGGCATCTCCTACGTTTATTTAGAACCATTCATGGAAATTGAAAAATACTATTCGGTTATAAAGAAATTTAGTGATGCTCAAATTCATCAACATCTATATACCAATGGTACTTTAGCTACGGAAGAGACATTAAAAGCATTAGGTGAAGCCGGTCTTAGTGAGATCCGTTTCAACCTAGGTGCTACTGACTGTTCAGACAAAGTTATTGAAAATATTGGAATGGCGAAAAAATATATTGAAAATGTAGGTATTGAAACTCCAATGACTCCTGAGCTTTTCGAAATATTTTTTAAGAAAAAGCAAGCTATCTTAGATACAAAACTAGATTTTATCAATTGTGCAGAATTACATTTAAATGAGAATAACATAGACAATTATTCTGGGGAAAACATGTATATTTCCAGACATGGCTATATATCTCCGATTTGGAGTAGGGAATTAACTCTGAAGTTTATGAAAATAGCCGATGAAGAAAACTGGGATTTAGCAGTTCACGATTGTTCAAACTATACAAAATTTGCTAGGGGCTTAAATTTGAGTAGCAAAGCGGGTATGTGGTTTGGAGCCAGCAATTATGCCTGTGAGTTTTCTAGGATTCCATACGATGTATTTTTGCCAATTCTACGTGATGACAATTTCAAATTTTTAAGTGAAGAAGAATTGTCTGACGACTATAAACCATTAGAGATAGACTATTAGATTGTCTTGTCAATTATAAGTGTTGATTTGGTATTAGGCTGGTTGTCGAAGTCATTTCGAAAAATACCGTGACATACACCAATTTGAGCTTTGTTTTGATATATAGTTAAGAAAAAAACTGTGGGTCTAGCTTTTATGATCTCATAATATAAAAGCTAGACCCCTAATTATATCCAATACAAGGCATGTATACAAGTACTCCCTCCACTAAACGGGGTAACGATAAATCATTTTTACTTTACTACTCAATATCATAAATTTTTCAGAACAAAAAGCTCCGACCCTATCGTTTTACAGTTTTTTAAGATCAGTAACTTAAATAGTTATAAACGGTTGTTTTACTTTCTTGCAAAGTCGCATGATTGTATCTTTGCCGGTAATAAGCGCAACAGGCAGGCCTCCAGGAGGTTGCAACCATTGGCCGCTCAAAACTAGATTATCGAGACCTCTGATTTGGCCGGTGTGAGCCAGCCGCTTACCTTTTAGTGTGGGCCAAAAAGCCATAAAAGCACCGCGATAAGCGTTACAGTAACGCTCATAGGTTTGCGGGCTGGCCACGTCAAGTAGCTTGAGCCTACCAACCATCTCTGGAAAACGAGTTTCCATGGATCTGATCACCTCCTGACCTATGCGGTTCTTTTCCTTGTTATAAGCTTCCTTGTCTTGTACCAGCATCTCCCAATTTTCCAGTTCCGGCTGAAACTGGTTGATGGCAAAGGTAACCGCAGTATAACCGACAGGAGCAAAATCAGGTTCGTAACCGTAATGTGTCATATGTAAATACTCTGTCGGTTTCCGGTTCTGGTCTATCGCCAGTGCATCGACAGGAAATTTAAGTGTCCGGGGCATTTCCCGCATACTGCCCTCGTACCCAATACCCACATAAATGTTTGAAGCCAGGGGGTAGGTGTCCGGGTCCCTGAATCTCTTTTGAAATTTAGGGTCGAGGTACTGCCCCTTAAGCAGTTTTTCATACAACACATTAGCATCACAGGCTGCAATAAAGTAATCGGCCTCAAAAGATTTACTGTTACTACAGGTTACTCTCCTCACTGAATCTCCTTCGATTTCCAGCTCCACTGCCTCACAGGAAGTCTCAATATTTCCGCCCAGGGCAAGATACTTTTCTTCCATCCGCCTGACCAGAGCCCTTGAGCCCCCTAAGGGAATAGATGATTGGCCTCCGGTAAAAGTTCCGAGCGGAAAAATTATCGATACAGCACTGTAATCACCTTCAGGCATGAAGGAGGACAATGCTTCTTTAAGAGCCGGATGCTCAAATTTTCTGGCCAGATCCTGCACACTTAGCCTACTATATTTCTGCATGACTGGACCGACATCTTTCATGGAAAGCATATACTTAATCTTCTCAATCAAATTCATCATATCCATCGGTTTCTCGACAGGAAAAGTAAAAGTATGCAGTTTGCTGATATCATTGCAGAACTCTTCAATCGTTTCTTTATCCTTCGGTGATATTTCCAGCCAGCTCGCCTTCAATCTATCAAGATCTCGGTAAAAATGCACTGTCACCCCTTCATGCTCAAAAGCCATGAAGCTTTCAGGCTCATAAATTTCCACTCCTTCAAGGGCTCCTACAGTATTCCACAATTCCCGGATGGGGGTTCCTTCTTTCGTCCCTACCAGCCAGTGAATGCAACCATCAATATGATAACCCTGACGATCCCAGCCAGTACATTCTCCACCTAAAGTATGGTGCTTCTCCAAAATAACGCTTTCAAAACCATTTTTTTGGGCAAAAATACCTGCGCTTAATCCTGCGACTCCTCCACCAATAATAACAATTTTTTTCATTACAAATTCTCCTTTTGTTTCATTTGTTGTGCTAGCAATACGTCATCTCCCACTTCCATAAGCAACTGGTCAAACTCTTGATTATCGAGCCACGAAGGCATATGTCCGTTGGCCACCATGACTGAGAGTCCCATCTGAAAGACCCGCAATTTCAGCAACAATCGTTTACGTTCCTTAAGAGTCCAGCCTCGCATAGCTTCATCCTCAGCCATTGCCTCAAGCATGGCATTCTCTATTGTTTCATAAGAAGTCATATATGGATTAGGCTGTATTGACAATTCCCGAAACAATACCGGGTACTCCCGAGCAAAGGCCAAGCTGGCTTTCCCAATCTTTTCAAACATACTTTGCCCTTTTTGCTTTGCAAGCAACTCCTCTGATATAGCAAATACCTGCTGTACTACAGTCTCTACCAAGTCATCAACAGTAGCAAAATTAACATAGATTGGAGCGACCGAACAGTTAAGTCGATTCGCCACACTTCGAGCAGTGATTCCAGAAAAGCCCTTTTCTTTAGCAACCTCTAAAGCGGCATCCAAAATAGTGTTTTTATCAAATTTTGTTTTTGGCGGCATATTAACATCTCCTTACACTGTGTTATATTACTTAAGTTATGTAATATAGTGTAAGGATATGTTATCCAAGTGTTATTTGGAATTTAACTTGATATTTTTCAAGGAGTATCAGAAGTGTTAAGCATAAATGGACCAAGAGAGGGAGCACAAGATAGGGGTCAGGTATGAATAATTCACTTATTTTCATATCTTTCCATTATACTAATCACTTCTTCATTAATTGCTACGGCATCATTTTTTATTTTTGATACCATAGATGGATTTAATTTAAGCGTATCGGCTACTTTTTTATTACTTAGTTCGCAATATTTTTCACTTAACAGCACAATTGCCTTTCTTAAATCTGATAATGTCTTTACCCTGCTTCTTTTTCTTATATCTTTTATTTCAATATCTTCTTGATCACATATTGAATTGACCAACTCTTCAAATTCTATAGTATTCTTATTGTTTGACTCTTGTTTCGACTCTTTCAATATTCGTTCTTCTTCATTTAGTTCATAATCATTAGGTTCTAATGATTCATCTAGTTCCATTCGTTTTAAGTAAATATTGATAGCCTTTTTATGATTAGTTGATAAAATTTCTAGTATATAATTTTTATCAACTAAGGGTTCTTTTATCTCTAAATATTCATCATGACTGCTCCACTCATAGCTAAGACTTTTTGTTAATCCTGCTTTTAACGGATTTTGATGAATATATCTGACCAAGGATAATAAATAGCTGTCTTTATCACATATAAAGGCCTTATATCTCTGCTCAAAAACATGGCCTGATCTTTTTAATTCCCTATTATATTTTTGTGTGTAAACTTGTTGTATACATTTCATTATTCTTGATAATTCTGTCTTGCCAACCTCAATTAGCAAATGAGCATGATTGTCCATAATGCTATAAGCATAAAGCTTAAAATCATACTTTTCTTTATATCTTTTTACAATTTCTAAATATGCATTCTTCCACTTAGGTTCCATGAATATTAAGGATCTATTATTTCCCCTTACGATTACATGGTATAATGCACCTTCATAGTGTACTCTCAATTTTCTTGCCATAGTCATCACCCATTTAATTATATCATGGTTAGTAAATTATTCATACCTGACCCCAGCCTTTCTAACCCTTTGAACCGTTTTGGGCTTTGTTTTGTAATGCAAACTCACCCGGTTTATACAGCCTCAAATACGATTCGTGTACCTCGGACCGGAATTTTGCCTCCGGCTTCCTTCAGATTCCACCTCACGGTGGACACCCTTGCCTTTGACTAGTGGTTGGTACGGTCAACCCCCACAGTGGACTTTCACCACCTAGTTGTTACACATGCCCGGCGCACATTAAAAAAGTTCTGTTACATAAATTGTAACAGAACTATAGTTTTATTTGTTTCTATCTTTTAGATTTTTCTGAGATATTGAGTCTCAACAATCCTGTAATTTGATAGCCAAAGTTGCTTATCTTTTGTACTCATTGTTCTTATCAATAAACTCTCTCTCAATTGCATCAAGCAATTCCACTGACTTAGATATCTTTTATTATGATGTAAAGAGACTTTAATCAATGAATTCTACTATCCTATCAATCAAAACCTCTGGCAACTCCAGTGGGATTATATGTGCAGACTTAACTTGCTCCTCTTTATAGTTATTTATTTTGTCATTGAAAACTTTACTTGAATTATATACATCTTCATAATCAAAGGATCCAACTAAATGATAAACTTCGTTATCTATTTTGTTTAACTGTACATTAACAGGTGGATTGATAAAATTTGGCATTTTATAGTTAGCACCATTCAAAAGATTCTGCTTAGTTATATTCTTAAACAAATCAAGCTTATCCGAAGAAATATCTTTATCACTTCTATTTTCTCCCAACAGCCAAGTTTTAGTCCATATTCTGGCTGCTTCTTCCACATTGCCTGAATATAACTCAGATTGAAATTCCTTCATACGTACCACCTTGTTTTCATCTTCATTTACTCCAAATAATCCAGTTGAAATAATAAATAACTTATCTACTTTTTCAGGATATTGAATTGCATATTCTAGTGCTGTGTGACCCCCCGCGGAAAGACCAATTAGATTCACATTAATTAACCCAAGTTCATCAATTAAATAATTCAAATCCTCGAACAAGCTATAATCTGAATTATCCTGTTCAGTTTTACCTGTATATCTAAAGTCAAGCTGTATAACCTTATATTTCTTTGATAAACTTTCTTCGACATTGCTCCATATTCTTAAATCTGCAAATGCTGGATTCAATAATATAATGGGTTTCCCTTCTCCCATAATTTTATAGTGTAATTTCAAACCATTTTTCTCTAAAAACAAACTTTTTTTATTATTCATAATACCTCTCCTTATTTTTTTAATCTTCATTATTGCACTTCTATTTTGTCATAAACACTTCATTATTATTCTAAAATAAAAAATAGGACATCTAGTATGTCCTATTTATATAAATCATTCATTTTTCTTATCATTTTTTTTACATCAATTATAAGTGACTCAGGTTCTATAACCTCCACTTGATTCCCAAAAGATAGAATCATTGATAGTAGCCATGTATCATTTCTAAGATATGTTGTTACAGTAATATATTCCTCATTTAATCTGCTTATCTCATCATCATTAAAAATATCTACTACCCTCGGATATGATCTATTAGTGAATTTTAGAATTTTTTTCTCACTATCATTACTTCTCATTTTTTCATTGTCAAATTCATTATAATCCTTCTCAATAAAATGTTGTTCTGTAATCTCTAATCCAACGATTCTATTGACTTTAAAAATCCGAAACTCATTCCTATTTAGGCAATAGGCTTTTAAATACCACCTACCACTCTTCATTTTCAAGCCATAAGGTTCTATTTGTCTTTTTGATGATATTCCTTCTATATTACAATACTCAATGTTAAGTAATGATTTATTCTTAATTGCATCAGATAAAGTTTTTACTTTTAATGAAACAGATTCATCTTGATTCCATGGAGATAAATCAATTTTCATTTGAACTCTATCATTATTAGGCACAGAGTTTAATGCATACTCAAATTTCTCCCATAATACTTCTAATTGCTTATTATCATAGATATTTCTTAACCCTTCTAAAATAGAATTTAAGACGCCTACTTCAAAACTTGATAAAAGTTTTGTATCAAATTTATATGAATCTAGTATTCCGTATCCACCTCTCATCCCTTTTTCAGAGAAAACGGGTATTCCAGCCATATTCAATGTTTCTATGTCTCTTTGAATTGTTTTAATTGAAACTTCATTCTTATCAGCTAAATCTTTTGCTGATACAAGATCATTATTTAGTAAAGTGGTTAAAATAGATAGTAATCTATATACTTTCATAACTCCTCCTTTTACTCCTACATAAGTTTTAAAGAACTTATGTTATTTGATTACTATTATTAATAAAATACAAAGTAAAATCTAATTATTCATCACTTGTGATACGGTTCACTATATATAATCCAAAATTATTTGAGGCTTTAATTTTTGGATGTGACGCCCAGATTTGAACTGGGATTTCCCTACAAAATCTCTTTATTAAAATGTCCTCTTGTGTCTGTTTCCTGATTAAAGACAGATTTATTCATTGAGCCATTTAATTTGCTTAAGGCCTTATTAATGGTTTTCACAACCTGCTCTTTTGATTCAACTGTAAAGTTTAATCTGAATGCCTCGATTCCTTTTATGCTTTGTAACTCATCTAAAAGATTAAGCGTCTTCCCATTAAGGATAGTCGTTGTACAATCATCATGAGAAATGATAGGGAAGGTTCCGTGCTCATCTTTTAACTCATAGCTCTTCGTTTTACAAATACCGCATTGATTCATTTTTTCCAGCGGACAATATTTTGTAAACAGCAAAGGAGCCTTACCATATACAATCATTTCTAGTGCAGGATAGCCGTCATTTTCTTCATAATAGGCACTAATTAAATCTTTAATTTGTCTCTTATTCAATTCATAAGATAAAGTTACTCGTTTCGCACCTAATCTATATAATTCATAGCAACTAGCAGAATTAACAACATTTAGAGAATAGTCCGTAACAAAAGGATTAGTTTTTCTGTAGTGATAAATTCCACCATATCCTCCTATTAGTAACTGCCCTTCTTTTTCCTTATAATTGTTCTGGTTTCTTCTAACAACATTTTCAAAATAGATTTCCTTAATTCCACAGTTCACGCAAGCATCATACTGTTCCTTAGTCGTTACAGAGGCCGTAAGATATGGTTTTTCAGGGGCAAAGCTTATTTTTTCTTTTGCTTTCAAAGCCTTTGTTCTTTTCTTTTTGCTGTTAAGCTTTAAGTCATATAAACCCTGTACAATATCTCTTCTTGCTGCATTTAACAGTTTAGCTGGAATAAATGCATTGTATGCCTCAAAATCTACATGATTAAGTTCGAATATAGTATCATTTAATCTTGAAAATTGCTTTATTACCTGCTCTTTTGTTGTTGGATTATTAATTGCTTCGCCTAGTATTTCCTCGCTTTCATATAAATAATTAAAGCCTAAGCCCTCCGCATCTATGATAAGCTTTGAATCTGGATATGCATACACTCTAATATCTAGGTTAAAACGCTTAAATTCTTTTTCCAGTGATGATCCTAACTCTTTGTAATAGAAGTAATCCTTCGATATATATACTAAATCACCCTTAGACAACTTTTCTTTGATTTTGATATAGCAGACATCATCTGCTTTGTTGATTAAATTGCCATCTTTATCGTACAGTTTTACAACAGTTAAATTAACATCTTCATTGTTATGACTTATTCTAATTATATCGTTTTGATTTAAAGTACGTGTAAGTGTTATTTCATACATGTCTTTAACAATCCTGCTAATTCTACCAATTTCATAACCAAAGTTATTAGGTCTTAAGATGTTTGTAATATCTTTCTTATTTTCGTGAAACAAAAATCCTTTAGTAAATGTTCTATTAAATGTTTTGCTCAGATTTTCTTTATCTTCTTCGGTTATTTTATTATCTAGGGCCATGCGATATTTTGATACAACATTAGCAACATATGCAGGCTCTTTCATTCGACCTTCTATTTTTAAAGAATCAATTTCTTTTAAATCATTGATATGATCAATTGTGTTTAAGTCCTTAGTAGATATAATATAGTTTTTCGCTAAAGTTGTATCTGTTGTCTTATCAATTAGTTCATACTCCTTACGACATGAACCAACACATCTTCCGCGATTTCCGCTTCGATAGCCGATTAATCCAGACATTAGACAGTTTCCAGAGTAAGATATACATAAAGCACCGTGAACAAAAATTTCTAAAGGTATTTTAGCTATTCTTTGTATCTCTTTTACTTTTTCAATCTCAACCTCACGGGACAGAACAACTCTTTTAGCACCAAGTTCTTTAAACAATAAAGTTCCGTCTAAATCGTCTATTCCCATTTGAGTTGAACAATGTACTTCCATATCAAGAAAGTTTTTAACTATATAATCGAAAGCGGCCAGGTCCTGGACAATAATACCATCAACACCGATTTCATTTAATTCGTGTATCTGCTCTTTCATCTCTTCAACTTCGTTTTCGAAAACAATAGTATTCATTGTAACATAGATTTTAACATTTCTCAGATGCGCATACCTAACAGCCTCTTTTAAAGATTCTAAATCAAAGTTAGATGAGTATGCACGTGCACCAAATTTTTGCATTCCTAAGTATATTGCATCACACCCATTAGAAATTGCAGCTTTTAAAGCTTCCATATTTCCTGCCGGAGCTAATAATTCAGTCATTTTTTTCCTCCATAATATTCGCTATTCTGAGCTTAGTACTTCTAACTGGTTGCAAAGTTTTTCTACAGTTATCAGCTTATTTTTTTAAGGCCAATGTAATATTGGCTTCTAATTCTTGTTTTTCTTATCTATTTCTAAATACTTCTGATTGAGATATTTATCATATACCATTTTACTGAAAGAACGTGTACGCAAAAGTTCTACTTAAATCAGATTCTATTTTTTCTTAACTAACTGCGACACAGTCTCAACATGGTGTGTATGCGGAAACATATCCACCGGTTGAATTTCCTTCACCTTATAACCATTTTTAGTTAGATACTCTAGATCCCTTGCCTGAGTTACTGGATTACATGATATATAAACCACTTTTTTAGGGCTTAGCTTAACTATTGAAGATAAAAACTTCTCATCACTACCGCTTCTAGGTGGGTCCATGAATAATGTATCGACAGTTTCTTTTTCTTCTGCCATTTGAGCCATAAACTCACCGGCATCACCTTGGTAGAAGCGTGCGTTCTTTATTTTGTTTCTTTTTGCATTTTTAATAGCATCTTGTACTGCATCTTTGTTCACTTCTACTCCAATAACTTTTTTCACTTTACTACTTAAAATCAATGCAATGGTTCCAATACCAGAATAGGCATCAAACACTACTTCGCTTTCTTTAAGCTGTGCCATTTCAATGGCTTTATTATATAGTTTTTCTGTTTGAACAGGATTGATCTGATAGAATGACTTGGGAGAAATCTGGAAAACTTGCCCGCATAACGTATCTTCAATGAAACCTTTACCGTACAATACCTTTTCAGTATTTCCAAGAACCACGCTGGTTCTTCTATTGTTTACATTCATAACAATTGTCGTAATTTCCGGATGCTTTTTCAACAGTGCCTTAACGAAATTATTTTTTGAAGGAAATATGAGCTTTGAAACCACAAGTACAACCATGATTTGTCCACTGGTGAAACCTGTCTTTATTAGGATGTGACGTAGGAATCCTTGGCCTGTATCTTCATCAAAGGGTCTCATTTTAAATGACTTCATCAGTTCACGGATTGATTTTATAATCTCATCGGCACGTGGATCCTGGATAATACATCTATCTATAGGAATTACACGATGGCTATACTGTTCATAGATTCCAGATATGATCTCTCTATTCTTTCCCTGGCTAAGGGTAGAGTGTATCTTATTACGATAATCATAGGGCTGATCCATAGTGATGATTTTATTAACTTTTCCGTAACGCCCCATTAATCCTTCAACAAGCTTTTCCTTATAATTTGACTGGGCTTCATAGGTCATGTGCTGTAATTGGCAGCCACCACACTGATAAAAATGTTTACATTTAGACTCTACCCTATCCTTTGATTTAGTTTCAATCTGGTGCACCTTTGCCGTCGTATAATTTCTTTTCTTTATAAGATCAACTACAGCCCTTTCGCCCTCAATCAAGTAGGGTACAGAAACTCTTTTGCCGTTGATTTCAATAATCCCTTTTCCTTCTTCATCCATTGCTATACAGTTTGCTTTAACTCTTCCACTTCCAGCCGGTGATCCTTTTTGATGATTCTTTTTAGGCTTTCTGTTCTTTTTTTTATAATTTCTCATTAATTATCATCCTCAAATTGTTGTTTTAGAACTATCTTATAGGTTTTTCATAGTATAAGTTAAAGTTTGTACTAAAATACCTATATTACTCCTCTTCATCATAGAAATCTAGATAAGAGTACTTCTTTCTATTCTTTTGCCATCCCAAAACTGATCCCATATCTATATTCTTGGCTGCATTAAAGATACTCATATCTACGTCATCGGTCTTCTCTTTTAAATTCTTTATTAATTCCTTCATTTCATTTCTTTTACTTGAAGTCCTCTTGGCTGCAACCATACATGCACAGTTCAAAGGCCATATTCCACTTTTTTGTGTGAACTCTTCTATATATTTTTCCTTGATATAGTACATCGGTCTAATCAATTCCAATCCTTCAAAGTTTGTTGATTTTAGCTTTGGAAGCATGGTTTTGAAGGTTCCAGAGTAAAAAAGGTTCATTAGAGTAGTCTCGATAACATCGTCGAAGTGATGACCAAGAGCAAGCTTGTTGCACCCAAGCTCCTTTGCCTTCGCATATAGTGCACCACGACGCATTTTTGCACACATATAGCATGGATAGTCCTGCGCTATGTTATCTACGATATCAAAAATTCTTGATTCAAAGATATGTAGAGAAATATTTAAATACTCACAATTATCCATCATAAGTTCTCTAATATTTTCATGATATCCTGGATCCATGGTTATAAACTCCAAATCAAGCTTAGCCTTTCCATGGCTCTTTAGTTCTTGAAATAATTTTGCCATAAGCATACTGTCCTTGCCACCGGAAATGGCTACGGCAACCTTGTCTCCAGGCTCTATTAAGTTAAACTCTTTTATGGCTTTAACAAATTTCGACCATATTGATCTTTTATATTCTGTATTAATGCTGCGTTCTATCTCTTTAAGAGGTTTTCTTTCTTCAAAGGGTATTAGTATTTCGCAGCCCGAACCGGCTATGTTATTTTCCTGATCTTCTTTATTTATTATTCCATTATCTTTCATCTTAACACCTCAATTCTTCAAAGGTTATTATAGCACCTTTTATATACAGTTCCTAGTGAAACTTAACTTATACGTATCAAAATATCCGATGGTTATGGTGTTTTTTTATGTATGCAGATTAAAGCTTCAACTGTATTCTATGTAGTATTAGTATTCTATGAAAACAAAAAAATATTTAATGCTAAAAATTTAGCATCTTTTTATTGACTTCTATAAATTTCCATGCTAAAATTTTAGCATGTATCAGAATATTGTTGCAAAGGAGGTTTTACGATGTTTAAAAGGTCATTAAATGATCTGAGTAGAAGAGAACGTGAGATAATGGATGTAATCTATAGAAAAGAACGTGCAACCGCATCTGAAGTTCAAGGTGAAATGTCTAACACTCCTAGTTATTCAACTGTAAGGGCGCTTTTAAAGATCTTAGAAGAAAAGGGATATTTAAAACATGAGAAGGATGGTCAAAAGTATATTTATTATCCTTCAATACCGAAAAACAGCGCAATAAAGTCTGCTATTGAAAATCTAATGAATACTTTTTTTAATAATTCCGTTGAAAAAACTGTTGCTGCTTTATTGGAAAATAATAAGACTGAGCTAACAGAAAATGATTTTGATAGACTTACTAGTCTGATTGAAAAGGCAAGAAAAGAGGAAAATAGCGATGAATAACTTTATATCCTTCATCTCAACAAATTATTTTACTTCCGACTTTCTAAGTATGCTTATTGATACTTCAATAAAAACGGGGGTTATAATTACCCTTGTGCTTCTCATATGTAATTTTAGGAAGAGATTATCCTCTGAGTTAAAGCATTTACTTCTTTTTTCTTCAATTTGCAGTTCCATTGTTCTTCCTCTTATATTCAGGCTACTAAACACCATAAATTTTTCTAGCTTCGTAGCAAACGTCGGAAATAGTTCAAGTTCTGATCAATCCCCATTAATCACAAATACTATAAATGATTATTCAACATCAAAATTCTTGAATATAAAGCCGTTAAATATTACTTATATATCCACAAACTCTGAATTTAATTGGACAGGCTATATTTTTCTCCTTTGGTCTCTAATATTTATATTTCTTTTATTTAGGTTAGCCATAGGTCTATATGGTACTAGAAGAATTTTTAAACGTTCTGATGAGATCTCTCAACCTTTATTTATGACTTTAAAAGAAAGGAAATAGGTCTTAGACGTGATGTGAATTTGTTTATCAATAAAGATATTTTCTCGCCCTTTACCTTTGGCACAATTAAACCAATAATTATTCTTCCTACCGACTCCATTAACTGGAGTGAAGAACGCTTAAGAATTGTATTAATCCATGAGCTTATACATATTAAACGCCTTGATAATCTGACACAGATGATAACTCAGCTTATATGCGCAGTTCATTGGTTTAATCCACTGCTATGGTTTGCAAGTAAAAACCTTAGAGCGGAACAAGAAAATAGCTGTGATGACTATGTTTTAAGATATGGAGTTAAGCCATCTGATTACGCTGACCATCTATTGCAAATCATGAAG
Organism: Wukongibacter baidiensis; assembly: GCF_050888315.1. Taxonomy (NCBI): domain Bacteria; kingdom Bacillati; phylum Bacillota; class Clostridia; order Peptostreptococcales; family Caminicellaceae; genus Wukongibacter; species Wukongibacter baidiensis. The sequence continues at coordinate 2,731,589 of NZ_CP138202.1, forward strand.
ACCTATGATTCTACTAAATCATATTTTAATGCTTTTTCAATTACCTATATATCCAATATCGAAAAACGTATAAAGAATATTTTAGGTGGGTCTAAAGATCATAAAGCATTAAGCTTTAAAACGGCTTCAAAGTATATTGTCCTTATATCATTTGTACTAGTTTCATTGTCATTTATTAGTATAACTACTGCAGAAAATCAAGGAATTAGCACATCCAATATTGCCTTTGATGAAGAGAATCTCTTCATTAAAAATAATATAGATCTGAATAAGGGGGATAACATGGTTGTAAGCGAAAAGTTAAATCAAGACAAATTTCAAGTAGTAGTAAAAATGACGGAGCCAACGAATGTAGCTTATATTAAATTTAAAGGAGTATATAACATACCTAGTAATGTATGGAAACTCCAAAACTGGATAAAGGATAATGGTTTAACCATAATATCTCATCCAAAATGCATTTTCTATGGTAATTTTATGAAGGTTCCTGCGGGCCAAGCTGACTTTGAGGTTCAGTGGCCTATTGCTGAAGCTCCCAAGGATATAACCGGTGAAATAGGTATTAAAGTTTCAGAGCCTGTAAAGGTAATATCGACTTATCATAAAGGGTCTACTGAGCTACTTCATCACACCCATAGGTTTTTATCTACTATAATCGAGGAAGAGGGATATAAAAAGGATGAATCAGAGTCCCATAGAGAAATTTATATGAGCGATCCTAGAGTTTCACCGGCTGAAAAGCCGATAACAGAATTACAGATGGCTATTGAATAACAAATAGGGCTGTCTCATAAAATTGTCTTATGAGTTCAGCCCTGGGGTGTTTCAGAATGAATGAAGTTCAAGGCTTTGAAATTTCAGCGGATTGGCTAGTACTGACGTACGTGCCAAATCGATGAAATTTCAAATAACGCAGAAATTCCTCATTCTGAAGCACCCCCATTTATTTCTCAAACCACTTAAATGACGAATTTTTTATGAACTCTAAAAGTTTCTTACTACTCTCAATGCCCTCTATAGGATCATAGAACAATCCAAAATCATGCTGTAATCTATTAATGAAACCTTTATCTTCTATCTCTTTAATGCATTCATCGGCAAATTCTTTGCCATGTACATCGATACATGCTTCTCTTAGTCTCACAAGCCTCTCTTCTGTAGGCTTCATCTTCCAACGGCCATACTTATACTCGTATGCCTCAAGTAACTCTTCATCGGTAGGGTCCCTATATTTTTCATTATGAACAACATCTTTTATTCTGAGCTTTCTTTGTGTATTTCCATTAGTTTTAGGATATCCAAGGGTCAGCAACATACAAGGAATCACGTAATCTGGAATATCAAGAAGATCTTTTATTCCCTCTGCATAATCTAGTATGTTTCCTATATATAACGACCGTATTCCATAGGATTCTGCAGCTATGGAAATAGTCTGGGCACATATTGCTGTATCAAAAAGTGAATACCAAAACTCAAGAAAGCTTTCGGTTGAAACAAACGGTGCCTTCATGATTTCACAGGTTCTTTTTAATCGCCTAAGATCGATACAAAATAGCAGATTTACGGGAGCATCGGCTAAGTAGTATTGTTCTCCACTTAAAGCCACTAATTTCTTCTTTGTTTTTTCCTTAGTAATTTTAATTATAGAATATGGCTGAAAATTGCCTGCTGATGCCGACTGTATTCCCACTTTTATTATATTTTCTAAAACATCTTGGGGTATATCTTTTTCTAAAAAACTTCTACAACTTCTTCTGTTCTGTAATATATCTATAACTACTTTATCTCTACTCAAGATATACTCTCTCCCTCCACGCTGTGAGTAATATCATTATACTATCTCTTCTATCGGCACATAATCTATATCGTAGTTGAAAAATTTAGGACCTAGTATATCCAATCCCTTCTTTTCCCTCCATTCATCTCTGGCTCTAAATCCAAACACCTTAACATTCATACCTATCTCAGCATAGGGATTTAATAGTGGCATATTAATATCACAATTAACAATATTTATTAAATCCGGTGACATTACATAATATTCTCCATTTAACCAACTCATAATATTTTCATTTTGATACCAAACCTTTAGTTGTTTTCCTGCATACTCGCCTTTACCATCTATAATTATATCTCCGTAGGTAAATCCATCCTTGTCTTCCCAAGATGCATTTGATATTTTACCTTCAAATATATGATATCCATCGAAATCTTCTACAATTTTATCTACAAAATTTCTCCCAGCTTTTATCTCTTTTCTGGCTGCTCTACCAATATTAAGACACCAAGAAATCGTGTTGTGATGTAATGCTTCTCTAATCACTCCCCATTCACCGGGATGATCAACTACACCTACTGCGTTAAAACTTGCTACTGCTACTGATCTAACTATAGACTCTGCTCTCTCATCATTAGAAACATGAGTTAATATTAATTCGTCTCCTAATTGATTTGCTAATCCCATCGGAGCTATAGGAATATCCTTTAGATAATAGGTTGTATGCTGCAAACAGGGTACGCTTCTCCCCGCAGGATCGGCATCAATTATTGGTTTTCCTAGCCTTGCTCCAGCTTCTAATGCAACGGCTGTATTAAATCCACCTAGTTCTGTAGCTATTACTCCATAAAACTCTTTATTGTAATACTTTTCAAGAACTCTCATTGCAGCAGTTTCTTGACTTATAGAAATTTTATCTGCTTTATCAAATTCCTCTTGCTGTTCCTTAGTAAATGGGCTTATTGAGCCACAACCATAGGGTGTACCAACTAAAGCATCCCCTGGTATATCATCATCATTTGCTAGCATAAAAGAATAACCCTCATCCAAAGCCTTATCAATTACTTCTATGCCTTCCTCTAATGTCCCACCACCACCGGTTCCAACTATTGTGGCTCCTAGTAAAATATCATATAGGTCTTCTCGGGTCAACTCCCTCATGTTCAAGCACCTCTCTAAAAATTTCTATAATAAAGCTTCAAATTTTGATGTGTCAACTTCTTCACCTTGTTTCTTTGCTTTTATTGCCTCTATTAATGCTCTATGACGCTCTCTTGACATGGGGTTCATGATAGCTAAGACAATACTAATTATCAAGAAAGCCGTACCACCAAATGCAATAAGGTATTTAATCCCCTCAAGGGTTTCGGCTGATTGATCTACATTTGGAACATAACCAATTATCGTAAGTACTTTACCACTTATAAATACCGCTAACGCTGTAGCCATTTTTTGTAAGAATGCTATTATTCCATAGTAACTTCCTTCTCTACGTAGCCCAGTCTTGAATTCATCCACTTCGATGGTATCTGGTATCATTGACCATGCAATTTGATATTGTCCTACAAGCCCAAATCCAGCAAATATTTGCATAAGATATATCATAAAAATATGTGTAGTAAAGTTGAATATAATCATCGGGAATACCATTAATGATATACACCAAACTATCATACAGGTACACCATGCCACTTTTTTAGAGTATTTATGACATAACCAATCAATTACACGAACCCATAGTAAACCGGGTAACCAAGATACTAGAAATGACATACTGATCTGAATTTCGTTTAGATTAAGATTATAAGATAGATAGTAAATAAATGCTGAGTTTTGAATTGCTACGGATATGACTGAAGCTGTAAATAGTCCCATAGTATACATAAATGGCTTATTTGCAAGGACATTCTTTATAATAGCTTTATTTTCGCCACTATCTATTTTAGGAACCTCAGTAGCCTCATAGCCCTTTGTTGAGTAATATCCAATATAAATTGATATTATTGCAAGTATACTAAATATTCCTCCAGTTGCAGACCATCCTGCACTAAGACTGCCAAACCAATCTGTGAAAAAGAATACAAATGACAATGTAAGTGAGCTAATAATTCCAGATACAGTAGCAAAGAAATTTCTATTACTATTTAGACTACTTCTTTCGTCATAATCATGGGTCATCTCTGCACCTAATGATGTATATGGAACGTCTAGCAGTGTTTGAACAGTGTAAAATAGAATAGCCATAACAATAAAGTATACTTTATTTGCTATAGGACCTAGATCAAAGTTAGTAAATAACAACCATCCTACAACCCCAAATGGCAAAGCTACAAACTTTAGAAAGGGTCTCCTACGTCCCTTTTTAGGATCTCTTCTATCTGAAATAGCTCCTACAAGGGGGTCTGTTATTGCGTCCCAAAAAGTTCCTATTGCTAAAATTACACCTGCAAATGTAGCATCAAGGCCAACGCAATCTGTAAAAAAGAACATACCATAAAGGATAAGTATCGTAAAAGTGTTTATTGCTGCAAATCCCGTTGCGCCATAGCCAATCTTAACTTTTCTAGGCAATCTTTCTTCCAAAACAATCCTCTCCTATAACTAATCATTTTGTAGTACTGTACTATTTAGTATAAAATCACCTCGCCTTCAACAGCATTGATATTATTATTTTAAAAATTCTGCTAATTTAATTATTTCAAACTTTCTATTATAGTTAATACAAATTTCAAGCTACTTTCATTATAAATATTACAAAAACAAATAAAAAATCAGGCAACTAGCCTGATCCTTTGGACTATTAACTATATATAGTTTATTTTTTCAGAATATCTTAATACTTATTATAGAATTACAAAGTTCTTTAACATTATCCCAATATCTCATCAGCCTTTAATGCTAAGCATAATTGTACATAAAAGCTTATGGTTGACTTTTTCATGTTTAGTATTTCTTTTATTTTATCAATACGATATCGGACTGTATTTTCATGTAGGAATAGTTCCACTGAAGTCTTTTTTATATTTCCATCATTCTTTAAAAAACATTTTGCAGTATTAATTAATTCAATCTCATTTTTTCTTTCATAATCTTTTAAAGGTAAGATAATCTCATCTCTAAATTTTCTGAGGCGTCTATCGGACTTTAGCTGAAATAGAAGTTTATATACTCCTAACTCTTTATAAAAAACTATACCTTGATTTAAATTATTAGTGGAATTATAGGCTAATAGGGCTTCATTAATACAGTTATCTAGCATTCCTAGGTCTGTATAAATATCACTTACACCAATTAAGTATCTTACCAAATTTCTCTTGATTAGATCCATAGCCAGACTAATTTTTTCCTTAATATTTACTTCTACACTATCTTTAAAGGTTAGTATTAAAAGAATACCTCTTTTATATTTTACTACTGACCATCCTACTTCTTTCTTAACAATAGGATCTAAGAAATCTATATTTATTTTTTTCTTATCAAAGGTTGAAAAGTATATTGTAACTACAAATTCATTAAAGGAATAGTTGATTTCTCTAGCAAGTTTCCTTATTTCAATTTGAGACTTATTAGAGTTTAAAATATTGTCTACAATTCCTTCAAGAATTTTATCATCTTTACTCTTTATAATAAGTTCCATAATTCCAGTAATAATATCTGCATAACTTATATTTTTAGATATTAATAAAATGGGCAGTCCAGATTTATTTGCATAATTTATTATGTCTATAGGTAACTGTTGAAAGTATTCATCGATAAGGCAAATTCCGCTACTTCTTTCAGAAACTAAAGATTCAAACTCTTTTGCAAGCTTTGTTACATTATCTTTATAGGCGAAAAAGCCTGTTATCTTAAATTCCCCTGGCTCAGTTAATTTTTCATCACTTATAGGATTGCTGGGCATTTCTATAAAATTCACTCTTGTGATTTCATTATCCAATCCCGATTCGCCAGCTAGAATTTTTACATCTCTAAAAATAGGCAAATTCAACGTATCTCTCACAGTCACTGCCATATCAACCCACCCTTCAGAAATCCTGTATTTTATTCTATTATAAAGTATAAAAGCTATTTTTTCCTAAATTAATATCTATTAAACCTCGCATAACTCTTCTTCACTGGACTTTGTTGACTTTACAGAAATATTTGAGTTGATTAAAAATATCGATAATATTACTAGCCCAGCTCCTGCAAGCTTCTTAAATGTAAGCATTTCACCAAATACAAAATATCCTCCAAGCATCGAAACAATCGGGATAAAGTTTGTAAATATAGCTGTAGTTGATGGTCCTAAAACACTGACACTATATACAAAGCCGCCAAAGGCTATGGCTGTACAAAAGATTCCCATATATAATAAATTTAAAATTATTGCTTTTTCATTAATGAATAGACCAAAATAGTTAATAGTAAAAAGCTCTTTAACTACAAAGGGTAACATTAAAATCGTTGCCGTAATACTCTGGTAGGTAAGCACACAAGGGCTTGAATACCTAGAAGATAATGGTTCAGTTATAAAAGTATAAGCAATCCAACAAATTATTCCAAGTAACATAAAAAGGTATCCCTTAAATGGAACACCACCATTTAATGATGAACTTGAGTCTATAACTGTCAGATAAATACCAAGGGTAGAAAGTAAGAAGATCATAATAATCTTTCTCGTTACCTTTTTACCAAAAAAAATAATTTCAGCTATCAAAGTAAGAATTGGAATAGTTCCATTGAATAACCCTGCCATAGATACGGATATGCTCTTCAAGGCCACTGTTTGAAAATAAAAACAAAGGTTTATACCTAAAGCACTACTTATAACAATTCTCATAATAGACTTTTTTTCCAGTTTTAAGTCTTTCCCTCTGATTTTCATAAATACAAATAGAAAAGTCGCTGCAGCTAAATATCGGAAAAATAGTATCTCCTCCGAAGAAATACGTTCTAAAAGAAACTTGGTACTAACATAAATACTTCCCCAAAAAAGAGTGCCAATACTTATCAGTATTACAGCTGCTTTTTTTTGATTCTCCATCATGATCCACTCCCATATTATAGGTCTAAGAGTATGGAATCTAACTTATTTATTATAAATTTTTACTTAAACCTATATAGTGTTCCCTCATATATAGTATCCCCACATACCATTGTAACAAAGTCTTTTATTTTTATAAAGATTTTTAAAGTGAACTTTGTAAAAACACATTTCAAAACCTCGAATTTCATTCATTCTGAAACACCCCGGGGCTGTACTCATAAGTGATCTTTATGAGACAGCCCCGATTTAGAACAATTTACTTTTTTTATAGTACACTTCCATTTGCTATCATCGTTTCTCTTACTTTTTGTATATCAACCTGCCTTGGTTCGATATTTTCTTTTACACACATCGCTGCTGCAATCCCCGCCGCAAGGCCTTCTTCAAAGCATTGTGCCACAACTCTACATGAAGCCAAGGCTTCGTGCTCAGCTGATATACAACGTCCTACGGTCATTACTCCCTCGATATCCTTTGGCAGCATAACCTCAAATGGAATCTCGTAGTAATCATCGTCAAGATTGACAACTTTTACACCCTTGCTTCCACCATGCATTTCTATAGGCCAAGCGCTGCGAGCTATAGCTGTATCGAATTTCTTAGCATTTACTACATCTTCGTTTTTCAGTGTATATTCTCCTACAATCGTACGGGATTGTCTAATACCGATCTCATTTCCATTATCAAATATATATGCATCCTCAAAGCCTTCTAGGTAGTCCTTTGCAAATCTTTCATATTCTCTTATTTGCTCTCTACCTGCAATTTCAGCAAAGGTTAAATCATCTGCCTTCGTTGGATATAATACTCTATCATCGGGAGCAATAATAGCTGTTGAATTCATTAAAGCCTGATCCTGTTTTGGAGTCGGGAAGATAAACGGATGCTTACGTGGTAAATTATATTGTCCAGTTTTCTCGGCCTCACTAACCTTTTTCCAGATGTCTTCTAGCGAATACTTAGAAGCCTTATTCCAATCAACATTTCCCATTCTAAAGGTCATTGTCATAGCTTGAATAAATCCATCTTTCCCATAAACGTATGGTGCTCCTGCCCTTGCTGCTACATCACCATCACCACTGGCATCGATAAAGATCTTACCCATAATAGCACTACGACCATCTTTATTCTCTATTATTATCCCTACTATTTTATTTTCTTCCATAATCACGTCCACAAAATAGGTGTGGAACAGTACCTTAACATTTGCATTTTTTATAAATTGGTCTGCCGTTTCCTTCCATACGAATGGATCATGGGGTGCTAAGGCCGTATGTCCAAACCTAACAGGTCCAATTAGTCCACCCTTTTCCCTTAATTTATCGGCAAATCTTCCTGCAAATCCAAATACTATTTGCTCAAGCTCGCCCTCTTCCGTAGAGCTATATAAACCTCCTATGGTACCTGAGTTACCTGAAACATTGGCACCTCCAAAGAAACCATTTTTTTCAATAATTAAGGTTTTCATACCCTGTTCACTGGCAGTTACCGCTGCAGCAACCCCAGCAGGACCACCGCCTACTACTACAACATCTAGTTCATCTATTATAGGTATTTCCCTACCTTTTTCTTTTAATGACTTCATATTACCCATCCTTCTCCTATTTGTCTAATTTAAATTAATAACCTACAACAAACTTTCAACTAATTGATCATTAATAGTGATCCCCAATCCTGGTTCCTGCGGTTTATTAAATACTCCATCTACAAGCTGAGGCTCTTTTACTAGCAAGTCTCTTCTTAGGGATGAATCATATAAATCTGGATGCAGATACTCAAAATATTCAGAATTGGTTACTGCAAAATTGAAATGTACGCCTGCAGCTGCCGAAATACCTGTTTTCCACCCATGGGGAGCTATTTGTATTCCATACATATCTGCATATTCTGCAATCTTTCTAAGCTCCGTAAGACCACCACATCGATTTACATCGGGCTGTACTATGGCAACCTTTGTTTTTTCTATCCAATCCTTCAGTTCCCATCTACTGCCTGCCATTTCGGCTCCACATATTCTCGTATTAACCTTATCAACAAGCATTTTATGTCCTTCTAGATTATCATGTTGAAGTACAGCCTCAGCAAAGAATAGCTGACAGTCTTCAAGTTTATTAAGAACTCTTAGGGCATTATATGGATCATTCCACCTATATAGAAAATCAACTCCCATTTCTACATCTTCACCTAGGTTCTCTCTTAGTCTATATATAAACTTTACAAGCTCTCTATCATTCATATACTCATTTGGCATTATTGCAAACTTTACCGCCCTAAATTTTAATTCCTTAGCTTTCTCTATTAATCTCTTATATTCCTCAAGCAAAACATCATTTGGAGAATTTACATCGATAGATGGATATAGGGTCGCATAGGGTATAGCCCTTTCTTTTTGAGCCCCTCCAAGTAGCTTATAGGCTGGAACATTATGTTGCTTTCCAGCTAAGTCATAAAGAGCCATGTCTATACCACTAATGGCCATTAAACCTAATCCTCTTCTACCAACCCAGATTTGACTGTTATACATGGCATCATAGTTTGCAACAAATTCTATAGGGTCCCTCCCCTTCAAAATTTCACTAATATTTTTCTGCCATCCGTGGGCCGTTTTCATTTCTAAATATGCTTTTATAGCTTCTGTCGGGCCATCGCTCTCACCAATACCATATCTACCTGCTTCATCATATATTTTTATAAGTACAGTACTTTGATCCCAGTTTGAGCTTTTTATTTCTAAAGGTATAATCTGAATCTCTTTAATCCTATTATCTTTAACCATATATCCTATCTCCTTTAAAATAGGAGAAAATGATTTGAATCCATCAATTTTCTCCTAATCTTTTGTTAATCTATTTCTAACGCATTACTTTTTATATCTTCTCTAACCATCTTTACGAAGGATATCGCCGTAATTACAACTATTATTGAAACTGGCAGTGCAACAACTATTGATGCAGTTTGAAGAACCGACAGCGGACTTCCCATAAGCATAAATCCTATTGGAATTAAAGCTATACTGAAGGCCCATAATAGTCTAAGCCATCTCATAGGATCTTGATCCTGAGGTAATTCTCTTTGTGAAACGGCTGCAAGAACGTATGAAGCTGAATCAAAGGTTGTGGCCATAAACACAATTGATACTAAGGCGATAATAAATATAACGAAATTTCCTAATGGTAAGTTTTCGAACATTTTTATAATTGTAGCTGGCCCTCCAACTTCATCTAGAGTAGCTACTACATCCATTTTTCCTGTAAGCTGAAGATCCAATCCATAGTTTCCGAGTATTGCAAAGAACATTGTACATCCTAGTGATCCGTATATCAATGAACCTGAAAGCATGTTTCTTATAGTTCTACCTCTTGATATCTTAGCTATAAACATACCCATGAATGGAGCATAAGCACCCCACCAAGCCCAGTAGAATACAGTCCACCATTGTGGGAACATAGAGTTTCCAGCTGGATCTAGCCAAGTCATCATCGTTGGGAAGTTTTGTATTACTCTACCAACGGCTGTAGTTCCCATGCTTAGCATAAATACAGTGTTTCCTGCAAAGAAAACAAATACAACAAGTACTATTGTAAGTGCAACATTTATATCACTTAATATCTTAATTCCTTTTTTAAGTCCCATATAGGCACTTAGTGCGAAAATAGCAGTTATAATTCCGATAATTAACAATTTGAATCCTGTAGTAATTTCTATACCTAAAACGTGAGCCAATCCTTCTGTTGCAAGTGGTGCTCCAATTCCAAGACTTGTTGCAGTAGCTCCAAGTAAACCAAACATGAATGCGATATCAATTATAGATCCTAAAATGCCATCTACGCTATTACCTAACACTGGTCGACAGGCTTCACTTACTCTAAGAACTGGTGTTTTCTTAACGAAATACATATATCCAATTGCGCAACCGGATACAGAATATATAGCCCATGCAGCTGGACCCCAGTGGAATATTCCGTATGCTGCAGCTAGTTCGGCAGCTTGCCATGTTCCCTCAGCTACACCTAGTGGCGGAGCTTTGTAGTAGTACACCCATTCTATTGCTCCCCAATATATAATTCCAGCACCTATACCTGCACAGAAAAGCATAGCTGCCCAGCTAAAAGTGTTAAACTCAGGCTTTTCATCCTTTTCACCGAGCTTAATTCTACCAAATTTTGAACTTGATACCCAAAGAATAAATGCAAGAGCGAAAATACCATACCATATATAAAAGAATCCTAATTTAGTTATCATAAAAGTCTGTATCTTACCAATAATTAGCTGACTGCCTTCTGGATTTATAATTATAGGTAAACTTACTATTAACAAAACTATATACGCAGGAATAAAAACCTTCTTATCAATTTTCCCCATTTGTTAAGCCTCCTGTTTTTTTATAATACATAGAAATTTATAATTTCCGTTATGTGTTTCAATAATGCCAATCCTACAAACCTTTATAAAAGAACTTATTCCTTCTGAAACACACTATTATTCGTTTAGTAATTACTAATTTGAAGTTCTCTATTTAACTTCATACTTCATTAGTGTTATCTTTTCAACTGCATCCCAATCCATTCTTACTCCTAGTCCATTACCCTTTGGAGCGTGTACATATCCGTCTTTGTCGGTTCTAATTACATCTAATGATCCTATCTCGAATGGTTCATATGGGTATGCCTGCTCAAAGTAGGTACAATTACTGTAGGCAAGCATTATATGAAGATTAGCTGCTTGAGTAAGGGTCATTCCCCAAGACTGTCCTTCTACTCTCATGTTGTTAGCTTGCGCTAGTTCCATTATTTTCTTCATAGGAGTTATTCCTCCAACTACCGTTGCATCTGCCCTTACGTCTGTCCAACATTTCATATTTATACCAAGCTGAATCATTGGCAGTGTAATCAATGAGTTTCCTCCACATGAAATAGGTACATTAGTTTTAGCTACAAGATCTCTATATCCTTCTAAGTCATGATCTGAAAGTGGTGCCTCTAGCCATGCCCATTCTAACTCCTCAAGAAGCTTTGCTATTTTATAGGCTTCTTCTCTGTTGTATTGTCTGTCTACATCAAGCATGAATTCTACTCCGGAATCCTTGAAATGCCTATCTACAGCTACCACTAACTCTACATCCCTATCGTATTCACAATAGCAGTGAAGCTTAATTGCTTTGAAACCATGATCTATACATCCTTGAATATAGTCTATATAGGTTGGTATATCATCAAACATAGGAGTACTTGCATAGGATAATATCTTTTCTCTTTGTGCTCCTAGCATCTGATACAATGGCATTCCAGCATACTTAGCTGCGATATCCCAAAGAGCTATGTCTATTATTGATATTGTTGGAAATGCTAACCAGTTTGGTCTGCTAGCCATCCAGTTCCAAATTGATTCACGATCTAAAGCTGATTTACCTATTAGTTCTGGTAGATATGGACGGACTGCCTCTCCAATTGTCATGTCAAAGTCATGTTCTGTGTAGGCTATTGTAGCTCCGACACCTTCATATCCATCCTTCGTAGTTATACGACAGACAATGTTAGTAGTATAGATAGGACCCATATAGGTAGCCCATCTAACCCTGTCGGCATTTTCATCCCCTGTTACATAAATCTCTACCTTTTCAATTTCCAATGGCTTCATACTTTTCCTCCCTCTTTCACAAAACAAAAGTCGAAAACGTTTTCAACAAACTGATAATATACTTCACATATACTCATGATATATATGTGATATATCAGTTGTATATTATGTATATCATTATAATACTTTTCTTCATACCTTTCAAGTGAATTTTCAGTATTTTTTGTTATTGCATTGCCAATCCTACTGTATTTATTGTTTTTCAATTCATACAAAAAAATAATAGATACTGCAAAATTTTATTTGAAGTATCTATTCAAACTCGAATTCTTCTATTTTTATATTTTATTATTTTTCACCAATTTTCTTCTCCCCATCTATGCATGGATTCCAGTATGGGCATTACTGTGGCCCCCTTTTTAGTTAGAGAATATTCTACTCTAGGAGGGATTTCATTATACTGCTTTCTATTAATCAACCCTTCATCTTCTAATTCCTTTAGCTGCTGACTTAGCATTTTATGTGTTATTCCTGGCATTAATCGTCTTAACTCATTATATCTATATGTCCCATCAGTACCCAAATGCCATAGAATTACAGACTTCCACTTCCCACCAATTATTGACAATGTGTACTCTATTGAACATTTTAATTTTCCTCTTCCATCAGTCTGTATCTTTCTTTCAGTCATTTATCAGTCCTCCTATACTACCCTTTTAGGTAGTATATCACAAAAAAGTGCATTCTTGTTTTATTCATTGTGGAATGCTAAATTTAAGATATCATAATGACAAAGAATATTAAAGGAGGTTTTAAAATGTATCCAAGAACTTTTTCTCACATTGGGCTTTCTGTTCCTAATCTAGAAAAGGCAGTGAAATTTTATAAAGAGGTTTTCGGCTGGTACGTACTCATGGAAACAACTGAAATTAAAAAGGATGAAAGTGCCATAGGAATTATGTGCAATGATGTCTTTGGTGAAGACTGGACAAGTTTTAAAATTGCTCACCTTTCTACAGGTGATAAGATAGGTGTAGAAATATTTGAATTTCCTAATAATAAAGACCGTGAAAATAACTTTGAATACTGGAAAACAGGGTTGTTTCACTTCTGTGTTCAAGATCCTGATATTGAAGGGTTAGTTAAAAAGATAGTTGAACATGGCGGGAAGCAAAGAATGCCTATACGAGAGTACTATCCCAATGAAAAGCCCTTTAAAATGTGTTATGTAGAAGATCCATTCGGTAACATTTTCGAAGTATACAGCCATAGCTATGAAATGACTTATTCGGCAGGCGCATACTAAAATATAATACCATTTTGTTTTAGAAAAACCTCTCTTTACAGCAGAGAGGTTTTCTTCTATATTTTTATTAAGTTCATTTTTCTTTTCTACTCATAAACATACATATCAATTTTCATTCTATTTAGCTTTACTACACAGTCAAGCAGATAGTCTGATTTCTCTACTGCTAGTTTTTCATCTCCAGATGCTACAGCCCTCATAAGATCGCAATGGGCATAATTTATTTCCCTTGTTAGATCACTATCAACTTTATATTGCATATAATACAATCTTCTAGCTAATGCATGTAGTGGTGCAACTGCACTATATGCATAGGGATTACGAGCGCATTTTCCAATATGTTCGTTAAATTCGTTATCAATCTTAATTGCTTCCATCTCATTTCCTTCAATAGTAACTTTTTCATATGCATCGGCTAACTGTAAAAATTTTTCTCTTTCCTCAGGAGTAGCAAGACGAGCCGCGCGTGATGCAATAAGTCTTTCAAGAAGTCTACGGACCTCTGTCTGTAAAAAGAATTCCTCTACCTTAAATTCTGTTATCATTACTCCTCTACGGGGCAAGATATTTATAAGGTGAGCTGCAGCTAGGCTTTTTATTGCCTCTCTTACGGGCATTCTTCCTATTCCAAGAAGCTCACTAAGCTCATTCTCTGACCATAGGCTTCCAGGTTTTAACTCGAGGGTAATAATCATATTTTCTAGTCTTTTATATGCTATTTCCGCAAGGCTTTCAGTGTTTCTTTTCTTTTTAGCTGCGGCTGGCTTACTTTTTTCAACAGAGCTAGTATTTCCGTCTTGGATTTTCATTATAATTTTCCTTTCAGTATAGGGTTTGCATAGTATAAATTAAAGTTTCTACTTAAATGCCTAGATTATACATTTATGATTAAAAAACTAAGCTTTCTCTAATATATTTGTAATATATCAATCTGAATACTAAATTATATCATAGATTATCTTAAGTTTCAACGACTTCCCATGATGTGCAAATAAAAGCTAATGAGCATCGTATCCCTTCGTTTTGGTGAGATTTCTATTTAAGAAAATGACCTCAATAAAAAACACACTTAAAATATCTTCACTTTAAGAGTGTTTTAAACTCAGATTATAAACCAAGTGGCATTTTCTATATTATTTGTTTTTGCTATAAATTACGATGAAGATTTGCAGCTAACGTTTCGAACGAAGGTGAATTTTGGAAACGAAATAGTTTTTTTTGTAACTTATAACTATTAAAGATTTACTCTACTTCTATTGAAAGCTTTTTAGTTCTTCACATATCTCAGCGGAACATTTCTTATCAACTATATGCTCCATATATTCATCTTTAAAATACTCGATAGAAGTTAATATAGGCTTGTGAGCAGTTTTACCTAATACACAGGGGGAAGAGTCCTTTACGGTGTCACAAAGATCTATAAGTATATCTATATCCCTTTCTATTCCCTTACCTTTTGCAATACTCTCTACAATATAGTGCATCATCCTATAACCTTCTCTACAGGTTACACATTTCCCACATAACTCTTTATTTAAAAAACTAAGATAAGTTTTGGCGGCATCTATTATACAGGTACAATCATTACTATTAGTATCAATCTCATTTCCCAATTCAATCATTGAACCAATATTTCTTAGAGAATCGCATTTTACATTTTCATCGTAATATCCCTCTAGTGTTGATACCTTTGATGGATTATCAATTTGCAAAATCTCAAACAATCTATCGCCTTTGATCTTCTCTCCAGCATTTCTTAAGACTAGTTTAAACTTCCTTTTATATAGATCTATATCTTCACTATAATTTACACTATGGTTTATTCTACTATCCATCTTTGTCCTCCCCTGTATTTAATTAATATTTTTCAAGTTAATCTATCTTAATATAATCTCTATTAGATTAATAGTGAAAGTAGAACATTAAATCTAGGCTAAACAATAATCTTTGGTACTCTTCTTAAATCAACGTCATATATTAATAGAAGGATAGTAAAGGAGTGATGAGAAATAATGAAAGGTCCATTTAGTTATGTTTATCAGTTTTATGGCCCCTATATACCTAGACCATATATAATGGATAATCCAATGTATAGGTATTCTTTATCAAGAACAAATCCTATACAAATAAAGACGCAAGAAATACATTATTCCGATGAATATATTAAAGCTGACTTAAAATATCCTGAAATAGATGGTTTAGAAGATAAAAAGGTTCAAAGTTTTATAAATAACTCTATAAAAAATGATATTATGGAGTTTAAAAATCAAATGGAGCGAGCTGCTAAGGAAGCCGCTGAAGAAGCTAGAAGGAATGGTGAAGAATTTAAACCATTTGTAATATCATCTGTCTACGAAGTCACCTATAATAAAAATAATCTACTAAGCATCTCTATAGTCTATCATCAATATATCAATGGTCGGAATTCCTATATTAAGACATCCTATAATTTTAATCTCATGAATGGAGAATCTATGTCATTGAAGGATTTATTCAAAGAAGGAGTAGATTATCGGTCAATAATCAATAAGGAAGTGAGAAAGGAATTAATATTAAACAGAGAAAAGTACTTCCCAGATACCTTGGAAAATTTTAAGGGTATTGCAGAGTATCATCCCTTCTATATAGATGATAATGGGATCGACATATATTTTGGTTTCCACGAAATTGCACCAATTGCTTCGGATATTCCTATAATTCACATACCTTTTTCCGCTTTGAGGAATTATATGAAACCTAGGTATTTAAGATAAGGAGGGGTGTCTCAGAATGGCGAATTTATGAAACACCCCGTGGGCTGAACTCATAAGAAATCTTTTAGGAGGCAGCCCCTTCTAGGTTTTAAAGTTATTCTCTTTAGTCTTTTAACCCTAATAGATTAACCCTAAATCCCAGTAGCTAGCAGATAAAGCTCATTTCTTATTGTTATATTTACATAATAGACAATCGCCTTTCTTAGGATTTTTACATGGAGCTATTGATATTAGTACGTCTTTAACATTTTCTATATTATCGTGCACCAAATCCTCTACCTCATGGGATATAGTATGTCCTTTGAGGACTGTAAAGTATGGATTGACACATACCTTAATATCAACAAATACCTTAGAACCGTGTTTTCTTGTTCTTATTTTATTGATATTTAATACTTCATTATGAGAGACTATCTTATTAACGAGATTGAGTAATTTTTCTTCTTCAATAGATATATCCATCAATTCATTATATCCTTGAATAAAAAGCTCCAGCCCCACCCTTATGATTATTATTGCTACTATAAGACCTGCTAGAGGATCTAAGAAAGGATATCCCATTCTAGCTCCAACTATTCCAATTAATGCTGCAATGGAAGAGAAGGCGTCCGAACGGTGATGCCAAGCATCTGCTATAAGGGCATTGCTATTTATTCTCTTTCCTCCATACATTGCTATTCTAAATTGTAGTTCCTTCACAACTATGGATATACCTGCAATCCATGCTGCTAGGCTTCCTGGTATATGCGTTTTTCCACTAAGTATTATCTTAAAGGCAGAGTATCCAATGTTTATTCCCACAGCCGTTAGAAAAATTGCCAGTACAAAACCTGCTATGGACTCAGCTTTTTCGTGTCCATACTGATGTTCCCTATCCTCAGGTTTCTTAGATATAAAAAAGCCTATTATTATTCCTATAGAGCTTCCAACATCAGAAACAGTATGTATTCCGTCTGCTAGTATTGCAGTAGAGTTTAATAAAATGCCTGATAGTACCTTAACCACTGCCAAAATTATATTTATTACAATCGTGATCCATGTTATCTTATTCCCTAACCTATATCGCTCTTCATCGGTTATTTTACCTACATCATTCATTTCATCACCTCATTATCAATTGATAACTTACCCAATAACAGTATATTTCCACACCAATATTGTTGTTACAATTATTTTCTTAGTAAATAATAACTGATAGAAATCAATTAACATTATCAATTGATAATAATACACATTAAAAAAAGTAGGCAAATGCCTACTTTAATAACTTTAATCTATAAACCCTTCGCTTTTTAACCACTCTTTAGCTACTAACTTTGCATCCTTTTTATCTATATCTACCTTTGAGTTTAAACTCGCCATAGTGCTATCATCTATCTTTCCAGCTAAAGAATTAAGTACCTCTTCTAATTCTGGATACTTTTCTAGAGTATCCTTTCTAATAATTGGAGCAGCATAATAAGGCGGGAAGAAATTTTTATCATCCTTTAGTACCTTTAAGTTAAAAGCAGGTATTCTTCCATCTGTTGCGAAGGCAGAGTTCACATCAACCTTGCCATCCTTAACTGCTGTGTATGTTAAACCTGGATCCATACTTCTTGCACTCTTAAATTCCATACCGTAGGTTTCCTTAAGTCCCTTATACCCATCGGCTCTCTCTAAGTATTCTTGAGTTCCAGCAAAGACTAAGTTTGGTGCATGTTTAACAAGATCACTATAGGTTTCTATACCAAGTTCTTTTGCTTTAGATTCCTTCATTGCAAGGGCATATGTATTGTTAAACCCAAATGGCTTAAGCCATATAATATTCTTTTCTTCTTCATATCTCTTCTTAACCTTTTCATAAACCGCCTCAGGGTCATTCATACGATCTTCTTTAAGTACACTCATCAGTGCTGTCCCTGTGTACTCAGGATAGATATCTAAGTCACCTGATTCTAATGCTTGGGCACAAATCTGTGTACCTCCTAAGAACGATTTTCTTTCAACTTTAATATCAGTTTTATTTTCAATAACCTCTGCAATTATATTCACTAATATATCCTGTTCTGTATATTCCTTTCCTCCTACTACAATCTTCTTTTCTTCAGCTGGTTTGCCACAAGCAGCCAAAGAGAAGATTAGCGATACTATACATAATACTGCTAATACTTTTTTCAACATCAATTCCTCCTTTATTACTAAGTTAGATTAAATATCTGCTAGTGAGCTTTATCATTTCTCACTGTTTAATTCCTCATTCCACGAGGAGTAAGCTTTACTTCAAATATCTTTAACAGATAGTCGAAGGTTACAGCTAAAATTGCTGCCGGCATAGCTCCCGCTAGTATTAGTCCTGTGTTAACCGTAGCTATTCCTCTAAAAATTAATTCTCCAAGTCCTCCAGCACCAATTAAAGATGCTAGAGTAGCCACACCAACAATTAAAACTGTAGCTGTTCTTATTCCGGCCATTATTATAGTTAAGGATAATGGTATCTGAACCATAAAAAGTATCTGTTTTGACGTCATACCCATTCCTTTTCCAGCCTCAATTGCACCTTTATCAACTCCCATAATTCCTGTATAGGTATTACGAAGTATTGGAAGTAGCCCATATATAGTTAGTGCTACTATAGCTGGAAGAGCTCCTATCCCTAAGAAGGGAATTAGAAATCCTAACAACGCCACGCTGGGTATTGTCTGAAATACTGCCGTTATACCTATAACAGAATCAGCAAGACGTTTGTATCTCGTTAAAAAAATGCCTAGTGGCACGGCTATTAAAATAGCTAATGTCAATGCAATTAGCGTAAGTCTCAAATGTTGAGCTAGACTCTGCAAAATTTCAGGCCATCTATATCTTACTGTTTCAATAAACAAATTTAATCCACTATTTGCTCCCATATAAAACTCCTTTCTTTAGTTATATATTTAACTCGTCTGTCAATACCTTTACTATCCCCTCATTGGTAATAACCCCTTTAAATACTCCATCATTGTCTACTAGAGGTAGGTATCCTGTGGCAGACTCACCTATTATCTTTACAGCTTCTTCAAATCTTTCATTAATGTTTAGCCTATCTATATCGGTTTTCATAATATCTTCTAACGTCAGTTCTTCATTTTTATAGTTATTGTAAATATCCCAGGCGCTTACAATACCTAGCAGCTTGTCTTTTTTGTCTAAGACAACTAACCTTTCTGAACGCTTATTATGTAATATTTTCATAGCCTCAGCCAATCCCTTTGTTTTCTTTGCGGTCACAGCCTCACAAATCACTTCTTTTAATTCCGGCAAAGTTGTAGCTTTTTCTAATCTATGTTCACCAATAAAATCCCTAACAAATTCATTTGCTGGATGTCTTAATACCTTTTCAGGTGTATCCAGTTGAATAACTTTTCCATCCTTCATCAAACAGATTCTATCGGCTATTTTTAATGCCTCATCCATATCATGGGTTACAAAGACTATGGTCTTTTGTATCTCTTCTTGTAATCTAACCAGTTCATCTTGGAGTTGTTCACGACTTATAGGATCTAATGCACTGAAGGGTTCATCCATTAGGATGATTGGAGGGTCGGCAGCTAACGCTCGGATTACTCCTATTCTTTGCTGTTGTCCACCGCTCAGTTCTGAGGGATACCTGTCTCGGTAAATTTCTGGATCTAAGCCAACCATATCTAAAAGCTCGTCCACCTTTTTTATATACTTTTCCTTATCCCATTTCTTTAACTTCGGAACTAGTGCCACATTTTCCGCAATAGTCATGTGAGGCAGTAGGCCAATTTGCTGGATCACATAGCCTATGTTTCTGCGAAGCTCTACAGGATCTTGTTCATAAACAGATTTACCATTTATATGAATTGAACCCTCTGTCAAATCAATAAGTCTATTGATCATTTTCATCGTAGTAGTTTTACCACATCCACTTGGTCCAATTAGAACAAATATCTCACCTTTTTTTATGTGAAGATCCATGCTATTTACAGCTTTGAATCCATCTTCATATACTTTCGATACGTTCTCAAATCTTATCATTTAAAACCTCCTAACATATTAATTTTTTAATCTGACAACCTGGGAATTTTTAAGAATTGTTTTTTTGCGGGCAATTCCATTATAACATATAAGTTGTCAGTTTCAAAGGTTAGACCACAAAATATTGTATATACTATATATTCTAGACACTATTGCACAAAAAAAAACTATGAAATTTCTTATTATAGATATACAACCTTGAGATTCAAAATAAATTTTTGTGAAAATAATGAGTGCGTCTACATTTTTTCACAGAAATTTATTAAACCTTAAAGTTGCTTATCTCTAATACTATAGAAAAAATTAATCATAGTAGATTTTTTAAATCTACTCAAAGATTTTCATATAGTCAGAAACCTTCATAGGATCTATTCACTATTATATAATTTAATTTTACTGATATATCTATATTGGTTTATTTACAAAATCATTTACCTTCTCTATGAACTCTCTTTTACAGACATATAGGATTCTGTCACCACTTTTAAAACGAATATGGGGCCCTGGTGATACCATTAGCTCTTCATCTCTCTTTACTGCAACCACTGTAGCTCCGGTCTTTTCCCAAAATCCAATTTCTAAAACAGTTCTTCCTATCATATGACTATTTTCTTCAACTATAACGTCATAGGTAGAAATTTCATTATACATTTTAAACTGTGTCGAGCGTTCTAAAATCGATTCTATCTTGCTTTCTATATCCTTTTCAATTTCATTTTTATGTTTAATTAGTTCCTTTATATCCTTCTTCAACTTATTTACATTCTTCTTATTATCGAATTTTTTTATTACATCCTTAGATTTTTCTATTGATTCAACATAAATGCCGCTTTTCACATTAATATTTACAACACCCATATCCTGTAGTAAACCAGCTGCTTTTCTAATAGTCTCTGGTGAAACATTATATTCTCCTGCAAGTATGGATCTACCACGAAGCTTATCTCCAACCTTAAATTCATTATTATGAATCCTATAGGCAATATCAAGTGCTATCTTAATATACTTAGGAACATCATCTTTATTAGTAGATTTTGTCATTATTCTTCCCTTCCTAACTCAATCCTTAGTTTTTACTATAGATACACGACATTAACATCTTAACTTTTAGCCATGTATATTCTAAGTAATGTTATTATAACAAATACTTTAGATAAAAACTATTCGTATTATTATCTTTCTATATAGTTTTTATAACAAAATCTACAAACCTTATGATTGTCTAATTCTTAAAACTATGCACCGGTGCGGGAATTCTTCCACCTCTCATGACAAAATCAGCACTCGAAAATTTACTAACAGCCATAATCGGTGCCCTTCCTAAAAGACCTCCAAATACAGCCTCATCACCAAGATTTTTTCCATAAACGGGAATTATTCTTACTGCTGTCGTTTTCTTATTTATAACTCCTATTGCAGCTTCGTCGGCAATAATGGCTGATATAGTAGTCTCCGGCGTATCTCCAGGTATTGCTATCATGTCAAGTCCTACAGAACAGACACAGGTCATTGCCTCTAATTTTTCTAGGTTAAGGGCACCTGTCTGAACTGCGTTTATCATTCCCTCATCTTCACTTACAGGTATAAAAGCTCCACTTAATCCTCCTACATGGGATGATGCCATGATGCCTCCTTTTTTAACTGCATCATTTAATAACGCCAAAGCTGCAGTGGTTCCATGCCCCCCACAGGTCTCGATTCCCATTTCCTCTAAAATCCTCGCAACGCTATCTCCTACTGCCGGCGTCGGTGCCAAAGATAAATCCAGTATCCCAAAGGGAACACCTAACATTTCCGAAGCTTCCATAGCAACTAATTGTCCTGCCCTCGTTATTTTAAATGCTGTTTTCTTTATGGTCTCAGAAACAACGTCAAAGCTTTCTCCCCTTACCTTTTCTAAGGCTGCCTTAACAACACCGGGTCCACTAACCCCTACGTTTATAACGCACTCAGCCTCTCCAACTCCATGAAAAGCTCCTGCCATAAAGGGATTGTCCTCAACGGCATTGGCGAAAACTACAAATTTTGCACATCCTATACTGTCATTGTCCTTTGTTAGGTATGCTGTTTCTTTGATTATCTTCCCCATATCCCTAACAGCATCCATATTTATTCCAGACTTTGTATCTCCAATATTTACAGATGAGCACACCCTTTCGGTCACCGCCAAGGCCTGAGGTATTGATTCTATAAGTATTTTGTCTGCCTTCGAATATCCTTTCTGCACAAGGGCTGAAAAGCCACCTATAAAGTTAACTCCTACATCTTTTGCAGCCTTGTCTAATGTTTTAGCAAACTCCACATAATTGTCATCATTGCTTGCTCCTGCAACTAATGCGATTGGTGTTACTGATATTCTTTTATTAATTATTGGAATACCATACTTTTCTTCAATAATCTCTCCAGTCTCCACTAGCTTCTCGGCATATCGTGTTATTTTGTCATAGATTTTTTTTCTGGCCCTTTCTCCATCAGGGTCACAGCAGTCTAATAGGGATATGCCCATAGTAATAGTTCTTATATCCAGCTTTTCCTTTTCAATCATTTGTATGGTTTCCATTATGTTATTAAATTGGCTCATTTTATTTCATCCCCCATTACTATATTTTGTGCATTGCATTAAATATATCTTCATGCTGTATTTTTACCGACATCCCTATTTTTCCACCAGCGTCGTTGAGCTTCTCCCTTAGCATAGTAAAGCTAATATCAGTCTTTTCAAGCTCAACAATCATTATCATAGTAAAATAATCCTGTAAAATCGTTTGGCTGATATCCAAAATATTAACCTTATTCTCCGCTAAAACTGAAGTAATCTCTGCTATAATTCCTATCTTGTCCTTTCCTATAACTGTAATAACTGCTTTCACTTTAAATTCCCCCTCTTACAATAATCATTGGCTATTTGTAGCTTTAAGATTAATTTCCCTTGGACCCCTTATTTTTTATTAAAGAAATGACTTCAAATACAAAAGAGACTACATCATAGTGATATAGTCTCAGTAAAAACAGGATTAGACTAAAGAAGATTAATAGGCAGGGTTATTACACTGCACAAAAACTGCATGATCTTCTTTAATGTTTTAATCCCCTGTCCTTTTACCTGAGAGTTTCACCAATGTTCTTGGCTTTCCCCTTCGGTGCTCAATTGAGTCTCTCCAGAGGTCTGTCCAATAGCGGTCATATTCACTACTTCCGCCACCTTCATCCAGGATATTAAATTAGAGAGAGTTCCTAGTAAAACCTAATTTATACATATCAAAATATCCGATGATTCTGGGGATTTTTGATGTGTATAAGTTAAAATCTTCACTGGAATCTCTACATATGTGTTTAGATATAGAATGATTCTAGCACAAAGCCATTGCAAAAATCAACATATTTTTGAATATTTATAAATTTTTATATAGAAATTGCAATAAATCTTTTACATTTCAATTCCTTGAATCGCATAAAAACCTACCACATCATAAGCTCTTCTGCCTCTTCCCTTAGCCGATCTCTAAAGTCTGGATGGGCTATTCCGATAAGTCTTTCTATACGGTCTCTAATCGATGTTCCTCTTAAAGCAGCAACGCCGTATTCAGTAACTACGAAATCAACATCATTTCTAGATAATGAAACGGCAGCCCCTCTAGCTAACCTCGTAACAATTTTTGATATGGTTTTTCTTTCACTGCTATTTGGAACTCTGACCTTTGCCGTGGAATAGAGTGCAATTATTGACTTGCCACCGGGTGAGTTTTGTGCACCTATGGCTGTATCCGCTTGACCTCCAGTTCCACTGAACTGCATATGTCCTATAGATTCTGAACAGCACTGACCTGTTAAGTCGATTTCAAGGGTAGTATTAATGGATACCATTTTATAGTTTTTCCCTATTATATAGGGGTCATTTACCCATGAGCCTCTAAGAATATTAACTGCTGGATTGTCATCTATAAAGTCATATAGTTTTTTCGTTCCCAGAGCAAAGGTAGCAACCATTCTTCCCGGCATAAGTGTTTTCTTTTTACCCGTAATTACGCCTGCCTCATATAAATCTACCATACCATCGGTAAACATTTCCGTGTGTATACCTAAGTCCTTTTTATTCATAAGCTCCGCTGCAACTGCGTTAGGAATACCTCCTATACCAAGCTGTATTGTTGATCCATCCTCTACAAGATCTGCAATATGTTTCCCTATAATTCTGTCCTTTTCCGATGGCTCTAAAACGGGTATTTCAGGGACTTCATAGTTGGTTTCCACTATAAAATCCACTTCACTTACATGGATTATTGTATCTCCAAAGGTCCTAGGCATATTAGGGTTTACTTCTAAAATAACTAAATCAGCGTTTTCAATCATTTCCCTTTCATAGGTGGCACTTAATGATAATGATATAAATCCATGCTTATCCATAGTAGATGCCGTTCCGATAAAAACATTGGGCCTTCTATGGGCAAGTCTCTTCATTGCACATATGTGCAGGTGATTTGGTATAAAGGATACCGTCTTATTTTTATGGGCCTTTCTCATACCCGGGCTATAAAACCATCCCTCCATAAGAAAGCTGTCCTTATATTTTGGATCACTAAAGTATTCATAATCTGCCATTGGTAAACATGTTGCTATATTTACATCCTTTACTCTATCTGAAATTGTATAGAGCTTTGATAAAATTTCCTTTGGCTCAGCCGGTGATAAAGCCGATACAATATTGTCTCCTGACTTTACCTTATCCAATGCCTCTTCGCAGGATATAACCTTACCTTTATATATTTCCTTTATATTCATTATAGATTTCACCCCCACTTTATTACGTTTGCAGCCCAAGCATAGCCAATACCGGCTGCTATCATAGAAATTACAGTTCCGTCTTTAACCTTTCCCTGCTCAAGAGCTAGATGTAATGATAGGATTTGATCTATTTGACCCATATGTCCATAATTTGATAGATAAATGGACTCATTCTCTGTAAGATTCAAAAGCTCTAACATATACTTGTGCATAGAATGTTTAAAATGTAATACTGCTAAATATCCTAAATCCGCTTTTGGTACTTTTGATTTTTCAAAGGCTTTATCTATGCAATAAATCCAATTCTCCATCGACACTTCATTTAGTCTATCTTTCATATGCTTTTCATCGAATATCATTAAGGATTTGTATGCCTTATCTATATTTTCTAATGTAATAGGATTTTCTGTTCCTCCATACTTAACTCCGGCATCCCTAGCTAGGCTTCCATCTGTCATGATATGGGTTCCAAGAAGAAGATTTTTATTATAATTTTTCTTTAGAATAATAGCTCCACCGCCAGCCGATAGATTATACATCATTGACATAGCTTTATCTCTATAGTCAACCAAATCTCCATTTCTATATCCACCTACTACCATAACGGTATTTATGTTATCGTCCGCCAGCATCATATCCTTCGCCATTTTCATTGCAGCTACAGTCGTACAGCACCTTTGTTGAACATCTATTGCCCATGCCCTTGTAGCTCCTATTTTTTCTTGAATATATATCCCTGATGTTGTAAGCGGATACTCCTTCCATTCCTCTCCCATGCAAATCACTAAGTCTATTTCCTTAGGATCTACACCTGTTTTTGCTAATGCATCCAGACCAGCCTTCACTCCCATCTCCTGGGTTCCATCCTCTAATCCTGGAATTGACTTTTCTATAATTCCCAGCTTCTTTATTACTGCGTCCTCAGCCCAAATCCCATTTGTTGCTTCTGAGATTTCCTTTGCAGTCATCCTTCCTTTAGGAATATATATGCCTGTACCGACTATTCCCACGTTTGCTTCTGTATTCATAACTAAGTCCCCCCTTTTATATTCAACAAATTATGGCTTTATATTATTAATTTATTTTTTAAGCTGGTCAGCTGCCTATGTCAACTGCCGCTATTTTTATTGAGTAAAAGATTTGGCTTCTTTAATACATGATTACAACAACTACTAATCCCTTATATATAACGCAAGTTAGATGCCAATTTTTCCACTGTAAACCGTTGAAATTTAAGGGTTTCATTTGTACCTCATTTCCTTGAAATTATAGTTTTGTCTGATTACTAGACAAACTTCACATCCTTAATCTGATTAACTTATTTAAAGCCATGTTTTGTTTTCACACATGTCTGTATTTCGTACAGTATTTTAAGAAAATAAAAAAACACGGAAAACTCCGTGCCTTTGCTCTTTAGCTTTTCTATTTTTTTAATGTAACCTTTTCTCCCATGAATTTCTGAAGAAGTTCATATGTATCTGAAAAATCTATCTGCTTCTCCTTTGTATATAACTTAAATTCCTCATCCTCTGTATTAATTATCATATTTGCATTTTTGAATAAGGTTCTACCATTTAACCTAATTTCTTTTATATCATCATAATCTATAGATATGTTTTTCTCATTATATTCTACTATTTCATCTAAATCTAGTTTTTCAAATTCTTCTCTCTTGTTTATACCAGGGTCTATACTAAGCATCCATGGCTTATAGCTTTCTCCCATGTTTACAAGGATTAATCTTTTATTTGTCACCACTATCTCATAATATATCTGATTATAGAATCCTATTTCAAAAAACTTAGATATTATCTTACTTAACACTTCTCCATGGCTTTTCATTTTTTGATCATCCTTTCCCTGATTATATAAACAAAATGAGCATCTGAGAACAACTGGCTTCTGTACCATTTCATTTAAAAACACCTAGAGGCTAGACTCATAAAATACCTCTATGAGATAGCCCCTATATATTACTATACTTCCATGATTGCTTCTACATCTTCCTTAAGCTTTGGTTCCGGAGTTAAGTAAGAAATAACTATGAAAAGAATAATTGAGATTACTAGGGATAACGTTCCATTATATATTCCCATTGGCGCGAATATAGCTTTATAGAATCCCGCTCCAAGTTTACTTGATATCTCCAAAAATACATTAAGGCTAAGTCCTACTAATATTGACCAAAAAGCTGCTTGCTTTGTTGCTCTCTTCCAGTTCAGCCCTATTCCTAATGCAGGTGCTAATGCTGCTGCAAATGTACCCCATCCAAAGGCTCCGAGAACGGCTACCCCCTTAGCTCCAAAGCTAAATGAAATGACAACCGTAAGGACTGAAAGTGCTACTACGGCATATCTCCCATACTTTAATTCCTTCTTTGAGTCGAGTTCTATACCGAAGGCCTTTGGTATATCCCTAACTGTAGCCGCAGAAGCTAGGTTTATAAATGAATCTGCCGTAGACATAACCGCTGATGCTATACCTGCATAAATAATACCAGCAAGTATCTTAGGCGTATAGTTATTTAGGAATATGGATATTGCATAATCTGCATTTTCTAATGCTGCTACCTCTCCTATAGTTACCTTGTACTTCATTACCATTCCAACGCCCAGCCATAATAATCCGCCCAACATACCTGCCATTGCTGCAATTACTGGACCCCATCTAAGCTTCCTAATATCCTTTATCATATAAAACTTATGGGCTATATGGGGCTGTCCTACGATTCCTATAGATAGACAGAAGAACCACCCCATCGCCAATGAGGCCGGCAGTACTCCCCAGGGGCCTACAAACTCTGGTTTAACCTGCTGTGCTATTGTAGTAGACATATTAGCCATACCACCGCCATGCTTTAATGTTAGTATAAAAACAAATATTGATGCTACAGCCATGATTGATCCTTGGAATACGTCGGTGTATACTCCTGCTAACATCCCTCCAGCAACGGAATACACAAGAACAATACCCATACCTATAAGAACTGCTGTTTTATATTCAATATTAAATATTGGTGAAAGAATAAATGCAAAGGCGCTTATTTGTGTAGCCAGATATAGAATCAGTCCAACTATTGATGCTATAGCGGCAAGAAAACTTGCAGGTTTACTTTCATATCTAGCTAATATCGCATCTGAAACGGTCATACAATTTCTAGTTTCAGCTAAAAATCTCATTCTCTTTCCAAGTATCATCCAAGCCATCGCAAATGAAATGGAGGTAGGAAATGTAAGCCATAGAGATCCTATTCCCACTTTGTATTCAAGTCCCGGTCCACCTACAAACACAAAACCTGAAATAGCAGCTGAAAATGCTGCCAATGCAACGGCTATAATTCCTAGCTGTTTTCCTGCTACAAAAAAGTCAGATGAGTTTCTTGTCTTTTTCATAGCCCAGAATCCAATTCCCAATACAATAAGCATATATAGAGCTATAACGATTTTTATTGTAGCCATCTTTTATCCCCCTCCATTATTTTGTTTCTATAACTCCATCAGTTTTATTTTCAAACTTTCTTATATCCTCTTCATCAAGGTATTCTTCATTGAACTTTAAACAATAAACTAGAGTTCCAATAAAAAATGGTAATAACCATATAATATATATCATTATTGCTGTTCCCGGAACTAAACCTAATATTGTTCCATTAAACTGACTATGGTCCATTACATTTAATACGATAAAGCCTACAACCCAAATCACAAGTAATGCTGCCAGCGACATTTTAAGACTCTTGCCTATCTTATTTCGTCTCATGGCTCCTAGAGCCATCCATCCTACTATTACTATTGGAAATGAAATAGCAAATAGCATAGGAATTTTTCCTATCTGTGCAATTAACATAAGAATAGATCCTATCAGCAAAACCTTTACCCATGTGTCATTTTTCACTTTATTTTACCTCCCTCGGTCTTTATCATAAATAACTATTCTATTTTTTACCAATCTCTCCTCCCTTTTATTTAAATTTATTCATATGGCTATACGAGTAAGAAGTATGGATATCAAGAAGGGTCACAGCTCCCTCTTTCCTAACACTGTATTTTCATGAAGAGTTTGTGATCCCTTCTGATGTAGTTTAAACTTCATAATCATATTTCCATGAATAATCTTGGCTAAGCCATATGTCATAGTAATCCTTTAAGAATGGTATTTATGCAATTCTCTTTATTTAGTTAGTTGGTTTTTTATCCAACTCTTAGCACTCTTATCATAGGCTAATTCAACATGATTTAGCGATAAAACTTTCTTTTCTAGCAGTGATGCTCCACCGGCTGTCATCGGTTCTGTCATTAATGCACTCTCAACGAAAACTATACCATCACTTGGTCCATCGTTTTCCATTACTACACCATTTATAACATTTTGATTACCTGCTAGGGTAGCAATCTGCACCGATGAATCAACAGGAGAATTTTTTAAAGTATCAATAAGGTTTCCTCCTTGAGTTATAGCATAATCTATTCCTTTAGAATAACTGTAGAAGCCCTGCCCGCCATGATACGCTGTATACCAATCCTGTTCAAATGATCCAAGGGAATATTCATCATCCCATCTAGCAAGCATTTGTGCTTGGCCTGTATAAGCTCCTCCTCCATCGGATTCTCCATATAAACTATGATAGGCTGTATTCTTCCAAAAACCATATATCACCATTCTAGTAAATGGTACAGGTCCATGACCGTTTGATGCCATGATGCCCCAAGCTGCCCATGTATTTCTAAAGGAATAATCTATCCCTCCGTTTGGAGCTCCCAGTTGAATATATCTTCTAACATCTTTGCCAAAGCTCTGTCCCCAGCTTTTCTTTACATTTGACACATACATTCTGGCGCTCATATTTCCCTTGCTGTGGGCTATAATATCTACCTTTTCCGCTCCAGTAACTTCCTTTATTCTTTGAATAGCCGCAGCTAAAATTTCTCTTTGTATATAGTTGTCCCCATGGGGATGAGCAAAGCTTATTGAAAAGAATTTAAAGTTATTATCCCTTAAATACTGCATGATACCATCTGAACCGCCATTTTCTTTCGGGTCAGCAGCATAATCACCATTTTTTCCAGCTCCATGTACAAACAGCACTGGATAAGGCTGTGTACCTGTATCCCAGCCCTCGGCATAATGAAGTAGGAATAGCTTTGAGCTTGGTTCAGATGTTCCTCCAAACTCCCTAACAATGTTTCCACTCTTCTGCTTGTTGTCTGATATAAATTTCTCTTTTCCAATGTTCGAATTATTAAGTCTAATTCTTTCAACCTTCACCCAATGTTTCGTTACATTGATATCCGTGAAGGTCTCTTCAATATCTAGGCTTGACCCTGCATATGTATATTGTGGTATGAAGCCTGCCGACATAAAGCCTAGAGTCAAAATTAAAAACATAATTAAAGCTCTTTTCACATTCACTCCTCCTTTTTTTAATATTTTAGGGTTAGTTTTTCTATACAAAGTCATCATTCGAATATCGTTATTATTAGAAATAAGCAAAATATATGCCATAAAAAAATATACTCTATTAAGATATGCCTAGAGTACAGTATATTCCCCTAAATTCTTAATTATATTTCGCTGTCATTCTATTTAAAGATACTTGACCCTTAATAAAAAAAGACTTAAAACTGTATAATAAACCTACAGTCTTAAATCTAAATTTTTCTTTTATAAACAACATCTATTTCAAATCATTAGTTCTATTAATTTTTTAACAAAGATAAGTACAGTGTTTTAAATCTGTACAATTGTCTGAAATTACTACAGAGTTATTTAGCCTACATTCCAATATCATTTACATTCCGTATCTCTCGATCCTATCATAGAGACTTGATCTGCTTATATCTAGTAATTTAGCGGTTTTAAGCTTATTTCCCTTTGTGTACTCTAGACATCTCATTATAGCTTCCTTTTCTACATCCTCAATAATATCTTTTAGTGGCCTGATAGGCCCATCCAGAATTCTTTTTTTATTTTGAACTAGATATACTGGTAAATGTACCGGTAATATGGTGTCTGAATCGGTTAAGTTAATGGCCCTTTCAAGCACATTTTCAAGCTCCCTAACGTTACCTGGCCAGCTATGACTTTTCAGGTATTCCATCGTTTTCGAAGATATATTTGATACATATTTGCCCAATTGATTTGATAACTTTTTAAGTAGTAAATATGTAAGATCTTCAACGTCACAAAATCTTTCTCTAAGTGCCGGAATGTCAATACTCATAACATTTAGTCTATAATATAAGTCCTGTCTAAACTTACCTTCTTTAACAAGGTCCTTTAATTCTTTGTTTGTCGCTGCAATGACCCTTATATCTAACTTTATAGAAGCTGTTCCACCTACCCTTTCGAGCTCTCTCTCCTGTAAAACCCTAAGGAGCTTGGCCTGCATTTTCAAAGGCATATCCCCTATTTCATCTAAGAATATGCTACCGCCGTTTGCAGATTCGAACTTTCCAATTTTCCCACCTTTTTTAGCTCCAGTAAAGGCACCTTCTTCATAACCAAATAGCTCAGATTCCAACAAATCCGAAGGAATTGCAGCACAATTTACCTTTACAAAGGGAGAATAACTTCTCACGCTGCCGTTATGTATAGAGTGAGCAAATAGTTCTTTACCTGTACCACTTTCACCAAGTAATAATACGTTTGAGTTAGTTTGAGCAGCTTTTTGAGCCATATATTTTGCAGCAACCATTTTCTCACTTTTCCCTACAATGTTTTCCCATGAATATTTAGCTCCGTGGATTTCCTTTAATCTTTTTTTATAAATATGGAGCTCATTTTCTAAAAGTTTATTCTTATCAATAATATCCCTAAACTGTTCTAAATCCTCAAAGAGTACTATCCCTACTCCATATTCAACTTCACCGGATTCATTTAAAACTGGTATCCTATGAACTATTGCCGTGTGACCATTTTCAAACCTATGCTTCCAAGCTATCTCAGCCTTTTTCGTTTGGAATACATAGGGGAATCTAGTATTCTTATCAATTTCCTTTACCTTTTTCCCTATAATCTCTTCCTTTGGGAATCCCAAATAGTCAGCAAAAACATCATTTATCATTTTTACTCTGGTTTTATTGTCTATTAGTATTATAGGAACGGGAACGGGATCAAAAATTTTTCCCATAGTGCTAACTAAGTAATCACTTAATAGTTCACTATGATTCTCATTTTGAAGAAGACCTTGATTATTATTCATGGATACACCACCTTATAGTAAATGAAAGTTTCATATAAAAGATAATTTTAGAAAGGTTTTTTCTTTTATTCGCAATAAATACTTTACATATAGAAATTTCTGACAATAGTAATTTATCTATTCGACACTTGCTGGTTAAATCCTCTAATTATTAAATTATATTCCACTCTATTTAATGAACTCCAACAATCAAACTCACGTTCATCGATTCCTTCATTTTAATCAGAGTTCTCTTCGATAAATGAGTCCAATAGAAAAACCCAGCATTTTTATCTGCTGGGTCACAAAGTCAATATACACTAATCTTATAATTCACCTTTTTTTACTCTCTCTATTAAATCTTCAACCTTTTCCTTTATTATATCTCTTGTGTTTCTAAATCCTTCTATAGGTCCTCCAGAAGGATCCTCAAGACCCCAGTCTTCTTGGTGACTGCAAGGTACATATGGGCATACTACTCCACATCCCATTGTAATTAAAATATCTATTTCTTCAGGTATATCAGTTAAAAGCTTTGGGTAATGTTCACTCATATTGATTCCTGATTCCTCCATAACCTGTACAGCTCCAGGCTTTACCTCTGGATATTCCTCAGTTCCCGCTGAATATACTTCTAATACACCCTTACCTGAATGTTTCGCCCATGCTTCTGCCATTTGGGATCTACAAGAGTTATGAATACATACAAATGCAACCTTCTTCATAATTTCTCCTCCTCCGTTCACTTTTAAGATTCTACATTACAGCTACTTTTAACTACTTTCTTGCATATACAATTTTCCTTTTCCGAAGATAGCTTTTCGATAAATCCACATAGATTACTAAAAGCATCCTTATCGAGAGAATAAATGGTCCATTTTCCATTTTTCCTACTGTTTACCAACCCTGCATGTTGCAGTATTTTCATATGGTGTGAAACAGTTGGTTGAGTTAATTCTAATCCCTCTATAATATCGCACGCACATAATTCTCCACATGATAGCATGTCTATGATTAGTAATCTGTTTTTGTCAGATAACGCTTTAAAAATTTCGATCTTTTTTTCCATTTTACCCACTCCACATAATCAATATATCTATATATCTATACTAATGTTGATAATACAAAGGCTCCTATAGCTCCTCCAAGGATAGAATAAAGAACCGTCGGCATTGCCCTTTTTAAACTAGCACCACGATAAATTGCTCCTGCTAACAGCCCGACTCCTGCTGCCCAAGCCATATCTATCCATGCTTCTCCGCTCTGATAGATCATTCCTACACCATGATTTAGAGTCCATACAGTACCTACTATAAATCCTGCTGCCATCCATCCTCCTATCGGCCCCCAGGATTCTACCATTTTACCCCAACAAAGGGTTATCAAAAACGGAAATATGAATGCTCCCGTAAATGTTGAAATCATTAAACCTATGGTCATTATTGTATCTCCTTTCTTTCATTGTATCACTTTACTCATATTGATTATATAGATGTGGGTCTATGCAACTATTACTATTTCATAAAAAGTTATTACTTTACTTAGAGTATTGTTTTTACTCTTCTTAGGGTTGTCAACTAGTCTCTAGCGTTAAAACCTTATCAATAAAATCTTTGAGTTACAAATATATAACTAAATTTTTGAAACCTTTATTGGGCCTCTTTACCATCTCTCTCTATATCCTTTTTTATCATCTCACCAACGATCCCACCTGTTACACCGCCTGCAATTACTATTAACAACGTAGGAATTGATCCAAAGAGTGGCTTTATAGATAACTTAGCAAAAACAGGTATTAAGGTTCCACAGACTCCAATGGCTAGAGCCATATCTACCCATGCTCCTTCTTCAGGATTATGTAATATACCAACATGATGATTTAGAAACCACATAGTACCAATAATAATCAAGGCCGCAAACCAGCCTCCTCCAATGCCATAGGTCTCTGCAAACTTTCCCCAAACACTCATTACAAAGATTCCCGCTATGGCACCACCAATCATTGTCCCGATATTTTTCATATGACCACCTTCCAATTAGTAATATTAGCTCTAGCAACTCAAAAATCACATAGATACATGTCTATATATCTATATTTAGATTAGAACAGTATTCTTCATTTGTCAATACCTTTATTCATTTTGAGAAGTTTTTACATTTATAGAGAGTTCCAAGTAAATCTTAATTTATACGTATCAAAATATCCGATGTTTCTAGGGGGTTTTGATATGTATAGATTAAAGTTTTGACTGAAATCTCTATATTATTTTTCCATAAAAAGAGAGCATTTTATTCATATAAAATGCTCAGATTGTAGACAAAGTCTAC
This sequence comes from Wukongibacter baidiensis, assembly GCF_050888315.1. NCBI lineage: Bacteria > Bacillati > Bacillota > Clostridia > Peptostreptococcales > Caminicellaceae > Wukongibacter > Wukongibacter baidiensis. Next base: position 2,766,341 of record NZ_CP138202.1, read on the forward strand.
AAGATGATAGACTGTTGAGAAATCTGAAGTTCGAGGCGTGCTGAAAGAAAGAGACCGCAGCGTATACAGACATACGTAAGGGTTCTTGCTTGAGGCAACAACGAAGAAATTCAGGTTTGTCAACAGTCTCAGCATTTTATTTATATAAAATGCTCTAAAACCATGTTTCATATATAGTACTTAAAGTTCCATCTTCTTCCATGGTTCCTAATGCTTCATTTATATCTTTTAGAAGGCTTTCACCCTTCATGTTTTTCAAAAACGGAAACCCCTTTTCTGTAACATTAACTAATTCACCTACAAGTTTAAGGCCTGTATCCATATCTTTGATAGCTTCTAAAATAGTTACCGAATCATCTAAGGCGGCATCAATTTCACTGGAAACTACTGCTTTTAGAGTTTCCTCATGTGTATCATATACTCTAATATCTATTTCATATTCCTTATCATAATCCCTTAGAAAATCTTCATAATCTGATTTAAATACTACTCCGGCTCTTTTACCCTTGAGGGTATTCAAGTCAATAATTGAGGAATCATTTTCTCTGATAACCAACTGTGCTCCACTCAGCCCATAGGGGTTAGAAAAATAGTATTTTTTTATCTTCTTTTTATTTATTCTTACTCCATTGGCAATTGTATCAATTTCACCTTTATCTAAGAGGTCTATCAATTCATTGTAAGAGTTTATAACAAATTTTACTTCTATATTGGTTCTTTTACCAACCTCTTCTAAGATATCTATATCAAATCCAGATAACTCACCATTCTTATCTAAGAACGAGTAGGGATAGTAGTTACCTGTGGTACCGACTATAATAACTTTTTGTGCTTCTCTCTTTTCCATTTCTTCAAGGTCAATACCAAACAATTTCATTAAACCCGATATTGCTAAAACGGCTAACGAAAGTAATAAAAATCTTTTTAAAATAAATAACAGCTTCTCCTTTGACATAAAAATCTCACCCATCATAAATTTCTACTATTTATATGATAGCAAGAATCTTTAAAGTTTTAAAGGTTAAAGCTGTTTTATACGTGATATAACAAAGTGAAATAAATGAAAAAGAACGTAAAAGCAATGAAAATTTTGAGAAAGCTACGCTTCGCTCCATTGAAAAATCTTAAATCATGATAACTCGCTACGCTCAAACAATCATGATTCTTAACAGATTTTTCAACTCCACTTAGCAAGTTTTCTAAGCAAAATTGTTCAAAAGCTTTTGCTTATCCTTTTCATTTATTTCGTCCTCATAGTTTTATTTAGCACTAAATACACAGGTTTATATAGTATCCACTACAATACATCATTAACATTTCCCATCTGAACTATTTCTCCCTCTTTTAATACTACAACTCTATCTGCAATAGCTTTCGAATCTTCTTTATCATGGGTAACAAAAATTGATGTTATTCCTGTTTTTTTAATTATCTTTTTCAGTTCTTCCCTTATTTTAATTTGTAGATCTGCATCTAGGTTACTAAAGGGCTCATCTAAGAGTAATAGTGAAGGCTTAGGAGCTATGGCTCTAGCTAATGCAACTCTTTGCTGCTGACCTCCACTTAATTCATAGGGATATCTAGCATGGAACTTTTCCATATCTATTAACTTTAATACTTCATTTAACCTTATATCCTTCTCACTTTTATTCATGTTCTTTAAACCAAATTTGATATTCTGAGCTACTGTCATATGGGGAAATAGGGCATAGTCCTGAAAAACCATTCCAATGCCTCTTTTTTCAGGTAAAACAAACTTGCTATCATCTACTAGAAACTCACTGTCGACTTTGATGGTACCACTGCTTGGTACTTCAAGTCCTGCCATCAATCTAAGAACCGTGCTTTTTCCACTTCCACTTTGGCCTAGAATAGAAATTATCTCTCCCTTTTCTATTCCCATAGTAAAGTCCTTTATAGTTTCTTCTTTAGCATTTTTATATTTAAATTTCAATCCATCTATCTTAACATGCATTTACTTCCCCTCCTTATCTCCTATTTTTTGAAATAGGTACATTGAAATAACACTTATAATTATGATTATCAATGACGATATAGCAGCTTCGTGTATCATTTCATCATTAGCATACTCAAAGGATTTAGTTGCCAAGGTATTAAAGTTAAATGGTCTCAGAATCAGTGTAAGTGGTAATTCCTTTAGAATATCTACAAATACTAGAAGAAACGCCCCTAAAACCGCAGGTTTTATCATTTTAAAGTCCACTTTAAAGAATGTTTCCGTTACATTCATACCAAGGGTTCTTGAAGCTTCGAAAAACTTCTTTCCAACCTTCTCAAATCCTGATTCAATAGAGTTATATCCTATAGCTAGAAATCTTATTATATATGCAAATATAAGCATCACAACACTGGTGCTAAGAACCAGCTTACCGGAATCTGGATTGATCATTTTATAAAGCCAGTATAAGCTCTTGTCTATATTAATAAAAAATACTATAACCCCTATTGCTATAACTGCACCGGGAATCGAATATCCAACTACTGTGATTTTTGAATAAATCTTTGAAATTAAACTGTCATTTATTCTAGAGTTATTAGCAATTACTATTGCTATAACTACTATTAAGGCAGATGTCAGTAGTGCCGTAAAAAGCGAGTTAAAAATAAGTTCTAAGAATTTCATATCCAAAATTTTCTTATATGTCAGCAACGTCCAATGGCTCAATTGCAGTGTAGGAATTATGAAACCAAGGCAAAGAATTAGAAAACAGTAGCTTGATGCCAATACACCTTTAAATCCGTCTAATTTTATATGGGTAATTGGTCTTACCTTGGCATTTGTATAGCTGTATTTTTTTCTTCCCCTTAAAAGCTTCTCTAAAAATAATATTCCAAAGACCATAAACATTAAGATCGAAGAAAGCTTAACTGCTGAATCAATATCTCCCATAGAGAACCATGTTTTAAAGATAGCGGTACTAAAGGTTGGAATACCGAAATATTTAACTACACCATAGTCATTTAGTACCTCTAATATAACTAAGCTAACTCCACCAATAATTGCCGCCCTTGATATGGGTAGTACAACATGGAAAAATATTTCCATAGAGTTTCTTCCTAAAACCCTAGCGTTCTCTATCAGAGATGCAGATTGTTTTTCTAAGAATGATTTTGTTATGATATATACGTATGGAAATAGAAACATGGTAAATATGAATACTGAGCCCTTCATTGACATAACGTTAAAATACTTTTGATTCACACTTATATTTAAGGAGTTTCTCAAGAAAGTTTGTATAACTCCTGTATAATTCAATAGTCCATTATATGTATAGGCTGCTATATAAGGAGGTATAGCCAAAGGCAAAACTAAGCTCCATTTAAAAAATCTTCTAAATGGAAAATCATATACTGAGATAATCCAAGATAGGCTTGTTCCAATGAGAACCGTGAACACTCCTGTAAAACTTATCAAGGTTAGGGAATTAACAACATAATCCTTTAAAAGGTATTCCTTTATATGATTCCAGTTTTCATTGGGCTTATTGAAAACATTCACTAGAATATTTAAGTTTGGTAAGATAACCAAGCATATAAAGATAAAGCTTAAGACAGCCCATATATTAAAATTTCTTTTTAGATCTCTTCCCATAATCAATTTCGTACACTTCCTTTACATCCTTGTTAAATAGACCTTTATAGTCAAGTTCATATAAACAGCTATAGCAGCCCATAAAAATACGGGCTGCTTTAACTATGTGCTTTTTATATTACTTATTTCCAACCGATTTCGTTGAATATTTCTACTGCTTTAGTATTTAATTCACCTAGTTTAGAAAGGTTGATATTTTGAGGTTTGAATTCTCCCCAAGACTTTAATAACTCAGATGGCTCTACTGAAGGATTTACTGGATATTCGTAGTTAGCCTGTGCAAATTCATTTTGTGCTTTTTCGCTTGATAAGAATTCTATAAACTTAACTGCATTTTCTTTGTTCTTAGAATGCTTTGCTAGTCCAACTCCACTAACATTTACATGTGTTCCTGTGCTATCTTGATTTGGGAAGAAAACTCCAACGTTCTCTGCTACCTTTACTTCTTCAGGGTTAGAAGAGTTTAACATTTTTCCTACATAGTATGTATTCATTATTGCTAAATCTCCTTCGCCTGCAACAACAGCAGTAGCTTGAGCTCTATCATTTCCTTTTGGCTCTCTAGCCATGTTTGCTAGTACACCCTTTGCCCATTCCTTAGCTTTTTCTTCACCATCAATAGCTACTAATGATGCTAGTAATGATTGGTTGTATATGTTAGATGAAGATCTTACTAGAATCTTACCCTTCCACTTGTCACTTGTTAAATCTTCGTAAGTTGATAAGTCAGAAGGTTTTACTCTATCCTTAGAGTAAACTATAACTCTACCTCTTACTGTTAATCCAACCCACTGATTATCAATATCTCTTAGATTTTCTGGAACATTACTTAACACTGTTTCACTTTCTATTCCTTGTAATAACTCTTGTGACTTTGCTCTATGTAATCTTCCTGCATCGGCAGCAATTAATAAATCTGCTTCCGTATCTTGACCTTCTCTTGAAAGTCTTTCAATTAACTCATCAGCTTTTCCTTTAACAACATTTACTTCAATACCTGTTTCTTCAGTAAATAATTTGTATAGTTCTTCATCAGTATCGTAGTGTCTATCTGTATAAAGATTTACTACGCCTTTTTCTTTCTTTTCTTCAACTTTAGCCTCTTCCTTTGGAGCTGCTGCTTCTTCTTTCACCTCTGAAGCTTTTTCCTCAGCTACTGGAGCTTCCTTCTCTGTACCCGCACAACCTGCAAGGGCTAATAAGGAAATAATCAGCATAATGCTTAGTGAAATTAATGTAGATCTCTTTTTCATTCTTATATGTCCTCCTCTAATGATCTTCTTTCTCATTTTGTAAAAATGATAAATTGATAACAATAATCATTTTCTTTGTTTAGTATAATTGATAACTATTATCATGTCAATCCTAAAACTATAATAAATTTTTTTACAAAAAAAAATTAAAAACCCCCGCCGCATTATGCCTCCCCGGGGGGGTTTTTTGTATTATTTTTGGATTTCACTAATATTTTAATTTGTAACGTCAATAGAAAACCATTTCTCTGATAGTTTCTTTAGTGTTCCATCACTACGCATATCTTCAATAATCTTATTCACTTCTCTGAGAATGTCTTCATTTTCAACATTTTGTACAAATGGAAAGCTGTTCTCTATAACTTCTACAGGTTCTCCAGCTAACTTCAATTCAAGATTTAAGCTCTTTATAGCTTTCATAACCGCTAATCTATCATCAAATACAGCGTCAAGCTTTCCTAAGGCAAGATCTTTAAGTGCCTCAGTGTAATCATCATAGATTTTTATTTCTATTTCATTATTAAAGTCATAACTTCTCAAGGTATCTTCAAAGCTTGAACTCTGAAGTATCCCTACTTTTTTATCCTTCAAATCATTCAATTCTTTGATTGATGTATTATCATTTCTTACTGCCAACTGCGCTCCTTCGTAAACATAGGTATCAGCAAAGTAGTACTTCCCTATTCTCTTATCATTTAATGTTATTTGATTTGCAATTGTATCAATTTCGCCCTTATCTAACATAGAGAATAAATTTTTAAAATCTGCCTTAACGAATTCAATTTCTTTATCCAATCTTTTTGATATTTCTTTCCATACTTCTATATCAAAGCCAGTAAGTTCTCCATCTTCATCAATATAAGTATAGGGTGCATATTCTCCACTTGTTCCAACTACGATTTTATCATAGGATTTTTCTACTTTTTCTAACTTCATTCCCGCAAATGCTTCTAAAGTGAATAATGATATAAGCATAACCACAATAAAAATAACTGTTCTTTTCATAGTAACCCTCCTAATTTTTTAATTTTGTTTAGCAAAATAAACACTCTCAATATCGTTAATAAATTAACATTATTTTCATTTTAAAAAGTAGCTTTCTCAAAGTAATTTATCTTGTTATATTTTTGCAAGCTATAGAATATTTTTGCGAAAACGTTTATTTCACTGTATTCATCCCATAAAATTCGAATTCTGAATTTTCCATATTGTTGTAATTTTTTCGAAATAGGTTCGTTAATTTATTTACAAATAGATTATATATCTTTCTAAAATTTTTTCAATACCTTTTTAAAAAATTTTTCAAAAAAAAAACTAAAAACCGTCATAATAAAAATAACGGTTTTTAGTAATATATCCTATCGAATATCTATTTTTGTTGTAAGACTGCTTTAATCTCTATTTTCTCATTTCCATTTCTGATGATTCTCATTGTAATGGTATCTCCTACAGTTTTGTCCTTAATCATCTGGCTTACCTGCTCCATATTTAACATCTTTTTACCTTCAAATTCAATTATAACATCACCTTTTCTAATTCCTGCTTTATCAGCAGCACTATTTTCTACTACATCAGCAATGTATATTCCTATAGGTAATTCATATAATTCAGATGCATTCTCATCTATATCCTTGCCTAATATCCCTAGATATGGCCTTGATACAGATCCACTATCTACTAATTCATTAATTATTGGCTTAGCTGAATTAATTGGAATGGCAAACCCTATACCCTCAACCTTTGTGTCAGCAATCTTAACTGTATTTATTCCAATAACTTCACCCTTACTATTAACCAGGGCTCCTCCACTGTTTCCAGGATTTATAGCCGCATCCGTTTGAACAAGCTCAAGTTTCTTGTCTGGAAGTCTAAGTTCTCTATTTAATGCACTAATAACTCCTACGGTTACGGTATTATTATATCCCATCGGATTTCCAATAGCTATGGCTGTTTCTCCAACCCTTAAATCCTCAGAGTCCCCTAATCTCGCTGCTACAATTTCATTTGATATTTCTTCTGGTATATCTTTTTTGTCAATTTTTAATACTGCTAGATCAGTCTCTGGATCAATTCCAACTATAGAGGCAGGTACTTGTCTGTTATTATGCAGTGTCACTATAACCTCCTGCGCACCATTTATAACGTGTTCATTAGTTACAATCATAACCTCTTCATCATTCACTTCGAATATTACACCAGACCCTTCACCTTCCTGAAGATATTGATTATTATACCAATCTCTTACCTTAACCTTACTAGTTATAGCTACTATAGAAGGGCCTACTTCCTCGACTATATTAGTTATGGGTGAATCCGTGTTGCTATAGCTTACTTTCTCAGCTAAAGAAGTGTCTATTATTTCTGTCTGTCTTCCATTACTTGCAATTTGGTTATTGTCCGCATAGCCAGTTAAATATTTTTCACTAAAATTGTATCCAGCCCCTATGGCAAAGCCTCCCACCATAGAAAATATAATCCCATATATAAGAAGATTTACAAAGGATTTTTTCTTTTTCACAGGCTTACTCTTTACATCTATTATCTCAGGGCTATCTTTTAAGAACTCATTTTTATTATCAAACATTATCCAATACCTCCTTAAATGTTGAATTTCTATTATAGTTCAATAATAAACTATAAAATTTAAGAAAGTATGAATGGTTTGTAAACAAAATTCATCTTGGTGAGAAGTTTATTGTTTTGAAAGGGTAAAGGTAAATACCGTCCCTTCTTCCTCAATGCTTCTAACTTCAATATTTTCTCCGTGATTACTTATAATGGTCTTTACAATAGATAGTCCAAGACCCGAACCCCTTTTATCTTCCCCCCTCGATTTATCTACCTTTCGGAACCTATTCCAGATATGTCTCAGCTCTTCCTTTGGAATTATGGTTCCTGTATTCTTTACGGAAACATATACCTTGTTCTTCTTTGATCTCGTTTTTATCTCGATTTTTCCTTGATCTTCTACAAACTTTACAGCATTATCAATCAAATTGTATATTACTCTTGTTATCTGTCCCTTATCGGCATGCACTACGTCGTTACCTTCAAATAGCTTTAATTCTACATCGACATTCTTATCTATTAATCTAGTTTCAAATTTATCTATTTCATTAATGAGTAAATTGTTTATATTGAACTCTGTTTTAGTTAAGTTAATTTCTCCGCTTTCCATTTTTGACAGATCTAAGATATCATTTGTCATCTTCGTTAGACGTTCGCTTTCATTTAAAGCAATTCTTATATATTTATCCTGTTTTTCCTTTGGGATAGTGCCGTCTAAAATAGCTTGTAGAAATCCCTTTATTGACGTAAGAGGCGAACGAATATCATGGGATAGATTTGATATAAAGGTTCTTCGTAGTTCTTCTAGATTACTGAGATCCTCTGCCATATGGTTAAAGTTCTCAGCTAATTCTCCTAGTTCATCGGTTCTAGTAACATTCAGTTTTTTGTCAAAATTCCCCTTTGAAACAAATTTTACTGCATCATTTAGATTCTTTATATCCTTATTTAGATTTCTCGATAGGAAGAATACCCCTATAAACGCTACTAATATTGAAAATATAAGGGCAGCCATGGTTATTCTATAAACATCTGATATAGTTCTTTTTATTTCTGGAATAGGAACATGCATAAATAAAGCAATCTCTACTTTATTATCCACTATAATAGGGTATCCTATGGTAAGTACCGATTCTTCAAAGTGGTTTTTGAATCGGCCCTTTCTTTTTATTACATATCCATTAAATACATCTTCTATTTCTTCATAGTTTAATTTTTCACCTAACCAGGATGCATCATCTATTTCTGAGTCTATATAGATTTCTCCAAGTCTATTTACCCACCATATCCTTGCATTTAGATATCTGTCTAAGGCTTCCATTTCAAGTTTTAACCGCTCCTTATCAATGAATAAGGATCCTCTCTCATAAACCTTGACATATTGCTTCTGTATCTTTTCACATTGCTCAATAAGCACTTTTTCTTTTTGAGTCATAAAGTAGTCTTCAAAGGTGCTAGATAATATAGTAATTAGTGCAATAAAGCTTACCACAATAACTGCTATATAAATCGCAAGCATCTTGCCAAATAGTGATCTCAAATTAACGTCACCCCATTAATCTAATGTAAATTTATATCCTACACTCCACACCGTTTTTATTTCCCAAGGATCCTCTCCATCTAATTTTGCCCTAAGTCTTTTTATATGAACATCAACGGTTCTTGTTTCACCGACATAATCGTATCCCCAAACATTATCAAGTATCTGATCTCTAGTAAATACTTGATTTGGACTAGAAGCTAAAAAGTATAAGAGTTCTAACTCCTTTGGAGGTATTTCCAATCTTTTCCCATGATATGTTATTGAATAGTCATTTAAATCTACGGTTAGGTTAGGAATGACTAGTTGTTTACTTCCTGTGTTTTTAGATTTATATCTTCTAAGTACAGCCTTTACTCTAGCTAGTAATTCTTTAGAATCAAAGGGTTTAACAACATAGTCATCGGCACCCAGCTCTAAGCCTAAGACCTTATCAAAGGTTTCTCCCTTTGCTGTGAGCATTATAATTGGAGCTGAACTTTTCTTCCTAATCTCTGTACAAACTTCATATCCATCCATTTCCGGAAGCATAATATCAAGGATAACTAAATCCGGTGTAAAGGATGTAAATTCCTTTAATGCCTCTATACCACTATAGTATTCCTTTGTTTCATAACCTTCTCTATTGAGGTAAAGCGAGATTAACTCAGCAATATTTTCATCATCATCAACAACCATTATTCTTGTGTTTTTATTCACAGCAACTTCCTCCTTCTAAACCCAATATAAAGAGTTCTAAGTAAATCTTAATTTATTACATATCAAAATATCCGATATTTCTGGGGATTTTTGATGTGTATAAATTAAACTTTTGACTGGAATCTTTATAGTGTATCGGTAATATTTCTAGCTCCAAATTTTCTTTATCATTATAATATATTTAATTTGTCCAAATATCTATATTTATTTAATATATTTTCTTTGATTGCTACATTTTATATAAATTTTTTTAAATTTTTCAATAACCCTTGAAAATATCATGAAATGTGTTATAATTTTAAAAAGATGTATATTTATACATTTATATGCATATTAATTAATTTTATTAAATTTGTTCAGCGAGACAAGAATAAGAGGAGGTAAAAAGATGAATGGATATTTATTATTAGACGATGGTAGTTTATTTCATGGTAAGGTTATTAGTGAGACAAAAAATATTCTGGGTAATGTGATGTTAGATGATCAGGGTTCTATTTATCTAACATGCCATTCAAGTGGAAACCAAGGCTTGGTTATTAATGACTCCGATCAAGCTCAAGGTGATGTTGTCCTTTCCGATGTAGATTTCCAAAGCTTAAAATCTAGAATTGAAAACAATAATAAAATTCAAGGTAAGATTGTAACGGATTCTTTACCTATTGAATACCATGTATATGATTTAAAAACCTTTATTCCTTTAGGCCTGTAGAAATTAATTCAGATGGAGATCCTACTCCATCTGAATTAAAAAGTTCCCTTTATATTCTAAAATTCTTTCCATGTCAATTTTAATTTTTTATCTGGACATAGGCTAACACAAAGGCCACATCCTGTACATCTATACTCATCTACAATAACTTTAGTATCATTTTTTTCAATAGCTCCATATATACAACCTCTAATACATTTATTGCAATTAAAATCCAAACAGTCCTTATTTGCTTTAGCTATGTATGGCTCTAGCTTTATTTCCTCAAAGGATTTTAACGATGATAAAGCTGTTCCCCTTAATTCTTCTAGGCTATAATGTCCTCTTCTAGACATCCACTCCTCTAAATCCTTTAAAACATTATTTATATGCTCAAATCCATTTAAAATTATAGAAGTACACATCTGAATAGTAGTTGCACCTAACATAATATACTCAAGTATATGTCTATAATCTGATATTCCCCCTATCCCAGATACATGGATACCTATAGCCTGTGAAATAGTTGCTACTGCTCCTAATCCAATTGGTCTGATTGCTTCACCGGAGTAGCCTCCATAGGTTGGAAGTAAGGATTCTTTTTTCTCTATATCCACTCCAATTATTGATCTTACGGTATCAATACCACTAACTGCAGAAGCTCCAGCCATTTCAGCTGCATTAGCTAATTTAGCTAAGTTGGTTACATTTGACGATAGTTTAACCATTACTGGAATCTTGACATTATCAACAACGCTTTTTGTAAACCTATATAATGCTTTTGAGTCAGCACCTAAAACCTCGATGCCTTCGCCATGGGGTGAAGAGATCCCAAGTTCAATTGCATCGGCACCAAATTTTTCTACTCTTCTTGCTATATATGCCATTTCTGAAGGAGAATGGGCTAAGATATTGGCAATAACAATAGCTCCATGCTCTTTAGCATAGGCAATTTCATTTTCCCATTCCTCTAAGCTATATTCGCTATACAGTTCAATATTTTGCATACCAAGTGGACTTTTTACTAATCTAGGGCGAACATTGGATCTAACTTCATTTGCAATGGTTTTCGTAACTACTGCTCCTGCGCCTGCTTCTACAGCTTTTCTCATCATTTCTCCACTTGAGGTCAAGGGCCCAGCAGCAACTATAATTGGACTTTTTAATTTCAATCCCATAAATTCTACTGATAAATCCATATCCATCCCCCCTTAGTTAAAAATCTCTCTTATTCTATCCTCGTGTCCACAGGATTTTCTAACCTTAAGTTTAGGCTGCAAAAATATTCTTTGTTTAAACTCTTCCTCATCACCATTTTCTATGTTATCCACCAAAAGTCGTGCAGCAATCAGACCCATCTTATATACGGGTTGAGATATTGTTGTCAACTTAGGCTCTACTAAGGCAGACATTCTAATGTTATCGAATCCGACTATAGCTATATCATCGGGAATTTTAAGACCGGAGTCCTTAATGGCATCTATTGCACCTATTGCCATTAAATCGTTAGCAGCAAAAATTGCCTTGGGAGGTTTCTCTAATTGTAACAATTGTTTTGCAGCTAAATATCCTCCCTCAATTTCGTTGTCTCCTTCAACTATATAGTCTTCAGAAGTATTAATTTCTATTTCCTTCAATGCCCTTTCATATCCCATTAATTTTTCTCTGCTTTCCATACCCTTTAAAGGTCCTGAAATATGGGCAATCCTCTTATATCCTAAATCTATGAGATGCTGAGTTGCTTGATAAGCACCCTTTAAATAATCAGTATATACTATGTCTACATCTATGTTTTCCTTGCAGCTGCCTATCATTACAATGGAAGTATTTCGGTTTTTAATTTTATCAATGTCCTGTCTTTCTAAAAAGCTTGAAATAAGAATAAATCCATCTACCCTTTTTTCTAGAAGCATTTCAATATACTCTTTTTCCTTTTCCTCATCCTCTTCCGTATTACACAAAAGAAGGTTATAACCTTTTTGATGGGCTACATCTTCTATTCCTTTAGCTACCTGAGGGTAAAGAGGATTTAATATATTGGGAATCAATAAGGCTATTGTACTCGTTCTATTCAGAGCTAAGCTTCGTGCAATACCATTGGGTGTATAATTCATTTCTTCCATGACAGCTAGTACTTTTTCTTTAGTTTTAATAGATACTGCCTCTGGATGATTTAGTACTCTAGAAACAGTAGCAACAGATACTCCAGCTTGTTTTGCCACTTGTCGAATATTTGCCATGTCTACACCTCTCCCAAAGTAACCCTTTACATTTTTTTCTTATATTATATCATTAAAAAAGGGACATTCCGTCCCTCTCTTTGAATTTCTTTTTTCCTAAATCTAAACAAGAAAGTCAATGTACTCCGTAATTCCATCAAAGATTACTTCACTTTTAGCCGGTTTAGTAGTTGCAACTACATTCCCTTTTCTAATTACATATAGGCATTCTGATAATAATCGTATAGCATCCATCTCATCATCAGCATTCAATATTATCATATCAGCTGTTTTTCCTACCTCAATTCCGTAATCATCTTGAATGTTTAACGCCTTCGCTGAGTAGTTCGTTATCATATCATATAATTCATATATTTCATCATAGCCACTTAAGTGAGAATAGTGTAAGAGTAAATTTGCTGCTTGAAGCATACTTCCTTTGCCAAGTGGGTACCAAGGGTCCATTATTGAATCATGACCTATACATACATTTACACCACGCCTCAACATCTCATCTACCCTAGTGTGACCTCTCTTCCGTGGATAGCCATCAGTTCTATTTTGAAGTACAGAATTATCAAAGGGATTCGTTATCATATTGATATCCGCTCTCTTTAAAATTCCTATAAGCTTGAAAGCATAATCATTATTATAATTATGCATTGCTGTTGTGTGGCTGGCAGTAACCCTTCCATACATATCGTTATCAATAGTCAGCTTAGCCATGACCTCTACAAATCTAGATTGATCATCTCCAGTTTCATCACAATGAACATCTATTAAGCAGTTATACTTTTTCGCTAGTTCAAATACATATTCTATATCTCTTACGCCGTCCTCCCTAGTTAATTCATTATGTGGAATTCCACCAACTACATCTACGCCCATTTTTAATGCTTCTTCAATAAGCTTCTCACCATCCTTGAAGGCAAAAATGCCATCCTGAGGAAAAGCCACTATTTGTAAATCAACTAAATCCTTCATTTCTTCCCTTACTTCTAAAAGGGCTTCTACCCCTAATAGCCTCGGATCACATACATCTGCATGGGTTCTAATCTTAAGTGTTCCATTTGCAACTTCCCATTTTATAGCCTTTATAGCATTCCTTTTTATTATCTCTTTAGTGAGATTGGGCTTTCTTTCTCCCCATATTTGAATTCCTTCTAATAATGTCCCTGACATATTATATCTCGGATCACCTACACTCAATACCGCATCTAAATGGAGATGTGGGTCACAAAATGGAGGTGTAACTAGATTTCCCTTAGCATCTATTTCCTTCTCAACTTTAGCTTCTATACTTTTTTCAATGACAGCTATTTTTCCGTTCCTTATCCCTATATCCATCAATTCCGTTTGCTTTCTAAGCTTTGCTCTTCTAATAATCAAGTCCATCATAATTTTCCCCCTTATAAAATATATGTTTATCTATGGAATTTTTTATACAGCTATTTATTGATCATCCTATCGGCAAGAACATGGATTAATGCAGCTGTAATAATTGCATTTAAAGGCGCTATACTTAATATACCGGTTTCTGGGGAAAGCTTCGATACAGCTATTGCAACGATCCATGCTATGATGGCAGCCCAGTTTATTTCTTTAAAATCGTGTTCTTTAGGTGAAGCATACTGCCCTTTATTTTTAATAAAGAAATCACCTATTATTATCCCTCCGATTGGTGGTAGTGAAACACTTAAAAAGGTTAACCAACCAACGAAATTGTTATAAAGATATACTGCAAAAATTGTTCCTATAGCTCCTGCAAATATAGTCAGATGTTTTCTTTGAAGTCCTGTAATATTTGCTAATCCTAATCCCGCTGCATAAAGTGCATTATCATTTGTTGTCCAGATATTTAGAGCTAATAATGCAATCCCTGCGCCTAATAACCCTTGAACAGCTAAAACTTCTGCAATATCTGAAAGTCCTGTTGCAATGGCACCTATTGCTCCAAATATAAACATCAAACTGTTTCCAAAGGTAAAACCTATTATAGTTGCAGTAACACCTGTCTTTTTAGTCTTTGCAAATCTCACGAAATCAGGTGTCAAAGTACCTCCACTAATAAATGATCCTACCGCCAGGGCTACTCCTACTGCAACGGTTAGCCTTTCTGTTGGTTCTACAGCTAATAAAGGTTGCAATCCTCCATTATCAATGATTGCTTTTCCAACAGACATACATCCTAATAAAATAATGGCAGGAACTGCTATCATACTGATCTTTTCAATAGCTTTGATACCTATTACCACCGTCGCCGTCATTAAAGCTCCGCCGATTATAATTAAAATCGGCATTGGCATTCCAGTAAATTTATTAATGGGGTAGGCAAACATTGCCACACCAACACCAAACCAACCAATCTGTGTAAAGGCCAACATAAAGGATGGCAGCTTTGATCCTACTCTACCAAAGGCATATCTCGCTAATATATGGGTAGATAGATTTGTAGTGGAAGCTGCATAACCTAAGAAAGCACCGTATACACCTAAGATTAAGTTTCCGAACAAAACAACTATAATCAGGTCAGGCCATAATTTAAACCCCTGACCTAATGTTCCCCCAGTCCACATACTTGCAGCAAAGAAGGTAAACCCTAACATCACCATGGACATTGAAAAAAGTCCACGTCTTTCACTCTCCGGTACTGGTTCTAAGGCGTAATCATCGTGATTAGTCAAGCTTTGCTCTTTTGACATTTTCATTCTCCTTTCACATTTAATTATGTAACCATTTACATCCAAACGAAAAAAAATGTGGTTTATAATAACCAAGTTATAATCATATTATGCTACTTAACTACATTCTAGAACTTTTCGCTAAATGTAACCAGTTACATTTTCTTGTTACATTAATTCTACCCTTTTTCGTAAAAACCTTCTTTCCAAAGAAAAGTTTTTTAAATTTTTTGAATCTTTTATAAATAAATCTTAAATACCTTATTTTCACTATATTTCTTACACAAAAAAAGAAAGCCTCTATAAAAAAGACTTTCTCCAAACTTTTATTTAAGAATCCAATCTAATCTTTGTCCATTTTTTACTTCTAAATCTCATGAAAATTATAACACAGAAAACCATAAAAGAAATTATTTCTCCATACCATAATCCAATTACTCCCTGCTTTAGGGTTATGATGAACAGATATGATAGAGGAACAAATAATACCCATAACCTAAGTGCTGTTATAACCATAACACTTCTTGTATCTCCTGCTCCCCTAAGTGCACCGGACATTACAATCATAAAGTTTAAAAATGGCTGGTTAATACCCATAAAATACATTGTTGTCAATGAAAGTAGAATGATATCCATTTCCGTTGTAAACATACCTAACAGTCCCTTTGGGAAGATGAAGAAAATCAATCCCATAATTACTCCCCATAGGACGCCTAGTATGGCAGCAGTATATCCTGTATGTTCAGCTTTTTCAATGTCCTTTTCCCCTAGAGCTTTTCCTACCAAGGTAGCAGCCGCAATTGACAATCCAACGGCGGGCATAAAGGATATTGATTCAATATTAAGCAGTATACGGAATGCCGCTTCAGAATTTGTTTCCAATTGTGATATTATAACACCTACAACAACAAAGGAAGTTTGCATTAAGGCCTGCTCAACTCCACCTGGTAAGCTTATTTTTAGTAGTGGTCTCAATATGCTTTCAGTAATTCTCATATTCTTTATTTTTATTCGGACACGTGCTTTTCTAATAAATAATATATATGTATATAGAGCCATACCTATCATTCTAGAAATTGTCGTCGACCACGCTGCACCTGCAATTCCCATTTCCGGAAAAGGCCCCCATCCAGTAATCAATACATAGTTTCCAAATATATTTAGAATGTTGGCTATACCAGTGATTACCATAGGTGTAACTGTATCTCCAGATCCCCTTAGAATTGCTGCATAAGAGAAGGATAAAAACATAAAGATCATTCCAATTACAATGATATAAAAATACGTTAAAGCTAGATTAAACACTTCATCTGTCATATCATAGATTTGGAAAATCTGCTTTGCAAATATTGCTGCTAAAATGGTTATTATGATTCCTATAATTAAATTGATTGATACGGCTTGTCCTGCAATTATATTTAGCTTATCGTAGTCCTTTTCTCCATAGGACCTTGATATCATTGCAGTAGCACCAGTATTAAATGATGAAAATATGAAAATCAATGTAAAAATTATCTGATTTGCAAAACCTACAGCAGCTAAAGCCTCTGATCCTACAAAGCGGCTTATCATCACTGTGTCGGCTACGCCAAGTAATGTATTCAAACTCATTTCACCAATAGCTGGCAAGGCTATTGCAATAATAGAAAACAAAAGGACTCGATATTTACTAAAAAATTTCCTTAGCTTATTCATTTTTTATCACGTTCTTTCTCTAGTATATTTTTTATAACATCTAAATGATATTTCTAGGATTATTTGCTCTCCTTGTTAGTCAGTTTTCTCGTATCTTGCACCATTTTAGCAATAAGTTCATCGGATAGCTTATCAAGCTGTTCCTTTCTATAACAACAGGTATACCACATAAGGTATTCTACTGCTCTTTTACGTTCTGTGTTAGTAAAACCTCTTTTCTTATCTACTATTTCCTGTATATCTATATAAATCTCCCCCTTATCTATGGCCAAAGATTCATAGTCTGAGGTTATATTTCTATAGTATCTCCTGCGTTGCATAGAATACATATATCTTTTAAAATCTTTTTCATCTCTATCATTGATTCAGTTCCAGTACAATGCATGGGAAAGACCTTATCGATTCCCATGTCTTTTAAAGACTCAATGGTTTTATGTAGTTGGCTGGTAGAGGCTTCTTTCAAATGCATCCCACCAATTACTGCCCTTACTCTACTTTCATCGGTTAACTGCATAGCATGCTTTATACAATTTATAACTCCTGGATGGCTACATCCTAAAAGTATAACTATACCCTTTTCAGTTTTTACAACTAGCATCTGTTCATCTAAAAAAGTATCATCTTTTAATTCATCCTTCTCCTTAATCTTGAAGTGTTTAGGTATTTCTTCAAAATCAGTTATCCTAGGTATTTCACTTATAGCCATGATATTTTCTGTTAAATGTTTTAACTTAGGGTTAAAAACGATTCTTTCTTCTTTTATGTTTATATCATCTAATCCCCATGGTATACCTATATACTTTTCCTCATCGTTTATAACCTTATACTTCTCCTTCAACGCTCCTGGATGAATACATAAATTGGCACTAGAGTCATCAAAGTTAAAGCACTTCAAGCCTGTAGTGTGATCATAATGTCCATGACTTAAAACAATATAATCTACAGAATTTATATCATGCCCCATTTTCTTAGAATTATGAAGAAAAATGTCACTTTCACCTGTATCGAAAAGAATCTTTTTCTCATCTGTCTCAACTAATACAGATAATCCATGCTCTGTCAAAAGCTCTTCCTTTGAGGCATGATTGTTTGATAAGATATGGAAACGTAACATAAAATAATCCCCTCCCGATTCAAAAATTATATCATAAAAAATCGAATAACTGGACATATATATATTTAAACCCGAACAAAGTCTTAATATTTATTGCAGTCACAAAATACTCAATAACAAATTTATTATTTAAGGAGATGACCAACTATGAATAAAGATGATTTCCTATTCACAATAGTAGATACTGCCGATGGTTCTGCCGTATTTATTACTTCAAGATATACCTTTGAGAATGATGGTATAGTGAGTGAGAACTTTAATAAGGAAGAATTAGAGGTTTTGGAACCAGTATTGGAGAAGGCTGGTCTAAATGAACTTATGGAATCTTGCTACGAAATGTCAAGGTCTTCAGAGGAAACCATGGAAATATTATTAGAGCAAGGCTTAACTAAGGATAAAAATTTTGATAACCTTATAGAAACATTATATTCTTAGTTTCTATAAAGAAACTAGACGGCCATATGCAATTGCTTTAAGAATTATTTTAACTAACATACAAAATTAATAAAAACTCAAGGACATATTTAAAATACATCCTTGAGTTTTATCTATTTGAGGAAATTGCATAATTCTAATTTGGCACAATTGCATAATAAATATGGTATAGCTGTAGGGCTTTTAAGACTATATATAGTAGTAAGTTTTTTAAGACGGTAATTATGCAATTTGCTCATTTAACTAAATGTTTTTTACGTTCAGTACTCTCATCGAATTCAATACGGCTATTAATGCTACCCCAACATCGGCAAATACTGCTGCCCACATCGTTGCTATACCTATAGCACCGAGAATCATTACAATTCCCTTTACCCCTAATGCAAATACGATATTTTGCCATACTATTACCTTTGTTCTCTTTGCTATCTTTATTGCACTAACTAATTTAGCTGGTTCGTCAGTCATAAGCACAACATCTGCCGCTTCAATTGCTGCATCTGAACCAAGGGCACCCATGGCAACTCCTATATCCGCCCTCGCAAGAACCGGTGCATCATTAATACCGTCTCCAACAAATACAAGCTTTCCTTTTGATTTCTTTTCTTTATCTATCATTTCTACCTTTTCTACTTTATGGTGTGGTAAAAGCTCTGAGTATACTTTATCTAGACCAAGCTTTTCAGCCACCTTTTCTGCAACATGTTTATTATCACCAGTAAGCATTA
The DNA here is from genome assembly GCF_050888315.1 of Wukongibacter baidiensis. Taxonomy (NCBI): domain Bacteria; kingdom Bacillati; phylum Bacillota; class Clostridia; order Peptostreptococcales; family Caminicellaceae; genus Wukongibacter; species Wukongibacter baidiensis. The sequence continues at coordinate 2,785,574 of NZ_CP138202.1, forward strand.
CAGTTTTATTAACTCCGATTGCCTTAAGCTCTCTTATAGCCTTTTCTGAGTCTTCCTTGATTTCATCGGAAATAACAATATACCCTGCATATTCTTTTCCTACTACTATATGAATTATTGTTCCAGTTGCCTCAACATTATCAAATTCTATATTTTCTTGTTTCATTAACTTATCGTTTCCTGCTAAAACTTCTTTTCCCTTTACTGTCGCCTTTATCCCATGGCCCGATACTTCATCATAAGACTTTATGTCATCCTTATTGATCTCTTTTCCATATTCCTTTAAGATTGAGGTAGCAATCGGATGGTTAGAATAGCTTTCAGCGTGGGCTGCAAACTCTAGTAGCTCTTCCTTTGATATATTTCCCTTTGTCTCAATCTTAGTTACTTTAAATACTCCCTTTGTCAATGTTCCAGTTTTGTCAAATACCACTGTATCTACATTATCAAGAGCCTCTAAGTAGTTACCACCCTTTACAAGTATTCCATTCTTTGATGCTCCACCAATACCTCCGAAGAATCCAAGTGGAATGGATATTACTAGTGCACATGGGCAAGATACTACCAAGAATATAAGAGCTCTATAGAACCACTCAGAGAATGTAGCACCATCTATAACTAATGGAGGAATAACAGCTAAAGCCAAAGCACTAAAAACTACAACAGGTGTATAATATCTTGCAAACTTTGTTATAAAGTTTTCAATTTTAGCCTTTTTACTGCTGGCATTTTGAACTAAGTCCAATATTTTAGACACAGTGGACTCACTAAAGTCCTTAGTAACTTTGATAGTTAGAAGTCCGTTCTTATTTATAAAACCACCTAGTACTTCACTTCCCACCATGACATCTCTTGGAAGAGACTCGCCTGTAAGTGCCGATGTATCTAGGGTAGATGATCCTTCGATAACTATTCCATCTAGAGGAACTTTTTCCCCAGGTTTTACTACTATTATATCTTCAATCTCTACTTCTTCTGGTGATACTTTCTTTAGATCATTTCCTACTTTTAAGTTTGCATAGTCTGGTCTTATATCCATAAGTTCTGCAATTGACGCTCTTGAACGATTAACTGCTAGACCTTGCACAAATTCTCCTACTTGATAAAATATCATAACCCCTGCGCCCTCAGGAAATTCTCCAATTGCAAAGGCACCAACGGTTGCTATAGCCATTAAGAAGTTTTCGTCAAATATCTGTCCCCTTAATATATTTCTTCCAGCTCTTAAGAGCACTTCTCCACCTACTAGAATATAACTGACAAAGAACAGAATGAACTCAACCATATCGGAGAACTTAAAGATTATACCAGTCGCAAATAATGCTGCTCCTATTCCTAATTTTATCAGTTCTTGCTTACTAGCACTGTGATCATGGCTGTGGTCATGACCATGTCCGTGGTCGTGACTATGGTCATGGTCATGTCCGTGATCATGGCTATGTCCACAACCCTGTCCATGATTATGTTGTCCACAGCACTGTCCACGGCTATGTTTTTTATCACTCACTTTGTTCTCTTCTATTACCTCTACACCTGGTTCAATTTTCTTTACAATTTTGATTGCTTCTTCCGTTATCTCTGCTAAATTTCTCTTATTCCCCTCTATAATCAACTTTCCTGATATAAGATCGATGGAAGCTTTCTTAACACCTTCTAGTTTCATAATTTTGCCTTCAATCTTTGGAGAACAGCCTGCACACACATGACCCTTTAAAATTAATACCTTTTTAGATACTTTATTATTTGATTTCTCCGTAACAACTACACCGGGTTCGTATTTATTTACTGCATCCTTCACATGCTTTATAAAAACGTCCTTCTTACTCATATCATCTATCTCAAATGATAGTGTTTTAGTAACGAAGTTTACAGCGACTGCTTTAATTCCGTCTAATTCTTTGGCCTTTCTTTCTATTTTATTAGTACAGTTTGCACAATTTAATCCTTCTAATAACAATTCGATCTTTGCACTACTTGACATATTCTATGCCCCCCTTAAAAAAGCTAAAATTAGCATCTGAGCAAAATAAGATTATCAGATGCTCTAAGATTTTCTACTTATGACTTATATGACTAAATCCTTGGTCAAAAATATTTTTAACATGTTCATCATCAAGTGAATAGTAAACCACTTTACCTTCTCTTCTGTGTTTTACAAGGGCTGCTGCTTTAAGCACCCTTAACTGATGTGATATTGCAGAATGTGACATTCCTAAGGTTGCAGCTATATCACACACGCACATTTCTTCTTGAAATAAAGAGTATATTATCTTTATCCTCGTTGTATCTCCAAATACTTTAAATAAATCAGCTAGATCATATAGCTTTTCTTCCATAGGCATGTTTGCTTTTACTCTATTGACAACATCTTCATGGATGATGTTACAATTACAAGCTTCTTTATTTGAACTATTGTTAGACATTTAATCACCTCTTTAAATTATTATACATGTTCATGTGAATTATTGTTCATATGTTCATCTATATAATAATATATACCTATCTTTAATGAAAATCAACATCTTTTTTGATAATTATATGAAAAATTTGGTTTAGTTTTAGCTTAACCTTAGGTTTAACTTTAAGCTTTAAGAAGTTCATGTTAATCTTCATCATTAAGTCCTCTTTAGGGTCACTTTAAAGTACTATAACATTGAATGTTGTAATTAAATTTTAAAACTGTTATAATTTTCTATAGCATGGAATTCAGGAGGTCTTTATGATAATAATTGGTTTGGGACGTAGAACTGTAAAAAATTATGGTCCGCAAAAGGAAAACTACTGTGATCACTGCCATAACATTTCAAATTGGGAATTACGTAAATACACTAGATGGTTCACCCTATTTTTTATTCCCGTCATTCCATATGGTTCAAAGAAAGTGCTTGTTTGCCCCATATGTGGTTCAGCCATAGAATTGGATAACAAAGCCTTTGAAGAAATGAAATCCCAAGGGGGACAAATGGATTCCCAAAGTAATACTACACCAAATTATGTTGGTAAAACTGAAACTCAAATAAACTTTTTAAAGCAAATGCAAGAGTTTAAAGATGAACAACAAAAGGCTGATAATTTGTAATAATACATAATAAAAACTCAGGGGCATCGAACCCCTTCGTTTTGGTCAGATTTTTCTTCGAAAAATGACTTCAATAAAAAAGACGACTCTATTTCTACACACTCAAGAGTCGCCTTTTCTTATTATAGAGAGTTCCAAGTAAATCTTAATTTATGCATATCAAAATATCCGATGTTTCTAAGGATTTTTGATATGTATAAATTAAAGTTTTGACTGGAATCTCTATATATAGAGATTTATTTCATCCAAATCTTAAATAATCCTTCATTTATTCCTAGATCAAACATATAATACAGTCCAAAAGCTGTGCTTATAAGACCTGCAACCCGAGTAAAGATCAAGTTAAATCTTTCGTTATTAGAACTTGCAGCAAAGGGAATTCCTATTAAGAAAGTACATATCATCATACCCATTACTGTTCCAATACCGAAAATAGTAATATATATACCTGCTTGTAAATAGTTCTTTACGGTACTCATGGTAAGTAAGATCATAGCAGCACTTCCCGATAAACCATGAACTAGCCCAATAAACATTGATTTTATATGGGTCATTTTATTATGTGAGTGTTTATGCTCTAGTTCTTTATCATGGGAATGATAATGGTTGTGAACATCTCCATTATGCTCGTGCTCATGACTATGAACATTCTTTCTCTCTGGAAACAGAAAACTTGTTATGCCAAGATAAACAAGTAGTATTCCAACTGCAAATTCTAGGGTCAAGGCTAGCTCGACAGGAATCTCCTTTTTCATAAAAATGAATATCATTCCAACGACAAATAATGTCAGAGTATGTCCTATGCCCCAAAATATTCCCACTACGCATGATGACCATAATTTCTTTGTCTTACTAACAATTGTAGATACTGCTATAACATGATCGGGCTCTAAAGAGTGCTTAATGCCCAAAGTAAAACCTATAATTAATGTCATCAACAAATTAATCTCCACTCAAAACACCTCTCTTTAAATCAAAGTTTGTTAAGGCTTACTCCTAACAAATTCGAGGAAGCAGTTCACCGGCAGGCATGTTTAATACCCTAGTACCTCCGATATCTGTTTTTAGGTAAACCCTTTCTCTACCATCATCTACTACTTCTCCAATGATTCTAGCATCCTTACCCATGGGGTCTTTCCTCATGCTTTCTAATACTCTATCGGCATCCTCTGATGCTACTATTAATACAACTTTACCTTCATTAGCTACATATAGAGGGTCTAGTCCCAATATCTCACACATACTCATAACTTCATCCTTAACCGGTATAGCCTCTTCATAGAGCATGATACTCTTTTTTCCTTGCTTAGAAAGTTCATTTAATGTAGTCGCCAAACCACCCCTTGTAGGGTCCCTTAATACTCTTACATTATTACTTATTTCCAATGCATTTTCAATAAGCTTGTTTAAAAGCCCACAGTCACTTTCAACTGAAACATCAAACTCTAGGTTCTTTCGTCCAGACATTATGCACACACCATGGTCTCCAAGGGTTCCACTTACTATTACCTTATCTCCATCCTTAAGATTTTCTCCACTCAAATATTTCTCGTCTTCAATTATACCTATACCCGTTGTATTAATGTAAATCTTGTCTGCACTTCCCTTTTCCACAACCTTTGTATCACCGGCTACTATCTTTACACCGGCTTCCTTAGCAGTTTCTGCAATTGACTTCACTATTTTCTCAAGATTTTCAATTTCAAAGCCTTCTTCTATTATAAAACCTACGGTTATATATAGGGGTTTTGCACCACTCATAGCTAAATCATTAACGGTTCCACAAACCGATAACTTTCCTATATCCCCACCTTCAAAGAAGATTGGTGTTATTACAAAGGAATCTGTGGTTACAGCAATTCTTCCCTTTGGCTCTGGTAAAACAGAAGAATCGTTTCCTTGAAGCAAAATGTCATTATTAAAATATTTGTAGAATATGTCATCTATCAATTTATGGGTAAGCTTACCACCACTTCCATGGGATAAGGTAATAATATCCATAGTTACACTCCTTCTTTGCTTTTTTATCTTTAAAAGTAACTTCGCCTATTGTTCTACTTCCTATCGCCGGGAGCTTTGATATTTCCTTTTCGTTCATGCAATCAGCCTGTTTTTCTTTATATTCTTGAAGGATAAAACAGGCTAATAAAAATCACTCAAATGAAATATCAAAACTCCCTAAGTTCTATAAAAATCGAAAATATGATTTACCAATGCTATATTTTATATTTATAATATGCCGCACAGGTTCCTTCTTCTGATACCATGCATGCTCCTATTGGGTTTAAAGGTGTACAAGTTTTGGAAAACAACTTACAATCAAGGGGATTCTTTTTCCCCTTAAGTATTTCTCCACACATACAACCCTTTTTAGGTTTATCCTCAAGCATTTTTATACTTAGTTTCTTCTCTACATCATAAAAATTAAACTCTTCCCTTAATCTTAAGCCAGTTCCATCTATTTTTCCTAAACCACGCCAATCACTACTAGTAACCTCAAATATTTCATCCATACTTGATAGGGCCTTTGTATTCCCTTCATATCTTACAAGTCTTTCATATACATTTTTAACTTCGTAGACGTTCTTCTCTATCATCTCTAAAAGATTATATAAAGCCAATACAATGTCTCCAGACTCAAAGCCAGCTACCACTGCTGGTATTTTGAACTCCTCGGCTAAAAATTCATAGGGTTTAGATCCGATAACTGTACTTACATGCCCCGGACAGATAAATCCATCAATTTGGATTTCATCATCTAAAACCAGCTGCCTCATTGTTGTGGGCATAGTTTTTATCGATTGAAGCACAGAATAATTCTCTATTCCCTCTTGGTGTGCAATCTTGACACTCAAAGCTATAGTTGGAGCAGTAGTCTCAAAACCTACACCAAGAAAAACTACTTGCTTATCAATATTTTCCTTCGCAATCTTCACCGCATCCAGTGGTGAGTACACCATTCTTATATCCCTTCCTAGGGCCTTTTCCTTCTGCAATGAACTCTTATTTCCTGGAACCTTCAGCATATCTCCAAAGGTTGTTATAATTACATCTTCTCTTTTAGATAATTCTATTACCGTATCTATATAGCTCTGTGATGTAACACATACGGGACATCCAGGACCTGAAATAAGCTTAATATTTGAAGGTAATAGGTCCCTTATCCCGCTTCTAAAGATAGACATGGTATGGGTTCCGCACACCTCCATAATCGTAACTTCTTTATCAGTAAGCCCATCTATTTTATTAAGCATCTCTTTAACTAATCCAGAATTTCTAAATTCCTTTACATATTTCATGTCGCTATCGCTCCTAATTATATTAAATTAACTATTTGCTAACTCTCTAAAAATCTCTAGGGTCTTTTCTGCTTCTTCCTTATCTAGCTTTTGCATTGCACAGCCTGCATGAAGAAGCACGTAGTCTCCGACCTTTAAGTCATGTATCAAATCTATATTCACCATCTTTTTAACTCCACCAAAATTCACTAAGGCTTCAGAATCTATAATCTCTATCACTTCAACTGGAACTGCTACACACATTAGTTGCTCCTCCTTTTAAATTGATTATTGGCAATCACTAATTGTCCTATTGCTATTCCTCCATCGTTACAAGGAATCTGACCGTGGGTATACACTGAGAACCCTTCACCTACAAGGCCTTCGTATATCCCCTTCAATATAATTTCATTTTGGAATACTCCACCGCTTAAAGCCACTGAATTTATATTGGTTTTACTGCGTATCAATTTACACATATCTATAGAAAAGGCAATAACGGTATTGTGGAAACGCCTTGATATAATACCCTTGCCAAGATTATTTTCAATGTCTTTTAAAAGGCTCTTAATGATTTCACCTGTATTTACTACATATTTTTCATCTAGATTTTCAATATGATAATTATATTTTCCTACCTCTTTCTTATCTGCAACAGCTTCTAAATAGATAGCTGCCTCACCTTCAAAGGTTATTCTTGTCTTTAGACCCAACAGCCCTGATACGGCATCAAAGAATCTTCCCATACTTGATGTTTCAGGACAATTAATGTTATGTTTTATCATGGACATTACATTTTTTATCTTTTTATTTTCTATATGATTGAGGATATCTTTATCTATACCTTCTTCATATACTTTATACAAAAAGCTTACAGCCATTCTCCATGGTTCCTTCACGGCTGCATCACCACCGGGCATTTTTACATAATCTAAATGCCCTACCCTTTCAAACTCTGTAAGATCACAAACTAGAAATTCGCCTCCCCAAATTTTACCGTCAGTCCCCAGTCCTGTACCGTCAAAGGCTAGTCCTATTACTTTTTCACTGAGCTCATTGTCTACCATACAACTTGCTATATGGGCGTGATGATGCTGTATAGGAAATTTTTCAGCGGTTTTTTGCTCGGCAAACTCCGTCGATAGAAAATCTGGATGCATATCATGGGCTATAAGTTTTGGCTCAACCTGATAAATAGTTTTAAAATGTTTAATATTTTCCTCGAAGTTTTCATAGGTTTCTATATTGTCTATGTCTCCCATATGCTGACTTAGAAATGCTGATTCTCTTTTTGATATGCAAAATGTATTTTTCAGACTTGATCCACAAGCTAAGGTATCTTCTATACCTGCTATCTTTACCGGAACAGGGGCATATCCCCTTGATCTTCTAATTAAACATTCCTTATCTAATACTACCTTTGCTACGGAATCATCAACTGGGATGTGGATTTCTCTATCATGAAGCAGGAAATTATCCACAATTCCCTTTAACTTTTCCACGGCCTCATCATTCTTATACACTATTGGTAGCCCACTTACATTTGCACTGGTCATAACTAATACATCTAGCTCATTATCAAATAATAGATAATGTAAGGGGGTATAGGGGAGCATAACTCCTAACTTATTATTGTTTGGAGCTATATTATCTGGTAAAGAAGAAACCTTTTTATCTAAAAGTAGTATTGGCTTTCTAATTCCCGTAAGAATGTCTTCTTCCATACCGCTTAAATAGCAAATTTTCTTTACAGTTTCTATATCCCTTATCATAAGAGCCAGGGGCTTTGCCGGCCTAGCCTTTCTGTTTCTCAGTGTCTCTATAGCCTTATGATTCATTCCATCACATACAAGATGAAATCCACCTAATCCTTTGATTCCTATAATCCTACCTTCTTTTATTAGCTTGATAGCTTCTACTATAGGCTCCTCCATATCAATTTCATTTCCACAGCTGTCGGTTAGCCATACCCTAGGCCCGCAATCACCACAGGCATTCGGCTGAGCGTGGAACCTTCTATTCATTGGATTTTCATATTCTTCGTTACATTCCCTACACATCTCAAAGTCCTTCATCGTTGTCATTGGCCTATCATAGGGCAGCTTCTTTATAATAGAAAACCTAGGTCCACAGTTTGTGCAATTTGTGAAGGGATATTTGTGTCTACGGTTATTCTTATCTTTAATATCTTCTTCACAGTCCCTACAGGTTGCCACATCGGGAGATATTAAGGTTATGGCATTTTGATTATCCTTACTCTTCTCTATGACAAAATCATCATAATGCTTTAGGTCCCTATCCTCCACGGTTATTCTTTCTATTTGAGAAAGGGGTGGTGCTTTATCTTCTAGCTCTTCTAAGAAGCTGCTTATAGATCTTTCTTCTCCTTCAATATCTATAAAAACACCTTCCGAAGTATTTTTAACCCACCCCTTTAGGTCATTTCTAATTGCAATGTTATATACAAAGGGTCTAAATCCTACTCCTTGAACTATTCCTTCTACTACTACATATTTTCTAGACAGCTTCCTCATCTTCATCTCCTCTACGTCTAATAAATCTATGATATACAAACATTAGTCCCAAACTTATTTCGAATAATAAAACTAGTGGTATTGAAACTGCTAAAAGTGTAAATGCATCGGGAGTTGGAGTTAAAATTGCTGTTACCACAACTATCATAAACAAGACATACTTTCTCTTTTTAGCCAATACTTTATAGTTGATTATTCCAAACTTAGAAAGTAATAGCATCACCATCGGCAGTTCAAAGATGGCGCCAATGGTAATAGTGAGCATGATAACAAAGGAAAAATATTTTCCTACGGAAAGCATAGGCTGCATGTGTTCGTTACCAAAGCTCATAAGATACTTTAATGTAGTTGGTAAAATGAACCTAAAGCAAAAATATATTCCGCCAAAGAACAAAGCTACGATAAAGGGCAGGCTTAAGAATAAAAGAACTTTCTCTCTCTTATATAAGCCAGGTGAGATAAATCGCAGGGTCTGAAAAAACATTACTGGAGAGGCTAACACCATTCCTCCAAAGGCAGCTACCTTTAGCTTAGTTAGAAAACCCTCTACAGGATTAATAAAAACTAGGTCTATATCTCCTCCCAGTGGCGATTTCAATAAAGCTGTAATTTCAGTTGATTTTATATATGCTAGCATTGAAAAGATTACTGTAAATATAATACATACTATTATTCTCTTTCTAAATTCATCTAAGTGTTCTAGTATATCCATTTCATGTAGTTCATTAGGCATTTATCTCACCCCTGTATTCCTTACTCTTCATCCTTCATCATTTCTTTTGTAGCCTTCTTGAACTCTTTAATAGAAGTTCCTATAGCTCTTCCCATTTCTGGAAGCTTCTTTGGTCCAAAGATTATAAGTGCTATAAAAAGAATAATTATTAATTCAGGTAATCCTAAACTTGGCATTATGAATTCCTCCTCTTTTCATCAATTTTTTCCTTTAAAAATTCTGCAAGTTCCCCTATACCTTTTCCAGTGGTACAGGATACTTCAAATATTTTTATATCCTCATTTAAGGATTTTACATCTTCATACAGTTCATCCATTGAAAAGTTTGTATAATCTATTAAATCCATCTTATTAACTATAAGTACTTCTGATCTTTGGAACATAGATGGATATTTTAAGGGTTTATCATTTCCCTCAGTTATACTTAAAACAGTTACTTTAATATCTTCACTCAAATCATAGGATGCAGGGCAAACTAGATTTCCTACATTCTCAATAACCAGAAAGTCTATATCCTCGATATCTATATGATCCATGGCTTCCTTTATCATTGGAGCATCAAGATGGCAGGCACCACCTGTATTTACCTGAAGAACATCTATACCGTGGCTTTCTATTCTGTCGGCATCCTTAGTAGTATAGAGATCGCCTTCTATTACTGCTAATTTAACTTTGTCCTTTAGGCTTTTAATGATCTGCTCCAGTACTGACGTCTTTCCAGCTCCTGGGGACCCTAACATATTAATTGTAAAAATCCCCTTTTCTTTAAAAGTCTCTCTATTCTGCTTAGCTATTTCATCGTTGGTTTTTAATATGTTCTTTTTGACTAATATTTGCTTCACTTTATTCACCCTCTATTTCATGTAGTAGTAGCTCATATCCCGTAACTATAGCATTGCTAAAGGTGCTACACTTGGGACATATCTTGTTTGTAAAAGTCACCTTAAAGGTGTTTTCACAATTATTACATTTAGCACTAGCTTCTACTCTATCTATAATAAGCTCTGCTTCTTCTGCCTCAGTGTCCTTTGTAAAGGCCTCAAATGCAAACCTTAAGGCCCCCTCCTCTACACAGGTAAACTCTCCAATTTTTAAGACTACCTTTTCTACTTTTTTTAGATTGTAGGTTATAATATTCTCCTTAACGATTTCAAAGATCTCACCCACTATAGAAACTTCATGCACTTAGCTCACCTATTTCTTTGTCGATTTCTTCTTCTACAACCTTGATTATCCTAGGTATTTGATCTTTCAGTGTACTAGATAAATCCATGTCATAATATATTTCTTCTGGTTCAATTCCTATAATAATCACGTTGGGATAGTATCCCATTAGGTTTGCAGATCTGATAATATCTAATACCTGAACATCATGTAATGAAGAATTGGCCTTGATATAGCTTCCTAATTCTTTGGGAGGGACTTTATAAATAGTCCCTGGTAGATGCCCTCCCTTTAAACTGTCAATTATTATTACTTTATCATTCTTTACGAACACATCTAATAAATCAAATATGGAGGTTCCTCCATCTATTAGTTCGATTTCATCCTCTATATTTTTCCTTAGTAGTTCATTAATCACATGGACTCCTATTCCGTCATCTCTCAAGAGCAGGTTTCCAATTCCTACTACAGCTATTTTTTTCATTAGAATGCGCCCTTCGGATTAGGTGTAGATACTACAAACTTTGCTTTTATGTTTTTCTCAGGATCTATTACATGTATAGAACAGCCTGTACAAGGGTCAAATGAATGAACTATTCTAAGTAGCTCAATTGGCTGGTTTACATCCTGTATTGTTACACCTATTAGTGCCTGCTCTAGGGCTCCCATTTGATTAAAGTCATCCCTTGGTGAAACATTCCAGCAAGTAGGTGTAAGTACTTGATAATTATTTAAATCCTTTTCACTGAAATTTAACCAATGGCCCAAGGCTCCTCTAGGAGCTTCTGTCAGCCCTACGCCTGTTCCTGATGACGGAAGGGCTAACTGTGTATAAGCACTTGTTGTTGACACTGAATTAATCCAATTGAACATTTCTGATGCTAACTTTTTAGTTTCAAGTCCCCTTGCCATATGTCTGTCCATAACGGAAATACCATTTGTGTATTCTTTATTCATGAACATTCTTGCTAGTGGTCCTACTTCGTATACATCTCCATCGTACCTTGGAGCCTTTAACCATGAGTAGGCACCACTTTTACCATAGTTAGGATTAGTTTTACCACTGCTTGGATGTCTATTTCCAGAATCATTGGTATACCATGAGTATTTTGCATACTCCTTTATCTTTGACATATTAATTGAGCCGTATGATCCACCCTTGTATATACCAGATTTAAATAAGGTATTTCCCTTCGTATCAATATCGAATACTCCATATGTAAGCAGATTGCCACAGCCCTGCCCAATATTATAGTAATCACTATATTTGTCAGCTATAAAGTTCAGGTCGTCCATGTATTCATTGTCTATAAATGACTTTACTTCACTTAAATAACTTTTAAAATTAGATATATCAGAACTTGTAGGTTTATTAGTAACTCCACCAGGAGCTATTGACATAACGTGAGGAATTTTCCCTGAAAAGATAGCCGTCATTTCATGGGCTTTTCTCCTTATTTCTAGTGCCTTTATGTAGTTATTTATTAGTCCACTATTTTCAGAACTACTTAATCTATAGTCAACATCATAGCCTGGTGTCCAAGGGCTTTGCTGAGGACCCTTAGCATAATCTAATAATGCTAGATGATAAAAGTGTAAAATGTGATCTGATAAATAATTTCCACCAAGAATAAGATTTCTTAGAAGCATAGCATTAAATGAAGGGGTATAGCCGAAAGAGTCTTCTATAGCCTTTACCGAAGCTACGCTATGACTCACAGGGCAAAGACCGCATATTCTCTGGGTTATATGTATTGCATCCCTAGGATCTCTCCCTACCAATATCTTCTCAAAACCCCTAAATAGGTTTCCTGTGCTATGGGCATCAATAACTTTATTACTACTATCTACTTCAACTTCGATTTTTAAGTGTCCTTCAAGTCTAGTAACTGGATCTATTTTAATTTTAGTTGCCATGTTTTACAACGCTCCTTCTTAATTTACTAAGTTTTATTCTTATCTGAGCAAATTGCATAATTACCGTCCTAAAAGACTTCCTACCATATATAGTCTTCGAAGCACCAGAGCTATACCATATTTATTATGCAACCCAGCCAAGTTAGAATTATACAATTTCCCCTCATCTATCGAATCATATTTACTTTACTTCTGTAAATTTATAAAAACGCTCTTTACCAAAGTCTTGATCTGCACATCCTATACACAAGTGCCCTGCTTCAATACACCAATTCACCTTATTATTCCACTTTCTAGTAGGGCAATTATTATTAGTCTCTGGGCCTTTACAACCTAGCTCTTTATAACAGCCTTTTATTTCAAGTTTTTTAACTTCGTCATCTCCCCTAAAGGGACATATCTTGTGTATTTCTTGATCATAAAATTCTTCTGGTCTTCCATAACTGTCGATCCTTGGCATTCCATAAAGTAGTAGATCAATAATAGTCTTTGTTATAGTATAAGGATGGACCGGACAACCCGGAAGATTGATTATCTCATTTTTTGTTTTGTCTCTTAATATATCTTTATCCAATCTCTTTACACCAGTAGGATTTGGTCCTACCTTTGGAATTCCGCCAAATGAAGCGCAAGTTCCTGCTGCTATAACATATTTAGCCTTTGGCCCTATCTCTTTTACTGCATCAAGCATTGTCCATGGCTTTCCATCTTTTTCGCCTAAAACACAATATATCCCACCGTTACCGGTAGGGACAGCTCCTTCAACTACTAAAATAAACTGTCCATTATACTGTGAAACCGTCTCATCCATAGCCGATATAGCCAAGTCACCGGCCGCTGTCATTAGATTATGATGGTATTTCATACTTATTTTGTTAATTAATAAATTATCAATCGTTGTCTCACGTACTGTGTTCATTAGCGATATAGAACAGCCTGAGCATCCAGACCCCTGAAGCCATATAACAGGTGGAGTTGATTCTGCTGCCATAACCACACTCTCTAATTTGTCTAATTCAAATTTACTTACTCCTAGTGCAGCAGCCGATGCTGTACACCATTTTAGGAAATCTCTTCTTGATATTTTCATTTTCCCTAACCCTCCCATGGTATATTTTTGTTTTTTTTTACACATCATATTACATTAAAGATGCAAGTATAATTATTTTTGTTGTATTTTACTTACTTTTAGGAGGTAATGACTATTCAAATCATTTACTTCAATGTTAGTCTTATTAATACTAATTGTGCTGAGTCTTGTAAAATCACTTTCTTCTGCATTCTTGATTTACACTATTGTATATAAACATTCTTTAGGACTTGCGGCTTAATCAAACTTATAGAATGATTCATTGCCAAATTCTCTAGTAGCGCATCCAATACACATATGTCCAGCTTCAATGCACCAATTAACTTCATTATTCCATTTTCGGTTTGGACAATCATTAGAAGTATTAGGACCAAAGCATCCCAAGCCATTATAACAACCTTCGACACCAAGTTCTTTTGCTTTAGATGTACCTCTTCGTGGACAGTTTGCATGTACCTTTTCCTTGTAAAATGCTACTGGTTTTCCTTCTTTGTCAGTCCTTGGCATACCGTATAGCAATAAATCTATTATAGTTTTTGTTAATGTATATGGATGAATTGGACACCCAGGAAGATTCACTACTTTACTTTGAAGTTTACGTCCCAGAAGGTCATAGAGTCTAACCACACCTGTTGGATTGCTCCCAGCCTTTGGAATACCGCCGTAGGAGGCACAGGTTCCTGCAGCTATAATATGTTTTGCTTTAGCTGCTAATTCCTGTACAGCATCAAGCATTGTCCATGGCTGCCCATTCTTTTCACCTATAATGCAATATGTACCATTGTTATCAGTAGGAATGCCGCCTTCAACTACTAATATAAATTGCCCATTATACTGGGAAGAAGTCTCATCTATAGCCGATATGGCTAAGTCCCCGGCTGCTGCCATTAGGTTAGAATGATATTTCATACTTACTTTATTAATTAATAAATCATCAATCGTTGTTTCACGTATGGAGTTCATTAGTGAAATAGAGCAACCTGAGCATCCAGATCCCTGAAGCCATATAACCGGTGGAGTTGATTCCGCTGCCATAACTACACTCTCTAATTTATCTAACTCAAATTTACTTACTCCTAGTGCAACAGCCGATGCTGTACACCATTTTAGGAAATCTCTTCTTGAAATCTTCATGCAGTCTTCACCTCAATAACGATTTTCATTCTCAGTTAATTATTTTATCCAAAATAGGATTAAATTTCAACTTGATAAATTTGACAATTATCTTGCTTATCTTTATAAAAAGTACTATAAACATCTTTAATCTTAACCATATATAGCCTCTTTTAGTTTAGCTTTTTTTAAATAACAAAATGATTTACTTTTGAAATGCCTAATTGCAAATTTTATTACAATATCAATCCTCCTTTATCCTGATACTATAATTTCTACAGTTATAGTATTCGTTACAAATATTGTATTTGGGGACCTAATAAAAATAATTATGATAAGCTCTATGATTTCTATTTCAAGTCTTACATTTATTCTCTATTCAAAAAAAACTTCTATGAGATATTATCTCTTAGAAGTCTTAAGGTTCATAACCTAACTCTTAATTATTGGGATTCATGATTTCATTTATTCTTCAGTATAAGGTATTTTTAGAATATCACTCATTCTATTTTACTCCTTAACTTATCGTATTTTTTATAATGTAAAATCAACTGCACTAACTGAATGTATAGTCATCGTGTCAAAAACAGGAACGTCTACGTCTTCTTGTTTTATAAGTAAAGGAATTTCTGTACATCCTAAAACAATTCCCTCAGCTCCACTCGATACCAACTTATTTATTATTTCTTTAAATTTCTCTCTTGAAGACTGTTTCAATACTCCAAGGCATAGTTCATTATAAATAACATTATTAATTATCTCTCTATCCTCTTCACTAGGAATAATCACTTCAAGATTATGTTTTTCTTGTAATCTTTTTTTGTAAAAATCGCCTTCCATTGAAAATTTAGTTCCCATTAATCCCACTTTTTCAATCCTTTTTTTGATAATTTTTTCAGCTGCGGCATCAGCTATATGGAGTACAGGTATCCCCACCACATTTTGAACTTCATCGGCTGTTTTATGCATTGTATTTGAGCAAATTACTATATAATCAGCTCCTGCCTTTTTTAATCTCTGAGCAGCCTCTATCATTTCCTGAGTTAGCTCTTCCCATTTATCTTCATATTGCAATCCTGCTATTTTATTAAAGTTCAAGGAATACATAATACATTTTGCTGAATGTAAACCACCTAATCTTTCCTTTACTGTTTCATTAATCACTCTATAGTATTCTAGTGAGGATTCCCAGCTCATTCCTCCAATAAGGCCTATTGTTTTCATTTTTTATCTCCCCCACGAAAAAATTTTATAAGTGTATACATATGACATTATTTTTTAATTTTGGCTTGATATGTGCGCTTGCAATGTTATACCTACTCAAGTAAACTCTAAGGATCCTTTTGGCTCATGCTATCAACCTATTTTTCTATTATAATGTGATAGAGAAAAAGGTTGATAAAAATCGCTCAAAAGGAAACCTCAGAGCCAACTTTCGTTCCGTAAGTTTTATGAGCGCACCCCAATGGTTTGGCTATATATTAGATTTTCAAATTTCCATCTAAGATAGTAATTGCAGCCCCTCCAACTCTCACTTTAGTGATGTCGTTCCCACTTTTTTCAAGGCTCACATAAGCATACCCAGGTCTATGTACTTCAATACCTGCTTCACCTATAAGGTCTATACTCTGATCAAAACTAATTAGATTATTAAAGACCATATAGGAAGCTATACAGCCATTCCCTGTGCCACATACTGGATCTTCATTTACTCCTACAAGTGGGGCAAAACATCTACTATGATAATCGTATTTTGAATCTAATGTCTCTATACAAAATGGCATTATACCTACTATGTTATTTTCCCTACTGAAATCTTCTATAAGCTTTAGATTAGGTTTTACCTTGCTAAGCTTTTCTATCTTTTTTATTCCAAATACAAGCCACCATATACCTGTTGAAACCTTCATTACAGGCAAATCTAATAAGTCTTCTTTATTTAATCCTATCAGTCTTGCTATTTCCGCTTTGTCGTTTTTCATCTCTTCAAGCTTTGGCAAGGCTTGTGTCATCATAAATACTTTCTCTTGATTAGTATCTATAAGTTCTACCGGTAGTACTCCTGCCTTTGTCTCTTGATAGAAAAGGTTTTTATTTGAATCTAGTTTTCCCTCTTCATACAGGGCTGAAAATGTTGCTATAGTAGCATGACCACATAGATCTACTTCAGAGTTTGGGGTAAAAAATTGAACTTTAAAATCTGCATCCTTTGAATTTGATACAAAGGCGGTTTCAGAAAGATTCATTTCGCGGGCAATTTTCTGCTTAAGTTCATCACTTAAATTGTTAGCATCGGTAACAACTCCAGCAGGATTTCCTCCAAAGGGTGCTTTCGTGAAGGCATCCACTTGCTTGATATTTATTTTCATTATTTTAGAACCTCCCTTAATACCTTTGCAATTCTAATAATTCCTTCTTCAATTCTTTCTTCCGTCATATTTGAATAATTAAGTCTTAATGTATTCTCATTTCCACCATTTGGGAAGAATGAACCACCCGGAACAAAGGCCACGTCATTATCTAGACATCGGTCTAATACTTCTCTCGAGTTAATCTGTGAAGGAAGCTCCACCCATATAAATAATCCGCCTTCTGGATGTGTATATTTTATGCCGTCTGGGAATTCATTTTTGATTGCTTCAATCATTAGGTTACATCGATTTTTATAAACTGCTTTAATTTTGTTTATGTGTGATTCCAAATCATACATTTCAATATATTTAGATACTTGCATTTGTGAAAAAGTATTTGTGTGTAAGTCAGTACCTTGCTTCAATAATGTGTACTTTTGAATTATCTTTTGTGGCGCACATACCCAACCAACCCTTAGACCAGGACTTAGAATCTTTGATACGGTGCTCATGTAAATTACTCTACCCTCTGTATCAAAGCTTTTTAATGAAGGAAGCTTTTCACCTATAAATCTCAACTCTCCATAGGGATTATCTTCAATTACAATTACATCATATTCATTGGCAAGCTCTATTAACCTCGTCCTTCTCTCTAGGCTCATGGTTCTTCCTGTTGGGTTTTGAAAGTCGGGAATAGTATATATAAGCTTAACGTTCTTATTAGTTTTAAGGGACTTCTCAAGCTCTTCCATATCCATTCCATCGTCATCCATTTTTATCTCTAGAAATTTCGGTGAATAGGTTTTAAATGCATTTATTGCTGCTAGATATGTTGGACTTTCACATATTATGGTATCTCCTTCGTCTATAAACACTTTTCCTGTAAGGTCAAGCCCTTGCTGTGAGCCTGAAGTGATGATTATGTCTTCCATTGTAGTGTCTATACCGATCTTAGCCATTTTCTGGGAAATCTGCATTCTTAATGGCTTATATCCCTCTGTTGTACTATACTGTAACGCCAACTTTCCATCTTCACCAAGGATAGATTGACATATCTCCTTCATCTCTTCTATAGGAAAAAGCTCGGGTGCTGGAAGCCCTCCAGCAAAGGAAATAACCTCAGGTCTCTCAGTAACTTTTAAAATCTCACGTATTTCCGAAGCCTTAATCTTATCTGCCCGTTTTGCAAATTTATACACCATATATATCTCCCCCCACTTAAAATTAACTTAACCTATATAGTTTAAAACTTAAGTTGCTCTAAAAAAGCCTTCTCCATATAGGCATTTAAATCAGCCTATACAATGGGCTTTTTATAATATTCAATATCTTTAATTAAATCCTTGGTTTCTTCAAGGGTTTCCTTTACTGCTTCCATAAGATATTTTATGCCTTCTTCAATCTGGTCCACACTTGGATAGGTATAGTTTAGTCTAATGTAGCTTTCTCCCTGGGTTCCATATGGATAAAATGCTTCGCCAGGTACATAAACAACACCCTTATTTGATGCTTTAGCAATCAGTTTTGTTTGTGTAATGTTTTTAGGTAATCTACACCAAATATAATAACCACCTTCCGGTTCGTTCCAGACAATATCTTGTACTTTATATCTTTCAAGCGCTTCTATCATTACGTTTCTTTTAAAGGCATATTCCTTTCCGATCAATTTAATATGTTTCTCATAAAGACCTTTCCTTATAAACCTATCAAGAATCCACTGGCTTGGTGTGTTGACATGAAGATCTGTTATCTGTTTTAGATATGCAAACTTACTGAGTACCTGCTGTGGGGCGACTATCCATCCCACACGCAGTCCTAAGCATAAAACCTTTGAAAAGGTGCTAAGGTACATTACATATCCATGTCGGTCCAATGCCTTTAGCGGTGGTATAGATATACCATCATATCTAATTTCTCCGTAGGGGTCATCTTCAAGTATAGGTATTTGATACTGATAGGCTAAATTCAATAATTCATATCGTCGTTCTAAGCTCATTGTAACCCCTGAAGGATTTTGAAAGGTCGGTAATGTATATATAAACTTTGGTTTGTGTCTTACTAGTAAAGGCTCCAATATATCTGTGCGTATTCCGTTTTCGTCAATTGGTACACCTATAACCCTAGCCCCTGCCGCTCGAAATAATTGAATAGCTCCAAAGAAAGTAGGTTCTTCTACAATGACGGTATCACCGGGACGAATAAATATCCTTGCAGCAAAGTCAAGACCTTGTTGAGATCCTGAAAGCACCATAACTTCCCTAGGAGATACTTCTATTTGCCTATTTCTAAGCAAACTACTTATACTCTCTCTTAATGGATAATATCCTTCAACAGGGCTTTGAAGTAGTAAATCCTTTCCATGGTTTTTGAATAGCTTAGATTGGATTCCTTCAATTTCTTTGATAGGATACAAGTCCGGAGCAGGAATACCACCTGCAAGTGAAATGATATCCTTATAGCTGGCCACTTCCATTATGTCACTAATTATATGTCCATTATTAATCGTAGTTGTTTCATTAAAAAGTTGATACCAGGGCATTGGATTTGCTTGTTTTTCATCAAAGGAGGATTTACTAAATATTTGAGGAAGAACCACAGTCCCTTTGCCTACATGGGAGCCAATTAGCCCATCGGCCTTAAGTTCTTGATATGCCTTAATAACTGTACTGCGATTTACACCAAGTACTTCTGCAAGCTTTCGTTCTGGAGGAAGGGAAAATCCCTCCACAATTGCATTTGAAAATATCATATCCCTTATTTGATTTTTTATCTGCAAATAAATAGGTGTCTTAACCTTTCGATTTATAGAGATGCGCATCTAATCACTCTTTCTAAGCTTTATTGATTATGAATCTATAGATTGGTACCATCCAACTTAATTATATCAAGATAATTTCCTGTATTAAACTACCAATTGGAACATTCTACAACCATCCAATTTTAGAAATACGCACGAAGACTTTTTCAAAAACTAGAAAAACCATAGGATAATATACGAAAATACATACCTATGGTAATCAATAATCTCTTTTATATTTCTCTAACATGAATTAGAAATTTCTTAATAAATCATATAGCTTTTTTAAATCATCATGGGGTAGATTAATAGATATTTTTAATAGTATATCAATAGCAGATTTAAGAATCTCTCTCCCTTCACTAGTTATGCTTATATACACGACACGCTGATCTGTAAGGCTTCTTTCCTTTGTGACATATCCTTTTTCCACCAGTTTGTTTAAAGCTCTTGAAATATTTGGACTCTCATCTATCATTAACCTTTTTATCTGACTAACTGTTAACTGACCCTTTTCTCCATGTGCTAGCGTGCCAAGAATATTCACTTGTGTATATGATAACTTCAGATGTCTGAGACTTCGAGCTACCTTCATACTCTGCTCTTGTCCGATACAAATGAGAAGCCCAATTATTTTGTGTTCTAGTTTCATATCCGAGTTGATAATTAAATTCTTATTTGCCATACTCGACCACACTTTCATCATTCAGTGTTATTAAAGGTTCTTAAACTATTTACTAAAGGTTTAATAATCTAATTTTAATAGCCTCTGTTAAAAAAATACTTCTGGCTCTTTTCTTTCTGCACGAGTAACTTCTAGTTTTTTCATCATATTTTTCAATGTTTTATTTGTATAACTAATAGCTTTCTTTGGACAGGTATTGATACAACCAGCACAGCCTATACACTTTTTGCTATCAAAGGATTTAGTATCAATATCTATGGCACCTACGGGGCAATGTCTTTCACATTTTTTACATCCAATACAATCATCATTTATCTTCAATACACTCATGGAATAAGGCATCTTAAGACTATATCCCGGTAGTGCTGATATAATTGCACACTTTGCCACAGTAACTGCATCGTCTTTGGACCAATTCATTTTCAATTTGGACTTAAAACTAAAATCCCTATTTATAACTACTTTTTCATAAATATCTTCACCAAACTTTAACTGAATTTCCTTATCCTTTGCATCGGGTCTTCCTGCTGCAATCTTAGGTTCAAGGCTACTCTGACCTATAAAAGCACCGCCTGCTACCATTTTGAACCCTCTAGATTCTACTTCTCTCTTCATAAATATAAGGCTCTTTCCATAATATCCATTTCCATACATGACTACTCCAACTAGAGGAGTATTATTTCCTTTAATAGCATTGAAAACTTCCTGTGGAACACCAAATAACTTTGTTCCAGTCATCATTCCAAGTATAACTAAATCATCGCTTTTGAAATTGTATTTCTTTCTTCTATTTTCTTGGACCAGCATATCATGTTCGATGATTTCTACATCTCCCATTCCTTCGGCAATATTACGTACCGTTCTTTTAGTAGTCCCTCCTGGACTAAAATAAATTAGATGTACTTTCATTGTAAATCCTCTCCCTCCTAAACTGATAGATATATGAGTTAATAACTTTGTCAATAAACTTTATATTATTTCAAAATCATATATATTCCTTGTAAATATATTCCCAGGAATATATTTGTGTAAAAAAATAGTTTTTCCCGTAACTCTTTACATAAAAATTATACATTCCGCGGATTATAATGTCAAGATGTTTTTTTGACATATCATAATTATAAAGTCATCCACAGTTTTATAAGGTTTATAATTTCCTATGTCCTATAAGAAAAAGCTTAAGGGAAAGTTAGTATATATCATTTCGCCTTAAACTTTTTATAGTTTAGCCCGGATTCTTCTACTTTTGTAGTACTAGGTCTAGTTTTTGTATGAATTTTTCAGTCTGCTCAATGGTTCCTGTACTAACTCTAAGCCAGTTATCCCAGCTCCACAGATATCCTGGTCTTACTATTACTCCTTGTTCTAATAATTTTTGGAATACTACTTTTGAATCCATATTTACATCAACGAAAATAAAGTTAGAGTTAGATTTTATGTATTCTAGATTGTTATCTTCAAAGTATTTCTCCATCATTTCCATGGACTCATAATTTAATTCCACAGTTCCTTCAATATGCTCTTCATCGTCTAGAGCTGCTATAGCTGCTACCTGTGCCAATCTATTTGCATTGAAAACTCCCTTAACCTTGGTCATTTCATTTGTAATTTTCTTTGATGTTAATGCATATCCGGTTCTAACACCTGCTAGACCAGCTACCTTTGAAAAAGTTCTAAGTATAATGGTATTTGGTCTTTCTTTTAGTATCTTCAAGCTCTCAGGATACTGTGGATTTTTTATTGCATATTCATAATATGCTTCATCAAGTACTACTACTATTTCCTCTGAGATATTTTCAAATAAATAGTTTACTTCTTCCGCTGTCATTATGTTTCCAGTTGGATTATTCGGGTTACAAACAAATATTAATTTTGTTTTATCATTTATTTTCTCAATAAATGTTTCAAAATCATGTTTATAGTTTTTAAGTGGAACTAGTATAGGGACACCGCCCATATGAGAAACACTTGTTGCATATAGTCCAAATGATGGAACTGCCATTATAGCTTCATCACCTTCGTTTATAAAGGTCTGAGCTATGAATTTAAGAATTTCTTCTCCACCATTTCCTACTACTATTTGATCTGGATCTAAATCGTATTTTTTTGCTAGCTTTTCTCTTAAAGAAACTGCTCCAGAATCCGGATAAATGTGTATATTTCCTGCTTCATTTTTTATAGCCTCTACTGCTTTTTTTGACGGCCCCAATGGGTTCTCATTGGATGCAAGCTTTACTATGTCTTCTAAACCTAATTCTTTCTTTACTTCTTCAATAGGCTTCCCTGGTACATAACGTTTTAAAGTGAGTACTTCATTCCTAAATAAGTTGTTATCCATGATGTTTTCCCCCTCCGCTATTATTTTTTCTAATTTGTAAGATCCCTTTCTCCACAGGAATAGTTCTTAACTATTCATTACATATCCAATTATACCAGATAATAGGTTAATAGTTTTTAAATATTCACAATTATTTAATTTTTATACTTTCTTAAGGTCTTCTATAACCATTTGCGGCTTAACATTCCCGTTCCATTCATTTATATCTAGGGAAAAGGCAACACTTACTGTTTCTGGTTCTCCTATCTTTCTATATCTTTCAGTTAGTGAGAAGCCAATTCCATCCATGTTAATATCGTCTCTTTTTCCGACAAATTTCAAGTGTTTACCATCGGTTCCACATCCCTTTGTCTTACTTGAATCAACATTTATATCATTTATTATGAATAATGGTCTCGGATTTCCCATTCCATAGGGCTCCAGCTTTGATATCTCATTGATAAGTTCGATGGTAAAATCATTTGGTGAAAGCTCTGACATTATATTTAGTTTCGGTATAAATATATCTGGATTTGTCTTTTTAATTCTTTTAGCTCTAAAGTTTAATCTATCCCTCAGTTCATCCAATTTGTCTTCTTCTATAGAGAAACCACATGCCATTTCATGTCCCCCAAATCCTATAAAAAGGTCTGTGCAAGTTTTCATTTCTTCATAGATGTTTATTCCAGAAATACTTCTTCCACTACCCTTTAGGTGTCCCTCTTCACTTCTTGTAACCACTAGGGCAGGCTTATAAAACATGTCTTTCATCTTGCCAGCCACTATACCTATAACACCTTCTGACATGTTGTCAGCTCTAAGAACTAAAAAGTCATCTTCTCTATATTTTCGTTCAACAAGTTCTTTACAAAACTTTTCTCCATTTTCTTGTACCATTCGTCTTTCTTTATTTAAGTTATATAGATACTGGGCCATTTTATTAGCCTTGTTCCTATCTTTACTTAGGAGAAGTTCTACACCATGTCTTGCCTCTTCAAGTCTTCCAGCGGCATTAAAACATGGTCCTATAACAAACCCAATCCTTCCTGCTGTTATCTCTTTATCCATAAGTCCAACAGCTTGTCTTAGACTTAATATTCCAAGACGTCTATTTGCATTAATACTTTTTAACCCATATTTTATGAGAGTTCTATTTTCATCTACTAAGGGCACAATATCGCAAATAGTCCCTAAAGTAACTAGATCAAGGAGTCTGGATAATGTTGATTTAGGAAGTCCTAGTGTTTTTTGGACAGCCTGTGCTAGCTTAAAAGCTACTCCACACCCACATAGTTCTTTAAAAGGATAATTATCTCCCTCCTGCTTTACATCTATAATAATACAGTTTGGTAATGCTTCTGGTGGATTATGATGGTCTGTAACTATAACTTCAAGTCCTAATTCATTGGCATATTCTATTTCCTTTACGGCACTAATCCCATTATCCACTGTGATAATGAGATCAGCCTTCATCTCTTCTTTCATATGTTTTATAGCATCTATATTAAGTCCATAGCCTTCAGTAAAACGGTTAGGTATGTAGTAATCTATGTTTTTTGTTATTCCTCCGAAAAACTCTAATAGTAAAGATGTAGATGTAACACCGTCTACATCATAGTCTCCAGCGATCACAATCTTGTTCTTTTTTGTTAGGTGATATATAATTCTACCCACTGCCTCGGTCATATTCTTGATAAGAAATGGGTCATAGGTCCTCTGAGGCTTATCGCTTAAAAATTCTTCTATATCTTCTTTATCAGTAATCCCCTTTGAAGAAAGTATAGTTTCAACAATGGATAGGCCTTCTTTTTTTTCACAAATCGTCTTCCAAACCTTTTCCATGAAAGTCCTCCAATCAAAATAGTATACAAACATTGTATCATATCATCTATTTTCAATGAACAATCTTAATTAAATAAACCTAAGGAGATATAAAATTTCCTTGGGCTTAGGCTGTTAACCTTGTTAACAAGATGACCCAAGGAAATATAAAATTTCCTTGGGTCTATTTTTTAATTTCTATTGGAATTGCTTACTTAAAAAGCTCTTTAAAAGATTTGGTATTTGATTTTGTATTTGTTGACCTACTTGTTGTTTTATCTGATTTCCAATCTGTGCTTGTATTTTTCCAGCTATTTGTCCATATATCTGCTGCTGAACTTGTTTAGTGATATGTTCTTGAATTTGTTTTTGTACTTGTTCTTGTGCCCTTCTTTGGGCAAAGTGCTGAAAATGTTGGGCACGACCCGGATATCTCATTGATCCCATAGGACGTTGTACTTGCCTTAATTGTCTTTGCATTTGTAATGGTCCCTGTAGTTCTCTTACTAAACGCATTGGCTCTTGCATTTGTTGTATAAATTTAAGTGGTCCCTGCATTTGTTGTATAAACCGTATAGGTCCTTCCATTTGTTTCATAAAACGCATTGCTTTTTTCAGATTCTCTAGCATCTCAGGGTTTTGCTCTCCAAGTAATTCCATAAGAATTTTTTGTAATGGGTCCTCTATATCTTCATCTTCATATTCCTCTTCTTCTGTTTGTGAATAGTTAGGTAAAACAGTTATCTCAGCAGTTTTAAAGTTCTCTTCATTATTTATTTCATCTAAATAATTATCATAGCTTTCATCTACCTCTTCTATCTCGTTCACTTCATCTATGTCAATTACTTCTGGTTCAGTTTCATCATTTTTTTTCACTAATTTTATAACTTTAGCTCTATCCATAATATATAGTTTCCTATTTCACCCCTTTATCAATCAATATACTACATACAATATACTACTCATTTCATCTTTAACGTCTATAAGCTTTAATAGTACTGTTTTGTATATTATCCCAATAAACAATCTGAGATCAATTACATTTTTTGTTGTTTTTTCACTATTATAGTATGATAAGAAGCGATAAACCGTGTGGAAACTAGTCTTATTTTTTCAAAATAATTTTAAAAGGACCTATATTATTTTTTTAATAATACAGGTCCTTATATATATACATATTAACATTCTAAAAATACAAATCAGTATTGTTTATCTACAGATTATCATCATTTTTTCGTTCCTTGATAATTCCTTTTTCCAAAAGAACTTTTTCAAAAGCATCTACAACCTTTTCATCGTAATGAATTCCACCAAGAATCTTTAACTCATTTAGTGCATCCGATGGAGATACGGCTTTTCTATAGGGTCTATCGGTAATCATGGCATCAAAGGTATCTGCAACGGCAATGATTTTTGCTTCTATAGATATTTCATATCCCATAAGACCGTAAGGATATCCTGAGCCATCTAACCTTTCATGGTGTTCTATTATAATCTTAGTTATTTTTTCATAATATGTATCTTTAACCATTTCGGCACCATCTATGGGATGCTTCTTTATTAATTCCATTTCTGCACTAGTTAATCTACCTGGTTTTTGCAATATTTCATCAGGAACATTAATTTTCCCAATATCATGAAAAAGCGATGCAAATGCAATGTTCTCAACACTTTCTTTAGATAATCCTAGTTTATTTCCTATTGCTACCGAATAATCCTTTACTCTATCTCCGTGATTGTGGGTATACAAATCCTTTTTTTGACTTTTTAAAGCAATTTCCTTTAGGTCCTCAATCCTTTTACTTAAACAATGGAATAGGGGCTGAGTAGTAACGTATAATAACTTTACATCACTATTCACCTTGAAGTATACTGTTTCTTTTAAATGGTGCACGTAGAAATAGTCTCCTTTTTTTAAAACTATATCAGCGCCATCCTTTTCATATAGTATTTCCCCGTCCAATATATAAACAAATTCCATTAATTCACTTATATCCCCTGGGGTCATGAACATGTTTTCCCCTGACTTTATTTCTTGAATCATAACCTCAGTTCCATCGCCTCTTGCAATCAAGCTAAGATCTGTTACACTCTTACTAGATCTCTCTATACATTCATTACCCCGTCCTATATATAGTCCTTGCTGCATCTTAATCCTCCTTGAAGTCACATAGGGAGATTCTTTCTCTAGATTTACAATATTATGATCAAGTTTACCATCCTGAAACATTTAAAGGATCTACTAATACTGTTCTATTACCTATTTGAACTTCTACATATTCACAAACAACAGTAGCCCCATATTTCTTTTTTGCTTCTTTTATAGTCTTTTTAGATATCTTGTCGGTTTCTTTAATTAATTTATTTATTATTTTATCAAGCTTAACATCATATTTAGAACTCTCTGGATCTAATTCATCTGCTTTTTCTACTGCTTCCTCAATCTTCTCCTCAATCTTCTGATTAGCTTCCTCTACAAGAGAGTAAACATCCTCAGCTGCAAATACTGTGGCACTAAACACCATCACCAATAACATTGATAAAACTACTACAGACAAAAACCTTTTCATACAATCTCCTCCTTGTTATATAAGATGTTTTAGTCAGCTGCATATCTATG
Organism: Wukongibacter baidiensis; assembly: GCF_050888315.1. Classification (NCBI taxonomy): domain Bacteria; kingdom Bacillati; phylum Bacillota; class Clostridia; order Peptostreptococcales; family Caminicellaceae; genus Wukongibacter; species Wukongibacter baidiensis. Next base: position 2,813,072 of record NZ_CP138202.1, read on the forward strand.
CAACTGCTAAAAAACTATATTTCAAAGGACTCCTTTACCAAGTATATCCCCACATAAATATCTGGCAAATAAGTATCCTATGAAAGTCATTTCAAAACAAGTTCTCAATACGATTCTCGGTAAATCTGTAATAAAAAAGTCTTTAATAAAGATTCTCAAGGTAGACTTTGCTGAAATCCATAATGGAAATCGTACTTATACAAAACTTCAAGATGTTCATAATTTCCTATGTATTATAAAAAATTAATAAATAATTCTACAATAAATTCCAATTTCCTGCTTAAAATAATATTTTATTAAATTTTTTTGGATTTTTGATTCATATAGCCCAGATTCTTCGTTATAAATTAGGAAGTATGCAAATAGCTTTGGACTCTATTAATAATATAATATATAACATTTCTTTAAGTTTCGAAAAACAACGACAATAAACCACTATTTTTGTCATAGTATTTTAATTTTTTTAATTCAATTGGAAAGTTCACTTCTTAAAATGTTCTATGGATTTTTTTTAATCTTTTCTTATAAGTATACATTCTTTCATCGGCGGCCCTTACTAATTGATTATACTCGTTACTATCATCCGGAAATTTAGCAATTCCATAGCTAAATTCACAACTAATCCTATTACCTTCAAATGTAATTGGTCTACTTTTTAAGTACTGAGATAACTCTGTAAATTTATTCTTCAACCAACATATATCCCTATCTGAAAAAACAGCCACAAATTCATCTCCACCAAACCTAGCCAGTATAGTTTGAGATTCAATAAATTTACGTAAACTGCTAGAAAATGTTTTTATTAGCCTATCTCCTGCTAAGTGTCCGTAGGTATCATTTACAAATTTTAACCCGTTTAGATCAAATAACACTAAATAAAATTCCTTATTATCTTTACTCGCTTCTTTTATATATGCTTCAAATAATTCTTCGAAATAACTTCTATTATATATATTGGTTAATCTATCATATCTTGACAAATATATAGTTTCTTCATAGAGTCTATGTTTATTTATAACTATTGCAATCTGATTTCTTAAATATTCCATTACTTCTAAGTCCATTTCATCATATATACGATTACGACTACTGTCAACATTAACTAAACCGTAAAGTTTACCATCTATAATAATAGGTGAACTTATAGAAGATTGAACTTCAACCCTTTTGTCATTTTCCAAAATATCTGGAAATTTTTTATTTATCAGTTCTTGAATGTCATTAATAACAACTGCCCTATGAAAATTTCCTTTTGTCATGAACCAGAAAAAAGTTTCTCTTAGTTTGAGTCTAAATTCCTTAGCCTTTTCTTCATCAAAGCCTTTACATGCGGCAATCCGTAAATTCTCATCCTTATCTAAGAGCATTACACAGGAAAGTTCAACTTCTTCTATTACCTCTGATACCTTTTCCAATATTAGATTAAATAATTCATTTGTATTGTTAATACCTATAATAGCATGATTTATTTCTATGGAAGCTTCTTTGAGCTTTAATAGCCTCTGGATTCTTTTTTCAGCTATTTTCCTATCGGTGATATCAGTTGCAATACCTACTAAACCCATCGGTTCGTTTTGCAAATCCGTTATAACTGCCTTATTAAAAATAACATCATGCAACGTTTTATCCTTATGTCTAATCTTTGACTCATAGGTTTGTTTTCCTCTATTTACAATTAACTCGCTATCAAATTTATGATAAATATCAGCAAGTTCCTTTGGACATAAATCATAGACACTTCTTCCAATAACTTCTTGGTACTCTAGTCCTAAATATTCACAAAATGCAACATTGCAATGTCTGTATACACCATTTAAATCCTTACAAAATATTGGATTTGGAAGTGTATCTATAACACGTTGAAGGGCTTCAAGATTCTCTCTAATAGATGTCTCTGTTTCCTTCCATTCATTTATATCTTGAATAGTTCCGATTACTTTATTTGGTTCACCGCTCTCATCGTAAAGCACTTCACAGTTTGTTCGAACCCATTTTTCTTCTTTATTTGAATTCAATATTTTATATTCTATTTTTTCTATTCCTCCATATTTTAACGCTTCTTTTAAAGCATCTCTTACGACATTTTTATACTCATTACAAATAAAGTTATCTATGAAATGCTGTAAGTCAATATCCGTTACATCCTTACTGATTCCACATATTTGGCAAGTTTCATCGGCAAAATAGAAGTCATCCTTCGTACAATCCCATTCCCAAATGCCTGTATTAGCAATCCTTTGGGTAAGCTTTAGGCTAACTTCTTTTTCTCTTAAAAACTTCTTAGATTTACCTTGGGGCAAAACTTTATCAAACATGGTCATATTTTTTCTCCCCTAAAAATTTAATAATCTACAACAGTCCATTATATGGAATCAGACAAATTTCTTAGTGCTATTATATCATATTTATTTGTTCCAAAACGATCTCAGCTTTGTTTCTACCTGCTTAGAGTTGTAAACTTGAACAGAATGACTCCACTCTCTTGGAAAAATTCTTCTATAGGAATAGTAGGTAAAACGATCATCTATGAGCAAAATAGTACCTTTATCATTTTTTGTTCTTATCACTCGTCCTGCAGCCTGAAGAACTTTATTCATCCCAGGATAGGTATATGCATATTCATATCCATAGCTATTTTTATTATCGAAATAACCTTTTATTATATTATTTTCAAGGGAAATTTGAGGCAATCCTACTCCTATAATGATAGCTCCAGACAAACGATCCTCCGTAAAATCTATACCTTCAGAAAAAAGTCCTCCTAGCACAGCAAATCCCAACAGGCTTTTTGAAGGATTGGGTTTAAACTCATCAAGAAAGGCCTCTCGCTCCTGTTCAGTCATCAATGGGTTTTGCACTAAGGTCAAGATTTCTGGATTGTTTTCTTGAAATTCTTCATGAACTCTTTGTAAATATGCGTATGATGGAAAGAACACAAGATAGTTTCCAGGTTTCTCTTTAATTGCAGCTTCTACATACTTAACGATTTGGCTATAACTATTTTCCCTATCCCTTAAACGCGTAGAAATATTCTTGGTTATCAAAAGAGAAAATTGCTCTTTTGAAAATGGTGATGGCAATACCAGCATATGATCTTCATCCTCTCCACCTAAAATTTCTTTAAAATATTTAAGCGGAGCTAGTGTAGCTGAAAAAAATATGCCACTTTTCCCTCTCTTTATTGCTTTCTTTATCAATTCAGAAGGATCTAAGCAAAAGATCTTAATCTTTGTATCTTTATTTTCCTTTTCAATATATGTTATGTATCTTTCATCGTATAGCTCACCTATTTTTAGAAATGACAATGCATCGAAATACAGTTCAGATAATTTTTCATCTATTTCTTCTGTCCTGTTGGAGGCAAAGTAGAATTCGCATTGATTTATAAGATTTTCTAATAATTCATCTAGTATAATTGGATATTCCTTCTGAATATGACTTTTACCTTCATTACATAGCTTTTTCATGTCAATCATAAATGAGTTTAATTTATTAAGTGATTTTGCTATACCAGGACTCTTCTCCTTCATTGTTCTTTTTAATTCTAAAAATTGTCTTTTATAGAGCTGAGCTGAAAACATTGTTCTGGCTCTATCAACTAAATTGTGTGCCTCATCAACTAAAAAAACATAATCACCCTTCTGAGAAAAAAAACGCTTAAGATACACTCTAGGGTCAAAAACATAGTTATAATCACATATTATACAGTCCGACCACAATGATAAGTCTAAAGCAAACTCAAATGGACATACCTTATGCTTTTCTGAGTATTTTTCAATAGTTTGCCTTGTGAAATTTTCTTCATGGCAGATTATATCCATAAGTGCTTCATTGACTCTATCAAAATGGCCTGCAGCATAGGGGCATTCTTCTGGATCACACTTTCTCTCCTCTTGAAAACATATTTTATCCTTAGCCGTCAAAGTGATTGTTTTCATCTTTAGTCCCTTTTCCCTCATCTTTACAAAGGCCTCTTCAGCTACTGTCCGCGTAATAGTCTTTGCCGTTAGATAGAATATCTTAGATGTAAGTCCTTCTCCCATTGCCTTAATAGTCGGAAATAATGTTGATATGGTTTTTCCAATTCCCGTTGGCGCTTGTACATATAATTTTTTATCATCTTTTATAGTTTTATAGGTGGCAACGGCCAAATTCCTTTGACCTTTTCGATAGGAACTAAAGGGAAAATCTAGTTTTACTATGGATTTATTTCTCTCTATATCCCATTCCTTAGTTATGGCTATCCACTTAAAATATTCTTCTACTAACTTACTAAAAAATTGTTCTAATACATCTATTGAAAAGGTTCTTCTAAGCTTCTTCATCTCTTCAGTCTCTATATTATAATAGGTTAATTGTATGTCTATTTCTTCTAAGTCCTTTTCATGTCCATAAATATATCCGTAGCATTTAGCCTGTGCCCAATGTAATTCATTAAATTCCTCATCGATTTTTTCTAAGTCTATTACGACGGTCTTTATCTCATCGATGATCACTTTTTCGTTTTCAAAAAGGATTCCATCGGCTCTACCTTGTACAGTTAAAGTGTCTCCTTCATAGTCAACCGTATATTTTAATGTAACCTCTGATTCATATCCATCATCATAGGATTTTTGGATTTTTCTATGGGCCTTTGCTCCTTCTAAAGCTCTATCATAGCTTGTAAATCCTCCACTACTGATGTCTCCCTCACGTAAAATAAACTCAACTAGGTTACGAATAGATATCTTTTTTTCCCTTGCATTATTCATAGGTTTGCCTCTCGTATTGTATTTTGTTATCCATATTATAACAACAAGTCTCTAATGGTGTCCAATATAATAAGAACATAAAATCTAACATCAACTCAACACAGTCTATCTTTGGTAAAATTATAAAACACCTAAATGTTTAAAATTATCATCTAGGCGTCTCACAAACATATTTTCTATTTTTCAATAATATCTATTCGTCCCTCTGCTATATATCTTTTTAAAGTCCTCATCGATATATTTGTATCAAAGTATACCTCCATCATAGTAGCCCTACTATTTTTAAACAAATATTCTTTGACTACTCCATAATCTTCTATATCCTTTTCATAGCATATAAGACATAGTTCTTGATACTTTTCAATCTTAATAAAAAATCTTTGACATGCTTTGCATATCCCTCGTTCCATTTAAACCACCTGCCCCAAAATTGTCTTACTATAAAGAATACGAATCTAAGAGAAATTTTGGGGACTACAAAGAACAAAGTCTTTTATAAATATTCTGAAAGTTAGCTTTCACTATATGTCATAAAAACTCTAGGTCATCAAACCGTTTTATTTTCCTAGCGGCTATTTATCCTCAATCTCACTAATATTTTTTAACATGATTGAAATCGTTCCATCCATATTTGACATAAATTCTACCTTATCCTTCCTAGATAGAAATGATGCTGGTAGCTTAATTTCGATTCCATCACTGGTTACTAAACGCTGTTTTCTCATAACTTTTTTCTCTACATTTTCAGTTACAGAGAGGTTTTTTTCCTTTAATCCTCTTTTTTCTATCTCTTCGTTATATATCTGCTGCATTTCTGTATTTCCCTTAAAGACTTTATCCCCTACTTCTTCAATATTAATCGTCATAGAGTCTTCAAAGCTTTCAGCAATTGCATTCTTTATCTCAGCCATCTTTGTTACATCATCATTACAATATTTTTTTACTACTTTTTTAGATGCTTTATTTATAATATCTATCTTCTCTTTATCGGATAATGCTTCCGTTGATTCAAGTATATCCTTTGATAGATAGAACTGTTTTTCACCATCTATTTCATATTTCTTCTCCTTCAATAGTATTGAAAGATCATCCATATCTACAAGTATACACTCATCAATTTTTTGCGTAGCTAATGGAAGTGCTGTTTTTTGCTTAACTATCCTAACTTCCCTCCCATCTTCACTCTCATCTATGTAGTGTATATATGACTCTTTGTAGTTTAGTTTTAGGATACCAAGATATTTTGAGTTGTCTTTTTTAAATAGGGTACATATCAAATCTGCTGAAGGAATCTCAGGGTTTTTATTCATAAATTCGTAAATTGTAGAAGCAATATTTTTAGTTACTGGAATAAAATCCTCTTGACCATGCTTAAGCTTTAAACAATCTTTGTTAAACAGGTTTTCATCATCTGTGAAATATACCTTTTTTAGATCTATATCTTTAAATATTCTAAAAATATGCTTTTCTATATATTCATACATATCAGAATCCATTTCATAATTAAAATCTGATAAAACCGGTGATCCAACTGCTCCATCTAATATATGAACAATTAGCTTTTCTACTAGTATATTACTATCCATATTTTTTCCTCCTTAAAGAACAAGTGTCTTACATTCATAAATGCATTCTATATAAAAGCTTACTAGAATATATAGTATTTTTCAACTTGAATTTTTTGATAAATATAGGCTTCTCTGGTCGGTCTGGATTGAAATTTCTTAATAATCTATACACTTTCACAGGTTTAGGTTATAATGATATATGTATAGAACAAAGGTTTTTAGAGTTAATAACCTTAATGGAGGGTGATACTAATTAGCGATCAATTATCTATCTTTTCTATCATGGAAAAACCCAAGGAAGTTAAGGATAAGGAAATACCTGAAGGCTTTGATTTAAAACCTGGAGAGCTTTATTGTCCTTATTGTAGGCAAAAAGCTGTATTTATAAGGGATAAAAAAAATGGCGTACATAGATGCAGTTTTTGCGGTATTAGTAAAAATGATTATTGGGTTAAAAAAGTAAATAACATAAAAAAATAGTAAAACTTAAAAATTCCCATGTACAAAATAAAATATGTACATGGGAATTTAATTAAGCCCGGATTATTCATTAAAAGTTTGAAAGGGTGCAAGTAGTTTTGAATTCTAAGACTTTCATCAAGTTTGAAGGCATACCCAAACGGTACGTCGAGAATTTGATGGAGGGCTTAGAATCAAAAGGACGTAGCAGAATTTTGAATTTTTCATGGATAATCCGGGTTAAGTTATATTTTTATACAATATATAAGTTGATATAGATGGAACACTCACTTCGTTTCTAAAGACCTTGATTCCATGTGTTACTCCTTTATGGTTTGCTTCAAATTCATTAGCAATTACCTTCCACTCTCCCTTTAAAGGTAGACCTACTTTAACATCGTTTCTATTAGCATTATGAATAATTAATATATGATCATGGTCTTCTTCATATGGAGAATTTAAAAGATATGCAACACTATTTTCAGGAGAACCTAGAAATTGTATACTATTCCTTACATCCTCAGCTTTATCTAGAGTCATAACCCTCTGGCCTTTTCTAATAGCAATTAATCCCTTTATATATTCAAAGGTCTTATTATATTTATGCTTTCTACTCCAACATATCTTATTTATTTCGTCACCTGCATTATAACTATTATGGTTACCTTTTTTCGTCCTTAAAAATTCTGTTCCTCCTTGAATAAATGGTATACCCTGAGAAGTAAGTATAATAGACAGTGCTAATCTATTCATTCTTTCTCGTTCTTTATCTGTGGCTTCTGAGTTGCTTTTTTCAATTTTGTCAAATAGGGTTAAGTTGTCGTGTGAGCTTACATAATTTATAGTCTCTATAGGATGTTCGGCAAATCCGTACAATCCCATACCATATTGTATACTTCCAACAATACCTTTTTTAATCTCCCACTCTAGTCCCCATCTTCCATTCACAAATCCTGTATAGGTTCCATCATTGTCTCCCTTTAAAGAATTTCTGAAGTCGTCATTGAATACAGATATGTCCATTCCTCTTTGTTTTCCCTTTCTAAACTGCATATCGTAGGGAAGTGGTGTATCTCCTCCAGTCCATGGTTCTCCATAGACTAAAATTCTCGGATTAATTTTCTTGAGTTCCCTCAATACTTCCTTTATTGTCTCTATATCATGAAGAGCTATTAGATCGAATCGAAATCCATCTATTTTGTATTCTGTGGCCCAAAACTTTACTGAGTCAACTATAAATTTCCTCATCATAGATCTTTCAGATGCAGTTTCGTTTCCACACCCGGAACCATTTGTATATCTTCCATTTGTATCTGTTCGATAATAGTATTTAGGTTCCAATATTTCAAAGGGATTCTTCCTCATACTAAAGGTGTGATTATATACAACATCCATAATTACACTCAAACCATTTTCGTGTAATGCTTTTATCATCTCTTTAAATTCTTTAATTCTAATTGACCCATCATATGGATTTGTAGAATATGATCCTTCTGGTACATTATATAAGTATGGATCATATCCCCAATTGTACTGAACTTCATCTGTTTCATCTACACTGGCAAAATCGAAAACCGGTAATAGATGAATATGGGTAATCCCTAGATTCTTTAGGTGATCTAGTCCAGTTGATATTCCACATTTTGACTTAGACCCCTTCTCTGTAAATGCTAAGTATTTCCCTTTATTTTTCATGCCGGAATCCTCATCAATTGAAAAATCCTTTACATGCATTTCATAAATGACGGCCTCGCTCGCCTTAATGATTATAGGCTTTTGATGACTTTCCCATCCTTTAGGATTAGTTGTGCTCAAATCTACAACCATTCCCTTTACTCCATTTGCAGTCGCAGCCTTTGTATAGGGGTCCGGTGTTTCGACTTCCATTCCATCTACTATTACGATGTAGTTGTAATATTTATTTTTGTAATCCCCTTCTAGTTTTAGCTCCCATACGCCTTTATCGCCCTTAATCATAGGAAATATTTTCCCACAACTGTCTTTATAATCATCATAAATTACAACCTTTATATCTTCTCTAGTAGGTGCCCATACTTTAAATACTGTATATTCCTTGTTGTAATTTGCTCCTAAATCTTGGCCATTATAGAAAAGTTCCTTCCATTCATTCAAATCATTACCCAATTCTTACTGCACTCCTTAAAAGCTTAACAAAATTATTTTTTCCTTAGATCAGGAAATAAACTCATATCCCATATTTCTGAAGTATATTCATGTATTGTTCTATCACTGGAAAATATTCCTGAGCAGCCAATATTAACAATAGACATCTCAGCCCATTTCGATTTGTTCCTATATAGTCTATCTATTTTTTCGTGTGCCTTCACATAGGAATCAAAGTCCTTTAGGACAAAGTATTCATCATTATGTTTAAGAAGTGAATCATATATGATTAAAAATTCTTCATACCTTACGGGAAAAAATTCATTTAACAACTGATCAAGTACTGTCTTAAGCCTTATATCTTTATTATATAAATCTATGGAATTATATGTTCCACTACTATATAATTCAAATATTTCTCTTTCTTTTAGGCCAAAGATTACTATATTTTCATCACCAACAGCATTTTTTATTTCAACATTGGCACCGTCAAGGGTTGCTACAGTAACTGCTCCATTCATCATAAATTTCATATTACCAGTCCCTGACGCCTCTTTTGTTGTAGTTGATAATTGCTCACTTACGTTTGCTGCTGGTATTATATATTCCGCCAAAGCTACTCCATAGTTTTCCATGAATACAACCTTCAATTTATCTTTGATTCTCTTATCATTATTTACTTTGTCAGCTAAACTATTAATTAGTTTTATTGTCTGTTTGGCTATATAGTATCCAGGTGCAGCCTTTCCTGCAAATATAAATGTCCTTGGAACTATATCGAGATCTGGATTTTCAATAAGTTTATTATATAAATACATAATATGTAAAACATTTAATTTTTGTCTTTTATATTCATGGATTCGTTTTGCTTGAATACTAAATATTGAATTAGGGTCTACATTTATCATACTTTTTTCCCTAATCATATTTGTAAGCTTATACTTATTATTTTGTTTTATTTTATATATGTCCTCTCTAAATGAAACATCCTCTCTAAGCTTCAGTAATCGTCTTAATCTTGTTGGGTTTTTTATCCATGTTTCTCCAATAGATTCGCTAATTAGATTCGCCAATTCAGGATTACATTTTAGAAGCCATCTTCTATGGGTAATTCCATTGGTCTTATTATTAAACTTCTTTGGATATATACTATAAAAGTCTCTAAACTCTTGTTTTTTTAATATCTCAGTGTGTAGTTTCGCTACCCCATTTACACTATGGCTTCCTACTATTGCTAAGTGAGCCATCTTTATTTGTCCATTTGCAATGATTGCCATCCGCTCTATACTTTTAAGCTCCCCAGTATATTTTGTATCCCATAATCCTTTACAAAATCTTTCATTTATTTCATTTATTATCATAAATATACGTGGAAGTAGGGCTTTAAACATATCTATATTCCATTTTTCTGATGCTTCTGCCATAATAGTGTGGTTTGTATAGGATATTGTACCAGTAGTTATCCTCCATGCCTTATCCCATCCAAGGCATTCTTCATCCATCAATATTCTCATCAGTTCCGGTATTGCAAGTGCAGGATGGGTATCATTAATATGAATTGCAACATATTCATCCAAGTCTTCTATTGATTTCCCAAGCTTTTTAAATGTTCTAATTATACTTTGTATTCCGGCAGAAACTAGAAAATACTCTTGCTTAAGTCTTAATATCCTACCTTCATCAAAGGAATCATTGGGATATAAAACTTGAGAAATAGATTCAATGGAGTGTTTTTTTTCAAATGCCTTTAAGTACTCTCCTCTGCTAAATGTGCTGTAATCAAATTCTTGCTTTTGAAGCTCTGCACTCCATAATCTTAAGGTATTTACAGTATTATTTTTATATCCAACTATAGGTGTATCATATGGAACTGCAAGTATCGACTCATAGTTTTCATGGATAAATTTTAGGCTGTCATTTTCCTTTAATACCCTTATTTCTCCACCAAATTTTACTTCTACAGCTTTACTACTTCTCCTAATTTCCCACAAAATCTCATTTTGGAGCCACTTATCTGGAAATTCTACCTGATATCCATCGATTATTTTCTGTTCAAAAAGACCGTATTTATACCTTATTCCACATCCATGCCCGGGTATATCGATAGAAGCCATTGAATCTAGAAAGCAAGCTGCTAGTCTTCCCAGTCCTCCATTTCCCAGACCTGGATCCTTTTCGACTTCTTCAATTTTACCTAGGTCTATGCCTAGCTCTCTCAGTCCCTCTTCACAAATTTCCTTTATTCCTAGGTTTATGAGATTGCTTATGAGCAGTTTACCTATTAGGAATTCCATAGAAAAATAGTAAACTTGTTTTTCCTTGTCCTTTACATATTTTTTATTTGTTTCCACCCAGTTTTCGTATATATAGTCTCTTATTAAACTAGCTAAGGCATAATACTTATCCCAGTCAGAAGCTTCTTCAATCCTATTTGCCCTTTCAGATTCTAACTTCTTTATAAAATCCGTTTTAAACTTCTCCTTGGTTAGCTTCATAAAATCAACCCCCTTCTTAGTAAAGCATCATGAGTCTAATTTCTCATATAACACTTTATAAATCTCAGCTGATTTTCTCCAACTGTAATCACCCTTCATAGCATTAGATACTATTCCATTCCATCGCTCTTTATCTTTATAAAAACTAAGTGCCCTTTTGATTGTATATAGCATTTCATGGGCATTATAATTAGCGAAGCTAAATCCATTGCCCTCACCTGTATATTTATTATAGGATGTAACGGTATCCTTTAAGCCTCCAGTTTCCCTTACAATGGGAATGGCTCCATATCTAAGGGCAATTAGTTGACTTAGTCCACAAGGTTCAAATTTAGAAGGCATAACAAACATGTCAGATGCTGCGTAAATTTTATGGGCTAGGGATTCGTCAAATAGAATTTGAGTTGAAACTTTTCCTGGATATCTATCTTGATATTCCTTTAGTTTAGATTCAAAATAGGGTTCTCCAGTCCCTAGAACGACCATTTGTATATCTTCCTCAAGCAATTCATCTAGTATATGTAATACTAAGTCTAGTCCCTTCATGTGGGCCAACCTAGTAACCATTCCTATTAAGGGGACATCTTTTCGCTCAGGAAGATTTAAAATCCTTTGAAGCCCAACTTTATTTTCTAATTTTTTTTGCAAAGAATCGCTATTGTACTCTAGAAAAATGTGTTTATCCTTGTCAGGATTATATAAATCATAATCTATCCCATTTACAATTCCATACAAATCACTTTTTCTGGTTCTTATGAGTCCATCGAGATTTTCCCCAAAATATTTATATTGTATTTCATCTGCGTAGGTCTGGCTAACGGTAGTAACTATATCGGAGTATTTTATTCCACCTTTTAGAAAGCTAATCCCACCAAAGAATTCAAGAGCATCTGAATGAAAATATTCCATATCAAGGTCTAATAACTCTCCTAATATTTCTCTTGGGAATACTCCTTGATATTTTAAATTATGTATAGTAAAGATAGTTTTTATCTTAGAATACTGAGACTTATTTCTATATTGTCCCTTCAACAACGGACTTATCATTCCCGTATGCCAATCATTACAATGTATAATATCTGGTTTAAAGTCTAGATTGGCTATCATCTCTAGGACAGCTCGACAAAAGAAAGAATATCTTTCTCCATCATCATAATGTGCATTATATCCACAATCTCTTTTGAAATAATACTCGTTATCTATGAAATAAAATGGTATCCCATCATATTCTAGATATTCTATACCGCAGTACTGATTTCTCCAGCCAATCTTAACTTCAAAGCTTTTTAAAAAGGTCATTTTTTTCCTAAATCTCTCCGGAATTTGTGAATATTTAGGAAGCACTACCCTAACATCTGTTCCTAAGTGCCTTAGTTCCTTTGGTAAAGAAAATGCTACATCCGCAAGTCCCCCACTCTTTATAAATGGAACTGTTTCAAAGGTAGCATATAGTATTTTTCGCATTTTTATCCCTCCAAGGTTCTATAATTTCATATTTTTCTTTACTACAAAGGGGCTCTTTTTATCTCCACTAAGAACCTTACCCTTGGTTATGTGAACATATTTATCGAGTATTACATCCTTTAGATAGGCGCCTGATTCAATAGTACTTTTACGCATAATTATACTGTCTTTAATAACAGCACCCTTCTCAACTTTTACGCCCCTCCCAATAACACTATTTTCAACGATACCTTCGATAATGCATCCATTTGCTACAAGGGAGTTTGTAACCCTTGCTCCATGTGCATACTTTGTTGGAGGTTCATTTTTAACCTTTGTATAAATTAAACCATTCTCATGAAATAGTTCTCTTGAAACCTCTATATCTAGCAATTCCATATTGGTTTTGTAGTAGTTCTGTATAGAATTAACACAGGACAAATATCCATCGAAGGGATAGGCATTTACATTTAATTTACTGATACTTTGAAGTATTGCTTGCTTTAAATATTGACTACTCCCAGTGGCTATGCTATCGTTAATTATCTCTAATAGCAATTCCTTCTTCATGATATATGTTTCCATAGACATATTGTAGAATCTTGTGCTTCCAGTATTCCTTCCTAGGTTTAAAACCCTATCATTTTCATCTAAGTTTAGGGTATCGCAATTTAAAAACTTTTGATAATTATTTTCCATCTTCTTATACATAATCGTAATGTCTGCTCCAGTTTCCTTGTGATACTTAAAAACATCAGCATAATTGACATTGCATACCATATAACTCCTTGCTAAGAGAACATAATCCTGTTTACTATGCTCTATGTAGTCCATATGATTCTTAAAGTTTTCTATATCACCATTACGAAAGCTTAAATTGTGCAAATTTATTACTGGATTGAGTACAAATAATCCATCTATTTTTCTATCTAAATCCCAGTCCTTACCTGTTTCTATATGATCCATCAAAGAACGGCTTTTCCCCTGTGTAAATATTGCTACATTGTGTATACCTGCATTAACCATATTAGACAAGGTAAAGTCTATGACTCTATTTCTTCCCGCAATAGGTATTGTAGCAATCGGTCTATTGTAGGTAAGTTCCTTTATTGCCTCTTCACTCTCACTAAGATTAATTATTCCCATAAGATCCTTCATATTTTATCCCCCTTTGTGATTTTAACGGTTTCTTTCTTCATTCATTTATCACAACTATTTCTTCTTCATTCCCACTTAATATTTCACTTTCCTGTTCTACTACTACCTCACTCATAACTATGGCCTTATTTACTAATACATTGTCTTCGATCCTCGCATTAGGCATGACTATAGAGTCAATTACCTTCGAATTCTTCCCCACATAAACTCCGGGAAATAATACAGAATTTTCAACTTCACCGTGTACAATACATCCCTCATTTAGTAGGGAGGATTTAACACTACCAGTATTACTGATATAATGTGGTGGACTATTTGGATCATTTGAATATATCTTCCAATTACGGTCATATAGGTTTAGCTCATTACTTTCCTTTAATAGGTCCATATTAGCTTCCCACAGACTTTCAACGGTTCCTACATCCTTCCAATAGCCGTCAAATACATATGCATATATATTTAATCCGTTATCCACCATCTTTGGAATGATATTTTTTCCAAAGTCATTGCTAGAATTCTCATCCTCTTCATCCTCAATTAGATATTGTTTAAGCGCCTTCCAATTAAATATGTAGACCCCCATTGAAGCCAGATTACTCTTTGGATTTTCAGGCTTTTCATCAAATTCATATATTCTTTCATCTTCATCTATATTCATTATTCCAAACCTATGGGCCTCATCAAAGGGAACTTCTATGACTGCAATTGTAGCATCGGCTGATTTTTCTTTATGGCGTTCAAGTAATAAGGAGTAATCCATTTTATAAATGTGGTCACCGGACAAGATCAAAACATACTCGGCATCATACTTATCTATAAAATCCATATTTTCATATATTGCATTTGCAGTACCCTTATACCATCTACCACCCTTTGGTCCAACGTAGGGTTGTAAAATTGTAACTCCTCCATCCTTTCTATCCAAATCCCATGCACTCCCGATTCCTATATGAGAGTTTAATACTTGCGGTTGATACTGAGTTAAAACTCCCACAGTATCAATATCTGAATTTGAGCAATTACTTAAGGTAAAATCTATTATTCTGTATTTTCCTCCAAAAGGTACAGCGGGTTTTGCTAATTTTCTAGTTAATTTTTTTAACCTTGATCCTTGCCCTCCTGCTAATAGCATAGCAACGATCTCTTTTTTGTGATTTCTCATAGGTTGATCCCCCTTTAGATGTTTGTTTATAGTTTTTTGAATAAAATAATCTAACCCCATAAGGATTAGATATTACTTTTCCTCTTTTTGATAAATAATACTCCTAGTGGCGGAATTTGAATGTCAATAGAATAAGGCCTACCATGCCAATTAACTTTATCTGATTTTATAGATTCCCTATTTTTGATTCCAGCTCCGCCAAATTCTTCTAAATCACTATTGAAAACCTCTTCATATTCACCTGGATAGGGAACTCCTATTTTGTAATTATCTCGAGGCACAGGTGTAAAATTACATATACTTATTATAAAATCTTCTTTCTCTTTTCCCATTCTCATAAATGCAATTACACTTTCTTCATGATTGTTATGATCTATCCACGAAAAACCACTATGGTCATTGTCAAGTTGATATAGTGATTTTTCTTCCCTATAAAATCTATTCAATTCTTTAATGAAATTTTGCATCTTCTTATGCATATCAAAGTCTAACATCATCCATTCCAAACTTTTTTTGTAATCCCATTCTATGAACTGCCCAAATTCACCGCCCATGAATAAAAGCTTTTTACCAGGATGTGCAATCATATATGAATAGAAAGTTCTCAAATTAGCAAATTTCTCCCAATAATTTCCTGGCATTTTATCTATTAGGGATTTTTTCCCATGGACTACCTCATCGTGAGATAGTGGTAATATATAGTTTTCTGAAAATGCATATGTAAATGAAAATGTTATTAAATCATGGTGCCACTTCCTGTAAATATGGTCCATTTCCATATACCTTAACATGTCATTCATCCATCCCATATTCCACTTAAAATTGAACCCTAGGCCATCTAGATAAGTAGGAGTGGTTACAAGAGGCCATGCAGTTGCTTCTTCTGCTATCATAAGTACATTAGGGAAATTACTAAATACTACTTCATTCAATTTTTTTAAAAATTCTATTGCTTCAATATTCTCTCTTCCTCCAAACTTGTTTGGCTGCCAATAGTTATCCTTTCTTCCATAGTCTAAATAGAGCATATAGGATACTGCGTCTACTCTTAATCCATCTATATGACAGATATCAAGCCAAAATATAGCATTAGATATTAAAAAGCTCACTACCTCATTCTTTCCATAATCAAATACTGCCGTCCCCCATTCATGATTTTCTGCCATTTCTGGAGAATCGTATTCATAAAGGGGAGCTCCATCAAATTTATATAGTCCATGGCTATCCTTACAAAAGTGACCTGGCACCCAATCTAAAATTACACCTATTTGATTTTGATGGCATCTATCTACAAAATGCATAAAATCATGTGGAGTACCATATCTACTTGTAACAGAGTAGTATCCCGTTGTTTGATAGCCCCATGATCCATCAAAGGGATGTTCGGTAATGGGTAATATCTCTATATGGGTATATCCCATTTCAACAATATATCCGATAACTTCATCTGCAATTTCCCTATAATTGTAGAAGTCTCCATTCTCTTTCCTTTTCCAGGACCCCAAATGTAATTCATATATATTAATTGGTCCTTCGTATATAGATTTCTTTTCTTGCATCCATTCATCATCGTTCCACTTATATTCATCTAGTGAAAACACTCTAGAAGCAGTATTCGGTCTAACTTCTGAATAATATGCGTATGGGTCCGCTTTTAAAAGGATATCGCCATCTTCAGTATGAATCTCATATTTATATAGCTCCTCCTTTGCTAAATCAGAAATGAATATATTCCATATTCCCGAATCACTTACTTTTTTCATAGGATAGTCTATACCAATCCAACTATTAAAATCACCGACAATATTTACTTGCTTTGCATTAGGTGCCCATAAGGTAAAGCTCACACCCTTTAAACCCTTATGCTCTATTAAGTGTGCACCTAAAAAATTATAGCTTTTACAGTGGTTTCCTTGATGAAATATATGTATATCAAAAGAGCTCACTGACAAATAGTCAATGATTTTTTCCTTCATGATTTAAGCGCCTCCTTTTATCTTAATGTTTTAGAATCTTAATTCATTTCTCTGTTCTCATATTTTTAAAGAATTTGCCATATATTAAGTTTCATCCTATTTCTAAAATTTTTCACTTCTCTATATATATGCAAAAAAACGAAAATATTCCAACTTTTTTTGTTGATTTTTATACAAAATTTATTTTCCTAATAAAGTCTTCCTTATCAGCCTAGAAATTTGCTCAAATATATAGAATAAGACAATTCTTACGTTATTTAAATAACATAAAAATTGTCTTTTAAGTTTTCGTTTATATTTTTTTCAAAAAATAAAAAAATCAGAAGAATTTTTTCTTCTGATTTTAATTACAAACTGGCAACGACTTACTCTCCCAGGCGGCTGCCCGCCAAGTACCATCAGCGCTGAAGAGCTTAACTTCTGTGTTCGATATGGGAACAGGTGTATCCTCTTCGCTATTGTCACCAGATTTTTCGCTTTTAAGCGAATAAATATCATTAATTTAATTTTAAGTTAGAGATAATAAAAGATTTTATTCTCTCAAAACTGAACAATGGAAAGTATGGTCAAGTCCTCGACCTATTAGTACCTATCAGCTAAAGACATTACTGCCCTTACACCTTAGGCCTATCAACCAGATAGTCTTTCTGGGGTCTTAATCCATAAATGGATGGGAAATCTTATCTTAAGGTGGGCTTCGCGCTTAGATGCCTTCAGCGCTTATCCCTTCCGTACATAGCTACTCAGCGGTGCTCCTGGCGGAACAACTGATGCACCAGAGGTACGTCCATCCCGGTCCTCTCGTACTAAGGACAGCTCCTCTCAAATTTCCTGCGCCCACAGCGGATAGGGACCGAACTGTCTCACGACGTTCTGAACCCAGCTCGCGTGCCTCTTTAATGGGCGAACAGCCCAACCCTTGGGACCTACTACAGCCCCAGGATGAGACGAGCCGACATCGAGGTGCCAAACCTCCCCGTCGATGTGGACTCTTGGGGGAGATAAGCCTGTTATCCCCGGGGTAGCTTTTATCCGTTGAGCGATGGCCCTTCCACTCGGAACCACCGGATCACTAAGCCCGACTTTCGTCCTTGCTCGACCTGTATGTCTCGCAATCAAGCTCCCTTCTGCCTTTGCACTCTTCGCGCGATTTCCAACCGCGCTGAGGGAACCTTTGGGCGCCTCCGTTACTTTTTGGGAGGCGACCGCCCCAGTCAAACTGCCCACCTGACAGTGTCCCAAGACCGGATCACGGTCTCTGGTTAGAACTTCAGTATTACAAGAGTGGTATCCCAACAACGACTCCGCACAAACTGGCGTCCATGCTTCTAAGTCTCCCACCTATCCTGTACATGCAATACCAAAATCCAGTGCCAAGCTACAGTAAAGCTCCACGGGGTCTTTCCGTCCTGCTGCGGGTAACCGGCATCTTTACCGGTACTACAATTTCACCGAGCCTACTGTTGAGACAGTGCCCAAATCGTTACGCCTTTCGTGCGGGTCGGAACTTACCCGACAAGGAATTTCGCTACCTTAGGACCGTTATAGTTACGGCCGCCGTTTACTGGGGCTTCGGTTCACAGCTTCGCATACGCTAACCACTTCCCTTAACCTTCCAGCACCGGGCAGGCGTCAGCCCCTATACATCATCTTTCGATTTAGCAGAGACCTGTGTTTTTGCTAAACAGTCGCTTGGGCCTATTCTCTGCGGCCACCTCGGGCTATTCACCCTAACGTGGCACCCCTTCTCCCTAAGTTACGGGGTCATTTTGCCGAGTTCCTTAACAGTAGTTATCTCGCTCGCCTTAGGATTCTCTCCTCACCTACCTGTGTCGGTTTACGGTACGGGCACCTTTTATCTCGGTAGAAGCTTTTCTTGTCAGTGTGGAATCAGCAAGTTCGCTACTTATTTTTCGCTCCTCATCACCTTTCAGGATTGCAAAGACGGATTTGCCTATCTCTGCTCCCTACGGGCTTGAACCCACTCAACCAACCGTGGGCTTTGCCTATCCTCCTGCGTCCCTCCATTCCTCAAACGATAAAGTGGTGGTACAGGAATCTTCACCTGTTGTCCATCGCCTACGACTTTCGTCCTCGGCTTAGGTCCCGACTTACCCTGAGCGGACGAGCCTTCCTCAGGAAACCTTAGGTTTTCGGCGGGTAGGATTCTCACCTACCTCTCGCTACTTATGCCAACATTCTCTCTTGTATAAAGTCCACTGCTCCTTACGGTACAGCTTCAGCCGATATACAATGCTCCCCTACCCCTGCCATACGGCAAGCCATAGCTTCGGTAACAGATTTGAGCCCCGGTAATTTTCGGCGCAGAGCCACTCGACTAGTGAGCTATTACGCACTCTTTAAATGAGTGGCTGCTTCTAAGCCAACATCCTAGTTGTCTAAGCAGCTCCACATCCTTTCCCACTTAATCTGTATTTAGGGACCTTAGCTGATGGTCTGGGCTGTTTCCCTCTCGACTACGAATCTTATCACCCGCAGTCTGACTCCCAGATAAAAGAATACGGCATTCGGAGTTTGATAGGCTTCGGTAGGCGGTGAAGCCCCCTAGGCCATTCAGTGCTCTACCTCCGTTTCTCTAAATCTGAGGCTAGCCCTAAAGCTATTTCGGGGAGAACCAGCTATCTCCGAGTTCGATTGGAATTTCTCCGCTATCCACAGGTCATCCGATAGCTTTTCAACGCTAAACGGTTCGGACCTCCACGAAATTTTACTTTCGCTTCATCCTGCCCATGGATAGGTCACCCGGTTTCGGGTCTACGGCATGCAACTAAATTCGCCCAGTTAAGACTCGCTTTCGCTGCGGCTCCAGACCAAAGGTCCTTAACCTTGCTGCATACCGTAACTCGTTGGCCCGTTCTACAAAAAGTACATGGTCGTTCATATAAAGAACTTCCACTGCTTGTAGACATAGGGTTTCAGGTTCTATTTCACTCCCCTCCCGGGGTTCTTTTCACCTTTCCCTCACGGTACTATCCTCTATCGGTCACCAGGTAGTATTTAGCCTTGGGAGGTGGTCCTCCCAGCTTCCCACAAGGTTTCACGTGCCTCGTGGTACTCTGGAGTAGTGCCAAGGATCTTCTTCTTTCACCTACAGGACTTTCACCTTCTGCGGTGGGCCTTTCCAGACCTCTTCGGTTAGAATACCTTCCTCTTTATGGCTCTATCCACAACCCCTAAAGCCGTAGCTCTAGGTTTGGGCTCTTCCCCTTTCGCTCGCCGCTACTGAGGGAATCGATTTTTCTTTCTCTTCCTCAGGGTACTTAGATGTTTCAGTTCCCCTGGTTGCCTCCAACTGCCTATGTATTCAGCAGAAGGTATCTAAGGTTTACTTAGATGGGTTTCCCCATTCGGAAATTCCCGGATCAAAGCTTGCTTGCAGCTACCCGAGACTTATCGCAGCTTACCACGTCCTTCGTCGGCTCCTGGTGCCAAGGCATTCACCCTATGCCCTTAATAACTTGACCATTATATTAGTCAATAAAACCTTTTTACAAAAGTTAAATTAACTCAGTGAAATTGCTTTTATAGCAATTCTGTTTCTCTCCATTGTTCAGTTTTCAAAGAACAAAATTATGTTTGAGTGCTTTAACTTAATAGCATTCAAACATTCATGGTGGAGACGAGGAGATTTGAACTCCTGACCCCCTGCTTGCAAGGCAGGTGCTCTCCCAACTGAGCTACGCCCCCATAATTTTGTTGTATATTTAAATTGAATGTCCTTAGACATTCAAAACTAAACAGTGTAAGGTTTTCTCCTTAGAAAGGAGGTGATCCAGCCGCACCTTCCGATACGGCTACCTTGTTACGACTTCACCCCAGTCATTGATTTCACCTTCGGCAGCTTCCTCTTAAAAAGTTAGATAGCTGACTTCGGGTGCCCCCAACTCCCATGGTGTGACGGGCGGTGTGTACAAGACCCGGGAACGCATTCACCGCGACATTCTGATCCGCGATTACTAGTAACTCCAACTTCATGTGGGCGAGTTGCAGCCCACAATCCGAACTGGGACTGGCTTTTTGGGATTCGCTCCAGATTACTCATTCGCTTCCCGTTGTACCAGCCATTGTAGCACGTGTGTAGCCCAGAACATAAGGGGCATGATGATTTGACGTCATCCCCACCTTCCTCCGGTTTGTCACCGGCAGTCTCTCTAGAGTGCCCAGCTTAACCTGCTGGCAACTAAAGACAAGGGTTGCGCTCGTTGCGGGACTTAACCCAACATCTCACGACACGAGCTGACGACAACCATGCACCACCTGTCTCCTCTGTCCCCGAAGGGAAAGGTACGATTAAGTACCGGTCACAGGGATGTCAAGTCCTGGTAAGGTTCTTCGCGTTGCTTCGAATTAAACCACATGCTCCGCTACTTGTGCGGGTCCCCGTCAATTCCTTTGAGTTTCAGTCTTGCGACCGTACTCCCCAGGCGGAGTGCTTAATGCGTTAACTCCGGCACCGAGGGTGTGAACCCCCGACACCTAGCACTCATCGTTTACGGCGTGGACTACCAGGGTATCTAATCCTGTTCGCTCCCCACGCTTTCGTGCCTCAGCGTCAGTTGCAGTCCAGAGAGTCGCCTTCGCCACTGGTGTTCCTCCTAATATCTACGCATTTCACCGCTACACTAGGAATTCCACTCTCCTCTCCTGCACTCAAGCCATACAGTTCCAAAGGCTTACTACGGTTGAGCCGTAGCCTTTCACCTCTGGCTTATTTGGCCGCCTACGCACCCTTTACGCCCAGTGATTCCGGATAACGCTTGCCCCCTACGTATTACCGCGGCTGCTGGCACGTAGTTAGCCGGGGCTTCCTCCTAAGGTACCGTCATTATTCTTCCCTTAGGACAGAGTTTTACGACCCGAAAGCCTTCTTCACTCACGCGGCGTTGCTGCATCAGGCTTTCGCCCATTGTGCAATATTCCCCACTGCTGCCTCCCGTAGGAGTCTGGACCGTGTCTCAGTTCCAGTGTGGCCGATCACCCTCTCAGGTCGGCTACTGATCGTCGCCTTGGTAGGCCTTTACCCCACCAACTAGCTAATCAGACGCGGGTCCATCTTGTACCACCTGAGTTTTGACTAATGCGCCATGCGACGCTATAGTTTTATGAGGTATTAATCACCGTTTCCAGTGGCTATCCCTCTGTACAAGGCAGGTTACCCACGCGTTACTCACCCGTCCGCCGCTTTCCAGTTAATCCTTCATCCGAAGAATCAGTCATAACCTTCTCGCTCGACTTGCATGTGTTAAGCACGCCGCCAGCGTTCATCCTGAGCCAGGATCAAACTCTTAAAAAAAATCTGGCGTTTATTACTTCTTTAGCTTGAATTATATCAAACTAAGGTTTAATTCCTTACACTGTTTAGTTTTCAATGTCCAAAGTTTTTTCTGTCGTTTTAGCGACAAGAACCATTATAGCAAATCTTTTTTATCTTGTCAACACTTTTTTCGACATTTTTTTCGCCGCTGTTTCCAGCGACTCCATTACCATCTTATAAATGAAACTTAAATAGTAATTTCATGGTGCCCAGAGGCGGAATCGAACCACCGACACGGGGATTTTCAGTCCCCTGCTCTACCGACTGAGCTATCTGGGCATGTTAGTTTTTTTTAAGATATTACCTTGGTGGGCTTAAGTGGACTTGAACCACCGACCTCACGCTTATCAGGCGTGCGCTCTAACCAGCTGAGCTATAAGCCCATAATAATGGTCGGGGTGGCAGGATTTGAACCCGCGACCCTCTGGTCCCAAACCAGATGCGCTACCAAACTGCGCTACACCCCGAATTAAGATATAGATTGTATTGTATGGTGGGCCTTCAGGGATTCGAACCCCGGACCTGCCGGTTATGAGCCGGACGCTCTGACCAACTGAGCTAAAGGCCCTTATTTTGGCGGAGAAGGTGGGATTCGAACCCACGGCCCCTTGCGGAGTCACTGGTTTTCAAGACCAGCTCCTTAAACCACTCGGACACCTCTCCGTAATCAATCATCAAAATAGTACTTACCTTTTATTTATCTTAACAGATAATTAAAACTGGTGACCCATCCGCGACTCGAACGCGGGACACCCTGATTAAAAGTCAGGTGCTCTACCGACTGAGCTAATGGGTCATATATGGCGTGCCCACAGGGATTCGAACCCCGGACACACGGCTTAGAAGGCCGTTGCTCTATCCAGCTGAGCTATGGGCACACATACATTGGAGCGGGTGAAGGGGATCGAACCCTCGCAACCGGCTTGGAAGGCCGGGGCTCTACCACTGAGCTACACCCGCATAGATATTAAATTGGAGCGGTAGAAGGGATTTGAACCCTCGACCCTCGCCTTGGCAAGGCGATGCTCTACCACTGAGCCACTACCGCATATTGGTGCGGGTAGAGGGACTTGAACCCCCACGTACAAGACACTAGATCCTAAGTCTAGCGCGTCTGCCAATTCCGCCATACCCGCATATTAAAGTTTTTTTCAAAATGGTGGAGGGAACTGGATTCGAACCAGTGTAGACTCAGTCAACGGATTTACAGTCCGCCCCCTTTAGCCACTCGGGCATCCCTCCATATTTGTGATGGAGCTGGTGATGGGACTCGAACCCGCAACCTGCTGATTACAAGTCAGCTGCTCTGCCAATTGAGCTACACCAGCATAAATGGCGATCCAGAAGGGACTCGAACCCTCGACCTCTAGCGTGACAGGCTAGCGTTCTAGCCAACTGAACTACTGGACCATAAAGTTGTGTTTCAAAACGCCGTAAGCGTGTTTTGCAAATTATTAATGGTGGGCGCAACAGGACTTGAACCTGTGACCCCCTGCTTGTAAGGCAGGTGCTCTCCCAGCTGAGCTATGCGCCCAAATCAGCTTCTAATAACTAGAAGCTAAAATTGGTGACCCCTAGGGGACTCGAACCCCTGTTACCGCCGTGAAAGGGCGGTGTCTTAACCGCTTGACCAAGGGGCCAAAATGGTTGCGGGGACAGGACTTGAACCTGCGACCTCCGGGTTATGAGCCCGACGAGCTACCAACTGCTCCACCCCGCGTCGATAATTATATATATTTTTTTATGGTGCCGGGGACCGGAATCGAACCGGTACGGTCTTTAAGGACCGCAGGATTTTAAGTCCTGTGCGTCTGCCAGTTCCGCCACCCCGGCACTTATTGGCTCCAGAGGTGAGATTCGAACTCACAGCCTACCGGTTAACAGCCGGTTGCTCCACCATTGAGCTACTCTGGAATGTTTCGCTGTTTTTTTCAGCGACAAGATATATATTATCATATTTGCTTCATCATGTCAACTGTTTTTTTGAAATAAATTCTTTTTCCTATTTATTTCAAACCCGTAACGGCTGACTACTTGTATTATTTTACTACCTGTTTTTCTATTTGTCAAGACGGAAAAATAATGTAATTAAAAAAAATTTAGTCTAAAAGTATAGATATAGATATATAGTTGAAGAATTTAATCTCCTAGGGTATTTAAATATAAAAAGAGGATGACTTCTCATCCTCTTTTTAATAACTATCTGAATTAGTCTTATGTCATATATGTATATAGTCTATATATTAAATCCACCGTTCTATAACCATCAATATTATTAAGCAAACTATACATATCCCGATCCATAGTATTGAATTTTTCAACCTAAGCCCTCCTCATATATATTTATATGCGGGGTTAATATGGTGATATGCATAGAACAAAGATAATAATTGGAGTGTATGTAGTAATTTATATAATTTTGAATCTATCTGTTTGTTCCTTTAACAAGGTTGCCATATTGTTTAATTCTTCTATACTTGCTCCAACTTCTTCTAGGGAACCTACTTGCTCCTGAAGAACAGCATTAATTTGCTGTGCTCCACTAACATTGCTAGATGTATTTTTAGAAATATCATTCATTGTACTTTTCATAACTGAAGTTATTCCTCTTTGCTTTTTAGATAGGTTTAAGATTCTTTCTATCTCTTCAGTCATATTTTCTATTGATGTAAATATATTTTTAAACTGCTTATTTACTTCCATACCTTTTTGTACTGTGGTGTCAACAAGTGACTGTCCTTCCTTCATAGTAGAGTCTGCTTTTCCTACCTTATCTTGAATTTCATCAATCAGCAATCTAATCTTATTCGTCGATTCCTTACTGCTCTCTGCCAGTTTTCTAACTTCCTCTGCAACTACTGCAAATCCCTTTCCATGTTCTCCAGCCCTAGCTGCTTCTATGGCTGCATTCAAAGCAAGAAGATTAGTCTGTTCTGCTATAGCTGTAATAAAGTGTACTATTTCTCCGATTTCTTCCGATGAAATTTTCAGCTCTCCTATAATTCTATTAGTGTTCTCAGAAGAAGTTTTCACCTTATTTATATATGTCACTGCTTCATTTATATTCTCTCCACCAAGTCTAGCAGACTCTAATACATTTTTACTATTATTGAAGGCATTTTCTGATTCATTGGATATGATTTGTGCACTATCATTCATCTCATCAATACCATTTACAGACTCATCTACAGAACTGGCATTGCTCTGGAGCCCACAGGATATTTCATTTATCTCTTTTGCTATATTCTCTATCCCTTGGTTAGTTTGCTCCATTATAAGTGCAATTTCATTAGATGATCGTGATAAAATACTTGAATTTTTTGAGACCTCTGATACTAAATCTTTTATCTTCATAACGAACCAGTTTACATCATTCCCTAGATCGCCTATTTCATCCTTTGTTTTAGTATCAATATTTTGAGTTAAATCTATTTTATTATCTTCGTTAGATAAAATTTTATTCAACGTCTTAGTTATATATGTCATTGGTCTTGTTATACCCTTTGTCATAAGATATGCAATTATAAAGGCCAAAATAAAAGCTCCTGCTAATATAATGATGATATTAGTAATATAGCGCTTGCTATCTTCCATAGCCCTATTGTAAAAATTATCCGCTAACTCGTTTGCATCTTCAACCAGTATATTCATACAACTATTTATAAGTCCAACCTGATATGTTCCAGTACCCTTTTCTACAAGTACTGCTTCGATTTGATTACCTTCCTTAGCGAGCTTAACAATTTCATCCCTAATTGGCTTCCATTCCTTATATGCATTATATGCCTTTTCTACAACTTCAGGGTCCCCAGTAAAGTTGTTTTGAATTATTTCAAATTTCTTATGTACTATTTCATCATATTTCTCAATTTTTTTCACATGATGATGAATCTGCAGTTTCTCTACAGTGCTAACACTTTTCATCTCATTCATAATCTTTAATATATTTATATCTGCTTCATTCACAGCCTTTGTGACTGTAAAAGGCTGTTCATACATATCAATGGTCAAGTTTTGTAGCTGATTCATACCATTAATTGCATATAAACTAACTAAGCATGTAATGAGTATTATGGTTGCAAAGCTTACAGTCATCTTTTTCGATATTTTCAAGTTCTTCAGCATATATGCCCTTCCTTTCATCTATGGTCTAGTCACTAAAAAATCTCCTGGGGTGTCTCAAAGATGGTTTTGTGAGACAGCCCCATCAACATTATATTATTCTTCAAAAGTTTCTATAATCCTTCATATATAAGTATATAAATATATATATATTTATATATATTTATATATCCAAGGTTAGCCCTTATTGCTCTATTACTACATCATACTCTCTCATCCAGATATCTAATTGAATCAGATAAGCTATCAACTGTGGTCCTGTCATTAATTGCCCAAACCAAGGTTTTTTAAAGGCTTTTCCCCCTGTATTTACAATATTCATCACTTCTTTTATGTCAATCAATTGTAAAATCGGAGACGTTTTATCTTCTAGAATTTGTCTCATTCTCATTTGAACTTCTTTAGTATATTGTGGATGATGGGTTTTAGGGTAAGGGCTCTTTTTCCTATAAATAACATCATCAGGTAAGATTCCTTTTAATGCTCTTCTTAATAATCCTTTCTCTCTCCCATCACATAATTTAAAGTTCCTAGGTATGTTATAGGCATATTCAACAATCCTATAATCAGCATAGGGTACTCTTACCTCAAGGCTATTTGACATACTCATACGATCTTTTCTATTTAACAATGTTACCATGAACCACTTGATATTTAAATAGAACAATTCTCTCATTCTTTCATCGGCCATTGATTCACCCTTAAGCTTTGGAACTCTGCTAAGTGTATCATGATATTTTGACTCCACGTATTCTTCTAGGGGTAGATTCTTTAAGTCCTTTGTTAATATGCTCTTCCTCTCATTTATATACCTTGACCAAGGAAATGTATTTGTTTCTATATCCTCTTCCCTTGTGTACCATGGATATCCTCCAAATATTTCATCGGCGCATTCACCAGAAAGAGCCACTGTAGCTTTTTTTCTTACTTCTTTACAAAATAGATAAAGTGAAGAGTCGATATCTGCCATTCCCGGTAAATCCCTAGCTTGAACTGCTCTTTTCAGAGAATCTGCAAGATCAATATTATTTATAGTAATATTCTGGTGGTTACTTCCTATATAATCGACTACTCTTTCAACCCAGTATTCATCAGAATCTGGCTGAAATTCATTAGCTATAAAATACTTGTCATTATCTTCATAGTTAATTGAAAAAGTATTTAGGTTTTCTTTCCCCTGCCTCTTAAAGGCTTCTGCCGCTACTACCGATATTGCGCTTGAATCCAATCCACCCGATAGAAAAGTACAAACAGGAACATCTGATACTAGCTGCCTTTCGATTGCATCAACTACAAGCTCCCTCACATGCTCTGTCGTAGTATCTAAATCCTCTAGATGTGGTTTGGCTTCTAGCTCCCAATACTTCCTCTTTTCTAGTCCCCTGTAATCATATACTATCCTATGGGCTGGAGGTATTTCTTTAATTTCTTTAAATACACCGCTTCCTAATGATCTCGCTGGCCCTAGTCCAAATATTTCTAGAAGTCCTATTTGGTCAACTATTGGTTTTACCTGGGGATGTTTTAATATTGTCTTTATTTCTGAGGCAAATATTAATGAGTCCTCCTTCTGAACATAAAATAAAGGCTTCACCCCAAGGGGATCTCGAGCTAAAAAGGCTTTTCTATTTCTTTCATCCCATATACAGAAAGCAAATATTCCGTTTATTTTATTTAAGCATTTTTCCCCCCAGGCTATATAAGACATTAAAAGAACTTCGGTATCTGAATATGATCTAAATTTATATCCTTTTTCCTGTAGTTCATTTCTAACTTCATCTGTATTGTACAATTCTCCATTATAAACTATAGTATATTCCCTATCTTCTATCTTTCTTGTCATTGGTTGCATACCACCCTCAGGATCAACTATAGTAAGTCTTCTATGACCCAATAAGGCATTTTTTGCTTTATATATACCCGAGCTATCGGGTCCCCTATTACTTAGGCTATTTGTCATATTCTCAATAATATTTATCCTATCACTTATATCCCTTTTATTATTTATCCATCCAGTTATACCACACATAAGTTCAACCCCTCTTTTTTTGATATTGATTATCATTAACAATTTTGTTTCTAATATATTCCTAAAACTTGTCCAATGTTACATCAAGTTAGGGGTTATCAACCTGAGGTATATCATAGTTTCTCTACATATCTTTCTGACGGTCTTCTTAAATATGTTAATCTTTGTAAAGAATTGTATATATTGTGGTAAATATAGTAGTTAATTCTACTCACCAAACTATATATTGTAGTTTTTGTATATGTAGTTCTTTAGAACTACTGTTTTATCTTCTTTTTTTCTGTATAATATTAGTAAGATAAAAACTATGTATCTAGAGTTCATATAAAGATAAACAAGTTTCAAGTTTAATAAATTTCAAATAAAAAAATGCGGGTGATACTTATGAAGGAATGTTTGAGGTGTAATAAAATGATCCCTGATAATACTATAAGGGATTATTGTGAGGTCTGTTATGAAGTTTATGAGAAAATTTTTGATAAGATCAGGGAGTATCTAAGAGAAAATCCTTTAGCTACTGCCTTTGAAGTCGCAGAATATACTGGAGTTGATCATCAAATAATAAAAAAATTTGTTAAAGAAGGTCGGCTTATTGAAATTGAAGCTGAGTCTGTAAATATTGAGTGCAAGCGATGTGGTGCATTGATTTTATCTAAATACCATGAATATTGTCCAAAATGTGAAAAAACTTTATTTAAAGAGTTCAACGGTCTTAAGGGACACTTTGTCCAGTTAGAAAATGCAAAAATGCATCATAAAAAACTTTCTAGAAAATAATTTCAATTACCTTACCGCAATTTCCACAGGCTCTATCTTTTAAGTTTTCTATATTTACTTCAAAGTCTCTTGATACTATTAATGCATTACAACTTGGGCAATATGTATTATTATCAATTCCATTTATGTTACCTATATATACATAATTCAAATATTTTTTCGCTATCTGATGAAGGTTAATAATAGTCTCAACTCCAGTTGGGGCTATTTTCATTTTATATCTCGGATAATATCTTGATAAATGCAGGGGTATGTTTTTGTCTATAGAAGCAATCCACTTACATAGTTCTGTTATTTCCTCTCTATCTGTGTTTAGTCCTTCGATTAATAGAGTTGTTATCTCCACATGGCAATACTCCTTAGCCGCCTGGATAGTTTCTAAAACTGGACTTTGCACCCCCTTACATATATCATTGTAAAATCCATTTGAAAATGCTTTTAAATCGATATTCATCGCATCTATAAATTGAGTTAATTTCAATAGAGGCTCTCTGTTTATATATCCATTTGATACAATTACATTCTTTTTTCCTTGTTCCCTTACACGTTTACTAGTCTCTAATATGAACTCGTACCATATGGATGGTTCATTATAGGTATAGGCCACTCCAATATTTTCTTTTTGTTCCTCTGAAATTTCTGCTATCCTCTCATGTGTAGTTTGAATATATTCAGGCATTTCATGAGCGATACTATAATTCTGGCAAAAACTGCACTTCAAATTGCATCCAAAGCTTCCTATGGAAAGTATCTTTTTTCCTGGATGAAAATGATACAATGGCTTTTTTTCTATTGGATCTAAACCACTAGCTGTTATTTTGCCATAATTTAATGTCACTAGCTTTCCACCTAAATTTTTTCTAACTCTACATTTCCCCACCTTACCTTCGTATATCTCACATCCATGGGGACAGAGGAAACACTTCACTCTTCCATTACTATGCTTTTCATAAAACTGAGCTTCTTTAATAAATTTATCCACCATAAATTTTTCCTCCAACAGGTTCTCATTCCTATGCTAATAACATACAACTTTCAACAATGTCTTTGTATACTACATTAACTAGATTTCCACAATTTTATCTGAATTACTTTGTTAGTATTTATACTTATATATAGTATGTCTTTATATTGGGATATACTATATTTATTATATTTTGCTTTTTTCTATTTAAATTATCTTGCTTGTCCACATATTCAGCTAAAAAAATAAACTAGCCTCTGGATAACTTTGTGGATAAATAATAACCTCTATAACCTCGTTGTATACTTCATTTCACTAAAACCGTTCATTTTTTGTCCACAAGTTATCCACAGTTCCATTAGTAATTCACAGCCCTACACCATAGTCACTATTTATGTCTTATTACCTCAAATCGTTGAATATTATAACCTTCATTAGCTGCTATTCCTGCTTTTCCAAGGGCTATTCTTACTTGTTCTTCTACCGTATCTACTCCTTCTAGATTTGGTAACAGTAGTCCTCTACGTTCATTTAGACTAACAATGATTCCATATTTATTTACATCCAAATCGTCAAATGATTTAATTGGTTCTGGACTCATTAATACATCTACTGAATAAGTTAAATACTCAAGCTCTTCCTCTTCAACGGGAAAGAATCTAGGATCTTCGGTTCCAGCCTTTATTGCGTTTTCAATTATTTCTCTAGCTATATTCTCCGTTGTAGCTTTTATCGTGCCAATACAACCCCTGAGTGTACCATCTTTCTTTAGTGAAACAAAGACGCCTTTTTTATCATTAATTAGCTCCTCAGATATTTCTTTTGGGGTATTAATCACATTGCCACTCTTTATATAGTGCTCTAGGCTTTCTCTTGCCAGTTTAACGTATTCATCTTCTCCTCTTCTTATTTCTGCTATTTTATCTTTTCGCGTCTTATACAGTTTATCTAATAGTTGTCTATCCCTATCTCTATTCTGCATTTCAAGCTTCGCAACTCCATATCCAACACCAAATGGCCCTTCATATGAAATAACCTCTGAGGATATTTTATACCCATCACAAGATCCTAGCATTATGTCTATGGACCTCATCCCACATTCTCCTGCTTCTTCACATAGGCTTCTATCTATATCTATTATCTTTTCTACCTCTAAGTTTTCTATTAAGTTTATGATTAGATTATCATACTCCGGTCCTGCAGAATTATATCCATAGGGTCCATCCTCTTTAAGCTTATGGGATAGGTCTCCACTTGCTATTACAACTACATTTTCTTCTCCTTCTTCAACTGCTTCTTGAATAGATTTCCCAAAACTATATAAATCTTCATTTGGAAGTAATCCATATGTAATGTGGATAAGTCTATAGTGTATATACTCTTTATCCACAAAGTATAGTGGCACCATGGTTCCATGATCGAGCTCAGTTGATATATTATATTCTTTTGCAAATTCATCGTCTACCATTGCACATGGTATATCCATCTTATTTGCATACTTAATTATTCTATTAGCTAACTCTAGATCATTGTCCTTTACTATTTTGACCTGCTCGGCTCCAAAGCCAGCCATGTTTCCTTCAAGCTGGCTTTTAATAGATATAGCTATAGCATCACTAAAAACGGGTCCATGGGGTGTGATAAGTATTATAGTCTTTGGCATTTTTTCTTTAATGTTCCTTGCTACTTCCTCCATCCCATCAATAGTACTTTGAATCTCCTTTTCCTTACCTTTCCCTATCTCCCTCAGAATAATTGGAGGGTGTGGCATCAAATATCCAGCTAAAATTTTTCCCATAAGAAACCTCCTTGATCTTTTATCTTTAGTTGGTTACTATCTAAACATTTAGTTTATGAAAATATTTTAATATTCCTACATAGATGCTCCAAGCAATTTTTTCTTGATAGTTTGGATCTTGAAGCAACCTTTCTTCCTTGGCATTTGATAAAAATCCACACTCTATAATTACAGTAGGTACCTTTACATTTTTTAGTATGTAAACATCCTTTTTTGCTTTTGCCTTTCTAGTATTTCCATTATCTAATACCCTTATGAGTTCTTCTTGAGCAAGCTCGGCTATCAGCTTACTTCTTTCACACCTGGGATTATAGAAGGATTGGGCCCCATAATATTTAGTTTCTTGAAAGCTATTAGAATGTATACTTATAACCATGTCTGCATTACTCTCATCAAAAAGCCTTTTTCTATTTCTGAGGTCTTCATTCTTTTTCTTTCTAACAGTCCCACCATCAGTATACAGTCCTACATCTTCATCCCTTGTCATTAATACTAGGCTTCCACTTTCTTCTAGATATTTTCTTAGCCTAAGAGCAATTTCCAGATTTACTTTGCTCTCATGTACTCCTGTGGATTTGCCAACCATGCCTCCATCTATTCCACCATGGCCAGGGTCAATGATTATTACCTTTCTTAGGGTAGGAAGGGATGCTGCCTTAGATGCTTTATTGTATTTGTCTATACAGAATAGTCCAGTTATAAATGCTGATATTAATATTATAATCCATATTATTCTTTTTTTCTTTACTACAATAATACTCATATACTGTCCCCTTTCCTTCTGTAGAGAGTTCTTAGTGAAACTTAGTTTATACATATCAAAATATCCAATGCTTCTGAGGATTTTTGATGTGTATAAATTAAAGTTTTCATTGGAACCTCTATGTAGTCATGCTAGCTTAAATGTAAAATAAATTTTGCTAAAATAATGAACGCTTCTGCATTCTTTTAGCGAAATTTATTAATCCTTAAAATAGCATTACTCTATCTGTTAGGCTTCTATATATATATGTAAGAAGGCAAGGTTTAATACTTTTTTCAAAAACATAAAAAACACCGTATGTACAATGTAATGTACATACGATGTTTTGTAAGCGTAAAAAGAAATACTATCTCTTTGAGAATTGAGGCGCTCTTCTTGCAGCCTTTAAACCGTACTTCTTTCTTTCCTTCATTCTTGGGTCTCTTGTTAAGAATCCTGCTTTTTTAAGTACTGGTCTATGCTCAGCATCAGCCTTAAGTAATGCTCTAGATATACCATGTCTTAAAGCTCCTGCCTGTCCAGTGAATCCACCACCGTGAACTCTAGCAAGTACATCAAACTTACCTTCTGTCTCTGTCATAGCAAGAGGTCTTGTTACTTCTCGCTTTAGAGTTTCATAATCAAAATAATTATCTAAATCTCTTCCGTTTATAATTACTTTACCACTACCAGGTACTAATCTTACTCTAGCTATGGATTTTTTTCTTCTACCTGTACCGTAATATTGTACTTTAGCCATTAATCTTCCCTCCTCTTGCAATCACTATATATCAAGAACTTCTGGTTGTTGAGCTTGATGCTTATGCTCTGAACCTCTGTATACCTTAAGCTTTGTTAACATCTTTCTTCCTAGTGAGTTCTTAGGAAGCATTCCCTTTACAGCGTGGAAAACAACCTTTTCTGGCTTAGTGTTGATCATATCTCTGTATGTTCTTTCTTTAAGTCCACCAGGATATCCAGTGTGCCATCTATACATTTTTTGATCTAACTTCTTACCAGTTAATACTACCTTTTCTGCATTTACGATTACTACGAAATCACCTGTATCAACATGTGGTGTATAAGTAGGCTTATGCTTTCCTCTTAATATAGTTGCAACTTGTGTTGAAAGTCTACCTAAAGTCTTTCCTTCAGCATCGATTACATACCATTTTCTTTCCACTTCATGTGGCTTAGCTACGTATGACTTCATCGATTTCCCTCCTATCTTACAAATCCGAATATTGAGTATATCTACTTTTATCTTAAAAATCCGGGGCTAGTGGATTTTTTAAAGACTATTTTAAACCATCTTATATTTTAATACATGGAGCCGTGTGTGTCAAGGAATATTTAGTCCAAATTATTTAAGTCTAATAATAAACTTCAGCTAAATATAATCCTTGTGCTGGTGCCTTATGTCTAGCATTTTTTCTATCCTTTGATTTTATTATATAATCAAGGTTTTCCATCTTTACTTTCCCTGATGATACATCTAATAATGACCCTGTAATTATTCTAACCATATTGTATAGAAAACCATTCCCTTTGTATTCAAGAATAACAAATTCATTCTTCTGGTACACATCTATATTATAAATTGTTCTAATTGTATTCTTCACATTGCTGCCAGATGACATAAAACCTTTGAAGTCATGTTCTCCAATAAAATACTTACTTGCTTCTATTATCCTATTTATATTTACATCCTTACTAACAAAGTATGAGTAATTTGCATATAGAGGATTTCTTATTACTTCATTATATATTTTATATATATATTTTTTCCCCTTTGCTGAATATCTTGCATGAAAATCCATGTCCATTTCTTCTACTTCTTTTATTACAATATCTGAAGGTAGTGCATTGTTTAGGACAAAGGCAAACTTATTAATAGGTATTGATAGGTCTGCTGTAAAGCTTGCAATTTGACCCAACGCATGGACTCCTGCATCAGTTCTACCTGAACCGTGAATCTGTATTTCCTGCTTTGTGATTGCTCTCAATTTTTTCTCAATCTCACCTTGTACAGTTCTAGCATTACTTTGCCTTTGCCAGCCACTGTAGTTTGTTCCATCATAGGCTATTGTTAGTTTGATATTTTTCATATAGATTCTTTTGACCTTTCTTATAGGGTTTACATAGTAGAACTTAACGCCCTATATGCTTAGTTAAATCTAATTATCACTATACACGCAACAAATACTATCATCGCTGCTGTAGCAATATAATCTCGCCTATAGAACTTCAACTGCTTCATCCTTGTCCTGTTTTCTCCACCTCTATAGCATCTAGCCTCCATGGCCATGGCTAGGTCATCTGCCCTCCTAAAGGCACCAATAAACAAGGGAACTAATAGTGGGATCAAGCTCTTTGCTCTTTTCACAAGGTTTCCACTTTCAAAGTCTGCTCCACGTGCCATTTGAGCCTTCATGATTTTGTCGGTTTCCTCCAATAAGGTAGGAATAAACCTTAATGCTATGGTCATCATCATGGCTAACTCATGGGCAGGTACACCAATCCTCTTAAAGGGGTTCAGAACTCGTTCTATACCATCTGTAAGCTCTATCGGTGATGTGCTAAGGGTAAGAAGCGATGTTCCTATAATTAGGAATACAAGTCTAAGGGCCATGAATACAGCCATTTCAATTCCTTCTCTAGTTATTGTTAGGGGTCCTAAATTATATAGTGGCTCTCCTTGAGTCATGAAAATATTGATTCCAAATGTAAGAAATATAATTATAAGTATGGGTCTTAGTCCTCTAAGAATATATTTTAAGGGAACCTTAGATAAAAGAATTATTAAGGTTAGAAATCCAGTGACTACTATATAGGTCTGAATATTTTTTACTATAAAAAGAGCAATAATATACGCAAAGGATGCTAGAATTTTGAATCTAGGATCCAGTTTATGAATAGTTGAGTCTATTGGGTAGTATTGTCCTAATGTTATATCTCTAAGCATTTTTCTTGCTCCTTACCAGTTTAAGTATTTCATTCTTGGCCTCTTCAACGGTTAGTATATCTTCTCTGATACTAATACCTTGCTCTTTTAGCTTTCTAACCAAATAAGTTATTTGAGGAATACCTAGTCCCATTTTCTCAAGACTATCTGCCTCATTAAATACTTCTCGTGGTGTCCCTATTAAGGCTATTTTTCCCTTATCCATAACTATTATTTTATCTACTAATCTAGCAATGTCTTCCATACTATGTGAAACTAATATGACAGTTATTTTATATTTTGTATGCAGTGCCTTAATTTGAGCTAAAATTTCATCCCTTCCTCTTGGATCTAATCCAGCAGTCGGCTCATCCAATATAAGCACCTCTGGCTTCATAGCTAATACTCCTGCTATGGCTATTCTTCTTCGCTGCCCTCCACTCAGTTCGAAAGGTGATCTATCCTTAACCTTATCATATTCTAATCCTACGATACCTAAGGCTTCCTTTACCCTGTTTTTTATCTCAGACTCAGACAGCCCAAGATTAGTTGGTCCAAAGGCAACTTCCTTATATATGGTTTCTTCAAATAGCTGATATTCTGGGTACTGAAAAACTAATCCTACTTTCTTTCGTATCTCACTAAGTTTTACATTTTTACTCGTAATATCTAAGTCGTTAATAAATATTTTTCCATTAGTTGGCTTTAATAGTCCATTTAAGTGCTGTATTAGTGTAGACTTTCCTGAACCTGTATGGCCAATTAAACCTACGAATTCTCCTTCTTTAATAGAAAAGCTTATTTCAGAAAGAGCCTTTGATTCAAATGGACTACCTGCGCTATAAATATGTACGAGATTCTCTACAGTAATTGACATAATTCCATCACCATCTCATCTACAGTTAAAATATCTTCTGAAAGCTTAATTCCTTCTTTATTAAGTGCATGGGATAAAAGAGTAACTTGTGGTACGTCTAATCCCAATTCCTTTAATTCTTCTACCTTTGAAAACACTTGTTTTGGATTCCCACTAAGTGCTACTTTACCATCTTCCATTACAATTACTCTATCAGCGTTTACTGCTTCATCCATAAAATGAGTAATATGTATTATAGTTATACCTTCCTTGTTTAATTTCATTATTGCATCCATTACTTCTTTTCTCCCCGATGGATCCAGCATTGCTGTGGGTTCATCAAATATGATACATCTTGGCTTCATTGCTAATACCCCTGCAATTGCAACTCTTTGCTTCTGACCTCCAGACAATAGATGAGGAGGCTTTCTTCTCAACGCATAAATACCTACGGCCTTTAGAGATTCATCTACTCTATCTCTTATCTCACTTGACACAATGCCTAGGTTTTCAGGACCAAATGCCACATCTTCCTCTACTATTGTTGCCACTATCTGATTGTCTGGGTTTTGAAATACCATACCAGCACATTGTCTAATATCCCATAACTGTTCTACATCTGATGTATCCATATTATTTACGTATACCTTTCCCCCACTGGGTAAAAGTATTGCATTAATCAGCTTAGCAAGAGTAGATTTTCCGGATCCATTGTGCCCTAATACCGCAACAAATTCTCCATCTTTTATATCTAGAGATAGGTTATTTACTGCTGTCACCTTCTCATCCTCATTGCTTGTATATTCAAATATTAATTCCTTAGTTTCAACCATATTTGACATTCTATTACCTCTCATGTGTTGTTTTTACCTTTCTATTATAAACTTCCTTAGCACTAAAATCAAAATTTTTTATGAACAAATATTGGCTAATGATTGGTGACGTATAACTGCTGTAGTACTTCTATAAAATCTAAGTCTAACTTTGCTGAAATTTTAGGCTACAGTATTCATAGTTGTAGTATGCCCATAAGATACACATTAAATATGAGTGTTTTACGGGTAACTATAGATAACATGTATATAAACAATACCTTATGCTCTAAGATACAGTCAAAATTGTAATACTTCTTCTAAAAACCTCCGTCTCAAATATGCAAAAAACTGCCATAATATATTGTATATATCATAGCAGTTAATTACTCATGGTAATTACATCTTAAAGCTTATATATTTCCCCTTTTATAACTCATAATACATCTCAAACTCAATGGGATGCGGCATTTTATTTACCGAATAATACTCTCTTTTTATTCTTTCTATATGATTCTTAATGATGTTTTCAGTAAAAACTCCTCCAACAAGTAAAAATTCATAGTCATTTTCAAGGGCAATCGCTGCATCTATAAGACTAGTCGGGAGACTCTCAATTTTTTTCTGTTCTTCCTCTGTTAATTTATATAAATTAATATCATATGGACCATAGTTATTAGGGTCTATCCTATTAATAATTCCATCGAATGCGGCCATCATAATTGTGGAATACGCAAGATAAGGATTGCATGTACCGTCGGGACTACGGAGCTCAAATCTTTTTTCGTCAGCAGAAATAGTATATCCCGGTATTCTTATTACTGCACTTCTATTAGCTGTAGCATAACAAACACTAACTGGAGCTTCATAGCCAGGAACTAGCCTCTTATATGAGTTGGTCGAAGGATTTGTGATAGCAGTTATAGCCTTAGAATGAGTCAATATACCACCAATTGCATACTTGGCAATATTAGAAAGTCCTGAATAACCATCTTTATCGTACATAATATATTCATCTTCATTCTTCAATTGGATGTGAACATGAAGTCCATTCCCACATTCATCTACAAAGGGCTTAGGCATAAATGTCACTGATTTATTTGACTTTTTGGCACAATTATTAAGAAGATTCTTCATCTTCATTGTTCGATCGCCCATCTCTTTTATTCCTGCAAAATTAACTTCTATCTCAACTTGCCCAGGGCCTCCATTTTCTGAATGATGATATTTAATTGGAATACCTATTTTTTCTGCCTCAAGGCATACTTCTGTTCTAAATTCATAGCTACTATCAAAGGGAGAGTCAAGGTGATATCCACCATGATGAGAAACTTTCATCCCTATGTTTTGTTTTGAAGCATCTCCCATATTCCAGTTAGCTTGATTCGAGTCAAGTTTTACCTCCATATGAGAATTAGTATTTTTATAAGATACGTGATCAAGGACATAGAACTCAAACTCTGGACCTAAAAGGCAAGTATCAGCTATTTTGTTATCCTTCATAAATATTTCTGCCTTTTCTGCAATATATCTCGGATCATCCTCAAATCTAACAAGATCATCTCCAACTATTCTATAAATATCGGCAATAACCACAATAGTCTTATAAATCCGATAACTATCAACATAGGCTGTTGTAACATCTGGTATCATTACCATATCGGATTTTTCTACAGTTAAAAAGCCATAACTTGAACCATCAAAGCCAATCCCCTTAGTGACTATATCTTCTGATAGCTTGCTACTGGTTATAGATAGTCTATGCCATCTCCCCTTCATATCAACTAGCTTTAGATCTATAACCTCTATTCCCTCAGTTTCACAATAGTCAATCATATCTCTTATATCTTTAAACATTATATTTCCTCCTTAAGAATCAAATTTCCACTATCAGTGATATTTCAACAGAAGCATTTCCCGGAAGGGAACTTACACCAATTGCGGCTCTTGAATGCTTTCCTTTATCACCAAAAATTTTTTCTATAAGTTCGCTAGCTCCATTTATAACTTGGGAATGTTGTTCAAACTCCTCATTTGCATTTACATATCCAGTCATAGAAACTATTTTTTTTACATTGCTAAGACTACCGGCGGCCTCTTTAATTACGCTAAGTAGTCTTATCCCACACAACTCTGCAGCTTTGTACCCTTCTTCTATCGATATGTCCCGTCCGACTTTCCCTGCAAAAACTAATTCT
This sequence comes from Wukongibacter baidiensis, assembly GCF_050888315.1. NCBI lineage: Bacteria > Bacillati > Bacillota > Clostridia > Peptostreptococcales > Caminicellaceae > Wukongibacter > Wukongibacter baidiensis. The sequence continues at coordinate 2,852,785 of NZ_CP138202.1, forward strand.
TTACCATTTTTAGGAGTTTGTCCAGAGATAAATATATAATTATCACTTACCACATATGGAATATATATTGCTGCCGGTTTAGGGCAAGGCTGAAGTTCTATTCCTAATGCTTTTATTCTATTCTCTATATCCATTTCTAGCCTCCGTCTTATTTAAAGTTTTTAATAACATAACTAGAAAGTCTATCAATATTAGAGGTATGTATTTCTAGTTTATGGCTTTTCAATGCCGTAGGATATTTAAGACCACTTCCCGTTACAATACAAACTATTGTTTCGTTTCCAGTTACAACTCTTTGTTCCTTTAGTTTCCTTATTGCAGCAACTGTAACTGCTGAAGCAGGCTGTACAAAAACCCCTTCTTCTGCTAATAATTTTTGTCCTTGAATGATTTCATCGTCATTCACACTAACAAAATGCTCCCTATCTAAAGAGTTAAGTACACAGTTTCCACTAGGTGGAAAAGGATTTTCTATAGCATGGGCTATAGTTGCTGGATTTTCTACTCTTGAGATTTCTGTTTCTCCATTCTTAGCTGCCGTTACAATAGGAGAACAACCCGTAGATTGTGCGCAAACAATATTGGGAACTTTTTCAATATATCTACAGTTTTTAAGTTCCTTGAAGCCTTTCAAAATTCCCCTTAGATTTCCGCCAGCACTAGTGGGCACAATTACATAGTCAGGCATATTAAAGCCAAGCTGCTCGGCTATTTCGAAGGCAATCGTTTTAGACCCTTCTACTCTAAAAGGAACATCGGAATTTATAAAGTAGATATCATTTTCTCTTCCTATTTCAAGACTTTTAAAATAAAGTTCTCCATAATCTCCCCTTACCCTTATAAGATTTGGGTTATAAATTGCTATAGGTGCTAACTTTTCTTGGGCAATATCATCTTTTACAAATATGAAAGTTTCAAGATTTGCTCTCCTGCCATATGCAGCAACAGAGGGCGCCATGTTTCCCGTAGATACCGTTCCAATTTTTCTATAACCTAGTTCTTTCGCATGCATAATACCTACAAGCGTTCCCCTATCCTTAAAAGACCACGTGGGATTTTGACTTTCGTTTTTTAGATAAATCTTAGAAACTCCAAGCTTTTTCTGTAGAACAATGGACTGAGTTAATGGGGTAAATCCCTCCCCTAGGGAAATATTGTCATCTGTTTTTTCAAAGGGAAAAAACTCCCTATATCTTGCTAACATACTTTGCCTCATATTATCGTTTTTAATAATCTTAGCATCAGTTACTTCAGCTAATTGTAACGGTTCATTACATTTTTTACATCTATAATACAACCCATTACTAGGATATTTTTCATTGCATTTTGTACATATTAATCTCATGATTTTCCCTCCAACATATGGCCCTGGATTATCCAGAATTAGTTAGAAAATACTAAGGCTTAATTCTTCACTAAGTTCTTCTAATAGTTTTTTTCCAGCTAAACTATTACCATTTTTATCGAGCCCTGGAGAATAGATACCTATTCCAAATTGTCTTGGAGCCACTGCCATTATTCCTCCGCCCACCCCACTTTTTGCAGGCATTCCAACTTTGATTGCAAAATTACCAGAACCATCATACATTCCACAGGTGGTAAGTATTGCATTGGCAAACATTGCGTGTTTAGTTTCTACTATCTGTTCGCCAGAAATATTCTGTCCTTTATTTGCAAGTATAAAAGCGATATTTGCCAACTCTTTACAAGTAACTTTTAAAGATGACATTTTAAAATGCATGTCTACTACATCTTCTACATTGCCTTTAATAATTTTGTGAGTAAGAAGTAAATATGCCATGGCTCTATTCTTATTCCCTGTCATTTTTTCTGATTCATATACTGTTTCATTTACTTCAATAAGTTCATTGCCCATTAATTTTTTTGCTAGGGTCAATGCCCTATGAAACTTTTCTTCATATGTTTCTCCCTTTATCATATGATAAACGGCAATCGCCCCCATATTAACCATAGGATTAATGTGCTTTCTAAGGATCTGACTCTCAGTATAGTCAATAGCATCAAATGGTTTTCCTGTAGATTCTAGTCCTATATTTTCCATTAGATATTCTATTCCATTATCTTGTAGTGCCAATAGAAGGGATATTGTCTTTGATATACTTTGTATAGTAAAGGATTTATTGTACTCCCCCGAAAAGCCTTCGTCGCCATTATTATCAATTATATATATACCTAGATCATTAATATTTGCCTTCAATAGTTCAGGAATGTAACTGGCAAGTTCTCCATCAGAAGTATATTTTCTTGTTTTATATACTAAATCATCTAATAGTCTTTTCATTGTCTCTACCTCATTATTAATTTGTTATAATATCACGAAAAGATAACATAACTATAAAAATCACATTATCTTTTCATAATAAATTATTTTATTATCCTATTACAGTTTGTATTGCAGAGATCACACTACTCCCACCTAATATAACTGTAATCAAACTGATTATAACACCTATAACTGTTACTGCAGGTCCATTTACATAGTCACCAAGTATCTTTTTGCTACAAGTTGCATATACAAGATAAATAACTACAACCGGCAGAATTATACCATTAAGTGCCTGCGCTAAAACGATAATTGTAAGTGGATTAAATCCTGTTGCAGATACTAATATACCTGAAACAAGTATTCCAATATTAACAGCCATAAACCTCTTATCTTTCTTACTGTACTCCCAACCAAACAACCCTGCTAAAACGAATGATGCACCTAGAGGAGTACATATTGCAGAAGATAATCCTGCTGCAACTAACGCTACACTAAGAAAAATTTTAGCAGAAGAACCAAGTAGTGGTTCAAGTTGCATAGACATATCTGCTGCCGATTTGACTTCAAACCCATGCATAACCGTTGCTGCTGTAATTAATATCGCCGATGTTATAATTCCACCTACAGTAATAGAAAGGTATATATCCCATTTAGATAATTCTATCTTGTCTGGGCTGTCCCAAGTGTTCTTAGCTGATACGGCGTGTATAAAAAAATTATACGGTACTATCGTTGTACCTATAAGAGCTATACAAAGCATTAGTCCACCCTCTGGAACTTTAGGAACTACACCAGTAAGAATGGCTCCGAGATCTGGTTTTACTATTATCATAGTAATAACAAATATTGCCGCCATAAGTGCTACTAAACCTGCTAATAGTTTCTCAAGCCATTTAATCGTACCTCTAGTAATAATAAATAAAATTAGAACTCCCATGGCAGGCCCTAAAATTCTACTAGGCAGTCCAGTTATTGTAGTTAGTCCTATGGCAGTACCTGTAAGGTCTCCACCCATATAAGCAACACAACCAAGGGTAATTGATGTACCAACTAATATCATACTGGCAGTCTTTAAAAATGGATTATCAAATTGCTTCTTAATCGCTTCACTAAGACCTTCTTGTGTAACAATGCCAAGTCTTGCTGCCATCTCTTGCAAAACAATTGTAGCTATAATTGCAAAGATAATTGTCCAAAGTAATGCATAACCATAACTCGCCCCTGTTCTCGTGGCAGTGGTTACTGTGCCTGGTCCAATAAATGATCCTGTAATCATAGCTCCTGGACCTATCGCCTTTAATTTATCTTTCCATGTATACTTCACTTTACTATTCATGATATTCCTCCTCATTACCCGTAATAATCGTTAACCTCAACAGCTTTCCATTATAAATCTAAATATCCCATAATTACTCGTTATTGTATCTACGCCTAGCATTTTTTCGACATCATTTCTTATCTCCATCGCTCTGAAATTTGTACAAGATATAAAACATAAGTCAGCATTATTTATTATGTAATCTTTATTATCCTGTATAAACTTCTTTATTGCACTTGGTTCAACTTTGCTAATTTCAGTATCATCACTTAGTCCAAGTCCATTGTAATATACAATATTAACACCAAAGTTATTAAGTGTCCTTACCATAAATTTATTAACTGGATCTGGGTAAGGAGTTATCATTGCTATTTTCTTTGCTCTCCTTTCTCTAATTTCTTTTAAAACTCCTCCAAATGCTGATATTGATCTACAGCCAAGTTGCATTGATAATAAAGCTTCTAAGCTCTTCAAACCATCTATTCCATACACAGCAGAAGCTGATGTACATCCAAAAATAGCCGCCTCGTAGTTTGCAATATTTTTTAGAAACTTAATTCCATTAGGAAGTTCTGTATCTACCATCCTTTTTTCTGCTTCTTCCCCTACTTCATCAAGCCATATTCTATGGGTATGTAAGATATAATTTTTAGGCAAATTCCTTTGTAAGTCTGTTTCTAGGGTAATGTCTGTATGAGGAATAATTAGTGCAATTCTCTTTTTTTCCACAGCCGCCCTCCCCTGATAATCGTCTCCAGTTGACAGTTATATTTGCTGTCAACTGGAAGTTTTTTTTGAAAGATTTTGAAAAATTGCTCATTACTATTTTGAATAAATACAATTTCATTTATGTGTTTGAAAAAAATTGTCCTTACGATTTTCATTAAAGTTTTTTATAAGTTGAATCTTTTCTTAGTTACACCTTGTAAAAAATATAAAGTCATCCAAACAGCTGTATGGGACGAAACATTAGCTTTATCATCTAAGGGATATACTTCTACATAGTCAAATGCGCCTGCTCCAGCCTTTCCACATTCATATAGCATCATAGCTAGCTCAAATGATGTAAGCCCGCAAGGATCTGGTGGCCCTCCTGGATTATTTGCAATATCGAGTATATCTGAACATACAGTTACATATATGGCATTAGTTCCATCAGATGCGATTTCAATTGCTTTTTTAATGGACTCCATGTATCCATTGAGCTTTATTTCCATACCAGTTATTACAGTTGCTCCGTATTGTTTTGCTGATTTTAGTCCAGAGGGATTATTTCTAGGACCTCTTATTCCAACGTGAACAATTTTTGTAGCGTCTATTGCTTCTTCCTCATAAAGTCTATAAAAAGGTGAGCACCTTGCGTACTTTTCATCACCAAAGGAAGCCATGTTATCCATATGTGCATCAAAGTGAATAATCCCTATATTGCCACCATGTTTTTTAGCAAAATCTCTAATAAGGGGATAAGAAATAGAATGATCACCACCAAAAACTACAGGAATTTTATTATTTTCAATAATATCAGAAAACTTATCCTCAATTCCTCTATATGTAACGTCATAGTTGCCACTTTGGACTATTGTATCTCCATAATCCCCTCCAGAAAAATGGTCAAAAATGTCCACATCAAAATCTGGTAAATAACCGCCATATCGTACTGAAGCATTTCTAATAGTTTTTGTTCCAAGCTCGCAATCTGTAAAAGATCCCCACGTACAGATACCTTCCCAAGGAACGCCCATAAATATTATGTCATGTTCTTTAATATCCTCTTTTGACTTTATTTTAGGAAGCCCTAGAAATGTAGGGGTACCACTAAAAACCTCCGGGATTTCTCTCCCTGGAATATAACATACTGGTTTATTGATCATAATTCTATCCTCCATCACTATATTATCGTTTAATTAACGATAATATCATTATAATCGTTTTATTTTTATTAGTCAATACGTCAAATTAATATTTTCTATTTATTCAGTCAATTTTGTATATTTATTGTCATTATTGTCCTGATAATATAAAACCCCTAATCTAAAATTGAAAACTCTCCTAGAAGAAACTTCAATTTTGATTAGGGACTGCTTCCATAGAAAAAATATACTACATTCAATACACCTATGTTTTTATTGCTATTATATAAAAGTTTTTACAATACCTTGTATTTTTACTATTATTGTTATACACTATATACTGTTAAATCAAAATAAACAAAATTAGGTGAATTTAATGAAAAAAAATGTTAAGGTAATTCAATCAATACAGAGAGCCATAGATATCATTAATTGTTTTGATTACAACAACTCTAGATTAACATTAAATCAAATCAGCCAAAGACTTTCTCTAAATATAAACACCACAAGAGGAATTGTAAATACGCTAGTATTAAATGGATACATAGAACATTTCCCTGAAGATAATGTATATGCGCTTGGATTAATTTACATTTCTAAAGCTGAATTTCTATATAAAAACAATATTGATAATTTAAAAAATATTGCTAGGGTATACTTAGAAAAGTTGACTAAAACCTATGGGGTAGGAAGTAGACTTCAATTAATTTCTAATAATAATATATTTACTATCGACTCTGTTAATCCAGATAATTCTCATTATGTTTTAATAACAACTCTTGATACTATTTTTCCTATGAATGCCACCTCAAGTGGAAAGCTACTTTTAAAGTATGGGAATATATATGATATAGAAAATATTGATTTTCAGCAATTTACCGAGAATACTATTATGGATGTTGAGCAATTGAAAAGTGAGTTAAAGAAAATAGACAATACTGGATATTCAACTGAATTTGAAGAGGTTGGTATGGGTATCAGTAGTATTGCTACACCTATTCTAAAGGATGAAAGGACTCTATTTGCTACGATTAGTATCGTTGCTACGACACCTATCATAGAAAATATTTTACACGATGTAAGCAAAGATATGATAGAATTTTCTAATATCATTTCAAAAAAGCTTAGTAGTAGTTTATCTTGTTAAGATGACCTTTCTATTTTATATTGCAATGATAAATATCAAAAACTATAAAAACCATGATTAGTCAGCTATTGATTAATCATGGTTTTATTTAGTGAGCAATTATTTTAATGGACTTCTTTAGCATTAAAGCCATTCTTCCTAAACTGATATAAATAAAAAAGGATTAAGCTATGCTTAATCCCCTAATTTAGAGTTCACTATAATAATTCTAGAATAGCCATTGGTGCAGCGTCACCTCTACGAGGGCCTAGCTTAAGAATTCTAGTATATCCACCATTTCTTTCTTGGAACTTCGGTGCAACCTCATCAAATAGGTTCTTTACAACAGTTTCATCTAACATGTATGCAAGTACCTGACGTCTTGCATGAAGGTCGCCTCTTTTAGCAAGTGTTATCATCTTCTCTGCTATTTTACGAGTTTCTTTAGCTCTAGTCTCTGTAGTTTGTATACGTCCATTTTTAAATAGACTTGTAACTAGGTTTCTTAGCATCAAGTTTCTATGATCAGTAGGACGTCTTAATTTACGATAACCAGCCATAACTTTCCCTCCTTTACCCTAGCCTATTCATCACTTGGCTTTAAACCAAGAGTTAAATCTGCTAATTTATGCTTAACTTCTTCGAGTGACTTTTTACCAAGGTTTCTAACCTTCATCATATCTTCTTCAGATCTTTGTGTTAACTCCTCAACTGTATTGATACCCGCACGCTTTAAACAGTTGTATGAACGAACAGAAAGGTCTAATTCCTCTATCGTCATCTCTAATACTTTTTCTTTTTTATCTTCTTCTTTTTCAACCATAATTTCAACATCATCAATATGGTCAGTTAATGTTATGAATAAATTTAAATGTTCATTCATAATTTTAGCGCCTAACGAAGCGGCTTCATCAGGTTTAATGCTTCCGTCTGTCCAAACCTCTAATGTCAACCTATCATAATCAGTTACCTGTCCAACTCTTGTATTTTCAACAGTATAGTTAACTTTGCTTACCGGAGTATATATTGAATCAACCGGTATAACTCCTATTGGCATACCATCTTCTTTATTATTCTCTGCAGCAACATAACCTCTGCCCTTAGATAATCCTAATTCCATATTTAACTCTGTACCATCTTCAAGAGTGGCTATATGAAGGTCAGAATTTAATATCTCTACATCGGCATCAGCTTTTATATCACCTGCAGTAATTCGACCTGGACCCTGAGCATTAATTCTAACTACCTTAACTTCTTCATCAGAATGTATTTTTGCAGCTAGACCTTTTAAGTTTAAGATGATTTCTATAACATCTTCCTTTACACCAGGTATAGTTGAGAACTCGTGTAGTACTCCGTCTACCTTAATCCATTTTATAGCTGTACCCGGCAGCGATGATAATAGAATTCTTCTTAAGCTATTACCTAATGTTGTTCCATAGCCTCTCTCTAAAGGCTCTACCACAAACTTACCATACGTGAAGTCATCATTTAAATCAACACATTCAATCTTCGGCTTTTCTATCTCAATCACGATTTTCACCCCTCTTAATCTAGTATTATTATGAGGGTAACTGATTCTAATATATTAATTAAAACTCTCTATATTATCTAGAATATAACTCGACAATTAGATGTTCTTCTATAGGTAACTCTATGTCTTCTCTTGAAGGCATAGCTACAACTTTACCTTGTAGTTTTTCCACATCAGCGTCTAACCACTTAGGTACTGTTACAGCCTTTTCCTTTAATTCTTTTATCTTAGGTGAATTTTTACTCTTCTCTTTTACATCAACAATATCTCCTGGCTTTACAAGCATTGAAGGGATATTTGCCTTGTGATTATTTAATGTAAAGTGTCCATGTCTTACTAATTGTCTTGCTTCTTTTCTTGAAGCCGCAAAACCAAGTCTGTACACAACATTATCTAATCTTCTTTCAAGTAAACTTAAGAAGTTATCACCTGTAATTCCTTGTTGCTTTTCAGCTATTGAGTAATAGTTTCTGAATTGATTCTCTAATAATCCATAATATCTTTTTACTTTTTGCTTTTCTCTTAATTGAAGCCCATAGTTTGAAACCTTTGTTCTTCTATCACCATGCTGACCTGGTGCTTTTGCTCTTCTAGTAACAGCACATTTGTCAGTATAGCATCTCTCACCCTTAAGATATAATTTCATTCCTTCTCTACGACAAAGTCTACAAGATGGTCCCGTATATCTAGCCATTTTCCTTACGCACCTCCTACTCTATTGTTATACTCTTCTACGTTTTGGTGGTCTACAACCATTATGCGGTATTGGAGTAACGTCTTTAATTGCGTTTATTTCTAATCCTGCTGCTTGAAGAGATCTAATAGCTGCTTCTCTTCCTGCGCCTGGTCCTTTTACATATACTTCTACAGTCTTTAATCCATGTTCCATAGCCGCCTTTGCAGCAACTTCTCCTGCCATTTGAGCAGCAAATGGAGTAGACTTTCTTGAACCTTTAAAACCACAGTTTCCTGCTGATGACCAAGATATTGCATTTCCAGCCACATCAGTAATAGTTATAATTGTATTATTGAATGTAGATTGGATATGCGCTTGACCACGCTCTATGTTTTTACGCTCACGTCTTTTTCTACGTACTTTACGCACTTTCTTAGCTGCCATTACCTAACCTCCTTCTACTTCTTCTTCTTACGAGATACTGATCTCTTAGGTCCCTTACGTGTTCTAGCATTAGTCTTTGAACTCTGACCTCTTACTGGAAGACCTTTTCTATGACGGATACCTCTATAACATCCAATTTCTTTTAATCTCTTGATATTTAAAGAAACTTCTCTTCTTAAATCACCTTCAACTGTGTAGTCGTTGTCAATAATTTGTCTTAAATTACTAACTTCTTCCTCAGTTAAGTCTTTAATTCTAGTATTAAAATCAATACCAGCCTTAGTTAAAATTTCTTGGGAAGTTTTTCTTCCTATCCCGAAGATATAAGTTAAGCCTATTTCAGCTCTCTTGTCTCTAGGTAAGTCGATACCTGCTATCCTCGCCATTCACTGTACACCTCCTAGGTAAATATTCCATTAGTATGTGTTTATTATTTTGCTCAGGATGATTTTCTATTTAATAATAATATTTTCTTTGATATGCAGCCGCTAATATTTCTCTCAAGAGAATATTATACTAAAGCTAACTAAAAAAAGCTACAAGTAATTTGAAATTTAACCTTGTTTTTGCTTATGCTTAGGATTTTCACAAATTACCATTACTTTTCCTTTTCTTTTTATAATTTTGCATTTTTCGCAAATAGGTTTAACTGATGCTCTTACTTTCATAATTTCCCTCCTTCATCACTTGCCACGCCAAGTAATCCTACCTCTTGTCAAATCATATGGAGATAGTTCTAAGGTAACCTTATCACCAGGTAATATTCTAATAAAATTCATTCTAAGTTTTCCAGATATATGAGCTAAAACTTCGTGATCGTTTTCAAGCTTCACCTTAAACATTGCATTCGGCAGTGCCTCTACTACAGTTCCCTTAACTTCAATAGCTTCTTTTTTTGCCATTAGGAATCATACCTCCTATATTTGGGTCTTATGAAGCCCCAATTTCTCAATCTCTCGTCTAAGCATTAGATTGCTAATCTTCTTATGTGTATCATATCTTTTTACAATTTCTTCGCTGATTATATTGAATTTGGACAGGTGTTTAATTTTCTTCTTCTTTGCTTTTTCCATTTTACGTAAATCTCCGTCAGCTATCAAAACATACAGCTCATCAATTATATCTATGACAATAAAAACCCTATCCTTATCTCTTCCTGCCTTAGACTTAACAAATTGTCCAATAGCAACTTCCCTAGTACTTTGCAAAATATACACCTCTTTTAATCTTCGACTATGGTTTTGTTAATATTAAAGGTTCGTCTTCAGTGATTATCAAAGTATGTTCATAATGGGCAGATAATTTTCCATCCACGGTTACAACAGTCCAATTGTCAAGAAGTGTTTTTACTTTATAGGTTCCCATGTTAACCATTGGTTCAATAGCTAAAGCCATCCCAGTGCGGAGTCTTGGACCCTTACCCGCTGGTCCGAAATTCGGTATCTGAGGATCTTCATGCATATTTGCCCCAATACCATGGCCTACATAATCCCTAACAATTGAAAAACCGTTATCTTCTACATACTTTTGTATAGCATGGGATACATCCGATAAACGAAATCCTTCTTTGCAAAACTTTAAGCCTTCGAAAAAGCTATCTCGTGTAACCTCAATAAGATTTTTCGCATCATCTGAGATTTCACCAACTGGATAAGTTTTAGCTGCATCACCGTAATAACCATCATAGATGGATCCAATATCTATACTAATAATATCGCCATCTTTTAGTTTTTTTAATCCAGGAATTCCATGTACAACTTCTTCATTAACAGAAGCGCAAATACTGGCAGGGAAGCCACCGTATCCTTTGAAAGCAGGTATTCCTCCAAGGCTTCTTATTGTATCTTCAGCTATTTGATCAAGTTCCTTTGTAGTAATACCGGGTTTTATATGTTTTTTTAGTTCTTCATGGGTTTTTCCTACTATATTGCCTGCTATTTTCATTTTTTCAATTTCAGTTTGCGATTTCAAGATAATCATTACTTTTCGCTCCCTAGAGCCAACACTATATCCTCAAAAACATCATTAATGTGCTTTTGCCCATCAATATTATTTAGAAGTCCTTTATCAGAGTAGTATTCAGTAAGTGGTGCAGTTTCATTAAGATATACTTCAATTCTCTTAGAAACAGTTTCTTCTTTATCATCGTTTCTTTGATAAAGCTCTCCACCACATGCATCACATTTACCTTCTACCTTACTCTTATTAAACTCTACATGATACGCTAAACCACAATCTTTACATATCCTTCTTCCTACTGCTCTTCCGATAAGGATATTTTTATCAACTTCAATGTTTATTACTCTATCTAGAGATGTATTCATATTATCTAATACAGTATCAAGGCACTGGGCTTGGTTGACTGTTCTAGGAAATCCGTCTAATAGAAATCCGTTTTTACAGTCTTCCTCTTTTAATCTATCTTCAACAATAGCTACAACTAGTTCATCGGGAACTAGTAAACCTTTGTCTATATACTCTTTAGCTTTTCTTCCAAGCTCTGTACCTTCTTTAATATTCTTTCTGAAAATATCACCAGTAGATATATGAGGTACATTATACTTTTCGATTATCTTAGCCGCCTGTGTTCCTTTACCTGCCCCAGGTGGTCCTAATAGTATCAATCTCATTTTACCAACTCCCGGTTAAAGCTAATTTATGCAATGGGGAATTAATCCCCCATGCATCAAAGAGTCATAGATCTATTAGTCTATACTCTGTATATCTCTATTTCAAGAACCCTTGATAATGTCTCATTACCATTTGAGCTTCAATTTGTTTCATAGTTTCTAATGCAACACCTATTGCTATAAGTAGTGCCGTTCCACCAAAGCTAATCTGTAGATTAGTAAAGTTTAGAACTAATGTTGGCAGTACTGCTATACCTGCTAAGAATATTGCACCAGCTAAAGTTAATCTTGATAATGTTTTTTGTAAATATTCTGAAGTTGGTTTACCAGGTCTAATACCAGGTATGAACCCACCGTTTTGCTTCATATTGCTAGCAACTTCTATTGGGTTGAATGTAACCGCTGTATAGAAATATGCAAAGAATATTATTAGTAAAGCATACAAAATATTATATATCCATACTCCAGGATTTCCTGTTGGAGATAAATATCTTGTTACAAAGTCAGCAAATCCGCCCTTAACGAAATAAGTAATAGTAAGTGGGAATTGTAAAAGTGACATCGCAAATATTACTGGAATAACACCCGATTGATTCACTTTTAATGGTATGTGAGTACTGTGTCCTCCATACATTTTTCTTCCAACAACTCTTTTTGCATATTGAACAGGTATTTTTCTTGTACCCTGTTGTATAGCAATAACTCCTGCTACAATTACAATAGCAACTATGCAGAATATTATTAATGAAATTATACTAGCCTCACCATTTCTTATCTTTACGAAAGTTTGGTAAGCGCCTACAGGCAATCTAGATACAATTCCTGCAAAGATAATAAGAGATATACCGTTACCTATTCCTTTTTCAGTGATTTGCTCACCTAACCACATTAAGAATGCAGTACCTGCAGTTAATGTCATAATTACTACAAATACTGACCAGAAATCTGTAGATTGTAAAGCAGGTCTAAACAAACCAAGGCTCATTCCAACCGCTTGAATAATCGCTAACACTACCGTTCCATATCTAGTGAATTGTGCTATCTTCTTTCTTCCTTCTTCACCTTCTTTTGCTAAAGCCTCAAGGCTTGGGATAGCAATAGTAAGTAATTGCATGATAATTGAAGAAGTAATGTATGGTGAAATGCTCAGCGCAAATATTGTAAAATTCTTAAATGCTCCACCTGACATAAAGTTAAAAAAGTCAAGTAGTCCACCTCCACCGGCGAACATACTTTGTAATACCTCTCTGTTAATTCCAGGAACAGGTATATTGGCTCCTAATCTAAATATAGCAAACATCATTAGTGTATATAAGATTTTTTGTCTTAAATCTGGTATTTTCCAAGCATTCTTTAGGGTAGATAACACCTTAGATCACCTCTGCCTTTCCTCCAGCAGCCTCTATCTTTTCTATGGCAGACTGACTGAATTTATGAGCTTTTATTGTTAGCTTCTTTTCAAGTTGTCCGTCTCCAAGTATCTTTAGCCCATCATTTATTTTCTTAATCATTCCTGCTTCTTTTAGTAACTCAGGAGTTATAGTAGTTCCTTCTTCAAATCTGTTTAGATCTTCGATGTTTACAATTGTCCACTCTTTCTTGAATGGATAGTTTGAGAAACCTCTTTTTGGAATTCTTCTATATAAAGGCATCTGGCCACCTTCAAAACCTGGTCTAACTCCACCACCTGAACGAGAATTTTGTCCATCCTGTCCACGACCTGCAGTCTTACCTTGTCCAGTAGCAGTACCTCTACCTAATCTTTTTCTGTTCTTTACTGCACCTTTATTAGGTCTTAACTCATGAAGCTTCATAAGTACACCTCCTTTGCTATATTTCTTCTACCTCCACTAAGTGGCTTACTTTATGAATCATACCTCTCATCTGAGGATTATCTTGCTTTTCTACCGTTTGTCTGATCTTTCTAAGTCCAAGTGCTTCAATAGTCTTTCTGTGTTGAGGCTTTGAACCTATTGTACTTTTTACAAGTGTTATTTTAAGTTTGTTAGCCAAGGTGTTCACCCCCCTAACCTAATATTTCTTCAACAGTTTTACCACGAAGCTTAGCAACTTGTTCAACTGTTTTTAGGTTCATTAGTCCACTTATAGTGGCGTTTACCATGTTTCTTGAGTTGTTAGTTCCAATAGACTTAGCTCTAACGTCCTTAACTCCAGCAAGCTCTAGTACGGCACGAACAGGTCCACCTGCTATAACTCCTGTACCTTCTCTAGCTGGCATTAATAATACTTTTCCAGCACCATAGTGCCCTCTAATTTGATGAGGTAATGTAGTTCCTACTCTTGGAACATGTATTAGATTTCTCTTTGCATTCTCAATTGCTTTTTTAATAGCATTTGGTACTTCTTGTGCTTTTCCTGTTCCAATGCCCACGTAACCATTTTCATCTCCAACTACTACAAGCGCACTAAATCTAAAGTTTCTACCGCCCTTTACAACCTTAACAACACGGTTGATAGAAACAACTTTTTCCTTTAGATCTAGTTTGCTAGCATCTATTAATTGACGGCGCATTTATTTCCCTCCTTCTGCTAAAATTCTAGTCCCGCTTCTCTAGCTCCTTCAGCTAGTTCTTTAACTCTTCCGTGGTAAAGGTATCCACCTCTATCGAAAACTACGGTTTGAATTCCCTTTTCCTTAGCTCTCTGTCCAACTAAATTACCAACAAGCTTAGCAGCTTCTTTGTTTCCACCATTTGATGTTTTATCTTTTACTTCAAGACTAGAAGCAGCAGCAAGAGTAATACCATTAGTATCATCAATTATCTGAGCGTATATGTTACTTGCGCTTCTAAATACGTTTAATCTTGGACAATCAGGAGTTCCGAATACTTTTTTACGTACTCTACCATGTCTTATTTTTCTTCTAGAGTTACTACTTGGTTTAGTAATCACCTCATGTCACTCCTTTCCTATTATTTTCCTGTTTTACCTTCTTTACGTCTTACATATTCGCCTTCGTATCTAATACCTTTACCTTTGTATGGCTCAGGCTTTCTTAAGTCTCTTATCTTAGCAGCATAGTTTCCAACTGCCTGCTTATTTATTCCTTTTACGATGATTTCAGTTTGAGATGGTGTCTCTACAACGATACCCTCTGGATCTTCCATATCTACTGGATGTGAAAATCCAAGTTGTAGGTTAAGAACCTTACCTTTTTTCTGTGCACGGTATCCTACACCAATTATTTGAAGTTTCTTTTCATATCCCTTTGTAACACCTTCTAACATGTTAGCTATTAAAGCTCTACTAAGTCCGTGTAGTGCTCTATGATTCTTTTTATCAGAAGGTCTTTCTACTGTGATAACATTGTCATTTATATTAACCTTTATATCAGGATTTATTTGCTCACTTAACTCCCCTTTAGGACCCTTTACAGTTACAAGATTGTTATCAACAACTTTAACTTCAACTCCTGCTGGGATTGTGATTGGCTGTTTACCTATCCTAGACAATTTTCGCACCTCCTATACCGTTTATTTCTTATTACCATACGTAACAGATTACTTCTCCACCAACACCAAATTTACGTGCTTGCTTATCAGTGATAACACCCTTTGATGTTGATACTATAGCTATACCAAGTCCACCAAGTACCTTAGGGATTTCGTCCCTCTTAGCGTAAACTTTTAAACCTGGCTTTGAAATTTTCTTAAGTCCTGTTATTACTCTTTCCTTGCTTGGTCCGTACTTCATTTGAACTCTTATTATTCCTTGCTTTCCGTCTTCTATAACATCAAATCCCTTGATGAAACCTTCTTCTAATAATATACCAGCTATGGCCTTTTTAAGGTTTGAAGCAGGTACGTCTAACGAATCATGTTTCACAAGGTTTGCATTTCTTATACGTGTAAGCATATCAGCAATAGGATCTGTCATTGTCATAATAAATTACCTCCTTTCCCTGTTTACCAACTTGCTTTTCTAACTCCAGGAATTTGTCCTTTATAAGCTAGTTCTCTAAAGCAAATACGGCATATTCCAAATTTTCTAAGGTACGCATGTGGTCTTCCACATATTCTACATCTATTGTATTCTCTTGTGGAGTACTTTTGTTTTCTCTGTTGTTTAACTTTAAGAGCTTTTTTTGCCACTACTTTCCCTCCTTACTGTTTGCTAAATGGCATACCCATTAGCTTTAATAATTCACGTGCTTCTTCATCAGTTTTTGAAGTAGTTACAAACACTATGTCCATACCTCTAATTTTCTCAACGTTATCGTAGTTAATTTCTGGGAATATTAGTTGCTCTTTTACTCCTAATGAATAGTTTCCTCTACCATCAAATGAGTTCGGGTTAATTCCTCTAAAGTCTCTAACCCTTGGTAGTGCGATGTTGATTATTCTATCTAAAAATTCGTACATTCTTTCTCCTCTAAGTGTTACCTTAGCACCTACAGGCATTCCTTCACGAACTTTAAAGTTTGCAACGGACTTTCTTGCTCTAGTAACTACTGGCTTTTGACCAGCTATAGTTTCTAGTTCTTTAACTGCTAATTCCAAAGCTTTACGATTGTCTTTACAATCACCTAAACCCATGTTTAAAACTATCTTCTCAAGTTTTGGAACTTGCATTATGCTATTATATTGGAATTTTTCCATTAACGCTTTCTTAACTTCATTATTGTATTTTTCCTTTAATCTAGCCACAAATTTTACCTCCCTTCGACTCTAGAAGATTAGTCTAAAACTTCACCTGATTTTACAGATACTCTTACTTTTTTACCGTCTTCTAATTTTTTATATCTAATTCTTGTACCGCTCTTAGCTTTTGAATCATATATCATAACCTTAGATGCGTGAATTGGAGCCTCCATTTCAATTATTCCTGCTTGTTGCATTTGAGGAGTAGGCTTTTGGTGTTTTTTCACCATATTCACACCTTCAACTATTACTCTTTCTTTAGCTGGGATTACTTGAAGAATTTTTCCAGTCTTCCCTTTATCTTTACCGCTAATTACTACTACAGTATCTCCTTTTTTTACGTGCATTCATTCCACCTCCTAGACCTATAGTACTTCAGGAGCTAACGATACTATCTTCATAAACTTATTGTCTCTAAGCTCTCTAGCTACCGGTCCAAATATACGAGTTCCAACAGGAGTTTTGTCCTCCTTGATAACTACAGCTGCATTTTCGTCAAACTTTACATAACTACCATCTTTTCTTCTAAGACCTTGCTTAGTTCTAACTACAACGGCTCTAATAACTTCACCCTTTTTAACAACTCCGCCTGGCGTTGCATTTTTAACTGAACAAACTATTACGTCACCTATGTTAGCATATCTCCTACCTGAACCGCCTAGGACGCGGATACATAACAGTTCTTTAGCACCTGAGTTATCAGCTACCTTCAAACGTGATTCTTGTTGAATCATTTATATACCTCCCTCCATTGCCTACTTGGCACGCTCGATAATTTCAGCAACTCTCCATCTCTTATCTTTACTGAGTGGTTTAGTTTCCATTATTCTTACCTTATCGCCAATTTTGCACTCATTATTTTCATCATGGGCTTTAAACTTCTTAGTTCTTTTAACTGCTTTTCCGTATAGAGGATGACGAACAAATTCTTCAACAGCTACAACAGCAGTTTTATTCATCTTATCGCTTACGATACGACCAATTCTTACTTTCCTTCTACCTCTTTCCACGATATTACCTCCCTTCAAATATCTATAGTTTGATATCCTTAAGTTCTCTTTCTCTCAAAATAGTTTTCACACGGGCAATATCCTTTTTAACGTTTCTTATTCTCACAGGATTTTCTAATTGTCCAGTTGCTAATTGAAACCTTAAATTGAATAGCTCAGCCTTAAAATCATTAAGCTTTTGCGATAACTCTTGTGAAGTCATATCACGAAGTTTATTAGCTTTCACCTGCTTCACCATCCTTTTCTACCATTTCCTGGCGTGTCACAAACTTACATTTAATCGGAAGCTTCATCGCTGCCAATCTCATTGCCTCTCTAGCTAGCTCTTCATCTACGCCAGATAATTCAAACATAACTCTACCAGGCTTTACTACTGCCACCCAATATTCTGGTGAACCTTTACCGGCACCCATACGAGTCTCAGCTGGCTTTTGTGTTACCGGCTTGTGTGGGAAGATTTTTATCCAAACCTTTCCACCTCTTTTAATACGTCTGTTAATTGCAATCCTTGCCGCTTCTATTTGATTAGAAGTAATCCATGTTGGCTCAAGAGCCACTAGACCAAATTCACCATACGTAACGGTATTACCTCTATTAGCTTTACCCTTCATTCTGCCTCTATGAACTCTACGACGTTTCACTCTTTTAGGCATTAACATGGCGTGTTCCTCCTTTCCCTACGTTACCTCTACTTCTTTTCTCTATTATCTCTAGATCTGTTGTTTCTTGATCTGTTATCTCTAGATCTATTATCTCTTGGCTTTGGCTTTCTTCTAGGTCTTCTCTCATTCTTAGGCTCTTCAACCTTTTGTCCTGGAAGAATTTCTCCTTTATAGATCCATACCTTTATTCCTAACTTACCATAAGTAGTATCAGCTTCAGCCATACCGTAGTCGATATCTGCTCTTAAAGTTGATAAAGGTACATTTCCTTCACTATAGCTTTCAGTTCTTGCCATTTCAGCACCATTTAATCTTCCCGCTACAGCAATCTTGATTCCTTGTGCACCAGACTTCATTGCTCTTCCCATAGCTTGTTTCATAGCTCTTCTGAATGCGATTCTTCTCTCTAGAGCAAATGCAACATTCTCAGATACTAATTGAGCATCTATTTCTGGCTTTCTTACTTCTGTAATATCTATATGAATAGCCTTTTCAGACATTTTTCTAAGTTCCTTCTTTAAGGCTTCAATACTTTCTCCACCTCTACCTACTACCATTCCTGGCTTAGATGTAAGGATATTTATATTAACTCTGTTAGCTGTTCTCTTTATAAGAACTCTTGAAATTCCAGAAGTATATAATTTATTCTTAATATGCTTTCTTATCTTGTAGTCTTCTATTAAAAGATCTGAATAATCTTTCTTGTTAGCATACCACTTTGAATCCCAATCTCTGATTATTCCGACTCTTAATCCGTGTGGACTTACTTTTTGACCCATGCATTTTCCCTCCTTCTATTCCTTTTCTTTTAAAACAACTCCTATATGACTAGTTCTTCTTAAGATAGGATTAGCTCTTCCCATTGAACCGGCTTTCCATCTCTTCATAGTAGGACCTTGGTTAGCATATACTTCAGATATATATAAACTTTCTCCGTCCATTCCATGATTGTTTTCGGCATTTGCCATTGCAGATTCAATTACTTTCTTTAATATTCCAGCACCTTTTCTAGGAGTGAACTTTAATATAGCTATAGCTTCATTAGCGTTTTTTCCTCTTACTAAATCAGCAATCGGCTTTATTTTTCTAGGAGAAATCCTAATATATTTAGCAATCGCTTTAGCTTCCACGGTATTACCTCCTCCCGTTACTTTTCTTTAACTATCTAACCTTACTTGATTTTTCGCCTGCGTGGCCTCTGAATGTTCTTGTAGGAGCAAATTCTCCTAATTTATGTCCGATCATGTCCTCAGTAACATATACTGGAACGTGTTTTCTACCATCATGAACAGCTATTGTATGTCCAATCATTTGTGGGAATATTGTTGATGCTCTTGACCAAGTTTTGATTACTTTCTTGTCACCTTTGTCATTCATCTCTTCTATTCTCTTTAGAAGTTTGGCATCGACAAATGGTCCCTTTTTTAATGATCTACCCATGTTTTGAAATCCTCCTTTCATGCGCATAGCAATAAGGTGCATAGGCCCAGATAAATTCTAAAGACCTCTGAGCCCTTATTTTTTCTTTCTTCTATTAACGATATATTTATCTGATTTCTTGTTTTTCTTTCTTGTCTTGTATCCAATTGTTGGCTTACCCCAAGGAGTAACTGGACTAGGTCTACCTATTGAAGTTCTACCTTCACCACCACCGTGTGGATGGTCATTAGGATTCATTACAGAACCTCTAACTGTAGGTCTGATACCCATATGTCTCTTTCTTCCAGCCTTACCTATAGTAATATTTTCATGTTCTAGGTTTCCAACCTGACCAATTGTTGCTTTACACTCAACTCTTATAAGTCTAACCTCACTGGATGGTAGTCTTACGTGAGCATATTTGCCTTCCTTAGCCATAAGCTGTGCAGATGTTCCAGCAGATCTAACTAATTGTGCACCTTTTCCAGGCTTTAGTTCGATGTTGTGGATCATTGTACCAACTGGCATGTCCATAAGTCTCATCGCGTTACCAACTTTAATATCTGAATCTGGTCCAGAAATAATAGTAGTTCCAACTGTTAACTTATTTGGTGCAAGTATATATCTCTTTTCACCATCTGCATAAGTTAATAGTGCTATATTAGCAGATCTATTTGGATCGTATTCTATCGCTGTAACCTTAGCTGGTATTCCGTCTTTATCTCTCTTAAAATCGATAATTCTATACTTAATTTTATAACCGCCGCCTCTATGGCGTACAGTTATTCTCCCCTGGTTGTTTCTTCCTGAATGCTTCTTCAGAGCAACAACAAGTGACTTTTCTGGTTCTTGCTTAGTAATCTCTTCGAAAGAAGAAACCGTCATTTGTCTTACACCAGGAGAAGTAGGTCTAAAACTTTTTACAGCCATTTTTTTCCCTCCTTCTACCGTTTGAAAATCTATCTACATACCTTCAAAGAATTCGATAGGCTTACTGTCTGCAGCTAATTTAACAATAGCTTTTTTCCAGTCTTTTCTTCTACCTACGTGTTTACCCATTCTTTTTTCTTTACCTTTAACATTCATAGTGCTTACTTTGTCAACCTTAACACCGAATAATTGCTCAACTGCCTTCTTAACTTCAGCCTTGTTAGCAGTTTTAAGAACTTCAAAAGTATATTTGCTTTCCGCCATATCTTCCATACTTTTTTCAGTAATTATCGGTTTAATCACGATATCGTAAGGTGTTCTCATTATGCGTACACCTCCTCAAGCTTTTGAACTGCTTCCTTCGTTACAACAAATGTATCATACTTTAATATGTCATAAACGTTTATGTTATTCACTATTGAAGTAGTAACTCCAGGAATATTATTTGCTGATTTTGTAACATTGTCGTTCTTGTCACCTAAAACAATAAGAGCTTTTTTAGCTGTATTTATGTTTTTAAGTATACTTACCATATCTTTTGTCTTAGGAGCATCCATTGTTAATTCTTCAAGTACAATGATTTCTCCGTTTTGAACTTTCGAACTAAGAGCTGACTTTATAGCAAGTCTCTTAACCTTCTTAGGTAGCTTATAGCTGTAATCTCTTGGCTTTGGTGCAAATACCACACCACCACCAACAAAGTTTGGCGCTCTTAAACTCCCTTGACGAGCTCTACCAGTTCCTTTTTGTCTATAAGGCTTTCTGCCTCCACCTCTTACTTCTGCTCTAGTCTTTGCAGATTGTGTACCTTGTCTTTGATTAGCAAGATAATTCTTAACAGCCTCGTATAATACGTGCTGATTTACTTCTATGCCAAACACGCCATCGTTTAGCTCTATTTCTCCCACGCGTTGACCGGAAACATTTAATACATCAACTTTAGGCACTTTACATCCTCCTTTCCCTAGTTAGAGTCTATTTAACGCCCTTTACGGCCTCTTTTATTGTAATAATTCCGTTTCTTGGTCCTGGTACTGCACCTTTTACTAAAAGAACATTTCTTTCACTGTCTACTTTTACTACTTCAAGGTTTTGTACCGTTACTGTTTCATTTCCCATTCTACCAGCCATTTTTTGACCTTTGAATACTCTTCCTGGGAATGACGCTGCACCAATCGAACCAGGTCCTCTATGATATTTAGAACCGTGAGTTTCTGGACCTCTACTTTGATTATGTCTCTTTATTGGACCTTGAGTTCCTTTACCCTTTGAAGTTCCTTGAATATCAATTTTTTGTCCTTCACTGAAGATGTCAGCCTTAATTTCTTGTCCTAAGCTATAAGCACTTGCATCACTCACAACGAATTCTTGAACAATTTTTTTAGGTGCTACACCTGATTTTTCATAGTGCCCTTTAGCCGGCTTATTCACTCTCTTGCTCTTCTTGTCTTCAAAACCAACTTGGATCGCAACGTAACCATCATTCTCCATAGTTTTGATTTGAGTTACATAGTTCGGGCCAGCTTCAACTACTGTTACAGGTATTACATTACCTTCTTCAGTAAAGATTTGAGTCATACCTATTTTTCTTCCAATTAACCCTTTCATTGTTACACCTCCTATTAATCTTACAGCGGATTACACATTTGCAATCATACTAAGAAAGGCAGGCTTATGCTTCTATATAAACCTATTATCTTAGCTTCACTCTTAAAGTTTGATTTCTATATCTACCCCAGCTGGTAAGTCTAATCTCATAAGAGAATCAACTGTCTTTGGAGTAGGACTTAGAATATCGATAAGTCTTTTGTGTGTTCTCATTTCAAACTGTTCTCTAGAGTCCTTATACTTATGAACGGCTCTAAGAATTGTTATAATCTGCTTTTCTGTTGGTAACGGCACAGGACCAGAAACCTCAGCACCTGTTTTCTTAGCTGTTTCAACTATTTTAACAGCAGATTGATCTAACACCTTGTGATCATAAGACTTTAATCTTATTCTAATCTTTTGGTTTGCTTTATTAGCCATCTTTTTTCCCTCCTTCTCATCGCACGTAATGAATTTGTACGTACGACTGGAACAATGTACACTCTCCCGGGTGTTCACATTTTAAAAATAAAAATAAAGGAGATGTAAGTTCCTCGTCGCCCGATTCAAGAACGGACACTTCTCAGCAGAAATTCACCCAGCTATTTAGCTGCAACCTTCTGCCTCATCGCAGTCCACACATACTTTGATATTATATACTAATTCTTTTCTTTTTTCAAGCCCTAAATGAATTATTCAGAATTTTAAATTTTATTTCTTCAAATAGTTCAAAATTCTATAGTTCCAAGTTACAATTTCCAAGCTCCAAGTTTTTAAATTATTTTTTTCTTAAAACTTGCAAATTGTAACTTGGAACCATTTAAAGCATGCAAACCTAGAAGATTGTATCTTCTAGGTTTGACTTATTTATTATGGAAAGATTATTCTATAATCTTAGCAACAGCACCTGCTCCTACTGTTCTACCACCTTCACGGATAGCGAATCTTAAACCTTCTTCGATTGCGATTGGTGTAATTAATTCGATTTCCATTTCGATGTTATCTCCAGGCATACACATTTCTGTTCCTTCTGGTAATGTGATTGCTCCTGTAACGTCTGTTGTTCTGAAGTAGAACTGTGGTCTATAGTTATTGAAGAATGGTGTATGTCTTCCACCCTCTTCTTTTTTAAGTACGTATACTTGTGCTTTGTACTTTGTATGTGGCTTGATTGATCCTGGCTTACATAATACTTGACCTCTTTCAATCTCTGTTCTTTGTACACCTCTAAGAAGTGCTCCGATGTTATCTCCAGCTCTTCCTTCGTCTAGAAGCTTTCTGAACATCTCTACTCCTGTGATTACTACTGTTCTTGTTTCTTCTGTCATTCCTACGATTTCTATGTTGTCTTGTACTCTTACGATTCCTCTTTCGATTCTTCCTGTAGCAACTGTTCCTCTTCCTGTGATTGAGAATACGTCCTCTACTGGCATTAGGAATGGCTTGTCAGTATCTCTCTCTGGCTCTGGAATGTAGCTGTCTACTGCTTCGAATAATTCAAGAATCTTGTCTCCCCACTCACTATCTGGATCTTCTAATGCTTTAAGTGCAGATCCTCTTACTATCGGAGTGTCATCTCCTGGGAATTCGTATTCGTCAAGAAGTTCTCTTACTTCCATTTCTACTAGCTCTAATAATTCTTCGTCGTCTACCATGTCACACTTGTTAAGGAATACTATGATGTATGGTACACCAACCTGTCTTGATAATAGGATATGCTCTCTTGTTTGAGGCATTGGACCATCTGCTGCAGAACAAACTAGGATCGCTCCATCCATTTGTGCTGCTCCTGTGATCATGTTCTTAACGTAATCGGCATGACCTGGGCAGTCTACGTGTGCGTAGTGTCTGTTTGGTGTTTCGTACTCAACGTGTGCTGTTGAGATTGTAATTCCTCTTTCTCTCTCTTCTGGTGCCTTATCTATGTTGTCAAACGCTACTGCTTCACCTAATTGGTATCTGTGGTGTAATGTCTTTGTGATTGCTGCTGTTAATGTTGTCTTACCGTGGTCAACGTGACCTATTGTTCCTATGTTTACGTGGGGCTTATTTCTTTCAAATTTAGCTTTTGCCATCTTTCTTTTCCTCCTTAAAACACATATAATTTAATATTTTATATTTAAAACATTAATATACATTTAATTTGTTTTTAATTATTTCTTACCTTCAATGATCTTCTCAGCTATACTGTTAGGTACTTGCTCATAGTGGCTAAACTGCATTGTGTAGTTACCACGACCTTGAGACTTAGAACGAAGATCAGTTGCATATCCGAACATTTCTGAAAGTGGTACATGGGCTCTTATTACTTGAGCTCCCGCTCTTGCTTCCATACCCTCTAGCTTACCTCTTCTAGAGTTAAGGTCTCCCATTACGTCTCCTAAATATTCTTCCGGTACAACTACTTCAACCTTCATGTATGGCTCAAGAAGTGCTGGATTTCCTTTCTTCATAGCATCCTTAAACGCCATAGAACCAGCGATCTTAAATGCCATTTCAGATGAGTCAACCTCATGGTAAGAACCATCATAAACTTCAACCTTTACATCCACTACTTCATAGCCTGCTAATATACCATTCTCCATAGCACCTTGAACACCATTGTCTACCGCTGGAATGTATTCTTTAGGAATAGATCCACCAACAGTTTTGTTTATAAACTCGTATCCAGCACCAGGTTCCTGAGGAGTAACTCTCATCTTAACATGACCGTATTGACCTCTACCACCAGATTGTCTTGAGAACTTCGCATCAATGTCAGTCGCAGTAGTAATAGTTTCTCTATATGCAACCTGCGGCTTACCTATATTAGCTTCAACCTTAAACTCTCTAAGTAGTCTGTCAACGATGATTTCAAGGTGAAGTTCACCCATACCAGCAATGATAACCTGACCAGTATCTTCATCGGTATAAGTTTTAAATGTTGGATCCTCTTCAGCAAGCTTTGATAAAGCAATACCCATTTTTTCTTGACCTGCTCTAGTTTTAGGCTCTATAGCAACTCTAATAACTGGCTCTGGGAATTCCATAGATTCAAGTATAATTTGATTATCCTCGTCACATAAAGTGTCCCCAGTTGTAGTGAATTTCAAACCAACTGCAGATGCAATGTCACCTGCATAAACTTTTTTAATTTCTTCTCTTTTATTAGCATGCATTTCAAGAATACGTCCAATTCTTTCTTTTTTACCCTTTGTAGAGTTGTAAACGTATGAACCTGCATCTAATGTTCCAGAGTAAACTCTGAAGAAAGCAAGCTTTCCAACATAAGGGTCAGTCATGATTTTGAAAGCTAGTGCTGAGAAAGGTTCACTATCATCAGCTTTTCTTTCAGCTTCTTCTTCTGTATCAACTAAAGTACCCTTTATAGCTGGAATATCTAGTGGTGATGGCATATACGCGATTACTGCATCAAGCAATAGCTGTACACCTTTATTTTTATAAGCTGAACCACAAAGAACTGGAACGATTGTATTTTCGATAGTTCCTTTTCTAATACCCGTCTTCAATTCTTCTTCTGTAAGTTCTTCACCTTCTAGATACTTCATCATTAATTCTTCATCGTTTTCTGCTACTGCTTCAACTAATGCCATTCTATATTCTTCAGCTTGATCAGCCAATTCAGCTGGAATTTCTGTTATTTCGATTTCTTGACCTAAATCATCTTTGTAGATTCTTGCTTTCATATCCACAAGATCTACTATACCAATAAAGTCATTTTCTGCACCTATTGGTAATTGAATCGGTACTGCATTTGCTTTTAATCTATCCTTCATCATGTCAACTGCTCTAAAGAAGTCAGCACCTGTTATATCCATCTTGTTTACAAGCGCCATTCTAGGTACACCATACTTATCTGCCTGTCTCCAAACAGTTTCTGATTGTGGTTCAACACCACCCTTTGCACAGAATACAGCTACAGAACTATCTAAAACTCTAAGAGATCTTTCAACCTCAACAGTAAAGTCCACGTGGCCCGGTGTATCTATAATATTTACTCTATGATTTGCCCATTGTGCAGTAGTTGCAGCCGAAGTTATTGTTATACCTCTTTCCTGCTCCTGCTCCATCCAGTCCATAGTAGCAGCACCTTCATGAACTTCACCAATCTTATGAGTTCTTCCAGTGTAGAATAATATTCTTTCTGTAGTTGTTGTCTTTCCGGCATCGATGTGGGCCATGATACCGATATTTCTAGTTTTTTCTAAAGGAAAGGCTCTTGACACCTTGTTTCCTCCTTTCTATCAAAACACTATAGGAATTAAAACACCGAAATAATAATAACATATATATTTTAAGTCTATGTTAAATTCTATTTTTATTTTTTTTATTTTTATTTTACCATCTGTAATGAGCAAACGCCTTGTTAGCTTCTGCCATTTTGTGAGTATCTTCTTTCTTCTTAACAGACGCACCTGTGTTGTTAGCAGCATCCATTATTTCCTTAGATAGTCTATCAACCATTGTTCTCTCGCCTCTTTTACGAGTATATCCAACTAACCATCTAAGACCTAATGTTTGTCTTCTTGCAGGTCTAACTTCGATCGGTACTTGGTAGTTAGCACCACCAACACGTCTAGCTTTAACCTCTAATACAGGCATAATGTTATTCATAGCCTCTTCAAATACTTCAAGTGGCTCTTTACCTGTTTTTTCTTTTATTACCTCAAATGCATCGTATACGATTCTTTGAGCTGTACCTTTTTTACCATCTAACATTACACTGTTGATTAACTTAGTTACCACTTTGCTTCCGTATAACGGATCTGGCAACACTTCTCTCTTTGGAACATTACCTTTTCTTGGCACTTTTCTTCCCTCCCAAAAAATTTTTCATTCATCGGTACTCGACAAACAGATTGCCGACTGTGCGCTATTTGCATTAATTATATAAAACCCCTCCTACAAAGAGGAGGAGGATATTTTTATTATAACCGGCATAGCTTTGTTTTATTTTTTCTTAGGTCTCTTAGTACCGTACTTAGATCTAGATTGCATTCTATTTTCTGTTCCTGCAGTATCAAGAGTACCTCTTACTATGTGATATCTAACACCCGGTAAATCTTTTACTCTACCACCTCTTATAAGTACAACACTATGCTCTTGTAAGTTGTGTCCTATACCAGGTATATAAGCTGTAACCTCAATACCATTAGTAAGTCTAACTCTGGCAACCTTTCTAAGGGCTGAGTTTGGCTTCTTAGGTGTCACAGTTTTAACAGCAGTACACACACCTCTTTTTTGTGGTGCACTCGTTTTTGTAGGCATTCTTTTTAATGAGTTAAAACCTCTTTGTAAAGCAGGAGCTGTTGATTTTTTCTGAGATTGCTTTCTGCTTTTACGTACCAATTGGTTTATAGTTGGCATCCCTACACCTCCTTCCAATTTCTTTTTTGAGTTAACTTGTAACCCAGTTTATTTTATTATAACTGCTGTTGCAGCACCGACGTCAATTCCACATGCATCTCCAAGCTTCTTCATGGATTCAACATAAACAATCTGAACATTTTTTTCCTTGGCAGAATCAACAATGTTCCTTACGACATGTTGCTCACAGTCTTTAGCAACAAATAGAGTCGCAACTCTTCCATCATTGACAGCCCTTGCAGATTGTTTAACTCCTACCTTAAGCTTGTTTTGCTTTCTTAATTCCATTAAGTGCATATAGCATCCTCCTTTTTTTACACTTAAAGATTTACATAATTATATACATTTAATTCCAAGATAAATTTTTCGGAAAACAGTCCTCTCAACTTGATTTCCCGAAAAATTTATTCTACTTGAAATTTGTTTATTCTTATGCAAATCTGCTTATAATCCTTAAGTAGTATAAAAGTCAACTATACATAAATTGCACACTATAACATTTTAGCACCAAACCCTGCCTATGTCAACAAAATTATAATGTTATATTTTCTTCAATAGGTTCTTCTGGACTACCGTCTAAAATGGCTATATTCCTATATTTTTTCATTCCCGTACCTGCTGGAATGAGCTTACCAATAATTACATTTTCTTTTAATCCCTTTAGCTTATCTTCTTTTCCTTTTATTGCTGCTTCCGTTAGAACACGTGTAGTCTCTTGGAAGGATGCAGCAGATAAGAAGGATTCAGTAGCAAGAGAAGCCTTTGTTATACCTAGAAGAACTCTCTTTGATGTAGCAGGCTCTCCACCATCAATCTCAACTTCTTCATTTTTCTTCTTGAAGTCATGTATGCTAACAAGTCCACCAGGTAACATATCTGTATCACCTGAGTCTTCAACCTTTACCCTTGATAACATCTGCTTCACTATTATCTCAATATGCTTGTCGTTGATATCAACACCTTGCATCCTATATACTCTTTGTACTTCCTTCGTGATGTATTTTTCAACACCTTGAGCTCCTTTAATCCTTAATATATCATGTGGATTAACAGAACCTGCAGTTATTCCATCACCAGCATCAACATATTGGCCTTCTTTAACTTTTATCCTTGAACCATAGGCTATTTGATATGTCTTTGCTTCTCCATCATCTGATGTAACAGTAACTTCACGTTTCTTAGTCGTATCCTTTATAGACACTACACCACTTGTCTCAGAAATAATAGCAAGACCTTTAGGTTTTCTAGCCTCAAATAATTCTTCAACCCTCGGTAGACCTTGAGTAATATCTCCTCCAGCAACTCCACCAGTATGGAATGTTCTCATTGTAAGCTGAGTTCCTGGCTCACCTATAGATTGTGCTGCGATTATTCCAACAGCCTCTCCAACATTTACAAGTTTACCAGTTCCAAGGTTTTTACCATAGCATTTTGCACATACACCATGATCCGACTTGCAATTTAATACTGTTCTTATTCTTAGCTTTTCAATACCACTATTTACTATTGTCTCAGCGTTGTCTTCCGTGATCATTTCTTCAGCTTTACTAATTATTTCTTTACTCTTTGGATGAACTACATCCTTCAATGGGTATCTACCAACGATTCTGTCATAAAAAGGCTCTATTACCTCTTTTCCATCGGTGAATGCATGTACTTCTATGCCTTCATCAGTTTCACAATCTATTTCATTTATTATTACATCCTGACTTACATCAACTAGTCTTCTAGTCAAGTATCCTGAATCGGCAGTTCTAAGTGCAGTATCTGCTAAACCTTTTCTAGCCCCCGTAGTAGATATGAAATACTCAAGTATTGATAACCCTTCACGGAAGTTGGATGTAATAGGTATTTCAACAGTATGACCAGTAGCATTTGCCATAAGACCACGCATACCTGCAAGCTGTCTAATCTGGTTTTTACTACCTCTTGCTCCAGAGTGAGCCATTATGAAAACATTATTTAAGTCTCCTAGGTTTTCCATTAGGGCATCTGTAACTTTGCCTGTGGTTTCCTGCCAAGTTTTAATTACGCTTTCATATCTCTCCTCGTCGGATATTAATCCTCTTCTATAAGCTTTTTTATACTTATCTACCTTTTCTTCAGCTTCTGATATAAGTGCTTCCTTTGCTGCAGGTATTTTCATATCAGATACACTTATAGTGATTGCTCCACGGGTTGAGAACTTAAATCCTAAGGATTTAATATGATCAAGCATCATGGCAGTTCTTGTATTACCATGAACTCTAAAGCATTTGTCAATTATTTTACCAAGGAATTTTTTATCAACTAAAGTATCTATCTCTAAATCGTAGGAATCATTGCTTCTATCAACAAACCCTAAATCCTGAGGAATGTTTTCATTAAATA
The DNA here is from genome assembly GCF_050888315.1 of Wukongibacter baidiensis. Classification (NCBI taxonomy): domain Bacteria; kingdom Bacillati; phylum Bacillota; class Clostridia; order Peptostreptococcales; family Caminicellaceae; genus Wukongibacter; species Wukongibacter baidiensis. Next base: position 2,882,656 of record NZ_CP138202.1, read on the forward strand.
TAAACCTTCCTACGGTACTCTCTACTAGTTTTCCTGGATCATCTATTCCTCTTCTCATTCTTACCTTTACTGTAGAATGAAGTCCAACAACCTTATTTTCATATGCCATATACATTTCTTCAAAGTTTCTAAATACCATACCGTCCCCAGGCTCTCCACCTACTTTTATTGTTAGGTAATAACTACCTAAAACCATATCCTGAGTAGGAGTAGTAATCGGTGAGCCATCCTTAGGTGCTAGTATATTATTTACAGAAAGCATAAGGAATCTAGCTTCTGCTTGGGCTTCAACAGTAAGTGGAACGTGTACGGCCATCTGGTCACCATCGAAATCGGCATTGTAAGCAGTACAAACAAGTGGGTGAAGCTTTATAGCCTTACCTTCAACTAGAATAGGCTCAAATGCTTGAATTCCTAGTCTATGAAGAGTTGGAGCACGGTTTAAAAGTACTGGATGCTCTTTGATAACTTCTTCTAAAACGCCCCATACCTCTGGCTTAATTCTTTCCACCATTCTTTTTGCACTCTTTATATTATGAACGTAGCCGTCACCAACTAGTTTTTTCATAACAAAAGGCTTGAACAGCTCTAGTGCCATTTTCTTAGGAAGTCCACATTGATAGAACTTAAGCTCAGGTCCTACAACAATAACTGAACGTCCAGAGTAGTCAACACGCTTACCTAGTAGGTTTTGACGGAATCTACCCTGCTTACCCTTTAACATATCTGAAAGAGACTTAAGAGGCCTGTTTCCTGGCCCAGTTACTGGTCTTCCTCTTCTACCATTATCTATTAGTGCATCGACAGCTTCTTGAAGCATTCTTTTTTCATTTCTTACAATGATATCTGGTGCTCCAAGTTCCAGAAGTCTATTTAGTCTATTATTTCTATTGATTACTCTTCTGTATAAGTCATTTAAATCAGAAGTAGCAAATCTACCACCATCAAGCTGAACCATCGGTCTTAAATCCGGTGGTATAACAGGAATAACATCTAGAATCATCCATTCAGGTTTATTATCAGAAGCTCTAAATGCTTCTACAACTTCAAGTCTTCTGATAGTTCTAACTCTTTTTTGTCCTGAACTCTCTTTTAACTTTATTTTAAGTTCTTTAGATAATTTTTCTAATTCTATCTTTTGTAATATTTCCTTTACAGATTCTGCTCCCATTCCAGCTTTAAAATCATTTCCATATTTATCTCTATATTCTCTATACTCTTTTTCTGTTAGCAATTGCTTAAAAGTAAGAGGTGTGTTGCCAGGATCAATAACAATATATGAAGCAAAATACAGTACTTTTTCTAAGGATCTTGGTGACATATCAAGTAATATACCCATTCTACTTGGTATACCTTTAAAATACCAAATATGAGATACTGGAGCTGCTAGCTCAATATGTCCCATTCTTTCACGTCTGACCTTAGACTTAGTTACTTCAACGCCACATCTGTCACAGATAACACCTTTATATCTAACTCTTTTATATTTCCCACAATGACATTCCCAGTCCTTCGTAGGTCCAAATATCTTTTCACAAAATAGCCCTTCTTTTTCCGGCTTTAATGTACGGTAGTTAATAGTCTCAGGCTTTTTTACTTCTCCCTTTGACCATTGTCTAATTTTTTCTGGTGAAGCTAACCCGATCTTAATTGAGTCAAAGTTATTAAGCTCTATCAAGGAGTTTCTCTCCCTTCTTTATTAGAATGTACTTAAAATAACTTTCTATAGATATCATTCTCTAAGTCTTTATCCATACACACTATCTACTTTTATACTTTGAATATGTAAAGTACAGAGCAAGATATTCTATAGATGTTAATACTTTTAAAAAAATTTATATATTCAAGGAAAATAATGATTTTAATCATTTTTTCCTTGAATATTTAAAATCTTGAATTTTTATTATTTTTAAATTCTATTCTTCATTGTTATTTGTATCATCTACGTTACTTACTTCGCTATAACCTTCTGGTTGCTCTTGTTCAATCCCTGCAGGATAGCTATCCATTACTCCCTCACTATCCATGATTGAATCTAGTTCGCTCATTTCTTCGTCTTCACTCTCTTTAATCTCTATCTCGCCTACTTCTTCTGTTATAACCTTTACATCGAGACATAGACTTTGAAGTTCTTTAATCAATACCTTAAAGGATTCTGGTATTCCTGGTTCAGGAATATTTTCACCTTTAACTATTGCTTCATAGGTTTTAACACGTCCCATTACATCATCGGACTTAACTGTTAGAATTTCTTGTAGGGTATGAGCAGCACCATATGCATAAAGAGCCCAAACCTCCATCTCACCAAATCTCTGTCCACCAAATTGCGCTTTACCTCCAAGAGGCTGCTGTGTAACAAGAGAGTAAGGTCCTGTACTTCTAGCATGTAGCTTATCATCTACAAGATGGTGAAGCTTTAACATATACATGTACCCAACTGTAACACGGTTGTCAAAGGCTTGCCCAGTTCTACCATCGTACAGTTGAAGTTTTCCATCTTCAGGATAGCCACAATCTTTAAGAAGATTCATGATGTCGCCTTCTTTTGCTCCATCAAATACTGGAGTTGCTACCTTCCAGCCAAGCTTCTTAGCAGCTAAACCAAGATGTACCTCTAATACCTGACCAATGTTCATACGTGAAGGTACACCAAGGGGATTCAGTACTAGTTGTAGTGGAGTTCCATCTTCAAGGAAAGGCATATCTTCAACAGGAAGGATTCTGGAAATAACACCCTTGTTACCATGTCTACCAGCCATCTTGTCTCCAACATTAATTTTCCTCTTCTTAGCAATATACGCTCTTACAAGAATGTTTACTCCCGGTGGAAGTTCATCACCATTCTCGCGAGTAAATACTTTAACATCCACAATAATTCCTGATTCTCCATGCGGAACTCTTAATGAGGTATCTCTTACTTCTCTTGCCTTTTCACCGAAGATTGCTCTCAGTAATCTTTCTTCAGCGGTAAGTTCTGTTTCACCCTTAGGAGTAACCTTACCAACCAATATATCCTGTGATGTTACCTCGGCTCCAATTCTTATTATACCTCTCTCATCAAGGTTCTTTAATGCATCTTCTCCAACATTCGGTATATCTCTTGTTATTTCTTCTGGTCCAAGTTTAGTATCTCTAGCTTCTGCTTCGTATTCTTCAATATGAATAGAAGTAAGGGTATCGTTTTTAACAAGCTCTTCACTTAAGAGGATAGCATCCTCATAGTTATACCCTTCCCAAGTCATAAACCCTATTAGAATATTCTTTCCAAGAGCGATTTCACCATTATCTGTTGATGGTCCATCGGACAATACATCCCCTACTTTAACACGCTCACCTTTATCTACAAGTGGTCTTTGGTTTATACAGGTTCCCTGATTTGAACGTTTAAATTTAAGTAGTTTATGTCTATCTCTTCCACCATCGGAATCTCTTTTGATTACTATCTTATCAGCCGAAACACTTTCGACGATACCATCGTGCTTGGCAAGGCCTACTACACCAGAGTCTTTTGCCGCTACATGTTCCATTCCTGTTCCGATTATTGGCGATTCAGTACCTACAAGTGGTACAGCCTGACGCTGCATGTTAGAACCCATCAGAGCTCTATTAGCATCATCGTTTTCAAGGAAAGGTATCATCGCAGTAGCAATTGAAACTAACTGCTTAGGTGATACATCCATATAGTCAACTTCTGTGCTAGGAACAACATCCATATCGCCTTTAATTGTCCTTGCAATAACTCTTTTATTTACAAATCTTCCTTCTTCGTCTAATATTTCATTAGCCTGACAAATAATATGTCTTTCTTCTTCATCAGCCGTTAAATATTCTATCTTATTAGTTACTACGCCTCTTTCCTTATCTACTTTTCTATAAGGCGCCTCAATAAATCCATATTCATTAACCAATGCATAGGTACTAAGTGAGTTTATAAGTCCTATATTAGGTCCCTCAGGCGTCTCTATAGGACACATTCTTCCATAGTGAGAATGATGGACGTCCCTTACTTCAAAACCAGCTCTTTCTCTTGACAAACCTCCAGGCCCTAAGGCTGAAAGTCTTCTCTTATGAGTCAATTCTGAAAGAGGATTGGTTTGATCCATAAATTGAGACAACTGACTGCTTCCAAAGAATTCTTTGATTGCAGCTGCAACTGGTCTAATATTGATTAACGCTTGTGGAGTTATAGCTTCCATATCTTGAATGGTCATTCTTTCTTTAACTACTCTTTCCATTCTTGATAAACCAATTCTAAATTGGTTTTGAAGAAGTTCTCCAACTGAACGTAATCTTCTATTACCCAGGTGGTCTATATCGTCTACTCGACCTATTCCATGGGCTAAGTTTAATATATAGCTCATAGTTGCTATTATATCGTCTTTAATGATATGCTTTGGAATAAGTTCTCTTATTCTTTCCCTAATTGCTTCTTTTATATCATCTTCGTTGTCAAAGCTATCCAAAATTTCCTTTAAAACTGGATAATGTACCTTTTCAGTAATATTCAAATCGTCTATATTAAAATCAATATGAGCTTTAATATCTACAAAGTTATTTCCAATAACCTTAACAATCTTTTCTTCTTCTCCAACTTCACTAATGATATTAATAGTCTTAATTCCTGTATTTTCAATAGCAATAGCCATTTCTTTGTTGATCTTTTGTCCCTTTTCAATTAAAATTTCTCCGGTACTTTCATCAACAACATTTTCTGCAGAAACAAATCCTATTATCCTATCCATTAGAGATAGTTTCTTGTTATACTTATATCTTCCTACTTTTGCTAAATCGTATCTTTTCGCATCAAAAAACAAGGAGTTAATTAAGTTACTTGCGCTATCAACCGTTGGTGGTTCACCAGGTCTAAGCTTTTTATAAACCTCAATTAAACCTTCTTCTTGAGACTGTGTACTATCCTTGTCTAAGGTCTTAATTAGCCTCTCATCTTCTCCAAACAAGTTTAAGATTTCTTGGTCTGTTCCATATCCAAGTGCTCTTGTAAATACTGTAAAAGGAAGCTTTCTCGTTCTGTCTATTCTTACAGAAACTATATTGTTTGAGTCTGTTTCGTACTCAAGCCATGCCCCTCTGTTTGGAATTACTGTAGTTGAGTATAGTCTCTTACCAGTTTTGTCTATTTGAACTGCGTAGTACGGCCCAGGTGATCTAACTAACTGGCTTACTATTACTCTTTCTGCACCATTAATAATAAATGTTCCTTTTTCAGTCATACGAGGGAAGTCTCCCATAAATACTTCCTGCTCTTTAACTTCTCCAGTTTCCTTGTTAATAAATCTTACCTTAACTTTAAGTGGAACTGCATAGGTAACATCTCTTTCTTTAGATTCTTCTACATCATACTTAGGATCTCCATCTAGAGAATAGTTTACAAATTCTAATATCAAGTTCCCAGTATAATCCTGTATAGGAGAAATATCCTTAAACGCTTCCATCAATCCATCTTTTAAGAACCATTCGTAGGACTTTTTCTGTATTTCGATGAGGTTTGGCATTTCAACTACTTCATCGATTTTAGAAAAACTCATTCTTGTTCCTCTACCGAGCTTAACAGGATGTGGCATTCACTCTTCACCCCTTATAGTAAAATAAAAAGGTTCGATATTTTTAAAACCTTTTATATAACACATAGGAAATTCTATTCTAAATGATAGGGCATATATATACCTTTAAAACTTCTATTTGCAAAAAGTCACGATTCTCATTGTCTTCTCGCAAATATCACTCTCAAGACATAACAAGCTCTATCTAAAGAATTTAACTTCCTTTAATGACATGGTAAAAATTATCTTCGGCTTAAAAGCAGAAGATTATTCTCTTCATTGAAGCTATTGAATTTTAGTTAGATAAACTTAAGTTTTTTATAATAATGTATAGAGATTCAAGAAAAAACATTAATTTATGCATATCAAAAGTTCCTAGAAACATTGAGATTTATATATGCATAGATTCAGTTTTACTCTGTAGATCCTATACTATTAATCAAAAATAGATTTAAATAAATGCTCATGATAATTAGATTAATTATGTAATTTTCTCTATTGCATATTACTTAAGTATTTTTCCCAAAATTGATTTTTTTATAACACATAGGAAATTATATACTTTCAAAAATTAAAATAATCCATAATTTTGTTATATCTCTAGATAAAATCTAGCTTTTGAATCTTCATATAAAGATTTTATTTTACAATTAGACATAATCATAGCATTTTACAATGTTAGCATGAAAGTAAAGGTTTGTCAAGATTTTTTTTTGATTTCTTGTTTTTTTAATTCCTATTGAAGATTATTGCTATGTTTATATCATAATCCTAATATACTATAATAAACCCTTATTTAAATCTATTTAAGTTGTAGAGACTGTAACAGCTTCTATTAAAGATCAGAAAATGTTTTTAAACAAAAAGGTACTCCAGATAAATCTGGAGTGCCCTTCAATGTTTAATATTGTATAGAAACTATTTTACTTCTACAACTGCTCCTGCGTCTTCTAACTTACCTTTGATTTCGTCAGCTTCTTCTTTAGAAGCGCCTTCTTTAACTGGGCTTGGAGCTCCATCAACTAATGCTTTAGCTTCTTTTAATCCTAAACCAGTGATTTCTCTAACTACCTTGATAACACCAATTTTCTTAGCTCCAGCACTAGCTAAAACTACGTCAAATTCAGTTTTTTCTTCAGCAGCAGGTGCTCCAGCAGCTCCACCAGCTGGCATAGCAGCCATCATAGGTGCTTGTGCGCTTACTCCGAATTCCTCTTCTAAAGCCTTAACTAAGTCTGATAATTCTAATACTGTAAGATTCTTAACCTCTTCAATTAAATTTAATACTTTTTCGCTTGCCATTTTATATTCCCTCCAATTAGTTTTTCATTATTAATTATTTTTATTGCTCTTGCTTTTCCTTAATTGCTCCTAATACATATGCAAGATTTCTAATGTTTGCTTGAAGTACATTAGCAAATCCTGAAATAGGACCATTTAATCCTCCAAGTACTTGTGCAATTAGAACCTCTCTTGGTGGTAAGTCTGCTAAACCTATTACACCATTTAAGTCGATTACTTTACCATCAACTACACCGGCTTTAATCTCTAGATTCTTGTGATCTTTAGCAAATTCTTTCGATATCTTAGCAGGTGATACAGCATCCGCAACTCCAAATGCAATACCGTTTGGTCCTGTTAAATACTGATTAAAGTCCTCAAGACCCGCATCTTTGAAGGCAAATCTCATTAAAGAGTTCTTGTAAACCTTATAATCAACACCAGCTTCTCTAAATTGCTTTCTAAGTTCAGTTGTTTCTTCAACAGTTAAACCTCTGTAGTCAACTAGAACAGCTGATTGTGATGAATTGATTTTTTCTTTAATTTCGTCAACAACTACCTTCTTCATTTCAACGGCTTTTGACATAGTCTCCACCTCCTCTTTTAAGCTTATGGTGATTCGTCCTTATACGCTCATATAATAAAGCCTCTCATACGTAGACATAGAGAGGCTTAATAACAGAATCTATTATCAATTACCTCGGTAGGCAATAATTAAGCTTAATGGACGCACCTACTGTCTACGGTTTATATTCAATTTAACTTTACCAACGAAATTTTATCATTAAGGAGCTTATATGTCAATACATAATTTCAAATTACTATTTAGTAATTTTTGCTCCGTTAATTTTTATACCAGGTCCCATAGTGCTAGTTAATGTAACACTCTTTAGGTAGGTACCTTTAGCAGCTGCTGGCTTAGCCTTTACAATGGCTTCCATTATAGTGTTGAAGTTATCCATTATCTTTTCTTTACCAAAAGATATCTTTCCAATTGGAACATGGATAATATTAGTCTTGTCTAATCTGTACTCAACCTTACCAGCTTTTATTTCATTTACAGCCTTTGCAACATCAAAAGTAACTGTACCTGATTTAGGATTTGGCATTAATCCCTTAGGACCTAACACTCTACCTAATCTACCAACTACACCCATCATATCTGGAGTAGCTACAACTGCTTCGAAATCGAACCAGTTTTCTTTTTGAATTTTTTGTACAAATTCATCACTACCAACGTAATCAGCTCCAGCTGCTTCAGCTTCGGCTACTTTGTCGCCCTTTGCAAACACTAATACTTTTTTAGATTTACCTGTTCCATGTGGTAATACGATTGCACCTCTAACCTGTTGGTCAGCGTGTCTTCCGTCTACTCCAAGCTTTACATGTAATTCAACAGTTTCATCGAATTTTGCTTTTGCAGTCTGTGATAATAATTCCACAGCTTGATCTGGCTCATAAAGAGTAGCTCTATCAACTAATTTTGCGCTATCTTGATACTTCTTGCCTCTTTTTGGCATGTTCAAAACCTCCTCAGTGGTTATAACGGCGTGTTTTTACCTCCCACACGTCTATACTATTCTTCTACTATAATTCCCATACTTCTTGCTGTACCTTTTATCATACTCATTGCTGACTCTATGTTTGCAGCGTTTAAGTCAGGCATCTTTAACTCAGCAATTTCTCTTACTTGATCAAGAGATACAGTTGCAACTTTGTTTACGTTCGGCTCGCCTGAAGCCTTTGGTATTCCTGCTGCTTTTTTAAGTAAAACTGCTGCAGGAGGAGTCTTTAAAATAAAGGTAAATGATCTATCCTGATATACTGTTATTATAACTGGAATTATTAAACCAGCCTTATCTGCAGTTTTAGCATTGAACTCCTTACAGAATTGCATTATGTTAACACCGTGTTGTCCTAAAGCCGGACCAACTGGTGGTGCTGGAGTAGCCTTTCCTGCAGGGATTTGAAGCTTAATTATACCTGTAACCTTCTTTGCCATGATTACACCTCCTTAATTTACTGTTAATCTATAATAAAAGCTCTTTTGATATTCGTTTTAATCTTAAAGCTCAAGATCAAAAATGATTATCTCTAAAGCTTTTCTACTTGTGTAAATTCTAATTCAACCGGTGTTTCTCTACCGAACATTGATATAGAAACCTTTAGTGTTTGTCTTTCATTGTTTATACCTTTAACTTCTCCAATGAAGCTTTCAAAAGGACCTGAAGTAACCTTAACAGTTTCTCCAACCTCAACATTTATTGAAGGGAGCTTGTCTTCGATGCCCATCCATTGTACTTCTTCATCAGTTAAAGGTACTGGTTTTGAAGCAGGTCCAACAAACCCTGTAACACCTCTAGTGTTTCTAACTACATACCAGGATTCATCATTCATAATCATTTTAACAATAACATAACCAGGGAAAATCTTCTTTTGCTTTACTTTCTTTTTCCCATTTTTAATTTCTACTTTTTCTTCCGTCGGAACAACTACTTCATGTATTACGTCTTCCATACCCCGGTTTTCAACTATCTTTTCGATGTTTGCCTTCACTTTTTTCTCGTGACCAGAGTATGTATGGGCAACATACCATTTAACTTCTTTATCAGACATGTTTTAGAGGGTAATTACACTTCTTAGTAAGAACCCCTTACCTCCCTTGCTTTAGATTACTATTTTGCCAACAGTTGAATTACTTGACCAAAAACTGAATCTGCCAGCCATATACCTAAAGCTGCAAGTCCACATGTCACAAGAACTACCATGGTGTATGATTGTAATTCTTTCCTGTTTGGCCAACTAACTTTTTTAAGCTCAGATCTAACACTCTTAAAGTATTTCTTAGCTCCCATTCTTTTGCTATTAGTTTGCGCAGCCATACACTTTCACACCCTTATAAATATTTGTTTTCAAACTACTTAGTTTCCTTATGAGTAGTATGAGTTTTGCAGAACCTACAGTATTTTTTAAGTTCTATTCTTTCTGGATCATTTTTCTTATTTTTTGTAGTATTGTAGTTTCTTTGCTTACAATCATTACATGCTAATGTAATTTTCACCCTCATTTCTACACCTCCTAAAACAACTTGTTCTATAAATAAAAGAGAACCCTCTTTAAATAGTACACAGTTTTCACCATTTTAATTGCACTAATTAAAACTATCACAATTTGAATTAGATGTCAATAGAGAAAATTGCATAATTGCCTCTAATATAATTTCATCGATAATGTATGGTAGAGTAAAGATTTATTGTATAGTATACAATGTAATAAATCTCTACCCAATTTGCTTTCTTAAACCACCTACATCGTTGGTAGCTTGAGAAAACAAATTGAGGATTTATGATACATTGTACGTAGTATATCCAATTTATCCATTTCGTATTTATATAGAAGCTTTTTTTCATTTTAATAGGACTAGGATCAATCCTAGTCCTACTATTTATACTTAATACAATAAGACTATTCTATTATTTTAGCAACAGCACCTGCTCCTACTGTTCTACCACCTTCACGAATAGCGAATCTTAAACCTTCTTCGATTGCGATTGGTGTAATTAATTCGATTTCCATTTCGATGTTATCTCCAGGCATACACATTTCTGTTCCTTCTGGTAATGTGATTGCTCCTGTAACGTCTGTTGTTCTGAAGTAGAACTGTGGTCTATAGTTATTGAAGAATGGTGTATGTCTTCCACCCTCTTCTTTTTTAAGTACGTATACTTGTGCTTTGTACTTTGTATGTGGCTTGATTGATCCTGGCTTACATAATACTTGACCTCTTTCAATCTCTGTTCTTTGTACACCTCTAAGAAGTGCTCCGATGTTATCTCCAGCTCTTCCTTCGTCTAGAAGCTTTCTGAACATCTCTACTCCTGTGATTACTACTGTTCTTGTTTCTTCTGTCATTCCTACGATTTCTATGTTGTCTTGTACTCTTACGATTCCTCTTTCGATTCTTCCTGTAGCAACTGTTCCTCTTCCTGTGATTGAGAATACGTCCTCTACTGGCATTAGGAATGGCTTGTCAGTATCTCTCTCTGGCTCTGGAATGTAGCTGTCTACTGCTTCGAATAATTCAAGAATCTTGTCTCCCCACTCACTATCTGGATCTTCTAATGCTTTAAGTGCAGATCCTCTTACTATCGGAGTGTCATCTCCTGGGAATTCGTATTCGTCAAGAAGTTCTCTTACTTCCATTTCTACTAGCTCTAATAATTCTTCGTCGTCTACCATGTCACACTTGTTAAGGAATACTATGATGTATGGTACACCAACCTGTCTTGATAATAGGATATGCTCTCTTGTTTGAGGCATTGGACCATCTGCTGCAGAACAAACTAGGATCGCTCCATCCATTTGTGCTGCTCCTGTGATCATGTTCTTAACGTAATCGGCATGACCTGGGCAGTCTACGTGTGCGTAGTGTCTGTTTGGTGTTTCGTACTCAACGTGTGCTGTTGAGATTGTAATTCCTCTTTCTCTCTCTTCTGGTGCCTTATCTATGTTGTCAAACGCTACTGCTTCACCTAATTGGTATCTGTGGTGTAATGTCTTTGTGATTGCTGCTGTTAATGTTGTCTTACCGTGGTCAACGTGACCTATTGTTCCTATGTTTACGTGGGGCTTATTTCTTTCAAATTTAGCTTTTGCCATCTTTCTCTTCCTCCTTAAAAAAGTAATTTTACATCACCCATAGAGATTCCAGTCAAAACTTTAATTTATACAAATCAAAATTCTCCAGAAACATCATAAATCTTGCTATGCATAAATTAAGATTTTCTTGGAAATCTATACAGTAAACTGATCCCGGTGTGTCTTGATATGTAAAAACTTATAATGGAGCCCATGAGCGGATTCGAACCGCCGATCTCCGCCTTACCAAGGCGACGCTCTAACCTGCTGAGCCACATGGGCATTTGACTATAATAGTTTACTACTTTTATTCATCTAAGTCAATAAATTTTTGCATTTATACTTTTCCAAATTATAGTTTTATTAAAATTGCAAGTAAATATACTAGATTTTAGTAATTCATATAGTTACGCCCATAGTTTTATATTTTCCTATGCAAGGATCATTATTCTTAGCTACCTCTTAATTCTAAGAATCTTTCAAGCTTTCTCTTAACTCTCTGCAGCGCATTATCAATAGATTTTACATGCCTGTCCAAATCTTCAGCAATCTCTTGGTATGACTTCCCTTGAAGATAATACATTAAGACCTGCCATTCTAGGTCACTTAAAATCTCTCCAATTTTTGCTTCTATATTAGTAACTTCTTCTCTTGATATAAGTAGTTCTTCTGGGTCAGATATTTTTTTACCTGTTAATACATCTAGTAACGTTCTATCTGACTCTTCATCATATATAGGCTTGTTCAATGATACATATGAGTTCAGTGGTATATGTTTCTGTCTCGTAGCAGTCTTTATAGCTGTGATTATTTGTCTAGTTATGCAAAGCTCTGCAAAGGCCCTAAAGGATGATATTTTATCACATCTAAAATCTCTTATAGCCTTGAATAATCCTATCATACCTTCTTGGATAATATCTTCCCGGTCGGCACCTATCAAAAAGTATGAACGAGCTTTAGCTCTTACAAAGTTCTTATATTTCTTTATTAAGTATTCTTGAGCTGCAGGATCTCCTTCTCTAGCACTTTCAACAATTTCTTCATCAACCAGTGAGCCATAAGCTTCAACATATGTCTCTATCTCTTCTCTTCGTACATTAACTCCCACTGAAATCCCTCCTGCCCATTTGTATGTATTCATAAACTAGTAGTCAAAATTTTCATACACTTTTATATTTACACCATGATATTATTATATATTAATTTACATAATCTAGTCAAGAATCAACCATCTTGTCTTCTCCATTTTTCAAGTACTTCAAGGACTCCAGCATCAATTCTATCACCAAGATTCATCCTTTTACGTTCAACTTCTTCCATTTTTTTCTCGATCTTTGTCTTCATTTGCTCATACTGAAACTTGAGTTCCCTAGGCAAAACACGGATTCCTCCACTACCTAGAATAACTTGTTGCTCTGCTAGGTCTGATGTAACTACCCTTACAATATTTCTCTTATCCTTTGCCAATTGTTCCACCATCATCTCAATATAGGAGTCAGCTGTTTGATTCTTCTTCGTAAATACTATTTCCACATTATTGATTTTATCTTTTTTCGCTTTAGCTCCCTTTACTCTATACGCATCAAATACGATAGTCACTTCTACACCCGTATAGGAATGATACTCAGTCATTTTATCTATTAATGTATTCCTTGCCTCTTCCAAGCTTCCCTCACTTATCTCTTTTAGATTAGACCATGCATTAATTACGTTATATCCATCAATTATTATGTACTCCTTCAAGTCAGACTCACCCTATCTGGATTCCCTCTGTCTTAATACTTCGTACATAATAATAGAGGCTGCAACTGAAGCATTTAAAGAACTGACTTGGCCCTTCATTGGAAGTTTTGTTAAAAAATCGCACTTTTCTTTAATTAATCTACTAATTCCTTTTCCCTCACTCCCCACTACAATGGCAATGTTTCCAGTTAAATTGCTATCATAATGTACATTTTCTCCAGCCATATCGGCACCAACGACCCATACACCCTGCTCTTTAAGATAGTCAATAGTCCTTGCTAAATTCGTAACCTTTGCAACAGGAACATATTCTATAGCCCCAGCTGAAGTTTTTGCTACTGTAGCCGTTAGTCCCACGGATCTTCGTTTTGGTATTATGACACCATGCCCTCCAGTGGCATTAACAGTTCTTATTATGGAACCTAAATTGTGGGGGTCAGTTATTTCATCAAGTATTACTAAAAATATATCTTCACCTTTATCTCGAGCCGATTCAAGAATTTCTTCTACTTCATAATATTTATAAGCTGCTACATAAGCAATTACGCCTTGATGATTATTGGAAGTTGATATCTGATTAAGCTTATTTCTATCAACATATTGCAACAGAACCTTATTGTCCTTAGCCATACCAATAATTCTCTTTATCGAACCTTCCTTATTCCCCTTAGCAATAAGAATTTTATCAATTTCTCTACCTGATTTCAATGCTTCTATAACAGGATTACGTCCTTCGATTATATTATTGTCCATAACAAACACCTCTCTCTGTGTTAACTACTCTCTACTCAATACTTTATCTTGGCTAAATGGTAATATATTGAACAAATACTTTCTTATCCTAGCCACATATTTACCCTTTATTTCAACATTTTTGTATTCATCTTCATCTTGATTTTTCACTTGAATTATTGATACCCCCGTATTATCTACCTTCTTAATACTAACAATCTTATACCTGATCAATTTATTTCTACTGAAAAATCCATTAAACTTCTCATCTATTATCTTCTCTGCATATTCTTTAAACATCACTTCTTCTTCTGTAACTGGTTTATATTCATCTAAATATAACGATTTCACTACCAAAATTCCTAATAGGACTATTATAGCTATCAAGTATATCTTTTCCTTTTTGTTCATATTCATCCCTCACTTTGTTAGTTCCAAAATAACAATAGGCTATTTATCTTGATTTCTCTCCCTCAATTATCTCGATTGATCTACTTATAATTTCTTCAACTCTCTCTTTTTTATCCGAAAGATACAGATATCCAAGCAGGCACTCAAAACCCGTAGCATATCTATAGTCCGAAACACTGGCATTCTTAGCTACGCTTCCAGATTTTTGATTCCTTCCCTTCTTAACCATTTTCCATTCTTCCTCCGTCAGTTCCTCTTCTAGAACATGTACTATTTTAGATTGAGCCCCAGCCTTTACAAATTGCGTAGCCGTTTTGTGAAGTTCATTTAACTTAAGCTTGTATTTGCGAATTATGTATGTACGTATGTAAATCTCATATATAGCATCTCCAATATAAGCAAAAACAAGGGGTGGTGTAGTCCTCAATCCCTCTTCATCTATTGATTCTAAATTTAACAAATTCAAAAACTCTTCCATATTTTACCCGCCTTCTACAAACTTTTTTGTTTGAGCTTTCATATTAAACCAGACTATTCATAGAAAGTTCAAAGCTCCCTATAAATAATCTGGTTTATATTTTACCACAAAATACTTTACCATATCTTCCCGTCTATAAGCAACTAAATATAGTTCATTAATATATTAGATTATACTTAGGCATCTACTAGCGATAGTTCCTGCTCTTGGTCTACAGGTCTCTTATTAAAAAATCTGTAGGCAGCTATCAATAATATTATTCCAATAATAAGCTGAACGATACTAAATGATGGAACTGTGTCACTTACGGTATCAGATACATACATAGCTGAAATAAATACCAAGAAGTTATTTGCAAAATGCCAAAACATACAGAGTAGTAGTGATTTTGTTTTAAGATATATAAAGCCAATTATTATACCTATAAAAAATGCATTAGCACCTTGATGCAGATTAAAATGTATTAAACCAAATATAAATCCCGAAACTATTAAAGAAGTAGCCATTCCATATCTCTTAGATAGCTGTTCCAATATTATTCCGCGAAATATAATTTCTTCAAAAACAGGAGCAAAGACACATATACTGACAAATGCTACAAATGGATTTATAAGCATGTCATCAAAGGCCTCAACAACCCACTCACTAACTTGTATTTTATCTATTAATAATCCTACGGTGTTGGCAAATATAAAAAAGTGAGCAAATAAGAATAGAATCCCAAATAAACATTCTTTTATTTTGGGCTTATTTTTAAGCTTTAGTTCAAACTCTTCTTTTCTTCGAATTCTTTTTATGATCAAATAAATAATAAGAACATTAATAAGTAACTCTTCTAACATACCTATATATGGACTAATTTGACCAAGTCCAATCTCTTCAATTATTATATCAATTATGGCAATGGGAATAGATAAGGCGAATTGCATTAAGATTATTAAAATAACTAACCCAAATGCTCTAATTATAGAACTTCCTTTTTTCTGTATAACTACCTCTTCCATTAAGCTCCCCTCCTTATGTCTAAGTATCAAGTATATATGACCAAGATTTCTTGTTATGCTTAAAGTGTCATAAGTATATTCTATAATATACTCTATCATAATCCTATGTTTATTTTTACTCTAGTTTCCATTATACGCCAAGGGAGTTTTACGTGCAATCAGTAACTAAGTAAAGTATTTAAATCATTATTCTAAAAATAATAAAACCAGAGCATAATTCACTCTGGTTCAGATTGTAGACAAAGTCTACAAGATGACAGGCTGCCCGGAAATTTGAAGTTCGAGGCGTGATGAAAGCAAGAGACCGCAGCGTATACAGACATACGTAAGGGTTCTTGATTGAGGCAACAACGAAGAAATTCGGGTTTCCGGGCAGTCTAAACCAGAGCATAAGTCGCTCTGGTTAATTTTGCAAGATAATTATCTCTTGAATGAATAGATTATCTTCTATAGATGTATCTATGAAAATATTTTTATATTTTCTATCAATTATATCCTTTACTATATATAATCCCAAACCTCTATCATCATCTTTCTGTGAATAACCTTTTGTAAATATTTTATTTAAATTTGGCTTAATATCAAAAGAATTAGCAATTATTATAGATATACTATTTTTTTCTTTATATATACCTAATATTATTTTCTTTTCAGAGGAGGGACTAGCAGCTTCAATTGCATTATCCAGTAATATCCCAACTATTCTACAAGCATCTACTATCTCAATTGCATTTACTCCTATATCTTCAAAAATTTCGATGTTGAAGTTCAACTTCGAATGTAAACACTTATCAAATTTTGCAGTCAACAGCCCTTTCAGGCTTGAGTTCTTAATATGTTTTAGTGAAGAAATACTTTTATTATTAATTTTATTATTCTCCTTTAAAATCTCCTCATAGTAGAACTTATTGAGTCCCTTTATATTTCCTTCATCAATAAAACCCTTTAATGACAACATGATATTTCTAAAATCATGCTTGAATTTTTTTCTATCTTCAAGCATTTCTTCTATAATATTCGTATAAAGCTTTAAATTTTCATACTCCTCTTGCTTATTTTTATTGTATTCTCTCTCCCTTATTGATCTAACATTAAGGTGTATATACGCTAATGTAATAATGAAATACACAGCGTAAATGATGAAGCAATATAATAAAATAAACTTTATATTTGTTCTTAAAACTCTGTTAAATATTCCATATATTGCACTGACCTTAATTAAAGTAATTATTCCATATATGCTTATTGATAATTTTTGGTTATCCAAATAATCTAGGTGACAACTCATAATCTTCTTAAGCAGCTTCATTTTAGAAAACCCTAGTGTAATTATAAAAGTACTTATGTTTCTAAAAACCTCTATGGTAAAGGAATTATTATATGTGCCTAAATCTATTTTAAATACATATATGAATGTTATTACTAAAATCATATCTGATAATATTGTAATAATATGAATGAATGTAGATATTAGAATGGCCCTGGTATATGGAATGTCTAATAGTGCTTTAATTGCAAATATTAATAAGATGTTTAAGGACGTTATTTTCAATATCAAGGGGAAATAATTTTTTATAAGAAACAATATTACTCCTAAAATTATAATGATAATATATTTAGTGACCTTTATTTTTTTCTCTTTACAATTTATCTCCTTTGCAGCAAAAACGAGAATGAAAACTCCTAAAATACTTATTGTTAAATCAACTAATGTTTTCAACACGTTCAATTAATTCCTTTGCATATTTTTTTGAAAGAGGAAATTTAACATTGTTTTTCATAAGTACATGCATGTCGCTCCTCTCCCTATTTATTCTCTTAATATATTTGGTGTTTATAACGCATGATCTATGAATTTGGTAAAAGTCACCATCCAACTCTTGACGGACTTTCTTTAAAGTTCCGTAGAATTCAACCCTCCTATTACTTGTATATAGAATAAGTTTATGGGCTATGGTAGCGGTTTCAATACAAACAATCTCACATAGTGGCAAATACATAGTACTGAAACCAGATTTTATGACGAGTCTTTCTTCTGAGGAGATTTCTTGAATTTTTTTCGTTTCATCAATAGCCGCATCAAAGGCTTCATATAAGTTAGTTTTGATATCAGAAACATTTTTCACAATAAAATCTAAGGCTTTAATTTTATACCTATATGTTGCTAAGGATAGTTCTATATGATTTGTAAGGAATATAACATACCCATATATATCTTGTGCTCTAATCTTTTTAGCTAATTGAAGTCCATTTATATCGTCATTTAGATCAATATCTAAAACGTAGATATTTTTATGTGAACTATTTTTATTCACATATTCTAATACTTCTTTATATAGAGTAGTTTCAAGAACAATCTGACCCTTTACACGCTTTCTATCGATATATTCCTCTATATAACCTCCAATCTTTTTTCTAAATCTGTTATCATCTTCACAAATTATGAAATTCATCATATAATCCACCTCCTTAAATTTAGACTATCTAAAATACTATACTTCTTGAAGGTAGTACTAATATCTATATAATTAGACTAATTTCAACAAATTCCTTTGACTACTTTTGTCAAATTTTGTATTTTTGCTAAAATTAATGCAAATATGAAATAACTGTGAAATTCATATTGGTTCATATTACTAATGTTTATCTATTAAAATACAAAAACAATTCCATCGCACTGTTTGGAATTGTTTAAAATAGACAAAGAAAAATAGAGATATTTGTATCTCTGTTCGAGTTTGTCTACTTAATTCGTATACTTTTCAAGTTATTGAAAAAAATTTTGTTACTTAACAAGTACACTCTAACTGTACAATCTTCAGATGGAGCCTCTCTCCACCTGAAGTAAAAAGTCTCATTTCACTAAGCCTATTTATATTAAGATTTTACTTATTGTTAGCTTGTTCTACCTTTATTCCCTCTTCAATATCCTTAGTAGGATTCAATATTATTTCTTCCTTTGACTTAAGTCCCGATAATATTTCTATTGTTTCTTCTCCCTCAATGCCAGTCTCAATTTTTCTTAGGCTTACTACATCATTTTCTACTACAAAAACATACTTTCCATCTTCATAATCAAATATTGAACCATTTGGAATTATAAGAGTGTCTTTCTTCTGATCTAAAATAATCTTAGCTCTAATCTCATATCCAATCTTTAAGTAATCACTTTTCTTATCTAGTTCGACTTCCAGCTTAACTCTCTTCTGTTCTATACCTAGATCAGATGTTTTGCTAAATGCTTTAGGATATACTTTACTTACATTGCCAGTCAATCCCTTCATTTTTATATCATCACTATAAACTAATACCTTATTTCCAACATCAATATCTTCTATTTCTTCAACCAATACATCAACTTCTAAATATAAATTTGCTTCATCTCCTATTTCCACCATCTGAGTTCCAATCTGAAGATAAGAGCCTTCTTTCACAAATAGTTCCACTACAGTTCCATCAATAGGAGCTTTCACAAAGGAATTTTCCTTGTTTATCTTCAATATCTCTAATTGATACTCTAATTCAGAAATTTGGGATTCATATTGCTTCTTTATATTTTTTGAAGCTTCTTTTTGTAAAGTAAGAAGCTCATTTTTTGCTATCCTTAGGCCCTCATTTTTAAGTTCTAAACTATCTAAAGCTTTTTGATACGAATCATGGCTTATAGCTCCTCCATCATAAAGCTTTTTATTCCTTTCTACTTCTCGCTTAGCTTCGTTTACTAGGATTTCATTAGTATTTACATTAGCTTCTGCTTTATCAATCAGTTCTCTTTCAGATGGTTTCACAGCTTCGGCATAGGTTGCTATTAATGATTCTATTTTAGCCTCCAACCCCTTAATCTGAAAATCTATTTCTTTTGTATCCTTCTCAATAATAATATCACCTTTATTGACCTTATCTCCTACATCCACATTGAGTTTTACAACTTCACCAGCAGCCTTTGCATATACTATTCTTTGGCTATCAGACTTAACAATAGCTGTTTCCTCAATATAGCTCGCTATATCTCCCTGGCTTACATTAAATGTTTCAACCTCTATTAATCCTTTGGCTTTAGTAATAAAGTATGCACTGACTATCATTGATAATAGAGTCAATCCAATTATTACAAACTTTCTTTTTTTCACGAAATAACCTCCCTAAGAGATTCTATTTTTTAATGCTTCAATGAAATCTAATTTATTAATTTTTTTCAACGTAGCCAATTGAGCTAATATTACAAAAATTATTGTTAAAAGTATTGCTATAAAATAGCTATTAAATGACGTTTTTATTTCTAAGGTATAAATTTCTGTACTAAATATCTCCTCAAAAGATCTCAGCATATACTGGCCTAATGGTATGCCTAGAATAATACCCATTATAGTCATCACTGTATTTTCTTTAGTTATCATTTTAAAAATTTCTCTCTTCGTAAAACCCATTACTCTTAATGATGCGAATTGAAGGCTTCTCTCTGATATGTTCATGACAGTGGAATTATAAACTATTACAAAGCCTAAAATCCCTGCAAAGAAAATCATAACCCCAATAGAAGATAATGCCAAGCTTAAAAATTTTTCAAAAATACTCTTCATATCTTCTATAGACTGTATTGAAAAAACATTTTCCATTTTCTCAAGTTTTTCTTTTACATTATCCTTTGAGTCTAAATATACTCCTGTCATCAATTCTCTTTCAGTTAATTTGTCCCTCATTTCTTCAATATTAATATATCCATTGATTCCTAATGATTGCTTAGTTATATCCTTTACTTCTATATATATATCATCTTTATTTGGGATGAATGTTTTGACTTTCACCTTATCTCCTATACTTACTCCCAAAAATTTAGCCAAACCCTCAGACAATACAATTCCATTCTTCGGTAAGTATACTTGTTGTCCTTGCAAGTCTCTAAATTCATAAAACTCAGTGTATTGATTTACTCCAATAATGTTTGCTACCATTTCCTTATTTCCATATATTATTTCAAAGGGATATTCTATTTTAGGTTCTATCTTATCTATATTTATAACGTGTTCTAAATCATTTATAATCCTAGTATTCATAGGCTTATTAAAATTAATATTGTAATCCATTTTTTGAAACTCTTCATAATGATCTATAAACATTGTTGTAAACGCATCTCTCTGAGCTGTGGGTAATAAGATAATAGCAAATGTCATTGCTATACCTAATGTGATAAAAACAAATCTTTTCTTATTCCTAAAAATATTTCTAAGTACCATTTTCCAGCTAAAAGAAAGCCTCTTCCACAATATATCTAATCTATCTAAAAAAATTCTACTACCTGTTTTTGGTGGCTCTGGTCTCATCGACTCAGCAGGTAATATCTTGATAGAATTTCTTGCTCCCCAAACGCCTGCCATAATACAAAATACAGATGCTATAAGGATCGCAGAGAATATAAAGTTATAATAAATTTTGAATTTCATCATCGGTATATTATAGTATTGTATATATACATTACCAATATATCCTGACAAAATAGTACCAAACAGAATACCAAACACTGAGCCTATAAGTCCAATTGCTAATGAGTACTTTGTATAATGTAAAAGGATACTTGAATTTCTATAGCCTAGAGCCTTAAGAACACCTATGGCAACCCTATCATTTCTTATCATCCTAGACAGCATTGCAGCAATAATAATAGCCGCTACCCCTAAGAATAATAGAGGAACAGCACTAGATGATTTTTTAACTCCTTCGATTTCTTCTGAGACCATGCGATTGCTTAGTTGATCATCTCCGATATATATTCTTTTAACTCCATACCTTTTTAATTTTTTCTCTACATCTTTTTTAATTTTATTTAAATTTTCTTCTCCATCTACCTTTACAAGAATTTCATTGAAGCTATCTTTATATCCAAAACTTTGTCTTGCAAACTCATTAGATACATATATCACCCCAAATTTTTCAGGCATAGGCAAGAGGCTTTGTTCATTTTCCATTATGTATATGAATTCAGAACTTGCAGCTATTCCCCTAACATTAAGGTTATAAATTTTCCCTTGGATTTGTGGAGTAACTACACTACCTATATCTATGTTACGAGCATTCGCAAATTGCTCTATAACAACCACATCTCTGCTTTTATTCTGAATTCCACTTCCTTTTCTCATGTAAAGAGAGTTAATATTAATCTTATCAGGTACAGATATAACCCTGACATTTACCTTTTCATCTTTATCTTCAACCTTTAAGGGTATATCAAATACTATCCTTCCTTCAACTGATTCTACTCCTTTTATATTGTTTAGTTCATCAATGGCACTCTCAGGTATTTTGACTAATTGAACATATATATCCGCAAAATTAGTTTCGTCGTAGTAATAGTTTATAGAATCCTCTAAATTTACTGCTGCCATGCTAAGGGCCGTATAAACAAAAAGTCCTACAACGACTAATACAGTCACTGCAATAAATTGACCCTTTGAATTTTTTATTAACCTTAAAAGTCTGAGGTCTAATCTTTTCATTACCACTCTATCCTTTCAGGTTCTATTACATTAGTATTAATAATGTTTTCAATAATTCTGCCACTTCTTAACTTTATTATCCTATTTGCCATCCTAGCTATTGGGGAGTTATGGGTTATTATTATAACTGTTTTTTTGAATTCTCTATTTATCTTGCTTAGTAGAGAGAGAATCGAAATTCCTGTTTTAAAATCTAATGCACCTGTAGGTTCGTCACATAAAAGTAGTAGTGGATTCTTTGCTACCGCTCTGGCAATAGCAACTCTCTGTTGCTCCCCTCCACTCATCTGAGAAGGAAAGTGATCTTTCCTATCTAAAAGACCTACATTCTTCATAACTTCATCAATCTCTAAAGGATTCTTGCTTATTTCAGTGGCTAATTCAACATTCTCCTTTGCCGTAAGATTTGCCATCAGATTATAAAACTGAAATACAAAACCTACCTTATCCCTTCTATAGAAGGTCAATTGCTTGTCATTAAATCTAGTAACTTCTTCCTCTTTTAAGAAAAACTTGCCTTTAGTGGGTTGGTCCATTCCTCCCATTATGTTTAATAAGGTACTTTTACCAGATCCACTTGGTCCCAAAATTACAACGAACTCACCATGGTTTATTTCAAAGCTAACATCCTGTAATGCATTGACCTTTACATCACCCATTTGATATTCCTTAGTTAAGTCTTTTACATTTAATAAAATATCTTTATTCATATCTGCCTCCACAACATACATCTATTTCTTAGTGGCTTTAGAAGAAAATCTTTTTCCTACATTTGATCAAAAAAATTAGTTACATACTTTATAACTTGTTTAATCTATTACATTCCAGAGATTTGACATCTCCAGAAACGCTGGCTGTCAAATCTCCAGAATGTAAAATGTTTATAGCAAGGTGTTTTATAACTACTAAGCAATAAAATCTTCTTCACTACACCAGCGAGTCAGCACAGCACCCCAAGAGAAACCTGCTCCAAAGGAAGATAATGCAATATTTTGTCCTGGCTTAATTAAACCTTTCTGCACAGCGTCTGCTAAAGCTATAATTACCGATCCAGCTCCTGTATTGCCTATTCTATCTAAATTAGTATATGTTTTAGACATAGGAAGCCCCATCTCATTCATTCCATATCTTATCATGTTAATATTAGCCTGATGAGGGATTATCCAATCTAAATCTGTTAACTCAAACTCAGCCTTCTTTGTAACGTCTCTTATTGTTTGTGGAAAAATCTTTGTGGCGAATTTCCAGACTTCTTTATTATTCATCTCTATCCTATGCAGATTATCTTCAACCATCTCTTTTGAATAGGAAATACGAGACCCGCCTTCACAAAGAACATTGTCTACTCCCCATTCTCCATCTGCTCCAAGTAGAGAAGATAAGAAGCCCGTATTTTCTTTACATGGTTTAAGTACCGCAGCACCCACTCCATCACCAAAGAAGACCGATATATCTCGATCCGACCAGTCTAACATTTTGGAGTAAATCTCACCTGAAATAACTAGTACCCGATCATACATCCCATTTTCCACAAACTGTTGTCCAATCACCAAAGCATATCCTGTACCAGGACAGCCTCCTACATTAACATCAAAAGCGGCTGCATTGGATGCTTTTAACATTTTTTGCAATATACATGCCGTAGAAGGTAACCTCTTGTCATGATTGATAGCACACACTAAAATTAAATCTATTTCATCTGCTGTCACTCCTGACATTTCCAATGCTTGTAATGCCGCAGGATATGCCAAATCAGATAACGCTTCATCTTCAGCAGCAACTCGTCGCTCTTTTATCCCTATTTTTTCTTGAATCCACTCGTCAGTTGTATCCATACTTTTTTCAAGATCCTTATTGGTTAAAACCTTTTCAGGAACATAAAAACCTACCCCAGCTATGCCAACATTTCTCTTCATATTTAGTACCTCCAACTTAATGTATTTTAAGAAAACTTATTTATAAGAATAAAATCCTTGTCCACTCTTTCTACCTAAGTGCCCAGTTTCAACCATTACTCTTATTTTCGGACATGCACGATATTTGGGATCTTTGAAATTGCTATGTAAACTATCCAATGTATTTAAAGCTACATCTAAACCTACTTCATCTGCTAAACGTAATGGACCAATTGGTAAATTCATACCAAGCTTAGCTATAGTGTCAATAGCTTCTGCATCAGCTACTCCCTGCATTAAAATATGAGCCGCTTCATTAACTAATGTTGAAACGAGACGACTAGATGCAAAACCCGGAAAATCTTTTACAACTACTGGAACTTTATTTATCTTCTTTGAAATTTCAATGGCTATATCTACTGTTTCTTCTGATGTTTCCATACTTCTAACGATTTCAACAAGATTCATAATAGGAACTGGAGACATGTAGTGAAGTCCAACAAATTTTTCTGGTCTACTTGTTTCCTTACCTAGTTTTCCAATAGGTATACTTGACGTATTTGAAGCAAAAATAGTCTCTGGAGGACATATCTTATCTAATTGAGCAAACAAAGCTTTTTTAGCTTCAGGATTCTCATTTATATTTTCAATAATTAATTTGCAATCAACCACTTGATTAATATCTGTAGTTATTTCAATATTGGCCATAATCTTTTCATATTCTTCCTCTGCTAATCGACCTCTTTGAATTTCTCTAGTAAAGTAATTTTGTAATCTATGGTCCTCCTCTCGTCTTTTTACTGCTATCACCTTATACCCATGAGATGCAAAGGTATGAATTACTCCTCTTCCCATCAACCCATGTCCTATAACAGCAACTTTTTCAATATTCATCTTAATTACCACCCTTTCTATAACTTTTTATTATAATTCCAATAGTGCTGTAGCCCAGGAAAATCCAGCACCAAAGGCAACTAGAACAACTTTATTTCCTTTCTTTATAATTCCTTTCTCAACAGCCTCAGCAAAAGCAATCCCAACAGATGAACCACCGGTGTTTGCATAACGATCTATATTACAGTAAGTCTTCTCCATCGGTAAATTCAACTTCTCCATTGAACTTTTAATAATATTTAAGTTAGCTTGATGAGAAATAACATAGTCAATCTCATCAAGAGTCAAATTGCTCTCATTAACAATCTTCGTAACTGACTCTGGAAACACTGTAGTAGCATATTTGAATATTTCTCGTCCATCCATCTTAAAAAATTGTCTTCCTTCTTTTAAACGCTTTGCAGTTAAAGGTTCTGCCATTCCTCCACCAGGTACATATGCATAATAGTAGCCTTCAGGATTAGTGAATAATTGGGTTGTTATAAGTTTTCCATCAGAATTATCTGTTGATTTTAAAACCATTGCTGATGCTCCATCGCCTAAGATAACTGCGGTTAAGCGATCTTGCCAATCTACTACTCGCGAATTCATATCAGCTGAAATTACTAATACCGTATTACATGTTCCTCCAGTAATAAAATTTGAACCCACAGACAGCGCATATAGTATACCTGGGCACCCTCCAACTCTTATATCAAAAGCAAAGGCATTAGATGCTTGTATTTTCTCTTGAACCATTACTGCACAAGCTGGACTTATGTGATCAGGCATATTTGTAGCCAACACTATCATGTCAATCTCTTCAGCTTTCACACCAGCATTTTTCATAGCCATTTTGGCAGCTTTAGCGCCTAAGTCAGAACTAAGCATGTCCTCATCAGCTATACGTCTTTCTTTAATCCCTATTTTTGATTGTATCCACTCATCACTAGTATCTAGATACGATGCCAGATCATTATTTGTTACTATTTTTTCTGGAACATAATATCCAGTCCCAGCTATTTTTACATTCTTAGTCATTATAATCCGCCTCCCTACTATACCTGAATAACCACTGCTGCCCAGGTTGTTCCGGCACCTTGCGATAGTATCAGAACGTTATCGCCTTTTTGCAATATCCCATCGTTTAACATTCGGTGATAATTTAAAAGTGCATCTGCAGTACTACAATCTCCTGTCTCTTCAATGTATCTAAGATTAGTTCTTTTTGGATCGACTTTAAATTTCTCAATCATTTTCTCAAATACACCAAACCTAATATTGGGGAAAATCATATAATTAATATCTTCCCATGCCAAACCACTATTTCTAATAGCCTCTTCTCCAACCTTATAAAACATATCTATATTTATTGGAATCATTACTTTTTTTGCCTTTTCGATATTAGTTATATGGTAGTAATACCATTCCTCATCATGAGTTTTTTCAGGTAAATTTATTGCTCCAATCTCCATTCTTGATACGTCATTCAGATCACCACGGCCAATCATGCTATGACCAAGAATAAAATTTCCCTTACTGTATCTTTGAACTATTGCAGCTACTCCTGCCTCACCAAAAACATACCCTCCAATTATTCTCTTTTTTATGGCAGCCTCCCACTTTTCAGATGTATTTACAAGAATTGTATCGATATTCTCATCAGCTTGTAAAAACCTTTTTGCGGCAACCAAACCGGCTACAAAACCACTACAACCTTGATAGATATCAAGAAAAGTCGAATTCCATGCTTGTAACTCATTTTGAATTGCTCCTGAAACTTGCCACATCAAATAATCGTGAGTACTGGCTTGAGTATTCATTATTAGATCAATTGATAGGGGGGTAACTCCTGCATCCTCCATTGCTCCCTTCGAAGCAATCACTGCCATTTGAGTAGCCGTTAATTTTGATTCATGAGGAACATTTTTCACACCAATTCTCCCTCTTCTTTCTAAGTCAAAATGCGAAGCAATCTCATCAACTGAAATTTTTTCTTTGGGAACATAACTTCCTATTCCACTCAGTCCAATCATCATACCACTCCCTTAATATCTAATTAATGCGGCAAACCAAGCTACACCACCTAAACCTACCTTGAGTATTAAATCTCCTTTTTTGATTTTTCCATCTTTCCTGGCTTTGTCCAAAAGAATATATGCGTCTGCCCCATTAAAATGCCCTAGACTAGGTGCATATTCCTTAGCAGTAGGAAGATCAGGGATTTTTAAAGCATCAAGAATTCTTTCATCAAAGTTATACTGTTGAACTAAAGTTGTCATATAGTCAAGATTTTCTAATCTATAACCAGTCTGTTTGAGAACACTCTCAGTCACTTCAACGAATTTATCAAAAACTACTGGTTTAATGTTTTTTTCATAGGTTTGCTTATCCATTTCAAAATTTTCAACAAGGTTATCATTCCAATCGGTTTCCGGAGTAAAAGGATTATCAGTACCCCCATGAGGAATGAAACCTAGCTTATGGTTCGCTATAAAGTTGCTTGTGGCAAAACCAAGATAATTAAACTGATCACAGTCTCTTTTTATAACAATTGATTGCCCTCCAGAACTCAGAAAGGTTGGCCACCCATATCCGAATAACCTTTCACCACAAGTTATTAAAACAGTATTAATGTCTGAGGACCCTCTTATTTGATCTACGGCAACTTCTGCCGCCTGAAAGTAAGCTGCACAACCACCTTTAATTTCCATGGTTATAGCATGTTTTGCGCCCAATTTATCTTTAATCCATCCACCCATCTGCCAGTGCAAATAATCTCTCATAAAACCAGTGACAATAATTAAATCTATCTCCTCTGCAGAAACATTCGCATCATCTAAAGCATTAATTGCTGATTCATAAGCCATTCTCGTAGGTTGGTCTGTATCAGAGGGTTTATATATTTTGTTAATACCTATGTTTCTATATACCTTCCCAGGCAAGTTGACCTTCTCGGCCTCTTCTTCTGTATCAACCATCGTCTTTGGATAGTAGAAACCCATTCCAGCTATCCCGACTCTTGTTTCACTGAAATCCATCTTAAGACCTCTCCTTTTTCAGTTATTTACGGATAACCATGCTTTCTACATTAATATCTATTCCATTAGCAATAGCTAACATAGTGGACCCTTTTTCAATACTTTCGTCATTTAAAAATCTGTCAAGAACTTCGATAATACCTACTGAACCAAGGTACCCTTTAGTTCTCAGTGAGTCTAAAACAATAGCACGTGGCTTTTTTATTTCTTCTAATATTGAGTCGTTGTACCTTTGATGAAAACCTGCTACTCCAACATAATCTATCTCATCTAAGGTGAGATCAGCCTTTGATAAAGCATTCTTAGCTACTTTGATACTTGAGTGAACAACATTATCTAAAATCCCCTCTAAATGGCTTTCATCTAATATGTCAAACATAAATTGACCACTCTGCACTGATTCTCTAGATAAATTATTCAGAGTTCCTCCATGTTTAAAACAAGTTACCATATTATACTCACTTATGCTTGCTTGAGAAGTACTTAACACCTGGTTATATCCAAGATCCTCTTTCAGTATGATTGCTCCTGCACCATCACCAAGAAAGGTATTGCCTAAAAATCGTCTATTAGAGTGATTCTCCCAGAGTAGTGCTGAACTAATTAATGAAGTGTCAATTGTTGGATTACTCAAAACCTGGTTACCAATCAGCTTAATAAATCCAATCGTTCCATTACTTCCGCGATGAAAATCATAAGAATGTATTAAACCATCAGTTCTACCACCTAGTTTTTGAATAACTGTTTTTGACGTGTCCATATATAAATAATCGTTGATTCCCTCAGATATCCAAACCAATTGATCAACATTTTGAGGCTCAATTTTTACCCTATGCAAAGCCTTCTGCGCCGCACTTACAGCAATGTCCGTGGTTACTATTCCACTCTTTGATACATGTACCTCTTCGATACCTATCTCCTTAGCCCAATCTAGCGATTTGCCAGTTTTAAAAGCCAGTTCATCAATTGATCGTTTCTCTTCAGGATAATGAGTTGCTACCGTTTGTATGCTCACTAACATTTTAAATTGCCTCCTTATGACTAACCTTAATTAATGCCACTTCTACTTTATTCAATTTTTAGTTACTTTTATTGAAAGCGCTTTCAAACCTAGTCCAAAAATTTTTTAGGAAAATTCCTCCTAAATCGATATCAGTATATTAACTAATACACCGCCACTCCCATTCCATAATATGTATATTTCAATATTTTTTCCCATCGGCAATCATATAAAAAAGCCTTTAATAAAGATTCTCAAGGTTGCATATCTATAAAAAAAGCTTTTTATTATATCTTTTATACTGTAAATATTGTTGTAAAAGTGTAAAATATGTAATTTAATTTTCTTATTCCCAATTATTCCATAAACATCATTTTATGTAAATATATATGTCCTAAAAGGTCCCTTTTTTGTCTCAAAATGTACTTTTTTCTAAAATTCGACTTGTTTTTTTGCGACAAAATAATCTTTTACGATTAAAAATAAACCTTTTACGACATTTCTATTGGTTTTATTACTTTTTTTCTTAAAGTATAATCTAAGACTTTAGAAGATGGATAAAAATTAATAACAGACTCAATATGTTTAGAAGTGGTATGTAGGAAGGGGGAGAAAATATGTGTAAAAAACTATTAAACTTATACGATTATATAAGAATGTATAAAGGACTTAGACTTAATACTCTTATTGCATCTTGTAAGTATTAGATCCTAGTCCTTTTTTAAGAATCTTTCTTTTTCAACTAATGTTCTATTAACTTTAGAGAACTACCCCTCCATCAATACTTAAAATAGATCCTGTGATAAATCTGGCTTCATCTGATGCTAGATACACAAATGCATTTGCTATATCTATTGGTTCAGCTATCATATTCAAAGGAGATTTTTCTCTCATGATATTCAAAACTTTTTCGGGCATTCTTTCTACCATTTCTGTCCTAGTAAATCCAGGTGCCACAGCATTTACTCTTACTCCATATTTCCCAAGTTCTTTAGCCCATGTTTTTGTCATACCAATTACACCCCATTTTGAAGCAGCATAATTTGTCTGTCCAAAATTCCCGTAAATACCTACAACTGAAGATGTATTTAAAATAACTCCTTTTTCTTGCTCTCTCATTATTCTGTTAACAGCTTGTCCGCAAAGGAATACTCCTCTTAAATTAACATTAATTACTTGTTCCCATTGTTCTTCCGTCATCTTTTCTAATCTAGAATCTGCTGTAACACCGGCATTGTTCACCAAAATATCAATTCTATTAAATTTATTAACTGCTTCAGTTATCATTGCTTCTACTTGGGTTTTATTCGTTACATCTACCTCTATTCCTATTGCGTCTCCCCCAAGCTTTTTTATCTCTTCTACCGTATTCTTAACCTTTAAACCACTTCTTGCTGCAACGATAATTTTGGCCCCTTCTTCTGCAAATCTTAAGCAAGTTGCCTTTCCAATTCCTCTGCTGCCACCTGTTATGATAGCAACTTTTCCTTTTAGTCTCATATAAAATCCTCCAAAATTTAAGTAAAATTCTGAAACTTGAATTTCTTATCACCAATTATTCCACAAATAACATTTTCTGTAAATAAAATCATCCTAAAAAGTCTCTTTATTGTCATAAAATGTACTTTTCTTCAAAATTTGACTTACTTTTTAATCTTAAATATTATTTAACGATTAAAAATAAACCTTTTAAGACATACCTGCTAATTGTTTTCTTATATGAGGATATTACATAATTCTAACTTGGCTGGGTTGCATATGCGAATATCATCATTAATTTAGTTACTTAGAATAGAGTATATTTTGGTGGTATAAGCTCTAGGGCATACTAGAAAGTTTTTTTAGGATAGTAATTATGCAATTTGCTCACATAAAAAAGAGAGCTAAATTCTTACTTTTAGCTCTCTTCTCGCAATTCATTTATATTTTCTTCCACTTAACCCCCTGAGGAGTATCTTCTAAAACAATCCCCTGAGCCTTTAAATCGTCTCTTATCTTATCAGCCAATGCAAAGTTTCTTTCTTTCCTTGCTTTTTGTCTTTCTTCTATAAGTCTTTCTATCTCATCGTCAAGGTTCTCCTTCTCTTTGCATACTATTCCTAATACCTGTGTAAGCTCTCTGAATAGATCGCAGATTTTTTCTATAAGCTCCTTTGAAGCTTCATCATTTATCTTTGTATTTACTTCCTTAACCATTTCGAATATAGCTGCAATTCCATCGGCTGTGTTTAAATCATCATCCATGGCTTCGATGAATTTAATTTTGTGTTTTTGCAAGCCTTCAAGTATCTCATTTTCTCCTGGCTTCATTTCTGCATCCTTTGCATTTTCCTTTAAATGCTCAAGATTTTCCTTTGCATTATATAGTCTATCTAATCCGTTTTTCGACTGCATAATCAGTTCTCTACTGAAGTTTATTGGGTTTCTGTAATGAGCTGATAACAGGAAAAATCTCACTACTTCCGGATCAAATTCATTTATTATATCTCTAACTGTAAAGAAATTCCCCTTAGACTTTGACATTTTCTCATTATTTATTGTGATATAGCCATTATGAACCCAATAATTTGCAAAGGGCTTTCCTGAAAAGGCTTCACTTTGTGCAATTTCATTTTCATGGTGAGGGAATACTAAGTCCTGTCCACCAGCATGGATATCTATTGTTTCTCCTAAGTACTTTGTGGACATTACTGAACACTCTATATGCCATCCAGGTCTACCCATTCCCCAAGGACTATTCCATCCTGGCTCTCCTTCTTTTTGTTTCTTCCAAAGAGCAAAATCCGTTGGATTTTTCTTTACTTCATTTACCTCGATTCTTGCTCCAACCTCTAGTTCTTCTATACTTTGCTTAGAAAGCTTACCATAACTGTTAAACTTGCTAGTATCATAATAAACATCCCCATCTACTTCATAGGCATATCCCTTATCTACAAGGTCCTTTATAAATCTAATTATCTCGCTAATGTTTTCTGTAACCTTTGGGTGTATATCTGCTCTTTTGATCCCAATAGCATCGGCATCTTTAAAATACTCGTTAATATATTTCTCGCTGATTTCCTTAGCCTCTACACCTTCTTCATTAGCTTTTCTAATTATTTTATCGTCTACGTCGGTAAAGTTCTGAACATATGTTACATCATATCCTCTATATTCTAAATATCTTCTAAGTACATCAAATACAGTAAATGGTCTAGCATTTCCTATATGAAAATAGTTATATACCGTAGGTCCACAGACATACATTTTTACCTCTCCAGGAGTAATTGGTACAAATTCTTCTTTTTTTCTAGTTAATGTATTAAATAACTTCATTGTTCTTTCTCCCTTCTTTATATATAAGTTCTTCTTCAAGCTTTATTATTCTTTTTCTTAAGCATTCTAATTCATGGGCAATAGGGTCAGGAAGCCTTACCTGATCAAGATCGGCTGTAGGTTTTTCATCATCAGTAACTCTTACATTATCCTTTATGACTACCCTTCCAGGAACACCTACAACGGTACAGTTCGGAGGGACTTCCTTTAAAACCACAGAGCCTGATCCTATCTTTGAGTTATCTCCTACCTTGAAGGGTCCTAATACCTTTGCACCTGATGCTATCACTACGTTGTTTCCTATAGTAGGATGTCTTTTTCCCACATCTTTTCCAGTTCCTCCAAGGGTAACTTCCTGATAGAGTGTAACATCGTCTCCAATTTCTGCCGTTTCACCTATTACAACGCCCATTCCATGGTCAATAAAAAATCTTTTCCCAATTGTTGCTCCGGGGTGAATTTCTATTCCAGTTACAAGTCTGCTAATCTGAGAAATAATCCTAGCTATCAAAATCAGATTTCTTTTGTAAAAGAAGTGCGCTATTCTGTGGAGAAACAGTGCATGCACACATGGATAGCATAGTATCACCTCAAACCTATTTTTAGTAGCGGGGTCTCTTTCAATTATCGAATCAAGATATTCAGCAAGATTTTTAAACAATGTTATTTCCCTCCTTTCTCCATCTATAATATATACATGTTTTCATAATTGACACTAGATTCACATAGTAATTCTTTTAAATAAAATATTGGAACATAAAAAACCCCGTCTCTGACATTATTCAGAGACGGGGATATCCGCGGTTCCACTCTGATTAGACATACATTCTTGTTTGCTAATACCTTTAAGTCAGTTATTTTTAACCGACAATACCTAGGATGTAAGTATTAACGTATCTATATGTCCATCTCAAATAACCTATAACGGAGTTACCCGTAAAGACCTACTCGTAATTTAAATCTTTCAGCCCTAAGCTCATAGGTGCACTTCAATCCATATTTAGTCTAGGGCTACTTTCAGCCGGTGATAGCCCCTCTCTAAAAACATCAACAGATCTACTCTCCTAATCAACGCCATATTTCTATAAATATTTTTTATATTATACCACATTGTTTATATATTTAAAGCTTTTTAATAAATAATTTTATATAAAATTATATTTTTATAGAGTTTTAAAGATAGTTTTTCTCTACATACTCTACTCTTTTGTTAATATTTTCTCTTCCTAAGATAGCTATTACCTTATCAATATCTGGACCGTGAAGCTGTCCTGTAAGAGCCGCTCTTATTGGCATATACAGATTCTTACCCTTTACTCCAGTTTCCTTTTGAATCATCTTGAATACTTTCTTACCAAATACTGCATCAATTGCCTCTGCATTAGCTACCTTATCTTTAAATGTATTCAAAAGGTCTTGTACATGTTCCAATTTTAATATTTCTTTTGCTTCATCATTTTCTAGCTTTACTTCTTCACCGAAAAACTGCTTGGCATACTCAGATATCTGACTTAAATAAGAGATTCTTTCTCTAGCAGTCTCCATTATCATTTTTACCCATTCGTATTTCTCTTCAACTTCATTTTCTGCCAACATACCAGCCTCAACTAAATAAGGTATACACAGCTTTGTTAATCTGTCTATATCTGCTTCCTTTATATAATGGGAGTTCACCCAATTTAGCTTATCAACGTCGAATACTCCACCACTCTTTGAAACTCTTTCAAAGGAGAATCCTTCGATCATTTCTTCCATAGTCATGATTTCTTTATTATCCTCTGGACTCCATCCAACAAGGGCAATATAGTTAACTAGGGCCTCTGGTAGATATCCCTTCTTTTTGAAATCCTTTACCGCTACATCACCGTGTCTCTTACTTAGCTTCTTCTTTTCTTTGTTAAGGATGTTTGGTAAATGTGCAAACTTAGGAAGTTCCCATCCAAATGCTTCGTACAATATTATTTGCTTTGGTGTAGACGGTAGCCATTCTTCCCCTCTAACCATATGAGTGATTCCCATTAAGTAATCATCTACTACAACGGCTAAGTGATAAGTTGGGAAACCATCTGATTTCATAAGAACTTGATCATCAGAATCATTTGTGTTCATTGTAACTGTCCCTCTTACCAAATCATCAAACACAAGCTCTCTATCCTTAGGTAATTTTAATCTTATAACATGAGGTTCACCTTTTTGAACTCTCTCTTTAGCTTCATCCATAGGGATATTTCTACAATGTCCATCATATCCCATCATCTCGCCCTTTTCCTTCTGTTCTTCTCTGATTTTATCTAGCCTTTCCTTCGAACAGAAACAGTAATATGCGTGACCACTTTCTAAAAGCTTTTCTACATGCTCTTTATATATGTCAAGTCTTTCAGATTGCATATATGGTCCATATTCACCTTTTTGAACTAATTTTTCATCCTCTAGCAGATATCCTTCATCATGGTTTACTCCTGCCCATTCCATTGCACTAAGCAGGTTTTCTATTGCACCTTCTACGTATCTTGTTCTATCAGTGTCCTCTATTCTTAGAACATACTTTCCAGCTTGTTGCTTTGCAAATAAATAATCGTACAGCGCAGTTCTTAAACCACCTATATGCAAATACCCTGTTGGACTGGGTGCGAATCTTAATCTTACAGTCATTATAAAACCTCCTAATATGTACTTTTCGTACACTACATTATATTAGATTATTATATCCTAATTTATTTTTTGTATCAAGATAATTAAAAAGATTTAACCACATATTCTTATCCTATCTTACTTTAGTAGTTGTACAACTCTTTTCAATGCTTCATCGACATTTAATTCTTCTTTTTCATTTTCCCATCTTAACTTAAACTCTACCTTATTCTCACCGGCTCCCCTTGCCACTACTATTCTCACAGGGATTCCTAAAAGATCAGCATCATAGAACTTTGCTCCAGCCCTTTCATTCCTGTCGTCTAATATAACCTCTATACTATTGTCCTTTAGTTCATTATATAGTCTTTTTCCAAGCTCTATCTGATCCTCTTTTTTAATATTGAGAATTGATACGATTACTTGATATGGAGCTACCTTAGTAGGCCATATTATACCATCCTCATCATGGTTTCTTTCCACTATCATACTCAAAAGCCTATAGATATCTATATATGTTGAAGCACCGTATATGCTATTAGGCTTGCCTTCCCTGTTCTTATACTCCATACTTTTTACATCGGTTATTCTTCCAACACTTAAAACCTTGCCAACATCAATGCCATTTTCTTTAGTCAGCTCTTCACCACATAGAGGACACTTGTCATCTTCTCCTATATAGCTTACATCTGCAATCATATCTCCAAGAAAATCCCTCTCATACCTTACGTTCTTAAGGTGATAATCTCTTTTATTAGCTCCAGTTACTAGTGAACCTATTTTCGTTATCTCTCTATCGACTATTATTCTAACACCCTCAAGCTCTACGGGCCCTACAAATCCTGGTACCGTTTCGATTTTACCATCAATATCTTCGTAGTCAGCCATTTTTATATCCTCTATAGGAACATTTAGCAAAGTGCTAAGTTTATAAAGATTAAGCTCTCTATTCCCCCTAATTATGATAGCAATAGTCTCATCTCCTGCTTTCACTAAAAGTGTCTTTGCCAGATCCCCAGCCTCTATGTTCATATATTCTTCTAATTCCTTTATAGTCTTTATATTTGGGGTATGAACTGGCTCTATTTCCATATCTTCTATGTCATTTTCCTCGATATGAAAGTCAGCCATTTCCTCTAATGCTCTATATCCACACGCTTTACAGCTAAAAATTCTTCTATCTCCTTTTTCGCAGTTAACTACTAATTCTTCACAATTTGCTACAGGGTTTTTATGGTTATAGGATTTTAGCTCAATAATACTGAGTCCAATTTCCTCAAAGATAGTCTTATAGGTTTCCTTCATCTTTTTGAATCCATCTAGCATGTTCTGCTCGTTATCATAAAAGCTAAAGCTCCTTAAGGCAGTAAAGCTTTTTGATTTCAACGCTCCATCCTTTACCTTTATCTTCTCTCTTTCTAAACTTGAAATATTGTATATACTCTTTGGTAAGTCTTTATAGGATTTAAGATCATTTCTAAGAGTAAGACAAGCAGCCCTTTCAAACTCTGTGTTTGACGGTACTATCACATTTTGAAAATCCTGCTCTTTTAATTCCCCAGACAACAAATTTAATAATTTATCAATTACCCTTTTCCCTAGAGGCAATACTGAGTATAGTCCCGGTGAAATGCCTCTAAACATTCCTGATCTCAATAAAAGCTTTTGGCTATCAATATTGAACTCATCTTCAACTTTCTTAGAAGTTTTTCCTATTAGTTTTGACATTAGCATAATATATCTCTCCTAGTTTTATTATTCATACTTACTATATTATAACAATTAATTCTGTATAAATATAAGTTTCAGAATAATTTCACTCTAATATACAAAGATTTTCAAATCTATAAATTTTATAAATACTGTTTATAGGTATATTATATTTTTCTATAATAGCTAATTTTTTCCTCTTAATCCTATATAATTCTATATGAATAAACCCATTGTTTAAGGAGGAGTTGCATTGGCTGATTACAGAGAAATGTGGAAATCACTTGATATGGATCTTGAAAAACATGACCAATTGTGTGAAGTATTACCAGAATTTTATGGAGATATTTACCTTTCCCAAGATAACCGACCTGAAGGAATGAACTATTATAACTTTGTTGTATCCGAGGTTCACGGTTTAAGAATCAAGGAGCTTGAAGACCACAGGGCTAAGGATGGCAAGGTTATTGGAACCTTCTGTGTTTACGTCCCTGATGAGGTTATAAATGCTGCCGGTGCTATAGGAGTTGGGTTATGTGGTGGTTCAGACTTTTGGGAACCCGATGGCGAAAAGGTTCTTCCGAGAAATACATGTCCACTGGTGAAAGCTTCTGTTGGAGCAAAGATTTCAGCTACATGTCCATATTTCCAATCATGTGACCTAATCGTCGGAGAGACAACATGTGATGCAAAGAAAAAGGCATGGGAGATTTTGAATGATTATATTCCAGTACACGTTATGGACCTACCGCAAATGAAAAGAGAAAAGGATAATCTTCACTGGCAAGATGAAATAAAAATGTTCATTGATAAGGTAGAGGATATGACGGGTAATAAGGTTACAGGAGAAAACTTAGCAGAAAGTATCAAACTAATCAATAAAAAACGCAAAGCTCTTGAAAGACTATATAATACTAGGAAATTCCATAAGCTGCCTATAAGCGGTAAAGATGCACTTTTAATATCCCAAATAGCCTTCTATGACGATCCAGAAAGATTTATTGAAAAAACTAACGAGTTATGCGACGAACTAGAGGAAAGAATAAAATCTGGTTTTTCAGTTTTCGAGGAGGACACACCTAGAATAATGGTGACCGGTACGCCTATGGCAATACCCAATTGGAAACTTCATCATATAATCGAAACAAGTGGTGGCGCAGTTGTATGTGAAGAAACCTGTACTGGAACAAGATACTTCGAAAATTTTGTTGATGAAAATGCTGAGACTCTAGAAGAGCAAATGAAGGCTCTAGCAGATAGATATCTAAATATCAACTGTGCTTGCTTTACTCCAAATACAGGCAGAATAGATGACATAGTTAGATTATACAAGGAGTATAGTGCCGATGGAGTTGTATACTTTAGCCTTCCTTTCTGTCAAACCTATGCAACAGAATTTAAAAAGGTAAAGGAAGCCCTTGATAAAGAAGGTATACCTGTGATTATGATCGAGACTGGTTATAGCCTACAGGATGCCGGCCAAATAAAAACTAGACTTGAAGCCTTTTTCGAGATGCTTGAGACTAATAAGCAGGCTGCGGTAACGGAATAATGAAAACTGGGTCAGAATCTTTTATTCTATTTCCAAGCCATTCCGACGGCCTAGCCTTGGAAAAGGTATTAAAGACTAACGGGATAAAGTATACTATTGTTCCTACTCCAAGGTCCCTTAGCAAGTGTTGTGGCATCTCAATACGGGTTGAAACTGGAGATATAGATTTAGTTAAGGATTTATTAAATGATAATTCTCTAATAAATGTCGACGGTATTCATACATAAAAAAAAAGAAAAAGTACTTTCTTTAATTTATAATTATTGAACTTCAAAGTTTCAAGGGGGATTGCTAATGTATTCAGTTGGAATCGATTCAGGTTCTGTTGCAACTAAGGCTGTACTTTTCGATGGAAAAATCCTAGAGAAAGTTATAATTCCTACAGGCTGGAGCCCTAAGGTCGCTGCTGAGCAAGCAATGAATTTATTATTGCTTAAAAGAAATGTACATAGAGATGACATCAAAAAAGTAATCGGTACAGGATATGGAAGAGTATCTATGTCCTTTGTAGATAAAACCGTTACAGAGATAACCTGCCATGGCAAGGGAGCTTATTTTCTTAATAATAATGTTAGAACGATCCTTGATATTGGAGGTCAAGATAGTAAGGTGATTAGACTTGATTCTAGCGGAAATGTAATAGATTTTATAATGAATGATAAGTGTGCTGCGGGGACAGGAAGATTTCTTCAAGCGATGTCCAATGTGCTGGGTTTTGATGTTATTGAATTGGATGATCTTGCAAGAGATGTAGAACCCGAAACAATAACTAGCATGTGTACGGTTTTTGCAGAATCCGAAGTTATTAGTCTTCTAGCGAGAGGAGTATCAAAGGAGCAAACTGCCTCAGGAATAGTTCATTCCATCGCAAACAGAGGTGTATCAATCTTAAGTAAGATAAACTTGTCTGATGATATAGCCTTTACCGGTGGTGTAGCTAAATCCGAAGTTATCAAAGAAGTAATAGAGAATAAAATAAAAAAATCCCTATATGTTCCACAGGATTCGCAGATTGTAGGAGCTTTAGGGGCTGCTGTTATTGGATGGAAAATAGTAGAGAGCGGTCTGTAACCGCTCCTATGTTTTTCTACGCACTTCGTACCCAGCACTAAACAAGAAATTCATATTTAACTTCATTCCATTCCTTAGCGTCAGTATCCTTCAAGCTTTTTTCTATAAATGTTACATGGTTACTATTATCAACAAGTACAACGGTTGAAGACCTTGTTCCATAGTTAGGACTTTCGATAAAAATGGACGATAATGTTCTTTCCCATTCTAGACCCATACCTGTTTCGGGAAGTTCTTCATCTTCGGGAGTCCATCTATCAAAGAGAATATCATATAAATCCTCAGCATCAATCTTATCTTTGGATTTTATAATATTTTCGAATTTTTCCTTTCCCCTCGTCAGCTTAGGCCATGGCGTATCTAAAAGTGCATTACTCAATCCATAGATACCTGGCTCTACTTCCCTTATTTTATCTTCTACATTTGAGTAATAGTAAAGAGAAGACATATTACCTACCAAGAGATTGTAGGGATTATATTCATGATACCTTTCCCTTATCCCTTTCATATAGGTTTTTGGAGCTTGACTTTCTATTAAAAAACCCTTCACTAAATCACCACGACTCTTTGGATCATCAACAAGCAAGGAAAAATCTCTGTAGTTTGTTATGGCTGCAAATTCTCCCTTTCTATTTATCCCCAGCCATGTCCCCATTTTTTCTAAATCCCTACCACCTAGAACGTGGGGGTAATGTCTCCAAAACCTTGCATTCTCAGTAGGCCGTTCATAGAATTCATCTCTATTGGTTGCTAAAATCAATTTGTATTGTGGATGACTCTTATATGCAAAAAAAATTATACACATATCTACTCTTCCTTTTGTTGAAATTGTTAGTTTCTCATAATACTAATCTCTTTCACTGCCTATTCTAATAACGTCACCCATCTTAGACATGATATAATCGTAGCCTCCATCGGAATGTGGAATGGTGCAGTCACTACAATCCTTTGTATCAT
Organism: Wukongibacter baidiensis; assembly: GCF_050888315.1. Taxonomy (NCBI): domain Bacteria; kingdom Bacillati; phylum Bacillota; class Clostridia; order Peptostreptococcales; family Caminicellaceae; genus Wukongibacter; species Wukongibacter baidiensis. The sequence goes on from NZ_CP138202.1 coordinate 2,923,040, forward strand.
GGTTATATTTAAACTTTCCTCCACATTTATCCTTTAGCATATATAGCGGACAAAAGCAAAAAAGACAATTAAACTTTTCTTCATCCTTTACTTTATGACATGGAAAATATTCGCATTTGCTGTTTTGAACAAATTTGTAGTTTTTACCCTTACCCATAGTATGTCTCTCCTTGGCTTTTTAATTTATTATAACATGGAATAGGAAAAATGACATAGGATTAGCTCCTATGCCATTATTACATTCTTATATAGTTCTAAATCTAGAAATACTTTTTAGAATTTTGATTATCATACACATCCATCAATGCCTCTCCGAAGCGCTGATAGTGCACTACCTCTCTCTCTCTTAAGAACCTAAGTGCATCCTTTATTCCGGGGTCATCAGTTAAATTTAGAAGATGCTCATAGGTTGTTCTAGCTTTCTGCTCTGCCGCCATATCATTGTGTAGATCCGTGATTGGATCTGAGGTTGATGAAATATATGCTGCAGTCCATGGAATGCCATTTGCATCTTGTGGATATATAGCATAACCATGTTGTGTATATTGGCTTCCGAGTCCTGCCTCCTCTAATTCCTTGACAGTTGCATCCTTTAACAGCATGTATACCATGGTAGAAATCATTTCAACATGGGCTAGTTCTTCTGTTCCTATATCAGTAAGCAATGCCTTCGATTTTCCTGTTGGCATTGTATATCTCTGGCTTAGATACGTCATTGCCGCACCTAATTCTCCATCGGGTCCTCCAAATTGAGTAATTAAATATTTAGCGAATCCTATATCTTTACACTTTATATCAATTGGATATTGTAGTTTTTTCTCATAAATCCACATACATTTCCCTCCTTTACGATTGTAATTCCCATGGCCACGGCTCATCTACCCATTTCCAAGGATATTGACTTGGAGAAAATCCAAAATTCATCAGTGGGCCATATTTCATTTCGTACATTCTCTTAAGCTGTGCTATTTGATTTGCGCATTTATTATATTCCATTAACGCTTCCATATTGTCTGGATGATTATCTAGATATAGATTCAAATCAAGTGAAGTAAACTCAAGCTCTTGAATCTTTTTCGTCAATTCTTTTCTTGTCATTTCTTCCATTCTTTTACCTCCTTCTTCTCCGTACTTACATATGGCTTATAAAGGTCAGGAAATATAGTTCCTCGCTTCAACGCCTCTTCCGGTGGATATATACTGGTAAATGGTTGATTTATAATATATGGCCTTGCCAATTGCCATTTTCCCATCATCATATTTGGTGCTGGATAAACGTTGTTCATTTTTTCACCCCTTTTAAACTAATTGTTCCATATCATAATATTCACAATAATTAGAATGTGTGTATAATTTAAAGTAATAAAAAATGAGATAGACAGTCTATTCTATAAACTATCTATCTCATTTATATCTCACTCTATTTCGTTTTTAAAACTTAATCCTAGTAAGCCTTTGCAACATAAACCATATGCTTTGCTTCCTTGCCACAGAAGTGACATTTGTCGCCAAGGTCTTCCTGCTCGAATGGAATACATCTTATTGTTGCACTCGTCTCTGCCTTAACATGCTCTTCACATTCTCTTTCTCCACACCACATAGCTTTTGCGAATCCAGGCTTTTCTACCATCTTTTTCTTGAAGTCTTCAAAGCTGTCTACATAATATGTGTTTTCATCTCTATGCTTTCTAGCCCTTTCAAGCATATCTCCTTGAATAGTATCTAAAAGCTTTACTATAGTTTCAGTTAATCCATCCATTGATACAGCTTCCTTTTCAAGGGTATCTCTTCTAGCTGCCATTACTTGATTATTCTTAATATCTCTTGGACCTACTTCTATACGAACAGGTACACCCTTCATTTCATATTCGTTAAACTTCCAACCTGGTGAGTAGTTTTCATTGTCATCAAGGTCAACTCTTAAGCCTGCACCTTCAAGCTCTTTTTTAAGCTCGTACGCCTTATCTAGTACGCCTTCTTTATGCTGAGCTATAGGTATAATTACTACCTGTGTTGGAGCAAGAGCTGGAGGTAATACTAAACCTCTATTGTCTCCATGTACCATGATCACACCACCGATAAGTCTAGTAGATACTCCCCATGAAGTGTGATAAGGGTTCTGCATATCTCCATTTCTATCTAAGAATGATATGTCAAATGCAGTTGTGAAGTGCTGCCCAAGGTTATGAGAAGTACCCGCCTGAAGAGCCTTTCCATCATGCATCAATGCTTCCATTGTATATGTTGCATGGGCACCAGCAAACTTCTCTTTCTCACTTTTCTTACCAACTACAACTGGTATAGCTAGTAAATTTTCTGCCATTTCCTTATATATATTCAGCATCTGAATTGTTTCTTCTTGTGCTTGTTCTTCAGTCTCGTGTAGTGTATGTCCTTCTTGCCATAGGAACTCAGAAGTTCTAAGGAATGGTCTCGTGCTCTTTTCCCATCTTACAACACTACACCATTGATTATATAGATATGGTAGTTCTCTATAAGACTTTAACCACTTCGCATACATTTCACAAATAATAGTTTCAGACGTAGGTCTTACACAAAGTCTTTCTGCAAGTTCTTCTTTACCACCATGGGTTACCCATGCAACCTCTGGTGCAAAGCCTTCAACGTGCTCTGCTTCCTTTTGTAATAAGCTTTCAGGAATAAGTAGTGGGAAATAACAGTTCTTATGTCCAGTATCCTTAAACCTCTTGTCTAAGAAGCTCTGAATATTTTCCCAAAGCGCATATCCATAAGGCTTTATTACCATGAAACCCTTTACTGGTGAATAGTCCACAAGATCTGTTTTTCTGATAACGTCTGTATACCATTGTGGGAAGTCAACTTCCATAGGAGTAATTTCTTTTACAAAATCTTTATCCTTCTTACCCATTGTAACACTCTCCTTTTATATATTATTTAACTATGAGTTTCATTTTTAAAAGTTTTAACGCAAAAGAAAAACCCTCGCTCTATTCTTTAGAGACGAAGGTTTTTTCGCGGTACCACTCTAATTAATTGTTATCAGTCCTAATTCAAATTATTAATTAGAACCTTAAACAAATTATCTTTTTACGATGATAACGGTTTCGCAACCGTATGACTTAGATATACTTATTTCGTCATAGGCTCTGGGGTTGGTTCAAAAAGCATATATCCTATGAAATCTTCCAGCCAGTGGATTTCACTCTCTAGAGGCATCATCATTTCTACTTTTCCCCTTCATAGCTCATGGTATTAATTTTTATATTGTATTTTCATATTATACACTAAAGTAATAAATTATTATACATTTTCATCAAAATCTCTTTGCCTTTAAGTCACTTATTTATAACATTATATTTAAATCATTTTATTTTGTCAACACTTACTATTGCCTGTGAAGCAATTCCTTCTCCTGTTCCTGTAAATCCAAGCCCTTCAGTAGTTGTAGCTTTAACGTTAACCCCATCGATATTAATATTTAATGCATCTGCAATATTTGCTCTCATACTTTGAATATGAGGAGCCATTTTAGGTCTTTGAGCAATAATAACTGCATCAATATTATTAACTTTATACCCCTTTTCTTTTAGTTTACTATTTACTTCAATAAGAAGTTTAATACTTGAAGCCCCCTTATATCTCTCATCGCTATCAGGGAAATGTTTACCAATGTCACCTAGAGCCACAGCACCTAACATGGCATCCTTAATAGCATGAAGTAAAACATCAGCATCTGAATGTCCTAATAATCCCTTTTCATAGGGAATGTCTACTCCTCCAATAATAAGTTTTCTATCCTCTACCAATTTATGTACATCATATCCTATTCCTACGCGCATTGTATCATCCTTTCAGTTTTAAATCAACTTTAGTAATATCATTCTCTAATCTATTTCTACATATTTCCCGGGAAATCCAAAAAATAATTCTTGATTCGACTATATTATACCAAAATTTATTACCATAAACTCTTGATATTTTTAAAAATTTTCGCTATAATTCATGCTTTTTTACATCAAATCCTATGGCGATATTCTTACACTTAACTTATATTATTTATAATTCTCTTTCTTCTAATAATAAGCATAGTCAGGATTATTAATCCCAGTATAAGGATGAAAGGAGGTTCATCCATCTCCGTGACATCACCTATGTCTAAGGCCTTCTTAGTACTTAGAATTTTTCTTTGTTTCTCAAACATAGCCTTCTCTTGAGCCTCGTTCTCTAAGACTATATATGAAGTTAGGGGACTCATTACTTCCGTAACAATACTGTTTTTCACCATGGAAAGTGAGTTTATAAAATATTTCTCTGGATGAAGTAAACTACTGTTATATGCTGCCTTTAATAGAACCCCATCATGCCATTTCGAATCTCCCAGGTTATTCTCTAGTAAGGTAAAATCATGGTTAAGCAATACAATACTATCTTCTCCACTATCTTCAAGATAATAAATTCTTTTATTAAGATTCAACTTTAAAACAGAATCATAGGTAAAGCCACTAAGTATTTTTCCAGGTTCTCGTACAGCTTCTGTTTTTAGAGAATACTTAACCAACTGACCTCTTCTATCAAGCTGATAGCAATATAATCCCTCTGGCAAAACAAACTTCCAATCCTTTATATCCTTTGAAATAACAGCATTGTGAAAATCATTTGTGGCTAGAATTATTACAGGATATTCTTCTTTGTTGTCTACGTAATTTTCATATAGAATTCGCTTAATAGTATAATCTAAAAATAATCCGCCCTGGACCTTAAGGCTTTGAAACTTCTTTTGCCACTCATCATCTAGAGGGCTTCGCTTTTCCTGATAATTTAAGGCTATTATTTCTTTAGTGGAATCCTCTATTTTATTTTTCTTAATATAGTCTTTAATTCTATCTGTATAATCGGCTATATATTTTTCATTACCCTTTGAATAGTCAATCACAAAATAATACTTTGCTTTTCTTTTTATCTTAGGTAATGTATCCTTCATTTCCTTAGTTACATATGCAGTGTCTTGATTTAAATTTATTTGTTCATCTTCTTCTAAGTCCATACTGTTACTTTTTCCTAATTTTATTTCTTTACCGTCTATAGTTAGTTTTATTGGACTCCTATGAGTAATCTCAATACCTGTTCTTCTTCTCTGATTTCCTTCAAAGGGAAAGACTTTAAATGAAACCTTATTATCTCCAATATAGTCTAATAGACCCGGATCCTTTCTTATATTCCTAATCTGTCTATATATCCAGTTGGCTGCTCTTTTATCCGCTATGAGTCCATATTTTTTTACATTCCCAACATACAAGTAATAATTGCTTATATAGCTTCCTTCAGGCAACCTGAATACTGTACTGTACTCTCTCTGTCGATAATTATTATTTTTTAGCTCTAAGTCAATCCAACTTCTATATCTCTTTGTCTGTGTGTCATATTCTGTTTTAGTCTTTACATCACTTATAAATACGGATTTTACAGTATCTGATTCGCCTACCAATGATACATCGGATTCTCCGAAGAAAATTTTTTCTAGCCTATTAATTTTCTCATTGGATATAGACAATCCATCTAAAACATATTGATTGTAAAATGAACTAATATACGGTATATCTCTATTAAAGTCTGCGAAGGATGTTCTAGTTCTGCTAATCCCCTTCATATATTTTATATTTGTAAGGGATCTTCTAACCCTAGATAAATCGATATCAATATCTTCTCTATCTTCAAAGCTTCTCTGATATGTAAATTTCAGTACTTTGTCTAAATCCGCCTTGTCATCTTGGATCATCACCAGAAAAATAGATGGTAACATTACTATTCCAATTAGAAAGGCAAATACTAGGTTTCTTGTTTTATGAAAGTTCTTCAAGTAATTAAAGTCCCACCACAATGAACGTACATGCAGATACATAAGGGCTAAAGGAACAAGCATTAGGGCCCCCAGTCCGACAAAAAGTAATCCCGCTAAGGACAATGGCAACAATGGAGCAAATATTATAAAAAAGTAAGTCGAAAAAACAAAGGTAACACTCTTGAGTATAAATAGTGTCAGCCTTTTCTTTCTATCCTCTAAGGGAGGAACTAGTATTAACAAGGAGGTAATAATACTTAGTACATAAAAACTCCAATGGCTAAAATCTCCAAATATATTTCCGATGTTTTTGTTGAGCGCCAATCCACATAGGGAGCCTATAAGTACTAAAGGTGCTAAAAACTTTCGAAGTGCATCAGGCTTTTTATTTATTCCTACATAAAGTACTCTTATAAAGAAAAATACAAAGGCTACGGTACTTGCCATAAACACTATTGGACCAATTCCTCCCATTTCTACATCGAGATTTGCTACAAGGTACCATATCCCCGGGATTCCAATAATAAATAATGTATCCTTTGAAATATTCTCTCGCCCATACTTCTCTGTAATCCAATGGGCTAATACAATCATTGCATATAAGATTGTCGGCATTAGAAGTCCAAGCATTGTCATTCCCGGTCTGAAACCTGCTAGCCGCCAGCGTTGTATATTAAGCGGTATAAACATATCATAACCCATGACGAAAATGTATAAAAAGATCGAGTATACAACTAACATAGTTAATGCCAAAATAGGATGTACATCTTTTTTCTTTCTCCAAAGTATAATGCTGTATAGGGTAAATACAATCCCTGCTCCTATGAAAAAAACAGCTAAGTTCCTCCAGTTTCCTATGCTCTCCACAGACAGCTCCGATTGTATAATACTAAATATCTTAAAGAAGACTATACAAGTTATAATATGTGGCAGCGTTATTGCGCCAATAATCAACTGTGGCTTATATATATTTCTCATTTTCCCCATCCCCTATTTTCCTAAATAATATGCGAAACTTTCATAACCAATATATCTAAACGTAGATAACCTCAGTTTATATCCCTACTTCGGTTTGCATTTCGAAATTATTTACATGTCTTATCCAATTTCATCGACTTATCAAAAAATAAGTATCCCATAATAAAATATGTAAAATAAGAAACTACTCCTATGGATTGATGCATTAAATCTTTATATCTTGGATCTAAAAATATATCTATCTTTCCCATATAAACTATTCCAATTATTCTTGAAGCATTTGCCAATATGGTCACTAAATAGCCACAGACGAAAAAGGCTAACATTGCTATTACCTTTTCTATCACACCCTCAAATTTACTAATGAAAGAAAATGTTAGCATTCCAAAAAAAGTAATAAAAAAGTTTATTCCTGCACATTTCCTTGTAATCACTATCGAAAGCGTTTCATTATAAAAACCTATATCACTAAGATAATCAAAAGAAATCCCTAAAAATGTACTGATTATTAGAGACACGGGTTTTAATATCGGTACTAATAGATTAGTGTCTATCGACTTTTTATTTAGAATTAATACAGTTACTAGAATACTAGTACTAATATAAATTACTCTATCAATCCTATTTATACTTGATAACCTATTCCTCATCTTTCACATACTCCAATATGTCACCCGGTTGACAATCTAGTTCCCTACATATAGCTTCAAGGGTGGAAAACCTTATAGCTTTTGCTTTATTGTTTTTCAGTATGGATAAGTTTGCCTGCGTAATCCCTATAGCCTTAGCTAAATCTTGAGATTTGATTTTTCTTTTAGCCATCATAATATCTAAGTTTACAATAATGCCCATGACTATCCCCTTTCTTATATTGTCAAATCATTTTCTAGCTTGACATCCACAGCTTGCCTAAAAACCTCAGCCACAACGATCCCAAAAAAACCTATGATTATAAAAGTCATGGTCATAACTATCGTAAGAATGGTTGGATAGTAGGCTATCTTTATTGCAAAAAATACCGATATAACAAAGGACGAATAACCGATATTACGTAGTGATTTTACATTCTCGTAAATAAAGGGGGTATTTTGATTTATTGAGTGAAAAAAGTTTCTTGTCTCATAGACAATCCAGTTGGCAAGTATTCCAGTTATGTATAGGAATAGTATTATAAACCAGAAAAATTTCTTATCATTTACGTGGCTAGGCTTTATCTTCATAATAAGCCATGGCAAGGACCAAGGCAAAGATATCCAAATTCCTATTCCACCTATTAATATAAGATTGATAACCCATTCAATTATTCCTGATATTCCTTCTTTCCCTATTATTTTCATCATTCCACCTCCAGCATTGTGATTTAATTATATATGATCATATATTCTTTATCAATATTTTTTTATCGTTTTTCGATATATTTTTTTCTATTTGATTGCGTTCGAGATAAAATTCAACAAAAAAATCACTATAACTTACGCTCTTATAGTGATTTTTTATTTAAATCTATTTAGTTTTAATATTTATCCTCTTTTATGACTCAATATTGCTTCTACAGTAATCAAATCCTCTGGAGTAGTTATCTTTATATTCTCATAATCCCCTTCAACCATTTTTACTTTCTTTCCCATGTGCTCAATTAGCATGGCATCATCGGTTCCCAATATATCTTCCTCTATTGCCATCTCATGGGCCTTCTTTATAATATCTGTTTTGAAGGCTTGTGGTGTTTGGGTAATCCACACATTCTCACGCTTTGGGGTAAAGTCAACAAACCTATCAGCCTTCATAATCTTTATGGTTTCTTTAATTGGAACTCCAGCAGATACTGCACCATATTCCTTAGCTCCCTTAATACATCTTTCTATGATTTGTTCAGATACTATCGGTCTAGCACCATCATGTATCAGAAGAATTTCAGACTTTTCATCTGCCTCCAAAATGCCATTGTAGACAGATCTTTGTCTTTCCTTTCCGCCTATAATAACCTTCTTTACTTTTTTAAAGTTGTATTTCTTTAAGATATTTTTTTTACATACATCAACGTCATTTTCATTAATAACTAGAATTATTTCATCAATCAAAGGACTTTTTTCAAAGACGCTTATAGTATGAGCTATGATAGGACTACCCTTTAAAAGCAAATATTGTTTATTCATTTCGGCCTTCATTCTGGTTCCTCTTCCAGCGGCTAATATTATGGCAGTATTCATATTAATTATACTCCTTTTTCTACTAAAAATATGTTTTTTCACAGTAAAACCCAGCAAAAGCTGGGCTGAGACTGCTAACAAACCCGAATTTCTTCGTTGTTGCTGAAACCAAGAACCCTTACGTATGTCTATATACGCTGCGGCCTCTTGGTTTCAGCACGCCTCGAACTTCGAGTTTCTTAACAGCCTAACATCTTGTTACAAAATGAGCCCAGCAAAAGCTGGGCTGTATATTTACTATTATATCATTTTTTTGCTACGCAGTTTTATTTATCATGTTTTTTGGTTTTGCAAATATAAGTCTTCCTGCTGCAGTCTGAAGTACACTTGTAACCATTACATCCATTGTTTCTCCTATATGCTTCTTACCACCATCAACTACTATCATAGTTCCATCATCAAGGTAAGCAACCCCTTGATTCATCTCTTTTCCTTCTTTAATAACTTGAACTACCATTTCCTCACCGGGTAGAACAACAGGTTTAACAGCGTTTGCCAACTCATTTATGTTGAGAACGGGTACACCCTGAAGCTCTGATACTTTATTTAAATTAAAGTCATTTGTGATTATTTTACCTGACATAACTTGTCCTAATCTTACTAGCTTACTATCGACTTCCGCTATTTCATCAAAGTCCTTGTCGGTTATCTTAACTTCTATTTCTAGTTCTTTTTGAATTTTGTTGAGTATATCTAGACCTCTTCTTCCTCTATTTCTTTTAAGCGAATCCGAGGAATCAGCTATATGTCTCAATTCTTCCAGTACAAATTCAGGAATAATAAGGGGTCCCTCAACAAATCCAGTCTTGCAAACATCTGCAATTCTTCCATCAATTATAACACTAGTATCCAATATCTTAGGTTTACTCTCAGAAGTATCTTTATTCACTTCCTTCTCTTTAGTACTAGTTCTCTTGAATATATTTGGAAGATTAACTAAATCATTCGTTTTCTTTGTTGCGATACTTACTCCTAAATAACCTAAGAAAATATAAACTATAACAGAAAGTATCGTACCCACAACAGGTATTGATATAATAATCGTACTAATTAAATAAGCAATTATAAGTCCAATAATAAGCCCAACAGATCCCACTATGATATCTGTAGTTGGTATTTTTTGAAGCTCTGTTTCTACCCAATTCGCACTCCTAAGACCCTTTTTCATCAACCATGGGGTTATAGCGAAAAGTACACATCCAAATATAACGGCACTAACTATATTGATAGTTAATAGTTGCCCTGGTGATAAGTATCCTATAGAAAAAAACTTTTGTATTGTAATAATTTTCGAAATTAACATTCCTATCGCATATCCAGCCGTGGCTCCTGCAAAGGTTAGTGAACCACGTATGATTTTATTCAGCATGTTAACTCCACCTCCTCCCTGTAATTATATCCACAGATTCAATTTTTTATAACTAAACAGTCTACCTTTATATAAATTATTTGTAGAATGTCTAAGCAGCTATAAATATAGTTTTAAGATCTCTATGAATAATTGGGGTGCAATTAAGTAGAACAAAATCTTCTAGGAAGATTTTGCTTAAGCACATAACGGAAATTAAGTCTAAAATTTCCTATGTGTTATAACAAAAAAAAAGAATTTGTTATAAATTATATACTATTTTCTATCTTCTATCTATATATATAACAAAATTATAACATTATTAGTGAGAGTAACCATCAACCTATTGAACAGATTGGTTGATAAGCTCTTCTACACTAAATTCGTCGGAATCATTTACTAAAACTAACTCACTTACTAATATTTGCTTTGCATTATTAAGCATCTTTCTTTCGCCAGTAGAAAGACCCTTCTCCTTATCCCTAAGCATAAGGTTTCGAACTACTCCAGCAACCTCATAGATATCTCCGCTTTTTATTTTATCCATATTAGCTCTATATCTTCGGTTCCAATTTTGAGGCATTTTTGATTCATCATCATTCAGTACAGCCAGTACCTGTTCTACTTCTCTTTCCGATATTATTTCTCTAAGTCCCATAGAATTTACATTGTCAAGGGGAATCATTACCTTCATATTTCTTAGAGGTAATCTTAGAATATAATATTTTCTTTTGCTACCCAAGATTTCCTTTTCTTCAATTGATTCTATTATCCCAGCACCATGCATGGGGTAAACCACTTTATCACCGATATTAAACATAGAAGTACCTCCTAAATGACATTCCACATTACCAGTATACAGTATTTGGTACTCGGTGTCAAGAAATAAATAATTTTATCATACACACAAATGATTGTCAATATTTTTTTAATAATTCATATATGTTTATCAAAAAATTTTATTCATCCGAATTAAAAAATTTACTTTTATTCTTTATAATTCCATTTTTTATAACTCATAGGAAATTATACACTTGTATAAAGCCAATGATAGTTTTATAATTTCCGTCATGTATATAGTCAAAATCTACTCTGAAAATCTTTATAAAAGACTTTGTTCTTATTTTCCAAACAAATCTTTCTCCTTTTAATTTGAACATCTTTATGCTAAAATAATTATGACGACATACTTTACCTCAGATTATCAATGAGTAATCTGAGTCTACTGTCTACTCGGGAGTGATAATTTGTGAAGGATTTACTATGTGATCAATTTCAAAATTCTGTTGATGAAGTGTTAACAAGACACAAAAGTATCTTGGACATCTTGACAAAGCTTCAGGAATCTTCTTCAAGGGTTAATAGAGCAGCAATTAAATCAGTTACAAGTTGTGGATGTATTAAAATCCATGCTTCTAATCAAGAAGTACCCGATGGTACCCATTATAAAGATGCAAAAAACCATATGGAGAACCATCTTAATGGAGAACTCTGTGAAGTTTGTAGAGAAAAAGTCATTCAAGAAATTGGAAGAAATTTATTTTACATTGCCGCACTAGCCAATAATCTAGATATCAATCTTTATGATGTATTAATCAATGAATGCAAAAAAATCGAAGCCTTAGGTGAATATAGTTTATATTAGAGCTTCTAGCTTCCTGCTAGGAGCTTTTTTATTCTCTTTTACTTTTTTAAAAGATGTCTATCTAAAAGTACCTGATCCCTTACTCTTCTAAGACCTTCTTTGATATTTTTTGCCCTTACTTCCCCTATACCTTCTACATCATAGAGGTCTTCTGTACTTGCCCTTAAAATCTTTTGAAAATTCTTAAAATAGTCAACAATATTCTTTATAACTGTTCCTGGCAATCTTGGTATCTTAAATAATATTCTATATCCTCTAGTTATAACTGGTATATCTAAAATATTTATATCATAGGAATATCCTAATATTCTTGCCATGCTAGGCAAATCTAAGAGTTCCTCTGAAGAGAAATTTCTTAGTTCAGTCAATATTGAGTCAATTTCAGAATTCTCGTTATCAATTCTATAGTCTCTAATTACATATTCTCTATCTTCCTTCACAAAGACAACTAACTCATCTAGCTGCATACTTACTAATCTTCCTTCACTTCCTAATTCATTTATATACCTTTCAACTTCATTAGCTATCCTCATAACCATCTCAGCTCTTTGCATAACAAGACAGACATCATATAAGGTTACTAGGTCCTCAAGTTCTAAAGCACTTAAACTTGTCATGGCCTGATCTAAAACAGCCTTATATTTTTCTAGGGTCTGAATCGCCTGATTAGCCTTATTTAATACTTTATTTGTATCCTGCAGTATATATTTGGACCAGCATTTATAGAGAGTAATTATGTTTCTACGCTGAGATATTGATATGACCAAGTTCCCCGTCTGCCTAGCAACTCTTTGGGCTGTTCTATGCCGTATCCCAGTTTCAGATGATGGTGTACCGGGATCAGGATTAAGCTGGGTATTAGCATAGAGAATCTTTCTTTGGTCAGAGCTCAGTATTATTGCACCATCCATCTTAGCTAACTCATATAGGTGGGCGGGGGTGAGCTCAGCATTTAGATAAAAGCCTCCATCAACTAGATCAACTATTTCTTGACTATCTCCAAGTACAATTAATGCTCCAGTTTTAGCCCTAAGAATACTGTCCAGACCCTCTCTTAATGTAGTCCCTGGCGCTAAAACTTTTAAAGATTCATTTATATCTTCTGTCTTCCTTTCTTCCTTAACCAATCGATTTACCTCCCAAAATTATATCCAGGGCTTCATATACATTCTCTACACCTATAATTTCAATGTCCTTAACTTCTCCAAGACCACTTAAATTTCCCTTTGGAATTACACAGGTTTTGAAGCCCATTTTTACAGCTTCTGTTATTCTCTTCTCTGCATAATTTACGGTTCTTACCTCACCTGTTAATCCAACTTCTCCAAAAATGATAGTTTGATTATCAATTATTTTATTTCTAAAGCTTGAAGCAATAGCTGCTACAATAGCTAAGTCAACGGCTGGCTCCCCTAGCTGTATCCCCCCTACAACATTTACATACCCATCTTGGGCTTGAAGCTGAAGGCCAACCTTTTTCTCAAGGACCGCCATAAGCATTACCACTCTATTATAGTCTATACCCGTTGCCATTCTCCTTGGAGTTCCAAAATTCGTAGGACTTATAAGGGCCTGAATTTCTATGAGTACCGGTCTTGTTCCTTCTATACTTGCCACAACTACCGATCCGGCAGTTTGCTTAGGTCTATGGGCCAAGAAAAGATGCGAGGGGTTTAATACTTCCTCTAGCCCATTATTAGTCATTTCAAAAATTCCTATTTCATTGGTAGAACCAAATCTGTTTTTTACGGCACGAAGCACTCTATATACATTATGCTTTTCACCTTCAAAATATAGCACTGTATCTACCATATGTTCTAAAACCTTTGGGCCGGCTATTGATCCAGTTTTTGTTACATGTCCTACAATAAAGGTTGCAATCCCTAAGCTTTTTGATAACTTCATCAGTGTAGCAGTACCTTCTCTAACTTGGCTAACGCTTCCTGGTGCCGACGTTATATTGGGATTATACACGGTTTGAATTGAATCTATAATTAATAAATTAGGATTAATTTCTTCTATATATTTTGAAATAAATTGTAAATTGTTTTCAGAAACTATATAAAGATTTTCATTATCTATGCCTAGTCTATCTGCCCTCATCTTAATTTGTTTTAGCGACTCTTCACCAGATACATATAGAACCTTTAGTCCTAGAGCCCCGATATTGTTTGCTACTTGGATAAGAAGAGTAGATTTTCCTATTCCTGGGTCACCGCCTACTAGAACCAATGAACCCCTCACTATTCCGCCTCCTAAAACCCTATCCAATTCTCCATTTGAAGTTGAAAAGCGATTCTCTGTCTCTATTTTGATATTCTTTAACTTAGTAGGTTTTTGAGAAATCACTGTGGATATCACGCTCTCTTTGCGCTCTTTTTCCACAAACTCTTCCACAAAACTTTGCCAACTATTACATTCCGGGCATTTTCCCATCCACTTAAGGGATATATATCCACATTCTTGACACACATACTTTGTTTTTATCTTACCCATAAATCCCACCTCAAATTCTCAAAATTATACATTTTTGTATAAACTTTTTAAGGATTCTACACTTGGTGTAGAATCCCTTTATTTTTATTATCTCTTATTAAATATTAATTTTTCATCTTCCACATCTACCATTATATCATCTTCTTTTGATATTTTACCCATTAATATTTCCTCAGACAGTTTATCTTCTATCATTTTTGTAATTACCCTCTTAAGAGGTCTTGCTCCATATTCAGCATCATAACCCTTATCAGCTAAATAATCCTTAGCTGCCTCTGAAATACTTATTGATATGTTCAATTCACTAAGTCTTTTTGTAAGCTCTTCAATCATTAGATCAACGATTTCTCCAATGTGTTCCTTCTCCAGCTTGTGGAATACTATTATATCGTCAATTCTATTGAGAAACTCTGGTCTAAACTGTCTTCTTAGCTCATCCATTACACTTTCTTTCATCTTTTCGTATTCATTTTTCTTTACATCTTCATCTAATCCTGCAAATCCTAATGATTTTTGTTTTTTGATTCTACTTACCCCTACATTCGATGTCATGATTATAACTGTATTTTTAAAGTCTACCGTTCTACCCTTTGCATCGGTTAGTCTACCATCATCAAGCATCTGTAATAGGATATTGAAAACATCTGGATGTGCCTTTTCTATCTCATCAAATAGTATTACAGAATAAGGCTTTCTTCTGATTTTTTCTGTAAGCTGTCCGCCCTCATCATAACCAACATATCCTGGAGGCGACCCTACTAGCTTTGCAACGGAGTGTTTTTCCATATACTCAGACATATCCACTCTAATCATTGCATCTTCATCACCAAACATGGCTCCAGCTAAAGCCTTTGTAAGTTCAGTTTTTCCTACACCCGTCGGTCCCAAGAATATAAATGAACCTATAGGCTTTTTAGGATCCTTTAACCCAACCCTTGCTCTTCTTATTGCACGAGATACTGATTCAACAGCCTCTTCCTGGCCTATCACCCTTTCATGAAGTAGCTTCTCCATATTAAGAAGCCTCTCAGACTCTTCTTCTGCCAGCTTATTTACAGGGATTCCGGTCCATATTGACACTATACTTGCTATTTCTTCTTCACCAACTGTAGCATTTTTATTAATATTTGCTCTCCAATTATTTTTTCTATTTTCAAGTTCATCTAAGATGTTCTTCTCCTCATCTCTAAACTCTGCTGCTTCTTCATAATTTTGATTGCTTACAGCCTCTTCCTTCTCTTTTCTAATCTTCTCTAGCTTAACTTCCAAATCCTTAAGATCCTCAGGCTGGGTTGCATTCATTAATCTTACCTTTGAAGCTGCCTCGTCTATTAGATCAACCGCCTTGTCAGGTAAAAATCTATCGGTAATATATCTATGGGAAAGCTCTGCCGATGCCTTTAGGGCTTCATCTGTAATTTTTACCTTATGATGGGCTTCATATCGATCCCTTAAACCCTTTAGAATTTCTATCGTATCCTCAACCGTAGGCTCTTCTACCATAATAGGCTGGAATCTTCTTTCTAATGCCGAATCTTTTTCAATATGTTTTTTGTACTCATCAAGGGTAGTTGCTCCTATAGCCTGTATTTCACCCCTGGCTAAGGCAGGTTTTAGTATATTTGAAGCATCGATTGCTCCTTCAGCCCCACCGGCACCTATTATTGTGTGCATCTCGTCAATAAATAATATTACATCACCGGCTTCTCTAAGCTCATCTAATGCCTTTGTCAGTCTTTCTTCAAACTCACCTCTATATTTTGCTCCTGCAAGCATTGAAGCTAGTGCAAGAGTTATTACTCTTTTATCCTTCAATATTTCAGGTATATTTCCTTCAAGAATCTTTTGAGCCAATCCCTCTGCTATGGCTGTTTTACCTACTCCAGGCTCTCCTATTAGACACGGGTTATTTTTTGTCCTTCTACTTAGTACCTGTATAACCCTCTCAATCTCCTTTTCCCTTCCAATAACGGGATCAAGCTTCTCTTCCTTGGCCATAACAGTTAGGTCTCTACCGTATTTGTCTAGGGTTGGGGTCTTTTTAGATTTCTCTTCTGTTTTACCCATTTTAGGTCTTTTTGAGCCTCTAGTATCTCCTAATAGTTTCAGTACCTCTCCATAGAGCTTATTAACATCAACACCCATGCCTACTAGCACCTTTGCAGCTACACCTTCACCTTCCCTCACAAGAGCGAGGAGAAGATGCTCAGTTCCTACATAATTGTGGTTTAATCTCCTAGCTTCTTCAAAGCTAAGTTCAAATACAGTTTTCGTTCTAGGTGTAACGCCTTGAAGCTCGGCTTCTTGATTACCTACTCCAACTGTAGCTTCTATTTTTTCTCTAAGTTTATCTGATTTAATGCCTAGATTCGTTAATGCCTTGGCTGCAATCCCCTGACCTTCATCTAGAAGCCCTAACAAAACATGTTCAGTTCCTATATAATTATGCTTTAAACGCTTAGCTTCCTCTTGAGCTAATCTTATAGCTTTCTGAGCTCTCTCTGTAAATTTATCAAACATAAACATAGGTATTCCCTCCCTTATCCTAAAAAAATTACTTCTCCTTCAACCGTTCCCTAATAAGATTGGCACGTTCTATATCTCTTTCATTTGTATTCAAGTTCTTACCCACAATTTTTTGCAATATTCCAGTTTGAGTGTCTACCATAAGAGTATTTATAGTCTTAACATCAACACCTTCGATTATACCTAAATCAGCACCCAGTCTAACATCTGATATAAGCTTCAATGCTTCCTTTGAACTCATTATTCTAGCATTGGTTAATAACCCATAGGACCTGCATATCTTATCCTCTAGCTTCGTTCTATTATTGGCCATGAGGGTTGCCCTTGCATCATTTTCTTTATTGCTTATCTGCTTCGCTACCTCTGCTAGGGTTTTAACTATCTCGCCTTCAGTTCTTCCTAGTGTAACCTGATTTGATATTTGAAATAAATTGCCTTCAGATTCACTTCCTTCTCCGTATAGCCCTCTTACAGTGAAACCTATTTGATTCACCGCTTGAAGTATTCTATTCATGTATCCCGTCATGGTAAGTGCTGGCAGATGGATCATCACCGAAGCCCTTATTCCAGTGCCTACATTTGTTGGGCAAGAAGATAGATATCCCACATTCTCATCAAAGGCATACTTAACACTTTCTTCAATAATATCATCTATTTTATTGGCTAAATCCCATGCCACGCCAAGCTGGAAACCTGGTAAAAGACATTGAATTCGGATATGATCTTCTTCATTTATCATAATACTTACTGACTGATCGGAATTCATCATCACCGCACTCTTATTTGATTTTTCTACTAAATTAGGGCTTATTAAATGTTTTTCTATAAAAACCTGCTTATCACTCTTTGGCACTTCACTAAGTGTAATTAATTTAAAGTCATCCTTAAGCTTTGTATTACTTTCTAAAATTGAATCACTAACGGTTTTAATAACATCTTTACTTTTTTCAGGTGTTAGCGCAACGGGAAATGGAAATTCTTCTAAATTTCTTGCAATCCTTACTCTACTGCTAATGATAATATCGTTTTGAGGGCCTTCTCCATCTATCCATTTAGTCATATTACTCACTCCCCTACTTATTAGTTTCTAAATCTTTTTCTAGAAGCTTAATTTTATCCCTTAGCTCTGCCGCACTCTCAAATTCTTCTTTTTCAATAGCTCTTCTTAATTCCTTTTTTAGAGTCATAATTTCTCTCTTTATCCTAATTCTATTGCCTGACTTTTTAGGAACCTTTCCTGTATGCTGCTGGCTTCCGTGTACACTTTTTATTAGGGGCATGAGCTTTTCATTAAATGTGTTATAACAATCGGAGCATCCTAGTCTTCCTAACTGCTTAAATTTACCATAACTCATTCCACACTTACTACAGGTTGTGGTCTTTATATAATCTACCTTTATTGGAGAACTTTGAACTGAATCTAATAATCCAGTAAGAAAATTATTTATTGTAAAAGGGTTTTCAAAACTCATATCCTGAGTTTTTCTAGCACATTCTTCACATAGATGTAGCTCTGTCTTTTTGTTATTTTTAATTTTTGTTACATGAACAGTGGCTTTGTTTTGATTGCATTTTTCACAAATCATATTATCCCTCCTAATCTTATCAAAGCAAATTGCATAATTACCATCTATTGTCATGCTACTTAAGACTAAAAATAAATTTTGCTGAAATAATGAACGCTTCTACATTCTTTCAATGAAATTTATTAAACCTTAAATTAGCATTACTATATAAAAACTCGATACTATATATACTTTTTAAAATCCCTAAAGCTATACCTAATTTATTATGCAACCCAGTCAAGTCAGAATTATGCACTTTCCTTACCTAAGAAGTGACGCAAGCATTGATTTTAAAATACTTGCCCTTACATTATTCTTTATTTCAGAATCAATCTCTATAGCTCTATTATTTATTGCAGCTAGCATTATTTTCGCTTCTCTCTCCTTAATAATTCCTCGCTCTAGGAAAAAGTTAATTAAGGATACGGCTTTGGTCATATTTATACTGTCGCCAATTTGACCTATTATGTTATATATAAGCTGGGTATCGTCTATTTTAAGCCTAATGATTCTTATGTGTCCGCCGCCTCCTCTTTTACTTTCAACTGCATATCCCTTTTCTACTGAAAATCTTGTTGTTAGCACATAATTTATTTGGGATGGGGCACAATTAAATTCATTGGCTAATTCATTTCTTTTAATTTCAATAATTTGACCTTCGGCATCCTTTATAAGTTCCTTTAAGAACGCTTCAATTATGTCACTTAGTCTAGCCATAAAATCACCCTTTTTTACTTTGACTTTCTTTGACCTTTATTTGATAATAATTCATTACTTAGTATTTTACAAGTTTTATTTTTCTTTATTTACGATTAAATTATTCCATTATTCACTATTTACACATATTATTATAATATTTCAAACTTTTTCTCGAAATAACTGTTTATATCTTTTATTTTTAATTTTGACCATCAAGAAAAATCTGTAAATTCAGTTTTTTCACTCTTAAAGGTCAAAAAAAATAAAAAAAGAGGGATCAAACTCATAAATATATATTATGAGCTTGGCCCCGATTTTAGATATGAATGTGTTTTGCTAAGCAGACAACAATCTTTCTTCAATCTCTTTTAATTGCTCTTTGCACATTGGTTCTATTCCATGTAATTTATAGCTTACATCCATTAATTTGTATTTTTGAACTCCTAGTGTGTGATATGGAAGTAATTCAATCCTATCTACGTTTTCAAATTGCTCTATTATCTTCTTTAACTTGTTCATATGGTCTTCACTATCTGTGATACCTGGCACAACTACATGTCTTATCCATATTCTAGTATTTGACTTTTTTAATATCTTAGCAAAGTCCCAAAACTCTTCAATATTTCCCCCTGTTAATTCCCTATATCCAACACTATCCACATGCTTAATATCCAGAATTACTAAATCCGTATATTTTAAAATCTCTTTATACTGTCCTTTTCCAAATCCTGCTGTGTCAATGGCTGTATGCAGTCCATGCTTTTTACAGAGCTTTAAAAATTCTATCAAGAATTCAGGCTGCACGAGGGGGTCTCCTCCCGAGCAGGTGATCCCTCCTCCCGAATTTTTAAAGTAAGTATTAAACCTCAAAGCCTTTTGTAAAAGCTCCTCAACCTTAACTCTTTTTCCGTCTTCTAGATTCCATGTATCCGGGTTATGACAATATCCACACCTTAGCTTACAGCCCTGAAAAAATACTACAAACCTTATTCCCGGCCCATCCATGAGTCCCATGGTTTCAATAGAATGAATTTTGCCCATTATATTATCATCCTTCTTTCTTTATATAGATGTGTAGCCATAAAATTTGATAAACGAAGGTAGTCTCTGAGGTTTCCTTTTGGCGATTTTTATGAATCTGTTTTAACCTTTATTCTTCTATTTAAAACAGGTTCATAGCATGAGCCAAAAGGATTCTCAGTGACTACCTGAGTAAGTTAAACATCTCTATCATGCATCTATATAGACTCATGAAAGGTTCTTTTTATAACTTCAAGCTGCTGTTCCCTTGTAAGTCTATTAAAGTTAACTGCATATCCTGAGACCCTTATGGTTAGTGTAGGATATTTTTCTGGATATTCCATGGCATCAATAAGTACTTCTCTATTCATAACATTTACGTTCAAGTGATGAGCTCCCTGTGTAAAATAGCCGTCTAAAATGGCAACTAGATTGTTTATTCTAGATTCTTCACCTTTTCCTAGGGCCTCAGGCACAATGGAAAAGGTATTTGAAATGCCATCCTCACAAATTGATCTATATGGTATCTTAGCAACTGAATTTAGAGCAGCTAGAGCCCCACTTGTATCTCTACCGTGCATAGGATTTGCCCCAGGTGAGAATGCATCTCCTTGCTTTCTTCCATCGGGTGTTGCCCCGGTTTTCTTACCATAGACAACATTTGACGTAATAGTTAATACCGATAAGGTATGATGAGCTTCTCTATAGGTTCTATGCTTCCTCAACTCATTGATAAACTTTCTTAGCACTAGAACTGCTATGTCATCTGCTCTATCATCGTCATTTCCGTATTTGGGAAAATCACCATCTATATCAAAATCTATAGTTATACCATTTTCTCTAATGGACTTAATCTTAGCGTATTTAATTGCACTTAGGGAATCACATGCTACTGATAGTCCTGCCACTCCAAAGGCCATAATTCTATCGACTTCAGTATCATGAAGAGCCATAAGCGATGCTTCATAGGCGTATTTATCGTGCATATAATGTATTATATTCATGGCATTTGCATAGAGCTCTGCCACATATTCTAGAACTTTAAAATAGTTCTGCTTTACTTTGTCATAGCAAAGTTCATCATCTTCGATCTTTTCAATTCCAGGTACTATTAGTATTCCTTCTTTCTCATCAATACCACCGTTTATAGCATAAAGGAGGGCCTTTGCAAGATTGCACCTTGCTCCAAAAAACTGCATCTGTTTACCTATACCCATTGCCGAAACACAACATGCTATACCATAGTCATCACCATAAACTGGTCTCATAATATCATCATTTTCATATTGAATAGAATCGCTCAATATAGACATTTTGCTACAGTATCTTTTAAAGGCCTTAGGAAGCTTTTCAGACCATAAAACTGTCATATTTGGCTCTGGAGCTGCTCCCAGATTAGTTAAGGTATGTAAAAACCTAAATGAAGTCTTAGTTACAAGCGTGATCCCATTTATAGTCATTCCACCTATGGCTTCAGTAATCCAATTTGGGTCTCCAGCAAATAGCTCATTATATTCTGGAGTTCTTAAATGTCTTGCCATTCTAAGCTTTATAACAAATTGATCAATTATTTCTTGTGCCTCTATTTCTGTTAATTTTCCATTTCTCAAATCTCTTTCCATATATATGTCAATAAAAGTACTTGTTCTTCCAAGTGACATTGCTGCCCCATTGCTCTCCTTAATTCCAGCCAGGTATCCAAAATATAAAAACTGAACAGCTTCCTTTGCATTTTCAGCTGGTTTTGAAATATCAGAGCCGTATGATTTAGCCATTTCTTTGATTTCCACAAGTGCTCTTATTTGATCGGCTATCTCTTCTCTTATTCGGATCAGTTTCTCATCCATAGAACCTGTTATATCATTAAAATCCTTCCTTTTTTCCTCTAGTAAGAAGTCTACTCCATATAGGGCTATCCTTCTATAGTCACCTATTATTCTACCTCTTCCATAGGCATCGGGAAGACCTGTTAGAAGCCCAGTACTTCTAGCTTTTTTCATTTCATCAGTATATACATCAAATACACCTTGATTATGGGTCTTTCGATATTTTTTAAATATCTCTTCGGTTTTTTTATCTAATTGATACTCGTATGACTTTAGTGCAGACTCCACCATTCTTATGCCACCAAAGGGGTTAATCATTCTTTTTAGTGGTTTATCTGTCTGCAGACCGAATATCACTTCATTGTCCTTATCTATATATCCCGGCTTGAAATTGGATATACCAGAAATATTTGTTTCATCAATATCAAGTACTCCTTTTTCTAGCTCCTTTAAAAGAAGCTCTTTACAGCTATTCCATAGCTTTCTTGTTCTTTCGGTAGTTCCTTCCAAAAAAACTTCATCGCCTTCGTAGGGTGTGTAATTCTTAAATATAAAATCCCTTACGTCCACTTCATTCCCCCAATTACCGTCATTAAATTCTAACCATTCTTTTCTAAGCATAAAAAAACCTCCTCGACTCATAATTACAAAGTCCAGAGGGCTTCAAAAAAATAGACAGACCGCCTGGACTTATCGCCCAGGCGGTCGGCATATCTTCAAATCACACTCCATGTGGTTAATTCCACTTCCGCCAGTCATGTGATTCATTTCAAATGAATATATTATCATTTTCTTTGCATTATTATGATATCAATTCACAAACTTTTTGTCAATATTCATCCAAATTATTCGCCAAAATTTCCTGTATATTTAATCTCTAATTTGGCCTTCACCATATATAATATATTTGATCGTTGTAAGTTCTTCTAGACCCATTGGTCCTCTAGTATGGAGCTTTTGTGTGCTTATACCTATTTCAGCACCAAATCCAAATTGGCTTCCATCTGTAAATCTAGTAGATGCATTTACATATACTGCCGATGCATCAACTTCTCTTAGGAATCTCTGGGAATTAGTATAATCGTTCGTAACTATTGCCTCCGAATGATTTGTCCCGTATTCAAAAATGTGTTCTATGGCTTCATCTATCGATTCAACAACCTTAATGGCAACTATATAATCCAAATACTCTGTAGCCCAATCTTCCTCAGTCGCTGACTTTATATCTGGTAATATCCTCTGGGCCATCTCACAGCCCCTTATTTCTACTCCATAGGAAACTAAACTTTCAGCTATTCTAGGCAGTGCGCTAGAGGCTATATTTTTGTGAACAAGTATTGTTTCTATAGCATTACAAACTGCTGGTCTCTGGGTTTTTGCATTTATTACTATATCATGGGCCATGTTAATGTCAGCACTTTCGTCGATGAATACGTGACAGTTTCCAACGCCCGTTTGTATAACGGGAACCGTGGCATTTTTCACAACCGCATTTATAAGACCGGCTCCACCTCTTGGAATTAACACATCAATATATCTATTTAATCCCATCATTTCATTTACTGCTTCCCTATCAGTCATCTCAATAAATTCAATGCACCCTTTAGGAAGTCCATTCTCTTCAGCAGCCTCTTTTATAATATTCGCCAAGGTAATATTTGAATTAATGGCCTCTGATCCGCCCCTGAGTATAACAGCATTTCCAGCCTTCACACACAGAGCCGCAGCATCTACAGTTACGTTTGGTCTCGACTCATATATCATTCCAATAACGCCCAGCGGAACTCTTATTTGACCTATCTGTAAATTGTTCTCTGTTTTCCACATCTTCACCGCTTCACCTATTGGATCTCTAAGGGAAGCAACGGTTCTCAGGCCATCGGCCATTCCCTGTATTCTGCTTTCATTTAGTAACAGTCTATCTAGCATGTATTGGGATAATCCCTTTTGCTTTCCACTTTCTATATCCTTTTCATTAGCCGCTAAAATCAAATCTTTGTTATTTATTAAAGCCTTTGCCATAGCCTCAAGAGCTTGGTTTTTTAC
This sequence comes from Wukongibacter baidiensis, assembly GCF_050888315.1. Lineage (NCBI taxonomy): Bacteria > Bacillati > Bacillota > Clostridia > Peptostreptococcales > Caminicellaceae > Wukongibacter > Wukongibacter baidiensis. The sequence continues at coordinate 2,947,220 of NZ_CP138202.1, forward strand.
ATTTGTATTTATTGTCGTCATCTTCCTAGCTGCTTCTCTAGCAGACTTAGCCTTTTCTATTACATAATCCCTTGCATTCATTTTTTATCCTCCTTACACCACTCTATAAAATCACCATATTATTAGCGTGTACTACCTCATCATAGCTCTTGTAGCCGATTCTTTCTTCAATAATAGAGGTTTTACATCCTTTCATAATGTTAATCTCAGATGAGTTGTAGTTTGTCACCCCACGGGCTACTTCATTTCCTAAAGTATCCATAATCGATACAATATCGCCCTTTTCAAACAGACCGTCTATGGAGCTTATCCCCGCTGGCAAAAGGCTTTTTCGATGCTCTACTAATGCTTCTTTAGCTCCATCATCAACGGTTATTTTCCCCTTTATAAGGGTGTTGTATGTTAGCCAACATTTTCTACCCTGTAGAGGATTTTGATTTGCCTTGAAAAAGGTTCCTACTTTTTTACCGTCGACCACATCATTGATTATATTGGGAGAAGACCCATTTACAATAATCATGGATGCCCCTGAAGATACCGCTATTTCAGCCGACTTTATCTTCGTTATCATTCCACCTGTACCAAAGCTTGTGCCTGCTCCGCCAGCGGCTTTTTTAATCTCATCTGTGATAGTGTCTACATAACTGATTAATTTGGCATTATCATTTTCTTTAGGGTTGGAATCATAAAGCCCATCGATATCCGAAAGCAGTACAAGTAGATCACCTTCTACAACACTGGTAACCATGGCCGACAGGGTATCATTATCGCCAAATTTTATCTCATCTACTGCCACTGCATCGTTTTCATTAACAATAGGAATAACTCCTTGATTAAGTAATGCAAAGAATGTGTTACGAGCATTTAGAAATCTTTTTCTATTTAATATATCTTCCTTAGTCAAAAGTATTTGTCCTACGGTTTTTCCGTATTCTGAAAATAATTTTTCATACATATGAAGCAGTACACCTTGCCCTACCGCAGCGGCTGCTTGCTTTTCTGGAATAGTTTTTGGCCTAGTTTCAAGTCCTAATTTTCCCATTCCTGCACCAATAGCTCCAGAAGATACTAGAACAATTTCGATTCCCTGATTATGGATATTTGTCAATTGTCTTACTATATTTTCTATTCGATTCAAGTCTAGTAAACCTGTTGAATGGGTAAGGGTTGATGTTCCAATTTTAAAAACTATTCTTTTTATGTGGTTGATATGTTCTTCTCTCTCTATTTTCATATTGCTGACTAGACATAGTCTCATAATATTTATGGAGTGAATATTATGTCAGGCTGTGAGAAGAGTTCAAGTTCAAGGCACGCTGAAATCGAGTAGCGGAGCTTGCTATACCTGCAAGTGAGCAACGGAAATTTCAGCAGTAACGCAGAAATTGGACTTTTATCACAGTCTGAGACTAAAATAGTCTTGCCTCCTCCCTTATAATGTATTATCATTAAAATATTATACTAATTATTCAATTAGTTATATTCAAAATATTCATTCTTGCTATATTAATTTAGCAGATTATATCATAAAAAATGCAAATATTCAAATTGCTTATGGAGGTATATTTATGAAAAAAAATGTCGGCTTTATCGGATGTGGAAATATCGCTAGAGCCATGATAGGCGGTCTTGTGAAATCTAAAAGCATTTCACCAGAGTCCATAATGGTAAGTAATAGAACTGCAGAAAAACTTGAGAAAATAAAAGAGAACTATGGTGTACTTACTTCTCTCGATAACAAAGCAGTCGCAGAGTTTGCTGATATATTAATTTTGGCTGTTAAAACCAATAAGTATTATGACGTAATCGATGAAGTTAAGGCTATTGTTAGTGAAGGCACTGTAGTAGTGTCAATTGCTGCAGGAAGAAGTATTGACACGATTGAAAAGGCCTTTGGAAAGGATATCAAGCTTGTAAGAACGATGCCTAATATACCTGCTATTGTTGGAGAGGCTATGTCTGCTTTATGTCATAATTCTCTAGTTACTGAGGAGGAATTCAATGTCGTACTCGATATCTTTAGAAGCTTTGGTGAGGTTGAAGTTGTAGGTGAAGGGTTAATGGATGTTGTAACTGCTATCTCAGGTTCTTCTCCTGCCCTAGTATATCTCTTTATTGAATCCTTAGCCGATGGAGCAGTTCTTAAGGGTTTCCCACGAAATAAAGCTTATAAGATGGTTTCTCAAGCTGTTTTAGGAGCAGCTAAAATCGTTCTTGAGACAGAGAAGCATCCGGGCCAACTCAAGGATGAGGTTTGCTCTGCTGGTGGAACTACTATAGAGGCTATTTATGCATTGGAGAAAAAAGGCTTTAGAGGTCACGTTATTGAAGCCATTGAAAAGGGTACAGAAAAGTCTAAGAAACTTGCAAGAAAACAATAGAGAAATACTCTAGAGTGATTTCCTCTTAATTGTCATTAGGGCTTTCTCATAAGAGAATCTTATTAGTTCAGGCGACCTAGCATGTATATTAGTGCTAGGTCGCCTGAAATTTAAATGACTCATAAATTTATTGTTATACATCTCCATCATTGTTTATGGATTTTGAACTATACCCATAAATAGATTTATTCCTGTTCTATTATCCTTTATTACATACATAAAAGGCTTATTGCAGTTAAACACTACTTTCTCTTGGCTTGGCATTGCTGAAGTACATTCCATTTCAACTACGGTAACTGCTGCCGCCTCTGTTCCTTTTTCATCCACTTCTATGCTTGTGTTTTGGAATATTTTACTTACATATAAGTTTTCAGGGTCTAGATCTGCTATATTAGTTAAATCAGCTCCATTTGGATCAAAGGCTTTAGATATTCCAATATTTCTTAAGTGATCATTTAAATTAGTAGAGTTTTTATACTTAAACTTTGGAAAATAAACATCTATATTACTATTATAAGTTGCACTTTCTATCATTTTATCGATTTCCAAGTATTTTTCTGACTTAACAAAATCATTTAGATTAGCTTTAGGTAGTATAACATACATTGTAGCATCATAATAATCTAACCCAACAATTTTGCAAACATCATCTTCATAATACACTTTTCCAAAATTCCCAAACATCATGTCTACTGATTCTTCACTACCATCTGCTAAATAGAAAGGAGCCTTCTTAGTGCTTCCTTCATAAAACTCATCTCTCCAAGTACCTTTAAAATAAAGGGTATTGATCAGGTAGGCAATATCAGTAGGTTTTGTTTCTTTAATAGTATCTTTAAGTATATTATTAGTTTTTTCTTCAATCCATTTATTCATCATGTCTTTTGTCTTAGGATCACGAAAATCCACCTTCATCGCATCGGCATCGTAATATTTTTTCAGGCTGTCTACAAAATCACTCTTTACGTCTATTCCCTTCTGAAACCATGCTGAATTAGCTGTGTTCATTACTGTAACCTTTGTTTTCTTACCACCACCGATATCTCTTTCCTCAGAATAACTGTTTAAAAGGTTTATTATGTGATTATATGTTGTATTTAAAGTAGCTTCATCAGCTCCCATAGCCTCTATAATTTCATTCTTCGTTTCACCTTCAGCACCATTTGCTAACATTGCTATTGCGCTAGATAAACTCAAGGGAGAAAATAATATATTTTCCTTTGAGCTTGCATAAATACTTTCAGTAATTTTATAACCCATATTATTTAATCCAGCTATATTATTTTCATCAACTTCTAAATTTTTTTCAATATCCTTACTGGCTATTGCCCTAAAGGCTTCATTTGATAAAGTTGATACAGGATTTGCTATTCCTTCACTACATCCAGAAATAACAAAAGTCAATAACAGTATTGTAACTAATAAAACTGATATTTTCTTCTTCATAATTAAACCTCCTATTTTATTTATCATAGGGTTAGACGGTTTCTCGATGTTAAAAGTTCCCTAAAATTGGAATAAAGTTTTTTATAAAGCTATCCACAACTTCAAAAGGTCTATGATTTCTCTGTGTTATAAAATATAAAACCCCAGCATACGATCGATATGCTGGGGTTTAAATTCAAATTTTCTAATAACTAATCTTCTTTATTAGCCTCTTCAATAACCTTTTGAGCTAATTGACCTGGAAGTTCATCATATCTTTCAAATCTCATTGTAAAGCTTCCTCTTGCCTGAGTCATTGATCGTAAATCAGGTGCATATTTGAACATCTCAGACTGAGGTGCTTCTGCGATTACTTTTTGATATCCAGCTCCAGCTGGTTCCATACCAAGTATTCTACCTCTTCTCTTATTCATATCGCCCATTATGTCTCCCATGTAATCTTCTGGTATAAGAACCTCAACATGCATGATTGGTTCAAGAAGTACAGGTTTTGCCTGTTGGATTCCTTTCTTGAATGCAAGGGATGCAGCAATCTTAAAGGCCATCTCACTAGAGTCAACCGCGTGATAGGAGCCATCAAGAAGTGTTGCCCTAACATTAACTACAGGGAATCCTGCAAGAGGTCCTTTTTCTATTGAATCTCTAAGACCTTTTTCAACAGCAGGTATATATTGCTTTGGAACTGATCCACCAAATATTTTTTCCTGGAATTCAAAGTCTTCAGTTGAAGGTTCAAAGCTTATATGAACATCACCATACTGCCCCGATCCACCACTTTGTTTTTTATGTTTACCTTGTACAGTGGCATTTCCTTTGATTGTTTCTCTATATGCAATCTTTGGATCTGAAAGATCTACTTCAACTCCAAAATTATTTTTCATTTTATTAGTTATTACAGTAAGCTGCATATTACCTTGACCACCGATAAGCAATTGCTTTGTCTCGGTATTTCTTTCAACTATAAAGGTTGGATCCTCTTCAGTTAATCTATGAAGGGAAACACCTATTTTTTCCTCATCGCCCTTAGATTTAGGCTCAACACACATAAATAAGCAAGGCTGCGGGAACTGGATTCCATGATACTTTATCGGATCTTTCTTATCACAAAGTGTATCTCCAGTTTCAGTATATTGGAGCTTTGCAGTAGCACCAATATCGCCTGCAACAATCTCACTGCATTCTAATTGATTCTTTCCTCTTAGCATAAACAAAGATCCAATTTTTTCTTTTTCATCTTTATTAGCATTAAGTACTTCCATATCCTTAGCTAATTTTCCTGAGTAAACCTTGAATAGGGATATCTTACCCACAAATGGGTCAACAATTGTCTTAAATATAAGTGCTGAGAATGGTTCCTTTTCATCTACTTTTCTAACTAACTCTTTATCACTATCTGGATGTACTCCCTCGTACTCTCCATTATGCATATCCTTAGGTGTAGGCATGTAGTCATATACCATTCCAAACAAAGTATGAATTCCAATACTATTAGTTGCTGATCCTACAAGTACTGGTACAACTTCACCGGCTAAAACACCTTTTCTCAGACCTTCATGGATTTCTTCTGTAGTAAATTCCTCTCCCTCAAAAAACTTTTCAAGTAATTCTTCATCACTTTCTGCAACGGATTCTATAAGCATTTCCCTAACTGGAGCGATTTTATCTTCTAAACCAGCAGGTACTTCTACATCTACACATTCCTTACCGTTATATTCTCTTCCAATCATATCTACTACGTTCACAAACCCTTTGAATCCTTCGCCTTCTCCTATAGGTATTGCAAATGGAGCAACTTTCTTTCCAAACTTTTCTCTTAACTCACTAATTAATTTATCGTAGTTAACGTTTTCCTTATCCATTTTATTGATGAATAATATCTTTGGCATCTTTCTTTCTTCAGTATATTTCCATGCCTTTTCAGTTCCAACTTCTACACCGGAAGTAGCGTCTATGAGCATAATAGCTCCACCAGCTACTCTAAGACTACTTATAACCTCACCAGAAAAATCAAAATAACCAGGAGCATCTAAAAAATTATATTTTGAATTATTCCACTCTACAGGAATAACTGAAGTTCCAATTGAAAATCCTCTAGCTATTTCTTCTTTATCAAAGTCTGATACTGTATTTCCATCTTCTACTTTACCTGTTCTTTTGATAACTTTTGTAGTATATAGCATCGATTCCGTTAATGTAGTCTTTCCACATCCACCATGACCTAAGAGTGCAACGTTTCTTATTCTATCTACTTTATAATTTTTCATACTTCTCCTCCTCGCTAATTTCTTTGAACTTTTATACTATTCTACAAAATTTTGAAAATTCCTTCAACTATCCTATATTATATAACTTTTTTCCAAAAATATAAAGACCCATAATAAAAAATTAGGGTCTTCTGTAAATTATTTACACTTATTATCTTACCCGGATTATTCATAAAAAATTCCAAAATCTGCTGCGTCCTTTTGATTCTAAGACCCCATCAGGTTCTCGACGTACCGTTTTGGTATGCCTTCGAACCTGATGAAAGTCTTAGAATGCAAAACTACTTGCACCTTTTCAAACTTTTCATGGATAATCCGGGTTCTATTTTCTCTAAATTATACCAGACATTTTTGTAACTTCTATTCCTCTTTTCTCTATTTCTTTAATTATAATGTTAAGACCGATTGAATCGCTTGCCATATGACCTGCTACAATTATATTACCTATATTTTGCTTTTCCACCGCTTCTCTAACATCATCGGGTACATGCATACAAATTATTGTACCTACACCAGCTTCAAAGTATGCTTTAAACACATCAGCTCCACCATTAGTACCTCCAGCCATGAGAACAGCAATCTTTCCAGCATAGTCCTTCTCTGAGCCTACCCTTATAACTGGTCCTGCAATAGCATCTTCATATTCATCTATTTCTTTAAGAGCCTCAACAATATCCTTTAACGTAGTCTTTGGCTTTTCCTCAAACTTATTATTTAAAAATTCTTGAACATAAGTCTCAGTAATTATATCTGCTGGTACATGTATATTTAAGTATGGCATATTAAGTAATTTGGCTGCTGATCCAGCTCTGTCATAATTTTTTACATGCATTCCTCTTTCTACTTGTCCAATTTTTTTTCTTAATACCTTTTGAGCTTTATTTATTGGAACACCAAACTCCATCATTTTATCTATCTGAATATCCATTACTTTGTGAAAATCAACTACAGGACTTCCCGACATAGGGTGATGACTTATTACACAGTCAGCGCCTACTTCTCTTGCAAGAAGCATCTCAGGTGTTTCCATATCAACTCCAAATAGTATCTTCTTTATACCTTCACCCTCAACTATTATCCCTGAATCAGCAGGTATTTCGTCCAGCCCAGCCAACTCCAGTGCTAAATTCATTATCTCCTTAGTGTTCATATTTGAATCCTCCTATATGAAAATATTTTTCCGTATAATTTTTTTTACATATATATTTTAATATATATGAGTACTATTTGTCACTCTTAGTTTAATAATAAAGAAAAAAATCTATACATAACCCGAATTATTCATGAAAATTTCGGGCCAATTTATAAAATCTCAATTAACAATCATTGAAATTCTATAGTAATTTATGTAAAATATCAATGTATATTACTGGAAGTTTGTAAATTCTAGGAGGGATTAATTTTGAATATAGCAATAGTAGGTGCCGGAAATGGCGGTGTAAAAACAATAAATTGCTTTAACGATATTGACGATATAAATATACGCATAGTAGTAGATAAGGATGTGGATGCACCAGGAATAGCTTTGGCAAAGGAACTAGGTATTCCATGTTCTCAATCAATAGATGATATCGAATGTGTAAGCTTAGATATGATAGTTGAAGCTACTGGAAATGAAAAATTTAGTAATTTCCTTAAGGATAAATTTAGCTCTACCTGTAGTATCCTCGACTACAAAGGCACTTTACTAATGATGACATTAATTGAAAGAAATTTGAGTACTCTTGAAAAGATGGACAGTCAAATCTCTATCATAAATAACACTACCTATACAGTTAATGGACAATTACAAGAAATCATAGGTTCTATAGAAAAAATAAATCGTATTACTGAAAATCTTTTAGAGACTACCAAGATATCAAATACATATATAAAGGAAAGCGACAAAATCATACAATCTGTAAATAACATAGCACTACAAACTAAAATACTTGGTCTAAATGCTTCAATCGAAGCCTCAAGGGCAGGAGAACATGGTAAGGGCTTTGCAGTCGTAGCTAATGAGGTTCAAAAGCTTTCACAATATACTGGAGATTTTGCATCAGAAATAAGTACTATACTTAGTAAATTGTCTGATGAGGTAAAGAAAATCGATACGGAGGTCCATGCTTTAGATGGTCTTTCTCAGGTACAAGTCGATGCTTCTGATGAGGTTAGTACAGCAATAGACAGCCTTATGGGAGCTTGCACCGATAGAGTTTAAAAACGTAGTAGATTAAAAAAACTATCCTTTCTCGCTAAAGAAGGGATAGTTTTTTATCATATTTATTTTCTTAATTCTAATACCTCACGAATTATATTTTTACATATTCAAAAATTCTACTGCTTCATCCACGAGTTCCTTTATTAGCTCTTTTACCGTAACGATTTCCTTCATTCTATAGCCATTAGTACCAACAAAAACCAATCCATTTTCAACATCGCCTCTAACAGAATTTATAAGAGCGTCAGATATACAGTATGGAGTTGTAGCAGGATTACATGGCTTTAGGCAATCGTAGCATCTATTTATTTTAAGCTTTTGCTCTTCAACAGCTTTTACAAAGGCATTGCGGATAGCCCTTCCAGGCATTCCAACTGGACTTTTTACGATTTGAATGTCTTCCTCGTTTGCAGAAATATATGCATTCTTAAAATTAACATGGGCATCACATTCTTCTGTGCCAACGAACCTAGTAGACATCTGAACTCCTCCAGCGCCTATTTTTAGGAATTCTGCAATATCCTTCCCTGAATAAATTCCTCCAGCAGCTATTACAGGTATACTCTTTTTATACTTTTCTTCGAATGGCTTTAATGCTTCAATTACTTCCTTTACTAAGTCTTGAAGACTAGGCAATTTTACAGAATTTAACTGATCTAGAGAAAAGCCTAAATGCCCTCCAGCCTTTGGACCTTCTACAATTACAGCATCCGGAATATATTTATATTTTCTATCCCACATTTTTGTTATAATGGTTGCCGCTTTCCCCGATGAAACTATTGGAGCAATTTTTGTGTTGGAACCCATAACAAGCTCTGGTAAATTCTTAGGAAGCCCTGCTCCCGAGATAATAATATCTATTTTTTCTTTAACGGCTTCTTTTACCATTTCCTTATAGTTATTAACCGCTGCCATCATATTTACTCCTAGAATACCCTTTGGACTAAGGCTTCTTGCTCTTCTTATTTCTTTAATAAGACCTCTAACGTTGGCAGCATCATTATCTGTCTTAAAATCCTCTTCTCTATAGCCTATTTGAACCCCTGAAATAACTCCTATTCCTCCTTCATTAGCTACCGCAGAAGCCAAGCCTGAAAGAGATACTCCTATACCCATACCGCCTTGAACGATTGGAACTCTTGCAACCAGATCACCTATTTTTAAGTGGGGTAACTTCATTAAAATTCTCTCCTTTGAAAACTTATTAATATTCAAAGTATATGAAATATTAGTGCATATGTCAATAAGGTTACTATGTTAATTATTGAGAAACATTTCTAATTGAGTCTCATGTAAAAGTAAATTTAAACTTCACTTATACTTATTACTTCCAATCACTAAGTTTCAAGTCTATATGTTTAGTATACATCATTATATATTTTTCTATCCTTTTTGTAGAAAATTATCGAAAATTCATGCTGAGCATATATGCCCAAATGTTATAACTTCTCATATTTTTCCATTTTTATACACTTACAAGCTAGATCTCCTTCAGTTTTTCTATAAGCATGTTCTTGGTCAAGGCAGGATTTGCTTTTCCCTTAGTCTCTTTCATTATTTGACCCACTAAAAACCCTAAGGCTTTGCTTTTGCCATTTTTCAAATCCTCCACTGCCTTTGGATTCTTACTCAGCACTAGATTAATGACTTCATTTAGCGCATCCTCTCCACTTATTTGCGATAACCCTTTTTCTTTAATAATCTCCTCGGGTTCTTTACCTGTTTCTATTATATCTCTTAAGACTACCTTGGCAACTAATCGGCTTACTATTCCTTGATTTACTAGTTTAATTAATTTCCCAAGATATTCAGCCTTAATTTGTCCTACTTCTTCTTTCTTTATGGATCTCAATACCTCTACTATAATCCAGTTTGATACGTCCTTTGGTTTACAACCCAGAGAGACAACCCTTTCAAAATAATCTGCTAAACCCTTGTCAGAAACTAATATCTCTACTTCCTTTTTATTTAAGCCGTATTCCTTTATAAATCTTCTTGCTTTTTCATTTGGAAATTCAGGTAATGTATTTCTCATTTCCTCTGCTAACTCTTTTTCAATATGTATAGGCATTAGATCTGGTTCAGGAAAGAACTTGTAGTCATGGGCATCTTCCTTAGATCTCATTACTAAGGTTGTTCCCTTTCCGGCGTTCCATTTTCTAGTTTCCTGTTTAATCTTATGTCCGTCTCCACATCTAAATAATTCTTTTTGTCTTCGCTCTTCTTCTTTTAAAGCCTTTCCAACTTCTTTGAATGAGTTAAGATTTTTTATTTCAACCTTCTTATTATATCCTCTTTGTCCAATTTCTCTAATGGATATATTTGCATCGCACCTAAGGGATCCTTGCTCCATACGACAATCGGAAACCTCTATGTACTTAAGTATTGATTTTAGTGTTTTAAGGAAGATTACGGCCTCCTCAGCGGATCTAAAATCCGGCTCTGTAACTATTTCTATAAGGGGCACTCCTGCCCTGTTATAATCTACTAATGTAAAGGATTCATCATCTAAATGGATAAGCTTTCCAGCGTCTTCCTCAATATGAATACGCGTAATATTGATTTTTTTAGTTCCATCCTCCATATCTATTTCTACAAACCCATCTTTACATATAGGAATATCATACTGAGATATCTGATATGCCTTTGGCAGATCGGGATAGAAATAGTTTTTTCTATCGGTCTTGCTTAGTGCATTTATTTCACAGTTTAAAGCAACTCCGGCCTTTATAGCTAAGTTTACCACTTCTTTATTTAGCATCGGAAGGGTTCCCGGTATCCCTGTACATATAGGACAAGTGTTTTCATTTGGCTTTGCTCCAAATTTTGTCGAGCATGAGCAAAATATTTTTGATTTTGTCTCTAGCTCAGCATGTATCTCTAGCCCTATTATAGTTTCATATGACATTATATCCCCTCCCTAAACTCCGGTATCCTGCTGAATAGATTTAAGTCTTGTTCAAGGGCAAATGATGCTCTAAAGAGCTTCTTCTCACTGAAATCCCTACCAATAAGCTGGAGTCCAATTGGCATACCTGCCTCACTGAATCCGCAGGGTATAGATATGGCAGGCAGACCTGACAAATTGATATTTACCGTATATGTATCTGATAAATACATATCTAGTGGTTTGTCTATCTTCTCACCGATTTTAAAAGGTAGCACCGGTGATGTAGGTCCTAAAATAAAGTCATATTTTTCAAATGCTTTTTTAAAGTTTTCTTTGACTTTACTTCTATACTGCATTGCTTTTTTATAATAAGCATCATAATATCCCGATGAAAGTACGTAGGTTCCAAGCATTATTCTTCTTTTTACCTCATCCCCAAATCCTTCGCTTCTACTCTTTACAATTAATTCTTCTATTGTGCTGAATTCCTTAGTTCTATATCCATATCTTATTCCATCATATCTCGCCAAATTTGAACTGGCCTCAGCCGATGAAATAATATAATATGCCGATAATCCTGCATCACTAATAGGTAATGAAAACTCTTCTATATCTGCCCCAAGTCTTTCTAAGCTTTGTATGGCTTTCTTTATGGACTTATGAATTTCCTTATTAAGATCAGCCGTAAAGAATTCCTTAGGAATTCCTATTTTGAAGCCCTTCACTCCACCTTCTATCCCTGTTAAATAGTCTTCTTCTATGATATGTCTAGTACTAGTGCCATCCTTCCCATCTCCACCTTGTATTACACTAAGTCCAATAGCACTATCTCTCACAGTTCTAGTTATTGGACCTATCTGATCTAAAGACGATGCGAAGGCTATAAGGCCATATCTCGACACTAATCCATACGTTGGCTTCATACCAACTGCTCCACAAAAAGCTGCCGGTTGTCTTATAGACCCTCCCGTATCCGATCCATAGGATAGTGGTACAAAACCTGCAGCTGTGGCAGCTGCTGAACCACCGGAAGAGCCGCCTGGCACCCTGCTCAACTCCCAAGGATTTTTAGTCTTTTGAAAATATGAATTCTCCGTAGATGATCCCATAGAAAATTCGTCAAGATTAGTCTTTCCAATTATAATTGCCCCTGATTGTTTTAATTTTTCAACAACTGTAGCATTATATGGAGGTATGAAGTCCTCAAGCATTTTTGATCCACACGTGGTATTTATTCCCCTAGTACATATATTGTCCTTTATGGCCACGGGTACACCACCAAGAGGGCCTATCTCCATTCCCTTTGCAATCTTTTTGTCTACTAATTCAGCTTCCTTTAATGCCTCTTCTTCCTGTACTTTCAAAAAGGCTTGTACCTTTGTATCAAGCTTTTTAATCCTATCTATATATGAACTAACTACTTCCTTAGCTGAAAACTTAGTTTCTATAAGTCCATTTTTGATATCTTCTAGAGTCATCAATTCCATTCCTAGACCTCCAATCACTCCATAACCTTAGGTATTTCAATATTTGTATCCCTCATGCTCTTAACATTTCTAAAGAGGTCATTTTTATTCTCAAATACCTTTACCTCATCTTCTCTTAATATCGATTCTGTATTATCAAAATTATTTACCTCTATTTCATAGTACTCTTCTCTTTCTATATTTTCGAAATGGTTTAGAATATTATTAAACTCTCCTATAAATTCTTCTGTCTCTTCCTCCGAAAAGCTTAATTTAGAAAGTTTAGCTATATATCTAACTTCATCCTTATTTATTCTCATCAAATTACCTCCTTATCTTCCCTATATGGAGATTTCAGTAAAACTCTCTATACCTAGCTTACATACTTGTATTATACATTTCATATATGCAATTTCCTATCTCTATTAATATTGTTTAGAGCAAAGTCTTTTATAAAAAATTTAAAGGTACAGTTTCTTAGAATTGAACTGTACCTTTCTTATTAGTTTGAATTTTTACAAAGACTCTACATATCCCTTACTGATTAGTTTTTCTATATGCTCACTTATATATTTTTCTACATTTATTCCGTGCTGTTTTTCTAGGACCAATATCATTGTAATAGCTGTTTGAGCTACATCTAAAAGCTCTTTAGTTATTTCATTATAAGCCTCTCCATCGGATAGTTTTATTCCGTCCCTTTCGCCATTCATCCCTCTAAACTTTCCTATGGCTCTACATAGTTCACCTTGTTCCTCTGATAATTTTAAAGCCGTACTTTCAATTGTAGGTGATATAGAATTAAGATATGGTAACGATATGGTCTTAAGTCTAATATTTGAAAACTTTTTTTCTTCCTTCTCTTTTATATATTCCTTTATTTCATCTATTGATATATCCAAATTTTCAAGCTCTTTTGCCAACTCTAACACCTGTGACTTCATCCTTGTCCTCCTTAAAATGTATTGAATTTGAGATATCGTATTTTTAATTCGAGTACATACTAACATTATACATTTTATTTTTTCTTAGACAAGTTAAAAGAAGCTATTAGTAATGTGGGCCTAATATTGTAAAGTCTTACATACATTCATCTATACCTTTATAAACTCTGAAATCTGCAGCATCATCATTACAACGTTAAGTACTCCATGGACAATCATAGTACTTTCTAGCCCGAATCTTCTAAATAAAAATCCAAGGGCTATACCTATAGGAAATACTTGTGCAAACTTTACCCATTCTGGACTAAGGGTATTAGCATGGCCTATTGACCATAATATAGAAGTCAATACTATAGCAATCCAATACTTATTATCTTGTAGTTTGAATTTTACTGCAAGGAAGTTTTGAATTCCTAGTCGAAACATAATCTCCTCATTAAGGGCTATTACAAATACCATTATGCCAACGTGGAACATATCACTAAATCCAACACTTTTCAAATCAACATCTCCGCCAATCATATCCTTTAATGCTTGCGATGGCTCAGGAGAAGTAAGCTTAAAAAGAATAACTGAGTATGCTATGGAGGCAATCAGTACAATAGCTGTCCATAGAAAAAATTTCTTCCACTCAACATCTATACATGACTCATTTAGTATTTCTTTCTCTTCCGTATCGGTCTCACTTGATACCTCGGAATCATAGGGTTCTATACATACCCTTTCCTCATCATCACATTCCTTAGAATATTCTTCTAAAATTTCACTGTCTGATTCATTCCCATTACGCCTTTCCCAATAATTAAAAAGTCTTCTTATTAAGGGAACATCCTTGATATTCATCTTCATACAATGATAATTACCCACACTCACAAACATTATCGTTCTTAAAAACACTACTACTATAACCATAAAAAAGGCAAAGCCTAAAAACTCTCCCATCCTTATGAGAGTTATAAATCCATCTAAGAGAAAGATAACAATAGCAAAAAATATTCCATACTTGATGTTATCCTTAAGCCTTTGCTTCTTTGAGAAGAACTCAATTAAAAATGCTATTACTAAGATAAACATTACAATAATAAAAACTATTGAAAGTACCCCCATACTTCCCTCAACCTCCTAGAATAATTATTAACTATAGATGTGTGCCTCAGAAACTTGATAAACGAAGGTAGACTCTGAGGTTTCGTTTTTGCGATTTTTATGAATCTGTTTTAACCTTTATCTTTCAATCTAAAACAGGTTCATAGCATGAGCCAAAAGGATTCTCAGTGGCTACCTAAGTAAGTTATACTTCTCATTCACACATCTATATAAAACATTAATCAGAAATTTAATCATCTATTCCCACCATTTTAATTAGATACAAAGCATTACGCGTTGTAGAAATCCCTGATTTTAATCTGTAGTCAAAATATATTTCATTATCCCTATAATATTCTTGAAAATGATAGTTTCTTATTCTTTTGTTGCTTTCATTTTCTAGAACTCCCAGCTCCAAGTCATGGGTCGATACTAACCCTATAGCACCATCCCTAAGTAACTTGTTTATCAATTGTTTAGCACCTTCATGACGATCCTCAGAGTTAGTTCCCTTGAAAATTTCATCTAACAGAAAAAAGACTGGTCTATCCTTCGAAGCCCTTACTATTTCCTTAATTCTTAATAACTCTGCATAAAATGAAGAAATACTCTTTTCAAGATTGTCACTTACCCTCATACATGTATGAATCTCCATCATTGGACATTGAAAGGATCTCGCACAAACCGGTGCACCTATATAGGCCAATAACAGGTTTAATCCTACAGTTCTTAACAAAGTACTCTTTCCCGACATATTCGATCCTGTTATCAATAGTATTTTAGTTGGCGATTCTATTTTTAAATCATTGCATATCCGTTTATTGGTGAGTAAAGGATGACCCATGTTCTCGGCCTTTAAATTAGAAGATGTATCTATTATCTTTGGCATCGCCCATTCTGGATTATCATGCTTTATAAGGGCTAAGCTTGATAGGGCTTCCAGCTCTCCAATAACATCTAACCAAGTCTCTATCAATATACCGGATCTTCTCTTCCATATTTCCAAGGAAATCATACATTGATAGTCCCAAAGAAGAAGTATGTTTATTATGATAAAAACAGCATTGTTTCGGTTTGAAATACTTTGAGTTATCCTTTCTAGTCTATCTATTTGCTGATATGCTGTGTACCCTTCTTTACTAACAAGGCTTGCCTTTAGCCTATTAATATAACTCGACCTAAAATGTTTCTTTTCAAATTGCTCAAGCATCTTCCTATAACTTTTTATATTCTCCTTATGGTTATACACCATATTTAAAGTCTTTGTTCTTTCTTTATTCTTAAATTTCAATATTAAAGTTTGAATTCCTAATAACACGACGGGTGGATAGTAGGATACTTTCCCCATTAAATATAGAGTACAAAGTATAATACTTATTATTGGAAGCACTCGTGCTCCTATCATTACCCAGTTCTTTAAATAAAAGTTCTTTTTTTCCTTTACAAAGCTATATAATGGCTCAGAATCATGAACATCATCGGATATTACCATACCCTCTGCCATAAACCTCTGACGCCACCATAGTTTCCCCGATAGCTCGGAAAGCACTTCCTGTCTTTCATGAATTTCCTCGCTACTTTTACATGGCGCTAAAAGGTATTTTTTTAGTTTTTGTCTTCCTATATAGGTTGTAGTTATATTAATCCATTGAAACAAGGAACCCTTTCCAAAGACGTCAAGGTCCTCGGAGTAGCTGTGACTTTCATCTAGAAACTCAGCTCCGATATCACCAAAGGCTTTCCACTCTCCATCTACACGCTTTATTGACTCATCATTAATTTTATATAATGATGATGAATAATTTCTTCTAGATCTCACTTCATTATGCTTTATTACTAAGTAGATAAAAATGGCCATATATGCTGCAAGTATAGGTAACATCAATGAGTAGCTATTAGTTATATATAGGAATACCATATTTCCTATTCCTGCTAAGGCAACTGTTAGTCTCAAATTGGTGATTATCTTAAGTACCTTGTCTTGCTTTTCAAGCATTTTACTATAATATTTTTTTCTTCTTTCGTATCTTTTCTTTGGAGTTTGCAAATTATTTGCCATCCTTCCTTTTGTGGTTAGCCTCAGTTAGATTACATCTTCCCATTTAATCTTCATACTCTGTTTCCATAGGATTAGAATAGTTAGTATTAATACTCCGCAATAGACTAATAGGCCATATTTGGTAGATTTTAAAAACATATGCAGTCCCAGTGAAGCTCCACAATAACCCATGGATAAAAATAGAGACACAATATTGCCATCTTTAATATGGCTGAAATCCATAGAAAAAGGAAATTCCTTTGAAGATATTTTAAATATTATAAGGCAAAGCAAAATCAGGCTTAGCAGCATCAATATTACATCTATAAATATCCTAGACCCACAAATCATTAAAAATATCATACTAGGTATGAGGTATGCAGGAATTATGTACTTCAGCAAAAAGCCCTTAAATGCACCCCTATATACTAACGAAGGATCTTCAATAGGTAGTACCCTATAAATCCAAGCTCCTTTATATTTTTCGCTTGTTTTTAGCATTATCATAAGGTTAGACAACAGTAATAGAGTAAGATAAATTGAAAAATAGGATTTACCCTCTCCAATCTCTGCAATAACCTCATAAAAGCTTCTGTCATTACCAATGGTTCTAAAAATTATTATTAAAGGCATTACTGCTGCAAAGACCATATTAGGATAGATTCGAAGCTTGAGCTTTCTCTCATTTGATATCATCCTTTGGGTAAACCTAAAAAAGAGACTCTCCATCCTTTTAAAACAAAAAATCTTTGAAATAATCCTCCCGATACTATCCCTTATATCAATAAATCTACTTATTTTAGCACTATTATTGTTTAATTTAGAAAGATTCTTTTCAAAGTAAGGTATAATAACCTTAACATACACTATCAAGGCCACTATTGGTACTAAAATGCTTAGTATCCCCAAGAAAATATAATGGCTTCCCATATCGCCTTCTATAAAAATCTGAAATGGTGCTGCAAACCATGCTGGCGGAATAAGATAACTCCACCATCTTGGACTGAATACCATGTCATATTCAAAAACGTCAAACATCCGTCCTATGAATTGATACCCTACAATAAGTACAACAGATAAAGTTATTTGAACGTAATTTATTATATCCTTAAGCTTTTCTCCATCAAAAAACTTTAAGATTAAATAGTATAACATTGAAGTAAGGAATATAATCAATGTTGAAGATAGCAATAAATCAAAAGAAAATATTAGAAGAAACTTTATCCCATACTTTATTGTCCCAGCTATCAAAGAAGGTCCAGCAATGACCATTGTAATAATAAATATGTAAATAAATATATGAATTATCTTTGCCATATTGATTGTTCTAGAGTCAATTGGCTTACTCATCAATATATTCTTATCCTTTATATCTAGCAAAACCGATGAAAAATCGGATATCATGGTAGTCATAATCATAAACATAATCATTCCAAAATTAAAACTCATTTTAGCAAATATTGATAGCTTTGATATTATAACAAACATGGCAAATATACCTACTAGACCGTAGGAAATCAAGGATTTCATGAAATAATTCTTCTCTTCATCGTCGTTTTTTTCATTAGTCATCACCGTTGGAACCCTTCTTTGATCCATAACCAGCTTTAATTGTACAATCCTTCTCATTATATTGTAATCTACACCAAACTTCTCAAAGAGAGACCTAAATTTGTCTAGAAGCTTTAAAGATTTAAAATCCTTCATAGATTACACCGCCTTCAATATACGTATAAATTGATTGGCTATATCTTTATGCTGATTAAATCCAGTAAGTTGATTAAATATTCCTTCAAGAGAGCCCTCCTTGCTCATCTCCTTAAGATCTTCAAAGGTTCCATCGGCAACGACCTGTCCGTCGTTTAATAGTAGTATCCTATCGCTTATTTTCTCTACAACCTCCATGATATGTGAGGAGTAAAAGATAGTCTTACCCTGATCAGCAAGCTGTGCAAGAATCTCCTTTAAAATCATCACACTATTGGCATCAAGGCCGCTCAAGGGCTCATCTAAAAACAGGATATCTGGATTATGTATCATACTAGCTATGATTAGCAATTTCTGTTTCATACCCTTAGAATATGAAGAAATCCTGGAATTATAGCTATCCTCTATATCAAATAAGGACATCAACTTTTTAGCTCTTTCATTTACATCTTCTATATTCATTCCATAAACTTCTCCTAGGAAAGTAAGATATTCATGGGCCGTTAAATTGTCATATATCTCAGCGGTCTCTGGCACATAACCTATTCTGCTTTTATACTGAACACTATCCTCTAATATACTTCTCCCAAATATCTTCACTTCGCCTCTGAAGTCATTCAATATGCCTAAAAGAATTTTTACAGTGGTACTTTTTCCCGCTCCATTTGGTCCAATATATCCAATAATTTGGCCTGGATATACCTCTAAATTTATCCCTTTTAATATATCTTCCTCATCTTTTCCATAACTCATTCTTAAATCATTTATTTCAATAACTGGATTTTTGTCCATGGAACACCCTCCTATATAGAATGCGCTTATAAGCTTGCTAAATTTATACATATACATAAATTGGAAAAATCATTCTATGTTAAATTATACCATATAGATTATTGCCCTGAAAATATATTTTTATCTGCTTAAATATATAAAAAAAGGCCTTTCAGAATGACTTATTTCTGAAAAACCCTCTTATATTAATCTTTACTTCCTATAAAACATATTCTTTCTAATCCTACTCTGTCTAGCTATTTTCTTTTTATAGCTCAGATGTGCATTGCTATTGAGTTTTCTTTCCATAAAGGCCGCTTCCCTCTTTAGCTTCAAATAGTTATTAAATCTTCGCTCTGAAAGCTCCCCTTCTTCTATGGCTGATCTCACAGCACAACCGGGCTCATTTGTGTGATTACAATCGGCAAATCTACATTGGTTCGCTAGCTCTTCGATATCTGAAAAGGAAGTCTCTACACCGTCGGTATCATCTAAAAGATGTATTTCTCTCATTCCCGGTGTATCTATTAATATCCCCCCGCTAGGAGCAATCATTAGCTCCCTATAGGTCGTTGTGTGTTTTCCCTTATCATCACTTCTTATTTCTCCGGTATCCTGCTTCTCAAAGCCTAGCAAGTGATTTATTAAGGTTGACTTACCAACACCCGATGACCCGACAAAACCAACGGTCTTCCCAAAGCTTATATACTTTTCTACTTCCTGAAGACCCATTTCATTAATAGAACTCACCGCATAGATATCTACACCTGGTGATGCTTCCATTACCTCCTGTATTTTTTCATCTACATCGCTGCATAAATCAGATTTTGTCAGGAGTACAACAGGAATAGCTCCGCTGTTCCATGCAAGGCTTATATATCTTTCAAGTCTCTGTAGATTAAAGTCATGATTTAATGACATACATATAAAAATGGTATCTATATTTGATGCTATAATCTGTTCTTCATTTTTTCTCCCTGCAATCTTCCTTGAAAACTTACTTTTACGGGTTAGAACTCCACTGATAATGGCTACACCCTTTTCAGCCTCAATTCTATCAAGCACTACCCAATCTCCTACTGCTGGATAATCTACTCTATCGTTTGCATCATAAGCCATCCTACCGGAAATTTTACCTATAATTCTTCCATTCTTCGTTATAATCTTATATAAATTTCGATGTTCTTCTATAACTCTACCTAAATATTGTCCATTATATTTTTCTTCACATTCATTACTAATTGCTTCAGATAATCCCCATGCATTAAGATCTATATTTTTCACTCTGTCTACCTCCAAATTTGAATTTTGGGCATAAAAATACCCTGAAATAATGAAAATCATTCACCACTCCAAGGTTTATTAGCAAAAATATAGATCTATCCTTTAATTTAAAATGGAAATATCCAAACTATATATACCTTCTATAAACCATTCCCAGAGTAGTGTGTAGTTAAATTATTCATCTCAAATACTATGCTCATTTTTAACATAAGACACCACTCCTTCCAAATAATTATATAGTTACTACATAGACATTATAAACTATATATATCTAAATTTCAATAGTTTAAACTTATTATACTACAGAAACAATATTTTTATCCATTGTTATTATTTTCACAATCAACCTCACTACCAAAACCTTTAAGCCCTTCTTCAATGTCCGATAGCGTTATCATTAGCTCTATCATAATTGCCATGGCTCCATTATTCAATTGACTCCCTCCCAAGTGGAAAAATAAGGCGAACCTTCTCAATCTCTTATAGATAAATGTAGTATTATATCATAAAAATAGCTCTTGAGCTTGACCCCCTGGGTGTCTCACAATGAATGAAGTTCACGGTTTTGAAATTCGCCATTGTGATACACCCAGTATATCTATATCTGAAATCTATATCCAACACCCCATAATGTCTCGATATATTTAGGATTAGGTGGGTCTGGCTCTATTTTTTCACGTATCTTTCTAATATGGACTGTTACCGTAGATATATCCCCCAAGGAATCAAATCCCCATATTCTCTCAAATATCTCATTTTTACTAAAAACACGGTTAGGACTTTTGGCAAGCAATAGTAGAATATCAAATTCCTTTGAAGTCAGATTAATCTCCTCACCATTTACATGTACTCTTCTAGAATAGGTATCCAGTGAGAGCCCATTGATTTCTATTATCTCAGTAGTTTCTTTATTTTTAGTTGTGAGCCTATCATATCTACCTAAGTGTGCCTTAACTCTAGCTACTAGTTCGTTAGGGCTAAAGGGTTTGGTTATATAATCATCAGCTCCTAGTCCGAGCCCTCTAATTTTATCAATTCCTTCTCCCTTAGCAGAAACCATGAGAATTGGAATATCTAGCCTTCCCCTTAGTTCCTTACATATTTGAAACCCATCAACTTCAGGAAGCATCAAATCCAATATGATTAAATCAAACTTTTCCTTGCTTGCTCTATCCATGCCTTTCTGTCCTGAATTTTCAATTTTAACCTCAAAACCGTTTATCTCGAGATAATCTCTTTCTAGTTCTGCAATACTTATATCATCTTCAATAATCAATATCTTCTTCATGGTTTGCTCCACCTCCCTTCTTTTCCTTTTAAGGAAAAGAATATACTAGTTCCTATATTCTCCTCACTTTCAGCCCAAATCTTTCCACCATGCTTTTCAATAATTTGCTTTGATATCGCAAGACCAAGACCACTTCCAACTACAGAAGTGTTTCTGGATTTGTCTGCGCGATAAAATCTATCAAATATAAATGGTAGATTTTCCTTAGAAATTCCTTTCCCATTATCTTTAATTTCAACAACTATCTCATTATCCAATTTCTTTACATAGATATCTATCATAAGTGGGACTTCTCTTTTGTACTTTATTGCATTGCTAACAATATTTACAACCACACGTTTTAGTTTCTGCAAATCTGCCTTAACAAAAACCGGTTCACAATCATAACTTAAATCTATTTTCCCAGAAACCTTTTCTAAATCAAAGCTTAGATCTTCAACACTGAATTCAAGGAATTCTATGATATCAATAGTTTGAAAATTGAATTCTTCCTTTTCCAAATCTAATCTTGAAAACAGGAAAAGTTCATTAATAAGCAATTCCATATCATTCGATTTCTGATAAATAGTATCAATGTACTTGTTCATCTTCTCAGGAGAATCGGCAATTCCATCCTTTATACCCTCTATATGTCCCTTTATTGACATTATTGGAGTCTTTAGGTCATGAGAAATGTTAGAGATTAGGTTTTTTCTATTTTCATCATACTTTCTTTGTATTTCAATGGAATGCTTTAGTCTCAAGCGCATTTCTTCAAAGGCTGAGCTCAATTCACCGATTTCATCGTTTAAGTGTTTTTTAATCTCATAATCTAGATTTCCATTTTTCATCTCATTAGCCGCACGCCTTAATTTA
Source organism: Wukongibacter baidiensis (assembly GCF_050888315.1). Taxonomy (NCBI): domain Bacteria; kingdom Bacillati; phylum Bacillota; class Clostridia; order Peptostreptococcales; family Caminicellaceae; genus Wukongibacter; species Wukongibacter baidiensis. The sequence goes on from NZ_CP138202.1 coordinate 2,969,843, forward strand.
ACTATAGACTTTATAATATCCTTATATACAGAATAGGTTAATATTAGAGTGGTTATGATCAATATACATATAATGCTTATATTTAATATAGTTTCTGCCCTTTCAAACTCCGCTTTCATTGCTTCAATATTTGCTATTATAAAAAGGGAATACTCCGATCCATTAAGATAATAATCAAGTTGATTACCTATTGCATAACCCTCATTAAACTTTATATATTTTTCTCTACTATATTCTTCCCTAAACATAGGTAAAGCATCTACGTTCACTAGGCCCTGTAGACCCTGTGAAACATATACGATTTCGTTATCTTTTCTAGTGATGACTCCACCATGAAATTCTTTAATCTCATCTTCTATGGTTCTGATATAGGCTTCTCCAATGATGTCTTCGTTATCCTCTAATGCTGCAATATTCATTCTACGGCTAAGTTCATTACTTTTGTGCAAATATATTGATATTTTCTTCCCTGGATTAAACTTATCAAAGAGACTCTCTTTCTCTTCAAATAGAAAAAAGCCAAAGGTAAAGTTTATTATCATTATAAATATTATTGGAATAACTATCATTCCAATATATGAAAGTATTAATCGATATTTAATAGACATAAATACCCCCACAATTCTTAAGACTTAATACACAAATGTGACAATTAAGCTTATCCGTCAGACTCTAAGGCTTTCTTTCAAAGCTCTCAGAGTCTACTCTTATAAGCTTAATCATCTTACTCTTCCGAACTAACTTCATTTACTATGTTAATAGAACTTCCTTCTTCTATATATTCCTGTCCCTTTACAACTAACTTATCTCCTACATTTAATTCTCCAGATATTTGAACGTATCCATCCTTTGTTATTCCCTTGTCAACAATAACCTTCTTAGGGCTGTTTTCTTCTACTATGTAAACATAGTGTTCATTGCCCTTTGATATTATAGATTTTTTCGGTACTACTATCTGCTCTTCTAGCTTCTCTATTTCAAAGGCTATATCTGCAAACATGCCGGGTTTTAAGGATGAATCCTTGTTTTCTATCTCAATTTCAACAGGATATATATTACCATTGTTTGATCCTACCGGGCTAATGGATGTGATCTTACCTACATAATCCTTTTCTTGAACCCTAGTTCTTACATTATCGTCCACAGCAATTTTGTTTACAAAGTCCTCTGAAACATTTGCTTTTGCAATAATCGGATCAAGTTTCACGATAACAAAATCGCTAGCACCAGTCATCTCTCCAATTTCAATATTTCTACTTGCCACTATACCACTTGTAGGGCTCTTTACTATTGTATCATTTACAGAGGAATTTAGGGTAGCAGAATTTGATTCATAATCTTTTTGCGCCTGCTGATAACTTAATTTTGCCTGCTCATATGATATTTCTGCATTGTCTAAGTCCTTTTTCGTTATAACACCAGTTTCATATAGCGACTTCATTTTATTGTAATTTTCCAATTCATCATCATATCTTATTTTAGCATTATTTAAAGATGTTTTTAGCTGGCTTTTTTGTAGGTTCACATTTGTTTTTAGATCACTATTATCTAAGGTGTATAAAATATCACCCTTATTCACTTTATCTCCCAGCTTAAAGTTGATACTTGCGATCTTACCCTGAGCTTTACTTGACACACTTACTTCTTCACTTGCATATAGTTTTCCTGTAGTGCTATAGTCATTTGTTAATGCATTTTTCTCTATTTCCGCAACCTCAATGGCTATACTATTCTCCATCGACTGGTTTTGTGGTTCTTGCACTTCTGCACTTGGTCTTGCACATCCCGTTACAATAAGAGGAATAATCATCAAAGATGCAATAAGTAATTTTTTTATTTTCAATTTTATCTCTCCCTTTCATATAGAGTTCCTATAGTAAAACTTAATTTATACATATCCAGATACTCTAAGTATTTTGGAGTTCTGGATGTGTATAAATTAATTGTCTTACTTGAATCTCTGTAGATAACTGCTATTAACTCTTAATATCTATCATCCATTTAATTTTAATATCTTACTATTTTCTATCCTTAAATATCGGTATTCTTCTTTGAACCTTATTCTTAAGTCCTTCTACAAGTGAATATAGTATTGGAATAAATATAAGAGTCAAAACAGTAGACGCCACTAATCCAAATATCAGTGCAAACCCTAATTGAGCATAGTCTGGATTTTTTAAAGCTAACGGAAGTATTCCACCGATAGTTGTTATTGATGTGGCAAATACAGGAGCAAATCTAGATTTACCACCTTCTTTTATAGCCTCAATCATTCCATATCCACGTTTTCTTAGATAGTTTATATAATCTACCAGCACTATGGCATCATTTACGGCTATACCTACTAGGGAAACAATTCCCATAAATGCAAATAGTCCAAAACTATTTCTTGTAATAATTAATCCCGTAAAGGCCCCTATTGTAGCTAGAGGTACTGAGAATAATATAACCAGAGGCTGAGATAATGAGTTAAACTGAACGGCTAGTATAATAAATACTAATAAAACAGCTATCCCCATATTCATAAACATATCTGTAAAGGATTCAGTAATATCCTGTTGCTCTCCACCATATGAAACCTCAACATCCTCCGGTAAAGGATAGTTCTCTACCTTTGATCTAAATTGCCTTACTACTCCGGAAGTATTGGTTCCTTCAGTTACATTAGATTCTACTTTAACAATTCTATCAAGATCCTCATGTTCAATAGAGAGAGAACCCTTTGTTTCAACTAAGGATGCTACTTGAGAAAATGATATCTTCTCACCTTTATTAGATGTAAAGTATATTTTTTCAAAATCACTAATAGTTTTAATTTGTTCTTCAGTTGTTCTAACTATTATATCTATTTCATCTTGGTTTTCTTTAAACTTAGAAACCGTTATACCTTGAACAGCCTTTCTTATTTCAGAAGACACTGTATTGACATTTACTCCTAACAAGCTGGCTTTTTCCTTATCCACTACAACCTTGAGCTCCGGTGGTCCGTCGCCTATAGTAGTGCTTGCTTCTGTTACTCCATCAATTTCCTTTAACATTGCTTCAAAATCATTAGCTACCGTCTCGAGACTTTCAAAGCTTTCACCCTTTAGCTTAATACTAATAGGTTTACCTCCAGATGGTCCCATTCTTTGCTGCTCGACAGTTATATCAGCTCCTGCAATCTGTTTCAAATCTTTTCTTAAGCTGTCAACGATTTCATTACTACTTCTTTCTCTTTCTTCATCGGGCACTAAATCTACTGAAATCTTGGCTTCATTTTGTTTATCGCCACCACCTCTTAAGAAACCTCCACCTGTGCTTCCTACTTTACTTACGATAGTAACAACTTCTGGATATTCCAGTAATACATCTTCAACCTGTGTAACAATCTCTCCCGTATCTTCTACTAGATACCCTGCTGGAAGTTCCACCGATACGTCAAAGGTTGTACTGTCAGTAGAAGGAAACAGTTCTATTTTTAAAAGACCTAAAGGAATAGTTGATAAACTCGCTAAGAATACAACACCTGCAATCGCAACAATACTAACTCTTCTAAGTCTACTCTTTAATATTGTATCTAACATACCCACATATTTTTTTACAATTTTAGACTCTCCGTGGCCTGTATTAGAAGTTTTAAATTGTTTTATATACATTGCACCAGCAAAAATTATAGACGTTACAATTGATAATAAACCTATTGTTCCATCATCAGCAAATGCATATAAAGATAGTGCAAATACAAAGACTACAGATGCAATCTTTCTGACTAATTCAAGTTTACCCTTATTTTCATTTATCTTAGCCTTATGCTTACTTAAATATCTTGAACATAAAGCTGGAGTAATAACAAGGGATACTACAAAGGACGTACCTATAGCAAACATTACCGTAAGTGGTATAACCTTTAAAAACTCTCCCATTATCCCCGATGTTAAAGCCATTGGATAGAATGCTGCCATAGTGGTAAGTGTTGATGCAAATACGGCCGGTGCAACTTGGTTTGTAGCCATCTTGGAAGCATTAAATACATCTATGCCTTTATCTCTATAGCTATCTATATTTTCCATAATTACAATAGCGTTATCAACAAGCATCCCTAGTGCTAAGATTAAGGCAACAAGTGACATGGTGTTAAATGTCATTCCGTTATATTGTAACAATACAAAACTAGTAAGCAGTGTGAGTGGAATAACAAATGCTACAATAAGAGATTCTCTAAACCCTATAAATAGGAATAGAACAATGATAACGATAAGAAGTCCCGATATCGCATTACCCACAACGTCATTAAGACTTTCATCGACTTCTACTGCTGTATCTCCACTTATAGCCACATCAACATCATCAGGATATAATTTCCCTTCACCGTCTTTCAATAATTGCTTAATTTCATTACTTAATCCTACTATATCGGCCCCGCTATCCCTTGTGATAGATAGGGTTATAGTACGGGTAAAGATTCCCTCTTCCGAAACCCCTTTTTCATACCTTTCAGAATACGATGTTATCTCCTCGTATGTATCTTCAACTCGAGCAACATCCTTTAGATAAATAGGTGTCCCATTTTGAACAGAAATAATAGTTTCTTCAATTTCCTTAACCTCAGTAAATTCTCCAACAGTACGGATATTAAACTGCATATCATCGAGTTCAATATCTCCACCAGGAGCAGTAACATTTGAACCTCCAATGGCATTTCTTATGTCATCGATAGAGACATTGTATGCAGCCAGTTTAGAGGTTTCTACATATATGTTAATCTCTCGATCAACTCCACCTACCATATTAACTTCACTAATACCTTCTATCTTCTCAATCTCGTCTTGAATATCTTCTGCTACATTCTTAAGTGTAATTAAATCTTGTTCACCACTAATGTTTAAGGTCATGATCGCCCTGTCACTAGTGTTAAAACCTGAAACTATTGGTGCATCGCTATCCTGTGGTAAATTATTTTGAATTTCTGATATCTTGTTCGTAATTTCATTAACCTTGTCATCTATATCAGTACCAATTGCGAATTCAACAGTTACACTTGATCGTCCATTACTGGATGTGGATGTAATTGATTCAATGTCATCTACATCCTTAATCTTCGCCTCTATTTCATCGGTAATCTGACTTTCAATCTCCTGTGGTGCAGCTCCAATATAGCTTGTAGTAACCATTACAAAGGGCATTGTTATTTCTGGCATTTCTTCCCTTGGTAATGTAATATAGGATTGTAATCCTAAAAGGATTATCGCTGCAATAATTAAATAAACCGCTCTGTATCTTTCAATAAAAAATTCTGATATTTTCCCTAATATATTCTTAGGATCCTTGTTCAACCTTCATCACCATCCTCTATTTCATTGTAGGTATATAATAAAATATGGAAATTAAATAAATTGAAAGCATTTATTAATTTTTTATTAAGTAAGAATGAAATATTTATTAATTGAGGAAATGGCATAATTCTGACTTGGCACAATTGCATAATAAATAGGGTATAGCTCTGGGGAATTTAAAACTATATATAGTAGTAAGTTTTTTAGGATTGTAATTATGCAATTTGCTTAATTGAGTAAATTACATAGTTCTGACTTGGTTTAATTGGTTAAAACCTGCCTAAAGTTTTTGAAAAAAAAAGAAACCAGATCAAATATGATCTAGTTTCTACAAATATTCCTAGCTATTTTGTAAAACACAGATGTTTCTATTATCAATTTTTAAAACCTTCATCTCAAGTTCATCGGCTATATATCTAAAGGTCTCAGGAGTGTAAAATGAAATATGTGTCACATCCCGTCTATACCACCAATTCTTGAATTTTTCTTCATCTTTTGGATGAAATAGAGTCATAATTGCTAACAATCCGTTATCATTAAGATGTTCTTTTAAGAGTCTTATATTATCCATTGGATCTTTGAAATGTTCAAAAACCTCAGTTGAAGTTATCAGGTCATATTCCTTATTTTCAAAAACCCTTTCAGGAGCAAAGTATGGATCGTACATATCCACTTCAAATCCTTCATTCTTAAGTAGCTTTGCCAATACCGGTCCTGGACCACATCCAAATTCCAAGACATTCCTTATATTCGTTTTATAAGGCCCGATGCTTGTCTCAATAAACCTTTTAAACATATTAACATATCCCTCATTCTCAAAGGAATTTTCATGTTTAACATATTCTTTTAATTCATCTTTTCCCGAAATAATATGATTTTCATCTATAAAAATAAATTCACAATTGGTACACCAATAATAGTTCAGGTTAAATTGTTGATCTTCTATTACCTTTGTTTCACTATTGCATATTTTACAGGCTACATTATCCATGGCTTTTTCCTTTCTTAACAGAAATTATAGTAATTTTCTCTGAGGCTGCCCCGAAACCCAAATTTCTTCGTTGTTGCTTCACCAAAGAACCCTTACGTATGTCTGTATACGCTGCGGTCTCTTCGGTTCAGCACGCCTCGAACTTCGACTTTCGTGGCAGCCTATCATCTTGTTAACTTCGTTAACAATCTGAGGGAAATTATAATAATTTTCTATGTTTTCCTATATCATATATTTTTTTTGAAAAAAAGCAAATTTTTAAAGCACAAAATCTGTATCAGCAATATTATATAGTATAGCCTTTTTTAAGATAATTTCAAATTTTAATTTTATCGCCTATGTATCTATTAGGAAGGAGATTTATATATGAGCAGTTTACCCACCCCAAACACCTTAGATAAAGTAAGACTTAGAGAAGGAAACGATAATTTAAAAAGCTATTTTAATAAATTAGCCAAAGAAAATACTAAGGAAGCCATAAACCTAATCAATGATAATAACCTGAATTTTACATCCCTATTTGTTCTAAAGTCTGAATTAAAAGAACCGGAACTCATGGATAATCTAAACCTCAGAAATAAGATCGCATTGGAATTTATTGATGAAATATTGGAAGGAGAAAGAAGGACTTGGGTATCAAAAAATATATCCTCAGACTATGCTCAAATAGTATATTCTATGCTCAAATGGGTATTTGAAACAGGATTTCTTGATGATGGCCTCAGTAATGATTTTGATGAGATTTTGGATATGACTGCAATACTTCTATCAAAATTGTATAAAGAACAGAAGATATTACCGGCTGTAGTAGATATGATTTTCAAAAGAAATAGAAATGATTATCTTATCCATGACTTAGTTTGGGCTTTCTTTGAATCTAGGAATCCAAACAGCTTAGTTATGATTGCAAATAAACTGCTATCTACAGAAAAAAAGGATGTTCAGCTAGCTAGTAAGCTTCTGAGTTTTATACCGGGTTTAGAAAAAACTAGTGATTTGAATAATCAAAAAAAATATATAGCCTTTCTTAATTGGATTGAAGAAAATAGTTTATTTTTACATTTCACAGGCCAAAGTCTTCAGCAAAAAAGTCGACCAACGCTCTATGTAATAGTTCTAGAAGCAAAATATCTCTGTAAATTTGTGTCCGTTGATACTGGCGAAACCTTAATTTCGTTATCACAAAGGGAAAAGAATCTATTAGATGAGTTTAAAAATCTTGACCTTGATACCAAAATATTACTCTCAAACGTTTCATTTAAAATGCATCAAGAAAACATTGACCGTTGGGATAGATGGATGAAATATCCGATTTCCGAGCAAATAAAAATGGCTAAGTCTATGACGGGGGGAGAATAATGATTAAGATATCCGGTGAAAGAATTGATCCCAATAGTATTATTAGTGAATATCCACCAAATAGTATTGAGGTTGAAATCATAAATATATTATCTTCAAGCGAAGAGGTTTATGAATATAATTCAATTGAACAGCTAAAATTTGAACTTAATATGCGTTCACACATTATAAGTGCTTCAAGAGAGCTTAATGCAAGCAACTTTTCCTTTAGAATTTTTCGAAAGTCCATGTGTAATCCCGAGTATTGGAATCGCACGGATGAGGGAGGTTTCTTATTGAAGGAAGGAGTAAAACCCTCTGCTGGCATTAAGGATATCTATATCAACAGCTCATTATATGGTACCGAATGTGCCACCGCAATGGTTATAGTTTTCTATAAAGCCCTTGTGGACATATACCCCGAGGAGCTTTTCAATAAGATGTTTCCAAATATACATTTAATGAACTGGCATTATATCGATAGAGATCTTGACATCGGTTATTATGAAAATCTAGATGACTATTTGCCTGGAGATTGTAGGTACTTTAAAAATCCAGATGTAGATCCATTGACTCCCGAATGGCAAGGAGAGAATGTCATTGATTTAGGTGATGGAACCTATTACGGTCATGGAATCGGTATAGAAACTGCCGAAGAAATCATTGAAGCATTAAACGATTATAGAATCGAAGGCTCTACTACATCTGCCCATTTATTAGACTCAGCAACGCGTCCAAACTTCAAATACCTAGCTAATAGATATATCAAATTTAATACAAGAATAGCTTTTTCTAACTATAGAATTCCTCGAAGATATGATAATAGAGTTGCAGCAGTATTTTGCTAAGTTTTTATATCGATTAATAATATAAAATCAAGGTCATGTTATTAGGTGACAAAGCCTAAAATCATGACCTTTTACTTATATACTATAACTTGCCTTTAAATACTTCAATACTTCTCTTGATTGCTTCACCTACAGCACTAAAATGGTCCCCTTCAACTGAATAGTATTTCGCTTCTTTTCCATTTTCCTTTACTTTTTCTATGAATAATTTAGTCACGTTTTCTATTTCTGGTAAGTGACTTTCAGTTTCAACAAACATATGTAGAGGCTTATTCACATATTGTGGATATTTCACAGGTGTCCTTAGTTCAAATTCCTTCGACTCATTTATATCAAATGGAATTATACCCTTCAATTTTTCATTAGCATCTAACTCAGCCTTTAAGTCTAATGGAGCGGCTCCAAAGGTTGCAACCGTATTATATTTAGATGGAAGCATTGAAGCAAGAACTGCATTTCCTCCGCCTAAACTGTGTCCTGCAAGAAATATATGATCAGAGTCTACATATGGTTGCTCTGATAGATACTCAGCAGCGGCAATTAAATCATTTACCTCTCCATATAATAATTCATAATTTCCTTGATTTCCATTCTCCCCTCTTAGCATCGGAGTCATTAGGATAAATCCTTCATCAATATAGCTCTGAGCTTCTTCCCAATTCTTCTCAGTAAATCCAAAGCCTCCATGCAAGTAAACTACAGCTGGATATTTTTTATCTGCTTCATGGTTCTTAGAAATCCATGCCTTTAATGACAAATCTCCTGATTTAAATGTTATTTCAGAAGCATTATCCGCAAGAGTTAACTCTCTGCTTTTCATTGGAGAAGGCCCTTCTGTTATTAATTTAGTTTTATAATTTTGCCTCATATCATTGAATTCATTAGCTTTTTCTTGACTAGCTTTGTCTGCGGTTGAACATCCCATGATCATAGTTGAGATTAATAATGTACTTAGTAAAAATATTAAAAATTTGTTTTTCATAATACACCCTCCTAATAGTTTTTCATATCCTTAATGTTTATTCTTTGTTTTTCCAAAAATTCCTTTTATTTAGCATATATTTACACGATCTAAAATTCTATAGGTCTATTCTATATCCATATTTGCTGATAAGAGAACACAAGAACATTCGTTCTAGAAATTTTTGACAATCACATTGATAATAATTATAATATTAGATAGTTTAAAGTTAAATAATTAAATTGGAGGTAGGGGTATGAACAAGATTGAGCTTTCTAAAGAGCATAAGAAAAATGCAGTAGAAGAAATCAAGAAGTACTTTGATTCTGAGAGGGATGAGCAGATTGGAGACCTACAGGCAGAGTTGATTCTTGATTTCATAATAGATAAGGTGGGACCACAAATATATAATCAAGCAATCTCCGATATGCAAAGATATATGAGTGAAAAAGTTGATGACATGTATGCTTATATGATCTAATCCAAATTTAAAATAGTAGTATAATAGTTTGGAGTTGTCCAAAAGCTCAAATATTCTTATAAACTTAAAGGAGAGGTAAGATGAGTACTAACCTCAACACAGAATCTAACAGTAATACGCGAGAAAATAAAAACTCAAGCAAAGATACAGATTCAAACAAGCTATGGAATTTAAATTTTTTTCTCCTTTGGCAAGGACAATTGGTATCTGCCTTTGGAGATTCTGTCTATGACATTGCATTAGGATTTTGGATACTAGCAAAAACCGGTTCAACAGGGTTAATGGGAATTTTAATGGCAGCAGCAGTTATTCCTCGGGTATTTTTATCTCCTATTGCAGGAACCTATGTTGATAGACACAATCGTAAAACAATACTCATCATCGCTGATATTGTTAGGGGTATTGCTATAACCTTTGTTGGTATTGCTGCACTAATGAACTTTATTGAAATCTGGATGGTATTAGTTGGAGGAATCATATTAGGTGTCTGCGGCTCTTTCTTCAATCCTGCTGTACAATCATCTATACCCGATATAGTTCCAGGTGATAAACTAGTTAAGGCTAACTCATCGATTTCTATGGTTACCACAGGTACAAGCATAGTTGGAAAGACTGCTGGAGGATTTTTATACCTACACTTAGGTGCACCTCTTATGTTTTTAATAAATGGCATAAGTTATATTTTTTCTGCATGTACTGAAATTTTCATTAAAATCCCCAATAACCAAAGGGATATCAAGGATATAAATTTTATAGATGATCTAAAATCTGGATTTAATTATGTTAGGAATTTTACTGGACTAAAATACCTTTATATTACAATTGCATTTTTGAATTTTTTTGCACTCATGGGGATAACTTTACTTCTTCCTCTTTTTAATGTAAAGGAATACCTTGGACCTGAGAAATACGGAGTCGCAATGGGCTTTTCTCTAGGTGGAATGTTTGCTGGATTCCTAATACTTTCAATTATTGATCTTAAAAAAATGAAAAAGTCACGACTTTTTATTTGTGGTGGCATTATCAGTACCCTTGTCATGGGTCCACTTCCCTTTATTCCAAACTTTCCTATCATCGTGCTGTTGCTATTTATTAATGGTTTCTCTGTAGCTTTGCTAAACTCTATACTTCAATCTAGTCTACAGGCTGCAGTACCTACAGATATGAGGGGAAAGGTTTTCGGTTTTAGAAGAACATTATCCTCGTCGCTGATTCCCCTTGGAATGGCCACCGGTGGTATCTTAGCTGAATTTATTTCAATAGATATAATAATCGCCCTTGGGAATGTAATAATTTTAACGTTATTTACTATTTTAGCATTTGTAAAACCTGTTAGAGATTTAATTAATTATGATATAAAGGAATAAAATATACAAGATTTGAATTTTATACTTATTCTTAGGCAATTCCTCCTTAAATTGAAATATATATATAATAAAAACAGGTCATTTCTGACCTGTTTTTATTTGTCTAAAATATGTCTCTTTAGAAAAATAAAACTACCTTATAACTATATTATATCATTTGCTCAGTAAAAAAAACAGTCTTGTTCTTTACATAATATTCCTTTAAAGTAATATTATACTACAATATGAGAGAGGGGTAACAGAATGAATCTTTATTCTACCAATCGAGAGTTTATGAAATCTAAAATTGGCGATGTTGACCGGAAGGCTACAGCCGATATTGCAAATGGATTTCCCCAACCACCATTTCAGAAGGCCATACGAGAAGACTCAGTAATTATTGATTTACCAGAGATCCATTCAGAAAATGCACCAAAGGCTGATTATTTTGAATGCATATCAACCAGAATAAGCAGACGCAAATATTCAGAAACTCCAATGTCTTTATTTGAATTAGCTTTCTTGCTATGGTGTACTCAGAGTGTAAAAAAGATAATTGGTGGTTATCGGAAGTATCTCAGGGACGGCTCAGGTAGAAACTATCTACGCCCACTGGCAGTTGGTGGTTGTGTAAATTCATATGAAACTTATCTCGCTATTAATAACGTGTCAGGAATTGAAAATGGTATATGGAGATACTTACCTTTAACACATCAACTTGCTCTCTTAAAAAACGTAGAAAACCTCCCAGAAAAGGTATCCGATGTATTTACTAATCCTAGTCAAAATCAGAGTTATACTGCCAAGGCAGGAGTGGTTTTCTTCTGGGCATGCCTCCCATACCGTGGTGAGTGGATATACGAAGAAACTTCACATAAAGGTATGCTGCTTGATTTAGGCCACATATCCCATCAGCTCTATTTAGCATCAGAAGCTTTGGGCTGCGGATGTTGTGCTATTGGTGGTTATTATCAAAACAAAGCCGATGAACTTATAAATGTCGATGGAAAAGATGAATTTACAGTTTTATGTGCATCGGTTGGCCATGTTATACCGGAAGAGAAAAATTGGCTTGATAGATATCCCGATGTTCGAGAGAACCCCGATTTTTACAAATAAGCTTAATTAAATATAAAAAGATTCTGTAGAGATATAAGAATACCCCTTCCAGAGTTACTTCATGGACAGGGGTTCCTCTTTATTACAAAAGCAGCTATCTATCGGAAATCAGATAACTGCTTTATAATAAGAGAGGATTGTTATTAAATTAATTATTTTATACATCCTTTAGGGTTTAGATGATATATATTTTATAAAGTAATAACCTTACCAGTCCTTGCAGATTCTACCGCTGCCTCTATTATCTGTAGAGCTCTAATACCATCTTCACCTGTAATAATCGGCTGTCTCTTTTCGATAATGCTGTCTACAAACTCATCAATTATTCCTGTAGATGTTTGATTATCGTTAGACTGAATTGCTTCTAATTTGTAGTTGATTATCTCCTCACCAAATTTATTAACAACAATCTGGAAGTCCTTATCTGCATATATCTTGATAATTCCTTTTTCGCAATATATAACGGTGCTATTGTCTTCATCTCCATAATATGACCAGCTAAAGGCTGCTGTTCCGAAGCTTCCCTTTTCAGTTTTAAGTAGGCACACCATATTATCTGCCACCGAAATAGGATTTCCTTCTGGATCCTTTTTATCTAAACTACCTTCCATTGCACTTACCTGAACAATTTCATCATCCAATAGAAATCTCAGTAAATCAACCTTATGTATACCTAGATCTCCTGCAACACCAAGTACCGATCTATTTTTATTGAAAAACCAGGTATTTTTACTCTTATCAGTCCCCCAATACTCCGGTCCTTTATGACCAAAAACCGTGCTAAAGGTCAAGACCTTTCCTAGTTCTCCGCTATTTATTAGCTCCTTAACCTTCATATGGGCAGAAGTTAACCTTTGATTATGGCCTATCATCAAAATACCCTTAGAATTCTTTTTAGCCTCTAGGATTTTTTCTGCATTTTCAACGGTTGTTGCCATTGGTTTCTCGCATAATACATTTTTATCATTTTGTAAAGCTGCCGATGATATAACATGATGCATTTCATTGGTTGAGCAATCACTAATTGCATCTATACTTTTATCATTTATTAGATCCATATAATCGTCATATACCTTACCACCATATATTTTAGCTAAGGCCTCTGCCCTATGCCTATTAGGATCGTAAAAACCAGCGATTTCAACATTAGGATTTGCACTATACTCCGGCCCATGCCTAAACCGTGCAATTGACCCACATCCGATTATTCCAACTCTAACAGTCATATTATCACTCCTATTTATTATTTCATAAATTTATCGAGGTTTTTCTTTCCTAATAAGATACCTTCCTTAAGCTTTTTCTCTGTTCCTTCATATTCTAAATCTTCGTGCTCAATACTAATTACCCCGTCATATCCAATCTCATCTAGAGTATTGAAAAACTCTTTCCACTTTACATCCCCTGCTCCCGGTAATTTAGCTTCAACCCATCCGATGTCAAAAGGGTCCCTCTTTCCAAGCTTCTTTCCATAAATACTGTAATATCCGATATCTTGCTCTATTAATTTAGTATCCTTTGCATGTATGTGAAAAATCCTATCTTTAAACTCTTTAAGCGCTCTAATATAGTCAACCTGCAACCATACTAAATGAGATGGGTCAAAGTTAAGTCCAAAGTTATTATTTGGAAGAACGGCGAACATCTCCTTCCATAATTCTGGAGAATATGAGATTGTACCAGCTAAGCCATCCCTATCCCAACAGGGCATAGGACAGTTTTCAATCATAATTTTCACATTCCGATCTGCTGCATAGTCTAATATATCTTTAAAAACTTCTTTAAACAGTAGAAAGTTATCTTCTATGCTAAGCTGACTATTTCTACCGATAAAGGTTCCCACTAATTCAACCCTTAGCATTGAAGCAGCATCTATAACCTTTTTTAGATGATTAATGTATCTTTCTCTAATTTCTATATCCTCATGAAGATTATTATCATAGTAGGCTAGTGATGATATAGAAATATCTCTTTCATTGATATAATCTAGTATTTCAGTGGCGTACCTTTCATCAAAATTATCAACATCTATATCACATGCTGAGTAATCCCTTGTATTAATCCTTGGCCAACAGGAAACTTCGATACAGTCAAACCCATTTTCCTTTGCCCAATCAATTTTATCCCATAGGGACATATTCCCTAGGGCTCCAGTTAAGAATCCAAGTTTCATATCTCCAAACAACCCCCTTAAAATTTCTGTTGAAATCGGACTATTACTTACTGTCCTTTTTTCTTTGAAGTAATACTGCTAAAATAATTATTATCCCTTTAACTAACCCTGTTAAGAATGGAGGAATCTTAGCAGCAATTAATATTCCTTCTATCATTTGAAGCATAATTATTCCTAGGAAGGTCCCAAGGATCTTTCCTCTACCACCACTCATGGCCGTGCCGCCAATGGCAACTGCTGCAATGGCATCGAGTTCAAAGGACATCCCAGCATTAGGTGCGGTTATCGATGTAAGTCTAGAAGATAACAGGAAAGCTGAGATACCTGTCAGCAATCCAGTGATTGAAAAGCACATGATTTTTATTTTATCTATATTTATTCCCGTAAGCCTAGCGGCATTTTCATTGGAACCAACGGCATATACGTATCTTCCGAACTTGGTTTTACTCATAATTATTGCTACTGTAGCTGTAATAAGGATAAAGATTATTGCTAGATTAGGTATTTTTAAAATATTTCCAACAGCAATAATTCTAAATTTTTTATACATCTCACTGCTCACATTAAATGGCCCTCCTTGACCTAGTTGGACAATAATAGATCGATATGCGCTCATTGTTGCTAGGGTTACAATAAATGCTGCTATCTTACCCTTAGTAATTAAAAGACCATTAATCATACCTAGTGCCGTTCCAAATATAATGCAGAACAAAAGCATCAGCAAAATACTTTGAGTGCTATTGAGTACTACTACTCCTAAACCGGCAACTAGAGCAGTAGTTGATCCTACAGAAAGATCAATTTGTCCTGAGATTATAACTAATGTCATTCCTAGGGCTATGATTCCTTTAATTGCTGACTGCATAATTAAAGTAGATAAATTTGAATAAGTCAAAAAATTATCGTTAGTTATAGCTGCAATAATTACAAGACCAATAAATGAAAATATATAAGTATATTCTGCATATATTCGTTTAAATCTTACTCGTCCTCTACCCTTCTTCAGATTCTCTATACACATTTCAACCCCTCCAAATTAGATCCTGTTGCATAGTACATCACATTTACTTCTGATAACTTATCTCTACTTAATTCTGCATTGACCCTTCCCTTGTACATTACAAAACACCTATTGGCAACCTTATGTATTTCAGGAAATTCAGCACTGAATATAATAATACTTTTTCCCTCTTTGGCTAATTTGTTAATTAGTTTATAAATCTCAAACTTCGCACCTACATCAATTCCTTGGGTCGGGTTATCTAAAATATACACCTCAGCATCTATCTCCAGCCAACGAGCAATTATAACTTTTTGCTGATTTCCACCACTTAAGGATGTAATCAAATCATCTGGACTCCCTACTTTTATACCTGTGATTCTTTGGTTTTTGTTAAACCTATTTAATTCTTCACTTTTATCTATGAAAAATTTCCCATGTCCAGTCGCAAAATGGGCTATTGATAAATTATCCTTTATGCTCATATCCTTTATAATAGATCTTTCCTTCCTATTACGTGGAACCATTCCAACTCCTTGTTTCATAACATTCTTGATATTTGAGAGGTTTAACTCTTTATTGTTGAGTACCACTTTTCCACCTGTACTTTTCCGGGCTCCAAATAATACCTCCGACAGCTCTCCTCTTCCATCGCCGTGGAGTCCTGTGATGGCTATAACTTCGCCCTTGTGTAGCTTAAAGCTTATGTCAGAGAAAAATGGCTCACAGCATAGTTCATCAACCTCTAAAACCACATCCTCAGATGTTCTTTGTTCTACCCTTATCTCACTGGTGATACTTCTACCAACTAAAAGCTCCGTAGCCTTCTCTTCATTTATATCCTTTAAATCCCCCGTTTCAATGAATCTTCCATCCCTCAAAACAGTATATTTATCACATATTTCAAAGATTTCAGGCATCTTATGGGAAATATAAATAAAACTCACGCCTTCCTCCTTAAGCTTTCTCATTATCTTAAATAGATTTTCAATTTCTTTATTTGTAAGGGCCGTAGTAGGTTCATCCATAATAATTAATCTGGATTTAAATAGTAGGGATTTTGCAATTTCAACTAACTGCTTTCTTGATGTATCCAGTTCTCCAACCTCTTCCAATGGATCAATATCAATTTGCATTCTTTTAAATACCTCTATTGATTTTTCAATCATAGTTTTTTTATCGAGCATCCCAAACTTAGTTACTAATTCCTCTCCTAAAAATAGGTTTTCGAATACCTTTAAATCATTTACAACATTAAGCTCCTGATGAATAAACCTTATTCCCATAGAAGTTGCCTTTACTGTTGTCATGTTATTTACAATCTCTTCATCGAAATATATTTCTCCAGAGGTAGGCTGTATTGCACCGGCCAAGATATTCATCAAGGTTGACTTTCCAGCACCATTCTCTCCCATAAGGCCATGTATCTCTGACTTTTCAACTTCTAGAGAGACATTATTAAGTGCTGTGATGGGACCGAACTTTTTTACTATATTCTCCATATGCAATAACATATTTCGGCTTCCTTCCTAAATTAATAATATTAAATAGTTGGGGCTGTCTCATAAGGATTTCTTATGAGTACAGCCCCGGGGTGTTTCAGAATGAGTGAAGTTCAAGGTTTTGAAATTTCAACGGTTTGGCTAGTACTGACGTACGTGCCAAGTCGGTGAATATTTCAAATAACGCAGAAATTCGCCATTCTGAGCCCCCCTTTTCGATATCCTATAAACCACTCTCGTATCTAATTTTATAGATTTCAGACTTTCTAAATTCTTGCTCATTTTTAAGATCAATTTCAAGGGTATCAATTAAGTATAATCCTGAAAATTCCTCACCCTTGATTATCTTCGCGCCATATTCAACGGCATCCCTTACCATAGTAGGAGAGAAAAGGTATGTAACTTGGTCAATACCATATTCTTCTTTATAGGATTTGAAAGTATCTAAGTTTTCTCTACGTCCACCAACACCTGTAGCTAGTTTAATATCAAGCTTTGCAGGACCATTATAGCTTGTTATTGCATCTAATACTCCCAATACAACCTCATCATCATGGGTAAAAACTGCTTTTATATCCTCAATTTCCTCCACACTACTTGTTGTTAAGAATGTTTCCATTTGTTCTTGTGCCTTAGCCCTTTGCCATCCTGTACTAAATTGTTGAACTACCACTATATTTTTATCAGCAGTCTTACTAAAACCATCGGAACGTTGTTGTGGCACAGTTGAGTTATCGCCTTTAAACTCTAATATGTTCACCTTTCCCTTTGATAACTCGTCAGCAAAGTATTCATTCAAATACTTCCCAGTCTCTTCTCCGATTGTGAAATTATCACCCATTACTTCCATTGTCGGTTTGAAGTCAGTAATTAGCCTGTCATACACTACAAGAGGAATTCCTGCATCCATAACATTTTGAGCTCCAGATCTCAATTCATCACCATTATGAGGCCATAGTACAATACAATCAACCTTTTCATTGATTAAAGTATCTAATTGATTATTTTGCTCTGAGGCTTCAGCCGAAGTCAAAAACTTGTACTCAAATCCATACTTCTCTGCATACAGTTTTGTTGCAGCTTCCGCATGTTTAATACTTTCACCTAGGAAGCCATGGGTCGCATTAGGCATTACTACCCCTAAAACCTTAGTAGCTTCACCTTTACTGCTAGTATCCGCCGCTGGCTGTTCTCCCCCACATCCTGCTAGCGAAAATACTAATGCCACCGATAATATTAGCACTACTAATTTTCTCATTAAATTCCCCTCCACACCTTTGTTTTATTACAAGAGTATTATAAATCCCCTTAGGCTATTAATAATCTCCAGTTTCAGCGCGCCTTGAACTTGGAATCTCTTAACAACCTTTAATTTTGTTAATTTAATTAATACTCTGTAAGTCAAGATAGTGATTGTTATTTCATAGTAGATTCTCTAATGATCAACTCGAAGTCCATTACAGTATTATCGATATGTTTCTCTTTATTTTGTATTTTTTCTATCAGCATCCTACACGATTGACAACCTATCTCGTACATTGGCTGTGCTATAGTAGTAATAGATGGATTCATCATATTTGCAAATTGTATATTATCAAAGCCTACAATTGCGATGTCATCGGGCACTGTTAAACCGCTTTCCTTTATGGTTTTTATTGCGCCAATGGCTAATATATCAGATACTAAGAAAACAGCATCGGGTTTGTCTTCTAATTCTAGCAACTGTCTCATTGCTCTTTGTCCCGATTCAAAATCATTCTCACCATTGATTACATATTCGGCTCTATACTCTATTCCCGCTTCATCTAAAGCCTTTTCGTATCCCTCATGTCTTAATCTTGCATACATGAACTTTTTATCAGAATTAACAAGTGCAATTTTCTTTCTTCCAATGGATATTAAATGCTTTACTGCTTTATATCCTGCTGTAAAATTATCTATTGTAACATAGGGAATATCTAATTCCTCGGAAAATTCGCAGGATTGAATTATAGGATAATTTTTAGCAACATCCCTGAGTAGTTCTATATCAACCGTCGGGTCTAATGAAATTAACCCATCTGCTAATCGGTGCTTCAACATATTAAAATAAACTGTCTCCCTTTCTGGATTAGAATCAGTCTGACAAAGTAATACACTATAGCCTGATTTTCTGGCAACATCTTCTATTCCATCGATAATCAAAGTGTAAAAAGGATTTGAAATACTCGGTAAGAGGGCTAATATCATTCTACTCTCCGATCTTCTTAGATTTCTTCCTAACATATTCGGCTCATAATTTAACCTCTTAATTACTTCTTCAACCTTTATTCTTGTCTTAGTAGCAACTGAGTTACTTTTATTTAAAACTCTTGAAACCGTAGCAACCGATACTCCCGCTTCTTTTGCAACCTTTTCTATAGTAATCATGTCTACTTTCCTCCTCGAAATGTAACGGATTACATAAATCCTATATATAGTGGTGATTCCTTAACTTATAGGGGATCACCTTCATTCAATGTAATGGATTACATATTTTATAAATATAATAACGATTCCTATTTCTATACAGAATCGCTTACATTTGTAACGGATTACATTTTAATTATATCTTCCATTTTTTTCTTTGTCAATTATAAAGTACTATTTCATAAGAAGTTTTTTGTAATGGATTACATTAGATTTCAAAAGATAAGGGACTATCTCATAGATTCTACTTATGAGTATAGTCCCAGAATTTTTTATTTCTACACTATCAAAATATCGTAATCATCAAAGGCATTATGAGCAGTAAACAATATTGATAAGGTTGCGCTAAAGTATCTTGCTATTAAAATAGCCACCATTATAGCTATCTGATATTTTATTGCAGTTATCGGTATTGCACCACCTAATATCTGTCCTGTCATCATTCCAGGTAGAGCCACTAAACCCATGGTTTCTATTGATGCAATTGTAGGGTTTATCGAAGATAGCACGGCATTTTTAAAGTAAGGCGTTAGAGCCTCGATTTTATTAGCATTCAGACTCAAAGAGTACAAGTACTCATTTTTATTTTGTCTTATTCCATTATAGAAATTATTTATACATACTATATTTCCGCCTAAACTATTCCCCAGTAACATTCCGCCAATAGTTATCATATATTGAGCACTAAATAGGTTGTCTAGTCTTATAACAAAGGTGTTAAAGAACAATAGTACAACTATATTGGGAACTATAAAGGCTAAAAATAACGGAATGATAAATTTTCTTATATCAAGTTTACAGGATTTAACCGCCGAAAAGCTTGCCACAGCTATCATAAGTGCTAGGTAACAAAAGTTTATTAAAGGATTGTTAATGTCAAAAATATATTGAAGAAAAATACCAACTAAGCTAAGTTGTATCGCCATTCTGCCTATGGCATAAAATATCTTCTTCGTTATACCTAGATTTAACTTATAATTAATTATAACCATTGGTACTATTAGAAAAATCAAGCTTGCCATAGATAAGTAAGAAATTCCTGCTGCATTCATATATCTACCACTCCTCTATTTTAACGATATCATTTTTGCTCCAAATCTTATCATGGGAGATTATTAGCATCGTCTTATCCTGTTTCAAAATATAATCCACTACCTTCTCCTTCATATCCTTATCCAATCCAGAGGTAACTTCATCTAAGAGCCACACTTCTCTATCCAAGAGTATACATATGATTAAACCTAACCTCTGTCTTTCCCCTCCTGAAAGTTGCCTTACTTCTTTTTCCATAATATCTGCTGGAAGATCAAAATATTGAGTAAGACCCAGGAATTTCTCCTTAGTAATTTCTATATGTTTGTTATATTTATAGGAAAAAATCTCAAGGAGCAAATCCCAAATCTTTTTATTCATTAGATCCACATCTTGGCTTACATAACCTATATTCCTACGAAAATATGCAAGACTATTTTTTTCTAACTTCTTATTCTCAAATAGTATTTCTCCTCCGTCAAACTTCTGAAAACCTAAAAGTAACTTAAACAATGTGGATTTACCCTTACCAGAGGGAGCACTTAAAAGCACCTTTTCACCTTTACTAACCTCCATATTAAAGTTTTGAAATACTACCTTATCCTTAAAACTTAAATTTATATCCTTAAATCGAATCAACATTATCCCTCTCTTCTTCAACTTCATGTGTCAACTCAGCAGCTTTTTTTCTTGCTTCCATTAAAACCTCTTCTCCTAATTCAGTTATCTCGTAAAACTTTATTATTCTTCCATCAACATTTTTTTCCGTTTTATATAATAAACCTTCCCTTTCCATTCTGTTCAATAATGGATATAGGGTTCCAGGGCTGATCTTATACCCATGCTCCTCTAACTCTTTCATCATCCATGTGCCGTATATAGCCTCTTTTTTAGCGTGGTAAAGTATGTGTATCTGTATAAATCCTAAAAACAGCTTTCTCAATATTTTGTCTTTCATAGTTATTTCCCTCCTTTCAAGAATATCGCATATCGATATCGCGTTACGATATCATCCTATGATATTATCATATCAATAAATATATAAACTGTCAATTATAGATAAACAGCATTAACATTTAAAATAAATTGGAAAGTAAACAATGAACGCTTTTACATTTTTTCTTTTCAATTTACTATACCTTAAAGTTGTTTATCTCGCATATTTACTTTTATAGTTTGAAAACTTACCGTTGACAATTATAAAAGTTTATTATAGTATATCTGTTAATATATATTTAAATCCTGAGAAGAGAAGAGTACTTTTTATAATGTCTTTTAGCGAGTGGGGATTGGTGTGAGCCCATAAGATTGTTAAAAAGGAAGAGAGCCTCGGAGGAGTTTTTCTGAAAAAGTATATGGCAACTTTAATGTGAAAATATTCTTTGAAAGAATGTTGAAGCCTTCATTATTTTCTGCAGAATATTTTTAGTTCTAATGTTGCATATCTCAGTAAGAAAAAACGTTGCCCACGTTAAGGGTCTTAAGTGGACTTATGATTAATGAATCATAGTCAATTAGAGTGGTACCACGGATATATCCCGTCTCTTTTTTGAGGCGGTTTTTTTATTGGATTAATAATTCAGGATAATAAATATAGAAAGGGTGTTTATTTTGAAAATGATGGTTGTTGTCTTATCTGAAATTCTAAAGGAAGGTTTTAAGAAGGCTGGATATGACGAAAGGTATGGTACCGTTACGTTATCAAATCGACCAGATCTTTGTCAGTACCAGTGTAATGGAGCGTTGGCTGCTGCAAGGGAATACAAAAAAGCTCCCTTTCAGATTGCAAACGATGTAGTTAATGCTATAGATGATATCAATTGCTTTGAAGAAATTATCGTTGTTAATCCCGGATTTATAAACATAGTCTTAAAAGATGATTTTATTATAAACTACGCAAATGAAATGTATCATGATGATCATTTGGGATGCTCACAAGCCAACGAACCTAAGACTATTATAGTAGATTATGGTGGTGCTAATGTTGCGAAACCCTTACATGTTGGGCATTTGAGGGCCGCAATAATTGGTGAAAGTATAAAACGTATAAAACGCTTTAAGGGTCATAGGGTAATTGGCGATGTTCATTTAGGCGATTGGGGCCTACAGATTGGAATGGTAATCACAGAGCTTAAATCAAGAAAGCCTGAACTCCCCTACTTCGATGAGTCCTATAGTGGCGATTATCCTATAGAACCTCCATTTACTATAGATGAGCTTTCAGAAATCTATCCAACGGGAAGTAAGAACGCCAAGGAAAATCCTGAGGTTATGGAAGCAGCTAGATTAGCTACGGCGGAGTTACAGGAAGGTAGAAGGGGTTATTTTGCATTATGGCGTCACATTCTCGAAGTTTCCGTTGAAGATCTAAAGAAAAACTATGGTAAACTCAATGTAGAGTTTGATCTTTGGAAGGGTGAGAGTGATTGCCAAGCGGATATTCCGAAGGTTGTAGACCATTTGAAAAGACAAGGCCTTACAGAAACAAGCAAAGGTGCATTAATTGTACCAGTTGAAGAAGAAAGTGATAAAAAAACCATACCACCTTTTATTGTTTTAAAATCCGATGGGGCAGCACTTTACAGTACTACAGATTTAACAACTATCTACCAACGTGTAAAGGAATATGATGTTGATGAAATCATTTATGTAGTAGACAAAAGACAAGGATTGCATTTTGAGCAGGTTTTTCGATGTGCTAAAAAATCCAATATTGCTTCTGAAGATTTAAAGCTCGATTTTATTGGATTTGGCACAATGAACGGTAAGGATGGAAAGCCCTTCAAAACCCGTGAAGGTGGTATCATGAAGCTTGAGGACCTTATTGACATCCTTAGAAATAGCGTGAAAGCTAAGCTGATTAATAGCCAGTCTCAATATGATTCAGAAACTGTAGATGATATTTCCATTAAGGTTGGATTGGCTGCATTGAAGTATGGAGATCTGTCTAATCAATCCACGAAGGATTACATTTTTGATATCGATAGATTTGCAAATTTCCAAGGTAAGACTGGCCCATACATTCAATATACTATTGTAAGAATGAAGTCTATATTAAACAAGGTAGAGCCAGAGTTTTGGAAAAAATCGGGTAAAATACTATCTCCACGAAGCATCACAGAACGAGACATCCTTTTGAAATTGATAGAATTTAATAGTATGATAGAAAGCTCCTATAGTGATAATGCTCCAAGTAAAATCTGTGAATATATTTTCGAGATAAGTAATCTATTTAATCGCTTTTATCATGAGACAATCATTCTAAAGGAAGAGAATGCAGAGCAGAAAGCTTCTTGGTTAAATTTATTAAATATGAATATCAAGGTTCTTGAAAAATGCCTTTATTTATTAGGTATTGATTCTTTAGATAAGATGTAGAATGCCTCAAAACAAATGGTTCATCTCCAAAGCCAAAATATATCTGTAAGATTATATGGGTAAGTGAAAATTATAATTGCCAGAAAGAGAGTTAACAAAATAATTGTTTAACTCTCTTTTTTGATGCTATTTCTTAATATCATCTCTGTGTTCATATCCCCAAGCACACATAAAATCTAATAACGGAACCAAGGTTTTGCCTTTTTCTGTTATGCTATACTCTACCTTCGGTGGTATTACCTTATAGTCCTTTCTATGTATTAGCTCATCATTTGCTAATTCCTTTAATTGCTGACTTAACATTTTATTAGTAACTGAAGGTATAAACCTTCTGATTTCCCCATATCTTTTTATACCATTTTTTGCCAAGAACCAAAGTATTAATGGTTTCCATTTCCCTCCCATAATAGATAGTGTGAATTCTATTCCACATTCTGAAAGAGTTAGATCTTCAATTTTTTTATTATTTTTATCCATGTCAGACTCCTCCATTTCACTAGGTTCTAAATTGATAGTAATATCCAATAAGTAACTAATAACTTTAAAGTGCGTACTTTTATTTTAACCTATATTATTTATAATAAACCTGTAAACAGAAAAAATCAAATACAGAGGAGGTCATACTAATGTTTCAAGTAAACAATCTTACAGTTGCTTTAGATTTCTTTAAGCTTATTATGGGAGAACTTATTGCATTATTTATTGGAATAAGTTTTCTAGTGGCACTACTTCAAAGATATATTTCAAAGGAAACGATAAAAAATGTTTTGACAAAACCTCATAGAGGTCTTCAGAACATACTTGGAGCAGCATTAGGCGCAATAACTCCATTTTGTTCATGCTCTACAATACCGATTTTAGTTGGATTATTTAAAAGTGGAGCCCCATTTGGAGGTACTATATCCTTTTTAATTTCTTCGCCAGTTTTGAATCCGATGATTATTATTCTTTTTCTAAAATTCTTTGGATTTAAAACAACATTAATTTATGCAGCATTCACATTTGTTTTTGCAGTTATTGTAGGGTCTTTACTAGAGAGACTTGGAATGGAGAGTCAGATAAAAAATGTAGCAATCAAAGGAGGACACGATGAAGAAGTAACCTTCGATGTTATTGAAGGTTCAACTGCAGAAAGGCATAAAAAAGTCTTTAAACTTGCTTTTAAAGATACCTTTGCACTATTTATTAAAGTTCTACCATTTTTATTTATAGGAGCAGGAGTAGGCTCATTCATCTATGGATTTGTACCGGAAAGCTTCATTGCTAAAGTTGCCGGTCCAGATAATCTATTTGCAGTCCCTGTTTCAGCAATGATTGGAGTCCCGATGTATGTGCGAACTGAAACTATGATTCCAATCGCAAAGGCCCTCAATGCATCGGGTATGAGTATAGGTGCAATAATGGCCCTTATAATCGGAGGAGCTGGAGCTAGTATACCAGAAGTGACATTGCTCAATACAATTTTCAAAAGAAAAATGGTTATTGCCTTTGTTTTATCCGTCTTTTTAGTAGCCACAATTACTGGATATATGTTCAATATTTTTAACGTGATTTAGCATGAAAACTATTGATTTAAAGGAGGTGAGATAATGAGCAAAGAAAAAAAATCCATTTTAAGTAAGATATTCAAAGGATCATCTGGCTGCAATTGTGGTGTAGAAATAGTTGAGAATGAAGATAAAAAAGCAAATCCAGACAAAGAAGATGGTAAAAAACAAGATAAGTAGCTGATTTGCTTTACAAGAGGATGTATTATAAAGAACTCTATGAGTTCAGTCACAGGGTGTTTCAGAATGAGTGAAGAACGCAGCAATTCGCCATTCTGAGACGCTTCCTTCACTTTCTTACAATCTATTATCCTACCTACTCCTTCAATCTATGTCCACTTGCACTTGCTCTAAAGCTTCTTAAAAACAAATTATAAAAGGAGTCTATTGCTTGTACATTTTCAGTCTCTCCATTTATTTTTAGTACCTCCATTACCGCTTCTATTGTACACAGATCTCCTTCTCCAGCACCTTTCCTTAAAGTAAACTGGGACTTAAAGTCTGGTTCCAATGAAATAATAGGTAGTTTTTTCAGATAGTCACTTTTTCTAAATATTCTTCGAGCTTCCTTCCATGTACCATCTATTATAATAAAGGCAGGGATTTTTCCTGTGGGTTTATATTCTACTTTTCTATTTATTGATTCTTCATCCTCTGCAGGGAATATTAAATAGGGTTCATACCTTTCATCGCTTATATTCTCAATTAACTGTTTAGGCTCCTTCGTCCTTTCCCAAAGAAAAATCTCAGTTGAATCTGGATTAACTAAATTTATTAATCTTGCAGTATTTGACGGTCTATGGAACTCTCTTTTAGTTGATAGTATCCAAATCTTTGCATTAGTTTTTATCTGCGATGCTCTGTCACAAATGCAGTTTATAACTGATAAACCACACTTATTACAACTATCATATAAACTTGTTATCTGTTTTACATTGTAATTTTGATCCATGTTTCCTCCAGTAAATATCTATTTTATATTGTCTGATTTATATCTGTATATAGAGTCCCTATTATAGATAAACAACATTAACATTTAAAATAAATTTTAAAGAAAATAATGAACGCTTCTACATTTTTTCTTTGAAATTTATTAAACCTTGAAGTTGTTTATCTTTAGAATAGTTTAATATTTATAGTTTTGCTTTTTCCTGTTTCCTGATCTAGCCATTCTTCCAGCTCTCCATTTCAGAAAAATCATTTAGATAGCTTTCTAGCTCAGGAATATTAGTAATCGGTATCTTAGTTATACTTCCATTATTATCTACTAAAATGTAATCTTCGTTTTCCTCTTCTATAGCGCTCATTGTATTATTTTCCTTGGCTAATGAGTTAAAAAATTTATTAAAAAAATCTAAATCCAAGTCCTTCTTTAAAATCCTATAGTTTCTGAATCTATCACCATTCTGGTCTAGTATTCCAATATATTTATATCCCATAGTATAAATATGTAAGAATCCGCCACCCTCTGAATCAAGTATAATACGATATGATTTTAGCGTTCCAACATCAAATTCACTTTTAAACGTTCTTCTAAGTTTATAGGATTTTATATGTTCTAATAGTAAATTGATTTTCCTAATATCCTGTGTTTCAGTTTCCTTTATTTTGATACCTAAACCGCCATTATATCTTATATTTAGGTTATTATAATTAGTTTTCAAAGTATCAGTATTAATAATCTCATCAATATCTCTTGCACGAAAAGTATAGAAAATAAAAAAGACTGCAATTATTAGAACTCCTATGATAATTTTTCTATCTATACGCCATCACCCCGTAACTCTTTTCTTATAGCCTAATTATTATTTTATCATTCTATAGCTTTTACATGCAAACTATTGGAATCTAAACTCATGCTCTCTTGTTTTAAGTAAATAAAAAAGGAAACCGATTATAGAGATTTACAATTAAAGTTATGATTGTAATCTCTATATCAACAGTTTCCTTAATAAAGTTATTTTTCATGAAATTTATGTTTAGCCACGGGGTAACTACTATTTAGTTGGATAGCTACCTTCCTTAGAAGAATAAGTCTTTTATACCCTTTTGTTTCCAAATCTATTTCTATTATGCCTTCCATGACTGCTACCTTGCCCGGTGGTAAGATTTTTGTTGTTTTGCATTTCTTCATTATCTACTGCTCCAATTTCTCCAGCAAGCTCATATGCCATTTCTTTGAAGAAATTTTCCAGGTTACTTTTTCTTTTGCCTCTTCT
This sequence comes from Wukongibacter baidiensis, assembly GCF_050888315.1. Taxonomy (NCBI): domain Bacteria; kingdom Bacillati; phylum Bacillota; class Clostridia; order Peptostreptococcales; family Caminicellaceae; genus Wukongibacter; species Wukongibacter baidiensis. The sequence continues at coordinate 2,997,541 of NZ_CP138202.1, forward strand.
TTTCACTAGAATCACCTCGTCTGTATTTTTTACTTGATTTCTTCCTGTATACGAGGTAAATTTTGGATTTCAAGTGCGAATTATATGTTTCAAATACTGAAAGGTGATGGAAAAAGTTAATTGATTCTTTTCCAATCTGTTTAAAAGATTTCCTAGTTAATCCTTACTAAGGTTTTACTTCCTTCCTCAATGATTATTTCCTTAGTTTTAGTACAAGCAACTAGATCTGACATGGTTTCCATCAAATGATTTATATTATTATCGGTTACTACTTCAATCTTATTTATACTTTCCTTTAATGACATATTTCTCTCAGACTTATATTTCCTTGCTTCCATTAATATTTTCTTAAGAGTTTCTCCAAAACTTAAAATATTCTCGTCAATTGTATCTGCCTGTTCCCACAATTGTTCATGAAGCGATATAGTATCCTCATAGTAAACAAAGTATGCACTAAAAATTTCTTCCGTAATGTGAGGTACATATATAGCATACAACTTTAAAATGCCTAGACATACCTTGTATAATGCATATTGTGCTGAAATACGATTTTTCTCTCCGTAGATTTCCGGTTTGTATAGTCTATCCTTTACTAACTCCAAGTAGTTGTCGCAATAATCCTTCCAAAAGAAATCATCAATAATTTGCCTTGAAATACCTATTTCATATTTATTTAGACTATCACTAGCCCTTCGCGCTGTATCATTATACTTTTCTATTATCCATCTATCAGCTGGTAGTATATACTCTGGTATGGCACCTTCATAGTCCTTTAAATGCATTAAAGTAAACTTTGCAGCATTCCATAGCTTTGTCATAAAACGCTTTGAGTTCTTTAATTCATCTTCCGAGAACATAGTATCAGTTCCTAGCTTTGCAGTTGCAGACCAGTATCTAACAGCATCTGCTGAATATTCCTTTATCAGCTCAGGTGGTGATAAGCGTGAGTTTTTCTTTGACTTACTTATTTTTTCTCCTTTTTTAGCTAATACAAACCCACATACCATGATATCCTTCCATGGTATTTGTCCAGTGTTGTAGATACTTTTTACTATTGTATAAAATGCCCAGGTTCTAATTATTTCATGGGCTTGAGTCCTCATACTCATAGGAAGTAACTTTTCACTCATATCACCTTCTTCATTCCATTTAGCATTTATCAATGGCGTAACTGAAGAAGTCGCCCATGTATCTAATACGGCTGTTTCAGGTATAAACTCCTGGCATCCACAGCTACATTTTTCTCTAGGACTATCTTCTAATGGATTAATAGGTAGGTCTTCTTCCCTTGCTAAAATGTATTTCCCACACTCACTGCAATACCAGAGGGGAAATGGTACTCCAAAAAAGCGCTGTCTTGAAATACACCAGTTCCATTTTAGGTTCTCTACCCAAGTTATATAGCGATTTTTCATATATTCGGGATACCAATTTATTTCATCAGCGGCCTTTAGAAAATCCTCCTTAGAACTTAAAATATCTATATACCATTGTCTCGAAGGAATGATCTCTATTTCACTTCCACATCTTTCGTGGGTAGATACTGCATGAACTATAGTTTCACTTTTAATTAATAGGTCATTATCTGATAATATCCTAATAATCTCTTTTCTAGCCCAATTTATCTCAAATCCGCTAATGTACGGCACATTTTCATCTATTGTTCCATCAGAACCAATAACCTTTTTATAGGGTAAATCGTATTTTTTGTACCACTCTAAATCCACTGTATCACCAAAGGTACAACACATTACAATCCCTGTGCCCTTATCTATCTGCGCATTTTCATCTGCTAATACAGGTACATCAAAGTCATATAAGGGAACTTTGGCCTTCTTACCAATATATTTCGTATATCGTGAATCTTCAGGATGTACAAAAAGCGCAACACAGCCATAGAGTAGTTCTGGTCTAGTTGTAGCTATATATACTGTCTCATCTTCAATATAAAATGGTATCCAGTTAAAGGTAGAGTCTATATCCTTTGATTCTAGCTCGGCTTGTGCTATAGAAGTCCGGCAATGGGTGCACCACAATACTGGGCTATCTTCTGCATAGGCCTTTTCCTTCTTTACTAGGTCAATAAAGGATTTTTGTGAAATCCTTTGTGCTAAAGGACTTATTGTTTTGTATTCTAAGTTCCAATCCACACTGAATCCTAGGGACTGCCATAATTCTTTAAATATTTTTTCATATTTTTCTGTAGTTTCTAAGCATTTCTCTATAAACTCACTTCTAGGCATATCCCTTGCAATAATTCCAAGCTCTCTTTCTACAAGTCTCTCTGTAGGTAATCCGTTGTCATCAAATCCAAAGGGATAAAACACGTTCTTTCCTTGCATTCTCTGATACCTAGCAATCATTTCAGCCTGAGTGTAAGAAAAAATATGTCCTATATGGAGTTTTCCACTAACTGTAGGTGGCGGGGTATCGATAGAATATATTTCCCTGTCATCATCCATTTTAAAGGAATAAATATTATTTTCCTCCCAAAATTTTTGAAGCTTCTTTTCTGTTTCAGCGTATTTATACTTTTTACCTAACATTTTAAAACCTCCTATAAAGATTTCCTAGTGAAACTAAATTTGTATATATCAAGATATTCGATGATTCTTGGGATTTTTGATCTGTATAAGTTGAAGTTTTCACTGGAATCTCTGTATTTTTTCTAGGCGCCTAGAAGTTTATATTTTAATGCCGGCAAAACAAAAATCCCTCCGTCCTATCATTAGGACGAAGGGATGTAATCTCCGCGGTACCACCTAAGTTTGTGTAAATACACACTCTCAATATATAGTACGAGATAAAAATCTTTATCCGATACTACTTCCCCTTTAACGGTGGGACTCCGGCGAAGTCTACTCTCTTATGATTTCGGTTCACAACTCAGAGGCTACCTTCCATAAACCCTTCATGGAGAATTTCCACCAACATCTCCTCTCTATGACTCAGGTGATTATGTACTCCTCCTCATCAAAGTCTTTAAATCTTATTAGCTTAAATATTGTTACAGACATTATATAGCCGCCTAAAAGTAATGTCAAGAAAAACTTATTTAATATTTTCAAAAGAAATTGTATATAGTTTTTCTTTTTTAGTACATATTATTCAAAAGTTTATTTTTTGATAATCTTATATAAAACATGTTTACACAATGGATGATTCTCATCCAGTTTCGGATGTAGGAATTCACCTTCATAATTCATACCTAGCTTTTCCATTACTCTCATTGAAGGTTTATTTAAAACAGCTGTAAATGAAACGATCTCAGAAATCCCTAGGTCAGTAAAAGCATAGTCTAAACAAGCTTTTGCACCCTCAGTGGCATATCCATTTCCCCAAAACTCATTACTTAGTCTCCAACCGATTTCAACACATGGTGTAAATTCAGCTTCAAATCCAGGTATTTTTAAACCAATGAATCCAATAAATTCTTTACTTTCCAACAATTCTACAGCCCATAATCCAAATCCATGCTTGTCAAAATGTTCATTGATTCTTTCTACTAATGAGTTACTTTCTTCTACTGTAAGTGTGCTAGGAAAATACTTCATGACCTCTGGATTCATGTTCATCTCAGCAAATGGTTCTAAGTCAGATTCCTTCCATCTTCTCAGACCCAACCTAGATGTTCTCATTATATATTCCATACTATTTCTCCTCCTTGTCAACTTCCGACTCGTTCTTTGATCTATTAAAACACCCTATCTATTAATAGTTACCATCTTCCTGTTATATTCTATTTAGACCAATAGAAACCTCTATAATATTTCAGAAAAATTCGTTCTTTACTAGTCTCAATCAAATAATTCTCAACCCATCTAAACTGATTGACATCAAACTATCTTGTGTTTTTCTAGCACCTCAACGAAGGCATTGCTTTCTATCCTTGATCCAATTACAGGTGACCATTTATTAAAAAACCACTCTAGATAGTGTTTATAACCCTTCTCTTTCCAATTTTCTATTAGCCCAATATTTCTTTTCTCATCATCATATTCTTCTATAATCCTCATAACTTCATTATCCGATGGCTTTTTATACTGATTGTCATGAAAAATATGATTTAGATCTATCCTGCCCTTCTGTTTTCTATTGTCTGTCTTAGAATACCCAAGACAAACTGCTATCATTGGCAAAACATAATTTTGCGGTATATTTAATTTATCAAAGGCTTTCTCAAGCTTATTATGATATATTTCATTTGTTATAAGAGTATCTATTCCAAGTGAATTGGCTGCAAGTATCGACGATTGTGCTAACATACTTATATCTATTAAGGCTGTAGTAAACTGCATCATATATTGACTATCAAAATCGCAATCAAGCAGCTCTGAACATCGATGCAACCTATAGAAATCAATACAGAATATTAAAACCATGTCACCTGCTAAACCAAGAGTATTAACTTGATTCTTATCTAGAATAATAACGGAGTATGATTGACGATTGGATGCATCAGCAGTTTTTAGAATAGACGCCTTAATGATCTCAATATCTTCCTTTCTAATTTTTCTAGTAGAAAATTGATTCTTCCGGGTAGTTCTCTGTCTTTCTAGTAATCTCAGAACAGTATTCATAATTTCCACCTCATTTTAGTTCGCAACCGAACTATTTATTTAAAAAAATATTAATCAAAATTATTGCTTACTCTGTCTAACATTTCTAGAAAAATATATATTTCCATATCTGTAAATCCTTTAAAAAACATGTTTATAACATTATCTGAAATCTCTTCAAAATAAGGTTTGATTCCCCATCCCTTTTCAGTTAATATTATAAAACTATATCTTTTATCCTCGGATGATTGTTCTTTTTTAACATATTCAAACTTAATTAGCTTATCTATTAACTGCGTAACTGTAGATTTAGACCGATTTATCCCCTCAGCAATTTCCTTCATTGTTAATTTTCCTTCATTTCCATATAGTATATTCAAGATATTGCCATGCGATACTACAAGTCCCTCTATCCCATACCTTACAAGTTCAGATTCAATATAGTCAAATACTTCCCCACGTATTCTTGTTATCATTGAAATTGCTTGATATTTATTCATTGTATTTTCCCTTCTTTTATTCTTAATTTCATTATAGTACGTAATCGAACTGTTTTCAAGTTAGATGTTATTCTCTATTCATATTTTTGTATTTTATTTATTTTCATACTATAAAAACAAAAAATCCTTTCGTTCTATTCTCTAGTACGAAGGGATTTAATGCTAAAAAAACTTACCTAATAATTTTTATAGAAATTTAAACATTGAAAAGGACACAGCTTGTCCCTTCCCTCTAATTGGACCAGTTTGTAACTACAGCTCCATCTTTATCAGTAAAATTACCAACTATAATCATAATAAAGTCTACTAGAGTCCAAATTCCTAATCCTCCAAATGTTACTATTTGTAAAATAGCCGTTCCAGTTTTTCCTACATAAAAACGATGTGCACCAAAACTACCTAAAAAGAAACATAATAATAAGGCCGCTGTTCTACTCTTTGTAGATTCCATAAAATCTTCCTCCTACTGTAATTTTTGAAAACTTTATATTAACATTGAAATTATAGCATAAATTGGTATAGATATAAATATCATATTTCGACTTTTTTCTCAATTTTTCTTGGTTCTTGGAGATATACTCTAAGAGAGGTTATTCAGTTCCATCGATGATCAACGCAACTACTAATGGACTATGTAGATTTGATATATTACTTTCTATATTATTCGCTTCTACCTATTCCTATAAACCGCCTCTTATGTTGGCGAATTAAAAACAGGCCAATCTATGACCTGCTTTACAAAATATTAAATACTTACTTAAAATCTTTAAATAACTTGCTAGTTTGTATTCCCTCATTGTTTTGATATTTGCCACTTGAATACTTTTCAAATTCTCCTTGAATTGTATGGTAATATATCTGGCAAATTTCCACCTCGGGATAAATCCTTATGGGCTGTATGCAATGTATTTCTAAGGTCCAATAACCACTAAAACCAACATCTCCAAATCCAGCTGTAACATGAATGTACAGTCCAAGTCTTCCAATTGAAGATCTTCCTTCAAGCATTGGTACATAATTTTCTGTTCTTGTATACTCAAGGGTTCTACCTAGGTACAGCTTTCCAGGCTCTAAAACTAAGCCTTCTGGTGGAATTATGATTTTTTTGGCTTTGTTATCCTTTTTCATATCTAGCACTTCTTCTTCATAAACTACTAGTTCATTATGCAATCTTAAATTGTAGCTGTTTGGATTTAATTGATCATCACTAAATGGTTCAATGAATATATCTTTTCCAACTCTATCCTTTATTTCTCTTCCTGATAAAATCATCTTTTTTCCCCTTTTCTGTTATATGGGTTTATGGCTTCAAATACTAACTTTTTTATATATTAACTGCATCCAGTAGTGCTCCCACAGTTTAGACAAATATGGCAGGTACCATTAGGAACCATTGACGTACTTCCGCAACTGGAACAAGTAACCTCCCTATAACCTTCAGGCACTGTTGCTTCTGACTCTATTGTAACTGCTAGTTCCATTTCTCTTTTAAATCTCATCTCTTCGTATTTTTCTTTAAGATTTTTTGCAAAATCTAGGAGTTCAACATAAGACATATCCTCTAGACCCTTTTCGCCATTGCCTTTAGATGAATTTAGTGGTTGGCTTGCTTTGCATCCGTCTCTATAAAGAGCTATACATTTTACACCAAGCTCCCATGATTTTATATGTACATGGTCAAAATCTTCTATTGTTGCACTCCTCGGTAAATTGACTGTCTTGCTTATAGCCCCTGATACAAGTGGTGTTAAAGCTGCAACATATTTCACATGCCCCATAGGCTCTATAGCTCTTTTACCCGTTCCGCATATATTAGCAGTATCAAATATTTTGTAGTGTTCTTCCTTTAGATGGGGAGCCCCTTCAATTTTTCCATCGGAAATTTTTTCAAAGGTGTATCCATTTTCAGTGACACTTTCCTTCCTTAATACATAGTCCTCAATATCCCTAATCTGATAAGATGTATAACCAAGTCTTTGAAGGGCTGCTTTAATATATGGATTTACTATCTGCATAAATCCTCCACCCACTAATTTTTTGTATACAACATGGGCAAAAAATGGCTCAATACTTGTAGTGGTACAGTCCATAGCGAGGGAAATAGTACCTGTTGGAGCAACAACTGATACCTGTGCATTTCTATATCCATATCTTTCACCAGACTCAATAGTCTTTAGCCATACATTCTTTAAAGTGTTACTTAAATCCTTAAACCCTTCAGACTGCAATAAATCATGATCTATCATCAATGGTTTGTAGTCTAGGTCTTCAAATTCTGTTTCTATAGCTCCTGCTGCACGACAATGATTCCTCAAAACCCTAAGCATATGCTCTCTATTTATTTCATACTTTGGAAAGGCTCCTATTTTCTTGGCCATTAAGGAAGATACATAATAGGACTGTCCCGTAATAATCCCCATTAACGTTGCTCCAATTGCCCTTGCTTCATCGGAATCGTATGGATGGCCCATCAGCATGTGTAGGGCCCCTGTATTGGCAATTCCAAGTCCTGTTGTTCTAAAGTAATGGCTTCTCCTTGCTATATCTTCCGTTGGAAATTGTCCCCAATGAATCGTCGCTTCAAGAACTATTTGAACTAGCGCTATAGTATGTAAAAATCCTTCTATGTCAAACTTATTTTCTTTATAGTCATAAAATTTAACCGAATTGATACTTGCTAAGTTACAAGCTGTATCATTTAGGAAATGGTATTCACTGCATGGATTTGAAGCCTCTATATTTTCTCCATTTCCCTCTTCTCCCATTGGACAAGTATTCCAAGAATTTATTGTGTCATGAAATTGTGGTGCCGGGTCTGCACATCTCCATGATGCATGGTTAAACTCCTTCCATAGCTCCTTAGCATTAGTTTTCATGTTTATACCTGAATCAGCTCTCCCCTTAAGTTCCCAAGAAGAATCTGATTCAAATCCAGTTACTTTCTTCATAAATTCATGTGTAAATCTAACGGAATTGTTTGAATTTTGGCCCGATACAGTTTCATAGGCTTCTCCATTAAAATCAATGTCATAACCCATCTTGCCTAAGGCTTTTACCTTGTCCTCTTCTCTTGCTTTCCATCTTATAAATTCATAAATTTCAGGATGTTCTACATCTAGACAAACAATCTTTGCTGCCCTTCTAGTCGTTCCGCCACTCTTTATCGCTCCAGCATTTCTATCAAAAACTTTTAAAAAGCTCATTAATCCCGACGAAGTTCCTCCGCCGGATAGCTTCTCTCCCCTCGCTCTAAGGGAGCTGAAGTTTGTACCAGTCCCTGAACCATGTTTGAATAGTCTTGTCTCCGTTACCAGTTGATCGGAAATTGACTTTTCTCCTAGCAAGGAATCATTAATACTTGTTATAAAACAAGCACTTCCTTGGGTTCTAGTATAGCTATCCTCAGACATCATTACCTTATCTTTTTCTATATCATAATAATAGTGTCCCTCGGCTTCCTTATGTATTCCATAGGATCTCTTTAGTCCTGTGTTGAACCATTGTGGACTATTTGGTGCAAATTTTTGAGACAGCATCATATAAGCAACTTCATCATAAAATATGTCTTTATTATTCTCATCAAGTAACCCGTCTGATAGTGCACTTGCAGTCCAAAAATCTACTAAACGATGTACTACTTCCTTTAATGATCTCTCATACCCATATTCATTGGATACTCCTGCTTTTCTGAAGTATTTGCTTGCTATTATATCGCAAGCATTTTGGCTATAGGTTGTTGGAAATTCTAAATTTCTCATATCGCATAGGGTTTTTCCCGTTTTGTAATCAAATAGTTTTACATCTACTTCCTTCCAATCAAAAAGATCATAAACCTTTATGTGAGGATTAATTTCTAACTCCTTAGTATAATATCTTTTAACAAGCTTCTTTATCTCCATGAAGATATCTCTCCTTTATCTACATTCTCACCTTTCAAATAGTACACAATATATTGTACCCTGAACCCGCAGCTGATAATCATAAATACCAGATAATGATTTTCAGTATCGTGTATATTATTATATAAGATTTAAGCTCCGTTTGCATTATTTTTTTATAAAAAATTTTAATATTGAGCTTTGAGAACTATAGATAGATTTTGGTGACATCATTCCTTATGTTTTAATAGAACTTCATGTTAGAAATATTGTTCTTTAATAGATACTTATTAGCACACTTTATCATTTATATTTATCTCCACGAAATCCTTCATACCACTTGTCTCTATTAATCTCTTCCATTAAGAAGGTGATTAGTACAAACTTGTACAAACAAAAATACATATGTTAAAATTAAGTGTTGTAGTAATGTACTAACATTCTAGATTAAATTTACCAACAAAATCACAAATTATATATCACAAGATTTTTATTATATAAGTCTTGTGAATATGGAGGGACAGCAATGAGTCAGATTGGAATGGGTATTCTACATTTAATTATTTCGCTATCAATGCTAGTGATCCTATTACTAGCTTGGAAAAAGAAAAGTTCGACATCTTACAATTTATTTTTATTAGTTATTTCATCTACAATAATATGGAATTTTTCTAATGCAATGTCATACCTTTCTAGTACCGATAAAGCAATGATTTTTTGGCATGAATTCAAGTTTTTAGGAGTGATTCCTATTCCTTTATTTACTTTACTATTTGCCTTGAAGTACTGTAAAAAAGATCATTTGCTATCTAAGAAACTAGTCTATATACTTTGTATATTGCCCATTACGTTTCTTTTCTTTGTATTTACAAACCCGTTCTTACATTTGTTTAGGAAATCTATCGAGATCATAAATTTAGAAACTATGACAATAGTGGTAACTGAAAATGGCATAATCTTCTGGCTTAATACTATCTATGCCTATGCAAGCTTACTTGCATCATCCATTCTATTAATTAATAGATTTTATGAGTTGCCTAAGTATTATAGAGGACAGGTAGGCGTTATGCTGATTAGTATGTTACCACCTTGGCTGATAAATATTAATTACATTTTCTCGTTTTTAGATGAAAATCTAGATTTAACATCAATATCCTTTGTTTTAACTGGATTGATTATGTACTGGGCATTGTTTTATTATAGCGTTCCTGAGATTATTCCTATTGCAAGGGATTTAGTTGTAGAAAATATGCAGGATTTAGTAATTGTAACGGATATTAATAGTAGAGTGCTTGATATAAACTTAGCTACTAAAGAGTTAGTCAAAAAAAGTAATATAAACATTCTAAATAGGTATTTCAAAGATTCGCTGAATGTTGTCTTAAAAGATAACAATGCTAAATTATATGAAACGGAGAATGGTACAGAGGTTGTTATAAATAATGATGAAGGTCAATTATATTATTCAATGCAGGAATCACCACTGTATGAAAATGAAAACAAACTAGGCTCAGTAATTGTATTTCATGATATTACTAATCTTAAAAGGATGATGAATAAGCTACAGACAATGGCAACTACCGATCAACTAACAGGCCTTAACAACCGCATTTATATAGATAACTACTTAAAGGACCTTAGTGTCCGTGATCATCTTCCCATAGCTATAATCAAAGGTGGAATCAATGGTCTTAAAATGATAAATGATGCCTTTGGTCATGATGTAGGGGACGAGATTATTATTAAGACAGCTGAGATTTTAAGGAAGCATACCGGTTCCATTGGTACTATATCAAGAGTCGGCGGAGACGAGTTCGCAATTATTTTATATAATTCAGATGAAAATATGACAAATCAGCTGCTTGAAAGAATTAAGTATGATTGCAGTATGAATAGTGTTGGTTTAGCAAAGCTAAGTATTTGCTTTGGATATAGTCTCATGGAATCCGCTGACGACTCTATATTTGAACATGTTAAGCAGGCAGATAATACTATGTATCGAAAAAAAATGATGGAAAGTAAAAGCACTAAAAGTTCAATTATAGAATCCTTAAAAACAGCATTAGAGCAAAGTGATTTCGAAACTAAAGCCCACGCGGAGAGAACTCAAAAAATGGCACTAAAACTCGGAAGAAAAGTTGGACTGAAAGATAATCAAATTAATGATTTATCAATGCTTGCAATACTACATGATATAGGTAAAATCGCCATTCCTCATCATATACTAATGAAGCCGAGCAAGCTCACTGATGAAGAATTTGAGATTATTAAAACCCACACTGAAAAGGGATATAATATAGCCTTGTCATCTCCAGATCTCGTAAATATTGCGCATGGCATATTGCATCATCATGAAAGATGGGATGGAAGAGGTTATCCAATGGGATTAAAGGGAGAAGATATTCCTATAGAATCGAGAATTATTAGCATCGTTGATTCCTATGACGTTATGACAAATGAAAGGCCTTACAATAAACCTATGACTGAGAAATCTGCTATAGAAGAGCTTAAAAGATGTAGAGGAACACAGTTTGATCCAAACTTAGTGGACATTATGGTAAGTCTACTTGAAGTAGCTGAATGTGAAGGTGCCTAAAAACAAAATCAAGTTTGATATATATAATGCTGATGTTTAGATCAAACATCAGCATTATCATATTTTATACTATATTCCATTATTCTTGTTCATATAAATATAGATTATATTCTTTATCCACCGATAAAAACTCCCGTTTCTCAAAGCTCCTCTTTGAAGCATGATTATTAGTGGCTACAAGGGCACTCATCATATCCACTTTTAATTCCTTACCATATCGCTGCCCATATTCTAATAGTTTTTGTCCTACACCTAGTTTCTGAAACTCTGGTTTGACAGCAATGAGGTCTACCCATAAACCGTGATAGTGTAGTGTTTGTACTTCTATCAAACTAATAAATCCTACTGATAAGTCATCGTACTCGGCAATAAATATTTTATTTTGAGGATTCTTTGAAATCTCAATAATTTTTCTTTCCTCATAATTACAGTCTTTAAAGGTTACAGAATCAATTTCTTTTAGCTTTTTAGCATCCTCTAGGGTGTAGGTAAACTCCCTAACAGTTATTTTATCCAATTCACTCTCCTCCCTTGTCCTCTATCTTCTAATTATACCATCATAGCCTTTAGATCTTGGTCTACAATAAAATCTGCCTCTGTCAACTCCTTCAATTTTTCTAGTGTAACTTCTGGAGCGATTTCTCTCAAAAACATTTTACCATCTTCAAATGTAAAAACGGCAAGTTCTGTAACAACCATATCTGCTTCTCCGTATCCCGTTATAGGTAGCTTACACTGTTTCTTTATTTTAGGATTCTTGTGTTTATCAGTATGCCTCATAGCAATTATTACTTTCTTCACACCGGCTACTAAGTCCATGGCTCCACCTACTCCTAACTGTTTCCCATTAGGAATTATCCAGTTAGCTATATTACCTTTTTCATCAACTTCAAAGGCTCCAAGAACCGTAGCATCTATATGCCCCGCTCTAATCATTCCAAATGAGGTTGCACTATCAAAGTAACAACATCCAGGCATCTCTGTAACTACATGCCTTCCTGCATTTATAATTTGATCGTCATAGTTGTCTTCGTCCGCCTTCGGCCCAACTCCTAGCATTCCATTTTCTGCTTGAATAAAGATGTTTTTGTCATTTATATAATCTGCTACTAGGGTAGGCGTTCCCACTCCTAAATTGATAAACATCATTTTATCTTTACCGTTAAATTCATTAGCTATTCTTTTTACAATCCTTATTTTAGCTTCTTCATTAGAAAGCATCACACTTCACCTACCTTTTAATTATATAGTCTACGAACATATGAGGAGTTACGATATGGTCAGGGTTAAGTTCTCCAATCTCGACAATCTCATCAACCTGAGCTATTACCATGTCTGCTGCCATAGCCATTATAGGATTGAAGTTTCTTGCAGTCTTATAGTAAACAAGATTTCCTAGTTTATCTGCTTTATGAGCCTTAATCAAGGCTACATCAGCCTTGATAGCCTTCTCCAGGACATATTCTTTACCATCAAATTCCTTGGTTTCTTTTCCCCGTGAAAGATCTGTCCCTACCGATGTAGGCGAATAAAATGCTGGAATTCCTACCCCTGCAGCTCTGATTGCCTCTATCATAGTTCCTTGGGGGACTAAATCAACTGTTATTTCCCCTTTATTATAACTATCTGCCACATCGGTATTCCAGTTATAGTAGGTTCCTATCAAAGATTTTACTTGTCCATTTGTAAGCAGTTTACCTAACCCTACTCCCGGGCTTCCTAAATCATTACTTATTATTGTTAAGTTCTTTGTTCCCTGCTCTGCCAGTGCGTCCACAAGATTTTCTGGGTACCCTCTAAGACCAAAGCCTCCTACCATTATTCTTGAATCCGGTTTTATATGTGAAGTAGCTTCTTCAATCCTAACGTGCTTGTTAACAGGTTTCATATTTTACTCTCCTCCGATAATATCTAAATTTCTATTTCAGTTTTTCAAAGATTGTAGTTAATCCAAGTCCACCTGCTATACATAGTGTTGCAAGTCCATATTTACTATCTCTTCTCTTCATCTCATGTAATAAAGTGGTTACAATTCTGGCTCCCGTACACCCTATAGGATGCCCAAGGGCAATTGCCCCACCATTTACATTTAATATTTCCCTATTAATATTTAGTTCTTTAATCACTGCTAAGCTCTGTCCTGCAAAGGCTTCGTTTAGCTCAATTAGATCTATATCATCTAGCTTAAGACCAGCTCTATTTAGTGCATCTATGGTGGCCGGAACAGGTCCTATCCCCATTATTCTCGGATCTACTCCACCTATTCCTGCTGAGACAAACCTTCCTATCGGAGCAATATCAAACTCTTTAGCCTTTTCCTCTGACATTAGTATTAGAGCTGCCGCACCATCATTACGTCCTGAACTATTTCCAGCAGTTACTGTTCCATCTTTTTTAAATACTGGTCTTAGCTTTGAAAGCTTCTCAAGGCTTGAATTCCTTCTTGGAAATTCATCTGTATCAAAAATTATAGTTTCTTTTTTCTTTTTTAGAATGATAGGTACGATTTCATCCTTGAACTTACCTTTATCCATTGCATCGATTGCTTTTTTTTGGCTTAAAAAGGCAAACTCGTCTTGCTCAATTCTAGATATATTGTACCTTTCAACTAAATTTTCAGCTGTTAAGCCCATTGTAAATCTACCATAAATATCTTCCGGTTGTGATTTAGGCTGACTTTCAGTATTTGGATCGATAATTTCTCCATTCCCTGCTCCATATCCAAATCTACCACCTCTAATATAGTAAGGAGCCGTACTCATGCTCTCCACTCCACCGACTACAACTATGTCTGCATACCCCGCTTGAATCTGCCAAACACCGTTTATAATAGATTGCATACCAGACCCACACTGCCTATGAACGGTGTAGGCTGGAGTTGTTTCTGGTATTCCAGCCATTAATGAAGCTACTCTCGAGATATTTGGAGCATCAGTCGTTTGCTTTGATTGACCAAGTATAACCTCATCTATCATCTCTTTAGCAATATTAGCTCTATCAATAGATTGATTTATTACAATTCTGCTCAATTCTTCGGGTAATACTTCTTTTAATGTTCCTCCTAGGTTTCCAATTGCTGTTCTTACTGCCGATGCTACTACAACTGATTTCATAGCTAGACCTCCTCATGTAGTGTATAGTTGTTATTACTTACAAAGATATAAGCAATATCAATGCCAAATCAAAAAAATAAATGAGGGTGTCTCGTAATGGCGAATTTCTGTGTTATTTGAAATGTTCACTGACTTAGTACGTACGTTAGTACTAGCCAAACCGTTGAAATTTCAAACCCTTGAACTTCACTCATTCTGAAACACCCCGGGCTGAGCTCATGAGAAACCTTTATAGGACAGCCCCTTTAGTAAACTTTCTTTTATGTTTGTTCTAACTTTTTAGAATAAATACGTATTATCTTATAAAACGCTTTCATTTCATGAATTCTAATAAACTAGAAGTTTCTATTTTATTAGAATTTTTTCACATCATATTATCTAGCTACTTATATGAATTTTTTAAAGATTATATTTTTTGAGTTTATTATATAAAGTAGCAGTGGAGATATCAAGCTGTATGGCAATCTTTTTCTTGGATTCCAGGCTGTGACCATAGATATCTAAGTATTCCTTTAAAACCTTTGCTTCAACACCTTCTACAATTTCTTTTAGAGACTTCTCTTTAGTATTTCCCATGAATTTACCTATATTATTTTTTTCAATGAGGTTTTTAGGTAAATCTTGAGCTTTCACGATAAAGTCTTCTGTAAGGTTTACGGCATATTCAATAGTATTTTTTAACTCCCTTACGTTTCCACACCAGTCATATTGATTAAATATATCCATAACTTTGTCACTAACCTTAATTACATGCTTCTTTTCCTTCATTTGCTCCTTTATAAAATGGTCTACTAGCAAAGCCAAATCGGATTTTCTTTCTCTCAGAGGAGGAAGGTTAACTACGAAAACTGCTAATCTAAAGTACAAATCCTCTCGAAATTTACTATCGCTAATTAATTCATTAACATTTCTATTAGTAGCTGCTATTACCTTAACATCAATATCAATATTTTTTTCTCCACCAATTCTTCTAATGCATTTCTCTTGCAGAACTCTTAAAAGCTTGGTTTGAAGGGTAATTGACATTCCTGATATTTCATCTAGGAATATTGTGCCTCCGTTAGCAATTTCAAAAAGTCCCATTTTCCCTTTTTGGTTTGCACCAGTAAAAGCTCCAGGCGCATAGCCAAACAGCTCACTTTCTAAAAGATGTTCGGGCAAGGTGGCGCAATTCACATCTACAAAGGGATAATCCTTTCTCTTGCTTTCATTATGTATAGATTGGGCAAATACCTCTTTTCCAGTACCGCTTTCCCCCATCAACAATACAGGACTATCTGCTCTAGCAGCTTTATAACATATGTCGGCTACTTTATTTAATCCTCCATTTATTCCTATTATGTCAGCAAACTCGAATCTGGCTTTAAATGCACTCTTAAGGACTTGACCTAATTGGCTGATCTTCTCATTATTTTCTTTTATCATTTCTAATATTTCTTTCATCCTTACAATATCCTTGACTATAACAATTCCTCCAATAAATTTGTCTTCAATAATTATTGGAAAATAGTCGTTATATGATTCTACATTGCCTATCTTTCTAGGAATATTGTATAAAGCTTTTTTACTTTGAAGTACAGATGGCAGTACCGCTCCCGGTCTCACATTAGCTAACTGTTTTCCCACTATATCATCTAAGGATAGACCAGAGTATGACATATATTCAGGATTAACATATCTAACAACACCTAGACCATCCGTCACGATTATTCCAACGCTCAGTATGTCTAATATTCTTTTGGTATTATCATCTAAAATAGAATCTATAGTAACCATTAATCTCACACCTTAATTATCTTCTAACTATTAGAATCTTTATAGTTTTTCGTATTATTTCTAATATTATTATACATTAGTACGATAGTAAATCTAAGATAATTAATATGCTAGTTCCTTTAATATTGATTAGCTCTTTTGGAAAATTGCAAAGCCAAGTTTATACTACTTTTTTTTAAACATAAGCTTAGAAAACTTCTCAACAGCTAAATCTTTAATAGATTTAAAAAGTTTTTCTTTAAATTCATCGGGGTATACCTCTTTGACTTCATAGGAATTATCTTTACATATTGTAATTATGTTCTCAACTATTTTTTTATTTTCACTGTTTTCGCAGCCCCAATCCATCTCAAGTTCATCTCTACCTCCACCTGTTACTATCTCAATCTTTGCCTCATCCTCTTGATGAAATTCAAATATATAAGTTGATAAGAGATTAGATTTAACTCTAAAATAGGGTTCTTCCTTCATTAAAATTAGAACATTATCAGATTCAAATTTATAAACTACATCTATCTGAGTTGATATTATATCTACTACTTTTCTGATTTCATTTCCTTTAATAACTAAACTTACGTTTTTCATTCCGTTCCCCTCTTTCATCTAATCAACTTGCTATAATATCTAATTATTTAAGTGGCCGACAATTTAGAATATCCTTAATTAGTAAATTGAATATATTTAAAGCCTCTTGACGTGTTTTTGCAGGAGCGGATATCACTAGACCATCTCCACTATTCCAACCACTAATAGCACTATCTGGGCTATCTTTTTCCATAATAGTCATACTTAACACAGAGAATTTATCCTTCATATATATCTCCCCTTCCATTAAGTCCTGAAGATCTCCTGAACTAATCTTGACATATTTATACATTCCATGTCCTTTTCTATTAAAGTTAATATTAGCTAGAGTGCTCTTTAAGTTTCTAAATCCAGAACTATCATCAGTGAATTCATAACCTTCAATATAAATAGTGCCTACAAAAACGTCATCTGAAAATAGCTTTCTAACATATCTACCATCTATTTTTATGGTAATATTTTCAGCAAATTTTTCATCTCCAAGTCTATATCTTACAGCAGGTAGCTCTTTGTTTATCTTAACTGGAAAAGCAAATATAACATATGCAATAATTATGACTGCTATACTCATCCATATAAATCTCTGCCTATTTATAGCTATCACCCCCATACAACTCTAAAACTTTTTAATCATTTTATTCCTTGTTTTGCTGGTAATTCTTCTTTATCATTCCATACATCAATCTATCTTCGAATATATTTGTATTTTTATTGAATATACATTCTGCCTTTAATCCTTCCTTCTTAAATCCCAGTTTCTCACACAATTTTATTGATGCACTATTATCTGGATGTATACTCGCCTCGATCCTATTTAAATTGAGCTCGTTGAAAACAAAGTCAACTATTACATCCATTACTTCACTCATGATCTTTTGTCTCCAAAATCTTTTATTCAAAATATATCCTATACTCACCTTTGAATTTCCACTTTCAATATGATGTAGAGCTACTAATCCTATAACTCTATCATCCTCTTTTCCAGCTATCCCCCACCTAATAAACCTTTTGTTTTTATAACCTTCAGATATAAAGTTTACATACTCTACAGCTTCATCTAAATTTTTCATCGGTACCATGTTCTGATATTTAAGCACTTCATCTTTAGAGTAAATATCGAATATCTCTTTATAATCCTCATCTCTTATTTCTCTTAGTAGAAACCTATTCGTTTCTATATTAGTCAACTTATTAAATAGATCATTAATATCCATCATCTTTTCCCCCACAAAATGATTCAGTTCTATAAGTACGCAGTAATAATAGCAATGTATTAATTCTATTTATTTCCATAAAATCCTTTGTTTTTTTAAATTAAAAACAGGTCAATCCAATGACCTGTTCAACTTTTCAGACCTAACACCTCTTGCTATTATTTTGCTTACATATCTAGCTAAGATGAAACAGCCTCTATATTTTTAGATGCTTTGATAAATTTTATCAGTATTATTGAAAAAACGATTGATGCTAAAATAATGCTTATAAAATTAACAACTCCAATTAAAGGACTTGGCAAATACTTGCCATAAACAACTGTTCCCAAAACTTGGGATCCAACAAACCCTCAGACCATCCCCCATTGAGCAGGAGAGAAATTACTAGATATAAACTTATTTTTAAAATAATCCTTTAATAATACTATTAAAAAAGTCCACCAAAGAATTGTAGCTACATATGCAAATACAATAACCATAAAGGACATTGCATTTATATCAAAAGCGTAAACTTTATTAACGTACACTAATACTTTATAGAAACTAAACCCTAATAAGCACATTGGAGGTATTATTAAAAAGTATGCTGGTAATAGAGGAGTATCCGGCATTACCTTTGACTTGATTTGTTGATAAAAAAGTAATGCTACTTTTAAAGCAAAAACTAAAATTCCAATTAGTAATACAATAATAGTCATAAATGCAGCAATCGACGCTATCATGGTATTATTCGATGAAGTTGCAATACCTGAGCCATATAATGCAACAGCACCAATTGCTAATACATCCAGCAACCAACCAAAGTTTAGTTTTTCATACTCAAATGACTCTGTAAATATAGTCTTAAAAACACTTACCAATAGCGATATCAATAATCCCCATAAAAAGATAAAGAAAACAAGGGCTGGTAGCATTAAGCTTTGCATATTAGCTGATATTTGCGGTACAAAAAAACTAATTGGACCGAGAACTACAACCATGCTCATTGATATTGAGATTAATGGTGAAAATATTGCTGTATTAGCTAGTGGATTTTTTATTAGTTCATTAAACCCATTAGTTTTAAATATCCATACAAAAAGCTCCTTTAGAAAAATAGCAGTGAGTAATAAATGAATTACTATAAATGTAAACATCAAACCTGTTAGAAATAGAGCTTTTAAGTGCTCAAAAGGACTTAAAGATAGTGAAGATAATTGTGAAAAAGCAACTGCACCTTCACCTTTATAAACTGTAGTTTTTAAAAAATTGAAGGGCATTAGCGCCATTCCTGCTGCCGCTAAAGATCCTTGAAATTTTAATGGTGTAAATTTTTTCATATAACTACTCTCCTCGTTTAGTATTATGTAATTTTAGTGTGTATAGTCAATGATTCTTATGCTATCACCGAGTTTTTTTGCAATTGTCTCTTTTATTTTCTCTGCATGTGGACAAGCAAAGCCAATAGGATTTCCTCTTGTGATACAGGATGCCAAAACGATAGTATCTGCACTTCTTTTTACCATTTCAAGGGCCCTTGTAACTGCCTTTTTTCCTGGACATCCTCCACATGTATTTACCCCAATGACTTCAATTTCACCTTCTACTCCTTCAAAGGCACATTTTTTCTCTTTCATTACTTTAAAGTCTGTAGTAGCTGGGCATAAATCTTCCGTTTGCATGCACCTAATTAATCCAACTTTCATTTTTATCTCCCTCGTATTCTTGTGATATATTAGAATCCTTGTTTATCAAATTCATCTAAAGCTACAATACCACTTCTATTGATTTTTCTCGTTTTTCAGTTACTAGTCCTATTTCTGATGCTACAATGCAGCCTGCTTCAAGCAGAGCAGTTTGCAATTGATCTGCCTTTTCCTGAGATACAGCTATTAAAAGGCCTCCCGATGTTTGAGGATCACACAAAAGCATTATATCTTCCTGAGAAATCTCTTTTTTCCAGATAGTTTTATCTCGTAAATATCGGTAATTATTATGAGTCCCTGGAGGAACAGCTCCCATTTTTAACAAACTCCTTGTCTCAGTAATCAAGGGAATTTTGTTAATGTTTATCTGAGCAGAGACTTGGCTAGATGCCATCATCTCATACAGGTGCCCTAATAATCCAAATCCAGTTACATCAGTACAAGCATGGACTCCAACAGACATCATGGCCTCAGAGGCGTCTTTATTTAAATGAGCCATTATTCTATATATCTCTTCTTCTATTTCTGACTCCGCAAGCCCACGATCAATAGCGCTAGTAATAATCCCTGTCCCCAATGGTTTAGTTAAGAACAATATATCCCCTGAACGAGCACCCTTTTTTCTAACTATCTTCATCGGATCAACTAAGCCGGTTACTGTCATCCCATATTTCGGTGCATTATCTTCTATTGAATGCCCTCCAGCAACACTTACTCCTGCTTCAAGGGCTTTATCGGCTCCTCCTTTTAGAATTTCTTCTAGGATACTTAGTGGCAAGCTCTTTACTGGGAACTCTACAATGTTTAAGGCATAGGTAGGTTTCCCCCCCATGGCATAGATGTCTCCAAGAGCATTTGCTGCCGCCACAGCGCCAAAGGCATAAGGATCATTAAGCACCGGTGTAATAAAATCTACTGTTTGAACCACTGCTAAAGAAGGGCTTAACTGATAAACAACTGCATCTTCTTTCAATCCGCTTACTATATTTTTATCTGTTATCGATGGTAAACTACTTAAAACTTGTTCTAGGTCCGCCGGACCAATCTTACTTGCTCAACCTGAGCCAGTAGAATAGGCTGTTAGATTAACTAATGGTTTTTTCAACAAATTTTTCACCCCAATCCATTGTTTTTCATTTTAGCATGAATTCTGTTATAATAGAAATGCATATATTTCATATTATTTATGCATAATTAGCATACCTTTTACCAGGAGGAATTTAATGGAATTTTCTCATTTGAAAGCCTTTTATCAAGTAGCGATTAGTGGTACTTTTTCTAAAGCTGCCGAGGAGTTATTTATCAGTCAACCTGCTCTTTCACGTCAGATAGCAGCGCTAGAAAAGGAACTGGACTTACAATTATTTACGCGCCAAAGTCGACAAGTAGTCCTTACAGATGCAGGAAGGCGATTTTTAGTATATGTAGAAAAAATAATAAATCTCAACAATAGAGCAAAAAGAGAAATGGCTGAATTAAAAAATCTGACTACTGGCCAACTTACACTAGGAGCTAGTACTACTATTGCAAATTATTTGCTACCTTCGATTTTAAGCTTGTATCAACGAAAAAATCCAAATATAGATATTTATTTAAACGTAGGCAATAGTTGCGAAATAGAGGAAATGGTCTATGAAGGAAAAGTAGACATCGGATTGATAGCTGGTACAGTTAATGTAAATGGTTTGTACCAAGAGCAATTCTTTGAAGACGAACTATACTTAGTAGTCCCTCAAAATCATAACTTTATAGAAACTACTAATATTACCTCTACCCAGCTTAACCAAGAGACTTTCTTGTGCAGGGAAAAAGGATCAGATACTCAACAGCTATTAGATGACTTGCTTGCAAATTTTGATATAAGTCCGAGGAAACTTACATTAGGTGATACTGAAGCAATTAAACGAGGTGTCATAAATAATATGGGAGTTGCTTTTTTGTCTAAATATACTTTTGAATATGAATTTCAATTAGGGCTTTTAGTACCTATAAAAGAGATATCCATGAAACGTTCATTTTCAATAAGTTATCCAAAATCCACAAGGTTATCTCCAGCAGCATTAGCTTTTTGGTCATTAATAAAGAAATATGAGATCCTAAATCATATTTAAACTAACTAAATCTCTATAAACATAAAAACAGGTCAAATCAGTGACCTGTTTTTATTATTCTTCTTACATTAGCAACAACCTGACTTCGTCGGTATTTTATTTCCAGTCATAATAGAATTATAAAGTTGTTCTTCATCAGGATAATTTTTTACTGAAATCACTTTCCCATCGACTGCAATTAGTGGAGTCACTTTCGATAGTACAAAATCTAAATTTGATTCGCTAACCATAAGTCTTTCACCGCTATTTAAAAGCACTTTATTCAATTTTGCGATAAACTCTTTTTTATTTTCTTCTGTCAAATTATATCTCTTAAATTCTCCAACGGAATCATATTTTTTAGAAAATCGCTCTACTAATTCAGCAATTGTTAATAAGTTGGCTGAACCACAGCTACATTCACACCCACAACTACTACCGACTCCATTGGATGATTGATTATTTAATGTTTCTTTTATCATAAAAATCTCAATTATTTTTTTATCCATACTATCCTACCTTTCATACTATTTTTATATTAAACAGGGCAAATATTTCTACATTTTCCACATGCACACTTGCTAAGGTCCCCTTCTGCATATGAAACATCTCTTATGGGACATGCCTTTAGGCATTTCATACACTTGATACAAAGGCCTGAGACTTTTTCATCAGGTATTAATGGAGCATCTGTAATAGTCGCACCTAGGCTTGTTGTTAAACCAAATCCCTTGACTATTAGAGAATTTACAGGACTCAATTCACCAACTCCTGCTTCAACTCCCAACCTCACAAGAGAAACCTCCCTACTAGACCCTTCTATTATTACAGCTTTATATCCCAATGAATTTAAATAATCAATCACTTCACTTTGGGCTGCAATTGTACCTAAATAGTCACTAAAACCTCCCATTTCATCAATGCTATCTTCCTTCTTCCCTTCAGCAAAGACTATTGCCGATTCAAATCCTTTCAATAGATTCTTAGGATGATACTTCTCTGGTGCATTCTCAAATCTTTCTTTTGTTGCGATCCCAACTTTATCAAATATACTGAGCATAGATTTTATCTTTTCTGTTATTTCTCTCTTGTTCATCTGTGACATCTTTAACCTCCTTTCTACAAGCTTTTATAAAAGCACTTCGTTAGTAAAGACGATGTAATCAAAAAAAGGTCACAGATTTTCTTACTTTTTCCGAAAATTTTTTTAGAATAAACTTCCCTAAAACAAAAAACTTCTGTTGTCTATTTCATCTAAATAGACAACAGAAGTTTTCAAGCAGTTAGATCTCATTCACACTTATTATCACATCTTATGCACTCAGCTTTTTTCTGTTTATAATCAATAACATTTCCATATACATCTACTTCAAAATCACAACATTCAAGCAATATATCTTTCAACTTAGCCTTTGCCCTTTGAGCCCTCATTTTAGAACATGATACTGTTACATCAAATTTTTCTGAAATTTCCCTATGTTTCATTCCTTTCATATCATGTAGCTCAATAACTTCTTGATACTTTTTAGGAAGCTCAAAAATCATTTTCTCTAAGCACTTACTTATTTCTTCATTCATATTATCTGAATCATTATCTTCATCTAAACCTTCTTCAATTTTCTCAATACCAACTGATACATCTTTTTTCTTCCTATAATAATCAATAATCGTATTTTTAGTTATTTTATAGATCCAAGACTTAAGCTCTGATAGTTCATCTACTTTATCAACATTTTTGTAAATCTTCACAAAAACATCTTGAAGAATATCCTCTGCATCATACTCACTTTTTACTTTACTATTAATATACTTATAAAGCTCAGTACTAAATTCATTCCAAATATGTTTGACTTTATCATTCATTCTAATCCTCCACCAATTCAAGATGAAATATATTTAATATTATATAGTATTTTATCTAAAACCTCATATGCTATGTAAAATAGAATTTGTATAATATTTTTGAGTAAAATTACAGGATTGAAAGATTGTAGATTCTCCCACTCTATTTTTGTTATATCCTGTAATATATTCTGGTAAAATAATGAAGTTTAGAAAGGAAAATTGTATAAAAAATAGAATATTTTATTATTGGCAAAAGTATAAAAACCTAGGAGATAATCTATAAAGGCTTTTGGTTAAGGGGGACAGCTAAATGTTTTCAATAGAGGGATATCATTTCAAAGAAAAACTTTATGAGAGTAAAAACACTATAATTTATCGTGGAATCAGAAATATTGATAAATTACCTATAGTAGCTAAAGTTTTAAAAAAAGACTATCCAACATTGGATGAACTGGATTTATTTGAATATGAATATAAAGTAACAAAAAAATTAGACTTTCCTGGTATTATTAAGGTCTACAATATGGAAAGTATTGGGCATAGTAAGGCGATTATAATGGAAGACTTTGAAGCCATGCCATTAAATCATTTCATGAAATTCCATCAAATTGGTCTTGAAGGTTCTATAGAAATTATCATGACAATCGTAGATACCCTAAGTAATATTCATAATAATAATTTAATTTATAAAAACCTTAATCCACAAAACATCCTTATAAATCCAGTAACTAACACGGTTAAACTTATTGACCTCGGGATTGCTACCGAGGTAAAAAAAGATACTCAATCTGCAGTGAGCCCAGAAAAACTTGAAGGAAATCTTTTTTATATTTCTCCAGAGCAAACTGGTAGAATGAATCGTTCTATAGATTTTCGTACCGATTTCTATTCCCTAGGTGTTATATTTTATGAAATGTTAACGGGTAGTGTCACATTTGAATGTAATGACAAGATGGAGCTAATTCATTGTCATATTGCTAGACAGCCTATTCCGCCATCTGAACTAAAGAACGATATTCCCATGGTGATTTCCAATATAATTATGAGGTTGATTTCAAAGACAGCCGAAGAACGTTATCAAAGTGCTTTAAGTTTAAAGTCAGACCTCGAAGAATGTTATCGCCAACTAAAATCAAATGGAAAAATTGAAAGTTTTGAAATAGGAAAGAAAGATATTCTAGAGAGTTTTCAGATTTGCGAAAAACTATATGGCAGGGAAAAAGAAGTAGAGACTTTATTCAGTGAGTTTAATAAGGTACTTGAAGGAAATGTTAGAACTATTTTATTTAATGGTCCTCCTGGAATAGGGAAAACTTTTTTAATTAATGAAATTCAAAAGCCCCTTTTACAACATAATGGATACTTTATATCTGGAAAGTTTGATCAATATAAGGATAACATTCCCTATAGCGCAATCATAGAAGCATTTTCAGAGCTGATAAAACAGATTTTAATGGAGACAGAGGAAAATCTAGAGAAATGGAAAAATAAGCTTTTAAGCTCCTTAGGAATAAACGGACAAATCATCATCGATCTAATTCCAGAACTAGAGTTGATTATTGGCAAGCAACCCTCTGTTCCGAAAATGGACCCTATGAAGTCACAAAGTCGCTTTAATCTAACTTTTCAAAATTTCATCAAGACCTTTACACAATTTTCTCACCCCTTGGTAATATTTATCGATGATTTACAATGGGCTGACCAAGCTACTTTAGGTTTATTAAAGATTCTCCTAACTGACTCCAATAGCAAACATTTACTCTTCATCGGCGCTTATAGGGCTAATGCCTTAGATGATATACATGCACTTATGACAGTTTTAAATGAAATAGATGAACCAGAAAGCAACAATATAACATATATACCTTTGAATCCCTTAGAGCTTATTCACATCAATCAACTAATATCTGATACTTTGCATTGTACATATGAAGAAAGTAAGCCCCTTGCTAGACTTATAAAACAGAAAACCCAAGGTAACGCCTTTTTCGTGGTACAACTCCTTTATACTCTTTATCATGAAGGAATACTAGAGTTCGATTCTAACTCATTAAAGTGGAGATATGATCTAGAATCTGTATCAAAAATGAAATCCTCTGATAATGTAGTTGACTTAATGATAGACCGCTTAAGGGATTTACCAAAGGATACCCAGAGAATTTTACAGATAGCCTCTTGTATTGGCAATACATTTGACTTACATACCTTATCTTTAATATATAATAAGCAATACAGGACAACTATCAATCATCTTTCAGAGGCTATTCAAGAAGGCTTTATTTTACCTAGTGACAAAAATTACAAACTCACACCAGTAACAATAGAGAATGATAATAATAGAGTCTTTAAGTTCTTACACGATAAGGTTCAGCAGGCCTCTTACTCACTAATTCCACAAAGGCAAAAGGAAATCTTTCATCTTAAAATTGCTCGTTCTCTTAAGCATAGTATTGATGAAAACAAGCTAGAAGATAAAGTTTTTGATATAGTCAATCATTTTAATCAAAGCCTTAATGAGGTTAACAGCGAGGTAGAAAAAATTCAAATAGCAAAATTGAATCTTATGGCTGGGAAAAAAGCAAAGAGATCTTCTGCCTATAATTCTGCTTTAGATTTTTTAACTATAGGAATGAGCCTTTTAAGTGAAGACAAGTGGCGGTCCAATTATAATTTGATGTTTGATTTGCATAGAGAACAGTCAGAGCTTGAGTATTTAAATGGAGATTTTGAAAAGGCAGAACTTCTGATCACTCAATCATTAGCAAAAACAAAGACTGCTCTAGATAAATCTCAATTATATATGATCTTGATTGTGATGTACACTATGTCAGCAAAATATAATAAAGCAATACAAATTGGTGTAGAGGCATTGGATAAACTAGGAGTTAGCCTACCTATTAACAATCTAAGTACAGAACTTGATAAAGAACTAAAAAAATCAAGAGAACTATTAGCCAATAGACCTATTGAATCTTTAATCGAAAATCAAGATATGACTAGTCCTGATAAAATAGCCGTGATGAAATTATTGACTAAACTAGCTCCTCTAGCATATCTGACCAACTCAGATTTATGGTCCTTTATAGCTGTAAAAAGAGTGAACCTTTCAATCCAACATGGTAATATTGCTGAATCAGCCCACAGCTATACTAACTACGGAATTTTTCTCAGTCAATATGATGAATATCAATCTGGCTATGAGTTTGGATTGCTTGGATTAAAAGTCAGTGAAAAGTGGAGCGATGCCTCACAAAAATGTAGAGCTTACTTTAATCTTGCCTGCTTTTTGATTCCATGGGTAAAGCATATGAATAATGCTGATCCTTTATATCGTAAAGGATATAAGTTAGGCTTAAAATCAGGAGATTTTCAATTTGTTGGGTATATATTCATGGTTAGTTTATTAAACTCGTTTCGAACAGGAACAAAGCTAGATTCTATTAGAGAAGGCATGGAGAAGTTTCTTTCATTTAGTCTAAAAACAAAAAATCAACATGCGATTGATACTATTTCGGGATTCAAGTTAATAATTAACCATTTGACTATAAAAAATCCTACTAATGAGAATGAAGAACTAAATGAACAGCTATTCGTAGAAAAATGTACAAGCACTAAAGACTTCCTTGCCCTATGTTATTACTATATCACACAATCTCAGATTACTTATATTTATGGAAATCCATCGAAAAGCATTGATTATATTCTTAAATCAAAAGATCTATTGACGTTTGTTTTGGGTACCACTTCTTCAGTAGAATATAACTTCTATTATTCGCTTAACCTCGCAGCGCTTTATAAAAATGCTCCAGCAAAGGTTAAAAAGCAATATAAAGAACAAATAAGTATCAACCAAAAACAAATGAAAATATGGTCTGATAGCTGCAAGGAAAATTTCTTGCATAAATATCTTCTAGTCGAGGCAGAAGCTGCTCGTATTTCATGTGAATACGATAAAGCTATAGATTTATACGACCAGTCTATAAAGTCGGCTAAAGATAATGGATTTATTCACAGTGAAGCACTGGCAAATGAATTGGCTGCAAAATTCCACCTATCTAAAGGAAGAGAAAGAATTGCTGCTGTTTATATGAAAGACGCTTATTATCTCTATGATTTATGGGGAGCAAAGGCTAAGATAAAGATTTTAGAAGAAGATTATAATGATATATTTTTACAGTCTTCTCGGAAAGAAAGATGTGATTGTTTAAATAATCCAATAGACAATGGAAAAATAATTGATATGGACACAGTTATCAAAGCCTCTCAAACTATCTCAAGTGAGATCGAGCTTGATAAGCTACTTAAAAAGCTTCTTAAAATTAGTATAGAAAGTTCCGGGGCTGAAAAAGGCTTCCTTATAATGGCCACAGAAAACAAGCTCACTATTCGAGGAGAAATTAATCATGAAAACGTAAAATTAATGAGTGATATTCCACTAGAAAAATGCGAAGATATTTCCCAAAGTATTGTCAATTATGTGGCAAGAACCAGGGAACACATAGTCTTGGATGACGCATCTACTGAAGGGCTGTTCTCAACTGATTCCTATATTGTAAAGAATAAATCAAAATCTATTTTATGTATGCCTATCATTTACAGGGGGAGTCTAATAGCCATTGGATATTTAGAAAATAACCTTTCACTGGGAGCCTTCACTACAAGTCATATTAAAATATTGAAAATACTGTTTTCACAGGCAGCTATTTCAATTGAAAATGCCGTTATGTATAATAAAATCAAAGAGCTGAACCAAGGCTTAGAAAAGATTGTACACGGAAGAACGAAAGAACTTAATGAGATTGTAAAAAAACTAAAGTCAGAAATAAGTGAAAGAAAAAGAACGGAATTGGAGCTTATTAAAAGTGAAAATCGATATCGACTTCTAGTAGAGCTATTACCCGACGGTGTTTTAGTTCATGATAACTTTGAGATTCTATTTGCTAACGATATTTGTGCAAAGTTTTTCAGAGCAGTAAACAGTAAAGGTCTGATAAATAGAAGTGTAAAGGATTTAGTCCATTCAGATTATCATGGGGTTATTGATGAAAGATTACAGCATATATTAACCACTGGAAAAGCCGCACCATTATATGACTTAAAAGTTGTAGGTGATGATGGAACATTAGTTGACATTGAGTCAATATCAACTTCATTTCCTTACCAAGGTAAGTCAGCTATTCTAAGTGTTGTTAGAGATATTACAGATCGAAAACAAGCAGAGAAATTGCGTAAAAGCGTAGAAGATAAGGAACGTTTATTGAAGGAAGCCTTTGAATATGACAGAATAAAGACTGAATTCATTGCAAATATCTCCCATGAGCTTAGGACACCTTTAAATGTAATGCTTGGAGCTATACAAATGTTCAATTTATTGTTAGATGATAACTCAAGCGAAATCAGCTATTCTAAAATAACCAAGTACTCTGGTATGATGAAACAAAATTGTTATAGATTGATAAGGCTAGTTAATAATTTAATTGATATTACCAAAATCGATGCCGGATATTTTCAATTAGATTTAAAGCAATGCAATATTGTAAGTATTATCGAGGACATTACCTTATCTGTTGCTGAATATGTGAAGGATAAAGGTATTAAATTAATATTCGATACTGATATTGAAGAAAAGATAATGCCCTGTGATCCTGATAAAATGGAAAGAATATTACTAAATCTTCTATCAAATGCAATTAAGTTCACAGATAGAGGTGGATATATATTTATCAATCTAAAAAATAAGGATCAAAGCATTCTCATATCGGTAAAGGATACAGGAACAGGTATCTTAGAAGAAAAGCAAAAGGTAATATTTGATAGATTTGTACAAGCTGATAAATCCCTCTCACGAAATAGTGAAGGAAGTGGTATCGGATTATCCCTTGTAAAATCCTTTGTTGAACTTCAGGGTGGCACGATTTCTCTAAAAAGTAAGCCTGGAGAGGGAAGTGAGTTTATTATAGAGCTACCGGTTCAAGAGTTAGTGGCACAGGATACAATAGAAGAAATAGCTATCACCGATAGCAATAAAGAAAGAATACAGATCGAGTTTTCAGATATATACTTTTGATAAGTTAAATGTTGTAAAGACCTACCATATCTTATAGGTTGCCCACAGGGTGCAACCTCAGATTGTTGACAAAGTCAACAAGATGGCAGGCTGCCCGGAAAGCTGAAGTTCGAGGCGTGCTGAAAACAAGAGACCGCAGCGTATAGAGACATACGTAAGGGTTCTTGATTGAAGCAACAACGAAGAAATTCAGGTTTCCGGGCAGCCTGAGGTTGCCCACAAGGGGGGCAACCTATATTAATTGTATTACAAATTCTTCTCTTTAATTGGATGATATAAATCAAGTTGAGTATTTTCTTTATGCCATACTCTACTTGGTGCTATGCTTTCCTCTAACCATTGATGTTTTGCCCATTGAAAATCACTTTTTTCTACCCAGCTTGATAGCTTTTCCCATCGCTCACCTATATCGTATAAAAATGCACTAGTTACTGCATATAGACCACCTGAGAATTCCTTTACCTTTATCTCCTCAGAACCCACAGTTCCACTAGGGATAGTTACCCATACTTCATAACCATATTCTGAACTACCCTGAGTGGGATTTGGGTTATTAAAACCAAAGTAGCGTGTTGTAGCTATGTTCCATAGTTCCTGCTCCTTAATCCACTTTAACATTACATCCCATGCATCTTTTTCCGGAGATGTACTTATTGCTCTATACCATGCTACCGTCATAGGTTTTAATTCTATAATTCTTACATCGTGATCCGATAGTTTATTACTTTTCCTTTCCATGATAAGCGCCTCCTTACTAATGGTCTTCTTTTTCTTTGCGTCTTTAATTTGAATTGACAATAATTCAGAGCGCTCTTGAATTAAAGATAATCCTTCAGTATGTCTATAACCTTTTTCACGTAAGAATATGAGAAATGCCTCTACTAATTCTTTTAGTACTTCCAATTCCTCAATCTCTTCTTCTAAAAATTTTAGTTTCCTTGTAAATGCATCCACAGCAACAATCAAGTCTTGGGAAGAAAAAATATTGCATATATCTTTAATAGGAATTTGCAGCTTTCTTAGAATAAGAATTTGCTCTAGCCTATTTATTGCTTCATCGTCATAATAACGATATTGAGAATCCTCTTGTCGTATACTCTTCAAAATACCGATTTGTTCATAGTAGCGTAAACTTCTACTTGATATATTATATTTTGTTGCTAGATCCCCTATCTTTATCAACTCTAACATTATCTTTTCCTCCCATGAAATTTCCGAAGCGCTTCGTTATACTAATTTTACAACTTGACGCAACGTCAAGGTCAATAAAATTTTATAAAATTTTCTCTTTTTTCTTTAAAATCCTTTTAATTTTAGCCTTTCTTTGTATATAAAAGAACAGTCCAAAATAAATGACCTGTTCTTTTATGACTTATTATATAGTATTATTTATTATACACTAGAACCATCTGAGACTACTGAAAGAATTGATTTTCAACTTAGATTTAGAGAACATGAAGTGGAGACACGCTGAACAGAGTGTCTCCATGTCATATTTTATTCAAATATTATTTGCTATTTTTTGCAACTATTATAAATCGATGTTCTAAACTTTCTACATATCCGTTCTTTTTCAGTCTATTTTCTAATTCACAAAGTTGATTAAAACATCTTTCAACTGAAAAGTTGGGAAACTCCCATACAATGATTTTAGCAAAGTATACAATTGCTCCAACATCAAAGAATTTTAAGCTAGGAAAGTATTCATTTTCGTAAAGAATGGTAAAATCAAGGTTTTTAAATTTACTTACTTCCTTATTGAGTTCAAAAGCAAGAACATCTGATTCAAAATTAGTAATCAGAAACTTTGATAATTTCTCATTGTTTTTCCCGCCCACTTGTTGAGTAATAAATATACCATCATCTTTTAGAATACGTTTAACTTCTTTAGCATTATATTCTTCATGTCTATTGATAACTATATCAAATGTATCGTCATCAAAGGGTAATTTATTATCATTAAAAACCTGTTGCACAGTTATACCTAATGGTTCAAGGGTTTCTTTACAAAGTTTTAAATTAGGCTTCCATCCCTCTGTAACTGAAGTGTTAGTATAAGTATGTTGTAGTGAAAGTAAAAATTCACCTCCACCGGTTCCCATATCTAGTAACAATTTATCTTTATTTAAGTACTTACAAATAATGCTTCTGTAATCCCAAGGGAGTTTCTCCTCTTTCAATCGGCCATCTAAATGTGAAAAATCCCATCCTCTAAACTCTCTATTTTCTTCTAATAACCATCTTTGTTTTAAAGCATTGTAATCCATAATAGCCACTCCTTTAATATTTTTTAGTAAAAAATATAATGGTGCAGCTACCTGATAGCACATTTCTTTCTCGATGCAATCTGCTATCAGATTTTACTGCACCGAGCAGTTATCTCGAATAAACCTCATATTGAGTTCACCACCTTTCATACTACTAAATGATATTTAATTAAGTTATAAAGTATTATACTATATTAATATTTATTTTTTTAATAATCTAATTAAAAAGTCACTAGTAATTAGAATTCTGTTGTTCCGGCCCCTGTTTCTACTGTGGTCTTATCAACATTTACTTCTGGAATATAGTTTAGGTGTACATCCTCTATTGTGGCACCTCGTATTGGACCACCGGAAGCAGCTCTTGCAGCTCCTGTTAATTCTTCTGGAGTTAGTGGTATTGCTTCTCCTGCAACTACTTCAACACGAGAACCATCTACACAAGTAAATTTACCTGTCATAGTAGCTCCCATAGGTCTGTTACATATGTTTGATACAACCCAGTTTACATTGTTTGCTCCAAACTGCTGATCCATCCAATTCCAGTCCCATTGTGAATAACCAGGAATACTACGGTGATTATACATGTCTTCAATTTCTTCTTGAGCGGTTAAATCCCCATTTCCAAAGGTAACGTCGACAAATGGTCTGTTTTTTGGATGATCTGTTCTTGCATTACCACCCCATCTTAAGAAACCAGAAAATGTGATATCATAGTCCATGTAGATGTTAGCCGTATAAGGTATGTCAGATTTAGTCCTATAACTCATTAATTTAATTATTCTTTTACTCTTAGGAGGTATTTTTCCAGTATAGGATGCTTCTAGATTAGTACTCTCAACTGTTGTAGTTGTGTCTGACCAAGATTGCTCTGCATTGAAGTTATACGATATTTCTTTTTCACCCTTGAAAAACAGTACATTTACTCCTACAGTTGTTTTTGTCCCTAACGATTGTCCAAATTTATAATTGCTAGATTTTGATACTGACTTGCTTGCTGTATATGCAATTTTAGTATTTGCTGTATCTTCAGTATCTCCTCTATTAACAATCTTAAAGGTTTGAGCTGCAAGAGGTTCTAGCTCCGTTATTTTCTCTTCTCCCTGCTTTACTGTTTCAGGAGCAAAATAGAATTTTACATTTGACACTGTCATTTTTAATCGCTTATCTGCCCAGTAACCACCTGCATGGGGATCACTACTATTATAACGGGCTTGTAATACGTAATTATCGCCTTCTTTTCTAAACTCAAAATCATTTCCGACATATGGACTTGCAGTACCTCCGCACCATCCAAATCCTAAGTAATGAGCAAGCAGAGCATGTTTAAAAATAAACTCTTGTGAATTAATAATCTTTGATTTAAGGATTTCTTGACTTTCCGTAGGGCTGAAGGGATATAACACTGGTGGATACTCAGATAATGAAGCTCCAGTAGCTGAACTCATAGATAATACATTTGGGGTTTCTTCACTTTCCGTAGGGTTCAACATTGGTGGAGACTCAGGTGGTAGTGAAGCTCCATAAGCTAAATTCATAGGTACTACATTTAATGTCAAACAAATGATCATAAAGGATAGCAAAATTCTCTTAATGGATCTTCTTTTCTTTTTCATAGTTTCCACTCCTCTTTAGTTAGTTTTTATATTATATTCGTTATAGAGCTATACTCTAACTACCCGATACAAACCATAAACTTTTTTCATCACTTCCTCTCTTATCATGCTTCATAGCAGAGATAGATATAGCGAGTATAATCAATGTTTACATAAGTACTTTTTAAACTTATGACGATTAGTTTATAATCACAGTTATCATATTGACATATTTAATCAAGGAAAAATTAAACTTAAAAAACATTGCTTAGGGATTCCTAAAAGGTCTATAGAAAACCCCCTAATAAAACTTAATTCATGCAAATACAAAGCTTCTAAGCTTCTGTGAGTTTAGGATATATGTAAATTAAGATCTTTAATGGAATCATTGTGAATGAGCTTGTGATGATATCACCTATGGTAGCAGTTTACTTAGAATGGTTTACAGAGGTGCATTGCTAATTACGAGTCACGGATAGTTTGTAAAAACATTTTTTCAAAGTATTATTTTCATATCGATAAATATTTTATTTCATATTTTTACAATAAAGTAATTTTTTATAAATTATATCACATTTTTCATGTTTGTCAATATATTTTTGGAATATTTGTTTAATTCAAACATTTTTTTACAAATCAAAAAAATAATATCTTCTCTTTATTCTTCCTTAAAAATACTCACTTTTCGTATCTTCTTGTAGATAAACCCACCTTTGTTTATCAGATAGATAAAACTCTATCTACAACAAATAATCTTTGTCATAAATCATTCTATTTCTATAAAATGTAAGTTGACATAGATAATAACATAGAGTACTATATAACATATAGTACTCTATGATGAATAGTTAATTAATAACATATAAAATATATGTCTGAATTACCTAACTCAAAATATCAAAGGTAAACGGAAATACACATGAAAAGTACTGGTCATGTAAAACATATATTCATATATGAAAGAACCTTCTTATAATAAAAGAGCTTGATAACAATTACTATCATAAAATAACAACTTCTAAAGAAGGTTGAAGGGAGGACAGAATTTGGAGATTAACAAAGAAATTCTTAAGGGGTATATTGATATTATTTTAGTAAGTCGTCTTAGGAAAAAGGCTATGTATGGATATGAGCTTTCAAAAGAAATTCTAAAAATAAGTAATGATTCTTTTGAAATTAAAGAGGGCTCATTGTATCTCTCTCTGAAAAGATTAGAAAAAAGTGGCTACCTTAAATCCTTTTGGGCCAATGAAACCTCAGGAGGAGGTAGAAGGAAATACTATGAAATAACCGATTTAGGCATAGATTTTTTGAACAACAAAAAAGAAGAGTGGCTTTTCTTTAAAGAAGTTATAGATAAGTTTTTGGAGGTGTAAATAGCAATGTCTAATAGGGAATTACAACCACACATTATTAAAGAAATTGATAGCTTCGTAAAAAAACTATCTCGCAACATAGATGCTAATGATATAGAAATTAGCGAATTTGAAGAAGAAATGAAATCTAATCTACTATGTAGTCTTACTGATCTATTGGATGAAGGGTATTCTGAATCCGATGCACTATCACTTGCATTTTCAAAGTTTGGTCATATTGATTACTTAAAGCATGATCTACGCAAGCTTTATAACCTAAGGAGCATATTTAGTAAAGCCCTTTTAAAAATAACTGTTTCAATGGGCATAATATGTGCTATATTATTTACTACTTTCTTTACATGGAATTTTCTTATTGTTCCATCAAAGGCTGATAATACCTTTGAGACTCTTAAGAATGAAATTGAAAATATAGATGATATAAGCAGTAGTAAGTTTAAGGAAAAAGTTAATAGTCTCGTAGATAATAATATAGCTATATATTCAATAAGTATTCTAGAAACTCAAGATGACACTTTATCCTATCAGCTTTTATATAGATATCCTACTCCACAATCAGAGACCTATTGGAAGGATGATATAGGAAAAGAAAGCTTCTTTATTTTTAAGGATGAACATTACAGCAACAATAGCGACTTCGATCTATCCGACTTAAATTATAATGTAACATTGAGTCTGAGGAATTTAGATTTTAATTTCCTAGCCCTTGCAGAAATATTCTTAGCAATTTACTGGGCTCTGTTCGCAGTCTGGGGAGCTTTGGATGTTTATCTTAACGATGACAAAGGCTTTTGGGTTATGGTATTTGCTTTAACTAATATCATTGGATATATGATATATCGTTATCAGCTAAAACAGAAAAAAATTTTATAACTAAAACAATTTAAATCATTAGAGAAGAGGCAGTTAACATGATAAAAAATTATTATAATAGACCTATAGGAAGGTTAAAATCTTCCTTAGAAAGAAAATATCCTAAACAATTAGAGGAAGTTATTTTACCTGGAAGTATCTACCTATATGATAAGCTTATGCTCAGGAAAAGTAGAAGAAAAACTAAGGGATATTTATCTCAGGACTCATTTCCTCTTTTTAAAACTATAGAGATAGAGACTATTAATAGATGCAATGGTGCTTGTTCATTTTGTCCAGTAAATAAAGACATTGATCCACGACCATTTAAATTAATGAATGAAGACCTTTTCAATTTAATTATTCAGCAGCTAAAGGATATTAACTATTCTGGAAGTATAGGGCTTTACTCAAACAATGAGCCTTTGTTGGATAAGAGAATATTTGATTTTTTACAAATTGCTAGGGATAATTTACCGGGGGCTTCCCTATATCTTTTTACAAATGGTAAGCTCTTGACCATAGAGAAATTTGAAAGGCTTATGAAATATCTTGATTCGCTCATTATCGATAATTATAATGATGATTTAGTATTAAATAAATCCGTTAGTAAAGTATATGAGTACGCTTTAACGAAGTCATATAGGAATAAGGTTCATATATATTTGAGAAAAGAAAATGAAGTACTTTTAAATCGAAGCGGACAAGCTGAGAATCGATCAAAAAATAGTTTTAGACTGAAATCCGCATGTATTTATCCCTTTGAGCAAATGGTTGTTAGGCCTGATGGAAAGATCAGTTTATGCTGTAATGATGCTACAGGTAAAGTAACCTTGGGAGATTTAACAAAGGACAAATTGATTGATGTATGGAATGGTCAGCAATATTACAACGTTCGTAGAAATATGGTAACAAATAGAAATCTTAATCCCTTATGTAGAGATTGTGATTGTGTATTAACTAGCGTTATCGGCGATGTCGCGTTATAAATATAAGTGATTCAAAGGTGACAGTTCACCCCGAACTGTCACCTTTTTTTCATGATAGCCACTAAATTTATTATTTCATTCTGCACTTTTTCATTATTATGACTCACCATAATCTCGCCCCTATAATATCTTGTGATTGCTTATCATTACTAAAAATAGCATATTAACAATTCAATCTACCAACCCTAGCCACTTTTACTTGCCATTGCAAACCAAACATCCACTTGCCTTATAAATTATATTTATTAATCTTATAATTTAAAGTTTGTCGTGAAATTTTTAAATATTTGGCTGCCTCAGACAAGTTTCGATTATTTTTAATGGAATCCTTAATTAAATTTTTTTCAAATAAATCCAATTTTTCTTTTAATGAAAGTTGCATATCATTATAGAAATCCACCTTATTTATATCATTTTCTCTTTGATAATTATCAAATATATATTCCGGTAAATCGTGTTTTTCTATTATTTTTGACGATGTAATATTAAATGCTCCCTCTATAATATTTTTTAATTCTCTAACATTTCCATACCATAAATGTTTGCAAAATAATCTCTTTACATCATCGTCAACGCCTATAATATTTTTATTCATTTTTTTATTAAACTGGTCCACAAAATAATCTATTAACACTTCGATATCATCTTTTCTTTCTCGTAGTGGAGGTATATTAAACTGCACTACACCTAACCTGTAAAAAAGATCTGCTCTCAAAGTTTTTTCTTCAATACATTTCATTGGATTTTCATTAATAGCAGATATTACTCGTATATCTGTATTTATAAATTTAGTTCCCCCAACCTTTTTAAACCTTTTTTCCTCTATAACCTTTAGAATTTTGGATTGAATATTAATATCCATTGAATTGATTTCATCCAAAAATATCGTTCCTTTATCAGCTAGTTCAAATATACCCGTACTATTTTCCGCACCTGTATAGCTGCCTTTAACTGTTCCGAAAAAAATACTCTCTAAAAGTGCAGACGGTATTGCTGCACAGTTTTGTGACATAAATGCATTATTCTTTCTCTTACTATGATAGTGTAGAGCCTGTGCTACTAACTCCTTGCCTGTCCCCGTTTCTCCATATATTAAAACAGATGAATCTGTATTTGCCACCTTTAAAATTTTATTTTTTAAAGATTTCATATTATTGCTTTTTGCCACTATATCATCAATTGTGAACAGGTTTTCTTTGGAAGTATTTTTTTTATATTCTATTTTAAGACTTTTATCCTGTTTTGAAGAACCTACATACTTTGAAACATCTGCAATGCCAATAATCTTATCTTTCATTTTAATAGGTAATGTAGTGGAAACCACCTCTACAGTTTTTCCATTGAGAGTTGTAAGTCTCTGACGTTGATTAAAAATTGGTTCACCTGTTTTTATTACCTTTAAAATTGTACTCTCGTCTTCAGATAGTTCAGGATAGATCTCTAATATATGTTTTCCTAAAACTTCATCTTCCGTAAAATCATTGATATCCAGCCTATAGTCATGATAGTATTCAACTCTACCAGTCATATCTGTAAAAAATATTCCATCAATATAATTATATACATCTAATAATTGTTCAATATACTTTCTTATCATTCTAACACCTCTTTTTCAGTTGTGTTTCCTGGTTGTAAAAAGTGAGTCTTTCTATATTTCCTCTTCAACCGGAAATAGAATGTCCATTTTCAAAGTAAATATCTTAGTATTGTTGCTATATAACACTATTTCTATTATATCATCAACCTTTATTATCTTAAAACTAGTGCTAAAAAGTTCCTTTTGAGTTGGTACAACTAGTATTTTACATATTATTCATGGAGCAAATTCATTTATAATGAACAGTTTGAAAAAAGACTAGGTTTTTAATCAATAGTAATTACTATGCCACACCTTTTATTTGTTTTTCACTTAAAAGCAAAAAGACTTCTACGAGATTATTATCTCCTAGAAGCCTTTTTAATCAAAGCTTTACTTTAAAAAACCTTAATTTATTAGGCAATATCTTCTTTTCCCTCATCATAAAATACTTTAAAGTTCGGATCAACTTTTCCAATACCCATATACCTTGCTTTATAGTCCTTCAATAGGGTCAAGAACTTAGGGCTCAGGATAAGAAGTGCTAATATATTTGCAAAAATAGGCAATGCTGTAGACATGTCTGCAAAGAGCCATACGCTAGTGCCCGGTAATTCCTTCATCACTGCAAAAATTACAAGTGCAAGTCCTGGAATAGGATAAGCCCATTTATAGAATGTAAGTATCTTATCTGTACTCTTGCTGTTATTACCAAGTATATATCTTAATAAAACTTCTATCTGAGCATAAAGTCCTGAAGAAGTAGTTACTCCAAAGAGTAGAATCCCTATAGTTAAAATAATTCTACCTAAAGAGCCTAATCCATGTTCAAATGCACTAAGGGTAAGAGCTGCTCCTGATACTCCAGATGACCATTCTCCTGTTATAACAATTGCTAAGGATGTAATACTACATATCACTATTGTATCTATAAACACCTCAAATATTCCAAGAAGCCCTTGGCGTACTGGATGATCAGTTTTTGCTGAGGCATGAATCATTGGAGAAGATCCCCAGCCTGCTTCATTACTGAAAACTGCCCGTGACATCCCAACTTTGATTACCTGTGTAAAGGCCGCTCCAGCAAATCCACCTAGAGCTGCGGTTCCACTAAATGCACTATTAAAAATCAGTCCTAAAGTTCCTGGAAGGTGAGAAATGTTCTTAAGTATAATAAAAATACCACCAAGAATATAAAATGCGCACATAAATGGTACAAGCTTTGCAGCAATTCTACCTAGGGATGACAATCCACCACTGATCATTAAATAAAGTAAAATGGTGTAAACAACACTTACAGTTACCATACTCATGTCAAATGTACTTGATACAGCCTCTGATACAGTATAGTTTTGCATTGTTATGAAGAAGCCTACACCAAATCCAAAGATAAATATGAAGGCTAGAACTTTAGATAAGAGTTTGAAATTTTTTTCTTCACCTAGACCCTTTCTCATATAATAGGTAGGTCCACCGAAGGTCTTTCCGTCTTCGTCCTTTGTACGATAGTGCACTGCTAAAGAAATTTCAACCACCTTGATTATTTGACCTAATAGACCTGCAACCCATAACCAGAATACTGCTCCTGGTCCTCCTATTGCTATAGCCGATGCTACACCACCTATATTCCCTACTCCTACTGTTGCACCGATGGCTATACTCAGTGCTTCAAACGGAGAAATAGCACCGGAATCTTTTTCAGTATCATTACTTTTAAAGAACTTTTTATATGCCTGCTTCATAGCATATCCAAAGTATCTGAATTGAAAAAATCCAGTTATAACGGTAAAGAAAATACCTACAGCTAAAATTAGAAGGATTAATGGTAACCCCCATAATATATCCCATACTATTTTTTCTATCAACGCCATAAGTTCATACACTCCTTTTTAAGATATAAAAAAGTTATCTTACGAAATAGTTTTTTAGTTATTCAATAATTGCTTTAAAAAAAATAGACTACTCTCTTTGACTTGGAATTTAGGGCTATCAACTTACAAAATTTATGCTTTCATACAGTTTTGGTTATAGACTGATTCGTTAAGATAGGTAACAAAGAACTTCTTGTAAAAATAACTGTTATAAATTTTGAATTTGCTATATATTCTAGAATGGATAACTCAGTCAGTATGATTGGTAAAGTATATATACGTTTATGCTTTTCCTATTTTGAAAAGCATAAACGCCTCATAAGATCATTTAGATTATAAGTAAAAACTACTTATTATAAGTCGATCATCATTAGACATATAGGGAAAATAACTTGAAATATCGATGTTTCTTTGCAAGATATTTGGTCTTCAAATTAAAATCTTTTCAACTAAAATCTTAGCGATAAACAACTTAAGCCCCCATCAATTTTCTGAAATTCTGACATATGGACTTCCTTAATCTTAAATCCTGCATCTAACAACTGCTTTTTTGTTTTTGGAAAATCTGCTGGCATAACTAGATAGTCGTTAACTCTTATGCAATTAGCCGCATACATTTCATCATCATTTATAATAATTTTTTCAAATTTATCAAATCTCTTATCTTCTATAAACTCTCCAGAAACTAAAACAGTGTTATCTCCTATATAGTTAACTCCTGTTTTTAAGTGGAACATCTCTATAAGCTGTACAACCTCACCAGTATACCCATATTTTTCGACTATAGATATAAACTCCTCTGCACCTTTTTTGTTTGTTCTTTTAGATAGACCTATATAGAAATGTTTATCTATTTGCATAACATCTCCACCTTCTAGGGTTCCATCAGTAATGTATTCAAATTTGTCAAAACAATCCTTCAATCCTTCTTCCATTATATACTTTTCACCATTTCTAGTATCAACACCTGGATTAGTTATTATTGCAAAGTCCTCTGTTACTACCGCCGGGTCCTCTACGAAACAGCTATCAGGATATCTTTCATCTGCTTCTAGAATCTTAACCTCTACATCACAGGTCTTTAATACTTCAATATACTCATTGTGCTGCACCTTAGCCTTTTCATAATCTGGAATTCCTAAATCCGATGTTGTTTGACCGTTTACAACTGTACTTGCTGGTTTTCTTACTATAATAGTTTTAAACATTCTTTTTCCTCCTATAACTTTATAATTTATTTTTCACACATACTTTAATTAGCAATTTGTATGCCACATCCTATAGGGTTACGCTTAAACCGCTATAATAGATTGAAAAATCAGATGATTTGTTTTATTATATTATTTTAATCATCAATGTACATTTTTAATTTTAGTAAAGTTTTTTTTACATTCTGTAAAAATTTTTACTTATAGTTCATAGATCAAACAAATAATCCAGGTTAAAGAATAAAATAAAAAATATCACAAAAACTATTCCCGACACCAGAAAAAAGAATAAATATAACCATTTTATTAATATAAATAACATATTCATTAAAAGAAGAGTGAAAATTATACAATATTATGTTAGAATGAAAAATGTAAGGAACTATATTTAATGAAAAGGAGACTTAGCATGAATAAACCTATTCTATCTGCTCACTTTGAGTCTAGAAAACCATCGGCAGTTCGTCTTGCACAAATGAAGTACGAAGAACGAAAAGTAAAGCCAGAAGCCGTTATCAATGTAGGTATTGGAAACGTTTCCCTGCCTGCAAACACTGCAATGCAAAAGAGGATGTTTGCACTAAATGCACCGGATAGTCCATTTGCTAAGGGTGTTATTAGGTATACGACAACTGCTGGAACGCAGGAATGCCAAGATGCCTTCAGAAACATTTTAGAGTGTGAAGGTTTTGATACAAGTAAGCTTCACGTTCAGGTTACAGATGGTGGATCAGCAGCAATGGAATTATTACTAATTGGTGCTTGTGGTCCAGCTGGGACTGATGAAAGTCCTTTACTTATGATTGATCCAGCATATACAAATTATATTTCATTTGCTCAAAGAACTGGAAGAAAGACTGTTACTGTAAAGCGTCAATTAGATGAAAACGGAAAATTCACTCTTCCAGAGTTTGATAAGATTGAAGAAGTAATTAAGGAGCATAAGCCAGGAGCATTATTAGTAATCCCATATGATAACCCAACTGGTCAGTTATATGATTATGATGCTATGAAAGAATTAGCAAAGCTTTGCGTGAAGTATAATATGTGGATGGTAAGTGATGAAGCATACCGTGAACTTTACTATGATGCAGACAAGCCACTTGTAAGTATCTGGGGTGTAACTGATGCAGACGTTCCAGGAATTGAAGGTAGAAGAATTAGTATTGAGACTGCTTCTAAGGTATGGAATGCGTGTGGTTTAAGAATTGGTGGATTAATTACAGATAGCCCTGAATTCAACAACCGTTCAGTAGCTGAATATACAGCTAATCTTTGCGCAAATGCTATCGGTCAGTATATCTTTGGTGCCTTAGCTCACGAAAGTAAAGAAGGAATCATCGGATGGTGCGAAGAAA
Source organism: Wukongibacter baidiensis (assembly GCF_050888315.1). Lineage (NCBI taxonomy): Bacteria > Bacillati > Bacillota > Clostridia > Peptostreptococcales > Caminicellaceae > Wukongibacter > Wukongibacter baidiensis. The sequence continues at coordinate 3,040,538 of NZ_CP138202.1, forward strand.
TCAGAGGATACTATAAGGAGAAAATCCTAAAGGTTTATAACGGATTAAAAGAACAAGAGCCTGGTCTTATTGTTTCTAGTCCAGATGCATCTATTTACACAGTTATAGATGTTAGAAATGTTGTAAAACCTGGTTTTGACGCAATTGACTTTGTATTATACTGTGCAGGCGAAGGTTCAGTTGATATTGATGGTGTTGAAACTACTCTACTAGTAGCACCTATGAACGGATTCTACGACATCGAAGCTGGTGAAACTAATCCAGGCAGCACACAATTTAGAATTTCTTTTGTTGAAACACCTGAAAATATAGCTAAAATTCCTGAGTTGTTTGTAAAACTACTTAGAAAATTTGAAGAACAAAGATAATAAATAATATGCTTAGGATTTAATATACCCCTAATCAAGACTTAGAAAGTCTTGATCAGGGGTTTTTATGTGAGTAAAGCTTAAGTAAAAGATAGTCACTAATTCCACATATATTGAATTTTGATCATTGTTATAAGAGATATCCCCATCTTCTATAGTAATTATTTTCTAAGAAAACTTCTAGAATCGTCTGACTTAACTTTATCTAAATACCTGTATACCCTTAAATTATCATCGCCTAAATATTCAACCACATCAATCTTGTTGTAAGCAAGATTCTTATTATCATCTAGCAGATCATCACAAACCATACGTCCTTTAACTTTAGCAAATATAGTTATATAGCTTTGGAAGTGATCATTCTCAATAATTTCAACTGGTGTACATTCTAAAGCAATTGGACAGTCTTCTATTATTGGTGCATCAACAATTTCAGATTTTGTATAAGTCATTCTGCTCAACTCAATTTTATTATCTTTATGTCCTGAATGAGCTCCACAAATATCAATTTCACGCATCAATGAGCGATCGGGTAGATTCACAATAAAGTCTACACCCTTTTTAATCTGATTCCCTGCATAGCTGTTCTTTCCAAATCCTAATACAATCATATCTCCTAGAGAAAATGACGATGAAAGCGTAGTCACATTTGGCACATTATTATCATTATAAAATGAGATAAGTATTACAGGAAATCCATAATACATCTTTTTATATTCAACTCGTTTTTTTGCCATTGTATCCTCCTTGTAAAAAGTTGTTCATTCACAAAACTTTCCGTAAGCCATTGCTTTTATTTCTTTCTTCGAACATTTGTTCTAGTTCTATTATAGCTAAGTTATTTTAACTGGTCAAATATTCTGTTCCACAGACAAAGGGACAGGGGCTCTCCCTCTGTCACCTTCTTTAAAGTTTAAAAATTTCTATAAGCAGAATCAGCCTTTTAGAGAAGTATACTGGCTAAGATACAGCTCGGTAGAATCTCTACCAGATTTTATGAGTTCTTCCTTTTTTTCCTCGCTTATATTGAAGTCGATTGTCTTGACTCCTAGAGTATCAATATAAATGGTTCTTTTCCAATCCGAACTGTTTAAATGATGGTCTTGTTGTCCTTCTATTATTGTATTTATCAGCGCATACGTATAAGAAAAGAAGTTCTTAATCTTACGATATCTAGGGTTCTTATTTCTCATATAAACATCGATTTTATCCTTAGAATCTAGCCTAAAACCAAGAGTTTCTTTATTACATACATAATTTATAGCTGTTTTACCTTCTTCTAGATTTATTTTCTCGTAGTGAAGTGGGATATAATAATCTTCATCAACATATTCTATAGAATCAAAAAGTCTAATTGGATAATTATTTAATACTCCTCCGTCTACATAAATATTTTTGTGAGGACAGTCTTCTTCATCTAATTTTACAGCAGTAAAAATCAAAGGAATAGACATGGATATCCTTACTGCATCAGAAATAGACATTTCGGGAGTGGTTTTACAGGAAAAAATATTACTAAAGCCCGTTGAAAGATTTGTCCCAACAAAATGAAGTTGAGGACCAATCTGCATATGCTCATGCTCTTCAAAGGTTATATCATCTTTTCCTGTTTTGTATTTAATCAATTTTGATATCCATTTTTTAAGATATTCACCTTTATGCCATCCATATTGTGTAATGAGACGATGTGTATCTCTAATGAATCCCCACTCATCGTCAAGTATTTTTTCAAAATCAAGTCCTTTTTTGGTGATCTCTCGTATCTCTTTTACCGAATAACCCAATCCTAACAAAAGAGCATTTATAGAACCGGCAGAAGCGCCACCTGCACGTATAATGTTTTCTAATATGCCTTTTTCTTCTAAAACCTCCAGAACCCCAATGTATGCAATACCTTTAGCTCCACCGCCTTCAAATACTAAATTCTTGAAATTGTAGCTCATAGCAGCACTCTCCCCTGTATATTAATAAAACTAATTTTTACGCTATCATAGAATTTATTCATTAGACTAGCTTTCATGGTAATCTAACGTTTCTCAATACAAGTGATACTAATTTAGCTGCTCTCTTACCTGTATGCTCTTGCACTAATTTAATGAACCTCTCTTAATAAAATAAGTCATCTAGGATAACAAGATAATGTCTATATTCCCAGATGACTTATTAAATATTTATTAAGTTCTCTTTTAAAATAGTATCTTTTTTTATACGCTACCATACTGATAGCTTTTTCAAAAACATCAAAACTATAGTCAATCATAACATATAACCTTAAAAGAATGTCTGTTAATTTATGGTTATTGGAATTAGCTGCTATTTACTAGTAGACTCAAATACTTCCATACTTTCATCTGAAAAATAAACTAGATACCTATCACCTACTTGTACTATCTTAGAAATATCTGTTCTACTAAATTCTTTTTCTATTGCTTCAATTAACTCAGAATCAACTGGTTCTATTTGAAGACCACTATCAGAAATAGTTTCCGTAGTGAGAGGTACAATTCCTATTGAAACAAAAATAATACATATATGAATTATTATAATCCTTTTTGATACATTTAATCTTTCAGAAAAAGTCCTTAATCTAGTATTTTCACTAAACCTAAATGAATTTAATTTCAATCCCAAATAACCTGCTATAAAAACACAGGATGTAAAACCTAATAATTGAATAGGTGTCCATATATTGAAGTTAACGCTATCATCAAGTGGAACAGTAATAAATGATATACAGTACAATACTAGATATATTAAAGTACTTTTATAAGAATTGATCTTTTTATTCTTTTCCACATTTCTTTTCTTCATTTTTTGTAAATCAGGTATTCTAACTGAATTTTTATAAAAATTATTATTCAATTTATTATTAGTGTTACAATAATCGCAAACCCATTGATGAGGTTTATGGGTAATATTTTTAACAAATGACCCTTCTACACTACAGTTATTGCATCTAACATAAGAATCTCTATATCCGCATCTATCACAAATAATAAAAATTTCAGGTGCTGTTATATCAATATAATCTCCATTAGCACATTTAGGACATAAATAATAATCTAAGTTTTCATCTTTCTGCATGGTCCGCCTCCAAATTAATTGCGCATAGCTTTTAACATTACCGATACCATTCGAGCTCTTTTCTTGAACGATATTAGGAATATTACGTTATGTGATTAATAGACAATCTATCTAGTTGTCCATTAATTTAATTTTATCATTTTTGTACATTTGTTTAATCAGTTATTATTATCCAATCTTCAACATATGATTTATCTATCACCTATCTAATGCACTTTGAATATTACTTAAATACTTAGTGAATATATGAGTATATATCATTGTTGTTGATTTGCTACGATGTCCTAAGAATATCAGAGGATCAGGTCTTCATAATTTTATATTAAGAACTCTACTGGTAAAATTCAACTCTATGGCTATATTTTATTTGCTTTCGAATTTGTGTGGCAAACAAGGCATCCCCTTGACTTATTCACTAATAGAAATTGCTTAGGCTCTGAACTAAAGGTATGACTGCTAAAATACAAACTGCAATTAAAACTCTCCAAACACCTATTTGTCCATATATGATTTGAGAATTAACTTTCTCATCCCACATGGTCGTTTTGCTCTTCTGAAGTTTAAAATAAGCATGTATCTGTGTGAGAATTTGTACTAAATGAATTCCAAATCCAAGTCCACTAATCCAAACTAAGGAACTTCGATAAAACGATTCTTTATATGACAATAGTTCACCTTTACTATCTCTTATTTTAATATTAAGAATCCATTTACCTATTGTCGTTCCAGTTTTAGATATTAAAACCGTCTCAATAAAAATCCATACAAATGGAGTTATATAGATTATATTTTGAATTGAATATATTGCTCTACCAAGATGAGCAGGAACTAATGTCCAAACAAAACTTAAAACAATTCCTATTACTATATAATCAATTGATCTAGCCCAAAATCGTATCCAAGGATGCGTTTCTTGATATTGCTCTACTGTAACTACCTTATTGTCTAATATTAGCTCATCCCCTACTTGTTTTACCTTCAAATTATTAAAGTTCTTATTGACATCTTCCTGGGAGAACCCATTTTTAGTCATACAATATATACAATGGGCTACATAACATTCTTTACCAATCATCATTACTTGATCTGTATCTATTAGGCAAGATAACCAGTCTTTCCATTCTAAATAATCTATTTCAAACTTTTCTTTGCTTATAACATCTTGTCCAAATACTTCCCAATCTTTGACTAGTGGATCATATATATTTTCCCTTTCCTCTACAAATATACACGTACTATCAATATTTGAACTATCAGTCTGTATTAATTCATTAAAAGTTTTTTCATAATTCTCATTTAGAGACTTGTCTCTGGGATACATCCTTATAATATTTTTCAACACTTCTTTAAATCTAGTTTGCAAAATCAAGTCTCTAAATGTAATGTATTTAGGATTATCTACATTCCCTAGTTTATTTCTATCTGAAACTAGAAAGTTTTTTATGCCTCTATTAGCCAGTTCTTCTCTAGCTACTTCAAGTGCCTCTTCTGTATATTCGTCATAATCTATATTGATAATTTCCAATAGTCTTCTATCTTTTAAATTCCTCATTCGTATCTTTAGTGTCTCCATTTTATTATCCATAACTCCCTTACTAATTTTGATTGAATCTATTACATCTTAACGTTATTAACGTGTTTGTAGTGTTGATTTCTCTCGGTATTAATAAACCAAGGTTTATAAAATTCAGTCTCATTTCTTTATATTTCTCCATTTTTTTACATATACCTTTTTTCTAAATCTCTGAAATAAAAAACAGGCCAAATGGCCTGTTTTCTCATAATTAATCACTTTGTCTTTCAATTGACGTGGCAAACAAAATATCCCCTAGCCGTTGTGATGCTTCTCAAAATATTTTTTCTCTCAGCATCATTTTGTCCTTCTGCTAACTCTTCGTACATATTTTCTGAGAGTCCAAAATCCATCGTGGGGTTCTCCGATATAGGTCGTTGACATTTTGCCACAAGGATTTATTCGATTAACTCCTGCCCCATATAAAATACGAGTTATCTCTAAAGCCTCTTCCTTGTCACAGCTAAGACCTACTGTTTGTAAGTATCCACTATGGCTTCTTAAAATGTTCATTAGATTTTCACGCTTTATTGGCATTACCCATATATTGCGGTAAAGCGGAGATGCTTTCAAGCGAGGCTTATAATCAACCATAACACTATAGTTTGTCTCCTCATTATTTATTAATCTCTTTTGTCCTAGAATTTCTTCCATTTTAATAAGCTCACGTGTCCATGTAATCTCTGCTTCCGTATTTATTGGCTTTTGCTTTGCCGGGTACTTTTTCGATGTTTCTTCAATCTCTCTTGCAAGCTTATGTGCAAAATCCTCTAGCTCGTCATTATTGTCGGTTTCATAGAACACACATTGAGGTGAGCTACAATACTGTTGTTCACTTAAACATATATCTAGGGAAAGTCCTTTTAAATCATCTTTTAGGGATTCATTTTGTGTAAAATATGCAAAGCTTATTCGATGGCCCCATTCTATTAGGGAGGTGGATGGAGGTGCTAATTGCCTAACTCCTGCTATTGCTTCGTCAGAACCCCAAACTACTATGGCATCCACGAGATTTGCAATTTCTTTAAGAAGTTCTTTTTCATGGGAAGCTATATCGAATACATAAATGTATGGTTTAAGTCGAGGTTCTATGTCAACTAACTGCTTTAGCAGTGATACAGATATTCCTCCTTCATAGGAGGGTAGTTTCAATATATTTATATTCCCAGATAAAAGTCCCTCAATAATACTGAGTACCGATAATCCGATCTCATTTCCTGCTCCTATATGCATTAACACTCCAAAGGGCTGATCCTTTTCCTCAATGCCTTCTTCAACCTTACTCCATACGAAGGGTTTCTCTCCAAGCTCTCTATGGACCTTTTTAGTAAGTGATTCTCTACTCAGTCCCTCCATTGTCGTCTGTATAAAATCCTTGGCCTTCCAATTTGTCATGCCACTACCTACCAATAAGCCTTCTAGAACTAAGGGATTCATTCCAGCCACTAGCTTATCTACTGCATCAATAACTATATGAGTATCTAATTCTAAAATTAAATCATTTTTTAGTATCTCCCCGAGTTCCTCTATACGGTTATCCAACTCTTCTTTCGAGATCAATTCGCCTCTAAAGATATTATTCATGACCTACCCCTCCCATCAGCTCTGTAGCGGTAATAGCGCAGGACTTTGACTTACTAGTTCCAGCTCTTCCTAGGATTTCAAAGTAAGGAGTTGTGACTCCGCAGCCACAATTCTTTCCATCTCTTAGGACTGCCATATCCCCCATGATAGTCGAGGAAATAGGCATAGATGATACCAATGGGCTTATAAAGTTTAAGAAACCCGGACTCTCATATCCAAGGGGCTCTAATGTTTTTACATCACGTATTACAACTCTACTCCATATTGGAACATGCATATGATGATTTTTACATTCTGGGTAGGCAACACTATGTTCAACGGCACTAAAAAAGTCTCTACAATTCTCAACCTTTATGCCAAGTAGCTCTTCTACCATTTTATAGAGCTCTGGCTTACTAATTTTACTATCGTTATATTTCTTCCAACCCCCACCCGTAAGAATTACAGATTTTTTATTTAATCTTAGAGGTTTTATATTTAGGCTTTTAAGCATTTTCAGCATCATGTATAAATAAGATGGAAATCCTAAAATCCTTACTGGCAGCCTTTGTTTTTCAAAGCGTTTAAGTGCCGATATTATTCCAAAGTAATCAATCTGATAGCTATCTCCTGTCCATCTTAGTGCATATGCCTTTTCTTTGGCCGGTGCAAAGCGCATCATACCATGAAGAACCTTAACATTTCCCATTTCATTTCCAGGTCTTGGCTCATATCCTAGGAGTAGATAATTAGTCGGAATAATTGAGATGAGTTTGTGATACCTCATCGACTTAATTATCATCTTAGTTCCCAGTTCTAATGAACTCTTATCCAAGAATATTTGACTCTTTTGTCCTAATGTACCCGATGAGGTAGCATGGACTTCTACCTTAGATTCATCTATGCTTAGTATCTTATGGTATTTAAAAAAATGGGCTGGAATAGGTGGTATATCGAATAAGTCTTCTATAGACTTGATTCTATCTGGGCTAAAGTTTCTCTTGGCTAATAGCTTATTATAGAATTCACAATTAAGACGATGATGCTCTATAGATTCAATCATAGCATCTATAAATAACTCTTCACTGCCTTTATGGTCATAAATTTTACTATATTTAAACAGACTCTCTCTAGCTTTCATGCTTTCATCTCCTAATTATAGAGAGTTCCAAGTAAATCTTAATTTATATATATCAAAATATCCGATGTTTCTTGGGATTTTTAATGTGTATAAATTAAAGTTTTGACTAGAATCTCTATATAGTAATGCTAGTTTAAGGATTAATCAATTTTCTTACTTAATACTTAGTATAATATTATAACTGTAAATCCCATCAAAAACTTTGTTTCCAATCCTTTTTCTAACTACCTCTATAAATTTATTAATTTCATTATCTGTTGATTTTATATTTCTTTTTATAACCTCTTGTAAAGCTCCCTGACTAAAAATAAAACCTATCAAATCGTCGGCATTCATTTGTACTTTGTTATGAACTAATATTTCTTTCATAAATCTAAAATTTTCTGATGCCTTTATAGTCTCAATATATTCTTTCCTACTCCAAAGCTTAACCTTTTCTTCTTCCTTAATACCATTATCCAAGATACTGTATACCGTTTTGAATAAATCATTATAAGCTTTTTCTACTACCCAATCACCTACTGTCGGAGAACTATGATAGTACATAGCAAAAACACCTTCGTCTAATAATACACGCGATACTTCTTTTACTGTAGTACTTGGTTCCATCCATTGAAATGAAGATGAGCAAGTAATAATATCCGCTGAACTAGATTTAAGTCCTGTATCATTACCATATCCTAGTTGAAATTCAACGTTCTTTGAATTACTACCTTCATGGGACTTCTCCTTTGCTTTGTTTAACATATCCCTATTAGGGTCAATACCTATGACCTTATCTGAACGATCCTTCCAAATATATGTTGATAACCCAGTTCCACATCCTAAATCCGCTACTAATGATGGGGGCTTATCAAGATAATTAATTAAAGTTTCAACTATAATAGATGGTGGCACAGGTCTGAATTTATCGTAATCGTCAGCGAACCCATTAAATCTTTCTACATTATTTTTAATGACTTTTTCAATATTCATATTTATTCTCCTTTTATGTACAATTATTTCTAAATAATATTTAATGAAGAACTAGGGTTAGGCTAAACTTAAAACTTTATATCAGTTTTCATATCACATTGAAAATATAAAATTATTTAAGCTTAACTTCCATCTTACTTTGTTATAATTTACAATTCATTACTTCTATTTTTTTCCACAAATCCCTTCATATTTCTCAAATTAAAAACAGGCCATGCCAATAGAAGGGGTTTCTTTCTCTGCTTTTTCTATATTAATAACAAATCACTCCTAGTTATTGTCCCTTATACTTCCACATACCATCACACTTGTACTCCAATACAAATATAATAATTAGGAGAGATCCCCGTGTACCTATAAATATAAAGGAGTTGATAAAGTGTCGTCATGTTGTTCAAATTTCACAAATTTTCTATTACCAGATAATATAAGAAAGTTGCTGAAGAAATACAGTTGGATTAGACAAAAAATCCTTAAATTTAAAAATGCACAATACCTAGTGCTTACAAATAGAAGGAATAAAAGAAGATATTTCATACAGGTTGTAGAAGAAGGTGTTTATCATGTTGAATTAAGAAGGTTGAACACAAGAAACAATAGGGGTATTCTTATAACATCTAGGACTTTTATTATAGAAAGACCAGACCTCGTTGCAAAGCAAATAAGTGAATTATTAAAACAAGATGAAAAACAATTAGTTACAAAACCATACCCTCCAGGTTTTATGACAGATATAACCTGCACTATAACCCAAGATGTTGGTAAAGGAGTATTCCCGTGGCCAGACAAAGTATTCGCTCCTTATGTAGACACAACCAATTGGCCCTACTATAATATTGCTACAAATGCTGAAGAAACAGGCGTACTATATTATATATTAGGATTTATTGTTGCAGCGAGTGCAACAAACTGCACACCCACATGGGCTACCTTCTTCGATATTTGTAGCGTACCTCAGTTAGATGAAATTAAACAGTTAAGAGATATGGGTGGAGATGTCTCTGCTTCATTTGGAGGTCAGGCAAATACACCTATATGGACGTGTGCTACTGATGCAGAATCCTTAGCTGATTGTTATAAAAAAATCATTGATTTATATGACTTTAGGCGAATTGATTTTGACATCGAAGGAGCCTGGTTAGATAATACAGATGCTAATTCTTTAAACGCTTCCGCATTAAAAATCTTACAAGATGACCTACTAACAGAGCCAATAGAAATATGGTTGACGCTTCCTGTTGCAACTTACGGTCTAACTTCAAGTGGACTGGAGGTTGTACAGACCATGATTGATGCAGGTGTTAATTTAACAGGCATTAATGCTATGACCATGGATTATGTACCTGTAGAAGATGATATGGGGCAAGCATCTATAGATGCCCTTACTGCGCTTCAAGGTCAGCTCTCTGATTTATATCCTGATAAAAGTGGTGAAGAGATATGGCAAATGATTGGAGCAACACCCCTAATAGGTGATAATGACATTGCAGGTGAGACTTTTACCTTAGATAATGCACAAACATTGCTGGATTTTGCCCAGAGCGTTAATATGCGATTATTATCTATGTGGTCTTCCAATAGAGATCTTTGTCTTTTTGATAATGAATATTCATCAATCTTTAATGACTTTACCACATAAAGAGCTTTAGCAATAGCCTTATATTTTTGTAATATACTAAGAAGAAATCATATTTGAAATCGAAAACAGGCCATATCAAATGACCTGTTTCTCTCAGCCTATGGCTTATCAATCCTAAACTCTCTGGCTTCTAAATCTGTGTGATAAACAAAACGTCCCCTGACACCTTTCTTATTCGCAGTAAATTAGGGATCTGACTCCTTTATATCAAAATAGTATTTTAATTAGTCTACTGAAATTTAATAATAACACGTTTGAATATACTAACGCTCCTAAACCTAAACTAGGTGAAAATACATTAGATATTTTAGGTAATTTCCTAAGAATTAATGAGACAGAAATAGAAAACTTAATTAAAGAAAAAGTAATATAGATAGTAAATCACATCTAATATTTATTAATATAAGCAAGGGGCTGTCTCATAAAGAGTTCTCATGAGACACCCCCATTTATTGTTCTTTAATAGCCTTTCCATTTAAGGATAAATTAGTATGCTATTTACAACTGGTCTTTCTCTTCCGTCTGATGGCCTATTTAAGACTTCACCATTGTAGTAAAATGCACTCGAACCTCCACCATCTAGGTTATATGCATCTTCCACTCCAAGTTCTAATAATTTATCTTGAAGTCTTTCAAGACTAACTCCATTACTCCATTTTCCTTGACGACCATCTATAACTATCATAATCAAGTCTCCATTACTATATCTTCCAAGAATAGTTCGAGGATGCTTTGTTTCTTTCCACGGTTTTGGAAGTGGAATCTTCTTACCATTCTTAAGCAGCATAGGTACAAAGCTTACCCCTTGGTATGGCTCAAGGTTAAGTATATCTTCAAGTTTTCTTGGAACGGTCCCTATAACTTGTCCTTTTTTATTAATACCAGCGAAAAAGAAATTCTCACCATCTTGATAAAATGGCTCTAAAAGCTTACCGTCAACAACAGTATTTGCTGTCATCTTTACATACTTCTTCCCGTTCTTTTTTGTTGGAAAGAATCCCCCTCCGTTTATAGCAAGTATTGCATTATTTCTCTTTGCCATACTAGATACTGTTTCCACCTGTCCTAGTTCATCTTTTGCTATAGCGACTTTAAAGGCCGAGGGATCAAATAGCTTCACCTTTGCAGTATAACCCCTATAACCCAACTCTTTCAGTTCGAAAATCTTTATTTCAACTTTATCAGAAATATGTGCCTTTATTGCTGGGCCGAGCATTTCTAATATCTTTTTTTCATAAATATCTTCAGAAAATTTCTTCTGCTTATCACTGAGATTAGAAAGCTCTGTAATTTTATCTCCTTGTTTATTAAAGGTTTCACGTTGGTCTTTTGCTACTTCATGAAATTTATATATTTGCTTTTCTAGGCTTACAATATCTTCGTGGAAGTTTTCGGTTACTTTATGCAACCCCTTAATATCCGTTTCAACCTCCTCTAAAGGGAGACTCAAAGCACTAGAAGTTTCAACAAAATCCATACTAACTAGCATTAAAGCTAGAAAAGGAGCTACTAAGAAAAAAATAAAAATATTAATTTTTCCCATTTGGTGCCTCCTCTAAGATTCTAAGACTCTCTTGAAGCTTAATTAATTTATCATCTAAATACTTAAGCCTTTCTTCTATATTTTCTTGGATATCGTTACTATCTGATAAGGTTGAATCTGCGTCTCTAACCTCTCTCTTTAGGTCTTTTATTTCTTCTTGAAGTCTATTAATATCAGAGCTAACTATTTTTACCTCTTCACTTAATTGCTTAACTTCCAATGCATTAGTTTGCATAACATTATTTATAGATGTATCAATATAGTCCTTTGCATAAACATATCCATAATATACAATACCACTCCAAAGGCCTATACATGTAATCGTAAGAAAAATATTAAGCAATACTTTCTTACTTTTCTTTTTTTTATCAGCTTTTTTAGTACTAGTTTCTCTAAGTTCATAGTTTTGTAATTTTATACTTTCTGACATAAAATCCCCTTTACTATTATGATTTTATAGATGCACTCCATATAAATAACCTTGAGATAGTTTAATAACAATTCCATTATAACACAGTATTTAACTCAACTTCGTTTACAGATTATCTAAATCACTCCAAATATATCCATTGACTTTTTTCGTTTGATAACAATAAAAATACCAAATTATTTATCTGATTATCTCAGAAACAAATAAACCACTGCGCAATTATTACATAGCTTTTCTTAATTTTAAATCTCTACCCTCAAACTTTTTATAATATGTTAAATATTTCCTTATAGATATAAGTATAGCCTTATTTGACTAACTATAACATAAAAAAATGAGGGGGCTAGCATTGAGATTATTTGATTTTATTAAAAGTCAATTAATAGACGTAATCGAATGACCCAATTCTTTACTTCTATTTATTGCCATGAGATTCTTTATACTTTTAAAATTAAAAACAGGCCATTTCAAATGACCTGTTTTATCATAACTTATTATTATATGCAATTTACCTAACAATATGTCCTATTTTACTGGGAAAAAGGCATATTGCTTCTAGGGTAGCTTTTATTTATTATATGTACTTTCTAGTTGATATGGCAAACAAAGCGTCCCCTGCCTTATGAAGTACACCAGACGGTTCTGTAATATATCACTAAACCGTCCTTCGACATATTATGATTCACTTGCTAATGCTGCTATTCTAATATCGCTTATGGAGACAGCACTTGTATTTCCTGGCGACCCAAAAGGGGTAACAGTTACAAAATAGTCACAGCAACCAGGACATGTTGTACAGTCACAAGCAATAAATTGGAAAGCACCTGTGCTCCTTGTAATGAGATCAAAGTTTTCAAGCACCCATACTCCTATTGGTACGGATATTTTATTATCACACATTCTGAATAATTCAATCTGTAATTGTAGTGTTAAAAGTGCAGGGTTGAATAGAAAAGTTTCAAAGCTTATAACGCTAGAAAACTCGATATTTACCATAGGCTTGCATAGGTTCGTTGTGTCGATGGCAACCTTACCTACTTGTACTCTGTCTGTGGAAGCCTCAGTAAACTTCATTACCCCTACTCCATTGCCACATTCAAGTATCATTTCTTTAGGTCTAGGATTTCTTATAATAAAATTAGGGCTACCTTTCTTTTCATATCCTTTATAGTAATCATCATTAAAATGGTCACTAGAACCCTGAGCAAATGCATTTATTCTAGCGTTGTCAATAGTCACATCCAACGAATCAAAATCTGCACTTAATTCATTAGCTGTAAGGATTACAAAATATTCACAGCAGCTTGACGGAGCTTTGAATTCACAAAATGTAAAATTAAAGACTTTCTCTGTCTGTTCAGCGGCCTGAGAACCAGTTTTATCAAATCTCCAAATTCCGCGTGACAAAGGTTCTCCATCACCACAAACTCTGAACAATTCAAACTCAAGTTTAACATCTGCAGCATTTACTGTTGAAATATTACATGCAAATTCAATTAGTACCTTGGGATTTATTAAGCATGTCGTATCCACTGTAACATTAGCTATTCCGGCAGATGGTGGAATGGCCTCAGGTATCCTAAATGATACGCTCCCGTTCCCATTTCCACATACAGCTAGTATATCCATAGGCTGAGGATGTTTTTCTTTTCTATCGTTACCCTTTAAATCATAAACTTCAGATTGATTATTTTGACAAGACCCTAATGATTGAGCAAATGCAGCCATATTCCCATTGATTACCATGGCCGTAGCATTGGTAATCTCCACTGGTGTGACAACTACAAAATACTGGCAGCAACGGGAGCAATTTGTACATTCACAAAAATTAAAACTAAATGTTTCTTCTAGACTATCGAATGCAGCAATTGCAACAATAAATTGCTCATACATCCAAGTTCCTAGTAATATTGGATTTGCATTACTACAAGATTTAAACAATTCATATTTTAACCTAACAATTCCACCTTGTATGTTAGTAGCTAAGTTAGTCATACGTACAGAACTGGAAAACTTAATTAATACTTTAGATTTATTTAAACAGGTTGCATTGAGGGTTACATGGGCTAATTGGAAGGGAGCGTCACTTGCTGAGGTAAAGGTTCTGCTTCCTGTTCCCTCGCCACATTCCAGTAATATTTTCCTTAGCATTGTATGATTAGGTTTACATTTAGCAGCAACTTTGTCTGGTTCACAGGCTTTAAGTTCTCCATAGTCATTACTATAGGACATTTATATACCTCCATTTATTTTTATAACTTTTCATCTATATCTAAAATACCTTAATAGGACATATGCTCCATTTTTACTACATCATATGTCCTTATAACAATTTGGTGACTATTTTATCTTGCCTAATCATAAGACAAAGGCAAAAGCTTTTTCTTAATCTGCCTCCTTCTCTTTGAGAAAAATTAGGAAGTTAGAAGGAAGTTAGCTTCAGACCTTCATAATTTTTTATTTCCTAAAGCTTGGACTTCAAGCTCATAACACGTAGGCGTACGACATATTTAGAATATTGCCTTTTAATTTCTCTATCTCATTTCTCTTTATTAAAGTATAAAATTAATTCACCCATCTAGTTAACCACATGTTGAGATTTTGCATTATCTAGGAAGAACCTTGTTTAGCAGGTTAAATTATGAAAGCTTTACTCTAAGCCTATTTCAACACTAATCACAACTCATTATGTCTATTTATTTCCATAAGTTCCTTCATAACTTTCATATTAAAAACAGGCCATATCAGTGACCTGTTTTATCATAATCTATAAGCATCAGAAACACCCATCTTTTATTAAATGTTTGAAAACAATATCTTATTTTACAATTCAAATAAAGTCTTCAAATTTCTTGGTATTGCTTCATACCATACATCAAGTCCAAGCATAAATATTTTAGCTTTAAATTCCTCAGAAAAAGTATCAATAGGCTTTCCATCTAACAACATATTAGTTTCTTCTTCTGTAAACGAGATAAAGTCAATAAAATTATCTACCTGACCATAGTTCATAGGGCAAATACGCTGACATATTAAACAATCATACAATGTGTGATGAGCTGTTAATGGTATCCATGATGGAAATTCACCTGGAGCCTCATTAATATATGATAAACACCTTTGATTATCTATTAAAAATCTATCCTTTGGAATAGCACCTGTAGGACATTTCTCAATACACAAATTACAACTATTACAGACTATTTCATTTTGCACCACTTCAACCCAAGTATCTTCCTCGCACATCAAATCTGAAAAATAAGCTGCATATGAAAAATTACTTCCTAAACCATCAACATACGTAATATTGTTTCGTCCATACTTTGCTAGTCCACTATGCGTACCCAATCTTTTCAATGGTAAATTACCTGCCATCTTAATTGAATTCCCATTTTCCTCTACAAATTTTCTTAAATATTCTTCTGTTTTCTTAAAATCAGGACTTACCAAACTTAAAAAAGTCTTCTTTTTTCCACCTTTAAGAAAATCAACCTTAGCATAAAATGGCTTGTTAATTGCAACGAGTATAATTGAATTAACTTTGAAATCCTCTATCTGTGTCTCAAACTTATAAAGTTCATCTATAATCCATTCTTGAAAATCATTAAGCTCTTCTTGCTCCATACAATTTTCAATAATCTCTTTTAATTCTTTTAAGTGTTCTATTGAAATAACCTTTAATCTATCGCCATGTTCAATAGCAAAATTTTCTAATTCACTTTGCATATTGGTCACCCTTATTTTTCCTTCATTTTGTACACAGCCTTGATTATTAATCCATCTCTTTAGCTTCACTAAATCTTTAGCTAATACTTCTCTTGCCACAGATTCTGTAAACCCTTCTTTAACCTTATAAGGTATACAAGATTCAACCATCTCCTCTAGTGTTTCACCTGGATTACTGAACTTTCCCTTTAGATAACAATATATACAGTAATCTTCAGACCTAGTACCATCAAGATTTTTCCCGTGCATTTCTTTTTTATCCATTTTTATACCACAACTTTGACATATATACATATTAAAATGCCCCTTTATAATATGTTTTAATAAGCTTTTGCCTATATTAGTATTATAAAAAGACTATTACGACAACATTATGTCATAGTTATTATTTATTTTTTTCTATACCTTCAATTAAACGTCTAGTAAATTCTTCTCTCAGCCAGTCTGGTTTGACTATTCTTACATATGGTATTAATCCAGCTAATAAAGAGTATAGCCACTCATCTACTGGATATGCCAATTCAATAATTATCTTCTCTTTTTCAATTCTACAATCCTTATAACTAATAGCCTCTGGAATTCTACCCTGTAGTACTTTATCAACCTCTAATATTATATTAACATTTTCTCTTTTTGAGTCTAAATTATCATCCCATGGTAATACTTCTGGTGTTTCTTTAAGCTCAAATGTCTCTTTAAGTATCTCGCATGATATTATCCTATTTAATTTAAATAATCTAAAGTCTTCCCTAAGATCGCAGTATGCATAGATATACCATGTTGAACCCATCATAGCTGCTGTATATGGACTTATGATCCTATCTGATTCTATAAGGTTTATATCTATATACTTAATTAAAACTTTATGCTGACTATCTCGTGCACTCGAAATCTTATTAATAATGGCATTATCATCAATTAAAGGATTTAACTTAATTACAATTTTTTCCTCATCAGACAGTTTTGGAAGAAGGCTAGAGAATTTATTAAATACAGATTTAACATCTGCATATGGCATAGTCTTTTCTAGGTTCTCTAGAAATGTTATTAGAACCTTAGCTTCATTCTCATTCAAAAAGTTCTTATTTAGTTTATAATTATCAAGTAGTTGATAACCACCATTTTTACCTACATCCGCATATATAGGTATCCCTGCCATATTTAATGTGTCCATATCTCTTTGTATAGTTCTTATAGACACCTCAAAATATTCAGCTAACTCATTTGCTGTAACTTTCTTTCTATTTATTAGTATCATTAATATGCCGAGTAATCTATCTATTTTCATGATATTCCTCCGTTAAAATGTGTACTTAAATACATTTTAACATAAGCTAACAGCTCTATCCTGTTACATATAAAAAATGTAACCCGAATAGAGTCAGGCTACATCAGAAAGGGTCAGGCCTTTATAATTTCTACCACAAAAGGCTTAGTATTTATTGAAGGTATTATTTATTATTTAGACCCCATTATTATAGTAATTGAAGAAAAAAGTTTCACCTAACGTTTCATGTTTCCGACATCTCTGAACCGAACCCTCGAAGCCCTTATCTTGAGCGGTGCTTGCACCCATTGAAAAAATGTTCATAGCAAACAGAGATATTTTGTTATCTGACGTGTCACTTTCACAGTGTCAATCTGTACACAAGTATTTTTTTCTTTTCTTTAAAGCCAGCTTTTAGTAAAGCATTTTCCATTGGAAAATTTAATTCGTCTATATCTGCAATAACTTTACCTATATCTCTACTAAATAAATTCTTAATTCCTTTATTCAACAAATCTACAACGTATCCATTACCTCTTTCTTCTGGAATGACACCTATGTAATTTATTGCTCCAACATTATCTTTCAATTTTTGTGGTATGATTAGTCCAATACATTTATTATTTCTATAACCTATATACCAATTATCAATTGAATAATCTATACTTTTCAATATGCTAAAATAATCTTTAGCAGCTTCCTCAACACCTAAATTCAACGCTGATAATTTGTCTTCTTGGTCTAAAGTTGCTTTTGTTACTTCCTGAATAGTTTTAATAAATAACCGCGCTCCAACTTCCCTTAATGACTTATAAAATAATCTATTTTCATTTTTAAATTCATATAATCTATCTGATATTATAAAACTTTTCTTTGATTGAATTTGCTCCATCCCTATAGCCTCATATATTTTTTTGCTCATAAAAAAAGAATTGTCATCATCTGAATGTACTTGACAATCAACTGATTTAGCTCCTTGCATTTTCATTACCTGTAAACTTTTATTTAATAATTCTTGTCCAATTAATTGAGCATTGTTTCTTTCCCACGGTAACAGTAATCCAAAGATGTATATATTCTTTTTATTATCAGAAGGCGCCCAATATCCTATTCGACCAACAGTTTTACCTTCTTCCTCCATAATAAAGCACCATTTGGGTAAAGATAAGCCATCATCCCAAAGAGATTTGACTGTTTTTCCAAAGTTAGTGCTGTCTTGTGAAAATGATGCGAATTTATTCAATTCTTTCTCTGTAATGCTGTATACTTTCATAATTATTTACCTCCCATTTACTAAACACATGTTAGATAACGTTTCGTATTCCGGACGTACCCAAACTGGAGCACATTGACACATCTTGAGCATCTTGAGTGAGAGGGTCAGGCCTTTATAATTTCATTATTTCCAGTTTGAAAACCACATATTGTTAAGGTATATACTATACCTATTAGAAAGATTATGTACAACATTTCATTTTCCACTACAAGAATATATAGTTATTAGAACTTGACGCAAATCATAAATCATTACTTCTATTTTTTTCCACAAACTCCTTCATTTCTTTAAAATTAAAAACAGGCCAGATCAATGACCTGTTTTCTCATAATCTATTATTATATTTTTCTCAACAATATGTCAGGGTTTACTGGAAAAGGGACATATTACTAACAAAAACGGACATATTGGTCCTAGGGATAGATCTTATTTAACATATATACATATAACCTATCTTTTTTATTAAAAATAATACGTTAAAAATTCAACTTATCTATCCTAATCGCTTTAGCTTCTAAATTTTGTGGCAAACAAAACGTCCCCTTGCCTTCCTAACTTTTAGACGAATTAACTATAATTATATTTGCTTTTCCAATTGATTGATCAATAAAAAACTGTTTGGTTAAGTAAAGATTATGCTCATAATAGAATGTTAAGGTTTTCTTGCAAGCTCCAAATCAATAGTATCATAAATTGTAATCAATCCACCCAATTCATCTATGGTATTTTTAATTTCAGTAAAAAATTTCTTTCTTTTCTTTTCTTCGATAGCAACATGATCGGAGTAAGTTCCTAAAAGTAAAATATATTCATCTGAAGTAAAGGTTCTTGTCCTATAATACATCTTATAATCAGTATCGATAAACCCATATTTATTAGCAATCTTGGCACGATTCTTTGCATTTTCTTCACTATATTCCTTTTCACTGCCTAATACCCCCGGCATATAAACATCATATACTTTTTGTAGAGCCTCATGCATCCCAGATCTACTTTTGTCTTTATAAGGGTGATTGGCAAAACGTGCAAATACGCCTCCGCTTTTTAGCAAATTAAAAACCTTTGTATAACCTATCTCCTCAGGTATCCAGTGAAAAGCCGATGCGGAATAAATTAAATCAAGAGAATTATCTTCACACTCAAAATCCTCAAACTTAACATTTACAACATCAAATTTTCTATAGCAGGTGAATTTCTGCTTTGCATATATTGATAATTTATCACCATATTCTACTGCGGTTAAGTAACAGCCTGTTTCAAGAATAGGAAGTGTAGCTTGTCCTGTTCCGATTCCTATTTCAACGGCTTTGCTTGATGAGTTTATTTTTTTATAAGCAAAAATATCCTCGTACAACTCCTTCACATAAGTAGGACGCCATTTGTCATATTCCTTGTAAACTGTGTTAAAAGTCCATTCAAGTCCTTTGATAATCGGCATAATTGTACCCTCCTATTTTATAAATAATCTTTATCTGTTCTAAATATTAAATGCTCCCTACTATATTAATATAATGTCCCCACATCTTGAGAGGGTCAGGCCTTTATAATTTCATTATTTCCAGTTTGAAAACCACATATTGTTAAGGTATATGCTATACCTATTAGAAAGATTATGTACAACATTTCATTTTCCACTACAAGAATATATAGTTATTAGAACTTGACGCAAATCATAAATCATTACTTCTATTTTTTTCCACAAACTCCTTCATTTCTTTAAAATTAAGGCTCTGTTTAAGAATAATGTTGAAAATGGATATTTTCTGAGTAATTAGGTATAATAAGACTGTACAAAAGATAACGGAGGTCTTGGTATGCCTAGTGTAGAATCAGTAATAAAAGACCTAAAGACTTTAGGAGCAACAGGTCAAGAAGAAGTATTAAATTATCTTGAAGAAGTAATTGTATTAGGCTCATTCGTTACTGAAGTTACAGATGAGGTTAAGGAAAATAGATTTTCAAGGGGAAAAGTATGTCCTCACTGTGACCATGATGAAGTATCAAGAAATGGCAAGTTTAATGGTAAACAAAGATATATCTGCAAGTCTTGTAGAAAAACTTTTAATGATTTTACGCACTCACCAAGATACAATAGTAAAAAAGACACAAGGAAATGGATATTATATTCAAAATGTATGATAAATGGCTACTCTATTAGGAAATGTGCAGAAATAGTTGGTATTAGTGTGCCTACATCATTCTTTTGGAGGCATAAAATCATAGATGCAATTAGAGCTTTTATGGGTATGGGAAGCGTAGGTGGAGTTGTAGAAGTTGATGAAACATTTTTCAGAGAGTCCTTTAAAGGAAATCATAAAAAAAGCAAAATTTTTACCATGCCAAGAAAATCACGCAAGAGAGGGGCAAAGGGTAGCAAAAGTAGTAAAGGTCAGAAGAGAAAAAGAGGCATATCAAATGAACAAGTTTGTGTATTATGTGCTATGGATAGAGTTGGGAATATAATGACGGAACTCATATGTAAAGGCAGGATGAAGCATACAGATATAGAAAGGTTCTTTAAGGATAGGATTGATGGAGATTCTATTTTCTGTACTGACTCACATAAGAGTTATATTAAGTTTGCACAAAATTCAGGCGTTGAACTAAAACAGATTAAGCGTGGAAGACATAAAGAAGGTGTATATCATATACAACACATCAACTCATATCATAGTAAACTCAAGAAGTGGATGGACAGATTTAATGGTGTCGCTACTAAGTATCTTTCAAATTATATGTATTGGTTTAAATGGCTTCAATTCTTTGATACAGAGAAAGATACTATCAAGAGTAAACATCTTATTGTACAGTCACACACTTCTCATTGTGATACAAAACTAAAAGATTTTAAAATCAGGAAAACAATATTTGCATAATAAACTGGGACAATAACATAAAGACACACTTATATGAAAATATGCAATAAGCGAAAGAGGTGTTAACGTTGAATAATTTACCTAATTCAGTAAATATACAATTTGATAAAGTGGCAGAAGAGTATGACTTTGTAAGTGAATTGTTTAATAATAATGATTTTTTCATTTCTAATATGTCATCTCAAAGGGGTATGGCATTAGATATTGGATGTGGTTCAGGAATACTAACGACTGAACTGTCTAAATACTATAATAAAGTCATAGGAATTGATATTTCAGACAATATGCTGAAATTAGCACAATTTAAAAGGCAAAAATCTAATATCAATTATATACATATGGATGCACATTCAATGGACTTTAATACAAAATTTGATTTTATTGTAAGTAGAACCACTTTTCATCATATTATAGATGTTCCAAGCGTATTAAATAGAGCAAAACAACTGTTAGCACCAAGTGGAAAAATGGTAATACTTGATAATGTTTCAGAAGTTGAAACACCTGCAAGATATGTATATGTTATAGGTGCATTATTAGACTTTATCCCAAATTGCTTTAAATACAATACAGATACAGCAATAAGAGTTTTCAAACACAGTACATCAAAATATTGGTTAGAACATTTAGCATCGGATAAGTATTTATCGGAACAAAAATATAAAGAAATTTATGGACAGTATTTACCTAATTGTGTTTTTATAAAAAAGGGATATTTTATGGGTATCATATGGGAAAATAAATAAGTAAGAGATATATGATTAAGAAGCTATTACCCATTATTCTTAAAATACTACATAATGGAACCTTAATATTAAGGTTCCATTATAAAACTTAAATATCAACATTATTCTTAAACAGAGCCAAAATTAAAAACAGGCCAAATCAATGACCTGTTTTCTCATAATCTATTATTATATTTTTCTCAACAATATGTCAGGGAATTACCCACACTTAGAATACCCACAACTCCTACACATCACACATCCGCCTTCATGCTCCACTTTATTACCACACTCAGGACAGGTATTCATTGCCTTACCTTCATATATGGCCTCATCAACACCTATGGTCAGCTCGTTATTACACATCTCTGACATACTACAAAGAGAGCAATTATCTAGGCATCCTGATTCTTCTCCGTATTCTATTTCTTGAGCTATATCTTCGATATTTTGATCATCTGTTATGATGCTCATGTTCATTACCTTTTCTAATGTTTTACCTATAGCATCTGGACATGATAGTACGTTTATACCGTTATTTCCTTTACCTCTTTGTCTTAGAGTTGAGTGGCATCTTATACCCTTTAGCTGCTCTATTATGGCTTCTGCGCTAATTCCTGCTCGTAATCCGATGGATATAAGTCTACTTGTTGCTTCACTCTGACTTGGACATCCACCTGCTCTACCAAGGTTAGTAAAGACTTCACAGATACCTTTCTCATCATAGTTAGCTGTTATGTATAGGTTTCCACATCCTATTCTAACTTTATCAGTGATTCCCATGGTTGTCATTGGTCTTGTTCTTGGAACTATTCCACTAACCTCTGTTGTAGCTACTTCTTCCTCTTTAGCGTCTTTTACTTTACCTATGTTTAATACCTGTCCATCTCTACTTCCATCTCTATATATAGTAACACCTTTACATCCTAGCTTATATGCAAGTATGTAGGTCTCAGCAACTTCTTCTTTAGTGGCATCATGCTTAAAGTTTACTGTTTTAGATACTGCATTATCAACATTGTTTTGGAATGCTGCCTGCATCTTGATATGCCACTCTGGCGATATATCATGGGATGTAACAAAGATTCTTTTTATATAATCAGGTATTTCCTTAATATCTTGTATGCATCCTTTTTCTGCTACCTTCTCCATTAACTCTTCAGAATAAATACCTTCTTTTTCAAGATATTCTTTGAACAATGGATTAACTTCTATGAGCTTGTCATCGTCCATAACGTTTCTAAAGTAGCAAAGTGCAAATAATGGCTCTATACCGCTTGATGCTCCTGCTATGATACTTATAGACCCTGTTGGTGCTATTGTTGTCGTAGTACCATTTCTAAGCTCTATATCCTTGTCTTTAAATATACTTCTATCGTAGTTCGGGAACGTTCCTCTTACACTTGCAAGCTGGATAGATTTTTCATTTGATCTTTTATCTATGAATTCCATAACTTCGTTTGCAAGCTTTACACCTTCAGGAGAGTTGTATGGTATTCCTAACATTACAAGCATATCGGCAAATCCCATTACGCCTAATCCTATTTTCCTGTTTGACTTAGTCATGTCTTCAATTTCTTTTAATGGATACTTGTTTACATCTATTACATTATCTAAGAAGTGTACAGATAGGTCTACTACTTCACCTAATCTTTCATAGTCAACCTTTGCTTCACCATCTATGTTTTTTATCATTTTAGATAGATTTATTGATCCTAAGTTACATGATTCGTATGGTAATAAAGGCTGCTCACCGCATGGGTTAGTACTTTCTATCTCTCCAACCTCTGGTACAATGTTATCTCTATTTATTCTATCTAGGAACACTATACCCGGCTCTCCATTTGTCCATGCCATTGATACTATTGTGTTGAATACCTCAGTAGCATTTAAACTTCCTACTACTTCCTTAGTTCTTGGTTCAAGTAAGTTATATTCACGGTTTTCTTCCACTGCCTTCATAAATTCTTCTGTAATTCCAACACTTATATTAAAGTTATTTAATTCGTCGTTTTCTTCCTTACACTTTATAAAATCCACTATATCAGGATGATCTATACGCAGGATACCCATATTAGCTCCACGTCTTCTTCCACCTTGTTTAACGGCTTCTGTGGCCGAATTAAACACCTTCATAAAGCTAATTGGTCCCGATGCAACTCCGCCAGTTGAATCTACTGTTGAACCTTTTCCTCTTAGTCTTGTAAAACTAAAACCTGTTCCTCCACCACTCTTATGTATTAGTGCTGCATTTTTTACGGCTTCAAATATTCCTTCCATTGAGTCTTCTACCGGTAAAACGAAACAAGCAGATAATTGTCCTAAATCTCTACCTGCGTTCATAAGGGTTGGGGAGTTAGGGAGAAATTCAAGGTTAGTCATTATCTCATAGAATTTTTCTTCAATATTTTTAATTTCTCCTGATGTAGTATACTTTTCCTCTGCCGATGCTATAAATTTAGCTACTCTTCTAAACATGTCTTCAGGAGATTCAATTAGGTTTCCTTCTGTATTTCTTGCCAGATATCTTCTTTCGAGTACAGTTAATGAGTTTGCCGATAGTTGCATGTTCCACCATCCTTGTCTATATTTGGTATTGTTTTCTTTTAAAGTACACTATATATTGTACCATCATCTGTTTTTATAGTCAAAGAAAAAAGATGGTACTAATGCACCATCTTTTTCTTAACCTATTATTTTAAGAATATCTTCTATGGTTTCCTTTGTGAATTCGCCTTTTCTGTATTTACGTTTTGCTACTATTGTGTCTACTTGATTTCCATTACTCATTACTTGCTTTATAAGATTTGGGATTTCGATGAAGGCTCCAAGTTCTTTAAATTCGGTATCTAGAAAAAGAAAAGTTGGTATTTTGGGTTTTCCATCAACCATATGGTCATTAAGATATTCTTCATTTCCTTCTCTTGATACTATCTTCATCTTTATAGCTTCATTTAGGTCACAGATTTTTTTGAGTGCTGGAAGATTTATTACACAATCTGGGCACCATATTTCAGCAAATACTAAGACTTTAACCTCTTTATCTATTGACTGTATTTTAGCTAGTAAATCATCATCAAGCTCTATTGTATTATATATCTTTGATATTTTCTCTATATAAGCTCCATCATCATGGGTCATGAATTCTTCAAAACATATTCCACTATTATATAGGTCTTTAATGTCCAATTTCATCCCCCTTTTGTATTGCATATAAGTTAATTATATCTAACTTTTTTTTATAATACAATTCTATGTCAAGCTTGTCATATCTATTACTATTATTGATTTCTACTGGCTTTTCAGTAATTAATCCCATCAATTACCAATTACATTTTTGTCTTATTCTTTAGATCAAGTAGAGTCTACAGTCAATAATTGTATAAATGAAAAAACCCGTAAAGAAATTTTCTTTCGGGTTTTTATTCATACAAACTGGCAACGACTTACTCTCCCAGGCGGCTGCCCGCCAAGTACCATCAGCGCTGAAGAGCTTAACTTCTGTGTTCGATATGGGAACAGGTGTATCCTCTTCGCTATTGTCACCAGATTTTTCGCTTTTAAGCGAATAAATATCATTAATTTAATTTTAAGTTTGAGGTAATAAATTGTATTTATTCTCTCAAAACTGAACAATGGAAAGTATGGTCAAGTCCTCGACCTATTAGTACCTATCAGCTAAAGACATTACTGCCCTTACACCTTAGGCCTATCAACCAGATAGTCTTTCTGGGGTCTTAATCCATAAATGGATGGGAAATCTTATCTTAAGGTGGGCTTCGCGCTTAGATGCCTTCAGCGCTTATCCCTTCCGTACATAGCTACTCAGCGGTGCTCCTGGCGGAACAACTGATGCACCAGAGGTACGTCCATCCCGGTCCTCTCGTACTAAGGACAGCTCCTCTCAAATTTCCTGCGCCCACAGCGGATAGGGACCGAACTGTCTCACGACGTTCTGAACCCAGCTCGCGTGCCTCTTTAATGGGCGAACAGCCCAACCCTTGGGACCTACTACAGCCCCAGGATGAGACGAGCCGACATCGAGGTGCCAAACCTCCCCGTCGATGTGGACTCTTGGGGGAGATAAGCCTGTTATCCCCGGGGTAGCTTTTATCCGTTGAGCGATGGCCCTTCCACTCGGAACCACCGGATCACTAAGCCCGACTTTCGTCCTTGCTCGACCTGTATGTCTCGCAATCAAGCTCCCTTCTGCCTTTGCACTCTTCGCGCGATTTCCAACCGCGCTGAGGGAACCTTTGGGCGCCTCCGTTACTTTTTGGGAGGCGACCGCCCCAGTCAAACTGCCCACCTGACAGTGTCCCAAGACCGGATCACGGTCTCTGGTTAGAACTTCAGTATTACAAGAGTGGTATCCCAACAACGACTCCGCACAAACTGGCGTCCATGCTTCTAAGTCTCCCACCTATCCTGTACATGCAATACCAAAATCCAGTGCCAAGCTACAGTAAAGCTCCACGGGGTCTTTCCGTCCTGCTGCGGGTAACCGGCATCTTTACCGGTACTACAATTTCACCGAGCCTACTGTTGAGACAGTGCCCAAATCGTTACGCCTTTCGTGCGGGTCGGAACTTACCCGACAAGGAATTTCGCTACCTTAGGACCGTTATAGTTACGGCCGCCGTTTACTGGGGCTTCGGTTCACAGCTTCGCATACGCTAACCACTTCCCTTAACCTTCCAGCACCGGGCAGGCGTCAGCCCCTATACATCATCTTTCGATTTAGCAGAGACCTGTGTTTTTGCTAAACAGTCGCTTGGGCCTATTCTCTGCGGCCACCTCGGGCTATTCACCCTAACGTGGCACCCCTTCTCCCTAAGTTACGGGGTCATTTTGCCGAGTTCCTTAACAGTAGTTATCTCGCTCGCCTTAGGATTCTCTCCTCACCTACCTGTGTCGGTTTACGGTACGGGCACCTTTTATCTCGGTAGAAGCTTTTCTTGTCAGTGTGGAATCAGCAAGTTCGCTACTTATTTTTCGCTCCTCATCACCTTTCAGGATTGCAAAGACGGATTTGCCTATCTCTGCTCCCTACGGGCTTGAACCCACTCAACCAACCGTGGGCTTTGCCTATCCTCCTGCGTCCCTCCATTCCTCAAACGATAAAGTGGTGGTACAGGAATCTTCACCTGTTGTCCATCGCCTACGACTTTCGTCCTCGGCTTAGGTCCCGACTTACCCTGAGCGGACGAGCCTTCCTCAGGAAACCTTAGGTTTTCGGCGGGTAGGATTCTCACCTACCTCTCGCTACTTATGCCAACATTCTCTCTTGTATAAAGTCCACTGCTCCTTACGGTACAGCTTCAGCCGATATACAATGCTCCCCTACCCCTGCCATACGGCAAGCCATAGCTTCGGTAACAGATTTGAGCCCCGGTAATTTTCGGCGCAGAGCCACTCGACTAGTGAGCTATTACGCACTCTTTAAATGAGTGGCTGCTTCTAAGCCAACATCCTAGTTGTCTAAGCAGCTCCACATCCTTTCCCACTTAATCTGTATTTAGGGACCTTAGCTGATGGTCTGGGCTGTTTCCCTCTCGACTACGAATCTTATCACCCGCAGTCTGACTCCCAGATAAAAGAATACGGCATTCGGAGTTTGATAGGCTTCGGTAGGCGGTGAAGCCCCCTAGGCCATTCAGTGCTCTACCTCCGTTTCTCTAAATCTGAGGCTAGCCCTAAAGCTATTTCGGGGAGAACCAGCTATCTCCGAGTTCGATTGGAATTTCTCCGCTATCCACAGGTCATCCGATAGCTTTTCAACGCTAAACGGTTCGGACCTCCACGAAATTTTACTTTCGCTTCATCCTGCCCATGGATAGGTCACCCGGTTTCGGGTCTACGGCATGCAACTAAATTCGCCCAGTTAAGACTCGCTTTCGCTGCGGCTCCAGACCAAAGGTCCTTAACCTTGCTGCATACCGTAACTCGTTGGCCCGTTCTACAAAAAGTACATGGTCGTTCATATAAAGAACTTCCACTGCTTGTAGACATAGGGTTTCAGGTTCTATTTCACTCCCCTCCCGGGGTTCTTTTCACCTTTCCCTCACGGTACTATCCTCTATCGGTCACCAGGTAGTATTTAGCCTTGGGAGGTGGTCCTCCCAGCTTCCCACAAGGTTTCACGTGCCTCGTGGTACTCTGGAGTAGTGCCAAGGATCTTCTTCTTTCACCTACAGGACTTTCACCTTCTGCGGTGGGCCTTTCCAGACCTCTTCGGTTAGAATACCTTCCTCTTTATGGCTCTATCCACAACCCCTAAAGCCGTAGCTCTAGGTTTGGGCTCTTCCCCTTTCGCTCGCCGCTACTGAGGGAATCGATTTTTCTTTCTCTTCCTCAGGGTACTTAGATGTTTCAGTTCCCCTGGTTGCCTCCAACTGCCTATGTATTCAGCAGAAGGTATCTAAGGTTTACTTAGATGGGTTTCCCCATTCGGAAATTCCCGGATCAAAGCTTGCTTGCAGCTACCCGAGACTTATCGCAGCTTACCACGTCCTTCATCGGCTCCTGGTGCCAAGGCATTCACCCTATGCCCTTAATAACTTGACCAGTGAAATTGCTTTTATAGCAATTCTGTTTCTCTCCATTGTTCAGTTTTCAAAGAACAAAATTATAATGGTAGTCTTTTTACCTTTCGATAAAAAACACAAAATTCCTCTCGAACCTAAAGGTTCGCTATAAAATTTTGTTGACTTGGTGGGCTTAAGTGGACTTGAACCACCGACCTCACGCTTATCAGGCGTGCGCTCTAACCAGCTGAGCTATAAGCCCATATTTTATTGAATATCCTTAGACATTCAAAACTAAACAGTGTAAGGTTTTCTCCTTAGAAAGGAGGTGATCCAGCCGCACCTTCCGATACGGCTACCTTGTTACGACTTCACCCCAGTCATTGATTTCACCTTCGGCAGCTTCCTCTTAAAAAGTTAGATAGCTGACTTCGGGTGCCCCCAACTCCCATGGTGTGACGGGCGGTGTGTACAAGACCCGGGAACGCATTCACCGCGACATTCTGATCCGCGATTACTAGTAACTCCAACTTCATGTGGGCGAGTTGCAGCCCACAATCCGAACTGGGACTGGCTTTTTGGGATTCGCTCCAGATTACTCATTCGCTTCCCGTTGTACCAGCCATTGTAGCACGTGTGTAGCCCAGAACATAAGGGGCATGATGATTTGACGTCATCCCCACCTTCCTCCGGTTTGTCACCGGCAGTCTCTCTAGAGTGCCCAGCTTAACCTGCTGGCAACTAAAGACAAGGGTTGCGCTCGTTGCGGGACTTAACCCAACATCTCACGACACGAGCTGACGACAACCATGCACCACCTGTCTCCTCTGTCCCCGAAGGGAAAGGTACGATTAAGTACCGGTCACAGGGATGTCAAGTCCTGGTAAGGTTCTTCGCGTTGCTTCGAATTAAACCACATGCTCCGCTACTTGTGCGGGTCCCCGTCAATTCCTTTGAGTTTCAGTCTTGCGACCGTACTCCCCAGGCGGAGTGCTTAATGCGTTAACTCCGGCACCGAGGGTGTGAACCCCCGACACCTAGCACTCATCGTTTACGGCGTGGACTACCAGGGTATCTAATCCTGTTCGCTCCCCACGCTTTCGTGCCTCAGCGTCAGTTGCAGTCCAGAGAGTCGCCTTCGCCACTGGTGTTCCTCCTAATATCTACGCATTTCACCGCTACACTAGGAATTCCACTCTCCTCTCCTGCACTCAAGCCATACAGTTCCAAAGGCTTACTACGGTTGAGCCGTAGCCTTTCACCTCTGGCTTATTTGGCCGCCTACGCACCCTTTACGCCCAGTGATTCCGGATAACGCTTGCCCCCTACGTATTACCGCGGCTGCTGGCACGTAGTTAGCCGGGGCTTCCTCCTAAGGTACCGTCATTATTCTTCCCTTAGGACAGAGTTTTACGACCCGAAAGCCTTCTTCACTCACGCGGCGTTGCTGCATCAGGCTTTCGCCCATTGTGCAATATTCCCCACTGCTGCCTCCCGTAGGAGTCTGGACCGTGTCTCAGTTCCAGTGTGGCCGATCACCCTCTCAGGTCGGCTACTGATCGTCGCCTTGGTAGGCCTTTACCCCACCAACTAGCTAATCAGACGCGGGTCCATCTTGTACCACCTGAGTTTTGACTAATGCGCCATGCGACGCTATAGTTTTATGAGGTATTAATCACCGTTTCCAGTGGCTATCCCTCTGTACAAGGCAGGTTACCCACGCGTTACTCACCCGTCCGCCGCTTTCCAGTTAATCCTTCATCCGAAGAATCAGTCATAACCTTCTCGCTCGACTTGCATGTGTTAAGCACGCCGCCAGCGTTCATCCTGAGCCAGGATCAAACTCTTAAAAAAAATCTGGCGTTTATATTTCTTTAGCTTGAATTTATATCAAACTAAGGTTTAATTCCTTACACTGTTTAGTTTTCAATGTCCAAAGTTTTGTATTCGTCGTTCATCACCGACGCTTAAATATAATATCATGTTTCAGTTTTTCTGTCAATACTTTTTTGAATCATTCCAATTGGTAATATTTGTATCTCCAATTGTTATTGCTGAAAAACTGCTGCGTTATTTGACGCTTAATTATCTTAACATAATGCATATATCATGTCAAATGAAATTTCTGGAATAGAAAAGTTAGTTATTAAAAGAGGGTATAGATATCTATACCCTCAAATTATTAACCAAACTCTAATTTTCGTAATCTTAATAAACCTCTATAACTAATCTATAGGTTTCATTGTTGGGAATAGGATTACGTCTCTAATGGATGAAGAATTTGTTAAAAGCATTATCATTCTATCTATACCTATTCCTAGGCCACCCGTTGGAGGCAGTCCAACTTCAAGAGCATTTAGGAAGTCATAATCCATCATATGAGCTTCATCATCACCAGCTTCTCTTTGCTTAACTTGATCTTCAAATCTTCCTCTTTGGTCAATAGGGTCATTTAACTCTGAAAATGCATTAGCTATTTCCCAAGTGTTAACAAAGGCTTCAAATCTGTTAGTGATTGCTGGATTTTCAGGGTTCCTCTTAGATAGAGGTGACACTTCTACAGGGTGATGTAATACAAATGTCGGCTCAATCAGATCTTCCTCACAGAACTCTTCAAATGCAAGATTTACAAGATGCCCTCTTGTCATATGCTTTTCTACATCTAAATGTAGCTTATCCTTTGCAATCTTTCTAGCTTCTTCATCACTCTCTATAGAGTAGAAGTCAATACCAGTTTTTTGTTCAACTAAGTCATGCATTGATACTCTCTTCCAAGGAGGTTTAAAGTCTATTTCTGTACCTTGGTAGTTTACAACTGTGGTACCTAATGCCTTTTCTGCACAATAAGCCACTAAATTTTCAGTAATATCCATCATATACTCATAATCTTCATATGCCGCATATAATTCTATAGCAGTGTATTCTGGGTTATGCTTGATAGACATTCCTTCGTTTCTAAACATTCTACCCATTTCATAAACCTTATCGAATCCACCAACTATTAATCTCTTTAGATAAAGTTCATTTGCAATTCTCATGTACATATCTATATCAAGAGTATTATGATGAGTTATAAATGGTCTAGCAGTAGCTCCACCAGCAATAGTGTTTAGTATTGGAGTCTCTACTTCAAGATATCCTCTATTATCTAAAAACTCTTTTACAGCTTTAATTATCTTATTTCTCTTTATGAAAGTTTCTTTAACTTCAGGATTAACAATTAGATCAACATATCTTTGTCTGTATCTTAAGTCTTGATCCTTAAGTCCGTGCCATTTTTCAGGTAAAACCTGTAAAGATTTCGTAAGAAGCTTCACTTCATCAGCTCTTACTGATATCTCTTCCTTCTTTGTCTTAAACACTGTTCCTTTTATTCCTACTATATCTCCAAGATCATATGTACTAACTATGTCATATTCTTCTTCGCCAATAGCATCTTTTCTTACATATGATTGGATCCTTCCGTCTCTATCCAATATATCTAAGAAGCTAGCCTTACCCATAGTTCTTTTTGCCATGATTCTACCAGCTATTTGTACTTCTTTCCCTTCAAACTCTTCAAAGTTATCCTTGATTCCAGTACTAAACGCAGTTCTCTCATATTTTTCAATCTTAAATGGGTCTCTTCCCATATCCTGTAGCTTTTTAAGCTTATCTCTTCTTATCCTCAGTATTTCATTGAGACCTTGTTCTTCTGCCATGTATAATGCACCTCCAATTAAATTTTGATTTCAAGTACTTTATATTTTGTCACTCCGTCTGGAATTTGTACCTCAACTAGTTCTCCTACTTTTCTTCCAATTAGAGCTTTTCCAACTGGAGATTCATTAGAAATTTTAAGTTCATATGGATCTGCTTCAGCTGACCCAACAATTGTATACTCTACTTCTTCATCAAACTCTAGATCCATAACTTTTACAGTAGATCCAACGCTTACTATATCCTTAGATATTTCACTTTCATCAACAACTCTTGCCTTTCTTAGGATAGTCTCAAGCTTAGCAATTCGCTCTTCTAATTGAGCCTGCTCATTTTTCGCTTCATCATATTCAGAGTTCTCACTTATATCTCCAAAAGCAAGGGCTTGCTTTATTTTCTCAGCTACCTCTTTTCTCTTTACCGCTTTTAAATCGTCTAATTCATCCTCAATCTTTTTAAGACCTGCTTTAGTTAAAATTATTTCCTTATCAACCATTTATTTCATCTCCTTGTGATAAAATATTTAATTGAGCAAATTGCTTTTTCTCCTTAAATATAGACTTACTATCTTACTATAGAATATATTTACTCATAAACCTTTTCTTTTCCCAATACTTATCTCACCAACAGATATTTGAGAAAGGAAACTGCAGAAATCTTTTCATTCTATGGATTGTTACAAAGTCTTGCCATTAATACTATATATGTATATATGCCAATTAATTAACAATTTAAGGAAGATTTGAATGTTTTTGTTTTTCATTTACAAGTGCAAAATTTATAAGTTTTATTGTAAATACTATAGAGTTTTGAAATTAATAATTATGCAATTTTCTCAACTATAAAATTCATTGTTTTAGTGATTCTTATTTCCCTAATATATGTTATTTTGATAAAATTATTCTTCCATTTAAATATAAATCTAGTTCTTTATGTGTATCTAATATTATAAGCACTGAGCTCCAGTGCTTTTACTTATGCGCATTATTATAATGTAGTTGTAATTTATTGTCAAGTATATAGAGTTCATATAGTAAAACTTAATTTATTTATCCAAAAACAAAATAAATATTACAAATTTTTTCTTTAAATATGCATACTATAGAGCTTCCATATACATAAGCAAATCACATGATTTATTTTGTGATATTATAGAGCTAATGTGCTTAGAAGTTCTTCCATTTCTTCTCCGCTTGTAGCTTTATTTAAACTATTTCTAATCTTAGCAGAGTTTCTTACACCCTTTAAATACCATGCACAGTGTTTTCTCATTTCTCTTATTGCTACGTGCTCACCCTTTTCATTCATTAACATATGAAGGTGTCTTTTACACATATCTATTTTTTCCTTGGTCGTTGGAGGGTCTAAAACTTCTCCGGTTTTCATGTAGTGGGTTATTCTTTTGAATATCCAAGGGTTTCCTTGAGCTCCCCTAGCCACCATTATGCCATCACAATTGGTTATATTCTTCATTTCTTTAGCATCCATTACAGAAAATACATCCCCATTGCCGAATACCGGTATAGTAACGGCTTCTTTTACCTTCTTTATTATTTCCCAGTCAGCCTTACCAGTATAGAACTGTTCCCTAGTTCTGCCGTGAATTGATACTGCCTTGGCTCCATTTGCCTCTATTATTTTAGCCACTTCAACGGCATTTACACTATCATCATCCCAGCCCTTTCTTATTTTGACTGTCACAGGCTTTTCAGAGGCCTTTACTACACTCTTTACTACTCTTCCAAGTAATTCTGGATTTTTCATCAGCGCAGATCCATCTCCATTTTTCACAATCTTTGGGGTAGGACATCCCATATTTATATCTAATATGTCATGATTATGGTTATTTATTCTCCCTGCAACCTCTCCCATAATCTCTGGATCGCTTCCAAATATCTGAAGTGCAACTGGGCGCTCCTTTTCTTCAATTTTCATTAGCCTTTTAGTTTTTGGGTCATTGTAATATATGCCCTTGGCACTTACCATCTCTGTAAATACAATGCCACATCCAATCTCCTTACAAATCACTCTAAAAGTAAGGTCAGTAACTCCGGCCATAGGCCCTAAAGCAACTGGATTCTCTATCTCTACATTTCCTATTTTCATTATATCACCTGTTTTTTAATATATTATAGGACCTTATTAGAATGCTCGATTAGAAATCCTATTTCTAGCCTCAACATTGACTATTAAGCAGTGACCCCAGCTGTTGTACTCTATTCCTCTCTATTCATCTCATATATCAATCTTAAGCCCTCTAGGGTTAAGAATTTGTCTACATGATCTATTGTTTTTGATTCTGATGATATTAATGTTGCTAGTCCTCCTGTTGCTATTACCTTAACCTTTTTATTTTTTAATTCATCCTTCATTCTTTCAACTAAATAGTCAACTAAACCTACATAACCATAAATGATTCCCGACTGCATACTTTGAATGGTATTTTTACATATAACCTTTTTGGGCTTAGCAAGTTCTACCCTTGGAAGCTTAGCAGCTCTCTGGAATAGTGCATCACTGGATATTTTTATACCCGGTGAAATTACTCCGCCTAGGTATTCACACTTTTCCGATATAGCACAAAATGTAGTTGCAGTTCCGAAATCAACTACTACTAAGGGTCCACCATATTTATGAAAGGCTGAAACGGCATTTACTATTCTATCGGCACCAACCATTCTAGGATTATCATATTTTATATTTATTCCTGTCTTTATTCCCGGTCCAACTACAATGGCATCTTTATCACAAAATTTATAGGCCATATGCTGAAGAGAATACATAATAGTCGGCACTACCGAAGATATTATTACGTCAGTAACGTCCTTCAGGTCTAATCCTTCATATTTAAATAATTGATTTACTAGCATCCCGAGTTCATCGGATGTCTTTGATTTATCTGTAGACATTCTCCAATATCTTATTAATTCTTTATCCTTATATACACCTAATACAATATTTGTATTTCCAACATCAAAAGCTAACAACACTTCAATCACCTACTCGTCATTTATAATCATCTTAAGTATAATATCATTTTTCAAAAACCATATCAATAATAATACGGGGACTAATAACCTGTTATATCCTTCTAATTTTTCATTAAAAATCCTCTGAAAGAGATTAATGAGATTCTATTGGTTAAATACTATACATAATTATCTATTCCTCTTACAGATACTTCCCCAGATATAACATTTATTATTTCTCCGTCATCCTTTTTTATAACTAATTCTCCATTTTCAGTTATGTCTATGGCCTCTGCGATAATAGTTTCCTTTTTATTAATAATCCTTACTGTTCTTCCTACAGTAACTGATTTTTTCTTACAGATATCCACGGTGCTTTTAAGGCTTCCTGTATCGATGAAGTCATAGTATAGTTTTTCAAACTCTCTTACTATATTAATTACAATATCTTTTCTCGAAACCTCTGAGCCTAAAACTCTCTTTATAGATGTAGCTATATTACTTATTTCTTCAGGAAACTCATCTATGTTTACGTTTATTCCTATTCCTACTATTACATAATTTATATTGTTTAGTTCTGCATTCATTTCCGTCAATATTCCACATACCTTTTTATTATCAAGGATTATATCATTTGGCCACTTTATTCCTGTTTCGACACCTGTAACATTAGTTATAGCGTTTGCAACCGCTGCTGCAGTTATCTCCGTTATTTTTGCCGCTTCATTAGGATATATAGGTGGCCTTAATAGCATTGACATATAAACATTTGTCCCTGGCGGTGAGACCCATTGTCGTCCCAATCTTCCTCTTCCACCAGTTTGCTCTTCACCAAGTACTATCGTTCCTTCTACAGCACCATCTAAGGCTAGTTTTTTGGCATAATTATTTGTAGAGTCAATTTGCTGAAGGTAGTAAATACTATCACCAAGCCTATTTTCCTCAAGTTCTATTAAGAGCTCGTCCTTTGATAGGGTATCTGGCTCTTCAATAAGCTTGTATCCCTTTCTCGATATCGATTCTATTTTATATCCTTCTTTTTTTAAAACATTTATATATTTCCATATAGAAGTTCTGGTTACGCCTAGTTGATTACTTAAGTGCTCTCCAGATATAAAGCTATTCTTATTCTTTTTAAGGACTTCTAACACGTCTCTTTTCAACCTTAGCCCTCCATTTCTATACAAAACTCCCCTGTATTTGCATATCTAAATTAAGATTTGAGTAAAGACTTTAATTTTATAATAAACCTTCTTCATTTTATTCTTCAAAATTCAATAGACATCAAGTATTTGAAGACTTAAAATCAAAAAGATCTATTATTAAGTTCTAGGACTCTATTCTCACTCTTCTCAATTATATATTAAATTGAACCACATGTAAAAATAAAGTTTATGGCTGTAAAGACAATTTTTCAGGGCCTATATTGAGAGAAAAAAACAGGCATATAAGCCTGTTTTTTATCCAAATAGTGATAACAGTACCCCAGCTGCAATAGCCGAGCCTATAACTCCTGCAACGTTAGGTCCCATTGCATGCATCAGTAGGAAGTTTGATGGGTTTTCTTTCTGTCCTACTACTTGTGATACCCTTGCCGCCATTGGTACTGCCGATACTCCTGCTGAACCAATTAGTGGATTAACCTTTCCTCCTGTTAATTTACACATTAGTCTTCCAAATAATGTTCCTGTTGCTGTTCCTACACAGAAGGCTAATAATCCAAGTCCTATTATCATTAATGTTTGTACCTTAAGAAATTTATCGGCACTTGCTGTTGCTCCAACTGTTATTCCTAGGAATATTGTTACTATGTTTATTAATTCGTTTTGTGCTGTTTTAAGTATTCTATCTACTACTCCTGATTCTCTAAATAGGTTACCTAGCATTAGCATTCCTAATAACCCTGTTGCTGATGGCAGTAATAGAGCTCCAAGCAACGTAACTGCTATTGGAAATATAATTTTCTCTGTTTTTGTAACGACTCTTAATTGCTCCATCTTTATTTGTCTTTCTTCCTTTGTTGTAAGGGCCTTCATAATTGGTGGCTGGATTATTGGTACTAGTGCCATATATGAATATGCCGCTACTGCTATAGGTCCTAGTAGATGTGGTGCAAGTTTAGATGTTAGAAATATTGCTGTTGGTCCATCTGCTCCACCTATTATACCTATTGATGCTGCCTCTGGTCCTGTAAATCCTAATGCAACGGCTCCTAAGAATGTTGTAAATATACCAAACTGTGCTGCCGCTCCTAAAAGTAAACTTCTTGGGTTTGCTATTAGTGGTCCGAAATCCGTCATTGCTCCTACACCCATGAAGATAAGTGGAGGATATATTCCAAGCTTTACCCCTTGATATAGATAATATAATAAACCACCTAGCTGTTTTAAGTGGGGTAATCCATCTTTTCCTACTTCGTAAACTGGATAATCCATTAGTCCTGCTAATGGGATATTAGCAAGGAGCATTCCAAAGGCAATAGGGAGCAATAGTAAAGGTTCATATTGCTTTACTATAGCTAAGTAAAGTAGTATACAAGCTATACCTAACATTACAATGGCTTGCCATGTTAAAGCAACGTATCCTGTACTTGCGAAAAAGTTGTTAATCAGTTCTAAAAACATCCTGTATTCTCCCTCACTTTCATATTAAATTTTAATCCTATATTGTATGTTATCCTAGTACTATTAAAACATCTCCTGCATTTACGGATGCTCCCTTAGTAGCATTTACTGATACTACCTTTCCACCTGCCGGTGCCATTATTTCATTTTCCATTTTCATAGCTTCTAATATAAGTAGTACATCACCATTTGAAACTGTATCTCCTACATTTACCTTTATATCAAGGATTGTTCCTGGCATTGGCGCTGTTATAGTGTTTCCTCCTGCCGGTGCCGGTGCTGGCGCAGCCGCTGGCTTTGGTGCTGGTGCTGGCGTAGCTGGCTTTGGTGCAGCCGCTGGCGCTGCTGCTCTAGGAGCTGCTGCTGGTCTTGATACTGGAGCCGATTGTACTCCTCCTACTTCCTCTACTTCTACTTCATATGCCTTACCATTCACAGTTATATTAAATTTTCTCATTATTGTTCCTCCTTCTGCTCATATGGGATTTTCTATAACATTTTATTCATTTGATCAATTCTACCTGCTCTACCCCATGCTGGAGTTGCGTCCGGTAACCTCACAATATTCCTTACAACTATATTGTGGGTAGATGTATTTAAACTTGCAGCTACCGCTGCTGTAATTACTGCTACAAGCTCTTCATCATCTTCTTTTGCTGGTGCCGGGCTCTCTGGAGCTGCCTTAGGTCTAGGCTCAACCTTAACAGGAGCTTTTTTTGGTTCTTTATAGAATAACAGTTTCATCAAGTCCAACATAAAGGATAATGCTATTAGTGCAGCAAAGGTTACTCCCATACCTAGGGCTGTGATAAGTAATCCGTCTGCAAAAGTAATACTTTCACCAAACAATCTTCCCACCTCTTTTCCTATATTACTTTAGAGTCTGCCTATATTATTTTATAGTGGAATATTTCCGTGCTTCTTAGATGGTCTTGTATCTCTCTTAGAAGCTAACATATTAAATGCATCAACAAGTCTTGGTCTTGTAGTGCTTGGTTCTATTACGTCATCAACGAATCCTCTTTCTGCTGCTTTGTAAGGCGTTGCAAACTCTGCAGTATACTCGTCGATTTTCTTTTGTCTCATTGCCGCAGGGTCCTCTGCACCTGATATATCTTTTCTAAAGATGATATTTGCTGCTCCCTTTGGTCCCATAACTGCTATTTCAGCAGATGGCCATGCGATTACCATATCTGCCCCAAGGTCTTTTGAACACATAGCTAGATACGATCCACCATATGCCTTTCTTACGATAAGAGATACCTTCGGTACAGTCGCTTCACTATATGCATAAAGCATCTTAGCACCATGTCTGATGATTCCACCATATTCTTGATTAGTTCCCGGTAGGAATCCTGGTACGTCTATTATGTTAAGTAATGGTATATTGAAGGCATCACAAGTTCTTATGAATCTTGAAGATTTATCAGAAGCATTGATATCAAGACATCCTGCAAGTACCTTTGGTTGGTTTGCTATGATTCCTACTGTGCTTCCATTGATTCTTGCAAAGCAAGTAAGTATATTTTGTGCAAAGAAAGGTTGATATTCATAGAAGTCACCATCATCTACTATTAATGAGATAACATCCTTCATATCGTATGGCTTATTTGGATTGTCTGGAATAATTGAATCAAGTTCTGGTATGATTTTATTTATATCATCACTTGTTTCAAATACTGGAGCTGTCTCCATATTGTTTGATGGTAAGAAGCTAAGTAATCTTCTAATCTGTGCTATACAGTCTTCATCATTTGATGCTACGAATTGAGCCACACCACTTGTTCTATTGTGTGTCATAGCTCCACCTAGTGCTTCTGCTGACACTTCTTCTCCAGTAACCGTCTTGATAACCTGTGGTCCTGTTATGAACATCTGGCTAGTTTGGTCTACCATGTATATGAAATCAGTTAATGCTGGTGAATATACCGCTCCACCTGCACAAGGTCCCATGATAGCTGATATCTGTGGGATTACACCTGAAGCTATTGTATTTTTGTAAAATATTTTTCCGTATCCTGAAAGAGCATCTACTGCTTCTTGGATTCTTGCTCCACCGGAATCATTAAGTCCTACTACTGGTGCTCCTACTTTTAAAGCATTGTCTAACACTTTACATATTTTTGCTGCATGCATTTCTCCAAGAGAACCACCAACAACAGTAAAGTCTTGAGCATAGGCATAAACTAATCTTCCATCTACCATTCCGTAGCCTGATACTACACCTTCACCAGGAGCTTCTAATTTTTCCATTCCAAAGTTTGTACATCTATGAGTAACAAATGCATCAAGTTCTACAAAGGTTCCTTCATCAAATAGAAGGTTTATTCTTTCCCTTGCAGTAAGCTTACCCTTTGCATGCTGCTTCTCTATTCTTTTTGCTCCACCGCCTTCCATTACTTTCTGGCGGCGTTTACGTAAATCTTCTAATTTATTTACAGCCATTATTCTACCTCCTATTGCACATATTATAGGTAAGCAACATCAAGATCTGTGATCTCTTTTAAAGTTGCTTAATTTTATCTCTGCTGATTTTATTAGCTTAAAGTCCCTTAATTATCTTTCGCTAAGTTCAACTAACACACCGTGAGAACTCTTTGGATGCATGAACGCAATCTTAGCTCCACCAGCTCCGTATCTTGGCTTTTCATCGATCATTCTGAAACCCTTTTCCTTCATGTGTGCAATTGCTTCTTCGATATTTTCAACTTTGAAAGCTATGTGTTGGATTCCTTCTCCCTTTTTATCAATGAATTTAGCAATAGGTCCATCAGGTGAAGTTGATTCAAGAAGCTCTACCTCTGTATCTCCTACTGGTAAGAAAGCTACCTTTACCTTTTGTTCCTCTACAGTTTCTGTCCCATGAAGCTCTAATCCTAATGCTTCAGTATAAAACTTTAATGTTTCATCTAAATTTTTAACAGCTATCCCAATATGATCTACCTTTAAAACTTTCATTCTAGCTCCTCCTTCAATATTATTACTAATTTAATTAATCATTTATATATAATAGTACCAACCTTCATTGGTCACCTGCATCTGTCAACTGCCTAAGGTTGTAGCTTAAAGATTTACTTTAGCTTTTCAAATACTTGTTCACAAGCTGTGTAAGGATCAATTTTTCTGATCGCCACATCTTTTGCTAGTGAATCAATCATTTCTTCTTTATTAGATTTATCTAGTAATATACCCATAAGCTTTTGTTGAACTAAGTCAATTATTTCGTTTTTACTGTTCTTAGTTCTCCTAGCTTCTTTTTCTCCAGTATCTTCTAGGTAGTTCTTGTGTTCTTCTACATGGGCTAAAAGTTCCTCTACCCCTTTATTTTCTACTGCTACAACTAATTCAACCGGTGGGCGCCAATCTGCTTTGTTAAAGTCCAGCATCATGTTAATCTCTCTTGCTGTTCTTTTCGCCCCATCTCGGTCAGCTTTGTTTACTGCAAACACATCCCCTATTTCCATAATTCCCGCCTTAATTGCTTGTATATCGTCTCCAAGACCTGGAACCATTACCATAATAGTAGTGTCACAGCTTTTAACTATATCTACTTCTGATTGACCTACACCAACGGTTTCAATGAATATATAATCACAACCATAAATATCAAGTACCTTAACAGCAGCCTGAGTAGATTCAGATAAACCTCCAAGGTGACCTCTCGCTCCCATACTTCTGATGAAAACTCCACGGTCTAAGTTAAGATCAGACATTCTTACTCTATCTCCAAGTATTGATCCTCCTGTAAAAGGACTTGTAGGATCAACAGCAACAATACCTATCTTCTTATCCCTTTTTCTAAGGGCCTTAACAAGCTTATCAGTGAGTGTACTCTTGCCTGCCCCCGGTGGTCCAGTTATACCTATTACATAGGCATTACCAGATTTAGGATATAATTTTTTAAGGATTTTAAAGGCTTCTGGATCCTTATTCTCTAATAAAGTTATAAGCCTTGCAGCTGCTCTTTTATTACCATTCAGTAATTTTTCAGCAAGTTCCATTCGTATAACACCACCTATTTTGACAAAGTCAGTAATCTTGGACGATATAGGAGTCCAACGACACCTTTTTAGCTTCAAATTTCATGTTTCAAATTACAAGTACTTTAATCCATATTCAAATGGTTCTCTTGGAACTTGTAACATGAAACTTGGAACTTTATATATACTGGTAATAGGGTGAAACCCTATCACCAGTTATGTTTTATCTAAATTATGCTTTTACGTTTTCTTTAATGTAATCTATAGTAACTTGAGTTGGAGTACCAGGAGTAAATACTTCTGCTATTCCCTTTTCCTTTAAGAATGGGATATCTTCATCAGGAATAACTCCACCACCAACAACTAACATATCCTCAGCATCTTCAGCCTTTAAAAGCTCTACTACCTTTGGAAGTAAAGTGTTGTGTGCTCCTGATAATATACTCATTGCAACTACATCAACGTCCTCTTGAACTGCTGCACTTACTATTTGCTCAGGAGTTTGTCTAAGTCCTGTATAGATAACTTCCATCCCCGCATCTCTTAACGCTCTAGCTATAACTTTAGCTCCTCTATCATGACCATCTAGGCCCGGCTTAGCAACTAAAACTCTAATAGGTCTATCCATTAAATTTTCCTCCTTATCTTTAATAACGTGTTTCCTTACTTCTATCTATAAGTTAACAGATTGTTGATATTCACCAAATACTTCTCTCATTACTCCACAGATTTCTCCTAGAGTACCATAAACTCTAACAGCATCTAATATGAATGGCATTAGGTTGTCGTCACCTTCACATGCCTTTCTTAAAGCTTCTAATTTCTCTGTAACAGCATCGTTATCTCTTTCAGCTCTTAACTTAGCAAGCTTGCCTTTTTGAAGTTCTCCAACAGATGGATCAACTCTAAGAAGTCCCTTAGGAGCTTCTTCTTCGATTTGGAACTTGTTCATACCAACAACAATTCTCTCGTTAGATTCAACTTCTTTTTGATATTGATAAGCTGCATCCATGATTTCTTGTTGGATGTATCCCATATCGATAGCCTTTGGCGCTCCACCGATTTCGTCAATCTTCTTAATGTATTCCATAGCTTTGTCTTCGATTTCTTTAGTCTTAGCTTCGATGTAGTATGAACCAGCTAATGGGTCAACTGTATTTGTAACACCACTTTCGTATGCTACAACTTGTTGAGTTCTAAGTGCTACTCTTACTGAATCTTCAGTTGGAAGAGCTAATGCTTCGTCCTTAGAGTTAGTGTGTAATGACTGAGTTCCACCAAGTACTGCTGCAAGTGTTTGTATAGCAACACGAACTATGTTATTTTCTGGCTGTTGTGCAGTTAATGTAGATCCACCAGTTTGTGTATGGAACTTAAGTCTCATTGAATTAGCTTTCTTTGCTCCAAATCTTTCCTTCATGATCTTAGCCCATAGTCTTCTTGCTGCTCTAAACTTAGCAACTTCCTCTAATAGGTCATTGTGAGCATTGAAGAAGAATGAAAGTCTAGGTGCAAATGAATCTACGTCTAGTCCAGCTTTGATAGCAGCATCAACGTATGCAATACCATCAGCTAACGTGAATCCAACCTCTTGAGCAGCCGTTGAACCTGCTTCTCTAATGTGGTAACCTGAGATACTTATTGTGTTCCACTTAGGAACTTCCTTTGAACAGTATTCAAAGATGTTAGTGATAAGTCTCATTGATGGCTCTGTTGGGAATATATATGTTCCACGAGCTATATACTCTTTTAATATATCGTTTTGGATTGTTCCTCTTAATAGATCTGCGCTAACACCTTGCTTCTCTCCAACTGCTATGTACATAGCTAGTAATACTGATGCAGGTGCATTTATAGTCATTGAAGTACTTACTTTGTCAAGTGGTATTCCATCAAA
Source organism: Wukongibacter baidiensis (assembly GCF_050888315.1). Taxonomy (NCBI): domain Bacteria; kingdom Bacillati; phylum Bacillota; class Clostridia; order Peptostreptococcales; family Caminicellaceae; genus Wukongibacter; species Wukongibacter baidiensis. Next base: position 3,084,420 of record NZ_CP138202.1, read on the forward strand.
TAATAATTCCATATCAGCTAATGAGTCGATAGCAACCCCAACTTTACCAACTTCACCTTCTGATAATGAATGATCTGAGTCATAACCTATTTGTGTTGGAAGGTCAAATGCAACAGATAAACCCATAGAACCTTGCTCTATAAGGTACTTGTATCTCTTGTTTGATTCTTCTGCTGTAGCAAATCCAGCGTACATTCTCATTGTCCAAAGTCTTCCTCTGTACATTGTAGGCTGTGCTCCACGAGTGTATGGATATGCTCCTGGCATTCCTAAGTCTTCGTTGTAGTCAAGATTTTCAATGTCAGCTGGTGTATATAATCTGTTTACCTCATCACCAGATCCTGTGTAGAAATTCTCTTGTCTTTCTGGTCTTTTCTCTAATGATTGTTTAGTTTTTTGATCAAAGGCTTCATAGCCTTCTTTAATTTGGGTCATTTTTTCCTTATCAAACATCATTTTTCCTCCTTTTTTGATGTCTTTTTTAATATGCTGAGAATTATAATTTGAATACAGGTTCAAACCATAATTCTCAGATATTAAAATCTCAAAATAAAAATTATATTTTTAGCTATATCACATATCACTCTATATAGGATAACATAAATCAATTAATTAGTAATTAGATTCGCTTGTTTTATACTTGTATAAAGCGGGGACTTTGTATACATATATGTGATATAGCTATACCATACTAAATTACTTAATTTTCATTGAGCCTGTTTCTAGGAATCTAGCGTGCCAAGACAATGATTCACCAATTATATGTGGTTGATGCTTAAACTTACCCTTGCTTGCTCTTTCAAAGTAGTCCTTAAGCATTGGTTTATAATCTGGGTGAGCACACTTTTCTATGATTCTCTTAGCTCTCTCAGTTGGTGAAGTATTTCTTAGATCTGCTAAACCTTGCTCTGTAACTACAACTGCAACGTCATGTTCAGTATGATCAACGTGTGAAACCATTGGCACTACTGAAGAGATATCTCCATTTTTAGCTGTCGATACAGTTGTAAATATTGAAAGATACGCATTTCTAGTAAAATCTCCTGAACCACCAAGACCATTCATCATTCTTGATCCCATTATATTTGTTGAGTTTACATGCCCATACATATCGAACTCTATAGCAGTGTTCATTGCTATTACTCCAAGTCTTCTAGCTACTTCTGGATGATTTGAAATTTCTAATGGTCTTAAAATACAGTACTTAGAGTAGTGCTCCATGTTTTCATGTAGTCTCTTTAACCCTTCTTCAGAAGGAGTTAATGAACAACCTGAAGCTACAGTTACTTTTCCTGCATCTATTAGGTCAAACATTGAATCCTGGATAACCTCTGTATAGCAAGTTAAGTTTTCAAATTTAGACTCAACTAAACCACCTAAAACTGCATTAGCTACTGAACCAACTCCTGATTGAAGTGGTAATAGGTTCCTAGGCAATCTTCCTACTTTAACTTCATGCTCTAAAAACTCAATTATATGACTAGAAATCTTTTTAGAATCTTCATCTATAGGTCCAAGTGGTCTAACATTATCCTTAATGTCACATTCAACTATCGCTACTATTTTTTCTGGATCACAAGGAATATATGGTGTACCTATTCTATCTCCAGAACTAATAATAGGAATAGGTTTTCTATGTGGAGGGTTTTCAGTCATGTATATATCATGCATACCCTCTAGTTCCATTGGTTGGCTTGTATTTATCTCAACTATTACGATGTCTGCATTGCTAATTGCTTGTGGAGATATTCCAACAGATGAAGTTGGTATAATTCCACCCTCTTCAGTTATTGCCAAAGCTTCTACAACTGCAACATCTATTTTTCCTAAGTAACCATAGTTTATAAACTGCGCAACATGACTTAAATGCATGTCTTGGTACATAACTTTACCTTCGTTTATAGCATTTCTAGATGATTTATTAGTTTGGTATGGATATCTTCTTTTCATAACACCTGTTCTTGAAAGGGCACCATCTAATTCATCACCAACCGAAGCACCAGTAATAACAGTTAATCCTATTTTTTCTCCATTTTCTGCTCTTTTAGCTATAGCTAATGGTACTGCCTTTGGATAACCTGATGGTGTAAAACCACTAGTTGCCATTATCATTCCATCTTTTATAAACATAGCTGCTTCATCAGCTGACATTATTTTATTTCTAAGGTCTTCTCTTCTTATTCTATCTGTTATCATCACGATTCCTCCCTAATATTTACATTTTTTCAATTCTATATACGAAACTATTACTTAAATATTGATTTTTCAACAAAAAAAAGCTAGATAGACTGGAATATTGTACACAAAAACTACCAGTTATCTAACTTTCCTTCATTCATTAATAGAACAAAAGGGCATTTTGTTCCCGTAAATAATAAAGTTAAATGTGGATTAATCGAGATTTTTAGTTTTCTTCTGGTTCAAAGTTATTATCTTTAATTTGCTTGAATTTCTCATGACACGTCTTAAGCGCTGAAATTAACGCTTTTTTTGCAGATCCAAAATACTTCTCCTTTAGTGCCTTCTGGAGCTCACCATAATCATTTAGGTTCTTCCCTAGCACAAGTTCTTTAAAGAACTCCTTTGCAACCCTTGTAACTAAAGAGCAGTCTGCGTCTACAATGACACCGGTCTCCTTATTTACTATTAAGCCTACGGCAATAACTCTATAGAGCTCAGTGGCAGTTATTCCCTTTGGAAGCTTAGCATATCCGGTTAAAAAGATTTCATTAGGATCCAATATATCGCCTTCTTACTTATATAAGATTGTTTTAACTATACACTTATTTTGAAATAGAGGTTAAGTTTTTTCTAACTGTCCCCTACTCCCCATTCATTTTAACATTTTTTTAACAAGATGTGAAGTATGTTGGATATACTTTTAAGACAAAATCTTCAATTTTATAAAACCTCAATATTAATCCACATTATATCTTTATAGATAACCAATATTTACATCTACTATTCTTTTAAACTGTATCAAACTATTATTACATCGGTAAGTTGTGTAGTATGATTGTGAATATAACCATTCCAAGGAGTGCAAACGGATAAGTTGCTCCATAACCAGCTGCTGGCTCATCACTACCAACTGCATCTATAGCTGCTCCAAGTCCTGGTGTGGATGTCATACCACCACATATAGCTCCTGATAACATGATCCAATTGATTTTGAATACATATTTTCCTATAAAGAAGCCAATCATCATTGCCACTACTCCAACAACTAGAGAAACTACGGCTAAGTAAGCACCAGATCCAGTTAAGGCATCAAACACCTTGAAACCATATCTTAAACCAACTATTGCTAAGAAAAAGGCTAATGATACTTGTCTTACTACTCCTAATATTTTGTTGTTCATTCTAAAGTGTAGATTTCCAATCTTACCAATGTAGCCTAAGATAAGAGAACCAATAAGAACTCCACCTGTTGAACCTAGACTGAAATATCCAAGAGGTCCAAGGTAAACTTTAAACTTACCTAATGTATATCCAAAGAAGCACGCTACTGCAAATGCTGTTAAGTCGAAGCTTACTTCTGGAATTTCCTTCACACCTGAAGTTCCTTTAGCCGCTTCCATCTCAGCTCTAAGGTTCTTCATTTCTTCGTCAACACTAATTCCAAATATTTTAGGGAAGAAGTTTACTGCAAGTATAACTATAAGAACTCCAAATGGATATCCGATAGCATGACCTACACCAATACCAGCCTCCGCATTTTTAATAAATTGATCTCCTTGCTCTGGAGTTAGCTTATAAGTTGCCAAATCAACTGTGCTTGGATCTACACCAATATCCTTTAAGATAACTTCTTTTTCTTCCAAGCTAGCTGTATTGAATTCTTCAACCCTGTGACTTGAATGGCCTCTTGCAGTTTCTATTGCAGCTGCAAGTCCCGGTGAACTGGTAAGTGCTCCCGTATAAACACCAGATACCTCGTATGGAGTAGATTTAATATTTAATGCACCACTAAGCAGTGTCATTCCGTAGGTTGCACCTGCACCAAGTAAAGTTATTATAAATCCTAAGATTACGAATTTTGCACCATATTTCTTAAGAACTACACCCATATCCTTAGCTGCTAAAAGTCCAACGGCTGCAACGAATAGGATAAGGAATAAGTAGAAAAAGTCCTTTGGTATAACTCCTGACTTTATTAATTTAACAGCAGCCTTATTTTCTCCAAGCCCTTGAGCGTATTTAAGTGCCCACCATCCAATAACTAGACCTGAGAATAGTGTTCCTGATACTCCAAAGTTGAATTTACCAAATTTTATTTTACCGAATAGCATACCTGTAAAAACTGCTAAAAACATGAGTATAAATGGATTCAATATCCAAGCTATAATATTAAAATCTATAATTTTCATATTTTTTGCCCCCTCTTCTAAATTTTATTAATCTAAAATGAATGCTTTCTCGTATTTCTCTTTTTTAACGATCCTCCTTTCAAGCTATTTTGACTTCTTGTAATTTTATAATTACACGAAACGGCATACATAAGCCTAAAGATATAATTTATTTTCATGATTTCAATAATTATCAGCTTCCTTAATTCAAGTATCTTGCTCATAATTAATTAAAAATCTGATAATCCCATATGTCGCACCGTGTAAAATCCTATCTTATAAAAATATCTATTATTCAATATCCTTCTATACACCAATCATCACTGCTCCTACTATCTTTGATACTTCTTTCTTTCACTTTCGTACAAATTATTGCCCTCACTATCTATAACAACAATAACGGGAAAGTTTTCTACCTTTAGTTTTCTAATGGCTTCAGGCCCTAGATCATCATAGGCTACAATCTCACATTCCTTTATGGAATCAGAAATCAGTGCACCTGCTCCACCGATGGCGGCGAAGTATACTGCCCCATGTTCTTTCATACCATCAATGACATTTTGTCCTCTACTGCCTTTACCAATCATTCCATTTAGTCCAAGTTCCAACAGCGGTACAGTCAAATCGTCCATTCTGTAGCTAGTTGTCGGTCCTGCTGAACCTATTACTTGACCTGGCTTTGCAGGGGCAGGTCCAACATAATAAATTATTTGATCAGTTAGGTCTACTGGAAGATCTTCTCCTCTTTGCAAGGTGTCTATAAGTCTTTGATGGGCTGCATCTCTTCCAGTATAAATAGTTCCATTTATATATACTGTATCTCCCGCCCTTAAATCCTTAAGTTTTTCTTCTGTTAAAGGAGTAGTAACTTTTTTTACTTTGCCAGACATCTTGTATTCTCTCCTTTTTGCATAAAAATATTGTTCACGCTCTTAAAATGCAAGCTTTAAATGTAGTTTTTTTCACTTTTTTAAGCAGTTTATAACTGTAAATCAAAGTCAAATTGTACGCATATTGAAACAATCGTTTTCCTAATCATGATTACCAATTAGATAATTCTCTCCTCATGCCTCGAGGCATGACAGTTTATATTAACCGCTACAGGAAGTCCTGCTATATGGGTAGCAAAAGCTTCTATATTAACTGCAAGGGCTGTAGTTCTACCACCTAAGCCTTGAGGCCCTATTCCGAGATTATTAATCTTTTCTAAGAGTCTTTTTTCTAATTCCTTGATATACTCCGTCTCATTACTTTCACCAATAGGCCTTAAGAGTGCCATTTTTGCTATTTGACAGGCTTTATCTAATGTCCCGCCAATTCCTACGCCAACAACTATAGGGGGACATGGATTAGGTCCAGCTGCACTAACGGTTTCAATAACAAATTCTTCAACTCCACTAATTCCATCGGATGGCTTAAGCATCTTAGTTTTACTCATATTTTCACTACCAAAGCCCTTTGGAGCAAATACTATTTTTATCTTATCTCCTGGAACAATATCTATATATATTATTGCTGGTGTATTATCTCCAGTATTTTTTCTAATCAGCGGATCTCCTACTACAGATTTTCTTAGAAATCCATCTTTATACCCCTGCCTTACGCCTTCATTGATAGCCTCTTTTAAGTCTCCCCCTATCAGTCTGACATCTTGGCCTATCTCTATAAATATTACTGCCATTCCAGTATCTTGGCACATTGGAACGCTTTTTTCCCTTGCAATCTCACTATTTTTTATTAGATTATCTAAAATTTCTTTTGCTATAGGAGATTCTTCATTTTCTAGGGAAGATTCAAATGCTTTAACCACATCATTTCCTAAGTTATAGTTTGCACTTATACACATATCCTTTACAGCATCTTGAATTTCCTTAACATTAACTTCTCTCATCACCCTCACCTCCATTTTTATTATTTTCACCTATTTTGTTGTGATGCGTTGAGCTTCAAATCAAGCCGCTACTCTTCAATAGTTCCTACTTTATTTTTTGAAAAATAAAAACGACATAGGAACTAACGCTTTTTGAAAGCGAAATTCCTATGCCGTTCGACATCTAAGTAATAAGTGATGGGAAATCACTTTGATAGAAATCTGGCAACACATAGTTATTGTTTTCACAAAAATGACTGACTACTTTATACTTCATATAAAATAGGGAATGTCATATTTGTGTCTTTTATTTAATTAAATTCACTTTTTTATTAATTTATCTTAATTATACACCATTTTTTATTTGTATTCAAATATTCTCGTATTTTTTTTGATTTTTTTTCCTACTTTATCCATGATGTATTTGTGTTTTTTGTTATTTTTATAACTTATTGTTGGTAGCTTCAATAAACTTAGGTACGTCAATTATGTATCTACTATGGTATCCTTCACCAATTTTTTCTTTTTCATCATAGGCTTCAATTTTAAATTTCAATTTTTTACCCTTTATCTCTATAATCTCAGCCTTTGCTGTAGCTTTCATTCCTACAGGTGTAGCAGCTAAGTGTTTTACGTCTAAATGTATTCCAACTGTAGCAAAGTTCTCAGGTAAGTGTGGATCAACTGCCTTTAGTGCAGCATTTTCCATTAATCCAATCATCATAGGCGTAGCCAAAACTAACACTGAACCACTTCCAAAGCTTGCTGCAGTATCATTATCACTAACTACTTTATCAATTTCTGCTTTCATACCCACTTCAAGTTTAAATTCCATGTTTTTTCACTCCTCAACATAATGTATTGTTAGTTTTCTTACAGAATCATTATATCAAATTATTCAATATAAATAAAAGCAAAGGGACATCGATTCCCTTCGCTTTGATCAGATTTTTCTTTGAAAAATGACCTCAAAATTAAAAACCCTCAATTTATGAGGGTTTTTATTGTTATTATATTCAATTCATTAAAGTTATTGATTTTTACAGATTGATTAGAAGTCTATTCTTCTTCTTCATCATCACGATCTACTTTAGGCCATACATCGTCATTACCTTCAGACTTTTCTAGGGCTTCCATTCCTTCTGTAAATACAATTTCAAAGTCATCTGCATTTAAGGTTTCATGCTTTAATAATGCCTTAGCAACCTCATGAAGTTTATCTAGATTTTCAGATAAAAGTCTTTCAGCAGTTTCGTATCCATTGTCTATTATATCTCTTGTTTCCTTATCTATTTGAGCAGCTACCTCTTCTGAGTAATCCTTTTTAGAAGAGAAATCTCTTCCTAAGAATACTTCTTCACCAGATCCATAGGTCATAGTTCCAAGGTTCTTACTCATACCGTATTGAGTAACCATACTTCTAGCTATATCAGTAGTTCTCTGAAGGTCATTTTGAGCTCCAGTACTGATATCATGAAGAATTAATTGTTCTGCAACTCTACCACCTAGTAGATGAATTATTCTTTCTTCCATTTCCGTTTTAGTCATATAGTATTTATCTTCCTTAGGAAGAATCATGGTAAATCCACCAGCTCTACCTCTAGGAATGATTGTTACTTGGTGAACAGGATCTGTATTAGGTAAAAGCCTAGCAACAACGGCATGACCTGCCTCATGATAAGCCGTTAACCTTCTATCCTTTTCACTTATAACTCTACTCTTCTTCTCTGGTCCAGCTATAACTTTAGTAATAGCTTCTTCCAATGTATCCATATGAATTTTCTTTTTATCTTTTCTAGCTGAAAGTAATGCAGCTTCATTCAATAGGTTTTCAAGATCAGCAGGTGTAAATCCTGGTGTTCTTCTAGCCAATACCTTTAGGTTAACATCCTCTGCTAAAGGTTTGTTGTTTGTATGAACCTCAAGTATTGCTTCTCTTCCTTTTATATCAGGTATTCCAACTACTACTTGTCTATCGAATCTACCTGGTCTAAGTAGGGCTGGATCTAATATGTCTGGTCTATTTGTAGCTGCGATGATAATGATACCTTCATTTATACCAAATCCATCCATTTCAACTAGCAACTGATTTAGGGTTTGTTCTCTTTCATCGTGACCTCCACCTAAACCGGCTCCTCTTTTTCTACCAACTGCATCTATCTCGTCTATAAAGACTATACATGGTGAGTTTTTCTTCGCCTGTTCAAATAAATCACGAACCCTTGAAGCACCTACACCAACAAACATCTCCACAAAGTCTGAACCACTTATACTAAAGAATGGAACACCGGCTTCACCAGCAACTGCACGGGATAAATAAGTTTTACCAGTTCCCGGAGGCCCAACCATAAGAACTCCCTTTGGAATTCTTGCTCCCAATTCTATATATTTTCTCGGATTCTTTAAGAAATCTACTATTTCCTTTAGCTCTTCCTTTTCTTCATCGAGACCTGCAACTTCTTTAAATGTAACTTTTTTACTGTTTTCATCCTTATGTAACTTTGCTTTACTCTTACCGAAGGACATTACTCTGCTTCCTCCACCTTGAGATTGTTGCATAAATACAAACCAAAATACAACAAATATTAAAACCATAAATACAGAAGGAAGTATATCTATAAACCACGGAGTGCCTGCTGGAGGTTCTCCTGTAAGCTTTAATCCATTTTTTATGGCTGGAAAAATGTAATTCTGAGTAAAGGTTTCAGTATTAATTGCTTCTGGTATATAAGATGTAAAGTCTACACCCTCTGCACCTTCAACCTTCAATGTACCTTTTACCCTATTGTTGGTTAGTGTCATCTCCGCCACGTTATTATTTTCTAAATTAGTTGTAAGCTCTGAAAATGGTAAATCTTTTACTTGCTCGGGCTGTTTTGTATAAAATTGAACTATCATCAATATTATGATAAATATCAATATATAAAAGCTTGCGCCTCTAAAAAACTTTCTCAAGAATCCTCCTCCTTTCAAACTCAAAAAATTAGTCTCTTAATTTTAACATATTTTAATTTTCTAGACAACCTTCATATAAGTTATTTTAATTACTTTATCGGTTTTTATGTCAATTTTATAGTTTTCACTCATTCGATATCCCACAATCCATATAATTCCTTTTTCATCACATAATATTGGAATTTCATTTCTAATTTCTTTTGGAATTTTTTGATCAATAAAATAATCCTTTATTTTCTTCGTACCCTTCATTCCTAGGGGCTGAAATTTGTCTCCGTCTTTTCTATTTCGTATAAACAAGCCTCCTTTGACCTTATCATAATCAAGAAAAATTGTGTTTCTGCCCTCTGTGCTATTATGTCTATCAGATGAGGACACTATTTCCACTTTCATAGATGCATTTAAAGCTTCAAGAGGTGTAGTTTCATCCATATATAGTTTATACTCAAAATCACGGTTTTTAATCTTTTCTTTTATAAATTTTTCTGTTTTAACATCTATACTATTATACCCAAGCTCCACAATGATATGCCCAGGCAAATCTATCTTTGATCCAACGTTATTTCTATTTGTAAGCTTAATTATTCCTTCTATATGTTTTAAACTTATATCCTTTAGATTTCCTTTAACTTCATCGATAACTCTTCTGAGGACTCTTCTCTTCATAGAAATGTGCAACATACCAAACTTCTCCAAGTCTAGAGAGTAATTATTACTATTATTTGATATGGTTATATTCTTCAATTCTTTAGCTGCTGCTTTAGCCAGATAGTCACTATCATCTCTAAGTAAGTTAGAACTTCTCCATAGAGCATCTATAACCCGAGAATTAAAATTGTTTTCTATGTATGGTATGAGTTCTAGTCTGATTTTATTTCTTGTATATATGGTTTCTAAGTTTGTCTTATCTATTCTAGGTTTCAGATTGTTTTCCTCACAATAGTCCTCGATTTCTTGTCGTGTTATATCAAGTAATGGTCTTATTATTTTCCCATCTCTTTTATATCCTATGGCAGTAAGACCTTCTAATCCTGATCCTCTCATAAGCCTCATTAGCACAGTCTCTGCTTGGTCATTACGATTTTGCGCAACTGCAATTTTAGTTGCACCTGTTTCCTTAGCAACCTTATCAAATAATTTATATCTTAGTTCTCTTCCTGCTTCTTCAAAGGTTATACCCTTCTCTTTGCTATACTTGTTAACATCATAGGAAAATATGTAGGACTTTACTCCTATCTTTTCACAAATTTCCTCTACATATTCTGCATCCTTCTTGGCTTCTATACCTCTAAATTGATGATCAAGATGAACGACAAAGATTTTTAGGCTAAGTTCTTCACATAATCTCCACAAAAGATGCAGTAGACAAATAGAATCAGGTCCTCCTGAAACGCCTACTACAACACCTTCATTTTTTTCTATGAGTTTGTGATTTTTAATGGTTTTCAAAACCTTTTCTATTATTCCCATAGTTTATCTCTCCAACTACCATTTTTTATCCCTAATCTAGACAAAACAAAAGGACTCTATGTCCTTTAATCTTCATAAAATTTCTTTAATTATAATAATTAATATTGTAAAAAAACTTAAGGCAGTTCCTATAAAAAAAGTATTAATTACTAGGTTAACTCTATCATTATATCCTATTTTCCTTTTAAATCGAAGAGTTTTATATATTTTTTTCAATTCTGAAGTAAACTCACTAAATTCTATTCTTTTCTGATATAACCCTCTTTTTAATAATTCAACAAGGTCTCTATTTATCCTTCTTGTTTTAAGTTCATATACTATGTCTGCTACAGTCATCCTAATCAATTTCTTTTCGTCTTTAATGATTAGATTAACCATCATCATACATAGTGCGAAAAGATCATAGCCAGTATCGGCCTTTCTTGCACCCATATTCCATCTAGCTCTATCGTATAGGGGGGTGAACTCTTTTATACTACTGTCGATTTGAACTACCCCACCTAGGTCTATCACTCTAATTTTTCCTTTTTCTCTATCTACCATGATATTTTCAAGCTTTAAATCAGCAAAGATATAGCCTCTTCCATGTAGGTCATTAATCATTTCACCGATTATTATTACTATTCCCACTATTTCTCTTAAATCCAACTTATTTTTTAAAATATATTCTTTGAAGTTTTGTCCATTTATATAATCTATTACTATAAAATAGTATGTTTTCCCATCTTCCTCGTAGTCATCTAATTCAATACAATTAGGTATTGAATTGATATCAGAAAACTCAACCAATCTATTCGATTCCTTAGTGATACTTTGTAAGTCCTCAGAAACTTTTAGTGCATGGTATAATTTACTTTTTATATCTAGCACTTTATAAACAGTCCCTGTTCCACCTTCTCCTAATATCCCCATAACCTTATATTGATTCTTATTCCATTTCCCCGTTATTATTTTTCCCTTTAATCTCATTTTAAACTCTTTCATTTAAATTTAAAGCGGCTAATAAGAACAAACAACTTCGGAAATTAATCATAGTGTCGTTTATCTTTATATAGCCGCTTTCTATTCTACTAACAGATCTAAACAATGCTATCTGTAAAAAGAGGTTCTTCTTGTATTATCTCATTTGAGTTCGGGGATTTATTTGAAAATATTTCTATTGCTTTATAAATGGCAGGGGCTGTTGGAGTAGTACCATTGGGTTTCATGTCGTATATTCGCTTTTTAATATATTCAACATCATCTGTAAAATCATTAATTACATTTGTCATATCCTCATTTGTTCCTGGAAAGGCTATAACTGCAATTTCACTTTTTCCTTTCCTACTGTTAAAGGAATTCATTAGATCTAATATACTATCCCTTGCTTTATGTATTTTAGGCTTCATGCTTCCACTACAATCCATGAGTATGCAGCATTTTATATGGATTTCATCGCCTAGATTCTCAACGTATTCTATGAACTTATTTCTCTTTTGAGGTTTTATATCCTCAAGTTCTGCTCCGATGATTTCTTTTAATTGCTTATTCACTACATTATTTAGGGTCTGGTTTACGGTTCTTTGTGTTACCAGCTGAAGTGTAGCACTCAGATCTTCTATATAGGTAAGCTCCCATTGTCCTTTACCACTTTGGGCTATTCTTTGTACTTCTTCTATAGGACTTTCATCATCTTCTCCTTTGCCAACTATACCTATTGCACTTACTATAATATTATTTCGGGCAGCTTCTCTAGCCGCTATAGTTGGGTCGCCTCCTATATTGGACCTTCCATCAGTAACAACTATAATTTGATCGATTTTCATTTTGTTCATTCCCCCCAGTTTTTTTCATAGGTTGTCCATTAGTTTAGTATATGCAAATCCAACGAATTTTATACTCTAAAAGAAATAAAAACTAAGGGGTGCATCGTATCCACATTGTTTGGGTCAGATCTTTCTCCGCGAAATATACTAAAAAATGGAGCTATCTCAGAAATTCGTCATTCTGAGACACCCCCATCTATGCTATATCTTTATTTACCTGAAATAGAAAGTTCACTAATCTTTAGAGATGGAGAACCAATATATCCTCCTCCTGGGAAAGTAAACTCTAAATCATTTCCTACTTCAACAACGTTTTTCATCATTTCATAGAAATTGCCAGCAACAGTGATTTGATTCACAGCTTTGGAAATTTCGCCATTTTCTATTAGGTATCCATTGGCCGATAAGGAAAAGTCTCCTGACACAGTGTTTACACCGGCGTGAAGTCCTTGCAAACCTATTATGATTAAACCTTTTGTGATATTTCCTACCATATCATCGAATTCCTTATCTCCATTTTGTATATACATGTTTGTCGGTGCAATCGATACGGTTGATTTATATGAACCTTTATATCCATTACCCGTAGACTTTACTCCATCCTTTTTTGCTGATTTAAGATTATGGAGATAGGTTTTGAGCTTGCCATTCTCTATAACGTTCTTTCTCTCCGTGGCTACACCTTCTCCATCAAAGGACCTTGACGCCACGCCACCTTCCATATAAGGGTCATCTATCAAGGTTATGATATCACTTGCAATATTTTCCTCTATCTTATCCTTTAACATAGAAAGTCCTTTTTGAACCTTTTCAGCTGAGAAGATTGAGCTATATGCTTCTATAAGGCTTGCTGCAGCCTCATTTCTAAGAATTACTGGATAGTTATCGGATTCTATACTATCGGCACCTAGCTGAGATACCGCTTCTTTTACAGCCTCTTGAGCCAATTCTTTTGCCTTAAACTTACTAAAGTCATTTGATATCACATGTTTCATTGCGGTCTTGACATCATCGCCATCCTTAACCATAACGGATAGGTATCCATATGCAATATTTGACTTATCCTCAAGGCTTAAGCCATTAGTGTTAATTAGTGTACTATGTACTGTTTGTTCACCAAATACACAGTAATTAACCGCTTCCACCCTTTCATCTGTCTTTAGGGCCTCTGCCTCCATAGATCTTGTGAATTCTATCTTTTCCTGGTTCGAGACCTTATCTAGTTCGTCATTATAACCGTTAATTTTTTTATATTCCTTTGACCCCTCAAAGATAAACTCTTCATCATCACTATCAACGACCTTCGCATTGTCTATTACTTCTTTAATAAGCATCTCTATAGAGCTTTCATCAATTTTTTCCGTGTATGAATATCCCATCTTACCTTTATATATCCCTCTAAGAGATAGACCATCTTCGTCTGAGATATTATAGTCATCTATTTCCCCTTTAAAAACCCTTATATTAAGCTTTTTACTTCTTTGGATAAAGGCCTCCATAACCTCTATTCCCTTTTCTCTACCTCTTTCAAATAGAATCTCTACAAGCTCTCTTTTATTCATTGCCATCTCCCTTTCTTCCTCCAACGGTCATAGACTGAACTCTTATTGCTGGCTGGCCTACATTTGTCGGTATGGCACCACTTTTAGAACCACAAACGCCTTGCCCATGGGCTAGGTTACTTCCTACCATGTCAATTTTATTAAGAGTTTCTGGTCCGTTTCCGATTAAGGTAGCACCCCTTACAGCTTTGCTTATCTTGCCATTTTCAATTAGATAACCTTCTCGAACAGAAAAATTGAAATCTCCCGTTGCAGTATTTACTGATCCACCACCCATGTACTTTGCATATAGGCCGTATTCAGTATTTTCTATTATCTCTTGAAGACTTTGCTTGCCTGGAGCAATATAAGTATTTGTCATCCTTGAGGTAGGAGCATATTTGTAGGACTGTCTTCTTCCTGATCCAGTAGAATCCATTCCCATTTTTCTTCCATTTAGCTTATCAACTAGATATCCCTTTAGTATCCCATTTTCTATAAGTATATTTTTCTTCATAGGAGTTCCTTCATCATCAATGTTTTGTGATCCCCAAGCATTTGGAATTGTACCATCATCTATGGCAGTTACTACGTCAGATGCAATCTTTTCTCCTATTTTATCAGTAAACACGGAAGTCCCCTTAGCAACAGACGTAGCTTCTAATCCATGGCCACAGGCTTCATGAAAAATTACCCCTCCAAAACCATTATCTATAACAACGGGCATCTTTCCACTCGGTGAAGCCTGAGCAAAAACCATAGTCTTAGCCGTCCTTGCCGCCTCCCTAGCATATTCCTCTATATCAACGTTTTTATAAAATTCAAAACCCATATGTGCTCCCGGTCCAAAGTATCCCGATTGCATCTCACCATTTGCAGAGGCAATGGCCTCAATCATAGTCCTTGTGCGAACTCTTTTATCCTCTACAAACAGGCCTTCAGAGTTTGCAATAAGGACATTTTGTTCATAGTCTAGGTAATTAACCCTTACTTGAGAAATTACTTCGTCATAGTTCTTAGCAGCAGAATAGGCTCTCCTCATCAAATCTATCTTTTGAGAATTGAGAACGTCACTCGGAGGTACTAATATTTTATGTCTATTTTGAAGCTCTTCTTTCATAAAGTTAATACTAATATCTTTTCTTGTGTTGTCTATGGCCGCGGCAGTTTCCTTAGCCACTTTAATCAAGTTCTCCCTAGATGTGTCATTTGTATATGCATATACACTCTTTGTTCCATCGGATATTCTTATACCTATCCCATAATCCCTACCAGATATTGCATTTTCGACCTTTCCACCTACCATACCTATTGCTGTATTCAGCCTATCTTCTAAAAATATTTCAGCAAATATTCCACCGGTAGAAAGAGCCGCAATCAATACATCTTCTACTAGATTTTTGTTTAGCATTTTTTCTCCTCCCAAAATAACATTATTTACTCTTAACGACGCTTCTAATAACAGTCTTTGGTATTTTATTCCATATAAATATTTTTATGTGTATTGTTAATATTTTCTAGCAATTAATATTATATACGATTTTCGACATATAAAAAAGAGGCTGACTCATAAAGTTCTCTTATGAGTTCCGCCCCAGTGTGTTTCAAGGTTTTGAAATTCAGGCAACTTATCTCTTCCAAATCTTCGTTACTAATACCGTCATATCATCATCAATTTTGTCCTGCCTTTTTTCTATTGCCTTATCCAGTATTTCATCGGCTATAGTTTGAGGATTTCTACTGTCTGACTCTCTTAAGAGTTCTACAACCCAGTTTGAGTTATTCAAGAAGTTTTTATCTGCATCCAGTATTCCATCGGACATCGTTATTACAAAATCTCCGTCACCCAGCTTTAATATTTTACTATCTAAAAATATCTCATTTATAATTCCAGCAGGTAGCGAGGATGACTCTATAATCTCTACGTCTCCATTCCTTCTTTTAACAAATGATGATACGGCACCAATTTTTATAAACTCTACCTTCGCTGTATAAAGGTCGATTATGGATAGGTCTATTGTAGAAAAAGCCTCATCCAAAGATTTTGACATAAGTACAGAGTTAATGGTATTTATAACTATATCTTTACCAAAGCCTGCTTCCATTAGCTGTTCAAGCAAGGTTATGGTTGCTATACTTTCTTTAGCTGCCTTCTCGCCAGAGCCCATTCCATCACTCAAAGCAATCATGTATTTATTATCCTTAAGGCTTTGGAAGGAATAGTTGTCACCACTTACAGCATTGTTGTCCTTAGAAACCTTTGCTATCCCGGTGTTAACTCTATATCTTTGAGCTTCTATGAGTTGAATAACACAACCACCATCAACTAAACAGTCATTATTCTTTTTTACAATTTCCTTCCCTATAATCGATGATACAAGGGGAATGATTTGATTTTCACATATTCTCCTATTAAAGCAATTTTTCTTTTCTATATCAATTTGAAATTTACCCTTTTCGTTTTCAAGAACCGTAATGTTATCAACAAATATTTTTTCCTTATCAAAGGCTACATAAAGAGCATCTTCTACGTCCTTCTTAAATTCTACTTTAGTCGTAATCTCATTAGACAGCTCATCAATAATTTGAGCCACCCCATTAAACTGCTCTGAAACCAGCTGTCTCATCTCGAAAAGTTTTTTACTCCATTTGTATCCTACCTTATATATTTCATAGGTGGAGTTTATTTTTTCTAAAAGTTTATCCTCTTTAAGGCATTTCTTTTTTAGATACGATGGAAAATTATTTTTATGCAGTTTTCCTTGGGTATCTAGGGTTGTAATAGCATCCATTATCCCATTATATGTACTATAGAAATAATTATCCCAACAGCTTCTTTTCATACTGCAGTTTGCACATATGGAGTTAGCTATATCATTGATAAGGTTTGTAACTTCATTATTTTCAATAATCTTTTCCTTCTCGGATATTTTAGAATATGTCACAGCTAGCTCTGAAAACGCTGTTGCATACTCCCTCAATTGCTTATTAGTAAACTTTTTAATTCTTTCGCTGTACAACCTATCCATTTCAATGGTATTTATTTTAGAGTTAATGATTTTAGCCATATAACCAGATAAGGCCTTCGGAGTTACAATGAAAATAGCAAAGGAAATCAATATTTCCTCTAATTGTATAATTGTCTCAGTTGATCCATTAACATAAAAGGTTAATATAGAATTACCTAATATCATTCCTAAAGCAGATGCTGTCTTGCCCATATCTTTAAAGATTCCTGCCAACAACCCTGAGAAAGCATATATTCCTATTATAATCGGAGCTCCTGTTATGGTCATGCTGGTTATAACTCCAATAGTTACCCCTACAGCTGCTCCTATGGACGCTCCTCCATTATAGGCAAAAAATAGGGTCAATAACATTCCAATAATATTTTTTAGTGAGAATCCAAATACATTTACCTCTGATAATCCAAGTACGGCGACTGCTGCTACAATGGCAATACAAATAACTTCTTCATTAGATAATACCTTCCTGTTTGAGTTATTGGTAAGCGCAGGAACGGCATAGGATAAAATATATGTAAAAACAAATACCACAATTGCTTCAAATCCAATCATAAACAAATCATATAAATAAAAATCAGTAAAAAATACGTACCCGGCTCCTGCTAGAAATGTAATTATTGCTGTTAAAAAAGCTAATTTAAACATATTAAAGTTCAGCCCTCTAATGCCAGTCATAAATAGGAGCGCGATAGATCCCAATATAAACATATACTTATATTGATCAGGCCCAGTTGTCATTATTCCAAGTAAAACAATTACTCCTAATCCAATATTCCTTTTGTCCTTTATTATCATTATTGAGAAAAATGCTACTCCAAAGGGCATTAGCCCTTCGAGAATTGAGGCTCGTCCTAACAAAAAAGCTATTAGTGCTAAAAAGATAAAATGTCTATTTATTATATGGGTAGCTTGTCCATATTTTCGACCTACCTTTTTTAAATTTCCAGTATTTAATTTTAACATAATAAAAACACCCCCTGTTAATAAGAATTATAACAATAGGTGTCTAAAATATTTGTCAAGATGACTCTAGATATTCCAAAAACTTTAAGACATTTTATATCAGCGATAGACAAAATCAAGTGTATGCTTTTATAAATTTTATTTTCGACATCATATTTCCTAGGAAATAATAGAAGAAAGACGATTGAAGTCATTTTATCAGTAGAAAGTTATAGGTATAGCTTTTTAACGTAAAAGAAAAAGACACGGTTTTCTTTTCCGTGTCTTTTTCTTAATGGAGCTGATGATGGGACTCGAACCCGCAGCCTGCTGATTACAAGTCAGCTGCTCTACCAATTGAGCTACACCAGCATAATGGCGATCCAGAAGGGACTCGAACCCTCGACCTCTAGCGTGACAGGCTAGCGTTCTAGCCAACTGAACTACTGGACCGTATTAAAAGTTTGATTATTTGCCTCTAGGCAAATAATTTGGTGGGCGCAACAGGACTTGAACCTGTGACCCCCTGCTTGTAAGGCAGGTGCTCTCCCAGCTGAGCTATGCGCCCTTAATTAGATTAAGATGCCTGGAGCATGCTAGGATTTGATCATTATCTCCAGTTTTAATTTGTGGTAGCGGCGAGTGGACTCGAACCACCGACCTTTCGGGTATGAACCGAACGCTCTAGCCAACTAAGCTACGCCGCCACAATGGTGCCGGGGACCGGAATCGAACCGGTACGGTCTTTAAGGACCGCAGGATTTTAAGTCCTGTGCGTCTGCCAGTTCCGCCACCCCGGCGGGATATTTTTTATCAGCGACAAGTAATATAATACAACATTTTTTACCCTTTGTCAATAAAAGACTACATATTTTTTTATCCATATATAGGAATATCCTGTCTCGGCTATTTCTTGTTTATATTTTCTTTCTCCCAATAAATATAGCCTTCAAGGTTATCAAAGTCACTGATTCTTATTTTCTCGATATTTAATGCTGTAAGTATTTCATATAAAATTTTACTTCCAGCCAAAATAATATCAGCACGCTTCGGTTGCAGTCCTTTAAACTTTCTACGCTCATCATTATCGCAGAGCTTAAAACGATCAACCATATTACTTATTTCTTCAATTGTTAGATTATAGTTATGGACTTTCTCTCTATCATAAATTTCTAGGCTTTGAGCTATTGCTGCCAAGGATGTAGCTGTACCGCCTATCCCTGCAACCTCTTTTATTTCAAATTTCTGTAAGTCTCCAACTATTTCATCTATTATTCTTCTTATATCATCTGCTAAACTATCCATTTCAATATCAGAAATAGGATCGGTGTCTATATGCTTATCTGTCATTCTAACAGCTCCAACATTTAAGCTCTTGGAGAATCTTATACCCTTACTATCTCCAAATACAAACTCGGTACTTCCCCCACCAATATCTATAACTAATACATTATCTACCTGTTCATCTATTCCATTAATAACTCCTATAAATCCTAATTCAGCCTCTCTTTCACCACTAATCACTTCAATATCTAAGCCTAGCTCATCTTTAGCTCTTTTTAGAAAGACTTCTCTATTTACAGCATCCCTAACGGCACTAGTTGCGATTATCTTAATGTCATCTATTCCATTGCATGAAGCCTTGTCTTTAAATTTCTTAAGTGCGGCGATACTTCTCTCTATAGCCTCTTTAGATAATGTCTTTGTTCTGTCTACCCCTTCACCTATTCTGGTCATTTCAAGGATTTTTTCATTCTCAATTATATATCCATTTTCAAGCTTTGCAGTAAGCATTCTTATAGAGTTTGTCCCAATGTCAATGACACAACATTTTTCCATAATATTTACTTCTCCTTTACGGCTTGTTTACATATATAAAACCGGGAAAAAATTCCCGGTATTATCTATTAATTATTCACCACTTCTATTAAAGCCATTGCCTCTTCTGTTGCTGGCACTCTTCTTCATGGTTTTCAACTTTTCATCGCTGTCTTTCATAAACTTTGACAGCATATCTTCAAAGCCACCGCCTTGCATCTTTGAACCATGTGATTTCGAACCATGTGATCTAGATCCGTAAGGCTTAGATCCTCCTTGTGGTCTAGACCCGTAAGGTTTAGATCCATAGGATTTAGATCCTTGTGGTTTAGATCCATAGTTTCTTGAGCCTTGATCATTTTGTGGCTTGTTATATTTTGGTCTTCCTTCATTCTTCTGATATTCAGGTTTTCTTTCTGCTTTCTTTACTTCCGGGTCGATGGCTTTTCGTATTGAAAGACTCACCTTCCCCTTACCATTCGTCTCAATAATCTTAACCTTTACTACCTGTTGTTCCTTTAAGTAATCTTTTACATTCTTTACGTACTCATCAGCTATTTCTGAAATATGACATAGTCCAGTATTCCCATCTGGCAGTTGTATGAAAGCTCCAAAATTTGTAATACCTGTAACAGTGCCATCAACTACCTTACCAATTTCCAAGGCCATTAAAAACCTTCCTCCTTAATTTTTTTTACGTTATTACCTCACATCAATTATATTTTATCATACCAACTATGTCAATATAACTTTTATCAGGTATCTCGCACTTTAATTTAATCTGACTGCTTTTCATCTTGAATAATGTATATTATCTCATTTTGCTTTACCATTTTCAATTTTTCTCTAGCTGTTTTTTCAATAAACTCTGGATTCGCACTTTCTTTGGATTTCTTTTCCATCTCACTCACTTCTTCTTTTAGTTGATCAGCTCTCTTTTGCAATTGCGTTTCTTCTTTTTGCAGATCTCTTAGTTTTATCTCTTGATTCACTATAGTTATTGATAAATATGCCAATAAGCCGCCTAAAAAAAGCAAAGCAATTCTATTTCTTTTTAAGAAGCTTCCCTTTCTTTTTTTTCTATTTTTACCCATAGCTTCACATCCTTAGATATGGTTTAACTTCAGCTCTATCTAAAGATATTCTATGAATTTATTGTTTTTCCTTCAAGTATCTCATATTATTCTATATTATTTCTTCTCTAACATCATCTTAGAGTACTTTCTTATTTCCTGAAGAATCCTATTTGGAATTCTTCTAATTCTTCTAATCTTAATGATTATTGGTTCCAAGGTCTTACGGACTTTCTTCAAAGGGTATATTAATAGTTTTATGTAGTGGATGAAAGCACCTCTTATTTTATTATAAACATAATGGATTATTCCTCTTATGGTTTTTAATACCTTATTAATGGTTTTTACAACTATCCTGCTTAATAGTAGATTGTATATTAAAGCTCCTACCATAAATCCTAGTAGAGAGTATGCTCTTAGCTGTCCATCATTACTGTATACCAGAACATGTATTGCTACTCCAGAAATAACAATCCAAAACAATAGGTCCTGTATTATGGCGACAATTTTATTAGGTTGTAGTATGGTCCTATATATCTTATAGACATCATACATGAATCCAATAACCACGCCTCCATAAAAAGTAGCTAAAAAAATATATAATTGATAATATACAAATGTAGACATATATCTTCCACCTCAATACAAGAACAAAGATTGCTGAAAACTATGATTCTTTTATTTGAACATCTTTCCAAGGAAGCCTATGCCTTTAGACCCAATGTCCTCTTTATCACTATATACAATAGAGTTAATATAACCTTCTATCGATAGATTTCCATCATCTAGGTTTAATTTCTTTATATCAAGTTCTGCTCCCTTTATGGTCATATTACCTTGTACAGTAACTAGAATGATTAGGTCAGGATTAAAGCTTGTGACGTGTTCTACACCAGAAACACTCATTTTTTTTCTATTCTCTAATACTACGTTATGAGATCTATTACTCATATTACTTATATTTCTCCTTTCTTCCAAAAAGACACCTCCCTCTCTTATAAGGATATGATACAAGTTTTAAATATATTACTATTTAACAGAGGTGCCTAAAGGAGCTAGAAAATTAGAGCAAAGGCTTTTATAAAGATTCTCAAAAATGTTTATAATTTTCTATGTGTTATAAAACAAAGGGTGTTTCAGAATGATGAATTATATTACTTGTAATTCATACATTCTGAAACACCCTAAGGCTTAAATTCATAAGATACCTTCACTAGATATCTCTTACGGTAAATTTCTATTCAATTATTCGATACATTTCCTTAGCACCATCTTTAGTAACGTGCTCTTTCAAATCCAGAATCTCGGCCTTAATGGTTCTTGTTCCAAACTCAATAACAATGATATCTCCTGCTTCTACTTCTGTTCCAGGCTTAGCGTTTTTATCATTCACTTTAACTCTACCCTGTTCGCAGGCTTCTTTAGCTACAGTCCTTCTTTTTATAATTCTAGAGTTTTTTAAAAACTTGTCTACTCTCATAAAAACAACTCCTTTTGAATTCAAAAAGTAAAAATTCAAGGGTATCGAACCCTTTCGTTTTGGTCGCATTTTTCTTCGAAAAATGACCTCAAAAAGAAAAAAGCAGCTAAGCTGCTTTTCTTTTTTAAATCTTACTCATTTACCATGTCTTTTAATGCTTTACCAGCTTTGAAAACAGGTGCTTTTGAAGCTGGGATTTCAATTACTTGCTCAGGATTTCTAGGGTTTCTTCCTTGTCTTGCCTTTCTTTCTCTTACATCAAAAGTACCAAATCCAACAAGTGAAACCTTTTCTCCAGCTACTAATGATTCCTCAACACTCTTCATAAATGCATTTAAAGCAGCCTCTGCATCTTTTTTTGTTAACTCTGACTTTTCAGCCATGCTTGCAACTAATTGTGCTTTGTTCATAATTTAACCTCCTTAGATTAATCTTTAGTTTTCAATATAATTCTATTTCATTACGTATATGCTAATTCTATGTTTTATTGAAAAATCCTTCTTTTTGAGGGTTTTTTTTTAAAATTAGGTCTTTTTTTCTATTTTTTTTGCCAAATTCCACAAATTATCCATCTCTTCGAGGGTCATTTCTTCCATTTTTTTACTATCTTTCTCAGCTGACTCCTCTATGAATTTAAATCTTCTAATGAACTTTTCGATTGTTCGATTTAGTGCTAATTCAGGTCTAACTTCTAAAAATCTAGCTACATTTACTACAGCAAATAACAAATCTCCTACTTCTTCATTGATCTCCTCCTTGTTATCACTGTCTAATACATCAATTAATTCTTGAAGCTCTTCTGAAACCTTTTTAAGGGCACCATGTACATCTTCCCAATCAAAGCCAACCTTTGCAGCTTTTCCTTGTATTTTGTAGCTTTTCATTAGAGCTGGTAATTGTTTCGGTATCCTCACAAGGGATTCAGTATGGCTCTTTTCTTCCTTTTCTTCACGCTTTATTTCTTCCCAATTTACTAAAACCTTCTCAGAAGAATCTACCTCTAACTCTCCAAAAACATGTGGATGCCTGCTTATAAGTTTGTCGCATATACCTGCTATTACATCAGATATATTAAAGTATCCATTTTCTCTAGCTATTTGGCTATGAAACACTATCTGCAGAAGTAAGTCTCCTAGTTCTTCTTCTAGAAGTTCCATATCGTCATCCTCTAAAGCCTCCAGAACTTCATAGCTTTCTTCAATAAGATATGGCTTTAAGCTTTGGTGGTCTTGCTCTCTATCCCAAGGACAACCCTCTTTACTTCTTAGTTGTTCCATAATGCTTACCAAATTATCCATTTTATATTTTTTAATTTTATTATTGTCAATTTTTTCAATAAATATACTCGTTAAGTGATCTAGCCAATCTATTCTGTCTAATTCATATAATGGAACCTTAACTATCTTTTCTTCACCATCGATTCCTGCGGCTCTAATTATTGTTATTTCATATTCATCATCATAATATTCCATAAGTTTCAACTTGACATCTGATGCAACAAATCTATTATACACTTGAGTTATTATTATGTCTACATCAAAATCTGGCTTCTGTATATCCATTTGCAAGGCATCGATAATCTTAAGTCCATTTACGGGGTCCTTACCAAGAGTGCTAATAATTGCCTCTATAAAGCTTACACCTGCTACAAATTCTAGCTTAACATCTTCTCGCTTACAAATTTCTATAAGCTTTTGTACTGTATTTTCAGCCACAAATGGGCTTCCTGGAACTGCATAGACTACATCTTCATTCTGAGATAATTCAATAAGCTTGTCCACGATTTTGTCATAGACCTCTTGAAAGTTTTCATATGTATCATAAATATTGTCAAAACTCTCTGTTTTTATACCTAGAGTTTTTATATAGTCAACAATAGGATGCCTTTCAGTTCTAAGATATAGCATATTTGCTTCTCTAATTTTCTCAAAAGCCTCTAAAGTTAGATATTGTTTTCCTCCAGGTCCAATCCCTACTACAGTAATTTTTTTTGTCACTTTTATCACCTCAAACTTGTTACTAATTCTCCATTACTTTCTATAAAATACCTTGGCAACCTTATAAAGCTTTCTTCCCCCAGGCATTAATTCAAAGTCTTCTTCGCTTAATGTTCTAGTCACAAGAAGCATGAAACCATATATTAGAGCACCTATTGCAATAGAAACAACTGTAGCCATTCTAGAACTGATACCTAGGCTTAAAAACGAATAGGAATACCTAACACCTATTGCCATGACTCCAACAGATATAACAGGCTTTATGAAGTCTTGTATGATATTAAATTTAACCTTAGTATATTTCTTTACAAAAACAAAATTAAGTATACATGCTATTGCAAATCCTACTACAGTCGCCATGACTGCACCTCTAATATTTAAGGCAGGAATAGCAATTAGTATATAGCTTAAAATAAGTTTAACTATTGCACCAACTAGTAAATTTCCAGCAGCAACAAGCTGTTTACCTAATCCCTGTAATATACCCGTAAGCGTTTGGAATAATGATAAGAAAATAATTCCCCATGCTGAGATTCTTAGAATCTCTCCAGCCCCCATAGCTGCTTCAACCTTAGAGGGGTATAGAAGAAGCATTATATCCGTAGAGAGCATCGAGAGTCCTACAGCAGCCGGCAACGCAATCAGCAACGTTATTTTGATTCCTGCTTCAACATTCTTTAGTAGTTCTACTCTATTTTTTCTAGCCACTACAAAAGCAATAGCCGGTACTAGGCTCACCTGTAAAGCTGCTGTTATCGCTTGAGGAAAGTTTATTATAGTATTACCCATACCTAGTTGTCCCCAAAGCTTATTGGCAACTTCATTTTCGTAACCTATCATCATAAGTCGTCTTATTACTATTCCTGTATCAATAGCATTCATAAGTGGTAATACTGCTGCACCCATAGTAATTGGTATAGCTATTGAAAGTAATTTCTTTATTATTTCTGTGGAAGATTCATGAGTTCCATTTGTTTTCTGTAGATCGCCAAGGTTTTTTCTTCTATATCTAAAATATAAGTATGTAACAAATATACTACCTAGAAAAGCGCCAGCAGTTGCTCCAAATGTAGCTCCAGCTGCAGCTTTTTCGATGCTGAATTTCGAAAGCTTATATGCTAAATAAAGACCCACAGAGAACCTACCAAATTGCTCTATAATCTGAGATATGGCAGTAGGCTTCATGTCTTGAAGCCCTTGAAAATATCCCCTAAATGATGACATTATAGATACAAAAAACAGAGCTGGGGATAAAGCCAACATAGAATAGTATGCTTTAGGATTTTCAACTACAAGGTTGGATATTAAATCTGCTCCTGCAAATAAGGAAACTGATGTAGTTAAACCTATTATAAAGAGCACAAAAAAAGACACTTTAAATACTCTATGGGCACCATATCTATCTCCCGCTGCTACCCTCTCAGAAACCATCTTTGCAATAGCAGCCGGTATCCCTGCTGTTGAAACTGCAAGTAAAGCTCCATAAATTGGATAGGCACTATTATAATATCCTATTCCTGTGTCATCTACTAAGTTTGTTAAGGGAATTTTAAAAGCTGCTCCCAAAATTTTAGCTATAATAGCCGCTATGCCTAATATAAAGGCTCCCTTTACAAATGAATTAGATCTCCCTTTTTCCATTCCATGTCCTCCTAATATATAGAAATCAATAAGTTTATTTAAATCTCTATAATAACTATTTGATATAGATTTATTTCTAATTAATGAGTTTTCTCAATTCTACGCTTCTCTATACATTGCAAATGATATATATTACAAAGCATATTAATTATATCAAAATATATGAAATAAATCCTATATTTTAAACAAAATATTATAATTTTAAGATTTCTAAATAATCTATAAGTATGTGAATCAGTCTAACTTCTCAATCGCACCTTCCCTTATCAGTAGATTTTTAGCAAAAAAAAGAAAAAAGTAGTAACATTATGGATATTAGCTTTTACAACTTTACATTTAAAAGCAATTCCCTTTATTGTCACTACTTCATAATGAAGTACCTTTTATAATGCTTACTTCAATATGTATAACACTGTATATTATTAGTGCTCCATTTGTTTACCTAAAAATCCTGCAGCAGTTTCAGCAATCTTTGTCTCTAGTTCTCCCATCAGTCTATCTGTGTCTTTTGAAATAAGTATTACTGAACCTATAGGATCTCCATGAGCAGCTATCGGAACTATAATTTGTGAAGAATATTTTCTCATATCACTTTCTTCAATGGTTATAGGAACCAGTTTATCTGCTTCGTTGTATACTGCTGATTCTCTTTGCTCAATTACAGATTCTAAATCTTTACTAATTCTTTTATCATAGTATTCCTTTTTTGAACCTCCAGCTACAGCAACTACATTATCTCTATCTGTAATTATAGCTATAGCATTTATGGTTTCATTTAAAGACTCAGCATATTCAGTAGCAAATTCATTCAGTTCTCCTATGGGCGAATACTTTTTAAGTATTACTTCTCCTTCTCTATCTGTAAAAATCTCTAATGGGTCACCTTCTCTTATTCTGAGTGTCCTTCTAATTTCCTTAGGAATAACAACTCTGCCTAAGTCGTCTATTCTTCTAACTATTCCAGTCGCTTTCAATTGTTTTCCCTCCTAAAATCATTTGAAGTGAACTGCTAACTTATGGTTAGTATTTGTTCATATATATTTTTTATACATATATGGTAAATTTCTTTTTTTGTTCGATAAAATAAAAACTCGGGGACATAAAATCCCCTTGTTTGAGTCATATCTTTCTTCGAAAAATGATCTCAATAAAAAAACCATGGAATTCTCCATGGATTTTTGAGACTGTTGACAAACCTGAATTTCTTCGTTGTTGCTTCAACCAAGAACCCTTACGTATGTCTGTATACGCTGCGGTCTCTTAGTTTCAGCACGCCTCGAACTTCAGATTTCTCAACAGCCTATCATCCTGTTGACTTTGTCAACAAAATGAAAAATCCATGGAATTCTCCATGGATTTTTTATCTCATTATTTAAGGAATATATTCCTCTAAATTTCTATTTTAAATTTTCTTCAAATTTTTCAATCTCTGCATTACTCTTTAATTCTTCAATTTTCTCGATAAATTTGTCTTGAATTATTTTCGCTTCTACGTTTTTCTTTTCCATTGCTAGCTCTTCTTCTGATATTTCATCTTTTAAATCAGATATAGTCTTTTTACCTTCTACCTTAATTATATGGTAACCATACTCTGTTTTTACCAACTCACTTATCTCACCGATATTAAGTGAAAATGCAGCTTCTTCAAACTCTGGCACCATTGCATTTCTCGGGAAAAATCCTAGATCTCCATTATTATCTTTAGCACTTGGATCTTCAGAATTTTCCTTTGCTAAAGTTGTAAAATCTTCTCCCGCTTTAGCCTTTTCAAGTATTTCCTTAGCCTTCGTTTCATCCTTGATCAATATATGCTTTGCTCTAACTTGAACAACATAATCCTTAGTGATTTCGTCTAACTTTTCACCCTTAAGCCCTAGTTCGTCAATCACAGTTTTTTCATATTCAGAAACAAGCATTTCCATGCTTATTTGTTTTTTTACAAATTCATCATCTAGGTTGTTCTCTGCATAAAAGGTTTTTAGCGTCTCATCTTGGTCTAAACGTTCTTTAAAAGTAGTGTAGGTTTCTTCAACCTTTGCTTCATCAACTTTAATTCCTTTTTTATCAGCTTCTTGCTTTATTAGTTCTTCAGTAATTAGTTTGTCTAGAACTTGACCCTTTACTATCTCTAAAACTGTTTTCCCATTAATTTCTTGACTCCAAATATTTTCTGTATACCATTCATTGTATCTTTTTTCTACTACAACAAAGTTCTTAGTAAAGCTTTCAAGATATATATTTTCACCATTAACCTTAGCTATTACATTTTCATCTACAGTAGGCTTGTCCTCAGGTTGCTGACACGCAGCAAGGGTTGTCATTAAAAGCATTAGCACTAAAGCTATTGACAGCACTCTCTTATTTATTTGAAACAAAAAAACCATCTCCCTCATCGATGTTGTCCTAAATTATAGAATTAATATAACAAAACTTAATTTACACATATCCAAATATTCAATATTCCCAGGAATTTTGGAAGAGTACAAACCAATAGTTTTTCTTAGATCTCTATTATTAGAACCAAAATATTTGTGATACAATTTAAATTGTTTAGAAACTTATTCTGTCCTTATATCATTTATAGTAAAATTTTATATGTACAAATATAAAACTAATTATAAATAATATGAAATATCATAAGTTTTTCTGCACAACTTTCTCATAATAACTATTATATATTATATTAATCATGCTGAAAACCTCTAATTTTTTCTAACATCTTCTCCAATTCATCTAATTGTCTATTTTGATTTCCTTTTTTATCATCCATTCTATAAATAAAGTGGGGTTTATTGCTACAATTAATAATTATTTTCCTACCAAAGTTTTCAGAAATCTTAGCTAGTAAATAAGGGTCTAATTTATATTTAGTATCAAATTCAAATTTAAATCCTTGTTTAACCTCCGAAATTCCACCTATTTTAAGCTTTTGAGCTAAAACCTTTATATAGGATATTGATATAAGGTTATACACAGGTCTAGGCAATGTTCCAAATCTATCTTCTATTTCTTCCTCAATATTATAGGAATCTTGCTTCTCCCTAATTGATGCAATCTTCTTATATATTTCAAGCTTATATCTCTCGTTAGCTATATACTTGCTCGATATAAAAGCATCAACGTTTATATCAATTGTAGTTTCTATTACATCCTCTACATCTTCTCCCTTAAGGGATTTAACTGTATCCTCTAATAATTTACAATACAGGTCATATCCAATAGCAGACATGTGTCCATGCTGTTGAGATCCTAGTAGGTTTCCTGCACCTCTAATCTCTAAGTCCTTCATGGCTATTTTAAATCCTGAACCTAGTTCAGTAAATTCTTTTATAGCTCTAAGCCTCTTTTCAGCCACCTCAGAAAGAACCTTATCTTTTTCATATGTGAGATAGCAATAGGCAATTCTGCTGCTTCGTCCTACCCTTCCTCTAAGCTGATATAATTGTGAAAGCCCAAGTTTATCAGAATCAAATATAATCATAGTGTTTACATTTCCAATATCCAATCCAGTCTCAATAATAGTTGTACATACTATTACATCAAATTCCTTGTTAAGAAAGCTTATCATTATTTTTTCTAGCTTTCTTTCACTCATTTGTCCATGGGCATAGGCTACTCTAGCCTCAGGAACCAAGGTCTGTATTGTGGATGTAATTTTTTCAATATCCTTTACTCTGTTATATACAAAGTAAACCTGTCCACCTCTTTCAAGTTCCTTTACAATAGCATCTCTCACCATTCCTTCGTTATATGGCATAACAAAGGTTTCTACGGGAAATCTATCCTCTGGTGGATCTTCAATTATACTCATATCTCTAACCCCTATAAGAGACATATGCAGGGTTCTAGGTATAGGAGTTGCCGATAAAGTTAAGACATCAACACTTCTTTTCAATTCCTTAAGCGCTTCCTTATGCTTCACTCCAAATCTTTGTTCCTCATCAACTAGCAAAACACCTAGATCCTTAAAAGCTAAATCCTTCGACAACAGTCTATGGGTTCCCACTATAATATCAATAACCCCTGTTCTAACATCCTCTAAAATCTTTTGCTGCTGGGCTCTGCTCCTGAATCTACTAAGCATCTCTATGGTAACTGGAAAGTTTTTAAATCTTTCTACAAGGGTGTTATAGTGCTGCTGGGCTAATATAGTTGTAGGTACTAAAAAGGCCACTTGCTTACCATCCATAATCGCTTTAAATGCTGCTCTTATTGCCACTTCAGTCTTTCCAAAGCCAACATCTCCACACAGAAGCCTATCCATAGGTGATTCTTTTTCCATATCTACCTTAACCTCTTCAATACATCTCAATTGGTCAGGTGTCTCTTCATAGGGAAACATATCTTCAAATTGTCTTTGCCATTGGCTATCCTTTGAAAAACCATAGCCCTTAGATGACTTTCTTGCAGCATAGAGCTTGAGTAAATCCTGAGCCATATCTTCTATGGCTTTTTTAACCTTTGCCTTCGTTCTTTTCCACTCAGCACCACCTAGTTTATTTATCTTTGGTGCCTTTTCTTCACCGCCAATATACTTTTGTACCAAATCCATTTGATCTATAGGAACATAGAGAAGATCAGTCCCGGAGTACTTTATTTTTAAGTAGTCCTTTTTTGTATCTTCAACCTTCAATTGCTCTATACCAATATATTTTCCTATACCATGATTTTCATGTACTACATAATCACCAATATCAAGATCTCTAAAGGTTTTAATTTTTCTACCTTTTTTACTGAATTGCTTCCTTCTCTGCTTTTTTGATGATCCAAATATCTCTTTTTCACTTATTATGATAAATTTAGAATCAGTAAATATAAATCCATTTCCAAGGGTACCTCTAATAATAAAGGTCTGGCCTGATAATATATTTTCTTTAAAATCACTAAAGTACTGACATTCAATATCCTTGTCCCTTAGCTCATTTTCTATACCTTTTCCTTTTTCATCAGTCCTACATAACAATACAACCTTATAGCCTTTATATTTCCAGTTCTTTATATCCTCTGCAAGTAAATCCATTTTACCATGATATGAATGCATATCCTTACTTACAAAGGAAATATGGGCGCTAGGATAGAAATCCTTTATCTTCTTAGGAAGGCTGTTTATCAATATAGTATTTCTGTTGTTTAAGTCCTTTAGGGTCTCTTCATAGGGCCGTAGAATGTTATACTGACCTGTAAGTACCTCTCCCCTCTCAAGGAACTGCTTAAACCTTTCATTGAAGTCATCCAAATAACTCTGAACCTTCTCCCTTATTCTTTCAGGTTCATGTATGAATATTAAGCTGTCATCATGAAGATAGTCTAGGAAGGTTTCCGTCTCATTTAATAAATAGTTAATATAGTTATGAATACCGTCAAAATATATTCTATTATTAAGCTTGGATACAGCCTCTCCGATTTTTTCTTTCAAGCTCTCCTTTGGCCCATCCTCTAATCGCTTCTCATATTCACTAAGTTCGCTTTCTATCTTGTCTATACCCTTTTGGAGCAATTTATCATCTATAAGAGTTTCCCTTGTAGATTTAACTATAATATCCTTTAGTTTTTCTAAGGATAATTGAGTTTCAATATCAAAACTTCTTATGGAATCTACTTCATCATCAAACAGTTCTATTCTAATCGGATAATCATCCACAAAGGAGTAGAAATCTATTATTCCTCCTCTGACACTAAATTGGCCTTTTCCCTGAACCATGTCTACTCTTTCATATCCCATAAATACAAGTTTATCTATAAAATTACTGAGATCTATAATATCTCCAATCTTCAGATATATTTCGTGGCTTATCCAATCCTTTCCTGGAATTAATCTCAACAAAATACTATCAATCGTTGTAACCACAATACATTTTTCACCACTCAGAACTGAACGAATAGCCTTTAATCTTTCCTCAATAATTTGATTACTATGGGCATACACATCATAAAATGTTATCTCTTTCGCAGGAAAGTATAGAACCCTATCACCTGTAAAAAATCTTAAATCCTCATATATCTTTCTAGCTTCCAATTCGTTATGGGCTATAACTAAGCTTTGCTCCCCTTTATTAGCGCTTAATGAAAAAATAGTATTGCTAACGGCTGAGCCCGATGGTCCAGTTATTGATATTGGAAACATACCAGTTTTAATGCTCTGACTTAATTTTGAATACTCTTTAGAGCTTTTAAAAACATTTGAAAAAAGATTATTCATTCCTTATCTCATTCCTTCCAAAAATAAAGACACCTGAAGTACTTTGTAGTCTAACCCCTAATTAGGGTTCCAGTTTTGTTATAGAGATTCCAGTCAAAACTTTAACTTATACACATCAAAAATCCTCAGAAGCATCGGATATTTTAATATGTATAAATTAAGATTTACTTGGAACTCTTTATATCTAAATGATAACGCCTTTAGCCCGGATCCATAAGACCCGGGCATGTTAATACTAGTTATATATTTTTAATCTATTCATATTTATCTCCATAATTTATTACTCACTTAAGACTTAATTATCTATTTATTATAATTATTCATAGCTTTATCTATACCTTCTTCAATCATATTTTCAACGGCTTCCGTAGCTAATTTGATTGAAAGTATAATATCTTCCTTCTCTTTTTCAGCAAATTTACCTATAACAAAGGACACTAGATCTCCCTTTTCAGGTCTTCCAATACCAATCCTTACCCTTGGAAAAACATCTTGCTGGAGTAGGTATATTATATTTCGCATTCCATTATGGGTTCCACCACTACCTTTCTTTCTAATTCTCACTCTACCGAAGTCAATATCGATATCATCATATATTACTATTAATTTATCCAAGTCTATTTTATAGTAATTACATATTTCTGATACGCTTTGCCCACTTAGGTTCATAAAAGTTTGTGGCTTAACAAGCATAACCTTCTTCCCTGCAATTGTTCCTTCACCAATTAGTGCTTTATGTTTAATTTTTTTTACTTCAATATTATTTCTGTATGCTAAATAGTCTATTACTTCAAAACCTACATTATGTCTAGTTGCATCATATTTTCTACCTGGATTACCTAGACCAACTACTACGTACATTATTCTCACCTCATATATATAAAACTATCAATATTATACCATAAGTTCACCTTTTTAAAATCCATATATGCTTATATATAATATATATTAGTATATTACCCTTCCTTTGTTCCTCTTATTAGTGTGTAAATAAAAACTCCTGAGTATCGAACCCCTTCGTTTTGTTTTGTCCGACTTCTCTTCGAGAAATAATGTCGACAAAAAAAATAATTGCTGAATTCTAATCCAGCAATTATTTTTTATTTAAACCTATTAAATCTTAAATTTCTTTATTCCATCATTAAGCTCAAGAGAAAGCTCGTTCAGTCTTTCAGCTGCCCTAGCAACCTCTTCAACAGCCATACTTTGCTGTTGCATAGAAGCACTAACTTCTTCAGATGCTGCGGCGGTTTCTTCTGATACTGCTGAGATATTCTCTATAGCAGCAACTATCTCATCCTTTTCTTTATTCATAGCTGTAACAAATTCCCCAATTGAAGTAATCTTTCCTGAAATATTATCAATGGATGTAGATATAGCATCAAAGGAGCTATTTACTTCGTTAACCGCTTCTGATTGTTCTTGTGATCTTTCCTTAACATCCTTCATTATTTCTACTGTATTCTCACTATCTCTCTGAATATTTATTACTATTTCCTTTATTTCATCGGCTGCATCCCTTGAATCCTCTGCAAGCTTTCTGATCTCATCGGCAACAACTGCAAATCCCTTGCCGTGTTCTCCTGCCCTTGCAGCTTCGATTGACGCATTTAGAGCTAAAAGATTAGTTTGTTCAGATATAGAACTTATTGTTTCTAATATATTTCCTATGTGCTTAGTCTTTTCATCTAACTCACTAATTGCTCTTTCGATTTTTGAAGTCGCTTCATCATTTTGCTTCGTTTTTTCTTGGAGTTCTGTCATCATATTAACACCATTTACATTTGCTTGAGACACTTCATTTGCTGAAGATAGCATATCCTCTGTATTACTCGTAAGCTTAATAAAGTTCTCAGCCAAATGTGCCGTTAATGCAGCTCCTCTCTCAGATTCCGAAGCTTGGTCAGTGGCACCCTTAGCTATCTCTTCTACTGTCCTAGATACTTCTTCAGCAGAAGCACTAGTTTCTTCTGATGTTGCTGCAAGTCCTTGGGCTGCCATTGTAACCTCTGATGATAAGCCTTGAACATTTTTTATAAGATTACCTACATCTTCAATCATTAGGTTAAATCCATCGGCAAGGCTTCCTACCTCATCTCTAGTTTTCACTTCATTTCTTACTGTAAAGTCACCCTTCTTAATTTGCTCCATATTATGTAGAAGCTTAGCGATATGTTTAGTTAAGCCTGATGAGAATACTAACGAAATAACAACCGCAACAATTAATGAAATCGCTCCAAATATTAATGTGGTAGATAACACGCTGGAGGCATCCTCACCAATCTCATTAACGTACATTGTAACAAGTATAGTCCAATTTAATTTCTCAATCTTAGTAAATACAGCAAACTTATCGTATGACTCTTTAACTCCATCTCCGTCAGGGTCTTCATCCCACTCATAATCAGCATAACCATGATGGCTTTCATCTAATGCATTGTTTATCTCCTCTATAGGTAGAGGCTTCCCTATAAGCTCAGGATTTCTATGGGTCATAGTATTTCTATTCCCATCTAATATTACCGGATATCCATTTTTACCTACTTCAATTTCATTCATCTTTGCAGCAAGGGTATCTAATGTTAAATCTATCCCCATTACACCTACAAATTCTTTGTTATTAAAATTATTGTATACTGGAATAGCTACTGTGATAGTTAAATTTCCAGTGTTGGCATCTCTATAGGGTTCTGTCCAGATTATCTTATTCTCCTTTTTAGCCTTTTGATACCAAGGTCTTGAAGTTGGATCGTAATTAGTAAGGTCCTCCTTAGGATACATATGCATATCCTTATTCTTTGTACCTAAATATATGTATTCAGCTTCTGGATGGCTCTTGATATAGCTCTCGAAACTCTTCATCATCCACTCGGCAGAATCAGGATGACTAAGTACCTGTTGTACATTAGGATCTAGCGCCATTTGTCCAGCACTTTCTTCATAACCCTTCATCATATTGTTTATTGCTTCCTTAGTCTGCTCGACAAATTGAAGGGAAGAAGTCTTAAGATTTTCCTCTAATACAGCTACAGACTTCATATAGGAAAATGTTCCCAAGGCTAAAAGTGGAATAGTTATAAGAACAACAAACATAATTATTAGCTTTGCTTTAATTCCCATACCTTTCTTAAATCCCTTTTTCAAATGTAATTCCTCCTTTGTTTTTTTAACTGTGGGTCAAAGTACAAACTTACAAAACTTATAAATGCTACATTTTTTTCACAGTTCAACATTGTCTATTTATTCGACATTTTTATCCAAATTCCTTTTTTTTACCACAAAAAAAAGATGGTCACCAGACCATCTTAAGTGATTTTTAACTAACAAGTATATAGGTCAAATTAATCAAAAAGCACACTTACAGATTCATTTCCATATATTCTCTTTATAGCGTCACCGAGTATAGGAGCTACTGATAGAGTCTTCATATTTGGAAGTTTCTTTTCTTCAGGAAGTAATATTGTATCTAATACTACAATTTCCTTTATGTCTGCATCTTGTAATCTTTCAATAGCAGGTCCAGATAATACTGGATGTGTGCAACATGCATATACATCCTTTGCTCCAAATTTCTTTAATGCCTTTACTGCCTGTGTTATGGTTCCAGCAGTATCTATCATATCATCTATTAGTATAACGTTTTTGCCTTCTACTTCACCTATTATATTCATAACCTCAGCTACGTTAGCCTTTGGTCTTCTTTTATCAATAATAGCTAAGGAAGCATCAATTCTGTCGGCAAATTTTCTAGCTCTAGTTACACTTCCAAGATCCGGTGATACAACAACTACATCTTCTAATCCAAGCTCTTTAAAGTAGTTTCCAAGTATAGGTACTCCAAGTAGGTGGTCAACTGGAATGTCAAAGTATCCTTGTATCTGTGAAGCATGTAGATCCATTGTTAGAACCCTATCAGCACCAGCCGTAGTTAGAAGATCAGCAACCAGCTTAGCAGAAATTGGATCCCTCGCCTTTGCCTTTCTATCTTGTCTTGCATACCCATAGTATGGTATAACGGCATTGATTCTTGCAGCAGAGGCTCTTTTTAAAGCATCAATTAAAATAAGTAACTCCATAAGATACCTATTTACTAGAGGAGCACTCGTTGATTGTATAACATATACATCAGCACCCCTTACCGATTCAGTTATATTTACAGCTATTTCTCCATCACTAAAAGAATCAACTTCAGCAATTCCAAGGGGTAAACCTAATTCTTCACAAATTTCAAGTGCTAATTTTTTATTGGAATTACCCGCAAAAACCTTAATCTTTCTTTTTTCAACATTCATAGTATTTCCTCCTAGAGTTTATTGTATAGTGCTATTCTTTTACTAAGCCTTTTCTCCTAACCCATCCTTCTATATTGCTTTGCTTGATTCTTGCAACAGCTAAAGAGTCTTCTGAAACCTCTTTAGTAATTGTTGACCCAGCGGCAACATAGGCATTTTTCTTAATGGTAACTGGAGCAACAAGATTTACATTACAACCTACAAAGGCATTATCTTCAACGATGGTTTTGTTCTTATTTTTCCCATCATAGTTTACAAATACAACTCCACATCCAATATTTACATTTTTGCCAACTTCACCATCTCCAATGTAGGATAAATGTGAAGCCTTGGAATTGTCACCAATCTTAGAATTCTTCACTTCTACAAAATCACCAATTTTTACATTTTTACCCAAATCACTATTTGGTCTTAGGTATGCATATGGTCCTACCTTAGTATTTGAGTCAATCCTACTTTGTAGAACTGTGGAATTTCTTATTTCAATATTATCCTTTAGTGTAGAATCTTCTATACGGGCGTCAGGGCCTATTATACAATCTTCACCTATTACAGTGTTCCCCATTATGAATGTTCCTGGATACAAAACCGTATCCCTTTCTATTTTAACGTCTTTTCCAACATAGGTATTACTTGGATCTATTATAGTAACACCATTGTCCATTAGCTTATTCATGATTCTTTCTCTCATTATTCTTTCTGCATCAGCAAGCTGCCTTCGAGAGTTCACACCCATTATTTCAGTATGATCTTCAAGCTTAAATGCACTTACTCTTTTATTTTCATTATTTAAAATCTCGATAACATCAGTTATATAATATTCGCCTTGGCTATTTTTGTTATCTAATTTAGATAATGACTTTTTTAAATCCATTGCTTTGAAGCAGTAGATTCCAGAGTTGATCTCTTTTATGTTCTTTTGTTCTTTACTTGCATCTTTTTCTTCAACTATTGCTATTACTTGGTCCTTGTCGTCCCTTATAATCCTACCATAGCCAGTAGGATCGTCCATATCTGTAGTTAACACAGAGGCCGTAAAATCGTTATCCTGATGGAAACTTATAAATTTCTCCAGAGACTCTTCTCTAATAAGTGGCGTGTCTCCATATAATACTATTACATTTCCTTCTTCAGGTATTTCTTCTTCTGCCTGCATAACAGCATGGCCGGTACCAAGTCTTTCACTTTGAAGGACAAACTTGGCATCCCTATGTTCAATAGCTTTTTTAACTTCATCTGCACCGTGGCCTATAACCACAACCTTCTTATTGCAGTTCACATGTTCTACTATATCTAGAACATGTTCAATCATAGATACACCTGCCACCTTATGTAGTACCTTAGGCAGCTTTGATTTCATACGTGTACCTGCACCAGCAGCTAAAACAATAGACATCAACATATTCCTCAAAGCACTCCTTACTATAGAGTTTTAAGTAACACTATTAATTTTCATATATTCCAAAGACCTACAAGAATCGAGTATTCGTGTATACATGAATCAAGTTTTACCATGGGAACTCTATATTATTTATTTAAATTATATTTCAAATCTCATCAGACTTTCCGCGATATATTATATCATTTTATGCACAAAAAAACAAAAGCGATATTGCTTTTGTTTCAGGCTGGTGACAAATCTGAAATTCAAATTTATCAACAATCTGAAACAAAAACTAAACCACTTTTGTTTTAGGCTGTTATTTTTTGTTAACTAATGCTAACTAATGCCTTTTCGTACTCCGTAAGAATGATGTCTTGTAAATTAGCTCTGGTGTCAGAATTAATTGGGTGAGCTATATCTCTATAATCTCCCTCAGCAACCTTTCTGCTCGGCATTGCAATGAATAGCCCGTTTTGGCCTTCGATTATCTTTATATCATGTACAACGAAAGCGTCATCAAAGGTTACAGACACTATGGCCTTCATTTTCCCCTCATCATTCATCTTACGAATTCTTACATCCGTAATATTCACCCTAACCCCACCTTTCACGTCAATCATTTTAGGTTTATTAATATAACAAACTTATTCTCCATAAAATGATAAACTCCTCTTTCTACTTGACAAAATTTTAAGAAAATTTTATTTTTTTTGCTATTCCTTATAAAATACATAAAAATTTGCCATTCTAGGGTGATATAAACAGAAAATTATTCGATTTCATTTGGATAAATTTTTATTCCCTTTTCATCCTTTACGTTATCTAATATTATTAGTGGTAAGTATTCATCAACCAATTTTTCCTCAGGCTCTTTAGTAGCAATCATTACTCCGATACCCTTTACGGTAGCATCAAATTCCTTCATAAGGTCTACTAGCCCCTTTGCAGTACCTCCTGCCTTCATAAAGTCATCGATTATAAGTACATTGGCCCCATTTTTAATAGCTCTCTTAGATACATACATAGTTCGAATGTTTCCAGTAGAACCTGAAACATAGTTCATACTAACAGTTGATCCCTCAGTTACTTTGTTATCATTTCTCACTATAACCAATGGAATATTTAAATAATTTGCTGTCATTAGAGCTAATGGAATT
Organism: Wukongibacter baidiensis; assembly: GCF_050888315.1. Classification (NCBI taxonomy): domain Bacteria; kingdom Bacillati; phylum Bacillota; class Clostridia; order Peptostreptococcales; family Caminicellaceae; genus Wukongibacter; species Wukongibacter baidiensis. The sequence continues at coordinate 3,123,419 of NZ_CP138202.1, forward strand.
CCCTTAGTTTCTATAGTTATAACATAGTCTATATTTTCGTCCATAAACTTAGTTGCGAATATTTTTCCCATTTTTCTAACGTAGGTTGGATTATAAATAACGTCAGACATATATAGAAAACTTCCCGGTATTATTCTACTTTCATCATTAATTATTTCACATATCTCATTTAAGGTTTGCATAGTACTTTCCTCATTCATATATGGCACATATTTAACACCACCAGAGGCCCCAGCAATAGTTTCTACCTTTCCAAGTTTTAGGTCTTCCATAAGCTTCTTTACAATAACTAAATCCTCACTTATAGTAGACTTTGCAGCATTAAATATATTAGTGAAATAATTAAGAGTATGGATTTCATTAGGACTATCGCATAGAATCTTAACCAGAGCCCCTATCCTTTCATTTCTTTTAAGCTTGCTCACCTTTTCCTCTCCTATTCGAATAATTTTTTTATTATATATAATTTTATTCGTTTTTTTTGTTTTATTCAATAGTACAAATCACATATTTTCCTTTTTTTCAATAATTTTATCTTCCTTGATGCTCCTATATGTCATATACTTTTCTAAGCTTACATTTTAATACTAGTTTATTATAGCTAAAATTACATAATTTCCTTATTTATCTAAATTACTTATAACATTTCCTCTATCAATAAAAATATGATATAATTGCCTATGTATTATAAAATGAGGGAAATAGCCCCTTATTTTCATGTTATATTTCGATTAAAAAATAGCCTCTAATATTTTTTTTAAATAATGAATTATAGTACAATAATTTCATGGATATAATACATATAATAGTAATATGTAAATAATTGTATTTTTTTATTCAGAGTTATAATATAAATTACAGTATGGTGAAACGAAGGTATTTTCTATCTTCGGAGTTTATGTTTTCCATCACATTATATCAAGGAGAGTGTATAATGTTAGATTTTTTGAAAAATAAAAAGTTAAACAGAGTCCACCTAATAGGAATCGGTGGAATCGGCATGAGTGCATTAGCTGAGATACTTTTAGATAAAGGATTTAATGTTTCTGGTTCTGACATTAAATCTTCCCATATAACTGAAAAGTTGAAAAAAAATGGTGTTAAGCTATTTATTGGACACCATGAGGACAATGTGGTAGGTTCAGATATTATTGTTTATACCTCAGCAGTAAAATCTGATAATCCAGAACTGACAAAGGCTAAATCCCTAGATATTCCAGCTTTAGACAGAGCTGAAATGCTTGGTAAACTTATGAACGATTACAAGACTAGTGTAGCTGTTGCTGGAGCCCACGGAAAAACTACTACCACTTCTATGATTTCTTTAATATTTGAACACGCAGACTTTGACCCGACTATTTTAGTAGGTGGAGAACTTAGAGAAATAGGCGGAAATGTAAAGGTAGGCAATAATGATCTTTTAATTACTGAAGCATGCGAATATAAGGAGAATTTTTTGAAATTCAATCCCAATGTAGGTGTCATATTAAACATCGATGAAGATCATCTTGACTATTTCAAGGATTTTGAACATATTTTTTCGACCTTTTCAAAATTTGTAAGGCTTATACCTAAAAAAGGTCATCTTATATTGAATAATGATGACTACGATGTTCGAAAATTAGTATCCCATGCTAATTGTAATATCATAACCTGCGGAATAAACTTGGATAGTGATTTCCAAGCAAAAAATATTACATTTAACGAAGCTGGATACCCTTCCTTTGATGTCGTTTATAAAGGAACAGTTCTCGAGCGTTTTACTCTAGATATACCTGGCCAACATAATATATATAATGCTCTTGCTGCTATAGCGACGACCTATACTCTTGGAGCTGAGCCAGATAAAATCAAAGAAAAGTTAAGTGTATTTAAAGGTACACATAGACGCTTTGACATTTTAGGTGAATGGAATAATATTAAGGTGATTGATGATTATGCACATCACCCAACTGAGATAAAGGCAACTTTAGGTGCTGTGAAAAAATTCCCACATAATAAAATTTGGTGTGTTTTCCAGCCCCACACCTATACAAGAACTAAGGCTTTATTATTAGATTTTGCTAAATCCTTTGGTGATGCCGATAAAATTATTATTAGCGACATATATGCTGCCAGAGAAAAGGATACAGGTGAGATTCATTCGAAGCATTTAGTAGAACATATCAGAAAAGAAGGCTATAATGTAGTATATATTGATTCTTTCGAAGAGATAGTTAGCTATCTTGAGAAAAACACAGAGGGTAACGATATTGTATTGACTATGGGTGCTGGTAATATATACGAGGTTGGTAATATGCTGATAAGCAAGAACGTCAATAGTGCAGTGTAGAGCAAGCTTGTCTAGAATTATACTTTAGATTTAAAAAGATTAAGTCTTATATTGACTTAATCTTTTTTATTGAAATCATTTCCTGAGGATAGATTTTAGCAAAATCTTAGAGCTGAGAACCGGTCCCTTTAGCTCCTCTACTGTTTCTTATCTTCAATATCGTCAAGAGACATATTATAAATTGTCTTTTGGAATATCAATTGAGTGGTAACACTACCAACGGCGCAGGATAATAGTATAGGAAGAATTATTGTGTAATTATCAGTTAGTTCAAATAATATTATCGATCCAGTTAAGGGTGCATTTGCAAATGCTGCAATCATAGCTCCCATTCCAACTAGAGCATAGGTATTTACATTGAATATTTTAAGTTGCATAATTTCTGCAATGTTTCCGTATATACTTCCTACTGTAGCTCCAATAAATATACCAGGTACAAAAACTCCTCCTACTCCTCCCGATCCCAAAGTAAGTGCAGTAGCAAGCATCTTTCCTAAGGATAGGAATATAAGAAGTCTTAATTCATAACTTCCTTCTACAATTTCCTTGATAGTTCCATATTTGATATCAAATATCTCGGGCAGGAAGTACCCAATGAACGCTACTCCCAGAGCTCCTACAACAGGATAGAATACTGAGTTTATCCTTATTCTCGCTATATTCTTTTTGATATAATCAATCAGCTTCATATAGAATACTGCAAATACTCCTATCAAAATACCTAGACCCACATAAAGAACAAGTTCTCTATAGCTTACTAAACCAAAATTTCCTTCTATTACAAAGAATGCACTATTTCCTATCAAAACTCTCGCTATTATTACAGATGTTATAGATGATATTACAATAGGTGCAAAGTATTCGAGGTGCTCCTTACTCATTAAAACCTCAAGTACAAATACTGATGCAGCAATGGGGGCATTAAATACTCCAGCAATAGCCCCCGAAACACCACAACCTATCAATATCCTTAGTTTCGTCTTACTAAAATTAAATTTATATCCAATGGTAGCCCCTATTGCCCCGCCAAGATGAACTGTGGGACCTTGGCGACCTGCTGATAATCCAGAACCAAGGGTGATAATTGTCTGTAATATTTTTATTAAAACAATTTTAGGTTTCATCAGAAACTTGTTTATATATCTCAATTCCTCAAGTACTCTTGATACTCCAAAGCCTTCATCCTTCTTATCTAAAAAAAATCTATTAATTATACCTATTGTAGCTCCACCTAAAATGGGTATAAAAAACAGTCTAAGCCTAATGGAAATATTTGATGTGCTAAATAATTGATCGAAGAACAAATGTCGAGTAATATCTACCATTTTATTAAATGCTATTGCAGCAGTTCCAGTAACAACACCAATAAAAACTGCTAAGCCCATCATTATTAGATTTTCGTATCTTTTTTCATCACCTATAAGCTTATTAGCAAATGATAAATAATACCGCATCTTTTCATCTTCCTTCTGTTATGTTTTTAATCGATTAGGGTAACATCAAGGTTGCTTTGATATGCTCATATATATTTTTCGAGTAGTACAAATTATCTTCGTATGCAATATAGTTATCATATATTAATACCTCTTTAGATTTTCCTTCTACTGAAAATTTAAGAACAAATCTTAAGTCTTCATTAATAGTAGTTTCATCACTTGTTCTTTCTATTTTCTCGGGCTTTGATTTAAGTATCTGTCTTGGGAGTTCAACATTATAGTAGGAACTATTCTCTAGGTCATATACTCCTTCTAGGTCTTTAACCACAACTCTATCAGCCTTCATAAGAAATCTTAATTCGTTTTCTCTCGCTGAGTTTTCCTTTGGCAGCTTGTCTACTATATAATCCCATAACTGCTTATCATACTTGCAGTATAGATATACTATTGGAGTATCAATAATCATTACTTCTTGATTTTTTATATAGAATTTATAGTCTGGATTTCTTTTAATAGTTATTTCGTAATTTGGATACATTGTAGGAGTTCCAATATACTGGTTCTGGTCCTCTATTGATAATATCTTAAGTCTTGAAATCAAACCCTTCGTCTCTCTCTTGTCCATAACATACATGGTATTTTCATCCCTGGCGCTTAAATATACTTTATCTGAAATTGGATATAAAATCTTTTCAAGTAATTTACCAATATACATCTCTTCTAATAGTGTTACAAAATTTCTAAATTCTCTTTCATCAAGTTTGTATATATACTTCATGTCATCTGTACTTTCTATTTTTTCAATTATCATATATTCACTCTGGTTATATAACCTTATCTTGATATTTTTCGAGAATATATCAATTTCATAATCATATAAATCAAAGTCTGTTATTTCTTCTTTAATTTCAGATATATCAACCTTTTCTTTTTGGAGGGCCTTAAAGTTTGCAACAAATACTGCTCTATCCTTTCCATTTAGCTCTACTACGCTTGATTGCTTAACATAGCCTTTTATGTATATTTTTTCTATTTCATTAAAAATATCCTGAATAGAGAAATCTGGTTGCTTGTCTTCGCTGTTCTCTTCTGTGGATACATCAATACTCTCCTTAACCTTCTCAACCTCTTCAACCTTTGTCTCTACTACCGGTTTTTCATTATTTTTTGTCCCCATTGTTCTATATGTTATTATTCCACTAAAAATAGACAAAACCATAATGAAAAAAATAAAATATAGTATTATTTTTTTATTTAACATATTTCATCACCTAAATTATAATTTTACATTCAAATTTTTACATTATTCATATATTTCTTAATTTATTCTACAAATTTTAATAAATACCTTCATAAAAAGAACAAAGTCTTTGATGAACATTCTCAGGATGGACTTTATTGAAATACATAAGGGAAATTACAAAGTTATTCTAGACTTCAAAAATTATAAAAAGCGGCTTTATCAGCCGCTTTAACTACTCTTCTAAACCTCTTTTATATATTTGTATCATCAACTGTTCAGTTGCACTTGGATCATGGATATAATATGATGCTCTTTTAGTATTCTCAGCCTTACCAGGAAGTCTATATGTCTCAATATCCTCGACAGAGATTCCTATAGCACTTTTAGCATAGTATATTATATCATCTAGTTCCATACTGGTTTTAACAAATTTAAAGGCTGTGTGGGCAACCACTGGCAATTTAAAACTTAATGCCCTTTTGGCAGCGGCTTTAGCAAATTGCTGTTGACGCTGTATTCTTCCTAAATCACCACTAGAATGACTTCCATCATCATTCTGCCTATGTCTTAAAAATTTAACTGAATCCTTACCATTTAACACTCTAGTACCCTTTTTAAGATCTATGCTAAGTGGAGGATTAGAGTAAGGATCGGTATACTTCATATCAAATGGAATTGTAACTTTAACTCCTCCAAGGGAATCAATTATCTGCTCTACTCCTTTATATGACAATGTAACATAATGATGTATTGGTACTTTTAAAACATTTGCTGCAACCTTCATAACACCCTCGGGTCCACCACCCTTAGATTTTTTATGTCCATATACAGCGTTAATCTTTTTCTGATCTGCGGAATCATAGCCCTTTATATGATAGTATGTATCTCTAGGTATAGAGATTAAATCTATATTTTTACTCTTTGGATCAAAACTGGCTAGAATTAATGTATCTGTTCTCGTTCCTTCTAACCCCATTAACAATATGTTTATCCTTTTGCTTTTTTCTACTAATTGCTCAAGTTCTGATTTTTCCTTTACTTCTGTTTTTTCTGGTTCTGGAGAAACTACTATATCATCAGGCTCTATCGGACCCACAGTTTGATTATCTGATTCACTAGTCATTTTTAGAAATGCTAATACTCCGCCACCCAAGAGTAGAGTGAAGCATATAAAAGAAACAATAAATACTTTCAAAAAAGATTTCATCAAATTCACCTTCCACAACAAATATTCCTATATAAAAAAGTCTTTTGTAAAGATTCTCAAAGTCAGCTTTTCTGAAATACATAAGGAAAATTATGTTCATTCATAATTTTAGCAGGTTTATAATTTCCTATGTATTGTAAAAACATCCACGATTTAGTAATCAAAACAGTTTTAAGAGATTTATCTTTTGCCAGATATTATATATACCAAATACTATTTTATCATACATTTAATTTATTTTGATAATTAATTTTTCATTACAAAAAATTAACAGCGGATAAGCTAAAATGTTATCCTCTGTTAATGACTACTCAAAAACTACTTCTGATATTACATGTTATTTTACGACGCATAATAAATTGTAGGTTCATTATATTTATCAATGCATGAGAGCTTCTAAAGTAAATCCTATTATTACCATAACTACAGCCATTAATGCAGGTCCCATTCCTTCTCCACCACGCATTGGATCTTCGAACTTCTCCTTGGTTTTCCTTACAAAGTATTCTTTTCTTATCCGCGGTGTCCCTACTAGTAAAACAACTGAGATAATCATAGCCACTGATCCTGCACCTAAAACTGCTATATATGCGCCCTTAAGAAACTCCCATCCCTTAAAGAGAGAAAATGCCCCGCCAATCACAGCAAATATCAGCGAATAAATTAACCCCTTAAAAACATACGTTAATAAATTTTTTATCAAAACGATCTCCCTTTCTCCTGGTTTCTATTTTACCCTAATTATATTTTTACAAAAAAGAAGGGAAACTGTCAAATTTACAGTTTCCCTCCTTAAATATATATTCATATGGGGGTATGAATATCAGATTAAAGAAATCTATACTATAGATTTCCGAAAATTGCACATAAATGCAATTCCCTTAGTTTTATTATAAATGATTTCATGGCTTTTAGCATTATAATAATTAAAATTTTATCAAGGAAATTTATGCAATTTTCTAATTTGCTTGAATTTGCTTTCAAATTATATCAAAATATACAACTTCTTATCATTTTTTCACATAGTATTTAAATGAAATTACCTTTATAAGTTGAATTCTTTTGCCACAGCTATAACTGCTTTTTCTTTGTCGCTAGTATTTATAGTATATGATATTCTTATTTCAGATGTTGTCACTTGCTTAAACTCAATGTCGTTATCTGCAAATATCTTAAACATCTTAGCTGCAACTCCTGATTGACTTTTCATTCCTATACCAACAACTGATAATTTTGTTATATCTTCTTCAACATCTATTTCAATACCTTCTAACTTACTTTTTACATCTTCCATTACCTTATCAATTATGAATTTATCACTTTGAGGTGCAGTAAAGGAAATATTTATATATCCATGGGATGGTGCCGTCTGGCTAATCATATCAACGTTTATATCATTCGAAGCCAAGTTTTGAAATATCATAGATATATTCCTTGCTGCATAAGGAACATGGTTTATAGTTATCATTATATCATCATCACTGACAGATAATCCAGTGATAACTTTACTTTCCATAGACTCATCAAACTCCTTTATATATGTTCCTGGCCATTCTTCAGTACTTAAGGCCACGTATATAGGAACACTAAATCTTTGTGCAATCTCTATTGATCTGGTTTCCATGACTCCTGCACCGAGGCTTGCCATCTCTACCATTTCTTCATAACAAATGTAGTTAAGCTTTTTAGCAGTTGAAAAAAGTCTAGGATCTACTGTATAAATACCGTCTACATCGGTATAAATCTCGCATACTGAATCTAGCTTAGCTGCTAGAGCTACGGCAGTAGTATCAGATCCACCTCTTCCTAAGGTAGTAATGTTACCTTCTTCATCTGCACCTTGAAATCCTGCCACAACTACTATCTTCCCATCACCAATATGCTTCTTTACCTTTTCAATTTCTATATCAGTAATTCTAGCCTTTGTATGATAACCCTTAGTAATTATTCCTGCTTGAACTCCTGTAAGAGATATAGATTCGTAGCCTAGTTCCTTTAAGGCAATTGACAATAGGGATATCGATACTTGTTCTCCTGTAGACATAAGCATATCTAGCTCTCTTCTATCAGGATTAGGAGCGATATCCTCAGCCATACCTAAAAGTATATCGGTGGTTTTTCCCATAGCTGATACTACAACTACAACGTCATCACCCTGAGCTTTTCTTTTGGCTACCCTTTTAGCTACATTTTTTATCTTATCTATAGTTCCTACGGAGGTTCCTCCATATTTTTGAACAACTCTTGCCATGCATTTCACCTGCCTTTACTTACAATAATAACTTTGTTTTTTTAACATAGATAACCAACTTTAATGAAAAAAATATTCATTGAAAAAATATTGGAGCTTTCATTATTTTCTGCTGAATATTTTTAATTTTAAGGTTGAGTCTCTATAATTTAACAAATAAAAAAACAGCCAAGAGCAAAAGGCAGCCATGACTGATGATATTATCATCAAATACCTCTCACCCCGCACAAATCAGCACTCCATCGGAAGATTGGGCAATCAACCGTAGACAGTACTATACTTATTAAGCATAGTCCCAATATATTACCTAGGGAAGTAATACATTTCGGCAATTATACCTTTCTTCTAACTCTACGATTTCCCCAAACCTAAGTTAAAATACTAATTATAATTGCATCCTCTAATTTGCACTCAAAGGATTTCTTATTCATTTCCATGTATCTTATCATAATTGTTACGTTCTGTCAATATTTCAACACCACATCTATCCCTCTTAATCAGCCCAAAAAGCTTACTACAGCTTGATTAAAGTTGGTTTTCCTATAAAAATATATTATAATAAATATGTTCACAGAATACTATTAAACGAGGTAAGATATGAAGAGAACAATCGAAACAAAGTATACATATTTAACGATTATCGTTACAATTATTGCAATAATAATAACTTTAATATTAAACATACCTTTATACTATGGACTTTTAATGGGACTCCTCATGGCTTGTGGGATTTCCTACAAAAACGGATATTCCCCCAAAGAAATTTTTCAAATGATTATCAAGGGTGTTAAAGGCGCTCTAATAATACTGATTATGATGTCTCTAATCGGAATGCTCATAAGTATATGGATGTCTAGTGGAACTATACCTACTATGATTTTCTACGGATTTAAGTATTTATCAAATACAAATATTATCTTGGCTGCATTCCTTACCAGTTCAGCTATTTCCATGGTTCTGGGTACGGCCCTCGGTACCATAAGTACTATTGGTACTGTTTTTCTAAGCTTAGCCCTTGGCTTAGATTTACCTATGGCACCCTTAGTTGGGGCAATAGTTTCTGGTGCATATTTAGGAGATAGAACATCTCCAATGTCAAGTAGTGCCAATTTAGCCGCTACAATTACTGAAACCAATATTATTGATAACATAAAACACATGATGACAACTACTTTGCCGGTTTTTTCTTTGAGTGCAATATTATATTGGATCATTGGCAATAATCTTGTTAATGATATTTCAAGTTCAAGTGATATTAAATATTTTCAGGAACTTTTATCATCTAACTTTCAAATTGAATTTGTTTCACTACTGCCACCATTATTAATCTTAGTTTCAGCAATTGCCTTTAGAACTTCAATAGTCAAAAGTATAACCCTAGGATTAATAGCCAGTGTTCTTATTTTTCTAATTAGAGATGGTGCTTCTATAGTAGATACCATATATATAATAATTTTAGGCTATAATCCTGACAATGTGGAGATTGGAAGGATTATGTCCGGTGGCGGATTTGTATCAATGAAAAATGTATTATTAGTCATTGGTATCTCAACGGGTTTAAATGGAATTTTAGAAGGCACAGAAATGATCGCCCCTCTAATCGAGAGCTTCTCCAATAGTATTAAAAGCGTAAGGAATCTTATTCACAAGACAGCTATTCTCTGTATTGCTGTATGTGCTATAACCTGTAGCCAGGCCCTTACTACTATAATACCGGGGCAATATTTAAAAAAGGTTTATGGGGAATTTAATCTTTCTAAAAATACCTTAGCCCGTACTATTTCCGATGCTGGAATTGTCATAGTTCCACTTATACCGTGGAATATTAACGCTATCTTAGTTTCATCAATAATGAAGGTTCCAACATCAGAGTATCTACCTTATTCTTTTTTATGTTACATGCTTCCTATGCTAACTTTTGTTTATCCAATGTTTAGAAAAAATTAAATTTTAAGGAGTGATTTTATATGAAGCTTAAATACTTAGGTCACGCTGCTTTCTATGTTGAGAGTGGAGATTTCAAATGTCTAATAGACCCTTTTCTAAATGGAAACCCTATGGCAAAGTCGGTACCAGATGATTTTACAGATATATCCCATATTTTTGTAACCCACGGCCATGGTGATCATCTAGGTGATACTGTTGAGATCGCTAAAAAGAATGATTCTACTGTTATAACAAATTTTGAAATAGCTGCTTTTCTAGGAGAAAATGGGGTTAATGCTCATCCAATGCACATAGGTGGAAGAACAAGGTTTGATTTTGGTAGAGTTAAAATGACTCCTGCTCTACATGGCTCTGGAATACAAACTCCAGAAGGAATGGTTTATGGAGGTAATCCATGTGGCTTTGTCATTGAAATCGATGACAAGAAGATATATCATGCTGGCGATACAGGACTTACTATGGATATGAAACTCCTTGAGATGGAAAATATCGATTTAGCTATACTTCCAATCGGTGGTAACTTTACTATGGATATTGATGACGCAATAAGGGCGATAGAGTTTATTAAGCCTAAGAAAGTTATACCTATACATTATGATACCTTCCCAATAATTGAGGCTTCTCCTCAGGAACTTAAGGATAAAGCCAGTGATGTTGAGATAATAATATTAGGATCTGATGATGAGTACTCTCTTTAATAGGTGTTGTAGTCTATTATCTTGTTATAAATATGAGAACCGAATTTTTTCGGTTCTTTTAAATTTCCTTAATAAAGGTTTATATTTTCCCTATATGATATATAATCAATACGATGAATAAATTCATATAATAAAATAATATATACATAAACGAGGTGTTTAATATGAGACAGGAATCTAAGGGTATAATATGCCTTCTTTTATCAACGTTCTTTTTTGCTATGATGGGGGCCGCAGTAAAATCAGTACCAGATATACCTATTGCCCAGAAGATCTTCTTTAGAAATCTAGTAGGTGTTCTTATTACTGGTAGTATTCTTATTAAGAGCAAGGAGAGTTTTAAAGGTTCTAATATAAAGCTTTTATCATTAAGGTCATCATTTGGATTATTAGGTGTAGCAGCAAATTTCTATGCCATTTCAAAATTACCTTTATCCGATGCAGCTTTATTAAATAGAATGTCTCCCTTCTTTCTTATATTACTGTCCTTACTTTTTTTAAAGGAAAATGTAAACAGATATCAGCTTTATGCAATGGTAGTGGCATTACTGGGTGCTGTCTTTGTGATAAAGCCTCAATTTGACTATACTGTTATACCTGCATTAATAGGGTTATCCTCTGCCATATTTGCTGCAGCAGGATATGCCACAGTAAGACAGTTAAGGCTCTATTCATCCCCATATATAATCGTGTTTTTCTTTTGTATGTTCTCATGCCTTGGCACAATTCCATTTATGTTAATGGGCCACTATAAGGTTCCAAATTCTGCAGAGCTGGTTATGCTTATTTTAATAGGTCTTTCTGCTACAGTGGCTCAAATCTTTATGACAACGGGCTACAGATTTGCACCAGCTTCTAGATTAGCTATATATGGATATACTAATATTATTTTTTCAACCATCTTAGGAGTAATACTTTGGAGCGAATATCCAGATCTATTAAGTATCACAGGTGGTCTTCTCATAATAATAGGTGGATTTATCAATTACGTTGCTATGAATAATAAAAACTTTAATCAGTCAGATGAAACAACAAATGATGACTAAGAATGAATAAGTATTAATTTATTAAAAATATGTTATAATTTAAAGAAGGTTTTGAAACGAAAATATATTTTTAGAGTAATGACACTTTAAAGATTAATAAATTTTACTGAAAGAATGTAGAAGCGATCATTATTTCAATAAAATTTATCTAAAGTTTTAAGGTGTCATGACTATAATAGGAGGAATACTTATGAGTCAAAGTTTTTCAATGGTTGCACCTCATTCTAAAAGACCAGTTAACGAAGACAAGATTTTTTCGGCCAGTAGGCAAGCTAATGAGGCCGCTTCAAAATATGGCTTTGAAAATGTTATTAATTCTACGGTAGGTGCTCTTCTAGACGACGATGGCAATTTGCTTGTCCTACCTACGGTTATTGATATACTAAAGAATTTACCACCTCAAGAAATAGCTGCCTACGCTCCAATTGCAGGATTGCCTGATTTTCTAGAATCAGCAAAGACTGCTACCTTCAGAGATTATCTACCAGAAGGATATATCGAAGCTGTAGCTACTCCTGGTGGTTCAGGGGCTATAAGACATACCATATGGAATTATTCTGAAATGGGTGATTATATACTGACATCGGATTGGTACTGGGGTCCTTATAAAACGGTAGCTGAAGAGCATGGTAGAAAAATTGCTACATACAATTTATTTGATGAGAATAATAATTTTGATATTAAGTCATTTAAGGAAAAGTTAGGCGAGTTGTTAAGTGCTCAGAAAAGGGTGGTTATTCTTTTAAATTCACCTGCTCATAATCCAACAGGATTTACCTTAGAGTTATCTGAATGGGAACAAGTAATTGATGTCCTAAAGCATTATGCCAATATTGATAGTAATAATAAAATTGTTTTATTCTCAGATATTGCATATATAGATTTTGCTGGAGAAACGAATTCTTCTAGGGAGTTCATGAAATACTTTAGTAACCTTCCTGAGAATATACTTACAATAGCATCCTTTAGTATGTCAAAGGGATATACTTTGTATGGAATGAGAAGCGGCGCAATGCTTTGTGTATCATCTAATAAGGAAATAGCTGAGGAATTTAAAAATACTGTACAATTTTCAAATAGAGGCGTATGGTCTAATGGAACAAGAAGTGCTATGAAGGTATTAGCTGAGATCTTCAATAACAAGGAACTTCTTGATAAGGTTGAGAGTGAAAGAGAAGTATATAAAAAGTTACTTGACGATAGAGCCAACGCCTTTGTGACTGAGGCAAACAAAGTAGGATTAGAGATTTGTCCATATAAATCTGGATTCTTCGTAACGATACCATGTGATAATCCTGCCGAGATAGCTGATAAGCTAAAAAAAGATAATATATTCCTTGTACCTCTTGAAAAAGGACTTAGATTTGCAGTATGTTCTGTGTCTAAGGAAAAATGTAAAAGTGCACCTCAAAAGATATATGATGTAATTAATGGATAAAATGGGGGTATCTCAGAATGGCAAATTTCTGCGTTATTTGAAATATTCACCGACTTGGCACGTACGTCAGTACTAGCCAAACCGTTGAAATTTCAAAACCTTGAACTTCACTCATTCTGAAACACCCCGAGGCTGTACTCATAAGTGATCTTTATGAGACAGCCCCGTTAGTTTTGTTGATAAGTATTTAAAAACAATAATTTTATCCACAATTTTAAAGGAATTATCATTATATGTGGAAAAAGAGAGGATATCCTCTCTTTAAGGCTGTTAAGAAACCCAAATTTCTTCGTTGTTGCTTCAACAAAGAATCCTTACGTATGTCTATATACGCTGCGGCCTCTTCGTTTCAGCACGCCTCGAACTTCGATTTTCTTAACAGCCTATTATCTTGTTAACCTTATTAACAATCTAAAAGAGAGGATATCCTCTCTTTTTTATATTTCTATATTTTTAAAAATCACAGCATATCCAAAAATTATTGATCCCGTAACAATAAAAACATCTGCCACATTGAAAACTGGATAATTAATCAAATTGAAATCCAAGAAATCAATAACGTAGTTCAATCTTATTCTATCAATCAAGTTACCAATGGCTCCCCCAATGATAAAAGCTAGAGGTAGTTTTAATAATAGTAAATTTTCTTTCTTCATTATCTTGATAAAGTATACTATCAGAGCAACTACTACTATTGATGTTATTAATATTAGCAATGTTTGCTTATCTCTTAAAATACTAAATGCTGCCCCAGTATTTTTTCTATATGTAAGATGAAAGACATTTTCGATCATTGGGTAAGTTTCTATTGGTCTTAGATGGATAACAGCCAAATATTTAGTCCATTGGTCTAAAATAATTATGGAAATTATCATTATAAAGTATATCATCAATTTCCCTCCAAGTTCTTTTAATGGGCTTTTTCAGTACCTTCTCTATTCTAACATATAGAGTTCATATAGTAAAATTTAATTTATACATATCCGAAGAGTCCGTTCTTCTAAAGTATTGGAGAAAATAATCTACCTAGGGCCTCTCTAAACTTAACAAATATATTTCTCTTTGAATACTCTGCAAATTCTATCTCTTTGCTATCACTAATATCCTTTAAAAAATCGCTCTCTATCCTTTCTACTACATCATTATCATAAATAAAGGCATTTACTTCAAAGTTAATGCTAAAACTCCTAATATCAAGATTTGCCGTCCCAATAGAGGCTCCAATTCCATCTACTAGTAAGAGCTTACTATGTATAAATCCATTTTGGTAATCATATACCTTAACTCCCGCAACTAGAAGTTCTTCTATATAAGACCTTGTTGCCCAGTATACTAGATAATGATCAGGCTTATTGGGTAGAATTATACGCACATCTATCCCACTAAGGGAAGCAGTCTTTAGGGCCATCAAAATACTCTCATCAGGAACTAAATATGGAGTGACTATCCATATCCTTTTCTCTGCAGTAGATATCATCGTAAAATATGCCTGTAGAATTGATTCCCAGTTTGAATCTGGCCCACTCGATGTTATTTGTACTAATTGCTCTCCATAATGAGCTAACTTTGGGTAATACTTTTTATCTAGGATTAGTTCCTCTGATACAAAGTTCCAATCCTTTAGGAAAATGTTTTGTAAACTATATATAGCTTCACCTGAGATTTTTATATGGGTATCTCTCCAAAATCCTAAGTGAGTGTTTTTTCCCAAATACTCGTCTCCAATATTTATGCCGCCTAGGAACCCTACTCTACCGTCGATAACTATTATCTTTCTATGGTTTCTATAGTTTAGCTGTCTGCTAAGTACTGGAAAAATAACAGGATAAAATGGATAAACCTCTACACCTGCATCCTTCAAAGATTTGATATATTTTTTACCTAATTTCCAACACCCAACGCTATCATAGATAAGTCTAATCTCTAATCCTTCCCGTGCCTTATTAATAAGGATATCTTTAATCTCATTTCCAATGTTGTCATTCCTTATTATAAAGTACTGCATATGAATATGATGTTTTGCTTCTTTAAGGGCCTTTATTATAGAAGCATAAGTATCTTCTCCATTAGCTAATACTTCTACGTTGTTATTAACAGTAAAGGGAGCATTTGAGTTTTTTAAGAGTAATTTAATCAGCCTACTTTTTACCATACTCTCATCATTCTGAAATAAGCCTATTTGATCTAAAATCTTTTCTTGGGTAAAAGCGATTTGTGAGAGAAGCTCAAAATCTATATTCTTCTTTCTTTCAAATCTTTTTTTCTTTCTGACGTTCTGTCCAAATAAAATATAAAAAACAAATCCAACTACTGGTACTAAAAACAGTATAAGTAGCCACGCAATCGTCTTTGAAGAGTTATTATTTTCTAAGAAAATAACTATTCCTATAAAAATGGCATACCATGTGAATATAATTCCTAATAGCGTGGTAATTTTTTGTAAAGCCTCGTCGTATGTAATATTCATCTTCACTTCAAAAACTACTAGACCTAAAAAAGCAAGAATTAATATAGAAAAAACTGAAATTGCTATAATTTTTTTAGATAGTATTTTCATATTATTCACCACTATATTCTATAGAGATTCAAGGAAAACTATTAATTTATAGATATTTAAAACGCCAAGAAGCATCGAGTATATACATAAATTAAGCTTTGCTACATGAACTCTATATATTTTATTTATTGAATATATATAATATTATAGAGTTTTCATACTAAAAATACTCTTGGTAGTTTTAGCAAGAATCTTTGTCTCCATAATATTATATTATTAGATACCCTATTCTAAAATAATAAAAACATCCTGCTAAATTTAACAGGATGTTCTTATTTATTTTGGCGGAGAAAGCGGGATTCGAACCCGCGCGCCGGTAAACCCGACCTAACGGTTTAGCAAACCGTCCTCTTCAGCCTACTTGAGTACTTCTCCACAATATTGCTTCTAATACACAAAATACCCTAACATGCATTAGGGAATTTTGAAATATTTAGTTTAACCGGCAACGACTTACTCTCCCAGGCGGCTGCCCGCCAAGTACCATCAGCGCTGAAGAGCTTAACTTCTGTGTTCGATATGGGAACAGGTGTATCCTCTTCGCTATTGCCACCGGATTTTTCGCTTTTTAGCGAATAAATATCATTAATTTAATTTTAAATTAGAAAAAATAAAGAAACTTTATTCTCTCAAAACTGAACAATGGAAAGTATGGTCAAGTCCTCGACCTATTAGTACCTATCAGCTAAAGACATTACTGCCCTTACACCTTAGGCCTATCAACCAGATAGTCTTTCTGGGGTCTTAATCCATAAATGGATGGGAAATCTTATCTTAAGGTGGGCTTCGCGCTTAGATGCCTTCAGCGCTTATCCCTTCCGTACATAGCTACTCAGCGGTGCTCCTGGCGGAACAACTGATGCACCAGAGGTACGTCCATCCCGGTCCTCTCGTACTAAGGACAGCTCCTCTCAAATTTCCTGCGCCCACAGCGGATAGGGACCGAACTGTCTCACGACGTTCTGAACCCAGCTCGCGTGCCTCTTTAATGGGCGAACAGCCCAACCCTTGGGACCTACTACAGCCCCAGGATGAGACGAGCCGACATCGAGGTGCCAAACCTCCCCGTCGATGTGGACTCTTGGGGGAGATAAGCCTGTTATCCCCGGGGTAGCTTTTATCCGTTGAGCGATGGCCCTTCCACTCGGAACCACCGGATCACTAAGCCCGACTTTCGTCCTTGCTCGACCTGTATGTCTCGCAATCAAGCTCCCTTCTGCCTTTGCACTCTTCGCGCGATTTCCAACCGCGCTGAGGGAACCTTTGGGCGCCTCCGTTACTTTTTGGGAGGCGACCGCCCCAGTCAAACTGCCCACCTGACAGTGTCCCAAGACCGGATCACGGTCTCTGGTTAGAACTTCAGTATTACAAGAGTGGTATCCCAACAACGACTCCGCACAAACTGGCGTCCATGCTTCTAAGTCTCCCACCTATCCTGTACATGCAATACCAAAATCCAGTGCCAAGCTACAGTAAAGCTCCACGGGGTCTTTCCGTCCTGCTGCGGGTAACCGGCATCTTTACCGGTACTACAATTTCACCGAGCCTACTGTTGAGACAGTGCCCAAATCGTTACGCCTTTCGTGCGGGTCGGAACTTACCCGACAAGGAATTTCGCTACCTTAGGACCGTTATAGTTACGGCCGCCGTTTACTGGGGCTTCGGTTCACAGCTTCGCATACGCTAACCACTTCCCTTAACCTTCCAGCACCGGGCAGGCGTCAGCCCCTATACATCATCTTTCGATTTAGCAGAGACCTGTGTTTTTGCTAAACAGTCGCTTGGGCCTATTCTCTGCGGCCACCTCGGGCTATTCACCCTAACGTGGCACCCCTTCTCCCTAAGTTACGGGGTCATTTTGCCGAGTTCCTTAACAGTAGTTATCTCGCTCGCCTTAGGATTCTCTCCTCACCTACCTGTGTCGGTTTACGGTACGGGCACCTTTTATCTCGGTAGAAGCTTTTCTTGTCAGTGTGGAATCAGCAAGTTCGCTACTTATTTTTCGCTCCTCATCACCTTTCAGGATTGCAAAGACGGATTTGCCTATCTCTGCTCCCTACGGGCTTGAACCCACTCAACCAACCGTGGGCTTTGCCTATCCTCCTGCGTCCCTCCATTCCTCAAACGATAAAGTGGTGGTACAGGAATCTTCACCTGTTGTCCATCGCCTACGACTTTCGTCCTCGGCTTAGGTCCCGACTTACCCTGAGCGGACGAGCCTTCCTCAGGAAACCTTAGGTTTTCGGCGGGTAGGATTCTCACCTACCTCTCGCTACTTATGCCAACATTCTCTCTTGTATAAAGTCCACTGCTCCTTACGGTACAGCTTCAGCCGATATACAATGCTCCCCTACCCCTGCCATACGGCAAGCCATAGCTTCGGTAACAGATTTGAGCCCCGGTAATTTTCGGCGCAGAGCCACTCGACTAGTGAGCTATTACGCACTCTTTAAATGAGTGGCTGCTTCTAAGCCAACATCCTAGTTGTCTAAGCAGCTCCACATCCTTTCCCACTTAATCTGTATTTAGGGACCTTAGCTGATGGTCTGGGCTGTTTCCCTCTCGACTACGAATCTTATCACCCGCAGTCTGACTCCCAGATAAAAGAATACGGCATTCGGAGTTTGATAGGCTTCGGTAGGCGGTGAAGCCCCCTAGGCCATTCAGTGCTCTACCTCCGTTTCTCTAAATCTGAGGCTAGCCCTAAAGCTATTTCGGGGAGAACCAGCTATCTCCGAGTTCGATTGGAATTTCTCCGCTATCCACAGGTCATCCGATAGCTTTTCAACGCTAAACGGTTCGGACCTCCACGAAATTTTACTTTCGCTTCATCCTGCCCATGGATAGGTCACCCGGTTTCGGGTCTACGGCATGCAACTAAATTCGCCCAGTTAAGACTCGCTTTCGCTGCGGCTCCAGACCAAAGGTCCTTAACCTTGCTGCATACCGTAACTCGTTGGCCCGTTCTACAAAAAGTACATGGTCGTTCATATAAAGAACTTCCACTGCTTGTAGACATAGGGTTTCAGGTTCTATTTCACTCCCCTCCCGGGGTTCTTTTCACCTTTCCCTCACGGTACTATCCTCTATCGGTCACCAGGTAGTATTTAGCCTTGGGAGGTGGTCCTCCCAGCTTCCCACAAGGTTTCACGTGCCTCGTGGTACTCTGGAGTAGTGCCAAGGATCTTCTTCTTTCACCTACAGGACTTTCACCTTCTGCGGTGGGCCTTTCCAGACCTCTTCGGTTAGAATACCTTCCTCTTTATGGCTCTATCCACAACCCCTAAAGCCGTAGCTCTAGGTTTGGGCTCTTCCCCTTTCGCTCGCCGCTACTGAGGGAATCGATTTTTCTTTCTCTTCCTCAGGGTACTTAGATGTTTCAGTTCCCCTGGTTGCCTCCAACTGCCTATGTATTCAGCAGAAGGTATCTAAGGTTTACTTAGATGGGTTTCCCCATTCGGAAATTCCCGGATCAAAGCTTGCTTGCAGCTACCCGAGACTTTTCGCAGCTTACCACGTCCTTCATCGGCTCCTGGTGCCAAGGCATTCACCCTATGCCCTTAATAACTTGACCATTATATTAGTCAATAAAACCTTTTTACAAAAGTTGAATTAACTCAGTGAAATTGCTTTTATAGCAATTCTGTTTCTCTCCATTGTTCAGTTTTCAAAGAACAAAATTTGAATGTCCTTAGACATTCAAAACTAAACAGTGTAAGGTTTTCTCCTTAGAAAGGAGGTGATCCAGCCGCACCTTCCGATACGGCTACCTTGTTACGACTTCACCCCAGTCATTGATTTCACCTTCGGCAGCTTCCTCTTAAAAAGTTAGATAGCTGACTTCGGGTGCCCCCAACTCCCATGGTGTGACGGGCGGTGTGTACAAGACCCGGGAACGCATTCACCGCGACATTCTGATCCGCGATTACTAGTAACTCCAACTTCATGTGGGCGAGTTGCAGCCCACAATCCGAACTGGGACTGGCTTTTTGGGATTCGCTCCAGATTACTCATTCGCTTCCCGTTGTACCAGCCATTGTAGCACGTGTGTAGCCCAGAACATAAGGGGCATGATGATTTGACGTCATCCCCACCTTCCTCCGGTTTGTCACCGGCAGTCTCTCTAGAGTGCCCAGCTTAACCTGCTGGCAACTAAAGACAAGGGTTGCGCTCGTTGCGGGACTTAACCCAACATCTCACGACACGAGCTGACGACAACCATGCACCACCTGTCTCCTCTGTCCCCGAAGGGAAAGGTACGATTAAGTACCGGTCACAGGGATGTCAAGTCCTGGTAAGGTTCTTCGCGTTGCTTCGAATTAAACCACATGCTCCGCTACTTGTGCGGGTCCCCGTCAATTCCTTTGAGTTTCAGTCTTGCGACCGTACTCCCCAGGCGGAGTGCTTAATGCGTTAACTCCGGCACCGAGGGTGTGAACCCCCGACACCTAGCACTCATCGTTTACGGCGTGGACTACCAGGGTATCTAATCCTGTTCGCTCCCCACGCTTTCGTGCCTCAGCGTCAGTTGCAGTCCAGAGAGTCGCCTTCGCCACTGGTGTTCCTCCTAATATCTACGCATTTCACCGCTACACTAGGAATTCCACTCTCCTCTCCTGCACTCAAGCCATACAGTTCCAAAGGCTTACTACGGTTGAGCCGTAGCCTTTCACCTCTGGCTTATTTGGCCGCCTACGCACCCTTTACGCCCAGTGATTCCGGATAACGCTTGCCCCCTACGTATTACCGCGGCTGCTGGCACGTAGTTAGCCGGGGCTTCCTCCTAAGGTACCGTCATTATTCTTCCCTTAGGACAGAGTTTTACGACCCGAAAGCCTTCTTCACTCACGCGGCGTTGCTGCATCAGGCTTTCGCCCATTGTGCAATATTCCCCACTGCTGCCTCCCGTAGGAGTCTGGACCGTGTCTCAGTTCCAGTGTGGCCGATCACCCTCTCAGGTCGGCTACTGATCGTCGCCTTGGTAGGCCTTTACCCCACCAACTAGCTAATCAGACGCGGGTCCATCTTGTACCACCTGAGTTTTGACTAATGCGCCATGCGACGCTATAGTTTTATGAGGTATTAATCACCGTTTCCAGTGGCTATCCCTCTGTACAAGGCAGGTTACCCACGCGTTACTCACCCGTCCGCCGCTTTCCAGTTAATCCTTCATCCGAAGAATCAGTCATAACCTTCTCGCTCGACTTGCATGTGTTAAGCACGCCGCCAGCGTTCATCCTGAGCCAGGATCAAACTCTTAAAAAAAATCTGGCGTTTATATTTCTTTAGCTTGAATTTATATCAAACTAAGGTTTAATTCCTTACACTGTTTAGTTTTCAATGTCCAAAGCGTTGCTCGTTGTTTCAGCAACATGAATTATTATATCAAATCTTTTTGAATCTGTCAATACTTATTTTCATCAGATTCAAAGTTTTTCTTCAAGTCGCTGTTTTCATTTCCCTTAGCGACAATGACTAGTCTATCACATTAAGACAACTATGTCAAATGGAACTTTATAGTAATTCATTTAAATTAAGTATCACTTTATAACCACAATTATTATATATCACTTCTATTCTTTTTATTCATAGAATATAGTTTTTTTATTTTTTTAATTTTAATAGGAATTTTTCATAAAAAATTCAAAAGATATAATTTAGTATAGCAGTGACCCACTTTAACTTCTAACTACTTTTCTAATGGATTTTAAAGTCATTTTCTTTAATTCTATATGAGTTACGAAAAATATATTACATCCTGAGGATTTAACATCCCCAGAAACATTGGCTGTCAAATCTCCAAACTGTAATATATTATCGTATCATATATAAGCCAGAATCTAATAGCTAGCGGCTGTACTTTACTTACTCGGTACCTTTACTCTTCCTTTAATTTCTTCAATTGATTTGTACCCTTTCTTCTCTAAATGCTTCTCTATTCCCTCAAGCACTTCCATAGAAATAGTAGGATTAATGAGGTTTCCAGTCCCTATAGATATGGCTGTAGCACCGGCCAATAAGAATTCTATTGCATCTCTCTCATTCATGATTCCACCCATTCCAATTATCGGAATGGATACAGAATTAAATACCTCATACACCATCCTCACGGCCACTGGTTTAATAGCTGGCCCTGAGAGTCCACCCATACCCCTAGCAAGAATAGTCACTTCTCTATCAATATCTATACTCATTCCTATTAAGGTATTTATAAGAGATAAACAGTCTGCGCCGCCTTTTTCAGCAGCAGCTGCTACTTCCTTTATATCAGTTACATTTGGACTAAGTTTTACAATGAGATGCTTATCAGCATACTCTCTAACTTTTTTTGTTACCTTATATACCATCTCAGGATCACGTCCAAAGGATACCCCGCCTTCCTTCACATTAGGGCATGATATGTTAAGCTCTAAAGAATCTACTGAGGTTTTTGAAAGAATATCAGCGATCTCACAATATTCTTCTATAGTATTTCCATTAATGTTTGCTATCACCTTTGTATCATATTGTTTTAGAAAAGGTAGTTCATTCTTTATAAAGTACTCAACCCCTGGGTTTTGAAGTCCCACACTATTTAGCATTCCCATCGGTGTCTCGGCTACCCTTGGTACAGGATTACCCTTTCTTTCCTTTAGGGTTAAACCCTTTACCATTATTCCTCCTAAGCTATTTAAATCCAAATAATCCTCAAACTCTCTTCCAAAACCAAAGGTTCCTGAAGCTACTGTTATAGGATTCTTAAGCTTTAATCCATTCAAGTCAACACTTAGATCTATTTTACTCATCAAATATCACCTCTTCACCGTAGAAAACTGGTCCCTCTTTACAGGTTCTTACATAGCTCCAATCATTGTCACCTTTCTTGGTTTTGCATGTGCACACAAGACATGCTCCAATTCCACATGCCATTCTTTCTTCTAGTAACAATTGTACAGTTTGATTGTTGTTTTTACATATTTCATTTACCTTTTTTAGCATAGGCTCCGGTCCACAGGTGAAAACTAAATCGTATTTCATTTCCTTTAGTTCTTCCTCAAGGGGTTTTGTAACATATCCCTTATAGTCGAAGCCTTCCTTTTCAGAAACTACTATTATATTCTCAGTATAGTTTTTAAATTTCTTAGTTAAAAATGGTTCCTCTCTATACCCTAGTATTGCTTTAATATCTAAATCCTTCTTGGTCGATAATACCCTAGTTAATTCTAATAGTGGAGCAACACCTATACCACCACCAACTATAAGAACTCTACCCTTCTCTATATCCATGTTAAAGGTATTCCCTAATGGCCCTAGTATATCCACAAGCTCACCCTTACTTCTATCACATAGTAATTCAGTTCCCTTACCAACCTTATTAACATATATCGTCATGCTATCTTCGTCGGTCAGTCCTATACTGATTGGTCTTCTAAGTAGTGGAAAGTCTCCTTCTCCGCACTTAATATTTATGAATTGTCCTGCCTTGATTTCAAAATCTTTATTAGGCTTTTTTAATGTTATTTTGTGTATATTCTGAGCAACCTCTATATTTTCAATAATCTCACAAAGAATTTTTTTCTCCAATCTTTGTCCCTCCTCACATTACCAATATTTTTTCCCGTGCTTTTCTAATGTTGTGTTTATATCTTCTCTCATATTAATAGCAGCTTCTCTTGCCGCCCTTCCGTAATCTTCTTCTGTCCATTTTTCTTCTTTATTATATGCAAATAGTATTCCCCTTGAAGAGTTTACTACTGCTCCAAGTCCATCTTCATTAAAACTATGAATTACATCCTCAGCTGTTCCACCCTGAGCACCATAGCCTGGCACTAAGAAATATGAACTTGGCATCAATTTTCTTAGATTACTTGCTTCTTCTGGATATGTTGCTCCTACTACTGCTCCTATTGATGAGTAGTTATATTCCCCAACATATTTTTTACTCCATTCGTCTACCATTTCAGCAACTTTCTCATATATTTTCTTTCCCTCTACAACTAAATCTTGAAGTTGACTAGAAGTAGGATTTGATGTTTTCACTAGGACAAACATTCCTTTTTCATACTTTTCAATGTCTCCTACAAATTCCTTTAAACAATCATCACCTAGGTATGGATTAACAGTTATTGAGTCAGAGTAAAATGCCTCTAAAAGCTCATCTTCTACTGCTGTTTTTCCTAAGTGGGCATTGGAATATGCCTTAGAAGTCGATCCAATATCGCCTCTTTTTATATCTCCTATTATTAGTAGGCCTTTTTCTGAAGCATATTCACAGGTTTCATTGTATGCTCTTAATCCTTCTATTCCATACTGCTCATAAAAAGCTATTTGAGGTTTTATGGCAGGAACTATGTCATAAACATTATCTATTATTTCTTTATTAAACTCTATTATTGATTCGGCAGCTGCCTTAAATGTCTTTCCATATTTTTCGAAGTATTTGTTTTTTATAGTACTTGGTATAAGCTCCAATCTTGGGTCGAATCCTACAACTACAGGACTCTTCTTTTCCTTTATTCCTTTAATCAATTTATTTATGAACATATTATTTTACCCCTTTCATATATTATTTTTCCTCCAACAATTGTAGATACGGGTTTACCCTTAACCTTATATCCATTGAATGGTGTATTTTTTCCCTTTGAATAAAACTTATTTGAATCTATAATGTATTCTTCATTTAAATCTATTATTGTTATATCAGCCTCTTTACCTACTTCCAAACTTCCTTTATCTATATTGATTATCTCCGCTGGCTTTCTAGTTAACATATCAATTAGTTTAATAAGTGGAAGTTTGTTTTTTAACACGAGATATGTGTAGCTAAGAGAAAATGCTGTTTCTAGTCCGGTTATTCCAAATGCAGCCTTATCATAGCTTACCATCTTGCTTTTATCATCATGGGGAGCATGATCGGTTGCTATAATATCTATGGTTCCATCTAAAATACCTTTAATTACTGAGTCTACATCTTCTTTAGCTCTTATTGGTGGGTTTACTTTTGTGTAGCAGTCCTCAGGTGTGATTATATCGTCAGTTAGTATGAAATGATGTGGTGCTACCTCTGATGTAACATTTATGCCCTTACTTTTTGCGTCCCGTAATATATCAACAGATTCCTTTGTACTTACATGGGCTATATGAACCATAGACTCCAGTTTTTCACATAACTCTATGTCTCTTTTTACTATCAAGTATTCCGCTGCTGCTGGTATACCTTTGATTTTGGTCCTTTCTGATGCTTTTCCTTCGTTTATACTTCCACCCTTAGAAAGATTGTGATCTTCACAGTGAGATATTAGAGGAATATTATATTCCCTAGCTTTCTTAAAGGCTTCTACCATAAGTTCTTCCTTCATTGGGGTTTTTCCATCATCAGAAATAGCTACTATTCCTGATTTATACATTTCATCTATGCTAGAAAGTTCTTCTCCATCTAAGCCCTTAGTTATACTCCCTATAACTAAGACGTTCGCTTTACCTTCTTCATTGGCTTTATCCTTTATGAGCTCAACAATTTCCTTTGAGTGAATAGTTGGATTTGTATTTGGCATACAAGCTACTGTTGTGAATCCTCCTGCTACCGCACTGCTTGTACCTGTCTCTATTGTTTCTTTATATTCAAATCCCGGCTCCCTTAGATGTACATGTATATCTATGAATCCTGGCGTTATCACCATACCCGTTGCATCAATTACTTTTTTATCCTCTGTACTGATATTTTTTTCAATAGCTGTTATTATATTGTCTTTAACAAGTACATCCATCTTTTCGTTCATTCCAGTTTTAGGATCTACAACGGTACCACCCTTTATAAGTAATTCCATAATTTCACCTCCATAATAAGTACGACTAAAATTCTTTCTTGTTAGTTTCCTCTTTATTAACACAAAAAAACCTTCCACTTTGAGAAGCGGAAGGCATTATTCATCCTAATTAGGCATAGTTCACCTATATACATTATTAATCTCCTACCTTTCCGGCCTCTCGGACCAAATTAAAGGTACTGCAAGTATTCAATTTTGCTTTTATTGCTTAACATCGTAACACAGAAAAAATTGTATGTCAAACTATAAATTATATGTTTTATTACTTATTTTTTATTAAGGATGAGATAATTATCTAATTCTCATTTAGCCCAATTGCCTAGGCCAATATTATCCCTAATTTAATTATTAAGAATAAAACATAATTTCAGCGATATAATCTTAGGCAGTTTTGATTAATACATTTCATAAGGCTTTTGAATAGATTTTTCCAGATAATTCTACTAAATTTGTTCTATTGACATAGGATTTTTAGTATGTTAGTATAGGTACGACAAGTAAATATTACGCACCTTTAAATTAGCCCCGTGAGGTTAAAAAGGAATGGAAAGCTACATAGGAGTTGGTATGCTAAATTTTGTACTACCTACAACAACTCTGCTTAGATTACAAACCTTTTTTACCCTCAGGGTAAGAAAGGTTTTTTTAGTACCTTTAATTTGATCCAGAGAGGTCAACAAGGAGGAGTGAAATTATGATGAGAGAAAGTGTTAAACATTTAATCAGTCTTGCAAATTACTCAAATGAAGAAATACTAGAATTAGTTGAGCTTGGAGAAAAAATCTATAATTCACCTAAGGATTATGCTGACGTATGTAAGGGACAAATCATGGCAACCCTATTTTTTGAACCAAGTACAAGAACTAAATTCAGTTTCGAATCTGCAATGCTTAGACTTGGAGGAAATATACTTGGATTTAGTGACGCAAATACTAGCTCAGTGAAAAAAGGAGAAAGTATTGCCGACACAATAAGATGTATCTCATACTATTCTGATATAGCAGTTATGAGACATCCAAAGGAAGGTACTCCAAAGCTAGCTTCAATCTACTCTGATATACCAATAATCAATGCTGGAGATGGTGGACATTTACACCCTACACAAACCCTTACAGATCTCCTTACAATCCACAAGTATAAGGGCACACTTGAAAATCATGTAGTAGGATTATGTGGTGACCTGAAATACGGAAGAACGGTTCATTCCCTTATTAAAACAATGGCTAGGTTTAATACGAAAAAGTTTGTACTTATATCTCCAGAAGAATTAACTCTTCCAAGCTCTTTAAAGAGAATTCTAAAGGAAACCTATGACATCGAAATCGAAGAGGTAAGATATATAGAAGATGTTATAGACCAACTAGACATTTTATATATGACTAGAATCCAAAAAGAACGCTTCTTTAATGAGGAAGATTATTTAAAGCTTAAAAACTCTTACATTTTAAATAACGAAAAAATCAAGAACGGTAAGGATGACATGATCATAATGCATCCACTGCCAAGGGTTAATGAAATTTCTTATGAAGTAGATTCTAACAAAAGAGCAGTCTACTTTGACCAAGCTAAAATGGGCGTATATGTAAGAATGGCACTTATCATGAAACTTTTGGAGGTGGAGTAATATGTTAGAGGTAAAACAGATACAAAACGGTATAGTAATTGACCATATTAAATCTGGAAACGGACTTAAAATTTTCAATAAGCTTGAGCTTTTTAAGGCTGAAAGTCCAGTAGTTTTACTCATAAATGTTAAGAGTAAGCAATTGGGTAAAAAAGATATAATAAAAATTGAAAATACGTTTGATGTAGATTTAAATTTACTAGGTTTAATAGATGAAAATATATCAATAAACTTTATCAAAGATGGAAAAATTATAGATAAGAAAAAGGTAGTTATGCCTGAGAAAGTGGCTGGATTAATCACATGTAAAAATCCTAGATGTATTACAAACTCTGATGATTATGTAAAGCCAACCTTCAATTTAGTATCAAAGGAAAAACTTGAATATAGATGCAGCTTCTGCGATGAAATAACAAGATACAAAATATAATTCTTGCAAGCTTTATCAACGGAAGTCCTGAATAAGGACTTCCGATTTACTGTAAACTTGAAATATACAAATTAAGGAAACAAATCTACATTTATGATTTTAAAAATTTTAACGACATCAAAGGAAGGGAGCACAAAACTAATGAATAACGATAATATATTATCACCAAAGGATGCTGTGACAGATCTCAATCAAGTATCTATTCAAAAGAAGATCATATTAGGAATTCAGCACACTTTTACTATGTTTGGCGCCACAGTATTAGTTCCAATACTTACAGGATTTGATATTTCAGTATCTCTTTTTATGGCTGGAATAGGTACACTTTTATTTCACTTAGTTACAAAGGGGAAAATCCCTGCATTTTTAGGTTCATCTTTTGCATTTATAGCTCCGGTATTATCTGTTTTATATTTAGTAACAGGAACACCTCAGTCAACAGATCCTAATGTATTGCTCGCCAATCCACTAGTTGCAGATGCTCTACCATATGCTCAAGGTGGATTGGTTGTAGCCGGTATTATATATCTGATTATGGCAGGACTTATAGCGGTTTTCGGAGTAGAAAAGGTTATTAGCTTTTTCCCACCTATAGTTACAGGCCCAATCATAATGGTAATAGGTCTAAAGCTTGCTCCTGTAGCAATAGGCATGGCTTCAAGTAACTGGGCGTTGGCAATAGTAAGTTTTGCTATAGTTACAGCGGTAAGTATATACGGTAGAGGATTTTTAAAGGTTTTACCAGTTTTAATGGGTCTTACTGGCGGTTATCTTGTAGCTCTTTTAACTGGAAATGTAGACTTCACACCATTAGCTACTGCAGCTTGGGTAGGAGCACCAAAGTTCACCATGGCAAAGTTCAGCTTTGAAACTGTTATGATAGTAGCTCCAGTGGCTGTTGCAACTATGATAGAGCATATAGGTGACGTTTTAGCTATAGGTACAACTGTTAATAAAGACTTCGTAAATGAACCAGGACTTCACAGAACGTTGATAGGCGACGGTTTAGCAACTTCAATATCAGCAATGTTTGGTGGACCAGCAAATACAACTTATTCTGAAAACACTGGAGTTTTAGCACTTACAAAGGTTCATGATCCATTTATAGTAAGGATAGCAGCAGTATTTGCGATTCTTTTAGGTATAATGCCTAAGATCGGTGCGGTAATTAAAACAATACCTACATCAGTTGTTGGAGGTATATCAATAGTTCTGTTCGGTATGATAGCTTCAATTGGTGCTAGATCATTAGTTGAACACAAGATAGACTTCACAAAACAAAGAAACTTAATAATATCTGCAGTAATACTCGTACTTGGTCTAGGTGGTGCTTCATTACCAATCCCTACATTGAATATTACATTAGAGGGTATGGCACTGGCTGCAATAGTTGGTATAATCTTAAATAAAGTGTTACCACAGTAATAAATGTTTTATAGATAAAAAAAGAAGTCCTAAATTTGGACTTCTTTTTTATTAATTCTATTTATATTAATACCCTAGCGCTTTATTAACTATTATTACATGTATTCTGTCTGCATCCATTTGTTTCTTGATAATGACATAATCACTACAAATTCTATCTTTACTGCTGCAATCCATGCAGTAACCCACTTCTGCACATGGAGTTTTTCTATCTAACCTCTTAGCATTTGCTGGAGCAGCCCATTCTCTATTTCTCATGATAGCTTCATCTAAATCTCTGACTATCTTGTTTACTCCTAAAACTACTACTACTTTATCAGGTCCATATATCATTGCTGCAACTCTATTTCCTCTGCCATCAACATTGTAGAGTTCACCTTCTTCAGTAATGGCATTACTACTTGTAAAATAAGCATCAGCAGCAAAACTTTTTCTATAAATTTCTTTAATATCCTCCTGGGATAATCCTTCTTCATATCTGTCTAAGAATTTATACTTTCCATTTCTTAAAAGGTCAATTACTCCGGTTTCAAATAAGGTCATGGAGCCACCAACGGTTACAGTATCTCCCTCTTTGATTATCTCCTGAACTTTTTTCAGTGCTTCGTCTTCGCTTTGAGCAAAGTATCCCCTCATATTATTCTTTTCTAGATTTTCAATTGTTCTTGATACCCTTTTCTCTAATACAAACTTCGCATTATTATCCATTAGAATCCACTCCCCTATGAAAATTTTATCTTATTTCTTTTTTAAATATTATAATACCTTTTCTAATTTATACCTTAATATATATTCAACTATTTACTTAGCTAGTCCTGCAAACAACTTTATAACAAGTGGCAGTACAGTTATAACTGTAATAAGCCTCATAAGATGCATTAAAGCTACTTTAGGAGTCTGAGCTCCATATTCCTCAGCAATTAGTGTCATGTCTGTAAGTCCTCCAGGGGAACAGCTAAATAATGCAGTTATTAAATCTAATCCCGTAAGCTTTGAAATTATAAATCCTAGACATATACTGAAAACTGTTAAACCAATTACTAGCATCAGAGCCGGTACAATTAGATTTTTTAAACCATATACCGTATCCATAGTAAAGTTTAAACCAATCATACCCCCCACTAGGATTTGAGCGAAGATTTTAAAATTGGTCGGTATCTCTCCTTTTCCAGTAAAAATATTATAAATAGCTACAGCAATCATTGCCCCAATTAATGCGCCGGCAGGAATTTTTAGTTTTATTCCAATAATTCCTCCTAGACTAGCAACTAAAATAGTGTATAAAACTTTGTCCATATATGTAATTCTCCTTAGTATATTCTTCTTCGTATTTTTCATTTCCAATATCCATCATAACTATATCATATATTATCTATGATTAATTTATTATTTTACTAAATATTCAGCAAACATTCTTTTAATATCTATAATTTTGTATTACAATTAATTAACCCCTAATTTTTCATGAATAATTCGGGTTAACTACTATAGATTCTCATATATTTAATAAAGGGGGATTAAAGAATGACTGGCATAACTAGTATAGTGATACTTTTAATACTAATTTTTTTAGTTGAATTCTTTTCAATAGCATTAAAGCTTACAGGTTTGGATATAGATAAAGCACGCTTTCAGGTTATTTCAATAATAACAAATACCGGTTTTACAACACTGGAATCGGAGCTAATATCTCAGCATCCTACAAGAAGAAAGATAGCTCAAACCTTAATGCTTCTTAGCTATGTTGGATATGCTGCTCTTATTGGTTTAGTAGTTAATATAGTTCAAAGCAAATATGAGATACTTTATGTACTATTAGCAGTGATAATAGTTTCCTTAGGTGTTCTATTCCTACTCAGAAACAAACCTCTAATTTATAAGTTGGAAAAAAACATTGAGAAATTTCTAATTAAGAAAATGGCTAAGGATAAAAAATATAGAACTGTAGATGAGGTTTTAAAGCTAAACGATGAGTTTGGGGTAGCTGAGTTTATGGTTGAGGAAGGTAGCAGATTAGTAGGTATAACCTTAATGAAATCAGATCTTACAGATAAATCCATACAAGTTCTTAATGTCGATAGAGGCTCTCATATAATTCATTTTCCAAAAAGAGATTTGGTTTTTAAGGTTGGGGATAAGGTAACAGTCTATGGAAATTTGGATAATATTAAAGAGCTTGTTATTAGGCAATATGATGAATTTCCAGAAAGTAATATATAAAAGATAAGAGAATAGCCTCGGCTATTCTCTGAGACTGTTAACAAACCCGAATTTCTTCGTTGCTGTTTCAACCAAGAACCCTTACGTATGTCTATATACGCTGCGGTCTCTTGGTTTCAACGCGCCTCGAACTTCAAGTTTCTTAACAGCCTGTCATCTTGTTAACAAGATGAAGAGAATAGCGAAAGCTATCCTCTTATCTTTTTATCTTCTATATTCCAAATCTCATTTGCATATTGTGCAATAGTTCTGTCACTGCTGAATTCACCTGCATTCGCCATATTCATCCAGCATTTTTGTGCCCACTTCATTCTGTCTCTGTATGCCTTATCAACCTTCATCTGTGCTTCTCTATACTCATTAAAATCTCTAAACAAGAAATAGTCATCGGCTCTATGCCAATCTGCTCCCTCTAGTAGAGAATCATATAATTCTTTGAACATACCCGTTTCTTCATCATCAAAGGTTCCATCAATCAGGGTATCTACGACTCTTTTTAATCCTGGTATCTTTTCATAATATTCCTTAGGGTCATAGCTTTCTTTAATCTCATTTATCTCTTCTACCCTAGCTCCAAATATAAAGTTATTTTCCTCTCCAGCATGTGCTACAATTTCTACATTGGCTCCATCATAGGTTCCAAGGGTTGGAGTTCCATTAAGCATGAATTTCATGTTGCCCGTACCAGATGCTTCCTTGCCAGCCGTTGATATCTGTTCAGAGATATCAGCCGCCGGAAACAGCTTTTCTCCATATGAGACTCTATAGTTTTGAACAAACACTACTTTGATTTTTTCATTTATATCTTGATCGTTGTTTATCAGCTTCGCTATCTCGTTAATATATTTTATTATTCCCTTTGCTCTAAAGTAACCCGGTGCCGCTTTAGCTCCGAATATGAAGGTTCTCGGTACTATATCCATATCAGGATTTTCCTTTAGTCTGTAGTATAGATCTAGTATGTGAAAAGCATTCAATAGTTGTCTCTTATACTCATGAAGCCTTTTTATTTGGATATCAAATATAGAGTTCGGGTCTATTTCTATTCCTTCATTTAACCTAATATATTCTGTAAGTTCACTTTTCTTTTGACCTTTGATATCTAAAAATCTCATCAATATATTTTCATCATCTGAGTATCTTTCTAAATTCTTTAATATAGACAGATTTGTAACCCACTCCTTGGTTCCAAGCAGCTCTGTTATTAATTCTGATAATTCCTTATTGCATAGAGCTAACCACCTTCTAGGAGTAATTCCGTTTGTTTTGTTCTGGAATCTATCGGGATAAAGACTATACCAATCATTTAACTCCTGATTCTTTAATATATCTGTATGGAGCTTTGCAACACCATTGATCGTATTTGTTCCATGGATAGCAAGCCATGCCATGTGTATTAAACCATCTGATATGATTCTCATACTGCTAATTTTCTCTTCATCATAACCCTTTTCTATTAATTCATTAACAAATCTTTCATCGATTTTCTTTATAATCTTATATACCTTTGGTAATAGTTTCTTTATAAGCTTTACATCCCACTTTTCAAGGGCTTCTGATAATATTGTGTGATTTGTATAAGCAAAGGTCTTAGTGGTTATTTCAAAGGCATCATTCCACTTAATTCCCTCTTCATCAACTAATATTCTCATTAGTTCCGGTATAGCTATTACTGGATGTGTGTCGTTTAGTTGTATAGCGTGATACTCGGGGAACAATTTAAAATCTATATCGCCTTTGCTTTTAAATTTTCTGACTATGTCTTGAAGCGATGCTGAGACAAAAAAGTATTGTTGCTTGAGCCTAAGAATCTTTCCTTTCTTTTTTGAGTCATTTGGATAAAGAACTCTTGATATATCTTCCGCTCTATTTTTTTCCCTCACAGCTTTATCATACTTTTGATCATTAAATGAATCAAAGTCAAAATCCTCTATAGGTTCACATTTCCACAATCTAAGTTTATTAACATTCTTTGTTCCATATCCAATAATAGGAGTATCGTAGGGAACAGCCCTTACATCTCCATCGCTGAATCTAACTATAACTTCATCTTGACTTCTCCCTATAGACCATGGATATCCGTATTTAAGCCAATTGTCACCTTCTTCAATCTGAAATCCATTTTCGAATTTTTGCTTAAATATTCCGTGGCTGTATCTAATACCATAACCCGTTACAGGCAGATTCATCGTGGCACATGAGTCAAGGAAGCAGGCTGCCAATCTTCCAAGTCCGCCATTTCCAAGACCCGCATCTTCCTCTATTTCTTCTAAATAGTTAAGGTCTATACCTAATTCTTTTAGTACCTCACTTACTTCATCATAAATTCCTAAATTTATTAGGTTATTGCCAAGTGCTCTTCCCATAAGAAATTCTGCTGAAAAATAATATGCCTGCTTCCCACTTGCATATTCTTCTTCAGTATTATTCCAGTGATCAACTACCCCTTCCATTAATGCTTTGGAAACGGCGTTATACCTTTCATAGTCCTCAGCCTTATCTATTGTTTTACCAAAATCAATTTTTAAAATCCTCTTTATGCTTTCCCTAAATTTCATCCTATCGAACATAGATGTACCTACCTTCCATACAGTTTTGTCATTTGATAAATCTTATTGGCTAACTCCTCAGTCAAATCATCTTTTCTCAGTCTCCACTGCCAATTATCTCCTAGGGTTGATGGTATATTCATTCTGGCTTCAGTTCCCAGACTTAAGAAATCTTGCATTTGGGCAATGGCAAGATTTCCAACGGAACCCCATGCCCCTCTAATAAAACCCCAATTGTATCCTTCTTCTTCATTTAAACCTAAATATTTAATAGCATTATTTACATCGTCTCTGTTTGCATTTTCAAACCATCCATCGGCAGTATCATTATCATGGGTACCTGTGTAGACAATACAATTTCTCTCGTAATTGTGTGGAAGGTAATCACTTTCTTCTCTGGTATCGAAAGCAAATTGAAGGACCTTCATTCCTGGGAATCCAGATTCTTCTCTAAACTTAAGTACTTCCTCTGTTAGGTACCCTAGGTCTTCAGCAATTACATCTATATCACCAAGTGATTTTTTTATGGCATTAAAAAGCTTCATTCCTGGGCCCTTTACCCATCTTCCATCAACTGCTGTTTTCTCACCATATGGCACTTCCCAATATGATTCGAATCCTCTAAAGTGATCTATTCGTAAAATATCGTAAAGCTTATAGTTTCCTTCAATTCTCTTAATCCACCAATCGAAGTCTTTCTTCTCCATCTCACCCCAGTCATATATGGGGTTACCCCATAATTGGCCCGTTTCAGAAAATGCATCGGGAGGGCATCCGGCAACTTTAACTGGCCTATTTTTCTCATCCAGCAGGAACAGTTCACTATTAGCCCATACATCGGCACTATCTTCAGCAACATAGATTGGAATATCACCTATGATTTTTATACCTTTATCGTTTGCATACTTTTTAAGGCTGTTCCATTGTTTGAAAAATTCATATTGAAGATATACCCAAAAGTCTATTTCTTCTCTAAAGTTCTCTTTATAGTATTTAATAGCTTCAGGCTTTCTGAGCTTAATGTCTTCATCCCATTCCTGCCATGACCTCAAATCAAAGTCTTCCTTTACAGTCATGTACAGGGAAAAATCCTCTATCCAGTCAATATTTTTCTCCTTAAATTCCAATATTTCATCTTTAATTTTCTCTACTGCCCTTTCATAGGCTTTTTTTAGGATAGGCATTCTATTATAAAATACTTCTTCGTAATCAATCTGACTTTCATCATCGTTTAAGTTTATATTCTCTATCTCACTCTTTTTGATAAACCCATCTTCTATTAATTGGTCCAAATCAATGAAATATGGATTACCAGCATATGCAGAAAAGGACTGATAGGGTGAGTCTCCATAGCTAGTCATTCCTAAGGGAAGTATTTGCCAATACTTCTGTCCAGCCTTTTCAAGAAAATCTACAAATCTATATGCTTCCTTACCAAAATCACCTATACCATAGGGACTTGGTAGAGAAGTTATGTGTAACAAAATTCCGCTTCCTCTTTCAAACATTTTCTGGCCCCTTTATTTATTATTTACTCTAGAGAGTTTCTGGATTCTCTATATATCCACAGATTTTTTCGTGACATTTCCACTCATATCTACAATATCAAAATTTATTCTTTTTACATGTTTATTTCCATTGTTCTTTATATTAATTTTGTAATCATTATCTATCTTCTCAATGTCAATAATAATTTCTGAATATACTCCCTGATTAAAATTATAGGTCATGCCGTCATCATCATAATAGGTATAAACAGCTCTATTATCAACAAAGGCTACAATGTTCATTTCTAAAGTTTCCAGCTTATCAACATTATTGGCATGATTTCCAAAAATGATCATCTTATTTTTTCTAACGAAAAGAGGCGTCTCATTAATATCTATATCTATAAAATGATGTCCCTTATCCATTACTTCCAGGGCTCTTTCCTTATAGTTACTTACCTTCCATAAAAGCATTTCCTCCGGCAACCATACATATCTTCCTACAGCATTTTCTTCATACACAGGAGCTATCATTAATGAATCTCCCACTAACAATTGGTTTTCAACATGTTTCGAGTATTTATCATCGTATTCAAATAGCAGTGGTGCAAAATAAACATCCTGATTCCTTGCTGCTTTCATGTACTCTGAATATATATATGGCAGTAGAGCATATCTTAATCTAATAGTCTCTCTCATTATATCTACGCTCTCTATATCAAATGCATAAGGCTCTTGTTTTCTAGTTCCCATTGCAGAATGATTTCTAAAAAGTGGTGTGAATATACTAAATTGTGTCCATCTTATCAGAAGCTCTGCATTTACATCACCACTAAACCCACCAGTATCAGCTCCGGAATATAGAAAACCACACATGTTGAGTGAGGGCATCATTTTCATGTTAAGAAGTATATGCTCCCACCATGAATAGTTATCTCCAGTCCATATGCCTCCGTATCTATGCATCCCAACGTATGATGCTCTGGAAAAGATTAAAAATCTTTTGTTTGTGTCTATTTCCTTAAAACCATCGGCTGCTGCCCTTGTCATATTGTAACCATACAAGTTATGAACGCTATCATGGTTTACAAGTTTTCCATCCATATTATGATAAAAACTTTTATAATCCTCATGATTGTTTAATAGTCCTTTAAAACAATCGGTAAGCTCAAAATAGGAATATATATTTAAATTTTTATCCTTTGAGTTTTCTACAAGATCTATTGCTTCCTGTAAACCTCTCTCAGTATAAAATATTGCTGGCTCATTCATATCGTTCCAAAAACCTTCTATACCACAATCAGTTAGCACCTTATACTTGTATCCAAACCATTTACGGGCATCTCTGTTGAGGAAATCAGGAAAATGGACTTTTCCCGGCCATACTGCTGCTACAAAAGGGCTTCCATCCTCATCTACACAGAAATATTCATTTTCTATACCCTCTTCATAAATATCATAGTCCTCTTCTATCTTTACTCCAGCATCTATTATTGGAATTAGCCTAAATCCCTTATTTTTTATTCCCTTCACAAAGTCTTTAAAATCGGGGAATCTTTCTTCACTTATGGTAAAATCCTTAAAATCCTCCATATAATCTATATCTAAATATATTGAGTCACATGGGATATCGTATTTAATAAAGCTCTCGGCAACCTCTTCTACTTCCCCTGCATCTACATAGCTCCATCTACATTGTTGGAAACCAAAGGCCCATTTCGGAGGCACATAGCTTTTTCCAATTATTTTTAAGAACTTATTAACGATCTCTCTTATGCTATCTCCATTTATAATGTATAAGTCTAAATTTTTATCATCTATTGTTATCTCGATTTCATCCTTATTGGTGAATCCTATATCAAATCTAACTCTTCCTGGGTAATCTATGAAGAGACCAAATTTCTGTACTCCATGGACTATCAAAAAGTTATGGGCACCATATAACGATTTTTTATCTGGTGTATGAACGGCATCATCGGTACAATAGGATTCAAAAATCCCACCACGCTTGTTAATTCCCTTTTGATTTTCTCCAAGACCAAAGACTTGGTCCTTTATATCCATTTTGTACTTTAGTTTAAAGTCCTCGTTATCTTCTATAGTAAAATACTTAGGTTTTTCACTATCTATTTCATGTCCCTCAAGGACAACGGCATCGGTTTGAATGGGGCTGCCAAATCTATACTTTTTTACACCATCTATTACTTCATATATTCTCATATTCATCACCTCTAATTACTTAATAGACCCATCGGTTACACCTTTTACAATATGTTTCTGTGCAAAGAAGTAGAAAATAATAATCGGAATCATACCTATTACAAGACCCGCTAGTGCTAAATGCCACTTCTTAGAGAATTGACCAAAGAAGAAGAACATCTTTAGTGGGATTGTATGCCACTCTGGCTTGTTAATTACAAGCTGCGGCAGTAAGAAGTCATTCCATATCCACATAGCATTTAATATACTCACTGTAACGGTAATTGGTTTTAGTAAAGGAAATATAATGTACCAAAATACTTGAAATTTATTGCATCCATCTATAGTCGCTGCTTCTTCCAATTCCTTAGGAATGTTTTTAATGAAACCATGATATAAAATTATTGAAAGGCTGGAGCCAAATCCTAGGTACATGAATATTAATCCAAAGGGACTTAGGAAAAGCTCTGGTTTACCTACTGCCCTACCCATTAATCCCATTAACCTAATTAGAGGTAACATTACTGATTGAAAGGGAATAAGCATAGATCCTGCAAATAAAAGAAATATGAAGGTACTAAACTTGCTCTTTGTTCTTACAAGCATCCAAGCAGCCATTGAAGCAAATACTATTATTATAATAGTGCTTATAACGGTGATAGATAATGAATTTATGAAGGAACGTACAAAGTTAAGTTCTTCAAAGGCCACTGTATAGTTTTTAGGACTGAAGTACTCTCCAAAGGGCAGGCTGACAACATTCAGAAATATACCCTTCTGAGTCTTAAAGGAGTTTGTAAATACTATATACAAGGGGGATAGAAATAATATTGCTAGTACAATACTTAAAGCAGTGAGTCCTCTATTTTTGTTTTGGATTTTTTCCATTACATCTCTACCTCCCTTTTCTTACTAAAATATATTTGAGTTAGGGTAATTGCGGCTACAGTAATTAGAAATATAACTGCCTTAGCTTGAGCTAAGCCAAATTTACTAAATACGAAGGCCGTCTCATAAATATTCAAAGCTAACATTTGTGTTGAGTTATAAGGATTTCCACCTGTCAGAGCTAGGTTTTGATCAAATAGCTTAAAAGAGTTAGATAATGATAGAAATAGACCTATTGTAAATGCTGGAGCAACCAAAGGTATGGTTATATTCTTCAGCCTTTCCCATCCATTAGCTCCATCTATCTTTGCTGCTTCCTTCAGGGAATCCGGTATACTCTGAAGGGCCGCTATATATATAATCATCATATAACCAGAGAGCTGCCAAGACATTAGGATAACTAAGCCCCAAAATCCAGTGGTTGTAGTCGACAACCATCCCTCTAGAAAACCTATGCCAAGCTTTCCTCCGATCGAATCCAAAGCTTTTGTAAAGATAAATTGCCATACAAAACCAAGAATCAAACCACCAATCAAATTCGGCATAAAAAATATACTTCTAAGGGCATTATTCAACTTACTGTTCCTTGTAACAAGAAGGGCCAGCCCAAATCCCATGAGGTTTATTGTTATCACTGATACTAAAGCAAATTTAGCAGTAAAAACAAATGATCCTAAAAATTCCCTGTCGTTACTTAGTACCTCTATATAATTTTTTAATCCTACCCAATTAGCATTATTTATTATTCCGTTCCAATCCGTAAAGGAGTAATAAATCCCCATAAGCATTGGAATGATTACAACAATTAAAAAAGCCAATAGTATTGGGTAAACGAAAACACCAAACCATAACCTTGAACTTTTCATAATCTCCTCCTATATAGAATGCATTTATAAATCTACATTTTCATTTTCTGAATGACCAAAGACTTTAAGGTAATTCAGAAAATCAAAATGCAACAATGTGGCAAAATATATTTTGTGGGGGATTATCAATCATCCCCCACAAAGTATATTACTTCATATTAGTTTATCTCAGTTCTGTCCATTTAGCTTTTGAGTTAGAAATTGCCTCTTCCCAAGTAACTTCTCCTGCTAGATATTTTTGAATATCAGTTCCAAGTGATTCCATACCCCAACCTGTTGGATATCCCATAAATACCCATGGCATTGTCTTTCCTTCTTGAGCATATCTTTTTACAGCCATACCTAGGGCATCCTTTGGTTCTAATCCATCATATCCCTTTAGTGGAGGTATGAAGAAGAATTTATTTACGATGTAGTCTTTTCCTGAGTCAGAAGTATAAAGCCAGTTTAAGAACTCCTTTGCTGCTTTCTTTTCTGCATCACTGCTATCCTTGTTAACTGACCAATGCATTGGTACCCCTACAGGAATTGAATCCTCTTTAGCTCCCTTTATAGGCATTGGAAGAATATCTAAATTTTCAGCAACCTTCGGATCTATATCGTTAACGCCGCCAAATATCCAGTTACCCTGTTGGATAATTGCAACTCTTTCGATAGCTATACCTTCATCAACTTGAGTAGAATAGTCAACTGCATTTAACTTACCCTTTGAATCAGCACTTGAAGAATAATCTGTCTGTAGGTCAATAATTGCTTTTAACCCATCGGCATATTTAAATTCAACCTTATCTGCTGCAAATGCACTTAATGAACTATCAAATTCTTGTGAAAGGGCTGTATTAGAAGTATGTAGCCCAGTTACCCAAGTTTCCTTTGCCGCATATTCAAATACAGCTTCTAGAAGAGGGTATTTTTCCTTTAGTTCACCTGACTTGATCTTCTTATCCAATGTTTTTACTGCTTCTTCTAAGCTTGCAAAATCAACTATTTTTGAAGCATCGATTCCTGCATCGGCGAAAATGGCCTTGTTATATACAAATCCATAACCTTCAATATTGAAAGGCAGTGCATATACCTTTCCATCTACAGTAGCTCCTGAAAGAACACCGTCAAGGGCTAAATCAACCCATGGCTGATCTGATAGATCTTCTGATTTTTCCATCCAATCTTTTATGTCCTGAGGTCCACCTACGTTATATATATCAGGTTCGCTACCTGATTGGAACTTAGTCCTTAATGCTGCACCATAATCATCACCGCCACCAACTGTTTGAATATTGATCTTAACATTTGGATTAGCTTCTTCAAATTCTTTAGCAGCCGCTTCTAGTTCCTTTGCAATTTCAACCTTGAATTGGAATATATCTACTTCTACTTTTTCTTCTGAAGCCTTAGGCTCCTCTGTAGCTTTCTTAGGTTCTTCATTTGTTGTTTTAGATGTACAACCTGTAAAAATAGTTGCAAATACAAACACAATTAAAATACCTAATGCCAACAACTTCTTTGATTTTTTCACTATAATCCCCCTCATAGATTCATTTTAATCTTACCTTTAATTACCTAAGTGTATCGCCAATAAATCTTCTTCCTAACCCTCACCTCTTTTCATTACACATTTGATATTGGTTTAATATGATTCTCTAAGGATAAATCTTAGCCTTAGAAAATTCGAATAAATAAAGTCTTTGGAAAACATTTTCATATACATTAAAATTATATTTAGGCTATACCTTTTTACAGGACTCTCTCTCAAGCAATTCTGTCTTTAGAATAATGTGCTGATTCTCCTTCTTTCCTTTGATTAGATCAAATAGTATCTCTACACTTTTCTTACCCAATCCTTCATCGGGCTGCTTTATGGTAGAAATCGATGGGTGGAAATACTCAGCGTATTCAATACCATCGAAACCAACTATTGAGATATCCTCAGGAATTCTTAACCCCTTTGCTAGAATCGCCTTCGAGGCCCCTATTGCCATGATGTCCGATGTTACAAATACTGCTGTCAAATCTATATCCTTATCTAATAATCTATTCATAGCATCGAATCCTGATTCGAAGGTATATTCACCTATTTCAAAATAATTTTCATTGTATTCTATATTGTACTCTGCCAGAGCCCTTTTATATCCCTCAAATCTGAGCTTCCCAATACATCTATCCTCTTGACCTGTAACGATAATGCCAATTTCCTTATGGCCAAGTCTACATAGATATTCTACCGCTTCAAATGCAGCTTTCTCATTTTCTATAACTACACTAGAGAAAAAGGGCTTGTTAGAATCTTCAATAACATCTGTGGAAGATAAAACTATGGGTGTCTCTAGGTTTACTAATTGACTTTCATCCAAATTTGTAAAATCCCCACCTAGACAAATAAGCCCCTTCAACTTCTTCTCCTTTATAAGCTCGACGGCAGCTTCGATGTCATTTGTATTGTCATCATTGTAATGAAGAATCATAGAATATCCTTCTTCATCTATTTTTTCCTCGATAAATTGAATTAACTTTGCGAAAAATGGGTTGAAAATACCCTTTACTAAAACTCCTATATTTTTAGAATCAGTTCTCTTTAGATTTCTTGCACTATTATTTGGAATATAATTATGCTCTTCTATTACTTTCAATACCTTATCCCTAGTTTTATCCTTAACGTCGGGATGGTTGTTGATAACTCGGGATACAGTACTTACTCCAACCCCTGCAATCTTTGCAATATCCTTTATATTCAAGTTTTTCATAGATAACCCTCACTTTTGGTATCGTTTTCGGAAACGTTTCTGGTAACGTTTCCAATTTATAAATCTATTCTACCACAATTTATAGAATTATCAAATAGTTTTTTATTTAGTTAATTTTTACATTTTATTTAGGTTATCTATAGAAAAGAAGTTTCAGTTACTTCGAGATGGGGATTTTAGCTAGAATAAAATTATTGTATGGGAGGTTATACTTTTATGTTGTACTATAAATTCACATTATTGGTTCCAATTCCCTTCATATTCTCCTGTTTTATTAGATATTGTATAGGTTCTATTTCCAATTGCGTCTTCCCAGATCACTCCATTAGATGACTTTTTAATAAATTTGAACTCTATAGTCTCTCCTTGGTTTAATCCCTTTACTCTCGCAGTCCAAGATGGATAATCATAGTTATACATTTTCACTGCCTTATTTGGGTCCCAATTTCCTAGCTCTGGTTTACTTCCAACGACATACAGTTCTTCTCCCAAGCTTGTATTTGCACTGTGAACACGGAATGTAACACTAGTCTCAGAACTTGTTTTATTATTGGCTATTAATTCATTGTAGTATTTGTTTGAAGTACCATATACGGCATCATTTATTCTTAGAATAGTGATTCCATTATAGTAATGATCATCTATGGCATCCTTTATATTATTCCAAAACTGCTCGTTATCATTTCCACCGGCTAATGCATTTTCACCTTTAATCTCTACTCCTTTACTATGAGCTGCATCCCCTACCCATCCGACTAATGTTTTTGCAGCAGATGTCTGATCACCATTTCCATTGTCCATTTCTAGACAAGTGAAATGTAATATAACCTTGTCACCGAAGCTCTTTATCATCTCGATGATAGGATTGTAACCATATCCGTTTTGTTGACTAAAATCAGTATTGACTATACCTGCACAGATCTCAGCAGTCCTTGGATAGTTTTGATTATTAATTTGCCAATGTACACCAGGAATTTTAATTCCAAGTTTTATATTTCCTAGTTCATCATCAAATGCTTGTCCAGCATAGGTAATCATATTTTTTCCATGGTCAGCTAATTCTTTGTTGTACCATTCGATGAAATCCCTTCCGTACTCTGAATCTAGGTATGCTTTTCCAGAACCATAAAAGAATTCTCCACCATTGCTAGGAGGCTTTATTTGAGATTCATCCATCAGTGTTGTCCCCCATGATGCATTTATCCCTTGTAAGTTATTGTACTTTTCTATCATAGAGCTTCTAAAATCATCCTGTGCTAGATCAGAATAGCATTGTAGATAGCCCTTATTGGGAAATCCGCTATAGGTGTTTCCTTCATCGTGGGCATTATAGGATGGATATCTTAGTTCCCCTGCTGGTCCACAGCTTATATTCAGCTCTATAAAGTCATTGGCATATGCGGAATATTGGTCTTCAAAACTATTCATGAAGTCAATGTACTCACTTTTCACCAGGTCATCAATCCATAATGAAAGGTATTCAGCGGAAGTATTTCCTAGCTCACTTTTATATTTTAAGTCGTCCCAATCTAGGGTTCTTCCTTTATAGGTTTTTCCACGATATTTACTCCATACCCAACTTGGTAAGTACGAGGTATAATCATCTCCAACATTTCCACCGCATTGATGGAAGGACATTATTGGAACAATCTTGAGGCCGGAGTCTTTAATTTTGCTAAATATTTGGTCATAGTAGCTCCAATTAAATTGATTATCGCCTTGCTTTTCAACGTCTCCCCACCATACATCAACACTGACCGCATCTACTCCTATATCCTTAGCCATGGATAGTTGATATTCAAAGCTACCCCAGTCACTAACATATAACGGAGCCATCACATTAGAAGTGAATTCACCTTCATGGCTTGCGGCAAATACATTAATTGGGTTTATTCCAATAAATATATTTGCTGCTACTAAGACCGACAACATTAGATATGCAATTGTCCTTCTTATACCTCTTTTTCTCCTTTCTTTTAATTTTTTTCCTTCTCGTGATTTAATCATAAAATAACCCTCCTTATATTTTTATAATTTGAAAACGTTACCGGTAACGTTTTCAAATTATGTTTTATTATATCACATTTTATAAATTTTGGTAAATACAACAAAATAAGTTTATTTACAATATACAAAAAAAGTAAAAAGGTGTTTTGGAATAACGAATTTCTACGTCATTCTAAAACACCTCGGGACTGAAATTATGCATTTTTTTTATGAGATAGCCCACAATTTAAATTAATACTCATTTCTAGCACTATTCAATTGGAAGATTTCCAAAAACACTATCAATATTGGTATATTCTAATCCAATATAATCTTTATAATACTCATCAATTGCCGGTAAGATCACATCAAATGGG
Organism: Wukongibacter baidiensis; assembly: GCF_050888315.1. Taxonomy (NCBI): domain Bacteria; kingdom Bacillati; phylum Bacillota; class Clostridia; order Peptostreptococcales; family Caminicellaceae; genus Wukongibacter; species Wukongibacter baidiensis. Next base: position 3,168,172 of record NZ_CP138202.1, read on the forward strand.
ATTTCACCCTTTCCTGGCTCTGTTCTGTTTGGACAATCGGAAATATGAACATGATTGACAATCCCTCTATACTTTTTAAATTCACCAATAACATCATGACCCATCCTATATAAATGATAAACATCAAAAAGTAATGCGATATTATCTGTATTTACTTTCTGTATTATATCACTTGCTTTCTCACATGTATCACAAATATATCCAGGATTATCAACGGAGTTTATCGGTTCAATCAAGAGTGTTAAATTATGGGGCTTCATTTGCTCCGAGGTATAAATAAGATTATCTACAATAGTTTCCATTTGCTTTTCAATGCTTATTCCAGGAAGCCTTTTGCCTACAAGACAATTCATTTTTTTTACGCCTAAATCAAGCGCAACCTTTATTGATAGTTCAACACCTCTTTTGTATTCATCAATTTTCTCAGGGTTGTTTAACATTCCTATTTCTCCATTGTAAAAATCTCCAGGTACAAAATCCATACCTAACATCTTCAGCCCGGTGTCTTCCATAGCTCCTTTTATCTTGTTTATATCATGATGATAGGGAAATAGGCATTCTACAGTATCAAATCCATGTTTCTTTGCCTCATAGAACCTTTGATATATGTCAAGTTCTTTAAACATAGTTGTTAAGTTTGCACAGAACTTCATTTTATACCTCCATTAATATATTTTTATAGCATATTATGCTAGTGCCTTTAAAGTTTTTAGAAACTTTTCATCACGTTCTTTTAATATTGTATTAATTTGCTCCTCACTTTCATATTTGAAGAAGCCTTCACCTGTTTTTATACCATATTTTTTCTCATTGAAAATCTCCTCAAGAATCTCTGGAGGTATCTCACTTGAAGAAAGATCTTTAAATAAGTTTTTTGAGATATAGTAAAAGGTGTCAAGTCCCCCTAAGTCAGCTGTTTCAAAAGGGCCTAATGTAGGATATCTAAAACCAATACCATATTTAACTGCTCGGTCTATATCTTCATAAGATGCAATGCCTTGTGCTGCAATGTTAAGGGCTTCTCTAAAAACCGCAAATTGAATTCTATTGCCAATGAAGCCATTGATTTCTTTTCTAATAACTACCGGTTCTTTTCCAATTTCTTTAAGGGTATCACAAATGCTTTGTACTGTTTCTTCAGATGTGTCATCCCCCATAGTAACTTCTACTAAAGGTATTATATGGGGAGGATTCCACCAATTCGTACCTGCGAACCTTGATTTATTGTCAAGTTTGGCGCATACGTCATTTATGCTAAGCCCTGATGTGTTAGTGGCAAAAATAGCTTCGCCATCACATATCTCCTCTACTTTTTTCCAGAAATCCTGCTTTATCTCCAGATTTTCTATGATGGCTTCAATTACAAAGTCTGCATCTGCAAAATCACCTAAATTGGTGGTCAGTGAAATTCTATCCAATGATTCTACTGCGCATTCTTCACTAATTATGCTATATTCAATAAGTGTTTTTTGATTAAATTTAATGCTATCAATACACTTATCTAGCAGCTCTTGATTAATATCATAGACTAATACATCATAGCCTTTTTGAGCAAAGCACTGAGCCATTCCAACGCCCATAATACCAGATCCTGCAATAGCTATCTTCTTTATTTCTTTCATATTTACACCTCTTTCTTCAGTTTTACATATACCACGTAATTGAGGAGAATCCTTATATCTATTGAACTTAAATGATATTCATTTCCTTACCCACTTTTTTATAAATCGCTAGGGTTTGGTCCAGCATATCGCGTGTATGTCCAGCAGAAGGCATGTTTCGTACTCTTCCCGTTTTCTTAGGAACAGTTGGAAACACAATTGACTTTGCATAAACACCCTCTTCTTTAAGTCGTTTACTGAATTCTTGAGTTAGGCTCTCATCACCAATAATACAAGGTGTTATTGGTGTTTCACTTTCGCCTATGTCAAAGCCCATATCCTTTAATCCCCTTTTTAAGTAATTGCCATTTTCCCACAATTGATCGTTCAATTTGCTATCTTCAGTTAAAATTTCTATTGCAGCTAAGCATGCTGCAGCTGCTCCCGGTGTAAGAGAAGTTGAAAATAGGAATGGTCTGCCCTTTACCTTCAGCCAATCGATAACACTCTGCTTACCTGCTACATATCCACCTACTACGCCAACGGCTTTAGAAAGAGTTCCTATTTGAAAATCAACTCTATCACTTAATCCAAAGTGTTTTATCGTTCCAGCTCCTTTTCCAAGGACTCCTGACCCGTGGGCATCATCAACATAGGTTATTAGATTATATTTTTCAGCGATTTCTACAATTTCAGGTAACTTTGCAATATCTCCATCCATTGAAAACACACCATCTGTAATAACCATAATTTTGTTGTATAAGCCTGATTCAACAGCTTCTTGTGCTTTCTTTTCTAAATCATCCATATCAGAGTGTGCAAATGGAATAATTTTTGCTCTTGATAGTCTACAGCCATCAATAATTGATGCATGGTTTAATTCATCAGATAAAATAGCATCGTTTTTGTCCATGATTCCTTGTATTGCTGCCATATTACAATTAAATCCTGACTGTAGTGCAATTGCTGCCTCGGTTCCTTTAAACTGAGCTAATTTTTTCTCAAGTTCATCATGAATATCTAAGGTTCCATTTATTGTACGAACCGCTCCTGCACCTACTCCGTATTTGTTTACAGCATTAACAAAGGCATTTTTCATTTTCGGGTGTGTTGCTAACCCTAAATAATTATTAGATGATAGATTAATAAGTTTCTTACCTTCGATTTCAATTATAGGTCCATTGGGTCCTTGGATAATATCAATCGAGTTGTATAAACCTTTCTCTTTAAGTTCATTTAAACTATTCTTGATAAACTCTTCTAATCCAATTTTCACCTAAACTCCTCCTAATCTAAATCAATATAAATAAATCGAAATTTTTTAAGTTCAATTTTTAACTTCTTATACACTTCAACTTCTAACACACATTGATCTCAAAATAACTTTTACATCAGCTTATATCTCAATATCCTCCTTATCTTCTATTTACGTCTATTAATTAGCAAGTATCGTACCAGAATAATTTCCGCTATTTCAAAGGTTTTCAAAATGATATTACATATTTAAGCTTTCAAATTGAAAGACAACATTACAATTTGCATTCGTATATGTTATAAACATTCAGTACATTTTTAAAGTAAGGATCATTTGGCATACTGCTATATATTAAGCAAAAGGTTTGTACTATTTTTATGCTATAATGTTAGTAACTTCTTAATCATTACACTTATTTGCTTCAGCTTCTCTACAATCTCAAATAATCAATAATTCTCATAAACCATAACAATTAGATTAAATAATAATAACTAATTAGAAACTTTTACTTTAGTTTTCTATGTCAATAATGCTCTTTGTGAATTTGTTTTTGGCGATACTATATTCTGAAAGGGAGAATATTTATGACTACAATGCAACAAATAGAATCTTTTATACAAAATGTAGCTGAAGCTATTGCAGCAGTCATTGATATAGAGGTTACAGTCGTTGATGATAATTTTACTAGAATAGTTGGTACGGGAATGCACCGTGATATGGTAGGTCAGAAAATCACATCGGGATCAATCGCTTGGCAAGTTTTCGAATCTGGAAAATTAATTGTTGTTGAGGAGCCAAGGAAGGATGAAAAATGCCGTAGATGTACAATAAAAGACACATGTAACGAATATGCTGAAATTTTATATCCTATCATTATGAATAACAAGGTAATTGGTGTTATCGGACTAATTGCATTTTCAGATGCTCAAAAGGAACGTTTAATGAGTAACAAACATTATTTAAATCCATTTATCGATAAAATGGCTTCTCTAATATGTAGTAAACTTTCGGAGCTTGAGAAAACAAATCAAATCCACAGTCTAAATAATGAGCTTGAAAAAATTGTTGATAACATCGACAAAGCCATAATTGCTACCGATCGTCAATTAAATATAAGGTATATTAATAATCGGTTAAAGGAATATTTTAATTTTCATCATATACAGAATAGACATATTAGCTCAATATTAGATTCACAGGATTTTCTAGAGCATTTTGATAAAGAAAAATCCTTAAAGGATTATATTTACATTAACTCTAGTGAACATTTCTTGATAAACTCCTACGAGCTTGGCAAAAACAATTTCTTAGATAATGTTAATTATTTGTTTATAATAAGGAAAGTTAGCGATATTCAGGAAAAAGAATATAGGACAAGGGCCAATATTCTGCAGAGAGGACATATAGCCAAGTGGCACTTTGATCATATTATTTCTAGTGGCATGAAAATGAAGTCTCTAGTGGAAGAAGCAAAGCATTACTCCCAAGCTAATTCCACTGTAACAATTATTGGCGAAAGTGGTACTGGGAAAGAGATCATTGCTCAGTGTATCCATAATTACAGTAGACGAAAACAGAAACCCTTTGTCGCTATTAACTGTGCAGCAATTCCTGAAAATTTATTAGAAAGCATTTTGTTTGGGTATGCACCAGGTGCTTTCACAGGTGCCAATAAGCAAGGAAAGGCAGGATTATTTGAGTTAGCTCATACCGGTACCATTTTCCTTGACGAAATCGGAGATATGAATTTCTCCCTACAAGCCCATCTTCTAAGGGTTTTAGAAGAAAAAGAAATTTTGCGTGTAGGTGGAGATAAGGTTATTCCCGTAGATGTACGAATAATAACTGCTACAAATAGGATTTTAGAGGAAGATGTACAGAATGGAAAGTTTAGAGAAGATTTATTTTACAGGTTAAATGTCTTAAATATTCATATCCCTCCTTTGAGAGAAAGAAAGGATGAAATACCGATATTTGCACAACAATTTCTTGATGATTTCGCTAATGAATATGAGCTAAATGAGATTCAGCTAGATTCGGACTTAATTGAATTATTGTGTGAATATGACTGGCCGGGAAATATTAGGCAATTACGTAACATCATGGAACGAATTGCTATAAAGTCAAGATATCAAAAATTAGATAAATATATGATTGAGAATACTTTATATAAAAAGAGAAAAAGTGAGTTATATGTAGGAGAAAGTATTGATATTGACTTTACAGGAAATTTTAAAGATGTAGAACGACAGATTATTAAACAGGTTATGTCAAAATCAAAAAATTTAGATGAGGTGTCAGAAAAGTTAGGCCTCAGTAAAACAACAATATGGAGACGACTACAGAACGAATAAAATGATCCTTTGCACAATAAAAAAACAGAGAAAATTCAGTACTGCTTTCCTAAGACTATTAACGTTTTAGGAATACCATACCGAATTTTCTCTGTTTTCAATTGCAATATTCGATTCGCTTTTTATCCATTAAAAATATTTCTTGTTTAACTGAAATTATTAGGCTGCTTTATCAACCTTTTCAATCGTAAATCCTAGGTATCCATATATCATTGAAATTATTGGATTTATTAGGCATAGGAAGCAGAACGGAACATAAGTCCACGGTGCTAAACCTAAGGTTGCCATAACATATGCTCCACCAGTGTTCCATGGTACCAATGGTGCAACTAATGTTCCAGAATCCTCAAGTACTCTTGAAAGGTTTTTAGGATGTAATCCTCTTTCATCAAATGCATCCTTGTACATTCTACCCGGTATAACGATAGATAAATATTGATCGGATGCAATGAAATTCATTGAAATACACGTAAGTACAGCAGCTGAAATTAAACTACCATCATCCTTAGTATAAGACAATATTTTTTTAGCTATTGCATGCAACATACCTGACTTTTCCATTATTCCCCCATACATCATTGCACAAAGAATTAGTGAGACAGTCCAAAGCATTCCTTGCATTCCACCTCTAGATAATAATTTATCTACTACCTTAACTCCCACATTTGATGTGAAACCATTGTTTGCAACATTTAATATTTCCCCAACGCTTGCGCCTTGGAAAATGTATGCAAAGACTCCGCCTATAACAACCCCACCAAATAGACCAGGGATTGCAGGAATTTTCTTTATTACTAAAATGATAACGAACACAGGTGCAAGCAATAAAAGAGGAGTTACATTAAAGGTTGAAGTTATACCATTTAATAAAATATCAATACCTTCTTGGTTAAGTGCTTGTCCTGCATATTTCATTCCTAATATTCCAAATAGAATTAAGGATATTATATAACTTGGACCAGTCGTAAATATCATATGTTTAATATGTTCAAATAAATCACAGCCCGCCATAGCCGGTGCTAGATTTGTAGTATCGGAAAGCGGAGACATTTTATCACCAAAATACGCACCTGAAATAATTGCTCCTGCAATCATTGGAACAGGCACACCCAAACCTTGGCCTACTCCCATAAGGGCAATACCTACTGTGGCACAAGTAGTCCAAGAACTACCAGTTGCAAGGGAAACAATTGAACATATTATTAATGTTGCAATTAAGAATATCCCTGGAGATAATATCTTAAGTCCATAATATATCATCGTTGGTACAACTCCAGCTAACATCCAAGTCCCAACTACCATACCAATTATTAATAAAATTAGAACTGCACTCATAGCCACCTTAATAGATTCAAGAATACCTTCTTCCAATTCTGACCACTCATATCCTAAATATTTTATAGCTATAAATCCCGCAAACATTGCTGAAACTACCATCGCTATTTGAGCTTCTCCTAAATCAAATACTAGAAGAGAAAGAACTAAAGAAATTAATAAGAAAGCAACTGGAATTAACGCAATCTTAAAGGGTACCTCTTTGTATTTTTTTTCCATTAACTTTTACCTCCTATAAATTTTATGTTAGCCAATATGAGCTTAAAAGTTCTTCATTTTCACGAATCCTATCTGCCTCCTTTTTCCTACTCCTGTACATAAGAATAGCTTATAAGCTTTAAACTTCTTATCAGACTGATAGTAAACATTTAAGCAAGTATTGTACCAGAATTCTAAATGGCTATTTTAGAGGCTTTCAATAATTTTATCTTATTAAGTTGATTTCAATGTGAAAACTACATTTGCAAATTGAAATATTGATTATTAATATTTAAGATTGGATTATATTATCTAGAGCTGAAAATTTATAAATCAATAACTAAGATTACTGCTATAACAATAATTATATTAGTATTTTGAAAGAATTTATAGCTATCATTAAATGGAAATAATCAATAAACTACTTAACTACTAAATACTTACAGGAGTTCAATTTAGGACGAAGAAAAGGATACCTGTCATACTTAGGTATCCTTTTTCCGTAACTTATCAATTTGAATTTCAATCCTAGAACTCAGCAGTCTTTGGAGTTCTTGGGAAAGGTATAACGTCTCTTATGTTTGCTATTCCTGTCATATACATAATAGCTCTTTCAAATCCAAGACCATACCCAGCGTGCTTAACTCCACCATATTTTCTTAAGTCTAAGTACCACCAGTAATCGTCCTTGCTAAGATCCATTTCTTCCATTCTCTTCTCAAGTACATCTTGTCTTTCTTCTCTCTGACTTCCTCCAATAAGTTCTCCAACACCAGGAACTAGTAAGTCCATAGCCGCTACAGTCTTATTGTCATCGTTCATTCTCATATAGAATGCCTTAATATCCTTTGGATAGTCAGTTACAAATACAGGCTTTCCATATACTTCTTCTGATATATATCTTTCATGCTCAGTTTGAAGGTCACAGCCCCAATGTACCGGGTATTCAAACTCTTTATCAGCCTTCTCTAGAAGTTCAATAGCTTCTGTATAAGTAATTCTAGCAAAGTCAGAGTTTACAACGTTGTTTAGTCTATCTAATAATCCCTTGTCAACAAATTTGTTAAAGAACTCAATCTCTTCTGGAGCATTCTCCATAACATACTTAATCATAAATTTAAGCATATCCTCTGCAAGATCCATATTGTCATTTAAATCAGCAAAAGCTATTTCTGGCTCCATCATCCAGAATTCTGAAGCATGTCTTGTAGTGTTAGAATTTTCAGCTCTAAAGGTTGGACCAAAGGTGTATATATTTCTAAATGCAAGGGCATAAGCTTCACCTTGTAATTGTCCACTTACTGTTAGATTTGTTTCCTTACCAAAGAAGTCATCGCTGAAGTCTATGTTACCTTCTTCAGTCTTTGGTATATTGTGAAAGTCAAGGGTTGATACTTTAAACATTTCCCCTGCACCTTCGCAGTCACTTCCTGTAATTATTGGAGTATGAACATATACAAAGCCTCTGTCGTTGAAAAATTTATGGATTGCATACGAAGTAAGGGAACGTACTCTAAATACAGCAGAAAATGCATTACTACGTGGTCTTAAGTGAGCAATTGATCTTAAAAACTCAAAGCTGTGTCTCTTCTTTTGAAGTGGATAATCCCTATCGGAATCTGCTTCTAAAGTCACTTTAGTCGCTTTTATTTCAAATGGTTGCTTTGCGCCTGGTGTAGCAACTAGAGTTCCTTCTACTACAACAGCCGATGCTATTGTAAATTTAGATATCTCCTTAAAGTTTTCAAGGTTCTCTTCAAAAACTACCTGAACATTCTTAAAGAAGCTTCCGTCATTCAATTCAATAAAACCAAAGGCCTTTGATGCTCTTAGGGTTCTAACCCAACCAGAAACAGTTATAGTTTTATCTACATACTTTTCTGTGTTTCTGTAAATGTCTTTAACTAATACAGCTTTCACTTTTCTTCCTCCTCTTTATTATCTAAAAAATTTTTAAAATATTTTTTTGTATTAAAAAAAGTCCTTCATCTCCTAATACTAGGGACGAAAGACTTATTATTCGCGGTACCACCCTTATTGCCATAAATTAGATATAAAACTTCGTGTTATATAGGACTATATCTATAATATGACCAACTCAAACTAGCACATTAATTATGCTATCCAATATTAACGGTTTGGCTCCGTCTAAGCCTACTCTTAATAGTAAATTTCGGTTAGAAACTCCGAGATGTTCTTCAATAGAGGTTTCGTACCAGGCTCCCACCATTCCCAGCTCGCTTAGGACTACATCCTGTATCTACTCTTCTCTTCATAGTCTTTTACTTTTTACTTTTGTTATGGCTATTATAATATTTTACAATTAATATGTCAAAGTCTTTTCATTATTCTTTGCAAAAATATTATTTATCATACTAAATTTGTGTATAGAGATTTAAGTGAATGCTTGGTTTTACGCTACAAATGCATTATATATAGCTCTTATGGCTTTTTCAAGATCTTTATCTTCTATTCCTGTAATTATATTCATTTCGCTTGAGCCTTGATCTATCATACGAATATTTATTCCTGCCTCTCCAAGGGCTGTGAAAAGCTTCGCAGCTATACCTGGTGTATAAGCCATACTCTTTCCAACCGTTGCTACTAAGGCCATATTAGTATAAACATTTATAGTGTTAGGGTTACATTTATTATTTATTTCATCGATAATTATATTAAGCTTGTTCTCTAATTGTGAGTTTGCAATAACTATTGAAACCGTGTCTATTCCCGAAGGTATATGTTCAATCGTAATATTGTTCATTTCGAGGATAGAAAGAAGCTTTCTAATAAAACCAACCTCTGAATTCATATGGTTTTTGTGTATTGCTATAACAGTAAAATCCTTCTTTCCTGCTATTCCAGTTACAATGTTTTCATTTTCTTTATCATCAATATCATCCGTAATGATTGTTCCTGTATTCTCAGGTTCATTGGTATTTCTAATATTTATTGGTATTCCTATTTCACGTACTGGGAAGATAGCTTCCTCATGAAGTACAGAAGCCCCCATATATGATAACTCCCTTAGTTCCCTATACGTTATTCTTTTTATCGGTTTAGGATTCTCTACAATACGAGGATCAGACATAAGAAATCCCGATACATCAGTCCAGTTTTCATAAACCTCTGCCTCAGCAACCCTGGCTACTATTGCACCAGTGATATCGGAGCCACCTCTTGAAAAGATCTTAACCTTACCATCGGTATTACACCCATAAAATCCTGGTATTACTGCTTTATTATGGTCAGATATTTTTTTTGATAGCATCTTCTTGGTTTTATCCCAGTCTATTGATCCATTATTATTGAAAAAAATTATTTCTTTAGCGTCTATAAAGTCATAATTTAAAAACTTAGCCATTATTAAACCATTTAAATACTCTCCTCTGCTGGCTAAGTAATCAATTGAAACATTCTTAGTTATCTTTGATTTTACTTCATCTAGATATGGCTGTATATCTAGATCGATTTCAAGCTCCTTAATTATTTCTAAATAACGTTCGGATATAATATCAAACACTTGGTCAAAGGGTACAGAATATTTTATATGAGCATGACATAGATAAAGTAAATCCGTCACTTTATTGTCATCACTATGACGCTTTCCAGGTGCAGACACAACAACATATCTGCGCTTTTCATCAGCCTCAACAATTGCCTTTACCTTCCTAAATTGATTAGCATCTGCTACAGACGTTCCCCCGAACTTTAATACCTTTATATTTCCCATGATTCTCCTCCTAGAACTTTAATTTATATTATTATATTTGAATTTTTAACAATATTCATTGCTTAAAATGCTTAAAATATTGCAAAAACTGCTTTCGTATATAAATGCAAAATTAGAAAAATCTTTTATAAATATAAAAAAGCAAGAATAGTGAAATTATTCTTGCTCTTTATTATACTAGATTCGATTTTCACTTCCAACCACTAATTCCCATAAAAGAATTTTTTTACGGAAAAATTAATACTTATGCATCACTCTTTATTATTTAGTAAATATATATGGATCTTTGCTCCATTGTTTTAAAAGGTCTAATTCTTCTTCCTTTACGTATCCCATTTCCATCGCTATAGGTAGTAATACATCATAATTCGTTAATGTTCTGTATTCTACAGCCTCTGCACTAAATAGATCTTCTACCTTCTTGAAGTTATAGCTAAATATTGCTACCACTCCGATAACATCAGCGCCTGCCTCTTGAAGGGCCTTTACAGCCTTCATTGAGCTTCCACCGGTTGAAAGTAAATCCTCTATAAGTACTACCTTTTTTCCTTCAAACAATCTACCTTCGATTTGATTCTGCTTTCCATGTCCCTTAGCTGAGCTTCTAACGTATACCATAGGTAGTTCCATCTTTTGTGAAACCCATGCTGCATGAGGAATACCAGCCGTTGCTGTTCCCGCTACAATTCCTGCCTCAGGAAATTCCTTTTCTATTACTTCCTTGAAGCCCTCAGCTACTAGATCTCTTACTTCAGGATAACTCATGGTAAGTCTATTATCACAGTATATAGGCGATTTTATGCCCGATGCCCATGTAAATAGATTTGAAGTATCCTTAATTGCAACGGCTTGAATCTCAAGTAGCTTTTTTGCGATTTCCTTTGATATTTTCATATTCATCACCCCATAAAATTTATATATTTTATATGTTACATATATTTATAACTTCTAAATCTTTCATTTTTATATCTTTCTTTATTATATCAATAATTGCTGCCAGTGTATCTAGGGAAGTTAGGCAGCACACTTTCTTTTCAACTGCTCTTCTTCTTATTTTAAAACCATCGGTTCTGGAGTTTCGTCCCTTAGTCGGTATATTTACCACTAGATCTATTTCACCTTCATCTATTAGATCTATAAGACATAAGCCCTCTTCTCCAATTTTGCTTACCTTGGTTGAGACAATATCATTATCATCCAAGAATTTTCCCGTTCCTCCCGTTGCAAAGAACTCAAATCCTAGTTCTTTTAAATCCTTAGCTATAGGTAGAAACTCTTCCTTATAGTTGTCGGAAACACTTATAATTACTTTTCCACCTCTAGGTATGTTGATGTTTGCTCCCATAAGACCCTTGTATAAGGCGATGTCTAAATCATCACCAACCCCTAGAACCTCTCCTGTAGACTTCATTTCAGGCCCAAGAGCTATCTCTGTATCTGGAAGCTTTTCCATTGAGAATACCGGTACTTTAACGGCTTTAATCTTTTTACTCTTATTAAGACCAGTTCCAAATCCTAGATCCTTCAATTTCTTTCCTAGCATAACCTTAGTTGCAAGGCTTATCATAGGTATTCCAGTTACCTTACTTATATATGGTACTGTTCTAGATGCCCTTGGATTAACCTCTATAACATATAGGCTTCCTTCATATAGTACATATTGGATATTTATCAATCCCTTAACTTCCAGAGCCTTTGCTAGTTTATAGGAATACTCCACTATTTTTTTCTCTATCTCATCACATATATTTTCTGCTGGGTAGATTGATATACTATCTCCAGAATGGACTCCTGCCCTTTCCAGGTGCTCCATAATCCCTGGTATCAATATATCTTCTCCATCACAGATTGCATCAACCTCTATTTCAAGTCCCATCATGTACTTATCTATTAGGACTGGGTTCTTCTTATCCCTCTCAAAGGCACCCTTTAAGTATTTTTCTAGTTCCTCTTTATTATAGGCTATTTCCATGCCCATACCTCCAAGGACATAGCTCGGTCTTATAAGTACTGGATATCCAAGCTCCTCTGCTGCTTCTAATCCTTCACATAATGTCATCACGCCTTTACCCTTTGGTCTTTCTATATTTAACTGCTCTAGTAGCTGTTCAAATTTTTCTCTATCCTCCGAGGTATCTATACTCTCTGAGGATGAGCCTAGGATTGGTACTCCCATTTTATCCAGAAACTGTGCAAGCTTTATTGAGGTTTGACCTCCGTACTGAAGTATAACTCCCTTAGGCTTTTCTTTTTCTATAATATTCAGTACATCTTCTTCTGTTAGAGGCTCGAAATACAGTTTATCTGAGGTATCGAAGTCTGTACTTACTGTTTCAGGGTTGTTATTAACTATAATGGATTCTATTCCTTCTTCCTTAAGAGCTAGTACCCCATGTACCGAGCAATAGTCAAACTCAATTCCCTGTCCTATTCTTATAGGTCCAGAGCCTATTACCATAACCTTATCCTTCGTTGAGACCTCTACCTCATCCACAGTATCATAGGTCGAGTAGTAATATGGCGATGTCGCTTCAAACTCTCCTCCACATGTATCAACCATCTTGTATACTGCTTCTATATTATATTTCTTTCTTAATTTATATACTTCCATACCATTAGAGTTTGTTAGGCTTCCGATACCCTTATCTGAGAAACCCTTTTTCTTAAGTACTGTCATAGTATTTTTATCTATACTATTTACATCCTTATTTCGTATTTCCTCTTCTAAATCGATTATATTTTTAATCTTATCCAGATAGAATTTATCTATTCCAGTCATCAGTGATATTTCCTTTATCTGTGTACCCCTTCTAAACATCTCGGCGATATAGAATAATCTTTCATCATCACCAAGCTGTATTTTTGCCTCAAGCTCCTCTGGAGATACTTCTTTTAAATCTTCATTGCATAAATTGTATTGGCCTATCTCTAGGGATCTTACACCTTTTAAAAGGGCACTTTCAAAGTTATTTGCTATGGCCATAACCTCTCCTGTTGCCATCATCTTTGTCCCAAGGGCTCTATTTCCAGTTTTGAATTTATCAAAGGGCCACTTAGGTATCTTAACTACACAATAGTCTAATGTAGGCTCAAAACAAGCGAAGGTCTTTCCTGTAACATCATTTTTTATCTCATCTAGGTTATATCCTATAGCTATTTTAGCTGCTACCTTTGCTATAGGGTATCCTGTGGCCTTTGACGCTAAGGCCGATGATCTACTAACCCTTGGATTTACCTCTATAACATGGTAGTTAAAGCTGTTTGGATCAAGGGCAAACTGAACATTACAGCCTCCTCTAATATTTAAGGCACTTATTATTTTTATGGATGCATTTCTAAGCATCTGATATTCCTTGTCGCTGAGGGTCTGTGATGGGGCTACAACTATACTGTCTCCGGTATGAACTCCTACGGGATCAATGTTTTCCATATTACACACGGTAATAGTATTACCCTTATTGTCCCTCATCATCTCATATTCGATTTCCTTCCAGCCCTTTACACTCTTTTCTATAAGTACTTGGCCTACCATACTATACTTTAGACCCTTGGCTGCAATTTCCTTTAACTCTTCTAGATCATTGGCGATTCCTCCACCGCTTCCGCCCATGGTGAAGGCAGGTCTAACAACCAGTGGAAATCCTAATATTTCACTATACTCTATGGCCTCTTCCATACTATTTACTATCTGGCTTTCTATAACTGGTTCACCGATCTCTTCCATGAGCTCTTTGAATTTCTCTCTGTCCTCTGCCTTATCTATTGCCTCTACATCGGTACCTAAAAGCTTTAAACCGTACTTTTGTATTATTCCCTTTTTATAAAGTTCCACTGCTAGGTTTAGAGCTATTTGTCCTCCCATGCCTGCAACTATGCTATCGGGCTTTTCCTTAATAATGATCTTTTCTATAACTTCTGCATTAAGTGGTTCTATATATACTGCATCGGCAATCTCCTTATCTGTCATTATCGTCGCCGGATTACTATTTATAAGTACAACCTCTATTCCTTCTTCCTTAAGAACCTTACAGGCCTGTGTTCCCGAGTAATCGAATTCTGCGGCCTGACCTATAATAATTGGTCCAGACCCTATTACCAATGCCTTTTTTATATCTATAGCCATGACTTTTTCCTCCCTACAACATTTTTAAAAATTCTTCAAATAGGTAAGCTGTATCTTGAGGTCCAGGTGAAGCCTCAGGATGGAATTGAACACTGAATAGTGGTAAATTTTTATGCCTAATTCCCTCGATACTTCCATCGTTCAGGTTTACATGGGTTATCTCTATTTCTTCTTTGTCTAAACTGTCCTCTTCTACTACGTAGCCATGGTTTTGTGACGTTATATACACTCTATCTTTAAGTAGATCTTTTACAGGATGATTAGTTCCCCTGTGTCCGTATTTTAGTCTTGTAGTTTTTCCTCCAAGAGCTAAAGATATCAGTTGATGTCCTAGACATATACCGAATATAGGTTTTTTCCCTATCAATTCCTTTACATTTCCTATTATCTCAGTAAGTTCTGCAGGATCACCAGGTCCATTTGATAAGAATATTCCATCTGGATTATCCTCTAGAATCTTTTCTGCTGAGGTAGTTGCTGGATAAACTGTCAGTTCTATATTTCTCTTTATTAGAGAGTCTAATATGTTTTTCTTTATACCATAATCTAATACGGCCACCTTTGGAAGTACAGGCTTCAAAGTGTATGGGTATGCAGTAGTTACCTTATCTACTGCCCTATGATTATCAAACTTCTCTATTTCCTTTTGGCAGGCACTCTCATCTATTTCTCCAATTACTATCTTCCCAGCCATTGTCCCCTTATCTCTTAGAAATTTAGTTAAGGCTCTGGTATCCACACCCTTTAGACCCACAATCTTGTTTTTTGAGAGATATTCATCTAATGTTTCAGTTCCTCTCCAGTTTGAATAGTTTTCGTATATTTCTCTAACTATGAACCCCTTAACCTTTGGACTAAAGGATTCCATATCATCGTCATTTACTCCGTAGTTTCCAATCAAAGGATATGTCATTACTACAATCTGACCGTAATATGAAGGATCCGTTAGTATCTCCTGATAACCTGTCATCCCCGTATTGAATACTACCTCTCCTACGGTTTCACTATGGTATCCGAAAATTTCTCCTTCAAATATAGTTCCATCCTCAAACAACAGCTGTCCTTTCATTACTTACCTCCTTAAATTTTATCTAGGAAAATCAACTCTAAGTTAGTCAATCTGCATATATACTTATAAGCATGTATAAATATCACTTTTATACTAAAAAGGGTAGAATTTATTCAATATGAATAATTTCCACCCGCGAAGCAAACGTATGAATATTTAATATTTTCAATGAATATTTATACATTCATGCCCAAAAAATTTTCTTGTTTTCGAACCTTGCTGGCCTCACGGGACCTAACTTAAAGGTATATTTAGTTTTTCCTTTTATCTATGCTATCATATAAGAATATTAATGTCAATAAAAAATTATGTTTTTAATAATGCATATTTTTGCATCTTTAATAGATGCTAAAATCTAATTTTACCAAATAAGAAAGAGTCAAAACCAACTCTTTTAACTGGTCTTGACTCTTTTTTTATCTTTAAGAAAAATACTTTTTAAATTATTTTAATCCACCCTCTGAATACTTATTACCTGCATTCCATAATAAATACTCTTTAACTCCATTATCTTCTAAAGCCTTTATTTGAGCTCTAACTTCTTTATCTCCATACCTTATATATCCCTTTACCCAAGTAGCTGTAAAGTCCTGAATCCAAGGTCTTATTATGGCTGGAGTTTCTAGAGTGTTATTTCTAGCTACAGCATCTCTTGTTCCAATATTTATTGTTTCATATGGGAATGCATCAGGTACTGACAAACCATATACTCCATTTCCATAGTGGCTTGGGTACATCATTGGAGATACATAATCAACTATGTTGCTTACACCTTCCCAATATTGTCCGATTCCCATATCATCGGCAACTGAACCAACTAACCCGTATATATCTGCAGATATATAAACTTTAAGTGGAGAAAGATTTTCTCTTGCATATTTTAAGTATCTCTGAACGGCTACTGGCTTTGACTCTCCAAGTTCATTTCTATAGTCTAGAAACTTATCAAGCTTTCCACCGTTTGAAGCTGGGAATCTAACATAATCAAATTGTATTTCATTAAATCCAACCTTTGCTGCTTCCTTTGATACTTCAATATTGTATTCCCATAGCTGTCTATCATGGGCAGATACCCAAATAAGTCCATCTCTATTTGCATAAGGCTTTCCATTGTTCTTATATACTATAGCCTTATCAGGGTGTGCCTTAGCATATTTAGGATCTTTAAAGGAAACTATTCTTGCTATCGCATATATATTGTTATCCTTTAGTTTTTTCATAAAGGCCTCTATATCCTTGATAGGAGCCTTTCTATTTGCTTCTGGAGAATATTTCTCAGCTGCATCAGTTTTAAACAGCATGTTTCCATTATCATCCTTAACATCGATAACAAATGCATTTATATTGGTATTCTTTGCTAACTCGATAAGATTGTCAAGTCTTTTCCCTGCAGCAGAATGAACAGTAACGTATACACCCTTAACTTCAACCCTTGGATTTTCAGGATATTCTATCTTTTCTTGTGCTGTTAAATCTAAGTCTTTATATCCTTCACCTAAAAGGTCCATTCTATCTGTAACTGTATATTTGGCTGAAATCCATCCTTCATTGTTTCCTTCAGCATTATCAAACTCAATCTTTAGCCACTCAACTTCGCCTGCTTCATTTGACTGCCTGTCCAAAATCTCTACAGCAGCTCCTTTTATAACAGCTCCAATTTTCTTTCCTTCTTTACTTGCTTCAGATCTAACGTTTAACTTGCTGGCGCTTATATAAACTATGTTTTCATTTTTCTTAGTTTCATCTACTTGATTGTCTTCGTTGTTTTGTTCTTCTTGTTGTTGATTGTCCTCACTATTTGTTTCTTCTTCCTTGGCTGGTTCGTCTCCTGTATTATTCTCATTACTATCTACAACCTTAATGTCTTCATCGCCCGATGTAGATTGATCTTTTTTACTACAACCAGATAAACCAACGGTAACTAAAATAATCGCTACTAAAACCATTATTGATATTCTTCTCAGCATTCTGCCACCCTTTCTTATTACGACTAAGAAAATTGCATAGTTAGATTATGGTAGTTTCTTCAAATAAGTCTATCGATATCTACCAATATGCAAGCCTGTACAATTTTCTGAACTAAATATAATTATACCATGATTATTACTCACTTTGCATTAGTAATTCGCATGTAATATTTGTTATGCGAACAAATGAGTCTCTCGACGCATTTTAGGTTACTAATAACCCCTGACTAATCAAGAAAACTGGGGCTGACTCAAAGCCTTTTATGAGTTCAACCCCAGGGTGTTTAAGATTAGCTCTTACTCTATAACTATAACCGCACTTTTACCGATTTCTACCCAATCATATAAAAATTTAGCATGACTTGAGTAGTTTCTTACACATTTATGGGAGCGAGGAACAGTCCCTATTGTATATAGGTACTCCTTGATACCAGGATCTATCATCTCTTTCTTTTCCTCTTCTCCTTCCCCTTCTACTTTAATTTCAAAGTTTACAGGTACTCCGTGGATATATGCTCCACCGTTAAATCTTATGGCATAAGGGGCATATCCCGATATTTCCCTTGTTTCATCATCAAGGTATAAGAATCTGTCCCTTGTTTGTATTGCCATGTAATATCCAAGTGAAGTCTCTTCCTTATATTCTGCCTTTTCACCGGTAGTTGCAAATATATAAGATATAAGATTCCATTTACCATCTCTATACTCAAAAACACCTTCATTCTGATTTTTTCTATCTACTACAACTACCTTAGTAAGTTCCTTGATTGAATGCCAAGATGTTATGAACTTTCTAGGTACCCAGTACTCACCTTCAAAGTTAAGGGTTCTAATTTTATAGAATTTATCGTTCTTATCAAGGATTGTTACCAATGTTCCATCGGATATATATCTAAATTCCGAGCTCGTCTTAGCTTCAGTATATGCTGGAGCCGCTTGATATCTCTTTATACCATATTTATCCTCTACTGCACCATTGTATAGGGGTGCAATTCCATTTCTATTTTTGTAGTTAGATACATAGGCAGTAGAATTATTATCAACTTCTTTTTTAAGGGCCGTTATGGATTCTTTCATTTTATCAAATTGAAAACTTCTAGGCTGACCCAAAGCACCAAATGCATATCCATACTCTACTTTATCTTTATTTTTCCAAAAAACCTTATACCATGTATCACTATTATATCTATTAAGGTGCTGACCCTTTACAGCTTGAACTAGATTTAGCTTTTCATATACGCCAGCCTTTCTTACCACCTTAGACCCTGTCGTAGGTTTTTCTCTAACATTTATGTTAGCACCTAGTACAAGGAAATAGTCATAGCTTGTATGATATCTATCATATTTTATGTCTAGATTGATATCTTCTGGTAATTGGGTATTAAACTCTTTTACAACAGGATACTCCCCTTGAGGTTTCGCTGGTTCTTGAGGCTGAGTCGGTTCCTGTGGCTCCTCTGGTTCTTGAGGCTCTACAGGGTCCTCTATTCCTTCTTGTATCTCTTCTTCCACCTCTTCTTGAGGTACTAATGTATCTTCCTCTGTCTTATGTTCTTCCTCTGCCATCTCTGTTAACTCTTCATCTTCCTCCAAATCCGAGGCATTTACATCCTCTTCAATATCACCCGGAGTACTACCCTCATTATCATGAGCTAGATTTTCCTTTTCATTATCAACGGGTAAGGAGTTATCGACGTGAACAGGCTGGGGCTGAGAGCATCCACTTACTATGAGTGCTATCATAATAAACCATAATAATATTCCTTTTTTCATAAAACGTCTCCCCTTCTAATACTTCTCATACTTCTACTATAAATACATTTCAGGTACTTTGCATTGGTAATTTTTCTCTTAGTTACTAATAATAATTTCGTGGGTATAATTCTAAACAAACTGTATGAAACTCATAATATTTATAGTAACCCATATTAAGTATAAATTGATTACAAACAATTTACAATTGCTTAACAAGATTTGACATAAAATATTAAGAAATTAAAAAGCTATGGCAGAACCATAGCTTTAGGCTTTTATATTTATAATTTAAATCAAATTAAACTCTATAATAGCCTGCAATAAAGAAATCTTCAGGTATATTATACTGCTTCTCAGGCTTTTCTAGCTTCCATCCTCCCGGAATCCCCATTTCATGACTCATTAATTCAAAGTATAGCATTGCTATTCCAGCTTCAATTCTTGCAACTTTTTCACTAACCTTTTCATCCTTAGCAACAGCTAAAATCACCTTGCCTCCATCGATTATAAACTTCCATGGCTGTCTATTTCCCCAGGATGGAGCTAATCTCATGTAGTAAAATACATCAGCCATACCTCTATTTTCCAAGTCCTCAATAGTTGTCTGTGTTCCCCATTCCTTTAGGTAAACAATGTCTTCTATAGATTTTCTTTCGCTTACGGGTTTATCTGAATATTTGATATCTATATTAGGGTATCCAAACTCAGTCAGTGGAGAAATACTTTTTCCTTTATTGCTAAATATCCCAGAAACCTTGTTTTCATTTTTAGGATATCCAATGGCAAGCAGTCCTACGATTTCTCCTTCTTTTTTAATGTTTAGAGCTTCCTTTACTTGATCTACATTTTCTGAAACCTCAATCCAACAGGTTCCCAATCCTAAATCCGTAGCCCTCAAAACAATGCTTTCTCCAAAATATCCTGAGTTCTCTAGGTATCCATCCTTAGTTTCTGAAACAATATAGAAATAATGCGGAGCCTTAATAACCTTACCGAAATATCCAACAAGACCATCTAACTTTTTATAGGCCTCTTCTCCATCCTCAATCAATTGAAAGTCTAGCTCTATATCTTCTTGAAGTCTTCTTTTATTACTCAAAGCCGCTAGTAAATCCTCCAATAAGTTCTTCTCCACCTTCTTGTCTTTGTATTCCCTTACCGATCTTCTATCCTTGATAATCTTGTTCAATTTCATAGTTAAAGCCTCCTAACTCCTTTTTACTATATAAATTTGATACAACTATCCAAACTTATTTCATCATATATTTATATATACACTATTATTCCCAAAATAAAACTTTATTTCATTAATTTTTCCTCAATAAAAAAAATAACTCCATCTAGAAGTTATTTTTTAAGTCTTGAACTTTATTCTTCAAATTTATTAGTCAATGTGCCTATCTTTTCTATGTAGCATTCAACCATATCTCCTGGTTTTAAAAACTTAAATGGTTTAAATCCAAGTCCAACTCCAGCTGGAGTTCCTGTTATAATTACATCCCCTGCCTTAAGCTTCATGCCCTTTGATAAGTCGCTAATAATGTATGGTATATCAAATATTAGCTGCTTGGTATTGGAGTTTTGCCTCACTTCCTCATTTACTTTACATCTAATATCGAGCTCTACTGGAAATGGGATTATACTTTTATAAGCAATGTATGGTCCCATTGGACAATGGGTTTCAAGACTCTTACCTCTAAACCATTGACCATGCTTTCTCTGGATATTCCTAGCAGATATATCATTTACGATGGTATATCCAAATATATAATCCTCTGCTTCCTCTTTCTTAATATTAATTCCATCCTTGCCAATAATAAGGGCAAGCTCTACCTCATAGTCAACCATATCCGTTACCTCTGAATGATTTAAGATAATGTCCCCATCTCCTATTGCCGGACTTGCAATCTTTGAAAAATATATTGGAAACTTAGGTATCTCCTCTGTTCCTCCCGGTAAGCCCTGAGTTTCTTTAGCATGATCAAGATAGTTCTTACCAAGACAAATAATATTTCTCTTTGGATATGGTATAGGGGCACAAAGCTTTATATCACTTTGAGGTATTCCTTTAAGATCATTCTCCTCAAGGATTATCTCTATTTCTTTAATTCTATTATCATCAGAAGTCTCAATAAACTGAATCATATTGTCTGGACAATCACCATCGATGAACTCAAATATCTCTTTCATTGGAATAACTTTATTTTCTTCCTTTAAGATGACCCCTATATTTTGAGCTTTATCATATTCGTAGGTTGCAAAATACATAGATATTCTCATCTCCTTTCAAACCCACACTATTTCTTATATTCTTTTAAATTTCTATATACTCTCTCCAAATCCTTCTATATTTATTTGTTAAATTGGGTATTTATTAAAATATATACTATTTTGATTGGAGTGATTGATTATGAAAATAAGTTTTTTAGGCGCAGCTAATGGTGTAACGGGTTCGAACTATTTGGTAACTACTAATAAATATAAATTTTTGATAGATTGCGGACAGTTTCAAGGCAGCAAAGAACTAGAAAAACTTAATTATGATAACTTTAACTTCAATCCCTCAGAAATAGATTTTATGATACTAAGCCATGCCCATGTAGATCATAGCGGTAGGATTCCAAAGCTTGTTAAGGATGGTTTCTCAAAGAAAATATACTGTACAAGTGCAACCCGTGATTTATCTGATATACTGCTTAGGGATAGTGGTCACATACATGAAATGGAGACAGAATGGGAAAATCGGAAAAGAATGAGGGCTGGACTTGATAAAATAAAACCTTTATATACATCTGAAGATGCTTTAATGGCTATGCAGTATTTTAATCCTATTTCCTATAATGAAATTATAGATGTTAATGACTCTATCAAACTGCGTTTTAGAGACGCCGGGCATCTCCTAGGTTCTACAATAGTAGAATTATGGATTAAAGATGGAGACGAGGAAAAGAAACTGGTCTTTTCAGGAGACTTAGGGGTTAAGGATAGACCAATATTGAAGGACCCAGAGTATATAGAAGAAGCCGATTATTTGATAATAGAATCTACCTACGGAAATAAGCTTCATGAAAATCCAAAGGAAAGAATAACAAAGCTCGTGGATATTATATTAGAAACTACAAGGCGAGGTGGCAACGTTATAATCCCTTCCTTTGCAGTTGGTAGAACCCAAGAGATTATATATGAACTAAATAAATATTATGATGACGAAGAAAAGTATAAGAATTTTATCAATATCCCTGTTTATGTAGATAGTCCTTTAGCCACCTCAGCCACGGAAATATTTAAGAAGCATATTGACTTTTTTGACGAGGAAGCCAAGGATTACTTTTTAAGGGGCGATGATCCCCTTGATTTTAAAAGTCTTGAATTTACCACTAACTTCTTACAGTCCAAGAGAATTAATAACTCTTCTGGCCCTAAGATAATAATATCTTCAAGTGGAATGTGTGAAGCCGGAAGGATAAAGCATCACCTTAAGCATAATCTATGGAAGGAAAAAACAAGTGTTATTTTTGTTGGGTATCAAGCCGATGGCACCCTGGGTAGAAGGCTAAAGGATGGGGCTAAGATGGTTACTATATTTAATGAGAAAATCAAGGTAAATGCACAGATACATTCTATAGATGGATTTTCTGGTCATGCAGATATGAATGATCTAATTGACTGGATAAATCATTTCACTAAAAAGCCTAAAAAGGTATTTATAGTTCACGGTGAGGAGGAGTCTTCAAGCCACTTGAGTAATCTCATTGTTGAAAAGTTTGGACTTGAGACAATAATTCCTAATATCAATGAAAGTGTTGAATTTTAAAATATGTGTTTTCTATGTTGTAGATGTGTGATAGCGAGGTTAAACTAACTCAAGTAGGCTCTGAGAATCCTTTTTGCTCATGCTATGAACCTGTTTTAAATTGAAGAGTAGAGATTAAAACAGATTCAAATCAAAGTCCTAAATAAAGATTCAAAAGGAAGACTTTGATGAAACACATAACGAAAATTATAAAGTGATCTAGAAATTAAGAGGTTTATAATTTCCTATGTGTTATAAAAATCGCTAAAAGGAAACCTCAGAGCCTACTTTCGTTTATAAAATTTCTGATTCACACATCTTACTAATGGCTTTATAATTTAATCTTTAAAATCTTAATGATAAAAACCTTAACCCTGTATAGTTTTTCCTCCTTAAACTACACAGGGTTTTTGTTTTACTTAATTATTGACATTGAAAGATGATCCCATTATAATACATGCACCTTAAGGAAGTATCAAATCCAATTAACTCATGAGTTAATCAAAATGTAAGGAGGAGTGAATTTGAGCTTTAGAATCTTATCTGCAACCTTTAAAAGAAATTTCATTATCCAAGTGCGGGCATATCCTATTGAATTTTTCATTGGTAATCTTTTAGGAGGTCTATATACCATACTGTCAGCCTATTTCATGTATAATCTTCTATTTAAAGGCAGTATAGATACATCCTTTGTCGGATTTACTGGCACGTCAGACTATATGTCATATGTAATTCTTGGGGCCTCTATGTACCTATTTATCGTACGAACTCTGCTCAATGTTAGTAGGAGCCTTATTACAGAAGCTAGAACCGGTACCTTGGAAAGTCTTATGTTGGCTCCCTTTGATAGATTTGGATATTTTATTGGAAATATGCTTCAGCAAACTATAACGACAAGTATAGAGTTTTTCATATCTATCTTGATAGGTATACCTTTCGGTTTGAATATTTCTAATGTCAATATATCTTCTACTTTATTGGCTGCTTTTATTTCTCTAGTGGCTTTTTTCGGTATGTCTATTCTACTTGCAAGTATAATGCTTTATTTTAGGGATACTTATATATCTCAGAATACATTGTTTTTATGCATTTTTCTCATATGTGGGATTACTTTTCCTATAGAATACCTACCGACTTGGGTACAGTCTATATCAAAGTATATTCCCGTCACAACTTCTCTAAGGCTAATTAGAAATAGTTCCATACTTGGTTTAGGTATAGAATCACAGCTCGATGATTTCATACGGCTGTCAATACTTGCAATCATATACTTAATCTTCGGTTTTATATTTATAAAAAAAGTCGAGAAAATATCTCTTGAAAAAACTTATATTTAGGAGGGCTTTATAATGCTTATAACTGAAAATCTTGGTAAAGTCTATAAAAGTAAGATCAGAAAAGGCTTGTTTCAGAGTGAAAGGGTAGAAATCGACGCTGTGAAATCCTTAAATCTAGAGCTACGCGAAGGGCAAATAGTCGGCCTTCTTGGAATAAATGGTGCAGGAAAGACAACGTCCATTAAGATGCTCTCTACTTTACTTGAACCAACTAAAGGCAGAGGGGAAATAGACGGTCTAGACCTCGTCAAAGATGAAAAAAGGATTAAAAAAATGATCAATATGATAGCCGGTGGTGAAAGGATGATCTATTGGAGGTTGACTGCTAAGGAAAATCTCTGGTATTACGGCAATCTTTATGATGTTCCAAAGGATATTTTGAAGAAGAGAATTGATGAGCTTTTATCCTTGGTAGGATTGACAGAAGCTAAAGATACTCCAGTAGAACGATATTCTAAGGGAATGAAGCAAAGACTGCAAATTGCTAGAGGCTTAATAAATAATCCTAACTATATTTTTATGGATGAACCAACATTAGGTCTCGATGCGCCCATTGCAAAGGAGTTAAGGGATTACGCTAGAAGGTTAGCCTACGATGAGGACCGAGCAATTCTACTTACCTCTCACTATATGCATGAAGTTGAAGAGTTATGTGAATACATATATGTATTGGATAAAGGTGCTTTAATAGCAGAGGGTACCCCTGCCCAGCTTGCAAGTATTGCATCTACAGAAAAGGTTTTAAGGGTTGAACTAAATAGACTCTCAAAACCCACTCAAAATTCCTTAGATTTACTATGTCAGAAGGCAGGAGCAACGCTTGAAATACTAAACAATAACACATCGGTAGAATTAGTTATAAAGTCCATAGATGATATCAGCTCAGAGATTGCGGCAACACTTTCAACTCATCATGCTCCTATTAGAAGCTTCTATATTGATAAGCCTAAGCTTGAAGATGCTATCATTAAGCTTTCAAGGAGGAATTAATATGTTTAAATATTTTGGAAGGGTTATTATTTCCGAGGCCTTTAAGCAGCATAAAAATTATTTCCATAGTAAGGTTATCTATTTTACCATGCTTCTATGGCCTATTTTACTTTTTCTGACGGCATACTATACCTACAAACCCTTTAGGCTTGAGGCTGCCACAAAGCATATTTCCTATTTAAGTGAAGAAAATCTTATAACCTTTATCCTTATTGGCTATGTGGCTCAAATGTTCTTTAGGTCATTTGTTCAGTCTGCGTGGTTTTTTTCCTTTGAAAGAATCTATGGGACACTAGAGCTTATTTATCTTTCTCCTGCAAATAGACTGGCATTAGTCTTTGGAAATGCTTTATCCTCCCTCTTACAAAATGTTTGGCTATTTGTAGTTTTTTCTGTAGGGATCGTTATTGTTTTAAAGAACATTATTTTTCCTGGACTTCTAATGACCTTGGTTGGTGTACTCGCTCTTTTTATTCCATCTATAATGTGGGGTGGACTACTAAATTCAATGTTCCTATTTTCGAGGGATACAAGAATATTGTTTACTGTGCTAGAAGAACCTATGGAACTTTTTGGCGGGGTAAAGATACCCGTATCAATTTTTCCTTTCTGGGCAAAGGGCATAAGTTATATCTTTCCCCTTACCCATTCTATAAAGATACTAAGGCGTATATTTCTTAAGGGAGAGTCTTTAATCGAACTAATTCCTATTCTTTCCTTTGTGCTTTGTTTGTCTTTATTTATGCTACTATTGACCATGGTTCTCTTAAAGCTCGGAGAGAGATATGCGAAAAGAACAGGTAATATGGCTTTATTTTAAAGGAGACTATACAGTTTTGTAGAATTACAAAACACTGAGACTGTTGACAAACCCGAATTTCTTCGTTATTGCTTCAATCAAGAACCCTTACGTATGTCTGTATACGCTGCGGTCTCTTGATTTCAGCACGCCTCGAACTTCAGATTTCTCAACAGCCTATCATTTTGTTGACTTTGTCAACAATCTGAATTACAAAACACTATAACCCTTTTAGACCTTGGAGGATAAACATGAAACTTATTCGTGAATCATATAATGGCTGTAAAATCGAATTTGTCTACTCACCATTTTTTGAAATGCTTTGCAGCCTACATGTTTTAAGTAAACCACAGCATCACATTGGAAGACTTGAATGGGCTGAAAAGCTTAAGGCCAAAATGTGTAAAAAACTTTTTAAAACCCTTGACTACTTTTCTAGAGAGTTTAATCAGTGGTGTGATGCCATGGATTTTTGCGGAGAATACGATTCAGTAAATGGGTTTAGCATAATCGAAGCCTTGGAATTTATTGAAGCCCTAGACATTAATAGATTTTCATACATTATGCTAGGTTCTAAAATACCTTTTGAGACTATACAGGATATTATAAGTGATAGAAAATCCACTGTAGACAAAGATAATATTAGTAATGAATATATGAAATTCTTAAATAATCCATATAAAGCTAGAGAAAAATTTATATCCTGCCTAAAGGAATATTATTATTGTCACTTTCAAGATAAACTAAAATATATTGAGCCTATCTTAGTAAGAAGTCTTAAAAGGCATAAAGCCTTAAGTGAAAAGCTTGATTTTTGGGAATATGTAGATACCTTACATAGTAGGATTGAAGTGAATAGCGATATAATCCATTTCCATAAATATACTAGATTTGATGTACCTCTAAAGGATTTAAAGGGTATTACAGTAAGTATAAGTAGTTTTATAGATCCCCATCTTCTAATAGGTCTAAGCAAAGCTGGTAACTTAGGTTTAACTATAAGACTTAATTTAAATAATCAGGATGAACATCATATACCTACGGACCTCCATGAGGTTATGAAGTCATTGTCGGATAAGACTAGGTTAAAAATTCTTAAATCAATTTACCAAAAGTCTGAATGCACTCAGGAACTAGCTAAGTCCTTGGGCTTAACAGAAGCCTGTATTTCAAAGCATCTAAAGGTTTTATATAAGTCGGGTTTGGTAGAAAAAGAAAGAAGGGGCAACTTTATCTTTTATAAAATAAATTGCATGGAAATAGATAGAGTACCAATGAATATTTATCAATTCTTAGATAGCTAGTAAAAACGCAGGGGCATCGAACCCCTTTCCTTTAGTCATATTCTTCTTCGAAAAATAAACTCAATAGAAACCCTATGAAAAACCTCTTGCTCAAGGGATTTTCATAGGGTTTTAATAATTTTATATGTCAAAATACTCTTCTATTGACTTCTTAGCTACATCTATCATTAGGTCAATTTCTTCCTCAGTTACAACATAGGGAGGCATAAAATATATTACATTTCCAAGAGGACGGAGTAAAACTCCATGCTCCAATGCTCTTTTATAAATCTTATATCCTACCCGTTCCTTCCAGTCAAAGCCTTCCTTTGTTTCTTTATCTATGACAAGCTCTACTGCGCCTATCATACCTAACTGTCTAAACTCTCCAAAGTAAGGAATATCCATTAGTTTTTCCTCAATTTTTTCCTTTATCATTTGCGACTTAAGCTTATTCTCTTCTATGATATTTTCATCCTCAAATATATTCAAGGTCTCACAGGCTACAGCACATCCTATAGGGTTTCCTGTATAGCTATGACTGTGTAAAAAGGCCTTTAATGTAGCATAGTCATCATAGAAAGCATCATATATCTTATCGGTCATCAGTGTAAGGGAAAGTGGTAAGTATCCAGCCGTAAGACCCTTCGAAACGCACATAATATCCGGCGAAACCTCTGCATGCTCACAGGCAAACATCTTACCGGTTCTACCAAATCCTACGGCTATTTCATCGGCAATAAAATGAATATCATACTTATCACATGTCTCCCTCAGCTTCTTTAGATATACTGGAGAATATATCTTCATACCTGCAGCCGCTTGAACCATAGGCTCAATAATAGCCCCAGCTATCTCTTCATGATTCTCCTCTATAGTCCTTTCCATATGCTCAAAGCACTCTGCATTACAAGTTTTTCTATCTAAGCCATATTTACATCTAAAGCAGTCGGGCCCTTCTACCTTAAAGGTATTTAAAAGTAATGGGTTGTAAATTTTGCTATATAAATCTATAGCCCCCACGGAAAGTGCCCCTAGTGTTTCACCATGATAAGCATCTGTAATGGCAATAAATTTAGTTTTTTTAGGCTTTCCAACCTGCTGGAAATATTGAAAGCTCAGCTTTATGGCTACTTCAACGGCCGACGATCCATTATCGGCAAAGAATACCTTATTTAAACCCTCTGGTGTAATTTTCACCATTCTTTCTGCTATCTCAATTGCAGGCTTATGGGAAAAGTTTGCAAATATAACGTGTTCTAGGTTATCTACCTGTCTTGCAATAGCTTTATTTATCCTCTTGTTGCTGTGTCCAAATAGATTAACCCACCAAGAAGAGACAGCGTCTAAATAACTTTTACCATCTGTATCATATAGAAATGGCCCTTCTCCTCTTTCAATGATTATTGGAGGAAAGTCTTCATAATCCTTCATCTGTGAACATGGATGCCAGATGTATTTTAAATCTTTTTCTTGTAGTGATTTCATGTTGTTCTCATCTCCCACTTATATTTAATTATAATAATTCCTTGCATTAAAGATGTGTACCTCAAAAACTTGAGCTAGTTTAACTTATCACTCGCAGATCTATATTATCTTACCAATATCTATCTTTTCCTCAAACTCCATCTTCAAGCTCTTAAAATCTTCCCTCTCAAAATCCTTTAAATCATCTATAACTGCTAGAATTTCCTTATTAGTTATCTTTTTTATGGTCTCTATGTTGTCATTTACATGTACTTCATCGGTATATCTATTTATAATAATTCCCTTTACATCTAATCCAATACTTTCTGCGAACTTAACGGTTAGAGCAGTGTGATTTATGGTTCCTACTGCTGCCCTTGCCACAATGATTACTGGAAGGTTCAAGTCCTTTATTAGGTCGTATATAAAGTAGCTTGTGTCTATAATGGGTACTACCAATCCACCTGCTCCTTCTGCAACAATGAATTCATATTTTTCTCCTAATTTTCTGTAGGTATCTAATATCTTTTCCCTACTTATCTCAACTTTTTCTAACCTAGCTGCCAAATGGGGCGATACTGGAGTTTCAAAACAATATGGATTCATAAGTTCGTATTCTTCATCGATGTTGCATACATCCTTAACTAGTTTCACATCTCCAGGAATAAGGCTCCCTTCTTCATAGATTCCACCGCTGAGTACCCCTTTAAAGTTGCATGCATTTATTCCACTTTTTCTGAGGACATGGACTAATCCTGCGGTAACTATAGTCTTTCCTACGTCCGTATCGGTTCCGATTATAAATACTCCTTTACTCATATCAATCACTTCCTTAACTTAGAAAATAATGAGATCGGTATATAGATTCCATTAAAAAAACTGCTTTAGGATTAAGTTTAGAAAATATGACACGGGGACAGACACTCAGACACACTTAAAAGAGTGTATGTCAGATGTGTTAGTCCCCATGTCACATTTTTATCCACGTCGTCATATTATAACCCGAGTTATATTTTTTAATTAATCTCTATTCTATATATAGAGATTTCAGTCAAAACTTTAATTTCTATATATCAAAGCCCTCACACATAATCATTTCTTTATCTTCAGCTATATTATTGCCTACTGTAGTTAAATAGTTGCCAACTAATGCAGCATTTACACCGGCTCTAAACCCTATGTTTTGCATTTCTTTAAGAGCATTTCTTCCGCCAGCATACCTTACATAGCAATCAGGTATTAGATATCTATATAATGCCATAGTCTTTAAAATCTCTGTCGGAGATAGTACATCTGTGCCTTCCATTGGAGTTCCCTTGACTGGGTTAAGTACGTTCATAGGTACAGATTTTACTCCTAAATCTCTAATTTCAAATGCCATTTTAACTCTTTCTTCTCTGTCTTCTCCCATGCCGATAATACCACCACAACAAAGCTCAAGCCCTGAATCTACTATATTTTTTATAGTTGCTACCCTATCCTCATAGGTATGTGTTGAACAGATTTCACTGTAATAGTCCTTGCTGGTTTCAACATTATGGTGGTACATAGTTACTCCGGCTTCCTTTAATTTCAAAGCTTGCTCTAAGTCAATAATCCCATGGGAAGCACATAATTTTAGATTTGTATCTTCATTTAATCTCCTATAGATCTCTACTACTCTATCGAAGTCCTTACCCTTCATTCCCCTACCGCTTGTTACAAGAGAAAATCTATGGGCTCCGCATTCTTCCATTTCTTTAGCTCTTTCTAAAATCTTATCGTAGTCTAGAAGTTCATATTCCTCTACACCAGTTTTATAGTGGGCAGACTGTGCACAGAACTTACAATCCTCTGAACATTTTCCTGACTTGGTATTCATTATTGTGCAAAGGTCAGCCTTTTTTCCAACAAATTTTTCTCTTATTCTATTTGCACCATCAAATAATGCTTCAAGTGCGTCCTTATCACTTTCTTCAATATTTATAAATTGTATTGCTTCCTCGTAGGCAATTGCCCCACCACTTAATATCCTCTCAGTAACATCAGAAATGAGCTTTTTGATCTCCATAGGTTTATCTCCTTTTCTCAAAAGTTATAGCATTCAACAATTAGTCAACATATCCTGCTCTTCTTAGTGCCGGTAATACTTTAACAGCCGTTAAAGCCACTAAAGAGCATTTTATTAAATCTTGAACTATGAATGGGTAGAAACCCCATTTAAGTGCAGTATTAAAAGTAATTGCATTACCTTTGTATACATTAAATATCATATAAAGATAAGGTACACCCACTAGATAAACTACTGCCAAACCACATACGGCTGCAATTAACAGATGAGTAAAACCTTTGATTCCCTTTACATCTCGTACTTTTTCACTGATTTTCCCCGTTACATATCCACATAATATAAATCCAATTAGAAATCCGAATGTTGGTTGTAATACATAACCAAATCCTGATGCTCCATTTGCAAATACAGGTAAACCTATAAGTCCCATTAAAACGTATACAATTTGTGATGCAAAACCAAGCTTAGAACCTAATAAAATCCCAGCATACATACAAAATAGAATTTGTAGTGTGATTGGTACAGGTTGAGTTGGTATTTTCAAATACGCTCCTATAGCTGTTAGTGCTGCAAATAGTGCTACTAGAATCATATCTCGAGTTTTTAACTTCATAGTTGTTCTCCTTTCAAGCAATTAAATATGTACATAACTATATGTTAACCTAGGCATGTTCGATTGTCAACCTTGATCGTTCACTTTGTTAACATTAAAAGTTGACATTGAATTCTGTAATCAAAAGTCTTTCTATATTATGAAATTTTAGTTCTAAATTCTTCATAGAGTACTCAAAACTGGGAAAGGAATTTATAGATGATAGATATTAAAATAGGGGAATATTTCAAACCTTCTTGTACAATTCTAGTAGAAACTAAAAATAATTTTTACAATACGACACAGGGCTGTCGTATTTGGTTTGTTATAATATACATAAAAAGGAGTCTTAAGGTTATGAAAAAGGAATGGAGAAAACACGAAAAGAATATTTATATTCCCAAATCAACTCCTGAATTAGTTGAAATACCAGACTTTAAATATTTTACAATCAAAGGACAGTGTAACCCTAACGATAAGGCTTTTGAAGAATATATTTCTGTACTATACTCTTTATCATACGCAATAAGAATGTCATATAAGTGGGACAACCCGCCCAGTGATTATTACGAATACACTGTCTACCCCCTTGAAGGTGTATGGGATCTAGCTGATAAGAGTAAGTATGTTCCAGGAGTTTTGGATAAGGATAACCTGGCCTTTGAACTAATGATTAGACAGCCTAGTTTTTTAATAGAGGATTTAGCCAATCAGATAATAGAACTGACTAAACAAAAAAAGCCCCACAAATTGCTAGAACAAGTTGAATTCAAAACAATACATGAGGGTAGCTGTGTACAGATGTTGCATATAGGTCCCTATGATGATGAACCAAAGAGCTTCAAATTAATGACACAGTATTGTATGGAAAATAATATTAAAAGAACTTCTATGAAACATAGAGAGATATATCTAAGCGATTTTAGAAAAACAGCTCCAGAGAAACTGAAAACTGTATTGAGATTTAAAGTAGAAAAAGAATAGCACATCTCAAAATGACTGATTTCAAATTATTTCAAAAATACCCGAGGGCTGTATCTTAAGAAATCCATCTAAGATACAGCCCTTCTTATATACCAATCCCAATATCCCTTTTAAACCTAGTCTATTCCCCTTAATTATACAGCTAATCTCTTTTCACTCTTCTTTTTATTCTTGAAAAATATTCCCAAACCAATTGCTAAACCAATAGCATCGGTAATAAGGCCTGGATAAACTAAAGTAAGAGCCCCTATGAAAAGTATTAAGCTTTCAAATTTATTAATTTTACATTTTAGATATCCTTCATTGGCTGCTCCGAGAAGGCATATTCCTATTAACCCCGTAATAATTGTTGTTAACATACTTATCGGGTTTATATCTCCTTGTAATAACAGTATTGGAGAGTATACAAACATAAATGGTATTATTATCCCTGCCGATGCAAGCTTAAATCCTGTAAAGGCAACCTCTGTAGGATTTGCACCTGATAGTCCCGCAGCCGTATATGAAGTCAGCGCTACCGGGGGTATTACAGCTGATAATGTTCCAAAATAGAATGCAAAGAAATGAGCCGCTAAAGGATTTACACCCATGTTTATTAGTGCTGGAGCAGCTATACTAGCCGTAATTATATAGCATGCAGTAGCAGGAAGTCCCATACCTAAGAATATAGAGGCTACCATAACTAATAACAATGCTAGCCAAGTTTGACCCATGGAGAGCTTTAGAATATTATGGGCTAAAACTTGACCTAGACCCGTCATAGATACCACACCAACTATAAATCCAACAACTGCACATGCAATTGCAACGGGAACAGCATTTTTAGCTCCATCCTCCAAAGCTTCAAGTATATCCTTTATGGACATTCTAGTTGATTTTTTTACAAAACTGACAACTATTACTGAAATCAATCCATAAAAAGCTGAATATAAAGGAGTTAATCCCTTTACAAGTAATATTAATATAACTATTATAGGTATCATTAAATGTCCCTGTTTCTTTATAACCGCCTTAAGATTTGGAAGCTTATCAGCGCTAAGTCCCCTTAGGTTTAGCTTTTGTGCTTCAAAGTCTACCATTATAAAGATTGCGAAGTAATAGAACAGAGCCGGTATGATACCTGCTACCATAACCTTAAGATAAGGCACTCCTAAAAATGATGCCATCATAAAGGATGCTGCACCCATTATCGGGGGCATTAATATTCCACCGGTCGATGCTGCTGCCTCTACTGCCGCGGAAAATCTAGGAGTATATCCAACCTCCTTCATAAGAGGTATAGTGAAAGCTCCTGTAGTTGCAACATTGGCCTGGGAACTACCGCTTATTGTACCCATTAACCCACTGGCCATTACAGCAACCTTTGCAGGACCGCCCCTGAACTTTCCTGCAAAGGCCAAGGCAAAATCATTAAAGAATTTTGCTGTACCTGATTTGTTTAGAAATGATCCAAATAGTATAAACATAAATACATATGAAGCTGAAACCATCAAGGTTACACCGTAAACACCATTATCAGTAAGATACATTCTTGTTAATATCCTTTTCCATGTAAAGCCTTGGTGGGCCAAGACTCCTGGAAATAGATATCCAAACTTTGCGTAAAATATAAATGACATCGATAGAACCGGTAAAATCCATCCTACAGCTCTTCTAGCTGCTTCTAATATTAGTAATACAGTTATTATTGCAAAACAATAATCTATTGTATTTGGAGTAAGTGACCTGTCAATCAAACTGTCATAGGTCAAATAAATATATATTCCTGTAAAAATACCTAATACGGAAAATATCCAGTCAAAAATACTGGGCTTTTCCTTTGAAGATTTTTTTGTAGCAGGGTACATTAAAAAAGTAAGTCCCAGCATCAATCCTAAATGTATAGCATTTTTCTTTATTACCATCATTAGACTGAAGCTATTCATCCAGATATGAACTACCGAAGTAACTATAGCAAATATCATTACAAAGGCTGCCGTCTTGCCAAAGAATCTACGTGTACTGGTTTCTTCTTCGTGTTGGTTTACTTCTGCGATGTTTTCCTTCACTTATTTACCTCCTTTTTCTTTTATTCTAGATTTATAACATGAAATCTTCACAAGCGAAAGTAGACTCTGAGGTTTCCTTGTGAGCGATTTCAATGAACCTGTCTTTACCTTCTTTCTCTCAACTCAAAACAGGTTCATTGCATGAGCCAAAAGGAATTCTCAGTGACTACTTGAGTCAGACTAACTTTCCTCTTACACATCTACAAATAAATTACAGAACTAAACGTCCTGTAATTTATTCTATAACTTAGTATCTTTCTCTACTTTATTAAATGCTCTGGAACTTCAATACCCTTTTCTTTATAGTATTTTACCGCACCTGGGTGTAGAGGCACTGGAGGTAAGCCCTTAATAGCATCATCAATGCCCATAAATTCTAAAGCTTTGTGAGAACCTACGATCGATTCATAGTTTTCATATAATGTTTTAGTTAATTCATATACTAAATCTTCATCAAGGTTAGCATGACAAATAAGTGCTGATTTTACACCTACCGTTTTAATGTCTTCATCTATACCTGTGTAAAGTCCCTTTGGTACTGTGAATTGACCATAGTAAGGTGCCACAGCGTGAAGCTTATCATAGTCACTGTCACTAAATCCAAGAATCTTTACCTTTGTCTTACTTGCTGTTATCTCTGATACTGCTGATGTAGGAAGACCACCTTCTGCATTCATACCATCAACTTGGCTGTTTTGCATTGCACTTGAGGCCTCACTATAGCCTAGATACTCCGGAGTAAAGTCTTCGTATTTAAGACCTCCAATAGTCTCTAATATAAGCTTAGTACTGTACTCTGTACCTGAACCCGCTGAACCTACACTAAATCTTTTTCCCTTTATATCTCCTATAGAATTAATCTCAGAACCCTCTGTCACCACAAATTGTGTAACATCAGGCCATAATGCAGTAACAAATCTTACGTCTTCAAATTTATTGTCCTTAAATCTTTCTTCTCCATTGTATGCAAATAAAGTAAGGTTAGCCATGGCGATACCAAATTGCGCTTCGCCATCCTTAAGCATGCTTAAATTTTCAACTGAACCACCGGATGATTGCACAGAAGCTTGTACTCCGCTTTCTCCTAGTTTTTCATTCCATAGCGTAGTAAATATAGTTCCTACAGGATAATATGTTCCTCCTGTACCACCAGTTACAAGGGTTACAAACTGTTTTTTGTTACTAGCTTCCTGCCCCTGACACCCCGTAAATATTGCTAAGGTCATACAGATCATTAAAATAATAGCGATTGTTTTCTTCATTAATATTCCCCTCCTATTTTTTATTCAATCTTATATAATGCAAGTATTATTCCAAACAGCTCGTTTTCTATGTAATATTGTGAAAACTACTGAATTTCAATAATTCTCTTACTCATTTGTTCTCATGCTTTTATATAAAATACCAATCCAATGTATGCAAATTTTGCAGACTATGAATTTTTTGCATAATAAAAACTCAGGGACATCGAGCCCCTGAGTTTTGGTCAGATTTTTCTTCGAAAAATGACCTCAAAAAACCGCTAAGTTATATTCCTTAACGGCTTCATATTTCATATTTTTTTATTTTGTTCCATAGGGTTCTCTCACTTATTCCAAGTATCTTTGCTGTTTTCCTTTTATTATCACACTTTTCAAGGGCTCTCCTTATCACTTTCTCTTCTATTGATTCTATAGTTTCATATATACTTACGATAATCTTGTCATCTGAAATTTTTACATTCTCATCACTGATTACTTGACCAGGCAAGTCATAGATATCTATTATATCCTTATCCGTTAGAATAACTGCCCTTTCCAGTATGTTTTCAAGCTCTCTGATATTTCCCTTATAGTTGTATGATTTAAGGAGCTGCAATGCCTCCGGTGAGACAGATTTTATATTTTTATTTAGAGTATCATTATACTTTTTTATGAAATGTTCTACCAATAATGGTATGTCCTCTATACGCTCACTAAGGCTTGGCATCTTAATGTTAATAACATTTAATCTATAATAAAGATCCTGACGAAAGTTTCCCTTTTCTATTTCATCTAATAATTTTCTATTGGTTGCAGCAATGATTCTAACATCTACCTTTACCGCTTCTTCCCCTCCAACTGGATATACCATCTTATCTTGAATCACTCTTAAAAGCTTAACCTGTGTATCTACATCCATTTCTCCTATTTCGTCTAAAAATAGAGTCCCTCCATCGGCAAGTACAAACTTTCCTTTTTTCGTCTTTACAGCCCCCGTAAAGGCTCCTTTTTCGTAGCCAAACAACTCACTTTCTATGAGGTTTTTAGGTATGGCTCCACAGTTAATGGCCTCAAATCGACCCTTTTTTCTCTCTCCATTATAATGAATTTCTCTAGCTACTAACTCTTTTCCTGTTCCGCTCTCACCGGTAATCAATACATTTACATCTACATTTTTAACCTTATTGATCAGATTGAATACATCTTGCATTGATTTGGACTTTCCAATGATTTCATCGGTATTTATGGTCGAAAGTTCATCCTGCATGACCTGAAGTCTAGAGCTTAATGCTTTGTATTCTAGGGCTTTATCAATTATTATTTTCAAGTTGTCTAAGCTTAAAGGTTTTAAAACATAATCCCAAGCTCCTAATCTCATAGCCTTAATAGATGAATCTATACTGCTATATGCAGTCATCATAATAATTTGACATTCTGGAAGCTTCTTTTTAATGTATTTAAGTACTTCCAGGCCATCAATGTCACCAAATTTTAGATCTAATAGTATAATATCTAAATAGTGTTTAGAAACATATTTTTCCACTGTATAAAAATCATTGGCTACATAGGTCTTGTATTCATCTTCAAATGCAAATTGCAAGGAACTACAAATAGCTTCTTCATCATCTATTATCAAGAGTTTATGCATGCTGTATCTCCTTTACTCAGTGTGTTATTCTTTGAGTGCCCTAGGGTTATTATGAATTTTGTACCTATACCCTTCCTTGACTCTACTGAGACTTCTCCATTGTTTTTCTTGATTAACTGTTGCGTTATTGCAAGGCCTAAGCCTACACCATCAGATTTCGTCGTATAGTATGGTTCAAATATTCTATCTTTTAAATCCTCATCAAATCCATTTCCGTTATCTTCAACTATAAGATTTATATACTGACCATTCATCACAGAATATACTCTCACCCGAGGATTTTTTACCTCTTTTACGGCATCTATAGCATTTAGGAGTAGATTCATAAGAATTTGCTTCATCTGGTCCCTAGATGCTAGTATCCTCAAGTTTCTATCAATATTACAGCTCATCTCTATTTCATTCTTTTTAGCCTCTCTGTTTAAAAATCTCAAGGTTCCTTTAATAACATCTTGGAGATTTATTTCTTCCTTTTTTCCCTTTCTAGGTCTAGAGTAATTTAAGAGATCATTTATAAATTTATCAAGTCTTTCGATTTCCCTTGGTACATCCTCAAGAAGCTTTTCCCTAAACCTTTCGCTATTAAGCTTTGCAGGTATTAGCTGGACATATGTTTTTATGGCAGTTAAAGGATTCTTTATCTCATGGGCTACCGTAGCAGCTAGTCTACCTAGAGTTTTAAGCTTGTCCTTTGCTATTAGACTTTCTCTTAGGATTTTTTCTTCCGTTATGTCCTTTATGCTGATTACCGCTCCAAAATTATCGTTATCTATGGATATTGGGCTTAGATTATATTGATATGTGCTAAAGTTATCTACGCTGCTTACAACTTCTTTATGCTTTATCTCCTTACCCTTTTGTATTACTTCCCTTAGATCATCCTTATCTATTATTTTACTAAAAACAGTCTTATCTACATGGACTTTATCCTTTTTACTATCTATTAATCCCTCAGCCTTATCATTCATGAGTAATATTTGCTTATTCTTATCGACTACTATTATATAGCTAAATATTGAGTCTAATATCTTCTCCTTAAGTATATTCTCTGTCCTTAATTCAACGGTCCTCTCCTCTACCTTTTTCCTTAGTTCCCTATTCCATTTTACTGTAAATATTGTAATAAGGATTACTAATAGAAGTAACGCAGCTAATGCCATTAGGATATTTTTAAGTACCTTGCTGTCATCATAGAAATATTGTCCGAACCATTTCTTATATATTTTGTCATAGGTACCATTAGCAATTATTTTTTCAATACCGTCATTAAATATCTTAATTATTTCTTCATTACCTTCTAAAGCTGCTACACAATAATTTTCTAAAAGGAGATCATCACCTACTGTCTTTACCTTCTCTTCAAAACCCTTCTTTTGTATGTGATAGACTCCGGTCAACTTATTTCCAACGTAAGCATCGATTTCATTATTAATTAACTTAATAAGGGCCACCTCTTGATTATCAACTTCAATAAGGTTGTTGATGTCTCTACTTGCCAATAAGTATTTACTTATATCGTTTTTCTGGATAGCCACCCTTTTATCTTGTAGGTCATTTATCTCATGAATATACTTATTATCATTCTTAACAAATATTGAATGGGATGTTTGAATATAGGGATTTGAAAAATCATAGTTTATATCTCTGGTTTTCGAATATTTCATTCCTTGTATCGCATCTATTTCTCCCTTATTCAATTTATCCATAGCCTGATACCAAGTCATAGGTATTATCTCTATCTCAATACCCTCTTCAATAGAGATCGCTCTCATTATGTCTACATTGAATCCTTTATAAATCCCCTTTTCATCTATATATTCAAAGGGTGGAAGGGCATCATCTCCAGCAATTGCAATGGTTTTATATGTACCCTCAACGTCTATTGCCGTTGCATAAAAATTATTAAACAATAGAATTATAAGGACTAATATTAATATGGTATAGGATTTCTTCATAGTATCCTCCATGATATAAATAATCATATCTCTATAATATAGGGTTTTTAGTAAAAGCTATATTATACTAACAAACCCTATATTTACTATTTCAATAGATCTAAAGGCTCTCTAGTATATGGTCTGATTCCATATTTTTCTTCATATTCCTTCAGTATCTTTTCCATGGCTTCTTTAGAGTCCTTCATTTCATCTATTAGCTCCATAGAAACACCTTGACTAAATGGACATGTTGACAAGCATACTCCGCAGTCAGTACCTAATCTTCTCCATACAGCATAGCACTGCTCTTGATTTATTTTCCATCTCATAACGCCATCAATAAGCTCCATATCATCACGGGATATAGCTTTACCTGGACAGGTCTTTGGGCATTTGTTACACACCTTGCAAAACTCTTTGATTCCAAAGTCATTTCTTTCATCGGGGATTAAAGGCATATCAGTAGTAACTACACCTAATCTAACTCTTTGTCCATATTCTTTAGTTATCAGTATTCCATTTCTCCCTATTTCTCCAAGACCGGCATCTTGAGCAACTAAAGGGGCAACTACTAAGTAGTTTCCATCCATATGATTTCGTGCATCGTATCCTAATTCTCTGATGTAATAGCTCAGCCACATACCTATTATAGCGGCATCTACATACCCCTTTGTAACGGCTAATACTTCCTCACATTGAGGCGCTCTGTTTATCATTTCCTTATCCATCTCCACGGCAAAAACTATACCGTATTTCGGAAACTTATCTATCTTTTCACCATAGGTTTCTGGATTTCTTCCTCTATGGGTATAGAAATGATAATCCTCCATTTTAGTTACACCTACAAGCTTTGCTCCTAAATACTTTGAGAATTTTTTTATCTTTTTTGTTATTTCCTCGGCCTCTATCTCTACCCTATTTGGATTGACTTCTCCCTCTACATATTTCTTTATGTCTCCTAAAAATCTAAATCCTGCATCGGCAAAGGGGGAATGTAAAGGGTGGAAGGTAGCTGTTCCTTCTCCGCATATATTTGGAAGGGCCCTTAATTCATCGTCTCCCTCTTTCTTGTCGGGGTTTCTTTTATAGTAGTCATCATATTGCTCCGAGTCTTTCTGATAGCTCATTCTAGCAAACATCGTATCTCTTTCATCTATCCTCTTCATGGTAACCATCCTTTTTTAGGGTTATTTAATCTATGGATATATTATACCATTTTCAATTCTACCATTCATGAAAAAATGAATGTACATCAGTGTCCATTTACAAATGAAATTTTACTACATTATTACAAGATATTTACATATATGTTACTATGCTGTACTTTTCATTATTTTAATTTATAATTATATTGTTCCAGAATTTGTGATTGGAGGAATTATTGATGTTAAATATCAAGGAAGCCGGTAGATACGCAAATTTTTTGCAGAAGAATATTGATTTGTTAAAGAATTTTTTCATTAATGATACTTTGATTTATAATACAAGAGAAGAGCATTTGAAAAGCAAGGTTCTAAAGAATGAAAGTGATGAAATAAAGTTGATTGAAGAAAAGAGTGATCTTGATATTAGCCTCGAGGATGCACTCTATTTAATCGACTCATTAATTAATAAAAAAATGGAACTTTCAATGGCCATAAATAGTGCAAAGGCCAAAACCTTAGTAGATTGGACAGAGAATGGGGAACAGCTTCCATTAGATACAGCAATTGA
This sequence comes from Wukongibacter baidiensis, assembly GCF_050888315.1. Classification (NCBI taxonomy): domain Bacteria; kingdom Bacillati; phylum Bacillota; class Clostridia; order Peptostreptococcales; family Caminicellaceae; genus Wukongibacter; species Wukongibacter baidiensis. The sequence continues at coordinate 3,209,444 of NZ_CP138202.1, forward strand.
ATATAATAAAAACCTCCGCGGCTTTGCAATGTCACCCCTAGAAGATCTCACACTGAATCGAAGTGAAGAATACATAAAGGATGGGATTGGATATCTAATAAATAACGAAGGTAATCAAAGCCAATACCGCTATGAAATTAAGGTTATTAAAAAAATAAATTATGATAGAAATATAGTAAAGAATTTGTATAAAAAGACTCTAAACAAAGCTGATCTTTTGTCAGAAGCTATAGACAAGGCCATGTTAAAAAAATCCATTGCCTTTGAAATGGAATACAATATTCATGATTCTCTAGAAGACTTAGTGGAGAAGTTTAAAAAACATAAGTCTAATAAGAAAGATTAGGGTTATTTTGTTGGTTCTAAGCTTTAATGACAAGGAACGGTTTATACCCGTTCCTTGCCTTACTCAATTCGTCAAAACTGTTTTAATACCTATATCCTATAAAAATTGATACTAAAACTGAAACTAGCTAGAATTTAATTTTTTAGAAGTGTGGATTGGTTCGGTAGCGGAACTATGGAGCTACACAATAAAGATTCTGAGCTGATTAGATTATGGTGCTCTCTAAAAAATGATAGAGAATGATAATTTCCCACCAATCATTTCGGGCCAATATTTTCAACATTCACTATGCATTATTCATAAATGGGCTGATTCACCATTTTACAGATTCATCAATTCAACAATTCACCAATAAAGATTAGTTAAAAAATATTATCCTAAAATAATCCCGTTTTAAATTATTAAATCTAGTTTTTTCAGTTTTAGTATGAGTTTTTATCTCTAACCGGGATTTAATCTCTATATTTATATTTTTTGTAAATCTTAGGAAGATACGATAAAAAGACAGGATTCATAAGTCTAGGATGAACTCCTAAAACCTTCACTATCCTTTCATTTATATGTTCATTATCTACTTTGGTCTCATTATAACTTCTAAATCCTCCACCCTCTGCCATGGCTATACTATTTTCTATCCATAGGCTACCAAATCCCCATACTCTATTAGGGAATTCTATATTTCTATTTTTCCTCATGGCTCCTTTAGTAAGATATGTTTTTACTTTTTCCCCATACAGGTCTGGATCATTTCCTTTTACTATTCCCCACTCCATTAAGAGTGCTGCCGCTCCAGTTACATAGGCTGCTGATATCCCTGTACCAACTAAACTACCATTATCAATTTTGTCGATGGGCTTGATTATATTTTTATATGGGGCAACCAATTCGGGCTTTATGCTATCCTCAAGTTTTAGATTTCCTTTCCCTGAAAAATCACAAACGCTATCGGTTAGAGGATCATAACTGCCAACCGTAATTACCTTAGAAGCTGTTCCTGGAACCTTTACTGTACCGTTTATCTCAGGCTTAAGAAATCTAGTTTCCTCACCTACCACCTCTGACATAGGTAACCAAATATCTAGATTTCCATCTACTACATTTTCACCGTAGATTCTTAGTTTCCATATCCCATCCTTAATAGTATCCTTCTTGGGTAGAATTAGAATATATCCCTGTTGACTCTTATCATATTGATTTGGCTCATTGAAGCATACATAGCATTCCAAATTGTCCAAGTCAATTTTATATAGGTCTTCATCAGTTCTCATCCTGCCACTAGAATGTCCATAGGGCGATATGAGTTCAAAATATAGTATGTCATGGAAGCTCTTCCATATCTCTAATGTAATTACTCTCTCCTCTTTGCCTACCTCTAACTCGATTTCTTTTTCTTCGTCCTTTTCTATTTTCCCTCCGAAGTGATGACCTGCATTACCTTCATTTCCAGCAGCCACTACCATCGTCACTTTCCATTCGTCCAAGATTTCATCTATAAAACTTTCAAATAGAGAGTTGCCATCATGAGCTCCTTCATTTGTTCCATAACTTCCATTTATTACAATGGGTTTTTTTAGTTTCTTAGCTTTATCTACTATATATCTCATAGCACGCATAAATTCAGTGGTCCTCGAGAATCCTTCTCCTCCTCGGGCACCTAACTTAACAACTATAAGTTCTGTCTTCGGAGCTACTCCCGAATAATTTTCTCCACTTGATTTTCCATTACCTGCTGCTATCTCTGCTATACATGTTCCATGTCCTAGTGCATCTACATGATGTATCGCCGATAGATCTTCGTCTCCATCTATGTTTTTTAAAGCCTCATTAATTTCTTTTCTACTCCATTCTGTGCCCTTGTTAAATCCCTTTGGAGGCTCGCCTTCCACAACGGATTGGTCCCATATGCTTATTATCCTCGTTGTTCCATCTTCATTCATAAAGTCTAAGTTGCTGTAATCTACTCCAGAATCAATTATTCCAATTAGCACCCCTTCTCCACGTAAATCATTTGCATAGTTCCTTTGTAAGTCATCCAGACTATATCTTCTTACTGTATTTATTGAATTAATCAATCTTCTGGGTTTTTCAATATATTCTATTTCTTTATATTGAGATAATAGATATATCTTTTCTTCCTCAATTGTCAATATTGCAAATCTGTCGCTAAGAATCTCTAGACTTGCATCTAGCTCCTCTGCTATCTTTTTTATATTTTTACCTGTATACTTTACTATTACCTCCCAAGTATCTGTTAGCGTCTCAAATCCAGTTTTAAGATATCCACTTCTCTGTTTTCTTTCTTCGGGGAGTTGCAAAGCTAAATCTAATGTTGTATCAATTTTTTGATTTATCTTCTTCATAAATCTTTTTTCCCCCTAAATAATAATAACTAGAGCAAATTGCATAATTACAATCTAAAAAACTCTTAATACATATAGTCTTAACCGCTCTAGAAATATACCTTATTTATTATACAATTGCATCATTAGTTTATAATATTCCTGTTATTTGAATTAAGTGTATAAAATAATCTAAGATAAAATAATTTTATTTATATGTAACATATTAATTGCTATTTCATATACTCTTAGTAACAAGGAGTTAAGGCTTCATTTTTTCTACTGAATAGAAATCCGGTAGCTCCCTACAACAGTTTTTTTACTTTGTTACTTGAGAGAAAACATATAATTAAACGCTTGAGCTAAATATATATCATATGAAAATCACCCTTAATGTTGATATAGCTACTTCCGATTCTATTCATTCTATGAATAAATCAGCCGCCTAATCATATAATCATTTGATCAGGCGGCTTTTTCATGGCACATATTAAGGCAATATACTTATGCTAATCATCCTTGTCTTTATTACCCTTGTTTTTCTTATTGTCCTTCTTTTGTTTTTCTTTTTTAGTCTTTTTCTCTTTTGGTTTAATCTTTTTATTATTTTTACTATCTTCTTCATTATCTTGATTCTTCTTAAGAATCTCGTCATTCTTTTTCTTTTTCTCTTTAGCCTTCTTTAGGTCATTTTTATCCTTAGCTTTTTTCTTTTTTCGTTTTTCAGCCTCTCGTTTTTCTTTCAGCTTTTTCTGCTTTGCAATTTTTTTATCTCTTTTCTTTTTTAAATTACTTTCCTTTTTGTTTTTTTGTTTCTCAATATTTTCCTTCTTAGATTTTTTCTTTTGATTTTTTTCTTTATTTTTCTGCTTTTTAGTCTTATCATCTTTTTTCTTAGTCTTAACTTTTTTAGCATTGGTTAGTTCCTTGTTCTCTTTAACTATTTCACTAACCTTTTTCTCTTTTATATCATTAATTTTTACACCCGGATTATTCTTTGAAACAATTTCATAGACCTTATATTTCCCAACAGAAACTTGATTTTCCCTTGCTTTTTCTAAGTCTTCCTTATCTGAATCTACGTATATGACATCTATATTTTCTAGCTCATTATCTTCATTAACTTTTTTAAAAATCTTCTTTTCAATTACAGTAGGGTTCTGGGGGTTATCATCTATTATCACATCTGAAACTAATACAATATTGTTTTTACCGTTTAAATAATTCTTATTTAAAGCTTTTTTTATACTTATGGTGATTGCATCCTCAATCTTCATTCCTATCATACTATCATCTATAAGTTCCTCGCCATCCTTATTTAAGGATTTAACCTTCCTTACAATCTCTTTTTTATCTATTTGGAATTCTAGGCTTGGATTTATATCAAGGCTCACTATAGCATAGGCTTTAGAACTATCTATCAAATTAGTACCAAATTGACCTATTATAATGGTCATTAACATAATAACAGCCGCTACAACACCTATAAATGGACGTACATACTTATTCTTTTCTTTAATAATGTCCTCTTCTATAAACATTATCTTTTTTCCTACATCTATCTTTCCCTTATTCTTTAGCTTTATATAATTAGCATCATCGGTAAGAACTATTATGTAATCCTTTGTGTACTCCATTACCAAACCCTTATGCACCATGTTTCATCCCCCCCTCTACTTGACAGATATAATCTATTAATAAATCTAAATCACTATCAAGTATTAACACAGTAGCAATAATGAACTTTCTATTTCCTTTTAAAACCTTCTTACTTACGCCTATTCTCTCCATAATTTTTTTAGCCGGTAAAACCTTTTTTCTAATCAAATCCTCTTTTATATCTCCATTCTTCACAATGTTCTTTGCAATATTAATAGAGTTTAGTCTAGTATCAATGTGTTTTGGTGATTCATTAACAAGTTCACTAAAGGTGATATTAAACTCCGTCAATAGAGTTTGCAGCCTATATATCTGATCCTTCATATCATACTTGTCTGTAAAGTCATTCTCTTTTAGCATCTCTATTACATTGCCCTCTACTGGACTATCCCTATCTATTGATATTGTGTTTTTTAACCTCTTTGTTTTTCTGTGAAAATCTATTATTCTGTTTCTAATAACTATTTCTGCATATTTAATGAAATTCCCCTTTTCAAATTCATACTTATTAATGGCCTCATTAAATGCTTCTAGACCAATACTGAATTCATCATTGTTTTCTATTTCGATATATCTATTTGTTACCTTCGTTATACTCTTTATTATAAAAGGTGTATATTCCTTAATAAGATTCTCTCTCTCTTCTTTATCTCCGCTCTTAATCTTTTTAAGTCTATCTTCAATATTTATTTTTTTTCGTTTAAACATTTTTAGAAATGGGCCCAATCTCTCACCACCTTTTACAACATAGATATACGTAGCAAATTAATATTTTAGGGTACTTAAACCTCATAAATAAATTATAATTTATTTGATGCATACAAAAAACCACTGGATTTTTCCAGTGGTTGAAAATAATTCAATATCTTAGGATTGTTAGTTTATATATTAACTTTTCTCTATATCTATTTATCTCTATCTACTTCAATCCACTTAACCTCATCATCGTCATCTTCATCAACAATTACCTTGATTTCATCGCCTACTGTTAAATCTTCTATATCTCCTTCTTTATCTTCAAATATCACCTGTACATCTGAATCCACTTCAAACTTTACAACCTCTTTTGATGTACTCATTAGTAACTTATCATCATCAAACTCTATAAAAAGACCTTCATAAACATCATAATCTAATTCTCTGTATACCTTTATATATTCAACTTCTTCATCATCAACTCTTACTTTAACCTCATCGCCTTCTTTTATATCATCTATACTACCTTTTCCATTTTTAAACTCTACCTTCACATCATCTTCTATTTCAAAGGTCATCTCTATTTTATTTACTTTAATAGTTATTTCATCATCCTCTATTTCCTCTACTTCTCCTTCATACTCACTTTCCTCTAAATCTCTGTATACCTTTATATACTCTATCTCTTCATCTTCATTTAATCTTACTTTAACCTCATCTCCTTCTTCTATATCCTTTACACTACCTTCTCTATTTTTAAACTCTACTTCCACATCATTTTCCATTTCAAAGGTCATTTCCACTTTATTTACCTTAATTGTTATCTCATCATCCTCTATTTCCTCTACTTCTCCTTCATACTCACTTTCCTCTAAATCTCTGTATACCTTTATATACTCTATCTCTTCATCTTCGTTTAACCTTACTTTAACCTCATCGCCTTCTTCTATATCCTTTACACTACCTTCTCTATTTTTAAACTCTACTTCCACATCATTTTCTATTTCAAAGGCCATTTCTACTTTATTTACCTTAATTGTTATCTCATCATCCTCTATTTCCTCTACTTCACCTTCATATTCACTTTCCTCTAAATCTCTGTATACCTTTATATACTCTATCTCTTCATCTTCATTTAATCTTACTTTAACTTCGTCTCCTTCTTCTATATCTTCTAAACTGCCATCTCTGTTCTTAAATTCAACTTCTACATCGTCTTCTATATCAAAGGTCATTTGTATCTTATTTACTTTAATTGTTATTTCATCATCCTCTATTTCCTCTACTTCTCCTTCATATATATCAAGGATAACTTCCTCTTCATATTCCTTGATTTCAATAAATATTATTGTCTTCTTATCATTAAGTTGTATTTTTACTTTCATTCCTACCGAAAGCTCATCTGTAGAAACGTATTTGCCATCTTCAGTATAAACAGGAGTATTCTCTAAAATTTCATAGGTTTTAATCTTATTATCTACCTTTAAAGAAAGTTCATCTCCTTTAATCTTAACTATTTCTGCAAACTCTTCATTCTCGTCGATATCACTATCTACCTTATCGTCTAATCTAGCAATCAAAACTGCCATTTCAGCCCTTGTTACAGCTCTACTAGGTCTAAATGTCTTATCTGGATAACCGGAAATAATACCCTTTTTATCAGCAAGATATACATAACCTACTGAACCAAGAGGTACCGCTCCTGCATCAATAAATCTTAGCTCTTTTTTCATATACTCCTGTGCTTCATCTTCATATCCTAAGGCTCTTATTATGTACTTAGCAACCTCATGTCTCTGAGCCGGTGCCTTTAAGTTCATCTCTATAAGATCGACTTCGTCTAGTATTCCTTTCTCTAAGGCTACTACAATATATCCATAGGCCCATTCTTCAATTCTATTCTTATTTTTTAACTTCTTAGTTCCTCTTCTAACTCTATCTAAGTTAACCTTAGCTAGGTCTTCATAACCCATAACTCTTAGTGCCATAATTATTGATTCAAGCTTAGTAACCGCTCTTTTCGGTGCAAAATTTCCATTGCCATTCCCTTTTATAACACCCTTTATAGCCATTTTTTCTATGGCTCTTTCAGCCCAATCATAGCCATCAATATCATAAAACTGTTTTACAAATACTACTGACGTATTCCCTTTCTTATTGCCCGATTTTTTATAAAAGTGTTTATAATTCTTCCCCATGGCATAAGTATCCGTCATAGATACCGATGCAATTAATAATACTGCTACCATAAAACTTACTATTCTCTTCATTTTTGTCCTCCCTTGTATTCTTCCTTGATGTCGACTATATAGGGTTCATATAGTAGAACTTAATTTATACATGTACAAATACTCAGCGTTTCTGGGAGTTTTGGATATGTATAAATTAAAGTCTCTACTTGAATCCCTATAGAGAGTTCCAAGTAAATCTTAATTTATACATATCAAAATATCCGACGTTTCTGGGGATTTTTGATGTGTATAAATTAAAGTTTTGACTGGAATCTCTATACAACAAATTCTTTACTTGTAGCTCTCTTAACTCGTTCTATATAGATTACGACTACTATTAGAATTTTTGGGGACCCTTTTGAAAATTTTATTACAATATAAATTAAGTTTTGCTATATGAATCATTTTACGGCAAATGAGGATTCTACTTTTATAGTAAAGCGAAGAAAAAAATCATCACAAAAAACCACTGGATTTTCCAGTGGTTTTACAAATCATCTTCATACATCTTCGCTAGCTCTAGTACTATAAATTTCTATCAACTTCAATTAACATAATTTCATCCTCATCTCTCTCAGTAAAAACTTTTACCACATCTCCAACTATTAAATCCTCCAAATCCCCTTCTTTGTTCTTGAATTTAATCTTTACGTCTGAATCAATCTCAAATTTGATAATTTTTTGAGATACGAGGATAGACATTTCTTCATCGTCTATTTCTATAAAAAATCCTTTGTATTCATCATATAATTCTCTATCCACTTCAATATGTATCACTTCATCATCTTCGTTTACTTTTATTTGGACTTCGTCTCCTACCTCTATGTCTTCTATATCTCCCTCTATATCATCTTCAAATACTACTTCTGTTTTACTTGTTATATCAAACTTCTTATCTTTACTTCCTATATCTATTTCAATCCAATCATAATCGTTATCTATATCTTCTACTTCACCTTCATATTCATCATATAATTCTCTATCTACTTCAATGTATATCGCCTCATCATCTTCGTCTACTTTTATTTGGACTTCGTCCCCTACTTCTATGTCTTCTATATCTCCCTCTATATCATCTTCAAATACTACTTCTGTTTTACTTGTTATATCAAACTTCTTATCCTTACTTCCTATATCTATTTCAATCCAATCATAATCGTTATCTATATCTTCTACTTCACCTTCATATTCATCATATAATTCTCTATCTACTTCAATGTATATCGCCTCATCATCTTCGTCTACTTTTATTTGGACTTCGTCTCCTACTTCTATGTCTTCTATATCTCCCTCTATATCATCTTCAAATACTACTTCTGTTTTACTTGTTATATCAAACTTCTTATCCCTACTTCCTATATCTATTTTAATCCAATCATAATCGTTATCTATATCTTCTACTTCACCTTCATACTCTTTAAGCTCATCTTCATCGATTTCATCATCTACTCTATCTACCATCACTGCCATTTCTGCTCTAGTTACTGTATTTAATGGTCTGAAGGTTTCATCTTCATATCCCTGTATTATTTTTTCCTTATTGGCAATATATATATATCCAACTGAACCCTGTGGTATAAATGATGCATCTTTATAATCAAGGTCTTCATCCATATGATCTTGTGCTTCATCTTCATATCCCAAAGCTCTTACAATATATTTTGCTACCTCATGACGCTTAGCTGGTTCATTTAGTTTAAAGTATAATATATCAGCTTCATCCAAGATTCCTTTTTCCTCTGCCAATGCAACATAGCCGTATGCCCACTCTTGTAGACGGTCTTTAATCTCCAGTTTTCTTTTGCCTTGTTTAATCTTTACTTGATACTCTCTTGCCTCATCTTCTTCTCCCATTACTCTGAGTGCCATAACTATTGCTTCCAATTTAGTTACCTCTCTTTTGGGTGCAAATAACCCTTCTCCAATACCTTTTATAACTCCTTTTTCAACCATTTTCTCTATAGCATCTTCAGCCCATACGTAATCATCAATATCATTGAATTTTTTTGCAATACCAGGTGGTAAGTGCCCTTTCTTTTTTAATCCTGGTGGCAATTTTTTTCCACTTCCATGCTTCCAAGGATCAGCAAATGATACTGAAAAACTTGTTGTAATCACGAATGTCATTACTAATACAAAGGATACAATCTTTTTCATATTTTTTCCTCCTTTATTTAGACTCTTCCATAATATGCGATAGTTTTAATCCTTTAGGGATGTCTTTAAAAAGATTTTATTACAATAATTTGAAAAAATTCCCTTTGTAAACAACTTGTAATTCAAAAGTAATATCTAGTAATAAAATTTAAAACTTATAAGAACTATTAATTTACAAACCTCCAAAACTCTTAGAGGCCTTGAGTATTTGGATGTCTATAAATTAAGTTTTCTATATCAACTCTATATGAATGATTTAACAATAAATGAAGATACTAGTTTTATAGGGAGTGACGAAAATACGATGAATGAGACTTTGACCAATAAACAGGTGGCCTTTATTCTTTTTGGCTTTATTGTAGGATATGGCGTTATGGGACTACCGAAGAATGTTGCAGAAAATGCTGGTACCGGTGCCTGGATCGCCCTCATGATTAGTACATTTTTCGCTATTATGATTACATATATAATTCTTTATTTAGGGTATATCCATGAGAATAAGACTTTATATGAATACAGCGAACTGTTAGTTGGTAAATTCCTAACTACAGTATTCGTTATTATATACACGATTGAGTTCTTTATTTTTTTTACGATGATAACCCGAAGCAGCAGTGAAATAATCAGGCTAACTGTACTAATTAAGACACCCTCTTGGGCCCTATGTTCCACCATTCTATTAGTCGTTTTATATGCTGTAATTAAAAGGCTAAAGGTTATTGCAAGGATTTGTGAAATCTACGGAATTATCATCATACTGACCTATATAATAGTATTTTTTCTCATATCTACACAGGGCAACTTATTAAATATAAGGCCGTTATTTGAAGTCAGCAATATTTCAACGTATTTAAAAGCTTCATTGGTAACTACTCTCCCCTTCATGGGTATGGAGATATTAACGGTCATTCCCTTTAGCAGAAAACAAAATAATAAGAGAGTCTTCAAGTATGCAGCTTTTATGATGTTATTTATAGGTTTTTTATACATTTTTGCAGTGGAATCCTGTATTTCTGTAATGGGCGTGGAGAGTATTATACATTTTAAAGACTCCCTATTGGCTACGGTAAGAAGGGTAGATATCCGATGGTTGCAATTTCTTAGAAGACTTGATGGTCTCATGTTAGTAGTATGGATAATGTCTATATATTGTACCCTTGCAGTATTAGGGTATGGTACAGTTTATCTTGTGAATAAGCTTTTTAAGAAGGCTAACTTTAACCTTCTCGCAGCCATAATATTCACTTTGTCTTTCATAATATCTCAATTGCCTAGTAGCTTTCAAGAGTTAGAAGAAATATTGAATTATACAACCTATATAGGAATTTTAACTGGAATTTTTATTCCTGGACTACTATTAATAGTGACGAAGGTGAAAAAGTATGATAAGAAAGTTAAATAAGTTATTAATAATATTCTCTATCTCACTTTTTTTAACAAGCTGTTGGGATTATAAAGATATAAACGAAAGATCTATTACCCTTGCTACAGGTATAGATTTTGTAGATGGCAAGGTAGAATTTACAGGAGAACTTGCAAAGCTTACATCTCCTGCTGGCGAAGAGGACGAAAGAGATCACTCAAAGGATGTTTACGTAAATGTATCCTATGGAAAGGATTTTGAAGAAGCTAGAATACTCTACGATGCAAAGCTTCCGTATCCAGTATTCTTAGGGGCGACACAGGTTGCAATATTCGGGGAAAGATTTGCAAGGCACGGCATAGAACCCTATTTAAATCGAATAAATAAACTGTATGATTATAGAAAAACTCTCCTTATAGTAGTCAGTGACGTACCCCCAAGAAAACTTTTTAACATCAAGCAAGAAAAAGAGCCATCGGTGGGCCTACTAGTAGAAGACCTTGTTAATAATTTGAGAGAAAAGAAGATGACTGTTTATTCAAATTTTGGAGAAATGCTATCCGTCCTAGAGTTAAACGGTGTAGGTTACCTACTTCCCTATGTCGGGCTAGAAGACGGTGAAATAAGTTACAAAGGACTTGCTGTGATGAGGGATTCAAAATTAGTGGGTATCGTTGATTATCAAGATACTGACGGACTGATATATGTTCTTGCCGAAAAGCCTGTTTTAACTGAAAGTCTTTTTGCCCCTGGAGATGAGGAAAACAAATATTCCCTTAGAACAGCCGTAAAGAAAAGAAAGATTAAGACTGAATATAAAGATGGAAAAGTGATATTCAACCTAGATATGCTTGTGGCAGGAGAGTTACGATATCAGTATTACTTAAGCAAAATAGATGATAGTATAAAAAAGGATTTAGAAAAAATGGTATCTCAAAAGCTGAAGGAGGATATTGCTGATATTTTTGAACGGTCACAAAAAGTATATAAATGCGATATCTTCCATTTTGCTAAAAACTTCAGAGCTGAACATCCAAAAATCTACAAGGGACTCAACTGGGAGGAAGCCTATATAACAGCTGAGCTAAACATTAATATCGAGACAGCATTAATAAATCTAGGTTTAACCGATCCTAATGTCCAGAAAAAATATTAGAGGGTGCTGCCATGGATAAATTTCAGAAACCAAATAAATTAATTGATAAGATTGAGGAAATACAAGAGCAGGGCTATGGAATAAATATAAGAAAACTTACCGTATGTGATACAGATATCTATATATTGTTTATCCTACATATTGTAAACAGAGATAGGTTCTCAAGTGATATTATAAGACCAATTTTGAGATATAATGGTGCTGATCCAATAACCATAGACCGAATTTCAACCTCAATTATTTATATGGATGATATCTCTATAGATGATGATGAAGATACTATTATTGATTATGTTTTAAATGGTAGATCCGTAATCATAGTTTCAACTGAAGAAAGGTATTTAGTTGCTAATACTAAAAAAGTATCGAAACGTGAGCCCGACTCTCCCGAGATTGAAAATACCTTAAGGGGCCCTAAAGATGGATTTACTGAGAACTTCTACACCAATCTCTCATTGATACGATATAGAGTAAAAGATATTAACCTAAAGATTGAAAAGCTAATAATTGGTGAGAGGACTAAAACCAATGTTGCTGTAGTATATATTAAGGATATTGCAAATCCCAAGTTCGTGAAGGATATAAAGAAGAAGCTGGAGGATATTAATATAGATGGCATAGTTGAATCAGGATATATCCAGAAGTTTTTACTAAATCATACCTATGATCTTTTTCCCCAAGCCGGCATAGTTTCAAGGTCGGATAAGGCAAGTGCATGTATTTTAGAAGGTAAAGTATGTATAATTGTTGAGGGCAGCCACCTTGCATTGTCTACCCCAAAAACATTTGTTGAATTCTTCGACTCTGGTGATGATCATTACGATAGTATGTACTTAGCTATGTTCTCAAAAATACTGAGGATGCTATCCTTTTCAATTACATTAACTCTATCGTCATTATATGTTGCTGCAGTTGCTTTTCATCCAGATATTTTGCCCGAGGGATATATTTTAGCTTTAGCATCTTCGAGGGCCTCAGTTCCCTTTAACGCTCTACTGGAAGCTCTTTTAATGGAGGGCATTGCAGAAATACTTAGAGAGGCAAGTATAAGACTTCCTAAACAGATTGGCCCAGCCATCGGTATCGTTGGAACAATTGTTATTGGTCAAGCTGCTGTTGCTGCAGGGCTCGTCAGCCCTCTTATGGTTATAATTGTATCATTATCTACCATGTGCTCATTTGTAGCACCGGATTATACTATAATGAATCCCATAAGAATATTAAAATTTTTATTAATTTTTGTTACAGGAGTATATGGGCTGTTTGGATTTGTTATGGGTATGACAGTAATAGCAATAAACGTACTTTCCCATAGCAGTCTTGGTGTACCTTATATGGCTCCCCTTGCTCCATTGAATCTTAAGGATTTATTGAACTACTTTATGAGCGATGAGACTTTGAGTAAGGAAAGACCTAGGCTTCTTAGGACTCAGGATAAGAAACGGCAGTAAAGAGGGGTGTCTCAGAATGGCGAATTTCTGAAACACCCCAGGGCTGAACTCATAAGAAAACTTATGAGACAGTTCTTGCTTTTTTAAGTTAGTATTCTACATCATATAAAAACAATCCCTTAGCAGGAGCAGTCGGTCCTGCTAATTTTCTGTCTTTTTTATTTAATATATGTAATACTTTCTCTGGCTTCAACCTTCCAAGACCTACTTCTATCAAAGTACCCACTATTATTCTTACCATATTATGTAAGAATCCACTTCCATTAATCATTATCTCTACTATCTTGTCCTCTTTATTTATATCAATGTCATAGATTGTTCTTACTCTAGATTTTTTCTTAGATTTAGCCGTTGTAAAACTAGAAAAATCGTGTTCACCAACAAGGTAATTAGCGGCCTTTTCCATTGCCTTTATATTTAAGTTCTCTGGAATATGGGTTATATATTTTCTCGTGAATGGATCGTGGAGTTGATAGTTCAATATCTTATACAAATATCTTTTTCTCTTTACAGAATATCTAGAATGGAATCTATCATCTGCCTTTCTCACTTTTTTTACAACTATATCATCCGGTAGATATCTATAGCAATAATCCAGAATTTCTTTGCTACTAAGCTCTGAATTCGTCTTAAAGTTTGCCATCTGCATCAAGGCATGAACCCCTGCATCGGTTCTTCCAGAACCAAAAATCTCAACTTTCTCTCCTGTCATTTTGCTAAGAACATCCTCTAATTTCCCTTGTACAGTCATGTCACTATCTCCAAGTCTTTGCCATCCTTTGTATCGGCTACCATCATACTGTACTATAAGTTTAATATTTTTCATAAGTAATCTCCCCTAAAGACCAATTTTTATATGAGCTAATCCCAATTTGCTAAAAAAGACTTCCCTGAAAAGGATAGTCTCTTGAAGTCGGTTACCAATTTCTTATCAATTCTATTTTTCAATTTAACATAGTATTATATACCTTACTATGCTTCCTTTTTAAATCTAAAGGTATTTAGATATTCTCTATTATCTTCTATAGCCTCTATAAAGTAACTTACTATATCTGGATCAAATTGAGTTCCGCTACAGTCCTTCAGCTCCTTAAAGGCGTCATCAAAACTCATACTTTGTTTATAAGGCCTACTTGATGTCATGGCGTCAAAGCTATCAACTACACTTAATATTCTAGCCAAGTAAGGGATTTCCTCTCCCTTTAGTTTGTTAGGATACCCTGTACCATTGTAACGCTCATGATGATGTAAAATCAGTGGTATAACCCCTTGAAGTGATTGAACAGGTTCTATTATCTCAGCTCCATTTTCAGGATGCTTTTTCATCATACCCCATTCTTCGTCGGACAGTTTCATTTTCTTGTTCAGTACTTCCGTAGGAATCTGTATCTTTCCTATATCATGTAGATAAGCCCCATATTTCAAGGTTCTTCTATCTTCCTCACAAAGCTCTAGCTTATCTGCAATTAATTGTGTGTAAATGACAATCCTTTCAGTGTGGGCATAGGTATATCTATCCTTAGCATTTATCACACTAATTAAGGTTTTTATGGAACTTATTAGGTCAATATGCTCTTCTTCAATATTCTCCTTAAGCTCTTCCAATATAGAGTGATAGGATTCTACTCTATTTTTATTAAAGAACTTTGCTCTATACAATGCATCATCGGCACTATTTATGAGCTCAGTTTTATTCTTTGCCTTATCTGGATATGTAGATACACCAACAGAAATGGTCAGGTTATTATTAGGTAGATTTTCCTGTCCCTCAAAATGTGTATTCTCTATCACACTTCTAATTCCTTCACCAAGAGAAAGCGCTTCTTTCTCATCTGTATCTGGAATAATTATTGCGAACTCCTCGCCACCATACCTAGCTGCTATATCCATGGGTCTTATTTCTTCACTTACTATCTGTCCGATTTTCTCCAACACTATATCTCCTGCTAAGTGACCATAGAGATCGTTATATTTTTTAAAATAGTCTATATCTATGAATAAGAGAGAAACGGGTTTATCTGAATTTTTAGCCTCACTCACCTTATTTTCAATTGCCTCTTGAAAATATCTATGGTTAAAGACTCCCGTCAACTCATCCTTGTTTGCTAAGTCAATTAATTGGTTTCTATAATTTTTTTCAGTGGCTACATAGTATCCCAGAAGCCACGCCGTCAATATGAATATACCTGCCAAAATAAGATCAGTTTGAAAATAGGTATTTATAATATCTCCAGGCGCCACTAGTAAGTCTAAAACTAGTACTATCCCAGAACAAATGCATGAAATAACAAGACCATAGGTTCTTCCGAATTGGATAGTAGACGTTATAATAATAAATAAATATAGTATCTTATATTGGCTGGTATAACCGTCAGTAAAAACTATTAAGGTAGAAAATAGCATTATAAAAAAAATTGATTCAATAATATCTTTTATCTTAATGCTAAAATTATAGTCCACTTTTTGGGAAGTAACACTCCAAACGTGATAAATTAAGGCTAAAATTATACAAACAATACTTAATGTAATAGAGTTAAATTGTGTATATAGATCTTCTGTATTTTCAATTCCTTTACTACCCAAGAAAACAATCGCACAAAAGAACAATGATATTAATTTAACAACCAAAACTATTTCTCTAACTTTTTTTCTTCTATTATTCTCAAAATTGATCATTTTCAACACCTATCTTATTATATAGAACTCAATTATAAATCTAGATTTTGGTTTCTCAGGTTCTAGGAAATTTGAGAAATCGAAATGTAGAAGATTTATTGCGATTTCTATAGTAAGTTAATTTTTAATAGTGGTGTCTCACAATGATGGATTTCTGCATTACTTGAAATCCATTCATTCTGAAACACCCTTGGGCTAAAACTCATAAAATCCTTTTATGATGCAGCTTCAATTTACTTCTCCTGAAGTGCTTTTGGTTCTTTAGGTTGATAGTTACCCCACCAACATGCTGATGCTGAAGTAGCTGTAGCAAAGAAAGTTAAAACCGAAGCGCCAAATGCAGCTACAAACATAAGCATTCTCTTTTTCATACTTTCTCACCTCCCGCTAAAGAAAAAAAATTCTTTAAATCAGATTATTCATAGAAAGTTTGAAAATATTTAGAGTATTTGACTTCTAAGGTATTTATCAAGTACAAAGGCATACTATGGCAGTACATCAAAAGTTTGATGAATGCCTTAGAAGCAAAATAACACTGTAAAGTTTTAAATTTTCTATGAATACTCTGAGCCTAATATAGCATCTAATTTAGATACTATATAGTGACCTAGTGAAATCAAAGTCATATCCTGCCACAACATACCCGTACATATGGATACGATAAATTTTAAATAGATATAACTCTTTTCTTTTGAGTAACATATGAACAAAATAGTAATTACTATAAAGTAAAAATGAATCATCTTAAAAGCTGATTTTCTCAAACGTTTCTTAGTCTCATCCTTTGTAATTGGCTTATTAGGAGTATCTACAGGGCTATATCTATAAATTATATAATAGGTAAAAGCCAAGGTTAGAAGGGCATATATTATAATATATATCGGACTTGTATATATTGATATCTTGTCCAATATCAATGCAGGACCTACCGATATAATCACACCAATAACTGCGCACCTGCTAGGGGATGTAGCATGGGCTCCTCCTGAATATTTCCTGAGTAGAGCTCCAGCAAATGAGATTATAACTGCCTCCCAAAAGACTTTAAATAATAGTCCAAATGCCATTACTAATCCTATTGACCAGATGGTTTGTATCAGACTAAAGGCTCCGTAGGCAATAATCTCTTGTCTATCTTCATCTAGCTCTAGTATCTTGGCGATTTTCAGTGCAATATTATTTGATAAGCTTTCTATCCTAGACATTTTTGTTTTCCTCTGTTTTTTTATAGAAATAAAATACGATTATTAAAAATAGTATAAGTGAAGGCAATCCCAATAACATCTTCAAAGCAATATTTTCAACAACCTTTTCAACAGAAATATTCAGTACATTCGAAACAAAAAACAGATTAGCAAACTCACAGACTGACAATACGATATATGCAATTAATCCAGATTTTATTGCTTTCAATATTTCAAGCCCGTTAATATTAGCTGCTACTAAAATATAACACATAATAAGTAATATAGTGTGAACTCCAAAATTTATTGGCAGCATTCTTATAAAATAAGGGTTTACTGTAAGTATGATTCCAGATATTATATATCTCTTTACATTAATTTCCGTATTTGAAAATGCATAAATCGATAAAGCTAATATAAAGCCCTCTGGAATCAGTCTTAGAAAAAGTTCTATTAAGGATAATTTCAACATCTATTCTCACACCTTCTAAAAGCACGTATACACGTATATATAATCTTTATTCAAGATTATATTCGACAATTCAATATGAAATCCTTCCTCATTTATAAATCTTTGAATATTCATAATAAAAACTCAGGGATATCCAGTCTCCACATTTTGGTCAGATTTTTCTCCTAAAAATGACCTCAAAAAAAACAGGAGTATATACTCCTCAGATTGTTAACAAAGTTAACAAGATGACAGGCTGTTAAGAAACCTGAAGTCCAAGGCGCGCTGGAACCAAGAGACCGCAGCGTATATAGACATACGTAAGGGTTCTTGGTTGAAGCAGCAACGAAGGAATTCGGGTTTGTTAACAGCCTCAGGAGTATATACTCCTGTCAAAGTTAATTGCTTCTCTATTTCTCAGCTCGAGCTGTAAGCTTCATATAAAATGCTGCTATTGGAAGTTGAACAATATATCCTATAGCTATCAAGAAAACTGCTAAGCTTTCCCCGAAGGAACTAAGGGATAGGCCTAAAGCTATTGTTAGATTTCTCATAGTAGTGGCATAAACTAATGCAGTCCGATCTTCATAATTTAGAGTTTTATTTCCTACTAAATGTGATATCGCTATTATTAATATATATAGTATGACTAGTGGTATTATTGACATAAAAACTAGATCAAGTCTTCCTATGATTGTTTTACTCTTCAGTGCCATTGCTATGAAAACTATCATCAATACACCCAATGAACTTATACCACTAAAGTTTGGTTTAATCTCTTTATATTTCTCCATACCAAAACCTTTAATTATCAGCCTTCTAGTTAAATCCCCTAGAATTAGTGGCACTATTACAACCTTCAATAAACTCTTTAATATTACTATCGTCTTTATAGTAACTATCTGACCTAAAAAGAGCTTAAGATAGATTGGTATCATAAATATTGATAATAATAGATTTACAGAAATCATAACTAGCGATAGCTGTAAATTCCCCTTTGCCAATCCAGTCCACGAAGCCGTCATTCCACTTGTCGGTATTAATCCTATTAAGATCATACCTACAAGTAGCATAGGTTCATTACTAAAGAACATTTTTCCTAAAATAAAGGCTGCTATGGGAGCTATAATAAAGTTTATAATTACACTAAGCAATAGTGGCTTTATATTGTTAAAACTTTTGAATACATCTGTAACCTTCAGATTTATCATCATAGGATAGATCATTAGAAATAATACTGCTGAAACATAGTTTTTTAAATATGATGGCTTAGAAAAGTATCCGTAAAGCAAGCCCAAGGCTATAAATACCACAATTAAATATGATAGATTCTTCTTTATAAATTTCAGTGATTTTGATATCATAATATAATCCCTCTTTTCTTTACTATTTTAATATTATTCCCGATTTCATTGGAAAAAATCTCACATATCTACTATGATCCATCGTCAACTTCTACCTTCATATACCTTAGAATTTCTGATTAATTTTTTATTATTATCAATATACCCCCAGAGGGTATAGCTAAACATTTAATTTTACCTTTACAAATCCTCTTACTAAAAAAACTACCCCTTAATACCGGGATAGTCTTCTTAGTAATTTATTAGTTACTCTTAAATTCCATGTAAATCAGCATATAATCATTATATTTCTAATTCTAAATGTATATCCTCAGGCTCCAACTTGAACAGCTTTTCATTGATTTCTGATGCTAATTCGCAACCTACTCCCATATAAAAATCTACGGTTCCTTGAGTTGGAGTTGCTGAAACATATAGTTTTGATACCCCAATTTCCTTTGCTCTGTTTTTCACACATTCAACCAGCTTTCTACCTATACCCTTTTTCCTATATTTACTGCTTATATAAAGTATATCAAGCTTAAGCTGATCTTTGTTTTTTCCAATACGTTCACTATCTAAGGCTACCATTCCAACTATATTTTGACCATCAAAACTACCGTATATTGACCCTCCATTGTCATATAGGTCATAAAGACGATTTATGAGACATTCTAACTCTTGAGGATGCCATCCCTTTACAATACAGGAATCTTTTTTAAGCTTCAGCTTTCCATCCTCTAAATAATAGGATTTCTCTATTTCTTCACTTCTGTCTATATCTCTAAGACCTTCTATCTCGTCCCTTAATAATATTCTGTACTCCACAGTTATCAACCCCTTTAATTATTTTCTACTTCTATCTGAAGTCCCTTAACATATTTCTTATTCATAAGCTTCTTTTTCTTTCTATTTTCCTTAGTTTCAAAAACAATATCTAAGTCATAATTCTCTGGGTATAGATTCTCAGCTTCTATATGGAGAGATAGTCTCTTTTTGTTTACCTTTAATTTCTTCTTCTTAACCATTACACCAACGTCACCCTTACCATCCTCTAGGGAATACACTATTCCGTAGTCATCTAGGCTGCTGATATATACCCTATCTCCAATATTGAACTTAGAAACAACCTTTTCTTTTGTTAATTTCTTCTTATTAATTTTAGTTCTTTTTAGCTTTTCAAGCTGCTTTTCATGGTGCTCTGTTACTTCAATATTCTTTACTTCCTTTATCTCACTAAGTCTTTTATAAACCTCGCTATAATCTTTATTTTCCTTATAGGATATCTCATGGGCTCTTTCTATAATTCTCTTATCCATTCCTAGTCTAAGGGCTATATTAAATCCATTGCTATCTCCAGACTTACCTATTTTCAGTCTGTATAGGGGTTTTAATGTCTCTAGATCAAATTCCATACACCCATTCTCAAAACCATCATTATTGTTAGCAAATTCTTTAATCTCACTATAGTGGGTGGTAGCCATGATTGTAGACCCCTTTCTATGGATTTCCTCAAGTAGTGAAGTTGCAAGACCCATTCCCTCAGTTGGATCGGTTCCCGCTCCTAGTTCATCTAGTATTATTAATGAATTATCATCGGCACACTCTACAATCCCTATTATATTGCTGATATGAGAAGAGAAGGTGCTTAGGTTTTGCTCTATACTCTGCCCATCGCCTATGTCAACCAGTATATCATTGAATATTGCAAATTCTCCATTTGTCTCTATTGGAACATGCATTCCGGACTGAACCATCATGGTTAATAACCCAACGGTCTTTAGTGCTACTGTTTTCCCACCTGTATTTGGCCCTGTAATTACTAAGCTTCTGTATTTATCCCCTATAATAAAGTTTAGAGGTACAGCACTCTCACCGATTAGAGGATGCTTTGCTACTCTTATATTTATATATTTTCTTGTGTTAAGTTTAGCTGTGTTCCCTCCTATGGTTTTACTATATTTGGCCTTGGCAAATATAAAATCGTAATAGGACATGGTTTCAATATTGATCTTAAGTTCTCTATTGTATCCCATTATTAAGTTGGTTAAATAGGCTAATATTTTATATTCTTCATTGTGCTCTTCAGCCTTTAGTAAACTAAGCTCTTGTTGTATTCTTCCTACAGCTTCAGGCTCTATAAAAACAGTCGACCCTGAGCCCGAGGTTTCTACAACTCTTCCATTTATATTTTTTCTATATTCTCTTTTTATAGGTATTACATACCTTCCTTCTTTAAAGCCTATAAGGTTATCTTGTATATATTTACTATAGGCCGGAGAATTTAATATACTTTGGAACTTTGCTTTAATTCTATCCTCTAATATTCCTATTCTTTTCCTTATCTTAGCCAGCTGAGGAGAAGCCTTATCATCCACTCGGCCATTTCTAATGCATTTATCTATTTCCTCCCTTACATCCTCAAGCTCATCAATAGACATTGCATAGGTACATATCCTTGGTGCAATTAAAGTCTTAGTCTTCATAAAGTTCTTCATTCTATTAGCATTTCTTGCAAAATCAAGTATAATCGCCATCTCTTCAGGATTTAATGTATAGTCGATATCCAATTTTTCCATTATCTTGCCAATCCCTGTTAGACTGTGAAGAGGTGCTCTAAAATTGCTTTCTAATAGTTTTTTTGCTTCTGTCGTTTCTTCAAGCCAGGTTTTGATAATCTCTATATCTATTGACGGTTCTAGTTTTTTAACTAAACCCTTACCTTCTTCTGATAAAGCATATTCCATTAATATATCTTTTATTTTGTCATATTCAAGCATTTTTATAGTGTTCGTATTCAACTTCTATCCCTCCATTTTTAAATAATTTTCTAAAATACATTTCTAACTCCCTAACATCCAGTAACATATAGTTCCTCCTAGTAAAATTTTTTTATGTGTACAAGCTAGGCTCAGAGCTCTAACTGAACTTCAACGCAACAAAAAAAGACCGCAAACAAACACTAGGCTTGTTTACAGTCTTTTAAAAAGGTTTATTATGCTTAAAATATAGATGTATGCTTATTAAATTCAACTATTGATATGCAACATTAAAATTTATTTAACCTTGAAGTTGCTTATCTATATCAGGAACGGTCACATCCCATCCTCTATACCAGAGAAAACAGTTGTAATGGTCCCTAAAATGGTTAAACCTATTGTATGTTAAATTTAACAGCCACACTTCTATAGATAAAATTAGACATAAAAATACCGTGGATTAAGCCACGGCATGTATTGTCTATATAAGGTCACATTCAAAAAGCAGATTAGTCATCTTGCTAATACTTTTGCTTTTTTTCATGTATCTAATTTATCAGCCAGCCTGTGTTCTTAACTATATAGGGGTTACATAGTAAAACTTAATTTATACATATACAAATACTCAGCGTTTCTAAGAGTTTTGGATATTTATAAATTAAAGCATTTACTTAAATCCCTATAGGATTTGAGACATCAAAAGAAAAGTATTATAAATAGACCTGCAAAAACAGGCTTATGTCCTTTCTTTATAATGACTCTATTTAATTGAATTAGTTAAGAACAAACTCCAGCATAAAACACCTCATAATTTTTTATCGAAATTATTATTTCCTATTATAGTATATATTATTTATACGCTAAAATCAAGGCAATATCCATATATTGGATTTCATTTTATACTCCACACCCTGCACAGCAGCTATTACCTGAAGCCTCACCACAGGATGGCTTTTTGCTTTCTACTTTGGCTCCTGTATTCGGACAACCACCAATTCCAAAAGTAGAGAAGGCCTTCTTTACATTATTGCTATCACATTTCGGACATTCTGGTAGATTAGTATCTGATATCTTTACTAGTTTTTCAAATTTATTACCGCAGTCACTGCACCCATATTCGTAAATTGGCATTATTCTCACCTCCTCTGAATATTATAACCTCCACAAACCCATGGTTCAACATATTATTTATTTCCTTAAATTAGCTATTATTCTTTTCTTGTTCATTATCATATCAAAGAAATCATTTATATCTTTTAATACTATATCACTTGCAATTAAGGATCTTGTCGCAAGTCCTTCATCTCCCAATATACATACTCCTATTGCACTCTCTTTAATCATCAGTTCATCATTATTGCCGTTTCCTATGGCTATTGTTTTATCCTTGCCTAATTCTCTTATAAAAGACACCTTATCTAGCGTCCCATTTTCTTGAGAAATCACCTTAACATTTAGTTCTACATCCTTGAAGTTCTCCCTAACAGTTCCATAGGTGTCTGCAGTAACGACGTATACATTAACCGCTTTAGAAGCCTCAATTAGTTTTTCTTTGATCCCATCTATTAGCCTACCATCTACCGCCAAGGTTCCATTATAGTCGAAAACCACATTTTCAATCTCAATTTTTTTATAGGAAGGAATATCAATCTTTATCATTTTTTTCTACTCCCTTCATATTTTTCTTAATTAGTACATATTATATCACAATATTACAGTCTCCATCGTAACTTGTCATTTTATGTTATTAATCTATGGGTACTAAAATTTCAATGTCAAGCCATAAGTCCTATGGATAATTAGTTCTTAAGCTCCTTAAAATTTTTGTAGAAAAATAATATAATTTACTTAAGGAAAAGATAGCTGTATCAAATATCCATTTTACTTGACCTAGCCCCTTCCTTTAAATTTTAATAGACCCAATTCTCCCATGTTTCATAAACTTTTAAAAGCCTAGCAGAGAATTCTCTGCTAGGCTTTTAGCTTTTGTAAGATCAAAAAGTAAAAAACTCAGGGGCCTCGAGTCCCCTGAGCTTGTTATTTTAGTATTCCATTTCAGCCATACGCTTGTAAGTTGCTAATCTATCCTTAGCATCTTCTTCAGCCGTTTCGAATAAAGTAGCTGCAACTTCTGGGAATCCATTTTCAAGAGCAGTGTATCTTACTTCTCCTCTTAAGAATTCTTGGAAGTCAGCCTTTGGCTCTTTTGAATCAAGTACAAATGGATTTTGACCTTCAGCTTTTCTTCTTGGGTCAAATCTCCATAAGTGCCAGTATCCTGCATCAACAGCAAGCTTAGTTCTTTCTTGAGTCTTACCCATACCAGCTTTAATACCATGAGCTATACATGGAGCATAGCAGATGATTAGAGATGGTCCCTTGTAAGCTTCAGCTTCAGTTAATGCCTTCATGAACTGGTTGTTATCTGATCCCATACCAGTTTGAGCTACATAAACGTAACCGTATTGAGCAGCTATCATACCAAGGTCTTTCTTCTTAACTCTCATACCAGCAGCAGCAAACTTAGCTGTAGCAGCCGTTGGAGTAGCCTTAGAAGCCTGACCACCTGTATTTGAGTAAACTTCCGTATCGAATACAAGAACATTTATGTCTTCTCCTGATGCAAGAACGTGGTCTAATCCACCGTAACCGATGTCATAAGCCCATCCGTCTCCACCAACGATCCAAACTGATTGCTTAACTAAGAAATCTTTCTTTTCGATGATTTCATCTACTATTTCCTTAGCTTTTCCATCGAAGTTATTTCCTTCGATAACAGCAACTACCTTAGCAGAAGCTGCCTTAGAAGCTTCACCGTCAGTCATTGTTTCGATCCAACCCTTGAATGCTTCTTTTACTTCAGCTGGAACTTCTAATTCTAGAGCTTCTTCCATTAATAATCCAATCTTTTCTCTAATCTTCTTAGAAGCTAATGCCATACCATAACCGTATTCTGCATTGTCTTCGAATAATGAGTTAGCCCAAGCTGGACCTTTACCTTCTGCATTCTTACAGTAAGGAGTAGAAGGAGCACTACCACCCCAGATTGAAGAACAACCTGTAGCGTTTGCAACTACCATTCTGTCACCATATAATTGAGTAACAGCCTTCATGTAAGGAGTCTCACCACAACCAGCACAAGCTCCAGAGAACTCGAATAATGGCTGAGCAAATTGGCTTCCCTTTACAGTAGTCTTAGACATAAGATCATCTTTATAAGTTACGTTGTTAACTGCGTATTCCCAGTTAGCAACTTCATTTTCTTGAGTTCCAAGAAGCTTCATTTCTAATGCTTTGCCCTTAGGAGCTGGACAAATATCAGCACAGTTTCCACAACCTGTACAGTCTAGTGGAGAAACTTGGATTCTATACTCAAGTCCGTCCATACCTTTACCTATAGCCTTCTTAGTAGCGAAAGTCTCAGGAGCATTTGCTCTTTCTTCTTCGTTAGCTAGGAATGGTCTTATAGCAGCATGAGGACATACATATGCACACTTGTTACATTGGATACAAGTATCTATATTCCATTCTGGTACAGTTACCGCGATACCTCTCTTCTCGTATGCAGCTGAACCAGCTTCAAAAGTACCATCTTCTGCTCCCTTGAATGTAGAAACTGGAAGATCGTCACCTCTTTGAGCATTTATAGGTCTTAGGATGTCTTTGATGAAACCAGGCTCATCACTTGCAGCAGCAACTTCTGCAGCTACTTCGCCAGCCCAAGAAGCAGGAACTTCAACTTTTACAAGAGCAGTTCTTCCTTTATCAACAGCTTCGTGGTTCATCTTAACGATGCTTTCACCCTTCTTACCGTATGCCTTAACAATGGCATCCTTTAAGTAGTTCATTGCATTGTCAACAGGAATTACATCAGCTAAAGCAAAGAATGCTGATTGCATTACCATGTTAATTCTGTTTCCTAGTCCTATTTCAGTAGCTATATCGTATGCATTGATGATATAGAAGTTGATTTCATTATCAGCAATGTACTTTTTCATTTCACCTGGAAGCTTAGCTTCTACTTCTTCAACACTCCATTGAGTATTAAGAACGAAAGTTCCGCCTTTTCTTAAACCTTTAATTAGGTCATACTTATCAACGTAAGATTGGTTATGACACGCTATATAGTCAGCCTCATCTACAAGATAAGTAGATCTGATTGGCTTTTCACCAAATCTTAAGTGAGATACTGTTACCCCACCTGACTTCTTAGAGTCATATGAGAAATAACCTTGTGCATAAAGATCAGTTTTGTCTCCGATGATCTTGATAGCACTCTTGTTTGCACCAACTGTTCCATCTGAACCAAGTCCCCAGAACTTACATCTTACAGTTCCTTCTGGCTCAGTTACTATATGATCAACTAACTCTAATGATGTATTAGTAACATCATCGTTAATACCTAATGTAAATCCGTTCTTAGGCTCATCACTATTAAGCTCATCAAACAATCTCTTGATTTGAGAAGGAGTAGTGTCTTTTGATCCAAGACCATATCTACCACCAACAACTATAGGAGCATTTTCTTTTCCGTAGAATAATGTACGTACATCTTGATATAAAGGCTCACCTAATGAACCTGGCTCCTTAGTTCTATCAAGTACAGCAATCTTCTTAACTGTGCTTGGTAATACATCAAAGAAGTATTTAGGAGCAAAAGGTCTGTAAAGACGAACTTTAATTAAACCTACTTTTTCTCCCTTTGCTAATAGGTAATCAATAGTTTCATCAATAGTTTCAACTACAGAACCCATAGCAATAATTACACGCTCAGCGTCCTCAGCACCATAGTAGTTGAATGGCTTATATTCTCTACCAGTAATCTTGCTGATTTCATCCATGTAATTAGCTACTACATCCGGTACTTCTTGATAGAATGTATTAGATGCTTCCTTAGCTTGGAAGAATATATCTGGGTTTTGAGCAGTACCTCTAGTTACTGGGTGCTCAGGATTTAAAGCATTCTTTCTAAATGCCTTTATACCATCCCAATCAACTAATCTAGCGTATTCAGCGTAGTCAACAACTTCGATTTTTTGAACCTCATGAGAAGTTCTAAATCCATCAAAGAAGTGTAGGAATGGAACTCTTGTCTTAATTGAAGCAAGGTGAGCAATTCCACCTAAGTCCATTACCTCTTGAACTGATCCAGATGCAAGAAGTGCAAATCCAGTCTGTCTTGCAGCCATTACGTCAGAATGATCTCCGAAGATTGAAAGTGCATGTGTAGCTACGGCTCTAGCACTAACATGGAATACACCTGGTAATAATTCACCAGCGATTTTGTACATGTTAGGTATCATTAGAAGTAAACCTTGTGAAGCAGTATAAGTAGTAGTTAATGCTCCACCTTGAAGTGAACCGTGAACAGCACCAGCTGCACCAGCCTCTGATTGCATTTCTGTTACTGCAACCGTTTGCCCAAAAATGTTCTTTGTTCCATTTGCTGCCCATTCATCAACAAATTCAGCCATATTTGATGATGGGGTGATTGGATAGATAGCCGCAACGTCAGTAAATGCATATGATACATATGCAGCAGCTGTATTACCATCCATAGTTTTCATAACTTTTTTAGCCATCATTTTGACCCCCTTATTATGTAAATCTTAATAGTATGCCACATTACAATTCTAAGTATAGTATACAATATACAATTAGTCAATGGCATGTTTTTAACAATCAATATACAATTATTCAAAACTTAAAAATTTTTAATATTTTCCTTTAAAATCCTTTCAAAAAAGTCTATTTCAAGGATTAATAAATTTTAAAGTAGTATTACTATAATTAAAACGAAGGTGGAGTTATAGCAAATATTACCTTGCATGTATTTTCATATGGGTTCTCCCATTTATGTCTTACCTGGGCAGGGATTTTTATACTATCACCGGTATTTAAAATAATACGCTCACTCTCCAAAAGTATCTCTACTTTTCCTTCGATTACACAGGCTACTTCCTCACCCTTATGCTCCATAGATTCAGATTCTCCATCCTTCTCTAATTGAAATACTGCAAGTTCAATAGAGCCGCTTAAATCTGGTGACAAAAGCTCATATGCTATCCCCTTACTCTCAGGAAATATGATTTTCTTTCTATTATTTGCTCTTACTACAAGCTTTTCACTATCGTGGGACGTCATAAAAAAGGCGAATAATTGTACCTCTAAAGCTTTAGATATGTTTTTTAATGTATTAATAGAAGGATTTGCCAGACTTCTTTCAATCTGACTTAACAAGGAGGGAGTTACCTTAGAAAGCTGTGCTAATTCACGAATACTTAGGTTTTTTGCTTTACGATATTCCATTATTTTTTTTCCTATATTTATATCATCCATATATACTCTTCCTTTATTTGATTAGTTTATATAACTATATAGGGTTCATATAGTAGAACTTAATTTATACATGTACAAATACTCAGTGTTTCTGGGAGTTTTGGATATGTATAAATTAAAGTTTTGACTAAAATCTCTATATAGCACTTATTATATCAAATGATTAGACTATAGTTAAATCTAATTTAGTTTTGTTAAATTTAATTTGACTTCTATATCAAATATAGTTAAACTATATTTAACACAAGTAAATTTTATTTAACGATTTAATTCTTGATATTTATATTTTTATAATATACGTTGAATATATACAAGAAAATATCTTTAATAAAGAGAGGGGTATAATTATGGAAAGTAAAATTATTGAAGGTAAAACAATAGCAGAATTAAAAAAAGATCATCCATTGCTTGATGAAATGATTTCTACTAAGGAAGTATTTTGGACAAATCCTAAATACGGCAGATTCAGAGACTCTATAGAAAAAATATCTTTATCAGAAAAGGATGTAATGGATGCTGAAGCACGATTAAAACGTTTCGCCCCCTATATTTCTAAGGTATTTCCTGAAACCCAAGAAACAAAGGGTATAATAGAATCTCCTATTATAAAGATACCTAATATGAAAAGAGCGCTAGAAGAGATATATAATGAGGAGATTCAAGGTTCTTTGATGTTAAAATGTGATAGTCACCTTGCGATTTCAGGATCAATCAAAGCACGTGGAGGTATATATGAGGTCTTAAAGCATGCCGAAGATCTTGCAACTGAACATAATATGCTTTCTTTAGAAGATGACTATTCAATTTTAGCTAGTGATAATTTCAAAGAGTTCTTTTCTGACTACTCTATTGCTGTAGGATCAACGGGAAATCTTGGTCTCAGCATTGGAATAATGAGTGCGAAGCTTGGCTTTAAGGTATATGTTCATATGTCAGCTGACGCTAAGAAGTGGAAAAAAGACCTTCTTAGAAGTAAAGGTGTTACTGTTGTTGAGTATGAGTCAGACTATAGCAAAGCAGTTGAAGAAGGAAGAAAACAGGCTGAATCAGATCCAAATATGTATTTCATCGATGATGAAAACTCTACGAATCTATTCTTAGGATATGCCGTTGCTGCCTATAGGCTAGAAAAACAGCTAAAAGAAAAGGATATCATAATTGATGCTGATCATCCTTTGTTTGTTTATCTCCCATGTGGAGTTGGTGGCGGACCAGGTGGTGTTGCCTTTGGTTTAAAGCTCATATTTAAGGATAATGTACATTGTTTCTTTGCGGAACCTACCCACTCACCTTGTATGCTTATTGGCATGATGACCGAACTCCATGACAAGGTATGTGTTCAAGATTTTGGAATTGATAATATCACAGCTGCCGATGGCTTAGCCGTAGGTCGTGCCTCCGGCTTTGTAGGTAAAACCTTGGAAAATCTCCTTAGTGGCTGTTATACCATAGAAGATAGCACTCTATATATGCTTTTAAGTAAGTTATTTGATACGGAAAAAATTTACCTAGAACCATCAGCTCTGGCAGGTGTTCCAGGTGCTGTTAAGTTATTTAAGGATAGCTTAGGGCAGAAATATTTTAAGGATTGCAATCTAGAAGAAAAGATGAAGAATGCTACTCACATTGCTTGGGCAACCGGTGGGAGTATGGTTCCAAAGGATATTATGGAAGGATACTATAAGAAAGGTTTAGAAGCAAAGTAAACATTAAAAGTTTGATATACAGCTTAAGGGTTTTTCCTTTAAGTTTGGAAAACATGACAAGGGGACAGACCCCCAGACACACTAAAAAGATTGTATGTCAGATGGGTCAGTCCCCTAGTCACGTTTTCATCTATATATAATACGATAAACATCTTACATTCTGGAGATTTGACATCCAACGTTTTTGGGGATGTTAAATCTTCGGAATGTAATAGATTTTTCGTAATTTATATATGGCATAAATATATCTTTTTAAATAGTTTTAGTTCAATCTCTTATCAAGCTAAAACCTAATAGTTTCGACTAAATCCTAGTAGCTAGAAGCTTATTCTTTTCCTCATTTCCTCACCCATAGCTTTTTCAAGGTAGGGGTCTATATTCCAAAACTTTTTAAACTCTTTATATTGCTTTATAGACTCTTCATTGTATTTACCTTTATTAAAGGCCCTTATAAGAATGTTTTTCGGTGTATGTTCCATATCTATAAACTCCAGCATCTGTACAGAATATCCCATTATTTCAAGAACATTTCCCCTGATGCTATCGGTAATAAGACTTGAAAGCTTTTCCTTAATGATTCCATGCTTCTCCATAGGTTTCATTACGGGGTTATGAATTTTGTTAAACATCTCATGCTGACAGCAAGGAACTGAAAGGATTACATCTGCTTCCCAATTCACCGCTTTGATAAGGGCGTCATCGGTAGCTGTATCACAGGCATGAAGTGAAACTACCATGTCAGCCTTCTGGGTTCCTTCAAAACCCTTTATATCTCCATGTATAAATTTCAGTTTATTATAGCCTAGCTCACTAGCTATTTTATTACAAAACTCTATTACATCTTCTTTAAGGTCAAGTCCTATTATATTAACATCCAAGTCTAGTTTATCCACAAGATAATAGTATAAAGCAAAGGTAAGATACGATTTTCCACAGCCAAAATCGATTATATTTATAGTACGCTCTTTATTTAAATGAGGTATACAATCTGAGACCATCTCTAAGAATCTATTTAGCTGCTTAAATTTGTCATATTTTTGAGATAGAATCTTTCCATCCTTATTCATAACCCCAAGCTTGATTAAAAATTCACAAGGTTCATTTTCTGGAAGTATATAATTTTTCTTTCGATTATGACTTAGATCTACTTTTTCCTTTGTTGGAGACTTTTTAAGTACCTTTTCCTTCCCTTTTTTACTTACTAATATCTGATAGTCTGCATCTATTGTATATATATTTGCTTGCCTAAAATATGATTTAATCAGATTATTTAGCTCTGATATTGCTTCATAGGAATCAAGGTTGTTATGGGTTACTTTCTTATCATAGTGATATGTAAACTGAATCATAAATTGATTTTTAATAATTACGGGTTTTACTGAAACTTTGTTAAAGGTCTTTTCGCTCTTTTTCCTAACATTGCTTAATACTCCCTGTATAAGCTTTTCCTCACCTACTACGCTATCTATTAAACTTAGTATATTATCCATAAATTCTCTCCTAATAAGTATTTATAAAGATATTTTTTCCTATATAGAACCCATTTATAAATCTTCTTTTCAATTCAAGATTATAATATATATATGAATAAGTTTAAAGAGATAACCTCCTTATAAATCTACATTGTGATTTTCTATATACAATAAAATAGGCATTGTTCTTTAGAACTTTGCCCCATATCTTAGAAATGACCTCTTCACTTGAAATTTGAACATGTCATTCTACCATCTATGAATTTATAATTTGGATGCATCGCACGCCGCCCTTTAAATTTTTATCTTAAACACTTACATCCTTTACATTCTGATATAAACTTTAAAGGCTCTACCGCTTTCTTTTTTTCAAGCTTACCTACAAAATTTAAAATATTTTCCATAACTAATTTATGTTTCTTCTCTTCTTCTGCAAGTTTTTTAAATATCATTCTTTCTCTTTCATCCTCAGCCTTATGATAGTGTTCTTCATATAATTTCATGCTTTTATCTTCCATGTTGTAAGCATGTCTATAGGCTTCTATAGCAGGAGCCGTTAGATCAATTTTCTTATCTGAGGAAAGCATTTCAGCAAATATATTATTTGCCTTTTTTAAAGTGTTTGATTTGATACTCTCTCCTTCAGCATCCTTCATGCCATTTATTATTCTATGGTGATCATCTTCATCCTTTGCAAGCATTTCAAATATTTTTTTAAGCCCCTCATCCTGGGATCTATTCATCAGCTCTTCATAATATCTTTTTCCATCTAGTTCCATATTCATAGCAAATTCATAAATATCCACTACACAACCTCCTATATAGAGTTTTCAATGAAATCTCTATAATAATCTTCTATTAGTTTATTAATACCCATATGTTATTGAAAATTAAACTTAAATTTTAATATTATTTGATATTTGGTAAATTTTACATAGAAAATTCTCTATTGACAAATCTTATCATTGCTTTATAATATAAATCATATTATTAAAATATCGTAAAACAAAATATCTGAAACTCTTATCAAGAGCGGCGGAGGGACTGGCCCTATGAAGCCCAGCAACCGGCATTTTATGCATCGGTGCTAAATCCAGCGATATTTCGGTATCGAGAGATGAGACTAACTATAAGCCTATTACCTCTTTCGTTATCGAAAGAGGTTTTTTTATTGCTGTAATTTCATAGGAAAAAAGTTTTACCAAGACGTGAACATCTCAGTCCTCAAACTTTTATTAGTGAGGTGAATCAATTGATTAAACTTAGTAATCTAACAAAGGTGTATAGCAAGAATAAAAATGAAGTAGTAGCTTTAAAAAATATCAACTTAGAAGTCAACAAAGGTTCTATTCATGGAATAATTGGCCTGAGTGGAGCAGGTAAATCCTCTCTAATCAGATGTGTAAACCGACTTGAAGAACCTACTTCCGGTGAAGTTTTGATTAATGGAGTAAATCTAACAACATTAAATAGCAAAGATCTCAGAAATGCAAGAAAGCGAATAGGTATGATTTTTCAAGGATTTAATCTTTTATTAAGTAAAACCGTTTTTGATAATATAGCTTTTCCATTGAGATTAGCTAAGATACCTGAGGCCGAAATCAAAAAAAGAGTTATATCTTTACTCGAGTTGGTAGAGCTTTCTGACAAAGCCAATGTTTATCCATCTCAATTAAGCGGAGGACAGAAACAACGAGTAGGTATAGCTAGGGCCCTAGCCAACGAACCAGATGTTTTACTATGTGATGAAGCTACTTCGGCCCTAGATCCTAAAACCACAAAGCAAATTCTAACTTTACTTAGAGATATAAATAAGTCCTTAGGGATTACAATGGTTGTCGTTACCCATGAAATGGATGTAATTAAAGAAATATGTGATTATGTAACGATATTAGAAGGTGGAAGAGTTATTGAAGCAGGAAACACCGTGGATGTCTTTTCAAAACCTGGCAACGAGATAACGAAGCACTTTGTAGAGAGTAATAATTACTTACCAAAAGAATTCATAAAGGGTGTGACTTTGAATCTCTCCTTCACAAAGGGAAGTGCAAAGGAGCCTGTTATATCAAGCTTAATAAGGGAGTTTGATATTAATGTAAACATTTTGTCGGGCCAAATAGAATATGTTCAAGATCAACCCTTAGGTAAATTAACTATAGGTATTGATAATATATCAAATAATTTAAATACTATTATTTCATACCTTGAGTCTAATAATGTAAAAGCAGAGGTGATTGCAAATGAATAATATACTTGAACTTCTTATCCCATCACTTGTTGAAACACTTTATATGATAGGAATATCGGCATTGTTTACAATACTACTTGGTTTACCCCTCGGCATAATCCTAGTAGTTACAGAAAAAAACCATATAATGCCTTTTCCTTCACTAAATAAGGTGCTTTCTACAATAATTAATATTATACGGTCACTGCCTGCAATAATCTTAATAATCTTAATTGTCCCATTTACTCGGTTTATAGTAGGTACTTCTATTGGAACTACAGCAGCTATTGTTCCATTGGTCGTCGCGGCTACACCATTCTTCGCAAGGGTAGTCGAGACTTCTTTAAGAGAAATTGATTGGGGAATAGTAGAGGCTTCAATTGCAATGGGTGCATCCCCCTTTCAAATTATTCTAAAGGTTTTATTACCAGAGGCAATGTCATCCCTTGTCCTTGGTATTACTATAACACTTATAAATATTTTAGGTTATTCTGCTATAGCTGGAATAGTCGGAGGAGGTGGACTAGGAGATTTAGCAATTAGATATGGCTATCATCGTTTTAAAACAGATGTATTAATAGCTGCCGTAATTGTACTTATTGCTATAGTTCAAATTACTCAGTTCTCAGGAAATTTTTTAGCAAAAACACTGAAGAAAAGTTAAGGAGGAAAATTTAA
Source organism: Wukongibacter baidiensis (assembly GCF_050888315.1). NCBI lineage: Bacteria > Bacillati > Bacillota > Clostridia > Peptostreptococcales > Caminicellaceae > Wukongibacter > Wukongibacter baidiensis. Next base: position 3,243,677 of record NZ_CP138202.1, read on the forward strand.
TGAAAAAAAATATCTTATTAATTACTATTGGTTTACTAATTCTTTCCCTTGCATTAGCTGGTTGTACTTCTTCTAATGCACCGGCAAATAATGAGTCTAAGGATGATAAAGTAGTTCTAAAGGTAGGTGCAACACCGGTACCTCATTCTGAGATTTTAAATTTAATCAAGCCAAAGCTTGAAGAAAAGGGCATTACCCTTGAAATAATTGAATTTACTGATTACGTAAAACCTAACCTTGCTCTAGATGCGAAGGAAATAGATGCAAACTTCTTTCAACACGTACCTTACATGGAATCCTTTGCTAGGGAACACAAGATACAGCTAGCTAGTGCTGCTAAGGTTCATGTTGAGCCCCTTGGGCTGTATTCAAAGAAAATCAAGTCAGTAGATGAATTAAGGGATGGAGCCGTAATTTCTATTCCAAACGATCCTACTAATGAAGGTAGAGCGTTAATTCTTCTTGAAGCTAAGGGATATATTAAGCTCAAGGAAAATGCTGGCCTAGAAGCTACTGATAATGACATAATAGAAAATCCTAAGAACTTAGTATTTGAACCTATCGATGCAGCTCAGTTACCTAGAACTCTAGATGATGTTGATGCATCTGTTATCAATACAAATTATGCTCTTGAAGCTGGTCTTAATCCTTCAAAGGATGCATTAATAATCGAGGGAAGTGAATCTCCATATGCAAATATACTTACTATTAGACCCGATGATAAAGAGAATGAAAGTATAAAGAAATTGGTTGAGGCTTTACAATCGGAAAAGGTTAAAAATTTCATTGAAGAACAATATAAGGGAGCCGTAGTTCCTGCTTTCTAATAAATGAGGGTGTCTCAGAATGGCGAATTTCTGAAACACCCTGGGCTGAACTCATAAGAAATCTTTATGAGACAGCCCCTTACTTCTTTCTCTTCGCTATCTCATCAATCATTATTGCTATAGCACCATCGCCAGTCACATTTGTTGCTGTCCCAAAGCTATCTTGGGCAAAATGTAGAGCAATCATAAGACCCTGCTGACCAGTGGTAAACATCAACATATTTTCTAATAAGCCCAATGCTGCATATACCCCACCACCGGGTATTCCTGGTGCAGCAACCATTGTTACTCCAAGCATTAATATAAATGGAAGCATAGTTCCAAAGGTCGGAGTTGTTCCTGCTATCAGCATCACTCCCATGGACGCAAGCACTAAGGTAATGGTATCCCCAGCCAAGTGGATAGTCGCTCCCAATGGGATGACAAAATCAATAATATCTTCGGTTATATGGTTTTTACGAGCACTTTGAATAGTCACAGGTATAGTAGCCGCTGAGGATTGAGTACCTAGGGCTGTAAAGTATGCCGGAAGCATGTTTTTTATTGATGTAACGGGGTTCTTGCCGCTTACCATCCATGCTACTATGTATTGTATTATTACATAACATATTTGCAAAATTATTATTAAAGCAAACACCGATGAAAATGCCTTTATTGTCTTAAATATTTCCCCTGTAGTAGTTAATCTTGCAAAAATACCTGAGATATGAATTGGTATCAATGGAATCAATACCCTTCTAATTACACCCTGTACTATATGTTGAAAGTCTCTTAGGGCTTCGAACAAGGTCTTTCCTTCTATATTTGCCATACCAAGTCCTAAAATAAATGCAGTAACTAAAGCAGTCATTACTCCCATCATCGGTGGCATTTCAATAGTAAAATATGGTGCTAGCTCTATTCCTGCTTCACCGGCTGTTTCTCCAGCTTTAATCACACCCGGTAATATTGTGCTGCCTATAATAAATGCTGTAGTTCCAGCAATTATAGTTGAAACGTAGGCAATAAGTGCTGTTAACCCTAATAACTTTCCAGCTCCTCTACCTAGGTCTGCAATACCCGGAGCAACAAATCCAATGATAATCAGTGGAATGATAAATCCTAAGAAGTTTCCAAAAATGCTAGTGAATGTGGTTAATATCCTTACTACGAAATAGACTTCCACAGATCTAGAAACTAGACCTACAATTATACCGAGAATAATTCCCGCAATCAGTTTTGGTAATAACCCCATTTTTTTTGCCAAGTCCATTACCCCTTTCTTTTGTTATTATTTTTTGCAAATTTAGTAGTTGTATATACATTAAGTAGAGACCTAGGTCCCTACTTAACGTATATTCTCTATATTCTAAATCCTCTCTCTTTCCTCATAATGAGTATGAAGAAGCTCATGAGCTTTTTCTCCGAATGGTTCACCAAGATATTCTTCGTATAGCCTCATAACTTCAGGATTTTCATGGGATTTTCTGAGGGTCTTTCTTTTATCCTCTCTATAGATTGCCTCTTGGCGCTTCTTAACAATCTCATCATTTCCATGGTGGTATGGTTGTCCTCCACCGCCAATACAGCCTCCTGGGCATGCCATGATTTCAATTGCATCGTACTTTGAATCGTTTTCTCTAATTTCCTCAAGAAGTCTGCGGGCATTTCCAAGTCCACTGGCAATACCTATGGTCAGTTCCTTATCACCTATTTTAACCTTGCCTTCACGGAGTCCTTCAATACCTCTAAGCTGATTGAATTCGACTTCTTTAAGCTCTTCTCCTGTGATCCACTCATATGCTGTACGAATAGCCGCCTCGATTACACCACCTGTTGTACCAAAAATAACTGAAGCTCCGGTACTTTCTCCCAGTGGTCTATCAAAATCCTCCTCTGGAAGGTTTTTAAAATCTATTCCGGCTTCTTTGATCATCTCTCCCAGTTCACGGGTTGTAACAACGATATCTACATTGTCATTTTCATCCTTAGTAAGCTCTGGACGTTTAGCTTCAGCCTTTTTAGCTATACAAGGCATTATTGAAACTACAACTATATTATCTGGGTCAATATCATTTTTCTCTGCATAGTAGGTTTTAGCAATTGTACCAAACATTATATGGGGCGATTTACAGGTAGACGGTATCTCTAGAAGTTCTGGAAATTGATGCTCTATAAACTTAACCCATGCAGGACAGCAGCTCGTAAGCATAGGCAATGTCTTATTATTTTCCATACGGTATATCAATTCTTTTGCCTCTTCTATTATTGTTAGGTCGGCTCCAAAATCCGTATCAAAAACTCCATCGAAGCCCATACGTCTTAAAGCTGTTACTAGCTGACCAGTAACTATTGTCCCTGGCTCCATACCAAAAAGCTCTCCTATCGCAACACGAATAGCTGGAGCTGTCTGTACAACAACATGCTTGTCAGGATCATTTAAAGCCTCCCAAACCTTATCGGTATGATTGATTTCTGTAAGGGCTGCCGTCGGACACACTGCAACACACTGACCACAATATGTACATGATGATTCTACCATTGGGATATTAAAGGCTGGTCCAACAAAGGCATCAAATCCTCTTCCTATACCCGACAGAATACCGCAGGTTTGGACTTCATTACACATAGTTTCACAGCGTCTACAATATATACATTTATTTGCATCCTTTACTATTGCGTCACTTGACAAGTCCTTTGGATAATCCATCCTTTCCCCTTCCCATTTAATTTCCCTTACTCCAAGCTCCTTCGCTAGGGCTTGAAGCTCACATTCTAGGTTTTTAGGGCAGGTAAAGCATTCATTTGGATGGTTTGAAAGTAGAAGTTCTACTGCCATTCTACGGGCCGTAATTGACCTCAGTGTATCGGTTCTAACCTCCATTCCATCGGTTACCTTTGTTACACAGGAAGGTACGAGCTTATTTCTATTGTTTCTTGCATCTACAAGTTCTACCATGCATACCCTGCACGAAGCCGTTTGGTTTACCATTTTCAGATCATGTAGGTCAAGATGACATAGGGTCGGAATTTTAACTCCAGCTTCCTGAGCAGCCTCTAGGATAGTTATCCCATCTGCCACGGTCATCTCTTGATCATTCATTTTCATGTTAATCATTTTTGTACTTTCTGACATAATTTCACCTCACTCCTAACTAAGACTTTTGCACTTTATTTTTCGCAGTATATTTGCCTTCTCCCTGAGGATGGTCAACGTCTTTAATAAGAACCATATATTCATCCCAGAAGTGCTTCATTGTACTAATAATTGGATTCGGTGCAGTTTGACCTAAACCGCATAAAGAACCATCCTTAACCATGTAGCATAATTGCTTCATTGCATCAATATCCGCCATGGTTCCTTTACCACTGCTTATCTTATTTAGCATCTCATATAGTCGTTTAGTACCAATACGACATGGAGTGCATCTTCCACAGGATTCATCCATTGTAAATTCTAGGTAGAATTTTGCTATGTTCACCATATTGTCGGTTTCATCCATCACTATCATACCGCCGGACCCCATCATTGATCCAATACCTACTAAACTATCGTAATCGATTGGTACGTCCAGTTCTTCCTCTGTTATAACTCCTCCCGATGGTCCACCGGTCTGTACAGCTTTAAATTTGTGTCCACCTTGTATTCCTCCACCTACGTCGAATATGATTTCTCTTAGGGTTATTCCCATAGGAACTTCCACTAATCCAACATTGTTGACCTTGCCTGCCAATGCAAATACCTTTGTTCCTTTACTTGTTTCAGTTCCTATTGATGCAAACCACTCAGGCCCCTTTAGTATAATTGGAGGTATATTAGCAAAGGTTTCAACGTTATTAACACAGGTTGGATGTCCCCAATACCCTTCCTGCGCTGGATATGGAGGCTTATAATTCGGCTCTCCTCGTTTTCCTTCACAGGAATTTATAAGGGCAGTTTCTTCTCCACACACAAATGCTCCTGCACCATATTTCAAATCTATATCAAAGCTGAAATCCGTATCAAATATGTTCTTTCCTAGGAGTCCCAATTCACGGGCTTGCTTTAATGCAATGTTAAGTCTTTCTATAGCAAGGGGATATTCTGCTCTTATATATATAATCCCCTTATCTGCTCCTATGGCATATCCTCCTATAGCCATGGCCTCTAGAACTCTATGAGGATCACCTTCTAGAATACTTCTATCCATAAAGGCTCCTGGATCACCTTCATCGGCGTTACAGATAATAAACTTTGTATCTCCTTCTTGCTTATTAGTTATTTCCCATTTCAGTCCCGTAGGAAATCCTCCGCCACCTCGGCCGCGAAGCTGTGATTTCTTTACCATGTCTATAACTTCATTTTGAGACATTTCCGTAAGCACTTTACCTAAGGCTTCATACCCTCCAAGTGCTATGTACTCATTGATATCTTCAGGATTTATCAATCCACAATTTCTAAGAGCAATACGCAGCTGCTTCTTATAGAAAGGCATATCCTCTTGTTTAAATGCCTTTTTCTTTTTCTCAGGCTCAACATATAAGAGTCTCTCTACCTTTCTTCCTTTGACAATATGTTCATCTACTATGTCCTTGGCATCCTTAGGTCCAACTCTAACATAAAGAACATTATCAGGTTCTATCTTTACAATTGGTCCCTGCTCACAAAATCCAAAGCATCCTGTTTTTACAACTTGAGCTTCCTTATCATATCCACGGGCCTTGAGAATAAGGTTAAGATTTTTGATTACTTTCTCACTTTCACTTGCCACACAGCCTGTACCACTACAGACCATTATATTTGTACGAAATTTGGTCATATTAAACCTCCTTCACTACTAACTTTTCTATGCTCTTTCAAAGTCAACATGTAAAACTAAATCCTCTACTGGCTCTCCGCCCTTTATATGCTTTTCTACAATTTGATGAACTCTCTTTTCGCCCTTTACATTTCCATATAAAACTGGCTTCTTACCAGCTATATTAACCTGTACTGTAGGCTCTGAATGGCAATATCCAATACATCCCACGGGAATAACTTTAACATTATCCAGCTTTTCTTTTTTTACTTCTTCTACTAGGGCATTTAAGGTTTCCCTTGCGCCTGAAGATATCCCACAGGTCGCCATTCCAACCAAAATTTCTATTCTATCTTCACTGGTCTCACCGTGTTCTCTTAGATTAACTCTTTCAATGGATTCTTCTCTCAGCTTCTTTAACTCTTCTAAAGACTTGACTTTCATTATTGCTTCACCTCCTGATTGCGATATGTATTGATAATATCGTCTAATTCTTCTTCCTTCACACGTCCATATACCTTCTCATCTACCATCACAACAGGTGCAAGCCCACAGGCTCCTATACACCGAACATCTCTTAATGTAAAGAGTCCATCTTCAGTAATCTCATTGGACTCAATTTGGAGCTTTTCCTTTAAGCTTTCAATAATCTTATCTGCTCCTCTTACAAAGCAGGCGGTACCCATGCAAACACTTATAGTATATTTGCCCCTTGGTTTAGTTGTGAAATAGGAGTAAAAACTCACCACCCCAAAAACTTCAGCTCCAGGAATCCCAAGCTTCCTTGCTACATAAAGCTGAACATCTCTAGGAAGATATCCAAATATATCCTGAGCCTTATGAAGTATTTCGATTAAAGCTCCCTTTGTGGTCTCAAGTCCATCAATAAATTGTTCTAACTCGTCAAATTTTTCCTTAGGTAAATCTTCACTTACAGGCTTTGTTACACTTATGGCCTCCGGTTTTGTCATAAAGTTCACCATCCTTTCCAAGTATCTGTATAGAGTTCCTAGTAAAGCTTAGTTTATACATATTCAAATACTCAATGTCTTTTAGAGTTTTGAATATGTGTAAATTAGTAGTTTTTCTGGAATCTCTATATATAACTCTTTACCTATTTAATATTTCCTGATGTTTGTATGTTTATCACATTTATTATTTGCAATAATCGAATTTTCATAAAAAAATTCATAAAAAAGATTCTAGGGCATCGAACCCCTTTGTTTTGATCAAATGTTTCTCCGAAAAATGGCATCAAAAAAAACAGCTCCAACACATTGTGCTGTTAGAGCTGTTTTTATGGAGCCTTATTATATATTAAGATAAAACCAAAATACTGTACCTTTTCCCTTTTCAGATGAAACATATAGATTAGACCCATGGGCTTCTATTATAGATTTTGCAATAAATAATCCAAGTCCGTATCCCTTTTTATTATCTTCTTTCCCTCTATAAAACATATCAAAAATTTTATCTATTTCAGTTTCACAGATTCCCCTACCTTCATCCATCACTCTGAAGAGAATTCGATTATTTTCCGCAGTAATATCTATTGTTATTTTACTTCCCTTCTCAGAATACTTAATACCATTGTTTATGAGGTTGTTCCAGGCTCTCTTTACTTTAGTTGTATCTATATAGATATCTCCATCCCTGCTACATTCATAGTTTCCCTCAAATCTTCTATCTGAGTTTATTATATATTGCTTTGTATTCTCATATAAATTTACCAAAAACTCATTTATCTCTATATCTTCCCGATGCAACCTTGGACTGCATTTAGCCTCATAGGCATTATCCAAAATATCACAGGTTATCTTTTCAATATCTTCTACACTATTTGAAATCCCCTCCAGGAATTCTTGTTTAGTTTTTTCATCCTTAATGACTCCCGTTTTTAATCCTGCTGAATATCCCTTTATTAAAGTTATGGAGGTCTTTAGATCATGGGACAAGGTTGATATAAACTTACCTGTTCTAAAGGAACTCTCCTCTATCGTCTTTGATAACTCCTCGGAATACTCTATCATCCTCTTACTTTCATATTCAAATCTGTTTGTTATTGATATGAAATAATCCTTTAAGTTCCTGAGGGCCTTTCTTAGATTTCCAATTTCATCCTTAGTAGAATCTTCAAGTTTTTCTTCAATAATATCACTGTTATCCTCCGTAAAGGATTTGATTGAATCTTCTATTGACTTTTCTATAAGCAAATTTCCCTGTACTGCTTTATCTATAAATTTCGTAATAGCTACTATAGGCTCTGATATTCTTTTAGATATAAATATTCCTATTAATATAGCTAGCATAATTCCAAAGGAACCTGCAAGTAACACATAAAATAAAAGCTTCATAGACCTTTCATACATTTCTGCCTCTGGAAGAACTGCTATCAATACCCAATGTTTGCTTTCCATTAGCTTATAAATCTGTAATTCTCTAATCCCTTGGTCTTCAAATCTCCTCTTTTCAATGATTGTTTCCCCTTTATCCTCGGCCTTTCTTAAAATTTCCTTGGTTAGTTTAAAGTTTGATTCCTTTCCTACAAGACTCTTATCCCCATGGACTAGGATCCGATTATTTGAATCAATTATTGAGTAGAATCCTGTTCTCCCTAATTCTAGGTGATTGACTATGTTAGAAAAATACTCCGCCTTCATCGCTATACCTGCATATCCTAATACCTTCTCATTAATATTAACTATGGGGCTTACAGTTATAACTATGAGTGACCCATCGGACCGTGCCACCAATATATCGCTAACAACCGTAGCCTTTGACTCTTTACTTTTTATAAAATATTCTCTAGTTGATAAATCAAGATCCACTGCCTCGGGCATACATGTTGCTATAATCTTTCCTTCATTGTTCAATATAAAGAGATCTTTATAGTAGTTTCCTTTTAAATTCTTCTCACTCATTTCATTAACTAAAAAGTTATTCATTTTGTTTGTACTCATCTTATTATGAAGGAAGGCCATTACTTTCTGATTTAAGGCCAGGGCCTCTGTCTCTAATCTGTTGATTTCGATTAACAAGTCGATATTTTCACTGGCTCTATCAAGCTGAGACAGCATGTATCTTTCGGCTTCTTTATTTAATATATTGGCCGATCTCGTGTATATAATGCCACTAAGTAGAACCATCAATAAGATTATTATTGAGCAGATTGTTAAGGTTATCCTTCTTCTCAAGCTCATGGCTTCACCCCCTATGACAAAAGCTACTAGGATACTCTTGCCAATTCCAAGTTTTAAGCTCTTAATAATAAATACTCAGGGCTATCGAACCCCTTCGGTTTTGATCAGATTTCTTTGCAAGAAATAACCTCAATATAAAGAAGTGCCTATATATATTGTATATAGACACTTTAATTTTATCATAAATATATTACTACTATTATTGATTAGATTATCCTATGAAAGAATACTTAAAAAATCAGGAAGGCTATTGGAACAGCCAACAATAAGGTAAGTATCGTTCTTTCTATCCAAATAATAATTATTTCTGTAATACTTATAGGAATTTCAGTAGATAATATACATGGTATCGATGCAGAGAAAAATAAAACAGAGGATACTGAAATTACACCTATAACAAACTTAGTAACCAATGGAGCACTTGTTACTAAAAGGGCCGGCAAGAACATCTCAGCTATTTCTACAGCCATAGCTTTAGCAGCCAGCATTGGTTCTGGAACCCTTAATAATAGAGTGAAAGGATAGAATATATAGCCTATAATATCAAATATAGGTGTATATTTAGCAAGTATCAACCCGAGTAAACCTATTGAAAGTATTGATGGTAATATACCCATAGCCATTACGAAGCCATCTTTTAGATTATCAACGATATTCTTTCCAAGTGGTGATGATACAGACGCCGCCTTAAGACCTTCATCAAATGCATTTTTAAATATATTTCCTTCGAATTTAGGTTCTGGATCTCCTTCTCCCGTTATATATCTATCTTCTTTACTGCTAAGGGGCTTAATTCTCACTGTTATAGCAGTAACTAAGAATGTTATTACTAATGTAGACCAGAAATAGATATTCCACATCTCCATTAGTCCTAAGGTTTTAGCTACAATAATCATAAAAGTAGCTGAAACTGTGGAGAATCCTGTTGCTATTATACAAGCTTCTTTAATTGTGTATTTACCTTCTTTAAAAACCCTGTTTGTTATCAATAAACCTATGGAGTAACTTCCAACAAAGGATGCCACAGCATCTATAGCCGACCTTCCAGGTGTTTTCCATATCGGTCTCATAACAGGCTGCATCAGAACTCCTATAAACTCTAATAGTCCATAGCCTACTAAAAATGCAAGAAATGCTGAACCTATAGGAACTATAAGTCCTACTGGAATAACCAGCTTATTAAATAGAAATGGTACCATGTCCTTCTCAAATAACCATGACGGTCCAAACTTTAAATATGCCATAAATGCAACTACAACTCCAACAAGTTTCATAATTGAGAATACTGTCGTTACTTTATCCTTGTTCCACGTCTTCTTGACAAATGGATAGAAACCACCTAATATAATAACAATAAGTGCATAAATAGGGGCTATAGATGGTAAGCTAGTCTTAATTCCAGTAACGATATGGTCAATCGGTATTGTAGATTTTCCACCAATTGTTATTGGTATAAAAAACATAAATATACCAATCAAGCTAAAAAAGATAAATCTAATAAGACTATTATTGCTGTTTCTTTTTTCACTGGTATTAATCATGACATCTCCTCCTTTTCTTCATATAAATTACGAAAACTCTATTCCATTCCGAAGATTTTCCATCCCAAAGAAGTGTTGACTGTCAAATCCCAAGAATGTAAGATGTTTATCGTATTATATGCAACTAAACTTATTTTCATTATAGGTTAAATATGCTGAATTTTCTTGATATTAATTGTTTTTATATAATTCTGTCACCAAATTGTCATTTTCCCATGGATTTTAATATATCTATATGTTACTATAGCCTTAAATTAGGATTAAACGGTAGCATCACCACCCATTATAAAAGGAGTATTTTTTATGGATAGAATAATGGTAGTAGACGATGAGAAAAAAATTGTTCATATGATTACTGAATTCATGAAAGTGAATCAAATCGAGGTAATTCCAGCCTATAGCGGCAGAGAAGCTATTAAAAAATTAGATTCTACGCTAAAATTGATTATTTTAGATGTCAATATGGAAGATATAGATGGAATGGAAGTCTGTAGGAAAATAAGGGAAAAGTCTAATATACCCATCTTGTTCCTTAGCGCGAACTCAAGTCAATATAATAAGGTTTTAGGTCTTGGAATAGGGGCAGATGATTATGTAACGAAACCCTTTGATCCTATAGAGCTTGTCGCAAGGGTTAAAGCCCATATAAGAAGATGTAATAATTATGATAATCCTGTTAAAAATAGAAACACTATTAAATTCGGTGATATAAAAATTGATAGAGCTGCCCGTAGAGTTACTAAAGACAATACGGAAGTAAGCCTATCTACAACGGAATTTAACCTACTACTATTCTTTCTAGACAATCGAAATACTGTTTTAACAAGAAAGCAAATTTTGAATAACGTTTGGGAAAGTGAATTATATGACCGTAACACTGTAACTACCTATGTAAAAAGATTAAGAGATAAGGTTGAAGACGATAGAAGCAATCCCAAGTATATAAAGTCCGTAAGGGGCATAGGATATATTTTTGAAGTGAATCTTTAATACGGGGTTCACTTAAATTCTTATATGAAAGAATAAAAGTATAAACTCCTAAATATATTTTTAAAAAGTATACTTTTAGGAGTTGAATGCACATGATAGATGATATTATGCCTCCTTTAGTCCCCTCTGAACCAGAACTACCTCCACCAATGAAAAATAATCCTTCCAAGGAAGAAAGACATGCTTTTTTAAAACATTCCCTCAAAGAAGCAGGACGCCCAGAGGATTTTAAAAACATTATAGATTTACTAAGTCCGCCAGCTGATATCACTACTATCGGTAGCCCCGGGGAATTTAGAAATATAAGGGTTGGCATAATAGGAGGAGGTCTTGCAGGGCTGTCATCGGCATTTGAGCTTAGAAAGCTTGGTTTTGATATTACTATATTTGATGCCCTAGAAGATAGGATAGGCGGTAGAGTCTATACATACTATTTTGATAAAGATAAAAATTTATATGGTGAGCTAGGCCCAATGAGGATTCCTATAAGCCATGAAACCACCTGGCATTACGTAGACCTTTTTTGTCTTAACACTAGGCCCTTTATCCAATATAACGAGAATGCATTTTTTTACATCAGAAATATCCGTGTTAGAAATGATCCCGAAGGCAAAAATGTAATGCAGAAGATTTATCCTCAGTTTAACTTAACTCCTCTAGAAAGGAGTAAACCCTGGATGGAGCTTCTAGATTATGGTCTTGGTACGCCTTTATCAAATATGCATCCAGCTATCAGAAAAGAAATTCTTCAAATCAAGCCCTATTATAGTCCTTATCTTCTATATTGGACCGAAAAGAGTATGCGACAAGTACTAGAAACAATGGGCCTTAGTCAAGCCGCCATAAGTCTTTTAGGGTCACTATCTCCCCTTCTTGGCGAGTTCTTTTATGATAGCTACTATGAAATATTACAGGAGGACTATCCCTTAAACTTCTCCTCGCTTTATGAAATAATTGGGGGTATGGTAAATCTTCCTCTAGCGCTATACAAGTCCTTAATGTCTAAAGATCCAAGTGAATATGGGAGTATTTCACCTAAAGACCTTGGTCGAATTACTTGGAAGGGTGGAAATCTTGTTACGGAAATTAACCAATCACCAAAGGATAGTAGAGTTATTTTAAAATATAAGGATAAACATTTAAATGATACCTTAATGGAATCCTTTGATTATGTCATATGTGCCATCCCTTTTTCTTCCCTCAGAACAGTAACGGTCAACCCCGTATTTAGTGTCAGTAAGATGCAAGCCATTAGCGAGGTTAATTATGCAGCTTCACAGAGAACCCTCTTTCTCTGTAATAAGCGATTTTGGGAAGAAGGTGGTCCTTCTGAGAAGATCATCGGTGGAGGTTCCTTTACTGATCGGCCAATCATAAGTATATGGTATCCATCGGATCATGCTGCGCTAGATGATATCGATAGAAGTAGTGAACCTGGTGTTTTATTATCCTCATATAATTTTACACTGGATGCAATCCGGCTCGGCAACTTAGAGGATAAAAGGCGATTTGAAGAAATAAAGAGTCAACTCGAAGCAGTTCATGGTCTTCCCAAGGACTATCTTGATTCTATTGTTGAAGATTCTGTAACAATCGAATGGAATGAGGTACCGAATTTCACTGGAGCTTTTTGCTATTTTATGCCCGGACAAAAGCGTCTCTTCTCATACGTGGTAACTCAACCAGAATACAATAACAGAGTTTTCTTCGCCGGTGAACATACCGCCTCAACTCACGCCTGGATGCAAGGAGCCCTACACAGTGGTATGAGAGCCGCAAATCAGCTGGCAATGTCCTGTAAAAATCAGAGCAAGGCTGCTACTTTATAGGATTCTATAGTATAATATAAAAAAAGAACAAAGGAGAAAACAGATGGCAAATACTAAAGATATGAAAGTCTATTATTTTATATTCGATACTTCCTTTGGAAAGATATTTTTCGCCTCTACTAACGAAGGTCTATGTATAGTGAGCTTTACGGATGATAACCCAGAGAAACAGTTTAATTGGCTTAGAAAACACTTCAAGGAAAATAACATCATAGAAGATAAGAATAGAAACATAGAAGCCTTTAATCAATTAGAAGAATATTTTCAAGAAAAAAGACAGGATTTTGATTTAAAGCTCCATCTGATAGGTACAGCTTTTCAAGAACAGGTTTGGAATGTACTAACGGAAATAAAGTTCGGTGAGATCTTAACCTATAAGGATGTTTCCTGTAAGCTTGGAGACATGAATAAAAGCAGAGCCGTTGGTGGAGCTGTAGGTAAGAATCCGATCGTTGTCATAGTTCCTTGTCATAGGGTTATTGGTAGTAATGGTAAGCTTACTGGATTCTCTGCTGTTGGTGGATTGGAGTTAAAGAAGAGATTGTTAGATTTAGAAGAAGTGAATGCTCAGCTGAGCTTTTGATTGTTAGTTAATGTACAAGATGGGTGACAGGCTTATTATTAAACTTTATTATTGTTTATCGTATGGTAAAGTTTGATAGTAAGACTGTCACCCGTTTTTCATGCCTTTAAATAGCCCCTAGTTAGCACTAAATTTTAACTACTACATAATATAAAGTGCAAGAAATACTGTTATAAGTCTCTAAACTAAATTTTAATCTAAACATTTATTTAAAGTTCTAACATTATCATATATATAATAGTAAAGTCCTTCTGGACTTGCACGATAAGCAATTAGTTAAAAATATAAAATAAGAGGGGAATATACTTCATGGCATCTTCAGATGGTATACAGAGGTATATAGTCTTCGCTTAAAAGGCTCAAATAAGAATGTATAGAAACATAGGGAGTGAATTTTTTAATGTCTATTATATTGAAAAAAGCAGAGGATGAACAAAGCTTGTATTCTTCTAAGACAATTCCTGTAGCTCAGAAGGAGAAAGTCCTTAGTAATCTAAGCAAAATGCCTATGATGTTTATCACAAATGCCGGACAAATAAACCATAAGGTTAAATACTATGCTAAAGGAGGAAACTTTGGCTTCTACTTTACTAAGGAAGAAGTAGTGTTAAGTTTTGTTAAAAGAACATCAAAAGAGAGTTTTGATAAAAGCACAAGTAAAAGTGATATTTCTAATGAAGGGGAAAAAGAAATTGGAGTAGCCCTATCTATGAAGTTTATTGGTGCTAATCCGGATGTAAAAATAGAAGGTCAAATCATGGGCAGTGGAAGGGTCAATTACATTAAGGGAAATGACCCTGAAAAGTGGTATACAGATTTGTTTACCTATGAAAAAGTAGTGTATAGAGAGCTATGGCAAGGTATAGATTTAGTGTTTTATGGGGCAAGGGGGCAATTGAAATATGAATTTGTAGTTCATCCCGGTGCAGATTCCCAGGATATTAAGCTAAGCTATAAAGGTGCAGAAGATATATCCTTAGACGAAGAAGGAAACCTATTAATTAAAAATGATCTTGGAGTACTAATTGATGAGCATCCTGTAAGTTATCAGGAGATTGAAGGAAGAAATGTGACACTTGATAGCAGCTTTGTAGTAAAGAAGCATGAAGATGGGGAAAGCTTCTATAGTTTTAAAGTTGAAAAGGGTTACAATCCAGACTACCCTATTATTATAGATCCAGTTCTTATTTACTCCACCTATCTTGGGGGAAGTGGTTTTGATGTAGGCTTTGGTATAGCAGTAGATAATACCGGCAGTGCCTATGTGACAGGACAGACTAGTTCATTAAATTTTCCACTTATGAATCCTATTCAACCAGTAATTGGAGGTGGTTCTGACGCATTTGTAACAAAGGTAAACCCTGCAGGTACAGCTCTCATTTACTCCACCTATCTTGGGGGAAGTAGTTTTGATAGCGGCAATGGTATAGCAGTAGATAATACCGGCAGTGCCTATGTAACAGGGCAGACTAATTCAATAAATTTTCCACTTATTAATCCTATTCAACCAGCAATTGGAGGTTCTTCTGACGCATTTGTAACAAAGGTAAACCCTGCAGGGACAGCTCTCATTTACTCCACCTATCTTGGGGGAAGTGGTTTTGATAGAGGCCTTGGTATAGCAGTAGATAATACCGGCAGTGCCTATGTGACAGGAACGACTAGTTCATTAAATTTTCCACTTATGAATCCTATTCAGCCAGCAATTGGAGGTTCTTCTGACGCATTTGTAACAAAGGTAAACCCTGCAGGTACAGCTCTCATTTACTCCACCTATCTTGGGGGAAGTAGTATTGATGAAGGCTTTGATATAGCAGTAGATAATACCGGCAGTGCCTATGTGACAGGACGGACCAGTTCAATAAATTTTCCACTTATGAATCCTATTCAGCCAGTATTTGGAGGTTCTGGTGACGCATTTGTAACAAAGGTAAACCCTGCAGGTACAGCTCTCATTTACTCCACCTATCTTGGGGGAAGTGCTTTTGATAGAGGCTTTGGTATAGCAGTAGATAATACCGGCAGTACCTATGTGACAGGACGGACTGATTCAGCAAATTTTCCACTTATGAATCCTATTCAACCAGTAATTGGAGGTTCTGCTGACGCATTTGTAACAAAGGTAAACCCTGCAGGCACAGCTCTTATTTACTCCACCTATCTTGGGGGAAGTGCTTTTGATAGAGGCCTTGATATAGCAGTAGATAATACCGGCAGTGCCTATGTGACAGGACGGACTGATTCAGCAAATTTTCCACTTATGAATCCTATTCAACCAGTAATTGGAGGTTCTGCTGACGCATTTGTAACAAAGGTAAACCCTGCAGGCACAGCTCTTATTTACTCCACCTATCTTGGGGGAAGTGCTTTTGATAGAGGCCTTGGTATAGCAGTAGATAATACCGGCAGTGCCTATGTGACAGGGCAGACTAGTTCAGCAAATTTTCCACTTGTGAATCCTATTCAACCAGTATTTGGAGGTTCTGCTGACGCATTTGTTACAAAGATTAATACCAATCCTCCTATAATATCTCCAATACCTCCTCAAATAAGAATAACGAATCAAAATATTACTGCTATAGTTTATGAAGCAGGTTCAATTCAATAAAATGGCGCAATATGCTGTCCTATCAAGCCTAAGATTAAGAAATCAAACTGCAGGTTATAGCAGAGCTTAAAGAAGATAAATACTTGTATTGTAGAATGTCTAATGCATCTATAATACAAGTATATATAGTCTTCGCTTAAAAGGCTTCAATTAAGAATGTATAGAAACATAGGGAGTGAATTTTTTAATGTCTATTATATTGAAAAAAGCAGAGGATGAACAAGGCTTGTATTCTTCTAAGACAATTTCTGTGGCTGAGAAGGCGAGAGTCCTTAGTAATCTAAGCAAAATGCCTATGATGTTTATCACAAATGCCGGACAAATAGACCATAAGGTTAAATACTATGCTAAGGGAGGAAACTATGGATTCTACTTTACCAAGGAAGAAGTAGTGTTAAGTTTTGTTAAAAGAACATCAAGAGAGATTTTCGATAATAGCGCAAGTAAAGGTGATATTTCTAAGGAAGAGGAAAAAGAAATTGGAGTAGCCCTATCTATGCAGTTTATTGGTGCTAATCCGGATGTAAAAATAGAAGGTCAAATCAGGGGCAGTGGAAGGGTCAATTACATTAAGGGAAATGACCCTGAAAAGTGGTATACAGATTTGCTTACCTATGAAAAAGTAGTTTATAAGGAGCTATGGCAAGGTATAGATTTAGTATTTTATGGAGCAAAGGGGCAGCTTAAATATGAATTTGTAGTGCAGCCAGGAGCAGATTCCCAGGATATTAAGCTAAGCTATAAAGGTGCAGAAGATATATCCTTAGACGAAAAAGGAAACCTATTAATTAAAAATGATCTTGGAGTACTAATTGATGAGCGTCCTGTAAGTTATCAGGAGATTGAAGGAAGAAATGTGACACTTGATAGCAGCTTTGTAGTAAAGAAGCATGAAAATGGGGAAAGCTTCTATAGTTTTGAAGTTGAAAAGGGTTACAATCCAGACTACCCTATTATTATAGATCCAGGCCTTATTTACTCCACCTATCTTGGGGGAATTGGTTCTGATAATGGCATTGCTATAGCAGTAGATAATACCGGCAGTGCCTATGTAACAGGATTGACTAGTTCATTAGATTTTCCCCTTATGAATCCTATTCAACCAGTATTTGGTGGTGTTTCTGATGCATTTGTTACAAAGGTAAACCCTGCAGGCACGGCTCTTATTTACTCCACCTATCTTGGGGGAAGTGATACTGATGTCGGCTTTGGTATAGCAGTAGATAATACCGGCAGTGCCTATGTGACAGGACAGACTAGTTCATTAAATTTTCCACTTATGAATCCTATTCAACCAGTATTTGGAGGTCTTTCTGATGCATTTGTTACAAAGGTAAACCCTGCAGGCACAGCTCTTATTTTCTCCACCTATCTTGGGGGAAGTGATACTGATGTCGGCTTTGGTATAGCAGTAGATAATACCGGCAGTGCCTATGTGACGGGACAGACTTTTTCAGCAAATTTTCCACTTATGAATCCTATTCAACCAGTATTTGGTGGCTCTGCTGATGCATTTGTTACAAAGATAAACCCTGCAGGCACAGCTCTTATTTTCTCCACCTATCTTGGGGGAAGTAGTGGTGATGCCGGCAGAGGCATAGCAGTAGATAATACGGGCAGTGCCCATGTAACAGGATTTACTAATTCATTAAATTTTCCACTTATGAATCCTATTCAACCAGTATTTGGTGGAGGTGGTGCTGACGCATTTGTCACAAAGGTAAACCCTGCAGGCACAGCTCTTATTTACTCTACCTATCTCGGGGGAAATGGGGTGTTTGATATAGGCAGAAGTATAGCAGTAGATAATACCGGCAGTGCCTATGTAACAGGATCAACTAGTTCATTAAATTTTCCACTTATGAATCCTATTCAACCAGTATTTGGTGGAGGTGGGAGTGACGCATTTGTCACAAAGGTAAACCCTGCAGGTACAGCTCTTATTTTCTCCACTTATCTTGGGGGAATTGGGTTTGATGTCGGCTTTAGTATAGCAGTAGATAATACCGGCAGTGCTTATGTGACAGGAGAGACTAGTTCATTAAATTTTCCACTTGCGAATCCTATTCAACCAGTATTTGGTGGAGGTAGTTTTGACGCATTTGTCACAAAGGTAAACCCTGCAGGCACAGCTCTTATTTTCTCCACTTATCTTGGGGGAAGTGGTGATGATTTTGGCAGGGGTATAGCAGTAGATAATACCGGCAGTGCCTATGTGATGGGACAGACTAGTTCATTAAATTTTCCACTTATGAACCCTATTCAACCAACATTTGGCGGAGGTATTAGTGACGCATTTGTTACAAAGATTAATACCAATCCTCCTATAACAGCTCCAATATATCCTCAAATAAAAGTAACGAATCAAAATATTACTGCTATAGTTTATGAAACAGGTTCAAATCAATAAAATTGTAGAATATGCTGTCTCTATCCAGCCTAAGATTAAGAAATCAAACTGCAGGTTATAGCAGAGCTTAAAGAAGATAAATACTTGTATTGTAGAATGTCTGATGCATCTATAATACAAGTATTTATATTTTTAGTATTTGCTTTGTGTATAGTTGTAGTTATGTATTAATTATAGAGTATACAAAGCCTCTGATTGCCCTGTGTTTAGTAGAAAAAATTACGTAATAGATTGATAGATAGAAGTCAACTTATCAGCCCTGACCGCTTTAACTTCCAATTATCGTGACAAATACAAACTCCCCTTGCCTTCTCTATAACCCCGCAATATCTTTATTTCTTATTTTATTAGATATATTCCCTATTCTTAAACCGTCAGCTAAGCCTTGTTTATATATGATTTGAAAGTGCAATAGCTCTTCTTCGTTGCGTTTTTCTTCATATCTAAATATTAAGCTTCTATCTTCCTTGGGCAAGGATTCTAATATCCTATCCCACAGGCTAAAACACTCTTGTCTGACTACTTCTACCCTCTTATCATTTCTTATAACTTGTTGACCAATATCATTTAGTCTGTCATCAATAAAGTCCTCCAAGTAACTATCTATGCTTTTTAGCATTTAAAATTCCCCCTTTATTAAGCAACATGATTGTTTCACTTTGTGACCGCATTTACTATATTTTACATCACGATACGAAACATTTCAATAGCTTTCCAAAATCAAAGTTGCATTTCGTGACAGTTTATTTTCAAAACGCAACATTAATGTAATAATAAAACTACGGAGCGTGATAATATGACCCTAGGTGAGAAGATACGATTACTTAGAGAAACCAAGAAAATGACTCATGATGATTTAGCTAAATTACTTAATGTTGGCAGATCAACTATATCTAATTATGAGAGAAATTATAGAAAACCAGATATTGATATGCTAAAAAGAATAGCTAGTGTCTTTAACGTTACTACTGATTATTTATTAGGTATAACTGAAAATCCAAACAATAAATTAACTGATGAAGCCAATAAACAATTAGTCGATGAAATTATTGAAATCTATATTAAGAATGGTAAAATCAAAAAGGGTGAAAAACTTACTAAGGAACAAGAAAAGAAAATATTAAAAGAAATAGAATTGTTTGTAGATATGTCTAGCAAGCTTGAGGATATTTAATTGTTCTTAATAATTCCTTTAAGCTTGCTTTATTTTTATTAACCTAACTCATTGTACTAGTAAAATAAATTTCCTAAATATCAAGCACTTAAGGGATATTAATATTTCCTTTTAGTGATTTCAATGAATCTGTTTTTACTTTTAAAGTACATAAAAAAACAGGTTCATTGCATGAACGAAAAGGAAATATTAATATCCCTCGACCAAAGTACTAGCTAAACGGCTAACCTATCATTATCCTTAAGTTTCAGTTCTTTCTTCTTTTTACTTTTTCACAAATCCATAATGAAAAGATATAAGAATAGTAATAACTACAATTGCAATCAGTGGCGTTATATACCAATAACCAAGTTCTTTATTTAAATAAAATGAAATTAAAAACATAGTCAGACAATATATACTTCTAAATATATTTCGTTTCATTTTACTCATACTACTCACTCCTTTTACTTAATGGTTCCGAAACTGTCTCGTTACCCTTATGACGAACAAAAATATCTTTGCTTTATTAGATTAAATTTAATAACTTAAATTTTCCACTCAGTATAAATATAGCAAGTATTATACAAGCTACTGTTATTATAATTTTAAAAATAGGTAATTTTTTTCTTTCTCTATAAAATTCAATCGACTCTAAAATATTAAGTAATGCTATCAAAAAAAGTAAATAAGGAGTAGGTAACTTATTTATAATTATCACAAAAGCAATGATAATTAATATGCCCTTAACAGTACTAAAAAACGATAAATACTTGTTTGAAATAAACATTTTAAAATCTCCTTAATTATTTTTTATATAAATTATTATATTCAAATTCCAACCGCTAAAGGGATATTAATATCCCTCGACCGAAGTACTAACAAAACACCTTTAATCAGCTTCACCTACTAGCTCCTCATAAACCCTCTTCACTTCCTTAAAATCTGCCCAAAACGGCCTCTTCTTACCTTCATCCCTAAGCAGTGCCGCCGGATGAAAGGTCGGAAGTATCTTGATTTCCTTTTTTTCTACCCATTGTCCCCTTTGTCTCGTTATCCTTAAATTTTTGTCTATAATATTTTTACCTGCTATAGACCCTAGACATACTATTATCTTGGGCTTTATGAGCTTTACCTGCCATCTTAAATAAGGTATACATGCCTGCATTTCGTCATCTTGGGGATTTCTATTATTCGGCGGACGGCATTTAACAATATTAGCTATAAAAACGTCTTCTCTTTTGAGGCCTATTCCTTCTATTGCTTTAGTAAGAAGCTGTCCTGCAGCACCTACAAATGCCTCTCCACTCAGGTCCTCGTCCCTGCCGGGACCTTCTCCGATAAACATGATGTCAGCCTCAGGATTACCCTGTCCAAAAACAACATTAGTTCTTCCACCGCACAGTCTACATTTCCTACAGCTGTGAGTGATTTCCTTCAATTCATCTAAGGTATACATAGTATTATCACCTTCATCAATTTCCTGACATTTTTTGTTATATTTATGGTAATTATACTAGTAATGCACTTTCAAATCAAATTTAATTTATTAGTAACAGGGCAATTTTGTTGAAAAAAGTTCCAAAATCAAGTAATATGAAATCAAATTGAAGTGTTTGGGGGAATGAATATGAACTTAGAACAGAGAATTGATGCAATGCAAGATGAGATTATCAAATCAACTCAAGAAATCATTAGTAAAAAGAGCGTTAAGGGTTCTCCAGAGTCTGACATGCCCTTTGGTAGGGATATCCATGAATGTTTTACATATACACTGGGTCTATGTGAGGAATTTGGTTTTAAAACAAAGAACGTTGATAACTACGCTGGACATGCTGAATTTGGAGATGGTGAAGAGGTTGTAGGCGTATTGGTTCATCTCGATGTAGTTCCTGAGGGTGACAACTGGACATACCCTCCATATGGTGGAGAAATCCACGATGGCAAGGTATATGGTAGAGGAACTATTGATGATAAAGGTCCTGCAGTAGCGGCTCTATATGCTATGAAGGCAATTAAGGACTCGGGAGTCAAGCTAAATAAGAAAATACGTATTATTTTCGGCCTTGATGAAGAAAGCGGATGGGAAAGTCTAGCGTATTATCTTGATCGCGAAGAATCTCCAGGTGTTGCCTTTACTCCAGATGCTGACTTCCCAGCTATTCATGGAGAAAAAGGGATACTTATATTTGATTTAACAAAACCCTTTACAAACAAAGCCTCAGGTGAAGGTATTAAAATATTAAACATCAAGGGTGGTAACAGACCTAATATGGTTCCTGATTATTGTGAGGCACACCTCGTATCAGATGACTCATTAGGATCAAAGCTAGAAGCCTATGTTAAGGAAAATGATGTTAAGTTAGAAATCCTTGAAGAGGATGAAAAAATCACAATAAAATCCTATGGGGTTTCTGCCCACGGCAGTCTTCCTAAGCATGGTCATAATGCAGTTTCTCAGCTTATTTTATTCCTAAGCACCCTAGATTTAGCAGCTGGAGATGTTTCTGACTTTGTAAAGCTATACAGTGAAAAAATCGGAATGGAATACTATGGTGAGTCTATTGGTTGTGGTTTTAAGGATGAACCTTCAGGAAATCTTATATTTAATGTTGGAGTGATAGACCTAACAGAGAATCAGGTAAAGGTTACTGTTAATGTTAGATATCCAGTTACCTTTAATGATAAGGCAGTCTATGAAGGTATGGAAAAAGAGCTCACCGATACTGGCGTTAATATAGTACCTATTGAACACGTTGCTCCTATATATCTTCCAAAAGATCATGAACTCATTAAAAAACTTATGAAGGTTTATAGTGAGTTTACCGGTGATAATAGTGAGCCTATTGTTATCGGAGGAGGTACATACGCAAGATCCATGGAAAATGCCGTTGCCTTTGGTCCGTTGTTCCCAGGCCAACCAGAACTAGCCCATCAAAAGGACGAGTATATATCTATTGAAGATTTAATTAAGATTACTAAGATATATGCAAATGCATTATATGAATTAGCTAAATAATAGTTACTATACTTCATATAAAAAAGGTCCAAATATCACAAATTTGGACCTTTTTTAATATCTATATCTTCCCCTGTCTTTTATTTCTTTCATAAATCTTATTTAGAATACCTAATACACTTCCACCAATCTTAGCAATGTCTAAGTTGGTATCATAAATTAATTGCTTAACTCCCGGCAAACCAATGGTAGGAACAAAAATATCATATCCTTTATTATTCATTCTGTTGTAGACTCTCCTGAAGTCAATCATTTTTCTAATGCCTGAGTCTATGGTCTTTAAGAGCTTATCATAATCTTTTCCCTCGGCTATAGCTCTAGCAACCAATGTTCCTGCCGTAAGAGAATTCATCTGGCCAAATCCTAGGAAAGGTTCTATCCCTCCCCTTGCACCACCTACTAAATATATATTGCCAACACGGTTTGGATATATATATCCAGTCTCATGCTTCAGCTTAAATTCTTCAACAATAGTATATTTTATGTCTTCTTCAAATAGAAATTTATTCCAATAATAATCCATCTGCTCGTCATTTACATCATTTGTTATTAAAACAAGGGTAGCTTTTTTCTTGTTAAAGGGGGTGAGATATGCATATCCATTTTTACAATAGTCTTGATTTATCCACATAATTAGCCTCGTTGGATCAAAGTTGCCTAAGACTATTGCCCCCCTTACCATAGATGAAAATAAAGTATATACACAACCTAACTCTTTAGTAAAGTTCGTATTTCCAGTTGCCACAATAACCTTGTCATAAGCCTTTGACAATTTATCATAGTCAGCTAAGTTATTAAATATTATCTTTGTATCTCTAAGTTGAGAATATAGTTGACATTTTAGTCCATCCTTCTCTCTTCCTCTTTTGAAAAAGTATCCCAAATTCCCCCTGATAATAGATTGATTTCTAGGAGAATTGTGAACTACGGAATATATGGGATTTAAAGGTTCTATGTCTTTATCTAATTGATATTTGAAGTAGTCAATCATATCTTCTCTTTGATTTTTTAAATGCCTTACAATAACATCGAAAATTGCTGTAACATGGGGATGCATTTCGCCAATAAAGTTATTTTTCTCATATACAACTGGTTTAACACCATACTTTTCAAGCTCTAAGGCACAGGAAAGCCCTGCTACGCCGGCTCCAATAATTGCTACCTTCAAGATTTTCAGCTCCCATATCTATATATTATTTTAAACCATGAATAAACAACTACAGCTATTATAATAACTAAGCAAATATATACTAGAAGGCTCATCTCTCCACTCCCCATTTATTTAAAACTACTATAGAAAACCAGCTAATAATTAGTATTGCTCCTATATTAATTATTAAACTGTCATAAAAGTGCCACTCTAAATACTCAACAGCACCTCTATAAACTAAGATTAATTCAGTTGATGAATATATTATAAATATCACTATAACATTTAATACCGATAGCAACCTTCTTTTCGGGTGATATTGCGCTAACAAGGTTCCTATTATAAACACAGGGCCTAATACAAAAAATAATGATGAATCCAAGATACAGATTACTGGCCTGTTAATAGTATATCTCCCATGGGATATATTGCAGAAGTCTACGATAATAGCCATCGAGGATGCCAATAATCCTGCCCACATGTTTGTCTTTAACTCTTTCCAGTTTACTAAAAGCAAAAAAATAATCCAATTAGCTACAAATAATATTATCCATTCCATCTAACTCCTCCCCCAGAATAATACATATCTTAAAAAACTTCATAAAGAATTAAAATCTATTTTTCGTTGGAAATATTTTTCCTATTATATAAGGCTTAGCTTGCATCCTTTGAATTTTCTGTTGTAGTTTCTCTATTCCCCTCATTTCATCATCTCTCATCTCGCTAAAGAGCTGCCTCACTTCTGGGTTTCTTATATGTATTAGATTTTCATTATAAAAAAGCTGACTTGAGATTTTATATTGCAATATATCTTTTAAAATATCTGTATCCTTCATAGTACCCCACCTAGCCTTGAAGATTTAGTTTTATCATTAGATCCTTTATTAGCTTAATATGTTCCTTGGAAATTTTTTTAAATTCCTTAACAAGGTTCTTAAGCTCTTTATTGTCAATTTCATCTATATACTGTGAATATTTCTTCAGGAGAAGCTCTTCTCGTTCTATTGATAGTACAAAAGCAGTATCCATTAAATATTCCTGAGATATTTTTTTCATTTTCTTCCTCCAACATTGAAAAAAATTATTGTTTTTAAATATTTTTCTCTAATAAAGTAAATATTATTCTTATATGGAAATGTAGAACTCTATCATTGATTTAGTAGTCAATATATATCTTTTTACTAAGGGTGAGATAATGGATAAAGAAACTTGGACTTTTATTTTCTTTTATGGAAATGTCTTGATTTTACTTATTGCTTTCATGGTTCTAGTTAACAAGGGAAGATTTAAAGAGTTAATTCCCATTGGTCTATTTATTGCTGTTGAAAATTATACAGTTGAAATTATTGGACTACATTATGGTCACTGGAAATATCCTCTAGAAAATCCAGGTTATCCAGAAGTAACCATTATATCTAGTCTCATCTATTTTCCGATTATAGCTATGTTGTTTTACCAATATCTTTCAGGAAATAAACTAAAGGATATGCTTTTGATAACATGCTTTGTTTCGGCAAATATGATTATAGAAATAATAACTTTAAAAACAACGACTCTATTTACCTATGGAGAGAAAATGAATTTGTTTTTTGCATTTTTAATGTATCTTGGTGCCTATATATTAATAATCTTATTTGGCAATTACTTTAATCATCTACATACACTAAAGAGGAGCTAACCTATATGAAAATTGCAATAGTTGGCGCTGGTCTATCTGGTTTGTCCTGTGCCTTTGAACTAAAAAAACATGGAATAAAGCCAATTATCTTTGAAAAAAGGACTTCTATAGGGGATGGTTTAGATTATTCTATTGCAATTCTAAGAATGTTCACAGATTTTACTGGAAGTCCCAAAGGATATTTCAAAAAAAATTATGGACTTAATATAGTTCCATTAAAGGTATTAAGAGAAAGTATAATGATTGGTCCAAGTAAGAGAACCCTTGTAAGAGGAAAATTGGGATATACTTTCAAGAGAGGCCCAGAACCCCATTCCATAGAAAATCAAATTGCTAGGCAGGTTAATCTTCCCATAGTTTTTGATACTCATATTAATTTTGATGATATAAAAAATGATTTCGATTATATAGTATGGGCATCTGGTATCAATAAGCTTTCTAGAAGGCTAAATATATGGACTTCTGCATTTAATACTCAAATTAGAATCTCAACAGTATTGGGGGATTTTAAAAACAATTCTGCCACTATGTGGCTTAATAAGGAATATGCTAGAAATGGATATGGCTACCTCTTGCCTTATAGTAAGAAAAATGCGACTTTAACACTGATAGTAAACAATATTTCTCCAAAGGAGCTAAATTATCACTGGAAGAAATTCTTGTTAAAGGAGAATTTTCAATATAAAATTCTAGAAACTAGAGATGTAGAGTATTGTACTGGATTTGTACACCCTATGCAATTAGATAATATCTATTTTGTAGGGAACGCCGCTGGCTTAACGGAAAGCTGTCTTGGTTGTGGGGCTGTAAATGCTATTAGAAGTGGTATAACTGCTGGAAGGTGTATTGCTAAAAACCTTAATTATACTAAACTTATGGAAAGTACTGGTGATCTTATACGAAGCAACCATGAATTACGAAGATTTTTGAACACCCTCGAAAACAAAGATTTTGATAGGCTTATAACTTTTTTACGACTACCAATAGTGAAGCAACTAATATACAATAATCCCTTTTACAAATCCGTCCATGGCGCTCATATTATAAAACATTATAACAACTTTATTGATAATTAATAAATTTCCCAGGGAGTCTGTCCATTAATTTGGAACAGCTTTCGTTCCGAGAAATAGCCTCAAAAATACAAAACCGGATATTTAACCGGTTTTCTTTCTTCTACCATGCCTTTTCTTGATTTCAGCAAATATCAATACTATAACAGGTAAAAAAACCTGAAATGGTAAAAAATAGTATACTCCCACTTCTTTATTCCACGTAAATTTTTCCATTACACTACCAAAAATGAAATAGGAAGAATTACACATAAGCAGAGCAATAGGTACCACTATAGATCTATAATCCTTTAACTCAAATATCTTAGAGATTCCATTACAAACGGCCAGTAAACATACGCTTATTTTGAGAAAGAATGATGTTATAGTTGCAACAATAGCAATTACTTCTAATCTGTGTAAGATTTCTCCAATATCAACTTTCCCTGCTACACTATGATTTGGATAATAGGTTGATAAGTACACATCCTGCCCTAATACCAAAACTTCTGCCATAGATACCCCAACTATTAGTATTCCCCCCCACAATAATCCTTTGATTAATACGTTGTAGGAGGATTTTTTAGATTTTAATGCAAAGAAGATCATTATGAAAACTACCGAATCTCCAAAGGGAAATGTAAGGGCTTGCAATGTTCCTTCTAATAAAGGTTTAACTCCATTGAATAATATTGGCAAGATATTATTCATATCCATTTGCGGTATTAACATAAGAATAGTAATTGTTGGTACCGGCCCATTAAATATTACAAAAAGCTTTGCCCACCTAGCCAATGTTTCTATTCCTGCTTTAACTACAAAAATACTTAATGCAGTCATCATAAAGATTGGTACTACCATAGGAGTCTCCGGCAGAGAAAGCGTTATTAGATATTCCCCTTGATCTCGTAGTATCAACGATGCCAAACTAAAGGTATATAGAACAAATATCAAACTAAGGGCTTTTCCAAAGAACTTCCCAAATACTTTCTCAAGTATATCAAAAATATCATTTCCGTGATATAGAGAAAGTAACCTAGAATATATTAAGTATAATGGTATTGCAATAATTAATGCAAGTAAAACAGCCAGCCAGAGGTCGCTTCCTGCTGCTGAACCAGTAGGAAGGGCTAAGGTACTTCCAGCAATAAATAAGATAACTAAGCAAATTCCCTCAGCATCTGCAATTACTTCTCTATTCAATCTAAGCTCCTCCTGAGTCCTTCCCCAGATTGTCTATGGAAAATCTGGAGTTACTGATCTTCTACTTTAATAGGTTCAGATGTTAATGCACTTCCACGTATGTTTGCCGTTGCATTAACCTTTACTTCCATATCACTAAAAACTTCATCCCATTCAGGTTCAATCTTTTTCCATTCATCCGGCATTTTCCTTTTTATTTCTGTGCTAAATTTGAAAATATCACTCTTGTATTCTTTTTGTACTTTTTTTACTGTATCTTCTACTAGCTTTTTTATGTTCTTCTCTATATCTTTTTTCATTATCTCTCTACCTTTTTTCTCTATAACATTTACATCTCCAGCTATTTCTGCTATTCCAACATCAGTTTCTATATCAATATTCATAGTTATTTTATCCCCGATTTTTTTTGGCTTTAAGTCTGTTTTATTTCCAAATATTTCGAGGGTAACTTCTACTGGATCACCTCCAACTTCTGTCTTTACAGTCAATAGACCTCCCTTTAACTCATCTATAACCCATAGATAGGATCTGGTTTCCATTTCATCTAATTTACCTACTATCTTTTTTCCTTTAATAATTGCTTGCCCCCCAAGCTTGGGTACCTTCTCACCATTTCTCTCGGCAACCTTAACTATTGGCAATGTGGGCGAAACTCCTTTAGCAAACATATCCTTTGTAAATCGCCACGCGGGAACTCCATGATAGGTCGATATACTTTTCTCATTCTTCAAAGTATTATCTATATGAAATGAGGTTATTTCATCACGTTTTTCAAAGGTCTCTTCTAATATCTCACTGGCCGCCTTTTCTCCCGATACTATAACCCATATATCATCTCTAAACTCAGCATCTCTGCTAGTATAGTCAAGAGCAGTAATTAATCTTTCGTCAGAGATATCTTGACTCAATATGACTACTTTTGCATGGCCCCAATATAACTTTCTTGCGTTTTTCATTACAGTATCTCTTACAGCATCAAATACTGTCTTTCCTCTGCTTTGAAATAGGGTACTGCCAAATTTTTCTCCGCCCCTTATTAACCTAACTACTTCACTTGTGACTATGTATTCATCCTTTACCTCATCATAGTCGATAGCAACCCCTGCAACGAATCGCATTTTGTTGACTTCTCTATAATTCCAACAACTCGTAAGAAATATTAAGCTAAGTACTATTGTCGCTAATACATATAGTTTCTTCATGACATTACCCTCTTCGTTCTATATAAAAGTTTATACATACACCATTATTTTCCTAGAATAGTGTTAACAATTGTTTCAATGGGCTTTGCAGGGCTTGGAATCTTAACACCCAAGCTTAGTAGTAAGCTAATGATAAAGGCTGCAGAAAAGAATATACTATACACAACAAGCTCTTTTTTCTTATTATTCTTATATAGTGGGACTATCTCAATAATCCCTATTATCAAATAACCCAAAATTATTAAAATATACATTCTAATCTCCTACCTTAATTGTTTTTGATCTTAGTGCACTACCCCTGATTTCCAAGGTTGAATTTACTTTAACATCTAATTTCGAGAAAACATTGTTCCAGTCTGGTTTTAGTTCTTTCCACAGATCAGGCATTTCTCTGCTTATAATGGCACCAAATCCAAAAATATCACTTTTATATTCTTTCTGTACTTTCTTTATTACACTTTCAACCATATTTTTTATTGTTTCTTCTCCATTTTTTTGTATAATTTCTAGATTTTTTTCATCCATAAAGTCTATATCTCCATCTATTTCATTGATATTAACAGTCGTTTTAATATCTATCTTCATAGTTAGCCTTTCACCCTTATATAAAGGCTTTACCTTAGTTTTATTCTTAAAAATTTCGAAGGCTATCCTTACTGGCTCCTTTGCAAGCTCCTTTTCTTCAATTACTATTGTTCCTCCCTTTAATTCATCGATGACAAATAGAAAGGCCTTTGTTTCGCTTCCACTTAACCAGCCTACAGTTTTAGCTCCTTTAAAAACAGCCGTTCCAAAGATTTGGCTGAGGGCCTTATTGTTATATGTAGATACTTGAACAGTGGGAAGTGTTGCCGATATCCCTTCCCCAGCCAACTCATCTACAAACTTCCAAAGAGGTACTGCTCGATACTTTGAAATACTTTCATGATTTTGAAGCATATCCTCTAGGTGAAAGGATATTATATCTTGAACCTTTGCATCTGTCTTCAAAATTTCACCTGCGGTTTTCTCCCTTGAAACTAATAGCATTATATCATCTCTTGTTTCGGCATCCCTTTTTACAAAATCAATGACGCTTAAAAATTTGTCCTCATTATTGATTAACTCCTCGCTTAGGATCAGAACTTTTGCATGGGACCAAAATATTTTCTTACCTGTTTTGGATATCATATTTCTTGCGGCATTGAACATATTATCGCCCACACTTTCATAAATTTCGTGCTCCATTTGAGTTTGTTGCCCACCCATTACGGGCTTTACTAATTCTACTGTTAATTTAAGCTTTTCCTGTTCTTTATTAAAATCTAATGCCGATCCTGCAATTATTCTTTTATCACTGATTTCACTATAGTTCCAGCATCCTGTGACTGTCAAAGCCGCTATAACAATAGTAATTATTAGCTTTTTTTTCTTTCCCATAATACTACCTCTTTTCATGAAGCTTTGGATCTTTTTGGCGAACCTTATTGTTATCCCCAATAAGCTTAGGCCTCAAATGCATAATCCACCAAGGTGCCCTTATAGCAGTATCCTTGACATCCTGCATGTTTAATGCTCCAACATCAAGCATGTATGGTATCCCGAAGGAACGCATTGACATTAGATGAATGAATAGTCCTATGACACCAAAAATGTAACCGTAAAGCCCTAAGAAAGCAGAAAGTAATAAGAATATCAGTCTAACTGCTATTAACGCCCCAATCATTTTTGGAATTAGAAAGTTAGAAATACCTGTTAGGGCTGTAACTATTACTATTGGTGCACTAACAAACTTTGCATCCACTGCCGCCTCTCCCAGAATCAAGGCTCCAACGAAACTTATGGTTGAACCGATAGGCTTTGGAAGTCTAATTCCACTTTCTCTAAGTATTTCAAAAGCAAACAGCATAAATAAGGCTTCAACTATAGTTGGAAAAGGCACCCCTTCCCTAGCTGCAGAGATACTCAAAAGCAGAGGAGTAGGTATCATTTCCTGATGAAAGGTAGTTAGCGCCACATAGATAGCCGGTACACTTGTAGAAAGAAAAAAAGCAAATGTTCTTATCAATCTATTTATCGTAGCATAAATAAATCCATTGTAATAATCATCATTTGCTTGAAAGTGCTCTATAAAAAGATGTGGGAGTGTTAGTACATGGGGAGTTCCATCTACTACTAAAGCAACCCTTCCTTCAAGCAGATTAGCCGCCACAACATCTGGTCTTTCTGTATTTCCAACGGTCGTAAATGGTGACATTGGTGAATCCTTTATAAGTTCTTCTATATATCCCGAATCTAATATGGCGTCAATATCAATGTCATCTAACCTTCTATTTAACTCTTTAACAATTTTCTCATTAGCTATTCCTTCAATAAAACAAACACACACCTTTGTTTGTGTTCTTGTTCCAATCTCTCTAAACTTGAATTTTAAGTCGGTACTTCTTATTTTTCTTCTTATTAGTGTCAGATTTATCATGACAGATTCATTAAATCCTTCTTTAGGTCCTCTAACTATTGTTTCAGCAGTTGGCTCGTTAATTGCTCTGGTAGTCCATCCCTTTGTGTCTATAAGTAGGGCTTCTTCAAAACCCTCTATCAATAGAATAGCGTTTCCATATAGACATGACCCTATAAGCTCATATACTTCTTTCTGAGCCTGAATAGTACTTGAAACGATCACTTTATTTTTTAATGTATCTATTACCTGATTACTTAAATCTATATCTTTTAGTGGAAAGCTAACTATAGGCAATATTATATTTTCATTTATAATCGCTTTATTCACCATTCCATCTACAAAGATTAAACAAAACTTTAGGGGCAGCGCTTCCTGTGTTTCAAATTCTCTAAAATTGACCATATCGTCTTTATTAAATATTTTTTTAAACATCTTTATATTTTCTTCTAATGACTTAGATAACTTCCAATCTTCAGCTGTAACTATTGGTTTATTTTTCTTTTTGCCAATTATCTTATCCTTTAATATCCTAAACATATAGTCATCCTTCCCTTATTTATAGTGAAAGTTTTAATATCATAAGAATTTTTTTCTAGTATTAAACATTTAATCCAATTAAGGTAGTATTAGTTTGCATTATGCACTAGTAAAATATTCATAAAAAAAAGAGAATTCATTAGTTGAATTCTCTGAGACTGTTGAGAAACCCGAATTTCTTCGTTGTTGCTTCAACCAAGAACCCTTACGTATGTCCGTATACGCTGCGGTCTCTTGATTTCAGCACGCCTTGAACTTCGGCTTTCCGGGCAGTCTGTCATCTTGTAGACTTTGTCTACAATCTGAGAGAATTCATTAGCTGAATTCTCTTTCGTATCTATATTATAAATATATGGCTACAGGGCAATGGTCAGATCCCATAACATCATCTAAAATCTCAGCACCCTTTAAATCGTCGATTAAATTATCTGAAACAAAATGATAGTCTATTCTCCAGCCAACTCCCTTTTCTCTTGCTTTAAATCTATAGCTCCACCACGAATATTTTACTTCGTCTTCATGGAAATGTCTAAAGGTATCTACGTATCCATGGGATATAAACTTATCTATCCATGCCCTTTCTATAGGGAGAAATCCCGATCTTTTTTCATTTGATTTAGGATTTTTTAAATCTATTTCTCTATGGGCTGTATTGTAGTCCCCAGAAATAATAAGCTTCTTGCCTTGAGATTTTAGATCTTCGCAATATTCTAATAAAGCATCATAGAATTCCATTTTATACTTTAAGCGTTCATCATCCTTTTGTCCATTTGGAAAATATATATTGAATAGAATAAACTCAGGATATTCCGTTATCAAAAATCTCCCTTCAGAGTCAAACCTTTCTATTCCAATGCCATGTTTTACAGATAAAGGTTTTATTTTTGAATATGTAGCAACTCCACTATATCCCTTTCGCTCGGCTGAGCTAAAGTATGAATGATATCCATCTATATTAATAATTTCCTCATCTAATTGATCAACATTTGCTTTAGTTTCCTGAATACATAATATATCTGGTTGCTCTTCTTTCACCCAATCTACAAACCCTTTTTTTTGAACAGCTCTTATACCATTTACATTCCACGAATAGATTTTCATAAACTTCTTCCTCCTTTAGAGTAATTATGAGTATATATCTGAAAACTCGATATTGATTCTTTCAATATGGCTTTCTTTAATATTATCTTCAGTACTGCCATCATATTTAAAGTCTTCGTCATCTAAAACTTCAACTGGCATCTCTATAATAAATTCACTTCCATGTCCATATTCACTTTCAACAGATATCTTTCCCTGATGCATTTCAACCAAGGACTTTACAAGGGATAATCCTATTCCACTTCCCTCATGCTTTCTAGACCACATATTGTCGGCCTGACGGAATCTCTCAAATATAACTTTCTTTTTATCTTCTGGTATACCTATACCCGTATCCTTTATAGATATAACCATAGTTTCTCCTTTATCAAAAATATTTACAAATATCATACCTCCACTAGGAGTAAATT
This sequence comes from Wukongibacter baidiensis, assembly GCF_050888315.1. NCBI lineage: Bacteria > Bacillati > Bacillota > Clostridia > Peptostreptococcales > Caminicellaceae > Wukongibacter > Wukongibacter baidiensis. Next base: position 3,277,367 of record NZ_CP138202.1, read on the forward strand.
TTATAGCATTGGATAAAAGATTTAATATTATTCTTTCTATCTTATCACCATCAAATGCCATAATTTTTTCTTCTGTTTCAGTATCAAATATTAAATTAATATCTTTATTTTCTATATAATCTGCAACAGAAAGTGTTATATCTTCTACTACCTTTATAATGTTCCCATTCTTCAAATCAATATCTAAATATCCTGAATCTATTTTCGTGATGTCTATTAGATTATTAACAAGCCTCAACAATCTATTACAGTTTTGCATCAATACATTCATATATTTATTTAATTTTTTATCATCTATTGTATCCTCGCTATTTATTTGAAGGCCCATCAGCTGTAAAGATCCTAAAAGAACATTTAATGGTGTCCTTAGTTCATGGGATATGTTTGCAAAAAATTCTGTTCTCAGTCTTTCATATTGCAGAACCTCATCTAGACGTCTTCTACTTTCTTCTGCTTCCTTGCGTTTTGAAATATCACGGGCTGCTGATACAACTATATTTTTATCATTTGAATTAAAAACATGGGCTGTTACTTCACATGGAACTTTTCTCCCAATCTTAGTTCTTAAGGTGTTTTCTTGGGTGTAGAAGCCACATTCTTCAACAAACTTAAAACCTTCATAAAATTTCTCTATTTCATCTTCCCAAATCACATCCCTTGGAGACATGCTGAGAAGTTCTTCTCTTGTATATCCTAGCATTTCGCAAGCAGCATCATTAACTTCACAAAAAGTCTTTGAATCACCTTGTTCATCCATTTCATGTAAGCATATTCCATCCTTCATACTATTAAATAAATTTTTATATTTGAGTTCACTATCCTTAATTTGCCGCTTAAGCTTCTTTTGTAAGAGATTAAAGCCTAATGCTAAGGTGAAGAATCCCCCTATATGAATTATGCCCTTTATCATGAAATCAGAGCCCTGTTTATGATCAATCGAATGTTTACCATAACTATGTATTATAAAGATAAAAGATATAATCCCTATTAGGGATGTATTTATAAACTCTTTCCTCCATAACCCATTTATTGTGAAGTATGCCAAAAACACTATAGCAAGCTTAATACTCTCAGGAATATTTATACCTACAAAATATAATAAATCAAATATTACTATAATTACAAATAAAATAATTATATCAATAAATTTTTTTAGTATATCTATTATATCAGTAAAAATTTTTTTATTATTCATCTTATATTCACCTTTCTATCATGGTGTTCAAAAGCATTATATTCCATTATTTTCTACATTTTTCTCCTTTTCCCTTCATTTTTTTGATTGTTGCTTTATTTCACGACAAAACTCAAGGGCATGAAATTCCTTCGCTTTAGTCAGATTTCATTTCGAGAAATAACTTGAAAAAAAAATTATCTATAATCCCTTAAATTGATTATAGATAATTTAGAAAGCTCTATTATAAATTCTATAATGTGGTTTAATGAGGAAATCTTACTATAAAATGATTTCCTTCCTCATCAACCTTTAACTCAATAGTTCCATTATTCTTTTCCGCAAGTCTTTTCACTATGTGAAGTCCAAGACCACTACCCTCATTTCCCTTTGTAGTAAAACCTTTTTGGAATATCTTACGTCTTAATTCCTCAGGGATTATAGGTACATTGTTGATAACTTCAAATACATATTCCCCAAGTTCTTCGTATATCCTAATTTTAAGCTTCTTGTCATAGGCATCAGCCTTTTCCAAAGCATACATAGCATTTTTCAATAGATTGCTAAGGATTTTTGTTAAGTCATAAATTCTAATTGGTAAGTTAGGCTCTAGTGTTATGCAATCCATCTCTACATCAATATTTTTCTCCCTAGCCTTTGACAGAACAGAAAAAATAGTTGATTCTATCTCTGGAATACCTATCTCATATTTTTCCCTTATGGTCATTCCTTCACTACTCGCCTTTATTAAATAGCTCAAGGCCTTATCATAATGTTTAAGTTCTAGTAGTCCCCAAATAATTTGTAAGTGATTAGTAAAATCATGCTTATACATTCGAAGCTTCTCATTCATCTTTTCACTCAGCACCAAACGATAATTTGCCATTTCCTTTTCAGTAACCACTTTAGAAAGTATTAAACTTTCTATTACAATTATCAAAGCAGTTGCTAAACTTACAAATATGATGGGGGTAAAATTACTTTTAAGATTGTGCTTTACTGTTTTAGTTAATTCATCTCTGGGAACTATGGCTACTAAAAGCCAATCCATGGGGAATAATGGAGCTACACCCAAAAGATACTGCCTATCAGCAATGGTCGTATTACTCATTTTATAAAAATTCTCTTGTTTAACCAATCTATCTAATCCAGTTTCTGGAAGGTCATAATTTCTAGTATTTAATACAGGGTTGTTATTTTCATCGTATATAACTATCTCGCCTGTAATCCCAATAAAGGTCTCTTCATATAACTTTTTAAGGGGTCCAGTACTTATAGTAACAAAAAAGTACCCTACATTAACTTGAGTGTCTTTATCATCTATTTCACACACTAGATAAAGCTTCTTTTCATCCTTTGACTTAGAATCAATATAATCAGGAACTCCATAATTCCATAAAATATTATGGCTACTAGTTACTAATTTCTTGTAGGTATTACCTCTAAAAAAGTCCTCACTATCAATTTGTATTTTTCCATCGGAGGAAATAAATTGTCCGTTTGTATCAATACATGCGAACCCGTCAATATAAGGAGTGTTATCTTTTAGATCTCTAAATTGGTGTTTTATAAACTTCGATATCTTCTCTCTATAATTCTGAGGAAAACCTTCAAAATCCCGTACTCCGACTTGTACGCCATTATGATTGATTATTTCAAGAACACCTTCTTCAATATTATTTAATGCAAAATTTAATGACTGAGTCGTTTGTCTCAGTATTTGTTCAATATCTTCCTTTTTTTCTTTTTCTACTGCTTCGATCGTTCTCGTATGCACAAAATTTACATATAAGGCCATAGGTATATATATCAATATTAGAAAAAATATTAATAGCCGTACACTTAAAACCCTATCTTTATTAAAAAGCTTCAGGAGCCTATCCAATATTATCCACTCCATTTTCTAAATATTATTTATTAAAACCTATACATATTTTGCCATAAGTTTTGAGTTTTTTACATTATAACATAAAGTTTTATCTTCTATGTGAATATTTTATCTGACAATAAAAGGCATTACAATGAAATAGTTTTATGTTCTTTTAATAATATGATATTATTAATGTTAAATGAAAGCTCTGAGGTGTCGAGTTCCTTCGTTTTTGGTCAGATTTTTCTTCAAGAAATCACCACAAAAGAATAGAGCATTCTTAAAATAAGGGAGGTCTTCTTATGTCATCATGTAACAAAGATAAATGTCCATGTCCATATGATAACTGTGAAAATCATGGCAAATGCTGTGCTTGTATAAACAGTCATAGAGAAAAGGGTTCATTGGTATATTGTATGAAAGAATTTGCTGATAAGGACAAATAATTTTTATAAAGGTGCAGCCCTAGGGTGTTTCAGAATGAGTGAAGTTCATCATTCTGAGATCCCCCTAATATTATATTATCTATTACTTAACCACTCTAACCATTCTCCGCTCAATTCTTCTATAGTTGTACCAAGGACTTTCTCTACTACTTTTTCTAACTTCTCTTGATTTTCCTTATCCCAATCTTTATTAGCTAAGCTTTCATTATATGAATATTTGCCTAGTTCATCAATTATTTCTAATACCTTATCTTTTCCATAGGATAATGATATGTATTTAACTATCATTCCTGATACTCCATAATATCTACCTATGTCGTAATCCTTTGTTAGCTTTTCTAGGTTCATTTCTTCTAATCTATCTATACTTAGGTGAAAATCTTCCTTGCCATACCAGCCTAATTCAATGGGATCGCCACCTCTTTGATAAAAGTTTGCAAAGTAAACTGCCACCCCTTCGCAAAGCCAATAGGGCATGTTATTTTTAGATGCTGATAGAGTTATTTTATGGGTGAGTTCATGTTCTATTAACCCTTGATAATCGTAGTCTTTTTCTCTACCTGAAAATATTTTAAGTCCTTCCTCTAGCTCATACCAACCCGTAAATTGCCATTCAATACTCAGTTTAGTACTCTGTCTAAGCAGTTCACGGTCATTATATATTTTTATAACTGTTTTATCCTTTGTTTGCTTTTCTAAGTCACTTGTAATCCTATCATAGGCCCTTTCAGCTGCATTAATAATCTTATCTAGATTTGCAACCCCTTCCATATAATTAAAAATAAAGTGCTCTGTTTCTTTAACCTTAAAGTTTAAATCAGAGTCCTTCCAGCCTTCATCTGTTTTAATATATTTTACAGAATATAACAGTTCATTATTTTTATATCTGTATTTATAGGTTTGTTTTAATCTCACAACTAATATATCATCTTCTATCTCTTTTATATCAATAATTTCTAGATTAAAGTTTTCTATGTTATTATCTAATAAATCCTTAATCCAACGCCTTTGCTCATTGTAGTATTCTTTATTACTTTTATTAATAGTGATTAAATATTTTTCCTCATTCTTTTCTTCTATTGCCTCAAGCTTAATTCCAATAACTTTAGAAATTTCTTCTTTATAATCATCTTTAGCACCACAGGAAGCTAATAACAACAAAAAAGCTATACAAAACATTAAAAATATATTTCTTTTAATATGCTTTATATTCACATATCTGTCCCCCTAAAAATTCAATTCCTTTCTATTATATATTAATTTTTTGTTATATTTAACCCAAATTATTCATATAAACTTTTAAATTTTACTGCATCCTTTTGTTTCTAATACATCCATCACGTTTTTTAGTGGGGTAATTATGCAATTTGCTCATATAATAAAACCTATTATAAAGAGTTCTAAGCAAATCTTAATTTATACATATCAAAATATCCGATGTTTCTGGGGATTTTTGATATGTATAAATTATAGTTTTGACTGGAATCTCTATATTTGTTAAAAGGTTTTATTATGAAATTTTATAATACTGCAAATACTAATTAGGAAAAAATAAAACTTCACAAGGAGGATTAGTATGGGCGAAAATAGGTACAAAGAAAAAAACATGTCTATGCCACTTGAAAATCATAAAACTGCCGCATGGGCTAATGTTGAGCATGTAAAGAAAAACTCAAGAGTCCCTCTTCCTAGTACCTTTGAGGTTGAAAACGCAAAGGAATGGGTAGATAATAATCAGAAATAATACAAACATGCGTTAAGTACAAGGTGCGTAGTTTTAGTTATTTTGAATTTGAACAAAGTTTTCTATAATAATAAATTGAGGAACGGTGGATACTCCGCCGTTCCTTAATTTGTTTAGCTATAATTCATTTCTGATAGTCTTCTATAGGTATCGTATCTATCCTTTGCATCTTCTTCAGCCTTTAAGTATAGCTCCTGAGCTATGTCTGGGAAGGTATTCTGAATCTGTGCAAATCTAACTTCTCCTAATATATAATCTCTAAAGGATGCCTTAGGCTCCTTAGAGTCAAGAACAAATGGATTCTTACCCTGCTGTTTCATAAGAGGGTTGTATCTATAAAGATGCCAGTATCCCGCTTCAACAGCCTTTTTCTCCTGCTCAACGGAGGTTCCCATACCGGTCTTTATCCCATGGCTTATACATGGTGCATAGGCTATGATAAGGGATGGTCCTCTATACTTCTCTGCCTCAACAAAAGCCTTTACTGTATGATTCATATTGGCACCCATTGCAACCTGAGCAACATAGACGTAGCCATAGCTCATAGCCATCATACCAAGATCCTTTTTACGTATCTTTTTACCTGAAGCTGCAAACTTTGCTGCAGCTGCTGTAGGTGTTGCCTTTGATGATTGACCACCTGTATTAGAGTAAACCTCTGTATCCATTACTAATATGTTTACATCCTCTCCAGATGCCAATACATGGTCAAGACCTCCATAACCTATATCATATGCCCAACCATCTCCACCAACTATCCATTGAGTCTGCTTAACTAGATAATCCTTTTTCTTCAAAATCTCATCGACAATTTTATTGCCTCTATAATTTGGATTATCTATTACAGATATAAGGTTTTTACTAGCAGCTTTAGAAGCTTCTCCATCATACATTGCTTCTAGCCACTGACTAAATGCATCCTTACATTCATTAGGAAGCTCTGCTCCTAAGCCTTCCTGCATTAAATCTCTTAATCTCTCTCTTATTTGCCTTGCTGCTAAATGCATTCCATATCCATACTCAGCATTGTCTTCAAATAAGGAGTTAGCCCATGCTGGACCATGTCCACAAGCATTAGTAGTAAACGGCACTGATGGTGCACTTCCTCCCCATATTGAAGAACAACCTGTTGCATTTGCAATTACCATTCTATCTCCATACAGTTGAGTTGCTAACTTAACATATGCTGTTTCTCCACAGCCTGCACAAGCGCCTGAAAACTCAAGTAGAGGCTGAGCAAATTGACTTCCCTTTACGGTGTTTTTATTCATCAGGTCGTCTCTATAAGGTAGATTGTTTGATGCATACTCCCAATTGTCAAGTTGCCTTGGAGTTTCTTCCTCTGCATTTACCATTACTAGCGCTTTCTTAGGAGCAGGACATATATCTGCACAATTGCCGCATCCAGTACAGTCAAGTGGACTTACTTGCATACGGTATTCAAAACCTTCAAATCCTTTACCCATAGCCTTTTTAGTTTCAAAGGTTTCTGGTGCATTTTTCTTTTCTTCTTCATTCAACAGGAATGGTCTTAGTACTGCATGTGGACATATATATGCACATTGGTTACATTGAATACATTTGTCGGTCTGCCACTGTGGTACCATAACAGCTATACCACGCTTTTCAAATGCAGTAGTTCCAAGTGGAAATGTTCCATCTTCCGTTCCTTTAAATGCACTTACCGGAAGGTCATCTCCCTCTTGTCTTGCCATCGGTCTCAAGATATTTTTAATGAACTCTGGTTCTTCTTTTACTTCCTTACCTTCATCCTGAGCATTTGCCCATTCACTAGGTACTTCTACCTTAACAAATCCATCTATGCCTCTATCTACTGCGGCATTGTTCATTTCAACGATTTGTCTACCCTTCATGCCGTATGTAGCCTCAATAGATTCCTTAAGATATTTGGCAGCATCCTCCATTGGAATTACATTTGTAAGCTTGAAAAATGCAGACTGCATAATCATATTTATTCTGCCACCTAGACCGATGTCCTGGGCAATACCCACGGCATCAATTATATAGAAGTTTATATTATTTTCTACCAAATATCTTTTAATTGGTGCAGGTAGTTTTTCATCTAATTCTTCCTTACTCCAAGGGCAGTTGAGCATAAATATTCCGTTCTTCTTCAGTCCCTTAAGTAGATCATAGTGATATACATAGGACTTATTGTGACATGCTACGTAATCAGCTTTATTTACTAAATATGAAGATTTAATAGGCTTTTCACCAAATCTTAGATGAGAAACCGTAGTTCCGCCAGATTTTTTACTATCATAGGAAAAATATCCTTGAGCATATTTATCTGTTTTGTCTCCAATAATCTTGATTGCTATTTTGTTTGCTCCTACTGTACCATCAGAGCCGAGTCCCCATAACTTGCAGCTGATTGTACCCTCTGGTATAGTCTCCACTTCTTCCTGTGCAATTAGGGACGTATTTGTAATATCATCTACAATACCGATTGTAAAGTCATTTTTAGGGTTCACACCCTTTAGATTGTTAAATACGGCAACAATTTGTGATGGTGTTGTATCCTTAGATCCTAAACCATATCTACCACCAACAATAACTGGCATTTCATCTCTATCATAGAATAGGTTCCTTACATCTTCATAAAGAGGTTCACCTAATGATCCCGGCTCCTTTGTTCTATCTAACACAGCAATCTTTCTAGCTGTCTTCGGAAGAACCTTGAAGAAGTACTTGCATGAGAAAGGTCTATATAAATGAACCTTTAATACTCCAACCTTTTCGCCTTTCCCAATTAGGTAATCCACTGTTTCTTCTATAGTATCACATACTGAACCCATGGCTATGATAACGCGATCTGCGTCTGGAGCTCCATAGTAATTGAATGGATGATATTCTCTTCCTGTAATCTTAGAGATTTCATTCATATATTCCTCTACCATATCTGGAACCTTTTCATAGAATGGATTTATTGATTCTCTTCCTTGGAAATAAATATCTGGATTTTGTGCAGTTCCTCTTAGTACCGGACGCATAGGATTTAGTGAATTATCTCTAAAATCCTCTACAGCTTTGTAATCCAACAGTTTTCTAAAATCCTCATAATCAATTACTTCAACCTTTTGTACTTCATGGGAATTCCTAAATCCATCAAAGAAGTGAAGGAATGGGATTTTTGATTTTATAGATGCTAGGTGGGCAATACCTCCTAGGTCCATTACCTCCTGTACGCTTCCTGCTGCAAGTAGTGCGAAACCAGTCTGTCTAGTAGCCATTACATCCTGATGATCTCCAAATATTGATAGTGCATGGGCTGCCACGGCACGAGCACTTACATGAAATACTCCCGGAAGCAGTTCTCCAGCCATTTTGTACATATTAGGAATCATCAATAACAATCCTTGAGAAGCTGTATAGGTTGTAGTAAGTGCTCCTCCCTGAAGTGAACCATGCATAGCACCTGAAGCTCCTGCCTCAGATTGTAGTTCTGCTACCTTTACTGGCTGTCCAAAAAGATTTTTCTTCCCCTTTGCTGACCATAAATCTACCAACTCAGCCATTGGAGAAGAAGGAGTAATTGGATAAATTGCTGCGACCTCGGTAAATGCATATGAAACATATGCAGCAGCTTCATTACCATCCATGGTCTTCATTTTTTTTACCATATATCTCCCTCCATTTTATTCGATTCATACAATTTTTAGTATTTTACATTTTTCATATATCATTCATAAATTTAGATTTTAAACCCAGATTATTCATAGAAAGCTTAAAAATATACAAGTATATAGGACGCACTTATAAATCTACATTTTGATTTTTTGAATAGCCAAAGCTTTTAAGGATATTGAAAAAATCAAAATGTAAAAGATTTATTGCGATTTCTATAGTTGAATCTTCTATGAATAATCTGGACTAAATAATGCTACCTATTCTTTCTAAGCCGTAATGAACTCTTTCAAGTAAAAGTCCTGCAACAAACCATACGGGTGCATAATCCAGCCTTATTAATCCATTAACAGAGAAGATGCTGGAACTATAATCCCACGGACACACACCTAGAACTCTTCTTAATATCCATCCAGCAAAGTATTCTGCTGTAAAAATTAATAAAGTATACAATCCTCCTCTCAAAAGAATATTTAAGCCACCTACACTTTCTTGGATGGGTTCAAGAAAGACTGCTAAACCATATATAAAGAACATCCATATATATGTTCGTCCAGTCAACTTGACATCTCCCTTTAAAAGCGAACCAAGCCCGGTCCAAAATATTTCCATACACCAACCGAAAAGTCCGTAAATTATAAATCTACCTATCATATGCTTATTTTTACCTTGATTCACTAAATTATCCCAGAATAAAAAAAATGCTACTCATAATTAAGTAGCATTTTCTCCTATTTTTAGTTCTTTTTTAAATTTTCATCAATAATATTTCTTACTGTCTCAGTTAAAGCATTAGAATCCTTAGCAACCTCATCATCCATATAAATAGGCTTAGATATTACTAATTCAACATTAGCGGGTCTAATAGCTAACTTACCACTTGGCATTATATCCTTTGCTCCATTTATGGTAACTGGTACTATAGGAACACCTGATTTAGTTGCTAACTTCAGGCTTCCTGGTTTGAATTCCATTAAGTTACCATCCTTGCTTCTAGTTCCCTCGGGAAATATAACAAGTGAATATCCACCCTTTAAAAGCTTTATACCTGCCTTTATGGCCTTTAGAGATTCTCTAGCATTGCCTCTGTCAATAAAGATGCAGTTAATGAGTTTCATCCAAGTACTAAGTACAGGGAATTTGCTAAGCTCTATCTTTGCAACAAATGCCTTAGGTTTATCAATAAACCCGAGTAGGATAGGAATATCTAAATTACTTTGATGATTACTTACAAAAAGTACTGCTTCATTCTCTGGAATATTCTCTTCCCCTACAACCGTTACCTTTGATCCACTTCGTTTTACCAAATCTCTTCCCCAACTCTTAGCTATACTATAGGCTAGCTTATCTTTCTCCTCTACCATGTTTTGCTTATCAAGGGATTTAACCTTCATTAGCTTAGGAGTCAGGATCAATATTCGAAAAATAAAATAAATAATCCATGTTATTGTTCTAAACATACAACACCTCTTCTTAACTATTCTAATATATAGAACGCACTTATAAATCTACATGTTGATTTCTTAAATAGCCAACGTCTCAAGGCTTTTTAAGGAACCAAAATGTAACAGATTTATTGCGATTTCTATAAATATTTTATCATATTGCCTGTATATAATTCTATATTTCTATTCCTTTTACCTCCTAATTGAATGCGAATTATTCGTAAAAATCTCCATAAAACTTTAAAAGAACGGTATATAACCGTTCTTAATATATATTTTATTATTTACAAACCCTCAATGCTTAAAACCAGGTCATCTAATTTGCAACATAATACATTAGCAAGAACTTCAATCTTTTCAAAGCTTGGATTTTTCTTATCCCCTCTTTCTAATTCTTCTAAGTATGATTTTGAAATCGAAGTACTGTATTTGACGTTCTTTGTAAGAATCTCCACATCCCGAGCAGTGTAACCTAAGCTCCTTCTGATTTCTCTGATTTTCTTACCATTTAACATAAAATACCCCCTCAAGCTGAGATTAATTAATGTTATTTTAATTATATGATTTTTTTATTATGAATAGATTAAATTTTGATTTTTTTAATGAGAATGTAAAAAAGCCTCTTATTTTAAAGATTTTATATGTAGGCTTTTTTGAAACACATGACGAAAATTATATCTATTATGTTTTTTATAAGTTTATAATTTTCTATGTGTTATAAAAAAGCCTCCTATTTTAAAGATTTTGTATGTAGGCTTTTTTGAAACACATGACGAAAATTATATCTATATATGATTTTAATACGTTTATAATTTCCTATGTGTTATAAAAAAGCCTCACACTTTAAAGATTTTGTATGTGTTATAAAATTATTTTCTTTTGTCATAAAAGTCTGTTGATAAACTCATGATTTTTGTAACTTATCAACAGTTTTTCTTCTTTTCTATCCTCATTTCCACAAAATATTCTTTGTCACTTATATCTATACTATAATCACTATAATCTATTTCAAAATTTACTACAGATGAGTGCAAGTCTATACTTCCTAGCATATGGATCGTTAAAGTGTTATTGTCGGGTTTTGTACTCAATCTAAATACTAGATTTCTTACTATAGAAAATTGCATTCTAGAGTTTAGACAGTCTATAGTATCGTCAAAATGTAAATTTAATGTTCTATTCCCTATAGGTATAAATAAGTCGATGTCATTTTCATCTTCTCTTATGATTCTAATCTCAAAATCGCTATCTAAATAGAAATTGTTTTTATCGTATACCATATTCAATACCTGCCTTTTATTCTTCGTATAGAGTCCATGAGAGGTCTCTATACGCTAAAGATTTTATTACAATTCTGCTTATCTTATAATACACAAATTATCATATTTTCTCAATACTTTATACATAACAGTCATAATATCCCCAAAATAAAATATTTATATATTAGGACTCAAGACCAAAGTCTTCTTTCTAAAAAAAATAACCATAAAGGAAGTGTTTAACATGTGGATAATCATTACTAAAAAACATTTGTACAACTTAATAATAGGAATATTGTCGCTTCTTATTTTATTAGTCCTATTTCAAATTTTTTTTAATAACAGCGAAAGCGTTACAACCAGCTCAGAGACCAAGGGATATGTTGTACTGATAATTGATGATTTCGGTAATAATGGTAATGGAACAGAAGAAATGCTTAAGCTGGATGTTCCCGTTACTGCCGCAGTTATGCCTTTTATGCCCTTCAGCAAGGCAGATGCTAAGGCTGCAAAAGACGCTAATCTAGAGGTAATTTTACATCTCGCTATGGAGCCTAATCAAGGTAAAAAGGAATGGTTAGGTCCAAGGGGGATTACTTGTGATTTAGACAGCAATGATGTCAAATCTATCATATATGATGCTCTTGATGAAGTTGAGTATGCTGTAGGCATTAACAATCATATGGGCTCAAAGGCTACTCAAGATAAAAGAATCATGAAATCTATTTTAGAAGTAGCAAAGGAAAAGAACTTATTTTTTGTTGATAGTAAGACCTCACCAAAGTCAGTAGTATTAGAAACTGCTAAGGAACTGGGTGTTCCCTGCTTATGTAGGGATGTATTTTTAGATGGTACGAAGGATGTAAATCATATAAGAAGACAGGTGTTGAAATTAGGCGATGTAGCTCTAGAAAAGGGCTATGCCATAGGAATTGGTCATGTAGGAATTGAAGGAGGAAAGCCAACGGCCCAGGCTATTGCATCGGCCTACCCAATCCTAGAAAAGAAAGGAATACGCTTTATTACCGTCTCTCAGCTAATGGAGATTTTAAATAAATAGTTTAAATACACATTAATATTGTTATCTCATAAAGATATCTTATGAGCTTGGCTCCAGGGTGTTTCAGAATGATGAATTTCAAGCAAAGCAGAAATTTATCATTCTGAAACACCCTTTTTTCTAATCTTATTTTAATCTTCTACTCAGATTTATCTAATTTTGAAATTGTACAATTATTACATAGAGAACAAGAAGTTCAAATAACAATAATTTTAATGATTACTCGGAGGTGTTAATATGAAAGCTACATTGGAACAAATAGATTCATTGAGAGAAAGAGCAAACGTAAGCTATGAGGATGCTAAAGAAGCTTTAGAAAAATTTGAAGGTGATATAGTCGAAGCCCTTGTATATCTTGAAAAGGAAAAGAAAATTAAGGCTAGAAAGAAGGCTGAATCTAGAGGCCAATTTGTAGATAAGCTTAAGAAAATAATCAAAAAAGGAAATGATACAAAATTTGTAATCAAAAACAGTAAGGGGACTGTCTTAAATATCCCAATCACATTGGCTATAATAGTATCGATTTTGGCAACTCCCTTTGTTATAATTGCTCTGCTGGCAGCTCTATTAACAAAACATAGGATTAGTATTAAGAAAACTGATGGAGAAAACTTAGAAGTTAATAAAGTCTTTGACAAAATGACTGACGCTGTAGATAATATGACATCTGAAGCTTCTTCCAATGAAAGTAATATTGAAGAAGAACAAGAGGAATAATGATACTTTACTAAGGCAACCTATTTAAAAGTGTAGGTTGCTTTTACAATATATTGTAAAAGTGACACTGATGAGAAACCCGAATTTCTTCGTTGTTGCTTCAATCAAGAACCCTTACGTATGTCTATATACGCTACGGTCTCTTGCTCTCAGCACGCCTTGAACTTCAGCTTTCTCATCAGCATTCCATCTTGTTGAGTTCGTCAACAACCTGGCTTTTACAATATATTGTAAAAGTTATATACTAGATATAAAGTATTATTCTGAGGAGGATGTTATCAATGCAACATAAAATCCTTATAGTAGAAGATGAACAAAAGATCGCTCGTTTTTTAGAGTTGGAATTAAAATATGAAGGTTATGCCATTGAGAAGGCTTATGATGGTAGAAGCGGCCTCGAGAAGGCTCAATCAGGAGATTTCTCATTAATTATTTTAGATATTATGCTACCTGGTTTAAATGGTGTAGAAGTCTGTAGACGTATTCGCCAGTCATCTGAAGTTCCTATTATCATGCTTACCGCAAAGGACTCTACTATGGATAAGGTAATGGGCCTAGATACAGGTGCTGACGATTATGTAACTAAACCCTTTGCCATTGAAGAGCTTCTAGCCCGTATTCGAGTTACATTAAAACGTAAAAATTCAATCTCTACAAAGGCTTCTAATGTTCTTTCAGTCAATGGATTGCAGATTGATTTAGATAAATATCTTGTAACTTACAATGATGATCCTATTGAATTAACCAAAAAAGAGTTTGATTTCTTACATTATTTAATGGAAAATAAGAACATGGTCCTTACAAGGGATCAAATCCTAGAAAAGGTATGGGGATATAGTTACTTTGGCGATACAAACGTTGTAGATGTTTATGTCCGTTATTTAAGAAGCAAGATCGATAACAAGTTTAACAGAAAGTTCATTCATACTATACGAGGGGTGGGTTACCTTTTAAAAGATGAGTAAGAACAGATCAGTTTTTCAAATAATCTATAAGTTTTTTCAAATTCTTTTTTATATACTTAAGATATTAATTGGTATAATACCGGCTGTGTTTAAATCCCTAGGGTTTATATTAAAGCTTATTAGGCAAATGTTCAGTAGTCTAGGCCGGGGTTTTAAAAAGCTTCTTAGATTTTCCTTAACCTTTAAAATAACCTTTGTCTACGGTATTATAATTTCTATTATTCTCTTTTTATCCAGTTTAAGTATATTGTTTGGTTTTCGTTTCTTTATAGACTACGATTCTAAGAAGGATATTGAAAAGAGCAAAGATATTATCTTAAGCCAAATGCAAAAAGATTTAGAAATTCCACATGATAGTATAGATTCAATTGCAAAGTTTGAAAACATAACCATAGCAGTTTTCGATAAAAATAAAGATGTTATCTATCCATCTGAGAATAACATAAAATTCCATGGAGCGTTCAGCTCACCTACATTTATGCGGTCAAATGGTAAGGATATACTTGTTTTAAGCGATGAGATTAATTTAACTGAAGGTACACTTTATCTTCAGCTCTCAAAAGACTTAACTACCGAGAATACTCTTTTATATACTCTATTTATAATTCTATTGATTGTAAATATTATAGGACTCATCATAATAGTCGCTATAGGCTTTAGAATCAGTAAACGGATGTTAAGCCCTATAAAGGATATGACTGAAAGAGTAAACGCAATTACCGTTGAAAATCTTGATACTAGGCTTGATGTAGGAGGAGCCTACGATGAGCTTAGGGACCTTGCTGTAACCTTTAATGAAATGTTTGATAAGATTCAATCATCCTATGAAAAACAGAATCAGTTTGTCTCAGATGCTTCTCATGAGTTAAGAACACCAATTTCCGTCATTCAAGGATATATAAACCTCTTGGATCGCTGGGGTAAAGGTGATAAAGAAGTCCTTGATGAATCTATAGTTGCCATAAAGGGTGAGTCTGAAGCCATGAAGGATTTGATAGAAAAGCTTCTATTCTTGGCAAGGAGTGATAAAAATTTATTAAATCTGCAAAGAGAAGATTTCTATATAAACGAATTAATCGATGAGATTATTTATGAAACTAAACTAATTGATTCAAGTCATACAATAATCGGTGAGACTAATGAAAATATAACCTTTAATGCCGATAGGAAACTATTAAAACAGGCCTTAAGAATATTTATTGATAATAGCGTGAAATTCACACCTAAGGGTGGTACCATAAAAGTCCTTTCTACGCTCCAAAAAAGACAATTACTTTTAGTTGTTGAAGACACAGGAATGGGAATCCCTAAGGAAGATATCGATCATGTATTTAACCGCTTTTATCGTTCTGACAAGTCAAGAACAAAGGAAACAGGAGGTCATGGACTTGGTCTGTCGATCGCTAAACTAATTATCGATGAGCACGGAGGTCATCTAAAAGTCGAAAGTACAGTCGATGTTGGTACTAAAATCAAAGTATTTTTACCGATAAAAAAAACATGGTGAATATAAGGCTACTGAAAAAATATTAGTATATACTTTTTCAGTAGCCTTATAAGTTTCTACTTTTGTATTCTTTATTCTTTATTCTTCGATTTGTGCAAGGAAAAAATAGTAAACGTTATGATTGGTGAAAGATAGCAAAAGACAGCATAGGGTGCATATGAAATTGCCGATACTCCTGCTATTACATAGATGAATAGGGCGTTAACGTTCCATGGCATTAGGGGAGCTATAATAGTTCCTGTATCGGATATAGTTCGAGCCAATATGCTATGATCTACTCCTAACTCATCATATTTATTCCTTAGTAGCCTTCCAGGCAAAATAATCCCTACAGTTTGATCGCAGCTTACAATTGTTAGTATGCTACTAAGTATACCAGTCATGAATACAAGCTCCTTCTTTGACTTTACCCTATATATCATATTATCAATTATTGGTTGAATAATCCTTGTTCCTTCAAATAGGCTGTTTAAAGCCACTACTCCCATTACAATAAATATTACTTCTATCATGGAAACAATCCCACCGCTAATCAGTATCTCGTTCAATTCAGGGCTAGCAGTAGTTCCTCTATATCCCACAAATATTGCTTTTACAATGTTAATCAACTCTAAATCCTGTAATGTTAGACTAATGATAATCCCCACCACTGATCCCAATGTAATAGTAGGAATTATTTTTGCTCCTAGAATAGACATTACTAGAATTAATACCGGTAACAATAGTAGTAATGGTGATATGAAAAATCCTTCTTTGATAGCCATTTTATAACTGTCTAGATTGCTTACATCAACCGTTATACTATACCCTCTTCCAATGAAAAAATAAAATAATGCCGACAGTATATACGTTGGAATCAATGTAACAAGCATGGATTTTAATGCTTCTCTATATCTTATATTTGTTGTTGTTAGAGTAAGATTTAATAATGCCGATAGGGGCGATATTTTATCTGCAATAAAGGCCCCTGAGATAATTGCAGCTAGGAGAATATGGACGGGTATTCCAAAGCCCTTTCCCAATCCCAGTAAAGCCAATCCTATGGTGCTAATAGTACCAAATGCAGTCCCCATAAAAATCGAAATAATAGACGTAATAATAAAGGCTGCAAATAAAAAATTCATGCCCTTCATATATTCAAACCCGTAGTATATCATTGCTGGTACGATTCCAGATGATAACCAAATGGATATCGTTGTAGCAATTAAGATGAGCAATACAAAAATCATCCTACACTCGATTAATCCATCCCACATCATCTTTATTAGATTTCTTGGTTCATACCCTCTCTTTTCAAATATATAGAATGATAAGACTATACCAGCTATGAATCCATAGGCTAACGAAATCTTCAATAATATACAGCTTAATATAAATATTAATGAAGTAATTAATACTATATATGTATCCCTCTTTGGGATTATTTTTTTATCCATAGTTACCTCTCTATTTTTTACTCATAGTAACTATTATATATTAAAGCCATAAACAATAAAACACCTACTCTAGGGTAGGTGTTAATTATTTTATTTCACTTCTTCAAAGACCATCTTAGGTTGATTACATGTCGGGCATTTCCAATGTTCTGGGAGATCTTCAAAGCTTGTATTTGGTGGTATATCATTTAGCTTATCTCCTCTTTCTGGCTTGTATGTATAGCCACAAACTGTGCACTTGTAATTGTTCATAATAGTTCCTCCATAATATATAATTTTTACTCGGATTATACTCCTAATATTATTTTATCCTCTACATAGTCTGCTTAATCACATTTTACATTTTATTAAAAGAAATTTATTAATCTGTGCGAAAAAAACCTATCCTTTTTTTAGGATAGGTTTTTTTATAACTAAAGCACAAACAACATCATTCTAAGAACTTCAAAGTAATCATTTGTCTTAAAAACTACTGTAGTCGGAGATGTTTGCTCCATACCTGGATAAAAAGAAGCTTTGTACGCCTTAACATGCTTCGAATATGATATCTCTACCTCAAAGGTATCTGGTAGCTCTATCTTACATAAATCCATATTTCCCTTTAAAATCTCTTCTACTTTTTTCTCCGTAAGCTCTACAGCTAGTTCATTATGTATACTTATCGTAGAGTTACCTATTCCTTCCTTAACTGCAAGAGTACTAATATCATTATTAACCTCATTTATTTCATCACAAAGTCCTTTGTCTCCACTTACAAATACCACTGGAACATTAAGAGCAGCCGCTGCATAGGCGTGTATTAGAAATTCGCTGGCATATCTGTCATTTATCTTTATATAATTAACACTAGTTGAATTCATGCTGTGAGATAGCGGGTTCTCATTAGAACCACTACGTGAATGATATCCGATAAACATTAGGGCATCAAAGGATTCATCAAGTTCTTGTACCATTGAAAATGGATGGCCACTCCAGCCTCTGATTAGCTTAGTATTTCTCGGAAGAGATTCTGGGTCTATATTCCTTCCGCTATCATGGGCATCCTTAACCCAGATTTCCTTAGCCCCTGCATTTAAAGCACCTTTACACGCAGCCTTAACCTCATTTTCCATCTGTCTTGCAAAGATAGGATAATCAGAATTCCCCTTTTCAGTTTCACTCCAAGTAGTTACACCTGTTATACCTTCTATGTCGGCACTAATATATACTTTCATATTCATCCCCCTTAAAATAATATGTCCAATACTATTTTATATCTTTTTTTATTTCACATAAAGAAATTTCTATAATATTCTGAAATATTTTTTAGAATTATCTTGCTTAAGCAGCTAAGGATAACAAATTAAAAAGAGGGCTGTCTCATATAATCCTCTCATGAGTTCAGCCCCTTAATATTTCAGAGTGAGTAGATTTGAAGTAACTCAGAAATTCATCATTCTGGTATAGCACTCTTATTCTTGCTCATATATTCTATATCCAAATTCAAAAGGTGTATCCTCCTGTCCCTCTGACCCCTTTAGAAGTATCATAGTGCTGAATGATACCAGCCCTTTATCTTCTTTATAGGTTCTTACTTCTTGATAGGTATTTTCGGGATAAGATTCAATATCCTTTATTATAGTTTCAGTCTTCACTAAGCCTTTACCCTTTTCATCCTTAGAAATCTCAGTTATTTTTGTTTCTACTGTATATTCCTTACCATCTATGTTAACGGTTTGATTCCACTTTTTACCCTCTTCTATGGGAGTCTTTAAAACAATTTGTTCTCGAATAATAGATTGAGAATATCTTCTTTCCTCATTTCTTTGTATTTCCTTTACAGAGTCCTTATCGATTTCATACTCTGTCTCAAGAATAAAATCTTCCTTCTTCTTAGAACTCTCTCCTCCACTTAAATCTAACATTTCTCCTTTAAAGCCTAATATGAGTCTATCTTCATTCTCTATAACCTTACTCAAAGTAAGTGTTTGTCCGTATTCTACAGTTCCAAAATAGTTTAAGACAGTTCCTTCTACGGAAGGAAAGTACTTAGCAAGTTCCTGACTATATGCTTCTTCTACATCTGTATCCTTATCATCGGATTTAGGTTCCTCAGTATCTACCTTAGATTCATACTCATCGGCTTTAGGCATCTCTCTATCAGCTTTAGATTCTTCCTCATCAACTTTAAGCCCATCATTATCAATTTTAGGTTCTTCATTATTAGCTGGTGTACATCCAACGGCTGAAGCCACTAGGGCTAAAATACAAATAATCAAAAATATTTTTTTAGTTAATAATTTCATTCTTTCATCCCTTCTAAATCAATATATTCTATAGTAATTTTTTAACTGCTCTATTTTGGAGAGTTCCAAGTAAATCTTAATTTATACATATCAAAATATCCGATGTTTCTAAAGATTTTTGATGTGTATAAATTAAAGTTTTGACTAGAATCTCTATATTTAGATTGTTTTATCTCTTCATATCACCTCCATCTGTTTATATTGTATATAATCACATCAATTAAATCTTTACAAAGTGGTTAAAGTTTTATTGGGAGCTCTATCCCCATCTTTGTCCCTTCTCCTTCTATGCTGTTAATATGTAAATTGCCATGATGCATATCTATAATTTCCTTGCAAATTGCCAAGCCAATCCCACTACCGGCGCCCTTTGATTTACCTTTGTAGAATTTTTCAGTTATTTTTTCTATTTCTTCTGTAGGTATTCCTATTCCGTTATCTTCTACTTCAATCAAAACGTATTTTTCTCTTATTAGAGTTCTAATAATTATTCTACCATCTTTCTCCGTAAACTTTATGGAATTATCTATAATATTTATAAGCACCTGTTTAAGTCTATTGGTATCCCCTATAACTATGCAGTCTTTTTCATCTAATATTAAACTAGCTTCGATCTCTGCTATTTCAAATCTTTTCTTAAAATTACTATACACGATCTCCATTAATTCCTTTATGTTAATTTTAGTTAAGTTTAATGTGATTTTTCCCGATTCAAGTTTAGAAAAATCCAAGAGTTCCTCAACTAATCCCGATAACCTTCCGGCTTCATCGTATATGATTTTTAAGCCCTCCTGTTCTTCCTCAGGGTCATCTATCTCACCGGCAAGAATGATTTCACTCCAGCCCTTGATTGCGGTAAGAGGGGTTCTAAGTTCATGGGATACGGAGGTTATAAATTCATTTTTTATAGAGTTGCTCCTTTGGATTTCCTCTGCCATGAAGTTCAAGGTATCGGAAAGCCTTCCTATTTCATCATTATTTCTTTTAATGGCCCTTTTAGAAAAGTCTCCTCCGGCCATTACCTCAGCAATATTTGTCAGTTCCTTAACTGGTTCAACTATATCCCGTGCTAAAAATGAGCTCAATAAAAATATGACAACAATCACTCCTAGACCAATTATAAAGGAAATACTTGAGATTTTACCAACCATCTCATCCACTTCTTCAACAGAAACAATGTATCTTAAAGCTCCTGAAATATTATCTAAATGGTATAAGGGTATAGATATAGCCATTATTTTTTCGCTTGTTTCCTTGTCTCTAGCCATAACAATCTTACTTCTTCCAAATAATGCTTCTACAATGTCTTCTTCATCTATAGGGGTTGATGTCATTAATCCATTTGAATCTGTTACTATAGTTTGATTGCTATCCAGTACCTGCATGTAAAAGATTTTATTTTTAGATTCATTTTCTAATATATATCTTGCTTTTCCATGTATTGTTTCATTAATGAGATATCTATTATAAAAGTCACCCGAAATAACTGCTCTATTGAATAGCTGCTTTTTAGTACTTTCAAAGTAGTAATTCCTTACTCCCCATAGAAATATAAGCTCCAAAATCAAAACAATACTAAGAATGATTATTCCATTTTGTCTATATAGCCTATGTCCTATACTCTTCATCCCTCAGTACTCCATATATAACCATGTCCCCATACGGTTTTTAAAAACATAGGTTTCGAGGCATCATCTTCTATTTTCTGCCTAATCCTTCTCATGTTTACATCTACTGTTTTTACATCTCCAAAATAATCTACTCCCCATACTTCATCTAGTATCTCGTCTCTGCTAATAACCTTATCAGGATTATTGATTAAAAAACTTACAATGGCGTATTCCGTAGGGGTAAGGGAAATGAAGCAATCTTCCTTAACTAGGGTTTTCTTGTCTGTGTCTAATTTGAATGGGCCAAATTTAATAATGCTTTTTTCGATTCTCTTGTTTGAATCGTTTACGTCTATTCTTCTTAATAGTGATTCTATCCTCGCCACTAATTCCTTGGGGCTAAAGGGCTTTACAATATAATCATCGGCTCCACTGCCCAGACCCATAACCTTATCATCCTCCATACCCTTTGCAGTGATCATAATGATTCCTAGATTACGATAATCCTCTCTGAATCTTTTACAGACCTCAAAGCCATCAATATCAGGAAGCATGACATCCAATAATGCGATATCTACGCTATCGTCTATCTGATCTAAGGCTTCACTTCCAGTTTCCGTTTCTATTACCTCATATCCAAAACTCCTGAGCTTTATTTTCATAAAACCTCTTATTGATTTTTCGTCCTCCAAAATCAGTATTTTCCTGGTCATAATAACTCATCCTTTTATACTCAGATTGTAGTATTTATAATTTTTTCCTATATTTTCACAAATATTTCTTTTAGTTTTTCCTTGACTATATAATACTTAGATTTTTTATCTTTATATAGAATTTTTCCCACGATTACCCTCTCTCTATTCTCATCTAAAACAATATAGAATCTATTATCTAAGACTGTTTTTTCCTTTGCCCATTCATCAGAACTAAAGCTTTTAATAGAAAAAATTTCATCTTCGGGTCTTCCAGTGTGATCTGAAGAATAAAATCCTATTTCATTTTCATCTCTTCTTTCTAGTATTACAAACTCTCTGTTCCACTCAAGAGGAATTACTATCTTGTATCCATTATCATAGTTATAGTACTCCCTCTGTATAAAAATAATCTTCTTATCACCACTCCATTGATACCACTCTTTTATATATGGAACTTCATAATCTATATACTCTTCCCTTAGCCCCATATCTGTTATAAATCCAAATTCAATAATACCATCGTCATTGATATCCTTTGACTCTGTGATATTCCCCTTAAGCTTCTGATAGTAACCAGTTAATGTATCTCTTAAAACCTCATTAAGCTTATCATTTTTCATGATTAGCAAATCAGTGTATCCATTAAAGGTCCCTATATCATGATCTATAAAAATACCCATATAGTCATCGGAAGCCCTTCCGAGAGTCATTGTACTATAGAAGCTTTTATCTTCGAATCCATATCTATCTATAGTAACTAATTCATTCTGGATATACTTAAATGCCTCTACAAACCCGGTATCACTATTTTCTTCTTTATTAAATAAAACTACTTCCTGTCTTCCATCATTGTCCAAGTCCCCTAGGCTAAAGTCCCTATAGCTAGAATAGTAAATATTTCTAAAATACCCATCGTGATATGAATATATGGTTAGAAACTTTTCAATCTCACTTCCTGTATTTTCCCCTACAAATATTTCCGGTTTATTATCTCCAGTTACATCATCATATTGTATAGAGTCAAATCCATATCTCGAGCCCTCAATTCTATTAATTTCACTCCACTTATCTTTCTTTTTCTTTAGGATAAGCATACCGTATTCTTCAGATTTTCTATGCCTATTATCGACTTCTTTATATAACACAAAGAGTTCTAAAGCTCCATCGCTGTCTAGATCGACTCTTCTAACGGCTTCTGCTCTCTGATTTGTTGCTAGTGTCAAGGTTTTATTTTCATCTAGGAAATCAGTAATGACCCTAGTAATTTCACTTTTTTCTACGGCACTTCTCGGCATTCTTACTAGTTCTTCTGGAGACTTGATATTGATACAGCCTGTAGCTAAAAAAATTATTACTATTCCTGTTAGAGTCAAGTTTATTTTCTTCCCCATCATTACACCTTCAGTTCGCTTTATTATCTTTATTATTTTTACCAAACAAAAATATTATGTGTTATACACGAATCAATAAATCTCACAAACATCGAGTTCCTTCATTCTGGTCGGATTTTTCTTCGAGAAATGATTTCAAAAAAAAATATAGAGCCATGTAATGTAGTCTAAATAGGACATAAGTGAGGAAAGATACATTACACGGCTCTATATTGTAAACAATACCTATAGGTTTAACTTATTTGCTCATTAATACTTAAGTCTGCAAACTGCTTCTTATCAATATAGGAGTTATATACCATTCCACATAGGATCAATAATCCGCCAATTATCTTACCTTGAGAAATTGAATTTCCTATGAAAAAATCGATGGTTATTCCCATAAATAGTTGGCCTATGAATATAAGAAGGGTAGCATATATGGCTCCAATCTTCGGTACTACAGCATTATTTATGGCTATACCTATTATTCCAATTGCTCCACCTAAATAGGCCCAAAAAGGAATATGTGCCAAAATCTCTGACGAAAAATTCATAGAGCTGAAATTAGCTAATAAAACTAATACACTAAATAGGAGGCCAACTAAATAGTTAATCAAAATTCCTTGCAATACCCCTATTCTCATAGCCAATTTTGAATTTATTATTATAGATACGATGGTCAAACCACCAGTCAAAAAAGCAAATATTGTATATATCAAAGTCTTCCCCTCCTAGTATACAAACATAGTTACTATTCCAATTAATACTAATAAAAAACCAAGTAGCTTTTCTTTTTGGAATCTCTTAACTTCCATTTCAAACAAACCATAATGGTCTATAATACATGATGCTATGGATTGCCCCAATAAAACTAACGATATAGTCAAGGATACTCCAAGAAAGTTAAAGGTCATATTATTAGAAAACACCATAAAAACACCTAAGGCCCCTGCACTAAATAGGTAAATAGGAATCCCTTTTAGATTCGAAAGCTTTTCTTTTTTAAAAAACATAATTGGTAGTAGTATAACAAGACCTACCAAATGAATAATAATTAATGATAAATAATCTCCAGCATACTTCGCCAAAAGACCATTGAAGGTTACCATAATAGATACCAATATTCCTACAAAAACCGCATATAACTTGTTCATAATATACCCCCTATTGAAGATTTGCATTTGGTACATTTATAGACTATCATTACAATAAGGGGTTCAAAAGGACAAATGTCCTATATAAAATATAAAATCGCTAATAATATAATTATTGTAGACGTTAGCAAATAAGCCCTGATATTAGCAAGAAATAAATGAAAGATAGGTAAAATTATGAGACTTCTAGATGATAGAGAGAAATTATTATTCTATATCAATAAATTTAATATTGGAGATTTTTTTGAGAAAGATATGATTGATAATATGGAACTACATCTCTTTAGTAGAGGAGAACCACTATTCAAATCATGTGAAAAAATCCATTACTTTTATTTCATGGTAGAGGGTAAAGCAAAGGTATATACGATGTTAAAAAACGGGAAGTCTGTACTCTTAAGGTTTTATAGACCCTTACAAGTATTGGGTGATGTGGAATTTTTAAATAGTGATAATACCGATTGTAATGTGGAAGCCGTAAGTAATGTTATATGCATAGGTATACCAATGGATTACTTAAGGAAGGAAGCTAGTAGAGACGTTACGTTTTTACAATTCATTTGTAAAAATCTAAGCTCTAAATTAGCTAATTCCTCCTATTGGAGTTCAGTCAACCTACTCTATCCCTTAGAAAATAGATTGGCAAGCTATATTTTAGCTATTACTAATAACGATGAAGACTATACTATTCCCTTAAATGAAATTGAAACCCACAAATTGACGGATATGGCAGAGTTATTGGGTACAAGCTACAGGCATTTAAATAGAACCATAAACAATTTGTGTCAAAAGGGAATCATTAGAAAGGAAAGAAATTCAATTATTATTATAGATAACGAACAGCTTGAGGAATTGGCTGGTGATTTATATGAGTAATAGAGTAGAGCCTTCTACTCATTCATGAATAGAAGGCTTCTCAAGTTATACATAATTATTTAACTCTCTTTAATACCTCACACAGAAACTCAAAAACACGTCTTGTTGATGATATACTTAAGTGCTCATTTGGTGTATGAACATCATATAGATTAGGTCCAATAGATATCATATCTATATCTCCAACCTTTTCCTTTAAAAATCCACATTCTAATCCGGCATGGATGGCATCAACTTCCATCTTCTCATCGTACATCTCTCGATAAACCTCAACCATTAGGTCACGTATAGGTGAATCTACCTTGTATTGCCACTCTGGATAGTCACTAACCAACTCCATCTTGGTTCCTGTTAATTCACATACTGTATTTATCCTGTTATTAATTTCATCCTTTAAAGTATTTACAGAACTGCGAACTGCACTGCTAAATACTACTTCTTTTTCAGTGGTTTCTAAAACTCCAATATTGTTCGAACTCTCAACTAAACCTTTAATATCGGCACTCATTGTTTGAACTCCGTTTGGAGTTAATCTTAATATACTTATTAAGGATTTACTTGTACCTTTACTAAATACTTTCTCTGGTTTAGAAGCTTTCTCTATGTAAAGTTTAATATCTGGATCAGCAGTCTTGAACTCATTCGATAGTATATTTTGACAGTCACTTATCATAGTATTTAGTTTATCTTCATTTGCTTCATCAGTTGTAATAATTGCATCGGCCATTTTAGCAATGGCATTCATTTTTTCTCCACCACTTACCTTAGCAATATCAATATCTATATTATTATTAATTGACTCTAATAATCTTCCTAGCAATTTAATTGCATTCCCACGATTCTTATCGATTTCCATTCCAGAATGTCCACCTAAAAGACCTTTTATTGATAGCTTATAGGCAGCCTTGCCTGAGTCTGCATCTTGCCACTGAATCGGTAGATGTACTATATTATTAACACCACCGGCACAGGAAGATAGGGCTTTCCCTTCTTCTTCAGAGTCGATATTGATTAGGATATCCCCTGAGATATTTTCCGGTTTAAGTCCTATAACTCCGTCCATACCTGTTTCCTCTGCCACAGTAAATAGTGCCGTTAATGGAGGATGAGATAGTTCCTTAGATTCTAAAATCGCCATTGCCATGGCTACAGCAATTCCATTATCTGCACCAAGTGTAGTTCCGTCTGTTCGAATCATATCTCCATCTAAGACTACTGGGATTGGGTCCTTTGTGAAGTCAAAATCTAAACCCTCTCTCTTAGCACAAACTATATCCATATGGCCTTGAAGAATAACCCTAGGTGCATTTTCGTATCCCTTGGAAGCGGGTTTATTGATAATAACATTTAGACACTCTTCTTGAATTACCTCTAGCCCAAGATCACTCGCAAATTTCACTAGGAAATCACTAACTTCCTTTTCATTTCCTGAACCCCTAGGTATACGGGTTAGGGACTCAAAATTCCTAAAAACAGCTTCTGGTTGTAATCCATTTAATACTCTTTCCATGGTCTATTCCTCCCTGCTTTTCATTATATTATTTTATAATAGTCACCATATTTTCGTTGATATCCTTAAGGGATTTTGCTCCACTCATAACCATAGTTTCATGTAACTCTTTTCCTAATTTATGAGTATATAGTTCTACGCCTTCAGTTCCGCCTCCATAAACTGCTACTGCATATGGTCTCCCTATTAATACCGCATCAGCACCAAGGGCTATGACCTTAAATATATCTAAACCAGATCTTATTCCTCCATCTATAAATATCTTCATCTTGCCCTTAACTTCCTTAGCTATCTCAGACAATACCTCTACCGTTGATGGTGTTTCATCTAGAACCCTTCCGCCATGATTAGATACTACAATACCATAGGCTCCAGCCTCTAGTGCTTTTCTAGCACCTTGTACAGTCATTATTCCCTTAAAAATAAAAGGCAGATTTGTAGAAGAGATTATCTCCTTCATCTCCTCAGCTGACTTAGGAGAAACTGGCTTACCCTGCATTCCTAGCAGTGCTAGCCCGGCAGCATCAATATCCATAGCAACTGCCATTGCGCCACTCTCCTCGGCCATCTTTATTTTTCTTAATATTTCATCCTTCTTCCAAGGCTTTATTGTAGGTACTCCCCATCCATCATTTTCTGCTATAACCTTTAATGGGGCTTCATAGGCTTCATCCTTTACTCCATCACCTGTAAAACCTACTACTCCTGAGTTTTTACAGCCTTCAATAATTGACATCTGGTAGTTATAATCGTCATATAGCTCACCATAATTTAATTTAACTGCTCCAATAGGAGCTGCAAATACTGGGTATTTAAAACTCTTTCCAAATAGCTCTATTGACGTATTCACCTCATCAGCACTATATAGAGTATCCATATTAATTTTTACTTTCCTTAGTTCTTCGTAATTGCGAATAAACCCTGATCCCGTTGCTTTTCCGCCTACTCCAGGAATTTCACCTCTACATGCCTTACCATTACACTGTGGACAGACCCTACAAGTTTCTATATTTTTTTTTGCATTTTCTAGTAGTTTCTTATAATCCATTTTTCTCCTCCTTGTCTAAGCTATTTTTTATTTTTATAAATTATTTTTTTAATTTATTCAACATTGCTCTTCAAACTAGTCCCAATATATATTATTATATTATATAGTTATCTAATCTATAAAGTTTTTTTGTTATTTATTGGTTATTCAAGAGGAGGATAAATATATGCTAGGTACTATAGTAAATGCTCTGGCGATAGTAGGTGGAAGCCTTATAGGGCTTTTTTTCAAGAAAGGTATTCCAAAACAATATAATGACACAGTTATAAATGCTTTGAGTCTTGCTGTGATTCTAATTGGTCTGCTAAATGCCTTAAAGGCTGAGAATATACTTCTACTAATCTTTAGTTTAGCTTTAGGTAGTATTTTAGGAGAGTTTCTACGAATTGAAGATAGGCTTGAGAAATTAGGGGGATATATTGAGGACAAATTACAAGGAGCATTTCCTAATGGCAATAACAATATATCTAAGGGTTTTGTAAATGCTAGTTTAATTTATTGTATAGGTGCTATGGCTATAATGGGAGCTTTAGAAAGTGGGCTTTCTAATAATCATCAAACCCTTTTCGCAAAGTCTATTATAGATGGTATATCAGCTATAGCTTTTACTTCCTCCCTAGGCATAGGGGTGCTATTTTCTGCTGTATCAGTATTCATATATCAAGGATTTATCACTATTACAGCATCCTTTATGAAACAGTTTTTAATTGCATCTGTAATAACGGACATGTCGGCTATTGGAGGGCTTCTAATTGTTGCTATAGGTATTAATATCCTTGAAATCAAAAAAATAAAGGTAGGTAATATGCTTCCTGCAATTTTTATACCCCTAATATTCCATATACTAAAATCGGCATTCTTTGCAATGTAATCATATAATAAAACCTCAAGGGCAGTATCTATACTTATCCCTTGAGGTTTAGTTTACTCTGAATATATATGATAATTATCCTTGCCAAGGCTCTTTACTTGATACATAGCATAATCAGATTTTTTTATAAGCTCTTCTAGATTATCTCCGTGCTCAGGATATACACTTATACCTATGCTAAGCTTTATAGTGATTTCATGTTCTCCAATAATAAAGACTTCTTTGAAAATATTAATAATCTTTCTTGCTACTTTTGTAATGTCTTCAGATGAATTGATCTCCTTTACAAATAGTATGAACTCGTCTCCTCCGATACGGCAAATCACATCGCTCTTCCTTAGAATATTTTTAAATCTCTCTGCTATATCCCTAAGAAGCTGATCACCTATACCATGCCCGTATGTATCATTAATTGTTTTAAAATTATCTATATCGATAAACATTAAAGCTAATTTTTCTTTATTTTCCTTTGCCTCACATAAAGCCTTGACAATTTCTCTATCAAAGAGCTTTCTATTCGGTAAACCTGTTAGCCCATCATGATAGGCCATATGTTTTATACATTCTTCCGCCATCTTACGCTTTGTAATATCATAAAGAAAGGCAAAAATATATTTGGGTTTTTCTTCGTTATCTTTTACCACTGTAGCCTTTATAACAATATATAGCTCTCTGCCCTCTTTTGTCCTCATGACCTCTTCAAATTCATAGTGAGTTTTACTAAAACTAAAGCAATTCTTATCTATTAAACTCTTATTACTATGTATATTAAAAAAAGCAGTAGCATTAGTTCCTAGAATTTCTTTACGGGAATATCCAAACATCTCACCTAGAGAATCATTAGCTTCTATAATTTCCATGTCTAAATTTAGCATACAAAAGCCTTCAGATGTCCTATTTATTACGGTTTCCAACCGTTCTCTGCTTTGCTCCGATTGACGGAAAAGATAATCAATAATAAATATAAGAACAGAAAAAACAAAAATAACTGCCAAACCATTATATAAGAACAAGTTTCTTTGCTCACTAAGTAAACTGTTAAAGTCCTTATCATTATAAATGAGTTCAATTAGGTATGAGTTCCACCAGTCTAGATCACCATTTGTCTTATAATCATTATATGGAATATATTTATAAGTTTTATTGTTGCCTTTAGAACCCTGTTTCTCTTTTAAAATTCTAACCTCATCTGACTTAACTGCGTCTTGGGCAATAATTCTTCTTTCTTCTGGGAATACAAGAACACCATTCTTGTCATATGTGTTTAACTCCTTATAGGGTATCCCCATTTTATTTATCTTATAGATAGAAATTTTATCAATAGCTGAATACTTTTTAGTCAGATCCTTAAGAACTAGGGAAAAATTTAAATCCTTCGATAACGGAAAAGCCTCTTCAATATCTACACTAAGCTCGAGAAGATATTTATGATCTGGTGTAGGCATATAGCTATACTTTCTTATTTGTCCAGTATTTATTGATATATCTAAACGGTCAGCAACAAATTTATTGCCTTCAAGCCTCCTCCTCAGAAGCCTTGCTAGATTATCATATTTTTTAAAATCCATCCCCATATCATGTTCAAAGGTTGTATTGATAACAACTAAATCACTACTGATAATATAAATGTCATAATCCTCAAATTCCTTCTTGAACTTTTCCAAGTCCCAAGTCAAAACCTCTGGATTATCTTTATAAAGTTTCCGCATTTGCTTTAAATATCTTCTCATTTTTGCATTAACATATTGCTCAATAGTTTTTGATGCAATATCTGTACGCTCCATAGTGTTTATAATACTTCTCTCTATCATTGCCTGTTGAATGTCATACTCTGACTGCAGAATCTGTCTTGAATTTTCATAGTTTTTCCAGGATATAGATAGAATAATAGAAAGTACAATCAGCATAATAGTAAATCTAAACCTGTACAGAATCTTACTCATTTGAAATGTCCACCCTTTAATATATCTACTTTAAAAATAATTGTCTCTCAATAAACAACTTCAAGGCTTAATAAATTTCAATGTTGTTTATCTATAATAGAACTAATTTTTTCATTAGACATCATAATTTGTGTCTTTTCAACATTTTAATACATTTCTTTGGACTTTTGTAGCTTTTTCAGAAAGTTTATCTCACAATAAATGCTTGTTGAACACCAATCCCTTTATTTTGAATAGGTCTCTCATCTAGAAATATGAAAAAGATTTAGCTAAATTTAACTAAATCTTTTTCTATGCCTGGAAAAAAGCTTACACTACCTGAGCTTAGGTTTTCCTTTAGATTATCTTCTTCGGATGCTGTAAATCTTTATTCTCATTTTCTTCTTTTCTTAAGGATTTGTTTAATGACATTGCTAGTATTGCTGTAACAATTATTGTAAAAAAGTCTGCTATAGTCTGACTATAGATTACTCCATTTAATCCAAACAACTTCGGCAATATTAAGACTGCCGGAATAAGGAATATCCCCTGTCTTGCAAGGGATAAAACAAGAGCCTCTTTTCCCTTACCAAGGGCTTGAAAAAGTGAAGCATAAACCTGCTGAAATCCAAACAGTGGGAATAACAAGCTTATAGCTCTGATGGTTTTTGTTCCAATAGCTATTACCTCAGGATCTTTACTGAATACCGCAACTATACCTTCTGCAAAGAACATTAGTACAATCGTAACAACTACTGCAAAACTAGTGGTCCATTTAAGGGATACCTTTATTGCTTCCCTTAGACGATTATATTTTTTAGCTCCATAATTGTATCCCACTACAGGCTGAAATCCTTGATTATATCCAAATATTACAAACATACCTATTGAGACTACCCTTAAAGTAACTCCCATAGCTGCAACTGCTGCATCTCCATAGGGCATGGCCGCTACATTTATCAACCCTAAAGCTAAACTTGAAAGTGCCTGCCTTGCGAAGGTTGCTATTCCAATCTTCATTATCTCAGTATATATCTTCCTCGATAAGGTAAAATATTTAAAGGCTATTTTTATATAGCTCTTTCCACTAATAAAATATCTAATAAGGAATATAAAGGATATACCTTGAGCAAGAACCGTTGCCAGGGCTGCTCCCTTTATCCCCATATCAAAGCCAAACATGAAGATAGGATCCAAAATAATATTTAGTCCTGCTCCGAGGCTTATTGCAAACATACTGTATTTTGCATTCCCCTCTGCTCTAATCATATTATTTAGTGTCATATTACATACTGTAAATACCGAACCAGCAACTAATACCAAGGAGTATTCCTTAGCGAAGGGCATTATAGTTGTAGTTGCTCCAAACATTTTTAGCAATGGTTCGATAAGAATAGTTCCAACAATAGTAAATGCTATACCACAAACTAAACTCGTAAAAAAAGTAGTTGATGTGGTTTTATCTGCTAATTCCTTATTCTTTTCTCCTAAAAGCCTTGATATATATGAACCCGCACCTACTCCAAACATTTGACCAAATGCAGCTATTATCATAAACAATGGAAAGGCAACAGAAACAGCACCAATAGCACTTGTATTTCCTAACATCCCCACAAACATTGTATCTACAACATTATAGACTGCATTTACAAGCATAGCTATAATACCAGGTATAGCTAGCTTCATCAGTATAGCAGGTATTTTTTCATTCTCCATCATTTCTGCTCTTTGATTTTTCTCTGACATATTATACCTCCTATTAAATTATTAACTGTTAGAACGCACTCATAAAGTTTTATGAATCATCGTTCATTAAATCTCAAAAAAAATTATCTTTTATAGATACTCTCTATAAACATATTGATGAACTCTAAATTTGTATCTCTTTCACCGGGATAAATTTTTGTCATTTCAGCAGTCAGCGTAACCAATGAAAAACATAACCTCTCATCCATATCCGATTCAAATCTAAGCTCTTCATTACATCTAAGTTCATGTATCAATGCCTGCATCCTATTTGAAAGTTCCTTCTTAACAAATAGGAACTTTTCATTTTTTTCATGGGCAATTACATTCTCCCTAACCAACTCACTTCCAAGCCCTTTTCTTTTTGATATCTCATCATACAATATTTCTACGAAACTTCTAATTTTTTCTTTAGCGTCGGTTTTCTCTCTAAACATACTATCTATCCTAAAAAAAGTATTTTTCCAGCTCTTTTCAAAAACACTCAAAAAGAGTTCCTTTTTATTTGAATAGTAATTATATAGAGTCCCTACTGCAATACCCGCCTTTTTAGCAATCTTTTTCATATCAGTTTCTTTATATCCATACTCTCCAAACAACTCAAAGGCAGCATTAAATATATTTTCTTCTATATCTTTAATAATCTTTGGCATATTCTCACCCTTTATGAATTCAAGTTCATTTTAAATGAATCTGGATTCATTATATGATTTTCTTTTAGTATTGTCAAGTTAATTTACATGTTAATATTTTCTAAGTTATTTCTGATGCAAATATTTCGATAAAGGTCACCAACATTAGAATAAAAATCCTTAATAGAAGAAATATTAATAGAAACTAAAGGATACAGATCTCTTTGGTTTTGTTGAGGTCTTGTCTTTTAGCATTATCTATAGGTGTTTAAGCAAATTTTATAAAAAAATAATCTAGGGGTTCAAATAATGAAAGCTTTTTGGAAGTTTTTTAAAAGAAAAAATGAATATTCTTCCTCCAATCGCCAAAGAAAAATAGATGATTCCAACAGTAAAGGTCCCCTAAATATCAACCTTCATGAGAATATCAAGATAGTAAAAGAAGTCCTTGGAGAAAGTAGCGACATAGTGACAAGGATTTTTCCCGTTGGTGAAGAGATAAAGACAGAGGTAGGTGTAATTTATACCGATGGATTGGTTGATAAAACATTGATTCAGGATTTCATTCTAAAGGCACTAATGATAGATATAAGAAGAACTACGATCAATACAGATATGTCTTTCAAAAAGAGCTTTTTTGAAATATTGAAGAACTTTGGGCTTCCAGACGGTGATATAAAGGAAATCTCAGACTTTAAAGATCTCTTTGTTCATCTTTTGTCTGGAGATACTATTGTACTGATCGATGGATATTGTGAAGGGTTTGTAGTAAGCTCAAGGGGCTGGGCAGATCGTGGCGTCCCGACACCTGATTCTGAAACTGTTGTAAGAGGCCCAAAGGATGGCTTTACAGAAACCCTTAGAACTAACACAGCACTCATCCGTCGAAGAATAAAGGATACAAATCTTCGTATAGAAACAAAAAGAATTGGGCAGAGAACAAAGACCGATGTGGCTATCGCTTATATACAAGATATTGCCAACGACAAGATCGTTAAGGAGGTTCGTAAGCGTCTTAATCGCATCGATATTGATGGAATATTAGAAAGTGGATATATAGAGGAACTTATTCAGGATGGAGTATATAGCCCCTTTCCTACTGTATATAACACAGAAAGGCCCGATGCTATTTCAGCTGGTTTATTAGAGGGACGAATAGCAATACTTGTAGACGGTACACCCTTTGTCCTTTTAGTACCGGCTTTATTTGTTCATTTCCTCCAAGCTCCAGAGGACTATTATCAGCGTTTTGATATCAGTACACTCATTCGTTTACTTCGCTATATTTCTTTCTTCATCGCACTACTTACACCATCGATATATATTGCAGTAACGACCTTCCATCAGGAAATGATTCCAACATCTCTTCTTATTAGCATTGCAGCACAAAGAGAAGGTGTACCATTTCCTGCCTTTGTTGAAGCGCTGATAATGGAGGTTACTTTTGAGATCCTTCGCGAGGCTGGAGTAAGAATGCCTAGGGCTGTTGGAGCGGCTATTTCCATCGTAGGAGCATTGGTGCTTGGCGAAGCCGCTGTACAGGCCGGAATAGTTTCACCGGTAATGGTAATTGTCGTATCCCTGACTGCCATTAGTAGTTTCGTATTTCCAACCTATAATATGGCTATTGCCGTTAGGATGCTGCGCTTTGTATTAATGATACTGTCTGCTACCTTCGGTCTATACGGCATGGCCTTAGGCCTCATAGGAGTAGTTCTTCATCTATGCAGCCTACGCTCCTTAGGAATACCATATATGTCTCCTATGGCACCTTTTAATTGGAGTGATCAGAAGGATACTATATCGCGTTTTCCTCTTTGGAGTATGTTTTATCGTCCTCGTTTAATCAATCAAAAAGATATGATTCGACAGCAAAGTCCTGAAATGGCTGAACCAAAGCCGCCACAAAACAGTGGGTAAAAATAGGACCTCTGATGAATGTATAAACGCTTAAGCTTATAATCTTATTTTTCTTGAAAAATGACCTTAAATCCCAATAGGTTAGACTAAGGAGCTTTATCATGAAAAGAACTTTTATTCTTTTTTTTATATTAATAATCTTCACACCCTCCCTAACCGGTTGTTGGAGCAGTAGAGAAATAAATGAGATTTCTATAGCTTCAGCATTAGGTATTGATAAGAGTGATGAAGGATATCTTGTTACAGTCCAGTTAATTAACCCTGGTGAAATTGCTGCACAGGCTACTAGTACCCGTACGCCAGTTACTACCTACAGAACTTCGGGGGAGTCTATATTAGAGGCTATGAGAAAGTTAACCCTTGAAACCCCCAGAAAAATCTATCTATCCCATTTACGGTTACTGGTTTTCGGAGAAGACTTTGCCAAGGATGGCATAGGAAAATCTCTCGACTTTCTCTCTAGGGACCATGAGATGCGAGCTGATTACTATATCGCTGTTGCAAAAAATGTCACAGCTGGAGAGTTATTGGATGTTTTAACTCCTGTTGAAAAAATCCCAGCAAATAAAATATTTTCTTCCTTAGAAATGTCTACACAATCATGGGCTTCAACTTATGATGTTCAACTAGACGAGCTTATAAGCAGCTTAATTAGTGATGGTAGTAA
Source organism: Wukongibacter baidiensis (assembly GCF_050888315.1). NCBI lineage: Bacteria > Bacillati > Bacillota > Clostridia > Peptostreptococcales > Caminicellaceae > Wukongibacter > Wukongibacter baidiensis. Next base: position 3,312,947 of record NZ_CP138202.1, read on the forward strand.
CCCTGTATTAACGGGCATCATTATAAAGGGAGATTCAAACGTTGGAAACGATGTTAGAAACGTAGAAAAGGTTGATTCTCCTACCACAATTCAACTGAGATATATTGCAGGTTTTAAGAAGGATAAGCTTGTTGGATGGTTAAGTGAAGAAGAAAGCATCGGATACAATTATATTATGGATCATATTACCAGTACAATTGTGACTGTTCCCTGGCCTGAAGATGGAAAAGTAAGCATTGAACTAATCCGTACGAATGCAAGTATAAAAGGTATAGTAGAAGATGGACAACCTAAAATAGACATTGAGGTCTGGGCAGAAGGGAATGTTGGAGATGTACAGAGTAAAGTTGATCTATCTAAAACTGAAAATATCTATAGTTTAGAAAAAGTAGTGGGAGAAAAAATAAAGTCGCAAATGGAAGCAGCAATAAAAAGGGCTCAAGAAGATTTTGAAAGTGATATATTTGGATTTGGTGATGTTATCCATAGAGTAGATCCTAACCTGTGGAAAGAGCTAAAAGACAATTGGGATAAAGAGTTTAAAAAATTGGAAGTCAATATAAAGGTTAATGCAAAAATTAGACGACTTGGAACGATTACTGAGTCCTTTCAAAAAGAGATAAGGGAGTAGACTTATGTGGCCAATACTAGGAATTCTAACAGTAACAATCGGAATTGTATTATATGAGGTTCCATCATTGATAGAAAGAGGTTTAAAAAGAGAATTATGGGCATTTTCTATTCTACTCCTCTTCGGCCTAACTCTAAGTATTTCTGAAAGTTTAAATCTCGATATCCCAAATCCAGCTGAGTGGATTACAATTATTTATAAACCTCTTACTGATTTCTTCATAGGAATCTTAGAGTAAAGGAGAAAGACATGAAAAAAAACGCCTTAGGGATTTGGAAAATAAGCTCACGTCAATTTAGAATTTTAGTAATTTTATGTTTTATTGGTACTTCTATTTTGCTTACTCCAGGGGGATTAGCTGCAGAATCTAAACAAGATGCCTGGATAGCTGCAATAGTAGGTAGTCTAATAGGATTGTTAGTGATATTGTTTTATAATTCCATAGGAAGCCTCTTTCCTAATATGTCATTCATAGAGTGTATAGAAAAACTACTTGGCAAATGGCTAGGTAAAATGGTTTCTCTTTTATTTGTTTCTTTTTTGTTTATAAATTCTGCAACCATTGTGTGGTTTGTAGGAGATTTCGTAACAACACAAATAATGCCAGAAACCCCTATCCAGTTTACTAATATACTTATAGTAGGTATTGTTGTAATAGGTACTCGATTAGGCTTAGAAACCTTTTCACGAGCTGGTGAAATATTATTTCCTTGGGTAATTGGACTTTTTATCATATTAGCTTTATTTGCCTCTAAGGATATAAAGATCCAAAACGTTCAACCTATGTTTGAATATGGGATAAAGCCCATTATTCGAGGAGCGCTGTTATATGTAAGTTATTCTTCCCTAACCCTAATAGCTCTTATGATGATTTTTCCTGCTTATATCAATAATCTCAAGGAAGCTAAAAACTCCTTTCTAATTGGTACCTTAATAGGAGGATTTATGATATTCTTTGTAACCATATTGAGTATTTGGGTTTTAGGACATGGAATAACAGCACGAAGTACTTTTCCCACCTATATACTAGCAAAGAAAGTTCGTTTAGGAAGCTTCCTACAGAGAATTGAATCGGTAATAGCTATTCTTTGGTTTATTAGTATCTTTTATAAGATACTGGTTTACTTTTATGGTGGTGTCATAGGTTTAGCTCAGATTTTGGAACTTAAGGATTATAAATCACTAACTCTACCTCTTGGTATGATTACAGTTATACTTTCACTGGTGGTATATCCTAACAGCACCTACGCCAACGTGTGGACTTCAACGACTTGGATTCCTTATGTCTTAACTTATAGCTTTGTTCTTCCCTTGTTTTTACTTATAGTCTCCATATTTCGAAAATAAATAAAGATGTCTCAGAATAACACAAAGATTCATTCTGAAACACCCGAGGACCAAAACCATGAGATCTTTTTTTGTGGCATAGCTCATCTTTAATGATTAAGACCATTATAAAATTGGTGATAATAATCTTGAAATAGATTCTTTGATTTTAATAACATTTGAACGATTTGAGTATATTTCTCTAGTGATTTCTTTACAGTCCTCTATATCCTTTTCAAAAACGTTTTTTAACTCACTAGCAACGGCGCTATCGTAGATAAATGCATTCACTTCAAAATTGAGCCTAAAGCTTCTAACATCAACGTTAGCCGTTCCCACAGAAGCAATCTTTCCATCCATGACAAAGGTCTTAGCATGAAGAAATCCCTTATCGTAAATATAAGCTCGTGCTCCTGCCTTTAGTAATTCACCTATGTATGAATAGGTAGCCCAATAAACAAAGATATGGTCGGGTTTATTTGGAATCATGATTCGTACGTCAACTCCAGATAGAGCAGCTATCTTAAGGGCTTCTAAGAGACTGTCATCTGGAATAAAGTATGGAGTCTGAATATAAATACTTTCTTTAGCTGAATTAATCATCTTAATATATCCATACTTAATCTGCTCCTGCTCAGAATCTGGTCCGCTAGACACAATCTGAACTCCTGAGTCTCCAGGGTTCTTTACATCAACGAAATATTTATCTAAATTATCTAGTGTTTCTCTAGCAGCATGTCTCCAATCTAATAAAAACCTTAGTTGGATACTTTGAACAGCATTTCCTTTAATCTTTAAATGGGTATCTCTCCAATATCCCATTTTCTTGTCTAAACCAAGATATTCATCTCCTATATTAAATCCACCAATAAACCCATGCTTACCATCAATAATAACAAGCTTACGATGGTTTCTATAGTTTATTCTAAAGTTTATAAATGGAATTCTAGATGGAAAGAAAGGAACTGCTTTGCCGCCGGCCTTTTTTAATTCCCTTAGTAATTTCTTAGAAATAGACCTACTTCCTACTTCATCGTAAAGCAATCTAACTTCTACACCGTTCTGAGCCTTCTTTATCAAAGCATTTATTATTCGTCTGCTAATAGAATCATTTTTTATTATATAGTACAGCATGTGGACATGATCCTTAGCATCTTCAATAGATTTAATAAGCTGATCAAATTTTATATTACCATCTGTGAAAATGTCAATTTCATTATCTTGAGTAAAAAATGCATTACTATTTATTAAATTCATGTAGATCATATCTTGATATTGTGTCATAGATTGATCTTTAAAACGGATCTCATTATTTGTCAAAAGAGATACTTCCTCATCCCTAAATGTATTGATAAGTTCATCTTCTTCTTTTCTTAACTTAAATATTCTCTTTTTACTCAGATTTTGTGAAAATAACAGATATAGGACAAATCCGACATTTGGTAGCAATAATAGTACCATAATCCAAGCCCATGTGGCAGTAGGATTTTTTCTTTCTAAGAAAATAATGGTAATGGCAAATAATATATTTAGTACAAAGAATAAAGATACATAAGTAGAAAAATCACCCATGGCACACCTCCAAAACAATTTTTATTCTGAGACACCCCAGGGGGCTGAACTCATAAGAAAATTTTATGAGATAGCCCCTATATTTTTTTAAATTCAAATATCAAACTTCTAATGTTTCATAGTTTAATTTTATTATAATTCTATATCATTAGTAATATTCAATAAAGAAATCCTATATCATATACATAACCTTCAATATAAATATTGAAAACACCTCTATTTTAGAGGTGCTCCACTCATTATCACTAAATACTATTTTAATAGACACTGAAATATATAGTAATCAAATTCGTCAATCGCCGTTCTTGTTTTCTCTAGCTTAACCTTCATAATGGCGCCTTCAAAGGTTGTGACAATAAAGGACGCCATTGATCTAGGATTAATTCTTTCTTTGATTTCACTATTCTCTAGGATTTCAACAATTTCATCCTCTAGATACTTAAGCCATTCAAGTAGTTTATTTCTATAACTATCTCCTAAATCAGCCAGTTCTAGGATAAGGTTTCCTACTGGACAGCCTCTTTTATACTCCATTTCTTCTAATCGCATGAAAAAAATATTGAAGAAGCTTCGAAGGCCCTCTATACTTCTATCTATCTCATTAAATATTATCTTTGTATTCTCTATATGAAATTCTATCACAGCTAAGGCCAGGTCTTCCTTACTTTTAAAGTAATGATAAAATGATCCCTTAGGAATATTAGCTTCATCTAAAATTCTTTTAATCCCTATATTGTTATAACCATATTCATGGATCAAATCAGCGGCAATCATAATAATTTCATCTTTTTTAGTCATTAGTAACTCACTTCCATTTTATTATAGTCATGACACATTGGAATTTATCAATCTTTAAAGTGTCATTACTTTATCTTGTGGACAATCTGGTTTTAAGAGTTCTTGTATTTTTAATATTCTTAACTATATCATAATATTTTTTATTTGTGAACAGCTTCTTAGTTACTTTCTTTTTCCATGTACCTGAGTCAATAATCTAGACATGATCATATCCGGTACTAATGGGAGTGACCATGACAATTGTCTAAGTAGAAAAATCAGCTGTGTATCTTGGGCAGCCTTCCATACATCTACCTCTGAACCTTCCGATAGATTTTTAAAGTCTCTGTTATTCATGATTTTGCTGCTAAGAGATTCGATTATCTCTCTTCCTTTTTTATCCTCAAGCCATTCTCTTACAGTACTGTTATAATCTAAGGTGCATGGTGGCTCTATTGTAGATATAAGATTAACTTTTTTACTTTGACAAATTTCTTTTGATGATCTACCAATCATTATTTCAATTTCTCCATCCTCTGTTATCCATTCCTTGTGCTTAGGATGGTAGTAGGCAAAATCTCTCATGTAGAGTTCAAAGGAAACTGTCTTTGTTTCACCGGGCTCTAATTCTATCTTTTCAAATGCCTTTAATTCTTTAATAGGTCTAGCAAGACTACATTCCGTATCACTAACGTATAATTGAACAACTTCCTTACCTGTGACTTTTCCAGTATTAGTTATGTCTATGGATACATCTACTCCATCTACATCTCTAAACTCATCTGAGGAAACAGTAAGATTGGAATATTCAAAGTTTGTATAGGAAAGACCATATCCAAATGGAAACTGCACTTCTACATCTTTCTTATCATAATATCGATATCCAACAAATATACCTTCACCGTATACTACCTTATTATTTTCCCCTGGATAATTAATATATGACGGTGTATCACTTAACTTTATTGGGAAGGTTTCTGCTAGCTTGCCTGAAGGGTTAACATTTCCAAAAAGTACATCTGCTGTTGCCTTACCTCCTCCTTGACCCATCAACCATGTCTGAATCACACCAGGTACATCGTCAATCCACCCTGTCATAGAAATAGGTGCTCCATTGTTTAGTACTACCACTGTATTTTGTTGAACTGCTGCAACAGATTTGATTAACTTAGTATGATTCTCTAATAGATTCATATCACTTCTATCATAGCTTTCAAATTCCTTATGGGGCGGCAATGCTATAAATACTAGAGCTATATCGGCAAGTCTAGCAACATCCTTTGCTCTATCTATCTGCTCATTATCAGTCTCTCCATCCATGCTATATCCATCCTCATATAGGAATGTTACACCCTTTGCTAGTTTTTTTATCTCCTCATATGGAGTATCTAGTTTTGTTGAAGTAACCTGGGAGCTTCCTCCACCTTGAATCCTTGGATTCTTGGCTGCACTTCCGATTATAGCTATATATTCCTGATCCTTTATAGGAAGAATATTTTCCTCATTCTTCAATAGAACCATGCTTTCACCAGCTACTCTTCTAGCTAGGTCATGATGGGTATCTACATCAAATTCTTCATTACCTTTTTCTACTTCATTTGCCATAAATATTATCTTTAATATACGCTTAACTGCCCTATCTAATACCTCTTCATCAAGCTCTCCATTTTTAATAGCTACCATAATCTGTTTAAAGGAGTGTTTCTGAGGTCCTGGCATTTCAAGATCTACTCCAGCTTTAAGGGACTCAATCCTATCATGTATCGCTCCCCAATCCGACATAACAAAACCATCATATTCCCACTCATCCCTAAGTATTTCCGTCAAAAGTTCATGGCTTTCAGAGCAATAGGTTCCATTTAATTTGTTATATGAACACATTACTGCCCATGGTTTTGCTTTCTTTACAGCTATTTCAAATGCCCTTAGATAGATTTCCCTTAAGGTTCTATCATCAACTTCGGAACTCATGGTAAGCCTTTTATATTCTTGATTATTGGCTACAAAATGCTTCAAGGTTGCTCCAACACCCTTGCTTTGAACTCCTTCTATGAAGGCTGCTGATAAGTATCCACTTAGATATGGATCTTCTGAAAAGTATTCAAAATTTCTTCCGCATAAGGGAGTACGCTTCATGTTATTCCCTGGCCCTAGAACGATATCTACTCCTTGGGCTATACACTCCTTAGCTATGGCTTCTCCGACTTCCTCAATCAACTGAGTATCCCATGAAGACGCTAAAGCCGATGCAGTAGGAAAACAGGTAGCAGGAATGCTTTTAGTTAGCGAGGCTACATTTTGAGTTTCATTTACATTCTCTACTCGCCTTACTCCGTGGGGGCCATCGGTCATAACAATTTCAGGAATCCCTAGCCTTCTGATTAAAGCAGTACACCAAGCACTTCCCCCTATACAAATTGCTGCCTTTTCTTTTATAGTCATTTGGTTGACTACTTCATCTATCCTCATATTATCGACCTCCAAAATCATTATAAAGATATATAGTTTCACAATTTTCAAATGTTTACACAACTAAAATAGGTAATTTTCATCATATAGAATATTTTATGCTTTTAATGCTAATATAGTGTCTAGGATAAAGACTTTGTTGAAATTTGTTTGCTATTAAAAAGAGGAACCCTTGTTCCTTAAGGTTTCCTCTTTTTATCTTCACGTGTTTTTTTATTTGCTTTTTAATTTAATTAACTCTTTGAATTCTAGGTCTAGCCTTATATACTCTGGATCTTCTGGAGAATATTTACTCAGTTCTCCTAATAGATAAGCTATCCTATTCTCAATAACTAATTTTTCTTCTTTAGTATTATATTCAGACTCTGTTTTTTTATTATTCCCATTATTGTTAAGTTTGCTTAAGTACTCTTTTAAACCATACTCTATCCTTTGAATCATGTTATCCTTAAATATAAGCATTCTATTACAAAGTCTTTCAAGCATATATCTATCATGGGATACTATTAAGATAGTTCCATGATAATCTTCTAGGGTTTCCTCTAGCTTTTCTCTACTATGGAGATCTAGGTGATTTGTTGGTTCATCTAAAATTAGAACATTATTCTGGTTCAAAATTAAGTTTGCAATTTTTATCCTTGTTCTTTCCCCAAGACTTAGGGCTTTAATGGACTTGTTGATCGCTTCTTCGTCAAATCCCATATTAGCTAATAGAGTCCTAGCCACACTTCTTTTTTCCTTCGACAAAGTATCGAATAACTCTAAAATGGTCTTTCCTTCATCTAAATCAAGTACATCCTGGCTTAAGTAGGATACCTTTGCCGAGGGACTTACAAATAACTTTCCCGAATCAACAGCTTCCTCTCCTATTATAGCCTTTATCAACGTTGTCTTACCGCATCCATTACATCCAAAAATACCTATCCTATCACCACGCTTGATATAAAAGGAACTATCTTTAAATAAAACCCTATCTCCATAAGCCTTGGAAATATCTCGTGCTTCTAAGATTCTTTTTCCCATCTTCTCAGTGTCATTAAAGGCAAAATTAATCCTTTGTTCTGTTTTGGGCTTTTTTACACCCTCTATTTCAATCTTTTCTAGTTTCTTAATCTTTGATTTTACTTGTTTATCCTTCTTTTTAGCCTTTGCTCTAAAGTGTTCCTTTCTCCCTGCTACAACCTTAGCCTTCTGCCTTGATTCTTTATGGGCTTTGGCTGACCAGTTTTTCAAATTATCTATCTCCCTAGCTATTTTTTCCTTATTCTTTTCTTGAACCATATACTCATGAAGCTTGCTTTCATATCTCTTCTTTTTCTCATCCCTATAAAAGGAGTAATTCCCTTTATAATTATTTACTGCTCCATCCTCGATCTCAACTATTCTATTAACACTTTCATCAAGAAAGTATCGATCATGAGAAATAATTATAATCGTTCCATTATATTTTTTTAACTCTTCGATTAACCATTGTACCCCCTCAAAATCTAGATGATTAGTTGGCTCATCTAAGATCAGAAGCCCCGGTTTCGAAGCCCAGATATTGGCCAAGGCCAGCTTAGTTTTTTCTCCACCGCTTAATCCACTAAAGCGCTGGGTATCCCACCTGTGTACATTTTCTATTCCTAAATGACTTGATACTTCAAGAAAATCTCCTATATTATGTTTATTGCCACTACTAGTAATCATGTCATTAAAGGTATCTGATGTATAAAATGTGGATTGTAAAAGATATCCCATCTTTATACCCTGTTGATACCAAATAATATCTCCCTTATCTTTCTCTAGGCTGCCAAATATAATATTGGCTAGAGTAGTTTTACCTGCTCCATTGTTACCAACTAAACCTATCCTTTCTCCAATACCTATATCCAAACTGACATCCTTTAGTACACTTACTTCCCCAAAATCCTTTTTTATAGCTCTGCAACTTAGTAGTACAGTCATAAACTCACCCCATTATTTTTTGTTATTCAAAAATATGAAAAGGCTGCAAATGAACATCTGTCCATTTACAGCCTTTAACTTTTATGATAACTCTAAATTTTTTGTGCAGTAGTAGTTTTCTTTATATCTTTAAAATAAGTTAAAAATAACACGAGTTTTTTCAACCTATTCATCTTAAAGGTTAGTTTTTCTTCTAATGAATAACCTAAAAAAAATAGATATAAAGCTACATGAAATCATGTTTTTTAGACACAAAAATACTGTGCTTTAGACGCACAGTAATATAGTTATTTTATATAGGCATATTATACAGTGTTCTCAGCTAATTATAGAGATCAACACCAAAATAAAGGGTTGTTCATCTATAGTCTTGTCTAAAAGAATTCTAAAAAAGGACACACTTCTCCTTATATTTGTAGATTCTTCTTTCAGACAATAATATTCAGTTAATATTATCTAGCTAAGAACAAATTGCGCATCTTTCTCTCCTCGTACACATATTTTGACTTTATTACTTTATAACCAAATAATAACAAATAAGTATGATTAATGTCAAGGGGCTTACACTTTTACTAATTATATAGCGTTCCTAATATTCTATCCTTTTTTCCTCAAGAAGCCTAGCAGATGTATCATATATTAAAATCTTTTCATCTTCATCCTCTGTAATCTGAAGTACAAATTTATTATTATCTAGCCAGGATATATTATTCAGAATCTTGGATGTATCCATTTCAATTACAGGAATAACTTTAGAACTCTCTACATCTATTAGTTTTATTGCAAGTTTATTATCCTTCAAATCTCTTACCTCTAGCAAAAGCTTTTTTCTACTGGGAGAAGTATATATTCTCTCTACACTCAAGTTATACTCACCGATGGCATTAAAATGAGTTATTCTTTGCAAACTATCATTATTGGAATCTAAGGCAAAAACATCCTTTGGAGCTTCTCTATCTTCCATATAATAGTTTCCAGTTATAAATACATATTCATGATTCTGGGATTTAGAAAGAGGTTTTTCTCTATACTCTCCTTTATCACTATCTAAAATCCTTATTAAATTATCCATTAACAATGCCAATTCTTTTCTTTTAAGGATTTTCTTTTCCTCTATATCTTCGATGCCACTAAGTAGTCCAATTTTTTTACCGCTACTCAAAGCATCTTCCTCTATGTTAAATTCAGATATGTTGAAATAATTATTTAAGGTTTTGAGGGCACTCTCCATGGTTACCGCCTTTGCTGTATCTTCATTCTGTCTATCCTGTATTACAAAAATATTTGATAGACACTCTATTAAGTAATCAAATGTTACCTCTTTATCAGGATAAACTTTGCCATCCTCTAATTGAATAACGCCCTTATCCACTCCGTTGATCAGTCCTAGAAAGTACTTATCATCTATACTAACATCTTTAAATATCGGTTTAGTAAAATTCTTTGTATTTCCCTCTATACGCTTTATCAGACTATTACCGGGGTCCTTTCCAGATACCCTTAGTCTCTTAAACCTTAGAAGATCACTGCCCTTAGCTGACACACCATATTGAGTAGTAACCGCAATAGTATATCCTTCATCCTTCAAGATTTTCCTCAGCTTTTCTGAGCTTCTTCCGTATGGATAACAAAATACATTCACTGGCTTCTCTAACAATTCTTCTAGCTTCTGTTTAGAACCTCTTACATCCTTTACCATCTCATCATGGCTTAACTCTGAAAGATTATAATTATGGGTAGCACTATGACTTTCTACATCAAATACACCATCTGACTGGATCTTCTTCAGTACGCCACCACTCATATACCCTTCCTTGCCTATATAGTCGGTAATCATAAATACAGTGGCCTTGTAGCCATATTTTTTTAATATTGGATATCCATATTGGTAATTACTTTGATAGCCATCATCAAAGGTTATGATAATTGGATTAGGTGGTAAGTTGCCTTCACCTTTGAAATATCTATCCATCTCGCTGAAGTCTATAGTATGGTATCCATGGAATTTTAAATATCTTAGCTGATCCTCAAATCGCTCCTTAGAAACATTTAGTCCATCACCTTCCTCGTTATCATCTACTAGATTATGATACATAAGGATTGGAATAGATACCTCCTGCACTCCATAGGCAATAGGTATAGTCGTAGATATAAAGCTTAATATCAAAATAAATATCAATAGAATTTTTGTTTTCTCCATAAAAACACCTCCACTAATTCTATTGATATGCACCACCCATAGAAAATATTAAGCTTGTCTCAAAAAAAATTAAAACTCAAGGCTATCGACAATCGAATCCTTGAGTTTTGCTAAATATATATTAGTTTAGTACCACCTTATCATCCTCTAAGCTTACCTTTACATGTGAGCCTTCTTTAAATTTCTTTTGAAGGTATTGCTCGGCAATTTCATCCTCAATGTGCCTTTGAATAGTTCTTCTTAGAGGTCTAGCTCCATATTTTTCATCATATCCTTCTTTTAGTATAAACTCCTTCACTTTATCTGAAACTTCTAGAGTCATTCCCTTTTCCCTAACCTCTTCTATTACTTCCTTCATCATAAGGTCGACAATTTTACGCAGTTCTTCCTTCTCAAGCTTAGTAAACACTATTGTTTCATCTACCCTATTTAAGAATTCAGGTCTAAATATCTCCCTTAAGGCATCTTTCACACGATTTTCTATAGCCAGGTATTCATCCTTTGCAAAGCCTATTCCGTTTGATTTGAATCTAGTTCCCGCATTAGATGTCATAATAATTACTGTATTTTCAAAGAAAACCGTTCTACCTTGACTATCTGTTAGTCTTCCATCTTCGAGTATCTGAAGCAGCATATTAAATACATCTGGGTGAGCCTTTTCAATTTCATCTAAGAGAATAACCGAGTATGGCTTTCTTCTTACTTTTTCAGTTAATTGACCGCCTTGATCATATCCTACGTATCCTGGAGGCGCTCCAATCAGCTTTGATACAGTATGCTTCTCCATATATTCTGACATATCTACACGAATCAGTGCATCTTCACTTCCAAATAGTTCTTCAGCCAAGGTTTTAACTAATTCAGTCTTTCCTACTCCAGTTGGTCCTACAAAAATAAAGGAAGATGGCTTTTTCTTTTTTCTAAAGCCTGAACGATTACGTCTAATTGTTCTAGCTAAGCTTTCAATAGCCTTCTGTTGTCCTATAACGCGTCTATGCAACCTACCCTCTAGATTTAATAATTTCTCGGCTTCTTCTTCTGTGATCTTTTGTACTGGTATCTTAGTCCAAGATTCAATAACATAGGCAATATCCTCTACGGTTATCTGGACTTCACCGCATTTTGCATCTATCTCTTTGATTTTTTCCTGAAGCTTACATTCTGTCATTTTATACTCTGCGGCCTTTTCATAATCGTTTCTATTTGCTGCAGTTTCTTTTTCATCCTGAATCTTCTCTAGTTCTTCCCTTAAAGCCTCCAGTTCAACAAGTCCCTGATTCTTTAGATTTGCCCTAGAGCCTGCTTCGTCAATTACGTCTATAGCTTTATCTGGTAAATATCTATCAGTAATATATCTTTCCGATAGCTTTGCAGCAGCTTCAATAACATCATCTGATATTTTAACTTTATGATATTCTTCATAGTAGTTTTTTATACCGCTTAGGATTTCTATTGTATCCTCTACAGTAGGTTCTTCAACTAAAACCGGTTGAAATCTTCTCTCTAAAGCAGAGTCCTTTTCGATATGCTTTCTATACTCCTCTAGGGTTGTAGCTCCAATTACTTGTATCTCTCCCCTAGCAAGGGCAGGCTTTAGAATGTTGGCAGCATTCATAACTCCTCCATGGACTTCACCTGCTCCCATGATATTATGAACCTCATCAATAACTAAAATAATATTTCCACATTCCGTAGCTTCTTTTAATATAGATTTCATACGACCTTCAAACTGGCCTCTAAATTGAGTTCCAGCTACAATAGCCGTTAAATCTAGAAGATAAATCTCTGCATTAAATAGTTTTGCAGGAACCTGCTTTTCAACTATTCTTACTGCCAGCCCTTCTGCAATAGCTGTTTTACCAACTCCAGGCTCTCCAATTAATATAGGATTGTTTTTAGTTCTTCTGTTTAGTATTTGTACTACTCTGTCTATCTCTCTATGTCTACCAATAATCTTATCCACATTGTTGTTCTTTGCTTTTTCCGTTAGATTTGTTCCATAGGTTTCCAAATGCTTTCTTTTCTTTTTGGCCTTTTTATTTTTCTTTTTATCGTTAATTTCATCCTTTACATCGGAAGAATCTCCCTTATTCTCTGGCTCCTCTACTGTATCCTTCTCGTCATCTAAAGATTGAAAGGACCCATTTAAAAAGTTAGTAAACATATTATTGCTATCTATGTCTTCAATATCCATATCTTGAAACATACCATTCATTTGTTCCGTTAAATTGTCAACATCTTCTTTGGACATTCCAGTTTGCTGCATTAATTGATCTATTACAGGTATACCCATTTTTTTTGCACAGTCTATACATAAACCATTCATTTCAGTTTTTCCATTTTCCATTTTGGTTGTGAATATAATCGCTACATTTTTCTTACAAGCGGAACACAGTTTCATGTAAATCATCTCCATATTTTTTATGTCTGAGCAAATTGCATAACTACCATTTATATTATCTATCGTCTTAAAAGCCCTACAGCTATATTACATTTATTATACAATTGTAGAGAGTTCCAAGTAAATCTTAATTTATACATATCAAAATATCCGATGCTTCTAGGGATTTTTGGTATGTGTAAATTAAAGTTTTGACTAGAATCTCTATATCTCATTTGTTAGTTTTGATTACAGTATAGCATATTTTGCGAATATTTTTTCATTAATTGTAGAGAGTCCCTAGTAAAACTTAATTTCTATATATACAAAAATAATTCCCCAAAAATCTTGGGGTAAACTAAATCGATCTATATAAATGATCTCAAATACAAATTTTATACTTACTATAAATCCATTAAAGTTGGTCAGTTTACCATATAATTTACCCTTTCACTAATAAAATTATTCTCTGACTGTATATGTGTCATAAATACTATTCTCAAGAGTGATGGCTAACCTTGAAACCTAAATTTTTGAATGTATCTATACACTCTTTAGTACTTTGGAGTACGACTAATGCAAAACCTTCTTCTTTTCCTTTTACCATTGTATTGGCTACAGTCATAGCTTCAATTCCTTGATTTCTTACTTCTAATAATGTTGATAAGAAATACAGACCGGCTTCCTCTTCATCTTCATTAGATTTTAAAAGAGCTGAAGTCGAAATAGGCTTCCCATTTAGCAATCCTATATATAACTTATACCCCAAATCACTATTTAAAACAGTATCAAATAAAACTTTTTTAGCTCTTTCACTATCGCATTGTGGTATTTCATGACTTCTAATAACAAGATCGCACCATATATTAATAAGTTTATCGTCCTTTGCTTCTCTAAGTACAAAACCTGATACTTCCTTATGGTCTGAGGAAAGATTGTTTAAAAAGCTATACATACCATGATCCTTTAGGTCATTTGTGAAAAATCTTTTTCCCTCACCAATACTTTTAAGAAATTGTTCATGGCTCTTCTGATTTATTTCTATAAGCTCCTTTGGAGTTCCAGCAATTATTCCAAACCAAGAAACATGACCACACTTCTCAAAACCACATTTTTTTGCCAATCCTGGAGACATATTATTTTCTTCTATTATTTGTAAATAGGGTATTTTTCCACTGTTTATTATTTTCTCAGCTAGATCTATACTAACATCAACTGCATATCCCTTCTTTCTATGCTCTTTCTTTGTATACATAATCCCCATGGAATTATCCTCATGTACAAGTACCCATGATGCAATTTCTCCATCTACATAAACCGCCGACGATGGTCTATCTTTAATATCTCGACTTATTGCTTGGAGGCTTTGGGAGTGGCTAAATTCATAATATTTATCAACTATTTCTGCATCTCTAATATCAACACTTTGAACTTCATTTTTTATTAAGTCTAGATTTAGATTTTCCTCGGGTAAATAGTATAGGGTACATGGGTTTTCCCAATGACGCTGAAACTTACCTTTGATTTTTTCAGCAATAGACTTCTCGACTCCAGCAAACCCAAAGAAGCCTTCCTTAAAAAAGGTTTCTGCTACTTCATCGATAAAGCTATCTTCATTTGAATAAATATAGTGCATATATCCACGCTTTATAAAAACTCCCCTAGGATTTTTCTCATCATCAACATATATATCTACATCGGAGATATTTTCTATAATTCCAAGTATATTTAGATTTATAAGTAAGTTCGTCTTTAAAAACTCTATAATTTCTTTAGATCTTTTGGTTCTTTTTATCATATTCTCACCTGTTCTTTCTATAAATAAGTATTTCAATTCTTCCTGCCTTAATAATTATTTTACATATTTTTTCAGTAGAATCCAATTGTTTTTTACATATATTTCTATGTTACTCTAGTTTTCCTAGATTTTAAAAATCGACCTTTGAAATCACACAAAAAAAATAGGGGCTATCTCATAAGAATTTCTTATGAGCTAAGCCCCTGGGTGTTTCAGAATGAGTGAAGTTCAAGGTTTTGGAATTTCAACGGTTTGGCTAGTACTAGTGTACGTGCCAAGTCGGTGAACATTTCAAATAACGCAGAAATTCGCCATTCTGAGACTCCCCCTTAGTTTATCTATTTCGTAGCTTCTTCTAGAGCTCTCTTAACTGCTATCTTCCAATTACCCGTGCTAACCGTTGCACCTGATATTGTATCTACTTCGTAGGTTTGTTTTTCTATCATTTCCTTAGCTATGTCTTTTCTATATTGCTTGAGATTTGGATAGGTCTTTCCCTCTACCTCTTGGCCAGCCCAATCATCATAATTGACTTCATTGCCTTCTTTGTCTAATCTTCTCAATGTGATTTCTTCCATTTTACCATCAGCAATTACTACAGTAGCATTTTCTGAGCCATATTCCCAAGGATCGCCTTTACCTTCATAAGTTCCATCTTTATATTTCCCCTCATCAGCTTCTTCCTCTTCCTCGGTTTCTTTCTCTTCTTCAGGCTCTTCCATCTCTTCTTCGGGCTCTTCTATTTCTTCTTCCTCTGGTACAGGCTCCTCCGGCTCCTCAGTTTTTTCCGGTGCACATGCTGCGATAGAAAAAACTAGTAAAAAAGTGAGCAAAATACTAAAAAATTTTTTCATAATTTTCCTCCATCCATAGTTAGATTACTACTACTTTAAACTCCTAAAGTTTTATTTAAACTACTTTTCATCATAGTATAACCTTAAAAATGTCAATTTATTAATTTTATAAGGCCTATCTTAAGCTAATCTTTATGAATTATCATTTGTGTATGTTAACTTGATATAAAGAATATACTAACATTAGAGTTGTTTTTAAATTTTCTAAAATAACCTAATAATGAATAGAAAGGAGAAGGTATCTTGAATCTATCTCAGTCAATATCTTGCCCCTCATGTGACGGTAAAAATTTTCTGGCAAAATACGAGGCAACTTATGTGTATACCTATAAAATAGATACACCCGATACTAAGGCTTCCTCAGACGATGATGAAAATTTACCATTTTTATTTGATAAACGTGACCAATCCTCTTCAAATCAATATATAGAATGCATACGATGTGGCACACGATACCCTTGTTCCTTCAGACTTGATTCTAACAAAGTTGATTTTACAATTTTACAAAGAGCAATTCGCGGCGACCATGTTCAAGATCCTGAGTTTTTTGGATAAATAAAAACTTAGGGACATATAGTCCCTCAGATTGTTAACAGCCTAAAGGACATCGAGTCCCTTCGTTTTGATCAGTTTTTTCTTCGAAAAATGACCTCAAAAACAACCTAAGAAGATCATCGCCCTTTATGATTTTCTTAGGTTATTTTTTATGTATACTCTATATATCAAATAATGCAAAAGGAAACTCATTATATGGTTTTGTTTCAAACCTATGGATCTTCTTATCCTTTGGATGTATGAACGATATAGAGGTTGCCCATAAAGCAATCTGTGTCCACTTTTTCGTCTTTACAAAGGTTTTATTATACTTATTATCTCCCCATAAGGGAAGACCTGCATTTGAGAATTGAACACGTATTTGATGATGTCTACCTGTTTCAAGTGCAATTTTTACTAGGCTGAGAGTACCGTACTCCTCATCATAAGCACTATCTATAAGCTCATATTTTAAGATAGCCTCTTTCGCCCTTTTTATTCCCTTTGCTACCACCTTTGACATATTGATTCTACCATTTCTTAAGAGATAATCCTTGAGCTCAGCACTATCTTTCTCGGGCTTTCCACAAACTACTGCATGATATTCTTTTTTAAGTCTTTTAGTTCTGATTTCCTCCGATAACCATGCATTAGCTTCCTTGGTTTTTGCAAATACCATTAACCCTCCAACGGGCCTGTCAAGCCTATGAACAATCCCAATATAGGGATCCCTAGCGGCAGGATAATTCTTCTTTAAATGTTCCTTTAGTTTAGATACCATATCACTATCCCCTGTTTTATCACTTTGAGATGGCACCTTTGGAGGTTTTTCAGCTACTATTATGTGTTTATCCTCAAAAATTATTTTGACTTCCATCCAAATCACCTTGCTTGTATTTTATATTTAATCTTGGGTTAAATAATAGTATCCCCTAAAAGTAGATTTCTCTCTACTTCAAGGGGATAATTTTTTAAGATATATATTATATCTACTTTTTAAATATTCCGAAAGGCTTTCCAACTGGTAAGAAAACTCTTCCAAAATGATTATTTAATACTGATGCTGCTGAACCATAGAATGCAACTAATGATATAAGGATCTCAGAGTATGCTGCAAGAGCATGAGCTGCTTCCTCCGCTATACCAAATGTGCTAAGTGATAAACCAATAAATAATAAGTCAATTAGAACAAAAATTATAAATAACACCTTGTGAGTTTCCATGGCCCCAATTGTCATAAAAACAGAAAAAATTAGATAACCAATAAATGCAAAACCAAGCTGTCTAACATCTGCATTAGCTGCCATCTTTTCACCGAATACACCTAATTTGATAAGCCAAGAAGCTGCAACACCAAACCAGAAAAATGCATATCCACCAAATGCAGTAGTTCCAAAGGTATTTCCTTTTTGTGAATCATTAATACATGCAAATAATTGCGCAAATGCTCCTAAAAATATAGCCCAAGGAATTATAAAAGCTGTTCCATCAGTAATTCCAAGCTTCTGTGATGATGCTACAAGAGTTACTATAGCAAGACCAAATAATCCTAATGCCGATGGGTCTGCATTAGTTATTGTTACGTTTTGTGATTGATTGTTACTCATAACTTCCTCCTTATAATAAGATAAAATTTTCACATACAAAGTCATAGTATCATATTTCACGACAAATTTCTAGCTATTTTTGCATTAGGTTTAAATTCCCATAGATTTTTCTTGATTCTCCTACATTTTCTTCCACATATGCACTTTTCCATACTCTGAGTTAGTCGTAAAAAATTTAAGTATATCCTCCCCCCTTATCTTTGACGGCATTTTCTAATAAATAGCTTAAAGAAACAAAAAAAGTATAGAACAACGCTTTCATAAAAGCGAAAATTCTATACCGTTTAATTTCTAAGAAGTAAGTGATGGGAAATCACTTTGCTAGAAATCTGGTAACATAGCTATGATTTTCACAAATATAACTCCCGCATTCCTACTGTAAAATGAAAGAACTTATATTAGAAAATTTTTTTGAATTCTACTGTTTTTATTATACACTATTTTCTATTCACCTTCAAACACTCTTGTTTTAGCTTGTATTTTTTTAGTTGTGTTCCTAGACTATAACCTTTATTCAAGACTCTCAACAAAAACCATTATAATGTAAAAAAGACATCAGAGGCCCTGAGGATATCAAAAAGGCAGTTATTCAATAAACTTAAATAATACAACCTCAGAATACGAGATAGAAACTAACTAGGTAACAGGGGATGAATGCATAAAAAATTCTTACGCATTTATCCCCTGAGTCTTTACATAATTCCTAATGCCTTAAGAATCCCTCTCACTCCTAATCCAATCGCAACTAATACTACTATTGAGCCTAGCAAATTAACCATTGTACTGTTAATGTATTTACCTAATCTCTTTTTATTGTTCATTACATATAACAGAAATATTGCAACTATTGGAAGTAATATTCCGTTTGCAGCCTGGGCAAATATTATTGCGGAAAGAGGTTTTAAGCCAATAGCAGAAAATACAATACCTATAGCTAAAACCAACATCCATACTGCCTTAAATCTCTTATCCTTGAAATCTCTTTCCCATCCTAAGGCTCCTGCCGTTGCATATGCTGCTGCAAGGGGGGCCGTTATCGATGATGAAAGTCCAGCTGAGAATAATCCAAAGGCAAAGAAATATTTCGCCCACTGACCTAGTAATGGTTCAAGCTGCCT
This sequence comes from Wukongibacter baidiensis, assembly GCF_050888315.1. NCBI lineage: Bacteria > Bacillati > Bacillota > Clostridia > Peptostreptococcales > Caminicellaceae > Wukongibacter > Wukongibacter baidiensis. Next base: position 3,332,160 of record NZ_CP138202.1, read on the forward strand.
TGCCATATCCCCTGCACTCTTTATTCCGATTCCCGTTCCAAAGAATGCAGCTGAAGCTGTTATTATTACTGCTATTGATATTAATCCACCAAGAATTATTGAAACGAAAATATCTGATCTTGCTTCTCCGAGGCCCGATGAATCCTTCCACCTTTCCTGAACAGCTGAGGAATGAAGGAATAGATTATATGGAACTACCGTTGTACCTATTAATGCCATAACTATAAATACCGATCCCTTTGGTACTTTAGGTACAAACATTCCCGCAATAATCTGTCCCCAGTCGGGTCCAACTACTATTGCAGTGGTTATAAAGGTTAAACTCATAAGAACAACTAAACAAATAAGTACTTTTTCAATTAATTTGTAGCTTCCAGTATATAGTAGTATAAATGCTCCAATTCCCATAACTGGTCCCCAAACATTCATGGATATTCCTGTAATTGATTGAAGCCCTAAGGCACCTCCTAAAATGTTTCCCGTTTCATAGGCTGCACAACCAATACCGATTGCAGAGATTACTAAGAAGATACTTACATACTTCGCTAATGGATTTTCAAACTGCTCCCTTAAGGCCTCTCCCAGACCCATTCTTGTAACTATACCCAGTCTAGCTGACATTTCCTGAAGTATCACCGTTGCAAATATCGAGAATACCATTGCCCAAAGCAATGAATACCCAAAGCTCGCTCCTGCCAGAGAACATGTCGTAACGGTCCCGGGTCCTATAAAAGCTGCCGTTACAATAGCAGCAGGACCTATATTTTTGATTCTCTCCACAAGCCCTTTCTTTTGATTTATCGTACTAGACATAAAAGCCCTCCTCTAAAATATAAGATAGTATCTCCCATGCTTATTCTAAAAGAGTATTTAAATATACTAAACATATTTGACTAATATATTTTTATATCATTTAGATTTCGAGATTTTTTAAGAAAGTGAACTAAATATTAGAATTAAAGTCGACGGTAGAATTCCGAAAGCTATAGTAAGCTTCAAGGAAAAGAATTAGAAGGAAAAAACAATATATTTTCCAATGTTCTAGCGGATGTATAAATTTATGACAATTTGATTCTTTTAGATTTGAAAAACCTCCTTAACATATTTTCTACTGATATTATCAAATGTATTAAGGAGGCTTATTTACAAAATAATAAAGCCGTTCATCATTAAGTATTTATACTAATTTTATATATAGAATATTTTATTTAACAAATCTCTCCACCAACCATTTTTATATCCACTTCATTTTCTACAACCGCTTCAACTGCGCAGGTTAGACCCTTTACAATTTGATCGGTAGACATTGATGGTACGTTTCTCTTATCTATAACCTGCTCTGCAATAAATGGAACATGGATAAAGCCACCTTTAATTTCTGGATATTTCTTGTGCGCCAGATATAGTAATCCATACATTATATGATTACAAACGAAGGTTCCAGCTGTGTTTGATACGGCTGCTGGTATATTACTTTCTTTTATTTTCTTCACCATGGCCTTTATTGGCAGAGTAGAAAAATATGCATTCTTCCCATCGACATAAATAGGTTCATCGATAGGCTGGTTCCCTTCATTATCAGCTATTCTAGCATCATCTACATTTATTGCTACTCTTTCAACACTGATCTCAAATCTGCCACCTGCTTGACCAACACAGATAACAGCATCAGGCTTTTCAGTTTCAATGGCCTTTTCTAGAACATCAATAGCCTTCTTAAAAACCGTCGGTACCTCCATAGTAACGACCTCGGCGCCTAGTATTGTATTATTTAATTGCTTTACTGCCTCATATGATGGATTTACTTTTTCTCCACCAAAGGGAGTAAAACCCGTAACTAGAATTTTCAAGCCTATCATCTCCTTGTAACGAATACTTTTATATATAATACTAGATATTACTTTTTTAGCTTAATCTTATTTCTTTAAATGTCTAAAACGTAAATTTCGATTTCTCCGATATTTTATACCTTAGAAATCGAAATGTAAAGTGTTCATACTATTGTACTGTATATAGATATGCAAGGAACGGCTATACACCGTCCCAAACTACTTTATCTAAAATGCTAATACATACATCAAAATAATATGAGTAACAAATAGTGCTATACCAAATGGTGCTTGTGAAATAATTACTCTATATTTATTCTTAGTATCCAATACCGCCGCAGGAACAATATTGAAGTTTGCAGCCATTGGAGTCATTAATGTTCCACAATATCCTGCAGTTAATGCTAGTATTCCAGCTATTGCTGGATTTGCTCCCTGAGAAAATACGAATGGCATTCCTATCCCCGCAGTAATTACAGCAAAGGCCGCAAAGGCATTTCCCATTATCATTGTGAAAACAGCCATACCAACACAATAAGCTATTACTCCAGCTAAAATGTTTCCTTCAGGAATAATACTACCTATCCCAGTAGAAATAACTTCTCCTACACCTGCAGCCTTAAATAGTGCTCCTAGAGCTGTTAAAAGCTGTGGTAGTATACTAGCTGCTCCTACTTGAAGTAATAATCTACTACCATCATAGGAAAATTCATTTGGCTTAGCCTTTACAATTCCAAGACATAAAATTGTTGCTAGTGTAGCACCAAATCCTAGCCCTACTAAACCTCCTAGGCTTTTAAATAATTGAGCTACTAGAAAAGCCGTAACACCAATTGCCAAAGCAGGTATAAATAGTGAGTTACCTAGCTTTTTAGCGCTGGCCATCCTATCGGCTTCATCGGCAGTTTTCATCGAGCCATTAACAACCTTGTTTAGAGCAGTTATTACTCCCATTACTAATAAAAGACCACCTACTATATATGCAGGTATGTACTTCCCTACAACGAATATTAGGCCAAATAAAATCCAAAATGTAGCTGTTCCCTTTTTAGCTGGATGTTTTTCATCCTTTAATGCATGGAAACCAGCTCCTATAGCTACTAACCCACAAACAATATACATTATTTCAAGTATGATACCCTTCATGCTAACACCCACTTCCATCTACATTTTTGTTGACTTTTCCTAAATTTTTCTGCAAACGTTTATCTAGTAGATAGTTTTGAGTAATTGCGTATATACCTGCAATTACAGCAATTGGTATAGCAGATTTTGAAACAGCAAGGGGCGTAACAACTATTCCTAATTCCTCTAAAGTACCAACAACTAATAGCACTCCACCGGATGCAACAAATACGTTTTGCCCGAAGAAATTACCGATATTCTCAGATGCTGCAGAATATCCCTTTATTACATCTTCCTCTTTTTCATCAACTTCACTAAAATTAATTTCAGCTGCACCATGGGCCATTGGCTGAATTAATGGTCTTATAAACTGTACATGACCACCAAGTCTTAATGAAAGTGCTGCTGCGATAATTCTAATGGTTGTGTAAAGAGATAACACCTTACCTGCTGATACAGATTTCATAGTCTGAATCAACATCTTTGCTCTCTCTTTAAGTCCATATCTTTCAAGAACCCCAATTACTGGTAATGACAATAGGAATAATGACATGTATCTTGTTTTAACAAATGCAGAACCAATGATATCTAATATCTTAATAAAATCCAATCCTCCAACTAGCCCAGTTACTACTCCGGCTACTAATACTACCGCGATAGGATTATACTTTCTTATAAAACCAATTAATATAATTAAAACACCTATCAGTTTTATCATGTATATTTACCCTCCTGTTCGTATGATTATTAATTTTTTAATCACAACCTATAGGCCTATAGGAATATAATTTAAGTATATAACATGGAGGATATAAATTTCTGTAGTCTAGACTACATTTTAGATGAAATATTCTGAAAATTCATCTTTTGCTTATAACTATACAAATAGGGCTGTCTCATAAATAAATCTCATAAGTTCAGCCCCAGAGTATTTCAAAATATATTATTTATCCTATACTATTCATCTTTAGATAAATTTCTAAAACTATTATACTCTTCATCAGTAAAATTATAATATTCCTTTCTTACTCTATCAGAGAACTCCTCATACTCGACCTTCTCATCGTCCTTTAGTTTTTCCGAATAACGATTTACCATTAAATCATGGGCAATGTAGTCCTCACTCATTTCAATGAAACCAATATCCTTAGTCCAGGTCACTTGGCTTTCTTCACCCCTTGATACAATTCCAGATACAACGTGAACACCATCAATGATAATCGTTATGTATCTCTCCTTTTTCTCCGATAAATACCTTTCTATTCTTCTATGGGTTACCAGCTCTTTATAGGGATTGTTTTTTCCAAAATACATTCCCCTGAGGATCACACCTCTATTAATGACCTCATCTAAACAAGGAGAAATGTCCTGAATTTCCTCATCCCATATTGAAACTGCTATTCTTTTTTCTGAACTAGAAATTAATACCTTTAAAAAATCAATAATCTTACTCCGCCCTTTAATTACAACCAATTTATTATCATTTTCTTCTTCTGAATAAACCTTTTTCGTATATTCATCTACATTATTTAAAATGTTATCAAAATTACTTTTAAGCTTATTCATCAGTAGCCTTGGATCCAATGGATGATATAAGGTCGTTTTACCCTCAACTTGCTCAAAAACCATCTGCTTATTTTTAAGACTTTCCAATACCTCATAGATTCTTGATCTTGGAACTCCCGAATTTTTACTGAGTGTATATCCATTTGCAGGATATTCCTCTAAAAGCTTTAAATAGGCTTTAACTTCATATTCACTCAGACCTAGTTTTTTCATATCTTCAATAATTGATAATTCATTGCTCATATAACTCCGTCCACCTTTAACTATAATATGTATAGAAATTGCAATAAATCTTTTACATTTTGATACCTTAAAGAGCCTTAAAACATTGGCTATTTAAGAAATCAAAATGTAGATTTATAAATGCATTCTATATTTCTAATTCATAGAAAGCATAAGAAACGTTACTAATATCGATCCCAGTACAGGAATTATTATACCACCTTTATACCATCCATAAACAAAAGCAAATCCTATTCCTATTACTGAAGCCTGTGGCATCTGGGGTGTAGCAGAAAACACTCCCGGTATAATAAGGGCTCCTAAGGCTGTATATGGTATGAACTGTAAAAATCTATTGAGTCTTTTGGGTAGACTTTTTCCCGATACAATGACAAAGGGAAGTAGTCTAGGTATATATGTTACAATCATCATTCCAATGATTAGTAATATATGACTATTCATGAGTTTCTTCCCCCTTCGCCTCAAATAAGTATAAACCTAAGTAGGAAACTACAACAATGGAAATGATTATACTCCATCCCTGAGACAAGGACAGAAAGTATTTAAGTAATGTATTTAAAATACCCGATAAACATGCAAGAATTACAACCATAGTAGACTTCTTTGCTTCAGGTATTAAAATTGCCACAAACATAGCATATAAACCTACTCCCATACTGTCCTTCATAACCTCCGGTAATATGCTTCCAACAATATACCCCAAACCAGTGGCACCAACCCATGCTAAGTAGGATATAAGCTGTAAGGATAGTATAAATTCCTTTGTTAATTCACCTTCTTTAAATGATGCTACTGAAAACGTTTCATCGGTTACACTAAAGGCAATAAAGGGAATCCATTTCTTAATGTCATCCTTTAGCCTAGCTGCAAGTGATGCACTCATTAGAATATGACGCAGATTCACTAATAAGGTCGTTAAAATAATCTCTCCCGCGCCTGCTCCCATGGCTAATAAGTTTAAGGCCATGAACTGGCTTGCTCCTGCAAATACTATAGCGGAAAATAGTATACTATCTATGAATGTAACATCCATAGTTTTCGATAGAACTCCAAAGGCCATTCCTATTGGTACATATCCAATAACTAATGGCAATCCTGCAACAAAACCATCCTTTAATTCATGTTGTTTTCTATATCTAGCTTCCATTTTAGTCCTGTCCCCCTTTACTTTAAGCTTGTTTTTATCGAGTAGCTACTATAGTAACTACTCAATAAATGCTATTAGTAGTTATTATAGTAGTTACTAGTTTCAATGTCAATAAATATCTCTCCATTCTTATTTATAAAAATGCTTTTAAAAAACTTGAGAATCCTTTATTAATACACCTACATTTTTCTTTTCTAATATCAAATGCTTGGAATCTATCTTAAAATCATGCAATACAAATATTCATACGTTCTAATAATCACATAATAGTTTTATCTTCATATAATAATTATAGTTATCATATTCATATTTAACTTTGCAAAATCGAGTGCCAAGTAAGTTTTATATGAGATGGAGGTTATAAATATGAGTCATCCAGAAATTGATACAAATAATTCTTCAGTGACCCCTGAGGAATTAGCGGCACACTCAGCTGAGTTTGAGAGGGAGATTCTTGAAGTTACAGATGGAGTTTATGTTGCAATTGGTTATGGGATCGCTAATTCAGTACTACTTGAAGGAAGCGATGGTATAGTTATCGTCGATACCCTAGAAAGTGTAGAAGCAGCTACGCCTGTAAAAAAGGCCTTTGATAAAATAACTTCAAAACCCTTAAAGGCCATCATCTACACCCATTATCATAGTGATCATATTGGCGGTGCTGGAGTTTTTGCAGATGATGAAGAGGTTGATATCTATACCCATGAAGAAACAGTCAATGAGATCAACAATGTTGCATTGACTTCAGAAATAATCTTCGATAGGTCAATGGCCATGTTTGGAACATATCTGTCACCACCTGTATTCATTAATTCAGGGATTGGACCTTATTTATTACTCAATGATAAAACTGAGGTGGACTATATTCCACCAAATAAAACCTTTTCATCTGAAAAACTAAAAATTAAAATCTCAGATATAAACATTGAACTCATTCATACTCCAGGAGAAACCAAGGGACAAATAGCAGTTTGGCTACCAGATAAGGGGGTACTCATTGGAGCTGATACCTTCTATAAATCCTTCCCAAACCTGTACTCCATCCGTGGTACAAAGTTTAGAAGTCCTAGTAATTGGGCCGATAGTGTTGAAAAGCTGAGAAGAATGAGATCGGAATATTATGTGCCATGCCATACACGTCCAATTGTTGGAGAACAAAAAATAGATGAAGTATTGTCGGACTATAGAGATGCTATACAATATCTTCATGACCAAACTATTAGGGAGATTAATAAGGGCCTTACTCCAGATGACCTTGTAAAAGTGGTGAAACTACCTAAACACCTAGCAGATAAACCCTATCTTAAGGAGTTTTATGGAAATGTCGAATGGTCAATCAGAAATATGTATAATGGCTTCTTGGGATGGTTTGATGGCAATACAACAAATCTATTTCCTCTGTCTCCAAAGGAAAAGGCAAATCACTTTGCTAAGCTAGCCGGGGGTGAAAAAGAACTTTTATTGAAAACTAGAGAAGCATTAGAAGAAGGTGACTATCAGTGGACACTAGAACTTGCGGATCAACTGCTTCATCTTTCTAATTATAGTAGCGAAGCTCTAAAAATGAAGTCCACAGCACTCTGGGCCCTTGGTATAAGTCAAGGTAATGCTAACGCAAGAAATTATTATCTAACACGGGCACTTGAGGCTGGGGGTTTTCTTGAAATGCCCACTTTTAAAGGTGAAAAATCTATTTTCCTAACCCTAGATATAATGACTATTTTTAAAATAATGGCCGTTAATCTTAATCCAGAGAAGAGTGCAGACGTATATATGGCAGCAGGTTTTCGCTTTACCGATCTGGATGATATATATTCTGTTAATGTCCGTCGTGGTGTAGCAATAGTAGAGCCCTATTTCCTGGATACTATTGATATAGTAATAATCTGTAGTTCAATGACATGGAAGAAGATAATAGGCAGATATATGACTCCTAGGGAAGCTTTCAGGAGAGGTGATTTAAAAGTCGAGGGAAGCAAAATAGAATTTTACAAGTTTCTTAACCTATTTACCGATCGTATGTTTGAGGATAGTCCGTTTTAATCTGAGGGATCTAGTTTTAGAGATCATTGTTTTGGTCTTAAATACAAAACCTATGAATGGCTTCGTAATCGATGCCATTCATAGGTTTTTATGTAAAAGTAAAGATATTCATCTATCAATATCTTTTAAAAAAGCTACTATTATAAATCTTAGAATTTGTCTACATGACTTACTCTGCCACAAATATAGTTAAGTGTACGAAAGTGCTCGGCAAATTCTCTACCATTTAAATTGGCCAATTACCTCACTTAATTTCTCTGATAAACTTAGTAGAGAATCTGCGTTTTGAGCAATAATTTCCATAGAGCTATTCTGCTGTTGTACAGATGCAACTGTTTCTTCAATTCCTGCTGAATTTTCCTCTGATACGGCTGCTATTTGCTCACTTAAGATATTAACAGACTCACTATTTTCAGTTATATAGTGTATGTTTTGAGATATATCTTTTATTTTATCTACCATTTCAACAACTTCATCATTAATTTCTTTAAAAGCCTGTCCTGTAATTTTAATTTGATCTGTTCCCTCTTCTACCTGATAATATCCTTTTTCTAATGATTCAGTCATTAACCTAGATTCATTCTGAATTCCTACTACAATATCCGTTATTTCATTAATTGAATTTTCAACTTGCTCAGCTAATTTTCTTATTTCTTCTGCAACCACTGCAAACCCTTTCCCTGCTTCACCCGCTCTTGCCGCTTCAATTGCAGCATTTAATGCCAACAGATTTGTTTGCTTAGCAATAACGTTAATTACTTGAACTAATTCAGATATATTCTCAGAATTTTTTTCTAGTTCTTTTACTCTCAATACAAATTCTTTAAAAATACTATTGATTCCATTCATTTTTTCGATAGAAATTCCCATCTGTTCATTTCCTTTACAGGCCATATCTAAAATGTCATTTGATGAGTTTTCTAAAGCTATGCCGTTTTTATTTACTTGTTTAATTAATTCTATTAACCCAGTTATTGAACTCGCTATCTTATATGAAGAGCTTGTTTGCTCTTCTACGCCACTAGACATTTCTTGCATAGTTGCTACTATTTGATCGCTACCATCCTTTACTTCTTTAGCTATTTGATCTAGATTTTTCCCTTGACTACTTACTTCTAAAGATGACATATTAATTTCTTGAATTATCTTTCGCAGCTTATTTTGCATTTGGCTCGTTGCTATAAACAGTTCTCCAATTTCGTCCTTACCATTATAATCTATTTTTTCTATCTTCAAATCCCCTTTAGAAATTTTATTAACTGTATTTACAATTTGGCTTAAATTACGATTGATACTTCTGCTAACTAAAATAATAACTATACAACCTGTTACTATAGCTATTACAATTGATATTGTTAGAGTGCTAGCCGTTTTATCAACAGCTTCGTATGCATCGTCTATCCCCTTCTGACGATCATCATTTACAATGTTCCTCAATTTATCAAAAAGTTCAAAGGAAGAATTGCTTATACTCGATACTGTTATTCCTGTAAGCATCGCCTTTTCCTTATCATTTTTGTTTAGTTGAGGAATAATATTCTTTTTAAAAATCTCATTTATTTTCTTATTGTTTTGAGTAACTACATTAAACAACAATTTTAAATCCTTTGTGTTCATTTCAGGCTCTATTTTTCTTTGTAGCTCTATGAACTCTTTTTCATATGATTCATACTCTTCAAGGGCACGTTTGGATGGAAAAAAGATATAGTCCGATATTACTGCATCTTTTGATTTCAATAAATAAGCCATTTGTGTAATTGTAATAGATCGCTCTCCCTTATGCTCAATAGCTCCAATAGAATCCTTAATATTAGCTAAAAGACTAGTCACATAAACTGTAGCACTAATAAACAATACAATAGTAATTAATAATACTACTCCATATTTAAAACCTATTTTTAAGTCTTTCCATTTTATTAGTTTCAATTTATATCCCCCCTGCTTTAATCCAAATTATCCATAGAAAATTCAAAACACTGCTATATATGACAGGGACAGATCCCTCATACACAATTTTTTGCATTGTGTCTGAGGGCCTGTCCCCATACTATGCTTTTGAAGTTTACTCTAGCAATTGACTTTTTAGGCAATCTGAGATAAGTCCTACCTCTATATTTCTTTTTTTGACAGATTACTTTCTATACACAAAGTCTTTTCTCTTCATGACCTTTTTATCCAACATTGATCTATTGGCTGATATTCTCGCCAACAAGATGTACCTTCATCAGATTGGTAGATCCACAAACACCTATAGGTACACCGGCAGTAAAGATAACTAGTTCTCCATCCTTAACATAGCCAGCCTTCTGTGCTGCCGAAATGGCCATATCAAAAATTTCATCGGTGCTATTACCAACTTCCACAACAAGGGCATAGACCCCCCACGCAAGACACAGTTTTCGCATAACTTCTTCTGAATCCGTTGCAGCTATGATTGGAGTTGTAGGTCGGAACTGCGATATATTACGGGCTGTGAATCCTGTGGCCGTAGCAGTAATTATTGCAGAGGCATCTAATTTCAATGCCGCACTGCATGTTGAGTATCCAACAACATTAGTCACATCAGACTTTTTAATACCTGCCCATTTGACGAGCACCATATTGTAATTTAGATGTGCCTCAGTAGTTTTAGCAATCTTTGCCATAGTTCGGACAGCTTCCACGGGATATTTCCCAGCAGCAGTCTCTCCTGAGAGCATAATAGCATCCGTTCCATCAAGAATTGCATTCGCTATATCCGTCGTCTCGGCTCTGGTGGGTCTAGGATTTCTAATCATTGAATCTAACATCTGAGTAGCAGTAATAACCGCCTTTCCGGCTGTATTACATTTGGCTATCATCTTCTTCTGTACGTGTGGAACCATCTCGGTTGGAATTTCAACACCTAAATCCCCACGTGCCACCATGATACCGTCAGAATACTGGATGATTTCATCCATGTTGTCGACACCTTCTTGATTCTCGATTTTTGAAATAATATGGATATTCTGACCATTATTTTCTTCAAGAATCCTGCGGATTGCCAACACATCATCGGCCTTTCGAATGAAGGATGCAGCAATAAAGTCCAATCCATTCTGAATAGCAAATAAAATATCTTGGGTATCTTTCTTAGTTATGGCCGGAAGGTTTATTTTGATGCCAGGAACATTAACACCCTTGTTATTTTTTACTATCCCAGGATTATTAACCTTGCATGTGATATCAGTAGATGTAGGTATCTCTATAACCTCCAGCTCTATCTGTCCATCGTCAATAAGAATACGATCTCCAATCTCGACATCACCTGGAAGTCCTTTGTAGGATATACTACATCGGTTCTCATCACCTAGAACATCCTCAATGGTCAGAGTGAATATCTGTCCTTCCTTAAGTTCAACGGATTCTGGGGCAAACTTTCCAGTTCGAATTTCAGGACCCTTGGTATCTAGCATGATAGCCACAGGGATTCCTAGTTCCTGCCGAACCTCCTTTATGGCGTCGATTCTTGCCTGATGGTCTTCATGACAACCATGGCTAAAATTGAGTCGAGCAACATTCATTCCGTTAAGAACCAGTTCTCTTAGTACTTCCTTCTTATCACTAGAAGGTCCAATGGTACATACAATCTTTGTTTTTTTCATTTTCTTATAACTCCCTATAAATTGCGACTTAACAAATTTTTCATTTTCCTAGATAATATCTGCCACCTACACTAAAACAGTCGCAAAACAGCTATAAACTAACCGTTATGTGACTGTTTCGTGTTTTGGTGCAGATTTAAGTTCTTACTAAAGAGGTTGTGAATTATAGTGTACGATATCATAAACGGTATTGCGAATCTCGTAGAATGTAATTATTGTAAATGAAGTCGGTACTGCTGCATATGCCAATGCATAAGGTATAGGCAGTGCAGGAATAGATCTACTTCCAGCGTTTATTACCATTCTAATACCGACATAAATTACTGCCAACGATGCCACTACAAGAAGCATCTGTGCTATTAATGTCACTACTTTTCTTACTTTCTCAGGCATCTTTTCCTTAAAAATTACAATACCTATATGTTCTCTATTTAGAGATATCATCGACGTGCTTAGAAGGCAGAACCATACCAACATAACCTTCAATAAAGCCTCAGACCATGATAGAGAGCTATTCATTACATATCGTGCAAATACGTGGGCCCACGCTATGCCAAGCATAGCACAGCCAATTACAACCAGAATACCTAGCAAAATAGATTTCATTTTATCGATGATTTTATCCATTGTTGCTAACATAGTAGCCCTCCTTTCAGTAGGGATTAAGCTATAATGTAAGTTATTGAATTCCTTTAACAATATCCTTCTTTACATTTTCGATTCCATTTAAGAAATTGCTGATAGTTTCTTCACCAACTTCTTTTTTCACAGCATCTGCAACAACATCTTGAGAAGCAGCTCTCATTTCATCTTTAGCTTCCTTTGATACTTCTACAACTGTCATACCCTTTTCTTCTAACTTTGCTTTAAGAATATCTTCTCTTTCATAGTTACAGAAACGGCTATAGTTTTGTCCTAGAATTGCACCCTTTTGAATAATCGTTTGATATTGCGGAGGTAGCTCATTCCACCACTTCAAGTTGGTTACAAGTGGCATAGCATCATAAATATGTCCTGTTAAAGAAACATAAGATTGTACCTCATACATATTAACATCCCAAATATTTGCAATAGGATTTTCCTGACCATTTACAATATTTTGTGACATAGCCATATATAACTCTGAGAAAGGAACCGGTGTAGGATTAGAATCTAATGCTTGGAAATTTTTAATATGCATTGGTGAATTCATTGTTCTAATTTTGAGTCCCTCTAAATCCTTGAGAGCTTTTACTTCCTTGTTATCGGTAGTAATATGTCTGAAGCCATTTTCCATATAGGCAAGGCCCTTTAGTCCAACCTCATCAAGGCTATCAAGTAAGTCTATACCAACGCTGCTGTCCATTACCATCCAAGCTTCTTCATAAGTGTCAAATAAGAAAGGAATATCTAGTGCAAAGAATTTTTTCTGGAAAGTAGCAACTGGAGCGATAGAAGCAGTAGCCATTTCCAATGTTCCAGCTTGAACCTGCTCAAGGGATACATCTTCATCTCCTAGCTGTCCATTAGAAAAAACGCTTATGGTTAGCTTCCCATTACTCTCTTTTTCTACGTATTCTTTCATAGCATAAAGGCCTAATGTTTGTGGATGACTCTCAGAGTTAGCTGCTGAGATTCGAATCTCATAAGAGCCTAAATCTCCAGATTCGGTGTCTACCTTAGTATCCGACTTAGCACCGCAGCCTACAAAGAGACCCGCTACAACCATACCCATTAATAGTACTGCCAAACCACGTTTAAATAAGTTTCCCTTTTTCATTTGCTGACCCCCTAGTTTATTATTATCTAAAACATTAAAATATGAATAAAGATTTAATAACCCATAAGTCTTGGTAATGTTGTGGTAACTGCCGGAACAAATGTAGTTATTAACAACATTGCGACCGTCACAATAAGATATGGAATGGCTTCTCTTACAGTCTCCTCAACACTGACTCCAGCTATTGGGCTGGTTACAAACAGCGTAATTCCAAAAGGAGGCGTTGCAAGACCAATAACAAGATTGATACAAATAATAGCTCCCATCTGTAATGGATCTACTCCTAACGCCCATCCAATTGGCGCAATGATTGGAGCTAGAATTACAACAGATGCATAATCATCCATAAAGCAACCTGTAATAATCAGTAAAACGTTAACTAACAACAAGAATAACCAGCTAGGCATACTTGATAATGGCCCTATAAGACTATTTAATATTTGCTCGTTTGCAATGGCCCATGCCATCGCACTACCTGCGCCGGCAAGAATCAATACAAGCCCTGTAGTTCCAGTAGTCTCCATAAAAAGTTCTGGAATATCCTTTATCTTAACAGATTTTTTCACAAAGAAAGCCAACGCACCACTGTAAAGTACTGCTACTGATGATGCTTCAGTAATACTGAATACACCACTAAAGATTCCACCCAGAATAATTACAGGCAGGAATAGAGCAGGCACCGCTCTTTTAGTAGCTTTAACCTTTTCTGACAATGTAGTTTTGCCATAAGATGGATAATTCCTCTTTGCAGCCACTCTGTTAGCAATGATAATCTGTGCTGTCGCTGTAAGAAGGGCTGGAACAACTGCTGCCAAGAATAATCCCGCAATAGATGTGTTACCAACAGAAATACAATAAATAATCATTAACACACTTGGTGGCATAACCGGACCAAGCAATGATGCAGAAGACATTGTAGCCGCCGCAAAGGCTGGAGAATATCCTGCTTTTTTCATCATAGGGATTAAGAATACTCCCAGTGAAGCAGCCGAAGCAACCGCCAGACCTACGATTGATCCCATCAATAGAGCCGCACCGATAGTTACCATGGCAATCGCACCTTTGAATCTACCGAAATACGCATTAACAAAATCAATAAGGTCTTCTAGCAAACCTCCTCTTAACATCAATTGTCCCGTTAGAACGAAAAAAGGAACTGCAAGAAAAGAGAAACTGTTCATTCCCTCATACATTTTTTGACCAACTACAATCAGGTCATATCCACTCGCTAACATATAGGAACAGGTGCTAATAATCAAGTTGAACGCAATGGGTACTCCCATGACCATAAGGAGAAAAAAACAAATTACTAAAACTAAAAGTCCCACATTATAACACCTCACTTAAAGCTTTTTATCTTTACTGTAAAAAACATCAGATAACATCATATAGTCTTAGACTCCCTAAAGTTTTACCCAATTTAATATGTAATCGCTTCAGCTATTTATTAATATACACTCAAACCTATTACTTCATATATGGCTCATCCCAAAGAAGTAGATTTTGACCGATTCCCTTCTTTTGAGCATTTTGATACATTTCGTATCCCCATCCTAAATCAAATACTGCCATACCACAGGCAATAAATGTAATCCTCTCTTCATCATTAGTTCTTCCCGGCTTGTCTTTTAAAATGATTTCTCCTAAGCTAGTAGAATCTTCTAAGGCCGGAAGCTTACCATCGTCTATCAGATTATACAACGGTCCACCAATAACTCCACTGTAGTATTTCTTTTTATCACCAGAAGCAATCGCTTCTTCAACATATGCTTCATGAAGTTTTGTGTTATCGTAAACAATTTTACTTCCAAGCCAGAATGATTCTTCTGAGTTTGCTGGACCACTAACAAGTACTGTAGCACCTTTCTTAATCCAACTGTCTTCAAAGTGTAACGGTTTTAATCTTGATGCCGCAATCGTGATAACATCTGCATCCTTAAATCCATCTTCAACAGAATCTACTGCAACACCTTCTACACCAAATTCCTCATGGGCCCAGTCTGCAAAGGCTTGCGCTTTATCTAAAAAAATATCATAGCAAATAACTTTCTTTAGGTTAGGCATCTGTGACACTATTGCACCATAACAAGCTTTGTTAATGGGGCCACATCCAATCACTGCACAAACTTCTGAATCCTTACGAGCTAAATATCTTGCAGCGACTCCAGGAACAGCACCTGTTCTTGCAGCACTTAATAGATTTGCAGACATTAATGATAATGGTTCTCCAGTATCTTTATCATTTAACATCACTGTCAACACAGAGCGAGGCAAACCTTTGCTAGTATTAGCTGCATTAGACCCATACCATTTATTCCCACAGCAATCGAATCTTCCCCCGAGATAAGCAGGCATTGCAACAAATCTTCTATCAGGACCGGCTACAGGCATGTTTGGAAACTTTGTTTCCTTAGGAAATACGACTCCCATACCGTGACTGTTATGGTTACTTCCTCCCATCAAATAATCACCTTGTGCAAGAAGCTTAAAGACTTCTTCACAAACATCAACACATCGAGCCGCATCTAGCACTCCTGCTTCTATCATATCCTTTTCAGATAAATACAAAAACTCAGTTCTAGCTCCCATTTTTTATCTCCTTTCATTTCACAAATTTTAAAATGTATTATTTAGTACATCGAGTATAACATAATACATTATTGTTGTCAAAGTCATATTCCACTTTTCTATATATTTCGACTTTCAATTATTATATGTATTTCCAAAGGCCAGTATAGAATAAGTCTTATGTATACATACATGATAAATAAAAATGCTTTTGTAAATAATTAAGAAGTAGATTCTTTACTTCTAATTTAATAAAGCATTAAAATTATTATAGATATACAAGTTCAATAAGTTTCAATGAGATAATGTAGAAGTATTAATTATTTTTATGAAAATTTATTTTAAGTTTTAAAGTTACATATCTATATTGAGTGTAAAAATATTTTATTTGGATATTGACATCTAAAATACATTGCAGTATACTTCAAAGTACAAATGTATTTTATTGTACACAATGTATTATTTAGTACAAATTCATCAATTTACTATTTAGAACAAATTCGGAGGTTACGTGTATGAAAAAAATCAAGAACTTTAAAGAGCTTGTTTCCCACGGAGACAAGGAATCCAGAAGAATCGTATTGGATATTACAGATAAAACTCTTCAGAAATTAGATGCTTATGAAAGAATTAAAAGCATCGCCCACATGGATGGAAGCATATTGCATATTGGTACAAAATCCTGGGATTTATCGAAGAAAAGAAACGTATATCTCTTCGGTGCAGGTAAAGCCTGTAATGCTATGGCCATGGCTATTGACGAAATACTTGGTGACTATTTAACTAAGGGAATCGCTATAGTCAAGATATCTGAAGATACAGATGTTTTTCATAATACAGACGTATATGTAGGCGGCCACCCTCTTCCTAATGAAACTGGATATTTAGCATCAAAGAAGATCCTTGATATCGTTAAGCAATCTGGTCCAGAAGATCTGTTTATTGTTGTAATTAGCGGTGGTAGTTCTGCTCTTATGAGCTGTCCAATTGATGGAATCTCTTTACAAGATGAGATTGATACTACTGACGTAATGCTAAAATCTGGAGCCGGAATTTACGAAGTCAATGCAATTCGTCGTCATATTTCCCAGCTTAATGGAGGTATGTTAGCAAAAAGAATACAAGAAGTTGGAGCTGAGCTTATTGGTTTTGGAATTAGCGATGCAGTTGGTAACCCTCCAACATCAGATATTGGCATTCCATATGAAAACTATACGAGTACACCGATTGGTCCTGATAAAACTACATTAGAAGATGCTAGAAATGTTATCCATAACTACAATGTAGCTCACAGACTTCCTAAGAGTGTAGTTGATTACTTAATGAATGTTGGACCTGAAGGAGAGACTCCTAAGGCTTTCCCTGATAACACATATTTCCTTTTAAATACTTTGCCAGATTCCTGCATTTATGCAAAGGAAATTGCAGAAGAAATGGGAATTCCCGCTATGATCGTATCATCATTCCTTGAAGGTGAAAGTAAAGATGCCGGTACGTTTTTTGCTTCCATCGCTAGGGAGATCCAAGCATACGGGAACCCAATCAAGCCACCATGTGTACTATTAAGTTCAGGCGAAACCACTACGAAAATTTTAGACAACAGCGTTATTACCGGTCATGGTGGACCAGGACAAGAATTGACTGCAAGCTTTGCCATTGCCGCTGCTAAAACTGAAGGAGCATGCATGCTTTCAATCGATTCAGAGGGTACAGATGGTACGACTCCTGTTGCTGGTGGAATTACAGACTCTACAAGCTATGCTACTGCGATAGAGAAAAATGTTGATATTTTTGCAGCATTGCGTGGGCATGCTTGCTATGAAGCTCTTTCTGAAATGGGCGATGCAGTATTTACAGGAAATACGGGAACTAATCTTTGTGACCTTAATATTTTATATATCCCTGAAGTAAAAAAATAATATACAATCGCTAAATACACTACGGTATATCGAATTATATCCTTGAGTGACGAGAAAGGAATGGTCTTATTTATGTCAAATAAAATTGAATCAATCCGTGCTAGACAGATTGTTGATTGTAAATGTCGGCCGATGGTTGAGGTAGATGTCATCACAGAAAGCGGTATCCTAGGAAGAGGAAGTTCTCCTACAGGATCTTCTGTTGGTATGTACGAAGCATTTGTCCTTAGAGATGGAAATCCCGACGAGTATCATGGGTTAAGTGTACACAAGGCTGTTGACAATGTTAACAATATCATTGCACCAGCCCTTATCGGTATGGATGTCATGGATCAACGTTCCATCGACGAAAAAATGCTCTCTTTAGATGGTACACAGGATAAACGAAATCTAGGAGGAAACGCTATATATTCTACTTCTATTGCTTGTTTCCGTGCTGCCGCCAACACAATGGAGCAACCTCTATATCGCTTCATTGCAGGTGAAACACTTAAAACTGTTCCAATTCCAAGTTTCAACGTTATTAACGGCGGGCGCTACAAAGACTTCACACAGTCTTTCAATGAGTTCATTTTACTTCCTTACAAGGCTAAAGACATTTATGAAGCCGTTGAAATGGGTATAAATACCTTTAAGGAACTACACAATGTATTAAAGAAGTATTTAGGAACTGAGCCTAATGTTGCTAGCTCCTATGGCTATGCTGCCCCTTCTGAAGATCCGGAAGTTGTATTATCATTAATGCAAGAAGCGGTTAACAACTGTGGCTACAATGGAAAGATTGCTTTCGCTTTAGACTGTGCATCTAGCGAGATGTATGATGTCGAAACAAAAACCTACTTATTAAAGGGCAAAAGAGTTACGTCCGATGAGCTTATCGCTTACACAAAGACCTTAACAGAAAAGTTCAATTTTGTATTCATAGAAGATTTACTAGATGAAAATGATTGGGAAGGCTATACGAAAGCAGTAAAAGAACTGGACAGAACTATCATTCTTGGTGATGATCTGATTGTTACTAATCTCGAACGTATAAAAAAAGCATATGATATGAAGGCCATAGACGGCTTCATTCTAAAGCCTAACCAAATTGGTACAATTACAGAAGCCCTTGATACCGTTAAGTTTGCAAAAGAGCATGACTTAATCGCAGTTACATCTGGTCGTTCTGGCGGTGTAATTGATGACGTAGTAATGGATTTTGCAGCCGGTTTACAAGTTAGTTTTATCAAAAATGGTGCACCACGTTCAGGCGAGCGAATTGAAAAGTTGAATTTCCTAATGAGAGCCTGTGACTTAAATCCAGGATGTAAATTATCTGATATTTCTAAACTTGTTAAATTTTAATGACACTTCCTTGAATATATTCATGTCATCCTCTCATAATCTATAGATTCTACTGAGCCACATGGATACTGAAACTAAGTATCCATGTGGCTCAGTTATTTCTTTAAATAGGTCCTTGACTACTAAACTTTTTAGGATACTTGTAAGAGAACACTTCTATTATCTATGTCCTGCATAGCATCTTTGATTTGGAAAATATTAAAGACCTACTCTTGACACAAAAAAAATAAAATACTATTATACTATATATAAAGTGGTATTGAACAAGTTAATGACGAAAATCCAAGTCATATAAATAGCTTTACAATATGACAAGTACCGCGGAGGAGGTTAAGATGTCTGATTTTCTTAATAAACTCATACAAAACTTCGATACATTCACAAATTCACAAAAAACAATAGCAAATTATTTAATGGAAAATTTAGATACTGTTGCATTTAACACATTGGAAGATATCTCATCAAAGGTAGGTGTTAGTACGACAACGGTTATCCGTTTTACCAGAGCCTTAGGTTACAATGGCTATTCTGAGCTTCAAAAGGACATACAAGGTGGTATTAAAAACAAAGTTTCACTTCCTAACAGATTGAATGAAGAAGTAAACATCCCAAAGGATCAGCTACTGTATGACTCTTTTGAAAATGATATGAAAAATATACAGAAGACATTATCCTCCTTATCAGAAGATGCTTTACTTAACACTATCCAGACGATTTCTTCAGCTCGTAATGTATATATCTTAGGTATGAGAGGTTCTTTTTCTCTTGCCCACTACATGTTCTCTCGCTTGGGACAAATTCGACGAAACATTCGATTGATCCAATCTGTTGGAATCACTTATCCTGAAGAATTAATTGGTGCAGCAGAAGGTGACGTATGCATTGCATATTTTTTCCCAAGATATTCTAAAGCATCTGCGACTATACTATCTTGGTTAAAAAGAAAAGGTGTTAAAATCATCCTTTTTACCAGTTTAAATCATCATGCGGTAAGAGAATTCGGTGATGTTTTTCTTCCCTGTGCCATTTCTGGTATCTCATTTAAAAATTCCTATGCAGCACCTATATGCTTAACCAATTATATTGCGGCTGCCATGGTTGGAAATGATTATGAACGCTCGAAAGAAGTGCTAGAAGACATGGAGGATTTACTAAGCCAAGGTTACTATTTGGGCCTATAGAAAAAATAAAACAGCGTCGCAGACTGCGATGCTGTTTTATCTTTTCTTATCTAAATGTAATAATATTTATTTTATTATCCGAAATATCTCTTTAATAATCCAGCAAATGCAGATCCGTGACGAGCTTCGTCTTTACACATTTCATGTACAGTGTCATGAATTGCATCATATCCTAATTGCTTCGCTTTCTTTGCAAGATCTAATTTACCTTGACAGGCACCATGCTCAGCATCTACTCTCATCTTTAAGTTTGTTTTCGTATCAGCAGTTACAACTTCTCCAAGTAACTCTGCGAATTTAGCAGCATGATCAGCCTCTTCAAAGGCAATTCTTCTATATGCTTCTGCAACTTCTGGATAACCTTCTCTGTCTGCCTGTCTGCTCATAGCTAAGTACATTCCTACTTCAGTACATTCACCCATAAAGTTAGCCTTTAATCCTTCTACTACTTCTGGGTCTAAACCTTCTGCAACACCTATTTTGTGCTCATCAGCCCATGATAATTCACCAGTCATTTCTTGCTCATTAAACTTATCAGGACCTACTCCACATGTTGGACATTTTTCTGGTGCACTTTCTCCCTCATGAACATAACCACATACTGAACATACAAATTTCTTCATTTTTTATTCCTCCATTACCAATATATTTTTTATTTAAAAAGCATATTTTAGATACATATAGCCATTATAAATATTTTAATTAAGGCCATTCTTATATGCATTTTTTACAAACACCCTTTAGATATAAGTGATACTCATCAACTTCGAAATCATCAAGCTCATTCAATGCAGGCATATCCATTTTGAAGTCATATACTTCATTACATTTTCTGCATTTAAAATGTCCGTGGAATGAAGTATCTGCATCATACCTTGTTTCATTATCTTCTATGTTTATTAATAGTACTATATTTTTTTCAATAAATAATTTTAAGGTATTATATACAGTAGTCTTTGATAAAGTTGGTATTTCTGTAACCAACTCTTGATAAATCATATCCACAGTTGGATGATTTCTGTTTTTTACTAGGTACTCGAAAATTTTAATTCTCTGATAAGAGGGCTTAATATCATTACTCTTTAGATACTCATCTATTTTATCAATTTGCAATTTCATTAAAACACCAGCCCTTTCAGATTTGTCTATTTTTTCATATGTATCACTTTTGTAAGTTGTAATCATTTCTCATTTGTAATGATTACAATATTATAATAGTATATATCTGCTCCTTTGTCAATATTTTTTATTAATATTTTTTGAAAATATTAATAGCGAGTAAGTAAACTCTAAAATCCAAGTTTCAAATTGGTTTATTATGCCATTTATACATATACCCATTGATGCTCTGTTATACTCAGTTTATTTTAAATAATAAGTTCACACATTTTAAGGAGATGGTTTTTTAACCATCTCCTCTTTTATATAGAAACTATTGAATTTATAATCACATTATTCCGGCTTATAAACAGGATAATAAAAAGGCAGCTTATCTCGTTTTTCATCCTGTTTATTGTCCTTTTTGCTAATAAAGATTCAAAAATTCCCTACCTTTTTCAGTTATATAACTACCTGCTCTGCCTTTTTTTATGTTAATTAAACCCGTTTCACTTAAGGTATTCAAAATCTTCCTCAGCTTGCTTTCTTGGAGATCTATGCATGCTCTTTCTAGAATCTTAAGGATATGCTTTCTCCCCGATGTTTTATTAATCTCATTAAGTAGCTTTATTGCTTTAAGAACTGAAATACTCATTTCAATATCCACAGTCTCCTCTATATGAAAGCGCTCTTTACTTAAAAAAGTATCGTCATTAATTATGGACTTACATGATTCCATTTGCAATGAAAGTGCTGGAACTATATAGTTTGGCAAGGAATCCTTTGTGAGTATTCCTCCCTCATCTAAAGTGTTTATATAATGGGCAACGTTTCTCAATTCCCTAATATTGCCGGGCCAATCATATGCCTTTAATATCTGGGTACAATCATTTGTAAATTTATATTTATAGTCGGTAAATTTACTTAGCAGAAGCATAATGTCGACCTTCCGTTCCCTAAGAGGCGGTAATTTTATAGGAAACACATTTAGACGATAGAATAGATCCTTTCTAAAGCTACCGTTCTCTACCATCTCAATGGGATTTTTATGGGTTGCTGCTATGATTCTTACATCTATATCTATAACATGATCAGCACCGATTGGGGTAATTTGCTTTTCTTGCAACACCCTTAAAAGCTTTGATTGTAGGTGCTTTGGCATATCTCCTATTTCATCCAAAAAAATAGTTCCATTATTAGCTTGTTCAAAAAGCCCTCTTTTCCCGTGCCTTAAGGCCCCAGTAAATGACCCCTTCACATAGCCGAAGAGTTCACTTTCTAGTAAATTCTCAGGGATTGCAGCAGCATTAACAGCAATAAAAGGCTGTTTTTTTCTTTTAGATGAATTATGTAGTGCCTGAGCCAACACCTCTTTTCCCGTTCCACTTTCTCCCGTAATTAGCACCGTTAAATCTGATTGTGCAATTTTTTTACTCTTTTCAATGACCTCACTGATTTTTTTAGATTGGCTGTGAATATCATCAAAGGTATACCTTGCAATTTGGCCTTTTTGCCTTAGTTTACGGGTCAAATTCTGTTCTAATTTCTTGATATGTGTAACCTCTTGAAAGCTAAAAAACATCTTAATCTCTTTATTGTAATGAATAATATCCTTCTTCTCTAGATTTATATATTTATCTTTATAATGGATCAGATCTTCAATCTCTTGAAATTGATAATACTGTTTTAAATTAAGATCTTCAAATACTTCGTGCAAGTATTTCCCCTCATAGGATTTAGACAGATTAAAAATTTCTTTAAATCGGCTGTTGTATATTAGGATTCTGCCATCTGTTCCCGTTAGTAAAATACCGTCATTAGATAAGTCCAAGAGGTAATCTAATTCTTCAGCCCTTACCAATAGTTTGTAGTAATTATCTTCTATACTTCCGCCTATACTAACGGTTTTCTGATAGTAATTATAGAAATTTTTCTTAGTTTCTTTATCATTAACCTCTAAGGTACTAATAATAAAAAACATTGTTGATATATCAATTACCCTAGATCCAAGATCTATTTTATTTTCTATATGATCAGGAATATATTCATGCTCCGATGGCGAAACTGCAACGTTTATACGGGAATAATCCTTACCCTCTTCAAAGGGAATTAAATTAATATGTGTAACCCCCATGTGGTAAAGAGCAGATACTGATTCCAGGACTGTTTCTATATTATCATTAACCACAAGAACGTCTGTATCCTTTGGAATAGCGTATAGAGGCTCAACGCCGCTTTTTAAAAATGTACGCCTTACAACAATAATGTTGGCAGGATTTATCACATAATCCTTTATGATATTTGCCCTACTTCCAGCCATAACTAACACTAAATCATCTTCTATTACATCGTGGTCTGTTAACTGATCGATATAGTAATTGCGAACTATGACCTTTGTGTCAAATACATCTTTAATATTTTGAGCTAAGGTTTTACCCACAGGGTTAATACGGTTATTTTTCAATTTTGAGTCAGATACAATTCCTATGGATTTCATTCAAATCCTCCTTACTTGTATAGGGTTTACATAGTAAAACTTAATTTAGACATGTATAAATTAAAGTCTTTACTTAAATCCCTATATAGGGGCTATATAGTATTGATTAAGGTTTCAATTGAGAATTCATCTCAAATTACCTGTCAGCCATCCTATTGTTTTAATTTTACATCAATTTATTTTTTTTCAAAATATAAAACATTTCAAATAGTATCAATTGATTTATTTTTTGGCATACTTCTTGCACTTTATAATTATCCGAGGTGATGCCATGAAGAAAAGAATCGAGATTAAAGCTTTTCTTAGTAATCTTGTTCTGACAAATTTAAAAGTAAACAGCGAAGAAACCTACGGATTATTTTTTTCTAACAAACCAAATATAGAAAACGATGATTATGAAAAAAAACTCTACAAAGTTGATTTAAATACCTTCAAAATTAAATCAATAGATTTTGACTGGATTCCCGATGATTTTTTCATTTGTCACGAAATGGTTCTTTTTAAAAAAGTAAATACTGGGAAAACGTGTCTCTATGAATATGACTTAGAAAATAATAGTGCTAAATTGATAACTACTATACCATTTGAAGTCAAGGATTTATACATCATAGATGAATCATTATATTTTACTTCTGAGTTATCTAATTTTCCACGAGATTTATATATAGACGGAAAAGATAACGCTAAAACACCTAAATATAGAAATAAGGTTTCTAGTAGGGCTACTTATCTTTTTAAAGTAGATTTAGAAAATGGTCAACTTGTTTTACTTAGTGATCTAAATTTAGATATAGGTCAGGTTCACTTCGATCTAGATAATAAGCGAATTATATATTCAGCCTTTGAGGTTCAGAAAATACAGCCTCTAACCTGCGATGTTTATACCTATGAGATTAATAGCCAAAGTACAATTAAATGGACCAACGGCCATTATCGAATTAGTTATGTTGGAAGTATCTCAAAGGACCATATGATATTCATGGGTGTAGATTTGAGGACAAATAGTCGCAATGATAATCAAGACCATTACGTTATTAACAGAGCTTCTAAAACCTTTCATTTATTAACTAAATATAAGGATTTGAGCAATGATGGATTAGGGGTCATGACAGACAGTCGTTATTCTACCTCATCACCGGTATATGTTAGAGATGGTGTATTCTACGATGTAACTGTGGATCGCTTCAAAGAATCCTTAAGGGGAATCGATGTAAAGGGCAATCAACTTTTATTTGATTATAATCTAAAAACCATCGATAGCTTTGTCCCTATTGAAAAGGGCATCTTGTTTATAGGTCTAAATGGACTAAATCTTCATGAGCTTTATTTCTATAATGATGCAAGATTAAGTAAAATTTCCTCATTTAATGATTGGCTCATGGACCACGAGACCTCTAAACCTATATATATAGACGGATCTATTGATGGGTGGGTCATACCACCTCTAGATTATGAAGCTGGAAAGAAATATCCAGGGATTCTAATGATACATGGTGGTCCTAAATCCATTTATACAGATGCTTTTGCTCATGATATGCAGCTTTTAGCATCAAATGGATACTATGTCTTCTATTGTAATCCACGGGGAAGCGATGGACGAGGCAATGATTTTTCAAATATCCGAGGGACATTTGGGGATTATGCCTTTAAGGACTTAATGGACTTTGTAGATCGAGTTTTAGAAAAATATCCGGCAATTGATTCGGAAAGACTTGGTGTTACCGGTGGGTCATATGGTGGCTATATGACAAACTATATCATAACAGAAACAAATAGGTTTAAGGCAGCTGTATCTGAACGAGGTATCAGTCATATGATGACCGCTTTCTTATCTTCTGATATAGGTTTTGAATATGCATTTGAATATATGGGAAATCATGATACCCCATGGACAAATCAGAATCTATATCTCGAGGCGTCTCCCTTAACCAATGCCCATAAGGTTAAGACACCAACCCTATTCTGTCACGGATTAAATGATGTGAGATGTCATTATACTGAATCTTGGAATATGTACAATGCTTTATTATACCATGGTATCCAAGCTAAAATCATGCTCTATGAGAAGGAAGCCCATGGATTTGTAGTTACAGGTAAGCCAAGCAACAGATTAAGCAGATATACCGAATTATTAGAATGGTTTGATAGATTTTTAAAAGAGGAGCAAAGTGATGGACTCAATTAACCTATTAAAAGAACTATTAAAAATCGATTCTTCAACAATCGAAAAAGCCAATGAATCAATAGAATATTGTGCTAGTTATTTAAGTGATCATGGCATTGAAGGTGAAATACTTGAGTACGAGGGATATAAAAGTTATGTTGCTGTGATCGGCCAAGGCCCTAAAACCTTGATTTTCAATGGTCATCTAGATGTTGTCTCTGGTAAACCTAATCAATTTGAACCTTATATCGAAGGAGATAAACTCTACGGTAGAGGCAGCGCAGATATGAAAAGCGGGGTTGTTGCAATTATCCAGTCTCTGATTGGATTAAAGGATGAACCTCTAGGCTGTAAGGTTATGTTACAGCTGGTAACAGATGAAGAAATCGGAGGATTCCATTGTACTAGGTACCTAGTTGACCAAGGATATACGGGAGATTTTGTCATATGTACAGAACCTACAAATTTGACAGTATCTATACAAGCAAAGGGAATTATGCGATTAGATATTTTAACCAATGGTTTTTCTGCCCATGGCAGTAGGCCTTGGGAAGGAGAAAACGCAATTTTAAAGGCTATTAGAAACTTCGAAAAAATTGAGAATCTACCTATACTAAGTATCGGGTCTCAGTTCTATGAAAAAACCTCTGTAAACCTAGCTTTAATTAAAGGCGGAGATATCTATAACAGGGTTCCAGATCATAGCGTTATGGGACTTGATATAAGATATGTACCTCATATAGACCCAAATCAAATTGTAGAAGAAATCAAGAATGTTGTAGATGGGGAAGTTGTTGTAAAGACAATTGAGCCAAGTATTAATGTATCTATGGATAGTGATTATGTGCAAAAGCTAATTCAAGTGGCTAAGGACGTTGCAGATTTAGAAGAGGTAGAAATCTCTGCACAGCATGGTTCATCCGATGCTAGGTTCTTCTCCGGTAAAGGGATACCAGCAGTCGAGTTTGGACCTATCGGCGGGGCATGGCATGGAGACCAAGAGTATGTCTCTATGTCCTCCATGGTAGATCTAGAAAATATATTAATATCATTTGCTAAGCAGTTCTAATTGCTACAAAAGTTTCTATAGATAAGGAATTTTCAAATATTTTTAAGGGTTGTTATTTGTATAGACATGTGTTTGTAGAGCTTAATATACTAGGGTAAATTGTGAGAATTCTTACTTCCCACAGGATAGATTTAAGTTTGATATCCAATAGGGCAATTTGAGCTTATACATATCATCAAGAAGGAAGATCTCAAAATCTACTTTTGTTTTTTAATCCTCTCAATCACATATCTATAATAGATATAAATAAAAAATAAAAGGGGAGATACGTATGTTAAAAAGAGCATTAGCACTATTAATGATAGGAGTGTTACTTGTTGGTGCTATGACAGGATGTTCAAGCAAACCAGCAACGGAAGAAGCAAAAGCATCTTCTGATTCATCTGCATCACAAGAATCATCAGAAAAAAAATCCGAGGAAACAGCTGTTGCTAAAAAAGATTTAACAATCGCCTTAAGTGCAGATATTGCATCTTTAGACCCTCAAGGTCATAATGATACAAAATCAGAAAGAGTATCATTCTTATTATTTAATCGTCTTTTTAGATTGAACACTGATTTTAAGGTTGTTCCTGACTTAGCAGAAGAATGGAGTCAACCATCAGATACTGAATGGGTTATCAAAATCAAAGAGGGCGTAAAGTTCCACGATGGTACTGAAATGAAGGCTGAAGATGTTAAATTCAGTTTAGAAAGATCTTTAGAGCAGCCTAAGGTACAGCACGTTTTAAGTGAAGTAGAATCAATTGAAGTTGTTGATAATTACACTGTAAAAATCACAACAAAGGTGGCTTTTGCACCATTCTTATACACACTAGTTCATGCCGGTGCATCAATTTTACCTAAAGCTTATGTAGAATCTGAAGATAATTTCCAAAACCCAATAGGTTCAGGTCCTTATACATTTGTTGAGTGGGCTTCTGGTGACAAAGTTATATTAAAGAAAAATGAAAATTATTTTGATGAAAACAACATGGGACAAATGGAAACTATCACATTTAGAGTTATTCCAGAGGGTACTAGTAGAACCATTGCCCTTGAAACTGGTGAAGTTGATATCGTAGATGAACTTGAAACTATAGATATTAACAAGATAGAATCAAATGCAGATTTAAAGCTTTATTCAAAGGCTTCAACAAGAATAGATTACTTTGCTGTTAACAATCAAAAAGCTCCATTTGACAATAAACTTGTTAGACAGGCTCTAAATTATGCAATTGACAAGCAAGCAGTTATGTTAGTAGCTATTAATGGTGCTGGTGTAGAAACTAAATCTGTTTTAGCTCCTTCAATGTTAGGTTATATGCCATCTGATTATTCTTATAATCCTGAAAAAGCAAAAGAATTATTAGCTGAGGCAGGTTATCCAGATGGATTTAAAACAAGTATTTGGGCATCAGGAGATCAGAGAAAAAGAATGGCAGAAATAATTCAAGCAAACTTAGCAGAAATTGGTGTAACAGCAACAATCGAAATGTACGAATGGGGTACTTACATAGATGTATTAATGAAGGGTGAAGAAGAAACATTTGTATTAGGATGGACTTCTAATCCTGATCCTGACTCAACTTTAACACCATTATTCCATTCAAGCAACATAGGTGCTATGAATATGACAAGAATCAATGATTCAAAAGTTGATGAGTTAATAGTTTCTGGTAGAGAAGAGTTAGACTTAGGTAAGCGTACTGAAATATACAATGAGCTTCATAAACACATAATGGAGCAAGCGCCATTTGTACCATTATTCACTAAGAACAATGTAGTTGGTGCAAATGCAGGCTTAAAAGGCGTAGAATTAAGTCCTCAAGGTCTATGGAATATTGAAAAGATACATTACTAAAATCCAGTTATCAATGGGATGTCTCAGAATGACGAATTTCTGCGTTATTTAAAATTCCATCGACTTGACACGTACATTAGTACTAGCCAAATCGCTGAAATTTCAAAACCTTGAACTTCATTCATTCTGAAACACCCCAGGGCTACCTCATAAGATTGTCTTATGAGGTAGCCCCAATAATAATGAAACATTAGTACTACTTTAAGAAATATAGGGGGGCATTATGTCAAAGTACATTCTAAAACGACTGTTATTCATGATACCCGTTATGATTGGTGTTACATTCTTAGTTTTCTTTATTATCAGTTTAACGCCTGGGGATGCAGCATCGATGATTTTAGGTAACGGAGCAACTCAAGAAGCAATTCTAGAACTAAGGGAAAAAATGGGCCTCAATGACCCAGTTATAGTTCAATATGCAAATTATGTAAAAAAACTACTCAGCGGAGATATGGGAACATCCTACGCTACTGGAAAGTCAGTGTCCACCGAAATCGGTGCCAGATTTCCTAACACATTTAAATTAACAATTTCAGCAATAATTTTATCTGTAATTATATCTATTCCTATTGGAGTAATTTCTGCTACCAGGCAATATTCAATTTTTGATAATGTCGGTATGGTTTTAGCCCTAATTGGTATTTCTATGCCTTCATTCTGGACGGGTCTTATCTTGATTATCTTTTTCTCATTAAATCTTGGCCTGTTCCCATCGGGAGGAATGGAAGGTTTAAAGAGTTTGATTTTACCGGCATTTACATTGGCAATTGCTTCGACAGCAAGTATAACAAGAACGACTCGATCTTCAATGCTTGAAGTTATCAGACAAGATTACATCCAGACAGCTAGAGCAAAGGGAGTTAAGCGTCAAGTTGTAACGAGAAAGCATGCTTTGAAAAACGCTTTGATTCCTGCTGTTACAGTTATCGGGCTTGAATTTGGTGTATTACTTGGTGGTGCTGTACTAACTGAGACAGTCTTTTCATGGCCTGGAATTGGACGATTAATGGTGCAATCTATTCAAAGTAAAGATACTCCGATGATTCTTGGATGTGTTATCGTATTTGCTTTATCCTTTAGTATTGTTAATCTAATCATTGATATTCTATATGCCTATATCGACCCAAGAATTAAGGCCAATTACAGTTAGAAAGGTTGTGAAGTATGAGTACAAAAACAGAAATTCCAAAGGCCGATATAAGAGAGAAAATAAAAAAGCGTAGTCAGTCGGCAGACGTTTGGAGAAGATTAAGGAAAAGTAGCACTGCTGTAATAGGACTTATTTTAATCTTAATATTCCTATTAATGGCAATATCAACTTATATTATTGATTTTACTAGCGATAATCATTACAAAAAACAAACCGTAAAAATGGATGTGGTTAATCGCCTACAAGGACCAAGCAAAGAGCATTGGTTTGGCACAGACGAGTTTGGTCGTGACATTTTCTTAAGAATTGTTTATGGCTCAAGAATTTCTCTTTTTGTTGGAGTAATATCAGTGGGTATCGCCTTGACTATAGGCGGAACTCTAGGAGCTATCGCAGGGTATTATGGCGGAAAAATAGATAACATGATTATGAGGGTGTTGGATATTTTATTGGCTATTCCAACCATATTACTTGCCATAACCATTGTTGCTTCACTAGGCGCTAGCATTATGAACTTGATGATAGCAGTTGGGGTTTCAAATATTCCCGGCTTTGCCCGTGTTGTTAGAGCGTCTGTTCTAAAGGTTAAAGATCAAGAATTTATCGAGGCAGCTAAGGCCATCGGAGCCAAGGATCATATAATCATCCTAACCCACGTGCTGCCGAATTCAATGGCTCCAATAATCGTATACTCTACTTTAAAGGTTGCAACTGCCATTATGGCTACAGCATCACTGAGCTTTATCGGTCTTGGGGTACAGCCACCAACACCTGAGTGGGGAAGTATGTTAGCAGGTGGTCGTGCATATATCCGTGATAATATGTATATCGTATTGTTTCCAGGGCTTGCAATTGTATTAGCAGTACTATCATTAAACCTTATTGGCGATGGTTTAAGAGATGCCCTAGATCCAAAACTGAAATAAGAGAGGTGTCGTTTTGAGTACTAAAACTTTAGAAATCGAAAACTTACGTGTTCAATATGTTACAGATGATGGAACAGTTGAAGCCGTTAATGGAATAGATCTATCAATTGAAAAGGGTAAAACTTTAGGTTTAGTTGGGGAAACAGGTGCAGGTAAAACTACAACAGCTTTATCTATTTTAAGACTGATACCTAATCCCCCAGGAAAAATTGTATCAGGTTCAGTTAAACTAAATGGTTCAAATATTATGGACTTGGCTGAAAAGGAAATGGAAGAAATCCGTGGAGAAGCCGTGTCAATGATTTTTCAAGATCCTATGACGGCACTCAATCCTGTAATTAAAGTTGGCGATCAGATCGCTGAAGCTATTAACATTCATCAAAATGTTTCTCAGGAAGAGGCTAAGAAAAAAGCAAAAGAGATGCTCGAGCTTGTAGGGATTCCAGGCTCTAGATCAGAAGAGTATCCTCATCAATTTTCCGGTGGAATGAAGCAAAGAGTAATTATTGCTATTGCTCTATCCTGTAGTCCAAATCTTCTAATTGCCGATGAACCTACCACCGCATTGGACGTAACTATTCAGGCTCAGGTTTTAGAGCTTATGAAGCAATTAAAAGAAAAGTTTCAAATGTCTATGCTTATGATTACCCATGACCTAGGAGTAGTAGCAGAGGTTTGTGATGATGTAGCTATTATGTACGCTGGAAAAATTGTGGAACAAGGATCATTAAGAGATATTTTCAAAAATACAAAGCATCCCTATACAGAAGGGCTCTTTAATTCAATACCAAATATTGATAACCGAAAGGCAGAGCTTATTCCTATTAAAGGCTTGATGTCAGATCCTTATAATTTACCAGAGGGATGTTCATTCTGTAATCGTTGTAATTATGCACTGAAAATCTGTGAGACTCAAAAGCCTGAAAAAATCAAAATATCGGATTCTCATTTTGTTGAATGTCATCTTTATGCTGAGAATCCAGATTTCAGACTAAGTAGCAGTAATCAATAGATAAAATCGTACAATTGCATAACAAGCAAGAAAGGAGATCACAGTGGCAGAAAAATTATTAGAAGTAAGGAATTTAAAGAAATATTTTAATACCCCTAAAGGTAAGCTTCATGCTGTGGATAATGTAAATTTTTCCATTGAAGAAGGTAAAACTCTTGGCCTTGTTGGAGAATCAGGATGTGGCAAATCTACGACTGGTCGAGTTATTCTTAGACTGCTGGAGGCAACCGATGGCGAGATCCTTTATAAGGGGCAAAATATTAGGGACTTAAACGCAAATGAAATGCGTAATTTGAGAAAAGAAATGCAGATTATATTTCAAGATCCATTTTCTTCACTAGATCCAAGAATGACAGTAAGTGAAATTATTGAAGAACCCATTAGACTTAATAAGTTGATTAAGGATAAAAATAAGCGATTTGAAAGAGTATTGGAATTGATGGAGCTTGTTGGCTTATCAGAAAGATTAATCAACACCTACCCCCATGAATTGGATGGTGGTAGAAGACAAAGGATTGGAATTGCAAGAGCTTTGGCATTAAACACTAAGTTCATCGTTTGCGATGAGCCTGTATCTGCCTTAGACGTTTCTATCCAAGCTCAGATTTTAAATCTAATGAATGAGCTTCAGAAAAAGCTAGGCTTAACTTATATATTCATCACCCATGATTTGTCTGTAGTTAATCATTTTTCCGACGATATAGCCGTTATGTACCTCGGAAAAATCATTGAAAAAGCACCAGCAGAAGAACTTTTTGATAATCCAATACATCCATATACAAAGGCGTTACTTTCTGCGATTCCTATACCAACAATCGATAAGAAGGTGGAAAAAATTATTCTTAAGGGAGAAATTACATCTCCTATTAATCCTGAAGCTAATTGTCGATTTGCTAATCGCTGTAATTTTACAGAAGACATCTGTAGAAAGGATGAACCATGTCTTGAAGAGGTTTCTCCTAATCACTTTGTAGCATGTCACTTGTTTAAGGAATAGTTAGTTTGGGATTTTAATTCTAAGAATTCACTATATATATCTTAATTTCGAATTAAACTAGCCCCTTTAAACTATTTTTTATATATATGGAGTTCTTAGTGAAACTTAATTTATACATATGAAAGTATCCAATACTTCTAGGGATCTTTGACATGTATAAATTAAAGTTTTCACTGAAATCTCTATAATAGAACCCTAGACAATCTTAAAGATAAGATATCTAGAGTTCTTTTTTTATTTCAATATTTTTAACTTAAATTATTTGCAAAATGACAGGCAACATAATGGCCCGGCTCGATTTCATTTAGGCTTGGAGTTTCTCTTAGGCAGATATCTTTACAATATCTACATCTTCCACTAAATCTACATCCAGGAGGCGGATTTACTGGACTCGGTACATCGCCTTCTAGAATAATCCTATCCCTTTCTATGTCCACCTTAGGTATCGGAATAGCCGAAAGCAGCGCCTGCGAATATGGATGTAGAGGATTTATAAATATTGTCTTGTAATCTGTAAGTTCTACAATCTTACCAAGGTACATAACGGCTATACGGTCGCTTACATGTTTTACTACACTTAGGTTGTGGGCTATGAAGAGATATGTCAGACCTAATTCCTTTTGAAGATTTCTCATAAGATTTAAAACCTGGGCTTGTATACATACGTCTAGAGCCGATACCGGTTCATCCTGTACTATAAATTCTGGATTCAAAGCTAGAGCACGGGCAATACCTACTCTCTGCCTTCTCCCTCCATCTAGTTCATGGGGATATGAGTTTATAAGTCTTTGAGATATACCCACTATTTCCATCAATTCATTTATACGTTTATTTAGATCAGCGCTATTTGAATACACTTTATTTACATTGAGTGGTTCAGCAATAATATCCGATACACTCAGTCTAGGATTCAAACATGAATAAGGATCTTGGAATACAATCTGGGCATTCTTTCTGAACTCTTTCATTCGAGATTTATTGTACTTTAAAATATTATCCCCTTTATAAAGTACTTCCCCACCTGTTGCTTCAAGCAGCCTTATAATAAGTCTTCCAGTAGTAGATTTCCCACATCCTGACTCTCCTACTAGACCCAATGTTTCACCTTTATTTATAAAAAAATCTATATCATCAACAGCATGTAAAAGGCCCTTTTTAGTCTTAAAGTATTTCTTAAGACCCTTTACCTCTATTAGTTTTTCTCCTATCTTCATTTCTTCACCTACTTTCCATCTTCATATAAAAAACATGCCACATAATGTTCAGGTTCTACTTCTATCATTTCAGGCTTATGAGTCGTGCACTTTTCGCAAGCCTTTTCACATCTAGGATGGAAAGTACATCCACTTGGCAAATTTGTTGGATCTGGTGGAAGTCCTTTTATTACGTTGAGCTGCTCACTCTCATCATCTAAGTCAGGAATTGAATTAAATAAGCCTAGTGTATAGGGATGCTTAGGATTATTGTATAAATCTCTTATTTTTGCATACTCAACAATATTACCTGCATACATAATAGCTACCTTATCACATATCTCTGCTACTACACCTAAATCATGGGTAATTAAAATCATTGATGTTTGATACTCTTTTTTTAAGTCCTTCATAAGCTCAAGAACCTGCGCCTGTATAGTTACATCCAGAGCCGTCGTTGGTTCATCGGCTATTATAAGCTTAGGATTACATGCAAGTGCTATTGCAATAACCACCCTCTGCTTCATTCCACCACTGAACTGATGGGGAAAATCTATGGCTCTTTCCTTTCGAATACCTACTTTTTCAAGCATCTCTCCTGCAAGCTCTAGTGCCTCTTTTTTATTAACTTTTTGGTGCAAACTTATCATTTCAGCAATTTGTTCACCAACAGTCATAAGTGGATTTAAAGAAGTCATAGGGTCTTGGAAAATCATAGCTATCTTCCCACCACGAACATCTCTCATCTCATCCTCTGTCTTTTCTAATAAATTTTCTCCTTCTAGATAGATTTCTCCACTTGTAATTTTGCCCGGTGGATTAGGTACAAGTCTCATAACTCCTAATGCTGTGGTAGTCTTTCCTGCTCCTGTTTCACCAACGAAGCCTAGGGTCTCACCCTTACCGACATGTAGATTTAGTCCTTCAACAGCATGAACAACTCCACTATCTGTACTATATTCTATAGAAAGATTTTTTATATCTAATAGTCTATTTTCCTTCATTTCATCACACTCCTGTATAGACTAGTTTTTAAGTTTCGGATCAAGGGCATCTCTTAGTCCATCCCCTAGGAAATTAAGTGCTAATATCGTTACCATAATAGCTAGTCCAGGGAATAATGTCATATATGCGTTATCTCTAATATATCCTCTACCACCGGAAAGCATTGCTCCCCATTCTGGTTCAGGCGGCTGTATTCCTAAACCTATAAAGCTTAGTCCAGCGGCTGTTAGTATTGCAAAGGCAACACCTAATGTAGCCTGTACTATAAGTGGAGCGAGACAGTTAGGTATGATATGTTTAAAAATAATCCTTAAGTCTCCTGAACCTACAGATTTTGAAGCTTCTATATATTCCATTCCCCTTATAGTAAGTACCGATGCCCTAACCAGACGTGCATATCCAGGTATAGATGAAATACCTACGGCAATCATTAAGTTGAAAAGTCCCGGTCCTAGGGTTGCTGCTATTGAAATAGCTAGTAGTATAGACGGTATAGATAAAAGGACATCCATGACACGCATAATTATATTATCAATATGTCCTCCATAATATCCAGCTATAGCTCCTAGAAATCCTCCTGCTAGAACAGAAATACTTACGGCTATAAATCCTACCTTTAACGAAATTTGAGAACCATACACAATTCTACTAAAGATATCTCTTCCAAATTCGTCTGTACCAAAAATGTGATCCTTTGAGGGAGGTTGAAAAGTTTTTTCTAAGTTTTGATCGTCATATCCATAAGGAGCTACTACACTGGCCAAAGCTGCAACCAATATAAGCACTACTATTATGGCTAAGCCTAACATGGCCATTTTATTCTTTTTCAGTCTTCTAAAAACTTCACTAGAGTTGCTTTTTCTTTTTTTAGGAACTGTTTCATTTACTGTGGTTTTTGTACTCATTCTAAATCCTCCCTTCTCTATTTATACTGAGCCTTAATTCTAGGATCTACATATGCATAAAGTAAATCGACTAACAAGTTTACAAAACTACATGCTAAGGCAATGTATAATACGCCAGCCTGTACAATCGGATAGTCTCTCATTTTTATAGACTCTACCATTAATCTTCCTACACCCGGTATTGAGAAAATAACCTCTGTTAATACGGCTCCTCCTAGTAGATATCCAAACTGAACTCCAGCAACAGTTATAATAGGAATTAGTGCATTTCTAAGTGCATGTTTTCCGATTACTATGCTTTCTTTTTGTCCCTTAGCTCTAGCTGTTCTAACGAAATCCTGTCTAACTACCTCAAGCATACTTGAACGTGTCATTCTAGTAATAATAGCCACGGCTTGGGCTGCTAGGGTAATTGATGGAAGGATCATATGTTTTATGCTGTAGAATCCTGAGGATGGAAGCCACCCAAGACGTACAGAAAAGAATAAAATCAGAAGTATTCCCAGCCAGAATACCGGCATAGATATCCCTACCAGAGCAAAAAGCATCACAGTTGAATCAAATATTGAATATTGCTTTATGGCGGATATGATTCCAAATGGAATACCAATTATAATTGCAACTACCATCGATAATGCCGCTAACTTTAAAGTTGTGGGAAATACGTTCATAATTTCACCAACAACGGATCTTTTAGTAATGTAAGATCTTCCTAAGTCTTGATGAACAACTGCTTTGTATACATATCTCCCAAATTGAACTAAGAACGGATCATTTAAACCCATATCTTCTCTTAATTTATCTACGGCTTCCTGTGGTGCTTGTTCTCCAAGAGCCATTCGAGCTGGATCTCCCGGCGTGAAATGAAGCATGGTAAAGACAACGAAGGTTACGCCGATTATAACAGGTAACAATAGTGCTATTCTTTTTAAAATGTACTTGTGCATCAAGTCACCTCCTGTTTGATAAGAACTAAATTGAAATAACAAGGATAAGAGCACAGTGTTTCATGCTCTTATCTAGCTTTTATTTATTCTTCGATATAAGTATTGTAAAGAATGTGGTATCCCATTGGGCTTGGCTTAAATCCTTTAATACCCTTTCTAGTTGCAGCAGTCTCTTCTCCGTTATATAAGAAAACCCATGGATTTTCATCATATAGTTTTTGTTGGATGTCATAGTATAGCTGCTCTCTTTCTTTAGAGTCATCCATTACTCTACCTTGGTCAAGCATCTTATCCATTTCTTCATTGCCATAATATGCAAAGTTGTTGCTTCCTTTTTGCGATGAATGGAAAAGAGCATAAAGTCCCATATCTGGGTCTGGAGCAGACATAGTCCATCCTACTATAAACATTTCTTGTTCAGACTTCTTAAGCCCTTCTAGGTATGCACTCCATTCAAGAACCTTGATTTCAGCATTGATACCTATTTCTTTTAATTGGTTTTGGATAATTGTTGCCATGTCTATTCTTTCTTTTCTATCGTTTGTCCAGATTTGAGTATCAAATCCATTTTCATATCCAGCTTCTGCTAATAATTTTTTAGCCTCTTCAACATTTTTCTTTTTAACTGTTAAGTTTTTATTGAAATATTTTGCTCCTGGTCCTATCGGTCCAACAGCAGCTTTACCGATACCTCTAAATGCAGATTTTGTTATTGCTTCAACATTTAATGCTAGATTAATAGCTTGACGTACCTTTACATTGTCAAATGGTGCCTTTTCACAGTTAAATCCTAGATATTGTGTATTTAGGTTTACACTTCTTAATAGGTTCAGATCTGGGTTTTCGTCTACACGTGGTACATCGTTAGGTACGATCATATAAGAAATATCTACTCCGCCACTTTCAAGCTCAATAGTTCTACTAGTAGCTTCAGGTATAGCACGTAAAACGATTTCTTTAAATTGAGGCTTTATTTCTCTATGGTCATCAAATCTTTCTAATACAATATTGTCTCCCTTTGCCCAGCTCTTAAATTTATATGGGCCTGTACCAACTGGATTCATTCCATAATCATCACCGGCTTCTGTAACTGCCTTCTCATTAAGAATAACTCCTCCACCTACATGAGTTAAGTACGTAAGAAAAACAGAAAAAGGTCTCTTAAGTTTAATAATGATTGTATGATCATCTACAACTTCAAATCCATTTGGATCTATTTCCTTTACTACGTGTGTAACAGCACTACCTTCTTTAGTTATAGCTCTTTCAAAACTAAACTTTACATCGCTAGCCTTAAGCTCTTCTCCATTATGGAACTTAACGCCCTTCTTCAAATAGAACTTATAAGTTACATCATCAATTCTTTCCCACTTTTCAGCAAGTTGTCCTACTAGCTCATTGTTTTCATCAAGTGTAAGTAGGTTCTCATAAATCTGTATCATTACACTAGATGAAGGAATATCGTTTGTAACATGTGGATCTAAAGTTTTTGCATCATATGCAGTAGCTACAGTTAATGTTTGTTGCTTTTCACTGGCTGCATCCTTTGTACCTGCTCCCTCTTCTTTTCCTCCACATCCAGTTAGTGAAGTGATTAGTAAAGCAAATACAACAGCAAGACATAGCATTTTCCTTTTAAACATTAATACTCCTCCTTTTTTTTAACTAGCTTCAGTCACTTATCGGTACCCAAAGCTATGAATCTCTATATCATAAAGGAAACAAAATGTTCCTTTACAAACTAATTAAAACTCATAATAAATTGCTCTATAATTCTTTGAAGATCGAGCATAGATTGAATGTCGACGTATTCTCCATCGCTATGCCAAAAGGCTCCAGATGGTCCCAGCTCTACTGCAGGTATATTGTACTTAGAGAAAAATCTTATATCGGAAGATCCATGTTGGCCACATATCTCCACCTCATCTGTAGCTGTAACCTCTTTTACCATTTCCATCAATTGATTGATATAGGGATGGTCAGGGGATGTGTTAACACTTGATCCAATAAATTTCACCTCAACCTCACCATCAACAGCATCCTTAATCTGTCTAATAATTTCATTAGGATCTAGATGCGGTACAAATCGAATATCTAGTCCTATTACACATTTGTCTGGAACGTTGTTATAAACCTCTCCACCCTCAATAATAGCTAGATTGACAGAAGATCCATTATAAAATTTAGACTTTTCCATCATAAAAGGTAGTTCCAGTACTTTCTCATATTCCTTAACGGCCTTAAGGATAGCATTTTTTCCTTCCCAGGGTCTGCTTCCATGGGCTGATTTTCCATCTACTGCAATATCTACTCTTAAGAATCCCTTAGCCTTAAGACTTAACCCTAAAAAGGTAGGCTCTGTACAGATAACAAAGTCACCTACATACCCATTTTCCACTAAATATTGACTGCAATGGGCGCCTCCATCTTCCTCATCAGAAACCAGTTGCAGCATAACTTTGCAGGGAATATCTTGCTTACTAAGTTTAATAACACTACTCATCATAGCAGCACATCCTGCCTTCATATCAGCGCTACCTCGCCCATATAGCTTGCCATCCTTTTCATAGGGTTCAAAATACTCTTTTTTTCCAGGAACTACATCTAGATGGCCATTAAGTACAAGAGTTTTATCACCTTTCCCTATTTCACATACATAACTTTTATATCCCTTATTGTCTATGATCTTTCCAACAACTCCATTTTTCTCTAAGACGTCCTTAGCATGCTCTATTGCTTCATTTGCTCCACTTATGGTAGAAGAGTCTATTCTTATAAGATCCTTCAACAGTTCTATCGTATCCATTC
Organism: Wukongibacter baidiensis; assembly: GCF_050888315.1. NCBI lineage: Bacteria > Bacillati > Bacillota > Clostridia > Peptostreptococcales > Caminicellaceae > Wukongibacter > Wukongibacter baidiensis. The sequence continues at coordinate 3,372,124 of NZ_CP138202.1, forward strand.
TAACGCTCCTTCTTTAGATGCTCATCAAACCATTTGATTATTTCATCATATCTTTTAATTTTACTCATTGGTTTACCCGCTCTAGGCAATGAATGACTTTCTTTCTCAAATATACAGATCTTTGCTTTCACCCCAAAGTATCTGATGGCACTATACATCTGAAAGGATTCTGTGTAATGACACCTATGATCATTCTTACCATGTATAAAGAGTGTAGGAGTCTTTACCCTATCGGCATAGGTTAATGGTGATTCTTCTATAAAGGTTTTCATATTATTCCACGGATTGCTATCCTCCATATAGTTAGGGGTATATTGATAACCTATATCCGATGTAGAAAAAGTACTTATCAAGTTGCTAATTCCTCTTTCGGAAACCGCAGCTCCAAATCTTGTTGTTTGTCCAATGATATAGTTAGTCATATATCCACCATAGGAGCCGCCCATAACGCCTAGATTATTCTCATCTATTTCTTGGTACTTCTCTAGTACTTTGTCTGTAAATATCATGAGGTCCTCGTAGGCATAGGATGAGAAGTTTCCTCTAATATCAGCAAATTCATTTCCTTTTCCATCACTTCCACGGGGATTACAGAAAAATACGAAGTATCCTTTAGCAGCTAAAATTTGTATTTCATGAGCGTATATATCAGTAAAAATCATCTTAGGGCCACCATGGATATTTAAAACTCCTGGGTATTTTTCACCCTTACGGTAATCTACAGGCTTGACAATCCAACCGTCTATTTTTGTACCATCTTCCTTCTCCACAGCCATATATTCAGGGCTACTAATTATACGATTTTCTAAAAGCCAATCGTTAAAGCCCGTAAGTTTAGTTTCTTTATCGTCCTTTAGATAGTAGATTTCTTGAAGGCCATCCCCTCTCATGCCAATAAATAGGATGAAACCATTTCCAACAGCATAGGAATCTATAGTTCCTGACTCCCTAGAAAGCTTAGTTATAACTCCATCTTTATTTATTTTATAAATACAAGATCCTTTTTCTTCGATAATGAGAAAGTATAATTCATTGTTATATACACAAACATCCCTTGACTTACAAAATTTAGCATCCGTCACAACGGCTTTCTCTTCATTACTTTTATCAAAACCACTTGTAAGTCTGATCTGTTTTTTACTTACTATATCAATAAGATAAATTTCTTGATTTTCATTTCTACCGGCGGTTTTTAGATCGGTTCCTGTAAAAATTACTGTATTTGAATCTAAAATTTCTACATAGGATATCTTTAAAGTATTTTCACTCGAAATTAGCTCGTGCTTCTTAGATTCAATATCTAACAGATATATGCTTGATTTGATTTTCTTATATCCGTCTATGTCATAGCCAATAAAAACGACTTTGCTTTGTTCCCTATTAATACTAATATCATCTATGTGAAGGTTTTCCTGAGTGACAGCTTCTATTCTCTGACTTTTCATGTCATATTCATAAAGCCTTTCCCTATTGTCCGAAAAAAGGTCTCTGCCTTCACAGTAAAATGGTAACTCACTACCTTCAAGTACATTTTCTGTTCTTGATATCAGAGAGAAGGTACTAGTAAAAAGCAACTTATCTTTAATAAGGAAGAAGCGATTGATATCCATACCGATGGATAATAGTTCTGTGGCTTCATCCGTATCTAGATTATATTCATAGAAAGTGCTTCTTCCATTTTCCCTCACAAGATATGTTAAAGACTGTTTATTCCAAACAAAATCTTTTATTTCACCTTCTATATTTAATCTTTTCATATTTTGACTATCAAAGCGGCTAATCCATAATTCTCTACAGTAATCGTTTTTTTCAATGCAGGCCTTATTAACCATAAAGGCTGCTATTTTTTCGTCTTCATTCATCTTAAGATTGGTAAGAATATGATTTTCTAAAAAATCATCTCTCATGATTTTGCCTTTCATATACCTCCTCCTTTTTTCTACGGATATCAGTCCTTTATGCAAAATAAGTGCCAACTTGTTTGAAAATTTATAATCTCATGATAGATAGTTTTTAATTTCCCTTTACTTGCAATACAAAAAACTGTATGATTATATCAAAAATATCAAGGAGTAGAAAAATGAAAAGTTTAGCAATAGTTACAGACTCGATATTAAAAGAAGCAGTAGAACGACCAGTAGGTCGTACACTTAAACAGAACATAAAGGACGTGTTTGGAGATTATTTAGTGGTCAATAACTATTACATAGACTTAATAGGTGAAAATGATAGAATTGAAGAAGATATTGTACTTACTATGGCTAGTAATCGTGCTATAAAGATTAGTAAGCATGTAAAAAATCCACAAAATATTATTGTGGCAGAAAGAACTTTTCTAGAAAGCAACATATATAAATTGTTCTCTATCCCTCCTAATTCAGATGTTCTGCTTGTAAACGATGACATTGAAACAGTATTAGATGTAGTAACTACCCTATACAAAATTGGAATAAAACATTTAAATCTAGTTCCCTATGAAAAAGGTAAAGATTATAGAAATATTAATATTGCCATAACCCCTTCCGAGTGCGAATTAGTCCCTAATTACATTGAGAATGTCATTGACATAGGAACTAGAGTAATAGACGTTTCCACCATGCTCCTTATACTTAACAAACTGAATATAAACGAAAAAATCATACATCAAAATCTATACAATTATTTTGAAAAAATAATAAGTAGAAATATTGGAATAAAAGAAAACTACAAGGATCTCGTCATTCGAACAGATGAATTAGACTGCCTATTAGACCTGTCCAATGATGGTATTTTGCTAACTAGTGAAAATGGTGAGGTCATTTTATATAATAAAACCTTTAAAGAAATGTTTAACATTCATGATGACTTTAGAGGACAGTACATACATGATGTCATTAAGGATATAGATTTTGTAAAGTATTATTCCTGTAAGCAATATGATGACTTGATTATATATAAAAATAGACATATTAATTTACACAAAACAGATATCATTCATTTCAATAAAAAAAGTAAAATGTATTTCAATTTTCAAGAGATCACTTATATAAAAAAATTAGAGCAAAATCTTAGTCAAAAGCTTAGACAAAAGGGACAGGTGGCCAAATATACCTTTGACGATATTATTACACAGTCAGATAATATGCTAGAAATAATAGAGATGGGTAAAAAGATTGCAAAAACAGACTTAACCGTTCTAATAACGGGAGATAGCGGTACTGGTAAGGAAGTACTGGCCCAAGCAATACACAATGATTCAAAAAGGTCAAAACAGCCCTTCGTTGCATTTAACTGTGCAGCCATGCCTGAAAGTCTATTGGAAAGTGAATTGTTTGGATATGCTAGCGGTGCATTCACAGGGGCTTTAAAGGAGGGAAAGAAGGGACTTTTTGAACAAGCAAACAATGGAACAATCTTCTTGGATGAAATAGGAGACATGCCTCTACATCTTCAAACAAAGCTTCTAAGGGTATTACAAGAAAGACAAATCATGCCAATCGGCTCTCATAACATTATAGATATTGATGTTAGGGTCATTGCAGCTACCCATAGAAATTTGATGGATATGGTTGATAATGGTAGCTTTAGAAAGGATTTATTTTATAGGATCAACGTCTTTCCTATCCATCTTCCATCATTAAGAAAAAGAAAAAAAGATGTCCTTCTGTTGTTAAAAAAGTTTACAAATCGAGATCTCTTCTTTACCAAGGAATGTAAGAAGGTACTTACCGATTACACGTGGCCCGGCAATATCAGGGAGCTGATGAATATAGCTTCCTATATAGGTATAATGGAGGATGACAGTGCAGTTACAATAAATAACCTTCCCCATTATTTATTAAATTCACCAAACCAAAATACCGACAATTCTTTGGATTCTTATCAATCAAACCTAAGAATTATCAATGAAAAGACCGATATTGACACCTTGATACTCGTTCTAGACGCAATTAAATTTTTGAACACTATTAAGAAATCATCTGGTAGAAAACATATTATAAATGTTCTAGATGAAAAAGGCCTTTATATGTCCGAAAATAAGCTTAGAAAATTTCTAGAAATTTTAAAAGAAACGGAAATGGTAATAGCCAAAACTGGAAGAATCGGACATATTATCACAGAAAAAGGTGACCAATTCTTGGAAAAATATCATGCAAACTTGGAATAGGTGATAAAACAGGTTAGTAAAACGGGTTCAATCCACCCTATTTTACCACCTGTTTTATTTTTCTCTAGCCATTTCAAAAGTCAAATCCTACTTTAAAATTCATACCCACTTACCTAATACTTCTACCTTTAATTTTATTAAAAAAATATTATATCACTGTACTCCATTTATTTCGAACCATTGAATCCTATAATTTTATTCACGCTTTGTAAATCTTGGTATAGTATTTGCAGACGTGTATTAAGCAAAGTCTTTGATGAAGATTCTCAAAGTAGACTTTTTTGAAATACATAACGGAAATTATAAAAAAATAAAGGAGTACTGCAATGAATGTTTATGGACCTGCATGGGCAGAAATTGATTTAGACGCAATAGCATATAATGTACATCAAATCAAAGAATTTGTTTCTAATAATAAAAAAAATACTGAAATATTGGCTGTGGTAAAGGCCGATGGATATGGTCATGGAGCTGTAGAGGTTGCTAAAACTATGGAGGAAAATGGTATAGATAAGTTTGGTGTTGCCACCGTTTATGAGGGAATTGAACTCAGAAAGGCAGGAATAAAAAAATCTATACTTGTTCTATCATATACTCCTGAAATTTTCGTTAGAGAAGCCCTCGAAAATAATTTAACCTTAACAATATATAGCATCCCTATGGCAAAGCATATAGAACTAATGGGTAAAGAGCTAGGAGTTTTACCTCGGGTCCACATAAAAATAGATACTGGAATGAGTAGACTTGGTTTTCTTCCTCAAGAAGAAACAATCGATAAAATCAAAACTATTGTAAACTTATCCTTAGATGTAGAAGGAATCTTTTCACACTTTGCTAAGGCAGACTCTAAGGATAAAACCCCTACACACAAGCAAGCAGAAAAGTTTATATGGATTCTTTCTAAGCTTGAAGAAAATGGTATCAATATAAGAGTTAAGCATATCTGTAACAGCGCCGCCATGATGGAACTTCCTGAATATTACTTTGATATGGTCAGGGCTGGTGGGATACTATATGGACACTGCTGTCTTCTAGGATATTTGGACAAGTCTCCAATACCTGTTAAGCAGGCCCTCAGTATAAGAGCCGTTATTTCAAATATTAATGAATATGGCTCAGGAACAGGAGTTAGCTATGGCTGGTTATATATCACAGACAGGAAGCAAAAAATAGCTAGTATTTGTATAGGCTATACCGATGGCATAAATAGAAAGAATTCCAATCATGCCGAATTCCTATTCAAAGGAAAGAAGATCAAACAGATAGGCCTTATCTGCATGGATCAGATGATGGTAGATGTCACAGATATAGCTGATATAAAGATTGGTGATGTCATAACTCTGCTTGGTAGAGATGGCGATGATGTAATCACCCTAGAAGAAAGGGCTGACTCCGCTTCAATAGGTAAGTCCGAGCTTCTCGCAGGAATAGGAAGAAGACTGCCAAAGGTTTATATCAAAAACACCGAAAAGTTTAAAATAATAAATTATCTGATCAATGAACATGCTTAACAAAACTTGTTAACTTCAAAATAGCCCCTTTTAAACAATTTATATATATCATTTGAACCTTAGATAATCTTATAATAAGATATCCTAGGTTCCTTTTTTTATCGACTTTTATTCTACTACTCCATAAGTACAAAACTCAGTCATAATTGAATTATTCAAGTCAATTGTGACTTATATTCTAAGTTAAACATATCTAGCTTAACCCACCTTATCAAGAATTATATACCCTTCTAATATCAAACTAAGATTCAGTGAATTAAGAGATAACAAATCGATAAAAGAAATTAAAGAAAATCAAGCCAAGTCATAAATGACTTAACACTCTAAAGACAACCCCGTAATACTTACGTATAATTCATAGAAGAATAGATTTATAAGACATTTACAAAACCCCTCACAAGTAGTATTTTAGACCCTTTCACTATTCTAAAAGCAAGTCATTTCTGAAATGATTTTGACTACTCCCAAGGATTAAAATTGAGCTCATTCTTGGCATAGCAATTGCTCTTTATATAGCAGTAACTTCATAAAACAACAGATTGGAGGTCAGTATTTTAGATAGTAACTAAGTAGAACATAGTAAATAGCTTCTATGTAGTCTATAGAAATTCCAGTCAAAACTTTAATTTATACATATCAGAAATCCCCAGAAGCATCGGATATTTTGATATATATAAATTAAGATTTACTTGGAACTCTCTATAGGGATTCAAGTAGAGACTTTAATTTATACATATCCAAAACTCCCAGAAACACTGAGTATTTGTACACGTATAAATTAAGTTCTACTATAGGAACCCTATATAATTAAGAATTTATTTAATGAAGGTGGGTTATTGTATATGTCAAAAGATATGGAACTAAATCAATCACTAAAACCATCCAATGTTTTTGCTATAGCAGTTGGAAGTATTATTGGTTTTGCATGTTTTGTTTTGCCCGATGATTGGATTAAAGAAGCTGGTCCTATGGGTGTAGCAATTGCATTTGCACTAGGTGCAATCATGATGATCTTTATCGGGAAGGGATATGGATATATGATTGATAAATTTCCCGTAGCAGGAGGAGCCTTTGCATTTGCATATAAAGGTTTTGGACGAATCCATGCCTATGTTTGTGGATGGATGTTAACATTAGGCTATTTGAGCGTTGTATCATTAAATGCAACTGCACTACCTATATTGGCGAGATTTATTATGCCTAGCCTATTAACTAAAGGATATTTATATTCTGTAGCAGGCTCAGATATATATTTAGGTGAGATTAGCATCTCTATTTTAGCTATTTTAATTTTTGCCTTTTTAAACTATCGTGGTTCAGAAATAATGGGTAAAATTCAATTTATAATGGTTGCCCTATTATTCATTTCAGTTGTATTATTAGCAGTTGGAGCATTTTTAAAGCCTGGTGCTTCAATAGAAAATTTAAATCCATTATTCGCTCCGGGTAAAACTTTTTCTGCTTCTATTTTAGCTGTTTTAGCGATTGCACCTATGGCCTATGTAGGTTTTGATACTATACCACATGCAGCCGAAGAGTTTGATTTTTCTCCAAGCATGGCATTTAAGCTTATTGTTTTATCTGTTGTAAGTGGAGGTGTTATATATATTGTCGTTGAACTCTCTACAGCCATGCCTTATCCATGGCTAGAATTAATAGGCAGTAATCCTGTATGGGCTACTGGTACTGCCATGAAATCATCTATGGGCAACATCGGTGTTTTAATCCTAGTAACTGGAGTAACTATGGGAATTTTTACTGGCATGAATGGGTTCTATATGGCCACAAGTAGACTCTTACTTAGCATGGCACGGGCTAAGGTTTTGCCCGGTTGGTTTGCAAAGGTGCATCCCGTATATAAGACTCCTACCAATGGAATTATATTTACAATGGTATTCGCATTGATTCTACCTTTGTTTGGAAGAGTTGCTCTCCTTTGGATTGTTGATATGTGTGGTCTTGGTACTGCAATCAGCTTCTTTTATACCTGCTTTACAGCATACTTAATGGTTCGTAAAAATAGAAATGAACGCTCAGAATCGATATTCCATTTGTTGGGCTCATTTTTCTCAATCGTTTTTATTATATTACTTTGTCTACCTGGAAGCCCAGCCTTTATGGCTTTGGAGTCATGGATTTGTTTGATTTTATGGGTTATTATTGGGTTTGCTTTCTATCTTGTAAAGGCTAAGGAATATAGATCTGTACCAAAGAATGTACTTGATAATCTTATTTTGGGCATAAAAGAGTGATCTAGAAGCCATTTAAAACTTAATAAATAGATTTTGCCCCTATTTTAAACATAATACTAAGTGTTCAAAATAGGGGTTATTAAATTCCTATAAAGATTATCCAAGCTGTTCATTTAGATAACGTCGTATTTTCCTACTAGCTTTACTTTGAGAAATCCCTAGGGCACTAGCAACTTTATAGGAACTTCCAAGTTCCTTATATGCCTTTAGAATCAATTCTTTTTCAAGAGTTTCTATTGCTAGGTCCAATGGGATTAGTTTATCAAAACCTATGTTAAATTGTGAATCACCGTTTTCATGAAAATATCTAGGTAAATGTGAAGGCTCTATTAATGTATCCGATACTGTAACTACTAATTGTTCTATTATGTGCTGAAGTTCACGTATATTTCCTTTCCAAGTATAGTTTTCTAGTAATTTAATACATTCCTCAGAAATAGTGTGACAAAAATTGTATTGCTTATCGAATTTATTCAGGAAGAAATATATTAAGGCTCTTATATCTTCCGGTCGTTCTCTTAATGATGGAACCTCTATTTCAACTACTTTTAATCTGTAATATAAATCTTCTCTAAATTTCTTTTCTTTTACAAGTTTCTTTAAGTCACGATTGGTGGCTGATATTATTCTAACATCTATCTTTTGTGGTTTTACCTCACCTATAGGAGTAAAGTGGCGTTCTTGTATAAGCTCAAGAAACTTTGCTTGAAGATTTGAATGTAGTTCTCCAATCTCGTCTAAAAACAAGGTCCCACCATCGGCCAGTTCCACTAAACCTGTCTTTCCACTCTTTTTTGCTCCTGTAAAGGCTCCGGGCGAATATCCAAAAAGTTCTGATTCAAGTAAGTGTTCAGGAATTGTAGCACAATTAATAGTTATGAAGGGCTTATCTCGTCGCTTACTCATTTGATGAATGTGTTTTGCAATATGACTTTTCCCCGTTCCAGATTCCCCTAATATCAAGACAGTTGAATCCACATTTGCTATTCTTTCAATAAATTTCATTAATTCCTTCAATTTGTCGCTATTATAGATTATATCATTACTGGTTCCCAGCTCTTTTTCTCTCAATAAGGTAATTTCTTTCTTATACTTTTTCACTAGTTTTTTTGTTTCATCTAGGTTTTTTCTAATATTTTCTAACTCAGTGATATCTCTGGAGTTTTCTACAATTATTTCGATATTTCCTTCATTATCAAAAACGGGTGTCGCTGTAATAGTCAGCTTTTTACCTATTTTTGTTTCTTGCTCTATTGTAATCTGCTTTTTATGCTTAATAACTAAAGGTATTGGAGATTCACCACAGAGACCAATATCACTTATGTACCATGATTTTTTCCCAATTATTTGGGATCTTTCCATACCATAATGTTTTTCAAAGGCTTTATTACAGTAAATTGAGATCCCTTTCCCATCGGTCACAAAAATCTCATCATGGGAATGGTCTAATATTTTTTTGTAAAAGTGCTTATCATAGTCTAATGAGTTTTTAAGGAAATAAATATATTTTATATTTTCTGTGGCTTGATTATTTGCCTCTAATTCAATTTTTTCAACACTAAAATTTAGTTCAGATAGATCTAGAATAGAATTTATATCTTTATTTAGTAGTTCGCATTGCAATATAGTTTGAGCTGATCTGTTATAATCAACAATCTTACCTTCGGAGTTGACTAATAATAACCCTATTGTAGAATTGACATCATTATACAACTATGTGTCCTCCTTTGATGGTAGTATTTCATTTGCCTATAGATTGATTAGTCTTATCCTCTCAAGCTCTCATACAGCACTTTTATATTACTGCTAGTAATTACAGGCATATATTCCTTAATCCTTTCAATGTCCCAGTTCCACCACTGGATTTCTAAAAGCATATCTATCTCTTCCTCCGTAAATCTTTTCTTAATAACCTTTGCTGGATTTCCAGCCACAACAGTATATGGCTCTACATCCTTTGTGACTATTGATCTAGATCCAATTATCGCTCCATCTCCAATTTTAACCCCTGGCATAATAATGGCCTCCGTTCCAATCCACACATCATTTCCTACAACAGTGTCTCCAGAAAATTTTAGCCCTTCTCTAGGATTTCCAGCTTTAAACTCATCAAAATAATAAAATGGAAAGGTACTAATCCAGTCCTGTCTATGACCTTGATTTCCAGCCATTAAAAAAGATACTCCAGAAGCAATTGAGCAGAACTTTCCTATTATCAATTTATCGACATCATCTCTCTCTGGATGAAGGTATCTTACACAAAGGTCTTCAAAATCCTTATCATGATAATAGCCGGAATAATAGGTATAATCTCCAACTATAATATTTTTACTTTTTATTCTGTCCTTTATGAAATGACTTACAGTCCAATCTTCAAATACTTTATTTTCCATAATCTCACCCCATTATTCATCCATATATTGTTTACCCCATTCACATATCCCTGTTAAAATATCCTCCAAGGATCTTCCTCTCTCCGTCAAACTATATTCCACCTTAGGGGGAATAGTTGCATAGGCCTTTCTTTCAATAAGCCCATCCATTTCTAAATTTTTTAACTCCTGAGAAAGAATCTTATGACTTATGTTTGGGATAGATCTTTTTAGCTGACCATATCTAATTACTTGATCTTTTATTATATGCCATAATACTATAGCCCTCCATTTTCCGCCGATTACTGTCATGGCAAAGCCTATGGAACATTGAAAATCCTTCTGTCTCTTTTCTTGTTCGGGGAATTCTCCTTTTGCTTTCTTATCCATTTTTAAACTCCTTTACTTTCAAAATGGTTAGTATCTGAGCAAAATGTGCGTACTTACATAGTAATTACAATTATTCTATAATTATATTATATACACATACATTTACTCAATAAAACTATGAATGCTAATTTTTAAGTTTAAATTTTTTAATGTGTCTACAGTAGAATTACTTAAAAAGAATTTATTATGTAAGGAGATGAAATTTAGTGGATAAAAATGTAGAGTGGGTTATTGATAAGCGTATTACAAGAACTATGGAAAGCCTTAAAAAGAATAATATGGATGCATATTATGTAAAGGATGAGAAGTCTTTAATCCAGAAAATCGGTGAGCTTATTAGCGATGGAGATATCGTATCAGTAGGTGGCTCAATGACTCTTTTTGAAACTGGAGTTATTGATATGCTTCGTAGTGGAAAATACAATTTCTTAGACAGATATAGCCCTGGACTCGCTAAAGAAGACATTAAGGAAATTTATAGAAAGAGCTTTAGCGCCGATGTATATTTTGCAAGTAGCAACGCATTAACCGAAGCAGGTGAACTATACAACGTTGATGGAACTGGTAACAGAGTTGCTACCATGATTTATGGACCAGATAGTGTTATAGTAATTGTTGGCGTTAATAAAATAGTAAGGGACGTAGATGAAGCTATAGAAAGAAACAAACGAATGGCAGCACCGGCAAATGCTAAAAGGCTAGATAGAAAGACTCCTTGTGCTAGCCTAGGTTATTGTACGGATTGCGATAGTCCCGATAGAATCTGCAACAATTATACCTTGATAAGAAGACAGGGACAACAAGGGAGAATAAAGGTTATAATTGTAGGAAAAAGCTTTGGTTATTAAGTTTTTATATATTGAGAAAGCTCTGTTCCATCTATTTCTAAGGAACAGAGCTCAAAACCTTTCTAAAACAATACACAGCCTATTTTAAGTTTCCTTCCCATTCGCCTTCCTTAAAGCCTATTAAAACCAGCTTGTCCTTTACCAGTATCGGACGCTTTACAAGCATACCATTGGATGACAGTAACTCTAATAACTTCTCATCCGGTGCTGTTTTCACCACATCCTTTAGCTGCATTTCCCTGTATAGCTTCCCACTGGTATTGAAAAACTTTGTAAGGGGTATATTCTCTTCACTGCTCCATTTTTTCAGTTCTTCCTTAGTAGGATTATCTTCAACTATAAATCTTTCAGAATAGTCTATTCCCTTTTCATCCAGCCATTTCTTCGCCTTCCTACAGGTACTGCATTTTGGATAGTATATAAATAAATTTTTCATTCTAAATCGCCTCTCTATATAATTTTTTCATAATTTATACAGTGATTAATATACCCTAAATTTATAATGGTAAACTTTTTTAGGTATTACATTAGAAAAAACATGGGCATATTTTTCTCTTAAGTATGTTAAAATAAACCTTTAGAGTACGAAAACTATCTATAGAGATTCCAGTCAAAACTTTAATTTATACACATCAAAACTCCCCAGAAACATCGGATATTTTGATATGTATAAATTAAGATTTACTTGGAACTCTATCTAGGAGGAAGCAATGAGTAAAAACATACTAATAGTTGAACCCTTTTTCTCAGGTTCCCATGCGACCTGGGCAAAACAATATAAAGAATACAGTTCTCATAATATAAAGATATTAAGTATGAAGGGAAAGTTTTGGAAATGGAGAATGTACGGAGGAGCCGTGACACTTGCTAATGAATTTTTAGCTTTAGATTTTGATCCTGATATTATCTTAGCTACGGATATGCTGGATCTAACTACATTTATCTCTCTCATTAGAAAAAATCTAAAACCCTCGGTTCCTATAGCAACATATTTCCACGAAAACCAACTGGCCTATCCTTGGAAGGAAGATAGCAAGGATAAAAAACTCCAGAGAGACATTAATTATGGATTCATGAATTATACCACTGCCTTAGCTTCTGATAAGGTGTTCTTTAATTCCTATCATAATATGAATTCATTTTATGGAGAATTAGAAAAATTGCTTAAAAAAATGCCTGATTATAGGCATACAGGTGTGGTTGATTCTCTTTATGAAAAGTCACAGGTCCTTCCTATCGGAATGAACTTAGAAAAGATTCATCAGGGAGATAGTAATATATATACAGAGGATCTGCCTCTAATCCTATGGAATCACAGGTGGGAATTTGATAAAAATCCAGATGATTTCTTCGAGGCCCTTTTCAAATTAAAGGATGAAGGCCTAAGATTTAGAGTAGCTGCCCTTGGAGAAGCCTATAAAAATTGTCCTGAGATATTTAAAAAGGCTGAAAAAATTCTTGGTGAAGACATTGTAAAAACTGGCTACCTAAGTGGTAAAGAGTATTTTTCATGGCTTCTAGCTTCTGACATTTTGCCCGTAACCTCTTATCATGATTTCTTTGGTATAAGTGTGATGGAAGCAGTTTATAGCGGCTGTTATCCTATTCTGCCTAAGCGCTTAACCTATCCCGATCTTTATAAAATCGATGAGAACCCCGAATTGTTTTATGATGATTTTGATGGATTAGTTGATAGCCTTAGATTTGCTATATCTAATATAGATCAGATAAGAGAAAAAAACTATCAAGAACTGGCATCACCCTATGACTGGCATCAGTTAATAAGTCATTACGATGATGCAATAGGTAACCTAACAATATAAGTTGTGCGTTCACTTAACTTAACAAAGGAAAGTAGGCTCTGAGGTTTCCTTTTGAGCGATTTCAATCAACCTTTTTCTCCCTCAAAATCTTACAGAAAAATAGGTTGATTGCATGAGCCAAAAGGATTCTCAGAGCCTACTTGAGTACATATAACTTTGCAAGCGCACACTTCTAAAAAAGTGACTACAGCCTTTAATCGTTTTTTCTACGTCAAATCCTAATTAATTTCCATAATATCATTTATGAAATTATCTACTTCGTAATCACCGTTTAAAAATAATATTGCCTTTGAAGTACGGTCTTGAATTTCCGTATTAATTATATATTTAAAATCCAGATCTCTTTTCTCGTTTTTAATATCCACTATCCGATTCTCTAGTTCTTTAGCTTGTACAACAAATTCTTCAATTGCTTTCCTAGTTACCTCTTTATACTTCCTCTTTAACATGATACTACCATCTGAAATATAAAAGATCTTATATCCATCCTCGATCTTTTCTCCCATTAATAGATTTCTTTCATTTAGATGATTAATTTTCTTTGTATCATAATCATATAAATATTTTATATAATAGTGTATATCCCTATAGGTTGAAGCCCTTTCAAATTGTAATTCCATAGCTGCTTCAGTCATCTTATTCTCTATCTGAGTTAAGAATTCTAACATGTATTCTTTCCTAGTGAATATCTCTACTAAGCTTTCCCTATTCCTTTTAAATACATCTTCCTTCATGGCCTGTGGTAAAACCTTGTAGTCAAATTCATAGGTATCTCCAGATTTTATTATTGGATATATATTTTCAAAGACTTTAATAGCTTCTGGAAGCATGTTTTTACTTCTATAGGGTCCAAAGCAATTTTCACCATCTCTATCTCGGACTACTTTAATAGGTTTAAACCTACTGGATTCCTCTATTTTCAAATATATATATTTCTCATGATTTTTAAACTGAGCGTTATATATGGGTTTTAACTTCTTTATGAGGGCACATTCAAGTATTTGAGCCTCTAAATGGGTATCCGTGACAATAAAATCTATATCATCTATATGAAATACCATTCTCTCAATCTTCTTCCACTTGTGCTGAGTATTAAAATAGGATCTCACTCTAGACTTTAGACTCTTACTTTTCCCAATATATATGATATTTCCATAGACATCCTTCATTTGATAAATACCTGGTTTTGATGGTATGGATTTAATCTTCTCTTTTAAATCAGCCAAACTGTTTCACCCCAATGTTTAACTATTGTTTATATAAAAATTGTATAGTAAAATACCTTACTATACAATTGACCATTATCTTCCTATTTCTTTTTATATAACATTTCTACATGTGGGATATCATCCTCTAGATACATATCGGAGACTGCTTTAAATCCTAAGCTTCCATAGAAGTTTATCAAATACTCCTGGGCTGAAATCCTTATTGTATCTTCATTCAAATCACTTTCTACAAAGCTTATAGCCTTTAACATAAGCTCTCTAGCTAACCCTTTACCACGGTAATTATTATCAATTAAAACTCTTCCTATTGACGCTTCATTATAGGATATTCCTCTTCCTAAAATTCTTAAATATGCAACTACTTTATCATCTTCCATAGCAAATAAATGATATGCCTCTTTATCTTTATCATCCACATCTTGATAAATACATTCCTGTTCTATGACAAAGACTGTATTTCTTATTTTTAAAATCTCATATAGTTCTTCCAATTTTAATTCTCTAAATTTCTTTATCTCCCACTTCAATGTCCTTACCTCCTTTTATTCGGTTAAATAGCTTCGCTTATTTCCTCTTTTAACTGCCATCCAATCCTTCTCAATATTGGTCCTCATTCTTTTTAGCAAGCTACATACAAGTTCTTTCTCTTCATCGCTAAATCCGCTTAATGCTGTGTCAGCAGAAAAGTTTTCTTCTTTTCTAAGAAATGAATAAATTTCTACTGCCTTTTTTGCAGGATACAGCTCAAAGGCTCTTTTATCCTTTTCGCTATGCTTTTTAATGATATAGTCCTTTTCAACTAACTTTTTAACTGCCTTTGCTGTTCTTGTTCTATCTACCTTTAGCATATTTGATAGAGTTTCTTGATTAATTCCTGGGTTTTCACATATTCTTACTAGAAATAAATATTGTCCCTTCTCCAAGTTTACTTCTCTAAACTCAGTATCACTAATTGATTGAAAGCATCTAGCAATCATACCAATCTCTCTTAGAATTAAATAATCCATATCCTACCTCCAAATTTACTTGAAAGTTCAAGTAAATTCATCTTAACAAAGTTTTGTTGAATATTCAAGTATTTCTTTTATTTTACACTCTAAAGCGCAAAAAGAAAGAGTCAAGCAATCTATAACCTTAACTCTTTCTTAAACAATTTCCTATTTAACTTCATTAAAGAACCTATACATACTTTATATCATACTATCACTATTAGATATACTAACTTCATCCTCAATATCATGAATCTTTTCTTCAATATCACGAAGTATTATCATCAACTCAATAGCCTTTGCTATAGCTCTTTGGTCCAATTAACTCCCTCCAAGTCAGAAAGCAAAACAACTTTCTTTAAAAAGCAACTTAAATAATGATTTATCAATTATTCTTGTATCAACGGTTCGTTTTTCCTAGCCGTTCTTTTACCGCCTCTTTTCTCAATAAAGGTTTCAATCAAGCTATATATAACAGGTATTACAACCATCGTTAAGAATGTTGATACTAAAAGCCCTGACATTAGTGATACTGCCATAGGTGCAAATAAACTTCCTCCTGCAATAGCAAGTGGTAAAAGTCCCATTATAGTTGTTCCTGCACTAAGGATTATAGCATTAAATCTCTTTCCTACTGCATCTACACAAGCCTCATCTATTTCGTAGCCTTCTTTTCTTGCATCGTTTATATACTCGATAAGAAGTATACCATTTTTAACAACAAGACCTATCAACGCTATAATCCCTAGGAAGGCCGTAAGTGATAGTGGTTGATTAAATAGATATAATCCAGGTATAGCACCAATTAATGATAGCGGTATGGTCACCATTATGACAATTGGCTGAATAAAGGAGTTAAACTGAACTACTAGGATTACATATATTATAAATATAGCAAATATCGCTAGTATTCCAACTATACTAAAGTTTTCTCCTATCTGCTCTCTTTCACCATCGAAATCAATCTTTACTCCTGCTGTATTTATCTTTGGTAAAAATTCATTTTCAAATTTGTTTTCAATAAACACCGGATCTCCCGTTGGAAGATTATCGGCTTCCACGGTTATAGTCTGCTTTCTATCATACCTTTTTATAGCATCAAGCTTAGATCCAAAATCTATAGTAGCAAATTGCTTAAGGGGTATTTTATTACCCGTCATCGACGATTTTATCTCTATATTTTCAAGTTCATTAATACTCTTTATATCGCTCTTTACAAGTATGCTATATTCATTACCATCCCTTCTATACACCGAAGGTTTAGCCCCATATAGAGCTATATTAATCTGTCTTTGTACATCATACTTAGTTATCCCTAAGTTCATCGCCTTGTCTTCATCTACGTTTAATTCATATTGATATGTTCTATCCCTCATGTTATCTCTTATATTGGTAGTACCAGGGATTTCTCTTAATGCATTCTTTATCTCACTAGATACCTCAATTAAACGGTCGATGTTCTTTCCAGAAACTTTGATTACTACCTTTGATCCTGGTTTTGCCAATTGAAGTAGATTTACAGTACATTTCCCTCCAGCAATATTCTCATCAAGAAGTTTTTGTATATGCTCCGCAAATTCTTCATTTCCATTAAATCTTCTGTTTTTCTTATCCCCAAGCTCAAATTTACACACCATTTGAGCATAATCCTGGGATGGTGTTGCTGTTGGCACAGAAACATAATATTTCGGTACACCATTTCCTACCGCTACTGTATAACTTGTTATCTCTGGCTCCCCTGATAGAAGCTCTACCACTTCATCGGAAAGCCTTTCCGTTGCATCCATATCCCCCGAGATCTCTGTTTCCATTTCTATATAGAATATATTTTTATCAGCAAAGGGGAAAAACTGCGATGGAAGCATTGGCATTACAACCTGCATAACTACAACTAGAACTACAAAGACTGCTATAGTGGTTACAAGCTTCCTTTTTAATCCTAATCTTAAGGTATTCTTGAAGAACTTTCTTAAGAACCCTTCTTTCTCGCTCTTCTTTTTACTCTTTTTGAAGAATACTGCTGACATAGCTGGTGTTATAAACATAGCAACTACATATGCAGCAATTATTGATATTATCAATACCTGCGGTATCGCCCCTAAAAACTCTCCAGCTGCTCCCGGGAGCCCTAAAAGTGGTGAAAAGGCCGCAACAGTCGTAAGTGTGGCCGTAAATATAGGGACAGCTGACATGCTTGTTCCCTTAAAGGCAGCCTCACTCCTTGACTCTCCTTTATCTATCCTCACTTGAATAGTGTCACTTATAACTATGGCATTATCCACTAGAACCCCAAGGGCTACTATCAGTGCCGTTAAGGACATTTGGTGTATATATATGCCCGATAGGTACATCACTCCAAAAGTGATAAGTATCGATAGTGGTATAGCCGCAGAAACTACTACTGCGTTTCTAAGTCCCATACCTAAAAATACTACCACAACAACAAAGATTACACCTTCAATTAGGTTTATCATAAAGTCATTTACTGACTTACTTACATCGTCGGGCTGATATATAACTTCCTCCACTATAAGGTCTTTTGGAAGACTAGCTTTTACTTCATCAAGGGCCTTTCTAACATCCTTACCTACTATAACTACGTTTTTACCCTCTTGGAAGTAGCCCGTTAAAAGAACTGCATTTTTACTATTTTGCTTATATTTTTCTACACCTTCCTCAAGCCCCATATATACATCTGCAACATCAGAAAGTCTTGTAACAACTCCCGTCTGAGGCGATACCCCTATAATAGTGTTTCTTATATCATCTAATGATGTATATATTCCAGGAGTCTTTACCTTTATCTTTCCACTTGCTGTTTCTATGTCTCCAGATGGTATCTCAATATTTTGAGCTTGAAGTATATTATATAAATCCTCTAGAGATACTCCAAGCTGATTTAATCTTGCCGTATCAATATCGACCTTTACTTCCTTATCAAGCTCACCTTCAATATCAAACTTTGATATTCCAGGAATATCAGCTAGATTATCCTTAAACTGCTCTCCAAAGGACGCTAGCTGCTCGTAGCTGTAGTTATCCCCTGATAAGCTTATTATAATTCCTGCCGTTGAAATTAAGTCCGTATCTATTTGACTATCCATCGCACCACTTGGTAGTTCACTCTTTGCATCGGCCACGGCATTTCTTACATCCTGCATTGCCTTATCTGCATCTACATTGTTTTCAAAGGCAACCATTACAATAGATAGACCTTCCTTAGATGTTGAATCGGTATAGTCGTATCCATCTAATTCGTAAAGTTCATCCTCTATCTTCTCTGTCACTAAATCATTAACATCCTTAGCCGACGCTCCTGGGTATGGAGTTATAATTAAAGCAATGGGAAATGATACATCGGGGCTCTCCTGTCTAGGTAAAACATAGTAAGCATAGGCTCCTAAAAAAGCAATTATTATAGCTAGAAATAGGGTAACTTTTCTTTTATCTATTAGTATCTTTATTAGATTATTCATTTGAGCTTCCCCCTTTACTCACTAATGCTTACCTTAGAGCCGTCATTTAGATTCTTCATCCCACTTACAACAAGTAATTCTCCAGGATTTATTCCCTTTACCATAACAGTATCTTCGTATAGCTTTTCAAGTTCAACTATCCTTTTAAATGCTCTGTCTTCTTCTACAACATATACATAGTCTTCTCCGTCGGACATAATAGCTGAAATAGGAACCCATATTCCACTTTCTTTTCCGATATTGAATTCTAACTTTGTAATTGAACCTAACCTAAAGCTTTTATCTTCAATAGTGACTTCGGCATTGTATGTTCTTGTAGCTTCGTCCGGTGCTTCTGCTATATTAGTTACGGTACCTATAGCTTTTTCACCATCAACATCAACAGTTACCTCTGTGCCAAGTCCTATCTTTTTAAGATCCCTCTGAGCTATCCCTGCATTTACTATCTGACTAGCACTTCTAGCTATCACAACTGGGGTTTCTTTAGGAACTCGCTCTCCTACTTCATAGGAAATCTCTACTATGCTCCCATCTTGGCTAGCATATATAGTGGCATCCTTTACTAAGCTCATTTTATGCTCATAATCAGTCTTTGCAGCATCATATTGAGACTTAGCTTGATTATATGTTGTCTTTGAAGTATCCATTTTTAATTTTGTTTGATCATATTGATCCTTTGATATACTTCCTTCTTTATACAGGTTATCCATTTTGTTAAACAAATCCTTATCATAGCTAAGTGCATCACTTGCTTTTTTAATATTAAGCTGAGCCGCATCTAAATTCGATTTTGCTGCAGAAAGTTGAAAATTCAAATCCTGCATATTAAGCTGTGCTAACTTATCTCCCTTCTTAACCTTATCTCCCTTTTCTACAAAAACACTTCCCAATTTTTCACCTGACTTAAAACTGTATTTAATCATATCCTTTGAATTAATCGTACCTATGTAGCTTAGTGTTACAGGGTTTTCTCCTTCCTTTATATCCCTCACCTTAACTGCCTTTGCTTTTTCTTCTACTACGGTTTCTTCAGCCCTTGAGCATGCTGCAAGTGTAAATATCATGCTCATTATTAGTAATACTACTAAAAATCTTTTCATGTAAATCTATCTCCTTTCTCAATAGAACTTTTTAAGAATTCATTCGCATTAACAATATTGTAAAAAGAATCGATTCGGATTAATGACATTTAAAAAGAACCCATTCGGATTAATTGTAACAAAATCTTCCTTGAGGATTTTAAGCAAAAGCTTGCTTGAAACACATAAAGAAAATTTATATTTTCCCTTGGAAGAGGATTTCTAAATCACTTGTAAACTCAGCTATAGTATCTTCTTGGCTTTTTTCTTTTGTAATAAATTCAATAAAATGCATGTGCATTAAGTTACCTATACAAGTAACCATTTGTTTTTTATCAAAATTTATTTTAAAAGATCGATGACTCTCATACCTTTCCAATAATTTTTGTATCTGATTGAGAGATTTTCTTCTTTCTCCTATGATCTCCTTATAAACTTTAGTGGAAACTTTCTGGAATAAAAATAACAGAAAAAATTCCCTTACAATATCTTTATTTAAGTTAATCACATACTTCATTTTAAAGATAAAGTAATCAATAATAATCTTGATCAAGTCAGCTTCATCGATATTTTCCATTGCATTTTCTATGATATACAGTTCATTTATATCCTCACAGAAAGTAGCTGTTAGCAAATGAAATTTAGATTGGAAATAGCCATATATGGTGCTAGTTCCGATTCCTGCTTCCTTCGCAATCTGCTTCATTGAAGTATTTTCAAGTCCATTTTCACGAAAAATTTTCTTACTTACTTCTAGAATCTTTTTCCGAGTGTAAACTTTTTCTTCCTCAGTTACCTTTGCCATCGAACCTTCCTTTCATTTTTTACGAATCCATTCGTAAAAACATCTTATCACTTTTTAGTAATTTTTTCAATATCTTTATATGTTATTTAACAAAAACTTCTGTACTTTTTTATTCTTCTAATAAGTTGCGATGATGAATTAAAAATAAAAGGCTAGATCAATTAATTCAGAATATAAATCTATTATATCCTAAACCAATTGATCTAGCCAAAAATCAGTATAATTATTATATTGCTTTCGGTGAAAATGTTACCTCGGCTCTGTAGCCACTATTGCCTGTAAAGGAGGAGATCCCCCTTCTAGCCCAACTCCATAAATCGTATAATAGTTATTTGTCATGAGAGTAACATTTGGAATAGTTACTAGCACTTCGTCTGATCCCGCAGGACGAACTTGGAATGTATAAGTTCCAGTAGGCATACAAGCATAATCGGTAAAGTTTTTGTAACCAACATTAGTAAATATTTTTCTTCCATCTGATAGAGTTACATCCACATTTTGTGCATTTGGTGATAGGTTAACAAATCTTATACATGGTCTTCCAAAATCTTGTGCAGTGGTTGGTTCAGGAATAGGATATAGACTTACATTTGGAGCTTCTCCAATCATCGTTACATTGAAAGCCGTTCCTTGTGGAATGTATATATCGCTATCCAGAATAGGCTTCTCTCTCTGACCAGTAGGGTAAATCTTAATATTATAGTTACCAGCAGCAACGGGTAGATATTTTGAAAATTCTTTGTAGCCAAGATCCTTGATAATAAGATTGCCATTTGCATAGATATCTACGGACGGTGTATTAGGTGAAGCGTTTAGTACTCTTATATAGGAATCTGCTGGTGTATTCCTATACCACGATCTCATTAACATATAATTGTATGGATAATAATACATAGCTCTTTTCTCCCTTCACTACTACAATATGAAAATAATCTAAAGATGTGACAAAACTAGGAAAGTATAAGTTTAAAAGCAAAACTTGTCCTAGTTTTAAACACAACAATTGTAATAGCTTGTTTGAAAAAACTAATCCTCTACTTGCTTCTTAAGAAGTTCCATTTGCTTTTCCATTATTTCAATCTGCAGCTTTAGCTGCTCGTTCTGCTTTTCCTTTTCTATCAATGACTGTTGTAGTTGTTCCTGGGCACTTATGGTCAATATTGTTTGACCCACTGATTCAAGAAAGTTACCTATGGAGTTTTGTTCATTAGCATCCAACTTATTAGCTATCCCTACACCAAGAAGAGCTGCTATTAACGCAAATTCATCTGGTGGAATGTTAAAAATAGACATTAATAATCTCCTCCCGTTGTAGTTTGTATAGTTTATTATACTCATCTTATTAACAAGGTGTGCCTCAAATCATATTGTGCACAATCGATAGAAGCGGCTAATTATCACAAAATTTCAACTTATTCCTCTACCATGTTTAAGATTTGAGTATTGTGGTATAATAATTCATATCAATTTTCAGAGGTGTTATTTAAATGAATAGTAGTTGGTTAGAATGGTTAGGCTATTTAGCTTCACTTATTGTATTAATATCCCTATTAATGAGCTCCATCCTAAAGCTAAGATGGATCAATTTAATAGGATCTGGTTTGTTTTGTTTGTATGGTTTTCTAATTGGGGCATTACCGGTTGGATTTATGAATCTAGGTATCGTTGCTATTAACGTATACTATCTTGTAAAGATATATAGCTCTAAGGAGTACTTTAATATCCTTCCTATCGAGGGTAGATCTCCGTACTTTAACTACTTTTTAGATTTTTATAAGAAAGGGCTAGAAGAATATGCTAATAGGTCACGGTTTGATATCAATAATTCCGATGTAAGCTTTTACATTTTAAGGAACATGGTACCAGCTGGAGTTTTTATAGGCACAAAGCACGATGAAAGTACTCTAAGAGTAGATCTTGATTTTGTTATCCCAGAATATAGAGATTTCAAAATAGGAAACTATATTTATGAAAATAGAAGGGAATATTTCTTAAATATGGGGTACTCTAAGTTCATAAGCTTTTCATCAAATGATGAGCATATTAAATATCTTAAGAAAATGGGATTTGAGGAAATAGTAAAGGACGGTAATGTATCCTTTGTAAAATCACTTACCTAAAGAAAATATCTTACAATAACGAATTTCTGAAACACCATGGGGCTGCACTCATAATGTACTGTTATGAGGAGGCCTCTTTTTATTTTGCTATGGCTAAGATTTAAGTATACGATATGCAGTCACAGCATGGTCTTTCATCTCATAATATACTACTACCTACGTTTTGTAAGGAGATGAGAAAATGTACTACTATCCACCTTATTTTAGGAATCAAATTCAAAATAACGATATCTATATATTAGATTTTAAACAGGGTGATGTTACCAGTGATGGAGTTACAGATAGTATATATCTAATTGGTCAAAAAGTGACTGCATCAGAGAGTCCCTTTACAGAAAATATAACACTAATAATTCAGGATGGAAAAACAAATGCTTTTACTAGAATTCCCTTAAAGGAAAATGCAGGATATAATCCAACAATATTTTTAGGCGATTTTACTGGCGACAAGGTGAGCGATATCTTAATTAGTATTGATTCTGGGGGAAGCGGAGGTTACGCATTTTATTATATATATTCTTTTATAGATGATATACCAAAGGAGATCTTTGATTTTGAAAAGTTTAATGAGGAATACAAGTACGATGTCATTTATAAGAATTATTACGAGGTTGAGATTAAAAGAAAAAATGATACAAAAAAATATATAATAGACATTAAGTACAAAGGTGAAGAATATTTATCAGAAATATATGATCAAAATGGAAAGCTTAAAAAGCCTATAGAAGGATGGGTCAATCCTTTAGGTGGATTATATCCTATAGATTTTCAAAGAGATGGAACCTATGAATTATATGCATTGCAGCAAATAGCCGGTAGATATAATGCTGATGGTTTAGGTTATGTCCAAACATCATTAAAATGGGATAGTAGAAGGTTTGTTCCTTTCTTTCAGACAGTGGGGATACTTGGATAAAAAGGTCGGAGTACTCCACTCTTCCATCTTTTCTTGTACTAGCCCCCATCAATAGTTTGACAATTTAAAAAAATCCAAATATTTTTTCCTATTTTTATAAAAATTATAATGTTTGAAAATACTTCATATTATATACTCTTATTACAAAATATTATTTCTACGTTTTTAACCGGTTAAATACCCATCTGTAAATGATTTAGTTAGTAAACACTAATATATTATTACTATCTTTAATACCATATCTAATTAGGGTTTTCTTAGGCGAAAATTTACTCCCTGTGAATTTTAGTCTAAAAATAGAAAGGGGTATCTTATGGACAATTCAAACAAAAAAATGAATGAATCAACTATAATGAGCCATTCGAAAAATGGTAAGTATACTAAATTTATTATCATGTCTATCTCAGCTTTTATATTTTACTTAACGCCGATGTTATTTAATTTCAACATCAATGGAGTTAGTCAAAGTTTAATCGCACATGCAATTAATTTTGTTCTTTCACCATCCATTTACAATTATGCAATGTGGTTTGCAACATTTGTCTTCTTAACGATCATAGTGGGTACAGTTATCTTTTCTTTTTATGAATCAAAAAATCAATTTTTAAATCAAGTATTTAAGTGTGGTCCTTATGCTAAGTTTTTTAGAATATTCGGTGCAATTATCTTTTTATGTACACACTATCAAATTGGGCTTGGAACTCAATTTGGCGCCATCTTCTTCGGAGAGTTTACAGGTGGTGTATTGACTGGTCTGGGACGAACGATGCTCGTAACTATGGTGACAGGGGTCTTATTTTTACCTTTCTTAGTAGACTTTGGATTGATAGAATTTATTGGTGAGTTTTTACACCCTGTTATGAGAAAGTTGTTTAGGGTACCGGGATACTCAGCCGTAGACGCAATTACTTCTTTTCTAGGAGATGGTACAATTGGAATAGTTGTAACTGATAAACTTTATCGAGAGGGCTATTATAATAAAAAAGAAGCAGCAATTATCGCAACGAACTTCTCCGTTATAGGGTTAGGATTTGCAATCGTTGTAGGTATTAATCTTGGATTTACAGATAATTTTGCATTATTCTATGGTACGATAGCTTTAGTTACGGTAATAGTTGGTATTCTAATGGCTCGAATGCCGTACAAAAAGTGGGACGACTCATATTGTTCTGAACCTAAAGAAATACCTCAACTTCCAGGAAATGCCTTTCAGCGAGGCATAGAACTTGCGTCACGAAAGTCACATGAAACAGATACTATTGAAGCTTTTAAAGCCAGCTGGAAAATTGGGGTTATGTTATATGTTGGATTACTACCGGTTATAATTTCTGCTGGTACAATAGGATTAGTAATTGCTGAACATACCCCATTCTTTGCTATAGTGACTAAACCAATAGTTCCCTTATATGAAATGTTAGGCTTCACAGCTGAAACTTCACTTAGTATGGCAACTGGTACAATCGCAGGTTTATTTGATATGTACTTACCAACAATTTTCATCATGGGTGCTGCTAGTGTTAAAGCAAAATTTATTATAGGGGTACTTTCATTTACTCAACTCGTATTCCTATCTGAAACAGGAATTGCTTTACTAAGAACAAAAATGGGCTTTAATGTACTCGATATTATTAAGTTTTATGTTATTAGAACAGTATTATCATTGCCATTTGTAATAGCTTTAGCATTTATATATGAGGCATTAGGTATGATTTAGTAAAAGGAGGGTGTCTCATAATGGCAAATTTCTGCGTTATTTGAAATGTTCACCGACTTGGCACGTACGTTAGTACTAGCCAAACCGTTGAAATTTCAAAACCTTGAACTTTACTCATTCTGAAACACCCAGGGGCTGAGCTCATAAAAAAATCCTTATGAGACAGCCCCCTAAATCTTTTAATTCCCATTTCTAACCTCCTCACAAAGAGATTATCTCATGAAAATCTAAAGGTTCATAGGTGTGTAAGAGTTTACGCTTGTCTCTAAGCCTTAATAAGATTTCGCAAATTATTTGTTTTTTTTAATTTCTTTAATTTTGTTAAAATCAACTTATAAAATATGGCTATTATTTAAAGGATAATTATTATAGTAAGAGAAATATATAACTTAACCCGGATTATTCATAGAAAATTTAATTACTTTTGTGGAGGAATTTTAAATGCCTGTTACAGTTAAAAAAATTTTAAAATTGGACATTTTTAAAAGTGTAGAAGGGATTGCAGGAGAGACAGGTTTAAATAAGATAATTAAAAGAGTTAGTGTTATTGACTGCCCCGTTGACGAAGAACTCTTAGATAACAATATTGTTGTTCAAGGTGATTTCTTTATTTCTAATTTTTTCGTTGTGAAAGATAGCGTTGATGATATGGTTAAAATGGTTAAATTTTTAGTACAATCAAAATCTAGTGGAATATGTATATTAAATCAATATATTGATAAGCTCCCTAAGGAAGTAGTAGATGTTGCCAATGAAAATTCATATCCAATTTTTTTGATTGACATGGATATTCCCTATGCTGATATTATTAGAGATATTATGGAAGTTATAATACAGAATAAAGAAGATACCATTAACGAAATGAAGATAGATAATATTTTAAACCTAGAAAAGG
Source organism: Wukongibacter baidiensis (assembly GCF_050888315.1). Taxonomy (NCBI): domain Bacteria; kingdom Bacillati; phylum Bacillota; class Clostridia; order Peptostreptococcales; family Caminicellaceae; genus Wukongibacter; species Wukongibacter baidiensis. The sequence goes on from NZ_CP138202.1 coordinate 3,398,690, forward strand.
ACGAAAATCAGATAGAGAGAATAGCTTATGAAATAAATAATAATTTCATAGAAAATATAGCCACAATATATATTAAAGATTTCCCTTATGATAGAAAGAACCATTATTTCATAGAAGATATTAACTCAATAAAATACTATTCAGCTTTGAAATACAGAAATGGAATCTTGATTATTTTGAGTTTTGATAAGAATAATAAGAAACATATAAATAACCAATTCAATTCAATTATTAAACAGTTTAGGTCTATACATGAAGAATCTATTATCGGTATCAGTAACACCTATAATAAGCTTGGTAAACTAAGAAATTGTATAATCGAATCCTTGGTATCTTGTAATTTTTCAGAAATCTTTAATAGGAATATAGTCTATTATAAAGAGTTAGGCATATATAAACTACTAGCTCTTTTAACTGACAAAGTCGAATTAGAGGAGTTCTACAACAAAATAATATTACCATTAAAAAAATATGATGAAAAGTATAACTCTGATCTTTTAGAGACCGCAATAAAGTTTATTGCTAATGATGGTGATTACAAGAAAATTGCTAATGCTATGTTTCAACATGAGAATACAATTAGATATAGAATAACAAAGATAAAGCAAATTCTTGATATGGAAGATAAAAACATCGAGTTCTATTCCCAGTTATATATTGCAATAAAGATTCATATCATTCTTACAACAATTAAAAATGTAGAGATTTTACATAAGTAAAGGACAAGAATATCTAGCTGAAAGGCTGTTGACAAGCGCGAATTTATTTGTGTATATCTTTTCATAAACTATAAAAGAATCCACAATTTTAGTATGATTTTGTTAAAATTGTGGATTCTTCATATTCACTTTAAAACACTCAAGTTCAAAATTTCTGATTACATGTTTTCAATTTTAATAATGCTATAATGCCCCGCTGCTTTTACAGCATCCTTTAGTATCTGGTCATCAATGTTCTGTGATAACTCTATAGTAGCTGTATTATTTATTGAGTCTACTTCTATAGCCTTTATCTCTTCAATCTTTTCTAATCCCTCTCTAATATGCTCTGGACACTTACAACAACACATTCCATCAATATATAATTTTTTTTTCATTTCTTTCCCTCCATTAAGATTATTATATTGCACTATTTCCATGTGGATAACAGATATTTTGCTATGAAATTTTTACCACTCCTTTATTGATAAGAAGCCTATTATTTTTATATCCTTTTAAACAGAGATTAATATTAATTTTTATTAACTAATTTGAAATAATAAATATAAGTACTTCAAAATAGTAGGAGGAAGTTTATGGACAACTATATATCAAAAATAAAAACTCCTAGTGTTAGTATCGCTCCAATGGTTGATAAGACTGTTAAGCACTTTAGATACTTTTGCCGAATTATCACAAAAAAATCTCTTTTATATACAGAGATGATATCAACCTATGCCATTAAACATGGCGATAGAAGGAAGATATTGGATTTTGATTCCTTTGAAAAACCATTGGCTTTACAAATTGCTGGATCTGATCCAAAAGAAGTCTATGAAGCTGTAAAAATTGCCGAAGACTGGGATTACGATGAAATTAATCTAAACGTTGGCTGTCCTTCTGACAAGGTTTCAGGTCATTGTATGGGAGCTGTTCTCATGGCTTATCCCGAGCTTGTTGCTGAGATGGTTTCATCAATAAGAAAGGCTACAAAGAAACCTATCACAGTAAAACATAGAATAGGAATCGATGGAAAAAATATTCTTCCATTATCATTTAACAAAACCCTTTTTGATAGGTATGAAGATATGGAAAATTTCATAAAGATTGTTTCTAAGGCTGGTGTAGACCGGTTTACGATCCATGCTCGTATTGCAATATTAGCAGGACTGAATCCAAAGGAAAACAGAGAAATTCCACCTCTTCGTTATGAAGATGTATATAAGTTAAAGAAAAATTATAGAGATTTAAATATTGAAATAAATGGCGGAATAAAAACCCTATCTGAAATCGAGAAACACTTAAAATATGTTGATGGAGTAATGATTGGACGTATTGCTTATAAGGATCCATTTATGTTATCCAAGGTAGATAAGGTTTTTGACGATGGACAAATTCATAATATAACGAGAAGGGAAATCATAGAAAGAATGATTCCCTACGTAGAAAAAGTTGAAGATAGAGGAAATTGGCATGGATATAGTGCACTCCAACATATGTTTGGTTTATTTCATAATAAAAAAGGAAGTAAGGAATGGAGAAATATTATTACTCCTCCATGGCAAAATGGTTACACAGCTAGAGACATATTGATAGAAGCATTGAAAACTCTGCCTCAGGAAATATTAAATGAAACTCCTATTATAGATATCCAACCTTAAAACTAAAAATATTCAGCAGAAAATAATGAAAGCTTCAACATTTTTTCAATGAATATTTTTCACCTTGAAGTTGGTTATATATAATAACTAACAACAAAAAACTTTCTAGATATCTACGGTATTCAAAAAAGGCAACTGTTCGGTTGACAATTGCCTTTTTTGATTGATACTACTTAGATGGCATTCTTTTACTATCTTATCAAACCATAAAATCATATATCATACGAATGAGAGACTTTAGAAGTTCCTATAGATTTATTCAAATATATATACAATCCAACGGTTCCTAAAAGCATAACAACACCCGTATAAACATGTAAATATACAATATCCACATTATCTATCATCATCCCAATAAAGGGATATGCTATCGCAACAACAAGGTTCTCAGCAAGGCTTTTAAAAGAAATAATCGTAGCTCTTTTATTAGATGGTATATTCTCATTGATATACTTTAAAATTATAGGTCGCCTTATTCCCCTAGCCATCTCCTGAGGTATTATAAAAAGTGCACCTATAAAAAATCTTGTCATTCCTATTAATAAAAACGAACTTACAAATAGCATACTTAATATAATGAGGGGCTTATTCTTACTTAGCTTAATTATTGAATTCGCTTTCCAAGAACTAATGGCCGCCATTAGATTAAATATTGCAAACAAAATACCAAAGTATTTAACATCAATATTTACAGCCTTCATATATGGCTGATAGTACCAGAAACCAATGCGCCAAAACACATAGATGAAAACTGAAAAAATTATAATCGCTCTAACCTTTTGGTGATTAACTGCATAGATGGCACTTTCCCTCACTTGATTGAAGTAACTAGGCCGCTCTCCACGTTTATATGCACTAACTTCTTTAAAAAATAATGTTATAACCCCAGAGATAGCAAGTAAGCCTACCGATATAATATACGGTAAATTCACGTTCATGCTGTATAAATAGCCTACTGCTACTGAACCTATTGTCTGCACCATCAAAGCATAGGATTGTGCCCTACCTTGAACTTTGGCATACTCACCGGTTCTGCCTATCTCCTTAAGTGAATCATACAAAAGTGCACTATCGGCTCCTGACTTAAAACATAAGCCAAGCGCAAACATTATTTCAGCAATTATAAACACATAAAAATTATATGTCAGCACATAGGTTATCAATCCTATGATAAACATAACGCTTGACATCATAAGACTGAACCTTCTTCCAATCAAGTCTGCTACAACTCCAGTTGGTACCTCCAATAAAGATATACTCATGGCGCAGATTGATTGCAGTAACATTATCTGCGTATAGCTAAGTCCTTTGTTTAATAAAAATAAGACAGCTATAGGAGCTATAAGCCTAACCCCAAAACTTTGGTACAGATAAAATACCAATATATTTTTTTCATAATCCTTTGTACCTATTCTTTTCCCTCCTTAATAATACTCATTTTTCCGCTCGCCACGTTAAACCATTATTATTGTAACTATATACTTTCCGAATCATATTTTACCGTTCTAATACATTTTATTCTAATATGGAAAACTTTTCAATATAAAAAGGGCCTATGATAACTATATGTATATTAGTTTTCATAGACCCATCTTTGTAAACTCTTTATCTAATCCATAGCATTGTATCCATTTAAAATAAGTGCTCCAATAGAACTTCTGATCACTTCTTATCTGGAATATATACAAGAATATCATCTATTTTACAATTTAAGACAGAGCACAAATCATTTATTAAGGCTGTGGAAATACCACTATTGCGCCTCAAACGATGGACAGTATGGCTGCTAAAATTGTGTTTCTTAATTAAAGTGTACGTTGTAACACCTTTCTCCTTCATTGTTTTCCATAAAGGCTCATAGCTAATCATGTACCTACCTCCATAAAAAAAATTGTAAAATTTAGTCAATATGTTGAATATAGTCCATATATGGAGTATAATATAAATAAAGAAAAAAAACAACTGTTTTAGTTTGTAAAACTTTGTTGTTTTAAGTGAAAATGGGGTGGAAAAGTGCAGGATAAAAATAGTTTTTCACAACGGGAAATTAGTAATACAATATATAATCTTCGATTAAAACTAAATAAAACATATTTAACACATGGACATACTGATGAAGTAGTAAGAATAAGTCAAGAATTGGATAGATATATTGTTCTTGTACAGCAACAGCTTAGGACAAAGTCTCTCATAAGCATTTAAAAAAAGGAAAGTCAATTCAATCTATGATTCTCCTGCTTTAATACCTATGAGGTGTTTCTTTATATGCTCTTATTACGTCATAGTTTTATTAGCTCTTATACATATTACTTTAAATCGACTAGTTTGTTTAGTTAGGTTTTCAATCATATGTTCAGCTTCTTCTGAGCTTGCATTGAATTCAATATGTAAAGTAACCAATTCTCCCCTATCAATGTCTAGTATCAAAATAGATTCACACACCATGTTGCAAAAGATTAAAACCTTAGCTTTGTATTACACTCAGCTAAGGTTTTTATTAAACTAGTTTTCAAAAGTGGCAAGAGGTTATTTCTCCCCCACAGTATTGGATTTCTTCTTAGTTCTCTTTAAAATATCGTCTAAAATTGCATAATTAATAGGTACAATAATTAGAGTAACAAATGTTGACAAGGTTAATCCACCTACGATAACTCTTGCTAAAGGTGCCTGCATTTCTGCTCCTTGACCAATACCTATAGCCATCGGTAGCATCCCTAAAACAGTGGTCATTGTTGTCATCAAAATGGGCTTTAATCTAATGGGACCAGCCTTCAATAATGCTTCATTACGGTCATACCCACTATCTCTCAACTGGTTGGTATACTCTATAAGTACAATCGCATTATTAACAACAATACCTACCAGCATTATAAATCCAATTAACCCCACAATGCTCAATGAAGTTCCTGAAACAAACAGTGCAAATACTCCACCAGTCATGGCATAGGGAACCGAAAACATAATGATAAATGGGTAAAAAAAGGATTCGAACTGGGCAGACATAATAAAGTAGATTAACACGATACTTATTATTAAGACTCCTCCTAAGCTAGTAAAAGACTCTTGCATACTTGATACATTACCACCAAATTGATAGCTGTATTCATCTGGCATATTATATTCACTAAGGCTGTTTTCAATGGCCTTTTTTGCGGTGTTAAGATCAATACCGGATAAAGCTGCATCTATAGTAACAACCCTTGTTTGATTTACTCTTTTTATTTCCGATGGTGATTGCTCCTTTGTTATACTTGCGACCTCACTTAAAGGTATTTTCGTACCGTTTGCAGAAGAAATTGGTAAGCTTTTTACAATCTGCAAACTGTTGATTTCACTGTTATCATATATTATCTTTATATCTGCTTCATCGTCATTAATTTTATAACTTGAGGGTGTATTCCCATTAACCACACTTCTGAGTTCGCTTGCTATAGATGATATCGTTAATCCATAGTTTGATGCCCTGTCTCTATTAATTCTAATAACACCTACTTCGCTACCATCTCCTAGAGATGTAGTCACTTCCCTTGTCCCAGGTACATTTTTAACCATCCTTGAAATATCCCTAGAAATTTCCTCTAGCTTATCATAATCATTTCCAGTTACCTGGATTGTAAGTGGCTTGTCACCACCGCCACTTGCCTTCGAACCTAAACTTACAGAATTCACCGAGAATTCTGCTCCTGGTATACCTTTAATAGCTCTTCTGACTTCTTCGACTACTTGATTAACGCTTCGCTCTCTTTCACTTACCTCACCAATATATCCTTCTAAACTAGCGGTATTTTCGTCAACTTCAATATAGAGTTTTTGTATTTCTTCAATATTTTTTAATTTTTGTTCAACCTCTTCAACTATCTTTAAGGTTTCCTCTACTACTATACCATTAGGAAGATTTACATCGACTTTGAAGGTCCCCTCATCCATTTCAGGCATAAATTCCATGCCTAGCTTTGGAAATAATAATAATGTAGTAGCTAAAATGATAAAGGAAATAATAGTAGTTTTAAAACGATGGTTTAATGCGATTTCTAATATTTTTCTATATTTCTTTTCCATAACAACAAATAGGTTATTCCATTTACTAAATATCTTTGAAATAATATTAACTTTATTTTTTTTAGCTCCATTTTTTAATAATTTTGAACACATCATAGGAACAAGTGTTAAAGCAACTAATAGTGAAGCTATAAGGGAAAAAGTAACCGTTAAAGACATATCACGAAAAATTTGTGCTGCAAATCCATCCATAAATACGATTGGAAAGAAAACGGCAATACTTGTTAGGGTGGAAGCAACAATTGCCATTCCAACTTCTGAAACTCCCTTCATAGCTGCCTCTGCAATAGAAAATCCATTTGCTCGATATCTATATATATTTTCTAAAACAACGATAGCATTGTCTACTAACATACCTATACCTAAGGCAAGACCCATGAGAGAAATCATATTAATTCCTACTGTAAAGAAATACATGAAAGCAAAGGTGATGACAATAGATATAGGAATTGCAACCCCTATGATTACAGTACTTCTAAAGTTTTGTAAGAAAATAAATAATATAGCAATTGCCAAGGCTCCACCTATAACACCTGCATTGATTACCGAATCAATAGAAGAATTAATTGTGGTGGAATCATCTTTATTGATAATAATGGACATATCCGGATTTTCTCTTTGTACCCTAGATAATTCCTTATTAATTTTTGAAGCCAGTTCTACCGTATTAGCATCCGATTGCTTTTTTATAGATACAGTAATACAAGGATTTCCATTGGCAAAGGCATAGCTATCGGTATCCTTATATTTTTCTTCTACAGTAGCAATATCCTTGAGCTTAATAACACTAAAGTCAGTATGTACTGGTAGATTTCTTATCTCTTCAAGATCTTCAAATTCACCTTCAACCTTCAAACTTAGTTTTTCTGTTCCTCTTTCGAAATTCCCTATAGGCATACTAATATTTTGTGTCTTTAGCACTTGAATTACATTATTTATACTTAGATCATAACCATATAATTTTTCCTGATTTAAAATAACTTCTATTTCCTTTTCTCGATATCCAACTAAATCTATGGATGCAACACCATCTATTCTTTGCAGAGGTGTTACAATTTTATCTTCGATATCCTTTTTCAGTTCTTCCAAATCACTGCTTTTACTTGCGGCTACTGCAATTCTAATAATTGGTTGGGCATTAGGATCAGCCTTTTTTATAATGGGATTTGAAGCATCATCAGGTAGCTTATTCGATATACTATCAAGCTTCTCTCTAACATCATTTCCCGCGATATCTAAGTCTGTTCCATCTGTAAATTCCAATAGAATTTGAGAATAACCCTCATAGGAATAGGAGGTTAAGTCTTCTAGATTACTTACTGAGCTTACCTCTTTTTCTATAACCTTTGTTACAAGTTCTTCAACTTCTTTAGGACCTGCGCCAGAGTAGGTGGTCTTTACTGATATCTTTGATATACTCATGGGTGGAAATAAATCAACTGACAAAGCCGTAAGACCAACTATCCCGAACAGAATCATTATGATAACCATAGAAATTAATGCTACAGGCCTCTTGATCGATAAATTTGATATTTTCACTTTTTCACCACCCTCTTATTCATCTTCAACAATTTGAATATGATCCTTATCCTCTAGATACTCTTGCCCTTTGATAATGATCGTATCATCTGCATTTATTCCCTTAAGTATTTCTATGTATCTTTCGTTCTCAATACCTGTTTCCACTTCAACCGCATGGGCTAGTCCATCATCTCCAACAATAAAAACAACTTTTTTCCCGTCTTTTTCTATGACTGACTCTGAAGTAACAAGAATAGTATTTTTACTACTTGAAATATTAAAATATACTCGACATAGCATTCCCGGTTGCAGCAATTTATCATTATTATCTATCTTGATCCTTGCTTGATAATTTAAGTTCTTATCATCGGCCGCTGGACTTATGTATTTAAACTCTCCATCAAATGTCTTACCTACAAGAGCATCCACATGAACTTCTATGGCTTCAGAGGTTTTGACTAAATATATACTTTCTTGAGATACCTGAACATCAATAAAAACTTCGTCTAATTGTACAATCTCAAAGGCAGAAGTATTATTTCCAATTATCTCTCCTTCTTGAATCTGTCTTTTATTTACAAGCCCTGTTATGGGGCTTTTTATAATTGTGTCACTCAATTTATTTTTAGCACCCTCCAAAGCAATTTCCAATCGTTCAATATTCAGTTTTGACTGTTTAATTTGTTTTTCTGCTTTCTTATATTCCGTTTCTACCTTTGTAAAATCATTCTGCGAAATAGCTCCGACTTCAAGCAGTGCTTTCTTTTTTTCATATTGATCCTTGCTTTGATCATATGTTGTTTGTTGTAATTCTAAAGCAACCTCAGCAGATTTTATTTGATTTTTTAAATCGGCAATAGAGCTTGCTATATCCCTATCATCAATGACGAACAAAGTATCTCCTGCCTTTACAGGATCTCCCACATCAAAATTTATCTTTGTTACGGTTCCAAAAATTTTATTATTAATACTTAGTTCTGCCTTAGGAATAAGCTTACCCGAGTAGCTCACCCTTTCGGATATATTATCTTGTATCACTTCAGCAATCCTTACGGGAGTGAAGTCTTGATTATTGACCTCAACAGAAGAAATATCCTTTTTTCTATTACTGCAGCCTGAAATAATCAGGAGTAGGCCTATACACAATATAAAGATTCGCTTTCCAACTTTCATTAAAAAAACCTCCATTTTGTAATTTCCTAAATATTATAAAAAAAAACTGTGTCATTTTGATGACACAGTTCAAATTTTAACTATAGATAAATAACATTAAGATTCAAAATAAATTTCAGAAAAAATAATGAACGATTCTACATTTTTTCTTTGAAATTTATTAAACCTTGAAGTTGCTTATCTCTACCTATATTTAATTTCACCCAAAATCTTAAACCACCGTCTATAGCCTCTACTCCATATTCACCATGATGCTTTTCTACAATATTTTTAACAATTGCTAAACCTAATCCACTTCCACTTCTTTTTCTATTTCTCGACTTATCTATTTTGTAAAACCTATCCCAGATCCTTTCAATTTCATCCTTTGGCATAACCTTACTTTTGTTATACACCGATAACAATACCTTCTTATCATGTACTGTTAATGAAACATCAATAAACTCTTCAGTACTGTATACTAATGCGTTCATAATCAGATTTTTTACAACCCTGTCTATTTTGTCCCTATCACCCTCAATTTCTATATCTTCCATAGAAGAGTGAAATCTAATAACTCTATTGTATTTATCAGCAATTGCAATAAGTTTTTTTATGTTAAACTCGATTAAATTGTTTAATATTATTGGCTCAAATACAAGGCTCACAGTATCAGATTCAAGTCTTGATAATTCTAATAGTTCTTCAACCATGTTTTCCATTCTGTTTGATTCTTCATTTATTCCTTGTAAATAGTAGCTCTTATCACCTACCCCATCCATTAGGGCCTCTGAATAGCTTTTTATTATAGTAATAGGAGTTTTAAGTTCATGTGATGCATCGGAAACAAATTGACGACGCATCCTTTCTTGTTCAACCTTTAGATTTATGTCTTCCTTAAGTTTTACATTGGCCTTATTCAACTTGTCAATGGTTTCCCCTAACTTATGGGATAGAAAGTTAAAGGCGTCTCCCAATAATCGTATCTCCTTAGGGCCCTTAACATCAATAGGTTCGTTAAATTTCAAGTCTGTAACCTCTTGAGCTTTTCTAGTAAGCAAGAGTATTGATTTACTTAAGGTGTTTGAAAGAAAATTTATGATTACAAGAGCAATGATGCTGCTTATAGCTAGAATCTTAAAGAGTAATATATTGATGATTTCTATTGCTTCCTTTGTTTTCTTGATACTACTCAAAACTATGAGCTTTTCACCACCTTTAAAAGGGTGTATAGCCAATAAATAATCATTCTTAAGATGTTTTATATTTTCAATAAAATATCCAGATTCCTCCTCTTGCATTACATGACCAAATATCTCATTAAATGTTTTCTCAAAATTCTCTTTGCTAGGATAATTTATATTAGCAGAAAGTGAGAATATAATTTTCTTATTTTCATCTAAGAAAATTACTCCGTTCCCACTATTTAGCATATAATTGGCAAACTCAACACCGACTTTTGCCGGTTTTCCTTCTTGTTGAAAAGTAATATACTTTTTCTCAAGTTCTTCACAATCTTTGATAATACTCTTATATTTTTCCCTATAGTAATACTCATCAGATATGGTTGTCTGAAGGAAAAAAATAGTTAGAATAAAAAGAACGATAAATATACTAAAAGATATGAATATCCACTTTTTCATTCTCCCACCCCAAATCTATAACCGTAACCTCTAATGGCTTCTATGGGAAGGTGTTCATTACCGATTTTCGATCGTAGTCTCTTTATAGTGGTATCTACAGACCTATCTAGTCCTTGAAAATCAATTCCCCAAACGTTGCAAATTATTTGTTCTCTAGATAAGGCTATATTTTTATTATTTATGAAATATATTAGTAAGTCGTATTCTTTAGAGGTAAGATTTATCTCCTCACTAAACTTAAATGCTTTACGAGAAAATAAATCAATCTTAATCGATTTATTAATGAAAACTATTTTTTCATCATTCAAGTGATTAGTCTTATCTATTCTACTAAGCAAGGCAGATATCTTCGCTCGTAATACTTTGGGGCTAAAGGGCTTAGTTACATAGTCATCGGCTCCAAGTTCATAGCCAAGGAGTTCATCATTTTCTTCTGATTTTGCCGTTAACATAACGATGATTACATTAGAATTTTTTCGAATTTCATTGCATATCTCCCAACCATCTTGTCCCGGAAGCATGATATCGAGTATTACTAAATCAATATCTTCTTTTTCTAGTATTTCAAAACCATATATACCCTCATCTGCTTCATAAACTGTAATGTCATCACCTTCAAGATAGTCTTTAATTACTCTTCTTATTCGCTCTTCATCTTCAATGATTAAAACTTTATTTTTCATATATGCCGTGCCCCTTTAAGAGTATGTTTTCCTATGTATATTTTATAAAAAAAGGGGGTTAAAATCAAAGTATGACATAAAATATCCTCCCTCTTTCATGAACATAACTGTTCAGCATATTCTATTGATATTTATGGATATTTTTGCTAAGATTTTTAATAAAGTGATTTCTAAGTATAAAAATTTCATTAGAAATTGCCGAAACCTATAATTGAAGGTGAAAACTAAATATTTACAGGAGAGGGTTTTATGAAAGAAAAAATTCTTGTCGTTGATGATGAACCGAAATTTCGTAAGATCATTAGAATATTCCTCGAAAATGCGGGATATTCAATCAACGAAGCGACAAGTGGCACGGATGCCCTCGATAAGTTTTACAAGTACAATTATTCCCTTGTACTTTTGGATGTAACCATGCCGGAAATGGATGGCTGGCATGTGTGTAGAAGAATAAAGGATGATTCTTCTATTCCAATTATTATGATTACAGCAAGAGAAAAGGAACACGAGAAGTTACTTGGCTTTGAACTGGGAATTGATGATTATATAACAAAGCCTTTCAGTCCTAGTGAAATGGTTGCACGGGTAAAAGCGGTGCTTAGAAGATCTCGCAGTCCTGACAGCCATGAAAAAAGTACTTTGAAAATTGGAGATCTAAAAATTAATAATCTATCAAAAAAGGTGTATCTTGAAGAAAATGAACTTATCCTTACACCAAAGGAATTTGAACTCCTGCGATTTTTAGCTCGAAATCCTAAGATCGCTCATTCAAGAGATCATATTCTAGACAGAGTCTGGGGATATAACTTTATAGGTGACTTAAGAACAGTTGATACCCATATTAAACAACTCCGAACAAAACTTGGAAAATGCAGAAATTATATATCCACTGTCTGGGGATTAGGATACCAATTCATGGTGGAGCGCTGAAATGAAGAGCATAGGAAAGAAGCTTTGGCTGGGTATCACGTCTGTTATACTATTAATACTAGTTGTTATATGGCTTTTTCAGGCAGTTTTTCTTAAGGAGTTCTATATAAAAGAAAGATCAGACACGCTTTTAAAGGAAGGCAAAAAGATTGTTTCACTTTTTCTAGAAAATACAGAGGATGGAAGTATTCCTCAAAGCGTAATAGATGAAATAAATAATTTTGCTTCTTCTCCAATGGATACTAATATTTTAATATTTGATTCAGATAGTAACATATTATTTTCAAATTTTTTTAAGGAGCTAACAATTTTAAGGGAAGTCTATGAAAAAAGATTTTCAGACTTCAATAAAAGCTTAAATATACAGTCAGCAACTTTAATAGATCAGCCTCTTATTCTGGCAAGAATAGATGGAAGTAATATTATATCAAGGAGCTTTATAATTGTAGGAGTACCAATTAAAAAAGATGGAAAAATCATAGGGAATATTCTCCTCATCTCACCTATGGAACGTATTGAAGAGACTGTTGCAATACTCAAAAAACAGCTTTCTGTAATAAGTTTTTTATCTCTTTTAATAGGTACAATTATCGCACTGTTATTCTCAAAATTTTTAACAGTCCCAATACTTAAAATCACTGAGACTTCAGAAAGAATTGCTGAAGGAGATTTAAATGTAGATTTGGATATTGACTCAGAGGATGAACTTGGTACCTTGGGAAAGGCTATAAAGAATATGGCCTTCAAGCTTGGCCAAATAGAAAAACTGCGAGAAGAAGTAATCTCCAATACATCCCATGAGCTCAAAACCCCTATAGCTGTTATAAGCTCCTATGCAGAGCTTATGCAAGTTATGGATATAAGTAAACAGGAAAGAAATGAATATCTCGGAATAATTATTGATGAATCAAAAAGACTTAACAACATGATAGGAGATATACTCTCCCTTTCTGAAATAAAAGCAGGTTATGCAACACCCTTATATTCTAGTTTCAGACTTTCTGAAGTAATAAATGATGTACTAGCTAAGCTTTCTTTTCTTTCTTCAAGAAAAGACTTAAAGCTAATACCTGAGTTAGATGATCCAAATGTTTTAATTTACGCAGATATAGATAAAATATACCAAGTAATCTATAATTTAATAAACAATGCCATAAATCATTCCTTTGAGGGTAGGTCTATTAGAATAAAGACAAAAACTAATATAGAAGAAGTTACTCTTTATATTATAGACACCGGCAAGGGAATCGCACCAGAGGATTTACCATATATTTGGGATAGATTCTATAAAGGTGATACATCAGGTGAAATAAGCAGTACAGGCCTTGGAATGTCTATAGTTAAAAATGTACTTGAAATACACAGTTTTGAATACGGGATAGAAAGCCAAGTAAATAAAGGTACTACTGTCTGGATAAAAATGAATAAAGTATGATATGGATGAAGACTCTGGAGTTATTTCCAGAGTCTCAGATTGTTAACAAGATGTTAGGCTGTTAAGAAACTTGAAGTTCAAGGCGTGCCGAAGCCAAGAGACCGCAGCGTATATAGACATACGTAAGGGTTCTTGGTTGAAGCAACAACGCAGAAATTCAGGTTTGTTAACAGCCTCAGACTCTGGAGTTGTTTCCAGAGTCTTTTAGGTTTGTTTGTCTATCTTAACAGCTGTAACACTTGTTGTGGCTGCTGATTTGCTTGAGAAAGCATTGATTGAGCTGATTGCTGTAAGACATTGTACTTTGTAAATTCCATCATTTCTTTTGCCATGTCTACATCTTTTATTCTTGATTTTGCAGCGGTTAAGTTCTCTGAAGATGTACTTAGGTTATTAATCGTATGCTCTAATCTATTTTGATAAGCTCCAAGTTTTGCTCTTTCGCTAGATACTGACTTTATAGCAGTATCCAGTGATGTAATGGCTTTTTCTGCGCCATCTGCCGTAGTAAGATCAAGATCGTCAACACCAAGAGCATCCGCAGACATATCATTTATACCTATATTCATAGTTTGTCCTGCATTAGCTCCGATCTGCATTGTTAGAGAATCATTTGTAATAGTAATATCTGTATCAGTACCATCTGTTAGATCTGCATTAAAATCAACCTCTACACCTGCAATTTCTATTTCCGATTTATTATAGTCAGTTACAGTTTCTGTAGCAACTGTATTGCCTGCACTATCCTTCAAGGTGAATGTATGATCCCCTTCTACATCAAATGAAACTGTTCCATTACCAGTTATTGCACTATTATCAATATCAATTCCTGCTAAGGTAGTAGTTCCAGCAACACCAGCAGCGACATTATTTTGTGAAGCTATTTCTTCTCCCGTTGAGCTATCTATTAATGTTAATACTTTCATTCCCGAATTATCAGCATCATCTTCTATCTTTAACTGATAACTTCCATATGAAGCATCTGCAGCAGTACCTATTGTTATATTACCGGCAGCTAGTCCTGTCCCTGCATCAAGAATATCAGCAACCTCTTGATTTGCAGTCCCACTAACTTCTAGAGTGTATGATCCAGTTGCTAAATCTGCATTTTCCGTTTGAGCACTATCAATCTTGGCAGTATTGGTACCTCCAACGGTTGCAATACTTGCAGCATTTCCGTTAAGTAGCTTTTTCCTATTGAATTCAGTAGTATCTGCAATTCTATTGATTTCTTCACTAAGCTGATCAATCTCTTGCTGCATAGCCTCTCTATCATCTGCTGTATTTGTATCATTTGATGCCTGTATTGATAGTTCTCTCATTCTTTGAAGGATTGCTTCTGTTTCAGTAAGAGCTCCTTCAGCCGTCTGAACAAGAGAGATACCATCTTGAGCATTTCTTGATGCTTGGTCAAGACCTCTTATTTGTGCACTCATCTTTTCTGATATTGCAAGTCCAGCAGCATCATCTGCTGCACTGTTTATTCTAAAGCCTGAAGATAGCTTTTCTATTGATTTTGCTGCCATACTATTATTCATTGTAAGCTGGTTGTGAGCATTAAGTGCCATAACATTCGTATTTATTCTCATGTAAATCCCTCCGTGAAATATATGTTTTTTAGAATCCTTTCTTCTTAAATGTAAATTTTTGAAACAGGCATCATCCCGGGAAAGTATACTGCCTCTTTACTAAGTAGTAATTGTTTGCTAGTTAGTAACTAGTTCTTATGTTAAGAATAAGGAAAAACATTGGGATAATTATGGTCATATAATGTTAAATATTAAAAGATTGTATTAAATTATGTAATGACTCTTATATATGTAATTACTGTTATTTTCTTTCAAAAACAATAAAAAGATGGTGTCTCATAAAGGTTTCTTATGAGACACCATCTTACAAGTTAATAACAACAATCTGCATGTGTTATTATGTTTAGTATCCACAGCTTTTGCCTACTTTTTTGTCTACAAAGTATCCATAAACCTGCTGCTGTCTTTTCAAATATCCTCCTAGTATAGCTTTTTTCCCGAGATTTACTCTTTTTATGCAAGATCTTAATTCCTCCACCATTTCCTTAGTTCTAGTGTAATTATGAAAATAGCTTAGATATATTTCTTCCGTTTTAGACTTGATTAGTTGGCTAATTTTTAAACTTTTCTCATCGTAATAGACTTCCATATCCATATGGTTAATCTGATTGTTGATCTTATTGATTCTATCTATAAAATTTCCACTTTCATCAATGAGGTTTATTAATTTCTTTGAATTTTTGTGTTTTATGGCTTTTTCCTGCATTATTATATTTTCATAAAGTTTTTCAAGAAAAGTCAGCTTTTGTATAAGCAAATCCCTATATTTTATCTGCTTATTCTCCAATAAAATCACTTCCTATTCAAACATAGACATTATACTCTCAAGCTGTGCGTTCATCTGCTGGATAGCGACTTCCATAGCAGCAAACTGATCGTAATAGTCATTTTCTTTTTCTATCATTTTTTTCTCAAGCTCTGCTATCTCTTCTTCATAATCTTCTATTTGGCTATAATAGAAATTATCGTATTCCGATGAATCTCCGACCATTCCTACCTTTTCAAGAAGTGCACCTTTTTGCCCATTTTCATTTCTGTATATGGATACATTATCTTCCATAATGTCGTACATTCTATAGGCGATACCTTCTTCTTCATATCTAACTTGCCTTTCTTCACCATCTAACGGCCTTACATCCGTTCCTGGATAAGAAGAGGATTCCTGGCAAAATAGACTCATTACAGCCTGAGGATTTTCCTCAATAGACTGCTTAAGTTTCTCTTCATCTACAACCAGCTTGCCATGTTGGTCATAGGATCCCGTAGTTATACCTATCTCGGGAAGAGTTATGGATACGCCTTCTACAGGCTCATATAGCGCTTCTCTCATATCTCTGAGCATATCCTCTATTATGGGATCATTGCTAAGTAGCCCAGTTTGAGCCTTTTCTTCCCAAAGTCTTATTTCTTCTTCGCTCATTTCTGCTTTCTGCTCTGGAGTAAGGGGTGGGTATTCTCTATCATATGGTTCTGATATCTCTCCGTAAAGTGAATCTATAAGCTGATTGTATGCATCTACAAAGCTCACTATGTTTTCATAGATAGCATCTGTATTTAATGATACTGACATATTTACAGGCTCTGTTGTTTCCGTAAGAACAGTATATGTTACGCCTGCCACAGTAAATGTATTATCGCTTCTTGTAAGCCTTTCTCCATCGAGTATTACTACTGCATCTTCTCCTGCTGTGTAATCATTTATCCCTGCGCTACTCATAAAGCTGCTTCCCGATTCCGTTATTTGAATGTTATTCCCTGCTCCTGTCTGGGTAGCAGTAAAAATAAACTTGTCTGAAATTTCATCATACATCATATGGACACCGGCATTTGGATTTGTGTTGATCTCATTCATCATCTGATCTAGGGTAGTATCTTTATCAAATTCAAAGGTTTCATCATTAATTGTAAGGACGACCTGTCCATTTGAATCAAAGTTAAAAGGAGTTTTCATACTCGAAGCTACATCTTCAAGACTATCTGATGTATCAATGCGATTACTTAGAGTAGACCCACTTCCAAATCCTAAGCTATTAAGGGCATCATTATCTGGTGTACTGCTTAGAGTTATGTTATGTACACCGCTGTTAGGAACGGGTTTAAAGGTCAGAGTCCCACTAGTAGTAAGGGCTACTTCTATTTTATTACTTCCGAATGCCTCATCTACAGCAGTTTGCATATCGTTTACATCATTTATTGAATTATCTATAGCAATAGTTTTTGTTGTTCCATCTACATCCATTTGAAAGGTTTGTCCATGGGCTGCGGTAAAATCAGGAGGAGATGTTCCTTCAATCTCCTTGCTTATTCCTGAACTGCTCTGAAGGTTAGCTGCCGTAGCTGTATTCAAAACCTCAAGGCTATGATTTCCTTCTACTGCATCGGGTCCAGCAGATACTTTTACTGCATTTTCATTGCTGGAGGTACAATTGTATATGATATAAGTAGATGGTGACAGCATATTGTTTGAAGGGTTAAGATAATTGAAATATGTGTCTTCAAATCCTTTGACTTCCATTATTACTTCTCTATATGCATCCATCTTCCATTCCATCAGTTGCTTTTCTTGATATGCTTTATCGAGGGGCTGTTTTTCCACTTCCATTAAATCTTTTACCATCTGATCGACATCCATACCCGTTACCATTCCTGTCATACGTGAAGAACTAGTCGTTCCTGATATATACATACTATTCACCATCCTTTACCCTACATTATCCGCAGGCCCTATAACCATATCCATATATGGTCTCTATTCTTAGATTTGGAAGCTTTCTTCTCAATCGTCTTATGAGGTCATCCACAACTCTATCATTTACGTAGCTATTTAATCCCCATATACAGTCTATGATTTGTTCACGAGACAAAGCATGTCCAATATTCTCAGCTAAAAGCCTTAAAAAATCGAATTCCTTTGATGTAAGTTCTATGATCTTGTTGTTCTTTAAAACAACTCTTTGCACTTCATCTATTACATAATTTTGAAAGCTAAACTCCCTCACTTGTCCATTTGTTGAAGGGCTCTCATATATCGACTCAATAATTCTATGAATTTTTATAATCAGCTCTCTTGGCGAAAAAGGTTTTTGAATGAAATCATTTGCTCCCATTTCAAGTCCCAAAACTCTTTCTGAAGTTGAAGAGTTTGCAGACATGAATAGTACAGGGACGTCCTTACTATTTTTCTTGATTTTATGTATAAGGTCATATCCATTCATATCGGGAAGTCTTACGTCAAGAATCCAAAGATGAGGAAATTCGTATATAGCATTTATAGCGTCTCTTCCTTTTACGAAGGATTTTACATTCCATCCCTCATTTTTAAGATACAATGTAAGAACCTTATTAAAATTTATTTCATCCTCTACAACATATACCTTATATGACATCATCATCATCCTTTTCATCATAATTCTATAAAGATATGAGCAAAACGTGATAATAAGCTTTTACCGTTTAAATCTCTAATATAGAGATTTAAGTAAAGACCTTAACTTATACACGTTCAAAACTCCCCAAAATGCTGAGTATTTGTACATATATAAATTAAGTTTTACTATGAAAACCCTATATAATTAATCTTATCAAAAAAGTGTGATTAAAATTTGATGGAACTCTTGTGAATTATGTTTTTTTGTGGGATTTAAAGGTGGACTCTGAGAGGGCTTTAAAGTTTAGAATACATCATTTGATATAGTCCGCAAGGGATGGGAGTATAATCTTAGAACCAGCTGCAAGGGAGGCCTCATATACGGATTGGGCGCTTGCAAGCTCCATTGCGACTTCTGCCATATCTACATCCTCATTCTTGCTCATAAGACCAGTATAAGTTACATACTCTTTACTAAGCCTTTGTTGTGTAAGTTCTACAGATCTCATCTTTGCCCCTAGGTCTGCTCTTGCACTAAGAACTTGATCGAGGTTTTCATCTAAATCATCTAATAGCTGACTCATATCAAGGGGATATGTTTCTACTACTGGCGGAGTCACACTATCATTAATTACCTTATATTCCGTTTCCCCTTCAAGGGCCATCTCTATTTTTTGAAAGGTTTCAAAAATACCATTCACATCATCTCCGAAAACTTCATAGCCTTCAACGTTAATGTCTACCTGCTTGCTTAGCCCTGTATCATACATTATGTCCTGATTTTTTTCAGTATCAGAAAGCATTTGGCCTGAATTGTCATTATAAAATTGCAGGTATTCGTCATCAGGTACGGAGCCGGGTACTGGTCCTCCAAGGCACATGTATTTGCCGTTATACATTAGTTTTTCCCCAACAGAAGTCTCTACTACCTCAAAGGGTGGATCATCTGTATTGTACCCTCCAAAAATATATCTACCTGCATAGGAGTAGTTTCCTATATCAATAAGCTCTTTCTCTAACTGCTCTATTTCAACGGCTATTTTTTCATAGTCCGATTCCGAAAGGCCTCCTTCATTTGCTGCCTGCCCTACAAGTTCCCTTGTTCTAATTATTACATCTCCCATTCCATCTAGAGCTTCTTCTGTAACCTCCATCCATCCCAGAGCATCATCGGCATTTTTTTGATACTGCTCAATCTGAGATACATGGGTACTATACTGCATGGATTTTGCCGCACACACAGGATCATCAGAGGGTTTTTGTATCTTTTTCCCTGTGGCCATTTGAATGTTAAGATCATTCATATATTGAAGGTTTTTATTGATATTCCACATTACATTTTGAGACAGCATGCTATTTGTAACCCTCATATTACTATCCTCCTATCTCATTGATTGTGACTTCATATATCTCTTTCCACACATTTATCATTTTGGAAGCTGCAACATAGGACTGCTGATATTTGACCATATTGACCATCTCTTCATCTATAGAAACACTCGATATAGAAAGTCTATTGTATTCTATCTGTTTCACCATGCTCATTTCATTTTCCATTCTTCTTGTAGCATACTGACTTTCCGTTCCCAGAGTTGTGATGACCGAGTTAATATAATCCTGTGTATTTCCTTGGTTGAATACCTCATCGTCGTTACATACGGCTATCATGTCCTGAATGTTTTCATTGTTGCTTTCTTCTCCAGGTTCAGAAGACGCTGCTATTTTGTTTAAATCATCTTGGACATCTGAAGAAATAGAAATGTTAAGGGCTGTTACTTCTGAATACCTAGAATCCATATCTAAGCCGCTATTCATAAAATCATCCGATGACATATCATCATAGGTAAAAAATCTTATTCCTGTACTCCCATCGAGCCCATATCCACCTGCATGCCCTTCGTAATACTTATTTCCATCGGCGTATATGCCTTCATTAAAAGCCATTGCAAAGGTTCTTGCAAATTGGTCCAGTTCCTCCATATAGTAAGGTATTCCCTTATATTCTCCGTTCTCTCCTGTACCATCCCTTAAATCAAAGTATCCTTTTAGCTCTCCACCTTTAGGCTCAACATCGACTCCAGTGTCTTCCCACCTTATTCCCCAAAGCGGTTCCCCTGTAGAGGATGTATCAGCTTCATAACATTCTAGTTCATTGGTCTGATCATGATTTACAAGATAGTGCCCATTTAAGGTTATCTGAAATTTAAGGTCAGGTTCTCCATTGGGTAGAGTCCCTACCTGAATTTCCTGTGCCTCGACTTCTATTATTTTTGAAAGATCATCTACAAGCAGGGTTCTCTGGTCTCTAAGTTCGTTGGCATTTCCTCCGTTTAACTCTAATTCATATATCTGTTCATTTAAATCGGCTATCTGTTTTGTCAGTGAATTTATCTCACCAACCTTGATTTTTATAGTATTGTTTATTTCCTGCTGAAGGTCTATAAGCTTCTGAGCAGTAGTATTGAGACTATCACAAATAGCCGTTCCTGTTTCAAAAAGAAGAGCCCGTGCAGCCATACTTGTAGGGTCCTTTGAAACTTCTTCAAGGGCAACATAAAAATCATTCATAGCCTTGTTTATACCATAATCTGAAGGCTCCGCGAATATCCCCTCGATTTCTAAGAGTATATTGCTTTTTACTTCCCACTCACCAAGCTGAGAGTTTTCATTCCAGTACTTAGTATCTAAAAACTCATTTCTTACTCTAGTTACAGAGGTTGTATTTGGACCTGTTCCAATCATAATATTTCCGCTCACAATAGGGCTGCCATTTGTCTGATTTGAAACTTGTCTTGAATACCCCGGCGTATTAACATTGCTTATATTATTGTTTGTGGTATATAAGGCGCTTTGGCTCGCATAAAGACCACTTAAGGATATGGACATTCCCGTGAAAGTTGAAGCCATAAAATCTCCTCCTGTTTTACCAAACCTAATAGGATATACCTAATCTATTGATTATAGTGTCTACCATTTCATCTATGGCTTGGAACACCTTGGCATTTGCATTGTATGCCTGCTGATATATAATCATATTGTTCATTTCTTCATCCATAGATACCTGTGAAAGGGCCTGCCTCTGAACCTGTACTTGATTCACAAGGGCTCTTTGATGAGTTGCAAAGGCTGTGGCTTCTTTTCCTGCAGTTCCTACTGATGTCGTAAAGGAAATACAATAATCATCAATGTTCATCTTGGAACCATCATAGTCAAAGTATTCTTCATTTCTAAAGCTCACCATTTCATTTGCAATTGTATTATCTCCAGGCTCACCACTCTTCGATGTAGCTATCTTATTCAAGTCATCAAGTTCTGGATTCACTTGGATATTCCCCATTCCTATAGGCTCACTAGAGTCAATAGCTACAAAGAAGTCTATTCCTGTGCTTCCATCTAGACCATAACCACTTGAATGGATTGTGTTAACTTCAGTTGCCATAGTATATACAAGGTGATCCAGCTCTCTTCTCGCTTGAGAGATTATGCTCTCTGAGCCTTCTACGCAGTCCATTAATCCCTTTAGCCTTCCATCCTTCACTTGGACATCTTTATTGCTGCCTTCCCATTTCACCTGTACATAGCTTCCAGAGGAATCTGAAAATTCTACTTCCATCTTGTTTGCTTTACTACCATTGACAAGGTAGGCTCCACCTATTGTTATATCTATCATTCCATTTGGTTGCTCTACAGTCTCTATATCTGTAAGATATGAAAGCTCATCTATCAAGAGGTTTCTCTGATCCCTGTAATCATTTGCATCTAATCCCTTCGCTTCACATTCCATAATTTTTACATTAAGGTCTGATATATCCTGTGCAATCTGATTGACTTCATCAACTGTAGATGCTACCTGACTGCATATATCCTGTTGAATGTTGGTAAGCTGCTCATCTATCTGATTTACTGTATCAGTAAAAGCAACTCCATATTCCACAACCATTGCCCGTGCAGTTAAACTTTCAGGATTTTTAGAGAGTTCATCCCATGCATGAAAAAAATTATCTATCGAAGATTGTAGTCCATACTCTGAAAAAGTCCCTAAAAGAGACTCTATATCATTTATCACGCCTGCCTGTGCCTCCCAATATCCAAGACTGCTGTTTTCAGTTCTATAGGAGTTATCAAGAAAGGAACTTCTAATTTGTCTTACCTGTTGAATATCTACTCCTGTTCCAATCTTGTAAGAACCTTGGGTACTGGGACTCGTATTGCATGATATTGACTGCTGTCTTGTATATCCTGGAGTGTCTACATTTGATATATTACTGTTCGTGACATATAGAGAACTCTGGCTTGTATAAAGACCACTACTGGGTATCATATAGCTTCCCATAGTTGAGGGCATCTTACCCCTCCCTTCTCTTAAAAATATTTATATATTATCTCTTTAGATTGATAAGCTCCTCTAGCATTTGGTCAACTGTAGTGATAATCCTACTGTTTGCTTGAAACCCTTTTTGCGTTATTATCATTTCTGTAAACTCCTTTGAAATATCTACATTCGACATCTCAAGATATCCTACGTTTAAGGTTCCTGTGCCTTGGGTTCCTGGAGGATATGCCCTAGTAAACTCTCCTGAGTTAGGTGTTGCAACAAAAAGGTTGTTTCCTACTCGTTCTAGTCCTGCAGGATTAGAAAATTCTGCTAGACCTACCATCCCAAGCGGCTGCTGCTTACCATTGGAATATACTCCCATGATGACTCCATCAGGTGACACATAGAAATCCTTAAGTTCTCCAGAAGGATATCCATCAGTTCTAAGAGTTTTAACAGAGCTTTCACCACCATACATAGATATAGATCCAAAATCCATAGTCACAGGAAATGGACCTGTACCAGTACCTGCATCAGGGGTTATTACTACATCTATCTTTGTTTCAAATCCCGCTTCCTCAATGATGTTTCCCTCTCCATCAAATTTTAAATATCCGCTGGCAGTAGGAGTTCCACCATCCGATGGCATTTCCCAATACCATGTGGTTACTGGATTGGCAGGGTCAGTTTCATCTACAAAGCATTTTGTAAAGTTAACATCTACCTCATAGTCATTTCCCAAGTCATCATATACAGTAAAGGGTGTAGTAAAATCCGGCTCAGGTGAAGTAGTTCCTATGTCATCTAAAGCTACTCCCTCTGGAGATTCAGAAGCATCTAAATTTCCATTAAGAACTACATTTTCTGTGGCCTTGGGTGCTATATTGTTCTTGTTGTTGTTATATTCGTCGGAGAAGATATTAATCGGCTCTGGATCTTTATTTGTATTAAATTCATAGCTTCCATCGGGATTGACTTCATACTCCTGCCATCCACATACATATAGTCCATCCGCAGTTACAAGATTTCCATCATTATCTACTCCAAAGTTCCCTGCCCTTGTAAACATATATCCGCCACCTTCATCCTGAACAACGAAGTAGCCTTCTCCATCAATTGCAAAATCCGTAGAATTTCCAGTAAGCTGCATGCTACCTTGTGTGTTGATAGTATTTATGGAGCTTATTCCTACGCCATGACCTAGCTGCATTGGATTTGTTCCTCCACGTCCACTATCACTAGGACCGGTTGCCCCTTGAAGAGTCTGATTATAGACTTCCTTAAAACTCATAGTTTGAGATTTATATCCTACTGTATTCACATTTGCTATATTATTACTAATTACATCCATCTTCATCTGGTGAGCTTGCATGCCAGACACACCTGTATACATCGCACTCGTCATCTTTCAGCACCTACCTTTTTAATAATAAAAACTCGAGGACATCGAGTCCTAATAAAATTTTCTATAAATCATGGGATTTCAAATACGGTTTTGGAGTTATACTTCAGGTGTTTCCTCTCCATCATCGCCTTGATTATCTTCCTTTGGTTCACTGACTTCTATTACATGTTGAGGATCAATCTCTTTTTCATTTACTATAAGATAAGATTTTCCATTTTTATAAACTATGGATTCTACTGTTCCTTCCTCTAAAATCGGAAGCCCTGTGGAGTTATCAATGGTGTTAAATGTCACTGTTTTTCCCATCATAGAAGAAGTCTGCATAGAATTAAGATATCCATTCATAGCCTGCATCTGCTCAAGGGCACTGAATTCAGCAAGTTGAGCTATAAACTCTGTATCATCCATAGGTTCTAATGGATCTTGATATTTAAGTTGGGTCATTAAAAGATTTAGAAATTCCTCTTGTCCCAGTTCATCATTTGCTTTTGGAGGATTCATATTTGTAGGTTGTATAATCATATCTTGACTTGTAGTTGATTGAATCATCATTATCAATCCCTCGTTTCTTCCCTTAATTTTTATGTATATCTTATAAAAGAAGGTTGGGATAATTTTGGGATAAATTTGATAAATAATTTTGAAATGTGAAAAATTATGAAATGAGTAAAAATCCTTAGATAGTTTTATCTAAACCGTGTTATTTGTTTGGAGTTTGTGTCTCTCTCTTTACGGCAAAAAAATAAAAGAGGCTGTCTCATGAAAGTTTCTCATGAGCTCAGCCTCTCGAAAAAGAGAGATTTCTCACTCTCCTCATATATTACTGCTATGCTGTTATTATTATAATCCCGTTAAACCCTTTCAACCAGGTAACTTATTTCTTTATATTTGTAATTTCACAGGCTACAAATCTACCATATTCTTCAAATCCGATATTCTTATAACATTTTATGGCCGGTAGGTTTTCGACCTTTACATTAAGTCCTATATACTTAATTTTCTCTCTTAAATCCTTTATTAAAGCAACAATAGAGTCTCTACCATACCCTCTATTTCTATACTCAGGATGGGTTGTTACATGGGCTACAGCTGCCACCTGTTGTGCTGTTGAGTAGGCGTGTATCCCAGCAAAGCTTACAAGTTTATTATCTACCTCTACTCCAAAGTTATCAGTAAGCTTTATCAAGCTATCGTCTAGCCAGCTATCGGGATAACTCTCTTCAAAGAGTTCCTCTATTCTTTTAAAATCTGCGTAGGTTATAGTTACAGTATTTTTCCTATCAAGACTTTCTATTTTAGAGTAATCATCGATACCCATATTCACATATTCGTAGTACTCTGATATATCCCTTTTATCAAATACTGCCTCCAATGTTTCCTTATCTATATGGGTATAAAATTTAGGTGGTAGGTACCCTTTAATTCTTGAAATAAGTTCTTTATTATAGTTACCTTTTTCAAAACAGGCAGCTATAAGCACAGGTATATCATATGCGGTATAGACCATAGCTATTTCTCTTAAAGTAGAGCCATCGTATAATCCATAACATATTGTGTTAGGCCATTCCCTCTCATCTAAATTATTAAATTGATATATATAGTTGTATCTTGTTCTATTCTTTATAAACTCAAATACTTCATTTTGGTTATGAATTATCTTTACTTTCATTTATATCACCTATTATAGTCATGACATCTTAAAATTTATCACTCTTTAAAATGTCATGAATTTATAAAGAGTTCCAAGTGAATCTTACCTTATACATATCAAAATATCTGATATTTCTAGAGATTTTTGATGTGTATAAATTATAGTTTTGATTGGAATCTCTGTAGTTTTTAGTCGTGTGCGTCCTGTTGAGACTAGGATGTGCAAACCTCATTATTAGATTTCTCACGAAGCTGTCCCTTAACACTCTTATCATGGGTTAAGTATTTCTCCCATAGCTTCTTCAAATGTCCTTCTGTAGCAATAAGCTCCTTAAAAGATCCTCTTTGAACTACCCGTCCGCTATCCATTACTAGCACTGTATCAAACATCTCTAGTAAATGTAGACGGTGAATAGTACAAATCACACCTTTGCCTTTATAATTCTCTAAAATTTGCTCCATAATTAATCTTTCATTAAGGGCATCGACGTTACTAGTAACCTCATCTAGTAATAGTAACCTTTTTGATTTGGAAAAGAATAACCCCCTGGCCAAAGCAATCCTTTGCTTCTCACCACCTGATAGGTTTACTCCCCTTTCCCTTATGTCGGTTTCAAGTCCCTTAGGTAATCTCTCTAAGACTTCACCTAACCGAGCGGCATCTATAACCTTTTTAAGTTCATAGGGGTCAGCCTCCAGTCCAAAGGTTATATTATATAAGATAGTATTTTCAAAAATCTCGGAATCCTGTGATGCTAATATTGCTGTATGGGCTGCCAAATCTAGATTTGAATACTCCTTATTGTCTGCCATTAATTTGACTTTATTCGGCTGATAAAGACCTGCAAGTAAACTCATCAATGTGCTCTTTCCCGAACCACTAAGTCCTACTATAGCTATTTTACTGTCATTAGCAATATCTATGTTAATATCGGAAAGTATCGTTTTTCCTTCGGAGTATTTAAAACTTAATTTCTTAATATGAAGATCATTCCAGTTATAGGCATCTTCTTCATACTTAGGTAGCAACGGCTTCTTTCTTCCCTGTATAATTGGATTAACTGACATCAAAGACGTTTTCCAGCGCAGTGTCTCATAAAAACTGCTAGTGATTTGAAAAAAAGCATCGCTCATCTGCCTAAAATAGTTGACGATCATAACAAGACTTCCAACCATAATAGGTATACCTGACACTTTATGAGCCCACAGGTAATATGATATCACTATTAATTCTGTGACTATCAAACCAAAGGATATTACGAAGCAGCGAGGTTGATTGATCTTAAATTCATTCATATTTTCCTTATAATATCCAATGAATTTTTTATCTAACTCTTTACCCGTCTGCCTTCTAAGTCCCAAGGAAATTATAGTTCTAATATTGCTTACAAAGTCTATTAATCTAGCAGAATAACTGTGAAAATTCTCAGTTTTTCTATGCAGTATTATCTGAATTGCTTTATTCATTTTTTCAACAACAATTAAATTTATAATGGTAAGTACTAAGCTGATTAAGGCAATCTGCCATGATATCCTACTCAAGATTATAATAGGTCCAATGGATAAAACTATATGCTCAATATATTTCCATTGGGCAAAGCCGAAATCTCTTAGGGCTAATCCTGCAACATTGATGCGGTTAACAACCTCACCAGAATGATGATCCATATGCCACTTCATAGGCAAGTTACATACTCTATCATACATATCATTTATAAACCTTTTTTGATTTCTCAGTGCTGTTGTCACTACAAAATACTGCCCTGTACGATGGAAAATTTCAAACTGGAAAAATCCTGCAATGTATACTATCATCCACATTATAGTTGGCTTTAGATCATTAATTCCATTAACCTGAAGCTCATTTATAGCCCTTCCAAAGGCATAGGGTTTTAACAATACCCCTCCAAAGGAAATGGAATGTAGTATATAAAAAAGAATTACCTTCCATCTGTCTTCTCCAGAATACTTCCAAACCTCTTTAAATAAATATATCATCTGTATTCGCCTCCTCTTCAAGTCCTGTCTTTGTAAAGCTTTATCTCACAAGAACTTGTTAAGGCGGAGGTCTAGGTTCTTCAGTATAGAGTGCTTCTAATCTAACTGCATGTCAAGGTTACAATTTGTTAAATTCCTTTTTCATATTTTTTTACCTCCAATTGATTTGTAATATAAGGCTATTATACCAAAAATTATTATATGAGTGATCTATAACTTAACATACTTATTAAATGTCTCGATTATATTTTCAAAATGCTTCTGATCTTCTTCATCAAATCTTGAAAGTATAGGGCTATCTATATCTAAAACTCCCTTTAATTCATTATCTTGAATGATTGGAACTACTATCTCCGATTTAGATGCTGAATCACATGCAATGTGTCCAGGAAAATCATCAACATTTTTCACCACTTGAGTTTTCCTTTCCTTCGCAGCCGTTCCACATACACCTTTACCGATTTCTATATGGGTACACGCTGGCTTTCCTTGAAAAGGTCCGAGTACAAGCTCACCGTTTTTATATAAGTAGAAGCCTGCCCAGTTAATATCATCCAACAAAAGCCATAGCAAGGCAGAGGTATTTGAAAGGTTCGCTAGCCAATCAGGTTCATCGCATATTAAACCTGTAAGTTTTAAGTTTAAATAATCATAAAACTGCTTTTTATCTTTAAATTTTACTTTTTTTATCTCATGCATAGCTCTCAACTCCTAACATTTTTCATTATTATACCCTATAATCTAAGTGCTAACAATGATTTATGCCTTTTTCATAGACTATGGGATTATTATACTTTACAATACTTTATCTCACCATGTTCAGTCATGAATTTCGATTTAATCTCAATAAAATAGATTAAATCATTGAAGTATTGATATAAGACGGCTCTATTTTCAAATTCCTTCCTGGTTTTGGGCAGCTCAGTATTTTGATAATGCTCCTTTAAGGAGTCAGCCTCTGCTAAAAGATGTTCTCCAGTATTACATTCATTTAATTCCTTAGCTAGTTTTTCAGTAAACTTACTTAATAACTTTGCTCTCTCACCAGTAATAAAGGTTCTTTGAAAATGTTTTTGCATATGCATAAGGATTTCATATTGTTGTCTTCTCATCTGAAAATACTTAATAAAATAGCTATTCTCCTTTAATACAAAATTATTATTGAAACTAATAGCATAATCAAGACCCTTAGCTATAATGTAGTCTAACCTTTTCAAAAGATCTTCTTGATCTTCTATGGAACATTGATTTAGTAGCTGCAGCTTCATATTGTTTAAAATACTTTTTATTAGCTCTTCTACTTCTAATTGTATGTCTTTTATTTCTTTTTCTTTGTTAGGTACGTGAAGAGTCATCACCCAAGCTACCATCATCCCAATTAATAGTAGAGCTATCTCATTAAACATAATATCTAGGTTCAAAGTATCAAGATTATAAATATGGCTTACTAAAACTGTACTAACTGTCAGCCCTTCTGTACTTTTTAAGACCGTTAATATTGGTATAAATAGCATCAAGAAAATACCTAACAAAATTAAATCATGTCCACC
Organism: Wukongibacter baidiensis; assembly: GCF_050888315.1. Taxonomy (NCBI): domain Bacteria; kingdom Bacillati; phylum Bacillota; class Clostridia; order Peptostreptococcales; family Caminicellaceae; genus Wukongibacter; species Wukongibacter baidiensis. The sequence continues at coordinate 3,428,346 of NZ_CP138202.1, forward strand.
GGTTCGAACTAAAATAGTTGCTATAATTATTGCAATCACCGATGTTATGAGTCTTTTCACCCCCACCACGTATGTTTGAACTCTTGTATCAAGGATACTAATCATACATATGATACCAGCTGTGGTACTATACTTTAGTCCAATAAAATCCGATATAAGTATGGATAGAACAACACCAATTGCTATTTTTGTTGCTCTGTAGAGTAAATCTCTCATTTAATTTCACCTCAATTTTTTTCTACCCATTTCTCTTTATAGTATTCATTGATTCCCTTTCATCCAAATTTTTCATAAGAAAAGGGATGTCCCATAAAAAAATCCTATGAGTACACCCCCTTAAAGCTTCTCATCATTCTCTCAAATGATCCATACCAATTTTAATAATAACATATATTTAATTTATTAAGCACTGACAATGCGGTTTCTACCCTTTTCCTTAGCTTGATATAATGCTCCATCTGCAAGCTTTATCATTTCTTCTGCAGATTCCTTTTCATAGGTTCTTACTCCACCACTTATAGTAACCCTAGAAGATAGTCCAAAATCCATTTTTTCAACTTCACTGCGGAGCCGTTCACTGAACTTCATTGCATCATCTTTATTGGTGTTTGTAAGAACTATAAGAAATTCCTCGCCTCCATAACGACCTACATAATCGGTTTCGCGACAAATCTCAGTTAACAGCTTTGAAATCTTAATTATTACTTGGTCACCAACTTGATGACCATAGGTGTCATTGATATTCTTAAAATGATCTATATCAGTCATAAGTATACTAACAGGCTGCAAATTTCGTTTTGATCTCTTGATTTCTTGGATTAGTGAATCACATATAGTTTTATGATTAAAGAGATTTGTCATAGAATCCTTTAACGCTAACTCCTCTAAAGTCTTCTGCTCAAGAAAAACCTTTAAACGTAGCCTATATAAAATAATTCCTATCACACAACAAATCATTGTCATTAAAAATGCATCCATTATATAATTTTTAACACTTTGTAGATTAAAAAGCGTTTCTGCTGGAGGATGTGGAACCGACGGCGAATATGGAGCATGACCTCGTGGAAATTGGTCAATCGTAGGCGAGCCTGGCGGATGATTTCTCAAAGGCATATTTCTAAGCTCTCCCATCATGGATGCTTTTTCTAATAGTTTGATTTTAAGATTAAAATATATATAGATTCCAAAGTTCGTAACTAAAGTTACTAATTCACGTCTGTAAAAAAGTGCCGATGTTCCCGTCAATGTAAGTATAAACATTGTAATTGAACCAGTTCTGATTACTTGCTTAAGACTAACAGTCACAGCCCAATATACAAGTATAATGCAGTATAGATCTATAATAATCTGTGTTATCATTCCATTGGTTCGCTTCCTCTTAAATCCTAACCAAAATGAAATTAAAATGGCTATAACATGAAAAACGATTATAAATTCTAAGAATTTACCTCTATCATCTATATGCATATTTACTTCTGTAAGCCTAACTTGTATTTCAAACAATATGTATATAATGCTTATAATTATAATCCTTGTAAAATTTTCTTTCGCAATCCTTCTGTAAAATTCATCTCTAAGATCATTTGAAATTGGAGCAAATGGACTGCTGAACCTTTGAAAAGTGTTATTACTATCTCTTACCTCCATCGTGTCCTCCTCTATTTCTCCGTCTAAATTTTTTTCTTATATAATCATGCTGTACTTTCACAAAGAGTTAGCTTATATGCTGTGAAAAGTAAAGTTAGAATTCCCTTCATATGTCCCATTATAACATTCTATCTCCTCTAAGTTCCAATTGATTTAATAAAGTAGTACTTTATACTTATTGCTTTAAGGATTTGCTTGCTGTAAATTGATTGATCTGTCTCTATATGATAAAATATCCCTAGTTTAAAGAATTATAGGGGTGACTTTTATTGAACGATATACTCTTCGGATATAATATAGTTTTAACAATATTTTTTACCATAGCCCTTACAGGCTTTTATGTTATTTATATGAAAAACAGAAACAGAGGATTTTTGTTTTTATCTTTACTGTATTTGCTGCTGATAATTGATAATTCTATGATTTATATGTCTGAATTTTCATCTAGTTTTGAGTCGTTATATGGAACTAGCAATATAATTTATATAATTATTTACATGGTATATTTCGCAATTATATTAACTACTAGACTAATCATTTCAGAGCTATTTAATGATAAGTTTTCAGTTAGAGAAAAACAGCTTTGTGTGGCGTTGCCTATTGTTTTAGCTATAATAGTTATTTTAGCTCCCTATGAAATTGGTGAAGGATTAATCTACATTTCCTTTTTCATAGCACTTTGCTATATAAGCCTTAGAACCTATAAAAATATTAATAGCAACCCCAATAGGTTTAATGAAAAGATATCAAAAAGATATAGAATTCTTGCAGTAGCTATTATTACATTGAGCATCTTAGCTATTATAGATAGTAGTCTTTATTATATAGATTCTTATATGAATCCTTCTACCAATCCACTTCAAACACCTATGGCAGTAGCACTAGAATATAGGAATATTCCCTTTGACATTATAAAGCTTTTGATTTGCGTACTTGGGATAAAGAATCTATACAGCAGCTTTGAGGGTTTATTTGATAAAAAGAGTATAGATGAAAAGTTAAATGAATTTTGCATAACCTATTCCTTAACCACTAGGCAAAAAGAAATTATAGGATTGGTTATAGATGGGTATTCAAACAAAGAAATTAGTAATACACTTCATATTACAGAAGGAACTGTAAAGACACATATTTATAATATTTTTAAGAAAGCCGATATTTCTAATAGAAATCAAATAATGAAAAAAATAATGAATGATTAAACATTTTAACTCTGGTTTAAGTCTTGGTTAATTCTAAAGTGGAATTTAACCGAGGCTTTTTATTTTTTGTTTAATTTCTATATTTTTCAAATTTATTCCTAAAATTAGCTTTCTTACAATCTAAGCATTTTCAACAGTTTAAGGCCCTATAACTTTAGTTATAGTCGCCTTATATTACTTTTTTACGACTACAAATATTAAAAAGTACTACTGATGACAGATTTTAATGATTACAAATATTTGCTACTTTTAGATTACAAACAAAATTAATACAACAGAGTTGAAAGGAGAAATACAATGTTAAACAAAAATTTTAAATTATTATCATGTTTAGTAATTCTAACTATGCTTCTTTCTATTGGGTGCGCAAATGCAACCATAGATCATAAGGAAGATACTAAAGCAGTAGATGATGGTAAGAGGTATTATTTTCCCCATGAAAATTCAGAACATGAAGGGACTTGGTTGCAGTGGCCCCACGATTATACATATGAAGGTACCAGCGAGGTCTATGACCCCATTTGGATAGAGATGACAAGGGGGCTCGTAAAAGGCGAAAATGTACACCTTATAGTTTATGATGAAAAAGAAAAAGAACGTGTAAAAGCTTTATTGGAAAAAGAAGACATTGATATGACTAAGGTAGATTTCTATGTCTTTCCTACTGATGATGTTTGGGTTAGAGATAATGGGCCTATATTTGCATATGATGAAGAAGATAACCTGGTAATACAAAATTGGCAGTTCAATGGTTGGGGAAACAAAGCTCCCTATGAAAAAGATAATTCTATACCAACTAAGATAAGTGAATCAATTGGAATTCCAAAGGTGGATATTGATATGGTAATGGAGGGTGGAGCCCTTGAACTAGATGGAAATGGAACCGTTATATCTACACTTAGCTGTGTCAACAATGATAACAGAACAGCAAACTTTTCAATTGAAGAGATAGAAGCATATCTCACTAAATATTATGGAGTAACTAATTTTATATGGCTAGATGGAGTAGCCGGTATGGATATTACCGACAATCACATAGATGGGATGATAAAAATCTATGATGATAAAACTATAATTGCTGCACCAGAATTTAATCCAGAATCCCCTGATTTCGAAGAATATGAGGATACTGAAAAATTATTATCGGCTAAGAATATTAATGGTAGACCCTATGACTTTGTATTTCTACCTTCAACTAAGAATAATGTTGTGAAAGTTGATGGAGAATGGATGAAAGGGGCGTATATGAACTTCTATGTAGCCAACGAGGTTGTTCTAGTTCCAAATTATGATGACCCAAATGATAAGGTTGCAAACAAAATTCTTCAGGATATATACACCGATAGAGAAGTAATAGGAATAGATGTAAGAGATCTGTTCGCTGACGGTGGAATGATACATTGTGTTACACAACAGCAGCCTATAGCAAATCCCAAATAAATAAAGAATTATCAACAAGAATATGTAAAGGAGGCTCTGAGTTATATTTCAGCGTCTCCTTTATCTATATTTTACTTTTACATCTTAAAAACTATTAATTGCTGTAAATTTCATCCAAACCCAATGCGAATTCAAACCAAGTATTTTCAACGGTTTAAGATCTACAACTTTAGTTATAGTAGTCATATATTACTTTTTTATGACTCTGAATACTCAAAGTCATACTGATAGCAGATTTTAATTATTATAAATTTTTGTTACTTTCAAATTGTATAGTAGGTCTGATTAAGCAAGATTGAAATTTAAGCAGATCCTATTACTATAACTATAGAAGATTGATGATTGAGTAAATTGCATAATTCTAACTTGGCAGAATTGCATAATAAATATGGTATAGCTCTAGGGATTTTAAGACTATGTATAGTCGTAAGTTTTTTAGGATGGTAATTATGCAATTTGCTCGATTAACAGGAGGGGCAATAAATATGAATGAAAAGAATTTTTTTAGCAAGTTGATATCATTTGCCGTCGATAGATATAAGGTTATCTATCTAATGATATTCTTAATTATTACTTTAGGGGTTTTATCCTATGGACAAATTCCTAAGGAGGTATATCCAGAGATTCGATATCCCTATGCAATTGTGTCAGTAACATATCCAGGGGCCTCTCCGGAAGATGTTGAAAAGCTTATTACAACACAGATTGAGACTGCTGTTTCTGGTGTTGGTGATATAAAGGATATAGATTCTTGGTCTTATTCATCCTATTCAGAAACAATAATCAAATTCAATATGAATACTGATTTATCTGAAAAGCTAAGAAAAATCAATGAGGAAGTAGATAATATAGTAGACAAACTGCCAAGTGGTATTGAAAAACCTACAGTTAGTGAATATGACTTAAGTAAAATGCCAGTACTACAAATAGCAATGAGTGGTGATTTTTCAAAAAGTGATTTAATAGAGTATTCTACCTTGACTGCAAATAGAATTAAAAGGATTCCAGGGGTTAACAAGGTAGAAATATTTGGAAATAGTACTAATGAAGTTCAGATTTTAACAGATCCAGCAAAAATGAGCCAATATACTATAACAGAAGAAATGATTGTAGAAAGCATTAATAGCCGAAATCAAGACGTACCGGCAGGAGAGCACGTGTTAAATCAGAAGAACTACTCAATACGCATAAAAAACAGCCTGAGTACTGCTGAAGAAATTGAAAATATAATTATTAGCAACGTTAATGGTTTTCCTATCTTTGTAAAGAATGTCGCACAGGTTAAATACGGTTATGGGGAAAAAAGCAATTATTCAATAACCCCCATCAACTTTAAAGAGAAGAATGAAAAGTTTGGAGATATAGTTCTATTAAGTGTTTTGAAGGATAAAGGAACCGATACTATCAAAATAAACAATGAAATTAAGAAGACTATAGAAGATTTAAAAGGTACCTTGTTACCGAAAGAGTTAGTTATAAAATATCAGAACGACCTATCTAAATACATAAACAAGAGTATAAAGGATGTATTTGGAAATGCATTTTCAGGTCTTTTGATCGTTGTAATTGTTTTATTCTTCTTCGTAGATCTAAAGGAATCCTTAATAGTTGCTTTTGTAATTCCTTTAAGCTTACTAATAAGTGTATTTATGTTCCAATTTTTCAAAATATCCTTTAACGTTATAAGCCTTTTGGGCTTGATTATTTCAATAGGGATGTTGGTGGATAATGCAATTGTAGTTATTGAGAGTATTCAGGTTATAAAGAAAAAACATGGAAATATCCGTGATACCGTTAAAGAAGCAACATCTATCGTTTCAGCTGCAATTTTTTCTTCAACCTTAACTACTATTAGTGCTTTTATTCCCGTTGCTATGATGGGTGGAGATGAAGGGGCGGCCATTAAACAAATACCAATTGCCGCAACCTTAGCTCTAACAGCTTCTTTTGTATTATCCATTACAGTAACACCGACAATTGCATCACGATTCTTAAAAGTAGATAAAGACAAAGAAAAGCATAATGAGGTTAAAAAATGGATATCTATCGTCTTCGTTGCGCTACTTTCGCTATTTGCTTTTTCAAATGATGGAAAGCTTACATTGCTTTCATATATTTTCACACCTATATTTGTGTGTGCAATTTATTATAAGTTATTTATAGCAAATGGAGAAATCCATGAAAACAAGCTTATTGATAGCTATAGTAAAATGATTAGAAAAATTCTACCTCAAAAAACAAAAAGATGGAGTGTACTCATTATTTCACTTTTTGTGTTTCTTTCAGCTATCTACCTTCTAACTTCTGATTTAATAAAAAAAGAGGGAATGCCTAAAACCGACGCAACTCAATTGAATATAGAAATAAATTTACCCGGAGGTTCAGTGCTCGAAGATACGAGGACTGTAGTTAATAAAATTCATGAGGGAATAAAGTCAAAGGATTATGTAGAGTCCTATATAGCAAGCATTGGTGATAAAAATTATAATCATGCAACTATCTATTTAGAGTTAGTTCATAAAAGTCAAAGAGAACTCCATAGCACAGAAATTGAAGTCGAACTTGCAAGGGAATTTAAAAAAATTCCAAATGCTTTGATCGACGTAACATCTGGTGGAGATGATGAGCAGTCCGCATCCCTAGTAATTAGGCTAATAGGAAAAAATTTAAAGGACTTAAAAGAAGCTCAAAACCTCCTATCAAATGAATTAATATCCACACCAAGTGTGGCACACCTTTGGAGTGATTCTAACAATGGGATTCCACAGCTTATAGTAACCTTTAACCATCAGAAAGCTTCCATGCTAGGGCTTGATACCTCACAGATGAGCATGGTTGTTAGAAATGTAATTAATGGTCAAAAAATTACTGAGCTTATATCAGGTGATAAAAAAATTAATGTTACTTTAAAAGATAATAATATTGGCATTCAAAATATTGAAGATCTAAATAAAATTCACTTTGTAAACTCTGAGGGAATGAAGATTCCCTTTGTAACAGTAGCATCTATAAAGGAAGTTAAAGGCTCTTCAGTTATTATAAGAAAAGATAACGCTAGAGTAATTGACATTAACATTAAATCTAATAAAGATACTGCAATGTCAGAGTTAGTAAGTGATATTAACTCAATATTAGAAAAACATCAAGTTAATATCCCAGGTGGAGTAACTGTCAAGTTTGCTGGTGATTATGAGGATATGACAAATTCATATTCTGACTTGAAAAACAAGTTAATAATAGTCCTCGTGATTATTTTCATTATACTTTTAGTCCAATTTGACTCCTTTACTCAAGCTCTTGTTGTAATATTAGCCGTTCCTATGGCTATAATAGGGGTTGCATATGGTCATTGGATATTCAACATAAAATTTAGTACATTATCCATGCTTGGTATTGTATCCCTAGCTGGCATATCAGTAAACGACTCTATCGTGTTAATAGATACAATAAATCAGAATAGAAAATTTCAAGGAATGGAAAGGTTAGATTCTATAATACGCGCAGGAAAGTCAAGGTTTATTCCAGTCTTGGCAACGAGTGTTACTACTATAGCTGGTGTCCTTCCCCTTGCTTTATATAATGAGGATTACTCACAGATGGCATGGACAATCGTCTTTGGTCTCATGGCCTCAACGATTTTAATATTAATATTGGTTCCAATATTTTTATACCAACTAGAATTATCGTTCGATAGTAGAGCTCCTAGGAATTTATTTAACAAAGTAAAATCTGAATAACGGAGGTGGCTCAATCCTCCGTAATACTTATAAATAAAAATATAGAGGTGTTTAAAATGATAAGTAAAAAGCTTATTTCAATTATTTTGTTTCTAATGATTATTATTACAGGCTGTTCATCTAATATCAATAACGATGAAGACGATACAACAAGTAAAAAAATTGTTCCCGTAGAGGTAGAAAAGGTACAGATAGGAAGTATAGAAGATAAATACTTTACCGTTGGGAGAGTAGAAGCTTTAAATTCAGTTATTGTAACAAGTTCGCTTGAAGGTATGGTTGACCAAATATTTGTAAAACCAGGGGATAAGGTAGATAAAGGACAACTTTTATATCGTATCATAATTGATGAGAACTTTAAGGAAGTAAAACTAAAGTATGAAAGTGCTGCTAAGGAAAAAGAAGCTAGAAATAAGGCTTATCTAGACACCAAGGACCAGTTTGACAAAGTGAATCATTTGTACAAACAAGGCTCCATATCCGAATCTAAATTAAAAGAGATGAAACTTGAATTAGAGCAAAGTAAAATCCAATTGAATATAGCAAAGCGAACCCTTGAAACAGCACTGGAAGTCTATAATATGTCAAAAAATAGATATGAGATTAAGAGTCCAATATCTGGTTACGTTTCAATCTCCCAAGTAAAAACTGGTCAAAATGTGACATCAGAGCAAATCATTAAGATTAATGGGAAAAAGGATAAGGTTGTAATCCTTGGTATACCGGAGGAATACATTGATAAGATAACGCTGGATACTGATGGGAAAATAAAGGTAAACTCAGTTAATAAAGTCTATGATGGTAAAGTCGTTGAGATATCACCAGAGATTGATAAGAGTTCTAGTTTATATCCTATAAAGGTTAGTTTGGAAGGTGGAGAAGGGTTAATTGATGGACTTTACGCAGAAGCAGAGCTCATTCTAAATGTTTTTAATGACCAGATAATGGTTCCTAACAAATCCATTGTTTTTGAAGAAGATCAGCCCTTTGTTTTCAAAGTTAGCAAAAATAACAGGCCCTTAAAAGTAAACATTGATATAGGCATCAGTAAGGGAGAGCGAGTTCAAGTTTTACAAGGATTAAAGAAAGGAGATATCATTCTCGCAAAAGGTCAACATTTTGTAGATCACAATTCATTAATCGAGATAGTTAATAATGAATAGAAACAGCGAAAAAATACTATATTCGAAAGGGGATAATTATTATGACAGAAGATAAGATATCTCTTGGTGTCCTAACCGATGATTGTGATAGATATCTTGGAAGGAAGATTAAGGAAAGAAATAGAACGTTTGATTTTATTAAAGGATTTGCAGTATTTTTTATGGTTATAGTCCACGTATTGTCAACCTATTCTGCTAATAATATTCAAGAGTCTTTTTTTGGTGAGGTTATTGATTTTTTAGGTGGCCCACCAGCAGCTCCTGTTTTTATGTTTTCAATGGGCGTTTTCTATATTCTATCTTCAAAATCAGATAGTTTAAAAGATGGAATCATAAGAGGGTTTAAGCTCCTCTTCTTAGGATGTTTATTGAGCTTTTTAAGATCTGATTTCCTTGTTTTATTAAACAATAATTCCGTTCAAGTAAATTACTGGGATCCCAATATATTATTTAGTATTTGGGAAGTAGATATTCTTCAATTTGCAGGTTGGGCTTATATTTTAATGAGTTTAATTAAGCGCTATTTTAAAAAACCTATCTGGTGGTTGATAATTGCAGTGGGTATTATGGGAGCTAGTCCAATTTTATGGGGTATATCGTCAGATATAAAAATTGTACATTGGATATTCAATTTTTTATGGGGTGAAGGAGATTTAGTATATTTCCCTATATTTCCATGGTTATTTTATCCTTTAATAGGTATGATATTTGGGGTATATATAAAAGCTTGTTCTAATATTGAAGAGCTATTTAAATCCTTCTTTAGATTAGGCTTAGTTTTATTTTTCATTGGTAGTATTGTTATAATAACTGATTATGATTTCCATGTGGGAGATTATTATAAAAGTGGTCCAGGATTGATAATCTGGATAACCGGCTTCGTTTTTATTTGGTTATGGATAAGCAATAAAATTATCCAAAATATAAAAGAAAGTAGATTTTTAAATGTGATTTATTATTGGGGTAAAGAAACTCCATCAATATATTTTATTCACTGGCTCCTAGTCTCATGGGGAATTATAATATTTGGAGAACAACAATACGGATATTTGACAACAATTTTGTTGATAGGATTAATATTGGCAGCATCTCATTTTTTATCAAAAGTATATAAAAGAGTTTAAAGTGAACTTTTTCGGGTGTGAAATTAAATCTGTGCTTTAACTACTATCTCTTGTAAAACTCTAGAATCCGCCAATATATGATTCAGGCAAGTCACTTAATTAGTAATTCTTTATATGATTATTCATCAATTTAAAACATAAAAAAAAGGGGGGTGTCTTATGAGACACACCCTTTATGTTACATTTTCTAGATATTCCTATTCATCTTTTACCTTTAATCATTTTGAATTTCAAACCAAAAAGCTACTCCTTTTTGAGTATTATACACGCCATATTTTATTTTATGAGCATCAAATATGCTTTTGACAATTGAAAGCCCTAGCCCAGTTCCTTCTATATCTCTATTATGTGAAGTATCTACCTTATAAAATCTTTCCCATACTTTTTCAAGTTCTTCATCGGTAAAGGGTTTACAATCATTCTGAATTTCTATCCTTGTTTTACCTTCTAACGATATTCCTTTTATAGTGATTTTTGAATTCTTAACAGCATATTTTACTGCATTGCTAAATAAATTTAAAAAAGCACTACTTACTTTCTCCCTATCAACACAACAAATGCCAAATTCACCTGTTATATTGACTAAGAGTCTATTCTTTGACAATAGTTTTTCAAATGTTTGTACCACATCATTAATTAGAACTAACATATCTGTCTTTTCTTTTTCTATTTTTATATCCATGCTATCATATTTAGAAATCCTAAGCATTTCAAAAATCAATTTGTCCATTTTTCTGATTTCATCAGTAATAACGTCAATGTATTCATCTCTTTCTTCTTCATTTATGTCGTCTTTTATACCTTCTGCGTAACCTTTGATAACACCTAGAGGAGTTTTTAGTTCGTGGGAAGCATTTGCGATAAATTCTTTCCTTGCTTGTTCTTGTTTTACTTCCTTTTCGTAGTCTTCCTTCAATTTTTCATTAGCAACTGTTAACTCTTTCAATGCAGTTTCCAAACTTGAAGAGAGGGTATTAAGGCTATTTGACAGTTTTCCTAGTTCATCTTCTCTTGTTATATCCAACTTTCTATCAAAATTCATTTTTGCCATGTCATCTGCTACGTTTGTTATATTACGGATGGGTTTTGTTACACCTATCGAATAAATAAGAGATATTATAAATGATAGAATCAAAGAGAATATAAAGAAGTAGGGATAGAAGTTTTTAATCACATTAAGGGTCTCACTTATTGGTTGAAGTGACGCATTGACAAAAAATATTGTTTTTATGCCTTCTTCATTGGTGATTCCCTTTGTAAAATCCACTTGTTTTATCCCTGTATGAGGGATTTCACTAATTTTGTATTCAACACCATTAATCTTTTTTGAAACTAATTCAACATAATTCGTCTCTTCTGTTTCTGTAAGGTTTGGAAGCGTAAGGTTATCTTTTATATCTACGATTTTTACATTATTTTTAAAGCTTTTGTATTCACTCTCAGTTGTTTCACCATTTTCTAGCATCACACCATTTACGCTAGTAGGTACAATAACTTCACTGTCTCGTAAGTAGCCTACCAGTTCTATTGTATCGCCTTTATTCAAGTTAATAACCATATAACGTTCTGAAGAAATAAAGAAATCAAAATAGTTGTTTTCACTATCAACCGTTGTGATTAAAACAAAGTTAGATTCATTTTTCTCATGTCCTAATTTCTCGTTTGATTCATTTTTCTCATGGTCTGATTCCTCGTTTGATTCATTATCATTATCCTTTTCATACCTAATAGCCATAGTTACATTGTTTGAAGAAGAGAAAAGGTTCGTTTGTCTATATAATTCTTCCTTATTCCACTTATTTTGACTGTAATCATTAGCAAATTCATTAATGCGTTTTATGGTATTTTCTATTTTTATATTTTCATAAAAGTTATTAAAATAAATATCAAGAGCGAATACTATACCTGTTATCATAACGACAAAAGCAAAAAAAATAGTTGCAAAAAGTTTTAAACTTAGGGATTTTTTCATTCTGTTACCTCAAATTTATACCCTTTACCTACAACGGTACGAATATACTTGGATGCTGTTCCAAGTTTCTTTCTAAGGGTTTTAATATTTGTGTCAACTATCCTTCCGTCACCAAAGTAATCGTATTCCCATATTTCATTTATAAGTACGTCTCTTGAATAAACTCTTCCTTCATTTTGAGCAAGTCTTGATAACAAATCAAATTCTCTAGCCGTTAGAGTCACAGGCTTTTCCTCCACTTTTACACTTAAACATTCAATATCAATGTATAATATTCCTTTACGAATAGTGTTCCTGCTATCCTTTTCATAGGTTCTATTTAGCAGAGCCTTGGCCCTTGCTACAAGCACCTTTGGACTAAAAGGTTTTGTTACATATTCATCAGCCCCGTATTCAAATCCCATGAGTTTGTCAGCTTCTTCACTTCTGGCACTTAAAATAATAATTAAAACTTTAGATTTTTGTCTTAACCTTTTACAAACTGAGAAACCATCAAGTTTCGGTATCATAATATCTAAAAGAACAAGGTTTATATCTTGTGTTTCAAAGATTTCAATAGCCTCTTCACCGTCAAATGCCGAAAAAACAGTGTAATTATCTTTTTTTAAATAGTCACAAATAATTTTGTTCATTCTTTTATCATCTTCTACTACTAAAATATTCATTGTATTTACTCTCCTTTGCAAATAGTAAACTACACCTATTTGTATTATATCAAATGTGTGTAGTTTAGAAAATTTACAATATAGCTTTTAGCGCTCTTTAGTCATTATCTCCTCTATGTGATGATTCATCAGCTTCACCTTCGCCATTATCTTCTCCTGAATCATCGTCATTATCTTCTCTTTCAGATCTACCATCTTCACCTTTTTCTTCTGATCCTTCTTCATGCCTTGAATCTTCTTCTGGACCTTCTTCTCCATCTTCAGAGTCTGATCTTTCTTCTCTTCCTTCATCATCGCCCTCTTCATGAGATTCTTCATTATTTTCCTCTTCGCTGTTACCTTCTTCTGACTCATCGTCATTATCTTCTCTTTCAGATCTACCATCTTCACCTTTTTCTTCTGATCCTTCTTCATGCCTTGAATCTTCTTCTGGACCTTCTTCTCCATCTTCAGAGTCTGATCTTTCTTCTCTTCCTTCATCATCGCCCTCTTCATGAGATTCTTCATTATTTTCCTCTTCGCTGTTACCTTCTTCTGACTCATCGTCATTATCTTCTCTTTCAGATCTACCATCTTCACCTTTTTCTTCTGATCCTTCTTCATGCCTTGAATCTTCTTCTGGACCTTCTTCTCCATCTTCAGAGTCTGATCTTTCTTCTCTTCCTTCATCATCGCCCTCTTCATGAGATTCTTCATTATTTTCCTCTTCGCTGTTACCTTCTTCTGACTCATCGTCATTATCTTCTCTTTCAGATCTACCATCTTCACCTTTTTCTTCTGATCCTTCTTCATGTCTTGAATCTTCTTCTGGGCCTTCTTCTCCATCTTCAGAGTCTGATCTTTCTTCTATTTCTTCATCATTACCCTCTTCATGGGATTCTTCGTTATTTTCGTATTCGCTGTTACCTTCTTCTGAATTATTGTTGTTATTTCTTCTTTCAGATCTACCATCTTCACCTTTTTCTTCTGATCCTTCTTCATGTCTTGAATCTTCTTCTGGGCCTTCTTCTCCATCTTCAGAGTCTGATCCTTCATCATTACCCTCTTCATGGGATTCTTCGTTATTTTCGTATTCGCTGTTACCTTCTTCTGAATCATTGTTATTATTTCTTCTTTCAGATCTACCATCTTCACCTTTTGCTTCTGATCCTTCTTCATGTTTTGAACTTTCTTCCGCGCCTTCTTCTCCATCTTTGAAATCTAATCCTTCTTCTATTTCTTTATCATTGTCATTTTCATGCGATACTTCATTAGCTTCATTTGCGTGGTTACCTTCTACTGCATAAACATCACTATCTTCTCTTTCAGCTTTGCCATCTTCGCCTCTTACTTCTAATCCTTCAATATGTGTTGGATTCATTTCTGGACCTTCTATGCTATCTCTAAAATTTGCATTTGCCAATGCGGCTGTCGTTCCTCCTAGCGCAATTAATCCTACTAGACCTATTATCATTATTTTTTTCATTGTTTTTTCTCCTTTTCATATTAATTTTGTACTAATTATTTTTTTGTTTTAACCAATAGTCATTCTCTATAAAGTCTACTTTAATTAAATTTCATGAGATCTTTTATAACTTACAATCCATCACCTCCGTTTATTAACTTGTTCTCAGTATAATAAACCGATGTGTAGATAATGTGAGTCTGGTTTGTGGGTTAAAAGAAAATGCAAAAGTTTTTAAGTATATCAAATCTCTCTTAACGCTTTTAATCACCACCATAACCGTGTTCACCACTGTCTTCGCTGCTTTCACTTCCTTCACTGCTTTCTCCAATACCATGCTCGCTACCACCAACTTCAGCATGGGGAGTCCATCCATCAAAGGCCTTGGTTGTTGCTTGTAGAATAACATCAACTTTCTCTCCGGGTATGAGGTCTACAGGTTTTGTTGGACCAAGTTCTGTTCCATTTGATAAATGCACTTCAACGCGAACTTTTGTCAAGGTCTTACTAGTAGTATTTTTTACTGTTCCTTTAAATGAGTTACTTTTCTTGTCGTAGTTCATAATCAGTCTAGCACCCTTTCGAACTACATCGTATGTCTCATTCAGGTTAAGTTCATTGCCCGATTCTTCTCCGCCTTCACTTCCTTCGTTGCCTTCTCCATCTTTGCTTCCTTCGTTACCATCTCCACCATTTCTTTCTTCCCTGTCTTCTCTCTCTTCTCTTCCGCCTTCGCCTTCTTTACTCCATCCAGTGCCATTATCTTCTTTTAATTCTTTTTTCTCCTCTGCCGCTTTTATATTACTACTTATTTTTACAGTTCTAGTTTCGTTATCCCAATCAACTAATGCTCCGAAGCTTTCTGCAATAAACCTTGTTGGCACTAGTGTTCTTCCATCTACTATTGTTGCTGGTACGTCCAATTCAATCTGATAGTTATTTACTGTCACAATTTTACTGCCTATTGGTAGCGCAATTGTTATTTTCTCATTACTTACCGTAACCGTTCTTGTTTCTCCATTCCATACAGGCTCTACATCAAGAGCCTCAAAAACTGCCCTCAATGGAACAAGGGTCCTTCCACTTATTATTTTAGGTGATACATCAAACTCTATTAAATTACCATCAACCGAAACTTTTATATCATTTTGTTCATTTGCACTTGCAGTTCCTACCATACTAAATAGACTCACTAATAAGGTAATAACAATAATTAATTTATTTCTTTTCAATTAACCTCAACTCCTTAACACTTTTTATAATCTATCAATCCTACTGTCTCAACGTACCTTATATAGGTATCCCATCCCCATATCGTATATGTCTATGATCAAATTATTGCTATTTTCTAAATCAGATCTTGTATTTGCTTTTAATCACCATCAGAGCCATGTTCACCATCACTCTCGCCGCCTTCACTTTCTTCACTGCTTTCTCCAGCACTATGCTCGCTATCACTAACTTCAGCATGTGGGGTCCATCCATCAAAGGCCTCACTTGTTGCTAGCAGTGTGACATCAACTTTCTCCCCGGGAGTAAGATCTACTGGATTTGTTGGGCCAAGTTCTGTTCCGTTTGATAAGTGCACTTCAACACGAACTTTTGCCAAGGTGTTATCAGTAGTGTTCTCCACTGTTCCCTTGAATGAGTTACTTTTCTTGTCGTAGTTCATAATCAGTCTAGCACCTTTTCTGACTACATCGTATGTCTCATTCAGGTTAAGTTCATTGCCCGATTCTTCACTACCCTCTCCCTTGCTGGTTTCTCCGCCGCTTTCGTCAGTATTAGTATCACTTGAACAGCCGGTGATACCCGCTGCAAACATGGCGCAAATAAGCACCAACACCAGTACGATATTCATATTCAATAGTTTCTTGTTTTCCACCATTGTTGATTTTTTCATATTTTTCCTCCTTTCATTGTGATTTTTGTGATAGTTATTTTTTGTTTATCTTTAACCTACTCTCAATATAACAAACCGATGTGTAGATAATGTGAGTCTAATTTGTGTGTTAAAAGAAAATGGAAGTTTTTAAATATATCAGATCACTTTGTATCTCTTCAATAATAAACACTAAAAATAACTGAAACCTCAATACTGGCCTCAGTCATTTTTTATTACTTACTATGTTAATTTTATCTATCTCGGTGGCTTTTAAGGATTTTTCTTTGGCGTGTTCTCACATACCATATCATATAGCAATTCTTAGTTTTATACTCCTTTTTTAATCTTTTTAACATCATAGTCGTAATTCCGTCTCTTAGAGCATTGCGCGAGAAAACAATTCTCCTAGAAACTGTCGTTACTTATGCTACTGTTAACCACACATAGTGTAGCAACGGCTAATTACTAAAAATTGCTCTCCTTCACTTATGTGTATACTTATCTTTAGTCCGAATTATTTCTTCGAGTACTTCACCATAACTCTGTTCTCAATGACTTCGGCTGTTTTCCATCAATGTCAGTAATCCCATAATTCTCTGCCATTTCTGCTGTTATTAATATTTTCCCTGTATCCTTAATAGCATTGTTATCATTGCCTAAAGCTGCAATGCATCTACCCACAAATTGTGGAGACTCCATTTTACTAGTATCTATGGAATCATTATATTTCGCAAATTCTATCATCCCTTCAGTACTTACCTGTCCCGGATATAATGAGAAAACAGGAACATTATACTCCTTTAATTCATATGCCATGTCAGCCGATAATCTGTCTACAGATGCCTTACATACTCCATATGAAACATTATTTAAGTACCGCCTGCCTCCATAAAATGATATATTGACAATCATTCCGCTTTTTTGTTTTGCCATGATCTCAGCAGCAAATTTACTAGCAACATAGTTTGATCTTACTCCTACAGTATAGTTATCGTCCCATAGTGAAATAGGCTGTTTCCAAAAAGGTTTATCAAAGAAATAATCTTCTAATGCGTGTATTCCACCACCCCAAGCATTGTTTACCAGTATGTCCAGCTTGCCCTGTTCAACCATAACTCGTTTGAAGAGTTCTTCTACTTCCTTATCCTTAGAATGATCACATCTTTGAGCTATACCAAAGCCTCCAAGCGTTGTTACTTCCTCAGCTGTCTTATATATATTCGTTTCCCTTAAAAAGTCAGGTAACATTTCACCTTTTTCTGTACGCCCTGTAACATATACAGTTGCGCCATATTCGGCAAGCCCTAACGCTATCCCCTTTCCGACTCCCCTGCTAGCACCTGTAACAATGGCAACTTTGCCTCTAAGACTAATCATGAAAGCTCGCTCCCTTCTAATAAAATAGCTAATATTGAAATCAACAAAATTTCCTTCTGTTGATATTAATATTAGCTACTTTACATCATGGTTTCATGACTTTTCTTGCTGTTTATTTTGACTTTTTTATAGGTACTAAGATTTGAACATTTCCATCACCTGAATAATCATTACCATATATATTTACCATTCCCACTCCATTAGGGTTAAACTCTATCTCCTTTAACATAATCCATCTATATAAGTCATCAGTAAATGTTTCTCTTATATCAAACATATTGCCATTATATAAAAATTTGGCATACCACCCTTCGGGAACAATACGGGATTGAAATATTGATTCACCACTATGTGTATGGGCTTCCTTACCATAGAATATAGTGTATTTGCCGCTTTCATCTCCATGGCAGTTCACTACCGTATAAAATCTTTCATGGTCTAGATAGTTAACTTTTTCAGATTCCTCTAGAAAAGTAGTTCCAGTTGATTTCATTAACATTTCAAACCTATCCTTATTTAAGTCTACTTCTAAGTACGTCCCTTTTAAGTATAAATCATTTAGATATTCGTAAACCCCTTTTAGTGTCAGAACTCCCTTGTAATTAATGATATCTCGCTCTATAACAATAGCTTTTTCAACTAAATCTATATCAATTTCTCTATCTCTACAGGCAGAAGGCGAAATGCCAAATTGCTTTTTAAACGCCCTACTGAAAACTTCAGGATATTGAAAACCTATGTCATAGGCAATGTCAATTATAGAATTATCACATTTCCTTAATCGGTGATATGCCAATGTGAGTTTTCTCCCTAAAATATACTGCTTGAGGGTTTTTCCAACAACGGTTTTAAACATCCTGTTAAAGTGGAATTCGGATACACAGAATCTACGTGAAATATCTTCAAGGGTAAGCCTTTCATGAATATTTTCTTCTATATACTCAATAGTGTTATTGATTAGGCTAATATATAAATTCATACCCTCTCCTCATTTCTCTGTTTATAAATATTTTATCGCTATTGCTTTATATTAAAAAAAGTCATTATTTCTTCTATTATACCGTGTTTTATATGTTCTAGCCTGAACATAATTTTTAAGTTATCTTACATTCTTATACAGTTTTTTATATCTGTTTAGCACCAATCTGACCTACAATCATATAATATAGCAAAAATAAGGGTGTATGTTATAAATAGCTCTCATTCTTAAAAATATTTTCATAAAAATTTATGTAACTTAACAATATATGAGAGGTGAGTTAAATGAAGAAAAAAACGAAATTAACAGGAACCGTAATTTATCCAAATGATCCTGGCTATGAGCAGGCTCGTATGAACTGGAACCCCTTCACCAATGCCTTTCCCATAGTTTTTGTTTTTGCACACCAAAATGAGGATGTATCAAATGCTGTTAAATGGGCACGTGAAAATGGTGTTCCTATAAGGATGCGTAGTGGAAGACATGCATTAGCAAAGGATTTTTCGCAGGTAGATGGTGGAATAGTTATAGATGTCAGTCAAATGAGGCAGGTTATGTTAGATAAAGTAAATGGAATTGCCACCGTTCAAGCCGGAATACGTGTAGGTGACCTTGTAAGGATGCTTGCAAAAGAAGGGGTTTTAGCACCTTTTGGAGATAGTTCAAGCGTTGGTATAGGTGGAATCAGTACAGGTGGAGGAATCACGGTTGTCCAACGTACAGCGGGACTAATCTCTGATAATATCTTAGCTGCCACCATAGTCGATGCCAATGGAGAGGTTATCAATGTCAGTGAATGTAGTAACCCAGATCTCCTTTGGGCTATACGAGGAGGTGGAGGTGGAAATTTCGGTATTATAACCTCCTATAAATTTAAAGTCCGTGCTGCGCCTTTCCAAGTTGGAATATATCAAATCATCTGGCCATGGGAGCAATTAGAAGAGGTTATCGATACATGGCAGAAATGGGCTCCATCTGTTGACGAAAGATTAGGTTCAATAGTGGAAGTGTATTCGCAAATGAATGGCACACTCCGTTCTCAAGGAATTTTCCTCGGCCCTAAAGAAGAGCTTGAAAAATTATTGGCACCTTTAACAGGTGTTGGAACTCCAATCGAAATATTTATTAAAGAGGTTTCATTACTAGAGGCTATAAATTTTTGGGCACCAAATATGCCACTATCTATCGATCAGAATACTGTATTTTCATCTACTTGGCTACAGCAATGCTTACCTGAAGAAGGGCTCAAATCGATTCGAAGCTTTCTAGAACAAACAACAGGAACCTCCAATTTCTTTTTCCTTAACTCTGGAGGTGCTATGAATCGTATTTCTTCCAGGGAGACTGCTTTCTTCTGGCGAGATACAAGGTATTACACAGAATGGAATGCTAAATGGACCGAAGACTCTGAAACCCAAAGGAATATAGATCTAGTTGAAAACACACGTATAGAACTACAGCCATATACAATAGGATCATATGTCAACGTCCCTGACCTAGGTATTAAAAATTACGGTCAAGAATACTATGGTGACAATTTTGAACGACTTCAGCGTGTCAAAGCAGCATATGACCCAGAGAATGTTTTCAAATTTGCTCAGAGTATCCCTCCTGCTTCTAAATGCTAATAGTAAAAAGGGCTTCCTTAAAGGTTAGCCCTTTTTACTATCTAAGGTATATATACTACAATTTCATCAATCTCTAAATCCTTTGGTATATCATTACTTCTATTATCTTTGACTTTAAATATGATTGTTTCGCCAACGCTTATGTCTTTAACCATTTCCCTAAGTTCACCCATTTCAAGCTTCTTATGACTGGTACTATTAGGTTTTCTTCGAGCTACTATAGTTATTTTATCCAGCTCATACTCTATTTTGTGATTTTGGGTAATCTCTCTTACATCCTTATACATACTTAGAGTAGGTGATACCTCAACTCTAGTAATATGATCTTTTTCAACTTTGCTTACTACTTTACCAATGTAATAGGCTTTTTTATTTCTGTTTTCATGATCTTGATTTATGTTAATAATACTAATTGCACTGCTTACTATGATTATAACAAGCGCCAGTATGATAAATTTATTTTTCATTATTAATCTCCCTTAGGTTGTATAATAACTCTAGTGATACTCAATGTTAGTTTATCATAGTAACATTAATGCTTTCTTTAGTGAATCTTTTAATTAATTCTTCTCGATTAGAGCAACTGGCTTTTTTCAATATGTTTTGCATGTGCTTTTTTACAGTGGTTTCTGCAATGAAGAGTTTTTCACTGATTTCCTTATTACTCAGCCCGACGACAGCAAGATCAAAAACTTCTCGTTCTCTTCTAGTCAAATCCAAGGAAGATTCACTTATTGCAAGTGTTTTATCAATATTGTTACTTACAACTCGACCTAATATATTCATGCCTGGTAAATAAATAAGCAAACAGAATAGCATGGGCTTTAAACAAAGTATGATTTTATTTAAAATGTTTTTATATTCAAGTGAACCACTCAAATAGCTTAGCATCAAAAACAATGACATCAACATCCCTGTAAAAAATAGATTAAATCTGAACTTATCCAAAAGCCTAGGATAGTCAATATTTTCATCCTGTCCAAGCAATATTAAGATCGTAGTGCTTATGAGAATAATAGCAATCATTCGAATGTCTTGTAACTTAAGGAATCTAAAATCCGTTGTCCAACTAATCAGTCCTATGAAAATTACAGTCAACCCTACAGTCATTCCTATGCTATTTATCTTTCCAGTAGTTTTCATTGTTCTCTGTAAATGATCTCCTTAGCAATTTTAGCACTAACCCCATGTTGGACTAAATTGATGACAAAGGCATAAAAAATAGTAAGTATACAAACAGCTATAGACGGCCCTATACTTGATGGATCATCTAAATACTGAAGAATAGATATAAAGCCAGTAATTACCCCTATTACTGAAGAAATATATACCAGCTTAATACACAAATCTACAGCATTCTTACTCGCTTTAAGCTCCTTCAAGGTATACTCAAGGTTTCCAGCTGCAATCTTATACCCACGTATAAAATCCCCAAATGAATCTGCTAAGATTAATATCGGACATGTAAGCAAAATAATTAATACCAAACTTGGTGCATCTACAAATGTAGTAACCCTAGAACTAATAGATATAATTCCTATTAGCGATATCATTAGGAAAATAATAGTCAATGTATGCTTTAACTTACTTTTTCTTTTTCGTTCTGTATTCATATTTTACCCCTTTCGTTGCATTCTTTGTATGTATATTTTGTCATGATAAACTACCATCGATGGATAACACTATCATAGCAAAATACTGTGACAAACGAAAGCTTAATGAAGGAGTATATTGGTAGAATATTGGTAGTAAGAAGGTAGTAATACTTGTAAATACACTAGATACTATCTACAAGATTTATTGCTATACTACTTATTCACTAACAACTAAAGCACCTAAATATCTATTAGACATTTAGGTGCTCTTTGTATAAGTTTTATTAAAGTAGTTCCTACATCACATAATATTTCGCAAAGGTGATACTTCATGATAAAACAAAGATCCTTTACAAGAAGCAGGCCCTTATTTATGATACGGTTTGCCCTTTCCACATGTATCAATCTAGAATAAGTGTTATTAGCTTAGTATGTTCAACTAAGTCTTTTTCTTGCAAGTATTTAATAACAGACTCCAAATATGTCTTATCAGGAATAATAGTTTTTGACAATGATTGAATCAGTTTAAGGGCTAATTCATCATTCATTCCTTTATTATAAGTAGCTAATCCAACTAAGTTGAATTTTAATAATCCGTAGACCACACATAACTTCAAGTATGAATTCCAAATATTATCTAGTTTGAAAAGGTCACTACTATAAATAAAAACATAGTTCACAAGAAAATTCTCTAAAATATAGGATTTTTTATCTAGATAAGGTTTCAGATATTTTTCATAGTTTTTGTTATAGTGCTTTTCCAAGTCCTTTTCCTTAACCCTTCCAAAGACATCCAGGACCTGCATTAGACATTCTATATAACGTTTTGAGAAGAATCTAATGCTGTCGCCTTCTTTAAACTTCATGGAAAGCATAGTATTTAAATGGTTGAACTGCTGTCTGTTTTGAGGCTTGTTTACATTTATGGTAGTTTGAAGTTCTTGAAGATTAATGAGGTCCTTTGTCTCTTTAATCCTTGATAATACTTCCTCATAATTAATATTAGAATAATCAATGCTTTCTACAACTAGATTTAGAAAGTAGCCTACAACTGCCACTCTTTCACTTAACTCAATTGTTCGAGTTTGCAAGAGATCAATAACATCTGTTCTAATCTCTTTTGCAATTTCTAATTGCTTCAAATCTTCAGCCTTAGGTGAAACTACATATATGTCATCAAACTCTACATCATCCATAACTCTCTCAAATTCAATACCCTTCTCATTTAGTAGAGCTAATTCAGCAGCAACAGAACAAGACATTTCTAGTCCGCGTTCTATTACATTCTCTACTAATATACATGCTCGAGGATAGCTCTTGCACGTTTTTGACAAGCTACGCTCTCCCATATTGATGAATATCTCGCAAAGATTATCTTGATTTAAAAAAGGACATACCATTTCGTTATCTAGATTGATGATTGCAAAGTCGTCATCATTTATAGATTTTTCATTTACAGAAAGTCCTGTTTTTACAATCTCCTTAATGATAGGATTTTCACTTTGAGTGTATCTCTCGTAAGTGTTTTTATCAATGATTATTTGCCATCTCTCACAGCAGGTATCATGGCATTTTGTTGGTTCACATTGAAACTTGCTGTAATACTTGGGTTGTAATATTTTGTATTGTTTATCAAAAGTCATATTCTTAAGTAATCTCCTTATCAACTTTTTATTTCATTAGGTTAATTGCGTTCTTAGCTTCGTTTTGGTCAGATTTCTCTTCGAGGAATAATCTCAATAAGTCTCTGTTTTCTCATATTATTATATTGGTCAATACTAGTCAAAACTATTTTATATAAATTGCATTTGAAGGACATGAAACAAGACAAGTTCTGCATTTTATACACCTAGAGTTATCTACTTTGATTACGTCTTCTTTTAAAATCACACTAACAGGGCATGCCTCTATACATTGTTCACAACCATTACACCTGTCGTGATTAATTTTTATTATCATATTTTCTCCACCTCATCTTCAATTACCATAATAGTTATTATATATGTTTCTATCTTAATTACTACAGAAAAGTTAGTACGCCATCGTAACTTATACTAAGTACCTTGGGGATAATATCTACATATGCACTTTCTGAATTGAATGTTTCGCTATTATCTAATTGATCAGTACTTTCATGTTTACTACCAGTGGAGAATACTGTTATCAAGCAGTCATCGAAATGATATCTGAATCCACCATCCACACATTCATGTCCTCTAATTAGAATATCAAATCCAAACCTTTCTCTAAATTCATTAAAATGTTCCTGCGCAAATTGAAATCTTTTTGAATTTTCTCTTAAGTCTCCATCATCTTTATAGGGGTCACTCCACATAATGTCATGACATATATTTTTCCCAACATGATCTACAATTGATTGATCTGTTAAATCTGATAATACTTTTAAATGTTTATAGAATTCAGAACTCCCGTACTTTGGTCTCGGAATGCCTCCATGAACTGCGAGAAGGGTTTGGTATCTATTTTTAATTGCAGCAATATATGATAATGAATTGAAGAAGTCAAGATACCGCTTGAGCAGAGTTGGCTTAAAAAGCTTATTTTTTAAACTTAGTACTTTTAAATAGTGTGGAAAGTACATCTCTTTAGTATCTTCTTCTGGTATTCTGTATGGTAGTGTCAATGATCCATCATCCTCTAAAATACCGCCATCATGGTTGCCACGCAATAAAAAGATATATTCAGGAAACAGGTATTTCAATATCAATATGCGTTCCATAAGCTTTAAATGCACATAACCTCTATCCACATAATCTCCAGTAAATACAAGCCTTATTTTCTGATTGTTAACAACTTTTTTATAGAAGTTTGTTGATTGTAACGCTCTTTTTAAAGATTGGTCGTCTGAATGTAAATCACCTATAAAAACATAATCATAATATTCATTAAACATATATATTTTATGTGCGCTTTTAGCATCATTAATTTCTTCTAAACTTATGTTAAAGCATGTACCCGTTTTCAATATTTCTGCATTTTTATCACAAACTTCATTTTCATGGATATCTATGACTTTTTCAATTAAATACTCATGGAAAAGACTAAAGTCTTTTAAATCCATATGATATAGATCTTCATTTTTTAATAATCGATCTTTAAACCAAAAAGAATCTACTACCTCGTCCAACTTTTTTTCCAAGTCTTCTCCTGAATTATATATTTTATTAATTACATTTTCTTTCACACTCTTCAATAACTCTATTTTGTTTGATATCTGCATATTACCTCCTGATACTTAAGTAAGTTTACTCACTAACGATTTTTTAACATCTATTTTTAGTATATCATTATAGTCCAACTTTTTGATCCCGTGTCCTCATTTTGAAGAGATTTTTACTATCTTTTCTATGCTCCGTTTTTAAGCACCCTTTGACTCCTAAATACATATTATATAACAATAGTTTAATTTAAAGAGGTGTGTATTGTGAGTGAAATAATTAATCCTGAAAAAAAATACCTTTCTGTAGGAGGGAATACTTATTTTAAAGGCTATTGTCCTATTAATGTTTATGCTGCATTCATTGGTCCTAATCCAATAACGTCATTTACTCCCCATGCTTATTTTCCAAGGATTCACCAATCTAGCTTTGTCGGACCCTTTTCAAGCATAATCGGAGCAGTTGAAATAGCGGAAAATGTATTTATAGCTCCAAGCACTTCTATAAGGGCTGATGAGGGATATCCCTTCTACATTGGTAAAAATACAAACTTACAAGATGGAGTAACTCTTCATGGGCTTGAAGATGAACGAATAAATGTAAATGGTAGGCTTTACTCAATATATATTGGAAATAATGTTAGCTGTGCCCACGGTAGTCTTATTCATGGCCCTTGCCATATAGGTGATAACTGTTTTATCGGATTTAAATCTATAGTATTTAACGCTATTCTTAAGAAAGGTGTATACGTATCTTCCGATTGTGTAGTAACTAATGGCGTGACCATACCAGAGAAAAGATTTATACCACCTGGGGCATCAATTGACAGTCAAGAGAAAGCTGATAGCCTAAGTAGAATCCCACCTGATAAAGAGGCCTTTGCAGAAGAGGTTAGTAGAGTTAATTCTGAATTTCCATCGTCCTATTCTCTTTCATTTGGTCGTTATCGCTGCTCCTGTGGTTTAACCTGTGATGGCCCGTTGTGCTCTGATTAGTACCATTATAAAAAAGAGCATATGAGCTGTGTATTGAATTTCAATTTAAACACACAGCTCATATGCTCTAAGTAAATTAAACATAAATTCTAAAAGTCCACCTTAGTGAGTTTAGACTTCTATTACAAGATCTCAATTATTTAGATTGACTCACAAAAAGTTATAACTGAACCATCAATAGTTGTAACATCACAGGTTCTACCACCCCATGGTTGCTCTTTCATTTCTGTAATCTCATTCCAACCATTCTCTTTCACAAAAGAATAAAGCTTATCAATTCCATTAATATTTGTGAACAATATTACCCTTTTGTCCGGCTCCCCATAGAACATATGAAATCCATTAAAACCTGCTATTTTCATATGCACCAGTTCTCCTGGAAAAGGCAAAACACAACCATAAGTTCCAATTCCTTCATCATTTCGGGCATCAACACCTGCATACCATCCTAGGACATCTTCAAACCATTTTGATGTTTTATCCATATCTTTTGTGTAGTAAACTGCACCATTATCTTGTACTGAATATCCTCTCTTACTTAAATCTTTCATTATACTCAACTCGCCTTCCAACATGGATTGAATAGAAATCTTTGCAAATGAGTCCAGTGAACACTGCTTCCGTCGCGCTGCCAAAGGGGTGATTCCATAAAACCTATGAAATGCACGGGCAAATCCCTCCGGTGTGCTATAACCATATTTAAATGCAATGTCTATTATTTTCATATCTGTAGATAGTACTTCCTCTCTCGATAACGAAAGACGCCTATTTCTAATATATTCACCCAATGTACATCCGCTTAATATAGAAAAAAGTTTTTGGAAATGAAAGCTTGACATGTAAGCCTGCTTAGCTATAATACTATGTTCAAGCTCCTCACAAATATTATCTTCTATGTATTCAATGGCTTTTTGGATGTTAATAATGGAATCCATTCACAATCACCTCCTATTCACTCATATTGTAAGGTATTAATGCATAATCCTCTTGATAATTTTTGCCCATATTTGTCATAGAAAATTTAATTATACTATAATCATGTTGAAAATTTAAATGTAGATTGTTTCATTATTCTTTGACCATTTCAATATACGGTGATTTATTCGTCAAATTTTAATACAGCCGTTACTTATGGTACGGTTCACTGTATATATTGCAACAGCGGTTTTTATGAAAAAGGTACTTGCACCATAATTTGTATGCAAAATACTTTTTAGTTCTAACAGTTTTTTAGTAATTCTAGTATATCTTTCGAGTACATATCAATTACTATCCGCGATACTTCTTCTATGGAATATTTATGCCTATTATTAATCCAAAAGCGAATGACGCCTATAAGCCCTGCTGCCATGTATTCAACGTAGATTTTTCTATTGTCTACATTTCTCTCCCCAGTTTTTAATTGTGTAGATTTATCTAGTCCTTCACTCATGTGATTTTTTATCACATTTGTGAATTTTATGGACAAATACGGTATACTCTCATCTCCTAGAATTATTTTATAAAAATCAATATCTTCTTCAATAGTCTTAAAAACCTTTTTAATTAATTCATAGAAATCATCATACCCTAAAGCATCAATTGTATCAATATTACTATTAGCATTCATACTTTCTTTCAATTTACTTAAACACTGCGATGTAAGTTGATCAAGTAAGTCATCTTTATCTAAATAGTGTAGGTAGAAAGTATTCCGATTAATCATTGCTTCTTCCGCTATATCTTGAATAGTGATTTTATTATAGTTTTTCTCCTTAAGCAAATCTAAAAATGCCCTTTTTATAGATTTTTTCGTTCGTACTATCCTTAAATCTGTCTTTTTACCCATAGTTTCCTCCTATTTAATAGTCATTAGTCACCAAAGTGTCTATTATCTATCGTATTGACTTTTATTAACCATTGTATATCATATCTATATTCTATACAATAATTAATATAATTACAAATTAAAGGAGGTTTTAAAAATGACAATAGCAGTTTTCGGTGCAAGTGGTGCTATTGGAAAATTACTCGTGAAAAAAGCACTTAATGATGGTTATAAAGTGAAAGCATATGTGAGAAATCCAAAGAAAATTGATTTTTCTCATCCTAATTTAACAGTGGTAAAAGGTGAACTTAGCGAATATGAGAAGATTGAAGATATTATAAAAGATACAGACGCAGTAATAAGTACATTAGGACCTTCAATGAATCGTAAAGCTAAAGGTTATCCAGTTCGAGATGGTCATGTAAATATTATTAATGCTATGGAGAAACAAAATATATCAAGATTTATAACTCTTGGAACTCCAAGTATTAAGTTTGAAAAAGATAAAAAATCAGCAGCTACAGTGCTCACTGTAATTCTTGGCAGAATATTCATACCAAAACGAGGAATTGAAGAAATGATATTATTAGGAAATACAGTGAAATCCTCAAACTTAGATTGGACGATTGTACGTATTTTATCCCCTGTTAATGATGATACCTCTAGTGATGTAAAAGTTACTTTTGGTGATAAAAAAATCAAATGGAAAATCTCACGTAAGAATATAGCTAGTTTTATGTTGGATCAAGTAAAAAATTCACAATATATTAAATCAATGCCTATTATAGGGAGCTAATATTTATTTAATAGATTTAATTTAACATGGAATTTAAGTGTGTAACTTATAAATTACTTTGAACGTATAAGAATATGCAATGTACAAGATACATTGCTACGTAACAAAGTAAAAATATAATTAGATAAAGAAATTAAAAATCAAGAGGAGATTAATATTATGAGTAAAGAATTAAATTTTATTAAGGAAAATCCTATGGGTTTCTTAGCAACAATAGACGAAAATGGAAAGCCTAGAGTTAGAGGCTTTGGGATTATGATTACCGAGGATAATAGAATACTTTTCGGAACATCAAACAAGAGAAGAACTTTCAGCCAGCTAAAAGTTAATCCTTATGCAGAATGGATAACAAAGTCTAAAAATTCATCAACACTAAGAGTAGGTGGCGATGTAGTTATTGAAGAGGACATGCAAATTAAATTAAACACTATTGAAAATAATCCAGTAATAAAAAACATTTATGCTGGAAGAGAAGATGAATTTGAAATGTTTTATCTTGAAAACGTTGAATATGATTGGTTTGAGATGAAAATGACAATTCCAATGAAATAGGATCCTTAAATATATTTGAAGATTTTAGTAAGTTTAATAAAGAAAGCGATCAAGCTAGATACTTTCTAGTTTGATCGTTTTTTAATTGATATTGATTAGTGGCGTTAATTCCATAGAATTAACCATCGTTACTTATGGTACGGTTCACCCCTGTTAATCCTGAATCCCCTATAAACCTGCTCAAGTAATATCACTTTCATAAGCTGATGTGGGAAGGTCATTGGGGAAAATGACAACTTATAGTTAGCTCTTTTCAGAACACTCTTGGCTAGACCTAGGGAACCTCCAATAATAAATACTAGGTTACTTTTCCCTTGTATCCCTAAGGTGTTTAGCTTCTCTGCAAGTTCTTCCGAGGATATCATTTTTCCCTTTATATCCAAGGCTATTACATAGGCTCCTTCTTTAACGTTTTTAAGTATGCCTTCGCCTTCTTTCTCCTTTATATTCTCCATTTCCGTCTCACTTAGATTTTCTGGAGCCTTTTCATCTGATACTTCGACAAAGTTAAGCTTACAATATCTACTCAGTCTTTTACTGTACTCATTTATTGCGCTTTTTAAGTATTTTTCCTTTATCTTTCCTACTGATATTATTGTTATATTCATTTCTTCACCACTCTTCATTTGTTTTTTTAGTTTCTACTCTTATGATTTTGTGTATTTTATTATTTTTGATATAAAACCTATGGGTGTTACTTTGAAATACGGTATATTCTCCTATTTCTTCTATTTTATAAACATTATCGGTCAAATCAATTAGATCCTTTTCTTTTATCCCTGTGGAGGTTATTTTGCCATCTTGGACAGCTTTTTTAAATAAGCTAAGCATTACTTCTTTATAGTCATCTGGTACAGTACTCTTTTTATCTTTATTACATCTCTTGCAGCTACAAACAAGGTTGTAAATATCATCGGGTCCGCCTTTGCTTTTGGGAAGGTAATGATCTATACTTATCTGTTTAAATTTTAGTCCTTTGTCGCAAAAATAGCATATTCCATCATCCCTCAAATATATGTATCTTTTGTCATTCTTTTTATGTTTCATGATCTCCCCTCTTAATCTCTATATTATAGTTTATATTATACAATTAATTGTCATTAATTTATACTTGAACTAGGACTATCTATAGCAACGATAATTAAATTTATTAATCTTTAAACTAGCATTACTATGTAAAATACTTAAATCCAGGTTTAATACATGTATATATATTTCTTTTATTCGCAAACTATTAGTGCCTGATATAGCTAGTTTAAAATAATTTAAGACTAATTGTTAACATAAATTTATATGTACTAAGTTTGTATGATTCTATTCTAAGTGATATAATGATAGTGGGAATTTATTGCAAAATACCCTATATTTTTTAATGGAGGTCTTCAAATGATGAAACATGTGAGAGTACTATTGACCATAACCATTAGTCTTATGTGCATTTTTGCTATGACTTTCATGGTATATGGGGAAGAAACGGCTCAGGGAGTAATTATAGGGAATGATGTAAACATTAGATCAATGCCAAACACTGAATCGGAGATAGTAGACAAGTTATTACTCGGAAATATTGTAGAGGTTCTATCCAATCAAGGAAGTTGGTATTCTATACGCACTGATTCCAAGATCGAGGGATGGATACTAAATGATCTTATTGTAGTAGATCAAGAAAAAGATCCTATAAAAACAGGTGTAATTACAACGGACAACCTAAATGTTAGAAAAGAGCCTAGTACTGAATCAGATATTTTACATACCCTATCAAAGAAAGCTGAAGTAACTATTATTGCTATTCAAGAAGATTGGTATCAGATATCCATAGGTGAATCTGAAAAGGGATGGTTACATTCAGATTATGTGGAAATAAAGCCTAATTATTCTAGAGGAAGAATTATTGGTGATAATGTAAATGTTAGAAGCGAGAATTCAATTGATTCTGAGATAGTGTGCAAATTAGATTTAGAGGCGTATGTACATATTAAAGGTTATTCTAATGAATGGTATAATGTATTAACCTATGATGGGCAAGAGGGCTGGATACATAAGGACTTTGTTAGTATTGTTTTTGGAAATAATGGTAGCTCTGTGTCAAGAGGGGCTAGCAGAACTTCAATGAAAATCGTTCAGGAAGCTAAGAAGGTATTAGGCGTTCCTTATAAATATGGTTCAAATGGACCTAAAAGCTTCGATTGTTCTGGCTTTACAACCTATGTATTTAAGAAATGTGGTATAGAATTACCTAGGACTTCTAGAGCCCAAGCAAAGGTGGGAAAAAAGGTTAGCAAGAGCGACTTACAAGTTGGTGACTTAGTTTTCTTTGACACCAGTGGAAGTAATAATGGGGCTATAAACCATGTAGGTATCTATATTGGAAGTGGTTCGTTTATCCATGCTTCATCTGGAAAAAAAGCAAAAAAAGTTGTTATTTCTGATATAACTACTGGCTTCTATCAAAGACAATATGTAACTGCAAGAAGAGTTTTTTAATATCTACATAAAAAATAAATCCTAGGATAATTTCCTAGGGTTTATTTTTTAGTCTCAGTTCTCTTATCTAATTGGTTTTACTTTGAAACTTTACTTTAAGCTTTATTCTTTCTCCCTCTCTAACTACTTGTAATGTGGTTTCATCTCCCGGTCTGTATTTATATAGCTCCATAAGTAATTGTTGTACCGAAATTATCTCTATACCACCTAATGAAACTAAAACATCTCCCTTAGTTATCCCTGCTATGTCTGCAGATGAACCGTCATAAACTCTCCATATAAATACTCCGCTATCAACTTCAGGAATATCTCCATAACTAGCTTCTACCTGTTTAACATCATAGGGCCTTATGCCTAAGTATACCTTTTTAAATTCACCCTTTTGGATAAATTCATCTACTATTGGTTTAGCAGTGTTTATCGGTATAGCAAAGCCTAATCCCTCTCCCGATTGAATTTTCGCCGTATTTATTCCTATAACTTCACCTCTGGCATTTAGCAGCGGTCCTCCACTGTTTCCAGGATTTATTGATGCATCTGTTTGAATTAAGCCATCTATACTTTCATATTCACTTACGGGAACACTTCTGTTTAGTCCACTTATTATACCTGATGTTACTGTTCTTTCAAAGGTTAAGCCTAGGGGATTACCTATAGCTATGGCTGTCTCACCAACAATTAGATTATCAGATTCACCTAGATCTGCAACCGGTAGATTTGCAGCCTCAACTTTGATTACCGCTAGGTCTAATAATACATCATTCCACAACACTTCAGCGTCTAGGGTCTCACCATCATTTAATAAGACCTTAACCTCTTCAGCTCGCCCGTTATCTATTACATGGGCGTTTGTAAGAATAAATCCTCTGCTATCTACTATAACACCTGTTCCTAATCCCTCAGCCTTCCTAGAAGAGCCATAGAAAAAATCTCTCTGTATGGATACTGTAGTTATACCAACAACCGAAGGCATAGCCTTCTGGGCAACTGCAGATACTACCTTTAATTCTGTATCTTTTGTTATTATTTCAACCTTTTCGGTGGATTCATAAATATATGGGTATTTTCCAGATAGATATATAGGTGCTATGTAGGCTCCAATCACCCCACCAATCATGGCAGAGATTAAGGAGATAATTATTATAATAAAAAATAGGGTTCTATTTTTTCTTTTTTTATTCCTTTTTGGTCTTTCTGGGTAATGAACTGGTGTATATACTGGAACATAACTCTCCTGTAACTGATCAGAAGGTTCTTCATGATTTGTACCGTGCTGATCTTCTGGTCCTTTGAAGAAATTATCATTGTCATTCATACACATCACTCCTAAAGGGTTTTTCGTATATTATATACCCTTCCGACTCTATTTCTATAGGTCAAATCTAAATTTATATCTAAACCAATCTTTATTTTATTTTCTTCAGCAATATTTTTTACTGTTTCATAGGCTAACTCAGGAAAATTGTTTTCTTTACTAAGATGGGCTAGTAGTACATATTTTACATTTCCATTCTTAACTACTTCCGTTACTATATTTCCTGCAGCCTCGTTGGATAAATGGCCTACATCGCTCAAAATCCTTTTTTTTAGGAACCAAGGATATTTACCGAATTTAACCATTTCGACGTCATGATTTGCTTCAAGCACCAACAGGTCACTATCCTTTATTTCATCAATAATTTCATCGGTCACACAACCCGAATCTGTTGTAATACTGACCTTTGAGTTATCATGAACAAAGGAAAAACCCATAGGATTGCTAGCATCATGGGAAACGTTATAGGGCTTGACCCTTATATCCCCAATGAAAAAGGGATCACAATCTTTAAAAAGCCTAATGTCCTTTCCTTTAACGGAACCTATTTTCTCTTTCATTGCTTCCCATGTTTTTTCATTTACATATAGAGGGATATCGAACTTTCTCATTAAAACCCCTACACTTTTAATATGATCACTATGCTCATGTGTAACAAGTAATCCATTAATTGTGTTTGCATCGATATCTATATTTTGAAGGGCACTAGTTATATATTTTCCAGT
The DNA here is from genome assembly GCF_050888315.1 of Wukongibacter baidiensis. Classification (NCBI taxonomy): domain Bacteria; kingdom Bacillati; phylum Bacillota; class Clostridia; order Peptostreptococcales; family Caminicellaceae; genus Wukongibacter; species Wukongibacter baidiensis. The sequence continues at coordinate 3,462,057 of NZ_CP138202.1, forward strand.
AAGACCAGCATCTATTAATAATTTTGTGTCTTCAGTACCTACATATTGACAATTCCCACTACTACCGCTTGCTAAAGAACAGAATTTAAGACTCATTTATATTTTCAACCTTTCTAAAGTATACTTTAACTTAATTATAACAAATACGATCTCCAAATAAAACTCAGGGACATCAAGCCCACTTCATTTTGGGCAAATTTCTCTTGGAGAAATGACCTCAAAGAAATAAAGTAGAAGGGATATTACTTTAATTTATCCTTCTACTTACTCATAGGTTTCTGCTTTTATATCAATATAATCTTGATCTGCTAAACGTATCCTCCAGTATAATGAACCAGTACCTGTACTTTCGTTAATTTCATACCATTTTTCATTTAGAAGTTCATTAAATTCAAAGATATCTAATTTAAATGCAAGTCTTATATCTTCTATTATAAGCTCGCTATCTTCCTTCTCTTTTTTCTCTCTAAGATCATCCGTGGCTAATATTAATGCTTTTGTGACTGGTATAATTTCTTTGTCAAATTTTTTGACGTCTACAGGCTTTAGCCACCTTTTTTCAAACTTAACTACTTCTCCATTTTTTACAGTAAGTTTCATATATCCATGGTCTAATATCAGATCTTCGTATCTTTGCTTATATATAATCTCATAATCTCCATGCTTTTTTTTGGTACTCCAAAGCTCCACATCATTCCCTTGAAATCCATGTTTGCTTATAAAATCTTCAGCAACTTCCTCTGCTTTTTTTTCATCCATCTCAACTGATATAGATGTTTTATTCTTATTTGTATAGCTAATCGACTTGTTGTGGGCAGTAACCTCCACTATTTCATTTCCATTTTGATATCTTATAGCTTCTTCACTAATACTAGTGAACTCTGGAAATTTACTTTTTATCAGCTCCATATCATAGGTTTCGTATTCAACAGTAAGCTGCGGAAGCTTTTTCATTTTTTCCAGTATGTTAGCCTTTATAGTTATATTCTTTTGCCCAAAGAGCTCTCTAACATCATTGATTCTCTTATCACTCACAGTATAGGCATAGTTTCTAATTTCAGAATCCTTTAAAACGTTGTAGCCCAAAAACAGATTCGTAATTAGAAATGCAACTATAAGGATACTTTTAGCCTTCGCCCAGTCCATCGCCACACCTCATCATTTTAAAAATCCTCGACGGTAAAGCCGAGGATAGATTTTAATACTTATTTTGGTTGAGAAGTATATCCAATACCAGTATATAGGTCGAAATAATACACAATATTACCGATTGTAATTTGCCAAACCGGCTTTAACACATTATCGCGAGAATAATAAACTAATCCTATATCTTCTATTAGCTCCTCTATTTTTATATCTTTAATTTCCTCTTCCGTTAATTCTTTTCCAGAAAAGCTTTTGTAGTTATTTTTAATATCATTTGAATTCTTATTTAAAACTTCCAAAATGTTCAATATTCTTTTTTGTGAGTCAATTTCGTCATCAAGCTGCTTCCCTGCTATTTTAACTCTTCTTTTATAGGAAATAACCTGGGTTCCTATGACTTCTACCTCTATTCCTTTATCTTCACCAAAATCTGGAATATAGATAGGTAATCCATGTAGTCTGTAATTAAAGCTAAATCTATAACCTTTTTGACCTTCTTTCTCAATAGGCTCATAACTAGACAGATATGCATTTTCCATAGTAACTGCAAGAGGCCATCCCTTTTTATCATTAACAAATTTAACTGCATACTCTAAACTATCTAAAAAATTCAAATTAACTGCTGCATTTTCTTTGTTTATCTTTTCGGTATATTCTAAAGTCCCATTTCTATTTATTTTTAAGGCTTTCTCTCCATATCCATACATATATATATGAGTACCATCTATTTCTGTAATTTGCTTTACAAAGTCAAAGTTCTTTCCAAAGAATTGATTTGCGTTAGATTTAACCGCTACCTCATCGGTAACATCTATCGGATTTATTGCGTTATAAGAAGGTATAAAAGTCTCATTAAAAATAGGGGCTAACACATCGTTTTGCACATCGGAAATATCTTTTAATGAAAAATAGTACATATAATTCCTATCATCTACATTTTTTTCGATATTTTCAATAAGGCTTCTGATTTCATCATTTATAGCCATACCTGTTAATTTAAAGTATTTATTCTCTTCATCATTTCCAATATATATATTTACTTTCTCTTCATCGATCCCTGGAATAAGTATCGTATTAACTGAATCTCCTGCTTCAGATATTCCATTATCTTTACCACTAAAGGCTCTAGTCAAACTATCTTCTGGAATTTCAAAAGCAAAGTCCATTCTTATGGATTTAAACTTTTTTATCTTTTTCCATTCTTCCAAAGTTACTTCCTGTACCTCATAATCATTTTTCAAATAATCCTTAAGCACAGGCTTAACAGTTTCCCAAATCAACACTTCTTTCTTTTCTTCGGGATTTGTGATATTCCATACTTCGTAGGGTTCAGAATAAAACACCGTATGGTTTCCACCCCCAAAGCTTATAATAAAACTTTGGGGGCTCAATATATCCGTAACATCTATATTTATTTCTTCATCATCATTATTTGCTAAGGAAACAACTCCACCAAGGGGCAAGTGAAACCAAAGCTTCTGTGTAAAGACCACACAAGTTATGAAAAGCACAGCCAACACTACAGACTTGATTTTCTCTTTTCTCATCATCTGTACCCCCAGCTATTATTCATCTCCTAGTAAGAGGTCAGTAATCTTTAAATCTAATAGATTTGGTAAAGAATCCTCTACTTCTTCACTAACTACTTCATCCTTCTTTTTTACCTTTGTAGATTTTACATCAAACTCTATCTCTTCTATTGGTTCTTCTTTTCCATCTTGCTCAAAAACCATTCTATATTTTCCTGATTCAATATTCTTAACATACTTAACATAGTCAGACTCTACCTCATCGCTTGGTTCAATTTCTTCAGGATCAAATAATAGTTCTGCCTCCTCGGCGTCATCCTGCAACTTATATACACTTAAGGTTACAGTATCTTCTCCAATAACCTTAATAGATATCAGCAGATTTTTTTCAGTGATTATCTCCTTATCTGAAATAATCTGAGGACTTATGATCTTAATCTCTGTCTCCTTCTTCTCTTCCGTCTTTTGATCCTCGACCTTTTCATCTAGGACCTGACTTTCCATTTTAAGTTTTTCATCTATATATAGCTTATCCTCGTTATCAGCATAAACAACTACACTAGATGTGCTTAGCACAATTAAAACCAGCGTACCTGTGATTATTTTCTTCAACATTCTCTAGGCCTCCCAGCATATTTCCTCCTTATTATACTACTATTATAAAGGATTTATATTACAATGGTATTACAATGATATTACACTGCATTTAAAATCACTTTACATAGCCATGTCATCCATGGGGATAATTACCATTACTTCCGTTCCTTTGTTAACTTCACTATGAATTTCTATACTTCCATTATGGGCCTCTACAATTTCTTTTGCTATTGATAACCCAAGTCCAGTACCACCTAGTTCTCTGGAGCGTGCCTTGTCTACCCTATAAAATCTTTCAAATATTCTTGGCATATCTTCCTCAGGTATACCCATTCCAGTATCCTTTACTTTAATATATGCATTATTATCTCTATTTTCCAGATAAATCTTTATCGTTCCATCGTTTTCCGTATATTTGATAGCATTACTTACGATATTAATCAAAACCTGTTCAATTCTATCAAAATCAAAATCTGCCATTAGTTTATCATATTCTGTTATAAATTCAAGTGTTTGATTCTTATTTTTTGCAGTTATATGGAGTTTTATAACTATTTGATTTATTAATTTAACTAAATCATTATTTGCTATATTCCATTTAGTCTTTTTATTATCAAAATTGGATAATTGCAGAAGATCTCTAACTAGTCTTGTCATTCTATCGGCTTCACTGTTTACTACTCCTAAAAAGCTTTCAGATATCTCTCGGTCATCAAGCATTCCATCTAGTAGGGTCTCAGTATAACTCTTTATACTTGTAAGTGGTGTTTTGAGTTCATGAGAAACATTGGCTACGAATTCTCTTCTCATGTTCTCTAGTTGTTGCTGCTTGGTAACATCCTTCATTACCAACACTATACCCCCTATTTCATTATTTTCATCCATAAAGGGTGCATAGTCTACATTGTATATAGATTCATCGATGGCTATAGTTTCACTACCTATTAACTCATCCTTATGTTTCGTTATATACTCTAAGGTCAGTTTGTCATTTAGCGTTTCAAATAGTTCGTCATATTTTTTCTCTAGTATTGCTTCTTTAGAGAAGTTTAGCATCTCCATTGCCTTAGGATTTGCATGTATAATCCTACCATTCTTATTTACAGCTATAAGACCATCGGCCATATAATTGAGAATTGTTTCCATCTTACTCTTTTCACTAGAAATTTCTCCTAGGGTTGTTTCAAGCTTGCCCGTTAAAAAGTTGAACATTTCTGCCAGATTTCCAACCTCATCATCAGATTTGACATCTACTCTTTGGTTAAAGTCTCCCTTAGCCATCAGAGCAGCCTTTTTAGTAACATCATTAATTGGCTCCGTTATACTTCTAGCAAGTAGGAAACCAAGTATTATAGTAATTATCAGTGCTAAGCCTGTTGCCTGTGTCATTATAACTCTAGACCTGTTCAAGGTCTCATATATGTCTTTAAGATCTGATCTGAGGTATAGGGCTCCTTCGATCTCACCATTTCTTTTTATTGGAAACACTAAATTTTTTGTAGGGTTTTGCCCCTTTGTATCATCCTCAGCTACTTCCTTTTCTCCCGTTAACACCTCTAGGATAAGCTCATATTGTAATTCATTTGCTGCATTTTCGCCTTTAAATGAACGGTTATCCGTAGCAATTATTTTTAGATCCTTATCGATTATAAAAGCCTCTTCAAAAAGACCTACTGCAAAAATGTTCAGACTGCTTTCCAAGCTCTCCTTTGATTCCTCTAGACTGACATCTTCCGGAATGTTTTGTATTATATTCACTGCTATAGAGTTCAGTCTATCACTTACAACCTCTAGGTTGTATGACTCAAAGCTTTGTACTATAAATACGCCTATAATAGCCATAGCAATAAATACTAGTGCAAAATAGACCGTTATGAATTTCCATCTAATACTTTTAAACATTCTAAATCCTCCTAAAGTAATATCCCACTCCTCGTTTTGTCAGGATATACTTCGGACTACTAGAATCGTCTTCTACTTTTTCGCTTAATCTTCTTACGGTAACATCTACAGTCCTTATATCTCCATAATATTCATAGCCCCACACATCCTTTAGAAGCTGTTCTCTCGTGAAAACCTGATTCTCCTGTGTGGCTAGGAATCTTAGTAATTCAAATTCTCTTAGGGTAAGGTCAATAATTGAATCTCCCTTTTTAACCTCATATTTATCAAGATCTATAGATAGGTTTCCGGAAACTATATTGCTGCCTATACTCTGCTTTTTGTCTACTTCGATTCTTCTTAGGTTAGCCTTTACTCTGGCAATAAGCTCTCTCATCCCAAAAGGCTTTGTTATGTAGTCATCTGCTCCAAGTTCAAGACCTAAGACCTTGTCTACCTCTTCTTCCTTTGCCGTCAGCATTAATATTGGCATATTAAAACTTTCCCTTACTTTTCTACATACCTGAAATCCATCAAGCTTTGGAAGCATTAAATCTAATAGAATTAGATCAGGATGAAATTGATATACCTTTCTAAGAGCTTCTTCTCCATCAAAGGCAACATCAACTTGAAATCCTTCCTTCACTAAATTGAACTTAATAATGTCAGAAATCGGTTTCTCATCGTCGACTACAAGTATCTTTCTATCCACAATTAATCACCTCAGTTAAAAATTAGGGCAAATCGTTATTTTCGAAAAATCGCTCAGGCTAATACCTGAGCAATATAAATAGCTTATTTCTATAATATCTTTAATCACTACCATTGTCTAGAGATTTAAATGTTTAATTTTGAAATTTTATCATTTGTTACCATTCCGAAGGCTCTTTCAAAGGTATATCCATCCTCTAATTTTTCAAGAATTTCTTTTATACTCTCAAACCCATAGGTCTCTACCATATATTTTACCACTCTAAATGATTGAGTATAGGCCACATATTGATCCAGGTTGCTAAAGTTATTATTTAGCTCATCGATTGTATATATTTTTTCCTCTTCTATTTCCTTGCCCCACTCATACTCAGTATAGATATATTCTGAATATAGAGCTAATCCTTCAGTAAACCAAAGGGGATAATTTCCCTTTGTAATATCATCTATAACGAGATGGGTAAATTCATGGACCATAGGTCCTTCGTTCATAAATAATGACTCTATATCCTCACCTTCGGGGCACCATATCTTTGGCGATAAAATTTGGATAGTCGATGCATAGTAGACTCCCATAGGAGGCTTTGACTTTGCAAGATTTGCATTTTCAAGAAGTTCCTCAGAATTCTCATACAAAACAACTATCGTTTTGTCCTTAGGATAATAGTCATATTGTTTGCATATCTCATCGTAATATTCTTCCGATGCTCTTTTAACTAACTCCAAAGTTTCTACATCCTCTGTATTATGTCTAATTATAAAGTGGTCAGTTTCAATTTCCTTATAATCTTCAATGTTCTTAAGCACTGCTTTCTTAGGTATATTTCTGAATAAGACATAGAAATCACCCTTTATGCCAAATACATTAGTAAATATTAGAATGAATACAATACACATACTGATAAACACATAATAAGACTTTCTCATGTGCATCCCCTCCCCCTATATCAATATGTATATGAGGGAACACACAACTATTATACCATGATATTATGTAAACTTTCTTGGTAATTTATTACTTAATCTTGAATGTTACTCCTTTTCCCTTTATTTCCCCAATTGTATCAAGCCTTTTAGAGATTTCAATTATTTTATTTTTTATAAAATCTCCCTTTTTTCCATGAGCTATAATAGGTTCACTTTTGTTCAAAATATATATGGGTAAAGCATGAACTTCCCTTATCTCTCCATATTCTATTAAAACCTCCAAAGCCATTCCCTGCTTATTGTTTTCATCGTTTTGGTCGAATATGTAGTTTCCCATACTGTAGATTATTGGCCTCCCCTTATATATCTCTATGGGCTGAATAACATGGGGATGATGTCCCAAGATTATGTCAACTCCATTTTCTATTAATTTATGTGCTATTTCTTTCTGGGTAGAGTTTATATTATTACTCTCTTCTGTTCCCCAGTGAAGGGATACGACTACGTAATCAACCTTTTCCCTTATTTTCTTAACATCCTCTATAATTGAATCAAGCTTTAGGGGAGCTGTGCCTGATAAGTTATCGGTAGCTACAAATCTTCTTTTATAACTGCTACTATAATAGATGTAGGCAAATTCATCGTATCCTAAAAAAGCAAAGGTCTTTCCTTTAAGTTTCATTACATATGGTTTTCTAGCTTCTTCGATATTTCTTCCAGCCCCTATGTAGGCAATATCATTTTCCTTAAGGATCTTAAAGGTATCAAGGAGGGCCTCGCTGTCATAGTCTAGTATGTGATTGTTTGCCAAGGATACTATATCAAACCCGGAATTTTTTAGAACCTGAGCCATCTCTGGTTTTGCCCTTAGACAGATTCCCTTCCCCGGTAGTTTTCTTCCTCTATTTGAAATAGGTGATTCTAGGTTTCCGAATAATATGTCTGAGCTATTAAAGGTCTCTTTAAGATTCTTATATGCTAGGTCTATACCCTTTTCATGCAGAATCCTTCCAACCCTTCTTCCCACCATAATATCTCCAACGGCGGTTAGTCTTATTGTTTTGTTTTCATAATTTGTTTTTCTCACAAATCCCTTATACTCTTTAAGCTCTTCGATATCCTGTTTAATATCTAGTGCTTCACCGTATCCGATCTTCTTATTCTCTGTTTCTACTGATTTATCGCTATAACATGCAGTCAAAAACATGGTGAGAGTTAACAATATAATTAGAAGTTTCTTAGTCATTTCATTCTCCACCACCCTCTAACCTAGATTTCAAAACCTTATTGAGTATTTATCTCTTACATAGTCAGCAATATCTTAATTTTACTATATTTTTCAATAATTCTGAAATCAAATTTTGAAATATATAATCAGCACCACCCGTAGAATGATATGCCCCCCTTATAGCAGATGGTTTTCGTATATACAAAAAGAGAACTCTTTCCAATAAAAGAGTTCTCTTGGTTACAATCGCTTTAACAATTTAATATTTTACATATTTAGTTGGGTTTACAGGTGTATCATTTATTCTAACCTCAAAGTGTAGATGTGGACCAGTACTGTTTCCAGTGTTCCCACTCTTTGCTATAGTTTGTCCTTTAAACACCTTATCTCCCTTTTTAACAACTAATGCACTATTGTGTGCGTATAAGGTTTTCATGTTTGCACCGTGGTCTATGATTATACATTTACCATATCCACCCTTATAGCCTGAATATATAACTTTGCCTCCATCGGCAGCTGTAACCGGTGTACCTGTTTTAAGTCCTATATCTATTCCTGTATGTCTTCTTCCCCATCTCATACCAAATGGTGAAGTTACAATTCCTCTACTTGTTGGTTTAGCAAATTTTCCAGTTCCTATTCTAGGCGGAGGATCTTTAGTTCCCTTAAGTACAAGCTTTGTAACAGGTTCCTCCGTTATATTCTCTTCTATAATGCTTCTGCTTACTTCTATACCATTTTGTTTAGATATCTCTGCTACAACGTCTCTTTCTCCCTTTTTTCCTGCCTTCTTTACTCTGTATTCACCTTTATATAAAACATTTGTATCTTCATACTCCGTTTCAAAGGCAATATATTCTGTGTATTCTTTTATCTCCTTAGTAACAACCGTTAATAAAGGTTTAGGCACCACTAGGCTAATCTCTTGTCCAATTTGTATTCTCTCAGGCTTGACCTCAGGATTTGCCTTTACAAGACTATCTACACTAATCTTATATTTTTTAGCAATAACCCAAAAGTTCTCACCCTTTTCTATCTTATGAATCTTAGTTTCGTTGGTACCTTTTGTTATATAGTATAGTATATCTTCATATTCATCAACGTCTTGAAGTTCACTTGGCTTTGCAGCTTTTTCTACAATCTTGACATCTTCTTTAAACCCTACATCCTCTATCGATACCTCTTCATCATTTATATATGGCTGGATAATATCGTCAAGTAACACCTCAGCCTCTTCTTTTGTTTGGAATACAGCTAAATCTTCTCCACCAACGTTAACTGCATATGCTGGTATACTTATGGTCAAAATTTCATTCACTGTATCTTCAATATCTGATAATCTATTTGGTGTTCTATGAACTTCGGCTGTATCTGCATTGCTTGCTAGAACAGTACCTTGTACTTCTGTAGCACTTGCCAATTTATTGTAAGCTAATTCCTTAGAATTACCATTAGAAGCAAAAACCATTACAAAAATTAATACACAAACTGAAGATGCAATTAGCAATGTTCTAAGTTTGCTATCATCCTTCACTTTGTTCATCATCTTTAAGATCTCTTTTTTCAGACCATCAGAATTTCCTGAGTTAGTCATATCATTTCTCCCCTAAACACTTTGTTTTTTAACGAGAATTTTCAGAATTTTGTAATATTAATGTAACAATTACTCATATAGTATATCACATTCTTTCTAGGCTTACAATCTTTTCATATTCAGTTGTACTATTCCAATATCAAAGGCCCTATACCTCCTATGTAGTATTAAAAAGGATTTCGCAAAATATATACTTTACTATTATTATAATAATTATTTTTATATAATATGCTTGTTTTACTAATTAAATCCATATTATCCATAGAAAATCGAAAATTATTTATACCTTTTCAAACACTCTATGAATAGTCTAGTTAATCACTTTCCCCCATAAGCCATTTATCAAATACATCCTTTAAATCTTTATCTGATACCATTTCACATACCTTCATAAAATCCTCTGTTGTGGCGTTTTTATATTTGTACTTATCAAAATAGACCTTCAGGGCATCAAAGAAAACATCGTCTCCCATCTCTTCCCTAAGACATTCTAAAAACATTGTTCCCTTACAATATACTAGTGCTTGGTACTCCCTAGAATTTTTAAAGTCTCCTAATGCCTTTAATATGGCTTCATTTTCTTCAAGTTTATTAAAGTTTCTATATAAGTCATATCCTGAAAGTATCATCTTCTTATATACCTTATCTTTCTTTTCCTTGCCATATTTCTTTTCATAATATAATAGTGTAGAATATTCCGTTAAGGCTTCATCAAGCCAGGCCTCTTTAACCTCGTTATTGCCTACTAAGCCATACCACCATTGATGGGCAGTTTCGTGAACTATAACATATTCTAGTATTTCATCGTTTCCCTTATATATTCCCTCATCTATAAAAACCAGCTTCGGGTACTCCATTCCACCCACAAAAAAGTCAGAAGCAGCCACTGAAAAATGCTTATATGGATACTTACCAAAGGTGCTATTAAATATCTCTATAGAATCCTTTGCGGCCTTTAGTGAAAGCTCTGCCGATTCGTCTTCAAAATAATAGCTCCTCACAGAAATGTCCTCCACCTCATCTTCAATAACTTTATATTTATCACTGGCAATCACAGCAAAATCCCTTACCTTTGAAGCTTCAAAGGTCCATCTATACTTTCCACCAATACTTTCCTTCTTTATTAGGTCGCCAGTAGAAGCTACTGAATAGTTTGGAGGCATCATCATTACAACTCTATAGTTGGATACATCACTAAAGAAGGGGTCACCTATAGGATAATATGGCTCTAGGTTCCAGCCAAAATTATCAATTACAGCGGCAATAGGGTACCAATTTCCAAGATTAATTGAGTTTTTACCATACCCGAACCTTCCACATGCCGGTGGGATTTTCAGCATAAAGTCTATATATATCTTAGTTTTCTCTCCAGGCTCAAGCTCTTTATCGAGATTAACCTTCAAAATCGACTTGCCCTTTCCAATTATCAAAGAGCTCAAATCATTCTTCGTAGATTTTACAGAACCTATATTAATATATCCTGATTCAAATCCATCTATGTATGCAAGACCCATTTCATTTTTACTAAAGGGTACGGTTTCTTCATTTCTAAAGACGTTTGGATATATATGAAAGTATATAGCCTTTATATTATTTGGTGATTTATTTATGTAAGTGATCTTTTCAGTACCTTCTATAATCATTTCTTCTTCGTAAAAGGTAGCATCAATCTCATACTCGTTAAGACTTTCTATCTCTGGTATCAATTCGTCGAAAACTATAATACTATTTTTGCTTACTTTATATATGTTTGTAGCTGCAAATATTCCTATTATAATGATTATAAAAAATGTTATAGTTTTTCTGTATTTTATGCCTCTAATCTTGCCAATAATCTTAAATGGAGCCATCCTCATACATTCTCCCCCTCCAAGAGTTATGGTTACATACAATCTATCTCTATTAAAAACTATATGTCTGGAAACGGGCTTTATGTATGGAGATTGACCCAGGTAGGAAAAAATAAGCAGTCTGTTATTTCTTACCTATATAGAATTCACATAATAAAACCTAATTTGAATATATAGAAATAGTCAGTGTTTCAGTGAGTTCTCCATATGTATAAATTGATAGTTTTACTTGAATCTCTATATTACCCTGTCCCTATTAGTTATGATATAATTACATACAAACAGTATTTATTTGGAAGGTGCTTTTATGAGTTTTATTAGAAAAACGACTGATATTGATTTTGGTCAAACGTCAATTGAAAATATCTTCATCAATGACTTTATGCCTATGGCTGACGGAACCTATGTTAAGGTTTATCTTTTGGGCTATAAATATGCAACCGATAGGGACGAGAATATTATTGTAGATAACAATACTATTTCAAAACATCTCAATATACCCCTTGTAGATGTATTAAAGGCCTGGGAGTTCTGGGAAAAGGTAGGTATAATCAAGAAACACTCTAAGGATACCGACGATGAAAATGATTTTGTTGTTGAGTTCTTATCCTTAAGGCAATTATATATTGATAACAACTATGAGCTTAAGAATGCTCCAAAATCTGAAAAGGCTCCAAGTTCTAAGGAACGTGCATGTTCACCGGATGATTTAATAGAAGCAAATAAAATACCAGAAATTAAAAATATGTTTTACCAAATCGATCAACTTATGAGAAGACAGCTAACGGTGAATGAACGAACTATGATTCTCGAATGGATCTATAATTTCAATATGGACTCTGATATTATTATTAAGGCCTTTGAGTACAGTATTGAAAAGAGAAAAGTAAAAAGTATAAGGTATATCGGAGGCATTATAAGAAGCTGGTATGATAACGGCCTAATTAGCATCGATAAGCTAGAGGAGCACTTAGAAAACTCCGGAAGAAAATATATGTATTACGACAAGATCTTCAAGTCCTTAGGCTTTAGCTTTAGACAACCCTCTAAGGCGGAAAAGGAAGTTATGGATATTTGGATCGATGAATGGGAGTTTTCATTAGAAATGATTCTAAAGGCCTGTGAGAACTCTAAAAAGACTTCTAATCCGAGTATAAACTATATTAACAGTATTTTATTAGCTTGGAGAAACGATGGACTTAAAACTCCAGAAGAAGCAGATATCAGAAATGAAGAGCGAAAAGCCTCAAATAACAAAGTGAAAAAATCGACTGGGAAGCCATCCAGTAAGAATAATAAATTTAATAATTTTGAGCAAAGAGCTGTAAAGTACTCAAATGATGAACTTGAGAAAATTCTTGGAATCAAGAAATAAATAAGTTGGAAATGAGTAGGTGTTTCTATGAATAATAAATTTATAAGGCAGATATTGCTGGAATATGAAAAAAGAAGAGATAATGCTGAAAAGGAACTTGAATACAGGCAGGCTGAAGTCTACAAAATAGTTCCTCGTTTAAAAGACATTGACGATGAAATTGCTAGGGTTGGAATAAAACTATCCCGTGCAATACTTCAAAATCCTAATAACTATGAGATAGAAGTTGCAAGAATACGTGAACATACTGAAAGATTGAAGCAAGAAAAGGCTATACTTTTAACCGAAAACAATATCCCACTAAGCTTTTTAGAAATTAATTACACCTGTAGCATATGTGCGGATACTGGGTTTGTTGGTAATGGCATGAAATGTAGTTGTTTTAAACAAAAGTTAATAGACAAGGCCTATGATATGTCAAACATATCCCATTCTCTAGAACATGAAAATTTTCAAACCTTCAACATCGAAGTCTTTTCAAATGATAAGTTTGAAAATGAAGACTTAACACCTAGAGAAAATATGGTTAATATATCAAGTGTTGCAGAAAGTTTTGTTATCAACTTCGATAAAAACAATGCAGAAAATTTACTTTTCTATGGTACTACGGGTCTAGGAAAGACATTCCTATGCAATTGTATCGCTAAGGCCCTTCTAGATAAGGGAAAAATCGTTGTTTATCAAACTGCATTTAAAATTCTAGAAATTTTAGAAGAGTACAAGTTCAATAGAGATAAATCTCCTGAAATAAGGGAGAGCTATAATTTATTATTTGATTGTGACCTTTTAGTTATGGATGACCTAGGAACAGAGCTTACAAATACTTTTACTAATGTAGAATTATTTAATATTATCAATACCAGGTTAATTGCTAATAAGAAGACAATAGTTTCTACTAATAATTCACCCTTAGAAATTGCTGAAAAATATAGTGATAGAATATATTCGAGGATCTTTGGTGAGTTTACTATCTTAAAGTTTTATGGACCGGATTTAAGATGGGAAATGAAAAAATAATGTGTTGAGAGTTCCAAGTAAATCTTGATTTATACATATCAAAATATCCGATGTTTCTTGGGATTTTTGATGTTTATAAATTATAGTTTTGACTGGAGTCTCTATAAGCAAAAGCTCTCAAACGCTTAAGATTTTGAGATCTTTTGTTTAGTTCTTCTTAACTATATCAAATGTCCTAGGACCACAGACAATGGCCGTTTTCATCTGGCAAATTATTCATACAAAAAAATTTGTAGTTTTTTGTTGACAAGCTAAATGATCTGTTGTAATATATATAACTGTGAGCAATACCAATGACCCATTAGCTCAGTCGGTAGAGCACCTGACTTTTAATCAGGGTGTCCCGCGTTCGAGTCGCGGATGGGTCACCAAGTTTAATATCTTGGCCCCTTGGTCAAGCGGTTAAGACACCGCCCTTTCACGGCGGTAACAGGGGTTCGAGTCCCCTAGGGGTCACCAATACGACCTTAATAGGCAAAGCCTATAAGGTTTTTGCTGGTGTAGCTCAATTGGCAGAGCAGCTGACTTGTAATCAGCAGGTTGCGGGTTCGAGTCCCATCACCAGCTCCAATATATAAAAGAGGGATGTATGATAAGGTGCATATGTCTCTTTTTTCATTTTTTGAAATATTAAAGGGTGTATCTCATAAAATGTTTGTTATGAGGCACACCCTTTAGTGACTTAAAAAAAAACGTGACAAAACCCCTGATTTGTCACGTTTTATCTACCAAATAATAAATTACCAAATCCAAATACTACTGCCAAGGTCATCATATCACTAATTTCTTGAAATCCTAATAAGTAGACAATTATATTAATTACAAATATTATTTTGATAACCTTCAATCCTCTGATCTTAAAGTTATTTTTTTCTTCATCGGATAATCTTTTGTTATGATTATCTACAGTTCCAATCTTCACACCCATAATATATCCTACTATATAAATGAGTAGGAGTAAGAAGATATTGAAATTAACATAGTATCTCACAAATAAAGCAACCATTGGTATGATTATACTTAATATAAGACAAGCAAGATTGCTCTTTGTATGATAACCGCCAAAATATCTTCTTATAAAGATAAATGTAACTGTATAAATGACTACCGATGAAAAGGCTGCTAATTCTGGTTTTAACATATTCAAAAATATCGAGATTGCTGCTAAACTAAGGATTAATATTAAGTAGTTCAGTAAAATCTCAACGGAATATATTAATACCAGTTCCTTCTCTTTATCAGATTCACTTATTGAAGCCATATATTTCCCTAGCCTAATGGCCGTATTATGTATCATTTACCAATTACCTTCTTCTCTTCTATCAGCTCTTTTTCTACCACATCGACAAACTTGCTTAAAAACTCTATGTTTTTAGGTCTTGTAGCAAAACCTAATTTGCCAAAAGAATTTTTATCAAGGTTTTGTATGATATTGTTTAGAGACTTTCTTACCGATGATTTTTCTTTATCGTTTTGATTTGTGATAGTTTCATATACCCTACTTTTAGCCTCATCATCATACAAAAGTACCTTTATCATCCTTTGGAAAAAGGATTTTTGCCTTAGGTTACATTTAGCATTTAATATCTCTTCTGTTTTATCATTTACCTTATTATCTCTTAAGAAGTAAATATCTCTTTTTACAGCATTTAAAACCCTATTCAGATCTTCAAATCTCATGGGTTTGCTAACCTTATAATCATAGTACTTCATATGCTCGATAACTTCACTATTATGCAAGAAAGTTATCAATATAACTAAAGGTCTATATTCATCAAAGAGATGTCCAACTAGCTTGTCTCCTTCTAAATAAGGCATAACATGATCGGTTATAATTATGTCAAAATCACAGGTTTTCAATATTTCCTCTTTGGCATGCTTTGGATTATAAAATCCTACGGGGATAATATCTTTATGAAATTCTGTTATATATTCACACAATATATCTACCTGCTCTTTAAAATCATCTATTATAGCTGCTTTAATTTTAATACGATTACCCCCCTTCTCAATTAAAATTTAATGAAACTTTTCTCTATCCCATCAGTTCCCCTATTTTCTTAAAGATTTAGGTATTTCTGGCTCTCCATATCCAGAACAGCAAGCATTGCTTTGTACTGCAGAAGTGGCAAATGCAATTAGGGCTGGTACTAATGCCAACAATACTTTATTAAGCCTTTTCACTCTCCTCCACCTCCTTATAGGGGATTTGTATATCTAATGCAAAGTATCTATCCTTAATAATTTGATACCTTGCATCCTCACCAATGAGTGAAAATTTTATGTTTTCCATATCCAGATCCTGCTCAAGTATTTTTATCAGTTTTCTTTTTTCTATATCGTTTAATAATATTTTAAGGTTAAAACCTATACAGTCTCTTAATTCTAAGGTAACAATTACATTCTCAAAGTTTATTTTCCTTAAAGCCGAATATAGAAGTATCTCTAATATGAAATAAATCTTTTTAAAATTATAGCTTATAAGCCCTAGCCTCTCATCAATATAATAATGAAAATCATTACTCTCTTCCTTCATTTCTTTAAGGATTTCCTCAATCTTTTCAATTTCAATAACATTGATATATGTCTTCATTAGATTCAAGTAATAGTGTATTTCATCCTCTGTACTGTTATATAGGAGAGTCTCAAAGGTCTTTTTAGGACTATTTAAAATTTCCTTATAATTCTCATATAGAATAGTTCTATTTAGTAAAACAATAGTTACTATTATGAATACTATTGTCTCAATAAGAAATATTTGTATGTTAAAAAAGATTTTGTCAACTTTAATATCATATAATTTTATTTTGAAAAAAATTTCAGTATAATTTACACCAAATAAGTAACCACTTACAAGCAATAACGTAATAACATAAAACGTAATTTTCTTTGATTTTGATAGCAGATTCCACTTCAGATTCAGCAATTTGTTTGACTTTAGATTAAACTTTAAGCAAATAAATAGAATTGTCATCTGAAGTATTCGAGTTGGAAAAGAAAATATAAATCTATAGTCAAAATAATCTCCAGAATATTTTACTCTCAGTAAATTGATAATTGGTGTAGGAAAAATTTCACAAAACATTAGAGCAAACATTGATAAATAACCACCTAACAAAGCCTGTCTAATATTAAATTGAAATACAATTTTCAGAACAAGAATAAAATATAACAAAGATATAAAGTTTATTATTATAAAGCTATGTATATTTCTTCTTACAATAGCTATTACTATAGGAAAAATAATTGATACTAAGAGTATTTTTACTATAAATTTCAAATCAAACTCTTTAGACTTGAAAACATTTCCCTTAATTATAACTAAACCCGTTAAACAAATTAAAAGAACCTCGGGAGCACCAACAATCATTGCATCGACCAAACTCATATTATCCATAGGTATCTCCCCTATCTACATAGATTTATATCAGTAATTCTACGAAAATCATTACACTTTTAATAGTGCTTTCCGTGAGCTAGAGATCTTCATCTTTTACCTCAAACTCATGGGGAATTCGTATATCTAACTCAAAATATTTTTCCTTAGTAATTTGATATTCTGACCCTTCATCCACAAGGGAAAACTTTAGGTTCTCCATACCTAGGTCTTGTTCAAACATCTTTACTAATCTTCTTTTTTCTATGTCATTCAGTACTATTTTTAAATTGAATCTTATATCTTCATTTAATTCCAATGTCACTATGGTATTCTCAGTTATTACTTCTCTTAATATTCTATTGTAAAGCAGTTCCAATAACAGGTAGATCTTTTTAAAATTATATCCTGTCAAACCTAGTTTTTTATCAATGTGATAATGAAAGCCTTTTCTGGATTCCTTAATTCTTTTAAGAATTTCTTCTACCCTATCAATTCCTATAACGTTAAGATAATCCTTAGTAATATTTATATAATAATGTATTTCTCCTTCACTACTGTTGTATAATAATGCTTCGAAAGCTTTCTTAGGACTACCTAAAATATCTCTATAATCTTCATATAGCATAGTCCTACTTAATAGAATTAATGCTACTATCATAAATGCTACTGCTTCTACATAGAACACTTGTATATTGAAAAAGATTTTTCTAATATCAATATCATAAAGATTTGCTTTTATAAAAATCTCAGTATAGTTGGCTCCGAATAAATGGTTGGCACCAAATAGTAAGATTATAGAATAAAATGTCATTTTCTTTGACTTAGATAATAGATTCCAACGCAAATTTAACAAGTCATTTGACTTTAAATTAAATCTAAAACAGATATACAAAGCTATTATTTGAAATATTCTAGTTGGAATTGAAAAGATGAATCTATAATCAAAGTAATATCCCGAATATTTTACCCTCATCAGATTGATAATTGGCATAGAAAATATCTCACAAAACATTA
This sequence comes from Wukongibacter baidiensis, assembly GCF_050888315.1. NCBI lineage: Bacteria > Bacillati > Bacillota > Clostridia > Peptostreptococcales > Caminicellaceae > Wukongibacter > Wukongibacter baidiensis. The sequence goes on from NZ_CP138202.1 coordinate 3,480,305, forward strand.
TAGTGAATACTCCTAAATAGCCGCCTATCAAAGCTTGTCTAATATTAAACTGAAATACAAATTTTAAAACAATAATTGCAAATAATAATGATATAGTGCCTATTATTATAAAATTACTTATATTTCTTCTTATAATAATTAGCATCAAAGGATATATAATTGAAATTAATAATATTTTTATTATAATTTTTAAACTAGCATCTTTAGATTTGAAAATATTTCCCTTAATTATAACTATACTCGTTAAATAAATTAGAAAAACCTCGGGAACACCTACAACCACCGCATCAAATAAGCTCATATTATCCATAGGTCTCTCCCCAATCTCTATATACTCCCATACCTATATTTTACAAAATTCTGCATTTTTCCACAATAAGTTTTCATCGACATTATTTTACATATTTTGCGTGTAATTTCTATATCGGTTTTTTTTACTTTGTTTTCATTTCACTTTTATTCTTTTCTTTCCACTTTGTAGATTCAAGAGCATGCTATGGTGATTAATTGATATTTACTAGTTATCTTAATTTAAAGAAAAAAGCTGTCTCGTAGAAACTACTTTCTACGAGACAGCTTTTTTATAATATTTATAACCCTGCTCTATTTACTATGGTCTCTGCTACATCTTCTGCTGAATTAAATGGAAAATCTGATTCGGTTAAGAGCTTCCCTGCCTCTCCAGCCGTTACTTCAAGTTCTCCTGCTTTACATGTTGTTTCTGCGCCATGTGGAAATGCATTTAGAAGCTCTACTGGAGTATTAATGGGAAAACTTGCACCCTTTAGTGCTCCTATAATTTGACCTTTAATAGTTTCGCGTACATTCATTATTTCTCTCTCCTCTCTGCTTTTATTTATAATAATTTTAATCCATATTCCTCTTCTACGCTGTAAACTATTTTACAAAAAAATAGACTATTTTATCCCCATAGGACAAAATAGTCTATATACTACATCTAAGCTTGACTCAGATATTCCTTTGCTTCTTCAATTAACTCTTTATCTATTAAAAAGAAGTTTTTTTGATTTATAATTATCTTTCCTTCATTCCTTAAGTTCTTTAAAACATTAGAGACCATAACTCTAGAAGCATTTACTAGGTTAGCTATGTCCTGATGACTTAAATTGATATTGATTTTTATTCCTTCAGATGTAATTTGCCCATGCTTCCTTACAAGTCTCCTTAAAATATTGAGAATCCTCCCTCGTACATCATTAAAAGCTAAATTTGCCATCTGCTCTGTATAGCTATTAAGTTTAGTAGTTAGATCTTGTATTACTTTTAGTGCGATATCCGGTTTATTTAAAAGCTTGAAAAAATCACTTCTCAAACAGATACATGCAAATGTATCTTCCAGAGCCTTTGCACTAAAGGTGTGATACACATCTTCAAGTATAGTATTTTCTCCAAAAATATCATCCTGTTGAAGAATATCCAAACCTACTTCTTTTCCATTCTCTGATATCTTGTATAGTAGCACCCTACCAGTTCTTATAAAGTATATAGCATCACATGGAGATCCTTCAGCAAAAAAGCTTTCACCTTTTTTAAAAAATCTTGGTCTTGCTAACCTTACTACTTCTTTCTTTTCATCGTCATTAAGGCAATCAAAAATTTTTAAATCCTTCATACACTTTATCTGTTTTTTCATAGCAATAGCTCCCTAATTATAGTAACATATATATTTTATAAGTTTAATTTTAAGGTATTACTAAATATTTATCAATATTTACTTCCTCATGGTGTATCTAAAACGGCAATAATTTCATACATTATCATTTCTAGAAGCTTTTTAAGAAACTAGCTTAGATGCTTTTAGTTTATGCTAATATATGGTAAAATTGTAATGTTATAACTCGCTCCAATTATTTGAAACAAGCATTAATGCTTAAAAGAATATATAAGGAGGGGCCAACCGTGAACAAAAGGCGCAATTATACCATTATTATTTTAGTCTGTTTCTTACTGTTTTCTAATATCTATACTTTAGGTTTATTAATAAAATCAAACAATTCAACAAATATGTATTTGCAGCATGCTTTTGAATCAAACATATCATCTATTTCATACACAATGATGGATTTAAATGATAAATTTTTTTCCTCACAAGACCAAGAAGAACAGCTAAAAATATTAGATTCTAAGAGTAAAACCCTATTTAGTATTGGCAGAAGAATGCATAACTTGTCTTTTATTGATGTTGATTACTATACATATCAAACTCGTCACTTAGCCAGATATATAGATTTTTTATCAGAAAAAAAGAACATCTCCAAGAGTGATATCAGTACTTTAAAACAACTAATAAATCTTAGTACACAATTAGAAAACGTAAAACTATTTAATACAAAGAAGGGAATATTCTATAACAAAAAATATCCTAGTAACGATGTGAAAAATCTTTTAGATCAAATATATGATATTGTAAAAAAAGAAGCATCTTTCAAAGAATAGCATAAATATTTAAAAATAATTGATAGAATTGTAAAAGGCAGACCCAAAATCATTGCTCATGAAAAAATATGTATTAAATTAGATGTAAACCAAATCAAGGAGATACCATTATGTTGAAAAAATATCTAGTATATTTAATAGTGACAACACTATTGCTTATTGGATGTCAAACTGAGCAACAGAAAAGTTCAATAGAAAAGCCCAGTCTAAGTAAAGAAGAAAACAGAGAGAAAATTATAAAAATTGGATGGGAGTTTTATTATTATGAAGATGAGAATAACACACAACTACCTTATTCTACCGATGTATTTTTTGTACTTCGAGATGTCTCTGAAAAAAAAATAAAAATTGGCAAATATCAAGGAAAAGTTTCAGAAATTAAAGATATTCAAAATAGGGATTTTCCTCCTGATACAATTATCGCTTGCCACTCTTATACTCCTGGAGGCGGAGATGATTTACGTGTTATAAGAGAAGAAGATACACTTTATATACAATGGAGAGAGTTTGTAGAAACATCAGAAGATATTGAAAAACCCGAATTCATAAATCTTAAAGATATTAAATTGAAACCAAATAGTTATATAACAATTTTAAAAAAAGATGAATAAAATAGAAGATAACATAAGTATAAAGGTGACAGTAACTCCGTCTTCTATCATCTTATGATATCTACTAAATTACTATAGAACAAAAAAAATCAAGCTCTGAACAAACAGGATGAAGAAATAAAAATACTGCCCCCACGAAGGCAGTATTTCAACGAGGAATGTTAATCAGATATTAACACACCAATGCTTCCTACTAATATCTTCTGTCAGTTAACTAACAAAGTGATTTACTACAATACATATACAAATTTAATTATCTATATTCTCACTTTCCTTATTATCTCCATGTAAACTCATAAATATATCATATGCTACACTTTCATAAACAGTAGGTTCTTCATAGCATATCTGCTTAAATTCACCTTGATATTTTCCTGAAAATATATTACTTAGACTATATCCATGTGCATAACCAAAAAGGATCATCTCTTCCTTCGGAATAGTTACATCATTCTTTTCAAGATAGCTTCGTGCATCCATATACATTTTATACAATTGGCGATCAAACCCTTCAGACCATTGTTTGTCATAGTATGGTTTCATCATTTTTTTATACTCTTCTTCTCTTTTTTCTATATCTCCTATTTCGTCATCATCGTCAAACATTAAAGCCGCAGGATTTAGTTCAGAACCTTCTGGGATCTCCGGTCTTGGAAAAACAGGAACCAATACAGGTGAATTTAGGTCATATTTAGATGTCTTAGCTACCCATTTTTTAAGCATTATTTTCGCATCTAACAAGTCATCTTTATGATAATATACTTCTCTACCTGAAGCATTAGGCTTTATTATCAAATAATTTTTTCCGGTACAATTCTTCGGAATATATAAAAGATATGGGTAATGAAATGCTTTGTCACGGTCTGCTTGTATTACAGTTATTGTACTATCATCAAAAAGTAAATAATTTAAACTTGTTTGTTCAATAAAAAAATAAGATGAAAATATAGTTATAAGAATATATATACCTATCAATATTGACTGTATCTTATTACTACTTTTCTCCCGTCCGTGTTTTTGGAAATTGTCTTTAATCATATTTAGCTCTTTTTCACCAATAACTCTTCTAGGGATTATTATACTCATATTTGTAGAGTAATAAATTAATAAAACTTCTTTTAAATTTTTAACCTTCACTACATAATTCCATGGAATTATTCTTTTACCATTTTCCTGTAGTACAATCATGCAGTCGTTACTAATCTCTAAATCAACTTCAGTTACAAGAACAGGACTTCTCTTTAATTTTTTTCTCATTCTTAATTCATAAAAAAAATACACGGTTAGCACTCCTGCACATGAGGCTAATAACTGTATTTTAGATGAGCCATTAAAAAGAATAAAGAATATAAGGAGAAATTGTATTACAAAAAGATATGCTATTGTTTTACTTATTCTTTGAGAATACTTTGTAAAACTTAATAACTCCTTATAACTTATTGTATATTTTATATTAAAGGATTTATTTTTTCTCATAAATTATAATCTCCTTATTTCAGCTTTTTTTACAATTTGATCTTTAAAAGAGACTATTTCGTCCTCTGAGGAAAAAGAACTCTTGGGAATGAAAGTAAAAAGCCTATTTAACTTTCCATATAAATATGTATTGTATTTGCCAAAAACTACATATGTAATATCCCCCCAGCTTTTTTGACATTCTAGATTTGTCTGCTTAAGAATTATGCAATTTTCATCAATATATATATTTTTCTCTTCTAAAAGATAAGGATTTTCAAATACAGACTTTCTAATCATCAAAAATTTAATACTATTCGAAAATACATAATAGATTATCAGAGTAGTTGTCAGCAATATTTCTCCTATTCCATTAATATTATTTCCCATTAGAAAATGCACACCAAAAATGCCTAATACAAAGGGAATACTTACGAAAATTATTTGCTTTGCTACAGCTCTATAAAAATACTCATTTAAATCTTTTTTAGTAATCTTAAAATTAATTGATATTTCTTTCAAAGCAATCAATCCTTTTATATTTTATATAGTATATATAATAACATAAAAACATTGCTTTCAAAGTTAGAAGCTTTTTCATCATATAAAACCTCATAGTCTATAGGTAGAATCTCCTTTTTCCTCGCATTCTTCTTGATTAGATCAATTGACTTATTTTTTATAAATGTGTAAATGTATTTTTCAACTTCCTTGTCATCCCTTTGAAATCTTTCCACATCAATATTTTTAAGCAACTCTAAAAAAACTATTGTTATATCTGATTCTCCTTCCTCATAACCAAGCTTCTTACTCCATTTTTTGATATTTGGATGAAATCTTAAATAAATATCTTCTATAGCACATTTATCTCCATTTTGTCCCCTTTTTAATTGATAATATAAAGTCATATATTATATCCCCCTTAGTAGCTATAAATAGCTTTGATTTTCATAAACGAAATTGAATAGAAATTTTATTTTCTACAGAAAAGAATTAGTAAAAGGTATAAAAAAAGAACCCCAAGCAATATAATTCGCTTAACGTTCTTTTGATTTTGTTCATATTTTTACTAAAACAATTTTTATTTTCTATTTGCAATTTTTCAATTTCTACAGTACTGCTATTATATATATTACCATATAATACCATGTTGAATCGGCTGAATGTCGGCAGTTTTGCGGCAGTATCCCGGCAGTCTTAAGACTAAAATATAGAGTTTATCCCCTCAAAGGCTGCCCTATTTAATATTTACATTTAATTTCCAAAATGGTATAATTTCTTAAAACGAATACAACGACATGAGAAATTGGAGAGTCGCATTAATATACCTACAGTATAGTGGGGATATTAAATGCGGCTTTTATTTTTGTCTATACTATTTGGGCTATATAGTAAGATCTAGACAAATACTCACTGTCTTTAAAGGTTCTGAACATATATAAAGTTCTAGATATTTTATGAGCTTAACAGGCAGTTAATTTTCTTAATATTTCGAAATTTATCGATTAGAAGGAGTGATTTCTATATGAAATAGTTAAAAGTAATCTTCTTTATCTCTCAAAATAAGGAAAGAAAGGATGAATATTTTGAAAAACAAGATTTTTACCTTTGGAGCTTGTTCATTACTTATTTTGCAATTATCAGCTTATTTATATGGCCTATCAAACATAGCATTTAAAATACTATTTATTTTCACTAATCTATTTATTATTATCTTACTACTTCAAAAGTCCTACAATCTAAATACAATCACTAAAGAGAAGCAAAGTAAAGTAAACATTGAAGGTATCAATGAAGACAACCAAGTGCAGGAAAGACTATTCTCCGTATCTGAAACCTTAGGCTTTGATATTTACCAGCTATCTTGGTTATCAAAGGATAACATGAATGCCTTTAATAATTTAGTGAAAATATCAGATCAGATAAAGGAATTAAGTGAACAAAATGCGGCTAGTATGGAGGAAACTAATTCAAGTATTAATCAATTGGCTTCAATATCCGAGGAGTTGAATGAAAATATCCATCGGGTTGAAGGACAATCTCTTGAATCATATTCTATGCTGAATGAAAATCTAGAAACAGTTAACAGTATAGGGATTTTTCTAAAGGATTTTAGAGATGTAATTGATATTGCATCGTCTAACAACCTTGAGCTTCAAAATTCTTCTAGCAAGGTCAATCAAATTATCGACTATATAAAGACGATCTCTAAACAAACTAATCTTTTAGCTATAAATGCCTCTATAGAAGCCGCACGGGCAGGTGACTCTGGAAAAGGTTTTTCTGTTATTGCTACTGAAATACGTAACCTATCTAATGAGACAGATAAATCAATTTCTATGATAGATGATATCTTAAATGAAATATTATCAGGAATAGAAAGTTCTAAGAATATAATGGATACCTGCTCAGAAAAGATAAAGAAAATTGAAGACATATCGAAAAAATCTGCTGATGTTATTGAAAAAACAGAACTGATTGTCAAAGATATTAGAAAGTCAGTAGTTCAAGTGAATGAATTATCTGGAATACAAAATAGCTTGGCAAGGGAAATCGATGCCGCAGCAGAATCTGTGACTTCCGCTGTGGAAGAGACCTATAATATTGTATGTGATTCAATAGAAATGATAAATGTTCAGCAAAATAAAAATGATGAGATGAATACATATTTTAGTAAATTAACTGCTGCAACAGAGAGACTTCAAAAAATAACATCCGAACTGAAGAGTGAGAATGAAATAATATTTGGAATTAACCCCTTCACATCCCCTGAAAGCATTAGAAGTATGTACCTTCCGATTTTAGACAGCGTATGTAATACTATAGGATATAAGTCTAGGACTGTTATAGTAGAGGATTATGATGCTCTAAATAAAGGGATAGACGATGGAGTAATAGATATAGGTTGGTTTTCTCCATTTGCCTATGTAAGCGCACGTAAAAAAAGCGGAGTCATACCGATTGCAACTCCTAAGGTTAACGGTAAGACTAATTATAGTGGTTATATTATCGTTAGAAAAGATAGTGGAATTGAAACCTTGTCGGATTTAAGGAATAAGCATTTTGGATATGTTGATGTTAACAGTGCATCGGGATATTTATATGCTAGACACCTCATGAAGTTAAATCATATAGACCCCGACAAGATTTTTTCTAAGACAAGCTTTATGAGAAATCATGATAATGTTATTAAAGGAGTACTGTCGGGAGAGTTAGACGCCGGTGCTACCTATAATGAAGCAATGGACAGCTTAAAGGCAAAGGGGTTACCAACTGAAGACCTTAAAATAATTAAATCTATTGAAAATATACCGAAGGATTCGATTGCAGCAAGTCCTCAGATTCCTATAGATGTTATAAAAAAACTAAGGGTTAGTTTCATAAACTTTAAAGTTAGTAACGATTTGAATACTCCACTTCAGGGGTTTGAAGAAAGTAAAGATGAGAATTATGATGTTGTGAGGGAACTTATGTAATATAGCCCTATAGAAACTACACCTCAAATCATTATTCTGCAAATCACATCCACCAGACACCTTCAGTAGATAATTTGTCTGGGGGATGTGATCTCTGTTACATCTTCTTTTTTAGATATTCTCATACGTCTTAGGTTGCTTTTTCCTAGACTGTCTTTCTATAGCTCCCTGTGGGCATGAATTTACACAGTCTCCACATCTTATGCATTCGGGATTATTTGGTGTTTTATATACCTCGATGTCTATTTTACAGCTTTTCATGCAGACTTTACAATTAGTACATTTTTCGTTATCTATCTTAAGTTTATAAAAACTTATTGGATTAAATACCGAATAAAAAGCCCCTAGTGGACAGATATATCTGCAAAATGGTCTAAATACTACAACTGAAAGCACAATAATAACTATGAGTATAGTCATCTTCCAAATGAATAAGAATCCTAATCCCTCTCTCAAGCTCTCATTAAACAATACTAGAGGTACTCCGCCCTCCAGTGTTCCTGCTGGACATATGTATTTGCAAAAATAGGGATCACTGATTCCAAGCTCGTCTTGAAAGAACAGTGGCAATAAGAATACAAAGACTATCAATATAGCATATTTAAAATATTTTAAAACATTATTTAATCTCTTTGGAACTGTTATTTTTATAAAAGGAATCTTATTAAGTAAGTCTTGAATCAATCCGAAGGGGCAAAGCCATCCACAGATTAATCTCCCAAATAAAACTCCTATTAGTGATACAAAGCCTAATACATACAGTGAAAAGTTATATCTTATACTTCCTATAACTGCCTGAATTGATCCTATAGGACATGAACCCACCGCCCCTGGACAAGAATAACAGTTCAATCCAGGAACACATAATTTTTTCATATTTCCATTATATATTTTTCCTTCAGCGAAACCTTTAAGATATGAATTGGTAACTATGCTCCATAAAAATTGTATTGAGTGGCGAATTTTATTATACTTAACCAATGCCTATACACTCCAAGCAAATATTAATGGCCTTTTTTAGCACTACTTTAACTTCTCCCCTTACGCCCCCTAAAGCTATACAGCATATACTACCAATCAATACCCCATATCTTATAAATTTGTCCTTCATATCCTTCGCTCCTTTTGACAAAAGTCTATAGAGAATTTCACTCCAGCAAGTAAGTTTGCTGAAGTGAAGTGTAAGTTCTACTTATTTAACGAATCAAGAGCTTCCTTGATTATCTCCTTGTATTCTTCTTTAGTCCTTGATCCAGTAATTACTTTGCCCACAATTTTTCCTTCGCTATCAACAAATAGCGAGGTTGGATATCCTGCTATTCCTCCAATTAAATTCGCCTTAATATCTTCATCTGGAATTACATTTATGAAATTTACACCCTTAGTTTCAATGATTTTCTTAGCAGCCACTTCATTATCTTCATCGGGGGTATCTCCTATTATTCCTAAAACGCTAACGCCCTCATTCTGTAGCTCTTCATGGAGCTGTTGAAGATCCGGCATCTCTCTTATACACGGTCCACAGAATGTAGCCCAAATATTTATCATTGTAAGTTTATTCTGCTTAAAGACATCGCTACTAACTACATCATTTCCACCTAGGTCTTTTAAGGTAAACTCGAGTTTTTCAAGGCTGGTAATAGCCTCTTCAGGAGTGATTGGCCTAAATGTATTTGTAGATTTTTTTACATTTTCAATATCATCATATAGAGCTTTATATATTTTTTTAGCTTCATCTGATAAACCTTCATCATTGTAATCATCATAGCCGAAATAAATCACATAACTCTTATATTCAGCTAGCTTTTCATTATATTTGTGATTAGTAAGTTCAGCTATTTTATCATCACCTGGTACTTTTCCTTCTCTGAAGACAACATAGCTAAATAAAGGATTAACTTTAGAAAAGATTTCATCATATCTCTTTCTCTTTTCCTTTTCATCCTTCACATTTTCCTTTACATCGTAATATTCCTTTAGAAGCTCATTTGATATAAAGTCATACTTTATGCCGTTATAAATTGGTTCATTTTCATTTTCTAAATCCCCTATTAAGCTTCTATCTACATTATCATCATAATCCTTCCAAACTCCTGCAGCCTTAAACTCAACTCCCATGTCAGTATACTTCTTATATCCCTGCTCTTTCTTTTCTTCTTCACTTAATGTCTCCTTTGTTCCGCATGCAAAAAACGATAAAGCCAGTAATCCAACAAGCAGTAAAGCTAATACCTTTCTCATAACTTCAATCCTCCATTCTTAAGATTTTTCGGCGCCTTATTTTTCTCTTTTTTACATATATAATTATATATTCTATTTATGGTTTTTATTTCCTTTTTTCTTTCTTAATTTTAAATCCCCTTCAAAAATGTTTGAGCTTCTTAACAAGAACATAGGATTATAGCATATAGCTAGAGGATAAGTTATCAAAATAAATTTCACAAACATTTTTAGTTATATTTGAAAATAAAAAATATTATTTGTTTGCTTTTTGAAATATTTTTAGTTATAATATGATTAAGTTTTTCGACAACAGATGACATTATTTTAGTTTCAAGGAGGGAATTTTCATGAAAAGTTTAGCTTATTTATCAATTAATCAAATGTTTTCTCTCTTAGAATCTGTATTTTAATAAGAAAAGGATATTTTCTTGAGCAACTTTGTTAAATTCATAACAATCAAAAGGAGGATGACGACGGTGGAAAAAGTTACTTTAACCATTGATAATATGAAAGTTGAGGTGCCAAAGGACTATACTGTATTGCAAGCGGCAAAGGCTGCTGGGATTGATATTCCTACGTTATGCTATTTAAAGGACGTTAATGAGGTAGGGTCATGTAGAATATGCTTAGTTGAGATAGAAGGTGCAAGAGCCTTACAGACTTCTTGTGTACATCCAGTATCTGAAGGGATGATTGTAAGAACTAACAATAAAAAGGTAAGGGAAACAAGAAAGGCCACTCTAGAGTTACTTCTTTCAAGTCATGATCGAGAATGCCTGACTTGCTATAGGAATAAAAGTTGTGAACTACAAAAACTATCGGAAGAATTAGGCATTACAGAAATACCTTTTGATCGCAAAAAAATGGAAAAGCTTGTTGATGATAAGTCTGTAGCTATTGTTAGGGATCCAAATAAATGTATTTTATGTGGAAGATGTGTAAACACCTGCAAAAGCCGTCAAAACATGGGGATATTAGATTTTGTAAACAGAGGTTTTGATACTGAGGTTGCACCAGCATTTGAAAGAAGTATGGCTGACACACCATGTATTCATTGCGGACAATGTATAACTGCCTGTCCAGTTGCCGCCTTAAGAGAGAAAAGCGACATGGAAAAAGTTTGGGATGCTATCGATGATACGGATGTTCATGTAGTAGTTCAAACGGCTCCCGCTACAAGAGCTTCTTTAGGAGAAAGCTTTGGCTTGCCTATTGGTACGAGAGTTACTGGAAAAATGGTAGCTGCGTTAAAACGTCTAGGATTTGATAAGGTTTATGATACAAACTTTGGAGCTGATATTACCATTATGGAAGAGGGACACGAACTCTTAGATAGAATTGAAAATGGTAAAACATTACCCCTTATTACGTCTTGTTGTCCAGTTTGGGTTCGTTATTGTGAATTTAATCATCCAGAGTTTATAGACAATCTATCATCTTGTAAATCACCTCATCAAATAATGGGAGCAACAATTAAATCCTATTATGCAGAAAAAAGCAATATAGACCCTAAGAAAATATTTGTAGTCTCAATCATGCCATGTACCTCTAAAAAGGCTGAGATTGTAAGACCAGAAATGCATGTAGATGGGATAAGAGATGTAGATGCTGTACTTACTACAAGGGAATTGGCTAAAATGATTAAGAAAGCTGGAATAAAGTTCCTAGATCTTGAAGATGAGAGATACGATCAAGATTTAGTAGGAGAATATACTGGGGCTGGTGCTATATTCGGTGTTACTGGTGGTGTTATGGAAGCTGCTATTAGAACTGTTGCAGAGGTATTAGAAGGAAAATCTATTGAAACCATTGATTATGAATCAGTAAGAGGATTTGAAGCAATTAAAGAATCAACCCTTATCCTAGGTGGTAAAGAGATAAAGATTGCTGTTGCCCATGGACCGGTAGCCGCAGAGAACCTTTTAGACATGGTAAAATCGGGAGAAAAGGAATATCATTTTATAGAAATTATGGGATGTAGTGGTGGATGTATAAGCGGTGGTGGACAACCCCATGTGGATGCAAAGACCTTAATGGACGTAGATGTAAGAGCCCAGAGAGGACAAGCTTTATACGAAGAGGACGAAAGCAGACAATATAGAAAGTCCCATAAGAGTCCTCAGATTATTAAACTTTATAAAGACTATTTAGGTAAGCCTAATAGTCATAAGGCCCATGAACTATTCCATACCCACTATATAGAAAGAGAAAAATTTCCTATAAACAAGGATTTTGATTGCGAGTAAATGATAAAATATAACTGACTGCAAGGAATTTTCTGAGCAAAAGGTTAATAATTAAAAGAACTGCGGTCATATTACTGACCGCAGTTCTTTTTTATCTATATATGCTATCTCTAACTATTGTTTGGCTTCTCTTTGGTCCAACTGAAACTATCTTAACTGGTATTCCTGTTAATTCTTCGATTCTACTGATATACTTTTTAGCGTTTTCAGGTAGTTCGTCAAATCTTGTAGCCTGAGTTATATCTTCATTCCATCCATCAAGCTCCTCGTAAACCGGCTCGCATTTAGCTAGCGTATTTAGGGAAGCTGGGAAGTGATCTATTATTTTATCACCTAATTTATATCCTGTACAGATTTTTACCTTCTCGAATCCCGTAAGTACATCTAATAACATAAGTGCTATTGAAGTCATTCCATTTATTCTTGCAGAATAGTTTACCATTACAGCATCAAACCATCCACATCTTCTTGCTCTACCTGTAGTAGTTCCAAATTCGTTTCCTGCTATTCTTATTCTGTCTCCTACTTCATTGTCTAGTTCAGTAACGAATGGTCCCATACCTACTCTTGTTGTGTAGGCCTTAGTTATTCCAAGTACTTCTTCTATCATATTTGGTCCAATTCCCGAACCAATTGTAAACCCACCTGAGATAGGGTGTGAACTTGTTACATAGGGATACGTTCCCAAATCTATATCAAGTAGTGTTCCTTGAGCTCCTTCAAACAACACCTTTTTATTATCTTTTACTCCGTTGTATACTATAACTGTAGTATCATCAACATATGGTCTTATTTTATCAGCATATTCTAAATACTTTTCGATGATTGCATCTTTATCTACAGGCTCTCCGCCATAAATCTTTTCAATTAATTGATTCTTCTTTTCTATTTGAGCAGTAACCTTTTCGATAAATACTTCTTTATCCATTAGGTCACATATTCTTATACCTGATCTTTCTACCTTGTCCATGTAGCATGGTCCTATGCCTTTTTTAGTGGTACCAATCTTTTGATCCCCTCTTGCTTCCTCAGCAAGGGCATCTATTACCTTATGGTATGGGAATATTACATGGGCTCTATCACTTATCTTGATGTTTTTAGTACTAACGCCTTGCTTCTCAATAGTTTCTACTTCCTTTAAAAATCCTTCTGGGTCAAATACAACCCCATTCCCAATTACGTTTATTGTTTCTGGATAAAGTATTCCTGAAGGAATTAAATGAAGAGCATACTTTTTATCTCCAACTACAACAGTATGACCTGCATTATTACCACCTTGTCCTCTAACAACTACGTCGGCTTCAGCAGCTAGATAATCTATAACCTTACCTTTTCCTTCATCTCCCCATTGTGCTCCAACAATAACTACAGTTGACATTTCATACACCTTCCTTCAAAACATTAAATCCGAACGTACACACTTTATATTATCAGATATACCTATCATAGTCAATGAATTTACGAATATTAAACTGTAAAATATAATTAAATATTCATAGTGCCTTTGTCTGTAAGATCAGAATAAAATCTTATATAATTATTCTATATGTATTGGAAAAAGAAAGTAGAGACCAGCTACTTTAACTAATCTCTATGTCTGAGCCTATATTCCTTAGGCGTACACTTTTCATTTTTCTTGAAAATATGACTAAAATAACTTATATTGCTAATACCTACCTTTTTGCTAATCATAGCTATCTTTATATTCGTATCAATTAGGTATTCCTTGGCCTTTTCAATACGAATTTTATTAATGTATTCGGTCAGTGAGATCCTATTTTGTTCGTTAAATATTTTGCTTAGATAGTTTGGACTAATATAGAATTTTTCAGCGATAGATTTTAATGTCATATCTAAATAGTAGTTTTCTTTAATATATATGTTAACTTGATCGATTAATCCCTTATCATCCTGTAAAAGGGCTTGTCTCAATATATTAATGGCTTCATCAGTATATTCTATAAGGATCATCTCTAGTCCATTAAAATCATATACTTCCCTAACTAGTCCTTTATACTTTGCCCTAAGTTTAGTCATACTATCCATATCATCTGTTTCTCTGTAAATCGTTCTTGATACAACACCTATTAATTCACTTAGTACCTCTTTAACCGATGATATCTGTATATATTTCCTTTTATAATTCTCAAGGATTTTTCTAATGATTTTAATACTACTCTTTTTATCTAACAGCCTTAGGCCGTCTTCTATCTGGGCTTCTTCTATAAATGGATATTCAATTGCTTTCAAAGGCTTTTCTTTTTCAGATTTATATTTCATAATATTAAATTTTGAACTTACTTCATATTTTAGTAGTTTTTTATTAGCATCATTTAAAGCCTTTTCTAAATTTATGTTTTGCTGCGTTTTTTCTAATATTTCATTATTTTTATCACTAAGTTCATTTTGTATTATACTGTTTTCAATAATTCCACTTATATACTTAGAAGCAACAATCAAGGATTCCTCTAATGCATATAATCTGCTTTTTGGTACCAATGGTAGGTCATTATATGATTTTAATAAATCTCTATAGCTTATGTTATTCTCTTTTGATAATAGATTTATTTTTTCTTCAATATCGTTAGGCCTATTAATTAGTAAATGTCCACCTTTTATATACCCTATAATATCTTCATTAACTAGTATTGGTATCCAAAATACAACTATGTTATTATTACATACGCAAACGTCATCTATCTTTGTGAATGAGCCTTTAGCTATAGGGGTCAGTTCTTCCTTGCAATTATCTAAGTAAGGGCACAGCTTACAGAATGGATTGAGATTTGTGAACTTTGTTATATCCACCTTTTGAGCATCGGTAATCTTAAAGGAGAGCTGTAGTAGATTAGATATTTCTTCCTGTATATCCTCCAGAAGATCAATATCTACGTAATCTAAAATATGCTCTCTACTCAACATCAATGAATTAGTATGAAAATCTACAGGCTTTACCGGTGTGTATATAATCATAAAAATCAGGTCTGAATCCTCGGTGTTAATAACCTCATGGTCGGAATAGGGTGGACAATGAAGCAACATACCCTGACTTATTTTCTTTTCTTCGCCATTAAGCCTATGGGTTCCTGTTCCCTGCAATGTATAAAGTATTTGCTCCTCACCAAGGTGTGAGTGCCTCACATGGGTGGATTTAGGAAATATTTTTACAAGACCTACACTCATTCGCTCTGTATTTGGCCTCTTGGGTTCATGAATCCATATGACTTCGCCCCATTCAAACCTTTGTATTTCCTTACTTTCCTCTGGAAAAATAACAGTTTCCTTCATTTTTAGGCTCACCCTTTATAACTAGTATATTATCCATAATTATATCATATTTTAACTATGGGTATACCTTACGGGTGAGCCTTCAATATTAACACTATTCTATTTTAATACTGCACCTGTGTTAGCCGATGTAACTAGTTTAGCATATCTTGCTAAATATCCTTTCTTTACCTTTGGTTCTGGTTTCACATATTTTGCGCTGCGTTCATCTATTTCTTCCTTGCTTAGTTTCACCTCTAGCACCTTATCAGGAATATCAATCCTTATGATATCTCCATTCTCGATAAGGCCTATTAGGCCACCCTCCATTGCTTCAGGAGATATGTGTCCTATGGCTGCACCTCTAGTGGCACCGGAAAATCTTCCATCTGTAAGGAGAGCTACATCCTTATCGAGGCCCATACCGGCTATTGCCGAGGTAGGCGATAACATCTCTCTCATTCCAGGTCCTCCCTTAGGACCTTCATATCTTATTACTACTACATCTCCCTTTTCTATCTTACCTGCAAATATTGCATTAACTGCTTCTTCCTCTGAATTAAACACCTTGGCTGGTCCCTCATGTTTTAACATCTCATCGGCAACGGCGGATTCCTTAACAACTGCTCCATCAAGGGCAAGATTTCCTCTAAGTATTGCTAATCCACCGGTTTCTCTGTAAGGTGCATCTACTGTTCGTACAACATTTTTATTTCTGATATCGGCTTTTTCTATATTCTCACCTACCTTAAGGCCTGTAACTGTAATTAGCTCCTCATTTATAAGTCCTTTTTTAGTAAGTTCCTTCATTAGAGCAGGTATTCCCCCAGCTAAGTGTAGGTCTTCCATATGATGTTTTCCACTTGGACTTAATTTCGTAAGATAAGGCGTTCTCTCACTTATTTCATCAAATAGATCGAGCGCAAGCTCTATTTCTGCTTCATGAGCTATTGCCGGTAGATGAAGTACCGTATTTGTTGATCCCGCCATGGCCATATCTACTGTAATGGCATTTTTAAAGGCATCTAGGGTTAATACATCTAGAGGCTTTATGTCTTTTTCTATACATTCCATAACCTTCATACCCGCATATTTAGCTAGTCTTATTCTTTCTCCAGAATGGGCCATGGCTGTACCATTGTATGGTAATCCCATACCTAGAACTTCTGTTAAACAGTTCATACTATTTGCGGTAAATAAACCAGAGCATGAGCCGCATCCAGGGCATGCTTTTTTAGCAATATCCTCTAATTCATCTTCAGAAATCTTTCCGCTTTGATAGGTTCCAACCTTCTCTATTATTGTACTAAAGTCAATATCCTCGCCATTATGCTCTCCAGCCCTCATAGGTCCACCGCTTACAACTACGGAAGGAATATTGAGTCTAGCCGCTGCCATTAACATTCCTGGAATAATCTTATCGCAGTTTGGTATTAGAACTAGTCCATCAAATCCATGGGCTAAGGCCATAGCCTCTACTGAATCAGCAATTAGCTCTCTACTCGCTAGAGGATACTTCATACCGTCATGTCCCATTGCTATTCCATCACATATCCCGATAGCAGGGAACTCTATAGGTGTTCCTCCAGCCATTGCTACTCCCATTTTTGCTGCTTCAGCAATTCTATCTAAATGTATATGACCTGCAATAATTTCATTATGGGCATTTACTATACCTATTAGGGGCTTATCTATCTCCTCTCTTGTATATCCCATACCGTAAAATAAGGATCTAGCTGGAGCACCCTTAGCACCGCCTACTATCTTATTGCTCTTCATATTATCTTCCTCCTTATTTGTTTTTATAATTATTAATTATATAGGATATTACTATTAATTATTTACAAGATATGACCTACTCTTTTATTTTTAAACAATATCAAAATATTAATATTTTATATCAATATTTTATTATTTATCTGAAAAAAGCCTTCTATACAGTAAATCCTCTGCATAAAAGGCTTTTTAATCCTGGGCTGATCCCCTTATATGTACTTCCAATTTAAGTTGTTGTGGATAACTAATTATATATCAACAACTTTTCCACAAAACAACCAACTTTATTAACAGTTATTCAAGCTTTTATCCCAATTTCCTTTCAATTAGCGCTTTTTAAGCGTTAAGTTTTATCCACACATCCACAAATAAAAAAGAGTGGATTATCTCCACTCTTTCCGATTATACTTATTATGCTTGTGTTGAAAGATGTTCATTTAAGTCATTAATAAGTACATCTACATCTATACCATGAACTCTCGCAGCATCACCGATGCTTTCCATACTAGCGCCAGCTCAACCAAGGCAGTGTAATCCATGTCTCATGAATATAGTAGCAGTGCTTCTGTCCATTGTTAGAACTTCTGCGATAACAGTATCTTTAGTTACTTTTGCCATTAGTTTACCTCCTCTTTTTTTATGTACATTATACATTATACCACATACCTGTTGTTTAAATGTGTATACAATGTAATAAATATTTTACTTTTATTTTTCTATTCTCTTATGGAAATTTAAGTCAAAACATGTGGAGTTTATATACTTATTCACAGGTATAATTCTATTTATCCACATTATTCACAGGGTTATCAACAGTTCTTTGTTTTCTTTGTGGAAAAGGTATTTTCCTCTTGTTATGTGCATATAATAATAGTTTGTCATTAATTTTCCATCTTTTATTTTGAACTCCTTATTGCTTTGTTCAATCTTTTTCATCATTAATACACCTAGGTTTTGCTCTTCAAATTCATCAAAAACCTCTCTAAATATCTCAAATCCACATTTCTGATAGCATCGAAGGGCCCTTTTATTAAACTTTGCCACCTTTAATATCAATGTTCTCATCCTTAGATTATTAAAGTATAAATCTAAAAATGTGCAAAGGCCATCGGTTCCATAGCCTTCACTTAGTTTGTTAGGGTCAAAGACTATTCCTAGCTCACTCTGCTTCTTAAAAAATTTCATGTTCCTAAGAGAGATATATCCTACAAGATTGTCTTCCATATCTTCAATAGCAAAACATCTTCTTCTAAAATCTCTAGCCTTAATCTTATACCATAAATCCCTTTCTGATTCAGATAGTTCTGGGAAGTTATAATGCAAAAACTCTGGACTCTCATGCTTCCCCCACAATAGCATTCTATCCACATCTTCCCTTTTTAATCTTCTTACTTTAGTTTTATCCCCCACTCTATACATACTCTCCACTCTCCAAAATTTAGATCATTATATTATATTAATAATATTTATTTATAAAGTATGTTTATTAGGACTAGTTCTAAAGATTATTTAGTATTTCCTCTGGCGCAATGTCTTTTTCTAACATTTCACTTATGTCTTTGCTTTCATTTACTGTATTTTTTAAAGCTAACATTTTTCTAATGTCTCTCGTAAGCACCCCACCAGTCAATTTCCCATTATCTATGAAGAGCTTATGCAGGCACTTTGGGCCCTGGATTTTTATATCTCTTTCTGCGTTATCGATCTTTCCAACTGAAAACATCTTTGTATTTCCAATAATCAGAGTCGTAGCCGGCTTTGGCATCTTATACCCTTTTTCGTATCCAGTCATATTCGAAGCTGCTATTTTGCCTTGATTCATTGCTGATGACCATAGAGCCATAACTAGCCCATTAAACTGCGCAATATCTCCTGCTGCATATATATCCTCTAAATTAGTTTTCATATATTTATCTACTATTATTCCTCTTTCCACATTCAAATCTGTGCCTTCTGCTATTTTTATGTTTGATCTAACACCTGTGGAAACTAATATTGCATCACTTTCGATTATTCTTCCATCCTTAAGCTTGATACTCTGTACATTTTTGTGTCCCTGTATTTCCTGTGCGGCTGCATCAAAATAGAAGTTCAAACCCTCTTTTTCTAACTCACCCTGTAGATATCTCCCTAGTTCTTCATCAAGCTGTCTTGGCAGTAGGTGTGGAAAAAATTCTATTATGTTTACCTTTTTACCTGATTCCTTAAGGGCCCACGCAGCTTCTAATCCCAATAGGCCTCCTCCAATAACTGAAACGGTTTCACACTTTTTAAGATATCTCTGTATTTCCTTTAGGTCATTTATGGTTCTCAAGGTAAATACGCCTTCCTTTTCTACACCTGTAATCGGAGGAATAAATGGCGTGCTTCCATTAGATATTAAAAGTTTATCATATTTTATCTTACATTCACTATCGATTATTACTTCCTTAGCTTCTGTATCAATACTGGTAACTCTTGTATTTAATAATACTTCAATATTCCTATCTTTATACCATTTTTCATCATTAATGAGCAAATCCTTTATGGTATAACTTTCCTTATTAATATAATGGGATAGTTTTATCCTATTATATGTTAGATATTCTTCTCCACTTATTATTATAATCCTTCCATCATTATCATTTTTTCTTATTTCCTCTGCAGCAGATAATCCAGCTATCCCATTACCAATAATTACATAAATCACATAGCTTCCCCCTATCTCATATTGTATATCCCACATTATAAATGTACTATTTTTATATGTGGGTTATTCATATCTAGTTTTAAGATACCCCTTTTTTTCTTAAAATAAGCAAAAGCAGCCCTCTTTTTTAGGCTGCTTTCATGCATCTTTAGCTTGTTTTATATGTGCTTTATATGTGCTATAAGAACTTATTGTTCTCTATATTTTTCAAGATTAGCAAACTTGGTGAATGGACCAAGCCATGCTAGCTCCACTGTTCCCGTAGAACCATTACGTTGCTTAGCTATTATAACCTCTCCCATGTTCTTCAGTTCGCTATCGGGATGATAATATTCATCACGATATAGGAACATAACTATATCGGCATCCTGCTCTATGGCACCGGATTCCCTCAAATCAGAAAGGATTGGTCTATGGTCTGCTCTAAGCTCAGGGGCACGTGAGAGCTGAGATAGTGCTATAACTGGACAATCCATCTCTCTAGCTAGTATTTTCAATGCCCTCGAAATTGCAGAAATCTCCTGCTGTCTACTGTCGGATTTAATATGGGACTCCATTAGCTGCAAATAGTCAATCATTATTAAATCCAAGCCATGTTCCATTTTTAGTCTTCTGCACATCGCCCTCATTTCCATTACATTGATACCCGGTATATCACTTATAAATACCTTAGCCTGAGCTAATGGCCCCATAGCATTTGCAAGCTTTGGCCATTCATCCTCAGTCAATTGACCATTTCTAAGTTTTGTGATTTCTATGTGTGATTCAGCACTGAGCATACGCTGTACTAGCTGGTCCTCTGACATCTCAAGGCTGAATATAGCTACAGAAGCTCCCGATCTAATAGCAGCGTTCTGACATACGTTTATGGAAAATGCTGTCTTACCCATGGCAGGTCTTCCAGCTATTAGTATAAGATCTGATTTCTGAAGACCTGAAGTTTTTCTATCAAGATCGTTAAAGCCTGTAGAAAGTCCAGTTATTCCACCCTCGCTACTATAAAGTTCTTCAATTTTATCAAAGGTTTCTAAAAGTACTTCTTTTATAGGTGAAAATCCATCCTTATTTGTGTTTTGAGAAATATCAAATATATTTTTCTCCGCAAGGTCCAGAAGCATATCTGGTTCTTCAGCTTCGTATCCCTTTTCAACTATCTCCGCTGAAGCCTTTATTAGGCGTCTAAGCAGGGCCTTTTCTGCTACGATCTTAGCATAATACTTAGCATTTGATGTTAATACACCGGACGTCGATAGGTCCGACAGATAGGTTGCTCCTCCTAAAGCTTCAAGGGTACCCCTTTGAGATAATTCTTCAGAAAGAGTAACTAAATCTACTGGTTCATCCTTGTTGTATAAATCAATTATAGCTTCATAGATTTCTTTGTGGGCTTCCTTGTAGAAATCCTCATTTTTTAGAACTTCAGTAACAACAATTATAGCTTCCTTATCTAAAATCATTGCCCCCAAAACCGATTGCTCTGCTTCGACATTATGGGGAGGTATTCTTCCAAAGTGTTCCATATTTATCTCCTCTTCTATAAATGTTTCCTAATAGGTACTTATAACAAAGGTAACTTACCTTACCAATCTTTTGTATCACTATTTTTTCAAAGTGAACTCTAAACTCATCTATAGCGCAGACATCATCTTCACTAATACTTTCATTGCTATAGAAAGCTCTATTTATACTATCTATTATATCATTACTCACATCTATCTCTATAAAATTTTTATCGATTATCCTTAAGAATTGCTGTGGAGAATATTTCTCAAAGTCCAGCTCTTCAATAAATGAGTATAGTGATATTATTATATAGTAGTTTTTTACAATATACTTTCTATGGTCAGTTTTAGAAAAGATCCTTTTGTTTCTATAATACAGCAAGAAAAATCTTAAAGCTATAATAAATAATAGGACTATAGGTACCAATTTACGGATATTAGCGATCTCTCCTTTAGCAGTATATCTATAATCGCCTTCTGGGAATGGCATATCCTCTTCTTCCATAAGTCTTTTTAAATCTTCTTTTCTTTGACCAGATAAATCTCGTTTCTCTGAGACTTCATCTTCTAGTAGGTCTTTCTCTATTTCCTTTTCTTCTACCTCAACATGATAAGGCGAAGTAGGTTCAAAGTTTATCCATCCAATATTATCTATATAGGCTTCAACCCATGCGTGGGCCCTCTCTGCCTTTACCTCATAAAGACCATCCTCTCCCGTATCCTCTGGAAGTAGAAATCCTTGTACATATCTTGTCGGTATACCTAAAGTTCTTCCCATCACAGCTAGCGAGGAAGCGTAATAGGTACAATAGCCTTTATTATCCTCAAATAAGAAATAATCAACGAAGTCCTTCCCCTCTGGTATATCCGATACCGTAAGACTATAGGTATAATTTTCTACAAGGTATTTCTCTAATGCCTTTATTTTTTCATAATCACTTTCATAACCCTTAGTTAAATCCATTGCTAAATCAGATATTCTCTTAGGTAAATTATCGGGGAGTTGTAAGTATTTATCCCTTTCTATGGACCTCTCATCTTCTATGTTAACTTCTCCCTTTCGATCCAAGGGCAGTACACTTTTTATCGTATAGGAGCCATCAACTCCTCTAAAAAAGCCTCTTACAAAATACATCTCCAGATCACTATTATAATTTATTTTTCTCTTATCAGCTTCTATTTCTACAGGAAAATATGGTGAGAAAACTGTAGAGGTTAATATGTTGTCAGGGTAAATAGTGACATCTACTATTTCAGAATCTTTCTTGAATCTTATCTTCTCAGTTTCTGGTGAGCTTTTGCGAATCTTTACAAAAGCGCTATTATCACTATACCAGCTATAACCAGTATATATATTATTAACTCTCCCCCTAAGGTATAATAGAGGCATACTGCTTTTCACCCTCATAACTGTCATATCTTTTTTTACAATAGAACCACCTAGCCTGTTTCCTAGTGGTTGATATGGGGTACTGCCAAAAGAAAATTTACTTTGCGATGCTCTTTTATACTCACTTCTAAGCTCAAATATACCTGGGAATATATTAGACATTTTATCATTAATAGTACTAACGGATAAGGTGTTAATAATTAGATTAGAGGTAAAAATCGTAATGATTACCATAATACTTCCAAAGTACATAAGTGATTTATAATTATAGTATTTTAAACTTGAGTTTTCTTTGTCCAATTTATTAATCTTATCATTAAATACTATAGATATATAGTAAAGAATCAGGCCAGCAGCATATAGGTTAAACAGCTTAGATACGCCTTCAGTATACCTAAACCACTGCAATATAAAGAATGTTATGGGGAGAATAAAATATATAAGTCTTTTTTTCTTTATTATTAGAATAGAAAATATTATTGATATAATAGTGAATAGTATGATTAAAAGTGTAACGACAAAGGTATCTGGCCTCTCTGTTGTCTGTCCAGACATATATTTAGCAGCCCATAATGCGAATTCAATGTTTTTTGGAGCTTTAACCCATTTTGAAGTAATTTTTAAGATATCGGCGATGTTTGGATTATTATAGAAAAACATCTCAATCATTTTGTTTGGTAGTAAAGAAAGAAGCGAAAAACTAATTGTACTAAAAAATATGATACGAATTTCTTTGAAATATTTCTTATGGTCTATTATCCCATAAGAAAGAAGCCATATAGCCAGGTTCATTATAAATATTTTAAAGAGAGATATTTCAAAATATAAGGCCTTCATTATAAGAATGTTTAAGGGATAAACCATGAAAAAGCCTAAGATTACTTTGCTTTTTCTTTGTCCTCTAATATCCATGAAGATACCTCCAATACTTTCTTGATATTACTCTGTGGAGTAATTCTATAGGTTTCTATCCCCTTTTTTCTAATATATTCTTCCATCTTTCTTTCTTGGGCTTTTCTGTGCTTATCTTCATTTACTAATATTAGCATAGGGTTAAATTTTCTTTGTCTTAGACTAATCAAGGTCTGAAATATCTTTTCATTAAGTTCACTGGTAAGTATTACAAGAGTAGAGCCATATGATAGTTTTCTGACTTCATTAGATAAAAATTCATAGATTGGAATTTTTCCTTTAGCCTGAAAACCAATAAGTTCCTTTAAAAAACCTTCTAATCTATTTAAATATCTACCCTCAATATAAGTCTTTTCTACGGCTGTAAAAGATAGGGATGTATTTAAGTTGTTTTTTAGACAGTAATTAATTATTGAAGCCCCTGTTTCCACCATCTTTTCTTCTATATCTCCACTACTATCCTTTATAAAGCTGCCTTCATAGGCATCAAGAAATATGTTGATTTTTGTATTGGCAGATAGCTCATACTCTTTAACGTAGGGCGTGCCAAGTCTAGCACTTAGCTTCCAATGGACCTTCTTAACATTGTCTCCCTCTACGTATTCTCTGATATTTTTAATACTGGTGTAGTCCTCGTGTGTATTATAGGGGACTCTAAATGCTCCGAAATACTCAGTTGCTGGCAACTTCATGTTGTTTATATCATGAATAACGGGATATACTATAAGATCGATATTTTTATTAAAAATAATCTCCTTTTCGAAAAGATTTAGGAAATCTTTGATTTTCACATGTAATTCTCCTACTTTGTAATAACCTCTATGTCTGCATATAACTTCCTTTTTTATGTTTATCATCTGAAGTGGACTTAAAAATGCATATTCTACGGGAAATTTCATATCTCCCAGTCTCTTAGATATGTTACATGTAATTTCTGCATGGGCAATTGGCAGTATACCTGTATTATTAAGCTTATACCCTAGGTTTAGTGATTCGCCTACCTTTAAAGTCCTATTACTTACCCAAAAGAAGTGATAGAGATTCTTTTTTCCTTTGTATATGGAGTAATAGGAGTATAGAATCAATATAGAAAGAGTCATGAATATTAGATATAAGAACTTTCCACCGGACAATATTCCAAGGCTTAAACTGGTAAGAAGTAGCCATATAAATTTTTTTCCTTTCTTAGTCATGGATCTTCACCATAGGTGCTTCAGAATTATCAAGTATATCCTGAATTACCCTTCTGCTACTGAAGCCCATATATTTTGCCTCTGGCTTTAGAATAATTCTATGGGCCAATACATCAGCAGCAATATATCTTATATCTTCAGGAGTCACATAGCTTCTTCCCTCCATATAGGCTATGGCCTTTGAAATATTGTAAAGCGCTATAGTTCCCCTTGGACTACAGCCTAGAAGTACGTTTTTATCATTTCTAGTTCTTCTTACAATCTCAGTAATGTATTCTTCTATTTCTTCTTTAACGTAGATCTCTTTTACTTCATTTCTCAATTTCAAAATATTCTCTTTACTTATGACAGGGGATAGGGTTTCTAATTTCTTCTGCATATCTCCCCTTCGCAGTATATTTATTTCTTCATTCTTTGTAGGATATCCAAGGGATACTTTCATAACAAATCTATCAAGCTGTGCCTCGGGAAGAGGAAAGGTTCCTTCATATTCAACTGGGTTTTGTGTTGCTATAACCATAAAAAGGTCGTCCATTGCATAGGTATTGCCGTCTACGGTTATTTGATTCTCCTGCATTACTTCAAGTAAGCTAGATTGAGTCTTTGGTGACGTCCTGTTAATTTCATCGGCCAGTACTATTTGATTATGAATAGGTCCTTTCATAAACTTAAAGCTTCCATCCCCTGCATTGTATATATTTACACCTAATATATCCGACGGTAAAAGGTCTGGAGTGAACTGTATACGACTAAAGGAGCAATCCAAAGTCTTTGCTAATGCTCTTGCAATAGTCGTTTTTCCTACTCCAGGAACATCCTCTAAAAGTATATGTCCTCTACAAAGAAGTGCCGCCATGAGCTTCTTTATAACTTCATCCTTACCTATTATTATTTTTCCTATATTTTCTATAGCTTTATGAATCATATGACCCCTCCTTTTGTTCTGAATTTTGTAAATATTCCTATATTTCTATTATCACATATCTATATAAACTTTTCCTTAACAAAAGTATTAACAATTCGTAATATTTATTACAAAGAAATCCAAAAAATCAAAAGGAGCCAATTTACTAACAACTGGCTTCTTTTTGCTTCTATGTACATAACTTATTTTCACTTTATCTTTCATTACAATCTCTAACTAAGTTTTCAAATTGATCTGGTGGCACAGGTGGACTATAGAAATAGCCTTGAACCATATCACATTTTTCCATGTTAAGATAATCGAGTTGTTCTCTAGTTTCTACCCCTTCTGCTACCACATTTAGCTTTAATTTTTTTGCAATAGCAATGATGGTTGAAACTATTACGGTGTTATTACTATCTATATTTATATCACTTATAAATGATCTATCTATTTTCAATTTGCTTATACACAATTTATTTAGTTGACTTAGGGATGAAAAACCTGTTCCAAAGTCATCTATAGATAGTCTTACTCCTAAATCCCTTAACTTGCTTAAAACAGACAATCTATCCTTAACGTTCTCTATAGAAATGCTCTCGGTTATTTCCAATTCTAAGTACTTTGGATCTAACTCAGTTTCCTTTAATGTCTCCTTCACAATATCTATAAATCCTTCTTGTTCCAGCTGCTTTACCGATATATTTACAGCTATAAAAATCGGATCAAAACCTAGACTTTGCCATTTTTTATTTTGAAGACAAGCTTCTTTTAATACCCATTTTCCTACGGTTCCAATGAAGCCCCTGCTTTCAGCAATAGGAATAAACTTACTTGGTGGTATATATCCATACTTAGGATGTTTCCACCTTATTAGTGCCTCTGCACCAACAATTCTGTCGGTTTGTAAGTCCACTATAGGTTGATAGTAAAGGGAAAACTCACCTCGTTCTTGAGCTTTCCTTAAGGCATTGACTATAATAAATTCTTCTTTAATCTTTTCATGCAAATTCGATGTATAGAACTCATATCTATTGCCACTATATTCCTTGGCTCTATACATTGCAACGTCAGCATTTTTTATTAGGGCTTCAGAATGTTGGCCATTAATAGGATAAAATGCAATTCCTATACTTATGGTGATATAGAACTTATATTCCTTAATATAGATTGGCTTTTCAAATCTGCTCATGATTTTTTTAGTCTTTCTAACAATCTCATGACTATCCTTGATATTAGATGAAAGAACAATAAACTCATCTCCACCGACTCTACCAACTATATCGTCTCTACTTAGGCACTTCTTAATTCTTCTAGAAACTATCCTAAGTACCTTATCACCACTAACATGCCCCAAATTATCATTTATACTTTTAAATCCATCAACATCTATAAACATTATAGCTAGATTCTGCCTATTTTCTTTAGCCTTTTCTATCTCAAGATTAAGCCTATCAACGAAGGAGGATCTATTATATAGTCCAGTAAGACTATCTCTGATGGCAAGGTTTTTTATTTTTCTTTCCCTTAGTTTCTCACCGGTTATATCTCTGTAAATAGCATATATACCTACTTGTTTTCCATCATGTACAATTGGATAACCAAGTATATCTACATCTATTAATCTTCCCTCTTTATTTTTTCTAATAGACTCAACCCTAACAACATCACCGGTCGTAACCTTTTTTGTATTATCACTTGCTTCTTCTCTATGGTCATTGGGTACAATTATGTCATTGATGAAAGCGTCTCTAATTTCATCTATGGAATAACTAAAGAGATCGCTAAAGGCCTTATTAATATCAATAATCTTATCATTGTTATCAAGAATTGCTATGGCTTCAGGAGAGTTTTTAAATAATTCTTGAAAATATGATTTTTGTAGCCTTAGTTCATGCTCTCTCTTTTTCCTATTGCTTATATCACGGGCAATAGAAATTGCAACTTTCTTATTATTAAACATAAAAAGATGGGATTTCGTTTCAAAGGGAATTGTAGTTCCATCCTTGGACATATGTATCATTTCTAGGGTAGAATCTCCCTTTTCACAAAGCTCCTTTGCCATCTTTGTAATATTTCTATAGTTCTCTCCATCAATAGTATCCCTCGGAAGCATTAATAGCAACTCTTCCTTTGTATATCCTAGCTTTTCAAAGGCATAATCGTTAACATCAATAACCCCTGAAGGCATACAATCATCTCGAAGCTCATAAAAAAATATAACATCATTTGCATTATTGAAGAGCTGCTTGAACTTTTTTTCACTTTCCTCAAGACTATTTAAAGCCTCTTGTTTTTCACTAATATCAAAGATTATTGAATACAGCAGCTTTTTATTATTTATGTCTATTGGGCCGCTATACACCTCTACATAACGCAACTCCCCATTAGCTAATCTATGGGGAAAGGTAAAGTGATTTTTATTTTCAAGCTTAGCTTTACTCATTTCTTCAAAAACTTCTTCTTGGCTCAATGTATTTATCTCTGTTATTTTCTTTGTTATAAGTTCACTTCTGCTATATCCATAGAAAGAACAGGCAGCTGGATTTGCATCTACAATTGCTGCCGTTTCAGGATTAATTAATAGCATTACAGCGTGATTATTTTCAAATAAACTCTTATATATTTTTTCTTCTTTAAATAATGATTTACAATAATCATATTTATCACATGTTTGATCTATTGCCATTTTAAAATTTCACCAACCTTTATTAGCAAGGCTTTATCTGTAAAGCTTTAAATTAACTCTGTCTACCTATGCATTTTTGTATCAAAGATGGTTATATAACCTTAAATCCATCGGTCTGTTCTTTTAAATGGTTAGCCATCTTATTCATTTCTTCTATACTTGCGCCAATTTCTTCAAAAGTACTAACTTGTTCCTGTACTTCCATGCTAATCTGCTGTGTAGAGGCTGCACTATTTTGAGTTGTCTCAGAAATCTCATTCATTGCAGCGGTCATTTGATTCACCATTTCCGATTGCTGCACAGCTGAATCAGAAATAGTTTTGATCTTGTTTACCGTTTCTTCTATTAGCTGTAAAATTTTATTGAATTCTGTACTGGTTTCATTAGCCTTTTCAACACTCATCTCTACAAGCTCTTGTTCTTCCTTCATTGTTCTATAGGCTATTCCCGTTTTATCTTCAATTTCATTTATCAATAAAGATATCTTTTCTGCTGATTCTTTACTCTCTTCTGCAAGTTTTCTTACTTCCTCAGCAACTACAGCAAAACCCTTCCCATGATCACCTGCACGGGCTGCCTCAATAGCTGCATTTAATGCCAATAAATTAGTCTGTTCTGAAATACTAGTAATAATTGAGATAATCTCACTAATTTGCTTAGAAGAGTCATTAAGTTCTCCAATAATATCATACATGTTATCGGAAGAATGCTTTACTCTATCAATTGCTGCCACAACATCCCTTAGCTTTTCCGTTCCATGGTTAGTGGTCTTTAGTACCTCTTCACTGTTCTTGGCAACATTTTGCGATTCCTTTGAAACGATCATAGTACCACTAGCTATTTCCTGAACACTTGCAGTTGCCTCCTCAACAATACTTGCATTATTCTGTAGTCCATCAGATATTGTATTGATTTCATTTGCTATGTTTTCTACGCTTTTATTTGCTTGATCTATAGCTAAGGCTAATTCTTCAGTTGATTCCGATAATATATCGGCATCCTGCTTCACACCTGTAACTGTATTCTTTATTTTAGTTACAAATAAATTAAACCATTTCGAAAGAATCCCTAATTCGTCCTTTGTATTTACTTCTAGCCTTTTAGTTAAATCTCCTTCTCCCTCAGCAATATCCTTAAGCATATCATTAGTTTTGTTAATAGGCCTTGTAATTAATATTGAAATATAGAATGTGAGTAATAGAGATATTGCAATTGCGCTAACAATAGTTATCACAACTAACTTTATTTTCCCTTTAACATTATCAATAATAAGTTCAGCAACATGGTGATTTATTTTCTCAATTAATGGATTAACTTTATGTACTACACTTCTATATTCACCAATTAATCCTTCATCTTCTTTTAGTCCAATTTCTTTATCCATAGCAACTACTTTGTTAAACTTGTCAAGATATCTATCCATTAGTATATTTACATCTGACTTAGTTTTCTCATCATAGTTAGAGCTATTTACAACATTTTTAAATTCAGTAACGGTTTTAGTTAATTTCCCAACATATTTTGTATCTTTTCTTAAAAAATAGTCTTTTTCATTCCTTCTAGCCTGCAACATCAGGATTTTTAAGTCCTTATTATCCGGCAGCTCTTCTATTTTCTCTTCAACACTATGGACCATGCTTCTTAAATCCCCAACTAAGCCATAATCCTTAAAACCTCTTAATTTTATCCTATTAACTACTTTTAAAAAATCATCATGATATTCCTGTACTAATGCCGACACTTGATTAAGCTCTTCGGTTACTTCTGGGTTTGCTGAGATAAATTGAGATTTTTTGACCAACTCTATAAATTCAATAAGGGCTTCAAAATCTGATTGGAAATTATCGATATATTTACTTTTTTCCGTTTTAAAAAATTCTAGGTTAGTCACTTCACGTAGTAAAAAATCCTTTTCATTTTTTCTCATTTCAAGTGCACGTTTATATATGCTATCGCTATCCATGATTAACTGAATATCTTCATTAGAAATTTCTCTCATTGTTAAAAAGGAAAGTGATCCTAAAATTATACAGAAAATTATTATTGTTAAAAAACCTATTTGTATTTTTGTTCTAATATTAAAATCTTTAAATCTCCATTTCATGACTTATGCGCTCCCTTCGGCTGTCTTTATAGTAATTGTTTTACTGCAAATATTAGTGAACTCTTATTACTTTGCTACTAGAAACTATTAGACCTCTTATAGGTA
The DNA here is from genome assembly GCF_050888315.1 of Wukongibacter baidiensis. Taxonomy (NCBI): domain Bacteria; kingdom Bacillati; phylum Bacillota; class Clostridia; order Peptostreptococcales; family Caminicellaceae; genus Wukongibacter; species Wukongibacter baidiensis. The sequence goes on from NZ_CP138202.1 coordinate 3,511,304, forward strand.
TTTTCTATAGAGAGTTCCAAGTAAATCTTAATTTATACATGTCAAAATATCCGATGTTTCTGGGGATTTTTGATATGTATAAATTAAAGTTTTGACTGGAATCTCTATAATGATAATCATATAATCTTACCCTTGGTTTTGCTTTAGGTTATGTTTGGACGTATAATCCAGGGGAATACTTATTTTAAAACAGCATCCCTTATCAATATTATTTTTTACTGATATTTCACCTCCTATAGTTTCTATTACCTTTTTAGCAATATATAGACCAAGTCCAACCCCTTTGTATTTCTTTACCGAGCTGTCATCGGCTTGGTAAAACACATTGAAAATCTTGTCCAGTTTCTTTGGATCTATACCAATTCCATAATCCTTTATATAAATATCAATATATTTTTCATCTTCCTTAAGTGTTATCTCAATATCTTCTCCATTGGAAAATTTTATGGCATTGTCTAGGATGTTATCAATCACCTGCCTAAATCTTAATACATCAGTTATTACATAAATATCCTCCTGAGGAATATCTAGCTTTATATTGATATTCTTATTCTGTATAGATAGCTCTCTATCCTTTATTAAACTCCTAGTAAAATATTCCATATTTATCTTCTCCGGATTTAACTTACATTTTGCAGACTCTAGCAATGAAATATCTAACAAATCATCTATCAATAGTCTAAGTCTCTCCGAGCTATTATAAGCTATTTCAACCATATTCCTCTGATTATCGTTTAAGGGGTATTCACTATCCTCAAGCAAATATTCTAGATAGGTCATATTAATATTTAAAGGGGTTTTAAGCTCATGACTTACATTGGCCAAGAGGTTGTTCTTGGTTTGATTAGCTATCTTAAGCTCATCATTTCTTTGATATAATTTTTCTAATGTAGCCATGTGCTGTTCCGATAGAACCTTTAGCCTCTTATTTTTATCCTTTAGCCTTTGTCTTTCAGCAAAAAGCTCTCTTTGTTTCTTCTTCATCTCGTATACTAAAAATATGGTTTTATTATATATGTTTATAATTAGCGCCATAAGATACACTGCAATTGTAGAAAAAGCTGTCATACTTATATTGAGCTTTAGCCATATATCAAATGCTAAGGGTAAAAGAGAATAGGATAGTACGGCCCTGATTACAGAATGAACCGAATAGGCTAATAGAGTTATTTTTATATTAAAGACACTATTGGTTTGCCTTTTTTTATCATACTTATGGAAAAGTGCTCCTACGGCAATTGGTGATATCACTCCCATGATAATTCCTGCCCAAGCTGTATCACCACCTAAATATAAACGATACAGAGTTGGTAAAATACCAGCTATCATACCAGCCTTTAGACCATAGCTGTAACTAGTAAAAAAAATGGGTACACTTCTTATATCTATAATCATCCCATTATATCTATACTTTTCCAATATAACTAAAAGAGATAATATACCGCTTAAAGTTGAGTCAATAAGGACTACAATACTTTTTCTTTGTATCCTTTGACGAAAATATTTATTTATTTCAAGATTTATAAATAAAACTGCTACAAGAACCGCCATATTATGAAAAAATGAGGATATCATTATAGTTCCTCCTCCAAAACAGTATTTTCCCATATAAACAAGATTGCAATATCCGCCAATTTTCGACATATATATTATTATTATATTGTATATCGTAATTTTTTTTCAATCTTTTATGTAAATAAAATATTATGATTTCGTTATTTTCTTTGAAACACCTCTTAGAATTTAGTATTAATAGTCAATAGAAAAGAGCCCCATTTCAATTGACCTGACAAAAAGGGCCCAACAAAGAATATATTAGTTGAGGAAATTACATAATTCTGACTTGGCACAATTGCATAATAAATATGGTATAGCTCTAGGGAGTTTAAGACTATATATAGTAGTAAGTTTTTTAGGATTGTAATTATGCAATTTGCTCAGTTGAGAAAAATCTATTACACTATGAAGATTCAACAGTCCCAAAAACGTTGACTGTTAAATCTCCAGAATGTAAGATGCTTATTGTATTATATATAGATATTTATACCTTGTAGACTTTTATTAGCTCCGATAGAGCTTTTATCATATTTTCGAAGCTTTGTATTGAAGCAGTGATTTCCTCCATTGAAGCTGTCTGTTCCTCTGTTGATGCGCTGATTTCTTCAGTTGACGCTGCCGATTGCTGTGCCACCGCTGAAACATTTTCTATAGATTTTTGAGTGTTATCCTTTGCATCATTAATTTCATTTACGTCTTCATTAACCGAGTTCACTAATTTGATAGATTCATCGATTGCTATTGTAATTTCTTCAAAGACACTCTTTGTATCTGCCATTAAATTATTGGCATTTTCTACTATTACTACAGCACTACTCATATCCGTATTAGTTTTTTCAATTATAATAGTTATTTCGTCTATTATATTTTGTATTTCGTTTGTAGCCTTTGCAGATTCCTCAGCAAGTTTTCTAACTTCCTCAGCCACTACTGCAAAGCCTTTTCCATGCTCTCCTGCTCTTGCAGCCTCTATTGCAGCATTAAGTGCTAGGAGATTAGTCTGTTCAGCAATTGAATTTATAGCTTCTAAGATGCCGCCAATGGATTTTGACTTTTCTGCTAGTTCATTAACACCCTGACCGACCTTCATCGCCGCTTGAGAATTTTTTTCAAATTGTTCCCCTAGCTCTGTTATAGTTGTAATTCCAAGTTCATTCTTCTTCTTCATATTATCGTTATTATCTTCAGTTATTTTGAGTTTTTCCGTAACGTTCTGAATGTTCTCAGCTAGATCATTTGTTACCTCTAAGCTCATACTCGTCTCTTCTGCTAAGTTACTAGCTCCTAATGCGACCTCTTGAATAGTTCTAGCAATTTCTTCACTTGAAATGCTTACGTCTTCACTTGAACTAGATATTCTTTCTGAGAAATCCGTCAATTCACTAACAGTATCCTTTATCTTTATAGTCATTTCCTTCATATTCTCGATCATCTTGTTGAAATTAACTCCAAGTAAACCTATTTCATCCTTTGTTTTCACATCAAATCTTACACTTAAATCTCCAGATCCAGCTTTGTCCATTACAGTAACTAGATTTTTTATTGGCTTTACAGCTAGTTTATCAATAAGCAATGTTACTACTATCAATAAAGCCAGTGTAATAGCCAATAATCCTACAAGAATCTCTTTGGCTAATTTGACGAAGGTTGCCTTCACCTCATCTTCTGGGAAGGTCACGACTACAACTTTATTGCCTATGCTCTTAAATGAAGCGTGTTTTGTTATATCTTCATAGGTATATGCAATTTTTCCTTCTTCTTTCCCAAGAATATCCTTTGACCATTCAAATTCCTTAATGTTTATACCCAGCTGCTCTTTATTTGGATGGGCTATTATTTCGCCATCATTATTGATAACATAGGCATAACCACTCTTTCCTACGCGGATTTTTTCTACAAGGTTCTGAATGTCCATACCCTTCATTAAATCCTCAATAGCCTTAGGCTCTAGTCCAACTTGTACTATCCCAGGCTCATCTATTCTTCCTGCACCTATGTACTGAAATAGCTTTTTATCAGAACCCCTTGGTGTAGGCTCTTGGGCTAGAGTTAACGTGCTATTCTCAAGTATCTTAAGAAATGGTTTTGTCTGATCCGATGTTTTAAAATCAAAACCAAAAAAATCTGGTACAGTACCGTATCTTAATACCCCATCGCCATCTACAACATGTATTTCCTGTACACCAAGCTGCTGTGCCAGTTTCACCATATTTTCAGTTGAAAGCAGCTCTGGATTTTCCTTAATCAATTGAGCTACTGATTTTGTTAGCGCAATGGCTTTTTCATTCAAAGCTTCCTTGGTTATTTCCATCATATTTTCTCTAGATTGCACTGTATTCACAACTGTCGTTAATTCACTACTAAGTTGGGACTCTATCATACTTAATACCAAATTGTTCTTAATACTTCTATAGCTATATGCAACCAAAATTGTCATTAATATTATTACGGTCAGTACTATTGGTATTAGAACCTTGCTTCTTAATTTCATAGTTTTTATCCTCCTGTCTTCATTCCTATGAGTCATGTATAATTGATTTAAAATCCTTGCCATTGACCTATTACTTCTCTATGTAACTTTTCTAATTCTCATATCACCTCCCTAGCTTATACACAGCTTTGATTTAAGATTCCGAAAATTACAACAATATTTATATATAGCAATTATTATGCCATTAAACGACCTTATAAAATATGTAGAGGAATATAGTTGTTATCTAGCTTAGAAAACGAAAAATCAGCGCATATAAATGCACTGATTTAAGATTTTTGTAATTATTACACGATATTTCGAGTAAATGTTACATAACTCTTTATTTTTCTTTTTATAGATATGCAACCTTGAGATTCAAAATAAATTTTTGTGAAAATAATGAGCGCATCTACATTTTTTCACAGAAATTTATTAAACCTTAAAGTTGCTTATCTCTAAGTCTTGCTATAAATGGGTAATGATACTATGAAACAGCAGCCTTTATCTGTATTATTTTCAGCTGATATTTCTCCTCCCATATTTTTTATTATTTTTTGGGCAATATATAACCCTAGTCCGACGCCTTTATATTTCTTTTTAGATGAGTAATCACCTTGATAGAAAGGTTTAAAAACATCTTCTATCTTATTTTCTTCTATACCTATTCCCGCATCACTAATATATATATTAATTTTATTTTCATCTCTTTTTAGTTTTATCTCTATGGTTCCTTCATTTGTAAATTTTACTGAGTTATCTAAAATATTATCTATTACCTGTCTAAGCCTTATCCAGTCAGTTGCTACTTCAATATCCTCCTCAGGAACGCTAAGCTCTATATCAATATTCATATCTTTTATTAACAAAAGTCTATCCTTTACAATATCGCTAAGAAACTTCTTCATATTTACATTAGTATAATTAAGTTTAATACCATTTGATTCAAAAAATGAAATATCTAGTAAGTCACTTATCAAGTACTGAAGCCTTTCTGCATTTTTATATGCAATATCGATCATTTCCCTTTGTTCATCCTTTAAAGGAACTTCCTCTTCTTCTAGTAAATACTCTAAATAACTCATAGTTATATTTAAAGGTGTTCTTAATTCGTGGCTTACATTAGCTATAAAATCACTTTTTACTCTATTGGCCTTCTCTAATTCCTCTGTTTTCTCATACAGATCTTCCAAGGCTTCTATATGCCGGTTTGCCAATGACGTCAACATCCTATTATTCTCTTCTAGTTTTTTTCTTTCTTCAGAGAGCTCCTCAATCACTATATTTTTTGTCATCTCAGCTTCCTTTATATGTGTAATATCTTGCATTATGGCTATACAACTGGCAACATTATTCTCGATATCAAGCACTGGAGCACTTGCCATTAGGATGATCCTTTCTTTACCATTGATATTGTTTCTCACCAGAATCTCCTTATCCTTAATAACCATGTTATTTTTAATAGATTTCCATAAGGGCATTTGATGTGGCTTGATTTCATCACCCTCCATATTTTCAAAGGTATAAACCATGCCAATCGTCTTATTTATTTCTTTTGCAAATTTATTTTTATTATCACCAAGCAACATATCTATAGAGCTATTAGTTAATATTATATCTCCTTTGGTATCTACAACTATAATTCCAACAGGCATAGTATCTATAAGGGCATGTAGAGTATTGTTTGATCGTTTTAAAGCTTCTAACAGCCTATCTATTCTCTTTTGCTTTCGCTTAATCCTTCTAATCAACTCGTTCTTTGCATTGAAATTGTTTATAAATCTTACTATGCAACAAAGTGCGACTAAGGATATACCCGTTAATAAAATATTTAAGTTTATCCATACTAATGGTGATACAGGAAGTAGGCTCCACATCAATATAGCTCTAATTACACTGTAGACTATGTAACTTAATATAACGTTCTTTTTATTTAGTATGCTATATTCACCTATAAATTTATCTCTTTTGTGTGCAATACTTCCTATTATTCCTGGTAAAATAATAGCCACAGCTATTCCTATCCACAGGGTACTTCCTCCTATATAAAACCTGTACAACGATGGTAAAATAGCTGCTATAAGCCCAGCCTTCCATCCAAATCTATAGGAAATAATAAAAATTGGTATACTTCTTAGATCAAATCTCATTCCTTTATAGTTGAAGGATTGAGACATTATTAAAAGTGATGCAAAACCATTCCAAATGGAAATTATATATAATAATAACTTATGATTCATTTCTTTTTTACTAAAATAATCGTTTAAATTATAGGTCACACATATAAATCCTATCATTATCATCATATTACTTAGAAAAATAGGAATCACACTATTTCACCCCTTAATGGGTTTTTTCTTAAATTATACATCTTTTAATATTATTCTTTGCATCAATCTCAACTTTTTCTATAAACCAAGAAGGCAATTCGCATTGATTGGATGTATAAAAGTAAGGTTTAATAAAGTCAGTTCTTGCTTTATATCCGTCCCATTTATTAGGATAGTTCTTTAAAAACATCAAGAAATCCTTTGGTTTTATTTGAAATATTTTTTTGTCTCCAAAACGCCTTCCCTTTATATATCCACTCTTAAGCCACCTATATATTAAATTTGGATCTTTGTTTAATAGATATCCGATATCTCCACTGGTTAAATAGTCTCCATTACTTATTCTTTGAGGTCCTAATTTTAACTCTACAGCTTTTTTCTTTATAGAAATCGAACTTCTATTTAATTTTTGTGCAATTTTTTCCCTAGAGTATTTACCCCAACATTTAATAAGAAACTCTATTTCATCTTCAGTCCATCTTTTAACCGTTTTTGTAAGTCCAAGCCTCATAGCTTTTTTATAAACTGAATCCTTTGTTCTATTTAGTTCCTCAGAAATAATGTCAATATCTTTAAATTCAAAATTATCCACTAAATATTGTATCTCCATTTTACTCCATCTTTGGTAGCTCATTCTTCCAGCCCCTATTATTAGATTTGTATAAATATATTTTAAATACCTAACAAGTTCTATCCTTGTAGCCAGCGATATGAGAAGTTAGGTATATCAATAATTGGTATTATATCTTCATCTTTATTTATAAAACCTATTATCCCATCCTGGTTCTCATTTCCCATAAAATAAACTACATCATCTTCCTGAAACCCCTCAACATATGTAACTTCTGAAACAGCAATGCACTCCAATTGATGTTCACCATCAAAATATATTAATTGCGTAGCATCTATTTCCTGGCTATTTAAGGGGTTGATGTCTTTGATTCTATTAGACCATCTTACTTTCTTCAGTCTATTTGTCTCATTTTCACCTTTGTTAAGTGTCAGTAATACATCAGTACTTTTAGCCGCCACTTTATAATCTTGAGTTTTAAATAAAACTAAATCAGCCATCTTTTCCCTCCAAGTATCTAAATATTATTAATCATGATTTTTTCTTGCAAATACTGTGCCAATTAGCAATTAATTCAAATGTTTTTATTAGCTGTATCGAATGTGTTTTTTAGTAAACATATGTTTCTTTTTGAGTAATCAATGTTTCAAGGCTATTCGAAGTATAGTCATATAAAACATCTATTGCAATTTCTATAATAAAATTGGACATAAAAAAAAGCCTTAAAGATTTTAATTTTATCTAAAGGCTATTTTGGTATGTAATTTTTACATTTTTCTACATAAAATATGTATTTTTTACATCCTCATATATATAAATTACAATAAATTTTCCTTAAAAAATTTTCAATACTTCATTATTTTATAGAGAGTTCCAAGTAAATCTTAATTTGTATATATCAAAATATCCGATGCTTCTGGGAAGTTTTGATGTGTATAAATTAAAGTTTTGACTGGAATCTCTATACATCTAGATTCCAATATCTATGTTATATTTTCGAATTTTATTGTATAGGGTTTTCTTGCTTATACCTAAAATCTCTATAGCTCTATCTTTATTACCTCTGACTTCCTTCATAACATATAATATATGCTGTTTCTCTAGTTCTTCCAAGCTAAGCATATCTTGATTAGATTTATATCTATTATCGTCATTTTTTCCATCGGTCAGCGATAAGTAAAAAGAAATATCTTCCTTGCTAATTTCTTCGTTATTTGATATAGATATTATTCTTTGAATAACATTTTTTAGTTCCCTTACATTCCCAGGCCAACGATGTCTAGTTAAGGCTTCAATGGCCTCACTATCCAGTTTTTTTACACAGGTTACATAGTCTTCTCTAAACTGCTCAATAAAATGGTCTACTAGAATCGGTATGTCTTCTTTTCTTTCTCTTAAAGAGGGTAAATAAATATTGAAGGTATTAATTCTGTAGAATAGGTCTTCACGAAAATTTCCTTTTTTGACCTCCTCTGATATATCTTTATTAGAAGCACATATAAGTCTAAAATCAGAGAATATTTGCTTATTCCCCCCAAGTCGCTCAAAGGTTTTATATTCTAAAACTCTTAACAGTTTAGTCTGCAATTTTTCATCAAGCTCGCTTATTTCATCAAGAAATAAGGTCCCTTCACTAGCTTCCTCAAGTTTTCCTCTCTTAAAGGTCATTGCTCCTGTAAAAGCTCCTTTTTCGTAGCCAAAAAGCTCACTTTCCAATAGTTCTCCTGGGATAGCTGCACAATTTATTTTAATAAGCTTATTATGTTTTCTAATGGAATTATAGTGGATGAAATCAACTATCAATTCCTTACCTGTCCCACTTTCTCCTGTGATTAATATCGGTGCATCACTGTTTGAAAGCTTTAACGCCCTATCTGTACAGTCCCTTAATCTAGGACTTTCTCCAACTATTTTTACACTCTCTGTCTCTAGATTATTATCAACAGAATTATCTCTATCTAATACTCTAAATATTACTTTTCTTATATCTTTAAGCTTAAATGGTTTCGATATGAAATCTATTGCTCCATTTTGAAGAAAAAATTCAGATTTATATCGTTCTGCATAGGCTGTCATAATTACGATCTTAATCTCGGGATGCATTTCCTTAACAATTTTCATTATCTCAATTCCATCCATATTAGGCATTTGAACATCTAAAAGAATAACATCAGGCAATTCCTTCTTCAAAGCCTCAATAACGGAATAAGCGTCATAAAAAGTATCAGCTTCTATATTTTCCTTTTTTAGTACCCTCTGTAATAGGTCGGTGATTTCTTTATGGTCATCGACGATAAAAACCTTGCTCATGTACTTCCCCCTCATCTAAAGAGTTACTATCCTCTACTCTATTTCATACCCATATTATTTGAAATAATAACTCAGAAGTATGGACTCTTCGTTTTGGTCAGATTTTTCCTCGAGATTAATCTTATTAAGGCATTTATTATATATTATAACCACTAATGTGTATGTAGTAAATTAGTTTCAAAATTACTAAGAATATTGATTTTCTATTTTTTTCTTCATTTTTTGATATATTTCGACTTTATTCCTTATTATACTACATCAAAATGACTGGAAAAACATCTATTTTTCATATAATTAACAGGAATTTAACATAAAAAAAACCAGCACACTTTCTTTTGATCCGCTGGTTTTGTTTTTATATTATTGAACTGTAACTTCTACCTTCATTTTTCCTGAAATCTCAGGATACACCTTTACATCTACAAATCTTGATCCCAATTCCTTTATTGGACTATCTAAAACTATTTTTCTCTTATCTATATTTATTTTATGATCCTTTTTTAACTTAGCAGCTATATCCTTAGATGTTATAGATCCAAATAATTTGCCGCCTTCTCCTGCTTTGCTTGTAAATTTAAGAGTTATTTTAGAGATTCTTTCAGCTAATTCTTTAGCTTCCTCAAGCTCCTTATCTTGTCTTTTCTTTTCAGAAGCTTTTTGTGCCTTTAGATTGTTAACGTTCCCAGAAGTTGCTTCCTTTGCAAGTCCCCTTGGTATAAGATAGTTTCTTGCATGACCATCGCTGGCGTTAATGATATCTCCTCTTTTACCTGTTCCTTTAATATCCTTTAATAAGATAACCTTCATTACTTCTCACCTTCCTCTAAATATTCTTCAATTGCATTTATTAGCATATCCTTAGCTTCATAGGTAGTTACATCCTTAAGCTGTGCTCCTGCCACTGTAAGGTGTCCACCGCCTCCTAGTTTTTCTAGAATTCTTTGAACATTTATACTGCCCAATGATCTTCCACTAATAAAGACTGTTCCATCATCTTTAATACCAATTACAAAGGATGTCTTTATTCCTCTTATATTTAAAAGCTCATCTGCTCCTTGTGCAACTACTAGTTGAGGACTTTTAATGTTTTCATCACAGACTGATATAGCTATGCAGCCTTTAATTATCTCGGCATTTCTAACTACATTTGCCTTAGCTATAAAGGTAGTAATATCATCCTTAAACAATTGCCTTACTTCTATGGTATCAGCTCCAGCTCTTCTAAGTAATGAAGCAGCCTCAAAGGTTCTTACTCCCGTCTTGAGTGAAAAATTCTTTGTATCTACGGCTATTCCACCTAGCATGGCTTCTGCTTCTATTTTTTCTAGATTTATCTTCTCATCCATGTATTGAAGTATTTCAGTAACCAACTCGCAGGTTGACGAGGCATAGGGTTCTAGATAGGTTAAGACTGTATTCTCTATAAACTCCGTTCCTCTTCTATGATGATCTATTAAAACAATTCTATCACTATTCTCTATGAGCTGCGGGCATTCAGTAATGCTTGGCCTATGGGTGTCAACAACTACAAGAAGATCTTTTTCTCCAAATATCTCTAAGGCATCATCACAGCTTATAAATCTATATTCTTCCTTATCCTTAAACTTGTCATAAACATTTTGAGTGGCTGCATTTATTTTATCTATAACTATGTAGGCTTCCTTCTCTCTATCCATTGCTGCCCTATAAACTCCTATGGCAGCCCCAAAGCTGTCCATATCTGGAGACTTATGTCCCATTATTATTACTCTATTACTCTGATCAATTAGCTGTCTAAGAGCATGGGCAATAATTCTAGCTTTTACCTTATTTCTTTTTTCTACGGCCTTAGTCTTTCCTCCATAGAACTCGAAGGAGTCTATTTTTCTAACTACGGCTTGATCTCCACCTCTACCTAATGCCAGCTCTAAAGCTGATTCGGCAAATTCCTCAAGTCGGCTCAGGTTTTTTCCTTTAACTCCTACCCCAATACTCAAAGTCGGTGGAATTTTATTTCCTAAATCTATCTCTCTTATGTCGTCCAATATGGTAAATCTTTTCGCTTCCAGATTATCAAGTTTTTTATTTTCAAATACAACAATATATTTATCCTTTTGGTATTTCTTTATCAGTCCATTCATCCTAGATACCCAAAGGTTTATTCTCCTATGTATTTCCGCAGTAACAAGCGGTCTATATTCTTCATCGGTTTCCTTAAGTACGTCATCATAATTATCTACCTGTATAAAGGCCACATTTGGTTTTTCATTATTGTATTTAGTCTTTAAATTATAAAAATTGGTATTTTCTATCCAATAAAGCATTATTATATATCTTTCATCGTGGTCATTATCAAGCTTAACAACATTATGTCGTACACTAAATATTCTTTCCTTTACCTTTACATCTCTTATCTTATCGCTATCTTCTTCTAATAGCTTATTCAGTTCAATTGTAGGTATAATATCTTCAATGTTCTTATCTAAAATATCCTTTTCTTCCATCATCTCAATAAATTTGGAATTGTACCATGATATGCTCCCATCAAATTCTATTATGGTTAAAGGAATAGGTAAGTTGAGCAAGGAGTACCTTGCCACTGAATCTATTTCCGATGACAGATTTTCGATATACTTCTTCCATTTTTCTCTACGTATATAATTGGATTTCCAATTGTGGTAAATTAGATATGCAAGTACAGCTAATCCTGCATACCCTAAGTATATGTTATAGAAAAAAATAACTGTTACGAAGGCAATCGTAATAAAAAGGTATATATTAGTGTCAGGAATTAAGATTTTAAGGAATCTTTTATTATTCATAATTACACTCCAAACCTAGGTTCCTAGTTTTCTGATGTTAAATATAACATCAAATAGGCCCGTAAATAACAAAACTCCATTCGCAATTGGAATAAACAAAATAAATATTAAAATTGTTCTTCTTAAAGCTGTTCCAATACCCTTTTTTTCTATTAAAAAGCTAGCAACTGCCAAACCATGTATGATGAAAATAATTTGGAATAGATATATAATATTTGCATTTAATGCATCAGAATTTACAATATCAAATCTACTGGCCAAATATGTTAATATTACTATCACTAATGCTCCCATCATAAAGTTAGTTGGCAACCTAAAATGTCCAAACTTCTTTGGTTTGTCTATGGTAAAACCTATTCTTCTCAAAATAACTCCTGAAAGAAGGTAGTTTATATATGTAGAAAATACCGATGACATAATGATAGCAGACGGAAAAATAAGTAAATATAAATTTTTCATCTGATCAATCATACTTAGTATTTGTTCTGTTTGTTCAGCATCCATTTTAGACATTTCAATAAGACCTTCATACATTTCTCTTGACTGAACAAATACGCTTTCTATCATCTCAATAGGCCCAGCCCCAAAAATCTTAGGCATTAATGCAAAGGATATTATTACAGATATTATCGAAGCAATACTGCCAAAGAACATCGTTAAGCTAAATGAATACTTTTTCTTTATCATATATCCTATTGTTATAGCTCCGAATCCAGTTGTAACAAAGAACAATATAGCCCTTAATGGATCAGTAAAACTCCCTATCATAAAGGTTGCTACTATAAGGGATAGTATACTGTATTTAAATCCATTTTTAGCTCCTATTATAATAAAAGGAACTGGTAAGAACATTAATAATACATTTACTAATGGTATATATATGCCCGCTAAAGCAAATATAACGGCTATTGCTGTTATCAAAGCTGATTCAACCATAGCACTCGTTTTCTTGCGTGTACTCAAACATATTCACTCCCTATTATAGTCATGGTACCTTAAAACTTAAAATAAATTTTACTGAAATAATGACCGCTTCTACATTTTTTCAGTGAAATTTATTGAGGTGATTTCTCGAAGAGAAATCTGACCAAACCGAAGGTGGTCGTTGCCCCTGGGTTTTAATAATTAAAGTAACATTACTATATAAATAACTATTGCAAAATTTAATTATGTATAAATTACAATAATCCTATTATTTTCTAGCTCTATCGCTTGCTATTTCTATCCATGTGCTTTTTAAGTGATGATAAATCTCCGAACCAACTTTCAACCTTATGATCTTCTAAAACACCCAGCTTAATTTTATCCTGGATCTTCATATCTAAGTTGGTATAGCTTATCCCCAATCTTCTTCCTAGTACGTAGGTAACTAAAATAATATTTGCGAGAATATCAGCAATAGCTTCTTGCCGGCCTTTTATACCCTTAACTAAAATTTCAAATAAGGATGCCAAAGAAGATAATAATTCACTTTTCAGCCATTCTATTATTTTTATATTTTTTGTGATATCTATACCGTTATTATCAAAGGACATTACATCCCCTCCCTACTACATTATAACAAATATGAACGGGATATGTATATTTTATATTAATTTCATAATATTTACTAGTTTATACCCTAAAACAAAGCTTCTTTGAAAATTTTATCAATTTATTACAAAAAAAGAAGCGAATACTCGCTTCTTTTTATATCTTATATTTTATTCACCAGCTGAGAATGGTAATAATGCAACGATTCTTGCTCTTTTGATAGCTCTAGTTAACTGTCTTTGATGATTTGCACAGTTACCAGTTATTCTTCTTGGAAGAATCTTAGCTCTATCAGTTACATATTTTTGTAAGAATTTTGTATCTTTATAATCTATTTGTGAAACTTTGTTTGCACAAAAGCTACAAATCTTTTTTCTTTTTCTTCCTCTTCTCACTACATTTCCCTCCTTGTCCTAGAATGGGACATCGTCATCGTCTTCTATGGCTTGGAAGCCATCAGCGCCGTCATTAAAATCTGGAAATTCAGGGCTTTGATTATTACTTTGTGCTCTATTTCCTTTTCCTGATTCAAGGAATTCTACTCTATCTGCAACGATTTCAGTCGTATATCTTTTTTCTCCAGTGTTTGTTTCATAATTATTATTTTGAACTCGTCCTTGTATGCCAACTAATCTACCTTTTGCTAAGTAATTGGCACAGTTTTCACCTGATTTTCCCCAAACAACTACTCTGAAAAAATCTGCCTCATTGTTCTTCGAAAATTGTCTATTCACAGCTATAGTAAAGGTGGCTACTGCTTTACCGCTTCCCGCTGTAAAACGAAGCTCTGGATCACGGGTAAGCCTTCCAATCATAACTACATTATTCATTAAAATCCCACCTTTTTAAGGACTCTTATTTTTCTTCTAAGTTAACAACGATATATCTAATAACATCATCAGATATTCTGAAATTTCTCTCTAATTCCTTTGGCAAATCTGTATTTGCTTTGAAATTAACTAGTACGTAGTAACCTTCTTTGATTTTGTCAATTTCATAGGCTAATTTCTTGTTTCCCCATTCATTAACCTCTTCAATTTCACCATCTTTTTCGATGATTGTCTTGAATTTTTCAATTAACGCAACTCTTTTTTCTTCTTCAAGATCTGGCTTTAATACGTATAGAGTTTCATACTTTCTCATCGTTTACACCTCCCTATGGTCTTTTGGCCCTACTCAAGCAGAGCAGAGAGAATATGATTCATATTCACAACTTTAGATTATATCACTTTATTTAATTTTATTCAACAAAAACTTTTTCAAAGAGAAAATAAAAGCTGTACCCTAAGGCACAGCTTTGGTTTTCTATATTATTTTTCATTCAATGCTTCTCTAATAACTTCGCCTAGTATTTTAATACCCTCAACGATTCTCTCCTCTGGCATATTTGAGTAATTTATACGCATTGTATTTTCATTACCACCATTAGGAAAGAAGGAACCGCCCGGTACAAAGGCTACATTTCTTTCAAGGGCCTTTGTCATAAGCTCCCTTGCGTTGATGTGCTCAGGTAATACCGCCCAAGTAAATAAACCACCTTCTGGGTGAGTGTACTTAACTTCCTCTGGGAAGTGTTCTTTCATTGTTTCAAGCATAAGGTCACGACGACCTTTATATAATTCTTTGATCTTTTCTATGTGCTTATCTAAATCATAATCTTCTAAGAATGCATTAAGCTCTCTTTGTGACATAGAATTACTTTGTAGATCCGCACCTTGCTTTATTAAAATGTACTTATTTAGTACTTCATCACTTGCACATACCCAGCCTATTCTAAGCCCTGGACAGAAAGTTTTCGAGAAAGTTCCTAGGAATATTACTCTTCCATCTTTGTCCATCGATTTAATTGAAGGTAATCTTTCTCCTTCAAATCTCAATTCTCCATAGGGATTGTCTTCTACTACAGGCAGGTCATATTTATTTGCTATCTCAATAAGTCTTTCGCGTCTTTCTAATGACCATGTTCTTCCCGATGGGTTTTGGAAATCAGGTATAACATATATCATCTTAACATTTTCTGTGATCTCAAGGGCCTTTTCTAGCTCCTCCATAATCATACCATCATCATCGGTAGGTATTTCAAGAAATTTACATTCATATGCTTTAAATGCATTTATAGCTCCTAAGTAGCTTGGACTTTCAACAATTACAACGTCATCTGGGTTTAAAAATATTTTTCCACTAAAATCAAGTCCCTGTTGAGAACCATTTGTTATTAGAATATTGTCCGCCTCTGTATTAACTCCTACAAATTCCATTCTCTTAGCTATCTTTTCTCTAAGTGGTGGAAACCCTTCTGTAGGACTGTACTGAAGAGCCTCTCTTCCATTCTCTTCTAGAACCTTTTGAGACACCTTTTTCATTTCTTCTACAGGAAATAATTCCGGCGCTGGTAATCCACCTGCAAAGGATATAACTTCCGGTCTAATAGTAAGCTTTAATAGTTCACGAATCTCTGAAGCCTTTGTTTTATCCATACGACTTGAATACTTTAATGCCATTGTAAAAAGCACCTCCAAAATATATTAAATATTAGGAAAAGGTTTGCCCGACTAAATACATTATAACATTTTTCTCATTATATTTGCATAATAATTGCAAATTTTTTTGTAAATATTCAAATTTTTTCACAACAATATTCAGCATTTGCTGAAAATTCCAAATTTAGTCTTTGTATTCTCTTCCTATTCTTCCTCTCTCTCAACCTTCTTTATTCTCTTTTCAAGTTTTACCCGTGGTATCCAAATCTGTTTTTCACATTTTATACATTTAATTCTAAAATCCATTCCAGTTCTCACGATCTCAAATTTGTTATTCCCACAAGGATGCTGCTTTCTCGTCTCAATTATATCTCCAACTCTTAGATCCATCGCCATAACTAAACCCTCCTGATATTAAAAACAAAGTCACTCTGAAAATTATCAAGATTGACTTTGCTTATACAACTAATTATATTAAAAAGCAGTTTATATTTTTTTCGTCCTTAAAATTCAATAATTATTAATAAACAATTATAATTATAAACAACAAAAGTGTCAATACCTATAATATTATATGTCACTATTATTATCTATAGTCTGATTATATATTACTCTCTTTGGATAAGGAATTTCTATTCCTTCCTTATCAAATATCTCCTTATATTTCTTTCTCATTATTCTCTCAACGCCCCATTGAGCCATTGGTTTTACCTTAGCTATTGTTGTAATCACAACATCGGATTCTCCAAAGTTCGTAACACCAAGTACTAAAGGACCTTCTATAATATCGTCGCTTTCTTTTTTTATCTCTTCACTTGCTTTATTTAAGACCTCGATGGCCCTTTCTATATTCTCTTCATAGGCGATACTCATATCTACCTTTGCCCTCATATTTCCTCTACATCTATTTGTTACTTTGGAAATGACGCCATTCGGTATTATATGAAGGTCTCCACTAAAATCCCTTATTTTTGTGATTCTAAGTGCCATCTCTTCTACAACACCGGTCTTTCCATCTATTTCAATATAGTCTCCTACTGTAAATTGATCTTCAAATAGTATAAAGAAGCCCGTTATTATATCACGAACAAGGTTTTGAGCCCCAAAACCTATGGCAAGACCACCTATTCCAGCAGCTGCAACTAGCCCCTTTATGTCTATATTTACTTCTGCAAGGATTGGAGTGATTGCAATAAAGTAGATTGTATATCTTGATATACTTTTCAATATTCCCTTTGCTGTACTCATCCTATTGTCATCGATTTTAAGCTTAAACACATCTTTACTATCGATAAATTTCTCTATTAAGGTATTTGTAATAGCTATGGCAATTCTTGCAATAACTAATATTAGTATGATTCTAATTCCTTTTTCCAAGAACTTATAAAGCTTTTCAGGATCTAAGTATCCTGTCATCATTTCCTTAATACTCATAACAGAGTCTGATAATGCCTCTTTCGTATTCATAAACTATTGCCTCCAACTTATCTTTTCAGCCCTTTTCCCATCATCGTTTCTAATTATTTTATACATATCGAGCTTATCACTTTCTAATTTTTGACTAATAAGCTCTTCTTTAATATCCTGTAAGATTTCTCCACCAAACATTATTGACAATCCACAGCTTGCAGTAATCTCCCTTGGGGTAGGAATCGTTTGGATGTTAAACTTTCCCTTTAGTTTTTTCTCAGCCATTATTGCATAATGGGTAGATTCAAAAGCTATTACATAAAATTCTTTTCTCAATCTAACTGCTCGCTCCTTTTATAATCTAATAGTATTTTTTGCTTCATTCATTTTTTCTACTATAGTATACATATTGCTAACTCCGCCCACAATTAATTTATCCTTAAGGTTAAAGTAATCAAGGCATGTACCACAGGAAAGAATCTCCACACCTTCGCTTTCAAGCTTCCTTATATGCTCAATAACCTCTGAGCCCTCTGTAGTAAGTCTAACCCCACTGTTTATAAATAATATGGCCTTTGGAAATGGCTTTGACTCAGTTAATGCATAAAAGTAACCTTTAATAAGAACCTTCCCTAGTTCCTCAGATCCTTCTCCCATAGAATCCTTACCTAGTAGAATTACTAAATCTCTAGTTGTAGGCCTCTGTGCTGGCATAAAGTCATTTTCTAAAATTCCTTTATAAATACTTACATGGTAGTCTCCATTTACTTCTTCAATATTTACATTATAACTTAAACTCTTAGCTAGCTTAGACACATTTTCCTTCGCTATTTGATTATCAACTATTGTTGTTATAGTACCTTCATTTACCTTCTCTATTGCCTTCTTAGTTTCAATTACAGGCATCGGACACTGCATTCCTCTTGCATCTACTTCTAATCTCATATTGTGCTCCTCCTTTTTTGAGGTTATTGTTTATCTTCTATCACTATTATAATACCTAAATTGGTTTTTGAAGGCTCTATTTTTAAAATACTTCTATAAGATTTATCAATACATAACTGCTTTCATATAAAATTTATCTATATATAATACAATAAAGGTCTCACATTCTAGAGATTTGACATCCTGTGTTTCTAAGGATGACAAATTTTCAGAATGTAATAGATTTTTCGTAACTTATCATGAATAATCCAGATTAAAAATTTCCAATCATTTTACTACCGCCATAGCTTATCATGTTCTTAAGCATAAATAACAGAATATTGTAATCATAGAAGACCCTTGCAATCTTTGAGGCCTCTAAAGAATTTACTAAACTACTGTTTGGAAAAATAGAGGCGATTGGAACCATAACAGCTGTAAATATGTATATAATAATTATCCCCTTTAAAGCCCCAAATATAAGCCCTCCAAGCCTATTAAACTGTTTAATAATCGGAAGCTCCGTTATGCTGTTTAAAATACTGCATAGGATACTAAGTATAAGCTTTGCTATGAAGAAAATTATTATTATACACAACAAATCTATTACTATCTTTGCTACCATCTGTGATATATATATATTAATATTGTTCAAAACACCATCACTATACTCTGTAAAAAAATTACTTTGTAAGAATACCGTTTCCAAGGCCTTTGGTAAATTCATCACTTCAAAAATACTTTCATATCCCCCACCTTGAGCCTGTATAGCATCTGCTGACTTAAACTTCATATTTTTTAGTACAAACTCTTGTACTTTGAAAGCCCAATTTGTATTCTCTATAACAAATTTTGATAAATAGGGATAATATAGCTTTGCCACAATACCGGCTACTATATAGCTTGCTATATTGAAAAGTGATAGAACTAGACCTGCCCCTAATCCCCTTATACCATTTATTGTAATAATAATAATGACGCATATATCCATCCAATTCACTGGTTTCACCCCTATCTGACCTAGTAAATTATACATTCGCATTTTGTAATACTTAGGAAATATTATCACTCCACACTTTGGCAACTACCTAGGCGGGTTAATTTAAAGTCATTATCTCTAATCTATCTTTAAATTTAACCAGAAGATTTCTTCTAGATATCCACTTTATATCCTTGATATCTTTATTAATCTTCTTTTCCAAAAGCATGTCTCCATTTTTCCCAAATATATATATTGTTCTATCAGTAAAAGTTGCTATCTTATCATCAACAACATCTAATCCCAGCACTTCTCCTGCAACTGGAGTATCCTTAATAACATTACCAGCTAGGTCCAGTTGTCTAATAGTGTTTCTACTTTTAGTATCTATTATGGTATTTTTTTTACTTACTATATTTAATACAAGTACTCCTTTGTCCGTAAGAATTCCCTTATTTAAAGTTCCATCAAGTCTTTTTTCCCACAAAACATTTCCATCCTCAGCTATCTTCAGTATTTTATTACTTCCTAAAACCAATAGCGTATTATCGTCGGTGAGTAATATCTTATAAATAACATCATTGTCATATTTTTTTCCTGCTAGAACCTTTCCATCAAGAGAATAGAAAATAATATTACTGTAGAATTTGTTCTCTTCAACAGCTAATATTGTAAGGGCTATCTTACTACTGTCTCTGGATAAATCTCCATCAAAGACTGTTCCCTTTGGAATTACAAAGTTTGAAATTATTTCTCCTGCTGGATCAAAAACATAGATTTCTGTTTCAAGCATGACGAAAACGTATCCATCATTATTAATATTTATATCTAGTATCTTCTTATCTATACTCTTTTCTACCTTTATACTTCCTTCATAATCTATAAAATAAATTTCACCTCTTAAAGCTCCAGCTGCTACTATTATATTTCCATTTCCTCTTATAACGGCTTCATCAAGGCTTAATTCTTTCTCCCATACCTTATCTCCCTTTTGGTTATACGTACTTAGTTTATTTTTCTCAAACTTAATAATATGCTCATTACTTATCTCTATATTAACTTTCTTATCATCTTGCTTTCTCTTTGCATATTCAATAATCCCTGTTCTTTTTAAGTTAATACTTTTATTACCAAGCATGTCCTTTAATCCTGCCCCAAGCTTTATGAGTCCAAATGTCAGTCCAATTATTGTTAATAAAAAAATTAGAAACCTAATTTTATTACGCTTTTTTCTTTTTTTAGCCAAGGCTTTCACTCCTTAAAAAACACAGTTTACATCCGACTTTATTATAACATAGAACAATGACATCTGACGACGTTCAATGGTCACCATAGCCTGGAATTCCTTAGTAATCCTTAAGTCCGGATTAAATCTAATAATTTTCTTAATTTGTGTAACTTTTTTGTTAGTCATACGAATAAGTAATGAAGGGGGTAATGGAAAGAATTAATCTATTATGATTTTCAGAAAAAGGGAGGTAATCAACCTTGAATAGTATAAATATAATAAGGCATGTAGCCGAGGAATTAATATTAAAGAACAGAGTCTTCTATGAAGATTCAAAAGGAGTACTTAGACGTGGATAACGATAAATCTTTAATGGAAAGGTTTCAAAGCGGTGACAAAGAAGCCTTTGAGAGATTAATAACTCAATATAGGTGTCAAGCCATCAGCTTTGCTCAGAAGTTTATTCACGATGCATTTATTGCCGAAGACATAGCCCAGGATGCCTTTGCCTACATTTATGTCTATAGAGACCGTTACAACAGTAGGTTTTCCTTTAAGACATACCTTTTCACCATAATAAGAAATCGAAGTATAGATTATCTAAGAAAGAAGAAGGAGCTTACTCTATATGACGATAGCATAGTTACTAGTAAAGAAGATGTAGAAGAAACAATAATAAAAATGGACAGGGCAAGCTGCCTTAATAGAAACATTGATAAATTGAAATCCGACTATAAAGCAGTTATTCATCTTATAGACTACGAAGGCTTCAGTTATAATGAAGCGGCAAAAATTATGGGTAAAAACATGGCTACTATAAAGATATTGATCTATAGAGCTAGAAGGAAGTTGAAATCCTTGATAGAAAAGGAGGGCTATCTCAATGTCTAATCCTAATAATAATGAAAAAAACTTTATAGATGAGGTATGGAAAAAGGCTAGATATTTTGAGTATTTAAAAAAAGAGGAAAAAAAGAAAATTGATCTATTAATGATGAGGAAGAAAAAGCTTAAAAGCCTGCTTGCATTTAGCTTAGGTTTAATCACATTAACAGCAACAACAATATTAGTATCTAACATACTCGATGAAAATCTGTCTATTGCTGCAATATGTATATATATGATGAGCTTTACTCTCTATTATGAATATAATTTTAATTAAAGTGAAAAGAGGTGCAGATATGTTTATAAAACTGATGTACTCTGAAATTAAGAGTCAATTAAAGAGTATTACATTCTATATGTTCTTGATTATAATTACCCTTTATTATATAACTCAATTTAATCCTCCAACGGCCCATGATCCTCTAAAGCCAGTTGCCAGCAACTTAAAGTACACTATGGGCAAAGGGGTTTTAGTTAATGAATCGAACGAAATGAACCTTGCCTTTTATAGGATGAACTATAATCTAGAAAATAATATTTTTGTAAAATACACCTTTGGGATGAAAAACTGGAATGTTCTTAGTAAAGATCAGAAAGAATTTATGATTCGAATAAAGAATAGTATATATGGAGATGAACTGGATAGTGAGAAATATCCTCAAACTCTAATTTCCTACGATGAATTTGAAAAGCTCATAGAGAAATTGGATAAGAGCCTTGGTGGCAATACTGTTTATAGCAAAAAACATAGGAATAGTATGTTTTGGGATGTATTATATGGTTATAAATCCATCAATACCCCTGATGAAAAAATTAAAGCTGGCTACATGGAGATGAGTACCATTGTCACAATGAATGAATATCTAAAACACAGTTCCACATTAAATTCCTATAAGAAGCTCTCTCCTTCTCAAAGCTCTTCTATACAAAGTGCTATGGAAAAAATAAGTCCAAAGGGAATGGACGAAAACCGTAACCTTATAGATCCCGTTAGCTATAGTGAATATGAGAAAATACTCGATGAACTCGATGGAGAGTTAAAGGATACAACTGTATTTTCAAAACAATATAGGCATCTATTATACTCACAAAATAAATCCTATAATGATGCCCTAGAGGAATTTAATGAAATCCTATCTAAGGATAAATTAACTAATGCCTATGGAAGATTATTTTCCGACTATCTAGGCATAAGCGCAGGTCTGTATCCAGTCTTTATCGTAATTGCCACATTTTTAAGGGATAAAAAACGGAAGGTTATAGATCTGATTCACAATAGAGAACTTTCACCTATTACCTATATATTGTCTAGGTATAGTGCAATCTGTATATGTCTATTTGCAGGTTACCTTTTGTTGGCAACCCACTCGACCTACGTATTTTATAGTATAAGCAGACATTATAATTACTTAGTAGATATTGGGGCCTTTTATAAGTATACATTGACATGGATAGCTCCAACAGTGTTATTTACTGTAGCTATTTCTATATTGATATTCACCATTTTAGATAGAGCCTTACCTACTATTGTTATTCAAGCTATATTATGGTTCTCATCGATGGGAACTCTCGGAGGAGATTATGGCTTTAATAGATTTATGGTTAGATTCAATTCTCTAGGGGATTATGAAAATTATATTCTATGGAGGCCAGAGATATTATCTAATAGATTATTTTTCACAATAGTTTCTTTGGTTATTATCTCTATAACTGTATATGTTTATAATCGTCGTATAGCAAAACAAAGTACTGAGACTACGGAAATTCCTAACTAGGATTTCTTAGGATGTCTCATAATGGCGAATTTCTGCGTTATTTGAAATGTTCACCGACTTGGCACGTACATCAGCACTAGCCAAACCGCCTGAATTTCAAAACCTTGAACTTCACTCATTCTGAAACATCCTCGGGCTGAGCTCATAAGAAACCTTTATGAGACAGCCTTTTTTTATACCTAATAATAAGTTATACGCCTATTGACTTATTGGTATATATAGTTTCCATTATGCGTATCAAAAGTTCAATTCCGAGGATTTTTATAGGGTGTTTTTTATTAACTTTTCGTTAAATTTTACTTTTACACTAAAAACATCAGATGGTTTTGTCGAAATTTGTTGTATAAAGTTGCTTAGATGATATGGAAATACTTGGCTAATGTATCTCTATCAAACTTTAAAATTTCTTTCGTAAAGTTTTTTAGCTACGTATATTTTAATCTATATTATTCGAGGAGGTCATTAATATTGAAAAGTTTAAAGCGCAAAATCATAGTGCCCGTATTAGTATGTGCAATAATAGGAATTCTCGCAATCTCAGGAATTGCTTATTTGAAGGCAAGTAAGGTCATAGTCAAAGATATAGAAGAACTAGCCCAGAGCAAAGTCAATAAGCTCGCAATTAGTACTAATGATAAGGTAGAAAAATGGAAATCAAACATTCAACTTTTATCCTCTATAAATGTTGTAAGAGAGCTCAATATTAAAGGTGTAGAGAAATATTTTTCTCGGAATAAAGATATATTTGGAGACTTCAATGATATATTTGTCTGTGACAACGGAGGCAATTTAAAGTCGACCAACGGTAGAAGAGGTAATGTTATGGATAGGTATTATTTCTACAAGGCAAAAAAGGGAGATGTGATTGTATCAAATCCAGTTATATCAAAATCCAATGACAATCCCGTAATCGTAATAGCAGCTCCTATTAGGGATGAAAAAAATAGCATTGTAGGTGTCGTTGGCGGAACTGTGAACCTATCAGCTATAACAGAAATGGTTAATGCTGAAAAGCTTGGAGATACAGGACATGCCTATATGATCGATAAAACGGGATTAGTGATGGCCCATCCTAAGGCTGAGTATATTTTAGAGGAAAACTTTTTAAATAATGATAATCAAGATCTTGTACATATAACCGAGAAAATGATTAATGGAGAGGCTAACATAGAACGCTTGGAACTGGAAGATGCCGACAGTATTATTTCCTACGAGCCCATAGAGCTTACTGGATGGTCCATTGCCATGACAGCCCACTATAATGAAGTGACAAAAACGGTTTCTGACCTTAAGATAGCTATATTGTTTATCGGACTGATAACTATAATTCTAATTGGCATAATAATATTCATATTAATAGACAAAACTATTAAGCCAGTAACCCAGATGGCTCTTATGACGAAGACTGTTGCTCAGGGTAACCTCACAGCTAAGGTTGATATAAGAAGTAAAGATGAGATAGGTGTACTTGCAGGCAATTTCAATAGCATGGTTAAAAGTATGCATGACCTAATCTCTAATATGAGGGATACAAGTACAACGGTTGCATCTACATCAGAACAAATGAGGATATCGACTAGAGAGGCCGGTAAGGTTTCTGAACAAGTAGCAGATACTATATCTGAGCTTGCAAGAGGGGCTACTGAACAGGCGCAATCTACACAGCAAACAAGCTTTTTAGTAGAAGAACTAGTATCCGGTGTATCTCAAATATTGGATAACGCCAACGATTCAGAAGAACTTACTCTTATGGCTACAAAAACTGTAGACGAAGGTATTAGTGCAATTGAATATCAAAAGAGTAAGATGTTAGAGAATAAGAATGCCACTAAGAATGTTTCTAATGAAGTCACTCTCTTATCGGTAAAATCAAAAGAAATAGGTGAAATATCACAGTTAATAGGAGATATAGCTGATCAAACAAACCTCCTTGCCTTAAATGCAGCCATTGAAGCCGCAAGAGCTGGAGAACAGGGTAAAGGTTTTGCAGTTGTTGCTGAAGAAGTAAAAAAGCTAGCCGACGGATCGGGCAGAGCTACTCAAGATATTGCACAGCTCATTAAGGAAATTCAAGGCAGTGTAGACAATGTAGTAGCTGAAATGGGCAAAACAAAAACAATCTCCCATGAACAAGAAAAGGCCGCTGAAAAAACGGCCCTTGCCTTTAATGACATAATGAAGGCGGTTAAAGCTGTATCAGATAATATACGGAAAGTGGTTACAGCCTGCGATGGATTAAATGCAAAATCTAGTATCGTAGGAGAGCATGTAGAGAATATTGCAAGTATAACTGAGGAAAATGCTGCTAGCACAGAGGAAGTAGCGGCATCAACCCATGAGCAAACTGCAGCAATTGAGCAGATTTTATCATCGGCACAGCTGCTTGCACAGGTGTCAAGTGAGCTTCAAAAAGCAATAGAAAAGTTTGAGATTTAGGAATACAAAATCTTTCTTAATATCTAACGGGGATGTATCATAAAAAACCTTTATGATACATCCCCGTCTAAACTTTTTAAATACTTTTATACAACTTCCATCATCATTATAGCTACATCATCATCCAGATTGTTATTCGAGAAATCTACTACATCATCAATGATTTTGCTTATTAAGCTTTTACTGTTTACATCCAGGCTTTCTGAACATATTTCCAATATACGATCTGAATAAATTTCTTTAGAAGTACTTTTTGCCTCACTTATTCCATCTGTATAGAAAAGCACTCTATCTCCACTATTAAGATGTATAGTATGCTCAGTATATTCTACGTCATCAAAAAGATTGCATATTGGAAGCCCCGGTAAAAAGATTTCATGGGCTTCATCGTTGCTAAAGATAATCGGCATACAATTATGTCCACCGTTTACAATTCTAATTGTGGAGGTCTTCTTATTAAATACCCCATAGAGAATAGTTATATAATAGTTATCATCAAGACCTAACTCTTTATATCTAGAATTTAAATAGTTCAGAGTATAACCTGGATCTAGGGCATCTTTTTTAAGACTTTTCAATGTTTGTCTAATAAACATTGTCATCATAGAAGCCGTTACTCCATGTCCAGAAACATCGGCCATATATATTCCTATATTGTCTTCGTCTATATTAATAATGTCAAATACGTCTCCACCCAACATTTCACTTGGAATATATTTCGAATCTATCCTTATCATATCATTATAAATACCATCTTGTGGGATTATTCTTTGTTGTATATACTTTGCAAAATCCAAATCCTTTTTCATTTTAAGATTTTGATCAAGTATAATTTTCTCCATCTTTCTCTTTTCTGTAACATCCCTAAAAACCTCTACCGCACAATATATTTCACCATTTTCATCACGTATTGGAGAGCTTACTACAGAAAATCTTTTGTCACCTACAATTTCCTCTTTTTTAATTATCTTGCCATGCTTTATAGTTGTTTCTGAAATACAAGTTTTGCACTTGCAAGGTTTTCCGAGAGCAGTATAACAGACTTGACCCCTTACATCACCAATCAATTCTCTCATAGGGTCATTAAGAAAAATTATCTTATTATTTTTATCTATAACCCTTACAAGGTCTATCATTCCTGCCAAGATATCTTCGGTAAACCGTTTCTGTCTTTCAAGTTTTTGGGTTAATATCTTTTCCATAGGCCTCTCCCCATTTTATATAGATATTAAGAACGGAAACAACCGTTCTCTTAGTATTTATTCTATATTGATATTTAAATTCCTGTAACTATAGAAAATTTTAATCACTTTATATACTTTTCACAAATTATTCTATATATAATACGATAAACATCTTACATTCTGGAGATTTTACAGCCAGCGTTTTGAGGATTTTAAATTTTCAAAATGTAGTAAATTTTTCGTAGCTTATATAATATATAATACAAACATTATAATATAAACATCGTAAAATTGAAAATTAAATCTATACCCAAATTATAACATATTGAGGGTTTATAAGACTTTAAATTTTATTCTTTATTTTGTATGTCTAATAAAATCTTCCATTAATAATTCCCTCTATATATTTTAAATTATCAAGGTTTAATGAACATATAAATTTAGCTAAATACTCTTCCCATACACTATCTATATATCTTTCTTCTAAGACATACAGTATATCTTCTATATGTTCTCTTCTGCCACCCTCAAACTCATCTCGTAGGAGTATTTTCAATAGCATTGCCAATTCAATATTCTCCATATTAGAGTACAAGGCTAGATACTCATCTCCGAATAGACACTCAGAATTAAGTATGTCTATAAAATCACCTAATGATCCTACACTAGATCTTATAATACTAATCTTATCGGATAATTCACTGGCTTCAAAAACCTTGTTTACAGTCCTTCGAAAACTTTCATCATCCATTCTGTCACCTTCTTGAAATTCTATTCCATTATCCTTCATTTCTTCGTAATTATCTTTTATTATTAAGTACTTAAAATCTCCACAGTACCTTGCATTTAATATCCTCTCCACTAAGAGCTCCTTATATCTCCTGAGATAGTTTCTAACTTCTATATTGCTACAGGATAATTCCTTTAAAATTCTGTAAATAGCTCCTTCAATTATATTCTCTAACTCGTGAAGATGTAGTCTCCCAAGTCTTCCAGTCAAGTAAGAATACTGCTGGTTAGATATTATAAGATTCTTAGCAGATTCTCCGGCCAATAGAGAAAATACTGAATTATTAACTACTATTTCAAAAACATTTATATAAATATCCTTTGGTTTTACACCATGTAATCTACTGTAGAATTCGATTATTTTATTTATCTCAAATATAGAGAAGAGACTACAAAAATGATTCTCTATATCTAAATTGACTAGATAATTCTTAATGTAATATACGCCCCTAATATTCATGTCATCAAAGACCAAGGGATAGTCAATACTGGTCATGGTATCATGGGAATTGAATTTTATTTCATATACTTTGAAGAAGTCAGCTAATGCATTATCTAAGGTATCGTTATAGATTTCTAGTGGTATATCTAGTTTCTTTTCCATTATCTCTTTATACTTCATCTCAGTCTCATTAAGACATTGTTTTACCTGTTCATATCCTCTTAAATATATATCATTTAAATCATCTTTATTAATAATAGCTAAGGCATCCTCCAAACTGCTAAAATCTGCTATATATGCATCAATACAATATAATAGTGATATCAAAATTCGATCTGCTGTTTCCACCCTTACAGAAGAGCTATTACCCTTGGTGTATTCTAATATTAAATCCTTTACTACATCTTGAAGCTGTATTTGAAACCTATTTATAGTACATTCATTTACTAGACCAGCTTTATAGCCTAGTTTTAATAGTGACACAGTATATTGATTAATATCTAGTTCATCTCTGCTTATACTCTTATTTGTTATAATATTATTCATATCTCTACTTCCCCCCAACCACTATCTTTATTCAAGATTTTCCCGTCTAAATTTTGTGGCATACCTCTCCATGTTAATCCATAGTAAATCTAATGACCCTCTACAGTCATTGTTAAAGGTCTCTATCAAAAGTTCTATAAGCACATCGTCACTTAATGTATCATCGGTTTCTCTTTTTACAAAATAAAATATTTCCTGAATCTCAATCAATGTTTCCATATAATCTTCTTGGACAATATAAGAAGAGCCTCTGAAACCTTTCATAAGCTTCCCTAGAACGTCTATTCCCAGCTCTACTAACCCGTAATTAACTAACATGTTATCTCTTTCTTTAATAACTTCTTTAATTTCTAAAATAGTTAATGAATTATGGGTTTTGCTAATATCTTCATTTAGTTCTAGGAATAGTTGTCTCGCTTGGAGGTCATATT
Source organism: Wukongibacter baidiensis (assembly GCF_050888315.1). Classification (NCBI taxonomy): domain Bacteria; kingdom Bacillati; phylum Bacillota; class Clostridia; order Peptostreptococcales; family Caminicellaceae; genus Wukongibacter; species Wukongibacter baidiensis. The sequence continues at coordinate 3,540,385 of NZ_CP138202.1, forward strand.
GTTTCTTATTTATCAGTTCTAAAAACATATTGCAATCCTCCTTAAATTATTTTTACACAATCACTTGACAAATAGTTTGTTTTGTGGTATGATCAAGAGTGGTAGTTGTTTGAATTTCAGATTAATAATTATACACCACAATTATTTTTTTGTCAATAATTTAAGTATTAAAACAAACCCTCACGGAAAGATTCCATGAGGGTTTTTCTTTTATCCTGCTGCTTATTTTTTTTGATGTATTCATTTTATGATCATAAAAGGGTCTCTACTTAGTCATCTCTTTAGCCAAATAGTATAAAGGCCTTACACCTACACCCGTACCGCCTTTTGAAATATATTCCTTCTCCTTAGCAGCCCATGACGTTCCTGCGATATCCAAGTGAATCCACGGTATATCACCGGCAAATTCTCCAACAAACATACCTGCCGTTATAGTACCAGGACTACCTGCTAAATTGGTTAAATCTGCTTCAGAATGCTTGATTAGCTCTTTGTATTCTTCAAAAATCGGCATTCTCCAAATATTTTCTCCTGCTTTATTAAAGCTCTTATCTATAAGAGTGAAAAATTCATCGTTATTTCCTATACCTACTGTAGCTTCATGGCCTAAGCAGTGAATTGCTGCTCCAGTAAGAGTTGCAATGTCTACTACCTTATCTACTTTTTCATGGGTTACAATATAATGCATTGCATCTATTAGTGTAAGTCTACCCTCTGCATCTGTATTACCAATGAATATCGTCTTACCACCCATTGAACCTATTATATCTCCAGGCTTGTAACTGCCACCGGATATCATATTCTCACATGCAGCTACAACGGCTGTTACATTAACCTTCAATTTGTTTTCCGCAATGGCTGACATTGCACCAATAACGGCTGCAGCACCGCCCATATCACTTTTCATGGTACTCATACTCTTTGTAGGCTTTATAGACAGTCCACCTGAATCATATGTTAATCCTTTGCCAACCAATCCTAGGGTCTCACCTCCAGGATTACCATTGTATCTCATGATAATAAACTTCGGCGGCTCTGTAGAACCCTTAGCAACGGATAAGTAGGCCTCCATCTTTAGTTCTTGAATTTTTTCTAACTCGTAAACTTCTACTTCAAAGTCCTTTTCCTCTCCTAAGCTCTTTACTCTCTTAGCTAAATCCGCTGGTGTTAAAATATTAGCCGGTTCATTAACTAAAATCCTAGCTAGGACAGTACTATTCCCTATACTAATGCCTTCATCAAAACCATTTTTAAACTCTTCATCTATTCCATCAAATAAAAGTGTAACTTCCTCTAAAAGTTCCTTCTTTTTATCAGTCTTATAATCATCGAATTTATAATCCGACATAACTATAGCTTCTGCCGTATTTCTAGCAATTGCGTAGCTGCATTTAAGGCCTTCTGTTACATCATTTAAGTATACTCCTATAGATACTGGCTTCTTTTTCTTTAATGCTTTATATCCTTTACCAACGGCCTTTCTAAGTATATTGCCCGTCAAATCCTCCATTTTACCAAGTCCGATTAACATAACATCTAAACCTACATCACCATTTTGAAAATATAAATTATATATTTCGCCCTTCTTTCCTGAAAATAACTTTTTGCTCTTTAGATGCTTCATTGGCAGTTTGTTATTGCTTAAAAGAGCTAATCCTTCATAGTCTGCTTCGTGGTCTTGAAAATATGGTAGTATAACCCCTTCAACAGAAAGGTTTTTGTCTAAGCTATTATAAGTAATCTTCATGTATTGCCCTCCTCAGATTTTTACTATATATTATCATTATAATATATATAAATTTATTTATATATATTTACCCATAAAATATTTATAGAAACTGAAAATAGGAAGTCAATCCTATCAGAATAATTATTTCCTATTTTAATATCTAGTATCCTAACCTAAGAATATCAGCTCTCAATTACGTTTCTCTAGTAAATATATCTAACATTAATAAATATTAATTATTGATTAATATTTATTTAATATATATATGCTTTATTCAAGGTAGATAGGTTTAAAATAAGGTACGCAAGTACAATTATAGTGGTATTGATATGATTAAGTTAAAAGTAGATTTTCAGGAAGATATGTCTCGAAACTCTGCTAATAGTGGTATAGGCCTTTATGTAGTTAAACAAATTATAGAGAAGCATGGCGAAAATATATATTTAACAAGGGATCCAGACTATAAAACTATATTTGAGATAAGTTTTAATAAGAACCGAGATTTGAGTATATCACCATGATTTATAATGATTAAAAACCTTACATATAGTTTAAAAAAGGAAATAAGCCCTCCTAATAGAGCCTATTTCCTGTTTTGATGCTACACCATTAATATATGCTATTCGCTTCTTCTCGGCGGTCTTGGTCCAAAATATTGATAGAAATAACACTTGATTCGTCCATTGTAAAGCTTACGATTTTTATCGGCTTTTTTTCCAAAGCACTGTTGAAATTCTTCATGGGAGGTAATTACGTAGTAGGACCATGTGTCAAGCTTTGCAAAAACCTTGCCCATTTCCTTATACAATCTTTCTACTTCCTTTTTCTCGCTAAGTCTTTCTCCATAGGGTGGATTACATATAATATATCCATATTTTTTCTTTGAGCTAATCTCACTTACTGGTCTTCTTTGAAAATGGATACAGTCTTCTACCCCTGCTTCTTCTGCATTATTCATAGCTATCTTTGCTATTCTACCATCTATATCATACCCGTAGATCTCTAGCTCTCTATCATATTCCATAGCCTCATAGGCTTCCTTTTTCACCTTTTTCCATAGGTCCTTCGGTATCATATCCCATTCTTCTGATATAAATTTTCTATTGATTCCTGGAGCAATATTCCTTCCTATTAAAGCAGCTTCTATTGCTATAGTACCAGAACCGCAGAAGGGATCTATAAGGACTCTATCTGGTCGCCATCTACTTATTTTTACCATGGCTGCAGCTAAGGTTTCCTTTAACGGCGCTTCACTCCCGACTTCTCTATAGCCCCTTTTGTGAAGCCCTGCACCACTGGTGTCTATTGATACAGTTACCTTATCCTTTAAGATAGAAATCATTATAGGGTATTTACTTCCGCTTTCCTCAAACCAATCCTGCATGTAGATAGACTTCATCTTTTCAACTATAGCTTTCTTAGAGATTGCTTGAATATCCGACAAACTAAAAAGCTTTGATTTTACTGACTTTGCATTAACAGGAAAATTTGCATCTATTCCAAGATAGTTTTCCCAAGGCAATGCCTTAACCTGTTGAAACAACTCTTCAAAGGTTGTAGCAACAAACTCTCCTACCTTTAAATATACTCTATCTGCACATCTAAGCCATAGATTACTTTTACATATGGCTTCTTCGTTCCCTGTAAATGTTACTCTTCCATTCTCCACAGTAACATCCTCGTATCCCAACTCTTTAATTTCCCTTGCAACTACGGCCTCGATTCCAAATGCTGCGGTTGCTATAAGTTCTAACTTTGCCATTTTATCTCTCCTATTATAGTCATGCTACTTTAAAACTTTAAATAAATTTTACTGGAATAATGAACGCTTCTACATTCTTTCAGTGAAATTTATTAATCTCTAGAATAGCATTACTTTAGTTAACTTTTATCCTATGAACTTAATTTTACCCAATCTTCTAGTAAACTTTCAAGCCTTTGTTGCAAATTACATTTTGCATCGTGGATTTTTGCAAGCTTTTCATAGTCATCAGAGTTATGCACTAGCTCTTTATCGATCTCATGTAGCTGCTCTTCTAATCTTTCAATCTCCTCCTCAATTTCCTTAATTCTTTTGTCATTCGCCTTGGTATCTATTGCAGTTTTGCTTTGATTTACATCCTTCTTTTTCTTTACCTTTTTAGTATTCCCCTTCTCCTCGATGATTAGCTTTTCTTTTGATCTTTTTTCCCTATAATAATCGTAATTCCCTACATAGTTAACTAATCTTTTGTTATCTATTTCTACAATTCTATCGGCTATTTTATTTATAAAATATCTGTCATGGGATATAAAAACTATCGTTCCATTAAACAGACTCAATGCCTGCTCCATCATTTCTCTAGAATCAATATCAAGATGGTTTGTTGGTTCATCCAATATTAGCAGATTTATATCTCTTTGCATAAGCTGACATAGTTTAAGTCTTACCTTTTCTCCCCCCGATAGGTTTTTAACTTTTTTAAATACATCATCGGCGTAAAATGAAAACCTTGCTAATATACCCCTAGCCTCGCCTTCTGATACTGGGCAGATCTCTCTAAAAGCCTCTAAAATAGTGTGTTCTTTGTTACTGAATTCAATTTCTTGCTGTAAATAACCTATCTTAGCAGCTGGAGCTATTCTAACTTCTCCTCCGTCTGCGTTGATCTCATTTAATAATATTTTCAAAAGTGTAGATTTTCCACAACCATTTTTCCCTAGAATGGCTACCTTATCACTATATATTACATGAAAATCTAAGTTTTTTAATATAAGTTTATCTCCAAACCCTTTTTCTAGAGCCTTTACTTTGATTACATCCTTACCAGATCTAGAATCTGTGGAAAAGTCGAGCTTCATATTTGTTTTATCCACAATAGGCCTATCTATTTTATCCATCCTTTCAATTCGCTTTTGCATACTTGCTGCTTTTTTAAACATTTTATCATTATCCCCACGGTTTCCCCAATCCCTAAATCTCTTAATTGCTTCCTCCATGGACTTGATCTTCTTTTGCTGCGATTTATAGAGCTCAAGCTGCTGTAAGAACCTTCTTTCCTTTTCCTCAACATAATATGAGTAGTTTCCAAGATAAATATTCGACTTTCCATTCTCAATCTCCACTATCTTTCCAACAACTGCATCTAGGAAATATCTATCATGGGATATAATCAATACGGTTCCCTTATATTCCTTTAAAAACTCCTCAAGCCATTCAACTGAATCTATATCCAAGTGGTTTGTAGGCTCATCTAGCAAAAGTATATTTGGATTTAAAAGTAATATTTTCCCCAACATCACTGTAGTTTTTTCTCCTCCACTCAGTGTATTGAAAAGTCTTTCTTTGAATTCATTATCAATTTTAAGACCAGTACATATCTTGCTTATTTTTTCTTCTATTTCATAGCCACCTTTATTCTCATATTCCATCTGTAAATCTCCATATTTTTTCATTACTCCATCAAGCTTTTCATCTTCTACCTTTGTCATTTCATCCTCAAGGTTTCTTAGCCTTTCCTTAATATCTAATACCTTTTTAAAAGCTTCATTTAAAACATCACCAACTTTATACTGCTCTGGATATTCCGGTATCTGATCTAAATATCCTATGGTGGCACCCTTTCTTATGGCTAGGGTTCCCCCATCATAGTTTTCTAGCTTAGATATTATTTTAAATATCGTAGTTTTTCCACTCCCATTTCGTCCTAGCATACCTACTATATCTCCACTTTGAATTTCAAAGCTAACATCCTCTAGAACCTTATTGGCTCCATAATATTTTTCTATATTTTTCAAACCGATTTCTATCATTTTTTATTCCTCCTATTAGCAATAATAAAGTTCTAAGTTTAAAGGCATTTCATCTTTTAACTCGAATTTAATTTTCCACACGAAAAAAAGGTCTAAGCAAGTAAATCTCCGCTTAGACCTTTTTTGTTTAAATATATATTAATATATATCCTTATAGACATAAAAAACCCAGGAAAGTAACTTCTTACCTGGGTTAATAGACTATTCTTAATTTAGGTAAAGATGATTTACTTAATTTTAGTTGACATAATATTTAATTTTGGACGCACTTCCCCCTTGGTTTAAGAAATTAAATTTCATAGAACGATTAGCTGGGAGTCTATCCAAAATACAATCAACTAAAACTTGAACCTTCACCTTTACACCTCCTTAAAATTATATATTTATATTTTATCATATATTTCTAATAAATTGCAATATTCTTATAATCCAGATTACATATTCAGAAGCCATATAGATAGATTTAGAACCGACGCAAAGGCAACCCATAATATATATGGAACTAAAAGATACCCTGCAACCTTGTCAATTCTATAAAACTTAATTGTAGTGATAAGTATCAATATCAGCAACATAATTATTTCAATGTATGCTAAGCCCCTTAATCCTAATCTGAAGAAAATTATTGACCATAGGAACTTAAATATAAGCTGTAGTCCATAGTAGAAAAGTGCGCTTCTTACATCGGGTCTTTCTATACCATACATCCACACCCTATAACTTGCGATTCCCATAAGTATATACAATATTGTCCAAGCTGGCTGAAAAATTTGAGCTGGTGGTGCAAAACTCGGTTTATTAAGCTGCCCATAGGTCTGAAATGCATCTCTAATAAAATATGAGCTAAGAAATCCCACCAATAATGGAATCATGATACTAATAATAAGTGCAGTCCAATTAATTCTTCCGTTAACTCTAAATAATCTTAACAACTCAATTCCTCCAATACTCATTTATATTAATTAATATTCATATAAATCGAAGGACATGATCAAAACATATTTTTGAATATATAACAGATCTTTGAAATGCTGTAATTTAAGATAGTATATATTAATCAAGATTATTGATATATCTCTATTTTCTTATATATTTTTGAAGGAAATCAGAAACTTTAGTCGAATAAATAATGATGAATGTAGTAACGGAATTCGGCCATATTTAATTAGGGGGATACTATGGAAAATAAAGACAATACAATGCTTTCTGCTTCTATGGAAGAAATCGTAAATAGCTTGCCAGATATAATATCTTCTAAGATCGTTCTTGATGAAAATCAAGAAGTTTTAGAGTTACATGTTTTATCTAGTAATAATAGAAATCCTAAGCAAATATCTAGGGATGTTCAATCGGCACTAGCCGCAAAGTTCGGAAGCTCTATTGACCATAAAAAAATCAGCATTGCTCAAGTAGCCTTTGACCAGAATTCAGATAACGATTTTAGACTAGTAATTGATTCGATTAACTATACTACGGTAGGTAACATTGCTGAGATAAAAGTAGTTCTTCGAAAGGGCGATGCGGTTTATGAAGGTATCGCAAGGGGCGCAAACTCTACTATGAATACCTATAGATTAATAGCTTCAGCTACCCTTGACTGCATACATAATTTACTACATATAGCCAATACATTTGTAGTTGAAGATATAGAAAAGATAAATTTAGCTAAAAGAGAGGTACTTACAATCGCTATTAGCTTTATTACTGCTTATCAAGAAGAACTCTTGGTTGGTTCTGCTATAATAAGAAAAAATGAAAAAGAAAGCATTGTAAAGGCGACACTCGATGCAATAAACAGAAGACTTGTACGATTTAATAATTAGTTATAAATAAACAACATTAAAATTTATTAAACCTTCAATTTGATTATCTTTATAAATATATTCAATATAGTATTTAGGCCGGCATATTAGATCATTTTTTAACCTTATTTTTAATCTTTTTATAGCGAAGCGATGATAGCCTGTAAAATTAGCGTAGCCGCAGAGGAACTTACAAAGGGGGCTATATATCGTGAAAAGATTAATGGTAGCTTTAACGTCTTTATTATCATTAGTTTTAGCTGGTGGTTCAGCTTGGGGTTGGCACTAAGATTTTAAATATGTCGGCTTAAAATATTTAAGGAGCTTTGAGTTATGATTAAACTTAAGAATTATCAACTTTATAGTCATTTTATTATTCTATCTGGTTTAATCAGTATTTTTTTTAGTATCTATTCTTTAAAAAATTCTAGTACCTTTTTCCCTATTATCTTTTTTATTGTGCTTGCAATAACTACAGAGTCATTATCTATTATTATAAGTAATTCAGCATATATTTCTATTGGCTTCGCCATAGGACTTGCTGTACTAATTTCTTTTCATCCACTTACAGCAGCTTTAATAATGTTTATTGGTACTATGTTTTGTATACAAAAAAAGAACGGAAAATATAATCATATTCTCAATTCTTCTTTCTATAAGCGACTTTTTAATGGATGTGCATATGCTATCTCTTATTTGTCTGCAGGATATACCTATAAATTTGGTAACTACTTACTTCCAACTGGAAAAATATCAAGTTTCAGTATTTTAGGTATTATCTTCGCTGTAGGTACTTACGTAGCTGTCAACACATGCATTTACATGATTTTATTCTCACTCATTGAAAGGAGACCTTTTAAGGACTTGTTGCTTTCAAATGTTTGGGTTGTTAAAAACTTATTTGCAATTGCACCATTAGGAATTCTCATGGCAATTGCTTACACAAATTATGGATGGTTTGGAGTCTTGCTATTCTTTGTACCTTTACTTTTAGCCCGCTATTCATTTACCTTATATCTAGATATGAGAAATGTATATTTTGAAACCATAAAGGCTCTTTCAAATGCTATAGATGCAAAGGATCACTATACAAATGGTCATTCCTATAGAGTTGCCCATTATTCTGAAGTAATTGCTAGAAAAATGTGTTTGCCAAATAGTAGGGTAGATATTATAAAAACTGCCGCTTTACTACACGATATTGGTAAGATTGGTATTTCTGATTACATACTAAATAAACCAGGTCATTTGACTGATAATGAGTTTACTCTTATTCAGCAGCACCCCATGATAGGATCTAAGATATTAAATGACGTGGATTTCCTAAGAGAAGTTTCTAGAATTATAAAGCATCATCATGAAAAGTATAATGGAACTGGATACCCTGATGGTCTAGGCGGGGAAGAAATCCCTATAGAATCTTCTATTTTGGCAGTTGCCGATGCATTTGATGCCATGACTTCTAATAGACCTTATAGAAGTGCAATGACCTTTACAGCTGCAACCAATATAATTATTGGTGAAGCAGGGAAACAATTTAATCCAATAGTTGCCAAAGTTTTTAAGGATATAATGGACGAAAATAGGGAGATGCTTATTAATGTTAGCTGAATCAGTAGTCATATCAGTTATTGTGGCTGTTCTTAGAGGAAAGAAGTTTAGAAGCATAGAAAATATAGAAATAAATAAGTTTTGGTTAATTCTACTTTCATTTTCTATAGAATTTATTAGTGTATTGATTATAAAGAATGATATTAGACCCTTATCTCTCTTTTTTTCAAAAAACTATCTGATTATACAAATTCTAGTCTACCTGTTTCTTTTTATTTTTTTCGTTTACAACGTCAAAAGCAAAACTCTAATGATAGTATGTTTCGGAGTATTTCTAAATTTTGTTGTTATAGCTGCAAATAATGGGTTTATGCCTGTAAGTATAGATACAGCTTTAACAAATGGTTTTACAGAAAGTGTAGCTATGCTATCAGAGGGTAAGATCGCAGGTCATGCTGTCCTTATTAAAGGTGAAGCAAACCTTTGGCTTTTAGCAGATATCATTAATATACCTCCACCATATCCTTTTCCTCAAACTATAAGCATAGGGGATATTTTTATGGCCATAGGTACATTTTTATTTATACAGGTAAACATGAAAAAAAAATAATGATTCAAATATTCAATGTGGATAAACTCCACATTTTTTTATTTTATCCACAGACTTATATATATTTCCTGTTACTATGTTGATTATATATATTATTAACCTACATTTCATACCTATTTCCCGTTCTCAATGTATTTCAAAAAATCATTTAAATCTTTTTTAATTTCTTTAGATAAATTATGCCATCTTATTCCCTGTACAGCACCCTCTAGTGCACACAGCATATTAAAACATGCATCTTTGTCTATTCCTCTTATTCTTTTAAAGCTCTCTTTACTCCCTAGAGTAAATAGCTCTTCTTTGGTAATTATATCTATCTGATTTAATTTTTCCTCCAATGTTTTTCCTATATTAGGAAGCTTACTTAGTTGACCCATATCGTGTCTCCTTTTTTAGCATTATAAATTATCCTTCCAATCTAATACTTTTTTAAATAAATGAGGTTGTATCTCATCATAGGTAAGGTTTCTTGGCATATTTTCAAATAGCTTGATCTCTTCAATCTCTAAGTTTGGCAATTTTCCAAGTTCATTAATCACTGAATAAAACAATCTTCCATATGTAGTTTTTTCGTTCCTTGTAACGGAATAATCGCATACGGGTCTTATAGAAAATTTCTTCGCTCCAGTCTCTTCAAATAACTCCCTCTTAGCAGTATCAGTTATATCTTCATTCTCTTCTCTGTGGCCCCCAGGTATTTCCCAGGTATCCCTTTCCCTGTGTCTTACATAAATCCATTCGTTATCATATTCAGCTGCGATTACAGCAAATTTTAATACTTCATCCTCTACTTCTCCAGCTTCATGAAATCCTACATCTATCATACTTTTAGGCCCCTTTACATTTAATTATTCTTTACATTTTCAGCCAGTAGTGGCTCATACATCATAAGTGCATGGTTTTCTGTTACATATTCATCATCTATAAGATTATTTTGTAGATCATATTTTTTTCTATGTATTACATTATGTCTTACATATCCTCCCCAATATTCATGAGTTATAGAGTGCTTCTTCTCATAGACCTCATATCTGTATATGGGTTTTTCCTCCATTCTCCACTGCCCAACAAGGTATTCATCGGTCAGATATATATGAAGTTGATATCTTTCATTGCTATTATTACGTATCTGGAGATCTCTATAATTGTAAACACAAGTGGCTCCACTTCCAAAGGGCTGGGTTCTGTTTGAATCAGGAAAAACATCATAACTATGTCTATACCTTTCTGTTACTATTAATGGTGTATGAAGAGTCATCCAATATATTAGATTCGACAATTGACATAGTCCTCCTCCCACCCCTTCCTTAAAACCTCCATAAAATAGTACCATACCATCAACATATCCTTTTCGTCTTGTAGGATTTCCTATGAGCTTCCAATAGGAAAATGTCTCATTTGGATTAATAATAATCCCATTAACCCTCTCTACTGCTAACCTTAAATTGATAACTTTATTTCTTTGCAGCCACATATCAACATTTTTCAATCTTCTATATAGCGGCGTTTTGTGCTCAAATGCTACTATAGGCAGAAGTTCTTTTGACCTTACCTTTGTATAGTTCTTCTTACTAAAAAACCAATCATAATATCTTCTATAGGTGTAATATAGTTTCCCAAAGTATATTCTTGCCTTTGATCTATTTATAGGCTTGAGATTTGGTATCATATGTATTCTCTTTCCTTTCATATGTCTAACACACAAGGATTATACCATAATTTGTAATATAGTGTAAATAAATACTTAACAAATCATTATATACTAGATATTACATACAATAAAAAGCTGTTTCCGATTTGCTAGAAACAGCTTTTTATTAAGAGTTCTCAGTAGTTCTCAGTATAAATTAATAGTTTTATTGGAATCTCTACATTTATACTTCTTTTTCAGCTCTAGATTTTTTTAACAAATATACTCCTACTATTATGAGAAGTACAGGAAAGCTTGACTGTCTAATAAATCTAAATAGCCTGTGAAAATCATCTCCATAGGAAAAATGATTATAGATGAAACGTCCTAGCTCAGAAAGCCCATTGTTTAGTATAACTACTCCTCCAACGGCAATCAAACCTATACCTAAATGCTTATAGTTTAACTCCTTTACATCTATCATACTAATATCATAGATAAGTTCATCTTTAATGGCTTTACCTTCATTAATATCCCTTCTTATATGTAGACAATCAAAGAAGCTGTAAAACCAGACTATAACATTAAGTATTATAAACCATCCATCAAAATAAAATATATTACCTACAATTATCGGTATAGTAAAAAGCACCATGAGCTGTAGTCCTCTTTTCATTAACCCCAGATACATTTGTCCTGCACCGGGCACCAGCGAAAATATAAAGGCTAAGAAAGAACTATATCTTCTACCATATCTATTCACAGTTCTATCTTCAGTAATACTTATTTCCTTCCTATTAGCTTCAGCCACATGATTTTCTAAGCATTTTGTACAAATTATCTTTTCATCTCTTTTTACGGCACACTCCTTACAAATAAACTCTCCACATTCAAAGCATCTAAAGCTTGCTTCTTTTTTATGATGTACATTACAATTCACACTAAAGACCTCCCTACTATAGAGAGTTCCAAGTAAATCTTAATTTATACATATCAAAATATGCGACACTTCTGGGGATTTTTGATATGTATGAATTAAAGTTTTGACTGGAATCTCTATATTAAATATTAGAATCTAACACAGCTCTATTATTCCTTATTAAATCTAATGCCTTTAAAAAACTTCAATCCTCCAATATTTACTCTTTCATATTTGTTAGTAAAAATGGAATGTATTTCTTTAATATATTTTGCAACTCCACTATTTCTAGTAAAAGAATCCCTATATATATATTTAGACATATCATCTATGCTGTATCCCTGAGACGTATTTAATACAAATATTAGTAGGCCTGCTGCAACAAAGCTTATGCCCCATTTCTTCATCATTATAGTCTTTGTTCTTCTGTAATCCTTCTTGTGTCCTACTTTATCCATTATATTATTAGTAAAGTCTTCAGGAGGTAAAACGATTGGGTGATCTAAAAGCAAATTAAATATTACCTTCATCTCTTCGTATTCGTTCCTACATTCATCACACTCTTCTAAGTGCTTCTCTATCTTATGTACCTCGATATCATTCAACTGCTTTTCATAGTATCTGTCAATCATTTCTATAACTTCTCTACATTCCACCCTATTTCACCTCCAGTTCTTTTCTCTAAAAGCTTATCTCTTAACATCCGTCTAGCTCTATACAATCTAGTTTCAACGGTTTTTTCAGGAATATCCAGTACCTTCGCTATCTCCTTATAGGAGAGTTCGTTAAAGTGATACATTATTATTACCGATTTATAAATGTCAGGTAGTTTATATATAACCTTATGTACCTCTCTTTGTTTCTCATCACTTATCACTATATCCTCTGGGGAACCGTCCTTTGATTTTATTTCAACCCCTGATAAACTCCCCTGGCTAATATCTTCATTTAACTTAAACTTTTGTCTTTTCTTTTTTCTATTGTAATCTATACATATATTAGTGGCGATTTTATATATCCAAGTTGAAGGACTAGCCTCAAATCTAAATGTTCCTATATTATTAAATATTTTTATAAATATCTCCTGCGATAAATCCTGTGCTTCATTATAATCATTGGTAAATTTATAGGACAGGGCAAAAATCCTGTTTTTGTAGACGTCTACAAGTCTACTAAACATCTCAGAATTTCCCCTTTTTATCTCCCTGATTATGTCATTTTCATTCAATCAAATCACCACCGTGTCTAACCCAATCCTTTTAATTCTCTATTCTTATATCCCCATTTTCTGCTTTGATATTTATTATTGTATCTTTCTTTCCTATACTCCCATTAATACTTTCTTCGTTATTGCTTGTGTTTACCTTTAAGTCAAAATCGTTATTTATCCGTCCATGTCTTGTAAATACGTAAAAACTACCCTCTTGGTTTTTAGGTAACCTTATATCAATTCTGCCATGTTCATTTTCTACTTTAAGTTTGTCACTTATTACTTTATCACTTTCAAAAACTATTTCATCATTTCTATTTTGAAGTTCTATAGATTTATTAGCATTAGACAATTTTATCCTTCCGTGTTCATTTCTTATTCTAACATTCCCTTTTATATTTTTTACCCCTATCTTTTCATGTCTTCCATTTACCTTTATATCTCCTCCTACTTCATTTATATCTATTTTACAAAACTCACTTTCAACAACTAGATTTCCCACTATTTTTTCTACCTCTATAGGCTGATGAGAATTATCAATCTCTACATTCCCCTTAACAGTACTGACACTAACATCTCCATGTTCATTTATTATATTAAGATCTTTCTCAATATTTTTTGCAGAAATATTCCCATGTCTATTTTGAACAACAGTCTTTCCATTTATGTTTATTATCTCGACCTCACCATGGGCATCTTTAATATCTAGATCACCCTTTAGATTGTCAGCAAAAATATTTCCATGTTCATTATAAATTGTAGCCGAGCCTTCACTGTCCATTAAGCTTATATCCCCATGTTCATTAGTAATATCTACATCTATCCCAGGAGGTATTGTTATATCCAAGTCTACTTCTACACCTCCTATTTTATTATCTCTAGTATACTTTTCTCTTTGGTTTATTAGCTTAATAGAATCACCGCCATCATTTATAACATCTAAAAGGTTCTCAGCTATCCTCTGAGCTTCCTCTTCTTCATAGTTATGTCTTATGGTTGCTGACATGCTAACTTTTATATCCTTCTCTATACCTTGCTTTACATTAACATAGCCGAAACCATTAATGACCTTAAGCTTATTTTTATCCTTTACATCGATTGTCATATCTTTATTTACATTAGTTTCTTTCTTATATGATATAGGTATAAAATTTCCATTAATAGTTAGGTCTAGTGGAATTTTCTGAATCAAAGATAATATAAAGGACATAAATACTATCACCAGTATAAAGAAAATGCTTTTGCCACTTATACACAATTTAGTTTTCGTTTCATCCTTCCCCAAAATAGCCTTACTAAAAACAATTTCTAATCCAAGTAAGATTATCACGGAAGGCCAAAATATTGACAAAACATAATGTATATTTACATCAGTGAAATTATTAAGTAGAAATAGTCCTCCCAATAGTATTAGAGTAATGGCGAGGGTAAATATACCTATCTTCCTCTCCTTCATTGCACTCCTCCTTCTGTTTCTTAATCTGTATAAAACTCACTTATAAATCTACAGAATGTAGTAGATTCTTTGAAGCTTATATATTAATTTTGACGGCACTTATTTTTAAATCCCTTCAAAAAAACAAAAAAATTTATAAACTTTATCTTAAGATAAAGTCTATAAATTTATCTTTACTCTTTTTTTATAAAATTCAATACATACATTGCCATATAAATCAAAAATATAAATACTCCAAACATCAATGTAAACTTTAGTGACTCTATATTTATACTCTCAAGTATCATCTTTAATAGCCCCACTGGATTAGATATGATTTCCCAGCTGTTGAGGCGTAGAAACCTTCCCAAATATATAGCAAAACCGCTCAAAATGGAAACTATAAAAACAAATATCCATCCTACAGTTTTTCTATATTTTTCTTCTATCATTTTATGTACTATATATAAAGAAATATGGCCTATTATATATCCAGTAAAAACAAACAGCATAACAAGAATAAAGTCATACCAAATTATAAAGCTTGAATTAAAACCAAGTGTATAGTCTAATGGAGCATAGTAGTTATAATTACTTAAATGTATAATATCAGTTACAATATATGGAGCATTTGGATAGAATATTAGCCAAATGAATCCTAAGACCAATAGGGTTATTATCTTTTTCACACTATATTTTTTAGATGCATTTATATAGCTCATTATCAGTGACACCATAAATGGGACCCACGCTAAAAATAGATTCCATATTAAGAACGCAAAGGTTATTTTTCCTTGTCTAAATATCCTAAAAGCTATCATTATAAAACCAATTATAGAAATAAGTATCAAAGTACTTATTATCTTTTTATATTCTCCAATTATACTTTTTTCACCAATCATATTATCTCCTTTTACCTAGATTGTACATAGTTTTTTATCACACCTCAAAGCTTATCTCATATATTATAGTGACCAAAATGAAGGGAGGTTATTTTATGCCGAAACAATGTAATGCCCCTGTTCAGGAGCACAATCATGAGTTTGAAGGAAGTGTTATCTTAGGAAACCCTCCAGATAGTCCTGAATTAGTTCACAATCATCGTTTCGCTGGAGTTACAGGACCAGTTATTCCAACAGAAGATAGTCACGTTCACATAATAAGTACTACTTCTGATTTCTTCTTCAATCATTTTCATGATGTTGAAGTAGTAACTGGACCAGTTATTCCCGTTCGCGATCAAGATGGTAATGTTATTGGTCATGTTCATGGAGCATCAGGAACTACATCATGTAATTTCTTCCACAACCATGATTTTAGAGTTGCAACTCTTATTCAGAATCCAATAGGGCCACGATCAATGCCATATAAATAAATATAAATCTTAAAGGAGGCAGTTATTCTCTAGCTGTCTCTTTCTTTGGATTCAGCTCTTTTCTCCTTATTTTTTCCTTAATATAAATGATTGATAATATGGCTTATCCTTACCCATTGGTATAGTATCAAATTCGATTATCTTAAAATCATTCTTTACTATTTCTTTAATTTCATCATCCTCATAGAAAGCAAAGAATCTCTTAGGGTTATAGAAATCCGCTTCCCATATTCCTTCTGATTTATGACCTCCATATAGTCCGAAGTAGAAAATTCCATCAGGCTTAAGCACTCTATTTATATTTTTTAAAACCTTTCCTATGCTATTTTTAGGAACATGTAATAATGTATTCATAGACCAAGCAGCATCAAAGGTCTCATTTCCAAAAACCAGATTATAGAAATCCATGATATAGGCCTTAAGATTTCTATCCTTACAAAGTCTAACCATTTCCTTGGAAATATCTATACAAGTAACATCTATATCGTTGTCCTTAAATACTTCAGCCTGTTTCCCAGCTCCAGCTCCAAGGTCTAATAGATTTACCTTTTCTTCTTTTCTCATATAACTTAGAAATTTATTTATTTCAGATATCTTCCATGTCTGAATTTCACTTTTTTCTCTATAGTCTGCCTTGTGATTATAGCTAAGGCTCAAATTGCTCTTTATTCCCTCATCGCTTAATATCATTTCAAATTCTATTTCATGGAGAATAGGAATATTATCATAACCAAACAAAGGAATCTCTGGCTTGATTTTTCTTGCCCTAACTATAGAATTTAGGTATAGTCCACTAATATTGAATCCTCTTTTTTGATAAAACTTAATAGCCCTTGTATTATCATTAGTAGTTATAAGCCATAGACGGCTACATCCTAACGCTTCACTTCTCTCAATTACTTTACTTATTAATTTACTTCCTATCCCTTTGTTTCCTATCCAACTATCAAGGGATACTATTTCACACTCATTATCCTTAATATTATACGTTATAAGCCCTATTATCTTATTATCCTCCATCATTACATATCCTGGTAGTTTATCTATATAATGAACTTGGCCCCTAGATATCATAACTGGAGATCCCCAGTTTTCTTTAATCAGTTCTCCTATTTCTTTACTCAAACCCTCATCTATTTCTCTTATATGATACATACTTTTCTCCTTTAAGCTTTATAATCTACTTTCTCAAACTGTTCTCATCTTCAAGTTTACACAGCCTTTTTTCCATTGCCTCGATCTGTATTTTTGCTATTTTATTCATATTCTCTAAATCTTTAATTTTCATTGGGTATTTATATACAATACAATAAACCATATAAAAGAATAACATCAGAAATAATATTTCCATAAAAAATATACTCCTTCAAACTTTAGAAATTTTTTCAAAAGATGTTGTTAAAATAAACTTAACTGCTCCGATTTATCTCCTTCATATTTATTCATTCTAGTCTTAATATCATACTTACTACAAAGCTCTTTAAACTTACCCATAAGCTCATCAGCATTATTTGTAGAACAGCCATATTGATTTCCATATTTGCCCTCATATTTTTTTCTAACCTCTGGAAATAACTTATCTAACTGTTTATAGTAGTGTGCTCTCTGCCGATCCCTCAAAGTCATACCAAAACCAGGTATTATATACTTTGCTCCATGGGATGCTGCATTTTCAACAATGTCTCTTATGTTATCCTCATTGTCTTCTATAAATGGAAGTATTGGCATCATAGTTAGTCCTGTATATACTCCAGCATCAGCTAGGATTTTCATAGCCTTAAAACGATCAGATGACCTAGGAGCTCCAGGCTCAATTTTTTTAGCCAAATTATCATCGCTAGTAGTAATTGTAAAGGAAACAGCTCCATATATACGATTTATATCCTGTAAAATATCTTTATCACGTACTACCAAGTCACTTTTTGTTATCATATGAACTGGAAAATGATAGCCGGCTATAACCTTTAAAGCTTTTCTAGTCAACTTAAACTCCTTCTCGAGTGGTATGTATGGATCACTCATAGACCCCGTTCCGACGGTTCCCTTCTCTCTTTTAGATTGAAGCTCCTTCTTAAGCAGCTCTACAGCGTTTATCTTGACATGTATTACTTCGAAGTTATCTATCTGATAGCATTGACTCCTTGAATCGCAATAGATACAGCTATGCTGGCAGCCTCTATATATATTCATATTGTACTTTATCCCAAACCAAGGATCTGGATATTTTGAATTGGATAGGATTTTCTTTGCCCTTATTTCCTTTATCATGGCATAATCTTCTCCTTTTTCAAGATTACTATCTCAGATTATTTTCTTTTTATCCAATGTATCTTTCCAGCCTTTACAAAACCTGTCTTTAGGGCTAGATTCATTGACTTATAGTTGTCCTCTTCTATATGCACAAAGGAAATCTCATTAATACTTCTTAAATTCTCTATCATACTTATTGTAAGGTCATATCCGTATCCCTTTTTTCTATACTCCGGCAATACATTTAAAAAGCCTATTGCTCCATCATCATGGGTCATGAGCCACGCAATGAGTTTTTCACCTTCATATATCCCAAGGGCTACTCCATTCTCTATTCTATGGGTTATATATTCAATACTTGTATATTCCTTATACTTCGAACCTCGAAAAATGTACTCTGCATCCTTTGGCTTTAATTTTCTTATGTCATGCTTACATTTTGGGAGCTCCTTATCATCTGGAAATACAAGCTTCATACATGATAGCTTCCAGTCTATCTCTCTATTTTCTAAAATAAGTGGCAGCATCCAATCCTCTGTAATTACAAAAAATTCATCTTCTTCACATCTCATAAGTAAAGTTTTTAATTCCTCCTCCGATGAGCTGCTTAGATAAACCCAGTTTTCATCGCTCTTTCCCTTTACTACTACCGAATCCTTAAACCTTTCCATATAATGAATTGGATAACTCTCTATAAAGTTAATCATATTAATATTTTTTATTTTATCTTCTTGTAAAAAGCCTATTATATCTTCTTTTGTAGCCATCTTTCTTCCTACCCTTCAAGAAATATTTATTTTAATCCAATATCTATTAGTTTCATATTTTTTTCTTCTAAGATATACTCCATATAATTCTCATCATGCTTAGCTACTCTTATAGATATATCATCATCTATGATATTAAAATCTACGATTTCCAAGCGTTCCTTAGGCAGTGTTTTATCGAAGCTCCCGGCCTCTAAAATTAAATCTAATGTTTTGTTTTCAATATCATATAAATATAGGTCACCACCTAGAGTTACTGTTCCATAGCCGAATCCAACAACGGTTAATATATACCTATCATCTAACCACTTAGCTACTTTTACAGTATTCTGGTCTCCAATATCTTCTCTCTTTATTACCTTTATACTTTTTTTAGGGTCTTCCTCTTCTATATCCATATCATATATATATAACTCTCCAATAGCTTCCCATTCATAGGGTGTTATATAGGCAATTCTCCTTTTATTTGGTGATATATCTGGAATCGAAGTGGAAGCTAATGCAATCAGTTCTAGTTTATCATCCTTCTTAATAATCAGCGGATCAGAGTTATATTTAGCAATATTATTGTTTTGTATTTTATGATAATAGAGAGTTACTTCTTTGTCTTTATAATTAAATTTCTCTTTATTTAGGTTGGAATTCTTAATCGTCTCCTGAAGATTTACCACCTCAACAAATATATTCAACTTCTCCTTTTCTGGATTCATATTAAAACCTGTGCTAAATACCATATCTAGGTTTTTGGCAGACTTGGTTCTGTAATAGCGAACATACCCTTTCTTTGTCGGTCTTCCCGACCTATCAAACTCAATATTTTCCTCATCAAAGGAACCATGTGCACTACTTTCTGTATAGTCTGTTTCATTGTTCAAGGAGTAAATATAGTCATAATATACATCATTAAAGGCTGAAAATAATAGACCTATGTTACTAACATTACTATACATCCCGTCATTATCTATAAAGAATTGACTTTCCAATAAGTCTCGTCTTATTGATGAACTATACCAGCTTGAACCTATTAAATTTTCATCCTTTATCTCATTTTTATAAACTGAAAAGTCTATAGCTGCTTCTCCATCCAGTCTTTTAAAGTAATCCTCTTCATTTACATTAAATCTAGCACTATCTATTATAATAATATATTTATCATTATCTATTGTAAAAGTAGTGTTTTGAATCGTTGGTTTAAATAATTCCTGTATTTGATTGTCAATTTCTTTAATTTTCACCTTTTTTTCTTCCTTTTGATTAATGTAATGGGCAGATCCCATTAGGGCTAAAATTATTATTATTATAAATATTTTCTTTTTCATAAAACTCCTCCATATATACACTCTATATAAACATTTTTATATAAGACTAATATTTCTATTCTTTTCATGTTTTTCCTTTTATTATTTTTTTCAATTTTATTAGAATTTAATTAAAAAATGCCTATTTTCATTTACTTTCATACTAACTTGGAATATATTAAATTATAAGATTAGATTTTGAGGTGAAATTATGAGTCTTATTGGAAATTTATTATGGTTAGTTTTAGGTGGAATTATAGTTGCTATCCTTTGGGCCCTTGCAGGCTTGATTCTTTGCATAACAGTCGTAGGAATCCCCTTTGGCCTACAGTGCTTTAAGATAGCTGGGTTGGTTTTATGTCCCTTTGGTAAAGACGTTGATGTAGGTAATTTCGGTCTGTTTGGCGGAATAGGCAATATTATCTGGATACTGGTTTTAGGATGGGAACTATTTTTAGCCCATCTGGTATTTGCAGGAATATGTGCAATATCAATAGTAGGTATCCCCTTTGCCGTTCAACATCTTAAGCTAGCGAAACTAGCATTAGTACCTTTTGGTACAAATATAGATTAACATTAGAAAAACTCTATGGTATTTCCTCTCCTTAAAATAAAAGGATTTGAGGTTCTCCATAGAGTTAAATATTTTACTATTATAACTACAGATTATCTATCAAAACCTAAAAAACCGCTGTTTTCTTTTACTTATAAGGTGTTTATCAATTTCTTCACATACTGCTAATATGACCTCAAAATCAGTAAACGCCTTGAAAGCAAAACTACTTGTATTTTTATAATAGTCAAGATAAGTCTGAGATGTAGTTGAAACCCCTATTTTAAATTAATCTTTAAAGAATAGTAGAATTTTTCTGTACTTCCATGGAATGTACTGGTATAATTTTCTTGTGGAAATTATATACATAAGTGTATTTAAATGACTAATTCTATTGCTGAAATTATAGATTTGTATAAAAAATTTTTATGAGTTATTGGGAAAAGAAATAGAAAAACAAAATACATTCGAAGGGATTGATAAAATGAAAAGACTTGTGTTGTTACTAGTAATTTTATTTAGTTTAACTGGGTTAGTTGGATGTATTAATAAAAATGCAACTGTTTCTCCAGATATAGATATTTCTCAAACAGCTACTTCTAGTGATCCTAAATCTGAAACGGATAAGTCTATTATTCCTAATAATACATCTAAACCATTTGTAGGACGTATAAATTTGGATAGTGAAGCTGAAAAATCTTTCTATGGAACTTGGAAAGTTGAGAAACTTTTAGGATTTGCCAATTCATATAATGATGCTTCCGAATATCCAACAGGGCAAAAAATTATTGGTGATAAAATTATAATCAACAAAGCCTTTTTTTCATCGAAAGGACTTAAAAACTATAATGCTTATCAATATGAACTAAAAAATCCATTATATAGTATTAAAGCAATATGTTATAACTCAGACTCCTTTTATAGATTATTTAAAATAGATCTCCCAGGTTTAAATATAAATGATGAAGTAAAACATATAGGCATAGTTGATTCTTCTAGCAAACTTGGTATACCTGTAAGTTTTTTTATTGTTAATAATGATAGACTTATCTTGTTATTAGAGGCAACATGTTTTGAACTAAAAAAAGTCACTGATTAGATGAATTAAGGTTATGTAATAAATTTTGTAATAATAGAACAGAAAATCTCCAAGAATTCAATGATAGCCTGTATAGCTATCCCGAAAATCTTTGTGCCGCATGTCTTTAAAACAAGAACTCAGCAAAGTTTTCAATCTTTCATAAATAATCTGGGTTTATATATTCTTTTCCTATCATTTCATAAAATTATTCAATCTCAAGTCCCATAACATAAACATCATGAAATCTTCCTTTATGATAAAAAAATCTTGAAATAGTGCCTTCCATTATAAATCCTAAATTTTCATAGAGATTGACTGCCCTGATATTCTCTGATTTAACCTTCAAATTTATCTTCTTAATTATTCCACTTTCTCTTGCCCACTCGATTAAATATCTAATCATTATCCCACCGAGGCCCAGTCCCCAATATCTTTTTAAAACACTAACACCAAATTCTCCATAATGTTCTACCCTAGGCCTATTACCTCCAGAAAATGTCAAGCATCCTATTACCTTTCCCCTATGTTCTGCAATTAGAAATAGGCCATTAGCTAAGGTTTTACAACTTTCAATAAATGCAGCCTCTTCTTCTACTGTAGTATTAAACTCTCCTTTACCAAAGCTAAGATTATCGCTTTCGCCGGCAACTCTCTGTATATATTCAATAACTCTTCTCGCATCCTCACCCTTACCTTCTCTGAGAGTTACAAATATCCCATTTTTCAATCTATACTTTTTCATAGCATTCTCCCCTATTTCTCCCTAATAATATAAATGCGCAACCTAAGCCCGGATTATTACACCCTTTGGGTTACACATATATATCTCTACTGTTTAATTATAATGCTATATCTTTATAATTATTACTTTTATAAATTACAATCTATAATTTCTTATATATTATACAAGAAACATAGGCCAATTTTGTTGATAACAATCCTAGTATAATCCCTCCTAGTATATCTGTAGGATAATGCACCATTAAATATAATCTAGAAAAGGCTATCATGGAGGCCAATAACACCAAAGGAATTACTATCCTTTTATCATCAATCATCTTTGCATATACCATAGCCGCTGCAAAGGAGGATGCCGTGTGTCCCGATGGAAAAGAGTATGATGTTGGTTTTGAAATTAATAAATCTATATTCGGTATTTCCATAAATGGTCTTGGCCTAGCAACAATATTCTTTATTAGTCCTTCTCCCAAAATTACAACTATCAATAAAGAACATATTGCAAGGATGCCAGCTTTTCTATATTTCTTATTCAGTATAAAAATGATAGAAATTATAATCCAAATAACACCCCAATTCCCAAGTTTAGTTATAAAGGGCATAATCTTATCTAGAAGTGGATTATGCATATATGTCTGAATAAATTCTAATATCCATTTATCTATACTTAAAATAATATCTAACATATTTATTACCACTGCTCCTTAGTATATTTGCTTTATATATATACTCAACAATCTTTCTACCTCTTCTTTTTCCTCTGGCTTAACCTTCCATACTACCTTGATATCTTTATTTGAAAGTAGTCTTTCTCTATTTAATATAAACTCCAGTCTTTCATATTGTCTGTATACTTTATTCTTTTCACCTAATTTTTTTATATGCTTTTTTCTTCCTGCTATCCAATTATAGCCTTTGATTTCTTTCCATCCCACAATACCATCAATGGTAGTTATGCCATCACTTCGTATTTCTCCGCTTTTATATGCTCTAAAAAGATGGATAATGGATATAAGAATCCAAACAATACTTGCGGGAATCCAGAAAATACTAATAGGCTTCTCATAATCTGCTCCCCAGATAGAAATTATTTCTTTTATACCTATCCACCCATATAATATCAGCAAAGCAATATATACCACAATGTTTCCATTTATAGGCACTGATTTGACCTTAAAAAGTAGCTTTTCCGAAGGATATTTTCTTTTTATATCATTATAGGCCACATATCCAATTAACATCAAAAATATTATAAACAGCCAGCCGTATAAGCCCATATATCCTCTACTCCTTTAATTTTAAAAATCAGTTATACACATAGGTTTTTTATCCGTTAAAAATATATTATTTATTATATTCATATACTTTTCATCGGATATTCTAGCAAGACCATATTCGGCTAGTTTTTTAAAGCTTATAGCCCCCATAATCAAGGATGAAAAATCTGAAACCTTAATCTCAACCTCTACTTCATAATCTTCACTATTACAAATAGTCGCTTTTCCATCCTTAAACTCTACTACTGTACTACCATCGTTCTCTTTAACGAAATCATCTATGACAGTTAGTTTAAGACTACAGCTTTGATTATTGAAGTTATGAGAATTTAAATCTTTAAATAGTTTTCTAACATCAAGAACCCTATACATAAGCCCTATGGCAGATACACCGAACTCGTTTTTTATTGAATTAAAGGCTTCATACTCCCCATTCTCCGGATTATTAACGAGATAGTGTATATGTTCATCTGGAGTATTTATAATAATTCTTTCAAATTGATCGGCCTGAAAATGTAGGAATGTACATAGCTCTAAAAGAACCTCATGATTTTCATAAATAAGTTCATGTATAACCATATCGTTCTTAAGAAGATGTTTAGTCTTATAAGAAAAGTTTATATATCCTAATACCCTTCCATCCTTTTTATATCCTACAATTTTTCTATCCTTTCTAAACAACCTTTCCAAACATGGCTCCGTCTTTTCCATCATTCCATTGTTCTTTTCTAAAAAGCTATTGTAACAATCTAAAATATCATCCTTACTCTCTTCATTTAGGTATGTTATATGTTTCTTTGAGCTGTCCTTTGGAAAATATTTTGGCTCTATCTTGTACTGCCTACGCTCTACACCATAACCAAATCCCATATTCTTATAAAAATCTACTCTAAAGGGATATAGTGCCGCCATACTCATGCCCTTTTCTCTAAAATACTTGCAGGCAAATTCCATAAGCTCTTTAGCAACTTTCTCTTTCTTATGAACTAAGTCGACTGCCACGCAACCTATACCTCCAACTGCTGCCTTCGTTGATAATAGCTTCATTTTATAGTCAATTAGTCTCATGCCTCCATGCAGTTTTTCTTCTCTACATAATCCAAATAAATCATCATCCTCAAGTTCATTTACTACTATAGGAAAAAATTCTCTATATGCCTTACGCATCTGTTCTAATGTCCCAAAACCACAATATGCATTGGCGGAAATTTCTACAAAATCCTCGATATCCTTCTCTGTTAATTTTCTAATTGTACTCATACTACTCCCCCCAATTTAAAAATGTCCATTATCTTATATCAAAAAAATATCAATCCTTAGCTTACTTTACATCTCGCATTACAATATTTCTCCAAAGATTATTAATCTCCTGTAAATTATTACATTTAATGATAAAATATTAAAATAGCCTATACCTTAACTACAAATAAAGTTAAGATATAGGCTGTTTTACAATGTCTTTATTTACTACAACTCTTTATTACCTTTATTACCTCATCAATACCATTCCCTGCCTTATTAGAGCTCATAGCCTTAATATAGCTATCCCTACCTTCGTATACCTTATCTATACCTTGTAAAATCGACTCTTTATCTAATTCCTCCTCCATGATAACATGGCTAAGGCCTTGCTTTTTAAATGAGCCAGCATTTAATATCTGATCTCCACGACTTGCTTTTTTAGATAATGGAATTAATATATTTGGCTTTCTAAGGGCGAGTATTTCATAAAGTGCTGTTGCTCCTGCTCTAGAGATAATTAGATCCGCCATGGCAAATAGATCAGCCAATTCTTCCCTTACGTACTCAAATTGTTTATATCCCTTCATTCCTTCGTAATTCTTATCTATGTTTCCTTTTCCGCATAAATGGCAGACTTGGAACCTATTTAAAATTGACTTTAATGAGCCTCTAATCGTCTTATTTATCACCTGTGAACCTAAACTTCCTCCTATAATAAGGATTACAGGCTTATCATTGTCAAACCCACAGATTTTTTTTCCTGCTAATTTTTCTCCAGCAAACAAACTTGCACGAACGGGTATACCAGTAAGTACACTCTTCTCCTTTGAGATATACTTTTCTGTCTCTGGAAAGGTATAACATATCTTTCTAGCAAATGGAAGAGCTATCTTATTTGCCAATCCAGGAGTCATATCAGATTCGTGGATTACTATAGGCGTTCTATTCATCCATGCAGCCCATACAACCGGTGATGAAACAAATCCACCCTTACTAAAAACAATATTAGGTTTTAGCTTATTAATTATTGCTAAGGATTGCATTAAGCCTTGGGTAATTTTAAAAGTATCTGTAAAATTCTTCATATCAAAATATCTTCTAAGCTTTCCAGCATTAACTATATGATAAGGAATTCCTTCCTTTTCAATCAATTTTCGCTCTATACCATTTTCCGTACCTATATACTGTATATCATATCCTAACTCCTTTAGCCTCGGTATAAGGGCAATGTTTGGAGTAACATGTCCAGCTGTTCCTCCACCAGTCATTACTATACGTTTCATAAAATAACACCTCATCTATCCTACTTTTATAATTCCTTTAATCTTTAATATAGACGTAATTATTCCTCAATATAAATTATATTATATAAAAATACTATTTGTTACTCAAATCGAGGGTAAAGCTTGTCTTAATCCAATTGTCGAAACCTATTAATAATTTTCCCATCAATTTCCACAGTATCCTCAAACATATTCTTTGGCCTAGCCCACGTTTTATTACTTTCTATTCCTTTGTATATAACTAAGACTTCTTCTGTTTCTGTGTGGGTTGCAATATTTGTAATCTTATAAAGACCACCTTTATAGTGTTCATACTTCTTTCCAACTATAGCTTTTGTTTCAATCAATGTAGTTCCTCCTTAATTCTATTACATTTAATATTATACGTTATAACTTTAACTTAATCTAATTTATTAAATCTTAAAGTTACTTACCTTTAACTTCAATTTTTATCTGAACAAATTGCATAATTACCATCTAAAAAAACTTTCTACTATATATGGTCTTAAAAACCCTAAGGCTATATCACCAAAATATGCTCTATTTTAAAGAATTAAATTAAGGATGATATTCGCATATGCAATTCTGCCAAGTTAGAATTATGCAATTGCCTCATCTATTTAAACAATAGTAACCCTACATTATTTCTCTATAAGTTCTATTTACCCTTCATTTCTATCATTAATTTGGCCGTAATCAAAGTTTTTTACTACGTCCAATAAAAAAATTTCTTGAAAATCAGTCACAAAGTTTGGACAGCTGAATATGATGTAACTGGAAATAGGGAAAAGCATTTTTTCTTTTTCCAAAAATATAAGAAGGAGTAGATTTTATGTCTAACGATGCTTTCGGTCAAACTACTGATGTAAGTGCAACTCAATTAGATAATGGATCTTGCGGACGTTGTGTAAAGGTTAAGGGCAATACATTAGAAAACTGTGAGAATAATCCTGTCGATATAAATCCAATTACAACTGGTGTAGTAGCGAAGATACCTGTTGTTTTAGCAGAACTTACTGTTCAAGTTAATGTTAGTTCATTCATTAAGCTTCCTGAACCTGCACTTGAAATCAAGGACATTAAGAAAAGACTTAAGATAACTCAATGTAGACTTTTACAGAACACCAATATACTATTTATTAAGGGCTTTGTTCGTAAGAATATAGACTATTCTACAAGAGATTGTTCTAATTACGAAGGTGTATGTGGAGACCTTCGTCATTGTACCGTAGATGTACCATTTGAATGTACAACAGCAGTAGAGTTTAATGGAACGGACCCAGCAGACATAGTATTTAATACTAAATCTCAGTTTGAATACTTCAAAAAAGATGACTTACCTGGAGATTTCCCTGAAAAGGAAAAACTACTATCCGGTGACTTCTCAGAATTCAATCAGATAACTACAGAATATCTAAATGAACTTCCATTCTGCGAAATAATTAGTTCTAGAATTGTTGAATTTGATGAATTTTTAAATCGTAAGCCTATTTATGAACCATCTCCATTTGAGGAAAGAGAGTTTAAAAAGATAGAAGAGAAAATGGTTATATATATCACTCTTAAGATTTTACAAAAGCGTCAAGTAGAAATTGGTTCTGTATAGTTTAGAAAAAGATTTTAATCCTTTAAGATTATCTAGATTTTTCTAGATAATCTTAGGTTATTAATGTCATTAATAGAGTAGTAGGCTTTGAGCAAAAGTCCAAGTCACATGTATATTGGACTTTTCTCATGAGCCTAAGTTTTTCCTAGTTTATGTATTTTTTCTATTCAACTCCGTGAACTAATGTTTTGCTATTTTCATATTTTATATTATATAGAAAATTTGTATTTTACTTTATATGAATACTCTAGTTTAAAGAAGGAGGTGACTAAATTGACTACTAAGAATTGTTGTGAAGGACTCTGTGTTGAGACTAAGTGCAATCTATTAAACAACTGTACAAATATCCCTACAGAATCAAATACAGTAGCATCTGGTGTTGTATCAGATATTCCTGTATTGCTTGCTACACATGTAATAGAATTTTATTTGGGCTCTTTGATAAAATTACCCGATAAAGTAAATAGCATTGATTCAATAGAAAACAAGATTGTTATTACAGATTGTAGATTGTTGGAAGGTGCCAATGTTCTGTTCATTAAAGGTCTTGTCCGTAAGAACATTTATTACTCTTCAAGCAATAACTCTAAGAATGCAAAAATATGTGGTAATTCAAAACATTGTTTAGCATGTGTCCCCTTTGAGTGCACAACAAATGTAGAGTTAAATGGTTCTACAACTTTAGCTGATGTTAATTATGTTTCCTCTAGCATAAAACCTAGTAAAAAGAATAGTGAATTAATTTTTACTAATGGAGATGATTCATTAAAATGGACTACATTATCCCATCTTAATAAGATATCAGAAGAATTCTTTAATAAAAAAAGCTTCTGCGAATTAGTTAAGAGCGTTATTGCCGAACAATGTAAATACATATATAAAAAGACGTACTTTACACCGTCTGAAGCTTTTGCCATAAGCGAAATTATTGAACTAGATGATAATATGTCTGTAAGACTTGAAATTCAAATATTACAAAACCAAGAGGTATATATAAAACCATGTTGCTTAGGTACAGGAGGTCCTCTTCTTTGTAGCAATAAATGTAATTTAATCCCTGAAGGCAATATTGAAGGTAAGTCTAATGTAGATAATAACACTATATACACCGATAAAAATAATTCGTCAGACAAATCCAGCCATGATAACAATACTAGTTCTACTCTTACCCCTCGTGAATTTTTATCTATAGCTGTATCTATTCTTATACTTAATAGTATAGATCCGGATTCTATTTATGAAATATTTGAAGATCATTCTCAATAAAAAGAGGCTGTCTCATAAGTCAATTCTATGAGCACAGCCTCATTCTGATACACCTCTATCTTTATTGGCCTACCTTTAAAACACTAACATCCCCAAAACAACTATAAGCATTATAGCAAGTATAAATACCGCATACATTAAACTATTCAAATTGCGTCTTAGAACTGTTATTACATCCATAAAGGTTACAAATTCTTTGCTTTGATTTACGTTTGTAAATCTTTTTGTAAAGTCCTCGGGTTTCTTAATCTTTAAGTCTGCTATAGCCATTGTAGGTTTTTTAATCTTTAAGTCCGCTATAGCTATTGTAGGCTTCTTTACTTTAATTCTACTTAATGATTTTAAACTATTAGTTAGATACATTACTAGGTTAATTATACCTCTATCGATTACTTTAAATATTACTGAGCTAGATCTATATAGAAATCTTCCAACGGGTATATAAATATGCCTTTCTAAGTTAATCCATTTTAAAGAAGGATTAAAGTATATTGGTCGACCATTTTCTCTTCTTCTTAGATAATTCCTTATAAATCCAAAGTATATTATAGATCCATAGCCTATAGTAAACATTGAACTCTTAATGTTCTTAAAATCATAAAAGTGAGGCTTTACTTCACCATGTGCTTTAAATACCTCCATGGTTCCTTCAAGTACTTTCAACATAACATTAGGTCTAAGCCCTATAAATATTACTACAACACTTAATATCACCATTGGAACTATTGCTCTTTTCTTTAGATGATGCTTATACTGCCCTTTATACTCTTCACTTTCTTCCATAAATACGGTAATAAATATTTTAAGTAAATAAGCTACTGTAAAGCTGCTACTTATAGTAAATATTACTTCAGCTATATCAAACCATCTAGTTTTGTACATGTGATGAGCCTCTGACAAGGCTTCATGTAAAAGAGTTTTACTAATGAATCCATTAAAGCCAGGCATTCCTATTATCGCAAACAACCCTATTAAGAATAACACTTTAAGTATGGTTTTATGTTTTCCAAAGCCTCTTATAGCATTTATACTAAGTTCATGTAATATCATATATATTACTCCTGCACATAGGAATAATAGTACCTTAAATAGGGCGTGATTGAATATATGATATAGCGTTGCATAAACTGCTATGGCATTATGATCCTTTAAAAGCCCTATAAGACCAAGACCAACTAAAATGTAACCTACTTGACTCATGCTGCTATAGGCGAGGATTCTTTTAATATTCCTCTGAAACATCGCTAAAAATCCGCCTAGAAACATATTTATAAAACCAAGGATAATAATCACTGTAGAAAGGGGAATATCTCCCTTCATAATAATAGCTACTACTATTATTATCCCGAAAATACCGGTCTTAACTAATATTCCTGATAAAACAGCACTTGCAGGTGTTGGTGCTGCTGGGTGGGCCTTTGGAAGCCATACATGTAGCGGCACTATACTTGCCTTTACTCCAAATCCTATTATTAATAATGCAGAAATTAGATATTTTATATTCCCTAGATTCTTCATCGAATGGGATAATAAACTTATATCAACGGTGCCCAGATAGTCATACATTAGGAATAATCCCATAAGTAGCACTAGCCCACCTATTATTGCCATAGAAATATATGACTTTCCTGCGTCGTGAGCATACTCATCTTCATCGTGGATTACAAGTACATATGATGTAAATGACATTATCTCAAAAAATGTAAAAAGATTAATTAGATTTTCCGATAGAAATATTCCTATGGTACTTCCAAGGGTAAGCATAAAAAATGCATAGTATCTATTTCTTTTTTTATACTTTATTAGATATTGGGCTGAATATATAGTGGTCAAAAACCATATAAAGGCCGTGACCCAAACAAATATATATCTAAAAATATCCAGTTTTAAGGATAGTCCTGTCCCCATTATATCGGGAATAAACAGATCGACTGGCTCTACCTGAATCTCTTTGAACATTAAACTAACAATTAATAGTTCCACTGCTGTTAACAGGATATTAAATGTATCTCTATATTTTTCACTCTTTCTACCTATTAACCAGCCTATTAGCGAACCAATCATAGGCAAAAGCAAAATAACTAAAAGCATACTCTTATAAATCATTTTACTCCTCCCCTCATTACACTATTCCTCTAACAATCTCTTGAATGAAATGAAGCACTATATTTGGAAAAAGCCCTAAAGCAATAACTATTCCTGTTAATGTTATTATTGGTACAAGCATAGGTAAAGGCGGTTCCTTTTTTACTATGGTTTTTTCTTCACCAGGAAAGAAGGCCGTAATTACTATTGGTAATAAATATCCTGCCGTCAGAAGAGCACTGAGGAGTAATATTACCACAAATAAGACCTTGTTCTCTGAAAGTCCTCCTATTGCTAGATACCATTTACTTACAAATCCATTTGTTGGAGGTATCCCTATTAAGGATATAGATGATATAGCAAAGCACCACATTGTTATTGGCATTTCCCTACCTATCCCCTTTATCTCATGGATATACTTCTTTCCAGTCATAAAGTAGATTGCTCCAACACAGAAAAACAATGTTATCTTTATTACTGCATGATTAACTAGATGTAATAGTCCGCCTGTTAGTGCTTCTTGATTAAGTAGCACTATTCCTAGCAGTATATATCCAAGCTGACTTACCGTAGAATAGGCCAACCTCTTTTTCAAGTTATCCTGATGCAATGCAAGTAACGATCCCATTAATATAGTTAGTATAACCAGTATACTTATAAAGTAATTTCCTCGAATTTTATAGAGGACATCTGCTCCAAATATAAAATAACTTAGCCTAATTAGTGCAAATATCCCAGACTTTACAACAGCCACTGCATGTAGTAATGAACTAACTGGAGTTGGAGCTACCATTGCAGCAGGAAGCCATGAATGAAGAGGAACCAGTGCTGCCTTTACTCCAAATCCAATAAACATTATCATATATATTGCTAGCATTAAGTTCTTACTGTCTAAATTAAAACTCTGAAGCACTCCATACTCCATAAATGTTAGACTATTTGTTAAGCTAAACAGAAGTATCATCCCAAGCAGTGCTAAGGTAGCCCCTCCAAAGGAATATATGAGATATTTCCTGCCTGTCCTTAATGCTTCCTTGCTACCATTGTGTATTACAAGTGGAAATGTAGCCAAGGTTAAATACTCATAGAAGATATACAAGGTAAATAGGTTTCCTGAAAATGCTATACCCACTGTCACACCCAGTGTCAGCATAAAGTATAAAAAGAATCTTTTTTCCTTGCCTTCATGGGTCATATATGTGAAGGAATAGAATGCTGTAAATATCCATAATGTTGATGCTAATAACCCAAATAGAATTCCTAGCTTATCAAGCTTAAAGTATATATCTAAAAGATTATTTATCTTAATAAGGTGAAATTCCATAGGCCTATTTATGAATAACAGAGTAGCCATAAATACAAGATTTAATGCCACTGTAATCCCTATATATATATTCCTTTTCTTATCGTTATTAAATTTTATAATCCCCATAGCAAGTGCCGCTATTTGAGGAAACAATATTGGAACAAGTATCAAAGAGTTTTTCAAACCTTTTTACCTCCACAAGTTGTATTATAGGAACGCCTTCCCTATAAAATCAATTATTCTATTGGATGCAATTCCTAAGTATAATGCACCCATAACTAAAATCAATATCGGTAATAGCTCTTTTATTGATTTTTCCTTAGCTCTTGATACTTTTCCCTTTAGATTCTCTTCACCGAAAAAGCCATTAATAACTATTGGGAAATAGTATAAAGCATTTAACAAACTACTTAGAAGTATTACTATTACAAATATGCTCTTTCCACCTTCAATACTAGCTATTGCAAAATTAAATTTACTTATAAAGCCCGGTAGAATAGGTATACCCACCATAGACAGCGCTCCAAGAGTAAATATTCCAAGGGTTATAGGCATTTCTTTACCTATTCCCTTAAGCCCTGAAAGCTTTTTCTGACCAGTTTTTTCAATCATCGAACCTACAACTAAGAACAATGCAGACTTTACAAAAGCATGATTCAATATATGAAAAACAGAGGCTACTAGTCCAAGGGTATTACCAAGCCCTATTCCAAAGAATACGTACCCCATTTGTGCTACACTCGAATATGCTACTACTCTCTTTATATCTTTTTGTAGTATTGCTGATACCGAACCAAATATCATACCCAAGCTACCAAGTATCAAGACAATGAATAACAACACTTTAAATTCATTGATTATCTCTAAACCAAACATCCTATATAAAATCTTTATATATAAAATTACATATGCCTTAAGAACTAACCCTGAAAGAATAGCACTTGAGCTGGCAGGTGCACTTGAATGGGCATCTGGAAGCCACACGTGCATAGGAAACATTGCACTCTTTATTCCAAGTCCTACTGTAAATAAGCCAAGGGCTATTAATACACTATTTTTATATGACATGAACACCTTAACAATCTCTTCGTTAATAAAGGTCATGTTTAGATTTCCAGTTATTGAATATACAAAGGCAATTGCCATTAGCACTAGACCCGATCCCAAACTGCTCAATATCAAATATTTAAGTGCTGCCTTTATATTCTCCTTCTTATCCTTTATTACTACTATTCCGCAGGCCGCTATGGTGCTTATTTCTATGAAAACAAAGGCGTTAAACAAATCATTTGTATATACTATACCGATAAGTGCTCCTACTAATACATTACATAGAGTATAGTATAATGGTATCTTTCCATCCTTTACTTCCTTTTCGATATTATAAGTAGAATACCAGAGTATTAAAAATGCTATAGTCGTGAATAATAGCGACATTATAGCCTCTAAGATTCCTATATTCAGCTCTATTCCCCAAGGAGAATCAAAGTGGCCTACTCTATATAAGAACGATCCGTTCCCATTTACATGAACTAATATTATTAATGATAGAATCGCTGAAATTCCCATTGTAATAAGACTAAAAGGTTTAACAAATTCCTTCTTCTTAATTAGCGGCATAGCAAATGAACCAATAAATAAAATCAACATAATTACAAGAGGAAGATTTTTAACTATATCCACTTTATTCACCCCTTATCTTCATAATTTCGTCTAGTTCTACAGTTCCATACTTCTCATGAAGCTTAACAGTTAAGGCTAAAGCAAAGGCTGTTATACTAACAGCTACTACTATTCCTGTAAGCATAAGTGCAGATGGTACTGGGTTAACGTATCCTCCTACCCCTTTATGAACTCCTCTTATTATCGGGGCTTCCTTTCCATGTATATAACCCTTTGATATGAAAAATAGAAATATTGCAGTATCCATTATATTCATTCCAATAATTTTCTTTATTAGATTACTGTGTAGTAATAGGGTAACAAAGCCTACTCCAAACAATATAATTGATGCCGTTTCAAAATAATTAACTAATAATTTTTCCATAGGCTATACTTCTCCTTCATAAAACAAACTAAATAAAATGTATATAGTAACTGTCACAACTATTCCTACAGCGATATTGAGCGGAAGAAGATACCCTCCTGATAATACATCTCCAGGATTTCCAAGGGGCAACTGAGGTGCATGTATGTGTGCTCCACCTGTTATGAAGGAATATCCTTTTAATACCCCGTAGAATATTAAAGATCCACAAATCAATTTCATAAGCCTTTCATAGCCAAGCTTCTCTCTTACAGTTTCCTGCCCAAATATAATCCTGCTTAAAATCAAGCTCGCACCTATGACAGTTCCACCGGCAAAACCACCTCCCGGTGATAGATGACCGAAAAAGATAATATATACACCAAATACCTGAATGAAAGGTATTATGATTTTCCCTATTTCAACTAAAATTATGTTGCTCATTTTAAACACCCCTATTTTACTAACACTCTTCTTCCTTATCATTTTTCAGTACAATTAGAACAGCAATTACTCCAGTGAATAATACCGTTGCCTCACCAAATGTATCAAATGCTCTATAGTCTAAGATAATCCCAGTAACTATATTTAGTGCCCCAGTATCCTCTACTGCTTTCTCTATATATCTCTCAGATACATAATTGTTTACGGGTTTATTCTCTTTGCCATGGCTTGGAAGTTCGCTTACTCCCATTAAAAGCATTGCTATAATCATTAAAGTTAAAATAATTGAAGCTAACTTCTTCATCTATTTGTCACCTCTAATTCTCTTTAATGTAAGTACAAATAAAAGAGTCGTTATTCCTGCACCTACTGCTGCTTCAGTTATAGCTAAATCCGGCGCATTAAGCTGCTGCCATAAAATTGCCATAACAAGGCTGTATACCATGAATACTATGATGGCACCAAGTAAATTTTTTATTGCAGATACTGCGATAGATGAACCTATCAAAAATACAAGCATCAATATACTAAATAACTTCATTATCTTTCACTCCGTTAATTTTTTTTCCTATCTCCCCGATAGCTGGCCTTTGCAATTAAATGGGTCGCTGTAGGTGCTGTTATCCATAAAAAAACTATTGTTAGTAGAATTTTTAAACTTGAAAAATTCCAACCACCATACAATATTAGTGCAAATAAACATAATATTGCCCCTAATGTATCACACTTTGCCGCACTATGGGCTCTAGTATATATATCTGGAAGTCTTAATAATCCTATAGTTCCAACCAGTAGGAAAAACAGTCCTCCTGTTAGAGAAATCCATATAAGTATCACCCTCATAGACCTTACCTCCTATTACCTTCTATATTTTTTGAAATAACAATAGAAGCTATAAAACTAATAAGTGCATACACAAGTACAACATCTAAAAAATATGATTCTTTTAATATATAGGAGATTATAGACATAAGTACCACTGTCTTTGTGCCAATAACGTTTATGGCTATAAGTCTATCTGCAGGACTAGGTCCTTTTACAGCTCTAATAGTACATAATATAATTGTTAAAGATAAAAACACCGTAGAAAAAATCAGTAATCCATCTATCATTATCATTGCTCCTCTATCTTTAAAAGTAAATCCTCAAACTTCGATTCCACAACATCATTGATTTGATCCTTTGTAATACAATGAACTGTAAACTCATCATTAGTTACCTCTATAGTCAAGGTTCCAGGAGTAAGTGTAATAGAATTTGCTAAAATCGTTTTTGACAAATCACTTTTTAGCCTCGTTTTAAAGGTTATAACACTTGGGCTAATATCCAACTTCTTAGCTAGTACTATCTTTGCTACTTGAAAGCTTGCTATTATGACTTCTTTTATTAGTAAAATTACATAGCGAGTAAGTAGTTTGAATTTTTCGAATTGTAGTAAACGTTTTCCCTTGTAACCTTCCTTTTTATTTTCAAGATTATATAGACTTATTGCTCCAGTAACAATTATTCCAATTGTTATAACTTGAAAGTCTATCTTTTCTGCTAGAATAATCCAAAATAGAAAATATAACATTAAGCTTTTGAAAAAATATACCTTTCTATCCATTTCTACCTCCATATTTAAAGACATAGAAATTCCAGTAAAGACTTTAATTTATACTACTTCAAAACTTCCAGAAATGCTGAGTATTTATGTAAGTATAAATTTCGTTTTACTAGAAATTTTCCACATACTATTATATTTTTCTTCTTAAATATTTCTAATCATTACCGATGCAATTTTCGTGCCAGTTTATATTATTGTTTTCTGTATGACTTAATTTTACTTACTATAAATTTATTTCACACGAAAAAAAAGAGGATTGCTAATTCTTAACAATCCTCTTTTCTATAAATGTGTTTTGTTTTGATACACTTCGCTATAAATAGCAAGTCCTTTTGTGTTTCATTTTAAAACACGTGATCTATTTTAGAACATATTCTAACTCATATTTATATATTTTCCTATACAACGAACTCCTACTAATACCTAAAATTCTAGATGCCAAGGCTATATTTCCCTCAACTTCTCTGATGGTTTTTTCTATCGTGATCTTTTCAACATCTTCTAAAGAAAGAAGCTTGTCACTTATACCTAATGATTTTGTAAGATTACTTGGTTTCATATAGTTTGGTAGATGTTTGTAACTTAGAACATCATCCTTTTCTATTATATTTATTACATGCTGCATTACATTCTGAAGCTCTCTTACGTTGCCAGGCCAATTATAGCTGGTCATCCCTCTATAAAAACTATCATTTATATCTTTTATTTCTTTATTCATTTTATCAGTATATTTATTTATAAAATAATCTATAAATAGCTTTATATCTTCCTTTCTTTCCCTTAGTGGAGGAATTTTGATAGGCATAACATTCAACCTATAATATAGGTCCTGTCTAAAGTTTCCAAGCTCAAATTCTCTTTCTAAATCCTTATGAGTTGCAGCTATAACCCTAACATCTACTGGAATTACTTCATGTCCGCCTACCCTAACTACCTGTCTTGTTTCCAGTACTCTTAAGAGATTTGTTTGGGCATCTAATGGCATATCTCCTATCTCATCTAAAAATATAGTTCCTCCATCGGCAAGTTCAAACTTTCCTGGATGACCTCCTCTTTTTGCTCCTGTAAATGCCCCTTCAACATATCCAAATAATTCACTTGCTACAAGCTCTCTAGGAATAGCTCCACAATTTAGAAATATAAATGGTTTATCTCTCCTCGAGCTAGTATTATGTATAGATTGTGCAAATAATTCTTTACCAGTACCACTTTCTCCTTGAAGCAATACCGTGGTACTATGCCTTGCACATTTTTTTGCTAATTTTATAGCATCTTTAATAGTTTCACTATTCCCTAAAATATCGCTAAATGAAAATCTTGCTTCCGCTCCTACTATTTTATTTATAAGATTATGTATAACCTTTGCTTCTTTAAAGGTTATAACTACTCCCTCAAGTTTACTTGTAATATGATCGTAAATTGGGGTTATAGTAGCTATACATAATATTTTTTTTCTCTTGTTTAGACTAAAACTAATCTCCTCTTCTTCATACTTTCTGCCTCTTTTTACTGCTCTAACTATTCTGTTCCTGTATTCCTTACACAATATAGTATTTATACTCTTTCCCATAATATCCTCTTCTTTTAAGGATAAAAGCTTTCTTGCAAATAAATTTATATCCGTTACTATTCCCTCATTATTTACACATATTAGACCCTCAGATATTGAATCCATTATTGCATAAAAGTGATCATTAGCAATTTTCAATTGCTTATTTATCAGTTCGAGCTGAAGCTCGTTTTCAATAGCCTCAGCTGCCGCCACAACCATTCCTAATGTATGAGGATGAACCTTTTCACATGGTCCCGTCATACTGAGAATTCCCAATATTTCTTCCTTATCGTTCCTAATGGGACAAGCTGAAGAACTCCAACCATGATATTGTTTACAAAAATGCTCTGCTCCAATTATTTGAACTGGATTTCCTGTATAAAGTGCTGTACCAATAGCATTAGTTCCAATTACTTCTTCCTTTACATTACAACCCCTATATATATTTAAACTTCCATATTTTAATCCTAACTCCTTATCTCCAATACATTCAAGTACATATCCATCTTTATCCGTCAATCTAACCAATAGGCCAGAGCTTCCAACGATCTTGTATAAACTATTCATAAAGGGCTTAGCTCTTTTTAACAGATTCATAAACTCTTCATATCTCTTATCTATTTCCTCTTCACTGAGTTCCACCTCTACCTTTTCTGTAAAAGGGTCAACTCCGTGGTCTCTACTTCTTGACCATGAATCAGCAACAAAATCATTTAAAGAATGTTTTCTAAGCTTCCCATCTGTAACAAACTGCTGCCAAGCATCATAAACCCGTTGATTTTTATTTAATAACTCTACTGTAGGCAATAGTCACACCTCCTACTCTCCTAATTTGTTGGTTTTATCTTACTATAAATTGATTAGTTCATCAATCAAAAAATTTACTCATATATGTTAATCAAAAGTCATATCTATTATACAAACAGTATTTTCATGTATTTTTTTCTTCATGCGGGGAAAACTTTTTGTAAACCCAGATTACCCATAAAAAGTTTGAAAAGGCATCAAGTCGAATTTTAAATTTTTTGTGAATAATTCAGGGGAAAACAACAATAAACAATGTATTATAGCATTTATATCCATTACATTGTGTAGATTAAGGAAGGTGTTTTGTCTTGAACTTGACTTCAAATCTTTCAAAAAATACTATCAATATTAAAAGTCCTCTTGCCACTTCAAATTTTTCAAACATGTTTTTGTCACACTTAAAGGACTTTTATACTAATGACCATGATGAAATTATTATATTATGTATTGGTACAGATAGATCAACCGGTGATTCCCTAGGTCCTTTAACTGGATATAAAATGAAAAAAGTTTTATCTAGATTTGAGAATGTCCACGTTTATGGTACATTGGATGACCCTGTTCATGCTAAAAACTTAGAAGACCACATAAATAAAATACAATCATCACATAAAAAGCCATTTATAGTGGCTATAGATGCATGTCTTGGGAAAGTGGACAGGGTTGGTTACCTTACTGTTTGCGATGGTCCTATAAAGCCAGGGGCAGGCGTCAAGAAAAATCTTCCACCAGTTGGAGATATACATATAACCGGTATAGTTAATCTAGGAGGATTTATGGAGTACATAGTCCTGCAAAATACTAGGCTTAGCTTAGTTATGAATATGGCAGAGACTATTTCCAGTGCAGTCTACT
Organism: Wukongibacter baidiensis; assembly: GCF_050888315.1. Lineage (NCBI taxonomy): Bacteria > Bacillati > Bacillota > Clostridia > Peptostreptococcales > Caminicellaceae > Wukongibacter > Wukongibacter baidiensis. The sequence goes on from NZ_CP138202.1 coordinate 3,580,480, forward strand.
TTGGTCTTTGGAAATTTCAAAAGCAAAATAAAAAAGAAAACGAGCAGTTTAACTTAAGTTAGCTGCTCTTCTTTTTGAGGTTATTTCTCAAAGAGAAATTTGATTAAAATGAAGGAGTTTGATGCCCCTTAGTTTTTATTTAAAACAACGATGTATAGCTTCTATTCTCTATCATACTCACTATCTCATCTGGGGTTTTCTCTTTTATATCTACTATAAATGCCCCATTGGTCATGTCTATAACATTATCAAACATATTTAGATAGCTTAAAGATCCCTCGTCGCTATTGTATAGTATTGTATCTACATATCCTTCATATGAACCATCTACTACATTATAACCCCTTTCAACAAGCCCCTCTTTAATATGGCTTGGAACGTTGTTAAGTACTATATTCTTTTTCATTAAGAAAACACCTCCTAAAATTATTTTTTCTAGGGGGTGCATAAATTATTCAAGATTTACTTAACTTCTGGAACAATTACATCTAAAGCCGCTTTTTCTACCTTAATCTCAGCAGGTATAGTTCCAATTATATCACCATCAACGTTTAACAATAGTGATTCATCTCCATATATCTTAATTTCTTTTCCGCTAAATGTTTCTACCTCTTTAATTTTTACATGATTGCCTTTAAATACCGTAAGAAAAAGTGATGCAAATTTTGCTTTTGACATTTTGTTAACCAAGCAAATATCTAATACTCCATCCTCTAAGTCAGCTTTAGGATTTATTTTCATACCGCCACCATAATATTTTCCATTACCCACGGCTATAAGTTCAATATTTCTTTTAATTACACTTTCATCAATCTGTACTTCTATCTCTTTGCTTTTATATCCTATAAGGGTCTTTAAAACTCCTAATAAATATGCCGACGTCCCTGAAATATATTTTTTTATACCTTCCGTTTCCCTGACTATTTCTGCATCTATTCCAACACTTGAGCAATTTAAGAAATACCTGTCATTAACCTTTCCAACATCTATTCTTTTTGTCCTTGCATACATAATTGTTTCAAGCATTTCATCATAATCTCTTGGCATCTTTATCATTCTAGCAAAATCATTACCCGTTCCCGCTGGCAGTATTCCAAGTATTACCTTTTTATCTCTAATACCGTTTACTACCTCATAAGTAGTTCCATCTCCGCCGACGGAAATTATATAATTAAAGCCCCTTTGTATTCCTTCCTCAGCTAGTTTCTCCGCTTCTCCTTTTTTCTCAGTTATGCTTATCTCATAATCTATTTTTTCTCTATCAAAGCTTTCTTTTATTTTAGGAATCAGCTCCAATGTTCTTCCTTTTCCTGCAACCGGATTCACTATAAAAAGATATTTCTTCATAATATCCTCTCTTATAGATAGTTCCTAATAAATCTCAATCCAGATTAGTTTATATATATGCAAATAATCAAAATTTCCTATGAAATTTTGGATATGTATAGACTAACATTTCTACTAGGACTTCTATATTCCAGATTATTTATTTTTCTTTAGTAGTTAACTCTCATAGCTATTAAAATAGAAACTTCAAATACTAAAGGGGATATTAATATTTCATTTTAGTGATTTCAATGAATCTGTTTTCTCCCTTAAAACATATAGAAAAACAGGTTCATTGCATGAACGAAAATGAAATATTAATATCCCCTCGCTTGAAGAATTAAATAGACGGTTTAACTAATATCTTATTCCATTTCATCACATATTTTCTTTATCGCTGCTATAGCATCTTCAACATCTTTTCTTTTATTGAAGTATCCAATACTAAACCTTACCGTCCCCTGCTCAAATGTACCTAAGGTCTTATGTGCCAATGGTGCGCAGTGTAATCCAGATCTTACTGCTATATCAAAGGCTTGATCTAGTATATAGCTAACCTCAGATGAATCTAAGTCTCCAATATTAAGAGAAATTACTGAAGCCTGCTTTTTAGAATCCTTAGATCCATAGATTTTTACCTGTTTAATTGTTTTCAGTTCATTTAACATATACTCTGTCAATTCTTCTTCATGCTTTCTAATCTTCTCTATACCTGTTTCAAGAATAAACTTTATTCCTGCACCCATAGCTACTATTCCTGGGGTGTTTGGCGTTCCGCTTTCATATCTATCTGGAACTATCTCAGGTTGTAATAGGGATTCCGACTTGCTGCCAGTTCCCCCCTCTTTCATTTGCCTTAGTTCAATTCCTTCTCTAATATATAATGCCCCCGTTCCCTGTGGCCCCATTAAACCTTTATGGCCTGGGAAGGCTAGCAAATCAATATTCATACTTTTTACGTCTATATCATAGACACCTGCAGTTTGAGCTGCGTCCACAAGTAAAAGTATGTCATTCTCCTTAGCTAATTTCCCAATTTTTTCTATAGGCATTATTGTCCCTGTTACGTTTGAAGCATGAGTAATAGCAATTAGTCTAGTGTTTTTCTTTATTGCTTTTTTAATGTCCTCAACCTTAATAAAACCTTCTTTAGAGCAATCAACAACAGTATTTTCTACTCCTATTTCCTCTAGTGTTTTGATTGGTCTTATAAGTGAGTTATGCTCCATACTTGAAGTTATTACATGATCTCCCTTTTTAAGTACCCCTTTTATTGCCAAATTTAATGAGTCCGTAGCGTTACTCGTGAAAATTATCTGCATAGGATTATCAATATTAAGCAGTCTACATATCAGCTCTCTTGTTTCATATATTGACCTACCAGCCTTTAAAGCTAATTTATGTCCAGATCTTCCTGGATTAGCACCATATTCTCTTAAGCATTTATCAACAGCCTTATATACTTCTTCCGGTTTAGGAAAAGATGTAGCCGCATTATCTAAATAAATCACTTTATCACTTCCCTTTTCTTAGTTCTATAAATATATTTTTCCTTCCATAACTAATACTGCTTCCCCGCCTACTTTTATAATAAGATCATTATCGTCTTTTGTGACTTCAACAACTATTTGGCTAGGTCTATCCATAAAATATCCTTGTTCACATATAAAATCTACTTTTTCACATATATCTATTATATCATTTTTTATAAGATATGCAGCCAAAGCTCCATTCGATGTTCCCGTAGCAGCTTCTTCATTAATACCGTATGCTGGAGCAAAATTTCTACATGATATTAATACTGGATCCCCATAATCCTTTATGGTAAAAGCATGAACCCCTACAACCTCATGGTCTTTGCTATATTTAGATAGCTTGCTAAAATCGGGATTTATTTTTTTTAGTATCTCAAGATTTTTTACAGGTAAGATAATATCTGGAAGCCCTGTTGAGAAAGCCATAGGTGTGGTATCACATCCATCTAGTCCAATTTCATCACTATTTATTCCCATAATACTCGCTATTTCATCTACTTCTTCAAGCTTAAAAACATATTTAGGCTTTGCTTGTGTCATCATCACCCTTGACACATTTCCACTATTAAAATGTATTTCAACTGGTAGTATTCCCGCTAAAGTCTTTTGTCTTACAATAATTTTATTCTTATTGGTTTTTAATATACCTTTTTTAGCCATTACAGAAAATGTTCCTATAGTTGCATGTCCGCAAAGATCTACTTCTTCAGTTGGCGTAAAAAAACGAACTTCATAGTCATATTCTTTTGTATCAGACTTTTTAACAAAGGCAGTTTCCGATAAAGCCATCTCCCTCGCTATTTTGAGCATTTGATTTTTACTTAAATTATCGGCATTTAATACAACTGCCGCAGGATTTCCTCCAAAAGCCTCATTTGTAAAGGCATCTACTTGATAAAATACTTTTTCCATTTCTATTTTCTTCTCCTTTAAAATATATTAATGTTTCACGTGAAACATCCTTAGAGTTGATTATTCATCAAAGTTTTGCATTGCTCATGAATGTCTTAAATAATATTTAAACCTATGTGGCCTCCTTATATTAAGGTTCCTCATAGGTTCAAAAGACCTCAGAAGTACAGGCCTCTATTCGTTTAAATATATTTCATATCAAATGTTACTTATTAAGAAATTCTACAATTCTTTCTAAATCGTCATCACTATAATATTCTATCTCAATCTTGCCCTTTTTCTTTCCCTTTACTATATTAACCTTAGTTCCAAGCAGCTCCTTTAATCTGTCTTCAACATAAATTAAACTGCTATCCTTTGTTTTTCTAGGTACCTTATTAATTTTTTTAGAATTATCAAGGATCTGGCTAACTAATTTTTCTGTTTCCCTAACAGTTAGATTATCATTAATTATTCTTAAGGCAGTTTTTCTTTGTACATCTATATTATCTATTCTTAGAAGTGCTCTTCCATGTCCACCAAATATTTTACTATCTATGATCATCTGCATTACTTCATCATTTAAGTTTAATAGCCTTAATGTATTAGCTATATATGGTCTGCTTTTTCCTACTATCTTTCCAATCTTATCCTGAGTCATCTTAAATTCTTCATTAAGTCTTTTATAAGCTAAAGCCTCTTCGATTTCATTAAGATCTTCTCTTTGAAGATTTTCTATTAAGGATAATTCCATTAATTTTTCACTGTCCAAATCCTTTATTATGCATGGTATCTCTTTTATATCTGCATTTTTTGCCGCACGCCATCTTCTCTCACCTGCAACAATTTCATATCCATTCTTAATGGTTCTAACTATAATAGGTTGAATAATACCATGGCTTACTATTGATTCCTCTAAATCTTTAATCTTCTCTTTGTCAAAATACTTTCTCGGTTGGTTAGTATTTGGCTTAATCTTATCTATATTTATCATTGAAACTATTCTATCAGTTCCTTTATTGTCTTTTAAAACTTCCTCCTCTAGTTTTTGAGGAATAAGAGCATTTAATCCCTTGCCAAGCCCTCTTTTAGCTTTAGCCAATTAAATCACATCCTCTTCTAATTCTAAAAATTCTTCAGCGAGCTCACTATATGCTTCAGCTCCTTTGGACTTTGGATCATATTCTATTACAGGCATCCCATGACTGGGAGCTTCTGCTAACCTAACATTTCTTGGTATGATTGTACTATACACTTTGCCTTTAAAAAATCGTTTAACTTCATCAACTACTTGAATAGATAGATTTGTTCTACCGTCAAACATGCTCAGAACTACACCCTGAATTTCTAATGAAGGGTTTAAATTCTTTTTTATTAATTGTATAGTATTCATAAGCTGACTTACACCTTCTAGGGCATAATATTCACACTGTATAGGAATTATTACACTATCAACTCCCGTTAATGAGTTAATAGTTAATAGCCCAAGCGAAGGTGGACAATCTACAAAAATATAGTCGTAATCATTCCTAATTTCATCAATAATTCTAGTAAATCTAAATTCTCTTTGCTTCATACCCGTAAGTTCTATCTCTGCTCCCGCCAATTGAACATTGGAAGGAATAATATCTATATTTTCGTACTTAGTTTTAGTAATACAGTTTCTTACTTCTTCATCCCCCAACAATGCATCATAAATATCGTATTCCGTACTATTCTTATCTATCCCAAAACCACTAGTTGTATTCCCTTGAGGATCAATATCTATTATAAGAACTTTTTTACCTTTCATAGCAATGCAAGCACTTAAGTTTACATTAGTAGTAGTCTTCCCTACTCCACCTTTTTGGTTAAACAAGGCTATTGCTTTCCCCATCTTAATCACTCCCTTTTAGTTTCAGAGGAAATCGCATAATTCTTAATTATTTCATAAATTCAAGGAAAATAATAAGTCTCAATCATATTTTCTTCACTATAAAAAACTCTATATCTCTAAATATATATCTTCTTCTCTTTACAGACTATTCCTTCTTTAAATTTATATATTTTTAAAAAAATTATCCGTGATTATATATATTTCAAGTTATTTAATGGAGAGAGCCTTTTATAAATATCTCTGAAGAATACTTTAGTCTAAACTTATATAAATTAAGTTTTGCTGTGAAAGCTCTATATAGGGATTTAAGTAAAGACTTTAATTTATAAATTTCCAAACCGCCTAAAACCATTGAGTATTTGTACATGTATAAACTAAGTTTTACTATGTAGACCCTATATTATTACCTTTTTCATAAAGTTTTGTACATATTTTTCATTTTAATAAATAAAAATAAGTATAATTGACTTTCTATAGAGGTTTAGGGAAAGCTATTAATTAGCTTTAAGATATGAACTCTATATAGATATATTACTCTGAAATTTAACAAATGAAAGTAGACTCTAGGGTTTTCTTCATCGTGATGTGGATAAACTTAAAATTTACTATTTCTCCATTAATAAGAAGTAAAAATCTAAAGAATTTACTAATTCACATGTGGATAAGTATATTAAAAAATTTTTTATCAATATTCACAAGAAGAACTTTTTTAAAACATATAACGGAAATATATTTATCCACAGTTCTATCGAGATTATAGTTTCCTATGTGTTAGAAAAGATGTCTTCAAATTTGTACGACTACAGGAGGAACTTTCATGTGGAGAATAATACTAACTTCCTTTTGGATGGTTTTTATCGCTGAATTAGGAGATAAGACACAGCTTCAAACAATGTTGCTAGCAACTCAGACAAAATCTATCTGGGGCGTTTTTATTGGAGCATCTCTAGCCCTTGTTCTCAGCGCATTATTAGGTGTTTTAGCAAGTACATATATAACAAAGTTGATTCCACCCCATTATCTTAAATTTGCAGCCGGTAGTGCTTTTATAATTATAGGTGTACTGACCCTGCTAGGTAAAGTTTAAAATATCTTATGTGAAATAGTATCAAACCCCTTCGTTTTGGTCAGATTTTTCTTCGAGAAGCGACCTCAATAAAAAAAATCATAGCCTAAGCTATGACTGGGGCTGTTAACAAGATGAGTCATAGCCTAGGCTATGACTCTATTATTTCTTTTTTGGTATTTTTACAACTACTTCTATGTAATCGCCTTTATCAGCCTGACTGTATTTTGCATCTAGCCCCGTGTCTCTAATGGCATTATAGGCATTTTTTAAAGTATTTAAGTATATTCTAAAATTCAAAGAACTTTTAATCGACTGTCTTCTTTCCTGCTCTTCAGGTGCATTTATCTCTTCAAGCTTATCTTTAATAAGCCTCTCAGTCTTTTTAACATTTAAGTCTTTTTTAATTACTATTTCCAATATTTCTTTCTGAGTTTCCTCATTAGGTAACTTCAATAAGGCTCTTCCGTGTCTTTCAGTCAAGCTATTCTCTATCAGCATGCCTTTTATTTCACTAGGTAATTTCAAGATTCTTAGCTTATTTGCTATAGTAGATTGATTTTTTCCAACCTTTTCAGCCAGTTCCTGTTGTGTAAATCCATGTTCACTAACTAATCTATAATATCCCTCTGCTTCTTCTATAAAATTAAGATCATCTCTTTGAAGATTTTCAATTAGTGCTACCACAGCACTATCTTCATCACTCATTTCAATGATTATTGCTGGGATTACATCGAGTCCCGCTAATTTTGAAGCTCTTAAACGTCGTTCTCCAGCAACTAATTCATATTCTTCTTCGTTACCTAATCTTACACTGATAGGTTGAATTACACCATATGATTTTATAGACGAACAAAGCTCTTCAAGGCTTTCTTGGCTAAAAAATTTCCTAGGCTGATATGGATTTGGCTTGATACTTTCAATAGATAAATATGTAACCTTATTTTTCAAACTAACATTTTCCATTGTACACGTCCCCTTATTAATAATACTGCCTATTATTTAGTTCGTCATAAAGCTCTTACTTCCTGCTTATTTTTTTATTAATTTACTAAATTTTATGTGTGTGAAGCCTATATAGGTTCATAAATCTAAGTTAGAGGCTTCTTCGTAGGAGTTCCAGCTTTTCTTGGATATTTACTAGGCATTGGTTTTGTCTTTTTTATAATTACCAGGTTATGTCCAGCATCACTAAAAGGTAAATTAACATTCAAAGTATCTACTATCTCACCGCCTAAAATACTTAAGGCCTTTTTTGCCTTGCCAATCTCGTCCTGAGCCTTTGGCCCTTTAAGAGCAATAAAGTATCCATTTACTTTAACAAAGGGTAGGCAGTATTCGCATAAAACAGATAATTCGGCTACAGCCCTGGCAACAGCAATGTCGTACTTTTCTCTATAGTCCTTATCCCTTCCATAATCCTCTGCTCTACCATGTAAAAACTCCACCTGACTAAGCTCTAGCTCATCACATACCGTTTGCAGGTACTTAATTCTTTTATTAAGAGAATCTAATAAAGTAAGATCTATATTTTCGTTAAAAACCTTCAGAGGGATTCCTGGAAACCCCGCACCTGTTCCAACATCAATGATTTTGGAATCGTTTCTTACAACCCCGGTTAACATACATGCTAAGGAGTCTAAGAAATGCTTTATCATAATCTCCTTATCCTCTGTAATGCCCGTTAGATTTATTTTTTTGTTCCACTCAATTAGCAGATCCTTATATTTTATAAATCTATCTATCATTCTCTCATCAATATCTAAGCCCAATTCTTGGCCACCCTGCTTTAAAATATCTTTATTATTCATTTTCAGTCCCCCTCTTTCTTCTTTGTTGCTCTAGGAAGACAAGCAGTACGGATATATCGGCAGGAGAGACTCCAGAAATCCTAGAAGCCTGACCAACAGAAAGAGGCTTTATTTCATCTAACTTTTGTCTTGCTTCTATTCTGAGTCCTTCTATCTTGCTGTAATCAATATCCGGTGATAGCTTCTTACTCTCAAGTTTCTTAAACTGATCTATTTGTCTTAGCTGCTTTGTAATATACCCCTCATACTTGATTTGTACATTACATTGCTCTGCTACATTTCTTTTTATACTTTCCGGCCTATTTATGTCAATTTCCTTTAGCATTCCGTAGTCTAGCTCTGGTCTCTTTAAAAGATCATATAGAGATATACTACTCTTAATCTGTGAACTATTATTACTTTCTAGAAACTCATTAGCTTCACTTGGCTTAACCATTGTACTTTTAAGTCTATCCATTTCCTCTTCAATATCTGCTTTTCTTTCGAGGTAATTCTTGTATCGTTCTTCACTGGCTAATCCAATTTTATATCCCTTTTCTGTCAATCTAAGATCAGCATTATCTTGCCTTAGTACTAGCCTATACTCTGCCCTAGATGTCATCATTCTATAGGGTTCATTTGTGCCCTTAGTAACAAGATCATCTATTAAAACTCCAATATATGCCTCTGATCTATCTAATATAAATGGTTCTTCACCTTTAATCTTTAAAGCAGCATTTATTCCTGCAATTAATCCCTGGGCAGCAGCTTCTTCATAGCCCGATGAACCGTTAAATTGACCTGCAGAAAATAAATTTTCAATATTTTTAAATTCAAGGGATAATTTTAACTCCGTTGGATCTATACAATCGTATTCAATGGCATAAGCAGGTCTCATGATTTTCACATTCTCAAGTCCCGGTATAGTACTTAAAAAAGCTATTTGAACATCCTCCGGTAAGCTTGTAGACATCCCCTGAACATACATTTCGTTTGTATTTAAACCCTCTGGCTCTATAAATAATTGATGCCTATTTTTATCAGCAAATCTTACTATTTTATCTTCAATAGATGGACAATATCTTGGTCCAGTCCCCTCAATTTGTCCACCATACATAGCTGATCTATGTAGGTTTTTGTATATAATTCTATGGGTTTCCCCATTAGTATAAGTAAGCCAACAAGAAATCTGATCCATGCTTAATTCATCATTCATAAATGAAAAAGGTACTATTACATCGTCACCCGGTTGCTCTTCCATTTGAGTGAAATCTAAGGTCTTCATGTCTACTCTAGCTGGAGTTCCCGTTTTAAATCTTGTGAGCTTAATTCCAAGATTTTTTAAACTCCCAGTCAGCTCTAAGGATGGAGCTAATCCGTTTGGACCACTTTGGAAGCTTGATTGTCCTATGAAAATCTTTCCACCTAAATATGTTCCAGTTGCTAAGATAACAGCCTTACTATAATATATAGATCCAGCCCTAAGTACTACACCCTTTACTCTATTATCTTCGGAGAGTATCTCAACAACTTCCCCCTGCTTTATATCTAAATTCTCTACATTTTCTAGAGTTTTCTTCATTTCCGTATGATATAAATGCTTATCGGCCTGTGCCCTTAAAGAATGTACAGCTGGACCCTTAGCAGTATTTAACATTCTACTTTGAATAAATGCCTTATCTATATTAAGGCCCATTTCACCGCCTAAAGCATCTATTTCTCTAACTAAATGGCCCTTTCCCGTTCCTCCTATAGAAGGATTACAAGGCATCATTGCAATTGAATCAAGATTAATAGATAATAATAAAGTTTTTTGTCCCATTCTTGCACCGGCAAGTGCAGCTTCACAACCGGCATGTCCCGCTCCAATAACTATGACATCATATGTACCGGCTTCAAATCTTTCAGTCATAAATTCAACCTCCGTGATTAAAATTAGGGCTATGGCGTCCCTCATTTTTACAGCTATGTGACCCCAAAATTTCATATACGAAAGTAGGCTCTGAGGTTTCCTTTTTGCGATTTTTATAACACATAGGAAATTATAATCCTTTTAATCTATATATTTTTATAATTTCCGTTATGTGTTTCATCAAAGTCTTCCTTTTAAGTCTTTATGTAAGACTTTGATTTGAACCTGTTTTCACCTATACTCTATAATTTAAAACAGATTTATAGCATGAGCTAAAAGGATTCTCAGTGACTACTTGAGTTAGTTAAACCTCACTATCACACATCTATAGTTCATTTTCGTTAATCTATATTACTTTCCTAAACAGAAATTAGCGAATATCTTATCAATAACGTCGTCATCAACGGTATCTCCCGTTACTTCACCTAAGGCATCATAACAATCCTTAATATCAACTTCTAATAAATCAAAAGGCAAATTCTGTTTTATAGCATCAACACCTTCATCGATACTTTTTAGGGCCTTTTCTAGGGAAGCTTTATGTCTTACATTAGTAACGAAATAATTACTTGCAGACTTAACTTGTCCACCATAAACCATCTTAACTATTTCGTCTTCTATATCCATAAGACCCTTTTCTTCAATAATAGAAGATCTAATTATTTTCTTCTCCTTTAAAAGGTCCTGAAGTTCCTCTTCACTAATCTTCATAGGTAGATCAGTTTTATTTAAAATGATTATTGCCTTTCTTTCCTCAATAAGCTCGATTATTTCCTTATCTTCCTTTGTTAATTCCTCTGAAGCATCTAAAACCAAAATTATTAGATCAGCTTTATTGAAAAATTCCTTACTTCTCTCTACACCAATCTTTTCAACTAAATCTTCGGTTTCCCTAATCCCAGCGGTATCAACGATCTTAAGGGGTATCCCCTTTACGCTAAGGTTTTCTTCAATAACATCTCTAGTCGTTCCTGGAATATCCGTAACTATAGCCCTTGATTCTCTAAGAAGAGCATTTAATAGCGAAGATTTTCCTACATTTGGTTTCCCTATGATAACAGTATTTAATCCTTCTCTAATAATTTTGCCCGTTTCTGAGGTTTTTAGCAGTCCTTCAATGTTTTCCTTTATAGTTAGGGAATTGGTTAATAGCTCTGGGTATGTTATTTCTTGAATATCTTCCTCAGTATAATCAATGCTAACATGTAGATGAGCTAAGGTCTCAACAATAATATCTCTTACTTCCTTAACCTTCTTAGACAGAGTCCCTTCAAGTTGATTTAAAGCTACATCAAATCCCTTATCAGTTTTTGCACTTATTAAATCCATAACTGCTTCTGCCTGAGCTAAATCTATTCTTCCATTCAAAAAAGCTCTCTTAGTAAATTCTCCAGGTTCAGCCATCTGGGCTCCACTTTTTAGGATAAGCTCTAATATATTTCGCGTTGGAACTATTCCACCGTGACAATTTATTTCTACTATATCTTCCTTAGTATATGTATGTGGTGCCTTCATGTAAACCGCAAGAACTTCATCTAATACCTTATCTTTTTTCTTATCTATAATATGTCCATATACCATTTTTCTCTGAGAAAATTCCTTTATGCTAATACCCTTTTTAGATTGAAATATACTATCTAAGATATCTACAGCACTTGGTCCGCTTATTCTAATTATACTTATACCTGCTTCACCGGGCGCGGTGGCAATGGCAGTAATAGTATCGTCTATCATTAAAACACCCCATTCTATCTATGGTATTTTTTTATAATACATAGGAATTTATATACTTTTTTATTATTCCAATTTTAACATAAAAAAATCAAAACTCAAGGATACAGATCTGTGAGTCAGAAACTTGATAAACTAAAATAGAGTCTGAGATTTCCTTTTGGCTATTTGAGTTTAGTTAAACTTCTCATTCACACATCTCTATAGCTAAGCCACCCATAACAATAAAACCCAGTATGAATACTGGGTTTTTAAATGATTTCATAGCTATCTACTTTAAAAATATAACTACTTTTCTATTTGGTTCATCTCCTTGACTCTTTGTACCTACATGAGGATTATTCTGAAGTGCTGAGTGAATAATTCTTCTTTCATATGGGTTCATTGGGTCAAGTGTGATACTCTTTCTAAACTTTTTAACCTTATAGGCTAATTTATTTGCAAGTTTAATTAATGTTTGTTCTCTCTTTTTTCTATAGTTCTCAGTATCCAGTACTACTCTAATATAATTTGCATCCCCACTGTTAACTACTAAGCTAACAAGGTATTGAAGAGCATCAAGAGTTTGTCCTCTCCTACCAATTAAAAGCGCTACATCCTTACCAACTATTTCAATATGTAGATTACTTCCCTTCAGCTCTGTTTTAAGTACAGCAGGAATTTTCATGGAATCTAACACTTTTTCTAAAAATTCCGTAGCTTTTTCACCGGGATTATCCTTAAGAGTTACTTTAACCTTAGCAAGCTTGTTTCCAAATAACCCCAAGAAACCTTTACTAGGTTCTTCCAGCACTTCAACTTCCACTCTATCTCTAGTAGTGTTTAGTTCACTTAGTGCACTACTTATTGCTTCGGCAATAGTTTTATCAGTCTTTTCTACAAACTTCATACTATTATTTCTCCTCCTTAAGCACATCGCTCTTAGGTAAGAAGAACTGTTGTGCCATTTGGAATAAGTTGCTTATAACCCAATATAGAGTAAGTCCCGCTGGGAAGCTTCTACCCCACATTAATATCATAACAGGTAAAAGTAAGTTCATGGTTTTTAAAGCTTGAGGCTGGTCACTTTGATTAGCAGTATTCATCGTATTCATTGATATGTATGTACTAATTGCAGCTATAATTGGTAATATACCAGGCACTGCAAAATTTCCTACCATAAATACATCAGGCTTAACTAAATCCTGTAGCCATAGAAAGGGAACACCTGTAGCTTGTGCAGCAAGTGCTTCATTGCCCTTGAAAACGAATTCAACAGGATTTCTTAGGGCTCCAAACAACCCAAAAAGAATAGGCATTTGAATAAGTAAAGGTAAGCATCCACCTAAAGGATTTATCTTATACTCTTTGTATAGTTCCATTGTTTTAACATTTAACGTCTCTTTATCATTCTTATACTTGTTTTGAAGCTTCTTTAATTCAGGTTGCAACTTTTGCATTTCCTTTGTCTGTTTAAGTTGATTAAGTGTAAGCGGTAACAGGGCTACCTTAACTATCACCGTAAACAAGATTATTGCTATAGCGTAATTGTTAACTAAATTGTAAATGAAAAACAGTAATGAACCTAATGGTTTTGATATCAACGTTTTACCCCCTATCGCTACTATAATAATTCTTTTGTCTTAATGCATTTTAATCCCAGATTATACATAGAAAATTCAAAATTTTTTAGACATTTTTAAACTTTCTATGAATAATCTGGGGTTATTTATCATTTCAAAGGGTCATAACCTCCTGGGTGAAAAGGATGACACTTCAATATTCGAATTAAACTCAATTTGAAACCCTTAAAAGCTCCATATTTATTAATTGCATCTAGTGCATACTGCGAACAGGTCGGATAAAATCTACAGCTTGGTTTCTTAAGGGGCGATATATACCTTCTATATCCTATTATTAAACCAACTAATATTCTTTTCACAGCTACACCCATTTCACTAATTCATATTTTTTACAGCTTTTTTTATCACTCTTTTCATAGATTTCTCTACCTCGTGATAGACTGCATCTTTTATGCGGGCTCTAGCAATAAAAACTATATCGTAACCACCCTTAACATCTTTACTAAGGCTTCTAAAGCCTTCTTTCATTAATCTTCTGGCTCTATTTCTTGTAACACTTTTTCCAACCTTTTTACTAGCTGTAAATCCAACTCTTGTTATATCCATATTGTTTTTTAAATAACATATAACAATATACTTGTCAGCAATTGACTTTCCCTTATTATATACATTTTTAAAATCTGTATTTTTTTTTAGTCTTTCTATGTCAGACATTAGATTGCCTCCACAAGCCTTCTTAATTACAGAAAAAGGCCACTATCAGCGGCCTTAAGCAGTCAATCTCTTTCTTCCTCTTCTTCTACGTTTCTTAAGTACATTCTTTCCAGCCTTAGAACTCATTCTCTTTCTAAAACCATGTTCCTTTTTTCTTTGTCTCTTCTTAGGTTGATACGTTCTTTTCAAGTTCTACACCTCCTTCGAGCTCTGCATGAGTATTTATATTCAAAATAGTTACATTCACAATGTAAAAGTCCGCTAAATAATTATACCTTTATAAGCAATTCGTGTCAAGGAATTTATTAAATTGAAAAAAATACCTCTACTAACTATGAATTATGCAACTTTTACTATTTAATTTTTCATGCTTAAGAAGTGAACTTGAATAAACTACTTACTTAAATTTGTTAAGGCTTCTCATATTCTTTTCAGTCCTTAATTAATCGAGTAAATTGCATAATTAACTCAATAAAAACTAAGATTTTATAGCATATGTGGAAAAATTATTCACAAATATTATTTATTGTGGATAATTTATTCTTTTTAATTGAATAACTATCGTATATTTGATATTATTAGATAGACCCTGTTGATAAGTGGATAATTATTTAAAATAGTGTGAATTATACACAATTTGTGGATAAACTTGTGTATAACATTAACTTTATTAACATAAAGTACTTCAAATCATTTATTTACCTTGTTAATAACTTTAATTTGATTTTGTAGATAATGTTAATTATATATATTTATATTTTTCATTAAATTTTTTTCCACAAATAATTAAAATTTAATGTTAATTATTTTTTTAACTAATTTTTTCACTTACAATTCATATTATCAACATTTTCTGTGGATTTATTGTGGATTACTACAAAAATTTTATCCATTTTATTATATAATTATAAATCTACATTCTTATTTTTCCTACTTTTTTTAATTTTAATCATTACTAAGTATTTTAATTTAAAATTTTTTATAATACATAGGAAATTATAGAACTAATATTTCCTTTATATAATATGTAGTAATTTTTTTTACATTAATTGTACGGCTTGTTCAATTATTTTTATGCTTGATTTATCATTTTAATTACATTTTTAGCTTTATTTTTCATTTTTATTTAGAAAAAAATTAGGAGGATTATGTAATATGAGTTTTAACCTTCATGAAATCTGGGATCAAACCTTGAAACTGATTAAAACTGAATTAACTGAGGTTAGCTACAACACATGGTTAAAATCATTAGAACCTATATCCATAACGGGTAAGAGAATTATATTAGGTGTTCCTAATGATTTTAATAAGGGGATATTAGAAACCAGATATATGACTCTTATAACTAATGCAATAAAACAAATAACTTCTCAGGATTTTAAGATAGAATTTATAATTCCTGGTAGTGATGATTTTAATAATTTAACTAAGAACAACGATAATAAGGAAGTTAATTTTTTTGAGTCACCTAATCTCAACCCTAAATATGTATTTGATACCTTTGTTATAGGTAACAGCAATAGGTTTGCCCACGCAGCTTCACTAGCTGTAGCAGAAACTCCTGCTAAAGCCTACAATCCCCTCTTTATCTACGGAGGCGTAGGACTAGGTAAAACCCATTTAATGCATGCTATTGGACATTATACCCTTGGTCAAAATCCAAATACTAAGGTAGTATACGTATCATCTGAAAAATTTACTAACGAATTGATTAACTCAATTAAGGATGATAAAAATGTAGAGTTTAGAAACAAATATAGAACTGTAGACGTTCTTTTAATAGATGATATTCAATTTATCGCTGGTAAAGAAAGGACTCAAGAAGAGTTCTTCCATACATTTAATGCCCTATATGAAGCTAATAAGCAGCTAATTATATCAAGTGATAGACCTCCAAAGGAGATACCTACCTTAGAAGACAGGCTTAGATCTAGGTTTGAGTGGGGACTTATAACAGATATACAGGCCCCTGATTTTGAGACAAGAATTGCAATACTTAGAAAAAAGGCTGAATTAGAAAATATAGATATTGAAAATGAGGTTCTTCATTTTATAGCTAAAAAGATTAAGTCAAACATCCGTGAGTTAGAGGGAGCTTTAATAAGAATATCAGCCTATTCATCCTTAACAAATAAGGATGTTTCCATCGACTTAGCAAATGAAGCTCTTAAGGATATAATATCATCTTCAAAGCCTAAGCAGATTACAATCTCGTATATTAAAGATATTGTGGCTCAAAACCATAATGTTAAAGTTGAAGACTTAAATTCAAAAAGAAGGACAAGATCAATAACATACCCAAGACAAATAGCAATGTATATATGTAGAGAACTTACGGATCTATCTCTACCTAAAATAGGTGAAGAATTCGGCGGACGTGATCATACAACCGTAATCCATGCTTATGATAAGATAAGCAAGGATATAAAAGCAGACAATGATTTTAAGAATAGAATAGAAAAAATAGTAAAAGAAATTCAAGGTGAAGAATAAATTTGCTTATTTTTTAGATAGTATTTCAAAAGCAAATTTAATCAACAGATTTTTGTTTAAAAGAATTGCATAACCTGTTGATAACTTTCAAGGGATATAATACAATATTTTCTGTGGATAAACAGTTTTTTATACAGTTTTTATTAACAAGCTTTTTAACAGCTCTATCTTTTTGTATATCTTGCTCATAATGCCTTATCCACAAACTAACAGGCCCTACTACTATTACTAACTATTTTTAATATATTTATTTTATTCTTCATCAAAGGAGGTTTTCCACAATGAAAATTATATGTTCACAGAAACAGCTATCTTCAGCAGTAAATATAGTTCAAAAAGCTGTATCTACTAAAACAACTTTACCAATATTAAAAGGGATCCTTTTAGAGGCAAAAGATGATCAACTTAAGTTGGTTGGTAACGATTTAGATATAGGTATTGAAAACTATATTGAAACAAAAATTATAAGAGAAGGTTCAATAGTAATATCATCGAGATTATTTGGAGATATTATAAGAAAGCTTCCCAATTCAGATATAGAGTTAGAAGTAGATAGTCAAAATAATGTTTTTATAAGATGTGAAAATTCGGATTTCAAATTAGTTGGGCAACCGGCTATGGAATTTCCAGAATTACCCTTCGTTGAAGAAGAAAATACCTATGTTATAGGTCAAGACTTATTTAAAAACATGATTAGACAAACTATTTTCGCAACATCACAGGACGAAACTAGACCTATACTAACTGGTTCTTTAATTGAAATTGGAAATAGAAATATATCAATGGTCGCAATAGACGGATATAGATTGGCTCTTAGAAAAGCATATTTAAACTCAGATATCGAAAATAAAGCAGTTATTCCGAGTAAAACCTTAAACGAGATAAATAGAATATTAGGAAATGAATCAGAAGGAGAAATACACATATCCTTTACTGATAAACATATATTGTTTACTATTGATGAAATAAGAATCATTTCTAGATTACTTGAAGGTGAATTTATAAATTATGATCAAATTATACCAAAGGAATTTAAATCAAAGGCTAAGGTAAGTACTAAAAATTTACTTGATAGTATAGAAAGAGCATCACTTTTAGCTAAAGAAGGAAAAAATAATCTGATTAAGTTTTCTATAAAAGATGAGATTATGAATGTCAGCTCAAATGTTGAAATAGGAAGTGTTAATGAAGAGGTTAGTATTGAGTTAGAAGGAGAAGATATAGATATAGGCTTTAATTCAAAATATCTATTAGAAGCTCTAAAAGTTATAGATAGTGAAGAAATATACTTAGAATTCACTACAGGTGTAAGTCCGTGTATAATGAAACCAACGGATAATGATAACTATATCTATTTATTACTACCTGTTAGATTATCAAAGTAATATAAAAAAATGATTTAAAGTATATTAGATACTCTTTTAGAGAGAGTTCCAAGTAAATCTTAATTTATACATATAAAAATATCCAATGTTTCTGTGGATTTTTGATATGTATAAATTAAAGTTTTGACTGGAATCTCTATAGAGGATATATTTTAATCAAAACTTGGTTATTCTCAAAGATAGAACAAGTCCTCATAGTAAATGGAGGACTTAAATTTTGTTTTATACAGTTCATAGTACAAATTATCTAATTACAAAATCACGTAATTAATATAAAATAGGTATTGACCTGTAATATAACCTAAGGAGGTAAGATTTTGGAAAAAATCTTTATTGAAACTGAATTTATAAGGATAGATCAGCTTTTAAAGTTTGCCAATATTGTAGGTTCAGGTGGAGAAGCAAAAATTATAATAAAAGAAGGTTTGGTTAAAGTTAACGGAGAAATAGTTTTGCAAAGAGGAAAGAAAATAAAGCATGAAGATATAGTTGAAATTGAGGATATGCAAATTAAAGTATTAAAAAAATAGAGGTGCTCTATGTGTTTATTAGCAAATTGAAGATAGTTAACTTTAGAAACTATAGTAGTTTAGATATAAATCTTCATGAAAAGCTTAATATTTTCATAGGTAATAACGCCCAAGGAAAAACAAATATATTGGAAGCTATATATTTAACAGGTTTTGGTAAATCCTTTAGAACAAATAAAGATAAAGAGCTCATAAATATAGATAGTGATATGGCTTATGTAAAAGTTGAGGGGACAAAGAGACATAGCGAAGTTTCCGTAGAGTTTAGATTATGGAATAATAAGAAAAAGCAAATAAAAACGAATGGATTAAGCTTAACTAAGCTCTCAGAATTACTTGGAAACATCTACATAGTTATTTTTTCTCCCGAGGATTTAAAACTTATAAAGGGTGGCCCATCTGAAAGAAGAAGATTTATAGATAGAGAAATTTCACATATAAATAGAAAATACTATTATGATATAATGTCCTACAATAAAGTATTGCTTCAGAGGAATAATTTATTGAAAAATATATCCTATAATAGAAAATTACTAAAAACTATTGATATTTGGGATGAGAAATTGGTAGAATATGGGACGGGAGTTATATTTAAAAGAATGGAGTTTATAAATAGATTAAACTCTTTAAGTAGGCTAATGCATAGAAAAATTACAGATGGTAGAGAAAATTTAGAAATAAAGTATTTAAGTAATATAGATATTGATAATAAATCTAGTCATGACGAAGTTTATAAAAATTTCAAGAAGAAACTAGAAAAAAAGATTGAGATTGACATAAAGAGGGGTTTTACAACGGTAGGACCACATAAAGATGATCTTGGAGTGTATATAGAAGATAAGGATATAAGAATATTTGGTTCACAGGGCCAGCAGAGAACCGCTGCGTTGTCCCTTAAGTTATCTGAAATAGAGATAATTAAAGGTGAGGTAGGAGAATATCCGATCCTTCTACTTGATGATGTAATGTCTGAATTAGATATAAACAGACAAAACTTCCTAATAAAAAGTTTAAAAAATGTTCAAACCTTTATAACAATAACCGAGATACCAGAGCTTATGATTCCTATTGTTAATGAGGGAAATATTTTTAAAATATCGAATGGTAATATTATCAAAGATGATGTTTTAAATTAGTATTTATAAGTACGTTCTATATAGTAAAATAAAAACTCAGAGGGCATTGACCCCTCTTCGTTTTGGTCAGATTTTCCTAGAAAAAATGACCTACAATAAAAGCCCAAAAAAGTTTATATATATAGTCAGGAGGAAAACAAATGGCTGAAAAAGTTACTCAAGAGTATAATGCTCAGCAGATTCAAGTATTAGAAGGTCTCGAGGCTGTTAGAAAAAGACCTGGAATGTACATTGGTACAACTGGACCTAGAGGACTTCATCACTTAGTAGAAGAGATAGTTGATAACAGTGTTGATGAAGCTTTAGCTGGTTATTGTAAGAATATTGAGATTGCCATAAATGAAGATGGTTCAATAAGTGTATCAGATGACGGTAGAGGAATGCCCGTTGATTTACATCCTAAAATGAATAAGCCAGCTGTAGAGGTTATTCATACAGTACTACATGCAGGTGGTAAATTTGGTGGAGGAGGCTATAAGGTTTCCGGTGGGCTTCACGGTGTTGGTGCATCTGTTGTAAATGCTTTGTCAGAGTGGTTTGAAGTTGAAGTAAAAAGAGATGGTAAGATATATAAGCAAAGATATGAGAGAGGTAAAACTATAACTGAACTTGAAGTTATTGGGAAATCAGATATAACTGGAACTACCAGTAGATTTAAGCCTGATAACGAAATATTTGAAGAGACAACCTTTAAATTTGAAACCCTTGAACACAGACTTAGAGAACTAGCTTTTTTAAATAAAGGTATAAGAATAATTCTTGAAGATAAAAGAGCTGAACAAGAAAAAAGGTCAGAGTTTTACTATGAAGGCGGAATTAAGGAATTCGTTAAACATCTAAATAAGAATAGGAATGAAATACATCCTAACGTTATTTATAATGAGGGTGAAAAGGATGGTACTGTAATAGAAATAGCCCTACAATACACCGATGCATATTCAGAAAATATATTTACCTTTGCCAATAATATTAATACCCATGAGGGTGGTACCCATCTAAGTGGATTTAAAAGTGCTCTTACGAGAGTGATAAATGATTATGCTAGAAAAAATAATTTTCTAAAGGAAAAAGATAGTAATTTCCAAGGTGAAGATATTAGAGAAGGTATGACAGCAATAATATCTGTCAAATTGACGGAGCCCCAATTCGAAGGTCAAACTAAGACAAAGCTTGGAAATAGTGAAATAAGAGGTATTTCAGAATCTATATCTTCTGAAACTATTGCCACTTTTTTAGAAGAAAATCCTTCAGATGCTAAGATTATTATTGATAAATGTACTAGATCTGCAAAGGCTAGAGAAGCAGCTAAAAAAGCAAGGGAGCTTACAAGAAGAAAGGGTGCATTAGATGGTATGACCCTTCCAGGAAAGCTTGCAGACTGTTCAGAAAGAGACCCTTCTAAATGTGAAGTATTCCTAGTCGAGGGAGATTCGGCGGGTGGTTCTGCTAAACAGGGGAGAGATAGAAGCATTCAAGCTATTTTACCACTGAGAGGTAAAATAATGAATGTTGAGAAGGCGAGTCTTGTTAAAATCCTTAACTATAACGAAATAAGAGCTATGATTACGGCCTTTGGATGCGGTATAGGAGACGAATTCGATGCAAGTAAACTAAGATACCATAAGATCGTTATAATGACCGATGCCGATGTTGATGGGGCCCATATTAGGACTCTTCTATTAACATTCTTCTTTAGATATATGAGACCTCTTATAGAGGAAGGATATGTATATATAGCCCAACCACCACTTTACAAGGTTAAAAAGGGTAGAGCTGAACATTATGTTTATAATGATAGAGAATTAGAGAAATTATTAGCTGAGATAGGAAGAAAAGGTATATCCTTACAAAGATATAAGGGTCTTGGAGAAATGAATCCTGAACAGCTTTGGGATACAACAATGGATCCTGAGAGGAGAACAATAATTAGAGTAACTGTAGATGATGCAATTTTAGCCGATGAAGTATTTACAACTTTAATGGGTGATAAGGTTGCACCACGTAGAGAATTTATAGAGTCAAATGCAAGATATGTAAGTAATCTAGATATATAAAGGAGGGGGATTTAGATGGAGGAAAACAAAGGAAATATTATACAAATAGATATTTCAGATGAAATGAAAAAATCCTATATAGATTATGCTATGAGTGTAATTGTAAGTAGAGCCCTTCCAGACGTAAGGGACGGACTTAAACCAGTTCATAGAAGAATATTGTATGCAATGGATGAGTTAGGTTTAGCTCCAGAAAAAGCCCATAGAAAATCAGCTCGTATTGTCGGGGATACCATGGGTAAGTACCATCCCCATGGAGATAGTTCTATATATAATGCTATGGTAAGGCTTGCTCAAGACTTTTCTACTAGATATATGCTGGTAAATGGACATGGGAACTTTGGTTCTATTGATGGTGATGGAGCCGCAGCAATGAGATATACTGAGGCAAAGCTTACTAAGCTTTCTGTAGAAATGCTTAGAGATATAGACAAGGAGACTGTAGATTACACACCTAACTTTGATGAAACCCTAAAGGAACCTTCAGTTCTACCGAGTAGATATCCTAACCTACTTGTAAATGGTTCTAATGGTATAGCAGTAGGTATGGCTACATCTATACCTCCTCATAATCTAGGAGAAGTTATTGATGCAGCTGTTAAGATGATAGATGATCCTGATGTAGGTATAGAGGATATAATTAGTATAGTTAAGGGCCCTGACTTCCCTACCGGGGCAATAATAATGGGCAAGGAAGCTATAAAGGATGCCTATAGAAGTGGTAGAGGGAAGGTAACAGTAAGATCAAAGGTTGATATTGAAGATATAGGTAAAGGCAAGAGTGCAATAATAGTTAATGAGATTCCTTATCAGGTAAATAAATCTAAAATGATTGAAGGAATAGCAGATCTAGTAAGAAATAAGAAGATTGAAGGAATAACCGACCTTAGGGACGAAAGTGATAGAAATGGTATAAGGGTTGTTATTGAACTTAAGAAGGATGTTAATGCTAATGTAGTTCTAAATAAATTATATAAGCATTCACAACTGCAAACAACATTTAGCATAAACATGATAGCCCTTGTTGATGGGCAACCAAAGGTTTTAAACCTTTACCAAATGCTAAGTTACTACTTAAAGCATCAGAAAGAAGTTGTAACAAGAAGAACTCAGTATGATCTTAAAAAGGCTGAAGCTAGGGCTCATATCTTAGAAGGTTTAAAGATAGCACTTGATAATATAGATGCCATAATAAGCCTGATAAGAGGATCTAAAAATGTTGCAGAGGCTAAAGAAGGCTTAATGAAGAACTTTAACCTGTCTGAAATTCAAGCACAGGCAATACTTGATATGAGACTTCAAAAGCTTACAGGTCTTGAAAGAGACAAGATTGATGCAGAATACGAAGAATTAATTATGACTATAACTAGATTAAGAGAAATCCTTTCAAATGAAAGACTTCTTATGAATATTATTAAAGATGAATTAATTGAAATAAGAGAAAAATATAGTGATGAAAGAAGAACAAATATATCTTTTAATGAAGATGATATAGATATAGAAGACCTAATAGATGAAGAAGATGTATTTATTACATTAACTCATCTAGGATATATTAAAAGGGTACCTGCTACAACCTACAGCAGTCAAAGAAGGGGTGGCAAAGGGGTATCTGGTCTTTCAACAAAGGAAGAGGATTTCGTTGAAAACATATTTATTACATCTACCCATAACTATATACTATTCTTCACTAATTTTGGAAAGGTTCATAGACTAAAGGCCTATGAAATTCCCGAAGCAAAGAGACAGGCTAAGGGTACAAATATTGTAAATCTTTTATATTTAGAACCTAATGAAAAGATTACCGCAATAATCCCTATTAAAGAATTCTCTGAAGGCGATTATTTAGTTATGGCAACTAAATATGGAATGATTAAGAAATCAGAATTATCCCAATTCAATACTTCAAGGAAAGCTGGACTAATTGCTATGGGTATTAAGGATGGAGATGAGCTCATAAGTGTTAAATTAACCGATGGAAATAAAGAGCTTATTCTAGTAACTGTAGATGCTATGTCAATTAGATTCAGTGAAAATGATGTAAGAAACATGGGAAGAGCAGCAAGGGGAGTTAAAGCTATTAGCCTAAATGAAAATGATTATGTAGTTGAGATGGGGCTAGTAGATGAAGGAACTGATCTATTAGTAGTTAGTGAAAATGGCTATGGAAAAAGAACTTCACTAGAAGAGTATAGAATCCAGACTAGGGGCGGTAAAGGAATCAAAACCTATAGCATAAGTAAGAAAACCGGTAGACTAGTAGGTTCTAAAATTGTTAATGATAATGATGAGATAATGATTATAAATACTTCAGGTATTGTAATAAGACTTGAAGTTAAAGGAATATCAAGATTTGGTAGAAGCACTAGGGGAGTAACCTTAATGAGAATTAAGGAAGATGATAGCGTAGTTTCTATAGCAAAGGTAGCAGAAAATATTGAAGAAGAACAGATAACAAAAGCATAATAAAAAGTGAGATATACATTGAGTATATCTCACTTTTTTTATGTTATTTAATATATTATGAAAGGTTTATTTTATAAGTGAAAAGTAAGTATGAGTATATATATGGGGTAGTCAAAAATGTAAAAATAGCTAGATCTATAAAGGCAAAGAATGAATATGATTTAATCAAATGTCTTCTATGCTTACTACTTTCTAAGAACATCTTAAGGCAATATAATGCGATTAAAGTTCCTAGAGCTAATAAAAAATATAAGCTTAATGGATTCTTTAAGAAGCTAGGTAAAAAGTTATAAACCTCAGAATTACTTAAAATATATCTAGTTGAAAAGGAAGCCTTTAAAGCTGAATGAAGTACTAGAATAATAATAAACATTTTTGTAGAATAGTTTTCTATTAATCTTAGATTTACTACTGAAACTATAAATATAAATAATATAATTGGTACAAATATATTCATAACTGATATTAAAGATATAAAGGCAGTAGGGACTAGACTTGTAAAGGTAGCCATAAATAAATCAGTCATCTCTCTGCCAGTTAATTTTTTTGAGGCATTAATTACGTCACCGTTATCACTTGACAGTAAAATTTGTTTATCCTTTCCATTAATATCAGTAGATACCAAGTAGTTATGACCATTTAAGGTAAAATAATATGGATTTAAAGATGTAGAGTTAGTTTTAGTTAAGAGCTTTTGATCTACTAAATTACCTTTATCATCTAATGTATACTTAATTAAATTAATTGTTTCCGTATCTTTACCTTTAATTATATTTCCCGATGCTATAAAGGTTAGACTATTTTTTTCATTTTTTAAAATTTGAGGACTAGGAATTAAGCTATTTGTTAAACTATCTATATTTAATGTGTTTTTTGAGAAACTTGAAGGATCATCGGGTGAAAACTTAAAATGGTGTAAGGTATTGACTGCAAATCTATTATCCGTTACAGAAGCCAATATATTTATAGTATCATTGATCAGCCCTATATCAACACGATTTAAAGACATCTTTGTAGAGTTTCCGAGGCTAGTTAACTTATGCCTAGTGAGATTATTACTCTTTAAATTATAGGTTAGGTAATTAAGGAATTTATCTCCAATATTCGTTTTTTCATATAAAACTATATGATACAATTCATTATTTAGATCTTTAGTGACTTCATATCTTTCAGCCTTTATATTTTCAATTGTTTCAATTTTACCTGAGGAATCGATTAAATTAAAGCTATTGTCATCCGAATACATAAATAAATCATTTTCTACTATAAAATCCTTGATCTGCGTTGCGATTATTTTGTTTGAAATAATTTCTTTAGTATTAGCATTCAGTTCATACTCTTTAAGCTCTTTATTTTCTAAGATATATAAAGCAATAATATCGCCTTTTAATATTCCTCTGATTTTCCTAACTGACTTTGTATTTAAATCTAGAGTTCCCTTTAAAGTAACAACTCCTATATCGTTTGTCTCTAAATAGTTAATAGTATTATTCTCAAACCAAAGTGTCAAAAAAGCATTTTTATCAATAAGAGGTAATGAAAAGATATTATTATTTGACATGGTATTACTAATACTATCAACCTTGAATTCAGTTAATGAGAGATTTCTACTCCAATTTTCTGAAGGCAACTCTAGTTCATTTTCATAAACTACTCCAAAATATGTTAAATAAAGAAGTAGAAGAGTAAATAGAAATATGAACTTCCAGTTTTTCATAAGTTTTAGCATGAATATTCCCCCCCTGTAAAAATCAAAATATAGTAAGATTTAAAAATCTACAATCATTGAAAAAACTAATCACCACCTTAAGTATATATGTATAGCTCAAAAAAATAGATATAATTAAATTATATAGAAAAATTTTACAACAGCAAACAAGAATAAGCAATTTGTTAAAATCATGTAATAAAAGAACATGTAACAATAAAATTCAAAGTTCAACATATTTTGATAAAGTAGCAATATATGATATTATTAATTTAATATGTATAATTTTAAAAATAAAAGTTTAATAAGAGTTTAATTGGGTAACTATAAAATAGTTTTTGTAAGGAGGTTTTTTTGTGTCTTTAAACATTAAAAAGGGTTTTGATAATGAAAAAAATCTATGGAACGTTGAATTAATGGGTGAAGTTGATATTTATACTGCAAGTAATTTAAAGGAAACATTGATTGACTTGCTAGAAGAAAAAGAAACAGATATAAGTATCGACTGTAAAGCCTTAGATTATATCGATAGCACTGGTCTAGGCGTTTTAATAGGTATTTTAAAAAGATTAAAAAATGTTGAAAAAAATATTATTATTACAAATCCAAAATCAAATATATCTAAACTTCTTAAAATAACTGGTTTAGACAAAATATTTATTATGGAGTAATCTAAAGTTAGGAAGGTGAAATTTTTTGATGACTGGGAAATGCGGAAATAGTGGTGAAGGTTTAAACAAGGAAAACGTTTGTATATCGTTACCTAGCAAACCAGAGTATGTAAGTGTTGCAAGGATGACTTCATCAGTTATAGCAAATAAGATAGGTTTTAATATTGAAGACATAGAAGATATAAAAGTAGCAGTAGGTGAAGCTTGTAATAACGCTGTACTCCATGGCTGTGGATGTAATAGCAACTTTAATGTAGAATTCACTATTAGTGGTGATAGTGTTATAATTGAAGTTAAGGATGAAGGTAGAGGTTTTGAGGTGGAAAAGTGCCCTGTTCCTGATATGTGTAACCCAAAGGAAGGCGGCCTTGGAATATTTATTATTAAATCCTTAATGGATAAGGTCGAGGTAGAATCTTCTCCTGAAAAAGGTACTATCATAAGAATGATTAAGTATCTAAATGAAGAAGACGAAGCTTATAATTAAGGGGATGAGAATATATGAAGAGCGCTACAAATAAAGCAAAGGCATACCAACTAGAATCCCTGAAGCATATAGATCATAAGGAATTGTTTAGAATATATAAAGAAACAAAGGATATAGAAATTAGAAATGAGCTCATTAATAGATATTTATATATACCGGAGATTCTATCTAAAAAATATATAAACAAAGGAATAGACTATGAAGATATATTCCAAGTTGCATCCCTTGGTCTCATCTATGCTATTGAAAGATTTGATATAGATAGAGGGTTCGAATTTTCCAGCTTTGCTACGCCTACCATTATCGGTGAAATAAAGAAATATTTTAGAGATAAAGGATGGGCCATAAGAGTTCCAAGAAGAATTCAAGAACTATCTAAAAAAGTCAATGATGTCAAAGTAAAGCTTCAACAAAACCTCCAAAGGGTACCAAAGGTAAAGGATATAGCTGAGTACTTAGCCGTTACAGAAGAAGCAGTTTTAGAAGCTATGGAGGCTAGCCAGGTTTATACACCTAAATCTCTTGATGTGAGTTATGATAATAACGGAGACGACAAAGAAGTACAACTTAAAGATATTATCGGAGAAGATGACAAGAGCTTCGATAAATTTGAGAATATGGACTTTATACAAAAATGTATGGAGAAATTTAATGAAGCAGAGGTTAAAATAGTTGAAGATAGATTTTTTAATAATATGACACAGGTCGATGTTGCCGCTAGATTAGGCGTCTCACAGATGACGGTTTCAAGGATGGAAAAGAAGATTATCAGTAAATTTAGAAATGAATTTAATAAATTGAATGAATTGTAGAGAGTTGACAGTTTTATCAAAATTGTCAGCTTTTTTTATAATATATAGGCAATTATAAACCTAATAAAGCTATGGATAATTTTATAATTTCCGTTATGTATTTCAACAAAGTCTACTTTGAGAATCTTCATCAAAGACTTTGTTTTTATTTAAGTCTAGGATAAAAAAACTTTTCTAAAGCGTTAACATTAATAAATAGTAAATTGTAGAAAAAAAGAGGAAAAAATAAATAAATGTCGAATAATAAACTAAATCGTATAATTGTTTACTAAAATACATGTATTATTATTTTTTTTTAATAAGTCAAAAATATTACATTTACTAATTACGAAAGGAAGTGTGAATAAGCGTAGGATTCAAAAACAGCAAACACAGCATAATCCCCTCCCGGTTGGGCAGTAAAATTATTACTAGCTAAGAGTTTTAATTAAAACTCTTATTGTAATAAAGATTAGCTATACTAAAATAAAAAGATGAGGTGGTTATCATGAAAAGCTTAAAGCAAAAGATTTTAATTCCTGTTTTGATTGTCGCAATATTAGGGATTTTTAGTCTGTCGTTTGTAGCCTATATGGAAGCTAGAAAAATGCTTATTAGTGATGTAGAAGAAATCTCGAAAAATAAGGTTGAAAAACTTGTGATTTCTGCTGATGATTCAATTAAGGTGTGGAAAGAAAAGATTGATGTACTTTCTACAATAGGCGTAGTAAAAGATACAGATTATAAGGGGTTAAAAAAATATACTACCCAAAATAGTAATATGTTTAAAGAGTTTGAAGCTATAATAATAAGTGGTAGAGATGGAAAATTTCTAAGTACTAGTGGACAGGGTGGAAATATTAGCGATAGGGCTTATTTTCCAAAGGTAATGAAGGGTGAGAGTATTGTATCTCAGCCAGTTATTTCAAAGGCTACTGGAAGACCTATTGTTGTTATTGCAGCCCCTATAAAAGATGATAATGGAAAGGTTATAGGTCTTATAGGAGGAACAGTAAATCTATCGATCATAACGGATATTGTTAACGCAGAAAAGTTAGGTGAAACAGGCTATGCATATATGATTAATAATAATGGTATAGTAATGGCCCATCCAAATAGTGAATTGATTTTGAAACAAAGCTTTTTAGAAAGTGAAAGTGAGAGCTTGGTTAAAATAACAGAAAAGATGATATCTGGAGAAGTTGGAACAGATAGCTATATGTACGAGGGAAAAGAAAAAATAGCAGCCTACGCCCCACTAAAATCCACTGGATGGTCTATAGCGATGTCAGCTTATTATTATGAGCTAACAGAAAGCATAGATAAATTTAGAGCTTTAATAATGACGATTGGAGCAATAACTGTAATTTTAATAGTATTAGTTATATACTTATTAGTTAATAGATCAATCAAACCATTAATTAAGATGACTGCTGTTACGAAGGATGTTGCGGCAGGAAACCTTAATGTAAAAGTTGATGTAAAAAGCAAAGACGAAGTAGGTATCCTAGCAAATAATTTTAATGAAATGATAAGTAATATGAGAAGCTTGATAGGTGAAATGAATGAGATGGGAAGGACTGTTGCTTCGGCTTCACAGCAAATGCTGGCTTCATCTGAAGAAGCTAGTAAAGTATCTGAGCAAGTAGCTACAACCATATCTGAACTGGCTGAAGGATCTAGTGAACAGGCTAAATCAACGCAAGAAGGTAGCAGTATGGTAAATGAATTAATAAATGGGATTTCAGTGATATCTGATAATGCCGTTAATTCTCAAAGAGCAACAGGAGATGCAATGGAAACTGTTGATGAAGGTATGAAAATACTAGAGCATCAAAAGAGTAAAATGCTAGAGAGTATGGAGGCGTCTCAGTCTGTTGCCATGGAAATCTCTACTTTATCTGAAAAATCTCAAAAAATAGGTCAGATAGTGGAATTAATAAGCAGTATCGCTGAACAAACTAATCTGTTGGCCCTTAATGCCGCAATCGAAGCTGCTAGAGCCGGAGAACAAGGAAAGGGATTTGCTGTTGTAGCTGAAGAGGTAAGAAAACTGGCAGAACAGTCAAGTATAGCAACTCAAGATATAGGAGGCTTAATAAGTGAAATAAAGACCGGAGTAGATAAAGCTGTTAAAGAAATGGATAAAGCTAAAGTTATAGTTGATGAGCAAAATAATGCTACTGAGAAAACTACAAGTGCATTTAGAAGTATCCTTGAAGCAGTTGAAGCAGTAACCACAAATATTGAGGAAGTTACAAAGGCTTCAGAACTATTAAATAGCAATTCAGTTTCAGTTGGTGAGGCTATTGAAAACGTAGCTAGTATAACAGAGGAAAATGCGGCGGGAACTGAAGAAGTTGCAGCTTCTACTGAGGAACAGAGTGCTACAATACATGAAATATCTACTTCTGCTGGGCAGCTAGCTGATTTATCTAGTAAGCTCCAAAGTATAATACATAGGTTTAAGATATAATATAAAAAAGTGGTATCTCAGAAGAATGAATTTCATTCTGAGACACCACTTTTTATCTTAAAATGTAACAAATCCCATCTTTTTCTTGACTCTATCTAAAATTTCATTAGATACTTCGTTAGCTCTCTTAGCTCCTTCTTTTAAAACCCTTTCAACTTCACCGGACTTCAGGATTTCTTCGTATCTAGTTTGAATAGGCTCTAAAGCAGAAACCACTACTTCAACTAAATCTTTTTTAAAAGCGCCATAACCCATGCCTTTATACTTACCTTCGATTTCATCTAAAGAGATTCCACTTAGAATGTTGTATATGGTCATGAGGTTACTAACTCCAGGCTTATTTTCTACATCAAACCTTACTTCGCTTTCACTATCGGTAACTGCCTTCATAATACTTTTTTTAATTTTTGAAGGACTGTCTAAAAGGTTTATCTTACTATGCTTGTTTTCATTACTCTTACTCATCTTATTTGTAGCATCATCAAGAGACATTATTCTTGCACCAAACTTAGCAATTAAAGGATCTGGTATAACAAAGGTTTCTCCATACTTATTATTAAATCTTATAGCAATATCACGACATAATTCAAGATGTTGCTTCTGATCATTACCTACAGGTACATAATGTGTATCATAAAGTAATATGTCAGCGGCCATAAGAACAGGATAAGTAAATAGACCAGTTGTAACCGTGTCCTTACCCAGACTTTTTTCCTTAAACTGAGTCATTCTATTTAATTCTCCCATATAGCTATTACATTGTAGAAGCCATGAAAGTTCAGCATGGGCTGGTACATGGGATTGAATAAATAAAGTAACCTTACTTGGGTCCAAGCCAACTGCCATATAAAGTGCGGCTAATTGTAATGAGTTTTCATATAACTCCTTAGGATCTTGAGGTACTGTAACGGAATGTAAATCCACTATGCAAAAGAAACAATCCATATCGTTTTGCAATTCAACAAAACGTTTAATAGCACCTATGTAATTTCCTATATGAATTTGAGATGTTGGTTGAACACCAGAAAAAACTCTTTTCATAGGAATACCTCCACTTCAAAATATAATTAATATGAAATTATTAGTAATAATATATTAATGTTTATAATATATTAAATAGCAATAATATACAAGTTAAATAGAAATAATTTAAATACAGAATTATAGACAAGATTAAAGAAAAATTCATACTATAAACATGTTTTCCCTATGGGAAATTAATATACCAAAAAAAAACAAAAGATGTTTATTGTAGAAGAAAATCTAAAGCGTTTTTATAGTAGGAGAGAAATAAAATATTAACTGTAACTATTGTAATAAGTAACTTATATCATTTATAAAAGAAGGTTTATTCATATTTTTTCACTTTAAAAAGTTAGACGTAAAAATACATTTGTACATCAAAGAAAAACAATTCGTATTGACAAAAATGTTACAACAAATTAAAATATTTATTACAACTACGTAACAAAATATTCATATGAACAAAAATTAGGTTCAGTTTTTTTTTGTGCCACAGTTAAAAAAATTGTGGAATGTTTAAAAAAATTAAGAGGGGGAGTTATTAAAATGAGAAAGGTAGCATTGTTTCTAGTTTTAGTAATGATTATTTCAACACTTGCAGTTGGTTGCGTACAGAAAGCAGAAGCACCGGCTGAACAATCTGGAGGAGAAGAAAGTGAAGTAATCAAGATAGGTGTATTTGAACCATTAACTGGTGCTAATGCAGCAGGTGGAGCACTAGAAAAGGAAGGTCTTGAATTAGCTCATGAATTATATCCTGAGGTTTTAGGAAAGAAAGTTGAATTAGTATTTGTTGACAATAAGTCAGATAAGGTTGAAGCAGCAAATGCAGCAACAAAGCTTATAGATCAAGATAAGGTTTCAGTTATAATCGGTAGCTGGGGAAGTGGATTCTCTATCTCAGCTGGTGAGGTTATAAAGAAGTCTGACAGAAAAGTAGCAGCAATCGGAACATCTTGTACAAACCCATTGGTTACAAAGGGAAATGATTATTACTTTAGAGTATGCTTTATAGATTCTTTCCAAGGAAATGTTATGGCAAACTATGCATACAATGAAGTTGGAGCCAAAAAGGTAGCCTTTATTATTGAAAAGACAAATGATTATGCAGTTGGATTAGCTAAATTCTTTGAGGATACATTTAAGGAATTAAGTGGTGATGAAGAATCAATTGTATCTAAAGCTTATTATAATACTGGTGACCAAGACTTTACTGCTCAATTAACAAGTATTAAGGAATCAGGAGCAGAAGCAATATTTGCCCCTGGTAACTTTACTGAATCAGCACTTGTAACAAAGCAGGCTAAAGAACTTGGACTTGATCTTCCAATACTTGGTGGAGATACTTGGGAAACTCCAGAGTTCATAGAAATTGCAGGGGATGCTGCAGAAGGCGTTGTATTCTCAACATTCTTCGATGCTAATGCTAAACTTACAGATAATACTACAAAGTTCTTAGAAGCTTATAAAGCAAAATACGATAAAGAACCAGCAGCTGTTACAGCACTAGCATTTGATGCGTACTTACTTGCAATTGATGCAATTGAAAAAGCTAACAGCACTGACCCTGTAGCTATAAGAGATGCTCTTGCAGCAACTAAGGATTTCCCAGGAGCCGCGGGTGTTGTTACTCTTGATGAAAATGGTGATGCTGTTAAATCTGCAGTAATTAAGACCGTTAAAGATGGAAAGTTTACTTATCTTACAATTGTTGAACCAATGAAAAAATAGTAATATAAATGAAATATATATTTGTAAAGCAATATTGTAGACTTCCCCATGGGAAGTCTACATTGTTATTATAAAATTATTTGAATATTCAAAATAAATTAGCAAAGAATCTTATAGAAAATAAGATATGGGGGAAAAAATATGAGTTTTAGTATTTTTCTACAGCACTTGGTCAATGGAATTTCCCTTGGTAGTTTATATGCACTTTTAGCTATAGGCTATACAATGGTATATGGAATTTTAAGACTGATAAATTTTGCCCATGGAGATGTTTTTATGTTAGGAACATATATAGCATTTTACGCTATAACATCTTTCCTACTCCCATGGTGGGCAGCATTTTTAATAGCAATAGTTTTAACATGTATATTCGGGATCATATTAGAAAGAGCTGCGTATAGACCTCTTCGAGATTCCCCAAGAATCTCAGTAATGATATCTGCCATTGGGGCATCCTTTCTTATAGAAAACTTAGCTATAGTTATATTCGGTGGAAGACCAAAGGCATTTCCTATAGCACCTATATTTTCAAAAATATTAAAATTTGGTGGCGTTTCTGTTGCAAGCGTTTCACTTCTAATACCAGTTATAACTGCCATAGCATTATATATATTAAACTATATAGTTAATCATACAAAGGTTGGGATGGCTATGAGAGCCGTTTCTAAGGATTATGAGGCAGCTAGACTTATGGGAATCGACGTCAACTCCATAATATCCTTTACCTTTGGAACTGGATCAGCCCTTGCAGCAATCGGTGGTATTATGTGGGGCTTAAAGTATCCGCAACTTATACCCCTTATGGGACTTATGCCAGGACTTAAATGCTTTATAGCCGCCGTTGTTGGAGGTATAGGTAATATACGTGGGGCTGTTATAGGAGGATTCATATTAGGACTAGGTGAGATAATGATAGTTGCATTCTCACCAGCATTGTCAGGATATAGAGATGCCTTTGCATTTGTCCTTTTAATAATAATACTACTAG
Organism: Wukongibacter baidiensis; assembly: GCF_050888315.1. Classification (NCBI taxonomy): domain Bacteria; kingdom Bacillati; phylum Bacillota; class Clostridia; order Peptostreptococcales; family Caminicellaceae; genus Wukongibacter; species Wukongibacter baidiensis. The sequence goes on from NZ_CP138202.1 coordinate 3,614,822, forward strand.
TTAAACCTTCTGGTTTAATGGGACAAAATACAGTGGAGAAGGTGTAGAATATGAAGACGAAGAATATTTTGACACTAATTTCAATTGTAGCTTTTATAGGACTTCTATTAGTACTTAATGTTACACTTGGATCATATAAAATGAGAATTTTTAACCTGTGTGGTATTTATGTAATACTAGCACTTAGTATGAATCTTATTAACGGTTTTGTTGGACTTTTCTCCTTAGGTCATGCAGGATTTATGGCAGTAGGAGCATATACATGTGCACTGCTTACTATGTCCGCTGAAAATAAGGAAATGAACTTTTTCTTAGAGCCTATAGTACCATGGCTTAAAAATGTACAACTACCATTTCCTATAGCTTTAATAATAGCTGGAATTATGGCAGCAATAGCTGGAGCACTAATTGGAGCGCCCGTATTGAAATTAAAAGACGATTACTTAGCAATTGCTACCCTAGGTTTTGGTGAAATTATTAGGGTAATATTCACAAATACTCAAAGATTAACAAATGGGCCTTTAGGTATAAAAGGGCTTTCTACTATAGGGATAACAGGTCACCGCTTTGAGATTGTAATATGGACTTGGGGTGTGGCACTGGTTACCATAATATTTATGGCTCTCCTTATAAATAGTAGTTATGGTAGGGCATTTAAAGCCATCAGAGAAGATGAAATAGCTGCTGAAGCCATGGGAATAAACCTTTTTAAGCATAAAATGATGGCATTTGTTATTGGGTCATTTTTTGCAGGTATCGGTGGAGCCTTACTGGGTCATCTAATGGGAACCATAGACCCACTTATGTTCAGGTTCTTATTAACCTTTAATATAGTTCTTATTGTTGTTTTAGGAGGTATAGGAAGTATTACTGGAAGTGTGATAGCATCTGTAGTAATAACTATATCGATGGAGGTATTAAGGGTACTTGATGCAGATTTAAAAATAGGTGGATATATAGTAAAGGGTATACCTGGAATGCGTATGGTTGTTTTCTCAGCCCTGCTTATGTTGGTTATACTTTTCTATCAAAGAGGACTTATGGGAACCAACGAATTTACTTGGGATTGGATATTAAATAGAAAAAAGAAAACAGTTAAATCTTAATTAAGATAATGTTATTACTATGAAATCACCTCAATTTAAAAGGAAGTGAAAACGTGACTGTTTTAAGAGCAGATAAGATAACTATGAGATTTGGTGGGATTACTGCCGTTTCAGAATTTGATATGAGTATAGATAAGAATGAGATTATTGGACTAATAGGACCAAATGGAGCCGGAAAGACTACTAGTTTCAATATGATAACAGGAGTTTATACCCCTACTGAGGGAAGAATATATTTTGAGGATAAAGACATAACAGGAATGAAAACCCATGAAATAACTAAGCTGGGGATTGCTAGGACATTTCAAAACATAAGACTTTTTAAAGAACTGACGGTGCTTGATAATGTTTTGATTGCAAATCATATGAGACTTGGATCAAACTTATTTTCTGCAGTAGTTAAGACAAAGGACTATAGAGATAGAGAGAAAAGGATAATGGAAAAATCTATTTCATTACTGAAGGATGTAGGACTTGATGATCTTATGCATGAAAAATCTTCTTCACTTCCCTACGGTAAACAAAGAAGACTTGAGATAGCAAGGGCTCTTGCTACAGATCCAAAACTCCTTATATTAGATGAGCCTGCAGCGGGAATGAATCCTCAAGAATCATTGGAATTGATGGATTTTATTAGAGAGATTAGAGATCGATTTGATCTTACTATATTAATGATAGAACATCACATGCAGGTTGTTATGGGAGTTTGTGAGAGAATCTATGTACTTGACTACGGAGTAATGATAGCTGATGGAACACCTACTGAAGTACAAAATAATCCTAAGGTTATAGAAGCTTATTTAGGGGTGGAATAATGTTAAAAATAAGAGACTTAAATGTGCATTATGGTGGAATACATGCTTTAAAAGGAATTAGTATAGATGTTCCTGAAAATAAAATAGTTACCTTAATAGGAGCTAATGGGGCAGGAAAAAGCACGACCCTTAGAAGTACTATAGGAATTGTTAAAAGCTCTAGTGGAAGCATAGAATACAATGGCGAAGAGATTGCAAACAAAAGAACTAAGGATATAGTTTCAAAGGGTATAGTTTTGGTACCGGAAGGAAGAAGGGTTTTTCCAAACCTTACGGTTGAAGAAAATCTGATCTTAGGTGCTTATATTAGAAAAGATAAAAAAGAAATTAAGAAGGATATGGAATGGGTTTATGAGCTTTTTCCAAGATTAAAGGAGAGACTATGGCAAAAAGCTGGTACTATGTCTGGTGGGGAGCAGCAGATGCTTGCAGTAGGAAGAGCCCTAATGACAAAGCCTAAACTACTCATGATGGATGAACCTTCACTGGGTCTTGCACCACTTATAGTAAAAGATATATTTGATATAATAAAGGAAATCCATAGACAGGGAGTTACTATACTCCTAATAGAACAAAATGCTAAGGCGGCCTTAGAAGTTGCCGACTATGGATATGTACTTGAGACTGGGTCAATAGTACTTCAAGGAGAAGGTATGGAACTACTCAGTAATGATGAAGTTCAAAAAGCATATCTTGGAGAATAAAATTAAAGGATATAATAAATTTAAAACCTATGAGATGGTAATAAGTCTTATAGGTTTTAATATTTAGAAATTTGTAGTTGAGAAGTTAGACTAACTCAAGTAGTCACTGAGAATCCTTTTGGTTCATGCTATGAACCTGTTTTGAATTGAAGAATGAAGGTTAAAACAGGTTCACAAAAATCGCCAAAAGGAAACCTCAGAGTCTACTTTCGTTTATCAAGTTTTTGAGTTACACATATATATAATCTATAATGATTGTAAAACCTAGACTTTTATATGTTATGATTTTTTATATTAATATGTATAATAATATATAGTAGTATAGTAGCTTAAAAAAAGAGGTGTATAATATGCTTAAGGAAAAAGAATATGAGATAGTAAAAAAAGCTTGTATTGAAGATAGCGAAGAAGCTGTAGTTTTTGGTGAGGGGAATCTAGATGCTAAGATAGTACTAGTTGGAGAGGCCCCAGGATCAAAGGAGGTAGAACTTAAAAGACCATTTGTAGGACAGGCAGGGAAGAATCTAGATGAGTTTTTAGAAGTAGTAGAGCTGAGTAGAGAAGATATATACATAACTAATGTTGTTAAAATAAGACCCCATAAAATAAATGAAAAGACAGGAAGAAAAGTAAATAGACCTCCAAATAAAAAGGAAATAGAGAAATATTCTAAATATCTATTAGAAGAACTCAATATAATCAAGCCAAAACTAATTGTAACATTGGGAAATGTACCATTAAAGACCTTAACTGCTAAGAAAGATATTAAAGTAAGTGAAGCACATGGCAGTGTAATTGACACAGAAGAGAAGATGATATTTCCTTTATATCACCCTGCAGCAGTTATTTATAATAGAAAACTTAAATCTGTATACGTAGAAGACCTTGTTAAACTCAGAGATTATATTGATGGAAATATAAGGTAGGAAATTAACTATGAAAAGTGTTTGACAAAGCAAGTGAATGGTGTTAAGATATTACTTGTCGCTCAAGACAAACAACTTCAAAGTTTAATAAATTTTAAATGTCAATGTTGTTTAACTAGAGCAAAAAGTCAAAAAAGTTTTGAATAAAAACTGCTTGACAAGGCAATACTAGTGTGATACTATTAAAAGGTCGGTGCGAGCCGACAGTGAATAGTACTTTGGACATTGAAAACTAAACAGTGTAAGGAATTAAACCTTAGTTTGATATAATTCAAGCTAAAGAAGTAATAAACGCCAGATTTTTTTTAAGAGTTTGATCCTGGCTCAGGATGAACGCTGGCGGCGTGCTTAACACATGCAAGTCGAGCGAGAAGGCTATGACTGATTCTTCGGATGAAGGATTAGCTGGAAAGCGGCGGACGGGTGAGTAACGCGTGGGTAACCTGCCTTGTACAGAGGGATAGCCACTGGAAACGGTGATTAATACCTCATAAAACTATAGCGTCGCATGGCGCATTAGTCAAAACTCAGGTGGTACAAGATGGACCCGCGTCTGATTAGCTAGTTGGTGGGGTAAAGGCCTACCAAGGCGACGATCAGTAGCCGACCTGAGAGGGTGATCGGCCACACTGGAACTGAGACACGGTCCAGACTCCTACGGGAGGCAGCAGTGGGGAATATTGCACAATGGGCGAAAGCCTGATGCAGCAACGCCGCGTGAGTGAAGAAGGCTTTCGGGTCGTAAAACTCTGTCCTAAGGGAAGAATAATGACGGTACCTTAGGAGGAAGCCCCGGCTAACTACGTGCCAGCAGCCGCGGTAATACGTAGGGGGCAAGCGTTATCCGGAATCACTGGGCGTAAAGGGTGCGTAGGCGGCCAAATAAGCCAGAGGTGAAAGGCTACGGCTCAACCGTAGTAAGCCTTTGGAACTGTATGGCTTGAGTGCAGGAGAGGAGAGTGGAATTCCTAGTGTAGCGGTGAAATGCGTAGATATTAGGAGGAACACCAGTGGCGAAGGCGACTCTCTGGACTGCAACTGACGCTGAGGCACGAAAGCGTGGGGAGCGAACAGGATTAGATACCCTGGTAGTCCACGCCGTAAACGATGAGTGCTAGGTGTCGGGGGTTCACACCCTCGGTGCCGGAGTTAACGCATTAAGCACTCCGCCTGGGGAGTACGGTCGCAAGACTGAAACTCAAAGGAATTGACGGGGACCCGCACAAGTAGCGGAGCATGTGGTTTAATTCGAAGCAACGCGAAGAACCTTACCAGGACTTGACATCCCTGTGACCGGTACTTAATCGTACCTTTCCCTTCGGGGACAGAGGAGACAGGTGGTGCATGGTTGTCGTCAGCTCGTGTCGTGAGATGTTGGGTTAAGTCCCGCAACGAGCGCAACCCTTGTCTTTAGTTGCCAGCAGGTTAAGCTGGGCACTCTAGAGAGACTGCCGGTGACAAACCGGAGGAAGGTGGGGATGACGTCAAATCATCATGCCCCTTATGTTCTGGGCTACACACGTGCTACAATGGCTGGTACAACGGGAAGCGAATGAGTAATCTGGAGCGAATCCCAAAAAGCCAGTCCCAGTTCGGATTGTGGGCTGCAACTCGCCCACATGAAGTTGGAGTTACTAGTAATCGCGGATCAGAATGTCGCGGTGAATGCGTTCCCGGGTCTTGTACACACCGCCCGTCACACCATGGGAGTTGGGGGCACCCGAAGTCAGCTATCTAACTTTTTAAGAGGAAGCTGCCGAAGGTGAAATCAATGACTGGGGTGAAGTCGTAACAAGGTAGCCGTATCGGAAGGTGCGGCTGGATCACCTCCTTTCTAAGGAGAAAACCTTACACTGTTTAGTTTTGAATGTCTAAGGACATTCAATTTAAATATACAACAAAATTATGGGGGCGTAGCTCAGTTGGGAGAGCACCTGCCTTGCAAGCAGGGGGTCAGGAGTTCAAATCTCCTCGTCTCCACCATGAATGTTTGAATGCTATTAAGTTAAAGCACTCAAACATAATTTTGTTCTTTGAAAACTGAACAATGGAGAGAAACAGAATTGCTATAAAAGCAATTTCACTGGTCAAGTTATTAAGGGCATAGGGTGAATGCCTTGGCACCAGGAGCCGACGAAGGACGTGGTAAGCTGCGATAAGTCTCGGGTAGCTGCAAGCAAGCTTTGATCCGGGAATTTCCGAATGGGGAAACCCATCTAAGTAAACCTTAGATACCTTCTGCTGAATACATAGGCAGTTGGAGGCAACCAGGGGAACTGAAACATCTAAGTACCCTGAGGAAGAGAAAGAAAAATCGATTCCCTCAGTAGCGGCGAGCGAAAGGGGAAGAGCCCAAACCTAGAGCTACGGCTTTAGGGGTTGTGGATAGAGCCATAAAGAGGAAGGTATTCTAACCGAAGAGGTCTGGAAAGGCCCACCGCAGAAGGTGAAAGTCCTGTAGGTGAAAGAAGAAGATCCTTGGCACTACTCCAGAGTACCACGAGGCACGTGAAACCTTGTGGGAAGCTGGGAGGACCACCTCCCAAGGCTAAATACTACCTGGTGACCGATAGAGGATAGTACCGTGAGGGAAAGGTGAAAAGAACCCCGGGAGGGGAGTGAAATAGAACCTGAAACCCTATGTCTACAAGCAGTGGAAGTTCTTTATATGAACGACCATGTACTTTTTGTAGAACGGGCCAACGAGTTACGGTATGCAGCAAGGTTAAGGACCTTTGGTCTGGAGCCGCAGCGAAAGCGAGTCTTAACTGGGCGAATTTAGTTGCATGCCGTAGACCCGAAACCGGGTGACCTATCCATGGGCAGGATGAAGCGAAAGTAAAATTTCGTGGAGGTCCGAACCGTTTAGCGTTGAAAAGCTATCGGATGACCTGTGGATAGCGGAGAAATTCCAATCGAACTCGGAGATAGCTGGTTCTCCCCGAAATAGCTTTAGGGCTAGCCTCAGATTTAGAGAAACGGAGGTAGAGCACTGAATGGCCTAGGGGGCTTCACCGCCTACCGAAGCCTATCAAACTCCGAATGCCGTATTCTTTTATCTGGGAGTCAGACTGCGGGTGATAAGATTCGTAGTCGAGAGGGAAACAGCCCAGACCATCAGCTAAGGTCCCTAAATACAGATTAAGTGGGAAAGGATGTGGAGCTGCTTAGACAACTAGGATGTTGGCTTAGAAGCAGCCACTCATTTAAAGAGTGCGTAATAGCTCACTAGTCGAGTGGCTCTGCGCCGAAAATTACCGGGGCTCAAATCTGTTACCGAAGCTATGGCTTGCCGTATGGCAGGGGTAGGGGAGCATTGTATATCGGCTGAAGCTGTACCGTAAGGAGCAGTGGACTTTATACAAGAGAGAATGTTGGCATAAGTAGCGAGAGGTAGGTGAGAATCCTACCCGCCGAAAACCTAAGGTTTCCTGAGGAAGGCTCGTCCGCTCAGGGTAAGTCGGGACCTAAGCCGAGGACGAAAGTCGTAGGCGATGGACAACAGGTGAAGATTCCTGTACCACCACTTTATCGTTTGAGGAATGGAGGGACGCAGGAGGATAGGCAAAGCCCACGGTTGGTTGAGTGGGTTCAAGCCCGTAGGGAGCAGAGATAGGCAAATCCGTCTTTGCAATCCTGAAAGGTGATGAGGAGCGAAAAATAAGTAGCGAACTTGCTGATTCCACACTGACAAGAAAAGCTTCTACCGAGATAAAAGGTGCCCGTACCGTAAACCGACACAGGTAGGTGAGGAGAGAATCCTAAGGCGAGCGAGATAACTACTGTTAAGGAACTCGGCAAAATGACCCCGTAACTTAGGGAGAAGGGGTGCCACGTTAGGGTGAATAGCCCGAGGTGGCCGCAGAGAATAGGCCCAAGCGACTGTTTAGCAAAAACACAGGTCTCTGCTAAATCGAAAGATGATGTATAGGGGCTGACGCCTGCCCGGTGCTGGAAGGTTAAGGGAAGTGGTTAGCGTATGCGAAGCTGTGAACCGAAGCCCCAGTAAACGGCGGCCGTAACTATAACGGTCCTAAGGTAGCGAAATTCCTTGTCGGGTAAGTTCCGACCCGCACGAAAGGCGTAACGATTTGGGCACTGTCTCAACAGTAGGCTCGGTGAAATTGTAGTACCGGTAAAGATGCCGGTTACCCGCAGCAGGACGGAAAGACCCCGTGGAGCTTTACTGTAGCTTGGCACTGGATTTTGGTATTGCATGTACAGGATAGGTGGGAGACTTAGAAGCATGGACGCCAGTTTGTGCGGAGTCGTTGTTGGGATACCACTCTTGTAATACTGAAGTTCTAACCAGAGACCGTGATCCGGTCTTGGGACACTGTCAGGTGGGCAGTTTGACTGGGGCGGTCGCCTCCCAAAAAGTAACGGAGGCGCCCAAAGGTTCCCTCAGCGCGGTTGGAAATCGCGCGAAGAGTGCAAAGGCAGAAGGGAGCTTGATTGCGAGACATACAGGTCGAGCAAGGACGAAAGTCGGGCTTAGTGATCCGGTGGTTCCGAGTGGAAGGGCCATCGCTCAACGGATAAAAGCTACCCCGGGGATAACAGGCTTATCTCCCCCAAGAGTCCACATCGACGGGGAGGTTTGGCACCTCGATGTCGGCTCGTCTCATCCTGGGGCTGTAGTAGGTCCCAAGGGTTGGGCTGTTCGCCCATTAAAGAGGCACGCGAGCTGGGTTCAGAACGTCGTGAGACAGTTCGGTCCCTATCCGCTGTGGGCGCAGGAAATTTGAGAGGAGCTGTCCTTAGTACGAGAGGACCGGGATGGACGTACCTCTGGTGCATCAGTTGTTCCGCCAGGAGCACCGCTGAGTAGCTATGTACGGAAGGGATAAGCGCTGAAGGCATCTAAGCGCGAAGCCCACCTTAAGATAAGATTTCCCATCCATTTATGGATTAAGACCCCAGAAAGACTATCTGGTTGATAGGCCTAAGGTGTAAGGGCAGTAATGTCTTTAGCTGATAGGTACTAATAGGTCGAGGACTTGACCATACTTTCCATTGTTCAGTTTTGAGAGAATAAAGTAAATTTATTATCTCTAACTTAATAGCACCGAAGATGATTTATCTTGGGTCAAAAATTAATGAAATTTATTTGCCTAGCGGCAAAAAATCTGGTGACAATAGCGAAGAGGATACACCTGTTCCCATATCGAACACAGAAGTTAAGCTCTTCAGCGCTGATGGTACTTGGCGGGCAGCCGCCTGGGAGAGTAAGTCGTTGCCGGTTTAGAATAAAAATCAGAAGGAAAAAACTTCTGATTTTTTTATTTTTTTGGAACCATTTATCAAAGAAAAGTATGAAACTAGTTTATATGGTAAAAATTAAAAAAAGTATTGACAGGACAAATACAGATCTATATAATAAGTAGAAATATATAAAAACAGCTATATGTATAAATTAAATTATTTGAGAGTGTACCTAGGGTTCCGGCTATATCTAATTAGATAATCTAAAGCGTCTGGTCCGAGCGGTACAGGCAAAAAAAGCTACACTTCTAGGAAAAAAGCCTGGAGGATGAGTCTCATTTTATGGACTCGTTCTCTGGGCTTTTATAATTTAACCCGGGTTAAAGGCTGATAATATAGGGGGTGATATTTTAAGACTCTGAATATAAATTAAAAGGGGATGGGGGATATGGAGATTGCTAAAAACATTAGAACTTACAAGCTTTATTCAGCTTTTACAGAATTATTAATACTAGGGCCAATAATAGTTTTATATTATATAGCTAAAGGGCTATCCTTTACTGAGATAATGATTCTTCAATCAATTGGTGCAGTAGCAGTAGTATTATTTGAGGTACCAACTGGCGCTGTAGCCGATAAAATAGGAAGAAGGTATAGTATAGTACTCGGAGCATTACTTTGGGGCCTAAGTTTATTCATCTATACTATAGGAAAAAGCTTCTATTCATTTGCTGTTGGGGAAATTATTTTTAGTTTAGGTGGAGCATTTAAATCTGGAGCAGATACTGCTTTAATATATGACTCTCTAAAAGAACTAAAGAGAGAAAATGAGTTTCAGAGGATAGAAGGATCTGCAAGATCATTAATATTTTACACACAAGGTATAGGCGCAATTATTGCAGGATTTATCTATGAAGTAAATATTCATCTACCTATGATTGTATCAATAGGATTTATGATTATAACAGCAATTATAGCAATGAATTTCAAAGAGCCTCATATAGAGGGTAAAGAAGGTAGATTTGGAGCAAATTATTTTACTCAGATAAAGGAAAGTGGAAGGTATATATTGGGACATGAAAAAATAAAAGCCATAATACTATACTCGATGATATTCTTTATATTTTTCAGAGCGGGATTTTGGTATTATCAACCATACATGGAAAGTGTAGATATACCAGTAAAATACTTTGGACTTATATTTTTTATGTTCAATATAGTTGCAGCATTAGCTTCCAATAGATGCTATAAAATAATGGAGTTTACAAAGCCAAAAACACTAACCTTTATGTCAGGTTTGTTAATAGTTTCCTTTATACTATTAGGATTTATAAAGGTCTGGATTGGAGTATTGGCCATATTGCTTCAGCAAGTGGCTAGGGGTCTTTATAGACCAGTTACAAGGAAGTACATGAATAAGCATATACCTTCCGATAAAAGAGCAACGATACTATCCTTTCATAGCTTAGCAGTAAACCTAGCAGTAGCTGCTACACTACCATTTATGGGGATACTAAAGGATAATGTAAATATATATACAACCCATATTGTATTAGCTGTGGTTATGATTATTATGACCTATATGTCTAAAAAATATATGGATAAGAGATTAGGGGTAAAGGAAAAACAAGTAGAGAGAGGTGATATATATGAACCTAATTAAAAAAATATGGCCCTATAGAGGACTACCAAGAGAAATATATATATTATTTTTTGCACGTATAGTGAATAGTATAGGGGGATTTGTGTTTCCATTTTTAACTATGTTTCTTACTTCAAATCTAGGATTAGGAGAAAAAAGAGCTGGTTTTTATGTTATGCTTTCATCCTTTGCCTTTGCATTTGGGTCACTATTTGGTGGTAAGATCGCCGATGTAGTAGGCAGAAAGAATACATTTATAATTTTTCAAGGGGTTGCAGCTATTTGCTTTATACCTTGTGGTTTTTTAGGAAATTCAATGATTATTCCTTGGTTAGTAATATTATCTACATTCTTTATTGGGGGAGCACGTCCAGCTACAAGTGCAATGCTTATAGATGTGACTACTCCTGAAAATAGAAAGGAAGCCTTTTCTCTTCTATATTTAGGTATGAATATTGGATTAGCCGTAGGTCCATTAATTGCAGGATTCTTATTATATAGAAATTATATTAAGTTTTTATTTTTAGGGGATGCAGCTACAACCTTCATAGCCCTTATACTAATAGGAATATACATTAAAGATACTATGCCATCGGATGAAGAGATAAGGGAAAGCCAAGACTCTTCAAGCGAAGAAAGGGCAGAAGAGGGTAACATAGTATCGGTACTATTAAAGAGACCTATGCTTTTAACCTTTGCAATAATTTCAATTATTATTTCATTTGTGTACTCCCAATTTACCTTTAGCATACCAATACAGACAAATGAACTCTTTGGTGAGATTGGGAAAAAATATTTTGGTATAATAATGACTACAAATGCATTGACGGTGACCTTATTAACTGTGTTTGTGACAAATGCCACAAAAAGAATTAAACCAATATTAAATATGGTAATATCAGCTATATTTTATGCAATAGGATTTGGGATGATATTCTATATCAATAATTTAAGCTTGCTAGTTGTATCAACGGTAATCTGGACTATTGGTGAAATAATAGGGCATACAAACTCAGGTGTATATATAGCTAATCATACACCAATATCCCATAGGGGAAGATTTAATGCTATATTACCCATGATTTCTGGGGCTGGATATTCTATAGGGCCTATGATTATGGGAGGTGTTATCGAAAATAGCGGAGTAAAAGTAGTTTGGCCAGTAGTATTTATACTATCAATAGTCTCAGCTACTTTAATGTATGGATTATACTTAATAGAGAAAAAAAAGAAGGTCAGAGAAGCTGTTTTAAACTAAATTATTGAAAGTCTATTTATAAGATACTCCTCTATACTTTAATAGGGGGGTATCTTTTTATGATATTTCTAGAAAAAAATCGAATAAAAGATAAAGATTCTGTACTCTAAGTTCTTTATAGTGTATTTTTCCAAAAAAATAAATTAATAACATTGATAAAATTTGATTTTAAGTGTAAAATAGAATTAGATATTTAGATAATTATCTAAATATCTAATTTGAATATAGTTATAAAGGATGTGATAGATTGAATAAGACCTTTAAAGCATTATCGGATCCGACCAGAAGAAAAATTTTAAAATTACTTAGGGAAGAGGATTTGACTGCAGGACAGATAGCTGATGAGTTTAATATAAGTAAACCATCAATAAGCCATCATCTTAATATATTGAAAAACGCAGAGTTAGTACTTTGGGAAAAAAATGGTCAAAATATATATTATTCATTGAATTCTACTGCAGTTCAAGATATTATGAATTGGTTTTTCGACTTTTTAGAAAGGGGAGAAGAAGATGAAGATAAATAAGATATTAGTATTTTTAATGATTATATCTATATTAGGGACCATATTTGTATATAGCAGCTTACCAGAAAGAATTCCTGGGCACTTTAACTTTAAGGGTGAAGTAGATAGATACGATGATAAAATCTCAGTATTTTTTACAGCTTTATTACCTTTAGCAATATATTTATTAATGTTATTTTTACCTAAAATAGATCCAAAAAGGAAATCATATCAAAAGCATAAAAAAGCATACGATATATCAAAAACTATAATGGTAATATTTATGGTTATGCTGCATTGGGTAATTATTCTATATTCATTAGGATTTAATATTGATGTAGGGATAATTGTACGAGTAGGCGTTGGAATACTATTTATAGTGCTTGGAAACTTTATGAGTCAGATAAGACATAACTACTTTTTTGGAATAAAAACCCCATGGACCCTTTCAAATGAAACTGTTTGGAAAAAGACTCATAGGGTTGGAGCTTTTTCATTTATAGTTGCTGGGCTAATAATGATAGCCTCATCCCCATTTAGTGGAATTATGGCTCAAGCCTCATTAATAACAGCAATAGCTGTTGCTGCCTTGTACCCAATAGTATACTCATATATAGTATATAGAAAGATAAGCAAGGAATAAAAAGCTCTTAAAAAAATGGATCACAATGAAATTAACCCAATATTTTCCTTGTTTCATGTGAAACATTTTTCTACAATAAAGATAGAAATGAGTAGAAATTTGTAAAAACATGCAGAAATAAATAGGATTTGAAGTTATTTAAGTTTATAAGAAATATCTATCGATTATAAAAAGGGCTCTATGAGAATACTTACAAGTATTCTCATAGAGCCTTGGTTTGTACCTAGTACTAAAATAGACTAGTCTTCCTGGTTTTCCACGAAAACTTTTCCTTTTTCAATCATAAGAAGTACACTATTAGAAGAGGTTGACCCCTTAGATACTTTTGCTTCTATACAGCTTTTAATTTCTACTTTATCATTTATGTCATCCTTAAAAAAGGAGGAAAAGCTTTTAAATTCTTCAGAGGATAAATCCTCGATATTTTTATTATTTTCTATGCAGTAAAGAACCATCTTACCGACAACCTCATGGGCACTTCTAAAGGGGAAACCCTTCTTTACCAAGTAATCGGCCACATCGGTTGCATTCATAAATCCAGCCTTAGTTGCGGCCTTCATATTAGACTTTTTAACTTTCATAGTAGAGATCATTTCAGTGAATATCTCTAGACAAGGCTTAATATTCTCTACAGTATCAAAAAGAAGTGGTTTATCCTCCTGCATATCCTTGTTATATGCAAGGGGAAGAGATTTCATTATTGTTAATATATTAAACAAATTACCATAGACTCTTCCAGTTTTTCCTCTGATGAGTTCAGCCACATCCGGATTTTTCTTTTGTGGCATTATTGAACTTCCAGTACTAAAGCTATCATCCATCTCAATAAAATCAAATTCACTCGAACTCCAAATAATTAATTCTTCACAAAACCTACTTAGATGCATCATTACTATAGAAGTATCACTTAAAAACTCGATTACAAAATCTCTATCGCTAACTGCATCTAAGGAGTTGTCACAAATATTTTTGAAACCAAGTTCCATTGCTATGAAATCTCTATCAGTATCATAGGTAGTGCCAGCTAAGGCACCAGCACCTAGTGGTAGAAAGTCCATTCTATCAAGACAATCATTAAGTCTTAAATAGTCCCTTTTAAACATTTGAAAATATGCCATTAAATGATAGGCAAAGGTTATTGGTTGCGCTCTTTGAAGATGAGTGTAGCCAGGCATAATAGTATCCACATGCTTTTCACTTAAATTAATCAAATTAATCAACAAATTTTTTAATAATCCACAGATATGTGATATTTCATCCTTAAGATAGAGGCGGATATCCACAGCCACTTGATCGTTTCTGCTTCTTGCAGTATGAAGTTTCTTTCCAACATCGCCTATTTTATCAGTAAGGATTTTTTCGATATTCATATGAATATCCTCATATTCTACTTTAAAATCTACAAGACCAGCTTCTATATCATCTAATATTTCATTAAGAGCATTAATTATTTGAGTACTTTCATCTTCGGATATAATGCTACACTTACCAAGCATTTTAGCGTGGGATATACTTCCCATAATATCGTGCTTATAAAGTTTTTTGTCAAAGTATATTGAAGCATTAAACTCATCTACAAGTTTTGCAGTAGATTTTGAAAATCTTCCACCCCAGAGTTTCATATAGCCTGTTTCTCCTTTTGCTCTTTATCCTTTTTCATAAGGGCACGTATAGTAAGTGGAAGGGCAAATAGGTTTATAAAGCCCTCAGCATCCTTTTGATTATATACATCATCTTCTCCGAAGGTTACGAATTCTTCATTATATAAAGAATAAGGCGATTTTGTTCCGACAGCTTTGCATGTTCCTTTATAAAGCTTCATTTTAACAGTACCAGTTACTACTTCCTGAGTACTATCAACGAATTTATCAATGGACTCCTTGAGAGTAGTATACCAAAGACCATCGTAAACAAGTTGAGCATACTTTTCAGAAGCTGTTTTCTTAAAGCTAAGGGTAGCTCGATCTAGAACAAGCTTTTCAAGAGCCTTATGTGCACTATAGAGTATAGTTCCACCAGGAGTCTCATAAACACCACGGGACTTCATGCCTACAAGTCTATTTTCAACAATGTCTATTATTCCAACACCATTTGATCCACCAACCTCATTTAGCTTATATATCATATCAGCCGGTGAATACTTTACACCATCAATAGATACAGGAATACCTTGTTCAAACTCAATATCAATATAAGTAGGTTTATTAGGAGCATCACTAGGATTTACTGTCATTAGATAGATATCTTCCTCATGCTCATTCCAAGGATCTTCAAGATTGCCACCCTCATGACTTAAGTGCCAAAGATTTTGGTCGCGACTATATATTTTTTCCTTTGTAACAGGAACAGGGATATTATGCTTTACAGCATAGTCAATACAATCTTCTCTCGATTTTAGATTCCATTCACGCCAAGGCGCAATTATCTTTATATATGGATTTAAAGCCTTTATAGTGACCTCAAAACGTACTTGGTCATTCCCTTTACCTGTTGCACCATGGGCTATAGCTATAGCGCCTTCTTTTTCAGCAATTTCAACTAACTTCTTTGCAATAAGTGGTCTAGCAAAGGAAGTTCCTAATAAATATTCGTCTTCATAAACGGCACCAGCTTTTAAGGTAGGGAAAATATAATCTGTTACGAATTCCTCTTTAACATCTAGGACATAGACCTTAGATGCTCCTGTGGCTAGAGCCTTATTTTTTACTGCTAAAAAGTCTTCTTCTTGCCCAACATCTACACAAACAGCAATAACTTCAAGATTATGCTCTATTTCCAACCATTTCAAAATTACAGATGTATCTAAACCGCCAGAATATGCCAAAACAACTTTATTTTTATTCATAAATATACCTCCTGATGTATGATTATGAATATATTATAACAAAAAATATGAAAAATTCAATAAAAATATAAAAAAAAATTTATAAATATACATTAAATGTGTAATCGTTGATTAGTATTTGAAAATTTTAGAAATATTCTAACATTGACAAATCCGTATTTATAATGTAAAATTACGGTGATATAATAGGATACATAGCCTGTTGAGCGTGAGGCTTAAATATATTGGAGGTCAATATGGATAACTTGTTTAATGAAAAGAAGGGAAATAAATCGCTAACTTCTATGATTTTCGAGAAGATAAGAGAAGATATTCTAATTGGAAAGTATGTCAGCGGAGAGAAGATAGTAGAAGCAAAGCTTGCAGACGAGTTTGGTGTTAGTAGAACACCTGTTAGAGAAGCTTTAAAGCAGTTAGAATTGGACGGTCTTGTTGATAATATTCCAAATAGAGGCGTTATGGTTAAGGGTATATCCAAGCAAGATATTGATGATATCTTTACAATAAGGATTGCTATAGAAGGTATTGCAGTAAAATGGGCAATAGAAAGAATGGATGACGGAGACCTAGAAAAGTTAAAAGAAATATTTGAGCTTATGGAGTTCTATACCTTTAAAAAGGATTTGGACAAAATTGCTGAGCTTAATACAAAGTTCCATGAAGTTATCTATAATGCCACTAAAAGTAGATATCTTGAGCATGTGTTAAAGGACTTCCAATTTTTCATGAAGACTACAAGATATAAATCATTGAGATCTCCAGGGCGACTAGATAGTGCTTTAGATGAACATAGGGAAGTACTAGAAGCCTTTGTACAAAAAGATATAGACAGAGCTGTAAATGCTATACTAAAACATGTAAACAACTCAAGAGATAATGCAAAAAGAATTGGTGGGCTACCTAAATAGGTAGTCCTTTATTCATCGATACTATTTTTCTATTTTATTGAAAGGAGGTTAGTAAAGTGATAACTGATGAAAGAAGAAGAAAACTGTTAGATATTTTAAATAGTAAGGATGAACCTATTACAGGTACGGATCTGTCAAAAAGATTTAACATAAGCAGACAAGTTATAGTTCAAGACATAGCTGTTTTGAGGGCACAAGGAATGAATATTATGGCAACATCAAATGGCTATTATATACCCCAAATAAATGAAGATAAAAGAAATATAAAAACAGTTATATGTAATCATAGTGGATATGAATCTATAGAAGATGAGCTTAGAATCATGATCGATATGGGTGCAAAGGTATTAGATGTAATAGTTGATCATCCAGTTTATGGTGAAATAAGATGTCCCTTAATGATAAATAGTAGATATGATTTAGAAAAGTTTATAAAGAAGGTAAAGGATGTAAAGGCAGAACCCTTAGCTTCTTTAACCGATGGTGAGCATATTCATACTATAGAAGTTCCATGCGATGAAGTTTACTATATTATAAAAGAAAAGCTAGATGAAGCAGGTATTTTAGTTAAGGATTGATAGACAGGTCTTTTTTATATATAATAGTGACAAGACAGATGTAAATACAAGTTTGATAATTAAAAAAGATTCCCTTAGAGATATCTAAGAAATACAAGTTTATTTAGGATTATACGTAGAAAAGTCAAAACTCTACTGTATCCTCTAAAACTTCCCATGAATAATTTGGGGTATACAATTATAATTATGAAGAATACTATTTTGAATGACATTACGGAAGGAGAATGAAACAATGGAAGAGCAAGTGATTATAGGAGAAATAAAGAAACTAAAGGAAGAAAAAAATGCAGTTATATTAGCCCATAATTATCAGATACCAGAAATACAAGATATAGCAGACTATGTTGGAGACTCACTAGGGCTAAGTAGAAAGGCGGCAGAGACTGAAGCCGATATCATAGTTTTTTGTGGAGTACACTTTATGGCAGAAAGTGCAAAATTACTTTCTCCAAATAAAAAAGTCCTTCTACCAGTTCTAGATGCAGGATGTCCAATGGCAGATATGATAGATGCTGAGCAACTTAAGGTATTTAAAAAGGAATATCCAGATGTGTCTGTGGTTTGTTATGTAAATTCTTCAGCCGAAGTTAAGGCTGAAAGTGATATATGTATAACATCTTCTAATGCGTTAAAGATAGTTAAGTCATTAGAAAACGATAAGATATTATTTGTTCCAGATCAAAATCTTGGTAATTATATTTCAAAAATGGTTCCTGAAAAAGAGATAATATCTTGGGAAGGATTTTGTATTACTCACCATAGGGTCAGACCTAGTGAAGTAGATATGGTTAGAAAACATAAAGGTGAAACAAAGATTTTAGTTCATCCTGAGTGTACACCTGCTGTTGTACAAAAGGCTGACTTTGTAGGGAGTACATCCCAGATAATTGAATATGTTAGAAATTCTGATGATAAGGAATTTGTAATAGGTACAGAGATGGGAATACTTCATACCTTAAGAAAAGAAAACCCTAAAAAGAAATTTCACCTACTTTCACCTGCTTTAGTATGTTATAACATGAAAAAGACTAGTCTAGAGGATGTATACAAAGCACTTAAAGATGAAAAGAACGAAATTGATGTTGAGAAGACAGTAAGAGATAGGGCATACAAATCTCTTGAGAAGATGCTAGAACTTTCTTAAATATAATTATGAACATGAATAATTAGGATTAAAGACTCGGAAAATGAAGAAGATTCCTTCTTAAAATCTTGAGTCTTTCTTTATAACCCTAAAGGAGTATATTTCTATGATAAAGAGATATTTATCAGAGTTTAATCTAGATAAAATAAGAAAAAGATTTTGTGATGTAGTAATAGTAGGTACAGGAATAGCCGGCCTTTATACTGCACTAAATCTAAGTCATAAATATAGGGTTTTAGTAATAACAAAGGATAGAATAAAGGAAAATAACAGTAGTCTTGCCCAGGGAGGTATAGCAGCTTGTATAAATGATGAAGAGGATATGAAGCTACACATAGAGGATACTTTAAGGGCAGGAGAATATTATAATAATGAAGAGGCAGTAAAAATTCTTGTAAGTGAAGCTCCTGAAAATATAGGCAAACTAGTTGAAATGGGGACTAGGTTTGATAGAGATTCAGAAGGAAATCTAATGGCTACTAGGGAAGGGGGCCACTCTGATAGAAGGGTCCTTCACTCTAAAGACCAAACTGGTAAAGAAATCATAAGGGCTTTAACTGAAGAAGTAAAAAGATCAAATAATATTGAAGTAATAGAAGGTGTATTTGCAATAGATATACTGACCTTTAAGGATAAATCTATTGGAATACTCGTAAAGGATAAATGTGAAAAATATGCAATTATAGCGAATGATACGGTTCTGGCTTCTGGAGGAGTAGGACAGATATATATGAATACTACAAACTCTACAATTGCAACAGGCGATGGAATTGCCATGGCATATAGGGCCGGTGCTGAAATTATTGATATGGAATTTATTCAATTTCATCCTACGGCCTTATATAGTGAAAATGATAGAAAGAGATTTTTAATATCAGAAGCAGTAAGAGGAGAAGGGGCTGTATTAAGGAATAGTAAAGGTGAAGCATTTATGGAAAGGTACCATGAACTTAAGGATTTGGCCCCAAGACATATAGTTGCAAAGGCTATTTTAGGTGAGATGAAGAAGGAAAACAGCAAAAATGTATATTTAGATATAACAAATAAGAGTGAAGGATATATAAAAAATAGATTTCCTTTTATATATCAGGAATGTTTAAATAGAGGAATTGATATAACAAAGAAGTACATTCCAGTGTGTCCTGTTCAACATTATATTATGGGTGGAATTAAAACTGATTATAAGGGTAGAACTAGCATTGAAAATTTATATGCTTGCGGAGAAACTGCCTCATTAGGAGTCCATGGAGCAAATCGATTGGCAAGCAATTCACTTCTTGACGGAATAGTTTTTGGAAGCAGAGTGGCAAAGGACATAAATGAAAATATAGTATCTAAAAATAATTACTATCTTAAAGCAACATATGAGAATAATAAAAAAAAGTTAAAGTGCAACTTAAAAGAAACTAAAGAAATTTTAAAAAAAACTATGAATAAATATGCATTCATATTCAGAAGAGAAGCAGAGCTAGATAAGGCATATGGGATAATTAGAGAAATATTAGAAAATCTATATAAAGCTAGTGAAGATAGTATAGGATACTATGAATGTATAAATATTGCTACAGTAGCTTATTTAATAGTTGAATCAGCACTTAAAAGGAAAGAAACTTTAGGAAGCCATATTATGTTTGATGATTTGGAGGCGAAGCAACTTGTTTAATTGGATTTTAGTTGATGAAATAATAATAAAAGGGTTAAAGGAAGACATTAATAATATAGATATTACCACAGATAATTTAATAGAGGATAAGAGCATATCAAATGCACATATGATAGCTAAAGAGGATGGAGTAATAGCTGGACTACCTATTGTGGAGCGTGTATTTAAAAATATAGATGAAGAAGTACAGATAGTATTTAATGTAAAGGATGGAGATGAAGTAGAGGAAGGAACTAATATTGCTGAAATAAGAGGGAAAACTAAAGCTATACTTAAAGGAGAGAGACTCGCATTAAATCTTTTGCAGAGAATGTCAGGAATAGCAAAGACATGTAAGAAATATAGCCAGATAGTTGATGGATATAATGTAAGAATAGTAGATACGAGAAAAACTACACCAGGACTTAGAATATTGGAAAAGTATGCAGTAAGAATGGGAGGATGTTATAACCACAGATACAATCTTTCGGATGCTGTTATGATAAAAGATAATCACATTAAAGCTTGTGGAGGAATTAAAGAGGCTATAGATAAGATAAGAGAAAGGATTCCTCATACGGTTAAAGTTGAAGTTGAAGTAGAAAGCATCAGTGGACTTGAAGAAGCTATTGAAGCTGGAGCTGATATTGTAATGTTAGATAATATGAGTTCTAGTGAAATGGAAAAAGCAGTTAAGGTTGCAGCAGGCAGGGTTATACTTGAAGCATCAGGAGGAATAACTATGGAGAGATTAATTGATGTTGCAAAAACAGGGGTTAATGTGATTTCTGTAGGTGCTTTAACTCATTCTGTTAAGGCTATGGATATCAGTTTAAGAATATATTAACTTCACTTGCTTGGATAGTTTCTCGTGCGAGGGATATTGATATTTCCTTTTTGCTCATGCAATGAACCTGTTTTTTCTATACTTTAAAGGTGAAAACAGATTCATTGAAATCACTAAAAGGAAATATCAATATCCCTTGAGTGCTTGAAGTTTTACACTTCTATTTTTCTAGCAGAAGAAGTTAACTTATTTAATTAAAGAAAAAGCTAAGCTTAAAATAAACAAAAGAGGTGAACAATGTGAAAAACGGATTTAAAGAATATATAACTAAGGCTTTAAATGGCATGGCCTTAGGTTTATTTGCTTCTTTAATAATAGGACTTATACTTAAGCAAATTGGTGATTTTACAGGATTAACTCAGTTTGTTACCTTTGGTAAGGTGGCACAATTTATGATGGGACCGGCTATAGGTGCAGCTGTAGCCTATAGTGTAGGAGCATCACCTCTAGGCATATTTGCCTCATTAGTTGCAGGTGCTGTGGGTGCAGGAACGATAGCACCTAGCGATGGTGGTAGTTTCATAGTTAAGATCGGAGAACCTGCAGGATCGTTTATAGCTGCATTACTTGCAGCTGAATTTTCAAAGCTGATATATGGGAAGACAAAGGTGGATATTGTAATCGTACCAGCGGCAACGATAATAGTTGGTGGGCTAGTTGGAATATTTGTAAGCCCTGCTATTTCTCAGTTCATGAAGGGCTTAGGAGAAATAATTAATAGAGCAACAATGCTTCAACCTATACCTATGGGGATTATCATAGCAACTCTAATGGGGATGATACTTACTTTGCCAATAAGCAGTGCAGCACTAGCAATATCTCTGGGACTTAGTGGTGCCGCGGCAGGAGCATCAGTTGTTGGATGTTCAGCTCAGATGATAGGTTTTGCTGTAGCGAGTTATAAGGAAAATGGAATAGGAGGATTTATTGCTCAGGGACTCGGAACATCAATGCTTCAAGTTCCTAACATAATAAGAAATCCACTTATTTGGATACCTCCGACATTAGCCAGTGCTATTCTAGGGCCTCTATCTACCTATGTATTTCAAATGGAAAACAACAGTATTGGAGCAGGTATGGGGACAAGTGGTTTAGTTGGACAATTTGGAACCATAGCGGCCATGTCAGATAAGGTACCAATGAGTAAAATACTTATAAATATTGGACTACTTCACTTCATATTACCAGCTGTGCTTACCCTTGCAATATCTGAGTATATGAGAAGAAAAGGTTATATAAAATTTGGAGATATGAAGATAAATCAATAGAAGATTATAATAAAAAGGGTTGTCTCATAAAAACATCTTGTGAGTTCAGCCACAGGGTGTTTCAGAATGAATGAAGTTCAAGGTTTTAAAATTTCAGCGGTTTGGCTAGTACTAATGTACGTGCCAAGTCGCTGAAATTTTAAATAACGCAGAAATTCGTCATTCTGAGACATCCCATTTTCGTTTTTGATGAATAATATTTATCAAGGGATGGTATGAAGAATATAGGGGACAACTAAGAAGAGTTGACAAAGAGGGAAATAGAAAATATAATTAAATTGTAACTATTACAAATATGATATTAATACATGTTAAATCAAATGCATTTAGAAATCCCATTACAATAAAATATACTTATTAATCTAAGGAGGAAATCTATATGGAAAACAGAGATATAATATTAAAGGTATTTGAAGATGCAGGAAAGCCATTAAAAACTGGGGAAGTAGCAGAAATTTCAGGTTTAGACAAAAAGGAAGTTGGAAATATTATAAAAAAATTAAAGACTGAAGAAGTAATTTTTTCTCCAAAGCGTTGTTACTATGATGTGAAAAAGTAGAAAAATGAAGGGAGTTGAAGGAGAGACTATCCGAGAAAATGACAATTACTAATGTGGGTGATTACTTAAAGGATCATGGTATAAAACCTTCACTACAGAGAATAAAAATATTTGAATACTTAATAAAACATATGAATCATCCTACAGTAGATATGATCTATAAGGAGTTAGCAAAGGAAATACCCACTCTTTCTAAAACGACTGTGTATAATACACTTAGCCTATTTATTGAAAAAAAAATTGCTCGAATTATTACAATCGAAGAGAATGAAACAAGATATGATGCAGATATTTCACTGCATGGACATTTCAAATGTGAAGTATGTGGTAAGATTTATGATTTTGGGTTAAATAGTGCACGGTTGAAGGAAGATATGTTAAAGGATTTTGAAACTAAGGAAAGACATGTATATTATAAAGGTAAGTGTAAAAACTGTATTTAAAATATTTTGCAAAGCTTATTTTAACTTGAGGAAGCAAAGCATTAACAATACAAATAAAGATCGCCTATTCGTTATGAATAGGTGTTTTTTTGTGTAAATTAAAAATATTTGTCTGTAGTTCTTTGTAAAATGGGTATATTAAAAATAAATATGCATTTGAGTTTATTGAATTTTTTTAAGCTTCTTAATATATACTTTTTTGTGAAGGTTTTTCTTGTTATGTATAGAAATATATGGTTAAGATAAGTTTATATATGTAAATAAATTTTTAGGTAGAGTGGCAAATAAAAAATCTATAAGTACTTTTTTGAATCTTTAATCCTAAGGGGAGAAACGAAAGTGGAAAAAGTTATTAAGAGAGTAATACAAAAAATGAAATTAAAGGTTCGAGATATGGATTCTGTTCCTGAATCCTATAGTTCTAAGGTATGTAGCCTAGTCTTAGAAAATAATGAAAAGGTTATACTAAAAATACCATATAATAAGGAGAAGCTTCTAAAGGAATATAGAATGCTTCAGCTTTTGAATGGAAAACTTCCTACACCTAAGATACTGGACTTTTGGGAAGGGAACGGTGAGATATCCGGAGCTTTACTTCTGTCATATATAGACGGAAAATCTATAATTGATAATGTAGATGGTAAATTAGCATTTCAAATGGGAGAGTTATTAGCTAAGTTACACAATACCCAGATTGAGAGAGAAAAGCTAGGGGATGCATATGAGTTAATTTACACCAAAGAAGATGAATGGTGGTTAACTATCAAAAAATGGTTTGAAAACTGTGCTGATGAGTGTAAGGATATTTTAGATGCTGACCTTCTTAATAAATGTATAAAACTGTTTAATCTCTATTATGAAAACTTACCACAACCCGATTATCCCTCAGTTGTACATATGGATTATAGGCCTGGAAATATATTAATTAAAAACTCTAGGATTGTTGGACTGGTAGATTTTGAAAACGCCAGAATAGGTTCTGCCGATGTAGATTTTTCAAAAATGAAGATATATGTATGGGATCAATTTACAGAAACTAAAAAGGAATTTCTAAAGGGGTATAGGGAAATAAGACCCCTGCCGGATATTGAAAAAACTTTACCATTTTATATGTTGTTTAATATTTTTACAGGAGTTGGCTGGTGCGTAAAACGGGAGAAGATTAATGATAGCTTTTACTGTGAAAACATAATGAAACTTAAAGATATTATCCGTAGGAGTGGAATATAATTAAGGAAAATAAATAATCTTTTTTAGATTACATATAATTTAAGAGGACAAGAAATAAAAGTGTTAAGAGATACAACTTGGGAAAGGAGATAGAATCATGCTAAAGGATGGTACAATAGAAAAGAAAAAAAGAATATATTTTAATGAGGAGTTTAAAGCAGGTGCGTGGAGTTTAGTTGAAAAAGAGCTAAAAGATATCGAAGGTCAAGATATAAACTCTAAGGAGGATTTAGAAGTATTAATAGAAAAATATAGTGAGTTATCATACATAATTGAGGAAACCTATGCATGGAAGTATATAAGAATGACATGTAACGCAGATAAACCGGAGTATTCTAAGGATTTTAATGAATTTTATGCAGAGGTTGTATCTAAGAGCCAACCCTATGATTTTAGATTTAAGAAGAAAGTATATGAAAGTCCTTATAAATCAGAGCTTCCAGAAGAAAAGTATGGTCACTTTATAAAAATAATATCAAAGGATATAGAGATTTTTAGGGAAGAGAATGTCCCTCTAATGGTTAAGGAAAACGAACTTTCAAACAAATACGGAGAAATACTGTCAAAACTTACTGTAGAATTTGATGGTGAAGAAAAGACCTTAGTACAAATGAAGAAATACCTTATGGATCCTGATAGAGAAAAAAGAGAGAAATCATGGAAACTGGTTTCTGAAAAGATGCTTGAAAAGGAAGATGAGCTGAATAAATTATTCGATGACCTAAAGGAAATAAGGATACAAATAGCTAAGAATGCTGGATTTGATAATTATAGAGATTATATGCATAGGGCTAAGGGGAGATTTGACTACACCCCTGAAGATATAATTAGATTTCATAACTCAGTAGAAAAGGTTGTAATTCCATTTCTTAAGGAACTTAGTGGAGATAGAAAAGAAAAGCTGGGTCTTGAAACATTAAGACCTTGGGATATGGAAGTAGATGTAGATGGTAAAGTGTTAGAACCCTTTGAAAATATAGATGAATTTGTAGATAAGGCTATTAATATTCTATCTAAGGTTAAACCGGAGTTTGGTAAAAAGCTAGAGTTAATGAAGAGAAGCGAGTTTCTTGATTTGGAAAATAGAAAGGGTAAGGCTCCTGGAGGGTACAATTTCCCACTGGCAGAGCATGGGGCAGCATTTATATTTATGAATGCCGTAGGTCTTAACGGCGATGTAAAAACACTACTTCATGAAGCAGGTCATGCAATGCACTCCTTTGCAAAGGCAAATGAAAAAATAAGTCAGTATAAGGATGTTCCTAGCGAGCTTGCTGAACTGGCATCTATGTCAATGGAGCTTCTTACACTAGAGTATCTCGATGAATACTATGATGATGAATCAGACTTAAGAAAAGCCAAGAAGGACCAACTTGAAGGGACTATACAATTTTTGCCTTGGGCTATGATTGTAGATGCTTTCCAACAGTGGATATATACTAACCCAAACCATACAGTGGAGAAGAGAACAGAATATTTTAAATCTCTAATGGAGAGATTCAATAAGGGCGTAGATTGGTCAGGCCTCGATGCAGAAAAGGGATCAAGATGGCTTAGACAACTTCATATATTTGAAGTTCCATTTTACTATATTGAGTATGCAATTTCTCAGCTAGGGGCAATTGCAATCTATAAGAACTATAAGGAGAATGGAGCCAAAGCAATTGAAGAATATGAAAACTTCTTAGACCTTGGATATTCTAAATCAGTCAGTGATATATATAAGGCTGCAGGTATAAAGTTTGATTTTTCTGAAGGTTATATTAAAGAAATAACCCAGTTTATTAAAAAGGAACTGGCAGAGATTTAGAAAAGGCGACGAAAGTCGCCTCAGATTGTTAACAAAGTTAACAAGATGACAGGCTGTTAAGAAAGTTGAAGTTCGAGGCGTGCTGAAATGAAGAGACCGCAGCGTATAAAGACATACGTAAGGGTTCTTTATTGAAGCAACAACGAAGAAATTCGAGTTTGTTAACATCCTCAGCGACGAAAGTCGCCTAACTAATATTTAAAAATCTAAAGAAT
This sequence comes from Wukongibacter baidiensis, assembly GCF_050888315.1. Classification (NCBI taxonomy): domain Bacteria; kingdom Bacillati; phylum Bacillota; class Clostridia; order Peptostreptococcales; family Caminicellaceae; genus Wukongibacter; species Wukongibacter baidiensis. Next base: position 3,641,115 of record NZ_CP138202.1, read on the forward strand.
ATTAGTCTTCATATTTGGTATAATTAATAAATGAATAAAAATTTAAGAAGGTGGTGATTATTTTGGCAAATGCACGTAGGTTTATTGTTGGTATAATAGTACTCCTTTTTATAATGTTAGCTACCTCATTTAATGCAATAATAAGCTTTGTTACAGACTATAAGTGGTTTGGAGAACTAGGATATGAAAAAGTATTCTTAACAAAGCTAATGACTCAGCTTAAAATAGGTATTCCAGTATTTATTGTAATGACAATTGTAATCTATATTTACTTATTGTCAATAAAAAAGGATTATTATAAAAAGGTGAATGCAGTACATAGTGGAATATCTGAAAAGAGAATAAACCAGTTAGCTTTAGTAGGCTCTATGTTCCTTTCATTTGTTTCAAGTAGTACATTAACAAGTAATCTGTGGTTTGATATTCTAAAATTCATCAACTCAACGGACTTTAAGGTAAGTGAGCCAATATTTAATAAGGATATATCCTTCTATATTTTTAAATATCCGTTATTTAGTAAATTGTACTATATGTTAATAAGCTTTATAGTGCTGTTAGCTATTATAACCGTACTATTCTATGTAACAATGATGATGCTTAGAAGACCTACTCTTGTTGAGGTAAACTCAGAGAAAGAGTTTAGTCCTAAAAATTTAAATTTAGATAATGGAAAAAGAATATTTGAGATTGCAGTAAGACAACTACTTATTTTAGGATTTGTGTTCTTTATAATATTAGGAATTGGGTATTTTTTAAGGTCATATGATTTGCTTTATTCTTTAAGGGGTGTAGTGTATGGTGCAAGTTACACAGATATAAAGGTTACCCTTATAAAGTATAGAGCTATTATGATAGTTTCATTCCTTTCAGCGATACTACTAGTTCTTGGAGTAAGGGGAAGAAAATTAAGACTTGCTATATCAGGACCTATTCTAATGATTATAATAAGTATAATAGGGAACTTTGTGGCTTTAGGAGTACAGAATTATATTGTATCTCCTGACGAAATATCTAAGGAAGAGAAATATATTGAATATAACATTAAATATACACAAAAGGCATATGGTCTTGAAAATGTAGAAGAAAAGACCTTTGCAGCAGATCAAAACTTAACTCTTGAAGATTTAAAAGAGAACGAAGAGACGATATCAAATATAAGAATAAATGATTATAGACCTGCAAAACTGGTTTACAATCAAAAACAAGGGATAAGATACTATTATGATTTCTATGATGTTGATATAGACAGATACTTTATAGATGGTATGTATAGACAGGTGTTCTTATCTCCAAGAGAACTTAGTCAAGACAAGATAAGACAAGAGGTATTAACATTTATAAATAAACATCTTAAATACACCCATGGATATGGTATAGCCTTATCTCCCGTAAATAAAGTAACTTCAGAGGGACTTCCAGAACTTCTTGTAAAGAATATACCTCCAGAGACGTCAGTAGAGGGCTTCAAAGTAGAAAGACCGGAGATATACTTTGGAGAATTAACAAACGACTATATAATCGTTAATACTAAGGAAAAAGAATTTGATTATCCAAAGGGATCATCAAATGTAGAAAGTATCTATGAAGGTAATGCAGGAATAAAGCTAGATGGCATAAATAAGCTTTTATATGCATATAAACAGGGAAGTCTTAAGATGCTCTTATCAGGGAACATTACTTCTGACAGTAAAATAGTTCTCAATAGGAATATTGTTGAGAGAGTTAGAAAGATAATGCCTTATATAGAATACGATTCTGATCCATACATAGTACTTAATGAAGGCAAGCTTTATTGGATGATTGATGGATACACTATTAGCAACAACTATCCATATTCTGAGCCTATAACAGAGACGAATGTAAACTATATTAGAAACTCTGTAAAAGTTGTTATAGATGCATATAATGGAGATACAACATATTATTTAGCAGACGAGAATGATCCTCTAGTACAAACATATGCAAAAATATTCCCTGAGCTATTTACTTCAATGGATAATATGCCAGAGGGATTAAGGGCTCATATAAGATACCCTCAAGTATTATTTGATATACAATCAAATGTATATAGAATATATCACATGAAGGATACAAGGGTATTCTACAATAAAGAAGATGAATGGGATATAGGAGCTGAAAAATATGAAGCTGAAAATCAGGCAGTAGAGTCAAATTATCTGATGATGAAGCTTCCAGGAGAAGAAAAGGAAGAGTTTATATTGTCTATTCCTTACACTCCTAAGGGTAAGCCTAATATGACGGCACTTCTTGTTGGAAGAAATGATGGAGAAAATTATGGTAATCTAATTGTATATAATCTTCCAAAGAGTAAGAATGTCTATGGGCCAATGCAAATAGAAAATAGAATAGATTCAGAACCTACAATATCTAAAGAATTTACATATTGGAATCAGCAGGGATCAAGGGTTATTAGAGGAAATCTTCTTATCATACCTATTGAAAATTCTCTACTTTATGTTGAACCAATATATCTAAAGGCAGATGCTCAGGATAGTCTTCCAGAAGTAAAGAGAGTAATTGTGGCGTATGGAGACAAAATAGTTATGGAAGAAACACTAGAGGAAGGTTTAGAAAAGATTTTTGGAAAGGAAACTGTGACGCCAAAACCAGAAACCCCAATTCCTACTGAACCTACCGAGCCTACTGTACCAACTGAAGAATCCTCAGATATAAATCAGTTGATAGCAAGGGCAAATAACGTTTTCGAAAGATCAATAGAAGCTCAAAAGCAAGGAAATTGGGCTGAGTATGGAAAACTCATAGAAGAATTAGAAGGAATTCTTAATAGATTAAATGAATTAAAATCTCCAGCAGAAGTAGAAAATGCTAATGAGTAAAATTAAGAGATTATCTTATAAAAGAATCTCTTAACCTTGAATGTTTCAGGATGAAATAAGTTAGAGGCTTTGAAAATTCACCGGTTTGGCTAGTACTTAGGTATATGCCAAGTCGGTGAAATTTCAAATAACACAGAAATTAGTCGTTATTAGTGATTTCTTAGATAATGTTCCCTTTCTATAGTTAATATAGATGTGATATAATAATGAGATATGAATTAAAATAAGTGGCTTTACAGTAGGTTAAAGTTTACTTATTTTAAAGTAAATATAAAATAGGAAGATAATCATAAGTTTTTTAAAGCGGTGGTGTAGAATATGGTGGATAATAAAAATCTTGCTATTGGTATATTTGATTCCGGTATGGGAGGTATAAGTGTATTAGCCCAAGCTATTAAGCTTATGCCAAATGAAAAATATATATATTATGGAGATTCGGAAAATGCTCCTTACGGTATCAAATCTCCAGAAGAGGTAAAGGAGCTTTGTATAGATATATGTGACTTTTTTATTGAGATGGGAGTAAAAGCTATTGTTGTAGCTTGTAATACAGCAACTAGTGCAGCAATAAATGATCTACGAGGCAGATATGATATACCTATAATTGGTATGGAGCCAGCCTTAAAGCCAGCAACAACACTTGAGTCAAAGGGTAAGATAGTAGTTATGGCCACGGATATGACTCTAAAGGAAAAGAAGTTTAGTGCTTTGATGAACAAGTATGGTAAAGAAAAAGATATAGTTAGGCTGCCTTGCCCTAAATTAGTGGAACTTATTGAATCGGGCATTATGGAAGGTGAAACCATCAAAGATAGTATAAAAGAATGTTTTGATGGGATAAGCATAGATCAGGTTTCATCAATAGTTCTAGGTTGTACCCATTACATATTTTTAAAGGATAGTATTAGAGAGTTTGTGGGAGCCAAGGTACAGATTATTGATGGAAATGAAGGAACCGCAAGACATTTAAAGAATGTATTAGAGAAGAAAAAATTACTGAATAATATTGATGAGGAAGAAGTACAACTGAATATATATAATTCTAAAGAAGATAAGGAAATAATAGAGCTCTCAAAGAAGCTTCTTACATTTAGTTTAGAAAAGCTAGAGTTTTAAACCTTAATCTATAGAATAAAAAACAATACTCGTTATACTAAATATTACAACATATATAGAAAGGTGCCTCACTATGAAAAAAATATTATCATTCTTCAAATCGCTTTTTGTGATTGGAAGAGTTAAAGAGGAAGATTTATCCTCTTATCTTATTCAAAGTCATATTATGAAAACGACTTCAAGTAGACATAGAAAATTTAGATAAATAGCAAATAAATAAAACTTTGAGGGGTGAAAAAAATGCCTAGGATAAGACCTTTAGAGCCTAATGAAGTAGATAATGAAGCTAAGGAAATTTTTGAAGATTTTTTAAATGAACGGGGAAATATTCCAAATATGTTTAGAACACTTGCTTATAGACCAAAGCTTTTAAAAACAGCATTTGATCATTTTAGAATGGTTCTAAAAACAGGAACTGTAGATTTTAAGTTAAAGGAAATGGTAGCCGTTAGAGTCTCTCAGATGAATGAATGCGCTTACTGACTTTCATCTCATACTGCCATAGCAAAAGGGGCAGGGGTATCGGACGATACCATAAGGGAAATGGAAAATAAGCTTAAAAACCCAGAGCTTTTCACAGAAAAAGAACTTGTTGCGCTAGAATTCGCAGAGGTAATGACTACGGATTCAAACAATGTTCCCGATGAACTATATAATGATATGAAAAAGCACTTTGATGATGGAGAGATAGTTGAAATAGCATCTGTAGTAGGTATATTTAATTATTTCAACAAGTTTAATAATGCTCTGCAAACTGAAATAACAAAGTAAGAAAGGACCTAAGGTTATGGAAGGTATTAGTCCAGAAGCTTTGGAGCTTGTAAAGGAAAAGATCAATCAAATAATAAGCGAAAGCTCCGATATAGATGAAAGAGAAGAGGAATTAATACGACTTAGATTTGGATTAGATGAAAATGGTCCGATTAAGATAAAGGATCTATCTAAGAAGTTTAATGTTCCTCCTAGAAAAATGAAAAAAGAGATTGATGCAATAGAAAAGAAAGTATTTAATAAACTGAAAAGGACTATATAACAAGGGGATGTTTCAGAAATTCACTGGTTCTGAAACACCCTGGGGCTGTGCTCATGAGAAACTTTCATGAGACAGTCCCATTTTTTTTTTTTTAGAATATGAAAATATTCATTTTAAGTTCAATAGGAGGACACAAAGAATACACATAGAGATTATACAATTTAGCTGTAAACAAAAAGAATAAGAGGGGGAGAAAATAATGAAAAAAATATTAAAAACGATTTTAACATTAACAATAGTTTTTAGTTTGCTGTGTACTCCTGTTTTCGCTGAAACAGCTAGCATAAAAATAAGAGATATATCATCAGCTGTAGGTGAAGACTATCTTGGTGAATTTACTGATTTCATTGAGGAAATCGAGGATATTGAAAAAGATGATGAAAAGGATCTTAAAAAATTATTTAAGCAAATAGTAGATTTAGAAGAAAAATTACAAGGTAAATGGCAGAAGATAGAGGATATATTATCTAAATATCTTGATAATGATGAACTGCAAGATATCTTTGATGAAGTAAACCCTGAAAATGGTACAGATGAAGAAAATCAAGATGATGAAGGTACATTAATAATTAGTTATAGTGTTAAGAATGGAAAGACAACTCCACAGGAGGAGCCAGATCTTGAAGAGAAAGAACATGTGAAGCTTCAGAAAGATACTAAAAACCATAAGGAAATATGGGAATTAATAAAGGATATTGTCCCATCAAAATATTTAAAAATTATTACCCATTTTCAAATTAATACAGATGGAAAAGAAGGAACATTAGCCCATGTGACCATGACAGAAGAGGGCGATAATTCTAAATGGATGATATCTGTAGATATGGTCGATGGTATAAAAAATGATGGAAAACTAAACGAAAAGGAATTAACTGATACCATAATACATGAATTTGGACACATATTAACTTTGAATAGTGATGAGATAGATGCTAGAGAACCTAAAGATAATGAAAGTACCTTTGTAACAATGGAGGGTGTAACAAAAAAGGAGTCATATTTAAACCAATTCTATCAAAAATTCTGGAAGGAAATATATGACGAGTGGGAAGAGATTGAGGAAATAGAGGATGATGATGAATACTATGATGCACAGGAAGAATTCTATGAAAAATATAAAGCAAGATTTGTAAGTGACTATGCAGCCACAAATCCTGGAGAAGATATTGCCGAAACATTTATGCATTTTGTTACGGAAAAAAAGCCACGTGGAAAAACCATTGCCGATAAAAAAGTATTATTTCTATATTCATTTCCTGAGCTAGTTAAGATGAGAGAAGAGATAAGAGAAGCAATGTAAAAAAGATAAGTTTTTAGCTCTCTATTTATTATGTATAATAATAAGTAGAGGGCTTTGCTTTAATAAATTATTCTTCTATAGATGTGAGAAGATAAAGCTCAATTTACTCAAATTTCTGAGTCATATATCTATGTATTTAAGAGGTGGATTATTAATGAATAAAAATATTTTATTAGTAGAAGATGAACCTAGATTGAGGGAAATCGTATCGGATTACTTTAAGGTAGAGGGCTTCAGTATCTATGAAGCTGTAGATGGAAAGGAAGCCATGGATATCTTTGAAGAGAGTAAAATTTCATTAGTTATCCTAGATATAATGCTTCCAAAGCTTGATGGATGGACTGTATGTAGGAGGATAAGAAAAACCTCTGATGTGCCTATAATAATGCTGACAGCTAGATCCGAAGAAGATGATATGCTTATGGGATATGAGCTAGGAGCCGATGATTATGTAACAAAGCCCTTTAGCCCAAAGGTATTGGTTGCTAAGGCCAAGATACTATTAAAAAGAGTAGGGGGACCAAAGGAAAAGGCTGATAATATGATAAGAATCGGGGCTATTGAAATAAACAAGCTGTCATATAACGTTAGACTAGATAACAATACAATTGATCTTGCACCAAAGGAGTATGAACTTTTAGTATATATGATTGAAAACAAAGGAATAGTTTTGTCTAGGGAAAACATACTAAACAGAATTTGGGGATATGATTACTATGGTGACCTTAGAACTGTAGACACCCATATAAAGAAGCTTAGGAGTAAGCTAGGAGATAGATCAAAGTACATTAGAACCATAATCAAAGCCGGTTATAAATTTGAGGTGAATTAATGAGCAAAAAAAGTATTACTTTCAAACTATTTGTTATTACTTCAATATTTCTTATGATTCTTTTAGGTTCTGCCATGGCTACACAAACAATATTTTTTGATGATTATTTTGTGAGTAGAAAAATTGAAAGACTAGTAGAAAGGCTTGAAGAATTTAGCCAAGAATACAAGGGATCTAAATGGGATGAAAGAAGTATACAGAATAATATAAGACTGTTTTCAATGGAAAATGATGCACAGATAGCTGTCCTTAATGAAGAAAGATTAGTTAAATATATGAACTATGTAAGTATTACAATTATAGATTCAAAGGGAGAAGAGATAATTATTCCCTTAAGTAATTTCTTGCAGTTCTTTGATAGAAAAGATTTAAATATAAATGTCGGAGACGATATAACAATTGAAGGTGTGAATATATTAGGAAAAATTTTAGTACCTTTGAGAATCCAAAATAATGGAGTTATATTAGATGTTAAGGATGTAGCTGAAGAAGATAAAATTATATATATATATGAAACCGATATAAATAGCGTAGATAAAATAACTGGAAAAGTCAAAGCGATAAACCTACCATCTAATATTAACGGCATAGCGAACTATGATGAGGAAGTATTTTTAGTAGCTTTAGATGATTTTCTCTTTAGTGTTGAGTCAGGAGAATTAAGGTTTGATGAGGGTTTAATGAGCTACATATTTGAAGATACTATGAGGGGAACACAAAATATAATAATCGCAAAACAAACTATCAAGGATTATCAAGTAGATGAAGTAATTTTTGTAATGTCTTCCTTAAATGCAGTAAGAGAGATGAATGAGATTATGAGGGACTACTATATCTATGTGGCTATTGGAGCCTTAATATTTATAATAATTTTGTCCTTTATATACTCAAAATTGATATCAAAGCCCCTTGTAAAGGTGAATGAAGTTGCAGAGAGAATGGCAGATCTAGATTTTTCATCCTACTGTGAAGTGAAGTCCGATGATGAAATAGGAAGCCTATCAAGGAGTCTAAATACTCTATCTAAAAACTTAAGTAATAGCTTAGAAGAATTAAAGGGAGCCAATGAAAAGCTATTAGAGGATATTGAAAAAGAGAAAAGACTTGAGGAAATGAGAAAGGAATTCGTGTCTAGTGTATCCCATGAGCTAAAAACTCCATTAGGTATTATTAAAGGATTTGCAGAAGGAATCAAAGATGGTATTTATGAAGAGAAGAAGGAATACTATCTAGACGTAATATTAGATGAGGTAGAAAAAATGGAAGATCTAGTGCTAGATATGTTGGATCTTTCTAAATTAGAATCTAAATCATATAGATTGACTAAAGAAAAATTCTTCATAGATCAGTTGTTTTTAAAAGTAATAGATAAATTTAAAAATCATATTGCAAGTAAGAATATTAACATTGTTTTTCAATGTGAAGGCGAAGATGTTTCAGTTCATGCCGATAGAAAGAGGATTGAGCAGGTCATTGTAAACCTACTTAGCAATGCAATAAGACATACAAATAATGAAGGAACAATAACTTTTTCAATAATTGTTCAAGACGAAAGAGTAAATGTGTCTATTGAAAATAACGGAGAAAGTATATCTAAAGAAAAGATAAATAGGATATGGGATAGATTTTATAGAATTGAAGAATCAAGAGTAAGACAAGCTGGAGGAACAGGTTTAGGTTTAGCCATAGTAAAGAATATATTAGAACTACATGATAGTAATTATGGAGTGAGGAATACTGAAGATGGAGTAGAGTTTTATTTTTCGTTGCCTAAGATAGAGCTGTTATAAAAAAATAGATATGATTTATTATTAGAAATTTATAAAGCCCCTATTCTACCAGGGCTTTGAGACTGCCCGGAAACCCGAATTTCTTCGTTGTTGCCTCAAGCAAGAACCCTTACGTATGTCTGTATACGCTGCGGTCTCTTGCTTTCATCACGCCTCGAACTTCAGCTTTCCGGGCAGTCTGTCATCTTGTAGACTTTGTCTACAATCTGAAAGCCCCGATTCTATCGGGGCTTTAATTGACTAAATAAGTAAGGTTAAATCTATCTAGTTAAAGATCTTAAATCTTTCAATTCATCTGTACTCATATTGTCTAAGACATAGGCCTTACGAGCAAATTCATTTCTAGTAAATACCCCTTTTTCCACTAAAAGCTCAATGAGGCTTGCTATAGCAAGGGTATTTCTATAATCTATTTCCTTTAAATCTCCAATTTTTGCGTAGATATCAATTTTATTAAAGCTGTTCATATTATCGACCCCCATTTAATTATATGTATATTTTAATTATCTCCTCAAAACAAAAAAGTATACATGGAGAATATGTTTTAGTTGATTCAAGACAAAGCAAAAAACAGTCTCAAAAAGAGATAAAAATCTTATTTTGAGACTGTTTCTCTTTGTGATTTCTCATTTTGAGACAAGTCAAAACTAAAAATAAGTATTTTTCAATGATTTAGCTTTGGCACGATTGTTGCAATGATTATTTTCAGAAGAATATTAAAGGGGAGTGGGATTGTGGAATTAAGAAATCTTATTGTTAAAGCTCTTAAGGAGGAAGTTGTTCCTGCTATGGGTTGTACAGAGCCAGTTGCTGTGGCTTTAGCAGGTGCGAAGGCTAAGGAATTAATAGATTTTCAAGAGATAGATAGAGTTCAGGTTTTTGTTAGCCCTAACATATATAAAAATGGTTTGGCTGTAGGAATACCAAATACAGAAGAAGTAGGACTTTATATTGCAGCAGCACTAGGTCTTATAGGTGGAAAAAGCGAAAAGGACCTGAAGGTATTGGAAGGAATAGAGCCAAATGATGTGAAAGTTGCAAAGGACCTATTAGAAAGTGGAAAATTATCCTTAGATATTAAAGCTACAAAGGAGAAGATTTATATTGAGGTAGAGCTTTTCACCGATGGAGGTTCTTCTAAGGTAGTTATAAAGGGTAAACATAATAGATTTGTGTATTTGGAAAAGCAAGGAGAAGTAATATTAGATGAAAAGGAAGAAAATGCACAGGCAGTAGATGATAAAAATGCAATATATAATTTAAAAATAAGAGAAATTATTCATGAGATAGAGCAAGTACCATATGAAGACATAAAGTTTATGTTAGATGGCTTAGAAATGAATGAGAAGATAGCACAAACTGGACTAAAGCAAAATACTGGAATAGGAGTAGGCTTTACCTTCCTAGACAATATAGAAAAGGGTATACTATCCAACGACCTAATGAATCAGGCAATGATGCTAACAGCAGCAGCTTCAGATGCACGTATGTCTGGGGTAAGTCTGCCAGTTATGAGCAGTAATGGAAGTGGAAATAATGGATTAACAGTAATATTACCTATAGTAGCCTATAAAGAAAAGTTTCAGCCAGAGGATGAAAAGATAGCTAGAGCTTTAGCAATAAGTCATATTATCAATAGTTATATAAAGTACTATATAGGTAGATTATCTGCTCTATGTGGTTGTGGAGTTGCTGCTGGAACTGGTTCGGCTGTAGGTATAGCTTGGTTAATGGGTGCAAATGATGAACAGATAGATGGTGTAATAAAAAATATGCTTGCAAATACAAGTGGAATGATCTGTGATGGTGCAAAGGTGGGATGTGCATTAAAGCTTGCTACATCTGCGTCGGCTGCCGTTCAATCAGCTCTATTAGCTATAGGTAACAATATTGTGCCTTCGCAGAATGGTATTGTAGCTGAAACGGCAGAGGAGACAATAAAGAACCTAGGAACATTATCAGATAAAGGAATGAATACTGCCGATGAAGTAATATTAAGGGTTATGAAGGAAATGCAAGCAAAGTCAAATACTAATTTAGATTATTCAAATAAGCAAAATAGTATTGCGTAGTGATAGAGTAACTTTACTAATAATGATAAAGATTAAAAAAACTATAATATATAAGGAGTGTTTTACATGAAAAAAGAAACTATTAGTACAAAAAATGCCCCAGCGGCTATAGGACCTTACTCTCAAGGAGTAAAAGTTAACAACATGATTTATACTTCCGGTCAATTACCGATAGATATAAAAACAGGTGAGATGCCAGATACTATCGAGGAACAAACTAGAAAGTCATTAGAGAATGTAAAGGCAATAATTGAGGAAGCTGGAAGTGATATGAGTAAAGTATTTAAAACTACTGTATTCTTAAGCGATATGAATAACTTTGCAAAAATGAACGAGGTATATAAAGAGTTCTTTACTGAAAACTATCCTGGTAGGAGTGCTGTAGAAGTTGCAAGATTGCCTAAGGATGCCTTAGTTGAGATAGAAGCAATAGCAACAGTTTAATATAATAACACTAAAAAACAAAGGGTGAGTCTAACTATAATTAGATTCACCCTTTTTTAAAACCGAGTTTAGAATAAAGTTACTATTATTTTACTTCAACGATCCATCCCTCTGGAGCCTCAACGTCTCCAAATTGAACTCCATAAAGAGTATCATAAAGCTTTTTAGTAACAGGTCCTACCTCTGTTTCACTATGGAAAACATGAAGATTTCCTTTATATTCAATACCTCCAATAGGAGTTATTACAGCAGCAGTTCCACATGCACCAGCTTCTTTGAATTCATCTAGATTATCTATTAAAACATCTCTTTCTGATACTTTCATATCTAAATAATTTTCAGCAATATGCATTAAGGAGTACTTTGTTATACTAGGAAGAATAGATGGTGAATCTGGAGTTACAAATTCATTATCATTTGTAATACCAAAGAAATTAGCAGCTCCAACTTCTTCTATCTTAGTATGAGTCTTTGGATCAAGATAGATACAATCTGCAAAGCCTTTTTTTACAGCTACTTCATGGGCATAAAGACTTGCTGCATAGTTTCCTCCAACCTTTGCTGCTCCTGTACCAAATGGTGCAGCTCTATCATATTCAGAAATAGTAAAGTTTACAGGACTCATTCCACCCTTAAAATAAGGTCCAACTGGAACACAGAATATGCAGAATATGTACTCAGGAGCTGGTTTTACTCCAACATTATCTCCAACACCTATAACAAAGGGTCTTAGATAAAGAGTTGCTCCAGTTCCATATGGAGGAACATAGGCTTCATTAGCCTTAACAACTTGAATACAAGCATCGATAAATTTTTCTTCTGGTACTTCTGGCATTAATATACGCTTACAGCTATTATTTAAACGCTTAGCATTTTGATCAGGTCTAAAAAGTTGGATTTTACCATCTTTTGTGCGGTAAGCCTTTAATCCTTCAAAACATTGTTGTCCATAATGAAGTGCTGTTGAAGCCTCACTAATAGAAAGCTTGTTGTCTTCTGTTAATGTTCCTTCATCCCACTTTCCATCCTTCCATCTTGATACATAACGGAGATCTGTTTTAATGTAATTAAAACCAAGTGTACTCCAATCGATATTAACAGTATTTTTCATACAATCCCTCCTAGAATATAATAAATAGCGTATATTCAAAATTATAATATAGATGGTTAATGTTTCATAGGCCTTTTCATGCTATAATGTATAAATATTATATTTTTGTTAGAAAATAATAAAATTTCCCTTGAAAAATGTAATAAATTATGCTAAAATTACTGAAAATATAGTATGAGACAATTATAGTATATATTATTTTAATGACTATGACGGGAATTAGTAAATAGGATAATTTTTTAAGAGAGTCGACGGTTGGTGGAAGTCGATATAATTACCTGTTGAATCCATCCTAGAGTTGTTAAACTGAAGGTTATTTATAGAAGTCGCAAGACTATAGTAGGTTTAATCGGTTAGCATCCGTTAATGTGCTAAGGGTTATTAAAAAAAATAACCCTATGAGTGGACTAGTATAGTCAATCAGGGTGGCAACGCGGAATAAATCCTTCCGTCCCTATATGGGGACAGGAGGATTTTTTTATCGTTATGAGTACTTCTCAAAGAGAAATCTGAAGTTAAAAGTAAGGATTTAAAAATATTTAAAGATATAAAAGGAGGTTACAAAGGTGTTAGATATTAAAAGAATAAGAAATGATTTTGATGAGGTAAAAGAACTTATTGAAAAGAGAACTAAGGGTGATTTTGGAATAGGTGAAGTAATTAAGCTTGATGAAGAGAGAAGAAAGATAATAGCAGAAGTTGAGCAAATGAAGAATAGGCAAAAAACAGTTTCTAAGGAAATACCAAAGCTTAAAAAAGAAGGTAAGGATGCTACAGCTGTACTTGCTGAAATGAAGGAACTATCAGAGACAATAAAGGGTCTAGATACTAAATTAAAAGAAATAGACGAAGAAATCAAGATGACGCTTCTAGGAATTCCAAACGCACCGCGTCATGATACTCCGGTTGGTAATAGTGATGAGGATAATGAACTAGTTAGAACCTGGGGAGAGCCTACAGAATTTGAATTTGAAAAAAAGGCTCACTGGGATGTAGGAGTCGACCTAGGAATACTAGATTTTGAAAGGGCTTCTAAAATTACAGGATCAAGATTCACCGTATATAGAGGAGTAGGTGCAAAGCTTGAAAGAGCCCTTATAAACTTTATGCTTGATATTCATACTGGAGATCATGGATATGAAGAGATCTTACCTCCGTTCATGGTAAATAGAAATAGTATGACAGGAACTGGTCAGCTTCCAAAGTTTGAAGATGATATGTTCCATCTGCCAAGTAAGGATTATTTTCTAATACCTACTGCAGAGGTGCCGCTAACTAACTTATATATGGATGAAATATTGGATGGAGATACGCTTCCAATCTATCATACAGCCTTTACACCCTGTTTTAGAAAGGAAGCTGGGTCTGCAGGTAGAGATACAAGAGGGCTTATTCGTCAGCATCAATTTAACAAGGTTGAGCTAGTTAAGTTTGCTAGACCAGAGGATTCATACAATGAGTTAGAAAAGCTGGTGACAGAAGCAGAAGAGATTTTAAAGAGATTAGAGCTGCCTTATAGAGTTGTAAGACTTTGTGGTGGAGATTTAGGATTTAGCTCAGCTATGACCTATGATATTGAAGTTTGGATGCCAAGCTACGATAGATACTTAGAGATTTCTTCTTGTAGTAACTTTGAAGATTACCAAGCAAGAAGAGCCAATATAAGATTTAGACCGGAGCCAAAGGGTAAGGCTCAGTATGTTCACACATTAAATGGATCAGCCCTTGCAGTTGGAAGAACATTATCTGCAATTCTTGAAAACTATCAGCAGGAAGATGGATCTGTAGTTATTCCAAAAGCTTTAAGACCTTATATGGGTGGATTAGAGAAGATAACTAAATAGTATATATGAAAAAATAAAACTGGGAGATTTCCCAGTTTTATTTTTTTGAGTTCTTTTTTACAATTTCACATATTCTTGTGATATTTCTACTACATCTAACCTTTATAATAAAGTCAGAAGTTAGGAAAGCTTTCCACAAAAAAATAATAAACTGGAGGTACATAAAATGAAAATGAAAAAAAATCTAAAGGTTTTAGCACTTGGAGCAGTTGTAGCATTAAATCTATGTATACCAGCTTTTGCTAATGAGGTAGTAGAAGCACCAAGAGGGAAGAATGTATCATCAGGAATTCAAAGGTACTTTTCTATGCAAAAAATGGACCCAGATCAAATGAAAGAAATGTTAGAGAAGTCATTAGAAAAGTTAGAAAATGCGTATGAAGAAGGAAAAATAGATGAGGAAAGATACGAAGCAGCTAAAGCGAACATAGAAGAAAAGCTTGAAAAAATTGAAAATGGAGATTATTCATTTATGGAAGCAAAGCCAACAGGTCTAAAAAAATTAGACCCAGAGCAAATGAAGGAAAGATTAGAAAATGCATTAGAAAGGTTAGAAGAAGCCTATGAAGAAGGAAAGATAGATGAGGAAAAATACGAAGCAAGAAAGGCTGCAATGGAAGAAAACATTGAGAAGATCGAAAATGGTGATTACTCTTTTATGCAGACAAAGGTAATAAGTCAAAGAAACTTAGATCCAGAGCAAATGAAGGAAAGATTAGAAAATGCATTAGAAAGATTAGAAGAAGCCTATGAAGAAGGAAAAATAGATGAGGAAAAATACGAAGCAAAAAAGGCTGCAATAGAAGAAAATATTGAGAAGATCGAAAATGGAGATTACTCGTTTATAAAAGCAAAAGGATTGAGTCAAAGAAATCTAGATCCAGAGCAAATGAAGGAAAAATTGGAACTATTATTAGAAAAGTTAGAAGAAGCCTATGAAGAAGGAAAGATAGATGAGGAAAGATATGAAGCAAGAAAGACTTTAATAGAAGAAAAACTTGAAGAACTGGACAATTAAGTGTAGATTTGTAGTAACAAAACTATGCTAGATATAAAAGAAATGCTGCAGCTCTTTGTAATATTAATGGGGTAGAATAAAGAATATCGGAGTTGGGAATATAAAATATAATTAATCAAGTGATGTGGAAGAAATCCTCTAAATTTACACTAACAATACTTATAGGCATTATAAAAAGACCTAGTTTATTTTAAAGTGAGCAGGTCTTTTTACCCCGTTTAAATATATCTTTATAAATACCTAACAATAATTATGTAGTATGATTTATAATTCTATTATAGATTATTTCTTGGAGATACTAGTAATAAAATGAGTTAGTTAAGTATATTTCCACTAATTAGTTTAGCTAGAGTCATTATAACTTGAAAGGGAAGATTGTAATGTATAAAGTTTTTCTCGTAGAGGATGAACAAAACTTAAATGATATACTTGTTTTCTATTTAGAAAATGAGGGATATGAGGTTAAAAGCTTTGTCGAGGGATTAGAAGCAGAAAAAAGTATTCATGAAGGAGCTGATTTATGGATACTAGACATTATGCTGCCTGATATGGATGGATATGAACTTATTAAGAAGATAAAGGCACATAACTATGATACCCCTGTAATTTTTATATCTGCTAGAGACAAGGATTTAGATAAAATAGTAGGATTAAGAATGGGAAGTGATGATTATATAGCAAAGCCTTTTTTACCTATAGAACTAGTAATAAGGGTTGGAAAGCTTTTAGAGCGAGTATATAATAAACAGAGAATTAAAAATAAAAAACTATTGGTAAATAATACATATACCATAGATTTCAGTAAGAGAATAGTTTATAGGGGCAATACAAAAATTGACTTTACTTCTAGAGAGTTTGATCTACTATGTACTATGGTTGAAAATAGAGACAATGCATTATCAAGAGAATATATTTTAGAAAGAGTATGGGGGAAAGATTATTTTGGCAGCGATAGGGTAGTCGATGATTTGGTTAGAAGAATAAGAAAGAAGCTTCCAAAACTTAGACTAGAAACAATATATGGTTATGGGTATAGGTGGTGTGCCAGTGAGGACTAAATCTTTAAATTTTAGATTAATGGTATCCTTTATTTTGGTAATCACTATTTTTTCCATATTTATGTTTTTTTTGTTGTTTAAGTCATTTAAAAACTATTATTACGAAGATATATTTAGAACAATGGAAGACAAAAATGAAGATGAATTTGAAAAGAGAATAGAAGATATCGATGAGTTTATTGCAAGTAACAGTCAAGATAAAAGAAGCATAGAGGAAATATATTGGACTAAGACCAAAGATGGCAAGCTTCACAGAAGAAAACCTATAAAAGACAGTAATGTAGCTGAAGACATAATATCAGAGGTTGAAGAAAACATAAAGAAGCAGAAAGAATCTAGTAAGAGATATGAAGTAGATATAGATGGAAGAAAATTATTTTATGTAATAAATAAATATGATACAGGATTTAAAACAAAAAGTACTTTTACAAGAATTATTAGGGATAAGGGAATGGTTTTAAATTATACTAGAGTCACTGGAAAAGAAACAAAAGATATTATTGATGAAATTATTAAAGGTAAAATTGTTAAGGAAGATATTAGAAAAGTCATTAATAATCAAATAACTAGTGAAGGTACTATAGGAGTCATTAAAGATAGAACATCCAATATACCGACCTACCTATATAAAGTATCTTTCAAGTGGGAGGCAAAGGATGATACCCTTGAAAAAAATTTATTTATCCAGATAGGCTTTGGATTTATCATAGTAATCATAATTTTGTTTTTATTTTCATTCTATTTGTCAAAACATCTAACCGGGCCTTTAATGGAGTTAACTAATAATGTTAATAAAATTTCCAACAGAGAGCTAGATAACCCCATGAAGATAATGGATAGAGATGATGAAATAGGATCTCTAGCAAACTCAATTGAAAAAATGCGTAGAGAGCTTTTTGAATATGATAAAGAACAGAGATTTAAGCTTCATTCCATATCACATGAACTAAAAACTCCAATAATGATAGTAAAAAGCTATGTAGAGGCCCTTAAAAAAGGTTTATATCCAAAGGGTAGCTTAGATGCAAGTCTGGAGATCATAGATGAAGAGTGTGGTAGGCTAGAAAAACTAGTTTACAACCTACTATATATACAAAGACTAGACTATTTAGATAGTGAGATTGCAAATAAAGAAAACATAAATATTAAGGAGTTAATAGAAGAAGTTATAGATAATTTTTCCTTTAAACTGGAAGAAATAGAAACTAGATTAGATATAGACGATATTTATATACATGCAAACCATGATCATATAAAAATTATCATAGAGAACATTGTAGAAAATCAAATTAGATATGCAAAAACCTTAATAAAAATATCTCTAAAGGAAGATTTTGAAAAAATATATTTAACATTCTATAATGACGGTGAAAGTATTATAAATATAGGAGATATATTTAAATTATTTAAAAAAGGTAAGAGGGGTCAAAGCGGCTTAGGCCTCTATATAGTAAATAGACTTCTAAAAATTAATAATGGCGAAATATATGCTAAAAATGAGGAACAAGGTGTATCTTTTTATATAGAAATTGAAAAAAGGGCTATCTCATAAATGTCTCTTATGAGTATAGCCCCGGGGTGTTTCAGAATGAGTGAAGTTCAAGGTTTTTGAAATTTCAACGGTTTGGCTAGTACTAACGTACGTGCCAAGTCGGTGAACATTTCAAATAACGCAGAAATTCGCCATTCTGAGACACCCCCACTTTATGCTATTTTTGGACGGCTATAACCTATAATCTATATATATCCTCAGTACTAATCTGCTGGATTCCAAGCTTTCCAATAATCTCATTTGCTCTATCAATCTCTTCTACACGGATTATTACAGGCGTCTTGTCTCCCATAGCAAAGGCATACATATACTCAACGCTTATATTGTTGTCAGAAAGCTTTTTAGCGGCATCTGCTAAAGCCCCTATCTCATGGGGGATTAGTATACAAAGAACGTCGGTTAAGCTAACGGAACATCCCTTTTCCTTTAAAGCTTTAACAGCTTTATCGGGGTCATTAACAATTAAACGCAGTATTCCATAATCTGATGTTTCTGCAATACATAGAGCTGCAATATTGATCTCTTCAGCGGCAAGGATTTCAGTAACCTCAGTTAATCTGCCGGCCTTATTTTCCAAAAATATTGATAACTGCTTAATAATCATAACCATACCCCTTTCTATTTCTTTCTCTTATCAATGACTCTCTGAGCTTTTCCTTCACTTCTTTGGATAGTCTTAGGCTCAACAAGCTTTACCTTTACACTAACACCTAGAGTACTTTCAATTGTATGCTTAATTTTCATGGATAAGGATTGTAATTTCTTGATTTTATCGGAAAAATATTCTTCATTTATTTCTATCCATACCTCTAATGTATCTAGATTATTAACTCTATCAACTATTAACATATAATGAGGCTTGGTTTCTCCCATTTCTAATAGAATACTTTCTATCTGTGAAGGGAATATATTTACACCACGGATAATTAGCATATCATCTGTACGACCGGTAACCTTTTCCATTCTTACGCTGGTTCTTCCGCAGGAGCATTTGTCAGGGTGTAATATGGTTAAATCCTTTGTTCTATATCTAATTAATGGTAAAGCTTCTTTTGTTACCGTTGTAAATACTAACTCACCCTTTTCCTCATATCCTAGGGGTTTAAGGGTATCCTTATCAACTACTTCAGGAATAAAATGATCCTCGATAACATGTAGGCCAGTTTGATGTTCGCACTCGCAGGCAACACCTGGACCTATTATTTCACTTAAACCATAGATATCGAAGGCTTTAATCTTTAACTTTTCTTCAATTTCTTTTCTCATGTTATTGGTCCAAGGTTCTGCACCAAAAATTCCTACCCGAAGAGGTAAATCCTCTGGATCAATATTCATCTCTTCAAGGACCTCAGATATATACAGGGAGTATGAAGGGGTACAGGCAAGCACCGTTGTTTCGAAGTCCTTTAGTAGCTTGATTTGTTTCTTTGTGTTACCTCCGGAGATTGGTACTACAGTTGCTCCTATTCGTTCACTACCATAATGAACTCCAAGACCTCCAGTAAATAGGCCATAGCCATAGGCCACTTGAATAACATCTTCCCGGGAGACCCCACAGGAATAAAGAGTCCTTGCAACAACCTCTGACCATGTGCCAATATCCTTTCTAGTATATCCCACAACTGTCGGATCGCCTGTTGTACCAGAAGAAGCATGGACACGAACTACTTCACTTCTAGGAACAGCGAATAAGCCAAAGGGATAATTGTCTCTTAAATCCTGCTTTGTTGTAAATGGAAGCTTATCTAAATCTTCGATTCCCCTAACATCTCCAGGCTCTATACCTAAATCCTGCATTTTTTTCCTGTAGAAAGGGACATTGTAATAGACTCTTTCAATCATTTCTCTCAATCTTTCACTTTGGACCTCTCTCATTTCATCTCTACTCATACACTCGTAACGTTCATTCCAAATCATATTATTCTCACCTACTATCATCAAAATTATTTAATATTTTAAGATTTCGTACTCTTATTATAAAGGGGCTGTCTCATAAAGGTTTCTCATGAGCACAGCCCCGAGATGTTTCAGAATGAGTGAAGTTCAAGGTTTTGAAATTCAGGCGGTTTGGCTAGTACTAACGTACGTGCCAAGTCGGTGAACATTTCAAATAACGCAGAAATTCGCCATTCTGAGACATCCCCTTAAAATTCATCCTATTGCGTTAATAGTTTATAGTTGGCGTTGCTTAGAATCTCAAAGGCTTTTTTAGGATCATTTGTCTTAAAATAGATTAAGGCATTTTGAGTTATTGCACTAACATAGGAGTAAAGATATTCAATTCCTATTTCCTCATGATCTAATAAATCTAGAATCTTATATAATTCTCCAGGTGCATCTGAAATTTCAACTGCTAAAATCTCTGAAAGATTTACTGTGTACCCACACTCTACGATTACCTTTGCAGCCAACTCAGGTTTGTCAACGACCATTCTTAAAATTCCATACTCTGTAGTATCCGCTAAACAGGTACCACAGATGTTTATATTATTTTCGGATAAGACCTTTGTAATTTCAGTCAGCCTTCCCCTTTTATTCTGAATGAATATGGAAATCTGCTTCACCTTTATAACTCACCCCTTTACTTAGAGTAATTATCTTTACATGTTGTAACCTATTTCGAAGGCTGTAAGATTAATATCTATAGTTTTCTCAGGAACGGTTTTCTTTAGGGCCTTAATCCAATGTTCTTTCGCAATATCCATTTTCTTAGCGAGAGCTCCAACTAAAACGGTGTTTACGATTCTGATATTTCCTATTTCCCTTGCAACCGATAAAGCATCAACTGTATGTATGCTATTAGTGAGATTCTTTAATCTTTCAATAATTTTATCTGGATATTTCTGTGTTCCAGTTATGACCGGCATAGGTTTAATAGCTTGATTATTAACTATTAACTCTCCATCATCTTTTAGATATTGAATCCAACGTATGGCTTCCAGTTTTTCAAAGGCCATAACTATGTCTGCTTCTCCAACCTCAACTAAAGGTGAATATACCTTATCTCCAAACTTGACATGGGTAACAACACTACCACCTCTTTGAGCCATACCATGTACCTCCGAAAGCTTTACATCCTTTCCAAGGTCCAGTGCTAAATTTCCAAGAACCCTACTTGTCAATAAAGTTCCTTGACCTCCAACTCCAACTATTAATATATTTTTAGTTGCCATTTTACGCACCTGCCTTTCCGATTGCATCTAATTTACAGACATTTGAACAAAGTCCACAACCATTACATAAAGCATCGTTAATAATGATTCTGTCATTTTCCTTTTCAATGGCAGGGCATCCCAGTTTTAAGCACATTCCACACTGAACGCACTTTTCTTCAAAAATTTCAAAGGTCGGTTTAACAGTCTTATCTAATAAAGCACAAGGCCTTTGTACTATAACCACAGATGGTTCCATCTTTTCAGTTTCTTCCCTTAAGATCTTTTTCAAACCTTCTAAATCAAAGGCATCTACAACCTGGACGTTTTTAATTCCTATGGATTTAGATAATTCAACTAAATTTAATATAGGAGCATCTTCTCCCTTTAAAGTCTTTCCTGTTCCAGGATGTTCCTGATGGCCGGTCATACCAGTTGTAGAGTTATCCAATATTACCACAGTGGAAACCCCTTGATTATAAACTATGTTAACGAGACCAGTGATTCCAGAGTGGATAAAGGTAGAATCGCCAATAACCGCAACTACTTTTTTTGCGAAATCATTACCTCTAGCCTTTGCCATACCGTGGGCCATACCAATACTGGCACCCATACAGACACAGGCATCCATGGACTCAAGAGGTGGTAAAGCACCGAGGGTATAGCAGCCAATATCACCTGTTACATGGAGCCCAAGTAAATTCATAGTATAGTAGGCACCTCTATGGGGACAACCGGGGCACATAACTGGAGGTCTAAGCGGTAATTCTATGCCAGCTGTCTTTAAGTTATTTTTCTCGCCGAGAATTTTTTCTCTTATAATATTTACACTATATTCCCCCTGCTTAGAAAATATTTCTTTACCTATTACATCGATACCAAGACTCTTTAGCTGTTCCTCAATAACAGGCTCTAACTCTTCCAATACATATAATTTCTCAACACCCCTAGCAAAAGTCTTTATCTTATCTATTGGCAATGGATGAACCATACCAAGTTTTAGAAAGGAAGCCTGCGGAATGGCTTCTTTGGCATAGTTATAAACTACACCACTTGAAATAATACCTATCTTTTTCTCATTGTATTCTACTGTATTAAAGCTAAAGTCGTTAGCATCCTGTGCTATTGTATCTATGCGTTTTTCAACAACCACATGACGTTTTCTTGCCATGCCAGGCATCATAACATATTTATTAAAATCCTTAACATAAGGCCTTAAAGAAACCTCTTCTCTATCCTTGAGAGATACAATACTTTGGGAATGGGATACCCTAGTTGTCAATCTTACTATTATAGGCGTATCATATTTCTCACTAAGCTCGAAGGCGAGCTTCATAAAATTCTTTGATTCATTGCTATCACCTGGTTCTAAAACTGGTATATTGGCTGCTCTAGCGATCATTCTTGTGTCCTGTTCATTCTGAGAACTGTGCATTCCTGGGTCGTCTGCAACAAGAATTACAAGACCACCGTTAACTCCAGTATAAGAAACCGTAAACAGTGGATCAGCAGCTACATTTAATCCAACATGCTTCATCGATACTATTGTACGGGCACCACCAAAGGAAGCTCCAATAGCCGATTCCATAGCAACCTTTTCATTAGGAGCCCACTCGGCGTATATTTCATCGTACTTTGCAACAAACTCTGTGATTTCTGTACTTGGTGTACCTGGGTATGCAGTAGCTATAGTGACTCCAGCCTCATATGCACCCCTCGCAATTGCTTCATTTCCTAACATTAACCTTTTCATAGAATCCCCCTATTTATCCTATCCTTATTTCTCATTTCTCAAGTCGACTACTCTTTGAGCCTTTCCAGTAAATCTTTTTAATGATTTTGGTTCAACTAAATGAATTTTAGTATGAAGCCCCAAAACTCTATGTATATCGTGTTTAATTCTGTTCTCTAAGTTTTTAAGGCTTGCGAAGGAGTTTAAAAGCTTACCGTCTATTAGTTCAACAGATATCTCCAACTTATCGAGATAGCCATCCCTCTTAACTACTATTTCGTAATGAGGACCAATCTCCTCAAAGGCAAACAATACACTTTCGATTTGAGAAGGGAAGACATTAACCCCTCTTATAACCAACATATCATCACTTCTACCTTGTATCTTAGCCATCCTAGCCATAGTACGACCACAGCTGCACCTATCAGTCATTAAATAAGTTATGTCCTTTGTTCTGTAGCGTAATATCGGTAAGGCTTCCTTTGAAATAGGTGTAATAACTAATTCACCCACTTCGCCTTCCTTTAGGGTTTCTCCCGTTTCAGGATTAATAACCTCTACAATAAAATGGTCTTCGGCAATATGCATACCCTGCTTATGGGTACATTCACCGGAAACCCCTGGTCCAATCAATTCACTCATACCATAATTTTCAGTTGCAACCATACCCCACTTTTTCTCTAGTTCTTTTCTCATTTCCTCAGTAGAGCCCTCACCGCCAAAGACACCAAACTTAATGTTTAAATCTTTAGCAGGGTCTATACTCATTTGTTCAGCTACCTCAGCCATATGAAGGGCATAGGTTGGAGTGCTGATTAAAGCAGTTGTACCAAAATCCTTCATTAGCATGATCTGCTTTTCAGTGTTTCCACTAGAAGTTGGAACAACAGTGGCTCCGACTTCCTCTAATCCATAATGAAGGCCAAATGCACCAGTAAAAAGGCCATATCCAAAGGCTACCTGAGCAACGTCATCGGAGGTCACGCCAGCCTTTGTTACAATTCTAGCTACAAGATCGGTCCAGGTTTTAAGGTCATTTTTTGTATAACCAACAACCGTTGGCTTACCCGTTGTTCCAGAAGAAGCATGGATCCGAACAAGATCCTTTTTTTCAACGGCAAACATACCAAAGGGATAGTTATCTCTTAAATCATCCTTTACTGTAAAAGGTATTTTTCTAAGATCATCTAAGCTTTGTATATCCCCTGGCTTAAGTCCTACTTCATCAAATTTTGATCTATACATAGGAACCTTTTCATATGCTTTGCTAACAGTTTCCTGTAGACGCTTCAGCTGAATACTTTGAATTTCCTCTCTATTCAAGGTTTCTGTATTAGACCAATAGGTTTTATCCATTTTTTCACCCCTTTGTTGATTTATAAATCCTTAGATAAGGATAAAATTCTAATTTAGCGGTATTAAAAGATATATAGTATGTCAGAGACATAAAATTATATAATAGTCTTAAGAAAGATAGATTATATTTAGTGCATAAAAATAGGAAAAAGTATGTAATTATTAAATATTAACATTTTGCAAAAGATTTGTCCAAATTTTCAAAAAAAAATAAAACCTATAAAAAAGTTTAGGTTTGCTAATAAAATAAGTTATTGTTTAAAAGTATAATTATACAAAAATGATCACTGCTAAAAAATTTTAATCATAGATTTTTATTTAAAAAAAGTTCAAATAAAAAAAAGAGGGATTCAATATCCCCTCATTTCATTAAAAACAAAACTCATATTCAATTTCATTATTCTTTATCTCATTAAGCAATTTTGCTCTTTTAGTTATTCCTAAAACATAATGGATTTGCTGATTGGTTGGAAGTCCCTGAGGGTCTGAACAGGTTGTATAGGTATCAATAATGATCCATCCCTGACTCAAAAACCTATTTACCTCATCATTAATCGAATTATGAGATTCAGAATAATAGCCACTGGAAATTGTCCTCGTTTCAACAACATCCTTGAATTTCATAAGATCACCTCTATCCCTCTAATGAGCATTCTTAATTTTAACAATATTTTTATAATTATAACAATTATAACTAACAACTTCAATAATAAAAAAGAATTTATAAGAAAAAATTTATAAATATTAACTTGTCTAAGTAAGAAAATTTTTGTTTTGAGGGTGGCGAAAATCTGATTTTTATTGAGGATAAATAAGAAAGAGCAAATCATTTGTTTATAATTATACGTTTGATACAAAAGTTAACCTATTGATAGAATCTTGAACAAGATTGAATAATACATGAATTCGTAAAGAATATAAATAAGAAAATGATGAAATAAGATATAATATATCATAATTAACTTTAAAAGATATATATGGGGGTGTATAGTAAATGAGAATTTTAAAAAAAAATACAGGAGCTATTATAGTTGATGTACAGGAACGTCTTGTTCCACATATATACAAAAATGAAGAACTAATAAATAATCTTGAGAGACTTATCAAAGGTTTAAAAGTACTAGAAATTCCAACAGTAGTAGCAGAACAATATACTAAAGGATTAGGATTTACCGTTGAAGGTATTCATAAAGCCCTAGGAAAATATAAATCAATTGAAAAAACATCCTTTAGCTGTTGTGATAATGGTTCTATTAAGGACAGGCTGAGTGAATTAAATAAGAAATGGGTTATAGTAGCGGGAATAGAAGCCCATATATGTGTGCTTCAAACCGTTGTAGACTTAGTAGATATAGGGTATATTCCTGTTCTTATAGAGGATTGTGTTTCTTCAAGAAAGGAAAATGATAAGAATATTGCTATAGAAAGAATGAAGAGTGAAGGGGCTATGATAGCAACCTATGAGTCGATTCTATTTGAACTTTGCAGGCATTCTGGTACAAGTGAGTTCAAGGCGATTTCTCAATTGGTAAAATAAAATTGATATTTGAATGAATGTTGATTTTTAGGTGTATTTGTAAGATAATTAAAAAAATATTTTAACTATGTAGACAAATGTTTCTTTATTATAATGAAATACTATATAGAATATGGTTGGTGATTATATGAAGGATATATTGAAAAAAATGCAGGAGACCATAAGTAAGTACGCTATTGTTCTGTCTCAGGTTTTAAAAGTAGATGTAGAGATTGTTGACGATAAATTAAATAGAATAGCTGGAACTGGGATGTTTAAGGAAAGAATTAATATGAACATGTCTAGTGAAGGATATGTAATTAAGAAAGTTATAGAAACGGGAGAAAAAAAGATCATACAAAACCCAAGCATGCATCCAATCTGTATAGAATGTCCCAATAAAGATTCTTGTCAAGAAACCTTTGAAGTAAGTACACCAATAAAATTAGGGCATAAGGTAATAGGTGCTATAGGTTTTGTTTGTTTTACAGAAAAGCAAAAGGACCACATACTAGAAAACTATAATACATTTATTGAATTTCTTGATCAGATTTCGGATTTGATAGCTTCTAAGGCTATTGAAGTTATGGAAAATGAAAGGAACCTAGCTGTTATAGAGTTGTTTAATAATATTATAGATAAAATAGAAGAGGGCGTAATAGTTTTTGATACAAATTACAAAATTTCTAAGATTAATTCGATTGCGAAAGAGATGTTAAAATTTCCTCCAGACAATAATGAAATTACTAGTATTGCCTTAAAAGAAACGGGTAATGAGATTTTGAATTTAACTGAGTATAATTTACAAATTAATGGAGAATCCTATGATTTAGCTGGAAAATATTTTAACATAAATATAGGTAATTATAATAAAATATTCATTTTCAAGGATTCTAACCTAATAAAAGAAAATGTCTTGACTCTTACTGCATCAAAGGAAAAAATAGGGCTAGATAGAATACTAGGTCAGTCTCTACCGATCAGAGAGCTCAAGAAAAAAGTTGAAATGATAGCGTCATCATCTTCAACGGTATTAATCAACGGTGAAAGTGGTACTGGAAAAGAGTTATTTGCTAGGGCACTACATGAAGAAAGCGATAGGGCAAATGCCCCCTTTGTTGCAATAAACTGTGCTGCTATTCCCGATAACTTACTTGAAAGTGAATTGTTTGGATATGTTAAAGGTGCATTTACCGGTGCCGATCCAAAGGGGAAGATTGGGAAATTTGAATTAGCTCATAATGGAACCCTATTTTTAGATGAAATTGGAGATATGCCTTTATACATTCAAGTTAAGCTTCTCAGGGCTTTGGAAGAAAAAGAAATTGTAAAACTTGGCTCAAATAAATCTATAAAAGTAAATGTGAGAGTAATTGCTGCTACGAATAAAAACTTGGATGAGATGATAATAAATAATAGTTTTAGAGAAGATCTGTATTATAGACTAAATGTAATACCATTGCAGATTCCTCCCCTTCGAGAAAGAGAAGGAGATATACGTTTACTGACGAGCAGCTTTATAAGTAGGTTTTCTAGATTGTTCAATAAAAATGTAGTTAAAATAGAAGATGAGTTTTGGAGTTATATTGAAAAATACCCTTGGCAGGGAAATGTAAGAGAACTTCAAAATACGATTGAATATGTAATCAATATGCTAGAGTATCCTGGTGTAATTAATACTAAGCTGCTACCAAAAAAGATTAAGAATGTTTCTATGAATTTGGAGTTTGAAGATTTAAACTTAGAGCAAATGGAGAAAAAGATTATAAATAAAGCAATTGAGATCTATGGTGATGATGGGGATTCTAAAAAAATTATTGCAGAAAAACTTGGAATTGGTATTGCAACATTGTATAGGAAGTTAAAAAAATATGGATTATAAGATTGTATTAGAAGGCTATTATCAAAATGATATTATTTATCGTTTTGATAATAGCTCTTTTTTTATTGTATTCATAACGGTTTGTTAAAGTATGAATTATTGGACTGTACCAGACTATTATCAAAATGATAATAATTTTAAGTATATTTGGCTAAATTTCAACAATTTATTTTGGCATGGCACTTGCTTTATACATTAATGACTAATTTTTTTTGGAGGTATATATATGAAAATATTTGATGAAACATTTGGAATAAAAGCTGTATTAACTGATGTAGTAGAGGATGGCTCCCCAGAAATTCTAAATGAAAAAATTGTAGAAAGCACAAGAAAATTTCATTCATCTATTAATGGATATAAGGCTACACCCTTAGTATGCCTAGATGAACTTGCTAAAACTTTAGGAGTTTCAAAAGTTTATGTGAAGGATGAGTCCTATAGATTTGGTCTTAACGCATTCAAATGCTTAGGCGGGACCTTCGCAATAGCAAAGCTTTTGTGTAAAAAACTAGGAGTAGATATAAATGATGTTACCTTCGATTATTTTAAATCAAAGGAAGTTAAAGAGAAAATAAAGGACATGGTTTTTGTAACTGCCACAGATGGAAATCATGGTAGAGGTTTAGCTTGGGCAGCAACTCAATTGGGATGCAAGTCTGTTGTCTATATGCCTAAGGGGTCTGTACAAAGCAGAGTTGATGCTATTAGAGAAGCAGGTGCAGATGTTTTTGTTACGGACTTAAATTATGATGATGCAGTAAGACTGGCGACACAAACAGGAGAGCATAATGGATGGTATTTAGTTCAAGATACAGCGTGGGAAGGATATGAAGAAATACCTAACTGGATAACCCAAGGATACAGCACAATGGCTAATGAATCCTTAGAACAGTTAAGATTAGACGGCATCGAAAAACCAACCCATATATTTCTACAAGCTGGAGTAGGTTCTATGGCTGGAGCTGTTTTAGGATACTATGTAAATAAATTTGAAGGCAATCCTCCTACCACGGTTATCGTGGAACCAGAAAAGGCTGACTGTATTTATAAATCTGCCTTAGAGGGAGATGATAAACCTCATTTTGTTACAGGGGATTTAAATACTATTATGGCAGGACTTGCCTGTGGAGAGCCTAATCCAATTACTTGGGAAATATTACGTGATTTCGCTAGTTTATATGTTTCTTGTCCAGACTATGTATCTTCAAGGGGAGTTAGAATTCTTGCTAATCCTATAGGAAATGATAGAAAGGTAGTATCTGGAGAATCAGGCTCAGTAGGAATAGGCTTATTTTCTGTACTAATGGAAAGAGAGGAGCTTCATGGTATAAGGGATGGTATAGGATTAAATGAAGAATCTGTGGTACTTTTCTTTAATACTGAGGGGGATACTGATCCAGAAAACTATAGGAAAATAGTTTGGGATGGTAAGCATTCATCTGTATTTAATGATGTTTAAAAATTTGAAAAAACAAGCTACTGAAATTATGGGAGCATTTGAATTCCATACTAGCTTAATGAGTCATCTATAACATTATTTGTCCTATGTATAATAGATTGGCAAAAATGTTACTAATTTTATAAAATACTAAAATTTATACTTACTAAGAGAGGGGATATTTAACATGAAAAAAATAATTAGCACTGAAAAAGCACCAGCAGCAATTGGGCCATATTCTCAAGGAATAGCAATAAACAATATGGTATACACTTCAGGACAGCTGCCGATCAACGTAGAAACTGGTGAAATGCCTAAAACAATAAAAGAACAAACAAGGCAATCACTTGAAAATGTAAAGGCCATTGTTGAAGAAGCTGGTTCAAATCTAGAAGGAGTAATAAAGACAACGGTATTTCTGAGTGATATGAATAATTTTACTCAAATGAATGAAGTATATAAGGAGTTTTTTATAAACAATTATCCATCTAGAAGTGCCGTAGAAGTTGCACGTTTACCTAAGGATGCCTTAGTTGAAATCGAAGTAGTAGCAGTTATTTAATAAATAATATAAACACTATTAACTCCGTACACAAAATTTTTAAAATAAGAGAGATTTTCTGAGTTCGTTGAAAAAATTATATATTTTGATTTTAAAGATGTGAATTATGTATTTATATAATACTAGGCTTTGAAAAAGGTATTTTTTCATCAGTCTCAATTTTCTCTCTTATTAAATAAAAATAATCAAAGGAGGACAAATTGATGGCAAAATTAGTAGGTTTTTTGAATGGCATAGTGTGGAGTAATGCATTAGTGTATCTATGTCTGGGAGCAGGGCTTTTTTATTCAATTGGAACTCGTTTCGCACAGGTTAGACACCTAAAAGAGATGGTTGTACTGATGTTTAGTGGTAAAAGCTCTGACAAGGGAGTATCTTCATTTCAAGCCTTATCATTAGCTTTATCTGCGAGGGTAGGAACAGGTAATATAGCAGGGGTTGCAGCTGCAATAGCATTTGGGGGACCCGGGGCAGTATTTTGGATGTGGGTTCTTGCGTTCTTAGGAGCAGCCACGTCCTTTGTTGAATGTTCTTTGGCACAGGTATACAAGGTTGAGCTAGATGGACAGTACCGTGGAGGAACAGCTTATTATATTGAGAAAGCATTGGGGATAAAGTGGTATGCAGCAGCCTTTGCTATAGCAAATATATTTGCTATGGGTGCTACTGCACCAGGAGTACAAGCAAATGCAATAGCAGCAGCTCTAGATAGTTCATTTGGAATAGCTCCAATAGTTACTGGTATTGTTTTAGCTGGAATTATGGCACTAATAATATTTGGTGGAGTTAAACGTATTGCGAGAATTGCGGAATTTATGGTTCCGTTTATGGCTATCGCATATATTTTAGTTGCAGTAATCATTATTATTATAAATGCTTCAAAGGTACCAGAAGTTTTTGGAATGATTGTAGGTAGTGCATTTGGAAAGAACGCAGTATTTGGCGGTATAATTGGTAGTGCAATATCATGGGGCGTTAAGCGTGGAATCTACTCCAATGAGGCAGGACTTGGTACAGCTACACAGGCTGCTGGCGCTGCTGAAGTATCGCATCCAGCAAAGCAAGGTCTTGTACAGGCATTTTCTGTATATATAGATACACTATTTGTATGTAGTGCAACTGCATTTATGATTTTAATGTCTGGTGCCTACAATGTACACCAGGGAGATGGATTTATAGTAGAAAATTTACCAGGGGTTGAAGCGGGACCAGTTTTCACAATTAAAGCTGTGGAAAGCGTTTTCAGTGGCTTTGGTAGTGCATTTATTGCTATTGCATTATTCTTCTTTGCATTTACCACTTTAATAGCAGCTTCTTATTTTGGAGAAACAAATGTGGCATATTTATTTAGAAAAAGAGACATTAAATTACCAGTTGCAATATTTAGGATAGGTTTTATAGCTACTACATTAGTTGGTGCACTAAGAACTGCTGATTTAGCATGGGCTCTTGGTGACTTAGGTTTTGGCTTGATGGCATGGTTAAACCTTGGAGCAATATTCCTATTAAGTAAAATAGCATTTAAGGTTCTTAAGGACTACGAAGACCAAAAAGCTCAAGGTTTAGATCCTGTATTTGACCCTGATAAGATTGGAATAAAGAATGCTGATTTATGGATGAAACTAAAGAAAGAGTATACAAAATAAGTCCTGAACTGGAGGATATTAAGGTGGATTAGTAGGAGCAGTATTTCTAATTACTGCTCAAACTATATAATGAGAAACATTTTTTAATAACATATGAGTTCAATATGTTGTATTGCTTAAAGCGTAATAATAAGAGATTAGTTTTAATCTCTTATTATTAATAAAAAAAATATTATATTAAACAATAAGGAGGCAACTCAATGTCTAAGAATTTTGTTTGGGGTCCAACCTTTGGTGAAATGTTAAACCCAGATACAATACCTTCAGAAATCAGAGAAAAGGCTATTAAAGCAAAGGAAGAAAATCCTTTAGACCCAATAAATCTTTTTAATATCAATTGGACAGATGATAAGGGAAATTTATCATATGCTGTTATACCAAAGGAATTAACAGGTGTTGATGCAAATATTGTTGTTCTTTATGGTAAACATTTTCCAACAGGAAGTCATAAAGTAGGAGCAACATATTCCGTTGCTGTTCAAAAGCAGTTAGAAGGCGAAATTGTACCAGGCGAAAGTACTATAATATTTCCTTCAACTGGTAACTATGCAATAGGTGGATCCTTTACAGGTCCTAGAATGGGTTATACAACTAAGGTTATATTACCTGAAATGATGAGTAAAGAAAGGTTTGAAAAAATCTCACATTATGGTGCTGAGTATATAAAGACACCTGGTTGCGAGAGCAATGTAAAGGAAATATATGATAAGTGCTGGGAACTAAAGGCGGAAAGCCCTGCTAATAAGATATTGAATCAATTTGAGGTTTTGGGTAATTATATGTTTCACTACCACGTTACTGGTAATACAATGGCCCAAGTTACAGCTGAACTAGCTGAAAAGGGAATAGGAAATGGTAGAGCGGCGGCTATCGTTTCTGCTATGGGATCTTCTGGAACGATTGCATGTGGTGATAGATTAAAGCAGTTATTCCCTGAAACAAAGATAATAGGACTAGAACCTATCCAGTGCCCTACAATCTACAATAATGGATATGGCGATCATGATATTCAAGGAATTGGTGATAAACATGTCACTTGGATTCATAATGTGATGAATATGGATGCTATCATGTGTATAGATGATATGGAATCTAAGAAGGGATTACAATTACTCACCGATGAAGTTGGTAAAGAGTACCTATTGAGTGCTGTAGGGGTTGACAAGAAGTCAATTGAAATGATGTCCGAGATATTTGGAATATCGGGTGTTTGTAATTTACTTGGAGCTATTAAGACTGCAAAATACTTTGATATGACAGATAGAGACGTTATATTTACAGTTTGTACAGATGCGATAGATCGTTACCACTCTGTTATGAAACAGCTTGATGAAGCTTATGGTGAAATGGATACTACAAAGGCCGCAGTAAGATATGAGTCTATATTCAAGAATGTTAAATTAGACTATATTGAAGAAGGAACATATAAGAACAGATTAAGATGGCATAACCTAAAATACTATACATGGATTGAACAACAGGGTAAAACTATAGAGGAATTAAATGCACAAAAGAGACAAGATTATTGGATTGAGATACAGCAAAGTATTGAAGCTTTTGAT
Source organism: Wukongibacter baidiensis (assembly GCF_050888315.1). Taxonomy (NCBI): domain Bacteria; kingdom Bacillati; phylum Bacillota; class Clostridia; order Peptostreptococcales; family Caminicellaceae; genus Wukongibacter; species Wukongibacter baidiensis. Next base: position 3,673,989 of record NZ_CP138202.1, read on the forward strand.
GCAAAATTGGAAGAAGCTAGAGGATACTAGAAATCTTAGGATGTATAAGTATATTCTGAGCTTATTGACAATGTCAATAAGATTGAAGGATGCACGTATACATCCTCTCCTTTTTCTGCATGAAGACAAAGTTATATGGTTTGAAGGGTATATTTAGGTAATGTAATTTCAAAGTAGGAGGGATGATAATTGGAAAGTAGATTTAGGAAAGGTATAGGGATAAAAGGAAAGTTAATAATAATGTTTAGTGTACTAATATCAGTTCCAATTATAGCATTATCAATATTCACCTATAAAAAATCTGTAGATATATTAGAAGAAAATATTAAAACTACATCAATGCAATTAATAAATGAAACTAAAGGCTCAATAGTTAATCTTTTTAAAGGCTATGAAGAGAGCGTTGTTCAAATGGCAAATGGTACAAATGTAATTAGTATTTTGAATAATGAAGACTCATTACCACTTATGATGGAAGAATTTAGAAACTTTATAGATTCTCATAAAGAGGTTTACGCAATATATATAGGAACAAAAGATAAGAATATGTATATATACCCTGAAGCTGATTTTGCCGATGATTATGACCCTGCTTCACGACCGTGGTATAAAAAAGCAATGAGTGAAAACAAACTGGTTTGGACTGACCCCTATAGGGATTCTGGAACAAATGAGCTGATGGTATCTGTTGCTGTGCCCGTATACAATAAATATGAAGGGAATAGCCTAGTTGGGGTAATAGCTCTAGATATAGAGCTTGATACATTGTCCCAGATGATAAATGATACGAAAATTGGTAAAAATGGTTATCCAGTTATTTTGGGCAGCAATAGAAATGCAATTACACATAAAAATTCTGAGTTAATTGATAAGCCCGTACCAATAAAGGGCTTGAATGAAGCGATAACGGAAAAGAGTGAAGGATATATTGACTATGAGTGGGAAGAAGATGGAATACTTAAGGACAAGTTTGCAGTTTTTACGAAAATAGAAAAATTAAACTGGGTTATCTTAGCTACAATGTATGTCGAGGAAATTGCAGAAGATACTCACAGTATATTTTACAACACCATAATATTTGGAGGACTATCGTTAGTCACAGCTATTATTGTATCCATTTGGCTTTCTAATAGGATAACAAGATATATGAATAAACTTCTTGACAATATGGAAAAAGTCAAGAAAGGTGATTTTACAGTAAGAAATACTATAGAAACTGGGGATGAAATAGGAGAACTTTGCGATGGCTTTAATATAATGATTGAGGAAGTCGGTAAACTCATAAGGAAGGTTCAGAAGCTTTCAGCAGAGGTTACAATGGCCGCCCAAGGACTTGCTGCAACATCCGAGGAAGCTAGTGCTTCTTCTGAAGAAGTATCTATGACAGTGGAAGAAATAGCTAAGGGAGCTGTAGGTCAGGCTTCAGAATCAGAGAGTGGAGCTAATATGGTTGTGCATTTATCGGAAAATTTCTATGAACTTACAAAAAATACAAAGGATATGTTAAGTTCAACCAATAAAGTAATGGAAGCCAACCTAAATGGTGCCCAGGTCATGAAGGAATTACAGGAAAAAACTAAATTGAATGATGATGCAACTTCAAAGATCGAAAATGCTATTGTTGAGTTAGATGATAAGACAAAACACATAGGAAATATATTATCAACTATAAGCTCTATTTCAGAACAAACAAACCTTTTAGCTTTAAATGCTTCTATAGAAGCAGCAAGGGCAGGAGAACACGGTAAAGGATTTGCAGTAGTTGCCGATGAAATTAGAAAACTTGCAGAGGATTCAAGGTATGCTGCTGATGAAATAAAGGAAATAGTTGTAAATATTCAATGTGATAGTAATAATACCGTAGAAATAATGAAAGAAGTTAAAGAAAGATCCCTTGAACAGTCACAGGCTGTTGATGAAGTAAATTGTTCATTTGAGGTAGTATCAAAATCTATTGATAGTATTTCAAAAAAGATTGAAATAATAGATGATTTTGTTATGACAATGGATAAGGAAAAGAATGAAATAGTTGCTGCTATAGAAAACATATCATCAATATCTGAAGAAACAGCTGCAGCATCAGAAGAAGTTAGTGCTTCTATGCAACAGCAGTCCATGGCAATTGAAGAAATAGCAATAGCTGCTGAAAAACTGAATGAACTTTCGGTAAATCTTGATAATGAAATTGATAAATTTAAAATATAATGCACGTATATTTTGGGGGAAATGAACTTACCTATTATTTTTTAGTAGATTTAGGATTGAACAATTATTTTTTTGATATTATGACATCTAGGATAAGAAAGGGGGTTCTCTATGTATAAAATAAAAAAAGCTGTTTATTACTTATGTCCAGATAGTGAGAAGGATCAAGTTTCTCCAGGAGTGTTAAGTATAACTGATAAACTGTTTAATGTAGAGAAAATAGATATAGAAATAGATGGTTACCCAGTTATGCAATATATAACTCCAAAGGGAGATATTATCTATTATGTGAGAACTAATGAGGTAATATGTGTTGATTATTCAAGATATTTACCTGTTATGAATAAGTATTTTGGTGATTGTGATATAGCCGGTATGGTAAATTGGCATGGTGGAAATAAGGCACCCGATAGAGTTCTATGTATTCATACTACAGGTAATGTGTCAACTGGTCACTTTGGAACTAGCTCACCAATATACTCAACAAATATTGCTCGCTCAATGGATAGGCATAGAAGACAATTGAGACTTGATGATTTTAGAGTAACTACTGAGGCCACCCATTGGTCAGGAATAGTCTATGGAGGAGAGCAAGAGTGGATAGAAGAATATCCCGTTCCTTTATTGGATATTGAAATAGGTAGTACACTGGAGAGTTGGACAAACTTGACGGCAGCAGAAGTTATTGCAAAATCCTTAGTTGAAGTTTTTGATAATGACAAACGCTATCCAACTGTACTTTATGTCGGTGGAATTCACTTTGAAGAAACCATAACTCAAGCTGTATTGCATAGCACTCATCCCGTTTCATTAACTCATATATTGCCTAGCAGATGGGTCGAACATGAGGGTTATCTAGATAAAGCAGGAGTAAAAGCCTTCGATAAGTGTGTTCACAGTATAGAAGGTGGAATAGATGCTATTGTATTTCATGAGAAGCTTAAGAGACCTTACAGAGAGTTATGTATTTTGTATGGTGAAAAATTAGGGGTTCCAGCATTTAAGAGAAAGGCATTAAAATCACCAGAAAAGACCTTAATTGCTAACTTGTGGACAGTTTAAATTAGAAGACCGAGACACAATATTTAAAGGAAAAAGGAAATAGAAATTCAAAGGATAGGGTGTAAGCAAAACATTTTAAAAAGTGTTATCAAAATGATAAATAAATATCATTTTGATAAAATACTGTGATTTTCTTTGTTTGGAGATTATGCTTGCCTTTAAAATAAAAAGTATTTATCATTTTGATAAAATACACATTCAAGCTATGGCGTAATTAAGCTAAAAAAACTTGGCATAGAGTTTGCTAATATTATAGAGTGAAGCATAATGTTAGTAAACTGTCGTTAGAAAAAAGATTGCAAAAGAGTAATCGGTTGTCTTTTTAGCTCCAGAAAACGACAGAAAATTGATTAATTTTATTACTAATTAGATATGTAAAACTGAGTTTTACATTACTTAGAAAATCGATTATATTGGAGGTGATAAAGAGATTCTTATAGTTGAATAGTATGATTAACACTGAATATAACTTTAAATTTCACGAAAAAAAAAATTAAGGAGTGCTTACAATGGATAAAATAAACAAGGTTATGAAAGAAATGGAGAAGGAACTTATAGAGTTTACTCAGGATTTGGTGAGAACAAGAAGTTTTTCTGGTCAAGAAGAGAATGTAGTTAAGCTTATAGAGAAGAAAATGAATGCTCTTGGATATGATGAGGTAATTATAGATTCTATGGGAAGTGTTGTTGGAAGAATTGGAAACGGCGAAAAAGTAATTATGTTTGATTCCCATATTGATACTGTTGAAGTAAGTGATGCTTCAAAATGGCTAGTTCCACCTTTTAGTGGTGAAATTGTTGACGGAAGACTCTATGGTAGAGGTTCTGTTGATATGAAAGCTGGAGCGGCTTCTTCAATATATGCGGGTGCTATTGCAAAAAAATTAGGATTACATGAGGGAAAGACAATTTATGTTTCTTGCACTGTATTAGAGGAAGATTGTGATGGAGAAAACCTTAAGAACTTATTTAAAGAATGTGATATAAAGCCAAACTACATGGTTATCTGTGAACCGTCGGATAACAAACTTGCGACTGGCCACAAAGGTAAAGCTCAAATTTCCATTAAAACAAAAGGTATTTCTGCCCACGGGTCAGCACCGGAAAAGGGAGTTAATGCAGTTTATGAAATGGCAGAAATCATTCAACGTATTGAAAAAACCAATGAAGGGCTTATGAAAAATGAAGGAAAAAGCGGAACGCTTGTTATGTCAAGAATTTCAAGTTTAAGTGCATCCTTAAATGCTGTACCGTATGAGTGTGAAGTATATTTGGATAGAAGAATGGTATTAGGAGAAACTGAAGATACAGTGAAAAAGGAAATGGATGCCATTATAGAGGATAAGAGAGCAACATGGGAAATTGGGACCGTATATAGAAAGTGTTGGACTGGAAAGGAAGTTAAGTATGAACCTCTTCATATGGCATGGGAAATTGACTTAAATCACGAGCTTACAAAGGCATGTTTTGCGGCATATAATGAGAATTTTGGAACCGATCCTGAACTTGATTTTTGGGATTATAGTACCAACGGGGTTACAACTATTGCTATGGGAATACCTACAATTGGTTTTGGACCAGGAGAATATAAATTAGCTCACATGATTAATGAAAACTGCGAAGTAAGCAAGATTATTGATGCTTGTAGTTTTTATTCTACGGTAATTGATAAATTATAATTCAGTCTAATATGGAAACAATGTATTAACAAGAAAAGTAGGTGACTATTAATGACACCTGCTTTTCTTATGTATATATTAAATTAGAAATAATAAAAGCAAAGAATTGTAGATATTTAGTCGAGGTGGTTTTGAAAAAATGAGGTAAAATAGTTGCAAATCAAATTTAAAAAGGATATAGTGATTAAAACAAAGTTAATATATGGAAGAAGATTAGAGGGGCTAGTTTTTTAAATAAGGTCGATAAAATCACTAGAAAAGACCTCGATTTCTAGTTAGCATATTATAAAGTATAAATTGAATTAGACATTTATATTATGTATAAGGAGGAATACAAACATGGCAGTAAGAGAAATATTACTACTTGGAAATGAAAACTTATATAAGGCTTCTCAGGAGATAACAGAGGAGAGTATAGAGAAGGCAAACCAGATCGTAGAGGATTTACATGACACGATGATGAACTTTAGAGGAAAATATGGCTTTGGCAGGGCTATTGCATCATCTCAGATTGATGAGCTTTATAGAGTGATATATATGAATTTTGACGATAATTCTATAGCATTTATAAATCCCAAGCTAGAGCCTATTGGAAATGAAGTGTTTGAAATATGGGATGATTGCATGAGTTTTCCAGGATTAGAAGTAAAGTTAGAGAGATATAGAAGGGTTAAGGTTTACTATAAAGATCTAAAATGGAATGACTGTATTATTGAGTTTGAAGGAGATTTAGCTGAGCTGATACAGCATGAGTATGATCATTTAGATGGTATACTGGCAGTACAAAGAGCTATTGATAATAAATCCTTTAGGGTTAATAAAGATAAATCAGGATGTTTTTAATTTAATAAACCATAAGGAGTTGATTAGATAAATGAGTAGAGTATTAGAAAAATCTAAATTAATAACTATTAGATGTACAGAAGAAAAAGACTTGGACTTTGTATTAAAGGCCGAACATCATCCAAACAATTCTGCTTATGTAGCTCAGTGGACAAGAGAACAACATCTAGAGTCCATGTCAGATAGTGACATTTTACATTTGATAGTAGAGGATAATACGGATTCTAAGCCAGTGGGATATATAATCAGTACTGGTTTTGAGAGTCCAGAGAGAAATATAGAATTTAAAAGAATCGTAATAACAGAGAAGGGAAAAGGCTTTGGAAGAGAAGCCCTAAGGTTAATTAAGAAGCTGAGCTTTGAAAAGTTTAATGCCCACAGGCTATGGCTCGATGTAAGAGATCATAACCTTCGTGCACAAAGTCTTTATAAATCCGAAGGATTTATTCAGGAAGGTTTATTAAGGGAATGTGTATTATATAAGGGTAAATTTGAATCAATAATTATTATGTCTATTTTAGAAAATGAGTACTTTAAAAATAAAGAATAAGGAGCAAAATATTGTGGACATCTAAAGAGTCAAGTTATACTAATTAAAAAAGTGCACTTGACAATACTTTGATGTCCAAGTATACTTTAATCATGAAAGCAGATAATACTATACATTTAATTGGAAGAATCAGAGAGAAAGCAAATAATTTTATAGTACAGGAGCTGCAGAAGCTTGGAATCAAAGGTGTAGTACCATCCCATGGAGATATCCTAGTGACTTTATTCAAGCATAATGAATTGACAATGACGGATATTGCAAATAGAATCCATAGGGATAGATCTACTGTAACTACATTAGTGAACAAGCTTATGAAATTTGGTTATATTGCAGCCAGAAAAAATCCTGAAGACGGAAGATCGAGTATAATTTTTCTTACACAAAAAGGGAGGGAGCTGGAATCGGGCTTTTATGAGATATCCCAAAAGCTTTATGAAGTTCAATATAAAGGGATAAGTGATGAGGAAAAGCAAGTATTACAGAAGCTATTAACAAAGATAAACAGTAACTTCGGATAATTTTTTTATCAAAATACTTGGATGTCAAAGTATATAGTTACAAAATCTAATGTTGGTAATAATAAATCTGAGACTATAGTTAATAAAATAATAATTGAGGAGGAGAAAAATATGAAACATTTAATTGTTTACACGCACCCAAATCCAAACAGTTTTAACAAAGCAATAGTAGATACAATTGAAGGTGCTTCTAATTCCAAAGGGCACGAGACAAAAATTTGTGACTTATATGCAGAGGATTTCTATCCTGTTCTTAAGCCTTCGGATATTGAAGCCTTTCAAAGTGGTAATATTCCAGAGGATATTAAAGCTCAGCAGGATAAAATCAAATGGGCAGAGGTGATTACCTTTGTATATCCAATATGGTGGGCTGGAATGCCTGCGATGCTTAAGGGATATATAGATAAGGTATTTTCCTATGGGTTTGCTTATCAATACACAGAAGAGGGTCCAATGGGTCTTTTAAAGGGAAAGAAGGTTATGGTCTTCAATACAACAGGTACTCCGAATGAAGTCTACTCTGAAATGGGAATGCACGCTGCAATAGAGCAGATAACTGATATGGGTATATTTAAATTTTGTAATATAGAGATGATTTCCCATACATTTTTTGGTGCAGTTCCGCAGGTTGATGATGAGACTCGTAAAGGTTATTTAAAAGAAGTGGAAAGCATAATCTCAAAAAACTTATAGGTATTAGTTATTTAGAAATGTAATTTTTTCCTTCAGGAATCCTTGGGTTTCTGAAGGTTTTTATATGGTATATTATTTATAAACCTTTAGAGACAAAACTAGCTAGGAAGTGAGATTATGAAAAGAAGACTGAAGGGTAAAGTATGGATTTATATTTTAATTATTGCTATAATAGCCATTTCTATTAACTTTAGAACGGATAGTAATGAAGAGCCTGACTTTGTTGAAAGTTTTTTAGCCTATGAGGATGATATGGAAAACGCAAATCAGGAAGACCCAATGACAAGGGAGTTATTAGAGAGATTTAAGCCAAGGATATTTATTGCTAAGGGAAGTTATATACCAATGAATTTCTATAATGATTATCTTCCAAATACAACTTTAAAAAAATCCGGGAAAATAGATAAAACCATATCAGATGAAGTATCTAGAGATAAGCTATTTGAGATTAGTAAAAGCTCTGAATTTTATCTCGATTATGGGGTTGATTACAAAAAAGCCTTAGAATTCAATGAAAATGATGTAGATCCAACTGTATATGGGAGGATATATAGAAGCAGTATAGGTGAAGGTGAGGATTCAATAAAATTACTGTTTTTAAAGTATAATCTCGTATATCCATATAGTGGACTACCAGAAAAAACTTCATCTATTAAAAAACTTGGAAGTAAAATAATAGGAAATCCCCTTGCATGGCATGAATTAGATATACACGGTGCTGTTCATATCGTATTAAGGGAAGATGATTTAACCCCACTTGGGGTCATACTTGCTCAGCATAATCATCATAGAGTTTATCTTACAGATAGAGATTTCGACTGGCCAGAAGATTCGAGGGTTGAAATAGCCATATCCAAGTATTCTAACGAACCCTATCTTGCCTTTGGAGGAGAAAGGAATGAGAGAGTAATAGGAAACCCCATGAAGATAGAATATCTCTTTGGGGTTAGTGACAAACAGCCCTTAACTGGAGGTATGGACTACATTCCTGATATCAAAGATGGAGCAGTGGAAGTTGAATGTAGACTTGAATTGCTACCCCTCGATGATCCGCTTTATACCTCAGCCATGGGACTAGGAGATAGAAAGAAGCTTGCTGGATTTTATAGGCTTTGGTATCTTGATGGACCTCCAGGCATAGATTACTATACAATGCCTCAGCTTAAGAGTATGGATGACTTAATGGTTTTCTGGTATATTGATCCTGAGGATAATGAGTTTTTTACACTGTACAATGAAGATATTAAGTCATTTACAGAATTTGAGGTGGATAATATATTGGAATACCAGAAGAGAAGGTTTTTAAATTTAATAAAGAATCCATAGATCATTAAATATATTGAATATTTTCATAATGTTGTGATATTATAGCCTTATTGTAGATCATTTTAAGGAAAGAGGTTAGATAATTACATTATGGGTGAGATTATTTCTAAGGTAATACCAATAATTTTATTGATTTCTTTAGGGTATCTAGTACAGGTTAAAGGAATTTTGAAGCAAAGTACAATTGATGAAATGAAAAAAGTAGTCATTAATATATCTCTTCCAGCTATATTGTTTATGACTTTCTTAGGCATGGAGCTAAAAAAGGAGTATTTTTTAATTATTATAACTACTTTTATCATGTTAGGAGTCTTTTGTTTAGTTGGAGGAAGCTTAAACAGAATTAAGTCAATTGCCCATCCTTTGAATCCTTTTATTGCATCGGGATTTGCCTTTGGATTATTAGGCATACCACTTTACAGTACCGTTTTTGGAGCCGAAAACCTTGGAAAAATATCTATTCTTGGAGTAGGCCATGAAGCTTTTATGTGGTTTGTCTATTTTACAGCTTTAAAAATAAGATTTAAAAATGCAAGATTTTCAATAGATGACATTAAGGGCTTCTTAAAATCTCCAATTATACTGAGTATAGTCTTAGGGATTGCCCTTAATATACTGGGTTTTGAAGTCTGGTTCCAAGAACGTGCATTGTTGAAGGGAATTTATGAAACACTTAAATATTTAGCCAATTTAGCAACACCTTTGATTTTAATCATCATTGGATTTGGGTTTAAGTTTAATAAAGAATATATGAAGCAAAGCTTTAGATTCCTAATGATTAGGATGGGAGTTATTCTTGCTGTAGGCTATACTTTTAAATATATGGTTATAGACAAAATTATTACACCAGAGCCCTTATTCAACTATGCATATTTCACATTGCTGATTTTACCACCGGCTTTTTCATTACCTATTTTTGTAGGTGAATATAGTACAAGCGAGCATAAAGAAATAGCTAATAACACTGTTGTTTTAAATACATTAGTAAGTATAATAATTTATATCTTATTTATATTTTTAAAATAAAAAGGCATTTGAGGTTTAATCCAAATGCCTTTTTAACATATTAACTACAAAGTAATTGATTTTAATTCAGAAAGGAAATAATCCTTATTTCCTTGTTCTTCAATCTTCTCAGCTGCAGATGCTGCTAAAGCAACGTACTTATCCATTAGCTCTCTATTATTGCTTACCATATAAGCCCTTGCAATAGATTCATATGCGAAGGCTAAGTCAAAATCTCCTATATCATTGTCCTTACAAAGCTCTAAAGACTGTATTCCATGAAATAAAGCGCTTTCAGGCATATTTAATAGAGCATATACCCTTGATATCTGCCATTCACCCCTAGCAAAGTTCAAAGATGTTCCTATTTTACCCCAATGAAATCTTGAGGCATGGGCTGCATGTATCATGTTCATTTCGTCTTCCTTTGTTCTATCTGTTTTGTCAATCAAATCCCAAGTATAGTTAAAGTTGTCAACGGCTTGCTTTTTGTGCCACTCTTGAATTGATAAATTTTCTTGACTCATTTTATCCCTCCATTAAAAAATATAATAATCCAGAAAATAGCTTTATATTAAAATTATAAAATGATAAAAGCCATGAGGCAATGGACACTAGGGGACATAGAGTGATGTTATTGACAATGATTCTCAAAAATGCAAAAATTAAAATATGAAGAAAAAGAATACGATTGCTATCAATACCCATTTTATAAACAATAGAATACAGGAATTGGGGCTAAAGAGAAGTTGGTTGGCAGAAAGGATAGGTGTAGATAGAAAAACAATTAGTCGTTGGACTACGGGTAAGGTTAAATATATAGCCGACTATAATGCTGAAGCCCTTGCTAAATGTTTAGAAGCTACGATTCAAGACATTTCTGATAATACAGATATCTATACGCTGGGAACCCAATTAGACAAGGAACTGGCTGTTAAGGAGATTATTTCCGAGGATTTGCTATTATTATTGTCACCAACGGGTAACTGGAGGCTTATAGAGACTATAATCAAATCAACCATTAGTCCTGGCCTAAGCAAGGAGAATATAGGGAAACTATATAATTGGCTATCAATCACAAAGTGGCGTATGAAAAATTATGATGATGCCATAGTTTTTGCAAATAAAGCATTGGAAATAGGAGATGAGATTGGAGACAAGGCTATTTCTCTCAAGGCATTATTCAATCTAGGAACCATTGAGTCCTTAATGGGGAACAATGTACCTGCTCTAGAATTTTACTTAAAGTGTTATGAGCTTAAGGAATACTTTGAGACTAAGATGGATTTAGCATCTTTATGTACAAACCTCTCTATGGTGTATAGGGATATGGTAAGTTTTAAAGAAAGTATTTATTTTCAAAAAGAAGCAGTTAGATTATTTACCAGTGAAGAAAGGAACTATAATCTTGCTATAGCCCATCAATGCTTTGGATATATATATACTGAAATCGGAGAATTCAATAAAGCAATCGAAAGCCTAAACAAAGCTATTGAATATGCTAAAAAATCTAATTACCAAGCTGGACTAGTCACTATTAATTTATATAAATTAGACGCAGTGGTTTTGAGTAATAGATTTGAAGATATTAATGATGATATAGAGGCTATTATCAATAGATTTTTAAATGAAGATTACAACGATTCCTTTTGCTTTGAGTATATTGCTAGATATTATAGAATTATGTCTAGGATACTAGAAGCTGAAAAGGTTATCAAAATAGGTCTTAAAAAGATTCAGAACAATCCCGTAGCTGAGGCAAGCCTATGGCATGAAAGGGCACGTTTGGCTCTAATAATGGAAAATCTTGAAGCCGAAAAATCCTATAGAGAAAAAGGGAATAGTATATATATAAATACAAGTTCAAAGAAAAGAGTTGTTATAGATATAATACCTGAATATGGTAGAGTGTTTTTCAAATAGATATAGCTTTGAAGTAATTAAAAATATTTTATTTTACACATACTACATCTTATAAATAGTACTATCATGACATGAAAAGTAATTACTATTTTATGAAAGGTTGGCGCATCGTTATGAAAAAAATAGGTATGTGTATACTACTAATATTTTTATTGATGACTACGGGCTGTATGGAAAAGGAATGGATACAAAACATGGTTGCTGAAGATACAGATATAAATAGCTATGACATAACCATGAAGAGAGATCTTTTATGCTTGCTAATGGCCTATCCCGAGGATATTAAAGACATACAAAAAGAAAAGGGCGGCAGGGTGTATGTAGTAATGAAATCTGGGAAAAAAATTCTCTACGATGATAAAAGAACTAAGGGTTTTCAAGAAAAGTTAGCAAATCCAGACTTACAGGATATGATGGAGCAAGTTTATCCACTTTCAAATGTTACAAAGCTTATGGATAAGGAATTTGACCCAGGACGAATTAGAGTATATACCTTGCTCAAAGAAGTTTATGGAGGTTCAAATCAGCAAGTACAATCGAATCTTTGCAATGTGAAGATGGGATATAAAAATTATCCCTTCAATCAAAATAATAAAGCTGCAGACAAATTAAGGGCTAGTATGAATGAGATCACTTCTTTGGCAAAAACTAAGCAGCAAATCTACGCATTTTTATTTCCTGCCAGTGGAACCTTTAACTATCGTTATATTGCTGGAACCAATAGATTAAGTCCCCATTCCTTTGGAATCGCTGTGGATTTAAAAAGAGATAAAAGGGATTATTGGAAATGGGCCTCAAGGGAGGATGGAGAAAAAAGATTAAAATCCTATCCTAGGGAAATCGTAGAAGTTTTTGAACGTAATGGTTTTATTTGGGGCGGTAAATGGGGCCACTTTGATATTTTACATTTTGAATATAGACCAGAACTAATAATGAAGTCCAGATACTTTTCAAAGGAGCCTACATCGGAGAAGCAATGGCATGAGGGAGTGCCTTCGTCCGGTAATCAGGTAAAGAATTGTATTAAAACTATCAATGAGGGTTTAAAATGATATAGGTGACAATAAGACATCCGCTATTTTAGGTGGAGATCTCAGGTTATTGAAAAAGTCAACAAGATGATAGGCTCTCTTATTTGATTTCAATGACATAATATAAGTCGAATCAAGAAATATTCTTTGGAATTCCTGGGAAAGATGATTATTTAAAATAGAAAGAGGATGGGAAAGAGCCTGCATTTGATCCTTTAGGAGAGGTTGAATATTGTAAGAGTTCTAACAATAAATCAGCATAGTACTAAAAAAGAACTTTATATCAATAGTTAAGGCAGGTATCTTTGTAATACCTGTCCTTTTTGTATATGGAAACTACTTGCTAAGCAGGTGGTTTTTATATACAATAAAACTTCCTTATCAAGTTGATAAAATGTTTATCGTTTTGATAAACATATTTAATAAAGATTAAACCTAAAATGGACATGTTTAATAAAAAGAGGATTATCATATTGATAAATTACTATACAAAATCATAAAGAAACTCTCTAAAAACCATTAATTCTTATTGGCATGGAATTTGCAATTAACTTTAAAGAAAAGAATTCTTTAATATAATATCAGATCATGAAAATTGTGAGGCAATGGAAAGTAGGGAGAAAAGTGGCTATATTTGAGAAAAAAGTTAATGGCGTATGGACAGAAATCAACTTAGATAATATTGCACATAATACAAGAGAAGCTAAGAGACTGATAAAAAAAGGTACAATATTATGTGGCGTTTTAAAAGCAGATGGGTATGGACATGGAGCAATTCAAATAGGAAAAACTCTTTTAGAAAATGGAGTTGAAAGATTTGCTGTGGCAAACATTTCAGAAGCCATTGAACTACGAAAAGCAAACTTCGATGTACCAATCTTAATACTATCATATACTCCAGAGTATAGAGCAAACGATATCATAAAATATGATATTACACAAACAGTATATAATTATAATCAGGCAAAGTTCTTTTCAGAAGCTGCAAGGGAGCTTGGAACAAAAGCAAAACTTCATATTAAAGTGGATACAGGAATGAATAGGATAGGATATGTCCCTTGTATTGAATCTGTTAAAGAAATAATTAAGATTATGACATTGCCTAATGCCGAAGTAGAAGGAATATTTACCCATTTTGCTCAGTCCTTCATAGAGGATAAGACACCTTGTCATATACAGGTTGAAAAGTTTTTATGGGTAATAAACGAACTTGAAAGAAATGGAATACATATACCAATTAAGCATGTATCAAATAGTGCAGCAGTAACAGATTTGCCACAATATAATTTTGACATGGTTAGGGTAGGAAGCACCTTGTTTGGATTGCCTCATATGGACAATATTGATAAAAATCGAATAGATTTAATGCCTGCTATGACTCTGAAAACAGTAGTTTCTAATGTTAAGATGGTACCGAAGGGTGAAGGCGTCAGTTACGGATATACATATATTACTCCAAATAATCGGAAAATAGCTACTTTACCTTTAGGATATGTTGATGGACTAACTAGAATTGGATCGGGAAAATCATTGGGTATTATAAGGGGGCAAAAAGTGTGTCAAGTAGGCATAATTTGTATGGATCAATGTATGTTGGATGTAACAGATATTGAAAATGTAGAAATTGGAGATGAAGTAATCCTATTAGGAACAGATGGAAAAAATGAAATAACTGCTGATGATAGAGCTAAAATACTAGGGACAGGTAATTGTGAAATAGTATGTGCCGTTGGAAGAAGAGTACCAAGAGTATATAAATCTAATGGCAGGATTGTAGATGTAGTAAACTACCTTACAAATGAATGGCAAAAATAAGAAGATATATTTGCATGGTTAAAAAGAGGAAGTATAGATAGTTTTTGATAGTGAAATTTATATATGAAATAATAAAAGAAATAGTAACATATTTTAACCTATATTCCCTAAAAGCGTCGTTAGACGCTTTTGGAGACTGTTGACAAAGTCTATTCGAAAGAGTAGGCTTTAACTTTTGAAATATATTTGTATAAATTTCAAAAAGGACTTTAGAAACAAGCGTTGAACACAACATAAAGGGGTAAAATTATGTTATCTAAGAATGAGAGTGATCAACAAAAGAGGGAATTAGTAATGATAGATCAGTTAGTAAGTGAGGATCATTTATTAAGAGCAGTTAATAAATATATAGAATTTGGTTTTCTATATGATTTAGCAGAAGGTATGTATAGTAAGGAATCATGACATCCATCAGTTGATCCAGTAGTCTTATTCAAAATGCTTAACGTAGGCTAAGCAAGTTCATCATATAAATTACTAGCATTACTAAATATGAAAGAGGAAGTATGTAGATGTAGTTTTTATACAGATCCTTGATCTTAACCTCAAAATATTCCAGTGTAAGTACTTGACACATGTGTAACGGCGAAATATAGTAAAACATAAAGGCACTGATATATATAAACATTGCATACAAAAGCTTGATTTGGGGATTTGGTGCCAGTGGTAAAATCATAGGATATAATATAGCAATACTTGGCTGGGTGCTTGCAAGGGAAAAGGATATTACGGCACAAGCTATTACGATTAATATTTCTATTGGCATACCACCATCCAATAGATTGTTTAAGAAAACATTTATTTCCTTAATATCACCTACAACATTTTTAAAGATCATAATACCCATGATTGCTATTGCCATAGAAGGTTTTATCCCTTTGTACATCGTTATAAATATATTTTCATTAACCGCATATTTTTTATCCTTTGATTTATCATATAGATTTATAATAATAGAAACAAGAATACCTGCTACAAGAGATACATAAAAGGGTAAACCAAGTATTAGAACACCAAGTAAACTTATTAGTATCGGCGATGAATAAAATGTGAAACTTACGATTGTTTTAAGGTATTGCTTTAATTCTATTTTTTCTACTGATGCTTCTTTACACCCCTTAAGATAAAATATATATCCCAATATATACATGGCTACGGCAATAGGGAACTGAAGTTTGATGAACTGCCAAAGGTCATAGCCACCGATTTCAGCCGCCAATATAATTGTTGGTGAAAGGGGAAAGAAAAAATAAAGTGCGTGCCTAAAAATTAGATTGATAGCGGCTTTTTTATCCGCCGGTATATTTAACTTATCACCAAGATTATCTACAACGGGACAAGACATCAAAGCTCCACCAGTAACCAACAGAGTACCAATGATAGCAGGTGCAATAAGTATAGTAGCCTTTGCGCTTCGCATCACTTTTTCAAGGGCAGATATCATTCTATCCAAAATCAAATACTTTTCCATTAGATGTCCTAATATAGTTATTAGAACTATTGTAAGTGCTAAGGAAATTGCTCTGTATTCTAGAAATGTACCTAAAAACGTTTTTATAGTATAATTAATTCCCCTACCGTTTAAAAGGGCTAATAAAGCAGCTCCAATCATTAAGGAGTAGCCGATGTTAACTTTTTTGTTAACTAAGAATAGTATTACAGTCATTGAAAGTATTAAAGTTAGTACAACCATTATGATCTCCTCTTCTATTATTATTAAACTATTCAATTAATTATAGTTATATCACAAAATCAAGGGGAGTTAAACCTAAAGGAGAGATAATTCTATGAAAAATTCAACTATGTGCTATATAAAAAAGAACGGAAAGACCCTAATGCTTCATAGGATTAAGAAAGAAAATGATATCCATGAAGGTAAATGGGTTGGACTAGGAGGAAAGATGGAAACCGGCGAGACTCCGGAAGAGTGTATTCTACGTGAAGTAGAGGAAGAAAGTGGCCTCAGGCTAAATAACCCAAAACTTAGAGCGATATTAACCTTTCCTAAATTTAAAGATGATGAAGATTGGTATGTTTTTCTTTTTACGGGGGAAGATTTTGAAGGAGAAATTATAGATTCAGATGAAGGTGTTCTTAAATGGATTGATGATTCGGAGATATTAGGTTTAAACCTATGGGATGGTGATAAGCTGTTCTTAAAGTGGCTTGAAGATAATAGATTCTTTTCTGGGAAGATTGTTTATGAAAAGGGAAAGCTTGTATATGATGATGTAGTATTTTATGACTACTAAAAGAATGGGGCTGTCTCATAAAGGTTTCTTATGAGTGCAGCCCCAGGGTGTTTCAGAAATTCGTTATTATGAAGCACATCTTTTTAGCCTTTTTTCAAATGAGCACCCTGCATTAAAAAATCTAAAACAAGTTCTTTTTCCTTATCATCTTCAACTTCTACTATGATATTATCAGGATGTTCCTTTACAATATACATTGCGCCTATTATAGATTTTGCGTTTACCTTGATTTCTCCTGATTGTAAATAAACCTTTCCCTTTAATTTAGAAACGAAATTTACAAACTTGTCTATTTCCTCTATCTTTACAAAAGTTGCTTGCATAGTTTTAAACCTCCTTATGAAATTTGAAATATATATTAAATATACCCCAATTCATATAAAATAATAAATAAACTTAAGCAATTTGTTTTAATTCTATGCTGAATAGAGTCTAGACAGTTTGAGAAAACCTTCTATAAGCGAGTCTAAGTCCGATTTATTTGAAAGAGAAAAGGAGATAGTAATGTTATTGTCATTCTTAAAATTTACTACTAAATTTATAATATCCTTATTCTCAGTATCTTCTAGTGATATGAACTTTATTCTGTGAAGAGGGATATAACTCCATACGCCACCATAACTACAGTCTTTTGAGTTTTTTAGATTATTATATTCCTTTATGATAATCAATTCCTTATCGGTTAAAATCGTAATATGGGACGGGCTTAATCGCCTATTAAAGTGTTTTAGAAATTTAGTCCACATTTCAGGTTGATATACAATGTTACTAATCTTTTCACCCTGCATTATACTTCGCTTAGAATAATTTAAAAACTTTAAACTGATTGCCTTTAAATAATTTAGCTTGGCTATTTCATAACCTATATCGCCGTGATCAAATTCGTTTATTGATGATCTTATGGTCTTTATTATAGGAATAAATAGATCTTTCCTAGTTGTATTAAATTCAATGGTAGTAGAAGTTGATTCACCATTTAAGACACCATGTATCCTTAGCCATGAATTTAGAAGAATAGATGCTGTTTCAACATATGTAATGCTTTTAAATGGATAACAAATGGACTTAACTTCTCTTCTTAGTTTTTCCAAGATGTATACTTTATCATTTAAAATAGATATTAGCTTAGGCTTCGATTTTCTAGGGTTAAAGGGATTAGATGGTATAAAAACTGTATATGGGAAAGCATCTGTATCATACATCAATGCTTTAAATGAAATCTCAAAGATTTCAGGTAAATCATTGTAATTATCAATCTTTTTAGGCCAAGACTCCATAGTATCAACAAGATTCATGAAAATGCTCCTTTCATATTAATGAATGAATAACCTATGCTTAATCTTCAAAGTATAGTTTTGAAATTATCTTCTTCATATCTTTTGATGCTAAGAGTAACTGTTGTAAATCTTCCTCTGAGAGTTTTGAAAGTTTTAAGGCAACTTTATTTTCTACCTCCATCCTATGGTCCATTAGGATTTTTTCGCCTTTTTTTGTAAGTGCTATATTTTTTATTCTTCTATCCTTTTTATCAGGAACCTTTTCAACTAACATCATGTCTACAAGCTTATCAACCAGTGAAGTCATATAGGGCTTTGAAACAAAGAGCCTTTTAGCAATTTCAGACATAGGGGAAGTACCTATATCATCTAAGGCAAACATAACTTCGAAATGTGAACGAGTTAGGGACTCCTTCTTATTAGAGCTTGGTGGAGTGAAAATATTTTTATGAAATAAGCGAAATATAGTAAATAAATCTTCCGATAGAAAATTTAAATCATGATCCATAGAGAATACCTCCTAAGAAATATAGTTTTCACAAATAAATAGTTAATTTATTGAATAATTCACTAAACTAACTATATAATATATAAAATTTTCTGAAAAGTCAATAAGAGAAATAATAAAAAATTCAGGGCTATTGAGCCCGGTAGTTTTGGCTAGACTTCTCTTCAAAAAATGGCCACAATAAAAAAGTGCAGCTAAATTCTACTGCACTTTCTACATTCTTATAACAGATATTATGTTCTGTAGGCTCCATTAATCTTTACATAATCATAACTTAAATCACAGCCCCATGCCTTAGCGCTATACTTCCCATTTTTTAAGTCGATTACTACTTTAATATACTCTTCTAACAGGATTTCCTTTGCTAAAGCTTCGTCAAAGGATAGTCCCATACCATTCTTAACTATTTGTATTTTTCCCTTATCGCTTTCAAAGAATATTTCTACATGTTCGGGATTGAAATCTCCACCGGAATACCCCATAGAGCATAAAATTCTGCCCCAATTTGCATCGCTACCAAAGAAGGCCGATTTGACAAGGCTAGATGTTATGATTGACTTTGCACATAATTTTGCATCTTCCTTAGTCTTTCCTCCCGATAGGTCTACTTCAATTAGCTTTGTAGCACCTTCGCCGTCCTGTGCAATCATTTTAGCAAGCTCTGTGGAGACAATATCTAAAGCTTTTTTAAACTTCATGTAGTTTGGATCTGTGTTACCTATTGTCTTGTTATTAGCTTTTCCATTTGCAAGAATGATTACCATATCGTTTGTACTTGTATCACCATCAACGGATATCATGTTAAATGAATCATTAACACTATCCTTGAGGGCTTTGTTGAGTATTTTTTTATCTATAGAAGCATTAGTTAGAATAAATCCAAGCATAGTTGCCATATTTGGATGAATCATACCAGAACCCTTTGCCATACCGCTTATAATTATAGGCTTATCATCTATAGTAAATTCTATAGATATGGTTTTTGTAGATGAGTCGGTAGTAAGTATTCCCTTTGCAGCATCTTCGAAACCGTCGTAGGAGAGGAGTTTTGCAGCACCTTCAATTCCTGGAATGATTTTCTCCATAGGCATTGGAACTCCAATTATACCAGTAGATGCTACAAGAACTTCATTAGGCGATAGGTTTAACTCTTTAGCTGTAGTTGCAATCATAATCTCTGCGTCTTCAAAACCTTTTTTTCCCGTACATGCATTTGCATTACCGCTATTTATAACGATAGCCTGTGTATTACCATTTTGTACATGCTCCATATTTATCACAACAGGCGCAGCTTTAACCTTATTAGTAGTAAAGGTAGCTGCTGAAACAGCACTGTATTCACTATAAATTATACTTAAATCTTTCTTTGACGTGTTCTTCTTTACACCAGAATATATTCCAGTAGCCTTAAAACCCGGAACGGGTATGAATTTATCATACTTTTTCATGTTAAAAACTCCCTTCAATATTTTTATTAAGGTACCATTGCTGGGAAATTAAGCCCTTCCCATTCATCGAACCCACACATTATATTCATGTTTTGAATAGCCTGACCTGCAGCGCCCTTAATAAGATTATCTATGGCAGAAATGGCTATTATTTTATTGGTTCTTTTATCAAATCTAATACCTATATCACAGAAATTTGAACCTTTAACCCACCTTGTTTCGGGAATGTCCTCGGCTATCCTCACAAAATAATCCTCGGAATAAAAATCCCTATATACATCATGAAGGTCTTCGGATGAAAGCTCTCTGCTTGCCTTACTATAACAGGTAGCTAAGATCCCCCTATTCATTGGAATGAGGTGTGGGGTAAACAATAAATTTATATTTTCATTAGTTAAAAGTGATAGTTCCTGTTCAATTTCTGGGGTGTGTCTGTGCTCACCGACCTTGTAGGCTTTGACTGATTCATTACATTCACAGAATAAGGTACCCGTGCTTAGAGATCTTCCAGCTCCTGAAACTCCAGATTTTGCATCGATTACTATTGTGCTGGTATCAATAAGCTTATTCTTAATAAGTGGAGCAAGGGCTAAGATGCTTGCTGTAGGGTAACATCCAGGATTAGCAATAAGCTGTGCATTTTGAATCGACTCTTTATTCAATTCAGGTAAACCATAGACAGCATCTTTAAGTAGTTCATCACCTTGATGGTCTAATCCATACCATTCCTTGTATAGTTTTGAGTCATGTAGTCTAAAGTCAGCTCCTAAATCAATTACTTTAATACCTTCAGGGAGAAGAACTTTAGTTATATCCATTGATTTCCCATGGGGGAGTGCAATAAATACAATATCTACAGAGGTGAGTTTTTCATATATTTGTTGAATATTTATACAATAATTCTGTATAAATCCTCTATGGTTTTTGTAAATGGATGCATATTCATTACCTGAATAACTATGGGATGCTAAAAATGAAATATTTACTTCTTTATGATTGTTTAGAAACCAAACTAACTGTTGTCCAGCATAACCTGTGGAACCAATAACTCCTACTTTCATAAAATCACCAACCAACCTAATATTTATTAAAAATAATTATACATACCAACTTATAAAAATGCAATATTTTTTTAAAAAATATTGCATAAATATATAAAAATAGGTATAATTATAAACAATCGAAAAGAATGGGTTATTTTAATAAAAGGCTGGTGAGAAAGAGTGAAGGTATTAGAGGAAAAGGTCAGGGTCCTTGTAGAAGCCCTTCCCTATATCAAGAAATTTGCAGGTAAAACCTTTGTTATAAAGCTTGGTGGAAGTATTATGAGAAACAAAGAAGCAAAGGATGCTTTTATAAAGGATATAGTATTGATGAAATTAATAGGAGTAAATATAGTTATTGTTCATGGTGGTGGACCGGATATATCAAATAATCTTAATGCTTTAGGAATAAAAAGTAACTTTATAAATGGCCTAAGGGTAACTGATAAAGAAACGATGAAGGTAGTGGAGATGGTTTTAGCTGGATGTGTAAATAAGGAAATAGTTTTTGATATTAATAATCATGGAGTTAAGGCAATAGGAATAAGTGGTAAGGATGGAGGTTTTATTAAGGCTAAGAAAAAGTATATATACAATGATAATGAAAAAATTGATATAGGCTTTGTGGGTGATGTAGAAGAAGTAAATGTAGACTTCCTAGAGGACCTAATAGAAAAAAACTATATTCCCGTCATTGCCCCTACGGGATTTGACGAAGAGGGAAATAGTTATAATATAAATGCTGACTACGTGGCTTCTTCTGTAAGCTTTGCCATGAAAGCAGAGAAATTAATACTGCTTACGGATGTAGAGGGGTTATATAAAGATTTTGATGATAAAACAACATTTATTTCTCAGCTTACCATTGATGAGGGAAAGACGTTGATATCTGAGGAGATAATAAATGGAGGTATGAGGCCTAAGCTAGAGTGTTGTATATCGGCTATAGAGAGTGGAACAAAACGTGTTCACATGATAGATGGTAGGAAGGAGCATTGCTTGCTTCTGGAAATATTCACTGACAAAGGAATAGGAACAATGATAAAGGGAGGAGAGGATTAAAATGGGAAAAGAGTATCTTATGGAATCATACACTAGATTTGATGTGAATTTTGAGAAGGGTATAGGAACTAAACTTTACGATACAGAAGGGAAGGAGTACTTAGATTTTGTGGCTGGAGTAGCTGTTAACTGCCTTGGACACTGCCATGAGTCAATTGTTAAGGCACTTGATGAGCAGAGCAAGAAGCTCATACATGTTTCAAATCTTTACTGGACTCCTACTCAGACTAAGTTGGCCGAAAAATTAGTGACCCTAAGTGATCATGATACAGTTTTTTTCTGTAACAGTGGAACAGAAGCAAATGAAACAGCTATAAAAATAGCTAGAAAATACGGAAAGCTCACTGGTGATACTGAAAAGTATGAAATCATAACCATGGAAAACTCCTTCCATGGAAGAACCCTAGGCTCATTAACCATTACTGGACAGAAAAAATACCAAAAGGACTTTATGCCTCTGATGGGTGGGGTAAAGAGCGTAAAGTTTAATGACATAGGTGATTTAGAAAAAAATATATCTAAAAAAACCTGTGCAGTAATAATAGAGCCTGTACAGGGAGAAGGCGGTATAATAAATGCCGATATTAAATTTTTAGAGGCAGCAAAGAAGTTATGCGAAGAGTACAATGCTCTTTTGATATTTGATGAGGTCCAATGTGGCATAGGAAGAACTGGAGAGTTATTTGCATACAAGGGTTTTGGAGTGGTACCGGATATTGTATGTCTAGCAAAAGGACTTGGAGGAGGTTTTCCTATTGGCGCGGTTTTAGCTAATGAAAAGGCCTCTGTTTTTAAGCCCGGTGATCATGGCTGTACCTTTGGGGGAAATCCCTTAGGCTGTGCGGTTTCCTTGGCGGTATTAGAAGAGCTGACAGAAAACAAGGTGCTTGATGGAGTTAAGGAGAAGGAGATAGCCTTTAAGGAAGGAATAGAGAAGTTGGCATCGGAGTATAGCTTCATAAAAAAAATAGGTGGGAAAGGGCTAATGTTGGGACTGCATCTAGATATAGAAGCAAAAACAATAGTTAGTAAAGCCTTTGAGAAAGGACTCCTAATAATAGGAGCAGGTAGCAACGTGATTAGGATAGTTCCACCACTTAACATAACGGAAGATGAAATAAAAGATGGATTAAAAATTTTAGAAGAAGCTTTTCAGGAGTTGTAAATATTAAGAAGGGAGAGGAAGTTATGATATCGGTGTTAACCCATGACATGTTAAACATAGTCGATGTTAATGCTATACTGAGTTTAAATAAAGATGGATATGTTCATATAGAGCCTAAGGTAAAGAAGGTATCAATAATAGATTTAGGAATGGAAAAGAAGGATATAATAGCCTTTTCAGATTTTAATTTCAGCGTCAATATTTTTAGTGGGAAGTTTAAGATAAACCAGCTTTTATCCTTAAACAGCGATGCCTATATATTATGGGGAAATAAAAATAACCAAGTAAATATAGAATGCTTGATTAATAAGGTTAAGAAGCTTATAGGGAAGAAGACAATTATAGGAATTGGCAGTGGTAAAGAGATTTTAAAGACTATTATTAAGAATATGGGTGAAGATGATTGGAAAGAGAATGATGAAATGATGAAGCATTGTAAGTATGAAATATATTGTGTGGATGATGACAGTATAGAAAAAATAGGTAAGATAATATAGTTAGAACTATTTGAAGGGGGCTATCTCATAAAGGAATTTTATGAGTACCCCCTTTACTAATCACATAAAATTTGCAAAAAACAGTCAATGTAATCGGAATAAAATTACTAGTTAAAATCAGCAATATTAAGTTTATTTTGACAGTGTAATTGTGAGAGAACGCCTAATGTAACTTTCTGAGCATTTTGTGAAGCTAAAGCCCCAGATTTTTTAATATCTTCAGGTGAATTCTCATTTGAAAAATCAGATATTCCCCTATATACAACATAAGGAATATGATGTAAAAACGCTATCTGTCCAACGGCCGCCCCCTCTGTCTCAACACACAAACCATTAAGCTTTATCCTTAATTTATCGCGTAAATTAGTATTGGCAAGAAAAATATTAGATGTTAAGATTTTTCCAATATGAGTATTAAAATCAATATTTTTCACATTTTTAGCTAGTTGAATTAATTTCTTATTAGCTTTATATACTGAAATTTTAAGACTAGGATACTGGCCTATAGGAATTCCTATAGATGTATAATTAACATTCCAAAACAGACATCCGCTAGAGATAACCACATCTTTAAAATTTAAATCTTCAACTAATGAACCTCCTGCTCCGTTAAAAATAATTTTACTAACTTTAAATTTCTGTATTAAAAGGCATGAAGCCAATCCAGCATTAACAGTACCTTGTTTAGAAATGCAAATTACTACGGGTATTCCTTCTAAAATACCTATAAAAAAGGGAATGTCTGATATAGTGATTTTCTTCTTAATCTCTGTTTTTGAAAGAAGTAAACTTACCTCATTTAGATCAGACCCTATTATCCCAATAATCATTCTCTTTATCGGTAATCTAGTGCCCATTTAATCAATCCTTTCTAATATAAAATTTTTCCTCTTTGTCTCGATACACTATATGACTCAACGTTTTTAAAAGCTAATAAAATATTTAATAAATTTTTACTTTGAGTAGGAATAATAAGAAACCTAGTGATTTAAGATATTTCAACGCAATTGGAACAGTAGTCTTTTAATAGCGTACATTGAAGAGAAATAGAGGAGTAAGTTTTATCATCAATGGATTACCAAATTATTAAAGGAACTTGGCTTCATACACATATGATATAATTATGTGAAATCAATATGACAGAAAGGGAGATAAAAATGAAAAAAATTATAGTAGGATTAGTAATTTTGTTGCTAATAAGTACAGGCACAGCATTTACAGCGCCAATATCACAACAGATTGAGGTTCTATTTAACTCTATAAATATAGAGGTTAATGGATCGCAGGTAGAAGCCGATAACATACTCCATAATGGGACTACATATGTGCCCCTTAGAAAGGTAGCTGAGTTATTAAATAAGGAAGTTGCTTGGAATGCAGAAACTAATACGGCACAGATCAATGATAAGAATGCAAATTTACATAATCCAATTGTTACAATCGAAATGGAAAGTGGAGAAAAAATAAAGGTAGAATTGTATCCAGACGTAGCACCGAATACAGTGAACAATTTCATATCACTAATAAACAAAAAGTTTTATGACGGTCTTACCTTCCATAGAGTAATTCCAGGTTTTATGATTCAGGGTGGAGATCCTAATGGAAATGGAACAGGTGGACCAGGGTATGGAATTAAGGGAGAATTTATGCAAAATGGTGTAGAAAATAATCTGATGCATAAAAGAGGCGTAATATCTATGGCTAGATCATCTGCTCCAGATTCAGCAGGTTCACAATTTTTTATAATGGTAAAAGATTCACCATTTCTAAATGGAGAATATGCTGCATTTGGTAAAGTAATAGAGGGTATGGAAGCTGTAGATAAAATTGTAGGAACAGAAAGAGATGAGCGAGATAAACCGTTAAAGGCACAAGCGATTAAAACAGTGAGCGTTGAACTGTTTGGAAAAGAGTATAAGGATCCGGAAATAATAAAGTAAAGCTTTATACCTATGGTATTAAAAATAGTTAAAAGACGTATCTAGACGTCTTTTAACTATTTTTTAGTGCTTATATCTGTATATTACAAATTCATAACCAAGATTAAACTGTATATTGGTATTAATACAAAATAAATTTACTCTTTATCTGGCCATATTATGGCGCCAGGTTTTTCAACCCAAAGGTGATCCTCAATAAATGTGGGTTTAATATATGGATTACCATCTAAATGACGAATAGCGAAAATAAAGTACATGCCGTAACCTGGAGCGGCAACCTGTGGATGATCCTTTCCTGGAGGGATAAGTACAGTATCATTTTCCTCTAACAAAATAGCATCGTCACCAAGCTTTAAAAGTCCAAAACCTGACTTGTTAGCCGGTGTAAACTTATAAAAATAAATTTCTGGTTGCTCGTGGTGATGGGAAGGGAAACCTGCCCATTTTCCAGGATAATGCATATCTTCACCGAGCATTAAATTAGAATCAGGATCAATAGAGTAGTCGAGAATTGTACGAGTTATTCTTGTGCCTGCTTCATTCATGAAACCCCTACCACGCTCTTCAGCGACAACATCTTCAGGCATCCTTAACACATTATGTTCCAATTTTGTATTTACTGTTTTGAAAACTGCAATTTCCGTATCATTATTAAGGCATTCAATTTTCACCTCTGTATTTTGAGCTAATTGTAAGGTTACAGGATTATAGTCATAGAAATTTTCTCTTTTCAATAGCTCTATTTCATCTTCAAAAGATACTTTGATTTCACCATGGATAAGCAAATAAGCCCTTTCTAAGGCCTCATTATTAGAATAAGTATCACCTTTTTTAAGCTTTAGAATTTCAAAGTCCATTAAATAATTTCTATAGGGACCGTCAATAGCTACAATCTTGTTAATCCCATTGATAAATTCACCCGGTTGTTTGATTTTCATAAGCTTCCCCCTTAATGTTATTAAATATCTTTATATATCCATTATACCTATAAATAGCTAATAAGAAAGCATGTATTTCATTTAAAATTAGAGATAAATAAAGGAATAGTTATTGTTGAAAATATCATCATATAATAGTAAAATGATTTTATTAAAAGTTAACAGAATATTTTTAAAAATAACATTTACTGCAGGATATAAAAATATTCCAAGGGGAGTTTAGCTCAAGAGATTAAATCCATTTATTTAGGAGGGCTCTTATGTTTAATGAAGAATTCAGATTAGAAAGACCATTGAGATGGGGCATGGTTGGTGGAGGAAGAGGAAGCCAGATAGGGTATATCCATCGATCAGCAGCTCTGCGAGATGGATTATTCAAATTGGTTGCAGGTGCATTTGATATTAAACCCGATAGATGTGTTGAGTTTGGTACAAATATTGGACTTGACCCAGAGCGATGCTACGCTGACTATAAAGTGATGTTTGAAGAAGAGGCTAAACGAGAGGATGGAATTGAAGCCGTTTCAATCGCAACTCCTAATAAGTTTCACTATGAGATGACAAAGTCAGCATTAGAAGCTGGATTACATGTTATCTGTGAAAAGCCACTTTGCTTTACGGTAAAGGAAGCAGAAGAATTAAAGGCTATAGCGGAGAGAGAGAACAAAGTAATTGGTGTTACCTATGGATACACTGGTTTCCAAATGGTTCATCAAGCAAGAAAAATGATTGAAAATGGCGATCTTGGAGAAATACGTATTGTTAACATGCAATTTGCCCATGGATGGCATTCAGAAGAAGTAGAAAAGAATGACCCGGGATTAAAATGGAGAGTAACACCTGAGCAATCAGGACCAACCTACGTTTTAGGA
The DNA here is from genome assembly GCF_050888315.1 of Wukongibacter baidiensis. Classification (NCBI taxonomy): domain Bacteria; kingdom Bacillati; phylum Bacillota; class Clostridia; order Peptostreptococcales; family Caminicellaceae; genus Wukongibacter; species Wukongibacter baidiensis. Next base: position 3,701,641 of record NZ_CP138202.1, read on the forward strand.
GATATTGGTACCCATGCTTTATATTTAGCTGAAGTAATGATACCTAACTTAAAGATAAAAGAGTTAATGTGCAGCAGACAAAGCTTTATCGAAAGCCGTGCTCCGTTAGAGGATAATGCTATCGTACTTATGAATTTTGAAGGTGGAGCAGTAGGTAATCTATGGGCTTCAGCTGTAAATGCAGGAGCTATCCACGAACAGAAAATAAGAGTTGTTGGTTCGAAGGCCTCGATTGAATGGTGGGATGAGCACCCTAACCAATTAGTATATGAGGTTCAAGGAAAGCCAAAGCAATTACTTGATAGAGGACATGGATATCTATACCATAATGACAAAGCAGTTTCATCGGATCGTATTGGTACTGGCCATGCAGAGGGGTTATTTGAATCATGGTCAAACCTATATAGAAGATATGCAATTGCCATCGATGCTATGAATAAAGGAGATTTAGATACCCTAGATAACACTTGGTATCCTGGTATTAATGCAGGACTTGAAGGTGTAAGGTTTATTGAAAACTGTGTGAAATCAGCAGATGATGGATCAAAATGGGTAAAATATGAATAAAACTAATGAAAAGATGCCATGGTATGGCATCTTTATCTTGTAGACAAAGTCTACAAGATGACAGACAGTTGAGAAATTTGAAGTTCGAGGCGTGATGAAAGCAAGAGACCGCAGCGTATACAGACATACGTAAGGGTTCTTGCTTGAGACAACAACGAAGAAATTTGGGTTTGTCAACAGTCTCAAGATGCCATGGTATGGCATCTTTTTATTATAGAGAAATGCAAAGAAAGCTGGTAATGTATATTAAAAACTCTTTCGGACATTGAGTATCTGGATATGTATAGAGTAAGCTTTACTAGGGATGTAGATATTAAAAAAATATAATCGTATATAAAGTTTGAGGGTATTTTTATTTGTTTTTAAACTATGGTGCTACTGTTAATGATGTGAGCCAAAGCACCTCAAATTATCCTATCTCTATCCACAATAAGTTCACCAGCCGAAGTGTACTAGCAGATATTAGTTCCAGTATTTCTTCTTCCAAAAGCTTCTACACTCCCTTTCGTTAATTCTTTTCTAAGATTTTTAAGTCCCCTATTTTTAGTCCTATTAACAGCTTGTCTTGATATGCCAAGTAATTCGGATATTTCCCTATCGGTATATTGATATAGAAATTTTTTTATTATTATAGTCCTCTGCATAGGTGGCAAAGAGTCCAGTAGGTATGATATAAATATATTGCTGTTAAAGTCAGGGGTTTCACCAAACAAAATATCATAGTTTATATGTAAATGCTCTTTCCTTTTATTACGATGCTTTCTAAGTAGATCTATTGATTTGTTTTTTAAAAATTTACATATGAATTTAGCAATTTTTCTATCTTTCTTTTCGAATTTAGTTAAGTCAATCTTTTTAATAAACTCTAGAAAGGCTATAGTTAAATCCGTTTCGCCTTCTTCGTATTCAAGTTTTTTACTTAAATTTCTTATAATTGGACAGAACTTTAAACAGATATCATCTTCGACCTCTTTACTTCCTCCTTGCCATTTCTTTAATTGATAATATAATGACATGTGACCTCCTTGTAAAAAGCTTTAATAATTTAGAACGAATTTGAGTCTCAAAATGTAAACGGGTATTTTTTGACTTTATTTGTCGGAAATTTGTATATTTTACAAATTATACATCGTAATCGTTGGAAAATCTCATATTCTATAAAAAAGAAAAATTACATAAAAGACCATAAAAAAAGAACTTTGAGCGACGTAATCTGCTCAAGGTTCTTCAGAGTTTGATTGTGTTTATTCTATAAACTTTTTGACCTTTGACTTAAAGACTTTCTATTTAACAGTACTTCTATGTTAAATATTACCATGAAATTACATAGAAAACCGGCTGAATATCGGCAGTTTTACGGCAGTATTCCGGCGATATTTTAACGTATTAAGTAAAGATGAGATTTATACTCTGAAGGTATTTAGGTATGAATAAATAACTATTATCCTGGAGTATCTAAATAAAGAATCAGAAAGTGTCTATGATAATCTTATTAGGAAATAGTATTATATAATGGAGATAGATGTTAAAAGATATAAATAAGTTTTGGAGGAAGGTTATGATAATAAGAACTGAGTTGTTGTGGAGTTTAATATTACTAACTATAATCATACATTTTGTAGATACTTTATCTTATTCTGTAAGGCTAAACTCTGTAAAAAGTGGAAACTTCGCATTATCCCTCTCGCTCTTTAACTTAATAGCCCTAGGATCGAGAACTGCAAACTTATTTCAGGGGCCATTAATTGGACAGCTGATTGATAATAGCATAAAGATAAGCTATGACCCTATCATCCATGTTAGGCATGTTGTCTTTGCTACTACTGTAGGAACACTGCTTGGGATATTATTCATACCAACATTTTTAAAGCTGTTTTCCAAAGCGATATCGAGGCTTGAAGTGACTGGATCAGTGCCTGGTTTAGTTGTTCAATCCCTCAGTCTTGGAAATATAAAACGTATAGCTAAAAGTATAACTAAGCCCTCAAGGGGAATGCTTAAAGGATTAAAATTTAAAAATATACCGATAAAATTACTACTACTAAATGTATTGATAACAGGAGTATATACGATTGGTGTGCTGTCAGCATATTATTCAGCTATCTATGTTCCTGAAAATAGACTGGCTGCTTCTGCTTCGTCGGGGATGATTAATGGTGCGGCGAGTATTTTGCTTACGTTATTTATAGATCCAAAAGCCGCACTGATAACAGATGAAGCCTATAGAGGAAAGAGAGAGTATGGAGATGTAAAGGCATTGGTAGTAATGCTGATAGGGACTAAATTGATAGGGACTTTATTAGGACAACTTCTGCTGGTACCTGCTGCAAAACTTATAGCCTTTTTATATGGAGCTTAGGAAACTATTAAGGTTGGAATAGTATAGCCTGTAACTGTTTTGTAAGTATTTTGTAAGAGATTTAAGCTGTGTTTTTTGATATGCTTTAAAGGAGGGATAGAACTTTAAACCTAGACTATTCAAAAACGACTTGAACTATTTTTAATTTTCTATGAATCATCTAGGTTAAAATATAGCAAGGAGGATACAAAGTGAAAAGGCCAATCATTCTAGTACTTACAGCATTACTTTTGTTACCGGGTTGTACAGCTAAAAAAGTTGATGTACCTAATGAAGTTGAGATTGAAAATAGTGAAGAACAAACAGAAAAGGAAGCTGTTGAAGAAAAAAAAGATGCAACTAAAGAAAACAAAGAGGATTCAGAAAAAATCATGGCTGATTTTAAGGAATTGCTAAATAACAATAGTAAGCCATATGAGATACTAGTGTTTATAGATGGAAACGTTGAAAATATATCGGAGAAGGACGCAGATGTGATGGTTATGGAGCTGGAAAAAGCACAAAACCTTCATATTGAAAATTATACTGATATCCTATTTGAGGAAAATTATCAGGCGGAGCTAGATAAAGCTATAGACCATAATTCTGGAGAGGTCAAAGTTGACACTATAAAAGATGAAGAGATGAAAACGAATATCTCAGAAATGCTTTATGGTGGATATAAGTTTGTTATGTTAGAGGGATCATATTATCCAATTGTTAATTACGAGCTTTTAAAGAAATATGATGAATATCTGCCAACGGATTCAAAGGAATACATTAAATTGATGGCGGTAGAATCAAACCAATTGATGTCAGCTGATGCCGGACTGGTTATTTCGTGGGAAGAACTAGCTAATAGAACAGTGAATACAGAAGCGTTTTTAGATAAGTTTTCCGATAGCTCTAGAAAAGCTGTAGTAGGAAATATGTATCGTATGTATATGGAAGCATATATGTTTGGTATGAGTAATACTCCGATACATGAGTGGACTGATACTCAAAAAATATACGATGAGGTTTTAAATAGCTATAGAGATACAGTTGAAAGAAATGAGGGAACCATAACAGCTGGCATATTAAAAGAATATCTTAATATATTAAAGAAAAATGATTTTAAGATGAAAGACAATGTATCAAAAGAAATATATGAATTTTATAATGAAGCCATCAAGGGACTAGGTTTAAATAATGAAAGTAACTAATTTGACTGGTGAGAACTCTGGAGATAAAGAGTTCTCACTTTCTATATATAGAAAGATTTTTACAACTATAGAGAGTTCCAAGTAAATCTTAATTTATGTATATCAAAATATCCCATGCTTTTGGGGGGAGTTTTGATGTGTATAAATTGAAGTTTTGACTGGAATCTCTATATTATTTTCTGGTAAAATATAGAATTAGGAATGATTTTATAAACTTTTTAAGTGAGGCAGATATATGATAAAGAGAATAGCTTTTACTATGATATTTATTACTGTGATTAAATTTGCATATCAATACACTGAGCCGATCCAGATAAATAGATCTTTGGAGGGATGTATCTATTCAAATGAGAAAGAGATTGAAGAAATAGCTCAGGTTAGAGTTGAGGGCAAACTATATCGTAGAATTATAGGAGATGATGTATTTGAAGGATTTATTGAAGTTGATGGAAACAGGGAGCAAATAAAAACACCCATTAGTAAATCTCCGCTTCAAGGAACCCTGAATAGGATAAAAACCTCTTATTATGATGTCTATGCCGTGCCTGCAACAGACTCCAAAATTGAAGTTGTGACACTAGAGGATGCAACCTTTGTTATAGCAAAGGATTTTGAATTGTTATGGGGTAATATGCACGGAATCGATGAGAAATATGAAGCAAAGTGTTACATTGCTGCACCCTGTAAAGAGAAGAAAGACGGAAATAAAATAGCACAGAGGATTATTGGGAACTAAAGAAATAGAAGGAGAATAGATGATGAATATTGATGTTATAGATTCCGTTAAGGAAGTAAACTGTGAAAGGATTTCTGGGAGGAATGTAGTGGTTATTGATGTTTTAAGGGCTACATCGACTATAGTTACGGCCATGGCAAATAAGGCGTGCTGTGTGATCCCTGTAGAACATATAGAAGAGGCCTGGGAGACTTATAATAAGGAGGCTAAAGATGTAGCTATATTGGGTGGAGAAAGGGATGCTAAGATAATTAAGGGATTCCATTTTGGAAACTCACCTCTTCTCTATACTGAAGAAAATGTTAAGGGGAAAAAAGTAGTTTTGACTACAACAAATGGAACAAGAACTATTAAAGCCTGTGCAGAGGCAGAGAAACTTTATATCGCATCATTTCTAAATGCAAGGGCTGTAGCAAATCAGCTAATAAAGGATAAAGAAGATGTTGCTATTGTTTGTTCTGGAACATACGAAAAGTATTCTATGGATGATGCTCTTTGTGCAGGAATGATTACCTCTCTAATAGCTAGCCAGGCGGATATAAATACAACGGACTTAGGTTGGACTGTTAAAGAGTTATATGAAGCCTATGAGAAGGATATTCATGAAATTCTTAAAAAGTGTAGTCACTATAAGAGACTTGAGGCAAATGGATTTACAGAGGATTTGAGATATTGCTTACAAAGAGATATATATGATATAGTTCCGATTTATAAAGATGGATACATAAGAGTGGCAAAGGAGAGTAACCATGACAGCTAAAGATATAGTGCGAAAAGTAGAGGGAATTGTGGAAGATGCCTGTAAAAGAGAGAGCAATGCCTTTGGCTATGGAATATGGTCCCATCATATAGTCTATGTTGTAAAATACTCAAAAAAACTGGCTGAAAAGATAGGTGCCGATGAAGAAATAGTAGAGCTTGCGTCTTTGCTCCATGATTACGCCAGTATAAAGGATTTTAAATGTTATAAAGACCACCATATATATGGTGGGCAAGAAGCTGAGAAGATTCTTAAAGACTTAGATTATCCAACTAATAGGATTGAAAAAATAAAGGGGTGTATTTTATCCCATAGGGCAAGTATTGATAGCGATAGATTATCGAAGGAAGAGGTTTGCGTAGCTAGCGGAGATGCCATGGCCCATATTGATCAGGTTGTTTCCTTGTTATATTATGTGTACAAGGAAAAAAACATGGACATTGATGAGGGCAAGGAATGGGTAAGGAATAAGGTCATGAGGAGTTGGAATAAGTTAAATAAAGAAGGAAAAGAGCTTATTGAAGAGAAATACTATAGTGTATTAAAGATATTAGAGTAAAATTCAACCCATATTTTTCATGAATAATCTGGGTTGAATATAAGCAAAGGAGAATTAAATGGAACTAATAGAGATTCAAAAAAAGATTGAAAAGTTTACGAATGAGAAAAACTTAAATATATCTCCTAATGTTAGAATAATAGATCTAGTGTCTGAAGTAGGAGAAATGGCTAAAGAAATTTTAAAGGCTACGGATTATGGAAAAAAAAATTTTATAGCTAATGAAGATTGGCAGGAGGAAATGGGAGACGTCCTATTCTCTTTAATTTGTCTTGCGAATTCTACTGATATAAATCTAGAGGAAAGCCTATATAAGGTTCTTAAGAAATACGAGGAAAGATTTAACATCAAAGGAGATATAGGCTCAGATTAACAGAACTTGAAAAGACATGATAGGGGGGAGGATATGGATACTAACAAAGCCTATTGTGGTATAGATTGCTCAGCTTGTCCAGTTTATATTGCAACAATAAATGATGATGAAGATCTAAAAAGGAAAACGGCAGAGGAATGGGGAGTGACATACAATAGAAAATTTAATGAAGAAGACATTCTGTGTTATGGCTGCAAATCCCAAAGACTATTTTTTCTATGTGCAAAATGTGATATAAGGGACTGTAATATGAGTCAAGAAATCCAAACATGTAGTCAGTGTTATAAATACCCCTGTGATAGAATAGAAAAATTTTATAATTGGATAGAGATAAATGGATTCTAAAGGGCTTTAGAATAGAGTAAGCAATTATAGAGAAATATTGGAGTAATAAAGTTCATATAATATAAGAAGGTTGTCATCTAGAGATATGGAACTTTTCATGATTGAAGGAACGTGTAGGTAGGTTTCTATAAAATTTTCTAAAGGATTGATTGAATATGGCTAAAAGAATTATAAAATTAATATTGGTTATTTCAATTTTTTTATTAACCTTTACGGTATGTTCTCCAAAGGAAAAAGATAAGAGTGAGCCTCTTGATGAAGTGAAAAATGATCCCAAATATGTAGCAGTTTCTAAAGACGTAAATCAATATAACATTGATGTGGAGTTCTCTCCTGATGAAAAAAACATTAAGGGGACTCAACAGGTCATATATATCAACAATGAAGGAGTCGAAATTGATAAAGTGTATTTTCACCTCTACCCAAATGCCTTTAGGAAAAAAGAGACAGCACCCTTCTTGTTTGGTGACTTTATAAATGCATATCCTAATGGTTTTTCTGCAGGATACATAGATATTGAAGAGGTTTACGTTGACGGTGATAAGGGGAAATATAGTATTGGAGAATTAGACGAGACTATAATGGAGGTAAGTCTTCCACGGAAATTGAAGACCGGAGATCAGATAACAATAGATATGAAATACAATATAAAACTACCTCGTGCTGCTGAACGTTTTGGATACGGTGATAAAACCTATAATCTAGGGAACTGGTATCCTTCGATTGCCGTATATGATGAATCTGGATGGAACCTTGATCCATACTATGCTATAGGAGATCCTTTTTATGCTGATGTGAGTAATTACAAGGTTAATATAAAAGCGCCTGAAGATTTTGTCATTGCATCTACAGGAAACACACTTTCCAGTAGCGTAGTTGAAGGTATAAGAAAATGGGAACTTGAGGCTAATTCTGTAAGGGATTTTGCCTGGGTAGCAAGTAGTTCCTTTGAAGTAGTGGAAAAAGAAGTTGACGGAACCCTGTTGAAAATGTACTATCTTAAAGATGATGGAGATAATGATCAAGATATTAGAAATAAGGCATTGGGGTTTGCTGAGAAGTCTATAAAAACATTTAATAAAGTTTTTGGAGAGTATCCCTATAGGGAATACTCAGTTGTACAAACCAGCTTTCCCAGTGGTATGGAATATCCGGGAATTGTATTCATAGGGAGTCAATACTATGATAAAGGTTCTATTGGGTTCCTTGAAGTTGTAATTGTTCATGAAACAGCCCATCAATGGTGGTATGGCATAGTCGGGAATGACCAAATAGATGAGGCTTGGCTAGATGAGAGCTTTGCATCATATTCTGAAGTGATATATATGATGGAGAATTACGGAGAAAACAAAGGAGAAGCATATCATGAGTCTCAAAATGAGGATGGCTACTTTAGAACGGTAGACTCTCTAAAGGATAAGACGGTACTGAAATCTTTAAATAACTTTAAGTCGTGGAACGATTACGGCAAGTTAGTGTATACTAAGGGCGCCATATTTTTAGATGATATCAAAGATAGATATGGTAAAGAAAAATTTTATAAAATTCTAGAAATATATTATAATAGATATAAATTTAAGATTGCAACCACAGAGGATTTTCTAGCCGTATGTGAAGAGGTTACAGGAAAAGAATTGGATGATTATTTTGACAAGTGGTTGAAAGATAAAGGTGATGAGAAAAGTACATGGAAATAAAGATAGATGAAAGAGTAAAGGCATATTTAAAGAAAAAGAATAAAAATACCTTGAAGGTTGATTATCATATGGACGGTTGCTGAGTTAAGCTGCCGATCCCATACGTGTCTATGGAAGTTCCCAATAATAAAGCTGAATATACAAAGCATGAATGTGAAGGGATAGATGTATTCCTTAATAACACTATAAAGTCAAAAAATGACTTGATAACTATAACCCTTTCAAGATTCTTTATTTTTAGAAATCTAGAAGTTTCTGGGGTGGATATCAATTACTAAGTAATTGTGAGGAACAATCTGAGATGATTTGAATTTTATAGAAAACCATATTGACTATAGAGATTAAAGTAGAATTATACATAAAATAAAAACTATGAATAAAACATAAAGAATTACATAAAACTACCATATATACAAAAAAATTATATTTGCACTCTGAATTATTTTATGATATTATATTCTTTGCTGGTGGTTTTACGAATTATGGCTGTGCACCTGTAGCTCAGCAGGATAGAGCAGTGGTTTCCTAAACCACGTGCCGGGGGTTCGAATCCTCTCAGGTGCACCAAATTAACACAAATCGCTTTATGGGATAAAGGTGTAAAATGAAAGAGTTTTATATGAAGGAAGCCTTAAAAGAAGCAGATAAGGCTTTTAAACTTGGAGAAGTTCCCATCGGAGCAGTAATCGTCAGAAATAATGAGATTATTGCTAGAGGTTACAACTTGAGAGAAAGCGCTAAAGATCCTACCGCCCATGCCGAAATCCTTGCTATTAAAAGAGCTTCGGAGGCATTGGGTGGATGGAGGTTGACAAATTGTGATTTGTATGTTACGATAGAGCCCTGTCCTATGTGCGCTGGTGCAATAGTGATGGCTAGAATTGATAGAGTTTTTATTGGTTCTATGGATCCTAAAGGTGGAGCAGTTGGGTCGTTATATAACATTGTAAACGACGAGAGACTTAACCATAGAGCTGAGGTTATATATAATGTTTTGAGTGATGAATGTTCAAACATTATGAAAGAGTTTTTTAGAAATTTAAGGAAAAAATAGATTTGGAGAGATGTCCGAGTTGGCTAAGGGGCACGCCTGGAAAGCGTGTAAGGCCGCAAGGCCCCGCGGGTTCGAGTCCCGCTCTCTCCGCCAGTGAATATAATTGTTTTCTAGCTATGAATGAAGCAATTATATATTAAAAAGTTTATAAAGTTTGTCGTGCTAGATGGGGAGGTAGCGGTGCCCTGTAACCTGCAATCCGCTATAGCAGGATTGAAGTCCTATTGGAGGCATGATGTTTGTAGAGTCTGCCCTAAATAAGTGGTGAGGATAATTGGGTCCTACGCAACGGGAACTTATGAACCCCGCCAGGTCCGGAAGGAAGCAACGGTAAGTAAGCCCTCTCGTGTGCCGTGGGGGTGCCTGGTTTGAGCTAACTGTTTAGGTTACGTCTGTGGCAACATGTCGAGAGTAGGTGCACGACTATATATTGATAAATAAGCATGTGGAAAAAAACACATGCTTTTATATTTTTTGTTATCTTTATGAAATAACGACAAAATTGGATAAATTGGGACAGGATATCATAAAAAATGGTATAATAAAATAATATAAGATAAGATATTGATCTATGTCTATGCATATGGAGGCTTTCAAATGTTATTCGGAAAAAGCTTTAGAAATAGGTTAATTGTAATATTTTTGGGTGTTGTAATAATACCTTTCATTTTACTAGGTTCAGTTACCTACAGATATCTATTTAAATATATAGTACAGCAATATGACCAAAGGGTTTTAGCGGACGTGATTAATGACACGGAATCGGTAAACTTATCATTTGAAAGTAAGGCTACGGTACTTAAATCCTTAGCTAAATCCCTTAGATATAATATCCTAGACGCCCAAGATGAATTAAGTATTAATATGTACTTAAAGGATCAAAAGAAAAATATAGATAAGGAAGTTTTAAATCTATATGTTGCTACAAATAGTGGGGAAAAATATGATGCTAACTCTTGGACTAAGTACTTTGGAGAGACCGATCTCAGGAAAAGGGAATGGTATAAGGGTGCTGTAGAAAGAGATGGTATTTATTTGTGTAAACCCTATTTGGATATAGCGACAAAACAAGATGTGATGACTATATCTGTTCCCATACATGACAGAGAAGGTGGATTGTTGGGTGTTTTAGGTGTAGATTACTTATTTGATAATATAATAGAACAAATAAACAATATAGATATAAATGGGAAGGCATTTCATGTAGTTGTAGATGATAATGGAAACCTTATTTACGATAGTGGAGGACTGAAGGACATGGGATATACAATGTTTATAAGTCAGCCTGAAGAACTCGTAAAATCAAACTATAAAGGCAAAAAAATTATTGGTGTATACACAAAAGTAGAAAGTATGGGCTTGGGTGTTATAACCTTTCAGAATGCACAGGAGTATTATAAACAGATTAGAAAGGTTATAGAAACTTTTGTGCTTATATATCTGTTGATAATGTTCTTAATGCTTTTATACATAATATATATATCTAAAAAAGTATCTATCCCTGTTGTTCAATTGAAAAAAGGGGTGAGAGAAATTTTAAGTGGCAATTATGATACAAAACTTTCAATTTCAAAGGATCGTGACTTTGGTGAATTGATGAACTCCTTTAATTTGATGGCTAATACGATAAAGAACAATTATGAAAATCTAGTTAGTCAATCCGATGACTTGATTTCAAAAAATGAATTGTTGGAAGAAACTTATATTGAGCTAGAAGCATCCTATGAACAACTTCAAGCAACAACGGAACAGTTGAATTATTCAGAAACAAAGTATAGAACCCTTATTGAAAATATTACCGACTTAATCTGGGTTACAACTCCAGATGGTCAAATAACATATATCAATGATACGGTAAAAGAGATACTTGGATATGAACCGAATGATCTGATAGGAAAATCTATTTTCTCTATAATGTGTCCAATGCATAGCTACGAAGGTTGTAGCGACATTATTGAGGAGTTTAAAAAGAAGGATCTTAAGAATTTTGATCTATGGTTTTTGAAGGCTAGTAGTGAGGAAAGAGTTATTTTTGCTGCGAATATCAATAGAATTTTTCTTGACGGAAAGCTAGTATCTATACATGGAATAGGTAGAAATGTTACCGAAAAGAGAAGACTTCAAGATAAAATATTGAAGAAAAATAAAGAACTTAGAATTTTGAATAATATAAGCAGTATTCTCGCTTCTAAAGTTAAGATGGATGATTTGTTTGAGACTATAGTAGATAAAATACATGAGCTACTTGAAGTTGAACTGTGTACATTGAGATTATTGAAGGGTGAAGAGTTAGAGCTTAAAGCTTTATCTGGTGTATTAAAAGAATTTGCTTATAAAGGTCCTATCAATATAAAGTACAGAAAAATCAATGAAATGATTCTAAATAAAGATATGGTCATTCTACGAGATATGAATATAGAGGAAGACCCCTATTATGGTAAAAATAACGACGTGTTAAAAATATCAAAAAAGGTAGATTTCTTGATATTTATACCATTGAAATTAGAAGGTGAAGTTATTGGGACCTTAAATATAGGGGCCTTGAGGGAAATAGATGATGTGGAAATAGAAATTTTGATGGCTTTTTCAAATCATATTGCAGTGGCAATGGAAAAGGCTAAACTATATGAGAATTTAAAGGAGTCATATTTTAAGACAATAAAAACACTGGCAACTGCTGTTGAGGCAAAGGATTCATATACCGAAGGCCATTCCCTAAGGGTTGCAAAGTATTCTACTCTTATTGCTAAGCAGCTTGGGCTTGATGAAAAAAGAATAGAAGAGATACATATAGCTGGAATTCTTCATGATATAGGTAAAATAGGAATAGATGATGCGATATTAACAAAGCCAGGGAAGTTAAGCGAAGAGGAATATTTGACGATTACTAAGCATCCAGAGATAGGTGAAAGGATACTGAGTCATATTGGCTTATCGGAAAATATATTAAATGGCGTGTTATTACACCATAAAGGATACAATTTAAAGGGTTATCCCTATGATGTGAAAATAGATGATCTACCTCTAGAGGCCTGTATTATTGGGGCGGCCGATGCCTTTGATGCAATTACTACTACTAGATCCTATAGCAAAGCTAGAACTATAGATGAAGCTATGGATGAGCTTGAAAAACATAATGGCACTCAATTTTGCCCTTTCGTAGTGGATGCAGTAAGAAATATATGTGAAAACAATAGAGTGGAGATAGAGAGTCTTATTAAAGAACAAAATGTAGAGGTATGAAAATCTACAAACGATATACAGAGGAATTAAATGCTGTTCGATAGTCTGAGGTGGTTTTATTAAACTGCCTCTTTTTTTGTGGTATAATTAAAGGGCAGTAAAATAGGGCTGTAAATTAATTAAGGGTGATGAAATAGATGGGCTATACAGCATTATATAGAAAATGGAGACCGATAGTTTTTGGAGATGTAGTTGGGCAAACTCATATTACTATGACTTTGAAAAACCAAATAAAGAATGATAGTATTGCCCATGCATATCTGTTTTGTGGGACAAGGGGAACTGGAAAGACTTCTACAGCTAAGATTTTTGCCAGAGCTATAAACTGCTTGGCGCCAGAGGACTTTAACCCCTGTAATGAATGTGAAGTATGCAAGGGTATATTAAATGAAAGTATTATGGATGTTGTTGAAATAGATGCGGCGTCTAATAATGGAGTAGATAATATAAGAGAACTTAGGGAAAATGTAAAGTATCCGCCTTCACGGGCAAAATTTAAGGTATACATCATTGACGAGGTTCATATGCTATCTCAAGGTGCATTTAATGCACTACTTAAAACCTTAGAAGAACCACCGAGCTATGTGATATTTATATTGGCTACTACAGAGCCTCAAAAAATACCTGCTACTATTCTTTCGAGGTGTCAAAGGTTTGACTTTAAGAGGGTTGGTTCTGATGATATATTTGAAAGGTTGAAACATATATGTACTAGTATGGAAATCGATGCCCAAGATGAGGCATTGAGGATTGTGGTTAGAAATTCCGATGGTGCCGTAAGAGATGCTTTGAGTATACTTGATCAATGTATATCCTTTACTGAAGGCAGTTTGACCTATGAAAAGGTAATTGAAACTCTAGGAATGGTAACTGATGAATTCCTTTTCAAATTGACCAAGTCAATATATGAAGAGGACTCAAAAAAGGCAATGGAGTTAATAGATGAATTGGTTAATAGTGGTAAGGATATTAGTCAATTTATAAAGGAGCTTATAAATCATTTTAGAAATTTAATGATGACTAAGATGACTGAGAGCTTAGAAGAGGTAATTGATATATCTGTGGAAAATATAGAAAGATTGAAGGAACAGGGCAAAGAATTTGAGTTTAATACGATAATAAGGATAATAAATATACTAGCTCAAACTGAAGCGGAGATAAAATGGTCAAGCCAGCCTAGGGTTTTGTTGGAATTAGCAATGGTGAAAATTATGCAACCCCGTATAGATGACTCATATGAAGGTCTAATAGATAGAATAAATAAGCTGGAAAAGAAAATTCAGAATTTGAAATTTCAACCGACTAATGTGAACTACAATTTACCAAAAGAAGAGAGCACAAGAACTAAAGTGGTTGAAGCTCCTAAAAAAAGTATAAATAAAGCTGTTGGAGTTAAAGCTAGTGAGTCTGTACGTGAGGAAAGCGTGAATGAAGAAAGGTTTGCAGGACCTAGTGCTAGTGTGAATTTTAAAGAGATTAAAGCTAAGTGGAATGTGATTTTAAAGGAAATAAGAAAAAAGAAGGTTGCCATACATGCTGTCTTGATGGAGGGAAAACCTACAAGGACTGAAGAAAATAGGCTTATAATATCCTTTAAAGATGGGTTTTGGTTCCATAAAGATGCAACGAGTAAAAAAAGCAATAGTGAATTTATAGAAGGTGTGGTATATGAAGTAACTGGCCAAAAAATAAAAATAAAGTGTGTTATGGATGATGAAATTGCTGCTGTTGCTAATGAAGAAAGTGAAACTATAGAAGATGATTCTGGAAAAGAAGAAGAGGTTAGAATGGTAAAAGAGTATTTTTCGGATTTTCAGGATAAATTAGAGATAGTGGAGTAAAAGCGCTTTAAAGATGAGAAAATAGTAATGATTATAAATTTCTATATGTTATAATAATATAGAAATTGTAATAAATCTTTTGTATTTCAACTTTCTGGATATAGGGCATGAATTTGAGATAAAGATTTATAAATAAATTGCATATAAAATAATTTATATAATGAAGTGAATGGAGGTATTATAATGGCAAAGGGAAGAAAAATGGGTATGCCAGGTAATATGAATAATATGTTAAAGCAAGTACAAAAAATGCAAAAGCAAATGGAGCAGGTACAAGGGGAAGTTGAACAAAAAGAACTAGAGGTAACTGCTGGTGGAGGAGCCATTACTGTAAAAGTAAATGGAAAAAGAGAACTGCTAGATATACAAATAAAGCCTGAAGTTGTAGACCCTGATGATGTGGAAATGCTTCAAGATTTAATAGTAGCTGCTGTTAATCAAGCCTTGAGAGAAGCAGAAGAAATGGTCTCTAAAGAGATGGGCAAAGTTACAGGTGGAATGAATATACCAGGACTATTTTAATTTCAGGCGAGTCAGTTGACTCGTCTGTTTTAATCTTTCTGGAATTAAATTTATGACTAATGGAGGTGGAGCTATGGCGAACTTTGTACTACCCGTAGCTAGGCTTATTGAAGAATTTTCAAAGTTGCCTGGGATAGGGAAGAAAACTGCTCAAAGATTAGCCTTTCATGTGCTGAATTCAAGAGAAGATGACGCAATTCATTTGGCAGAAGCTATAATAGATGCGAAAAGAAAAACTAGATATTGCTCTATATGCTCTAACATTACGGATATGGACCCGTGTAATATATGTACAAGTCCTAAGAGAAAGAAGAGTGTTATTTGCGTTGTGGAAGATCCTAGGGATATAGCTGCTATGGAAAGAATAAGGGAATATAACGGGCTTTATCATGTTTTGCATGGCGCAATATCACCGATGGAAGGAGTAGGTCCAGAGGATATAAAGATAAAGGAGCTTCTTATGAGACTTCAAGGAGACGACGTAGATGAAATAATATTGGCTACAAACCCTAATATTGAAGGTGAAGCGACATCGATGTATATTTCAAAGCTTGTTAAGCCGATGGGAATCAAGGTGACGAGGATAGCTCATGGTGTGCCGGTTGGTGGAGATTTGGAGTATGCTGATGAGGTGACCTTGGCAAAGGCCTTAGAAGGAAGAAGAGAATTATAGAATGAAATATGTTATTGCACTACCCCTTTGAGTATATTAAACCCAGAAAATGGTTATAATAGCCAATAGAAAGTATGGTTGGGGGGAGAGACAATGACACAACAATATAGACAAGAAAAGAAAAAAGAAAGAACGGAAAATAAACTTTTAAACAATTTAGCTAGTGTATATGAAAAGTTTATGTATGGGCAAGTGAAAAGCGAAGGTGAACAAATACTAGAAAATATACGTATAGCCCATGAAGATTGGAAAAATGCAGAAAAATATTTTCAAAACGTAACCGACCCGGATTTGATTGATCATGCAATATTTAGAATAGAGGCTGCAAGAACTAGATATACCTACCTATTGAAGCTCGCTAGAGAAATGAATGTACATGGAGATATGCATTGAAGATAATTGCTAAGGCCTATTATTCCTATTGAATAATAGGCTATTTTTATGGGAGATTAAGAGGGAGAATAAAGTCTTTAGCAAAGATTTTTAAAGTGGAGTTTACCATGTAGAGATTCAAGTAGAACTATATACATATAATGTAAATTATTAAATCGGTAATGGTTTCAAAAGATTTATAATTTCCTACGTGATATAAAAAAGTGTAATATCTATGAGACAAACTCTATATAATATACTGTTAGACAACATACGTGGATATTGGAGGTCTAGTATGGGTATTGGAATAGAGCTTAGTGTTATTTTTGCATATGCCTTGGGACTGATATTGTTATATGTTATTGGTTATTTATTATTGTTTCCTCTCAAGTGGATACTTAAATTGATATACAATGGAATAATAGGGGGGATTCTACTTTTGGTAGTGAACCTTATAGGAAACGTAATTGGTTTTAGTATAGTCATCAATCCTGTGACGGCATTGATAGCCGGAATCCTAGGTATACCAGGTGTGATTATGCTGGTATTCTTGAAAGGGGTAATATAACCTAGGATAAGCAGTAGATAGAGAACTTTACGAAGATCGATATTTATATAAAGGTATATCATGAGTTAATACAGATTTAAATAGGTGAATAGCCTATTTATTTTTTTGCTCAAAATATTGGGCTTGACTAATACTGATTAAAGAAGATCTAATCCTGATTCCCTATAGAAAATTTGAATTATTGTAGTTGCTTTTGACGATCATTGCTTTCATTAAATAATCTGAGTTTTAGTATAAAACAAATCTGAGTGGCAATAATGACTAATGAAGATAAACAATTATATAGAGTTCATATAATGAAGCTTAATTTATGTATATGTAAATACTAAAGATTTCTAGGAAAAGATTTCTAGGAGTTTTAGATATGCATAAATTAATAGTTCTACTTGAAGCTCTATAACAGATGAGAAGAATTTGGGGAGGGAATAGTATGTTGAAATCATCTTTGAATAGTGAAATTAGAAATGATATCGGTTCGAATGCTAGTAATAGGGTTAGAAACAGTGGACATATACCTGGAGTTGTATACGGCTATGATATAGAACCTAGGGCAATTGAGATTGACCAGAGAGAGGTAAACAATATTCTAAGGAATCATGGTGCTAATGTGTTGTTAGACTTAGATATAGATGGAAAAAAGATAACCTCTGTGATCAAAGAATTACAAAGAGATCCAGTACATAAGCAGATAATACATATTGATTTTCAAAGCGTTTCCTTCGACAAGCCTATACAGGCTACTGTACCTATTACCTTGAGTGGTAGACAACTAGTAGAAGATAGTTTTTCTACCATACAGCATCAACTTAGAGAAGTTCAGATAGAATGTTTACCTCAAAACATACCAGAGAGTATAGAAGTGAGTGTTAAAGACTTGGTCTTTGGACATCCTATTAAGATTGGAGATATAGAATTCGCAGAAGAACTTACAGTTCTTAATGAAGATAAAGAAGTCATTGCTTCGCTGACTAAGGCAGGAAGACTTGATGATGAAGAAGTAGAAGAGCAACTTCTAACTGAGTCAGATTATGAACCGATTGAAGAAGAATAGAAAAAAAGCCCATGAGAAATAGTCTCGTGGGCTTCTACGTTTTATAATGACTTTGTAAACTCGTCCAGTCTTCTTATACCTTCTTCAACATCATTAATGTCAGCGCAATACACGATTCTAACATAGTCATCTATTCCAAAGGCTATTCCTGGAACTATGGCAACATTGTAATCTTCTAAAAATTTCTTGCAGAATTCAACGGAATAACTATCCTCAAAATCAAACTTATCTTTAAATGAAGATACATCTAAAAATATGTAAAAGGCTCCCTCGGGATTTATAAATGATATACCATCTAGTTTTGAAAGTAATGAAACTGCCTTGTCTCTACGTTGGGCATATATATCTACCATTTTAGCTATATCATCTTCGCATAAAGTAAGAGCTCCGTATGCAGTCCATTGGGAAATGGTAGAAGGATGAGAAACTAAATGCCCTTGAATAGTTGAAATGGCTCTTGCTATCTTTTTTGAAGAAGCCGAATAACCTACTCTCCAACCAGTCATTGCTGCGGATTTTGATAGACCATTTATAGTTATAGTGATTTCTTTAGCTTCGTCGGATAAGGCTGCGATACTTGTAAACTTACCAGTGTATCGTATTCTCTCATATATCTCATCAGCTAATATATACATGTTATTATTTAGAGCCACATCTACAATAGATCTTAGCTCTTCCTCTGTATATATAGCACCAGTAGGATTTGAAGGATTGTTGATTAGTAAGAGTTTTGTTTTAGAAGAAATAGCATTTTTAAGTTCGTCCGATGTCAACTTAAAGTCATTATCTTTTTTAGTCTCGATATAAACTGGCACACCTCCGACCATTTTAACCATTTCTGAATAACTTACCCAGAAAGGTTTGGGGATGATTACCTCATCACCAGGATCTAAAAGAGCCATTAATGTATTTGTAATGGAATGTTTAGCTCCGCTAGAAACAATTATCTCGTCTAATTCATAGTGAATATTGTTTTCTTCTCTCAATTTATCACAGATTGCCCTTCTAAGCTCCTTTAAACCTGCGGCGGCATCGTACTTAGTTCTGTTTTCTTGAATTGCTTCAAGGCCTTTCTTCTTTGCGGACTCGGGAGTAAAAAAATCTGGTTCCCCAATACTTAGGTTAATTATATCGATGCCTTGGCTTTTCAGTTCACTAACCTTTGTGCTTATCTCTATGGTATAAGAAGGGGTTACGTGGTCTAGCTTTTTTGATAACATTATAAATCACTCCTTAGTATAGAGTTCATAAAGTAAAACTCAATCTATACATATTAAAACCCTTAATGGCTCTTCATGGCTCTTCGAAAATTTTAGAGGTATAGATGTACATAAACATAATAGTTTTACTTAAATCCCTATAAAACTGTTTATTATTTAATGTATATTAAAGTGGTGAGTTTTGCAATAAAACAAAAAACTTTTTATGGGTTTTATTAATAAGAAAGCTGTATTCAATATAAAGTATTGTGCGACATAATCATTAGTTTTAAAAAGGGCATTACAAAAGAAAAATATACCAATTGACATTATGGGAGTAACGTGGTAATATATTACTTGTCGCTGAAAACGGCGATAAAAAATGTCGAAAAAAGTTATTGACAAGATGAAAAAGATTTGATATAATAATTCTTGTCGCTAAAACGACAGAAAAAACTTTGGACATTGAAAACTAAACAGTGTAAGGAATTAAACCTTAGTTTGATATAATTCAAGCTAAAGAAGTAATAAACGCCAGATTTTTTTTAAGAGTTTGATCCTGGCTCAGGATGAACGCTGGCGGCGTGCTTAACACATGCAAGTCGAGCGAGAAGGTTATGACTGATTCTTCGGATGAAGGATTAACTGGAAAGCGGCGGACGGGTGAGTAACGCGTGGGTAACCTGCCTTGTACAGAGGGATAGCCACTGGAAACGGTGATTAATACCTCATAAAACTATAGCGTCGCATGGCGCATTAGTCAAAACTCAGGTGGTACAAGATGGACCCGCGTCTGATTAGCTAGTTGGTGGGGTAAAGGCCTACCAAGGCGACGATCAGTAGCCGACCTGAGAGGGTGATCGGCCACACTGGAACTGAGACACGGTCCAGACTCCTACGGGAGGCAGCAGTGGGGAATATTGCACAATGGGCGAAAGCCTGATGCAGCAACGCCGCGTGAGTGAAGAAGGCTTTCGGGTCGTAAAACTCTGTCCTAAGGGAAGAATAATGACGGTACCTTAGGAGGAAGCCCCGGCTAACTACGTGCCAGCAGCCGCGGTAATACGTAGGGGGCAAGCGTTATCCGGAATCACTGGGCGTAAAGGGTGCGTAGGCGGCCAAATAAGCCAGAGGTGAAAGGCTACGGCTCAACCGTAGTAAGCCTTTGGAACTGTATGGCTTGAGTGCAGGAGAGGAGAGTGGAATTCCTAGTGTAGCGGTGAAATGCGTAGATATTAGGAGGAACACCAGTGGCGAAGGCGACTCTCTGGACTGCAACTGACGCTGAGGCACGAAAGCGTGGGGAGCGAACAGGATTAGATACCCTGGTAGTCCACGCCGTAAACGATGAGTGCTAGGTGTCGGGGGTTCACACCCTCGGTGCCGGAGTTAACGCATTAAGCACTCCGCCTGGGGAGTACGGTCGCAAGACTGAAACTCAAAGGAATTGACGGGGACCCGCACAAGTAGCGGAGCATGTGGTTTAATTCGAAGCAACGCGAAGAACCTTACCAGGACTTGACATCCCTGTGACCGGTACTTAATCGTACCTTTCCCTTCGGGGACAGAGGAGACAGGTGGTGCATGGTTGTCGTCAGCTCGTGTCGTGAGATGTTGGGTTAAGTCCCGCAACGAGCGCAACCCTTGTCTTTAGTTGCCAGCAGGTTAAGCTGGGCACTCTAGAGAGACTGCCGGTGACAAACCGGAGGAAGGTGGGGATGACGTCAAATCATCATGCCCCTTATGTTCTGGGCTACACACGTGCTACAATGGCTGGTACAACGGGAAGCGAATGAGTAATCTGGAGCGAATCCCAAAAAGCCAGTCCCAGTTCGGATTGTGGGCTGCAACTCGCCCACATGAAGTTGGAGTTACTAGTAATCGCGGATCAGAATGTCGCGGTGAATGCGTTCCCGGGTCTTGTACACACCGCCCGTCACACCATGGGAGTTGGGGGCACCCGAAGTCAGCTATCTAACTTTTTAAGAGGAAGCTGCCGAAGGTGAAATCAATGACTGGGGTGAAGTCGTAACAAGGTAGCCGTATCGGAAGGTGCGGCTGGATCACCTCCTTTCTAAGGAGAAAACCTTACACTGTTTAGTTTTGAATGTCTAAGGACATTCAAATTTTGTTCTTTGAAAACTGAACAATGGAGAGAAACAGAATTGCTATAAAAGCAATTTCACTGAGTTAATTTAACTTTTGTAAAAAGGTTTTATTGACTAATATAATGGTCAAGTTATTAAGGGCATAGGGTGAATGCCTTGGCACCAGGAGCCGATGAAGGACGTGGTAAGCTGCGATAAGTCTCGGGTAGCTGCAAGCAAGCTTTGATCCGGGAATTTCCGAATGGGGAAACCCATCTAAGTAAACCTTAGATACCTTCTGCTGAATACATAGGCAGTTGGAGGCAACCAGGGGAACTGAAACATCTAAGTACCCTGAGGAAGAGAAAGAAAAATCGATTCCCTCAGTAGCGGCGAGCGAAAGGGGAAGAGCCCAAACCTAGAGCTACGGCTTTAGGGGTTGTGGATAGAGCCATAAAGAGGAAGGTATTCTAACCGAAGAGGTCTGGAAAGGCCCACCGCAGAAGGTGAAAGTCCTGTAGGTGAAAGAAGAAGATCCTTGGCACTACTCCAGAGTACCACGAGGCACGTGAAACCTTGTGGGAAGCTGGGAGGACCACCTCCCAAGGCTAAATACTACCTGGTGACCGATAGAGGATAGTACCGTGAGGGAAAGGTGAAAAGAACCCCGGGAGGGGAGTGAAATAGAACCTGAAACCCTATGTCTACAAGCAGTGGAAGTTCTTTATATGAACGACCATGTACTTTTTGTAGAACGGGCCAACGAGTTACGGTATGCAGCAAGGTTAAGGACCTTTGGTCTGGAGCCGCAGCGAAAGCGAGTCTTAACTGGGCGAATTTAGTTGCATGCCGTAGACCCGAAACCGGGTGACCTATCCATGGGCAGGATGAAGCGAAAGTAAAATTTCGTGGAGGTCCGAACCGTTTAGCGTTGAAAAGCTATCGGATGACCTGTGGATAGCGGAGAAATTCCAATCGAACTCGGAGATAGCTGGTTCTCCCCGAAATAGCTTTAGGGCTAGCCTCAGATTTAGAGAAACGGAGGTAGAGCACTGAATGGCCTAGGGGGCTTCACCGCCTACCGAAGCCTATCAAACTCCGAATGCCGTATTCTTTTATCTGGGAGTCAGACTGCGGGTGATAAGATTCGTAGTCGAGAGGGAAACAGCCCAGACCATCAGCTAAGGTCCCTAAATACAGATTAAGTGGGAAAGGATGTGGAGCTGCTTAGACAACTAGGATGTTGGCTTAGAAGCAGCCACTCATTTAAAGAGTGCGTAATAGCTCACTAGTCGAGTGGCTCTGCGCCGAAAATTACCGGGGCTCAAATCTGTTACCGAAGCTATGGCTTGCCGTATGGCAGGGGTAGGGGAGCATTGTATATCGGCTGAAGCTGTACCGTAAGGAGCAGTGGACTTTATACAAGAGAGAATGTTGGCATAAGTAGCGAGAGGTAGGTGAGAATCCTACCCGCCGAAAACCTAAGGTTTCCTGAGGAAGGCTCGTCCGCTCAGGGTAAGTCGGGACCTAAGCCGAGGACGAAAGTCGTAGGCGATGGACAACAGGTGAAGATTCCTGTACCACCACTTTATCGTTTGAGGAATGGAGGGACGCAGGAGGATAGGCAAAGCCCACGGTTGGTTGAGTGGGTTCAAGCCCGTAGGGAGCAGAGATAGGCAAATCCGTCTTTGCAATCCTGAAAGGTGATGAGGAGCGAAAAATAAGTAGCGAACTTGCTGATTCCACACTGACAAGAAAAGCTTCTACCGAGATAAAAGGTGCCCGTACCGTAAACCGACACAGGTAGGTGAGGAGAGAATCCTAAGGCGAGCGAGATAACTACTGTTAAGGAACTCGGCAAAATGACCCCGTAACTTAGGGAGAAGGGGTGCCACGTTAGGGTGAATAGCCCGAGGTGGCCGCAGAGAATAGGCCCAAGCGACTGTTTAGCAAAAACACAGGTCTCTGCTAAATCGAAAGATGATGTATAGGGGCTGACGCCTGCCCGGTGCTGGAAGGTTAAGGGAAGTGGTTAGCGTATGCGAAGCTGTGAACCGAAGCCCCAGTAAACGGCGGCCGTAACTATAACGGTCCTAAGGTAGCGAAATTCCTTGTCGGGTAAGTTCCGACCCGCACGAAAGGCGTAACGATTTGGGCACTGTCTCAACAGTAGGCTCGGTGAAATTGTAGTACCGGTAAAGATGCCGGTTACCCGCAGCAGGACGGAAAGACCCCGTGGAGCTTTACTGTAGCTTGGCACTGGATTTTGGTATTGCATGTACAGGATAGGTGGGAGACTTAGAAGCATGGACGCCAGTTTGTGCGGAGTCGTTGTTGGGATACCACTCTTGTAATACTGAAGTTCTAACCAGAGACCGTGATCCGGTCTTGGGACACTGTCAGGTGGGCAGTTTGACTGGGGCGGTCGCCTCCCAAAAAGTAACGGAGGCGCCCAAAGGTTCCCTCAGCGCGGTTGGAAATCGCGCGAAGAGTGCAAAGGCAGAAGGGAGCTTGATTGCGAGACATACAGGTCGAGCAAGGACGAAAGTCGGGCTTAGTGATCCGGTGGTTCCGAGTGGAAGGGCCATCGCTCAACGGATAAAAGCTACCCCGGGGATAACAGGCTTATCTCCCCCAAGAGTCCACATCGACGGGGAGGTTTGGCACCTCGATGTCGGCTCGTCTCATCCTGGGGCTGTAGTAGGTCCCAAGGGTTGGGCTGTTCGCCCATTAAAGAGGCACGCGAGCTGGGTTCAGAACGTCGTGAGACAGTTCGGTCCCTATCCGCTGTGGGCGCAGGAAATTTGAGAGGAGCTGTCCTTAGTACGAGAGGACCGGGATGGACGTACCTCTGGTGCATCAGTTGTTCCGCCAGGAGCACCGCTGAGTAGCTATGTACGGAAGGGATAAGCGCTGAAGGCATCTAAGCGCGAAGCCCACCTTAAGATAAGATTTCCCATCCATTTATGGATTAAGACCCCAGAAAGACTATCTGGTTGATAGGCCTAAGGTGTAAGGGCAGTAATGTCTTTAGCTGATAGGTACTAATAGGTCGAGGACTTGACCATACTTTCCATTGTTCAGTTTTGAGAGAATAAAGTAATTTATTATCTCTAACTTAAAATTAAATTAATGACATTTATTCGCTTAAAAGCGAAAAATCCGGTGGCAATAGCGAAGAGGATACACCTGTTCCCATATCGAACACAGAAGTTAAGCTCTTCAGCGCTGATGGTACTTGGCGGGCAGCTGCCTGGGAGAGTAAGTCGTTGCCGGTTTGTGAAAGAGCCAGAAGACAAATTACTTCTGACTCTTTTATTTATCTAATAAAGGTTAAAGTTGCATATATGATTTAAAAAATATGCAATAAATACCAATTGACAAAGTAATAAAAGCATGGTAACATATTGTTTGTCGCTGAAAAACAGCGGCGAAAAAAATGTCGAAAAAAGTGTTGACAAGATGAAAAAGATTTGATATAATAATTCTTGTCGCTAAAACGACAGAAAAAAACTTTGGACATTGAAAACTAAACAGTGTAAGGAATTAAACCTTAGTTTGATATAATTCAAGCTAAAGATAATAAACGCCAGATTTTTTTTAAGAGTTTGATCCTGGCTCAGGATGAACGCTGGCGGCGTGCTTAACACATGCAAGTCGAGCGAGAAGGTTATGACTGATTCTTCGGATGAAGGATTAACTGGAAAGCGGCGGACGGGTGAGTAACGCGTGGGTAACCTGCCTTGTACAGAGGGATAGCCACTGGAAACGGTGATTAATACCTCATAAAACTATAGCGTCGCATGGCGCATTAGTCAAAACTCAGGTGGTACAAGATGGACCCGCGTCTGATTAGCTAGTTGGTGGGGTAAAGGCCTACCAAGGCGACGATCAGTAGCCGACCTGAGAGGGTGATCGGCCACACTGGAACTGAGACACGGTCCAGACTCCTACGGGAGGCAGCAGTGGGGAATATTGCACAATGGGCGAAAGCCTGATGCAGCAACGCCGCGTGAGTGAAGAAGGCTTTCGGGTCGTAAAACTCTGTCCTAAGGGAAGAATAATGACGGTACCTTAGGAGGAAGCCCCGGCTAACTACGTGCCAGCAGCCGCGGTAATACGTAGGGGGCAAGCGTTATCCGGAATCACTGGGCGTAAAGGGTGCGTAGGCGGCCAAATAAGCCAGAGGTGAAAGGCTACGGCTCAACCGTAGTAAGCCTTTGGAACTGTATGGCTTGAGTGCAGGAGAGGAGAGTGGAATTCCTAGTGTAGCGGTGAAATGCGTAGATATTAGGAGGAACACCAGTGGCGAAGGCGACTCTCTGGACTGCAACTGACGCTGAGGCACGAAAGCGTGGGGAGCGAACAGGATTAGATACCCTGGTAGTCCACGCCGTAAACGATGAGTGCTAGGTGTCGGGGGTTCACACCCTCGGTGCCGGAGTTAACGCATTAAGCACTCCGCCTGGGGAGTACGGTCGCAAGACTGAAACTCAAAGGAATTGACGGGGACCCGCACAAGTAGCGGAGCATGTGGTTTAATTCGAAGCAACGCGAAGAACCTTACCAGGACTTGACATCCCTGTGACCGGTACTTAATCGTACCTTTCCCTTCGGGGACAGAGGAGACAGGTGGTGCATGGTTGTCGTCAGCTCGTGTCGTGAGATGTTGGGTTAAGTCCCGCAACGAGCGCAACCCTTGTCTTTAGTTGCCAGCAGGTTAAGCTGGGCACTCTAGAGAGACTGCCGGTGACAAACCGGAGGAAGGTGGGGATGACGTCAAATCATCATGCCCCTTATGTTCTGGGCTACACACGTGCTACAATGGCTGGTACAACGGGAAGCGAATGAGTAATCTGGAGCGAATCCCAAAAAGCCAGTCCCAGTTCGGATTGTGGGCTGCAACTCGCCCACATGAAGTTGGAGTTACTAGTAATCGCGGATCAGAATGTCGCGGTGAATGCGTTCCCGGGTCTTGTACACACCGCCCGTCACACCATGGGAGTTGGGGGCACCCGAAGTCAGCTATCTAACTTTTTAAGAGGAAGCTGCCGAAGGTGAAATCAATGACTGGGGTGAAGTCGTAACAAGGTAGCCGTATCGGAAGGTGCGGCTGGATCACCTCCTTTCTAAGGAGAAAACCTTACACTGTTTAGTTTTGAATGTCTAAGGATGTTCAATAAAATATGGGCTTATAGCTCAGCTGGTTAGAGCGCACGCCTGATAAGCGTGAGGTCGGTGGTTCAAGTCCACTTAAGCCCACCAAGTCAACAAAATTTTATAGCGAACCTTTAGGTTTGAGGGAAATTTTGTGTTTTTTATCGAAAGGTAAAAAGACTACCATCATAATTTTGTTCTTTGAAAACTGAACAATGGAGAGAAACAGAATTGCTATAAAAGCAATTTCACTGAGTTAATTTAACTTTTGTAAAAAGGTTTTATTGACTAATATAATGGTCAAGTTATTAAGGGCATAGGGTGAATGCCTTGGCACCAGGAGCCGACGAAGGACGTGGTAAGCTGCGATAAGTCTCGGGTAGCTGCAAGCAAGCTTTGATCCGGGAATTTCCGAATGGGGAAACCCATCTAAGTAAACCTTAGATACCTTCTGCTGAATACATAGGCAGTTGGAGGCAACCAGGGGAACTGAAACATCTAAGTACCCTGAGGAAGAGAAAGAAAAATCGATTCCCTCAGTAGCGGCGAGCGAAAGGGGAAGAGCCCAAACCTAGAGCTACGGCTTTAGGGGTTGTGGATAGAGCCATAAAGAGGAAGGTATTCTAACCGAAGAGGTCTGGAAAGGCCCACCGCAGAAGGTGAAAGTCCTGTAGGTGAAAGAAGAAGATCCTTGGCACTACTCCAGAGTACCACGAGGCACGTGAAACCTTGTGGGAAGCTGGGAGGACCACCTCCCAAGGCTAAATACTACCTGGTGACCGATAGAGGATAGTACCGTGAGGGAAAGGTGAAAAGAACCCCGGGAGGGGAGTGAAATAGAACCTGAAACCCTATGTCTACAAGCAGTGGAAGTTCTTTATATGAACGACCATGTACTTTTTGTAGAACGGGCCAACGAGTTACGGTATGCAGCAAGGTTAAGGACCTTTGGTCTGGAGCCGCAGCGAAAGCGAGTCTTAACTGGGCGAATTTAGTTGCATGCCGTAGACCCGAAACCGGGTGACCTATCCATGGGCAGGATGAAGCGAAAGTAAAATTTCGTGGAGGTCCGAACCGTTTAGCGTTGAAAAGCTATCGGATGACCTGTGGATAGCGGAGAAATTCCAATCGAACTCGGAGATAGCTGGTTCTCCCCGAAATAGCTTTAGGGCTAGCCTCAGATTTAGAGAAACGGAGGTAGAGCACTGAATGGCCTAGGGGGCTTCACCGCCTACCGAAGCCTATCAAACTCCGAATGCCGTATTCTTTTATCTGGGAGTCAGACTGCGGGTGATAAGATTCGTAGTCGAGAGGGAAACAGCCCAGACCATCAGCTAAGGTCCCTAAATACAGATTAAGTGGGAAAGGATGTGGAGCTGCTTAGACAACTAGGATGTTGGCTTAGAAGCAGCCACTCATTTAAAGAGTGCGTAATAGCTCACTAGTCGAGTGGCTCTGCGCCGAAAATTACCGGGGCTCAAATCTGTTACCGAAGCTATGGCTTGCCGTATGGCAGGGGTAGGGGAGCATTGTATATCGGCTGAAGCTGTACCGTAAGGAGCAGTGGACTTTATACAAGAGAGAATGTTGGCATAAGTAGCGAGAGGTAGGTGAGAATCCTACCCGCCGAAAACCTAAGGTTTCCTGAGGAAGGCTCGTCCGCTCAGGGTAAGTCGGGACCTAAGCCGAGGACGAAAGTCGTAGGCGATGGACAACAGGTGA
This sequence comes from Wukongibacter baidiensis, assembly GCF_050888315.1. Classification (NCBI taxonomy): domain Bacteria; kingdom Bacillati; phylum Bacillota; class Clostridia; order Peptostreptococcales; family Caminicellaceae; genus Wukongibacter; species Wukongibacter baidiensis. Next base: position 3,729,710 of record NZ_CP138202.1, read on the forward strand.
AGATTCCTGTACCACCACTTTATCGTTTGAGGAATGGAGGGACGCAGGAGGATAGGCAAAGCCCACGGTTGGTTGAGTGGGTTCAAGCCCGTAGGGAGCAGAGATAGGCAAATCCGTCTTTGCAATCCTGAAAGGTGATGAGGAGCGAAAAATAAGTAGCGAACTTGCTGATTCCACACTGACAAGAAAAGCTTCTACCGAGATAAAAGGTGCCCGTACCGTAAACCGACACAGGTAGGTGAGGAGAGAATCCTAAGGCGAGCGAGATAACTACTGTTAAGGAACTCGGCAAAATGACCCCGTAACTTAGGGAGAAGGGGTGCCACGTTAGGGTGAATAGCCCGAGGTGGCCGCAGAGAATAGGCCCAAGCGACTGTTTAGCAAAAACACAGGTCTCTGCTAAATCGAAAGATGATGTATAGGGGCTGACGCCTGCCCGGTGCTGGAAGGTTAAGGGAAGTGGTTAGCGTATGCGAAGCTGTGAACCGAAGCCCCAGTAAACGGCGGCCGTAACTATAACGGTCCTAAGGTAGCGAAATTCCTTGTCGGGTAAGTTCCGACCCGCACGAAAGGCGTAACGATTTGGGCACTGTCTCAACAGTAGGCTCGGTGAAATTGTAGTACCGGTAAAGATGCCGGTTACCCGCAGCAGGACGGAAAGACCCCGTGGAGCTTTACTGTAGCTTGGCACTGGATTTTGGTATTGCATGTACAGGATAGGTGGGAGACTTAGAAGCATGGACGCCAGTTTGTGCGGAGTCGTTGTTGGGATACCACTCTTGTAATACTGAAGTTCTAACCAGAGACCGTGATCCGGTCTTGGGACACTGTCAGGTGGGCAGTTTGACTGGGGCGGTCGCCTCCCAAAAAGTAACGGAGGCGCCCAAAGGTTCCCTCAGCGCGGTTGGAAATCGCGCGAAGAGTGCAAAGGCAGAAGGGAGCTTGATTGCGAGACATACAGGTCGAGCAAGGACGAAAGTCGGGCTTAGTGATCCGGTGGTTCCGAGTGGAAGGGCCATCGCTCAACGGATAAAAGCTACCCCGGGGATAACAGGCTTATCTCCCCCAAGAGTCCACATCGACGGGGAGGTTTGGCACCTCGATGTCGGCTCGTCTCATCCTGGGGCTGTAGTAGGTCCCAAGGGTTGGGCTGTTCGCCCATTAAAGAGGCACGCGAGCTGGGTTCAGAACGTCGTGAGACAGTTCGGTCCCTATCCGCTGTGGGCGCAGGAAATTTGAGAGGAGCTGTCCTTAGTACGAGAGGACCGGGATGGACGTACCTCTGGTGCATCAGTTGTTCCGCCAGGAGCACCGCTGAGTAGCTATGTACGGAAGGGATAAGCGCTGAAGGCATCTAAGCGCGAAGCCCACCTTAAGATAAGATTTCCCATCCATTTATGGATTAAGACCCCAGAAAGACTATCTGGTTGATAGGCCTAAGGTGTAAGGGCAGTAATGTCTTTAGCTGATAGGTACTAATAGGTCGAGGACTTGACCATACTTTCCATTGTTCAGTTTTGAGAGAATAAATACAATTTATTACCTCTAACTTAAAATTAAATTAATGATATTTATTCGCTTAAAAGCGAAAAATCCGGTGGCAATAGCGAAGAGGATACACCTGTTCCCATATCGAACACAGAAGTTAAGCTCTTCAGCGCTGATGGTACTTGGTGGGCAGCCGCCTGGGAGAGTAAGTCGTTGCCGGTTTGTGAAAGAGCCAGAAGATAAACTATTTCTGACTCTTTTACTTATCTAGTGAAGGGTATATTTGTATATATAAGCTAAAACATTTTTTAGAATTAAGACAATATACAAAAAATACCATTTGACAAAATAGCGGAAACATGGTAACATATTATTTGTCGCTGAAAAAAATAAAAAATTAGTAGAGCGACATTCAAGGCCAATAATTTGGCCCCTTGGTCAAGCGGTTAAGACACCGCCCTTTCACGGCGGTAACAGGGGTTCGAGTCCCCTAGGGGTCACCAATATTTAGCTTCTAGTTATTAGAAGCTGACTTGGGCGCATAGCTCAGCTGGGAGAGCACCTGCCTTACAAGCAGGGGGTCACAGGTTCAAGTCCTGTTGCGCCCACCAAGTTATTTGTCTAGTTGCAAATAAGCTATCATTTAAAATACGGTCCAGTAGTTCAGTTGGCTAGAACGCTAGCCTGTCACGCTAGAGGTCGAGGGTTCGAGTCCCTTCTGGATCGCCATTATGCTGGTGTAGCTCAATTGGCAGAGCAGCTGACTTGTAATCAGCAGGTTGCGGGTTCGAGTCCCATCACCAGCTCCACGATAAATATGGAGGGATGCCCGAGTGGCTAAAGGGGGCGGACTGTAAATCCGTTGACTGAGTCTACACTGGTTCGAATCCAGTTCCCTCCACCATACTATGCGGGTATGGCGGAATTGGCAGACGCGCTAGACTTAGGATCTAGTGTCTTGTACGTGGGGGTTCAAGTCCCTCTACCCGCACCATTAATAAAACAATGGGGATTAGCCAAGTCGGTAAGGCAACGGACTTTGACTCCGTCATTCACAGGTTCGAGTCCTGTATCCCCAGCCATATATGACCCATTAGCTCAGTCGGTAGAGCACCTGACTTTTAATCAGGGTGTCCCGCGTTCGAGTCGCGGATGGGTCACCAACAATCTGGAGGGGTGTCCGAGTGGCTTAAGGAGCTGGTCTTGAAAACCAGTGACTCCGCAAGGGGCCGTGGGTTCGAATCCCACCTCCTCCGCCAAATTATGGAGAAGTACTCAAGTAGGCTGAAGAGGACGGTTTGCTAAACCGTTAGGTCGGGTTTACCGGCGCGCGGGTTCGAATCCCGCTTTCTCCGCCATAACTTGGGCCTTTAGCTCAGTTGGTCAGAGCGTCCGGCTCATAACCGGCAGGTCCGGGGTTCGAATCCCTGAAGGCCCACCAAGTTAATAAAATCACATTTATATTTTAGGGGTATAGTTCAGTTGGTAGAACGACGGTCTCCAAAACCGTATGTCGTGGGTTCAAGTCCTGCTACCCCTGCCATATATAATCGGGGTGTAGCGCAGTTTGGTAGCGCATCTGGTTTGGGACCAGAGGGTCGCGGGTTCAAATCCTGCCACCCCGACCATTATTTGGGCGCATAGCTCAGCTGGGAGAGCACCTGCCTTACAAGCAGGGGGTCACAGGTTCAAGTCCTGTTGCGCCCACCAAGTTATTTGCTTATGTGCAAATAAACTATCATTTAAAATATGGTCCAGTAGTTCAGTTGGCTAGAACGCTAGCCTGTCACGCTAGAGGTCGAGGGTTCGAGTCCCTTCTGGATCGCCATTATGCCCAGATAGCTCAGTCGGTAGAGCAGGGGACTGAAAATCCCCGTGTCGGTGGTTCGATTCCGCCTCTGGGCACCATTTATTATCTAATTCATTAGGTAATGATAAAAGTTGCTGAAAAACAGCGGCGAAAAAAATGTCGAAAAAAGTGTTGACAAGATGAAAAAGATTTGATATAATAATTCTTGTCGCTAAAACGACAGAGAAAACTTTGGACATTGAAAACTAAACAGTGTAAGGAATTAAACCTTAGTTTGATATAATTCAAGCTAAAGAAGTAATAAACGCCAGATTTTTTTTAAGAGTTTGATCCTGGCTCAGGATGAACGCTGGCGGCGTGCTTAACACATGCAAGTCGAGCGAGAAGGTTATGACTGATTCTTCGGATGAAGGATTAACTGGAAAGCGGCGGACGGGTGAGTAACGCGTGGGTAACCTGCCTTGTACAGAGGGATAGCCACTGGAAACGGTGATTAATACCTCATAAAACTATAGCGTCGCATGGCGCATTAGTCAAAACTCAGGTGGTACAAGATGGACCCGCGTCTGATTAGCTAGTTGGTGGGGTAAAGGCCTACCAAGGCGACGATCAGTAGCCGACCTGAGAGGGTGATCGGCCACACTGGAACTGAGACACGGTCCAGACTCCTACGGGAGGCAGCAGTGGGGAATATTGCACAATGGGCGAAAGCCTGATGCAGCAACGCCGCGTGAGTGAAGAAGGCTTTCGGGTCGTAAAACTCTGTCCTAAGGGAAGAATAATGACGGTACCTTAGGAGGAAGCCCCGGCTAACTACGTGCCAGCAGCCGCGGTAATACGTAGGGGGCAAGCGTTATCCGGAATCACTGGGCGTAAAGGGTGCGTAGGCGGCCAAATAAGCCAGAGGTGAAAGGCTACGGCTCAACCGTAGTAAGCCTTTGGAACTGTATGGCTTGAGTGCAGGAGAGGAGAGTGGAATTCCTAGTGTAGCGGTGAAATGCGTAGATATTAGGAGGAACACCAGTGGCGAAGGCGACTCTCTGGACTGCAACTGACGCTGAGGCACGAAAGCGTGGGGAGCGAACAGGATTAGATACCCTGGTAGTCCACGCCGTAAACGATGAGTGCTAGGTGTCGGGGGTTCACACCCTCGGTGCCGGAGTTAACGCATTAAGCACTCCGCCTGGGGAGTACGGTCGCAAGACTGAAACTCAAAGGAATTGACGGGGACCCGCACAAGTAGCGGAGCATGTGGTTTAATTCGAAGCAACGCGAAGAACCTTACCAGGACTTGACATCCCTGTGACCGGTACTTAATCGTACCTTTCCCTTCGGGGACAGAGGAGACAGGTGGTGCATGGTTGTCGTCAGCTCGTGTCGTGAGATGTTGGGTTAAGTCCCGCAACGAGCGCAACCCTTGTCTTTAGTTGCCAGCAGGTTAAGCTGGGCACTCTAGAGAGACTGCCGGTGACAAACCGGAGGAAGGTGGGGATGACGTCAAATCATCATGCCCCTTATGTTCTGGGCTACACACGTGCTACAATGGCTGGTACAACGGGAAGCGAATGAGTAATCTGGAGCGAATCCCAAAAAGCCAGTCCCAGTTCGGATTGTGGGCTGCAACTCGCCCACATGAAGTTGGAGTTACTAGTAATCGCGGATCAGAATGTCGCGGTGAATGCGTTCCCGGGTCTTGTACACACCGCCCGTCACACCATGGGAGTTGGGGGCACCCGAAGTCAGCTATCTAACTTTTTAAGAGGAAGCTGCCGAAGGTGAAATCAATGACTGGGGTGAAGTCGTAACAAGGTAGCCGTATCGGAAGGTGCGGCTGGATCACCTCCTTTCTAAGGAGAAAACCTTACACTGTTTAGTTTTGAATGTCTAAGGACATTCAAATTTTGTTCTTTGAAAACTGAACAATGGAGAGAAACAGAATTGCTATAAAAGCAATTTCACTGAGTTAATTTAACTTTTGTAAAAAGGTTTTATTGACTAATATAATGGTCAAGTTATTAAGGGCATAGGGTGAATGCCTTGGCACCAGGAGCCGATGAAGGACGTGGTAAGCTGCGATAAGTCTCGGGTAGCTGCAAGCAAGCTTTGATCCGGGAATTTCCGAATGGGGAAACCCATCTAAGTAAACCTTAGATACCTTCTGCTGAATACATAGGCAGTTGGAGGCAACCAGGGGAACTGAAACATCTAAGTACCCTGAGGAAGAGAAAGAAAAATCGATTCCCTCAGTAGCGGCGAGCGAAAGGGGAAGAGCCCAAACCTAGAGCTACGGCTTTAGGGGTTGTGGATAGAGCCATAAAGAGGAAGGTATTCTAACCGAAGAGGTCTGGAAAGGCCCACCGCAGAAGGTGAAAGTCCTGTAGGTGAAAGAAGAAGATCCTTGGCACTACTCCAGAGTACCACGAGGCACGTGAAACCTTGTGGGAAGCTGGGAGGACCACCTCCCAAGGCTAAATACTACCTGGTGACCGATAGAGGATAGTACCGTGAGGGAAAGGTGAAAAGAACCCCGGGAGGGGAGTGAAATAGAACCTGAAACCCTATGTCTACAAGCAGTGGAAGTTCTTTATATGAACGACCATGTACTTTTTGTAGAACGGGCCAACGAGTTACGGTATGCAGCAAGGTTAAGGACCTTTGGTCTGGAGCCGCAGCGAAAGCGAGTCTTAACTGGGCGAATTTAGTTGCATGCCGTAGACCCGAAACCGGGTGACCTATCCATGGGCAGGATGAAGCGAAAGTAAAATTTCGTGGAGGTCCGAACCGTTTAGCGTTGAAAAGCTATCGGATGACCTGTGGATAGCGGAGAAATTCCAATCGAACTCGGAGATAGCTGGTTCTCCCCGAAATAGCTTTAGGGCTAGCCTCAGATTTAGAGAAACGGAGGTAGAGCACTGAATGGCCTAGGGGGCTTCACCGCCTACCGAAGCCTATCAAACTCCGAATGCCGTATTCTTTTATCTGGGAGTCAGACTGCGGGTGATAAGATTCGTAGTCGAGAGGGAAACAGCCCAGACCATCAGCTAAGGTCCCTAAATACAGATTAAGTGGGAAAGGATGTGGAGCTGCTTAGACAACTAGGATGTTGGCTTAGAAGCAGCCACTCATTTAAAGAGTGCGTAATAGCTCACTAGTCGAGTGGCTCTGCGCCGAAAATTACCGGGGCTCAAATCTGTTACCGAAGCTATGGCTTGCCGTATGGCAGGGGTAGGGGAGCATTGTATATCGGCTGAAGCTGTACCGTAAGGAGCAGTGGACTTTATACAAGAGAGAATGTTGGCATAAGTAGCGAGAGGTAGGTGAGAATCCTACCCGCCGAAAACCTAAGGTTTCCTGAGGAAGGCTCGTCCGCTCAGGGTAAGTCGGGACCTAAGCCGAGGACGAAAGTCGTAGGCGATGGACAACAGGTGAAGATTCCTGTACCACCACTTTATCGTTTGAGGAATGGAGGGACGCAGGAGGATAGGCAAAGCCCACGGTTGGTTGAGTGGGTTCAAGCCCGTAGGGAGCAGAGATAGGCAAATCCGTCTTTGCAATCCTGAAAGGTGATGAGGAGCGAAAAATAAGTAGCGAACTTGCTGATTCCACACTGACAAGAAAAGCTTCTACCGAGATAAAAGGTGCCCGTACCGTAAACCGACACAGGTAGGTGAGGAGAGAATCCTAAGGCGAGCGAGATAACTACTGTTAAGGAACTCGGCAAAATGACCCCGTAACTTAGGGAGAAGGGGTGCCACGTTAGGGTGAATAGCCCGAGGTGGCCGCAGAGAATAGGCCCAAGCGACTGTTTAGCAAAAACACAGGTCTCTGCTAAATCGAAAGATGATGTATAGGGGCTGACGCCTGCCCGGTGCTGGAAGGTTAAGGGAAGTGGTTAGCGTATGCGAAGCTGTGAACCGAAGCCCCAGTAAACGGCGGCCGTAACTATAACGGTCCTAAGGTAGCGAAATTCCTTGTCGGGTAAGTTCCGACCCGCACGAAAGGCGTAACGATTTGGGCACTGTCTCAACAGTAGGCTCGGTGAAATTGTAGTACCGGTAAAGATGCCGGTTACCCGCAGCAGGACGGAAAGACCCCGTGGAGCTTTACTGTAGCTTGGCACTGGATTTTGGTATTGCATGTACAGGATAGGTGGGAGACTTAGAAGCATGGACGCCAGTTTGTGCGGAGTCGTTGTTGGGATACCACTCTTGTAATACTGAAGTTCTAACCAGAGACCGTGATCCGGTCTTGGGACACTGTCAGGTGGGCAGTTTGACTGGGGCGGTCGCCTCCCAAAAAGTAACGGAGGCGCCCAAAGGTTCCCTCAGCGCGGTTGGAAATCGCGCGAAGAGTGCAAAGGCAGAAGGGAGCTTGATTGCGAGACATACAGGTCGAGCAAGGACGAAAGTCGGGCTTAGTGATCCGGTGGTTCCGAGTGGAAGGGCCATCGCTCAACGGATAAAAGCTACCCCGGGGATAACAGGCTTATCTCCCCCAAGAGTCCACATCGACGGGGAGGTTTGGCACCTCGATGTCGGCTCGTCTCATCCTGGGGCTGTAGTAGGTCCCAAGGGTTGGGCTGTTCGCCCATTAAAGAGGCACGCGAGCTGGGTTCAGAACGTCGTGAGACAGTTCGGTCCCTATCCGCTGTGGGCGCAGGAAATTTGAGAGGAGCTGTCCTTAGTACGAGAGGACCGGGATGGACGTACCTCTGGTGCATCAGTTGTTCCGCCAGGAGCACCGCTGAGTAGCTATGTACGGAAGGGATAAGCGCTGAAGGCATCTAAGCGCGAAGCCCACCTTAAGATAAGATTTCCCATCCATTTATGGATTAAGACCCCAGAAAGACTATCTGGTTGATAGGCCTAAGGTGTAAGGGCAGTAATGTCTTTAGCTGATAGGTACTAATAGGTCGAGGACTTGACCATACTTTCCATTGTTCAGTTTTGAGAGAATAAAGTAATTTATTATCTCTAACTTAAAATTAAATTAATGACATTTATTCGCTTAAAAGCGAAAAATCCGGTGGCAATAGCGAAGAGGATACACCTGTTCCCATATCGAACACAGAAGTTAAGCTCTTCAGCGCTGATGGTACTTGGCGGGCAGCTGCCTGGGAGAGTAAGTCGTTGCCGGTTTGTGAAAGAGCCAGAAGACAAATTACTTCTGACTCTTTTATTTATCTAATAAAGGTTAAAGTTGCATATATGATTTAAAAAATATGCAATAAATACCAATTGACAAAGTAATAAAAGCATGGTAACATATTGTTTGTCGCTGAAAAACAGCGGCGAAAAAAATGTCGAAAAAAGTGTTGACAAGATGAAAAAGATTTGATATAATAATTCTTGTCGCTAAAACGACAGAAAAAAACTTTGGACATTGAAAACTAAACAGTGTAAGGAATTAAACCTTAGTTTGATATAATTCAAGCTAAAGATAATAAACGCCAGATTTTTTTTAAGAGTTTGATCCTGGCTCAGGATGAACGCTGGCGGCGTGCTTAACACATGCAAGTCGAGCGAGAAGGTTATGACTGATTCTTCGGATGAAGGATTAACTGGAAAGCGGCGGACGGGTGAGTAACGCGTGGGTAACCTGCCTTGTACAGAGGGATAGCCACTGGAAACGGTGATTAATACCTCATAAAACTATAGCGTCGCATGGCGCATTAGTCAAAACTCAGGTGGTACAAGATGGACCCGCGTCTGATTAGCTAGTTGGTGGGGTAAAGGCCTACCAAGGCGACGATCAGTAGCCGACCTGAGAGGGTGATCGGCCACACTGGAACTGAGACACGGTCCAGACTCCTACGGGAGGCAGCAGTGGGGAATATTGCACAATGGGCGAAAGCCTGATGCAGCAACGCCGCGTGAGTGAAGAAGGCTTTCGGGTCGTAAAACTCTGTCCTAAGGGAAGAATAATGACGGTACCTTAGGAGGAAGCCCCGGCTAACTACGTGCCAGCAGCCGCGGTAATACGTAGGGGGCAAGCGTTATCCGGAATCACTGGGCGTAAAGGGTGCGTAGGCGGCCAAATAAGCCAGAGGTGAAAGGCTACGGCTCAACCGTAGTAAGCCTTTGGAACTGTATGGCTTGAGTGCAGGAGAGGAGAGTGGAATTCCTAGTGTAGCGGTGAAATGCGTAGATATTAGGAGGAACACCAGTGGCGAAGGCGACTCTCTGGACTGCAACTGACGCTGAGGCACGAAAGCGTGGGGAGCGAACAGGATTAGATACCCTGGTAGTCCACGCCGTAAACGATGAGTGCTAGGTGTCGGGGGTTCACACCCTCGGTGCCGGAGTTAACGCATTAAGCACTCCGCCTGGGGAGTACGGTCGCAAGACTGAAACTCAAAGGAATTGACGGGGACCCGCACAAGTAGCGGAGCATGTGGTTTAATTCGAAGCAACGCGAAGAACCTTACCAGGACTTGACATCCCTGTGACCGGTACTTAATCGTACCTTTCCCTTCGGGGACAGAGGAGACAGGTGGTGCATGGTTGTCGTCAGCTCGTGTCGTGAGATGTTGGGTTAAGTCCCGCAACGAGCGCAACCCTTGTCTTTAGTTGCCAGCAGGTTAAGCTGGGCACTCTAGAGAGACTGCCGGTGACAAACCGGAGGAAGGTGGGGATGACGTCAAATCATCATGCCCCTTATGTTCTGGGCTACACACGTGCTACAATGGCTGGTACAACGGGAAGCGAATGAGTAATCTGGAGCGAATCCCAAAAAGCCAGTCCCAGTTCGGATTGTGGGCTGCAACTCGCCCACATGAAGTTGGAGTTACTAGTAATCGCGGATCAGAATGTCGCGGTGAATGCGTTCCCGGGTCTTGTACACACCGCCCGTCACACCATGGGAGTTGGGGGCACCCGAAGTCAGCTATCTAACTTTTTAAGAGGAAGCTGCCGAAGGTGAAATCAATGACTGGGGTGAAGTCGTAACAAGGTAGCCGTATCGGAAGGTGCGGCTGGATCACCTCCTTTCTAAGGAGAAAACCTTACACTGTTTAGTTTTGAATGTCTAAGGACATTCAAATTTTGTTCTTTGAAAACTGAACAATGGAGAGAAACAGAATTGCTATAAAAGCAATTTCACTGAGTTAATTTAACTTTTGTAAAAAGGTTTTATTGACTAATATAATGGTCAAGTTATTAAGGGCATAGGGTGAATGCCTTGGCACCAGGAGCCGATGAAGGACGTGGTAAGCTGCGATAAGTCTCGGGTAGCTGCAAGCAAGCTTTGATCCGGGAATTTCCGAATGGGGAAACCCATCTAAGTAAACCTTAGATACCTTCTGCTGAATACATAGGCAGTTGGAGGCAACCAGGGGAACTGAAACATCTAAGTACCCTGAGGAAGAGAAAGAAAAATCGATTCCCTCAGTAGCGGCGAGCGAAAGGGGAAGAGCCCAAACCTAGAGCTACGGCTTTAGGGGTTGTGGATAGAGCCATAAAGAGGAAGGTATTCTAACCGAAGAGGTCTGGAAAGGCCCACCGCAGAAGGTGAAAGTCCTGTAGGTGAAAGAAGAAGATCCTTGGCACTACTCCAGAGTACCACGAGGCACGTGAAACCTTGTGGGAAGCTGGGAGGACCACCTCCCAAGGCTAAATACTACCTGGTGACCGATAGAGGATAGTACCGTGAGGGAAAGGTGAAAAGAACCCCGGGAGGGGAGTGAAATAGAACCTGAAACCCTATGTCTACAAGCAGTGGAAGTTCTTTATATGAACGACCATGTACTTTTTGTAGAACGGGCCAACGAGTTACGGTATGCAGCAAGGTTAAGGACCTTTGGTCTGGAGCCGCAGCGAAAGCGAGTCTTAACTGGGCGAATTTAGTTGCATGCCGTAGACCCGAAACCGGGTGACCTATCCATGGGCAGGATGAAGCGAAAGTAAAATTTCGTGGAGGTCCGAACCGTTTAGCGTTGAAAAGCTATCGGATGACCTGTGGATAGCGGAGAAATTCCAATCGAACTCGGAGATAGCTGGTTCTCCCCGAAATAGCTTTAGGGCTAGCCTCAGATTTAGAGAAACGGAGGTAGAGCACTGAATGGCCTAGGGGGCTTCACCGCCTACCGAAGCCTATCAAACTCCGAATGCCGTATTCTTTTATCTGGGAGTCAGACTGCGGGTGATAAGATTCGTAGTCGAGAGGGAAACAGCCCAGACCATCAGCTAAGGTCCCTAAATACAGATTAAGTGGGAAAGGATGTGGAGCTGCTTAGACAACTAGGATGTTGGCTTAGAAGCAGCCACTCATTTAAAGAGTGCGTAATAGCTCACTAGTCGAGTGGCTCTGCGCCGAAAATTACCGGGGCTCAAATCTGTTACCGAAGCTATGGCTTGCCGTATGGCAGGGGTAGGGGAGCATTGTATATCGGCTGAAGCTGTACCGTAAGGAGCAGTGGACTTTATACAAGAGAGAATGTTGGCATAAGTAGCGAGAGGTAGGTGAGAATCCTACCCGCCGAAAACCTAAGGTTTCCTGAGGAAGGCTCGTCCGCTCAGGGTAAGTCGGGACCTAAGCCGAGGACGAAAGTCGTAGGCGATGGACAACAGGTGAAGATTCCTGTACCACCACTTTATCGTTTGAGGAATGGAGGGACGCAGGAGGATAGGCAAAGCCCACGGTTGGTTGAGTGGGTTCAAGCCCGTAGGGAGCAGAGATAGGCAAATCCGTCTTTGCAATCCTGAAAGGTGATGAGGAGCGAAAAATAAGTAGCGAACTTGCTGATTCCACACTGACAAGAAAAGCTTCTACCGAGATAAAAGGTGCCCGTACCGTAAACCGACACAGGTAGGTGAGGAGAGAATCCTAAGGCGAGCGAGATAACTACTGTTAAGGAACTCGGCAAAATGACCCCGTAACTTAGGGAGAAGGGGTGCCACGTTAGGGTGAATAGCCCGAGGTGGCCGCAGAGAATAGGCCCAAGCGACTGTTTAGCAAAAACACAGGTCTCTGCTAAATCGAAAGATGATGTATAGGGGCTGACGCCTGCCCGGTGCTGGAAGGTTAAGGGAAGTGGTTAGCGTATGCGAAGCTGTGAACCGAAGCCCCAGTAAACGGCGGCCGTAACTATAACGGTCCTAAGGTAGCGAAATTCCTTGTCGGGTAAGTTCCGACCCGCACGAAAGGCGTAACGATTTGGGCACTGTCTCAACAGTAGGCTCGGTGAAATTGTAGTACCGGTAAAGATGCCGGTTACCCGCAGCAGGACGGAAAGACCCCGTGGAGCTTTACTGTAGCTTGGCACTGGATTTTGGTATTGCATGTACAGGATAGGTGGGAGACTTAGAAGCATGGACGCCAGTTTGTGCGGAGTCGTTGTTGGGATACCACTCTTGTAATACTGAAGTTCTAACCAGAGACCGTGATCCGGTCTTGGGACACTGTCAGGTGGGCAGTTTGACTGGGGCGGTCGCCTCCCAAAAAGTAACGGAGGCGCCCAAAGGTTCCCTCAGCGCGGTTGGAAATCGCGCGAAGAGTGCAAAGGCAGAAGGGAGCTTGATTGCGAGACATACAGGTCGAGCAAGGACGAAAGTCGGGCTTAGTGATCCGGTGGTTCCGAGTGGAAGGGCCATCGCTCAACGGATAAAAGCTACCCCGGGGATAACAGGCTTATCTCCCCCAAGAGTCCACATCGACGGGGAGGTTTGGCACCTCGATGTCGGCTCGTCTCATCCTGGGGCTGTAGTAGGTCCCAAGGGTTGGGCTGTTCGCCCATTAAAGAGGCACGCGAGCTGGGTTCAGAACGTCGTGAGACAGTTCGGTCCCTATCCGCTGTGGGCGCAGGAAATTTGAGAGGAGCTGTCCTTAGTACGAGAGGACCGGGATGGACGTACCTCTGGTGCATCAGTTGTTCCGCCAGGAGCACCGCTGAGTAGCTATGTACGGAAGGGATAAGCGCTGAAGGCATCTAAGCGCGAAGCCCACCTTAAGATAAGATTTCCCATCCATTATGGATTAAGACCCCAGAAAGACTATCTGGTTGATAGGCCTAAGGTGTAAGGGCAGTAATGTCTTTAGCTGATAGGTACTAATAGGTCGAGGACTTGACCATACTTTCCATTGTTCAGTTTTGAGAGAATAAAGTAATTTATTATCTCTAACTTAAAATTAAATTAATGACATTTATTCGCTTAAAAGCGAAAAATCTGGTGGCAATAGCGAAGAGGATACACCTGTTCCCATATCGAACACAGAAGTTAAGCTCTTCAGCGCTGATGGTACTTGGCGGGCAGCCGTCTGGGAGAGTAAGTCGTTGCCAGTTTGTAAATAGTGAAACCTGAAAAGAATTTTTCTTTTCAGGTTTTTTCTTTTTTTGCAACTTATGATATTGAAATAAGAAATATCTAGGTTCTATTATTTTTTAAAATTAGGGAATCAGACACAATATCTTTAATTAATAAGTAAAAAATCACTAGTAAAAAACAGTGGAGTTTTATTAGTAAAACTTATTAAATTTTTAGTAAAAAAGTGGAATTATTTATTGATGATCGAATATTTTATAACATATAGAAAATTATAGACTTCTTAAACTGTGGATAAATATAATTTGCGTTATGTATATAGAGTTCATATAGAAAAAGTTAACCTTGAGAATCTGTATAAAAGACTTTTTTATAATATAGAAATCGTGACATAGATTTGTAAGCAATTTTCACATAGATTAAAATTTTATTTTGAGCAATTATAATTCTTTTGTTGAGTACAGAAAACTAAAGATGTGAGGTGTAATATGGTTACAATAAAAGATATTGCGGAAAGAGCAGGGGTTTCGATATCAACTGTTTCAAGGACTTTAAATCAAGATAAAAACCTATCAATATCTGATGAAACTAGGCAGAGAATCCTTGAGATAGCAGAGGAGCTTCAATACAAGACTAGAAAGGAACGTAACAAGTACAGGAAGCAAGTAGTAAAGCAAAAACATAATGTAGGACTTTTGCTATTATATTCCCAAAGAGAAGAGCTTAACGATCCCTACTATTTATCTATAAGACATAGCATAAAGGAAGAGAGTATGCAGATTGGATTTAATATAATAGAGATGTTTTATGACTGTGAGAACAATAAAAATATAAAGAAACACTCCTTAAAAGGGTTAATTGTTGTTGGGAGCCAGGCCCAGTACGAAAAAATAGATTGTAATGATGTACTTGAGGAAATAGAGCACATTGTTTTTGTGGACTTTAACCCTGAAATTGAATCTGCCGATTCTATTTTAATGGACTTTGAAAGAACCGTTAAAGAGGCAATATATTACTTAATAGGTTCAGGCCATGATAAAATTGGATTTATTGGTGGAAAAGAGCTTCATAATGAGGTATTAAGCAATTCTTCTCCTGAAAAGATTCATGATATAAGAGAACATATATATTACGAAACTTTGAATAAGGAAAAGAAATATGATTTAAGATATGTATGTGTTGAAGGGCAATATTCATGCGAACAAGGATATGAGTCAATGAAAAGATTGATAGATCAAGAGGATATGCCTACAGCCGTTTTTATTGCAAGTGATACTATGGCTATTGGAGCATTAAAGGCGTTGAGAGAAAAAGAAATAAGGGTTCCGGAGGATGTATCTATAGTTAGCTGTAATGATATACCTACTGCAGAGTTTGTTATGCCAGCCTTAACAACTATTCGAGCCAATACTGAGCTAATGGGAATTATGGCTGTACGTACTATGAAAGAGCGAATGGTGAATGAGAGGTGCATAGGAATAAAGGTTTCAATACCTACAAAATTAATATTTAGACAGAGTAGTGGTAAAGTAAGTTCTCAAAATACCTAGAAAAGTTCTATATTTCTATGTCAGACTATCAACAACCATAATGAATTATAGATAAAGTTTCCTTGTAGAAGTTTTAGAAAGGAGTGATAACAAGTGAATATGCTAAGATTCCGTACTAATGATTGGGAAAATATCGATGTTTTACAAAGAAATAGGATGAAAAGTCGAAGTTTTTTTGTTCCACATGATGATGTAAATAGAGCTTTGACCTATGAAAAAGGTATGTCCTCTTCTTTTCTCTTGTTAAGTGGCATATGGCATTTCTATTATGCCGATTCTCCAGCAGAAATACCGAGGGAATGTACGGATAAAAATTATTCAACCCACAACTGGAATAAAATTAACGTTCCTAGTAATTGGCAGCTTGAAGGATATGATAAGATGCATTACACAGATTATCATTATCCGTTTCCAATAGATCCTCCAAATGTTCCTACTCAAAATCCGACGGGAGTTTATAAAAGAAAGTTTACTATTCCAATAGGCTGGAAGAATAAAAGGGTAATTTTAAGATTTGAGGGAGTTGACAGTGCTTTTCATGTTTGGATAAATGGAGCTGAGGCTGGTTATAGCCAAGGTAGTAGATTGAGCTCTGAGTTTGACATAACTGATCTTATAAAAGCCGATGAAAATGATTTAACAGTAATCGTATATAAATGGTCCGATGGAAGCTACCTTGAAGATCAGGATATGTGGTGGCTAAGTGGAATATTTAGAGATGTATCTCTAATATGTAGAGAATCTGTTCATGTGTTTGATTATTTTGTTAGAACAGACCTTGATGATGCCTATAAGAATGCAGAATTAGATGTAACCGTGGAGATACTCAACTCCCAAACTGAAGTTATAAAAGATCATGAAGTATGTTTTGAATTACTTGATGAGTTTCATGCGAAAGTAATGGGGGCTAAGGTATCGGAGATCAATGTAGACGGTGGAGAAAATAGAAGAATTAATATAAAATACGATATTAAAGATCCCAAAAAGTGGACTGCTGAAGCCCCAAATCTATACAATTTGCTTATTGTTTTAAAGGATAGCAATGGCCAAACTATTGAGACTATATCTCAAAGAGTAGGCTTTAGAAAAATAGAAATAAAGAATGGACTGATAACTGTTAATGGCACCGCTATAATGTTGAAGGGTGTAAATAGGCATGACCATCATCCAGACTTAGGAAGAGTTGTGACCTATGAAATAATGAAACAGGATATTATCATGATGAAAAAGCATAATATTAATGCAGTTAGAACTGCCCACTATCCAAATAGTCCAGACTTTTATGACTTATGTGATGAGTTCGGCTTATATGTTATTGATGAATCCGATCTAGAGTGCAATGGATTTGAATTAATAGGAAATATAAGCATGCTTAGTGATGATATAAATTGGCAAAAAGTCTATGTTGACCGTACTGAAAGAATGGTTCATAGAGATAAAAACCATCCATCTATTATCATGTGGTCCTTAGGTAATGAGTCAGGCTTTGGAAGGAACTTTGTAGAAGCAGCTAAAGTTTGTAAAGAAATAGATGATACTAGACTTATACATTATGAAGAGGATAGGGAAGCAGAGATCAGCGATGTTTTTAGCACTATGTACACAAGGGTTGAAGACCTTATAAAGCTTGGAGAACTTAAAGATATTGATAAGCCCCATATTATATGTGAATATGCCCATGCTATGGGTAATGGACCTGGCGGATTAAAGGAGTATTGGGATGCTTTTTATAAATATGAAAGACTTCAAGGCGGTTTTATCTGGGAATGGATTGATCACGGTATAAGGCAGAGGGATGAAAAAGGTAATGAATACTTTGCCTATGGAGGTGATTTTGGTGATGAACCGAATAACTCCAATTTCGTAATCGATGGTCTAGTTATGTCCGATAGAAAACCATCCCCTGGACTTATAGAGTTAAAAAAAATCATTGAGCCTATAAGGGTAGAGGTATTGGATATACATAAAGGAAAGTTTTTAATCCATAATTTATATGATTTTAACTCATTAGATCACTGCCTTTTAACATGGAATATTACAAAAGAAGATACGATTTTAAAATCAGGATGTACATCTCTTTCTGGTTTTAGGAGCAAAAAGAAAAAAGAAATTACCTTAGATTATAGTATGTCAGATATCATTGATTCGCGATATGATTATTGGCTGAATATTTCATTTGTCTTAAATCGGAAGGTATCATGGGCCGATGTAGGTCACGAAATAGCATGGACACAGCTTAAAATACTTGAAGGCAAAAATCAACCCAATAAGAGAAATGAAAATCCTATAGTCGTTGAAGAGGAAAACAATGAAATTATAATAAACGGAATGAATTTTAAAGTAGCTTTTCACAAGATTTATGGAAACATAACAAAGTGGAAATATAATGGGATGGATCTGATTATCGATGGGCCGAAACTGAATTTTTGGCGAGCTCAGATAGACAATGATATGCATGTCTCAAAGGAATGGAAAGAAAAGCTTTTACATCTACTTCAGGAAAAAGTTTTTTCAGTAGATTACAAGATATATGACAATATGGTCAAGCTAGATATACAAGCCCAGATTGCACCACCAACCTTTAAATGGGGAATGAAATGTAACTTCTCATATTTAATAAATGGAAATGGAGTTATAACAATTAAAACAAAGGGGAAACCCTATGGAGAAGTACCTTCTATGATTCCTAAAATCGGATTCAAAACAAAAATAAATCAAAGCCTTGAAAATGTAACTTGGTATGGAAGAGGTGATGGAGAAAGCTATAGTGATAGCAAGGAAGCAAATCCCTTTGGTGTATATACGAAGTATGTTGAAGACTTATATACTCCCTATGTATACCCACAGGAAAACGGTAATAGAACCGATGTGAAATGGGTGTCCTTAACGGATACGAGAGGAATGGGTTTGTTGGTAGTAGGAGAGGAGCCCATCAACTTTAGTGCCCACTATTATGAAGCAGAAGATTTTGAAAAAGCTAAGCATACTGTTGATTTAAAGAAGAGAGACTTTATATCATTTAATATAGATTATATGCAAAATGGTCTGGGGAGTGCGAGCTGGGGACCGGAGCAGCTTCCTCAATATAAACTGGAACTTAAGCCCTTTGAATTTACAATAGCTTTAAAGGCATTTTCAAAGGAAGAAGTTTCAGAAATAGAATTGAGTAAAGAATTATTATAACAAAGGGGCCTTAGAAAATGATTGAAAGTAAAGAGAATATAAAAAGGAAAGAGGGTTTAAAACATAACATTATAAAAACAATCAAAAATCTTAGAGTTACTAAAAAAACTGCGCCCTATTATTTTTTATCACCGATTCTAATAATATTTTGCATATTTATGATTTATCCAATAATAGATTCTCTTTTCTTGAGTTTTAAGGAATTTAAATATGGCGAATACAATTTTGTTGGACTCAGAAACTATATAATGTTATTTAAGGATGAAATATTTATTAAATCTCTAAAAAACACATTTACTTATCTAATAATACAAGTGCCTATAATGATAATGTTAGCATTAATCTTTGCCGTAGTATTAAATCAGCAATTCTTGAAATTCAAAGGCTTTTTCCGAATATCAATTTTTATGCCGGCCATCACTGGACTGGTTGCCTACGCACTAATATTCAAGTTATTGTTAAATAGCGACTATGGACTAATAAATCACTTCTTAAAAGCCCTTGGATTTCATGGAGTAGATTGGCTCAGCAGACCTTTAAGTGCAAAGGCTTCAATAATGATTGCTATTACATGGAGATGGACAGGATATAATATGGTAATTATGATAGCAGGCCTTCAGAGAATTCCCTATGAAATATATGAGGCATGTGATATAGACGGAGCAAACAGATTTCAAACATTTATGAAGATTACACTTCCTCTTATGAAGCCCATTATATTATTTTGTGCCATAACTTCTACCATTGGAACATTACAATTATTTGATGAAGCCTATATCTTGACAAATGGCGGACCCGATAATGCAACTACTACAGTAGCTCATTATTTATATAATCAAGGCTTTAGGTATCTCAAATTTGGTTATGCAGCAGCCATGAGCTATATACTTGTTGGGATAATAGCAATACTTTCCTTAATTCAATTTAAAATAGCGGGGAGTGATAGCTAATGGTTAAAGTAAATAGAAAGCCCAGAGACTCAGGAGTATTAGTAAAGATTATAACCTATATATTGTTATTTGCAGTAGTATTTATATCATTATTTCCATTCTATATGATGTTCGTATCTTCTACATTGTCTAATAAAGAAATACTCACAGAAAGACCAAGACTAATATTTGGATCTAATTTAGTTAACAATTATAAAAATCTCAATGATAGATTTAATGTGATGAAAATTCTATTCAATTCTATATTTATTACCATAATCTATACTATTTTATCACTGTTGCTGCACTCTATGGCAGGATACGCCCTTGCTAAGTTTGAATTCAAAGGAAAGAATCTCATTTTTAGTATAATACTTATTACTTTAATGATTCCATTACAAGTACTGCTTATTCCACTATTTAAGATGATGAACAGCATAGGGTGGCAAAATTCATATCAAGCCGTAATAGTACCATCTCTAGCAAATGCCTTCGGAATTTTCTTGATGAGACAAAATATGATTTCTTTTCCAGACTCCTTAATCGAAGCAGCAAGAATAGATGGAAGTGGAGAATTTGCTATATTTTTTAAAATAGTACTACCAACTATGAGACCTGCAATAGGAGCTCTCGGAATATATAACTTTATGGCGCAATGGGGTAACTTTATGTGGCCATTGATTATTTTAAGCACAAAGGATAAGTATACTCTACCGGTGGCCTTAGCAGCTTTAGAAGGGCTTCAGAGAAAGGACTTTGGAGTGATTATGTTTGGATCAACAATTGCAACCATACCGATTATGGTTATATTCCTAATATTCCAAAGGCAGTTTATATCTGGAATGCTAGGAGGGTCTGTTAAGGGCTAGACCTCTAATCGAATTAAATGTATAGGATCTACTATGATTTTACTTGTTGTGCTAGTTCCTGAGCAGCGGACTTTTAATATTTCCTTTTCGTTCATGCAATCAGCCTGTTTTTATATATAGTTTTGAAGGAAAAAAAAGTCGGATAAAAATCACTCAAATGAAATATCAAAAGTCCTTGAGGATATCAAAGATCGAGATGTTGCTTACTGGTACAATAGGTTAATTGCTATAAAATATAAAAGTTAGGGGGAGAAGGAATGAGATTTAAGAAGCTAGTATCAATTTTACTTGTAGCCATGATGATATTTTCATTGGCTGCATGTGGGCAAGGCGATGAGCCGGCAAACAATAGTACTGCTGACAGCAATTCGGGAGCGGCTGAGAGTAAAGAAGAAGGATTGTCAGGAACAATTGTAGTATGGAGCTGGGATGTTGCTTTAAAGTCTCTTCAAGTGGCAGCTGAGAATTTTAAGAAGATACATCCTAATGTAGAGTTCCAATTTGAAGACATGGGTACCGATCAAATCTATGACAAGATGCTTACTGGTCTTGCATCAGGTACTGGACTACCCGATGTTGTATCATTAGAGGGTGAACGGGTACCTCTATATGCGTCAAAGTTTCCTAAAGGATTTGTAGATTTGACGGATGTAGTTGAAGAGGATCATTTCTTACCTGTGAAGATGGCTGAAGTTACTGTAAATGGAAAGGTAATGGCTTTTCCTTGGGATGCAGCACCATGCGGTCTATTTTATAGAACAGATTTATTTGAACAGGCAGGGGTAAAGCCAGAGGATATAAAGACATGGGACGATTATATTGAGGCTGGAAAAAAATTAGATAAAATTGGTGTTAAGATGCTTCCATTAGCTGTATCTAAGAATGACACAGTATTTAGACTTATCCTTAACCAACTAGGAGCCTTCTATTTTGATGGAGAGGGTAAAACCGTACTAGATAGTGAGGCAGCCGTTAAGGCTATGACAATTGTTAAAAAGATGTATGATGCAAATATCACCTATGACAATGTTAACTGGGACGGGTTAGTAACATGTACAAAGGAAGGAAAGGTAGCTACTGTTGTGAATGCCGTTTGGTGGGCAGGGACACTACAGGATGAATGTGACAACTTAAGTGGCAAATGGGCCGTGATGGAATTGCCTTTAGCTGAAGCAGGAGGAAAGATCGGTGCTGTAAATGGCGGTTCTAATATAGTAATACCATCGGCATCACAAAACAAAAGAGCTGCCGTGGAATTTGTAAAGTTTGCTATGACCGATAAAGGCTCAGTAATCAAAGGGTTCTCGGACTATGGACTGTACCCATCCTATATACCAAGCTACTCAGATCCTATTTTTAATTCAGAAGTAGAGTACTTTAATGGTCAAAAAATATGGAAACTGTTTACCGAAGCTGGTAAAGAAGTTCCTAGACTAAACTTTACGGAGAACTTTGCTGAAGTTAATGATTTAGTTGTAGATGCTCAAGCCCGGATTACATTGAAGGGAGCCGAAGTGGAGGCTACCATGGACGAATTACAAAAGGGCGTTGTAAATAAATTAGGTAAGTAGAGGTAACGGTGTCTTACAATAGGTTATAAGTTAAACTTCTAAGATTAAGGCTATATTTTATATTTTTTAGCTAGAAAGTATCTATGGATAGAGAATTGATTCTAAGACTTTAAACTTAGAAAGAGGGTGGAGGCTGTCTCATAAAGGTTTCTTATGAGTTCAGCCTCAGGGTGTTTCAGAAATTCGCCATTATGAAACGCCCACACCTCCATTTTTTAACTTTCTATATAAGGTACGCACACCAATACCAAGTTCCTTGGCTGCAGCAGTTTTTCCTTTAACATCCCAACCGTACTTATCTAATGCAGCTATTATTGCTTCCAATTCTGTATTTTGGACCTTTTCTTTAATTTTATTTTCACTATGGATCTTATTTCTTAAGAATCTTTCAGGTAGGCTATCTAAAGTTATGGCTTCTGATTCCTCAATATTAACGCAATACTCAACTATATTTTGGAGCTCTCTGATGTTTCCAGGCCAGTCATAGGAGGTGAACAAGGACATAACATCATTAGAAAACTCAAGTATATTTTTATTAAGTCTTAAACTATACTGCTTTAGAAACTCAAGGGCTAAATCTTTGATATCGCTTTTCCTCAACTTCAAAGGGGGCAGATCTATGGGAATAACATTCAGACGATAATAAAGATCCGATCTAAATTCTTTTTTCTGAACCATTTCCTCGATATTTTGATTCGTTGCAGCTATGACCCGTACATCTACTGGAATAGAAGTAATACCCCCCACTCTTTCAAAGGAAAATTCCTGTAATACTCCTAAAAGCTTAGCCTGCATAGGCAAAGGCATTTCACCGATTTCATCTAAAAATAAGGTGCCGCCTGAAGCTAATTCAAAACGTCCAGGCTTTCCCCCTTTTTTAGCCCCTGTAAAAGCACCATCCTCGTATCCAAAAAGTTCACTTTCAAAAAGGGTTTCAGGTATACTGGCACAGTTAACAGAAATAAAGGGTCCATTAGAACGATTACTTACATGATGTATAGCCTTAGCCAAAAGACCTTTACCTGTACCGGTTTCACCAGTTATCAATACAGTTGAAGAACTATTTGCTATTTTTTTTGCCCTGGCTTTAAGGTTTTGTATTATTTGGCTACTTCCTTTTATACTGGCTAGAGAGATGCTCGGCTCAACATCAATAGAGTTCTTTTTATTTAGTGAAAATAGTTTCTTTTGACTTATATGTATGACCGAACCGGTAAAAACGCCATCGGTTTTAATAGGTGTTGAGGAAAAGTTGGCGTAAAAGTTATTGATCTTTACACGTTTATTTATAATGCTATGGCCACCTAATATTTTGTCAATCGTCTTTTGGGGGAATAGCTGAAATATAGATTTTGTATAAAAGTTGCAAAAGGAAAATAGATTAAGGGCTGAAGAATTGATGTGGGTTACTAAACCATTGCTGTCAATTGTCAACAAAGGGTCAGCTGACAAATCTAAAGCACCTTGAAGAGTTTTTTCTAAGCTCTCAAACTCATTTTTTCTATGTTTTTGAAAAACGATATTAGAAATAAGTTTTGTAACTATATTTAGAACTTCGATGTAATGATGGGTGTCCTCTGTTATTCTATCATGACCTTCCTTTGAAAAAGAGGTCAAGGTGATGACTCCGATTGGCTCATCTCCAATCTTGATACTACTTAGGATTTCGATGGTTGCAGGGCAATGTTCTCTAAATCTACAGCCAATACAGGATTTCATATAGCCCGGTTTATTCACTAAAACATTGCCATTAATGAGAACCTCCTTTATTGATGGTGCATGTACAGCCTTTCCTTTATGATGTAAATAGGATTCCGTGCTTGTGACTAATTGGCTTTGTGTATCAAATACAGCGGCATCAACCTTGATAAAGTTACTGATAACATCAATGACAGATTGTAAATCACTTCTGAACTCCATAAGTGGAAGCATCTAAAACACCTCAAATAAAATTATTATAAATACTATCTTTAATTATAAAATATACTGACAAATTTGACAAATAAAATGACATAAATGACAATTTGTGTTTGGGAAACTTTGAAATATTTAAAATGCTGTAAATCGAAGAAGAATTAATTTATTATAATTTAAAAATTTATTAAATTAAAAGTGTTGAAAATAGGCGGAGAAGAGAATAAGTTAAAAAAATATTTTCTAACTTGAACACATTGGCATAGAAAATGCTTATATAGAAAAGCAAGAAGTAAAAAGAACTACATTTTAAATGGAGGTGAGTAGTAGTTAACGAATATCTTTTAGAAGGATGTTGATTATTTTTTAATATATAGAGACTCCAGTGAAGGCTTAATTTAGCGCGTTGTACTAGTTCCAGCTGTCGGGAGTGATGATATTCCCTAGAAATATCGGATATTTTGATATGTATAAGCTAAGTTTCACTAGGAATTCTCTAGAGTTAGGGGGATTAAAGATGTTAGAAAGAAAAGATTTTTTATCGCTGGAAGGTAAGGTTGCAGTTATTACAGGCGCAGCTTCAGGTATTGGACTAGGGACAGCCCAGCTTTTAGCAGCACACGGAGCGGCAGTAGCAATGCTTGACGTTAACCCAATGGGTGAGGAAGAGGCTGAAAAAATTAGAGAAGCAGGAAAAGTAGCACAGTTTTACAAATGTGACGTCACTTCAAGCAGTGAGGTAAAAAATACAGTAAAGGATATTAAAGAGAATTTTGGTCGTATAGATATTTTATTCAACAATGCAGGAGTAACCGTTAGAAAAACTGTTGTAGAACTAGAAGAAAAAGAATGGGACTTTGTCTTGGATGTGGGACTAAAGGGAACGTTCTTACTATCTAAATTTGTTATCCCTGTAATGGCAGAAGGTGGCGGAGGAAGTATTATCAATACCGGCTCTGGATGGGGATTAAAGGGCGGAGATCAGGCTGCTGCCTACTGTGCAGTGAAGGGTGGAATTGTTAACTTAACCCGAGCAATGGCTATAGATCATGGGCCACAAAACATCCGTGTAAACAGCGTTAATCCAGGAGATACAGATACAGCAATGCTCAGGGATGAAGGAGTACAAACTGGAATAGTTGTAGATGAAAAGAGCAGGGATGAATATCTAGAGGAATGTGGTATAGATAGACCACTGAAAAGAATTGGGATGCCAGAGGACATTGCAAATGCAGTACTATTCCTTGCAAGTGATCTTTCTAGCTGGGTTACAGGAGCCGCTTTAGTTGTTGATGGTGGAGGAATAGCGTAGGAACATATTTACTTATCATATAGGAGGGAATTACTTATGGCTATAAAAGGTTTTGAAAGTCATCCATATATACCGAATTCTGTACCAGCGGTACAGGAAGAAATGTTAAAGGAATTGGGATTAAATAGTTTAGAAGACCTTCATGTAGAAGTGCCAGAAGAAATAAAGCTTAAAGAAAACATGAATTTGCCAAAGGCCTTTGGCTCAGAGTATGAACTGAGAAGACACGTTGAAGGATTATTAAACAAAAACAAGACATGCAAAGAATATATTAACTTTTTAGGAGCAGGGTGTTGGCAGCATTATGTACCTGCTATATGTGATGAAATAAATTCAAGGGGTGAATTCCTAACTGCCTATGGTGGAGAGCCATATAACGATCATGGAAGGTTCCAGACCCTGTTTGAGTATCAAAGTTTAGTGGCAGAGCTAGTAGATATGGATGTAGTGAACGTTCCAACTATGGATGGACCTCAAGCAGCTGCTACGTCCGCAAGAATGGCTTCAAGAATTACAGGAAGAAAAGAAGTGCTTGTTCCAAAGCTTATGGATAGACAAAAGTACTTAATAATGAAGAATTATTGTTCTCCTGATATGACCCTTGTTGAGGTAGATTTTAACAAAGAAACTGGACAATTGGATTTAGATGATTTAAAAAATAAAATTTCCGATAAAACTGCAGCAGTATACTTTGAAAATCCGTCCTTCCTAGGATTTATAGAAGAAAATGGTAGGGAAATTTCAGACATAGCCCACGGATTAGGAGCTATAAGTGTAGTATGCGTTGATCCAAGCTCATTGGGTGTATTAGCACCACCGTCTGAGTATGGTGCTGACATTATATGTGGAGATTTACAACCCTTAGGCATGCATATGAACTACGGTGGAGGACAGTCAGGCTTCATGGCCACCCGTGATGAAGAAGAGTATGTAATGGAATTCCCTTCACGCCTCTTCGGAATTGCACCTACTTCTGTAGAAGGAGAGTATGGATTTGGAGATGTTGCTTATGATAGAACATCCTTTGGACACCATAGAGAGCATGGAAAAGAGTATGTTGGAACTCAGTCGGCACTATGGGGAATTACCGCAGCCGTATATTTATCAACAATGGGACCTAAGGGTATGGAAGAACTAGGCCAAACCGTTATGCAAAAATCACAATATGCTATGAAGAAATTAAGCGAAATTAAGGACGTTAAAGGATCCCTATTTAGTGCAGTTAACTTCAAAGAATTTGTTGTGGACTTTAATGGTACGGGAAAAACCGTAAAGGAAATTAACAAACTTCTAATGGAAAAGGGAATCTTTGGTGGAAAGGACTTATCGTCAGATTTTCCAGAGCTCGGGCAAAGTGCACTATATTGTGTAACTGAAATCCATACTAAGGAAGATATTGATAAAATGATAGCGGCTATAGAAGAAGTTGTAGGACAGTAGACCTTAGTGTTAATTATCTATGGAAAGGAAGGATATAGATGAAGAGAATAGATAGAAGCCATAAAGTAAGAAGATTTCACCAAGCCAAGTGGGATGAAGCGATTATATTTGAATTAAGCAAAAAGGGAGAACGTGGAGTATTAGTTCCAAAGGCAGAAGAAGAAATAGTAGCAGAAGTAGGCGATGGAGTATCTAAGATACCTGAAAATATGAAAAGAAAAAAGGCAGCTAATCTACCGGAGGTTTCTCAGTCTAGAGTATTAAGACACTTCATGCGTTTATCCCAGGAAACCCTAGGAGCAGATGTTAATATAGAGATTGGACAGGGGACTTGTACGGTAAAGTATAGTCCAAAGGTTAATGAATTTTTATCTAGAATGCCTGGAATAACTGAAGTACATCCTCTTCAAGATGAGAGCACAATACAAGGAATATTAGAAGTTATGCACAAGACAGATCTTTGCATGAGAGAAATATCTGGTATGGATAGATTTACATTCCAGCCAAGCGGTGGAAGTCAAGGTATACTAACTATGGCTTCAATAGTAAGAGCTTATTTTGAAGAAAAGGGAGAAGTTGATACAAGGGATGAGATAATAACAACGATATATTCTCATCCTTCCGATGCAGCGGCTTCAGCCGTTAAGGGTTATAAAATCATTCACATACATCCTGATGAAAGCGGACAGCCAGACTTTGAAGCCTTTAAGGAAGCTGTTAGTGAAAGAACTGCCGCATTTTTTGTGGCTAACCCAGAGGATACAGGTATATACAATTCAAGAGTGCAGGAATTCACAGATTTAGTTCATCAATTTGGAGGACTATGCGGTTATGACCAAGCTAATGCCAATGGGCTCTTAGGTGTAACTAGAGCAAAGGAAGCTGGATTTGATATGTGCTTCTTCAACCTCCATAAGACCTTCTCGACACCTCACGGGTGTGGAGGTCCAGCTACAGGAGCAACAGGTGTTAGAGAGGAATTAGTAAAATATTTACCAGCTCCACTTATTGATTACGATGGAAGTAAATATTTCTTAAATTATGAAATCGTTGATAATCCATATAGCATTGGAAAGGTTAGACTATTTAATGGTGTAGCACCGGTTGTTCTAAAATCCTATGCTTGGATTATGAGTATGGGAGCAGAAGGACTGTATCAAGTAGCAAAAATTGCTGTACTAAATAACAACTACTTGTATAAGAAACTTATGGAGCTTGAATGTGTATCAGCACCATATGTGACAGAAACTCAGCGTATAGAACAAGTTAGATATACAATAGAAAAACTGGCAAAGGATACGGGAGTTACTACGGGAGATATTCAACGAAGGATGATGGATTTCGGTATGCACTATTGGACTAGTCACCATCCATATTACATTCCTGAACCTATAACCTTAGAGCCGACTGAAACTCCTTCAAAGGCAGATATTGATGAATATATAGAAACCCTAAAGCACATATTTAATGAAGCCTATGAAAATCCAGAAATAATTAAAACTGCACCCCATTGCAGTGTTACCCATCAAGTTGATGAATCAGGCTTGGATGATCCTAATGAATGGGCAATTACTTGGAGAAGCTATTTGAAGAAAACAGAAGCTGAATGTGCAGGAGCGTAATAGGAATGAAGAAACTAGGGCTGATTGTAAATCCCATTGCTGGAATGGGTGGCAGAGTTGGCCTTAAGGGCACCGATGGGGTAGTCGAGAGAGCAATAGAGCTCGGTGCCCTTCCAAGGGCCCCGGAAAGGGCTAAAAAGGCACTTGAAGCCCTCAAGGATATTAGTGATAATATAGAAATATTTACATGTTCCGGTGATATGGGAGAAAGGGAAGCAAAAGAACTGGGATTTAAAACAGAGGTAATATTAGATATTGCAGATAGATTAACTATTTCAAAGGATACGATTAATGCAGCGAAAAGAATGCTAGAAGAAAAGGTTGATTTAATTATTTTTGCTGGGGGAGATGGAACGGCTAGGGATATCTATAATGCAGTGGGAGCGGAAACGGTTGTAATAGGGATTCCTGCAGGAGTAAAGATTCATTCACCGGTTTACGCCCAGAGTCCCATTAGGGCTGGTGAGTTAGCTAGGCTATATCTTGAGGGGAAAGTAAAACAAGTTAAGGAAGTAGAGGTATTAGATATAGATGAAGATGCCTATAGAAATGGAAACGTAAAAACAAGGCTATATGGATATCTAAATATACCCTTTGAGAGAAGATATGTACAAAGTCGCAAGGCTGGTACACCTCTAAGTGAAAAGGCTGCTCAAAATACCATTTCACTAGATGTTATCGATAATATGAAGGAGGATACCCTATATATAATTGGTCCGGGGTCAACTACGAGGCCTATTATGCAGAACCTAAAGCTTCCATATACCCTTATAGGTGTGGATTTAGTATATAATAGAGAGCTTATAGCATCGGATGTCAATGAGGAGAGGCTGTTAAAGCACATTGGAAATAAGCCATGTAAGCTTGTAATAACACCAATAGGAGGACAGGGTTACCTATTTGGAAGAGGGAATCAGCAGCTTAGCCCAAAGGTTATAGAAAGAATAGGAAAAGACAATATCATTGTCGTTGCAACTAAAGAAAAGATTATTAATCTACGGGGCAATCCCTTCCTTGTAGATACGGGAGATATAAAAATAGATGAGATGCTAAGGGGCTATATAAGAGTGATTACAGGCTATAGAGAGCAGATAATTTATAAGATAAGCATATAACTCTTTATAAGAGGTTTTAAATACTCCCATATAAGAGAAGTACAAAGTACGTTTTATATAGAATATCTTTACCCACCTAATGCTTTGTACTTCTCATACAAACAACATACTTTATATATAAGGCCATTCACAGAAGTTAACCTATTTATACTTTTCATAAAGAAACTAAAATAGAGCAAAATCTCTTCTTTAACCCGAATTATTCATTAAAAGTTTGGAAGGGTGCAGGTAGTTTTGAATTTTTCATGAATAATTTGGATTTAATAAACATTCTTAAGAACCCATGACGTAAATAGAGAAGGAACATCCTTAGGCAATAATACCATAAAAAAATAACAGAATATTCTGAATAAATCTTTGGGAGGAGTGCATCAGAATGACATGATATTCATAGATGATAGGAAAACGTATTCATGAATTTTGTTAAATAAATATTAGGAGGTAGTAAAATGGCAATATTAGTTGGAATTTTAAAGTTTTCACCTATTTTTGTTCTTGCGGGGTTATTGATTAGCGGTATGGATGTATTGATAGCTGCACCTATTGCAACAACCTATGCAACGATTCTTGCAATGATAATAAAAAAATATAAATTCAAAGAACTATTAGAGAAGGCATTAAATAATGTAAGGGAAATCGTAATTGTATTTTTTATATTAATGTTTGCATACGGATTGGCTGAATCCTTTATGGCTACTGGAGTTGGCGCAGCGATTATCAACCTATCATTAAACATGGGTATAACTGCAAAGACCGTAGCTGTAGTTGGATTCCTTGTAACCTGTGTACTTTCTGTTGCAACTGGAACTTCATGGGGAACCTTTGCAGCATGTGCTCCAGTATTCTTGTGGTTAAATCATATAGTCGGTGGAAGTGTTTTGCTTACAGTTGCTTCAATAGCCGGTGGAGCATGCTTTGGAGATAATATCGGACTTATTTCAGATACAACGGTACTGAGTTCAGGGCTGCAAAAAGTAGAAATTATCCATAGAGTAAGACATCAGGGCGTTTGGTCAATACTTTGTGCTTTAATCACAGCAATCGTAATATTTATAGTTGGAGTATCCATGGGACTTCCTAGTACAGTTGGCAGCCCAGTAGAAGCAATAAATTCAATTCCACAGGAGGCATGGACTGCTTTAGCCGAAGAAAGGGCGTCGGCGGTAACGCTACTAGAGCAGGTTAAGGGTGGAGTTCCTATTTATATGATCATTCCACTAATAATAGTAATAGGGATGGCAGTAAAGGGATTCCAAACAATGATATGTTTGGGCGCTGGAATAGTATCTTCATTAATTTTAGGCTTTGCAGCGGGAACAGTTACTTCTCTAACTGGTTTTCTAGATCTACTCTACACAGGATTTTCCGATGCAGGAAGCTGGTCCATAGTTATGATGATGTGGGTTGCTGCCTTTGGGGCCATCATGAACAGTATGAATGCCTTTGAACCCCTTGTAAAGGGAATAGTAAATATATCTAAGAACGTTAGACAGCTTATGTTCTGGAATGCAATGCTTTGCCTAGGAGGGAATGCAGCCTTTGGAGATGAAACAGCAGAAATTGTTACTATCAGTCCTATCATTAGAACAATAACCGATGAAAATGTTGAGGCCAGTGAAGAAGACATGTATAAGCTTAGATTAAGAAATGCTACCTTTGCCGATGCGTTAGGGGTATATGGATCACAATTAATACCGTGGCACTGTTTCGTTCTATTCTATGTAGGAATTGCCAATGCAGTATATCCACTTCATAACTTTGTACCCTTTGACATCATCAAGTTGAATTTTATGGCATATATAGCAGTAGCATCAATACTAATTCTAACAGTAACAGGATTAGATAGATTTATACCACTGTTTGGGTTGCCTTCAGAACCAGATGTTAAACTAAAGAAAAAGCGCACCATAAATACCGATGAAACTGCATAGTATATAATACCATCTTAGCTCAGGTTATTTGCATAACGAATAATCTGGGCTTAGTTTCTTGAGGAAAGATAGACTATTAATTGATATATCAGAAAGGAAGTGCTGAAATGGGAAGAGATATTGACAAATATATAAATCGTAATAGGGTAGAAGCGCTTTTAGGAGATTTAGTAGAGATTTACAGTCCTTATCTTCGGGAAGAAAAAGTCATGGATTTTGTGTATGGTTGGTTTAAAGAAAGGGATATTCCAGTAGAGTATCACAGATACTATGAGGATAAGATAACCAATCATCAAGGAGTTAATGTTATTGGAAGAATTAAAGGGAAGAATCAAGGGATTGTAGTGTTACTTAACGGACATTTAGATACCGTAGAGATATGTGAGGGATGGACTAAGGAACCATTAAAGGCAACCATTGAAGGGAATAAACTTTTTGGCCTTGGAGCAGTTGATATGAAGGCTGGTGTTGTAGCTATTATGCTTGCTTTAGAGGCATTTAAAAATACTAATCTAGACTTTAATGGAGAGATACTATATACATTTGTATCCGATGAGGAAGGACCATTTGGATTGGGAACCGATTCACTAATATTAGATGGTATTACTGATAATGTTGATGTGGCACTTGTACCAGAGTCAAGTAATGGGTTTTGCAAGGTTAAGTATCCATGTTTATGCTTAGGAGCATTAGGAGGATGGAGCTATACTGTGAATTTCTTCGGAAGATCAGCCCATGCTGCCACTCCTGAGGATGGCATAAATGCCGTTACCGATGCAGCTAAGGTGGCTTTAGAATTAGAGAAAACTGAGCTAAGACTTGATGATAAGCTCGGTAAGGGATCGATTTGCATTACGAAACTCGAAGGTGGTGGAGCATTATGCAGTGTTCCTCAAAAAGCTTCATTTACAGTCTATCGACATGTAGTAAGAGGAGAGAATAGAGATACAATTAAAAAAGAGGTTATAGATGCTGTAAAAAAGGCAAATATTAAAAGTGAAGTTTCTGTTAGCTTTAGAAATGCTCCCCATAAGGACTGCGTAGGTTATGATCCATACATCGTTCTAGAGGATAGCATCTATACGGAAGCCATTAAGAGTAGTATATCTAGTATAACTGAAAAGGCTTGTATAGAATCATATATTCCAGGAGTCGGTGATTTTAATTATCTAGGTGGACGTAGTAATATTCCCACATATATATTTGGGCCCGATGGTGGAAATTTTCATACAGCTGATGAGTATGTGATGATAGATAGTGTAGTAGAAACATCGAAAGTGATATTTGATTTTCTCTGCAGACTTTTAACATAAGATATATCTATAGTCTATATTATTTAACCAAACTTTTCATGGATAACTCGGTCCTAATGTTGAATGAAAAAGAATTATAGTATATACTTTATTAATCATAGAAAACGATAGAGAAAAGAGGAACTATTTATGAAATATAAAGCAGTGATCTCAGACTTAGATGGAACTCTATTAAACAGTAATCATAAAGTAAGTGACTATTCTAAGAAGGTAATAAAAGAAATTGTCAATAAGGGAGTTAAGTTCTTTATAGCTACCGGTAGACATCATATGGATGCAGAGCATATTAGAAGAAATTTAGAGCTTGATACAATACTTATTACATCGAATGGATCTAGGGTGCATGATGTGGGTAGGAAGGAATTGTTTGCCCAAGATATTGATGCGAAGACGGTTAGAGATATCTTAAACATAGAAGTTGATAAGGAGATTTATGCAAATATCTATCAAGGAGATAGATGGTTTGTAGAGATAGAAAATGAAAAGTTCAAAGAATTTCATAAGGAGTCTGGGTTCACCTATGAGGTTATGGATTTTAAGGCATTAGAAGAGTATTCGTCTTCAAAGGTATTTTTTATCTGCAAAGATCATGAAAAATTAGTGATGCTAAAAGAAAAGATAGAAGACATGATTCCTGAAAAAATAAATATAACCTTTTCTACACCCCATTGTTTAGAAATCATGGCATCTGGAATATCAAAGGGCGCAGCATTAGAAAGTGTGTTGCAGCAGTATGACATCGGTCTAGATGAAGTAATTGCATTTGGCGACGGATTAAATGATTTTGAAATGCTTCAGCTTGTAGGGAAGGGCATAATAATGGGAAATGCCCATGACGAGCTTAAAAAAGCTCTACCACAAAACGAAGTGATACAAAGTAATGATGAGGATGGGGTAGTAAAATATCTAGAAAAACTCTTTTTATAGAGAGTTCTAAGTAAATCTTAATTTGCACACAACTCGAAGCGAGGCCATCGCTTCTATTTTTTTGCAAAAACTTATTAAAGTAACTTTATAAAGTATATTGAAAAACGTAATTCTATGGGTTATACTTAAAGTAAAAGATATAGAAATAATAATATAGCGTATTTAACTATAGAAATAATATAAATTAATCAGAACTAATAAGAAAGGGGATCGAAAACTGTGTTCATAGGAGTAGATTTAGGTGGAACAAATATTGCCGTTGGAATAGTTGATGAATCAGGTCAGTTAAAGCATCAAAAATCTGTGCCAACAAGAAGTGAAAGAAAGCCAGAAGCTATTATAAAGGATATTATTGATCTAATTTCTGAGGTTATTAAGGACTCTGGAAAAACAAAGGAAGAAGTTAAAGCAATCGGTATAGGTATACCGGGTTTAGCAGACCCTAAAACAGGTGATGTTATTGAGTGCGTTAATTTAAACTGGAGAAAGGTGCCCTTAAAAAAACCTATGGAAAAAGCACTAGGTATTCCGGTTTTTATTGATAATGATGCTACCCTAGCTGGCCTTGCAGAGTATGAGGCAGGAGCTATGAAAAATAAGAAAAATGGAGTGTTCATGACCCTTGGAACCGGCATCGGCGGAGGAGTTATTATAGATGGTAAAATTCATACGGGATCTAATGGTGTAGGATCAGAGATCGGACATATGATAGTTGGAGAAAATTATTATGATTGCAATTGTGGAAGAAATGGTTGTATAGAAACCTTTGCATCGTCCACAGCCCTTATTAATTATACTAAGAAGTTAATAAATGAAGAAAATAGTGAAACAATAATGACTGAGAAGTTAAATGGGAATATTGATAACCTAGATGGGAAAATAATCTTTCATGCTGCTATTAGAGGAGATGAACTTGCCAACAAAGCTGTAGATAGACTAGTAAAGTATTTGGCAATAGGTATTATGAACATTACTTCTGTAATAGACCCTGAAATTTTTGTTCTTGGAGGAGGAATTTCAAAGGCTGGAACATTTCTATTAGATAAGGTTAGGGCTGAGGTTTTGAAGAATAAATATTTTAAGACTTTACCTGTTGGTGATATAGTGCTAGCTGAGTTAAGTAATGATGCAGGAATAATTGGAGCTGCAATGCTTGGAAAGCATAATGTATAAAAAGATTAAAAAACTAAACATGAATTAAAGTCCAGAGTAACACATATGATATAAAGTAATGCTAATTTAAGGATTAACAAATTTTACTGAAAGAATGTAGAAGCGTTCATTATTTCAGTAAAATTTATTTTCGGTTTTAAGGTAGCATGACTATAATTGCGAAATTAAACTCATGAGGAACCATGAAAAATAATTTGAAATTTTGGAGGGTAATAATGAAAAACATTAATTTGGATTATTCAAATGCATTTACAAAGAACCATGAAATGGAATATTTAAAGGAGTCTGTTTTAGAGGCTCATAAAATGCTTCAAAATAAAACTGGAGCAGGAAATGACTTTTTAGGCTGGATTGATTACCCAGTAAACTACGATACAGAAGAGTTTGGAAGAATAAAAAAGGCTGCTGAAAAAATAAGAAGCAACTCGGAAGTATTCATAGTAATAGGAATAGGCGGCTCATACTTGGGAGCAAGAGCAGCTATTGAAGCACTTTCGCATTCCTTTTATAACATGTTGGCAAGGGATAAGAAGAATGGACCTGAAGTTTACTTTGTTGGTAATAATATAAGTGGAACTTACTTAAAACACTTATTTGATGCTATTGAAGGTAAGGATATCAGCATAAATGTAATATCTAAATCTGGAACAACAACAGAACCAGCAATTGCCTTTAGAGCTATAAAGGCATATATGGAAGAGAAATACGGTAAGGATGGCGCAAAGGAAAGAATATATGCGACAACTGATAAGAGCAAGGGTGCCTTAAGAGAATTATCTAATAAGGAAGGATACGAGACTTTTGTTATACCAGATGACGTAGGCGGAAGATTTTCGATATTTACTCCCGTTGGAATGCTTCCAATAGCAGTAGCTGGAATTGATATAGATAGTATGATTGAAGGTGCTAAGGCAGGAAGAGAAGAGTACATGGAGGAAGACTTTGATAAAAATCCTTGTTATCAATATGCAGCTATAAGAAATGTACTTTACAACAAAGGAAAAATGATAGAGGTGTTAGTAAATTATGAACCATCACTTCACTACATATCAGAATGGTGGAAGCAGCTTTATGGCGAAAGTGAAGGAAAGGATGGAAAGGGGATATTCCCAGCGGCAGTAGATTTTTCAACTGACCTTCACTCAATGGGTCAATATTTACAGGATGGAAGAAGACATTTATTTGAAACAGTTCTAAATATAGAAAGCCCGAAGGAAGATATTGAGATTGTAGAGGATGAAGCCAATCTTGATAATTTAAACTATCTAAGTGGAAAGACTATGGATTTCGTTAACAAAAATGCTTTTACTGGAACACTTCTTGCTCATGTAGATGGAGGTGTGCCAAATATAATAATCAATATACCAGAGATGAATGAATACTATTTTGGAAAGTTAATATATTTCTTTGAGAAGGCTTGTGGAATAAGCGGATATCTTTTAGGCGTAAACCCATTTGATCAACCAGGGGTTGAAAGCTATAAGAAAAATATGTTTGCACTTCTTGGAAAACCTGGATTTGAATCTCTCAGGGAAGAATTAATGCAAAGAATATAAATAGATCAGAAAAAGTCACTTGAAAATTAAAATTTTTAAGTGGCTTTTTTTATAATACATGAATAATTTAGGTTTATGTATAAACAAATATTCATTGGATTTGAGAGTTTTGGGCATGTATGAGTTAATAGTCCTACTTGAATCTCTGTAATTGTGGATAAACATAAAAATCCTTGTAAACTAGTAGCAAACTATATAATACACAAAAAAAATAAGGTTGAAATTTAACTTATTCACAATTTTTCCACAATTCTGTCGAATACATATGGTATTTGATAACTTTATCAACAACTACATAATGTGTTTTTAGCCGATGCAATCTACATGAAAAGACAAAACTAGAAGAAATAGTACAAAAGAACTAAGATTTCGATGAAGGAAAAATCAAATAAATATAGAATAGATATATGTAACAGAAATTAAGAGGAATGGTGAGCTATGGATATATTAAAAACATCACTTAGGATAGTATTTTTAGTATTGTTATGTATTCCAATTATATATATAGAATATTACATTATAAAAACTACTATGTCGGATGTAATGAAACTAAAGAAAAAGTCATCCAAAACTAATAATACCATAAATAACCATTATGGAAAAGAGTATATGAAGATTGCAAAATAATCTACATTAATTATGTATGTAGATTATTTTTTTTTGAGGTCTTTTTTTGAAGAAAAATCTGGTCCAAACAAAGGGACTTGATGTTTGTAAATCTTTATTCGGGAGTATTTCCTCCAGAAAAAATTTACCCTACATCTTAGTAAAAAAGATACTATCCAAAAATGGAAAACTGAGGGTCTCCATTTTTATTGTAATTATCAATGAATAATGATAATATGATAGTATCAAATTAAGTAGGGAGTTTTTCTATGTCACCGATACTTAAACAGACTGTAAAGAATAAGAACATAAGCTTTTGGAAGATATTAGCTATGATTATTATATCGGTTATAGTAACGAATATAGCTACTGATATTTTTAGTAGATATGGAGCTTCATTTGGAAGCTTAGCAGCACTAGGAGCTCTCTTACTATGCAGTACTATTTGTGGAAGGATAATATACAAAAATTTAGCTTATTATAACTATAGGATAATTGAAGATGAATTAATGGTAGAAAGAGTTATAGGAAGGGCAAATCATATATTTTTTCATATTAAACCAAAGGATATTAAATATATAAAGCCATATAAAGAGTTAAATGATCATGATAAAGAAATAAGAGAATATAAATTTGTTACAGGAAATAACAAAAATAATTGGTATGTAGTAGAGTTTTTGAAAGATGGTAGGCTATGTAGAGTCATATTAGAACCGAACGAAGCATTTTTAAGTGCATTAAATCGCAACCTTGAAAAAATTGAAGAAAATAAAGGGCTGTCTCACAAAGACATCTCATAAGTTCAGCCCAGAGTTTCAAGGGGTTGAAATTCAGGCGGTTTGGCTAGTTGTATAGAATTCTTAGTAAAACTCAATTTATAAAGGTACAAATACTCAGAGTTCCTAAGAGTTTTGTACCTTTATAAGTTGAAGTTTCTACTTGAATCTCTATAGTATACGTGCCAAGTCGCCTGAATTTTAGATAACGCATAAATTCGTCATCCTGAGACACTCTACTATAATCATATTAAACCTTTAATTGTATATCATCAACTTCTTTAGAAAACTCTTCTCTGACTGCCTTTATGTCATTTTCACTTATGTCAAACAAATAAGCAATCTCCGAATCGCTTTTGTAGGCAGAGTATATATAAATAAAATCTTTTAAAGTAGTTATTGGAGTATAACCTTTCATTTACACCCTCCTTTAAGATATAATGAGAACATATAAAAAATGATACCTAGATTAGATATATAGGGTTTAAATAGTGAAACTTAATTTATGCATATATGACTACTTAATGGTTTAGAAGACTTTTGATATGTATAAATTAATAGTTGTAATTGAACCTTTACAGCATAATTATAAGTGTGAAAGGATTATTCCACCTATTAAGATTATTCCCAAATCTTACAAAAAAATTGCAATATTTTAAATATTTGTGAAACTACTTGAAAGGAAGGGAAAATTTATTGAAAAGGCCCATAATATTTAATGAATTATTAAAGCTTTCAAAAAGAAATATGGTTTCATTTCATGTTCCAGGACATAAAAATGGGAAAATTTTCGAAAAATATAATTTGAATATTAATAATAACATCGGTCAGTTTGATATAACAGAAATACCGGGATCAGATAATTTACATGCTCCAGAGGGTATAATAAAAGAAGCACAGAAAAGAGCTGAGGCATTTTATGGAGGAGATCATACATTCTTCTTAGTAAATGGTACTACATGCGGTATTATATCTATGATAATGGCCGTGACAAATCCTGGTGATAAGATAATAGTACAAAGGGATTGCCATAGATCAGTTGTTAGCGGAATGATACTTGGAGGGGTGACTCCGATCTATGTTAAACCACAGGTGGATTCAAGTTTATTACTAAGTATGGCAGTTACTCCAGAGTCAATTGAAGAGGCTATTAAGGAGAACCCCGATGCAAAGGCAGTTATTATAACATATCCAAATTATTATGGAATATGTAGTGATATAGAAAAGATAGTTCAGACGGTACACAGATACAATAAAATACTGATTGTAGATGAAGCCCATGGTTCCCATCTTAAGTTAAGCGATAAGCTTCCCATATCGGCTTTAGATGCAGGTGCGGACATGGTCGTACAGAGTACTCACAAGACATTACCTTCCTTTACCCAGAGCTCTATGCTACATGTTAGAGATGGAAGAGTAGACATCGATAAGCTTAAGGTCATGCTAACATTAAATCAAAGCAGCAGTCCATCCTATCTGCTCATGGCATCACTTGATATGGCCATGACCATATTAGTGCAAGAAGGAAATTTCTTGATGGAGAAGCTTATTAAAAGTATTAATGATTTTACAAAAGAAATTGAAGAAATAGAAGGGTTAAGCCTAGTTTCTAAAGAACTTATAGGAAAATATGGTGTAAAGGATATAGACGTAACTAAGCTAACGATTAATATGAAAAGTTTAGGGATAGAGGGTACTAGACTGGAAGAAATATTAAGGAAAAAGTACAATATACAGGTTGAAATGGCCGATATATATAATGTATTAGCAGTTACATCTATAGCCAATGATAGGAATGATCTTAGTAGGCTTTCTAGGGCTTTAAGATCGATACATGATGATAAAAAGATTCCCCATAGAAAGACTGAACTTCCTGAGTTTAGTTTTGAAATACCTAAGATGAGAGTTTTACCTAGAGAAGCTGTGTACAGCGGGAAAAAAAGTGTAGAGCTTGCACAGAGCCGTGGAAGGATTAGTGGAGAATATATTATACCATATCCACCAGGGATTCCCCTTATTTGCCCTGGTGAGGTAATCAGCGAAGAAATAATTGAATATGTGCAGATATTAAAGAATTTAGGAATAAGTGTAATTGGAACAAGTGATGAGTCTTTAAATACTATAAAAGTAATAGAATAGAGCAGAGAGAGGGATATTATGAAAGGAATATTCATAACCTTTGAAGGACCAGATGGATCAGGCAAAACTACACAGATAAAGTTATTAGAAAAATATTTTAAAGAGAAGGGTTATGATATATTAATCACTAGAGAGCCCGGTGGAACCAATATAAGTGAACAAATTCGTTCGGTTATATTGGATAAGAACAATACTGAGATGGACAATGTAACAGAGGCATTGCTTTATGCAGCATCAAGAGCACAGCATGTTGCAGAGCTTATAAAACCTGCCCTTATAGAAGGGAAAGCTATAATTTGTGATAGATTTGTAGATTCTAGTATAGTGTACCAAGGTATAGGAAGAAACTTAGGCATAGATTTTGTTAAAGAAATTAATGATATGGCTATTAGAGGAACACAGCCCGATATAACCTTCCTTTTGAAGGTATCTCCGAAAGTGGGATTAAGTAGAAGATATTCATCAGACGAATGTGACAGACTAGATATGGAGAAGCTTGATTTTCATGATCAAGTTTACCAAGGATACCTTGAACTTGAAAAGCTATATCCCGAAAGAATAATTGGTATTGATGCCAGCAATTCAATTGAAGAAATCCATAGGGATATAATCAATATTGTTGGTAAAAAATTAAAATTATAGTAATAATCTTAGGTAATGAGTAGATTTCACAAAGATCTTTATTAGAATGATAAAGAAAGGGGAATGGAAATGAAACTTGTTATTGCTATAGTCCATGATGAGGACTCACATAGACTACTTGAGAAATTAACTGAAGCTAATTTTGGAGTTACAAAGCTGGCTTCAACAGGAGGTTTTTTAAGATCTGGAAACACCACTCTTTTAGTGGGGGTTGAAAAAGAAAAGACTGATGAAGTAATAGGTATAATAAAAGATGTATGTAAAACTCGAAAGGAAATAACGACGACATCGCCAATGATAGCAGATAATTCTAACTATATTCCCATTCCTATCGAGGTAGTAGTTGGAGGAGCTACAATATTTGTTGTTGACATAGAACGTTTTGAAAAAGTATAAGGAAATATAGAGATTCTAGTACAACTATTAACTTCTATACATCTAAAACTATGAGACACATCAAGTATTTGGAGATGTATAAGCTTTGCTATAGGAACTCTATGGTCTAGAAAGGAACATAAACTATGGGCTTTGAAAAAATTATAGGACACGATAATATAATAAGCTTTCTTAAAACAGCAATAAAAAATGACAAGCTTGCCCATGCATATATTTTTGAAGGACAAGAGGGTATTGGTAAAAAATTGATAGCAGTAGAATTTGCAAAGGCCATAAACTGTAAAAGTGGAGCCTTTGGTTGTGAAACTTGTTCTTCCTGTGTAAAGGTAAATAATGATAATCACCCTGATATATATACAATAAAACCCGATGGAAATAGTATAAAGAATAAGCAAATTGAAGAGTTTCAGAACAATATTCTTTTAAAACCCTATGAAAGTAATAAAAAAGTATTTATTATAGAGTCAGCAGGTACTATGACTGTAAGTGCACAAAATAGATTGCTAAAAATACTAGAAGAACCACCAAGTTATGGTATAATTATTCTTATTACTCAGAATCTTCATGGGCTTCTTCCTACTATAAGATCAAGAAGTCAAATAATAAAATTCAATAAAATCTCAAAAAAGTTAATAGAAGAGTACCTTATTGAAAATTATAATATTGAGGATACAGATTTAGCTATACTTTCAGGATTTTCTGATGGATCACTGGGAAAAGCAATTAACCTATATGAATCCGAGGAATTTAAAAATAGAAGAGAGACAACGCTAGATATAATCGACGAGGTAATACGAGGAGATAAATTAAAGCTTTTAGATTATGTAGATTTTTTTGAAAAGAATAAAGAGTATATCAGTGAAATATTAGACTTCTTTACAATTTGGTTTAGAGATTTACTACTATTAGCAGAGACTGGAGAAGATAAATATTTATTTAATATAGATAAAATAGATATTTTGGATACCCATGTAAATACAGTATCATATGAAGCAATTTCAAAATCCATAGGTATTGTTGGAAATACTAGAAAAAATATAGATGCAAATGTGAATTTTAGTCTAAGCATTGAGACGATGCTCTTGAATTTACAGGAGGCGGTATAATCATGGTAAAAGTTATTGGAGTAAGATTCAAAAAAGCAGGAAAAATATATTATTTTGATCCCGATGAGATAGATGTAAAAAAAGATCAAAATGTTATTGTTGAGACAGCAAGAGGTATAGAATTTGGAGAGGTAGTAGTAGGATCAAAGGAGATTACTGAAGAAGAAATTGTTGCTCCTCTAAAAAAGGTATTAAGAATTGCTACGCTTGAAGATGAAATTATAAATAAAGAGAATAAAGAAAAGCAGACGAAAGCATTTGAAATATGCTTAGAAAAAATAGAAGAACATGGTCTCGAAATGAAGCTTATCGATGTGGAATATACATTTGATAATAACAAGGTTATATTTTATTTTACTGCAGATGGTAGAGTAGATTTTAGAGAACTTGTTAAAGATCTAGCATCTATATTTAGAACGAGGATAGAGCTTAGACAGATTGGTGTTAGAGATGAAGCAAAAATGATAGGTGGAATAGGACCTTGTGGAGTTAGTTTATGTTGTTCGACTTGGCTTGGCGAATTTGATCCCGTTTCTATAAAAATGGCAAAGGAACAAAATCTATCACTTAATCCTACAAAAATTTCTGGTATTTGCGGCAGACTTATGTGTTGTTTGAGGTATGAATATGAAAGCTATACTCACTTAAGAAAGGGATTGCCTAACCAAGGAGAAAGAATAACGACTCCTGAAGGCCCCGCTATAGTTATGAATAATAATGTATTGCTTGAATCCGTTAAAGTTAGGCTAATAATCAAAGAGGATAAGGCAAAAAATATTATGAATCTAAGCGATGATATTTATATATTCCATAAAAAAGAGGTAAAAAGAATATATGAAAAAAAGGGTGAAGCAGAGGCAAAAGGAACTGAGGATATAAAAGATACGAAAGACTAGAAATGAAAAAAGTAATTTCCTACTAGAGAGTTCCAAGTAAATCTTAATTTATACATCTCAAAATATCCGATGATTCTGGGGATTTTTGATATGTATAAATTAAAGTTTTGACTGGAATCTCTGTATGTGTTATAAAAAAATAATAAAAAACACACTAACTGGATATAATCTAATAAGAAAGCAAAAGATTATATTTCGGAGGTGAAACAAATTATGGCATATTCTATAAATGACAGTTGTATTAGTTGTGGTGCATGTGAGCCAGAATGCCCTGTTGATGTAATTAGTGCCGGTGACAATATATATGTTATTGATGCGTCTGGATGTATTGACTGCGGAGCTTGTGCTAATGTATGCCCAGTAGATGCACCGCATCCTGAATAATTATGATAAGAAAGAGAGTGTCTCAGAATGATGAATTTCTGAAACACCCTGGGGCTGTACTCATAGGATTTCTTTATGAGTCAGCCTCTTTTTGTTTTTTGAGAGAAAGCATCAAAATTAATCTTGAATATTATTTTAAATAATATATATTAAAGATAACCACTTTAAAAGTATTAACAAAACTCTTTGGAGATGATTAAATTGATAGAGCTCTTAAAACAACTTGTAAATAATTTGGGATATATCATAGTAATAGCATTTTTTATATCTAGAGTTAAGACCCTTAAACAAATAGTTTTAAAGGAGAAATTAGGAAGGCTTGAAATAATAATTTTTTCATTAATGTTTGGCGCCTTTGGAATACTGGGAACATATATAGGAATTGACGTTAGAGGTGCAATAGCTAATACAAGAAATATCGGAGTTATGGTTGGAGGAATTCTATGTGGACCCTTTGTTGGAGTAGTTGCAGGTATTATCGCAGGACTCCATAGAATAGCTATAGATATTGGTGGAATTACCGCATTGCCCTGTGCAATAGCAACTGTTGCAGGAGGATATTTATCGGGGTTAATCTATAAAAAGTCAAGTGTGGAAAATCGGTGGATTTATGGACTAGTTGGAGGGATAATAGTAGAAAGTCTAAGTATGGGCCTAATTTTACTTCTTTCAAAGCCCTTCCATATAGCATTTTTAATAGTAAAACAGATATATATTCCCATGGTGATAGCAAATGCAGGAGGAATAGCCATAGTCATATTGATAACTGAGAATATTTTTGAGGCTAAAGAGGAAATTGCAGCTAAGCAGGCTAGGGTTGTATTACAGATAGCCAATAAGACCTTACCTTATTTTAGAGAAGTTACAAGGGAATCACTAAAGAATGTATGTATGATTATAAAGGATTCTGTTGAGGCAGATGCCGTTGCCATAACAGATACAGAATATATCTTGGCCCACGTTGGAATAGGAGAAGATCATCATATCGAGGGAAGCAAGTTTCTTACAAAGGCA
Source organism: Wukongibacter baidiensis (assembly GCF_050888315.1). Taxonomy (NCBI): domain Bacteria; kingdom Bacillati; phylum Bacillota; class Clostridia; order Peptostreptococcales; family Caminicellaceae; genus Wukongibacter; species Wukongibacter baidiensis. Next base: position 3,773,631 of record NZ_CP138202.1, read on the forward strand.
ACGGAAGAAGTAATTGAAAAGGGAGAAATCTTAATATTAAATAATCCTCAGTCTATAGAGTGCAAGAATGATACTTGCTCAATAAAATCTGCAATAGTTGTCCCCTTGAAGGACAAGGAAGAGGTTATAGGTACTCTCAAAATCTATTATAGAATTGAAAATGGAGTGACCTACAGAGACAAAACCTTGGCTGAAGGCCTATCACAGCTTATATCAACTCAACTTGAGCTAAGTAAACTTGAGAACTTGAAAAGTATGGCTAATAAAGCTGAAATAAAAGCTCTTCAAGCCCAAATAAATCCTCACTTTCTATTCAATGCTCTTCATACAATAGCATCATTTGTAAGGATGAATCCAAGTAAAGCCAGGGATCTAATAATAGACCTTTCTACCTACTTAAGATATAATATCGAAAAGGGTGATGAACTGGTAAGTATTGAAAGCGAACTCGAACAAGTAAAGGCCTATGTCAAAATTGAACAGGCTAGATATGGAGATAAGCTTAAGGTGATATATGATGTCGATAAGGACATAGATATAAAGGTACCAAGTCTAATAATCCAGCCATTAGTTGAAAATTCTATTAAACATGGGATATTAAAAGTCGATGAAAATGGAGTTGTAAAAATAGATATTAAGAAATATAAAGAAGATGATTTTGTTAAAATAACAATAGAGGATGATGGAGTCGGGATAGATGCTGAAGTTATAAGTGCCGTATATAATGATAGAATGAAGTGTAACAGAATAGGCTTAGCCAACGTACACAATAGATTAAAGCTGCTTTATGGAAAGGGACTGGAAATAGAAAGGCTAAAACAAGGGACTAGGATAAGCTTTATTGTCTGTAAAAAAGATTAGAGAGGTGTGACTGCATTGAGATGTATCATAGTAGATGATGAATATCCATCAAGGGAAGAACTCAAATACTTTATTAAAAATTATAGTGATATGGATATTGTTAAGGAATTTGATGATTCATTAGCTGCTTTGAAGTTTCTAGAAGGAAATAAGGTAGACTTGATATTCTTAGACATCAATATGCCAAACCTTGATGGAATGTGTCTTGGAAAAATTGTAAACAAATTTGAAGAGAAGCCTATCATAGTCTTTATTACAGCATATAAGGAATATGCTATTGAAGCCTTTGAAATAGAAGCAGCCGATTATATACTTAAACCATATTCGGAAGATCGTATTATAAATACAATAAAAAGAATTGAAAAAAACTATAGAGAAAATGAAAAACCAAGAAGAAATGAAAGTTCTTTAAATGAGAGAATTACTCTTTGGAGAAATGATAAGATGAAGGTAATAAATATTGAAGATATATGTTATTGTGAAGTTAAGGAAAGAGATACCATAGTTTATACAGCTAGTGAAGAATATATTGCTAATATGAGTATTTCAAGCTTTTATAATAAGCTTCCCGAGGAAAAGTTTTTTAGGAGTCATAGAGGATTCATAATAAATATTGATAAGGTAGTTGAGATAATTCCATGGTTTAACAATACCTACAATGTGAAACTGAGGGGTATGGAGGTCCAAATTCCCGTTAGTAGGAGTAAGATAAAGGCATTTAGGAAAATAATGAGGATATAGAGTTGTATTTAGAAACACGAAAAATCATTTCGTGTTATTTTTTTTGCACTTTATGAAGAAATTGTTACAAACCACGAGAATAATCGACAGAAAACTACAAAAATAACTTAAAATAAGTATTGCATAAACAATATTTCTAAAGGAGGACTTATATGGTTACTTTTATCACATCGATTATTGTCTTAATTCTAGGTTATTTCATTTATGGTAAGTTTGTGGAAAAGGTTTTCGGCATATCTGATTCTAAAGAAACTCCAGCAATTTCAATGGAAGATGGAGTAGACTACATTCCGATGAGTTGGCCAAGGATTTTCCTGATTCAGTTTTTGAATATTGCTGGACTGGGGCCAATTTTTGGAGCTATAGCAGGTGCGCTATGGGGGCCGGCAGCATTTTTATGGATAGTTTTCGGATGTATATTCGCAGGAGCTACACATGATTATTTTTCAGGAATGCTTTCAATAAGACATAAGGGAACAAGTGTATCAGAAATAGTAGGTATTTATCTTGGAAACAATGCCAAGCAGGTAATGAGGGTTTTCAGCGTTGTACTACTTATTTTGGTTGGTGTTGTATTCGTAAAGGGACCTGCGGGACTACTTAGTAATTTAACTGGTATGAATGCTACTATATGGGTTGGAATAATAATAGCCTATTACTTACTTGCAACGGTATTACCAGTTGATAAGCTTATCGGTAAGATTTATCCATTATTTGGAGCATCACTGCTTATTATGGCTGTAGGTATAGGGGTTGGAATTGTAGTTAAAGGATATACTATACCAGAAATGACTATAGCAAATCTTCATCCAAAGGGGACTTCAATCTTTCCATTTCTATTTATAACTATAGCATGTGGAGCAATTTCAGGATTCCATGCTACACAATCACCACTTATGGCTAGATGTGTAAGAAAGGAAAGTGAAGGTAGAAGAATATTCTATGGTTCAATGATTGCAGAGGGTATAATAGCTCTTATTTGGGCTGCGGCATCAATGGCATTTTTCGGAGGAACAGAAGGCCTTGCAGCTGCCCTTGGAAATGGTGGTCCAGCAGTGGCAGTAAATGAAATATCAGGAACACTTCTTGGGTCTGTAGGAGGAGTACTAGCTCTATTAGGTGTCGTTGCATGTCCAATAACATCTGGTGATACTGCATTTAGAAGTGCAAGATTAGTTATTGCAGACGCAATAAATTATAAGCAAGATAAAACTGGTAATAGATTCATGATAGCTATTCCATTATTTGTTATTGGTGTAGCCCTTACGCAGATAAACTTCGGTATAGTTTGGAGATATTTCTCATGGTCAAATCAAACACTTGCAATGATAGTTCTTTGGGCATCTGCAACATACCTTGCTAAGAGTGGAAAACTTCATTGGATTTGTACAATACCTGCAACATTTATGACAGGTGTTACAACGGCCTATATACTACAAGCTAAGGAAGGTTTTAAGCTTGCAGCCGGATTATCAAACTCTGTAGGTATATTAGCTGCAGTAGTGTGCTTAGGATTATTTATGGTTAAGGCTAAAAAGGGTTATAATATAGAGGAAGAGAAGATGACAGCATAAAATAATCATTTAGATATTTTACTACTATTGTGTCAATAAATGAGATTCGAGTTATAATAGTAAGAAATCAGGCAGCTAAACAGGCTGCCTTTTTGCTGTGTTAAGCAGGAAGCTATTAGTGCGATTGAATTTCTGTTTTTTACACTTTGAGAATGGGTATCATTATAGTATAATGATTGTATAACACGATACTAATGGGGGGTATATTTGATTGGAAAATAACATATCAACGATAGTAATATTATTGCAAGGGATGGCGTCCTTCTTATCACCGTGCATTGTGCCCTTAATGCCAATCTATTTAAGTTATTTGACAGGAGGGTCATTAGAAGAAATAGAGGCCGGTGGAAGAAGAAAGACCGTTTTAATCAATTCAATAGGATTTCTTCTAGGGTTAAGCTTGGTTTTCATAATACTTGGAGCTACTGCTACTGCTTTAGGAAGGTTTTTGTATTTCAATAATAATATAATTAGGAAAATTGGTGGGATAATAATTATAGTTTTTGGAATACACCATATAGGAATTATCAATTTAGGCTTCCTTAATATGGAGAGGAAATTTAATTTCAATGCTAAAACGCCGAAGTTTATTAATGCGGTAATATTAGGAATGGCATTTAGCTTTGGGTGGACACCTTGTATTGGACCAATTCTTAGCTCTGTACTTATGATGGCGGCTAGCTCAGAAACCTATACAAAAGCTATATATCTTCTTGTAATATATTCCCTAGGCTTTAGCATACCTTTTCTTGCGACTGCATTATCTTTAGATGTAATTCTCAAGAAGATTACCAACTTAGATAAGTATTTGAAGATAATTAAGGTTGCGAGTGGGATTTTACTTATAATAATGGGGATATTAGTATATACAAACAGCTTAAACACCCTTTCATCAATTTTTTCTTAAGAGTATAAACTTATAGAGATTCAAGTAGAGATCTACATTAAAAACAAAAAAAATTAAATGAGGTGTAATTTCATGAAAAAAGTATTTAGCTTATTACTAGTAGGATTGTTATCGGTAGTTTTGATTGCAGGATGCACAAATAAAGAAAATGTAGAAATTGATAAAGAGAAGGCTGCAACTGAAGAAGAAAAAAATATTGAAAAAACAGTTGAAATCGATGAAAATAATGAAGGAAAAACAGAGGAAGATGAAGAAGTAAAAGAAGGGATTTTTCCAGGAGATAAAGCCTATGATTTTACATTGCTTGATAGAGAAGGGAATGAAATAAGCCTTTCATCCTTAAAGGGTAAGGTAGTATTTTTGAACTTCTGGGCATCTTGGTGTGGACCTTGTAGAGCAGAAATGCCTCATATGCAAAAAGTACATGAAGAGTATAATGATGAAGATGTTGTGATACTGGCAGTAAATGTTACGGCTGTTGAAAAAAATGGTATTGAAGATGTTAACACCTACTTGGACGAGAACAAATTTACATTCCCTGTTTTATATGATAAAGATGGAGCAGTTGCTACGCAATATAGAGTAGGTGCTTTTCCGACGACATATATAATAAACAAAGAAGGAATTATTGTAAACTTTATAACAGGAGCAATGAGCGATGAAAGAATGAAAGCTCAAATAGAAGCAGCGAAGGAGTAAGAACAAGGAGAGATAACAATGGAGGAAGCTTTGCTTAAGGAAAATGAAAGAGTAGATGATTTACAATGCAAAGGACTTAAAATTATCCAGAACCCTAAGGGCTTTTGTTTTGGTGTAGACGCAGTACTTCTCAGCAATTTTTCTGAAATAAAAAGAGATGCCAAGGTAGTTGATTTAGGAACAGGAACGGGAATAATGCCTATTTTAATAGCCGGTAAAAGTAGTGCTAGTAAAATATATGGAATAGAGATTCAAGAGCAGGTTGCTGATATGGCAAAAAGAAGTATAAAGCTTAATGGACTAGATGATAGAATAGAGATAATAAACGAAGACCTCAAAAATATAGAAGAAATAATAGAGGTTAACTCAATAGATGTAGTTGTATCAAATCCACCATATATGAATCAAAATGGAGGCTTAAAAAATCCTGAGGATTTGAAGGCCATTTCAAGGCATGAGATAAAGTGTACACTAGAGGATGTTATAAAGGCAGCAGCGAGGCTTTTAAAGCATAATGGACACTTCTACTTAGTTCATAGACCCCATAGACTAGTGGATATTATGTGCCTATGTAGGCAGTATAAGCTTGAGCCAAAGAAGCTTATGTTTGTACATCCAAATAGAAATAAAAAGCCAAACCTGTTGTTGGTAAAATGCATAAAGGCTGCAAAGCCGGAACTTAAGTTGTTAGATCCATTATATGTTTATAATGAAGATGGTAGCTATACAGATGAAATTTACGAGATATATGGTAAGGAAAGTATTGAAAGCTAATATAGATTTGTGATAGAGAAGTTAAGTTTACGAGAGTAGTCACTGAGAACGAAGGAAAACTCAGAGTCTACTTTCGTTTATATAGTTTCTGAATTACATATAGAGAGTTCCAAGTAAATCTTAATTTATACATATAAAAATATCCGATATTTCTAGGGAATTTTGATGTGTGTAAATTAAAGTTTTGACTAGAATCTCTATATCTATAGACTAGATGGGAGTAAGGCTATGGAAACCAAAAGAGGAAAGTTATATGTATGTGCAACACCAATAGGAAATCTAGAGGATATAACTATAAGAGTTCTAAATACTCTAAAAGAGGTTGATTTAATAGCAGCTGAGGATACTAGGCATACCCTAAAGCTATTAAATCACTATGAGATAAAAAAACCTCTTACGAGTTATCATGAACATAATAAAGAAAAAAAAGGGATAGAGCTCATAAACAAGTTAATAGAAGGTGAAAACATTGCACTGGTTAGCGATGCAGGAATGCCTGGTATATCTGACCCTGGGGAAGATATGGTGAAGCTTTGTATAGAAAACTACATAGAAGTCGAAGTCTTACCTGGTGCTAGTGCAATAATAACTGCCTTGGTTGCTTCAGGATTATCTACAGAAAAGTTCTCATTTGAAGGATTTCTAGACAGAAACAAGAAAAGCAGACGTGAAAGGCTAAAAAAAATAAAGGGTGATGATAGAACATTGATTTTCTATGAATCCCCCCATAGATTAAAGGATACTCTCAAAGATATGAAAGAAGTCTTAGATGATAGATCGATAGTAGCGGCTAGAGAACTCACAAAAAAGTACGAGGAGCTTGTAAGAGGAAGTATATCTGATGTAATAAATCACTTTAAAGAAAATTCTCCAAAGGGAGAGTTTGTGATCTTGGTCGAAGGGAGTACCTCAGAAGAAAAGGAAGATGACAGCTTTGAGAATATTTCTATAGAGGAACATATACTATTGTATATTGATAAAGGCCTATCTAAAAAGGAAGCGGTAAAGGAAGTTGCGAAGGTAAGAAATATATCTAAAAGAGAGGTATATAAATATAGTATAGAAATATAATATGACAAATTAATACTCTTTCCTAGTCTTATAAAAGGAAAATGTACAACCTTTATAGAATAATATAATACTAGGGAGGGGATTAGATGAGATATAATAAGGATATGACTATTGCGGAAATATTGTTTACTAATCCTAATGTTCTTGAGGTTTTTAAGAAATATGGGCTTCACTGCCAACATTGTTTTGGAGCGGAGACAGAAACGCTTGAGATAGCATCGAGGGTAAATGGTATAAATTTAGAAGAAATACTTTTTGATCTAGAAAGTTTAGAATAAATAACAAGGGGCTGTCTCATAAAGGCATCTTATGAGTTCAGCCCCGGGGTGTTTCAGAAATTCGTCATTCTGAGACATACCCTCTTAAAAAAGAAAAGGCTTGTGGTCGATCACAAGCACTTTTACTATTTTGATTCTTTTAATTGCTCAACACAGTCTGGGCAGATATTTTTACCTTTGTAGTTGATGTTATCTCTAGCCTGTCCGCAGAAAATACATGCAGGTTCATATTTCTTTAAAATAATTTTACCACCGTCCACGAAAATTTCTAGCGCATCTTTTTCACCAATATTAAAAGTTTTTCTTAACTCTTTTGGTATAACAATTCTTCCTAGTTCGTCTACCTTTCTAACTATTCCTGTAGATTTCATCAAAATCATCCTCCTTTAGACATCGTTCGACATATTTCTCACTTTAAATAATACCATTACTACCAATAAAAGTCAACCTCTTAAATGCAATTTATTAGCATTAAATACATACTTTATTGCTAGTAATTTATGAGGATAATGGATATTATTGGTATAGGCGTTTGTATTAACGAGATTGACATGATTATTTAAAAAGTTTAAGATTAAAGAAAGTTGTATAGAATTCGACTTTTGAAAAATAAATGTAAGTATAAAGGGTTAAAATTCTATTATATGGAGTTCCAAGTAAATCTTAATTTATACATTATACATATTAAAATATCCGATGATTTTGGGGATTTTTAATGTGTATAAATTAAAGTTTTGACTGGAATGTCTATATTGACATATTAGTTGCCACTGTGAGAAACACAAAGTGCCAATGGTATCTTTGTTCAAATTTTGGCTTCATATGATTGGGAGTGAATAGGTTGGTTTTCACTAACGGATATATTGAAGAGATAAGTAAATTAACTGATAAAGATATATATTTAGTTGGAGGTTCAGTTAGAGACTACTTTATAAAAAAGGATATCTGGGATTTCGATATAGTAGCTAAAGGCGATGCGTCAAGTATTGCTGAGAACTTTGCAGGTTTAATGAAGGCTCAGGTTATACCTTTAGATAAAAAAAATAAGATCTTGAGAGTAGTAATAAATGATGATGATAAGAAAGTAACCTTTGATTTTTGCAGTATGAAGGGTAAGGACATATACGAGGATTTATCCAAAAGAGATTTTACAATGAATGCTCTAGCTGTAAAAATAGAAGGTGGGAACATAGACTTTGAACATGTGATTGATCCCTATAGCGGAGTAAATGATATAAGAAATACTGTAATAAGAGAAGTGACTGAAGAAATATTTGAAGAAGATCCTATAAGAATGCTAAGGGCAGTTAGATTTATGTCTCAGTTAAACTTTGACATATCCGATGCAATGTATGGACTCATAAAAAAGAATAGCAAAAGAATAAAAGAGATTCCAGGAGAAAAACTAAGTAATGAAATTTTTAAGATATTAGGGTTTAAGAGATCCTATTACTATTTTGGCTTTATGGATAAACATCTTGATATTCTCGGAGAGGTATTTCCAGAAATAGAGCCCATGAAGGAAGTCGGAAAGTGTAAATATCATGTTGTAGATGCTTGGACCCACTCTTTGCATACTATGAGAGTTCTTGAAAAAATCGTTTATGCCGAGGGTTACTTTGAAAAGCATCTTAGAAATGCCTATGAGGTTCATACCAATCAAATAGTTGTTAATGGACATACTAAGAGGCAACTTATGAAGCTTGCGGCACTATTTCATGATATTGGAAAACCAAAGGCTCGATGGATAGATGAAACTGGAAGAGTTAGATTTAGAGGACATGAAATAGTTGGTGCGGAAATAATGGCTAATATTTCTGAACGATTAGGTCTTAGTAAGAAAGAAAAAAGATATTTATGTAAAATTGTAAAGGAACATATGTGGCCCCTTACACTATATAAAACAAATGATGTAAGTGGAAGAGCCCTGTATGATTTATTTAAAAATTTTGGAGAAAGTACCTTAGATATAATTTTAATAGGACTTGCGGATATAATATCTACAAGACAGCTGCTAAAGCCACATGAAGAAATGGGTATGTATAAGGTCCATGCTGAATATCTTGCAAATAACTATCTCACAAGGTTCAAAGGACTACAGGATATATCTCATGTTATAAACGGAGACGATATTTTAGAAGAATTCAATATTGAAGATAATCGTATTATTGGAGATATACTTGACTCGGTTAAGAAAGCTATATTCTTCGGAGAGATCCCATTAGAAAGACAAAGGATAATGAAATACATTGAAGAGCATCTATAGCATAGCTTTGAAGGAGTTGTATAAATGAAGAGAACTATTATGGTAGATTTTGATGGAACCATTACAAAAAAAGATACCTGTGTAGCTGTAGCTAATGAGTTTTGTACAAAGGATTGGAAAGAATTAGATAAAGAATGGGCTGACGGAGACTTGACTACTAAGGCTTGTAGTGAGAAACTTTTCGGATTAATGGATTTTAATGAAAATAGCCTGAAAAGCTTTTTAGAAAGCATTGAAATTGATGATTACTTTTCAGAATTTATTAGGCTTTGTAGAGAAAAGGAATATAATATTTATGTAGTCAGTGATGGATTTGATTTTAACATAAACACTGTACTGGGAAAGCATGGGATAGATGATTTAGAGATTTACTGTAATAGCTTTTTGTTTGATGATTATGGCAAATATAATTTAGGATTTCCCCATGAATCTCAAAACTGTAAAAAATGTGGAACTTGTAAAACTGAAATTTATAATAGGTTGAAGCAAAACTCTGATGAAATCATATATATAGGTGATGGGTACTCTGATATGTGTGTGGCACCTAAGGCAGATACCTTATTTGCCAAAAGCTATTTGGCGAGGCATTGTGATGAAAAAGGTATAGAATATAAAAAATATGATAGCTTTAAAGATGTCATAGATTATGTGAAGGAATTATAAAAAGAGGATGTCTCAGAAATTTACTCATTCTGAAACACCCTGGGGCTGAACTCATAAGATGTTTTTATGAGACAGCCCCTTTTTTTAGAGAGCTATTTAAGCTGCCACAAGCCCTTTTTATTCTTTCTCGCTTCCTTTTCAAGATTAACAAAGGTCTGCTGATATTTTACATTAGGCTGGATGGTCATTACATTTCCATAGCCTTCTTTGAGTAAAATGGCATTAAACATATCTTCATTGAGTTTACCTTCCGAAGGATCCTTTAGCCATACATATCTTAGAAGTCGCCCGTATTTATCTTTATCACCTACATCTTTTTCGAAATAAACCATGCTGCCGAGTAACGAACGTTTTGTAAAGTTTGAAGCCTCTTTTCCGTAGGGTTGAGGATTGCCTTTATATTTTCCAGCACTTTCAGGAGTGTTTACCCCTATTAGTCTTACCTTTTCTTCTATACCATTTAAAACTACTACGATGGTATCTCCATCTACAACTCTTGTAACAAGAGCCTTTTCATAGTCTGAATCTACTAGGTTATTCCATATAGAATTATTGATTTCCTTAAAAAGATCAGCGGCCCGCTGTTTAATCTTTTTCAGTTCCTCATCGGTGATGATATTCTTTGCTTTATATATTAGGTCAGAAAAGCTTCTTTTAAAGCCTTCTTTATTCTCTGCTGTAAAAACTTTATCTATGCTAGATTTTATTCCCTGGATGCCATTCTTGAATACCGCAACATACTCTGATGTACCATTATCACTTTCAAAGGAAGAGTTGTCCTCGGAATTTGATACAAAAAAAAGAAAGATTAGACCTATAACTATAATAATAGAAAGTTTTTTCATGGTATCCTCCTGATGATAATAAAGAACTAGTAGAATCCCTGATTTTTTATGAATAATCAAGGATAAATAAAGTATACCAAACATTTGTACGTAATAAAAGCAGATAATAAAAACTTACGGACATAGATCCCTTTCGTTTTGATCTGATTTTTCTTCGAAAAATGACCTCAAAAAAAGAGAATCCTCTTTCAGGATTCTCCCAGATTGTTGACAAAGTCAACAAAATGACAGGCTGTTGAGAAAGCCGAAGTTCGAGGCGTGCTGAAAGCGAGAGACCGCAGCGTATATAGGCATACGTAAGGGTTCTTGATTGAAGCAACAACGAAGAAATTCGGGTTTGTCAACAGCCTGAGAGAATCCTCTTTCAGAATTCTCCAATTTCATATCTTAAATTACTCTACCTTTTTTAGGGAAGTTATTTTCCCAGAAATTCTTAATAAATATAGCCATTTGAATTATAGCAGTAATACCTGTAATTATACTGTCGGTGTCAGAAAGTGATTTTGCAGCAGCACCACTTTTCTCCGTTATCGTGTCGATAGTTTCTCTAACGGCTTTTACATCATGGGATACCTCACCGGTTATGGAATCGATATTCTTGGCTATTGAAGGTAATTCATTCAAGGTACCTTCGATATTTTCCTTATTATTACCAAGTATCTCCTGTACATCCTTCAAAGTATCGTTAAACCTCTTAAGAACTATTACTAAATAACAAATTAGAACTAATAAAGCAACCCATAATAGCATTAATCCTAAATCACTAAGTGTAAGAGTTATATTAGTCATGAAATCACTCCAATCTGAGTTTATCTTATGAATTATTATTTATTCGACAGAGAGGATTATTTTTCCTGCTTTTACATAGAGGTTCACATAGTATATCTATAAAGTATTTTCATTAGGCTCACTTTCTATAACCTCGACTGACGATTCTTCTTCTAGATCTCTTTTGGCAAATACTTGCTTAGCCTCGGCAACTTCCTTTCTCAGCCACTCAATTGATTGGGCAACTTCGTCGTTAATCTTACTTTTCATTTCGTTAAGGTCTTCTTCGATATTACTCTTTAGTTCAATAGCATTTTCTTGAATTTTTTTACGGGTATTTTCTCCAGAATCTGGAGCAGTTAATATAGCAGTTATGCCACCTAAGACCCCACCAACTATAGCTCCTATAGTAATTCCTTTTGAGAAGCCTTGCCTTCTGGCCTGTGCCTCTCTTCTTCTAATAAAATCAAACATAAAACGCCTCCTAAGCCTTATAGTAGTCATGCTACATTAAGACCTAAAACAAATTTTGCTGAAAGAATAAACGCTTCTACATTCTTTCAGTGAAATTTATTAAGCCTTAAACTAACATTACTAAGATTTTATTAAAATATATGCAACCTTTTGGAAAATAGTAGTTTTTGTCCTGATTTTTTAGCAAGATCGTTAGAAGGGAAATTTTATTGTTAATATTATATTATTAATGTGTATAATTATAATAGCATCTAGAGTTTGAAGTGAAAGGATAGACTTAAAGTAGCTTCAACTAAAAAATAGGAGGGTATAAATATGTTAAAGGATATTGCATATAACGAAATGTCGAAGGAAATGCTTGATCAGTTGAAAAAAGGAGCTTTTCTTACTGTAAAGGGTGATGACGAAATAAATACTATGACTATAGGCTGGGGCAGTATAGGTTTTATATGGAATAAGCCTATATTTATGGTAGCAGTACGTTATTCGAGATATACATACGAGCTCCTTGAAAAAACAGATGAATTCACTGTAAGTGTTCCACTTTCAAAGGATATGAAGAAAGAACTTGCTGTTTGCGGTACAAAATCAAAGAGAGAAATTGATAAATTCAAAGAATGCAATTTAACAGCTGAGAATGGTAAGGTAGTAGATACACCTATAATTGGTGAATGTGATCTCCACTATGAATGCAAGATAGTATATAAGCAAGCAATGGAACCTGGAATGATAGACAAGGGTATTAGAGATGCTAAATACTCTAATAATGATTTCCATGTACTTTACTATGGAGAGATAGTAGCGAGCTATATAAAAGAGTAGCCAGATTTGAGTTCAAAGTTCAGAGTTGCAAAAAAACAGGCGATTTAAAAGGCAAAGCCGAGGCTTTGCCTTTATTATATGCATTCAATGTTGAATAAGTATTTATATGTATTTGAAAAATATAATTATATTTTAAGTTCAAAAGAATGATTCGCAAACTTGTAATATGAAAGTTAGAATCTACTAACCAAGTTAATATCTATATACTAGGATAACCAACTCTAAATTTCTTATCATTTATCTTTATACTTCTAGCCTCAATAAACATAGAAGAGTTTAAAAGCTCAAGGGCAAAGTTTGGTAAAGAAATATCCTTTTCAGTTATTTCGTCCTCAGGACAATCCAAGTTAGCAAACTCGCCTACGCCATTTTCATAGTAACCTATTGAATTAAGCTTTGTATAATCAAAACAAGGGCTTGTGCTCAGATTTCCCTTTTCGTTTATGAAATAAAAAGAAAAAACTTCTTCAAAAATCAATTTTATATCATGGGCAGAGCTATCGTTGGCTTTAATATGTATAGATATCTTTTCCTTAGGAATATTTATATCAAATTTCTCAATAATACTCTGTCTCAAACTATCCAGAAGTGGTGAGAGTTTTGATTCTGTCAAATTATCACGTCCTTTCTAAGTCTATATAAGTTACGAAAAATCTATTACATTCTGGAGATTTACTATGCTCAGAAGAATTGGCATTCAAATCTTCTACGTGTGAAATAATCATAATATTAAATATATAGAGATTCAAGTCAAAACTTTAATTTATGCACATCAAAAATCCCCAGAAACGTCAGATATTTTGATATGTACAAATTAAGATTTACTTAGAACTCTCTATAACAAAAACTACTCACACTTATTTGTACCATAACGGAATACATAATTCAATAGAAAAATATTGTAGACCATGCCACTCTTTCCATAATATTTAATACCTAGTAATCATATAATTTTATAACTATATGAACTCTATAGGAAGGCGAATGGTTTGGAGGTAAAAATGATAAATGTTATTTGGTTTTTTATGATTGTTATTGGGATAGTTTTTGCAGCAATAAATGGAAAACTTGATATGATAAATGGAGTAGTGATAGAAAATACTGGTGATGCAGTTTCCTTTGCAATAGGGCTGACAGGAATAATGGCCACATGGCTTGGCCTTATGAGAATAGCAGAAAAATCGGGTTTGATAAAGAGTGTTGGAAGGGCTTTGAACCCCCTTATGAGACTAGTCTTTCCTGAGATACCAAAGAATCATCCTGCAAGTACTGCAATCGTCATGAATGTGGTTGCAAATATGTTTGGAGCTGGGAATTCTGCTACGGCCTTAGGTCTCAAGGCAATGGAGGAGCTGCAAAAGCTAAATAAAAAAAAGGATACAGCTACTAATGCCATGGCAATGTTTTTAGTAATCAATATGTCGTCGGTGCAGCTGATACCATTAACAGTATTAAAGGTAAGGTCTGATGCAGGATCTATAAATCCCACTGAAATAATAGCGACAACCTTAATAGCAACAGGAATATCGACTATAGTGGGGATTACAACTTGTAAACTAATGGGGAGGAAGTGAGTTTATGTATAGAGTATTAAGTATCATTTCAGTAACCTCTATTCCTCTTATGATAACTATAATATTAGTACATGGATATATTAAAGGGGTAAAGATATATGATACCTTCGTAGAGGGAGCTTCAGAGGGATTTAAAACTGCACTTAAGATAATGCCCTACCTAATCGCAATATTTTTAGCCATAGGTATTTTTAAGGAATCTGGTGCATTAGAGATGTTTTCAAATCTATTACTTATTCCTGGAAGATTAATTGGGCTTCCTAAGGAAATAATTCCACTAGTTCTTTTAAAGCCTATCTCTGGCAGTGGTTCCCTAGCTATGGTTAAGGACTTAGTAAATACCTATGGTCCAGATTCATTTGTGGGAAGGATCGCTTCAACAATGATGGGATCATCAGAAACAATATTTTATACTATGGCTATATACTTTGGAGCTGTAGGTATAAAAAAAGCAAGGCATACCTTGTTCTGTGCCATGATAGCTCATTTAGCAGGAGTAATTGCATCTGTTATGGTGTGTAAGTGGATTTTTTATTGATTGAGATGATTGCATAATTTTAACATGGCAGAATTGCATATGCGAATGTCATCCTTGATTTAATCTTTTAAAATAGAGCATATTTTGGTGGTATAGCTTTAGGGTTTTTAAGACTATATATAATAGAAAGTTTTTTAGGTGGTAATTATGCAATTTGCTCGATTGAATATGCAGCAATATAAAAGGTATAGTATAATGGTAATAGTTAACCATGAAATTATACAGATTAGCATATAATCAGAAGGAGTTTTAACTGTGTACATAAAAAATAGAATGGTGGATCATGATGAATAAGCTATTTCGCATATCTAACCCAATAAAGAGAATATCCATATCTACGCAATTATTTATAAACTACATATTCTTATTTATACTGCTAATATTAGTTTTAAGTTTCACTGTTTTTTATGGATTTAAGTATATGGCGAACTCCTTTGGTATATTTTATATGGATGCCTCCGACATATTAGAAAACATTGATACCTATGGACTACAACGAGCCTATGAAACATCAAATTTGCCCGAGGGATCATACATAGAAGTCCTAGATCAGGATCAGAAGGTGATAGACCAATATAAAAGCATACATGATGTTGGATATAAGTATTCCGATGAAGAATTTGATAAACTGACAATTAATAGTTATCAACATCTAATAGTGGGGATGAATGAAGAAAATGATAATATGCTACTCGTCTATAATCCAAAGTATCCGGAAAATGAAGAAAAAGCTGAGGCGTTAGCTCGTAGGATACTAATACAAACTATAATCCTTTTTATAGTTAGTATCTTTACAGTATTATTGATATATGCTAAATTCACATCTAAAACTATAGTTCGACCCATTAAAGAAATTTTAGAAGGGGTTAAAACCATTAGTCTGGGTGATTATTCTAAACGAATAAATTATAAGTCAAAAAGTGAACTTGGATACTTAATAGAGGCCATTAATCAAATGTCAGAAAAGATTGAGAAGGAGATAGGGCTTAGGGAAAAATCGGAAGACAATAGGAAAAGACTGATTCTAGATATATCTCATGATATCAAAACGCCCCTAACTAATATCCTTGGATATGCAGAAACCCTTCGCTTAAGCGACGATATAAGTAAGGAATCAAGGGATAATTATGTTGATATAATTATTTCAAATGGAAAGAAGGCCAATAATCTAATTCAGGACTTATTTGAACTATCCCATATAGAGAGTAGTAATAATTCAATCGCTATGGAGAGCTGTGACCTGAGCGAGTTTATAAGGAAAATATTATTGGACTATATTCCTGAACTGGAAGATAATGATATGTCCTTTGAATTCGATATACCTGATCAGAGGATTATGATAAAGATGAATGCTCAAAAGCTGGATAGGGCTATAAGCAACATTATAAATAATAGTATAAAGTACAGTGGGAAAGGTACTACCCTTAGGTTAGAGCTTAAGGACTTAGACAATAGAGCAGTCTTAATAATAGAGGATAGTGGAATAGGGATACCTATGGATTTGGCAAAGGATATATTTGAGCCCTTTGTAAGGGCAGATGTCTCTAGGAATTCCAAGACTGGAGGAACAGGTCTTGGATTAGGTATTACTAAGGCCATTATAGAAATGCATGGAGGAACAATCCATCTGGATACCTCTTATTTAGATGGCTGTAGATTCGTTATCTCCATACCCAAAGCAATGAATAATTTGAGTTAAAAACAAAAATACAAGACGGAGCATCTTAGATAAATGAGTTGAAATTAAGCCCTTTGATACCTGGATAATAACAGGACAAAGGGCTTTTGATTTAAGATTATTTCTTGGATAGAAATCCAATGAAAACAAAGTATTTGATGTTTTTCCATACTTATTTTATCCTTAGGATATATAAGCCAGAGATCCTGTTTTTCAAGCCGAGTGCTGGATTTATATGAAATTTTGAAACAATTAGAGCTTGCCTGCACCTGTATGGTATAGTCAAGTAATTCATATGCTATAATAGAGGTTGTATGATACAGATTTTGATATGTATAAATTAAGTTCTGATATATGAACTATATAGTTCTACGCATGTAAAGTCTAACTTACTCAAGTAGTCACTGAGAATCCTTTTGGCTCATCATATCAACCTTTTTTCTGTATAACTTTAAAGGAAAAAAAGGTTAATAAAAATCGCTCAAAAGGAAACCTCAGAGTCTACTTTCGATCCTTGAATTTTATTGGTGTAGAACTCTATAGCCTAGGAGGATTCATTTTGAAAAAACGAATTTTTTATGTTTCATTCTTTTTCTTAATAATATCTATAATCTTCATCAATGAATATTTAACTGTTGAATACAATATCAACCTTTATGAGTTCTTTAGAAATTCTACCCGCTTAACTTTAGAAGAACGTATATGGCTCAAGGAACACGGAGATATTGTATACGGTGCCGATAACAATTCACCGCCTCTTAGATATGTAGATACAGGTAATGAGCAGTACAGAGGAGTTGTGATTGACTATTTGAGTGCACTATCCATTGAGCTTGGAACAGATATAAAGGTAAAACCTATGGTTTGGGATGAAGCCCTTAAGAGTCTTGCCCGTGGTGAAACAGATATTTGTGACATGTATCCTTCGGAGGAACGTTCAAAGGTCTATCTCTTTTCTGATCCAATCTATTATCAAAGAGGAGTTATACTGGTTCCTAAGGATTACAAAGCAATTAAAAATTATAGGGACCTGAGGAACAAACGGGTAGCTGCCCAAAAAGGAGATTATGTATTGGAGTTTTTAAACTCTAATGTTACTGATGTGGATTACACCTTTACTGCTGATTATCTAGAAGCCTTAAGCCTGCTTAGAGCAGGAGAAGTCGATGCTGTTGTAGGTGACGAACCAGTTATAAGTTACTTCATTGAGGCTTTGGATATAAAGGAGGATTTTGTGATTCTTGAAGATCCCCTTTATGAAAAGGAAAGTGTTCTATCGGTACCTAAATCAGAAAAGATTCTTTTAAATATAATTAATAAGGGAATATATAATCTTAATAAAAAGAATACAATGAGTAAAATACAGCAAAAATGGTTTGGAATCTCTACTCCAATCACTAAAAGCAACTCGAACGAAAAGATGAGTCTAATTATTGCTTTTTTTAGCATGAACATTATGATAGCGTCATATCTCTTCTACACGTGGAATAAGGAACTGAAAAGGGAAGTTGATAAAAGAACAGAAGAGCTATATGTTAGCAGAAACGACTTGCAAACAACCTTCGATGGATTAACACATCTAATGATTGTTCTAAACAAAGATTGTACTATCTCCAGCGTGAATCAATCCTTTTGCGAGGTTATGGGTATAGAAAAAGAAAATGTTATAGGGAAAAACTGCTTTAAATACTTTAGAATGCTTGACAATGAATGTTTAATCCGAAAAACATTTGTTACAAAAACCCAACATCAAAAGGAAATTGAATATCAAAATAAACTTTATGAGGTAACCTCATTTCCTCTAGAGGACAAGCAGGGAATCGTCAATCGAGTACTTGTTATGATGAAGGATGTTACCCAAGTTCGTGTCAGTGAACAACAAATTTTGCATTCAAATAAAATGGCGGCGGTAGGACAATTAGCTGCCGGTGTTGCCCATGAAATTAGAAATCCCCTAGGGGTAATTCGAAACTCCAGCTATCTATTAAAGAAAAACATGAACTCCAATCCAGAAATTGCTAATAAGTCGATTGAGATGATTGAGAAATCAGTTGAACGTGCAAGTAACATTATTGACAACCTGTTGAACTTTTCAAGGCTATCTAGCACTAATTTAAGTGAGGTTAATATGTTGCAGTTTATCAAGGGCATAGTGGAATTGAATAAGAAGGCCATGATGAAGCAGAGCATTGTAGAAAATGTGATGTGTGATCCTTTTTTGAAATGCCGTGTTAATGTAGAAGCCCTAAAGCATATATTGATTAATCTTATTTCCAATGCAATTGACGTTATGCCTAACGGAGGAACCCTGACTATAGAATGTAGTGCAGATGATAAGAATATTAGTATTAGTTGCACCGATACGGGATATGGTATTGATGAAAAGAATTTTGATAAAATATTTAATCCATTCTACACAACAAAGGAACCTGGAAAGGGAACGGGTCTAGGGCTTTTTATAGCATATGACGAAGTGCAGAAAATGGGAGGAAATATTGGAGTAACAAGTGCCTTAGGATATGGGACAACCTTTACTGTAAACCTGCCTTTGAAGGAGGACGAAAAGAATGATCGATAGAAATCAATCATTTAAGATACTTATTGTAGATGACGAACAGGAATATCGAGAGACCTTAACTCTAATTTTAGAGAGTAATGGTTATAAGACGGACGCTGCGAGTAGTGGACATGAGGCTTTAGAAAAACTAAAGCATGAAAACTTTCACCTTGTACTGTCGGATTTTATAATGAGTGGTATGAATGGTGTTGAACTCTTAGAGGCGGTAAAAAGGGATTATAGTGAAACAGAGGTTATAATCTTTACTGGCTATGGGTCTGTGAAGAATGCAGTTGAAGCAATGAAAAAGGGGGCCTTTAGTTACTTTATAAAGAGTCATGATCCAGAAGAACTCTTGATGGAAATAAAGAAGCTGATTAAATTAATTGATCTTGAGCATAGAAACTTAGCCTTGCTTACGGATCAAATAAACCCTCAATTTATGCTAAGCACCTTAAGTGAAAAATTTCAAAAGGCATTGGATGTTGCGAGAAAGGCATCAGCCAGCAATGCGAATATTCTTATTCTGGGAGAATCGGGGGTAGGAAAAGAAGTATTCTCAAGATATATTCATCAGCACAGTGAAAGAAGTGAGGAGCCATTCGTAGCTGTAAATTGCCATGCTTTTTCAGAAACGTTACTTGAATCAGAATTATTTGGACACGAAAAGGGTGCGTTTACTGGTGCTCTAGAACGCAGAATCGGAAGATTTGAGGCTGCCCACGATGGAACCCTTTTCCTTGATGAAATTGGAGATACATCCTTCGATACTCAAGTTAAATTACTAAGAACTATCGAAAATAGGAGGATCGAAAGGATTGGAAGTAATCAGTCGATTGACGTCAATTTCAGGTTGATTTGTGCTACTAATAGAGACATTTATAGCATGGTCAAGGATAATACATTTAGAGAAGATCTATTTTATAGAATCAGTACAATAACAGTGGAGATTCCTCCGCTGAGGGAAAGAAAAGAAGATCTTCCTGAGCTAGTTAGCTTCTTCTTCAAAAAGATAGAAAACGAGCTTAAGAAGGATATAAAGGTAATTGAGCCAGATGTTATGCGCTTTTTATTAAATTATCATTATCCAGGTAATGTAAGGGAACTAAAAAATATTGTGGAAAGGCTAGTAGTTTTGTCTGACAATGGAGTTGTTAGGGCAGAGGACATTCCCGATATTAGGCATACTCGAAATGGTGTTCAAAATAGTGGAGGAATCAAAACACTGAAAGAATTTCGAAGTGAGGCAGAAGCAGACTATATTCAGGAAATTTTAAAGATATGTAATTATAGTATGACTGAGACGGCTAAAAAACTAGATATTAGTAGGCGACAGTTGTTTAATAAACTTACAGAATATGGTTTGAGATGATTAAGAAGTATACAATGATGAGAAAAAAATTTCCTGTAAAATGAGAAAAAAATTTCCCGAACGAAAAAAAGAGGACTTTGGTTCTCTTTTTATTTATTTTTCTCTAAATATTGAAAATACATAACTAGAGGATAATGTTACGGAATGTTAAAAAAATGGCATAGAACTTGCGAAATTATTTTAAGGAGAGGAACTACAAGTCAATGCTATAGATATTCGCTTTTAAAATTTAATAGTTTCAGAGAAAAAATGTAGGAACGTTCATTAGTTTCCCTGAAAATCAAATTAGAGTTTAAAAACGATTATCTTTAATGAAATTATATCTATGTTATTTTAGACTTGTGGTACACAATATCATAAGGAGGAGATTTTTTTTGAATCAATTTATCGGTTTTCTTAATGGCATTATTTGGAGTAAAGCACTTGTATTTCTTTGCTTAGGTGCCGGAGTATACTTTTCAGTATTGATGAAGTTTCCACAAGTACGTCTTATTAAAGATATGGTAAAGCAACTGTTTGGTGGTGGCGATTCGGAATCAGGTGTATCATCATTTCAGTCTTTCGCAATGGCTCTTGGTGGTCGTGTAGGTACAGGTAACATAGCCGGTGTTGCTTCAGCGATTGGTTTTGGTGGTCCTGGTGCAGTATTCTGGATGTGGGCAATCGCTTTCCTAGGTGCAGGTTCAGCTTACGTAGAAGCTGCTTTAGCACAGGTTTGGAAAGAAGAAATGGATGGAGAATACCGTGGTGGTCCTCAATACTTTATCGAAAAAGGTATTGGTCAAAAGTGGTATGCAGTAACCTTCGCAATATCTGCTATTATAGCCATGGGAGTATTTCTTCCAGGTGTACAAGCCAACTCAATTGCTTCGGCAATGAATAATGCATTTGGTATCCCAACAATCGTTAGTGGTATCGTTGTAGCTGGTGCTCTAGCTCTTATCATCTTTGGTGGTGTTAAGCGTATTGGTAAAGCTGCTGAGATACTTGTTCCATTCATGGCGATTGCATATATTATTGTTGCTGTTATCATAATTTTAATGAACGTTGACAAGGTTCCAGGTGTATTTAAATTAATTGTAACTTCTGCATTTAGTACTAAAGCTGCATTTGGTGCAATTATAGGTCAAGCAATCATGTGGGGAGTTAAGCGTGGTATCTACTCAAACGAAGCTGGTCAAGGTACTGGACCAATGGCTGCAGCTGCAGCAGAAGTATCTCACCCTGCTAAGCAAGGTCTTGTTCAGGCATTCTCTGTATACGTTGATACATTATTCGTTTGTTCGGCTACAGCATTTATGATTCTTATCACTGGAACTTATAACACATATGATGGAGCTGGCGGATACTTATTCCAAAATCCTGCTCTTAATGGTGCAGAACCAGGTCCTATATTTACACAAAGTGCTGTTGATACATTAATTCCTGGTTTCGGTAGTATGTTTGTAGCTATTGCATTACTATTCTTCGCATTCACTACATTATTAGCTTACTACTACTATTGTGAATCAAACGTAGCTTACCTTGCTAAGAAGATGAAGAATCACAAGCTTGTATTCAATATTACTCGTGTAGCACTTCTTCTAATGGTAA
Organism: Wukongibacter baidiensis; assembly: GCF_050888315.1. Classification (NCBI taxonomy): domain Bacteria; kingdom Bacillati; phylum Bacillota; class Clostridia; order Peptostreptococcales; family Caminicellaceae; genus Wukongibacter; species Wukongibacter baidiensis. Next base: position 3,795,686 of record NZ_CP138202.1, read on the forward strand.
TTTTAGGTTCAATAAACTCTGCAGGTTCGGCTTGGGCCCTTGGTGATGTTGGTGTTGGTCTTATGGCATGGCTTAACATTGTAGCGATAATTATTCTTACAAAGCCAGGTATTGCAACTCTTAAGGATTATGAAGCGCAAAAAGCACAAGGTCTTGATCCTGTATTTGATCCTAGAAAATTAGGAATTAAAAATGCTGATTTTTGGGTTGAGAGATTAAAATCTAAAAAATCATCTGAAAAAATTGGGTAATTATCAGTAAGTGAACTCAAGATAAAAAAATATAAATCTTAAATTAAACGGTGTCCTTGTTTGTGGCACCGTTTAATAGATTTTTTATGATTAAATTATGTTATAATCTGTATAGAGTTCATATAGTAAAACTTAATTTATACATATACAAATACTCAGTGCTTCTAGGAGTTTTGAATAGGTATAAGTTAATAGTTTACTTGAATCTCTATAAGGAAATTAATTATTTAATAGTATAGGGGAATGAAAAATGAAGCGTATACTTATAATAGCAACTGGAGGTACAATTGCATCCTCCGACGAAGGAAATGGACTTACACCACACTATGATGTTTCTGAGTTACTTTCCTTTGTGCCCCATGTAAAAGATAAGTGTAGTGTTACAGGGAAAATGATCATGAATATTGACAGTAGTAATATGACACCGAGCTGTTGGCTGGAAATAGCTAAGGCCATAGAAGCCGATTATGAGGAGTATGATGGATTTGTTATTACCCATGGTACCGATACTATGGCTTACTCATCTGCGGCCTTAACATATATGCTGCAAGGACTAAACAAGCCTGTCATATTAACTGGATCACAATATTCCATCGAAGAAAGATGTACTGATGCTATGCAGAACTTCAATGATGCAATTATTTTTGCCATGGAGGATATTGCAGGAGTATTCGTTGTCTTTGATGGTAAGTTAATTTGTGGTACACGTGCAATGAAGGTAAAGACCAAAAGCTATGATGCCTTTGAAAGCGTTAACTTTCCATATATTGCAGAGATTAAGCATGATAGGATCACATACAATAAATATATTTTGAGATATTTTAAGCCAGGTTTCGATACATTTAACGTAAGGGATAAGGTTTGTGATAACGTAGCTGTAATTAAGCTATTCCCGGGTATTGATCCTGAACTGTTTTCATTTATCCAAAGTCGATATAAGGGCGTCATCATTGAGAGTTTTGGTATAGGTGGTATTCCATTTGAGAACAAGGATATCATTTCTAAGGTAGGAAAAATGACCGATGCCAATATGGCGGTGGTGGTTACAACTCAATGTCTTGAAGAGGGCGTTGATCTAGGAATATATGAAGTGGGAAAAAAATTGCCCGCCAATAAAATAATCTATGCAAGCGATATTAACACAGAGGCTCTTGTAGCAAAGCTTATGTGCGGACTAGGGATGTCGGAGGATATTGCTGAAGTTAAGAAATTTATTGAAACACCTATAATGTTTGATATCAACACAGATTGTTAACCCAATCCTAATAAACATATATAAAGTAGTCATCCATAGATAGAAATATGGATGGCTACTTTATTATAATTAAATAAAAATAGTGATTTTATCCTTGTCTCTTATAAAATATTTAGCCTTAGATTTTTTTTCGTTTACTAATATTTGAGAATCTTTAATCCTCTGTTGTATTTGAGTTCGACTTGTATCTGTTAGATTTTCACTTAAAAGCTTATCCAATCTAACCTTATAGTTGTAATTCTTGATAAAAATATCTATCCTATCGATATTTTTTTCACTGTATTCTGAAATAGAGAATTTATCAATCCTCAGCTCTGGGGCACCTTCATTCTTATATTGTTCATCCTTAAGATATCCATTCTGTTCAAGGGAATCAGGATCACTAAGGCTATTTGACTTATTTGAAAGATACTTGTTCAGAATTTTATTCCACGTATGTCCCTTTTCACATTTATATATAGCGTATTTATATATATTTTTGCCATTAGCATTGTGTCTTCTTACCATAGAATCATAGAAGATAACCTTCCTTCCACAGCTTGAGCAATACCTCTCTACACTATCAATCTTTTCTTCGAATAACTCCCAATTTAATGTTAACTGACTCATTTACCTTACCTCCCGAAATTGTCCAGGCAAGGTAAATAGAATTAGTAGTTTTTATTTTTAATATCATATACAACACCTTACCTGTAGTTAGTTTTTAAAAGTCCCGTTGAAGTTTTCAGTAAATATCGGCATGGGTTCACCTCCTTAGCTTTTAATGGAATTGAAAACAAAAAAATAGAGGCGATTAAAATCGCCTCTGGGGTTAAACTATTAATTTATATCCAATCCAAGTGCTGACAGAATAAATCAAATTGAATATAAAAAAACCATGCATAAAATCAGCATGGTCTATAATTAATATTTATATAGCTAAACAATTTAGAAATACAATAATTTTCAATGCAAGAAAATAGGAATCTTCACTAATTTCTTTGAAATATATTTTGATGTTGTTTAACTATAGATAAAACCCTATGCAAATCTTAATTTTCAACATTGTCAAAGAAAGCATCAAAAAAACAGGCATACTATTTAGACGCCTCAAAAGCTTTCTCTAGAATTATTTATTTCCTCTACTTAACAATGTTAAAAAATAATCTTCTCATAAAGTCAATCTACTCCTTCATTTTGTTTTCATCATTTTGATTATACATGAGCTATACAAAGATGTCAAATCATGGAGAAACCAGCGAACAAATAGTACACAAAAAGATTATTCATACACAGTGATTAATAAATAACTAATGGGATTTGTGATGAAAATGAAATTTTTAAAAGTTTAAATTGCAAAATTGATAAAATAATTAGAAAAAATTAGGATAACGTTTGCCTAAAAACCTGTAATTGCATACAAATATTCATTGTATATGTAAAAAAATTAATAAACCATGAAAAATTTTACTTATCTTCTTGCAAATATTGAAATTTTTCGATAAACATGATAATATATATAGAAGTTAATAAATATTCGTAATTGAATGAAAATTTCATAGTTATCCATGTGATGGTAGCGAGAGATACCCCTAGGGGAGCCGAAGAAGCAATATATAGCCTCTCTCAATCTATATAGAATCTTTCAGGCAAAAGGATCGCTATCGGATGGAACTCTGGAAAGACCTTATAGGCGCCGAAGGAGCAATACAAAACATCTCTCTTGTAGAATCTCTCAGGCAAAGAAACAGAGAAGTATGAGTGACGTTTTATTGTGGATGTCATTCATATTTTTTTCTAAACGGATAGGAAACGCTAATGAGAAAGCAAAAAGATTACCTATGGCAAAAATTGTGGTTTTTTTCACAAATGTGGTAATCGTGATTATAAAATAATCAGAGTGACAATATGGGATTGAAGTTTTAATATTCATTTCACGTATATATTTTGAAAGGAGTGGAAACAAATGCAATGCTGTTGTGGGAAAAAGCAATCTAATATGAGTGATCCTCAGATTGATCTTAAAAAGTTAGATCCTGTACTAGAAAAATATAAGGGTGTGTCTGGGAGTCTTATTAGTATTCTTCAGGCGGTACAAGAAATATATAATTATTTGCCTCGCAGGGCTTTAAATTATGTAGCTGAGGAGACGGGAATAAAGCCATCTAAGATACTAGGCGTAGCAACCTTCTATACTCAGTTTAGACTAGAACCTGTAGGTAAATTTGTTATCATGCTATGTCAAGGGACTGCTTGCCATGTTAATGGATCAAAGGCTATTGAAGAGGCCATTTGTGATGAACTTGGTATAAATGAAGGTGAAACCACAAATGATGATTTATTTACATTAGAAAATGTTGCCTGTCTTGGCTGTTGTAGTTTATCACCGGTTATGATGATTAACGGAGAAACCTATGGAAACCTTACACCTGACAAGGCAAAGGAAATTGTAAGGGATATTAAGAAAAAAGAAGGTCAGGAGGTGTAGAGTATGAAGATAGTTATTGGGCAAGGAAGCTGCGGTATTGCAGCGGGAGCAAATAAAGTTCATAAGGAATTTGAAGATGAAATAAAGAATAAAGGTCTTGATGTAGAGCTTACACTTACTGGCTGTATAGGAATGTGCCATCTAGAGCCAATAGTGGATGTTATAGACGAGAAGAATGAAAAGATCACCTATGTAAAGGTAAATCCAGAGATGGTTACAGAGATAATAACAAAGCATATAGTGGGAAAAGAAGTAGCCCATGAGTATGTTATTAGTGGGAATGATCAAGATATATTGGATAAACAAGAAAGAATTGCCCTAAGAAATTGTGGAATCATCAATCCTGAATATATAGAAGAATATATGAAAGATGACGGATATAAGGCCGCTGAAAAATGTATTAAAGAAATGAGTCCCGATGAGGTAATCGAAGAGATTAAGAAATCTGGACTAAGGGGCAGAGGTGGAGCTGGATTCCCGACATGGTTCAAGTGGAATGCGGCTAGGAAATCTCCAGGAGAAACTAAATATATTGTTTGTAACGCAGATGAGGGAGACCCAGGTGCATTTATGGATAGGAGTATCCTAGAGGGTGATCCCCACAGTTTGATTGAGGGTATGATTATTGGAGGATATGCCATAGGTGCAAAGCAAGGTGTTATCTATGTTAGGGCAGAGTATCCTTTGGCGATAGTTCGCCTTGAAATAGCTATCAAACAAGCCAGAGAAAAGGGCTTCTTAGGTAAGGATATACTTGGTGAAGAAGGATTTGATTTTGATCTAAGGATAAAGGCTGGTGCCGGAGCCTTTGTATGTGGTGAAGAAACAGCTCTTATTGCCTCCTTAGAGGGTGAAAGAGGTATGCCTAGGCTAAAGCCTCCATTCCCAGCTCAAAAAGGATACTGGGGAAAACCTACAAACATAAACAACGTTGAAACCTTTGCAAATGTTCCTTGGATACTTGCAAATGGAGGAAAGGCATTTGCGGCTCTTGGAACTGAAAAAAGTAATGGGACTAAGGTTTTTGCCCTCACTGGAAAGATAGAAAAGGGCGGTTTGGTAGAAGTACCTATGGGAATGACTCTAAAAGAAATTATTTTCGATATAGGCGGAGGAATTAAAGATAATAAGGAGTTTAAGGCCGTTCAAATGGGAGGTCCTTCAGGGGGCTGTATTCCTTCGCAGCTTTTAGAAACTCCCGTTGATTATGATTCAATAAATAAGACCGGGGCTATCATGGGGTCCGGTGGAATGGTTGTTATGGATGAGACTACATGTATGGTAGACATGGCACGTTTCTTCCTAGAGTTTACCCGTAAAGAGTCCTGTGGTAAATGTATATATTGTAGAATCGGTACAAAGAGAATGCTGGAAATCCTTACTCGTATCTGTGATGGAGAAGGAAGGGATGGAGATATCGAGCTATTAGAAGAATTGGGTGTGAAGATAAAGGAAGGATCACTATGTGGTCTTGGACAGACGGCTCCAAATCCAGTTCTTAGTACTATCAGATATTTTAGAGACGAATATGAAAGTCATATATATGATAATAAATGTCCTTCTAAACAGTGCGTCAATCTCCTTACCTATAGTATTTTGGAAGATAAATGTATAGGATGTACGCTTTGCGCTAGGAAGTGTCCTGTTGATGCAATTACCGGCGAGACAAAGCAGACCCATAGAATAGATGAAGAGAAATGTATTAAATGCGGTCAGTGTGAAAAAGTATGTAAATTCAATGCAGTTAAAGTAATGTAGGTAGATAGGGGTGAAAAGTATGTCACAGATAAGATTGAATATAAATGGAAGAGAAGTCTTAGGATATAATGGCCAAACAATACTGGAGATTGCAAGGGCAAATAATGTAGAAATACCTACCCTCTGCTATGATGAAAGAGTTGAGGTTTATGGATCTTGTGGACTTTGTGTTGTGGAAATAGAAGGGATTCCAAAGCTGCTCAGAGCATGTGCCACCCAGGCAAGTGATGGAATGGTGATTCAGACAAATACAACTAGAGTTAGGGAGTCGAGAAAAACAGCACTTGAGTTACTCCTTTCCGACCATGTTGGAGACTGTCGCCCACCGTGTGTTTCGGCGTGTCCTGCTAATACTGACTGTCAAGGATATGTTGGACTTATCGCAAATGGTGAGTACAAAGAGTCTCTTAAACTCATAAAGGAGCAACTGCCACTACCGGCAAGTATAGGAAGGGTGTGTCCTCATCCTTGTGAAGATGCCTGTAGAAGACAGCTTGCAGATGAACCTGTATCTATCGCATGGCTGAAGAGCTTTGTAGCTGATATAGATCTTAAGGATGAAGAAGAATTTATACCAGAAATTAAGGAAGCTACAGGTAAAAGAGTTGCAGTTATAGGTGGAGGTCCTGGTGGACTTACGTCGGCATATTATCTTGCTAAGGAAGGACATAAGGTTGTAATATTTGAAGCAATGCCGGAAATGGGGGGAATGCTTAGATATGGTATACCTCAATATCGTTTGCCTAAGGAAGTTCTTAATAAAGAAATAAGTATCATCGAAAAAATGGGCGTAAAGATGGTTACAAACATAAGGATTGGTCAGAGCGTAGAGCTTAGTCATATAAGAAAGACCTTCGACGCAGTGTATGTTTCTATAGGAGCATGGAAAAGTGCCAGCTTAAACTGTCCTGGTTCAGATTTAGAAGGGGTTATTGGAGGTATCAACTTCCTAACCAAGTTTGCGATAAATGAACCTATCAGAACCGGCGACAGAATAGCGGTAGTAGGCGGAGGAAATACTGCCATGGATGCCTGTAGAACAGCCATAAGACTAGGAGCTAAGGAAGTTTATTTATTATATCGTAGAACAAAGGAAGAAATGCCTGCAGATTATAGCGAAATTGTTGAAGGTCAGGAAGAGGGTGTAACCTTTAAATACCTTGTAAATCCGATTGAGATAATTGGTGAGGATGGGAAGGTAAAGAAGGTAAGACTTCAGAAGATGAAACAGGGTAAGCCAGATAAAAGTGGAAGAAGAAGACCTGTACCTATCGAAGGAGAAGAAGAAATCATCGAAGTAGATTCAGTTATTTGTTCTATAGGACAGAAGGTTAATAGTGATGGTTTTGAGGAACTAGATATTACCGATTGGGGAACAATAAATGCCGATGAAAATAGCTACCAAACAAATCTATCCGGAGTATTTGCCGGTGGAGATGCCACTAATAAGGGAGCTGGCATAGCTATAGAGTCCATCGGGGAAGCCAAAAGGGCAGCTGAGGTTATATGTAGATACCTTGAGGGTGAGATTATCCCATATAAAAAGCCTTACTATGTTGAAAGACATGATCTTACAGAAGAAGATTTCAAGGATATAGAAAGAGCTTATAGACCTCCAATGCCTCATCTTTCACCGGAAGTAAGAAAGCAGAATTTTGAAGAGGTTGTAGAGGGTTACAGTGTGGAAGCAGCTAAGCAGGATGCCATGAGATGTCTTGAATGTGGATGCCATGACTTCTTTGAATGTGAGCTTATAAAATATGCCAACGAATATGATGTTAAGCCTGAAAGGATTACCGGTGAAGTTCATAAACGAGAAATAGATGATGGTCACCCGTTCATCTCTAGGAACGTAGACAAATGTATTCTTTGCGGTCTATGTGTAAGGGTTTGTGACGAAGTTATGGGAATATCTGCACTAGGCCTAGTAGATAGAGGTTTTGATACTGTAGTTAAGCCTGGTCTTGATATACCTCTTAAGGAAACAGATTGTATATCCTGTGGACAGTGTATCAGTGTGTGTCCAACGGGAGCTCTTGGAGAAAGACTTGCAATAGACAAATCTGTACCTATGAGAACAAAGGAAACCCATACGGTTTGTTCTGGATGTAGTGTTGGTTGTAACATGAATCTAAACACTAAGGGTGATTTATTAGTACGATCCCTTCCTGATAAAAATAGCAAGGTAGATGATGGACTTCTATGTGTGAAGGGAAGGTTTGGATTCGATACTGCTAAGAAGGGTGCAAGGATTACAAAGCCACTAGTTCGTAAGGAAGGTACTTTGCAGGAGGTTTCCTGGGAGGAAGCAGCTCTGCATGTTGCAAAGAAGGCAAAGAGTCTTACTCTGCTTTATGGAAGCAGCTCCTTAGCTTTATCAGTTTCTGATAGGTATACGAATGAAGAGATATATCTGGTTTCTAAGTTTGCTAAGGATGTACTAAAAACAGATAATATAGTTTCCTTCAATAGTTTACAAAGTGGTATTAAAGATGTGCTGGGATATGATGCTTCAACTAACACCTTTAATGAAATCCTTGGAGCTGAAACAATTGTATTGATTGGTTCTGATGTAATGAAGAATCACACTATAGTTGGATTAAAGATTAAGAAGGCTGTAGAAGATGGGTCAAAGCTTATATCAATCAATCCTTCTAAGACTCAAGCCGATGAATGGTCCTATAAAAATGTTAAGCCAGATAACAATATAGGACTTCTAAAGGAAATAGCAAAGGCTCTAATCGATAGTGGATTTAAACCAGCCGAAGGGAAAGCAGTAGGCTTTGAGGAGCTTAAGGCAAGCCTTGAAGACATAGAGGTAAGTGCAGCTGCTAGGGAAATAGCTGAGGTTTATGGAAAAGCAAAGAAGGCCATGATCGTGTTTGAACAGAACAATCTTACGGCAGACGCGGCAAAAATGATTGCAAATATAGCTGTTATAGCTGGACATATAGGTAAAGCCCGTAGTGGTATTATACAGCTTAAGGCTAACAATAACAGTCAGGGTCTTGTGGATATGGGTGTTTGTAAAGCTTCCGATGAAGTTGTTGATAGTATTGAAAGGAAGGATATTAAGGGATTATTAGTATTTGGAGAGGATATATCTGCAGTAGATTTAACTAATCTAGAATTCCTAATGGTTCAAGATACTCATATAACTGAAACCGCAGAAAAAGCAGATGTTGTATTACCGGCTGTTGGATTTGCAGAGTCTAGAGGAACATTTACGAGTAGTGAGAGAAGAATACAAAAAATAGACCAAGCTATACCTCCTCTTACAGAATTGGAGAACTGGCAGGTGGTAATAAAGCTAGCTAATGCGCTGAGTACTAATTTAGAATATATAAGCTCTGATGATATATTAGAAGAAATATCTATGAATATACCTGAGTACTTTAAGGTGAATAAGCAGACGGAAACAAGTACATTCTGGCCGGTTAATAAGAACCCTATTCTTTATACAAACGGGAATGGATTTAACTTCTCCGATAAGAAGGCTAGACTTAAAGTCGCTAAAGACGGCAAAATGTTTGAAAAGATTATTAACACTAACAATTTGATAAAAAGCTTTGAAAAGAGGTTAGAGGCAGAAGAGATAATCTAGATGTTTCAATTCAGAAGTTTTTCAAAATAAAACCACTGAAAAAGTATATATTGTTATTAAGTATGAAGATATGATATGGGGACTGGTACAACAGACATACAATATTTCTAGTATGTCTGGGTGCCTGTCCCTTTCATATTAACGTAAATTGAAGTAAAAAAACTGTTTTTTAAGAAGTTTCTTCTAATACCTTCCAGTTTGCATTATACTCTTGATAAGTAGCAGTGATATAGAGTATAATATCTACAAATAAATACAAATTTCTACAAAATTTTCAATTCGTGAAATACATATCATCTATTCAAGAGAAAATGGCGAAAACTCAAGGCTTTGAGGATTCTAAACCTTGTGTTTTTTTCTGAAATTTTTGAACCAAGATTTTAGGCTTTTGGGGGTGCATTATGTTAAAAATATTTAACTCTGGTAAGCTAACGAAGAAAATTTCCTGTAATGATTTAAACTTTCAAGATATGATTCAAAGCAAGCATACTCAAATCAGCCCAGCCAAGACAGCTCTTAAAATTGCTGCTTTTTATATAGTTATAGGAAGCTTATGGATATTGTTGTCGGATAAGCTCTTAGAAATATTGGTTGAGGACACAAAAAAAATCCAGATACTTCAAACCTATAAGGGATGGCTTTATATCATCATAACAGGAGCACTGTTGTTTTTAAGGATAAGGAAGTCCCTAGTAAAAATCGAAGTGGTTTCTAATAAGCTATTTCGAAGCTATGAAGAGCTCAATTCAGCCTATGAAGAGCTGATAGCCACTGAAGAAGATTTGAATAATCGTTTCCAGCAGCTTAAATCAAGCCAAGATGCCTTAGCGGAAAGCGAAGCAAGATATCACTTAGCTGTTATGGCCGCGAAGGATGGAATATGGGATTGGGACTTAAGAAACGATAGACGTTTTTTCTCTATTCGTTGTAAGGAAATGCTAGGTTACGATGCTTCTGAGTTGGAATACAACTTTGAAATTTGGAAGGACCTGTTACATCCTTTGGATAAGGAGGATGCATTAAAAAGTCTGAACGATTACCTAGATAAAAAAATAGATAATTATGCGAATACATATAGGCTAAGAACGAAAAATGGAGATTATAAGTGGATACTAAGTAGGGGAGAAGCCATATGGGATGAGAATGGAAGACCAATAAGGATGGCAGGATCCCACACAGATATAACTGAACAAAAGAAATATGAAGAAAGAGTATTGAGTTTAGCTTACTATGATTTGATAACAGGACTTCCGAATCGTGCGATGTTTGAAAAGGAACTTAACTCCATGATATTTAAAGCTAAAGAAAAGGGCGAAAAGTTTGCTCTATTATATCTAGATCTAGATGATTTTAAAAAGGTAAATGATACCCTTGGCCATGATTATGGAGATAAATTGTTAAAAATGGTAGCAAGTGAGTTCATGAAACATAAAAAAACAAATGAAATACTAGCCCGACTAGGTGGAGATGAATTTGCACTAATGGTTCCAGATGTAAAGGATATGAATAAAGTACATAATATATCAAATGAAATTATTAATGCTTTGAATAGACCTTGGATATTAAATTCTCAAGAGTTCTACATATCAGCAAGTATAGGGATTGCCATTTTCCCAGATCATGGGGAGGATTACCAGAGTCTATACAAAAGCGCTGATACTGCAATGTACTCTGCTAAGGAAAAGGGAAAAAGATCCTATGAGATATATAAACAAGAGATGTATATGCAGAAAATACAGCTTGTCGATATGGAAAAGAGTTTAAGATACGCGGTGAAGAATAACGAGTTTATTCTTAATTATCAATCTATGATTAATTTGAAAAATGATGAAATAAATGCTGCCGAGGCTTTAATTAGATGGGTGCATCCTAAAAAAGGCTTGATATCACCGGTTAATTTTATACCCATAGCGGAGAAAACGGGAATTATTAAGGAAATTGGAAAATGGACCATAGCAACGGGTTGTGAGCAAAATAAAGTCTGGATAGATAAAGGGTATAAACCTATAAAATTATCTATAAATATTTCTGCATTGGAATTTAAGCAAAATAATTTAGTCCAAAATATAAAGACTATTTTAGAAGAAACAGGACTTGATAGCAAATACATAATATTTGAAATAACTGAAAATACTGCTCTGGAAGACTTAGATCATACAATAAAAATTCTTAATGAGCTAAAGGAAATGAATATAAAAATTGCCCTAGATGACTTTGGTACGGGATATTCTTCGCTAAATTATTTAAAGCAATTGCCAATTGATTATCTGAAATTAGATAAATCATTTATAAAAAATGTAACTACTAAATCGAAGGATCAAGCAATAACTAAGTCTTTAATTGATTTAGCACATGAAATTGGCTTGGAGGTAATTGCTGAAGGGATAGAAACAGAAGAGCAGTATCGCTATTTAAAAGAAATTAATTGTGATATAGGACAGGGTTACTTCTTTAATAAACCTTCTTCTACTGAAGAGTTTGAAAGGATGTTTTAACTAAAGGACTCAATCCCACTACCTTGTAGGCAGTGGGATTGAGTCCTTTATTAAAGCAAATCGTTGATTTCTATTGAATTTCTATAACAAAAACTAAGGTATCTATCTTATAAGCACAAAGATCTTTGTTGTATTTAGTGCACTCATCTTTAAGTATCTTAATATTTGAATAATACTCATCTTCGATCTCTGATATCTGTCCCTTAGAAAGGTTTTTATAGATTTCTTTCTTATCCTCTTCGCTTTTAAACATAAGATCTCCAATAACTATTTTACCATTGTCCTTTAGAACCCTAAGCATTTCCTTGATTGCCACTGGTTTCTCTTCTTCACTTAAATGATGGAAAGCATAGGTTGAAACAATAAGGTCAAAAACACTATTTTCAAAGGGAATTTTTAAAAACTCACCGAGGCGTAATTTGAGATTTGGGAACTTACTTTTTGCTACATGTATCATCTCTCTAGATTGATCCAATCCAATTATATTACTATAACCATTTTCAAGGAATCTCTTTGAGAGGTTCCCGGTACCAACACCTATATCAAGAATCTTAGAATTGGTTTTGATGTTTTTTGTTGCTAAAGTATAAACTTTATTTAAAACATCATCGTATTTTCTATACATTTTCGTGGAGCTAATATCTTCTTCTACACTTATGTCATAGGTCTTAGCCCAGCTATCGAAACCCCATCTATCCCTCCAGTTTTCTTTAATTTCGTATATTTTCCCCATATTTTCAATGGAGCTATGAATCCTTTCTTGTAGCTCGTTATTATCAGAATCATATATTGAGTCCATTATGCCTTCTAGTGAATCTCTTATTAAAGCCATTCTATGAATTTCATCATTAACAGCCAGCCATTGTTTATTAAAGTGTTCAAGCATATTATGGCTGCAGTTATCATTGATTATGTTTTTAATATCTTTAATAGGCATATTCAATAATCTATATAATAGAATAGCCTGAAGCTTTATAAGGTCACTTTCTGTATAGTACCTGTAGTTATTCTCATCATCTCTTTTAGGTTGTATCATACCTTTTTTCTCATAAAATCTCAGCTTATTTGTTGAAATATTAAACTGTTTTGCTACTTCATTGATTAAATATCTCTTATTCAAATCCATCCACCCTTTATTTATAAATTTAACTTAAGTTTAGTATAAACCTTAGCCTAAGGCGAATGTCAACAAGTATAAAATAAATAATTAGAATTTTTTTTATAATACGTAGCAAATTATAAACCTTATAAAACTGTGGATAACTATATACTTAAACCCAGACTATTCATGAATAATCTGGGTTTAATAATATAGGCCTATATGATTTTACGGATTTATTTAACTCCAACTATTTTTTTAAATTTATCGATATCTATTTTAGGAGATATAGGATATCTCTTTAATTTCAACATGTTATCTCCTGGTTTTACTGTCCCAGAACGTGTAGTGAATGCCATTTTAATGCCTAGAGACTCTAGTATTCTAAAGGTCTCTCTATTGTATTGACCATAAGGGTATGCAAGCGAAGTTGTATTTAGCAATTCCTTTGATTTTTTAAGATCATCGTAAACAATTTCTTTAGGTTGTACCACTACAAAGCTTTTCTTATTATCTTTTAACTTATGTAAGTCATGGGTATGGCTTGCGTATTCAAATACTTTTTCCATTTCTTTCATCTCTGACCAGCTTAAGTATTGTAAAGCATTTGGGTTAAAAGTAGTTGTTTTATCTTCCATTAAAGAAGTAATTAAGAAAATAGATGCTTTGAAGTTATATTTTTTTAGAATGGGATATGCATATGTATAGTTACTTTTATATCCGTCATCAAATGTTATTAAGATACTATTCTTTTTAAGCTTTATCTCGCCATTTAAAAATTTTTCTAGCTCATTAAGAGTGATGGTATTGAAGTTATGATCATGTAAAAGCTTCATATGCTCTTCAAAGGCTTCAACCGATAAAACAGAAGCATTATCTTTGTATGGATTTTCATCGCTCTTTAAAAGATGGTGATACATTAAAATAGGAACTTTTTTTGTATATTCAGCATCTTCTTCATTGGCATCTAAAGCATATAGTGTTATTAAACTTGAAGAAATAATTAATAAAGCAAAAAAAATAATGAAATACTTCTTTGTAAATTTTTTCATGTAATAGTCCCCCTGTTATGAAAATTAATAGTAAGTATAAAATGGATATATAGTAAAATATACCACGAAATGTAGCAAATTGTAAATTGATATCGAAAAATCGAGAATAAAATATATATTTTCATCCAAATAAAAAAGCTATTAAGATGGATTCATATTATCTAAGAAGAGAATAAGCAAATAATTCATACAATATGCCTTGACAAAATATGTATAGTTCTATATATTTTATAGTATAATATAGGCATTACAAAATCATATTAAATGTAATGATGGGAAGAGTAAGTATATAGTTTTGGTCTTAGAGAGCCGGGGAAGGTGAAAGCCGGTACTAAAAAGTATACTGAAGATGGCCCCTGAACTATCTGATTGAAATTTAGATATACAACTTTATGTTTAGTGGATATCTACAGTAGATCAGGTCGGGTTTGCATCCGTTAAAAATGCAAGGTGATGACTAGTCACTTACCGAGTTCATTGTGGTAACATAATGATGAAATAGGGTGGTAGCGCGAGATATCCTCGTCCCTTTGTTAGGGACGGGGTTTTTATTTTTGGCCAAAATAAAACAGGAAAGCTTAAGCTAAAATATGCCTTTTGTTAGGGCGATCTGGATATCCAACATTAAAATATTTGATATTTAAGAAGGGAAGAGATAATATGAGTATATTTATTGGTGGGGCTTGGCCTTATGCTAATGGTTCCCTACATGTTGGACATATTGCTGGGCTAATAGCAGGAGATGTATTGGCTAGATATTTTAGATTAAAAGGGGAAGACGTACTGTATGTATCAGGGAGTGACTGTCATGGAACTCCTATATCAATCCGTGCAAAACAAGAAAATGTGACCCCAGAAGATATAGCAACTCGATATCATGATGAATTTAAATATTGCTTTGAAAAATTAGGTTTTTCCTATGATTTATACAGTAGAACAGATAATCAGTTTCATAGACAAGTAGTTCAACAAGTGTTTATAGAACTATTTAATAAAGGATACATTTATAAGAAATCCATAGAGCAAGTGTACTGTGAAGAATGCAGTCAATTTTTACCCGATAGATATGTTGAGGGTGATTGTCCAAACTGTGGAGAAGAAGCTAGAGGAGATCAATGTGACCATTGTGGAAGTATATTGAATCCCGATGAGTTAAATAACAAGAAATGTAAATTATGCGGTAGTGAGCCGAAACAAAGAGAGACAGAGCATTTTTATTTCACTCTATCTAAATTTCAAAGTGAACTTGAAAACTATTTAGATAGTAGTGAAAATTGGAGAGAAAATGCAGTTAAGTTTACCAAAAGATATTTAGACGAGGGATTGAAGGATAGAGCTGCAACAAGGGACTTGGATTTAGGTATTGATGTTCCTCTTAAGGGATTTGAAGACAAAAAGATCTACGTATGGATAGAAGCAGTTTGCGGATATCTATCTGCCAGCAAAGAGTGGGCAAATGATAATAATAAGGACTGGGAGAAGTTTTGGAAAGGAAAAGTTACCTCTTATTATGTACATGGCAAAGATAATATTCCATTTCATACATTAATATGGCCGGCCTTATTATTGGGCATTGAAGATTTACATTTGCCTGATAAAATTATATCTAGTGAGTATCTAACGCTAGAAGGGAAAAAGTTTTCTACCAGTAGAAATTGGGCAGTATGGGTTCCATATATAATAGAAAATTATGACTCTGACTCTATAAGATATTTTTTAACTATTAATGGCCCTGAAAAGAGGGATGCAGATTTTTCATGGAGAGAGTTTATTAATAGTCATAATGGAGAATTGTTGGGGGCCTTTGGAAACTTTGTAAATAGAACCTTGGTGTTTATCAATAAATCATTTGGAGGAAAGGTTCCTGAAGGTATTATGGATGAAAAAATACAAGAAGAACTTAATGATCTATATGATTTGGTAGGAGAAAAAATAGAGCATGGAGAATTAAGAAGTGCTTTAGAGAGTGTTTTTGCATTTATTAGGAATGCCAATAAATATTTTGATATACAAAAACCCTGGATACAAGTGAAGGAAGATACTAATGGTTGCAACAATACACTATATACATGTGTTCAGATTATCGCTAACCTTTCAAATTTATTATATCCATTCGTACCATTTGCTTGTGAAAAGATTAAGGGATTTTTAGATATTGATGAATATTGCTGGAACAATGTCTTGGTGCCTAAGCGCGCTAATGTAAATGATGTAGAAGTTTTATTTGAAAGAATTGATAAGAAAAGAATAGAAGAAGAGATTGAAAAACTAGGAAGATAGAGTAGATTAATATTATAAACAGAGTAAGAAATGATTATTAATATGAGATATAGGTGAAACTATAACCTAAATATAGATAATATCAGTATATTATGTGTAATTTTCAACTATAGAGATTTCTAAGTAAATCTTAATTACAAGGAGGAGTAAAAATGAGTAAAGGAAGATACTATATCACAACCCCTATATATTATCCAAGCTCAAAGCTTCATATAGGGCATACTTACACTACTGTAGCTGCCGATGCAATGGCTAGATTTAAAAGGGCTACTGGCTATGATGTAAAGTTCTTAACTGGTACAGATGAGCACGGTCAAAAGATTGAAAGAGTAGCTCAGGATCACGGAGTGGCTCCAAAGGAATACTTAGATAAGATAGTAGGTGAAATCAAGGATCTTTGGAAGACAATGGAGATTTCCTATGATATATTTATCAGAACAACCGATGACTATCATGAGAGAAGAGTACAGCAGATTTTCCAAAAGCTTTATGATAAGGGTGATATCTACAAGAGTAACTATGAGGGCTGGTACTGTACACCATGTGAGTCCTTCTGGACAGAAACACAATTAGAGGATGGAAAATGTCCTGACTGTGGAAGAGATGTAGAGATTACTAAAGAAGAAGCATACTTCTTTAAGCTTTCAAAATACCAAGATAGACTTTTAAAGTTGTTTGAGGAGAATGCAGAGTTTTTAGAGCCAGTATCAAGAAAAAATGAAATGGTTAACAATTTCCTAAAACCAGGATTAGAGGATCTTTGTATTACTAGAACTTCCTTTGATTGGGGTATTCCAGTACCATTTGATAAAAAACATGTTATCTATGTATGGCTTGACGCCCTAAGTAACTATATAACTGCTCTAGGTTATCCAGAGGAGCAAGAAGGTGACTACGCTAAGTTCTGGCCTGCTGACGTACATTTAGTAGGTAAAGAGATAGTAAGGTTCCATACAATAATATGGCCAGCAATGTTAATGGCTTTAGATATTCCTCTTCCTAAGAAGGTATTTGGACACGGATGGATTCTACTTGAGGGTGGAAAGATGTCTAAGTCTAAGGGAAATGTAGTAGATCCAGTAATATTAGTAGAAAGATATGGAGTTGACGCTCTAAAATATTTCTTACTTCGTGAGTACTCATTTGGTCAAGATGGGGTATTTACTAATGAAGTGTTATTAAATAGAATAAACTCTGATCTTGCAAACGATCTTGGAAATCTAGTGAGTAGAACGGTAGCTATGATAGAAAAATACAATAGTGGCATAGTACCTAAGCCAAATGCAGAGGGAGAATTTGATGGAGACCTTAAAAAGGTAGCCACTTCTGCATGGTCAAAGGTAGAAGAAAAAATGAATAACTTAGACTTTAGTAATGCCCTTGAGGAGATCTGGAAGATAGTAAGGAGATCGAATAAATATATAGATGAAACTATGCCATGGGTGTTAGCTAAGGAGGAAGAGAATAAAGATAGATTAGATACAGTACTATACAATTTAGCCGATACCATAAGAATTATTTCAGTTCTTATACAGCCATTTATGGACAATACAGCTAGAAGAATATGGGTACAGCTTGGAATAGATGAAGGTCCTTCTACAAGCTGGGAGGCTTCTATGGAGTTTGGCAGACTAGAAACAGGAGTTAAAGTTCATAAGAAAGAAGCTTTATTCCCGCGTATAGATGTAAAGAAGGAATTAGAAGAGCTTGAAAAGATGAATAAGAAAGATAGTAAGAAGGAAGAAAAGAAGCAAAAGAAGGAAAGTAAAAAGGAAGAAAAGGGCGAAATTACAATCGATGATTTCTTTAAGGTAGACCTTAAGGCTGCTGAGATTATAGAAGCTGAGAAGCACCCAAAGGCAGACAAATTAATTGTTTTACAGCTTAAAGTTGGAGAGGAAACGAGACAGGTAGTATCGGGAATAGCAAAACACTATAAGCCTGAAGACTTAGTAGGTATGAAGGTAGTGCTTGTGGCAAACTTAAAGCCTGTAAAGCTTAGAGGAATAGAATCTCAAGGTATGATACTTGCTGCAACAGCAGGTGATAAACTGACTTTAGTTGAGGCAGATATTGAAAGTGGAAGTACAGTAAGCTAACGGGTTTACTAGAAGCATAAGTTAGGTTAATATATAGCTAGCAGCATGGCGCTGCTAGCTATGTTAATATTTATTTGATATAGTTTCCGATATAAAACAATGAGAGAGGAGAAGAGCGATGCTATTTGATTCCCATGCACACTTAGATGCTAGAAGATTTGATAATGATAGAGACAATGTAATACAAAGAGCTAAGGAGAACGGAATATCACTTATAATGAATCCTGGAGCTGACTTTGAAAGTTCTGTAAAATCCGTAGAACTTGCTGAAAAATATGATATGATTTATGCTGCTGTTGGAGTTCATCCCCATGATGCTAAAACTATGGATGATATGATGCTTCAATTGCTAAAGAGTTTAACAAAGAAGCCAAAAGTTATGGCAATTGGTGAAATAGGCTTAGATTTTCACTATGATCATTCTCCGAGGGATGTACAAATAAAGTGGTTTAGAGAACAAATTAGGCTTGCTAAGGAAGTAAATTTACCGATTATTATTCATGATAGAGAAGCAAATAGTGAGGTCATGCATATATTAAAGGAGGAAGAGGCCTTTGATACTGGAGTTTTGATGCATTGCTACTCTGGTAGTGCAGAACTGGCAAGACAATATGTGAATAAGGGAGCATACATATCCATAGCAGGTCCAGTAACTTTCAAAAACGCTAGAAAAGCTGTAGAAGTAGTAAAAGCTGTACCCTTAGATCGTTTGATGATAGAAACTGACTCTCCATATTTAACTCCACATCCATATAGAGGCAAGAGAAATGAATCCAGTTACGTAAGATATGTTGCTGAAAAAATTGCAGAAATCAAGGAAATTTCATTTGAAGAAGTTGCACAAAAAACTACAGAAAATGCCAAAAAATACTTTAGAATAAAATAATGTTAAGGGGTGCGTAGTGCAAGGTATGTAGATTTCAAAAAGTTATTTAGGACCTTGCACAGCGTATTCGATAAAAATAAATCGTCGAAAATAGAAAATTTCCCGGGAAATATATAACAATTTTAGGAAAAATGGTAATTCTCGTCATATTATCTTAAAATTTATTAGTACCTTGAATGTAGCGTAATTTATAAAGTACATTTATAAATTTATATTATAACCCCTAGGACTTGAAATATAGAACCAACACCTTAAAAGATGAACTGAGATGACTTTATGTATAGAATAGATCTCAAAGGTTTAATATACAAGGAGAGCCATTACTTGAGAATATAAACCAGTAATTGTGTTAATAATAGCATAGTAACATATGAGATGAAGGGGTTAGTTGTTTTGGAACTGAAATACTAGTAAGGTATTGGTGATTAAAAGCGGTATAAATGTAGATTTATAAATGTACTATATATCCCCAGGATTATTTATGAAAAATTCAAAGATTTGCTACATACTTTCAAACTTTTCATGAATAATCTGTGTATACAATATAATATTTGACATAGGGTTTTATTTATTATAGACTAATGTGAGTTATAAAACAGTTCATAAAAACTCCCAACTATACATAAAATATAAAGCCCTTTATTTAATCGAGCAAATTGCATAATTACCATCTAAAAAAACTTTCTATTATATATAGTCTTAAAAACCCTAAAGCTATACCAGATTTATTATGCAATTCTGCCAAGTTAGAATTATGCAATTAACTCAATCCAAAATAGGTAAATAAAATTTAAATTTTTCTATGTCTTTTCTATATAGAGTATTGAACAGATCTTATAGGGTCTGATTATAAACAACTAAAAAATAGTAAAGACTTAGGAAGGAAAATGCCCTGAATATTCTTAGACATTCTTTGAATAAACGGGCTATTTATAAGGAGGTACACTTATGGAGCCATTTAATAAGCTTCGAAGTATATTAGACACAAAAAAAATTATAATCATAGCGACTATTATGATTATATTAACGGTTATTTCAGTGGAGAGTATATTTAGTAAAGAAATAACCATTAGAGATAAGGAAAAGGAGATAGCGATTGAAACCTTGTCCTCAAGAGTTGACAAAGCACTTAAGAAGGCTGACGTTACCCTAGGTGAACATGATCAGCTGAGTATTGATAAAGATACAAAATTAAAGGATGGAATGATAATAGAGGTTAAAAGGGCCTTTGATGTTAAGTTGAATGTAGATGGCAAGGAAGTAGATATATTAACTGCCAACAACAAAGTTGCAGATATATTGAATGAGTATGATATAACACTGGGAGAAAAAGATAAAACAGAGCCTTCTCTTGACGAAAAGATTGTTCCAAAGGATACAATAAACGTAATCAGAGTTAAAGAAGAGATTGTAAAGGAAACTGTAGGCATCCCATATAGAACCGTTATTAAATATAACAATGACATGGAAACAGGACAGATGAAGAAGATTAATGAAGGTGAAAATGGTACAAAAGAAGTAGAGTATAGGATAGTATATGAAAATGGAATAGAGGCTATCAAAGAAGTAATAAGTGAAAATATAAAGAAAGAACCTGTTGATGAAATGATTGAAAAGGGTTCAGAAAAGTATTTTGTTGCCTCTAGGGGAGAGGTTGTACGATATAAAAAAGTTATGATAATGTCGGCAACGGCATACGATCTATCCTATGAGAGCTGTGGTAAATATCCTGATCATCCAGAGTACGGAATTACCCGTAGTGGAACTAGAGCAAGACCTGGGGTAGTTGCAGTAGATCCTAGAGTTATACCACTGGGTACAAAGCTGTATGTAGAGTATCTAGATGGAAATAAGGACTATGGTCTTGCATCAGCAGAGGACACGGGAGGAGCCATAAAGGGAAACAAGATTGACCTGTTTATGGAGAATTCAAAGGATGTTTACAGATTTGGTAGAAGAAAAGTAAGGGTGTATATCCTTGAGTAGTCAGCTTGTAAGTTCTTATTCAAGAAAGAAGCTACCTAAAGATTAGGAGTTATGAAAAAGTTTGAAGGAGAAGGGTATTTTCTATGATAATAAAGGAAGTAATAGTTGTAGAAGGAAGAGACGATCTTTCAGCTGTAAAAAAAGCTGTTGATGCAGAAATAATTATCACACATGGCTTTGGAATAACTAAAGAGGCCCTTAAAAGAATCAAGTTCGCTCAGGAAAGAAAGGGTGTAATAATCTTTACAGATCCTGATTCTGCTGGTGAGAGAATTAGAAAGAATATTGCTAGCAAAGTAGAAGGCTGTAAACATGCTTTTTTGCCTAGAGATGAGGCTACTAAGGATGGCGATATAGGAATAGAAAATGCTACTCCTGAAAGTATTAGGACGGCTCTTTCAAAGGTAAGAAGTGAAGTCCAGGAAAATAGAAAAGAATTTCAAAAAATTGATTTAATTATAAACGATTTAGAGGGGTTACAAAATGCATCAAAAAGACGAGATGCTTTAGGAAAGCTACTTGGAATAGGCTATGGAAATTCAAAACAATTTTTAAATAGATTAAACAATTATGGTGTCACACGTGAAGAATTTGAAAATGCTCTAAAAAAAATATAGTAAAGCAGGGATACAATGGAAAAATTATCATCGCCTAAAAAAACTAAAGAGATTGTAAACAAATACGGATTTAGATTTTCAAAGAGCCTTGGTCAAAACTTTTTGATTGATGAAAATATAATATATAAAATAATTGATGGTGCAGAAATTACTAAGGATGATACCATTATCGAAGTTGGACCTGGAATAGGCACACTGACACAGTATCTTGCTGAAGAGGCAAAAAGGGTTTTATGCATAGAAATAGATAAGACTCTTATTCCAATATTAGGGGAAACCCTTAAGGATTATGAAAACACAGAAGTAATCAATACAGATGTCTTAAAGGTTGACCTAAAGGAATTAGTAGAGACCAAATTAGATGGAGAAAGGGTTAAGGTTGTGGCAAATCTACCTTATTATGTTACAACTCCTATTATAATGAAGTTTCTAGAGGAAGAGGTTCCTGTTAAAGATATAGTTGTAATGGTACAAAAAGAAGTTGCCGATAGACTCAAGGCAAAGCCAAATACTAAGGATTACGGTTCCCTTTCCGTGGCAGTTCAATACTTTTGTGAACCAGAGATTGTGACAAGAGTTCCTAAGACAGTATTTATACCAAATCCAAATGTAGAATCCACAGTAATTCGTTTAAAAGTATTAGATAATCCACCGGTAGAAGTGACTGACAGGAAGGTTTTCCACAGTGTAGTAAGGGCATCCTTCGCTAAAAGAAGAAAAACTTTACTTAATTCATTATCATTTGGTAATCTCGGAATAGATAAAGAACAGATCAAAGAGTGCCTAATGGCCTGTGATATTGATCCTAAAAGAAGAGGAGAAAGTCTAACTATAGAAGAATTTGCGGCTCTTTCAAATTGTGTTAGTAAGATGCTATAGAGTTATAGGACTTAAAGTAAAAGCTCTTAAAAAAGTGGCCCAAACATAAAAGGGTTAATGCATTGAAATTAGATAAAAATATATTTTTAACTCCAGTTTAACCTAAGCTTAGATGAAAATCTAAGCTTTTCTATATAGTACGATAAACATCTTAGATTCTGGAGATTTGACAGCCAGTGTTTTTGGGGATGTTAAATCTTCGGAATGTAATAGATTTTTTGTAATTTATCTATATTATAGAAAAATGCATAAAATTACTAGTAAATTTTAATATTTAAATTCTGTTTTTTAAAATACTAAAAGGCACTCAAAGGTTTATAAATAGCGAATTGAAATTCGTATATGGACACATTGCGACCCGTAGGAACTTTATTTGCCCTATTGACGATTTTCAAATATAATAGTATATAGAATGAAATATGATTTATGGAATTAAAGGAGGACGAAAATGAGAAAACCTACAGTGTTAATGATTTTAGATGGATATGGTATAAATGATAAAGAATATGGTAATGCAGTTAAGAAATCAAATACACCAAATTTAGAAAGCTACTTTGAAAAATATCCAAATGTTAATATCGAGGCGAGCGGATTAGAAGTTGGTCTTCCAGAAGGTCAAATGGGAAATTCCGAGGTAGGACACCTTAATATAGGAGCAGGAAGAATAGTATACCAAGACTTTACACGTATAACCAAAGCTATAAAGGATAGAGATTTCTTCGAAAATCCAACTTTCTTAGAGGCTATGGAAAATGCTAAAAAGAATGATTCAGCCCTTCACTTATGGGGTCTGCTTTCAGATGGTGGAGTACACAGTCATATTACCCATCTATATGCATTACTTGAGCTTGCTAAAAAACAAGGCTTATCAAAGGTATATGTACATTGCTTCTTAGATGGTAGAGACGTACCTCCATCAAGTGCGATCAATTATGTTAAAGACTTAGAAGCGAAAATGAAGGAAATCGGAGTAGGAAAGATTGCTACGATTTCAGGAAGATACTATGCAATGGATCGTGACAAGAGATGGGAAAGAGTTAAACTTGCATATGATGCTATGGTTTTAGGTGAAGGTGAGAAGGCAAGCTCTGCAGTAGATGCCGTAGAAAAATCCTATGCTGAGAATGTGGTTGACGAATTTGTTAAACCTACTGTTATCATGGATGAGAATAATCCTACAGCTATGGTATCTGAGAAGGACTCAATAATCATGTTTAACTTTAGACCTGATAGAGCTAGAGAGATAAGTAGATCCTTTGTAGATCCTGAGTTTGATGGATTTGAAAGAGCTAATGGATATTTTCCTGTAGGTTACGTATGTATGACTCAGTATGATGCGACACTTCCAAATGTTAGTTTAGCATATCCACCACAGGTACTAACAAATACACTTGGTGAATATTTAGCAAAGAATGGCCTAAAACAGCTTCGTATAGCTGAGACTGAGAAGTATGCCCATGTAACCTTCTTCTTTAATGGCGGTGTTGAAGAGGAAAATGAAGGAGAAAATAGGGTATTGATTCCTTCTCCAAAGGTAGCTACCTATGATATGCAGCCGGAAATGAGTGCATACGAGCTAACTGATAAACTAATTGAAGAAATGAACAAGGATATATACGATTTAATAATTATAAATTATGCTAATCCTGATATGGTAGGCCATACAGGAGTCATGGAAGCTGCTATAAAGGCAGTAGAAACCGTTGACGAATGTGTTGGAAGAGTAGTAGAAAAGGTTATAGAAAAGAATGGACAGCTAATAATTACATCTGACCACGGAAACTCCGATGAAATGTTGGATAAGGATGGAAATCCTATAACAAAGCATTCTACAAACCCAGTACCACTTGTATTAATAAATGCTGCTAAGGAATATGAACTGCAAGAAGGAAGATTAGCAGATATAGCTCCAACTCTACTTCAGCTTATGGACATTCCAAAACCAGAAGAAATGACAGGCAACTCTTTATTATTAGAGCCTGCATATGCAACAGAAGAAGAAACTGCATAATTAGATCATATATCACGCTTTTTCATAGATAATCATGTGAAAAGCGTGATTTTTTCTTTTAATGGACATAATAAATATCAAGTTTCTTTTTTTTTAATGGATCAGATCGATAAATATTAGAATTTTCATAATATCTTGTAAATACTTTAAAATGGACTATAATGTATAGTATATCAAAAAAAACATATATATAAATTTAATGATATGGGGGCTGGATATGTTAAAATTTAGAGATTACAAGTACAAAAGACCAGATATGAAGGTGTTAGAAGAAAAATTTGATAGGTTGTTAAATTCCTTTGACAATGCTTCTTCTTATGAGGAGCAGGAAAAAATAATGAATGAAATAAATGAACTTAGAAATGAGTTCGAAACTATGGAAACTTTAGTTGGGATAAGATATACAGTTGATACTACAGATGAGTTTTATCAGAAGGAAAGAGAGTTTATTGATGAGATTAAACCGATATATGAAGGGTTAATCTCAAAATACTACAATTCACTTGTGAAATCCAGATTTAGAAATCAGTTAGAAGAAAAGTGGGGAGATCAGTTATTTACTTTAGCAGAATTGAAAATAAAGACATTTTCACCTGAAATAATTGCTGATCTACAGCAAGAAAATAAGTTGGTAAGTGAGTATATTAAGCTAGTAGCTTCCGCAAAGATAATGTTTAAGGGAGAGGAAAGAAACATATCTCAATTAACGCCATTTACACAATCAAATGATAGAGAAACTAGAAAAAAGGCCTATGAGGCCGTTACAGGCTTTTTTGTGGAGCATGAGGAGAAATTTGATAATATCTATGATGGACTAGTTAAAGTCAGAGATAGGATAGCAAGGAAGCTCGGTTATAAAAACTTTATTGAGCTGGGATATGCTCGTATGAAGAGATCCGACTACAATGCTGATATGGTAGCAGGATATAGAAATCAAGTATTAAAGGACTTGGTTCCTTTATCTACTGAGTTAAGAAAAAGACAAATGAAAAGATTAGGGCTAGATAGTTTAAAATATTATGATGAGCCATTGGAGTTCTTGAGTGGAAATGCAATTCCAAAGGGAGAACCTGAATGGATTATAGACAATGGCAAAAGAATGTATAAGGAGATGTCCTCAGAGACCGATGAGTTTTTTACATATATGATTGAGCATGAACTATTAGATCTTGTAAGTAAAAAGGGGAAAGCAGGAGGCGGATATTGTACCTTTATAAATAACTATAAATCTCCATTTATATTCTCCAACTTTAATGGTACTGCTGGAGATGTCGATGTACTTACCCACGAGGCAGGTCATGCTTTCCAAGTATATTCAAGTAGAAATTATGAAGTACCAGAGTATGTTTGGCCAACCCTTGAGGCCTGTGAGATCCATTCAATGAGTATGGAGTTTTTTGCTTGGCCATGGATGAACCTTTTCTTTAAAGAGGATGAGGAAAAATATAAGTTTTCACATCTTAGCAGTAACGTGGTATTCATTCCATACGGAGTTTTAGTAGATGAATTCCAGCACTGGGTTTATGAAAATCCGCAGGCTAAGCCAGAAGAAAGAAAAGAGGCATGGAGAGAAATTGAGAAAAAATATTTGCCCCATAGGGACTATGAAGATAATGAATTCTTAGATAAAGGTGGATTTTGGTTTAGACAGGCACATATTTTTAAGACTCCTTTCTACTATATTGATTATACCTTAGCACAGGTTTGTGCCTTTGAATTCTGGATAAAAGCAAATGAAAACAGAGGAGAAGCATGGGATGATTATTTAAGTCTGTGTAAGGCTGGAGGAAGCAAATCATTCTTAGAGTTAATTGAACTGGCAAACCTTACAAATCCGTTTGAAGAAGGAAGTATAAAACAGGTTATTAAACCTATTGTAGAGTGGCTAGGTAAGGTAGATGATATGAGACTATAGAAAAGTACTATGTAGTAGCTTAAATGCAATAGAAAAAGATGGTTAATGGATTAAAATTGACCATCTTTTTAATTTTGCATAAAATTGTCTTTGTAAAGACTCCCATACTAAGTTATACTTGAATATGAATATAAATAGAAAGGGGTGTCTCTTTGGCAAAAGGATTGGCAGCTATAAAACATCATAACCGAAAAAAGTCAAAAAATAGGAAAAGTAAAATTATATTAAAAGCACTAATAGTAATCATAATAACCATTGTAATAATAAACGGCTTTTCAACACCTGTACCCGATGGCATATCGGTTGAGGGAGCAACATATGATGTTTCCAATATAGAATTTCTTCAAGACCTTACCTATAAAAGGGATGGAGAGGTCGTGCATGAGCAGGTTATTTTTAATGAGCAGCTTAAGCTTATTGAAAATGCTAGAGAATTTATTGTTGTCGATATGTTTTTATTTAACGATGACTATGATAGAAAGAATAGTTTTCCTCAAATAAGTGAAAGATTAACTACCGCGCTTATTAATCAAAAGAAGAAGTATCCTAATATAAAGGTGTATTTTATAACCGATGAAATTAATAACTTCTATGGTTCCTTCGAGTCAAAATATATTACAAGGTTAAAGGAAAATAATATTGAAGTTATAGTTACAGATTCAACAAAGATAAGGGATTCAAACCCTATTTATTCTGGTTTCTGGAGGACCTTTTTAAAAGGGTTTAAGACTTCAGGTAAAGGATGGCTTCCTAATCCATTTAGTCCAGATTCGCAAAAAGTAACTCTGAGAGGTTACCTGAAACTCCTTAACTTCAAAGCAAACCATAGAAAAACCTTAGTTACTGAAGAAGCAGCAATAATAGCTTCTGCAAACCCCCATGATGCTAGTGGATATCACTCTAATATTGCATTCAAATTAGACGGAGAAATCATTAATGATTTAGTTAAGTCGGAGCTAGCTGTAGCTCAGTTTTCAGGTAGTGACTTCGATGAATTTGAATATGTAAGCAGTGGAGAGCCTACTGAGGGGATTAAAGCAACACTTCTAACAGAGGGAAAGATAAAAAAGCATATTGTAAAAGAGATAAAAAACACAGAGTCAAATGATAAAATCTCCCTTGCTATGTTCTATTTAGCAGATCGTTCTATAGTTAAGGAATTAATAAATGCATCAAATCGAGGAGTAGATATTAAGCTAGTTTTAGATGCCAATAAAGATGCCTTTGGTATAGAGAAAAATGGTATACCTAATAGACAAGTGGCTTCTGAATTAGTAAAGAAATCCGATGGAAAGATAAATGTTAAATGGTATGATACAAATGGGGAACAATTCCATACAAAGTTAATATTTATTGAAAAGGATGACAAGGATATAATAATTGGTGGTTCAGCAAACTTTACAAGAAGAAATCTAGATGATTATAATTTAGAGACCGATGTGAAAATAGAAATGTACGGTAAAGAAAATGAACTTGCTACAGAAATATCTGAGTACCTCGATAGAATATGGAATAATGAAGATGGCCAATATACCGCTGATTATTCTAAATACCAAGATGATTCCTTTGTAAAGAAAGTTATATATCGCTTCCAAGAGTTTAGCGGACTATGTACTTTTTAAATTAACAATGAAATAAGAAGAAAATTACGTTCCTTAGATAAGTTTTATATCTGGAACGTAATTTTTTTAATCATTCAATAAATTTACTAATATCCCTTAAATTCTTCCCGTCTTTATCGCAGATATTGATATGATATTCATTGTCTTCATAGGTAAAGAATAGAATTTTATTACCATCACATGAAATACTCACAGGGCCTACTATAGGCTTATTTTTAA
This sequence comes from Wukongibacter baidiensis, assembly GCF_050888315.1. Taxonomy (NCBI): domain Bacteria; kingdom Bacillati; phylum Bacillota; class Clostridia; order Peptostreptococcales; family Caminicellaceae; genus Wukongibacter; species Wukongibacter baidiensis. The sequence continues at coordinate 3,824,181 of NZ_CP138202.1, forward strand.
TGATTTTAGTTACTTCATCATATTCTTGCTTAATGATAGAGCCCATATGATTTTCTTCAAAGCTTGTATAAATAGTTCTATAATTCCATCCGTCTATGGAGGGAATCTGGCCTAAGATATCTGTATTTTTAGGTATAGAATTTATTAAATTAGCCTCGTAAAAGCCTTTCCCTTTCCTCTTTAACCATTTTAAGTTATATATACCGTATCCATTTTCCACAGTCATTAATCCCTTAATTGAATCGTTACCTAGAGTATTTTTTAAACTTAAAATATTCTTAGCGATTAATCTGTTCTTAAACTGAATGTTATTCTCTATATTTAAATGGTAAAGATTTAGACCGTTTCTTTCTAATCTACTATAAAAGATACTGTCATTAATTGCTCCCAGCATGTTATTTTCAGGCTTAACAGAATAAACCCTTACAGCATCCTTATTGAAGTTCCTATCAAAGAAATTAAAGCTAAAAGATGAAAGTCCTTTAACGTATAAAAGCTTACCATTGTCCTTTGTATATAGAATTTTATTTGTAATATTTAGACCAATTACATCTGCAAAATCCTTTATCCTATAAAACTCTTCTAGTCTAGCTGAATAATCGTTATCGAGGGTAAGCCTATAAACACCTTCAGGTGAAGCTACATATAACCAGTGAGATAGAAGATCGGTCTTTTGAATATAATCTTCCAGATTTTTATGGGTTTTGAATTCATAAATTTCTGTAGTATTTCCCGTGTCTATATTTATAGCATACAGAGTTGAAATATTCTGATTGACTTCTTCATCTCTGTTTGAAGCCAATATTAGAATATAATCTTCATCGAAGTTAGACCATATCACATTATGAATATGTCCATATTTCTTTGATTTTATAGAGATTTGGGGATGATTATAATTTAAGTTGGGGAGATTAATGTTCTCATAGAAATATATAAGGACTGTGACAGATAGAATAAATAAAGTAAAAATCAACATGCCATATTTTTTCATGACTACCTCCAAAACTTAAGATATATATATTATAATATAATTAGAAAAAATTTCCTATAAGATGAGGTAAAATGATGAAGCTATTTGATATGCTAATTGAAGGATATAAAAAAATTATTAAAATAATATGGGTTGCACTAATACCTATTGGGATGGATTTAGTTAGCTATTTGTTATACATCAACACCTTTAATCTACCCTATAACGGTATAGATAAGTCCTTTGTTTTAAAGCTAGGCATTATACAGGCACCACCAACTGCAAAATTTATTTTAGAGGATTTTCCTACCGTATTATATAGCTATAATTCAGATTATGGCATGACGGGTATTGTTTCAGAATTAACTGTTTTTAACTGCTTTTTATTACTAACTATTGTCTTGATTCACGCATTTCTAACCTCCGGATATATGGGATGTTTAGAACGGGCAGGAATAGAAAGAGTTACACCAATAAGTTTTTTTAGTCTAGGCAATAAAAACTGGTTTAAATATTTTATACTTAATCTAGTATATTGTATTTCCTTCCTATTATGCTTTATTGGTATCATACCTAAAGGGCTATTATTATTTTTATTTTTTATTATCTTTATGGAATATGCGATTGTCGTAGATGATTTACCAATTAATGAAAGCTTTTCTAAGGCATTAAGAATATTCGTTAATAATATAATACTGGTAATTAGAATGGGAATCTGTTACGGACTTGTTTTTTCCTTAGCAAGTATAATACTTCTACCATTAAGTAGAAGTGGAACCATAGGAATTATTACAGTTATTTCAGCAGTAAATATATTAGGAATAGGAGTGAACAAAGCAGTTCTTGAAGTATATAGGAAAATATCCTTTGAAGATAGCAATGGAAACGATGATCCTATTATTAGTGGATAATAGGATATAGAGCTAGAGGCGAAAATAGTAGCTGTTTCATAAAGGTATCTTATAAGTTTCGCGTGGAGATGTTTCAGAATGAATTTCTATAAAGTAGAAATTCATTCTGAAACATCTCTTTTTTATAATACATATGAAATTATAAATGGATAAATATAATTTCCGTTATGTACTTTAAAAAATTAAAGATAAGCGCATATTTTGAAAATTTCTATGAATAATCTAGGATTTATACAAGTTTTTTAGATTTAGTAGTGAACTATTTCGAATAAGATACATATATTAGTATTAAATGGGTTTCTTGAAGGGGGGCTTTTAGTGGCTAACGATAGAAGATACAAAAGATATTTTATCATACTTGAAAACGAAGACAGAGGCTTCGAAAAGGCAGATAAGCGAGTTCCAAAGGGCTACGCAAAGATCGAAGTAAGAAACGGAAAGGGCTTGCTAAATGTTTATGTTCAGGATTTGAAGTATTTTAAGGATGCGAAATACATTTACAGAAACTACTTGATAAGTACAAAGGGAGACAAAAGTGTATTTGTAGATACCGGTGCATTTGTAATAGATGAAAAGGGAAAGGGCGAGTTAAAAGTAAAGTTTAACCCAGACAACGTTGAGGGTAGTAAAAGGACAATCGAAGATTTTAATGTAGTTGCTGTGATAGCTAAACCCATTGAAAGATCTTCAGAGGAAAATGAAATTTTTGGACCATTAGTAGGGTACATGGATAAGGAAAAAATAAACTGGAAAGACGTAGTAATTCATGAAAATAAAGAGTCCGAAGACAATGATGAACTAGATGAAGAATATAAAGAAAAATACGAGGAAATTATTGATGTAATAGAAAAGAGCTCAAAGGAATTGTACAAAGAAGACGCCCAGGATAATAAGGATAACAATAAGAAATCAGAGAAGAAAGGTTACAAGAAAGAATATAAAAATCATAACAAAAAATACGATAAGCACTATTATGAAGACGAAAAAGAAGAATGTGATGATTGCGTAGATTCCTTAGAAAAATATGATAATAAGAAAATGAAAGTAGAGAAAAAAGAAGAGAATAAAGAAAACGTCAAAGCTGAAAGTAAAAAAGAAAATAAGAAGGAAATTAATTACAAACATAAAAAATATGAGAATAAAGAAGCAGTAAAACCAAAGGAGAATGAAGAAGTAAAAGAGGAAAGTAAAGCAGATAAAAAACAAAAGGATTATAAAGACAAAAAGTATGAAAATAAGGAACCTGTAAAAGAAGAGAAGAAAGAAGACGTAAAAGAGAAGGCAGAAAAAGTAAAAGCGGAACATAAAGAAAAAACAAAAAAAGCAGATACTAAAAATTATTTTGAAAGAAAACCAGGAGTTCATTACAAAAAATATCATAAGATGGTCTATAAATATGTGAAGGATATCCTCAAATATTATGAGAAAATTGAGCCATTTGAAAAAAATATTAAAGGTTATTCATGGTGGAAGATACCATATGATAATCAAACCATGCATAGAGGATTTCTACCATTCTTTGGATATATATTAAGCAGCTGCTATTTCAATCCTTATATGTATTATATGAATAATGGCCAGAATCAAATGAACAAGTACGGACACTATATATTCGGAGTAGTTTATGATAAGGATATGGAACCAAAGTATTATGTATATGGAGTTCCTGGAAGATACATGTATATGGATCAACCATTCCAAGGTATGACTGGTTTTGTTTCGTGGTATCCACTAGAAGATAAAACTCCAGAACAAGGAGATTATGGATATTGGTTACTCCATATAGATGCGAAAACAGGTAATGTAGTATTTCCAATAAAACCTACAGTTCCTCCAATGTCTAGGTTTTAAGACCTAAAAAAGCACACCTGAATAGGTGTGCTTTTATTGTGTCTCTAAATCATAACTCCAATTTTCTATTCCGCCTGCAAGAAGATAGACCTTAGAAAAACCGTTGCTGCTAAGGATTTTAGCTATTTTTTCGCTCTTTTTTCCCGTATCACAATAGACTAAATACTTTTTCTGTTTATCTAATAGGGTATCATAATTTTTTTTTGCTTTTTTATAGGGGACCAAGATTGCATTTGGGATATGTCCGTCAAGGAACTCCCGTTCACTTCTTACATCCAAGACACTCAAATCTTCGTTATTACTTATTAGTACTTTGGCCTGCTGGGGCGTAATTTTTTTATAAGCGTACTTTAGTGTTTCCGAAAAAGTTTCATTGGATCTTGATAAAGCCACCAATACCATAATACCAACTATCAGGATTATTAAAGCTGCAAGTGCTATGTATAACTGTCTTCTCTTGATTACCAGAACCCTCAACATCATACCACCTCTCATTAATAGATATAGAGCATAACATTTACAAAAAAACATATTAGCCCCTATCCTTGTATCGTATTACTAATATATTTGAAGATGGACTATTTTATTACTTTAAATTTAAAGTGAACTTATGAATAATAAATATATCATTTATTCATAAGAATTAATTTTCAATAATTTAAAAAGTATGTAAGGTTATTAAAATTTTATTTAGTGTAAAAATATCGTACTTGAAAATAAATTTTATAGGAGTATAGTATAGAAATCGCAATAAATCTCTTTCATTTTTATTTCTTAAATATCCTAGAAACATTGGCTATTTAAGAAATAAAAACGTAGATTTATAAGTGCGTTCTATATAGGTGATGGAAAAATTTATGAATAGGAGATGAAGTAAAGGTGTTTCATAATCATGTACTTTTAGCAGTTCTGATTTTCACATTAACTTACACGGCAATAATATCTGAGAAGATCAACAGAACTGCAATTGCAATATTTGGAGCCGTGCTTATGATTGTTTTTCAAGTAATACCACAGGACCACGCCTTCGGTATAATCGATTTTAATACAATTGGTTTACTTATAGGTATGATGATAATAGTAAACATACTAAAGAAAACAGGGATTTTTCAGTATGTAGCCATTAAAACAGCCAAGGTAGCTAAAGGAGATCCATGGAAAATAATAGTATCATTTTCTGTTATAACGGCGATTTCATCAGCACTACTTGATAACGTTACAACGATTTTACTTATTGCCCCTGTAACCTTTGTAATTACAGATACTCTAGAAATGAATCCAATACCCTTCCTTATTCCAGAAGTAATATCTGCTAATGTTGGAGGAACAGCTACACTGATTGGTGATCCACCTAATATCATGATTGGCGGAGCAACGGGACTAGGATTCATGGACTTTTTGGTAAATCTAGCACCGGTTGTTATAATAATATTTATTATAACTATACTTATACTAAAAATAATATATCGTAAATCATTACAGGTTGATGAAAAAAATAAAATGAAAATCTTTGAGTTTGATGAAGCAAAAACAATTAAGGATAAGGTATTGTTAGTAAAAAGCCTTACAGTATTAGGTCTTACCATTATAGGCTTTGCACTACATCAATTTATAGGATTAGAATCGGCAACCGTTGCATTGTTTGGAGGAAGCTTTTTATTATTAATTAGCAAAATAGAGCCAGAAGAGATATTAATAGAAATAGAATGGACAACGATATTCTTCTTCATCGGATTATTTGTTTTAGTCGGATCTCTAGAAGAAGTAGGGGTTATAGAATTGCTTGCAAAAAAAATGATGGAACTTACTGGTGGAAATTTATTTATGACCACAATATTTGTACTATGGTTATCTGCAATAGCATCAGCATTCTTAGATAACATTCCATTTGTTGCAACCATGATCCCGCTTATAAAGAATGTCGCTGCTATTTCAGATATGAATGTAGCACCACTATGGTGGGCCCTAGCCCTAGGGGCATGTCTAGGTGGAAACGGAACATTGGTCGGAGCTTCTGCGAATGTTATAGTAGGCGGTATGCTTGAAAAGAATGGCCATAAATTAAGTTTTCTAAGTTTCATGAAGGTTGGTTTTCCTTTAATGATTATTTCAGTTGTTATTTCCACTGTGTATCTTATTATTTTTTATGTATAAAAAAAGAAACGGGGTGCTAATATGAGAAAATACATTAACTCAGAAGCAAGGCAGCACGATATGAAGCTTATTCAGTTAGGAGCAAAGGTTGAACAAATAAACGGTAAGATGTGTTATGTGAAGTTTGACATCGACGGATTTGAACTAGCCTATGTGTATAATATCAATAAAAAGGGCAAGTACTTCTTAGAACGTATTAAACCATATCCATTGCCTATGAAGGAATTTACATGTGAATCAGATGTAGTAGACATTATAAAAATAGATCTTGAGCAATTTAAAAATGCTGTACACAGTAGGAATATCAATGATTTTGTTACAATTAGCAGCGAACTAAATAAAACAATAAAACAATTTGAAGACTTATTTTTATACTACAATGTTCCAAAGATAGAAACACAGATTATTCTTGGAAAAATAGGAGAGATACAGAAGGAAATAAAAGAGACTAAAGAAAATAGTGAAAGAATTTATTTTACTAAAGATCCTGATAATTTGTAGATTAACAGTCTTAAGAAAGAAGGATGAGATATTGAAGAAGGTAGTTAGAGAAGGAGCGTTAGCATTTTTCCTCATACTAATTATTTGCACCATATATATTTGTGACAAGAATAATGGAAAGATGGAAAGTGCGGACAACAATATATTGTTAGAAGAGGCTAAGTTCTATGGAATAGATCTTAACATTCGCTCACTAGGTATAGATGTTAAACATGAAGATATAGAAAGAAAGATTTATGTGGAGGAAGCTAAATTTCAAGGAATTCCTATAAGCTTTTTTAATTAAAGTAATAAATAATTATCAATGTAGAGCACAATTAGTGCTCTTTTTTTTATTGAAAAATACAGACCTAAATGTAGATAACTCAAAGCTTGAGGCTATATTGTAAACAGTTACCAGTAAAATTTCATGAGAAAATTATTAATTTTTGTTGACAACATATTAACAAAAGGAGTATTATAATATTAAGAAAACCCCTCCGGAGGGGGGCGGATAATAGGAGGCGAAAAAATGCTCTCAAAGGATGATATCATATATGATGTTTTAATGAAGGACAAAGAGGCTGAGAAAATATTTAAAGATTTTGGAATTAGATGTTTTGGATGAGGCGGAGCACTATTTAAGAGCATTGGTAATGCTTGTGAAATATATAATGTAGATTGTAACGAATTGCTAGAAGAGCTTAATAATAGGGGTGAATAGAATGAGTGATCAAAAGATATTAATAATAGGAGCTGTTGCAGCGGGAACAAAAACTGCTGCGAAGCTAAAAAGAGAGAATCCAAGTTTAGATGTGACTGTAATTACAAGAGATGAATATATCTCATACGCTGGTTGTGGATTACCATATTACGTTGGTGGAGTAATAGAGGAAAAAAGAGAATTGGTTGTGAAGACACCAGAAGATTTTAAGTTGATAACAGGAGTAGATATCCTTATAAAGCATGAGGCTATAGATATTGATAAGGAAAACAAAATAGTTAAGGCCAAGGTTTTAACTACCGGGGAAATAAAGGATTTTGCATATGACAAATTAGTATTTGCAACAGGCGCATCGCCATTTATTCCCCCTATAGAAGGGGTAAATCTTAAAGGAGTCTTTTCCCTGAGAAAGGTTGAAGACGCCCTTGCTATTAGAGAGTTAGTAGAAAGTGAAAAGATAAATAAAGCAGTAGTAATCGGTGGAGGTTTTATAGGACTAGAAACTGCAGAAAACTTATTTGAAAAAGGTGTCGAGGTGACATTACTTGAATTAGCTCCCCATATACTACCTGGATTTGATGAAGAAGTAGCTTTATATGCCCAGAACTATCTACTTGAAAAAGGAATTAATATCTTAACAGGGGAAAAGGCAGTAGGTATTAAAGGACAAGGTAAAGTAGAAGGAGTTACAACAGATAAGAGAGAGCTGGATGCTGATTTAGTAATCATGTCGGTAGGAGTTAGAGCAAATGTAGAGATAACTAAGAATATTGGAGTAGAAGTAGGAACTACCGGTGCTATTAAAGTAAATGAAAATATGGAAACAAATATCCCGGGAGTTTATGCTGTGGGAGACTGTGCTGAAAGTACAAACTTAATTACTGGAAAGCCAGCTTGGTATCCTATGGGTTCAACGGCTAACAAGATGGGTAGAATAGCAGGAATTAATATAAATGGAAGTACGGAGAAAGATTCTCTAAGTGGAGTTCTAGGAACTACTGTAGTAAAACTATTCGGATTAAATGCTGCAAAAACAGGACTTTCTGAAATGGCGGCTAAGAAAGAAGGATATGATGCTATTAGTGTTTTAGTTCCAGGCAATGACAAAGCCCACTACTATCCTGGGTATAGAATGATACTTACAAAGCTTATCGCAGATAAGAAGACCCACAAGGTTTTAGGCGCTCAAGTAATAGGTGAAGGTGTGGTTGATAAGCCTATAGATATTATTGCAACTGCAATAACGCTTGGGGCTAAGGTAGAAGATCTAGAAAAGCTTGATCTAGCCTATGCACCACCGTTTTCAATGGCTATGTCAACGACTATTTTAGCAGCCAACGTACTTTTAAATAAGCTAAGTGGTAGGGTTGAAAGTATCTCCCCTGTAGAGCTTAAGGATAGAATAAATGAAGTTACTGTTTTAGATATCAGAGATGAGGCTTCTCACATGATATGTTCAATCCCAGATTCAGTAAATATTTATTCTGAAGAGCTATATATGAGAGAAAGTGAATTAGATAAGGATAAAGAAACTGTTCTTGTATGTAAGATAGGTAAAAATGCATATCTTTCATATATAAAGCTTAAGGAGATGGGCTTTAAAGATGTTAAGATTCTTGAAGGTGGAATGACAGCATACCCATATGAAACTATATAGTTATTTGAAGTCTTTTGTTAAGGGTATTTAATAGAGTTATAACATAAAAATTACAACTATTCTAAGGAGGAATTATAATGGCAGAGATAAATTTAAATTGTAAAGGGTTACAGTGTCCAGGACCAATAATGCAGGTATTTAAAGCAGCGAAGGAAGCTAATTCCGGAGATATTTTAAACGTTAAGGTTACTGACAGAGGATTTAAAAAGGATATTGAAGCTTGGTGTAAAAAGACTGGAAATGAGCTTGTGGAGATAAATGAAACTGATACTGAAATAGCCGCTAAAATAAAAGTTAAGTAGGGGTGGAAAAATGAATGATAAGAAGACTATGATAGTCTTTAGTGGGGACTTAGATAAGGTTATGGCAAGCTTTATCATTGCAAATGGTGCAGCTGCCATGGGAAACGAAGTAACAATGTTCTTTACCTTTTGGGGATTAAATGCCCTAAGAAAGGCAAAAAAAGTTAAAGTTAAGAAGGACTTTATGGAAAAGATGTTCGGATGGATGATGCCTAGAGGTGCAGAAAAATTAGGCTTATCTAAAATGAACTTTGCTGGTATGGGTGCAGAAATGATGAAGGGCATAATGAAGAAGAAGAATGTTAGCAGCCTGCCAGAGCTTATTGAGATGGCTCAAATGATGGGTGTTAAGATGGTTGTATGCACTATGTCTATGGATGTTATGGGAATAAAAGAAGAGGAACTAATTGATGGACTTGAATTTGCAGGTGTAGCTTCATATTTAGGAGAAGCCGATGAAGCAAATGTAAATCTATTTATATAAATCTAGATAATAATGTGGGAAAGGGTGGAAATATTTTCTACCCTTTATATTTATGATATAATTTCTTTATAAACAGTTATTATGAAGGAGTTGATAAGTATGGCAAATGAAGAATCAAGAAAAAAAATTACTAATAGATTAAGAACCCTTAAGGGTCATATTGCAGGTATAGAAAAAATGGTTGAAGAGGGCAAGGAATGTGAAGATATTTTAATCCAGATAGCAGCTGTGAAATCCTCTATGCATAAGATAGGTATGATCATAGTTGAAGAGCATGCTTTGGATTGCTTATTAAATCAAGAAGATGATGAATGTATTGATAAGGAAAAGGCTAAAAAGGTTATAAAAACTCTTCTAAACTATACAAAATAATCATAACTAAAAAAAAGCGCGATTTGCGCTTTTTCAGATTGTAGACAAAGTCTACAAGATGACAGGCAGTCTCAAAAAGCGCAATATGCGCTTTTTTTAGCTTGGTGCAATAGTCAGCTTAGTTTTATTTACAATGTCCACTATATTACTATAGGCCTTTGTTGTACCATAAGCAACTATTGGTCTTCCAAAGGTAACCATTTTCAATACTCTTGAACAGCTTCCTCCTAACTTCATATAGAAGTTTACTGAGGGAGAGGTATTAACTAGAACTATTTCATCTTCAGATAAGCCTATCATGTTAGGAACAGATGTTATAGCATTCTTCATGGGATGCTCATAATATTGTCTACTTAAGGTATAAACATCATTTCCATATTCATCTATACCATGAAAAATTAATCTTCCTCTCTGATGCTTTTCTAATTTATCAAACATAGGAACTTCTAATATTTCGTCAGAGGAGGGTATTCTATCCATAGGAAGCTTGTTTAGATGAACATAAGTTGCGACTACCGAAGAATGACTGCCACCAATATCGTGATAGATTACATGCATAATAACACCTCCAATTCAAATATTGGCTTATATAGAGATCGCAATAATTTTTAGAAATATTACTTATAAGCGATTTCTACATAGTTATTTTTCCATGAAAGAGTAAAAACTATGCAGATCAACTTTTTAAGGCTGAGTTACTTATTCAATGTCTTAATTTTCTATGAATATACGAGTTTAAGTACTAGAAAATCTTTCCTTATGATGATATAATCTTACCATATTGAATTTTACATATTATTCAATATATTTCATCAATAGTCACTATAATCTTAAAGTATAAAGTGGCTAAAAATTAATGATTTTGGGAGGAAATAGAGAATGAAAAAGAAGATAGTACTATTATTAGCAATGATCATGATCCTTGCTATTCCAATGACATCCTTTGCAAAGGATGAAGTTACCACAGCAGAGTTTCTTAAGGATGCATTAGAATTAGCAAAGGTAAAGGTTGGGGTAGATATTGAATCTGATTTAACAGATACCGTTGATGCAGAGTATATACCTTATGTAGAAGCAGCATACAGTAATGATTTTATTTCAGAAGACGCAAAAATGAAAGTAAATGAAGAAATAACCAAAGAAGAAGCAGTTGTAATCCTTGTAAAGGTTTTTGGACAAAGAGCAAAGGTTAGCGAAGTAACTGAAGAAATGATAGATAAGACAATGAAATTCAGTGACAATGAAAGTATTGACCCTTCAGCAAAGCCTTATATTACATATGCTATACAAAATGATTTAATTGAAAGAAGCAAAGCAGTATTTTATCCTTCAATGAATTTAAGCAAGCAGACAGCAAGGGATATGATGTATTATGCTAAGGAATCTGCTGAAAAGAATTTTACTCGTAAAGGATTATCAGCAGGACAGATGCTTTTAGAAGCAAATGAAAAGCTTCTAGAATTAAAAACATATAAAGCAAATGCAGACATGACAATGAATATGGAAATGAAGGCTGAGGGATTACCTGCTGATGATGAAATGGGCGAGCAATTGCTTAAGCAAGGTATGAATATGGATATGGATATGAAATTAGATATGCAGGTGAAAAATCCAGATCAGATATATATTAATCAAACAGCTAAAATGAATATTGACATGCCAGAGGAAGCTAATGTAGAGCAAGAAACTGTTGCAGAAACGTTTATGGATAAAGGTGTGATGTATCAAAAGACAGACTTAACTGGAGAAAAATGGATCAAGACTGATATGTCATCGGTTTTAGGCCAAATACAGTCACTACAAGGTAATAATCCTCAAAACATGATGCAATTATCAAGCGAACAACTTGAATTCTATAAGAATTATGCATGGTATAGTGATGATGAAAAGATAGATGGAAAAGATTATTATGTTATAAATGTAGATATTGATAAAGAAGCCTATAAGAAGTTTTTCCAAGAATATACAGAAAAGGTTATGGACGCTGTACTTGCACAGCAACAAGAAACGAATCCATTAGAAAATGAAGGCGAAGCTGAAATGGCAAAAATGATGGTTACTCAGATGCTTCAACAAATGGATATAGAAGTTAGTTATAAGTTCTATATAGATAAAGAGTCTATGGGTTATGATAAAATGTGGATGTCTCAAAATATGTATATGAACATGGATAGCTTAATTCAAATGATAGCTGCAATGTCTGAAGAAGAAGATACAGATTTATCAGAAGTAAAAATAGAGATGGTAATTCGTGCAGAGGGTGAAATAGATTATACTGACTTTAATGGAGAAGTTACTATGCCAGTAATCGGTGAAGAGGATATCTTCAATTTTAATGCAGAGATAATGACAGAGGAATAAAATATTATATTTAGAGGACGGCCTATGACGCCGTCCTTTATTTATTAATGTTAAAAAAAGTTTATGATTTTTTCATGGCAAGAATAGTATAATAAAGATATATACATAATGAAAAAATATACTGGAGGGTTTACCGTGGTTAATCAAGAAAGAATAGTAAAGGAATTTATCGAGTATGTACAAATCGATAGCCTTACAAGAAAAGAAGGAAACTTTGCAAAATTTATAAGGAAAGAGCTAGAGAATCTTGGATTAGAAATAGTAGTTGATAATGCAGGAGAGAAAATAGGGTCAGACACAAACAATATCATTGCTACTCTTAAGGGAGACAAAGACGTAGAGCCTATTATGTTATGTTGTCATATGGATACAGTTACACCTGGAGAAGGTATAAAGCCAATTATAAAGGATGATGTTATATATAGTGATGGAACAACTATTTTAGGTTCAGATGACAAAGCTGGTATAGCTGCTATAGTGGAAGCACTTAAGATCATCCGTGAAGAAAAGGTATCTCATGGAGATATAGAAGTAGTATTCACAATTGCAGAAGAGGGCGGACTTAACGGATCTAAAAACCTTGACTACTCAAAGATAAAATCTAAGGCAGCCTTTGTGTTAGATAGCGGTGGAGCTCCAGGTCAAATAATAATACAAGGACCAGCTCAGGATAAAATAGACGTAGTAATAAAAGGAAAGCCAGCCCATGCAGGAGTATGCCCAGAAGAGGGTATAAGTGCAATTCAAGTTGCAGCTGCAGCTATAAACAAAATGAACCTTTTAAGAATAGATGAAGACACTACTGCTAATATAGGAATAATAAACGGTGGAAAAGCAACTAACATCGTATGCCCAGAGGTAGAAATAAAGGCTGAGGCAAGAAGTCTTAGCAATGAAAAACTAGACAAGCAGACTGCACACATGGTAGAGTGTTTTGAAAAGGTAGCTGAAGAATTTGGAGCAGAAGTAGAAATAGAAACATCTAGAGCCTATGGAGCCTTCAAAATAGATGAGAATGATGAAATAGTTCAAACCATCAAAAAAGCATGTGATAACATTGGACTTAAGGCATTCACAGACTCAACTGGTGGTGGAAGTGACACTAACATATTAAATGTTAATGGAATTAAATGTGTGAACCTTGGTATAGGTATGAAGAAGCCTCATACATTAGAGGAGCATATATCAATTAAAGATCTTGTAGATAGTGCAAGATTAGTACTGGAAATAATCAAGACAGTTTAATAAAAGTATATTAAAAATAAAACTCCTATGGGCATTTTAAATGTTCGTAGGAGTTTTTTTATTTGTCAAGAATATATTGGTATATAAAGATATTAATGCTATAATTGTAATAAAAATGAACAGAAGGTAGGAGGAAAGAGTAGTTGCACATATCTATCCACCTATGACCAAATAAGATGTTACTACACAGTAGTAAGTTGTAGTAGTGGACAATCAGAAAAGAAAATTCCTATAGAGGAAGATCAAACATATCAACAAAATACATTGATTTAAAATTCCAAATAGGAGTAGATGACTATGAAATACAAAATATTATTTAGTTTAATATTGCTATTAATTGTATGCATTATTTTTCAACAAATACACATGTTTCACCTTAAAGAGCAGCTTGGAATGCAAATCATAAGAAGAATCGACAGTTTACGTGGAGTTGTACAATTGACTCAGGGGAATATGACTAGAGCTGATAATTTAGAAACCAGAGATTTAATTAAACTAAGGTGGATGTTCAATGAGCAAGATATTAAGATAGATTCTATATACTACTCTGTGATATTTATAGAAGAGGAACTAGAGAAATTCTCCGATCAATTAGAAAACAATGAAAAAAGTAGAGAGAATTTAAAAAAACAACTAATTTATATATATAATGGATAGTCGATCAAATAACTATGTATGATTAGAGAAAAATAGGCTGAGAAGTGGTGAAAATATGAAAATAGGAGAGTTTGCCCAAAAATTTAATGTGAAAAAGTCAACAATTCGCTATTATACAGACCAAAAAGTACTACTACCAGTAAAAACTACTAACAAGATTATTTATGACAGTATGTGTGAAGAAGATATGAAACAGGTACTGGAATTAAGGGAAATGGGATTTTCCATAGATGAAATTAAAAAGTTTTTAAACCTGTTCAGACTTAAAGGAGTCGTAAATGATGAAGGCAAGATGCAATTAGAACATATGATTAATAGTAAAAAACTTGAGTTACAACATGATATAGAGCTAATCCAACACCAAATAGTTCAATTGGAGCAGTTAAGAAATAGAATACAGTCTACAGAGGCGGTTCATTCTAGTGGTTTTCCATTAGAATGTCTTAGTTATTTAGAATGTCCGAGGTGTAGAGAATCCTTCAATCTATATAATGCAGAGATTAAAAACATGCAAATTATTAATGGTCAGTTATCCTGCATATGCGGATTTAAGTACGAAATTGAGAAAGGGATTTTGGTGCCAGAAGAACAAATAACCATAGATACCACTCTTGTTAAAGTAGAGCTAAGGAAATGGGAAGATTATATGAGCAGAATTCCCGAAGAATTAGTTGAATTAATGGCTAAATGCGGGCAATATTATTGTGAGAATAATGATTTTTGGCAAAATGGTACAGTTTTTATTTTTAACGAAGCTGCTGCTGACCAATTGATATATCGAATACATAAGTTATTTAGTGAAGATAAAATATATATTTTTGTAAATCCCAATAAAGAAGAACTAATAGAATTAAAGCATTTACTTGAGGCTCATAATAGTAAAGGAAAATGGATATTTGTTTGCTATAATAGGCTTCTTCCAATAAAGCCGGTCGTGGATCGTGTATTCGATGCACTGGGATACCTAGTAAGCATGTATTATTCAGCAGAAGATGGAAATAACCTTAAGTGGATATCTGATACTTGGAGCAATGGGGCAGAGATGTTATTTACTTGTGTCAAGTATGATTTGGAAAGTAACACATATAAGAAAATCCCACAGTATCACCAGTATTTTAACCAAGATAATGTCATTAAAATGCTTAAATCACTCGGTATAAAAATCGATAAATCAATTGTACATGGTTCGATTTATAACATGTCAAAGATGTTTAAGTTTCATATAGATGGAGATGCAATGGATTGCTGGAGCTGTAGAGGCCGCTACTATAAAAAATAGTAAGTGCCAATACGAAAGTATAAGAGATTTACATAAAAATATATTATTTCTCACAAATTTTCCACATTTATAATATTTTTATTCCATAACTATCTTCTATAATGTAACCATAGAAAGCAAACAAAACATTAAAGGAGAGTGTATAACATGTTAAATAATTCAAAAATAGTAAAGGGATTTGTAGTAGCTACATTATCAGCATCATTATTAATACCTTCAGCGGTATTTGCAAATACAGAGGATACAAGTGTAGATGTTACAGACAAAAAAGCTAGACCAGCATTTGCAAAAATGAAGGAATTTAAAAATAAAGTCAATAAAGCAGGAGAAAAAACACATGAAAAAATATTAAACCTAGTTGAGCAATATGCACCAGAAGATTTAGATGAATGGAATGCAGTATTTGAAGAAAATGAAGAATTACGAAGTGAACTTATAGAACTACGTGAACAGATAAAGGAAAACAGAACAGAAAACAAAGGTGAGAAAAAAGAAGAAACACAGGCCTATAGAGATGAGTTAAAGGCAAAGGTAGAGGCTGAAGAGATTACTGAAGAAGAAGCAAAGGAAGAATTCAAAAGCTATATAGAAGAATTAAAGGGCGATAGACAAGAAGGAAAAGAAGAACGAAAAGAAAAGTTTGAGGAAAAGAAAGAGAATTTAGAGGAAAGAAGAGAAGAAGCAAAGGCAGTAAGAGCCGAATTAAAGACTGCAGTAGAGGAAGAAGATACTGAAAAGATAAATGAAATACTAGATGAAATACTAGAAAATGTTAAAGAAAAAACAGAATCAATAAAAGAAAGAATAGAAGCTGTAAAGGAAAGATTAGAAGAAATTGAATAAAACTTTGAGAAATAAGGTGTAGAAATGCACCTTTTTCTTATGGAATAAAGGAAGCCATAACCTAATATTCAGTTAGAAAAAAAGTAGAACTATAAAAAAAGTATGAAAAGCTTGTTAAATTTTAAACTATTGTTGAAATTTTCTGAAAAATATAATATTATATTGGTAAGCTGGTAATACCACTTAAAAAGTTCTTATTACCAGCAGAGTTCAAAAACTATAAAGAGTGATGAAAATTCTTTTTTTGACTAACTGGTATTACCATATCACCAATAATCAAAAAAGATTTGAAATTACTAGAGTTGAGTAAACATACTCGAATTGAAATAGGATTGTATCTTTAGGGAAATCGTTTCTCTTGGATATAAAATAGTAGCGTAACATCCTGATAAGGATTTTGTTATATCTCGCTTCACTGCTAGGGAATATATAAAAATAGATATAAGATATAAAAGGAAATAATTCACATCGACTTGCTATATGCCGCTCAAAAAAACTAATCTTTGATTCATACTAAATATTAATATAAAATGCCGAAATAGATTTAATCCCGGATAATAAGTGTATTTGCAGGAGAAGGTCTAAAATCTCGCAAGCTGGGTATGGGGCGTATGAGGCCTTTCTAGGATTGAAATGTAAATGCAGATATTATTATCACTTCTAATGGCTATAATCCCACTAGACTGAATATATTTATTAATTATAGATATTAAGCTTCAAATATTGATTTATGTATTACAATAAAATAATGAAAGCTTCTACGTTTTCTTAACATGGAAATATATGTTTTATTAACGTAATGACTGCTAATAAAGCCATATGCAATACTGCACAGTCTTTTATGAGAAAGCAATAAATACTTTGTATCTAAATAAAGTTATTAAAGACTGAGATTTAGTTATTGTAGGGAATTTCTAGCAGAAAAATAAAACTAAAAAATTTTAACTAACTGGTAATACTATAATACCAAAGGAGGGAATTATATGGATATATTTGTTTGTATTAAGCAGGTACCGGGGACTTCAGAAGTTGAAGTTGATGAAAAAACAGGTGTATTAAAAAGGGATGGAGTAGATTCGAAGATGAATCCCTATGATCTTTATGCCGTTGAAACAGCCATTAGGATGAAAGAAGATAAGGGTGGAGAGGTTACAGTATTAAGTATGGGCCCACCACAAGCAGCTGAGATAATTGGAGAATCCTATATGATGGGAGCCGATAAGGGAGCACTTTTTACAGATAGGAAATTTGCAGGTGCTGACGTTCTTGCTACAGCATACACATTGGCTCAGGGAATTAAAAAACTAGGAAATCCCGATTTAATAATATGTGGAAAGATGACTACAGATGGAGATACTGCACAGGTTGGTCCGGAAATTGCTGAATTCTTAGATATACCTCACGTTGCAAATGTTAAGAAGATATTGGAGATAAAAGAGGACTCTATTGTTTTAGAAATGGATATGCCCCATACTATTGAAGTTGTAGATGTGAAATTGCCATGTCTGATCGCAGTAGACAAAGGTATATATCAGCCTAGACTTCCATCCTTTAAAAGAAAGCTGGCAACTAAGGATAGAGAGATACCTTTCTATAGCTTAAAGGACCTAGATGACCATGATGAAATGAAATATGGATTAAATGGTTCACCAACTCAGGTAAAAAGAATATTTCCACCAAAAGCTAATACTGATCATGAGATTTGGAAGGGTACAGGTGAGGAGTTGTCAGAGAGATTATTTGATAAATTGAAAGAATTAAAATTCATATAGGAGGGGTAGGTAATATGGCAAAAATAGTGATTCATCAAGAAAAGGTTACAAATCCTGAAGAACTTATAAAGCTATGTCCATTTTCGGCTATAGAATATATAAATGACTATCTTACAATAAATGCAGCCTGTAAGATGTGTAACATATGTATAAAGAAAGGCCCTGAGGGAGTTTTTGAGTTAATTGAAGAGACAGTTCACAGTGTGGATAAGGATAAATGGAAGGGGATAGCGGTTTATGTAGACCATTTAGAAGGTGACATTCACCCAGTAACCTTTGAACTTATTGGTAAAGCTAAAGAGCTTGCCGCAAAGATAAATCATCCAGTATATGCTTTGTTTATGGGGCACGATATTAAGAATAGAGCAAAGGAAATACTTCATTATGGTGTAGACGAAGTATTTGTATATGACGAAGAAGAGTTGAAAGACTTTAGAATAGAGCCATATACTGCAGTATTTGAGGACTTTATCAACAATATAATGCCTAGTATCGTACTTGTTGGAGGAACTACTATAGGAAGATCCCTGGCACCAAGGGCAGCGGCGAGATTTAGAACTGGACTTACTGCCGATTGTACAATACTAGATGTACAGGAAAACACGGATTTAGACCAAATAAGACCTGCCTTTGGCGGAAATATAATGGCACATATCCATACACCAAACCATAGACCACAGTTTGCAACAGTAAGATATAAAATATTCTCTGCGCCTGAGAGAAGTGGAGAATCCTATGGAAAAATTACTCATTGTAGCATAGAGACTGAAAAACTTGCATCAAAGATTGAGGTACTAGATATAAAGAAAAAGGAAAAGGAAGAAAGTATAGAGGATGCTGAGGTTATTATCGTTGCCGGTAGAGCAATTAAGAAGGAAGATGACTTATCGATGATCCATGAGTTAGCTGATCTACTGGGAGCCCATGTAGCTACTACGAGACCATTAATAGAGGCAGGATGGGCAGATCCAAGAAAACAAATTGGTCTCAGTGGTAGAACGGTAAAACCAAAGCTAATAATAACCTGCGGAGTTTCTGGTGCTATACAATTTGTTGCCGGAATGAATAATTCTGAATGTATTGTAGCAATAAATAAGGACGAAAAGGCATCGATATTTGGTGTAGCCCATTACGGAATAATAGGAGATGTCTATGAAGTGGTTCCACAGCTTATAGAAAAAATTAAAGCTGGAGAACTAAGTGCAGAAGAACTAGTTGCGGTCACTGCAAATTAAGGGGGGAATAATATGAACTTTAAAAAAATCGATAAAAATGACTTAGATTTCCTTGTATCCGTTTGTGGAGAAGACAGAGTGTTTACAGGTGAAAATATAAATGAAGATTATAGTCATGATGAGCTTGCTGGAATTCATAAATACCCAGAAGTGTTGATTCAGGTTAAGAGTACAGAAGAAGTGTCAAAGGTTATGAAATATGCCTTCGAGAACAATATCCCCGTTACGCCTAGAGGTCAAGGTACAGGACTTGTTGGTGGAGCAGTTGCCCTACATGGAGGGCTTATGATGGATATGAGTCCAATGAATAGCATTGTAGAACTTGATGAAGAGAACCTAACATTAACTGTTGAACCTGGAGTACTGTTGATGGAGATATCAAAGTATGTAGAAGATCATGATTTATTCTACCCACCAGATCCAGGAGAAAAGAGTGCCACCATAGGAGGAAATATTAACACCAATGCAGGTGGTATGAGGGCAGTAAAATATGGTGTAACTAGAGACTTTGTAAGGGGATTGGAAGTAGTATTGCCAAATGGCGAAATAATGGAGATTGGAGGTAAAGTAGTTAAAAACAGTTCAGGCTATAGCTTGAAGGATCTAATTGTTGGTTCAGAAGGAACTCTTGGCATTGTAACAAAGGCGATTTTGAGATTATTACCATTACCAAAGAAGGCAATAAGTCTATTGATACCATTTCCGAATCTAGAAATGGCAATAGAGACGGTACCACAAATTATTAAATCAAAGGTAATACCGACGGCAATAGAATACATGATTAGGGATGTAATTCTTGCATCAGAGGAGTTCCTAGGTAAAAAGTTCCCTGATAGTTCAGCAGATGCATATCTTTTACTTACCTTTGATGGCAACAGTAAAGAAGAGATAGAACAGGTATACGAAAAGGTTGCGCACATTTGTTTAGATGCAGGTGCAATAGATGTGTTGATATCTAACACACAAGAAAGACAGGAATCCATTTGGTCTGCCAGAGGAGCATTTCTTGAGGCAATAAAGGCATCTACAACCGAGATGGATGAGTGCGATGTAGTAGTTCCAAGAAATAGGATAGCTGAGTTTGTGAAGTTCTCAAATGACTTGCAGAAAAAATTTGACATAAGAATAAAGAGCTTTGGTCATGCGGGTGATGGAAACCTTCATATCTATGTACTTAAAGATGACCTGTCTGAAGATGTCTGGCATAAAAAACTAAATGATGTATTTGATTGCATGTATACAAAGGCTCATGAACTAGGCGGAAAGGTATCAGGTGAGCATGGAATAGGTTATGCTAAAAAACCTTATTTAGAAGAGTCCATGGGTAATAACGGAATGGGTATACTGAAGAATATAAAGCTTGCTTTTGATCCAAAGGGCATTTTAAATCCTGGTAAAGTTTGTTAGAATATGAATTAATAGTATCCCTCTAGATAAGGGGTTAGGCTTCGCATCGCTCCTTATCTAGACCATACATTATATGTACCAGCAATGTTATTATTAAAAAGATGTAGTAATAGTTAAATTATTGTTTTACAAAATTTTACTATATATAGTTATAGAAAATTCTTAGTATAATTAACTTATACAAAAAATAGAAAGTTTGTTGCCTTCAAAGAATTGATGGTAAGTATTAAAAATTGCCAAGAAGCTTGCTTTGAAAATACAGAAAATTCAAATAATACAATACGAAATGTCCTATAAACTTAGCAAAATATATAATAGAGGTTTTATGTTAGGAGCTTAAAACTAAGTTTGGGAGGCGTTATTTGTGTATGCATTTATGGCTTTTTTACCAATATTGGTAACCATTATATTAATGGTTGGATTTAACTGGTCAGCAAAAAAAGCGTTACCAGTTGCCTGGGTTTTGGCAGCAGGTGTAGCACTTGGAATATGGAAGATGGACTTTCATTATGTAATGTCCTATTCAGTATTTGGAGTATTAAAAGCAGTTGATGTACTTATAATAATCTTTGGTGCTATTTTACTTATGAATACATTAAAGCAGTCGGGAGCTATGGCTACAATTAATAGTGGTTTTAGTGGGATTACACAGGATAGAAGAATACAAGCTGTGATAATCGGCTGGATGTTTGGATCATTTATTGAGGGGGCTGCAGGGTTTGGTACACCAGCGGCTTTAGCAGGCCCATTACTTGTTGGACTTGGTTTTCCTCCATTAGCTGCGGCTATGGTAGCTCTTATATACGATAGTACATCTGTTTCCTTCGGTGCAGTTGGAACACCGATATTTGGTACAATGAGTACTATATCGAGCAACTTGGCTGCAGCCGGTGCAGATGCTGAGGTATTCAAACTAAGCTTAACAAAATGGGTAGCAATTACACATTCAATAGTAGGTATTTTTATACCTCTATTAGGGATATGTATGATGACTAAATTCTTTGGAAAGCAAAGATCTATTAAACCAGGATTAGCAGCAGCACCATTTGCAATATTTGCGGGCTTAGCATTTATTGTACCATATATATTAATAGCTACATTGTTTGGACCTGAGCTACCTTCTTTGGTTGGTGCATTTATAGGTCTAGCAATAGTTGTATTAGCAGCAAAGAGAGGATTTTTAATACCAAAGGATAAATGGGATTTCCCAGATGTTAGTGAATGGTCAGATGATTGGAAGTCAACTGTAGATATGGGTGATGTTGGAGCAGCAAAAATGTCATTAGTAAAGGCATGGACTCCATATGCGCTAATAGCATTGATTCTAGTAATAACAAGGATTCCATCACTAGGATTAAAATCCTTACTTGCTTCACAAGTCATAACTGTTAAAAATGTTATGGGTATGGAAGGTTTAAATTATGGACTGAAGTGGGCATATTTACCAGGGACAATTCCATTTATACTGGTAGCACTTTGCACACATTTTATACATGGAATGAGTTCTAAGGAAATTAAAACGGCATGGAAAACATCCTTTAAACAAATAACTGGTGCCGCTATAGCGTTGTTTGCCGGCATTGCTATGGTCAAATTAATGTTAAACTCAGGCGTAAATGGAGCAGGCGTAGAAAGTATGTTAACGGAAATGGCTCAGGCAGCAGCAAGGATTTCAGGGTCTGCATATCCATTCTTTGCTCCATTCATAGGTGTACTTGGAGCATTTATGTCGGGATCAAATACGGTTTCAAATATACTATTCTCATCCTTGCATTTTGAAACCGCATCTATACTAGGAATGCCTCAGGTTCTAATAGTTGCCCTTCAAGTTATAGGTGGAGCAGTTGGGAACATGATCTGCGTAAATAATGTAGTAGCTGTATGTGCTACAGTTGGAGCAATGGGATCAGAGGGTAAGATAATTCGACGAAACTCTATACCAACCTTTATTTATGGAATAGCCGTAGCAATCTTTGTTGCCATATTGATTTACTCTGGATTTAATCCATTACCTTTATAAAACATAGAAAAATAAACATATTTAAAATCAGATATTGATATGCAACATTAAGATTTAAAATAAATTTTTATAGAAATAATAAACGTTTCTACATTTTTCTATGAAAATTTATTTAATCTTGAAGTTGCTTATCTATAGTATGCCACAATTACAAATAGAAAACACCCATGATAGTAGCCTGGTCATGGGTGTTTTCCTTTTAATCTTAATATTATACCTTACAAACTGGGAAGTAAACCTCTGTAACAAATTCATCAAAGTTTATATCCCCATGTTTGACATACTTTTCAAATGGTGGAGAGGTTAGCCTATATCCTTTAGTTTCTAACCATTGGGTTAGCTTAGCATATGCACTAGACAAGCCAGAATAATTGCCTTTATGAACAGCCATGGCACATAGGCCACCATCCAAGATACGAGTATTATCACTTTCTCCTATAACAGGGACTGCAAGCTCCGTATCATTTGACTCTGGATCAAACTCCTTATCATGGTAAATCGCCATAGGAGCCCCCTTTATTTGCAAACCATCATCTTCAACTAGTTTATAAAGCTCTCCGAAGTATCTATGATATTCCTTTAAGCTCATTTTCTGTCTAATAGAAAGTATTTTCTCAGGCTTCATTTCTACTAAACTAACTTCTATCTCATTAATATAATCCATAATATTTATCCCCTTTTCTAATTTTTCCAGATCGTAAAGCATTCGACTCTTTAGATTTTCATACTTAGAAATTCTATCTGACATTTCATCAACTTGTTTTTTTATCTCATTTAGAAGCAATTTATCGTCATCTTCTTCAAGCATTTTTGCGATGGTATCAAGTGAAAAACCATACTCCTTAAGCCTCATGATAAATAACATATCCTTAAGCTGTGAAGTATCATAGAATCTGTATTTATTATCTAGATTAATATGTACAGGCTTTATTAAACCTATTTCAGCATAGTGGCGAAGGGTTCTTGTAGTAACACCACATATTTTAGAGAATTCTCCTATAGATAGCAAAATAATCCCCCCGTTTCAATTAATTCAGCTAGCTTAATCCTATTATAATGTTTTACGTTACGTTAAAGTCAATTAGTTTTTTGATTTTCTAAAAAATACTTATCTAAATACATACATAATCCGAGATAATTTCATTTTTCACAGATTTTCCACATTTATAATACTTTTATTCCATAACTAAAACCTATAATGTAACCATAGAAAGCAAACAAAACATTAAAGGAGAGTGTATAACATGTTAAAAAATTCAAAAATAGTAAAGGGATTTGTAGTAGCTACACTATCAGCATCATTATTAGTACCTTCAGCGGTATTTGCTAACACAGATGATACAATTGGAGATTCAACTGGAAGAAATATGAGGCCAGGTATTAGCAAAATAAAAGAATTTAGAAGTAATGTTCGTGAGAAAGTAGGGAATGGACAGGAGAAACTACTTGAATTAGTAGAAAAATATGCACCTGAGGATCTAGACGAGTGGAACGCATTACTTGAAGAGCAAAAGGAATTAAGGAGCGAACTTCAGGAAAACCATAAAGAGAGAGTAGAAAATTGGAAAGAAAATAGAAGCGAGAATAGAGAAGAAGTAAAGGGCTATAGAGACGAGTTGAAGGCAGAAGTAGAGTCTGGAGAAATCACTGAAGAAGAAGCAAAAGAAGAGTTTCAAAGCTATATGGAAGAATTAAAGGGCGACAGAGAAGAAAGAAAAGAAGAAGTGAACGAGAAGCTTGAAGAAAAGAAAGAAAACTTTGAGGAAAATAGAGAAGATGCAAAGGCAGTAAGAGAAGATTTAAGGACTGCAATTGAGGAAGAAGATACTGAAACTATAAATGAAATATTAGATGACATGTTTGAGAATCTTAAGGAGAGAGTTGAGTCATTAAAGGAAAAATTAGAGGGAATGGAATAGAGAATTAATTATAGATAAGAGAGATGTACAATTGTACATCTCTCTATTTTGAGTAATAATTCATAAAAAAATATAAATTCAAAAAATTATTAAAGGATTTTTAGGTATAAAGTAGAAAAATACAATAATGTGTCAACACTCTAGAGAGAATCAGTATTAAAAGGAGTTGGGGAGAATGGAAATAAAGAGAAAAGAAGCATTTGAACTTCTTAAGGAATATGTGGATTCCCACAGTTTGATAAAACACTGCCTAGCTGTTGAAGCTTCAATGATAGGCTATGCTAAGAAGTTTGGTGAAGATGTAGAAACCTGGGCATCCTGTGGTCTTTTACACGATATTGACTTTGAAAAGCACCCTGAAGAGCACCCACTAGTAGGAATAGAAATACTAAGAGAAAAGGGCTACCCAGAGGACTTTGTAATGGCCGTAAAGGGGCACGGAGATCATACAAATACACCTAGAGAAACTATGATGGCAAAAACTCTATATGCTGTAGATGAGCTTTCAGGTTTTGTTATAGCCTGTGTACTTGTAAGACCAAATAGGTTTGAGGGACTGAAGGTAAAATCCGTTAAGAAAAAGCTTAAGGATAAGGCTTTTGCAAAGGCTGTAAATAGAGATCAAATCAAAAAAGGTGCCGATGAGATGGGAGTAGATCTTACAGAGCATATCCAGACGGTTATAGATGCTTTGGTACAAAGAGAAGCTGAGTTACAAGAACAGGGACTGAGCTTAATAGAATAGATAGAAGGGGGTGTCTCATGAAGGAATCTTATGAGTACACCCCGTATTTTTATAAAAAACAAATAATCAAAATACAATAATTTCATATTGCATTTTAGGCAAAAATATATTTTAATATAGCTAGTAAAAAAAATTTTTAAAATTATTTTGCATAGAATATATTTGTGTAAGTCTATATTTAACCTTAATAAAGAAGGATGTGATTGAAATTATACTGTTAAATCAAAATCGAGCACCCTTATTTGAAGCAATGAAGGAATACCATAAAAAAGATGTTGTTCCCTTTGATGTTCCAGGTCATAAACATGGGATAGGAATTAAGGAGATGACCGACTACTTTGGTAATGCAATGCTAGAGTTAGATGTTAATGCCATGAAATGTCTTGATAATATATGTAACCCTATAGGAGTAATAAAGGAGGCTGAAGAGCTTGCTGCTAGGGCCTATGGAGCTAAGCATGCATTTTTCCTTGTGAATGGAACAACTTCAGGAGTACAAACAATGATTATGAGTCTCTGTAGTCCTGGGGATAAGATAATTCTTCCTCGTAATGCCCATAAATCTGCGACTACAGGTTTAATACTAAGTGGTGCTGTTCCAGTATATATTCAGCCAGAGGTAAATGAAGATTTAGGTATTGCCATGGGTGTAAGTCTAGATGAGGTAAAAATGGCAATAGCAGAACATCCTGATGCTAAAGCAATATTTCTAATTAATCCAACATATTATGGAGCAACCTCGGATTTAAAATCGATTGTACGTATTGCCCATGAAAATGGTATGGCTGTACTTGTGGACGAAGCCCATGGTGCCCATATGAGATTTCATGAAGAGCTACCAATAGAGGCCATGGATGTTGGAGTAGATATGTGTGCTGTTAGTACACATAAGACGGGAGGCTCACTCACACAAAGTTCTCTACTTCTGTTAAATGAAGGTTTTGTTGATGAAAAGACAGTAAAGACCACCCTTAATCTTACCCAGACAACAAGTGCATCATACTTGCTTATGGCGAGTATTGACCTCGCGAGAAAACAGCTTGCTACTATAGGGGATGAAATGCTTGAGAAAACATTAAGCCTATCTAGGTGGGCAAGAGACGAGATAAATAAGATACCTGGATTATATGCCTTTGGAAAAGAGCTTATAGGAACTCCAGGAGTCTTTAATTTCGATGAAACTAAGCTTGGAGTAAACGTAAGAAAGCTAGGATTAACTGGATTTGAGGTCTATGATATCCTAAGGGATGATTATAACATCCAGACTGAGCTGGGAGACATGTACAATGTGCTATCCATTGTAAGCTTAGGAGATACCGAAGAGTCACTTACGGCATTAGTAAATGCGCTAAAGGACATAGCAGAAAAATATAAAACTGATAGGGAAATTAAAGGCAAAAGAGGGATTTTAAAGAACCCAGAGGTAATAGTTTCCCCTAGAGATGCCTATTACAGTAGAAAGAAAAAAGTAAAACTTGGCGAAGCTGAGGGTCAAGTTAGCGGAGAGTCGATTATGGCCTATCCTCCAGGAATTCCAGTTGTCACACCCGGTGAGCGCATAACGCAGGAAATGATTGAATATGTAAATCGATTAAAAGAGCAACACAGCTTGCTTCAGGGGACAGAAGATGCATATGTTGAGTATATAAAGGTGTTAGGAGTATAGGGGTTGACTCATGAAGGCTTCTCATGAGTTCAGCCCCGGAGCGCTTCAGAATGAGTGAAGTTCAAGGTTTTGAAATTTCATCGGTTTGGCTAGTACTGGTGTACGTGCCAAGTCGATGAAATTTTAAATAACGCAGAAATTCGCCATTGTGAGACGCTCCAATTTATTGCTCTGTAGCTGCTACCTCATCAACCTTTCGTAAATGCCCTAGATCCACACTTTCATTACGTGGACTATAATGGGTATGAAGGATTTTGTGGGATATTTTCCCTAGTGGTTCACCTAAGAATTCTTCATATAACTTTGTTATAGCTGGATTTTCATGGGATTTTCTGAGCTTCATATTTTCATCTATATCATAAATACCTTTAATTCTTTCTTTTCTAACCTTCATATCTGTGCCTATTGGCTGGCCGCCACCGCCAATACATCCACCAGGACAGCACATTACTTCAACAAAGGTATAGTCGCACTTACCTTCTTCAATCAAGTCTAATATCTTTCTAGCGTTGTTAAGACCATGGGCTACTGCAACTTTTACAGGGGTTCCATCTAGATCTACAGTGGATTCCTTTATACCTTCAAGGCCTCTAACCTCTTTGAAGTCCAGTTTTTCTAGCTCATTACCTGTTACAACCTCATAAACAGTTCTAAGGGCTGCTTCCATAACTCCACCTGTAGCACCAAATATAACTCCAGCACCAGTAGTTATTCCAAATGGAGCATCAAAATCTTCATCATCAATATTTGCAAAATCAATACTAGCTGATTTAACCATTCTTGCAAGTTCCCTTGTGGTGAGGACTGCATCTACATCCTTATATCCGTAGGAGGACATTTCCTTTCTTTCCGCTTCATACTTCTTAGCCGTACATGGCATTATGGATACAGTATAAATCTGTGACGGATCAATATCCATCTTCTCAGCATAATAAGTTTTTGATAGTGCCCCAAACATCTGCTGAGGAGATTTACAACTAGATAAATGATCAAGTAAATTAGGATCAAAGCCCTCAATATAGTTGATCCATCCAGGACTACATGAAGTAATCATTGGAAGAGTTCCATTATTCTTTATTCTATGGATTAACTCATTACCCTCTTCTATAATAGTAAGATCCGCAGTGAAGTCAGTATCAAAGACCTTGTCAAAGCCTAGTCTTCTTAGAGAAGCAACAACCTTTCCAGTTACCTTAGTACCGGGCTTAAAACCAAATTCTTCCCCAATACTTACCCTAACAGCCGGTGCAATCTGAACAATAACATGTAGATTCTCATCGTAAAGGGCATTCCAAACCTTTTCAGTATCATCCTTTTCGTATAGAGCACCTACTGGACAGACAGAGGTACATTGACCGCAGAATACGCATAGAGTATTCATTAGTTTCTTTTCAAAGGCTGGTGTTATACAATAATCTACTGATCTATGGGCATGACTTAACACTCCAACACCTTGAACCTCCTGACAGACCTCAATACATCTGTTGCACTTAATACACTTTCTATGATCCCTTACAATGGCTGGGCTTGATTCGTCAACTTCTAAGGAATCTATCTCATCCTCTAAGTTACTCTTTGATATATGGAACATTTCACAAAGACTTTGAAGATCGCAGTTACCGTTTCTAATACACTTTAGACAATCCTGAGGATGATTGGCTAGAATTAGCTCTAGAACTCCTCTTTGAGTATCCCTAACCAATTTTGAATGGGTAGTTACCTTCATTCCATCCCAAACAGAGGTTGAACATGCAGTTACAAGTTTTTCAGGAGCAACCTGTACTAGACATATTCTACAGTTTGCCTTAACCTTTTGATCGGGATGGTTACAAAGGGTAGGAATATTCACACTAACTTCTTTTGCGGCTTCCAATATAGTAGTACCCTCCGGTACAGTCACTGTCTTATTATCTATTATAACCGTACAATTTTTCATAGTTATCCTCCTTAAATAAAAAAACGTTTTCCTAAGCTAGAAACCACTCTGCTTAGGGGAAAAGTTAAAGGGAAATTTAACTCGTCTTCCTTACCTTATGGATTTGCTGATAAAATTCTATTGGAAAATGCTCTATAGCCGAGAGCAGTGCTGTTGGAGCAGTTTTACCTAATCCACAGAAGGATGCATATTTCATTACATTGGAGAATTTTTCTATGGTTTGCAAATCCTCTACACTTGCATCCCCAGAAACAAATCTGTTAAGAACCTTAGTTATCTGTCTATTTCCCTCTCTACAAGGAGTACATTTACCGCAGCTTTCGTGCAGGAAGAAATCTTGAACTGATTTTAAGAAATCTACTACTCTATTTGTTTCGTCGGCTACAAGTATAGCTCCTGAGCCTATATCTATTCCGTTATCCTTTAATTCTTCATAGCAATATTTTAAGTCAAGAAGGCTTGCTGGAACTATTGCGCCTGAGGCTCCTCCAAGCTGAAGGAACTTAAGAGTCTTACCGTCCTTTATACCACCGCCGATGTCATAAATGATTTCTCTTAAAGTAACTCCAAAGGGTACTTCATAGGCGCCGGGCTTATTAATATTTCCACATAAACTTATTAGCTTTGTTCCTTTACTTTCTGGTGTTCCGTACTTAGCATATTCCTCTCCACCAGAGTATAATATGGAGGTTACTGCAGCCAAGGTTTCAACGTTGTTTGCTAGAGTAGGTAGCTGATAGAGACCCTTTTCACTTGTTCTATTAAGTTTAAGTCTAGGTCTTCCACTTTTACCTTCCATAGATTCAATTAGTGCAGTACTTTCACCACAAACATAGGCACCAGCACCAGAGAAAACAGTTATGTCAAAGTTAAACCCAGTATTTAGAATATTTTCTCCTAGGAAGCCATTTTCCTTTGCAAGCTCTACAGCTTTTCTAAACTTATCGTGGAGATATCTATACTCTTCCCTGATATATATATATCCTTCCTTTGCATTAAAGGTAATAGCCGCTATTGTCATACCCTCAATAACCTTATAGGGATCGTATTGAAGTAAATATCTATCCTTAAAGGTTGCAGGTTCACCCTCATCTGCATTACAAATAATAACCTTTCTATCACCAGTAACTCTAGCAGCCTGCTCCCACTTCTTACCTGTAGGATATGCAGCACCACCCCTGCCCTTAAGACCACTTAGCTTTAATTCTTCAATAATACCTCCGGGACCTAGATCAAAGGCTTTCTTAAGAGCATCAAAGCCTCCAAGACTAATATACTCATCAATTGATTCAATATCGTACTTTTTAAAGTTTTTTGAAATAATATTAACGGTTCTATCCATGATTAACCTCCCTGTAATCATTAATTATTTCAATTATTTTAGCTTCCGTTAAGTTTCCATAGACCTTCTCATCAATTCTAAAGGCAGGTGATACATCACAAGCTCCAAAGCAAGCACTATACTCTAAAGTAAAGGATCCATCTTTAGTTGTTCCACCCATTTCTATGCCGAGTTCCCTTTCAAGAATATCTCTGACTGTTTGATATTTATTTAACCTACATACCGAACTTTTACAGAGCTGAATTACATGTGTGCCTTTAGGTCTGTCATTAAGAGCTGAGAAGAAAGTCATAACATCATATACCTTACTGATAGGAACTCCGAGTTCTAAACCGATGTGCTTAGCTACAACCTCTGGAATGTAATGGTTTGGGATTAATGATTGGGATTCTTGAAGGATAGTTAGTAAATTATGTTTGTCAAAATCGTACTTCTTAATTATGTCGTCAATCCGGTTTAACAAACTTCTATTCACTATTGTTTTTTCCATGTACTTAAGCCTCTCCTTTCTAGAAACATGATAGTGTAACAAATAATTTTATGACTATAAAGAATATTTATAATTATATAATAATAAAAAAAATACAAAATATAAAGAATAGTCAAAAAAATAACATCGAAAGTCATATGCCATAAAATTGTAATTTAGCCAATCCTAAAGCGTTCTTCTATCTATTTCATATGCAAAAAAGAATAATTATAAATCATACTGACAATCATAATATTAAATTGTAGCTTAAAAAGATAGAAAGGCTATTCCTGTAAAACCTATTTATTGTTTTACCTAAGAAGCTTCTAAAATATATCAGTAAATTATGAATATTGCGAAAAATGCAAGTTGTGCAAAACATATTCCAAAAAAATGCAATTTTATAAGATGCTAGAAAAATGAAATTTCCCGTGAAAATAATTAAAAAAATATCAATTTTTTATAAAAATTTCAAAATGGAGGAGTTTTTATGGAAAAACTGACAATATATTCACAAGACAAATATGTTGAGGTTGAGAGTGAGGACATAAGAAATATTATAGAAAGCTTTGATGGCGTTGGTGAGGTAAGAAATATAAGTAATACTGTTGGAGAAGGTGTTATGTGTTTTGATGTAAGTCTCACCAGTGATTATGTAGGAGAGTTATTAAGAAATGAAGTAGAGGAGATGGACTATTCTTCAGATGAAGAACAGGAGGCAATATTGTTTGAACAGGCAGAATACATAAGTGACGCCTTAGTAGATAATATTAGAGAATTTATAGAAAGTAGATATAGTTTAAGTGATTTTCATGGGGCCTATGATGTATATGGGGCGAATTTAGAAGAGGGAATAGGTATCACATTTACATTATCCTTTGGCGAAGTTAAGCATGGGGGGCTTTATAAACTGGCAAGTAGTATAAACGATGGAAAAAATGAATTTAGGTAGGCTTTAAAATAAATTCTATATTTATGGGGTGAGGCTATTTAATAAAGCCATCTCATACTCATAAAGTTAGCTACATTGTGTCTCAGAATAGAGGAATTCCAGGTAATACAGAAATTTCTTATTCTGAGGCACTTTATTTTTTGAATATTCTATAAAAAATATAGAGGATTTTGGACAATAAAAAATTAATATGGATTAAAATATATAATATTAGATTTGCTTGAATATTTATTAAGAAAAGGGGGATAGATTTATGACAATACAAAGTATAGGTGAATTTTTAACAGAGTATATTAGCCGGATTGTAATTCTAGATGAGAACGAAGAGGTTATATGGACTAGTAAAAGTGCTGAGAAAATATACAACCAAAGGAAGATTATGCAGCATAAGCTTAATGATCTATTTTCGATAACACTAAGTGAGATTATGAACAAAAACAAAATTGTAAAAACGCCCTATGGAAAAAAATACAGTATGAAGGCAAGAGAAATGTATATAGCAGATAACAAATACTTCTTTGTGCTTATAGAGGATTTAGAAGATTTCACCAATGAGAAAACAATGCTATATTGTCTAAAAAAAATACTAGAATCCATTAACGATGGAGTTATCATGAGTGATTCTGAGGGAAGGATTATTTTATACAATGAAGCTCAGGAAAAACTTGAAGATTTATCGGCTGAAAAAATAGTAGGAAAATATCTATGGGAGGCCTACAACTATAAAGCTGTAGAGATGTCTGAGCATCAAAAAGTGTATAAAACGGGAATCCCTATTGTAAATAAATACAAAGCCCACGCTTATTCCGATGGAGTTCCCAAATACCTATCTTATAGTACATATCCAATTGAAAAGGATGGAGAAATAATAGCGGTATACTCAGTTAGTGAGAATGAAACGATGTTAAAGTCCCTACTATCGGAAACAATTGAGTTAAAACGTAAATTGCTTAGCAAAGCTAAGTCAAAGGAGCCCGAGAAAAATAATGGGACAACCTATGGATTTGCAGATATTGTAGGTGATAGTCAGCAGATGCAGAGAGTAATAAAGGAGGCTCAAACCATTGCATTATTAGAAAGCAACTTGTTAATTGTTGGAGAAACAGGTACGGGAAAGGAAGTCTTTGCCCAAAGCATCCATAACCTTGGAAAGAATAGCGAAGAACCCTTTGTTGCTATTAATTGTGCAGCAATTCCAGAAAATCTTCTTGAAAGTATTCTTTTCGGCACAACAAAGGGATCATATACCGGAGCTGTAGATCAAGTGGGTCTATTTAAAGAAGCTAAAAGGGGAACACTGTTTTTAGATGAATTGAACTCTATGCCTATAACCATGCAGACAAAATTACTCAGAGTCTTACAGGAAAGAAGGGTAAGACGTGTAGGGGGACTAGCTACTGAGCCGATATACTGTAGAGTTATTTGTGCAGTTAATGAAGATCCCCAGGAGATCATTAAACAGGGTAAGCTAAGACAGGACCTATTCTTTCGTATTGCTAGCTTTTGCTTATATATTCCGCCACTCAGGGAAAGAGCTCGAGATATATTGAGCTTAAGTAGTTATTTTATCGATAAATTTAACACAATTCTTAGCAAAAGAGTCGAAGGTTTTTCGAGGGAATTAAATGATGTGATGTTATCCTATAGCTGGCCGGGAAATGTAAGAGAATTAGAAAATGCTATTGAAAATCTCATGATTAGAGTAGGCGAAAGAGAAAAGAAATTAAGAATTGAACATCTTCCACATTACATAAAGACTACAATTATAGGTGAAAATGCATCGAGAATAATTCGAAAAAAAGAAAGCTCCTTGCCCGAAACTCTTAGAGATATAGAAAAGAGAATTATCATTGAAAGCTTAGATAAGAATGAATGGAATATAAGCAAAACATCAAGGGATTTGGGAATTATTCGCCAGAGCCTATTATATCGTATGAAAAAATTAGATATAAATTGAATGGGACCTGTATAAAAACTATACACCTGTAGAAAATTTCACTTCTATCAAAGTCAGAAGCTTTAAGGCCTATGTATAAAATCTATACGATTCACAAAGAAAATATTCAATAGAAAGATTTGCTTATAAAAGTTACCTAGCTAAGGATTCAACATATTTCCAGCATGCATAGAAAATTAAGAATGAACTTGGCATCCCCCTTGCTAATGATATAGATAAGTTCAATTTTAATATTAAAGGGGGAGAAATATATGTCAAAGCCAGAAATACTTTATGAGGTAAAAGCACAAAGAGGAGATACTCTAAGATGTAAGGGCTGGAAGCAAGAAACAATACTTAGAATGCTTGAGAACAACATGGAAAATGCTGAGATACCAGAGCTACTTGTAATCTATGGTGGTAACGGAAAATGTGCAAGAAACTGGGAGTCATACCATGCTATAGTAAAGTCCCTAAAGGAATTAGAGGATGATGAGACATTGGTAGTACAATCGGGAATGCCAGTAGCGATCTTTAAAACCCATAAGTTAGCTCCAACGGTAGTAATGGCAACAACGAATATAATGAAGGCAGACTGGGAAACCTTCTATGACTTACAAGACAAAAACCTTACAATGTTTGCCCAATATACAGCAGCTCCATGGGAATATATAGGAACACAGGGTGTTATTGAAGGAACATTTGAAACATTATCTGCAATAGCATTAAAGAGATTTAATAATGACCTTGCAGGTAAGATCTATCTGACTGCTGGAGCAGGAGGAATGGGTGGAAACCAAAGCTGGGCAATGAAGATGCACGGAGGAGTTGCCATAATAGTAGATGCCGATGAGAGAATTATCAAAAGACGTATAGAAAAGAACTATCTAGATCAGATGGTATATTCACTGGATGAAGCAATTGAAATAGCCCAGGAAGCAGTAGCAAAGAATGAGCCTACCTCTGTTGCTGTGGTAGGAAATGCAGCCGACGTATATGAAGAAGCATTAGAGAAAGGCTTCTTACCGGATATCGTAAGCGAAATGTGCCCATGCCATGATCCGATTTCATACATACCATCGGGATACACTGGAGAAGAAGCCGATGAGTACCGTGTAAGAGATCGTAATGCATACCTAAAAGATGCAAGGGAAACCATGAAGAGACAATTGGCAGCCATGATAGAGCTTTCTAAAAGGGGTGCGGAGGTATTTGAATACGGAACAAGCATAAGAAAAGAGTGTATGGATGCAGGAATGCCTAAGGATGAAGCGATGCAAATACCGGGATTCGTGGCGGAATATATAAGACCTCTATTTTGTGAAGGACGTGGACCATTCAGATGGACTTGTATATCAGGAGAACCAGAGGATTTAAGAAAGACAGATGACCTAGCCCTAGAAATCTGTAAAGGTGATCCACTAGTAGAGCGATGGATAAATCTAGCACGTAAGAATCTTCCTATAGAAGGATTACCAGCAAGGATTTGCTACATGGGATTCGGGCAAAGAAAGAGATTTGCTCTTGCAGTAAACGAATTAATCAAGAAGGGTGAATTGAAGGGTCCGGTAGCCTTTTCAAGGGATAACCTAGATTCAGGATCAATAGTAAATCCAACATTTGAGTCAGAGAACATGAAGGATGGAGGAGATTTAATCTCCGATTGGCCATATCTAAATGCTCTACTAAACTGTGCAGGAATGTGCGACCTTATAGCGATCCAAGCTAACTATTCAATGGGTGAGGCAGTACATACAGGAGTAACGATGATAGCCGATGGAACTGAGATAGCAGAAGTTAGACTAGAGGCAGCTATGACAGTAGATTCAGGAATAGGAGTAGTAAGACACGCCCAAGCAGGATACGAAACTGCAAGAGATGTTGCTAATGGTAAGGGGAAATTAACCGATGAGAGCATCAAGATTCCACTATGGTGGACGCCAACGGCAACCTTTGGGCCCGATGGGAAAGCGCCTCGTTAGAGATATGTAAAAGTAACTTGTTTAGCTAGTTTCTTTGAGCAGAGATTTTGGTGTTTGAATATAAAGGATCATAAATACTGCACTGATTACTTATCAAATCCTATAGATCAAACTCTAAGTTTAAAGACTATTTATTGTGAATTCACATTATAGGTGGCCACCTAATAAAAAGCAATCCCAAACTTAATTAGATAAAATGATCAGATATAGTAGTTTGTTATGTGCAAAAAAACAAATTGTAAGGAGGTGGATATCCTGGTTTGCAGACTTAAACAAGAGAATGCTGCTAGGGATCAAATATAAATAAACTAACTGACTTTACAGGACTTTATTATGGGTATAGTTTTCAAACCAGGGTTATTTATGATATTAACAAATCCTGTTGTGTTGTCGGTTATTGTAATGACGGTTTTATGTTTATTAAAGGTAGATGTGATTATTTCTCTGTTAGTTGCAGCAATTGTAGGAGGATTTACAGCCGGACTACCTATTGGAGACACCATGGGAGTACTGGTAGGTGGAATGGGAGGAAATGCAGAGACTGCTTTGAGTTATATACTACTAGGATCATTGGCTGCAGCAATTGCCAAGACTGGGGCTGCAGACATATTGACAATGAAGATTTCTAAAATGATTAAGGGCAAAGGTATAGTACTATTGATTGTCATAGCATTTGTAGCATGCCTATCGGGAACTGTTATACCCGTTCATATCGCCTTTATTCCAATCCTTATCCCACCACTTTTACCTCTTATGAGTAAAATGAGGATGGATAGAAGAGCAGCGGCTTCGGCCTTAGCCTTTGGATTAAAGGCACCCTATATAACCTTACCTGTTGGATATGGATTAATATATCATAACATTATTAGAGATCAAATGGGACTAAGCGGAATGGAGATAACAACTGGTATGGTTTGGAGAGCTAATTGGGTAGCAGGTCTTGCCATGCTTGTAGGGTTTATTATCGCACTATTTGTATATAGAAAGCCTAGAGAGTATCAGATTATTGACAGCGCCGAATCTGAAGTAGCAACTACATCGGAAGAGATAGTAGTAACAAAAAAACATTATGCTACATTGATAGCGGGTATAGCGGCATTAGCAGTTCAATTAAAATTTGGTTCAATGCCCCTTGGAGCATTAGCAGGTATCATGATTATGTTGATTTTCCGCGCTATTAAAGTCAATGATATGGTAGAGCTTATGAAGGATGGAATCAAGCTGATGGGCTTTATAGCCTTTGTTATGCTTGTTGCATCAGGATATGCTGCGGTTATGAGAGAAACCGGTGGTATACAATCCCTTGTAGATGCAGCGGCAAACATAATGGCTGGAAGCAAGTTTATTGCAGCCACTGTTATGATTCTATTAGGTCTCATTATAACAATGGGAATAGGAACATCCTTTGGAACAGTGCCTATTATAGCAGCAATCTATGTTCCTCTAGCATTGGCTATAGGATTTAGCCCAAAGGCTACAATTCTTCTAATAGCTGTTGCTGCTGCATTAGGAGATGCTGGTTCACCGGCTTCCGATACAACCTTAGGACCTACTGCAGGTTTAAATGCCGATGGACAACATGATCACATTTGGGATACATGTGTACCGACCTTCTTGTGCTACAATGTACCACTTGTAGTATTTGGTATTATAGGTGCAATGATTTTCTAGAGCTAAGGATATAATTTACTGAATTAAATTCCATATGTAAGAGGGGTTCATATAGCAAAGCTTCTAATATATGAACCTCATTACATATTTAAATACGGGTTAGAAAACGTTATTTCAAGGGGGAGAGTCTATGCAAACAATAGGGATTGATGGAAATAGCTTAACTTTAGAGGACCTCATAAGGGTATCCAGGGAAAACTATAGAATTGAACTTACTGAAGAAGCCATAGAAAAGATAGAAAAATCTAGAGCTATAATCGATGAGTTCGTTGATGAAGGAAAGGTTATCTATGGAATCACAACGGGATTTGGACTCTTCAGCAATGTTCTAATCTCAAAGGAAGATACAAAGACCTTGCAAAGAAATTTAATCGTAAGTGATTGCTGTGGTGTTGGAAACCCATATCCTGAAGAAGTCGTAAGGGCATCAATGCTGCTTAGAATAAATGCTTTAGCAAAGGGCTTTTCCGGTATTAGGCTCAGTACCTTAAATGTATTGATAGAGATGTTGAATAAGGGAGTACATCCAATTATTCCTGAAAAAGGTTCCGTTGGTGCAAGTGGCGATCTATGCCCGTTAGCCCATATGGTTTTAGTCATGCTAGGAGAAGGAGAGGCCTACTATAAGGGAGAAATGATGCCTGGTGCGGAGGTCATGAGAAAAGCTGACATTGAGACCGTAGAGTTAGTGTCTAAAGAGGGATTGGCTCTAATTAATGGGACTTGTGTATTGACCGCAGTTGGAGCATTGGCCGCATATGATGCTAAAATGATTACTAAGCTTGCAGATATTAGTGCAGCCATGACCATAGAAGCTTTGAATGGGATTATAGATGCATATGATCCAAGAATACATGAGGCAAGACCCCACGAAGGTCAGATTGAATGTGCTCAAAACATGCTAAAGCTGCTAAAGGAAAGTAAATCTACAAGCAGGCAAGGAGAAATAAGGGTACAGGATGCCTATACTCTAAGATGCATACCTCAAATCCATGGAGCAAGTAGAGATGCCATTGATTATATAATCAGAAAAGTGAGTATAGAGCTAAATGCCGCAACTGATAATCCTTTAATTTTTGCTGGGAGTAAAGATGTAATTTCAGGAGGAAATTTCCATGGACAGCCGATGGCATTGATATTTGATTTCCTAGGAATTGCAGTTGCCGAGTTAGCAAATGTATGTGAGAGAAGAATTGAAAGACTTGTAAATCCAACCTTAAGTGGACTACCTGCTTTTTTGGTTGAAGATGGAGGCCTGAACACAGGATTTATGATTCCACAATACGTTGCAGCGGCTCTTGTATCTGAGAACAAAGTATTAGCACATCCAGCCTGTGTGGATTCTATTCCAACCTCAGCTAATCAGGAGGACCATGTAAGCATGGGATCTATTTCTGCTAGACAATCGAGAGAAATATTGAATAACGTTATGAATGTACTAGGTATAGAGCTTATGACAGCATCCCAAGCAATAGAGTTTGGAGCAAAAGAGAATCTGGCTGAAGGCACAAAAGCAGCCTATGATAAGGTGAGAGAATATGTAGAACCTGTTAAAAATGATAGGGTCTTCTATAGGGATATGAAGAAATGTTTTGACTTAGTAGCCAGCCACGAAATTGTAAAGGCAGTGGAAGAAAAAATTGGGGAATTGAATTAATAAAATATATGATTTATTGCAATTTCTATTGAAAGGACTTGTTTGAGGAGAACAGGTTTTTTCTATTCGGTATATAATTGCATCGGTTAATTATTTGCCAAAGCGGGGAGTGATGGGGATTGGACAATAAAAAGATAAAAGCAGATTTAGTAATATCCAATTGTAAGCAGCTTATAACTTGTAAAGAAAATGGAGAGGACTTAATTGGAAAGATCAATAATGGTTGGATAGCTATATCAGAGGAAAAGGTTGTAGCTGTTGGGACAAAGGAAGAAGTTGAAAATATCATAGATTATGATGATGGTTGTATCATAGATGGAAGTGAAAAAATTGTTTTACCAGGATTTATAGATTGCCATACCCATCTTGTATTTGGAGGGTCCCGTGTAAAGGAATATGCAGCTCGTATGACTACCGATGATCTAGGAACTCTAAAGAAGATGGGAATAAAGACAGGGATTATGGCAACTGTAGATATGACTAGGGATGCTGAGGCACAATTATTATTTGATGATGCTGCCAGTAGGCTAAGGCAAATGCTTGAAGCTGGAACGACTACAGTAGAAAGTAAGAGTGGATATGGTCTAACAACATCATCAGAAATAAAAATGCTAAAGATAAATCAAAAACTAAATGGCAACCTGCCCATAGACATTGTATCCACTTTTCTAGGTGCTCATGGATGGCCTGAGGATATTCCAAAGGACAAATATATTGAAATGTTATTACTGGAAATGATTCCATGGGTTGCAGAGCTAGACTTGGCACAGTTTTGTGACATTTGGTGTGATGAGGGACATTACACTGCAAGAGAATGTGAAAAAATATTACTTGCTGCAAGGGAAGCCGGGCTAGAACCTAAAATTCACACAGATGCTTATTCCTACATAGGAGGATCAGATCTGGCTGTAGATATGAAAATGGTATCGGCAGATCACCTCAACTATACACCTAGGTCAGTAATGAGTAAATTAGCAGAGGCGAAGGTTCCAGGAGTGCTATTGCCGGCTATAGATTTTGCAGTAAAGCACCCAAAGCCCTTTGATCCCAGACCAATGCTTGAAGAGGGTATGACACTAGCCCTTGCTACAAATTGCTGCCCAGGATGCTGGAATGTATCCTTGCAATTTGTCATGATGCTCGCATGTAGACAGCATGGAATGACTCCTGCCGAGGCCCTTAGAGCAGCTACGATTGGTGGGGCCATGGCACTTAACCTACAGGAAGATAGAGGTTCATTAGAAGTAGGAAAGTTAGCTGATATTCAGATTTGGAATGCTTCTACCTATGAAGATGCAATTTATAGACTTGGCTCAAACCTTGTGGAGAAAGTAATAAAAAGAGGAAAGCTTGTGATAGATAATACACATAGAAACCCTTACATGTAAATCTAGAGCGTATAGAGAGTTCTCAGTGGAGTCAAATTTATACATATTAAAATATCAGATGGTTTAAGGGGAGTGAATATAGATATGTCGGGAACAGAAATGATGAAAAAAGTCATTGACTCAGACAATTTTACAGTGGGAGGAGGAGCAGCATCTGCTTTGGCAGGTGCCATGGCAGCTGGGATGATATCAATGGTTGCCAAACTATCATTAAAGAAGGCGTATGGACTTACGGTAGATGAGTATAAGGCGATATCTGAAGAGGCGGACAAGTTAGCCAAAGAATTACTCTTAGGAGCTCAAGAGGATGAAAAAGCTTTTTCTATGATAAAGGATGCATATGGTCTTCCAAAATCAACCGACGAAGAAAAAAAGCGTCGCTCTATAGCAATACAAAATGGAGGAATAGCTGCTGCAACAGTTCCAAAGAATAATGGATTTATGTGTAAAAGAATATATGAATTAGGGATGATGCTTAAGGAGCGGTCAAATCCTAATGCAAGTTCAGATTTAGCAGAAGCAATTATGCTGGCAAATGCAGGAATCAAAGGCTGTATATTAAATGTTGAAGCAAATCTCCCACTTATTAAAGATCAAGAAAAAAAATCTGAATTTCAAAGCCATGTTGATGATATGAATAGGTATTAAGGGGGGCATAGAAAAATGAAGAGTCTACTAGCTGAGGTTAACATCAGTGAAGGGAGATGCCTAGGTACTGTTAATAAAGTAAAAGAAGCTCTTTTAGAAAAAGAAGATGTGAGACTCATTGACCTTGATTCTGATAGAGACCACAACAGAACTGTTTTTACATATATAGGAGAACCAGAGGTTGTACTTGAATCTACAAAGAGACTTGCTGCAAAGGCTATTGAACTAATAGATATGACGAGACATGAGGGAAGTCATCCAAGAATGGGAGCTGTAGATGTTGTTCCGTTTATTCCAGTTAAAAATGTTACTAACGAAGAAGCAGTTGAGATTGCTAAAGGATTTGGAAGATTTCTAGGAAAACTAGGAGTACCTGTATACTACTATGAAGATGCCGCAACAAAGCCGGAAAGAAAGAGTTTAGTAAAAATTAGGAAGGGTCAGTATGAAGCACTTGAAGAAAAAATGAAGAGCCCAGAATGGAAACCCGATGAAGGACCTCATGAATTTATTGCTAAAAGCGGCGCTACTGTAACGGGAGTTCGATTTCCATTAGTGGCCTTTAATGTAAACCTAAGAACGGAAGATTTAGAAATAGGAAAGAAGATTGTATCGGCTATTAGGGGGGCAAAAGGAGGATATAAATATGTTAGAGCAATTGCCCTTAGATTAGAAGATAAAAAAATGGTTCAGGTATCTATGAACCTTGTTAATTACGAAAAAACTCCAATTCCTAGAGTTATGGAAACTATTAGATCAGAGGCTGCTCGTTATGGAGTCATAGTAGGAGGAGCTGAATTGATTGGACCAGTTCCCCTTATGGCACTGGAAGAAGTACTTAAGCACTATCTTCAGGTCCATGATTTTTCTATGGAACAGATTTATTGATATGTAAAAATAGTGAAAACGGGGCTGGCTCATAAAGATTTCTTATGAGACACCCCTATTTTCGTCAATACCCAGATTTGCTAGCTCATCGGCCCTTATATTCATTTTTGTTATGTAGATAAAATCTTCCTTGGTAAAGCTATCACCATTCCAAGACTTAAACTTTGTAAGCCATTTATTTACTTGAGATGCATTACTGAGATTAATATGACCCTTAACCCTATAAAAATTAACGTTTTTATGATTCTTTATTAGTGATAATATACTTTCCCAAAGTTCCTTATTTTCAACAGGCTTCTTTTGAGAGGTTTGCCAACCGTTTTGCTGCCATTTTACATACCATTTTTTTGTGAAGCATTCTACCACATAGGAGCTATCAGAAAAAATATTAATATTTAATCCATCTTTTTTAAGGGATTCAAGAGCCTTTACAACTGCTGTAAGTTCCATTTTGTTATTCGTAGTATTTATCTCGCCACCGAATAACTCTTTTTTATTTTCGCCATATTCTAAAATAGCACCCCAACCACCAATATTATCTTTGTTTTGATTTCCAGAACATGCACCATCTGTATAGATGTTTAAAAATTTCATATAATCACCTCAATTAGTAAAAAATTAAAGACCCTATTTTGTTCTTTTTTAACAGGGATATTTATTTGTAAATTACTCATCATAATTATATATAGTTCTACACCGATAAAACTTGAGTAAGTTAAACTTTACAAGTGTAGAACTATAGATATAGGCTTTGAAAAGCTATGAAGCCTTAGATCTATAAAATCCTTAAATTTAAGGAGGTTGTCACTCAGTGAATGGAAAACGTGAAGGTTTAATCCCAACAGTACTTGGAACTGCTGTGGCCACAACAGGAGCCCTTATGTCAAGAAACTCCCGTGGTAAAAACGACAAAGTGGCATGGGGAATAATGGGATTTGGTCTAGCACACGTAGTTTTAGGAGCGATAGATATAGTTCAGCATAGAAACGAGTAAGGGATTTCTCCCTTACTTTTCTATTTATATACACCACGATACTTAGGATCTAAAAGCTCTGCAATTTTCTTCATAGAATATTCCGTAGCTAGTTCCGTCCATCCAGATTTATTATCTTCTGTTTTTTCTGGAAGACTAAATGGTTCGCCTAAAGTTACCTTAACCTTGGAATGGTTAAAGTTCTCCCTACTCATACTATCACTATTTATAGGTAATAGCTTTTCGGTACCTTCCAGACCTATAGGAACAAATTGAGCCTTAGACATTTTAGACAATAGAATGAAGCCTTTTTTAGCCTTTATCATAGAGCTCGTTCTACTTCTAGTACCTTCGGGGAAAATAAATATAGACCCTCCGCTTTTTAAGTATTTTATTGCTTCCTTTATAGCTTTTTTATCAGCAGTATTAGGGGTTATGTGTATGGTTTTTACAGTTTCAAGAACTAAATTGGTTACCATATTCTTACTCAATTTTACTCCAGCCATGAAAGCTACATCATTATCCTTTAATAACCTGTTCAAGACTACCCCATCTACATTACTAAGATGGTTTCCTATATATATTGTTGGAACGCCCCTTCTTCTCTCGACCACTTCTTTATTTATAACTTCGATCTCAGAATAGGTATCTAAAAATTTATCGATTAGCTTACGAGTTAAGCTTATTCTTGCATTCTTAGGCAATATTCTAGATACATTAGCAAACGCATTAAGTATTAGACTCATTATTTAAGCTGGTAGAAACCAGCCCCTCCTCTCTAACTAAAAAGATATATAATTATATTCATCAATCACTATTATATCATTAGTATGACCAATTTGTATTTAGGGTTATTAGGAAGTATATAAAAAATAGTAAAAAAGAATGAGTAATATCTAGTTCTATATATGAAAAAGAACTAATTTACATATATATTAGGAAACAATCTGTAAAGTTGAAATGGCTAAAACGACTATTGAGATATAAAATTATAGTTGAAATAACTATAAAAATTTAACGTAATACTTGAAACGACTAAAAAGTATAGACAAATTAGATTGTTTGATATAAAATTTAATTAAGAAAGGAATGAAATCATGGATAGATTTGATTACTTAATACTTACGGAGTTACAAAATAATGGAAGGATTAGTACAGCGGAACTTGGTAGAAAAATAGGACTTTCAACAACCGCCACAAAGGAAAGAATTAAAAAATTAGAACAGGAGGGGATAATAAAAGGGTATACAGCAATAATAGATAGTGATAAGGTAGGCATGGATATAACTGCATTTATATCTGTTCCCATTGGTGAGCTTCCAATAGACAAAATGGCTGAGTTTTTATCTGAAATACCTGAGGTTTTAGAGTGTCATAAGGTAACAGGAGACACATGTTATTTAATAAAAGTAAAGACAATGAATACAAAAAAATTAGAGCAATTAATAGACAAGATAAACAACATAGCAAAAAGTACATATACTTATCTGGTATTATCTACGGCAAAGGAAACGATTAAAATTAGTCTCGAGGAAAACGATTCCAAACAAAAATAGGGGGTACGAATATGTTTAAAGATTTAAATGATTTTAGACACTATTGTATAGATCATGAGATAAAGCTTATAGATTTTAAGGTGATTGACCTTGCTGGAAGATGGCACCATCTAACTATACCTGCCTCTAAATTTTCTCAAAAGATAATAGAGGATGGAATAGGCTTTGATGGCTCAAGTTATGGATTCTTGACGGTTGAAAAATCTGATATGGTTTTTAAACCGGAT
The DNA here is from genome assembly GCF_050888315.1 of Wukongibacter baidiensis. Lineage (NCBI taxonomy): Bacteria > Bacillati > Bacillota > Clostridia > Peptostreptococcales > Caminicellaceae > Wukongibacter > Wukongibacter baidiensis. Next base: position 3,868,860 of record NZ_CP138202.1, read on the forward strand.
TTAGCAAGTGCATTTGTAGATCCCTTTAATGAAATTCCTACAATAACTATGATAGGTAATATATATGCTCTGAGAGATGAAACTGAGAGGTTTGAAGGAGACCCAAGGTATGTTGCACAAAAGGCAGAAGAATATATGAGTAGTACAGGAATTGCTGATAAAGCTATGTTTGGACCAGAGTTTGAATTCTATATACTGGATCATATCTCCTATATAAATTCACCAAACCATATGGAAGTTTACTTAGATGCTGAGCAGGCTGAATGGAATACAGGAAAAAAAGACACTAAAAACCTAGGATTTAAGGTACATCATAAGAAGGGTTACCATGTAGATGTTCCATATGATGTTAACTTTAATTTGAGAAACAGCATGGCTCTTAAGCTAGAAGAACATGGAGTTCCCGTAAAATACCACCATGCAGAGGTTGGTGGTCCAGGACAGCTTGAAATTGAACTTAGCTTTGGTGGGCTACTTGAAATGGCTGACAAAACTATGCTTAGTAAGTATATCATAAAAAACGAGGCTATAAGTCATAATAAAACCGTTACATTTATGCCAAAACCATTCTTTGGGGAAGCCGGTAATGGAATGCATGTACATCTTCAGCTATTTAAAGATGAAGAGCCAATTTTCTATGATGATCTTGGATACTCAAATTTGAGTAAGACGGCACTGTATGCAATCGGAGGAATACTTAAGCATTCTCCTGCCCTAATGGCATTTACAAATCCAAGTACAAATTCATACAAGAGACTCGTTCCAGGATACGAAGCACCGGTTAGCATCTGTTTTGCAACTGCAAATAGAAGCTCTGTAATAAGGATACCAGGCTATGCTAAAAAGCCTGAAGCCAAAAGGTTTGAGTTTAGGCCTTCAGATGCAACCTGTAATCCATACCTAGCTTATTCAGCCCTACTTATGGCTATGCTTGACGGTATAAGGAATGAAATAGACCCAGTAGAAGAAGGGTATGGACCATACGATGTAAACATCTTCGACTTAAATGATGCAGAAAAGGCAAAGATAAAAGGGCTACCTAAATCTTTAGATGAAGCAGCTGATGCTTTAGAAAAGGATTATGAATTTTTACTTGAAGGTGGAGTATTTTCACAGGGCATCATTAATGATCAAATAAAACAAATTAGACAGGACGCTTCAAGGGTTAATATTGTTCCTCATCCTGTCGAATATGAGATGTATTTTGATTTATAAAAAACTTTTAAATATTTGCAACTTAAAATATTCAATTTGCTCGTAAAAAAAAGTGTCGTAGACACTTTTTTTTTTATGAGCACTTAATATTCTCAACATATTCTAAAACTTTCTCTGGAGAAAGAGTTGTTGCATTTATAACTAGCATTGTATCGTCGGGGCCACAAACTCTACACTGTGCAGTTTCGATCTCTTCGTATGCAGAATCCACTCCTGATATTATTGTAATATCGATATCATCCTTAGAAGTTTCAAATTCAACTACATCATGTCCATTATCCTTTAATAATTCAGCAATCTCATTTAAGCCCTGCTGTACAGCTATCCTATATTTTTTCATGATATCCCCTCCCGTATTGTAGTATTAAATATTTACCCGATATGATATATGACAAAACAATAAAAGCTATAAGAACATAAATTGGTGAATCCTAGCTAAAATACAAGTAAATACAATCGCTAAAATATAGATAAGAAAAGTAATAGAAAATTAGTAATATTATTTACATTCCGATAATATATATGTTAATATAAGGTAGACATGTACAGTAGATACGGACATATTGTAGATAAGTTACAGTAAAATAGGGAGGAAAACAGATGTATTTTTTAGATGAAGTTATTCTACCTCCAGGGGAAAAGATACGACGGATACGAAGTTACCTTGGACTTAAGCAGTATGAGATAACAGGTGGAAAAGTGACTAGAAACTTAATAAGTTATATAGAAAATGGTAAGACAAAACTTGTAAGGGATACCGCAGCGATAATCGTAGAGTCTATGAACGAATTGGCTGAGAAAAAGAAAATTCCCCTTAACATAGATGTAGAATACTTAATGAGGGATGAAACTGCGCAGGCTAAACTTTTGTTAGAAAGATATTTAAACAATCTAAAAAAATATATAAAGGCAGAAAATGAAGAATTTGAAAATGAATTGAATAAAGCAAAGAATATTTTCAGAAACTGGGACATTACTGATAAAAAGGCGGAAATATATGAGTTGGCTGGAGATTATTACTATGAAAAACAACAATTTAGTGAAAGCCATATAAATTATCTAAAATCACTAGAATGCTATATTCGAAGTTCAAACCATTTGAAAACGGCTGAATTATATATGAAGCTAGGAAGATGTGCCAATTGGCTCAAAAACTATCAAGAGTCTATAAATCTAAACAACTATGCTCTTGCTATCTTAGAGAATGGAGATTCGAGCAAAGAATATATAGGAAAACGAGTACTATTCAATAATGCATTATCATACAAAAAGTTGGGATTATTCGATGAAGCCTTGTCTTCGTTAGAAGAATTAGAGTCTGAAATGGGTGATAAACTAACTGAATCACAATACTGTGACATATTACTATTAAAGGGAAATTGCTATTTTCAGAAGCAAAATTATTCTATTGCAAAAAAAATATTTGAACAAATCGTAGACATAACGAAGAACAATGGAAATCAAGAATTCTTGGCATTAACCTATATGAACTTAAGTGAGTTATATTTAAAAACAAATGAAGAAGAAAAATCTATTGAATATATAAATGATAGTTTGAAAATTAGAATTAATACAAATTATGAGTACTTAGAAGAGATATATATTGAGCTAGGTAAAAGATATAGGGATATAAAAAAATATGATCTGTCAGAAAAATACCTAATGAAAGCTTTAAAAGAAACTAATATAAAAGAGAAAAGGCACTTTCAAATAGATATATATGAAGAACTTTTATACAGCTATATATATTGGAAGAAGGACAGTAGGATAGATGAACTCATAAAAAATGTAAAGAAAATTTTTGATAATAAAGATTGTAGGGGTAATGAAGCGAAGAATGTATTTTTTAAAGCAGCACATTACTACATTGAAAAAGACATTGAAAAAAGTAAAGAGCTTCTGGAGTTTGGCTTAAATATAGAAAGCTCTTAGTAAAAACTTAATGTATATATATCCAAATACTCAGTGTTTCTGGGCGTTTTGAATATGTATAAATTAATAGATTTACTGGAATACATAGAATGTATACTAATAATATTAATATTGAGGAGGACTTATAATGAAATTGAAAAAATTATTTGTAATCACCTTAGTTGTATTAATGCTGAATGCTGCACTAGGGGTGACAGCCATGGCTGGAGTCGATCCACATGCATGGTACCTTCAGTCTAATATTATGCAAGCAAAGTAAAATAAAGAATTCTAAAACTGCTATAAGATATCTTATAGCAGTTTTTTTTAGTTCATCTATCGGAGAGAAATCTGACCAAAAAAAAGGTTCGATTTATCTTCGTTTTTATTATGTTTAGAGCTAGTACTTTCTAACTAATTTTTACAAAATTCATAAAATTATCAAAATAATATTGACATAGGTAAAAAATGGTAGTATTATTAAGTAAATGATAAGTCACGGAAACATTTACTTTATATAAGCGAAATATGAACAAATGATTTACCAAATTTGACTTTAAATTTAATATATAGATAACTAACTGCAGTGATCAATAAATTTGAAAAGCTGGTGTTGGTTATCCACATATAAAGGGGGGTGATTCCAATGTACTTAGAAATTGGGCTTCTAGGTGATGAAAACGGAGGTTAAACACAATATGAATAGGGGGAAAAAAAATGAAAAACATGTTCAATGGTAAAAAAATTGTTGCGGGCTTACTATGCACATTAATGGTTAGTTCACTTATGACTTATGGTTTTGCGAATGATGATGGAATCATAAAAGAAGGCAAAGAAAAGATGAAAGAGTTTAGCATACAGAAGAAATCCAAAGATATCAAGACATTGTTTGATAATAATAAGGACAAGCTAGTAGAAAGTTTATCCGTAGAGATGGATAAGGTTAAAGGCGATGAAAAGCTTCCTGTTATAGTAGTATTTAAAGAGGATCTAAGTATGACAAAAAGTAGTGATGATAGTGTAAGAACGTTATTAAGTGAGAATAAAACTAAGTATGAATTTAAAAATATTCCTGCTGTGGCTATGGAGTTAAGCAAGGACCAGATTAGCGATTTATCAAAGAGTGATGCTGTAGAACACATAGAATATGATGAGGAAATAATAGCATTCAATGATACAGCTGATTATTGGTTTGGAACGGAGAAAGCTAGAACAGACTTTGGATTAGATGGAGATAGAGATGGAAACTTAAGTAGCTATTCAAAGGATGACGTGGTTGTTGCAGTAATCGATACTGGTATAGACGCAGATCACGTTGACTTAGATGGTGGAAAGGTAATTGCATGGAAGGATTATATAAACGATAAAACTTCACCTTACGATGATAACGGACATGGAACCCATGTTGCAGGAACAATTGCTGGAGAAGGCGACGGAAATTCCAAATATGAGGGTGTTGCAAAGGGAGCTGCTCTTATAGGACTTAAAGTTCTTGCTGCCAACGGTACAGGCCCATCAAGTGGTTCTGCAGCAGCAGTAGACTGGTGTATTACTAACAAAGATACCTATGGTATTGATATTATAAGCATGAGTCTTGGAGTTCCTGGAAGCTCTGATGGTACAGATGCTACATCATTAGCAGTAAATAAGGCTGTTGAAAATGGTATCACAGTAGTTGTAGCCGCTGGAAACGAAGGCCCAACCACATATACAATAGGGGCTCCAGCAGCAGCATCAAAGGCTATAACAGTTGGTAATATGATAGATGTAGGTGAAGATGGTTTTGGACTTGCATTCTTATCAAGTAGAGGACCTACTGCAGATGGAAGAATGAAGCCTGACATAGGAGCACCAGGAACAAATATCACATCACCAAAGACAAATTCAGGAGATGGTTATGTAACATATAGTGGAACTAGTATGGCTACTCCATTTACTTCTGGAACTATAGCCTTAATGTTAGATGCTAACGAAAACTTAACACCTACTCAAATAAAGAATATTATTACTTCTACCGCTGAAGATTGGTCAGAAAATGGTCAAGATGTTGATTATGGACATGGTAGATTAGATGGATACAAGGCTATTGAAGAGGCCGGTGGATTTAATGGAACTAATATAGCTACACCTGACCATATGTATGCTTCTGAAGATTTAGCACAAAAAGGTGCAATAGATACTTGGGAATTCACAGTTGATAATACTGATTACCCTATTTCTATAACACTAATAATGCCTGACTGGAAAAGAGTTTTTTGGAGTGGAAAGCCTGATTTTGATGTATACCTTTATGATCCAAGTGGAAATCAAGTAGAAAAGTCAACTAGCTCAGCTAGACAGGAAAATATCGGATTCAAACCGACAAGCACAGGTACATACCAAATTAAGGTATACGCATATTCTGATAGCGGAGATTATTTCTTTGATCTAAGTGCCGGTGGAAGTAATTTGAAACTAGTACAGGATCAATAAAAAAGAAAGGACTAAATAATCAGCAAACAAATATATAATAAGCGCTGATATCCAATCCTCCATTAAAATATAGCTATAGCTTCAACCTACACCCTTTGGTTTTATAATCAAGGGGTGTAGGCCTGTATATATATAATTATATAAAATCTTTTACTAAGTTGTCAAAATCTTTTAAAATATTTAAATCTTGGTTAATTGCAGAGGTGATTTTTTTATTATTAAGTTCCTCACAAAACTCTGCCTCTTTACTTTCATAGAGTAATCCAGTAAAAAGACCATCGGTTTCGATGTACTTATCCATAGCCTTTTTATAATCACTTGTATCATAGTGCTGATGCTCATCTAAATTTATTAGGTTTTCACGAAACCATTCATAAGTATTTGTTTTATTAAATGTAACGCAGGGACTGAAAACATTTATAAAGGAAAAACCCTTGTGGTTTATGGCCTTAATTATTAGATCAACCAATTGCTTCTGATAAGCTGAAAAACCTTGGGCAATAAATGAAGCTCCCGAAGCAAGAGCTAAGAGACCTGGCTTTAATGGAGAATCGTTACAACCTAATGGAGTACTTTTAGTAATAAAACCCTTTTCACTTAAGGGGGATGTATGGCCCTTTGTAAGTCCATATATCTGATTATTCATAACTATATATGTTATATCTATATTTCTTCTCATGGCATGGACAGTATGATTCGTTCCTATGGCAAAGCCATCACCATCACCGCCCATGGCAATCACAGTAAGATCTCTATTAGCAAGCTTGATACCTTGAGCTATAGGAAGAGCTCTACCATGAATACTGTGAAACCCATAAGAATTAACATATCCAGATATTCTACCAGAACACCCAATACCTGAAACAATTGATAGATTATGATTTTCTATATTAAGATGAGAAGCCGCTGCCTTAACAGAACGAAGAACGGAAAAATCACCACAACCGGGACACCAAGTAGGAGTCACGTCATTACTATACTTATCAATTATATTCATTTATATCAACTCCTCTACCTTGTCTTTTATTTCCTCGATCATGAAGGGGGTTCCATCGTATTTAATGAGACTATGTAGTTTTTCTCCATAGCCCATCTTCTGCCTAATTATTGAAATAAGTTGACCTGTAGCATTATTTTCAATAATAAGAATTTTAGAATACTTCTCTAATAGAGCTTGAAGTTGCTTAATAGGTAAGGGCTTTATCATCTTAAATACTCCGTAGGTTACAGGAAGATTAAAGTCTTCTACTGCCTTTTTAATGATTCCATAATTTGAACCTATAGAAAGCACCAATAACTCATTATTTGAATCTCCAAAAAGATCAATATTGTCTTCATTTTCAAGATCCCTTATTTTACCTAACCTTTTATCCATCATGCGTTTTCTGTTTCCAGGTGTACTATTGGGTACGCCGATTACCGAGTGTTCTAGCCCGGTAACCTTGTGGATTCCATTTTTCATTCCTGGAAAAGATCTTAGGGATATATTATCCTCAGAAAAATCATATCTCCTGAAATCCTTAGTGGCGGTTGATAAGTTTTTGTCATCGGCAATTTTCCCTCTATCAATAGTTATTTTGCTCTTATCTAAGTCATCGATTGTTTGACGAGATAAACCCAGAGAAAGATCGCTCAAAACAATCACTGGACACTGATATTTTTCAGCTAAGTTGAAGGCATTTATTGTTTGGTAAAAACACTCTTCAACGGAATATGGGGTTACAATAATTAGAGGTATTTCACCATGGGGTCCGTAATAGAGAAGTTGTATATCACTTTGCTCATGCTTAGTAGGAAGCCCAGTACTTGGACCGGTCCTCTGAGAATCTACTATTACTATAGGTATCTCAGCCATCCCAGCAAGGCTGATACCTTCCATCATAAGAGCGATACCGGGACCAGAGGTCGCAGTCATGCTTCTCACACCACCGTAGGCACCGCCTATAGCCATGGTAACTGCTGCTATTTCATCCTCGGTTTGTACTAACAAACCATCATACTTTTCAATATTTTTAGATAGATATTCCATTATTTCTGAAGCAGGAGTAATTGGATATGCTGTCATTAATCTACAGCCTCCCATTAAGGCACCTAAGGCTATAGCCTCGTTGCCAAGCATTGTAGGTCTTTTTTTTATGGCGACAGATTCTAAGCCATACTTTTTAATAAAGGACTTAATATCTATAGGAAAATTATAGCTTTTCTCAAGAATAAATAGATTTTGTAGTACTATATTTTCGCCCTTCTTGAGGAAGGTCTCTCTTAGAACTTCATCTAGACTTTTCATAGGAATATTTAATAACCTTCCTAAAAAACCTATTAAAGAAGTATTTTTCATGATGAAGCTGCCATGCTCCTTAGCTATATCAATGAAGGGCAAAGATAATATATGCAGATCCCGTCTAGAAAAATAACCTTTAGGATCGATTGAAGAATCATGAATGAGTAATCCTCCGTTTTTCACTTTATCTATGTTAATCTCTAGGGATTCCATATCTGAAGCAACAAGCATATCTAGCTTATCACTACAGGCTAGAACCTTTTTAGTGCTTATTTCTATTACATAGTTAGTATGACCACCCTTTATTCTTGAAGAAAAATTTCTAAATCCATAGGTATAATATCCAAGCCGTGAAAGAGCTCTTATTAGTGTATTACCAATACTAGCTGTTCCATCTCCCTGAATTCCGGTAATCATTAAATTAACATTGTTTGCCAAAGCTAGCACCTCCTCATAATTTATTATTACCAAATATTTTTGCTCTTTAACCACAATAAGTTTTTATAATTTCTTTGAATATATATAGAAAATGAAAAAAGTGAAGATTTATAGTATAATATATAATATGAATTTTTAAACAATTCATGAGGAGGAGATGAAATTGAAAAAATCTTTAGTAGTAGTTTTAGTTTTAGCTGTACTTGTTGCTTTTGTAGGATGTACCAAAGAAGATACTGCATTTAATTATGAAAGTATCGATAAGGAATGGAGTATTGAGATACCAAAGGAATATAAGGAGGATAAGAAAGAATCTAAAGATGGTTTTTATTATGTTTCGTATAGGGATGAAAATGGTGGGATTTTAAGTATACATGAAGTAAATGATAAGGATATTGTTGTAAATGAAGAGAGCCTTGAAGCAGACCTTGGTGACGATGAGTACTTACATATGACAAGAAAAGAAACCCTGGATGTAGAGGGAATAGGAAAAGTATATGGGGGACTTATCAAGGATATTTCGACCCATGGGTATATGTTCTATTATAAACTTAGGATAAATGATAAAGTAGTAAATGTCCTAATTTTTAAAAAGAGTGAATTTACATTGGAAGAAGAAGGTGAAATCAAAAATATGATTGGAACCATCAAGAAGTTAAAATAAATGGAATACTGTGTAGAGCATTTTTATTAAAATTAAGGGACCTAGTGTCCCTATTTTATTTGAGGTGATAAGTATGGATATACTATTTGAAAAGTTTCAAATAGATTATGGACTAGAAGTAGAAAAAATGATAATCAATCTTTATAAAGAAGACCCAGAAGGAGAATCTATAACTAGGGAGAAGATTGGAGATACATTTAAGCAAGTAATGAGCTTTCCGGAGAAGTGTACCATAGTAGTCTTTAAATCAAGCAAGGATATAGTGGGATATGCATTACTAGTGTTTTATTGGAGCAATGAATATGGGGGCGATATTTTAAATATAGATGAACTGTATGTAAAATCTGACTGGAGAGGCAAAGGGATTGCTAGCCAGTTTTTCAAATATTTAAATGAAAAATACGATGAAAAGGTAGCGGCCTTTGGGCTTGAAGTTACACCATCAAATAAAAAGGCTCTAAATTACTATAAGAATCTCGGATTCCATGAAACCGAAAATTCACACTTGATAAAGAATTGAGACATAGAGAGTTAAACATATGAAAGGCAGGGCAATAATGAAAAAACTAAACAGAAGTTTTTATAGAGGAGAGACCATTGAAGTTGCAAAAAGACTGTTAGGAAAGATATTGGTCCATAAAGATAACGGAAGGGAATTGATGGGGAGAATAGTCGAGGTGGAGGCCTATGTAGGGTCTACTGATAAGGCTTGTCATTGTTATGATAATAAACGTACAAAGAGAACTGAGGTCATGTTTGGTCCACCGGGGTATGCTTATGTATACCTGATATATGGCATGTATAATTGCATGAATATAGTGACCGGTGAAGAGGGTGAGGGAGCTGCAATTCTTATAAGGGCACTAGAGCCAGTAGGTGAAATAGAAGATATAGCATTAAATAGATACAAGAAAGGACTAAAAGAGCTAAGCAAGAGGCAGATAAGAAACCTTACCAATGGTCCAGGCAAGCTATGCAAAGCCCTTGATATTACAAAAAATAATTATGGAGATGATTTGACGGGAGACGATTTGTTTCTTTTAGATGACGGATACATTCCCTCGGATATAGGTGTATCTCAAAGGATAAATATAGACTATGCAGAGGAAGCAAAGGACTTTGAATGGAGATTTTTCATTGAGGGTAATCCATACGTATCAAAATAAATGGGGCGTCTCAGAATGGCGAATTTCTGCGTTGTTTGAAATGTTCATCGACTTGGCACGTACGTTAGTACTAGCCAAACCGCTGAAATTTCAAAACCTTAACCCCGGATTATTTATAGAAAATTTAAAAGGGTGCAAGTAGTTTTGATTCTAAGGCTTTTATCAACTTCGAAGGCATACCTACGCCGTACGTCAAGAATTTGATAGATGTCTTAGAATCAAAAGGACGTAGCAGAGTTCTAAATTTACTATGAATAATCTGGGGTTGACTTCACTCATTCTGAAACACCCCGGGGCTGAACTCATAAGAAACTTTTATGAGACAGCCCCCTTGGTCAGAGTTCTATTTAGGAAGTGATCTAAATAATAATTTAGGTTAAAAAAACCTTTTGAAATATTTACAATTAATATCATGCCACTTAGTGCATCCGTAATATTCTAAAGGTTCTTTTAGACAATCCTCAGCACTTAGGTTACCTTTGGATTGTTGAACATTTTTTAAATAATATATTCTATCATCTATTGCAGTATCGATTTTTTCCTGATCCACCATAGGTGATCCGTGGGCTAGAAGAAGATTCTTAATGTGTAATTCCTTAACCAGCTCAAGACTTGATATGTGTTCGAAAAAGCTTCCGTTAAGAGTAACTATTGGTAATAGAGGTTTTCCTGTGTTCGAAGCCATAATCAAGTCACCTACATGGATGAATTTATCATTAATTATGGTTGAAATACTGCAATTACTATGACCCGGTGTGTAAAGAAATCTTAGCTTAAAGGGGCCAAATTCCATTCTATCATCGTTTTTTACTAGAACATTTGGTTCGAGATATTTGTACTCCGGAGCCCATCTGCGACAATTATTAATATTAACCTTATAGAACTTACTTCCAATTATTTCGCAGTCACTAAAAATAGAGCTTCCACCTGCGTGGTCGGGATGAAAATGAGATATTATGACCTTTTCTGGTCTGATGCCCTTTTTCTCTAGGTCATCTCTAACCTGTTGAGCCTGTATAGTATATGCAGTATCGATAATAAGAGCCTTATCCTTTGCTATCAAGGCAAAAATATTATACCCCATATCTGCTTCTTCATCATCATTAAAGCAATACTGAAAAATACCTTCATCAATCTTAATTATTTTCATGATATTTACAACTCCTAAATAATTTGAAATAAGATTATTATTTCGTTAAATAACTTCAATTTATCTTTCTTAAATCCTTTTTATTTGATAAAATACTCTTTAAAAGAAAATGTTAATAAATATTAGACTTATATGAAAGGAAGATTACTTTGAATATTGCACTCATAGCCCACGATAAAAAGAAACAACAAATGGTCAATTTTACAAAAAAATATAAAGATATGCTTAAGAATCATAAACTTTGTGCAACTGGGACAACGGGAAGAATTATCAATGAAGAAACAGGTCTAGAAATTAAAAGATATCTTTCAGGACCACTTGGAGGAGACCAACAGATAGGATCTAAAATTGCATGTGATGAAATCGACTTAGTTGTATTTTTAAGGGATCCTCTTACGGCACAGCCCCATGAACCGGATATATTAGCCTTAATAAGACTGTGCGATGTACATTCCATTCCAGTAGCTACAAATATAACAACGGCAGAAATTTTATTAGAATCATTGCATAAAGAAGAAAATCCTAATTGGCGTGAAATTAAAGATAGGTATTAAAGAATAAAAAAAGGTATGTTTCAGAAATTTGTTATTCTGAAACATACCTTTTGACTATATCTCTTCCTGTATAGCTTTTCTAACCTCATTTAAGCTAGGAATTTTACCAACAAACTTAAGACTTCCATTAATCATTAAGGTTGGAGTTTCCGTTATATCTGCCTCTGCTAAGGATGGAATATCAGCTATGATTTGGAAATCGTCATCCAAACCTAACTCAGTTAAGACCGCATCAACGATGGGTGCAACTTTACTGCCGCCTCAGCAAATACTTTCAAAAATCTTTATTTCCATAAACAAACACTCCCTTTATAAAAGACTTCATTATTTTGATATAAGTTTCTTTATTTCATCCTTAGAAGGAACTCTTCCAGAAACCTTTAAATCTCCGTCTATTACTAGGCCAGGAGTTTTAATTACACCATAGGCTAGTATATCCTTAAAGGCAGTCACTTTCTCAATGTTTGCATCTACTCCCGCTTCTTTAACAGCTTCTTTGGCAAGCTCAGAAAGAGTATCACACTTCTTACATCCAGCACCTAAAATTTTAATATCCATTAAAGCACCTCCGTTATAATATTATATTAAACAAATAGCCAACCAAAATAATTGATGTTCCAGTTATTGCAACAAATATAGCAATTAGTTTGGGTTTAATAACTTGTTTTAAAAGAATCATTTCTGGAGCAGATAAGGCAACTACTGACATCATAAATGATAGAGCGGTACCCACGCCAGCCCCCTTGGCAATTAAAGCCTCGATAATTGGGATAGTTCCTACGGCGTTGGAATAAAGGGGTATACCTAATAAAACGCTAGCAAAGACAGCAAAGTGATTATCTGGACCTGTATATTTCACTATAAGGTCTCGAGGGAACCAGCCATGCAATACAGCACCTATCCCAATACCTACTAAAACGTAGATCCAAACTCTCTTAACTATATCCTTTACTGCATCTAAAGCAAAGCTTGCTCTTTCTTTCAAATCCATATCTGGAGTTTCTGCCTGACCAACATGCATTTGATAAACATATTCTTCTACTAAATGAGTCAAATTAAGCTTTTCAATTATCATTCCCGAAATAATACCTATAACCATTCCGGCTACAGTATAAAGAATAGCTATTTTTAATCCAAAGCTAATAAATAAAAAGCCTATTGCTATTTCATTAACTATAGGAGACGTAACTAAAAAAGTAAATGTAACACCTAGTGGAATACCCGATTCCACGAAACCTATAAATATAGGCACTGTTGAGCACGATCAGAAGGGAGATAAAACTCCTAAAACAGAAGCCATAAAATGTGCTCCAAAACCACCAAACTTAGCAAGAGTTTTTTTAACCTTTTCCGGTGGAAAATAGCTTCTGATATATGAAATAGTAAATATCATAAAACTAAGTAGTAAAATAATCTTTAAAGTATCATAGATGAAAAAGTTGATACTATCACCTAACTTAGAGTGAAGATCTAACCCTAAAAGTCTTTCAACTATGAAATCCGCAATAGATTTTAGCAAATGTAAAGCACCTCCTTATATTTCAAAATGTTTTTGATCTTCCTTTAATTGATTGTGTAGAGCAGTTTTAACAAGGTCAATTATTTCCAAAACTTCCTTATGTCTTATTCTATACATAACTTGAAGACCATCTTTCCTACTAGTTAGTATGCCTTGGTCCTTTAACACCTTTAAATGTTGAGAAACATTAGATTGTTCAAGATCAAGGTCTTCATAAATATGACAGACACATAATTCATCTTCACTTCTTAAACGATCTATGATTTTAAGACGAGTAGGATGAGCTAGGGCCTTTAAAAATGATGATGTAAGTGTGAAATATATATTTGACATAAAAACCTCCTTAAAAAATTCAAAATAACTATATTAGAATATTCTAATGTTATTATATGATTTTGCCGAAAAAAAGCAATAGTTTAATGAAAAAAAATTATAAATATTTGTTTTGTAAATAATAGAAAGTATTGAAAAAAGTACAACAGATAATTGCATGTAAAAGAACAAAAAATATAGATGTATCAAATATAGATATTCAATCTCGTAATAAGAAATATTCTTCATAAGAAGATAGTTGTTTCTACGTTTTTTTGAAGAGTATCTTAGACAGAAGTTTGTTTGTCTATATGAAGAAACAATATTAAGTTAAACACGAAAAAAATGCTTTAAACTATGAAGTTAGAGAGGAGAATTTTAGTGAGAGACAATAAACTTAGAGTTATAACTCTTGCCATATCCTTAATGTTGATAACATCTGCATTTATTGTAGGATGTACGACACCGGAACCGCAAGAGAGACCTGTGCCAGATAATAGATATGGTACAAGGTACTATATGGAAAATGATAGATATACTACAAGAAATGGAACAAACTATGGTGTAACAGACAACACAAGAAATGCTAGAAATTACGGACAGATGTATACACCAGATAACAGATTATATGGATTTTTTGATACAGGAAACGATGCAAGAGGCTTTGGGTATGACAATATACCAGAAAATATGCAAGTACCATCAAGGACTGGAACAAACAACACCCAAGTAAGACAAATGGAAAATTCATGTAACAATATAAAAGGTGTTAATGATGCCACTGTTGTGAAAAACGGTGATACTGCCTATGTTGGATGTGATACTACACCAGGAACAAATGAAAACGTTGCTGCATTACGTACAGAGTGTGCCAACAGGATTAGAAATATAGATCCATCTATTAAAAAGGTAGTTGTTACAGTAGATCCAAATAAATTGTCAAAGTTAAAAAATATGGCTAGAGATATAAATATAGGAAGACCAGCAAGAGGTTTTATGAACGACTTAGAAAATTTATTTAGATAGATATAGAAAAAGCTTCCCACCATTATAAGGTGGGAAGTTTCTTTTAGTTTTTATTTTTCTATTTTATTCATGTATTCCATGGCTTTAAGTCTATATGCCTCAGCTTCATATGTATAAGCCATATATTTATTCATATTAATCATATAGTTCATGTAGTCTTCATCGTCTATATTATCATCCAGTGTTATAGGATCCATGTCAATTCTCATCATCATTGGATCCATTGGCATCATAGACTGCATACTCATCATATGCATATTCATAGGATTCATGTTCATCACCTGATGCATAGCTAGATTTGGCATTAGATTATGATATCCCATCGGCATCATTGACATCATAGGGTGCATGTACATTCCCATATATGGATTCATTCCCATACCTAGATTCGTGTCCCTATTATCCTCAAATGAGTAGTAAGTATCTTTTTTATCCATAAATTAAATCCCCCTTAAAATGAAAAAAAGTATTATGCTATATTTATAACTTATGAGGATATAGGCTTGTTCCATACTAAGAAAATAGGTGAGTTTTGAAAAAATAAATGTGAAGTTTATATAAGCAATATTCTAAAAGTTTTGAAAAAAATTTAACGATGTGATAAAATTAAGAAAATGAATCTATATAGGTATAGGGGGTAATAGTATATTGGAAAAGATATCCTTTAATATTGATGGTATGGTGTGTGCAAATTGTGAAAGACGTATCGAAGGAAACCTATTAATGGTTGAAGGCGTTGAAGAAGCAAAAGCAAGTATGAAAAAATCTAAAGTAGATATTATCTATGATGGAAACAAAGTCGATACAAGTAGTTTGATAAAGACCATTGAAAAGCAAGGTTATGAAGTTATATTTGAAGCCAGAAGTTCCTTTAAAACTGTTATACCATTAGTTATACTTCTCTTTGCAGGGTTTTATATAATTCAAAATACTATTGGTTTCAATTTTATACCTAAGGTCACGGAAGAAATGGGATATGGCTTAATACTTATGGTAGGGCTTTTAACCTCCATTCATTGTATTGCTATGTGTGGTGGTTTAGCATTATCTCAGAGCGTAGGATCAGAGACTAAAGCAAGGAAATTCACACCTTCTCTTCTATACAATGGAGGTAGAATTATATCATATACGATAATTGGTGGACTTGTTGGGGGATTAGGAGGAATAATATCTCCATCCGGTCAATTTAAAGGAATTGTAGCTGTCTTTGCAGGGGTGTTTATGTTCGCACTAGGGCTTAAAATGTTAAATATTATTCATCTACCAAGCTGGATCAAGCTTAAGATGCCAAAACTTAACTTAAGAGTTAATAATGTATCTAGTCCTCTAGCTCCATTATTTGTTGGACTACTAAATGGTTTTATGCCATGCGGTCCTCTACAAACTATGCAGTTGTATGCCCTAGGGACTGGAAGTGTAATGAAGGGTGCTCTATCTATGTTCTTCTTTAGCTTGGGAACAGTGCCACTGATGTTTGGCTTCGGAGCAATAACTTCATTAATTGGTAGAAAATCTGGTAAGAAAATAATGAAATTAAGTGCTGTTCTGGTAATGGCTTTAGGAATTATAATGCTCAATAGAGGATTAGCATTATCGGGGATATCTCTAAACATAGGAGGAACAGAAGAGAAAATAAGTGAAACGAATCAAATTGAAATGAAAGATGGAAAACAGATTATTAACTTGACAATAAAGTCAAACCAATATGTACCCGATGTTAAGGTTGTCAAAGCAGGAGTACCTGTACAAATAAACCTAGATGTTTTGAGTGTTAATGGCTGCAATAATCCAATAAGTATTCCCCAATATGGGATTGAAAGAAATCTTATGTCGAAGGATAACATCATAGAGTTTACTCCGGATAAAGAAGGGTCAGTTACTATTACTTGTTGGATGGGAATGATTACAACACAGCTTGTAGCCGTTAATGACCTAAATGATGTAGATACAAAGGACTTAGAAGAGTCTACGGAATTTTCACTGCCGCAGTCTGATGGTTGTAGCGATTGCCAATAGCAATAGTTTTTTCAGTTAACAGCCTAAATCAGGAGCAAAGCTCCTGATTTTAATTTTGCTCAATTTAAGTTTGACAAACGATATCCAAAAATGTTAATGTATAATCAAACGAAAACAAGGAGTGTTTGAATGAATAGTGGTGAATTGTTTTGGAATGCAACTATAGAGGAGATAAAACAGGGATACTTATATAGCAAGAAGCTAGACCAATATATTTGTCTAATATGTGGAGAAAGTTTTGAAAAGGGAGTAATTTATCCACAAGGAGATATTTTATATGATGCAGAAAGAGCTGCTAAAAATCATATAAACAATGAGCATGGTTCAGTTTTTGAGTATCTAATAAATATGAATAAAAAATATACTGGACTTACAGATATTCAAAATGAGTTGATGAGATATTTCTATCAAGGATTAAGTGATAAGGAAATTGTGAAGAAGACCGATGGAGGAAGCACATCCACTATAAGAAACCATCGTTTTAGGCTAAAGGAAAAGGAAAAACAGGCAAAGGTATTCTTAGCTCTGATGGCTTTGCTTGAAAATAAGAGTGAAAAGGATGAGGGTCTAATTGACATCCATAAGGGGGCTACAATGGTGGATGAGAGATATGCAATCACAGAGTCAGAGAAGGAAAAGGTAATAAAAACCTATGTGAAGGATGGAGTGCTAACTACTATTCCTAGGAAGGAAAAGAGAAAGATCATCGTACTTAGGTATATAGCAGAAAAGTTTAAGAATAACGTAAAGTATAACGAGAAACAGGTAAACAATATACTCAGTAAAATACATGATGACTATGTTACCCTTAGAAGATATCTTATAGAATACGGCTTTTTAGATAGAAGCAATGATTGCAGTAGCTATTGGGTGAAAAACTAGGTGGTGTGGGGGTAGAGGAAATGGAAAAAGATAAAGACCTTCTATTTCAAATGAAAGATCATAAGGTTAAGATGCTAAGACATGAGGAAGATATAGAAGATGTACTGAGGCTTTGCCAAAACTGCTTAGACTATTATGCGCTGGAAGGGATAAAATCAGTGGATATACAGAATGCCAAGGAGATATTCGAGGGCTTACCTCAAGGCAAAACAAGTGAAGATAAAATGGTTATAGGAATTTATGGTGAAAAAGATAATTTAATTGGAATTATTGAAGGCATAAGGGAATTTCCACAAAAAGATATATGGTATGTTGGTCTAATGATGATTGCAAAGGAAAAGAGAAATGAGGGCTTAGGAGAAAAATTTTACAAAGCTTTCGAAAAATGGTCTTCAGAGCATGATGTAAACAGTATAAGACTAGGTGTATTAGAAGAGAACGCAATGGGTCTAGGATTTTGGAAAAAAGTTGGGTTTAATGTTATAAAGAAAATAGATAATTTTAAGATTGGTAATATAGAAACGACGGTGTTTTCCATGGAAAATAATCTTTTCTAAAATATGAAATAGAAAAAACATTAGGTACCATCTTATATAGATAAAGTGTGTAAACTCTGTATTTTAAGGAGAATACACACTTTATCTATATAGTCTTAGGGTTTTAAACTAGATTATAACACCCTTCTTTTAATCATAATATACTGCCACAGGCTTTCTACAAACTCTTCTGCCCTTATATCTTTTAGAAAAAGAATATTGTTTGCTAATAAATGATTCATGGTTTGTTCAAGGGCGTCTTCAAACTCATCGTCTTCAAAATAGAAGGATCCATCGTATTTAGATCTGATTATTTTAGCGATAGTACTTTCAAACTCTTTTAGCATATTAATTCACCTCGTAGAATTACAAAAAAAGTAATATAATTCCATTATACGACACAATTAGTTGCCAATTCAAGCATAATACACTATTTGTTTCGAAAAACTATCTTGTATATAGCTTTGTGCTAACATATATAAGAGGTGATAGTGTGGATTTCTCAACAAGGTTAAAGGAAATAAGAGAGAAAAATGCCATGACACAGGATGATTTGGCCAAGATTCTTAAGATTACCAGACAAGCAGTTGGTAACTATGAGCAAGGTAGTAGATTTCCAAATGATATAGAATTACTAACAAAAATAGCCGATATATTCGATGTGTCTCTGGATTATTTACTTGGAAGAATAAATGCAGATATAAAGGCTGACTGTGTAGATTCTATAGATAAAATAGTTATAGAGCATATTAGTGAAAAGAAAGAAAACTATTACACTAATAGAACAATGGCCTTAAGAAAATTGCTTATGTCAGTGGATGATTTGCCCAATGAGACCATTGATAAAATTATTCAAGTAATTGAAATATTAAAAGACTCCTTAGATAAATAGTCATATTCATCAAGGAGTCTTTTGTTATAGAGAGTTGCAAGTAAATCTTAATTTATACATATCAAAATATTCGATGCTTCTGGGGATTATTGATGTGTATAAATTAAAGCTTTGACTGGAATCTCTATATGAAATCTATTCTCTAGTGATATTTTCCAACGGAAATTTAATTGTAAATATAGTCCCATTATTAACATCAGACTTGGCTTCAATAGTTCCACCATGGGCCTCTATCAAGGTTTTTGTTATAGTCAAACCAATTCCAGACCCACCTGTAGTCCTGGTTCTTGACGAGTCACCTCTATAAAGGTGTTCAAATATATGGGGTAAATCCTTTGGAGAAATTCCTATTCCAAAGTCTTCAACGGCAATGTAAAGATTATTATCTTCTATATAGGACTTAATATTTACAATACTATTTTCGAAGGAGTATTTAAATGCGTTTGAAAGCAAATTATACATTATTTGCTTAAACTTAGCCCTGTCCATAAAAGCTTCTAAAGTAGTTTTGCTGTCTAGGCTAAGGCTTAGGTTTTTCTTGCTAAACTGAGGTATTAGAGAATTAACTATTTTTTCTAGTTCATCATCTATTCTAAAATCCGATTTATTTAAAACGTAGTTCATCTTTTCAAGTTTATTAATATCCTCAAGGTTTTCTACCAAACTATGAAGCCTAGTTACTTCATCATAACAATCCTCTAGCTTTTCTGGTGTTGGATTCCATATGCCGTCTATAAATGCCTCAATATGACTTTTTATAGTTGTTAAGGGAGTTCTTATTTCATGGGCCATATCCGATGTAAGACGATTTCTCAAGGCCTCCTGCTGCTGTAGCGTATCAGCCAAGTTATTAATAGAAGAAGAAAGCTCTGAAATCTCGTCTATATTAGTCTTAATATCGGTTCGGACTGACAAATCGCCTTCCTTAATCTTTCTTGATGCCTGTGTAATCCTTTTAATAGGTACTCCTAATTGACGAGAAATTACAATACCTATAAAAACACTTACCATAACTGCTATAAAGCTTGATATAAGTATAGATTGATAGAGGGTTAATTTAAATGACATTGCTTCGTTGGATATGTTTGAAGCACCTAAATAACCTATTGTTATCTTTCCAATATCTTCATCTCTGTATGTGAGTGGATAAGTATTTTCGTTATAGCTCTCAAACATATTTTTAAACATTCTTCCCATCATCGGTCCCATCATATGCCCATTGCTTTGGTGTCCCATAAGTGGATACATCCCAGTAGTATACAATAGGTTGTTATTTAAATCGAAGATCTCAATAACGTAGCCCTCTGAAATAGCATATCTAGTAAGACCTGCCCCTTCAAAATCTGGTGTCGTTGGATCCTTATTGATAGTTGAGGCTATAATAGACCTAATATTATCAATTTTTTCCTCATGCTCTTTAAGCAAATACAAATTAAACTTTTTATCAATCATATATGTTGATGTAATCCCTGTAATTAAAAGGGAAATAAGAATTATTGATATAAAGCTTATAAGTAATTTTCTATTTAGGCTTATCTTTTTCATAGTTTATCCTCCGAACTTATAACCGACTCCATAGACTGTAAGTAGGTATTTAGGGGTTTTAGGATTATCTTCAATTTTATGCCTTATGTTTTTTATATGGGTGTCTACTGTTCTATCAAAACCGTCATAATCGATTCCAAAGGCCTTTTCTACCAGTTGTTCACGAGAGAAGATTTGTCCAGGATTTGAAGCCAGTATAAGTAAAATTTTATATTCGTTTGGTGTTAAGTTGGCTATTACACCTGCTTTTAAAACCTCATGCTTTCTTATATCAATTTTGAGATTATCATTATCAAAGGAAAGTATATCCGATAGGGGTCCTTTATCTCTATAGCTTCTTCTAAGGATTGCCCTAACACGTTGAACCAACTCCCTTGGACTAAATGGCTTAGTTACATAATCATCGGCACCCAATGAAAATCCTTCAATTTTCGAAGCTTCAGCAATTTTAGCAGTAAGCATAATTACTGGTACGTCAGAAGAACTTCTAATGTTTTTGCATATTTCTTCTCCAGATAAGCCTGGAAGCATTAGATCTAAAATCACTAGATGGGGAGATTCTTTTCTGAAAATATTTAGTCCATCGGTACCATTGGTTGATTTAAGAACCTCATAACCGTCCTTTTCAAGATATGCTTCTATAACGTTCAAAATCTTTTCCTCGTCCTCAACAATTAAAATTTTAAATTTATTTTTCATATTATCACACCTCTAATACGATTTTAGCACTTTTTTGTGGGTTTTAATAATAATAAAATAAAAAATAGCAAGGGGAAACCCTTGCTCAGATTGTTAACAAAGTTAACAAGATGTTAGGCTGTTAAGAAACTTGAAGTTCAAGGTGTGCTGAAATCAAGAGACCGCAGCGTATATAGACATACGTAAGGGTTCTTGATTGAAGTAACAACGAAGAAATTCGTGTTTGTTAACAGCCTCGGCAAGGGAAAATCCTTGCTATTTAGTAATTAACTTCTTCTTATGCAAATATTCCTCTTCAGCAATTTCTCCAGAAGCAAATTTTTCATCTAAAATCTCAAGTGCTCTACTGTTATCATTATACATAGGCATACAATGTCTTCTATTATGTCTAAAAACAAAATAGAAAATCAATCCCATCATCAATGGCCAAAGGATCATCATAAAACCGCCTCCCATCCATCCAAATCTATTAAAGCCCATCCAGTGCATCATTTTGTAAACCTCCTCTATATTCTTTTCTTTAATAACATGATATCTAAAACTTGTGGAGGAAATATGAAGAAAAGTTTTTTCTCAGATTGTTGAAAATTCGAAAGCCTAAAGAAATTTTTTTTCTTTTTTCTATGAATCTCCATATTTCCTTCATAAGTTCAATCTATAATTAAGGTGTAAAATACTTCAACCCAAGAAAGGAGAATGAAAATGAAAAAAATTATTGTTTTAGCTATTGTAGCTGTAATGGTACTATCATTTGGAGTGTTAGCCTTTGCAGAGACTGCTAATGAAAGTCCAGACTGGTATAAGGAAATGATTAAATGGAAAAAGGATCAAATTGAGAAGGCAGTAGAAGACAAACAAATCACAGAGGAACAAGCAAAGTACTGGAACGAGAGAATTGATGCTATGGAAAAATACCACAATGAAAATGGTTTTAACTTCCCAGGAGGATGTGGTGGCCCAGGAAGAGGTCAAGGCAGAGGCTTTGGAGGCGGTTTTGGCCAAGGCATGAGAGGCGGATTCAATAGAACTAATGTAACTACAAATGGCATATAAATAAGTAAAAAAATCTATGTTTTTTCTAAAAAGTGATAATTATAATTAAGAGAGTGCTAATTTTAGTGCTCTTTTATTTTTTATTTTTGATAGTTTAGTACTATGAGAAATTGTGAAAAACATGTAAAATAAGAAAGATAAATGTCTAAATTTGTGTTAAGATATAAATGAAGATAAGCAACTTGGAGGTTTAATAAATTTCAAAGAAAAAATGTTGTTTATCCATAATAAGTAAATTGATCGATTTAGTTGTGTTGGAGGTTTTTTTATGGAGGAAAAGAATGTTCCTAAAGTTGATTTGATTCTGGCTTTATCAGAGAGCTTGGATTTGATTAGTCCTGCTATAGTAGGACATCATATAAGAGTTGCATTTTTATCTTTAAATATTGCATTGATGCTTAATATGCAAAAAGATGATGTTAAGAGTTTAATTTATAGTGCACTTTTACATGATGTAGGAGCATTATCTTTAAAGGATAGATTGGATGGCCTCGAATTTGACTTGAAAGATCCTCACCTTCATTCACTGGTTGGACATAGTTTACTTAAGATGCACAAACCCTTTGAAAGGGTTTCCAATATAGTAAGGTGTCATCATGTTAGCTGGAACAATATTAATAAATTTAATGAGAAAAATATAGATGTTCCTTTAAGTAGCCAAGTTATACATTTAGCCGACAGGGTAGATGTTTTAATGGATTGGAGAAGAGATTTACCAAATCAGATGGATTGTATAATGGAACAGATTACAAAGGAGAAGGGGAAAAAATTTAACCCTGATATTGTTGAGGCCTTTGCAGAGACCTCAAGATCAAAACTAATTTGGCAAAATTTGAGTTCGAATAATACACTAACTCTTTTTAATGCCATTCTAGGCGATGATTTATTAGACATGGATGAAATGCTTAATATCTCGAAGATATTTGAAAAAATAATTGATTTTAGAAGTAGGTTTACTGCCACCCATTCCAGTGGGGTCGCCCATGTTGCTTGTAATCTTGCAGAAATCTCAGGAATGACAAAGAGAGAAATAAAGATGATGAGAATCGCTGGAAACTTACATGACCTAGGAAAGCTGGCCGTTCCAAAGAAATTATTAGAAAAGCCTGCTAGCCTTTCTCATGATGAATTTGACATAGTTAAAAAACATGTTTATTATACATATTCTATTTTAAAGAAAATAAGGGGCATTGGAGAAATATATGAGTGGGCAGGATTGCATCACGAAAGATTAAATGGGAAAGGGTACCCTTTCAATAAAACAGATGCGGAGTTATCCTTGGGTTCTAGAATCATGGCTGTAGCAGATATTTTTACTGCTATTACAGAAGACAGACCCTATCGAGAAGGTATGAAAAAGGAAAGGGCATTATTTGTCCTAGAAGATATGGCCAGGAGAAATGAAATTGATAAAGATATTGTATCGATGTTAAAGACCAACTATAACGTAATAAATGAAGGCCGTATATGTATTCAAAAAGAAATCGTAAATGAGTTTAAAGGCTTTTGGGATGAGGTTAATTTAAATCATCAGGCAGTTTAAGTATATAAAATATTATTCCAGTACATTATAAAGCAAAGTGATTAGGCTTCTATGTACTGGATTTTTTATTTTCTTTAAACAATCTGGAGTAAAGGATTTAAGTAAAGACTTTGATTTATACATGTCCAAAACTCCCAGAAACGTTGAGTATTTGTACATGTATAAATTAAGTTTTACTATATAAACCCTATATATCTGCTATAATTATAAATGAGGCAAAATTACGGATTTTCAAAAAATTAAGTAGAGGTGATAATGGGCCATGAATAAGGTAAAGACCATTGAGGAAGTTGTTGATCATATCAAGGATGGTATGACAGTTATGATAGCTGGGTTCATGGGAGTAGGTACTCCTCATAGTATAGTTGACAAGATGATTGAAAAGGGAATTAAAGACTTAACTATTATTTGTACCGATACTGCTAGGCCAGATTTTGGTATAGGAAGGCTTATATCTAATAAAATGGCGAAAAAAGTAATAGCTTCACACATAGGAACAAATGCTGAAACCGGTAGACAAATGAATGAGGGAGAATTAGAAGTAACACTAACGCCTCAAGGGACCTTGGCAGAACAGATTAGAAGTGGCGGAGCAGGACTGGGAGGCTTCCTGACACCTACTGGAATAGGAACTATAGTAGAAGAAGGCAAGAAAAAAATAGAAGTAGATGGTAAGGAATACATATTGGAGTTGCCACTTAAAGCTGATATTGCACTTATAAAGGGTGCGAAGGTAGATAAGAAAGGCAATATCTATTATGATTTAGCTGCAAGAAACTTTAACCCATTAATGGCAACGGCAGCAGACCTTGTAATAGTTGAAGCGGATGAAATAGTTGAAGTAGGAGAAATAAATGCAAATGACGTTATGACACCGGGAATATTTGTTGACGTTATCACTGAGGGGAGGAAGTAGTATGGATAAGGCTAAAATGAAGGAAATTATAGCTAAAAGGGTAGCTAAGGAGCTTAATGACGGAGATGTTGTTAATCTAGGAATAGGTTTACCGACCATGGTAGCAAACTATATTCCTGATGGTGTAGAGGTTATACTTCAATCTGAGAACGGATTCCTAGGCATGGGACCTGCTCCTGAAGAAGGAAAGGAAATTGAGAACCTTGTGAATGCTGGAGGTATGCCCGTTACTACAGTATCGGGAGCAGCTTTTTTCGATAGCGCAGCTTCATTTGGTATAATCAGAGGCGGTCATGTAGATGCTACAGTACTTGGGGCGTTACAGGTGGATGGAGAAGGAAACTTGGCAAACTGGATGATACCTGGAAAAATGGTACCAGGCATGGGTGGCGCTATGGATCTAGTTGTAGGAGCAAAAAAGGTTATAGTTGCAATGACCCATACTGCAAAGGGCAATGTTAAAATATTAGAGAAATGTACCCTTCCTCTAACTGCAAAGGGACAGGTTAACTTAATAGTTACAGAAATGGGAGTGATGGAGGTTACAGAATCGGGATTAATACTTCAAGAAATAAATCCTGAGTTTACAGTAAAAGAAGTTGAGGCTGCGACGGAGGCAACTCTCATAATCCCAGAGTATTTAAAGGAAATGGAAGTTTAAGAGAAGCTCTAATATTCGAGTGGTTTTTAAAAGACTATAAGTAAGAAAGCGTGTTATCCATAAAGGTGCATAACACGCTTTTTTTATTGAGATCATTTCTCGAAGAGGAATCTGCTAAAAAATGAAGAGACTCGATGCCCCCCCCTAAATTTTTATTTAAAATAATGTAACTAAAGAACTTGGAACCTTGGGGTATAATTATCTTAGGAAACAAAATGCAAAAGGAGAGGTTAAGATGCAATTGTTAAAATATAAGGAGTTCTACTTTATACTTTATATTCTTTTGGTTAACTTATTTGGATTTAGCATTATGCTTATAGACAAATATAAAGCTAAAAAGAACAAGTGGAGAATAAAGGAACAAAACTTTTTTATAACAGCCGCTATTGGTGGAGCAGCAGGGGTGCTTTTAGGAATGACAATGGCGAGACATAAAACTCAGCATAAAAGCTTTTATATAGGAATACCTATACTCTACTTGCTCAATATAAGCTATGTAGTTATATATTTTGTATATTTTTCTATATAAATCTGTGAATGAGAAATCAAGCTAACTCAAGCTTAGGAATCACAGGTCTACGAACTATAGGGGGAGGTAAAATTTCCCTATTGATTATCTTTATAGATAGGTAACTAACTATAAAGAACTTCAATCAATCCTCTAGATTATTCTATGATATACTGAAATCCAAGAGTCATAAAGAACGAAATAAAACCGTTGGAATTTCTATATAGAAATTCCAGTCAAAACTATAATTATACACATCAAAAATCCCTAGAAACATCGGATATTTTGATATGTATAAATTAAGATTTACTTGGAACTCTATATAGGATAGTTTGGAGAGATGAATGTGAAAATAAGTAATGCAGAGCTTATAAAAGAAGCTAAGGAATTGGCTGAAAAGTACTATAGTGATGGAAAGTATCTTTGCTCAGAAGCCGTGCTTTCTTCTGTTAATGAAGTATTAGAATGTGGAATGCCTGAAGAGTATGTGAGGCTTACCTCAGGATTCCCAGTTGGAATGGGTGGCGGTGGCTGCTCATGTGGAGCTTTAACTGGAGGCCAGTGTGCTATAGGCCTAGTTTATGGAAGGAAAAAGCCAGGAGGAAGCAATAGAAAAATTATGAAGCTATCAAAGGAGCTACATGATAAATTTAGAAAAGAATATGGCAGCGCATGCTGTAGAGTACTTATTAAAGACTATGAATTTGGATCTAAGGAACACATAAAGAGATGTACTAAGGTTACGGGGGATATAACGGAATTGGTTATGTCGATAATATTAGAAAACAAAAATATAGTATCGAAAATTTTAAACACAAAAGCACTTTAGAGGGCTTTTGTGTTTTTAA
The DNA here is from genome assembly GCF_050888315.1 of Wukongibacter baidiensis. Classification (NCBI taxonomy): domain Bacteria; kingdom Bacillati; phylum Bacillota; class Clostridia; order Peptostreptococcales; family Caminicellaceae; genus Wukongibacter; species Wukongibacter baidiensis. The sequence goes on from NZ_CP138202.1 coordinate 3,895,667, forward strand.
CTGTTATAGTTCACAACCTTCGGGTATATAATGAAAGTAGCTAAAAAGGGGCTATTTCATAGAGGTTTCTTATAAATAAAGCCCCAGGGTGTTTCAGAATAAATGAATTTCAAATAACGCAGAAATTAGCCATTATGAGACACGCCCTATTTGAATTGAAAATAGCTATGCAGGTCACTAACATTATTGAATTGAAAGTTTTCAATACATCTCATTAATTCTATATTTAACTCTTGAAAGCAGTCTTCATCAAACGCCCCTTTGGTGAAGCTGTTTTTATATATGAGAGGTTTAAACATCTCTAATATTTCTTTTAAGGAACTACAGTCACCATTTTGAGCTGATTCAAAAGTTCTTCTAAAATTTCTATGGTTGATAAAAATCCCTCCTACTATTTTTATGAAAAGATTTCTGTCATTTCCATAAGAGTTGAATTTAGCTTGTCCAACTTTTTCCTAACAATAACTAGTAGAAAAGCTGTTACAGCTATAAGAAAGCAATCTGCAATATAAAATCACTAAAACCCTACATAGTTATGCTCCTTTCAATTCCCTATTTAACTTTTTTAATGCTGAATTCTTTATTTTATTTACTGCCTGTCTAGAGATTCCAAGGTCTTTAGCAACATTTGCTTGAGACCTATCATTTACAACGCACTCCTTTATAATCTCTTTTTCCTTACTGGTCAGCCTAATAAATGCATTTGAAAGTCTTTTGTTGGAGAAAACCTGAGTATAATCAAAGTTCTTTTGGGACTCAAAAATCTTATCAATTATATCTATTTCTTTATCTGGAACAAGGTTCAATCTTTCCTCCTGAAAATTCACATCTATAACATTTAGGTACAATTTTTCTCGATTTACTATTTTATTTTTCTTTTTTTTGATTCTTAGTGAAGAAAAGCCAATAGATTTTTTGATATATGCACATAAGCATGCTTTAAATAAATAGTCATTAAAGTCTTGTTCAAGGATTTTGAGTGTTTTGGGGTCATTTAGAATTATCCCATCAACGTAGAGTTTCTTGTGTTCATCATTTTCACTTAAATACTTTTTTGCTAAATTACTCATATTAACTACCCCCCCTGTAAAAAAATCATTGCATTATATTGCGAAGATTGTTAGGAGATGTTTATGTATACATATTTACCCAACAATGATGTAGAATTAACATATAGAAGAAACCCCTATATTCTATAGAAGCTAGTTATAATGCCATTTGTAAACCCTGTAATAAATTTGTAAGAGTATTGTAATTATATGTTAAGGTAGATAGAAATTATATATATTGCATGTACGGAAACCAGTACAGTTGCTAAATATGGGGAACAAGTAATTGAGAAAAGTATGCAAACCCTCTCTTTCCTATCTTTTAACTCTATGTAAGTATATGGTAAAATCAAAATATGAAAATTAGGTTACGGTTGATAACAGGAGGGCTTTATGGTTATCGAAATTAATTTTATTTTAGGAGTAATAATCTCAGTTATTATTTCTGTTGTTGTAACAAATTTTTTTATGAAAATTGCTAATTTTATTGGAGATAAACTTAAAATAGGTGAATTTTTTCTAAATTTATTGAAGATATATCCTTTTTAAACATTGGAACTATTGAGAATGGAATTGTAAGGCTTAAGGCTAAACTTAATGATAAGGTATCTAATGGACTGATAATATTTATATGATTTTAAAAGTATTTGTCTTAGAGCCAATAAGTAGATGAAGCAAAGAGCTAAGTAAAGACTTATCCTCCTTGCGAACATTATGAGGGAGTTAAAAGAAGACAAGATATAAAGGTAAAAATTCTTAAGCTATATCTCTATAAGGTTTTAGCAATGAAGGAAGTAGAGACCAGAAACCTTGAGGCTGTCAATAGATTGGTGTAAACAGTTCTAATTGCTTTTCAAGATTGCTTTCTAAGTCAATCAACGGTTCGAACCAAGACTATTCTAAACATAAATTTAAGATAGTCTTTATTGGCCCAGTACCAGCATGTGTTTCACTAGGTGCAAAGTGAAACTTTAAACAAAGCAATTCCAACACTTTTTGTTTAGCCTATAAGATAAGTATTTTCTTAAAATTTATGAATGAATTGGATGTTTGAAATGTACTATTTTACTAGCTTCATAACTTCACTTTGCCCCTGATGACATGTTTGCTGATTCTAGGCTTATTAAAAGCCTTGCTCTTTCTGACAATATATGGTAAAATTGTTATATTGTTGTTTGCTTAAATTTTATAAGATGTCTACTAAAGTTTTGTTGGAGGTGATTTGTTATTCAATTTAATACAAAAAAAATGAAATATATTTGTATAATATTAATTATATCGATACTTTCTTTTGTTGTTTATTTGCTAAATACTGTTGATTTTGATTTTTTTGAATTTAAGTTATCGATTAAAGCTATATTGAAGCAAGAACTTACTTTAGAAGAACTAAAAGAGTCACAAATATATAGAAACTATAATATGGTAGAACAAGGGATTACAATAGGCGAGTTAAACAAAATGTTTAACAAAAAGGGGCAACTAAATGAAACTGAGATTGCAACATTATGGAAATTACCTTATGGATCATTTGGAGTTTCAGGATATAATGAAGATATAAAAGTAATACATAAGGGAATTTATATAAAAAATCCTCCTACAAAAAAAATAAATGAAAAGGAACTATACGAACTATTAAATTGTAAGACTTTACATGATGTTAATAATCTTTTGGGAGAATCACCAATGCAAACAGGAATGCTTTGGAATCATAGAGGAGACATTGAAATATACTCATATTCTTGGTATATAGAGACAAACATATCCAAAGATTTAGCTAAAAAAATGGATAATATAAATATAGAGAAAAAAAATATTTATATTATACACGATGATAAGCAATCAATTGGAAAAGGGAAATATAAATTTGAAGTAAATATAAATCTTGAAGAAAAAATTAGAAGTATTAGAATTTCTAAAATATAAGCAGTTATGTTGTTTAGAGTATCTTAGAAATTTCAGCTTACATTGAAGAAGTTTCTATTTAGTAAATAAGGCTATCGATAAAATATTTTATCGATAGCCTTAGATTTATTAATCTAAAAATTTTTACTACTAGCCAACATATTCTGCTTCAGCTTTTAATAGTTTCCCAATTTCATGTGTTCCATCTTCTTTGCCAAGATATTCATATTCTGTATATAATCTAACATAACCTTCTCCATCACTTAGGATCCACTCTCTAACAGCACCTTTTGAAGCATTAGTTATTTTCATAACTGCTTCATCGAAAGCGGCAACGCTTATAAGAGTGGTAATAAAAGCTACTCCATCTCTAGTATTTTTATAAAAATCCCACAACCAGTCTGCATAGGAGTTGTTTGAACCTCCTTGTGCAACGACAATTAACCCGCGGTCTAATAACTGTTTACCATCTAACAATTCTGAAAAACCTATTTTTCCACTTCCTATATTTGGCTCTGAAGGTATTCCCATTATAATTCACTCCTTTTAATACTTTCTATTTTTTAGGAACATGTGTAGCTACGGCAGAGTCAAATACTACTCGATCAACTACACTTCCTCTTCCTATCTCAACTTTTCCAATTACACTTCTTACTGTTAATCTTACATAACCACCCTCAACAATTACCTTTTTACATGGTTCAGCCATAACTTCTTTTATTTCTTTTTCGGCTTCATCTTCATAGTTTTGAGATGCTTGTACTCCTACTAGAACAGCACTAGCTAAAGCACACATGTTTTGTGCTAAGAATTGCAACCACTGTTGACTAGGAGTATATATATAATCAGCTTCCTTTATAAAACCTTCTTCATATAAGTCGCTTAGATCATATAGATACGTTATCTCAAAATAGTTACCTCCGCCACCGCCTACATCATTACTCATAATAACAACTCCTCTATTTTTTATATAATCCTAAGTATTTGATTAGGATAAATCAAGTTACCATTTAAACAATTTAACCTGATTAATGTATTAACTGAGATATTAAACAATTTAGATATAGACCATAAAGTATCTCCTACCTTAACAGTATAGGTATCAAAATTGGCTAGAATTTTGCTTCTAACCTTAACTAAAGGAAAGTTTAGTCCAGGACACCTAGTAGATGTTAATTCCCTATGACCTTTTATAGTCCCTACATTATATTTGTCACATAGATACTGGCATAACTCTATAAGAGCTTCAAATCCTTTTTCTACGTCATAGTCCCCTTGTATACATATCCCAAGAGAAATATTATTGTAGCCCTTTGTGTGTGCTCCTATAGCATTTTCAGGCCTGCCCCTGTAGACTTGTCCATCCTTAGTTACTAAAAAGTGATATCCAAATCCACTCCATCCATTTTCTAGATGCCATCTATGTATATCAAGTACTGTTGCACTGCTGTGTGCAGCATGATGAATTATTACCATAGAAGGACACTTAAGTTTTTTGAGTTTGTTTCTAAATTTCAAGTTGCTTTCTACAATATTCATCCTGCTCACACATCCTATATATTTTTACTGAGAAAGTTTAACCGGTTAAGTGCCTCTCATATATAAAAGACGAATTTTTTGCCCAAAATGTAAACCTCTAGTTTAAAATTTTTTCAAAAAACTTTTTTGGCAATTCCTAAAACCTTGTAAATTACTCACTTTAAGATTCTTTCTTAAAAACATACTCTTTTATCTCCTCAACATCCTTTTTTACACCCTCAACCAGATTCAACTTGCCAGTTAAGTTTGATATAATCTCTTGATATTTTTTCTCCCTATCTTCTTGACGGAGATCTCTTTTCTCTTGATTTTTCAGAATATAAAAAATCAGAGCTACGGTGAGCGCCGTCCATATTCCTTGGATTGACGCTAATTCAAAAAAAATTTCTTCCAATTTTTTCTTACCTTCATAACGCTTAGTTCTTTTCTAAGATTTTTAAGCCCTCTATTTTTAGCTCTATTTACTGCTTGTCTTGATATTCCAAACATAAGAGCTATTTCATTATCAGAAAAACCCTGTATAAATTTTCTTTTTAAAATTGTTTTTTGTAGTGGTGGTAAAGAATTAAGTAGCATAGAAACAAGTAATTTATTCTCCATATAATAAGATGTATCATTGGCTATAATATCTAGATTTAAGTTAGTAGTTTTAATGCTTTGTAATACATTTTTTCTAAACAAATCTATAGATTTATTCTTTAAAAAAAACCATATATAGTTAGTAATTCCTCCATCATTTTTCATACAGATCTCATTTAAGTCTATTTCTTTGATTGTCTGTAGAAACTCTATTATCATATCTGTTTCCGCTTCCTCATAACCTAGTTTTTCACTCAATTTTTTCATAGCTCTTTGAAACTTTAAAAATACGCTTAGTATAGCTTCTTTATCTCCTTTTTGAGCTTTTTCTATCAGGTCATATAATTCCATGTCAAATCCCCCTTTAGTCCTAGAAATAGACAAGCCTTTGATATATAAAGACGAATTTCGAGTTGATTTTGTAAACTGGTCTAATTTGACTTTTTTTATATTTTTCCATAATTAAGTGTTCTTCTGTATTTTTAACCATTATTTTTCTATCGTATTTTTAATCTTGATTATAAATAAGCTACAAAGACTAATTTTGTTATATCTATAGTGTTTTCACTTTTTACTCATATTTCAGCTTGTAAGTTGACATTAAATAATTAGTAGTGCTCTATTATTATGCATAATAAGTGGTACCAACACTTTGATTGCACACGACGAAAGTCAACAAATAGCCATTTATTAACTTTCGAGGAGATAAGAATTATATTTTAGGACAAGAAAAGGTAAAGAGTAAGAGAGGAAAAAAATGGGATTAGGACAAGGGAAAATTAAACTCTAAACTATAGAGTTTACATGCTGAGTTTATTCGGCGGAGAAAAGTATAGACATTAAAGAAGCCCAATACATTTTGGATTATAAAAAAAGAGGCCTATCTTTCTATAACTAGAAAAATAGACCTCTTCTTTTGATTGATTCAAGTCACTATAGCTTTAATGTCCTCGTTTCTTTTGCTTCTTCTTTTCCTGCTTTAGGATAAACTTTCTCTTTTCAAGCTCCTGTTTTCTAAGCTTAGAAAGTTCTTTTCTCTCATGTTTCTTTTCCTCATATTGAAGTTTTAAAGCTTCCTGGGCCTTTGTGGAGACACCTCTGTCCGCCATAGCCTTTGTAGCTTCTCGCTGTCTTCTCTTAGGATTTATTTTTTTCCTAGTTATCTTAGTGATCTCTTCATTTGGCTTACTATAGCTTAGCCTATTTGGATAATACCTTACGATAAAATTGTACAGTTCAGGACCAGTAGGTTCCTTTCCAAATACGAACTTTGAAACAGAATAACCTTCATCATCATTTCTTTCAAAAATTCCAATCCAATAAGGAGTCTCAAAAAGAATAGAAAATGAAGTATTGATGTTTTTCATAACATCACCCCTTCTAAAAAATATATATTCACTAGGAATGGACGACCCGAAGGGGAAGGTTACTGACATCTATAAATATCAAACTTCAAATCTTTATTGAAGTTATATATCCCTATATGAAATCGTAAATACATATAGATGCGCCTGGACTACCAACCAGAACTGTGTTTCTATCCTAGGATTTAACCTAGACTATTCAAGTTATAGGCTAGGTTTAACCATATTATACCATATTCGTAAAAAGATATCTTAAATTGCCATCAAAATGGGTAAGATATAAACTAGATAAAGATATCGTAGGTTGATATATAAATAAAATAACCTTCGTCAGTTTTTTATCAAAAAAACTATTTACATATACCCTGTATGGGTATATAATGTAATAGAAATAACCTTACAAAAGGGGTGAGAAAATGGCATTAGAAAAAAACTTTAAAATAGAAGGTATGACCTGTGCGGCTTGTGTTCGCGCAGTGGAGAGAGCTATAAATAAGATTGATGGAATAGAAGAGGTTAGTGTAAACCTTGCAACAGAGAAAATGGTTGTAAAATATGATGAAGGAAAGGTTTCAGAAGACCAAATAGCTCAGACGGTAAACAAGGCGGGATACAAGGCTTTAGCAGATGAAGACCGAAAGGAAGTTGTAATACCAGTAGAGGGAATGACTTGAGCAGCCTGCGTGAAAGCTGTTGATAGGTCTATCAACAAACTAGAAGGTATTAAATCTGTAAATGTAAATATTGCTACTAATAAGGCAACGGTTGAATATGATGCAAATATCGTGAGATTATCAGAGATAAAAGGTGCTATTAAAAAGGCCGGATATACTCCCTTAGATATAGAGAGGGATGAAGTACAGGATGAGGATCAGGATAAGAAAGAAAGGGAAATAAAGGTGATGTGGACAAAGTTTATAATTGCCATTGCCTTTACTATACCACTTTTCTATATTTCCATGGGACATATGGTAGGTATGCCTCTACCGAAGTTCATAAATCCCCATTTCAATCCATTAAATTTTGCACTTATTCAATTGGTGCTAACTATCCCTATAATGATTGCAGGAAACAAGTTCTACACAGTGGGCTTCAAGGCTTTGTTTAGAAGAAGTCCAAATATGGATTCACTAATAGCCGTGGGAACTAGTGCAGCAGTTGTTTATGGATTATATGCAACCTATAAGATTATGAATGGATATACTGAATTTGCTAAGGATTTATACTTTGAAACGGCCGGAGTAATTATAGCCCTTATTATGCTTGGAAAGTATCTAGAAACACGCTCAAAGGGTAAAACATCCGAGGCGATAAAGAAACTAGTAGGTCTTCAGCCTAAAACAGCTACTATAGTACAAGGAAAAGAAGAAATAAGCATACCTATAGAAGAGGTTGAAGAAGGAGACATTATACTAGTAAAACCAGGAGAAAAGATTCCTGTAGATGGTGAAGTAGTTGAAGGACACAGTTCAGTTGACGAATCGATGCTTACGGGAGAAAGTATTCCAGTAGAGAAAAACATAGGTGATAAGGTTGTAGGAGCAAGTATAAATAAAAACGGTGTACTGAAGTTTAGAGCGACAAATGTAGGTAAGGATACTGCTCTAGCACAAATTATCAAATTGGTTGAAGAAGCTCAGGGAAGTAAGGCTCCAATAGCAAAGCTAGCAGATATAATATCAGGATACTTTGTACCAATAGTTATGGCGATTGCCATTGTTTCAGGGCTTATATGGTATATTACCGGTAGCGGTGCTGAATTTGCACTTACCATTTTTATCTCGGTTTTAGTAGTAGCTTGCCCATGCGCCCTAGGACTAGCGACACCAACGGCAATAATGGTTGGGACTGGTAAGGGAGCTGAGCTTGGGGTACTAATAAAAAGTGGTGTAGCCCTTGAGTCAGCATACAAAATAGAAACCATAGTTTTTGATAAGACTGGTACCATAACAGAAGGTAAACCTAGAGTTACCGATATAATAACAAGGGATAACTTAGACGAAGATAAAATTCTTGAAATAGCAGCTACTGCCGAAAAGGGTTCTGAACATCCCCTTGGAGAGGCTATCGTTAAGGAAGCCGAAGCAAGAAATATTGCATTCTTGGATGCTAAGGACTTCTATGCAATACCCGGACATGGAATAGAAGTAGATATAGAAGGGGATAAAGTCTTACTTGGAAATGAAAAGCTCATGAGGGATAGAAATATTGAGCCAGCCCTAATTGATGAATCAGCTAGGTTGGCAGATGAAGGCAAGACTCCAATGTTTATAGCCATAAATAATAGGTTAGAGGGTATAATAGCCGTAGCAGATGTTGTGAAGGAAAATAGTAAAGAGGCAATAAAGAGACTACACGATATGGGAATAGAAGTAGCAATGATTACTGGAGATAACAAAAGAACAGCAGAAGCAATAGCAAAGCAGGTTGGGATAGATATTGTTTTAGCCGAGGTTTTACCAGAAGATAAATCTAATGAGGTTAAGAAGCTTCAAGAAAAGGGTAAAAAAGTTGCTATGGTTGGAGACGGTATAAATGATGCACCAGCCTTGGCTATGGCTGATATAGGTATGGCCATTGGTTCCGGTACGGATGTCGCAATGGAATCAGCCGACATAGTACTGATGAAGAGCGACCTTTTAGATGTAGTTACAGCAATCAAACTAAGTAAGAACACTATAAGAAACATTAAGCAAAACCTATTCTGGGCATTTGCTTACAATACAGCAGGAATACCATTGGCAGCAGGATTACTCTTTGCCTTTGGAGGACCAAAGCTAAATCCAATGTTTGCAGCAGCTGCAATGTCCATGAGTTCGGTATCTGTAGTAACAAATGCCCTTAGACTCAGAAGGTTTAAGGGATAGATATAAGACTATATATGAGAGAGAGGATGTTATACAATGAAAAAAATGATTTTAATTGAAGGAATGAGCTGTGGTCACTGTACTGGTAGAGTAGAGAGAGCTTTAAATGAATTAGACGGAGTTACAGTTGAGAGCAGCAGTGTAGATGAGAAAAATGTAATAGTAACCTTGGAAAAGGAGATTGATGAAAAAGTTATTAGAGATACCGTAGATGATGCAGGGTACGATGTTGTAGATATTAAGGAAATATAAATAGACACAAATTAAAACCGAATTATCAACCTATGGAAATTTCTTTTGATAAAAGTAAAGAAATTTCCATAGGTTTTATTTTTTTTGAAGTTAAAGGTTTTTCATGAAGAAATTATGATCAAAACAAAGTGTCGATGAGTGTACTTATCTGTAAATTAAAGAATAAACCACCACTTTAAGAGTCGGTATCCAGAACCATAAATGTAAAAAAATATAAAAAAGTAAATAGAAAATTTATATTTTATTTACAAAATAATAAAAATATCTTGATTATGTTTACTTTTCGAGGTATAATTGTATAAATAGTCAGAAAATAACAAAAATTACAAAATAAATTATATAGATTTCTTAACTAAAAAACTTGTCTTAAATAATAGCTTAAAGACGCTATATCTTAATTATTTTCGAAAAAACAAACATCCAATTGCGTTAAAGTTCATCATGTTAAATTACCTAATAAACTTTCTGATAGAGTTTGTTAATTAAAATACAAACTTAGTGTCATAAAATTACATAAATGGAAAAAAGCGAAATCGCAAATGCTACAAAATCTCTAATGCATGTTATCCCAAAAAGTTTAAACTCAAGGGCTTTGCCCCTTGCAATAAATGATATACAAAGGAGGACAAAACATGAAAAATAATCTTTTTTACCCCTTGGCCATTGTAGGATATGGGTGTGTACTGCCGCCCGATGGCTATAATGCTGACTTGTTTTGGGAAACTATTATATCGGGAAAATCAGGTATTAGAGTAACCCCGAAGGAAAGATGGAACTGGGAGTACTACTATGATGAGGATCGGACTGCAGAGGATAAGACCTATTGTAAATTAGGGGCATACATAGAAGACTATAAATTTCCCTACCAGGAGCATGAATACAGTGATAAGGAAATTAACAAGCTAAATCGTGCACAGCTTATGATGCTAGATTCAATACTACAAGCATTAAGTAAATCACAAAATAAAAATAGGATAATTGATAGCTTTGATACAGGACTATTCTTAGGAAATATGCTAGGTGATGAAGCATTTGCTAACTATTCTATCAATTTTAGAGGAAAAGAGTTTTTGTATTATCTAGAGCAAAATGAGGAATTCAGAGGGCTAAATAACAGTCAAAAAGAAGAAATTAAAAAGCAGTTTCAAAAAATATTAGATAATAAATTTAACGGAATAGATGATTCTAACTATCAAAAAGTGTTCCATAGTACATTGGCTAAATCCGTTAGGGACGTACTGAATATAAAGGGGACAACCCTAGTAGTAGACGCAGCTTGTTCCGCAGGGGCATTAGTAATCGACGAAGCAGTAAAGCACCTTCAAAATGACAACCTTAAAACATGCATTGTATCTGGTGTACTGGGTAACATAAGCGTTACAGGAAATGTTGCATTTGCAAAGGTTGGTGGGTTATCTCCGACTCATTCCGCTCCACTGGATATCACTGCTAATGGATTAATCCCAGGAGAAGGTGCAGCCACTATCATAGTAAAAAGATTGGATCAAGCTGTAAAGGATAATGACAATATCTATGCAGTTATTAGAGGTGTAGGAACAGCCAGCGATGGGAAAGGAAAATCAATCTATGCACCTAGTTCAGCGGGACAAGTTAAGGCGATGAAAAAGGCTCTCGAAAAGGCCCGTTTAAAGCCACGAGATGTTGAGTATATTGAGGCCCATGCTACAGGAACTAAGGTAGGCGATAAGGTAGAGCTAGGGACAATAAAACTACTTTATGAAGATGAAGACCTACCATCAAAATCCGTTGCAATAGGAACTATAAAGTCCCAAATTGGGCATAGTTTTTCAGCTGCTGGAATGGCAAACCTGATAAAAGTGCTAGAGGGAATGCAAAATGATATACTTCCTCCTACCCATGATTTTACGGAGGAACCCGAAGGCGTAGAGTTAGAGAAAACACCTTTTTACATTAATACCAGTCCTCAACCTTGGACAAGCAAAAAAGAAGGAGAGCCAAGAAGAGCCTCAGTAAATGCCTTTGGTTTTGGCGGAATCAATGCAAGTGTTGTAGTAGAGGAATATAAACAAGAATACCATAGGAACCTGTTAGAAAAAATGAAAGAAAGCAAGCAAAGGTCATCTGGCTCTATGGATGTTGCAGTTGTAGGGGTTGGGTGTATAGATTCTGAATCAGTAGGAGCCATAGATTGGTGGAAGAATATCGGAAAGAATAAGAAAGTACATAATGAACTTCCTAAGAAGAGATGGAATGAGGAAATAAATGAAATATTTTCTCAGAAGAGCAAAATACAAGGAAGCTTCATAGAAAAGCTAGAATTTCCATGGCTGAAATATAAAATACCTCCGAAGATTTTAGCAGAGATTGATAAGGGACAACAAATGGGGTTAATGGCTGCTGGTGAAGCAATCGAAGATTATGGTTTAGAAAAACTAAATAGTAAAACCACCGGTGTATATGTAGGATCAGCATTAGGCATGGAATCTTCTATATTAGCTAACCTAAGAATAAGATTTGTAGAATATTTTGAGATATTAAAAGAAATACCTGAATTTAATAAGTTAAAAGAAGAGATAAAAGCAAGTGTACTCGAGGAAATAACGAAAAAATTCCGAAGTTACATACCTAAAATTGGAGAAGATACCTTGCCAGGCTATATGGATAACATAACGGCAGGAAGAATTGCAAACTTCTTTAATATTCAAGGGCCAAATGTTGTTGTAGATAGCGACAGTACATCCTTTATAAATGCTATTGAACAAGGCGTTATGAGCCTAGAATCAGGCGAAAATGATACCGTTGTTGTTGGTGGAGTACACGCCAATATGACTCCTGAGTTAATGGAAGTCTTTAATATCCTAAAGAGCGATAAAAAAGAAAGCTGTTCTTTCTGTGGTAGTAAAATAGAAGATTTTGTTATGGGTGAAGGAGCCGTCTTTTTCGTTCTTAAAAAATTCAGTGATGTAAGTGATGAAGATAAGGTATATGCAAGAATAAAAGGTCTATTAAATAAAGGTAATATGATAGACAAGTCAAAGGACGCATTAATAAAAGATATGGGGATAAGCCATTATGAATGCTGTAATAGCATGAAAACAGAAAATGGCAAAAACGCATTCTATTTTGGAGCACAAGCAGGTTTTGCACTTCTCAAAGTAGTTTTGTCACAACATCATAAAAATCTAAGCAATTTAAACAAAGCAAATGAGAAAGCTAAGAGTAATCTAACATCCATATATTCATATTCTATTTTAGGTGGAGACTATATGATATTTGTCGATGACAAGGATTCTAAAGAAAAAATCGGAAGCGGAATCAATGTTGATACAGACAAGGTGAATCAAGAAGATATCAGAGATGACTACGTATTTTACTTAGGAGCTCAGAGCTTTGAAAAATTGTGTGAGAAAGCCAATTCTATGATGAAATCAAAGAAAGTAATCTCAGAGGAAAAAGAATATGTAGCAAACTCTGAATATCGCTTAGCCATAGTATATAAAAACTATGAGGAATTACTAAAAAAACTAAAAATGGTTCGATAAGGGGGAAAAAATATGAATAGCACAGCTTTGATGCCTCAGGCATATAGAGAAGATTTTGACGGATATCTTAGAAGCATAAAAGAAGGTAAAAAAATGAACTTGTACGTCTTTGAACCACCCTTTGAAGGTCCACAGCAAGGCTCAACTATTTATAACGGTAAAGAAGTGATAATGTTGACTTCAAATAACTACTTAGGTCTATCAACACATCCGGAAATTATAAAGGCTACGAAGGATGCCCTTGACAAATATGGCACCGGCACATGTGGAGCAAGACTTCACAATGGAACAACAATACTCCATAAAAAGTTAGAAGAACGAATGGCAGAATATATGAGAACAGAGTCGGCCGTTGTAGTTAGTGCTGGATACATGGCAAATCTGGCAGCGATAACCGCCTTGGCAAGTGATGAAAAAACAGTAATCATTACGGACCAATTAAACCATATGAGTATCGTTGATGGAATACAAATGGCTAATGGTCATGTTAGAATTTTTCAACATAACAATATGGAAAAGTTAGAATACATACTTTCACGATCAGAAAAGTATAAGAAAAAATTAATCGTTGTCGATGGAGTTTATTCTATGGATGGAGATTTAGCTCCATTAGATAAAATAGTTGAGTTATCAGAAAAATATGATGCTTGTGTAATGGTTGATGATGCCCATGCATTAGGATTCTTTGGTAAAACTGGGAGAGGTAGCGCGGAGCATTTTGATTTGGAAGACAAAGTGCAAGTTAAAATGGCAACCTTTAGTAAATCCTTAGCCGGTGTTGGAGGATGTATATCTTCAGATGCAGATACATGCGACTATATAAAGCACGTATCACATCAATACATATTTAATGCAAGTCTTCCTCCTTCTATTGTAGCAGGAGTTATAAAGGCCATAGATATAATGGAAGAAGAAACATGGAGAAGGGAAAAGCTTTGGGCAAATACTATAAGGTTTAGAAAAGGGCTTATAGAATTAGGCTTTGATATTTTAGATAGTGTTTCACCAGTAATACCTATATTTATAGGGGATGATTTAACAACCATGAAGATGACAAAGAAACTAATGGAAGAAGGCGTATACATAGCTACTGCAGTATTCCCGGCAGTACCACAGAATAAAAGTAGATTTAGAGCTACAATAACAGCTTCGCTTAGTGAAAAAGAAATAGATATTGCCTTAGATAAAATTGCAAAGGTCGCTAGAGAATTTCAAGTGATTTAAGGGGGGAGAAGAATGAGATTAAATAGAGAATTGACAAGAGAAAAATTAGACTTCTTTAATGTTCAGGGGATATACCTAGGTAATAATAAGACTTCAGAAGGGAAGACTGCTCTACTGTTTCCTGGTCACGGAGCACAGTATCCAAATATGCTAAAGGAGCTTGTTGATGTCTATCCTATAGTCAGGGATACATTTAAAGAAGCAGATGAGGAATACAAGAACTTAACAGGAGAAAAATTGAGTGATTGTATATTTTATGATAATGAAGAGAATAAGTCCATAATAGAAGAAAAAATGACCAAGGCCGAAGTAATGCAGCCTGCTATCTTCACTGCTAACATGGCATTATACAGACTCCTCAGATCCTTTGGAATTGATGGGGATGTATATATAGGCCATAGTTTAGGTGAAATAGCTGCATTAGCCGCAGCAGAAGTATTTACCTTTAGAGAAGGCTTGAAGATTACCTACTATAGAGCCTGGTCTCTTAATCAGATTGAGGAGAAAAACCGAGGAACAATGATTAGCCTTAAGCTTAGGAGGCAGGACACGGCCCTAAAAAAGGTACTTAATGAAGCAAAGGGATATTGTAACATCGCACTTCATAATTCACCGCAGCAAGTTATCATATCAGGAGAAGAAAGAGCCCTTAATAATATAAATGATTATTGCAGCAAAAACAATATAATCTCTACAAAACTACCTGTATCCCACGGTTTCCATTCAAATCTTCTAGATCCTGCCGTTAGCCATTTTGAAGAAAAGCTTAAGGCATTTAAATATAGAAAGCCTAAAAAGTTAGTATTCTCAACAATTAGCAGTAAACTCTATGATAATGAAATTTTATCAAATGAAAAAATGCCATCCTTCTTATCAAGCCAATTAATAACTCCATTTAGCTTTTGCGATATAGTTACGGATTTATATGAAACAATGGATATAAAAAACTATATTGAAGTAGGTCCAAGAAATATTTTGTCCAAGCTGGTAAAGGTCATTCTAAAAGATAAAGATATCCATAGCATGGCTTCAAACATACCAAAGGTTGGGGACTTAATCTCTGTTGAGAGATTAAAAGCCTATATGTATATCAATAGATTAAATGAAAGGGGACAAGATGAGATGATGAAGAGTTCATTGCCAGTAGAGCAAAATAAAAAAGGTATAGAGATATCAATTAGAAATATTATCATGAATCTTACAGGATATCCAGATAGTCTTGTAAAGATAGATTCAGAGCCAATGCTATCTTCATTAGCTCTTAACAAAAAAATATTTAGTCAAGTGGTAGAAAAAATTAGAGAAGAGTTTGAGTTAACAGAAGATATGATACAAATTGATGAAAAGATCAGCCTTAAGCAAATTGTTGATGCTATTAAGGGTAATGATGAGGTTGCGAAACAAGTAGCAATAACAATTAAGGATGAAAATAATTCTGATATAGATAATTACGTAGATATAAATACAAAAGATGTAGAAAAAGAAGTTAAGACCATAATAGAATTAAAAACAGGCTATCCAGTTGAAATGCTAGAGGGCGATCTAGATTTAGAAGCAGACCTAGGAATCGATTCAGTAAAGCAAGCAGAGATACTAGGTATGATAAGGGAAAAATACGGATATGAGTTAGATACAAATGTAGATATTAAAGAATTCAATACAATAGATAAAATAACCCAATATACGATTAGTAGACTAGATACTGGTGGGGTGTCAATTCAAGAAAGTAGTGTATCAGAAGTAGCAGGATCAATAAATATAGAAGAAGTCGAGAAGGAAGTAAAGGAGATAATCGAACTTAAAACCGGTTATCCAGTAGAAATGCTAGAAGGAGACTTGGATTTAGAAGCAGATCTAGGAATAGATTCGGTAAAGCAGGCAGAAATCCTAGGCATGATAAGGGAGAAATATGGATATGAATTAGATACAAATGTAGACATTAAAGAGTTCAACACAATAGATAAAATTACTCAGTATACAATTGGTAGATTAAATACTGATGGGGCAACAACCCAGGAGAATAGTGTATCGGAAGTGGCAGCATCAATAGATACAGAAAAAGTCGAGAAGGAAGTAAAGGAGATAATCGAACTTAAAACCGGTTATCCAGTAGAAATGTTAGAAGGAGCGTTAGATTTAGAAGCAGATTTAGGAATAGACTCTGTAAAACAAGCGGAAATACTGGGTATGATAAGAGAAAAATATGGATACGAATTAGACCCTAACGTAGATATTAAGGAATTTAATACAATCGATAGGATAGTTGAATATACATTAAATAGATTGTCTAAAGACGCCCCTATTAATGTAGAAAAAGAATCAGTACTTGATAGAATAAATGAGTATTGTCAAGATGAGAAGGCAAAAAGATATATACCTATTACAGTAGAAAGGGAGTACAACCCCAATAATGGTAAAAAATACTCCTTTAAGAATAAAAATTTCATCATTATAGAAGATAGGATAGATGGAGAAATAACAAAGGGTATAGCTAGATTTGTTACGAATGAAGGCGGAAAGCTTGTAATTATAACCGATAATGAAGATAAGTTCGATTCATTTAGGACAGTTACAACAAAATACACTAGTATAGATGAAATCAAGTTCACCTTTAAAAAAGCTAAAGAACTTCTAAAGACAGTTCATGGATTTATCAACTTGTATCCTCTGATTAATGATTTTTCCCTTGAGGATGTAGATTGGAGTACATGGGAGGATGAAGTAGAAACAAGCTATAACATCATGTTTTACGGAGGACGCTCAATATATGAAGACTTAGAAGGATTAGGACAAGATGCAGCCGTTTTTGCGGCAACTAGCACTGGTGGGATATTTGGACTTGAAGAAGGAACATCATTAAATCCAATAGGCGGTATAACGTCGGGATTTGTAAAAAGTCTATATAAAGAGATTCCAACCATTAATGCTAAGGTTGTAGACTTTACTGATACTAAGAACATCGAAGGGATGATTGAAATTCTAAGTAAAGAGTTTAGCCTCATAGAGCAGCTTGTGGAGATTGGATATGTAAATGGAAGACGTAAAACTATCTGCATCGTTCCTAAGGAAGTTCAAGTGGAAAGAAAAGAACAGCCCTATAACATAACTAGTGAAGATGTGATTCTAGTTACTGGAGGCGGCCGGGGTATCAACTATGAATTTGCAAAGGGGTTAGCGGAGATTCACAATCCTACTATAGTTGTGAGTGGTCGAACAAAGTTCCCTTCAGAAGATGAAATCTGGATAAAAATGAGTGACGAAGAATTTATCAATTATGAGAAAGTATTTTTAAAAGAAACGAAGTTAAAGAACACTAAATTAACTCCTATAGAAATAAAACAAAGATTTGGCAAAATCAAAGCTGCCCGTGAGCTATTTAACAATGTTAAAAAAGCTAAGGAAAAGGGTTATAAGCTGTACTACGTAGCCTGTGATGTGGTAGACAACAAGGCTGTTGTAGAGATGGCAGAAGAAATAGAGAAAAGATTTGGAAGGGTGACTGCAATAGTAAATGGTGCAGGACTGCCATCCTTCGGAAGACTACCAAAGAAGCCTGAGCAGCACTCCTTGAATGTGGTTAGAGTCAAGGCCCACGGATTTTACAACCTATATCATGCCTTTAAAGAATCACCTTTGAAATTCTTCCTTAGCATAGGTTCTATTTCAGGAAGATTTGGAATGGATGGTCAAGTTGACTATGTGGCAGGTGCAGATATTATAGCAAAAATGTCCTTCCAGCTCTTTAGACATAGACCGGACTTACAATGGTTCGTTATAGGCTGGACAGCATGGTCGGGAGTGGGTATGGCGGCTAACCCTCAAGTAGAAAAAGTACAAAAAGAACAAAGAGGACTAGAGTACTTATCGGTAAATGAAGGGGTACAAAAATTCTTAAAGGAAGTAATCTATGGTGGAGAATACCCTGAAGTTCTCGTATTTTCTAAAATCGGTACCAATAAGCCCCTTGGTCAATTCGATTTACTAGATGAGTCGGAAGAAAAATTTGTTGTAACCCAGGGAAATAATGGAGAAATATACGACCGTATAAAATATCCTTTACTACAAAAAATTGAGAAGGTAGAAAAAGATAGAGAAATAACTATATCAAAGGATCTTACTTTACATGAAGATATATATTTAAAGGACCATATGGTGGAAGGCAAATACGTATATGCTGGAGTAATGCATGTGGAAGCCTTCTGTGAAATAGGAACATTGATGAATGAAATGTCATATAGCAATAATCAGCTTATAGCAAGAAAGGTACATGATATTGATTTTAGTCAATTTGTTAAGCATTTTGAGCAGAATCCTCTACAATTAAGATTTGAGGGTAAAGTAACTAAGGATACAAATGAAGAAAAAGAGTTGTATATAGAGGTTAAATCCGATTTTTGCAATAGTAAAGGCCATGTATTACAGAAAGATAGACTCCACTCATCGGGTTATGTGATATTAGATAAGAATGTGAAGCAGGTAGAGCCTTTGGTAGATATCAATAGCTTAATAAGTATTACAACTCCAATGAACATAGATAAGTTCTATGAATTGACGGACAAGTACATAAACTTTGGTACTACCTTTAGGAACTTAAACTATGTAGGATATATCAATGAAGATGAGATTGTGGGAGAAATTACTGTAACCGATGATGCTAAGATTTTCGGATATACGGGTATAGCTGACACCATTATATCACCTATTACAATTGACAATGCAGGAAGATTATTACTATTTAATGATTTTCAAAATACAGGACATGTCGTTGTTCCAAGGTATATAAAGGAGAGTGTTCTTATTAGGCCATTCCGTAAGAATGAAAAAGTCTATGTCTACTGTAAACGTCTAAGGGACAATGGAGATACTGTGGACTTTAGAGTACAAGTGATGGATAAAAAGGGCGAGGTAATATTTGATATTATAGAAATCAGCTTAATAAGAATTAATAAATATAATGGAGATCATAGCCTCTTTACAGAGGATAATACCCCACAAGAGTTATTACACTCAGGATCACAAGCAGTATAATGCTGCATTTAAGTGGTCACCTTTACCATCGCCGTTAAAAACAGATGAAAGCTTCTACTCTCAGATTCAGGATATATTCTTAAGTCCTGAGGAAATACAGTCGGTAGCTAGATATTATAGAAATAGAAAAAGGCAGTATCAGTATATATTTGCAAGGGTTGTTACAAAAAAAATATTATGCAAATGGAGAAAAGAAGAATATCTAAGCAATCAATTTGACTACAAGGATATCTCAATAAGTAATGTAAAGGAGGGCATTCACAAAGGGATGCCCTTACTAAAAATAAATGATGTAGATATTGATTTAAACCTCTCGTTAAGCCACACTGACGGAATGATAGGAGGGGCAGCTGGGAAAGGGTGTAGAGTAGGTATTGATATAGAAGAAATAGCTAAATTTAGCGAGAGCTTTCTGACAACTGCATTTTCTGAAAGAGAAAGAAGTTCCAGCGTGGAATTTGCACCTCACTTATCAACTGATCAGAAGACAGCTTTGTTTTGGAGCATTAAAGAATCAATTGTTAAAACAATGGGAATAGGCTTTCATTTTGGTTTGAAATCAATACAAGTTGAACCATATAAAGAAAATTTCTTTAAAATCATACTTAACAAAGAGTATAAGAAATATCTTATGAAGACTAATGGGATTTTACGTATAGGCTATTTCTTTACAAAAAACTCTTGTTGTGTGTGTTGTATATTATATTAACTAAATATAGGGGGGTTCTAAATGTCATTAATACAAGTTGATAATAATTCGTGTTTAAAGTGTGGATTATGTATAGAAGCATGTCCCGGAAATATAATGCATAAAGATGCAATTGGTGGCTTTGCTGCAGTACAGCACGAGGAGTTATGTGTAAGTTGTGGGCAATGTGTAGCCATATGTCCAGATGATGTTATTTCACATAAAAACTTCCTTGGTGGCTCTTTGGAGAGCATTGATAAAGAGAAATCATTGACGGCAGAACAGGTTTTCAACCTTATTAAAACAAGAAGATCTATAAGGTCATTTAAGGATATGCCTGTAGAAAAGGAAAAAATTGAAAAAATAATTGAAGCTGCATGTTATGCACCGAATGCCCATAACCATCAAAGTACAGAATATATAGTTATTCGAAATAAAGATGTATTAGATGAAATATCAAAATACACAGCAGAATATCTAAAGGATCTGGTTAACACGTTCAAAAGCGCTACAGTAAGAAAAACAGCAGGTTTTTTTGTTCCCGGTGTCATAAAAGATTTGTTTAGTATGTTAGAAGATTTTAATAAGGTAGCCGAGGCATACAGCCATGGAAAGGACTTAATATTACGCGATTGTCCAGCTCTTATTGTCTTTCATGGAAGTGATAGGATAGGTTTTTCCGATGTTAATGCATCGCTGGCACTTCAAAACGCAACATATATGGCTCAGGGACTGGAACTGGGATCTTTCTACTGTGGTTATGTAGTTGCAACTGCCCAAAGGACAAAAAATATAAACAAACTGTTAGGACTGCCTAAACATAATAAAATTCTGGGGGCTCTAGCCATAGGACATCCAAATATTAAGCATAAAAGATGGATTGAAAGAAAAACACCTAAAACAATATGGCTTTAGTAGTTAAGATTGTTGTTATTTTTAATGAGAAGAGAGGAGGAAAGGAGGTAAGAATATATGGGTTTAAGGGAATTGTTTAAGAGTCAAGAGATTATTGAAAATAGAATCAAGAGTTTATCTGACATAGAAGAAGATTCCATAGGAAAAGAAAATATATTTGATTTAAAGTTTTTAGCCCTTCAAGTAAAGACTAGTGAAATAGCCAATATTACAAAATGCTATAAATATTATAAATTGGAAAGAAAAATATTAAAGGAAGAAATAATATCAAGATATATAGATGCTCTGAAATTTATATTATCAATAGGAAATACCAATGACTTTAATATAATAAATGAAGAAGCTATTAGACAAACCAATAGAACTGACAATGTTATTAAGCTTTTTTCGAGTATTTTCGATGATATTAGTACCCTCAGAAAATCTATATTACGCAAGGAATATGTGAATTCCCTTTCAATTTATATAAAGCTATTTGGTAAATATGTAAACTTAGGTGAATGTCTTGGGATTAGCTTTGAAGAGATGTACAATTACTATATGGAAAACAATTGTATTGAAAAAAGTGAGGCGTTAGTAAGATTTGATAGAAAAACAGTTTAAATGACTGGGGCTGATTTTTTGTGGTCAGCCCCAGAATATTTCAGAATAAATGTGATTTAAAACCTTTAAGCTATATTATAATTTTGCTTTCAATAGGTGTAGAAAGAATAAGATTAGTTTCCGTATTTCCAAATCTTTTAAGATCGTCAATTAACCTCTCTAGCTCTTCCATATCCTTTACCATAACCTTAATGGTCATACAATCCCCACCTGTTATATGATGACACTCGATTATGTTTGAACAATCAGGAGCAAATTCAAGAAATCTTTTATATCTTTCAGCCTTTATGGCAATATTGATAAAAGCTTTAATGCTTTTATTAACCTTATTCGGATTGACAATTGCTTTGTAGCCGGTAATTACACCATTTTCCTCAAGTCTTTTAACCCTTTCAGATACAGCTGGAGAAGTAAGACCAACCTCTTTACCTAGGTCCTTCATTGATATTCGGCCATCCAACTGCAATATTTCTAAGATTTTCATATCCGTAGAATCCATAATTAACCTCCCATATTAAATAGATATAATACAATAAATCGTCAGAATATAACAGATTTTTCGTAACTTAAATAATAAAGAAAACACAAAAATTAACTTAAATATTAAAGCAATATAATTATAACACTTTATTTGAAAACTGTACACCGATAGTATTGCTTGGTAAAATGTTGGTATAAGGATCATAACATTTCGAATAGAAAAAGGGACAGATTCCCTTATGAATATAGGAGGTATTTTTATGGCTAAGGTAAAAATAACGGAAACTATTTTAAGAGATGCCCATCAATCTCTAATTGCCACTAGAATGAAAACAGAAGAAATGATACCAATTTTAGAAAAACTAGATGAAGCAGGATATCACTCATTAGAGATGTGGGGAGGAGCTACATATGATGCTTCTCTAAGATTCCTAAATGAAGATCCATGGGAAAGACTTAGAACAATAAGAAAAAAAGTTAAGAATACAAACCTGCAAATGCTTTTAAGAGGACAAAATATATTAGGATACAAGCATTATGCCGATGATGTTGTTGAAGAATTTGTAAAAAGAGCCGTTGGAAACGGAATCGACATAATTAGAATATTTGATGCACTTAACGATGTAAGAAATCTTAGAGTTGCTTTAGAAACTACAAAAAAAGAAGGAGCACATGCTCAAGCGGCTATTTCATATACAATAAGTCCTGTTCATACTACGGAGACTTATGTGAATCTAGCTAAGAAGATGGAGAATATGGGTGCCGATTCAATATGTATAAAGGATATGTCAGGTCTTTTAACTCCATACTACGCATATGAACTTATCACAGCACTTAAAGGAGCAGTTAAAGTACCACTTGAACTACATTCCCATGCAACTAGTGGATTGGCATCAATGACTTACCTTAAAGGAATTGAGGCAGGTGTAGACATTATTGATACGGCTATTTCTCCATTCGCATTGGGTACGTCTCAACCGCCGACAGAGGCTTTCGTAGCAACTCTAGAAAATACTGGATTTGATACTGGATTAAAGCTTGATAAACTTAATGAAATTGCTGAATACTTTAAGCCTATAAGGGAAAAGAGTATGGAAAGTGGACTTTTAAATCCTAAGGTTCTTGGAGTAAACATTAATACATTAATATATCAAGTACCAGGAGGAATGCTTTCAAACCTTGTTTCTCAACTTCAAATGCAAAATGCCCTTGATAAATTTGATGATGTGTTAAAGGAAGTACCAAGGGTAAGGGAAGATTTAGGATATCCACCGCTAGTAACTCCAACTAGCCAAATTGTTGGGACTCAAGCGGTATTAAACGTTATAACCGGTGAAAGATATAAAATGGTTCCAAAGGAAGTAAAGGCCTATGTTAAGGGCATGTACGGAAAACCTACAGTTCAAATAAAGGAAGAAATAGTTAAAAAGATAATTGGTGATGAGAAAGTTATAACATGTAGACCAGCGGATCTAATTAAGCCTGAGCTGCAAGCCATAAGAAATGAAATGAAGGAATACCTAGAGCAAGAAGAAGACGTATTATCATATGCATTATTCCCACAAGTTGCAACAAACTACTTTAAATACAGACGTGCTTTGAAGTATAATATTGATAGTGAAGTTGTAGACATGGGTCAAAAGACCTATGCCGTGTAAATCGATAAAGGGGAGAGTAATTATGAACAATAACTTATCTAGAAAAAACGGAGCAATATCTCCATCAGTAACTCTAGCTATCACAGCTAAAGCAAAGAAAATGAAGGCTGAGGGTGTTGATGTAATCAGCTTTAGTGCAGGAGAACCAGACTTCAAAACACCTGAGCATATTAGAAAAGCAGCTATAGAGGTAATAGAAAAGGGACTTACAGGCTACACTGCTTCAGCTGGTTTACCTCAGCTTAAGGAAGCTATTTGTGGTAAGTTAAAAGAAGATAACAATTTAGATTATTTACCTGAAAATATAGTTGTTTCAAATGGAGCAAAGCATTCGCTGTTTAACACTCTTCAAGCAATATGTAATCCGGGGGATGAAGTAATTATTGCTGTTCCATATTGGGTTAGCTATCCAGCAATGGTAAAAATGGCAGATGCAAAGCCCGTATTCGTTGAAACTCAAGAGGAAAATGGATTTAAGTACACTATAGAAGGCTTAACTGAGGCTATTAATGAAAAAACAAAAGCAATAATTTTAAATAGCCCTAACAATCCTACAGGAACTCTTTATACTGAGGAAGAGCTTAAGGCAATTGCTGAGCTTGCAGTTAAGAACAACATTTACGTTATATCCGATGAAATATATGAGAAATTAACGTATGAAGGTAATCATGTAAGTATCGCTTCCTTTGGAGAAGACATTAAGAAGCTTACAATCGTAATAAATGGTATGTCAAAGGCCTATGCAATGACAGGCTGGAGAATAGGATACTTAGCTGCCGATAAGGAAATAGCGCAGATTATTACTAACATTCAAAGTCATGCTACATCCAATCCAAATACAATAGCACAACATGCTAGTATAGAAGCATTAAAAGGAGATCAAGAGCCTATAGATCAAATGGTAAAGGCCTTTGATGAAAGAAGAAAATATATGGTAGAAAGAATCAATTCTATAGATAATCTATCATGTAGAATGCCAAAGGGAGCATTTTATGTTATGGTTAACATATCAAAGCTTATTGGCAAAACAGTAGGTGGAAAGAGCATCGGAAGCTCTATGGATTTTGCTGAGTACCTATTAGAAACAGCTAAGGTAGCAGTAATACCAGGATCAGGCTTTGGAACAGATAACTACGTTAGACTTTCCTACGCTACTTCCCTTGAAAATATAAAAGAGGGATTAACTAGAATTGAAAATGCAATAGCAGAATAGATGATGTCGTACTAAAGAAGCTAGCCTTTAATGGGTTAGCTTTTTTTAGTTTAGAAATTTAAAAATTTTAACCTTTCATAAATGAAATTAGCCTTTAGAATACAGTCTATTTATCAAAAACAATAAATATTTTAAAAGAAAAAGAAGAGTTTAGAGAAGATTTAGTAAGTCATGTTTCTCCACTTGCATGGGAAGACATTAATTTTGTAGGAGAGTATAAATTTAATAATAATGAATTCTACAGTTTAGAAAATTTAAGGGGTATAGGAATATAAAAATACTCCTCAAATATGTTAATATATGGTAAAACATTGTATTGTAGTTTTTTTTAATCCATCAAAAATAAATTTTGTTATTATATAATAACGCCAAAAACTTTGTCATACACGTAGCTGTATCAGATAGGGATAGTCCCAGTAACTGCCAGCTTTGATGATATTACCCCATTATCTGAAATTAAGTTTTCAAAATAATACCCTAAACATAAATTTAGGATATGAACTGGTTCTAAGAGCTCTTTCTTTTGTGTCTTGATATTCTAAATTTTGCATAAGGACTTTTTAAGTTGTCTCACAGTTATTGCTTGATTTTTACCTAAAATATGGTAAAATTATTGATGTTCCTTATTTTTTAACGTTATAGGCTTACAAATCAATTTTAATCAAACAGTTATCTACCAATCTAAATTATTTATTTGCAGTTTATTCTAGCAAATAAGAAAAGGTGGCGGGAAAATGTTTAAACTAAGTAATGTTATGCTATTTCTTATGATCGTATTATTATTTACAGGTTGCAATACTCAAGATAAGAAATCTACAAGCTTCAGTAAAGCAGAACAAAACACTGAAGAATTAAAAATCAAAGAAGAACAAGAAGAGAGTGAATACAAATTACTAGATGTTGAATGTATAGAGTATGTATCTAAAAGTTGGAGCAGTTCAGGCGTTTACTCTGTTTTAAACGATACTTACGGTAATGATGTTCATGTTTTTAAGAATGGTAAATTATTATATACAAAAGATACTTTGAAGTTAGAAGAAAAAGATAAATATTTTGATGTGAAAATATCTCCTTCGGGTAAAGAATTCATTGCAACTAAGTTCTTATATGATGAAGAGAAAACACAAATTATTTTAGTGGATACAGAAATTGGTGAAGAAGAAATTTTCTTTGAATATGATGAACCATTATTTTTAATTAAGTGGACAGATAGAGGGATATATTTGCAAAAGCGAACTCAATGGTATGAGATGGATTATCATGTAGATAAGAGTGTCTATTTATTAAGTGATGATAAAAACATGAATAAGGTTGAAGGGTTAGAAGATAAGGCTTTTCAAATTGCAGATATATATAAAGATTGGGTTTTATACGTAGACATTGTAAATAATACAAGATATATAAAAAAATATAACTTAAAGACTAGAGAAACAATAATCTTGAATGAATTCGTTGAATTTGATGAAGAAGGTAGTTATTGTTCTTATGGCGAATTAGCTTTTTTAAATTCATCAGATATTATAATAGGATATAGATTTACCAATGGAAAAGGATATCAAGTAATTACTAGCATAGAGGGTGAGATTAATTTACTATGCGACGGACAATTTATAGGTTTATTATCAAATTCTTTTGTATATAAGAAAGATTTTGATTCAGGTTATATGTATGTAAAAAAATTCCCTAGTGAATAAGCCTAAATCACTAGGGAATTTTTCTTATACTCATTCATATAAATGTTCAGCTACTTTATTGCTTATACCCATTCATATAAACGTTCAGCTACTTTATTTCTTATATCATCTAATTTATCGTATATTCGTGAACCAGGACAATCTTTGCTTTGAGCATCTCTGTGGCCTATGATATCATAAGATTCAATATCATATTTATAACATAGCCAAGCAAGTATATCTATTAATGAGTCTTCTTGGACTGAAGAAAGAGTTGAAGCTTTTGATCCACAGTCTTCAGGAGAATAATTTCCCAAAGCTACAATTCCAATACTTTTAGTATTATAACCATTCAGTGTGTGTCCTCCTTCTCTTGCAATGGACCTTCCTTCCATTAGAGTTCCTTCAGAACCTAGACCAAAATTATAACCTATATCGTAATAACCCTTACCCATGTGAATCTCTTGAACCCTTTTCATAAACCCTGCTTCATCACTACCAAACGCATCAGCTAGTGCATTGTTCGCATCGCCAGTATGATGAACAATTAAATATTCAGGATTATTAGTTGCTCCACTAGGGGTTACGATTGTCCCACCCCATTCGCTTTTAGATAATATCCTTGGTTTTGGTTGATATAATTTAGTAGGCATCTATATATTCCTCCTTTGATTTGTTTTCTTTTGAGAAAGTTTAACCGGTTAAGCACCTCTCATATATAAAAGACGAATTTTTTGCCCAAAATGTAAACCTCTAATTTGATTTTTTTAAAAAAAACTTTTTTGTCAATTGCTACAACTGTTTAAATTACTTGTTTCAACCATCTTTCTTAAAAACATACTCTTTTATCTCCTCAACATCTTTTTTTACATCTTCAACCAGATTTAACTTGTCAGTTAAGTTTGATATAATCTCTTGGTATTTTTTCTCCCGATCTTCTTGACGGAGATCTCTTTTCTCTTGATTTTTCAGAATATAAAAAATCAGAGCTACGATGAGCATCGTCCATATTCCTTGGGTTGACGCTAATTCAAGAATTTTTTCTTCCAATTTCCCCTTACCCCCATATCATCTAATCTTTGTCTAAGATTTTTAAGTCCTCTATTTTTAGCTCTATTTACTGCTTGTCTTGACACACCAGATAAAAGGGCTATTTCATTATCGGAAAAACCCTGTATGAATTTTCTTTTTAGAACAGTTCTTTGCAGTGGTGGTAAAGAATTAAGTAACATAGAGACAAATAATTTATCGTCTACAGAACAAGATGCATCATCAGCAATGATATCTAGATGTAGATCAGTAGTTTCAACTCTTTGCGATATATTTTTCCTAAATAAATCTACAGATTTATGCTTTAAAAATAACCATATATAATTAGTAATTCCACCATCATTTTTCATACAGATCTCATTTAAATCTATTTCTTTGATTGTCTGTAGAAACGCTATTATCATATCTGTTTCCGCTTCCTCATAACCTAGTTTTTTACTCAGTTTTTTTATAGCCATATGAAATCTTAAAAATACACTTATTGTAGCTTCTTCATCTCCTTGTTGTACTCTTTCTATTAGCTCATATAATCCCATGTCAAATCCCCCTTTAGTCCTAAAAATAGACAAGCCTTTAATATATAAAGACGAATTTCGAGTTGATTTTGTAAACTGGTTTAATTTGACTTTTTTGTATTTTGTGATAATCAAGTATATATCTGTATTTGGAGTTGTTATTTTTTTATCGAACTTTTAACCTTGATTATAAATAAGCTACAAAGACTAATTTTGTTATAGCTGTAGTGATTTCACTTTTTATTTAATTTCAGCTTGTAAGTTGACATTAAATAATTAGTAGAGCTCTATTATCATGTATAACAAGTGATATCAATACTTTAATTACATATGTCGACTTTTACAGCGGGTAAAGATATTTTTGGATAAGAAGAAACATATGCAAAAAAGGAAGTGCGATTAAGTAGAGTATAAGAAAATATCAGATTTCTATCTTCCAATGGTACAGGTCGAATTTTTTTAAAGACTTAATAGGCCGGCCGCAATATCCTAGTAGCCAGCAGCTAGAATCTAATTTACCCAAACCACTTGCACAAATATCCCATGTAGTAGATAATAACAACAAAGACAAAGTGTGTACGAGGAGTGTATGGATTTGAAAAAGATAGCTGTTATAAGTATGGGATCTGAGACTAGTAAAAATATATGTACACAAATTAGAGAGTTGATTGGTGATAAAGCTGAGATAAAAGGATATACCTTGAAGGATGATATTTCTAAGGAATTTAAAGATTGCTTAGTTCTTATTACAAGCTATTTAGTAGAAAAGATGGCACTTACAAAACTTCAGCCCGGAACTAAATATATCGTAGCAAGGAGAGTAATTAACTATCAGCATCTGAGAGATGTCATATCTATACCTGCAGGAACCGATGTATTATTAGTAAATGACAATAAAAACACATGCTATACAGCTATTAAGCAGTTGAAAAAACTTGGTATTAATCATATAAATTATCATCCATATTATCCTGGAATAGGAGAGTATAAAAGGCTGGAACTAGCAGTGACCGTAGGGGAACCCCATTTGGTTCCTAGATGTGCAAAAAAAATAATAGATATAGGTACAAGGCAGATTGATATTACTACCCTTGTAGAAATACTTAATAAACTAGACCTTATGGAGGAAAAGGGTGACATTATCTCCTCACAATTCGTAAGGGATATAGTAAACATATCAAAACAATACAATAGTATTGCAGAACAGTCTTTGGAGTTAAAGAATATGTTTCAAACCATCATAGAGAACTCCAGCGATGGAATTGTATATATGGATATAGATGGGAAAATTTCCGTTGCTAATGAGGTACTAGTTTCTATTTTGAGAAGGACAAGGGATGAGATAGTCGGCAGAAATATTGAAAATATATTGCCCGAATTAAAAGGATGGAAGGTAGATGGAGTAGAAAATGATATCGTTAAACTATTTGGAAAAGAAGTAGTTGCCATAAAGGCTCCAGTAAAAAGGAAAAGTAGAACCATCGGATATATGGTTACTATTGAAGATGTAAATAAAATAAAAAAAATTGAACATGAGTTAAGAAGAAAAAATAGAAAGTCTGAGCATAATGCAACCTACAAGTTTGATGATATAATATGCAGAAGTGACTCAATGAGAAAGACCATCGCGTTAGCTCAAAAACTGGCTCTGAGTAATTCCACAATACTGATACAGGGAGAGAGTGGAACCGGGAAAGAATTCTTTGCCCAAGCTATACATGGTTTTTCAAAGAGGAAAAATGGCCCATTTGTTCCTGTGAACTTCGCTGCACTATCCCTTAGCCTTCTTGAAAGTGAGCTTTTTGGATATGAAGAGGGTGCCTTTACGGGAGCAAAAAAAGGTGGAAAATCCGGCTTGTTTGAAGAGGCCCATGGTGGAACAATCTTTCTCGACGAAATAGGAGATGCACCAATAGAATTTCAGGCAAGGTTACTTAGGGTACTGCAGGAAAAACAGGTGAGACGTGTCGGGGGAACAAAATTAATTCCAATAGATGTAAGGGTAATTACAGCAACAAATAGAGACCTAAAGGAAGAAGTTGAAAAAGGGAATTTTAGACAGGACTTATTTTATAGATTAAATGTACTTCCCTTAGAAATTCCTAATCTAAGGGAGCGAAAAGAGGATATACCTTTACTACTTGAGCACTACTTAAACAGATTTGCCAATGGAGGAATAAGAAATATCAACAATTTCTTTTCGGTGGAGGTACTTGATTATTTAGCTGGATATAGATGGCCAGGTAATGTCAGGGAGTTGGTAAATGTCATTGAGTACTTAGTAAACATAAAGGATGACAATTCCTTGATAAACATAAAAGATCTTCCTTCATATGTAGTTGATGAATCACATAAAAGTGGATATACTCCATCGATGGAAGCCATGGACAAAAACATGATGTGGTTATTAGGGGTAATAAAGGATAGGGATGGAATAGGGCGTAGAGGATTAGCAGAGTTTGCGAGGATAAATGGAGTAGAAATGGGAGAAGGAAAAATAAGGAGCTTAATGAAGGTCATGGAGGATTCAGGGCTTATAAAAATAAAGCGAGGAGTGAAGGGGAGCATTATTACAGAAAAGGGATTACAAACTCTAATGAACTTTAAAGGGATATAAAAGGGATAAAGGGATGGTAGAAAGGGATAAGCCTAACCCTTTATCCCTTTTTTATATACGTAAAAAGTAATTTGTAAAAAATAAGATAATAGAGAATTATTGAGCAGGGTATAGGATATCCCTGTTTTTTATTTGGATACTTTAGAATGAACTTAGCAAATTATCAGTATGATTAATCATAAAAACTATTGGCATAATTATTGCAATATTTCTATATAAAGAAGTAGGACTATGTTTTTATTTAGAGTTAATATAGAGATAAAGTGAGGGAAATTAAGGATGAAAACGATAGGTATACTGGGAGGAATGGGGCCACTTGCTACAGCAGATTTATTTAGAAAAATTATAACCTTAACAGACGCAGAAAGCGATAATGAACACATTGAGATAATAGTAGAAAACAATACAAAGATACCCGATAGAACAGATTATATAATAAACAACGGAGACGATCCAACAAAGCATATGATAAAATCAGCAATTCGCTTAGAAATGATGGGCGTGGATGTTATAGTTATGCCATGTAATACAGCCCACTATTTTTATGATGAAATCATAAAATATATTGATATCCCCTTTATGAATATGATAGTTGAGACTGCAAAAAAAACAAAACAACTCTATCCAGACACTAAAAAAATAGGACTATTGGCAACCAAGGGGACCTGTAAGGCGGGAATTTATGATAAAATCTTTGAGGAATATGACTTGGAATTAGTTAAGCCTGGTGACGTTCATCAAAAACACGTTACAGAACTCATTTACGATATAAAAAAAGGTAAAACAGATATAGACCTTACAAATTTTAGAGGTACTTTAGATGAACTAAAAAAACAAGAAGCAGAGGTCTTTATTCTAGGTTGTACCGAGCTTCCTGTAGCATTTCAGATGTTTAATATTGATGAAGAATGCATTGATCCTACTAAAATACTTGCTTGTAGTGCAATTGAATTTGTAGGAAAGAATATAAAAGGGGATGTCTCAGAAATTCATTCATTCTGAAACACCCTGGGGTTGTACTCATAAGAGACCTTTATGAGACATCCCCTTTTCAACTAAATCTCATTCAAAAGATTAGCCATTTCAATAGCCGTTACAGCAGCTTCATAACCCTTATTTCCAGCCTTTGTTCCAGACCTTTCAATAGCTTGTTCAATTGTATCAGTAGTTAAGACTCCGAAAACCACAGGAACTCCAGTATCAAGGGATACAGAAGCGACACCCTTTGAAACCTCACTTGAAACGTAGTCAAAATGAGGTGTTGCTCCCCTAATTACTGCGCCTAAACATATAACCGCATCATATTTTTTTCCCTCAGCCATTTTCTTTGCTACTAAAGGAATTTCAAAGGCACCAGGAACCCACACCATTTCGATATCTTCTTCCTTTACACCATGTCTCTTTAAGCCATCTAAAGCTCCTCCAAGCAGCTTGCTTCCAATAAATTCATTAAACCTTCCGACGATAATTCCAAACTTTTGTCCCTCAGATATTAGTTTTCCTTCATAGATTTTCATATTAATTCTCCTCCTTTAAAAAGTCTAACATGTGTCCCATTTTTTCCTTCTTTGTCTTCAAATAAGGTTCATTTACCACATTATGTCCTACTTCTAGTGGTACTCTCTCTATTACCTTAAGTCCATATCCAGATACACCAGATAACTTTTTAGGATTATTGGTCATAAGCTTAATATTTTTAACCCCTAAATCTGCAAGGATTTGAGCACCGATACCATAATCCCTTAAATCCTCAGGAAAACCTAGTGCTAAATTTGCTTCAACTGTATCCATGCCTTTATCCTGAAGGTGATATGCCTTAAGCTTATTGATTAATCCAATACCTCTGCCTTCCTGTCTCATATATAATAGAATGCCCGTTCCTTCGTTTTCAATTTGTTTAAGGGCTGCCGCCAGTTGATCACCGCAGTCACAACGCATTGACCCAAAGGCATCACCTGTAAGGCATTCAGAGTGAACCCTAACTAAAACAGGCTCCACGCCGGAAACATCACCCTTGACTAATGCAACATGATGGCCGCCATTTAGGGTTTCTTCGTAGCCGTATACCTTGAATTCTCCATATTTAGTAGGCATTTCAGCCGTAGTAACTCTCTCAACCAATCTCTCATTCTTTCTTCTATAGGATATTAGGTCTGCTATAGATATAAGTTTAAGATCGTGCTCTTTAGCAAATTCTACTAGCTGAGGAAGTCTTGCCATAGTACCATCATCGTTCATTATTTCACAGATAACGCCAGCAGGGTAAAGACCTGCAAGCTTTGCAAGATCTACTGAAGCTTCTGTATGGCCAGCTCTCTTAAGAACACCACCCTCCTTTGCTTCTAGTGGGAAAATATGACCTGGTTTTTTAAAATCTTCTGGTCTCGAATCCTTATCAAGCACCTTCTCTATGGTCAGTGCTCTTTCAAAGGCTGATATACCTGTTGTGGTATCCATTGCATCGATGGACACCGTAAAGGCTGTTCTATGGCTATCAGTATTCTCATTAACCATTTGATGGATTTCTAGCTCCTTTAGCCTTTTAGAAACTATAGGCATACATATCAGACCTCTACCAAATTTAGCCATGAAATTTACTGCTTCAGCTGAAGCCTTTTCTGCTGCAACTATTAGATCTCCTTCATTTTCTCTATCCTCATCATCAACTACAACAACCATTTTTCCTAGTTTTATATCTTCAATAGCTTCTTCAATAGAATTAAATTTAAACATTTTATCACCTCATCTAATAAAATCCATGTTTTTTAAGGAACTCCATATCAATACTACTTTTAGAATCCTCAACTTTTTGATTGAAGTTCATCAATTTTTCAATATATTTTCCAACCATGTCACACTCTAAATTGACTTCAGTCCCCATGGACTTGTCTAGCAGTGTAGTAACATCCTTTGTATGGGGGATTATAGAAACCTTAAATGATTTTTCATCCACATAGGCTACCGTTAAGCTTACACCATCAATGGCTATAGAGCCCTTATGAATTATATATCTAAGTATTTCAGGTGAAGTCTGTATAGTAATCCAATAGGCATTATCCTCTTTATCAAATGCTGAGATTATTCCGATTCCATCAATATGACCGCTGACAATATGACCGCCAAGCCTATCACCTAACCTCAAAGCTCTCTCAATATTAACCTTATCTCCAGATGTTAAACTATTTAGATTGCTTCTTCTCATGGTCTCAGCCATCACATCTACAGCAAATGTATTGGAACTAAAATCAGTAACCGTTAAGCATACCCCATTTGTACTTATGCTATCTCCTAGCTTTACACCATCCAAGACATCCGTAGCCTTAATTACTATCTTTGCTGACTTAGCCCCCTTGAGGACTGACTGAACTATACCTATTTCTTCCACTAGTCCAGTAAACATTACTATCCCCTCCTTTTTACCTTACATATCCTTCAATCATAATATCTGGCCCAAAACTATGGGTTTTCATATTATCCAATGAAAAAGCAGACTTAACCAATGGAACACCATCACCCTCTACAGGAGTTTTAGAAAGGCTTCCTCCGATTATCTTAGGTGCTATAAAGAAATTAACTTTATCTACAATTCCTGTATCTAAAGCGGAATAATTAAGGGCACCACCACCCTCTAAAAGGATACTATCAATACCCATCTCACCTAGCTTTTCCATAAGTACATTTAAATCAACCCTTTCATTTTTTAAAGGGATAACTAATACCTCTACACCTTTCTCCTTAAGCTCTGCGACTTTTTCAGAATCTGCAAGCTTAGTAGTAGCTATAATGGTTCTAGCCTTAGAAGTGTTTTTTACTACATTGGCATCAGGTGGAATTCTACATTTGCTATCAACTATAATTCTTACCGGATTCTTACCCTCGAAATCAGGAATTCTAGTAGTGAGTAGGGGATTATCAACCAAAACAGTACCTATTCCAACCATTATTCCAGCGTATTTATGCCTTAACCTATGTACATACTCCCTTGATAAGCTAGAGGTAATCCACTTGGAATCAGCAAATTTTGTGGCTATTTTTCCATCCAATGACATAGCTGACTTCATAAGACAAAAGGGCAATTTAGTTGTAATATATTTAATAAATATCTCATTTAGTTTCTGAGCTTCATCCTTCAAAACCCCTGTTATAACCTCGATACCATTTTCCCTTAATTTTTTCACACCATTTCCAGCCACTAAAGGGTTTGGATCAAGGGTTGCTATTACCACTCTTTTTATTCCTCTTTCAATTATGGCATTGACACATGGAGGTGTTTTACCATAGTGTGAGCAGGGTTCCAGGGTTACATACATAGTTGAATTCACTGGATCATCAGTAGTGGAGTTTAAAGCTTCGATTTCAGCATGATTACCTCCGAAAAATCTATGATAGCCTTCGCCGATGACCTTTCCGTTCTTTACAATTACACATCCAACCATGGGATTAGGATTTACAAAACCTTCCCCGTTTTTAGCCAAACTCAAGGCTCTTTTCATATACTGTATATCCATAAAAACACTCCTTTCCATAAGAGGGTGTTACAAACCTTACAATCTAATTCTTAATCTTTAGCTTTAACAAAAGCAGTTCACTTTATCTACAAAACTGTAGATATATTTAGCTCTATAGCTTTTGTAACCTCTCGTTATGTGTTATCTTTCAAATAAAGCTTTGACAAATCTCTTTAAGCCACATAAAAAAGCCCTGAAGCTTTTACTTCAGGGCTAAATATACGATAGATGTTGTGTTATAGTGCTATATGTACAACATAAATAGCATTATAGACACACCATTATAAGTCTCCTTCTACCATCCAGACTATACTGTCGGCTCTGGAATTTCACCAGATCAACCCCAATGAATAGGGTTCGCGGGCTATACCGCCGGTCGGGAATTGCACCCTGCCCCGAAGGAAAATATTCAATTTTCCAAAACTGATTAATATTGCTTAATTATTATCGTAAGGATATCATTATAATATTTAAATGTCAAGAGGATTTAATGCGAGTTTGATTTTGTCATAGCTTTATAGTCATACATTCTCTTATCCGCAAGCTTTATCAAATCATTTAGATACTTAGAATCATCAGGAAAGGAAACTATACCGTAACTAAAGCTCACAAAGATTTCCATATCCATTATTTTTATAGGGGATCTGTTCAAATATTTTATAACCTCAGACAGTCTTTTCTCTAAATCAAGAGTAGTAGAGTTAAAGAAGACTCCAATGAATTCATCCCCACCATATCTCGCAAATAAATCGGACTCTCTGATATTTTCGTTTATTGTTTCAGCAAACTTAGTTATAACCATATCACCAATTGCATGACCATAGGTATCGTTGATTTTTTTAAGATTATTTAAATCAAATAGAACTAAACAAAAAGCTTCATCATATCTAAGGGCCTTTTTATAAAACTTATCTAGTAGCTCATCGAAATAACATCTATTATAGGCGCATGTCATAGTATCATATCTAGATAGATAAACTATTTTCTCTATAAGTTCATGATTTTTAATAGCTATGCCTATCTGATTAGAAAAATATTCGGCAACCAATAGATCGTCCTCATTAAAGGCATCTATATTAAGACTATCAATATTTATCATACCGTATAGTTTGTTATCAATAACTATAGGTGTACTTAAGGTGGTTTTAATATCCAAGGCACCTATATCCTCTAATGTCTTGTATGTTTCGCTACTTAAGATAGTGTTGTCGAAGGAACGAATATCCTTGATGATACATGGTTTAGTAATATTGCCATGACTTTTTTTCCATAAAAAGGTTTCCTCAAGCTTAAATCTAATTCTTTTTAAGCTATCTATATCAAAGCCAACAGCAGCCTTGTATTCGACTATATTATCCTTGGTTAAAATTATAAAACTCCCCTTATCAGCATCATCTATAGTACTTATCAATTTTTCAAGTATAAGCCTGTACAAATCCTCAGTATCGTTGATTTCAATAGTAGAATGACTTACTTCTAACATAACGTCCCTAACCTTATTAGCTTTTTCTAACTTAGAATTAACAACAGAATACTTATTTAGTAACGTATCTTGTTCTTTTATAAGGAGATTATAGTTTTCGATGATTACTTGAAGATTATCAAGAAAAAAGACGATGTATTTGAAAAAGCGCTTTTTATTTGGTTTAGGCATCTTAGAATCTGGATGTTCTTTAATTGTATTGTCGACTGCTTTATGTAAGAGGAATAAATTTTTATTTATATAATGCAAGGTCAAAAAAGTTGTAGAAATTCCAAGTAGAGATAAAAAAACAATTTGAAAAGTAGTGATATTTTCGCTAAAGAGGTGATAAGGCAATAGAAGTCCTAAGGTTGAATTAAAAATTATAACTAATATGAGTATTACTATGAAGACACATAGATCCATTAGCATATCTTATCACCTCAAAAATTACTTCTTAAGATTATTATGACTTAATCCAGATTAAAAATTGTTTAAGTTGCTTGTTGTTATCTATTATAGGTTTCGTATTTTTCAGGCATACAGCACTTGCATAAATTATAATCGCTATTTAAGAGTAGAAGCCTATTAACCTGTGATTCTGTATCTAGCATTTTTACATGAGATTCTATAATCTTATGTATATTACAACTTTTCTTTTCATGTTCAAGGTCGTGGATAACCTTAGATAATGGGTTAACATCTACAAGATAACGCCTACCGTCATATGGATGTTCTTTTCTTCTCATATTAATATGCCCCCTTAATATTGTACTTTAATAGAGATTCAAGGAAAACTATTAATTTATACACATAAATTAAGTTCTACTATATAAACCCTATATAATAAATTATATTTCTAAACTGTAAAATCCTGCATGTTTTCTACAATTTTCTCAAAAAATACATTAAAAAAATATTATTTCCGATGCAATTGGTTTATATAAATTTTTTTGCCAGCTCAAGTCCACACCAAACGGCTAAAAGCCCAATTAATAAATTCGCAGCAATACTAATAAAGGCTAGCTTATAATGAGATTGTTTCATCAAAGAAAAAGTCTCGTAGGAGAATGTTGAAAAAGTAGTTAAAGCTCCCATCATACCAGTACCTAAAAGTAGTCTTGTATTAGGGCTTAAGTCAACTACCTCCTTGCCAAAGATTGCTAAAAACCCCAATAGGAAACATCCTAAAATATTAACAGCAAAGGTTCCATAGGGAAATTTATTACCAAATACATTATGTGTAGCAAGAGTTATGAAATAACGTAGATTACTTCCAATAAAACCTCCAAGTCCGAGGGCTAATACTTTTTTCATATCTATTCCTCCTCGTATAACAAATAATATTATAAAGAATAATAAAATATATTCAATTTTAACATAAAAGCAAAAGAATTATAAATAGTTTTACCTGAGTCTTTGCAAGAAGTACCTCAATCTTAACTTAACTTTTAAATTAAGGGGTATAATTTCTACTTAATTTTTTATTAAATATTTATTAAATGTTTATTACATATGAAAAGAATACTACATGTCATATGGCAAATAGTGATATATTATTCATGAAGGGTATAATGTTATAAGGGAATAGATAATCTAGGATAAAAAGTGTTTCCTGCGAAAGGGGTGAATAGCATATTTGGTTTTGAATTGTCCTATCCAATTATCTGGATAATTGTAGCGGTAATATTTGCGATAATTGAAGCATTGACCTTTGGTCTTGCAACAATATGGTTTGCAATAGGAGCCCTGGTGGCTATGTTATCTGCCATGATAGGAATAGGTATTATGGGGCAGATATTTGTCTTTTTAATAGCCTCGGCAGTCTTGTTATACTTTACTAGACCGGTAGCTAAAAAGTATTTAAAAATAGGTTCCACTAAAACTAATGTGGATAGTATAGTTGGTTTGGTAGGTATAGTCATCAAGAAAATTGAACCATTCAACACGGGTCAGGTTAAGGTTGCAGGTCAAATCTGGACTGCTAAATCCTTAGGTGACAAGGAAATACAAGAAGGTAAACAGGTTGAAGTAATTAGAGTTGAGGGCGTAAAACTTATAGTAAAAATTAAATAAGGAGGGTTTAATATGCCGTTAATAATAAGTTTGTTTTTAATAATTATTGGGATATTTGTAGTAGTTACGAATATTAGAATCGTACCTCAAGCCCATGCTTTTGTAATAGAAAGGCTTGGAGCATATCAAGGAACATGGAGCGTTGGTCTTCACGTTAAGATTCCCTTCGTAGATAGAGTTGCTAAAAAAGTTTCATTAAAGGAAAGGGTAGTGGATTTTCCACCACAGCCAGTTATAACTAAGGATAATGTTACAATGCAAATAGACACGGTAGTTTATTTCCAAATAACTGATCCAAAGCTATATACATATGGAGTTGACAATCCAATAGCAGCTATAGAAAACCTTACTGCAACTACTTTAAGAAACATCATAGGTGAACTAGAACTTGATGAAACATTAACTTCAAGGGACATTATTAACACAAAGATGAGAAGTATATTGGATGAAGCCACTGATCCTTGGGGAATTAAGGTGAACCGTGTTGAAGTTAAGAACATAATTCCACCTCAAGACATTCAAGAGGCAATGGAAAAACAAATGAGAGCCGAAAGAGAGAGAAGAGAGGCTATATTAAGAGCTGAAGGAGAAAAGAAATCAGCAGTTCTTAGAGCAGAGGGTAAGAAGCAATCTGCTATCCTTGAAGCGGAAGCAGAAAAGCAAGCTACAATTCTTAGAGCAGAGGCTAAGAAGGAAGCTGCTGTTAGAGAAGCAGAAGGTAGAGCAGAAGCAATAATTAAAGTACAGAAAGCTACAGCTGAAGGTTTAAAAATGCTTAAGGAATCTGCACCAAGTAAAGAAGTTATATCTATCAAGAGTTTAGAAGCCTTTGCTAAGGCAGCAGACGGTAAAGCAACTAAGATAATAATCCCTTCAGAAATACAAAGTTTAGCTGGTTTAGCTACTTCATTAACTGAAATAGTTAAGAAAGAAGATAAAGAGGCTTAAAGATGAATTGAATAGAGAGTAGACCTTGGTCTACTCCTCATTCTGTTAAGCTTCTAATATAAAATGTTAGTAAAGAAAAATACATATATTATTTTCTCGTTTTATGAGTTGCAAGAGATATAAAAATAAGATATTTTTAAAAAAATTAAAGGAAAGAACAAAATTGATTGAAAACGTATAGCGATTTGTTTAATAACATTATTAATCAAGTACTATATGTCAATATATAATCAATTAGGGGGACTGAAAATGGAATTTCAAAGAAAAAGTATTATCAAGAACATTGTTACAGTTTTATTTTTAGTTTTATTAATCGGATCTAGTATTTTATTTGCGGATATACTGGAAGAAGACGTTACAGTATATGCTGAGTCTGGTGATTTCTTAGATGATGAAAAAGAAAATACTGATTCAACTGATATTGACACATCAAATAGTAATGCAAATTACGAAATGACGTATGCTGCAAACAGCAAACTTGATGATGCAGAAGAAAAACTAAATGATGACTATGATGAATATACAAAGGGTGATGATGAGCTAAAATTCAAATATGATTTAAAGCAAACACCAACCTATGTAAGGGTAGAAATGAAAGGTACGAATTTTAAAAGATCTGGTTCAGAATGGTCAAAAAGAGGCGAGGATGATTTCCAAGACTTCCTAAAGGATATAGGAGACGAAGTACAAGATGAGATAGATAAAGAGGTTTACATATATTTAGAAGATAAAGAGAAGAAAGACATTGGAAAATACGAATACGATAATAATAAGTTAAAAGTAATAGAGGAATATGGCGGAAATAATGACGATGATGTAGATAAAATAGAAGAGACGCTAAACGATGATTATGATAAATATAAAGAAGGAAAAGAAGATTTAAAATTTAAATATGATGTAAAGAATTCATCAAGCTATGTAAAGGTAGAAATGGAAGGAACCAACTTCAAAAGAACCGAGTCGGCGTGGGAAAAGAGAGATAACGATGAATTTGAAGAGTTTATAGAAAAGATTGCTAAGGAAGTACAAGATGAGATAGATAAAAAGGTTAAGATAGATGTAGAGGATGAGGATAATAAAGAAACAGCAGAGTATGAATATGACGATAAAGAACTAGATATAAAAAGCGAGTACGGCGAAGATGATGATGGTGATGCAGATAAAGTAGAAGAGACGCTAAACGACGACTATGATAAGTATACAAAGGGAGATGAAGATTTAAAATTTAAGTATGAGGTAAAAGCGTATTCAAGCTATGTAAAGGTAGAAATGGAAGGAACAAACTTCAAAAGAACCGATTCAGATTGGGAGAAGAGAGACGACGATGACTTCCAAGACTTTATAGAAAAGATTGCCGAGGAAGTACAAGATGAGATAAACAAAAAGGTTAAGATATATGTAGATGATAAGGATAGCAAAGAAACAGCAGAGTATGAATATGACGATGATAAATTAGATGTAAAAAGCGAGTACGGTGAAGATGATAATGGCGATGTTGACAAAGTAGAAGAAACACTAAACGATGACTATGATAAGTATACAAAGGGAGATGAAGATTTAAAATTTAAGTATGAGGTAAAAGAGTCATCAAGCTATGTAAAGGTAGAAATGGAAGGAACAAACTTCAAAAGAACCGATTCAGATTGGGAGAAGAGAGACGACGATGACTTCCAAGACTTCATAGAAAAGATTGCCAAGGAAGTACAAGATGAGATAAACAAAAAGGTTAAGATATATGTAGATGATAAGGATAGCAAAGAAACAGCAGAGTATGAATATGACGATGATAAATTAGATGTAAAAAGCGAGTACGGTGAAGATGATAATGGCGATGTTGACAAAGTAGAAGAAACACTAAACGATGACTATGATAAGTATACAAAGGGAGATGAAGATTTAAAATTTAAGTATGAGGTAAAAGAGTCATCAAGCTATGTAAAGGTAGAAATGGAAGGAACAAACTTCAAAAGAACCGATTCAGATTGGGAGAAGAGAGACGACGATGACTTCCAAGACTTTATAGAAAAGATTGCTAAGGAAGTACAAGATGAGATAGATAAAAAAGTTAAGATAGATGTAGAGGATAAGGATAACAAAGAAACAGCAGAGTATGAGTATGACGATGATAAATTAGATGTAAAAAGTGAGTACGGTGAAGATGATGATGGCGATGTAGATAAAGTAGAAGAAACGCTAAACGATGACTATGATAAGTATACAGAGGGAAAAGATGAATTAAGATTTAAATATGATGTAAAAGAATCATCAAGTTATGTAAAGGTAGATATGGAAGGGACGAACTTCAAAAGAACCGATTCAGATTGGGAGAAGAGAGACGACGATGACTTCCAAGACTTTATAGAAAAGATTGCCAAGGAAGTACAAGATGAGATAGATAAAAAAGTAAAGATAGATGTAGATGATAAGGATAACAAAGAAGCAGCAGAGTATGAATATGACGATAATGAATTAGATGTAAAAAGCGAGTACGGTGAAGACGATGATGAGACAGATAAAATAGAAGAGACGCTAAACGACGACTATGATAAGTATACAAAGGGAGATGAAGATTTAAAATTTAAGTATGAAGTAAAAGAGATATCCAGCTATGTAAGGGTAAATATGGAAGGTACAAACTTCAAAAGAACCGATTCAGAGTGGGAGAAGAGAGACGATGATGACTTCCAAGACTTTATAGAAAAGATCGCCGAAGAAGTAGTAGATGAGATAGATAAAAAGGTTAAAATATATGTAGAGGATGAGAGTAATAAAGATACAGCAGAGTATGAATATGATGATGGCGACTTAGATGTAAAAAGCGAGTATGGTGAAAATAATAGTGAAAACGCCATAGAAGAGAAGCTTAATGATGAGTATAATAAGTATACAAAAGGTGAAGATGATCTGAAATTTACATATAAAGCTGAAGAGAAAAACAGTTATGTAAATGTAGATATGAAGGGTACTAACTTTAAAAGAGACTCTACAGCGTGGGAAGAGAGAGACACTAGTGAATTTAGAGACTTTGTAGAGAAACTTGCAAAAGAAATAGCGGCCGATGCAAAAAAAGATGTTAAAATAGCTTTAGAGGATGAAGAGAATAAAGATACTGCAGAATATGAATATGATGAAGGTAAGAAAGACTTTGAAGTAAAGGAAGAATACAAAAAAGATCATAATGGTGACAGTATTGAAGATAAGCTAAATGATGATTATGAGACGTATGAAGATGGTAAAGAAGATTTGAAATTTGAATATGAAGTAATAGAATATGCAAAGTATGCAGAGATAAAAATGGAAGGTACAAACTTTACAATAGGTTCTTCTGAATGGGAAAAAAGAGATGAAGGTGATTTTCAAGATTTTGTAAAGGAAATCGCTAAAGAAGTAGGAGAGGATCTTGATAAAAATCTTCTCATAAACGTGACCGATGAAGATGATGATAAGGCAGGGGAATACGAGTATTATGTAAGTGGATCACGTTTTGAAGTAATCGAGGAAAACGGCGGAGATGGAAATATAGAAGATAAGCTAAATGATGATTATGAAGAGTATGAAGATGGTAAGGAAGATTTAGAATTTGAGTACAACATAAAAGAATATAAATCCGAGATAAAAGTAGAAATGGATGGTAAGAACTTCACAAAAGATTCTGATGAATGGGAAGATAGAGGTAAAAGCGATTTTAGAGATTTTGTAGAGAAGATTGCAGAATATGTATCAGATAAGACGGATAAAGATGTTGTAGTATATGTAGATGATGAAGATGGTGACAACGTAGGTAAATACGAATACGATGAAAGTAAAGAAAAATTCAAAACGATCAGTGAATATGATAAGTAATTAGGATACTAAAAAAATCCTTCTTAGTAATAGGTCAAGTGCCTAAACTAAGGAGGATTTTTTATAACATAAATATACTATTGAAAATTAGGAGGATTGTCTTTATCAAAGGCTATAATATAATACTTATCTCCAAATTGCTTTTCTAAATCCTTAATTGACTTTAACTCCTTATCATCAATACTAGCTAAAGAAACCTCATTCAGTTTATTTTTATGAGTCATTATTAAAGTCTCCTTTCACAAATATATATTTAGTATCCTCATAAGCTAAAAAAATTATCAGCATAAATTTACAATATTTTTGGAGAAAAATTTATAAAATTGTTTATATTCTGTGAAAAAGGGTAAAGAATAAAAAGCAATAGGTAATAATTAGATTATTTAGTAATAAAATACTATAAAAAATTAGGTATATTTTCTCAAAAAAAGAGTAAAAAAATGGCTTTTTATTAGAATATTTTTACAATCTTGAAGGAATTTTCAGATAAATATAGAATTAGATAGTATAATTGGTATTTTTGTAGATATATATATAAATTTATAAAAATTTGTTTAGTAATTACGCAAATTTGATTAAAATAATTTTTTACAGGAGTTAAATAAAGATGAAAAAGCGCCTAGTTGACAATACGATTAATTACTTTGAAAAAAATACAGAAATTGATGAGAATCAAGAGGCAATCCTAAGGTTTGCCATTGAGGTGGTGATTAGCTTTGTTGTTAGCCTTGGCTTAGTTTTATTAGTGGCCCTACCATTAGGAGTTTTTCTAAATGTTTTAATTATAATATTAACCACTAGTATATTGAGAAGCTTTTCAGGCGGTGCCCATTCCGAAACAATGTTTGGATGTGCTCTTTACGGAGCTATCATTATGAATGGATTCGGATTGGTAACAAAATATACTCAACCCTCTAAGGGGGTTTTAAGTATTTTTATATTATTTGTTTTTCTGTTTTCAACCTGGAGTATATATAAATATGCTCCGGCAGACACTCCTGGGAAACCTATTACCACAAAAGTTAAGAGACAGAAATTAAGAAGACTTTCATTTGCAACACTATTCATATGGTGTATACTATGCCTGCTATGGTATACTGGTCTTATGAAAAACTTAACAATAATCTATGCATCAGCCTTTGGAGTTTTATGGCAGAGTTTTTCACTTACCGACTGGG
Source organism: Wukongibacter baidiensis (assembly GCF_050888315.1). Classification (NCBI taxonomy): domain Bacteria; kingdom Bacillati; phylum Bacillota; class Clostridia; order Peptostreptococcales; family Caminicellaceae; genus Wukongibacter; species Wukongibacter baidiensis. The sequence goes on from NZ_CP138202.1 coordinate 3,940,422, forward strand.
GATACTCATTACTCCATCATGTGGATAGAATACTACGAATGATAAACAAAAAAGAGGGGGAACTAATATGAAAACGAGATTATTACAATTAACAATTACAATCCTTACTTTTTTAGCCTTTACGAATGCGGCTGCAGCTTGCTCTACTGGAACTTATCAACCAGAGCTTCCGGATATATTAAAGGATAAATAAATACTTTTAAATAGGTTTCTCTAAAGGAGTGTGAAAAATATGAGGTTTCTAGAGTTGTTGATTGCACACTGTATGGAAGGATTTTTAATAGTAGGAGCAGGTCTAGGTATTATGAACATACGTCCTAAGCTTAGTAAAATAGCCTGCTTAGCTCTTATATATGGTTTTCTTATATTTGCTGTTAGAAAATTTTATATTATGTATGAAATACCATTTGGAACTCATTCTTTTGTTTTAATAACTTTATATGCTATTTGTTTGAAATATATTGGTAGACAGAACTGGGCTGCTGCAATTATAGCCCCACTGATTTCGTTCTTTCTGATAAACATTGGAGAAGGAATGATTTTGTATAACGGAACGAAGTTATTAGGTATAACTATGGAAGATATAATACATAAACCGGGCTTCAGATTAGTTGGAACTATATTAACAGATGTTCCTTTAATTATAGTATTTATAACAGGATATATCTTAAATATCTCTGTTATAGATATAAATCGTTTTACTGAAAAAGAGGACATTTAGATATGAAAGAAATGAAGATTAATAAAAGGGTGTACATATTAATTATTATTCTCATATTATTACAAAGTATTGCTACAACATTAATAACCAACCAAGTGATTGTAGCATCTGTAAATGGGAGCAAATTTAATTACAATTATCCAAGAACCCTAGGTCTTTTAATAAATGGACTAGGGATAAGTGTCGTTATATGGGTTTTCTATATTATAAAGCTTTTAGAAAAGCATCAAGATACAACCAGAAAGCTTAACAATTCTAACGAGGTAATCGATGCCCTAAGGGGACAGAAACATGATTTCCACAATCATCTTAATGTAATTGCTGGCCTTATACAGCTTCAAAAAGGTGATAACGCCCTAGGATACATTAAAAAGGTTTCTGGAAATACCACCAAAATGTTCTCGATTTCTAACGTTGGCAATCCAGAGGTTGCTGCAATACTGTATAGAAAGTATGCCATAGCGGAGAATAAAGGCATTTCAGTTGAAATCGATATTAGGTCGGATCTAGATGATATAGCCATAGATTCCGTTGATCTCAGTACAATATTATTCAATTTAGTCGATAATGCAATATATGAACTAGATAATTGTCGTGAAACAGAGAAGCTATTAACGGTAGATATCTGTGAGCACGAGAATGAATATGCATTTACTGTAGTAAACTCCTATCCAATCCTACCTTCAGAGCTACATAATGAAATATTTAAACAGGGATACACTACAAAGGGAGGAAATGGACACGGACATGGCCTTAGTACTGTTAAACAGCTTGTTTCCCATAACAGAGGTAAGATTAATGTAGAAAGTTATGATGGTGTTGGTACGATTTTTACAGTCTTTCTTCCTAAAAAAACCTCTAAGAGCCAAATCTAAATAAGAGATTGAGGATATTTAGTATTTTCATTTTGGCTAGATCTTTCTTTGAAAAATGATCTTTGTAACAACTTATGAACATTGAACTATTCGTCTTTATTGCATTTCTTTTAAATGGCTCAAAAAAATAAGGTTTCGACAAGCGAAACCTTTAAAGTTGATCTATTTTTTTGATATTTCTATATCTCCAGAAGTCGTTGATAAAACAATCCTATTATTATCCTGTCCAACCCTACCGTTTACTTTTCTTTCACTATGTTTGCCTTCAATACTTATAGGAAAATCACATTCTATGTCTCCGGAAAGAGATTTTGATTCTAGATAAAATCCAGAGTTATTCGGAAGCCCTAATTCAATACTACCAGATATCGAGCCGATATTTACATCGTTTTCAAGTGCGTTAAAATCGATATCTATGTCTCCAGAAGTTGTTTTAGCATCTATCATGCCTTTGAAATCCCTTAATGTAATTTCTCCCGAGGTACTTTTGAAACTAGATTTTTCACTATATAAAGAATCGGCATTTATATCTCCTGAAACAGATTTTGCACTAATATCTTTGATGTTAAGTATTCCTAAATCTATATCGCCAGAAGTGGTTTTTACATCAATATTTTTGGAATATTCATTGGGTACATAAATATCTAAATCGATTCTAGAAGAGTAGAAACCACTAGAAATCAATTTTTTATGATCAATTTTAATTTGTAAGCTATTATTTTGCTTTTCTGCAATCAACTTTGGTGAACCAATCTCATTGCTTGAAGCTACTGCGCCATAGAAATGCACCCTTATATCATTTCTATCTTCTGGTATAATCCTTATATCTGCACTTATTGTACTTATATTAACATCATCTATACCTTGGATATCAAAACTTTTCTCTTCATTGATATTTTTCTTAAACTTCCCTTTAACATTGCTTATTTCCTCAAAGTTAGAATAATCATCATCCATATCGGCAATATCATTCCAATCTACTCCAGCATTTCTAAACAAAATTATGGAGATGGAAAAGGAAGCAATCATTATAATAAAAAGCCAAAGAACGATTTTTTTCATATTTTTAATCATTTTATATGCCTCCTATCTTCCTAAAAGTCGTAGGTTGAGTTTGAGATATTGTATAGTTCCAATATATAGCCACCTAGCTAAATAGCAGTTTCCTATAATGAAAAGTAATCCTAGTGAAGTTAGACCAATTCCTAGAAACAATGTTGCCCCTGTATTTGATACCATGATCGATGGTAAAGAAATATAGGCGTTTAAGGAGCCTAGTACGGGTCCTAGTGCGGCCGTTCCAAATACTGATACTCCAGCAATAAGGATTCCTATAGATGCAGCAAAAAGACCTATCAAAACACCGACTAAACCTAGAAATGGCCCTAATACAAAGATGAGGTTGAAAAAACCAAGAGCCAATATTGCAAGAACTGCCTTTAACATATTAGACGGTGAAGGGTTTACTTCAGCCTGAGTTACTATATAATTCGCCTTATATTGCTTGGCTATGGTTTTTGGGCTTCCAAGGCTATCTATTATATCCTCTTCGGTTTTTCCCTCTTCAAGTCCAATGCTAAAGTGTTCTTCGTAATCAAAGAGTATATCCTGTCTTTCATCGGAAGGTAGGCTACTAAGTAAGTTACTTAGTTCGGTTAAAAATTCATTTTTATTCATTTTCCTCTTCCCCCTCGATAATATTATTTACACCATCAACAAAAGAGAACCATTCATTAGTCAAGTCATCTTTGACTTCTCTTCCACGCTCAGTTAACGTGTAGTATTTTCTAGGAGGCCCTTCCTTAGACTCCTTAAGATAAGTAGTAAAAAGACCTTCTTTTGTTAATCTTCTTAGTAATGGATATATAGTACCTTCGGATATTGCTATGTTTTTGGAAATATCATTTACCAATTCGTAACCATAGCAATCTTTTTTGGTAAGTATAGACAAGACACATAACTCCAGTACTCCTTTTTTAAATTGTATATTCATATTGGACCAGTTCCTTTCGAGTATATTATAGATTAATACTTATCCAAGGTTAATATTCGTATTTAGCTTATTAAAGCATATAAGTTCTATATAAATACATTATACAAAAAGCTATCTTGTTATGCAAGGTAGTGGGTTAAAGTTTTTTGCCATAATAATTTAAGGAGCCAAACAATTATTTTAGGAAACATATAAAAATTCCTATAAAGGGCATATATACATAGAAATTTTAAAAAGAGAAGTATGTAAAGAATTTGTAACAGTATACATAATAACTATTCTTTTCGAAAGTTTAACCTTGAAAAAGGGAACAAATGTTTGATAAAATTATATGTATAGAGTTCATATAGTAGAACTTAATTTGTACATATCAAAATACTCGATGTTTCTAGGAGTTTTCGATGTGAATAAATTAATAGCTCTACTTGAATCTCTATATAGGGTTTACATAGTAAAACTTAATTTATACATGTGCAAATTAAAGTCTTTACTTAAATCCCTATAATTACTTTGTTATAAAGCCGTACTTGATTAAGCTTAAAGGCTGTTAAAAGCATATATGGAGTGAGATTTGTATGGAAAGAAAAATTATTCATGTAGATTTAGATGCCTTTTTTGCCTCCGTAGAGGTACTAGATAATCCAAGCCTTAAGGGAAAACCTGTAATAGTTGGTGGTGGGAGTAGTAGAGGGGTTGTATGTACATGTTCTTATGAAGCTAGGAGGTATGGGGTTCATTCTGCCATGCCAGGGTTTATGGCAAAGAAGAGATGCCCTAAGGGGATATTCCTTCCAGTAAGACACTGGAGGTATAGTGAAGTATCTAGAGAAGTTTTCAAGATATTTTATGAATTAACAGATATAGTAGAACCCTTATCTATAGATGAGGCATTTTTAGATATTACAGATATAGATGAAGATCCTTTAAAGGTAGCTTATCATATAAAAGAACGGGTTATGGAGGAGACGGGATTAACAATATCCGTAGGGATTTCCTATAATAAATTCTTGGCAAAGCTAGCCTCAGATTGGAACAAACCAGATGGAATAAAGGTTATATCTAAAGATATGATTCCAGATATATTAAGGCCCCTATCTATTAAAAAGGTCTACGGAATAGGGAGGAAGTCTGCTGAGAGGTTAAGAAACATTGGTATTTTTACCATAGATGATTTGCTTAGCCTTCCTAAAGAATATTTAAAAGAGTTTTTTGGGAAGTATGGAAATGAGATATACGATAGAATCCGTGGAATAGATAATAGAGTGGTAAAACCGAGTAGAGAAAGAAAGTCAATAGGACGCGAGACAACCCTTTCGGAGGATTCAAAGGATAAAGAATACCTTAGAGAATACTTACTAAAGTTTTCAAAAAATATTTCCGATACTTTAGTTAAGAAGGGTGTATTAGCCAAGACTATAACAGTTAAGATTAAAACTTCAGAGTTTCAAAGTCATACAAAAAGTAGAACTATTCATGATTATATAAATTCACAGGAACAGATCTATAGCATCGCCTCAGATATTCTAAATGAAATTAAGTTGGAGGATGGAATAAGACTCATAGGATTAACTGTAGCAAACCTATCTCAAAATGAAACAGAGCAATTATCATTTTTTGATAATATATAGAAAACGTAAGGAGTATATACTCCAAAATTTTTATTGCTTGGAGACTAGATGAATTATATCTAGTCTTTTTTGCTTTTATAGCATATAGGAGGCTATAAACTTTTTTAGGCTATGAATAAATCCGTATAGTAAAAATTACCAATGTCTAAGAAGCTGTTTTACCATGGAACTTACAACCTCGGATCAGAAAGCCTACAGGACAAATATTACTGAATTAGAAGGAAATTCATTCTTGAATGTAGAATTTATATTATTACGATTTGTCGAAATATGGGGGAGGGATGGTGTAGATTAATAGGTTTAATATGGTAATTTCAATATAAAATAGGTTTCTGTTGAGAAATATAGAAGCGTCCATTATGTTCACAAGGGTTTATTTTAAGTTTTGCTATGTGAACTCTATATAGTCAGCTGTAGCAAAATGGAGGTGGAGTAACTGAAGGAAAGCAAAGATAGTGAGAAATGTTTCATAACTAGAATAAAGTCAATTATTTCTAATAACTACCAGTTCAAAATAGCCTTAGTTGCTTTTATTAGCCTTTTTATAGGTCTTTCCACGTCGATAATAGTTTCATATACTAGTATCCAAAATCTTTTTGAAGATGCCACTGAAGAGACAAAGAATGGTTTAGATTCTGCGAATGACGAATACATGGACAATTATATAAATATTACAGCTAAACTAATAGAAGCAGAAATTCAAAAATTTCTTGATGAACAAGCAGTGATCGCCGATATATTTCAGAAAACCATAGATAACGAAGAGGAGTTCGCTCCACTAATAAAAAGTATGACAGAGCAATCATTTTTTAAAGATAATCTTGAGTATAGTGGAAAATGGTATCAGAACCATGAAAGTGAACCTGCTGTTGTATTAGTGCAACAATATTTGCTGGATGAGGAGAACAATATAAGACCTGAGATAAAGGAACAAATTGATCAGTCTATTATTCTCGATTTACTAATGCCATCATTTCACAAATATGGTACTGATAAATTATGGATTTACTTTTCAGGTGGACTAGGAGCTTCCTTTATGAGAGTTACACCTTGGGATGATATTGGAACAGCTATGGACCAAATTTATCCAAAACATACATATGAACCTAACTGGGAAGCATTTAATCCCGGGTTAGTAGGCAATTGGGAAAAGGCAATTCGTGAAGATGTAAAGGATTTATCCTCCCTATCGATTATATCATCACCAACCCAGGATGGTGGTACGGGTAATATTATTATGACCCTGAGACAACCCATATGGAATAAAGAAAGAGATAAGTTTAGAGGTGCGATCAGTATAGATGTTGAAATTCAGGAAATTATTAGTCTTGTAAAAAATATAAAACTAGCACATAGTGGATTTGCCTATATATCTCAATCCAATGGGAATGTTTTTGCTGTTAACAATGAGGGAGCAAAGACGTTGGGCCTTAGAGCTATTGAAGATGCAATAGTTAAGAACGACACAGAATCTGGATACAATCCTATGAGCCGCTTTCTAAGGGAAAGTATACATGAAGAAGTACAAAATATCCTATTACCTAAGGGAAATAAGATTACAAAAAATAGAGTAAAAATAGATGGAAAAGAATACTTTGTTATTCAAAAGAACTTAAAAACATTAAACACCTGGAATAAAGATAAAGGATTTTATACAGAGGCTTGGACTCTGGGATTTGTTATTCCAGAGGAGGAGGTATTTTTTTCTTATCATAATGCTAGGAATAAGATTGATGATAGTAGAGGTCTGATTATCATGAAACAATTTCTTATTCTTGGATTAGTTGTTCTGGGGATTAGCGTTTTCATTTACTTCACGACAAAGAGAATAACCTCTGATCTAAGAAAGCTTGAGCTCGTTACAGTTGAAGTCATGAATAAAAACTATGATGTGAAAGTAGATGTGAAATCAAATGATGAAATAGGAAGGCTTGCAGCTGCAATTAAGAATATGATTATCGAGATTAAAAATACCGTTAAGCAATTAAGTACCCAAAATGAAATATTGAAATGGGAAATAGCTAATAGGGAGAAGAAGGAGAGACGGATAAAGTACTTAGAAGATTATGATACCTTGACAAATTTACCGAAACAAAGTTTGTTTTTAAGTAGTTTACAGGAGTATATCGATAGCATAGGCAGTGATGGTTTACATGGAACTGTAATGGTAATAGGGCTAGATAACTTTAGGAGGGTCAATGAAGTACTTGGTCATATAGGTGGAAACCAAATACTTAAGATGGTTTCAACTAGGTTAAAGTCAATATTAAAAGATGCTGGGATTGTTGCTAGAATTAGTGGTGATGAATTTGCAATAATATATAACGATATAAGCTCAATGGAAGAGATAATTTTACAGGTGGAAAATATCATGAATACCGTAAAATCACCATATATGGTAAATGATAAAGAGATACTTATTACCGCTAGTATAGGAATAAGCTCCTATCCAATTGACAGTGTAATACCATCGGAATTATTAAAATTTGCTTCATCGGCATTAATACATACAAAAGAGAATCAAAAAGGAAACTATCAGTTTTATGATATTGAAATGAATAAAAGTGCTCAAAAGAGAAATAAAATGGTCACTGCCCTCAGACATGGAATTGAAAACAATGAATTTGAATTATATTATCAACCTCAACTAAGCCTCAATACCAGAAAACTGACGGGAGTTGAAGCACTTATTAGATGGAATAGTTCTACCTTTGGAAAGATTATGCCCGGTGTATTTATACCATTGGCTGAGGATACCGGTCTGATTAACAGGCTAGGTGAATGGATTCTTAGAGAGGCGTGTATTCAAAATAAGAAATGGCATGATATGGGATATCATAACCTAGTCGTATCTGTAAATCTATCTCCTATACAGTTTAATGACAAGAACCTTGTTGAAAAGATTAAGATGATTCTGGAAGAAACAGGACTGGCCCCAAGATTTTTAGAACTTGAGGTTACAGAAAGACTCTTAATTAGCGATAAGAAGGATGTAATTAATATGCTTCACAGGTTAAGACAGCTAGGTATAAGAATATCTATAGATGATTTTGGAACAGGATATTCATCGCTAAGTTATATCAAGGATCTACCAGTAGATAAATTGAAAATTGACCGTTCGTTTATTAAAGATATACCTAATAATGATGATGGGACAATAGCTAATATAATTATTGAACTGGGAAAAAGTCTAAACCTTATAATAAACGCAGAAGGCGTTGAAACAAAGGAACAAGAAAGATTCCTTAAAGAAAGAAAGTGTAATGAGGTGCAGGGATATTACTATAGCCGTCCAATATGTTCCTACGAATTCACTGAAAAACTCAAAGATGGCTTCAATATAAATAACATTTAAATATGGGACAATGTAGTAAAAATATACTGATTTATATGTTATATAGCTGTTATAGAGAATGTTGACCTTTATGTCATAGGGATGGAGGTGAATCTATGGAGAAGAAGGATAAAACTTTAAAATCGCAAATGGACCTTGAGAAACAGAAAGTATTGAGGGTGGACTCATTAAATAATCTTTCCGAGGAACTTGAAAAAAATAAACCTAAACGCTCATTTGAATTGTCAAAGGAAGCATACACTTTGGCTAAAGAAATAAATTATGAGTTTGGGATTTTGAGAAGTCTCTTTCGAATGGGAAGAGGATGTTGGTTGATAGGAGATTTCCAAGGTGGTATTACATATCTTTTTGATTCTATAGATGTTGCTAAAAAGGTGGGAGACCAAGAGTATGAGGTGGATGGGCTAAATGTCCTTGGGAATATATATCTTGATCTTCAGAACTTTGATATATCTTTAAAGTATTACATGAAGGCATTAAAATTAGCTGGTGAAATTAGCTATGGAAGGCTTGAAGGAAGGTTATTAAATAACATAGGAGAAATATATAAATATTTAAAAGAATATGAAATGGCTTTAGAATACTATAGAAAAAGCATATATGTATTTGAGAGTCTTGGTTATGGAAATGAAGCTGGTGTGCCAAAATTTAATATTGGACAAGTTTATTACCATCTTAGAAAGTATGAATTGGCTAAGGAATACAACGAGTGTAGTCTGAAGATTTTTAGAGATTTTGATGATCGTATTGGTGAATCCTATAGTTTACATCAGTTAGCCAGGGTGTATCAAGAGACTGGTCAGAATGACTTGGCTTTAGAATATTATTATAAAAGTCTTGGGATATTTGCACAAACAGAAGATAGATTTCATGAAATTGAAGTGCTAATAGACTTGTATAAAGCTCTTATTGAAAAAGAGGATTGTGAAAAAGCAATCCAATGTCTTCGGAGAGGATTAGAGCTGGCAAAGGAAGTAAAGGCAAATAGCATGATAGCAAAGATATGTTCATACCTTGCGGTGCTTTATGAAGAAATGGAAGAATATGAAAAGGCAATTTATTTTTACAAAAAATTTCATGACACCGAAAAGGAAGAAAAATATGAAAAATTAGCACAGAAAATAAATAGTGTAAAAGCTCAGTTTGAAATGGAACAATCTCAACAAGAAAAGGAAATCTATCGATTAAAGAATATTGAGTTAAGGCAGAAGACCCATGAACTGGAAATGAAGACTATAGAACTTGAAGAATCCTATAGAAACGTTACGATTATTAGTAAGATAGGGCAAAACATTACATCTACCCTTAATCTTGAGGAAATTTTAAACACTGTTTATGTTAACGTAAATGAATTGATGGATGCTTGTGTATTTGGTATAGGATTATTTGATGAAGAAAAAAGTGTAATCAACTATGAGTTTTTTATTGATGAATCGGATAGAATACCTTCTTGGACTAAAACTTTAGATGATCCAAAAAGCCTAGCAGTTTGGTGTGTCGTAAATAAGAAGGAAATTATGATAAGTGATGTTGATGAAGAATATACAACCTATGTAAAGGGAGTAGGGCGGCGTGGTATTGGCTCCAGGATGAAATCGATTATATACTATCCACTCATGGTTGAAAATACTGTTGTTGGAATGGTTACGGTTCAAAGTAAAAGGAAAGAAGCCTATACTAAGTACAATTTAGATATGATTAAGGCTTTAGCATCCTATATAGCTATTGCTATTAACAACGCCAAAAAATCTCAAAAACTTTCAAAGGAAATTCAGGAACGAAGGCAAACTCAGAGACAATTAGAAAAAGCAAATTGTAAACTGATGAATATCTCTAAACTAGATGGACTAACTAACATTCCTAATAGGCGCGAGTTCGATGAACATTTAGAAATGGAATGGCATCACTTGAGAAGAGAAGAAAATTATTTATCCTTGCTGATCATTGATATCGATTATTTTAAAGAGTTTAATGATAATTATGGACATCTAGCAGGAGATAGGTGCATTATACATGTTGCCAAAACTCTTCAAAGTGCTACTAAAAGAACTACAGACTTTGTTGCTAGATATGGCGGAGATGAGTTTGTTGCTATACTACCCTACACAGATGAAATGGGAGCGGAACAACTAGCTGAAGAAATGAGAGCAGAGATTGCTAAGCTAGATGTTGAGCATAAATTTTCATGTGTATCCAAGCGCATTACCATTACAATCGGTATATCGACTATTATTCCTAGTGATACTGCTACAATGGAAGATTTAATTAACATGGCGGATAAGGCTCTGTATATTGCAAAGAATAACGGACGAAATAGAGTACATACCATTACAGAAAAAGTGAGTAGTTAAGGATGGGTTGTGTTTATAATGAAAATCATCTTTACCTGTTCATTTACTGGATACCCATCGATATCAACAAGAATTTTCATATATAATTTTCTTATATAAAGAGAGATTGTCTATTTAAATGATTTTCAAGTCATTTTCAGACAATCTCTTTCTAAGTTAAGATTATTCATATTGTGTATTTTGAATGAAATTAAGCTATTAATAAATATGGGTTTGCAATTAAGAATCTAAGTTTATTTACTTTATTTTTTTGTTATGCTAAATGAATTAAAGAATTTTTCTCTACTCTCTTTAGACTTCTCATCATCGACATTTATAACCATTAATTGATACATTGTATTTTCTGCTACAAAAATCTTTTGATGAGCCTTTGCAGCTTTTCCATTATTGTTTATATCATATATAACATATTTACCTGCATATCCATCAATTGTTACATCCTCTATTACATCATTTGTACCTTGAGTTTGTGCTACCGCACCGTTACACGCATTCATAAGGAATTCATCTACTGGTTGATTTAAAACTTCTTCTGGTAATAAAGTAGTGGCAACAGTATATACTGCTTCTTTTCCTTCTAACATGAATGTATTTATTTTCATTTCTCCACTTGGAGTATCCATACTTTGGCTTTGAGTTGTTGGATCTCCAGGAAAATCTATAGAAAAACTAGCATCTTCAGGTGTAAATGTCTTAAATGTAGGAGCAGAATTGCTACTACAACCTGTAACAACAGAAGCTAATAGGCACACTAATATAAATGATACTATAATTTTTTTCATAAAATACTCTCTCCCTTAACCTTCTAATATAAAAACTTAAATTCTTTAAAAACACCATATTAAAATCTTCAATATATTTCACTATTTTGAAGATTTTAGCAAAACACTATGTTATTATATATTATTCTATGGATTGTCACAATAGAAAAATTATATATAGTACATTTGTCCTATTAGATACTGGCACTTTCAATTAGATTTTTAAAGGAGCTTTCAAATCTTTCATTATCTTCTTTTTTTCTTTTCTTAGGATTAGAGGTTTTACCTCCAGCCTTTCTTACTTTTTGAGACAAGTATCTCTGAAATAACAACCTATCCATATTATCATTTGTATATATAAGACCATTCTGATTTATTGCATGGGCACCTTTAGATAGAACCATAGTAGCGACTCCGTAATCCTGTGTAATAATAATATCATCCTTATCAACATGGTTAATTAGAGCGAAATCCGCAGAGTTATATCCCTTTCCCACAACTATCACCTTTGAATACCCATCATCGATTATATGACTGGTATCAGAGAACATTACTACGGGCAACTGGTATTCTTTTGCAATTTTTACTATAATACTTTTTACTGGACACCCATCGGCATCAACAAGAATTTTCATATATAATCTCCTTATCTTCAGATAAATTTTGTGATTATAATTTTATTGTCTAAAGTGTAAAAAGATGCGCTTGAATTTAAGCTAGTAGCTAGCGGCATAAAGGGGCTGTCTGGAAAGGTGTCTTATGAGTTCGGCCCCGGGGTGTTTCAGAATGAATGAAGTTCAAGGTTTTGAAATTCAGGCGGTTTGGCTAGTACTGACGTACGTGCCAAGTCGACTGAATTTTAAATAACGCAGAAATTCGTCATTCTGAGACACTCCCCCTAATACTTATTATAACTCCTTATACTATCCAGATCCTTTCGAATCTTTTTTCTAGGATTAGTATTTTCATGATACCCAAGGGTTATTACTAAAGCAACCTTTTCTTTCTTAGGAATTTCAAGGAGCTCCTTGATCTTCTTTTCGTTAAACCATCCTAACATACAAGTTCCGAGACCCTCTTCCACCGCTTGAAGACAAAAATGTTCAGCTGCTATTCCAATATCAATAAGGTAGTAAGGGATGCCCTTAGCCATTCCTCCAAATTTCGAACTAAGATTTCTATTTTCAGCGATAATGACTGCAAAAGCAGGGGATGTCTTCGTAAACTTGTTAAAGGAAATAAGCTTACTAAAGGTTGCTTCTGCTATCTTTGGGGTAAGTTCTGGATCATCAACAATTACAAATCTCCAAGGTTGAGAATTGCATGCAGAAGGAGAAAGACGAGCGGCTTCTAAACAACGGTCAATTTTTTCCCTGTCTACTTTTAGATCAATATATTTTCTTATGCTTTCACGCTTTTTTAATAAATCCAATAAAACCATAACCATCCTCCAATTGACTTAATAATATGATTTATATTTATTATAAGCGAAATATATGATATATCAAACAAAATATAAGGATGTAATTGACTTTTAAAAATAGGACTATTATAATAGAATCAGACTGACCGGTCAGTTCTAAAATGAATCTGACCTTTAAGCTCTAGCTTTGAAATATAATAGTTTGGAGGGAAAAAAATGAAGAAGAAAATAGCAGTTTTACTTGTAGCAATTATATTACTAACTACCATGATGGTCGGTTGCGGAAGGAAAAAATCCGCGGCTTCAGAAGAGGAGGTTAACAAACAAGAGAACTATACTCCAGTAGCAATTGAAGAGACCCAGACAAGGACCATATCAAATGAAATAGTTTTTAGTGGTAAAGTTCATGCCGACAAAGAGGTTATGATTTTACCAGAGGTACCTGGAAAGGTTATTAAGATGAATGGCCATCTTGGGACTAGAGTAGAGGAAAACACTGTACTGTTTACATTAGATAAAGATGATATACAAAAGCAGGTTGAACAGGCAAGAAAGGCAGCAGATGCTTCTAAAGCAAACTATCAAAAAACGAGGGAAAACATTCAAAATGCAAAGCTTAATCTTGAAAGAACCAAAGAGCTATACGAACAAGGAGCTGTTTCAAAGAATCAATATGAGCAAGCTCAATTAGCTGCTTCAGATGCATCATTAGATGCCGTAAAAGCTCAGTATGAACAAGCTCAGCTTTCATATCAACAGGCCTTAGACCGTCTTAAAGATACATCGGTTAAGTCCCCTATATCAGGAATTATATCTGAAGTGAACATTGAAGAAGGCGAAATGGCTTCAAGTGCACAGTCTGCAATGACAATTATAGATATGGATAAAGTATATGTAGAAATAAACGTTACGGAAAATATTATTAATGACCTATACTTAGATCAGGAAGTAGTGCTAGAAGTAGCAGCTGCTAACAATAATTTTGTTGGTAAGATAGATCGATTAAGTCCAGCTGCAGACTCTAGAACGCAGCTCTATCCCGTTAGAATATATATAGAAAATAACGAACATAAAATAAAGCCAGGAATGTTCGCAAAAATTAAACTGAATACCGATGTAAAGGAAAATGTAATAGCTGTAAAGAGTGAAGCCGTTGTACAAAAAGGTAACAAATTAGTTGTATATACGGTAGAGAATGATAAGGCAGTAGAAAAAGAAGTAACTATTGGATTAGATACAGGAATCTACGTAGAAATACTTAAAGGGTTAAATAAAGGAGAAAGTATAATAGTAAAGGGACAGAACTATGTTGACAATGGTTCAATAGTAAAGGTAGTTAGAGGTGATAAATAATGAATCTATCGAAACTAGCTGTTAAAAGACCAGTTACAATAGCTATGATTACATTTATTGTAATCATTTTAGGAGCAGTATCTCTAAGCAAGCTACCGATTGACTTATTTCCAGAAATAGAAGTACCCGTTGCAATTGTTTCTACATCCTATAGCGGTGTAGGATCACAGGAAATAGAGGAATTAATATCTAAACCTATTGAAGAAGCCGTTGCCACGGTGAACGATATAGAAAACATACGGTCTATATCCTCTGAGGGAAGCTCTATTGTTATTGTAGAATTTGCCTATGGAACGGATATGGATTTTGCCTCACTAGAGATGAGGGAAAAGGTAGATATGGTAAAGGGTATATTATCCGATGATGCCAATGATCCTATGGTTTTAAAAATTGACCCAAATGCATTTCCGATTGTTGAATTGGCACTGTCTAATGGTGGCGATCTAGCTAAGCTTCAAGCTATTGGAGAGGATACGATTCAACCTAGACTTGAGAGATTATCAGGGGTAGCTTCCGTTGATGTTTCAGGAGGCTATGAAAACGAAATCGAAATAGTTGTAAATGAAGAAAAATTAAAGGGCTATGGCCTTACAATAGATCAGTTAGCTGGAACATTAAGAGCTGAAAATCTTAATTCACCTGGTGGAGAGGTAAGAAAGGGAAAGCAGGAATTAACCATTAGAACAATGGGAGAATTTGAATCCCTAGATGAAATAAGAAACCTCCCAATAACCCTTCCTAGTGGAGGAATTGTTTATCTGTTTGATATAGCAGAAGTTGATATGAACTACAAAGATATAGAGTCGATAGTTAAGACAAATGGTAAAGAGAGTATAAACATTTCAATACAGAAGCAGTCAGGAACTAATACAGTTCAGGTTGCTGATAAGATTAACGAGGAAATAGAGAAGCTTAGAAGTGAATTCCCCGATTTAGAGATAACTGTAGTTATGGACCAATCGGAATTTATCAAGCAGTCTATAAACAATGTTATTAAAAATGCCATGGTAGGGGCAGCCCTAGCGGTAATAATACTCTATCTGTTCCTAAGAAATATGAGAACTACCTTTATTATAGGAACTGCAATACCGATTTCCGTTATCGCTACCTTCGTACTGATTTATTTCAACGGAATAACCCTAAATATGATGACACTAGGTGGTCTTGCATTAGGGGTAGGTATGCTGGTTGACAACGCCATAGTTGTTCTTGAAAATATATATAGATATATGCAGGATGGCTATTCGAGGAAGGACGCAGCGATTAAGGGAGCTAAGGAAGTAGGTATGGCAGTTACGGCTTCTACCCTTACTACTGTGGCGGTTTTCCTTCCAATGGTATTCGTAGAAGGTATTACAGCAATATTATTTAGAGAGTTTTCATTAACAGTAACAATGTCACTTGGTGCCTCGTTGATAGTTTCTTTAACCCTTATACCAATGCTTTGTTCTAAGTTCCTAAAAGTAGATGAAATGCAGGGGAAAGAGCACCATGGTAGATTTAGACTTTTTGATTTTATATATGATTCCTTTGATAAGGTATTTGCTAGACTAGAATCTAGATACAAGAAAATATTGAAATGGGCTCTAGGCCACAGAAAGTCAACAATAGCTTTAGCTGTTGTAGTATTCATAGTGAGTATGGGTTCAATAGGTATGGTTGGTACAGAATTCTTCCCTACAACCGATGAAGGGGAATTTGCCGTTAATATTTCTTTACCAGAGGGATCAGAGCTTGAAAATACTAATGAGGTGGTTCTAGATATAGAAGACAAACTCCAAGTTATTGAAGAGCTAGATACGGTATTTTCTAAAATTGGAGCGACTGGAGGAAGACTTTCAGAAAGTACTAGTTCTAATACGGCTACAGTAAATGTGGTTCTTAAGGATCTAGATGAGAGAGAAAGAAGTACCAATGAGGTAGCCGATGAGGTAAGAAACATGGTAAGGGATATTCCAGGAGCAGAAATTACAGTAGAAGTATCATCTAGAGGTATGGGCGGTGGCGGAAGTGCGCCAATATCCATTGACATAAAAGGTGATGACATAGATGTTCTAGGGAAAATTGGAGATGACCTAGAAAGGAATATTAAAGCTGTAGAAGGAACCAGAGAGGTTAAAAGCAGCTTGAGTGACGGGATTCCAGAGGTGCAAATTAGAATAGATAGAAAAAATGCCTCTCAATACGGTTTAACAGCGTCACAAATTGCATCATCAGTAAAGGGAACGATTTCTGGAAATACTGCTACAAAATATAAGTTTGATGGAGAAGAAATCGATGTAACCATCAAAGGTGATGATATCTTTAAGGAAAGTATATCCAACTTAGGTCAGACCTCTATAAAATCACCTGTAGGAGTTGATGTTCCCCTAAACCAGATAGCAGAAATATCTATAGATAGAGGGCCTGTTGCTATTAATAGAGATGATCAAGAAAGAGTTGTTAGTGTTACAAGCCAAATTTCTGGTAGAGACTTAGGAAGCATTACAAAGGACATTGAGAGTGTACTATCTGAATACTCTATGCCAGAAGGATACAGCTATGAGATCAGTGGTCAAAATGAAGATATGCAGAAATCCTTTAAGGATTTACTTATGGCCCTATTACTTGCTGTAGTATTGGTGTATATGGTTATTGCATCGCAATTTGAATCCTTGATTCATCCATTTACGATTATGTTCTCAGTTCCATTAGCACTATCGGGAGGTATATTCGGTCTCTTCATTACCGGAAGAACCTTAAGTGTACCTGCCTTTATAGGAATAATCATGTTAGCAGGTATAGTAGTAAATAATGCCATTGTTTTGGTTGACTATGTAAATACCCGTAGAAAGACTGGAGAGGATAGAAAAGAGGCTATTATTAATGCTGGGCCAATAAGACTAAGACCAATACTCATGACTACACTTACTACGGCCTTAGGACTGCTACCATTAGCACTAGGTATAGGAGAAGGTGCAGAAACTCAAGCTCCGATGGCTACAGTTGTTATAGGCGGTCTGCTTCTTTCAACACTATTGACACTCGTATTTATACCTGTACTCTACACTGTTTTTGATGATCTTAACAACTTTATAAAGAGAAGGATCTTAAAGAAAAAAACCGTTATAGATAATTAGAACAGCACAATCACAGCAGTTTATAGTATAATATTATATGTAAAAATATGTCGAACGATAAACGGTAAATATCCAGGATATCTGCGGAGGTTTGAAAATGGATAATAAAAAGAAAAAAAGAGAAGCAATTATCTTTTCTGCTTTAGCTATATTTGAACGGGATGGTTTTCATAAGGCTAAGGTCGAAGATATTGCTAAGGGAGCAAATGTGGGAAAAGGAACAATTTATGAGTACTTTAAAAGCAAGAAAGACTTATTCTATCAGATGGTTAAAAGTCTTATGAATATGTACTTTGAGCAAATCCAAAGTGTTGCTGAGGAAAATGTTGATCCTATTAGTAGTCTTGAGGAGCTCACAAAGCTTCAATTGGATACAGAATGTAAACATGGAAGCCTTGGTCATGTAATTCATGTAGAAGCCATTAAAAGCGGAATAGGTAAAGATCTTAAGGACGTTTATATAGAGTTTAGAAGTAAACAAATAAAGTTGATTCAAGGCATCATTAATAAAGGAATTGAGAGTGGTATATTTAAAGAAGTAGATACTGATATGGCTGCTTTATTCTTTATAGGAGGGGTCAATCAATTTGCATTTGAAGTCAACCATCTAAATAAATATGAATGTAAAAAAGATGTAGATATTAAAAAGTTTTTGGATGCCTTTTTAAAGGGTGTATTAAAGTAAGCCGAATTAAATTGATCAGACAAAATAAAACCATGGGGAATTTTACCCCATGGTTTCTCTATATTATTTATAAGTATTATAAATGTCATCCATCTTGTTATGTATTTCTAAAAAAGCCTTAAGAACATTGGAATCAAAGTGGCCAGGCATAACTCTTCCATCTCCATTTATAATAATATCATATGTCTTATCATGACTAAACTCCGGTTTATAGGCACGTTTACTTCTAAGGGCATCATAGATATCTGCAAGGGCCACAATTCTAGCAGACATAGGGATCTCTTCTCCCTTCACGCCCCTAGGATAACCTGTACCATCATAGCGCTCATGGTGATAAAGAGCAATTTCCTTAGCCATTTTAAGATGAGGAGAGTCGCCGATTATCTTAGCCCCATGAATAGGGTGTCTCTTTATCATATGAAACTCTTCATCGGTTAACTTACCAGCCTTACATATTATGTTTCTAGGAATATGGATTTTCCCTACATCATGCATTTGAGCAGAAAAATGTATAGTGCTTATAAAGTCATCATCCATACCTAGAGATTCTGCTATAAGCCTTGAATACTCATTTACCCTCTTGATATGATTGCCAGTATCGTCGTCATTGGCTTCTGCCGCCCTGGCAAGAGCATTTGTTGTGTAGACAAAGGCATCGTTCACTTCGTTAATTCTTGTGTGAATATTTTCAAATAGATTACACTCAACACATAGGCCTTTAATAATATCGGCTTCAAAGCTAGATAATGGACTCTGGTAATTCAAACCAATCATAGCTATATTCGTTGTAACATAACCACAAATATTATTAAGCTGTGGGAGCGTTGCTAAAATTTCCTTATTAAAAAGCATACGATAGTCTTCTATATCAGACAATTCTCCTAAATGACAATTAAAGAAAAACTCATTTTCCAGAGTAATATTATAATAGGGAGAACCGGCATTATTTAAAACTATAGGTTCATCATCTTTGATTATTAATCCTTCAGAGAGCCTATAGATCTCAGTTTTTGATTTATCATGCTCCATAGAAGTAAGTAACACTATTGATGGAGAATTTGAGATAAAAGGGTTAGAGGTAAATACATTTGTTAATAGTTTTTTTATGAAATCATCATAAATAAGTCCCTTGCTGCTAATATATTTACTTAGTAAATTATCAGTAATACCATATATCGAATCCATTGCATGATAGGATTCAGTGGTATGATCAAGCTTTTGTTTAAATGTAAGGGATTGTTTTACTATATTTGGTAGTGCATAGTGAAGTATAGATTTATGTATAACTACCTCTGAATCTAGAGCTTCCTCAAATTCTGTTGCATCCGGGGATGAAAAAATATATATAACTGGCAAAAAGTCATATGCCTGGATTGAGCTGATTATTTCAGTTACGGACTCTCTATAATCATCTAAATCTACTATTAATATTTTTCCATCAAGCTTATAAATTGTAAGCATTAGATTTTGAGGAGATATCCTATGTATGGATACATCTAATTTATCTAAGCTTTTTTTGATTGAATTATATATAGAGAGATCATTTGAAAGTAAAAGAATATTATTTGATTCCATTTTCATACTCCTTAATCTGACTTTATAGCAAAATTCTCCATTTTTCATAAAATTATATCAAAATTGTTCATATTTATCTACAAAATTTGATAAAATTAGTTAAGGGAATTGTTTGAGTATATGTAATGTATATAAATCTATACACAAGAAAGTATGTTGAAGGAGATCCAGAGGATGAAAAATCATGATAGTCATACAAAAAAGGAAATAAAAAAGATTAAAAAACGATCGCTTAAGAAAAGGATCTTTAGAGTTATCTCTTATTCGAATATAAGTATTATATTGATTTTGTGTGTAGCAATTTTTCTTGGCGGTATCGCAATTTTAAAGGGATCTGCATTAACTATGTCATATTTTATTAGCTCAAAGATTGTTAAGGAAATAAGTTCAGATTCTTTTCTAGAGCATATGAATATAGATTCCATTGAGGAACTACGGGTTGACTCAAAAGAGTTTAAATATTGGATTAATGATATTGATAAGACACTGAGAATAAATTTTTTTACTCAAGTAGATGAACACATAGATCTTTCGCCAAAGGCTTTAAGAGATAGAAAAAAATTACTTAAGGAATTGCGAGAAGTTGAAGAGATAAATGACGAACTATATAAGGAATTAGTTGATGAAGAGAATGATTCTTATACATACTATGCAAGAGTATCTATAAAAATAAAGGATAAAACTTTATATGAAACAGGAAAATGGAAGAGTGGGCATACAAAAAAATATGAAGATGATTTACCTGAGTGGGAATGGCTCAGGACTCAGATTGATAATATGGGGATAAAAATTCCTATTTATAATCAGAATTATGAAGAAATAGGAGTAGTAGAGGCGTCTTTAAATCATCTGATGTTGGGAGATATCATAATAGTATTATTGATAGGAATAATTTTTATTTGTATCATTCTCCTCGTTCTTAGTAAGCTTATAACAAAGTTATTTACAACGCCTATACTTGATCCACTTAAGGAGCTTCAAGATAAGATGGATGAAGTAGCAGGAGAGGAAATTGGGGAGAATTTTGGGAAGCCCATAACCTTTAAGAAGCCCTTCTATGAGATTGAGAAATTGGCAAACTCTACAAACATGATAATGTGTAAAATGAAGGAGTATACAGAACTTCTACAGCAGCAAAAAGACGAGATGGAGGCCCAAAGGGATGAGCTTGAATCTCAAAAAGAGGAACTTGAAAGTCTGACTCTTAAGCTTGGCGCAACAAATGCAGACCTTGAACAGAAAAATGGCCAACTTGAGAACATCTTTAATAACGTAAGCCAAGGATTTTTAACATTTGGATCAGATCTCAGGGTAAAGCAAGAATATAGCCTAGAATGTAGAAGTATTTTTAAAAGTGATATAGCAGGAAAGTATTTCCCTGAGCTTCTATTCCAGGATGATACCGAGCAGATTCAGTTTCTTGATGATATTTTAAATAAAATATTACAAGAAGAAAATTCAGAAATGGTGGAATTATATATACCCCTGTTACCTACAGAGATAATGATTAACAATAGATACATACATATAAGCTATAAGCTCGTTAAAGATATTATGACCGTGTCTGGAAAAACATTCATGCTTATACTGACCGATATTACCGATAAAAAAGCCCTAGAAAGGCAACGCAATGAAGAAAGAAGGTTATTGAGTATGGTCGTAAAAGTTATTTCTAATCAGGAGGTATTTGTAGAACTTGTAGATGAGTTCAAGGATTTTATAAAGTCAATCAAATACTGTACCTTGATAAATGAGGATTGTTTTGAAGAATGTTACTCAGAAATCTATAGACAGATTCATACCTTTAAGGGTAGTTTTAGCCAATTTGATATCTATGATATAATAGACGAGCTTCATGACCTAGAATCAAGACTTTCTAAAGAAAAGGAAGAACTAAGTAGAAAAGGTGTTAATAGTATAAAAGATTTAATTCTTCAAAGGGATTTTGAAAATATATTAAGTACAAACCTTAAGATTTTCGAGGAGTATCTAGGCAAGGACTTTTTCAATCAGAAGGACATAATTAGAATCAAGAAACAGAAAATCGTTGAAATTGAAAATAAGATAGTTAAAATGTTACCTGGATATGAACAGAAGCAGTTACTATCCGATGTAAGAAGACTCAGATATAAACCATTAAAGGAATTATTGAGAAGCTATACAGAAAGCACTTTAAAGCTATCTCAGCGTATGGGAAAAGAAATAAAACCCTTTGAAATTGGTGGAGACGAAGTTCTAGTTGATCCTAAGTACTATAGCGATTTTATAAAGTCCTTGGTGCATGTTTTTAGAAACTGCGTTGACCATGGGATTGAAGAGCCAGAAGAAAGATATCTAACGGAAAAAAGCGAAATAGGCCTTATCGGATGTAAGATAGAAGATCAGAAGGATTATGTGAAGATAACTATTTCTGACGATGGAAGAGGTATAAACTTTGATAAAGTACGCAGAAAGCTATGGGAAAATAATGTTTATTCTCAGGATGAAATAGAGGATTTAGATGAAAATAAATTATTAGAAGCAATTTTTATGGATGAATTCTCAACGGAGACAGAGATTACCGAGATATCTGGTAGAGGTGTTGGACTTGCAGCCGTAAAAAATGAATTAGAGAAGATAGAAGGAAAATTTGAGGTTGTAACTGAGAAGGGAATAGGGACAAGCTTTATATTTACTTTACCCATCACCCGTAAAGAGAACTTTAAGTACTTATCTATCGAGACAATCTTAAATTCTCTTGCTGAAACCAGTATCAGATATATAAAGGATCAAACATCGATTAATCTAGAGCCTCTCTATGAGGAATACAAAAGAGTAGATAAAATCAATTTAAATAAGATAACCGTACTAATAAATATCAAAGGAGATTTTAACGCGATTTTTGCCCTGAGCATCAACGAAGAGTTAGCTAAAAAGCTGGTAAAGAGTTTTGTAATAGATGAATTAACCCCTGAAGAGGAAGCTGAATGCTTGGATGATGTGGTTGCAGAAAGCTCAAATATTATAATAGGAAACTCTGTAAAGAGCTTCGATGAAATGGATCAGATTGTGAATATTGGATCGCCTACAATATTGTGTTATAAAGGGGCTTCTATCAAGAATATTGACTCTAACATGATGGCGATAGAACTGGCGAATAATGGATACAAACTTAATCTTAGTATAATATCTATGAACAATAAGGAGGATGACCTATGGCACGTATCTTAATAGTAGATGACTCGTTCATAATGAGAAAAAATTTGAAAAATATACTCACAAAGGAAGGCCATACCATAGCTGGAGAAGCATCAAATGGTAAGCAAGCGGTAATAGCCTATAAAGAGACTAAGCCGGATTTAGTTACTATGGACATAACGATGCCAACTATGGATGGTATCGAAGCCTGCAAGCAAATCGCTGGAGAAAATCCTGAGGCAAAGATAATAATGATAAGTGCTTTGGATCAGAAGAGAAAGGTTTTTGAGGCCTTAAACAATGGTGCAAAGCATTACATATTAAAGCCAATAACAAAGGAAAAAGTCATAAAGATCGTTGATGAAGTGTTAATTACCGAAGGGTTAGATCAAGCCATTGAAGAAAAAGAATATGAAAAGGATAATCTGGAAGTAAAAGAACCAGTTCAGCCCTTTAGTATTGAAAATAATATGGGGAAATTTATCATTAACATAAATGAAACCATCGACAATGAGAACTTTCAATCCTTAAAGCTTGCCATAAATGGATTTCTATTTATAAAACCTTTAAATATCGTTTTGGATTTTGGGGATGCAAAGAGTCTAGACGTTGGAGTATTATTTGAATTAAACAATGTAATAGAAAGCATTAAAGGTGTAGGTGGAGAGTATAGTGCTATAGCTAAGAATGACAGTTTCATAGATTTTGCAAAGACAAATGGCAGTATATTGTTTGGATAGGAAATGTATTGGGCTAATCGCTGATAGCTGATAGCTAACTGCACAACTTTTTAAGCCAGATTTAGGAGCTATATATTTATATGGCTTAATAACGATTACTATAATTATAGGGGCTGTCTCATGAAGTTATCTCATGAGTTCAGCCCCAGGGTGTTTCAGAATGGATGAAGTTCGAGGTTTTTAAATTTCAACGGCTTGGCTAGTACTTGTGTACGTGCCAAGTCGGTGGAATTTGAAATAACGAAGAAATTCGCCATTCTGAGACACCCTAACTATAAGTTCTCAACAACTAGTCTGCCCATTTCCCTTGTGCCAACCAACTTAGTACCATCACTGTAAATATCCCCAGTACGATACCCATCATTAAGAACCTTTTCCACAGCCTTCTCTATAGCATCTGCTTCTTTTTCTAAATCAAAGGAGTATCTAAGCATCATTGCAGTAGATAAAATCGTAGCAAGGGGATTTGACTTATCCTGACCAGCAATATCAGGAGCAGAACCGTGAATAGGCTCATATAAACCAAACTTGCCTTCCCCAAGGCTTGCCGATGGAAGCATTCCAATAGAACCCGTAAGCATACTTGCCTCGTCGGATAAAATATCACCAAACATATTAGTAGTTACCACAACATCAAACTGCTTTGGATCACGAATAAGCTGCATAGCTGCATTATCAACAAGCATATGATTTAAAGTAACATCGGGATACTCCCCAGCGATACCATTAACAGTCTCCCTCCAAAGCCTTGAACTCTCAAGAACATTCATCTTATCGATATTAGTAACTAGTTTTCCTCTTTTTCTAGCAATCTCAAAGGCCTTTCTAGTTATCCTATCAACCTCACCTACACTATAAAGCTCAGTATCATAGGCAGCCTCGCCCATATCACTCTCTGTTCGGCCTCTTTCACCAAAGTAAATACCACCAGTCAGCTCACGAACCACACAAATATCAAAGCCACCCTCAATAAGCGCAGGCTTTAGAGGACAAGCCTCCTTTAGAGGATCATAAAGAACAGCAGGACGAATATTGGCATAAAGACCAAGCTCCTTCCTAATCTGCAGAAGACCCTTCTCGGGTCTTAAATGACCAGGAAGATCATCCCACTTAGGACCACCAACAGCGCCTAGTAAAACAGCATCGCTGCCCTTACAAATCTCAACGGTTTCCGTAGGAAGAGGAGTACCCTTTACATCATAGGCACAGCCACCTGCCAAAACCTCAGTAAAAATAAAACTATGACCATAAACCTCACCAATTTTCTCAAGAACAAGAAGGGCCTGATCGATTATCTCAGGACCGATCCCATCACCACGAATAACAGCTATCTTATACTTCATTATCATATCCTCCCACCGAAATAAATACTATGAATCCCTTTCAGAAATATAATTAATCAGTCCATCCTTACTAATAATCTCCTGCATAAACTCAGGAAGGGGCTCAGCCCTGTAGGTCTTATCCTTAGTCAAATTAAAAATCTCTCCAGTACTGAAATTAACCTCAACCTCATCACCGGATTCAATATCATAGGCAGCTTCCTCGCACTCAAGAATAGGAAGCCCAATATTAAAAGAATTTCTATAAAAAATCCTAGCAAAAGTAGCAGCAATAACACATGACACCCCAGAAGCCTTAATAGCAATAGGAGCATGCTCCCTAGAAGAACCGCACCCAAAATTCTTATGGGCAACAATAATATCATCCTTTTTTACCTTAGACGCAAAGCTATCATCAATATCCTCCATACAATACTTTGCCAGCTCCTTAGGATCAGAAGTATTCAAATACCTTGCAGGAATAATAACATCAGTATCTACATTATCACCATACTTAAAAACCATACCCTTTTTCTTCATGTCAATAACCTCCTACACTATTTCCTCTGGATTAGTAATCTCACCTGTCAAAGCAGATGCTGCCGCAACCTCTGGACTTGCCAAATATACCTCCGACTCAGGGTGTCCCATCCTACCAACGAAATTACGATTAGTAGTAGCAACAGCCCTTTCGCCTTCGGCGAGGATTCCCATATGGCCTCCAAGACATGGACCACAAGTAGGAGTACTCACAACGGCGCCAGCCTTAACAAAAATTTCAATCAACCCTTCCTTAAGAGCCTGTAAATATATCTTCTGCGTAGCAGGGAAGACAATAGTCCTAATACCCTTAGCAACCTTCTTACCATCTAAAATCTTAGCAGCAACCCTAAGATCACTGATTCGACCATTAGTACAGGAACCAATAACAACCTGATCTATCTTTACACCCTTAGCCTCATCAATAGTGCGGGTATTATCCGGTAGGTGAGGGAAGGAAACAGTAGGTCTAATAGAAGACAAATCAATCTCATAAACCTCATCATATACAGCATCCTCATCGGGAGCATAAACAGTATATTCCTTAGTAGAGTGTTCTTTTACATAATCTAAAGTAATATCATCAACCAAGAATATCCCATTCTTAGCACCGGCCTCAATAGCCATATTAGCAATAGTAAACCTATCATCGATAGATAAATTCTTAAGGCCTTCTCCAACAAACTCCATAGACTTATAAAGAGCACCATCAACGCCTATCATACCGATGATATGAAGAATAACATCCTTACCGCTTACCCATTTACTTAGCTTACCAGACAAAACAAACTTTAAAGCACTAGGAACCTTAAACCAGCACTGACCCGTAGCCATACCAGCAGCCATATCAGTACTACCGATTCCAGTAGAAAAAGCACCAAGAGCACCGTAGGTGCAGGTATGGGAATCGGCACCGATAACCACATCACCGGGAACAACTAAACCCTTCTCAGGAATAAGAGCATGCTCAATACCCATCTCTCCTATTTCAAAATAGTTCTTAATCTCCTTATCATAGGCAAACTCCCTAATACACTTACACTGCTGAGCAGACTTAATATCCTTACTAGGAGTAAAGTGATCAGGAACAATAGCAATCTTGTTCTTATCAAAAACCTCACTTCTATTCATCTTATTAAACTCATTAACAGCTACAGGAGTAGTAATATCATTACCTAAAACCAAATCAAGATTTGCCTGAATAAACTGCCCAGCATTTACTTTTTCAAGTCCTGCGTGGGCCGCTAGTATTTTCTGTGTCATAGTCATACCCATTTTGATGACCTCCTTTAATCTAATTTAACCTTTATTTTACTTTATCAATTTATACTCAATAGAATCTCTCAGAGCTATTAAGCTTGCTTCGATGATATCAGTTGATACACCGACGGTAGTCCAAGACTCCTTGCCATCGGTAGACTCTATTAAAACTCTAACCTTTGCCGATGTAGCATTTTCAGCATCTAAAACCCTAACCTTGTAGTCAGTCAAGTGAACTTCTTTTAACTGAGGATAGAATATCTCTAAAGCCTTCCGCAGAGACTTGTTAAGAGCATTTACTGGTCCATTTCCTTGCTCAGCAGTGATTTCCTCTTGATCATCAACTATAACTTTGATGATACTTGAAGCCATAAAATCATTGCTAAGAACAGAGTGTTCACCGATAGTTTTAAAGGAATCTATCTGGAAAGGAGAGGTGTGCTTGCCAAGGAACTTACGTATAACCAGTTCGAAGGAAGCCTCTGCACCTTCATATTGATAACCTTCATGCTCAAGCTCCTTAAGCTTATCTATGATTTCTTGAGCTTCGGGAGAATCCTTTGATATTGTGCTATCAACTTTTTTAATAAGAGGAAGTACAGTACTTTTTCCTGAGACCTCCGACATTAAGAATCTTCTACGGTTACCAATAAGCTCCGGGGAAACATGTTCAAAGGAGCTTGAAGCCTTTAAAACACCATCTATATGCATTCCACCCTTATGGGCGAAAGCGCCGCTGCCGACATAGGGCATGCCATGAACTAGTTTCAGATTGCTTATCTCTGCAATATACCTTGCCGAGGTGGTAAGCTTCTGTAGCTTATCCTCTGGTATACACTCTAGGTTCATCTTTAACTGCAGATTTGCTATTATGGTTGAAAGATTTGCATTGCCGCATCTCTCACCGAATCCAATATATGTTCCCTGAACGTGAGTAGCTCCTGCTTTTACAGCCATGACTGAGTTGGCTACAGCCATGCCGCAGTCATTGTGACAATGAATTCCAACCTCAACATCAAATGTATCAGAAACCTTTCTTGTAATCTCGTATATATCACCTGGGAAGGTACCACCATTGGTATCACACAGAACTATTGAATCTGCACCGCCATCTACAGCAGCTTTTAGAGCACTTAAAGCATATTCAGGATTTGATTTATAACCATCAAAAAAATGCTCAGCATCAAATATGACCTCCTTACCATTTTCCTTTAAGTAAAGGATTGTATCGTAGATCATATTTAAGTTTTCATCTAAACTAGTTTTGATAATATCCGTCACATGAAAATCCCAAGACTTACCGAAAATTGCTATTGCAGGAGTATTAGCCTCCATTAGTGATGCTACATTAGTATCTTCACTGGCAGAGATACCTTTTCTTCGAGTACTTCCAAAGGCAACGATTTTAGAATTTTTTAGTTCTACAGATCTCAGCCTTTCAAAGAATTCCAAATCCTTGACATTCGAACCAGGATTACCGGCCTCGATATAGGTAATACCTAAGCTATCCAGTGTAGCAACAATCTTTAATTTATCATTAACCGAGAAGGAAATACCTTCCCCTTGTGCTCCATCTCTGAGGGTAGAATCAAATATCTTTATTTTGTTGCTCAAAATAAAACCTCCTTTCTAGTTTTTATGAAGAATTGTTAGTGAACGAAAGTAAATAAATAAAATCTTAGGTGTATTGAATCTTTTGTTTCTGGCCAGAGTGTTATTAAAAAAAGTAATAAAAAAACGCCCTTGAATTTAATATTCAAGGACGAGTATTTACCCGCGGTACCACCTTAATTGTATCCTAAAACAAGGACACCTCTTTTTCAGTTCTAACAAACCTAAGCCTTTAACGGGGCTAATCGTTATCCTTTACTAAAACTCTGTTCAAGGACACAGCTCGGGAGTGATATGCATTTTATAGATAGTATCGGTTTCCAGCAACCACCGACTCTCTAGAACTATTAATATAAAATACCAGTCTCCGTCATAGCGTTTATATATATACAGATGCTCAGTGATTCTAAGAGTTTTTGATGTATATGAATTAATAGTCTTTCCTGAATCTCTATGAATCTCATATTATAATTATTCAAATTATAACAACGAGCTTTTTGATTGTCAACAAATAATTCAAAAAATTCTAAAACAAGCAAAATATTTGAATATATAAAAAAATGTAATATTACCCGGATTATTTACAGAAAGTTTGAAAAGACGTATCAGAGCTTTAAATTTCCATGAATGATCCGGGGTCTAATCAGTAATTTGAGAACCGCCTCTTTGGATGCCTGTAAACCCTGTACGGACTAACTCAAGTATCCCGAAGGGCTTTATAACATCTATGAATGCAGATATTTTTCCAGAATCACCGGTTAACTCTACAGTTAGGGTTTCCGATGAGATATCTACTATATTTGCTCTAAAAATATTAACTGTTTCGTTGATAGCAGTTCTTTCTTTGGCGTTTGCTTTAACCTTAATCAATACAAGATTTCTATGAACAGATTTTTCTGGCTTAAGCTCCACGACCTTGATAACATCTATGAGCTTATTTAATTGCTTAGTCATCTGTTCAAGAATATAGTCATCGCCTGTAACTGCGATGGTCATTCGAGAAATACTTGGATTTTCAGTAACACCTACAGTAAGACTGTCTATATTGTAGCCTCTACGACTGAATAAACCTGCAATTCTACTTAATACTCCAGAGTGGTTTTGTACTAAAACCG
This sequence comes from Wukongibacter baidiensis, assembly GCF_050888315.1. Taxonomy (NCBI): domain Bacteria; kingdom Bacillati; phylum Bacillota; class Clostridia; order Peptostreptococcales; family Caminicellaceae; genus Wukongibacter; species Wukongibacter baidiensis. The sequence continues at coordinate 3,970,026 of NZ_CP138202.1, forward strand.
ATAGAATGTGCTTACTCATATGAATTCCCCCTTCCCTATAGGATACTAAAGATACTTGGATCTACTAGACATTCAATGATATAGCTGTCATCGCTGTTTAAGGCAGTATCTAGAGCTGCTTCTAGTTCTTCATTTGAAGATATTCTTAGGCCTTTTAGACCATAGGCATCAGCTATCTTCATAAAATCTGGATTAGCAGTAAAATCTACTCCAAAATATTTACCCTTTCCAACTTTGATATCCTGAAGTTCTCTAACCATTCCTAGTCTGTTATTGTTAAAGAGTAGTATTGTAATATTTTGGTTTGACTCACGTAAGGTTGCTAATTCTCCTAGGGACATTTGAAAACTGCCATCACCTAGGCTGCATATAACTTTTCTAGCTGGGTCTGCTAGCTTAGCCCCTATAGCTGCAGGAAGACTGTAGCCCATAGTTCCGAGGCCTCCAGAAGTTAAGAATTTCCTATCGCCATTCACCACTAAATTTCTAGCAGCCCAAATCTGATTCTGACCAACATCAACGGTAAAGATTGCGTTGCCAGGAACTATACTAGATAGTGTTTTCAATGCTTCCTTTGGATTGACGAAGGTATCCTTGCCTCCAAATTTCTCCACTACATTTTCTTTAAGGGAGTTAATTCTCTGAATCCACTCATCGGTATCAAGGGGTTCAACCTTTTCAATAAATTGATTTAAAATATTCTTTGCATCGCCAACAACTGGAATGGTAGTATCTAGATTTTTACCAATCTCAGCAGGGTCAATATCAATATGAATAATAGAAAGATCTTTATTTGTAAGCTTGAAGCCAGCTGTAGCACGATCGCCGACCCTAGCACCTATAATCATTAATAAATCTGTCTCCGTTACAGCCCTATTGGCATAGGAGTGACCGTGGGATCCTACCATGCCTACATAATAATCGGAATCCGAGGTAAGAGCACCAATACCCATTAGGGTATGCACAACGGGTATCTTTGATTTTTCAGCAAAAATCTCAAGCTCCTTAGACGCTTCGGAGCACAATATTCCGCCTCCAACACAAATCAAAGGTTTTTTGCTGGTTTTAAGTCTTTTAAGAGCTCTTTTCACTTGACCCGCATGGCCTACATAGGTAGGCTTATATCCAACTATATCTACAGAATCAGGGTAAGAGAAATTTATACTTTGCATCTGAACATCAAGAGGTATATCTATAAGTACAGGACCTGGCCTTCCTGTAGAAGCTAAATAAAAAGCCTCTTTAAATATTCTTGGTATATCGTTAGCATCTTTAACAAGATAGTTATATTTAGTAAATGGTTCGGTAGAACCTACAACGTCTGCCTCTTGGAAAACATCTTTACCTATGGCCGTTGTATTTACTTGGCCAGTTATTGCCACAAGAGGTATAGAGTCCATATAGGCTGTGGCAATACCAGTAATTAAATTTGTAGCACCGGGGCCAGATGTAGACATACATACACCAACGGTACCTTTGGTTCTTGCAAAACCACTGGCAGCATGGGCTGCTCCTTGCTCATGTCTAACTAGGACATGTCTTATATCAGAATTTCTTAAAGATTCATATATTGGAAATACAGCTGCACCAGGATAGCCGAAAACAATATCCACACCTTCATTTTCTAGACATTTTACAATAGCATTTGAAACCTTCAAAATATCACCTTCTTAATTATTGGATTTCGTGACAAAAATTGGTCAATACTTTTTAGTCGCTTTCTAGCTATGCCCGTAATAGTGAAGTCTTTTTAATAAACTTAGTTTAAAACCTGTATTTCTAGAACTTAGAATTTAGAACCGACAAAGAGATTTCTATCATCTTTGCCCTTACGAAGATAATTAACAAGTATTGTAACAAAAAACAAGCCTCAAAGTCAACAAAATATTTTCAAAATTATGCAAATTTATTCATAATATAAAAATTAGGTGAAAAAATTTTTTCGTGATGTAAAAAATTGTTTATGCATAAAAATAAATAAACTTCGATATTTTTTCAAAAAACCTATTGACATTTGAAATTCGATTTGTTAAGATACAATACAATACCTGGAAATTACAAAGCGAAAAAGCAATGATGGAGAGCGTATTTTGCGAAGGCAGTTTCAGAGAGTCGGTGGTCGCTGTGAACCGATACTGTAGTAAAAATACTACTCACTCCTGAGCTGCATCTCTGAAATACTTATAGGAGATAGATGGTATGCCCCATTATCGGCTAGGGTTTGATTGAACCTGAAATGAGTGGTTTTTGATTATTCAAAAACAAATAAGGTGGTACCACGTGGAAATTTACCTCGTCCTTAAATTTATATATTTAAGGTCGAGGTTTTTGTTTTTTTAAAAGTAAAATGTCATGACAACCAAACTAATATAAAAAGATTCATACCTCACGTAGAGTATGTAAAAAAGAACAGAAGATAGTGTCCTAATAGGATGGTCTTAACTTAGAACTTGAAAATTAGAATTTAGAATCTAAAACTTAGAACTTAGAAATCAGAGCTACAAACTATTCTAAATGTGAAGGGGAGAATTTAAATGGGGAAGATAATTAAGATTTTTGATACGACATTAAGAGATGGAGAGCAATCACCTGGATGCAGTATGAATCTTCAGGAAAAGATACAAATGGCTAAGCAATTAGAACTTTTGAAGGTAGATATAATCGAAGCAGGCTTTGCCATTGCTTCAGAAGGTGACTTTATCTCAGTTAAGGAGATTGCAAAGACTATAAAGGACTGTACAGTAGCAAGTTTAGCTAGAACACTACCAAAGGATATAGATTATGCATGGGAAGCAGTAAAATATGCTGCAAGACCAAGGATTCACACATTTATAGCTACTTCAGATATTCATATGAAGTATAAATTGAAAATGGACCCAGAGGATGTAATTGAAAGAGCAGTTAGTATGGTTAAACATGCAAAAAAATACTGTGAAGATATTGAATTCTCTGCAGAGGATGGTACAAGAAGTGATCCTATATTCCTATCAAGATTATTTGAAAAGGTTATAGCAGCGGGAGCGACTGTAATAAATATACCAGATACAGTGGGATACACAACTCCTGATGAATATTATGACTTCATAACTAAAATAAGAGAGAACACCTCAAATATGCATAAAGCAGAGATATCTGTACATTGCCATAATGACTTGGGTCTTGCTGTTGCAAATACAATAGCTGCGGCAAGGGCCGGTGCAACTCAATTTGAGTGTACCATTAACGGTATTGGTGAAAGGGCAGGGAATGCAGCCCTTGAAGAAATTGTAATGGCCATAAACACTAGAAGAGATATCTTGGATTTAGATTGTAATATCGACACAACTCAAATAATGCGTTCAAGTAAGCTTTTGAGTACCATAACAGGTGTTCAAGTACAGCCTAATAAGGCAATCGTAGGGGCTAATGCATTTGCCCATGAATCTGGAATCCATCAACATGGTGTAATGGAAGAAAGAAGCACCTATGAAATCATGACACCGGAATCCGTAGGGTTAACTACAAATAAGATGGTTCTGGGCAAACACTCTGGTAAACATGCATTCCTAGAAAGAGTTAACTCTTTAGGATATACCTTGACAGATGAAGAATTAGTTAAAGCCTTTAAGAAATTTAAGGACTTGGCAGATAAGAAGAAGGATGTTTACAACAGGGATATTGAAGCCATAGTAGCAGGTGATTCTATAGAAACACCAAAGACCTATGAACTAGAGAATTTTGTGATTAACAGTGGAAATGTAATTACATCAACGGCTTCAATAGCTTTAAGAATCGATGATAAACTGGTTGAAGAAGCATCAATGGGAGATGGGCCAGTAGATGCAGCCTTTAAGGCAATAGAAAAAATCGTAGGAGTAAATCTAGTCCTTGAAGATTATGGACTTCACTCTGTTACAGAGGGGAAGGACGCTCAAGGTGAGGCAATGGTTAAGATCAGCCATGATGGCAAGATGTATAGAGGAAGAGGGCTTAGTACAGATATAGTGGAGGCTAGTATAAGAGCATACATCAGTGCCGTCAATAAAATGGCCGATGAAATAGGACTGATGGATAAGGAAGAAAGAGCATCATAAAGTTAGATATATGTTTTAAATAAACATCATATATAAATTAATCAGATAATATAAGGAGGAACTTATAGTGGCAAAGATGTATTATGATAAGGATGCAAACAAGGAAATGCTTGCAGGAAAAAAGGTAGCAGTTATTGGTTTTGGAAGTCAGGGGCATGCCCATGCATTGAACCTAAAGGAAAGTGGAGTAGACGTTGTAGTTGGACTATATAAAGGAAGCAAGTCTTGGGAAAGAGTTAAAGAAAGTGGACTAGAGGTTATGGAGGTTGCTGAGGCGGCTAAGGTGAGTAATATAATAATGATTTTAGTACCAGATGAAAAACAAAGAAGTATATATATGGAGAGTATCATGCCTAACCTAGAGGAAGGAGATGCTTTAGTTTTCGCCCATGGCTTCAACATACATTTCACGCAGATAGTGCCTCCAGCCAACGTAGATGTTTTCATGGTTGCACCAAAGGGACCTGGACATTTGGTAAGAAGAGTATATCAAGAAGGAAAGGGTGTACCTGCGCTAATAGCTATTTATCAAGATTATACTGGTAAGGCTAAGGACTTAGCACTTGCATATGCTAGTGGAATAGGAGCAGCTAGAGCAGGTGTTATAGAGACTACTTTCCAAGAAGAAACTGAGACAGATCTATTTGGAGAGCAGGCTGTATTATGTGGTGGCGCAACAGAGCTAATAAAGGCTGGCTTTGATACTCTAGTTGAAGCAGGATATCAACCTGAGATTGCATACTTTGAATGCCTACATGAACTAAAGCTTATTGTAGACCTTCTTTATGAGGGTGGATTTGAAAAGATGAGATACAGTGTAAGTGATACAGCAGAGTACGGGGATTACATGGTTGGTAGAAGAGTTATAACAGACGAGACACGTAAGGAAATGAAGAAAGTTCTTCATGAAATACAAACAGGTCAATTTGCAAAGAATTGGCTATCAGAAAACAACATGAACAGACCAATGTTCAATGCTATTAAGAGAAGAGAGCTTGAGCACCCGATAGTTGAGGTGGGTAAAGAACTTAGAAGTATGATGGAGTGGATTAAAGAGTAATATATATAATAGAAGAGTCTACATTATTAAAGTCATGTGATTAAAACCATTAGAAATTTTTCTTATGGTTTTAATTTTTTTTGATAATTTTCCACGCTACAGTGAAAAAACTGGCTTTTCAATAGTCTCCTCTATACTACTGAGTTTTTATTAGGGATAAAATTTGATACAATGATGTATATAGAAAAATTTTGCTTATTTAAGCGAGAAATGATAAAGGTGATGTAAGATGGATTTATTTGAGATACAGAGACAAGAAAAACTAAAGAAGGACTCACCCTTAGCGGAGCGCCTAAAACCCAGAAATCTAGAGGAATATGTTGGACAAGAACATATACTGGCACCTGGAAAACTCCTTTGGAGAGCAATCAAGGCTGACAGGATTACCTCAATAATCCTATATGGACCTCCTGGTACCGGTAAGACAAGCCTTGCAAGGATTATTGCAAATACTACCAAATCGAACTTTGTACAGCTAAATGCGGTAACCTCCGGTGTAAAGGATTTAAAGGAAGTAGTTAAGGAAGCAAAAAATCAGCTTGGTATGTACAATAAAAGAACCATACTATTTTTAGATGAGATACATAGGTTTAATAAGGCTCAGCAGGACGGATTGTTACCTAGTGTAGAAAATGGAACATTAATATTAATAGGCGCCACAACTGAAAATCCATTTTTTCAGGTAAATAATGCATTGATTTCTAGATCGATGTTATTCAAGCTAGAACCCCTAGATGAAGAACATATTAAGAGGATAATCAAAAGAGCAATAGAAGATGATGAAAAAGGACTTGGATTATATAATGTAAGTTTACAGGAAGATGCATTGGAATTTCTTGCTAGTGTGGCAGGGGGAGATGCAAGAAGAGCATTAAATGCTTTGGAACTAGCAACCTTGACCACTGATATGAATGAAGAGGGAAAAATAGATATAGATATAGAAGTAATCAAGGAATGTATGCAGAAGAAAGCAATCAAATATGATAAGGATGGAGATTATCACTACGATGTAGTTTCCGCATTTATAAAGAGTATGAGGGGATCCGATCCCGATGCTGCATTGCATTATCTTGCTAGAATGCTTTATGCAGGAGAAGATCCTGTGTTTATTGCCAGAAGGATAGTTATAGCTGCCTCTGAGGATGTAGGGAATGCCAATCCCCATGCCCTTATCCTTGCAAACAATGCTGCCCAGGCAGTTCAGTTTATAGGTATGCCTGAAGCAAGGATAATATTATCCCAGGCAGCTGCATATGTAGCCATTTCCCCTAAAAGTAATGGCAGCTATGTTGGGATAAAAAAGGCACTAAGTGATGTTGAGAATAAGAAAATAGGACAAGTGCCTCTCCACTTGAGGGATGGACATTATAAAGGCGCAAAAAAATTGAAACATGGATTAGGATACATATATCCCCATGACTACCCCAATAATTATGTTGAGCAGCAGTACCTTCCCGATGAATTAGTAGGAACAACATACTATGAGTTAAGTGATAATGGGCAGGAAAAGAAGATAAAAGAAATGATGAAAAGATTAAAGAAGAAATAATAGGCACAGGCTGATTTTAATACAAAAATAAAGTCTTCTATGGAAGTATACATAGGAGACTTTATTAGATGTCCATTAAAAATTTATTGACTATTGTCACAATATTTGATAAACTATGAATAATTATTACAACTTGTATAGACAAGTGGACAAGGTGGCTTTCGATGTTAAAGAAGAATCATGTTATACCATTATATATGCAGCTTCAAAGAATAATTAAAGATGATATAGTAAAGGGTAAATATCAACAAGGAGAAATGATACCGTCAGAAACTCAGCTTAGTAAACAATACAATATTACTAGGACGACTGTAAGAAAAGCAATTTCTAATTTGATTGGTGAAGGTTTACTAAGAAGTGAACACGGTAAAGGGACTTTTGTTAGCTTGCGCCAGGTAAATTACAGTATGTGGAACTTTGGCGGGTTTACTGACTTCCTTAAAAGGAAAAATAAAGTACCAATTTCAAGGATATTGGAAGAAGATTTTATTAATATTAATGAAAAAAAATACTATAAACTTGTTAGGGCACGCGGTGTTAAGGAGGATGAAGAAGAGTTTTTAACAATTGATACATCCTACTTACCCCTAGATATATTTCCAAATATCAACAAACATAACTTTGAAAAACAATCGTTATATAATGTCATTAGAGAAGAGTACAGTATATTTCCCACTAATGTTGAGCTAGGTATATACCCTATATTGAGTGACAGCAAAACAAGTGAAATTTTTAAAGTTGAGAATGATACCCCACTGCTGCAATCAAAGGCTGTAGTATTCAGTGATACAGGTGTAGAAATAGAAAAAGTTAATATTATTTACGGTCCAAATGTAGAATTTAAATTGTTAACTAGGATTGATTAGTCCATTAAAAAGCCTATAATATAGAGATCTGCTTGAATCTCTGTAGGTTTTTTTTAAAAAAATAACTTGTATGGACAAGTATACAAGATGTGAGGGGTGTGATGTTAAGCTGTATAGTATTTATGTTTCAAGCTTCAAAGTATCCAAATGAACTACCATTAATTAAAATTTACGGGGGAAAATTTTTAAAAAAAGGAGAGATACTATGAAAAAACTAATATCATTAATGCTAATACTAGGACTTTTACTGGCTGGATGTTCAACAGGAGGTGAAGAGAAGCCTAGTGAGTCTCAAGCCGTTGATAAGAAGCCAAGTGTTGTCTTTGTTGTTACAGGTCAATTAGGAGATAAATCATTTAATGACTCAGCAGCAGAAGGTATCAAAAAAATCAATGAGCAATTAGGATTTAATACTAAGATTATTGAGGTAGGAAGAGACCAAACTAAATGGGAACCAACTTTTATGGACTTATCTGAAGAAGGGAAATACGACATTATTATAACTAATGGATCTAATGCAAAGGAAGTTGTTCAGTCTGTTGCAAACGAATTCCCAGATCAAAAATTTATACTTTTTGATACAGAAATAGAGAAGGGTCTAAATGAAAACGTATATTCAATAAGCTATAAACAAAACGAAGGTTCATATTTGGCAGGAGTATTAGCGGCATTAGTTACAACATCCGATATGGAGTATGCAAATCCTGATAAAAAGATAGGATTCATCGGAGGAAGTGAGCATCCTATTATTAGCGACTTCCTAGTAGGATATATTGAAGGTGCTAAGTCAGTTGAACCTGATATCAAGGTATTTGTATCATATATAGGGTCATGGGATGATACCGCAAAGGGTAAAGAAACTGCTTTAGCTCAGTTTGCACAAGGTGTTGATATTACATTCCCAGCTGCTGAGCAAGCAGGACTTGGATGTGTTGAAGCAGCAGTTGAGAAAGGCAAGTATATTATAGGTGTTGACTCAGATCAGGCAATGCTATTTAAAGGTGTTGATGAAGATAAAGCCAATGTAATTCTTACTTCAGTTCTGAAAGAAGTAGGAAATTCATTGAAAAGAGCTGTGGAATTAAATGAAGAAGAAAAGCTTCCTTGGGGAGACTTTGAGAGTCTAGGAGTTATAGAAGGCGGTGCAGGCATAGCCATTAATGAGTACTACGAGAAAAACGTACCTGATGATATTAAGGCAAAGGTAGCAAAGGAAAAAGAAAGAGTAGAAGCTGGTGGAGTTGACATTACATCGGCACTTGGAGCACCGGTTGAAGAAGTTGACGCAATTATAAACTCGGTAAAACCTTAGAAACACCCCGGGGCTGAGCTCATGTGAAACTTTTATGGGACAGCCCCATTACTTTCAAAACAATTCAAACTTCAACCATTCGTTATGGCTTTAATTAAAAAATGTTGAGGTGAAATAATGAAGAACGAACTACTAAGGATGCAGAACATCACTAAAATCTATGATAATGGTGTAATGGCTAACGATAATGTTAATTTTAGTGTTAGAAAAGGTGAAATACATGCACTGATGGGTGAGAATGGTGCTGGTAAAAGTACTTTAATGAAGATATTGTTTGGGGAACAAGGGATGGATAACGGTTCAATCTTTTTTGATGGAAAGGATATTTCCAAGCTAACATCCCATGAGGCAATTAATATAGGTATAGGAATGGTTCATCAGCATTTTATGCTTGTTGACTCATTAAAAGTATATGAAAATGTGGTTCTTGGAATGGAGCCTAAAAATGGATTTATTATTGATAATAAAGAAGCATATAAGTTAGTCAAGGATGTTGCAGAAAAATATAATCTAAAGGTCGATCCTAACGCAAGGGTAACAGATTTATCGGTTGGACTGAAACAAAAGGTTGAGATAATCAAGGTTTTAGCAAGGGGCGCAAAGCTACTGATTCTAGACGAACCTACGGCTGTATTAACACCTCAGGAGACAGAAGAACTATTTGAACAGCTATTACTTTTAAAAGAATCAGGACATACAGTTATTTTTATTTCTCACAAGATCAGAGAAGTAAGAAAGATTTGTGATCGAATAACGGTTTTAAGAGGTGGAAAAACCGTAGGTGTTATGGATGTTGGTGATTCTACTGAGGAGCAAATTTCGAATTTTATGGTTGGTAGAGAAGTTATACTCAAGGTTTCAAAGAGCATTCCTGAATTTGGTGATACCCTTTTAGATGTAAAAGGCTTGACCTATATAAATGAAGAGATGAAGCCAGTGGTAAACAACGTGTCCTTTAAAGTTAAGAAAGGTCAGATTTTAGGAATTGCCGGTGTAGAAGGAAATGGACAGAAAGAATTAGCTGAGTGTATTTTTGGACTAAACAAGGATGTTAAAGGTACAGTTCTATTTAATAATGAGAACATAATCGGAAAAAGCATTAGAAACATTAGGGACATGGGTATGTCATTTATACCGGAAGATCGAATGAAAACTGGAATAGCAACTAAAGTAAGTATCTGGGAGAATCTAATTTCCGATAGGATAGACCGTTCCCACTTGAAGGATAAGGGTTTTCTAAGTATGAAGAAAATTAAATCCCTAGCAAATCACCTTATTCAAGATTTTGCTATTGTTTGTAGAAACATGAATCAATTGACGGGAATGCTATCTGGAGGAAATATGCAAAAGGTTGTAGTTGCTAGAGAGATGTCAGCGAATCCTGAACTTTTAATAGCAAACCAACCTACAAGAGGTATAGATGTTGGGGCAAACGAATTTATCTGGAAAAAGCTAATTGAACTACGGGACAAAGGCAGAGGCATAATTTTAATATCAGCAGACTTAAATGAAGTACTTGAATTAAGTGACAGCATTTTGATTATGCACGATGGCGAAGTAGCAGGATATTTTGAAGATGCAAAAGAGATAGACGAATACAATTTAGGACTATATATGCTTGGATTAAAAAAACAAACTCAAAGAGGTGATGAATAGATGGAAACAAAAATTAATAAATTGACTTTATTAGAGATGTTACGTGTGTTTGTCGCCATATTTGGGTCGATGATTATAGTCTTTATTGTAATTTTTTTCATTAGTGATCAACCACTGGAAGCCATAAATGATTTCATCTTTGGTCCCTTTACCTCAGTTAGAAGAATGGGAAATATTATAGAAGCCATGGTACCAATTACATTTACCGGATTGGCTGTTGTGATGTTGTATAGAGCGGGTCTATTTAATCTATCAATGGAAGGTGCTTTCTTCATAGGAAGTGTTGCAGCAACGGCTTCAGCATTAACATTCAATTTACCTGCAGGCCTTAATTTAATAGTTGCAATGATATGTGCCATGCTTGCAGGAGGATTAACATGCTTGATTCCTGGACTGTTGAAGGTAAAGTGTAATGCAAATGAATTAGTTACATCTTTAATGTTAAATTATGTGATGCTCTTCCTAGGCTTATTTATTATAACAGAGTATTTTTATGATCCCAAAATGAACTCGACATATTCCTATATGTTTGATAAAAGTATGTTTTTACCAAGGATTATTAAGGGTACACGAATTAACATAGGTATTTTTATAGCCATTTTTGCAGTAGCAGTATTATGGTTAATTCTCAACAAGACATCCTTTGGATACAAAGTAACATTAGTAGGAAAGAATGGAGAGATGGCAAACTATTCAGGACTCAAAACTGGATTGATTATAATGGCATCACAATTTATTGGTGGTATGTTTGCAGGATTAGGCGGAAGTGTTGAGCTCTTCGGAATGTATAGAAGATTTCAATACACAGCATTGCCTAGATATGGTTGGGATGGTGTCCTTATAGCAATAGTTGCACGATATAAGGCAAAGTACGTTCCCCTTGCAGCTTTGTTTTTAGCATATATTAGGACAGGGGCTGATATTATGTCAAGAAATACAGATATCCCCTTCGAAATCGTTACAATTATTCAAGCCATTGTAATAGTACTTATTACAGCTAAAATTATTTTAGCAGAATACAGAAAAAAAGTTATTGTAGAAGATGTAAAAAGCTTTGAAAAGAAGAAGGTGATTAACTAATGGGTGGATTAATAGACGTAGTTTTTTCAACGGACTTTGTTTTTACAACTATCAGGGTAATGACACCTGTTCTCTTTGCTGCACTGGCATGTATGGTATATGGCAAAGGTGGTATCGATGCTATTGCAACAGAAGGGATAATGCTTATCTCTGCATTGGCAGGTGTGTTAGGCAGCTATTTCTTCCATTCTGCATTAGGAGGTGTCCTATCAGCAATATTTGTAGGAATCATGATCTCTATGCTCTTTGGTTATATTACTTTATCCTTAAAAAGTGAACCGATTTTAGCGGGGATAGCAATAAATACCTTTGCTGGCGGGATTACAATATTTGTAATTTATCTTTTGACAGGAAGTAAGGGTTCTACTCAAAGTTTAAACAATGAAGTTGTTCCTAACATAGATTTACCCTTTATTAAAGATATTCCAATAATCGGCGAGATTTTTTCTGGCCATAATGTTCTGACTTATTTATCGATGATATTAGTAATATTATTGGCAATATTTATTTATAAAACGCCAACAGGGCTGAGAATTAGAACTGTAGGAGAGAATGAAGAGGCCGCAAGATCTGTAGGTTTAAGTGTAAGAAAGTATAAGTATATAACATTAACAATAGCTGGTACAATGGCAGGTTTAGGTGGGGCATTTATGTCCTTGGCTTATGTTTCATTTTTCTCCAGGGATATGATTGCAGGTAGAGGATTTATTGGTATGGCCGCTGAGTCTATGGGAAGAGGAACACCGGTGGGAGTTTTAGTCTCCTCAATCCTTTTTGGTATGGCAGATTCACTAGCTATAAGATTGCAGTTGTTAAATGTACCACCTCAGCTTATTCAATTACTGCCTTATTTGATTACAATCATTGCTATAGCAGTATATTCATATCTAGAAATGAACAAGAAAAGGATTAATAAAGAAAAAGAAAAAAATTAAAGCTGAGAGAAAACTAAAGTAATTACATTTAGGAGTTGGAAATATACATGAGGTTGGATAGAATTAAGACTTTTCTAAAAAAGAAAAATGTAGAGATATCATTTAATAAATACTGTGTAGATGCACTAAGCTTTATGGCCTTTGGACTTTTTTCTTCTCTAATAGTTGGTAGTATTTTAAACTTAATCGGAACAAAGCTCAATATTTTGTTACTAACAGAAACAATATGGCCGATTGCTAAGCAAATGACAGGACCTGCTATCGCTGTTGCAATAGCATATGGATTAAATGCTCCTCCTTTAGTTATTTTTTCATCAGTCCTTACTGGTGCAGCCGGGGCTGCTTTAGGGGGACCTATTGGGGCGTATATAGCAGGCCTGGTTGGGGTAGAGATAGGGAAACTAGTATCAAAAGAAACGAAATTTGATATTATTGTAACTCCTTCGGTGACAATTATTTCGGGTTGTCTAATAGGGACTCTTATAGGTCCAATGATATCTTCTATTATGGTGGGATTTGGAAATCTCATTGTTTACGCAACGGAGTTACAACCTATTCCCATGGGGATCTTAGTATCGGTATTGATGGGAATTGCACTAACCCTGCCAATTAGCAGCGCCGCCATTGGAATTATGCTTGGATTAAAGGGTTTAGCAGCCGGAGCGGCCACTGTTGGATGCTGTGCTCAGATGGTTGGGTTTGCAGTGATTAGCTTTAAAGAGAATAGATGGGCAGGTGTATTTGCCCAAGGTCTTGGAACAACGATGCTGCAAGTACCTAATATAATCAATAATTGGAAGATTTGGATTCCCTCAATTGTCGCATCGGCCATACTAGGCCCCCTTGCTACTGTAGTATTTAAAATGGAAAACACAGCCATAGGTTCTGGAATGGGAACAAGTGGGTTTGTTGGTCAGTTTGGAACCATCGAAGCAATGGAAGCCGTTGGCCGAGGTGGTATAGGATTATACTCCTCCATATTGTTGTTACATTTTATATTGCCTGTGATAATAACATTATTCATATCAAATCTACTAAGAAAAAAAGGGCATATTAAAGAGAATGATTTGAAGATTGATCTTTAGATTTATAGGAGGCTATGATGAATGTGAACAGAGATGTTCTGATTTTAGGTGGTTTAATAATCGATAATTACTATATGACAAAGGAATACCCTAGTATAGGACAAGACACAGAAATAAACAATTTTTTTGAAAGAGTTGGAGGTTGTTCAATAAATGTAGGGATCACCCTCCGAAATCTTGGATGTGTACCATATATCGTTTCAGGAGTTGGAAATGACGAGAGAGGAAAGAGAGTTGAAAAGTATCTCACTGATCAAGAATTAGATAAGGAGTTTATTAGTAAGGAAGATGGGAATACAGGTTTCTGCCTAGTTCTTCTTGATGAGAGTGGTGAAAGAACCTTCTTAACCTATAAAGGTTGTGAAGAAAAAATATCCGAGGACATACTACAAAATCCTGAAATTAACAATATGGCATACGTTTATATAACGGGATACTACATGTTAAGTACCGAGTATAAAGAAGTGAAATTAAGCTTACTACGCACTCTAAGAAATAATGGTAGTAAGTTAATATTTGATCCCGGTTCAATGGTAGACCAAATAGAGGATGATTTTTTACGTCAGATATTAGAATTATCCCACATAATTATGCCAAATAAATCTGAGCTAAGAAAATTAGAGACAAAGTTAAAGATAGATAATGGATTTACTAAATGGTGTCTTAATAATAATTTTGAATTAGTCGTTGAGAAAGACGGCAGCAAGGAGTTAAAAGCTTATACAAAGGACAATCAATTTTCAGTATCGCCATATAAAGTAAAATCGGTAGATACAACAGGAGCTGGAGACAGCTTTGCAGCGGGACTAATATATGGACTAGTTAATGGGATGGATATTGAAACGACATTAAAAATTGCTAGTGCCTGTGGTGCCTTAGCAACTACGTTTTTAGAGCCACATGGCAACTTTGGTATTGATGAGGTTAAAGAAATAGTTGATATATAGAAAGGGGATGCGCTATGCAAGATAGAGCATATGGATGTTTGATTGGAGCAGCAATTGGTGATGCAATGGGTATGCCCGCATCATTTATGACACCTGACCAAATAGAGAGGGTATATGGAAAGATTACTGGGTTCCTTAAGCCAAAGGAAGAGCAAATTGCCCACGGTAATCTCGAAGAAGGGGAAATTACCGATGATACGGAGGAAACATTAATAATTTCATCGGTCTTAATAGAGGGAGATGGTTTTAAAGAATCAATATTTATTGAGAAGATGAAGAAATGGGCTGTAGATAATAAAATGCTTGAATCTACTGTAATTGGTCCAAGTACTAGAAATTTTCTTGAGGCAATAATTGAAGGCAGAGACTATTATGAAAAAGGCAAACTTGGAGATACCAATGGTGGAGCAATGCGTGTGGCTCCAATAGGTATTTATAACCATGGTAATGTTGAGAAGAGCATAAAAGAGGCGATTGCATCGGCTAAACCATCCCATGGAAGTAAACCAGGTGTTGCATCAACAAGCGCAATCGCAGCTGCTATTGCACTATCTATTGAAGGTGGAGTTACTGCTGCCGAGGTAATAGAAGCTGCATATAAAGGGGCAATTGAAGGAGAAAAAGTTGGATATGATATACCAGCACCATTGGTTTCTTCAAGAATTAGGTTGGCTAAAGAAATAGTTGATAACAATCAAGATAAATCCTTGGATGAGATATGTAGGATTCTATATGAGCATATTGGGGCCGGGATGAAAAGCTATGAATCTATTCCATTATCACTAGGTGTTTTTTACGCAGCTAAGGGAGATTTTGAAAAGGGCATAATTTCTACAATTAATATAGGTGATGATGCAGATACCAATGGATCAATTGTCGGAGCCCTATGTGGAGCGTTTAGTGGTGCTAATAAAATAAACCCTAAATGGATAGAAAAAGTTAAAGAAAGTAATAAGATTGATTTTGAAGAAATTGCAAAGTCATTGTTACAATAAATTGGCTAATATAAATTTTTTAAGAGGGTATCTCAGAAATTCGTATTCTGAGACATCCTCTTTTAATATATAAGCATAGAATCGATTTGCATAAATAGATTCCCATTGATAATATATAATATAAATAATACGTTTAACCTAGGAGGAATTGTCATGTCGGTTGCAGAGATAGTATGCTATATAGATAAAAATTTCAATCTATTTAAGTATGAGTTATATGACAAAGAAGCTGATGGCAGGCTAAAACAGTTCCTTGAACGTGGTTTAAATCAATGTGCTAAAGACTATTTTGAAATAAACTTCGATGATAAAAGCGGTAGAATAGAAATAAACGACTTTTACTTTAAGTATCAAATAATCCAAACTAATTTTGGGACAAAGGGTGCTGATGAAAAGCAATATATACTACTCTTTAGTAGGGATGGAATTCAAAAAGAGATTTATGAAGTGGCTTTAGATAGCTTGCCAGAAGGTGTTCAAATCTATAACAATAATGGATATGGCTTATTTATAAATAGGATTAGTGAACAGATAGGGGAAATGAAGAGAGGCCATTTTATTGGAAATCATCTATTAGACCTATATGACGTACGTGAAGATTATAGTACAGTTCTTACTACTCTTAGGGAAAAAAAGCCTATAGTAAACAGGTGTGATAGATTTAAGGCAGGTAATGGAAAAATGATAACAACTGTAAACTCGGCCTTTCCAGTAGAGCGTGATGGAGAACTATTCGGTGCTGTTCTGTTGGAAAATGACATATCTACAATAAAACAGCAAGCCTATAAAAATATTTACCTAGAAGATTATGTATTAAATCAAGGTAGCATAAAAAGAGAAAGCAAATACTATCAATTTTCAGATATTATTCACAGGTCTAAACCTATGGAGGAAGCTATTCACTTTGCTAAGAAGGTATCACTGACAGAATCTAGTGTTTTAATATATGGAGAAACGGGAACCGGCAAAGAGCTACTTGCCCAAAGCATGCATTCCTTTGGAAAAAGAAGAGATAAACCATTTATAGCTGTTAATTGTGGGGCTGTACCCTTGGCATTAGCGGAAAGTTTGTTTTTTGGAACAGTAAAGGGTGCCTATACTGGGAGTAGAGATCATGTGGGTTTCTTTGAACAGGCCCACGGAGGAACTCTTTTTCTCGATGAAGTCAACTCAATGAGCCTTGACATGCAAAGCAAGCTTTTAAGAGTACTACAGGAGAAGAAATTTAGAAAAATTGGAGGAGCTAAATATTACGATTGTGATGTGAGAATAATAGCTACCTCAAATGAAAACCTATTTGACCTTATAGAAAAGAATAGAATCAGAAAAGACTTCTTCTATAGAATTTCAACAATCATAGTTGATCTGCCGAGGCTGGGTGAGAGACCTGAGGATATCGAAATACTTTCGGAGTTCTTTATAGGCAAGCTTAATAAAAAATATGGGAAGAATATAAATGGTGTCTCAAAGGAAGTTATGAAGGCCTTTGAAGGCTACGATTGGCCGGGAAATATCCGTGAGCTTCAACATATTATAGAATACTCATTCAATATTACCCATGAAAGCGATACATTGATTACTATTGAACACTTACCTAGATATTTGAATTTCGATTTGCCTACCTTCGCTATTAAACATGAGGATACGAACCTTAATCATAGTTCGGACTCTTTAATTGAAATACTAGAAGAATATGAGAAGAAAGTGATAGAGAAATATCTAAAGAAATATAATGGAAATATTACAAAAACAGCAAAAATTTTAGATTTAAGAAGACAAAGTTTACAATACAGAATGAAAAAGTATAAAATTGAATTGAAATAATGCCAAATGATTTGGCACCTTAAAACAAATATGACAGAAAAAAATGAATTTTTAGTTTATAAGATGGTTATGTAAGCGCCAAACCAGTTTGCATATACGCCAAATGATTTGGCACACCTGTTTTCTTTATGAGAGTAATTGCATAAAATTAGAAAATTATGAGAAATAATAGAAAAAAATAACTGAATTTTTAAAGAAATCACATGAAGAAGTGGTTTCTTTGAATTTTTTTGAACTATAAGTTGGTATGGGTTTTGCGTTATAGATTTATAGTCGACGATAGGTATAGGGATTTAAGTAAACCCTATATGGTTGATGAGTTTAAATATGAAAGGAGGTAAAAGAAGATGCTTGAATACTTTGATGTACCGCAGGAGGCCCTTTCTGTTATTAAATTAATGTTAACAGAGAACGAAATAATATTGATTAATGCCATGAAAAATAATGAGTATACTTATGATGAGCTACTGGAGCTTATCAAAGAAAAACTTGATGTTAATCCAGTTGACTTTATTCGAGACACCTATAAAAGAGCCGTTATCAACAAGGTAGATCATAATGGAGAAATAAAATATAAGTCATCGGATGTATATACTAGACTTGCATTTTTTTGCCAGTATGAAACGGATCTATGGAAGAGCGTACCTGAAGCAGATCGTGAAAAACTGGATATCTGGTATGTAAAACGCTACGCCGAGGGAGCACTGCCTAGACTGAAAGAGATCCAAGAAGGAAAGCGCAAACTCATAGAAAATGCTCACTTCTATACATTAGAAGAGACCTTGGACCTCATAGACGGGATAGAGGAGCAAATGTATGTTGTGCCTTGTAATTGTAAATCCGTTGCCCTAAAGTGTGAGAAGCCTAAGAACGTTTGCATACTCTTTGAACATGATATAAATTCCAGCTGGGATCGTGGTTGGGGAGAGCCTATAGATAAAGAAGAGGCCAAGGAAATCGTAAAAATGGCCAATAAGAACGGATTAATGCATACATCGGAAGCTGAGCATGCCATTTGTAATTGTGACGGCTGTTGTTGTTATCCGGTTAGAGCTTCTGAGATTATTGGAACAAAGGGAATATGGCCTGAGAGGTTATATAACATCGTTTGGGATCAAGAGAAATGTGTTAACTGTGGCCTATGTGCCAAGGCTTGTAATTTTGAAGCCTTTACAAAGATCGATAAAAAAGTAGCCTTTAATGAGGAAAAGTGCTGGGGATGTACTATCTGTAAAAATCACTGTCCTGTAGGAGCAATAACATTAGAAAAAGTGAGTGGGTAAAAAACTAAAAGCTTTTTAAAAAGAAATTCGTTGATTCTAAACAAGCAAAATACTATCAAAAACTACTTTGGAATAATTACTTTATTAAATTAATTAGGAGGAGAGTTAATATGCAGAAACTAAGAATTAATATTATCGCTGTACCAATTATTATTTTCTTATTAATTATTGGATCAAGTATGGTTAACGCCGATGCCACAGCGACTTTTGTAATGAATGTTTATATGTTTATTGCAAAATACTTTGGTGCATTTATTCAGTTAACATGTCTTATATTTTTAATAGGTATCATATATGTAGCATTTTCTAAGGTCGGACACATCAAGTTTGGTGGAAGAGATGCTAAGCCAGAACTTTCAAGATGGGCTTATTGGACAATTGCCCTTTGTGCCGGAATAGGAACTGGTATTATGTTCTGGGGTCCTATTGAGCCTCTATACTTTTCATTTGCACCACCACAGGGGATTACATTAACACCGGGCAGTCCAGAGGCCATTCAATTTGCAATGAATAAATCCTATATGCACTGGGCGTTTACACCATATGCACTGTATGCATTATGTGGACTTTCTATTGCCTATGCAATATATAACTTAAAGATGCCAAACTCTGTAAGTAGTGGAATGACACTTCTATACGGTGAAAAATTTCTAAAAAGTAAGTATAGAGATGTAGTGGATTCAGTTGCCCTTATTGCAATTTGTTCAGGTCTTGCTGGAGCACTTGCAAATGGACTTCTTCAACTTGGTGCTGGAATCGAAATGATTACTGGGATTCCTTCGGGTCCGATGGTATGGGTAGCCTTAGCTGCAACCATCACAATAATATATACTATTTCAAGTATTTCTGGACTTCAAAAAGGTATAAAATTCCTATCGGACAAGAATGCTTGGATTTTTATTGCGTTTGTATCTATTGTAATATTAGCTGGACCAACTAAGTACATCATAGATTTAACAGTTCAGAGTTTTGCCCATTATACAAATGACTTTATTTCAGCATCTGTTTTTACTTCTCCAGGTAATACCGATCTTTGGCCAGAATGGTGGGATACTTTCTATCTGGCTGACTGGTTGTCATTCTCGCCACTTATAGGACTGTTCCTTGCTCGTATAAGTTATGGACGTACAATCAGAGAGTTCGTTTTAATTAACCTGATTGCACCGGCAATGTTTGGTGTATTATGGTTTGGCTCTTTTGGTGGATTTGTACTTGACCTTCAACTTACTGGAAAATTTGATATGTTTAAATATATGACAACCGAAGGCTTTGATGGGGTTATGCTCAAGGTTGCTGAATTCTTGCCACTCGGTCAAATAATCCAACCTATCATCATTATTACAATTATGTTATCCTATGTAACCATGGCAGATTCAATGACTTCATCTATTTCACTAATGTCCTTAAAGGATTCAAGAGTAAAAGAAGCTCCAATCGGTATAAAAGTATTTTGGGGAAGCTTAATGGGGATTCTGGCTATCATATTTGTTACAGCCGGAGGTTTAGACGGTGTTAAAACACTTCTAGCTATCTCGGGATTACCAATATTATTTATAATGATATTCCTATTTGCAGGAATTATTAAACGTCTAGTAATAGATAAAAATTATTCTTTAGATGAAGTGGTTCCCACGAAGGAAATTGGTATCAAAGAAGAAATATAAATAAAGAATGAGATAGATAATGCAAAGTACTTAATAATTGATAGAGAAACGATTACAGTAGAGTCATTAAAAGAGAAAATATAATCTAGAATAATATATAAAAAGACGGTGATAAAGATGACAGAATTCCAATATGAATTTGGAAATGTTTCACCTAAGGGGATTAAAAAAGTTGTTTTGGGTGGACAGATAGGTTTAGAAGAAGTAATCGCTGTAGCGAGATATAATGCAAATGTGGAGTTTTCGGGAAAATATATAAATAGGGTTAATAAGTGTCGTAGGCTAGTTGAAAAGTTTTCCGACGAAGAGAAGGCGATATATGGTATAACTACAGGGCTAGGAGAGAATTGGAATAAAGTTATATCTAAGGAAGATAGAAAAATTGTGCAAAGGAATAATCTCCTATCCCATGCATGCTCATTGGGGGAGCCAATTGAAGAAGAGTGCGTTAGAGCAATGATGTTTGTTATGCTTCAGCATCTAGGGTCGGGGCATACAGGTATAAGACTAGCTACATTAGAGCAAATCAGAGATTTGCTAAATAACAACATTGTACCATTCACTCCAAGACACGGATCAGTAGGGTACTTATCCTTAGAAGCCCATGTTTCACTTGTGCTTATTGGAGAGGGGAAGGCATGGTATAAGGGTGAATTGTTATCAGGTGAAGAGGCCCTAAAAAAGGCGGGGTTAACTCCAACAGTTATATCAAGCAAAGAAGGATTATCACTGACTTCAGGGACGACCTCGGTAACTGCATTGACTACACTAGGACTGTATGATGCATTAGTAACATCTAGAACCTGTGATATTGCTGGGGCTATGTCTCTAGAAGTTTTAAAGGGAACGTTAATGGCAATGGATCCGCGAATTATGGCTGTAAGACCCCATGAGGATCAAGGAAAAACAGCCGCCAATGTTAACAGGATCCTTGAGAACAGCGAAATCGTTGAGAAATATAAGGAATATAGAGTGCAAGATGCATTGTCTCTTAGATGTATACCTCAACTACACGGAGCTGCAAAGAAGATTTTAAAGGATAGCTTGAAAACCTTAATTATTGAATTGAATTCATCCGTTGATAATCCTTTGCTTTTTGAAGATGGGGAAGACAGTGTTGCTCTAATGGGATGTAATGCCGATGGTTCCTATGTTGGAATGGCTGCAGACTCATCAGCAATAGCCATTACAAACCTAGCTAAAATGTCCGAAAGAAGATTAGATCGATTAGTAAATCATCATATTAGTGAACTACCGGCTTTCCTCAATAAAAATCCAGGACTAAATAATGGATTAATGATTCCACAATATGCCGCAGCTGGGATTGTTGGTCAAATGAAAATATTATGTCATCCAGCAACCATCGATAACTTTGTTACATGTGCCAATCAAGAGGATTATGTAAGTATGGGCTACAATGCAGCGAGAAAGATGTATGAAGTGGCAGGACTAGCAAAATATGTACTGGCAACGGAATTCCTTAACTCTACCCAGGCTCAAGACTTCTATGACGAATTGAAACCTTCACCAATTACAACAAAGGTTCATGATTTAATCAGAGAATCAGTTCCTTACATTGAAAATGACTGCAACATGCAGCCGTATATTGAGCATATTGCTACTCTTATACAAGAGAACATGATAGTAGAAACTGTAGAAGAAGAGATAGGGAAGCTTGAGTTTTAGATAAAAATTAATGGGATTATAAATAAAAAGGACTGTCTCATAAAGATTTCTTATGAGTACAGTCCTTAGGTGTTTCAGAAATTCGCAATTCTGAGACATCTATAGTTCTTCTTCCTTTACAGCAAACCAATGTGTAATACAAGTTGTATCTCCATTATTTCTGTAGTTATGAGGAGTGAATTTACTTACATAAATACTATCTCCCTCATTTAGGATAAATGTATCATTTTCCATTTTGATTTCAAGAGACCCTTTAATAACTATACCGATTTCTTCGTAATTATGTCCCCAAGATGTTTTGCCATAATTGCTGTGGGGTTCTATTACAATAGATATTCCCGTTAACTTCTTATCTCTAGGACTCAATAATTCGATTTTAACGGAATCATCGTCGGTTTTGAAGACATCTTTTCTATTTTCCTTGCGGACTATCATAGAGTGATTGTCGTCAGAGGTTTGTATTAAATCTACGATATTTATATCTAAAACCTTACAGATTTGTTGTAAATTACTAACCGATGGGCTGTTTAAATCTCTTTCAATATTACTGATAAAGCCATTGGATAGATTGGTTAACTCAGATAATTGTTTAATTGTAAGTCCTTTTTTCTTTCTAAAGTGCTTAATCTTTTCCCCAAGCTGCATTATTTATTCTCCTTTATTTTGATTATCTAAAGGGTTGCTAAATTATATACCTTTATACTTATTATACTTTAAATGTTTTTGTAAAACAATGCATTTACTTGAGTTAGTAAAACTTCACAATTAAACATTTAGTAAATTACTACATTTAATAGACTTTATTAATCCCATACCCATGGTCCCTAAGGCTATCTATGATTTGCCCTATATGATCGTGTCCGTTTGTTTCTACTGTTACTTCAAGCTGAACATTCTTAAACCTGTCAAAACCTTTAAATTGGTTATGATCCAACTTAATTACATTAGCTCCTATATCGGCAAGGATTTTAGATATATTTAGAAGCTGTCCTGGAGTATCTGGAAGGTTCACAGAGAAGCAGAACAATCTTCCCCTTGAAACAAGACCATGATTAATTAAAGATGACATAGTCACAACATCGATATTGCCTCCGCTTATTACAGATACTATATTCTTATTTTGAACATTAAGCTTTTTTAAAGCTGCAAGGGATAAAGCTCCTGCAGGTTCAGCAACAAGCTTATGTCTTTCTAAAAGGATAAGTAGTGCCTCCATAATATCAAAATCCGAAACAGTAATGATATCATCAACATAATCCCTTATTATGGAGAAAGTGAGATCTCCAGGGGTCTTGACGGCCACTCCATCGGCAATTGTCTCAACCCTATCAAGGGAAACCAGTTTATTCTTATCTATCGAAAGCCTCATGGCATTTGCACCTTCAGGTTCTACTCCGATAACCTTTATATTGGGATTGATAGATTTTGCAGCAACGGCTATACCGCTAATTAAGCCACCGCCTCCCACCGGTGCTAAAATAATATCAGCATTTTGAAGCTCCTCTAGTATCTCTATTCCGATTGAACCTTGACCAGCCATGATATCCAGATCATTAAAGGGGTGAACAAAAGTATAATTCATCTTCTTCTGGAGTCTCTGAGCCTCATTATAGGCAGCATCGTAATTATCTCCAGCAAGGACTACCTTAGCTCCGTACTTCTTTGTAGCCTCTACCTTTATTAAAGGCGTAGTTTTTGGCATAACAATAGTTGCTTCTATTCCAAGTTTTTGGGCTGAGTAGGCAACACCTTGAGCGTGATTACCAGCAGAAGAGGCGATTAATCCTCTTTTCTTTTGGCTGTCACTCAACTTACTGATCTTATTATAGGCGCCTCTTAACTTATATGCACCAGTAGTTTGGAGATTTTCAGGTTTTATATAAACCTCATTCTGATATTCATTGCTAAAAAACGAACTATATATTAACTCAGTTTTAGCAGATATACCCTCAAGTCGTTCCTTTGCAGCTTTGATCTCTGAAAATTGTAGTAATGGTTTGTCGTATTTTAAAGCGTAACTAGTAGCTCTTCCCATATTTCTCCCTCCAGTAATATTGTATGTGTGGTTGTTTTATAAATAAAAATCTAGGTCATTGAATCCCTTTCTTTTGGTCATATTTCTTTTCTAGAAATGACCCCAATAAAAAAACGTCCATGAAGAATCTTCTTCAAGGACGAGTATGTTCTCGCGGTACCACCTTAATTGCATCTACATATATAGACACCTCTCTTTCAGTTCTAACAAACCTAAGCCTATAACGGGGCTAGACGTTATCCTTTACTTGAACCTCTATAATAGAGAGTTCTCAAAAGCCAAAAGTTCAAGGATACAGCTCGGGAGTGATTTGTATTTTACAAACAGTATCGGTTTTCAGCAACCACCGACTCTCTGGGACCATTTAGCGAAAAATACCGTTCTCCGTCATAGCTTTTAAATATGTATCTAATATTATAATTATTCAAAATTTTAACACCATAAAGGGATGTTGTCAATAGAAATTGATTAAAAATTCTAAAGAATATAACTATAATATTTGACAATTTGATGATACAATAAGAAAAATAAAAAATTTATTGGAAGGGGTGTCAAGTGAAATGTCCATCGATAAGTACAATAACCAAGCCTGCTGAAGCTGTGATTCAGAATCTTCCAGTATGGAAGAAGCCAAGTCAAAATCTGAATATGAAGAAGAAAATCCATCTCTTTATAAGGATATAAGCCATGCCATAGATGGTTTTGTTGATACTCCTATAGGACCTATTAAAAGAATCAAAACTACACTGATGAGAAAGGACACTTTACAAGATTGCCATGCTCGTATAAAGATAAAAAGAAATAATTTTAGAATAAATACTGGATTATATGCAGTTGGAAATCCTGATAAAGACTCTCCAGTCCTTGTAACCGCTAACTATAAGCTGACCTTCGATAAGCTTAGAAAGGAACTAGAAGGCATTGACCTGTGGATTATGGTAATCGACACAAAGGGAATCAATGTATGGTGTGCAGCTGGTAAGGGGACCTTTGGAACGGAAGAAATTATATATAGGATTAAAGAAACTAAGCTAGACGGCCTTGTATCCCATAGGAGGTTAATACTACCACAGCTGGGAGCACCGGGGGTATCAGCCCATATAGTAACTAAGCATACGGGTTTTAAAATAGTATATGGACCCGTAAGGGCAGAGGACATACCTGAGTTTCTATCTACGGAATGTAAAGCAACTGAGAAAATGAGAAGGGTAGAATTTAGCCTCTTTGATAGGTTAGTTTTAACGCCGATAGAAGTATTGATAGCCCTAAGGTATTTTATGATAGTTCCTATAATATTCTTTATTATAAACTGGGTAACACATGGAGAACTAGGGATGGAGGAAATACTAAAAATAACTTTACTGAATATTATGCCCTACTTAGGAGCATTCTTGATAGGGGGATTTTTAGTACCGATAATGCTTCCAATAATACCATTTAGGTCCTTTTCTCTAAAGGGATTAATCCTAGGAGTAATTTGGTCTCTAATTACTATTCACTTTAACAGTGTCTTTCTATTTAGTAGTCAGCTAAAGGTGTCCCTAGGAAATGCATTGATATTAACTTCTATAATAACAATGCTAGGACTTAACTTCACCGGAGCAACTACCTATACCTCATTTTCAGGTGTTAAGAAGGAGACACTATGGACGGTACCCATGGTAACACTTGCCTCCATAGGAGGATTGGTACTGATAGTGATGGGAAAATTATAGATGAGTAGTTGATTAAAAAATGATATTAAATCTTTCTTGAAGGAAGGGATTTATATAATGAGATTAAAATACTTAAAAAATATGGTAAATTTGAATCTAGACCATGAGAAGTGTGTAGGTTGTGGGTTCTGTATAGATGTCTGTCCCCATGGAGTATTGAAGCTTGAGAATGGTAAGGTATATATTGCAGAAAAGGATTATTGTATAGAATGTGGAGCCTGTGCTAAAAACTGCCCGACAGAGGCAATTACAGTGGAGTCGGGGGTTGGATGAGCCTATGCTATAATAAAAGGCATACTCACTGGAAGTGAGCCAAACTGTTGTTAGTAACTAAATGAAGTGAGTTTAGTTTAATTGTCCATATATAATAATAGATTAGATCTTCGAAAGGTGGTGTATTATTTGGTTAAAAAAATAGTAGTTATTACTCTTTGGTCTGGTGTTGTAAAAAAACATTACGAGCAGCTTAAAAACCTATTTGGTGATGCGGTTGAAATAAAATACTATTCCTTTGATGTTGATAATATTAACCAGGATATAGATGCCGATCTAGTACTGATATCCCTATACTCAATATATATAGCGGTAAAAAAATATATATCCAATAAAAGTCAGATAGTAATAATTAATCCGACGATAACTGCAAAGCAATATGATCAAATAATGACCATACCTGCGGGAGAAAAGGTTATGCTAGTTAACTATAGTAGTGAAATGACGATGGAAACAATTGCTTTGTTTAATCAGCTAGGAATTAACCATGTTGAATTCACTCCATTTTATCCAGGCATAAAAAATGTACCTGAATTAAAGATAGCCCTTACTCCTGGAGAGCCTCAGCATGTTCCTGACTTTGTTGAAAAAGTCATAGATATAGGACATAGGGTTCTTGGCACCAGTACCATAGTAGATATAGCAGTTAAGTTAAATCTAGACTATCTACTACAGGAAGACCGATTCATAGAGCACCTTAAGAGTTTAAAGACCCATAGCTCTGGACTTGAAGCCTTATTAGGTAAAACCAACACCTTAGAAAGTGAGTTTGATAGCCTTCTTAACATCTTAGACGATGGAATCATTGCAGTAGATGCCAATGGACTGATACATGGCTTTAATAAAAGAGCTGAAAAAATCATCGGATTAAAAAAAGGAGAGGTTATTGGGAAAAACGTAAAAACGATAGTATCTCAAATACCTTTCGATAGTGTTATCGGTACATCAAAATCAATAAAGGCTATGTTAGTAAAAATAAAGGGAAAAAATATCTCCACAACAATAGTCCCTGTTATCACTTTGAAAAAGGTTACTGGCGCATTAGCTATAATCAATGAATTTACGGAAGAGGAGAAATATCATCATAAACTTAGAGGGCAACTATTGGGTAAGGGTCATAAGGCAAAATATAAGTTTGAGGATATTATTGGACAAAGCCCTGCCATAGAAGAGCTTAAAGGGATAGCTAAGAGAATGGCAAAATCGGATTCTTCTGTATTAATTTGCGGAGAAAGTGGAACAGGAAAGGAACTATTTGCTCAAGCAATACACAATACATCCAAAAGAAAGAACTATCAGTTTGTGGCTGTAAATTGTGCAGCCCTTCCAGAAAGCCTTTTAGAGAGTGAACTATTCGGCTATGAAGAAGGAGCCTTTACCGGTGCTAGAAAGGGTGGAAAAATTGGTCTGTTTGAGCTAGCCCATAATGGTACCCTATTCTTAGATGAAATCGGAGAGATGGCATTAAATCTACAGGCGAGACTCCTTAGGGTTATACAGGAAAGGGAAGTAATGAGAATAGGTGGAGATAGTGTCATAAATATTGACATTAGAATTATCGCAGCTACCAATAAAAACTTAAAGGAACTAGTGGATAAAGGGGAGTTTAGAAGGGATCTTTACTATAGGCTCAACGTCCTACCGCTAAATACTATTCCTCTCAGAGAGAGAAGAGAAGATATAATGCTTTTGGTAGATAACATACAAAAGGAAGTAGAGGCGGAGTTTGAGCTGAGTGAAGAGTCTATAGAAGCATTTAAGAACTATTCTTGGGAAGGAAACGTAAGAGAACTTAACAATTATATTGAGTACCTTGCCCATCTAGGTAAGAGAAGGATTGAAATTCAAGATATACCATTTGTTAAGGAAAGAGCCAAAATAGAAGTCGATTTCAATAGTATAGATAGTGATAAAATTACGAGGTTTTTAGAATATATAGAAGGATATGAGAAGGAATATACCTTTATTTTGAGCTCCTTGGAAAATAGCTTGAGGAATAGGGTAAGGATTGGTAGAAGAAGCATTGCTAAATTGGCTAAAGAAAAGGATATATATATATCAGAAAATGATATTAGAAAAAGGCTAGAGGTTTTAAGAAATCATAAAATGGTCAGGTTATCTAATGGAAGAGGAGGTACCCAAATAACGGATTTGGGAGTTGAAACATTAAAATATATAGAAAACCGGGTGTAATGGGTGAGAGATAAAAAACCGTTGCACCCGGTTTTGAAATAGAATACAATAAAAGTTAAGGAAAACACTGAAAAGTCTGAAAATTAAACCGTGGACTAATTGGCATAGTATTTGCATAATTATAAGAATGAAAGTGATAAATGATAAAACAAGTAGTAAGAGGAGGTCAAGATGAAGTACGATTTCAATACAGTAATTGATAGAAGTAATAACTATGCAGCGAAATATGATGAGCTAGAGCTTAAGTTTGGAAGAGATGATTTATGCTCCATGTGGGTTGCAGATATGGATTTTAAATCAGCAGAGCCTATTATAGATGCTATTAAAGAGAGGGCTGAGCAAGGTATTTTTGGATATACCTCAAGACCTGAGACATATTACGAAGCAATGATTGATTGGTATAAGAGAAGATACGATTGGTGCATAGACAAAGAGACAGTAATACATAGTCCATCGGTAGTAACCTCACTAAGTATTATCATGAGAAATTTCACTAAGCCAGGAGACAAAATCATAATTCAATCACCAGTATATTATCCTTTTTTTGATGTTGTTAAGGATAATGGTAGAGAGCTTGTGCTCAATCCACTTAAGAAGGTGAATAATGATTATGTAATGGATTATGAGGATTTAGAAGAAAAGATGGACGACAATGTAAAATACTTGATTCTTTGTAACCCGCATAATCCAGTTGGTAGGGTGTGGACAAAGGACGAACTTACAAGGCTTGGTGATATATGCATTAGAAACAATGTAAAGGTCATAGCCGATGAGATACATGGTGATTTAGTATATGGAGAAAGAAAGTATGTTCCATTTGCTTCAATATCCGAAGAATTTAGTAAGAATACAATAACCTGTATATCTGCAACTAAGACCTTTAATATTGCAGGGCTTCAGGCTTCCTTTGCAATTTTCTCGGATAAAAAAGACTATGATAAATTTGAGAACTTCCTAGGAATTTTAGATTTAAAAAGGAATAATTGTTTTAGCTTAGTTGCCGTTGAAGCTGCCTATAGACATGGTGAAGAATGGCTTAATCAGCTAATGGAATATCTAGAAGACAATGCCCAGTTTCTTGTGGATTACTGTAGAGAAAACATCCCTGAAATCAGACCTAACAAACTCGAAGGAACATACCTTGTTTGGATAGACTGCAGGGGTCTTGGTCTAGATGATGAGGAGTTAAATGACTTTATGATAAATAAAGCAAGAATCGCTTTGGATGGAGGGAATTGGTTCGGTAGTGAAGGGGAAGGGTATATGAGAATCAATATTGCCTGTCCTAGGGCCATCTTGGAAGAAGGAATCAAAAGAATTGAAAAAGCAATTAAAAAAAACTTAGGATAATAAATCAATAGTGTATGTAAAGGGAGGTGAACATAACAATAACAACCAATATGTCTATATTCTTCAAAATAAAATAGAAATAAGGAGGAAGTAATTTATGGAGTATGGTATTCTGAGTATTTTACCACCACTAATTGCAATATTATTGGCAATTCGATCAAAACAAGTTTTTATTTCTTTATTTGCTGGTATTTTTGCTGCAGAATTAATAATGGCAAGTTGGAGCCCTCTAACTGCATTAAATAATTCTTTAAATGGCATTGTGGCAGTCTTTTCTGAGGGATGGATAACAAAAACTATCATATTCTCATTCCTGGTGGGTGCAATAATTACCTTAATTCAAGCCTCAGGAGGTGTAGCTGGATTTATTGAGTTTTTAACTGAAAAGACTAAAGCAGTAAAAAACAAAAGAGGCGCTATGATGTTGTCCTTTATCATAGGTATAATAATATTTATAGAATCATCAATTACTATACTTGTTTCTGGCGTTGTAGCTCGTCCTTTGACAGATAAATATAAGGTATCAAGAGAAAAGCTCGCATTTATCTGTGACTCTACATCGGCACCGATTTGTGCTCTTATTCCCCTGAATGGATGGGGAGCAACGCTTATAGGTATACTTGGAGTTCAGGTAAGTGCAGGTGTTATTTCAGGTAATCCCGTACAAATATTAGTAAAAAGTATACCATTTCAATTTTATTCAATCATAGCTGTAATATCGGTATTCTATTACATTTGGACCGGGAAAGATTGGGGTCCAATGAAGAAGGCCGAAGAAAGGGCAATGACAACGGGGCAGGTACTAAGGGAAGGTGCTACCCCTCTTGTTTCAACTGAAGCTACAGATGTACCTGTAAAAGAAGGTATAACACCAAATATGATGCATATGATATTACCTCTAATAGTGCTTATTGGAATGATGCCAATTAGCTTATATGTTACTGGTGAAGGAAATATGATGGAAGGTTCAGGATCAACCTCTGTATTTTGGGCAGTGCTTGCGTCCCTAGCCTTCTCAGGAGTTTACTATATAGCTAAAAAAATAATGAATCTACACGAGTATATGAACTATTTTTATAGAGGTGTAGGTGGAATGGTTCCTGTTGCATCCCTATTAATATTTGCCTTTGCCATAGGTAATTCTATTTCAAATCTTGGAACAGGAAAATACATGGCAAGTATAGTTGAAGGAAGAATTAGTGGTGCCCTAGGGCCAGCCATAATATTTATCCTTGGTTGTATAATAGCATTTTCAACGGGCACAAGCTGGGGAACCTTTGCAATCTTGATGCCTATAGCAATGCAAATGGCAGTAGCAATGGATGCAAATATATATGCAAGTGCTGGAGCAGTAATTTCAGGTGCTATTATGGGTGACCACTGTTCACCAATATCCGATACAACAATTCTGGCATCGATGGCCTCGGCCTCGGATCATATTGATCATGTTAAGACACAGATACCATATGCGTTATTATCATCGGCCATAGCATTTGTATTATATGTCGTAGTAGGGTTTATTGGGTAATTTATATAGAACGCACTTATAAATCTACATTTTGATTTCTTGAATAGCCAATGCTTTTGGGTTATTTAAGGAGTCAAAATGTAACAAAGCTTATTGCGATTTCTATAAATAATGTTTTAATAAAGTTATGATCCCAAAATATATGTAGCAAACCATTTCATTAGTATAGAGATTTTTAATGAGGAGGCAATAAGAATGGATGTAAGTAATTTAGGCTTTAATAGCAAAGCAATTCATGCAGGACATGATCATGATGCAAAGGGAGCTCACCTAACACCAATATACCAGGTATCTACCTTTAGATTTGAAGATGCTGCCCAGGGAGGTAGAATCTTCTCAGGAGAAGAGGCGGGATATAAATATACAAGACTAGGCAATCCTAATATGACTGAGCTTGAAGGAAAGATGGCGGCCTTAGAGAATGGTGAAGCTGCACTTATTACTAGTTCTGGTATGTCAGCCATATCAACGGCACTGTTATCATTTTTAAAGTGTGGAGATCATGTAGTTGCTTCCGATACCCTCTATGGTGGAACATTTAAGCTCCTTAAGGATATGTTTCCCGAATACGGAATAGAAGTATCCTTTGTGGATACTACGGATTTAGAGAAATTACGGGAAGAAGTAAAGTCAAATACTAAGGTGGTTTATATTGAAACCCCTGCTAATCCTACAATGAAGCTTGTAGATATTAAAGCTTGTGTAGAAATTGCCCATAGATTTGGTGCATATGTAATGGTAGATAATACCTTTATGACGCCATATCTTCAAAGACCGCTGGACTTGGGTGCAGATATAGTTATACATAGTGCAACAAAATATATATGTGGTCATGGAGATGTAGTTGCAGGAATTATAGTTGCTTCTCAACAAATAATCTCTAGAATGAAATCTCCACATTTAGATAACTTTGGAGGTACAACAAGTCCCTTTGATGCATGGCTTCTAAATAGAGGCCTGAAGACCCTGGGTCTTAGAATGGATAAACATTGTGAAAATGCAACGAAGGTAGCTGCGTATCTAAAGGAGCATCCATTGGTTGATAAGGTTTACTACCCAGGTCTTTCAGACTTTCCACAGTATGGATTAGCTAAAGATCAGATGGATGATTTTGGAGGGATGATAGCCTTTGAATTAAAGGGCGGACTAGATGCGGGTGCTACCCTAATGAATAATGTTAAAATGCATACATTGGCAGTAAGTTTGGGGTGTGTAGATTCGATGATACAGCACCCCGCATCAATGACTCATGCCTGTGTTCCAAGAGAAGAACGAATAAAGTCTGGAATAGCCGATGGTTTAGTTAGGCTTTCAGTGGGGATTGAGGATATAGAAGATATCATAGACGACTTAGAACAGGCTTTAAATAAAATAAAGTAGACAAAAATACCCTCAAAGATTTTTGTTGCTATATGGATAAACAACATTCAAAGCTACAATTTTGAAGTTGTTTATTCTTTTGTATAGATATGTAGGGGCTGACTCATAAAGCAATCTTATGAGTACAGCCCCGGGGTGTTTCAGAATGAATGAAGTTCAAGGTTTTGAAATTTCAGCGGTTTGGCTAGTACTAATGTACGTGCCAAGTCGATGAAACTTTAAATAACGCAGAAATTCGTCATTCTGAGACACCCCCGCTATTAAGCATATACAAGTAGACGAAGAAATGTTGTATAATGTTGAAAAGTATTAATGTGGAAAGGGAGATTAATATGATAAAGATTCCTAAAAGAATTGAAATTGCAAACCTACCTACAAGAATCGAGAAATTAGAAAGACTATCTCAAAAATTAGGTGGACCAGATATATTTATCAAAAGGGATGATCAAACCGGAACAGAGATTTCGGGTAATAAAGTTAGGAAGTTAGAATTTGCAGTAAAAGAAGCTCTAGATCAAGGTTGTGACTTACTCATTACTTGTGGTGGAATCCAATCTAACCATGCCAGAGCTACCGCTGCTGTTGCTGCTAGGTTAGGTATATCCTCTTGCTTAGTTCTAAGAAGCAATGGAGAAGAGGATGTGGAAGGAAATCTTTTCCTAGACAAGGTACTAGGAGCTCAAATAAGGTTTATCACCCCAGAGGAATACAGAGAAAAAAGAATGGAAATCATGGCAGATATAAAGGAAGAACTGTCAAAGGAAGGCTATAAGCCCTATATTATTCCAGAAGGAGCTTCAAATGGTATAGGTACCTTTGGATACTTTAAAGCCATGGAAGAGATTATTCAGCAGGAAAAAGACATGGGTATAAAATTTGATGCTGTAGTGATTGGCGTAGGATCAGGTGGAACCTACGGCGGTTTATTCCTTGCAAATAAGATCATGAAGCATGAGGCAAAAATATATGGGGTAAATGTATGTGATGATGCGGAGCATTTTAAAAAGCAAATTCAGAAAGTAATAAATGAAAGTCTATCCTACATAGATGAACCCTTTGAATTTACAAAGGATGAAATCAATATCATAGATGGATACGTTGGTAGAGGATATGCCCTAAGTAGACCAGAAGAGATTGAGTTCATCCACGAACTAGCTAAGCTAGAAGGCGTCATCCTAGACCCTGTTTACACAGGTAAAGCCATGTACGGCCTAGTAAATGAAATCAAAAAAGGAAACCTTAAAGAACATAAAAACATACTATTCATACACACCGGAGGACTATACGGTCTATTTCCTAAAAGAGATTTGTTCTCCTTCTAAATAAAGCAGAACTTAAAGAACATAAATAATATTTTATTAAAAAAGTCGGGGCTGTCTCATAAAGATTTCTTATGAGTTCAGCCCCGCGGGTGTTTCAGAATGAGTGAAGTTCAAGGTTTTGGAATTTCAACGGTTTGGCTAGTACTAACGTACGTGCCAAGTCGGTGAATATTTCAAATAACGCAGAAATTCGCCATTCTGAGCGCTCTAGAACCGTTCTAAAATATAAATATCTACTAAGGCCGAAAATGTGACTGGGGACGGACCCATCTGACATGCGTTCTTCTCAGCGTGTCCGTGGGCCCGTCCCCTGTCATATTTTCCAAACTCTTACACAAAACTCAACTTTTCTGATAACATCTTAACAGCAACTTATTCTTATAAAAACTTTTCAAGTTTCTCAGCCAACTCCTCAGAAATATTCATCAAAGGCAATCTAGTCTCCTCAGAATCTATAAGCCCCAATCTATTCAAACAATACTTAATAGGCGATGGATTAGGCTCCTCAAATAAAAGAGGAATAAACTTAGCAAGACCTTGCCATATATCAAAGGCTGATTTAAAATCATTCTCCTTAGCCTTATTATAAACATCAATAAACTTTTCGGTATACAAGTGGGATGATGCTAAGATTCCTCCCTGACCTCCTAAGGACAAGGTTAAATAAAAGAACATATCCTCTCCAGTTAAGATTGAAAAATTATCCGGTGGATTCATAAGCAGTGACATTGTTTGCTTGATATCCCCGCAGGCATCCTTCAGTCCCACGACATTATCAAGCTCTGCAAGCCTATATAGAGTTTCGTTTTCAATATTTCTACCGGTTCTATAGGGGATATTATAAATAATAATGTCAAGATCAGTAGCCTCTGATATTCTCAAATAATGTTCGTATATTCCTTTTTGAGAAGGTCTATTATAATAGGGGCTTACGGATAAAATACCTTCAATATCATACTTCTCTACAATTTTTAGCTGCTTTAAAACCTTGAAAGTATTATTTCCACCTAATCCTACATAAACAGGTACTCTGTTTTTAGTATATTCCATGGTTTTTTCAATGATTTCTTCATATTCATAATGAGAAATAGTTGGGACTTCCCCTGTAGTACCTAGTGGAATAAGTCCAGAGATGCCCTTGTCGATATAATAATCTATTAATCTCTTGTATGATTTAAAATCTACTTCATCGTCGGCGAATGGTGTTACAATTGGTAGCCAGATACCTTTAAGCATTGTAATAACCCTCCTTATAAATAATAAATCGAGCAAATTGCATAATTACCATCTAAAAAAACTTTCTACTATATATAGTTTTAAAAACCCTAAAGTTATACCACATTTATTATGCAATTCTGCAAAGTTAGAATTATGCAATTGCCTCAATCAACTTCAAATCCTTTTCTTACATCCATTATATTCAAAACATTGTCAATATATATTGCTTAAAATGCTTGAAATATTGCAAAAAGTGCTTTAATATAGAGTTCATATAATAGAAGAAAAAAGAAGAGGAGCTCCTATGAAAGAAGAAAGTAATTTTCTAAATATAAAAAGAGGGTATTTAAAAACCGATTTTGAGTACTTTCATATAAAGGATAGAGTAAACTTAGAGTTTGAACCCCATTACCATGACTTTAATAAAATAATTATATTTATATCTGGGAAAGTGACATATCTAATTGAAGGTAAAGCCTATAGATTAAAACCCTGGGATATACTTTTAGTGAGCAATAGTGAGATACATAAACCTATAATAGATTCTAGTGAGGTATACGAACGTATAATTATCTGGGTAAATCCACTTTTCCTAAGGAAGCACAATAATTCAAACAGTGATCTTCTAACATGTTTCCAGCTGGCAACAAGCCAAAAACGTAACTTAATGAGATTAGATTCTCAGTTTCTTGATATTATAAAACATACCTCATCTCAATTAAATAATGAGTTTAAAAATAAGGAATTCGGGAGCAGGATAATTAGAAACTCTTTGCTTCTACAGCTTGTAGTTTACTTAAATAGGCTATACTTGCAGACGAAAAATATAAAGGAAGAAAATGATATCGAATATGACGAGAGGATAGAATCTATCTTAAAATATATCAATGAAAATCTTAATCAGGAGCTAACCATAGACAATCTTTCATCGATGTTCTTTATGAGTAAATACTATCTTATGCATAGGTTTAAAAAACAAACGGGCTACACCATTCACAATTATATCCTTCAAAAAAGACTTATAATGGCAAACCTGCAAATAAAGAAGGGAAAGCCAATAACAGAGGTATACCTAGAATGTGGATTCGGTGATTACTCCAACTTTATAAGGGCCTTCAAAAAAATGTTTGGACTACCACCAAAACAGTACTATAAAGCCCTAAAAGAGCTTGAAAAGTCATATATGGATAATAATCATTAAACCATAAAGCACCTGCCTATATTGAGGCAGGTGCTTTTTTATCTTTCCTTCAATCGAACAACAGTCTTGGCTACATAAGGAAAAACAACTGAAAACAATAATAAAGCAATAGCAGTATACATCAAACTCCTATTATTATCCACAGGGCATACACCGGGAGGTAAACTTCTATTTCTAAAATAGGTAGTTGCCAGGGCATACAAGCCTAAGCCAATACCAGAAGCAAAGAAAACATTCTCGACGATTTTAAGTCTTTTACTCATAATATACCTCCAATCAGATGATATAAATCTATTAATTTAATGATAGTACTTATGAAAACTTATGTCAACATACTCCCCTTTGTTGAGGCAATTGCAAAAGTACACATTACTATAGAAGTTGAAAATGTGACTCGGGGACTGACCCATCTGACACGCGCATCCCAGTGTGTCCGGGGGTCTGTCCCAGTGTCATATTTTCTAAACTAGTAAAATAAACCTTTTCAGTAGAATCTTGTATATCTGTTCTTATTTAAATTATATTAATGCCTAACCCTACTTATCCCTAACTAAAAACCAAACATTCACAACTACCAAAATAGAACCCACACCAGCAAGCAACACAAAAGCTGTCTGCAATGAATACATATCTCCTATTTTCCCAATCAAAGGAAAAATAAAAATCATAAAAAAGCTAAATACCATGCTAGCAAAGGACAGTATGGTGGCTCTGTTTTGACTTGGAATTAGCTTATTCATATAATCGCTTATTGCCACAAATATGACTCCATCCACTGCCATCATCAAGATATAAAAGAGGTAATGATACTTTGTCAGAGCGATACCCCATATACATCCTATAGTAACTAGAGGCATAATCAATAAAATCCCTTTTTCCTTAAGAACCTTTTCTATTCTATAGGCTTGAGATGCCACAGCAGCTCCAATTAACGAGGAAGCTGCGAGCATTATTCCTATCTTGCTTTCATTGTAACCACTGATCTTCAAGTAGTTCTGCAGATAATAGAACAAACAGGTTCCAAAAACAAATATCATCTGAGAAAAAACAATGAGAAACCCAAGTTTCTTTTTACTTTTAAGTACCCTTAGACTTTCACTAACTTGTTTTTTTAGAATCTTAAAAATATTTTTTTCCTTAGTATGTTCAAATTCTATATTTGGCTCGGTAAATGAAAAAGCCTGAATTATAGTAATCAATATTATAAAAGCAGTAGCAAGAAAGGTATAGAAATAGCTTATTGAAGCTAAATAACCACCAATGGCTAATGATAAAACACTGCCACATTGCATAACCATTTCTCCAGTACCAGCTACCTTCATATAGCCTTCCTCTTCACTTATTTCCTTTAGAGAATCGTATATAAGAGCTTCTCCAGCTCCAGACTCAAGATTATAGGATATTGCCATAAATATAAAAGATAGTGCAAATAGATAAAAGCTGTTTGCAAACATCAATATAATGATACCGATAAGGGATGCAAATCTTCCACATATTCTACTAACCTTTCTTCCATATACATCAGCGACTAAGCCCGTAGGTACCTCCATGGTAAAAGAGGTTACATGGAAAATACCTTCGAGAAGCCCTAACTGATACAATGACATCCCCTTCATAGCCAAGTAAATCATCCATACTCCATGGGTTAAATCTAGTGCTTTTGTTAATATAAACAAATAATTTTTTCTAATATTACTTCTTAACTTTGCTGCATAATTCATTATTTATCTCCCCTTTATTTTAATCTGCACTTATAAAAAAGCACACAAAAAACCCTAAGTAGAATACTTAGGGTTAATTCACAATATTGATATGGATAAGCTTTAAGGTTGCTTATCTATAGAGATTCAAGTAGAACTATTAATTTATAAACATCAAAAACTCTCAGAAGCACTGAGTATTTTGATATATATAAATTAAGCTTTGCTATATGAACTCTATATAATTAATTTTTAAGAAAAGAAGATTCTACCCACTTGGTTTACATAATATTCAATTTTGGACGCACCTTTCCCGTAAAGTCCAAAATTGCTGTTTCGACCTGAACTACATTCAAGTATCCAATTACGTAAGAACCAAATGATGAGTTCAATTTCCTTCCCTCCTATAGTCATGATGACTTAAAATAGGTTATACCTAGTTCTATTATACTATGGCTTGATGCTGCCATGCAACTATTGACAGAAATTAAGCTATAGAGTATGTCTTCCAGAAAAGGATATATCATAAAATGCATCTTCAATAGAATTTTTACCCACTTCATCCCTAAGATAGGAACTAACAAGTTTTATGAGTCGAATTCCTTCCGATACACCTTCCTTAAATAACTTCTCAAATTCTAAAAATTCCTTTTCCATTAAAAAACTATTATCTATATTGGTAGGATAGATGCACATAGAAATATTAGTGGGCAAAATAGGATTAAGCATGTTAAGACAAAACCTTTTATAACCCCTAGGAGAATAAAATATATCAAAAACTCTTTTGTAGTCATTGTAGGAATCATTAATAATTCCAGTTTCTAAAGAAGCTTCATATACCCTAGCAGCCATTTCTTTGTAAAAACCCACTATAATTGAAGGAAGCTCATGTCCTATATCTACCATCGATGATGGAGATAAAAGATGTGCACTTTTATTCCAATATTTCTTTATAAAATATGTATCCAACTTCATTTCAAAGGTCTTGTGTTCGTTGGTAGTGCTAGTCCTAGCATTGATAAAGGGGTGCTCATGCTTATCAATAACATAATGAACCATAAACCCTAAAAAGTAGATTGCTAAGGTAGAAAAGTCCTTATGAGTCCTTGCACCCTTTAAATAATCTATACCTTGCAAGAATAAAGCCTTAGTATGACTTTCATGAATCATTGTTCCAAACTTAGGCCCTCGTTTTTCTTTTACCCATGGTAAGAAATCATTGTAGAAGAAAAAGTCAGGACCTTGGCATCCAAGATTATAGATCTTACGATTGTTCTTAATCATTTCATGCCAATCTAAATCCTTTAACCCCTCTAAAACCAGTTCTCCACCGAGGGTATGAATCCAAAAATCAGGCATATTATCGTCTCCTTTAGTAGTACTACTTTGAAGATTTTAATTGGATTATAGTTTAAAAATAACTATTTTTCAAGGCTTTGCTGTTAGCAACAGATAGTTAGTTAAATAGAGACGCTATATTAATTTACAGTAACTTTATAGACCTTGATTTCTTTGATGTCATCTCAATATATTCGGCTCTCTCTAAGGTTTTTAAATGGCCATATACAGTGCTAGTAGATCTGTAATTACATATCTCCTGAAGCTCTCGAATAGTTGGAGCGTAGCCATTCGTATTATAATACTTTCTAATTGCTTTATATAAATTAACGTGAAAATCATTAAGCATAATATCACTTCCTTATTTTGTATCTTTTTAATA
The DNA here is from genome assembly GCF_050888315.1 of Wukongibacter baidiensis. Classification (NCBI taxonomy): domain Bacteria; kingdom Bacillati; phylum Bacillota; class Clostridia; order Peptostreptococcales; family Caminicellaceae; genus Wukongibacter; species Wukongibacter baidiensis. The sequence continues at coordinate 4,009,676 of NZ_CP138202.1, forward strand.
AATTATACACGAACATGCGTTCGATATCAAGGTGGTTTATGTTCCTTTTTTAAAAAAAATAAAAAAAATTTTAAAAAGAGGTTTACATTTTTATACAAAAACTCGTTCTAAATAAGTAGAAGGCAAATTTGTATTTTGGATAATAGCATTATTCACTTCGACCTTAACCAGAAATTTACTTGATTAGAGAAGAATTACAATAAAATAACGAACATTTGTTCGCGTTGTTCGTATTATTTTTATCTATTTTTTAGTACAATATATACACAGAATAATTAACTAATTAAATTAACTGGTGTTCATTAAAATAAATTGGGGTGTGTCAAATTATTTTAAAGGTAGAGGTATAAGAATCTTATTCAAAAGACAAATTACTAGCCTAAATGGGGGGGAGCTTATGACAAAGGAAATAGAAAAAGTACTTAAGAATATTAGAAAATACGATGCACAAATAAGTGATATTGAGTTAGAGATTGCGGATCTTAAAGATTTACATAGTATAAGTATTAGTGGAATCAATTACGATAATCTTGTAAAAACAAATAGCCTAATTTCTAAAACAGAGCTTCAAGCAATGAAAGATTTAGAAATAGAACGAACAATAGAGATACTTGAGTACAAGAAAAGACATCTTGAAAGATTCTTAAGTAGAATCGATAATGCTATTTGCAGTTTAAATGATATTGAGAAACAAATAATTCAGATGAAATGCATTGATAATAAGATTTGGCGTTTTATAACCTTCGAAGTAGGATTAGAAGAAAGACAATGTAGAGAGATTAAGAAAAGAGCCCTCAAAAAGATCTCTAATGTAATAAATATTGAAGATATCATTAAGTTTGATAAGATGTAATGAATATAGAATGAAAAAAGTGTGTATCCTAAACTACTTAGGAATACACACTTTTAGATTTATTATGATTAATACTCAAGTAGTTCTTTCAACAGCTTTATTTTACTACGACTTACAGGAATCGTATCGGAGATATTTTTAAAATGTATATCATAGGAGTAATTAATATTTTGAGTAAAGCCCTTAATCATATTCAAATTTACAATAAAGCTTCTATGGATTTTACAAAAGCTACAGTCAGATAACTTACTTTCGAAGTATTTTAAAGGATTATTTGAATGATACAGTTTTTTCTCAGTTTTAATATTAGTATATTTGTTAGAAGCCTTTATATAATAGATTTCTTCAGGATGCAATAATACTATGTTGTCATCCTCATAAACAAAAATTTTCTTAATAGTTTCCCTGTATTCATTACTTATAGACTGAACTAAATCCTTACTATAAGTATTCTTTATCCTTATAACCTTATCAATACATTGCTTTAGTCTCTTAGGGGATGTAGGTTTTAAGATATAATCAATGGCATTTACCCCAAAGGCGTTTAAAGCATACTCATCATGGGCTGTTATAAATACGATATGTACATCAGGATATTTTTCTAAGAGCTGTCCAGCAAGGTCAAGACCACTTATCTGTGGCATATCAATATCTAGAAAAATAACATCGGGCCTATGTGTATCAATATGATAAAAGCTTTCGTAGGGGTTTGAAAATGCAGCCACTACTTTCACTTCATCTATTTGCTCAAGCAAATAAGTCAATAACTTTAGTGCATTTGCTTCATCATCAATGAGCATAGCCTTTAGCATATGAACTCTCCTTTTCTAAATATAATTTCATAGGTATTTCTATAGTAATCATTGAGCTAGATACGATTGCAATACCATATTATATTAATATTTCTTAGATTGTCAAGAAGGCGCTTTAGGACTTAACTATAGAGAATAGATTGCTTTTTACTTGAGATATGTAGAGGAGATAGAGAATATAGAGAGTTATGAGGAGGATAAGATTTATTATAGAAAAAACTACTGTTGAGGAAATAGGCCGTAATGCCAAAAAAAAGAGGGATCGAATTACGATTTGAGAAAAGAGACCAACATAAGGAAGAAAAACCTATGTTGATCTCTTTTTTATTTTTTAATAGTTATTTTTTTTGAAGCCGATTTAATCATAACTGGTCCTTCATTCACTTTTACTTTCATAATATATTCTCCTGGTTCCAATGGCAGTTCTAGTCTTGGATAACCTAAATTTACTACATGAATAATTTTTTTATCTCCGCCCTTTATAAACTCAACAGTGGCATCGACAAAATCGCCATTAGGCTTATGAATCCTAATCATATTATTACCATAGCTATCCCAAATACCATATTTATCTACTAGGACTTCCCCAGGTAAGAACGTTTTTTGCTCCAAGTCAATTTCAACTTTAAGGTTTAGATCAAAATCTCTTATACAATCCTCAACATTATCTAGTTTTGTATTGAAGGAATATGACCATCCATCTTCAGACACAAGATACATGCTGATACTATCATTGATTTTCGTTGCATAGATTCCCTTAAAATTAGTAACTTTTTCAACATCTCCAGCTGATAAACCAGACATATTTGAAAAGCCATCATGACAAAAAGAGTCTATTAGTATAGGTTTCATATTGTCATATTCTCCATAATCAATATCGAGTTTTATCTCAGCTACCTCGTCTTTACTAAACTTAATCAAGTTTTCTTCTGGTTTAATAATGCAATTTCGCTTGAATAAACTATATGTATGTTCATTATCGTATGCTTTAACGTGAATGTTATATGTGCCAATCGGTATTTCCATAACATTCTTATATTCAAAGGATCCGACTTTAACTGAATAATCGGGTTTTATATCATCATCTGGGACTAAGTGAAGCTCAACATCTGCTATAGCATAGCCTTTTTCTGCAAAGGGGATGGAAACTTCTAGAGTACCATATTCCTTCTTATCCTCAAATTCAATACTTTTTCCTTGGTCTTCCTTTCTAAGGCGATAATGATATAATTTGTTTGCAGCTTTGAAATAAACTTCATAAATTTCTGCCTTAGACCAATCTAAATTTTCAAATGTTATATGGGTTTTTGAGTTGATAATTTCAAGTTTAGGATCTGCACTGTATTCTTCGAGATACCTAGAGCTATTATCATATTTATAATTAATTGTCATCCAAGGATTGACATTGATATCATCAAATACTAACTCAATTGCATTACTTGCAACTCTATCTGAGTATGGTTGTAAACCTTTAGATACGTGGCCTTCCTCTATTAGCTTATCAATAAGTGTTAGATCGGAATCCTTCAATGGTACTTTTAAAGCATTGAAAGATATTCCTATCATGTCATCTCTGATAAAGTTACTCCTATTAGTCATACGGTTTATTTCATCTTCATCTATTAGACCAAGCTCTTTAGCTTTATCTACTGCCTTAGTGGGTTCAAAATCTCCCTTTTTATCATCATATCCAAGTGATCTTAAAACAAAAATAATATATTGTGATAATGTTATTTTATCTTCTGAGCCGAAGGAAGTATTGCTTATGCCCTTACACAAACCTTTAGCATATGAATATCCAACATAATCGCTAGCCCAATAAGGTACATCCAGAAAACTGTGTGGGAACTTTTCTTGTTTTGCTAAACTCTCCTTTCCAAATAAGCGTACAATCATTACAGTAGCATCTATTCTAGTAACTTCCTTATCTAAATTAAACCCATCATTGCTTCCTTGCAATAAACCAATTACTTTCAGTTGATATGCTTTTTCAAAATTATATATTTCATTATCTTGTGCTAAAACTTCAGTATTGAGAATTGGTGAAAAAATTAATACCATTACAATAATCCATATTATATAGTTGTGAAACAGTTTATTCATACAGATTGCCCCTCCTTAAATATCACAATATTTCTACACTAATTTACTTCATTGTTAATAATTCGTCATTTTGTATTATTTTCCTTTATTTCTGTATTTTGGTCAATAATAAAATATAATCTTAAGGATGAAATAGCCTATTTTCATAAAATTAAGCTAAAAGAAACTACTATTTTCTTGAAAAATAGGAATATCATATTGTAAAATAAAGTTAACGTTGTTAAAATTATCATTGATTAATACTTCAGTAAATTGAGCTTTACTATATGAATTCACAAAAGTTGAAAGGGGTTATTGAAATGAATAGAAATAAGAGAGGATTTATCACCATTCTACTAATTGCATTTTTATTTTTTACATATTTACCTATAAACGTTGAACATACCTATGCAGAAAGTTACACATATAATGTATTCCTTAACGGGCATTTAGTAAACGCCTATAGACCTTCCTTTATAGCAGATGAAACAATGGCTACCGTTCCACTTAAGCCTTTCTGCGATTCGTTAGATGCTAAAGTAGAATGGGATGAAAATACTAAAAGTATTCTAGTAAGTAAAGACGATATTAAAATTACTTTACAAGTTGATAGTGATATTGCAAAGGGAAATGACAAAGAGGTAGAAATAGGTACTGAAATAACGACTCTACTTGATAAAACAATGGTACCAGTAAACCTCATAGGAGATATACTTGGATTAAAGGTCACCATAGATGAAGAAACTTCAACGATAATTATTGAATCAACCAAAATAGAGGATAAGCAAGATTACAGTAAAGAACAATTGGAATGGGGACTAGCAACCGATGCTATACTGGTTAAAATGAATAATGGAAGGTATGACTTGATTGGTATGGAAGAACCAACAGAGTATAATATTGAAAGAACAAAAATAGCCTTAAGTGAAAGTTGGGATATAAACAGTAGGGAAGACGCACTAAGCAGTATTAAATGGTTAAAAGAATCAGGACATAGAAAAACCTATAATAGAATGGTTTTCTATACAACGAAGATATCTGAAGAAGCATATAGCCGCTTGCTCAGTGGACTTGATGAAGAGGAAATTGAAGAATATGAATTTGTAAAGGAACACCATAAAAAAATTGGAGATAAGAGCTTGATTGCATGGGATTACTGTAGATTAGTTCATATTGTAGGTTCTTGTTATAAGATTGGGTATCTAGAGTACGATGAGGCAGTAAAAGAAATCATGGAGGCTGCTATAATACTTCAAAATACATTTTCATCATGGAATGAAATGAGTGAAAACTATGCTTGGGGAAGATATTTCTGGGGAGGAGAAGAAAGTTATAAACAAGTAAATACATTTAAGGATTGGCTTTTGGTAAATGAAAGAAGTCCATGGACTAAAATTGATTGGAATTTGCCTTTAAAATAGACTAAAGTATAGAACCAAAGTGTAAAAGTCCATATATACTATTATTTTGCTTATCAAGACAGAAAGAAGTAGATCTTATAATGTATATTTTGGATATCCTATAAATTGTAACATTAGTACTATTTCACAATTAAAATAAATATATTAAGATAACAAAATCTCAGCAGGCAAAAATGTCACTGAGATTTTTTTTGCCTTTATTAAAGATAGGTGATCTTTTTATACTGATAAATTTCTTACTGACAAAATATGTATTTTTGTGATTAGAACAAAAATTTAGTATTTTTAAATAAATAAGAAATTTAAGTTAATTATCAAAAGCATTTAGATTTGAGATATCTAACGACGACTTAAAGAAAACGTTGAAAAATCATAGCCTTAACAGAATATTTATTTCGAATAAATGAATTGTAAAAAAACATGCTAATTGGGATAAAATGAAAATTCATCAATATATTGTTGAGATACTTAGCTATAATAAGTTAATTAATTGACAATATTCTGGGGGCAGTTCGTAAATTTCTTACAAAGACAAGAAAAAGGAATACTGGTAAAATAAAGGAAGTTATTTGTCGAATCATGTTGCAGTGTTTTAGAGGGACTCCTGTATCCTAATAATTTATCTGCCAGTCAAAGCTTATTTTTAGCAAACGGGAAAACATTTTCTAAGGGAGGACATGAAGTGGAAATTTCAACTAAAAAGTCAGACTCAGTTTTAGAAAGGTACTTTGAACTATCAAAGTATGGCACCGATGTAAAAACAGAAGTAATAGCGGGAATAACTACCTTTGTAACAATGGCCTACGTTTTACTAGTAATTCCTAACATACTAAAGGTAGCGGGTATGAATTCCGCTGGTGTAGTTGGTGATGCAGCATTAGGATTAACAATTTTTAACGATCCAGTAATTGCTTCAATATTTGCAGGAACCTGTTTGATATCAGCCTATGGAACCCTTTCGATGGGCCTTTACGCTAGACTACCATTCGCTACAGCTCCAGGTCTAGGCCTTACTGCATTCTTTGCATATAGTGTAGTTTTAACATTAGGATATACATGGCAACAAGGTGTAGCTGCAGTTATGATTTCGGGTATTCTATTCATCCTCATAACAATAACATCGATTAGAGAGAAAATAATAGAATGTCTTCCACAAAACATTAAAGTTGCAATTGGCTCCGGGGTAGGACTTTTCATAGCACTTATAGGTTTAAAAAGTGGTGGTATAATCGTTTCAAACCCAGCGACATTGGTTGGTTTCGGAGACTTTACCAATGCAGGAGTAGCATTAAGTCTAATAGGTTTAACAATAACAGTTGTTCTTATGGCTAGAAATGTCAAGGGAGCAATACTTATCTCGATCATCTTAACAACTATTATAGGTATACCAATGGGTATTACTAATATTGAAGGAATACAGCTATTTACGGCACCTCCATCAATAGCACCGACTTTCGCACAATGGGATTTCAAAGGTTTACTAGGAAATGGTGAAACCGGTATTGGAGGAGCATTATTAAACATTGCTATGGTTGTATTAACAATAAGCTTCGTTGACTTATTTGACAACATAGGAACACTTCTAGGTACAGCTCAAAAAGGAAATATGATAGAGCCAGATGGAAAAGTAAGAAACATGAATAAAGCTTTATTATCGGATTCTGTGGCAACAACTCTTAGTTCATTCTTTGGAACTACTACAACATCTACTTACGTTGAATCAACTGCCGGTATAGCTGAGGGTGGTAGAACGGGACTTACATCTGTAGTAACAGGACTACTATTTATAGCATCACTATTCTTTGCTGGTTTAATTGGAGTTGTTCCAACTCAAGCTACAGCACCAGCTCTAATAGTTGTTGGAGCCTTAATGATACAATCAATAGGTAAAATAGACTTCACAGATTTTACAGAAGCCGTTCCAGCCTTCTTCACAGTAGCTATGATGCCTTTTACCTTCAGTATCGCAAATGGTGTAGCAGCAGGAATCATATTCTATCCAATAATGAAGCTTTTTACAGGAAGACAAAAAGAAGTAAATCCTATAATGTATATTTTAGCAGTACTGTTCATTGTAAGATTCTTGTTACTTCCTAACTAATATAAATATAGAATAGAATTAGAGGGTCTCATCCAAAGGAGAGACCCTCTAACATTTTTTTGCTTATATAGTTTTGATAGATAGAATCAAATACTCGATTAATTATTCGGCTGGAATTTCTGGATTGATATTCTTATATTTGTTAACTTTAGCTTTTAGACCATTAGCTGAGTGAGGCATTGGAGTCTTAGCCATATCATAGGTCATTGCAGTTACTAATGTACCCATATTATAAAGATCTGCTTTGCTAATCTTATCTAAGGAGTCTTCATCGGTATGATAATTATCGTCAGGACCATAATTTAGAAATACAACCGGGATACCAGCTTCTTCAAATGGAGCATGGTCACTTCTACTTGAAGCGCTACGTTCATATTTATGTCCAAATTCCTTGATATAGGTTTCTGCCAAGTCGGCTACAAAGGAAACAGAATCTTCGGTTAAAGTCATAACGCCCATAGTATCTCCTACGCCTACCATATCCATATTTATCATAGCGACAATATCGCCTAATTCGCTTTCACTTAAAGAAGATACATACTCATAAGAACCTACTAAGCCTACTTCTTCAGCTCCGAAGGCTATAAACTTAATGTTATAAGCCATTTTTTTAGAGGATAATACCCTAGCAACCTCTAAAAGAGTTGCAGCGCCAGAAGCGTTATCGTTAGCACCAGGAGTATCAACACAATCATAATGTGCTCCAATTACTATTGTCTGAGCCTTCTTACCATTTCCTCTGCTTGCAGGTAATGTACCTATAACATTTTGAGAGTAACTTTCCTCAAGCTCAGTATTGGCCTTCATTGTAACCTCTACTGTTTTTCCGTCTTCTAATAATGATAATAGATATCCACCATCTTCGTCGCTAAGGGCAATTGCTGGAATATCAGTAGGCTCGCCTAAGGTACCATTGATTATTCCAGGGCTATGGTTAAAAATAATTACTCCAATAGCTCCAGCATTCGCTGCGTTTTGAGTTTTAGCATTGAATGTGTAAGAGCCTCTTTGGATCAAAGCAATTTTATTTTTTACGTTGATATTTTCAAAATCGTCTACACCGCCTACGCCAGCGTATACTAGCTCAGCAGTTAATCCAGCGTGAGGTGTTGGAGGTGTATAGCTAAAGTTAATAGTATTGAACTCCCTCTCATTAGGTGCAATCATATTAAGCTCTGCTCCATTATCTAAGAAAGCAAGTATAGGAAACTTCTGTCTTTCAACTTTAAGACCATAACTTTCAAAGTGATTATCGATATAGTCTGCCGTATTGTGTTCGCCTTCGAAACCGGTTATTCTTGCATTATCTCTGTCGGCAAAATTAGCAATGTGATTATAGATCTTGTCAGCTGAAACCTCATCGAAGATATCCTTATGTACAGGTGCTGCCAGTGATACAGAAGAAGTTAAAAGAACCAAAATCATAATAAGAGATAAAACTTTAAATCTTGAGTTTCTTAGCATTACTTATGTCCCCCTTTAAATTTTTAATTTTACTCAACATTTTCCATGGAAAGTTATAAGCTGATCCAAATTTTCTATGGATAATTTGAGTTTGACAAGCAGGAAAGCTTGTTTATATATTTATATATATCTATCTAAAAAAATATGATAATTATCACAATAAATTTTATATATAAAAATAAGTTATGATTAAAAGGATAAGTAATATGAATAATAATTTTGAGATAGAGATAAGCAACTTCAAGGTTTAATAAATTTCAAAGAAAAATGTAGACACGTGCATTACTTTATTTGAAATCTATTTTAAATTTTGAACTCTGCCGCAAGTCTGCCGGAAAACTGCCGCAAGTCAGCCGCTTTTTCTTAAAAATCCGTATTATAATATAAAATGTAAAGAATTTATAAATTGACCTAGAAAATTTTATAGCAAGAGATATTGGAAAGAATAAAACTTGCTGTAAAAGTCAAAAAAGATCAATTTTTAAATAGAACCCTATTCTTTAAAATTACATAGTTACTCACAAATCGGACTAATGATCCCAGAGAAAACTAATTTCCTCTGGGATTTTTTAATTCAAAAAATTTAACCCAGATTATTCATGAAAAATTCAAAACTCTGCTGCGTCCTTTTGATTCTAAGGCATCCATCAAATTCTCGACGTACCGTATGGGTATGCCTTCGAACTTGATGAAAGCTTAGAATTCAAAATTACTTGCACCCTTTCAAACTTTTCATGAATAATCCGGGTTAAACCAAGATTACCCATAGAAAGTTTAAAAATGCTTAAGACAGTTTTAAATTTTCTATGAATAAGCTTGGTTGGGCTAAGTATTAGAACTTAGTGAGTTGATGGAACGATGGAAGTTTTATGATAGGAAAAAATAAAGAAAGGAGTTATAAAGATGCCAAGAATTATAGACTTGTTAGATGATAATGCAAAGACGAAGCTATATAGATTTACAAAACTGCTAATCGAAGATAAGAAGGATTTTACAATAGAGCAGGCTATGAAACAAGATAGCTACAGACGGATAAACAGAAGAATCAGACAAGTTGGATGGAAGGATTATTAAATAAAGCTGCCGAAAGACTGCCGGAAAACTGCCGCAAGTCAGCCGGTTTTTGCTTAAAATCGGTGATATACTTTAAAATACCAAAAGATTGTTGATAGTTAATATGAACTAAAAACCATACCTTAATAAAACCTATTAAGCAGGAGGTAATACAATGAGAGATTCAAAAGATATTCTAGGTAAAGAATTATATATCAAGATAAAAAACAAAATTGGAGATAAAAAAATAATAATAGATGACGAAAATTATATTCCGCGAAGCCGACTTAACCAAGTTATTCATCAGAAGAATGTATTTAGAAAAAACATTGAAACCTTAAGTAACCAGCTAGAAGAGATGAGAGAGGAAATAGAAGTAAAGAAACAACTGATTAAGAGACTGGAAAAGTCTGAGGAAAGATTAATCAAGGAAAATTCGAAAGTCAAAGATATATGTCTAGCTAAGGCTATTAAACTGGGAGCATTAAAAATGAATGCTAAGAACATACATGTAGTAAGTATGCTTATAGACAAAGTTGGCCTAAAAATCCTTGAGGATGGAAAAGTAAAGGGATTGGAAGAACAACTAAATAAATTGAAGGAAGATCAAAAGGATCTATTTACTGAAGATATTTTGATATCACTTATGGATATTCAAGATTCAGTAGGAAATCTGATTCAGAGAAAGCTAACAGAAAATTTATAACATAGAGATCTAAAATAGAGAAGAATTTTGAGGCTTGGGCAGAAGAATTATTGATTGAAAACACTAAACAAAATGACTGCCGAAAGACTGCCGGAAAACTGCCGCAAGTCAGCCGGTTTTTACTTGAAATCGGTGATATACTTTAAAATATCAAAGAACTCATTCGTGGCGTTGCACGTTAAACACGTATCGAAAAGTAAAGAACAATATTAATAAAAAACTTAAAGGATATCCTGAGATATTAAGAAGTAACAATTTATAATAAGTGAAACTAATTTTATAAAGCTACTCATCAAAACGTTTTGAAACCATAGTAATGCTACTTTAAGGATTAATAAATTTCAAGGTAGCATGGCTACAAAAGAAAATTTTATAGACATCAGTACTTACATAGGGCTGCAGCCTGATGTCAAGGAGTGATAGAAGTGAAGCTGATGGAAATCAAGGATGTAATTAAAGCTAAGCTGACAAATAGCTTCCCAGATCATAATATCTATATAGAAGAAAATGTAGGGGAAATATTAAAGCCTGCTTTAGTAATTCGTGTCTACCCCATTTCTATGGCTATAGAAAATAAGTACCACAGAAGAAAATTCATTAATGTACAAATCTATTATCATTCTGAAAATGGTACCAATGGGGAAGACCTCGATATGATAGATGCACTATATGAAGTATTTGATCCAGTATTAATTGTAAAAGATAGGATACTTCCAGTAGGCGTCATACACACCCGAGTTAAAGACAACACCTTAAGATTGTCCTTTAACCTCGATTTTATAGATAGTATAGATGAAACAAAATCATACAACTATGAAGAATATGAATTAATGGAAGAGTTAGAAATGAAGGAGGAATTTTAATGGGATTACCAGAGATACTTATAAACTTTAAAACACAAGGAACAACTGCTATAGAGCGTAGTGCAAGAGGTATCGTGGCACTGATATTAAAGGACGATACTAAAGCCTTTGACACAAAGGTATACAAGTCAATAGCAGAAGTTGATGCAGCCGATTGGACTGCCGATAATAAGGACTATATTGAAAAAACATTTATGGGAACACCTAGTCAAGTAATCGTAGAAAGAATAGCAACTTCAGATACTGATTATGCAAATGGACTTGTTAGATTAAAGAACAAGAAATGGAACTATCTTGCAATTCCAGGGATTGCTTCTGGGGATGTTGCTAACATTATTTCATGGGTTAAGACTGAAAGAGATACAAATAAGAAAACATATAAGGCTGTATTACCAAATGCTGTGGCTGATCACGAAGGAATCATTAACTTTGCAACAGAGGGGATTGTGGTGGCTGTTGATGATACAACTACTAAAACCTACAGCGCTAGTCAATACACTGGTAGAATAGCTGGAATATTAGCAGGCTTACCATTTACACGTAGTGCCACTTACTATGACTTAAGTGAAGTAGAATCAATTACAGAAGCAACAGATCCAAACGCTGATATAGACAGCGGTAAATTAATCCTTATCAATGATGGAACAAAAATCAAGATAGGTAGAGGTGTAAACTCCCTAACTACAACTACTGGAACAAAGGGAGAAGAATTTAAGAAAATCAAAATAGTAGATGCGGTAGATCTAGTTCGTGATGATATTAGAAATACCTTTGACGGTTCTTATGTTGGAAAGATCACTAACTCATATGATCATAAGGTATTGTTCCTATCAGCAGTGAATGCATATTTTGAAGAGCTAGAAAGATCAGAAGTATTAGATAATGCCTTTGACAACAAGGCCGAAATAGATACAGAATCCCAAAGAACATATCTTATGTCTAAGGGTGTAGATGTTGATGCCTTAAAGGAACAGGAAATTAAGGAATACAACACAGGAAGTAAAGTATTTGCAAGTGCAAGAGTGAAGTTCCTAGATGCTATGGAAGACTTACAAATGGAAATATTTATGTAGGAGGTAATTGAATATGTCAAATAGAATAAGCGGAAATAGAGTAATTAACGGTACGTGGGGAGAAATCTGGTTAGATGGAGATAAGGTTAGTGAATTAACTGGACTAGAAGCCAAGATTACCCTGAAAAAAGAAGATGTAAATATGTGTGGTGTACTAGCCAAGGATACAAAGATCACGGGCTGGGAAGGAAAAGGAACAATAAAGCTACATAAGGTAAGCTCAAGAATGGCAATCAAATTGGGCGAAAGCATTAAGAAAGGGAAGGACGTTAGATTTACTGTCCTTGCTAAATTAGCTGATCCAGATACTGTTGATGCACAGGCTGAAAGAATTGTATTAAAGGATGTAAGCTTTGATGATTTAACACTAATGAACTTTGAAACAAAGGCATTAGGAAAGGTAGAGTGTCCTTTTACATTCACTGATTACGATTTCATTGACTTAATACAACCAAAATAGGAGTGATATAAATGAATACATTAGATCTATTACTGCAGCTAGATGAAAGCAAACTTAAAAAACCTTGTAAAGAGGTTGAAATGAAGAGATTATCGGAGCTGACAGGCGAAAGAGTTATCTTTAAGGTTGAAGCGTTAACACCAGCTAAAATGGAAGAAATTCAAGAAATGGCTATGGATGAAAGCATGGAAAACATTAATGTTTCTGAGCTTCAAATCATGACTGTTCTAGAAGGTGTTAAGGACCCTAGCTTTAAATCTAAAGAGCTAATGGACAAGTTTGGAGTATATACTCCAAAGGATTTGATCAGAAAAATACTTCTTCCAGGTGAAATCATCACCCTATATAACATAGTAGGAGACTTAAGTGGTTTTGATGGCGGAGCCGTTGAAGAGGTAAAAAACTCATAAGTACAGATGGTCTAACCCAAATGATGTATTACTATTGGAATACAAAGGGGATTAGACCCTCTGTACTGTATAACATGCCAAAGGGTGAACTCCTATTAATAATGGCATTTTATGAGGAAGAGATGAAGGAAAGAGAAAAAATGATGAAATCTAGTATGGATGAATCATATTTCTAGATATAAATAGGTAACAGTTTAGATAATAGAAAGCGCCCTTTATAGGGTGCTTTTTGTTATCTTTATGAAGGTGGTGAGAGGATGGAAGATACAAAGAAAGAGCAATTAGAAAGGTCTAATAAGAGATTAGCTAAAATTATTTATAATAATAGAGAAAAAATACTAGCTGATAATGCCAAATTTGAGCCATATATTGAGCCGTATGTTGAGCCCAAAAAAGTTATGAAGAAAGAAGAAGATGTGGATTTGTTAGATAAATTTTTTACTGTAACTAGGATAAAAGCTCTAACAAAAAGTACAAAAGGAAGTCTATTTGTAAATAGTGTAAATATTGCAAGAGGATGGAAGGATGGCAAGAAGAACGTAACTACTGTTATGTCAAATTATAGAGATGCTATAAAAATTGCAGCTCGAAACTCGAACAGGAATGTAGCAAAAAACGTTGTATATAGAGAGGCAGCCTCCAACCTTGCAAATAAGAGGCTGGCGAATACTATTAAAAATGCAAAAAGAAAAGGTATCCCATTGTTAGAAAAAGATATCAATAGATTTAAGCAAATCTTTAAAGGGGATGCACAAACAGAACTCATTGGAAAAATGACAAAGGGGCAGACATCTAAGTACAATAATGCAATGAATATGTTTCAAAAAGATTTGCAGAAGAATCCTAAGATGAAAAAGCTCCTAAAGCCATATGGAGTAAGGAACTTAATTACAGATAAAATTGCAAATACAAAGGTTGGCAGATGGCTTGGAGGGAAAGTTACAAACTCTAAGACTTTATCAAAGGTCGATGATACGGTTAAAAGTATTACTAATTCAAAATTTTTAAAAGGTGCTAGTTCAAAGGTCAATGATTTGGCTAAGGCAACTAGAAATTCAAAATTTATAAAAACTTCCATATCAAAAGTTGATGATGCTGCAAAAGCAGTTGCAAGCAATAAGGCTTTTAAATTTGGAAAAAAAGCACTTAACTCAAAGCTTACTAAAGGGCTTGGTAAAGCTTTTACAGGCATGGGTTATGCAATGAATACGTATACAATATTAAAAGATGAGAGTAAATTTAAGAAAGTATTAGCTGGTATAGATTTGATAGGTGATGTTGCTGGAACGGCTCTTGCGTCTACAGGAGTTCTAGCTCCGCTTGGAGGAGCGATTTCTTTTGGTACCTCGGCCTTAAATTTTGCTGGGTCGTGGGCATATGACAAATGGTTTAGTGATTCCCTTAAAAATAAGCTAGACAATATATCTGGAAAATATGTTGTAGATCCAATAGCAGCAGCAGGTAAAAAGCTATGGGGAGCTGCTAAAAATAAAGTAAAAGCATTCAAGAAAAATCCAATTAAAGAATTGGCTAAGACTAGTATGGCCATAGCAAATCCCCTAGGATATGGGGCATTTAAGCTCGGTAAAAAAATTGGGAAACCATTTATGCCTAAAATTACAAGTGCTTTAAAGACAGCTAAAGATACAGTCTCTAATAGTATCAAGACCAAAATGGATGCATTCAAGAAAAATCCTGTTAAAGAAGTAGCAAAAACCCTTAATCCAGTAGGGTATGGAGCATTTAAGCTTGGACAAAAATCTGCAGAAGCACTAAAGGTAAAGGCTGCTCCTTTAATAAGTAAAGCCGCAAAGCAAATTCAAAAAGCTAAAAAGAAGAGTCTTAACTTTATAAAATCAATGAAAGACAGGCTATTTAAGGAAGGAACAAATAATTCATTCAACCCAAATAATAGGTTAAATAAAATAATCAAAGGCAGAACCCGCGGTATAGGAATAACAAACCAGAAGAAACCATCTGAAAAACTCATTAGGGGTGTCAGATTCAAACAAAGGCAACCAAGCAGTAGCCTAATTGATCTATACCATAATGAATCTAGAGGCATTAAAAATAATAATACTAAAACAAACTATAATAGAAGAGTATTAGAAGCAAAGCTGTTAGGAACTAAGAAACATAATTCGAATAAAAACAACTTTACAATCAATATAAACGGCAGTGGTTTATCAGTAGATGACATGGCCAATGAATTAGCTTCAAAAATACAAACGACTATGGCAAATATGTATGCGTAAAGGAGGACTGGAAATATGGATATCTTTTTATCGATAAATAATAGAGAACAAGTAATAAAGCTTCCTGTCCTTCCAGCTGAATTTAAGATTCAATCAGGAATGAAAAACGAAACCTATGATACCATAAGCCAAGGAGAAATAAAGCTGATAGGAATGGACTCACTAAACTCCATATCAATACAGTCATTTTTTCCCGATAAAGATTATGCCTTTCTAAGAGATGGTGGATATAAGGGATGGCAATATGTTGAGATCATAGAGAAATGGAAGACTAGGAGAGTACCCATTAGATTAACTATTACAGAGTCTCCAATCAATATGGCTTGTACCATAGAATCCTTTGAATATGGTATGCAGGATGGAACAGGAGATATATACTATACCCTTACCCTGAGTGAATTCAAATTCATAAATCTCAATCAAAGTGAGGTGTAGTATATGCATCAGCTATATAATGTTTCTAATAATACACAAACTAACATTACACCTTTGGTTGGAAACCTACAGTGGAGAAGCAATATAAATGAACTAGGAGAGCAGTTGGATTTTGAGGTTGCCTTTAATGATGATAGATATTTTCCAGTCAATCCTGTAGATTTAGGGAGTATGATCAGGCTGGAAAATGAAGATGAAATCTTTAGAGGGATAGTCGTATCTGAACAAAGAAATGGCAGGAATGCTATCAACTACACCTGCTTTGATTACGCCTTTTATCTCAATAAAAGCAAAGAGATATATCAATTTAACAAGATACCAGGGCAAAAGGCAATAGAAACTATTTTAAATGACTTTAAAGTCCCCATAGGAAGTATAGCCCCTATAACTACACTCATCAACAAAATATACTATGACAAACCCCTTAGCGATATCATAAAAGAAATTATAGATATTGCAGAAAAGGAAAAAGGAGTTAAGTACAGGATGGAAATGAGACAGGGAAAGCTATATATAGAAAAACAAGAGGATTTGGTCATAAAAGCAAGCTTCAAGCTGGCTGAGAATATCCAGCCCTATGATATAACCAGTGCCATATCTAGTCCAAGTAGAAAAAGAACCATAGAGGATATGAAGAACAGTATCAAGATAGTATTCGATGATAAAGTATTAGCAGAAAAAAAGGATGACAACCTCATTAGTAAATACGGTGTATTACAGGAAATAAGAGCCATAGATGAAAATGATACTGCTAAAGCAAGAAACGTAGCTCAAAATATGCTTAAGGAACTGGGGAAGATATTTGAAGAAAACTCAGTAGAAATGATAGGAAACGATAAAGTTAGAGCAGGAAGGATTATTGAGATAGAAGAGCCTGTGACAGGAATGAGCGGCCAATACCTCATTAAAGACGTAACCCATACAATAAAAAACGGCATACATCGTATGCAGGTAGGATTAGGGGTGAAATAATGAACGGTATTAGTGAATTAGCAAAACTATTTAAGGAAAGAGAAAACAAATCTTACCTTGGACCACAGATTGGGAAGATCATTAGTCCATTGCCCGATATACAAGTAGCCCTGGGTGACAAGATAATACTTACAAAAGAACATCTAATGATTGCAAGCCATATCCTAAAGGATTATGAAAGGGAATTTGCCATAGAAGGTAAGGTGCAGCTTTCACAAGAGAATGCAGGAGAAACAAACACTGCCTCCGTTGGCGATCATGGTTCCCATAAACATACAGTGGCACAACTAAATATAGATACTGGGTATAAAAGTACAGGGAAGATAAAGTGGACAGATTCATTAAAGATCGATGACGAAGTAATCTTGATTCCAACTGTCAACGAGCAACAATACTATGTAATAGATAAGGTGGTGAGACTATAATGCTACCTCAAGTAACACAATTACAATTTAAAACTACTAACAATACAGATTTACCGGAAACGGGTAAGTCTTTTTTATTTGATTTTGAAGCAGGTGACTTCGTTTTAAAAGATGGAAGATTAGTGGAAATATCTGACCTTGAAGCCATAAAGGTATGGATAGAGAAGATACTAAGAACTGAAAAATACAGATACAAGGTCTATGAGAGAGAAGATAAAAATGAATATGGTGTAGTACTAGAAGACCTTATAGTAGGAAACAATTTTCCTCACTCCTTTGTGGAAGCAGAGCTGAAAAGGGAGATATCTCAGGCTCTTACAAAGCACCCAATGATCCAATCACTATCGGATTGGGAGATTGAGAAAAAAAATCCCACCTTAAAAATATCATTTAAGGTGAATCTGATTGATGGAAATAGCTTTGCCCAGGAGGTGAGTCTATGATCACACGGGAGGAAATAAAAAATCGTATGCTCTCGATGATAAAGGATGAATACGATAAGTCAGAAGGAAGCTTCTTTTATGATGTAATAAATACACTAGCAATAGAACTAGAGGATGCATATAAGGATCAAAATACAATCTTGGATAAAGGGTTTGTTGAAACATCAGAAGATGAGTACCTTGATAGGAAGGCCCTAGAAAAGGGAGTACACCGAAAACCACCTACAAAGGCAACTACAACCGTAATCATACAAGGCTCAGAAGGAGTAAACATAGATAAGGGAATGCTTGTAGCAAGTGATAACGTAAACTTTATTGTACAGGAAAGGAAAACAATAGACAGTACAGGAGCTATAAGTGTACTTGTAGAGTGTGAAAAGGATGGCGTCCTAGGGAATGTTCCCAAGGGAGCCATCAAATACTTTCCCATTACAATATCAGGATTATCCAGCGTAACCAATCCAGTGGCAGTAACAAACGGCTATGATGGAGAAACCGATGATGAATTAAGGAAGAGATACTATGAAAAGGTAAGGACACCGGCAACATCGGGGAACAAATACCACTATAGAAACTGGGCATTAGAGATACCAGGTGTAGGAGATGTGAGGGTGATTCCACTGTGGAATGGCAGGGGAAGTGTAAAGATAATAATAATCGACACCGACAAAACCGGAGCTGAACAAGAACTGGTAGATAAGGTCCACAGCCATATTGAAGAAAATAGACCCATAGGTGCTACCATAACCACGGTATCTGCAACAGAAGTACCTATAGATATAGAGGCTTTTCTGACGATAGACACAGATAACTATGAAATAGAACAAGTAAAATCTAATATAGAAAAGAACGTGTCAGGCTATCTTAAAGAAATAGCCTTCATCGGAAACTATGTAAGTCATGCCAAGCTAGGAAGTATAGTATTGGACTCAGAAGGAGTTCTAGACTATAGGGGTCTAATAGTGAATGAAAAAAATAGCAGCGATGAAGAACCTAACATTAAAATAGAACACGAAGAAGTTGCAGTACTAGGGGTGATAACAATTGTCTAATAAATTACTCAAGCATCTTCCCGATTACTATAGAAAAAGTACAGTAATGACAAATGTTACAGATACCCAAAACGAAGAAATTGATAAATTTGTAGATAGGATAGAAAGCACCCTGAATCAGTTTTTCGTAGATACAGCTGATTCAACCTTAGAAAGATGGGAAAGGGAGCTAGGTATCCCCGTAAGCAATAATAAACCTATTGATCATAGAAGAGGTGTCATAAAAGGAAAGCTTATTGGTCAAGGAACCTTTACAAAGGCTAAAGCGGAGGACTTAGCTAACTCCTATAGTAAAAACAATATCGCAGAATATATCAATATCCCTGAGGAATATGCCTTCAAGACAAGGCACGACGTAGATGACTTAATTGATCTAGCTGGGTTGGAGAAATCCTTTGAAGAATCTAAGCCCGCCCATCTAGAACATATAATAGGCCTCATTACAAGGCTTACAATGGGGCCTGATTTGGAAGATATACACATGACTCTACAGACATCTACGGATATGTACAGTGAAGAATTCCAATATAAAGTAATATACAAGCTAAAGGCGATAATGCTAGGCTACAGCGAAATCAATCCAGAAACCATAGAGGAACGCTACACCAATGGTGCAGGACTTATGGATGGTTCAAATAGCCTAGGTGGTAAAAATCCTAAAAACATGCTGTACTACCTAGTGCATGCTAACGATTTTAAGGAAAGAATTAGACAGAACTTATGTACACCTATAAACCTATACCACAATAAGAGTGAAAGATTTCACATTACCATGTCCTATGATTCAGGACCAATCTACGAAAAACAGGAACATATAAATGAAGGAGTAGACTTACTAGGATTTACAGAATACAACCCAGATAAGCTCAATATAGACTACACAAATGGAGCCTCGAATCTAGATGGAAGTAGAGATCTAAATGGAGAAAATGAGGAAGGTGTAGATTATTATGTAAGGGCAGCTGATGAGCTTACAATAAAAATATATAAAGACCATACCTTAATAAAGACAGAAACAATAAGGAGGTAAATAAAGATGGCAAGTATTAAAACAAATATAGGAAGAGAAAAATTAGCACAGGCGCATTCTGGTACAAAACCACTGCCACAGATCACACATATAGCATTTGGAAGTGGAGGAACTATGCTGATAGAGAATAAGTACGCACCTAAAGAACTTACAGGAGCTGAAACAACACTATTTAATGAGGTCATAAGGAAAGAACCAGTAAAAAGCTTTCCTGATATCTATACTGCTAGATACAGTGCGACAATAGATGCCGATGTAGATGGATTAGTAGGTATAGACATAAACGAAGCCTGTCTAATCGACGAAGAAGGAGATATAGTAGCTATTAAAACCTTTACTAACAAAGGGCTAGAAGAAAAAACAATTATAGACTTTGATTATGATGCAAAGTTTTAGTAGGGGAGGTAATAAGTATGATGATAGATTCATTGAAATTACAGACTCTTATTGGGGTTTCTAAAAAGGAGATGAGTAAAAGCGTAGAGGGATTTAAAACTAGTACACCTGACCATGCCGATTACTTTAACCAAGCATTGCAGCAGCTTATAGATAACGATATGACTCTAGAGAATCAAACTAATGAAGCTGTGAGAAGTCTTAAGCTTAATCAGCTGGATATAGCTGTGGAACTGGAAACCTTAAAAGGTGCTGTACTTACAGGGGTGAATGCCAATGTTATGGTGCAGACATTTTCGGATTTAGAAGGGACTTTAATACAAGGTATTTACAATAATATGGAAAAGAAACTAATAGTTAAGTAAGGAGGCACAAAATTTTATGACAAAAGTATATACTTTTACAAATTGTGGTGCTACTGGTAAAAGAGGTCCTGACCAATCTCAAGTAGATGCTGAGTATGTAGATTCAAACTTGCAAGGAGATGTAACAGTAACTGGCTATGGTGTACAAGAATGGATGGTACCTGCTACATGTAATTATAGGATTATAACCTATGGTGCACAAGGAGGACACAATGGTTATTCAACTGATGGTGCTTATGGAGCAAAAATACAAGGAGATTTTAACTTGCAAGCAGGTGACATACTTCAAATAGTTGTAGGACAAAAAGGGGAGACGTCATCAGTTTATTCTGCTCCTGGTGGTGGAGGTACATTTGTAGTTAAAAAAGGTGATGCCCAACCATTAATAGTAGCTGGAGGTGGTGGCGGTTGTGGTAACAGTGGTGATCGAAAAGGGGTTGCTGGGACTACAAACATTGACGCTACTGGAGATAGTGGAGGTTATGGTAACCATGTAAACAATAGTCGAGGAAAACTTTGTGGACATAATGGTGAAGGTGGTACGACTGGAGATACGGGCTACAGCACTACTAACGGCGGTGGCGGCGGTGGTGGATGGTACTCAGATGGTACGCCGAAGCTAAGTAACTCTGGTAATCCTGGACTAGGTTGGAACAATGGCCTTCTAGGAGGAAATTCAAGAGATAATAATTCATCTGGAGGCTTTGGTGGAGGTGGAGGAAACCATGAAAGCAGCGGAGGTGGAGGTGCCGGCGGGGGTTATTCAGGTGGTGCTGGCGGTACAAGTAGAAGCAGTTATTTTGGTGGAGGTGGAGGCGGTAGCTATAATGCAGGAACTAATCAGATAAATGTAAGTAATGATAATGCGGGTCATGGTTTAGCGACCATTGAAATGTTAAATAACTCTCCAGGTATCCCAAGTAGCTTAAATCCAAAAGGTACAAATACAAGTCCTGCAATAATTGCGACTCTAAGGCCTACCTTAAGCTGGACATTTACTGATTCAGATCTAGAAGACGCACAAGCTAAGTATCAAGTAAATATCTATAAAGCCTCAGACAATAGTCTTATTAAGGACACTGGAGAGATGTCTAGTAGCATTGCAAGTCATAAGGTACAAGCTGAAATCCTACAGTCAAATACAAAGTATTACTGGCAGATTAAAGTATGGGACAATAATGGTTTAGATAGCCCCTTTTCTACAAGTCAATACTTCCAAACTACACAGGTACCAACTACAATACCTATTAGCCCATTAGGAATTTCAGAAAATCCAAAAGGGACAAATGAAACACCACGTTTAGAATGGCATTATGATGACCCAGAAAGCCATACCCAGGCATATAGCCAGATAGTTATTAAAGACAAAAGCAACAATGTGGTACATGATACAGGAAAAATATCTAATATAAATCCATATTATGATGTGCCAGATGCAGCACTTACACCAGGTGAGACCTACAGTTGGGCTGTAACCGTATGGGATAGTTCTGATATGTCTAGTACGGAAACGACGGAGCAGTACTTTATTACCAATATGCCTCCTGAAAAGCCTTCAAATCCAAGTCCAATAGATAATCATAGGGTGCCATTAAAGCCAACATTAGAATTCACAGCACCTATAGATGCTGAAAACGAAAATATCCACTTTAAGCTTGAGCTAGCAGCTGACGATGTTTTTACTAATTCAACAGTAAAGGATAGCAGCATAGATGCTACAGGATGGGAATATTACAATGGAACTACATGGGAACCATTATCATCGGCAGGATTGGCGGCTGAAGACTATGGTAAAAAGATTCGTTATAGATTCCAAGAGGATTTGGTAGAAGGGGATACCTACTACTGGCATGTTGCAGGATATAACCTGAATATAGGAGCACCAGGAGAATACAGTGATAGTCAACGTATACGTGTAGGTAACAGCATAGTATACATAGACGAGCCACAAACTACAACGGCAAAGTCTGAAAGAATACTTGGAAAGGTATTTTTAAATCTTGCAACTGATGGGATCCTACCGGCATCTTGGATGCTAGAGGTGTGTAATAATGGTTTTGATGAAAACCCAACATGGGAGGATATGACCCAAGCAGCAAAAGACGGAGCATACCATGTATTTACTAACGATACTAAAACAGCTACAGAATGGGCAGTAAACTATAAACTTACAGTCCAAGCTAACGACACTATGGGACCAGTAGAAGTCCAGGCCGTTAGTATATCCTTTGACTAAGGGAGGCGAAACTATGAAGATATTAAAGAAGACAGACCTAGCTCAAAAACGAGAGCAAGAAGAAGCAGAAAAGAAGAAAATACAGGATTTAGAAGAGCAAAACATAAATAACATGCTAGCACTCACAGATATTTATGAACAGCTGCTAAACCTGCAAACAGCAGGTCAATAATATGAACCTAATAGATAAAACAAAGCGTATATTTATGTATGCTAAAAGGAGGCAAAGATATGGTTACAGTTTACGTTACTCTAATCATTAAAGGCTACAAAACACTAGGGCAAGTGCCTGAAGTACTTAAGGAAGCTGTAAAAAATGAACTTCAAGTATTAGGATTTGATGAAAATGGTAAACCATTCAATAATCTAGATAAATAAGCATTAGAGACCTAAGGAATGGGGTCTTTTTTTGTAGGCAATAAAGCTTAAATAGAGAAGAAGCCTATAAAAATCATAAAACATGTAGGGGGCTGTCTCATAAAGATTTCTTGTGAGTTCAGCCCCGGGGTGTTTCAGAATGAGTGAAGTTTAAGGCTACGAAACTTCAACGGTTTGGCTAGTACTAACGTACATGCCAGGCCGGTGAACATTTCAAATAACGCAGAAATTCGCCATTATGAGACACTCCTTAAAATTAAAACCATATTATCAATAGCAAAATTAAAAAGCAATCTAAATCTTGGAGCTTGCAACTGAAAGAGGTGAATCCATGATAACAAATAAAGATACGATACAAAACCGAATGTTGAGTAAAGTAACAGGCAACTATGACAAAACAGAAGGTTCATTTCTATACGACGTAATGAAAACAGTCGCTATAGAACTGGAAAATACGAATGAAAAAATGGAGATAGTTAAAGAAAAGTTAAGCATTGAAAATCTAGAAAACGAAGAACTACAAAAAAGAGTACACGAAAAAACGGGGATAGAGAGAAGGTCTGCAACTAAGGCTTCAGGCTATGTAATGATTACTGGAACTGTAGGCTCTACCATAAAAGAAGGTGACCTAGTAGCAAGTGATACCATTAATTTCATAGTTACAGAAACAAAAACAATAGAGAATACAGGTGAAATAGAAGTGTTAGTAGAGTGCGAAGAATATGGGATCGTAGGAAATGTACCTGCAGGATCTATTAAACACTTTCCTATTACAATCTCTGGAATTACAAGCGTATCCAATGATGAAGACTTCTCCAATGGATATGCTGCCGAAAGCGATGAAGAACTTTTAGATAGATATTATGAACATATTAGAACTCCTGCTACTTCCGGGAACAAGTATCATTATAGAAACTGGTCTAAAGAAGTGCCTGGCATAGGAGAAGCCAAAGTTTTTCCTCTATGGGAAGGTAAAGGTTCTGTAAAGGTTGTAATAATAGATTCAAATAGAAGGGCTATTAATGACTCTTCCCTGATTGATAAAGTATTCAGTCATATAGAAGAAAATAGACCGATTGGAGCAAAGGTTACGGTTTTATCAGGAACAGAAAAGCCTATAACAATTGATGCTGAAGTAAGGCTAATACAGGGATACTCAATAGATAAAGTGCAATCAGCTTTTGAAGAGGCGTTAACTAAGTACTTTAAAGATATAGCATTTGTTGAAAACTATGTATCCCATGCATTAATAGGGAATATTCTTCTAGGAATTCCAGGGGTTAAAGATCACTCTAATCTGAAAATAAATAATGAGCTAAGCAACATAGATTTAGAGGAGGAAGGAACTCCTGTTTTAGATTCGGTAAGCTTAAGTCTGGGGGTGTAACATATGAATGAAGAAATACAAGATAAATCAACTAATGATCTCCAAGATACGCCTACTGATGATCTGATAAAGCCCTTCATCCCAGAGTTAATGAAATATTTACCTCTATACTACAACAAGAAAACAGGCTTTATGAGTAATGTTCAAAATTCCTTTTCAGAAGAAATAGGAAGACTTAATTACCTAAACAAAGACATGCTAGATCAATCCTTTGTTGAATCAGCCACATGGGGACTTGATATCTGTGAGGAAGAATTAGGAATAGAAACAGATATCTCTAAAACCTATGAGGCTAGACGAGAAGCAATTATTGCAAAGCTAAGGGGCTTTGGAACCTTAACAGAGAAAATGTTAAAGAACACAGCTTTGGCATTTACAAATGCAGAGGTAGAAATAATAGAAAATTATGATGACTATTCGTTTGTAATCAAATTCGGAAGTACCAGAGGTAGACCACCAAATTTGCAGGACTTCATAGATATGATTGAAACTATTAAGCCTGCCCATTTAGATTTTGATTTAGAATTTATCTACAATACAAATGATGATCTGCGTAACTATCATTTTGGGTGGCTCAGTGCTCTGACGAATGATGAGTTAAGAAATACTAATATACCTAGTGAGAGCGAAGGAATTACCCATGAAAAAATGAGTAATTTTACACACCAAAGATTGGAGGTGATCCTATATGAAGATTAGGACAACTGGTATAGGATGCTATGATGCTACAAAGAAGCTATCGATTCATAGTCTTAGAAATAGTGAGGTGATAACAAATGGCAGACTGTACAACAAATTATAATCTTAAAAAGCCAATAAAGACAGAGAAGTATAGTGTAGATGATCAAAATGGAAATATGGATATCTTAGATACAGAGATTAAGAAACTAGATGCGCAAATGGCTGATTTAGCGACGAAACAGTCCGCTGCACTAGAAAACAACATATCTGTATTTGATAATACAGGAAACATTAAAGATAGCGGAAAAGCTTTAGGAAATACAAGTGGTAAAATTTTAGAACTACCTACAGGATTAGCACAAGGTGATATTTTAAGAGTAGGCTCGAGCGGACAAATTGAAAGACTACCAAAAGGAAATGACGGTCAAGTTTTAGGTTATCAAAGTGGTTTATTATCTCCTGTAGATTTAACAGGTGGGGGTATGATGGAAGAAGTAGCAAGAATTACAGACACATATAGTTCAACTATAACTTTTTCAAATATACCCAGTAAATATATTAGGTTAAAGGTTGTCGGTATTGTTAGAGTTGTTAATCTTCCTGCAAGTCCTGGTTATGTTAATGCTAGAATAAATGGTGTTTCTACTAATAATTATTTAACTAAAACAATTGAAAGTGATGTTTTAAATTCTAATACTGTTTTAACAGGTGTAAATCAATCTCTTAGTTTCTTTGAATTGTGTTCCCCAATTACTAATGCTGGATATTCTTTCTTTGAAGCTGATTTTATGACACGTGATAATTATGATGTTGATTATATGGGTAGAGGCATGGGGTTAGGTACTCAAAGACGTTTAACCCTTGGCTTTGGTACAGCTGGTAATGTTGGTAAAATTGACTCGATATCTTTAACTAATAATAATTATTTTGAAACTGATTCAATATTTATCTTATATGGGGGTGAATAACATGAAAGAATTTATCCTAGATGTTGTTACAGGACACACACAAGAAAGAGAAAGCACTATACCACCCTTTGAAGAAGTTGAAAGAAGTAAACCTATTCAAGAACAAATTAATGAATTAAAATTAATGCTATTGAAACAAGGAGGGATTTTATAATGGCTAGTAATTTTGTAGTTGATAAGCGACTAGATTCTATTAAATTTTGGTGGTTAATTGATTTATTAAAGACTAATATTATCATAGTAAATGATATCAAGTTAGACCTTTACAAAAGCGAATGTGAAAGGTATATACACGAGGTTGGCTTAATATAACGCAGAAAAAGACTATTGAAATCTTAGGGTAAGTACTAAAGGTATAGTTAACATAGAATGTAAGAAGAAAAATCCCCTATCATATTTTTTAAAACAAAAAACACATAGAAAAGAACCATAAACCAAGAGAGGTGATACGATGCCAGAATTTACAACAAATTTTAATTTAGAAAAGCCATTACAAAACGAATATTTTGATATAGATATTCAAAATGGAAATATGGATACAATTGATACTGAACTTAAAAATCTTAATATACAGACTACCAACCTAGAGGCAGATAAAGTTAATAAAGTAGTTGGAAAACAATTATCAACTGAAGATTATACTGCTGATGAAAAAAATAAATTATTAGGTATAGAGAATAATGCAAATAATTATTCTCATCCTAGCTCTCATCCAGCAACCATGATTACACAAGATAGTAGTCATAGGTTTGTAACTGATTCGGAGAAATCTGTGTGGAGTAATGCGAATGTATATACAGACAATCAAGTGAACGATTTAGCAGGTACAGGTAGAACAACAGAAACAATAAAGAAGAATTCAGATGATATAGGAAGTCTAACTGGGCAAATGAATACCCACAAAACTTCGGGAGATCATGATAGTAGATATCATAGATTGAATGTGAACCCGGTTATATTAGGAGAAGGGGCAACTACTGGATGGTCCTATGGATTTTCTGTAGCTATTGGACTAGACGCACATGCACAAGGTGCGAATGAATCAATAGCAATAGGAAAATATTGTACAGCAAATGGAAACAATTCCGCAATAGGATCAGGCGCAGAAGCTACAGGAAACGGTGCAGTAGCTTTATTTGGTACAGCATTGAATGATTGGGAATTTGTTATGGGATGGAATAGTACGAATATAAAAATCCCTGGAAAACTTTCTGTTACAGGGACAAAGAATTTTGAAATGCCACATCCGCATCCTAATAAAAAGGAAACCCATATTATCAGACACAGTGCCGTAGAAGCTCCTACGGCAGGGGATAATCTGTATAGATTTACTATTGAAGCTACAGACGACGGTGATGTAGTGGATGTAGTGTTGCCAGATTATTTTCAATACTTAAATAAAAACGTCGACGTGTGGGTAAATGGTCAAGGCCATTTTGGTAGAGGTTTCGGAGAAGTTGTTGGAGACATTCTGAGAGTAACTTGCGAAACTTCAGGCATATATAAAGTTTTAGTTATAGGAACAAGAAATGACGATCACCCAAGTGTTGCAGAATGGGATATAAAGGGTGTAGAAAGAAAAATAGGAGAAAATTGGAATGGTGAAACACAAATGTTTCAAATAAATGAGATGGTAGAAATCGAGGAGGTAAAGTAATGATTATAATAATGGAAAGTAAAATTCAATTTAGAAACCCACAGGTAGGACAATCAACTCGTGCATGTGAGGCACATTACAATGGAAGACGTGTTAAAGCAATTGTAGATGGAGAAGAAAAGCTTTATAGATTTAAATCAGATGAGCTGTCTTTCTATGCAACTGAGGATGACATGATAGTAGCAATAGAGAGTAGAGAAAAAACTACAAATTATTAGTACTGATTTTAATGGATTAACAATTACGATATATCTATCTTAAACAAAAGATCTTATAAACAGGGTGATGCTTCTAGTACTTTTATAAATATAAATGAGTCAAATTAGAGAAAAAATACTAGAAGAACGCCTTGTATTTTGTTATTTATGTCTTGGATATGTGACCATATCATGTTCGACTCAAAAGCGTATAACAAAACTTGAAAAGAGGTGAACTCATGATTGAAGATAGAGTAACGATACAAAACCGTATGCTAAAAAACATAGTAGGCAAATATGATAAAACAGAAGGCTCATTCATTTATGACGTAACAAAACCAGTTGCCATAGAATTAGAGAATATAAGCCAAGGTATTGAAGAAGCTAAAGAGAAGTTAAGCATTGAAAACCTAAATGGTGAAGAGCTTGAACAAAGAGTATATGAGAAGACAGGAATAAATAGAAAAACTGCAACCAAGGCATCGGATTCTGTAGCTATTACTGGGAAATCAGGGTCGACTATAAAGGAAGGCGATTTAGTAGCAAGTGATACAATAAATTTTAAAGTTAAAGAAACAAAAACAATAGATAGTAGTGGTCAAGTGGAAATACTGGTAGAATGCGAGGAATATGGGACTATAGGAAATGTCCCTGAGGATTCTATCCAGTACTTTCCCATTACTATAGCAGGAATCACAAGTGTAACCAATAATGAAGATTTTACTAATGGTTATGATGCTGAAGATGATGAAGAGCTGTTAGCTAGATATTACGAGCATATTAGAACTCCTGCTACCTCGGGGAATAAATACCATTATAGGAACTGGGCAAAGGAAGTTACAGGAGTGGGTGATGTGAAGGTTATTCCACTATGGAATGGTGATAACACAGTAAAAATAGTGATTATAGATTCAAATAAACAACCAGCTAGTCAAGAATTAGTTACAGAGGTACAAAGTTATATTGATCCCAATGGATCAGGATTTGGCGAAGGAAAAGCACCTATTGGAGCATACTGCACCGTTGAAAGTGCCAATGGTATTTCTATTGATGTATCCTTTACAGCAATTAAAGATACTTCAGTAACTGACGAAGAACGGCAGCAGAATATAGAAGAAAACATAGCAAGTTATCTTAAAGAAATAGCATTTAAGAAAGAAGTAATAAGCTACAATAAAATAACCAGTATCATACTAGACTCCGAAGGCATAATTGATTTCTCAAATTTAACAATCAATGGACAAACAAATGCCATAAGCTTAAATGATAATGAAGTAGCTGTGTTAGGGGTGGCAACAATTGCGTAGTGAAAGAATGATTAAATACCTACCAGCCTACGAAAGAGGCTCTAAAGTATTTCAAAGTCTCATAAACGTAGAAGCACAGGAGATAGATGATAAAGCCTCGGATGTAGAGGATTTTATAAAACAATTGTCAATTAATACAGCTACATGGAGTCTTTCCGTATACGAGAATGAACTAGGAATAAAAACCGATATAAGCAAGAGTGATGAAGAAAGAAGAAGTCTTATCAAAGCTAAATATCGCGGGACTGGAAAATTAGATAGAGCACTGCTAGAAAGTATTGTAAGGGCCTACTCCGATGGAGAAACTGGGGTCTTTTTTGATGGGAAATTTAAGATTCTCCTTGAATATATTGAAGACAATATTCTGAACTTAGTCGATCTCGAGAATACTCTTGAAGAGATTAAGCCAGCACATTTGGATTATATGTTATCTCTACAAGTGAACGATAAGATCGCAATTGAATCTACAGATATGGTAGTACCGATTATTTTTCCTGTTTGTAATGAAATAGTAGCCGGAGGTGAATTTCTATGATGACTGAGAGTTTTCTTTGGAAAATAGCATTATATATAGAATCACAAGTGGAGCAGTGTAAATATGTATTAGATGGTAACGTTCAAGATGTTCCTATCTACAGCAAAGAAGTCGATGATAAAATTGTAAAGGTTAGTATTTTACTAGATGAAAATGTTGAAGGGAATGTTACTGAGTTTAAGTTGTTTGCCCATGATGGACAGATGATAAAACAAGAAAGTTGTAACATAATTAAGGGAAGTGGAAGAGGCCTTTTTAAAACATTTAATATTGCAATAAGTGAGGTGATCTAAATGGTGTATAATCCTACTATTTGGAAGGATCAAATAGAGACAGACCCTACTAGGTATAAAATAAGAAAGCAGGATGGAAGCGAAGAAATAGTAAATATTGAAAGAGTGTTGGGAGAGGCAATTCAAGAGGGGACTAAAATTACTGCTGAAAAGCTAAATAATATTGAGCAAGGCATAAATGATAATGCAAATGAAATAGATGTGGTTGGTACTCAAATGATTAAAATATCAAATGAAATTGAAGATTCTCTGAAAAATGTGCATTCTAATCAAATAGATCTAGCTATAGAACTTGAAACATTAAAAAAAGCAACACTTACGGGTGTTACAGCTAATATGGTTGTAGAAACTTTTATGGATATAAGTGATATTACTAGTTTAAATGAGGCTCTGAAATTTGATCCTAGTAATCAAAAAATATTTTTAGCATAAGGAGGGGATAGAATATGGCATTAGTAACTGCAATAAGAGGTAATGACCAGGCTACTAGCCATTCCACCTATTCTACAGACACGCATGCTGGACATAAGTTTTTAGTAAATAAGGCAATTACTATAACTGAACTTCACCTAATATACAATGCGAATGGTGATACAAATGCTGCTAGCAAATTTAAGTTTGCAATATTCCGAGGAACTAACGAAACCCCAGTATGGCAACAAAATACGTTTACAGGTATTGACAGAAACAATACAAAATATGTTTATTACTCATTTACAGGACTAAATATTAAACTAGATTTAGGCACGTATATGTTAGGAATTATACACCCTAAAGACGGAAGTGGTGGCTTTAAGGCACCACATGTAAATTCTTCGCATAGTAATATTGCTAACCAGCTAAATAACGATATAATCATAGGGGACATCACATGGAAAGAATTTAAAAGTAATGAACTAAATTATGGTGGACTGCTAGACAATACTACAGACAGTAATGATGTGACAACTGAAGGTGACACAGGTTTTGAAATAGCTGTTAAAGTTGTATATGGAGAAATCAATGCACCTAACACGCCTACAAACTTAAATCCTGGTAGTCTAGATGGTTCTGGAAGTGAAAAGGTGCAATCTCTAATACCGTCTATGAGCTGGTCCTATAGTGACCCTGAGGGAGACCCGCAAGTAGTATATCAAGTTATAATTTATAAAAAATCAGATGACACAATAGTATATAATACCGATGAAGTAATCAGTAGTAATACAAGCTTTACATTACCTTCTGGCTTACTAAGTCCAAATACAGAATACTATTGGAAAGTAAGAGTAAAAGACAGTCGCAACTGGTCAGATTATTCCACGGTAAGATACTTTAAAACGACCAAAGCACCAACTGTAACATCCGTAAGCCCGTTAGGAACACAGGAAAACCCCGAAGGCTCCAATCTTATATCACGCTTAGCATGGAATTACGACGACGCGGAAAATCATACTCAATCACATAGCCATGTAGTTATCAAAGATATAAACAGCACAGTAGTACACGATACAGAAAAAACAGCAAATATTAATCAGTATTATGACGTACCAAATGGTGTACTAACAGCTGGAGAAATATATTCATGGACAGTAACAGTATGGGACAACACAGATATGCAAAGTTTAGCTACACCCGAAGAATACTTTATAACCAATATACCACCTGAAACGCCGACTATAGATGGACCAGTAGATACTAAAAGAGTAGGTAAGCGACCAATATTTGAAGCTACAGCAGCAGACGACATAGAGGATAACCATCAAGCCTTTGTATTACAAATAGCCGATGATAGCAATTTTACTATCAATGTTTCAACCTTTGATAGTACAGTAGATACAAGCGGTTGGGAATACTATGGTAACACATCATGGAATCCTTTTCCAGTAAGCGGGAAAGTATCAGCTGCAAGTATTGAAGGTAACTCTATTCGCTATATAATACAGCAAGACCTGAATGAAGGAAATGATTACTCCTGGCGATTAGCAGCTAAAGATGGCACTACGGATACTATAGGAGTTTACAGCAATACCCGAAGTATTCGTTGTGGTAATATTTTAGCCTTTGAAGGTAAAAATCCTAATGTAACGTCTGTATCGGTAGCTCGTATAGTGTTTAGTGCAGTTATGACGATACCGAACGACGGAATAGTACCTGCAGCTCTTAAAGTAGAAGTATGTAATAACGCTTTAGATGCATTGCCTACCTGGGAAGATTGTACAGAAGCCTTTAATAGTGGTGAGTACTATCTATTTATTAACAAAACAAAGACAGCAGACAATTGGGCTGTGAATTACCGTATAACTATAGAAGCTAACGATAGTCTGGAAAGCATAGAAGTAGATGCTATAGGTTTTAGCTTTGACTAAGATGGATAGTACAATTTATAACATTGGGACATCTTGTCATATTGAAAACAATAGGATAGGGACAGGCTAAACTATAAACTTATAAGACCGATAGAGGTCTTTTTATTATTTTTGCAACATAACCACACATTTTAATAGCTCTAGCAAAAAACATCATAATAAATCAGATAGCCTGGGAGATTAGTATCATATTAGATAATACATTATTAACAACAGAAAGTCTATAAAAATAAAGAAATGCAGGAGGAAGAAAGATGAATATTAAAAAATTAGGAATTTGCTTTATCATATTACTGCTAACGGCAGTTTTTATTTTTGCAGTTGTAAACAAGAACGTCTATGCAGCAGAAACAAGATCAATGGGAATAGGAAATCTAACTGAAGCTAATTTAGTTTCTGCTTGGCTTCTTAACGAAGAAAGTGGAAATATTGCTAACGATATTAAAGGAAATCATAATGGGACCTATAACGGAACCACTGTGATAGATGGTATACATGATAAAGGTAGAAGCTTTGACGGTGTAGATGATTACATACAATTCGACGATCCTATTATACCTATAGGAGCAAAAACTATAAGATTTAAAATGAAGAGCACTTACTTAGATGGTTTGTCTTGTATTATTAGCAATTCAGGAACTAATGAGAGTTATGGTGATCTTATCTTCATTACAAATAATGGCAATGTTGCATGGCAGAACAATAAAAATCTTCTAGGGGATGCAAATTTCTATGTTGAGGGAAATAAAAACGTATGTGATGGGGAATGGCATGATGTTTTATTAACATGGAATGGTACAACTGATTCAGATACAGTAAAAATTTATGTAGATGATATGTTTACACCAGATGGTACAGGGACAGCGGACGTATCAGAAACAAACAAAGGAGATTTCAACTTAACTATAGGTCAATCTATATTTCCCCACTTTAAAGGTGAGCTTGACGAAATAGAAATATATAGCGAATACTATGTACCACAGGTTAGTACCATTGATGTTGAAGCAGCAAACTATGATATACCAAGAGAAACAGAATTTGAAGTCTTTATAGTAATAAAAGAAGCTAATAATATATATGCAGAAGATCTAAATGTTTCATTTGATCTAAATCTATTTGACCTTGTAAGTACACAGCCAGTAGATCCTAATGCCTTAAAGATATACCATCAAGATTTTTCAACACCAGGAAAAGTTAGATATATGATAGCAAGTAAGGGCGAAGGAAATGGCTTGAATGCAGATGTTCAAATACTAAAACTAACATTTAGAACTAGGGATAGAGATGGTTTAGGAGCTATATCAGTTTTATCGGGAACTATTGCCGATGGAGATGGTAATGAGATGGAGCCAACTTGTGTAGGAAAAATGTTTAGGGTAAGAAACCTAGGTGACGTCAATAAGGATGGAGAGTCTACCATAGGTGATCTAGCAATAGCAGGGCGTTTATTTGAAACTTCTTCCGAAAACTGGGGGGCCTTTGAACCAGATATAGACCTAAATGGCAGTGTCGAAGACAATGATTTAGCTATTATAGTACAAAAGATACTAGATAATGAAAATAATTAATTAGCATTTTCAAAGGAGATGTTTTAGAAATCTATTATTCTGAGACATCTCTTTATAATTAATGCCCATTAGAAAGGTTCTAAGGTTTGCAAATTGAATATGAATTTTGCAACATAAGAGGAGGTAATAAAATGTATAAAACTCTAAACAACATTAAACTCAGCAAAAACTTCCACTTAAGGGAATTTATCTGTAAAGAAGGCAAACAAGAAGTACTTATAGCCGATGAACTTGTAGAAAAACTGCAAGCACTTAGAGATAACTTAAAAAAACCGATCACTATAGTTAGTGCATATCGAAGCCCATCATACAATAAAAAAATAAATGGAAGCTCAAAATCACAACACATGTATGGTAGAGCAGTGGATATAAAGGTCTCAGGAGTAAGCACTGAGGAAGTAGCAGAGGCAGCTATAAAATTAGGATTTAAAGGGATAGGGATCTATGATACCTTTACCCATGTAGATATTAGAGAAAATCTAGTTAATAAAGTGGGGAGAAAATATGATTACTGGGATATGAGGACAGGAAAGTAGGTGGTAAAATGAGTACCTGTGATAGACATCAAGAGGTAGTAAATAGACTGGATGATCATGAAAAGAGAATAGGAAAATTGGAGATTAATGATGCTAAAATGGGGGAGAAAATTGAAAATCTTATTGAAAAATTAGATAGTTTAACTAGTTGGATAAAGGCCTTGGTGATGTTAGTTGCAACATCCTTCATAGGTTTTTTCTTTTGGTATATCCAGAGTTTATAATGATTAGGAGGTAATTAAATATGCTAAAAAAGTTATTAAAATTTGAATATATATATGCTATTCTTGTGCTAGTAGTCTTATCTATAGCACTTTTTCATTTCGAGCAAGAAAAACTAACTATGATGATACTAGGAGCGCTGATATCTTCATCCAGTGCTATAACTACATTCTTCTTTACAAAGCATAACCCAAATGCCGATGAATAGAAAGAAAAAGAACTATCTATTTTAGTTGTCACTCAACAATGTTACTCACCACCTTGAACTTCACTCATTCTGAAACACCATGGGGCTGAGCTCATAAGAAACTTTTATGAGACAGCCCCCTTTTTTATGTTAAAAGCAAAAAAAGATATACATTCACAAATCCAAATATATGATATACTATCAGTGTTATAAAACATCGTATTTATTCAAATGAAACAATACGTAACAACAAAAGGAGTAATATATATGTACTATTTTTCAATGCTGTTAGTTATAATATCGAGTCTGTTTTATCACATATCCCAAAAATCTATTTCCCACAGGATCAACCCAGCCTTTTCCATGATTGTTACCTATGGTGTTGCCCTTGGACTGTCGGTTATCATGTATTTTGTTATGCCAAGAAACGATGGGGAATCGTTGATGAAGGAATTAAACTGGGCGAGCTATGTACTGGGAATAGCTATTGTAGTTCTTGAAATAGGTTATTTGCTTGTATATCGTTCTGGATGGAACATTAGCTTTGCAGGGGTTTTTTCCAATGTTTTTATTGGAATACTACTTATACCTATTGGCCTATTAGTTTACAAAGAAAGTCTTTCACTTGTTAATGGACTAGGTATTATTATGTGTTTAATAGGAATAATATTAATTAAATCCTGATTATTCATGAAAAATTTAAAGTTCTGCTGCGTCCTTTTGGTTCTAAGACCTCCATCAAATTCCCGACGTACTGTTTAAGTACGCCTTCGAACTTGATGAAAGCCTTAGAATCAAAACTACTTGCATCATTTCAAACTTTTCATAAATAATTAGGATTAAAAAATAGTAAGAGACAGGGATTAAAACTATGGACTTTATTAAGGAAAAGATTGAATGAATCTTTTGAAATAAGGCATGTTTTATGGTACTATAGATAATAATGTATACTGTATATAGACGAGGAGGCAGAATGTATGTCAGCAAATGCACCAAACGATAATAACACTCCTATGGCATCAAACTTTATCCATAATATGATAGATAAAGATCTAGAAGATGGAGTTTATAATAAAGTACATACTCGTTTTCCACCGGAGCCAAATGGATACTTACATATAGGTCATGCTAAGGCTATCTGCATAGATTATGGCACCGCAGAAAAGTATAATGGACTTTATAACTTAAGATTTGATGATACTAATCCTAGTAAAGAGGACACCGAATACGTTAACTCGATTCAAGAGGATGTAAGATGGCTTGGATATGACTGGGAAGATCGTATGTACTATGCTTCAGATTACTTTGACAAGTTTTATGAGTGTGCCCTTTTACTGATTAAAAAGGGTAAGGCATATGTATGTGATCTTAGTGCCGAAGAGACGAGAGAATACAGAGGAACATTAAAGGAGCCTGGAAAGAATAGCCCATACCGTGATCGTTCCATCGAAGAGAACCTAGATTTATTTGAAAGAATGAAGAATGGTGAATTTGAAGAAGGATCAAGGGTGCTTAGAGCAAAGATAGATATGGCATCACCTAACCTAAATATGCGTGATCCAGTTCTTTATAGAATACAGTTTTCTACTCATCATAGAACAGGAGATAAGTGGTGCATATATCCGATGTACGATTACGCTCATCCACTTGAAGATGCTATAGAAGGTATAACCCATTCCCTGTGTTCTTTAGAGTTTGAAGACCATAGACCTCTATATGAATGGGCCCTTACAGAATGTGAATTTGAAAATCCACCAAGACAAATTGAGTTCGCAAGATTAAATCTTACTGGTACAGTTATGAGTAAGAGAAAGTTAAGAGAACTTGTTGAAGAAGACTACGTTGATAGCTGGGATGATCCACGTATGCCGACATTATCAGGTTTAAGAAGACGTGGTTATACACCTGAGTCAATTAAGGATTTCTTAGATCGTGTTGGTGTATCTAAGAGTAATAGTATAGTTGATATGGCGATGCTTGAGCATTGCATTAGAGATGATTTAAAGATGAAGGCACCTCGTGTTATGTCAGTACTTAATCCATTGAAGGTAGTTATAACAAACTATCCAGAGGGAGAGACAGAGTGGCTTCATGCAGAAAACAATGCAGAAAACCCTGAAATGGGAAGTAGAGAAATTCCATTTTCACGTGTTGTTTATATTGAGAGAGAGGACTTCATGGAAGAGCCACCTAAGAAATATAAACGACTTTCACCGGGAGTAGAGGTTAGGTTAAGACATGCCTACTTCATCAAGTGTGAAGAAGTGATAAAGGATGAAGCAACTGGAGAAATCCTAGAGCTTCGCTGCACATATGATCCAGAAACAAAGAGTGGTACAGGATTTACAGGACGTAAACCAAAGGGAACAATCCACTGGGTGTCAGCTGACCATGCGGTTAAGGCTGAGATTCGTCTTTACGATCGTCTATTATTAGATGAGGATAAGGAAGTAGAGGATTGGAAGGATAACTTAAATCCAGATTCACTGAAGAAGTTAGAGTCAGCATTTGTTGAACCAGCTTTAAAGGAAGCTGAACTGGGAAGTAAGTATCAATTCCTAAGACACGGATATTTCTGTATAGACACTAAAGAGACTACAGAGGATTCTTTAGTTATTAATAGAGTAGTATCCTTAAAGGATTCTTGGAAGAAGAAGAAATAGAGTTAAACTTAGATTTTTATTAGGCTAAGAGGGAGTAGCTGTGGTATAAATCATAAATAGGGTCAACATACTGGTACGAAAAAAATACCTGGTCCTATTTGCTTTAGAACTTAGTTTTTAAAGGGGCGAGACTTTTAGTTTAACAAGACTATTTATATAGATAGTCTTGTTAAGCTATGGTCTCGTTCTTTTCATTTTAAAGGGAGGGCAACAAATGATAAAGGAATTTTTAAAATCAATGATTCTAATTTTTATGGCGGAAATGGGAGACAAAACCCAGATATTGGCAATGGCGTTTGCGACGCAGTTTATGGTTAAAGAAGTACTTCTAGGGGTTTTCTTTGGATCATTATTAAATCATGGTCTAGCAGTTATATTGGGAGCATACCTTTCAAGCTTTATACCACTTAATGCTATTCAAATAATAGCAGGATTCCTATTTATAGGTTTTGCGCTATGGACTCTAAAGGCGGATGAAGATGACGAAGATGATGAAGTGAAGAGAAATTTCGGACCCGTCCTCACAGTAGCAGTAGCCTTTTTCATAGGGGAACTTGGGGATAAGACACAGCTAACGGCTATAACCTTAGCTTCCGATGCAGCATTCCCAGCATTTATTCTACTTGGAACCGTAAGTGGTATGGTGCTTACTAGTGGTGTAGGAATTATAATAGGTAGTAAAATTGGAAACAGGATACCTGAATTTACTATGAAAATAGCATCGGCTTCGATATTTACGCTATTTGGGGTTATTAAACTTTATACTGCTGTACCTAGGAACTATTTGACGCCTATAAATACTGGAATCTTTTTTGGGTTATTAAGCATAAGCATTTACTTTGCATTAAGGCCATTACTACAGGTTAGAAAATATAACAAGAGTACTGCCTTAAAGGAAGTTGCCTTAACACTTTATGAATATACCCATCAGATAAAGGAAAGTGTTGAAGAAATATGTCTTGGCGAGGGAACCTGTGGTAAATGTCAGGGGAAAAATTGTGTTATCGGATATACTAAAAGGATTATCGATGATGCCATTGAAAATAAAACAAGAAACTATGAGGAAAACTTTACTGCATTTACTGAAAGTCTAAGTAAGAACTTTGATAAAGAAAAGGTTATTAATAGCTTAAGCATGATATTAGTCTGTCCAATAAATTATAAGGACCAGGAAAGTGGTAGAAATCAAGCCATAAATAAGGCGAGACAGATGCTAGAGTATGTGTTGTTTAATGAGCGATTAAAATATGATGGAAATAGAGAAGAATACTTCAACGAATTAATTAAAATAGATAAAGTGTTAGCGAATAAAGTTATAGCTGGAGTGGAAAAGTTAATAGCTTGACAGATATACCCCCACCTAGTATAATAAACTAAAAACCCAATAGGGGTGGGGGGTATAAAATGATTACTAAGTTAAGACCATTAATTCAAGTAGTATTTTTAGGTGTTTTTGCAGCTTTAATGTTTTTGGGAAAAGC
Source organism: Wukongibacter baidiensis (assembly GCF_050888315.1). Lineage (NCBI taxonomy): Bacteria > Bacillati > Bacillota > Clostridia > Peptostreptococcales > Caminicellaceae > Wukongibacter > Wukongibacter baidiensis. The sequence goes on from NZ_CP138202.1 coordinate 4,048,988, forward strand.
ACAGTTTTGGATGGCATTTATTTTTATTTCAATTGCTTTATCGGCCTTTTTTGGAAGGTATTATTGTGGATTTGCATGTCCTATCAACACGCTGATAAGACCAGTTAGTTGGATTAGTAAAAAACTAGGATTGCAAAAGAAGGATGTTCCTAAAGCCTTTAAAACAGAGAAGGCAAGATGGGTTTTATTTGCGATATTTTTAGTAGGGCTAGGCTACACAATATATACTATTAAGTTAGGAAAGAAGTTTCCTCTACCGGTATTTATAATTACTTTAGGACTTATTACAACCTTTTTTATTAATGAAAAGACATGGCATAGATATCTATGTCCTTGGGGAGTGTTATTTAGCTTAACAGGTAGATTTGCTAAATTAGGTTTAGTAGCAAACAATTGTGTTAGTTGTAGTGCTTGTGTGAGAGCATGTCCTGGAGACGCTATAAAGATTGAGAGTAATAAAGCTGTAGTTGATAGTACTCACTGTTTATTGTGTTTGGAATGTCAAAATAGCTGTCCAATTGATGCGTTAGATTATGAGTCTTTGAAAAAGAAAGAGAATGCATAAAGAGGTTCTGGAAAAGTTAGTTTTTTCTCATTAGTTTGGAAAATATGACATGGGGACAGGCCCACAGACACACTGAGAAGAGTGTGTGTCAGATGGGTCCGTCCCCATGTCATATTTTCATCCTTAGTAGTAAGGTATACTTTTACGTTTCTTAAAACTATATTGCAAAATAGTCTACTCTAAATTATCAACAGAGCTTTGAAGGGCTTCCTTGACTACGGAAAATTGAATTTCGTTGTTTCTACAATAGTCCCTTATTACCATGTTGAGATCAGCTATTTCTCCACCAATAGTTTTTTCTATGACATCCTTACTAACGCCCCAGTCTAATACTTCTCTAAAGGTAGTTGTACCTCTTACCATTTTTTCATCTGTATTATGATCGTCACTAATTTCTTGATTACCAGTAGATGATGCATCGGTAGTTTGGATTTTTGTAGGCGTTTCTTGATCTAAAGCTTTAATATTTACAGCATGATTATCTAGGTACTCTATTTGCTCCTTTGTTAATGAGGCATTAGCCTTTAGAACTTCTACAGCCTCTTTAGGTAGATAGGCTTCCTCATCCATTTCATAGGGGAGACCGGTATATAGGGATACAAAGAACTTCATTGAGCCATTGCCTATCTCCACTCCGTCTTCTAAATCACCATATAGCTTCTTTAAATCTTTATTTTTAAGGATTGAGGTGTCAATTTCATCGGAAAGACCAAATGCAGTTTTTAAGTCCTTTAGAGGAATATTAAATACGCTGCTGACATCGTCAATGGTATATGAACCTCTCATATCGGAGGGATTGTACTCTCCAGAGAATTCACCAGAGTCAAACTTTTCAGGAACCTTGGGAGATTCTGTTTTCCATAGATTAAATGCAGAGGAAGCCAAAATTCCACCAAATAATATTATTGCTATCATTAGACCTAGAGAGGTTGATTTAATTTTCATATCTTGCAGCCTCCTTTCTTGAACTTGTGAATTCCACTGTAGCATCTATTGGACAAGCTTCTTCGGAGGTACACTTCATACAGCTTATGCATTGATGATCCTTAATAGCTCCCATTTTAGATACCTGAATGTTCATAGGACAAACTTCGTCACAGACATCACATGAGATACATGTCATAGGATTTCTCTTTATCCTAAATACTCTAAATAGATTGCTTAATCCCAAGACAGCACCGTATGGACAGGCATATTTACACCATGGTCTTTCTACGAATAGTGATAGGACTAAGGTAATGATTAACACGATTAAGCCACCTATTGCCAGATCGCTACTCCACAGGTGATATAGAGCACTATATGGATCTATTTCATTGAAAGCTAGATCTCCGGATAATGCTGTCATATATAGAACCCAGACCAATACACCGTAGCGCAAGAATCTTAAGTATTTATCTAATTTATATGAAACAAATTTATTGAAATTTCCTTTAAAAATTCTTTTGCCGATTTTGCTAAACCACTCTTGAATGCTTCCAAGAGGGCATATCCACCCACACAAAACAGGGCCAAATAGTATTGCTAAGAAGAAGCTTATGAACATAAGAGCAAATGCAGACTCATGCACCTTCTTTACTAATCTTCCCGTAGTTATGTATTGATAGATGGACTCTACACCGCCAAATGGGCAGAGGGTATGGAGTGAGGCTGAAGAAAGAAGGGGAATGCCTCCTCCACTTTCTGCTAGAGTATGATTATATGCTATTAATCCAATAAAGATAAAAAAGAAAATCTGAATAGCAGGGCGAATCCATATTTTTTTCTTTCTAGATGATTTCATTTAGAACACTCCTCATATCATTGATTACAGGTTATTTTAAGAGGTAAAGGAACGGTCATAAACCGTTCCTTTATAGGATTTATTTATTTCTTCCTAAACCGTTTCCTCTGCCCATGCCATTGCCAGGACCCCTACCAAGACCTTTACCTTGCCCTCTACCTTGACCGTTTCCCGCACCCATTCCAAAACGGATACCATTCTTTTGACCTAATTTTTGAGTACCAGTTCCATCGCAATTTTCTTCCATTAATTTAATCAATTCATCTGCTTTTTCTTGAGTGATTTCTTTGTTTTCTACCTTGTCGGCAAGTATGTGCTTCTTTGCCTCTAAGATTGCAGCTTGAAACTTGTCAAAGAATCCATTTTCTTTTGCTAGTTCACCAAAGCTTTTGTTAGTTCCTCTAAGCTCATAGGCTTGCTCAACCGTTTTTCCTGATAGGTTTGAATAAATTTCTGCTGGTGATGATACTGAATCGGCAAAAGCTACCACACCTGCTGATAATACAAGACTTGATACTAATAATGTTGTTAATACTTTTTTCATTTGAAATTCTCCTCTCAATCTATATTTTGTATTTGTTTTGTTTTACAAGTTAATTATAGAAAAAGAATATGGCAACTGTGTGACAGCTAGATGTAGATTTAGATAAGTTACGAAAAATCTATTGTATTTATATAGAGACAATAAAAAAATCAGTAACTATGTAATAATCCACATAATTACTGAGTTTTGTTAATAATTTTGCTTTTACATAAAAGTTATCCACAAATGGATTTTCTGCTTGATTAGAGCTTTAGGCACTTTAGAGAACTTTGTCAATATCAAACCAAAACTTAACGCCACTATCTACATTTTGAACACCAAAATTGCTATTGTGGAGCTTTAAAATACCCTTTACTATGGATAAGCCCAGTCCAGTACCGCCATACTCTCTAGCTCTTGACTTATCTAACTTATAAAAGCTATCCCAGATTTTATCTATTTCAGTCTCTGGTATTGGCTTGCCAGTATTTGTTACAGTAATCTTAATTTTTTCGATATAATCAATAATATTTATTTTTATATTTTTCTTTTCATTAACATGATTTATTGCATTATTTACAAAATTCACTAGAACTTGCTCAATCCTTATGGGATCGGCAAAGACCTTCATCTTTATATCATCTGAATCAAACTCCAGATTTATATCCTTTTCATTAAGTATTGGAGTATACTTGTTTATAATTGCTTCGATTAAATCGTAGATATTAAAGTTTTCCCTTTGAAGCTGATAATGACCAGATTCTAAGGCTGATAGATTGAGGAGATCCTTAACTAGCTTATCCATTTTCTGCGCTTCGTCAACGATTACATCGCAATAGAAGTTCTTACTATCCTCATCCTCAATCACTGCATCCTTTAAACCTTCTCCATAGCCTTGAATCAATGCAATTGGAGTTTTGAGTTCATGGGAAACACTAGAGACAAATTCCTTTCTCAACTTTTCAAGCTTCCTTTCTTTCTCTATGTCCTCCTGAAGCCTTTCATTTGCTCTATTAAGCTCAGATATAGAAGCATCGAGCTTATCAGAAAGGAAATTAATAGTTTTTCCCAGCTGATTTATTTCATCATTGCCATTGATAGTGTATTTCTTACTAAAATCAAGGTGCGCCATGCTTTTGGCAACGTTATTAAGCTTAATTATAGGTTTTGTAAATATCTTGGAAAATATAAATGCTATAATAGTGCCGATGATAAGGGAGATAATTGCTATATAAATATGAAAATCCTGAGCTATTTCAACGCTTTCCTTGATTGAAGCAAGGGGAGATTCCATTATTAAAACATGTCCATTTTCTAGGGGGGAGGCAAGAACAAGTGATACAGTATGAAATCTTGGGTGTACGTAGCTTTCCAAGACAGTGTTTCCATCTAATAACATCTGTAGGCCCTCGTCGCTTATCAAACCAAGTCCCCAGCTGCTGCCCTTACCTTTACCCTTTCCACCACCTCTAAACTGCATAATAGATGAACTGTATATTGCATCACCGAACCCATCTATTATAGTTATGTCTCCGCCAATGGCATTCTCAATATTCTTAAGCTTGTCATTATTATCATATATATAATCGTTATTATAGTCTGACTGAATTTCCTTTCCGTATTTAATTATGCTGTCCTGCTTTTTTCTTAAATAATAGCCTTCTAAATAGTTGGTATTTAGTATCCAGGAAAGGCTAACTATTATCAAAGCGAAGCACGTGATCCCAATAAAGAGCTTTATACCTATAGAATTTTTCATTCTTTCACCTCGAATCTATAGCCAACGCCCCTGACGGTTTGAATATACTGATCCTTTCCTTTTATCTTTATCCTCAGTCTTTTAACATGGGTATCCACAGTTCTAAGATCACCAAAGTAATCGTAGCCCCAGACATTATTGAGTATCTGTTCTCTTGTTAGAGCATTTCCTTCATTCTGAACCATATAAGCTAAAAGCTCATATTCTGTTGGAGTCATCTCAACTTCTCTATCATCAACAAATACCCTATGTCCCTTCATGTCAATCTCTAGCCCTCTAAAGGATAGCTTGGAATCTTCCTGTACATAGGACCTTTTTAAAAGTGCCTTAACCCTTGCAACCAAAATCTTAGGGCTAAATGGTTTTGTGATATATTCATCCACACCAAGCTCAAAGCCAAAGAGCTCATCGGATTCTTCACTTCTAGCAGTAAGCATTATTATTGGTATATTAGAGGTTTTTCTAATTTCTCTGCACACCGTCCAACCATCGTATTCAGGCATCATAATATCAAGTATGATTAAATCTATCTCTTCAGAATCAAATAGCTCTATAGCTTTTTTCCCATTTTCAGCTTCGATAGTCAGATAACCTTCTCTTTTAAGATAATCGGATATAAGTCTCCTCATTCTACTTTCATCTTCAACTATTAGTACCTTCTTAAGATTCATTTTGCCACCTCCAGCACAGGGTATATAGCTTATCTTTATTATACCTAAATAATGCCACTAAGGAAGATAAAAAAGTATGTTTCACATAATCTTACTGATTCTGTCACAAAACTGCCACAATTAAAAGATTTATTGTAAATTCTATACATAAAGGAGGAGGATTTTATATAAGAAAGGTAGAAATATACAAATTACGTTCCAAAAATATACAAATATGATATAAAAGACTTATTGACATTCTTATATTTATTTTATTGGGGAGCATTTTACAAAAGGGATGGGATTATTTGATATACCTAAGAGTTTACTAACATAACAGGGGTTGAAAATCGTGAATGAAAAAGTTGTGGAGACATCAACAAAAATAAAAATCATATTTTTACTATGTATATTACTTTTTGTATCATACTTTATAATTTTTAATAATAACTTAGATGTAGACAAAAGTGAGTTTATCATTGAAGGCATAGTATTTGTTCTTGCTTTCAATACCTTCATAATTTCCTTAGACTTTAGGGTGAAATTTATCAGTATGGGTATTGGGCTCATGGCCTTTTCACTTTTAAACGATGTTATTGATGAATTAAACCTTGTTATACCTGATTGGCTAGCTTATCTTCAGAATGTTATTTTTGAGGAGATTTTTCAAGGGATTGCCATAATAATGATAACCTACGGATTTTACAAAGCAATACAAGAAAAAGAGAGCTTTGTACAGGAAATGAAGGATTTAGCATTTAATGATTACTTAACAAGTCTACCTAACCGAAGAAGTATAAAGGAAAAGTTATCCCTTTGTATAGAGGAAGCATCCAATAGTAGTGGGAAATTAGGTATACTATTCGTTGATCTTGATGAATTTAAAATTATAAATGATACCTTTGGCCACAACATAGGTGACGATCTATTGAAAAAAGCATCTATACGATTAAGAAATGTAATAAGGAATAATGATATCGTTGCTCGACTCGGCGGTGATGAATTTGTAATAGTACTTCATGACGTTACGGAGTATGATGAAGTAGAGTGTATAGCCAATAGGGTAATTGAGAAATTTAAAGAAGCATTCATATTAAACGGTATACATATTCACACTTCATGTAGTATTGGAATATCTGTCTTTCCCGATAACGGTGAGGACCTAGATACGCTATTCAAGAATGCAGACATAGCCATGTACAAGGCAAAGGAAAATGGAAAAAATAATTTTGAGATATATGATGATTCAATGAATGATCTATCAGTAAGAAAGCTACAGGTTGCCGAGGGGCTAAGAATAGCCTTGGAAAAGGAAGAGTTCTACCTTACATATCAGCCAAAGGTTGATATACCGACAGGGAGAATTACTGGACTGGAAGCACTGCTTAGATGGAATCATCCAAAGTTTGGGTTACTTTATCCTAGTGAGTTTATTAAGATTGCAGAAGAAACAGGTATAATAAAGGAAATCGATTTACATGTACTTGGGTTGGTTTGTGAGCAAATCAGAAATTGGGGAGATAACGGACTTGACCCAGTAAACATTGCAGTTAATATATCGGCACAACTATTTAATGAGAAAACCTTTATTGAGAGGGTAGAATCTATATTGAAAAATAATGATATAGATACATCCTTCATCAGCATGGAAATTACTGAAACCACAGCAATGGAAAATAAAGATTATGCCCTTAGGATATTAAACCAGCTTAAAAAGCATAATATTCAAATACATTTAGATGATTTTGGAACAGGGTACTCATCACTATGCTATTTAAAGACATTCCCTGTGGATGTGTTAAAGATTGATAAATTATTTATTGATGGGATAGTAAAGGACAAAAAGGATGAATCCATCATAACGTCTCTGATTAATATGGCTAAATCTATGGGGATAAAGGTAGTATCGGAGGGTGTGGAAACTACTCAGCAGCTAAAGTTCCTGAAAGAAAATAAATGTGATGAGTATCAGGGATTTTTATTTAGCAAGCCGGTATCTATTGAAGAAATTGAAATAAGGCTCAAATATCGAAGCGAAGATGTAAAAACTATTATGAGCTTTTAACTCGGATGTAACTACAAATAGTGAGATGGAGGGATACAATGCTATATAGAAAATTTGGTAAGACAGACGAAGAGGTATCAGTACTTGGTTTTGGATGTATGAGATTCCCAACTATAGATGAGGATACTAAAAACATTGATGAGGAAAAAGCTATTGAAATGCTTCGTTATGCAATAGACAATGGAGTAAATTATGTTGATACAGCATATCCGTATCATGGAGGTATGAGTGAGCCCTTGGTTGGGAAGGCCCTAAAGGATGGATATAGAGAGAAGGTATATCTAGCAACTAAGCTTCCAAGTTGGCTTGTAAAGACAAGAGAAGATATGGACAAATATTTAAACGAGCAACTAGAAAAGCTGCAAACTGAATATATAGATTTTTATTTAGTTCATAATCTAAATGAAACATACTGGAAAAACTTAACGGAAAATGGTTTGTTTGAATTCTTGGATAGTATTCTAAAGGATGGAAGGGTGAAGTACATTGGATTTTCATTCCATGATAAGGTAGAGCTGTTTAAAGAAATAGTTGATGCCCATGATTGGACCTTCTGCCAGATACAATACAATTTTGTAGATGAAGATTATCAAGCCGGTAAGGAAGGACTTAAGTATGCTACCGATAAAGGAATAGGAATAGTAATAATGGAGCCCTTAAGGGGAGGAAGATTAGTATCCAGAGTTCCCAATGAAGTAATGAATCTTTGGAATAGTGCACAGGTTAAGAGGACTCCTGTCGAATGGGCATTTAAGTATATATGGGATTACCCAGAGGTGAGTACGGTACTTAGTGGAATGTCGACATTGGAGCAAGTTGAAGAAAATATTAAATATGCAGATGAAGGAATGCCAAACTCCCTTACCGATGAAGAGCATAATCTGATCTCTAAAGTTTGTGATATGTACGAAGAAAAAATAAAAGTAAACTGTACTTCTTGTAAATACTGTCTACCATGTCCAGTAGATGTGGCTATACCTAGAGCCTTTGAGTTTTATAATGATGCATCTATGTTTGATAATATGGAGGATGAGAAGAAGCGATATAAAATGTTCATAAAAGAGGAGTCTAGGGCTTCAAGATGTATTGAATGCGGACAGTGCGAAGAGGCATGTCCACAAAATATACCAATCAGAGAAAAGCTAAAGGAAGTAGTTCAAGTATTTGGAGAATAATAAAAAAGGTGTCTTTTGAGACACCTTTTTATATTTACTGAAGTTCTTAAGAGAATGACCTCAATTCCGCACCTCGCACTCGCACCAAAAACATTTTCTAAATTATTTTACCAACAAAGATATCTTCTTCTTGGCTCAAATCTATAATAGTACCATCAACTTGAACAATTGGTCTAGAAGGCATATGCTTATTAATAAATATAATTTTTCCTTCCTCTCCTGTAGAAAGTACGCACCATCTGTCTAAATAACAATAGGCAATATTTTGAAGAAAGGTCATTAAGAGCTTAGTATCTAGATGTCTAAAATATTCTTGCTCAAATTGACGAATTACATGGAATGGATCGAATTTGTTTCTATAGGGACGATTAGATGTCAAGGCATCATAAACATCTGCTATAGCAACTATTTTTGCAAAGTCATTAATTTGATTATTTTTTGCATTTAGTGGATAGCCGCTTCCATCATATCTTTCATGGTGCATGAGAACAGCCATTTTGATATTGTAAGGAATATCTTGTTTTTCTATGGATTGAAAACCATATACTGGATGTTTTTTCATTTCTTCAAATTCTTCCTCAGTAAGCTTACCGGGTTTATTTAAAATACTTTTATCTATTTTAGTTTTACCGATATCATGGAGTAAACCTGCAACTGATAAATGCATGAGTTGTTTTTCAGTAAAACCTAGCCATTGTCCTAAAGTATGAGATATTAATGAAACATTTAAACAATGGGTATAGGTATAGTCATCAAAAACTTCTAGATTGCTTAAAAAGCCAAATAAATTGCTTTTATATTTTACCGTAGTAAGTAATTCTTCGCTAACAGAAAACAATTGGGAAACATCAACGTTCTTACCATCACTGATATTTAACATTTCGTCCTTTAAAGATACCGTATGGTCACTATAGGATGATTCAAAGACCTTAAATTCCTTAGAGTTCTTCACGAGCTCCTTAGTAGGATTAGAGGACACGTCTCCCATGTCGAAATTCTCAATGAATTCCTTGACTGGTATATCATGAATACCATAAAGTCTTAGTTTCCTTAAACTTCTTTCGTCTAGTTCAGTATTTTCAGCTATTAGCATTTGGCCAACATCAGTAAAGATATCTTGAGCAGCAATCATACCAGCTTCTACAACGTCTATCGTAACTATTTTTGTTTTGAAATTTTCCATACCCAACACCAACTTTTTTAGAATTTGTTTATTTTAACATCATAGGAATCACAATAAATATTTTATGTGTGGATTTTTTTAATATCCTTAAAAGTACTGAATATTACATTATAAGAAATCGAAAATTGATTTATAGATATATCTTATACAGAGTAGAATTATCAGAAAGTTTGTCCAATATATTAAGATTATACAAAATGAGACAAATTTCCTGCTTGACATGAAAATTAATAAAAAAAAATTTAAAATAGGTCAAAAGTCCTAAAAAAATAATTGAGTCTATGCTTTGTCATCAAGCTAATCGATAATAGTATATAAGGAAAAACATATAAAATAAAACCTTTATTCGGCAATATATAAGTTACGAAAAATCTATTACATTCCGAAGATTTAACATCTCTAGAAACGCTAGATGCCAAATCTCCAGAATGTGAGATGTTTATCGTATTATATATAGCTAAATAATATTTGCAATGAGGTACCTAAATTCTTATTACTATACGTATTCTATTATGGAGACAATACCGATGAAAAAAGGAGGACAAAGTATGTTTAAGAAGCTTTTAGCAGTGATATTAATTTTTACATTAATGCTATCAAGTGCCACATTTGTTTTTGCAGGAGAAAAAGGGAAAGGCAATGCAAACAAGGAAAAACCTAAACAGGAGAAGGAAGAAAAAAATACTAATAAAGGGAAAGATGAAGATAAGGATGTAGAAGTAGACAAAGAAGAAACAGCTGGTAATGAAGATGAAAGCACTTCTAATGAAGAAGTAGATATAGATGATGAAGAAGAAACGAATAAAGGGAAAGACAAACCTTGGAAAGTATTAAAGGATAAATTAGAGCAAGAAAAGAATGGAATCGAAGCAGAAAAAGATGAATTAGAGGCAAAAAAAGATGAATTAGAAAAACAATTTGAAGAAGCAAAAGCAGAAGAAAATGCTGAATTAGCAGAAGAGCTTAGTGGGCAAATCCAAGAACTTAAGGGTAAAATGGAAGAATTGAAGCAGGATATGAAGACCGTTAAGATTAAGAGAAAAGAAATTATAAGAAGCAAGTATACTGAAGAAGAGCTTGAAAAGATTGAAGAAGCAAAAGAAGAACTATTAAAGGACGGAGAAGATATAAAAGTTCTAGAGATAGATAGCATAGTATCTAAAAAAGCCGATATGAAGTTTGATACACCCCCAGTAATAAAGGGAAGTAGGACATTAGTTCCTGTTAGAGCTATAGTGGAGGGTTTTGGAGCAGACGTTGAGTGGAATGCAGAAACAAGGGAAGTAACAATTTCAAAGGAAGATATGGAGATACTGTTACCCCTCGATGATAATAAAGTGTATGTGAATGGAGAAGAGGTAGAGCTCGATACTAAATCTCAGGTGATGAACTCTAGAACTTATGTACCACTTAGATTCATTTCAGAAACCTTTGGTCTTAAAGTAGATTGGGATGGAGATACAGAGACTATAGAGATAGATTCTGATGAAGAAAATAATGGTGACGATGAGACTTCAGAACCAGACGAAAATAATGAGAGTGATGTAGATGTTGATGCAACAGAAGAGGGGCAAGAAGCTACTGAGGATACATATAATGAATCAAATAAAGAGGAAGTAGTGATTGAAGAGATTGAAGATGAGAATGTAATTGTCATTGAAGATGTAGATAAACAAGAAACAGTGGATGAGGACAAATCACAGATAATAATCGAAGATGTATCTGATGAATCCTCTGGAGAGTAGTATATAAGGAAGTATAAAAAGCTGTGTAATCTCAAAATATGGGATTACACAGCTTTTTTTGTATAAATATTAAAATATTTTATTTTCGAAATTGGCTTTGGAATACAATACTTAAAGCATCACTATGCTCTTTTATTAATCAACAAATGTGAGATTTTCTTGTAAATAAGTATTGTTAAAACCGATATAACGGCTCCCTTTATAAGATTGAAAGGGACTACTGCATAAAGTATAAGGGTTTTTAAATCCGTTATGGCTCCGTTTGCAGCTGCACTCCATGCAATAATTTGATCTATTGGCATCATCTTAGAATAAAAAGGTATAAGAATATAGTAGTTTGCAATGGCACCAACGATTGCCATTAGAGCAGTACCAATTAACATACCGATAAGAGCCGTAGACTTTTTCTTACTTCTAGCATAGAAGATACCAGCAGGTATTACCATTGAAGCACCTATTAAAAAGTTAGCAAGCTCTCCAACACCACCGGTAGATGTTTTTGTGATAAAATGCAGCAGGTTTTTGATAAGTTCTATCATAACACCAGCTATAGGACCGAGGGCAAATGCTCCAATCAGCGCAGGCATATCACTTAAATCTATTTTTAAAAATGCCGGAAACAAAGGTATTGGAAGTTCAATAAGCATAAGTACATATGCTATAACAGATAGCAATGAGATTTTTACTAAAGAATTAGTTGAAGATAGTGGTCGCGTATTAAATGCTTTATTTTTCTTAGAAATAGTTCTTTCCATTAATAATCATCCTCCTTAATTAAACTGAAAAATAGGAAAAGCCCTGAAGATATACTCCAGGGCGTAGTCGCAAAATATGCACAAAAAAATCTTTCTTCTTCCATCCAGACTATACTGTCGGCTCTGGAGTTACACCAGATCAACCATGTTCCATGGTTCGCGGGCTATACCGCCGGTCGGGAATTACACCCTGCCCTGAAGAAAATATATATTCTGTTATTAATTAAACACTATCACTAATTTTATCCTAAGTCAAGAGGTTAATTCAATAAAATTGAAGTGTAGGAATACCCAATACGGGGTATAATCATGAGAGATAGACTAAACGTATAATAAAGTGGTGATGATCTTATGAATAAAATAGTAAGTGTAGAGAATCTTTCCTTTGGATATGATGAGAAGTTGGTTCTAGAGGATATTAACTTTGAGATATTTAAAGGTGATTATTTAGGAATAGTTGGACCAAATGGTTCGGCTAAAAGTACCCTATTTAAATTAATACTTGGACTATTAAAACCTCAAAAAGGAAGTACAAAAATATTTGGACAGGATATAAAGAACTTCAAAGAATGGGGCAGGGTAGGATACGTAGCTCAAAAAGCTACTTCGTTTAATGGCGCCTTCCCGGCCACGGTAGAGGAAATAGTAGCTGCCAACCTCTTTCCTAGGATTGGTCTATTTAAATCAATTAAGAAAGAACATAAAGAAAAGGTCTATGAGACCTTGAAAATTGTTGGTATGGAGGACTATAGGCATAGATTGATTGGAAATCTATCGGGAGGTCAGCAGCAAAAAGTCTTTATAGCCAGAACACTTATTAGTGAACCAGAGATTATTTTCTTAGATGAACCTACCGTTGGTATAGATATTGCATCACAGGGAGAATTCTATGATCTCTTAGAGAGATTTAATAAGGAAATGAATATAACTATAGTTATGATATCCCACGACATAGGGGTAATAACAGAAAAGGTCAGTAGAATAGCATGTATGGGAGACAAAAAGCTCTTAGTTCAAAACAAATGCTGTAAGGTATCCTTCAGTGAATCACTAACTAAGTTCTATGGTGACAGTATGAATATGCTGGTGCACAGGCATTAATCTTAACAAAGGAGTATATGACAATGTTAGAAATATTACAATACGGTTTTATGCAGCGGGCACTTTTAGCAGGTATCATCATCGGTGTATTGTGCCCTCTAATAGGAATATTTATTGTACTTAGAAGGATGTCTCTTATTGGTGATAGTCTTTCCCATGTGGCCTTGGCAGGGGTGGCTGCAGGAATCCTGTCAGGTGTATATCCACTAAGTATGTCCCTTATATTTTCTATAGTGGCAGCCTTGGCCATAGAAAAGCTTAGGAAAAGCTATGAAGAGTATGCTGAACTTTCCATAGCCATCATATTATCGGCAGGCATAGGACTAGCAGTAGTTCTCATAAGCTTTGCAAAATCCTTTAACATAGATCTATTTGGATACCTATTTGGAAGTATCACAACGGTACTGCCTAGAGATCTATGGATTATTGCTATACTTGGTGTAGTGATTATTATAACTATAAAGCTTTTATTCAAAGAACTTTTTTATATAGCCTTTGATGAAGTATCGGCAAAGCTTGCTGGAATTCCAGTTAGATATATAAACCTACTATTTATAATTCTAATTGCTTCTACAATAACCGTATCTATGAGAATAGTGGGAATACTTCTAGTATCATCACTCATGGTGTTACCTGTGGCAACAAGTCTACAGCTAGCTAAAAGCTTCAGACATGCTACCCTACTTTCGATAATCTTTGCTGAAGTAGCTGTGGTAGCAGGGATATTCATATCATACTATCTAGAGTTAGCATCGGGAGGGACTATAGTAATACTTTCGGTGATCATATTACTAACGGTGTTAGGGGTTAAAAAGATTAATAGATATTTATTGAAGAGAAAAGTGAATATGAGTTCGTAGAAAAGCGCCCTAGGGCACTTTCAGGCTGTTGATAAACCTGAATTTCTTCGTTGTTGCTTCAATCAAGAACCCTTACGTATGTCTTTATACGCTACGGTCTCTTGCTTTCGGCACGCCTTGAACTTCAGCCTTCTCAACAACCTGCTACCTTGTTGACTTTGTCAACAATCTAAAAGTGCCTTAGGGCACTTTGTTTTGTTGTGCTTACAATTTACTTAATATTATAAAGAAAATATAGAAACTTAGAAAAATATGGTATAAGATGGTATGTGTATATAAAGAAACGGGGGGATAGCTAATGAGAAAAGCATTTATTTTATTATTAATTCTTACTCTATTATTAACAGTTAACCCAGTTTATGCAGATATCTGGGATGAATGGAAAGATTTAAATGAGTGGGAAGAAATGGAGCAAAGAATAACTAATAATTTGATGAAAACATGGACTATTAAATTTAATAAAGCAGTTGATCTAGAAACTATAAATAGCGAAAGTATATATATCAGGGATGAAAATAATGCAGTAGTAGAAACTACTATTGAGACAGGGCAATATAGTAATACGGTTACTGTTACTCCAACTTCACCCTATGAAGAGGGAAGAGTGTATTATCTGTGCATAAGTAAAAATGTTAAAGCCGATGACATTGATAAAGGACTTGAAAAGGGTATCATAATGCCATTTGAAGTTAATGTTGAATCTAATGAAATTGTTACCTTCAAAGATCCTAATCTGGAAGAAGCCATAAGGGATAAGATAGATAAACCTACTGGAGATATCTATAAGAAAGAGCTTGAAGAAATTACTGAGCTTATGTGTGATGATTTAGAAATTTCAAGCTTGGAAGGAATACAATACTTAACAAATTTAAATGAACTAGATCTTGTTGAAAATCAAATACAAGATATTAGCCCATTAGGCAGTTTAAATAATCTTGAGTATTTAGATCTTTTAGATAACCAAATAAGTGATATAAGCCCTCTTGAAAAATTATCCAATTTAACTACTTTGTGCTTAGATGACAACAAGATAAAAGATATTAGCCCCCTAAGCAATTTAAGTAAACTGGAAGAATTATGGATATTTGACAACGAAATAAGTGATATAAGTCCTCTAAAAAATTCTACAAATCTAAAGACTCTAGGAATAGAATACAATAATATAAAAGACATCAGCCCTATAAGCGGTCTAAAGAGAATAGAGAATTTACAATTAGATGGAAATCAAATAAAAGATTTTAGCTATTTAGAGAATTTAGCCAATCTACAAGATTTAAGTCTAGGACAATGTGGCATAGAGGATATTAGCCTGTTAAGTAACTTAAAGGAACTAGAGGAACTTACACTAGATGCTAATGAGATAAAAGATATAACCTCCTTAGAAAGCCTTACTAATCTAATTCAATTAGATTTAGATAATAATCAAGTAAAAGATATTTCCCCTTTAAGCAATTTGAAAGAAATGGAGCAGCTAGGTCTGTCTGGAAATGAAATAAGCAACATAGATGCTTTAGCCAATCTTACAAACTTGTTCGAGTTACAGTTAGGAGAAAATATCATAAAAGACATTAGCCCTCTGAGTAATATGAATAAACTTGAGCGTCTATCTTTAGAGAAAAATCAGATAAGTGATATAACTGTTTTGGAGAATCTTACTAATCTATTCGATTTAGAGTTGAGCTCAAATAATATAGAAGATGTTAGTCCTTTAAGGAACTTAGTGGCGTTAGAATCATTGTCTTTAGCTGACAATAAAATAAGTAATATTGAGCCATTGAGTGACTTAACTAATTTATGGGAATTAAGCTTAGCTGGAAACCCTATTACGGATTATAGTCCTGTGGCTGGATATTATGACAATCTAGAGTACAAGGACTTTGAATTAGAAACTGAAATAGATAATGAAATTGTTATATTTGAAGATTATAATCTAGAAAAAGTCATAAGAGATAAGATAAATAAACCTAAGGGAGATATTTATAGAAAAGATGTTAAATATATTACAGTATTAGATTGTGAAAGATCAGGAATTGCTAGTTTGGAAGGTATACAACATCTAGTTGATCTAGAGAGATTAATCCTCTCAGCAAATGATGTAGAAGATATTACTCCTTTGAAGGAGCTAACTAATATAACTCTAATTAATTTATATTCAAATAACGTAGAGGATGTAAGTTCTTTAAGTAATCTAAGTAATTTAAAAGAGTTATATATGGATTGGAATCAAATAAGTGACATAAGTGCACTGGAGAATCTTACTAATTTAGCTGGACTAAGTTTAGATAATAATAATATAGCAGATATCAGTTACTTAAGTAATCTAAAAAACTTAGATAGACTATGGATATATGATAATAATATAGAAGACATTAGTTCTCTAAAAGATCTGAAAAATATAGAAAAATTAGGTCTAGCTGGAAATCAAATAAGCAATATAGAGCCATTAGAAAATCTTACTAACCTAATAACTCTAGATCTAAGAGAAAACAATATTAGTGATATTACTCCATTGAGTAATCTAAGTGAACTGTGGAGAGTAGAGTTAAGTAATAATAAAATAGATGATATAAGTGCTTTAGAAAATCTTAATGAAATGGAAATTTTAGAACTGAGAGGAAATAATGTAGAAGATATAAGTCCTTTGGGAGAATTAAACCAATTGATTTCACTGGAACTAAATCAAAATCAAATAAGTGATATTACTCCACTTAAGAAATTGACTAATTTAACTGAATTACTATTAGCAGATAATCCAATAACCGACTACAGCCCTGTAGCAGAATACTACGACAATCTAGAGAATAAAGATTTCGAACTAAATAAAACAGAATAGGGAGAAAGGGAAAAGACTCATATAAAAAGAGTTCTTTTCCCTATTTTATTTTACTGATTTATTAATACAATAAAAATATACAACATATATATAAAATGTCAGATTTAAAGAAGAAATAATGGAAAAAGAGAGATATAAATAATAAAAAGTGCAAACGAAATAAACATGTAAACTTTCTGTACACTTTTTGCATTTTAGCGATTAGATTATTTCATTTATCAGAAAAATTGTTGATGGCATCACCTTCTACTATATGTTGTATGCAATGGTTCGTGTTATACCATATACATTGAAAAAGTAAATACAATCAAGACAGTATGTTTTTTTGTGACTGAAAATAATCCAGAAGTGTTTAATAAGTTTACAAATTTACTTTATAATATAAATAGATAGAATGAATTGATTTTCACTGGAAATATTAGATTTAGGGGATTAGAGAGAAAGGTTAATCGAAATAAGCCCAAAAAAGATTTTGGCACAGTACTTGCTAATATAGTATTGGTGTAAAGGAGATGGTGACGTGGACTTTAAGAATCTATTATTTAGACAAGAAGGCAACATAGGAATTTTAAGCTTTAATAGACCTAAAGCTTTAAATGCCTTAGACACCAGTGTTTTACAGGAATTAGACTTAGCGATTAATGAGATTGAAAAAAATGACGATATTTATGTTCTTATAATAACAGGAGAAGGTAAAGCCTTTGTAGCAGGAGCAGACATTTCTGAAATGAAGGATAAAACTGCAGCAGAAGGAAGATTATTTGGAGACCTTGGATCGAAGGTATTCAGAAAAATTGAACTTATGGAAAAGCCCGTTATCGCAGCTGTAAATGGATTTGCCCTAGGTGGTGGATGTGAGTTGGCTATGAGTTGTGATATTAGAATAGCAGGAGAAAAGGCTAAATTTGGACAGCCAGAGGTTGGTCTTGGAATAACACCTGGATTTGCAGGAACTCAAAGACTTCCAAGGTTAGTAGGAGCTGCAAAGGCTAAAGAATTAATATTTACTGGGAATATGATAAAGGCGGCAGAAGCAGAAAAAATTGGTCTTGTAAATAGTGTTGTTCCTCAGGAAGAATTAATGGGTGAGGCCTTAAAAATGGCTAATAAGATTGCATCAAATGGGCAGATCGCAGTTAGATACTCAAAGGCAGCTATAAACAGAGGTATAAACTGTGATATGGATACTGCTAATGAAATAGAAAAAGACCTATTTGGATTATGCTTCGCAACAGAGGATCAAAAAGAAGGTATGTCAGCCTTCGTGGAAAAAAGAAAGCCTGAATTTAAAAATAAATAATTGGTATTCCAGATTATACATAAAAAATTATTAATGTTGAGGAGGAATAGAAAATGAAGATATTTGTTTTAGGCGCAGGAACAATGGGCTCTGGTATCGTTCAAGCCTTTGCTCAATCAGGATATGAAGTAATAATGAGAGATATTGAAGAAAAATTTGTTGAAAGAGGAATAGGAATAATAACAAAGAACCTAGACAGAAGTGTTAAGAAAGAAAAAATAACTGAAGAAAAGAAAAATGAAATACTAGCTAGAATTACTCCAACTACAGATATGGGCTTAGCAAAGGATGCGGATCTTGTAGTAGAAGCAGCAATCGAAAATATGGAAATCAAGAAGAAAATATTCGCTGAGCTAGATAAAATCTGTAAAGAGGAAGCAATACTAGCTACAAATACTTCATCCCTTTCAATAACTGAGATTGCAACTGCAACTAACAGACCTGACAGAGTTATAGGAATGCATTTCTTCAATCCTGTTCCAGTGATGAAGCTGGTAGAGGTTATCAATGGAATAGCTACTTCCGACGAAACAAAGGAAACTGTTATGGAACTTAGCAAAAATGTAGGAAAGACTCCAGTTGTAGTTGAAGAAGCTCCAGGTTTTGTAGTAAATAGAATACTTATTCCTATGATAAACGAAGCAATTGGAATATTAGCCGATGGCGTAGCAAGTGCTGAGGATATAGATGCAGCAATGAAGTTAGGTGCAAATCATCCTATAGGGCCTTTAGCATTGGCTGATTTGATAGGAAATGATGTAAACTTAGCTATTATGGAAGTATTATACGAAGAATTTGGTGATTCTAAGTATAGACCACATCCACTTTTAAGAAAGATGGTTAGAGGTGGATTATTAGGTAGAAAAACTGGTAAAGGTTTTTATGACTACTCAAAATAGAAACTCATAGATACTGAGTACCATTGTTTTGATCGGATTTTCTCCGAAAAAATACCCAAATAAAAAATTATGGAGGTTGGAAAATTGATGAAAGAAGTTGTTATAGCTAGTGCTGTAAGAACACCGATTGGTAGTTTTAATGGATCTTTAGCGAAGGTGTCTCCGGCTAAGCTTGGAGAAGTAGCTATTGTTGAGGCTCTAAAGAGAGCTAATCTTGATCCGAAAAATGTTGATGAAGTTTATATGGGCTGTATTATACAAACAGCTCAAGGGCAAGGGATTGCAAGACAGGCGTCTGTAAATGCTGGAATACCTGTAGAGGCTCCTGCAACAACAATTAACATGCTTTGCGGTTCGGGACTTAAGTGTGTATCCTTAGCTGTTCAATCTATTCTATTAGGTGACAACGATATAGTAGTAGCTGGTGGAGTAGAAAGCATGAGCAATGCACCATATGCCCTTACTAAAGCAAGATGGGGAGAAAGAATGGGCCATGGTGAAATGATTGATACAATGATTAAAGATGCTTTAACCGATGCCTTCCATGATTATCATATGGGTATAACAGCTGAAAACATAGCTGAAAAGTGGGGAATAACAAGAGAAGAACAAGATGAGTTTGCCTTAAGAAGTCAGCAAAGAGCAACAAAAGCAAAGGCAGAGGGTAGATTTGATGATGAAATAGTACCGGTTACTATCCCTCAAAGAAAAGGTGACCCTGTAATATTTGATAAAGACGAATACATCAAAGAAAATGCTTCTATGGAGAAATTAGGTAAGTTAAGAACTGCCTTCAAAAAAGATGGTACAGTTACTGCAGGAAATGCATCAGGAATCAATGATGGATCTGCAGCATTAGTAATTATGAGCAAGGAAAAGGCTGATGAATTAGGAATAGAGCCTCTTTGTACAGTAGTATCATATGCTTCTGCTGGTGTAGATCCTAGCATTATGGGAATAGGACCAGTACCAGCATCAAACAAAGCATTAGAAAAGGCTGGGCTAAAGGTAGAAGACTTAGACTTAATCGAGGCTAACGAAGCATTTGCAGCACAATCAATAGCAGTTGCTAGGGATTTGGGATTGGATATAGAAAAAGTTAACGTAAATGGTGGAGCTATAGCTTTAGGTCATCCAGTTGGAGCAAGTGGAGCTAGAATCCTAATTACATTAATATATGAAATGATGAAGAGAGATGCAAAGCATGGTCTAGCTACTTTATGTATAGGTGGCGGTATGGGCGAAGCTGTTATCGTTAAGAGATAGTAGTCCATCCTTAAAAACATATAAAATTGTATGAAAAAGGCTTTCGACCTAGAAAGCAGAGGCGGGAGACCATAGTAATATAAACTTGTTTAAAGTTGAGAATCAACCAAAGGTTCTCTTCTTTAAACTGGTCAAAAAGGGGAGGCAAATCGGATGAAGGGTAAAACCATAAAAGAAATAAAAATCGGAGATAAGGCCTTTTTTCAGAAGACCATTACAGAGACAGATGTATATCTATATGCAGGGATAACAGGAGATATAAATCCAGCCCACATCAACCATGAAGTATCAAAGGATACGATGTTTAAAGGCAGAATTGCCCATGGTATGTTAACGGCAGGACTTGTTTCTGCAGTATTAGGGGTACATTTACCGGGCCCAGGGACTATCTATTTAGCACAGGAGCTTAAATTTACTGCACCAGTAAAATTTGGAGATACCATTAAAGCTGAAGTAGAAGTCATTGAGAGAGTTGAAGAAAAGAACAGAATAAAGTTAAGTACAATCTGTACTAACCAAAATGGAGAAACTGTTCTAAAGGGTGTTGCTACGGTAATGCCACCGAAGTAGACTATAAGATAGCTCTGTTTTAAATTAAGCTATTATAGGGGTTTAAAGCAGGGCTGACATCTAGGACAAAAAGGTTAATTAATTAACAAACGAAGTGTAATAAGATA
Organism: Wukongibacter baidiensis; assembly: GCF_050888315.1. Classification (NCBI taxonomy): domain Bacteria; kingdom Bacillati; phylum Bacillota; class Clostridia; order Peptostreptococcales; family Caminicellaceae; genus Wukongibacter; species Wukongibacter baidiensis. The sequence goes on from NZ_CP138202.1 coordinate 4,070,127, forward strand.
TAATATTACATGTAGTCAACCAACTTAAAAGCTTAAGTAAGTTTTCATGTTGGATAACAATAATTTAGAATGCATTTGATAGGTTAATATACCTAGATGATTTATGTATTTCTATAATGTTAAAATACCACTGTTAGAGGAGGAAAAAGAGTATGGATTTTCGTATTCCAAAGGAGCATGAAATGCTTAGACAAATGTACAGGGAATTTACTGAAAATGAAGTAAAACCAATAGCTGAAGAAGTTGATGAAAAGGAAATGTTCCCTGTAGAAACAGTAAAAAAATTAGCTAGATATGGACTATTAGGTATACCATTTCCAAAGGAATATGGTGGACAAGGTGGAGATAATTTAGGCTATGCAATGGCTGTAGAAGAATTATCAAAGGCTTGTGCAACTACAGGAGTTATAGTATCAGCTCATACTTCACTTTGTGCAGCTCCTATATATGAATTTGGTACAGAAGAGCAAAAGCAAAAGTATTTAGTTCCCCTTGCAAAGGGAGAAAAGCTTGGAGCTTTCGGTTTAACAGAGCCTAATGCAGGTACAGATGCTGCAGGTCAGCAAACAAAGGCAGTTTTAGATGGAGATCATTACATCTTAAATGGTTCAAAGATATTCATCACTAATGCTGGATATGCAGACATATATATCGTAATGGCTATGACAGATAAGAGCAAAGGTGTTAAGGGAATATCAGCTTTCATAGTTGAAAAGGATTATGAAGGATTTAGTATAGGTAAGAAGGAAGCAAAATTAGGTATAAAGGGTTCTGCTACATGCGAGCTTATATTTGAAAACGTTAAGGTTCCAAAGGAAAACCTACTTGGAAGAGAAGGTAAAGGATTCGGTATTGCTATGAAGACCCTAGATGGTGGTCGTATAGGAATAGCAGCTCAAGCCCTTGGAATAGCTCAAGGATCTATAGATGAAACAGTAAAATACGTAAAAGAGAGAAAGCAGTTTGGAAGAGCAATAGCTAAATTCCAAAATACTCAGTTCATGCTTGCAGATATGCAAACTAAGACAGATGCTTCAAGACTGTTAGTATATAGAGCAGCAAGAGCTAAGGACAATAAGCAGCGTTACAGCGGAGATGCAGCTATGGCTAAGCTATTTGCAGCAGAAACAGCAATGGAAGTTACAACTAAGGCGGTTCAATTACACGGTGGATATGGTTATACAAGAGAATATCCAGTTGAAAGAATGATGAGAGACGCTAAAATAACAGAAATATATGAAGGTACTTCTGAAGTTCAAAAAATGGTTATAGCAGGAAGTATGCTAAGATAAGGAGGCTTTGGAAATGAAAATAGTTGTTTGTATTAAACAAGTTCCAGATACTACAGAGGTTAGATTAGACCCAAAGACAGGAACGCTTATAAGAGATGGAGTTCCAAGTATCATAAATCCAGATGATAAGAGTGGCTTAGAAGCAGCACTGCAATTAAAAGATGAAATCGGAGCTGAGGTTACTGTTCTTACAATGGGACCACCTCAAGCAGAAAAAGCACTTAGAGAAGCACTAGCAATGGGAGCTGACAAAGCTATTTTACTAAGCGACAGAGCCTTTGCAGGAGCAGACACATGGGCAACTTCTTCAACTCTTGCAGCAGCAATAAGAAAATTAGAATTCGACTTAATCGTAGCTGGAAGACAAGCTATAGATGGAGATACTGCTCAAGTTGGATCTCAGATAGCAGAGCATTTAGAAATTCCTCAAGTGAGCTACGTTGGTGGACTTGAGCTTAAGGAAGAAAGTGTAATATTAAAAAGAGTATTCGAAGACGGATATCATAAGATAAAGGTAAAAATGCCTTGCTTAATCACTACATTAAGTGAGATGAATCAACCAAGATACATGTCAGTTGGCGGTGTATTCGATGCCTTTAGAGAAAAGGAAATAATCAAGTGGTCTTTAGCTGACATAGAAGTAGATACAGCTAACATAGGTTTAAAGGGTTCCCCAACTAAGGTTAAGAAGTCATTTACAAAGGGAGCTAAATCTGCTGGTAAGGTGTATGAAGTAGAGCCTAAGGAAGCAGCACAAATAATCGTACAAAAACTACAAGAGAAGTATATCATATAATAGATTGATTTAAGGAGGGAGTACCTTGAATATTTCAGAATATAAAGGCGTTTTCGTATTCGTAGAGCAAAGAGAAGGAGACGTTCAAAGAGTTTCTTTAGAGCTTATCGGAAAAGGTAAAGAGATTGCCGAAAAGTTAGGTGAAACTGTTACAGCAGTAATATTAGGTAATAACATCGAAAGTAAGACAAACATGCTAATTCATAACGGTGCAGATGAAGTTATATACGTTGATGACGAAGCATTAGATATATACATGACAGAGCCATATACAAAGGCACTTACACAAATAATAAATGAAAGAAAACCAGAGATATTCTTAATCGGTGCAACTGCTATAGGTAGAGACTTAGCACCTAGAGTTTCAGCTAGAGTTCATACAGGTCTTACCGCAGACTGTACTTCACTAGATATAGATGAAGAAACAAGAGGCCTATTAATGACAAGACCTGCCTTTGGTGGGAACATAATGGCTACAATCATTTGTCCTGACCATAGACCTCAGATGTCTACAGTTAGACCCGGGGTTATGCAGTTATTTGAGATGGATGAAAACAGAACAGGTAAAATAGAAGAAGTTAAAGTAGCTTTTACTAAAGAAGACATGAACGTTGAAGTACTTGAAATAGTTAAGGAAACAAAGCAAAAGATTAACATTGAAGAAGCTAACGTATTAATTTCAGGTGGTAGAGGTATAGGAAAACCTGAGAACTTTGAAATACTAAAGGAGCTAGCTGCTGGACTTGACGGTCAAGTATCTGCATCCCGTGCGGTAGTTGACGCTGGATGGATCGACAGAGATCATCAAGTAGGACAAACTGGTAAAACAGTTAGACCTGATTTATACGTAGCTTGTGGTATATCTGGAGCTATCCAGCATTTAGCTGGTATGGAGGAGTCTGATTTCATAATAGCTATCAACAAGGATGCCAGTGCACCAATATTTGAAACAGCAGATGTAGGAATAGTAGGAGACATAAATAAAGTAGTGCCAGCTTTAATAGAAGAGCTTGAGGCTGCTAAAGAATCTAAATAATATAAAGGCTATAAACTATCAACCTCTTGACCTTTGTCAAGGGGTTGGTCCTTTGATAAACATTAATATGGGGGTGAATATAATGAACAAACATATAGCTATTGAAGAAGCTATCGGTCATATCAAAGATGGTATGACAATAATGGTGGGTGGTTTCTTAGGAGTAGGTAGTCCCCACCAGGTTATCGATGCATTAGTAAAGAAGGGTACTAAGGATCTGACACTAATAGTAAATGACACTTGTTTTCCTGACTATGGAGTGGGCAAGTTAATAGTAAACAAGCAAATCAAAAAGGTTATTACTTCCCACATAGGAACAAATAAAGAGACTGGAAGACAGATGCAAGAGGGAGAAATTGAAGTAGTATTAGTACCACAGGGAACACTGGCTGAAAGAGTTAGAGCTGGCGGTGCAGGTCTTGGTGGAATACTGACTAGAACTGGAGTAGGAACCTTAGTAGAAGATGGTAAGAGAAAGATTGAGATCGATGGAAAAGAATATCTCTTAGAATTACCACTTAGAGCCGACGTAGCCTTAATTGGAGGTTCTAAGGTAGATAAAAAAGGAAATGTTTACTACAAAAAATCTACAATAAACTTCAATCCAGCTATGGCTACAGCAGCCGATGTAGTAATAGTAGAAGCGGAAGAATTAGTTGAAGTTGGAGAAATAGATCCAAATGAAGTAATGACTCCTAATATTTTTGTTGATTACATTGTAGGAGGCGAAGAGTAATGGATAAAAACCAAATTAAAGAGATAATAGCTAAAAGAGTAGCAAAGGAACTTAAGAATGGGGATGTAGTAAATTTAGGAATTGGATTACCTACAATGGTTGCCAATTATATACCTGAGGATATAGATGTTACACTACAGTCAGAAAATGGCTTTGTTGGACTTGGAGTTGCAGCCGAGGCTGGAAAGGAAGACAAGGATTTAATAAATGCAGGAGGCGTTGCTGTTACGATTAATCCTGGTGGAGCCTTCTTTGATAGTGTTACATCCTTCGGAATAATAAGAGGCGGACATGTTAATGCAACGGTTCTAGGAGCACTACAGGTTGATGAAAATGGAAATCTAGCTAACTGGATGATACCTGGCAAATTGGTTCCTGGTATGGGGGGAGCTATGGATTTAGTTACTGGTGCTAAAAAAGTAATAGTAGCCATGACCCATACAGCAAAGGGTAAGCCAAAGATTTTTAAACAATGTAATATTCCATTAACTGCTGTAGGAGTAGTTGATCTAATAGTTACAGAAATGGGTGTTATTGAGGTAACAGATAAGGGGCTGGTTTTAACTGAAATAGGACCTGGAGTAACTGTAGAAGAAGTAGTGGCAGCAACGGAAGCAGAATTAATGATATCAGAAAACTTAAAAGAAATGGACTTATAAATATAACTGATACATAAACTATAGAGATTATATAAAAGCTTTGCAGTTAGCTATCGGCAACTAGCTTAATAAAGCCATCAGGGGTATAGGGATACGGGTGTCGTTAAAATAAAATGTATATTAAGAGACCTTAGCCATGTCACTTTTTATATACGTAAATATATAGAGGTTTCATTTTGCAATGTTCAGCAATTTGAAGCCATCAATTTTGACCTTTATTTTTCAATATTTTCAAAGCCCTATACCCTAAAATGGACACCCAAAAAATTTAATAAACAGGGGGTAGAGTCATGTTTAGAAGCTTTACAAAAGGTTGTGTTGCACTTGTACAAAAGTATTTGCCAGATCCTTTTCTATTTGCAGTAATACTTACACTTATCGTATTTGGACTGGGAATTATTTGTACAGGACAGGGACCAATGGACATGGTGCTTCACTGGAGCGGAGGATTTTGGAAGCTACTAGCCTTTTCTATGCAAATGGCACTAGTATTAGTAACAGGCCATGCATTGGCAAATGCACCAATAATACAAAAAGGACTTAAAAAACTCGCAAGTATACCAAAAACACCAGGTCAGGCCATAATAGCAGTAACGTTAGTTGAGGCTATAGCTGCATGGATCAACTGGGGATTTGGTCTTGTAATAGGGGCGTTATATGCAAGGGAATTAGCTAAACAGATTAAAAAAGTAGATTATAGACTATTGATCGCTGCAGGTTACTCAGGATTTATAGTCTGGCATTCGGGGTTATCGGGTTCCATACCGCTAAAGCTTGCTACAACTGGAGCCGATTTAGCTACAGCAACAGGGGGAGCAGTAACGGACGTTATAGGAACAAACGCAACAATTTTTTCAAGCTTTAACATAATTATATTCTTGGTAATACTAATTACATTACCGCTTTTAAATAAAGCGATGCATCCAAAGGGTAAGGATGTAGTGTCAATAGATCCTGAACTATTGGTAAATGATGATGAAACAGCATCAACTAAAGCAAAAGTAATGACTCCAGCAGATAAAATCGAAAATAGTCCTATAGTTTCAGTTCTCATAGGGGTTATGGGATTTATATACATATTTTATTACTTCGGTAAAAATGGATTTAAATTAAACCTAAATATAGTTAACTTTATGTTCCTATTCGCGGGCATTATACTTCACTGGACTCCTAGAAGGTTCCTAGATGCAGTTACTAATGCGGCAAAGGGAACTGCGGGAATAATACTACAATTCCCATTCTATGCTGGGATAATGGGTATGATGACTGGAATGGGCGCCGGTGGACTTTCCCTAGCAGGAGCTATGTCAAACTGGTTTGTAAGTATCTCTACTGAAACAACCTTCCCACTATTTTCATTTCTGAGTGCAGGACTTGTAAACTTTTTCGTACCATCCGGTGGAGGACAGTGGGCAGTGCAAGCACCTATAATGATGCCAGCCGGTGCAGAGTTAGGTGTACCAGCTGCTAAGACTGCAATGGCAATAGCATGGGGAGATGCATGGACAAATCTGATTCAACCATTCTGGGCACTTCCTGCATTGGGAATAGCAGGTCTTGGTGCTAGAGATATAATGGGATTCTGTGTAATAGACTTGATTTATACAGGGATAATAATATCAATTGGATTGATGTTCCTATAGGATGAAGCATAGAATTCTAAAAGAACATATATGGTTAATAGGATAATGAATAAAACTAAATGAATAAAGTGATTATGGCTAATAGCAAATTGCTGATAACTTATAGGTTACAGCAACTCAAAATGAGAATCCAAAACAAGAGGATTCTCTTTTTGCTTCTCTTAAAACTGTATGTTATAATTTTAACGATGTTTTAATGGTTTTAAGATAAGTAATATAGATATAGACAAGCATTATATGTATAATGTTTGTGAATATAGTAATTCATTATATCCTGAAAGGGGGAGCGTAAATGAAAGATTCATTCAAAGGAATAATTGTTGGATTCCTATCATATATGGTGGTTTCAACGATATTTGCGTTATTAAATATTGATTTCCTACCATACGCAATAATTATAGTTATAGTTGTAGTACTTTATGAAGCGTGGAAATGGTACAGAAAACGAAAATAACTAAGACAGACGACTTTTCTACAAAATCGTCTGTCTATTCCATTAAAACAACACCATAGTCTAACAGAGTCTAATTTTTCATAAGAGATTAAATCTTTGTATGGGTAATCTATATTTATAACTTCCAACGCATATTTACCATTAAATAAAATTTGTGATAATATAATAGTAATGTAGTACCAAGTGGAATAATATACATATATCTTTAAAAGAGGTGTAAAAATGAAATATACCGATGAATACTTTGCGGCCATTATCAAGAATATGACAGACGCAATAATAGGAATAGATGAGCATGGAAATATTAACATGCTTAATAAGCTTGCCGGAGAATTGCTTGAGCTTAAGCATGATTATGCTATAGGTAAGAAAATAAACGATATTATTCCAAATAGTAAACTTATAAGGGTTGTAGAGACAAAACAACCAGAGATTAACCAAAACTTTTACAGGGGAGGAAGGCAATTTACTGTTACTAGACTCCCAATAATAAAGAACAATGAAGCCCAAGGAGCTATTGCCTTATTCCATGATGTAACGGACTATAAGAAATTGAGTAAGAAGCTTGATGAGGATGAAGTATATATCGATATATTAAATACAATTTTAGATACCTTTAATGAATGGATCGTAGTTGTAGACAAAGATGGAATAATTACAATGATGAGTAAAGCCTACAAGGAGTTTATTGGTGATCTAAACCCTGAGGGAAAACATGTAACTGAAGTAATTGAAAATACTAGAATGCACATAGTAGTTAAGACAGGGATAATGGAAGTAGGGGAAATACAGCAGGTAAAGGAAAGTAGAATGATCGCCATGCGTATACCCTTTAAGAAGGATGGACGAGTAATCGGAGCAGTAGGAAAGACCATGTTCAAGGATGTAAGTGATCTAGTGACTCTCAGCAGTAAAATAAGTAAGCTTGAGAAAGAGATAGGATACTATAAAAACGAATTGGACGACAAGAGGGTTGCTAAATATTCCTTTGAAAACCTCGTTGGTGATAGTCAGAGTATGAATGGCGTTATGGCCTTGGCACGAAAAGCCGCAAAGACCAATTCAAATGTACTTGTATTGGGAGAGAGTGGTACAGGAAAGGAACTTTTTGCCCATGCAATACACAATGCCAGCAAAAGAAATTTAGGTCCCTTTGTAAAGATCAATTGTGCGGCGATACCGGGAGAGCTATTAGAGTCTGAATTATTCGGTTATGAAGAAGGAGCCTTCACAGGAGCAAAGAAGGGCGGAAAAAAAGGAAAGTTTGAACTAGCTAATGGAGGAACCATTTTACTTGATGAGATAGGGGACATGCCTATGACCATGCAGGCTAAGCTGCTGCGTGTACTTCAGGAGAAGGAAGTAGAGCGATTAGGCGGAAATTCCTTAAGGAATATCGATGTTAGAATAATAGCATCCACCAATAAAGACCTTGAAAGGCTTGTAAAACAAAACAAATTTAGGGAAGACCTTTTTTATAGATTAAACGTTATGGTAATTAAACTACCACCTCTCAGAGAAAGAAAGGAAGATATAGAGGCCCTTGCCAATGAACTTAAGGCAAAGATAGCCGCTAAGTTGGGAGTATACGTTGAAGGAATATCCCAGGATGCCATAGATTATTTAAAAAGTTATGACTGGCCTGGAAATATTAGAGAATTGGAAAATGTTATAGAGAGATCCATCAATCTATTAGACACAGACTTAATAATAAAACCAAAACACCTGCCACCTAGATTGACCAGAAAAAAGACAAAGACATATCTTATGGGTAATAAGAATTTAAAAAGTATTATTGAAGAAGTAGAAAAGGAAGTAATTGAGGAATGTCTTAAAAAAACAAAAGGAAATAAGAATAGAACTGCAAAGATACTTGGAATCAGTAGGGTAGGTCTTTATAAAAAAATAGAAAGATATGAGCTAGATAGTTATAAATCTGACTAGATTTAAGTAGTGGCTTTCAAAAGTGTATAAAAAAAATATATGTAAACAAAATGTACACTAATTGGCATATGCCCTTTTACAACATTTTAAGACATTACAAGACAGAGTTATGAGAATGTAAACTTTATTTACATTTTTAACCTTGGTTTTTATTATATTTTTTAGTTAAAAATAACAAAGGCTAAGGAGAAGAATAGGAGATATAAAAAAATAAGACTGAGATATTTAATACAAATTTTATTTATTGAATATATATTAAGTCCCTGGCATAAATGCTGTATGTCAGGGATTTAATACTGCAAATTATAGATGAAATTACATGTGATATTGAAGCTTATTCCTGCGTATCTCTAAATTTATCCGGTTGTTTGTTAATAAAATAACAACAAGAAAGAAGCTTGGCACGCTAATTGCTATTAATAATATATGACTTTAAAGATATAGATAATTAATTAACAATAGATTAGGGAGGTTGAAAAATGCGTGTCAAAGTATTGAGTGCAGAAGAAGCCGTAAAGTTAATTCCCGATGATGCAACAGTTGCTACAGGAGGATTCGTTGGTATCGGAGTGCCCGAGGAAGTAGAAATCGCATTGGAAAAGCGATTTAACGAAACAGGAAGTCCGAAAAATCTTACTCTTGTATATGCTGCTGGACAAGGTGATGGTAAGGATAGGGGACTAAATCATTTAGGATATGAAGGTCTAGTAAGGAGAATAATCGGAGGTCACTGGGGACTTGCGCCAAAGCTTCAAAAGTTGGCTCTTGAAAACAAGGTTGAGGCCTATAACCTTCCACAGGGAGTTATTGCTCACTTATTTAGAGATATCGCAGCAGGTAAACCAGGAACGATTACGAGAGTTGGATTAAAGACATTTATAGACCCAAGACTTGAGGGTGGAAAGATAAATGATATTACTAAGAACGATATAGTAAAGCTTATAGAGCTTGAAGGAAAAGAATATTTATTTTATAAAGCACTTCCAATAGACGTGGCCCTGCTTAGGGGAACCTATGCAGATGAAAATGGAAATATTTCTATGGAAGAAGAGGCAGTTACTTTAGAAGCATTATCAATAGCTGCTGCATGTAAAAATTCAGGCGGTAAAGTAATTGTACAGGTTAAAAAGGTAGTAAAGACAGGATCATTAGATCCAAAGCTTATTAAGATACCAGGAATATATGTGGATACTGTTGTAGTGGCAGAAAAGGAAGAAAACCATATGCAAACCTATGGAGATCAATATAATTCATCTTTTTGTGGTAATACCATAGTACCAATAGACACTACAAAACCTGTTCCTTTAAACGAGAGAAAGATTATAGCCAGAAGAGGTGCCATGGAGCTTATACCAAATGCAATAGTCAATCTTGGAATAGGTGTACCAGAAGTAATCTCCATGGTGGCAAACGAAGAAGGCGTTGGAGAAGAGATGATTCTTACAGTTGAGTCGGGACCTATTGGTGGAGTTCCTGCTGGAGGAATGAACTTTGGAGCCTCAACAAATCCGGAGGCCATACTTGATCAACCATATCAGTTTGACTTCTATGACGGGGGAGGACTTGATATAGCATTCCTTGGATTGGCCCAGTGTGACAAGAAAGGAAATATTAACGTTTCTAAATTTGGACCTAAGATTGCAGGATGTGGCGGATTTATTAATATAACTCAAAATGCCAAGAAGGTAGTATATTGTGGAAGCTTTACTGCTGGAGGATTAAAGGTTAAGGCAGCAGATGGAAAGCTTACTATTGAAAAAGAAGGTAAGGTTAAGAAGTTTTTAAAGGAGGTTGAGCAAATCACATTTAGCGGTGATTATGCCATAGAAAATGATACTCCTATTATATACATAACAGAGAGAGCGGTCTTTGAGCTTTCAAAAGAAGGACTAGTTCTAAAGGAAATTGCTCCAGGAGTAGATCTTGAAAAGGATATTTTAGATTTAATGGACTTTAAACCAATTATATCAGAGGAATTAAAAGAAATGGACTCTAGAATATTTAAGGAAGAATCAATGGGATTAACCATTGCGTAGCATCTGTAACATGTTCATCTTTTACGTATTTTAGGGCAGGTGACATCATATTTTGCATCTGACCCTTTAGCAATAATAAATAATCAAAAACGATAAGGAGAAAGGGGTTAAATCATGTTAGGTGTTATTGGTATTATTATTTCATTAGGCTTGCTTATGTACTTAGCCTACAGAGGTATAACAGTTCTTATTTTGGCACCACTTTTAGCAATGTTTGCAGTATTACTGTCGGGGGATTTACCTTTACTGGCAAGTTACACAGAAATATTCATGAAAAACTTTGCAGGCTATGCTAAAGCATACTTCCCGCTGTTCTTGCTTGGAGCCATATTCGGTAAGGTTATGGATGCTTCAGGAGCAGCGAAGGCAATAGCCCACTTTATAGCTGAAAAGCTTGGAAAAGACAAAGCAATCTTAGCAGTTGTTTTATCCTGTGGTATATTGACCTATGGAGGAGTTTCACTATTCGTTGTTGCCTTTGCAGTTTATCCAGTAGCTGCAGCATTATTTAGAGAAGGTAACGTTCCAAAAAGATTTATCCCGGCTTCAATTGCCCTTGGGTCATTTACATTCACAATGACTGCTCTGCCAGGTACACCACAGATTCAGAATGCGATTCCTATGCCATTCTTTGGTACTACTGCATATGCAGCTCCAATCCTTGGACTTATAGGTGCAGCAGTTATGTTTGGAGGAGGTGTATGGTGGCTTAACAAGAGATCTAGAAAAGCCATGGCTGCTGGAGAAGGCTATGGAAATCATAAAGAAGTAATCAAAGAGTTTGATCTAGACAAGCTACCAAGCTTTGCAGCCGCATTAACTCCGATAATTATAGTACTTGTACTTAACTACATACTTGGTAAATACTACTTTGCAAACATGGATGGTTCATTCCTAGAAGAGTTTGGAACTACACTTGCAAAGGTTAAGGGGATATGGAGTATAATAGTTTCCCTTGTAGTATCAATAATAGCAGCATTAATTCTATTCCGTAAGAATATTGAAGATATGAAGGATACTGTAAACCAAGGTGCTTATGGTTCATTATTAGCCATAATCAATACGGCATCAGAGGTTGGATACGGGAACGTTATTAAGTCATTGGGAGCATTTGCCTTAGTAAAGGCAGCTATACTTGCAATCCCTGGGACACCACTTATCTCTCTGGCGGCGTCAACTAGTATACTTGCTGGTATCACTGGCTCTGCTTCCGGTGGTATGAGTATTGCCCTTGGTGCATTAGGTGATATATACATGCAAAAAGCTATTGCCCTTGGAATAAACCCAGAGGCATTCCATAGAATAGCTGCAATGGCTTGTGGAGGACTTGATTCACTTCCACATAATGGTGCAGTTATAACATTATTAGGTATAACTGGACTTACCCATAAGGAATCATATGCTGATATTGGTATGTGTACAGTTGTAATACCACTTATTGCTACTGCTGTTGCAATTGTTGCAGCAACCTTCGGCATAGTTTAGTTGATGGATATTTATAATGAAAATAGCTTCAGGCAAATCCTAGGATTTGTCTGGAGTTTTATTAGGTTTTGGGTTGACGAGGGATTTTATAGTATAAATGGAGCTACTAATACTCAGGGGTATAGAGGAGGAGAATATATATGCTAAAGAAAAAATCTATAAAAAAAGGTTCAACGGGTAATATTAGTATGTCTATTAAGGCTAAAATGATAATTGCTGCTTGTCTGCTGCTAATTATCCCCAATTTGATCATTGGATTAGTATGCTATAACACAGCTAGAAATGAGCTAGATAAGAGGGGAAAGATACTATTAAAAAATGGTGTTAAGATGGCCCATATGCTCATAGATGCGAAACAGAAAGAAGTAGAGAAAGGGGTATTAACTCTTGAAGAAGCCCAAGAACAGGTTAAGGTTTATTTACTTGGCGAAAGGAATGCTGATGGAACCAGACCTATAAACAGAGATGTAGATCTTGGGGAAAATGGACATTTCATTATATATAACAAAGCGGGAGTGGAGGTTGCCCATCCAAGAATAGAAGGAAAAAATGTAATGGAAGCCGTTGATAAAGCCGATAAAGACTTCTATCTTGTTAAGGATCAAATTGAGAAGGCCGTGAATGGTGGCGGTTATACATATTATTCATGGAATCTACCGGACTCAGAAACTATAGAACAGAAGATTACCTATTCAGAAATAGAACCTAACTGGGACTGGATTGTTATTGCTGGGTCCTTCATGAGTGATTATAATAAAGGAGCCCATCAAATTTTGGTGATTGGTTCAATGATTATGGTTATTACATTTGTTGTAGGAATGATTCTAATAGCACTATTTGCTAGGCACATATCTAATCCAATAATTAATATTACTGGAGCTATAAGGGAAGTTGCCGATGGTAATTTAGACATCGATGAATTAAAGGTCAAAAACAATGATGAGACTGGTATTTTGGCCGATTCCTTTAATATGATGGTAAAAAACATTAATAATCTGGTTGGAACAGTAAAGAACTCCTTTGGGGATGTGCTTCAGGCTTCAACCTCTCTTAGCGAGATAACTGAGCAAACAGCTGCTGCTACCGAGGAAGTAGCTAGATCCATAGAGGGCATAGCTAAGGGAACAGCTACACAGGCCAAGGATGCAGAAGAGGGTAACGTAAAGATAAACGATTTAGCCGAAAAAATGGAGATGGTTGCTGAGTCGACCAATCATATGAATGACATATCCAATGAAACCGGAGGACTTAGTGATAAAGGTCTTGATGCAGTAACCGTCTTGTTTGAAAAATCTGAGGAAAGAAATGAATCCAGCGTAAAGGTTGGACAATTGGTTGCTAAGGTCGATCACAGTACTCAGGAAATAGGGGTCATAACAGACACAATTGGGCAAATAGCTGAACAAACCAATCTTCTTGCTTTAAATGCGGCAATAGAAGCAGCCAGAGCAGGCGAGCACGGTAAAGGATTTGCAGTAGTGGCCGATGAAGTAAGGAAATTAGCAGAACAATCATCCGGTGCAGCTAAGGAGATAAAGGAATTAATTGATGGTATACAAAGCCAATCGCAGATGGCTGTCAGCGCAATGGATGAAGCAAAGCTTATGGCGGATGACCAAGAAAAGGCCGTAATAGAAACGAGGGAAGTCTTTAATGAAATATCTTCTTCTGTAAAAAATCTAATCCATAAAGTTGTTGAAATAAAGCAATTCATAGACAATATGTCAAGCAACAAGGATGAGATTGTGGGGATAATACAAAACTTCTCTGCTGTATCAGAGGAAACGTCTGCAGCTACACAACAGGTTTCTGCATCGACAGAGGAGCAGCTGGCATCGATGGAAGAAGTCTCTGCCCATGGACATGACCTAAAGGTACTTGCGGAAAAACTTGCAGAAGCAGTAGATAAATTTAAAATATAAATAGAATATATCTGGATGTCTCAGAATGGTGAAATTCTGAAACACCTTGGGGCTGTGCTCATGAGAAGCCTTTATGAGCCAGCCCCTTTTGTGTTTTTTTGAAAAAAATTGTAACTACTTATAACTATAATACATAATATGGAATTACGAAAAAATATTAGCCTAGGTTAATTTTATTATGGGTCATACGGTTAATTTACTCTGTTAATAAAGGAGGAAAGAAAAATGTTACTTTCGAATATAGAGGCAGGCTCTAGGGTTAAAGTAGTTTCGCTGCAATCAACAGGACTATCAAGACGTAGAATGATGGATTTAGGTTTAATTCCAGATGCTGAAATTGAGGTATTGAGACATAGTCCCCTTGGAGACCCAACTGCGTATGGAATCAGAGGAGCACAGATAGCCTTAAGATCAGAAGAGGCTAAACAGATAGTTGTAGAACTGATTAAGTAAGAAGTTCTAAGCACTTAAAATTAATATCTGGAGGTGAATAAGTTGGGATTAACATGTGAGTCGTGTGGTAGAGGTGTGCTCAAGAAAAAATTCAATCTAAAATGCGGTGAGGAATTTGTAATAGCCTTAGCTGGGAATCCAAATGTAGGTAAGAGTACGGTGTTCAATGAATTGACGGGGCTAAAGCAGCATACGGGAAACTGGCCTGGTAAAACTGTTGTAAATGCAAGGGGAAATTATAAATATAAAGACATGAAATTTATATTAATGGATTTACCGGGAACCTATTCTTTGTTGGCAAACTCAGTTGAAGAACAGGTAGCAAGAGACTTCATTTGTTTTGGAAAGCCCCATGCTACAGTAGTTGTAGTTGACGCAACTTGCCTAGAAAGAAACCTAAACCTTGTGCTTCAGGTTATGGAGCTTACAGATAATGTAATAGTATGTGTAAATCTAATAGATGAGGCAGAGCGAAAGGGGATATTCATTGACATCAATGCCCTAGAGAAGGAACTGGGAGTGCCTGTTGTAGCAACGGTAGCTAGGGAAGGTATAGGCTTAGAAGAGCTGAAGAGAAGAATTTTAAATGTAGCGGTAGGTATAGAAAGCCCTAGAGCAAAACAGATATCATATTCAAAATCAGTTAAAGAGGCAGTAGATAAAATCACCCCGGAAATCGACGCAGTCTTAAATGGTAAGCTTGACTCAAGATGGGTCGCCTTAAGATTAATAGATGGCGATAAAACCATAGTGGATTCAATCTATGAACACATATATGACAAAAAGCTATTGGAGATTGAAGGGGAGGAGGTAATGGCAAATGCCTAATAAGAATCTAGGTGAGTTTGACAATCTGATAAAATTGTCAGAGTCGGTGCAGGTGGCCAATAATATCGGTCTCAGAGATAATATAGTTAGGGATATATATACGACGGCAGAAGAAATAGCAAAGAAAGTAGTAACTAAAAAGAGTCAACGAAAGATTAACTTTGATAAGAAGATTGATGATCTGATCACCTCAAGGATACTGGGATATCCCATTATGATCCTGCTACTAGGAGTAGTATTCTGGCTCACGATTACAGGAGCAAATTATCCTTCTGGAATGCTGGCGAGTTTCTTTTTCTGGTTGGAAGATAAGATAACTTATATCTTTATGAATGCAGGTGCTCCTGAGTGGCTCCATGGAATATTGGTGTTAGGTATGTATAGAACTCTAGCATGGGTTGTATCGGTTATGCTGCCTCCAATGGCAATATTTTTCCCTATATTTACACTACTAGAGGATTTAGGATATTTGCCAAGGGTAGCTTTTAATCTTGACAGATTATTCAAGATGGCTGGAGCCCATGGAAAACAGTCCCTAACAATGAGTATGGGGTTTGGCTGCAATGCAGCAGGAGTAATTGCATGTAGGATAATTGACTCACCTAGGGAAAGATTAATTGCAGCTATAACAAATAATTTTGTCCCCTGTAATGGACGATTTCCGACCTTGATAGCACTATCTACAATATTTGTTGGAGGCCTAGTTGCAAGTCAATACAGTACCTTAGTAGCATCCTTCTTTGTAACCTTTTTAGTAATTTTAGGTATAACAATAACCCTAATTGTATCCTGGGCACTCTCTAAGACTATGCTAAAGGGTGTACCATCATCATTTACATTGGAGCTTCCTCCTTATAGAAAACCTAAGATAGGAAGAATTCTTTATACATCTTTGATTGACAGAACCATATTTGTCTTAGGGCGAGCGGTGGTTGTTGCAGCACCTGCTGGTTTAGCCATTTGGGTTTTAGCAAATATTACGATTGGTGATATGAGTATCTTAAATCACCTAGCTGCATTTTTAGATCCATTTGCAAGGGCCATAGGATTAGATGGTTTTATATTGATGGCATTTATAATTGGAATGCCGGCAAATGAAATAGTTGTGCCTATAATAATAATGAGCTATATGTCAAAGGGAGCTATGCTTGAATTAGAAAGCCTAGCAGAAATGAAGGAGCTATTCATAGCTAATGGATGGACCTTCTTAACAGCCCTAAACGTAATGCTGTTTTCCTTGCTTCACTTTCCATGCGGAACTACACTCTGGACTATACGGAAAGAAACTGGAAGCGTAAAATGGACCCTATTTTCAGCCCTGATGCCAACGGCCATAGCAATAACAGTGTGCTTTATAGTAGCTCAGGGGGCTCGATTGCTAGGATTGGTATAGAAATGTATTGTGAAAAATGAATATCTAATCTAGAAGCGGTCACAGAACCTTCTCTACTATTACTTATTTTGTAGTGAGTGATCTGTGACCGTTTCTAATGATTAATTTTCACATAATATTATTAGACTGTTATTCTAGCTACTAGATTTCTTATACTCCATAAATCTTGTGAGAACATCTTCATTATCCTTTAAGAAAGTCGATAGAGTTTTAAAAGTTTCTACCGTCGAAGGACTTAGATAATGTTCCATTGCTTCAGCTTCATCCTCGGGGTCACAATTACTATCTATGATTATTAAAAACTCCTGTAGAATGTCATTTCTCTTAACTAAAGACTTCCCTAGTTCCTTGCCTTTGTTAGTAAGTGTTATTCCTTTGTACTTTTCATATATAACATAATTGTCGTTATCTAACTTCTTAAGAGCTTTAACAACGGAAGGTGAGGATACACCCAGTTTTGACGCCAAATCCCTTATTTTGAATGGTTTATTTTTAATATCGAGCTTATATAGTTCCTCTAAATAGTCCTCCAAGCTGGGAGACAACATTTTAACACCTCCTATATTTAAATAGTATTATAGTTTGAAAATTTTAAAACTATAAATTACTAATTTTTAAGAACCAAATGAAAGTCATGAGGTGTGCAATCTGTTCAAATAAGGAAAAAAATAAAATTCATCAAAAGTTGATATCTCAAAAATGTAAAAAGACCTTAAATTTAACAGCATCAATGTGCACACTAAATAAAGGTCTTCGTACATATTTATATTAAGAGGAGGAATACTTATTTCCTATTTTATTCAACATTTTTCTAAGGTCGGATATACCAGTAGAACTTAGAGGTTTTGAGGGCGATTAAGCTCCTGATTTTGCTCTAAGAAGTCATAGGTATTAGAGTCCGATTCCTTCTCGCTCTTATCAAGTAAAAAATATATTATTATTATCATTATTACCATCATAACTTCCATTATATCACCACCAAAATATTTCCGTTTCCTTAGTTATTATTATAACATGGAATTAATACAAAAATTGTAATGTAATGGAATTGTAAACTGATTGTAACTTATGTAAAGGACAAAGCCTAATATTTGTGAAAATTTCACTATATGAGGGGTCTGTGGTCCTAATACTTAAGTATTATGTATAGCATAATTAATAAAAACCTAGGGATATTTAAGTCCTTTCTTTTGATTAGATTTATTTTTGTGATAAAAGCTCAGAGATATCGAACCCATTCGATTTGATCAGATTTTTCTTGGAGAAATCACCTCAAAAAAATAAGTTGATTTTTTTCCTCAACTTATTCTTTTAAACTCAAATATGAAATTCCCCTATCTAAAAAAATCCCCGTATTCATAAAATTGCTTTAGTGGTAAGGATTGCTTGGATATTTACAGGTACACTTATCGTCTACGCAAATAAGATCTCCGACTAATATAAGGAGTAACAAAAATAAAATTAATCTGCTTTCCTGAATCACATAAGCCATCAACTACACCTCCAACAAGAATAAAAAGGTTACCATAATTTTATATTATTCTAGGTGGAGCAAAATTGTGATAAATAAATTTAAAATTATATAGGGTTTATATAGTAAAACTTAGTTTATACGTGCACAAATACTCAATGTTTCGGGGAGTTTTGAATGTGTATAAATTAATAGTTTTACTGGAATCTCTATAAATAGGTGATTAAGCATTTATATTATCACCATCCATAGTCGTAGCAAGGTCCACAGTTAAAGAAGATTATAAAAATAACAATCAATATGATTAAGTATGGGGGATTAAAGTGACAACCATAGCCATATGGTCCTCTTGGCATCCTACTTCACCTCCTATAGCAAAACCAAAAATTCTGAGTTAATAATATAATATTCAAAGGATTATAAAACGTGATATATATATAACAAAAACCCAGAGGCATCAATCCCTTTTGTTATTGTTATATTATTTCTACAGTATATAAAAATAACATTAAAAAAAGCTGAGGAGAATCCTCAGCTTTTACATATCATATTTTATTTTAGTAAAAATCTCCGCCACATAAGCAATCCCCAACAAGGATTATTAATAGTAGGAAAAGAATTAAGTTGTTCATTCCGAAGAAACTAGGTGCTCCACCACACCCAGGACCACAACCACCGTAACCAGGCATATATTTCCCTCCTTCTGAATGGATTATCAAGTTTCCTTGACTTACTTATATAATATTCTATAGATATGTCAAGTGTGTCACTATAAAATATATTTTATAGCACATATGGAAATTTTAAAAATAATTCCCATATGTGCTTAGGGAAAATCTTCTTTTAAATGTTTAGAGTATTAAACTAAGAAGATTCTATTATAAATGTTTAGTCAAATTGAAGTTTATATTTTAGTAGTAAGAAGGACCGCAGAGACAGTCTCCTACTAGGATTATTAGTAATAGGAAAAGAATTAAATTGTTAACCTTAGGAAAATAAGGTACTCCACAACCACAACCAGCCATATATTTCCCTCCTTTTAAATATATTATCAAGCTTTCTTGACTCATTAACATAATATTCTAGAGACATGTTAAGCGTGTCAATAAATAATATATTTTATTTGATCTAAACTTTATATTTTAGTAGTAAGAAGGACCACAGAGACAGTCACCTACTAGGATTATTAATAGTAGGAAAAGAATTAAGTTGTTAATACGAATAGGGATATAAGGTGTATTACAACCACAACCAGCCATACATTTCACTCCTTCTGAATATATTACTAAGCTTCCTTAGCTCATTAATATAATATTCTTGAGACATACTAAGCGTGTCAATATATATAATATATTTGTATATTTTTATTGGAAATTTCTATATAAAAAATCAGAGACACTAGGCCTCTGATTTTTAATCTGTTTTTTTATTAAAAGGAAAAACTGAGGAAAATTCCTCAGCTTTTATATCTTAAATGATATTTCTTAGTAGCCGTAACCGCCACTACATAAACAGTCACCAACTAAGATGATTAACAATAAGAAAAGAATTAAATTGTTAACACGAGGATAATAAGGTACTCCGCAACCACAGCCGCCACCGAATCCAGGCATATATTTCCCTCCTCTTCAATGTATTATAGAGCTCTTCTAGCTCATTAACATAATATTCTATAATCATGTTAGGCGTGCTACTAATAAATATTTATCTATAGATAAACAACATTAAGATTCAAAATAAATTTAAGAGAAAATATAGAAAAACTCAAGAACATCGAGTTCTTTCGGTTTTGGTCAGATTTCTCTTCGAGAAATGACCTCAATGAAAGCTTTTACATTTTTTCTTTGAAATTTATTAAACCTCAAAGTTGCTTATCTTTAAATTAAATCTTAGATTTAGTAGCCGTAACCACCGCCGCATAGACAGTCACCAACTAAGATTATTAATAATAGGAAAAGAATTAAATTATTAACTTTAGGATAATAAGGTACTCCGCAACCACAACCAGCCATGAATTTCCCTCCTTCTAAATATATTATAGAGCTCTCTTAGCTCATTAACATATTATTCGAGGTGGGTGTCAAGCGTGTCAATTTTATAGTACATTCTATATAAAAAAATTAAAGTTATTTCGAACCTTAAAGTCTTTATGTAAATTAACATAATAAAAGGGCTAACCCATAGAATGATCTATGAGTTTAGCCCCAAAGCGTTTCGGAAGAAATGAAGATCAAGGTTTTTGAAGTTTCAATAACCTAGGAATTCGCTATTTTAATACGTCAATTTAAATCTTAGAATTAGTAGTTATAACCGCCGCATAGACAGTCTCCTACTAAGATTATTAATAATAGGAATAATATTAAGTTGTTAAGCCTAAAAGGATAAGGTTGTTCACAACTACCACAATAACCACCAGGCATATATTTTCCCTCCTAAATCAATATAGTAGCCTTAAAATCTTTATCAAAGACTTTATAAAGATGATAAAATAGAGGGCTATCTCACAAAGACATCATATGAGCTCAGCCCCAGGGTATCTCAGAAGTTAGTAATTCTGAGTACTATCATCTAAATCTTAAAATTAGTAGTCATAACCACCACAGAGACAGTCACCAACTAAGATTATTAACAACAAGAATAGTATTAAGTTGTTAAGTCCAAAATATTGAGGTCCATAACCAGGCATATACTTTCGCTCCTTTATGAATTTTTAAGACTCCCACTTCTATAAGTGAAGATTCTGCTTTCATCCTTCAGGTTTAGTAGAGTAGTTATTTGAAATGTCAATACTTACATTTGCTAAACTAGTTTACTGAAAGATTCAGCTATTCAAGCCTAATAGCATAATATTCACGATAAATCTGAAATGTGACAATATATCTCGTATTATTCGTAAGAAAGTTTTATAAGATATATAGAGCTCATACATTAATAGTTTTACTTGAATCTCTATATAAAAAGGGGCTAACCCATAAAAAACTCTATGAGTTTAGCCCCAAATGGATGTTTCAGAAATTCGTCACTCCGAGACATACCTTAAATCTTATATGTTAATAATAATTTCCGCCGCAGAGACAATCTCCTACGAGAATTATTAATAATAAGAAAAGAATTAGGTTGTTGCCACCGAAGAAACCACCGCCATAGCCACCACCGTAACCTCCAAAGATACCAGGCATATTTTACCCTCCTCAACTAATTACTAAGCTTTCTTAGCTCACTAGTATATTATTCAAAAATGAGGCTAAGTGTGAATATATACGTAAAAAAAACTGGACATTTGGATTTTTTTTGTGATCTCAATAAAATAAACTGAGGAAATCCTCAGTTTATCAATTACAATTTTAAAAATAATATAGATTTTTATTTTTCTAAAACAAACTTATTATATTTTAAAGTTTTTCACAATTAGCATGGTTTACAAGAGTCAACACAGAGGCAATCTCCTACTAGGATGATTAACAGTAGGAAAAGGATTAAGTTGTTAAAACCAAAGAAACCACCACGACCTTTATTATATACATCAGTCATAGACTAGACCTCCTTTTAAATATTAGTATTTCATAAATTAACCGAACAATCTTGATTTAAGAAAATGGTATAGAGTGTTTCTAATTTCTATTATAAGTAAATGGATTTATTTAGATCCGATATTAATCAGATAACAGCTCTAATAACTAGCATTTCTTACAATAATCATTTGCGCAAAGACAATCTCCTAATAATATGATAAGTAATAGGAATAGTATCAAATTGTTTAATCCAAAATAACCTTCGCCCATATTAGCACCTCCTGCTGCCGTTTAAGCAGATTTTGTTAGCTCAATATATTCTATTCTGTTTCGTACAAATATGTGACTTGATAAAGGCAATTTTTATTAATTATTTTTTAACATCTCTATAAGTTTATCAAGCTTCTTTTGTTGTTTTTCATTAAGGAAACCTCTAATTTTATCCATAGTTTTAATCTGTCTTCTAAATTCTTCATCACTCATATTAGATCTGATTTTTTTTACCTCATCTATAAGATCTGATTGGGTTTTATCCTTATGCATTTCTCCAAAGTCGCCAAGCAGATTTCTAAGATTATTTGATTTTTCTTGATTTCTTTTTCTGTCTTTTCTCATATAAAAACCTCCAATTGAATAAGATTAATTATATAGAAATGCATCAAATTTACATTCGTATTTTGTACAACCAAAGTTTTAAAGAATTCGAATATAAAATATTTACAGCGATTTCTATAATAGGTTATCTTTATAATATCCATAATATGCGTAACAAAAAGAAACGTTCACGCATATTATAAAATTATGATTAGATATGTAGAATGCACTTAAACTTACTGTGATTTATGTATTTGGGGGAGTGTTTATATGGCAGAACTATTCGATTTGCGTCCGGAAGAGAACGTAAAAAATAACGAAGAAAAGGGAAATAGCCTACTTGATTTGGGCGATAATTTGTTACTGCCTATAATAGCTGTGTTTTTAATTGGAGCAAATAATTCAAACTTTCCCGCAGTAGATAATATAAAAAAAGTAGCGAAGGAATTAATAAGCATACCCTTTAATATCGATTTATCACCACAAGATGTTGAGGTAATGCAGAATGCCGTAAATACAGTAAGCCCATATATGAATCCTGATAATTTAGTTATGTTAGATAAATTTTCTACATTTCTTTCGGCAATGCTTAAAATTACCGCTGTAAAGGAGCTAAATAACAATATGGCTAGAAATTCATCCGATGGTTCTAGTGAACCTTTAAACTTTAAAAATCAAAGGCAGAAAGCTTTACATATGATTGGTGCCCTTGAGCAGTATATGGATGAGCCAACTAAAAAAAATATGGAAGGCTTAAAAAGTACCTTAAGTATTTTAGATAAATTTCAGGAAACAACCAATGCTTTGAGTGAAAAGAGAAAGAACGGTGGAAACCTTGATATAAGGGATATGATACAACTTATAAGACCTATAATAGGCGGAGGAAATTTTCCCGAGGCTGAAAAGATTGATAATATGATCAGAATGGTTCAAATAATGTCAGCATTAGAGGCCGACGGAGGGCTAGATGGCGGCGGTCCAGATAGCGATGATGGTCCAGTTGGTGGTAGTGCCAGTCCTAGTGTTGCTCCTAGTCTCAGTGATAGTGGTAGTGATGAATCAGATGATGAAGACGATGACGATGGAGCATTCTTTGAATTTGTGATCGATCGATATGATGATGAAGACGATGATGAATAGTGATACAAGATTTATGTCATTACCTTGAAGAATTTAGACACATAAAAAAGACCATACTACTATGTAATGTGGTCTTTTTTCGCATAATAAAAATCTGACCAAAACAAAGGGGTTCGATGCCCCTAAGTCTTTATTTATATAAGTAATTCATCAAGCTTATTTTTGTCAAAACCAACTACTACTTCATCGTCCACAAAAATAGCAGGAACTCCCATAATCCTTCTTTTAACAAGTTCTTTTCTAGCTCCTGGATCAGTTTGAACATTTCTTTCTTCAAACTCTATGTTTTTTTCCGAAAGATACTCTTTCGCAGTATGACAATGTGGTCATGTGTTACTAGTAAAAACTACAACCTTTTTCATTTTAAACACCTCCTGATAATATTATTACCCATTAAAATTTAAAAAAAACATATTCATATTTATTATATGCAAATAATACATGAAATGCCATATATATATATTCTGTGAATATCATTAATCTTTATATATAGAGAGTTCATAGTGAAACTGCTGATTTATATACGAAGTGGGGGATTCAATGTGGATGATAAAAATTATGAACTAGTAGAAAAATTCGGATATAAGTTAATAAAAAAAGTACCGAAGAAAGATTATAATATAGTATTTACTGATAAAGGATTCTTTATATTGAAAAAAGTAAAATACAAAGTATCAGAAATACTCTTTGTGCATGGTGCAAAGGAACACTTGATAAACAAAGGGTATAAAAATGTAGATAGGTATATAACAATAAATAACATACCTTATATAGAACATGATGGGGATTGTTATGTTATGACTAGACTTATCGAGGGAAGAGGATGTAACTTTAAAAACCCCTTGGAAATGCAAAAGGCTTCAAAGGCTCTGGCAGAGATTCATGAAGCATCAAAGAATTACATACCTATAGTAAAAGAAGGACATAGATCAAATATAGGAAAATTACAAAAAGACTATTTGGATAAATGTCAAGATTTTATATACATAAAAAGCCTTATAAAGATGAGAACTACAAAATACAAGATAGACCTTATGGTTGTAGACAATATCGAGATGTTATATGATATGGCGATAGAATCCGTAAGAAATCTCCAAAAGAATGGTTATTTTGAATATTGCGAAGAAGAGGGTATATATAGATACCTTTGTCATAGTGCCTATAATCACAACAACATACTTGTTGATTTAAAAGGAAACCTGAGTGTAATAAACTTTGACCATTGCAAGTATGAATTAAGATGTTTTGACATAGCAGGCTTCATTATGGGTGCTATGGATGGACTAGATTGGAACTTTCAAAAGGCCGTAGATATACTCAAGGCATATAATAGTGTTAGAAAAGTTGAAGAAAGAGAATATAAGCTTATGTTCTCTTTCCTTCAATTTCCCCAGGATATATGGGAAATTGCTACTAAATATTACTATGAAGACTATGAGAACTTTAGACACATGTACTATATTGATCTGAAAAATAGAATAGAAAAATTGCCACAGCGGATCGAGTTTCTAAAAAAATATAGTAGTAAATTTACTTAAAAAGTTTAAATAACGCAGAAATTTATCATTCTGGGACACTCCCTAGAATCAAATCCAAAATATCAAAGCGCCTGCCCTTATGATATCCCAAGAAATCTATACCATCAAAGCCTCTCCGCGGCTGATTATCTTGATAAATTGAACAAGCCTCAATACAATCTCCTATCATTGTTTTAGAAATTCGTGAAGCATGGAGAGAGTCCTTGGTTGTTGATCTAAGTACATGATCTGGGATCCTAGTAGACACCTTGATATTCAATCTATTTTTTACTGCTAAGGCCAGTGAAACAGGAGGAGTTGAAAGACTTTTAAATCCTACTGTTTCAATAAATTTTTTCGATATTCCATGTGGACCATGACTAGGTATAGCATAGGCTATTTTATCATATATACCAAGCTCTAGGTTTAATTGACGCCTGAAGGATAAAAGTATCTTAGCGGCGTTGCTGCTGATATGTGTTTCATCGTAACAGTCGGTAAGAGCCATATCGATATTATTAGAGGAAATATCGAAAATTATTTCGTTTATATTATTAGAGATATTTCCAATCATATCACCATCTACAAATATGAAGCCGCTTGCTCCAGATTCATAAGCTGAAAGTGCACCTATAGACCTTGGAACATCTAAACCAAGAGGCTTGTTGAAGTAAAGTGTTTGTATCCTATCGCTATCTATATTAGAAACCCTTTTGAGGGTATTATCAGTACATCCATTTACAACTACTAAAATCATATCGCTATTTGTTCTAAGGAGCATATCTAAGGTTCTAGAGATTTTTTCTCCCTCATTTCTTGCTGGTACAATCGTGTAAATCATTTTATCACCGCCGTTTTAAAATATCTACTATCATTCTACTCATCCCATATTTCATAGGTGAGCAAATTGCATAATTACCATCTAAAAAAACTTTCAACTATATATGGTCTTAAAGCCCTCTAGAGCTATACCACAATTCTTATGCAATTCTGCCAAGTTAGAATTATGGAATTGCCTCAGGTGACTATGCACCTTAAACTTTGAAAAAACATACTATATAGTACAGTAGGCATATAATATAGGAGGATTTTGATGACAGAACTAAGAGTTGGAGACGTTGTAGCGAGAAAATCGTATGATTATGATATCTTATTTAAGATTACAAATATAATTACTGATTCAAATAATAAGAAAACCTTCATCCTAAAGGGAACTAACCTAAGGATTATTGCAGATTCTCCGGAAGGTGATTTGCAAAAGGTTTCAGCAAATAAAGTAAATCAGTTTAATAAAGTTTTTAACAAAGAAATAAATAGAATAGTGAGAAACATATTGAAGGAAAGAAAAGATACTCAGTTTAAAAACTTAACAAGACATATGTCAGAATATACAAGGGAAAGTAATCATTTTGGAAGGGCAGGAAAAGTATTGCACCTAGATGGTGATGGAGAATATATAGATGTATGTCTTAAGGTATATGAGCAGCTAGATATAGAAGCTGTGGGAAAAATAATAGACGAAAAGGAGCAGCCTAAGGTAGTAGATAAGCTTCTTAGAGAATATAACCCAGATATATTGATTTTAACAGGTCATGATAGCATATTAAAAGGAAAAGAGGACTTCACTGATATAGAGAACTATAGAAACTCCAAGTATTTTACTGAGAGTGTTAGAATAGCTAGGCAATACGAATCAAGTATGGATGAACTTGTAATATTTGCAGGTGCATGTCAATCCTATTTTGAAGCAATAATTGAAGCCGGAGCAAATTTTGCCAGTTCACCCCATAGGACACTAATGGAGTGTAGAGTATAGGAAGGAGGTGTTTCAATGGATAAAATAGAAAAGCAGATCGAATTCTACTTTGAAAGTGAGAAGAGTTTTGAAGATGTATTGCTTGAGATTATCGTAATAAAATTGGCTGCTAGTAGCTAAACGAGGTGATATTATTAAGCGGTGTGCTGTATATGTAAGGGTATCTACGGAGATGAAGACTCAGAAGAGTAGTATAGCACATCAGAAGAACTTTTTTGAAGGATACATAGGAGAAAGAGGTTGGGAACTTTATAGGATTTATGAAGATGTCGAAAGTGGCATGTCGGTGAAAAAAAGAGAAGGACTTAGGGAACTAATTGAAGATAGTAGAAAAGGGCTTTTTGACGTGTTACTAACTAAAAGCATATCAAGGTTTGCTAGAAATACTCTAGAAGGATTAACACATATAAGAGAACTAAAGAAAATAGGCATAAGATTTATTACTATTGAGGATGCCTTTGATTCCTTTGAATATGATGAATTTATGTTCACATTATTGCTTTCCATGGCACAAAAAGAGTCGGAAAGGATAAGTGAGCGTATAAAATTTGGAAAAATCCAAAGAGCAAAGAGGGGTTTATATAATGGAAGTAATCCACCCTATGGCTATAAAAAAGACGGCAAAAATCATCTGTTGATAGCAGATGATATAACAACAGAGGTAGTAAGAATAATATTTAAAATGTATAACGAAGGATTGGGATTTTATAAGATTGCAAAATACTTAAATGAACAGGGATACCCAACCCCAAGCATGATAGCTAAGAAAATCAACAGCAATAAACTATGGCATCAAAGTACTGTGAAGAACATACTTACAAACGAAGTTTATGTAGGCAATTTAGTCCAAAACAAAAGCAGAGGCAAGGATTTGTTAAATGGAACAAGAGAGGCAAATGTAGAAGAGGAATATATAAGGGTTGAAAATACTCATGAAGCCATAATAGATATAAATACCTTTAAATTGGCTGAGAAGATATTAAAACAAAGAGGGGGAAAAAGAACCTCAAAAAGCAAATATACCTTTACGGGTATATTGTATTGTGGAGAATGCGGTTCAGGAATGCATTATAAAAAGAACAAGACATCATATATCTGTGGAAAACTAAATAAATGGGGAAAGAAATATTGTAAGGGAAGTCATATCAATAAAAATAGTTTGAAGATAAAAATAGAAAAGAATTTGGGAAATCTAATAAGAAAAGGCGTTGATTTAAATAGACTTAATACGAAGTTAAGGAAGACCATGGATAAAGCGAAAAGAAATGATGGTTTGAATTGTATCCATAGGGAGATGCAAAACATGACAAAGAAGCAAATCAGACTCTTGGATGTGTATGTAGAAGGAATGATAACAATGGAAGAATATAATGAAAAAAATACAGCCATCAGGAATCAGATATTGCTTTTACAAAACAAGAAAAATAGACTAGAATTAGAACTATCTGCTAATGGACAAAATAACATAAATAGTTATAATGAGTTATGTGGATATATAAAATTAGATAGTGTAGTAGTAAACAAACTTATTAAAAAAATTACTGTCTACAATGATGAAAAAGTACTGGTGGAATATGACTTTAAAAGAATCCAAGGCTTGGAGGAATAATAGATGAGGTTACTTAAGAAAAACATAGAAAAATCAATAGAGCATGGTGAAGAAAAGGAATTCTTTAATAAACTGAATAAAATATACGAAGGTATTCAAGGGGGAGAGTGTAAGGGCTGCACAAACTGCTGCATGGAATCCGTAAACACTTTTTATATAGAATTCCTAAATATATATAAATATCTACAGGATAGACCCGATTTGTATCAGAAGTTGATACCAAAAGTGATGGAGTACTATTTCCTTGAGCTAGTAGAAAATAGACCATGTCCATTTTTAGATGAAAGTGGCAGATGCACAATATATGAAGTAAGGCCACTTACCTGTAGGCTCTTCGGGCATTTAAGTGAAAAGGAGCATAATGAAAATTATAAAAACGTATTAGAGGAAAACAGGGAAAGCAGAGACTATTTTATGGAAGAGTACGGAATAGAGATCCCAGAAGAAATAGTTAACTATAAAATCGAATACTGTAAGGACTTTAAAGTAGATAAAAGGGTTAAGAAACAAGAAAGGCACTCAATGATAGACGATATTTTTGTGATAGAATCAAACTTTTTTATGAATGATTTAATATCAGAAGAATTTTTAGGAACTGGCCTTGTGTCCTGGTTTGCATACACCTACTTTGATCTAGATGAAGCTGGAGATTATAGGCTTGATATAATGGAAGAATACGCTGAGCAAGGAAAGAGTTCTACTCTGGAAGAAGTATTAGAGAAAGTGGCAAGTGATAAGTTCTAAGGTTAAGATTGAACTCTATAGTAAACACATAAAAAACTGCAATCCAAATTCAAATTTGGTTGCAGTTTTTCTATTTAAAGCTTATTAAAAATACCCTAGTACAAATGTTTTGCCATTAGTTACTCTACATTTATACCATAAAATATTTCTGTCATCTCTTTATTGAGCTTTTTAATAATAGTGTCTCTTTCATACTCGGTTAAATCTTTTTCGTTGATTTCAAATAGATAATTATCAAGATTAATATCTTTAAGCTTCATCTTTGTATGGAAGATATTAGATTGATATATATTCATATCAATTAAGCTGTATCTCTTAATTGTTTCGTCCGTAATATAATTTTGGATCGAATTAATCTCATGATCTATAAAGTGTTTTTCGCCGTCAACATCCCTAGTGAAGCCCCTAACCTTATAGTCAATAGTAATAATATCTGAATCAAAACTACCAATCAGATAATTTAAAGCCTTTAAAGGAGAGATTGTCCCACATGTAGCAACATCTATATCTACTCTGAAGGTACTTATTTCGTTTTGAGGATGACTTTCAGGGTAGGTGTGAACCGTTACATGACTTTTATCCAAATGTCCAACGATATTTTCTCGCTTTGGAGTTATGACGCCTCTATTACAAGATGGATCGAGAACATATAAAGGAACCTCTTCCTCGGAAATCAAAAGAGTTACACTTGCTCCCTGAGGATCATAATCTTGTTTTGCAACGTTTAGCACACTGGCCCCAATTGATTCAGTAACATGGGTTAGAATGTTTGTCAATCTTTCAGAGTTGTATTGCTCATCAATATATTCGATATACTTTTGACGATCTTCCTCAGTTTTAGTATAACAAATATCATAAATGTTGAAGCTTAAGGACTTGGTTAAATTGTTAAAACCATACAGTCTTAGCTTATTATTAGTTAACTTTGCCAACTACCATTCCCCTTTTCTACAGAGAGTTCTAAGTAAAACTTGATTTATATATCTAAATACTTAGAGTTACTAGGCGTTTTAGATGTGTATAAATTAAAGTCTTTACTTGAATCTCTATGATACTTTTTTCAAGAAAAATTATATACCCTACAGTTTCAATGTGCAAGATATAAATTTTGCTAATGTCGAATTATGCCTAAAAAATTACAGATATTATCTCGAGTTACTGCTTCTACTAACTATACTTTCCAGAATAATGAAAAATATTTATATTTATATGTTGCTAACCCAAGAAATCTATTTTAAAGACCTGATGGAATTGCTACAAAGAAAATCCAGTGGGTAGCAGCTGAAAGGGGCTGCCTCATAAGAATTTCTTATGAGTACAGCCCCGGGGTGTTTCAGAATGAGTGAAGTTCAAGGTTTTGAGATTTCAACGGTTTGGCTAGTACTGACGTACGTGCCAAGTCGGTGAAATTTTAAATAACGCAGAAATTCGCCATTCTGAGACACTCCATTTGCTACATTCTACACTCCATACTTATCCATTGCTTAGACCCCGTTTTTATAACTCAAAAAGTTGCATTTACCAGCGTGGATAGATTTATATCAATAGAAGAGGTACTTGAGAATACGATCACAGGAGTCAAAGGAATAGGAGGCCTTCAAACTCGCGGTAAATATAGAAAAGGATTACCGAAATCACCTTATCAGTAGATGCAGAATAGAATGATCAAGGGAACGGAGGGGAAACTTGAAGGAGGTTTAGGAATTGAACAACGGGAAAAACTCTGTAAAAATAAAGGTATATGATAAGAAATATGATAGAATTTTATATAAATCCATCGATGAGCTAGTACCGGAATTGGTTGCTGCTCAAGTTAATATAGATTTTGAATTAGAAGCCATTAAGGCTCAAACTATAATAGTAAGAACAGGGCTTGTAAAAAAAGCAAAGATCTTTGGAGGCAAGGGTTACAATCATCATAAGGAAGCAGATATTTGCCTGCAAGACTATTGTGATAATTGGATACCAAGGGAGAAGCTGAAGGATAAATGGAAGGAAGACTTTGAGCAAAATTGGCAGAAGCTCTTAAGGGCACAGGAGGAAACTAAATATTTAATAATAACCTTTAAAAACAAAGTAATAGATCCAAAGTTCCACCTAACATGTGGCGGAGCAACAGAAAACTCAGAAAATGTAGATGGTTCTAAGGTTATATACTTAAGAAGAGTTCTTTGTAGATACTGTATAGAATCCCCCCACTGGAAAAACGTTAAAGAAGTAACCCTAGATGAGCTGGAAGAGAAACTGGGAGTGAGGTTTAATAAATCATCATCAATTAATAGGACGAATGTTCAAGGAATTATAGAGGAAATTGAACGAGACGAAGAGGGAAGAGTTAAGAGAATAAAAGTAGGAGATAAGGTTATCAAAGGAACTGATTTTTGCAATAGTTTAGGCCTTGACTCAACAAGATTTGGCTTTAAGCCAGTGGCATTAAGATTTGAAACTAGGGGAAAAGGTCACGGCCTAGGACTATGTCAATATGGAGCAAACGAAATGGCAGTAGAGGGGAAGATAGCAGAAGAAATTTTAAAATATTATTACACAGGAATAGATATCAAGAAATACGAAAAACCTGATATCGACAGACCAATGTTTAATAGAAGCATAGTTATAGATCCTGGTCATGGAGGAACTGAAAACGTAGGAGTTATTGGTAAGGAGGGGCTAAAGGAAAAAGATCTTACGCTTAAAATAGCATTGGAATTAAAGGAGTTCTTAGAGGATTTGGGTTCGAAGGTTGTTCTTACTAGAGAGGCCGATGAATATCTATCTCTAAAGGGTAGAGCTAAGATGGCCAATGAAGTTAGACCAAATTACTTTATCAGTATTCATATGAATTCCTTTAAAAATACAAACATTTCTGGAATAGAGATATACCATTATAGGGGAGATAAAGATGGTGAAGTATTAGCCAATTTTCTAATCGAAAGTATGTCTAAAGGTCTAGAAAGCGTTAATAGAGGGGTTAAAACGGCTGATTTCTATTTGCTCAAAAACGTTACAACAAGCGCATTACACATAGAAATTGCATATTTAACTAACCCAGAGGAAGAAAGAAAATTTATGGACTATGAATATATAAAAAGAGTTGCTGAGTCTATAGCAGATGGAATAACTAAATACTATAAATATCAAATTTAAAAAATCGAATAAAAAACATGGGCATTTTTACCATAAAAAATATGCTCATGTTTTTTTGCATTATAGCTAATAATATATTGACAAAGAGTAATTTACACGGTATAATATTTACCCAAAAATTTGACAGATCATTATTTGTGTGTTAATATTATACTGTATACATCGAAAGGAAGGAGATGTTTTTTTGGCCACAAAGGAAACCCTAACTAACTTAAAGAAAAATGTTGAAAGTTATATAGGTCAAAAAGTCATACTTAAAACAAATAAAGGTCGGAAAAGAGTGTTCGTTAAAGAAGGCGTTTTAGAAGAAGTATACCAAAACATTTTTATAGTTAGAATAGACAGAGGACTTAATTCAGAAAGAAAAGTATCCTATAGTTATTCCGATATATTAACTGAGACGGTTGAAATAACGCTATGTAGTGATGCATCAAAGATTCAAGCTTCATAAAAGGAAATGCCTGTAAGTTCAGGCGTTTTATTTTTTTTGTCAGGCTGCTGACAAATCCGAATTTCTTCGTTGTTGCTTCAACCAAGAACCCTTACGTATGTTGATATACGCTGCGGGCTCTTGGTTTCAGCACGCCTCGAACTTCAGATTTGTCAACAGCCTGACATTTTTATTGATAAACGCCCTATTTCTGCGTTACTGCTCAAATTTCTGTTGCTCAATTTTAGCGTTCCTTGAACTAGGACATTTCTCAACATCATGCCATATTGTTGACTTTGTCAAAAATCTGACGAAAGAATCATAGATTCTTTCGTTTTTCAAATTATTATAAAAATTTATTATTCTTTTATTTAAATTTTTATGCATAAAAGTGTCGAAAAACTTTGAAAAAAATGAAAGTAAATCATTGAGATAACAATGAGTTAGGAAAAAAATATTCCAAAAACTAGATGTATATACATTGGATGAATATACATTTGATTTCCAAATAATTCAAAAACCTTATACCTATTGGAAAATCATCGCCTTGAAAAGATGTGATCTTACATGTATACTGTAAATAAGACAAAAAACGTGTATAAAAAGTAAAAAAATACCATTTTATTCAATAGGGGGATGAATATGACAGGAGGAAAATCTTTACTAAGTGTAAGGTCTGAAATTGGAAGGCTTAAAAAAGTATTATTGCACAGGCCTGGAAAGGAAATAGAAAATCTAACACCTGATCTAATGGATCGATTATTATTTGACGACATACCTTATCTAGAAATAGCAAAGCAAGAGCACGATGCATTTGCCGATATATTTAGGAAAAACGGAACAGAAGTCTTTTATGTAGAAGATCTTGCTGCTCAGGCACTTACCGATAAAGACATAAAGGATAAATTTATAGACGAATATATTAGTGAAGCTAATATCAAAAGTAGAAAGAAGGAAGTACTGGTAAAGGAATTTCTACTAGGATTTTCATCAGATAGAGAAATGATAGACAAGATGATGGAAGGAATTAGAAAAGAAGAAATTAAGCTTTACAGTAAATCTTCACTTACGGATATGATTGAGTCAAATTATCCATTTATAGTAGATCCAATGCCAAATCTTTACTTTACAAGGGATCCATTTGCAACTATAGGTGGTGGTATTTCTCTAAATCATATGAAGACAGTTACTAGAAACAGAGAAACATTATTTTCAAAATATATATTTAAATACCACGAGATGTTTAAAGACTCAGTAATACCATTTTGGTATGACAGAGGTGAAGATTCTGCAATAGAGGGTGGAGATCAGCTAGTACTAAGTGAGAAGGTAATTGCCATAGGGATATCAGAAAGAACAGAAGCTGAATCTATAGAAAAGTTGGCTAAAAAGATATTTATGTCAGATGAAACCTTTGAAGTTGTATTGGCCTTTGATATTCCAAAGAAAAGAGCATTCATGCACCTTGATACTGTATTTACTATGGTGGATTATGATAAGTTTACAATTCATCCAGAGATAGAGGGACCCCTTACAGTTTATTCACTACGAAAGGGTGAATCTCCTGAAGAATTAATAATAGAGAAGGAAACAATGGAGCTTAGTGAAATACTTAAGAAATATCTAGAACTTGATGACGTTACTCTTATTCGTTGTGGAAATGGCAATCCAATCGATGCTGCTAGAGAGCAATGGAATGACGGATCAAATACTTTAGCTATAGCCCCAGGTGAAGTTATAGTATACTCAAGAAACCATGTTACAAATAGGCTTTTAGAGGAACATGGAGTAAAGCTTCATGTTATGCCATCCTCGGAGTTATCTAGAGGTCGTGGAGGCCCAAGATGTATGAGTATGCCACTTGTTAGAGAAAAATTATAAAAGGATTTAAAAAGAAAGCGGATAAATTTAGCAATCCGCTTCTTTTTTTTGTCATATTTTTCTGTCCATAAAATATTAATATAATAGGAATCTTATAGTAAATCGTAAGGGGGATGAGAGATAATGTCCGTAGGGTTAGTAAGAGAAAATCTCAGATTAGATAGAATGGTTGGATCGGAAAATGTTCAGACAAATGTGGAAAGTGATATAGTAGTTCCAGATTCTAAACCAGATATCCACAATATCTTATCGGCTGAAGGCAATGTAAATATAACCGATAAGGAGATAATTCAAGGTAAGGTCGTAGTTGATGGTAATGTTAACTATAAGGTACTTTATACATCAAACGACCCAGATAAAATTTTACATAGCATGAATGCGTCAGCTAACTTTAATCAAAGCATCGAGATGGATAATGTAGATGGAATGATGGTACCAGAAGTAAACTGCAACATAGAGCATTTAGATCTAAGTATTATGAATGAAAGAAAGATTTCAGCACAAACTATTTTGAACATCAATGGTAAGGTGTTTAAGACTGAGGAAATGGATATTGTTAGGGATGTAGATGGGGTAGACGATGTTCAGGCATTAAGGGATACCATAGTCTATGACAATCTGATTGGAAATAATTCTTCTCAAACTGTGCTTAGGGAAAGTTTTGAGCTTGGAGAAGATGATTCTGAGATTGTAGATGTTTTAGAGAGCAATGGAAATGCCGTGATAACAGAAAAGAAAGTGACAGATAACAAGGTTATCATAGGCGGTAATGTGAACCTCAACATGTTATATGAAACTGAAGAGCCAAGAAATCCAGTACATGAAGCGAAGCATGAGATTCCATTTAACCACTTTATTGAGGTTCCGAAGGCTGAAAACAATATGGACTGCAAAGTAGACCTTCAGGTGAATGAGATTTTCACCAATATAAAGAAAAATATCAATGAAGAAAATAAAGTTTATGATGTTGAGGTAGTGTTAAAGGCAAATGTTATGGTCTATAACAAGGCCGAAAAGGAAGTGCTTTTAGATGCCTACTCTCCTTCTAGAAAACTAAACATTCAAACAAGCAATGTGAAATTCTTAAAGAATGTTGGAAGGAACTCATCTAATGCCGTGATAAAGGAAACAATAGACACTCCATCGGAGTACCCAAGCATATTTAGAGTCTTTACTGTAAAGGCAAGACCAGTAGTTACAGATTATAAGTTGATAGACAACAAAAATATTATAGAGGGTTTTATAGATTCAAATGTTCTATATATGGCCGACAATGAAGAAATGCAAGTATATTCATTCAATCAAGAAGTACCATTTAGACATTATGTAGAGATGGAAGG
Organism: Wukongibacter baidiensis; assembly: GCF_050888315.1. Lineage (NCBI taxonomy): Bacteria > Bacillati > Bacillota > Clostridia > Peptostreptococcales > Caminicellaceae > Wukongibacter > Wukongibacter baidiensis. Next base: position 4,106,002 of record NZ_CP138202.1, read on the forward strand.
CTTGCAAGAAGACATGACAGCCGATGTGAAACTAGGAATTGAAAATGTTGATTTCTCTGCAATAAATTCTAAACAAATTGAGACTAAATTTAATCTACACGCCTACAGTGAAGTAAACAAAGAATACGAAATGGAAGTACTAGTTAATCTCGAGGATCTAGGAGAACAATCAGACGATGATAACAAGGCCAGCATAACTATATATTTTGTTCAAGACGGAGATAATCTTTGGGATATTGCTAAGCGTTATAATACAACAGTAAAAGAAATCTTAGAGACAAACGATATTTCAGAAACCCAATCAGTAAAGGTAGGAGATAAGATAATAATTCAAAAAAATTATGAGTATAAATTCTAAGGACACCTTATAACATAGATTATTTAGCAAAAGCTTAAAATTTCTATAAATAATCTGTGATAATTTACGAAAAGGGGCTGTCGTGTAGAATTATACTGCATTCCAGCTCCGAGGTGTTTCAGAATGAATGAAGTTCAAGAATTTGAGATTCCAACGGTTTAGGCAGTACGGATGTATTTGTCAAGTCGTTGAGATTTCAAATATTGTAGAAATTCATCATTGTGAGACACCTCCTTTTTGTTTATAATATAAGGTGTATATAATAATGTATTTTGTATATTGTATTTTATTATGAATACAAAATCTTCATACTTCCTCAGCTAGAAAAGAGGTGCGACAAATGGATGAACTAAAGATAAAGGCATACGCAAAGATAAATTTATCATTAGATGTATTAAATAAAAGACCCGATGGATATCATAATGTTAAAATGGTAATGCAGCAAATAACTCTTTATGATGAAATTATTCTACAGAAGATTGATAAAGGCATTATATTGACTACCGATTGTAGTTTTTTACCTAACGATATATCTAACATTGCTTATAAAGCAGCTGACTCTATGATTAAAAAGTATGGTATAGAAGGCGGCATAAATATAAAAATCCAAAAAAATATTCCTATCGCAGCAGGATTGGCAGGAGGAAGTAGTGATGCCGCTGCAGTTATAAAGGGAATGAATATCTTGTATGATTTAAACCTTCCTTTGGAAGAATTGATGGAGATAGGAGCTGGAATCGGTGCCGATGTTCCCTTCTGTATTTTAGGTGATGGAGCCCTTGCAGAGGGAATAGGAGAAAAACTTACTAAAATAAAAGGATTAAGAAGCGGTTGGATAGTATTATCAAAACCCAATATATGCGTTTCTACTGCAGATGCCTATGGAAACTTAAGACTTGATAACATTAAGGATAGGCCAAATACCGATGAATTGCTTGATGCTCTTGAAAGAGACAATCTATATGATGTGGCCAATAATTTGTGTAACGTTTTTGAACAAGGTATATTTTATAAGAATCCGATAGTAAAGATTATTAGAGAAAAAATGCTTGAATATGGAGCAATTGGGAGTTTGATGAGTGGTAGTGGGCCTAGTGTATATGGGGTTTTCAAAGACTACAATAAGGCAAGATCGGCATATGAAAAATTAAAGCTGCTATATAATCAAACTTATCTTGTTAGGACTTATAATGGGAGGCAATAAAATGATGGAATTTGAAACGAATAAATTAGGAATAAGCAATTATAAACCTTTGCGGGAAATTGTATTTGAATATCTGAGAAACTCCATCTTAAATGGAGAACTAGAGCCAGGAGAAAGGCTGATGGAGCTGCAGCTTGCACAGCAACTTGGAGTTAGTCGTACACCGATAAGAGAAGCAATCAGAAAGCTTGAGCTTGAAGGTCTTGTAGAAATGATTCCAAGAAAGGGAGCATACGTAGCTGATATGTCTATTAAAGATATTTTAGATGTATTAGAAGTTAGAATGTTTCTAGAGGGGCTAGCTGCTTATTTGGCTGCTGAAAGAATGTCAGAGGAAGAAATTGAAAAGCTAAAGGAAATTATGAAGAAGTTTGAAGAAGGTTTAGAAACTATGAACAAAGAAGATATGATTGAACTAGATAATAAATTCCATGACCTGATAATCACAGGATCTAGAAATAATAAGCTTTTACAAATCGTACAGGGTCTACAGGAACAATTCCAAAGATTTAGAGTGATATACTTCAACGAATATACAGAGCACGAAGACCTGATTAAATTCCATAGAGCCATAGTAAAGGCAATTGATAACAGAAACTCAAAGGAAGCCCAGGAGTATGCTCAAACCCACGTTGAAATGATAGAAGAGTCAATTATAAAATGGAGAAAGAAAAATAAGATGGCAAAAGAGTAGATGAAAGTGATTGGAACTGTTTTGGAAGTGATAAGTTGCAAGTTACATGTTCCAAGTTTTTAAGTTATTCTTTTTAGAATCTAAAAAATAATAAATATAATAATCAAAGCGAAAGACTGAGGTCTTTCGTTATTTTTTTTGCATAAAAGAATGACAGAAATCTTGAAACTTGCAACTTGGAACTTGCAACAATTATGTATATACTCATTTGATTTTGCAAACTCTATCATAGAGGAAATTTTCGTAAAGGAAGTGACTAAATGACAATGGAAATCTTAGAGAAATTAAAAAGCTTAGCTACAATGTATATGTTTTTCCTTATACTAGGAACTTCCCTTTTTACAATTTTTATAGATCATAAGGCACTAAAAAAGAAGAAATTAAATAGAGAAGCTAAGATATGTAAATTTATAGGATATCTATACTTGATTGGAGGAACAGCATTTTTTATAGCTATGAAGTATGTGGTATAAACAGGAGGTGACATATGGATAAATATAAAGAACTCTTCAAGCCAAAGGAAGAGGATGGAGGCAAAATAAATGTAACAAAGAATTTAGAAGAAAACATAAAGCAAGTCAAAGAGATACTTAGTGATTCTGATGACATTATATATAGGGAGTTTAATGTTGGCAAAAAACAGCAATTAAAATTTGCTACTGTATATGCTGAAGGCCTTGCCGACAAGATAATAGTCAATGAATATGTTTTAAAAAATCTTATGATGCTAGCACGAATGACTGAACCAGACGTTAGTAGTATAAGAGAAAAAGTCTATGAACTAATAAAGGATGGCGTATTATCAGTTACAGATTTAAAGGAAGTAGACGATATAAATAAAATCACAGACAACATATTATCGGGAGAGACAGTACTCTTTATTGATAAGTGGGATAAGGCAATAATAATTGCCTCAAAGGGATGGCCCATGAGAGGTATATCTGAACCAGAGTCAGATGCCGTTATAAGAGGTCCACGGGAAGGGTTTACAGAAACTCTGAGAGTTAATACTGCACTGATCAGAAGAAGAATACGTGATCCCAAATTTAAAATAAAGCAAATGCAGATAGGTAAGAGATCCAAGACGGATATTGCAGTACTTTTTATAGATGGATTAGTTAATCAGGATATATTGAAGACAGTAGTCTATAGGTTAAAGCAAATTGAAATAGACAGTATATTGGAAAGTGGATATATCGAACAGCTTATAGAAGACAATTGGCGATCTCCATTTCCACAGATTCAAAGTACTGAAAGGCCCGAAAAGGTAGCTGCAAACCTCTATGAAGGTAAAGTAGCTATAATAGTAGATAATACCCCTTTTGTACTTATAGTTCCTACAACCTTTAATTCATTGTTACAAGCTTCTGAGGACTATAACGAAAGATTTCTAATAGCCAGTGCCATAAGAATTCTTAGGTACATATCAATGTTTGTCGCAGTCTTACTGCCGGCTCTTTATATAGCCATGCTTTCATATCACCCTGGGATGATACCAACTGAACTGGCCCTCTATATAGCAGGAAATCGAGATGGAGTACCCTTCCCGGCAGTTATAGAAGCCTTTATCATGGAAGCAGCTCTAGAGCTTCTAAGGGAGGCTGGGATAAGGCTACCGGGACCTATTGGATCGACTATAGGTATAGTAGGAGGTCTGGTCCTAGGACAGGCTGCAGTTGAAGCGGGAATAGTTAGTTCTCTTATGGTTATAGTAGTTGCCATAACAGCTATAGCTACATATTCAATTCCAAACTACAGCTTTGGAACACCCTTTAGACTGCTGAGATTTGCATACATGGTGGGGGCAGCATTTTTAGGACTCTATGGTGTAATGATAGTATTTCTTGTAAGTATGATACACTTATCAAATCTTAAGAGCTTTGGTATCCCATATTTGGCTCCATTTACCTACAATATGTCCATAAAGGATTTCAAGGATACCTTTATAAGGGCTCCACTACATAAAATGAAGCGCAGACCGGAATACATAGTTAAAGATGATAAGGCTAGGATGTCTAATCACCTTAGCAGAGACTATTTACAGAAGGGGGAAGATGATAATGGACAGAAATAATGATGCTATTGCCAGCAACCAATTATTTTCTATATTGGCCAATGTAATTATAGGAGTGGGTATCCTATCTCTTCCTAGAACCTTGGCTACAGCAGTAGGACCTGATAGTCTGATAGTATTAGTGGCAGGTAGCATAATGTTTATTATTATAGCCCTATTAATACAAAGGCTTATAACTAAATTTCCTCAGAAGACAATAATTGAAATCAGCAATTTTGTTCTATTTAAGCCTATTGGTATGCTAATAGGAATAGCTTATTTTATATATACATTTACCCTTGTAGTGCTGGAAGTAAGGACCTTTGGAGAGATTACTAAGAACTATCTACTCTTAAATACACCGATAGAAGTGATTATGATTAGTTTTCTTCTTACAGCAGTATACCTTGTGAGAAGTGGTATAGAGTCTATTGCGAGACTTTCTGTAATAATCTTGCCTCTATCAATATTACCAGCTGTATTAGTTAGTCTAGTTGCAATACCCGATCTAGATTTCACTTATTTTTTACCAATATTACGAACTCCATTTTCAAATATAGCCAAGGCACTTCCTAAGGTACTATTTAGTTTTTTGGGATTTGAGTTCATTGTGTTTATAGGATTTTTTGTGAAGGACACTAAAAATGTTAAGAAGACAACAATTCGAACCGTAGGCTTTGTTTCTATTGTATATTTTATTTTTACAGCAATCACCATAGCAAGATTTGGTATAGCTGAAAATAAGAGTCTCATTTGGCCTGTTGTGACGCTGTTCAAAAGTGTAGACCTGCCTGGAACTCTCCTTGAAAATGTAGAGGTAGTAATAATGGGAACATGGCTGCTATCGGTTTTTATGACCATTGCAATATCATACTTTGGTGCAACATTCTTACTTAGTAGGATACTGAAATCTAAGGAACAAAACTATTTTGCATTAACATTGCTTCCTCTAATATATATATTAGCATTGATTCCAGAAAACATTGTGAACGTATACGAATATTTAGAACAATTTACAAATTATATGGGTACGACCGCTATTGCTATACCTATCGTACTGTTTCTATTCAGCCTTTTTAGAAGAAAGCCAAAAAAGGGGATGAAGAAAAATGGCTAGAAGAAAAATATATTTCCTGGTATTGATAGCTTTTCTTCCACTGCTAAGTAGCGGCTGTTGGGACAAAGTTGAAATAGATGAGAGGGCTTTTATTACAGCCCTAGGATATGACAAATACGAAGGTGAAAATGGTAATGATGAAGGAGATGCTGAAAAAGAAACAGAGCAGAAACCTATTAATAGGTATGTTAGAACGGCTACATATCCAAATGTTGCACTTATAGCCGGGAAGGGAGAGGGGGACCCGTTTTTTGTACATAGCACTACCGCCATAAGCTGGGCCGATGGAAGGCAGCAGATAGCCCTAAGAGATAATAAAAATTATGATGCTTATCATCTTAAGGCAATGATTTTTAGTGAAGAAGTTGCAAAGGATGAAACACTCTTTAGAGAAATGTTTGATACCTTCCAAAGAAGTGTTTTTCTAAATAAAAAATTATATTTTTTTGTGACACCAAATAAAGCCCAAGAAATATTGATGACAGATACTGGCAAGAATATGGATGTAGGATTATATATAGAAGAATTAATGGATAAAGAAATTAGACCAACTAGAATGGCTAAAAGTGACTTAGGAACTGTAGTTATTGATTTAAATGAAAGCAATGCGGCCCTAGCTCCACGGATAATCAAGTCAGGAGACAAACTCAAGGTAAGTGGCTCCGCAGTTTTGAAGGATAATAAGTTAGTAGGAGTTCTTGGTGAACTTGAAACAAGAGACGCTTTGATTTTAAAGGGAGAAATGCAAAACGCCGAGTATACTATTAAGGTAGATGATTTATTTGTAGTAATAAATCAAACCGATTCAAATGCAAAGATGAAGGCATATGAGGATAAGAATGGAAAAATAGTAGTAGACTTTACAATTGGAGCAGAAGGAGATATAGTTCAGCATTATTTCCAAACTCCCAATGAGCCATTTAATGCAAAATATTTAGAAAAGGTCAATAATAAAACTAACGAGTTATTATCCAAGGAACTAGAGCAACTCTTTAAAAAGATTCAGAAGGAGTTTGGCGCAGATGTTTTTAAGGTTGGAGAATATTTAAGAAAATTTCAACCCGACACCTGGGAAAAAACTAAGGATCAGTGGGAGGAAATCTATCCATATATAAAAGTAAAGGTAAATTTTGAAATGAACATCAGAAGAGTTGGTATAGAAAAATAAAAGACATTCAGATTGTTAAAGAATTTAGTAATGCGATAGACTGTTAAGAAACTTGAAGCTTGAGTTTCTGGGCAGTCTTTTAAATTAGTGGGAATAAGTGATTATAAGGGTTGTGTGGAATGCTTTGAAATGTAGATTATTAATACAAATACAGCAAAATTTACCACACCAAAAAAATAACATATCCGTTTAAAAATTCCCCATTTTGTTAATACTTATTAATGATAAAAAAACATAACAAATGGGGGAATTATTATGAGACGAAAGAAAATCTATATCATATTGGTAATTGTTTTTGGACTTATCACATCTTTAATATCAATGTACATTGCAGATGTCTACAAGAATCGAGAAAGCTTCAAGGAGAACCTTATTAGATTTCATGTAATAGCAAACAGCGACGCTTCCTTCGACCAAGCTCTCAAGCTTAAGGTAAGGGATAAAATTCTGAAGGAAATGGGTCAGAAGTTTACAACAAATGATATATTAGTAGCAAAGGAAATCATAGAGGTAAACACAGACTATATTGAAAAGATAGCTATGGAAGAGATAAAGAAAAACGGATTCAATTATTCAGTCAAGGTAGCATTGGAAGAACATGATTTTCCAACAAAAAATTATGGAAGTATAACTCTACCTGCTGGAAACTATGAAGCACTAAGAGTAGTAATAGGTAACGGTGAAGGGAAAAACTGGTGGTGTGTACTATTTCCACCCCTATGCTTTATCGACGTAAAGCAAGGGTTAACCGATGAAAAGACTAAGGGTAAATTACAGGAAGTACTATCAGAAGAAGAGTATGAAATGATTAGCAGTGCAGCATCTCAGGAAGGTAAGCTGCCAATCAAACTTAAATTTAAGATAGTTGATGTACTGGAAAAATCAAAGTGGAAATTGAGTAAAATAATAGGAGTAAAAAAATAAGCCGCCCCCTAGGGCGGTTTTTCTATATGCTGAGGATTTTAGGTCAAAGCTCTGAGGTCTTCCGAGGAGGATGACTTCCAAAACCTAGTAGCAAGCAGCTAAAGCGCGTCTGTCACCTTGTCATATTTTCCAAACTCAAGCAAAAGAATACTCTCTAACTGCCATCCCCTAGGGTGGCCTATTTTATAGTAAGAAGATTCGTGTTCATCAGCTTAATAAATTCAATTAAAAACTCGAAATTGTCTTGAGAAAAATTCGATGTTAAGGTTAGAATTTGCTCAAAATATATTGATCTATCGGAATCTGGATCCATGCACTTAATCAGGGAACAAGGGCATTGAATATCACTCGTGGGAAACAATAAAGAATCTACACTTAAGTTAAAAACATCTGCAACTTTACATAGTTTATCAATGCTTAGACCTCGCTGCCCCCTCTCTACTAGGCCAAGAAATGATGGTGAGATATCTACCAGCTCTGCAAGTTGTTCTATTGTAATATTGCGCTTTTGTCTTTGGTTTCTTATATGGTCGCCTAATACCTGTTGACTATATTCCAATAATATCACCTCCTGTGTATATACTATTACTCTATAATTCATGTTTTTAGCATTCCAGACACTAGAAGAATTTATTACATAATTCTAAAAGGATTGAGCAAATTTAGTTGTTTTTTTATGGCGCAAATAAATAGATCTGAGAAAATTTAAGCTTTGAAACATGCAACTTGTAATGAAGTTAATGAATAAACAGATTTACTAATACAAAAAATAACCATGAGCTCAAAATAAGGGAGGAGGAAAATTTTGAAAAAGATTACTGCCATAGCTTGCTTAAGTTTAATACTGATATTTAGTATTTCAGTTTTTGCTATGGACATTTATTGGAACAGAGCACTAGCCCAAGAGACACTTTACTGGGGATCTAGAGGTGACAAAGTAAAAACTCTTCAACAAACCCTTAAAAAATGGGGATATTACGATGGCCCTATAGATAGTGTTTATGGAGGTGGGACCTTCACAGCGGTTAAGGCCTTTCAGAAAAAAAATGGTCTATCAGTAGATGGCGTTGTGGGGCCTCAGACTTCAAAGGCATTAGGATTCAAAGTGGAAGGAACTAAGGCTGGAGGAGGTAAGGCAAAATATACATCTGGAAATGCAGGGATATCTAGAAATGAAGATATAACCCTATTAGCAAAGGCGATCACTGGAGAAGCAAGAGGAGAACCCTACAAAGGGCAGGTTGCAGTTGGGGCAGTAATACTAAACAGAGTAAAAAGCCCTAAATTCCCAAATACAATAGCTGGAGTCATATATCAGCCAGGAGCATTTACTGCAGTTTCCGATGGACAGATAAATCTAGCTCCTGCAGAAAGCTGTACAAAGGCAGCTAGAGATGCTATGAATGGTTGGGATCCTACCTATGGTACCCTCTATTATTGGAATCCGGCCACAGCTACAAGTAAGTGGATATGGAGCCGTCAAGTAAGAGTAAAGATAGGAAAACATTGGTTTGGAGACTAAGAGAGGGGAGGTAAGATATGAAGAAAAGAAATACAACAATTATTATATTAGTTGTAGCCATTGTAATAAGTGTAGGTTGGGGAACTATGCAATATAGGGAGAAAAACAAGTACTATACATTTTTAGACAATCAATTTCAAAGAATGTTCTATGACTTAGTCGGAAGTGTCGAAACTATTTCAACAGATATTTCAAAGCTCTTAGTTTCCTCCCAAGAGAAGGAAAACGTAGTTCTCTATTCCAATATTTTAATGAATGCATATAATGCACAGGATAATTTGTCACAATTACCCATTGGTCATGGTGAGATAAGCAAAATAGAGAAATTTTTAAATCAGGTAGGAGACTATACCTTTGCCCTATCAAGGAAGAGTCTTAATGGAGATCAGCTTACTAAAAAGGATATAGAAAATCTTGAAAAGCTCCAAAGCTATGCTGTAGATTTAGGTAAGGATCTCCACGACCTTCATGATAAAGCTTTGAAGGGGAACGTTTGGAAGGGAGAGCTTAGCCGAAAGGGAAAGGATGATCTAAGCAAAGAAGCCAAGAAGAAAAGTAAGATTCAGACTCAATTAGTTAAGTATCAAGAACGTATGATAGAGTACCCAGAGCTTATATATGATGGACCATTCTCAGAACATGCTATTCAGGGGATGAAACCTAGACTTAAAGGGAAAAAAATAAGTGAAGAAGAAGCAAAAAAGAAGGCAATAGAATTTGCCGGTGGCGGCACTGTAGAAAAAACTAGTAAAAGTGAAGAAAACGATAGTAAGATAAGTACCTACAGTTTTACTTTAAAACCTAAGAATAAAGAAAATGATAAACAAAATCCTATTTATATTGACATTAGCAAGACCGGTGGGCAACCGCTTCTAATGTTAAACAATAGAAAGATAAATAAAGCAAATATATCGGGACCTAAGGCAGTGGAAATTGCTTCAAAGTTTTTAGAAGAAAAGGGTTTTAAAAATATGAAGCCTACATTTAGCCTGAGGAATGACAACGTAATGGTATTAAATTACGTATATGTACAGGATGATGTAATAATATATCCTGATTTGATAAAAGTGAAAGTAGCCTTAGATAATGGAACCATAGTAGGCTTTGATGCAACAAAATTCCTAACATCAAACTATAATAGGAAGATCACTGAGCCAAAGCTAAGCCCTGAGCAGGCCAGAGAAAAGGTAAGCATGAGGGTGGAAACTACAGAAAAACCAAGACTATGCTATATACCTACACCATATCTTAAAGAAATATATTGCTACGAATTTGAAGCTAAGTATAAAGGCGATACATTCTTTATATACATAAATGCAAGGACCGGAGCAGAAGAAAAGATACTAAAGCTTTTGAAACGTGAAAATGGAACTTTGATGATTTAAAAAATCCTGAGGCTAAGGCCTCAGGATTTTTTTTAGAAAACATTTGAATAATAAAATTAATAATTATAGAATAAGAATATATAAACCCGGATTATCTACATAAAGAATTTAACTCTATGTGTTATCCTTTCAAACTTTTCATGAATAATCCAGGTTAAAATGGTTTTGGAGGCAAAAATATGAAAAAGAAAATAAATGTTGGTGTTATCTTCGGTGGTAAATCTGCTGAGCACGAGGTATCGTTAATGTCTGCAACTTCAATAATAAATGCTATAGATAAAGATAAATATAATGTAGTTCCTATTGGTATAACAAAAGAAGGGGGCTGGATGATATACAGTGGCCCTATAGAGCAAATCGAAAACGGTGAGTGGGAAGGGATATCAAATAAATTATTAAGGGATAAACCAAAAGAAAATGTCTTTTCCATTATTCCCGTTGGAAAGAAAGAACATGACCTTCAAGAGGTGGTTCCTACGGGCTTGGCAAATAAAATAGATGTTGTATTTCCAGCGCTTCATGGTCCCTATGGAGAAGATGGAACTATACAAGGACTCTTGGAAATGGCCGATATTCCATACGTTGGTGCAGGTGTTTTAGCATCATCTCTCTGTATGGATAAGGCATATTCGAAAAAATTATTTGAATTAGAGGGATTAAATGTTGTAGAATATGTTGTGGTATTAAGAAATAAGCTAAAGAAGCATATGGATGAGTATGTTGCTAGCATAGAAGAGCGATTTGAATATCCTATCTTTATAAAGCCTGCAAACCTTGGCTCAAGCGTAGGAATTACAAAGGCTCATGATAGAGATGAACTAATAAAAGGCCTTGACGAAGCAGCAAAGTACGATAAAAAAATCCTAGTTGAAAGAAGTATAGAAGGCAGAGAAATAGAATGTGCAGTGCTGGGAAATGATGATCCAATACCGTCGGTTGTAGGAGAAATTGTACCTTCTCACGAATTTTATGACTATGAAGCTAAATATTTCGATGATGGAAAATCAAAACTTATAATTCCAGCCGATATTCCAAAGAATATATCCGACGAAGTAAGACAGATGGCTATAGTTGCGTATAAAGCTTTAGGATGTACTGGTCTGTCGAGAGTAGATTTCTTTCTAGAAAAGGAAACAAATAAAATATATATAAATGAAATAAATACAATGCCGGGGTTTACCAAATTCAGTATGTACCCACTGTTATGGCAAGAAACAGGGTTACCGTACGATGAACTCATAGAAAAGCTTGTAGAGCTTGCCCTTGAAAGATATGAAGAGAAGTAAAATTAGCTATTAGTTACTAGCCGCTAGCTACTAGGAGGTAGGGCCAAGGCTCTTGGGTGTATAAAGGCCCAAAAGTATTTGTCCTAAGAGAACCTAGCAGCTAGAAGTCAGCAGCTAAAAATTGGAGGATCAAAGGATGAAAAATGTAATACTGAAGATAAGAGGAAGTCAAATGCCTGCCGGTGAAGAGGAAGATGTAATTGAACTAATGACAGAGGGTAAGGTATATAATAAGGAAAATGCAATCTATTTAGTTTATGAAGAATCTGAACTATCAGGAATGGAAGGGTGTACAACCACCTTAAAGCTTATGGAAGATAAAATCGTAATGAAGAGATTTGGTAACGCCACTTCTCAGTTAATATTTGAAAAGGGTAAGAGACACGTTTCAAACTACAGCACACCCTACGGTAACTTTAGGATGGAGATACTCACAAAGAAAGTAGAATACTCTATTGATGAAAACTATAAAGGAAACATATCCCTAGAATACAGAATGAGCCTTCAAGGCCTTTCTGAAGGAACTAATAAACTTGATATTGAAATTATATAGTTGTTAAGTTAATAGATCGGAGCTAGTGGAACTGCAACAAGTGCAAGGTGCGAAGAACCACCTAGGGTCAGAGACGCAACGTGACAGTGGGGACAGGCCCACAGACACCCGGAAAAACGTGGATGTCAGATGGGTCCGTCCCCACTTTCACATTGCGTCCCAAATGGGGTCTGAATAGAATCACGAGAAAAATATATCCTAACGGCAAGGGTGAAAATGTGACATGGGGACGGACCCGTCAGACACACGTTTCCCAGTGTGTCTGTGGGCCTGTCCCCGTGTCATATTTTCCAAACTCAAGGCTCGAAACTAGCTTTTAAGTTCCTATAACCAGAGCTTTTCCACAGATCACATACACGAGGTGATATAAAATCAAACAAAAGCTAAAAACCATCATAAAACAAGCAGTAGAGGAAATAACAAATATTCCTTTAAACATAGAAGATATAAATATAGACATCCCAAAAAGAAGTGAGCACGGAAATTTCACTTCAAATATAGCTATGAAATTATCAAGCAGGGCAAAGATGAAACCACAGGAACTTGGCCTAAGTATAAAGGACAAGCTCATTTCACAATGTGATTTTATACAAGACATACAAATCCTAGGGCCAGGCTTTATCAACATTTTCATAAAAGAAGAGAGCTTTATAAAAGAAAGCCTAAAATCCATAGAAAATGGAGATTTCAAAGAAATAGAGCTAGATAAAAAAAGCCTAAAGACAATCATGATACTAGATAATCTAAGCAATATTTTTGAGCTGCAAAACCTTAGAGCGTTTATGAATATGTATTATCTAGGAAACATATACAGCTATGCTGGATGTGAAGTGAGAAAAATAGTGCTGGTAAAAAATCATGAAGGTGACGAAAATACAGAGGATTTCTTGTCTTCATTTAAAGATGTAGAAATAACCACTGACCCAAAGACATTACAAGATGGTATTGTATTTTGCCATAAGTCAAATCAAGGGCTATTCAAGGAGATAGGATATATAGGATATAAAAGAATTGTAGTAGAAGGAGCCGCCATATATAAAAATGGATTTGAGACATATGATATTACTCCAAAGGAACTCTTTGAACAAATAGGCCTTGATAGGGTGAAATACACACTTGCTAATAAATCGATAACCAAAGAGGCAGTCATAGAATTAACAAAACATGATCTGAGATATATTCAATATCCCTATAGTAGAATAAGCTCTGTGACGGAGATACTGAAAAATGAAGGAATAGATATAGATAATATAGAAGACTTTAGAGAAGATTATCTGACAAATCCTATTCAGCAGCAAATGTTAAAGAAAATATTAGGTTTTAAAGATGTAATAATTGACTCTGTAAATCAAAATCAGCCCTATAGGTTTATAAGGTATGCTAATGAGCTATGTGAAATATTCTATAAGATAAATGAAGGCACATTATTTAGACAGCTAAAACCTGAAAAACTAATACCCCTTCTAAAACTGCTAAACTGTGTTAAAATAGTTATGGAAGAGATATTGACTATATTAGAGTTACCTATTTATGAAAAGATGTAGAATTAGATAGTCACAAGCTGCAAGCTCTAAGTCCAAAAAAAGAATAATCCAAAACTGATAACTTGCAGCCTATAACTTACAACAAAAAAGCGACAATAGTCGCCTTTGTTTTACCTTGTATGATGGATTTTCGGCACTTGAAGCCGAAAAATCGGCATGTGTGGAGGGATATATTATGGAAAACTTACTGAATGAAAAAAATATTGATATAATCTTAGATTACGTCAGTGATGGTATCCAGGTAATAGATAAAAGCGGGAAGCTGATCTATTGTAATAGGGCAGCTGCTATTCTAGATGACATAAATAGAGATGACGTAATAGGAAAGCACCTGTTTCATATCTATCCATCCCTAGAGGAACAGACTAGCTTCACCTTTAAAGTTCTAAGAACTGGAATACCTATATATGAGGTTCAGCAAACCTATACAAACTATAAAGGGAAGAAAATCACTACAATAAATTCGACCCTCCCTATTAAAGTGAGGAATAAAGTAGTTGGGGCAATTGAAATATCGAGAAATATTACAGATGTTAAGGCCCTTTCTGAAAAGCTTATAGACCTTCAAAACAAGATATATGGAGGAAAGAATAGAGAAAGTATAAGGGACGATGAAGTAAAATATGCCTTTGAAGATATAATAGGGAATAGTAGAGAAATTCTCAAGATGAAATCCTTAGGAACAAAGGCATCGATGACCTCATCACCGATTCTTGTCTATGGGGACACCGGTACAGGGAAAGAGCTTTTGGTGCAAGCCATACACAACGCTGGAAGGAGAAGAAATAAATCCTTTGTTGCCCAAAACTGCGCTGCACTACCATCAAATCTGCTAGAAGGAATACTGTTTGGAACCGTTAAGGGAAGCTTTACCGATGCTGCTGATAGACCTGGATTATTTGAGCTTGCCAACGGTGGAACCCTGTTTTTAGATGAGATAAACTCCATGCCACCTCTACTGCAGGCAAAGCTGCTCAGAGTCCTGCAAGACGGTAGGATAAGAAGACTTGGAGACATAAAAACCACTAAGGTAGATGTAAGAATTATTGCAGCCACCAATGTAGCCCCAGAGGTTGCCGTTGAAAGGGGAGACCTAAGAAAGGACCTATACTATAGAATAAATACAATAACCATTGATATACCAGACTTAAAGGATAGAAAGGAAGATATCCCCCTTTTAACAGAGCATTTCATAAAAAAATACAATAGAAGCATATATAGAAATGTAAAGGGAATATCGGGAGAAGTAGCTTCAATCTTCCAGAGATATGATTGGCCTGGCAATGTAAGAGAGCTAGAACACGTTATTGAGGGGGCTTTGAATGTAATAGATGGAGACATAATAACCCTAGACTATCTTCCCAAAAAACTAATAAGATTTCATAAAGAAATGAATACAGAAGCTATAGCCCACGATCTCCCCCTAAAGGATGCCATTGAAAACCTTGAGAGAACTATGATAAGAGATGCCCTCAGAAAGACCGATGAAAACATAAGTCAGGCAGCTGCAATGCTAAAGATACCTAGGCAGACGCTGCAATATAAGATTAAGAAGTATGAGATTTAGGGTCGAGGGCGCAACGTGACAGCGGGGACAGGCCCGCAGACACCCGGAGAAACGTGGATGTCAGTCGGGTCCGTCCCCACTTTCACATTGCGCCCCAAATAGGGTCTGAAAGAATTTCATAAAAAATATACACTACTATCAAGGATGAAAATGTGACTTGGGGACGGACCCACTGACACGCGCTTCCCAGTGTGTCTGTGGGCCTGTCCCCATGTCATATTTTCCAAACTTCAAGGAAAAAAACTAACTCTTTAGCCTTCTGCCGCAGTCTCTCCACTAGAATAAATAATTATAAAACTATTAAAAAGCCCAAAAAGCTCAAAAAACCCCGAAATATGTAACAAAAACAACCCGCTCAATCTTCTTTAGTGCCCAAAAACCGGCACTGGAAAACAAAATATTAGAGTACAATAATAATTTTGCCACTTTTGCAAATATTAATAAAAGCTAGAAAATATCCCGTAAGGAAAGCGATTTCTCCATCTAAATCACCCTACACTCTAGGATGAATATTTCTGGCACGACAATTGCATTAAAGAATGTCGAAGATAAATTGACAACATTTTATCATAAAAAAATATGGGGGTATGATAAAAATGAAAAAAGGATGTAAATTCGGAACGCACAGAGTAATTGAGCCACAAGGAGCATTACCTCAACCAGCATTAAAGATTGACAATGATATGGAGATCTACGACAACGAGATACTAATCGATGTACAGACTCTTAACATTGACTCAGCAAGCTTTACTCAAATCAAGGAGCAAGCAGAGGGAGATATCGAAAAGATTAAAGAAATAATGTTGGACATCGTGGCGACAAAAGGTAAGCATCAAAATCCAGTAACTGGATCAGGTGGAATGCTTATAGGTACAGTAGAAAAAATTGGACCAGCTATGGAAGGAAAAACTGACTTAAAAGTAGGAGACAAACTTGCTACACTAGTATCTTTATCACTTACACCACTTAGAATAGACAACATAAAAGAAGTAAGAAAAGACATTGACCAAGTAGACATCGACGGAAAGGCTATTCTTTTTGAAAGTGGTATCTATGCAGTAATACCAAGTGACATTCCTGAAAACCTAGCATTGTCAGTATTAGACGTAGCAGGAGCACCAGCACAAACTGCAAAGCTTGTAAAGCCTGGAGATACAGTACTTGTAATAGGTGGAGCAGGAAAATCAGGTATGCTTTGTCTTTATGAAGCAAGAAGAAGAGCTGGAGCAACAGGTAAGGTTATCTGCTTAGGACATAGTGAAAAGAGTATAGAAAAGGTTAGAAAAGTAGATCTTGCTGACGAATACATAGTAGTAGATGCTACTAAGCCTGTAGACGTTATGGAAAGAGTGAAGGAAGTTACTGGTGGAGAAATGGCAGACGTAACTATCAACTGTGTAAACGTTGCAAACACAGAAATGTCAAGTATACTATCAACTAAAGACGATGGAGTAATCTACTTCTTCAGTATGGCAACTAGCTTTACAAAGGCTGCACTTGGAGCAGAAGGAGTAGGAATGGATACAACAATGATAATAGGAAACGGATATACAAAAGGACATGCTAAGATATCATTAGAAATAATGAGAGAAAGCAAAGCGTTAAGAGACTTATACGAAGAGTTATATGCGTAAAAAAAGTGCATAGTGCGATGTGCTAAGTGCGAGGTTTTAATGCTTCGCACTTAGCACTATGTGCTTCGCACCAATATTATATAGGAGCGTGGGACTTATGAGACATTATTCTGAAATCGAATTATGGAAAGATGTTACCGAAGAAGAGTGGAATGATTGGCATTGGCAAGTTAGAAACAGAATCGACACTGTAGAAGACCTAAAAAAGATTATCAACCTTACACCTGAGGAAGAAGAGGGAGTAAATGCAGCCCTAAAGAAATTAAGAATGGGAATCACTCCATACTATGCACTTCTAATGGATGAAAACGATCCAACATGTCCAGTAAGACAACAAGCAGTTCCTACATTATATGAAACATATATAAGTGATGCAGACTTAGACGACCCACTTCACGAAGATACTGACTCACCTGTACCAGGACTAACTCACAGATATCCTGATAGAGTACTTCTTTTAATAACAGACATGTGCTCAATGTACTGTCGTCACTGTACTAGAAGAAGATTTGCAGGTCAAAACGACGATGAAAGTCCATTAGATAATATAGATAGAGCTATAGAGTATATCAGAAATACTCCAGTAGTTAGAGACGTATTATTATCTGGCGGTGACTGTCTACTAGTATCAGACGAAAGATTAGAATATATCATAAAGAAGCTTAGAGAAATACCACACGTAGAAGTTATAAGACTTGGTTCAAGAACTCCAGTAGTTCTTCCACAAAGAGTAACACCAGCCCTTGCAGATATCCTGAAGAAATACCATCCAGTATGGTTAAACACTCACTTTAATCATTCAAAGGAAATAACACCAGAGGCTGAAAGAGCTTGTAAACTATTAGCTGATGCAGGTATACCACTTGGAAACCAATCTGTACTTCTTAGAGGAGTAAACGATTGCGTGCACGTGATGAAGAAGCTTATGCATGATCTAGTAAGAATGAGAGTAAGACCTTATTATATATATCAATGTGACCTATCGGCTGGAATAGAGCACTTTAGAACTCCAGTTTCTAAGGGTATAGAAATCATAGAAGGACTTAGAGGACATACATCAGGATATGCAGTACCTACATTCGTTGTAGATGCTCCTGGTGGTGGTGGAAAGATACCAGTAATGCCAAATTACCTACTTTCTCAATCGCCAGACAAAGTTATCCTAAGAAACTACGAAGGAGTTATAACAACTTACACAGAGCCAAAGGCATACGATGAAGAGTGTTCATGCCCAGTTTGCAAAGGTGAAAAAGAGCAAAAAATGACCGGTGTAGCTGGATTACTTCAAGGTAATAACCTTGCACTAGAGCCATCGGACTTAGATAGACGTAATAGAGGGCATCACGAGTAGAATTAGTGCGAAGTACTAATGGGCTGGGGACGATGATCACATCGAATCTTGCATGTCGCACATCGCATCAAAGGAGGCTTTACAATGCAACTTTTAAATCTGATAAAAAATAAGTACAACATAATATCTGTAGTTGGTATGGCTAAAAACTCAGGGAAAACCGTTACTCTAAATGAACTAGTAGAAGAAGCCCTTGAAGATAATGTGAGGCTTGGAATCACATCTATAGGAAGGGACGGCGAAAAACAGGATATAGTAACCTTTACTGAGAAACCCCTGATTTATATATACGAAGGAACGCTGATTGCCACTGCAGAGGAGATTTTTAAAGTTTGTGAAGCTAACCTCGAAATCCTTGAAATAACAGATTTTAATACTTCCATGGGAAGGGTTGTAATAGCTAGAGCCCTTTCCCCTGGATATGTACAAATAGCAGGACCTTGCTCAAATGTTGAAATAAAAAAGGTAGCTGAAAAGATGCTGGCTCATGGAGTGGACATAGCTGTAGTTGACGGTGCGTTGGATAGAAAATCCTCTGCCTCGCCATCGATTACTCAGGCCACTATTTTAGCCACAGGAGCAGTACTTAGCAGGGATATGAATAAGGTCATAGAGAAAACTGCCCATCAGGCAGAGCTCTTCAATATAGAAGCTATTGCCGACGAAAAAGTCAAGAACATAGCAAGAGAAATTATTGAAAATAAGAAGATATGTGTTATTAATGACCAATACGAAATAGATATACTAGACATAAAGACAGCTCTTAACTCTGGAAGGGAAATAGCCAGGGCTTTAGACGAAGATTCAAGATACGTAATTATAAGTGGGTCATTGGTTACAAGAACCCTAAAGGACATAGTTTCTAGTACAAAGCGTTTTAAAAAGGTTACCTTTGTAATTAAAGATTCCACAAGAATATTTATTGACTACAGGGATTGGCAGTACTTTCGAAAAATCGGAGTTGACCTTAAGGTATTAGAAGAGGTCAATGTACTAGCTGTAACCATAAATCCCTATTCGCCATTAGGTTATTACTTTTCTCAGGTGGATTTTTTAAATAAGATGAAAAAAATCCTAAACCCATTACCGGTTTTAGATGTAATGATGAATGAAGGTGTATAAATGTTTATTTCTACTGAAACAGCAAAGAATCTTGAGTTAGACTATATATTTAACAACCTCACAGTATATACACCCTATGGAGAGGCCTATAAAAAGGCTATGAAACCATATAGTTCAAAGGAAAAGAAAAGACTTGAGCAGGAGTACGAGAGAATAGAAAAGGTCTCGGTGCTAATTGAGAGGCAAAGATATGATTTCGTAGAAATGAGAAACCTATTCAAGCACATAAAGGATCTAAGATTAACCTTTAGACGGGTAGACGAAGGTGAAATATTAAGTACCACTGAGCTTTTTGAAATAAAGTCCTTCATAAATATACTTAAAAAGTTGGATGTTAACTTAGAAAAGCTAAAGTGGGATATACCGGAAGATATAAGACCAGCACAAATGCCACATCTTGAAAAACTCTTTGATCCCCAGGGAACAGAGACTAATACATTTTATATATATGATGAATACTCGAAGAAATTAGGTAAGATAAGAAAAGACCTTAGAGACATAGAAAACAAGATCAATAAAGAAAGAAAAGACCTAAGAAAAAGAGTAGAAGCAGATTTAAATGTAAAACTAAGACCGAACGGAGAAATTACAGTAAATAAGGATAATACAGACCTTATAAACAAATTTAAAGCCTACGAACTTTTAAACTATAGCCTAGAAACCTACATGAACATAACCTTTAAAACAATAAACACTGTGGATATAGATGATCTAAGCCGAGAGTTCCAAGAGCTTAAGGTACTAGAATCAGAGGAAGAGCTTAAAGTTCGTAGAAAACTAAGTGAAGAAATTAAAAAGTATCTTAAGGTCATAGAAAAAAATATATGTGCCATAGGAAAACTGGATTTATTAGTTGCTAAGGGTTATCATGCTGTGGGCTTTAAGTGTGTTAAGCCTGAAATAATAGATTCAAACAACCTATATATATTGAATGGCCGGAATATAAAGGTTGAACAAAGCCTTAGAAAATCTGGGAGAGAATTTACTCCCATAACAATAGAGCTCCATAGGGGCGTTACATGTATAACCGGTGCAAATATGGGTGGAAAAACAGTATCCTTAAAGACCATAGGTTTTCTTCTAGCAATGGCACAATATGGTATGTTTGTGCCAGCGGAGGAGATGAGATTCTCCCTTAAACAATTTATATTCTTATCGGTGGGAGATATGCAGTCTACGGACAAGGGACTAAGTACCTTTGGCGGTGAGATACTGAAGATAAAAGAAGCTATAAAGGAATCAGATAAAGAAGGACTTATACTTATTGATGAATTGGCACGGGGAACAAACCCCAAGGAGGGCTATGCCCTATCAAAGGCAATAATCAATTATCTAAAGAATAAAGAGACTATAACGATAATCACCACGCACTTTGACGGCCTAGCCGACGACGGTGATGTAAAACATCTACAGGTAAGGGGCCTATCCCTAGAAGATTTCAAAAAGATATCTGAAAAAATAAAAGAAGAAAAACAGGGTATAGAAATGCTCCATCACTTCATGGACTATAGACTTATAGAAATAAATGACATTAAAGAAGTACCTAAGGATGCCATCAACATCTCAAGATTAATGGGACTTGATGAAGATATCCTTAGTGACGCAGAAAGTATTCTAAAATAAAGCATATGGGGGTATGTTATAATGCAAAGCAAATTAAATCTGGATAAGAGCCTTATAGAAAAGGCTCGAAATTCAGCAGCAAACATTGCACAGGACATGCAAGGGTTTATCGACAAACATACTACTATAACCGTTGAAAGAACAATCGCAAGATTACTTGGGATAGACGGTGTAGATGATATCGAAAAACCACTTCCGAACGTTGTGGTAGACCACATCAAAGAAGAGGGTGGCCTTTCAAGGGGTGTTGCATACTGGATAGGTAATGCCATAGTAAACACAGGAAAGACACCGCAGGAAATCGCTGAGGAAGTTAGCACAGGTGAAATTGACC
This sequence comes from Wukongibacter baidiensis, assembly GCF_050888315.1. NCBI lineage: Bacteria > Bacillati > Bacillota > Clostridia > Peptostreptococcales > Caminicellaceae > Wukongibacter > Wukongibacter baidiensis. Next base: position 4,127,441 of record NZ_CP138202.1, read on the forward strand.
TAATGAAGCTTCCGGCAGCCGAGGAAGGAAGAATCAAAGAAGAAATAGAAAAATTAGCGGTAGAAATGGTAGAAAGAATAAAGAAAAACAGAGAAGAAAGAGAATCCTTCATAGAAAACATCGGTGAAGGTGCAAAGCCATACCTTTACGTTATAGTTGCCACAGGAAATATATATGAAGACGTTCTTCAAGCTAAGGCAGCAGCTAGACAAGGAGCCGATATCATAGCAGTAATCAGAACGACGGCTCAAAGTTTACTAGACTATGTTCCATACGGAGCAACTACTGAAGGCTTTGGTGGAACCTACGCAACTCAAGAAAACTTTAGACTGATGAGAAAAGCATTAGATGAGGTTGGAGAGGAAGTAGGAAGATATATAAGATTATGTAACTACTGTTCAGGGCTGTGTATGCCAGAAATAGCTGCAATGGGAGCTATGGAAAGACTGGATGTAATGCTTAATGACGCCCTTTACGGGATATTATTTAGAGATATAAATATGCAAAGAACCCTTGTAGACCAATACTTCTCAAGAGTAATCAATGGTTTTGCAGGGATTATAATAAATACTGGAGAAGACAACTATTTGACAACTGCCGATGCAGTAGAAGAAGCCCATACAGTTTTAGCTTCTCAGTTTATCAATGAGCAATTTGCTCTAAAGGCTGGAATACCAGAGGAGCAAATGGGACTTGGTCATGCCTTTGAGATGAATCCAAACCTAGAAAATGGATTCCTTCTAGAGCTTGCTCAGGCACAAATGGCTAAGGAGATATTCCCTAATGCACCACTGAAGTATATGCCTCCTACTAAATTTAAGACCGGAGACATATTTAAAGGACATATTCAAGATGCACTATTCAACATGGTTGCAATTATGACAGGTCAAAGCCTACAGCTGTTAGGAATGTTAACGGAGGCAATCCACACGCCATTCCTACATGACAGAGCTTTATCAATAGAAAATGCTAAATATATATTTGGAAACATGAGAAATCTTGGAGACGAGATATCCTTTAAGGAAGATGGTATAATCCAGAGTAGAGCGCATGAAGTCCTTGAAAAGGCAACAGCTATGATAGAGGAAATCGAGGGCGAAGGATTATTTAACACAATAGAACAAGGAAAATTTGCAGGTGTAAAGAGAGCCTTTGACGGCGGTAAAGGACTAGATGGAGTTGTAGTTAAGGAAGATAAATATCTTAATCCATTTATGGACCTTATGTTAGGAGGTGCTCGTTAATGTCAAATCAAAAAATAGATCTAACAAGGGTAAAGCCCTATGGAGATACTTTAAATGATGGAATGATGCAGCTAAGCTTCACATTACCTATACCAAAAGGAGCAGAGGCTGAAGAGGCTGCAAAGCGTCTTGCGCTAAAAATGGGTATAGAAGAACCTAGTGTAGTTCATGCCCAAGACCTTGGAGTAGGGTTTACAATGTTTGTAGTATATGGTAAGTGTCAGCATACCGTAGACTACGCAAACATTGAGGTTCCAAAGGTAGATGTGGAAGTAATGGATAAATATGAAGTAGAAGCCTTTATTAAAGAAAACATCAAAAAAGATGTAGTTATAGTTGGGGCATGTACCGGTACAGATGCCCATACCGTAGGTATCGATGCCATCATGAATATGAAGGGCTACGATGGTCACTATGGACTTGAAAGATACAAGGGTATTGAGGCTCATAACCTTGGAAGTCAGGTACCAAACGAAGACCTGATTGCAAAGGCTATAGAGTTAGATGCAGATGCGATAATTGTATCGCAGGTAGTTACACAAAAAGATGTTCATATTTTAAATCTAACTAATCTAATTGAACTTCTAGAGGCAGAAGGAATCAGGGACAAGGTAGTGTTAGTATGTGGTGGTCCAAGAATCAGCCATGAACTGGCAAAAGAACTTGGCTATGATGCCGGCTTCGGACGAGGCAGCTATGCAGAAGACGTAGCATCCTTTGTGGTAAATCAGATTGTTGAAAGAAAAATGGTGTAAATAATAAAGAAGCTAATAGCCACTGGCTATTAGCTTCTTTTTGTTAGAACGGATACTCATCATAATCCGATATGTCATTGTCATCATCGTCGTACTCGTATTCCCCGACTTTATCATCGTCCTCATCGTATACGGTGACTTCAATATCATCATTGAAATCCTTATCAATCTCTTCGCAAAGATCTTCGATAAAATCTCTAAAATCAGGCTTATCTCTATCCTTCCATTCATCAGTTTTATCAAAATTAGATCCATAGATTTCAACTTCAATTTTATTGGAAGAAATATCTACATCAAACTTGTTGAATCTAAAGGTTACATCGTCATCATCATATTTATCGTAATCTTTATCTAGCATATCTTCAATATCATCTTCATCGTCATTATTATCTCCATCATCGTCTATATCGAGTTCTAACTTAAGTTGAGAGATTTCATATTTTAAAGCATCCTTTTCAAGGGCTTCTTGGTCCAGTCTATATGTATAGTTGCTAAGATTAAGATCTCTTGTATCGATTTGATATTCTAAACCCTCTACCCTTTCCATTTCGGTATTTAAATCGTTATTTAATCCCTTTATTTGAGCAGATAGAGTTAATACATTGAAATTAAGTTCATCGATGGTAGAGTTCTTTTCCACTAAAACCTTATTTAATTCATCGATTTCAGTATTTTTTGCATCTACAATCCCCTCAAGCTCAAGTATTTTAGTACTTTTTATATCAGAAAGACTTTCTACTATAGAGACTTTAGAAATCTGCGCCTTTTCCTTTTCTTTTAAAGCGTCAATCTCATCACCCTTTGATTTTAAATCTTTATTCAAATCAAAAATCTCTTTGTCCTTTTTCTCTAATTTAGATTCTAAATCATTAATTTTCTCATCCCTCGATTCGAGGCTTGATTTTAAACTCTTTATTCGCTCTTCCAGACGCTTTACATAGTCGCTGTTACTGCTAGCCTGTGCTTGGGAGAAAGTTGTCATAGCTCCAAAAACAGAGAAGACTATCAAAATTAATATCAGTTTATTTTTCATAAGTAAACCTCCTAAGGTAAGAATTTTTATGATCTTGTTAAGAACATTACTACTATTAATAATAGAATACACCAATTATATCCAAAAATAAAGAGTTAGAAGATAAATGCTAAAAAAATTAGGTAGGAGGAATTGTTTTCTCTATTAAAGATATAGAATAGTTTTGACGATACATATAATGGGTAATACTTTGTAAAAATCCTTAGAAATTTGGTTTTTCGTGAAGAAAAATCAAAGTATAATAGATGTATTAAGACAATCCAGAGTATATTTTGACGAAGGGAGGAAGCCATAATCTGTAAGAAATATAGAGTATGGTAAGAAAAATATGAAGAAAACAAAAAGGGGATATAGAGTTTTCCTACGGGTTTTATTAGTAATCATAAGTTCTTTAATTATGTTTACTATATCACAAGCACTAATAAGCAATATGGATATTGATGTGAAAATAGATGGTATCACCACTGCAAATGGAAGCAGAGGAGTCAAAACTAATGTATCTAAGATAGATTTTGAATGGAAAGAGGGAACATACACCGTAAATGAAGATAGAAGCCTTGATGAAATAACTATAACTGCTAAGAATGGTGAAGAGGAAGAGGAAAGCTATAAATTTGAGGTCACAGGAACTACTTCAGGTATCCAGTTAAGGCCCAAAACATATACCTCTGATACTGGTGTATCAAAGTTATATCAACTTCAAAAGCATACACTGTATACTATACACATTCCAGCGGGATTACTTAGGAGTACGAGTTACACTATTAGGGAAGATGTATATGGAAATATAGATATTATTCTGGAAGAAAATGAAGACATATACTTTGACTTTGTTACTATTGGAGATGGCGGCCTAAATGATATTTTGGTAACATCTAGTCCTACGAACCTCCAAGAAAGAATAGATAGAGATGATGCCATTGTTTATGAGTTTGTCGATGATGTTTCATTAAATGCTCTCTTAGAATATAATATGGACATATATATAAAGAACTATATAAATATAACATCACAAAGCTTAAACGCAAGCTTAACAGGTTACCAAAGCGATAGTGCTGAGAATTTCACCCTGTCAGTTGATGGAAACAAGCTTATTATAAAAAGAAAAGATGGAGAAAAATTAAATGACTTTTCGAAGTATACAGTAAAGCTTTTAGATGGAGCCGTTTATTTAAAGAATGCACAATCTAAAAACTCAATATATAACGACTCTGGAGTAAACAGTCCAGGTGTAACAACAGAATTTAAGACAAATAAAACCGTTGCCGAGACAAGCCCAGAAAATGATGCAACCATGGTAAGTCTAGAGCCTACCATTAAGATAAAATTTAACTATTCTCTAGGAACCATAAATACCACCACAATTCTGAATAATATGAAGCTACGTGCAGGTGGAGCTGATGGAGAAGAAATTTCACTGAATACAGATAATACGAGGATATATGCCGATTACATTAACAAAGAGCTAGTCATTGAATTTAACGATAGAAATATTGAGAATAGCTTCTTAAGGCCCAATGCACCATATTACTTGTGGATCAATAAAGGGGTTATATCTGTTAATGCGAGTCAAAATATATACATAACTAATGAAGAAATAAACATAAACTTTACTACGGTAGGAGCAAGCAATAGTCCTGGAGTAGTATCGTACTCCTCAAGTTCTGATCTAGATGATGATATAAGGAAACTGGATTCAACGGACTTAGAGGATGATGGAAGTATATATATTGAATTTGACAGTGAGATAACCTTTGATAAAGCATTTAAAGAAGATCTAGATAACAATAAATACAATCCTGCAATTGCAATAAACAAGTATTTTTATCTCTATGATGTCGAGACAACACATGTAGAGCATGACTATAATCAGATATATAGTAATGAAATACATATATATAACTTTAAAAGAGTAGACCTAGATGGTGATTCAATAAATGAAACTACATATGTACATCCAGAGGGAACTACAGATATTAGTGAACTCAATGATATTACAAAGCTAAAAGCTCTGCAAATCAGCGCCGTTGAGATTTTAGAATATGAAAATGAAGAAAAAGTATTGAAGATAACACCTAAATATCCTTTGAAAAATCTAAATAAATATATATTGAAGGTTGATAGGGATGCCATTGAAAATAAGCAAGGATATAATATAGAATCTGATATCGAGTTTGATTTTTGGACAAAGAAATCCTGGGAAGAGCTAGATGGAAGCTGGGAAAGTGTAGAAAATCATACCATAAGTGATATTGAAAAGGAAGACGCTTATTTTGAAATGCCTAAATATGGTGAAGACTTACCAGCCGATGATGATAGTGATATAGTTGAAAAAATTGGAAAGCAGCCTATAGTTATAGATGTAAAGGGCGAGATTATACCAAAAGCTACAGAAGGGCTATTTGAGAGCTTGCTGAGTATTAGCACACTTAATGATTATTATGCTAGAGAGAAAAATTCTGATGGTTCCTACAGCGATGTTTCCGTAGAAATAGACAAGATTGCTATGGAGTACTATATTAAAAACGATATAAAATATACAAAGCTGTACATATATCCTAAGGAATTAAAATACGGACGACGTTATCGTTTAGAGATTCCAGCCAATGTGTTTGGAAATAGGGCGGGAGACAGTTTGCCAAGCTTAGAATTCCACTTTGTAGTAGAAAGTCTTAGTACTGCGGAAAAGGGTATACTGAGACTTGATAATAGTGAAAAAGGCGTTCTAGATATACATGAAGAAACATGGGAAATCCTTGTTAGAGGATACAATCTCAATGGAGAGATTGATAAGGTAGAGATAGAGAACATTGATAGTACAGAGCTATTGGAAATAACCACAAATGATATTGAGTTTCAAGATGTAACAACTATAAAGGTAAAGATAAGAGATGATAAAAAGCAAGAGTTCATACAAAAATTTACATCTATAAGCAGTCAGTTACAGCTTAAGCTTACAATACGATTTAAGAATGGAACAGTTCTAGTAAGTGATGAATTACTTTTAAATCCAAAGGATAAGCCTCCAGTAGAGGACAACGATACATCCGATCCTGATGTATGGTATGATGAGAAGGAGTTAAATCAAAGAACAATAGATGGAGAAGATAAACATTTTCTAAAGATAACATTTAAAGATCTAGACTTGGATGGTGATGGTGTAGGAGAATTAGAGATTAGACAAGCTACGGCCTTAGATGGTTCTATCGAATATCTAGGTCTGTCAAGACTTATGGAAGAATCCTCCCTAACGGCAGTGGGAAGTAGCAAATCCTTAATCGACACTGATTTCATTAGGGATGTAATAGCTGTATTAGGTGATGAAGACAAGTCTCAATCTGAAAAAGATGAATATCTTGAATACATATTTGAAAAGGATAGTGAAAAAGCAGAAGCCTATCTCTATGTACCTATAGAGCTTCTAAGTTCACAGACTACCTATAATGTAACCATAGCATCTAACGTGGTAGTTTACTCCGGTGGCGGAGACGGAAATGATAGTATTACATGGAGCTTTACAACTATGGCAGACCCTGTCATAACCGATATGCTTGTAGGTAGTGTAGGAGAAGATTACGATGAGGACGAGCCCCTCATAATTACAGGACAATTCTTCTATAAAACAGTTAAGGTATATTTCAACGATATAGAAGCTGAAGATGTAGATATAGAAGAGGATGATGATGGAACTATATACCTAGAAGTTTATCTTCCTGATGGAAATGATAGGCTAGAACCAGGAATATACAATATATTCATAGAAAATGATGATAACCATAGGAGAGAGCTATATGGAGTATTTAGTGTAGTTAAGGAAGGGGATAAAATTCCTACAGAAGAATATGTTTCAACGGATGTTTCCGTCGGAGAGGTAAGGGCAGAAATAAAGGTAAGTGAAAATACAGTTTTATTAAAATCAAAATATGCCGACGATAATGAAGTTGAGCTTGATTTAGATGAGCTTATGGGTAACAATGTTTTAGTTAGAAAAATAGTTGTAGAAGGCGATGAAGACGATGAGATAGACGAGTTAATTACGAAGTCTCGATGGGCCAATATAGATCTTTATGAGGTAAGCCTGGAAGATGATTCCGATGATGACGAGCTAACTATAACCCTTGGAAGAATAGAAGACACCTTTAGTCAGTCATTGAAGAAAAAACTCAAAGGGAAAGTACTTAAGTCGGAATTCATAAGGGTAAGCATTGAGAACTGTACCATAGATAAAGTAGTCCTTGAGATACCTTTCGAAAGGGCAAATCCAAAGAAGCTCAAGGTTTTAAGGTATGATGAAGAAACAAGAAACTTTTACATAGAACAGATGTCTATAGATCTAGTAGATAGAGTAGTAACTGTAGAAAGCAAGGCAGCTGGTATCTTCATTGTAGTAGAGGATTAAATTATAGCTTAAATACTTCAATCCATAAGGCGGTGTAAAGATTATGAAAAAGAGAAAAGCTAAAAACTTTATTAGTAGAACCGTTGCTCTGCTTATAGCTATCTTAATGGTTTTAAGCACAGCAGGCTGGGAGGATATGGTGGCCCATGCCTTTGATGCGGCCAATTATACAATTACATCTGTAGAAATTTACAAAGTATACGATAAAGATAGAAACCTAGAAATTAGAAGGATTGTAATCCGCGGAACCCATATAGATAATGCTGATGTATTCATGGATACTGGAACGGGCTTAGAGCCTCTTACAAATAGAACAATAAATACTTCTAATATACTTCAATTTGAATTAACCGATGACCAATTAGGTAGAGAAATTACTATTGGAGCAGCTAGGATTACCTTAGATGAAGCGAACATGCCTACCTTATCATCGGTTACGAGGCAGGTTAATAGAAATAAGCTTAAAGCTGATGGTGGAGAGATAGTACTTGAAGGTTCAAATTTGGGTACAATCGGAGGAACTGTAACTGCAAAATATGGACACTCTATAGCTGTCAATAATATGACATTAGTAGCTAATCCACCTGAGTATACAATGGAAAACCTTACAGGAGAACTAGGACTTCAAAATATAGCCTTTGAAAAGAGCAACACAGTTGCTGATGTTGAAATGGGTAGTGGAGCTCTTGCTCCTGTGGATGTCAAAATTAACTATAACTATCAAGAACAATTTAGATTGGTAGAAGATATTACAGTTACTGGTCTAAAGATGTTTCCCAACCGTGGAGTAAAAGGCGATAAGGTCTATTTTACAAGTACAGATCTAGATAGTTATGATGTTTTTTTCCTAACTGAAATAAATGGAACCGACCCCTATACAAATCAAAACAAGGGTAAAAATAAGACATTTCAACCTGGACCGACTCCAGGTGACGAAGATATTTTAACCGTGGAAGTTCCTGATATTCCTATCGGAGAATACTATGTTGTTCTTACCAACGCCGTTGCCGATGGTAATGACCCGATGGATGAAGTCAATCAGGTACATGTTGTAAAAAATGCAAGTGCAGCACCAGAAAAGTTTTATGTTATTGACGGAAGCAGTAAACCAACTATTTTAAATGTTCAACCAAATTCTGGACCAGATTCTGGACAAGAGGTTACGATATCAGGTGAGTTTTTAGGGACTATGAATATACCAGAATTTACACCAACTCTTCCTATTACTATAGATCATGAAGACCCTGCAGGTGATATTGACCAGGAAAAACTAGTAATAGAATATACAGCGGGTGGAACATATAACGGCATTCCTGTTACTAAGGTAACGAGAAGCATAAGTGTAACAATTGGTGGGAAAGCAAAATTTGTTCCAATGGTACCTATACCGGTCCCACCCCAATATGATTATAATCTCACTGCTGATCTAGATACAATCAAGGTAATGACTCCAGTGGTGAACGATGCAGAGCTTGACCCAACAAAGGATGTAGTAGCAGAGATTGAAACGGTATTTGAAATTGCTGGTGACGATATAGTTATTAAGGAAAGAGCAGAACTGACGAATGGATATACCTTTATCCCTAGTAAGTTGACTCCGACTATAGATGAAGTAGTACCTGAAAAAATACAGGTTGAAAATAATGGTGGAAATTTTGAACTTCAGGAAGATGTTCTTGTAGGTATCTATGGAGAAAACTTTGCAATCCATAAGTATGTAGATGGTGGTGGAACTGAAAAATTAATGTATCCTACAATAGAGTTCGGGGAAATTGTGTTGAATAAAAGCTTTGTAGCTGATCCTCATCATGACACAAATGTAGACATTAAGATATTTAATGATTCTGGAGAACTGTTGGATGGTACCGAGGGAAATGAGGTAGGAACAAAAATATTGATTACAATTCCTGCAGGAAAAACCGTAACAACTCTTGGAAAAACTTTTGTAAAAATAACGAATCCCGTTAGAAACTCTGAAAATCATGGATTGGATTTCCAATTAAATAACGGTATTGAATTTGTAGAACCAGCAGCAAGTAAGATTCCTGTAATAAATGAAGTTAATCCAAATATAGTAACCGTTGATGGAGGAGAAGAAATAACAATAGAGGGAAGTAACTTCCAAGATGGAGTAATGGTATTCATAGATGGAGCCAAAGTGAATCCAATTAATCGTTCCGAGGATGGAAGAGAAATAACCTTTACATCTCCACCGGGGAGAGAAGGAGAAACCCAGCTTTTAGTTATGAATGAAGAGGGTGGTATGGATACCCACTCCTTTACGTATGTAAAAACCTATACAAATCCCAAAATAAATGATTTTTCGCCTAAAAAGGGTAATACGGGAACTCTAGTTGTTGTTGACGGAGATAACTTCCTAAAACCAGATCCTACCGGTGACGAAGATAATATCTTTAAACTAATAGGAACTAGAATTTACCTAGAAGGTGTGGATATTAATACATACAACCTGGATACGAGCACTAATAAAGTTATCCTTAATGATTATAAAGCACCGGCCGCATCAAAAATATTCAGTGTGTCCGGGGGTAAGCTAGTGCTTCAAGATTATTATCACAGTATAGTTCTTAACAAGCAGCCCGAAAATAGATTCTACACAATAGATCTAGACTCAACAAAGACTCCGCTTATTACAAATGGAGTAGATGAGACGTATAAAATAAAACTAGATGGTGCAAATATCAAGGCTGAAAAGGAAGGCGGAGGAATATTTGACCTTACAGTTGAAACTGATGAAACTGATGCAGATCCTTTAAAACATTTTGATTATATAAAGCTTACTGATGGAGGAACCACTATAAACCTTAGACTTAAGACTCCATTTAAAATAGATGCCAACGTAATCGTCGGAGACAACGTTAAGGTCATTGATAAGAATAAAATATATTTCACAGTACCTATTTTAAATACAGAGGGATACTATGACCTTTCAGTAGTAAACCCTGATACCAAAAAGGATACAAAGGTAAATGAACAAGGCTTCTATTACTTTAAACAGCCTCAATCAAAGCCTGCTATAACTAAAATAGACCCTGATCAGGGATCGAATTCAGGTGGATATACAATATCTATTACCGGTACCGAGTTTATGGATAACGGAGATTCTAAAACCACGGTTATCATAGGTGGAGTTGAGATAGATGAAGATGATACAACCGTAAGTGTAGATGGAACCCAGATAGTGGTTAAAGTTCCAGCCTATGCAGGAGATTTAGACGAAGACCTAGATACCGACAGAATAACCGTTCCTGTAGTAGTTCTAAATCCCGATGGAGGAAGTGACAGTGTAGAAGACGGATTTACATACGTTATTCCTGCCAGTAATCCAGAAATAGTAAAAATAGTTCCCGGTAGTGGAAGTGCAGCCGGTGGAGATATAATTGAAATCACAGGCTTTGACTTTAGATACTTTGAGCCTTTTGATGACTTAGACAGAGATCAAGCCCGAGATGCAGATGAACCATTTAACGATGTAAATAACGATGGAGTATGGAATAACGAGGCACAGATTGGAACAGTAGATGATTGGACGAGCCCTGTAGCCTTTGAACATGAAATATACGACGAATACTATTCATCACCTATACTACCTAAGGTATACTTTGGAGATAAGACAGCTAAAATAGTAGAGTTCTCTAATGGATATCTAAAGGTTATTCTTCCTACAGGTAGTGCTGGAGATGTAGACGTATACGTTATAAATAATGATTCAGGGATATCCAACAAGGTAAAGTTTACCTATGATGATTCCAGTCCTACCATTACTTCAGTAGTACCTAATGAAGGAAAGAAGCAAGGACGGGACAAGGTAGAAATAAAGGGTACAGATTTTGAAAAAAGCTCTATCAAAGTATATACATATGATGCTGGTAACAATATAATCAAAGAAAGTCAATCCATAGTCCGTGTTAACTTTGGAAGAATAACTAACAAGGAAATACCAAGAACTGAGGAAAACTCAGGATTGATCAATAATGGAAGAACAACAGTTAATCTTGAAGGAGATCTTAAAATAGAGTATGACGGTGTAAATAATACATTAAAGCCATTTATAGAGGCAAATGATGTTATATATCAAATCTCTGGCGGAATAACGGGATATAATGATGAAGAGGTATATATACCCGTAAGTATGCTTAAAAACTCAACAGGCAGTTCCTATGATGGCTACGAACTGATACGCGTATGGGTAGAAGATGGCAGATTATTTGTAGAAAGGGGTTATGCTCCTGAAGTTGAATACGTAAGCAGTGAGCATATCATAGTAACTACCCCAAGCTACTATACAGTAGATACAGTTCCCCTTACTGTAATAAATCCCGATGGAGGGGAAGGAAAAACAAATTTCACATATAAAAACCCTGATAGCTCTCCGAAAATCACCAATATAACCAAGGAGGGAAGAGAGCCTATAGAAAAGGATGGAAAGAAAGTCCTAGAGGTAACCTATAAGGGTGGCAACATAGTAAGTGTATATGGAGAAGACTTTAGAGAAGATGCTATAATTCAGATTTCTGATATACTTACAATAGAAAAAGGAGATATAACATATCAATTACCAAATAGATTAACCTTTACCATGCCGGAGGTTCCTGAGTCGGAAATCGGAAAGCTTCATCGTGTTGTAGTACAAAACAAGGATGGTGGTATAGCCTCCTCCGATGAAACTGTGCCTATGGCAATATATATTCAATTTATAAAGGGAGAAACAGTTCCGCAGATAGGTAAAATAACTCCTGATAAGGGTCCTAGCAGTGGGGGCACTAAGGTGACCATTGAAGGAGAAGACTTTAGAGAGATAATGAATGACAATAGGATTACAGTATACTTTGGAAGTATACAGGTACCCGATGAGGATGTAGAAGTAATAAACTATAAAACCATTGAGGTTTACACACCTCCTCACTCACCTGGTAAAGTGGAGGTAAAGGTTGAGAACCCCGATGGAGAACTATCGGCTCCGGTAGGTGAATTTACCTATATAAGTACTCCTAATATAGTATCGGTAGTAAATCCAGCCACCGACAAAAAGATATACACCATTTCTATTGAAGGTGGAGATAGAATAAGAATCAAGGGTTCTGGCTTCAACGATGGTGCAAGGGTTGTAATCAATCCTGGACTGAAGAAAGTAGATGCTGATGATGAGTCTAGCGATTTAGTATATATTGGATCAGATATTTATAAATTAGAGGAAGGTTATATCATATCCGGAGTAGAATATATAGATAGTGAAACCTTAGAGCTTGTTACCCCTAGTGGTAAACTAGGTGAAATAACCTTAATGGTTCTAAACGAAGATGGTGGAGGAAGTAATACATATAAGGGAATCGAGTATGGATTGCCGGATATCTCTCCTCCAGGAAATGTTGTAGCAACCCTAATGTATGATAAATACATAAAGATAGACTGGGATGGAGTAAGCGGTGCAGCAGAATACGAAGTATTTGTTGTTATAGATGATGGAGGGGCAGAATATATAGGCGCCACTGATTTAAACAGTATCATCTATGAAGACTTAGAGACAAGAACTGAGTATATGTTCTTAGTAAAATCCGTAGGGGAGTATGGAACATCCCTAGGATATGGAGAAAGTAACACCGTTGAAACAGGAAGAGATGTAGAGGAACCAGATGATGATGATGGCGAAATAGACGAGAACACAGGGACCAAGAGAACAGGGGATAGCGTTGAACTGACCCTTGGAACATCGGATTACGATGATGAGGATATAGAGCTAGACCTTACAAAAACTGAGTTTGCAGGGACAAAGAAGGTAGTAGTAAGTATGCCAGGGTCTGTTATAGCCAGCGATGATGCTAGAAATATAACAATAATTGGAGGAGAGTTTAGGATAAAGTTTAATCCTAGAATCTTCTATAACTCAACAATAAAGGAAAACAAGTCAAAGGAAGATGTAGGAGTTAAATTTACAGTGAACTTTAGACAGAATACAGATAGTAAACCTTCTTCAAGTTCACTGTCAGAACCTCTGATGCTGGAAGGAAAGGTGTTTGATGGAAAGGAATACAGAAATATTGAATACCTAAAATCTGAGCTTCAGATAACTCTTGACTTTGATGAGCAAAAAGCAGCGATGAGAAGATATAAAAAAGTAGAGCTATATAGGTATGATGATTATGAAGATTCATGGACGCCGATAGCTTCGAGGGTACATGACTATGCAACAACCATTACAACTATGGTAGATGTGATGGGTAAGTATTCAATAATGGGGAAAAGAGAAGAGTAAAATTTAAACTAGTATAGTTAAGAGGGCTTTTGATATTTCCTAGGGTCTATAAAAATAACTCAAAGGAAATATCAGAATCCCTCAAGTACTGAAAATACTAAATAGGGAGCGATAAAAATGAAGAAAATTTTTTCGGCACTTGTTATTGTAAGTCTTCTTGCTATTAACAGCTTTTCCCTTGCTTACGGCTTAAATTTTCAGAAAAGTAAAGTGGTAGAGGGATTTTTAACTAGTATTGGAGAGAACGAGCTACAAATAGAAGAGTATGGCGGTGACGTCTATAAACTATCTTTAGAAGAAAACGCAGCAGTAAAGATAGATAATAGAGAAGCGAAGCTTTCAGACTTTAGAGTGGGGATGGAGGTCTATGGACGTACTAGAGGCACTAAACTATTCTATATTGAAGGCTATTCAACTTCAAACCTTGGATACATAAAAGAAGGCGGAAAGTATAGACGAGGAATAATAAAAAGCATTGATAGAAACCAAATAACAATTAAGCTTCCTTGGAATAAGGAAGAGATATACTACACTTTCCCAGGAACCATAATTACTAAGGATAGTCAGGCAGTATCACCAGACGTTCTTTATGAAGGAGACAGTGTAAAGCTTTACTTTGATGAAATCGACTCTAACATGATAAGTAGAATGGAGATACAAAGAGAGGGGTCCGTAAGGATCAAGAACCTTTATAGGGGTGATATAGGATTTTCAGATATGATCGATGACAGCATCAACTTTGAAAATCTAGAAGTATATAGAAATGGAAAATGGAAGGAAGAATCTCCTTCAGTAACTATTCCATATTCGTCGGACACACCTATATATACGGGAGGATCAGAAATCTCCTCACAGAAGCTAAAGTATATGGGTGGAAAAAGAAGCTATATGGTAGTAAAGGACTTCTTTGGACAGGACAAAATAGAAAAAATGGTTATAAAAAACCTTTACGAGAAGACCTATTCAGATAAAATTGAGAGTATAAACTGGTATGCTGGGAGCATGGAGCTTTCTAACAAGGTTAATCTTAAGTTTGATGAAGGCACTATAATAGTAAAGAATGGTCGAATGGTCGATTCCTATTCGATAGGTGCAGGCACCGATGCATTTATAGTAGCCGATGGGAGAAACAATGAAAGTGCTGCCGATGTTATCTATGTATATAATGAAGACGTAAACAACTCGAACATTGGACAAGCATATATATATGCAGGTGAGCTTGAAGAAATGACGAAGAGTAAAGTAATCTTAGATGACTTCTATCTTCTTCAGAAAAATGAATGGGAGTCCTTTAGAGGCGAAAAAGAGTTGTTCTATGATGATGATACTTACATATATGACCTTGAAGATGAAGAGATCATAACATCTGAAGAATTTTTCCAAGGGGAATATTCCATAGATGATGACAATAAAAAATCCAGCAAAGACAGAGATTGGCATGCATACGTATATACCGATGGAGACAGGATATCAACCATTCTGTTAAAGAAGAAGCTGGATTCATTAAACAGTCAAAGAGTAAGCAATGGTGTAATAGAAGAAGTTGAGGAAAACGCATCGGTAGGTTGGAGAGCTTACCTTAGAGATGCAGAGGATTGGAGTCCTAGGAATAATCAATGGATGGTGAGAAGATCAACTCTAAAGATTATGTTAGAAGAAGCCATGATTATAAAGAATAACAAGTTGATTGGTCCTGAAGAATTAAAACCTCAGGATAGATTATATGTAGTAAGAAACAGTAGTGAAGCCAAAATAATTATTGTAAAGTAAAGGAGGGAAGGTCAGTGAAGAGAGTTACAGCAGCAGTTTTAACAATTGTTATGCTACTTATTCCCCTTAGTGTATGGGCAGAACCAATGGATTTTGTTGGTGGAGTCCATAATGAATACGAATATACTGAGGTAGTATTCCTAACGGGAAAGCCTGTAAAATTTGTGGGAGAATATAAAATTACTATTAAGGAAAAGGAAGATGAAAAGACCGTAAAATACGATTTTAGACTGACTCCCGAAGACCCCGACATAGATGGAAGACTGACTAGAAGAATTACCCTATTAACGAAATACGACAAGAGGAACGATAAAGGCCAGACAATAGCCGATACACAGATAGATGGTAATTACTCAGAAACAATAACAATAGAAGATGAAAAGTTTGATTTAGAGGATTTCCAGTTTTCAAAATCCGATGTCATAGACAATAGACCTGCTTCAGACTTCTACTCAGGAAATCTTAAGGGTAGAAAATACTATGAATACTCTATAAGAGGTGCTGAGAAAGGTAAGGTAATACTTGATATCTCCGGTGGAGACGTTGGTTATAAAAACTTTTGGGGTGGGACTGAAACCCAACTAATAAACCATACAATAAGCTTTGATGGAATACTTGAAGATGATGATGGGGATGAAGAAGAGGAAGAATGGCAGGGAACTGTAAGCATTCAGACCTCTGATAGTACAACAAAGAGCTTAAAATACTCCGAAAATGAAGCCAACTTTTCCAGTTTTGATGGAGGGCATTTAAGAATAACCGATAGACAGGTAGTATCGCGATATACCTATAACATGCCTGAATGGAGGAATGGTCTGCCGAGGTCCCGCGATAGAGAAAAGGACACCATAGATTTATCGAGAAGCATGAACCAGAAAGTAGAGAGATTAATTGTACCTAAGTTTAAGGATGTTGCAGGACATTGGGCAGAGGACTATATCAAAAAGCTTTATTCTCTCGATGTATTTGAGGGCAGCGACGCCTTCTTTTTACCTGATGTACCAATGACGAGACTTGAATTTACTAAGGGAATCATTAGGGCATGTGATATAAGAGCCTCATTGGAAGAAAACAATAAAAAAAGAGCATCTAGAACAAAGAAAGAACCAGAGACTTCTTACTTTAACGATGTTAGTGTAGAAAATGAAGCTTATGACGATATAAAGCAGGCCGTAGATAAGGGAATAATAAAGGGTACAAGGGATAATGAGTTCATCCCAGATGGCCCACTATCTAAAGCTCAAGCAATAACGATACTAATAAGAGCATTGGGATTTGAAACAAAGGCACCTACTCCTGGATATAATACAGCCTTTAACGATGATGAGGAAATTCCATATTGGGCTAAGGACGCAATATATGTAGCAAGGGAAATTGGTCTCATTAATGGTGACATGAACAATCGTATAAACCCTAACAAAAGTATGACAAGGGCAGAAGCCTCTGCAATGCTAATAAGGTTCTTAGAATTCTTACAAAGAGATTTACAAAAAGACTATAGAGAAAATATAGTAAACTTTAGATAACTTAAACGTAACCTAAACTTAATAAAAGAGTAACAACTAGAAAATGTGACTAGGGGACTGACCCATCTGACACGCGTATCCCAGTGTGTCTGGGGGTCTGTCCCCTAGTCATATTTTCGCCTCTCGAAGACAACCCCCAATATTTACATCACCATCAAGCTTGCAACTTATAAGACAGAACTGTAAAATAATAGTGTGCTAAAATATATAAGTTACGAAAAATCTATTACATTCTGGAGATTTGCCATCCTCAGAAACGCTGGATGTCAAATCTCCAGAATGTGAGATCTTTATCGTATTATATATACTTAACATTAATCATTAAACTTTAACTTAGGGGAGGAAAGACCATGAAAAGAAGCAGAATAAGCAGATTATCCATTGCAATGGTACTAGTAGTAACTATACTAGCAACAGGGCTTATATATGCAGAAGAAGCAACGAAAACCTTTGAAAATCTAGAGGATAGACTAGATTATCTAGGTTCACTAGTAAGGTATATACAGGTGAAATACAAATACGACATTACAGAAGAAGAGTTAATGGAGGGCGCATATAACGGAGTATTTGAAGTCCTAGATAAGCACAGTAACTACTTTAACCCTGAGGACTTTGAAAGCTTTAATGTAGACTCATCAGGAACCTTTGCAGGTATAGGTATATCTGTAGGGATTAGAAACGATAGGATAACAATAATAGCGCCAATAGAAGGAACGCCTGGAGATAGAGCAGGACTAAAGGCGGGAGACGTAATAAAATATGTTGATGATATTGACATTTCAGACTATAACCTTGAGAGTGCAATACACCTTATGAGGGGAGAAAAAGATACTAAGGTAAGACTTGGTATAATGAGGGGAAACAGTACAGAAATACAATACTTCGATATAGTTAGAGATATCATTAAAGTAAACCCAGTTGAACATGAAGTTATTGAAGGTGATATCGGATATATAAGAATACTTACATTTAATAACAATACGAGCGAGAACATTAAGATAGCAGTAGATGAGCTTTTAGAAAAGGATGTAAAGGGTTTTATAGTTGATCTTAGGAATAACCCAGGAGGTTCACTTTCTGAGGTTGTTAAAGTAGCAGATTACTTTGTACCTGATAAATCGCCAATCGTTCATATAGAACATAAAGGAGATAAGAAGACTACCTATAAATCAAAGCGTGAAAAAATAGATAAGCCACTAGCCGTATTGGTAGACGGTGGTAGCGCCAGCGCATCAGAGATATTTGCAGGAGCCGTTCAGGACACAGAATCCGGTACGATAATCGGAACTCAAACCTACGGTAAGGGTACAGTACAAAACGTTTTAGCTATGTCAAATGGTGGAGGACTTAAACTTACGATAGCCGAGTATCTTACTCCAGACGAGAGAAAGATAGATGGCGTAGGCTTAACCCCTGATATAGTAATAGAAAACACTACAGCAGAAAATAAAGATGATATAAAGGACTTCGTTCCTATGATAGAAGACGTAAAACCAACGAAGGACGACAAAGGATTAAACGTATACGGAGCTCAACAAAGACTTGAATATATAGGCTACGAAGTTGAAGTTACTGGAATAATGGACGAAAAGACCTTCGAAGCATTAAAGCAATTCCAAGAATCCGAAGGACTATACCCGTATGGAACACTAGACTTCACTACAAAGGACAAACTAATGGAAAGAGCCATAGAAATATATAGCAACGGAACAGAAGACCTACAACTTCAGAAAGCTATAGAGGTAGTTCAAGGAGAGTAGCTGCTAGCCACTAGCTTCTAGCTACTAGGATTAGGGTCGAACCCATTAAGTTTCAAAACACAAGAGAATGATAAAAAGAACTATAAAGAACGGTCTATGACCGTTCTTTAGTTGTTTATATACAACTAAAGCATTAAAGCATCTCATATTCCCTAGAGCCAATACATAACTACGAGGACGAAAAGGTGACTCGGGGACTGGCCCATCTGACACGCGTATCCCAGTGTGTCTGGGGGCCTGTCCCCGTGTCATCTTTTCACTGGCTATTAAGCAAAAAACTGCACTCTCAAAGACCCAAAAAGCATATTCAAAACCCTAGCAATAAGCAGTTAGTAGCTAACAGCTAATCCTCCACAATTTACCACGCAACACTTTCTCCTCAAAATTCAAATATACCCTTGACTTCATTTTTCCTACATTATATAATATCTTAGTTATTAAAATGAAAAACAACAAAACAAACTATAAGAGCACCCACATAGGGTGCCCTGCCAATAAAGGTAATAGCCGAATTGTTTCAGTGAAATAGAGATTACAACAACATTTTACTGAAACATTATTAATTATAAGGCTATTATCCATAGAGAAAACGAGGACAGGTAGGTCACCCGTGGGGGTGACCTCTCACTTTTTTTTGAAAAAAGATAAAATATCCCACTTAAAACCCAAAATCTTACAGGAGGAATGTTAAAAATGTCGACTAAGTACATCTTCATCACCGGCGGCGTAGTTTCATCACTTGGCAAAGGAATCACAGCAGCATCATTAGGACAACTATTAAAGGCGAGGGGACTTAAAGTTACAATCCAAAAATTTGACCCCTACATTAATGTAGACCCAGGAACCATGAGTCCATATCAACATGGAGAAGTATTCGTTACAGAGGATGGAGCAGAGACAGATCTAGACCTTGGCCACTATGAAAGATTCATAGATATTAACCTTAACAAATACAGCAACGTTACAACGGGAAAAATATACTGGTCAGTACTTAATAAGGAAAGAAAAGGAGACTACCTAGGAGCAACAGTACAGGTAATCCCCCACATAACAAACGAAATAAAGGGTAGGGTATTCAGAGTAAGCCGAGAAAGTAACCCCGACGTAGTTATTACAGAAATCGGTGGTACAGTAGGAGATATAGAGAGTTTACCATTTTTAGAGGCCATAAGACAGATAAAGTACGAGGTAGGTAAGGAAAACATAATGTATATACACCTAACATTAATCCCGTACCTTGGAAAGGCAGGAGAATTAAAAACAAAGCCTACTCAACACAGTGTTAAACAACTTAGAGAAATAGGTATCCAACCCGATGTGATAGTATGTAGAACAGAAAAATCTATATCCGATGAGATCAAGGATAAAATAGGTCTATTCTGTAACCTTGACCCTAATAACGTAGTTCAAAATCTAGATGCAAATTCCCTATATGAGGTTCCATTGTTATTAGAAGAAGAGGGGCTACCACAAATAGTATGCGATAGATTAAACCTAGGCTGCGGTGAGCCTGACTTAACAGAGTGGAAGAAGATAGTTGACATAGAGATGAACCCTAAGTCTAAGGTTAAGATAGCCCTTGTAGGAAAGTACGTAGAATTAAAGGACGCATATCTTTCCGTTGCAGAAGCATTAAAGCACGCAGGAATAGCAAGTGAAGCCCAAGTAGAAATCGACTGGGTGCATTCAGAGCATTTAAATGAAGAAAATGTAGACGAGCTATTAAAGGATGTCGATGGAGTACTTGTGCCCGGTGGATTCGGTGATAGAGGGGTAGAAGGTAAAATAACGGCTACAAAATATGCAAGAGAAAACAAGATACCATTCCTAGGGATTTGTCTTGGAATGCAGCTGGCGGTAGTTGAATTTGCAAGAAATGTAGCGGGCCTAGCTGATGCCCATAGCTCTGAACTAAACCCTGAGACATCAAATCCAGTTATTGATCTAATGCCGGATCAAAAGGATATAGAAGATATGGGTGGTACCATGAGACTTGGAGTATATCCATGTAAAGTATACGAAGGAACAAAAGCTCATGGTGCATATGGGGAAGATCTTATATATGAAAGACATAGACATAGATATGAATTCAATAACTACTTTAGAGATATATTAAATGAAAAGGGACTTATAATAAGTGGGATATCTCCGGACGAAAGACTAGTAGAGATAGTAGAGGTTAAGGATCACCCTTGGTTTGTGGCTGGACAATTCCACCCAGAATTCAAATCAAGACCAACGAGACCTCATCCGTTATTTAAAGATTTCGTAAAGGCAGTACTTAAAAACATCTAATTAAGTAAGAAAAAACAAAAAAATATATATAAAGAGAGTCTAATGGACTAAATTCCTAGCATGCATAGGGATTTAGTCCTATTTTAATCACATGACATTTCGAAATATCTATTGTCATTTCTATTATTACTCAAAAAACACTATCATTTTTAAAGATTTTGCAGGAATTTTTTATGTTTAATAGAATATATATAACGTGTGTGGACATACTCAAAAAGGAGAGATGTAACCCCTATGTAATTAAATGTAATAATACTGTAATGGTAATTAAAGAGCTTTTAGAGTATAATTAGTTATGTAGTTTTGGACACCACACCAAACATCATTAGGTAAGGGGCTTAGTGTTACAGTTTTATTACATTAAGGCTTGTTACATTGACTGCCTATTTGATGGGTGTTATAATCTAGCTTAGAATGTGAAGAAAAGACTCAAAAAGAGATTTTCCTCACTTCTATAGGAATTATGTCCTTCATCCTGCTAAGGGGAGGGTGGAACGACAAATTTTATTAACCCCTTAAGACAAATTGAAAATTTTAAAGGAGGAAAATGAAACATGAGAAAGATACTATCTTTAGTTTTAGTACTTTCATTAGTACTAGGATCAATGAGCATGGCTTTCGCAGCTAGTGATCTTACTGCAGATATCGAAAACGAAGCAGTAAAAGAAGCTGTACAAAGATTAGCCGCATTTGGTATTGTAAATGGTATGGACGATGGTAAATATCATCCAGAAAAGAAAGTAACAAGAGAGCAATTCGCTAAATTAGTTGTAGAGGCTTTAGGATTAGGAACAGCTGCTGAAGCTGCTAAAGGATCTACTCAATTCGCTGACGTAGAAGCTGACAGATGGTCTTCAGGATACGTTAACACAGCGATAGGTCAAGGAGTATTAAAAGGTTACCCAGATGGAACTTTCAAGCCAACTAAAGAAGTAAGCTATGGTGAAGCTATCACTATGCTTGTAAGAGCTTTAGGATACAAAGATGAGTTCCTTCCAGGATCATGGCCAGGAAACTACGTAGCTAAGGCTGCTGAGTTAGACATTACTGACGACGTTAACTTTGCTCCATCAGGAACTGCTGATAGAGGTTCAGTTGCTGTAATGGTAAACAACACTTTAGATGCAGATGTAATCAAAGTTGACACTTATGACGGAGATTCAATCAAGTATGAAGAGTCAAACATATCTTTATTAGAAGATAAGCTTGACATTGACAAGGTAGAAGATATTAGAGTTATCGCTACTAAGAGATTAGACGACAAGTTAGAAGCTGATGAGTTAAGATTATTAGCTTTAGAAGACAAAGTAGGAATCGATGGCGTTAACTACGATGAAAAAGATGAAATAGAAGTTGAATTCACAGGTTCTGTTAATGCAGAAGCATTAATAGGATTAGAAATCACTGGATACTTTGATGGTGATGAATTAATGTTCACAGAAGTTGAAACACCAGAATCAAGCTACTACAGAGGTATAGCTTACGAAGATGGTTATGAAGGAGACGCAACTTCTGATCAAGGTAAAGATGACGATGGTAAAATCTTACTTCGTGGTGAAGGAAAATACTACAAGTTTGATGAAAACGTACAACTTTACATCAACAACGAAGACAGAACTGACGACATTGAGTTTGATAAAGATGAAGAATTAATGTTCAACTTAACAGAATTATTACAAGAGTATGACCCACAAAATGGTGACGAGTCTTATGCATTTGGTAATGTAGTACTTGAAAAAGGTAAAGTTACTTTCGTTGACGTTGCTGTATTTGAAACTCAAAACGGTATCGTTGAAGAAGTAAATGAAGATGACAAGATGATCGAGTACGTTGACACTTATACTACAGATGTTAACACTGGTGAAGAATTAGATCTTGATGATTATGATGAGTTCCATGTTTACACAACAGACGGAGCTTCAATCGAATTAGCAGACATTGAAAAAGACGATGTTATCTACTTCTACGAAGATGGCGAAGACGATGACAAAGCTTATGTAATGGTTAAGAGAGCTGCAACTGTAGCTGGTGAATTAACAAAAGTTAAAAGAGGTGAATCTGGTAAAGGTCAAAGTAGAGGTAAAGTTTACCTAGGCGAAGACAGTTACTATCTAGCAAGTAGATTTGCTTATTCACTAGATGAAATGGATTCTCTAAAAGGAATTGGAAAAGCAGAAGATTTAGATGATATCTTTGAAGATGTATACAATGAAGACGTTAAATTAGTTTTAGATACTAAAGGTAGAGTAGCATTATTCTCAACTGACGTTGATGCTACAACTGGTAACTACGCTGTTGTTATTAAGACAGACCAAGGTTTAGACGATGAGTTAAAATTATGGACTGAAACTGGTGACACTATTGTTTACGATGTAGACGATTATGAAGATGGTATTGAATTCGAAGATCTTGCTAAGGGTGACATCATCGAATACGATTTAGAAGATGATGGAACAGTTGATGTAATAGCTAAGGTTTACGATGCAAGTTCTGAAGAAGCAGAAGGTGACAATGCACAAATCGTTACATTAGACGAAATCAACAAAGATAACGTAGAAGATGAAGATTCTGACAACTACTTCGATCAAGCTGATTCTCTATATATCGACTACAGTGAGTACAAAGATAATGGAGATAATGATGATGACGATTTAGATGTTCTTAAGTGGGATGACTTTAAAGATCTTGATATCCCAAGTGCAGATTCAAACAACGCAGTTAAAGCTCTTATCGTAACTGACGAAGATGAAGACGATGAAATCGAATTATTAGCTTTCGTAGACAACTATGATGAAGTAGCTGATGATGATTCATATGTTGGTTACCTTGTAAGCTACGAAACTGATGACGATGCGTACACTGTAACAGTTGACGTATTTGGTGAAGGTGAACAAGAATACAAAGTAACAGATGATGATGATCAAGATGCAATTAAAGATGCTGGACACGAATCTCTAATCGTATTTGTATTAAGAGGTGGAGAATTAAAGCTTAAAGAAATCGATGAAGATTACGATGATAACGAGCATTACGGAAGTCTTGATGAAGGTGAAGTAAATATCTGGTTCAAAGACAAAGATGGCGACGACATAGAACTTTATGTTGGTAGCGAAAGCAACGTAGAAGAGTACAAAGTTGATGACGATGCAGTTATCTACTACGATGACGAGTCTAAGAACCTTAACAAGTTAGAAGAAGGAGACGCTCTTGAGTTCATTATGAAGGATGGAGAAATCCTAGTTATCAAGTATGTTGAAGAAGCAGACTTAGAAGACGAAGATAAGTATGACGCTGACAAAGAAGACATGGATTTAGAAGTAGAAGATGAAGATGTTACTTTAAAAGTAGGCGATACTGCTGATATCGAAGTAACTGTTGATCCATCAAGTGCAGATGTAACATTCGAATCTGACGATGAAGATGTTGCTACTGTAGATGAAGACGGTGAAATCACAGCTGTTGCTGAAGGTACTGCTACAATCACTGTAACTGCTAAGAAGACTGGTTACGAAACTGAGACTGTAGAAGTAGAAGTAACTGTAACAGAAGAAGCTGTAGCTACTGCTGACGTTACTGTTGAAACTCTTCCATTCGGAACAAGTACTGTATTCAACGTAACTTTAAACAGTGTTGACGGTTTAGACGACGCTGCTCAGTTCACAGTAGGTGCTGAGGATGCTGAGAAAGTTGACATCGGTGACGTTGATAGTGCATCTGTAGTTGGTGACTCAGTTACTATGTATGTATTTGATGCAGATGGAGACTTATTAGCTACTGCTGATATCGCTGATGGAGATACTGAAGTAGATCTTACTTTAGAGTAATTGAAGAAAATAGACTAGTATAAGCAACTAACATGTATAACTGTAGAGTAGTGACTAGCTATTCTACAGTTATACAATATAATAAAAGGGGGCTACAATAAGTGACAAAAGGAAAAATGAGAGTAACAAGTCTAGTTATTACGCTTGTTATTATGTTCATGTCTATGGGTATAGTTTCTAATGCTGCCTCTAATTTACCAAACGACTTTTTCGTTATTGGTAACAATGTTGTTGGTTTGACATATGCCTTTTCAAACCCTACTGAGTTTAATGATATCTTAAATGATTATCTAGTAGGTGGTGGAGAGATTTCAGGATTATGTGCTGTTATTGGCGGTTCATATTTACCACCTGGATCAGAAGAACCACTTGATGAAAATGAAGTTGCTCAACTTATGGCAGGTGTAGACACACTTATAGATGAGGAAAATCCTTCTGGAACAGAAGTAGAACTACCTCCTGAATTTCAAGCTGCTAAAGCCACTGTTACTGCAAATACTTTAGCGTTTGGAACAAGTAAAATCTTTAATGTTACTGTACATAGTGTAACTGATTTAGACGATGCAAATGGTTTTTACTTAGGTGATAAAGAAGATGATGTAACACCAATTGGTGGAAATAATTCCATATCTTTATCAGCTGACTCATTAACTGTTTCAATTGTTAATGCTAACAACGAAGTAATTGGAACCTTTAAACTACAAGATAAAGAATACAGTAACGAAGATGTTGTTGTTGCTAAAGTAAATGACAACGAGCAAGAAATAGAATATTTACAAGTAATTACCATTGAATAACTGAATAAAATAACCGATAATTGTATTAAGGGCATCGCAAGATGTATAAAAAAATATTAAAGTACTAAAATATAAGGAGGGCTACACAACTATGAAGAACTATAAAAAAATCGCTTCATTAGGTTTAGCTGCTAGTTTATTTGCAGGTAGCGGATTTACAGCTTTCGCTGCGGCTGAACTACCAACTGACTACTTAGTTGTTGGAGACGATGCATATGATTTACAGTACGCTTTCGCTGACACAGATGCATTCAATGCATTCTTACAAGCAGGATTAGACGAGCATGGATTCGAAAATCTTAAGTTGTACTCACTTATTGGCGGATCAATGGTGGACGCTAAGGACAACAACAGAGTTTTAACTGACGCTGAGGAGCAAGTTGTTGTTGATGGATTAGATTTATTAGTTAACGCTGAGAATCCTGGTGGAACTCCGATTGTTGACGAAACAGGTGACTTAACTGTTAGCAGTGTAAGTGCTATTAATGCTACTGATTTAGAAATTAACTTTACTGTAGATGTTACAGGTTTTGACAATGCAGATTTTTCTATAACTGATCCGGCTGGAACACCGTTTGCAGCTAACTATATAGTAACCAAGATAACGGATAAAAAGTATGAAATAAAATCAGACACAGCTATGGGTCTAGGTGAATATACTCTAAAAATAAACAAAGATGCAGTAACTTCAGTTGCTGATGCAACTGTTAAAAACCCGCTACAATACATCAAGTTCGATGGTAGTGCGGCTGCCGATACTATAGCTCCGACAATAAAGGATGCAGAATACGATAACATAACTCAAAAAGTAACTGTTAATTTCTCAGAGGATGTAAGTCAATCATCTCTTGATAAAACGAAATTTACAGTAACAGATGGAACTACAAGTGTTGTACTTGGTGTTAATGATGTAGCAACATTCCCATCTACAAGCTCAATGGTAATAACTCCATCTTCAGCAAATAAAACAGCTATAGCAGCTCTTGGAGAAGATCTTAGCTTAGTAGTAGCTGAAGGAGCTATTCAAGATATAGCTAAGAATAATATGGCTGCTGCAACAGTTTCTTTAGCGAGTACAGCTCAGCTTAAAGCAGCTGCTTACGATGCACAATCTAACGTAATGACAGTAGAATTTACTAAGCCTGTTGATGTATCAACACTTACAATTGGTCAGTTAGCTTTCTCTTCTTCAGCAGGACCAAATATAGCGTTTGATACAGCTGATATAGTTCAAACAACTGATGATGGAACAACTGTAAGTGTTAAATTAGCTGAAGATGCTAATACAGTTGCATTTGAAGCTTCTGGTGTTACATCAAGAACTCTTACACTAACTCAAAATACTACTTTTGTGACAACAGATAGTAAGCAAGTTCAAACTAGTACAGTAGGAATTACATTTACTGCTGATGCTGTAGCTCCAACACTTACATCAGGAAGCTACAACAGAACAGGAAATAAACTTATTCTTAACTTCAGTGAGCC
The DNA here is from genome assembly GCF_050888315.1 of Wukongibacter baidiensis. Taxonomy (NCBI): domain Bacteria; kingdom Bacillati; phylum Bacillota; class Clostridia; order Peptostreptococcales; family Caminicellaceae; genus Wukongibacter; species Wukongibacter baidiensis. The sequence continues at coordinate 4,154,603 of NZ_CP138202.1, forward strand.
AGTAGATACTGCATCACTAGGAACAATAAAAATTACTAACCTTGTGGATTCTGCTGGAGCAGCAGTAACTGGAGATATAACTCTAGATGCAGCAGACTTAACTTCTCCTGCAGCTGGTTATGGAAATGTTCTAGTATTTGAAGGAACAGCTAATGGTGTAAATGATACTTTAGCAGTTGCAGACGCAGAAGATCAATACCTTACTTCTGATTCCAAAGTATATATGAGCAAAGATGCTCTTGTAGATGGTAGTGGCAATAAGTCAGTAGTAGTTTCTTCTGAGAATGCAGTAGCGCTTTCTTATATAGACCAGACAGCTCCAACTTTAACAGCTACAGCTACTCAACTATCTAAGAGCAAAATAAAAATTGCTTTTAACAAAGAGGTAACAGAAGCTAGTGCAGAAGAATTAGCTAACTATGCTATAACAGCAGCTGGCTCAGCTGATCTTACTATAAAGTCAGCATCATTATTATCAGATGAAAAGACTGTTGTAGTAGAAACTAATGAAGAAGGTCAAGTAGGTGTTACTTATACAGTTAAAGCTACTAATGTTCTTTCTAAGTTTGGTAATGTTGCAGTAGATACAAGTAATAATACTGCGACTTGGGTGGTTTCTAATAGTACAGATACTACTGCACCTCAAGCTACAGCAGTTGCTTTTAAAGATGTTAATGGCAACTACGATGTAGATGCGGGTGATACTTTAACACTTACTTTTGATGAAGCAATAGTAGTAGATAGTCTTGATAAGGATGACTTTACATTATCTTCAGCGCGTGTGTTTGGTACAGGAGCAACTTTTGTTGCAGGTGCTGCTGAAAATAAAGTAGTAATAACTTTAGGTACAGGTGAAGATATTGAATTTGACGATACTATAACTCAAGAAGCAACTCCACACATTAAGAGTTTAACTGGTGTTAATTCTCAGCAATCTGCAGCTTTACAAATAAAGAAGGCGGATGAAACTAAGCCAGAAATTACTGAAGCTAAGTACGAAGATACAGTAAATGACGGTAAGGTAGATACAGGTGATACAGTAACATTAACATTTAGTGAAGACTTAGACCGCTCAATAAATGCTTCAGATATATTAGGTGCTGGTGGATTAGGTTTTGCTGATGCAAGTGATGAATTTGGAACTGGAGCTTCAGCAGAATACTTAGATGCTAGAACTATAAGAGTAACTTTAGGAACTGGAGTGCAGCTTGACGGTGCTGCAACTGGAACAACTCTAGACGCTGCATCAGCAACAGTTACATTTGGAGCTACAGCAACTGTTAAAGATTTATGGGGTAATCAAGGTGATAGTACTCAAACACCAGTTGCTATAACAGCTGATGATGTGACTAGACCAGAGGTAACTGGAATTGAAATTAAAAAAGCAGTTGGAAAGACTGGAGCTAAATTTGAAACTGGAGATATGGTTAAGGTTACTTTTAGTGAAAATGTTAATCCGGTTTCAGCAGATGCGACAGATTTAATATTCTATACAGGAACTACAGCATTATTAAACGGTACTCCAGATATTGCTATGGCAACAAGTGTGAGTGGAAATGTAGTTACTTATACTGTAACGGTTACACCTGGTACAGATACATTATATACTACTGACTTGACTAATATAACTTCAGTTAATTTGACTCCTGCAGGTTCAGGTCATGTAACTGATGCAGTTGGAAATACTTCTAAGCCAGCAGTTGGATTTGGAGTTTCTCCAACATTAACAACTAACTAATAAAAGTGGAATATTTTACTCAATAAATTCTAACTAGAATGAAAGAGTAGAGAATAAAACCCTTATGCTTAATTGTGTAAGGGTTTTTATTTCAATGTGACAAGGGGACGGTTCTGTTGACACCTAAAAAGAGATATGATATATTGAGAAAAAAGCGAGGTGCTGAGAATGGTACGGAAAGCAAGGGAAAAGAGCAGTACAGGCATATATCATATCATGTTGAGGGGAATAAACAAGCAGGATATATTTAATGATGATGAAGATAGAATGAAATTTATAGAAACCTTAGAAAAATATAAGAAAGTAAGCGAATACGAGGTCTATGGGTACTGCTTAATGAGTAATCATATTCATTTACTCATTAAAGAAGGCAAGGAGCCAATTTCAAACACTATGAAAAGAATCGGTGTAAGCTATGTTTATTGGTACAACATAAAGTATGAAAGATATGGCCATCTATTCCAGGATAGATATAAAAGCGAAAAGGTTGAAGATGACAAATATCTGATGGTGGTTTTAAGATATATCCACCAAAACCCTCTAAAAGCAGGAATGGTAGAGTCGATAGATAAATACAAATGGAGCAGCTATGGAGACTATGTTGAAGGGAAAAGTACTCTAATAAATATAGGATTTATATATAACATACTAAACACTAATCTTAACAAAGCTAAAGATATTTTTCGAGAGTTTATGAATGAAGTTAATGAAGATAAATGCTTAGACGTTAATTTCAGAAAAAGACCTATGTCCGATGAAGAAGCAAAGAAAATAATAAAAGAAACTGTACATCTAGATAACCCTCAAATGCTACAGCAAATGAGCAAAACTGAACGGGATGCCATAATAAGAAAGCTTAAGGAAAAAGATATATCTATAAGGCAACTTGCAAGAATAACGGGACTAGGCAGACGTGTTATTGAAAAAGCATAAGAATATAATATGTCCTTTTTAAACGGCTCTATAAGAACTTTCTAAAGAGTTTTATCATGAAAGACATATCTTTGTACCTAAAGGACTAAAAAATCGCTTAAAATGGAAATATGAAGCTTGAAATCATAAGACTATAGAATCTATATCTATAGTTTTTTTATATTCAAATATGAGAAGACTTATAGACATCAATTAAGACCAAAGCGTGAAAAGGAATATAAATAAAAATAAGCTCTAAGATATTGTATTAGAAAATTAAATATCTTCAAGCTTATTAGACATATCAACAAATAGTTCAATCTCTTTCAAGATTTTTTCTCTTTGCTCCGGGGTGATCTTTTCACCTCTTTTTATTTTGCCCTTCTGTATGTAGATCTCAATAATTTCATCGGCTAATTCGTTTGCTTCTTTATCAATGTCAGCATTTATCTGCTTTACATTCGATCTTCCTAATAAGTAGTCTATTGTAACACCAAAATAGTCAGCTATTTTAACTTTCATTTCATCGTTTGGTTCGTTTACCCCATTTTCATATTGAGATAAAGTTGTATTTTGAATATTTAATATTTTTGCTAATTCCTTTTGAGTTATTTTTTTATCTTTTCTAAGCTTTTTTAATCTATCCCCTAATATTGATTTGTTCATAATAGCTCCTTTTTTCATCATTTATGAAATTATTTTATCACTAAATCATTTATAATTCTTTTGATTTCATGAAAAGTGAAATAAAATATTGACATTCATAATTTATGAATATATAATATCTTTAATTCATTGTACGTGAAATCTATGTTTGATATTTATGAATCATAAGTAGATTTAAAGACTATAAAGTAAAGCAAATAAAGGGGGATACCTTCATGAAAAAAGAAATTGAAGCATACTTTGAAGACTTCATAGTAGATAGAGCAATTGAAGTAGAAGAGCAGATAGTAAACAATAACATTAAAATTCTAAAACTAGGAGAAGAATGTGCTACATATTTTAAAAAGATACTACACTCATTGTCTGAGGAGGATAAAGACCTACTATTTCAGTATGAAGAAAAGAGGAATTTTAGAGAAATGCAATGTTTTCAAATACTCTATAGACAGGGAGTGATTGATGGTATTAAGGCCACAAACATATTTAATGAGACAAGGAATAGACATATTTCAAAGCTATAGAAATAGAAAACTTCTTATATAAAAAAATCACTGAAGATTTTTCGCCCTCAGTGATTTTTATAATACAATTATCTATTCGAATCAAAAGTTAATTAATTACTTGATTGTTATAGAGTAAGCAGTACCTTGATTTCTTACTGCCTTATTTAATGAAGCATCTTGTACTACTTCATTTGTACCATCAGTACCAGTCGTAGCATCTACGTCAAATGCTCCAACAGAAACTGTGATAGTAGTAAATTGGTCAATTGATTCACCTGTTAAAGTGATTTCTACCTTTGTGTTGTCGCCAGCGACTAATGCAGCAGCAGAAACTGTTCCAAGAGTACCACTATCTAAGGTTAATTTACTATCGATCATCTTAGCTATATCATCAGCATCTGTTCCAGCTAAGTTAACAGCTTCATCAAATGATACGATTAACTTATTGTTTGCTGAGTCATATTCGAAAGCAGTAACCTTTGGAGCAGTAGTATCATCAGAAGTTACAGCTACAGCAGTTGTAGCAGCCTTAGTTCCCCAAGAGTTAACTACATCTACGTTTGCAGGTGTACCATTAACATCAACGTTGTCACCAACAGCGAATGCTGCAGTATCAACAGTTAAAGTTACAGTATCTCCAGATATAACAGCAGCACTAAATGTAGTACCAGTTTCAACTATATCATCTATTAAGTCAGTAGCAGTTTTTCCATCAGCTAATTTGATATTTTGATCAAATTTAACAGCAAGAGTATCACCAGTGCTTACAGCTCCATCACCATTAGCATCTGCAAATACTGCTTTAGAAATCTTAGGAGCAACATTACCTGACACTGTCATTGCGTTAGTTGTTTGAGCTGCTCCAGCTACTAAAGCGTTACCTTCGTAATCTTTTACTGTTACAGGGAATGTTATAGTATCTCCAACTGCTATTGTAGCAGATGAACCAACTGTGATTGTAAGTGTAGCTTGATCTTCACCTAAAGCAAATGTAGAGTTACCTAATGCGTGAGCGTTGTCTACAGTTAAATCAGTAATGTTAAGGTCTGCTGGTAATACTACAGCTTCGTTGAATGTAATTGCGATTTCGTCTCCCGCACTTACAGTTCCAGAAGTATCTTTATCAGTTAATACTAAGTTTTGAGTAGCTGATAAAGAAGTAGTATCTCCATCGTTACCTTGGTCAACAGTTTCAGCTGTTGTAACGTCTCCAGCTTCTGAAGTAGCAGTTAAGATTCCAGAAGTCTTAACACTGTATAAAGCTGAAGCTGATTCTGTCATTGGAGTTTCTAAGAATAATGTTGCAACAGTGTTATCAGCATTTAATTTAACTGACTTAACAGCAATTTTGTTTAATGGGTTAGCAGTTAAGTATACATCGTATTTTGAAGCATCTCCTGCTGTAGTAGGATCCATAGCTACTGCACCGCTAGCATTCTTGAACTCAACATCGAATACACCAGCGTTAGCTACAGCAATTGTAGTATCAGCTGTTACAGCAGTTGAATTTGAAACATCTATGTTAGTTACTTTTACAGTAGTATCAGCAGCAATTTTGTTTCCTGATGGGTCTTTTACAGCGTCTGCCTTGATAACAAGGTATACGTCGCCAGTAGCGCCTTCTATTACGTCGTGAAGCTCTTCAGCACCACCATCTTCGTCTGTTAAGTAAATAGTAGTCATTTCGTCAGTTGCTGTTGCATCAGTTCCATCTGCCTTGTTGAATGTATTTTGAATTGCACCGTGATTATTTGTGTTCGCAGCAGCACTGAAGTCACTAAAGTCACCAAGCTTAGTATCGTCAGCGATAACTAATCCTTCAACTCCGTCAGTATCTTCATATATTTCTATATTAGCTAATGTGTAATCTCCAACAGTAGCTCTTAAAGCTTCACTAAATACAAGCTCTAAAGTATCAGTGTCAGCTTTGTAAGTTGCGCTAGTGAAAGTTGGAGCAGTTTCATCTTTAACGTAGTCAGTTCCTGCAGTTAATACTACTGATGAACTTACAGCAGCATTTCCATTACCATCTGCGTCTTGAACTGATGAAGCATCTACAGCAGCAGTAAGAGTTCCGGCTCTTAATGCAGTCTCAACAGCTTGAGCATCTGCGAAGCTAAGTGTAAATGATAAATCAGTAGAGTCTGCCGTTGTATTGAATGTTGCAGCTGAGTTAGCATCGATGTCAACTCCACCTAATGCAAACTTGCTTGCGAAAGTTGTTATTTCTGATACATCTATAGCTTTGCTAAACTTGTATACAGCAGTGTTTGTGTTTTCATCATAGGTTACCCCTAATAATACAGGAGGCTGAGTTAGTGTAGGAGTTGAAGTAACAGCTTCAGATTCATTTGTTCCATCTGTAAATGCTCCCTTTTCAGCTACTACTGTTAAATCTCCTGTTAAAGCATTTATTTGAGCTAAAGTTCCAGTTCCAGCAGTTGTATCTACAGTAAATGATACTTTAGTATCTCCAGCTGAACCAGCAATTCCAGTATAGTCAGTTGCATTCTTTAAGTAAACCTTTGTAGATCCAGCTTCAAAGTATATCTTATCATCTGCTGGAGAAGCAACTGTAACAGCTTTGTCAAATTGAAGAGTTACATCACCAGTAGCTGTATTGAAAGTAGATGATAATAAGTTTGCACCAGCTGTATCAGGAGTTAAAGTTCCTGCAAATTCTGCTGGAGAAGCAGCTACGATCGTGTTTGGTGTTGTCGCTCTATCTTGCACATTTGATGCGTATAAGATATAATCTATATTAGATAGCCCTCCCGCAGGGTACCCGTTAACACTTGCACCAACAGATAAGATAGTGATTTTAACTTGAGTCTTTTCTGTGTTAGCAAATGCAGCTACTGCTTCAACGTTGTTAGCTCCAGCTGCAGCATTAAGAACATCAGATTGTCCAGTAACTTTGTTATAAAGAGTATAGTTACCAGCTGTTAATGATTGTACATCATCTACTGATTCGCTAAATGTCACTAATAAAGTTTTATTGTTAAGTGCTTGTACAGCAGTCATTGTTGGCTTTTCGTAATCTACGCTTACAGATGCTGCTACACCGTTAACGCTTACAATACCTGCTTTTCCGTCTAAGTCAACTGAAAGAACCGCTGTATTGGTATTAGCTGTATAAGTAACTGAAGTTACAGATACAGCTTCTTCACCGATTGTAACTATGTAATTCTCAGTTTTACCTGCTTCAGTAACATCAACATCTGTTTCTAGTGTTACTGTAACTGTTGTTGTGTTAATAGCACATATTTTACCAGAAAACTTACAGAATTTAACACGGATAAAACTGAGTGATAACAATGATTGTAGGGGTTGGGCCTCTGAGTAACTTTGTAAATAAAATATTATTTTAACAAAGTAAAATATAATGTTTTTGAGTTTGTTCATTAATTATCTAACTAATATTCTTTATTGTTTGCAATATACTTTATTATTATAATTAATATGCGTTGTTTTTTTACATAAATAGTATCATGTGCTGCAAAATGGAATAATGAGCTATAAAAAGTGTGATTGAGTGACGATATTTTGTCACTTTTTTCTATTTTATTGGAATAAAATCCTTATTTAACCATTGGGTTTTAAAAAAATGAATATATAAAATAATGGAATAGATAGAATGGATTCGGAACATAAGGTAATAGGTTAAAATTTTATAGAAGAAATAAATTGATGGTAGTTTAAGAATTAAAGAGATTTCATGCCTAAAGGGGAAGGGGGTTAGTTTGTGTGTGTTTACTTTTAGTAGAAGAACAGGTGGTATGTTACTCATGATGGTAACATCTTGGTAGATTACACACATGCAATCTCTTGAGAACATTGAAAAGACTAGCAAAGGTATTGGTGTGAATTTAATTGTTACTAGGTAAAAAATAACAGATTTTTAGTTACTTTGCTATTACCATGATAACATGTAAATAAGTATTGATATGAAGATGTTACTGGAAAAGACTAACAGTAAAAACGATAACGGTAGCTCTGAATAAACTGATTTTACTGTGATACGTAAAGATTTAAGCTTTGCTAATGATAAACCTGATTTTATATCATCAGCAACTCACCTGTTAATTATCAGTTACTTAACAACTGTAGTGGAAGTGAAAGTAAGAAACAAGGGAAAAGAAAAAAAAGGAAAAAGAAAAAACTAACAGATCTCTTCTATTAGTTTTATTTACCGAGAACACTCTTTAATTTTTTCAATAAATTTATAGTCTTGGTCATATACTTCAATAGCTTTCTCCGTACTCAACATAAATTCTTGTATTGTTTTTTGTATTAATTTTATCTCACTCAAATCCTGTTTTATTTCTTCTTGACCATTTTCTAATTTATCCAATCTTTTATTTGTATCTAGTTGAGCTCTCTACATTTCCTTTTATTTTTTTGTTACTTATAAAAAGAGAGAATCAACCGATAAAGGTTAATTCCCTCTTAAAATCTTTACTAGGGATGTTGAAGCACTAGCTTTCAACATACATTCTCATACTAGTTTAAAGTAACTTGTAAATCTACATCTGCACCAGCAGCAGTTTGAGTAAGGATAATCTCCGCTCCAGCTCCAGTTACAGTGTAAGCACCATTTACAGTTCCGTCAGCAGCTAATGCAAGTCTAGCAGCATTTGCTACTTCATCAGCAGTCATACCTGCTGTAACAGTAACTGTAACATCTTGATTAATTGTTCCATCAGCAACGTTTACAGTGATTGTACCGCCTCTTGTAGCTCCTGCAGTTACAGTAGTAGTTGCTACTTCTTTTGCTTCTGCTGCACCAGCTGTAGTATCAACTGAATTAGGAACTGCAGTTAATGCACTACCAGCACCACCATTGCTTGTAGTAGCAGTTGAAGTACCATCAGCTAAAGAGATATTAATAGTAGTATCATCTGCAGCTGCTGTATTAGCTGTTAAAACAATATCTGATCCAGCACCTGATACAGCAAACCATGTAGTAACGTCTCCATCGGCGCCTAAAGCTGTTCTTACTTTACCAGCTACAGCGTCTGCATCATCAGTCGCTACAACTGCAACATTTATAGTTTTTCCAGCTGCTAGGTTTCCACCGTCTGCTGCTGTTACTGTAACATCATAGTTACCATTTCCATCAATCACATCTGCAGCAATTGTTGTAGCTGTCTCAACTTGCTGAACTTCTGCAACCCCTTTAGTAGTTTCAGCAGTAGCAGCAAAGCTTACACCAATTGATTGTAAGTATGCATAGTATGCATCAGCAGTTGTATAATCTCCCCAGTTAGTATTATCCATAGCTGGTAGATTAAATCCATCAGTATCAACTGTTGCACCTGCACCGTGACCTTCTTCGTACTTTAATTGTAATTGAAGTGGTCCTTGTAATGATTCACCAGTTCTTGCTGTTAAGCTACCTGGTAAAGTTAATGATTGGTGATTTGATCCACCTGTAAGGTCATCTCCACCTTCGATGAAATCGCTTGGAAGCTTGATAGTAACAAGTTGTGCTTGAATATCTTTTACGCTTTCAGCTGATCCATATACTGGATTTGCTGTATTTCCAAGGTATTCGCTTGTAATCTCAGCATCTTGATTTACTTGCTTACCATTGATATCGTAAGTAGCAGCATCAAGTACTTGAGGGTTCATCTTAGTACTGTATAGAACGTATACGTAGTCGCCATCAACGTTTCCATCACCATCTATATCAGCATCATCATCAGCAAATGCCCAAGTAACTACTGGATCTACATCTGCATCAGGTGTTACTGCACCTTGGATAGTAAAGTCAACGCTTGATGTTACTGATGTATTACCATAGTCATCAGATACTGATCTTACTATTAATTTCCAATCTCCAGATTCAAGAATATCAGTACCAGCATCATATACACCATTTCCATTAACATCAGGTGCAACTTCAAATGTTTTATCAGCCTTATCAAAATCAGCAGCTGATATGATTACTCCATCTATTCTAAGGTCACCTTTTCTATATTCAAATGTTGGAACTGGAACACCTTCAGTATCTTGCTGGATACTAGCTGTAACACCTGGAACTATAACAGGAGTACCGTCTGCTTTAAACATTTGAACTGGCTCACTCATAGTAAATCCAATCTTACCATCTACTACGTCATTACCATCAGCATCTTTAGTAACGTGATACCAAGAGTTATCAACTACATATGGAGATGTTGTATCTTCAACTAATTGAACATCATCGATTGTTACACTGTCATATATTGCTAGCTCATTTGGAGCAGCAGCAGTAGGAACTGCTGATGGAGTAGCTGCAACAACAGGGTCACTAGATGTATTTATTGCAAGCTTATTACCTAATACATCGTATACTGTTCCATTAATAGCAACAACTAATCTCTTGTTAGCAAAGAACTTGTTAGCTGTTAGTAAATCACCATCGCCATTTGCATCAGCATCTAAGAATTTCGTCCAGTCTTTTGTTAATTCTAATAAGTAAGAAGTATTATCGCCAGCTGGATGCTGAGATATAGCGTAATCAGTACCTTCTAAAGTAATAATTGTATCTGTAATATTAGTTGACTTAACTCTTTCATCAGCAGGGTATTTGTCTTCATCAACTTCAACAAGTCCAACAAACAAGTCTGCATAAGTTGTTAAATCAACAGCATTTGTAGCATTAGCATCTGTGAAAAGTGCTTCGTTTAATGTTAATACAAATTGCTCAGGAGAACTACTATCCATTTCAATACTAATTCCTGGTGTAGACTCAGGTACTGAGTAATCGAAGTAGAAGTTTTGAGTATTAACCTTATTGTTGTCAGAAAGGTCAGTATTACCAGCCCAGTCAACTATTGAGTTTGCCTGAATTGTATTTTGACCACTTTCCATATAGTTAGCAGCAAATGATGGTGTTAACTTCATTACAACAAGATTTCTCTCTCTATTACCATCTTCTTCTTCAGTAAATGCTTCAAAGTCAGTTATAGCTTTACCGTTCATAACTGTACTCCATCCACCAGTATTCCAGTTAGGAGCTCCAGTTCTATTCATTTCTTCAGAACTATCAAGAACACGGATTTCAACATCACTTGCAGTCAATGTTCTACCGTTAATTCTCCAGTTTGAAGGATTTTGAGCAGTGATAACATCTATTGGCTCTGAGAATTTAGCCATTAATGTTAACTGCGGTAAGTAGTTAGGATTTTCCGCATTTGGTACTTTCATGTCAATAATAGATGGCATAGTTTTATCTATTACCATGAACTTCTTATCTGCTGCAGCAGTAACAGTTGCTAGCTTAATACTTTCAGCAGAACTATCTATTTTATAATAGTTATATTGGTTATCACTGATTAATACATCTGAACCATAAGCAGTATCATTCCAGTCTGGAACATCTAATAAAACATGGAAAGCATAACTTCCTTCTGATTCTGTTCCAAGTAACACTGGAATAACTTCGTCAACAACTAATGATGTTCCGAATCCTATATCATCAGCTATTTTCAACTGGCTCTTTATTCCGGCAGTTATATCATCTAGATGCTCTGGTAATACACCACTAACGTAAACAGTAACTCTATCTGCAACTACTTTATCATTATAAGTACCAGCAGTTACTGCATCGATTGGATATGCTATTGTATTTCCAGGACCTCCAGTTGAAGGATCATATCTGTTATATTTAACGCTTAATGGTAAAGATACTAGGTTATTATACTCATCATTTTCTGCATAGTTTATTTTTACAGTTAAAGTATCTTGAGTATCTAATACTAGCTTAGGTACAGTTACGTTGAATATAACTTTACCATCATCAAAGGATTGTTGAGCTTGAGCTGATACAAGTCCTTTTTCAGATTGGAATACTGCTGTACCAGCGAAGTCAGTTATAGGATTACCATCTTCACCATAAAGTGTTGCAGTAACTATCATAACTTCTTCACCATTCGCATTATACTCTGTTTTGTCCGTTGTAATAGAGAATGCTACTTCGGCTACTTGGTACTCAGCAGTTACACTTGTACCTTTTATTGTATAAGTTCCTTCTTCAGTAAGAGGTGTAGAGAAGGCATAGCTAGCTGAAGTTGCTCCAACTGCTGGTGCTCCTGAAGCTGTGATTTCAGCGCCGCTTGGTGCTACTAATATAATATTAGCAAGTTCGTCTCCCTCTTCTACGGCTTTATTGAAATTAACAGTTATATTAGTCTTAGTAATAGCACATATTTTCCCAAAAAAATACCAAAATTTAACATAGATAAAAACCAAGTCATAACAAGGTTTGTAGGGGTTAGGCCTTAAAGTGACTTTGTAAATCAAATATTATTTTAATAAATGAAATTATAATTATTATACAAATATACATTAATTATTTAAACAAGTCACAATATTGTTTGTAATTAAATTTATTATTATAATGAACTTGTGTTTATTTTTTACACAAAAAGTATTTTTGGATGAAAATGGGATAAAAAAACACATTTTTAGCAGTTTTTTGAAAGATATGTTTTTTTAGTGAAGCAATACTGACAGAAAAATATGGGTGAAATATCATTTGAAGTAATTAAATGAAATAGATGAGACTGATAAAATAGAATAGTATATATTAACAAAAGCTTCTTCCTATATTATAATAAAATAAGAAGTTTGTTGAAAAATGGAAAAGGGGGAAGAATTTAATGAAAAAGGCATGTTGTTTAGTTCTAGTATTAATTTTGACATTTTCACTAATAATTCCAGTAAATGCAGTTCAGCTCGATAGTAAAACTGATGTACCTTTAGATAAGGTTTGGATAGTAAAATTTGACAAAGCACTTAATGAAGATACTGTGAACTCTGAAAATATATTTATTGAGGATTCATCAGGTGGAAAAGTAGATATTTTTGTGAATTTAAATGCAGGGAATGCCAAAGAGGTATTTATAGTAGCTAAGGATACATACGAAGCAGGAGAAAATTATCATATAAATATAACTCAGAACGTTAAATCGGTGTCTGGGAAATATCTAAAATATCCTGTGACAATGGAGTTTGAAACAATTTATATTAATCAACCTCCAATCGTAGTTAAGGAGATCGATGATCAAATAGCAAAAGAAGGCGAAGTTATAACTATAGATCTAAGTGAAGTATTCTCAGATCCAGATGGTGATTCTTTAACATATGCGGTAACGGAAGGAGAACTCTACGGAGATGTCTTTAGATATACGGTAGAGGACTTAGACGAACCAATACATAATATAACAATAGGGGTGACCGATGGTGAGGAGTATGCCTTTGAAACCTTCAACGTTATAATAAATAAAGAGGTAGAGTTTGAAGAGAGTGTTATAGAAGATACTATAAGGGATATTATAAACAAACCTAGTGAGAGCATATATTCTAAGGACCTGGAGGGGATAACTGAGCTAGAGTTAATTAACGAAGAGATATCTAGTTTAGAAGGATTACAGTATTTGATTGGATTAAAGGATCTTAATTTAGCCTCCAATGAAATAAGCGACTTGACTCCGCTGAGTAGTCTTATAAATCTGGAGAGTTTGGATTTGAGGAGCAATGATATAGATGATATTGACCCTCTAGGAAATTTAGTGAATTTAAAAAAACTTGAGATAAGTCATAACCAGATTGATGATATTACGGCTCTAAAAAAACTAAAGAATCTAAAGGAATTGTACATGAGCTATAACGATATTGAGGATGTGTCTCCTTTAGGCAATTTGGAGAATTTGGAAATCGTAGATCCGTTACATAATCCTATTGAAGATTTTGATCCAATAAAGCATTTGTTCGATTAAGATAAAAGTGGGTGTCTCATAAGAAAACTTTATGAGACACCCATTAACTTTTTTTCAATTTGTCCTATGATGTAAATAGGGCATTTATTTCATTGTCATAACCATACTTTTTCAGAAACTCAATGATTGCAACTTCAAAAATCTCTTTTTGACTGATATTTTTTTCTTTACTAAATTCTTTGACCAATTCTGCTAATGGGTGTGACATGCAAAGAGATTTTGTTATCGTTACTCCACCTGCTACATATCGAGGAATAGTACCGCCCTCATTGATTGCAAGAAGTTGTATTAGTTTATCTCTATTACGATCAATCATTTCAAGCATAGGTATAAGCTTTTCCAATCTATCGAACTTAGATAGATCAGTATTTGAGCTAGGAGTGTACTTAGGTCTGTTTACACTATAATCATCCTCGAAGGAAGAAACATCCTTAGTCGGTATTTCTGTATAGATTTCCTCGTCCTGTGTTTCTTCAATTGAAATCTCACCCTTTTGGAGAATGTAATTCTGCTTATCACTTGACCAGACATATCCTTTGGACTTCATATACATAGCCATTGTTCTATGATCCTTTATGCCGACTCTTTTGGCTATTTCTCTAGGATCGATACCGGCAGCAAATAAAGCCAAAACTCGTTGTACCTTAGAAGTACTTGCGGAATGTATAGGCATAAGGTTTGATTCGGATTTTAATACATATATTTGTTTAACGCTCTCCCATCTATAACCTCGGCGTCGCATATACATATCTAGAGTTCTATAGCTTTTATGACCAAGCTCTTGAGCCAGTTCTTCTCTGGAGAGGCCCTCCATTAACCTTTTAAGTATGTACTTATCATCATAGTCAGCAGATTTACCATTTTGCACAGCAGCAGCCACTTCTTCTGAAGAAATGTCATCAATTAAATCTTCTAATATATATTCGTCATCATAATAGTCAGCTTTGTCATTGTACAAATCATTATCATCATCATGGTTGCTGTTAGGCCGATTTGGCGACATAAAATTCACACCTTTCATAGTATTTTGATGGTTTTATAGCACATTTATGGCTTCACTTAGATCATCCATATCAGCATGGGTATATACTGAGGTTACTTTTAGGTCGGAGTGACCTAGTAGCTTTTGTAAATGTACCAGATTTACTCCGTTTTTTATAAGATTGGAAGCAAAGCTGTGGCGTAATATATGGGCTGTGACATGTTTTTCCCATCCGAGCCTTGAAGTGGTGTCCTGTAATACACGATTTACATATGCAGAGCTTAGACGACCAGTTTTTTTTGTTGCAAAAAAGTAGTTGCTATCTACTTCTGGGCGTAGGCACTCTAAATAGTTTCTAAATACTTCAAGTAAATTATCGCTGATAGGTATTTTTCTATCCTTTTTTCCTTTACCATTGATAACATGTATTATTTTCTTTTCGAGATTTACATTCTTTAGACTTAGGTTTAGACATTCGCTTATTCTCATTCCTGTGTAATATAGGGTTTGTACAACGACCTTGATTAGAGGATGATGTATCTCTTTTATAAACTGCTCAGCTTCGTCTATCGATAAGTATGTTCTTTCCTTTTTTTGGAGTCTGATTGGTTCCAATAATACAGCTATGTTTTTCGGACAGAATTCTTTATTATGGATGTATTTCCAGAATGACCTGAGTGTATAGAGGTTTCTACTCCGACTGGCAGGCTGTAGTCCCTTCGTTTCTTTTAACCAATATAAATAATCCTCGATATCAGCAGTACAAATTTCATCTATATATAGGGGACAGTTATATTTTTTAGCTAGGAAATGTTCTAATGATGATAGGTCTGAGATATATCCTCTTATAGTCTCCTTACTTTTGTCCATGGTTATCAAGTATTGCTTATATTTTTCTATGGCTTCATGGAGCAGCATTTTTTATCTCCCTTCTTCTACGGAATTGTTAAAGCATTTGTTGTAATCCATTTCTTTTAATCCAGTCAGATGTATGAGCATCAATAAAATTTATGAAACTGCTTTTTATTGTTTCGTCTGACTCACTAAATAAAGATAATATCTTTGTTTTTAAACTCCTTGAAAATCTCTCTATAGCTCTAGTCTCACATTGTAAGATTTCTCTATGGATTTCTAATCCTATTGCTCTACTGAAGCTTTTCCTCTCATGAGGTAGTTTTCTATATAGTGTAGTACTGTTTGTATATAGATCTCTAATACTGTTATTTCTACTTTGGGTATCGCCTGTTAAGGCTTCATCTTGAGAGTCGTTTATTCCGTATATTAGATAAATAATAGGTACATTTAGAATCTTTGAAATGGAATGGACTAACTCAATATCAGCAGAGGATTTACTTTCAATCCTGGAAATAGCTGATCTACTCATACATAATCGTTCTGCAAGGTCTTGTTGTGTCATATTTAGATGTTTTCTTAAGCTTTGAATATTTTTTCCAACGTGCATAGTGTAGTCCTTCTTTACTATATTATTTAGTATGTATTGTATAAAAACATGGTAAAGGTAATGACACTATATGTCAACAGATTTATGTAGAAAAATGTCACATTAGACATAATTCGACAAAAAAACTGTTTTTACGACACGGAATTCTTTGGATATTAAAGGACTATATGTGATATTTTAAATAAATATTGGGTTTTCTATTCAAATAAAGGAAAAGAGGCTCTAACTAAATATTGCTTTATGTGTAATAAATTTACATTAAATTAAGATAGAATTAAGGAATAATTTCTTGCATTATGCATGGAAATTAAATTATAATGGTTAAGATATAACTTATATTTGGGAGGAAATCAGATGAATTTTAAGAAAAAAATTCTTCTTTATTTTATCGCAGCTTCTGTTTTTGTTACGTCTAGTAGTATGAATATTTATGCTGCAAACGCAACTACTAATAATACTGTAGCAAATGCACAGGATGCTAACGCGGCTAATACACAATCTGCAAATCCAGAACTTGATAAAAGGATAAATTCATCCATAAATAAACTGATGGCCTTTGGAATTGTAGAGGGAAAAGATGATGGACAATATCATCCAGAGGATCAGCTTACTAGAGAAGAGTTTACGAAGATTATGATTGAGGTACTGGGAATGGGAGATGCCGTTGATGCAGCTCCGAAGGACTTGGTTTTCAGAGATATAATAATAGCAAGTAGATGGGCAGTTGGATATATAAATCTGGCAGCAAGTCAAGGAATTATAAATGGTGGTGGCGACGGTTTATTTAGACCTAGGGATAAAGTGACCTTAGCTCAGGCCGTTACTATAATTCTTAGATCTATAGGATATAGGGAAGAGTTTTTGAGTGGGGAGTGGCCCAATAACTATATCTTAAAGGCAACGGAGCTTGGGCTTCTTGATGGAATTAAGATGGATAAGAATGACCCTATCAATAGAGGGATTGCAGCACTGCTTATAAACAATGCTATGGAGATAGACGTTATTAAAAGCTATCCCGATGGACGAGGTTTCTATGTAACGGATACGACCTTGCTGGAGGACAAGCAGAACCTATATAAACTAGAGAAAATAGAGATTAGAGAAAAAGATATAATTAATAAAGATATTAAGGTAAGTATTGAGTTTACAAAAGACACTTACTACAAAAATGATAAATATAAGAAGGGTGATAGAGAAGAGTTTTTACTCAGGAATGAATTTAGCTCTGAATTTTATGTAGGAATTGAAGCAGATATATATATAGATGAAGATGATAGAATACTTTATATTGACTATGACGATATAGATGGTTATGGAAATACGGTTTTTGTAAACGAAATAATAACTAACGGGTATGATGAAAAGCCTTCTGGCAAGATAAAACTGTCAGGAAGAGATGAATATGTTGAGATATCTAAAAGTAGTGATATATATGTTGACGGCGAGGATATAAGTGATGGGGACTACGAAGAGTATTTAGATGAGAATGTTTTTGGTACATTCATTGTGGAGGATGATGAGCTCAGTTATGCTAATCTTCTATCGTGGGAAGAGATGAATCTATATGTAAAATCCGTAGACACATCTAAGAAAATACTCAACATTGTTGATACAAGTGATGGAAATGAAAGGGAGATTGAAGCTGAGGATTTACACGATGACCATAAGGTCTATTTGATTGAGGCAGACAAAAAGACAGAGATAACCTTTGCTGATATAGTAGTAGGTGATGTTATAAATATAAGTGAAGAACAGGAAAATAAAGAAGTATATATATATGTGTGGAGAAATAGTGCACAGGGAAGAGTTTCAAGATTGGCTGGAGGAAATTTTGGTCAAAGGATATTCTTCTTCTTCAGTGGAGATCAAACAAAGAACTATTTCTCAGATAATTTTTCATACTCCTATAATAATGGTAAAAATGTATCAAGGGAAAAGGATGAGACTGTTGTAGCTGTTAACAAGCTGAGCGAGTTCTATAATGAACAAGTAACTGTATATAAGAACTGGAGAAATGAAGTTGTATATATCCAGGGTAATTTCAATACAAAATCAGATTTATATGGAATATTTAGAAACTATATATCTGAAGCTGAGGGAAAAATCCAGATATTTACTAAAACAGGGTCTATAACTACCTATGCATTTGAAGAGATTGAAGAGTATGGGAGAATGAAAGCAAATAATATCCCTGTGGGAAGCATAATTAAGTATTCGATAGGAAAGTCATCAAAGCTTAAAAATCTAAGCGATAATATTGAAGACGATATAATAAAAGTAGAGGAAGGGAAAGATGTTATTAAAGCAGGGGATGACTTTGGAGAAGACTATGTTATTATCGATGGTACAAAAATAAGTGTGGATTCCAATACTGCTTATTTTGATTATACATCTAAAAATGCATATAGTCTGAAGTATCTAAAATGGAATAAGTTTAAAAATAAACAAGTTCTTGAAGATGTTGATGTTATAGCTGAGGTAGAAGATGGTGTGTTAAAGGTATTGGCTATTTGGGACAACATGGAAGGTATACAAGAGGATCCAATAGCTGGTTATGCCCTCAATCAATATAGATTGGGTAGCAAGAATTATGTTGAAGTAGATAACGCTGTCTATCCATCACCGCTGCAGTTTCAAATAGATGATGATTATGATGACTTGTTATTAAACGGTAGAGTAGTTTTATATGGGGTTACTTCCGATAATAAATTAAAGTTAGTGGAGGATGAAGAAATAGAATTTATCTCTGGGCAGGTTGAATCTGGAGAAAAAAATAAAATCTATATTGATGGTGAAAAATACAGGATTTCCGATGAAACTCAAGTATTTAGAGGATACGAAGAAGTAAGCTCCTCTCATCTTAAAAAATCTGATCTAGTAGCTCTTTATGTTGAAGATGGTGTTATATTGGTGGCAGAAATCTTAGATTCTGAGGATGCTACAAGTTTTGAAGAAGGAACTTTAAAGGATATTGATAGTGACGGTTTCACAATAGAAATAGATGGAGAAGATGAGGAATTTTCTAAGAGTATTGAAATTGATTATATATTTAAAAATGGCTATTTAGAGGTTTCAGATAAAAGTAAAGATATAACTGAAGTGCTTGAGGAGAAACTGGGTAATGATGAGCCCACTATTAAATTCATGTATGATAAAGAAACAGATGAGATATATAGTATGTGGATCGACGACTATAAGTAAGAAAGAGTAGGGAGGATTTCTCCCTATTTTTTTTTATAATTTTTGAACTTGTATCATGAATTTTGCAATCGATAAATATATATATTATAGGCTTGAAAATCATACAAGAAGTTTTTAGTTTTTCTGTATGCTATAATTATTAATAATCATAATATCTTGTGGAGGACTATTGATGAAAAAATCCGATCTGTTTAAAAGAACATCTATTTATGCATTAGCTATTTTAACTATATGGATGGCATTATGTATTCCTTCATTGGCACAAAGCAATACTATCGAGGAAGTTGCGTCTTTGCTTGAATACCTTTATGTTGATGAGGTTTCTGAGAGGGTTCTCGAAGCCGATACAATTGAAGAAATGATCGAACTACTGGATGATCCCTATACCATGCATTTTACGGCTGAAGAATATGAGGAATTTATAAACTCCATGGAAATGACATTTACGGGGATAGGAATCTATTTGGAAATCGTTCCAGAAGGGGTTTTGATATTATCTACAATCGAAGGCTCTCCAGCCAAGGAAGCAGGTTTTAAGTCGGGCGATATAATAATCGAAGCTGATGGGATAAGTATGGAAAATACTTCGTCTGAGGAAGCTGTGGTTATAATTGGTGGAACTGAGGGAACTAGTGTTGAGCTAGTTGTTAAGCGTGAAGATGAAGTAATTAAGAAATCGGTAATACGAAAAAAGATAGAGATTCCCACTGTTAGTGGTGAAGTTTTAGATGGGCATATAGGGTACATAGATTTAAATTCCTTTGCAAAGGATACTGGAGTGGAGTTTGGAGAAGTAGTTGACGAGTTGCTTGAGGATGAAGATGTAGACAGTTGGATTATAGACCTTAGGGATAATCCTGGAGGTTATTTAGATGCATCTTTGGATATTGCTGGTTATTTTATCGGAGAAAACTTAGTTCTACAAATGAAGAATAAGGAAGAGAGTGACTATGGTGGGTATGCCATGGATCATGATTATACTATAGATGATCCTGTAATTTTCTTAGTTAATGATTATAGTGCCAGTGCGTCTGAGATCCTAGCAGCGGCAATGAAGGATTATGAAAAGGGTGCATTAATAGGTAAAAACACCTATGGGAAAGGCAGCGTCCAGGCGATGTACGATCTTTCTGACGGAAGTGTTTTAAAGATGACTGTATATAGATTTTATTCCCCAGAGGGTAATGGGATAAATGAAGTTGGAGTTGCACCGGACTTGGATATATCTGAGGATTCCTTACTAGTTGCAGAATTGTTGTTGGGGGATTCGGGAAGTGAAGAGGATAAGAGTGGTTATATGCAGATTCAGATAGGACCTAATACATTTGAAATAGATATGGATAAGGCTAGAGAAGATGAATACTGGGAAGCATTTAACGATATACTTAGGGAAGCCGATTCCGATATGGAGATTAAAAGAGGAAGTGAAACAGGATGGGAAGATGTTACGGAGGATGAGATTGAGAATAGCTATAGATTATTGTATCCAGAGTATAGGGTTTCAGATAAGCTTTCCGATGTTTCTGCTAGCAAGGAATTTACAATTAGATTTTCCGATGAAGTTGATATGGATACAGTGACTGAAGAAAGCATAGAACTCATAGATATAGAGAACAGTGAAAGGGTTCCACTAGATTTTAAAGCAAAGGGAAATGGAAAGATTAGGGCTATTCCTGATGAAAGCTTAGAAAATGGGAAAAGTTATTGGCTGATAGTTCATGATTCAGTAAGGGGAGAGAATGGGAGTAGGTTGAATCAAGGAGTATTGTGTGAGGTTTTAGTTGAGAAATAAGAAGGCAGAGGATTGATTCTTCTGCTTTTTTTGTTGCTGGAAAAATCGATTTTGAGGGCTTGAGATTGGAAAACGTGACAAGGGGACAGGCCCCCAGACACGCTGGGAAGAGCGCATGTCAGATGGGCCAGTCCCCTTGTCACATTTTCATCCTCGGTAGCTATACACGGCTTTTTATCAAGGTGTTTCAGTCTTTTTTTAAAAAATGTATTTTTTTGGATATTTTATATAATTACATACTTTTAACAAATTAGTGTGATATAATAAAATGATGATTACGACAGTTTATGGGGGGATTAGACAATGAATTACAAGAAAACAATGATTCTTCTATTGAGTCTATTAACTGTGTGTATTAGTTTTAGTACTGCCTTTGGAGACGAAATAGAGGAGTATAAAGTTAGAAGTTGGGATATAGAGAAGTATTATTTAGATATTGACCAGGATGGAGAAGATGAGACGAAGATAGTTATAGATAGGGAAGATCAGGAGATATCTATAGGAGAAGACGAGATAAGTTATGATGGTTTTTTATATGATATCCTATATGAGGACCTAACCGATGATGGAAACTTGGAAATAGTAGTAGCTACAAAGGATGAGGGGTCTAGTTCGCTGCTAAGCTATAGGGTATATAGAATGGAAGACGATGAATTTGAATCAATCTTTAGAAGAAGAGATATTTATAAAGGCGTAATTGAAGTCGATGATGGCAGGATTATTGAAAAAATGCCTCTATATAGTGGTGATGATCCAAATGGTTATCCAAGTGAGTATCTGATTAGAGAGTACATATATGATGAAGGCGATTTCGAGCTGGATGAGGAAGATACTAAGGATATAGAGGATATGGATATAATAGACAAGGGATCTGAGCCTTCAAGAAAATACAATAAATATTATGAGAATCCCGATAGAGATGAAATGGAAGATATAATTGAGGCGGTTTCCTTGGACAAGGGTATTCCACCGGTTATATTGAAGGCTATAGCATATACTGAAAGTGGATTAAGGCAGTTTGAAGATGGAGATCCTCTTGTAAGCTTTGACGGTGTTAGTTATGGGGTAATGCAGGTAACTCCAAAGGTGCATACTGCCTATGATGAGGAAAAACTGAAGTACGATGTAGAATATAATATTGAGGCTGGAGCCGATATACTATTAAGTAAATGGAATTATGCTTTTAGAAGCAACCCAATAATTCCTAAGGTAGGAGATGGGGATCCAAGGATATTGGAGAACTGGTACTTTGCTATCTGGGCATATAATGGATGGTCTGAAAGCAACAACCCTAATATGATACCATATGATCATATATCCTGGGTTCAGAGAAAGGCTTATCAAGACAAGGTTCTTGACTATGCTGAGGATGAGTTTGACGAGGAAATCACTAAGATAGATGAAGATGATCTACCTGAGACTGGTCTACCCGATGAAGATGATGACTTTGATACACCTAAGCCAAAGCATAAAGGGGAATACAAGACCTATGACTATGGTGATATCATTATAAATATGGCAAAGAGTGGTTTGGTGCTTAGAGATGATGACTGGGATAAGATTGAGACTATATCACCTCGAGTAGCTATGATCACCCTAGCTGGCCCTGAGTACCACAATGGATATGTAAGATATAAGGTGAGAACTGTAGATGAGGATAGAGAAGACGAAAGTATTGGATGGGTGGCTATGAACTGGACTAAGTCCATGAGAGATAGCGATGTTAACGATGATGGTGAAACCGATCTAGATGATGTGGATGAAATAATGGATAATATAAATGAAGATGAAGATCTAGATATATTGGATATAAATTACGATAATGAGATAGATGAGTATGATGCACTTTTAGTTGAGAGGGAATATGAGATTGCTACGATCTGCGATGGTTTTGAAATGCTAGATGAACAGAAGGATGTCTCAGATAGTAAGGACTGGATAATAAAGTTTAATCAGAAGTTAGATTCCGATACTGTAAATAATAAGAACATATACATAGAAGACAAATCGAGTGGCGAAAAGGTTGAAACTAAGGTAAAGCTTCAGAGTGATGGTAAGAGCGTTAAAATTTACGCTCCTGATGAAGACTACATAAGCGGAAATACATATATTATAAAAATTGACGATGATGTTGAATCCTATAAGGGAAAGGAATTAAAGAAGCCTGTGGCAATGGAGTTTGTAATTGAGTTTTAGATAGATTTGGAGGAGTAAGAAAGATAAACTAGAGGATCGATAGAAACTGGAGGGGGACTTATGAAAAAAATAATTGCTGTGTTATTAATGTTGGTTATGGTAATGTCTTCAAATCTATATGCCTTTGGAAATGAAGATGAAAATATACAGGTAGATGGTGAGAATGGCTCAGAAAAAAGGCTATTGATAGTATATAAGGAAGGCGCCTCAAGAGCTATGCAAAGAGTGGCAGATATGGACTCGAGTTTTGCTGAGTCAATTGAACCCAGGATAAAGACAAGCAAGAGATTAGAGAATATAAACATGGAGATTATAACTATTGATGAAAATGAAGATGTACAAAGTGTAATTGACGGGTTAATGGAGGATGAATCGATAGAAAGTGTGCAAGAGGATGTGAGAAGAGAGTATTTATCCATTCCTAATGACCCATTATACAACTTGCAGTGGGGATTAACTAATGAAAATATAGATGTTATAAGGGCATGGGAACTCTTAGAAGGCGGCGATGAGGTTGTAGTGGCTGTTGTTGATAGTGGTATATATGCTGAACATGAAGACTTGGAGAGTAGAATCGTCTCTGGAGGACGCAGTTTTTCATATCCTTATAGCGACAGCAATACTAATGACACAAACGGTCATGGAACGTGGGTGTCAGGAGTTATTGCTGCTCAGACAAATAATAATACGGGTATAGCAGGAGTTTCAGGAGAGTTCAATGTAGGTATATTGCCTTTAAAGGTAGAGCCTACGGGTATAGATGTAGTATCAGCTATTGACTATGCAGTATCTATGAATGTTGATGTCATAAATATAAGTATGGGGGGCTCATACTATGAAGCAGAAGAAAAGGCTATTCAAAGAGCAATCAATAATAACATAGTTGTTGTAGCCTCAGCGGGAAATGAAGGGCATGAAGAGAATAAGGTTCAATACCCTGCTGGTTTTGGAAGTGTCATTTCCGTTGGATCTATAGATAGCAATGAAGAGATATCATATTTTTCTAATTATAATTCGGCTGTAGATCTTGTAGCTCCAGGAGAGAGCATATTTACTACTGATGCTGATGGAGAATACAGCATGGTAGATGGAACTTCCTTTTCATCGCCTTATGTAGCAGGGATCTGTGCGATGCTGAAATCTATGGACAAGTCATTAACGCCTAGTGAAATTGAAAATATATTAACTAGTACGGCTATAGATAGAGGTGAAGAGGGGAAGGATAATTATTATGGTCATGGGATCATAAATCCAGTAGGAGCTATTAATTCGATATTAGTAGAGGATGAAGAATACGAATACGTTAACGATATGGCAAATGTACCACTAGATAAGGAATGGACAATAAAGTTTAATACTGAGCTGGATTCTGATACTGTAAATGTTTCTAACATATATATTATTGACTCAAAATACAGCTTTGTGGATTGTAACCTGAGCTTATTGTCAGATAAAAAGTCAGTGACTATTATTCCAGAAGCTAATTATAATCCCGATGAAGAGTATAGTTTAATTATAAATCAAGACGTTAAGTCTACTAATGACAAAAATCTTGTTAAGAGTGTAAGAATGAAATTTACAACTGAAGACTAGTACTGAGGTATTTTACAATTACTTTACATTTTGAAGAAAGATAATAGGCTATTCTTTTAAATTTGTATGAATAGTGGTAAAATGAACTTTAGTGGATATACCTTCGTAGGTTGTTTTCATACAAATTGCTAGGAGGAAAAGAATGAAGAAGTTCATAAAAGGTCTAGTCGATTCCAATGAGAGGAATCTAAGACAGCTGGAAAAGAGAGTTGAAAAGATATTATCATATGAGGATACGCTAAAGGAATTATCCGATGATCAACTTAGAAATAAAACCGAGGAGTTCAAGGAAAGGCTAGAAAACGGTCAAAGCCTTGATGATATATTGGAAGAAGCCTTTGCGGTTGTAAGAGAAGCTTCTGACAGGGTACTAGGAATGAAGCATTATCCAGTACAGCTAATGGGTGGAATAGCTTTACATGAGGGTAAAATAGCTGAGATGAAAACCGGGGAAGGAAAGACCCTTGTGGCTACCTTGCCTTCATACTTAAATGCTTTGACTGGTAAAGGGGTATTTGTAGTAACGGTTAATGAGTATCTTGCTACAAGAGATAGAGAAGAAATGGGTCAAATACACGAGTTTCTAGGACTAAGCGTAGGTCTTATTGCTAGAGAAATGCAGCCTAAGGAGAAAAAGGCTGCCTATGAAGCTGATATAACCTATGGAACTAATAGTGAGTTTGGATTTGACTACCTTAGAGATAATATGGCTGTACTTAAGGAAAATGTGGTTCAGAGGGATTTGAACTATGCTATAATTGACGAAATCGATAGTATACTAATAGATGAGTCACGTACTCCGCTTATAATTTCTGGTCAAGGAAGTAGACCTTCTCAGTATTATATTACCGTTGATAGATTTGCAAAGAGTCTTAAGGAAGAGGATTATGAGTCTAACAATGATAATAAGATGGTTACTTTAAGTGATTCAGGGATGGATAAGGCTGAGAGGGTTTTTGGTCTTGAAAATATCGCTGATGTAAAAAATATGGAATTACTACATCATGTAAGACAAAGTCTCCATGCGAACTATGTTATGAAAAGGGACCAAGATTATGTAGTTAAGGATGGAGAAATTCAGATAGTAGATAAGTTCACTGGGAGACTTATGCCTGGAAGGAGATTCAGTAGAGGTCTACATCAGGCTATAGAGGCAAAGGAAGGTCTTGAGGTTCAAAAGGAATCAAAGACTTTGGCGACTATAACCTTCCAGAATTATTTTAGAAAGTTTGAAAAACTGGCTGGGATGACGGGAACTGCCTATACCGAAAGGGTAGAATTTAAAAATATATACGGTATGGATGTTATGGTTGTGCCAACTAATAAAGAAATGATTAGGATCGACCAAGAGGACAGGATATATAAGACAAAGGCAGAGAAATATAGGGCTATTGTAAATGAAATAGAAGAAAGACATATGCAGGGGCAGCCTATACTTGTTGGTACTATATATATAGATGAATCAGAAAAGGTAAGCGAGATGCTAGAGAAGAGGAAAATTCCTCATAATCTTCTCAATGCAAAGCAAGATAAGGGTGAAGCTGAAATAATTACACAGGCAGGTCATAGAGGAGCTGTCACTATAGCTACCAATATGGCTGGTAGAGGAACCGACATTAAGCTTGAGGAAGGTGTAGCGGAATTAGGTGGGCTTTTGGTACTTGGAACCGAAAGGCATGATTCTAGAAGAATAGATAATCAGCTTAGAGGTCGTTCTGGTAGACAGGGTGATCCAGGTGAATCAATATTCTATATTTCTTTAGAGGACAATCTTTTTGAAAAACTTGGAACAGAGAAAATGGAAAAGACTAAAGAGTTGGTAGAAAAGCTCGGAGCACCTGATGATGAACCTATACATGATAAACTGGTGTCTAAGGCTGTTGAAAATACTCAGAAGACAATTGAATCTATCAATTTTAGAATTAGAAAAAGTACATTAGAATTTGACCAGATTTTAAATAATCAAAGAGAAACCATATATAATGAAAGAAACAAAATATTGAATGGTGAAGATATGAGTGATTTCATCAAAACCATGATGAAAGAAACTATAGAAGATGTTGTTGAAGGTTATACAAATGAGCATCCTTATCCGGAACAATGGGATTTGGCAGGACTCCAAGATTATTTGGATACGAAGCTTAGTTTTAACGGTAGAGTTAGTTTAAAGGATTTAGATGTCGATGAAGTAGTAAAGCTTGATAAAGAAAAACTTAAAAATACTATAATTGATGAAGGTCTTGAGATATATAGAGAGAGAGAAGAGGTTAGTGGAGACTCAAAGTTTAGATATCTAGAACGTCTAATCTTCATGAGAAATATTGATAAGAAGTGGATGGAGCATCTAGATATAGTTGAGCAAATCAGACAGGGGATAGGATTCCAAGGAGTAGGTAAGGAAGACCCTGTTAGAGTCTTTAATAGAGAAGCTTTTGATCTGTTTAATGGTATGCTTCACGATATAAAGGAAGAGACGATAAGATATATATTTGCTCTTAAGAAAAAGGAAGAAAAGCAATCTGATCAAGTAGAGCAGATTACAGCAGAAGAACGAGAAAGAAAATTAAAGGAATTAGAGGATAAATATAAGGTAAATATGGAATACTTAACTAAGATACCAGCAAATTATCCTAAGATTAGTTTTAATGCTGATATTAATGCCACAGAAGAGATTGAGGTAGAGGTTGGTCTATATTATTTTGGTGATGGTATAGAGCAAGAACTGAGTGAATATGATCATAAGCTCAATGTCAAAGGAGTATTCCCAATAGAATTTGAAAAGGCCAAGGACAAGGATTGGAAAATGGGATGGTACCAGGCTAAAATCTTTGTTGGTGGAGAAGAAGCTAGAAATATAAACTTTGTAGTAACTGAGGCTGTGGATCTTGAAGCGCTACAAAGAAAGCAGGAGACTCAGCGAAGGGCAGATGTAAGCGTGAAATTCTTCTCAAACCAATCTCCTAAGATTACCTTCAATCTAGAATTAAAGGATTATGAAGGGGATAAGGTGCAAGCTGCCCTGATATTTAATGGAGATAAAAACAATGTTTCTAAATTTGAGATACCTATTAATGATGCTAAGGCAGGGATCAATCTTCACAGACCTGAAAAAGGATGGAGAAGTGGATTTTATCAGCTTGTTTTAGGAATTACAGGTAAGGGACAGATAACTATACCGTTTATGATCGTTAGTGAATTTAAAAGAGACCAAGAAGAATTGAATATACCATTCAATATTAATATGCCTGAAGGTAAGGCTGTAGAGCTTATTGGTCAATTGGTTTACATCGAAACAAAGCAGCCGGTAGCTACTGTTCCAATTAGGATAGACAAGGCGGGAAGTCTTAATATTCAACTTAAAAAACAAGAAGCAAATTGGAAAATAGGAAGATATGAGTTTAGACTGATTGCTGGAAAGCAGATAATATTAACAAAACACTTCTTGATAAAATAGAGAAAAGGGGAGAGTTTTTATGAATAAGAAGGGTACTATACAATTGCCTAGAGAGATACATGAATATATGTGGGTGCGCTATATGCCTGAAACTACTTATAAAATGTACTTACTGATAGGTTATTTAATGACAGAGAAAATTAAGGGAAAAGAAGCAACGACAAAATTATTAGGTGCAAAGCTAACTGAAGATAACAAAATGCCACAGGTTATCGAAGAAAAGAAAAGACTCCTTAACAAACTTGGATTTAAATATCCTGAAAATAGACAAGATGACTTAAAGTTGCTTTCAGACTTCAAACTTATTAAGATTGGAAAGGACAGTGAGGATGATATTGTATATGTGTACAATATCCCTGTTCCAAAGCCAGAAGAGGTTTTAAATCTTGATGAAGAAGAGATTAAAGCAGTAGAAAACATTAAGTTTGAAATAAAGCATCAGAATGCCTTTAATATGATATTAACTTTACTTATTAATAACAATGGAAATCTGATGGCAACAGTTGATCATATCCAGAAGACTACTAAGGTAAAATTAACAGATATGAAGCTGGTACTTAAATACTTAGTAGATGAAGGGTCTATTTCTATTAAAACTCAAAAAGACATGGATAAGCTTAAAAAAGCAGATAAGATTTTCATTAAAATAAATGAGGACGTTTTCGAGAAGAAGCGACTTGTACTGGAGTAATCAAAACTGAGGGGATATAGAAACCCTTCGTTTCGGTCGAATTTGTCTTGGAAAAATGGTTTCAAAAAAATACAAGCTTCCTGAAGTTTTTCAGGAAGCTTGTGCTTATCATGATGCAATAAGAAGGGCCCTAAAACTAAAATATTAGTCTATGTGGCTTGACTTGCTACATTGTTTAAAAAAGCTATTTTATTTTTTGTCAATTCATCATATAGCTGGTCATCGATTTTACCGTTATCATGGAGTTCATCGCATACTGCTATAAATTCTTTTACAGTATCAATCAGTTCTTCCTTCATAGTTTACCTCCTGTATAACATATTTAAGGAATTTGAAATACCACTACATACTACCCCTAGCGATATCAGTTTCTTTATAATATAGTATGAATAAAAAACGGACTTTATAAACTATATTTAAAAAATATATGTGGCTGAGTGAGAAAATATTCATTTTATGAAAAATTTATAGAAATTTAATAAAATATTAATCTAATATTGATAAAATTAAGGCGCCAAAAGATTGACATGAAAAATAGAATAGTTTACAATATTAGTATAATTGACCGATGGGTCACTGAATTCTAAGGAGGTTAAAAAGTTGAAAAAGAAAACTAAGTCAATAGTTTTAACAGCAGTTCTATCTTTATCTTTGCTAGGATTTGCTACAGCAGAATCAACAATAATTAATAGTATGGATTTCCAAGGACAGGCCATCGAGCTGACTTTAGATAAGGCTATAGAAGTTGGATTAGAGGACAATGTCACAATAGAAAAAAGTGAAATTGATATTGAAAAGGCAGATGTAGATGCTGATAAGCTTAGCAAATCAATAAAGAAGGCTAAAAAGGCTTCAAATTCTTATGCTCAGGAAGGAACTATATCGAATATAGAGTTGATGAAGATTCCTGATCTTCAGGAAGCATTTTTGGTAGATAATGCAAAGAGAAACCATGAAGTAACAATAGTAAGCTTAAAATCAAAGATCGAAGAGTCATATTTCCAATTGTTACAGGCTGAAGAAATGGTGAGTATTAATAAAGAAAATTTAGAGATAACTGAAGACCTTTATAATAAAACTAAGCAAAAGTTTGATTTAGGATTAGTTACTAAGCAGGAAGTTTTACAAAGCGAATTTAATGTTCAGGAAGCAGAGAACAAGTATAGAGCTTCACAGGATACAGTTAAAAAGGCTACAATGGCATTGAATGTAGAGCTTGGATATGATGTAATGACAAATATAGAACTTAAGGATGAACTAGGGTATAAGGATTATGAAGGAACTGATTTAGCTGAGGCTATTTCAAAAGCATTAGTTACTAGAAATGAGATTAAGGCATCGGAGTATTCATATGAATTAGCAAAGCTAAAATTTGATGCAGCTGATAAGAAGTATACTGAAAATGTATTTGACCATAGAGATGCTACTGTTACTTTAAAGAAAGCAGAAGAAGATTTAAAGAATACTAGAAAGCTTATCGAAATGGAGATTAGAGTTAACTATTTAGATGTATTACAAAAGCAAGAAGATATCAAAGCTGGAGAAAAATCTGTGGAATTAGCTGAGGAAGCTTTAAGACTTACTAAATCATCTTATGATGTAGGGATGAGTGTATTAACGGATGTTCAAAAAGCTCAGAACACTTTACTTTCAGCTAAACTTGGACTTTCTCAAAATATATTAGACTACAATCTTGCTGTACTTACCCTTGAAGATTCAACTGGAGTAGGAAGAACAACTATATCAGGAAATTAATATTGGATAGAGATTTTCGAAATAGAGTAATTTAAAACAAAGCCTTCTGATGAAGTGATATCAGAAGGCTTTATTTTTTTATGAAGAAAAACTATTCAAAAAATTTAAAATGTTTAAAAACTTTAACAGGAATTTATAATAGTAATATATAATATACAATATATTAAGCCAAAAAGAGGTGATTCTATATGGAAAATATCATAGATAAAATAGTAGATATAGATAATAAGGCCTTAGACATAAAGACAAAGACTGAAAAGTTAATAAATGAGAATGGGAAAAAACTGAATGAAAAATTATTAGAGATAGAGAAAAAAGAACTAACGAAGGCTAAGGAAATAGGCAACAAGAAATATAATAAACTTTTAAAACAAGGTCAAAATAAATGTAATGAAATGAAACTGATGACTAAAAAAGAATGTGAGAGCCTTGAAAGTAATTTCCAGAAAATCCATAAGAAATTGGAGAAAGAAATATTTAAGGAGTTGTTTATGTAGATGTGTGAAAGGAAGGCTAGACTAACCCAAAAGACTATCATTAGGATGTGAGGGTATGGGGAATGTAAGAAGGTTTGCTTCTATAAATACAAAGATTAGGGCACTTGAAGGAAGGTTGTTGTCCAAGGATGACTATAGGAATTTGATAGCTGCAGGGTCTGTTAGGGAAATTGCTGACTATTTGAAGGATAATACTGCCTATTTTAAAGTGCTAAGGGATGCTGATACATATACTCTACAGGTAGATCAATTGGAGCTTTTATTAAAAAAGTATATTGTAGGACAATATGAAAAGCTAATACATCATTTTACTGATGAATATAGAAAACTTTTTAAAATCCTATTTATTAGATATGAGATAGAGGACTTAAAGCTATATTTGAGGGCTATCAATAGGGGCGAAGATTTAGGTTCTGTAAAGGAATTGATAGTGTATTCGGGAAGTTATAGTACGGTAGACTATGAAGCTCTTAGTGATTCTAAAGGTTTACAGGAGTTAGTAGATAATCTAGAGGACACGATTTATTATAATGCGCTGAAGGCATATGTAAGTGAAGACTCTCAGAGAAGGATGTTTTATATGTCCATGTCTCTTGATAGACTTTATTTCAAGCTTCTAAGTGAACAGATAGAGAAACTCAGTAAAGAGGATAGAAATATCCTCAGAGAGCTTCTTGGTAAAAACGTAGATTTACTCAACCTACAATGGATTTATAGGGGATTGAAGTTTTACAAGCTCACGCCAGAGGAACTTGTGAACTATACCCTGCATTACGGTTATTATTTAAATTATAAAAGGATAAAAGAACTGTGCTATACAAAAAATGAAGACGAACTGATAAGCAAGATGATAGATTCGAAATATGGTTTTTTATTTGATAATAGGGA
The DNA here is from genome assembly GCF_050888315.1 of Wukongibacter baidiensis. Lineage (NCBI taxonomy): Bacteria > Bacillati > Bacillota > Clostridia > Peptostreptococcales > Caminicellaceae > Wukongibacter > Wukongibacter baidiensis. The sequence continues at coordinate 4,186,700 of NZ_CP138202.1, forward strand.
TACTCTTGAGATTTTTATGGAAAGGCGTATTGAGAGGTATTTATATTTCTTGTTTCTTGATTATAAGAAAAGAGAAAAGATGAATATTATTGAGTCTGTTGTATTTATGCACCTGATGGAGTATGAAATGAGGGACATAATATCAATAGTAGAGGCAGTGCGGTATGGAATGGATAGAGAGGCTACGAAAAAGTTTCTGGTTAGAAAAATCTAACCCAGAGTATTCATGGGAAATTCAAAACGACTTGCACATTTTTAAACTTTCCATAAAGAATCTGGGTTAAGCGGGAGGTGTTTTATGGCTGTCGAGACAATGGAAATGCTTAATCTTGTTGCACCTATCGAGGAAATAGATAATATAGCGCGGGAGGTAGTTCTTCTTAAAAATGTTCATATTGTCAATGCGCTAAATGAGATAAACGAGAGTAATTTTACTTTGTGTGTGTTGGAAGAAAACCTCGATGAACTTGTGGATATGTGCACTATAAAGCCCTATAAGGATGAGAATAATTATAAGAATATAGGAGGAAAGATTAACGATTTAATTGATTTCTTCGGTCTTGAAAGGCTCGTCAAAGAGGAATATATAGAGGAAGATTACGATTTTCAGGGCTTTACTATGGAGATAGAAAATATTTACTCTGAGGTTCAAAGGGTTTATGGAGAAAAGGAAAGTCTGATTGAGGAACTAAATAGTATAAAGGAGTTTGATAGTCATATACATCATCTAAAGAAAACGAATGTAGATTTAAGTGTTTTGAAGGAGCTTAATTTTTTTAGTTCGAAAATCGGGATATTGTCTAGAGAAAATATGAATAAACTTAAGAAAAACTATGAAAATATTTCTGCGATTGTTTTACATATAGGAAGTAATACGATAGGGGAAGTGTATCTGGTAATCAGCCCGAAGGATCTTGAAACTGAAACAAACAGGATACTGAGATCGTTGAACTTTCACGAGTTAGATATTCCGGAGGAGTTTCTGGGGACACCTGAAGAAACTATGTTAAATGCAGAGAATAAGATTGCTGAGAATAACACAAAACTAGAGGCTGTAGAGAGTAGATTAGGTGAACTTAAGGAAAAATACGGTTTGGTGGTAGAAAAGGCCTATAGCAGACTAAGGCTCCAAGAGGAGATGAAGAAGGTAAAGAATCAAACGGCTTCTACCAATAGTTTTTTCTATCTTTCGGGATGGGTACCGGTTCGTGATAAGAAAAAGATTGAAAAGAGCTTTGAAAAGTACGGTTATAATGTACTGATAATGTTTAAGGAGGTCTCGGAGGTTCACAAATACATAATACCACCTACTAAGCTAAAGAATAATAAGTTAACCTACCCCTTTGAGTCGCTGGTAAAGATGTATGGTGTACCATCCTACAATGAGATAGACCCAACATTATTCCTAAGTGTGACCTATATGTTTTTATTTGGAGCTATGTTTGGTGATGTTGGTCAGGGACTGGTGCTATTTTTAGCGGGGATATACTTTAGCAAGAAAAATCGGAAAAGCTTATATGGTGGAATATTAACGAGACTGGGGATTAGCTCTTGTATTTTCGGAGTTTTATATGGAAGCATATTTGGCTTTGAGCATGTAATACCTGCCCTGTTGGTACATCCTATAGAGCATATAGATTTTATGCTGATGGGGTCGGTTGTGATAGGTGTAGTGCTACTTGTGATGAGTTTTGGATACAGTATTGTCAACAGATTGAAGCAAAATGATATAAAGGAAGGCATATTTGGAAGAAATGGCGTGAATGGACTGATATTCTATCTGGCCCTACTGACTATCATTGCAAAATTTGCTACGGGAAGGGAGATAGTACCTTCTTATATCGCCTATATAGTAATATTTATTTCTCTAGTTCTTATTGTGGTAAGAGAGCCACTGAGTAATCTGATACTTAATAAGAGACCTCTATATCATGAAGATGTATCAAGTTATTATGTGGAAAGTGGATTTGATATTTTTGAAACTCTACTCAGTATGATGAGTAATACTATTTCCTTTATAAGGGTAGGAGCCTTTGCCCTTAATCACGTTGGATTATTTATTGCATTCCAGACAATGGCTAGGATAATAAATAATTTTGCTGGAAGTATAATAATTTTCCTTGCAGGAAACATTATCGTTATTTTTCTTGAAGGATTGATAGTGTTCATTCAAGGTCTAAGATTAGAGTATTATGAGCTCTTTAGTAAATATTATCAAGGTGAGGGTATTGAGTTTAAGCCAGTGAAGGTAGGGGATAGCCACTAGCTGCTAGTTACTAGTAAATAAAATTGGAGGGTTTTATTATGAAATATATTTTTGTTTCTTCTACAATTCTTGTTTTGTTAACGATAGCTTCTGGAATAATCATGACCTATGGGGACTATGAGACATCGAAGGCTAAGCTTAAGAAGGTTTTGAAATTCAACTTGTTTACTTTTATTCCATTGATGCTTATAGCTCTTATTGTTCTTATTCCAGATATAGTTTTGGCCTTTGGTGAGGGGCAGAGTAATCCGTCGGGTTTAGGTTATCTAGCCGCGGCTCTATGTACTGGAATAGCTACTTTAGGAGCTGGATATGCCGTTGGTTCCGTTGGATCTTCGGCACTGGGAGCTGTATCTGAAGATCCCAAGATACTAGGAAAGACTTTGATATTTGTTGGCCTTGCAGAAGGGATAGCTATATATGGATTAATTATATCTATACTGATTCTTGGTAAGCTGTAGGTGATGGTATGAGATCGTATTTAATATGTGATGATGAGGATATACTGATAGGAATGAGACTCGCAGGAATTGAAGGGGCAATAGCTAAAACTAGAGAAGAGACTTTAGAAGTGTTTGAGAGGGTAGTTTCTGATAGCAACATAGGTATTGTAATAGTGACTGAAAAAACTCTTTCTAGGGCAGAAGAAGAGATTATGAAGGTGAAGCTGGAGAAGGACTATCCCTTAATTATAGCAATACCAGGCAAAGGTGAAGAAAAGAGAGAGGATTATATAGATAGATATATACGTGAGTCGATTGGAATTAAGGTTTAACTAGGAACTCTATATATTTGAGGTGTTTGTATGATTACTGTAGAAGGAAAACTCGATGTATTTACAAAATTGGTCCTTGAGAAGGTTCAAGGTGAATATGAGGATAAGAAAAGGGAGATAGATAAGAGGAACAATGAGGTGCTTGTAAAGCATAGAGAGGCTATTAAGAAGAAGGCTGATAAGATAATTGATGATATGACGGGTAGAGGAGAAGTGGAGAAAAATCGTCTGGTTTCAAAGGCTAAAATCGAGAAAAAGAGGGCTGTTCTAAATAAAAAGGAGGAGCTTTTGACCAACTTTGTAAAGAAGATAGAGAAGATGGCTTTTCAGTTTACGTATGAAGATGGCTATGGAGAATATCTGAGAAGTAGCTTGGTTGAAGTCTTGGAAAACCTTAAAAGTAAGGAGCATATAGCTTTATATATAACAGATAGAGACCAGGAGCGGTTTAAGAAGATGCTGGAGGAATTGATAGAAACTAGAGGCTCTAATGCTGATAAGGTGGAGATTCTCAGCTTAGATCGGGACTTTATAGGTGGAGTAATTGGTGTAGATGAGGAAAAAACAATTAAGGTTGACTGTTCGATTAAAACTAAAATAGATGATAACAGGAGCTTTATAGGTCGGATTTTGTATAGGGAGCTTGCGGATAACGGCTAGTACTGGCGAGGTGATTGGATGGGTAAAGAAGGTGTTATAAAACTCATAAATGGGCCTGTGGTAAAGGCAGGAAATATGGCTGATTTTAAGATGCGTGAAATGGTTATGGTAGGGAATAAGAGGCTTATAGGTGAGGTAGTTTCTATAGATGGGGATGAAGGCACTATACAGGTTTATGAAGAGACTGAGGGATTGAAGGCAGGGGAAATGGTAATGTCAACGGGCAAGCCTTTGTCTTTAAAGCTTGGGCCAGGTATGATAGGAAACATTTTTGATGGTATTGAGAGACCCCTTGAAAAAATAAATGAAATTTCCGAGGGTTTTATTGCCGAAGGTATAGGCCTTATATCAATTGATGAGGAAAAAAAGTGGTCTGTTAAAATCCTTGTAGGTGAAGGAGATGACCTACGGCAAGGCGATATATTTGGCGAGGTAAAGGAGACCTCTTTGGTAACCCATAGACTTCTTGTGCCTCCAGGAATAAATGGAAGGGTCAAGTGGACTATAGACGACGGAGAGTATAATATTGAAGAAATATTGGTGACCTTAGAGGAAGAGGGAGGAAATGAGCGGGACTTAAAGATGTATCAGGAATGGGCGGTAAGGAATCCAAGGCCGGTTATGGAGAGACGGCCTATTGATATCCCACTGATTACAGGACAAAGGGTATTAGATATATTTTTCCCTATAGCAAAGGGAGGAACGGCTGCTATACCCGGTGGCTTTGGAACGGGTAAAACCATGACTCAGCATCAGCTGGCAAAATGGTCAGACGCCGATATCATTGTGTATATTGGCTGTGGTGAACGTGGTAATGAGATGACTGAGGTTTTGGAGGATTTCCCAAAGTTGATTGATCCTAAAACGGATAAACCTATAATGGAGAGAACTATTTTGATAGCTAATACGTCTAATATGCCAGTGGCTGCTAGGGAGGCAAGTATATATACTGGAATAACCATGGCTGAGTATTTTAGAGATATGGGGTATCATGTTGCCGTTATGGCGGATTCAACTTCAAGGTGGGCAGAGGCACTGAGGGAGATTTCGGGAAGGCTTGAGGAGATGCCGGCTGAAGAGGGCTATCCTGCTTACTTACCATCAAGGCTAGCAGAATTTTATGAAAGGGCAGGTTATGTTACTACTTTAAATGAACAGGAGGCGTCAGTAACTATTATTGGTGCAGTTTCCCCAGCTGGAGGAGATTTTTCAGAACCGGTAACTGAAAACACAAAGAGGTATGTAAATGCATTTTTGGGTCTGGACAAAAAGTTGGCCTATGCTAGGCACTACCCGGCTATTAATTGGCTCACAAGCTATAGTGGATATATTAAGACCCTTGGGCATTGGTACGAAGAAAATGTAAGTGATGATGTTATAGACCTTAGAAATAAGTTTATGAAGATACTTCATAAGGAGGATAAGCTACAAGAGATTGTGCAGCTTGTGGGTGAGGATGTTTTGCCAGATGACCAGAGGCTTATTCTTGAGATTGCAAGGGTTGTAAAGACAGGATTTTTACAGCAGAATGCCTTTCATAAAATAGACACCTATGTACCTATAAATAAGCAATATGAAATGCTCAGGCTTATTGACTATTTATATGAAAGGGCATATGAGGGTATAAAGAGGGGTGTACCAATATCTCAAGTTAAGGATAAGAGAATCTTCAATGAAGTAGTCAAGATGAAGTATACCGTTCCGAACGATAATCTCGGTAGGATAGAAGAATTAAAGGAAGAAATAGATGGATTTTATGATGGACTTTTAGGTAAGTATGAGTAAACTAAATCATATTTAGATCTAGGACGTGATTTTATGAGAAAGGAATACTTGAAACTTGATAAAATAGAGGGTCCCTTAATAATGCTTTCCGATGTTGATGATGCATCCTATGGTGAAATAATTACTATTGACATGGATGGGGAAGAGAGAAAGGGAAAGGTAATAAAAATTGAGGGAGATAAGGTGGTAGCTCAGGTTTTTGAAGGAACATCTGGGCTATCTACGAGAAATGTTTGTGTAAGGTTTACTGGAAAGCCATTTGAAATCCCACTTTCTAAGGAGATTTTAGGAAGAACATTTAATGGAATTGGTAGGGCTATTGATAATGGAGGCAAAATCTACAGTGACCTTAATTATAATGTCAATGGAAGACCTATAAATCCTGTTGCAAGGAAGTATCCAAGAGATTTTATACAGACGGGCATTTCTTCAATAGATACTCTTGCTACTTTGATAAGGGGGCAGAAGCTTCCTATATTTTCGGGGAGTGGAATGTCCCATAACGAGCTAGCGGCTCAGATAGTAAGGCAGGCTAAGATTAGCTCGGACAGCGATGAAGAATTTGGAGTAGTTTTTGCAGCTATAGGTGTAAAACATGATGATGCAAATTATTTTAGAAGAAGCTTTGAAGAGTCTGGAGCAATAGAAAGGGTTGTTATGTACCTTAATCTAGCCGATGATCCCATAGTAGAGAGGATAATAACTCCTAGATGTGCACTGACGGCTGCTGAGTACCTTGCCTTTGAAGAGGGGATGCATATTCTTGTAATAATGACGGATATAACAAGTTATTGTGAGGCCCTCCGTGAGATTTCTTCTGCAAGGGAGGAAGTTCCCAGTAGAAAGGGATATCCCGGGTATCTTTATTCTGATCTAGCTACTCTCTACGAGAGAGCAGGCATGATGAAGGATAGTAAGGGTTCTATAACTCTATTACCTGTACTCACAATGCCAAATGATGATATCACCCACCCGGTGCCTGATTTAACTGGATATATAACAGAGGGACAAATTGTTTTAGGGAGAGAGTTGTATAGAAATAATATTTATCCACCGGTAAATATACTACCATCGTTGTCTAGGCTTATGAAGGACGGCATAGGAGAAGGATATACAAGGGAGGATCACCCTGAGGTTTCTAATCAGCTTTTTGCATCGTATTCAAGGGTCATGGAGGTTAGGGCTTTAGCCCAAATAATTGGTGAGGACGATCTATCGGAGACTGATAAAAAATACATGGAGTTTGGTAAAGAATTTGAAGGAAAGTTTATTTCCCAAGGCTTCGATGAAAATAGAAATATTGAGCAAAGTTTAGAGCTTGCTTGGGATATACTTGGTATCCTACCAGTAGAAGAGCTGGATAGACTGAGTCCAGAAATGATTGAGAAGTATTTTAAAGGGGCTGACTCATAAAGGTCTCTTATGAGTTTAGCCCCGGAGTGTTTCAGAAATTCGCCATTCTGAGACACCCCCCCGAGAGGAGATTCGTATGTTAAACACAACGCCAACAAAAGCCAATTTAATAAAGGCAAAAAACCTTCTTACTTTTTCTCAGAAAGGATATGAGCTTTTAGATAAGAAGAGAAGTGTTCTTATAAGGGAAATGATGGGACTTATTGATAGGGTTAAGGATGTTCAAGGCAGAATAACTACTACCTTTGAGGATGCATATAGAGCCCTTCAGGTTGTTAATGTGACTATGGGACTTAACAATGTTGAGGAGGTAGCTATGTCTATTCCAAAGGTAGAGGAATACGATATTTTGCTTAAGAGTATTATGGGGGTAGAAATTCCAACGGTTAAATATGAGAAAAAAGACCTACAGCCATATTATGGCTTTTTTAGAACCAATCCTGCCTTGGATATAGCGGTAACAAAGTTTAAAGAGGTAAAATATCTCATTTATGAGCTTGCTGAAATTGAAAATTCGATATACAAGCTTGCGATGGAAATAAAGAAGACTCAAAAGAGGGCAAATGGACTAGAAAAGATACAGATACCTAAATATAGGAAGCAAGTAAAGTTCATCTCTGAAGCCCTTGAAGAGAAGGAGAGAGAAGATTTCTTTAGACTTAAAAAGGTCAAGAGTAAAAATTTGTAGAAAAAAAGAATAATTATCACATAAATTGTATAATTTCCTTATATATTAGAGGATTTCTTTTTTTTATATAGAAGTACTAATAGTATAAAATTCAACCTAGATTTTTTATGTATAATCTGGGTTCAAGTGGGAGGTAAAACAAATGAAGAGAGTCAACAAAACACTAGTAGCAGCAGTAACTCTAATAATACTATTAATATCCAATACCGTAGGGGTCTTAGCACTTCAAAGTTTTACTGACGTTGGGGATGACCATTGGGCCAAGGACTATATTGAGAAGATGGCAGCGAAAAAAATTATAACTGGATTTCCAGATGCAACCTTTAGACCATCTGAAAATGTTGATAAATTAGCAACTATGGTTATGATATTTAGAACGCTCAAGGCTAGTAACAAATTAGCAGGTGTAGATGTAAACAGTGTAGTTAAAAAACATAATGGAACTTTAGACCAATTTAATATACCTACATGGGCTGAGGAAGCAGTAGCTGTAGGACTTGATAAGGACATTATTGACAAGGATGATCTTAAGGATTTCTTTAACGCAGATGGTTCTGTTAAGAAGGCTACTAGAACTGAGGTGTCTGTATTTTTAGGAAAGGCTTTAAATCTTTATCTAGATGAGAATCTAAAGAATGCTATAATAACCTTCGATTTTAATGATGCGGAGTTTATATCAAGTGATGCTGATGAATATGTTGATCTATTAGTACGCAAGAAAATCATAAAGGGCGATGAGAATGGAAACTTTAATCCTGGTAAGCCAATAGTTAGAGCGGCAGTAGCAAAGATGTTCTCTATAAGCTACGATATTTTAGCAGATATAAAGGTTGAGACTAAGCCAGATCCAAAGCCAGAGATATCAGATGAGGATTTAAAAACTAAAGAGGGCGAAATAACTGTAGTATTAGAAGATGATGATAAGCTACTTGTTAAGGAAAAGGATGGAGAGAGTGCTCTATATAAAATTGAAGAAGATACCAAGATACTAATAGATGGTAAAAGTTCAAGTATTAAATACCTTGAAGAAGGCCAGAAGATAGAGCTTTACGTTGATGAACATGGCAGATTGGTAAAGATAGAAACCGATGATAGTATTTCATCCTTAGAAGGAACTATATACAATATTGCAAATATGGGATCCTATTATCTTGTAACTGTGGAAGATGATAATGATAAAAAGAGAAGCTATGAGACAGATAAGAATACCTTTGTTTTACTTGATGACAAAGATGCCGATATGGAAGATCTAGATAAGGGAGATAAAGTTTCTTTAACGATAGACGGTGAGGAAATTGAGAAAATTATTGCTGAATCGAAGAAAAGAGAATATGAGGGAATACTACAAAGTAATGTGGTTTTTGATCAATATCCTAAAATAGAAATAAAGACACATACGCAAAAGACATATGAACTAGAAGTAGATGATGATGTTGAAGTGAAAAGGAACAATAAGACTAAGAAATTGACTGATTTAGCTCAAGGTGATATAGTAACTGTAACGACTGAATATGATAAGGTTACAAAAATAGTTGCCACTAGCGTCGAAACTGAAAGCCAAGAAGATGAAGGCGTAATAACTGAAATCATCCTAGGAAATGAGGATAAGATTACAATAGAAAGAGAAGATGGAGAAACAGAGACATATGTTGTAGCTTCCGATGCTGATATCGAAGTTGATAATGACGACGGTACGATCAACGACTTAAAGGTGGACTATAGAGTAGAGCTAAAAATAGAAAATGGTGAAGTAACTGATATTGAAGCTGAAGAAGCAGAGTCAAATGACTCTATCAGCGGCGTTATTACAGAAATATATGACGATTATGAAGCTATTACGGTAAAGGTTAAAAATGGAAGTAAGACAGAGTATATATCTGTATTGGCTGAAGATGCCGATATAATTTCTACAAGTGGTAGTGATAGAGATTTTGATTATCTTGACAAAAATGACGAGGTATTCATATATGGTGAAGAAGATGATAAAATATTTGATTTTGTTGCAGATAAAATAATCATTTTAAAGAAAAACTAAAGAGTAACTAATTTTGTTTATAAGAAACGGTTTGTAGTCTAAAACCGTTTCTTACTAATACATAGGAAATTATAAACATTATAAAGTCTAGGATAACTTTATAGTTTCCGTTACGTATTTTAACAAAGTCTACTTTGAAAAATTTTATATAGAGATCTAAGTGAAAATTTTAACTTATACACATCAAAACTCCCTAGGATCATCGGATGTTCTAATATGTATAAATTAAGCTTCGCTAGAAATTTTCTATATAGTTCTACGCTTGTAAAGTTTAACTTACTCAAGTAGTCACTGAGAATCCTTTTGGCTCATCATATCAACCTATTTTTCTATAAGATTTTAAGGGAAAAAAAGGTTAATAAAAATCGCTCAAAAGGAAACCTCAGAGCCTACTTTCGTTCCTTAGGTTCTATTGGCGTAGATTTATAAAAGGCTTTGTTTTAATATAAAATTATTTTGGGGGTATGAAGTATGAACAAAGCAATGATAAGAATGAGGATGAGCATGCATGATGCACATTATGGTGGAAATTTAGTTGACGGTGCAAAAATGCTCCAATTATTCGGTGATGTTGCCACTGAACTATTAATAAGACAGGATGGTGACGAAGGATTATTTGCAGGCTATGAAAGTGTAGAATTCACTGCGCCTGTATATGCGGGAGATTACATTGAAGCAGTAGGAGAAATCATCAAGCTAGGAAATTCTTCAAGAAAAATGGTATTTGAAGCAAGGAAGGTTATTGTTCCAAGACCAGATATTAATGACTCTGCATGTGACGTATTAGAAGAGCCTATAGTAGTATGTAAAGCAGTAGGTACTTGTGTAGTACCAAAGGATAAGCAAAGAGGGTAAGCAAAAAGTGAAAGGGTGTTAAGGATGCAAAAATTAATAATTACTGCTGCACTTACTGGCGCTGAGGTTACTAAGGAGCAACAGCCGAATTTACCTGTTACTCCTGATGAGATTGCTGAGGCTGCTTATGAATGCTATAAGGCAGGGGCTTCTATTGTACACGTACATGCTAGAGACAAGGATGGGAATCCTACTCAAGATTTTGAAGTTTATAAGGAAATCAAAGAAAAGATTGAAGCGAAGTGTAATATCATTGTTCAACCTTCAACCGGTGGAGCTGTATGGCATAGTGCTGAAGAAAGATTGCAGCCTGTGGAACTAGCTCCTGAAATGGCGACTTTAAGCTGTGGAACCTGTAACTTTGGACCCGATGTATTCATGAATTCACAGGAATATATCGAAAAGTTCGCAAAGAGAATGAAGGAGCTTGGAGTTAAGCCTGAGGTAGAAGTTTTTGAAAGAGGTATGATTAATAACGCACTTAGGTTGGTTAAAAAGGGTTTTATCGAGGCACCTGTTCACTTTGACTTTGTTCTTGGTGTACCGGGAGCTTGCCCAGGAACTCCTGATGATTTAATGCATATGGTAAGAAGTATACCAGTGGGATCAACCTGGACAGTTGCAGGTATCGGTAGAGCAGAGACGCCCCTTGCAGTTATGTCAATAATGCTTGGCGGACACGTAAGGGTTGGATTCGAAGATAACATATACTATACAAAGGGAGTTTTGGCTAAGTCAAACGCCCAGTTGGTAGAAAGAATAGTTAGAATTGCTAAGGAGTTAGAAAGAGAAGTAGCTACTCCTGATGAAGCAAGAGAAATATTAGGTATAAAGAAGTAGTAGATATGAATAATATATATATGGTTATATTATTGGGGCTATACTTTTGTTTATAGGTCTGGTAATATAAGTTTAAAAGAACACAATTGACTCTGAGGTCTTCTTGATTATAGTCTTAAAAATCTATTTTGTAGGTTTTAAAGGGGAAAAGAAGGACTTTCAGAGTCTATTCTATTGATGTTTGATTAACTTTGAAGGAGGGTTTTACATGAAACTTTTTATCGATACTGCAAATATTGATGAAATCAGAGAAATAAGTGAATGGGGCATTTTAGCAGGCGCTACTACTAATCCATCGCTTATAGCGAAGGAAGGAAGAGATTTAAAGGAAGTAATAAACGAGATAGTAAGCATCGTAGATGGTCCTATAAGTGCTGAGGTTGTAGCTGAAAATGCTGAAGACATGATTAAGGACGGGGAAGTTTTAGCTAAGATGCATGAAAATGTTGTTATTAAAATCCCGATGAATGAAGAGGGTTTAAAGGCTATAAAGGGTCTTAGCAAGAAAGGGATAAAAACAAATTGTACATTGATTTTTTCAGCAAATCAGGCATTGCTTGCAGCTAGAGCCGGTGCGACATTTGTAAGCCCTTTCGTAGGTAGAATGGATGATATAGGTAACGCAGGTGTGACACTTATCAATGAGGTTGCTCAGGTTTTTGATATTCATGGAATAGATACTGAGATTATTGCAGCTAGTATAAGACATCCAATGCATGTAACTGAATCAGCATTACAAGGGTCGCATATTGCTACGGTTCCTTATAAGGTGTTTAAGCAAATGTTAAAGCATCCACTTACTGATATTGGTATAGAAAAGTTTAATAATGACTGGGAAAAGTTGAACAAGTAAATAATATAAAAAAAACGTCTGACGACGTTTTTTTTTAACCCGGGTTTAATATTCAAGAGTTATAATCGAATCTTTATCAAACTTACTTTCGTAGGTAGTTCTATTGGCTTTAAAATAGCTCATATCAAGTTCTTTTGTTATGTTTTCTGTATCTATGTAGCCACTTCCCCAAGTAACATCTACAATAAGCCATTTTCCATTCACTAACATTTCATTCCATACATGGGTTTCCTCTAAGATGCTCCCCTGAATTAATTTAGATTGTATATTCGACGCTCTAAGTAATGCGGCAAATAAATAGGATATTTCCTCGTTGGTACCTTTTTTATCTACCAATACACCCTTAGCACTTCTTGATAGAGCGTCGGCAGCTTCTGTATCGTATTCTATGTTTTCGAAAATCCATTTGTAAATTGCTTCTGCCTTTTCATTTTCTGCAAGGTATTCTTTATCTATATCCTTTGTTATTTCCTGAGCTAAGGCAACAATATCTGGATCATCCTTTTCAACGAGCATACTTGGAACAAGATATGTTATATCTTGATTGTTATTATTAATGATACTAAATTGCATTAGTTTTCGTGAAGGATTATCCTCTGATTCAGGAGTCTTTACAGTCATGTTATGCCTTCCTAATCCAAATGGAGTATATATGGTTGCATTAAACTCTTTGTTTGAAATTGGTATCTTATATTCAGAAACCTTACCTTCCCTTGCAATTGAGACTACTACATGTTCTAAATCAATATCATCACCAACCGTACCAGTGAAGGCAAAGGGTTTATCAACTTCCATGTTTGAGTAGATTTCTGAGCTTAAGTTTATTCCATAATTAAAGAATGCATCGTATTCAATATAGTGTTCTTTATCAAGGTTAAAGGTTACACCGCTGATTTCTATGGTATTAATTATATCTGATATTGTATTTAATAGTTGACTATCATTTGACTCGGAGTAATAAGAAAATGTTATCTTATAACCGTAGCCGGAAGATGTAAAGTAGTATATGACTTGATCGATTTCCGGTGTTACAGAAGAATTTTTTAAATAAACTACACTTACATCAATACTATTAATATTAATTTTGTCGCTTCCGGTGAACACAACCTTATCTTTATAAGCATCTAAAATAGAAGTTTTGCTTTCTTCTGTAAATTTATCAAGGGTTTTATCTTCTTCTAAAGGAATGATGTCAACGGACATCTGAATGTTGTTTTCTTCATCCTTATAAGCAAACTTGCTGGATTTTTCGGTTTCAAGCCAAAATTCTGGTATCATGATCTCGAGATCATTTGCAAAATACACAGGTTTATAAGACATATCACCAATAAGTTTTGTTCCTTGGAATTCATCGACATCATAGGTTAATAAGACTATCCTGTTTTCAGGATCCCAATCAACTTTACCCCCAAAGCTTTCTGCTACGAATCTTACAGGGACTAGAGTACGACTATCCCTTATAATTGCAGGAGAATCCAAAGGCCAGCTTTTTCCGTTTCTGTAGGCAAACTCTTCTCCAATTGTGAGCTTGACAAACATGTCAGAAATACCCTTATATCTTCTATATGCAGTAACTGTTTTTGTTTCATTATGCCAATTGATCTTTGCTCCGAGCTGCTCAAAAATTGCTCTCATAGGAACCATGGTCCTATTATTTACAATTATAGGCTCTGTATCAAATTCTAAGACTTCGCCATTCAATTCAACAGTTATTGGCTTTGGACTTTCATCTGTTGGATCGGCATACGCATTTATGTTGGCGAAACTGAAAAAAATAAAAAATGATATCAATAGTAATAGTTTCTTTTTCATCACAGCACCTCCCTAATCTTTGTCCGTGGAAATTATTCTAATTGCTCTTCTAGTTAGTTGAAGAAATTGCATAATACAGTAGAGTGGATTTGGAAGTATATCTACACATTGTATTTAGCTACTGAAAATACTAATTATGCAAGTTTCTCAGTTGATATAGTTATGTAGTGAATTGAATACAAAATAGATACTTTTGTCCTATCTTAACTCTATACTAAATATATCATAACTAGTCTATAATATACCCTTTTGGAAAAATATTTAAAATAAATGTATAATAGGTGTAATAAAACTGTAATAATTAAATATATAGAGTTAATATAGCAAAACTTAATTTATGCATATACAAACACTCAATGCTTCTGGGAGTTTTTGTATATGTATAAATTATTAGTTTTACTTTAATCTCTATATAAAGAGTGTTACGAAAAATTAAACAAAGGGGACTTGTGTCGATATTGTTTTTGAATTGTGTTATAATGGTTAATGATAAGCAGACTAAACCTTTCTAATTTCAAAATGAATTTTATTTACCTACATAAATTCTATAATTTCCCTAGATATTTTTTAAAAATTTGATATTATGTAATAGTATAAAAGTTATGTAACGATGCTTTTTAGTTACAATGTATTGAATTATTAATGTTTAGGAAATGATGATATATTAAGTTGTAATTTTATTTGAGATTATTTCTTGGAGAGGAATATAATCTGAAAACGAGGGATTAACGCCTTAAACTTTTAGGCTGTGAGAAGAATACTAATTATATTGAGGGGGCTGATTATGGATAGAAATATTGCGATTAATCTTGTTAGAGTAACGGAAGCTGCTGCACTGGGAAGTGCAAAGTACATGGGCCGAGGAGATAAGAATATAGCGGATCAAGGTGCAGTTGATAACATGAGAAGAATGTTTGATACTATGGATATTAATGGAGTAGTGGTTATAGGAGAAGGAGAGCTTGATGAAGCTCCGATGCTTTATATTGGTGAGAAAATTGGTGCATGTAAACCAGATTCACCTGAGGTTGATATAGCTGTCGATCCTTTAGATGGAACTAATTGTGTTGCTAAAGGGATTGAAAACGCAATATCTGTTATAGCTATGGCGCCAAGAGGCTGTCTTTTAGAAGCGCCTGATACATATATGTATAAACTTGCAGTTGGTCCAAAGGCTAAGGGTTCTATAGACTTAAATGCTTCTGTTAAGGAGAATATGATAAATATTGCAAAGGCCCTTAATAAGGATATAACAGACCTTACTGTTACAATGCTTGATAGAGAGAGACATGAGGATATAATTAGAGATTGTAGAGAGCTTGGTTGTAGAATAAAATTATTTAGTGATGGTGATGTTGCTGCTGCTATTGCTACTTGTTTTGACCATACAGGAATAGATGTTTTAATTGGTAAGGGTGGAGCGCCAGAGGGCGTTATAGCTGCTGCTGCAATAAAATGTTTAGGTGGAGAAATGCAGGGTAAGCTTACTCCAATGAGTGATGAGGAACTAGAAAGATGTAAGAGTATGGGATCTGAAATAGACAAGGTTTTTCTTTTAGAGGACTTAGTTAAGGGTGATGAAGTATACTTTGCTGCAACAGGTGTTTCTGATGGAGACCTGTTGAGAGGTGTTAGATACCTACCACACAATAAGACGATGACCCATTCTGTTGTAATGAGATCAAAAACCGGAACGATTAGATTTATTGAAGCTATTCATGATATGGATAGAAAACCGGTATATGCGAAATAGAATATAAGTGCCATGGGCGATGTGCGGTAGGATTTTAAACTCGTACTATGCACATCGCACCTAGCACAAACTACTACGGAGGTGCAAACTTGGATTCAGTACATTTGGAAAATAAAAAAATATCAGAGCTTAGAGAAATGGCTAAGGAGTTAAATATTAAAGGCTATTCGAAATACAAAAAGAATGAGCTGATTAATATAATCTTAGAAAAATCTAGCGCTGATAAAAAAGATGTCATAAAAAAACAAGAGACGACTACAAAGATTAGTAAACCACAAGAGATGATTAGAAAAACGAGTAAACCTAAAGAAACGATTACAAGGTCCAGTAAGCCACAAGGAACAGTTAAGAAGGTTAGCAAGCCGAATGAAAACTCTTCAAAGAATACAAATGATGAAACAAGAAGGAGTAATAGAGTAAACGGAAATATTTCAAGGGAAAAGCTGCCTGGAAAGATAAATGATGAGATTAAGAGAAATAATGAGGCAGACGTTGTGGAAGGCGTTCTTGAAATAATGCCCGATGGTGGATTTGGATTTTTAAGATTTCATAACTTCTTATCAAGTGAATTAGATGTTTATGTTTCCCCTTCTCAAATCAGGAAATTCAATTTAAAAACAGGTGATAAGGTATCAGGTATCACTAGACCAGCTAAAAGTGGTGAAAAGTTCAGAGCTCTTCTATATGTTCAAAAAGTAAATGGTGATTCTCCTGAAGTTGCTGCAAGAAGACCTAACTTCGAGAATCTTACTCCGATTTATCCCAATGAAAGATTAACTTTAGAAGCTAACTCATCAGACCTTTCCATGAGGTTAATAGACTTTATTGCTCCTATAGGAAAAGGGCAGAGAGGTCTTATTGTTGCACCACCTAAAGCTGGTAAGACTATACTACTTCAGAAAATAGCTAAAAGCATATCTTTAAATTACCCAGAGGTAGAAATAATAGTGTTATTAATCGATGAAAGACCAGAGGAAGTAACGGATATGAAGCGTTCAATCGATGCGGATGTAATATATTCGACTTTTGATGAGCTTCCAAACCATCATATCAAGGTAGCGGAGATGGTGCTTAATAGAGCTCAAAGACTTGTAGAACAGAAAAAGGATGTTGTTATCCTACTAGATAGTATTACAAGATTGGCTAGAGCTTATAACCTTACAATACCTGCTACTGGAAGAACATTATCTGGAGGTCTTGACCCGGCGGCACTTCATAAGCCAAAGAGATTTTTTGGAGCTGCTAGAAATATCGAAGAGGGTGGAAGCTTAACGATTCTAGCCACTGCATTAGTTGAGACTGGAAGTAGGATGGATGATGTAATCTTTGAGGAATTTAAAGGAACAGGTAATATGGAGCTTCATTTAGATAGGAAATTATCAGAGAAGAGAATTTTCCCAGCTGTAGATATTAAGAAATCTGGTACTAGAAGGGAAGAGTTACTTCTTACGCAAAAAGAGATGGAAACTATATGGAATATAAGAAGAGCTATGGGTAATAATTCCACTTATGAGGTTACAGAAGCGATAATAAATCAACTTATAGCTACGAAAAATAATAGAGAATTCGTTGAAATGATGAGGAAAAAAATCCTATAGTAAGCAATAAAAACAAGAATATTGGAAAAATTTTCACTCGCAAAAATAAGTTGAAGTATTTCTTGAATATTGAAATCGGATATGATAAAATATAGAGGTTGAAGAGGTAATGTACTTAGATTAGATGAACTACGTATTCTACAATCTGTACTTGGGACTAGGCAAAGTGACGTGGACATTTTTGACCTTGACAATCGTACAGAATATTATTAATATATAGAAAGAAAATGTAATGAAAGAGGTGAAACGCATGAAGACTGGAATCCATCCAAAATACGACAAGTGTACAGTAAAATGTGCTTGTGGCAATACATTTGAAACTAAGTCAGTTAAGGAAGAGATTAGATTAGAAATTTGTTCTGAGTGTCATCCATTCTATACAGGAAACCAAAAAACTATAGAACGTGGCGGTAGAGCAGAGAAATTCAAGAAAAAATATGGTATCTAATAATAAAATTTCCAAAAGAGTTTCGAGGTTAGAGATAAATTTCTCTAACCTTGTTTTATATACATAGGAAATTATAAATAAATATAATTTTCGTTATGTGTGAAGAACTACATAGGCAAAGTCTATCTTCGAGACTTTGTTTTATTATGAAAAACTGGTAATGGGTATCAACTGACAGCTATAACTTATTACTTGCTGAAAAAAAGGGAGGACGAAAGAAGATGTATGGACCAAATCACCATGGATGGATAGAAGTTGTAGTAGGACCTATGTATAGTGGGAAGAGTGAGGAGCTTATCAGAAGACTCCGAAGGGCTCAGATAGCAAAACAGAAGGTAGTAGTTTTTAAGCATACTATAGATGACAGATATTGCAAGCAAAATGTTGTTTCTCATAATGGTTCTAAGATCAATGCCATACATATATCAAACCCAGAAATGATTTATGATTACATAGATGAAAATACTGAGGTAGTTGGAGTGGATGAAGTACAGTTTTTTGATAACGCAGTTGTTGATATAATAAAGGACTTAGCGAATAAGGGAATGAGAGTAATAGCAGCTGGACTAGATATGGACTTTCGTGGAGAGCCATTTGGTCCTACGCCAGGTTTGATGGCTATTGCGGAGTTTGTAGATAAACTAAGTGCAATATGTATAGAATGTGGACATCCAGCCCATAGAACACAAAGGCTTATAAATGGAAGCCCTGCAAAGTACTCCAATCCAATAGTTCTAGTAGGAGCTACTGAAAGTTATGAGGCGAGATGTAGACTACATCATGAGGTGCCTGTGGATTAATAATGTAGATATGCTATAATATAAGAAGATTTACGCTCATTAAATATAGAAAGTCTAGTCAAAACTTTAATTTATACACATCAAAAATCCCCAAAAACATAGGATATTTTATATGTATAAATTAAGATTTTCATGGAACTCTCTATAATAAGTCTAGCATCTGGTAATTATAAACTAGTATATAACTAGTGATTTGAAAGTTGGTGAAACAATGAAACCAAAAAGTGTCGGTGGGCAAGCTTTGATTGAAGGCGTAATGATGAAGGGTCCCGATAAGATTGCTATGGCAGTAAGAAAATCCGATGGCGAAATAGTGGTGAAGAAAGAGCCGGTGGGGAAGATAGAAAAATCTGCCTTCTATAAAATTCCTATTCTGAGGGGAATCATAGCCTTTATAAGTTCAATGATAATAGGTGTTAGAGCTATAACTTACTCTGCTGAGGTTTTTGAAGATATAGACTCCGATGAGGAAAAGAGTAAATTTGAAAAATGGCTTGAGGAAAAATTTGGGGACAAGTCAGATGATATAATAACCTATTTGTCAGTTGCCTTTGCCCTTGCTATGTCCATAGTGATATTTATGTTCATACCCACTTTTTTAATTAATTTCCTTAAGAATATATTTACAAATCAAGTAGTACTCAGTGGATTTGAAGGTATTTTGAAAATTTTAATGTTTATTGGATATATTATACTTATATCCAGAATAAAGGAGATAAAGAGAGTTTTTCAGTATCATGGTGCAGAGCATAAGGTTATATATTGTTATGAGAGTGGAAAACCTCTTACTGTTGAGAATGCAAGAGAGTTTACTACCCTTCATCCAAGATGCGGTACAAGTTTTCTTCTTATCGTGATGGTTTTAAGTATATCCGTATTTTCATTTTTAAGCTGGAACAGCCCGATACAAAGAGTGGCGATGAAGCTTGTGTTATTGCCTCTGATAGCTGGCGTTTCCTATGAGCTTATAAAGATAGCTGGAAAGAGCAAGTCAAAGCTTGTATGTGCTATAAGCTATCCAGGGCTTATGCTTCAGAAATTAACTACAAATGAACCCGATGATAAACAATTAGAGGTTGCTATTGTAGCTCTTGAGAATATACTTGAAGAAGATGAGGACACAGATGTATGATAACCATTCATAAGGTTTTAAAGGAAGCTGAAGGAAGGTTGAAGGACAAGGTTAGTACGCCATTATTAGATGCTCAAGTTATGCTATGTCATATTTTAGATGTTGATAGATTGCACCTAATAGTAAATAGAGATAAAGTATTAACTACAGAAGAGGCTTATGAATATAATGAACTGATTGAGAAAAGGCTCGATGGAGTTCCGGTTCAATATATAATCGGGAATCAAGAATTCATGGGACTCAAGTTCTATGTTGAAGAAGGCGTGCTGATACCAAGACCAGATACTGAGATTCTAATTGAAAAAGTTATTGAAGATATAGATCAAGGTAATAATTATAATATAGTGGATATCGGTACAGGAAGTGGAGCAATAACCGTTAGCTTGGCAAAGTTTATTGAAAAGACTCATGTCTTTTCAGTAGACATATCGGAAAAGGCCATAAAGATAGCTATGAAAAATGCTGAGACTAATGGAGTTACATCTAAGATTAGTTTTTTAAATGGCAGTTTATTTAGCCCCTTGGATAGTATAGGTATTAAGGGTGAGATAGATATCTTGGTCTCTAATCCACCGTATATTCCTTCTAAAGAAATTGAAGGACTTCAAGTGGAAGTATCAAAATATGAACCGAGAATTGCCCTTGATGGGGGCGAAGATGGACTTGATTTTTATAGAGAAATAGTAGATAAGGCTCCTGAGTATGTACGCAGGGGTGGATTAATAGCCTTAGAGGTTGGGCATGATCAAGCAAGAACGGTTGCCAGGCTGATGGAGGAGAAAGATAGCTATGTAGACATAGAAATAACAAAGGATTTGGCTGGAATTGAAAGAGTGGTAAGCGGAAAAATAAAAGGTTGAAAGTATGAGGTACAGGTAAAAACTTGTAGCTTTTAACTAGAATCATGGGGTGATATTATGTTTGAAAAGTTAAATTTTATAGAAGAAAAATTTGAAGATCTTAGCCATAAGATAGCTGATCCTGAAGTAATTAGTGATCAACCTACATGGCAAAAATTTATTAAGGAACATGCTTCTATAAAGCCGATTGTAGATAAGTATACTGAGTATAAGACAGTTAAATCAGGAATCCAAGAAGCCAAGGAAATCCTAAAGGAAAGTAAAGACGATGAGCTTAGAGAAATGGCGAAGATGGAGCTTGAAGATCTAGAAGATAGAGTAGAGCCATTGGAGCAGGAGCTGAAGATCCTTCTTATACCAAAGGATCCAAATGACGAGAAGAATGTTATTGTTGAGATAAGAGCTGGAGCTGGAGGAGACGAAGCGGGATTATTTGCTGCTGAGTTACTGAGATTATACACAAGATACGCTGAAAAAAATAATTGGAAAACTGAAATGATGAGTAGTAATGAGACCGGTGTAGGTGGAATCAAAGAAGTAATCTTTATGTTAAAGGGTAAAGGTGCTTACTCAAAGCTGAAGTATGAAAGTGGTGTTCACAGGGTACAAAGAATACCATCTACTGAATCCGGTGGAAGAATCCATACATCTACGGCTACCGTTGCAGTTTTACCAGAAGTAGACGACGTAGAAATAGAAATTAATCAAAATGATTTAAGAATAGACGTGTTTAGATCATCGGGTAATGGAGGACAGAGTGTTAATACTACAGATTCTGCTGTAAGGATTACCCATCTTCCTACTAATACCGTTGTATCATGTCAGGATGAAAAATCTCAGCTTAAGAATAAAGAAAAGGCAATGAAGGTCTTAAAGGCAAGACTTTATGATGCTTTAATGGCTGAACAGAATGCTGAGATAGCTGAAGAAAGAAAGAGTCAGGTAGGTTCTGGAGAGAGAAGTGAAAAGATTAGAACCTATAACTATCCTCAAAGTCGTATTACTGATCATAGAATTGGTCTTACGCTATATAAACTTAGTCAGTTTTTAGAGGGTGACATTGATGAAGTAATAGATGCATTAATAACTACTGATCAAGCAGAAAAACTAAAAAAATTAAGCTAATAGACAAAGAACAGCGTATATTCGCTGTTCTTTTATAATTTTTGACGAATAGCGTCAGAAAGCAACGGTATACTATTATAAATTAGGCAAAAAGAATACTTTAAGTTTTTGTAAAAAACTCATTGCAAAATGCATTTAAGAGGAGTATACTAAGGAAATGAACTTTAGAGCAATGCTACTTTAAGTGTTAATTGCTTTTAACTTTTAACGTAGCATGACTATGGAGAAAAGAAGGTGTAAAGATGCTTTTTAGCAGTTTTAAATCTACGTGACTACCCCATTTGATTGACTTGTAAATAAATTAATTAATTAGAAAGGAGTCTTTTAGGTGGAGTCAAAATTAGCGTTTTTACTTGATATAGGTGTGATACTTTTAGCGGCCAACATAGGCGGGATTATAAGTAAAAAACTTAAACAACCTGCAGTACTCGGACAAATATTAGCAGGACTTATTTTAGGTATGGGAATCTTAGAAAAAACTGAAACAATTAGTCATCTTGCAGAAATTGGTGTAGTTTTTCTGATGTTTATTGCTGGACTTGAGACCGATGTAAATGAGCTAAAGGCTTCAGGAAAATCCTCATCGTTAATAGCCCTAGGAGGAGTAATAACACCATTTGCTTTTGTTGCTGGAGGTATATACCTTGTTACTAATAATTTTTTAGCTAGCATCTTTATGGGCGTAATAGCTACTGCGACGAGTGTTAGTATATCTGTACAAACCTTGAGAGAAATAGGAAAGATGAGAAGTAGACAAGGGATAGGTATATTAGGAGCTGCTATCATAGATGATGTGGTAGGTATAATTCTTTTAACATTAATTATTGGAGTTGTTAAGCCAGGAGAAAATAATAATGTTTTACTCGTTGTAGGTAAGATAGGGATATTCTTTGTTATAACTTTTATTGTTGGATTTATACTTATTAAGATAATGTCAAAAATTTCTACTAAGGTTAATATAGAAGACAAAATTGTAACCTTTGCTATTGTATTTTGCTTTATCCTTGCATACGTATCGGAAGAGTTAGGTGTGGCAGCTATAACTGGTGCATACTTTGCCGGAGTAGTTTTTTCAATGACTACCCATAGACATAAGCTGTCCCATGAGGTGCATAAGATTTCGTCTGTTATCTTTACACCGATTTTCTTCGTCGCAATAGGACTTGGTGTTGACCTGAAATCTGCCGTAAGTGCCCTTGGTATCGGGTTAATACTTGTTGTGCTAGGTGCACTTGGAAAGGTCGTTGGTTGTGGATTTGGTGCTAAGATATCTGGTTTTAACGGAAAGCAAGCTTTACAAATAGGTATTGGTATGGTTCCAAGAGCCGAAGTTGCAATAATCATAGCAAACCTAGGTGTGGCTATAAATGCAATTAGTCATCAGCAATTAGCTGCGGTTATAATGATGGTACTTATAACTACTCTAGTAACGCCATCGATGCTTAAGTGGTCCTTTGCCAGGGAAGAGGAGCAAAGCGCTTAGAGATGCTTTGTTAGCTTGAGTCTCTAAGAACTTTCATGGTACTTTGGAGTTTAATCTTGTGAACTATAGTTAAATAAAATATTGATTAGAAGCGATAGTGTAAAACTATCGCTTTTTGTTTTTGAAAACTAAGATAATGACTAGAAAATTCTAAGCATAGAACTACAAAAGCTTCGTAAGACGCTTTTTCTCATACAACCCCCACATCCTACATATAAATTAGATAGTACTAATAAAGACAAGGGATGGGGATATTAATGAGTAATATAATGTATATAACGTTGATAGGTTTTGCTGTAGGAGTTATGGGGACGGGAATAGGTGGAATGTTAGCACTGGGTCTCGGAAAGCCGGGAAAAAGAATTCTAAGTCTCATTTTAGGCTTTTCAGCAGGGATAATGCTTGCTATTGTTTGTTTTGATCTTTTACCAGAGGCATTTGAGCGGGCCAGTTTTGTAACTGGATTAATAGGTGTAATTATGGGTGTGCTAATGATTATCCTCATAGATGAAATGATTCACAGTCATGGACACAATAATGCCGCCCACGGTAAGGGTTTTGTAAAGATGGGCCTTTTGATTGGCCTCGGAGTTGCGTTGCATAATTTTCCAGAAGGTCTTGCTATAGGTTCTGGCTTTATGGCCACAAGGGAACTTGGCATTGGAATATCTATTGTTATTGCACTACATAATATACCAGAGGGCATATCTATGGCTGCACCAATGAGAATAGGTGGAATATCTAAGCTGAAGGTCGTTCTATATACATTAGTAGTAGGTCTTCCGATGGGAATGGGAGCCCTTATAGGAGCTTATTTAGGAGAGATTTCTCAGAACTTTATTGCGTTTTGCTTAGCCTTTGCAGGGGGAACAATGCTATATATAACCTGCGGAGAGCTTATACCAAGTTCGAATAAATTGTATAAAGGGAGAACTTCTAGTATTGGATTTGTTTTAGGATTTATTATTGGATTGATGATGACAAAGTAGGAAGCTATATTACTAATTATAGAAATTATAATAAATCTTTTTGGTAATTAGTCCTTAACCTTACGTGTATTTTTTTGTATAATAAATAGGATAATTACGATGGTAAATGTAAAGGATTGATAACGTATGATAAAAACTATGATAGTAGATATCGACAAAGAGAATATAGATATTGATAAGTTGAGCTATGGTGCTGAAATATTAAGAGGTGGAGGAACTGTTATTTTCCCAACTGAAACAGTTTATGGTTTAGGGGCCAATGCTTTAGATGAAGATGCGGTTAAGAAGATATTTAAGGCTAAGGGAAGACCCTCGGATAATCCGCTGATATTACATATAGCTAAATATGAGGATTTAAAACAGCTTGTTTTAGAGATTCCTCAAAATGCTGAAAGGATAATTAATGAGTTTTGGCCAGGACCATTAACTCTTATCTTTAATAAGTCCTCTATAGTGCCTACGATCGCCACTGGTGGACTAGATACCGTTGCTATTAGAATGCCTGCCCACCCTATTGCTAAGAGCCTTATAGAACTAGCTGAGGTGCCTGTGGCTGCGCCAAGTGCTAATCTGTCAGGTAAACCAAGTCCTACTAAGGAAAAGCACGTAAAGAGTGATATGATGGGTAGGGTGGATGCTATAATCTGTGGCGGTGATGCAGCTGTAGGTGTAGAATCAACTGTATTGGATATTACTTCCGATGTACCAATGATATTACGTCCTGGTGGTGTAACGAAGGAAGATCTTGAAAGGGTTATTGGAAGGGTTGATGTTGATCCAGCCATAGAGGGAACGCAAAAGAAACATCTTATACCAAAATCACCTGGGATGAAGTATACACATTATTCACCAAATGCAGATGTGATTTTATTGAGCGGAGATTTGGACAATATAGTTAAGAATATAGAGGAAATAAGAAGGGAAAAGGAAGAGAAGGGTTATAGGGTTGGAATAATGGCCACCGATGAAACAAAGCATAAATATGAAGGTGGCATAGTAATATCCCTTGGTAGCAGAGACAACCTTGAAACTGTTGCTTCTAATCTCTTTAAGGTCTTAAGAGAGTTTGATGAGAGGAACGTAGATGTCATATTGGGAGAGACCTTTGTGGAAAAAGGTATTGGACAAGCGATAATGAATAGATTAATTAAGGCTGCAGGATACAATATAATTAAGGTATAGTAGTGTGGTGAAAAAGCCTTGTAAGGAGGGACGAAATGAAGACTATTTTGTTTGTATGTACAGGTAATACTTGTAGAAGTAGTATGGCAGAGGCTATATTTAGGGAGCTAGTTAAGGATATAGAGGGATATAAAGATATAAAGATACTGTCGGCAGGAACTTGGGCTGCTGAGGGGCAGAAAGCTTCGAGGAATGCTATAGAAGCTTTGAAGGATAAAGGTATTGACCTGAGCCTTCACATGTCTAAGCCCTTGACCAAAGATATGGTGGAAGAGGCTGATTTGATATTAACTATGACAGAAAATCATAAAATACAAATTTTAAATGCGTTACCCCATAGTAGAGAGAAGGTACACACCTTAAAGGAATTTGCCCATGGTAAAGCCGAAAATATTAATATATCTGATCCATATGGACAAAATATTGAGGTATATAGAGCATGTGCAGATGAAATAACTATAGCTTTGAAGAAGGTTATAACAGATAAATTTCTCAATAAATAAATATATCTCGGATTATTTATGAAGAATCTAAGATATGAAAAAAATTTAATAAAAAAAATAGAGGATTATTGAAAGAGATATAGAACTAATAATAGGTTTGTGCTTAATTGATGGGTGCAATCTAGAAAATTTAGGAAAACAAATTTTCTTTTGTGAAAATAAGATATAAAAAATCTGAAAGATTTATTTAGAACTCATAACTTACAGAGGAGGTACTTAGATTGAAAATAGCTATAGGCAGTGATCATGGCGGGTATAATCTTAAGGATGCCATAATAAAGCATCTTGAGGAAAAAGGTATTGCATATGAGGATTTTGGAACTGATGGAAGTGAATCCGTAGATTATCCTGAGTTTGGGATGAAGGTTGCTGAAGCAGTTAAATCCGAGGAGTTTGACAGGGGAATAGTGTGCTGTGGTACTGGTATAGGTATATCAATATCTGCTAATAAAGTACCGGGCATAAGATGTGCTGTTGTGACAGACACTTTTTCAGCAGAAATGTCTAGAGCACACAATAATGCAAATGTTTTAGCCCTAGGTGAAAGGGTTATTGGACAGGGCTTGGCGCTAAAGATTGTCGATGTATGGCTTGAAACAGAATTTGAAGGTGGAAGACACGCAAGAAGAGTTGGAAAGATTGGTGACATTGAAGTTAAATATTCTAAGTAATAACTAAAACTTGAAAGGGGATGTTAGTGTGAAGAAGGTATTTGTTATGAATCATCCGTTGTTACAGCACAAGTTGACATTAATCAGAGACAAAAACACAGGAACGAAAGAGTTTAAGGAATTGGTTAAAGAGGTTTCTATGCTAATGGCATATGAGGTAACAAGAGAGTTACCACTTGAAGAAGTTGAAATCGAAACTCCTGTTTGTAAGACAAAGACAAAGGTTATTGCTGGTAGAAAATTAGCCATTGTTCCGATTTTAAGAGCAGGACTTGGAATGGTAGATGGATTTTTAAGCTTATTACCTGCTGCTAAGGTTGGTCATGTTGGACTTTATAGAGATCCTGAGACTTTAGAACCAGTTGAGTACTATTGTAAGCTTCCAACGGACGTACATGAAAGAGAACTTATAATTGTTGATCCAATGCTAGCTACAGGTGGATCTGCAAAGGCGGCTATAAGATTCCTTAAGGATAGAGGCGCATCCAACATTAAGCTAGTATGTTTAATAGCTGCACCGGAGGGAATCGAAGCTGTTCATAATGAACATCCAGATGTTGATTTATATGCAGCAGCAGTTGATGAGTGCTTAAACGACCATGCATATATAGTTCCTGGTCTAGGAGATGCTGGAGATAGATTATTTGGAACTAAGTAGATTGAATAAAATTTGGTTAGATTTTTCTTGAAAAAATGACCTTGAAAAATCCACACTTTTGTGTGGATTTTTTTGCTAGAAAAAGGTACAAAATCCCATGTACTATTTAGAAATAATTTGAAGGAGATGTGAATAAAATGTAGAAGGTATTAGTAGGATTTATATTTATGGAATTTTACCAATAACCGATTGGAGGAAATAATATGCGCCCAGATTGGGATGACTATTTTATGGAGATGGCCGAAGTAGTAAAGAACAGATCTACTTGTCTAAGAAGAAAGGTAGGTGCTATTATTGTTAAGGATAAAAGAATACTTGCTACGGGATATAATGGAGCGCCATCTAATACACCTCACTGTCTAGATATAGGATGCTATAGACAAGAAATGAATATTCCCTCAGGTGAAAGAGCTGAGCTGTGTAGAGGAACCCATGCGGAACAAAATGCCATGATTCAGGCCGCATATCATGGAGTAAGTATAAAGGGCTCCGTGATGTATGTAACTCTTCAGCCATGTGTTTTGTGCGCAAAGATGGCAATTAATGCGGGTATAACGAAAATATATTTTAAAGGAAACTATCCTGATAAGCTTTCATTACAAATGCTTGAAGAAGCCGGAGTTGATCTCGTAAGGTACGATTAAAAAAATGTTACAAATGAAAAATTTTATTTACATTAAAAGGAATTTGGTATAAAATTAGTTGGTGGGATAGCTTGTATCTTTTCAAAGAGATATAGCTAAAATCCTTAATCTCAGTCTTGATTTTAACTTATATAGTAGTGACCCAGAGAGACATTAGGGAGTGTGAAATATGACTAAGTTTTTTTTACCTGCAATCCTTGGGGCTTTAATAAGCTTTTTAGCAACTCCTGTAGTTAAGAAGTTAGCCTATAAAGTAGGTGCTATAGATGTTCCAAAGGATGATAGAAGGGTACATAAGAATCCGATTCCAAGGCTTGGCGGTTTGGCCATATTCTTGGGTTTCATAATAAGTGTATTTATGTTTTTAGAGATAGATAGGTACATATTAGGAATGTTAATAGGTGGATCATTAATAGCTATAATGGGAATTGTAGACGATATAAAGCCCTTACCAGCTAAGGTCAAATTGTTAGTACAGATAATTGCGGCATGTATACTTATTAAATTCGGAATGAAGATAGAATATGTTACTAACTTCTTCAACATAGACGGAACGGATTTTCTTAGTAAAGGTACAATTGCATTTGGTATTTTAAGTATACCTATAACTATATTCTGGGTTGTAGGAATCACAAATACTGTTAACTTAATCGACGGTTTAGATGGATTAGCGGCGGGAATATCAGCCATTGCAGCTTTGACCCTTGCCTATGTAGCATATGCCAACCCACATCTTTACAATAGTGAACAAACGGTTATGATGACATTGGCATTGGCAGGTAGTTGTGTAGGATTCTTGCCATATAACTTTAATCCTGCTAAGATCTTCATGGGCGATACAGGATCTCTATTTTTAGGATTTATGTTAGCTGCCATATCTATAAATGGATTTATCAAGGGTGCTACAGCTTTGGCCATGGTTGTGCCTGTATTGGCTTTAGGACTTCCTATATTTGATACTACATTTGCAATTTTGAGAAGAGCCCGTAATGGAAGACCTATTATGGAAGCCGATAAAGGTCACCTACACCATAGACTTCTGTCGATAGGACTTGGCCAAAAAAGAGCAGTTTTAGTGCTTTATGCAATAAGCTTTTTATTGGGAAGTAGTGCTGTATTCTTATTAAAGCAAAAATATGTTGACAGCGCTATTATGCTAGTAATAACTGCAGCTATTGTAGCTGTTCCTATTAATCAAACATGGATTGAAAAACAAAAAACTTCAAATAATAAAGAGTAGAAGCTTAAGAACTGATAATTTTTAGTTGTTAAGCAGGACTTTCTTAAGAGTAATTGAGAATAATAGAAGGGGCTGTCTCATAAAGGAATTTTATGGGTACAGCCCCTGGGTGTTTCAGAATGTATTTAAGGAGGATAAAAGGCTATGACCAATAGTAATGATTTAAAAATCTTATCAATATTTGGAACTCGACCAGAAGCTATTAAGATGGCTCCTGTGGTGAAGAAGCTTGAAGAGGCCGAAGGTATACAATCCATCGTTTGTGTTACGGCACAGCATAGGGAAATGCTTGATCAAGTTCTAAGCTTATTTAAGATATCCCCTGATTATGACCTAAACATAATGAAGCCCGGTCAAACTCTAAATGAAATAACCTGTAGAGCATTAAAGGGTCTTCAGGATGTTATCAAAGAAACACAGCCCCATATGATATTAGTTCATGGAGATACGACAACCACCTTTGTTGGTGCTTTAGCTGCATTCTATGAAAAGGTAAATGTAGGACATGTTGAGGCAGGACTTAGAAGTGGGAATATGTATTCGCCATATCCAGAAGAAATGAACAGGAGCCTTACAGGGAAACTGACAAATATTCACTTTGCTCCAACTAAGGGAAACGAATCGAATCTTCTTTCCGAGGGAGTGGACAAAGATAAGATCGTAATAACTGGCAATACGGTTATTGATGCCTTAATTAAGGTGGTAAATGATGATTATAGGTTTGATATAGATATTTTAAATGAAATTGACTATGTAAATAAGAAGGTTATTCTTCTTACTTCCCATCGAAGAGAGAACCTAGGGAAACCAATGGAAAATATTTTTTCAGCTGTTAAAGAAATAGTCGCTAAGAATGATGATGTAGAAGTAATCTTTCCTATTCATCTGAACCCAAAGGTTAGGGAAATAGCTTTTAATATACTAGGAGATACTGATAGGGTACACATCATAGAGCCACTAGAGTATGAACCATTTGCTAATCTAATGAATAGAGTACATATAATTTTAACGGATTCAGGAGGCATTCAAGAAGAAGCCCCTGCCCTTGGAAAACCAGTTTTAGTTTTAAGAACTGAAACGGAAAGACCAGAAGCTTCATGGGCTGGAACTGTGAAGATTGCAGGTATAGAAAAGGAAGATATATTTAAGCTTACCGATGAGCTGATAAATAATGAAGACGAATACGAAAGAATGGCAAATGCTGTGAACCCATATGGAGATGGAAAAGCAAGTGAGAGAATAGTTAAGGCTATAAGAGAATATTTTAACAATGTTTAAGAAAATAAGGTTAAATTTATAGTGAAATATACTCAAAAAAATAAAAAGCAACTGTGAAATAATTTGAAAAAAGTGAAATTTAAATAGTTTGAAAATTTTGAACAAAAAGAAAAGAGAGATTTATTCAAAATATGTAAAGGGGGACCAAAATCATATTTGAAAAATTCTCTCTCTCCTATTATCTCTATTATTGACTAATTTACGAAAAATATACAAAAATTAAATATAAAATAATGAAAATTTATTCAGAATAGTAGGAGGAGAATAGAAAAAAATGTCGAATAATAATAAGATGAATAGTATAATGGTAGATTGGCATCACAGTACATTAGCATACGAATTGTGATTAAATTTTAATCGTGATTTGAAAAAACATTAACAAAGTGACGAAAAAAATTTTTAATATACTTGTCTAAATATTCATTGTATTATAAAATTTTATATGGAGTTAAATTTAAGGATAAAGAAAGATTCCTATGTAATATCTGAAACTAATTTTTTTTATGTATATATAATACGATAAAGAACTCACATTTTTCGTAAGTTATATAGATGAGGAGATAATAAATAATATGAAAAACGGTAAATATAAGATGTATGAAAACCTAGCTTTTGTAAGTCAAATTGGACTGATGATGGCTATACCTATAGTGTTATCGGTGTTTATTGGAAACTATATAGATGAGAAGCTAGGCACAGGAAGCATTTTTCTTTTGATATTCATAGGGCTTGGAGTTGCTTCTTCGTTTTTAAATCTTTATAAAATTATGAATAGGCTATTAAATAAAAGGAAGTGACATGATTGAATGCAACCTATGAAGTAGAGATAAAGGTTATTAAAAGAGTTCTTGTTATAATGGTTGGTCTGATTATAATTGCTTTTTTCGCTTCGGATGACCCTAAGGCTTGGGCTCTTGGATACATATTTGGAGGTTTGATAGGCATATTAAATTTCATCCATCTCGGGAAGACTATTGAGATGGCAGTTACTATGAACCCAGCAAAGGCTCAGGCCTATACATCCTCAAGGTATATGCTGAGGTATCTTACCACTGGTGTTGTTATCGCAATTTCTCTAAAGGCTGACTATTTAAATGGGTTAGCAGTAATTATTGGCCTGCTTTTAGTGAAATTTGTTATATTTTCAATACATGTTTTTAGTAGTAAGGAGTATTTTAAAAGAATTTTCAAGAGAAGGGAGGACGACTAATGAATAGTGGTTTTGGACCTTATAAAGTTATTGAGCTACCAGGAGGGATTATAATTTCTCAAACAGTAACGGTTACATGGTTTATAATGCTTGTACTTGCTGTTTTTGCATATGTTGCTACGAAGAAATTTGATAAGATTCCTGGCAAGTTCCAGAATTTTGTAGAGATTCTAGTAGAGTCTATTTACAACTTGACGAAGCAAACCATGGGAGATGACAAGGTTAGATTTGCACCATATATGGGAACTCTGTTACTCTTTATTGGAATATCAAATGTTTCTGGTTTGTTTGGTTTAAGGCCACCGACTGCTGATGTTAATACAACATTTGCGCTTTCAATTATGACCTTTATTATGGTTCAGTATAATGGTGCTAAATCAAAGGGTATTAAAGACCATATGAAGGGATTTTTAGAGCCAATGCCATTTTTATTACCACTTAACATTATAGGAGAGCTTGCTAATCCTGTATCTCTAGCCTTCCGTTTATTTGGTAATGTAGTTGGCGGAGTGATTATCATGGTGCTTCTGTATAATGCACTTGGATCTATAAGTGGCGCATTAGGTATGGCTATACCTATATTCCAAGTAGGTGTACCTGCTGTATTACATATGTATTTTGACCTTTTTGCAGGCTTACTACAATCATTTATTTTCACAATGTTAACAATGGTATTTATATCTATGGCTATGGATTAATTTATCGCTATAGATTTTCCTCAAATCAGTGTTGAACCATGAAGGAGGAGTGCAGCGTGAACTTTATTGAAAAGTTCTTTGAATGGTTATTAACCTTCGATAAACAAACTTTGATTTATGCTGCCTCGGCTATTGGTGCAGGCCTTGCCATGATAGCTGGTATTGGACCAGGTATTGGACAAGGTTACGCAGCCGGAAAGGGTGCTGAGGCTGTAGGCGTCAACCCTAAGGGTGCAAAGCAATCTACAATGATTATGCTCTTAGGTGCCGCAGTTGCGGAGACATCAGGTATATTAGCTCTAGTAGTAGCTATTATACTATTATATGGAAATCCAATAATCAAACTTAATGGAGCAGTAATTATTTTAGCTGCCTCAGCTATTGGTGCAGGATTCTCCATGATAGCTGGTATCGGACCAGGTATTGGTCAGGGATATGCAGCAGGAAAGGCTACTGAAGCAGTAGGAAGAAGACCTAAGCTATATTCTTCAATAGTAAGAACTATGTTTTTAGGTCAAGCCGTAGCTCAGACTACAGGTATTTATGCTTTGATAATTGCTTTAGTATTAATGTTTGCAAATCCATTTATCAAATAATATTGTGTTTTAACAAAATTAATGAATTTCAAGAATGATTATTCAAAGGAGGAAGTAGAATGAATGGTACTGATTTAATTAAAGCAGCTTCAGCAATTGGCGCAGGTTTAGCTATGATAGCAGGTATAGGACCTGGGATTGGTCAGGGTTATGCAGCAGGTAAAGGTGCAGAAGGTGTTGGAAGACAGCCTGAAGCTCAAGGTGATATAGTAAGAACTATGCTTCTTGGTGCAGCAGTTGCAGAGACAACTGGTATCTACGGGTTAATCGTAGCATTGATTCTTTTATTTGCTAACCCATTTTTCTAAAATATCATATGAGTGGACGGAGATGGAGAGCCATCTCCTGTTTTGAGATTCTCCGATAAAGAATAGCCGACATTATCTGTTGGTTAGCCATAATATTCGGTTTGTAAAGGAGGCGTCTAAATGGAAGGTTTGAAGCTTGGATTAGTTGAAATTAACTGGAACTTTGCGTTTCAGATAGCTAATACACTTATACTGTTCTTCATTCTTAAAAAGCTTCTATTCAAACCAGTTTCTGAGTTCATGGAAAATAGAAAGGCTGAAATTGAAGGTTCTATCAAGCAGGCTGAAGCAAAGAATGAAGAAGCTGAAAAGTATAAGAGCGAGTACGTTTCAAAGATTGAAACTTCTGAGGAAGAAGGAAGACAGATAATAAGAGATGCTGCTAAGAGAGCTGAAGTAAGAGCTAGTGAGATTATCAAAGCAGCAGAAAAAGAAGCTATGGAAATTAAGCAAAGAGCAGAGCTTGACATAGAAAGAGAAAAGGAAAAGGCAATCAATCTACTTAAGGATGATATTGCTTCCTTGGCTATGTTAGCGGCTTCTAAGGTAGTTAATGAAGAGCTTAATGAAGGTAAGCATAATGCCCTGGTAAGAAAGTTTATAGATGAGGTAGGGGAAACAAGATGGCAAAATTAGTATCGAGAACTTACTCAGAAGCCTTATTTGAAGTGGCGTTAGAGGAAAACAAGGTTGATTTGTTTCTAGATGAAATTAGCTTTGTAGCAGATACTTTTAAATTGCATCCTGAGTTCTTTGAAATCTTTAAAACTCCGCTAGTTAGAGTTGATGAAAAGAAGAAGATAATGGAAGAAGTATTTGGCGACAAGCTAAGTCAAGAAATGAATAACTTTCTTA
This sequence comes from Wukongibacter baidiensis, assembly GCF_050888315.1. Taxonomy (NCBI): domain Bacteria; kingdom Bacillati; phylum Bacillota; class Clostridia; order Peptostreptococcales; family Caminicellaceae; genus Wukongibacter; species Wukongibacter baidiensis. Next base: position 4,220,713 of record NZ_CP138202.1, read on the forward strand.
AAATAGTAATCGACAAAAGAAGAGGCCATTTTATACAGCAGATAAAATCAGAATACATAAAGAGAGTGGATCAGCATAAGGGCATAGTTAATGCTGTGGCAATAACCGCTGTTCCTTTAACTGAAGAAGATAAGACAACACTTCGAAATAAGCTATCTGTATTAACTGGTAAAGATGTTAAGCTTTCAAATGACATTGATGAAAATGTAATCGGTGGAATTTTAGTAAAAATAGGTGACAAGGTCATAGATGGAACGATAAAAGGTAGACTTGAGGAAATGAAGGAAAGTCTATCACAAATCATAGTGTAAGAGTTACAGGCAGTTTAAGTAGAATAAATGTTAAGGAAAGATGTAGAAGACTTCATTATTTCCCCAAGATTTATTTGAAATTCTAGTGCTGCGTATCTATAAGTGATAGGGGTGATTAGACCATGAATCTTAGACCTGAAGAAATAAGTTCTGTGATTAAGGCACAGATTAAAAGATATGAAAGTAAACTTGAATCAAAGGATGTAGGTACAATAATTCAAGTTGGTGACGGTATTGCAAGAATACATGGACTTGAAAAATGTATGGCAGGAGAACTTCTGGAGTTTCCAGGCGAAGTTTACGGTATGGTACTTAACCTAGAGGAAGACAATGTTGCTGCCGTATTACTTGGCTCTGACCAGAACATTAAAGAGGGCGATACTGTAAAGCGTACTGAAAGAATAGTTGAGGTTCCTGTTGGTGAATCAATGATAGGTAGAGTTGTTAATGCCTTAGGACAACCAATCGATGGAAAGGGACCAATAAAGACTGATAAGTTTAGACCGATAGAAGCTGAGGCTCCTGGTGTTATAGACAGAAAATCGGTTCATCAGCCGCTGCAAACTGGTATCAAAGCTATTGACTCGATGATTCCTATAGGTAGAGGACAGAGAGAGCTTATTATCGGTGACAGACAGACAGGTAAGACTGCTGTTTGTATAGATACTATTCTAAACCAAAAAGAAGAGAACGTAATTTGTATATATGTTGCCATAGGGCAAAAGAAATCTACCGTAGCACAGCTTGTTAAAACTCTAGAAGAGAATGGTGCAATGGACTATACTATGATTGTTTCTGCTTCTGCAAGTGAAGCGGCTCCACTTCAGTATATTGCTCCGTTTGCTGGTTGTGCAATGGGAGAAGAATTCATGTACCAAGGTAAAGATGTACTGATAATGTATGATGACTTATCTAAGCATGCCGTTGCATATCGTGCTATGTCACTATTACTTCGTCGTCCACCGGGACGTGAAGCTTATCCTGGTGATGTATTCTACCTACATAGTAGATTACTTGAGAGAGCTGCGAAGCTAAGTGATGAGCTTGGTGGAGGTTCAATAACTGCGCTACCTCTTATCGAAACCCAAGCAGGTGACGTTTCAGCATACATACCTACAAACGTTATATCTATCACTGATGGTCAGATATATCTTGAGGTTGAACTATTCAACTCTGGACAAAGACCAGCGGTTAATGCAGGTATATCAGTATCCCGTGTTGGTGGGGATGCACAAATAAAGGCTATGAAAAAGGTTGCAGGTAAAATCAAGCTTGAACTTGCTCAATATAGAGAACTAGCTGCCTTCGCTCAGTTTGGTTCTGAACTTGATAAGGATACAAAGGATAGACTTGATCAAGGGCAGAGATTAATGGAAATATTAAAGCAGCCTCAATATAAGCCAATTAGAGTAGAAGACCAAGTTATGATTATTTATGCTGCAGTTAATAAATATCTAAAGGAAATAGAAGTTGAAGCCTTAGGACGTTATGAAGCAGAGTTCATAGAGTTTATGAAGAATAATCATGCGGACGTTGGTTCTACAATAAGACAAACTGGTAAACTTGAAGATGATACTGAAAATAAACTTAAGTCAGCCATAGAAGAATTCAATAAGCTATTCATTGAAAGAGAAAAGGAAAGATAATTAGATTTTAAATAATATCATCTTTATACAACCTTGCCGCAGGAGGTGAAGGTAGATGGCAGGAATGGGAATGCGCGATATAAAGCGTAGGATAAAAAGTGTAAATAGTACTAAACAAATTACTAATGCCATGAAGCTTGTATCTACTGCTAAATTAAAGAGAACAAGAGACCGTTTTGAAAGAGTAAAGCCATATTTTCAGACTGTTAATGAAACGATACAGGGAATACTAGGAAGTGCTAATAATATTGAGCATCAATATATTAGCGAACGTGAAATCAAAAAAAGTCTATATATAGTTATTACATCTGATAGAGGTCTATGCGGTGGATACAATATCAATGCCATAAAGAAGGCGTTAGAGGATATAGAAGAGAAAGAAAAGGCCAGTTTCATAGTGATTGGACAAAAAGCTAAAGGCTACTTTTCTAAGAGGAATCACGAGATAATAGGTGAGTATCTACAGATATCTGAAAAACCAGAATATAGAAATGCTAAGGACATCGGAAGATTGGCCCTTCAGTTATATAAAGACGGTGAAATAGATGAAATAAAACTTGTATATACTGAGTTTGCAAGCACTATATCTCAAGTTCCACAGAGACTCAAGCTTTTACCAGTATCGAAACAAGATGAGGAACAAGCTGAGGAAAAGGAATTTAAGTATGTTTCATATGAACCTTCTCCAGGAGCGGTATTAGACTATTTGATTCCTAAATATATTGAAAGTACTATATTTGGTGCATTGGTTGAGTCGGCTGCCAGTGAACAGGCTGCTAGAAGACTAGCTATGGAAAGTGCAACAGATAATGCTGAAGAAATGATCGCAAATCTGACATTATCATTTAACCAAGCACGTCAGGCTGCTATCACTCAAGAGATTTCAGAAATCGTTGGTGGTGCAGAAGCGCTTAAGTAGTTTATAGTTCTAAGTGATAAGTTCTAAGAAAAAGGCCCAGAGGAATGACTAGGGTTGTTGGAACTTGGGGCTTGGAAGTTGGAACTTTGATGAAAGGATGTGAAATCAGTATGGCCCAAAACGTTGGAAAGGTAGTACAGATCATAGGACCTGTTGTAGACGTTAGATTTGAAAATGAAAATCTGCCTGAAATTTTGAATGCCATAGAGATTAATTTTAATAATAAAAGCCTTATAGTTGAGGTTGCTCAGCATATAGGTGATAATACAGTAAGATGTGTTGCTATGTCATCAACTGATGGTTTAGTAAGAGGTGTAGACGCTGTTGATAGTGGAGCACCTATTGCAGTTCCAGTAGGAGCGGTAACGCTTGGACGTATATATAACGTGCTTGGAAAGGCTATAGATGCTAAACCAGATCCTGAGGGTTGTGAAAAATGGCCTATCCATAGAGAAGCACCTGCTTTTGAAGAACAGGAAACATCTGCTGAAATCCTTGAAACTGGTATCAAGGTAGTTGACCTTATAGCACCATATGCTAAGGGTGGTAAGATCGGTCTATTTGGTGGTGCCGGTGTTGGAAAGACGGTTCTTATACAAGAGCTTATCAACAATATCGCAAAGGAACACGGTGGACTTTCAGTATTTGCCGGTGTTGGTGAGAGAACAAGAGAAGGTAATGACCTTTATCATGAAATGATAGAGTCAGGAGTTATTGAAAAAACTGCAATGGTATTTGGACAGATGAATGAGCCTCCTGGAGCAAGAATGCGTGTTGCTCTTACTGGACTTACTATGGCGGAATACTTTAGAGATACAGAGGGTAGAGACGTTCTACTGTTCGTTGATAATATATTCAGATTTACACAAGCCGGTTCAGAGGTTTCAGCACTACTTGGACGTATGCCAAGTGCCGTTGGTTATCAGCCTACACTTGCTACTGACATGGGAGCTCTTCAAGAGAGAATTACATCAACTAAGAAGGGTTCTATCACATCGGTACAAGCTGTATATGTACCTGCCGATGACTTAACTGACCCTGCTCCAGCAACAACATTTACGCATCTTGATGCGCAAACGGTTTTATCAAGGGAGATATCTAACCTTGGTATATATCCAGCCGTTGATCCACTAGACTCTAACTCAAGGATGTTATCACCAGATATAGTTGGAGAAGAGCATTACCAAGTATCTCGTGGAGTTCAAGAGATACTACAAAGATATAAGGAATTACAAGATATAATTGCTATACTTGGTATGGATGAACTTTCTGATGAAGATAAGTTAGTTGTTTCAAGAGCAAGAAAGATTCAGAGATTCTTGTCGCAACCATTCCACGTTGCTGAGCAATTTACAGGAACCCCAGGAAAATACGTACCAATCAAGGAAACTATAAGAGGATTTAAGGAAATCCTAGAAGGTAAGCACGATGACCTTCCGGAATCAGCTTTCCTTTATGTTGGTACGATTGAAGAAGCTGTGGATAAGGCTAAGAAAAACGGATAACAGATCGTAACCTGCCACCGTTTTTATTGGAGGTGAACAAATGGCATCGACTTTCCACCTGGAAATAGTTACTCCTGACAGAAAATTCTATGAAGATGAAGTTAATATGGCTACAGTTAGGACGGTAGAAGGAGACATAGGTATCCTTAGAGATCATGTTCCTACGGTAGCACCTTTATCAATAGGTGTAATTAAAATAAAAAAAGATGGTAAGATTATAAAGGCCACTTGTGCTGGAGGCTTTGTAAGTATTGACGAAGACAGAGCTACTATTATTACCGATGCAGCAGAATGGCCAGAGGAAATTGATGTAGAGAGAGCTGAAGCTGCAATGAAAAGAGCTGAAGAGAGACTTAATGAAAAGACTACTGACATAGACTTTCTAAGAGCTCAAGCTGCTCTCAATAAGGCATTAAATAGACTTAGAGTTTCAAAAGGTGAATAAAAGAGATCCCGAGACGATTGTTTCGGGATCTCTTTTGTTATCTTAGTATCCTATTACCCCTTACCTTAGAATTTTCCTTAAACAAATTGAAAAAGGATGTATATTAATAAATTAATATGACAATACTTTTAATGAAAGAGGATAGAGTGTAGCACAAAATATGATTTTAAGTCCCCCTTTGCATATTTTGTAGCTGTATCTCTTCCTTTTATTATTTAAGCCCAGATTAAATATAGAAAATTGAAGTTTTCTATGAAAAATTTGGGTCAAGTACTTGTCATTAGTGCTTAATACTGAGTGGGGTGAGGGTGGATGAATAAGCAATTATTCATATATATTTTTATTTTTATAATAAGCATATCTATTGTATTTGGCAATCCAATGGAAAGTATGAAGCCAGAAGATGTTGTAAATACAACATATACGGAGTCGGAAGCAGAGCTGGATCATATAAACATTAATAGTTATGTGATACTTAATGATAAGTTTTTAACTATTGACAAAGTCAGTGAAATATGTAATGATATTTCAGAAAAGCTTGAAATGAAAGATACTATTATAACAAAAGAGAGTAGTGAAGAATTTTGCGAGATTAGATTAAGTGGGACTATAGATTCAGAAATAAAAGGAACTATTATCTTGCAAAGCTCTAAGTTTCAAGACTTTCAAGAAAGCAGTATAGTGGTAGACATAATTGAGACCAGAGAAGAGTATGATTTATCTCAGTTATGTGATAAAATCAGAGAGATACTAAAGAGTTATGGCAAGGTTAACTTAAATATTAATTTAGCAGCTTACTATGATGGTGTGATTGACAATAGGAATCTTAAAAAGACGATTGATAGAGCATTTAAAGAAATAGATGCTAATGAGGTTGAAGGTATAGAAAATGACGATCTAATCAGTATAACAGGATATACACCAGCATTAGAAGAAAGTTTAAGCTATTGTGGAAAAAAGGTAAATATTAATATGGCTGCTAGATATAACAGTTATGAGGACAAGACCTACATATTTATAGGAACACCGTTAATTGTCGTAGAATACTAAAAGTAGAAAATGAAGCCGAAGCTTGTAGGTTGAGTGATATCAAGCCCGAACTCAGGGGTCATCAATAGTCTCAAAAAACCACGATGAAGGATAAGTATTAAAAGCTTATCTTGACTATCAGTGTTGATTGCCAATATCGATTATTTCACTAGAAGCTATTAAGAGATATGCTAAGCTGTGATTCGAAAGGTAGACATAAGACTTGGTGGAAATTTAAGGAAAATGCATTTATTTTGAAATTTAGGCAGGGAAAATCGAAAAAATGTAGAAGTAATATTGTGGAGTATTTTTAGGTTTTTGAGTCCTAAAAAGCTCAAACTATCATATTTATACTGTAATTAATGTTAATGAAATTATTCATAACAATTTAATAAAAGGAGGACCAGCATTGCCAAAGATTATTGTACGAAAAAGCGGCCCACTAAAAGGAACAGTGAAGATAAGCGGTGCAAAGAACTCTGTACTACCTATAATGGCGGCGTCCTTATTGGCGCAAGATAAGGTTATCTTAGAAGATATACCGGGCCTGAGGGATGTTGAGGTCATCAGTGAAGTTTTAACGTCGCTTGGTGCTGATGTTAAGAAACATGGAAATGGGATATTAGAGATAAATTCTAGTGGTATAGATAATTCTGAAGCTCCATATGATTTAATAAAAAAGATGAGGGCATCATTTTTAGTAATAGGACCATTACTTGCAAGGATGGGAAGAGCTAGGGTATCTCTTCCAGGCGGATGTGCTATAGGTGCTAGACCTATTGACTTGCATCTGAAGGGACTAAGTGCATTAGGAGCAAAAATCGATTTAGGACACGGATATGTTGAAGCACAAGCTGATAAGTTAGTAGGCGATAAGATATACCTAGACTTCCCAAGTGTAGGAGCTACTGAAAATATAATGATGGCAGCTACTATGGCTGAGGGACAAACAATAATACAAAATGCAGCAGAAGAGCCTGAAATAGTAGACTTAGCAAACTTCCTGAATAGCATGGGAGCAAAGGTAAGGGGAGCAGGAACTGACACAATTAAGATCCAGGGTGTTAAAGCGCTAGGGGGAACAAGACATACTGTAATTCCTGATAGAATAGAGGCTGGTACATATATGGTAGCGGCTGCTATAACAGGTGGGGATGTTACTATAAAAAATGCACTTCCGGACCACCTAAAGCCAATGATAGCAAAGCTTAAGGAATGTGGAGTAGATATCTACGAAAACGGAGATCAAATAAGGGTAAATGCTTCAAATGGAATTACTGCAGTAGATTTAAAAACTTTACCTTATCCTGGATTCCCTACGGATATGCAATCTCAGTTTATGACACTATTAAGCGTTGCAAATGGTACAAGTGTAATCAATGAAACTGTATTTGAGAACAGATTTATGCATGTAAGTGAATTAGCTAGAATGGGAGCTAACATAAAGATAGAAGGCCATACTGCAGTTGTGCAAGGTGTTAATACCCTTGAAGGAGCTCAGGTTAGAGCTACTGACCTCAGAGCTGGTGCAGCCCTTATCCTAGCAGGATTAGTTGCCGATGGCATAACTGAAATAGGAGATACACACCATATTGATAGAGGTTATGTTGAAATAGAGAGTAAACTAAGATCACTAGGTGCTAATATTGAAAGAATTGAATAAGAATATTTTGAAGGAACGGTTTTTAACCGTTCCTTTTTAGGTTGCCCAGAAACCTGAACCTCTTCGTTGTTGCTTCACCTAAAAACCCTTGCGTATGTCTTTATACGCTGCGGTCTTTTAGTCTCAGCACGCCTCGAACTTCAACTTTCTAGGTAGCCTACCATTTTGTTGACTTTGTCAAAAATCTTAAGAACGGTTAAAAACCGTTCCTTTTTATATGACCTAAAGCAATCTTTTGGGTCTTTTTTGTGTTTTTGTAGAAAATTTTGCCGATTTATTTTCTCGATCGATATATTTTTAAAATGTTTTGTCCTATTTCCTGGGAAATAAAGAAAATATGTCGCAGGTGAACCTAGAACTGACACAATGTGAGTTTATTTATATATATGACGACCTATGATAATCATACAATCAAGTATCTGTACCTTTAAAGAAAAAGTTGAATCTTTTCAAAATTACTTTGTACAAAAATTCTTATCATATTTCCCCCATAAGAACATAAAATGTAAGGAGCTTTATATGGACAAAGGGGGGAAAAGATGAAGAGTATTCTATATATGGTAATTGGAATAGTGCTCGTAACAATTATATTACCGATGTTGCTAATATTTAGCTGTGATATATCTCCGCCAGATATTGATAATGTAGAGGAAATACCGGGAGAAACTATGATAAGGGTATATGTAAAAGAAACCCAAAGAGTCAAAGAAATTGAATTAGAAGAGTACGTAAAGGGTGTTGTAGCTAGTGAAATGCCAGCGGCTTTCGAAATAGATGCTTTAAAGGCTCAGGCTGTGGCAGCAAGGACTAAGGCTTTATATCAAAAGATAAAATACGGAGATAAAGGAAATCCAACACATCCCGGGGCAGAAGTTTGTAGCGATGTACACTGCCAAGTATATAGAAATGAAGAACAGCTTGAAAAGGTACATTCGAAGGAATGGATGAGAGATTTTTGGCCTAGGATTGAAAAAGCAGTGGAGGAAACAAAGGGCTTAGTGGCAACCTATGAGGGTAAGTTAATCGATCCGCTATATCATTCAACCAGTGGAGGAAAAACAGAAAATTCAGAGGATGTTTTTACCGCAATGGCACCTTATTTGAGAAGTGTTGAGAGTCCTTATGAGCAAGAATCCAAACATTTAGACAATGAAACTGTAGTATCTACAAGTGAGTTTATTACAAAAATAAACAATACATATAAAAGCTGTGCTTTGAGTATAGATAATATAGGCAATTCATTAAAGATACTACAAAGAAGTGAAGGCGATAGAGTAAGCAAGATAAAGGTAGGAAATGATACTTTGACTGGAAGAAATATTAGAGAGCTTTTTGGTTTGAAATCTGCAAACTTCAAGATAACAATATCTGGAGATAAAATGATATTTAAGACAAAAGGCTATGGTCATGGTGTGGGAATGAGCCAATATGGAGCAAATGGTATGGCTAAGGAAGGATATACATTTGAAGATATTTTGAAGCATTACTATCAAGGGGTAGATATAGAAGCCTATAAAAGATAGCAGGGGGTGTCTCATAATGGCGAATTTCTGCGTTATTTGAAATGTTCACCGACTTGGCACGTACGTCAGTACTAGACAAACCGTCGAAATTTCAAAACCTTGAACTTCACTCATTCTGAAACACCCTGGAGCTCAACTTATGAAAGGGCTTTATAAGACAGCCCCTTTTCACTCGAAAGCAGACCTTGAATTATAGTGAGATGTAAAATATTTAAATATATGTATTGTCCACCTCGACTTTGGTAATAATACAAAATGGAGGTGGACTTTATGAGTTTGAGAAAACTATTTAAAAAGAATGATAACAATGATAACGGAATAGAAAAAAAAGGACTTCAAAGAATATTAGACAAAGAAGGCTTTTATATTATTATGTTTTTATGTGTTTGTATAGTTGGGACTATGGCGGTATGGGTAGCTAAGTCTAATATAGATAGGCTAGCGGAGGAAGAGGTACCAGAAAACCCAGAAATGAACATAGTTCAATCAGAGATGCCGGATATTACGCAGAACGATACGGAAAATCAAACATCAGATATCATCATTATAGATGATGACTATGACAAACTTGATATTCCTGATGACCTAGGTGTGTTAAATGGAGAAGAGGAAAAAAATAAAGTTGCTGAGGAAAGCATACTAGAGGAAAAACCGGATTCAAGCGAGAGCCTTGAAAATAAAAAGGGAAAAGTTTTAGTTACGAAGCCCGATGTAGACACTGAGAATATGATTACGGAAGCTTCAGCAAACCAAGAGGAAGCTACTACGGCTTTAAATGATAAATCTATGGCTATGATGTGGCCTACACAAGGCAAGCTTGGAATGGAATATGCTGTTGAAACCTTAACATTCTCTAAAACTCTTGAACATTTTACTACCCATCATGGAATCGATATTATGGCAGAAAAGAATACACCAGTAAAAGCTGCTTTATCAGGTGAGATAATTGAGGTACTAACGGATTCTAGATTAGGGATAACTATATCCATAAAACACTCGGAGAATTTGGTAACAAGATATAGTAATCTGTGTACTGATTTGATGGTGAAAATTGGAGATAAAGTTAGCCAAGGTCAAACGATAAGCGGAGTAGGAACTTCATCGATATTTGAATCAGCCGATGATCCGCATCTTCACTTTGAGGTATTGTTAAATGGAGAAAGTGTTAATCCTATGGATTATTTAGTAAAAGAATGATATGGATTAAATAAATATGATAGGAGACTACTACCCCTTTTAGGGTACTAGTTTATAGATAGCTGGGTCAGATTTTTTAGAGTTTTTTACCTCTAGGAAATTTGACCCGGTTTTATTATAGAAAGGTGTGAACCCAGAGCCCTATTTGTAGTTTTTTGCTGTTAGCTACCATCTATTAGCTAAACTAAAAAATATTTTAGACAAGGTATTAAATCCTTATGAAATTCTAAAATTTCTAACTATGAGTTTATAACCTTGGCCAAATGCAATTACTAATAAGTTTATTGTTCTATATAGTCATTTTACTGCATATTATGTAACAAACTATTTTTTAGAGGGGGTACATCAGTGAAGGACTATATTGAGGAAAGGGCTGTTGAAATAGCTGAGCATATTATCAGCAAACAAACTACAGTTAGACAAACAGCTAAGGTCTTTGGAGTAAGCAAAAGCACAGTACACAAGGATGTCACCGAACGACTCCCCAAGATAAACCCTCTTTTGGCTAGTAAGGTAAAAAGAATCCTTGAGAAAAATAAAGCTGAAAGACATATTAGAGGTGGAAAAGCAACTAAAATGAAATACAGTGGCAGTATAGCAAAATAGTATAAATCAACGATAAGACAAGAACAGGGTTTATCCCTGTTTTATTATATAGGGTTCATGTAGTATAACTTAATTTATACTTGTACAAATACTCAGCGTTTCTGGGAGTTTTGGATATATATAAATTAAACCCGGATTAAAGTCTCTACTTGAATCCCTATAGTACATAGGAAATTATAAACTTCTAAAATTATAGATAAATATAATTTCCGTTATGTATTTAGGCAAAGCTAACTTTGAAAATCTTTATCAAAGACTTTGCTATTATAGGCCATTTTTAAAAGTAAAACCTCACAAAACGGAAAGGGATTAATGCCCTTTCTATTTTGTTTTTTGAAAGAGATATAGGTGCAAAAAATAATAGCTAAATTAATTCAATAAATTGAAAAAACATAGAGGATTTTACAAAAAAATATAGAATCATACTTTTATAGATATAATTTTACATTTTTTATGGTTTTGAATAAATTTAATAATATAAATTCATATAGATTTATTGATAGTGGGTTAATGATATATTTAATAACTTAAGATGACCTAGTGGAAAAACTAAGATTGAAGAATACCAAGTATAAGAGGATTTCAGAAGGAAAGGTGTGAGATAATGTTTGGAACCGAGATCGGTATTGATTTAGGAACAGCAAGTGTATTAGTTTATATCAAAGGTAAGGGTATAGTTCTTCAGGAACCCTCAGTGGTTGCTATAGATAGAAATACTAATGAAATCCTTGCAGTGGGATCAGATGCAAGACAAATGCTAGGAAGAACACCTGGAAATATTGTCGCTATTAGACCTCTAAGGGACGGAGTTATTTCAGATTATGAGGTTACTGAAAGAATGCTTAGATACTTTATACAAAAAACCTGTGGCAGAAAGTTTTTCATTAAGCCTAAGATTATAGTTTGTGTTCCAAGTGGAGTTACAGAAGTTGAAAAAAGAGCTGTTATAGATGCTACCACTGAAGCTGGTGGAGGAAAAACCTATTTGATTGAGGAGCCTATAGCAGCAGCTGTAGGTGCGGGACTTGACATTACTAAGCCCGATGGCAATATGGTACTAGATATTGGAGGCGGAACTGCTGATATAGCGGTAATATCCTTGGGTGGTATAGTAGTTAGTGAGTCGATAAAGGTAGCTGGTGACAAGTTTGATGAAGCTATTATTAAATATATGAGGAAAACTAAAAATATTCTTATAGGAGAAAGAACTGCCGAAGATTTGAAAATGAATATCGGTACAGCATATCCAAAGACTGCACCAGTAAAAATGGACTGCAGAGGTAGAGATTTAATTACTGGGCTTCCGAGAACTGTAACGGTTAATACTGAAGATATGCTTGAAGCTCTTCATGAGCCTGTGGGTGCTATAGCAGATGCAGTTCACTCTGTACTTGAAAGAACGCCTCCGGAATTGGGTGCTGATATCAGTACAAGAGGGATAGTGATGACCGGGGGAGGAGCTCTATTAAACGGACTTAATAAGCTTATTGAGCATAGAACTGGTATCCCAACATATATAGCAGAAAATCCAGTTTCTTGTGTAGCGGCTGGAACGGGAATGTCCTTAAACCATCTTGATGTACTCGAAAAAAGTATGATGACAAATAGAAGAAAATCAAGAAGATAGATAGAAAAAGCTGCTAATTTATATTAGTAGCTTTTATGCATAATTATAATATAGAGTATGGCTTTAGGGCTTTTAAGATTATATTATAGTAGTGAACTTTTCTAGAGGGAATTATGCAATTTATTCACTTAAAATATTTAACAAAAGTTAAAGAAACTAACCTAATCAGCCGATAAATTATCTAGGAGTATTATGCCCTAGTTATAATATATGGATAGAGATATTGTAGTAGGGGCAGAAGGAGGCGTAAGCATGTTTCGTGGACTATATATGTCATCATCATCTCTTATAACAAATAATAATAAAATAGATGTAGTAAGTAACAACATAGCAAATGCTAACACAACAGGATTTAAGAAAGACTTGGTTCTTATAGAATCATTTGAAGATACACTAATCAATAAAATGAATGGAAATATTACTGCTAAAAACCTACGAGAAATAAATCAGATGGATGTAAAACAAGAGGAAGACTATATAGAAGTAAGCTCAGATACTGGTTATATAAGGGTGAAAACACCTTCTGGAATAAGCTTTAATAATAAAGCGAGATTTACTGTAGGCAAAGATGGTTTTCTAAGAACTTTTTATAAGGATAAAGAAGGAAGCATAAACAGTGATTATGGATATGAGATCTTAGGGAATAATGGAAGCATTTATGTTGGAGATGGAGAATTAAATATAGACGAAGGTGGAAGAGTTTTTGTAGATGGAGAACTAGTTGATAGTTTGATAACATTTACATATCCATCAGTAATTGGAACAATGAACTCAGGTGTTAAGCTTGAGAGAATAGAAACAAATTTTGGACAGGGTCAGATACAACGAACTGAAAATCCACTAGATTTTGCTATAAAAGGAGATGGCTTTTTTCAAGTTGAAACTGAAGAAGGTACTAGATATACTAGAGCCGGATCCTTTAAGATAAATGAGAATAGAGAATTAGTTACTTCGGAAGGTCATAAAGTTCAGGGACTATATGGCAATATTATATTAGACCCAGAGCTAATTACTACAGAAGGAAGAGGACAGCAGAATGTATATGGAGAGACTGTAGTAAATAGCGATAGTATAGCAGTTACACCTCAAGGTGAGATCATAGTTGATGGTGAAAAAGTAGACGAGCTAAGAATTGTTAGTATAACCAATGTTAGAGATCTAAGGAAAACTGAAAATGGACTATACAAGGTAGAAGACGGAATAGAACTAGAAACCGAAGAATTTAACGGTCAAGTACTTCAAGGCCGACTGGAAGGATCTAATGTAGATATAATAAAAGAAATGGTAGAAATGATGACTCTTTACAGAGGATATGAATCTAGCCAAAAGATGATAAAGGCTTATGATGAAACTACAGCAAAAGCGGTAAATGATATAGGAAAAATTTAATTTTATTATAGGTTAAGAGATTAGCATGATGTTAAAACAAGGAGGAATTTATAATGCGTGCACTTTGGACGGCTGCATCTGGAATGAAGGCTCAACAGCTTAATATTGATACTATTTCAAATAACCTTGCAAATGTAAGTACTAGTGGATTTAAAAAGCAAAGAATCGAATTTAAGGATCTTATGTATGAAAAATTGAGAACAACAGATTTTAATGAAGGAGAAGGTAAGCCTGTGAATCTTGAAGTAGGTCATGGTGTAATGCCTTCTGCTACGGTAAGATCGTTTATTTCGGGAAGTTTTGAACAAACAAATAATGAATTGGATCTTGCGATAGATGGAGACGGATTTTTTGCTGTAAGAGATGGTGATGACAATCTATTTTATACAAAGGATGGAAGTTTCAAGTTGAGCATAGATAATGGCGATGCTAGAATAACAACTTCCGATGGATATTTTCTTCAATCAGACTCAGGCGATGTAGAGCTTGGCGAAGACATATCAGAAATTACTATAGGGACAGATGGCTCAGTGTATGTAAAGAGAAGTGACAGCGATGAAGTAGAAGATATTGGAATTCAACTGATGGTAGTGAAATTTCCTAATCCAGCAGGACTTGAAAGTATAGGGAAGAACCTATTCAAGGAGACAACTGCTTCTGGAGAGTATGTAGAATCTTTTGAAGGTGATGGTGGAGAAATTCTTCAAGGTTTTCTTGAAACATCAAATGTACAGATCGTAGAAGAAATGATAAAGTTGATTACAGCTCAGAGAGCCTATGAAATCAACTCAAAATCCATCCAAACTTCGGATGAGATGTTACAAATGGCGAATAATTTAAGAAGGTAAGGTAGCTCATAGCTGGCAACAGTCAGCAGTTAGCTAAAGGAGGTACTCCAATGAGAATAAATAATAACTTACTGGAATATAATTTAAATAATGCTAAACAAGTATCTAATGAACAAAAAACAGATGACTTCAAGGATATCCTAGAGTCAGCAAAGGCTTCTAATGATGATGAAAGGCTAGAGGCTACTTGTAAGCAATTTGAATCCATATTTTTAAGTATGCTAATGAAAAATATGAGGAAGACAGTAGTCGACGGTGGATTAATTGAAAAAAGCCATGCTAGGGAAATGTTTGAAGGTATGCTTGATGAAGAGATAGCAAAAGAATCATCTAAAGAACATGGCATAGGACTAGCAAAGCTAATGTATGAGCAGTTATCAAAAGGTATGGATAGTAAGGGTTAATTTTCGGTAAAATATAAATGGGGGCTGTCTCATAAAGGATTCTTATGAGCTCAGCCCCGAGTGTTGTAGAAATTCGCTATTCTGAGACACCCGCTTAACTGTGTATTATAGAAAAGGAGTGACGCAAGTGTTAAATAATATTGAAATACAAAATATCATACCCCACAGGTACCCTTTCTTGCTTGTGGATAAAATCATAGAAATGGAACCAGGAAAAAAAGCAGTGGGAATAAAAAATGTGACTATTAATGAGCCTTTCTTCCAAGGTCATTTCCCAGGATCTCCAATAATGCCAGGAGTACTTCAGTTAGAGGCATTGGCTCAAGTGGGAGCTGTATCAGTTCTATCCATGGAAGAGTTTAAGGGAAAATTAGCACTGTTCACTGGCATAGATAATGTAAAGTTCAGAAGACAAGTTATACCTGGAGATACATTGAGACTTGAGGTTGAGATGGTTAGCCTTAGAAGAGGCATGGGTAAGGGTGAAGCCGTAGCCTATGTAGGTGATGAAGTAGCGTGTAAGGCTACGATAAAGTTTGCTGTTGTGGATAAGTAAGAAAGTATCTAAATAAGAATTAATGAAGAAGTATTAAATAATAGAGAGACTATGGAGTAATTCCAGAGTCTCATTATTTTTTACCCAGAATTATTATATGTAAAAGCCTATATGCTCATTTGTTTTCTAATCACTTCACATAAACTATAGTGGCTGCAATTATGAGTCATTTGTCGATACTTTGTGGTCGGAAGGCTAGTCCAGACTTCCATGAATGACATGTCTTTTAAATTACCTAAGCTATATTCAGGAAGGGCTGAACATATGTATACATCCCCGTTTGGAGAAATATATGCAGTCTGATATCCGGCACCGCAATTCATATGTCTACTATATCTTAATTTGTTTTTATCAGGTTCACTTTGTAATATATCTTCTAGTTTTACGATAATATTATATTTCTTACCCAAAGCCTTTAGTTTTACATCTATATTATCTTCTGGTTGAAATCCTAAAATATCTTGATTTTCGGGTAGAGATGCACGACCACTATCTTTTATGGTAGTTATTTTAATATGTTTAACCCCAGCTAACTCTAAATCATTAAATAGCTCATCTAATTCTTCGTCACTACCCTTGCATAGAGTTAATCTTGCCATTGGATTCGCGCCAACATCTGAAAGTAATATTGCTCCTTCCATTGTTTGTCTGTATGAACCACTTCCAGCAATTTCATCATGAACTTTCTGTGCTCCTTGAAAGCTTACTCTAATTTCAGACAAATTAAGGCCTACTAATTTGTTGGCAATTTCCTGTGTTATAGTTTGTCCGTTAGTAGTCAATAATACATTTAGGCCAATATTCCTTGCATGCTCTAGAATTAAAAATATATCTGGATGACATAGAGGTTCTCCTCCGGCTATTGAAAGTTCCAATACACCAATTTTAGCAAATTCATCAATGATACTAATAATCTTACTAGTAGTCATCTCACCTGTTGTGTCTACATTTGGTGATGAGTTTGTCATACAATGGCGGCACTCAAGATTACAAAGATATGTGGGATCAAGATATACTCTAAGTGGAGCTAGTGGATTGAATGTTGGCAAACTAGCTATCTCGTCATTATTGCTAATTTTACCATGATGAGATCCGTGCAATATAGCTCTACTTTTACGATCGTAATATACATCGCCTTCCATTGTACTTCGGTGGATCCATCGGGCTTTTGTAAAGTTATCCATAAAATCCTCCTCGATAAGTTTATAAACAATATTTTATAAATAGATATGACCTAAATATTTGAATATGACTAAAATAATAAAAATCTGTACGATCAAAATTATTTAATATAGGCCTTGTTGGAAAATATTCAAAATATTACCATGGAATATTAATATTAACTTAGGAGTAGTATTAAATAGAGTATTATATATGATAAACGATGTTATAAGATTTTTTGTTGTAAAAGTTGTTATGAAGAAGTCACAGATTATAATCTAAAGAAAGGTGAGACGACATGATAGATATTCACTGCCATATACTTCCTTTTATGGATGATGGACCAAGGAGTGTAAATGAGGCCTTGGAAATGGCGAAGGTAGCATATGAAGATGGGATAAGGAAGATCGTTGCAACTCCTCATTATATTGAAAATGGTATGGTCACATCAAGAGATAAAGTAATGAAGAGTATACAAGAGTTTAACTATATTTTACAAGAAAATAGTGTGGATATTGAAATACTTCCTGGTCATGAAGTTTATTTTACGTGGAAAATCCCCTTATATGTAAAAAAAGAAGAAGTTTGTACTTTGAATAATACACAATACTTTCTAATGGAATTTCCATTGTCAAATATGCCGAAGCAAGCTAATGAGATAATATTTAGGTTAAAGCTTATGGGGAAGACACCTATTTTAGCCCACCCTGAAAGATATAAAGAAGTACAAGAGAACCCCAATATCTTAATAGAGTATATTAATATGGGGGTATTATGTCAAGTAACCAGCGGGAGTATTACAGGAAGATTTGGAAAAAAAGCAATGGAAACGGTGAGGACCTTAATAAAGAATAATATGGCACACTTTGTTGCTAGTGACGGTCACTCTTCAAGAGTTAGAGCGCCAAGACTAAAAAGTACTTATAGGAAATCTATAGAAGTATTTGGTGAAGAAAAAGCTGAAAAGTTATTCAAGATTAATCCACAAAAGGTGATAAAAGGTGAAGAAATAAATATTGAAGAGCCTATAATGTTGAACAAGAAGAATATAGTCGAAAGCTTTTCTTATATCTTTAGAGTGAATAATAAAAGGGCTGAGTGACAATGGAAATCACAAAAATATCAAGAGCGAAGAGGGCGTTCGATAATGAAGGTCTTATTTTTTTATTAAATTAGTAGCTTTAAGAAAATGTAAAATACAGTCTAAGCGAAAAGTAAATTCGGGGATTTTGTTGTTAATTTGTGGAAAATGTTTCTTGAAAATAGCAATAAATACAAATACTATAGAAGTGATAGGAATTATTACATAACCTAAAATAAATTTAACATTTGAGGAAATTGCATAATTGTAGCTTAACAAAATAGCATAGTATAGACTTATAAATATTTACAACACATGTGGTGGTAAATTTTTTTAGATAAAGACTATGCAATTTGCTCACTAAACAGAAGGGACGGAAGATCTATGGAGAAGAGAGGATACGAGATGGACCTGCGACAATGTTTCAAAATAATACGAAAACGAATTTGGATTATTGCTCTTGTAACAATCATATCTGTAGCAGTAGGTGCTATACTAAGTTACTTCGTACTACAACCTGAGTATGAAACCTATACTACATTAATTGTAAACAAGCCTAATTCCCATGAACCTGTAATCCAATATTCTGATGTGCTGCTGAGTCAAAAACTTGTAAAGACATATGGTGAAATAATAAAGAGTAGAAAAATTTCAAAGAAAGTAATAGAAAATCTCAGTTTAAATATAACATCACAACAATTAGCACAAAAAATAACCGTTACTCCTGTAAAGGATACAGAGATAGTTCAGATAAAGGTGACGGATACAAATCCTAAAACAGCTAAAGAGATAGCAAATGAGTTAGCAGATGTTTTTATAAATGATGTAAAGGAAATTATGAAGCTAGATAATGTTGACGTCATTGACATGGCGGAAGTTCCGACATCACCTGTTAAACCTAGGCCCAAAATGAATATAATAATAGCAGGTTTTTTAGGAATAATGACTGGATTAGGAATTGTTTTCTTGTTAGAATATTTAGACAATACAATAAAGAGTCCAGAGGATATAGAGAGATATCTAGATTTGAATGTTATCGGAACAATACCATATATAGATAAGAAGAAGATTAAAAAGGCTGAAAAGAAGTTGAAGGTATAGATTGGAGTGGAAGATATGAATTTGAATCGATTGATATCATTAAATAATTCAAAATCCCCAATATGGGAGGCATATAGAGTACTAAGAACCAATATCGAATTTTCAATTTTTGATAGAAATATAAAGGTGATATTAATAACGAGTGCTGCTCCTGAGGAAGGAAAGAGCACAACAGTATCAAATCTTGCAATAACTATGGCTCAGGCGGACAAAAGAATCTTACTAATTGATGCTGATCTTAGAAAGCCTAAACTACATAATACATTTGGACTTAGCAACATAAGTGGCCTTACTACGTCGTTAGTTATGAATGAGAAGCTTGAGCATGTGACTAAAAAGAATGTAGTACCTGGGTTGGACATAATAACATCAGGACCAAAACCTCCAAACCCATCAGAAATTTTGGCATCGAAGGCAATGAAAGAACTAATAGAACAGACTAGAGAAAGTTACGATAAGGTTTTATTAGATTCACCACCTATAGGTATGGTTACTGATCCAGCTGTGCTATCAGCCATAGCAGACGGAACTATACTGGTTATAGATTCTGGAAAAACGCATATAGAAAACGCACAAAAAGCAAAGAACCTATTAGAAAAAGTTAATGCTAATATATTAGGTGTAGTGTTAAACAAAATTCCAGTAAGTACAAAAAACTACTACAATTATTATTGTCAAAGTGACTATGAAGAAGTTAATGGTTAGTTAAGAAGATAGTGATAGTTATAGAGTTAATAAAGTCTATGTGTGGATGGTACCATTGATTTCTTAGATGATAATCAAACAATTACATCGATGTATTATATTGTATATGGACTTTAAAAAAAATAATATAAAAGCAATATAGTAGCTGTCTTATAAAAGTATCTCATGAGTTCAGCCACGGGATGTTTCAGAATGAATTTTAAACAATACAAAAATTCATCATTCTGAGACATCCCTATTTTTATGTGAAGATATAGTAATACACGATATGAATATTTATACCAGAGATAAGCAACTTCAAGGTCTAATAAATTTCCATGAAAAAATGTAGATGCAGTCATTATTTCGGTTATAAATTTATTTTAATCAGCATATGATTATATATATTATTTATACCAATATAAAAAATTAATGAAAAGTACGTTTTGAATTAGTATTATTAGTCAAAAATAAACTTAGATAGAAAATATTTCATACATCGTAGAGCGCAAATTTTTTTTAGGAGTTAAATGGGACCTAAGAACTAATTAAATTATAAAAATAGGTATTATGGACTAAGACGTTAAGATGTTGAGACTGATTACACTACAGCTAAAATTTTTAGGGGGATTGTTTGATGCTTATAGAGTCTTCTTCAGAAAAAAACTTATTGAGAAACAAGTTGAATTTAGATATTTCAAGAAGAAAGCTAATGCTGGTAGCATTAGATGTCGCACTTATAAATATTGCAGCTATACTGGCAATTTTTTTGAAATTTGATCTTCGCATACCGACTGAGTATTTTCTGATATATAGAAGATATGGCTTTATTAGTCTACTTGCCATGCTAATAGTTTATCGTATGTTTAATTTGTATAAAATCCTATGGAAATATGCAAGTATAGAGGAGCTAGTAACTTTGTCACTAGCTGCAATCACAGGAACTTCAATATTGAATGTTCTATATTATTTTTTAAAGGTGAACCTGCCACAAAGCTTTTATATTATCTTCGCAATTCTCAATATAACATTCGTTGGAGGAATTAGATTTTTATATGGAGCTTTAAATGAGATAAGAAGTTACTATATTGGAAACTGCACGGCTAAAAAAAGGGCGCTCATCATAGGTGGAGGAAAGGCCGGATCAATGGTAATAAAGGAAATGAGAAACTCTAGGCAAACAAGCTCTTATCCAGTAGGTGTAATAGATGATGATATATCAAAGCATACAAGGAGAATTAATGGAGTTCCTATTTTAGGGACAAGGCTTAATATAAAAAAAATAGTAGAGAAAAAGAAAATAGATGAAATTATTATAGCAATTCCATCTGCCAGTAAAAAAGACTTAAAAGACATAGTAGATATTTGCAAAGAAACGAAGTGTAAGCTAAGAACATTGCCTGGTGTTTATGAACTTATAGATGGCAAGGTTGATATAAAGAGAATAAGAGACGTTAATATGGAAGATCTTTTGGGGAGAGAGCCCGTAAAGGTTGATCTAGATGAGATATGCGGGTACATAGAGAACCAAGTGATTTTAGTAACTGGTGGTGGTGGGTCTATAGGGTCAGAACTATGTAGACAAATATCTAAATTTAAGCCCAAAAAGTTATTGATATTGGATATATACGAGAACAATGCTTATATATTACAAAATGAACTTAAGAGAAAATATGAGGATTTAGATTTAGAAGTTTTTATCGCATCAATAAGAGATAAGAAGAGAATGGAACAAATATTTAGTAGATATAGACCTAATATTGTTTTTCATGCTGCAGCTCATAAGCATGTACCTCTAATGGAGGCTAATCCAACAGAAGCAATAAAGAACAATGTATTTGGAACTTTAAACGTGGCAGAAATGGCAGATGCATACGGTGTAAAGAGATTTGTTCTAATATCTACAGATAAGGCAGTAAATCCAACTAATGTAATGGGAGCTACTAAGAGAATATCCGAAATAATAGTCCAGGCTATGGATAGGAAAAGTAAAACAGAGTATGTAGCAGTAAGATTTGGAAATGTACTGGGCAGTAATGGTAGTGTGCTCCAGATATTTAAAAGACAAATATCTGAAGGGGGCCCCGTAACCGTAACTGATCCAGAGGTCATAAGACACTTTATGACTATAGGCGAAGCAGTACAGTTAGTGCTTGAGGCTGGAGCCATGGCAAAAGGGGGAGAGATATTCCTACTTGATATGGGTGAACCAATTAAAATCCTAGATTTAGCGAGAAATCTTATAAGATTATCGGGTTTCGAACCAGATAAAGAGATAAAGATAGAGTTTATTGGTCTAAGAGCCGGGGAAAAGCTATACGAAGAGCTTCTCATGGATGAAGAAGGACGCAGAGAAACCAAGAATGAGAAGATATTCATAGGTAAACCTACATTTACTGATATAGAAGATTTAAGGAAAGAGCTTAAAATGTTTAGGTTAATATTGGCAATGGAAGATGAACTACTTATAAGAACGGTAATCAAAAAGCTTGTTCCTACCTTCAGAAAAGTATGTTAGCGGTTGGATATAAGATTTATAGAAGAAAATAAAGAAATTGATTAATTAACTTTGAGGATTGAGTAAATTGCATAATTCTAACTTGGCAGAATTGCATAATAAATATGGTATAGCTCTAAGGCTTTTAAGACTATATATAGTAGTAAGTTTTTTAAGATGGTAATTATGCAATTTGCTCGATTAATAGAATCTCTATAGTTATAGGGGGACAAATATGGAAGTGAACTTATCAAGACCAGATATAGGTAAAAGAGAAATAAAACTGGTTAGTGAAGTCCTAAAATCAGGTTGGCTGAGTATAGGATCAAAAATAGAAGAATTTGAAGGAAAATTTAGAGACTACTTCGATGTCAAACATGCTATTGGAGTAAATAGTGGAACCAGTGGATTACACTTATTAGTCAAAGCTTTAGATATAAATGAAGGTGATGAGGTCATAACAACGCCATTTAGTTTTGTTGCATCAACAAATTGCTTTTTATTGGAGCAAGCTAAACCTGTATTCGTTGATATAGATCCTAAAACCTTCAATATTGATATAGATAAAATCGAAGCGAAAATAACTGAAAAGACAAAGGCGATATTACCAGTAGATATATTTGGACAGCCAGTAAATATAGAACGAATAAAAAAGATAGCTGATAAATATAATCTAAGTGTTATTGAAGATTCCTGTGAAGCTATAGGGTCAGAATATAATGGCATAAAAGCAGGAACCTTAGCTGATGGAGCGGTATTTGCCTTTTATCCAAATAAACAGATAACTACTGGTGAAGGCGGCATGATTATTACTAATGATGATAAAGTGGCCAAGCTCTGCAGAAGCTATAGAAGTCAAGGGAGAGCCGTGACTGGGTTTTGGCTTCATCATGAAAGAATAGGATATAACTATAGGTTGAGTGAAATACATGCAGCTATTGGTATAGCGCAGATGGAAAGGCTAGATGAGATACTCCAGAAAAGGCAATTGGTTGCAGATATGTACACTCAGAGATTAGAGCACGTTGATGGGATAACTATACCATATATACATCCAAAGGTTACTAGAATGAGTTGGTTTGTATATGTTATTCAAGTGGACAGGGATATAGATAGAAATAAAGTCATGTATCATCTAAAGGAAAATGGTGTGGGGTGTAGACCATATTTTACTCCACTACATATACAGCCATATATAAGAGAGAAGTTTGGATTCCAAGAAGAGGATTTTCCTATTGCTGCTGATATTGGACGGAGAAGTATAGCACTTCCATTTTATAACAGACTTACAGAGGGTGAAATTAATTACACGGTAAAGAAAATAAGTGAGGCAATAAAGCTACAAAGATAATAATTTTTGTTTGAAAGTGTAGAAATCTGCATTAGAAACAGTGAAAAAAGAAATATTTATTTTTCAAAACAAAATGTATATAAATATAACCTTTAGCATAATAATGAAAAGTAATATATGGGGGATAAGGATAATTTAAAAATAAGGAGAAAAGACTATTTTTCCTATTAATTCTATAATTGGTTATTTGAAAAAAAGTATAGGGGTAGAGACTCATGGAGGAGGACAATTAGGATGGAAAATAGTGAATTTATTAATGTGGAGAACTATTTTTATGAAATGGCTGTATCTCTAGATGAAAACCTAAGAGATAAGTATCAAAAGCAGAATATTCATGAAATGCTCAAGAGAATATTAGACATTCTTTTATCGATTATTGGCCTTGTTATAGGGATTCCAATAATAATAGTTTTTGGATTAGCAATAAAGCTAGAAACTCCTGGACCTACAATATATGCACAGGAAAGAGTAGGGAAAAACGGTAAACATTTTACAATATATAAACTTAGATCTATGTACTCCGATGCTGAAAAAAAAGGAGCAAAATGGGCAGCGAAAAATGATCCAAGAATAACTAGAATAGGGTCATTTATAAGGAAAACTAGAATTGATGAGATTCCACAGCTAATAAATATTTTAAAAGGAGATATGAGCATTGTTGGACCGAGGCCTGAAAGGCCACACTTCACAATTAAATTTAATGAGGAGAATCCACAGTTTATTAACAGGTTAGTAGTTAAACCTGGCCTAACAGGATGGGCTCAAATAAATGGTGGGTATGAAATGTCACCAAAAGAAAAATGGGAAGCAGATATGTATTATATAAAAAATAAAAATATTTTGCTAGATATATTAATAATTTTTAAAACCATAAGAGTAGTTCTTACTGGTGAAGGTGCAAGATGAACTATGTAAAGGAGGATGAAAAGTATGAATATGTATGAAAAGATCAAGAAGAAGCATGAAAAAATATCGATAGTAGGATTAGGCTATGTAGGGATGCCCTTAGCAATTGCTTTTGCTAAAAAAGCTGAGGTTATTGGTTTTGATATAAATGATCATAAGGTTCAGCAGTACAAAAAAGGCAATGATGTAACTAATGAAGTTGGAAATGAAGAGCTAAAAAGGACAACAGCTGTATTTACAGCCGATGAGAGAAGACTGAGAGAGGCAAAATTTCATATAATTGCAGTACCCACTCCTATAAATGAGGACAAGACACCTAACTTAGCTCCAGTAATAGGTGCGAGTAAAACAATTGGAAGAAACTTAACAAAGGACTCTATAGTAGTATATGAATCTACAGTATTTCCTGGAGTAACTGAAGAGATATGTGTACCTATATTAGAAGCAGAATCAGGCTTGAAGTACGGAGTAGATTTTAAAGTAGGATATTCTCCTGAAAGAATTAACCCAGGTGATAAAGTCAATAGACTGGAAACCATAATAAAAGTAGTTTCTGGTATGGATGAAGAATCATTAGAGATTATTGCAAGGGTTTATGAACTTGTCATTGAAGCAGGCGTATACAGAGCAGAAAGTATTAAAGTAGCGGAAGCTGCAAAGGTAATAGAAAACTCGCAAAGAGATATAAATATAGCTTTCATGAATGAATTATCAATTATTTTTAATAAGCTTGGTATTGATACGAAATCAGTACTTAAGGCATCGGGTACAAAGTGGAATTTTTTAAATTTTACACCTGGGCTAGTCGGTGGACATTGTATAGGTGTTGATCCCTACTATCTTACATATAAAGCTCAGCAGACAGGATATCATTCACAAATAATATTAGCTGGAAGAAAAATCAATGATAATATGGGAAAATATGTTGCAGAAAATACTGTGAAAAAACTTATTAAGGCAGGTAAGAAAATAAAAGACTCAATAGTAGTTGTCATGGGGATAACCTTCAAAGAGAATTGTCCAGATGTTAGAAATACAAAGGTTATTGATATGATTACAGAGCTTGAAGAATATGGTATAGATGTAAAGGTTATAGACCCAATTGCAGATGCTGATGAGGTTTGGGAAGAATATCGTATTAGATTACAAGGTTTTAAAGATATAAAGGATACAGATGCTGTAATTTTTGCAGTACCTCATGATGAGTTTAAATCACTATCACTTGAAGATATAAGAAGAATATTCTGGAATAATAAAACAGTTTTAATGAATGCAGAAGATGAAGTAGCGGCTACAATAGATATGAAATATGAAGAAAAGGAACTTGTACTAATTGATGTAAAGGGAATGTTTGATAGAAAAGAAGCAGAAGATATGAACTACCTATACTGGAGGTTATAGAAATGAGTAATAGAGAATATGATTTTCCTAAAGGTATAAAGTTTTTAGTTACAGGTGGAGCTGGTTTTATCGGCTCCAACATTGTAGAAAAGATATTAAGTTTAGGATATAAAGTTACAGTGTTAGACAATTTTTCAACCGGTAAAGAAGAAAATATCGAGGAATTCGTAGACAACCCCAGCTTCAGATTAATAAGAGGGGATATAAGGAATATAGAGGACTGTCAAAGGTCATGTGAAGGAATAGATTATGTATTACACCAGGCGGCATTAGGTTCGGTTCCAAGGTCTATAGATGATCCTAAAACCTCCAATGATGTAAATATAACAGGAACTCTAAATATGATGATAGCAGCTAGAGATAATAATGTTAAAAGATTCGTATATGCATCTTCATCAGCGGTATATGGAGATGAGCCTAATTTACCAAAGGTTGAAGAACGGGTAGGGAAGTTACTGTCACCCTATGCTATTACAAAAAAAGTTAACGAATTATATGCAAAGAACTTCAATGAATTATATGGATTGCCAACAATAGGTCTGAGATACTTCAATGTGTTCGGTAAAAGACAAGATCCAGATTCAGTATATGCAGCAGTTATTCCTATATTTGTGAAGAAGCTTTTAAATGATGAAGCGCCGGTGATATATGGAGATGGTATGCAGTCTAGGGATTTCACATATATAGATAATGTTGTAGATGCAAATCTTAAAGCTTGTCTAGTGAAGGAAGAAGCCTTTGGAGAAGCTTTTAACATTGCTTATGGTGGAAGGACCTATTTAAATGATTTATATGAAAAAATAGCACGATTATTAGGTAAGGATATAGTACCGATCTATGAAATACCTAGAAAAGGGGATATAAAACATTCAAATGCCAATATAAAAAAAGCTGTAGAATTGTTAGACTATGTTCCGAACTATGATATTAATCAAGGATTGGAAATGGCAATCGAATGGTACAAAAATGTTTTATAATTCATAGGCCTTAGAATAGAAAAAGAAGGGGATTTTATGAAACTACATTATCAAAGGGCAAGTTTTATAGGTTTGATTTTTCTTATTATAGGGATTAGTTCTTTCATTATTTATAAGACAAATAATGATATAGTCTCTAATATTAAACCCATTAATGAAAGGAATATTTCTGAATTTCATGATCGACTTATGCACCTTGCTGATTATGGAATAGAAGATATTAAGGAAATTATCCAGGTTGGAGATAATGGTGATTTTGACGAAGGAATACGAGAATTGGGAAATATCATATACGACTCGGAAAATAAAGAATATAAGCTTATTTATAGTGGATACAAGAAAGAATATGAAGGGAATAACGTTTATATAGGATATGCCCATTCATCCGATGGAAAGGAATGGATTAAAGAGGGAAAAATTCTAAATCGTGCTTCTGAGGACCCATATTTAATAAAAACGGGAAAAAGCTACTATCTTTTTGTTGAGGACAAAGAAGAAGTTCCTTTTCGTAATATAAGAAGATTTTCTTCGAAGGATTTTATTAAATGGAATGATGATGGAATTGTTCTAGAGACAGGGGATTCCTGTTCATGGGAAGATAAAGACGTTTCTAGCCCTGTTGTATGGATTGAAAATAATATGTGGTATATGTTATATGAAGGCAGAAGTGAAAAAAATCAAAAGGGTGCTATAGGATTGGCTGTATCAAAGGATGGTTTGAATTGGACTAAGAACTCTAAAAATCCAATACTAGTAGCTAACAATAAGAAGTTTTTTAAGGAAAAACATCCTCAAATAAAATGGGCTACACACCTTGTGCCCGATGACATTATTAAATTAGATGAAAACTATTATTTAACTGTTCATGCATATAATCCTAAAGATGGATGGCTACCCGGTTTGATTAATTCTAAGGATTTGACTGAATTCAACGATGCTTTAGATGGACCTATACCTAATTTAAGCAAGGTTAAAATTAAAAGTCCTATGTTTTTTCAGGGTACTTCCCAAATCAATATTATGACGGATACAGAAAAAGGCATATGCTGTTCATACCAGTCAGAGCACTAAAACTATAATGTATTCTATATAAGGTAAGGTGTAATATGATATCGATAGTAGATCATTTAACTAAAAATAAATATTTAGGTGGGTTGCTGATAGGTATCTCATGCTTTTTATTTTTCTTCGTGATTTTTTACCTAACAGAATTCAGGATAATTTATTTAGCAGTGCTAAGTATACTCTTTCTTTTATTGTTACTTTCAATTAAAAGAGATGTGACTATGTACTTGGTTTTTGTGTTATCTATTATTATAAATTTTTCTTACTATACTGTAAAAAAATTTGGTATACCTATAATTCCTTTTACAACTCTACTTGCGACTATTCCCTTAGCAAAGAAGCTAATGGTTAATATAAGTAGAAAGGAGAATATTATAGACCATAGAATCAGAAATATACTATTTCTAATAATAACTTTTAGTATAGTATATACTTCTATAGGATCAATTAATACTTATGTACCTATTTTAAAATCATATCCATATCATCTACTGACTGGATTGACTATATTATTGTATTTGACTCTATTTATAGATAATGATTATAAACTTAATAAAATTCTAGAAGTTATAGTATTAGGAGGTATTATTTTAGGTGTAACTAATATTGTAGATGCATATAAGTCGATCCATCTAACAGGGTTTAGGACAAGAGGATGGATAGGAGCTTCTAATGAAGC
This sequence comes from Wukongibacter baidiensis, assembly GCF_050888315.1. Lineage (NCBI taxonomy): Bacteria > Bacillati > Bacillota > Clostridia > Peptostreptococcales > Caminicellaceae > Wukongibacter > Wukongibacter baidiensis. The sequence goes on from NZ_CP138202.1 coordinate 4,249,284, forward strand.
AGCTTTTATTATGAATCTATGTATATTTACAACTATATATCTAGAAAAGAGATTCCATTACTCAAGAAAGAAGCTCTTTCTTATCAGAATATTTTATTGTATTTCAATTTTACTAACTCTATCTAGAGGAGGAATTACTTTAGCTATTATATTACTAATATCAAACATTAAGTTTTCGAAGAAGCAAATTATTTTTTACTTGTTAACACTTATAATTGCCATTCAAGCATTTTATTTAATTAGTAATATACCGATTTTTTCTCGCCTAAATTTTGATAGATTATTTATGAAGGAATCTTCTTCAATAGTGGAATATTCCAATGGAAGATTGCCAGCTTTATTAGCATCTATAAGGATATTTCTAGAGAATCCTATTGTGGGAGTTGGTATAGGAAATAGTCTACTTGAGTCAGATAAATACTTAAATGGATTTACCTATGTTAGAGCTCATAATACATGGGGGCTAGTACTATCGGAGACAGGTTTTATACCATTCACTATACTCGTAACTACTTTTATTACGATATTAAGTACTATAAAAAGTTCCATATGTATAGAGTATAGAAAAATCTATAGATTATTTATCTACATTTTAATTTTTCAAACCTTTCTTTCACATAATGTATTATTTTATAGACAAACATGGTTGTTCTTAGGAATAGTACTTAGTGACATAAATATGATTAATAAAAACAGTTCTATAACTACAACTGTATAAAAAAAGGTGGCATATATGAATAAAACGAAGCAAAAAGCAGTTTTCATTATTATAGTGATTACTATGTCTATAAAAGTTACAGGATTTGTACGTCAATTACTTATTGCAAGTAAATTTGGAGCTAATGAAATAACTGATGCATATTTCTTAGCAGTATCAGTCCCATTGCTCATTTTTTCAGTATTAGGTACAAGTCTGAGAACAACCTTAGTTCCAATAATTTCTGATATTGATAGTAATGATAAACCAAAACTATTTGAAGCAATAAATACTGTTCTATCTTTTGTAACAATTATTTTAGTGATGTTGTTAGTGTTGGGAGTTATATTTACTCCACAAATTATAAGATTTTTGGCACCTGGTTTCGAAGGTAAAGTCTTCGACTTGTCAGTTAAGTGGACAAGGATATTCTTTCCTGTAATTTTATTCACTGGTGGAACCCATATAATGAAAGGCTTACTTAATTATCTAGGTGATTTTAAAACACCTCCTATTTCTCTTATTCCAACAAATATTATTGTAATTTTGTCTCTGTTGTTTTTTTCGAGCTTAACTGGAATAGTAATAGCAATATATGCAGAGGTATTAGGAGCTTTCGTAGGATTTATTATACAACTAATAAAATGTTATAAGAATGGATATAGATTTAAATTCATATTAGATGTAAAGAGTCCGTTTATTAAAAATATGATGATTTTAAGTGCACCTATTATGTTAGGAACTATGTTTTCACAGTTTAATGTTTCCTTAGATAAAATTTTTGGATCTATATTGTCTGAGGGAAGTATATCTGCTTTAACATATGCATATAAATTAAGGGCTATATCGATAATGGTCTTTATTACTGCAGTGTCAACGGTTATTTTTCCTGATTTATCTAGATATGCTTCTCAAAATAAAATGGATGAACTAAAAAAGTCATTTGTAAGAGCGATAGGAATTGTAACTGTAATAAGTGCATTCATAGCGGTGTATTTTCTTTTCTTTAGATTATATATAGTTAAGATTTTGTTTGAAAGAGGCTCTTTTACTGAAATGAATACTATAATCACTTCAAATGTTCTACTGTTTTATTCTATAGGTATAGTTGCTGAAGCACAAAAAGAAGTACTTAGCAAAGTATTTTTTGCTAAAAAAAATACAGTGATACCTACATTTATTGCACTATTTTCATTAATTACAAATTATATTCTCAATAGAGTCTTGATAAGATACTTTGATGTTGGAGGATTAGCACTTGCTACATCGATATCGATGATCTTAAATGCCACAGTGCTATACCTATTACTTTATAAGAATATAAAGGGATTTGATGTGAGATATATTATCAAGAATACATGTATAGCTACAACATATTCGGTTGTTAGCATAGCAACAGCATTTTATACTTTTAGGATAATCAACAGGATTTTAAATATAGATAAGTTTATATACTTATTTATCAATTTTTCAGTAAGTTCAGTATTAGCAGGAGGTATTTTCTTGATTATAAGTTATATTTTTAAGTTTGAGATAGTTACTGATATAAGTAATTCAGCTATTTCACGGTTTAAGGAGCGTTTAAGCTATTTCTAGTTCATATATTTGTTAACTCAATTTATAAAAGGAATCTAAGGTGAGGGTAAGATATGAAGATAAAAAATATTATCTTAAAAAAATTTCAAGAATACAGATTGAAAAAATTAAAAAATCAAGGGTTGAAGATAAGTGAAGATTGTAGAATTACAGGTAAAGTATCTTTTGGGAGCGAACCCTATTTAATAAAAATCGGAAAGCGAGTTACTATTACTGGGAGGGTACAGTTTATTACACATGATGGTGGAACTTGGGTTTTTAGAGAAAGAGAAGATTGTAAGAATATTAATAGATATGGACATATAGAAGTAATGGATAATTCTTTTATTGGATTTGGGTCTATAATTCTTCCGGGGGTTAAGATTGGTCCAAACTCAGTTGTTGCTGCCGGATCTATCGTTACAAAAGATGTACCTCCTAATACAGTAGTTGGTGGTAATCCAGCTGAGGTAATTACGGATATAGAAACATACATTGAAAAATGTAGGAAACATACTATTAATTTCCCCGAGAACTATCAATCAAAGAGGGAATTTTTAGAAAGAGTCTTCTGGAAAGAGGAATCAAAAATAGGTAATCAATATTAGTAAACCCAGTTAGGACCTTTACAGTACTGAAATTTCAAAGTGAAGAAAAAGTAGGAGAGTGAATTAATGAAAAATAAGTATAATGATATAGCCCTTGTCATATCTTCATTAGGCTCGGGGGGAGCTGAACGAGTGTTCTCAATAATGGCAAACTATTGGACTAAAAAGGATATGGATGTAACTATATATACGCTAAATAATTCAAATAGTTTCTATGAATTAGATCCTAAAGTCACAATAAAAAAATTAGATTTATATAAGAAATCTCCTAATAAGCTATTTGGAATAGTAAATAATTTGAGAAGAGTTAAGAAGATGAAAAAAGAGATTATACCTTGTCAGCACGATGTGATAATTTCTTGTGGAACCAAAACAAATATATTAGCCTTAATTGCAGCTATGTCAAGTAAGATACCTGTCATTGTTTCAGAAATAACCTATCCTAGTAGAGCTAATATAGGAGGTGAGCTCTGGAGTATTCTTAGAGATATTATGTATTTTAGAGCAAATAAGGTGGTTGCGCAAACGAAGGTCGGAAAAGAATGTTTTAATGAGAGTATTAAAAAGAAAACGGTAGTTATTCCTAATCCTGTAAATACTGAAGCAGCGAATAATTTAAATGAGAATGTATTAACCGGAACTAGTAAGACACTTCTAGCTATGGGTAGGCTTGGGCATGAAAAGGGATTTGACTTGTTGATAAGAGCCTTTGCACAAATAAAAGACAAAAATCCAGACTGGAAGTTAATAATCTGGGGTGAAGGCAAGGAAAGAAAGAACATAGAAAAAATTATATCTAATCTAAAGATGGAAGACAGAGTAATGTTGCCGGGAAAGACTAAAGAGCCTTTGGCAAAGATGGCTGAGGCAGACCTATTTGTTCTGTCATCACGCAGAGAAGGTTTTCCAAATGTATTATGTGAAGCTATGACCGTAGGAATGCCTGTTGTAGCTACGGATTGTTTATGTGGTCCAAGGGAGATCATTACTGATCAAGTGGATGGAGTTCTTATAGAACCAGAAAATATTGAGGAGCTAGCGGAAAGCATGCATGAATTGATGAATGATGAAAATAAGAGAAGGTATATTGGAGAAAATGCAAAGGAGAGCATTAAGAGGTTTGAAATTAATAATGTTATGGAAATGTGGAGTGAAGTTATAGAAAAAAGTAGCTAAAACAGGGAGTTGCCTTTAGTAATTCTCTGATACAAATAATGTTTTATAGGAAGTGGTAGTTTGTCAAAAAATATATTGATTTTATTTTCACACTTTATTCCTCGTATAGGAGGAGCAGAAAGACAATTAGAACGGGTAGCCTATGGGTTAATTAAAAATGGATATACTGTAGATGTAATCACAAGAAAGTATGAAAAGAGATTACAGAATAGAGAAAATATTAATGGAATAAATGTAATCAGAATACCTATACTCAAATTAAATCAATTATCTAAAAAATTAACCTTTACTATTTTTACATTAATCTTTTTAATGATTAAAGGGAGAAAGTATGACGTTATCATCGCTTCACAACTAGGAAGCTGTTCTTATATTGCCAGTATTTATAAAAGGTTTAGTAGAACTCCATTTATATCGAGAGTGGCTGGTTCAGAGGCCGAATTACTTTCAAAATCAGAAAGTGGAAGGAAAAAATTTAAAAAGGTAGCTAGTAATGTTGATTATATTGTTTCAATTAATAATAGAATTAATGGAGATTTAGGAAAATTTAACTTTCCTGAGAGGAGAATATTAAATATCACAAATGGAGTAAAACTTAGTAAACCTGTAAATATTTTAGACAATACAAGTATTATCTACTGTGGAAGAATTAAGGAAATTAAAGGGATAGATATATTACTTGAATCAATGAGAATACTTGAGTCTTTTAATCACGATATCCAATTAGTAATTGTTGGAGAGGGAAGTGATAAACAATATTTTCAAAAGAAATATTCGGATTTGAAAAACATAGAATGGGTGGGAAAAGTAAGTAATCCAGATTTATATTATAGAAAATCGAGGTTACTAGTATTACCTTCAAGATATGAAGGAGTTTCCAATACTTTGCTGGAGGCTATGGCATGTGGGTTACCTGTTATTGCAACAAAAGTTGGTGGAAATCCAGAGGTCATTAATGATGAAATAGATGGGGTCTTGATAGATAAGGAAGACCCTGAGAAGTTAGCAGATGCCATAATAAGCTTATATTATGATAGTGATAAATTAAACAAATTCCAAATAAATGGATTAAAGAAGATTAAAGAGTCATACTTGTTGGATAAGGCAGTAGGCAAGTATATTAAAGCTATAACATCAATTTGTTCTTAATTGATTGATTTCTTTATTCAGAATAAGAAGAGAATTACTATAACTTAGGGTGTTGGGAAAGTTTGGGAGGCATATATGGAAAAAAAGATTATTCATTTAATTACTGGATTATCTGATGGGGGAGCACAGAAAATGCTCTATACTCTACTGAAAAATATTGATAGAAAGAAATACAATTTAGAAGTTATATCAATGATGGATAAAGGGGTATATGGTGATAAAATAGAGAATCTAGGAATTAAGGTACACTGTCTAAATATGAAAAGAGGTAGGTTAAGCTTTAGTGCAATATTTAGATTGTGCAAACTTATTAAAAAGGCAGATATATTGCAGACATGGATGTATCATGCAAATTTTTTAGGATATATAGCAACTAGATTTGTGCACGTAAAAAAAGTTATATGGGGAATACGTCACAGTAATCTGGACAAAGACAAAAACAAAGCAATGACATTAAGAATAGTTAAATTGTGTGCTAAGCTATCACGAAGGATTGATTATATAATATGTTGTTCAGATAGTGCAGCAGATGTACATATTGGTTGCGGATATGATCACGACAGGATTATTACAATATATAATGGATTTGAACTAGATAGATTCAAGTATTATAAAGAGGCTAAAGGGCTACTTTTACAAGAACTAGATATTAAGGACAATCCCTTTATCATCTCTGTAGTAGGGCGATGGCATGTTTTAAAGGATCATAATAACTTTTTTAAAGCACTAGATCTAGTTAAACAGAAGAAAAATAATTGTATAGCTATATTATGTGGTGAAAATATCAATTATGATAACTCTGAGTTGGTAGATATAATATCCAAAGATGATTTAGGTGATAGGGTTAGATTATTGGGTAGAAGAGATGATGTTCATAGAATCATGTCAGCATCAGATCTATTAGTATTATCCTCAAGCGGTGAAGCCTTTCCAAATGTTGTTGGAGAAGCTATGGCCTGTGAGACAACATGTGTAGTAACAGATGTAGGGGACAGCGCTTCGATAGTTGGAGATACGGGCTTAGTTGTAGAAAAGCAAAATCATAAACAGCTAGCAGAAGCAATAATAAAAATCATGAATTTGAGTGAAGATGAACTAAATAAACTAGGGAAAAAATCTAGAGAAAGAATTATTAGTAATTTTGATATTACTAATATTGTAAAAGAGTATGAAGAGCTATATGTGTAACCCAAAATTACAAAATAAAAAGGTGAATTTTATGACTAAAGTTATGCAGATAACAGCTATATATTCTACTATGAATTGTTTGCTAAAAGAACTTAATATGCAATTGATAAATGAAGGGTATGATTTAATAGGAGTTTGTTCTGAGGATGAAGATGTGAAAGAGTTAGGTGAAGAAGAATTTGATATTGTAAATATTGATATAGACAGGAGTATCAGGCCCTTATCAAATTTGAAGACAATTTATAAACTTTATAGGTTATTTAAAAAGGAAAGGCCAGACATTGTCCATGTACATACTCCAATAGCAGCAGTTCTTGGAAGGATAGCTGCAAAACTTGCCAGAGTTCCAATTGTAATATACACAGCCCATGGATTTTACTTTCATGAAAATATGTCAGCATTAAAATATAAAATCTTTTTAAACATAGAAAAGTATATTGCAAAATATTTTACAGATTATATTTTTACGCAGAGTGCTGAAGATAGATTAACGGCGATAGAAAATAGATTCATAGAGCAAAATAAAATTCTGGCTATTGGAAATGGCGTTGATATTTGGGAAAAATTTAATCCTATAAATATGGATAAGAAAGAGATTGAAGAGTTATACAGAGAGTTTAACTTAAAGAAGGAAGATAAAATAGTTACTTTTATAGGACGATTAGTTAAAGAAAAGGGAATATTGGACCTGTTAGAAGCCTTTGATAGCTTAGAAGATGATAATGTCAAACTTTTGATAGTTGGAGATATAACACAAGGAAGCAGAGACACTGCTACAAAAGAAGTCATTAAAAAGTATGAAGGAAATAGCAATATAATATGTACGGGGTTTAGAAGTGACATAAATAATATTTTACATATGACTGATATTTTTTGTTTACCTTCATATAGGGAAGGGATGCCGAGATCAATTATTGAAGCGATGGCAATGGGATGTACGGTAATCGCAACAGATATAAGGGGATCGAGGGAAGAAGTGGTTGATGGAGAAACCGGATTTTTAGTGCCAATAGATTCACCAACAATTATTTTAGAAAAATTAAAACTGTTACTAAATAATGAAAAAATGCTCGAAGATATGGCTCGAAATGGGAGAGAAAGAGTAGAAATGCATTTCGATGAGAGGAAAGTAATTGATAGGCAATTAGAAATTTATAACCAACTATTACTAGGCAGGTGAAGAAAATATTGAGAGAAGAGAGTACTTTATTAATATCATTAGATTTTGAGCTTCACTGGGGAGTATCAGATAAGAAAACTGTAGAAGACTATAGTGATAATTTACTAGGTGCCCGTAAAGTTGTTCCGGTTATACTAAACCTATTTGAAAAGTATGAAATTCATGCAACTTGGGGTACTGTAGGATTATTATTTTTAGACAATTATGAAGAAGTACTGGAGTATTTACCAGCCAAAAAGCCTAGATATAAAAATGAAAAGTTGTCAGCTTATAAAATAATTAATGATATAGGAAGTGATGAAAAAACTGATCCATTTCATTATGCCAGTAAATTGATAGATAAAATAAAACTTTCTCCAAATCAAGAAATTAGTACTCATACGTTTTCACATTATTATTGTTTAGAAGAAGGTCAAAAAAGTGATGAATTTCAAGAGGATTTAGATCTTGCTATAAAGGTCGCTAAGAAGAAGGAAATAAATATTAAAAGCATAATTTTTCCTAGAAATCAAGTAAACAAAGACTATACATCAAGTTTAATAGAAAAAGGTATTGAAGCCTATAGGGGTAACCAGGAGTTTTGGATTTATAAAGCAAGAAACCAAGAGGATGAAACTCTCTTTAGGAGAGCAGTTAGATTATCTGACAGCTATATTAATGTCTCGGGATATAATTCATACTCCTTAAAAGATGTAAAAGAAGATTACCCTTACAATCTTAGGGCAAGCAGATTTCTTCGACCGTATTCTAGAAAACTAAAACTCTTAGAAAGTATACGTTTAAAAAGAATATTAAATGAAATTACATATGCAGCAAAAAATAATCTAGTCTATCACTTATGGTGGCATCCACATAATTTCGGGGCTAATATTCATGAGAATATCATTTTTTTAGAAAAAATATTAAATCACTATATGAAGATGAATAAAAAGTACGGTATGAAAAGTATGAATATGAAAGAATTAGCAGAGTTTTTGAATACTGAAAGAAAAGGTTCGAAGGTCAAATAGCGTCTAAAGATTTTTAATATAGGGGGAAATCATGGATAGTAAAAAAATCAAATGTTATTATGACCATAAAAATTATAAAAAGCTGAGTGAAATGTTACCATTATCCACGCCACTTTCTATATATATTGATCCAAGTAATGTCTGTAATTTTAAATGTATATTTTGTCCAACGGGAGATAAAGAGTTACTTAGATCAATAAACCGACCAGAAGGAATAATGGATGTAAAATTACTTGAAAAGATAATTGATGATATTAAAGAGTTTGATGAAAAAGTTGAAAAGTTAATATTTTATAAGGATGGAGAACCTCTTATAAATAAGAATTTGAGTAGAATGATAGGGTATGCCTTTGAGAGTGATATAGCGAAGTCAATTGAACTGACAACCAACGGAGCACTGCTTAATAGAGACAGAGCAATTGAGATAATAGAATCGGGCTTAGATAAGATAAGAATTTCTGTTGAGCATGTAAACGATGCAGGGTATAAGTACATAACTAAAACAAATATAAAATATGATGTTATAAGAAAAAATGTAGAAGTTTTGTATGATGAAAGAAATAGGAGAAAAAGTAAATTACATATACACTCAAAAATAGTAGATGCGAACCTATCTGATGAAGATAAAGAAAAATTCATAAATGATTTTTCAAAGATATCTGATACTGTTTTTATTAATGATTTAATGGGATGGAGCTATTCTGAAGTTAAAGATTTTACATTAGGGGATAGCAGAGAGGGAGGTAATAGGTCTATTTGTCCAATAGCCTTTTACTCCATGTCTATCAACTTTAATGGATTAGTATCGGTTTGCTGTTCTGACTGGAGTATGGGAACAATAATAGGCGATTTAAAGAAAGAAAAGTTAAAGGATATATGGAATGGTAAAAGAATGATGGAGTTTAGAACAAATCAACTAAAGGGAAAGCGATCTATAATGGGATCATGTAAAAACTGTGATTATATGCAAATACTTAGCAACAAAAGTAATATAGATGCTTATGCTAACATTATACTTGAAAAATATAAGGATGTAATATGATTGCTTAGAGGGCTATACATGCTAATACAAAAACTATGATGAGTCAAAATCTATATTAGAGAGGGATTTATATGTTAGTAGAAAAAATGATTAAGAGATTAATTGACATAGCAGTATCCTTAATGGGAATAATTCTACTATCTCCTTTGCTCATTATATTATCTATTATTATAAAATCTGATTCTGAGGGATCCGCGTTTTTCAAGCAAAAAAGGGCTGGAAAAGACGGTAAATCATTTACTATATACAAGTTTAGGACCATGTATAGTAATACAGATTCATATGCAAGAAGTCCAGTAGATAATAATGATGTTAGAATAACAGAGGTCGGTAAAATGCTTAGAAAAACAAGTTTAGATGAACTACCTCAATTATTTAATGTTTTAATGGGGGATATGAGTATTGTTGGACCTAGACCATTACTTGAATGTCAAGCCGAAGAATTTAATGATTTTGAAAAACAAAGATTAATAGTTAAACCTGGAATTACAGGTTTAGCACAGATAAATGGACGAGGTAGTTTGAGCTGGGATAAGAAAATGGAATATGATGTTGAATATGTTAATAATAGATCTTTACTATTTGATATAAAAATTGCCTTTAAAACAATTGGAAGTATTATAAAAAGGGAAGATGTATATGAAGATGAAGAAGCCGGATGGGAAAAGTGGAACACATAATATACTAATTTTAAGTATTGGAAGACGGATAGAACTGATACAAAGGTTCAAAAAAGCTAGAGATGAATTAGGTGTAAATGGTGAAATTATTGTCGTAGACATTAGCGAATATGCTCCGGGCCTTTATCATGGTGATAAATATTATTTAGTCCCTAAAGTTTGTGATAGAGGCTATATTACAGCCCTAATTGATATATGTAATAACAATAGCATCGATTTAATTATCCCCACAATAGACACAGAATTACCTGTCTTATCAGATAACAAAGAGAAATTAGAGAAACTAAGTAATGCCAAAGTTTTAGTTTCGAGAAAAGAAGTTATTGAGATTAGTAGAGATAAGTTCAAAACCCATAGATTTTTTAAAGATAATGAGTTTGATACTCCAAAAGTAATAACTGAAAAGGACATAGAAAATAATGAGTATAAATTTCCTTTATTTATAAAGCCTTTCGATGGGAGTTCTAGTAAAGATACCTTTAAGATAAATAATAACAAGGAGCTTGAGTTTTTTAGAAGCTATGTTTCCAATCCAATGATTCAAGAATTCCTTTGTGGCAAGGAATATACGATTGATGTTTTTGTAGATTTTGAGGGGAACCCTATCACAATAGTTCCTAGGGAAAGACTTGAAACTAGATCAGGAGAGGTATCAAAGGGAATAATTATAAAAGATAAAAGTATTATAACTGAAGTTAAAAGAATGATACCACTTTTAAGACCTATTGGACCGCTTACAATCCAATGTATTAAAGACGATAAGAAGAATATAAAATTTATTGAAATAAATCCTAGGTTTGGAGGTGGAGCTCCTATTAGTGTCACTGCTGGAGCAGATACACCTAAATATATTTACAAGCTATTGATGGAAGAAAAACTGGGGTATAACGAAGACTACAAAGAAAATTTAGTAGCTCTTAGATACGATCAATCGGTTTTCTTGGACGATGAAGGATGTGTTATAAAAAATGATTAAAGGTGTAATCTTTGATTTAGATGACACATTGATACATGAAAAAGAATATATATTTAGTGGTTTCAAAGTTGTTTCAAAGAAAATAGAAAAGGACTATAAAATAGACTTACATTCACAAGGTGTATTATCCGACATGATAAGACTGTTTAATTTAAATAAAAGAAACGTATTCAATAGATTGCTGGATTCCTATGGATTAGGTTATTCATCAAAATATATTGAAGATTTAATTAAACTTTATCGTAATCATAGTCCTGAAATCAAGTTATGCGATGATGCAAGGTATATTATTAACTATCTATATAATAAAAAAGTTAAGTTAGGTATTATTACCGATGGATATGAAGTAACTCAAAAAAACAAACTCAGAGTATTAGATATTGATAAATACTTTGACTGTATTGTAATTACAGATGAAATAGGTAGAGAATATTGGAAGCCAAGCGAGGTACCATATCAAATTGTTCAAAGGCAGTTAGGATTAGAATACGAAGAGATGATTTATGTAGGAGATAATATAGAAAAGGATTTTATAACGGCAAATAGGCTTGGGATGGGAACAGTTTCTATTACAAGAAAGGATGGAGTATATAGTGAATTAAATATGTCTGAAAAGTATAATGCAAAATACAAAGTTACAAGCCTAAATGAGTTAATTACATTGAACTATGTGCAATATTAGCAGATTAACCTCCTTTGGAAAATAGACATGTTATAAAATGCAAATTTCTGAAATATATTAGAAGTAATGGCTAGGGGTCACAAAGCCATTCAAAATTAATATTATATAGTGAATAAAGCCTGATTCTATGGAGATTCAAGTCAAAACTTTAGTTTATACGCATCAAAAATCCCATGAATCATCAGGTATTTTGATATGTATAAATTAAGATTTACTTTGAACTCTTTATAGGTGATATTCAATTTATTTATTGAAAAAGGAGGAAGTATGAGAAGATCGGTAAAGATACCAATTCTATTGATTATTGCTATAGTGGCAATATTTATATTAGGAAATTTTTTTCTGTATTTAGTAGAAATGCATAAAATTCAAAATGACCTAGGGATTATAGATGTAAAAGCATTTGGCGCTAAGGGTGATGGAATTACTGATGATACTAAAGCTATTGAAAAGGCTATAGAGGCAGCGCCGGAAGGAAGCATTATAGTAATACCCCCAGGAGAATATAAATGTAATATAACTATTCTTAAATCGAATATAACAATTGCTGGTGAAAGAGGACACAACTATTCAGGTTCCTATTTGACGCCATTTGATACAACAAAGCCATGTGTTCAGATTGGTGATGGTAAAAAGGATATTAGAAATATTAAATTGGATAACATATCTCTCGTTGGTACTGATAATCCAGAACATTACGATTCAGTTGGATTGAAGATATATGGGATATATTACTTATATACTAGTGGTCTGAACATCGAAAAATTTGGAGGGAATAATGTTGAGATAGATTCTGATAAGATACCATCTAGTTATATCTATTTTAATAATTTTAGAACGGGATATAGTCAAAAAAGTGCATTTTATGTGAACTATGGTAAGAAGTGGTCAACTGCTATATACCTTGATACATTCTCCGCAGAAGTTGGCCCTGGGGATAATTCGCGCTGTATAACTCTAAAAGATAAAATTCTTTTAAACTGTTCTAATGGATGGATACAAAGTAAAAACTATAAGGGTATAGAGTTATATGGAGATTCGAAATTAAACTTAACTAATGTACAAATAGATAGTGATGATAGTAATGATGTTTTGGTGAAACAATTTGATGAAAAGATATCTAGGCTATATGGATTGTATACTTTAGACGGATATATAGAAAATAGTGAAGGAATAAAAATGCCAACCTATGGTAGTGGATATTTAAGTTATAAGACGACTTTAAGAGATCCTCTAGTGCATGGAAATATATTTTTAATTGACAAGAATAAATTTAATTCTGAAGAAGATTATATTCCTACCGATGATAATAGAATAGTATTGAGTTCAGGTAGATTATATTTCTATAATAACGGGAAATATTTTTACTTTGATGAGAGTACACAGCAACTTAGAAATTTTGCTACCCATGGTGGATCTAGCAATAGCAGGCCATCCAATCCAATTAAGTACCAACAATACTATGATTCAACTCTAAATAAGTTAATTATATATGATGGAAGTAAATGGAGAGATGCAATGGGAAATATAGTGGGAAACTGATGTGAGTCCTTGTAGGGTAGATAGACCTAATTTCATGCTTAAGTGAAGTGTTTTTCTCATGTCAAATACTTCACTTAGCATTTTTGTTTCAAGTTCTTTAAATATTATATTAGGAGAATAATATTAAAAAAAGAAAATATATATTAATTAAAATAAAAATCTAATATAGAGCTTACAGTCAAAACTTTAATTTATACACATCAAAAATTCCCAGAAACGTCGAATTTTTTGATATGTATAAGTTAAGATTTACTTGTAACTCTATACATATGGAGTGATGCAATGTATATAAAAGGCATATGTCTAGCAATACTATTAATATGTATAAACTTTTTACTACACACTAACATATGTCAAGCTGTAGAGCAGAGCCAATCTGAAAACATAAAAAACCCCCAGCTTAAAGTCACTGAACCATCCACACTAGAGGAAGCAATAAAAATCAGTAAGAGAAAAAACGTTCTTCTCCTAGGAAAGGAAGCCGGACCAAGAACTGACACCATAGTTTTTATAAGCTTTGATCCTGAAACTAAAAAAATAGACATGATATCTATACCGAGAGATACATATTACTATGAAAAAGGCTACGATAATGGTGATCAGCGAAAAATAAATGCTAAATACGGAAGAAGTAAGGAAAAAGGAACAATGGAAGCTATAGGCAAGATACTTGGTGGAGTACCTGTGCATAATTATGTCACTCTGAATTATGAAAGTGTCGAGTTGATTGTTAATGCCCTTGGGGGAGTAGAGGTAGATATTCCACAACAAATTGAAAATATTCCAAAGGGAAAACAGAATTTAGATGGTAAGAATGCATTAGTATTTTTAAGATATAGGAAGGGATATTCAGATGGTGATTTAGGACGGATTAGAGCTCAGCAGCAGTTTATAAAATCCGCAATTCAAAAATTATTTAGTATTGAAGTTTTACCAACTATAAAGGAAACACTTAAAAATATTCAAACGGATATGACTGAGCAAGAGGTATTATCCTATGCTATTCAGACATTAGGTATCAAAACAGAGAGTATTTCAATAAGAACATTACCAGGAAGAGGAAAGTATAAGGAAGTCGGTGGTCGGAAGTGGGCATACTACTTTTATGATCAGGAAAAATCTAAGGAGATAATGTTAGAGATATACGGTGTGGAAAAAAATTAGTTTATGGGGAATGAAAAAATGAATAGAAAATTATTTTTTTCAGTTGTAATTTTAGTTTTTCTGTTAATAGGTTGCAATTACTCCAATAGTCAAAATAGGAATATATATAATAATGATAAAGTAGATCGGAAGAAGGAAATCGATAATCCAAATCAAGAGATAGTAAATACTCAGAAGTTAGATGAAGATAAAATTATTTCAGAAGATGATACGGAAGATAGGACAGCGAAAGGGAATACAGAGAAGACAACTAAGATTGTAGTAGGCAATAAAGATAATAATATTAAAAAAAGTGATAATAAGAAATCATCTAATATAAAGGCAGAAACTAAAACTAATAACCAAGAAATTAAGAAAAATAATGCTGAAGTTAAGATGGTCAGTAAAGCTCCTACCAAGGAGACAAGTATATCGGTAGGATCTAAAGAAAAACCTGACAAAATTAAGCTTACTCCAGAAGCTATGGAGGCTAAAATAGTAAAAAAATACACTGGATTATTTGAGAATCTTAGAACCGAGTATGAGGGTAAGATAGATAACCTTTTAAAGCAGGCGAAAAGTGAGTACTGTGCATTAAGCGATGAGGGAAAAGCAAAGCAAAAGTTCAAATTAGGTATTAAATATCTAAAATTAGGTAGGAATCTGGAAGGTGAATGTGATAGAAGATTTTACTCTCTTCTAGAGAAAATGAAGGTCGAATTGAAAGCTAATAATTTAGAAAGCAATGCTGTTAATGAAGCGGAAAAACAATATAAATCGGAAAAGAGTGGGAGACAGAAGGAACTTTTTAAAAAAGCATTTGGTAAATAGGGATTTAACATCCTAACACCTTGTTAACTTTGAATAGGGACTTACAGTCCCTATTTTTATTTACCAAAAAGTGTATATTCCTAGTATATAAATGATATAATTTTGTATAGAATCTAGAGATAAGCAACTTTAAGGTTTAATAAACTTTTGAGGTTGCATATCTATAGAAAAGAATCGAGAGAATAATGTATCCAGGGGGAAATATGTTTAGAAGAGTAGTGCCGATATTGTTAGTAATAGTTTGGCTTTTTGTAATTTTCAACTTTTCTTCTCAGCAGGGGAATGTGTCACAATCGAAGAGTCAGCAAATTACTGATCATATATCTGAAAATTATGATGAAATCGTAACAGGTATTGATAATGATAAGTTACACTATTTAGTTAGAAAATCAGCCCATGTTTCCTTGTACTTTGTACTTGGTATTCTTGTAATGAATGCCCTATTTCATGGTGGATTTAGAGGTAAAGGTCTTTTCGTTAGGGCCTTCATAATATGCCTTTTTTATGCTTCCATGGATGAGATACATCAAAAATTCATAAGTGATAGAAGTGGAAAATTGACTGATGTGTTTATAGATGGAATAGGAATAGTCTTAGCGATGGCTTTAGCACTTATCTTAGAGAGAGCATATAATGTTATAAGGAAGTGCTAGTAGCTAATGGAGGTGATGATATGAATGGTTTAGTATTAGAAGGCGGAGGAGCTAAGGGAGCTTTTCAAATAGGTGCATGGAAGGCATTGAAGGAGCTTGGAGTTGAAATACAGGGCATATCAGGGACATCGGTTGGAGCATTGAACGGAGCTATAATTGCCCAAGATGAGTTTGAGAAATGTTATGACATCTGGTATAATATGACCCCATCAAGGGTAATAAATATAGATGACAATATTTTAGAAAGACTAATGAAATTCGATATTACACCGGAGAATGTCCACTATATGGTAGGGCAGGCGAAAAAGATATTGGGCAGTAGAGGTCTCGATATATCACCGCTGAAGAGCCTTTTGAAGGAGTTTATATGCGAGGATACTATCAGAGGATCTAAAAAGGATTTAGGGATTGTGACGGTTTCATTAAGTGAGTTAAGACCCTTGGAGCTTTTTATAGAGGATATACCGAAGGGACAACTTATAAACTATCTTGTGGCTAGTGCTTATCTTCCGGTATTTAAACTGGAAAAGATACGGGGTAAACTCTATCTGGATGGTGGGTTTTATGATAATTTACCAATGAGACTTTTAGTTTCCAGGGGATATAGAGACTTGATCGTGGTTAGGCTCTATGGTTTAGGGAGAAGAAGAAGATTTAGAACCGATGGAATTAATATTACCTATATAAATCCCTCGGAAGATCTTGGGATGACCTTGGACTTTACTAAGGAGAGGGCTAGGAAGAATTTAAATCTTGGTTACTTCGATACCTTAAGAACTTTTAAGGGGCTAAAGGGTAATAAATATTATATTGAGTCGAAAAATGATGAAGATTATTTCATGAACTACTTCTTAAATCTTGGGAAAAAAAAGATATTGAAGATAGGCAGAATTTTGGGAGTTGAAGATATGCCCTATAGAAGAATGTTGTTTGAGCATATAATTCCAAGGCTTGGGGAACTTTTAGATGTAGGTAGGGATGAAAGGTATGAAGACATTATCTTAGCCCTGTATGAAAGGGTGGCTAAGGAATATGGAGTTAAGAGATTTAAAGTATATGGATACAAGGATTTTGAAGATACTGTTACAAATAAATTTAGACCATCTAGGGGTAAAATATCAGATATTATACCAAGGGTTTTAAAACAAAGTGACCTGCTCCTTAAAACTGTAAAGGATGATATATTGGATGAGATAGCAAACGAACTATTTGAAAGTTTAATATCAAATTCTACTGCATAGAAATAATAACCCAGAATATTCATAGAAAATTTAAAATGCTGATATGTTCCTTTCTTTTAAGACATCCATTAAATTCTCGACGTACTATTTTAGTATAACTTAAAGTTTAATGAAGGCCTTAGGAATTAAAACTACTTGCATTGTTTCAAATTTTCCATAAATAATCTGGGTTAAACTATACAATTTGCATAAAATTAATTATAAAATTGTATGACTTTGCATAAAAATAGTAAAGTTGAGATATATTTAGTATACATTTAATTGTTTAAATGTTATTTTAATCTATATGAAAAGAAACTCTTAGAATACGGGGGTAATAAGCATGGAGCATTTAAGAAAATATGAAGAATGGATTTCAAATCCATATTTTGATGAAGAGACAAAAAAAGAACTGGAAGGTATAAGGGATAATCCAAGGGAAATTGAAGAAAGATTTTATAAGGACCTTGAATTTGGAACCGGCGGACTTAGAGGGATTATTGGTGCTGGAACAAACAGAATAAACAAGTATAACGTTAGAAAGGCGACTCAAGGTTTTGCTAACTATATATTAAATACTGTGAAGAATCCTAAAGAAAGAGGCGTAGTTATTGCCTTTGATTCAAGACATAAATCTCCTGAATTTGCTATGGAAGCCGCCAAGGTTTTAGCTGGAAACGGTATGAAGGCATATGTTTTTGAGTCCTTGAGATCTACGCCGGAGTTATCCTTTGCTGTAAGGTCACTTGAGGCAGCTGGAGGTATAGTGGTTACAGCCAGTCATAACCCGCCAGAATACAATGGATATAAGGTATATGGAGAAGATGGAGGACAGCTTGTTCCCCAGTATGCCAATATGGTTATAGATGAAATTAGAAAGATTGAAGATTATAGTAGTGTACAATATCTAGAGGAAAAAGATGCCGAGGCCAAGGGACTTATTAGTATTATTGGAGAAGAAATTGATAACAAGTATATAGAGACGGTAAAATCATTATCCCTTAGAAGTGATGTGATAGAAGGGATGGAGGACTTTAAAATAGTCTATACTCCTTTACATGGAACTGGAGCTATGCCCGTAAAAAGAGTCCTGACTGAGATTGGGTTTAAGCACTTTTTCCCTGTCAAAGAGCAGGAAGTCCCCGACAGTAATTTTTCAACTGTGGAATCTCCAAATCCAGAGGAAAGTAAAGCCTTTGACATGTCAATTAACCTAGCTGAAGAAGTGGGTGCCGATATCATTATTGGAACTGACCCTGATTGTGATAGGGTTGGAGCAGTTGTTAAAAATAGAGAGGGTAAGTACCAGGTGCTGACTGGAAATCAAACGGGAGCTCTACTTGTTGATTACATATTATCCTCTATGGGAAACATACCTAAGAATAGCTTTGTAATAAAAACCATTGTTACTTCTGAGCTTGGAAGTAGGATAGCTAAGAGCTATGGTGTAGAAACTATAAATACATTAACAGGCTTTAAATTCATAGGAGAAAAGATAAAGGAGTTTGAGGAAGCGGGAGATAAGAACTTTATTATCGGCTATGAAGAGAGTTACGGTTATTTAGTTGGAACAGACGTAAGGGATAAGGATGCAGTTGTTTCATCACTATTGATTGCTGAAATGGCAGCGTATTATAAATCGAAGAATATGACTTTATTGGATGGACTTGAAGACTTATATAAAAAACACGGTTATTATAAAGAAGTCCTGAAGTCAATAGTTTTAAAGGGCAAGGAAGGATTAGAGAAGATAGGCAGAATAATGGAGAGTCTTAGAAATAATTCTCCACTCAAGATATCAGATATAAAGGTTGATATAGTCAGAGACTATTTAAATGGAAGGGCTAAGATGGTATCGGCAAGTATGGAGAAGGAATTAGATTTACCAAAGTCTAATGTACTTCATTTTACTTTAGAGGATGGGTCATGGTTTGCCGTTAGACCTTCTGGTACTGAACCGAAGATTAAAATATATTTTTCCATCCTAGGAGAGGATAATGAGGAAGCTAGTAATAAATTAGATGTTATTAAAAGTGAAATATTGGAAATGATAGATGAGATAGAGTAGGGGAAACCCTGCTCTTAGTTTTTAGAGGTCTTTTCCCTTAAAGTTTTGTTACTTGGGATATGCTAAGAAGCCTTAAAATTAAGAAAATATCTATGGATTTAAGTAAAGAATTTAATTTATAGATGTCCAAAACTTCAAAAAAAGTTGAGGATTTGTACACCTATAAATTAAGTTTTACTATGTAAATCCTATATGTTAGAATATAATGAAGTAAGATAGATAGTAATGACAAAAACAAGGAGTAGATAATGAAAAAGTCTATATTTAAGGTAATTAAGGGCGGAGGCGGAAAGACTTCAGGTCCAAAATATAAATTTAAAAGGGGCTATGTGACGAATACTAGACTTATGGGTGTAGTAGGTATGAAGCTCTTTTGGGAGAATGAAGAAGGAAATGAATATATTCAATTTTTTCACTTAGACTTTGAGGAATATGGTATTGACGGATACGAAAGTTTAATAAATGGAAGTCAGGAAGAAATCGATTTTATTTCAGCTAAAATGATGGGCGGTCTTGGAGGCCGATTTGTAAGAATATCTAAAAAGGAAGGCGTCTATCTGCTTAATGAGAGCTATAGGATAAACATCAATAATAATGAAGCTCTTCCCCAAGGTATGGAGGAGTATGACTTTTTATTAAATGTTAAAATAAATGCGGATGAAGAATTTGAAATGAAAATATGGAAAAAGATATCTGAAGATATAACTAATGATATTGAACTCATAAATTACTTTGTAATGAGGGCCGTTGGAATGGATAAATGGGGACAGAAGCATTTATGTATAAATGATGAAGCGAAGGAATTCAAACCGACAGATAAAGCCTATACCCTCATTAAGAATATGATAGAACCTTTATATACGGAAGAGGACATAAAATATTATAATGTGGAATCTCTGGTTGATTTAGATAAGGGATACCAATTAATAATTTCTAAGATAGGTGTAAAACAAACTGAAGATGGTCCGAGGGTTGCTTATGCCATGGTAGATAATAGGATGAAGATATCATCGATAGAAGCTACTTTCCAGCTTAAAAAGCCTGAGTATATTTTGGTTTATTCTATTGATGATCTGATAGAGGTTGCTGAGATTTTAGATAGAGATAAGCCTAATGCAATGCAAAATATCCATGAGACTGGATTTCTATATACGGAATTCAATTCTAATAATAATCATGTTAAGAATCCCGTATACTACTTAAATGGAGACATATTTGCTGTATATTTTATTACTACTCAAAATCAATTAGCGGTTAGTACCTTCACAGAGGAAAATTTAGAAGCGATAAAAAAATATTTTAGTGGTAAAGATTTTAAAGGTATGATGGAATTGGAGGGTGAGTTTAAGACGGATACTCCAATATTATATGAATTTGTCCATAGTGGATATGAAGATTTTTTTGACTTTTTAAATGATGAGGAATAAGGGGATAGGATATGGCAGCACTAGAGCAGGTAATTATTTTATTTTTATTGATTATTGTAGGATATATCATAAAGAAGCTTAAGGTAATATCGAATGATATGAATAAAGATATAAGCAATCTAGTTATGAATGTAGCATTACCTGCATTTATAATAAAAGCTATGAATTTTTCATTTGAGCCCGATGTCTTGATTGAAAGTGGAAAGTTAATTATTATATCGGCCTGTGTATATTCTTTTGTCATAGCCTTTTCTTTTTTTGTAACTAATATTATGAAGGTTAGCGGAAAGACTAGGGATGTATATCAATACGTCATAACCTTCTCAAATGTTGGCTACATGGGATATCCAGTAACTAAAGCATTGATGGGTGATATAGGGGTTTTTTATGCTGCCCTGTATAATATTTCTTTTAATATTTTGACTTGGACTATTGGAGTATATTTTTTAACTAGAAACAATAAGGGTGAAGGCCAAGAAAGTAGTAATAGTAAGATAAGGTATATAAAGAAATTTATAAATCCAGGAATGGTTGCAGTTATTATTGGATTTATGCTGTTTCTATTTTCAATTGAATTACCTTATACCATATATAAGACCCTAGATATAATGGGAAGTCTTACGACTCCCCTGGCTATGATATTTATTGGTTCCATACTTGCTGATGTTAAGTTTTCTGAGATATTTACAGAAACTAAAACTTTTATAGTGTGTGCTATTAGATTATTAATTTTGCCGATTTTAGTGATGAGTGTGTTAAAGGCTTTAGGCTTTAGTGGATACTTAGTATCTATTCCTGTAATAATAACTGCAATGCCTGCAGCTGCTAATGCAGCAATAATGGCGTCTCGGTTTAATAACGATTATCACCTAACATCTAAGATAGTATTTTTATCAACACTTTTCTCTGTATTTACGATACCACTTATAGTAATGTTAACTAAGGAAATTGCACAATTTTAACTTGGCAGAATTGCATAT
Source organism: Wukongibacter baidiensis (assembly GCF_050888315.1). Classification (NCBI taxonomy): domain Bacteria; kingdom Bacillati; phylum Bacillota; class Clostridia; order Peptostreptococcales; family Caminicellaceae; genus Wukongibacter; species Wukongibacter baidiensis. The sequence continues at coordinate 4,271,111 of NZ_CP138202.1, forward strand.
GCGAATATCATCCCTAATTTAAGTATTTAAAATAGAGCATATTTTGGTGGTATGGCTTAAGAAATTTTAAAACTATATATTGTATAGAGATTCCAGTCAAAACTTTAATTTATACACATCAAAAATCCCAAGAAGCATCGGATATTTTGATATGTATAAATTAAGATTTACTTGCAACTCTATACAGTAAGTTGTTTAAGATAGAATTATGCAATTTGCTCTATTCGTAGTTAGCAGCCCTCAATAGACTTTTACCAATTACTTCAGCCATTTCCATTACTAAACTGAGTCTGATGTTATGAATAGGAAAAAAATCATCAAAGGTAAACTTATCTACTATACCAACTATTGAAATATCCCCAACGGAGGGGAGATTTTTACCGACACCTTTGCCTGGAAAAATTGGACTATGTCTTATTTGAATACTACCTATATATTTTTCTTCACCAAGACAGGCATCTACGGCGATTATATCTGAATTTCTATGTTTACTATTTATTTTTTTCATTTCTTCTTTAAGGTTAACGGCATGTATTGGATTCTTTAATGTTCCATAAACGGGATATTTATATTGTCCCCTTGTAAGTAAGGTTCCAACTAAAGGGCCTAAGGCATCTCCAATACATCGGTCGGTACCAATGCATACTATTATGGCATCCTTACTGAGTCGTTTAGATAAATTTTCTGATAGAATATTAATGGCATATTTGTCCTTGTAGTGGATTTTAGCCTTAGTTATTGGGTCAAGATTTTTTTTTATGCTCAAAAGAAAAAACACCCCCTCATATGATATATATGAGGGGGTTATATGTTTTAACCCAGATTATTCATAGAAAGTTTGAAAATATGCAAGAAAATACATCTAATCATTATTTGTATTTATCAATTTATGATATTCAACAATTAATTTATTAAGCTCATTGCTTTTGCTTACAAGCTCATCAATGGTCATATTATGTAAATTTCCATCTATTTTCTCTGATATCTCATCCCTAAGTTTTTCTATTCTAGTACTTAAGCTGCTTTTTTTGTCCATAATAAAACCTCTTTCCATATATATAAATAACTTTATCCCTAAAAAAATTAACAACCATTTATTATTACAACAGAGGAATTTATCTTTCTCTTAAGATGTTTATAATTAATGATATGCACTAATTAAATTATATGACAATATTCTATTGATTTCAACAAAATTACACACAGAGGTTAATTCTTTTAAAGGAATAGAAAAAAATATTTTTGACGAGAATACTAAATAAGATAAAAATAATAACTAGAGATTTGGAGGTGGAATTATCAAAAGAAAAATATATCTTATACTAGTGATTGTAGTAACCTTTACTACAACAAAGGCAATCATGTATTTACATCCAGATAGCGATGGGATGCTTGGCAATGAGAAGTATCTTCAGCTATCAAACTTTGTAACAAGTTTTAAAAGCGAAGCCGCTAGAAATGATGAAGTATTCCATGAAGTAGATAATCAAACATTAGATGAATTTATTAAATTTTACAGCAATAAGGAAGTAGGAAAACTAGAAATATTTGAGAAGGAAGAGATAAGGTACATATTAGAGAGCATGGGCAAGTATAATACTGATAAACTTAAGAAGCTTTTAAAAATTTCTAGAGAAAAAAAGGAAGAAATGATTTATACGCTGTTAAGCGAAAATCTATTTGATGAGCAATTAATGATCTTGAATGAAATGGTGAAGTAGGGATGAGCTTCTAGCTACTTGCTGCTAGCTGCTAGGAAAAGATTAAAAAGAGAAGAGTTATAGGAAATAACTAAGGGAACGGTTTAACCGTTCCCAGAAATTTTTAGCTAATAAATTTTTGTAGACCTAATAGAATTGACTTAAATTAGAGCTAGTAGCTAGCCGCTATTTCTCATACATATCCTTTATCTCATAGGTTACATGACCATCGTTTACTGTAAATATCATGTATTTAAGCTGCTTATAATCGAATTTGTTGTGAGTAGGATAGGTTTTTAATTTGACTATCCTTATACCATCGGTAGCTTCAACTTCAAAATTCTTATCGTTTCCACCCGTAAATATCCAAACATCTATATTTTTGTCTTCCTTGAGGTTTTTAAGGGTATCAAGGAATAGTTTTTCTTCAAGCTTATCTTTGAAGCTTAAAGGCTTTGGCAATGTAACAAAAAGGCTGTCGGAGTCTATTGTTTTAAGTGTATTAAGTAACCAAGTCCATTGATTGTAGTCAGTTGCTCTGATACTACCATTGTTATTGTTATTAAGCTTTATAAATGAGCTATTCTTAAATTTAGTATGGGAATAGCCAGAAGCCACAACCATATAATCCTTTGATAACTTTTCTTTCAATTTATCATCCAGTTGATTTGTAAATAGACTTAAGTCCACATCATTGGAAACATTGGAAAGTTTATTTACAACAAGGTTGTCTAACAATGTATCCATATCTGAGATTCCACCGTGGGCTAAAAATCTAAAGGAATTTTCATTTTTTAGATCCACAGAAACATTTCTTGTATCAGAGTAAACAACAGTATCCTTTGGAATTTCCTTATTGATCTTTGATTTATAGAAGGCTGTCAAATCGTCGATGTAAATATATCCAGAGTCTTTGTAGCCAGGCTCTATTTCAACCAAATACAATCTTTCTAGTTTTAAAGGCGCTACAGCTCCAGAAGGAACAGATGCCTCTACAAACTTCCACCCTTCCCAGTCAACATATCTTTCAAAAGTCAGACTGAAGGAATTTCCATTTGAATCCGTTAGCTTTCCTCTAAGCCAATGACTATTTCCCTTGTTACCATATACCCACATTCCTAGCTTTTCAGGTCTCTCTTCCATAGGGATACCATCATTATCAAAGACAATATAGGCAGCCTTAGTATCATTTGCATTGCTGAAATCATAGCTTAATTTAACAGAAGAGTCACCGGACTTCTCTTTAGATGATAATTCAAGGTCTCCTGCAACTTCATTAGGATAAGGCAGGAAGCTCCCATTCAAGCTCTCAAAGTCTTCTAAAACAGTACTCAAAAGACCAGTTGAAACATGTATATAAGCATTAAGATCATAGAAAGATGCCTTTATTAGATCGTTGCTCACTTTATCGGTACTTATAAATGTGTTATCTTTTATTTTCCCCATATTGTCTGGAATTGACCAAATTAAAGCACTTGAGTCTATTCTTGCTTCATATCCTTCATCGTTAGTAGCGATTACGGATATAGGTACTTGCTTTCCAGACTCTACATATATCTTCGATGGAGATATTTTTAGTTCTATTGGATTATCAAGAGCTTTTACTTCAATAGAAGCAGTTTTTCCTCTATAGGATGCTGTTATAGTTCCCTTTCCGACACTCTGAGGAATAAATTTATTCTCAACAAACCTTCCTTCTATTCCTTCAATACTCCATTCAGCTTCAGTTGGATCTATTTCAACAGGATTATAATTTTTATCGTATCCCTTTATAAAAAGTTCCCTTGACGTATCAATAAAAATATTATTATCGGAGGTATCTAGTTTTATGCCCTTTAGTGAGGATTCTGGACCATTGTTTAGAACGGCAAGACCATTCATAATACGTCGTTCATAACCACCAGAGGGATGATTTACTATATCTAGCTCCATGTCACCTGAAGATTTTACAATCATTTCTGTGGAACCACCACCATCAAGATTGATTCCATTATAAGCTCCAAGCTCAAGAAGAATTTCGGCTAGTTCTTTTTGCGTTACACCGGGATAAGATGCATTTCGGCCATCAATTGTTACCATGATAACCTCTTTTTTATCTTGGCTAATACCGATGGCAGTTCTTGGATGACTTCCAGAAATGTTAAGGGAGAATTCATCGGGAATGCTTCCATCTTTTAGTATTTCAGCTCCTCCACCCATAGCTAATGCAAGTTCTTTGAAGTCAGGTGTACTTGAAACATCTACTAAAACCCTATCACCAACTGAAAAGTTATTCAGTATATGCTCCTTTGTGGTACCGGCAGCGGCTATAATATATCCATCTTCAGGAATCTCTATGGCCTCAAGATTATCTCGAATTTCCTTTATCTTATCTTTAATAATAATCAGCTCTACTATGTTTTCATGTTTCTCTTTACCAAAGGAAAGTTTTCCCCATGATTTATCTAAGAGAATAACACCGTTATTAACATAAGATTTATTCTTATGGTTAATATCTAATATGTAATCATTATCTAAATTCATAAGTTTTTGAGTATTTCCAGCCCAATAATCTATAAAGGCTTTGCCATCATTATCTATATTAAAGGTAGCAAAGTCAGGACTGTTTTTGGATGATGTAACAAGGTCGCCATCCCTAACTATGGGGCCAATTGTTGAAAACTCTTTTGTATCGTAAAAATCTCCATTAACAGCTCCTATAATCCTACTAGCAGATTTATTCTTAGAAGCAAGACCCGTTAAAGCATCTCTGCCTGACATTCCAGTTTCACTTGTTATTACATCTAAAGAAGTATATTTATCATCAAGGTCAATTCTGAGGATATTCATATTTAACCAACCTCTATTGGTAAACCTTGATATTTTTTCGTAAACTACACCCCTAGATATATTTTCTGAGGATCTTTCTTCATGGATCTCAACAAAGTCAGCAAAGGAAAAGGTAATAACGGTATTAAAAATCAAAGCTGTAGTCAATAGTTTAATAAGGCTCTTTTTCAAGTTCAACTTATTTATCCTCCTTTATTTCCCAGATATTTAACTGTTTTTTGTTCTTTAATGCGTTCAATAGATTTTGCTTTGCATGGGGTATATCTTTATAAAATTTCATAAGGGATTGCTTCATGTATTCCCTTTTGGTATTGCCATCAGCAGGGCAGAGACTCTTTACTTCAGGTAGATTATGTCTTCTGACTGCCTTTATTATTTCTTTTTCTTCAGCATAAATCAGAGGTCTTATCATTGTAAGATCCTTCCTACTAAGATAGGTCACGGGGTTAAATGTGTGAATTCTACCCTCATAAAACATACTTAGAAACAAAGTCTCAATTGCATCATCCATATGATGACCAAGGGCCAATTTAGTTACTGAATTTTCCTTACAAAGGCTATGAAGGGCAGCCCTTTTAAATCTAGAGCACAGAGAACAGGGATTTTTCTCCTTTCTCTCTTCGAATACTATCCTTCCGATTTCTGTAGGTTTTATTATGTATTCTATATTTAGTTCATCACACATCTTTTTAATAGGAGTTAGATCAAAATTTTCAAAGCCAAGTGTTAATGTAAGGGCTTTGAGATCATACTTCACCGGTGAAAAGTTCTGGAAAAGCTTAAGGGCATATAAGAGTGCAACACTATCCTTCCCTCCAGAAACTCCAACACCTATAACATCTCCATCCTGAATCATATCAAAGTCTATAACGGCCTTCTTAATGCAGCCTAAAATTTTTCTCAATCTAATCCCTCATTTATGTAATGTATAAAAATTTAGTCATAAAACTTATTTTGTGAGAATAAGAAATAATATTGTACATGTTATTTTGATAGCTAATTGTTTATTGTTATCAGCAAAGCTTCTATTAGTTTTCCATACAATAATTATACTTTAATAACAAAGCTTAACATAATTAAAAAATAATTAAATATGTGTTACAATATGTATTTCTTGAGATGGGAATTTAAACTATATAAAGTAGCACAGATCTACTCGTTATGATATTCTATAGATGTTGGAAGGTCTTATCTTTAGGGGTTATATGTTAACTATATAGAAGTTATAAATCGAACAGATAAAAAAGTGCACTATTTAATGTAATAACTTTGTATAAAATGTCAATTATACAAACACAGGTCTATATATAGTGGGTGATAAAAGGTGAACCTATGGGATTTTCTGTCGGGAGAATTGAAAATACTAGTGATTTCCAGTCTTCCAATAATAGAATTAAGGGGGGCCATTCCCTATGCTATATCGAGGGGGATGAATCCTTTACATGCAGCTTTATTATGCATAGGAGGTAGTATGATTCCTGTACCTTTTTTGCTATTCTTTTTAAAACCTTTTTTCGCTAGTTTGAGAAACATTTTGATGATAGAGAAATTTGAAAAATGGCTTATCAAAAGAGTAGAGAGAAAGGCTAGAAACATAAAGAAATATAGTATATTTGGATTAGTTCTTTTTGTTGCCATACCGTTACCATCAACTGGTGTCTGGACTGGGTCTGTAGCTGCAGCTTTATTTAATCTTAGAATCAAGCATGCATTTTTTGCAATACTCATGGGGAATACTATAGCGGCATCTATAATAACATTTTTAAGCTATTTTGCAGCTAGAAATATGTAGATGAGTAAGTTTAAGCCTGTAGGTTTTGAATAGATAGTACTTAAGTGAGGAAACTGCATAATTCTAACTTGGCAGAATTGCATAATAAATGAGGTAAAGCTCTAGGGAGTTTAAGACTATATATAGTAGAAAATTTTTTTAGATGGTAATTATGCAATTTGCTCAAATAACAAAAAAAATAGTAATATAAAAATATTTTTGTAGAAATATGTTGACTAGAATATATATATATGGTACTATTTTTATGTCAAATTGAATAACTTGCTTCACCTTATCAAGAGCGACGGAGGGAATAGGCCCTATGAAGTCCAGCAACCGGTACAATGTATACGGTGCTAAGTCCTACGGAATATGATATTCTGGAAGATGAGGAATCTGTGATTAAAACCTCTTCTTGCGGAAGAGGTTTTTTAGTGCCCATTATATGTAAAATGATTAATTGAGGGCATACTAAAAAAGTAATATTATCTTGATAAAAATATTCAAATAACAACAAAAAATTATTTTAATATGAATTAAACAGAGATTCAAGTAAAGCTATTGATTTATACATCCTAAAAACTCCTAAAAATGCTGAGTATTTGTGTGTGTATAAATTGAGTTTTACTAAGAACTCTATACACAAGGAGGAAAAGGAATTGAAAAGATTATTTACATCAGAATCTGTTACAGAAGGGCATCCAGATAAGATTTGTGACCAAGTTTCAGATTCAATCCTAGATGCTATATTTGCAAAGGACCCTAATGCCCGTGTAGCATGCGAAACTTCTGTTACAACAGGATTAGTATTAGTGGCTGGTGAAATTTCTACTACTTGTTATGTAGATATACCAAAGATCGTAAGAAAAACTATTGAAGAGATTGGATACACTAGAGCTAAATATGGATTTGACTCTGATACTTGTGCAGTACTTACTTCTATAGATGAGCAGTCTCCTGATATAGCTATGGGAGTAGATGAAGCATTAGAGAGCAAAGCTGGTGAAATGAATGATGAGATTGAAGCTATCGGTGCTGGAGACCAAGGGATTATGTTTGGTTTTGCTTGTAATGAAACTCCAGAATTAATGCCTCTACCAATCGCTCTTTCCCATAAGCTTGCTAGAAGACTTTCAGAAGTAAGAAAAAATGGAACTTTAAAGTATCTTCGTCCAGATGGTAAAACTCAGGTTACAGTAGAATATCAGGACAATAAGCCTGTTAGAGTTGATACTATCGTTATATCTACTCAACATGGACCAGAGGTTAGTCGTGAGCAAATAGAAAAAGACTTGATCGAAAATGTAGTAAATAAAATAGTACCACATGAATTATTAGATGAAAACACAAGATACTTAATCAATCCTACTGGTAGATTTGTTATAGGTGGACCTCAAGGTGATGCAGGATTAACAGGAAGAAAGATTATTGTTGATACTTACGGAGGATACTCTAGACACGGTGGTGGAGCTTTCTCAGGAAAAGATCCAACTAAGGTTGATAGATCAGCTGCTTATGCTGCAAGATACGTTGCAAAAAATATTGTTGCTGCAGGTCTTGCTGATAAATGTGAATTAGAGCTTGCTTACGCTATCGGTGTTGCTCAGCCAGTTTCTATATTAGTTGAAACTTTCGGAACTGGAAAGGTATCTGAAGAAAAATTAGTTGAGCTTGTTAAGAAGCACTTTGATTTAAGACCAGCTGCTATTATAAAGGATTTAGATTTAAGAAGACCTATATATAGACAAACAGCTGCATATGGACACTTTGGAAGAACAGACATAGATTTACCATGGGAAAAGACTGATAAAGCTGAAATACTTAGAAAAGAAGGACTTGGAGAATAATAATCGGCCCTTTGTTAAGAGCCTAAAGATTAAGAAAGACGGCAAGGATGCCGTCTTTCTTATTGCTTGACAATATCAAATTGATTATCTAAAATTATGACACTATGTTTTGATTGATACTTTTAAGCTAAATATTAGTCTCTTACTTCCCTGTTTTTAAAGAGGAAGCTTATTGCATATGCGCCTGCTATACCAACAACACCATATACAATTCGACTTATTCCTGATGCTTGACCTGCTGATATAGCTCCGGAACCTCCTAATAATGCGGCTACTAGGTCATAACCAAAGAGACCCACTAATAGCCAGTTAAGAGCTCCTATTATTACTAGTACAAGAGCTACTCTATCCATAACTTATCTCTCCTTTTTAGGGATATTTAAATAAATATTCATCCCTTAACTTGTTTCAAGTATTATTATTCCAATTTCAAAAATAAAAAAACATATATAAATATGCTAAAACAAGAAAAAAATGTAAAAAATGCAACCTTGATAGTTCGAATTCCTAATTATGTTATAATAGGGAGTAAGAGCAAAATACTATCTAATATTATGTGGTGATTTTATGTCTATGGAAATTAACGGTGTTGTGAAGGAAATTATATTTAGAAATGAAGATAATGGCTATGTAGTAGCTAGTATAGATACAGGGAAAGAAGATGTAGTAGTGGTAGGATATATACCTATTATAAATGTTGGCGAGACTATGTCTTTTAGCGGAAGTATTACAGTTCATCCTATATATGGTGAACAATTGCAGGTAGTAAATAGCAAGCAAATTCCACCGGAAACTCTAGAGGGAATTAAAAGCTATCTTTCATCGGGTTTGCTCAAGGGAATTGGGGAAAAGATGGCCGAGCGTATAGTAGAAAGGTTTGGGAAAGATGCATTAGATATTATTCAATATCATCCTGATAGGCTGACCGAAGTAAATGGTATAGGCGATAAGAAGGCTAAGGATATTGCTGAAGCCTTTGAGGAGCAGAGAGAGATTAAGGAAGTTATGGTTTTTTTAGGACAGTTCGGTGTATCAACAGCCTATGCAGTTAAGATATTTAAGAAATATGGAGATAAAACCATAGAAAACCTAAGGGAAAACCCCTATAGATTAGCCGATGATATTTCTGGAATAGGTTTTAAAATGGCCGATACAATTGCTAAAAGGATGGGGATTGATCCAAAATCACCCTATAGGATTATGTGCGGTATAAAGTATGCCTTGACTCAGTATAATCTTGAGGGTCATACTTATGGCGTTAAGGAAGCGTTAATCGATAGAACCTGCGAAATTTTGGGTTTAGACGCTAGTATGATAGAGGATGGAATTATCACTTTAACTATAAATGGAGAGATTCATCAAGAAAACGTTGATGATAAGATAGCCGTATTTCCAATGGCATTTTTTTATGCGGAGACGGGAGCATGTAAAAAGCTAATAGAGTTAGCAGGGACAAGCTTTGAAAATCCAAATATAGACTTAGAAGAAGAAATAAGAAATATTGAAAAGGATGGAGACATTGCTTTAGCAGCGAATCAAAGGGATGCAGTTAAAGAGGCGTTCTCAAATGGAGTTACTGTAATAACTGGTGGACCGGGAACGGGAAAAACAACTACTGTAAACAGTGTCATAAAGCTATTTGAAGGCCAAAACCTAAAGATAGGACTGGCAGCCCCGACGGGCAGAGCAGCTAAAAGACTTACTGAGACTACCGGGAGAGAAGCTAAAACCATCCATAGGCTTTTGGAATATTCCTACTCCGATGATGGCGGTGGAATGGGCTTTATGAAGAATGGTGAGGAGCCACTGAGCTTTGACGTGATTATTGTTGATGAGGTTTCAATGGTTGATATACTTTTAATGTATCATTTGCTCAAGGCCATCCCTCCAGATACTAGAGTAGTCCTAGTTGGTGATGTGGATCAGCTTCCGTCGGTTGGTCCTGGAAATGTACTCCATGACATAATAGAAAGTGGAATAGTCAAGGTAGTAAGGTTGACGGAGATATTTAGACAAGCCAAGGAAAGTATGATAGTTGTGAATGCCCATATGATAAATAAGGGAGAGAAACCAAAGCTTAATGTAAAGGATAAGGATTTTTTCTTTTTGCCGAAGAGAAACCAAGACGATATACTCCATACCATAAAGGAGTTATGTGTAAAAAGATTACCGAAATTCAACGACTATGACCCACGAAGAGATATTCAGGTACTAACCCCGATGAAAAATAGCAGGATTGGAACAAATAATATGAATAACGAGCTTCAGAACATACTTAATCCAGAGTGCAACTCAAAGAGAGAAAAAAAGATAGGAGACAGGTTGTTTAGAGTCGGAGACAAGGTAATGCAGATAAAAAATAACTATAATATAAAGTGGAAGAGTGAAGATGGATTAAGAAAAGGAGAAGGAGTATTCAATGGAGACATAGGATATGTGACCTTTATAGATGACGAAGCGAAGACTATATCGGTTTGTTTCGATGATGAAAAAAATGTGGAATACGATTTTGCAGGCTTGGATGAAATAGTACTTGCCTACTCCATAACTATCCATAAGAGTCAAGGTAGTGAGTTCCCCGTAGTCGTTATGCCGATTTGTTGGGGTCCTCCAATGCTACTGAATAGAAATCTGCTTTACACAGCAGTTACCCGTGCCAAGGAATTAGTTGTTCTAGTGGGTATGGAGAAATATCTATATATGATGATTAAAAACGAAAGGAATTCAAATAGAAACTCAGGGCTAAAATTTAGACTCAAGAGAATAAAGGATGAGAAGCTTATCGATTGGTAAAGAAAAAGTGACTAAAGTACTTTGATAGTTCTAAGTTATAAGATCATTCTTTTATACTTTTGAGTAAGAAATAAGCTTTGAGGTTGAAATGTGACATGGGGACTGGCCCATCTGACATACGTTCTTTCCAGTGTGTCTGGGGGCCTGTCCACGTGTCATATTTCCAAACTCGAGAAAACAACTATTTATTCATCAGTCCAGAAAGCTTTGTGACCAGTTTCATCAAGGAAGGTTGATTCTAATGGAATACATTAAAATTCTAAAAGAATACATCGATACCTTTTTAAACTTCATATACCCCAGAAATATTTACTGCATAATATGTAACTCTTCTATAGAGAGAGAAGAAGAGTATTCGATTTGTGATGAATGCAAGGACAAATTAAAGTTCATATGGGAAAAGACCTGCGATAAGTGTGGAAAACCTCTAGATGAGCTATATCTAGCAGATAGGTGCCCCGAATGTATAGACAATTCCCATTATTACACAAAGGCCGTTTCTTGTATTGAATACGATGATTCAGCAAAAAAAACAATCTATGATTTAAAGTATCATAAAAAAAGATATATTGCCTATCATGTGGCTGAGATTATATACGATAGACTTATAGAAAGTGATATCCATGATTTCGATATAATTATACCAGTGCCCTTGCATAAAGCTAGACAGAGAGAAAGGTCTTTTAATCAAGCGGGTATTATCAGTAAATATATAGGGAAAATGATGAATATTGACGTGGACAATAGAAGTCTTATAAGATGCAGAAATACAATAACTCAAAACCAATTAACTAAGGAAGAAAGAAGAAAAAATCTTGAAGATGCCTTTGAAATAATTAATAATAATAATATAAGGGATAAAAATGTATTGCTTATAGACGACATCTATACCACTGGGTCAACGGTAAACCAGTGTAGCAAAGTATTGACTGAAAGTGGAGCTTTAAATGTATACGTAGCTACCTTTGCTACTGGTAGAAATTATTATTAATGAATAATAGGAGCTAAAAACTATTGACTTACAGAAGTATCTTTATGCTATAATATTTTAATAAGAGTATATAAAAGAACAGGGGGCGATTGCTTTTGAATATAAGAAACTGTAAAGAATGCGGTAAACTATTCCAGTACGATGGAATTAGTAAAATATGTTTTAGATGTAGAAAAAAGGATGACGAAGACTTTAGAAGGGTTAAGGACTACCTATATGAAAACCCAAAAGAGATCGTTACAGTAGTAGCGGAAGAAACTGAAGTTTCTGAAGATAAGATATTAAGATATCTTAGAGAAGGTAGATTAGAAATAGTAGGAGACAATCCAGGTATACTATTAGACTGTGAGTCGTGTGGTAAGGCAATTAGATCAGGAAGATACTGTGATCAATGTGCCCATGATATAGAAAGAGGCTTAAAATCTGGATTTGAAAGACAAGAAAAGTCAAGCAAAGATCGTTCTAAGAATAGGATGTACATAACTGAAATGAAAAAGAATAGAAAATAGATAAGTTTTTCTTAATAAAAACCTCATCCCTGCCGATAATATAATTAGTAATATTCGGTAGAGATGAGGTGTTTTTATGAAAATATTTAATAATCCTAATGTGCAAAAGGTTATGGGAGCTTATCAAAGTAAAACGGCAAAGACCCAAAAAAGTAAACAGGCGAGTGGAGCCAAGGATAAAATTGAATTTTCTTCTATGGCGAAGGACTTTCAAGTTGCTATGAATGCTTTTAAAAAACTTCCTGAGACAAGAGAAGCAAAAATAGGTGAAGTAAAGGCTGCTATAGCTTCTGGAACCTATAATCCATCAGCTGAGGAAGCTGTGGAGAAGATAGTTGAAGGCGTAAACTTTGATAAAAAAATATAGAAATGATTTGAAAATTAAAAGATTTAACAAAAAAGGCGTCTTACGACGCGTTCATCTAGAATGGGGGTCAATGACATGAGCAAATCTGTAGAGCAACTAATGATAGCCCTTAATAAAGAGTATGAGATGTACCAGGACGTGCTGGAAATAGCGAGAAAAAAAAGAAATGTAATAATTGAAGGCAAAATAAAGGAGCTTGACGGTATTACTGGTGAGGAACAAGCCATGATAATAAGTATAGGTAAGCTTGAAAATATAAGAGAAAGCATAATAAGAAACATAGTTAAGGAAATGAATGTCAGCGACATAAAAAATATTTCGATGCTCGCTGAGCATCTCGATGATAAGACAAAAAATGAAATACTAGCAATAAGAGACAAGTTTTCAGAGGTTTTAAAAATGGTAAAAGAAGAAAATGATTTAAATAGTAAGCTTATAGAGCAGTCACTTGAATATATAGAGTTTAACAAAAATATATTAACTACTTTAGAAAATAGAGGGAGCACCTATGGTTCTGATGCAGATGAAAGAGATGTTAATATAAAGAGTAATTTATTTGATGCGAAAATATAAAATGGGGGATTAAAAATGTCTACTTTTTTTGGATTTAATATAGCACGATCAGGTATCTTCGCTAGTCAAAGGGCGATGAATATAACTTCCCATAATATTGCCAACGCAAATACACCGGGATATACAAGACAAAGATTAGACATGGAGCAATCAAGTCCCATGTATTTACCAGGCGGGCAAGGGATGTTGGGAGCAGGAGTTGATACTGAAGGTATTAGCCAGCTTAGAAGTGAATTTTTGGATCTAAAACTTAGAAATGAACTTACAGGTTATGGTGAGTGGGAAACAAAATCAGAGACCTTAGCAACTATAGGAACAATACTTAATGAACCTTCTGATTCTGGAATTCAAACTGTTTTTAATGACTTCTTTTCATCACTACAGGAATTAGTTGATACACCAGAAAGTCTTACCACTAGAGCGTTAGTAAGAGAAAGTGCAGTAGCCTTTACTACACGTATAAATGGGATGGTTAATCAATTTGAAGATCTTCAAAGCAATATGGATTTTGAGGTAAGAGCCACAGTAGATCAGATTAATGGATATGGTGAACAAATTGCAAGTCTTAATGAGGCTATACATAAAGCTGAATTGGATGGAAGCAAGGCAAATGATCTGAGAGATCAGAGAAATTTACTTGTTGATAAGCTTTCGGAGCTTACGGATATAAATTATTATGAAGATGCGGAAAATAGATTTTATGTACTAATGAATGGAAAACCATTGGTATCGCATATAGAGAATAGTGAACTTGCTTATGTACAAAGAACTACTAAGCTACATGATCCCTATGATGCTAATGGACTTCATGATGTTCAGTGGGCTGATGGGTCGACTTTTAACCCTACCGGTGGAAAAATAAAGGGTTTAACAGATATGATAAACAATGACTCCGGTAATGATAAGGGGATACCATACTACGTAAAACAACTTAATGATTTTACTAGAACACTTGCTGATGAAATGAACAGAGTTCATAGATTAGGTTTTGATTTAGATGGTAATGCGGGTGGTGACTTTTTCACATTTGATCCTACAAATCCAGCTAAGAGCATTTCTATATCTGCAGCTATAGAGGGCGATCTAAATAAGATAGCAGCGTCAGAAACTGTTGGTGGGGTGCCTGGAGACGGTGGAAATGCCCTTGCAATGGCAGATGTGAGACACAACTCAGGTCTATTTGCGTGGGGGAGCCCAGAGGATTTCCTTAATTCTTTAATTTCAAACCTAGGCGTTGATGGACAAGAAGCTAACCGAATGGTGGAGAATCAAGAGGTTATGTTGAATCAGATTGAAACAAATAGACAATCAATATCAGGAGTTTCTATGGACGAAGAAATGACCAACATGATTCAATTTCAACATTCTTTTAATGCTAACTCTCGAATGATAACAACAATTGATGAAATGATAGAAACTATCATAAATAGAATGGGAGTAGTTGGTAGATAAGGTGAATAGCAATGTGTTAAGTGACTAGGAAGAAGATCGTACATACAACATATTTCAAGGCTGTAAAGGAGGTCCATAGAGAATGCGAGTAACTAACAACATGATTGCGTCAAATACACTAAGAAATCTAAATAGAAATCTGTCGCGTTTAGATAAAAGAAATACACAAATTTCTACTGGAAAAAGAATTAATAGCCCTTCTGATGATCCTATAGGGACATCGAGAGCTTTAAGGCTAAGATCAGATGTGTCGCAAATAGAACAATATGAAAGAAACACTAGTGCCGCGACATCGTGGCTAGATATTACGGAGTCAGCAACGACAGACTTGTACAATATACTTCATAAGGCTAAAGAGCTTACTGTTAAGGGAGCATCAGAAACCTATGCACCTGAGGATAGAAATACGATAGCAGATGAGATGGAACAATTAAAGCAACAGATAATACAGATAGGTAATAGTACATATACTGGCAGATATATATTTTCAGGTTTTCAAACTGATGAAAAAACTTTTAATGATGATGGCACATACAATATAGCCACTGCTCCAGTACAGCACAAAAAATATCAGGTAAGTGTGGGAGAGGAGATTGAAGTAGGAGTATTTGGAACTGAACTTTTTGGTAACCCCGTTGCCGGAAAAGCTGAAATGATCGATGATTTTGACAATGCAATTGCTGCCCTTAGGGCAGATGATACGGCTAATATTGCAGCATTTTCAACTAAAATTGATGGTCACCTTCATAATGTCTTAGCGGTGACATCAGAGATAGGAGCTAAGTCAAACAGATTAGAGTTGATACAAAATAGATTAGAAAAAAATAACTTGGACTTTACAGATTTACTTAGCGAAAATGAAGATGTGGATATGGCGGAAACTATCATGTACATGAAGATGGAAGAAAGTGTATACAGAGCATCCTTATCTGCGGGAGCTCAGGTTATTCAACCTACTCTCATAGACTTTATTAAGTAGATGTTTTTTGGCTAGGGGGGAGATTTATGGACTTAAAAATAACCATGAGACAGGGTCTCATTGGTTTGAATGTCAATCAAGGAACTATGAATATTGATTATGGCAAATCAAACTATAAAATGAAAACTAGAGATCCTAAGATAGACATGGAAATAACCCAACCAGAGGTTATGATAGATCAAACGATTCCCCTTGCAGAAATAGGCCTGAAAAAAGTGACCGAACTTATTAAAACGAGTGCACGGAATGGGAGACAGGAGTGTCTAGAGGGCATAGGAAAAATAGTTCAACAAGGGAATGAGTTGTCTAGAATTGATACCGGAGTTGATCCTATACCAAGCCAGGCTAAGTATAATGCCTTCGATCAGAAAATGAAAGAGGTTAATATAGATTTTATACCTAAAAGTAGGCCTGAAATAACCTTAAATGAAGGAAAAGTTGAAATCAACCTACAAGAAGGCGATGTTGATATAGAGAGTAAACCTCAAGATGTCCATTTGGATTTAAATAGAGCGAAGGTTGAAGTCTATATAAGACAAAAGCCTTTTATAGATATCGAATATATTGGAAACAGTTTAGACATGAGCATATGAATGGAGGAACATTATGAAGCTGAATACTAAACATTTTGGAGAAATAGAGATTAACGAGGAAAATATTATATCCTTTCCAGAAGGAATACCCGCATTTGAAAATGTAAAAAAGTATGTCATAATTCAAAATCCAAATCCGGAGCTGCCTTTTAACTGGCTTCAAGGAGTGGATGAACCAAATCTTACATTTGTTATAGTTAACCCTTTTTTATTCAAAGCAGACTATGAGTTTGACATTCCTCAGCCAACTATGGATTTTTTATCTATAGAAAAGCAAGAAGATATATTTATATGCTGTATAGTATCCGTACCTGAGAATATTGCAGATACTACTATGAATTTAGAAGCTCCTATTATTATAAATAATAAAAGTAATAAAGGGAAACAAATAGTATTAGATAATGGACAATATGACATAAGATATAAGATATTTAAAAAATTAGAATCTTAGGGTGGTAAACATGCTGGTTTTAACTAGAAAGATAGATGAAGGCATTAAAATAGGTAAGGATATAGAGGTAACTATATTAAGTATACAAGATGGAAAAGTAAAACTAGGTATATCTGCTCCAAAAGACGTAGAAATATATAGAAAAGAAATATACTTAAAAATCGCACAGCAGAATAAAAAAGCTTTAAATTCTAATATAGAATATGATAAATTAAATGAAATATTTCAAAAACAAATAATTGAGTAAGAGACAGAGGTATACTTGTCTCTTACTCAATTATTTGTTTTTTGTTATATAGAATAATTATATTTGGTTATTTAGCAAGATAAAAAAACAGAACTAGCTTAAGATAGCAAGACGATGCTAATCCATTATTAAAGAAGTTGTATAAAGCATGCTATCTAACTTATTGTTCTTCAAGATTTTATAAAATTCATTACCTAAAAAGCTATTATGATTAAAGGTTTTAGCATAAATTTGTATGATCTCAACAAGAAGATCTTCATCTAACTTTTTGTAATAAGCAGAAACACCCACTAAGAAAAATTTAAGTAAGCCATAGTTTAACGAAAGTAGAGAGTATGGCTTGAATATATCATTATTGCTATCGGATGGAAATAGTCTTATAAAAATATAATTAACTAAGTAGTTTTCAAAAATATGTCTGTATTCTAAAAGAGCATCTTTCAAATACTTATCATAGTTACATAGGTAAGCTTCTGACAAATCAGACCGATTTGGTTGTTCGTCAATACATAGTCCTTGTAAAAAAAGCTTATAGTATTTATCTAACCTTGGCAAACTGATTGATGATAAAGAAGCTTTTTTAGATAATATATTAAATAATATTTTTAGCTTACTATCTAATAAAGAATTATTCTTTTCATTGGAATCAAGTGTATGGGTTGTATTGATATACCTTGAAAATAAATCTATAACCTCTGATATGTTATCGATTTTATTATCATTTATACAATCGGATAAATTCTCAATAAAAAGTCCTAGTAGAATCATATTAGAATCTAAATCAAAATTTCTATTTTGTATTATATCAATGCATAAGCTTCTGATTTCCCATAAATATTTCATATAACTGTTTTCAAAAACAGGATTAGAATTTTCAATTAGAGCATTAAAAACCCCCATTCTTTTTGGTAGATAGGTATATTTACTAAAATCGTAGGAGTATTCAAAATCTATACCGTCTTTATTCAATAATACTAATCTTGCGACTTCAGGGCATGAAACAGAAGCTGCAATCTCTATGCTGTCATTAAATATATTAAAACTTCGAGGGTATGAATAACATGTGTTTGATAAAAACTCTTCACCTAGCTCCTTATGTATCATGCATAACTTGTCCTTATCAAAAAAAGGACATATATTAGATTTCATTTTTACCTTATATGAAGATTCTTTTTCAACTATGCTTTTATTTATTAGGCATGAAAGAGTTTCATGTTGTACACCTTGATATTTTTTATATGTATTAGTGTCGATATCTACATTCCAACCATAGCAGCAATTATCTTCACATGTAGGACCAATACAATTAAAATGGTTCATATATACTGGTTGAAGAATTTTTGTTTTTTCTGTTGAAGAATTCGGCATATATAATTTCCTCCTTAAAATCAATCCATTAAGAGAACTGCTAAGTTTTTTATATTATCCATTCTACAATCTTTCAACATTTTATAAACCTCATTGACAAATGAACTGTTATGATTAATCACCTTGGCATAGGATTGTATTACAGCAATAGCCATATCTTCCTCAATGCCTTTGTTAAATGAAGCAATGCCAGATAAATAGAATTTAAGCAAACTATAGTTTACTACCAGTAGAACATATGGTTTAAATATTTCATTGTTGCGGTCAAGAGGGAATAGGGTTCTAAAAATATAATTTACTAAATAGTTTTCTAGAATATGAGTATGATTGTCTGTAAAAGGTTTTAGATACTTATTATAAGATGAATTATAAGCTTCTAGAACATCTTTTATATCTTTACCTTTATAATAATTAAGGCCTTGCAAAAACTCTTTATAATAATTGTGAAAAGTGTATGATTTGTTTGCACTATATGCCTTTTTTGATAATATTTCAATCAAAATTTTAAACTTAATACTGTAAGAAAAATCGTCCTGTTTATAGAGCTTTGGAGTGTTCATATTAGAGATATATCCAGAGAAAAGATTTATAATATTTGGGATACTGTCAATTTTCTCGCTTTTAATAGCAGAATCAACTTTATCTAAGAATAACCCAAGTAAAACTAAACGCTGATCTAGACTTGTGTTCTGGTTTTGTAGTATATCAATACAAAAGTTCCGAAGGTTCCATAGATATTTAATGTAGCTATCATCATATTGGTCATCGTTAACATCGATTATATGAGTTATTGAATTTATCCTTTTAGGCAAATATTTATATCTGTCAAAAGCATCTGTATATTCAAAATCCAGACCTTGTTTTTGTGTGAGAGCTAACTTTGCTATTACAGGACATGAAACAGAAGCAGAAACTTCAACCGAGTCGTTTAATATATTAAAAGCCCTAGGATACACTGTACACGTATCACACAAAAAATCCTCTCCTAAATCTTTATGTATTATGCAAAGTTGATTTTCGTTTAGAAAAGGGCAATCGCCATTTTTATGAGTTATATGGTAAGAATTATTATCTTCGACTAAGTATAGTCGAAAAAGTTCTTTAAATTTGTCATTATTAGTAGAAATATATTTCTCGTAGCTATTTTTATCAACTTGAATCTTCCAACCATAGCAACAATTATCTTCACATGCAGGTCCTATACATGAAAAATTTGACATGTAAGATGGTTGAAATAAAAGCAATTTATTATAGTCAGCACTCATTAAAAATCACCCTAAACAATTTATTTATGTATATTACTATATATTAAATAGGACTATAATTCAATTGGAAAATGAGGACGTAGAATAAATATGAGTAAAAAGTAGGAGTTTTAAATAAATATGTTATGCGTTCTATTTTTATAATATAATAATAGAATAATAAAGATGTCGAAATATGAATTATGGAGAGAGTAAAAATGAAAGAAATATTTGAAAATAACATGGAAGTTCTTAAAAGAAAATACTTCAAAATATATAAAACAGTAGAGGAAATACAAGAACGAAAAATGGATATAGAAGTACTTACTTCAAAAGATAGTAATAAATATATGCAGATATCATTAAATGAAAGAAAAATCAACATAAATAGTAGATATAGACCTATAGAAGAAGCAGAAAAATGGGCTAATAACATAGAACTAGAAGATCATTCTCAAATTATTTTATTTGGTATAGGCCTTGGCTATAGAGTGCAAAAAATCATGAAGAAGATTGGAAAGACGAATAGACTTATAGTTATAGAGCCAAATGTAGAAATTTTTTTAACTGCCATTGAAAATGTAGATTTATCAGATGCGATATCAAAGGAAAATGTATTACTATTAATAGGGGAAGATGAATTTTACATAAAGAAGAAATTAGGTCAATATATATCCATGAGATATATTGATCAGTTATGTTTTGAATATATACCAAACTACAATATTATTTTTAATGAAGACTTTCAAAAGTATGAAAAGATATTAAAAGAAGAAATAAGAGACTTAGCTATCATTAAAAATACGGAAGAGAAGTTTAAAAAAATATGGTTTGAGAATTATGTGCAGAATTTAAAGTATGTTGTTAAAAGTATAAATGTAAAGGAATTTTCTAATAAATTTGAAAATATACCCGTAGTTATAGTTTCGGCGGGACCTTCTCTCAATAAAAATGTAAAGCTATTAAAAGAAATAAAGAATAGAGCTTTAATAGTTTGTGTAGGAACAGCAGTTAAGGTCTTGCTAAGGGAGGGCATAATACCAGATATAATAGCCACTTTAGACGGAGATATAAAAAACTATTACCATTTTAAGGACATAGATTATTATAATATTCCGATCTTATATAATCCGTCGGTCTGTCCAAGAATTCTACAAGAACATAAAGGTATGAAGATTGTTACCGGAGGTTCACATCCATACTTAGGAGAAGAGTTAAATAAATCACTAAAAGAAATAGAAATCTTAGAGGTTGGTGGAAGTGTAGCTCATTTAGCTTTTTCCTTTGCTAAAATAGTTGGAGCTGATCCGATAATATTTATAGGTCAGGATTTATCCTATGGTAATAACAATCAAACCCACGCAGAAGGCACTTCCTACTCTGAAGGTAAGCTAAACATTAATAAACTTAAGGAAAATGAACAATTATTAATTAAGGGAATATATGGGGATGAAGTATTAACGGATATAGCTTTTAATAAATTTCTAAGATGGTTTGAAAAGGAAATTAATTGCGACAAATCTAAAAGACTCTACATCAATGCTACGGAAGGTGGTGCACATATAGAAGGTACCCTTGTGAAAAGATTGAAAGAGGTCTTAGATGAACATTTGAAAAAGAGGGTTGATGTAAGCAAAATGATAAAAGAAATTTATAGCAAAAGAAAGGTTTTGAGTAAACAAGACTTTGATGCAGTTTTGAGAGACCTAGAAGAAATTTCTAATAAATTTAAAAGGTTAAGCTGTGATTTTGAAAATGCTGTAAAAAAATTAGGGACTATGGGAAGAAATGGAAAATGGATAAGTAAGGTTAATCAATCAATTCAAGAAATAGAAAAAGTAAAAAGAAAGTATAGTAAGGATATGGAAATAAATAAAATGTTAACGAATGTATTAAGTAAAGATTATCCTAAGGCTAATAGAATTCACTTTGAAGAAAGAGAAAAAGACCAACACAGGGTCTATATTGAGAAAGAATTAGAGTTTTTACAATATATCAAAACCGAAGCTAATTATATTGCAGACATAATTCACAGGTGTACACAAGAGTTGAAGTGATATATGTGTAATTGACATAGGAACTGTAACAAATGTTTTGAATTAAAAATCTCCAAGTATTGGTATGATATAATCTATTTACGAAATTGAAATGTAAGCTTATAAATACATAGTACAAATTTTTGTCAAAAAACAGAAAAAATCAAAAAAAAGACTTAAGTAGTAATTAAAGTTGTCGATATATATATTGAGAGGTAAAGAAACTTTGTACAAAGTTTAATTTCTATTTTGCATGGATGCAAAAAACAAAAATCAAGGAGGAAGAATAAATGAGAATTAATAATAACATAATGGCAATGAATGCCCACAATCAACTTAAGATGAACAACTTTAAGCAAGGAAAATCTATTGAAAAGTTAAGTTCAGGTCTTAGAATTAACAGAGCAGCAGACGATGCAGCAGGTCTAGCAGTTTCTGAAAAGATGAGAGGACAAATAAGAGGTATGTCACAAGCACAAAGAAATGCGCAGGATGGTATTTCACTTGTACAAACAATTGAAGGTGCGATGAACGAAGTTAGTGATATGTTAGTACGTATGAAGGAATTATCAGTTCAAAAGCAAAATGGAACATATCAAGCAACAGATACAGCAAATATCACATTAGAAATGAATTCCTTAGATGCTGAAATTGATAATATATTTGATAATACAAAGTTCAATGGGAAAAATGCCTTTGGAACTGCATTCAGTATAGTAATAGATGATGCTGCCTCTAAGTCCTTAAAGGTAAGTGTAGGTGATTTGGGAAGTCCTGCAAATGATAACGTTTCTGCTATAGAGGCAAAAATTGGTTCAGTAAGTTCAGCAAGAGCACAGCTTGGTGCATGGCAAAATAGACTTGAGCATACAGTAAACAACTTGGGAACAACAGTAGAAAACCTACAAGCGTCAGAATCAAGAATTAGAGATACAGATATGGCAGCGGAAATGATGAACTTTACTAAGTTCAACATATTACAACAGGCTTCACAATCAATGCTAGCGCAAGCTAATATGGCGCCACAGGGTGTACTTCAATTACTTGGATAGTAAATATATATAATTCACAGATACATATAGTGTAAGATAAAGACACTTTGTATAAATTTAGTTTTGCATGGATGCAGAAAACCAAAAATCAAGGAGGAAGAATAAATGAGAATTAATAACAACATAATGGCAATGAATGCCCACAATCAACTTAAGATGAACAACTTTAAGCAAGGAAAATCTATTGAAAAGTTAAGTTCAGGTCTTAGAATTAACAGAGCAGCAGACGATGCAGCAGGTCTAGCAGTTTCTGAAAAGATGAGAGGACAAATAAGAGGTCTTTCACAAGCACAAAGAAATGCACAGGATGGTATTTCTCTTGTACAAACAATTGAAGGTGCGATGAACGAAGTTAGTGATATGTTAGTACGTATGAAGGAATTATCAGTTCAAAAGCAAAATGGAACATATCAAGCAACAGATACAGCAAATATCACATTAGAAATGAATTCCTTAGATGCTGAAATTGATAATATATTTGATAATACAAAGTTCAATGGGAAAAATGCCTTTGGAACTGCATTCAGTATAGTAATAGATGATGCTGCCTCTAAGTCCTTAAAGGTAAGTGTAGGTGATTTGGGAAGTCCTGCAAATGATAACGTTTCTGCTATAGAGGCAAAAATTGGTTCAGTAAGTTCAGCAAGAGCACAGCTTGGTGCATGGCAAAATAGACTTGAGCATACAGTAAACAACTTGGGAACAACAGTAGAAAACCTACAAGCGTCAGAATCAAGAATTAGAGATACAGATATGGCAGCGGAAATGATGAACTTTACTAAGTTCAACATATTACAACAGGCTTCACAATCAATGCTAGCGCAAGCTAATATGGCGCCACAGGGTGTACTTCAATTACTTGGATAGTAAATATATATAATTCACAGATACATATAGTGTAAGATAAAGACACTTTGTATAAATTTAGTTTTGCATGGATGCAGAAAACCAAAAATCAAGGAGGAAGAATAAATGAGAATTAATAACAACATAATGGCAATGAATGCCCACAATCAACTTAAGATGAACAACTTTAAGCAAGGAAAATCTATTGAAAAGTTAAGTTCAGGTCTTAGAATTAACAGAGCAGCAGACGATGCAGCAGGTCTAGCAGTTTCTGAAAAGATGAGAGGACAAATAAGAGGTCTTTCACAAGCACAAAGAAATGCACAGGATGGTATTTCTCTTGTACAAACAATTGAAGGTGCGATGAACGAAGTTAGTGATATGTTAATACGTATGAAAGAATTATCAGTTCAAAAGCAAAATGGAACATATCAAGCAGCGGACACAAAAAACATTTCATTAGAATTAAGTTCTTTGGATGCTGAAATTGATAATATATTTGATAATACAAAGTTCAATGGAAAAAATGCCTTTGGAACTGCATTCAGTATAGTAATAGATGATGCTGCATCCAAGTCCTTAAAGGTAAGTGTAGGGGATATAGGAAAGCCTGCTGACCATACTGTTGCTAATATAGAGACAAAAATTGGTTCAGTAAGTTCAGCAAGAGCACAGCTTGGTGCATGGCAAAATAGACTTGAGCATACAGTAAACAACTTGGGAACAACAGTAGAAAACCTACAAGCGTCAGAATCAAGAATTAGAGATACAGATATGGCAGCTGAAATGATGAACTTTACTAAGTTCAACATATTACAACAGGCTTCGCAATCAATGCTAGCGCAAGCTAATATGGCGCCACAGGGTGTACTTCAATTACTTGGATAGTAAATATATATAATTCACAGAGACATATAGTGTAAGATAAAGACACTTTGTATAAATTTAATTTTGCATGGATGCAAAAAACAAAAATCAAGGAGGAAGAATAAATGAGAATTAATAATAACATAATGGCAATGAATGCCCACAATCAACTTAAGATGAACAACTTTAAGCAAGGAAAATCTATTGAAAAGTTAAGTTCAGGTCTTAGAATTAACAGAGCAGCAGACGATGCAGCAGGTCTAGCAGTTTCTGAAAAGATGAGAGGACAAATAAGAGGTCTTTCACAAGCACAAAGAAATGCACAGGATGGTATTTCTCTTGTACAAACAATTGAAGGTGCGATGAACGAAGTTAGTGATATGTTAATACGTATGAAAGAATTATCAGTTCAAAAGCAAAATGGAACATATCAAGCAGCGGACACAAAAAACATTTCATTAGAATTAAGTTCTTTGGATGCTGAAATTGATAATATATTTGATAATACAAAGTTCAATGGAAAAAATGCCTTTGGAACTGCATTCAGTATAGTAATAGATGATGCTGCATCCAAGTCCTTAAAGGTAAGTGTAGGGGATATAGGAAAGCCTGCTGACCATACTGTTGCTAATATAGAGACAAAAATTGGTTCAGTAAGTTCAGCAAGAGCACAGCTTGGTGCATGGCAAAATAGACTTGAGCATACAGTAAACAACTTAGGAACAACAGTAGAAAACTTACAAGCATCAGAATCAAGAATTAGAGATACAGATATGGCAGCTGAAATGATGAACTTTACTAAGTTCAACATATTACAACAGGCTTCACAATCAATGTTAGCACAAGCTAATATGGCGCCACAGGGTGTACTTCAATTACTTGGATAGGAAATATATAAAACAAAATATTTGAATTATAAGGTCGGCATTTTGTCGACCTTATTTAATAGGGTCTAGTTTGAAAGAGAGGATTTGAAGATGACTGAACAATTAAATTTTGAAACAATAAACGAATTATATGGCTATATTCAAAAGCTGATTCCTGCACTAATCAAACTTTCGAATAAGTTAAGAAATATTAAAGATGAAGATACTTTGGAATTGATGAGAGTGGTTGTAGAAGGTATAGAATGGAGCTTTAATATTATACTATTGAATAAGGAGCATTTTAGTGAAATTGGCATAGTTTTAGACTATGAGAAAATTAGAGAGGTAACAGAAGAGCTCTCTGAGGCGTTAACAAATAAGGACCTTTTATTAACTGCAGACATATTAGAATATGAAATGGTAGACATTTTTACTATTGTAAACGATAAATTAGAGAATTATTTGAAAAAGTAATAGTTGATGGAGTTGTGATTTATGGATATGGTTTATGAAAAAAATATTAATAGAATTAGATCAAATAATATTGCCTTGTATAATAGAATAAAAGATCATATTGCAACAATGGATATCCAGATGCTACCAGCAAAGGACAATAATAAGTATATGCAAGTAAAAGTAGATGACAATATCTATAATATTAATAGTAAGTATAGACCATTGCATGAAGCCTTCAAATGGATAGAGGGATTAGATATTAAGGACAATTCAAAAATTATTCTTTTAGGATTGGGATCTGGATACAGAATTAGTCATATATTAAAAAAAATAACAAGTAATAATAAGTTATTAATAATTGAGCCTAGTTTAGATATTTTTATCGAGACAATAAAGAACTTTGATTTAACTAACCTATTTTCAAATAATAATGTTATATTGCTTATAAATGAAAAAGAGGATATAGTAAAAAAAAATGTTGGAAAGTTTATTGGTTGGAGAAATGTAAAACAGGTAGTAGTTGGAATGATACCAAATTACAATAATATTTTTTACGATTTATGTAATAGATACACAGAGATTATCAAAGAACAAATTGGCATTCAGCTGATAAATTATGATACGGGACAAGGTCTAGCAAAAGCTTGGTATAAAAATTTCATATTAAATACAACAAGCATATTAAATAGTTATAAAGTTAATGATCTTCAAAAAAAATTTGAAAATATGCCTGTAGTAATAGTATCCGCAGGACCGTCTCTTAATAAAAATGTAAAGCTCCTAAATAAAATAAAGGATAAGGCTTTAATAATATGTGTGGGAACTGCTTTTAAGGTTTTAAAAAAAGAGGGAATAAAGCCACATATAATAGTTACTTTAGATGGATCAATTGAAAATTACTATCATTTTGAAGGTCTCGATTATAACGACATTTTATTGATATATCTTCCTATTGTTTATCCACAAATTTTGCGTGAACATATGGGTAAAAAAGTCGTGAGCATAAATAGTTTACCCTATTTAGGGGAAGAGTTATTTGATGTATTAGGAGACGTTGAAGAGCTAAATGTTGGAGGTTCTGTCGCACACATGGCTTTGTCACTGGCACAAAAACTAGATGCTAACCCAATAGTTTTTATAGGTCAAGACTTAGCTTATGGGAAAGAGAAACAGACCCATGCAAAGGGTACATCCTTTGATGAGGGAAAGGTTGAGCACAGGGCTGATAAATTCGATCAAAATCTACTGGTAGTTAAAGATATAAACGACAAAGATGTTTTAACTGATAAGGTTCTATTTTCTTTTCTTAGATGGTTTGAACGTAAAATAGAAGAAGATATAAGTGAAAGAGTTTATATAGATGCAACAGAAGGCGGAGCAAAAATAATAGGGACTAAAATAATGACTTTACAAAAAGTTATTGACATATATATGAAGAATGATTTGACACAAGAAATAAAAAAAGTTGTAGAGCTTAGTGGTAGTAAAAGAATATGTGAAAAATGTAATACGGAACTTATTATTGACGACTTAAAATGTATATTAAAAAAAATAAAGGTATTAAGTGAAGAACTTATTAAGGGTCTAAAAATCATTGATAAATTAAAGGATGCATATAGTAATGGTATTGTATTAGAAGATGAGTCTCAAGATATAAAGAATATAAATGAAATAAGTAAGAGTTTTACTACAGATATAGACAGCTCAAGATTTTTAAGCTATGTATTGTATTATACAACATATAAAATGGATGAGTTCGATTTTAATGAAATAGGGTTAAGTCCTAGAGAAAAGAAGTATAGAGTTGTTGCTAAGCAAGAGTTTTTCTTTCAAACAACCAAAGATGTTATAACGGAATTAATTATAGTTATTGAAGATTGTATTAACGAATTAAAACAATTTAATTGAAAACTTGGAGGCTATAAATGAAAAGAGTGTTAATAACTGGTTCGGATGGTTTTATTGGAAGTCATTTAGTAGAAAGATTGTTAACGGAAGGATATGATGTAAGAGCATTTGTATATTATAATTCATTTAATTCATGGGGATGGTTAGATACATTTCCTAAAGAAAAATTAAAAAGCATAGAGATATTTACGGGAGATATCAGAGATCCAAATGGAGTTAGAAAGGCTATGGAAGGTATAGATGAAGTTTTTCATTTGGCAGCTCTTATTGCCATACCCTTTAGCTACCATTCACCGGACTCCTACGTAGATACTAATATAAAAGGCACATTAAATGTTCTTCAGGCGGCTAGAGATTTAAAAACCAAAAGAGTCCTTGTAACTTCTACATCGGAAGTATACGGTACAGCAAAATATGTACCTATAGACGAAAAACATCCATTCCAAGGGCAGTCTCCATACTCTGCAACTAAGATAGGAGCAGATAGGATGGCTGAAGCTTTTTATAAAAGCTTCAATATGCCTATTACAATTGTTAGACCATTTAACACCTATGGACCAAGGCAATCTGCTAGAGCAGTAATACCTACAATAATAACTCAGCTTTTATCAGGAAAAGAAGAAATAGAACTAGGAAGCCTTTCTCCTACTAGAGACTTTAATTATGTAAAGGATACAGTTAGTGGTTTTTTAAGTATAGCCAACTCAGGGAGTACAATAGGTGAAGAAATAAATATAGCTACAGGAAAAGAGATATCTATAGGTGAGCTAGCTAGCACACTTATTGATATAATTAACCCAAATGCCAAGATAATATGCGATGAAGAAAGAATTAGACCTGAGAAGAGTGAAGTAAATAGACTGTTGGGATCTAATGAGAAAATAAAGAGTTTAACAGATTGGAACTCTAGATATACACTAAGGCAAGGTTTAGAAGAAACGGTTGAATGGCTTAAGAACAACCTTCATAGATATAAGAGTAATATATATAATATATAGGTGATGAATATGGATAAAATTATACCTTTATCAGTACCAAATCTTAAGGGAAATGAATTGGAATATTTAACACATGCTATTGAGACAGAATGGGTTTCTACGGGTGGGAAGTATATAGATGATTTTGAAAAAGAAATATCAAAGTATTTAGGTGTAGAAAAGGCAGTTGCCTGTCAAAGTGGAACTGCAGGACTTCATCTAGCGCTAAAACTATGTAATGTTTCAAGTGGTGATGAAGTAATTGTACCGACACTTACATTTATTGCAGCTGTAAATCCAGTTAAGTATTTAGGAGCAGAACCTATATTTATGGATTGTGATGATACACTGACTATGGATATGGATAAATTGGAAGAGTTTTTAGAAAATGAGTGCATTATTAGTAATGGTAAACTAGTTAATAGGAAAACAAAAAAGCATATAAAGGCAGTTGTAGTAGTTCATGTATTTGGTAATATGGCTAATATGGAGAAATTAGTATATTTATCAAAAAAATTCAATTTTAAGATTGTAGAAGATGCAACTGAAGCATTAGGGACCTATTATAATGAAGGAATATATGTAGGGAAGTTTGCTGGAACAATAGGGGACTTTGGAGTATATTCATTTAATGGAAATAAGATTATAACAACAGGAGGAGGTGGAATGCTTGTTGCTAAGAATATAGAAGATACGAATAAAGCTAGATATTTCTCAACTCAGGCTAAGGATGATACTTTATACTATATTCATGAGGAAGTAGGATACAACTATCGAATGACAAATATACAAGCAGCACTAGGACTAGCTCAACAAGAACAATTGGAAAAGTTTATTGAAGTAAAGAAAAAGAATTATTATTTATATAAAAGTATTATTTCTGATATAAAGGGGTTAGAAATCTTAGACTTCAAAGAAAATATTAGACCTAATTACTGGTTTTATTCATTGTTAATAAAAAAGGATAAGTTCGGATCAGATAGAGATGAAATTTTAAAGGGGTTAGGTGAAAATAACATTCAAAGTAGACCGATATGGGGACTTATTCATGAGCAGACTCCTTATATTAATAATCAAAGCTATAAAATTGAAAAGGCTAAATATTATTTTAATAGAGTTTTAAATATTCCTTGTAGTTCAAATCTAACATATGAAGATGTTTTAACGGTAACTACTAGACTTAAGGATTTAAAAAAATAAATGTGCTATTTGCTTGAATGGAGGAATTAACTTGAAAATCTTGTGGGTTGTCTATGATAATGGTTCTTATATTTCTTGGTTTCCCCAGGGAGTAGCATACCTTGCATCAGCCTGTAGAAATGCAGGACATGAAGTGAAAATTTATAATCAAGATGTGTATCACTGGCCTGATGAACATCTGACAGAATACTTAGACAATGAAAAATTTGATGTAGTTGGCGTAAGTGTTATAGCTGGATATTATCAGTACAGAAAGTTATTTAAATTAGCAGATGCCATAAATAAATCTAAGAACAGACCTTTCTTTATGATAGGGGGACATGGACCCGCTCCAGAACCTGAATTCTTTTTAAAGAAAACTGGAGCAGACGTTGTGGGAATTGGAGAAGGTGAAATTACTGTAGTAGAATTATTGGATGCATTGGAAAATAGAAAATCCCTACATACTGTTAACGGAATAGCTTATTTGGAGAATGGAAAGCTAGTAAAAACTCCGGAAAGAGAATTGATTGAAAATATTGATGATATAGATTTTCCGGCATATGATCTGTTTCCGATGGATCATTATACTCTTTTGAGAATGCCTCATATTAATGCTGATGAGCGTTGTGTTCCTATTTTATCTGGAAGAGGATGTACATTTAAATGCAATTTTTGTTTTAGACTAGATAAGGGATTTAGACCTAGATCACCAGAAAACATAATTGAAGAAATCAAATTATTGAAGAAGAATTATAATGTATCCTATATAGCATTTTCAGACGAATTACTTATGAGTTCTGTAGAAAGGACGATGGAGCTTTGTGAGAAAATTATAGAAGCAAATTTGAACATAAAATGGGATTGTAACGGGAGATTAAACTATGCAAAACCTGAAGTGTTAGAAATGATGAAAAAGGCTGGCTGTGTTTTCATAAATTATGGAATAGAGTCTATGGATGAACAAGCATTAAAAAATATGAACAAGGCTTTGACAACTAAACAAATTGTTGAAGGAATTGAAAATACTTTAAAATCAGGTATAAGCCCAGGGTACAATATTATATTTGGGAATATTGGAGAAACAAAGAAATCTTTAGAATTGGGCGTAGAATTTTTGTTAAAATATGATGATCATTCACAACTTAGAACTATTAGACCGGTTACTCCTTATCCTGGGAGTCCATTATATTATTATGCTATTGAGAAAGGACTACTTAAAGATTGTGAAGACTTTTATGAAAATAAACATCTAAATTCTGATTTGCTAGCAGTAAATTTCACTGATATGAGTGATGAAGAATTTCATAGAGCATTATATGATGCTAATACAAGATTGATGAAAAATTATTTTGAAGCTAAGTGCAATCAATCGATTGAGATAGCAAAAAAATTATATATAGATAGAAATACATCATTTAGAGGTTTTAGAACGACATAATTAAATATTTTTAGATTAGTTAAACAAATTATAAAAGCCAAATATGAATTGGATGTGATTATATGGATATTGCGAAACTGTGTATAATCAAAGACCAGACTATAAAGCAAGCCCTACAGTGCTTAGATGAAAATGCTATGAAAATCCTATTTGTAATAAATAAAGATAAAAAATTACTTGGAACGATTACAGATGGAGATATAAGACGGTGGATATTGAAAAATGGTTCCTTAAACGAGACTGTCGATAAAATTATGAACACTAAACCCTATACACTTAATGAAAGAGATAAAACAAAGGCAAGGAAAATAATGAAGAAGAAAAATATTCAAGCCATTCCTGTTATAGACAATGAAAGGGAATTGGTATCAGTAATATTTTGGAAGGATGTTTTTGATAATACTTTTAAGGTGAACCGTATAATAAAGACACCAGTTGTCGTTATGGCAGGAGGGAAAGGAACTAGACTAAAACCTTATACTAATATTATACCGAAACCGCTTATTCCTATAGGAGACATACCTATAGTTGAAAGAATAATAAATAGATTTAATGACTATGGATGTAAAGACTTTTATATGTCTGTGAATTATAAAAAAAATATAATCAAAGCGTATTTTAATGATTTAGAAACAGATTATAATATTCACTTTATTGATGAAGAAAAGCCATTAGGAACAGCAGGGAGTCTTTATATGCTTAAAGAAAAAATAAAAGATACTTTTTTCCTTAGTAATTCAGATATATTAGTTAATGCTGATTATTCTGATATACTTGCTTTTCATAAGAAACAAAAAAATAAAATAACTATGATAACTTCTTTAAAACATTATACTATACCCTATGGAGTTATAAATATAGATCAAACTGGATATGTAGAAGATATCACAGAAAAACCTCAAATTGATTATTTAGTAAATACAGGGGTTTATATACTAGAGCCTGAAGTAATAAATGATATACCAGAAAACACCTTTTATCATATTACTCATCTAGTGAATGAGTATTTAGAAAAAGGCGAAAAGGTGGGAACTTATCCAGTGAGTGAAAAATCTTGGTTAGATATGGGACAGGTTGAAGAGATGAAAAGAATGATTAACACATTGGAGAGAGAATAAATGAATACCTGGGAAGGGCTGCCTTCAGTCATATTTGGTAGTGGAGCAAATTCGAGAGAAACTATGCACCTTATAGAAGAAATAAATAATAGCTCGAATACACCGGTTATAGAATTAGTTGGATTTGTTGAAAAAAACAGTAATTGTGTAGGTAGAAAAGTGGATGGGTATAAAATTGTTTGTGCAGATAATAATTTTGAGGAATTTGCAAAAAACTTCAAGATATTAGGAGTAGTAATTCCTATGGGGTCATCAACGATTAATGAATTAATATATAATAAAATTAGATGTATTCCTAATATCGTTTATCCAAATCTAATACATCCTAATGTAATATTTGACAAAAAAAGAAATAAGATTGGTAAGGGTAATATTATTACTTCTGGTGTTACGATTACTTTAGATATAGAAATAGGAGATTTTAACTTTATAAATAGAAATTCTACGATAGGACATGATGTAAAATTAGGAAAATTTAATATTATAAACCCTCTTACTTCAATATCAGGTAATGTGTGTATAGAAAAAAATACCTTGATTGGGACAGGTGCAAAAATTTTACAAGGAATAAATATAGAGGCAGAATCTATAATAGGAGCTGGGGCAGTGGTTACAAAGGACGTAAAAGCTGGCACTACAGTAGTGGGAGTTCCAGCAAGAAAAATAAAATAATGAAAAGGTGAGGTCATGAGAACTTTCATTATAGCTGAAATAGGAGTAAATCATAATGGCGATATAAATTTAGCTAAAAAACTTATTGATGCAGCAAAGGATGCTGGAGCAGACTCAGTAAAATTTCAAACCTTTAAAGCGAAAAATATTGTTTCAAAGTATGCAGAAAAAGCCAATTATCAAAAAGAAACTACAGATAACAAAGAATCTCAGTTTAATATGATACAAAACTTAGAAATGAGTTTTAAAGATTTTGAAATTTTAAAAAGCTATTGTGATGAGAAAGAGATACTTTTTATGTCAACACCATTTGATATAGAGAGCATAAAATTTTTAGATGAAATTGGACTTGATATTTTTAAAATTGCATCGGGAGAGATAACAAATCTTCCCTATTTAAAAGAGATTGGAAAGTTAAAAAAGAAAATAATAATATCTTCAGGGATGGCAACTTTAGGAGAAATTGAAGATGCTCTAGAGATATTAAAAGAAGCTGGAACTGTAGATATAACTGTTCTTCATTGTAATACAGAATATCCTACTCCAATGGAAGATGTAAACTTAAAAGCGATGAATACTATTAAGGAAGCCTTTAAAGTAGAAGTTGGATACTCAGATCATACAGTAGGTATAGAAGTACCAGTTGCAGCGGTGGCTATGGGAGCGCAAGTTATTGAAAAGCATTTTACACTTGATAAAAACATGGAAGGGCCAGATCATAGAGCGAGTCTTGAACCTGATGAATTGAAAGCAATGGTAAAGCAAATAAGAAATATTGAAAAAGCTTTAGGTGATGGAATAAAGAGACCATCAGAATCGGAGATGAAGAACAAAAATATTGTAAGAAAAAGTATTGTAGCTAGAAGAGATATTAAAAAAGGTGAAAAATTTACGAAAGAGAATATTACTGTAAAGAGACCAGGATTAGGTATAAGCCCTATGAGATGGTATGAAGTAATAGGTAGAGAAGCGAATAAGGATTACTTAGAAGATGAGTTGATAAAGATATGAGAAAGAAAGTTTGTGTGATAACAGGAACAAGGGCAGATTATGGGTTGCTAAAGCCACTTATTGATAGAATAGAAAATGATAATGATTTACAACTTCAAGTCATAGCTACGGGTATGCATCTATCACCAGAATTTGGATTGACTTATGAAGAGATTGAAAAAGATAATGTTAAGATAGATGAGAAAATAGAAACATTACTCAGTTCGGATACTACAATAGGAGTATCTAAATCTATGGGACTAGGCGTAATAAGCTTTGCAGAAGCTTATAATAGGTTGCAACCAGATATTATAGTAATTTTAGGGGATAGGTACGAAATTTTTTCTGCTGTTACTAGTGCAATGATATCAAAGATACCAGTAGCGCATTTACATGGAGGAGAAGCTACTTATGGATTAATTGATGAATCTATAAGGCATAGTATAACTAAAATGAGTTATCTTCATTTTACTTCTACTGAGGAATATAAAAAAAGAGTTATACAATTGGGAGAAACTCCCAATAGAGTTTTTAATGTAGGAGCTATTGGACTTGAAAATATAAAAAATATGAAGCTTTTATCAAAAAAAGAGCTTGAAAAAAGTATTAGATTTGAAATGAAAAACCCTACGGTATTAGTAACCTTTCATCCTGCAACTCTTGAAGAAGATTCTTCAGAGGTACAGTTTGAAAATCTCTTAAGTTGTCTTGATGAATTTATAAATACAAAAATAATATTTACTAAGGCCAATGCAGATACTCATGGAAGAGTAATAAATAAAATGATTGATGATTATGTTAAGAAAAATAGTAATAAATCTATAGTATTTACTTCTCTAGGACAGCTAAGATATCTTAGTGCCATAAAATATGTTGATGCTGTTATAGGAAATTCATCAAGTGGTATAATAGAGGTTCCGGCATTTAAGACCCCTACCGTAAATATTGGGGATAGACAAAGAGGAAGGATAAGATGCAAATCCATAATAGATTGTAAACCAACTAAAGATGAAATTAAAAAAGCAATAACCAAAGCTCTTTCAGATGACTTTAAAAATACAATAAATGATATAGTAAATCCTTATGGAGATGGAAATGTATCACAGCAAATAGTAGAAGAAATAAAGAAATTTTTATTAAATGATTTAATTGATATAAAAAAAGAATTTTATGATATAAGGATGGATTAAATTTGAAAATACTTTTTGTTGGATGTGTTAAATCATCGAAATTTTTTTTGCAAAAGCTAATATCAATGAATGAAAATATTGTAGGAGTAGTAACTAAACAGAAATCAAATTTCAATTCGGATTTTTGTGACTTATCAATTCTATGTGATGAAAATCTTATAGAATACAAATATGTAAAAAATATCAATGATAAAGATAGTATAGATTTTATAAAAAGAAAGAATCCTGATGTAATATACTGCTTTGGATGGTCTCAAATAATAGGTAAAGAGATTTTATCAATGCCTGAAATTGGAGTTTTAGGATTTCATCCATCAAATTTACCTAAAAATAGAGGTCGACATCCAATCATATGGGCATTAGCTTTAGGTTTAGAAGAGACAGCTTCAACCTTCTTTTTCATAGATCAGGGGGCAGATACAGGAGATATAATTTCTCAAGAAATTATTAATATAGATTATCAGGATGATGCTAATAGTCTTTATAATAAAATACTAGATAAAGCAATACTACAATTAGAAGAGTTTAATCAACAATTGAAAGAAGGAATTTATAAAAGAATTAAGCAAGATAATTGCTTAAGTAATTCTTGGAGAAAAAGAGGAAAAGATGATGGTAAAATAGACTGGAGAATGTCTTCAAGAAGTATATACAATCTGGTAAGGTCTTTAGCAAAACCATATGTTGGTGCACACTTCATTTATGAAGGTAAGGAAATAAAAGTTTGGAAAGTACAAGAAATGATAGATGACTGTTATATAAATATAGAACCTGGAAAAATAGTAAAGGTATTGTTACCTAGGGGATTTGTAGTGAAAACGGGAGAAAATCTAATAAAAGTGATAGATTACGATGATGCTTCAATAAAAGAAGGAGATTATTTATGATGAAAAAAGTTGTGGTTATATCACCTCACCCTGATGATGAAACCTTAGGATGTGGTGGAACCATTTTAAGATATAAAGAATTAGGATATAAAATTTATTGGATTAATATGACAGATATGAAGATAGAATATGGATATGATGAAAGAAGAGTAGAAAAAAGAAGTGAAGAAATTGACAAAGTATGTAAAATGTACGAGTTTGATGGTTTTTATAATTTAGAATTAAGACCAGCCTACCTAGATACATATCCTAAATCAGAAATAATAATGAGAATATCTGAAATAATTAGTGAATTAGAACCTAATATAGTAATTCTACCATATGAAAACGACATACATTCAGATCATAAAGTGACATTTGATTGTATATATTCTTGTAGCAAAATTTTTAGACATCCTTCAATAAAAAAGATTTTAGCTATGGAAATTATTTCAGAAACAGATTTTGCTTTAGGCGATAAAGGATTTTTACCTAATTACTTTGTTGATGTAACTAATTACTTAGAAAAAAAGTTAGAAATTATGAAAATATATGAAAGCGAATTAGGTAGACATCCATTTCCAAGAAGTGAAGACAGTATAAATGCATTAGCAACATTGAGAGGAGTTCAAGCAGGTGTAGAATACGCAGAGGGCTTCAGGTTAATAAAATATATAGAATAATTTTGAGGTGAAATAATATCATGAGTAAAATCTTAGCTTTTATACCCGCAAGGTCAGGTTCTAAGGGAGTAAAAGACAAAAATATCAGAGAATTGGCAGGAAAACCTCTTATAGCTTATGCAATTGAAGAAGCTATAGAGAGTAAGATATTCGAAGATATTATTCTGTCTACCGATTCGCAAGAAATAGCAGATATAGCTAGGAATCATGGTGCAAGTATACCCTTTTTAAGACCTAAAGAACTTGCTACAGACGAATCTCCTACTATAGATGCTATTTTTCATTGCCTGGATTATTTAAAAGGCAAGGGGAAAAAATATGATGCTATAATGCTACTTCAACCCACGTCACCACTTAGAAAATTTCATCATATAAGGGAAGCGTATAAGCTTTTTAATGAAAAACAGGCAGATTTTACTGTAAGTGTATGTGAGTGTGATCATTCGCCACTTTGGACTAATACAATTGATAAGGATTTAAAAATGGATCACTTTATTAGAGATGAAGTAAAAAACGTAAGAAGACAGGATTTATCTAAGTATTATAGATTGAATGGTGCTATATATATAGCTAAAGTTAATAGACTAACTGAAGAAAGAAGCTTTTTTGGCAAAAATAACTATGCATATATCATGAGCAAATTAAGTTCGGTTGATATTGATACAGTGGAAGATTTTATGTATGCAGATTTTATCATAGAGAAAAGAATTGAAATATAGATTCAGTGTAAATATCCAATAGTGCTTTAGCTTTTTTCAAGGTTATTCTTAAAATAGCTTTAATCATGGGGGGGATAGAATGAAAAAAATACTGTTAACATTTATATACAATTATAGTGACGATATAGAATATGAAGACATAGTATCTAATTTTAGTAATAGAAATTATGATATTCACTGTTTTAATGGGATAGAATTAAATAATTTTCCCATAGACAGATTACCTGACATAATTAAAGAACTCAAAGATCAATATGAGGATGAAATAAGCTTTTCTGTTATATCTAATATTAGAGAAGTCATAACTATATGGTATAGAGTGTACAATCAGTTAGTTGATAAATTCATATGTTTAATTGATGATATTGAGTTAACATTCAGTAATACTGAATCAGAAGGCTTGTTTAAGAATTTAGCATTATTTAATAGTATTGAAAATGAATTTCACGATACATCTAGAAGAATTTATTTAAATATAAAGGGTTCAAATTATAAAAAAATTATTAGTTTTTTATCAAGGAATTCAAATTATAAATATTTTGATGACTTAATCAACATAGATTATGATGATATTCAACCAGTATCATTTGAATTTTATAAATCATATATACTTGATAATTATCAATATTGTTTTCCAGTATGGGATATACAATCAAAGCATGAAATTAGAATTGACAAAAGGGTTACATTAGAGAATGAAAAAATTAGCAGCATTGCAAAATCTCCTTATTATATATTTATATTATCAATTTTCAATTTAGAAGAAAGAGATTTTTCTAAAGTAAAGGTTCTTATAAAGACAGTAAATAAGATACTAAATAGTGAGCAAAAATTATATTTTGAGAAGAAACTGAAAGAATATATTATTGACAAAAACAATAATTTTCCAGACAGATTAGGAATAGCAAGCCTACTAGCATCTATCAAATCAAAAGATTCACTAGGTTTGGTATTTGAAATGTTGAAGGAGGATTATGAACATATAAATTTGCACTATGGTATGCTGTATAATATATTATGCTATATTACTAATAACTTATTTGAGTATAAT
Source organism: Wukongibacter baidiensis (assembly GCF_050888315.1). Taxonomy (NCBI): domain Bacteria; kingdom Bacillati; phylum Bacillota; class Clostridia; order Peptostreptococcales; family Caminicellaceae; genus Wukongibacter; species Wukongibacter baidiensis. The sequence goes on from NZ_CP138202.1 coordinate 4,309,742, forward strand.
GCAAATTATTTGGAAGATATGTCGATTGAGCTAGATAAAATAATGACTTATTATCTTAATCATATGAGCTTGGAATATAAAAAAGAATATAATGAGGATGGAGATATAGTTATCATAACTGATCAATTACTTAATTTAGGACATTCACCTAGCAAATTAGTTTTAGATTTTTGTAAAGAATTTAGCAAATTATATCCTGATAAGACAATTTATTTATTTGTTGAGGATAGTCTTAAAATTAGGCAAGATGAGATTAGCTTATTGACTGTTTTCATGTCAGCTGAATCAATATATAGTCAAGAGACTCACAGAGAATATCTAAAGGGTCATAACAATGTGAGAATCATTTATTCAAATTGTAGTAATTATAAGTTTCAAAGAACGAGGGAATTTGTTTATAAAATAATAGATATTAATCCTAAGATAATACTATCATACAGCAATATCTCGATAACAAGTAGAATTTTATATGATTATTATCCAACTGTATATTACACTATGGGTTCAATTTATCAAATTGCTAAATGTGATGTTTTCGTTGCTTATGAAAAAATGAGAGATTTTGGATTTTATAACAAAGATATTACTTGCTTTTTGAAACCAGCTTTTAAGTCGTATAGTAAAACCGATAATATATCAAGAGAGAGTAGAGGATTTAAGGATGAAGATTTTATTATGGTTACAGTTGGTAATAGATTAGAAGGCGAAATTTCTGATGAATATTTTCTATTGATATCTAATTTTCTAAAAAAACATGAAAAAGCTAAATGGATTATAATTGGAGGTTTTAATTTAAGGGATAGATTTGAAAAATTTAAGTTAGATAATGAAGTTACTAAGCAGATAGTTAATATAAAATATGAGAGCAAATTACAAGATTTCTATTCAGTATGTGATATATATATAAATCCAGATAGGCTGGGTGGAGGAATAAGTATAGCTATGGCTATGGATGAAGGGCTACCTATTGTAAATTACACGAAATTTTCAGCAGGAATGTCATGGGTTGGACAAAAAAATTGCTGTGGGACTTCAGATCGTGAATATATAGAAGAAATAAGGCGATTGTATTATGATAACAAATATAGAAAAATAAGAGCACAATTAATGAAGATGCAGATATTAGAATGTAAGCTTGAGGAGCAAGTAAAAAGAATTAATGAACTATTCACTGCTGCAACGCAAAAATATAACTCTAGAAGAAAATAGAAGATAATAAGAATCTAAAGATATATAGGATTATGATACTATATGGAAACATCTATATTCGTTATAATCCATTACATTAATATAAATTTGAGATACAAGACTAGGGTAGAAATAATAATGGAGTGAAAATATTGAATAAAATTACAAAAGAATTTATGGAACATTTTACTAATAAATTTCAACATCATGGGCCAACACCTAAGGGTGTTGATTGGGGTGATAATGAAGAAACCGTTTTATTACGTTATAGTAAGATGTTGTCTGTAAAAGACTCATATAATGAACCTATAACGTTACTTGATGTAGGCTGTGGATATGGTGGGTTATATGAATATGCAAAAGAAAAAGGAATAACCCTGAAATATACAGGGATAGATGTATCATTGCCAATGATACAATATGCTCAAGATAAATATAAAGATACTGAAGATATTACTTTTATTTGTAAAGATATTTTTGATTTTGATACAGACAAAAAATTTGATTATATCGTATGCAATGGAATCTTAACTCAAAAACTTTCTGCCAGTATTATTGAGATGGATACTTATGCACATAGTCTAATAAAAAAAATGTATGAATTATGTAATATAGGAATAGCATTTAATCTTTTGACAACTAAAGTTCATTATATGGTATCTCATTCATACTATAGAAATCCTGTAGAATTATTTGCATACTGCTTAAATGAATTTACTAATAAGATAAAAATTGACCATTCATATTTATTATATGAGTATACAATGTATTTATATAAATAAAAAATAGGAGATGATATCTTTGAAAAAGATTGTTATTTTTGGAGCTGGAGACATAGCTGAATTAGCTAAATTTTACTTTGAAAATGATACGGATGGTCAAGTAGTTGCGTTTACTGTTGATAAAGAATATATTAAAGAAACGACATTTTGTGAATTACCAGTAGTTGGCTTTGAAGATGTTGAAAAACATTATCCACCAGATGATCATTATCTATTCATAGCAGTTTCTTATAGAGATATGAACGAAATTAGGGAAAAGAAATATTTTGATGGAAAGAAAAAAGGATATAAATTTACTAATTATATTAGTTCTAAAGCTACTATTTTAACGGAAAGTATAGGTGAAAATAATTTCATTTTAGAAGACAATACAATCCAACCATTTGTAAAAATTGGTGATAACAATATCATATGGAGTGGAAATCATATAGGACATCATTCAGAGATAGGAAACAATTGCTTTATAACATCACAAGTTACAATTTCTGGAAGAGTAAAAATAGAAGACAACTGCTTTTTAGGAGTAAATGCAACAATAAGAAACAATATTACAGTTAAATATAAGACACTGATAGGTGCAGGGGCATGGATCTCAAGTGATACTCAAGATTATGGAGTATATGTACACAAAAGCACTAAAAGCATTAACAAAAAAAGTACAGATATCTTGCTTTAATAAGGAGAACACATCTATGAAATGGAAAAAACTAGGCAAAATTTTTGAAGTTAATAACAATTATGATTGGATGATTTCCCATGTATCAAATCCAGTGGTTGAGAGAATTTCAAAAGGTACATATAGAATTTATTTCAGTACAAGAGATATAAATAATATTTCCAGAGTAGGATATATTGATGTAATACCAAGAGAAAATTTTAAAGTTATAAATATTTCAAATGAAGCAGTTTTAGAGCAAGGAGAATTAGGTACATTTGATGATAGAGGAGTTTCCATTGGATGTATTGTAAATTTTAAAAGAAAAAAATATTTATATTATGTGGGATGGAACCTTCTAAAAACTGCTCCTTTTATGAATAGTATAGGCTTAGCAGTATACGATGAGGCAATCCAAAAATTCAAAAGATGTGATAATGCACCTATAATTCAAAGAAGCAAAGCTGACCCTTTTTCAGTTTCGTATCCATTCATTATTAAAGAGGATAATAAGCTAAGAATGTGGTATGGATCTCACTTAACTTGGGGAGATGGGGACGCAAAAAATATGAAGCACTGCATAAAATACGCAGAATCTAAAGATGGTGCTAATTGGGATATTCGTGATATAAAATGCATTAATCTATATGATAATGAAATTGCAGTTTCAAGACCGTTTGTTATAAAAGATGAAGGACTATATCGAATGTGGTATTCATATGCAACTAAAGAATTTTACAATGGAAAAATTATATATAGAATTGGTTATGCAGAATCTCAAGATGGGATAAAGTGGTTAAGAAAAGATAGAGAGGTTGGTATTGATATCTCACAAATTGGTTGGGATAATGAGTCAATTTCCTACCCCTTTATATTTGATGAAATAGAAACTGGAACAAGATATATGTTATATAATGGAAACCAATATGGGAAATCAGGTTTAGGAGCTGCCATATTAGTAGAGGAGTAAGATAATGAAGAAAATAGCTATTCTACAATCAAATTATCTTCCTTGGAAAGGTGTATTTGACATAATAAATAGAGTAGATGCTTTTGTTTTTTTAGAAGATGTTCAATATACATCGAGAGATTGGAGAAATAGAAATAGAGTTTATACAAAAGATGGCTTAAAATGGATTACGGTACCGGTTAAGAAAACTAATAGAAATACCCTTATAAAAGATAGTTTAATAGATAATAGTACTAATTGGACAAATAAACATTATGGTACAATTGTTAGAAATTATAGTAAAGCTTTGTGTTTTGATGAATATACATGGTTAGTTGAAGAAATATATTTAAATAATAGGTGGAAATCATTAAGTGAATTCAATATTTATACAACAAGGTTAATAGCAAAAGAGTTGGGAATAGAAACTGAATTTATTAATTCATATGAATTACAAGTAAAAGGAACAAAAGATGATAGGTTAATAGATATATGTAAAAAGTTAAATGCTACACATTATCTATCAGGACCTGCAGCAAAATCTTATATTGTTCCTGAAAAGTTTGAAAATAATAATATTAAATTAGAATATATGGAATATAAGTATCCTAGATATAATCAACTACATTATCCATTTGAACATGGGGTTACTATTTTAGATTTGCTATTTAACTGTGGATCAGATGCATCATACTACATTTGGGGTTGGCGAGAAAATCATAGAGGTGAGTCTGTTGATACACTTTAATACTACTTATAAAAGTAAAAATGAAGAAGAATATATACTAGACGTTTTAGGTAGAAAAAAAACTTGTGGTGACGGATACTACACTAAAAAAGTAAGTAATTTTATTGAAAATAAATTTAATACTAAAGAAGCCTTAATGACAACATCTTGTAGTAGTGCTTTGGATATGGCATCAATACTTTTGGATTTAAAAGAAGGTGATGAGATTATAATGCCTTCTTATACCTTTGTTTCTACAGCAAATTCAGTTGTACTTAGAGGTGCTAGACCTATTTTTATAGATATAGATAGCGATACATTAAATGTTGATGTTAACAAACTAGAAGAAAAAATTACTAAAAACACAAAAGCAATATATCCTGTGCACTATGCAGGTGTATCTTGTGATATGGACAAGCTTTTAAATATTGCGAAGAGATACAATCTTAAGGTTGTAGAAGATGCTGCACAAGGGGTAAATGCAAAATATAAGGACAAATATTTAGGAACTATAGGTGATCTAGGATGTTATAGTTTTCACGAGACTAAGAATTACTCCTGTGGTGAAGGTGGATGTCTCTTATTAAATAAGGATAATGAATTAATAGAAAGAGCAGAGATTGTAAGGGAAAAAGGTACAAATAGAAAGCAGTTTTTCAAAGGTGAAGTTGATAAGTATACTTGGGTAGACAAGGGTTCTAGTTATTTACCATCTGAAATATTAATGGCTATGTTATTATCTCAATTTGAAGAGATGAATTTTATAAATGAAAAAAGAAAAAAAATATATAATTCTTATTATGAAGGGCTTAGAGATTTAGAGGCAAAAGAAAAATTAAGACTTCCAATAATTCCAGCGTATTCTAAACCTAATTATCATATGTTTTATATTGTTCTTAATAGTGGTGAAGAAAGAAATAAATTAATACTTGAATTGAAAGAGAGAGGTATACAAGCTGTATTTCATTATATCCCACTCCATTCTTCGCCTATGGGGAAAAAGTTAGGTTATAGAGAAGGTGATTTAAAAGCTACTGAAGATTTGAGTACAAGATTATTAAGGTTACCATTACACTTATATATTTCACAAAAGGATATAGAGAGAATTATAGATTCTATCTATTGTATATTAACTCAAAGGAGATAGTAAAGTTATGAAGACCTATTTAATAACAGGGGGTTATGGTTTCATTGGATCAAACTTTATAAGATACTTGTTTGATAAATACTTAGATGTACAGATTATTAATGTAGATAAACTAACCTATGCTGGTAATTTAGAAAATTTAGATGATATTCATGATATCAGCAATTATATGTTTGTAAAAGGTGACATCTGTGATAGCGATTTATTAGAGAATATTTTTAAGGAATATGATATTGACTACTTGATAAACTTCGCTGCTGAGAGCCATGTTGATAGAAGTATAGAAAATTCAGATGTGTTTATTAAGACCAATGTTCTAGGGACACAAACTTTACTGGATATTGCTAAGAAACATTGGGGAAAAGAGAATAGTTTTATTAAAGGAAAAAAATTCATACAAATATCGACTGATGAAGTATATGGTTCATTAGAAAGCCATGGTTATTTTACTGAAAATACTCCGCTAAATCCTCGTAATCCTTATTCTGCTAGCAAAGCAAGTGGCGATATGCTTGTAAGATCTTATTATCATACCTATAAGATGCCTGTAATAATTACGAGGTGTAGTAATAATTATGGACCATATCAGTTTCCAGAAAAATTAATACCTTTAATGGTTAATAATACACTACAAGGTAGAAATTTGCCTATATATGGAGATGGAAAAAATATAAGAGACTGGCTTTATGTAAAAGAGCATTGTAAAGCTATAGATATGATAATTGAGGCAGGTAAAATTGGACAAGTATATAATATAGGTGGGCATAATGAAAAGAGAAATGTTGATGTAGTGAAAACTATAATTAGAGAAGTAAAAAACTTACTGAGTGATAGTGATGAAAGAAGTAAGCATATATCTGAAAAATTAATTGAGTTTGTAGAAGATAGAAAAGGACATGATAGGCGATATGCAATAGATACACATAAAATAGAAAAAGAGATTGGCTGGAAATCGGAAATTAAGTTTGAAGAAGGTATAAGGCAAACTATTAAATGGTATCTAGATAACATTGAATGGCTCGAGAGTATAATATCAGGAGAATACAAAAGTGTAAATAAAAAAATATAAAAAGGGTGGCTACATAATGAAAGGAATAATATTGGCGGGAGGTTATGGAACGAGATTATACCCAACAACAAAAGTTATATCTAAACATATTTTACCGGTATATGATAAACCAATGATTTATTATCCATTATCCGTTTTAATGTTGTCGGATATTAGAGAAATACTTATTATATCTACACCTAGGGATATAAGTTTATATAAAGATCTCTTTAATGACGGAAGTCATTTAGGACTAAATATTAGTTATGCTATTCAAGATGAACCAAAAGGATTGGCAGATGCTTTTTTATTAGGAGAAAAGTTTATTGGTAATGACAGAGTTGCACTTATATTAGGTGATAATATCTTTTATGGTCAAAACTTTGTAAATATACTGAAAAGAGCTAAGGTAAGAGAAAAAGGAGCAACTATATTCGGTTATTTCGTGAAAAATCCGCAACAATATGGAGTTGTTGAATTTGATAAAGATCTCAATATATTATGTATAGAAGAAAAGCCAGTTAATCCAAAATCAAACTATGCTGTCCCTGGGTTATATTTTTATGATAATAGCGTAATAGATATTGCTAAAAATTTGACTCCTTCAGCTAGGGGAGAACTAGAAATTACAGATGTAAATAGGGAATACTTTAAAAGAAATTTATTAAAATTAGAGTTGCTAGGTAGAGGTATGACATGGTTAGATGCTGGAACACATGAGGGATTATTAGAAGCAAGTAATTTTATAGAAGTTATCCAAAAAAGACAGGGACTATATATTTCGTGTATTGAAGAAATAGCTTATAGAAAGAATTATTTAAGTAGTACTCAACTAATAGAGTTAGCAGAGCAGTACAAGCAAACAGAGTATAGTAATTATTTATTAAGCATTATTTAAGTAAAACATTATATATCGTAATTAAATAGTATATAGGTTAATTCTATTAGGGTATTGTATTAGAGAATCAAAAATGCAATTATCAATTTTCTTGCACAATTATTTTATAGAATATAAGAATTGGATTACTTTTTTTCAAATGTTAAATATTAAGAAAAATTGGAAGTTTGAAAAGAATACTATAGAGAAGGATTAAAGGAAACTTATTTAGATGTTGAGAGCCTAGTTTATGATGAAGTTTTATTATAAATATGAAAATATACAAAGGCAATACATAGGATTTATATGAGAATAATATCTATGCTGTACCTACAGATGGTGGCCGGGAAGAAATAGACAGTATAAGAGATTATGAAATAGCTTGTAAAAGATTTAAATAATCTTTTGAGAATTTATTAAGAGTTATCTAAAATATACCGATATATTAATTAGAATAATATATCGGGAGGGCTAAAAAATGGTGTCAGATAATATTAATAGTGTTTCTACAATAAGAAATGCAAATCTCCTTGAAGATTCTATAAGAGATTTTAGTGATGCTACTAATGTATCACAGGTAAATCAACAAAGTGAATCAGGGAGTAATCAGAAAGCAAGTGCATTAAACAATGAGAAACTAAGTGAAAAAACAATAAAAGAGGTAATTGATAATACCAATAAGAAACTTGTAGCTACCGATAGAAAATTTGAATTTAGTATAAATGAAGAAACTGAGGACATTATTGTAAAAGTCATAAATAAAGAGACTGATGAAGTAATTAGAGAAATACCGTCGGAAAAGATATTGGACATGGTGGCCAAAATGATGGAACTTGCAGGTTTGTTTATTGATGAAAAAAGATAATTAAGGGGGGAACTATATGAGTTATAATGTAGGTAATAGTATGACAAGGATAACAGGTATGTATTCAGGGTTTGATACTGATCAACTTGTTAGTGATCTTATGAAAGTAGAGACTCAAAGAGTCGATAAGTATAAACAAAAAACTCAATATTTAGAATGGCAGCAAGAAGCATATAGAGAAATAATAACGTCATTAAGAGATTTTGAAAATAAGTATTTTAGTTATAGTAATCCAAGTACAAATCTTAGATCAAGTAGCACATTCAATGGATATAAAGCAAGTTTGAGTAATGAAGATGATAGTAGATATATTGAAATAACAGGTGGAGCAGGATCGTTAACTGGAAATTACAATATTAGTAACATTTCTTTAGCTAAAACTGCTAGAGCAGAAGGAAGTACTATTTCAACAGGAAACATAGAGAGTGGCTCGCTTACACCTTTTCCGACAATAAGTAGTGCAAATGATAACAACGAAATAACTGTTTCGTTAAATGGAGCTAGTAAAGAGATAACTATAGATGATGGAATGGCAGATATAAATGCTCTAAAGACTAATCTTCAAACGAAAATTGATGCGGAATTTGGAAATGGAAAGATTACAGTGGGAGTAAATGGAGACAAGCTGACTTTCTCCACTGCCTCAACTACTGACAAAGTTGAAGTAGATTATGCATATAACGAAGGATATCAGCTACTTGGTAGTACAATTGGTTCAAATAAAGTTATTGATAACCAAAACAATAAGTTTGATGTAACCTTAGATGGAACTACAAAAAGTATAACTTTAACACCTAATACATATGCAACTTCATATGATTTAGAGGACGAAATTCAAACCCAAATAGATGCAGCCTTTGGAGCTGGGAACATAAGAGTTGTAAATAGCAGTGGGACTTTATCATTAAAGGCTGTAGATAGTTCAAAAAATGCAACTTCAGCGGACTGGAAGGGATGGGATACTTTTGTAGTTAATGATAGTGGAAATACTGTCGATGGATCTAATTCCTCTTTCACTGTAACCTTGGATGGAACGGATTATGATATTACTCTCACTGAGAAGGATTACACTAAAAGTGAGTTAGTTAGTGCTATCCAATCAAAAGTAGATAGTAGCAAAGTATTAGTTACAGTTGATAATGCAACTGGAAACTTAAGATTTGAGGCACTGTCTAGTAAATCTCTATCTACAGATAAGGTTAAGAATGATGGATTGCAGGATTTAAAACTAGATAGTGGAAGCAATTCAAATAGAACTGATTTAACAGCGAATTTAATTGATATAAAGGATAATTTTAGTACTCCTTTGGCTCCTGGAGCAGGAGATATAATTGAATTTACTATAAATGGGGAGAGTTTTTCATTTGATGCAACAAGTACATCAATGAACAGTATAATAGCTACTGTTAATAATAATCAAAATGCCGATGTAAGAATGATGTATGATGAACTAGCAGATAGGATAATTGTTGAAAGCAAAGATACGGGAGCTACTTCAAAAGTAGAGATAGCAGATGTTAACGGAAACTTTATGCAGGCTATAGGATTGAATGGAGCTTCTCAAAGTGGGAGTGATGCTAGTATAACAATAGATGATGGTACTGGCCCTCAGACAATAGAACGCCCAAGTAATGAGTTTACTATAAATGGTATAACTTATGATTTGAAAGAAGACTATGCAGGAACTGTAGGATTTAAAGTTGAAGGGGATTCTGACGAGCTATATGATAATATAAGCGCGTTTGTCGAAGATTATAATAAAATTATTGAGGATATAAATAAGAAGTTAACAGAAGACAAATATTATGACTATGATCCTCTTACAGAAGAGCAAAAAGACGAAATGTCTGAAAAAGAAATAGAACAATGGGAAGAGAAAGCAAAGAGTGGTATACTTAGAAGTGACAGCCTATTGCGTGGTTTAGTGGATAATATGAGAGGAATTATGTATGAATCAGTAGATGGGCTGGCTTTATATGATATTGGTATTGAAACAAGTTCCAATTATAAGGATGGCGGGAAGCTTGTAATTGATGAAAGCAAGCTGAGAGAAGCTATAGAAGATGATCCAGATCAGATTGCTAATCTTTTTACAAAAACAGATGAGGGAATAGCAAACAAACTATACGACGTTTTAGAAGATAATGTTACTACTAGAACTAACACCTATGGACAAAAAGGTTTGCTTTTAGAAAAAGCAGGTATGGTAGGTGATAGAACTGTAAGCAGTAACATAATAAGTGATCAAATATTACGCTATGATACTATGATTGACGATATGTTAGATGATTTAGTAGCTAAAGAAAATTATTACTATAATATGTTTGCAAAAATGGAAAGTGCTCTTGCGCAAATGCAATCCCAATCAAGCTTTTTATCGGGACAAATGGGTTAGTGACTTTAGATAATTACTAGGAGGTAAAGACGTGGTAAACAATGCTTATAATCAATATATGAAATCTTCTATAATGACAGCTCCTCCAGAAGAATTAGTTCTTATGCTATATAACGGGGCAATGAAATTTTTAAAAAGGGCCGTAATTCATCTAGAGGATAATAATTTGGAAGGATGTCATAAAGCTGTAGTTAGAGCACAGGATATAGTTATAGAATTTATGTCTAAGGTTGATACCGATTATGAGGTTGGAAAAAATCTATATGATCTATACGAATATATGTATAGAAGACTAGTAGAAGCAAATGTTAATAAGGATAAAGAAATGATTGAGGAAGTATATGGGATGTTTGGTGAGCTTAAAGAAACTTGGGAGGAAGCTATAAAAATTGATAGAAAGAATAGAAAATAAGCGAATTGATAGTTTAATAGAAATTTTGAATATTAAATTAGAATTATTACAGGGAATATATGATTTGACATGTGATCAGGCTCAAAAGTTAAAGGATGAAAATATTGATGGTTATATCAAAATACTAGATAGAAAAGAGATTAGAATAAAAAAGATCAAAGAATTAGATGAAAAATATAATGATGGTTTAGAAAAAATAAAAGAATCATATAATACTGAAGATCTAAATGATATACAAGGCTCTGAAAAAGTCGTTGATTTAAAGCAAAATATACAGAAAGTTTTAAAGAATATATACGATGTTGATAAGTCTAATAGCGAGAAATTTAACCTAGAGTTTGAAAAAGTAAGAAGTAAAATGGTGGATTTTAAGAAGGGTAAAAAAGTAACTTCTAATTATTATAAAGTACCTACCCAAGTAGGTGGATACTTTATTGATAATAAAAGATAAACTTCTTGATAGGAGGGATACTTATGGAAGTCAATTCTTATCAAATGGAAAACTTACAAAGTGTTCAAAGTGCTTTAAGCATAGCTGCAATGGACATGGCCATGGGTCAAGGTGCAGAATCCATGACGGCAATGATTGAAGACATGGAACAAATTTCTAAGACTTTAGAAAGATCTGTAACACCCCATAAGGGCGGTAACATTGATATTAGGCTATAGTACTTAAAGCAAGTAGAGTTTTATCTACTTGCTTTAAGTATATTTATAACACATAGGAATGGATGATATCATGTCAACGGAAAGAATTATAAATGAATTGATTGATATAAGTAAAAATAAATATAGACTTTTGCAGATATTATTAGGTATTGAAAAAAAAATAAATCAATCTCTACAATCACTTATGCCACGAAGCGTTATTAAGCAGATGGAAATAAAGGATAAGTATATTACCGAGGCTAACAATCAGGATGTGAAATTTTACACTTGTTTTAATGAGTTAAAAACGAATCTTGGTGTGGATAGTCTTGAGAAGGTTGACGGTACAAAATATCCTAGAATGAAGGAATTGAAGAAAATTATTGGTGAAATTTTAAATGTAGTAGGGGAGATAGAAATTATTAGTAGTGAAAATTCTAAAATTTTTAAAAGTAACATGGATAAAATGGGGAATGAACTAAGAGGAATAAAACAAGGAAAAAAGGCGGCAAATGCATATAAAGCACATAAAAAACTTTCAAATCCACAAAAATCCTATGAGAAAAAATAGAACTTGCGTTGCCCTAGATTATGCTAAAGGTCCTAGATTTTATATTATCTAGGGCCTAAATTTTTGACAAAAATAATTACTCTTTAAGGCATAATTCCGAACTTTTCTATTTTTTTCGAAGTCATTTTTCGCTAATTTATGCATAATTATTATCCAAAATTTTTGTCTTTTTCAACAAATTTTTTAAGGCAAAGCTTGTACACAAAAAATTAACATGTTATTAACATTCAAAGATGGGGAAAATACACTTATCAACAGAATTATCCACATTATCCACAGAAATTCAAAAAAATATCCACAAATGTGTGGAATAATAGCTTTGTGTAATAAATATTGTAAACAGACGAATAAAATATTATAATCTGTAAATTCTGATAAAAATTCAAGGATTTGAGGCACTTTTTAGAAGTTGTTTTTTCATGAAAAATGACTTCTAATGTAGTTAAAGATTACAAGAATGTGGATAAAATAATTAATATTATTAAAAATTGTGGAAAATTTCAAAAAAAGAAAAATATATTTGTGTTTTAGACAAATTTATATGGGTAAAATATATAGTATAGACAAGCTGATATTATTATATTTAAATCCTTTGGATAAGATATAATTAGTCACACAATTGAATAAGATATAGATAATAGAATTAATGCACAATCTTCAATTAATTAAATTAAGGCTACTAATAATAAAAGGTTACAATTTAGGAGTTTTAATTTAAATTTAAACTCCATTAAACATATATATTGGAAGGAGCTGAAGCTTATGAGAGTAAAAGTAAGTGGAAGAAACTTGGAGGTTACAAATGCGTTAAGGGACACAATAGTTGCTAAGTTAGAGAGGTTTGGAAAATATTTTAAGGATGACATTGAAGCTAAGGCTACCTTGAGTGTAGAAAAGAATAGACAGATTGTGGAGATAACTATACCTATAAATGGTACTCTGTTAAGGGCTGAGGAATCAACAATAGATATGTACACATCTATTGATAAAGCAATCGACAAACTATATAAACAGATGGAGAAGCATAAGACTAGATTGGAAAAGAGATATTTTGGCCATGACACAATCCGATTTGAACATATACCAAATATAGATGATAGTGAAAAAGAGGAATCAAAAATTGTTAAAACTAAGAAATTTGCCATTAAACCTATGGATCCAGAAGAAGCAGTGCTTCAAATGGACTTATTAGGACACAGCTTTTTCGTATTTACCAATGCAGATACCGATGAAGTAAATGTTGTATATAAAAGAAAAGATGGCCACTATGGCTTAATTGAACCATATATTTAGGAATTAAGGAACGGTCACAGACCGTTCCTTACATATTTTTCGGACGAAAATAGAATTTATGTTGAATTAAGAATGGTTATAAATCGATTACTACATTAATTATTAAGTATGTAGCAATCGATTTATAATCATTTTTTTTGAAATAATTTTAAATTTATCAATATTTCGAAGGATTTTGTCAATAAAAATAGAAGTAATTATATGGAGCTTACATAATTTGGTCTATTGAATGTCGAAAAAGTAAACATTCAACCTATAATATATAATAGCGAACCTTGTTTGGGAAAGGAGTTTTACAATGTTTTTAGAAGCAGCAATCCTAGGAGTAGTAATTGGCCTTGTAAGAAATGGTAGTATAAGAAATATTAGCGTCACCAAAATTCGAGGATGGTTTTTAGCCATAATAGCCTTTGTTCTACAAATATCAACATTAATTTTCCGTGATATGTCTATTGTACAATCTTACGGGCGATATGTTTATATAGCATCAGCAGTGTTGATAATATTAACGTTAGCTATTAACTTAAATAAAAGGGGTATGTGGATAATTCTGATAGGAGCAATACTAAATTTTGTAGTTGTAATTATGAACGGAAATAAAATGCCGATAAGTCTTGATGGATTAGAACTTGCAGGGTTACAAAATATGATAGAGGGTATAAAAAGTGGAGATATTACAAATTATATGGCTATAGATCAGGTTACAAATTGGACAAAGCATCTAGGAAAGTATATTGTTATACCTAAGCCATATCCTATGGCAAAGGTTATAAGTATAGGAGATATATTCATGTCCTTAGGAATAATACTTCTTGTTCAAGGTCAAATGATTAAACCATATTTGATCACAAAGAGCAGAATGGTTAGTGTCGGATATAGAGGGAAAATGTAAAGAGAAGACAGCCTGAGGCAGGGGGAACCTGTCTCTTTTTCATAGTCCAGACGAAGCTTGTATAAAACATCTTTGTAATCAAAAATTAACTAAGAAAACATAAAATCAACACAATAATCACACAATTTAGTGATATAATATATATTTGAAGATTTTATTATATTTATACTAATATAGGTCAAAAATTCTAAAAAACACATATAGTTTTGACTAGCATTCGATCAGGAAAAGGTAAGGGGGCAAATATTAGGCCCGAGGACATTGATCTATAAGAGTAGTGAAGGGATGAGATGAATGAGTTTTCTAGAAAAGATATTTGGAAATTTCAATGATAAAGAAGTAAAACGTTTGATGAAGACGGTAGATAAGGTTGAAGCTTTTGAACCAGAGATGCAAGGATTATCCGATGAAGAATTAAAAAATAAAACAAAATACTTTAAAGATAAATTAGCAAACGGAGCATCACTTGATGATATATTACCCGAGGCCTTTGCCGTTGTTAGAGAGGCTGCCGTTAGAACCCTTGGTATGAGACATTATAGGGTTCAAATCCTTGGCGGAATAGTTCTTCATGGAGGACGTATTGCGGAGATGAAAACCGGTGAAGGTAAGACCTTAATGGCTACATTACCTGTTTATCTAAATGCCCTTAGTGGTAAAGGTGTTCATCTAGTAACTGTAAATGACTATCTGGCAAGTCGTGATAAGGAATGGATGGGAAAGGTGTACTCCTTCTTAGGTCTTTCAGTTGAATGTATAGTTCATGGTCAGACTACTGAAGAAAGAAGAAGAGCATATGAGGCAGATATAACCTATGGAACAAATAATGAATTTGGTTTTGATTATCTAAGGGATAATATGGTTATTTACAAAGAGGAAAGGGTACAAAAAGAGCTGAACTATGCAATCGTCGATGAGGTAGATAGTATACTTGTGGACGAGGCAAGAACTCCTCTTATTATTTCCGGTGCAGGAAATAAATCTACAAACCTATATTTTATAGCCAATTCATTTATACAAACACTAAAGAAGGAAGTAGATTATACAATAGATGAAAAAGCACATTCTGCTGTTTTAACAGATGAAGATGGAATACCAAAGGCAGAGAAGTTTTTCGCCCTTGAGAACCTTGCAGATCCTAAAAATATGGAGGTTTCTCACCATGTAAATCAAGCACTTAAGGCCCATACCCTTATGAAAAAAGACATCAATTATGTTGTGAAGGATGGGGAAGTTGTAATTGTTGACGAATTTACAGGTAGACTTATGTTTGGTAGAAGATACTCCAATGGGCTTCATCAAGCTATAGAAGCCAAGGAAGGGCTTGAAGTTAGAAGAGAGTCCCAGACCCTGGCCACTATTACTCTTCAAAATTACTTCAGAATGTATAGAAAGCTTTCGGGTATGACTGGTACTGCAAAAACTGAAGAAGAAGAATTTAAGCATATCTATGGCATGGATGTTGTGGTAGTGCCAACTAATAAACCTATTATAAGGAAAGATTTGTCCGATTCAGTATATAAATCGTTATTAGGTAAATTTAAGTCCGTAGTTAGAGAAATAGAAGAGAGACATAAACATGGTCAGCCAATTCTTGTTGGTACTATATCCATCGAAACCTCAGAATTCATAAGCCAACTTCTTAAAAAGAAGGGCATAAAGCATGAAGTATTGAATGCTAAGCAGCATGAGAGGGAAGCAGAGATAGTTGCTCAGGCAGGCCGTTTCGGTGCAGTTACAATAGCAACAAACATGGCTGGTAGAGGTACAGACATAGTACTTGGCGGTAATGCTGAGTACATGGCAAAGGATGAATTAAAGAAAAAGGGTTTTTCAGAAAATGCTATTTCAATGGTTACGAGCTTTAATGACACCGATGATGAAGAGGCTTTAGAAGCTAGAAGACTTTACAAGGGTCTATATGAGAATATGAAAAAGGTAACCGATGAAGAAGCAGAAAAGGTAAAAGAGGCCGGTGGTCTTTGCATAATAGGTACAGAAAGACATGAGTCCAGAAGGATCGATAACCAGCTAAGGGGTCGTGCTGGTCGTCAAGGAGATGCTGGTTCATCTCAATTCTATATATCCTTAGAGGATGATCTTATGAGACTATTTGGTAGTGAGAAAATCCAAGGGATAGTAGATAAACTAGGAATGGAAGATGACGAACCAATAGAAGCAAGACTACTTTCAAAATCCATAGAAACTGCTCAAAAGAGAGTTGAAGGTAGAAACTTTGGTATCAGAAAGCATGTCCTTCAATATGATGACGTAATGAATAAGCAAAGGGAAATTATATACAATGAAAGAAAGAGAGTTCTTGAAGGAGAGAACCTTAGAGATCATATCTGGGGAATGATTGAAAATCTTGTAACCGAGTCCATAGATATATATACGGCCGATGCAAACTATCCTGAAGAATGGGATTTAAAGGGACTTGAAGACCATCTTCATGTATTATTCCTTCCAAAGAAAAGCCTTGAGTTTGATGATATTGAAAGTTTGACTAAAGAGACACTTAGTGAGAGGATATTAAACATCGCAAAGGATTTATACGATAAGAAGGAAGAAGAAATTACAGAAGAGAGAATGAGAGAGCTTGAAAGAGTTATTCTACTTAGAATAGTTGATACCAAGTGGATTGATCATATAGATGCTATGGATCAGTTTAAGCAGGGTATAGGACTTAGGGCTATAGGTAACGAAGACCCAGTAAGGGCATATCAGATGGAAGGTTTTGATATGTTTAATCAGATGACAAATAATATTCAGGAGGATATTGTAAAATATATATTCAACGTAACAATAGAAACAGAAACCAAGCGTGAGAAGGTTGCTGAAATAACTAACACTTCCGGGGGAGATGGAGTAGCAAACAGAAAACCTAAAACCGTTGTTAGAAAAGAGAAAAAAGTTGGTAGAAATGAACCGTGTCCATGTGGCAGTGGTAAGAAATATAAGAAGTGTTGTGGTAAGGAGCAATAGGGGAATCTTAAATTGAGGTGATGGAATGCTGATATTAGAACAAAGCTTATTGGATTTAAATAGGCTTGAAGAATCTTTAAAAGAACTGAGTGTTTCACTTTGACATAGATGCATTAAAAATTCAGATCTCAGAGCTTGAAGAAAAGATGATGGAGCAGGACTTTTGGGATAATCAAGATGAAGCTCAAAAGATTTTACAAAAATCTAAGAGGCTTAAGGATAAGATATTAAGATTTGAAAAGCTATACTCTGACTGGGAAGAACTTGGACTCTTAGCAGAGATGGGCATCGAAGAAAAGGATTCGTCGGTGGAAAAGGAAGTTTCTAAGGGAATAAAGGAACTCACAGAGGCTATAGATAAGTTAAAGATAGAAACACTACTAAGCGGAGAATTTGATAAAAACAATGCTATGCTTTCTATACATTCTGGAGCCGGTGGGCTTGATGCACAGGATTGGGCTGAAATGCTTCTAAGAATGTACACGAGATGGAGTGAGAAGAAGGGGTATAGTGTAAAGACATTAGATATACTGCCGGACACTGAGGCTGGAATAAAGAGTGTTACTATATTGATTCAAGGAGAAAATGCCTACGGATATCTAAAGGCAGAAAAGGGAGTCCATAGAATAGTTAGGATTTCTCCCTTTGACCCATCGGGTAAGAGACATACATCCTTTGCATCTGTGGATGTAATGCCGGAGCTTGATGATAACATAGATGTTGACATAAATCCAGCAGATCTTAAGATCGACACCTATAGGGCATCTGGAGCAGGAGGACAGCATGTTAACAAAACAGAGTCGGCTGTTCGAATAACACATATACCTACAGGGATAGTTGTGCAATGTCAAAATGAAAGATCGCAGCATAGTAATAAAAATACTGCCATGAAAATGCTTATGGCAAAGTTGATTGAGCTAAAAGAAATTGAACAGATGGAGAAGATAGATGACCTTAAGGGAGACTATAGTCAAATTGCTTGGGGGAGTCAGATACGCTCCTATGTTTTTCATCCCTATAATTTAGTTAAAGACCATAGAACCAATGCAGAGGTTGGTAATGTTGGTGCAGTAATGGATGGTGAGTTAGATTCCTTTATTGATGAGTACTTAAAGCAAAGGAATATGTAGATAATAAAGGCAGGGGTTTATCCTCTGTCTGATTTTTTGGTTACAGGCTGGCTAGGGTTATAGTAATGGATAAATAGCACAAAAGACATGACTAGAGTCTTACTAATAGCCAGTGGCTAGAAGCTAGTAGTTATTAATGATATAATAAACCAGAAAGAGAGGAGAGAATACGGTGGATTTAATAGTAAAACAAATCGTTTCAGAGTTTAAGTTAAAGCAATCTCAGGTAGTTAAGACAATAGAGCTTATTGACGACGGCAATACTATACCATTTATTGCGAGGTATAGAAAAGAAATAACAGGTGGTTTGAGTGATGAGGTTTTAAGAGACTTAAATGAAAGACTTACATACCTTAGAAACCTGGAGTCAAGAAAGGAAGAGGTAATTAGGTTAATAGAGGAGCAGGGAAAATTAACTGAAGAACTTAAAAAAGATATACTTAAAGCAGAGGTTCTTCAAAGGGTAGAAGACCTGTATAGGCCCTTTAAACAAAAAAGAAGGACAAGGGCTACAAAGGCTAAAGAAAAGGGCCTTGAGCCACTGGCTGAATTGATATTAAATCAAGAAATAGTAGAGGGAACGATAGAGGATTTAGCAAAACCATTTATTAATGAGGAGCTAGAGGTAAAAACAATCGAAGATGTCATAAATGGTGCAAAGGATATAATTGCAGAAATTGTATCGGATAATGCTGAGTACAGGGAAAAAATAAGGAATTTAAATTTCAGAGAGGGTACAATCACTTCTAAGGCTGCAGACGGCGATGAGAAGACTGTTTATGAAATGTACTATGACTTCAGTGAAGCCGTTAGTAAGATCGCTAATCATAGGATTTTGGCTGTAAATAGAGGAGAAAAGGAAAAGATACTAAAGGTTAAGGTGATAAGTCCTGACGAAAAGATATTAAGCTATTTAAAGGATAAGGTTATACATAATACTAAGGCCATTACCACTGAAGCCTTAACTCAGTCAATAGACGACTCCTATAAAAGACTTATTGCTCCATCCATTGAGAGGGAGGTAAGAAACAGTCTTACGGAAAGGGCTGAGGAAGAGGCAATAAAGGTATTTGGAAAAAATACAAAACCATTATTGTTAATACCACCTATTAAAGATGTTAGAGTACTGGCTATTGACCCTAGTTATAGAACGGGATGTAAGCTTGCAGTACTAGATGAAACAGGTAAGCTGTTGGAATATACTACTATTTATCCTAATGAACCTCAAAATAAGGTAGAAGAATCAAAGAAGACTATGAAGCAGCTTATAGAGAAATACGATATCAACATCATTCCTATTGGTAATGGTACGGCTTCTAGAGAGACAGAGCTAATAGTAGCAGAAATGCTAAAGGATATAGATAAAGAAGTATACTATACAATTGTCAGTGAAGCAGGCGCATCTGTTTATTCCGCATCAAAGCTGGCAACTGAGGAATATCCAGATGTAGACGTATCTATCAGAGGGGCTATATCCATAGGAAGAAGACTGCAAGATCCCCTTGCAGAGCTTGTGAAAATTGACCCGAAAAGTATTGGTGTTGGTCAGTATCAGCATGATCTAAATCAAGGTAAATTAGGGGAAACCTTGAAGAACGTAGTTGAAGACTGTGTAAACAGTGTAGGTGTAGATTTAAATACAGCTTCACCTTCATTACTTAGCTATGTATCAGGGATATCTTCGGCAATAGCTAAGAACGTAGTTGCCTATAGAGAAGAAAATGGCAAATTTTCTAATAGAAAGGAACTAAAGAAGGTTAAAAGATTAGGGGATAAGGCCTATGAACAATGTGCAGGTTTCCTTAGAATTTCCGATGGGGATAACGGATTAGACAATACAGCTGTGCATCCAGAGTCCTATGATATTACTATGAAGTTTATAGAAAAGCTAGGTTATACAAAGGATGACATCCAAGAAGGAAAGCTTAGAAACATAGATGAAAAAATAATGGAATACAAAATAGAAGAAGATAATACTTCTAATGAAAATAAAAGCAATGTGAAAAGTGTAAAATCCCTAAAGGATTTAGCTAATTATAAGTTTAAAGACAATAATGAAAAACAGGATAAATCAAAAACTATTGAGAAGAAAATTATAAAATTAGCTGAAGAACTAGAAGTAGGACTTCCAACACTAAAGGATATAATTGAAGAAATAAAGAAACCAGGTAGAGATCCAAGGGAAGAGATGCCAAAGCCAGTATTTAGAAGTGATGTTTTAAAGATGGAAGACTTAAAACTAGATATGATAATGACTGGTACGGTTAGAAATGTAGTTGATTTTGGAGCATTTGTTGATATAGGCGTTAAGCAAGATGGACTTGTACACATTTCAGAGCTAAGTAATAAATTCATCAAGAATCCTATGGATGTAGTTTCTGTTGGAGATGAGGTTAAGGTAAAAATCATTGGTCTAGATTTAGGCAGAGGCAAGGTTTCATTAAGTATCAAACAGGTATAGGCAAAGCTTGAGAGGAGAGGTTTAATGTCACAATTAGATAATAATAAGGTTAATAAGCTTATGTCCTATCGCTGGGTTGTATGGGGAGTACTGGCCTTGGCTTATGTAGTAGTTTTTTTCCATAGGTTGGCCGTTGGTGTAGTTAAAGATGAACTGGTAAATGCATTTAATATTACTGGAACTACCTTTGGAAATCTGGGATCAACATACTTTTATGCCTATATGCTTATGCAGATTCCTTCGGGAATGCTTGCTGACTCACTGGGAGCCCGTAAAACTGTAACGGTAGGAACACTGGTAGCGGGTATAGGTTCAATAGTTTTCGGCTACGCTCCTACGATATTTTGGGCATTTGCCGGAAGACTATTGGTAGGATTAGGAGTATCGGTTGTATTTATATCTATCCTTAAAATTCAGTCCAAGTGGTTTAAGGAAAGTGAATTTGGAACAATGTCAGGGATGACTTCATTTGTAGGAAATATTGGTGGGATCCTTGCTAAAACTCCCTTAGTAATAATGGTTGGGTATTTGACCTGGAGGGTATCATTTGCAGTTATAGGTGTAATATCCATTGTAATTGCACTTCTATGCTATCTACTTGCTAGAAATACTCCAGAAGAAATGGGGCTTCCTTCTATAGCGGAAATAGAAGGCAAGGATATAAAGAAAGCTTCAGGCAAAAATCCAAATCTTATTAAAGGATTAGTAAAGGTCATATCGAATCCAAGAACTTGGCCTGGATTCGTGGTGTTTGCAGGCTTCTTCGGAGCTTTTGTTACACTTTCAGGGTCTTGGGGAGAAACCTTCTTAGCAGCAGTATATGATATTCCTAAGGTAAAGGCTGCGAATTATACAATGGCCGCAGTACTAGGAATAGCTATAGGAAGTATAGTTATTGGTAGGTTTTCTGATAGTATTAAAAAAAGAAAGCTTCCTATGATGACATTTGGCGCTGTATATGTGATATGTTGGGGAATCTTAGTCTTTGTAGGTGGAGGAAAGCCTCCAGTAGGAATTTTAATGCCCTTATTATTTGTATTAGGATTTACATGTCCTGCATTTGTACTAGGATGGGCATGTGCTAAAGAAGTAAATCCGCCTGAAATAGCTGGTATTTCTACTTCAGTAGTAAACATAGGAGGGTTCTTTGGAGCAGCTATACTGCCGCCGCTATTAGGAAAAGTATTTGATAATTTCGGAGGAATCCTACCTCCCGTTGAATTATATCATAAAGCATTTATGTATTCCTTTATATCTGCAGTAATAGGTTTTATATTCATATTCTTTGTTAAGGAAACCAATTGTAAGAATATATACAGTGATTAGCAGGAGGATGTCTCAGAATGACGAATTTCTGCGTTATTTAAAATTCAGGCGACTTAGCACTAGCCAAATCGCCTGAATTTTAAAACTTTGAGCTGCATTCTTAAACCCACCGGGGCTGATTACAAAAGACGAAATAACATATAAAAAAATTAATACATAAAAGAAGGATAATATATGTATATGTTGAATTAAATATTATAATATATGGGTTAGTAGGCAGATAGAGCCATAGATTTACGGAATTATTTCAGAATATTTATAATTTCTTAAATATTTTTTTGAAACTGCAACTGACCTAGAATAGTTACAGGAGGGGATAATAATGTTACTTATTAAAAACGGAAAAGTTTTTACTATGGATGGTAAAGTTTACGAAAAAGCTAGTATATTAATTGAGCAAGGTAAGATAAAGGAAATAGGAGAAAATGTCGTTGCACCCCTTGATGCAGAGGTTATTGATGCAGAAGGGAAAATCGTAATGCCAGGATTTATTGATGCTCACTGTCATCTAGGAATGTGGGAGGATGCTATTGGTTTTGAAGGTGCAGATGGAAATGAAATGACGGACCCTATAACACCTGAGCTTAGAGCCATCGATGCAATAAATCCACTAGATAGAAGTTTTGAAGAATCAAGAGAAGGTGGAGTAACATGTGTAGCTACTGGTCCTGGAAGTGCCAATGTGATTGGTGGACAGTTTGCTGCAATAAAGACATATGGTGATAGAATAGATGATATGATAGTTAAAGAGCCAATAGCTATGAAATGTGCCTTTGGAGAAAATCCAAAAAGGGTGTACAATGATAAGAATAAAGCACCTATGACTAGAATGGCTACGGCGTCTTTATTAAGAGAAACTCTAATGAAGGCCAATGAGTACAAGAGAAAGCTTGAGGATGCAGGAGATGATAGTTCGAAGAGACCTGCATTTGATATGAAGATGGAGTCAATGCTTAAGGTTGTAAACGGTGAGATGCCACTTAAGGCCCATGCCCATAGAGCAGATGATATACTAACTTCAATAAGAATAGCTAAGGAGTTTGGAGTTAAGTTAACCCTAGAGCATTGTACGGAAGGACATTTAATTGCCCATCATATCAAAAACGAAGGTTTAACTGCAGTAGTTGGACCTAGCTTTGGTGAAAGGTCTAAGTTTGAGCTTAAGAACTTAACCTTTGACACACCAGGAGTACTAAGTAAGGCTGGAGTTAAGGTAGCTATCATGACAGATCATCCTGTAATCCCATTAAAGCATCTGAATCTATGTGCTGCTTTAGCCGCTAAGGCAGGCATGGAGGAAGAAGAGGCTTTAAAGGCCATAACTATAAATGCAGCCGAAATTTTAGAGCTTGAGGATAGAGTTGGAAGCCTTACGGAAGGCAAGGATGCAGATATAGTTGTATGGGATAAGCATCCATTTGATCTAATGTCAGAAGTATTATACACAATTATTGATGGGAAAGTAGTTTACAAGAAGTAGGAAAAAAGTCCCAGGAAATAATTGTTTAAACTCCAGAAAATATGGTATATATATTATAAATATTATCTACATAAGAATATTTATACCTGCACTTATACCATTTGGAGGGTGGGATTATATGCTAAGACTTCATAAGAATAGAGATTTGGTAAATAAGATTAATTTACTTAGAAGAGATCTTGAGAAATATTTAAGTACGGCAAGTAAACCTACAGAGACTGAAGTTGTTAGAATGAGTCAGGAACTAGATGAACTCTTAGTTATTTATTATAGGCAATTAGGAAATATAGAAAAGATATAAAGGATATCTCAGAATGATGAACTTCTTCTTTATTTATTCTGAAATGTCTGGAGGCTGAACTCATAAGAAGCTTTTATGAGGACAGCCCTCTTTCTTTTTTTGAAAATAACCCTCTTGTCTACTTATATAATCTATTGTATTATGGAGATAATATGTTTAAACCCAGTACGGATCGAATAGAGGTGAAGATTTGAAGAAGATTATTTGCAGAAATGAACAAGAAACTAAGGAAATAGGATATAAACTAGGAAAGCTTTTGAGAAGTGGTGATATGGTATGCCTTACAGGGGACCTGGGTGCGGGAAAAACTACTATTAGTAAATCTATAGCTAAGGGTCTAGATGTGGATGAGGATGTAACAAGTCCTACATTTACTATAATAAACGAATACGATGGAAGACTTCCTGTCTACCATTTCGATGTATATAGAATATTGGATATGGAAGAGATGTACGATATAGGATATGAAGAGTATTTTTATGGTAATGGAGTTTGCTTAGTAGAGTGGGCATCTCAGATAAGAGAATTAATTCCGGACGAGCATCTTTGGGTAGAAATAAAGTATGGCGAAGAGATAAATAGTAGAGAATTTCATTTTAAGGCAACAACAGAGCATTATGAAAGAATAGTTGAGGAGTTGATTAAATAATGAATATGCTGGCTATAGATACGTCATCCCTTGTAGCTACTGTAGCTGTAATGAATGAAGAAAAGCTTTTAGGTGAATATACTATAAACAGTCCAATGACCCATTCTCAGAAGCTTATGCCTATTATTGAGGAACTATTATCTACCTTAGATTTATCAATGGAAGATATCGACTATATAGCAGCATCAAGGGGTCCTGGATCTTTTACTGGGGTCAGGATAGGTATTGCAACGGTTAAGGGATTAGCTCACGCAAGAAATATTCCTATAATTGGAGTTTCAAGCCTAGAGGGACTCGCATATAATATTACATATAGTGAAGAACTTATCTGTCCAATAATGGATGCAAGGAGAAGCCAGGTTTACACAGGGGTATATAAATGGATAGATTATGAGCTTAAAGAAATCGTGAAGGAAGCCCCCCTGAGTATAGATGAACTTATAGGAGAGTTAAAGAAAAGGGAAGAAAAAGTTATCTTTCTTGGAGATGGAGTAAGTAAATATAGGGAAGAAATCATCAATAACTTAGGAGATAAAGCCTTATTTGCCCCTGAGTTTATAAATATGCAAAGAGCTTCTTCTATTGCTCAGCTTGCCGTTGATAAAATGAAAAGAAATGAATTAGAGGTTGACTCGTATCATAGCATTACTCCGGTATATTTAAGAAAGTCAGAAGCAGAAAGACAATATGAAGAAAAAATGAAAAGGTGTAGTGAAATAGATGAGTAATATAGGGGTTAGAGAAATGACTCTAGATGACCTAGATGCCGTAATGGAGATTGAAAGGATATGCTTTACGACTCCTTGGGCTAGAGAGTCATTTGAAAGGGAGATAAGGGATAATCAGTTAGCAAAATACCTAGTAATAGAGTACGGTGGCAAAATAGTCGGTTACGGAGGACTGTGGACTATAATAGATGAAGGTCACATTACAAATATAGCAATACACAAGGAATTTAGAAATAAAAAATTAGGAAGCTTTTTAGTGCAGGCCATGATAGAATTTGCTGAGAACCTAGGAATACATAGAATGACCCTAGAGGTTCGAGAGAGCAATATACCTGCGATAGGTCTTTATTCGAAGCTTGGGTTTGTGCCCTGTGGAAAAAGACCAAAGTACTATCAAGACAATAATGAAGATGCGATTATTATGTGGAGAGGCTAGTTGATATAGTCTCTCTATTTTTTTGAGTTTATTTTTCGAAGCAAAATTTAGCTAAAACGATGGAATGAGATATTTCACCGTTTTTATTTTTGGATAAGTTGTAAGAATATTTTAATAAATTTGCGATAAAAACTGGTATATAATGTTAGAGAAATGTAAATATAGAGATTTCAGTCAAAACTCTAATTTATTTGGAACTCTCTATATAAAAAAATATTGAAGGGCTTTTTTTATATTAAGCGTCTATAATTCTTGGAGACTAAAATATTATATTTGATGGGGGAGGAAGGAAATGAAAAAGATGAGAAAAAGGACTATATTTATTATTTTAACAGTAGTACTGGTTGTATCATTTGCTTCACTAGGGGTTGTAAGAGCCACGAAATCTAAGAAACAAGGAACGGGGATGCAAGTCAAAACTACTCAGGTTGTGAAGCAGGATATTGAGTCAAATATTTTCACAAGTGGTACAGTTGTTACTAAGTACCATAGAGAAATTACATCTGATTTAGCAGGTAAGATAAAGTCCGTATTTGTAGAAGAAGGTGATAAGGTAAAAAAAGGTGACCTTCTTGCTAGTCTCGACTCAGAAGATATTGAATATGAGCTTAATCAGAGCCAAATAAAATTGGAAATTGCAAAGGATAAGCTAAATCGCCTTAGAAAAGAGGACAAGAGAAATTTAGAAACTACTTTTAGAAATGCTGAGATAGAATATAAGGATAAACTGAAGACTTACCAAGATAGAAAGGATCTTCTTGAAGCAGGGGTAATAAGTAAAAAGGATCTTGATGAAGCAAAAAGCTCTAAAGAAAAGGCATATAATGATTATTTACTTGCTAAGAAAAAATATGATGATGCCGATAATCTATCGGAAGTAAGGATGCAGGAAAAAGAAATAAGGTCTATGGAGCTTAGTATAAATAAGAAAAAATCCGACACGAAGAAGACCAATATAATGAGTCCTATAGATGGAACTATAACAGAGAAAAAGGTATCAGACCTGTCTATTGTAGATTCATATACATTAATGTTTAAAATTGAAGATACAGATAACTTAGAGGTAGTGACCAATATAAGTGAATACGATATAGGAAAAATAAAATTAGGTCAGCCAGTAAAGGTAACTAATGATGGAATGGCAAGAAAAGAGTATAAGGGAACAGTAACATACATAGCACCAAATGCATTTATTGACAAGAATGGACAAGGGACAGAGACTGTTGTAAAGGTTAAGATAGATATTAATGACAAGAATACAGGATTCAAGCCTAATTTTACTGCAAATGTAGAAATAAATACGGCAAATAAGAAAGACGTACTTGTGCTACCCCACGAAGCAATATATACAGAAAAGGGCGGAGAAAAATGTGTGTTTCTTGTAAAGGATAATAAGGCTAAGAAAATAGCCGTAGAAACTGGGATTGAAGGTGACATGATTATTGAAATAATTGCCGATGATTTAAAGGAAGAGGATGTTATTATACTAAACCCTACGGAAAGAATTAAAGACGGTGAGAGTGTTAATGTTAACATGGGATCATAAGTAAAGAGGGGAAGGAAAAAATGATAAGAATTGAGAACCTGTGGAAGGTGTATAGTAATGGTAACATCAAAGTTGAAGCACTTAAGGGTGTAAGTCTTAATATAGAAGAGGGAGAATTTGTCTCTATAATGGGGCCATCGGGCTCAGGAAAGTCAACAATGATGAATATTCTAGGATGCCTGGATAAACCTACCGATGGCAAATACGAGCTTGATGATGCTAAAATTGATGAACTAAATGCATTAGAATTGGCTCAGATAAGAAATAAAAAAATAGGATTTGTATTTCAATCCTTTAACCTATTACCAAGAACCTCTGCTTTTAAAAATGTTGAACTACCTATGCTTTATGCAAATGTTCACTCTAAGGAAAGGACTGGAAGGTCAATAGAAGCCCTTGAGAGGGTAGGTCTTGGAGATAGGATAGATCATAAGCCAAATGAACTCTCGGGGGGACAGAAACAGAGGGTAGCCATTGCTAGAGCATTAGTTAATAGGCCAGTAGTTATCTTAGCCGATGAACCAACGGGTAATCTAGATTCAAAGTCTAGTGATGAAATAATGGAGATATTTAAAAAATTAAACGATGAAGGAGCTACTATTGTTATAGTAACCCATGAGTCCGATATAGCGGAAAAAACTAAAAGAGTCATAACCTTTAAAGACGGAGAGATAGTGGAAGATAAGAAAACAGCTACAAGCTGAAGGAGTGGATTTAATGAACTTTCTTGAGAGTATAAAGGTGGCCCTTAATGCAATATGGGTAAATAAAATGAGGTCACTACTGACAATGCTCGGGATAATAATTGGAATTTCTTCAGTTATTGCTGTAGTTGCCTTGGGACAGGGAAGTAAAAGCATGATGAATAAGGAATTTGAAAGAGTTGGAGTAAACAGAGTATATCTAACAACAAATTGGAGAAAAAATCCTACATCCAGAGATTATCTTAACCGAGCAGATATGAAGGCATTAAGGAGGGCGTTTAAGGACGAAATCGATGCTATGTCAAATGGATTTCAAACCAGTGGAGAAGTATTGTCAGATAAGAAGAGAATAAGTATACAGATAAAAGGGGCAAATGAAGAATATAATAGAATTGAAAAAAAAGAAATTATAAAGGGCAGGTATATTATTGAGGGAGATGTAAAGGCAAAGAGGAATATAGTAATTATAGATGAAAAAATGGCTTTAGAGAACTTTGGGAGAACCGATGTTCTAGGTGAAAAACTTATAGTTAGTACCCACTCTAGAAATGCATCATTTGTCATAGTTGGAGTTTATAAAGATAAACAAACACTATTTCCTGGTTTTGGAGGAGAACAGGCTCCTGAGATTTATGTTCCGATTTCAACAGTGGAAAAGATGTTTGGTGTAGGTAATAGGATATATGGTATAGCGATGAATTTAGAACAGGGAGTAAATATCCAGGAAACTTTGGACCGAATGATAAAACTTATAGAAAGACGCCACGATAATGTCGGAAAGGAAAAATATAGAGGTTATAGTGCTGAGAGTCAAATGGAAAGTGCAAATAAGATTACGGGCGTAATGACACTGGTTGTCGGAGCCATAGCTGCTATTTCATTGTTAGTTGGTGGAATAGGTGTTATGAATATTATGCTAGTATCTGTAACTGAAAGAACTAGGGAGATCGGTATTAGAAAGGCTATTGGAGCTAGACATAGAGATATATTACTTCAGTTCTTAGTTGAGGCAATAATAATATCAGGTATTGGTGGAATGATTGGAACGATTTTAGGGGTAGGACTTTCATTTATAATATCGAGCTTTATCAAGATACCACCGACTGTATCTCCTGTGACTATACTTATTGCGTGGATATTTTCAGCAGGAGTAGGTATATTCTTTGGAATATACCCAGCAAATAAAGCAGCTAAATTAGATCCGATTGACGCCTTGAGGTATGAGTAATAACTTATCATAGCATAGGAAAATTGACATAGAGGCTATGTTAATATAAGATAAAAGAAAATATAGAGATTCCAGTCAAAACTTTAATTTATACACATCAAAACTCCCCAGAAACATCGGGTATTTTGATATGGATAAATTAAGATTTACTTGGAACTCTCTATAGGGATTTAAGTAAAGACTTTAATTTATACACGTCCAAAACTCCCAGAAACATTGAGTATTTGTACATATATAAATTAAGTTTTACTATATAACCCCTATATAAATGACTCGAAAAAGAATGGGTGTTTGATATGCAAGTTTTAAAGGAAGAAGTTAGGAATAATATACTAAAGGCTGCAATTGGTGAATTTAGAGAAAACGGTTTTAAAAATTCCTCTATGCGAAATATAGCAAAAAGAAGTGGTATGACTGTAGGAAATCTGTATAGATATTTTGATAATAAAGAGGACTTGTTCTATACAATTGTAAATCCTACTTTTAATAAGATGAAAGAAGTAATTAACGATGAAGAAATTTCCTTACATGGAAAGGATGGAAAGAACTATATTGCGCAGCAGGTTACTAAAAGGATAATAGAAATTAATGAAGAATACAGGGACGAACTTCTAATAATTATTAATGGAAGTGAAGGTACTAAGTTTGCAAGTGCTAAGAAAGAATTTTTAGAATTAGTTGAAAGGCGTATTAAGGGTTTGCTTGATAAGATTGAAAAAATTGGATTGAGTATAGATAGCGATTTTATATCTAAAATAATAGCAACAACCTATGTTGAAGGCGTCTTACTAATCCTAAATACCTTTGAAGATTCTGATAGAATAAATGAGGAAATTGAGTTATATGCAAAGTTTACATTTAAGGACATCGTAAACAGATTTAAATAATCCATAATATTTAAAAGTAGAAAGATAAGGAGAAATTGCTCCTTATCTTTTTTTATGTGTAAAAAAAGGATAGCCAGCATATATATTAATAAATAAACTTGAATAACAGGAGGTAAAAATGGAAGAGGGATATTTAGGCCTTTTTAGTATTGAATATTTATCATCGGTAACAGCAATGGTAATGGCTGTTAATTTAACTACTCAAATTATAAAGGAAATATTCTTATTGAATAATGTAAATAAAAGAATACCAAAGATGCTAAATCTAGCTGCGTCCTTTTTTGTTGTATCATTGCATCATTTAAGTGTATTTCTATATGATGGTTCTAAGTTCCACAATTCTATTGTAGAGCTGGTTTTCTTAACAATACTCAATACATTTTTAATCGCGGGTCTAGCAATGGGGAATTATAAGGTTTTGGGATTAACGAAAGAAAGAAATATGAGTAATACAACGAAAAAGGAATAAATCTACCCAGGTTAATTACTTTAAAGTATAGATAAACAACTTTAAGGGAACATGACTATAATAGAAAATATAGGAATTTAAGGTCAAAAATATTGGTTAAAGAAATAATAGTAGTATATAATATAGAAAGACAAAACAAATATAACGAGACTCGTATTTTCGGAGAGAGTCTCTTAAAGAAATAAAAACTACCAAAAGAACAAAGGAGAAAGGGAAAATGGATAAGGATATAATTACGCTAGCTTTGGAATCGAGCTGTGATGAAACATCGGTTTCGGTTGTGAAGAATGGTAGAGAAGTACTTTCAAATATTGTTTCTTCTCAAATAGACTTACATAAGAAATTTGGAGGAGTTGTTCCTGAGGTTGCTTCAAGAAAGCATGTGGAAAACATTAGCTACGTTATTGATGAAGCACTTGAAGAAGCTAATGTTACATTTGAAGATATAGATGTAATAGGTGTAACCTATGGTCCAGGTTTAGTGGGAGCATTGTTAGTGGGATTATCCACAGCTAAATCCCTTGCATATTCGTTAAATAAACCTCTCGTTGGAGTAAATCACATTGAAGGTCATATCTATGCAAATTTCATTGAGTATAAGGATTTAGAGCCGCCCTTTGTATGTTTAATAGTTTCAGGAGGCCATACTCATCTAGTATACATGAAAGATTATGGTGTTTATGAAGTCCTTGGAAAAACTAGGGATGATGCGGCAGGGGAAGCCTTTGATAAGGTTGCAAGAGCAATAGGTCTAGGTTATCCTGGAGGTCCTTTAATTGATAAGCTTTCTAAGAAAGGAAATAAGGAGGCCATAGCCTTCCCGAGAACTTACCTAGAAAATAATAGTCTAGACTTTAGCTTCAGTGGACTAAAATCCTCGGTCTTAAACTATCTTAATAGCTCTAAAATGAAGGAAGTTCCAATTGTTGAGGAAGACGTTGCTGCTAGTTTTCAACAGGCAGTTATTGATGTCTTAGTAGATAAAACTATAACAGCTGCAAAGAAATGCGAAGTAGATAAAATTGTTATAGCAGGAGGAGTAGCTGCCAATAGTGGATTAAGGGAGCTACTGGAAGAAGAAGCTAAGAAAAATAACTTTGAGTTAATGGTTCCACCAATATCTTTATGTACAGATAATGCAGCTATGATAGGGTGTGCTGCTTATTATGACTACATAAATGGACATCATGCAGACATGTACTTAAATGCTGTACCAAATCTTAAGCTTGGGGAAAAGTACAAAAAGGCGTAGAATACTGGGGAAAGATATAAAGAATTTTTGTAGGGTATTGTCTATTTAATTATAGGTAATACCCGTTTATTTTATAAATAAAATGTGTTTATGATATTAGATATAGGGTATTAATTAAATAGTAATCCTGTAGTTTATGATTATTATTGCAATTATTATGAAACTGAGCCCAGGTGCTGAAAAACGACATGTGAAAAGTGGGATTATATACCAAAAATTAACAAAAAAAATAGTGAACTATAATTGATCAAAAACCTGTTTATGTAAACCGTAGACAGGTTTATTAATTTGTTAACAATCAACACTACGAATGTGGATAAAAATGTGGATAATGTGGATAAAAGACATAAAAAAAGTGAAAATCCTCAAAAAGCCTGTGGATTAATCTGTGGGTAATGTGGAAAAAATGTGGATACAGATGTGTACAATATTCCTTATAAAATGTATATGCTTAAATAGAAGAAAATATTACTATTGTTTTTGGTATACATAATATTAAATTTGATGAAATAAGCTGTCGAAATGTAAGATAATTATATGAAAACAAAAGAGATAGGGCGAAATTTCCCGGGAAATGGAAATAAAGATTAAGAAGGAATCATATAAAGAACATATATTATTGAATAAATTAAGATTTCATAAGAAGTTAGTACTTAATGTAAGATGCTATTTTTATCCACAACCTCATAGTGAGGAGAGTCCCTTAGTTAGAATTTACTTATGTGGACTACAATAAAAAAAAGTCTGGAATTAATTCCAGACTACTTCTTTTCTTCTACGTATTTTACTATATCACCGATGTTTTTGAAGTCCTCAGCATCTTCATCAGGGATTTCAACATCAAACTCATCTTCGATAGCCATAATAACTTCTACAGCATCTAAAGAATCAGCTTCAAGGTCATTAATTAAAGAAGTCTCCATAGCAACCTTAGTGTCTGGGTCTAAACCTAATTGATCGATGATAATCTCTTTAACCTTATCAAATACCATTTGTATTCCTCCTCTTAAAATATTCGTCACTTATGTAGAGTTCAAGTAGAAAAACTTAATTCATACATATCCAAATACTAGATATTTGGAATATGTGTAAATTGACAGCTTTGCTTGAAGCTCTATTGTACACTTTCTTAACTTATCATATTAAGAATCTACTATTATTATACTTAAAAATCAGTAATTGTCTAGGAAAAAATTAAAAATTTTCTTCCCAAGCTATATATAATTTTTCTAGCTGTTCCTTAACCGCTTCATATTCTTCATGAACTTCTTTACTTTTCTGAGGATCAGTATAGATATCCTCATCACACATTAAAAGTTCTAACTCACCTTGTCTCGATTCAAGATTAGCAATTTCTTCTTCTATATTCTTTATAAGTTGCTTTTCTTTTTTCTTCTTAGCATCTTCCATCTTTTTTCGTTTTCGCTCTTCCTTTTGCTTAGTTTTCGTCATAGTTTCAGATGGATTTTCATCAGTGATGTTTTTAAGTTCATTGTTTTTCTCAATATAGTAATCGTAATTACCTAAATACTCTTTAACTTCATCACTAGATATCTCTAGAACTTTAGTTGATATTTTATTTAAAAAATATCTATCGTGGGATATAGTAAAAATAGTTCCATCGTACTCTAAAAGAGCATCTTCTAAGACCTCTTTGGATGCTAAATCAAGATGGTTAGTAGGTTCATCCAACAACAAGAAGTTGGACTTTGAAAGCATTAGTTTTAATAGAGATAAACGACTTCGTTCTCCACCGCTCAAATTTTCGACCTCTTTAAACACGTCATCACCACTAAAAAGAAATGAGGCTAAGAGGGTTCTAGCTTCAGGGGTTGATATCTTTGGATCTGCATTACAAATTTCGTCTATAAGATTATTACCATTCTCTAGATTTTCCTGCTCCTGGTCATAGTAGCCCATGAAAACATTATGACCTACAATGATATTCCCGTCATCATAGTTCATCTTATTTAAAAGTATTTTAAATAAGGTTGTTTTACCTATGCCATTTGGACCAATTAATGCTACTCTTTCTGATCTATATATATCAAAGTCGATATTTGAAAATAGATGATGATCATCAAAGGACTTAGATAGATCGTTAACCTTTAAGACTTCTCTACCGCTCTTGATTTTTGTTTCAAGTTTAATGCGTGTTTTCTTGTCATCTAGTAAAGGTTTTTCAACTATATCCATTCTATCAAGAACTTTTTCTCTACTCTTGGCACGCTTGGCCAGCTTTTCAGTACCATGTTGTTTAAATCTTCTAATGAGTTCTTCCTGCTTAGCTATTTCTTTTTGCTGTTCAAGATACTTCTTCATTTGTTGATCATGTAAGCTTTTCTTATAGCGAATGAACTTGGTATAACTTCCTTCAAATTGGAGGAGACTTCTATTTTCAATTTCAAAGATCTTTCCAACAATTTGATCTAAAAAATATCTGTCGTGAGAAATTATAAAAAGTGTACCAGGATAGCTTTTAAGAAAGCCTTCTAGCCAATTAATCGCATCAATATCAAGATGGTTAGTGGGTTCATCTAAAAGAAGAATATTAGGCTTTTTAAGTAGGAGCTTAGCAATATTGAGTCTAGATTTCTGACCACCACTAAGCTTATCCACAGTTTTTTCGAAATCCTCATCGGAAAAACCAAGACCCTTTAGAACGCCTCTAATTTCACTCTTATAACCATATCCATTCTTATCACTGAATTCATCCATAAGGTTGGAATAATTATTCATAAGTTTTTTGAACTCATTACTTTCATGATCTGAGTGTTCTGATATTCTTTTTTCAAAATCTCTAATTTTCTCTTCCATCTCAATTAGAAAATTGAAAACCAAAAGGCACTCATCAAATATTGTTTTTTCACTATCAAAGTTTAGATCCTGCTTTAGATATCCTATATTTAAATTTTTGGATACATATATATTACCTTCATCATAGGGAATTTGACCAGTAAGAACCTTAAAAAGAGTAGATTTACCAGCACCATTTTTACCGATCAAACCTACCTTATCTCCAATATTTACTGTAAAGGAAATATCTTTTAGTATTAAATCTATCCCAAATGATTTACTAATATTAGTGCATGAGATTGCTATCATTTTGAAACCTCCCTAAAGGGTTTATAAATATATGAAATTAACCCAGATTGTTTATGGAAAACTTGAAACGATGCAAGTAGTTTTGACTGCTAAAGCTTTCATTAAATTCTCTATGAATAATATGGGTTTAGGTATTAAATACATTTTAAAGGTGAAAACTAAATTTTGTAAAAAGTATCTATAAAATGTATTATATTTTGATATCATAAATTATTTTATCATAAAGTTAAAGGGATTGCATAATCAAAACCCCAGTAAATTCTGCTATTTTAAGATAATACATAATAACATATATTTATACACATAAGATAATTGTATGAATTTTAAGAATTTAATAATTGAAATGACTATCAATTATATGATATTATAATATGTAGTATTCTATATATGATTTGAACACCATATATAGAAAGTATTTTTTAAGTCCATCTAATGGATAATAATGAGTTTAGCTAATTGACAATAAATTGACAAAATATGTTTCCGATGATATAATTTTTTTAAAAAAGTTTATAAGTAGGAGTAGTTGAATATGAGCGAAAGATCTAAGATATCAATGGCTGTTATAAGAAGATTACCCAAATATCATAGGTATTTGAAGGAATTATTAGATAGAGATATAAAGCGAATTTCATCAAAGGAACTTAGTGATATAATTGGGTTTACAGCGTCACAAATAAGACAAGATTTGAATAATTTTGGTGGATTTGGACAGCAAGGCTACGGTTATAACGTAGAAGAGCTTTTTTATGAAATAGGTAAGATTTTAGGTTTAGATAAGACCTATAAGACAATAATTGTTGGAGCAGGTAACTTAGGACAGGCCTTAGCAAACTATACAAATTTTGATAAGGTTGGCTTTGAGGTAAAGGCTTTATTCGATATCAATCCCAAGCTTTTCGGTATAAAGATAAGGGACATTGAAATTAAAGATATGGACTATATTGGAGAGTATATAAAGGAAAATGGAATTGATATAGCTATTCTTTGTATAAATAAGGATAATGCTCAAGATGTTACAGACAAACTAGTTTCAAGCGGAGTTGAAGCGATTTGGAACTTTACACCTACAGACTTAAAGGTTCCTGAAAATGTAATAGTTGAGAATGTTCATTTAGTGGAGAGTTTACTAACTCTTACATATCTCTATAAATCTAATAATGAATAGGTCTTAATGGAGGGAAATATGGACAAGATTTATAACGATGATACAGTTTATTTTATTTCCTATTCTAAGCTTCCAAGTACTATCTCAGCGGCAAAATTAGTTAGTGTGGTAGGCGTAGGACTCGTTATAAATATCAAAACAGGAATAATTGAAGATACAAGCTGTACCTTGATTACTAGTGAAGCTAGGAGATTTTTAAAGGATATTATAGTAGGACATAACATCCATGAAGATGGAGTAGAAAAACTAATTGAAAAAATTCAATTTAGATTCCATGGTTTATCTCAAAAAGCTATTTGTGTTGCTGTAAAGGGGACAGTTGAAAGATATGAAACTTGGAAGGCAGAATTGAAAGCTAATGAAAATCAATAAAAATAATTAATAAAAATAAGAAGAATTCTTCTAAACGAGAAGAATTCTTTTTTTGTGCCATTTTTTAGGGGAAACATGTTTCAGAATTTTTATTTTGCAGAAATTTTTTCAAGATAAATCTTATCTAAAAATGAAATTGATTTTGCAAAAGGCTGCATAGTTAAAGTAATACGAGATAGCTATTAAAGAGAAGAATATCAATTATTTTAGCCTATATATCCCTAGTTAAACCTTGGATTTTGGAAATTAAAAAATAACTCTAAACCTTGTAATTTGCAACATGAATCACAAAACTTGCAGCTAAGAAATGAAGAGAGAGATTAGAGAAAAACAAGGTATTGATAATAATATAACAAGCATGTATACTGTATGTAGTATACTGAATCAAACTAAATGATTAGAGAAGGTGTGATAAAAATGTTAGAGATAAATGTATGTATAGGAAGTGCATGTCATTTAAAGGGAGCCTACAATGTCATATCAAATCTTCAAAAGATAATAAAAGAGAAGGAACTAGAGAAAAAGATTGAAGTGAAGGCGGCTTTTTGTCTTGGAGAATGTACAAAGGCAGTATCCGTGAAGCTTGACGATGACTCGATCGTTTCTGTGAAAGAGGATGAGGTCGATAAGTTTTTTGATAAATACCTTGCAGGGAGGTTATAAATGTGGATTATGTAAATATAACTAAAGCAAATTGCAAGAATTGCTATAAATGTTTTCGAAACTGTTTACTAAAATCCATTAAGATAAAGAATGAGCAAGCAGAGATGGTAAGCAAAACATGTATCTATTGCGGCCAATGCTTGACATCATGTCCACAAGGAGCTATAAACTATGAAAGTGATTTAAAACTGGTAAAGGATGCAATAAAGAGTGGCAAAAAGGTCATCGCAAGCTTGGCCCCCTCGTTTATGGGATCATTTGAGATATTCGATGCTGGACAGATCGTTACTGCGCTTAAAAGACTTGGATTTGCTAATATTGAAGAAACCGCCATGGGTGCAGAGATAGTTAGCAAATTATATAGAGAGTATGTTAAGAAGGAAAAAAAGGATAATATAATAACTACATGCTGCCCTTCAGCTAATCTATTAGTAGAAAATTATTATCCATCCTTAATTGAATATATGATTCCAATAGTATCTCCAATGATTGCCCATGGTAAGACCCTAAAAAAAATATACGGTGGGGATAGCTTTCTAGTTTTTATAGGTCCTTGTATAAGTAAGAAAATAGAGGCCAAGGACTTTCAGCATGATACTACAATAGATGCCGTGCTTACCTATGAGGAACTTGCAGCATGGTTTGAAGAAGAAAATATAGATTTAAAATCATTAAAGAGCGATGATTTTGATAGGGACTCCTATAAATGCGGAAGTGGCTTTCCTTTGACTGGCAATATAATAGAAAATATTTTTGAGGAAGAAATTTCCCCATATGAATTAATAAGTGTAAATGGAATCAATGAATGTAGAGAGATACTAGAGTGCATTGAAAAGGGCGAACTTAACAGCGTCTGTATAGAGATTAACATATGTAAAGGTGGATGTATAGGCGGCCCAGGTACTGCTAAGGATTCAAATTCATTCTATATTAGAGAAAAAAGAGTTAAGGACTATGTAAGAAACAAGGTAAAGATATCAGATACACGAGATCTTTATATATCAGATGAAATGAATCTGAATAAGTTGTTTTTTAATAAGAGGATAAAGAAAGACCTAGCTGGTCCAGAGGAGATTGAGTCCATACTAAGAAAAATGGGAAAATACAAAAAAGAGGACGAATTAAACTGTGGAAGTTGTGGCTATGATACATGCCGTGAAAAGGCCCAGGCAGTCTTCGAGGGTAAGGCGGATCAAAACGTATGTCTACCCTATATGAGAAATAAATCCGAAAGCTTAACAAATATAATCTTTGAGTACAGTCCAAATCTTATTTTTGTACTTAATGACGAATTGAATGTGCTTGAGTTCAACCCATCAGCTGAGAGGGTTTTTAAGGTAAATGCTGATTATATAAAGGGAAAACCCATATCAATGTTAATAGATAGTAGTGACTTTGCGGAGGTTATAAGAAATAAAGGGAATAAGCTTGCTAAGAAGATTGTTTATTCAGGCTACGATGTGGTTTTACTTCAGAGCGTTTTATATCTAAGCGACCAAAATCTCCTTTTAGTTATTATGACGGATATAACCATGGAAGAGAAGCAAAAAGAAGAGCTAAATAAGGTAAAGGAAAATGCTGTGAAGGCTGCTCAGAATGTGATTGATAAGCAGATGAGGGTAGCCCAGGAAATAGCTAGCTTGCTTGGAGAAACTACTGCAGAAACTAAGAGTACCCTTACAAAACTAAAAATGATAGCATTAGCAGAAGATGGTGATCTAAGGTGAATTATTTTATAGATATTTCATACGATAGCTTAAACAAATATAGTGAAGAACTATGTGGTGATAAGGTTGAAATAGTTCATACAAATGATAGCGTAATAATTGTTTTAGCCGATGGACTGGGAAGTGGTGTGAAAGCAAATATATTAGCGACCCTCACATCAAAGATTGCTGCAACTATGTTGAAGGAAGGATCTACTATCTATGAGACAGTGGATACGATTAGTAATACTTTACCTGTATGCAAGGTTAGAAAACTGGCCTACTCAACCTTTACCATAGTAAAGGTATATAACAACGGTAAGGTATATATAGCAGAATGCGACAATCCGCCCATCTTTTTTATAAGGGATAATAAGATATTAGATATAAAAAAGACAGACAAGAATATAAATGGGAAATTGATAAAAGAAAGCGAGTTTATGCTTCAAGAGGGAGACGTAGTAACCATGACAAGTGATGGAGTAGTCCATGCCGGTATAGGAGGCGTTCTAAATCTTGGATGGCAATGGGACAATGTTGCTGAATATCTAGAAAAATTATCAAAGGACGTAAGAAGTGCTAAAAATATCTCAAAGGGACTTGTTAATACATGTAATAAATTGTATGTAAATAAACCAGGTGATGACACAACAGTTGCAACAATAAAAATAAGGGCTCCAGAGGTAGTTAATCTATTTACAGGGCCACCTAAGGACCCAACCATGGATAACTATGTAATAGACCAGTTAATGAAGCAAAAGGGGAAGAAAATAGTCTGTGGAGGGACAGCTGCTAAAATAGCATCTAGGGAACTAGATGAAGAATTAATTACTAGTATAGAATACATAGATAAAGATATACCTCCAACTGCAGCAATAAATGGAATTGATTTGGTAACAGAAGGGGTGTTGACCCTAAGTAAAACTGTTGAAATAATAAGGTGCTTTATTGATTTTTTTTGCGACAAGTATACAGTATACAAACCTGAGAAAAAAGATGGAGCTTCGATGCTTGCAAGGATACTTATTGAAGAGTGTACTGATATTAATCTTTGGGTTGGTAAGGCTATTAATCCTGCCCATCAAAATCCGGATTTACCCATTGATTTGAGTATAAAGCTTAATGTTGTTGAGGAATTAGTAGAGCTTATGAAAAAACTGGGTAAAAATGTTAACTTGATGCATGTTTAAGGTGTAGATGTCTGATAGGTAAATTAAACTAACTCTTAAGATTTGGAGTGAAATATCATGAGAAGATTTGAAAACGATGTTCAGGTAATTAAATATGAAGTTTTAAAGGAAGTAGCTAAGCAAGCCATGGAAGGTAAACTTGAAGAAGAATATGATACTATTCCTGAAAAAATCAGCCCTGGTCCTAAGCCTAGAACAAGGTGCTGTGTATATAAAGAGAGAGCAATAATAGAAGAGAGAGTTAAAATAGCTAGAGGTGGAGATAGCGAAAACAAGAACAATATTGAAATCATAAGTATAGCCTGTGATGAATGCTCAATAAACCGTTATACCGTTACCGAGGCATGTAGAGGCTGCCTAGCTAAATGGTGTCACGAGGCATGTCCTGTTTCAGCCATATACTATGTAGGGCATAGAGCATATATAGATACAAAGAAGTGTATAGAATGTGGTAAATGTAAGAATGTTTGTCCATATAATGCTATTTCTGATGTCATGAGACCATGCAGAAGGGCTTGCGATGCAAAGGCTTTATATATAGATAAGGATAAGAAGGCAGTTATTGATAATGAAAAGTGTGTACAGTGTGGAGCTTGTGTTTATAAATGTCCATTTGGTGCCATTATGGACAAATCCTATATAGTAGATGTCGTAGAGCAATTAAAGATTTCAAAGCAAAATGAGACTAAGGTATATGCCGTCGTTGCTCCTGCTATTTCAAGCCAGTTTACACATGTAAAAATTGGACAATTGATAAGAGGCATTAAGCTTTTAGGATTCCATGATGTAATTGAGGCTGCATTAGGTGCAGATATTATTGCCTATCATGAGACAGTTGAGTTTGCAAAGGAAATAGATG
This sequence comes from Wukongibacter baidiensis, assembly GCF_050888315.1. Lineage (NCBI taxonomy): Bacteria > Bacillati > Bacillota > Clostridia > Peptostreptococcales > Caminicellaceae > Wukongibacter > Wukongibacter baidiensis. Next base: position 4,350,836 of record NZ_CP138202.1, read on the forward strand.
ATAAGCAATTAATTACTAGCTCATGCTGTCCAGCCTTTGTTAGACACATAAAGAATAACTATCCAGAATTAGAAGATAATATATCTAGTGCCGTTTCACCAATGATAGCGGTATCAAAACTAATTAAAAGGATGGACGAGGATGCAAAGGTAGTCTTTATTGGTCCTTGTACGGCGAAGAAGATGGAGATCAACGAAGAAGATATACAGGGCTGGACCGATTATGTAATTACATTTGAGGAGCTTACTTCTATGTTAGATGCCGCAGAAATTAATCTAGAGGAATGTATAGAAGATCCATTGGATAATGCTTCTTTCTATGGAAGAATCTTTGCTCGTACGGGAGGCTTAACCGAGGCTATTAAACATGTGATAGAAGAGGAAAAGTTGGATACAGAGTTTAAAGCGATTAGCTGTGATGGCCTAGCTGAGTGTGATAAAGCTTTAAAAATGGCAAGGGTAAATAGGTTAAAGGAAAATTTCATAGAAGGAATGGCCTGCAAGGGGGGATGTATAGGAGGCGCTGCATCTGTACATCATGGGCCTAAGGACCGCAATGAAGTAGATAAGTATGGGAAATTAGCTATAGAGAAGAAAATAAAGGACTCACTAAGGATTATAGATTTAGAAAAATTAGACTTAAATAGATAGAATGGGTTGTCTCATAAAACTATCTTATGAGGCAACCCACTTTCAGTACTAGATGCGAAGTACGTGGTGTGCTGTGTAGACTTTTATTGGAGGGGTCTACTACGCATTTCTTACCATGTTCCTCGCATAAATAAGCGCCCTAACGGCGCTTATTTATTTTTATGCAAGTTTTTCTTTGCTTGAACGCTGAAGTAAATATATAGCTCCTAGAAGAACAAGTCCTATACCGCTAGTTATATAACTTGGGTTAACCAACATCAAACCTGAACCGAAGAGTACAAGTCTCTCCCAAGCTTTAGCAGGTTTTATAAAGTAACCACTAACTCCACCAGCGATACCAAACATACCGATTAGAGCAGTAGCTAGGGCGATAATAACTGTTAAAGGATTTGCATCAACTAAAACTAGCACAGGTGATGTAGCGAATATATATGGAACTAGATATGCTGCAAATGCCAGCTTTGAAGCTTCAACACCAGTTTTAAATGGATTTGAACCAGCTATACCAGAACCAGCAAAGGCTGCAAGTGCAACTGGAGGTGTTATATCTGCTACTATACCGAAGTAGAATACGAAAAGGTGAGCTGCTATTACAGGAACTCCAACCTTAATTAATGCAGGTGCTGCAATAGTTGCCTGAACAATATAGTTAGCTGTAGTAGGCATACCCATACCTAATATGATTGATGCAATCATAGTTAAGAACATTGTAAGATAGATATTTCCACCAGAAAGTAATACGATACCATGAGAAAGCTTTATACCAAGTCCTGTAAGTGTAACAACACCAACTATTATACCCGCACTTGCACAGGCCATTACAACAGGAAGTGCACTTCTTGCTCCCTCTTCCAGTCCCTTGATAACTTCCTTTATACCAAATTGTTGATCCTTATCTACATAAGAGTTTATAAATCCAATCAATATGGAAGAACCGATACCCCAGATTGCTGCATTCATAGGGGTTCTACCCATTACAAGACGACCAACGATAATAAAGATCGGAATACTTAAGAACCATTTCTCTTTTAAAAGCTTTCTAGCCTTTGGAAGTTGACTCTTTGGAATACCTTCAAGACCATTCTTCTTAGCTTCTAAGTGAACCATTATAAATATTCCAGTAAAGTAAAGAAGTGCTGGTATTGAAGCTGCTAAAGCGATTGTAACGTAAGGTAAATCCGTAAACTCTGTCATTATAAATGCCGCTGCACCCATAACGGGAGGCATTAACTGTCCACCGGTAGAAGCAGCTGCCTCTACGGCTCCTGCAAACTCAGATCTATATCCAATACTTTTCATGAGAGGAATAGTAACGGATCCAGTACCAACAGTATTGGCAACAGAACTACCAGAAATAGTTCCTTGAGATGCACTTGCAACGATAGCTGCCTTAGCTGGACCACCTGTAGTATGACCTGCTATTGCAAGGGCTAAATCAGTTAACCAGTCACCTATACCCGTCATCTTTAAGTAAGTAGCAAATAACAGGAATAGGAAGATAAAAGTAGAAGAAACCATTATTGGAGTACCAAGTATTGATTCAGTACTTATCCATGCATAGGTAGCTATTCTTTGAAGACTATATCCACCGTGGGAAAAGAATCCCGGTACATAATTTCCAAAGAAAGCGTATAGTAAGAAAGCGCCTGAAACCGTTATTAATACCGGTCCTGCAACCCTTCTTGTTGCTTCGATTACTAGAATAACAGCTATAATAGAAATTATCACATCGACTTGAGTATAAGCACCTGCTCTGAATAATAAAGATTCGAAGTTAAAAACATGGTAACCTACAACTAAAATTGATCCAGCTAAAAGAATAAAGTCATACCATTTAACCTTGTTTGACTTATCACTTGTTCTAAGTGGGTAAAGCAAATATACTAAAACAAGGGCAAAACCTACATGTACTCCTCTTTGGATTGTAGGAGGTTTTAGACCAAAGGTAGCGGTATAGAGTTGCCATAAACTCCAGACTATTGCTATTGCAAAAACTACCTTTCCTAAAAGCCCGGTTAATTTTCGATAGGTAAATTCTCTATCATATTTTGCCATGAGTTCTTGTTGTTTTTCTTCATCTAGTGTTGGCTTTAGATTGTTTACACTCATTTAAAAAAATGCCTCCTCAATTAAATATTTTATAAAGCTTTTCTTTACTACTCTAATTTTTACAAATCCCCCAGGCTTATAGATATCCTTAAGGGGTATAACACTATCTCTTACGTGCAGCGTATGATTGGCTACGACCTTTCCTATTACTATAGGAACAGAATCGAATATGACATCATAATTATAAACTCTTATATGATCATCATTGTATTCCCAGATAGTATCATAGTCAGGGCTAGCCGGTAAGTTAGCACTGAAGGTATCAAATATCATTTCATATATAGAAATATTTAAATCGTTTTCAATTTTATAGGTTTCAATAACGGGTCTAAGACTTACTGAATGTGTCCATTTTACAGAAAATTTCTCTTCGGGTCTAACAGGAAGCTGAAGTAAAACTTTATTAAAGTTTGGACCTTTATCTGCTACATACACCTGGAGTAAAGTCATTTTATAAAATGAAAGTATTGAAAGTATAATTACGATACATATTATTGCTAATTTTGATTTTTTCATATGATTTTGAGTTTAAAAGACCGAGATAGGATAAACTATCTCGGTCTACCTAAAACTTACTTAATACCTTTTTCGTCGTAATATTTTTGTGCTCCAGGATGTACAGGTGTAGTTACACCACTTATAGCGTTCTCAAGTTTGATTTGCTTTCCTCTTGCATGACCTTGAGCTATTTCTTCTGTGTTTTCGTACATGTTCTTAGTTAATTCATATACTAAATCTTCAGGTAAATCTTCTTTAACATACATTACTGCTTGAAGAGTTACAGTAGTAGCGTCTGTTTCTTGTCCTTTGTACTTGCCACCTTCGATATTGAACTTGGCAGCGAAAGGAACTAATTCTTTAACCTTATCGAATTCAGCGCCATCCATTTCAAGGATCTTAACTGGGTTAGTAGTAGCTATTTCTTGAACTGCAGAAGCTGGGAATGAAAGTACTGCAAAAGCAGCATCGATATTACCATCTTTTAAACCAGCAACAGCATCAGAGAAACTACCAGGCTTAGGAGTATAGTCCTTTGGACCAATTCCGTAAGCTTCTAATATTTTCATTGCAGTTACATAAGTACCACTTCCCGGAGGTCCAGGATTGATTGCTTTACCTTTTAAGTCAGCGATTGATTGAATACCTGTAGCTTGAGTAGTTATAACATGAATAACCTCTGGATATACAACTCCAACAGCTTTGAAGTTCTTAAGCGGTTTGCTAAAGCTCTTTCCAGTACCATTGAAAGCATCGTCAGCTATGTTATTCATAGCAAGAACTATGTCTACTTCTCCAGATGAAACTCTGTTTATATTCTCAACAGAAGCTCCTGCAGGCTGGATTGTAACGTTAACGCCTTCAATCTTGTTGTTCCAAACATTTGCTATTGATCCACCAAGTGGATAATAAGTACCTGAAGTACCACCTGTTGCGAATGCTAATTCTAGCGTATCGCCAGATTTTGCAGCTTCTCCACCTTCTTGTTTTGCTTCTTCTTTAGGTGCAGCTTCCTCAGCAGGTTGACTACAACCTGTGAATACTAGCGCTAGAGCTAGTACCAGTACAAGCAAAACTGATAAACTTTTTTTCATTAATATGCCCCCTCATTTATTTTTTTTAAACCCTTAATTTAAGAAGAATATTTGAACATATACAATGTAAATAATCTCATTAATTTTACCTTTTCAAGAAATCATTTATTTATATTTGAGATCTAAAAGGGAAAATAAAAATTTAGGACACTTAGGCCCTTATTTTTAGAACGAATTTTCCTGAGAAAAGTCTAATCCTATAATGAAGATTTTAAATATGGTATATATTCATGAAAATAAAGGGTTTGAAAACAGAATAGAAAATTATGTCAAAAACAATAAAATCCCAGATAAATAATCCACATAATACTAATAAGGCATACTTAAAAAGCCATGTGAATATTATACCGGGTTCCACTAGTTAAGCTATTATGGGATACATAATAGCCATTAATAGAGCGTATAATAACTTACATATTTGTTAAATTAAATCAATCAATCTATTACAATTATAAAATAATTATATAATTAAGTCAAGCAAAATGGTTTCAATGTCTAGAAAATTCAGTATATAATACATGGATACAAGTATGCGATAAAACATATTGAGTTTTTAATTTTTCTTAACAATTTAATATTATACTGGAGACTACAGAATCCTACTAAAACCTACAAGAAAAATTTTAAAACTTATTGAAAATTTAGACTTGGATTATTTTACATAAAGAAGATCTAGTTGAAATAGGAGATATGGTTATAGTTAATTTTCATTTAATATTATATATATAACCCGTAAAACTATATTATGATTATTAATAAGTAAACTCTTTCATTTTATTTAATTTATAAAATTTTCGCGTTTAAAGTTTATTAGAATTATAAATCTCTTAAAATTACTGATAGTTTTATAATACATATGGAAAATATTTAACTTTTGGAGATTTAAATCACTTATATAATTCACAGCAATAATCTTTAATTGTGAATTTTCATAGAAAATAGTATTGTTGAACATGAAATTCCTACATCTATATATAATAGACTTTTCGCAGAGTAATATATAATTATTATAGAGGTTATCAGGATATTAATAAAATTATTATATGAAGTTAGTTTGTGAAAAAATTATTAAAGTTGTGAGAAAATTGTTATAAGTAAAGAAAATTTTGAAAATAAGGTATTGACTAAGGAGGTTAAATACTGTACAATATATTTTAACAATGTATAATATTGAAGGCTGGAGAGAAGGAGAGCCACACAAGTCAACCTATAGCATAGGTTCGCTTCGTGTGGTTTTTATAATGCATAGGAAATTATAAATGTATAATATTGTAGAAGATTTAGAAGACTGTATAGTATGATAAGATAAGGTCCAATCAGAGAGTTTCAGCTAAACTTACCTTTTAAATAAACGCATCTAAGACTTGCATATCGATAGAACTGACAAGGCGAGTAATAAGATTTTTATAATACATTAGGAAATTATAGTTTTTTAAAGCTATAGATAAATATAATTTCCATTATGTGTTTCAAAGGTTAACATTAAGAATCTTTATAAAAGACTTTGTTTTCAACAAATCCTTGAAATTACACATCTATACACTATAGGAGTGATTAAAATGATTCATAAATTTCATAACAGAGTAGAAAATAATCCTATTATTGCAGCAGTAAACAATTTAGACAAACTTGATTGTGCTATTCAATCACCCTGTGAAGTTATTTTCTTGCTTACGGGAAGTATATTCGATTTAAAGGAAATTGTAAGAAAAGTAAAGGATGCTAATATGGATATATATATTCATATTGATTTAGTAGAAGGTTTTTCAAAGGATGCAGTAGCATTAAAATATATTAGTCAAAAAATTAAGCCAGATGGAATAATCACTACAAAAAGTAATCTAATAAAGAAGGCAAAAAGTATGAATATATGTGCTATACAAAGATTGTTTATGCTTGACTCTCTATCCCTTGAGACAGGAATAAACTCAGTGTATTCGACAAAGCCAGATGCAATAGAGATCATGCCAGGAATTATGCCCAAAGTTATTAAAACAGTACACGGTAAAACGAGGATACCCGTAATAGCTGGTGGACTTATTAGTGATAAAGAGGATGTAATTGAATGTCTTAAGGCAGGTGCTGTAGGTATTTCTACAAGTAAGGAAAAAATTTGGAGTATGTAATTTTTTTGACCAAGGGGAAAACGTTTGGACAAAAAATTAACAATATTTACTTTAGGGAGGTGATTTTGGAAAAAATCAGATTGCGTTGTTAAAGAAAATAACTAAAAAGCTAGGAGGGGAAAAATGAAACATTTAGGAACAGTTATAGGAAGTGCTATTGCAGGTATGTTTGTTATGAGCGTTTGGGGTAAATTTGTTGAGGCCTATGGTATTGGTGGTGGCTGGTTTGCAGGACTTGCGATTATCGGAACAATGTGGTTTTTAAATCATTATATTGGTGCTATTAATAATGATGGAGCTTTTGTTGACATGGCATTAGGTATAGGTGTAGCAGGTACAATGAGAGGCGTGTTCGAAGGTGGATTAGAGGCTGGTATAGCATCAATACCAACTTTAGGGATTACTTTAGTAGGTGGAATTTTTGGTGGTTTAGCCGCATATGCGCTTGAAAAACACCTAGCTAAAAAAGAGGAAGCTAGCGCTTAAATGAACTTAAAATATTTTATTGAAGGGGGCAATTGACAAATGACTACTGCTAATATGATTACAACGTTTGCTGGTGCATTTATATTCCCATTTTTAATTAGATTATGTTGGGGGAAAATGTGTGAATCATGGGGAGCCATTGGAGGATGGATGGCTGCAGGATTTATAGTTGGTACTACATGGACTTTAAACCATGGAGTTGGATTCATGGTACAATCAGGTCCAGCATGGATAGATATGGCTTGGGCAGCTGCTGCTGGATTATTTGTGGCTTCAGTGGCTTCTGGTGATGACGCTGGAAAAGGTTTTACAAATGCATTTTTCGCGATTATCGGCGGAGTATTAGGTGGATTTATACTTTCATGTCTAGGTTAATTCAGTTTTAAAAAGCATAATCATAAAAATGTCATTTTATAGTTTATTTCTAAAAATATTCATATAACATCTAAGTATTAAGTGTGTACTGCAAGAGAAAAAAGATTATACTGTATCAGAGTACAATTAAAAAATTTTAATAAACTGAGCAAATTGCATAATTACTATCTAAAAAAAAATTACTACTATATATAGTCTTAAAAGCCCTAGAGCCATACAACTTTTATTATGCAATTTCATCAAATAAAAATAGGGGGTAACAAAAATGACAAAGAAGTATATATTAGCTTTAGACCAAGGGACTACAAGTTCAAGAGCAATCATATTTAATCATGACGGTGAAATCGTAAAGGTAGCTCAAAAAGAATTTACTCAAATCTATCCTAAGGCTGGTTGGGTAGAGCATGATCCAATGGAAATATGGGGATCTCAAAGTGGAGTTGCTAGGGAAGTTTTAGAAACTACTGGAATTAGTCCAGAAGAAATAGCTGCAATCGGTATTACAAATCAAAGAGAGACAACAGTAGTATGGGACAAAAATACTGGAAAACCTATATATAATGCTATCGTATGGCAGTGTAGAAGAACAGCAGGAATATGTGATGATTTAAAAGCACGAGGACTTGAAAGTTACATTAGAGAAAATACAGGTCTTGTGGTAGACGCTTACTTCTCTGGAACTAAGGTTAAGTGGATACTTGACAATGTTGAGGGAGCAAGGGAAAAGGCTGAAAATGGAGAGTTGCTATTTGGTAATATAGATACTTGGTTAATATGGAACCTTACAAGAGGACAGAAGTTCGTAACTGACTATACGAATGCTTCTAGAACTATGCTATATAATATTAAGGAACTTAAGTGGGATGAGAAAATCCTTAAGGAGTTAGGAATACCTGCTTCAATGCTTCCAGAGGTTAAGCAGTCAAGTGAAGTATATGGATACACTGATCCAAAGACCTTTGGTGGAGCAGAAATTCCTATAGCTGGTATAGCAGGAGACCAACAGGCAGCTTTATTCGGTCAGGCATGCTATGAGGCAGGTATGGCTAAGAACACCTATGGAACAGGTTGTTTCATGCTTATGAATACAGGAGAAGAAATGGTTCCATCAAATAATGGATTATTAACTACAATCGCTTGGGGTGTAGATGGCAAGGTAGAATATGCTCTAGAGGGAAGTATCTTTGTAGCAGGAGCATCTGTTCAGTGGCTTCGAGATGAATTAAAATTAATCGATGATGCAAAAGACAGTGAGTACTTCGCAACTCAGGTAGAGGATACAAATGGTGTATATGTAGTGCCTGCATTTGTTGGTCTTGGAGCACCATATTGGGATATGTATGCCAGAGGAACCATAGTAGGACTTACTCGTGGAGCGAATAGAAACCACATAATTAGAGCGACACTTGAGTCAATTGCTTATCAGACTAGGGATGTACTAGAAGCGATGCAGGAAGATTCAGGTATTGACCTTCAAGCACTTAATGTAGATGGTGGAGCAGTTGCAAACAACTTCTTAATGCAGTTCCAATCAGACGTACTAGGAGTACCTGTAGATAGACCAGTGGTTGCAGAGACTACAGCACTTGGTGCAGCATACTTAGCTGGTTTAGCAGTTGGATTCTGGGAGAGTAAGGAAGAGATAGCTAAGAAGTGGGCTGTAGATAAGCACTTCGATCCTGCAATGGATAATGAACTTAAGGAAAAGAAATATGCAGGATGGAAGAAGGCAGTTAAGAGAGCATGTGAATGGGAAGAAGCTGAAAAGTCTGAAGCTTGTGCAGAGGCTGCTGCTTCTGAAGAATAATTCACACTTTACAAATATAATTGATAATGATATATTTATGTTAAAGTTAATATTCTAAGGCGTGAGATTTGGAGAGCCGCATGAGTAAACCTATGCATATAGGTTTACTTGTGGGGCTTTTTTTGATGTTTCTCAAAATTTAATTTGGGTCAAAGCTTTTGAGGTATAGGCTTTATTGATATCACAATATACTTTGGATATTTTGGCTAAAGAGGGTCAGACTTAAACTATATTTGAAAGGATTGACCTGAAAGGGAAATTACAAAGTATCAAGGGCGTCTTTGTTTAAAATAAGGAGGGGTTTAGTATGTATGATGTGGCTGTAATTGGTGCTGGTATAATAGGAACTTTTATAGCAAGAGAGTTGTCGAAGTACGACTTAAATATTGTTTTGATAGAAAAGGATACGGACATAGCAAATGGAACGACAAAGGCAAATAGTGCTATTGTCCATGCTGGATATGATGCGGCGCCGGGTACGCTAAAGGCAAGCCTGAATGCTAAAGGAAATCCTATGTTTGATAGGGTCTGTAGGGAGCTTCATGTTCCTTTTAAAAGAATTGGGTCACTTGTAATAGCTACAAATGAAGAAGAAATAGATAGTATAAAGGAATTATATGAAAAGGGTATTAAAAACGACATTCCAAACATGGAGATTCTTAGTCGGGATGAGATAAGGGAGATGGAACCTAATTTAAATCAAGAAATCATCGGAGCTCTGTATGCGCCGACAGCTGGCATCGTTGGTCCTTGGGAATTGGCAGTTGCATTGGCGGAGAATGCAGCAGACAATGGCGTAGAAATTAGATTGGATAGTGAGGTAACGGACATCCAGAAGGCAGAAGAAGGATACATTCTATCTATAGGCGAAGAAACCTTAGAATCAAGATATGTAATTAACTGCGGAGGAGTTTACGCGGGAGAGATAAATGAAATGGTTTCATCAAAGGACTTTGAAATCTTTCCAAGAAGAGGCCAATACAATATTTTAGATAAAAATGCCGGTGAACTTATAAATCATGTTATTTTCCAAGCTCCAACTAGATTGGGAAAGGGTACACTAGTGACACCTACAGTACATGGGAATCTGTTAGTTGGTCCCGACGCTGAAGATATAGATGATAAAGAGAATACATCAACTACAAAGGAAAGAATTGAGTTTGTTCGTAACATATCTAGAAAAACTACAGACAAAATACATTTTGGTGCAACGATTACAAGTTTTTCTGGTCTTAGAGCAAGACCTAGCACAGGGGATTTTATTATAGAAGAGGCCAAAGAAGCAAAGGGTTTTATAAATGTAGCGGGAATTGAATCTCCTGGACTATCGGCAGCTCCTGCGATTGCTGAGTATGCTATAGACATTCTCAAAGGTACAGTAGGAGAGTTAAAGGAAAAAGAAAATTTCACTAGTACTAGAAAAACAGTTATTCATTTCATGGAACTTAGTGATGAAGAAAAGACTAAATTGATTAAAGAAGATCCTCGTTATGGAAGGGTTATATGTAGATGTGAAAATATCACAGAGGGTGAAATAGTTGATATTATCAATAGAAATGCAGGTGCAACAACTGTAGATGCCGTAAAAAGAAGAGCTAGACCTGGAATGGGAAGATGTCAGGGTGGATTCTGTGGACCAAGGGTAATGGAAATTCTTGCAAGAGAATTAAATAAAGACATAAAAGAAATTGTAAAAGATAGTAGAGATTCTTATATATTGACGGGCGAAACAAAAAGTCTAGCATAGCAGTGAATTAATAGGAGGTGAGATAATGCTATCATATGATATCGTTGTAATTGGTGGTGGACCTGCAGGATTAGCTGCAGCAATTGAGGCAAAAAACAATGGCGTAGATAGTATTTTAGTAATAGAGAGAGATAGAGAGCTGGGTGGAATATTGCAACAATGTATCCACAATGGATTTGGGCTACACATATTTAAGGAAGAATTAACTGGGCCAGAATATGCTGAGAAATTCATTGTGGAGTTAAAGAAACTAGGAATAGAATATAAGCTCGACACAATGGTTCTGGATATAAGGGAAGATAAGGTAGTTAGTGCAATTAATACAGAAGATGGATTTATGACAATAGATGCAGGTGCAATAGTATTGGCAATGGGATGTAGAGAAAGAACTAGAGGAGCAATAAATATTCCAGGTACAAGGCCAGCCGGTGTCTTGACGGCTGGAACAGCCCAAAGATTTGTAAACATGGAAGGATATATGGTAGGCAAAAAGGTAGTTATACTAGGATCAGGGGATATCGGACTTATAATGGCTAGAAGAATGACCCTTGAAGGCGCTGAAGTTTTGGCTGTGGCTGAGCTTATGCCTTTCTCAGGTGGACTTACTAGGAATATTGTACAATGCCTTGAAGACTATAATATCCCTCTACTTCTTAGCCATACTGTAACTGAAATTAAAGGTAAGGATAGAGTAGAAGGTATTGTTATTGCCAAGGTAGACGAAAACAGAAAGCCTATCCCGGGAACGGAAAAGCACTTTGAATGTGATACATTACTATTATCGGTAGGGTTGATCCCAGAAAATGAGATATCTGAAAAAGCAGGAATCAATATGGACCCAGTTACCTCAGGACCTATTGTAAATGAAGCAATGGAAACAAGCGTAGAAGGTATATTTGCCTGTGGAAATGTTGTTCATGTCCATGATTTAGTAGACTTTGTTACGGAAGAAAGTAGAAGAGCAGGGAAAAATGCAGCAAAGTATATTAAAAATGAAATTAAAAAAGAAGGACTAATGGCCGATACAAAGCCAGGAAACGGGATTAGATATATTGTACCTCAAAGAATTAGAACAGAGAACGTAGATAAGACATTAGATTTATTCATGCGAGTAGATGATGTGTATAGTGATATGAATATGGTTATCAGTATCGACGGAAAAGAAATTAAAAGGATGAAGAAAAGGCACTTAGCTCCGGGTGAAATGGAAGCTGTAAAAATTAAAAAGGATGATCTAATGGCTTCAGAGTGTTCCGTGATTACGGTATCATTGGAAAAGGAGGGCGCGTAACATGAAGGGTAAAGAAATGGTATGTATAGTATGTCCGTTAGGATGTCGTATCAGTGTATCAAAGGAAGAAAGCGATTATACTGTAGATGGAAACAAATGCCCCAGAGGAAAGGACTATGGGATTAAAGAGCTAACTAATCCAACGAGGGTACTAACAACGACAGTAAAGATTAAGGATGGCCTATTAAATAGACTACCAGTAAAAACAAAGGAAGCTATTCCAAAGAACAAAGTTTTTGAATGTATGAAAATAATAGATTCTATTGAGATAAAGACACCGATTTCTGTTGGTGATGTCATCGTTAAGGATATATTGAATACTGGAGTAGATGTTATTGCATCTAGGAGTATGTAAATACTAAAAATCGGCATTTGCCATTCAGGCTGCTGACAAACCCGAATTTCTTCGTTGTTGCTGAATCCAAGAACCCTCACGTATGTATATATACGCTGCGGTCTCTTGTTTTCAGCACGCCTCGAACTTCAGATTTCTCAGCAGCCTGATGTCTTGTTGACTAAGTCAACAATCCCAAAATCGGCATTTGCCGATTTTTATCATTTTTGTTATAATAAATGAAAACAATTATCAGCAGGTGATGTTGTGGCGAATTACTATAATCAAATTAATATGATGATGGAAAAGATAATCAATAAGATTCTTATTACCGATAAAAAGGGATTTAAAATAGGAAGAAAGAATGAAGAGCTATCGTTGCTAGACATACTTGTAATAAAGAAAATTGGAAGCAATAGCATGAAGCCGATTTACAGCCTTGTAAAGGAAACAGAAATAGACAGGGGTGTAATATCTTCTATCATAAATAAACTTGTGGCAAATGGGTATATAAAGAAAGAAAAGGCTAAAGAAGACAAGAGGGTTAATATGGTTATACTAACAGAAGAAGGAGAAGAGGTTTATAATAAAATCCTAAAGGGTCAGTCAGATATCTTAGAGTTCATTTTAAATGATATAACTCTTAATGAAGAAAAGACGATCATAAAGTTTTTAAGTAAGGTTAATCAGAAGATGATGTATTAGATTAAGATAAAGGAAACACTAGAACTTAGAATGTCCTTTATATAAAGAAAAAAACCTAAAGTATCTATTAGATTAGGTTACTTTTTCGTACCTATAAATAAAAAAAAGATCAAGCTCAAAGCTTAATCTTTTTTAAATCGTATTATTTATGTATTTACTATACTGGTTGAGGTGCGTCTACAGGACATACGTTAGCGCATGCTCCGCAATCAATACAACCATCAGCATCGATTACATATTTGTCATCTCCAGCAGTGATAACAGTAACTGGACATTCTGGTTCACATGCTCCACAGTTAATACAAGCTTCATTAATTACATAAGCCATTGTAAAAAACCTCCTTAAATTTATATATTAAAATTTATTTTCTGATGTATTACGTATTGAATTATACAGCAAAATAGGTATAGGAAACAACATAAAAATGTTAAAAAAACAAAAAAAGTGCTAAATTATAATGATTCTCATTGTATTTATAATTACTTTGAAATAAAATATATAACATATGATATAGAACAACTTTTAGGAGGCAATAAATGAGAGTAGTTGCGCTAGTCGGAAAAAGCGGCACTGGGAAAAGCTATAAAGCTTTATCACTTGCCCATGAGAAAGAAATAAATTGCATTATTGATGATGGCCTTTTTATAAAGGGAAGAAAAATAATAGCAGGACGTTCAGCAAAAAGAGAGAAGACTAAAATTGCAGCAGTTAAGAGAGCATTATTTATGAATAAACAACATAGAGAGAATGTTATAGAGAAGCTTAAGGAACATAATCCTCCTAGCATTCTATTAATAGGCACCTCTGAAAAGATGGTTAATCAAATTTCAGAAAACTTAAAGATAGCGCCTATTGACGAAATAGTATATATTGATCAGATAGCTAGTGAAGAAGAGATAAAGATTGCCAGGGAATCTAGAATGAAACAAGGAAAGCATGTAATACCTGTACCCACTTTTGAGCTTAAGAAGGATTTTTCTGGATATTTCATTGATCGACTTAAAATATTTGGAAGGAAAAAGGATAATACCTTGCAAATAGCTGAAAAATCTGTTGTTAGACCGACCTTTAGCTATATGGGTAGATTTACTATATATGATAGAGCTATTGTTCAGATAGTAAGACATGTTATTGAGGATGTTGAAAGTATTTATAAAATAAATAGGATAAAAATAATTAACAATCAATCGGCAATAACAATTAATATCGAATTGGTACTAAAATTTGGATTTAAAATTCCAGACACTATAGCATCTATTCAGAAGCTAATAAAGAGAGAAGTAGAGCATATGACGTCCTTGAATATAACAGCTATAAATATTGTTATAAAAAGTTTACAAATAAATTATTGATAAAATATTTACAAACATTTAACTATGTGTTATAATTCCATTGTAGAAAAGCAGTGGAATTTTTTTATGACACATAGAAAATAATAGCTACATCAGATGTGTAGTTAGATACAATTTTCCCTATGTGTTGAAAAAAGTCAGCCTCGAAGATATTTAAAGAAGAGAAGGCTTTTTTATTTATGAAAAGGGAAAACCTTTTCCCATCAAATTCCAGATTATTCTGAAAATTAATACAAGTTATTACTTTAACAAAGCCAAAAGAGAATTGTTAAAAAAGCAAGCAAAAATCATAATAAGAGGGAATTTGATTATAATAATTATAGTTTAAGTTATCGTTTTCGATAAGATCTGTGATAAAAAGATTTTATTGAATAAAAGTTATATTGAAAAATATGAGGAGGTTTCTTGCAATGACACAGAAAACTATGAACGCTCAGGAGTACATTAATGGAGTTTTAGAAACAGTTAAGCAAAGAAATTCAAGTGAACCAGAATTTTTACAAGCGGTTGAGGAAGTATTAGTTTCATTAGCACCAGTTTTAGAAAAGCACCCAGAGTATATTGATGCTAATCTTTTAGGTAGAATGGTTGAGCCAGAAAGACAAATAGTATTCAGAGTACCATGGGTTGATGACAATGGGAAAGTACAAGTTAACCGTGGAATGAGAGTTCAATTCAACGGAGCAATTGGACCTTACAAAGGTGGTTTAAGATTCCATCCTTCTGTATACCTTGGAATCATTAAATTCTTAGGTTTCGAGCAAATATTCAAAAACTCATTAACTGGACTTCCAATAGGTGGAGGTAAAGGTGGATCAGATTTCGATGCAAGAGGAAAATCTGACGCTGAAATCATGAGATTCTGCCAAAGCTTCATGACTGAGCTTTATAGACACATTGGACCAGATGTTGACGTTCCAGCTGGAGACATCGGTGTTGGTGGAAGAGAAATAGGATATCTATATGGACAATATAGAAGAATCAGAGGAGCATTTGAAAACGGTGTTCTTACAGGTAAGGGCCTACCTTATGGCGGTAGTTTAATTAGACCAGAAGCTACTGGTTTCGGTGTAACATACTTCTGTCAAGAAATGTTAAAGCATGAAGGTGAAACTTTTGAAGGTAAGACAGTAGCTGTATCAGGTTTCGGTAACGTTGCTTGGGGAGCATGCCAAAAAGTTTCTGAATTAGGTGGTAAGGTAGTTACACTTTCAGGACCAGATGGATACATCTACGATCCAGATGGAGTAACTGGAGAAAAGATAGATTACTTAGTTGAAATGTTAAATGAAAATAAAGGTGCTAGAGTTAAAGATTACGCTGATAAATTTGGTGTAGAATTCTTCGCAGGCGAAAAGCCATGGGGAGTTAAAGTTGATATAGTAATGCCATGTGCTATCCAAAATGATATTAAAATAGAAGATGCTAAGAAGATAGTTGCAAATGGAGTTAAGTATGTTCCAGAAGGTGCTAACATGCCTTGTACTAACGAAGCTATTGAATACTTCTTAGAAAATGGAGTAATAGTAGGACCTGCTAAGGCAGCTAATGCTGGTGGAGTTGCTACTTCAGCTCTTGAAATGTCACAAAATAGCATGAGATTAGCATGGACAAGAGAAGAAGTTGATGCTAAGTTACACCAAATCATGATCAACATCCATGACAATGCTATGAAGGCTGCTGAGCAATATGGATTTGGATATAATCTAGTTGCTGGTGCTAATATAGCTGGTTTCTTAAAAGTTGCTGATGCAATGCATGCTCAAGGAGATTACTAAAATTTAATTTAAGACAATACATCTGGAGGGTCCTATAATTGGGGCCCTCTTCTCCTTTTATAAAGCTTAACCTACGCAAGCTTTTTGACGTGTAGAACTATAGATAAACAAAGCTGACTTTAGATATCTTAAGTGGCATATCTTTCTATTGACTGAAAATAGAAAAAAATCTTGAAAAGGTATTATGGCTAGGTTATAATTTAACTAATATATGGAGATTTTTATAAAACAATATTGAGATTAAGAAAATCAAATAATAAGTTGATTGAGACTGCTTTATTTGCCGTAGTGTTGACCTACAGCATTACTTAGTGAATAAAATCCAGTACGATATGAATGATTTTAAAACAATTCATATTAGTATTGGATTTTTTTGTTTTTCTAATGATTTAGGCCTAAGGAAACTATTCAGAGATATGATTTTTAGATGTTTAAAGGAGGTGATGGTAAAATGGAGAAATATGATGAAAATGTAGTTTATTTTATCTCATATGCTAAATTACCAGCTAATACTCCGGCAGCAAATCTTCACGGAGTAGTGGGTTTTGGCCTATTTATTGACGTTGAGAAGGGAGTAATAGTGGATACCAGCTGCACTTTACTTACGGAAGAGGCAAAAATATTCTTAAAGGAAATAATCATAGGTCATGATGTTCATAGTGAAGGGATAACGCCATTAATTGAGAAGGTAAAATTGAAGTATCATGGTTATGCACAGAAGGCTATTTGTGTGATCTTGAAAGATACTTATAACAGATATTTAGAATGGAAAAAAAGTATATAGAAATTGAAATGTAGATTTATAACCCGGATTATTCATGAAAAGTTTGAAAGTGTGCAAGTAATTTTGAATTCTAAGACTTTCATCAAGTTCGAAGGCATACCCAGACGGTACGTCGAGAATTTGATGGAGGTCTTAGAATCAAAAGGACGTAGCAGAGTTTTGAATTTTTCATGAATAATCTGGGTTAATAAGTGGGTTTTATATAAAAAGAAGAGGTGATATTGGATATGAATAAAATACAAGATGTAAACGAGGCTATTTCTTTTATTAAGGATGGTATGACAGTTATGATAGCCGGGTTCATGGGAGTAGGGACTCCTCATAGTATAGTTGACAAGATGATTGAAAAGGGAATTAAAGACTTAACTATTATTTGTACTGACACTGCTAGACCAGACTTTGGGATAGGAAGGCTTATATCTAACAAAATGGCGAAGAAAGTAATAGCTTCGCACATAGGAACAAATGCAGAAACTGGTAGACAGATGAATGAAGGAGAATTAGAAGTTATATTAACTCCTCAAGGAACCTTAGCGGAGCAAATAAGAAGTGGCGGAGCAGGATTAGGAGGCTTCCTAACACCTACAGGCATTGGAACTATAGTAGAAGAAGGTAAGAAAAAACTAGAAATAGAAGGTAAAGAATATATATTAGAACTGCCACTTAGAGCTGATATTGCACTTATACAGGGTGCTAAGGTGGATAAGAAGGGTAATATCTATTATGATTTAGCGGCAAGAAACTTTAACCCATTAATGGCAACGGCAGCAGACCTTGTAATAGTTGAAGCAGATGAAATCGTCGAAGTTGGAGAAATAAACGCAAACGATGTTATGACACCGGGAATATTTGTTGACGTTATCATAGAAGGGAGTAAGTAGATATGGATAAGGCTAAAATGAAAGAGATTATAGCTAAGAGAGTAGCAAAGGAGCTTAATGACGGAGATGTTGTTAACTTAGGGATTGGTTTACCAACAATGGTAGCTAACTATATTCCCGATGGTGTAGAGGTAATACTTCAATCTGAAAATGGATTTCTAGGCATGGGCCCGGCTCCGGCAGAAGGGAATGAAATTGAAAACCTTGTAAATGCTGGAGGTATGCCTGTCACTACGGTAGCAGGAGCAGCCTTTTTCGATAGCGCAGCTTCCTTTGGTATAATCAGAGGTGGTCATGTTGATGCGACGGTGCTTGGGGCATTACAGGTAGATGGAGAAGGAAACTTAGCCAACTGGATGATTCCAGGGAAAATGGTGCCAGGTATGGGTGGCGCTATGGATCTAGTTGTAGGAGCAAAAAATGTTATAGTTGCAATGACCCATACGGCAAAGGGAAATGCCAAAATATTAGAGAAATGTACCCTTCCTCTGACTGCAAAGGGACAGGTTAATTTAATAGTTACTGAAATGGGAGTGATGGAGGTAACTGATAAAGGCTTAGTATTAAAAGAAATAAATTCTGAGTTTACAGTTGAAGAGATTCAGGCTGTGACTGAAGCAGAGTTAATAATCCCCCAGGATTTAAAGAAAATGAATTTGTAGAAAATTCTAAGAAGACTGTTGCAGAAGTTTCTGGTTTCATATAAAATTAAAGTAATTAAGATATAAGTGAATATGGAAAATGTAAAGAAATTTAGGTGCCTTACTTCTATTTTATTTGAAATAATGAAAGAATTAAGGAGAATAGGGAATGAAGTTAAAATCTTCAGCGGACCCACCACTGTAATGGGGAGCCTTTAGACATGATGCCACTGTTTTATACTTAAGACGGGAAGGCGTTTAAGGGTATCGATCCAAAGCCAGGAGACCTGCCTATAATTTGATGATACATGAATGACGGTAAAGTTCATGGTTTGTTTACTATGTAAGCAAACTATGGACTTTTTATTTTTTGCTAATAAAGGATGAGTGTGGAGATAAGGGAGGATTATAAAATGGAACTATTGAGACAAACTTTGGAGAAAATTGGTCCACTTGATGATGAAACTATGGAAAGATCTAGAACTAGAGTTGATAATCTAATAAAACCTAAGGGAAGTCTTGGGAAATTAGAAGAAATAGTTGTGAGGTTATCGGGGATTACTGGAGAGTTATTCCCAAAGGTGGATAATAAAGCCGTAATAGTTATGGCAGGCGATCATGGCGTGTATGAAGAGGGGGTGGCGCCTGATCCTCAAATACTTACAGCAGTTCAAGCTTGTAACTTTCCTAAAGGCATAACGGGAGTATGCGCCTTGGCTAAGCAAGCTAAAGCAGATGTAATTACTGTTGATGTCGGTGTGGCATCAGATCTAAATGAACCGAGGGTTATTAATAGGAAAATAAAATATGGAACTGATAATATGGCCAAGGGACCTGCCATGACAAGGGAGGATGCGATAAAAGCCTTGGAAGTCGGTATTGAAATAGCCGATGATGAGATAAAAAAAGGTAGGAATCTTCTTACTACTGGAGAAATGGGGATAGGAAATACTACTCCGAGTGCTGCTATAGTATCGGTTTTAGGAGGGTATGATCCCCATGAGATTGCTGGAAGGGGAGCGGGATTGCCGGTAGAAAGACTAGTTCATAAGGCAAATGTAATCAAAAAGGCTATTGAAACTAATAAACCGGATATGAAGGATGGAATAGATGTTTTATCCAAGGTAGGTGGATTTGAAATCGGTGCTATGGCCGGGGTTATGCTTGCGGGAGCTGGTAATAGAGTGCCTGTGGTGGTGGATGGCTTTATAGCCACAGCAGCTGCATTGATTGCTTGCACCATAGAGCCAAAGGTAAAAAACTACTTGTTTGCTTCCCATGTCTCTATGGAAAAGGGTGCAGCTAAAGCTTCAGAACTTCTAGGGCTAGAGCCAATGTTAAATATGGGTATGAGATTAGGAGAAGGTACTGGGGCTGTTCTGACATTTAACATAATTGAGTCTGCTGTCTATATGAATAGGGAAATGATTACCTTTGAAGAGGCAGGAATAATAAGAAATTGATAATAATCAGTGGTTATAGTTCAATTTTATCGAGTTGCTATAAAAAGTGTTACATTTATAGTAACTCTTTTTTTGATAAATTGTATATATTTAACAAATTATAAAAAACATACAATGATTAGAGGGAGGGACAATTTCCTTAAAAAAATCTTTGTATAATATTTACATATATGCAAGACAATAAAACAATTTATATAGATAAAAATGAGGTTATAGACAGAAAAAAATAAGAAAACATTGTCATTGTATTAACAATGTCCATTTGGCTGTAAGGTTATTTATGAAATAACCATAAAGGGAAAAAAATAAAAATATAGAAAACAATGAATAGTTTGATTTTTATAAAAATATTAAAACTAAAAAAAGGTGGTGGATGAAATAGTTTAAACTTGATAATCAGAGTTAATGAGTTTTGCCTTTGATTGGATTTTCTTTACAAAATAATCTCAAACAATAGGGGGAAAGAAAATGGAAGATAGCAGAAAGATTAAATCTAGCTCGGAAATTATTTATAAGATTGATGACAAACCACCTATTCAGATTAGTATTCTTTTGGCATTTCAACATATCATGGCGGCTTTTGGAGGTATAGTTGCGGTACCTTTAGTGGTAGGTGGGGTATTAGGCTTGCCGATAAATGATTTGGCCTTTCTTGTTAGTGCAGCGTTATTTGCTGCAGGAATTGCTACATTTATCCAAGCTAAGGGTATTGGAAAAGTAGGAGCAAGAGTTGCTTGCGTAATGGGAACTGACTTTACCTTTGTTGGACCTTCTATAGCTGTTGGATCAACAATGGGTCTACCAGGAATATTTGGAGCAACGATATTAGGTTCATTTGTAGAAATTATTCTTAGTCGTTTCATTAAACCACTGAGGAGATTTTTTCCTCCAATAGTTACAGGTACAGTTGTAATGCTAATAGGCCTTACTTTGCTTCCTGTATCAATAGACTGGGCAGCCGGTGGATACGGAGCTCCTGACTATGGTAGTTTAACTAATGTTGCTGTATCGGTATCGGTTATGGTTGTAATTATGATGTTGAATAGATATGCTAAGGGGATATTCAGTTCAGCAGCGGTTATCCTAGGATTAATTTTTGGTTATATAATATCTTATCCACTAGGTCTTTTAGATTTTACACCTATTAAAGATGCTGGATGGCTTGCAATACCTACGCCATTCAAGTATGGAATTACCTTTAGTCTGACAGCTGTAATCCCATTTGTAACAGCTTATTTAGTTACTACAATAGAAACAGTAGGTTGTTTAATGGCTATAGGTGAAGCATCTGACAAAGAACTTAGTAGTGAAGAAATCTCGGCAGGTATTTTAGCCGATGGAGTTGGAAGCTTTATAGCAGGGTTCTTTAATGCTGGACCTAATACATCCTTCAGTCAAAATGTAGGACTAATACCTTTAACTAAGGTTGCAAGTAGATTTGTAGTAATCATTTCAGGTATAATACTTGTACTTTTAGGGATATTCCCTAAGTTTGGAGCCCTTATTGCAATAATGCCTAATCCAGTATTGGGTGGAGCCGGTATAATAATGTTTGGTATGGTAGCGGCGGCAGGTATAAAAACAATAAAGAATGTTCCGCTTAACAATAGAAACATGCTTATACTTGCTATCTCTTTAGGTATAGGACTCGGTGTTACAGTAAGACCTGATTTTCTAAAGCATTTGCCTAACGTGTTAAAAAGTTTATTCTCTTCAGGAATAAGTGCTGGAACCATAACGGCGTTACTTCTTAATATGATTCTAAAAGAGGAATATGTAGAAGAAAATGAAGTAGAAAAGCAAGAGGCTGTAAACTAAAGGGTTAGAATACTATAGACACTGTATATAAGAAGGGATTTGTTATTACGAATCCCTTCTTTAATTTGTAGAGTATATACAAAAAAGTAGAAAAAATATAGCTTTTTAAATGATACGAGGCATTGATAATCAAATTAAAAAGAGTTTGATTTGTAGAAAATATACAAACAAATGTGAAAAAAGAGTTGTTTTTGTAAAGAAGTATTGTTAAATTTCTTCAAAAGAAGGAAGGAGTTTTCGAACTTTTTGAGAAATATTATATTATAGGAAAACAATGCAAAAATTAATTGTATTTTAGGGTGTTTACTTTGTTAGAAATTTAACCTGAAACAATGTAAGGGGGTGAAAGTTTGTTAAAGGAAACAGGCATTACTCTTAAAGAAGCATTGGAAATGGACTGTTTTAAAACATGTAAATTGATTGCAGGCTTTGAAGGTTACAATAATGTTATTTATAGGGTTAATATTATGGCCGATTCTGAGATTCTCGACTGGGTTAGTGAAGGTGAACTTCTCCTAACTACAGCATACTTTTTCAAAGCTGCGGAAATCGAAAAACAACTTGAGTTTATTAGAGCGCTTAAAAAGAAAAAACTAGCCGGGATAGCAATAAAAATATATCCCTATTTAAAAAGGCTGCCAGAGGAAGTAATAGATTTAGCAAACGAATTAAAATTCCCAATTATTGATTTGGACTATGCAATACCCTTTACTGATATAATGGGTCCAATATTTCAGAAGGTCTTTAATAAGCAAGCCTTACTTCTTCAAAAAATTGAAGAACTCCATAAAAATCTAATGGATATAATCCTACGAGGCGGAGAAGTTAAGGACATTGTTACTACGTTGTCTAAAATAGTAGGTAATCCAATCTTAGTTAAAAATCATCATTTCGACGATCTTATATATGATGATGAAGTTTATCCCTTTGATTATGATGAATTTACAATGAATGTTGAAAAATTTTTAAATAATAATGTATATAATCAAAACTTATCTAAAACATATTCCTGTAAGATTAAGATTAAAGATACAACATATGACGCAATAATGGTTCCAATCGTAGTAAGAAACAATATTTTTGGACATGTGGTAGCTATAGCGGCTGAAAAAAGTATAACAAGTTTTGACATTACATCGATTGAAAGAGCATCGACAATTATGGCTGTAGAATTTTTAAAGAGAATTTCGGTTCAAGATGTGGAAAATAGGTACACAGCCGAATTCTTTGAAGATCTTATTTCTTTAGATAAGATAAGAAAAGAAAAGGCCATTCAAAGAGCCAAGTATTATAAATTTGATCATAAGGCATTCTACAACATAATTAATATATATTTTGATAATAAGACACCTAGTATAGGTGATGAATATGATTTCAATCAATATAAAAATAAGGGTATTCATCTTATAAATCAAATTTGTAAAAACCAAGATGCTAAATATTTGGTTACAAGTAAAGGAAAAAGCATCATAATTATGTTTATGTGGAAGGATCAGAAGAACTTAAAGAAAAAGTTAGATAAAATAGTTGAGGATATTGATAAATCAATTAACGAAAAAATGAGCTTTACAAAGTATAGTATAGGAATTGGAAGGGTATATAAAGGAGTAGAAAACGTTTACAAGAGTTTGAAGGATGCTGATAAAGCAATAGAAGCAAGAAAAACATTTGTGGATGAAACTATTATTGACTTCGACAATCTTGGGATATATAAAATTTTCTGTCATGATAACCTAAGAGATGAGCTATTAAAGTTCTATAAATCCACATTGTTTCCACTATGTCAGTATGATGCAAAGAGGGATACTGAGCTAGTGAAAACCTTAGAGGTTTATTTTGAAACTAATGGGAATTTAAAGAAAATGTCGGAGCATCTTTACACCCACTATAATACAATTTTGTATAGAATCAATAGAATACATGAAATTACAAATATGAGTTTAGATGATGAACATGATAGATTCAATCTAGAAACGGCACTTAAAATAAAACAGATTATGGGAATTGAAATTTAATAAGTTTGTAGATAAATAATATATATTTTAGAGGCTATTTTTGGTACTTTAATATAAACAAGAAAATGTTATAGAGATTCCAGTCAAAACTTTAATTTATACACATCAAAAATCTCCAGAAACATTGGATATTTTGATATGTGCAAATTAAGATTTACTTGGAGCTCTATATAAGTGGAGGGTGTAAGATGAAATTAGTTGAAAAAACTGTAATGGATTTTGTAAATGCTGTTGAGAGTAAGGAGCCCGCTCCGGGTGGTGGTAGTGTTGCAGCTCTAGGAGGATCACTTGGAGGAGCTTTGACAGCTATGGTAGGAAACTTGACAATAGGAAGAAAGAAGTTTAACGAATTAGACGAAGAAACTAAGGAAAAATTTGAAAAAGCTTTTAATGAAACAATAGTTGTTAAAGAAAGTTTATTAAAAATAATAGATGAAGACACAGAGGCCTTTAACCAGGTTATGGCAGCATTTAAGATGCCAAAGGAAACTGAAGAAGAAAAGAGCGAGAGAAAAGCAGCTATAAATGAAGCAACAATTTTAGCTATGAACGTACCTTTAAAGGCAGCTGAAGAATGTCTGAAAATATTAAAGCTACAAGAAGTTTTTGCTCAGTATGGAAATAGAAATGCTATAACAGACGTTGGCGTTGGAGCTCTAATGTCATACTCTGGACTTGAAGGCGCACTACTTAACGTAAAGGTAAATCTTGGTGGACTTGACGACCAAGAGTTTGTAAACAATATACAAGCTAAATGCGATAGCATACTAAAGGAAGGTAAAGAGCTTTTAGAGGCAACTTTAAAGGTAGTTTACAGTAAGATATAGAATAGAAACTCAGAGAAATCATTTTTTTCCTTTTGACTATATGAAATATAAATAAAAGAGATTAGGTCAACTTAATGTGACTTAATCTCTTTTTTTATTCTTTAAACAGAATGACCAAAACCTTAGAACTTATAACTTTTCTATTCTTCTACCAAAGCTACAGCACGGATTGGAGAACCTGACCCATCTCGTATCTTTAAAGGTAGTCCTATATAAAGGAATCTTTTATTAACGATTTGATCTAAATTACATAGATTTTCTGTATTCGAAATGTGATATTCACCACAGATCAAGTGACCTGAAAAATCTAAATCGTCAGGATGATCGATTGCAGGGGCATCTACACCTATATTAACTACGCCTTGCTCAGCTAACCATTTAGCAGCAGCATAACTCAACCCAGTATATTCAGTCTGCCATTTATCGGTGCCAAAATTTCTATCGTGATGACCAGTATAAAGAAGAACTATATCACCCTTCATTATTTCTTGTCCCGATTTTCTTACGGCTTGTTCTAAATCCTTTGGTTCAATATATCTACTTGCAGGTATATGGGATAAATCTATACAAATTGCACTTCCCCAGAAGTATTCCATAGGCATTTTATCAATAGTTGCTCCTGCGGGATTATATTCCCATACAGCATCACAATGGGTACCGCCATGTTCACTGATAAGTAAATTCCTTGCTGAGAAGCCTAATTTTGTACTTCCAGTTAACTTCATGTTTTCCTCATGGGTCATGTTAGTCATTATAAATGTAGGCTGATGCATAGGAAAAACGGACATTCCCTGAAATATTTCTTGCGAAAGATCAATTAATTTTAAACCCATCATTTACTCCCTCCTTTATTAATATGTGCTTAAAATCTATTAATTAACTATATTTGACGAGTTTGTACCAAAATCCCTTATATAAAATATACAAAAATACATATAAAAATATTCAGAAAATTCATCTTTGTTCATAAAATCTATACAAAGGTTTTTTGTCATATTTTATAGAAAATTTGAATTAGATAAATAGTGAAGAGAATTTTTTAATTCTAACTTTGCAGAATTGCAAATATGAATAATAAGTGTTTATGCAATCTGTTTAGTGAAATGAAACCACATTAAAATCTATTAAATGATAATAAAGAAGGAGGAAACATAAAATGAGTAATGAAAAAAAGTACATTTTGGCTGTTCCGAATTTTAGTGAAGGGAGGAGAGAAGAGGTAGTTGAAGCTATAGTTGATGGAGTTAGAAATATAGATGGAGTAAAACTTATAAGCTATGAGCCAGAGCATGATTTCAATAGAACTGTTGTAACTTTAATTGGTGAGCCTAAGCCACTTAAGCAAGCACTTATTAACTTAGCAAGCAAGAGTTATGAGTTAATAAACATGGAAGAACAATCAGGTACACATCCAAGAATAGGAGCTCAAGATACTATACCTATATTCCCATTCAAAAACATTACCTTAGAAGAGTGTACAGAATATATAGAAGAATTAGCAGTAGAACTTTATGAAAAGTGCCAGGTTCCACTATACTTCTCAGGACAAAATGCAAGATGCGAAGAAAGAAAAGCCCTTTCATTCATTAGAAAAGGACAATACGAAGGTTTAAAGGAAGTTGCACATACTGATGAAAGAAAGCCTGATATGGGACCTGCTAAATTACATCCAACTGCAGGAGCTACTATTTTAAGTGCAGATTTAGAAGGGTTAACTGCATACAATGTTTTCTTAGATACTGAAAATGTACAAATAGCTAAGAAGATTGCTAAGGGTGTAAGAGGACCAAGCGGTGGATTTTCAACTGTAAGAGCGGTAGGAATCAAATTCCCTGAAAGAGAAGGCGTTGTTGTATCAATGAACATGTTCGATTGTGGAAAGACACCATTATATAGAACATTTAACTTTGTTAAGCAAGAAGCGGCAAGATATGGTGTAGCAGTTACTGGATCTGAAATAGTTGGACCGGTTAAATTAGACTACTTACTAAACTCTTTAGAGTACTTACTTGGACTTGAGAACTTTAATAAGGAGCAAATCCTAGAAACACATCTTATGGACTAGGAAAAGCAAAGGGGGTCAATAGATGAAAACAGATGTTCAAATAGCACAAGAGGCAAAGATGCTTCCAATAGTTGAAATAGGAAAAAAACTTGGAATAAAAGAAGATGACTTAGAATTATATGGAAAGTATAAAGCAAAGATTTCATTAGATGTATATAAAAACTTGGAAGATAAAGAAGAAGGAAAGTTAATTTTAGTAACAGCAATAAATCCAACTTCTGCAGGAGAAGGTAAGACTACTACAAACGTGGGTCTTAGTATGGGACTTAATAAAATTGGAAAGACCACTGTAACTACATTAAGAGAGCCGTCTCTTGGGCCATGCTTCGGTGTAAAGGGTGGAGCAGCAGGTGGAGGATATGCTCAAGTTGTTCCGATGGATGATATAAACCTACACTTTACAGGTGATATTCATGCGATTACAACGGCAAACAATTTACTTGCAGCCCTTATAGACAATCATCTTCATCAAGGAAATAAACTAAAAATTGATCCTAAGAGAGTAACTTGGAGAAGAGCATTAGACATGAATGACAGAGCCCTAAGAAGTATAACTATAGGACTCGGCACTAAGGGCAATGGAGTAACAAGAGAAGATGGATTCGATATATCCGTTGCTTCAGAAATAATGGCTATAATGTGTCTTGCAACTAGCATGGAAGACTTAAAAGATAGATTATCAAGAATGATAGTTGGATATACCTATGACAATGAACCAGTAACAGCAGGTGAACTTGATGCAACGGGTGCTTTGGCACTATTACTCAAGGATGCAATAAAGCCAAATTTAGTACAGACCCTAGAAAATACTCCAGCACTTATTCATGGAGGACCATTTGCTAACATAGCCCACGGTTGTAACTCAGTTATGGCAACCAAAACTGCTCTTAAGATAGCAGACTATGTTGTAACTGAAGCAGGATTTGGAGCTGACCTTGGAGCTGAGAAATTCTTCAACATAAAGTGTAGATATGCAGGACTAAAGCCAGCAGCAGTAGTAGTTGTTGCAACGGTAAGAGCTCTTAAGAATCACGGTGGAGTACCAAAGGCAGAGCTATCAGTAGAAAACATGGAAGCCCTTGCTAATGGTTTCGAAAACCTTGAGAAGCAGATAGAAAATGTACAGAAGTTTGGAGTTCCAGCAGTAGTTGCATTAAACAGATTCCCAACTGATACTGAGCAAGAATTAAGCTTTGTAGAGGAAAAATGCCAAGAAATGGGAGTGAATGTAGTACTTTCAGAAGTATGGGCAAAGGGAGGAGAAGGTGGAACTAAGCTTGCTGAGAAAATAGTAGAGCTTGCAGAAAGTGGTAAGGCCAACTTCAAACCTCTATATGAATTAGATAAAACTATACAAGAAAAGATAGAAACCATAGCAAAGGAAATATATGGAGCTGATGGAGTAGAATTTACAAGCAAGGCACTAAAGGAAATAGCAAAGTACGAAAAATTAGGACTTGATAAGCTTCCTATATGTATGGCAAAAACTCAGTACTCACTATCTGATAATCCTAAATTATTAGGTAGACCTAAGGGCTTCAAGATAACTGTAAGCGCTATTAGAGTTTCAGCTGGAGCAGGTTTCTTAGTTGCACTTACTGGCGACATAATGACTATGCCAGGTCTTCCAAAGGTACCAGCGGCTAATAAGATGGATATTTTAGATAATGGCGAGATAATTGGATTATTCTAGAGAAATAAAAAATTATTAATAAAAAATGAGGAGGACATATTTTATGACTTATGATGTGATTGTTAAAAATGCACGTATACCTCAAGGCGACGATACAGTTGTTACAAATATACTAGTAAAGGACCAAAAGGTTGCAGGATTTACATTAGACTTAGATGGAATTCAAGGTACAAAGATTATAGATGCTGAGGGTCATCTTACTTTACCAGGTTGTATCGATTCCCATACTCATATAAATGACCCTGGATTTACCCACAGAGAAAACTTCCTAACTGGAACTTCTGCAGCGGCTAGTGGTGGAGTTACAATGATAGTTGATATGCCATGCTGCTCTGTACCATCAGTAAGAAGCGTTGAAAACTTAGAATACAAGCTTAATGCTATAAAGGATAAGGCTATAATTGACTACGGTATGTGGGGTGGAGTTACTGGCGAAGACGTAAGAAATGGATGGCTTCATAATGTAAAGGAACAAGCTGATTATGGTGTTCTTGCATTTAAGGTTTATATGACTCCTTCAGTTCCTACTTACCCTAGAGTTACTGATCCAGAAATGCTTGAAGCATTTAGAGCAGTATCTGAAACAGGACTTCCAGTAGGAATACATGCTGAAAACTTTGCAATGTGTGACTTCTATGTTAAGAAATATGAAAAAGAAGGAAGAACCGATGCACCTGCATGGGCTGAAGCAAGAAGTGCTTTAGCAGAAAAGGTTGCCATAGAATTAGGTATTAGCTTTGCTGAGGAAACGGGAGCTAGACTACACATAGTTCATATGAGTACTGGAGTAGGAGCACAATTAGTTGGAGATGCTAAGAAGAGAGGAATAGATGTTACTGCTGAAACTTGTCCTCACTATTTAACTCTGAACTACCAAGATGCTATGACAGAATTTAAGCAGTTTGCGAAAATTGCTCCACCGCTTAGAACTGAGAAGGACAATGTAGAGCATTGGGAAGCATTACAAGATGGAAGAATCGACTTTGTTGCAACTGACCATGCTCCATACGAAATACCTACAGAGAAGGAAGCTGAAGGAATGCATATATGGAATGCTTTCCCTGGAATCCCTGGAGTAGAAACAATGGTTCCGGTTGTAGTAAGTGAAGGATACAACAAGGGAAGATTAAGTCTTAGCAGATTAGTAGAAGTACTTTGCTCAAGCCCAGCAAAGCACTACGGACTCTATCCTAAGAAGGGTGCTATGTTCATTGGGTCAGATGCTGACTTTACTATCATTGACTTAGATAAAGAGTGGACTATAGATAAGGACAAAATGTACACAATGGCTAAATATACTCCTTTCCATGGTTATAAGCTAAAGGGTAAGCCAGTTAAGACAATCGTTAGAGGTAAATTGGTTTATGATGATGCATCAGGAATCGTAGGAGAAGAAGGATATGGAGAATTCATTAGAAGACAAAATATCCAAAAGCTTGATAAGACTATTAAATATTAAGTAGCTGCTAGCTTTTAGCTACTGGCTGTTAGGCTTTAGGTCGGCCTTTGAGTGAAGAGGAGATACAGATAAAACTTTCCTACTCAAAGGCACTGACCTATACAATAAGAGGGTTATTCTAAATAAAAAATGGAGGGAATTAAAATGGCAAGACATGCGATAGTTGTAATAGATATGTTAAATGACTTTATAGGAGAAAAGGCTCCACTTAGGTGTCCAGGTGGTGACGACATAGTACCTAACTTACAAAGATTATTCAAGTGGGTTAGAGCAAGAAAGGACGATGAGATTCATCTAGTTCATATCCAAGAAGCACATAGAAAGAATGATGCTGACTTTAGAGTTAGACCTGTTCATGCTGTTAAGGGAACATGGGGATCAGACTTCATAAAGGAACTTTATCCTGAGGGAGACGAGTATATCATTCCTAAGAGAAGACATAGTGCTTTTGCTCACACTGATCTTGACCTTTATTTAAGAGAAGAAAATATTGATACAGTAGTAGTTACAGGAGTTTGGACAAACGTATGTGTAAGAAGTACGGCTTCAGACGCTTTATACAATGCTTACAAGGTTATCACTTTAAGTGATGCTTGTGCATCAAAAACTGAGGAAATGCATGAGTATGGCTTAAACGACTTAAGTATCTTCACTAAGGTAATGACTATTGACGAGTATATGAATGCATGGGAGAAAGGTGAAGACCCATGGTTAGGTGGAGGAGACCAAGAAAATAAAGTTGAGTAAATGGGGTCGAAAACTATGAGGATAGTAGTTGGGATGACTGGAGGAAGCTGCTCATTATATGGAGTGGCTCTCCTTAAAGCTCTAGAACAATTAGATATAGAAACCCACTTGATTGTATCAAGGATGGGAGAATATGTTACTAAACATGAATGCGATATAGAAATTAATGAACTAAAGTCCATGGCAACTCATTTTCATAGAAACGACGACTTAGCAGCTCCTGTTGCTAGTGGTTCATTTAAAGCCGATGGAATGATAATAATACCTTGCTCCATGAATACCTTAGGGGCTATTGCAGGTGGACTTAGTCTAAATCTGATTCATAGAGCAGCAGATGTAACAATCAAAGAGGGAAGAAAGCTGGTTTTAGTACCTAGAGAAACACCTCTCAGTGTAATACATCTTGAAAATATGCTAAAACTTGCCAAGATGGGTGTAAGAATAGTTCCAGCATCCCCTGGTTTCTATCATCACCCTCAAACAATAGGTGATTTAGTAAACATAATGGTTGGAAGAGCTTTAGACCAACTAGGTATAGATGCAAACCTTTTTGAGAGATGGAAATAGAATCAAAGGGTTCTAGGAGTGATTAAATGGAAAGGCAAATGTTAAGAGCCGATTTAGAAAAATTAAGGAAAAGTGGCAAACTTTTAGTATGTGATAGACAAGTTGATCCAAAGTTCGAATTAGGAGCAGTTCTAAAACATTTTAGTAATAGAAAACCAGTGTTATTTAACAATGTAAAGGGAAGTAATGTATCAATCATAGGAGGTATGTTCGGAGATCGAGATATATTCTATGACATGGTTGACACAAACCATGAAGAGCGTATTTGTAAGTTTATGGATGCAATAGCCAATCCACAGAGTACTAGAATATTGGACAATGGTCCTGTTAAAGAAAATATCGTTACTAGAAACATAGATATTAACAGGTTGTTTCCTATACCGACATTCCATGAAGACGATTCTTCTAACTTTATTACAGCAGGTGTTGTAATAATTAAAGATCCAGAAACCGGAAAACGCTACACTTCTATTCGAAGGCTTCAGGTAAATAGAGGAGATAACTTAAGTATACTAATAGCATCACCTTTGCTTACAGGTCAGCTAAAGGAACTAAAGGCTAAGAAAAAGGACCTTGAAGTAGCAGTTATATTAGGTTATGATTATGCGTTTCTTTTAGCATCGCAAATCAGTAGTGAACTCTATGGTGTAGACAAATATGAAGTAGACAGTGCTTTAAGGGGAGTACCTTTAGAACTTGTTAAATGTCATCATGTCGACTTAGAAGTTCCTGCCCATGCTGAGATAGTATTTGAGGGGATTATACCACATGATAGAGAAGAGATTGAAGGGCCATTTGGTGAACTTATGGGATACTATGGTAAGGTAGCTAGTCATCCCGTTATAGAAGTTAAAGCGGTGATGTTTAGAAATGACCCAATCTTCCAGGTTTCCTTCCCTTGTAGAGAAGAACATCTTTCAAATGGACTGATAAGAGAAGTTGAGCTCTATATGCATGTTAGTAAGTTTGCAGATGTTAAGGATGTAAATGTAACAATTGGTGGTGGTTGTAGATTCCATGGAATCGTTTCAATCAACAAGAAGCAAGAAGGCGATGGAAAAGGTGTTATCTTAGGAGCACTTGGAAGTAATAAGGATATGAAGCATGTAATTGTTGTAGACGACGATATTGACATATTTGACGGTGATGATATAGAAGGAGCTCTTGCCACTAGAGTTCAAGCCTCCAGCGATATAGTAATAGTGAATGGTGCCCATGGATCAGGATTAGATCCTTCCCATAACACCAGAGGGATTACAGATAAGATAGGCATCGATGCTACTAAGCCGCTAGGAGAAGCAGGAATAAAGTTTAACAAAGCTATAATTCCTGGTTATGAAAAGATTGATATAGAAAAGTATTTCCCCAATCTAAAAGGGGGTATGTAGATGAGGCAAGCAATTGGATTTTTTGAGATTAGGAGCAAGGTAGCAGCAATACAGGCTGCAGATACTATGCTTAAAACTGCTGATGTAAGGATAAAGGATTTCAACCTAGTGGGTTCCGGAGTAATTTCGGTTATTGTTGAAGGTGATGTAGCAGCAGTAAAAGCTGCAATTGAGAATGCAAAGGCTACTGCTGGCAATATGGCTGAAGTAATATCAGTAAATGTAATACCTAGACCAAATGAAGAGCTTGACAAATTATTTGGCGATTAATGGGGTGTTAGAATGACAAATCAGTTAACCAGAACAATTATGCAAAATATAGTAGAGAAATGTACCTCTAGCAAAGGTAATGGTCCCGGAGGCAATAAGATGCATATTGGAAATAAAGAAGAGAATATGATAAGGAATATCATACACAAAGGAACTAGTCAGAATAGAAAACCGGAAGCCAATAGAAGAATTGAAGTTAGTAGAAACGCTGAGAGTAAAACTTCAACGAAGCATGTTACGCTAGATGAGCTTATTAGTAAAAGTGTAGGCGACAATAAAGTAGAAGATAATTCAGTAACTGAGAAAATCAAGGAGCCGTATAGAAAGGGAATTAATAAAGTCAGTTTAGAAGATATAGTTCCAAAGGTTTCTTTAACTTCCATTGGGAAGAAAAGATAGAGATTTGGAGGTGTAAGCCTTTATGGGTGCAGCACTTGGACTTATAGAAACAGTAGGACTATCTGCAGCGGCTGCCGCATTGGATGCAGCTACAGATACTGCTGATGTACAACTTGTTGGTTGTGAAAAGGTTATTGGTGCAGGTAAATCTGTAAGTGTAACAATACATTTAGTTGGTCAAGTAGCAGCTGTACAGGCGGCAGTCGAGTACGGAGTTATTGCCGCTGAAAAAGTGGGAACGGTTTTAGCATCAAGAGTACTACCAAGACCCCACGAAGATGTGAATAGACTAATTGAGATGTTTAAGGAAAACAATAAAAAAGATAGCAAGAAAAAGAGTGAGCCTAAAAAGAAACAGACAGTATCCGGAAAGAAGCAAAGTGCAGCTACAAAAAAAGATGAAATTAAGCAAGAAAAAGTAGCAGAATCAGCTACAAACGAATCTTCAGAAGAATAGTAACAATGAGCTTTAAGATTCAATAAACTTCAAACAAAAAAAATGAGGAGGTCATTTATATGAGTCAAGCATTAGGATTAGTTGAAACTAAAGGATTAGTAGGAGCAATAGAGGCAGCAGATGCTATGGTTAAGGCAGCAAACGTTACAATAGTAAGCTACGAGAAGATAGGTTTTGGACTTGTAACAGTTATGGTAAGAGGAGATGTAGGAGCAGTTAAGGCAGCTACAGATGCAGGAGCAGAAGCTGCAAGATCAGTAGGAGAACTTCATTCTGTACATGTAATCCCACGCCCGCACTCTGAAGTTGAAAGAGTTATATTAAATAAAGAATAAGGATGTTTAAACGTCTAACGTTTAACTCGTAAAAGGGAGATATTTTCATGTCTAATAAAGATTTAATAATGCAGGTTCTTGGAGATATCACCACAAGAATAAATAATCAAAGCATTGAGCTTAAGAAATATTCTAATGTAGAAAAGGAAAACATTTTAGTACTGTTTACAGGGAGCAATTTAGAAACTGACAAAGCCCTTGATAATCTAAAAAAACTTGTAGAGAAGGGTTATCTACTGACAGTATGTTTTTCAAAAAGTGCTGAAGAAGTCCTTGATATTGATAGAATAACAAATTTACTAAGACCACATAAACTCTATTTTGAAGGTGATAAGGAGAAGTGCTTAGGAATAGTACAATCCTCAGATATAGCTTTAGTCCCTGCCTTAACCCAGAATACTCTGGCTAAGGTGGCTGTAGGAATACAGGACAGCTTTATATCTACACTATTATGGCAGCTATTGTGGGCTGATAAAAAGGTGTTTATCAATGAAAATTCAGGAGCGGGCAGAAATCATATACCATGTGGAAACAAGAAGATGCTCAGCTTAATGAATAGTCATATACAGACACTAAAAGACTTTGGAGCAAAAATAATTAAAGAACATGACTATAGGGCATGTATTAGTAAAGAAGTAGGTATATCTAGAGATAGAAAAAATGAATTTGCTAAGAAAGAAAAAGTAGATTCAAAGAAGGTTGTAACTGAAAGAGATATCTTGGACTTAGTAGGAAAAGCAGAAGAATTTGTTGTAAGTAGAGGAACCATTATAACTCCTCTAGCCAAAGATGTAGCGAGGGAAAATAAGATAAAAGTAGTATTTCGCTAACTTATTACTTTGTGGTTGATGGTTAACAGGTAGCTATTGATATGTTAACACCGAATATATTACCTTAGCTGTGATAAAAGTGGAGGTTAAGTAATTTGAAACTTTTCTCACAGCTTATCACCTGTTATCTTTGACCTGAATAAAGGAGTGTTCCTATGCACACTGGGATGGTAATTGGAACGGTTGTAGCTACAAGAAAAGATGAAAAGCTGGTTGGGTGTAAGTTATTATTCACGCAGCCCCTTAATATAAAAAAAGAACCTATTGGTGAGCCAATAATTACTGTAGATACAGTTGGAGCTGGTATCGGTGAATATGTAATATACACCAAGGGAACTGCAGCTAGATATGCAGCTAGAAAGCTTGATTCACCTATTGATGCAGCGATTATTGGAATCATAGATAACGTTGATATATATTTAGATGTATTTGATAAGAAATAGAAGGGTGGTGATGGGAGTGAAGCCAGATATTATAAAAAAAGCAATGGAATATAGAGAGCTAATAGATGTACTAATGTCTGATATGAAGCATGCAGATATAGTTTTACATGGTGGGAATGTGATCAATGTAATAACTAGAGAAGTATATAGAGCCGATCTAGCAATTAAGGGTAAGCACATATTAGTTGTTGGAGACTCTGAAAAGCTTATAGGTAATGAAACTCTAGTTATAGATGTAAATGGAAAATATATATCACCAGGTTTCATAGACTCTCACATGCATTTTGAAAGTAGCATGTTAACTGTTTCTGAATTTTCAAGATTGTCTATACCTTCAGGAACTACAACACTAGTGGCTGATCCCCATGAGATAGGAAATGCTTTAGGTTCTGTAGGAATGTTAGCAATGGCTGATGAAGCTAGTGTAACACCAAATCATGTTCACTTAGTAGTGCCGGCGTTAACTCCTGATTGTCCGCAGCTTGAAACTGCAGGAGTAGATATTACTTCTAAGGATATGGAGGAACTTTTAAACTATAAAAATATAATTGGAATCGGAGAGCTTCAAGGCTTTAGTAATGCCAAGCACGTATATAGAAATACTCCTGAAATAATAACTGACTTAGTTGCATCAACTGCCTATGCAAGAAGTATAGGAAAAGTTGTTGATGGAAATGCACCGGAGTTATTTGGAAGTGAGCTTGCAGCTCATATTATCTCAACCGGTGGAAGATGTTCTTGTCATGAAACTACCACTAAGGAAGAATGCGTTGAAAAGCTTAGACAAGGCGTATATGTTTTCATGAGAGAAGGTTCTACTCAGAGAAATATGGCGGAGTGTATTAGAGCCATAACTGAAGAAGGTTTAGATTCAAGAAGAGCAATACTTGCAACTGATGATATGGTTGCAGAGGATCTAGAAAAATTAGGACATATGAATGAAATCGTGAAAAGAACCATAGCCGAGGGAGTAGATCCAGTAGAGGCAATACAAATGGTTACTATAAATCCAGCAACATACTTTGGGCTTGAAGATAGAGGAGTTTTAGCTCCAGGTAAACTTGCTGATATAGCAATAATAAGTGATTTGAAGAATATGACTGTTGACGCAGTATTCATAGAAGGTAATTTAGTCGCAGCTAGGGGACAAATGGTTGTAGATATACCTAAATATGTATACCCTGATACAGTTAAAAACTCAGTTAAAAGAGGACCAATCTCAAAGAGCGATCTTGAGATAAAGGCTTCAGGAAGTACGGCTACTGTTAGATGTATAGAGCTTATACCTGATCAAAACCTATCTGGAAGTCTTGAATTTGACTTAAGAGTACAAAATGGTGTAGTTTTACCGGATACATCAGGAGATGTTCTTGAAATCGCATGTATTGAAAGATATGGAAGAAACGGTAACATAGGAAAGGCTTTCGTAAAGGGCTTCGGACTGACTAGCGGTGCTTTTGCAGAAAGTGTTGCCCATGATACCCATAACATAATGGTAGTTGGTACGAATTTAGAAGACATGACCCTCGCAGTAAATAGAGTTATAGAAATGGGTGGCGGATTAGCTATCGCAGATAGAGGTAGAATATTAGATGAACTCAGATTACCTGTAGGTGGACTAATAACCGATGAACTAACAGGTAGTGAAGTAAGTAGAAAGATAAATGAATTAGAAAACACAGCTAAGAACCAATTAGGATGCAAGGTTCATGCTCCATTCATGCACTTATCATTCCTTGCTCTGTCAACTAGTCCTAAGTGGAAGATCACTGACAGAGGTCTAATAGATGTAGATAATTTTGAGATTTTAGATCCAGTAAAGTAAGAAAGCAGATCAATTAAATATATAGAGTTCCTGGGAAAACTCAATTTATACATATACTCAGCGTTTCTGAGAGTCTTGGATGTGTATAAATTGATAGTTGCACTGGAATCTCTATAGATAGACACCACTTATAAATTTACATTTTGATTTCTTGAATAGCCAAAGGTTTAGGGGTATTCAAGGAAACAAAATGTGGAGGAATAATTGCGATATCTATAGTTAGTACCCGACTAAAAAGTAATGACCTATATGAGTATATTTGGTAGGAGCTACCTACTGCAATTTGTCTAAAAGGAGGGAGAAATTGTGTACTTATGCGGTAGGTCTTAAAAATAAAGGAGGGGAAACAATTGACGAGTCTTACAAAGAATGATGGATTTTTTGAAAAAAGGTTTAAGCTTTCCGAGAATGGTACTGATGTCAAAACAGAAGTAACCGCAGGTATAACCACTTTTATGACTATGGCTTATATTCTCATAGTTAATCCAATTATCTTATCCTCAACTGGAATGGATTCAGGAGCAGTATTTACTGCAACGGCTTTGTCAGCAGTACTTGCAACATTGATAATGGCATTCTATGCTAATCTGCCATTTGCACTGGCTCCAGGTATGGGGTTAAATGCCTTCTTTGCATATACCGTTGTTTTAGGTATGGGTTATTCTTGGCAATTCGCATTAACAGCAGTATTTTTAGAGGGGATTATCTTTATTATTCTTACCTTCTTTAATATTCGTGAAGCAATAATAAATTGTATACCATTAAATTTAAAAAGAGCTGTTTCAGTTGGTATCGGGTTGTTTATTGCACTAATAGGATTAGTAAATTCAGGCATTATAACAACAGGTAAATTCCATATAGGAGATGGAAAACTTGACGGTCTTATAGTAAAACTAGGTAACGTAACTTCAGGAGCACCATTATTAGCCATAATAGGTATAGTACTTACAGGTGTATTACTTGCTAAAGGCGTTAAAGGAGCTTTACTAATAGGTATACTAGTAAGTACTGTTATCGGTATCCCTATGGGAGTTACAAACGTTGAAGGCTTTAAGCTTATGAGTGCGCCTCCATCGCTTAGTCCTATTCTATTCCAACTTGATTTCTCAAATATTTTTTCAGTGGATATGTTAATTGTATTATTTACATTCTTGTTTGTAGACATGTTTGACACCATAGGAACAT
The DNA here is from genome assembly GCF_050888315.1 of Wukongibacter baidiensis. Taxonomy (NCBI): domain Bacteria; kingdom Bacillati; phylum Bacillota; class Clostridia; order Peptostreptococcales; family Caminicellaceae; genus Wukongibacter; species Wukongibacter baidiensis. The sequence continues at coordinate 4,389,281 of NZ_CP138202.1, forward strand.
TAGTTGGTGTAGCAACTAAGGCAGATATGTTAGACGAAAAAGGAAATTTACCTAAAGCTAAGCAAGCTCTTTTCGCAGATGCTGTTGGAACAACGGCGGGAGCTCTTTTAGGAACAAGTACAGTTACAACATACGTTGAAAGTGCTTCAGGTGTTGCAGAAGGTGGAAGAACAGGTTTAACTGCTTTATCAAGTGCTGGTATGTTTGCTCTAGCATTACTATTCTCTCCAGTATTTATCATGATACCAGGTGCTGCAACTGCACCGGCTTTGGTTCTTGTAGGTCTTTTCATGATGAGTCCTATAAAAGAAATAGATCTTAATGATTTTACTGAGGCGATTCCATCTTTCTTAGCAATAATAATGATGCCACTTGCATATAGTATTGCTGAAGGTATTGTATTTGGTATGATAAGCTACGTATTACTAAAGACTTTAACAGGAAAGGCTAGAGATGTATCACCTCTAATGTATATAATCTCCATAATCTTCGTATTTAAATTCTTCATTTAAAACCATTATCCCCTATCTTTTATGATAAGTGATAGGGGATTTCTCTCAATTAACAGTCAAGAGTTGACAGCTAAGGAATAACTGTCATTAAACCTACTGGAAAACGACATGATTTTGAAGGGGTAACCATAGGATAAGAAACCTTGTTCTTAGCTGTGAACTCTTTACTGCTAATTAACAGCAAAGGATAGACCTGATAATTTAAAGGAGGATTTATATGTCAACACTGAAAATTACAAAGGGAACAATAGTAACAATGAACAAAGAAAGACAAATCTTTAAGGGCGATATCTTTATAAAAGATGATAAGATAGAGGAAATTGCTCCATCTATTGAGAGAAGTGCAGAAGTAGAGATAGATGCAGAGGGTAAGGTTATAATTCCAGGATTGATACAAACCCATGTCCACTTAACTCAAACCCTATTTAAAGGTAAGGCCGATGACTTAGAATTACTCGACTGGTTAAGAAAGAGAATCTGGCCACTTGAAGGTGGTCATACTGCAGAAACAAACTATGCTTCTGCAAAGCTTGGAATAGCAGAGCTTATAAAGAGTGGTACTACTTCAATTATAGATATGGAGACTGTAAATCATACGGAGTCTGCTTTAAATGCCATTGAAGAAAGTGGATTTAGAGCTATAGTAGGTAAATGTATGATGGATTATGGTGCAGAAGTTCCGAAATCACTTATGGAAGATACAAATGAATCTATTAAGGAAAGTGTTAGACTTCTTAAAAAATGGCATAAGACAGCAAATGGAAGAATCCACTATGCTTTCGCACCGAGATTTGTTGTTTCATGTACAGAGGAGCTTCTTACAAGAGTTAGAGATCTATCAAAGGAATATGGTGTTATGGTTCATACCCATGCATCGGAGAATAGAGGAGAGATAGAGCTAGTTGAAAAGGATAGGGGTATGAGGAACATTAAGTATCTTCATAAGCTTGGTATGACAGGTGAAGACCTTATATTAGCCCATTGTATATGGTTAGATGATGAGGAAATGAAAATATTAGCAGATACAGGAACTAAAATATCCCACTGTCCAAATTCTAACTTGAAATTAGCTTCTGGTATTGCAAAGATTCCAGAACTGCTTGAATTAGGAGCAAACGTATCCATTGCACTTGATGGAGCACCTTGCAATAACAACATGGATATATTTAGAGAAATGAGAAGTGCGGCACTAATTCAAAAGGCAAGACTCCTTAGCCCTACTGTAATGCCGGCAGAGAAGGTGTTTGAGCTAGCTACGATAAATGGAGCAAAAGCAATGGGTATGGAGAACGAGCTTGGAAGCTTAGAAGCTGGAAAAAAAGCGGATATTGCAATAGTTGATCTTAACGATATAAGCAATGCGCCACATGAAGGCTCCAATATCATATCTCAATTAGTATATTCTGCTTCTGGTCATAATGTTGAAACTACAATTATAGATGGAAAAATTGTTATGAAGGATAGGGTGCTTCTAACCTTAAATGAAAAATCAATCATGAGTGATGCCAATAGACTTATTAAGCAGCAAATGGAGAAATTCACTATTTAAGTGTAGTTCTATAAATTTAACTTTCAAGGAAGGTTTAAAAGTTTTGAACCCTATAGAGATTCAAGGAAAACTATTAATTTATACACATACACAGCCACAAAGACCCCTAAGTATTTGTATATGTGTAAATTGAGTTTTCCTGTATGAACTCTATACCATAGAACATAGAAAAGGGGGAAGTTATTCTATGGGAATCGAAAAGGTTCACAAGGTATTCGATGTAAACAATGCTCTACAATTACTGGAAAAGCATCGTGACAAAGCAGAAGTTTTAGCAGGTGGCACCGACTTATTAGTTCATATTCGAGAAGATAAAAATAAGGGAAACATAATAATTGATATTTCAGATATTAGAGAAATGAAGAAAATAGAGATTCTTGAGAATGAAATAATACTGGGAGCGCTAACTACATTTTCAGAAATAGTCCAGAATGAATATATTAAAGAGAAAATGCCTGGATTATGGAAGGCTGCAAAGTCAGTTGGATCACCACAAATAAGAAACATGGGCACTATTGGAGGGAATATATGCAATGCTTCTCCTGCAGCAGATGGTGTGCCCCCGCTATTGGCTTTAGATGCAATACTAAGCATTAAATGCAATCAAGAGGCAAGGACTCTAAAGCTCAGTGAGTTTTATCAAGGTAGAGGTAAAACTGCATTAAGAGCCAATGAAATGTTAGTTAGTGTTAGAATTCCTATCTTAAAGGATAAGAAAATCAATATAGGTTTTGAAAAGCTTGGGCCAAGAAATGCACTGGCTATATCAAAAATTAGTTCTTCGGTTTATATGGAAATTGAAGGTAAGTTAATAAAGGATATTAGGATTGCCTCGGGAGCATTGGGCGGTTATCCCCTTAGAGAACGTAGTGTTGAGGAATTTATGAAGGGGAAAGAACTATGTGACAAGATTATTGAAGAAGCGGCGATGAAGTACTCAGAGACTTTGTCTCAGAGGCTTGCGGGTAGAAGTTCCTTGGAATATAAGAGGGAAGCTGTAAAGGGAGTGTTTAAGAAGGCTGTTTATAATGCAGTTAATGGCTAGGGATTAAACCCTAATAGGCGGAGCTTTGATATTTCCTTTTCGTTCATGTGCATAGAGTTCTTAGTATAACTTAATTTATACATATACAAATACTCAATGCCTCTGGGAGTTTTGGATGGGTATAAATTAATAGTTTTACTTGAATCTCTATATTGAGCCCGTTTTGTATATGATTTTAAAGGATAAAACAAGGCTCATTGAAATCACGGGGATGAAATATCAAAACTCCTTGGGCTATACCATTATGGATGTGTGAGTATGAAGTTTAAATTATATTAGAATGGTATGTGATCCTTCCTAAAACTTAGACTTCACACTCGCATGTCTATATAATCAAAGATTATCATTTGTTATGTAAAGTAAAAGAATAAAGGAGATGTGAATTCCATGATTAATATTGAGGTCAATATTAATGGTAAAGATTATAAGCTTGAAGTTGAAGAGGACTTGAGGCTTATAGATTTATTAAGGGAAAAAATGAACTTATTAGGTACGAAGGAAGGCTGCGGCGAAGGGGAGTGTGGAGCCTGTACAGTAATCTTGAACGGTAAAACGGTTACATCATGTCTACTTTTAGCGACTCAAGCCCATGGTAAGAACATTGTAACCATAGAGGGACTGGGTGATGAAAATAATTTACATCCTATACAAAAGGCTTTCTTAGATAATGGTGCAGTGCAGTGCGGATATTGTACACCGGGAATGGTCCTATCGGCAAAGGCGTTGCTTGATAGAAATATTAATCCAACAAGAGAAGAAATAAGAGAGGCTATTTCAGGCAATCTATGTAGATGTACGGGATATGAAAAAATTATTGATTCCATTGAAAAGGCTTCGGAACTATTACGAGAACAAGGAAGTGAAGCCAATGAGTGATTATAAAAGTGTAGGAAAGAATCTAATTAGGGTAGATGGTAAACAGAAAATACTAGGCAAGGCAAAGTATCCTGGAGATCTGTATATGGAAGGTATGCTTTATGGAGTGACTGTAAGGTCAACGGAGCCCCATGCAAACTTTTCTATGGATATAAGTAACGCAGAGAGATTACCTGGTGTGGTGAAGATATTGACCCATGAGGATATCACTGGAGAAAATCATCATGGTGTGTACTTTAAAGATCATGAGGTTTTCTGTAAAAATAAAGTAAGAAGAATTGGAGATCCATTAGCCTTTGTAGTTGCCGAAAGCGAAAAGGCGGCATTAGAGGCTAGTAAATATATAGAAGTAAAGTATGATAAGCTTCCTGCAGTTTTTGATCCGAGGGAAGCAATGAAGGATGATGCTCCTAAAGTCCATGGAGATAGCAATATAGTTTATCATTATAAATGTAGAAAAGGTAATATAGATGAGGGATTTGAAGCATGTGATGTTGTAGTAGAAAATGAATATAAGACTTCAATGGTAGATCATGCATTTTTGCAGCTAGAAAGCGGTTTAGCCTACTTAGAAGAGAACGAAACTGTAGTTATATGTGCAGCTACTCAGTATCCTCACTTTGACCAGATAGAAGTAGCCGATGCTTTAGGATGTGCTAAAGAAAAGGTAAGAATAGTAAATCCTGCTGTTGGTGGAGCCTTTGGTGGACGTGAGGATATAACAATGCAGATACATATTGCATTAGGAGCGTTACTTACAAAAAGACCCGTTAAGGTATGTTATTCCAGAGAAGAATCCTTTTATGCCCATTCAAAGAGACATCCCTTTTATATGAAATTTAAGACAGGAGCCAATAAAGAAGGAAAGTTGATAGCCTTCGAGGCAGAAATAGTGGGGGACACAGGAGCCTATGCATCGTGGGCTGTAAATGTTCTAAGAAAAGCTGGAGTACATGCCACTGGCCCCTATGAAATTCCTAATGTTAAGATTGATAGTTATGCAGTTTATACGAATAACCCATTCTGTGGAGCTATGAGAGGCTTTGGAGCAACACAAACTCCGGTAGCCAATGAACAGCAAATGGACATTTTGGCAGAAAAGCTGGGAATGAGTCCTATAGAAATTAGACTAAAAAATTGCTTTGGAAAGGGAAGCATAACTGCAACTGGTCAGGTACTTACAGAGAGTGCCCCTCTTAAGGAATGCATAGAAGCAGTATCCAAAAGAATGTTTTCTGAAGAAAGTGAGATGATATAATATGAAGAGAAGGGGTAAAGGTATTGCTGCCTCCTTTTATGGTACTGGATATGGAAATGGATTTCCAGATGTCTCTGTGGCTACTGCAAGACTAGAGGACGATGGTAAAGTTTCTATTTCTGTTGGAGCTTCAGAGGTCGGACAGGGTGCTAAAACTATTCTATGTCAGATAGGAGCTGAAGTTTTAGGAATTAGTATTGATGATATTAAGATAGTACATGAGGATAGTAACGAAACACCTGATTCAGGGACAGCAGCGGCCAGTAGACAGACTTATAATACTGGAAATGCAGTAAAACTAGCTGTGGAGGCATTTAAGAAAAGATTATTTGAAGCAGCAAAGGAATATTTAAAATTAAATACTTCTATAGGATTAGAGGCTAAGGATAAAGAGGTTTATCTTAAAATGTTTCCACAAAAGAGAATAAGCTTTGAAAAAATTGCTCAAAATTTTAAAGATAAAGGTGAGAAATTAACAGTAACCGAGAGTTTTATTGCTCAGACCACTGAAATGGACGCAGAGACTGGACAGGGTGCTCCATATTGGCCCTATACCTTCAATTGTTATGGGGTTGAGGTAGAGGTAGACACTGAAACGGGAAAGGTCGATATCATTAGGGCTGTTTGTGCCCAAGATGTTGGAAGAGCAATAAATCCTTCCATGGTTGAGGGGCAGATAGATGGAGGATTTGCCATGGGAGCTGGATATGCGCTATTTGAAGATATCGTACTAAATGATGGAAGGATAAAAAATAACAAGTTTTCAAAATATATCATCCCAACAAGTCTTGATATACCAGAGATAGAAAAAATTATTATTGAGGACCCTGAATCAACGGGACCTTTTGGAGCAAAGGGAATTGGTGAGCCAGTTATGATACCTGTAGCTCCTGCTATATTAAATGCAATATATAATGCAGTTGGTGTGAGGATAACTGAACTACCGGCATTACCGGAGAAAATATTAAATGGGATTAAACAAGGCGACTAATAGAGTCGCCTTGGAGAGTTGGATTTTAAATACAGAGTACGTAAAGTGGTCTGTATTTTATTATAATACATAGGAAATTATAAACCTCTAAAAATTGTGGACAAATATAATTTCCGTTATGTATTTCAAGAAAGTTAACCTTGAGAATCTTTATTAAAGACTTTTTTATAATACATTAAAGATGCTATGCAATACTTGTAACTAGTAAATGAGAGGGAGTGATGCTTTGACCATCGACATGAAAAAAAGAATCGACATAGCAGCCGGGAGAGTGGATGCTGATTTAGTACTAAAAAATGCAAAGATTGTCGACGTGTTTTCTGAGGAAATAATAGAGGGAGACGTAGCAATAAGTGATGGAAGAATAGCGGGTATAGGAGAATATAATGGAAAAGAAGAAATTGATCTAAATGGTAAATATGTAGCACCGGGACTTATAGATGGTCACGTACATATCGAGTCATCAATGGTAACTCCAGGACAGTTTGCCAAGGCCATAGTACCACATGGAACTACAACTATAATAGCTGATCCCCATGAAATAGCTAATGTATGTGGTTTAGATGGTATTGAATATATCCTAGAGGGGAGTAAAGGTATTCCACTTGACGTATTTGTAATGCTTCCATCCTGTGTGCCTGCAACGGCATTTGAAAATTCAGGAGCAAAGCTCTGTGCTGATGAGCTTGAAAAAATGATTAATAGTGATAGAGTCTTAGGGCTAGGAGAATTGATGGATTACCCAGCTGTAATTGGAGGCAATAAAGAGGTACTTGATAAAATAAAGATAGCAGGAGATAAGATAAAGGATGGTCATGGACCGGATATTGCAGGAAAGGAATTAAATGCATATGTTAGTGCGGGTATAAGGACAGAACATGAATGTACTACTGTGGAAGAGATGCAGGATAGAATTAGATTAGGAATGTATATACTGATCAGAGAAGGTTCTGCTGCAAGAAACCTAGAGGAATTAATAAAGGGCATAACCAGAGCTAATCTTAGGAGAACTTTGTTCTGTACTGACGACAGGCACCCAGAGGATATATTAAATGACGGACATATTGATAATAATATAAGACTGGCAATAAAGAACGGAATCGACCCTATATCTGCAATTAAAATCGCATCGTTGAACGCAGCTGAGTGCTATAGACTATATGATAGAGGGGCTATTGTACCTGGATATTTGGCAGATTTAATAGTTATAGATGACATAGAAAGCTTTAATGTTGAAAAGGTATTTAAAGAGGGTAAGCTGGTTGCAAAGAACAGTAAAGCTCTATTTGAGGTTAAAGCTAAAAAGAACTCAAAGGTCATGGATACCGTAAGATTAAGTGAAGTAAATAAGGATATGCTTAAGATCAAGCTAGAAAGTGACATTGTAAATGTTATGAGATTGTCAGCCCACAGCCTTGTTACTAAGAAGGTTATTAGAAAGGTAGACACAGAAGAGGGTTACTTTAAGTATAATGACATGCTTGATATCCTAAAGCTCGTTGTAATTGAGAGACATAATAAAACTGGAAACATTGGTCTAGGGCTTGTTGAAAACTTCAATCTAAAGGGTGGTGCCATAGCATCGACAGTTGCCCATGACTCCCATAACCTTATCGTTGCTGGAGATAACGATGAAGATATTCTTTTAGCTATCAAAGAAATCGGAGAAATAGGCGGTGGAATTACTATATGCTCTAAGGGTAAGGTTTTAAAATCATTACCTCTACCTATAGCTGGTTTGATTTCTGATAAGTCTTTAGATGAAGTAAGTACGGAGCTTAAGGAAATGTTAAAAATAGCCTATGATATGGGTGTAAATAAGGATATAGATCCATTTATGACCCTAGCTTTCCTTGCACTTCCTGTAATACCAGAGCTTAAGCTTACAGATGTAGGCTTGTTCGATGTTACGAAATTTGACTTTATAGATTTAAGTGTAAAGAGTTAATAAAATATAAAGCCCATGATTAAAAATCATGGGCTTTATATTTTAATGATAACTACGGGTTCATTTACGTGAGGTGAAACTTCTTAAAGAAAAGTTATTATATTTACAAATTACGACATACTTTTGTTGTCGTTATTTATATAATATAACTACTTATAAATATAGGCACAAATTATTCGGTATAGTCTATAATTTTGAAAGGAGAGGTAAATATGAGCTTTTTTGATAAGCTAAAAAAAGGAGCCTCTGAAGCAGGCGAAAAGGCAAAAGTTATAATTGAAATTAATAGGGTCAAAATGCAAATATCTCAGGCTCAAAAGGAGCTACAAGACGAATTTAAAAAAATAGGAGAAACTACCTTTGAACTATATAAAAAAGGTAACTTTGATGGATTATCAGAGTTGATTGAGGGAAACTGTAATAATTGTTTAAAAAAGCTAGAAGAAATTGAGGCGTTGGAATTAGAAGCCAAGGAAATTACTGATGGAAAGAAATGTCCTGATTGTAATAAAGTCGTTGATTATGATACTAGATTTTGCTCCTTCTGTGGTTACAAATTTGAAACACAAGATGAAAAAGAAGAATCACTGAAGGATACTTTGATATGTAGGAATTGTAATGAAAGTTTGGATGAAGATTGTAAATTCTGTGCTAATTGTGGAGACGCAGTTAATTAAAAGGGTGAATTTTATGCAAAGATACATTTTAGTAGCAGTTTTATTTACAATGTTGTTATCAACGGGGTGTAGTGAAAATAACAAAGAGAGTCGGGAAATAACTTTAAGCAACTTAGAAAAGACTATTGCTGAGAAGCACGGACTGGAAGAAAAGTTAAATAACACAAATTTGAAAATTCAAGAATTAGAAAAACAGATCAGCAATTTAAAAGAAAAGTTGGAAGAGCAAGATGAACAAAAAATAGAGAAAGATGATTCAACTAGTTATAATGTATTAAGGATAATAGACGTTAATGAAAAGGAATTAAGATATGTTCTAGAAAAGACAAGTATTCCATCACAAACTGTATCTATTGTAGGTTCTAATATTGAAGATTTAGTTGAAGAATATGAAGAAATACGGATTAAAGGACAAGGTAGTGGTGAGTATTTTAGAACCGAGGTTATTGGTAGTATATATGATTTTCAATTAATAAAGCTTGAGTGGAATGATGAGGCTAATAAATTTTTAGAAGTTAAAGTTATGCATGAACTAGATGAAGTAAGAAATCAAACAATCTATATTGAAACATTTTTACCTTGCGGAATGCCTAGTGAAAAAATTAAGTGGAAAGATTCAAAGGGAGACAGACACGAGGTTATACTGGCAAATGATGGCTATGGATTTGACGGTTCAATAATTTGGTCAAAATAAATTGTAGCTCATTAATATTATACTTTGATAACAGGGCATTGTAGGAGAATGCTATAATAATATATTGTTTTCCTTAAAGATAAAGAGAATAACTAATAGATAGACCCGAGATACAAACAAAGAGTGTACCTGGGGTCTGTTTATATATTACATTTTAATCAGTAATATTAATGTACACTTTTTCAGAAGTTCTACCAAGATCATTAATACTTACCTTTAGTCCAGCCCTCTTCTCTAAGGTATTATATATACGACTTACACCCTTCCACCAATTCTTATCCTCGGCATACTTTCTGTTGATCCATTTAAAAGGATCCTCATTTTCAGGTCTGCCCTTTAAAAGATTTATAACTGTTCTACATGCTATTTTTGAGGAATCTTCGATATCGGTATTATAGTCTTTCCAGCTCCTAAAAACGTTATAGGGATTATTGGCAATTTCTTTAGCCATTTCATGGTTACGTGGTACGAAGGATTGCTCATGGCCTGCTATTGTAAATAACAGAATAGGATTTATGTTAAACTCTCTGGCAGAATCGATTATTGTCGTAAAATACGGTTCGCTGGACAAAAGTGAATTTCTTTCAACTAAATAATTTTTCAAGCCCTCTTGGTTTATCTTTTTATACTGTAAATCCAGCGGTAGATGACTTGTAATAGCTAGAATTTCTTCATCTATAATAGCATTATCTTTTTTTCCAAACTCCAATGAATTTTCATCATATTCTACGCTGCTAACAACCTCTATAAGGCCGTCATCTCCTTTATTTTTAATAATATGTGTAAAGGGAACGATTAAAAGACATATTAAGAGGGAATATATAAGTATATATTTTCTATATTTTTCATTTACTAGATTTGTATGTATAGTGTGTATAATTTTATAGATTTTATTTTTAATTTCAATGATATATTGTTTAAGCGTTTGGGGTTCGATGGCTTCCTCTTCTGATGGGGCTTCAAATTCAACTTCAGCTTCGATTTCTAAGGGTTCTTCTGAATCTAGGGCTTGTTCACTATCAGAGTATTCATTATCATCTACGGGCTCAGTGATATCTTTAGGAGTTTCTTGGGTAATAGGTTCATATGTATCTTCCGCTTCGTTGCTTTCTTCTAATACTTTACTTAGGGAGATTTCGTCCACTATATCACTGGAATCAATATCTATTTCTTCAATGATATTTTTTATGGTATTTAGAGCTATTTCTTCATTGGCCTGCTTGCTTGCCCATTTAGTGACTTGATAAATAAATTCAAGTGATGTATCTTCAGATGAAGCGCAGGCTTTGAATACATCATATTGATAGATGGACCTTTTATTGTTTAAGATAGTGTTTTTTATTAGATAGGTTTTTATATCACTTTTATAGTCCTTAGTAAAGCCCCTTAGATTTTCGTTTAGGATATCGTGGATTGATCTAGCTAGAATGTTTGCTTTAGAGGAATTATCTAAATGAGGATGTTCCTCATTGATATTGTTCTTAATTAAGAGTATATCTTCCATTGACAATATTTTATTTTTTTTGAGTTTGTCCAAAAAATTATCCATAGTAATCCACCCCTAAAGGTTATTAATTCTATATTTTTATTTATAAACCCTTTAAATAATATATTATTTTGATTGTTAGTAAAATATGACTAGATTTTAAAAGGAGTGTTATATATATGAAAATTCATGAAATACAAAACGGAGTAATGTTAGAAGATGTAAAGGATTTTGAACTTCCCCATATATTTGAATGTGGACAGTGTTTTAGATGGAATAAACAAGAGGACGGGAGTTATACGGGGGTAGCATTAGGAAGAGTTATCAATCTTAAAAAGGAAGATAACAATGTTTATATTGATAATACAACCCGTGATGAATTTATGAATATATGGCATAACTATTTTGATTTAGCTAGGAATTATGGAGAAATAAAAGAACGTTTAGGAAAGCTAGATGAGACCATGAAGACCTCGGTGGAGTTTGGGTATGGTATTCGAATTCTTAAGCAGGATGAATGGGAAACACTAGTGTCCTTTATAGTCTCAGCAAATAATAGGATACCTATGATAAAGAGGGCTATAGAAGCTCTGAGTGAAAATTATGGAGAATTTATTGGCGAATATAAAGGGAAGAAATATTTTAGTTTTCCAAAACCAGAGGTACTAAATAATTTAAATATAGAAGATATCCAGTTCAGCGGAATAGGTTTTAGAGCTAAATATATATTAAGTGCAGCCAAGCTTGTAGCTACAAAGGAGATAGATATTTATAACTTAAAAGGTGTGGATACAGATGAAGCAAGGGAGCAGCTCATACTTTTTCCTGGAATAGGACCAAAGGTTTCCGATTGTATTATGTTCTTTTCCATGGATAAGGACGATGCCTTTCCTATAGATGTATGGGTAAAGAGAGTTATGGAGTATTTCTATGTTCCAGAGGGTACAAGCCTTAAAAAAATTCAAAGCTTTGCCCAGGAGAAGTTTGGAAGTATAGCGGGCTTTGCACAGCAGTACTTGTTCTATTATGCAAGAGAACTGAAAATAGGAAGAAAAAAGTGATTTACATAGTTCATCAATATTTTTATGATATGTTCCTGTTAGAACTATAATGGGAACATTGTATTTTTTTGTAGATGTGTGAATAAAAATTTTGACTAACTCAAGTTTTTGAATCACACATCTATACTTAAGAAAATTTATCCTTATAACCCTTATTATAGAAATTAAACTCTACATATTATATAATTAAGATTAATAGTATAGGGTTTACATAGGAAAACTGAGTTTATAAATGTACAAATACTCATAGCTTTTGGGAGTTTTGGAGATTTATAAATTAAAGTCTTTACTTAAATCCCTATAAAAAGAAAGGGAGTGGCAACTTGAAATACGAAATCAAAGGTGAAACCTTACCCGTAGTTATAATGAAACTAGACAGGGGCGAAAGTGTGTTTACAGAATCAGGCGGTATGGGATGGATGTCTGAGGAGGTTGAAATGAGTACCAACATGGAAGGCGGTTTATTTGGTGGTATAGCAAGAAAGCTTGCGGGAGAATCCCTATTCATGACTACATACAAATCTAAAAAAGATAATGCAACTATTGCTTTCCCTTCTTCACTTCCGGGGAAAATTCTTCCTATGGAGCTTAGAGCAGGCCAATCGGTGATATGTCAGAAAAAGACGTTTTTATGTGCTGAGAGAGATGTGAAACTTGAGATGCATTTTAGAAAGAAAATTGGAGCAGGAATTTTCGGTGGTGAAGGATTTATACTCCAGAGAATAACTGGGCCTGGATTAGCATTTATGGAGATTGATGGAGAAGTCGTTGAATACAATCTAGCGCCAGGAGAAGTTATGAAAGTGGATACGGGTCACGTTGCCATGTTTGAACCAACTGTGGAGTTTGATATTGAAATGGTAAAGGGCTTTAAAAATATGTTTTTTGGCGGAGAAGGACTTTTCTTGGCGAAACTAAGGGGACCAGGGAAGATATGGCTTCAAACTATGCCTATTATGAATCTAGCTAGAGAAATAATACCCTTTATACCAACAAGCAGTAGTTAAAGAATATAAATTAGTAGTTTAGGTGTAACAATTATTTTTGAAGTATTCAGGGGCTGAACTCAAAAGATGCTTTTATGAGACGGTCCCTGTTTTCGTAAAAGAGGTTCAAAGATAAAAAAAAATCATCGTAAATTAGATAATAATAGTGATTAAACAAGCAGTAAAACTGTTTTTTAGGGGAAAAATTGTTATAAAAAATGTGAATTTTAAGTAAAATATGAATAGTTAAAGCTAAAATATTAATAAAATAGAATAATAATGAGAAAAATGAAGAAAATAGAAGTGGTGTTGCAAAATAAACTACTAATCAATAAAAATAGCAAAATATCAAATGAAATTGCCTAAAATCGGAGTTGCCTTATAATTACTAATATTGTAAATTAGTATTGTGATTAGCACTCGATAAAGGTGAGTGCTAATAATTTGGCTAGTAAATAAATTTAAATAAAAGAAAGAAACGAGGAGGTTTTACAATGAATATCAAACCACTAGGTGACAGAGTTGTTATCAAGAAGGTAGAAGCTGAAGAAAAAACTAAAAGCGGAATCGTTTTACCAAGCCAAGCTAAGGAACAACCACAAATGGCTGAAATAGTTGCAGTAGGACCAGGTGGAATGGTTGATGGTAAAGAAGTTAAGATGGAAGTTAAAGTAGGAGATAAGGTTATATTCTCAAAATATGCTGGTACAGAAATTAAGTATGATGGTCAAGAATACACAATTTTAAGACAAAATGATCTATTAGCGGTAGTAGAATAATTAAAAATCTTTGAAGGAGGTTTACATAATGGCAAAGGAAATTAAATTCTGTGAAGACGCTCGTCGTAAATTAGAAGAAGGTGTTAATAAGTTAGCTAACACTGTTAAGGTTACATTAGGACCTAAGGGTAGAAACGTTATATTAGATAAGAAGTTTGGTTCACCAACTATTACTAACGATGGTGTTACTATTGCTCGTGAAATCGAATTAAAAGACGTATATGAGAACATGGGAGCTCAATTAGTTAAGGAAGTTGCTACTAAGACTAATGATGTTGCTGGTGACGGTACTACTACAGCTACATTATTAGCTCAAGCTATAATTAGAGAAGGATTAAAAAACGTAGCTGCTGGTGCTAACCCAATGATCCTTAAAAAAGGTATTGAAGAGGCTGTTGTAGCATCAGTTGAAGAAATCAAGAAAAACTCAAAGCAAATAGAAGGAAAAGAGGCTATAGCTAACGTTGCTTCTGTTTCAGCTGCTGATGAGAAGATAGGTTCTCTTATAGCTGAAGCTATGGAAAAAGTAGGAAAAGACGGAGTTATAACTGTTGAAGAGTCAAGAACTATGGGAACTACTTTAGAGGTAGTTGAAGGTATGCAGTTTGATAGAGGATACGTATCTCCTTACATGGTAACTGATACTGAAAAGATGGAAGCAGTACTAGAAAGCCCATACATCTTAATTACAGATAAGAAGATAACTAATATTCAAGAGATTCTTCCAATCCTTGAGCAAATAGTTCAACAAGGAAAGAAATTATTAATAATCGCTGAAGATATTGAAGGCGAAGCTCTTGCTACTCTTGTTGTTAATAAGCTTAGAGGAACATTCGAGTGTGTTGCTGTTAAAGCTCCTGGATTCGGTGATAGAAGAAAGGCAATGCTTCAAGATATAGCTATAGTAACTGGTGGTCAAGTGATATCTGAAGAATTAGGATTAGACCTTAAGACAGTTGAATTAAATATGTTAGGAACAGCTAAGTCTGTTAAGATAGATAAAGAAAACACTACTGTTATCGATGGTGCTGGAGCAACTTCAGCTATTGAAGATAGAATTAGACAAATAAGAAGTCAAATCGAAGAAACTTCTTCTGATTTCGATAGAGAAAAGTTACAAGAGAGACTTGCTAAGCTTTCAGGTGGAGTTGCAGTTATCGAAGTAGGTGCTGCTACTGAAACTGAAATGAAGGAAAGAAAGTTAAGAATAGAAGATGCATTAAATGCAACTAGAGCGGCTGTTGAAGAAGGTATAGTTGCTGGTGGTGGTACTGTACTTATTAATGCTATTCCAGCTGTTGAAGCTGTAATAGAAGCTTTAGAAGGAGATGCCAAGACTGGTGCATTAATAATCAGAAGAGCTCTAGAAGAGCCAGTGAGACAAATAGCTATCAATGCAGGTCTTGAAGGTTCTGTAGTAGTTGAGAAGGTTAGAAACAGTGAGCCAGGTGTTGGTTTCGATGCACTTAACGAAAAATATGTTGCAATGCTTGAAGCTGGTATAGTTGACCCAACTAAGGTAACTCGTTCAGCTCTTCAAAACGCAGCATCAATCTCAGCATTATTCTTAACAACTGAAGCAGCAGTAGCTGATCTTCCAGAAGAAAAGAATGATATGCCTCCAATGGGCATGGGCGGCGGAATGCCTCCAATGATGTAGTAAGTAGCTGATAGCTTTTAACTACTAGCTTATAGGAAAAGATAAAGAAGGAGTGGGGAAATATAATCCCACTCCTTTTTAGCGTCTTAAGGCGCTTCTGTTTTAAAAAGACCTAGTAAAATGACTTAAGTTAAAGCTAGAAGCTAGCGACTAGTAGGCAGTGGCAAAATCACTAATACACACTGAATTTCTCTGGGGTATACTCCTTTATAGCATCAACAACAACATCCTTAACCTCATCATCCACTTCTTTGATGATTAATGTCATTTCTCCGTCAAAGCCCTTTGTATAGTACTTACTTATGAGATTAGTTATTAGTAAGCCAATTATACTACCTACTGCAGCTCCATAGAATATTATTGCCAATATACCTAACAAAGCAATGGTTGATAGGCCTAAAAGGCTTACATTAAATAGTATGGCGGAAACTGAAGATATAGCTCCGATAATTGCGCCGAATATTATTCCTTTAAAAGTGTCATCTAATCCTAAGCTAGATACCTCTCTAGAACGTTTAATTAGAACACTTGATATATACCTTTCATCTTCTCTAATAACATCATTTTCATTGATTACTAGGATATGCCCTTTAACCTTGGGATTCTTTCTGAGCTTTTTTACAAGCTTTTTAAGGCTTATAACGTTGTCAAAAGTTGCTATGATATTAAACATAATATCACCTCCCTATATAATTATTATATACTGAAAGAAGCAGAAATAAACAAATAATTTCAGAATATTCAGAATAAAAATAACTTTATTTTAAATTCCTTTGAATTTGTATATAATGATTGTAATAGTAATGCTTATGTAAGGAGGAAACTCTTGTGTTTACGGATCTGGAATATATAAATCAATTTACTGACATGATGTCAGAAGGATTTATATTTATTGATAACCATGGAATAATTCAAATATATAATAAGAAGGCCAAGGAAGTTTTTGGTGTCGTTAATGATGAGGGAAGGGGTCACGAATCGGGGCAAATAATAGAGGGAGACATAGTTATAATAGCTGATAATAATCTAGGGAGAGATGATGGAGGACTTAAACCAGAGAATTTAAGGGTAATTGGTATAGACAATGAAGATATTGAGATTGGGGATTCAATAGTAGCTGTAGGTGTATATAAGGATGAAAAGACTGATCCAATATTCAAATATACGAAGAATTATAGTGATGAAATACTTAGACTGAACACTACTTTTCTAGATGTTCATATAGAAGTACAAGTAGATTTTGCCGGAAAAACCATGAATATATCTGTAGATGAGGAAGAATTTGAAACTGAATACATTAATGCCCTTGGTTATATAGTTGTACTTGACGGTAAGAATGGAAATGTAAAGTTCTATCAAAGTAAGGGGTATACCATAAGAAGGGAAAGTATTTATGATTTACTTATGGGCAGAGAATACATGGCTAAGGGGCAAGATCATGAAGTTGATGTCATCGGAAGGGATATTTTTGATATTCATGGATATGTTTCTGCCATAGAGGATTTCTATGAAGCTGCTAAAGGAAAGAATATACGTTTTAGAGATAAATTTATAGAGATAAATGGCAGACCAACTCTATGCTCTCTTGAGCCTGTGAATCGAAGAAATAGAAGAGTAGGTGCACTTTTAAAGGTTAAGGATATATCAGAGCTTAAAAATCTTATAGAAGAAAGAAATGAAGCATATCTTAGATTAGAAGAGATTGAGAAGAAATTTAAGCAAAGAGAGGAAAAGATTGATTTTTTTAAAAGGGTAATAGGAGAAAGTGATGAGATAAAGGAGATTAAAACCCTTCTTTATAAGGCGTCAAAACTAAACTCTACAATTCTTCTATTAGGGGAAAGTGGAACTGGAAAGGGTTTAATGGCAAAGGAAATCCATGATTCGAGCAAGAATAGGAATAAGCCCTTTATCCAAGTGAATTGTGGTTCTATTCCTGAGTCTCTTATGGAAAGTGAGTTTTTTGGCTATGAAGCAGGGGCCTTCACAGGAGCTAGGAAAAATGGGAAAGTTGGATTCTTTGAAATGGCAAATGGCGGGACAATATTTTTGGATGAGATATCTGAAATCCCTCTTTCTATGCAGGTAAAGCTTCTACAAGCACTACAAAGCAAGACTTTCTTTAGAGTTGGAGGAGAACAGGAGATCAACGTGGAGCTTAGAATAATAGCCGCTACAAATAGAAATCTAGAGGAAGAGGTTCTAAATGGGAGATTTAGAGAGGACCTATTTTATAGAATAAATGTATTTCCTATTTGGGTTCCTCCACTGCGGGAAAGAAAGGGAGATATTCACAGCATCGTGTATTCCAAATTACCTGGGATTTGCAAAATAGCCGGATGTGAAGAAAAGCATTTATCAGGAGAGGCTTTAAAAAAGCTAAAGAAATACGACTGGCCGGGAAACATTAGAGAGCTTGAAAATATATTGGAAAGAGCAGTTATTTTATGTGAAGGTAATACTATACTTTCGAAGGATTTAAAAATTGAAGTCAAAACCAATGAAGTAGTGGATAAACAAGATGTTAAGCCTTTAAAAAAGGTAGTGATAGACGCTGAAAAGGATGCGATTATGAATGCATTAAAGATTTATAGTGGTGACAAAAAAAAGGTCATGGATATACTAGATATAGGAAAAACGAGCTTTTATGATAAAGTAAAAAAATATGGTATAGACGTTAATAAAATATAAATAATCCCTAATTGTTCATGAAAAGTTTGAAAGGGTGCAAGTAATTTTGAATTCTAAGGCTTTCATCAAGTTCGAAGGCATACCCAAACGGTACGTCGAGAATTTGATGAAGGTCTTAGAATCAAAAGGACGCAGCAGAGTTTTGAATTTTTCATGAATAATTCGGGATAATATTATGGGAGGACTCTAGAAACTTGTTTTAGAGTCCTCTTTAAATGATTAGACATCTATTAACCGTATATTATACTCCCTGAGTAAGCTGCGTTTTAAGTTGATGCCTATCCTGTGGTGTTGCAGGTTGAGATGTAGGATAATATCCTTTTTGGGTTGCTATCTGAGCCAATTGATCTTGGAACTGTTCAGATTCTGCTCTTAGCTGTGTTAAAGCATTTCTAAGACTTTGATTGCTACACTCCCCAATAGATGTTGTATAATCAGACATACTAGCCTTTGTCATAGATAAAACGTCACATACCATATGCTTTTCTTGCATAGCCATAGTACATACCTCCAAATTTATAATTTATTTGTTAACTGCTCAACAGTAGTTTGGGCTGATGTTGCAGCTTGAGTGAACATTTGCTTGATTTGGCTATCTTGACACCTTGAAGCATAATCATTCAACTTTGCAACCATTGTCTTATGGTTTTCTATAATATGCCTTAAATTCTGCAATTCCTGCTGACTAAGATTGGTTAAATCTACTTGAGTTAATTGAGCCAATGAAAACTCTCCTTTCAAAAGAAATAGTATTTGGGTTTTACCCAAGTTTATTGTGTGATTTTTATAGACTCCATATGTGATGTATAAATTGGATGGTAGTCAATTTATGGAACAAAGTCATGTATAAAGAGTCTCGAGATTGACTTTGACTATATGGAGATTCAAGTAGAACTATCAATTTATATATATTATAGAAATTATAAAAAACCTATGTTATTTGATATATCATAGGTTTTCATAAGACATAGGAAACTATAGACTTATTAAAATACTTCTTTGATTGATCTTAAGTAGATATTATAATCTTTTTCAGAGAATAATATGAACCTTACTTCTTCAAAGCTAAATTCATCTAAAATATTTTTAACGGTTTGGAGTGCGATAATTGATGCTTCTTTAATTGGATAATTATAGACTCCCGTGCTTATTGAAGGGAAGGCAATGGTTTTAATCTTATTTTTATATGCTAGCTCTAGGCTATTTTTATAGGCATTTGCTAAGAGCCCTGGCTCATTATTGTTACCGCCTTGCCATATAGGACCTACCGTATGGATTACATAGTTTGATGGAAGATTGCCGGCTGTAGTAATAACAGATTCTCCAGTAGGACAGCCTCCTTGCTTGCTTCTTATAACCTTGCATTCCTCAAGTATCTTAGGACCTCCAGCCCTATGTATAGCTCCATCAACTCCACCACCACCAAGTAATGTAGAGTTAGCTGCATTGACGATGGCTTCCGTGGCCTCTAAAGTAATGTCACCTTGAACCAATTTTATTTTTGTTTCTTTGTGAGTAAGCTCCATGTATCATATACCTCCATTTCAATATATGCTGATAGTTATATGATACTATACTAAACCCGTATTATTCATTAAAAATTCAAAACTCTGCTACGTCTTTTTGATCCTAAGATTTCCATCAAATTCTCGACGTACCGTTTTTGGTATGCCTTCGAATTTGATGAAAGCCTTAGAATTCAAAATTACTTGCACCCTTTTAAACTTTTAATGAATAATACGGGTTTAGAGATATTCAAAAAATAATCTTTATATTTCATACTCTAGATGTGTGACGTGAAAATTCTATAAACAAAAGTAGACTAAACTTATCATCACACATCTCGATTTAGTAATAATTAAGACAACTCATTAAATAATTTAGAGAATTTTCTTTTAGCACTCTCTACATCACTTGGAGGCGCTTCCTTTATTGGATTCCAACCTCGCTGACTCATGGCATCCAACAATTCAAATTGACAACTCTGAACATTATTAAGACATGCATTTAATGAATCTCTAAACCCCGTGGAAGTTGATTCGCTAATACCTGTATTATAATAAGAAGTAACTTGTTTTTCACACATTAACAGGTCTTTTATCAA
Organism: Wukongibacter baidiensis; assembly: GCF_050888315.1. Lineage (NCBI taxonomy): Bacteria > Bacillati > Bacillota > Clostridia > Peptostreptococcales > Caminicellaceae > Wukongibacter > Wukongibacter baidiensis. The sequence continues at coordinate 4,409,598 of NZ_CP138202.1, forward strand.
TTCCTTTTCGCTGAATTCGGAACTATATGACATTTTAGAGCGCCTCCTTAGTATAAGGTAATATAAATTATTCGAGTAATCTAGGATATTTTTGAATCAATTTCAAAAAATATGAAATACTATTGATGTGAATTTAAAAACTTAAGTAAATTAGTGTAATTATTTTTATGTTTCCTTGCAGAGTTTTGACAGAGGTTTTTAAGCTGAGCATCATTAAAGTATGAGGCATATAGATTATATTTCTTATTCATCATAGCCTCATAAGATAGTTGAACCTCTAATATTCTAAGACTTGATTCATCTAAAATAGGATTAGCTTCCATATTAATCCTCCTTTGCGATATGAACTTATATATATTATTTGAAATAAAGAGTTTTATATGGCATGTAAATTATGAAGGAGGTAAACATTATTAACAAGATTGGATATTATGAACAAAGTCTTTTATAAAGATTCTCAAAGTAAACTTTGTTGAAATACATAACGAAAATTATAAAGTTATCCATAAATTCAAAAGGTTTATAATTTCCTATGTATTATAAAAAAGTAGAAACACTAAGGAGGTGTAACATGGAATTTTTGAATAATTTTTTTAATATCTTTAGAGGAAAAAAAGATAAAAGAAATAATACAGCAAGTAATAATGACTTAAGCAATATGCAGGATACCCATGTATCCTTTGGAGAAGATCCTGGTTCATTGGAGAATCAAGAAAATGAAAAGAATGATTAATAGTTCTAAATAAACTCCTATAAAAAATATAGGAGTTTATTTAATATTCCAACTATTATTTACTGTATTGACAATCGCACATAAATTTGATACCTTATATAGAAATAATAAACAGATTAAAAACAAAATATTAAACGTGTAAACACACGAAGGACACTCATATAAATCCAGTAATATGGTCTGGAAGTCTCTACCGGTCAACCGTAAATTGTCCGACTATGGGTGAAATTATTGCTTACGAATTTTTGTTTAAGTATATTTACTATGTATTTAAATGGTCTGCATAATAATTTCACTCTCATGAGGTTATTATTGCAGGCTTTTTTTGTTTTAAATTTGGGGAATTAGCAAATAATATGAAAAAAAGTGGAGGGTGAGAATTATGGAGGGAAAATTAATTAAAGAAGGCTTAACCTTTGACGATGTACTACTTATACCACAGAAATCAGAAGTGCTTCCTAAAGAAGTTAGCGTTAAAACAAGACTTACTAAGAAGATAAAGTTAAATACACCAATTATGAGTGCGGGAATGGACACAGTTACTACATCAAGACTGGCAATAGCAATTGCTAGAGAAGGTGGAATAGGAATAATCCACAAAAATATGTCTATTGAAAGTCAAGCGATGGAAGTAGACAAGGTAAAAAGAAGTGAGCATGGAGTAATAGTTGATCCATTTCACTTATCTCCAGACCATGTAATATCCGATGCATTAGAATTAATGGAGAGATACCATATATCAGGTGTTCCTATAACAAATGAAAACGGAAAATTAGTAGGGATATTAACTAATAGAGATATAAGATTCCAAAATGATTTTACAAAGAGAATCGATGAAATAATGACTAAAGAAAATTTAGTAACGGCTAAAGAAGGTACTACATTAGATGAAGCTGAAAAGATATTAAGAACCTGGAAGATTGAAAAGCTTCCTATAGTTGATGACGAAGGAATGTTAAAGGGACTTATAACTATTAAGGATATAGAGAAATCTATAAAATATCCAAATAGAGCAACCGATGAAAGAAATAGACTTTTAGTAGGTGCAGCTATAGGTATAACTGGTGACATGATGGAAAGGGTTGTGGCATTAGAAAAAGCAGGAGTAGATGTTATAGTACTAGATACTGCTCACGGTCATTCACAGGGTGTTTTAAATGCTGTAGCAAAGGTTAAAGCAGAGTACCCAGAGCTTCAAGTTGTAGCTGGAAACGTAGCAACAGCACAGGCAACTGAGGATTTGATTAAGGCTGGAGCCGATGCAGTTAAAGTAGGTATTGGACCAGGATCCATCTGTACAACTAGAGTTGTAGCGGGAATAGGAGTTCCTCAAGTAACTGCTATTTATGATTGTGCTGAGGCGGCCAAAAAATATGATATTCCGATAATTGGCGATGGAGGTATAAAGTATTCTGGAGATATACCTAAGGCAATAGCAGCAGGGGCAGATGTAGTAATGATCGGTTCATTATTTGCAGGAACAGAAGAGAGTCCTGGCGAAACAGTTATATACAAAGGGAGAAGCTTTAAGGTGTATAGAGGAATGGGTTCACTTGGAGCTATGGCTGCTGGAAGTAAGGATAGATACTTCCAAGAAGATGCTAAGAAGTTTGTGCCAGAGGGTGTTGAAGGAAGAGTTCCTTACAAGGGACCACTTAGAGAAACTATATATCAATTAGTAGGTGGGCTTAAAGCAGGTATGGGATACTGCGGAACTTCTACAATACAAGATCTAAAGGATAATGGAAGATTTATTAAAATAACTGGTGCAGGATTGAAAGAAAGTCATCCACATGATATTCATATTACTAAAGAATCACCAAATTATAGTGTAAGGGATTAATAAGACTTACGAGTAAAGCTAAAGGGTCGAGGTTAAGGCTAGAAGATATGATTTTTCTAAGGCCTTATCTCGACCATAAATCATATTCAAAAGAAGAAGGGGAGGAGTTTACCATGGAAACTAAAGAGTTGATATTAATTGTCGATTTTGGTGGACAGTATAACCAATTGATTGCTAGAAGAGTTAGAGAAGCAGACGTATATTGTGAAATAGTACCCTACAAAAAAGCCTTAGAGAGAATTAAGGAAAAAAATCCTATAGGAATAATATTTACTGGCGGACCAGCAAGCGTATATGCTGAAAATGCTCCAACAATTGAGAAAGAAGTATTTGAGCTTGGTATACCTGTACTTGGAATATGCTATGGTGGGCAGCTTATGGCGAAGCTATTTGATGGTAAAGTAAATAAAGCACCTGCTAGAGAGTACGGAAAGGTTGAGCTAAACTTAGCTGAGAATAAGAAGATATTTAAAGACATTAAAAACAATTCTATATGCTGGATGAGCCATACTGATTTTATAGAGGTAGCTCCAGAAGGTTTCAAAATAACTGCGACAACAGATAGCTGCCCAGTAGCTGCCATGGAAAATGATGAAAAGAAATTATATGCAGTTCAATTCCATCCTGAAGTTGAACATACTCCGTTCGGAAGACAATTTATCAAGAATTTCTTATATGAAATTTGTGGATGTACAGGAAGCTGGACTATGCATAACTTCGCCCAAAAAACCATAAATGAAATCAAGGAACAAGTTGGAGATAAGAAGGTTTTATGTGCACTATCTGGAGGGGTAGATTCCTCTGTAGCCGCTGTAATGGTACACAAAGCTATAGGTGATAACCTAACATGTATATTTGTAGATCATGGCCTTTTAAGAAAAAATGAAGGTGATGAGGTAGAGGCAGTATTCGGTGAAAAGTTCAATATGAACCTTATTAGAGTAAATGCTGGAGAAAGATTCCTAGGTAGATTAAAGGGCGTAACTGATCCAGAGACAAAAAGAAAGATAATTGGAGAAGAATTTATAAGAGTATTTGAAGAAGAATCTAATAAATTAGGAGATATAGATTATCTGTTACAGGGTACAATATATCCAGATGTTATAGAAAGTGGAACTGAAGAAGCTGCTGTAATCAAGAGTCATCATAATGTTGGAGGACTTCCGGAGGACATGAAATTTGAATTAATAGAGCCTCTAAGACAGCTATTTAAGGATGAAGTAAGAAGGGCTGGAGAAGAACTAGGAATGCCAAAGGAAGTGGTATGGAGACAACCATTCCCAGGACCAGGTCTTGCAATTAGAGTACTTGGAGAAATCACAGAAGATAAACTTGAAATCGTAAGAGAATCAGATGCTATTTTAAGAGAAGAAATTAAAAATGCTGGTTTAGAACGTGAAATATGGCAGTATTTCACAGCATTGCCAAATATGAAATCCGTTGGAGTAATGGGTGATGAGAGAACGTATTCTCATACAGTAGGAATTAGAGCAGTTACATCTACCGATGGAATGACTTCTGACTGGGCTAGAATACCATACGATGTCCTTGAGAAGATATCAAATAGAATAGTAAATGAAGTAGATAACGTAAATAGAATAGTTTATGATGTAACGAGTAAACCTCCTTCAACTATTGAGTGGGAGTAGAGTTTAAGTATTGAGAAAATAGTAATAAAGAGGATTTAGTGATATAAGTAAGTGGTTATGATATTTGCCTTATCCCTAGGCTATCACAACCACTTATTTTTTCTAATTATTAATTAAGGAATTTCATTTTTTATCTAAGATATTTAGAGGCATTTTCTTCATTATACCATCCATAATGAATCACATCGCTTTTAGTATATATAGCTACTATATAATTATTATAATTATTGTTGCTAAAGGTAGAGGTATCAGTAGTTCTTAATATTTCTTCAATTATTTGCTTATCTTTAATCTCAACTCTCTCAGAGTTGCCTATTATTAAATCCTGTTCAATATCGTCGCTGCTGTAGGAGTCGCTGTAATCCTTGTTAGCTTTTTGGATTACTATATATTCAATTTCTTCAGGCAGTATCCTAATATCCTTTAAATAGCCTTTTTGTATAAACCATTTTTCTAGATTGGAATATGCTCTTTTAAAGGCAACATGGACATCTTGTTGCATATTATCTGCCAAGTAAAGACTAAACCCATAATCATAGGCATCGCTATTTGTATCAAATTCAATAGTGGCCCATTCATTTCTGTCTATCATACTTTCGTAGGGTTCTTCAAGTACTTCTTTCCTCAATACTTCAAAAAGCTCCTTTATTTCATCTTTATCAGAAATAATCTTTCTTTTTTCAGATCGACGACCGCTTATATTAACAGTATTAACCTTCTCTAAATCAAGATCTAATAGTAGTTTATTAGATATTTCCTTATATTCCTTGGATTCATATAACTGTTTAGTGGGTGCATTATTAGCCAATAATGACTTTGGGACCCTATAACGTCTTGAAACCTTTTTGCCGTTATCATATAGATACCCTATAGTTATATAGGTTATTTCTGAATAGTTCCTCTGATTTTGAGCCTTAAATTCAGCCTTAATTATATCCTTTTTATTGTCAATTATCATTCTATGTATAGCTATAACCGACTCTATACTTTCCCTTTCAACAATGCCTTTACCAGAGCGTTGTAAGTTATCAAAATATATCTTCTTGATTTGATCCTGATCAGGAATTCTTCTTTCATATCCAAGTAAATCAACCTTTATACCAATTATAACGATTCCTATCACAATCAGATATACTATATATCCCTTTAATGATCTAAATACTCGTAGTGACTTTTTTATAGTCATTTGAGAAACAAAATAGCCTAAAAAGGAACCTATAAATCCTCCTATCCAAAGCCACAGAGTGTTCTGTTTTAATGAATAGAAATAGCCACCGGCTAGAAGCATTGTACAAAATGTTACTCCATATGTAAAAATAGGCTTTAAAATATCAAATACAATCGTATCCTGGCTTTTTTCTAAATCCCTTCTTTTATACAGCCATAAACTAACGCCATAGAGTAAAATGCAGAGACATATATACCACACAACATAATTTAAATCCTGACTAATATTATTCCTTAATACAGGAATTGGAATTATTTTAGTCGTAAATGAATCACTAGCTATTGACCTAAAACCAAATACAAAGTTGCCCAGAGCTTCGTCAACTACTTCTATGATAAAGAATGGAACAAAGGGCAAGATAGATGACAAAGCTCCCTGTATGATAGTCACTCCGCTAATAGTTGCTGCAAAAACAGATATTAAAAAGAAAACTATACTTATTATTTCAATCTTCAAAAACCAGTATATTGCTTGCTTTGCCGAATAAAGACTTGCGATTTCTTCTATATTTACATTATTCCCAAACAACACTCTAAGGTCTATATTTAAAGTTATGTTTGAAAGCACCACTGCAAAAACAATTGAATTAAGGACTATAGGAATACTTAGTAGGATGATTCCTGAGATAACATGACTGTTTAAAAGTTCACTTCTTCTAAATGGATATCCATGGATTACAGCCACAGAGTTTTTATTGTGAAGATATCTAAATAATAGTACTCCAAGAAGTATTCCTGCTGCACCGGCAATAAGGCCATGGGCTTCAAGTCCACTAATGGCATCTACTACTGATCTTAACTGATGTTTGCTTTTAACATTGCTAAAGCTATATGCATATAGGGGACCACTTACAAATAATGCTATAAAATATAATATACTTAGTCCAAAGAACCGTTTTAAATCTTCCAGTATAATTGCTTTATTACAGAACTGATTCAATTTCATATCCCGCACCTCCAAGCTCATATATAAATATTTCCTCAAGGGTAAGGGGAAGAACATCTAAGAGAATAGGTGTAGGATTATGATTATAGAATGTATTTACTACTCTATCCTTATCACCCCTTACAATCAAGTTATAGACACTTCCCATCTTTTCTTCGTATAATATATCAATCTTATTCCTTATGTCATCTGGAAATGCGTCTTTAAAAGCTATCTGAATCTTATTAACATCTGACTTTAAGTGGTCTAAATCCTTTTCTATTATCATTCTACCTCTATGTAAAATCCCAACATGATCACATACATTTTCAAGCTCCTTTAAATTATGAGAGGAAATTAATACAGTAGCTTCTCTTTCTGCCACATCTTCTATTATCAAATTCCAAACCTTTTTCCTCATGTAGGGATCAATGCCATCTATGGGTTCATCAAGCACTATCACCTTAGGCATACTAGCCAAAGCAAGGCAAAAAGCAACCTGTTTTTGCATTCCCTTAGAGAGTCTCCCTATTCTTCTTTTTTCATCTATTTTGAAAAGCTTTAGAATATCTATGTATCTCTTATCATCCCAATTTGGATATATTTTTTTATAGAAATTTGCCATTTTCTGTACTGTATATTGAGGAAAATAATAGAGTTCATCGGAAATATAGGCTATTTTCTGTTTGCAGTCATTATTTTCGTAGATACCTTCACTATCTATTATTATTTCTCCACTATCCTGTTTATAAATTCCCATAATATGCTTTATCAAAGTAGTCTTTCCAGCTCCATTTTCTCCTACAAGTCCATAGATAGAGCCTTTTTTAACATGCATATTTACATTATCAAGTGCTTTAACATCATTAAAGGTCTTACTTAAAGCCTCAACCCTAATCATCCTCATTTCCCTCCTTCGTATTTTCATAAATTCTTTCTATAAGGCTTATTAATTCATTCTTCTCGATACCTATAAACATAAGCTCAGATACACTTTTTTCAATCTGCTTTTTTAAATATTCCACCTTAGCATCATCCACCTTTTTTATACCAGAGGATACAAAATTTCCTCTGCCCTTTACTGAATAGATATATCCTTGTCTCTCAAGTTCTCTATAGGCCTTCTGTATTGTATTTGGATTTATAGTTAACTTTTTTGCAAGTTCTCTTACCGAGGGAATTTTTTCATCTTGCCTTAGAATATCTCTTATGATCAGCTGTTTAAACTTATCAATAATCTGTTCGTAAATAGGCCTCCTATCCTTAAGATCAATTTCAAACATAATATACCTCCTATACTCGATAAGTGTACTAATACAAGTAGTACACTTGATACAAAAAATACTAACACTGTTTTAGGAATTTGTCAACAGTAATTCCATATATATCCATAGAAATTATGTGGATAGAGAGAAGCTTTAAAATCCAGTCTTTCCGATTATAGAAGGGAGATAAATGTGTGTTAAAATAATGAATAATATCTCGAAAAATTTCTTGTGTAGAAGAATTAGAATATCAAAGATTATTCGGATAAAGGGAGGAAAAGATAAAATGTTTAAAAAAATGTTTACTGATTTTTCTAAAATTTTAAAAAATAATATCAAAAAAACCCTTTTTAAAACAAAGTATAATACATCCCCACACTATAATGTTATTTAAAAGGAGGTTGATTTAATATGATTAAGGAAAAGAAACCCAGTTTTATAGGAGCATTGTCAGTTATACTGTTTCTATGTATAGCCATGGTTGTTCAAATCTTTGTGTTGAAGCAAGATTGGATAACTCACATAACTTTAATGCTTGCGGCAGTATTTGCTGCTGTTGTTGCGATTATTTCAGGATTTACATACGATGAAGTTCAAGAGGGAATTTTATATGGCTGTAAGATTGCGATGTTACCAATGCTTATTTTGATGATGGTTGGGGTTCTCATAGGTTCATTAATATCTGCAGGGACTATACCAACACTGATTTACTATGGACTTCAGATTCTTTCACCTTCCATATTCCTTGTAACCGTATGTCTTATCTGTACAGTTGCTTCCTTATCTACTGGAAGTTCGTGGACAACTGGAGCAACATTTGGTGTTGCCTTCATGGGGATTGGATATGGACTTGGAATTCCAGCTCCAATGGTGGCAGGAGCTATAATTTCAGGAGCAATATTTGGTGATAAAATGTCGCCATTATCGGATTCAACAAATCTAGCCGCAGGAGTTGCAGAAGCAGATCTTTTTGATCATATTAGGAGCATGATTTATACAACAGGACCAGCAATAATAATTTCTTTTATTTTATATGGAATAATCGGTGCTAAATTTAGTGGGGGTTCTATAGATACACAGCAGATTGATATGATTTTAAAGGGACTAAAGGATAATTATTATATTAGTCCTATAACCCTCATACCAGTAATAGCAGTAATTATATTAGCCATTAAAAGAGTAAATGGCCTAGCTGTAATGATTATAGCATCCTTAATAGGAGGACTATTTGCCATAGTATTCCAAGGCTACAGTGTTGGAGAAGTAGCTAACTTTATGAATTATGGATTTACATCGGAAACAGGAATTGAAATGGTAGATAAGCTTTTAAGTCGCGGTGGACTTCAAAGTATGATGTGGACTATTTCACTAGGCTTTATTGCACTGAGCTTTGGAGGGATTCTTGAGAAGACAAGAATGTTAGAAGTAATACTCGAGAAGATATCTAATATAGTTAGCAACGTTAAAGGACTTATTATTACCCATGTTCTTACAAGTATAGCAGTAAACCTATTTTCAGCAACTCAATATATAGCAATAATTATTCCATCTAGAATGCTTACTCCTATGTACAAAAAGTTAAAAATATTACCGCAGGTAAATTCGAGAACCTCAGAAGATGCCGCAACAGTTACATCGCCATTAGTTCCCTGGGGATTATGTGGTGTATATTTCACCGGTGTTTTAGGGGTAAATACTGTAGATTATCTTCCGTATGTATTTTTAGCATATCTAGCTCCTTTGATTGCAATATTATATGCTGTATTTGGAATATTCATTTTTAAAGAAGGAGACATAAAAAGTGCAAGAACCTATAACGACGAAGCGGAAGACGCATTATAAACATACTAGAATTAGAACTAATTTGGTGGTGAGATAATGGATAGATTTATGGTATATAAAAATGGATATATAATTACATGTGATGATATGGATAGTACTGCAGAGGCTATGATAATTGAAAATGGTAGAGTCGAAGCTGTTGGAACGAATAATGAAATAATGGAGATTGCAGACTCAAAGCATACTATATATGACTTAGAGGGAAAAACAGTTATACCAGGCTTTATAGATAGTCATGTCCACATGACACAGACAGGGCTCAATAAGCTAGGAGTAAAGCTAGATACAGCAAAAAATATCCAGGATATATTGCTTTCAATTAAAAGGGCAAATGATACTCGGTTATTCGAAGAATTGATTTTTGGGATAGGGTACGACGATGCGAAGATGACGGAAAAAAGACCTCCTACCATAGATGAACTAGATGATGTGGTTTCAGATAAATATGTATGGTTAGCAAGGATAGATTGTCATTCATGTACTGTAAATAGCAAGATGTTCAGATATCTTGATTTACCGAAAGGTATAATTGGTATTGATACGGATACAAATGGTAGACCAACTGGGGTACTGAGAGCAAAGGCAAACTCTATAGCAAGAAAAAAGGTCCTTGAGTTGATTGATGATAAGACAAGAGAAAAGGCTCTAAAGATTGCAGCTGAGGAGGCTCTCAGAAATGGGGTTACAACTCTAGGAGCTCTTGAGGGTGGACCGCTTTTTAACGATAGAGATTTTGAATTTGCATATAAATATAAGGATCAGCTTCCAGTTGACATTGAACTCTACTATCAAACCACCGATGTAGATAAGGTTCTAGAAAAGGGTTTAACAAGAATGGGTGGATGTATAATCCTAGATGGGTCCTTTGGCTCAAGAACAGCAGCTTTAATGGAATCCTATGAGGATGACCCTTCAACAAATGGAGTTTTATACTACACTCAGGAGGAAGTGGATGAAATAGTATTAAAGGCACATAAAAATAATATACAGCTTGCCTTCCATGCCTTAGGGGAGAGATCTATAGAACAGATCTTAAATGCCTATGAAAAGGCACTAAATCTTTATCCAAGAAAAGATCACCGCCATAGAATAGAACACTTTGAGCTACCTACAGACGAGCAAATCGAAAGGGCAGCAAAGCTTGGAGTGGTAATATCTCTACAGCCAGCCTTTGAACATTTCTGGGGTGGACCAGATGGAATGTATGCTGAAAGGTTAGGTGTAGAAAGGGCAGAGAGAACTCAACCTTATAGAGCTGTAATTGAAGCAGGCAGCCTTATAATTGGAGGCTCAGATAGTGATGTTACGCCAATTAGCCCCATAATTGGAATACATGGTGCTGTAAATCGTTCAAGAGACGATGTGAGAATCGGAGTTAAAGACTCTCTAAAGATGTTTACTATTAATGGTGCAAAGGCAGTATTTAAGGAGACAGAAAAGGGAAGTATTGAAAAGGGAAAGATTGCAGATTTTGTTGTATTATCGGAAAATATTTATGAGGTGAGACCAGAAGAAATCAAAGATATAGAGGTTGAGAAAACTATTAAGAACGGTAAAATAGCGTATTCTAAATAGATATGTAGATATAGACACAAAGTATATATAAATATAATTTCCTTCATACTTAGAAAAAAGTATGGAGGAAATTTTTTTCAAAGGTAGAAAATATATTTAAGAAGAATTAATATTAAATATATTACGGTAATATAGTGGGGGATATATTATGAAAGTTGACTTACTTATGTTTAATGGATCAATTATAACAATAGATGAGAAAAATACAAGGGCTGATTGGGTTGCTGTAAATAATGGCAAAATTGTTGATATTGGAAAAAAGGATGGGTTTAAGAAATATCTAGAAGATGCTGATGAAGCCGTTGATTTAATGGGCAAATGTGTATTGCCTGGATTTTATGATAGCCATGTTCACTTGGTCCAGACGGGATTAAATGAGCTTTGTTTGGATTTGAAGGATGTAACATCCCTAGATCAGTTATTTGAGAGACTTAGTGATGAGGCTAAGAAGACCCCAGAGGGGGAATTGATTAGAGCGTGGGGCCTCGATGAATTGAAACTAAAGGAAAGAAGGATGCCAACAAGACATGAACTGGATGCTTGTGTTCCAAACAACCCACTATGGATAAATAGAATAGAATTTCATGTGAGTATCTTAAACTCTATGGCACTAAATATGTTGAATTTTCCCTTCAATTTAGAAGGAATAATCAAAGATAAGGAAGGCCTTCCCACGGGAATGCTTATGAATAAGGCAAACTTTTTGGTTAGGAGTAGACTGAGGGGGATTATATCTGATAGCACAAGGGAGAAAGGGGTACATAAGGCTCTAGATATTGCCATTGAAAAGGGAATAACTTCTTTAAATGCTATGGAAGGAGGATTCCTATTTAATGACAAAGGGGCCGAATTTGTATATAAAAACAAAGTTAACTTTCCCATCGATATAACCTTGTTCTACCAAATAGTTGATGTAGAGAAAGTAATAGAAAAGGGGTTAAAGAGGATTGGCGGATGTATTTTCTTAGATGGTTCCTTTGGTTCACGGACTGCTGCTTTAGACGCTCCTTATATAGATAAGAATGATACATGCGGCGAATTATATTTTAGCCAGGAGGAGCTTAACGATTTTGTACTAAAGGCCCATAAAAACAATCTTCAAGTAGCTGTTCACGCCATAGGAGCTAGAGCCATTGAACAGATTCTGACGGCATATGAATATGCTCAAAAAATATATCCAAGGAAGAATCATAGACACAGAATAGAACATTTTGAACTACCAAGGAAAGATCACCTTGAAAGGGCGGCGAAATTAAATCTCATTATATCAATGCAACCTGCTTACGAGCACTATTGGGGTGGAGAGGGTAAAATGTATGACATGAGATTAGGCCCTGACCGAAGGAAACTAACAAATCCATTTAACAAAATACTCGATAAGGGATTAGTAATAGCAGGAGGCTCCGATAGCGATGTTACTGGTATGGATCCTATATTGGGAATACATACAGCAGTAAATCATCCTAACGAGGAGTATGCTATTGATGTTTTTGATGCTGTAAAAATGTTTACGATCAATGGAGCTAAAGCCGTTTTTCAAGAAGAGGAAAAGGGGAGTATTGAAATCAGGAAATTTGGAGACTTTGTTGTTGTCGACAAAAACCCTTTAGATATTGAAAAGGAAATAATTAAGGATATAAAGGTTATGATGACTATTAAAGAAGGAAATATCTTATTTGAAAGAGAGAGGCTGTAACAGTATTTAAAGGGGCTTCACCCTTGATGTAGAGGTGTGTGATATATTGTCAAAGCTAGAGATATATACACTAGGTAACTTAAAAGTGTTTTTAGATGATGAACTAATAAATGAAAAATTGAGCCATAAAGGTATTGCCTTGCTCACTTACATATCCCTAAATAGAGGTAAGACCTTTAGCCGGGATAAATTAGCATACCTTTTTTGGAATTCAAGTAATTCTGAAGCAGCTAGATATAATTTAAGATATACCTTATGGTCATTAAGAAAAGCTTTAGATGACAATGAGAACGAAGAAAAGTTTATTACTTCATATAAGCAAAATTGTCAAATAAATCCCAAAAGCGATATTTATGTAGATGCTGTAAAAGTAGATGATTTAATAGGTGATAATAATGGTGGAAATACACAAGTTGATACACAGAATCTTGAAGAAGTAAAAAAGCTTTATAGGGGAGATTTTTTAGAAGGGTTCTATGTTAAGGATAGCATAGAGTTTAATGATTGGGTATTTTATGAACGAGAAAGATTTCAAAGAAGCTATTTTCAAAGCTTAAGTAGGTTGGCATCAATATATAAATTAGAAGAAAAGCACTATAAATGTATTGAAACACTTGAAGAAATGCTAAAAATAAATCCATTACATGAGGAGATTTATGGAGAACTAATCAAGATACATTTAAAGCTAGGACATAGGAAATTAGCTTTAAATCAATATGAAAGATGTTGCAGAGTTTTAAGGGAAGAGTTGAATACAAGTCCAAGTGATAAAACTAAGGAAATTTATAAAGAAATAGCAAACATCAGTAACTTATCAAATTCAATGATTAATACCGAAAATGATAGTGTACATTTAAACAGAATTTCTAATAGGATCAAAATCTATAACGGAGAAACTAATCATAAATTGAATGAAGAGATTTCACCCATAGACAGTATGTATATAGAAGCAGATTGTTATCCAATAGAAGGGGTCGAGTATTATTGGATTTCTAATATGATTGAAAAAATAATTGAAGCCTATGACCGAAGTGTTTTACAAAAAATACCTAGATATTACTGGAAAGATATATTTCGTATCCAATCTAGTGTATTAGAGATCACAGGCGAAATTGAAGTTAAAGACGCATTAACAAGTGTAGCTGAAAAAAATAGAATTTTTTCAGCTACAGCATACCTATTGAATGAACTAGCTAAAGAGGATAAAATAACTATGCGTATTAATAATTTTCAATGGATTGACGGATCATCCTTTGAATTCATAAAATACTTTTTATTTAAATATGAGAAAAGCAAAGTTAGATTTACCTTAATATCAAATAAAAGCTCAGATAGGATTGAAGAGCTTAAGAGACTCTAAATTATTAATTGACTGTTTTCAGTTGGCCAGAACCTTAAGCAGCTCTTGACTTGGAATAGTATGGTCTATATTAATACGTTTTAATTTCAGTATGCTGTTTCTGTCCCTCGTAATTTGATTTATTCCATTATCTACTGTAATAGTAACCTTGTAGCCAAGGTCTGTAAGCAATTTCTCAGATAGCGGATTATAGCAACCATATGGATAAGAAAAAGCGATTACTTGATTACCTATATTTGACTCAATAAGTTCTTTTTGTTTTATACAATCTACTGTGAAGTATTTAATATACTCATTTGTATCTTCTCCTTTTTTAGGGAGAATTCCCTTCCTAAAGGGATATTTTTTTTGGCTAGGATTATGCATATCAAAGCTGTGGCTCTGTATATCTATATAGCCAGAGTCATACATTTCCCTTGCCTGTTTCCAAGTAAAATGGGGAAAAATCTTTTTATCCTTACCTTCATATCCTGGATGGCCTACTGATTTACCTATAACTGAGATAGTTGCTTTCATATTGAGATCCTTTAAAATAGGATATGCATATTTATAATTACTCAAATAACCATCGTCAAAGGTAATAACTATGGGCTTATCCGGTAATGTTTGCAAACCTTCATTATAATTAACCAAATCTTTAAAAAAAATAGTGTTAAATCCAGCTTGTTTCAAGCTAAGCATATCCTCTTTGAACTTTTGTGGTGAAACTATTGCAGCATTAGAATTATCGGCCTTAGGATCAATATGATGATAGGTGATAATAGGTACTTTTCTAGGTGAAATTTTTTCATTAATAGCATCTACAACATGGGAATAATCTGGATATATCGTTTTTAAATACTCATCTACATTTTCCTTTGTTGTATAGTGTCCAAAGCCCTTGGGGATATCTATACTATCATTATCAAATACCCGTCCTAACATCATTTTTCCAACATGGGTGCGATAATGCATGATATCATAGAAGTTTCTTGCATCATAACTCACATAAGTATATCCAGTAAAATCCCAAAAGTCAGTGACATCAGCTAACTTTTTCCAATAGTCCATGATATCTTCTATCTTATATTTTTCCATTTCTTTATAATAAGTGGCACCGGTTATAAATAAAAAGGATACATCTCTGTCGTCACAATATTTCTTCATTCTTTTAAGAGCCGCTACATTTTCATCAATGGCAGTTCCTGAAACCTTAGGTAAATCTACATTGAAGTTAGGATATTTAGCTAAGAAGTCCTCTAGACTGCCTATGACTTCAGCGTCACTCCTAGCCTTATCATATGCTCCATCCTCTGCCTTAATTTGAGAATATTGAAATGGATCTATCTTTCTTCTAAAAAGGCCTTCAATTTTTTTGAAGCTATACTTTAGATTAAGTGTTAAGAATCTAAGATAAAATTTGGATAGTGAATCACCAGTAACCTTTGCGCTCAACTCAGAATTTATTGCTGCATCCGGTTGATTATAGTGGCCAATCTCATGCATGCTCATATGTATAACTATATTTTTAACCTCATAATTATCAATGAGATAGTACATGGTTTTTTCATAATCGTAAAAGTCTCCTCCATACATAAGCATGCTATAAAAGTTTGCATCTTTATAGTACTTATTTAAAAGGGTTGGGGATATTGGACTGGATTTCGAACCGCCAATCACATAGGAATTATAGTTTTCATGATATTGATCTAAATAAGCTATTTTAGCAATCCTTGGATTGTTGGCCATATTATATGAGTGCCATTTTAAAAACCTATCACCAAAAACACCAAAGGGATCAATTATGTAGTTAAAACCAGATATTACGATCCCACATATTAATAATGTAATCACAAGAGTTATAAACCATTTAGAATTTTTCATAACACACCTACCAAATTAAAATTGAAAGTAAAGAAAATTAGCTACACTTGACATCTGGAAAAAAGAAATAATTAAAAGCATTCCTGCAGCAACTGCATACTTATATCTTGGCGAGAAATTATCGGTAATTTCTTCTGTATTTTTTCCCAAAAAGGCAATACACATTCCAAGTGCTAGGACCGAGAGCGTATATGAATTAAATACGATAAATTTTCTAGAAGCTAAAAAGATTTCTGTTAAGCCCATGCCGCTAAACTCACTAAAGTTGAACATTGACCTATACACATATAGGGCATCCCTTATAGAATGTGCAACAAATATTATTCTTGCAGCTACGACACCGGCAAATGTAAGTAACCATGCTAAAGGAAAGGGTAAGCCCCACTTTCTTCTAGCCATAAAATGTGCTGCACAAACAAAAATTCCATTTACAATACCCCATAATACAAAACGCCAACCTGCTCCATGCCAAAATCCTGAGACGAAAAAAGTAATCATGACTGCTAAGTAGAACCTAATGCTGCTATCACCTTTTTTATATACACTTCTAAAGACATATGCCGAAAGAAACTTAGATAGTGACATATGCCAGCGTCTCCAATAATCTCTAAAGTTTCTTGCTTTGTATGGGGAGTTAAAGTTTTGTGGAAGCTTGATATTGAAGAATAATGCTAAGCCTATTGCCATGTCTGCATATCCTGATAAATCAAAGTAATATGAGATAGTATATGCCAATACAGAAGTCCATCTCCTAAATATCCCACCAGCATAGACATTCTTAAAAAACTCCTGGGCATAGTTAGTTAGTGGATCAGCTAACAATAATTTCTTTGAACATCCGATTGAAAAGATCAATATGCCTAACATTATGTTTCTTTCATTTAGACGAAACTGTTTTCCAGATTCAAATTGAGGAACTATATCTTTATGATGAACAATAGGCCCAACTATCAATTGTGGAAAAAATGTTATGAAAAGCAAGTAATTTATAACAGTATATTCTTTAGTTTCTCCCCTATAACAATCAACTAAATAGGCTATTAATTGAAATGTAAAAAAAGAAATACCTATAGGAAGTATAATATTCCTTAGTGGGACAGCCTGTTTTGTAATTAAGTTATAGTTAGAAATAAAAAAATCTGTGTATTTGAAGTAACCAAGTAAAAGAATATTTTCTGCCAATCCTATTGCCAATAGAACCTTTCTGTTTCTTATTGCATACTCACCATCCTGCTGTATAATCATAGATCCAACAATATAATTAAAGAAGACGGTGAATATAAAAAATGGTAAAAAAGACATGCTTCCTTGTGCATAAAAATAGAACGATGATAAGACAAGCCATAGTTCTGATACTAAATATAGTTTGAACTTATTTAATGCAACGAACCCCGTTATTACGATAAGAAAAAAAACTATAAATTTGTAAGATGCAAATATCATGTAAAATAACCTCCGCAATTTCAATGATTTCTACCATCTCATGACTCACTTAATATAATTACTATGCCATAGACAAATACAATATGAAAAAATATTGTCAAGTATTGTTAAACCTGTATTATTCGACGTATCTAGACAAGCCTTTAATTAAAAATTAGGTAAGAAGTTTACAAAAAAAATATGTAGTATACAAGCAGTTTATGTAATAAGTAATCATACAAAGGATAAATCTGGTATATATTGGTTATAGTCATTTGTATTGTAATCCTCTGTAGAAGTCTAACAAAAGACATTAGTAAAGTTTATGAGAGCGTATTTATTAGAGAGTTAGATTTTTTTAGTAAGAGGGGAGAGGGATTATGAGGATGAAGGAGTTGTTTATTATTAGTAGTATAATATTGTTAGCTGTTACCATAATTTATATAGGAATTTATGTTATCCAAGAAAAATCAAAAATTCCTATACTCTTATATCACCACATTTTAAAGGATGAAGAAAATATAAACTTTAGAGGAAATGGAGCTGTAATATCCCTTGAGCAATTTGAAGAACAAATGAAGTTTCTATATAACAATGGATATCAGTCAATAAATTTAAATGAATTATATGATTACATATATTTGAAAAAAGAACTACCCGATAAGAGTTTTATGATTACGTTTGATGATGGATATTTGAGTAATTATGTTTATGCCTATCCTATATTGAAAAAATATGGGTTTAATGCAACGATATTTCTAATAACAAGCAATGTACCTGAGAATGAGGGGGTATTTAATCCTAATGCATTAAATATATTAGACTGGCAGACTATAAACGAGATGAAGGATGTCTTTGAATTTTGCAGTCATACACATGACATGCATAAAAAAGTTGAAAATACTCCTGTGCTGTTAAGTGAAAAAAGGGATAGTATATTAAAGGATCTGAAAGTAAGCCTAGAATATCCCGTTGAAAATATAGGTTTTTCATATCCCTTTGGAGCACATGATGAAAAAGTAATGGATACTTTTAAAGAACTAGATGTAAAGTTAGCTTTTACTATAGAAGAAGGATATGTTACACAATGGACCAATCCATATACAATTAATCGTTTTATTATTGATCCCCAAACTTCTTATGATAGGTTTCAAGAGATTATGATAGCTAAATAAATTAAGAGAGTATAGTACCATAGCTAATAATGACAGTTTTATAGATTTTGCAAAGAAAATGGCAGTATATTGTTTGGATAGGAAATGTATTGGGCTAATCGCTGATAGCTGATAGCTAACTGCACAACTTTTTAAGCTAAGTTTTGGAGCTATATATTTATATGGCTTAATAACGATTACTATAATTATAGGGGCTGTCTCATGAAGTTATCTCATGAGTTCAGCCCCAGGGTGTTTCAGAATGGATGAAGTTCGAGGTTTTTAAATTTCAACGGCTTGGCTAGTACTTGTGTACGTGCCAAGTCGGTGGAATTTGAAATAACGAAGAAATTCGCCATTCTGAGACACCCTAACTATAAGTTCTCAACAACTAGTCTGCCCATTTCCCTTGTGCCAACCAACTTAGTACCATCACTGTAAATATCCCCAGTACGATACCCATCATTAAGAACCTTTTCCACAGCCTTCTCTATAGCATCTGCTTCTTTTTCTAAATCAAAGGAGTATCTAAGCATCATTGCAGTAGATAAAATCGTAGCAAGGGGATTTGACTTATCCTGACCAGCAATATCAGGAGCAGAACCGTGAATAGGCTCATATAAACCAAACTTGCCTTCCCCAAGGCTTGCCGATGGAAGCATTCCAATAGAACCCGTAAGCATACTTGCCTCGTCGGATAAAATATCACCAAACATATTAGTAGTTACCACAACATCAAACTGCTTTGGATCACGAATAAGCTGCATAGCTGCATTATCAACAAGCATATGATTTAAAGTAACATCGGGATACTCCCCAGCGATACCATTAACAGTCTCCCTCCAAAGCCTTGAACTCTCAAGAACATTCATCTTATCGATATTAGTAACTAGTTTTCCTCTTTTTCTAGCAATCTCAAAGGCCTTTCTAGTTATCCTATCAACCTCACCTACACTATAAAGCTCAGTATCATAGGCAGCCTCGCCCATATCACTCTCTGTTCGGCCTCTTTCACCAAAGTAAATACCACCAGTCAGCTCACGAACCACACAAATATCAAAGCCACCCTCAATAAGCGCAGGCTTTAGAGGACAAGCCTCCTTTAGAGGATCATAAAGAACAGCAGGACGAATATTGGCATAAAGACCAAGCTCCTTCCTAATCTGCAGAAGACCCTTCTCGGGTCTTAAATGACCAGGAAGATCATCCCACTTAGGACCACCAACAGCGCCTAGTAAAACAGCATCGCTGCCCTTACAAATCTCAACGGTTTCCGTAGGAAGAGGAGTACCCTTTACATCATAGGCACAGCCACCTGCCAAAACCTCAGTAAAAATAAAACTATGACCATAAACCTCACCAATTTTCTCAAGAACAAGAAGGGCCTGATCGATTATCTCAGGACCGATCCCATCACCACGAATAACAGCTATCTTATACTTCATTATCATATCCTCCCACCGAAATAAATACTATGAATCCCTTTCAGAAATATAATTAATCAGTCCATCCTTACTAATAATCTCCTGCATAAACTCAGGAAGGGGCTCAGCCCTGTAGGTCTTATCCTTAGTCAAATTAAAAATCTCTCCAGTACTGAAATTAACCTCAACCTCATCACCGGATTCAATATCATAGGCAGCTTCCTCGCACTCAAGAATAGGAAGCCCAATATTAAAAGAATTTCTATAAAAAATCCTAGCAAAAGTAGCAGCAATAACACATGACACCCCAGAAGCCTTAATAGCAATAGGAGCATGCTCCCTAGAAGAACCGCACCCAAAATTCTTATGGGCAACAATAATATCATCCTTTTTTACCTTAGACGCAAAGCTATCATCAATATCCTCCATACAATACTTTGCCAGCTCCTTAGGATCAGAAGTATTCAAATACCTTGCAGGAATAATAACATCAGTATCTACATTATCACCATACTTAAAAACCATACCCTTTTTCTTCATGTCAATAACCTCCTACACTATTTCCTCTGGATTAGTAATCTCACCTGTCAAAGCAGATGCTGCCGCAACCTCTGGACTTGCCAAATATACCTCCGACTCAGGGTGTCCCATCCTACCAACGAAATTACGATTAGTAGTAGCAACAGCCCTTTCGCCTTCGGCGAGGATTCCCATATGGCCTCCAAGACATGGACCACAAGTAGGAGTACTCACAACGGCGCCAGCCTTAACAAAAATTTCAATCAACCCTTCCTTAAGAGCCTGTAGATATATCTTCTGCGTAGCAGGGAATACAATAGTCCTAATACCCTTAGCAACCTTCTTACCATCTAAAATCTTAGCAGCCACCCTAAGATCGCTGATTCTACCATTAGTACAGGAGCCAATAACAACCTGATCTATTTTCACACCCTTAGCCTCATCAATAGTGCGGGTATTATCAGGTAGGTGAGGGAAGGAAACAGTAGGTCTAATAGAAGACAAATCAATCTCATAAACCTCATCGTACACAGCATCCTCATCGGGAGCATAAACAGTATATTCCTTAGTTGAATGTTCCCTTACATAATCTAAAGTAACATCATCAACTAAGAATATCCCATTCTTCGCACCGGCCTCAATAGCCATATTAGCAATAGTAAACCTATCATCAATAGATAAATTCTTAAGGCCCTCTCCAACAAACTCCATAGACTTATAAAGAGCACCATCAACGCCTATCATACCGATGATATGCAGAATAACATCCTTACCGCTTACCCACTTGCTTAGCTTACCAGACAAAACAAACTTTAAAGCACTAGGAACCTTAAACCAGCACTGACCCGTAGCCATACCAGCAGCCATATCAGTACTACCGATTCCAGTAGAAAAAGCACCAAGAGCACCGTAGGTGCAGGTATGGGAATCAGCACCGATAACCACATCACCGGGAACAACTAAACCCTTCTCAGGAATAAGAGCATGCTCAATACCCATTTCTCCGATTTCAAAATAGTTCTTAATCTCCTTATCATAGGCAAACTCCCTAATGCACTTACACTGCTGAGCCGACTTAATATCCTTACTAGGAGTAAAGTGATCGGGAACAATAGCAATCTTGTTCTTATCAAAAACCTCACTTCTATTCATCTTATTAAACTCATTAACAGCTACAGGAGTAGTAATATCATTACCTAAAACCAAATCAAGATTTGCCTGAATAAACTGCCCAGCATTTACTTTTTCAAGTCCTGCGTGGGCCGCTAGTATTTTCTGTGTCATAGTCATACCCATTTTGATGACCTCCTTTATTATTTTTGTCCTCCAATAATACACCATAAATGATACTTTACAAATAAATCAACAGATTTGAATCCCGCTTGCTTTAGCCATCCTAGTTGATCTATAAAACTGTCGTGTAAATCATCCCCTTTTTGCTTTGGAACGTTGATATTTTCAATGTTTCTCTTTCTCCAATTATCAAAATGACTGTTCCAATTCTCATAATGCTTTATCTGATCAGCAGGGACATTCTTTCTACTTTGACTTATATAATTAGACCAAAATAGCATGCTATTTTTATAGCCTTCAAAGTACAATGTCTTCATTTCATCAATGTTAAAGAACCATCCATTTGGCCTAAGGAATGAATAGACTCTTTTATATAAATCAGATTTTTCCTTAGATTCTAGATGGTGTATAGCCGACATAGATACAACCAAGTGTACATTATCATTTATTTTATTTTCCCAATCGTCTTCAAAGGAAGATAAAATAAAATCAACTCTATTGCCATATTTATTTAATCTATTTTTAGCAACTTCTAAAAACTGTGTGGAATAATCAACCCAATAACATTTAGAGTGTGGGTACTGTTGTAGTATTTTTTCTAAAAGGATACCGCTACCGGCTCCAAGGTCGACTACATTTATAGGCTCATCTTTGCTAAAATTGATAATGTTAAATAATTCATACTGTAAAAAATCATACTTAGGAACCATCTTTTGAGCCATCTTATCAAATGTATTGGCCATAGAAAAAAATCTATTTTTTCCTACTTCAGTCATCGTCAATCCCACCTCCATCTGTGGTTTTACAGAATATTCCTTTATCTTGTTGATATTATACTATCTTACGTAGTATAATTGAAATATATATTAATTATAGATATCATAACTAGGAGTTATATTATGAATATAGACATGGAATTATATAGAACCTTTTATACTGTTGCAAAACATAAAAACATATCAAAAGCTGCAGATGCACTATTTATAAGTCAACCAGCCATAAGTAAATCCATAAAAAAACTAGAGGAATTGATAGGGTGCAAATTGTTCATAAGGAATTCAAGGGGAGTTGTACTATCAAAGGAAGGTGAGATTCTCTACAAATATGTTGAAAATGCAATGGGTGAAATAACAAAGGGTCAAAATATTATCGATAAGATAATACATAAAGATAGGGGTCTAATAAGGATTGGGGTAAGTAATACACTATGTAAATATTTTGTTATTCCATTTCTAAAGTTTTTCCACGAAAAGTATCCAAATATTAAAATAGTAATTATAAATAAAACCACCAATGACACTTTAAAGATGTTAAATAGCGGTAAGATTGACTTCGGAATAGTTAGCTTTCCATTTATGCATAAGGAATATAATTTTATAGAATTAATGAAAATACATGATATATTTGTAGCTAAAAAGGATTATTATAAGGAATTGAGCAAGTCAGTATCAATAAATACATTATCAAATTATCCAATCATGTTGTTGGATACTGATAATATAACTAGGCAATATATTGACAAATACTTCTCATTAAATGGAGTAGCGATAGAAGCGGAAATAGAGATTGGAAATATGGAATTTCTAATAGAATTTGCTAAAATTGGTCTTGGAATATCTGCGGTTATAAAGGAATTTGTTATGAAGGAACTGGAGGAGGGGGAACTAGAAGAAATATCTGTGATGCCAGAACCAGCCAGTAGATCAATTGGAATAGTTACCCATAGAAATATCCCTGTATCCATTGCGTCTCAAACTTTTATTAATCATCTTGTAGATCAATACAAAAGAGAGGGTGTCTCATAATGGCGAATTTCTGCGTTATTTGAAATGTTCACCGACTTGGCACGTATGTTAGTACTAGCCAAACCGTTGAAATTTCAAAACCTTAACCCCGGATTATTTATAGAAAATTTAAAAGGGTGCAAGTAGTTTTAATTCTAAGACTTTCATCAAGTTCGAAGGCATACCTACGCTGTATGTCGAGAATTTGATGGATGTCTTAAAATTAAAAGGACGTAGCAGAGTTTTAAATTTTCTATGAATAACCCGGGGTTGACTTCACTCATTCTGAAACACACTAGGGCTGTACTCATAATAAAGTTTTACGAGACAGCCCTTTTTTGGGTTATAACTTTAGCTTTCTCAAATCATCCTTCATTCTTTCGATATCAGTAATCCAATCCTCGATATCTTGCTCATGTTCTAACTCTTCATTTAGTATCGTTACTGCTATTTGGTGTGTTACATGGTCGACGCCATTGGTAAAGTCAGCAATTTCTTTATATCTTTGGATAGCACATCTTTCGCCATTAAGATTCTGATTTAGAATTGCTTCTACATAAGGATCATCAGGAACCTCATATTGACATCGAGCAAATTTTGTCCACTCAGAAGGATCTAAGATTGGTGTACCGCCAAGTTGTATAATTCGGCCTATAACCATTACTGCGTGGTTTAACTCCTGATCAGCATGTAAAAGTAATTCAGGTTCAATTTCACTTCTCATTGGACCCTCCATAACCCTTGCGCCGACCCAGTATTGATAATATGCCAACCATTCTTCTGCCAATGCTGCGTTTAGCATTCCAATTAGCTTTTTAACATCAAGATTAAGAATTTCTACGCCTCTCTTACCCAAAAGATATCACCTCGCTCTTATTATTTGGTAATTTTTACTATTGATACCCGTTTTTTAATAGCCACAAACAGATATAGAAAATGTATTTAAACCGGATTTACTATTGATTTATATGAGACAATCTAATACTTTATTCTAAATGTAAGGTTAATTTAGAAGCTAATTTAAAATATGTTGACTTAGCCCAAGGGGCAGGGTTTATTATTAATAGGGGGGGTTATATATGAAAACTAATGATGTATGTAAAAAACTGAATACTACACCAAAGGCATTAAGAATATATGAAGATTACAATATCGTAGTTCCTAAAAGAGATCGCAACAATTATAGAGAATATAGTAATGACGATTTGTTAAAGCTAAGGGAGGTTCTACTCCTGAAGGAGCTTGGTTTTACGTTAAAGGAGATAAAAAGTTTAATGGATAAGAATGTCTATGCAGATAATCATTTTGCCCGAAGTCTTTATTTACAATTAAAGGCTATAGAGGGAAAGATAAACGAACTAGACAATATAAAAAATACTCTAAGGGACAGTATAGACAAAATGTTGGAGTCCGATGATAAATTGGATTATGATCATTTTCTAAATAATATTGCCGTTATTCAAAAGGAAAACAAGATTAATCGGAGCCACTGGATAGACAGATGGGGATTTAACAATAAGGCCGTAAAATTTGATGAGCTAGTAAGGGATAGATCCAGGGATGAGTTAGGACTATTTGAGAAGTATGATGAAATATTTGATGACGTTA
The DNA here is from genome assembly GCF_050888315.1 of Wukongibacter baidiensis. NCBI lineage: Bacteria > Bacillati > Bacillota > Clostridia > Peptostreptococcales > Caminicellaceae > Wukongibacter > Wukongibacter baidiensis. The sequence goes on from NZ_CP138202.1 coordinate 4,434,780, forward strand.
GAAGACGGATTATGGAGCATGGAGCTAAGTCGCTGCTTGATATAGGATGTGGAACAGGAAATTTATGTGGTGAACTAAGCAGTAAACTAGATACAATTGGGATCGATCAAAGTATTGAAATGCTTCTACAGGCTAAAAGGAAGTACAAGTCGATGAAATTAAAACTAGGGAATTTTCTAGATTCGCCATTCTCTAGGGAAAGATTCGATATTGTTGTTACTACCTATGCCTTCCATGCTTTAGATGAGAGTGAAAAGAAGAGAGCAATGAGTAATATGTTGGAGTATTTAAAGGATAACGGCAGAATTATTATGGTAGATTTTATGTTTTCTAATGATAATGAAAGAGAAAAATGTAAAAGTAAACTTTGTGATCAGGGAAAAGAAGACCTATGGAAGGTTATAGACAATAGATATTATACGAATGTAGAACAACTGAAGGAATACGTCAGTTCATTAGGTTGTAAAATCCATTGTGAGCATATTGTGAACTTTACATGGATAGTAGAGATTGAGAAAGAAGGGTATAATCAGTAGGAGGTGCTATGGGTGAAGGGGGAAATTAGATTAGCAAATATTGATGACAAAGATGAAGTTGTTGAGTTACTGAATAAAGTAGCATTACATCTAGAGCGTAAAGGTATTAAACAATGGTCATATCCATGGGATTCAGAGGAAATAGCTGAAGAGATATCAAAGGGATTTATCTACATATTAATAGTAAATAGCTTCATAGTAGGAACATTTTCCATAAAAGATACTAATTATGTCAATGTCCCATTGATCGAAGCAGAAAACAATTATCTATATCGAGTGGCAGTTTTGCCAGAATATTTTAGACGAAATTTGGGCATCAAAATGGTAAACTATGCTATGGAATTATCAAGAGAAAAGAGCAAATACCTATACTTAGACTGTTGGGCTGGAAATAATAAGTTGAGAGAATTTTATGCTAGTGCAGGACTTGAGCTTGTAGGAGATGTACCGGAAGAAGACTATATGGTTAGTGTATTTAAATATTTATTTTTTTGAGATGAAGAAGACTTTATGTTATTACATAGGGTCTTTTTATTGTTTTAATGATTAATATAAATGCGTAGTAATTAATATATTTAATTAAACTTGTATTATTTATGAAAAATTCAAAGCTACTTGTACCATTTCAGACTTTTTATGAATAATACGGTTTAAGACAAAGTATAGAAACTGAAGGGAGATCTTTATGCCTAGAAAAAGTAAAATAGGCCCAGGCTTAATAACGGCGGCGGTAGTTGTTGGGCCGGGGAGTATTACGGTATGTACTAAATTAGGAGCAACTATGGGATATTCTATTCTTTGGACCATTGTTATTTCAAGTATTATGATGATAATATTTACTAGAATCGGTACGATGATAGGGATTATGTCAAGGGAATCCTTTTTATCCACTATATCTAGGAAATATGGATTTGTAGTTTCGCTAGTCATAGGGGGAAGTGTATTTTTCATTACGACTGGGTTTCAGATCGGTAATAATATTGGGGTAGGGCTAGCACTTGAGACCATATTTGGCGGTACTACTTGGCTTTGGGCATTACTGTTCACAGTGATTTCTCTTGTGTTTTTATGGTCTTCCAATAGTTTTTACAGCCTACTAGAAAAGCTCATGACGGCATTGGTACTTATAATGGTCATATCATTTTTCGGAAATCTACTTATAATCAGGCCCAGCATGGGAGAGATATTAAAGGGATTAATACCTAGTAAACCCCAATCCTTTGGATTAGTAATAGCAGTTTCAGCTACTACATTCAGTGTAGCAGCTGCTTCCTTTCAAACGTATCTTGTAAGGTCAAAGGGATGGACGAAAAAGGATATATCAAAGGGGTTAAAGGACTCTGCAATAGGGATTATTATCTTAAGTATTATTTGTATGGTTATTATAATAACCTCAGCTGCAGTCTTGAAACCAGTAGGAATCACTGTAAATAGTGCAGTCGAAATGGCTATGCAGCTAGAACCCTTACTTGGGTCCTTTGCAAAGTGGATGTTTTTATTTGGATTATGGGCGGGGTCTTTTTCTTCTTTTATTGTTAATGCTATGATAGGAGGAACCTTTTTAGCCGATGGACTTAGCCTCGGAAGTTCTTTAGATAGCTTATGGGCAAAGATATTTGCATCAATAATAATGATACTAGGAACAGCAGCGACGATGCTACTTGGAGAAAATCCAATACAACTACTTGTTATAACCCAAGCAACCACAATATTTGGAGTACCGCTAATTGCATTATTTATGATGATACTTGCTAATGATTATGAAGTTATGGGGGAATATAAAAGTGGTTTTATTACTAATATAATAGGAAGCTTGGCAGTGCTCTGGCTTTTATATCTTTCATTCCGACAATTTCTAGCTATTTTAGCTTAGTCTTGTTACTTTTTATAACATATAAAAGGCTATAAACCTATAATACTTAAATAGTATGATATCCAGATTATATGTAAAACATAGGGTATAATCTGAATTCCTAATAAAATTAAAAGAATAGTTCGAAACCTTTTTGGACTTTCAAATTTACTTTCGACACATTTCAATAGAAATAAAAAGAAGAAGAGTTGAATTGTTCTAAAAAGTAAACCCTTTACAAGTGGTAAATCCATAAATTTTACCATAAGGGGATTGGCTTCAGAGATCACATTTAAAACATTGACTCCCCAGAATGTAAAAACATAATCGCCAATAGCAAGAAGATAAATAAGAAACAGTATTAAATTTGTTGAAATCTTAAGTTTTGAATCTGTAGATTTTGTTATCATCAAAGGCTCCTTAAAAAATAACTTTAGTATTAACTCAAGATTATTTATGAAAATTCAGAATGAATTGCACCCTTTCAAACTTTTGAGGAATAATCCAGGTTAAATCAAATTATTTACTATTTAATTTATTTTATTCAAGAGATGCCTAACTATAACAATAATCTAAACCCTTAATTTACCTTGAATTAAAAATTACTTGTATCAAAAAATAAGAATATATATATTCAAGTAAAACTATCAATTTATATAAATCAAATATATTTGGGTTTATATAGTAAAAAAAGAGGTGAATTATCTTGGCAAAGATACCAGTTGATCCTAATGCAAGGGAAGCATTAAAAAGAATGAAGTTAGAAATAGCCAATGAGCTGGGAATGAAGAGTAATAATTTAGAGGATAAAGGAAACCTCACATCTAGATCCAATGGAAACTATGGAGGAAATCTTGGTGGAACAATGACAAGAAGGCTAATTGAAATGGCTGAACAAGAATTGATAAATAAAAATAAATAAAATATTGCAAAGTGGTGATTATCTATGGAAGAGAATATAAAGGCGCCAGACTTTAAAGACCTTTTAGAACGGACTGGTCAAAACAAACTTGGAAAAGAAATTGGTTTAAATAATAATGAGATAGGGGAAAAGGTGACAGGTAAAGGGGACTTAGCAACGCGAATTGCTGGAGGATATTTAGGTGGACAGATGACAAAGAATATTATAGAGAACAGAAAAAAAATGTAAAGGGGTGTCTCAGAATGGCGAATTTCTGCGTTATTTAAAATTCAGTCGACTTGGCACGTACGTTAGTACTAGCCAAACCGCCTGAATTTTAAAACCTTGAACTTCACTCATTCTGAAACACCCTAGGGCTGAACTCATAAGATAGTTTTATGAGACAGCTTCTAGTTAGAAGTGAAAATTTATAAGATGCTATTAAGTCTTAGACAAAACAAAAGACGACTCAATTAAAATGAGTCGTCTTAATTAGTTTGAAATTATTCTTCTATTAATTTTTCAAGCTCAGTAATAAGTTCATCAAATTTCTTTAATGCCTTTTCAACAGGCTCAGGAGTTGACATGTCTGCTCCTGCTGCCTTTAAAAGGTTAACTGGCTTATCAGAACCACCAGCTGCAAGGAAATTCAGATATGCATCTCTAGCTTCTACGCCATCATTTACAACCTTATCAGATAATGTTATACCAGCTGATAACCCTGAAGCATAGGTGTATACATAGAAGTTCCAGTAGAAGTGAGGTATTCTTGCCCACCATACCTTAACTAGCTCATCAACTTCAAAGTCTTCACCATAGTACTTTTGCATTAAATTACCCCAAGTTTCGTTTAAGTAGGAGGCAGTTAAGGTTTTTCCAGATTCAGCTGCTTCATGTATAGTTTTTTCAAACTCTGCATACATTAGCTGTGTATAGATTGATCCTCTTATCTGCTCAAGGTATGAACCAATTAGATATATCTTCTCTTCTTTAGTTTTTGCATTTTTAATAAGATAATCATACATTATAGCCTCATTAGTAGTAGATGCTACCTCGGCTGTGAATGTTTCGTAATCTGCTTTTCTATATGGTTGCTTTTTATTTGAATAGTAACTGTTTATTGCATGACCTAACTCATGAGCTAATGTAGAAACCTCTGATAATGTACCATTATAATTTAACAATATATAAGGATGTGTATCATATGTTCCCCAACAATATCCACCTGCATATTTATTTTGAGTTTCAAATACATCTATCCAACGATTATCAAATGCTACCTTTAAATCGTCAATGTATTTTTCTCCTAAAGGACTTAGAGCTTCTAAAACCATTTTTTTAGCATCTTCATAAGGAATCTCTGAATCTACTGATTCAAGCATCGGTACATACATATCATAATAATGAACCTTGTCTTCTATACCTAAAAGTTTCTTTCTTAAGGATACATATCTATGTAGTGGTTCTAAATTATCATTTGCAGCTTTTATGAAGCTATCATACACCTTAGGATCAATATCACTAGAGAGTAAAGCAGCTTCAAGAGCTGAATTATACTTTCTCGCTTTAGCATTAAATATATTTGTCTTAACTTCTCCATAGAGAGTGGCAGCTAATGTTTCTATATTGGCGCTATAACTGCTAAATTCTCCTTCGAAGGCCTTTCTTCTCATATCACGATCTGGATTACCAAGCATTACACTATATGTTGCAGGAGATAAGGTTATTTCATTACCTTCTGAATCTGTAATCTTACCAATTTTTCTATCCCTATATTTATAGGCCTTATAAATACTTTCAGGAGTACCAGCAAGATTTCCAGCAAGAGCCATCAAGCGTTCTCCCTCTTCAGAAAGAGCATGTTCCTTCTGATCCCTTATAGCCATAAGGAATAAATTGTAGTCTTCTAAATCGCTATTTTCAATGTATTTGTTAAGTTCACCTTCAGGAAGTGATGATAACTCAGGCTCAATAAATGATGTTGCATTTTGTATTTCTGTGCCAAGAGTTTCTGCTCTATCCACCATTTGTGTATATTTTTCTATAGAAGTATCTGAATCATTGTTCAGACCGGCATACACAAATAGTTTATCATGTAAACGCTGTATTTTATCTACAAGCTTTAGACATTCAAGAAGGTTAGATGCAGAATCTTTAAGTTTTCCCTTATGTTCTGCTATAGTAGGTATCATTTCTTCTATCTTTTTAAAATCTTCTTCCCAGGCTTCATCGGTCTTGTAAATATCATCTAGTTTCCATTTGTACTTTTCCTCAATCTTATCTCTTGTAGGGACAGTGCTGCCTTCGGCATATACCCCTAAGCTAGAAAAAAGCATAGTAAATAATACAAGAAATACTAGTGCTTTTCTCCTAAATGAGTTTTTTAGCATAAAAAATCCTCCCCTTACATATAAAATTTTTTGAATATATAAAATATTTATTAATTTATCCTATAGTTTATACTTTAAGAATATTAAAGTCAAGAAATTTTGGTAAATTAAAAATATTTTGTATATTAACCAAAAAATTGTATATTGAGCAATAAATAGACTAATTCGAATGAAATTTTCATAGGGATAATTAATATTCGGGAATATATGGTAATATGATTCAAATATTATGTTAAAAATTCGGAAAAACTATTGACTACTAAAAGCTACTTTGTTATGATTTAGATGTCGAAAAAACAAATAAATATCCCCTCATATAATTCTCGAGATATGGTCGAGGAGTCTCTACCAGACAACCGTAAATTGTCTGACTATGAGTGAAATTTATCTAGGTGTTTTTAGGCACCTAGAGGCGAGATTGATATAGACGCAGAATTTTCACTACATAGTGATAAATTGTGCGTTATTTTTATCTCTAATTAATTTCATAATATTTCCTTTAAAGTTGCTTATGCAAAAATTAGGTTTGAAAAAACTTTTTTTAAGCAATATTAAATATAGAAGTACATAAATATTTACCTTCTATATTAAGTTAAGGGAGATATCGATGTAAAAAGACGAGGAGGATAAACATGACAGAAGGATTTTTTAAGCTATCTAAAAACAACACAAATGTAAAAACTGAAATTATTGCAGGTATTACCACTTTTATGACTATGGCTTATATTTTAATAGTCAATCCACTTACCTTAGCTGAGGCGGGAATGGATTTTGGTGCAGTATTTACAGCAACTGCATTATCAGCAGTAGTTGCAACCTTGGTTATGGCATTAGTAGCAAATTTACCATTTGCACTGGCACCGGGGATGGGGCTTAACGCTTTCTTTGCCTATACAGTAGTATTAAGTATGGGAGCTTCTTGGGAATTTGCTTTGACTGCAGTATTTTTAGAAGGAATTATATTTATTATTCTTACGTTCTTGAATGTTAGAGAAGCTATAATTAATGCTATACCATTAAATCTTAAAAAAGCGGTTTCCGTTGGTATAGGATTGTTCATTGCATTTATTGGACTTTATAACGCTGGGATTGTAGTGTTAGGACAGGGGATTCCATTAACATTAGGAAAGGTTACTGGAGGTACAGCTCTACTTGCGATTATAGGACTATTACTTACAGGCTTTTTGTTAGCTAAGAAAGTAAAAGGAGCATTATTATTCGGAATACTAGCTACCACAATTATTGGTATTCCTATGGGAATTACACAATTACCTGAAGGGTTGAAATTTGTAAGTGCGCCTCCATCACTATCACCAATATTTTTTAAGTTTGATTTTTCTGAAGTTTTCTCTATGAAGATGGTAATCGTATTATTCTCATTCCTATTCGTAGATATGTTTGACACCGTTGGAACATTAATAGGTGTTGCGACAAAGGCAGACATGCTAGATGAGAATGGAAGGGTACCTAGAGTAAAACAAGCTTTATTCGCCGATGCAGTTGGAACAACTGTTGGTGCTATGCTTGGAACTAGTACTGTAACTACCTATGTAGAAAGTGCTTCTGGAGTAGCTGAAGGCGGTAGAACAGGACTTACAGCTTTATCTACAGCAGGGATGTTTGCTATATCATTATTCCTATCGCCATTATTTATAATGATACCATCGGCTGCAACGGCACCAGCTCTTATATTAGTTGGTCTTTTCATGATGTCGCCGATACAAAGTATAGATTTTGCCGATTTTACAGAGGCTATACCAGCCTTTTTGACAATAGTTATGATGCCTCTTTCATACAGTATCGCAGAAGGTATTGTATTCGGAATGATAAGCTATGTTGTACTTAAGAGTGTAACTGGTAAATTTAAGGATGTTTCACCACTTATGTACGTTTTAGCACTGGCATTTGTAGCGAAATTCTTTATACATTAGCAATATCAATTTAATAACGTAAATACAACCCATGAGATTTTTTCTCTTGTTCGATGGTTCTGTTTCCTCCCTTAAAAACAGATTTATTCATAGAACTAGAGATTCTCATGGGCATTTGTATATACTACTCAGAAGCCATATTTCTTGGCTTCTATTTTTTTATGCTATAAATGTATCATTATAAACCCTATGACACGAAAGTAGGCTCTGAGGTTTCCTTTTGAGCGATTTTTATCAATCTGTTTCTTCCTTTAAATTTATAAAGAAAAACAGGTTGATAGCATGAGTCAAAAGGATTCTCAGATCCTACTTGAGGAAGTATAGCTCCGCAAGAGCAGATATAGAACTTAAATAATTTGAAAGATATAAGGAAAAAATAAATGGAAATCAAAAAATCCTATATTTGAAGAAAGGAGTTTTTAAAGATGAGTAAAAAAGATAAGACAGTAGATGTTCTTAATAATTTACTTCAAGGAGAGAATATGGCAGTCGATGCCTTTAATATTTTCATTAATAAGGCTCAAGACGAAAATATGAAGAATACATTTCAGGAAGTTCAAAATCAACATAGAGAAAACATGTCAATTCTATCAAATCATATTCAGGATTTAGGTTACAAACCAAATGAAAAATTGGGATTAAAGGGCGCTATGGCGGATTTTATGATTAACTTAGATTTAACAGGAAAAGATGATTCTTATACTTTAAGTAAGGCCATAGAGGGTGAAGATAAGGGTATAAACATGGCAGAAGATATATCAGAGGGAAATATAGATAATGAAAGCAGAAGATTGGTAAATCAAATTTTAGAAGAAGATAGAAGTATGCTAGCGAAACTAAGAAGAATTAGGGGTGTATCAGAATGATGAATTTCTGCGTTATTTGAAATTTCACCGACTTGGCACGTACATCAGTACTAGCCAAACCGGTGAAATTTCAAAACCTTGAACTTCATTCATTCTGAAACACCCCGGGGCTGATTTAATCAGATTTCTTTATGTGACAGCCCCTTTTCAAACATCTGTACAAATTTCTTACCGGCAGGAGCAAGGGGCAGTCGATTGTTAGTAACGACACCTATACTTCTGCTCTTTATTTTTTCCTTTATATTAAGTTTGAAAATAGTTCCATTACTTAAATCATCCTTTATAGCATCTTCTATTACAAAGGAAACTCCAAGACCGATTTTCGTCATTTCCACAAGCAAATCTATACTATCTAACTCGAATTCTGGCGAAATACTTATGTCATTATTTTTAATCAGTTCGTCAAAATAGGTACGAGTTGTCGAATTTTTTTCTAGACTTAATATTGGATAATTTTCAAGTTCTTTAAGTTTAACGACTCTATTTTGCAAATTTCTAAACTTTGCTCCCGCGATAAAGACATCCTGTATATTTTTGACGGATTTTATATTTAAATTGTTATAGCCTGATTTATCACTCAGGTTAACTACTGCAATATCGATATTACCACTCTTTAGTAAATCTATACATATGGGTGAAGGTCTATTGGTTATGTGAATTTTTATATTAGGATACTCTTCGTGGAATTTTTTAAAGTAAGGTAGGAGAAAATATTTACAGATTGTATCGCTAGCACCAATATGTATCTCTCCCTGCATTAGATTATCTATTTCAAACAAAGCTCGTTCTCCAGATTTTATAAAGTTAAAGGCCTGCTCAATATGCTTATAGAGGGTTTCCCCTTCAGATGTAAGCTTCATATTTTTTGCATGTCGAAAAAAGAGCTTAGTATTTAGGTTTTTTTCTAGTAGTTTTATCGATTGACTCACCGCAGATTGAGAAACATATAGATTTTCTGCTGCTTTGGAAAAGTTGAGATGCTTTGCAGCAAAATAGAAGACTTTATATAGTTCAAAGTTAATATCCATGCATTAGCACTCCTTATATTAAGCATTAGTATTATTAATTTTAATTATATATTTTACTATGTTAGAATTTAATTGTAAAGGGAGAACTAGCATTGAATTAAATACCTTATTAGGAGGTCTATATATATGAAAAATGTTGTCAGACGACTTTTGGTAGAAAAGAAGAAGGGTTTTGATGTTGAGGCACAGCACCTATGTAAAAATATTAGAGAAAACTTAGGGATAAACAGTCTTGAAGGTATAAGAGTTATCAATCGATATGATGTAGCTGGAATCTCAGATGAAGAGTTTCAAAGATCAAAGAGAACGATCTTTTCAGAGCCAAATGTCGACAAAGTATATGACGAAGAGATAGAAATAAGCGAAAATGAAAGAGTTTTGGCAATAGAGTTTTTACCGGGACAATATGATCAAAGAGCTGATTCGGCAGCAGAGTGTGTTCAGATACTTACTCAAAAAGAGAAACCCCTTGTGAATGTTGCGAAATTAATGATTTTAAAGGGGAAAATAGATGATGAAGACTTTGAAAGAATTAAAAGATATTGTATAAATCCAGTGGATTCAAGGGAAGCACTTCTTGAAAAGCCTGAGAGTCTTGAGATGAAAAGTGAAGTTCCTAAAGATGTTAAGATTTTAGATGGTTTCATAGACAGAGATAGAGATGAAATCGCAAGCTTTAGAGAAGATTTTGGATTTGCAATGAATATAGATGATTTAGTTTGTTGTAGAGACTACTTTAGGGATACGGAAAAGAGAAATCCAACAATTACTGAACTTAAAGCAATTGACACATATTGGTCGGATCACTGTAGACATACAACCTTCTTGACGGAAATAGAAGAAGCTGAGATCGAAAAGGGACTATATGGAGATGTTATTGAAGAGGCTTTCAACGAGTATTTAAAATCTAGAGAATATGTTTATGGTGATAAGGATAGAGATATTTGTCTGATGGACATAGCAGTTATGGGAATGAAGGAGCTTAGAAAAAGAGGAGAACTTGAAGACCTTGAAATTTCTGATGAAGTAAATGCATGCAGTATTGAAGTAGATGTAGATGTGGATGGAGAAAATGAAAAATGGCTTGTAATGTTTAAAAATGAGACCCATAACCATCCTACTGAAATAGAGCCCTTCGGTGGGGCAGCTACTTGTCTTGGTGGAGCAATAAGGGATCCATTATCGGGTAGAGCATATGTTTATCAAGCAATGAGAGTTACAGGAAGTGGAGATCCTAGAGCGAAGATAGAAGATACACTGCCGGGGAAACTCCCACAAAGAAAAATAACTACAGAGGCTGCCCATGGATACAGCTCATACGGAAATCAAATTGGACTAGCTACTGGACAGGTTGCTGAGGTTTATGATGAAGGATTTTTAGCCAAAAGGATGGAAATCGGAGCAGTTATTGCGGCTGCACCAAAGGAAAATGTAAAGAGAGAAAAGCCCGTAGAAGGGGATTTAATATTACTAGTCGGAGGAAGAACCGGTAGAGATGGATGTGGTGGTGCCACAGGGTCCTCTAAGGAGCATACTGAAGAATCTATCTTTACATGTGGTGCAGAGGTGCAAAAGGGTAATCCTCCAACTGAAAGAAAGATTCAGAGGCTTTTTAGAAATGGAGAGCTTGCAAAATTAATCAAGAAATGTAATGACTTTGGAGCGGGAGGAGTATCGGTAGCTATTGGAGAGCTTGCCGATAGCTTAGAGATAGACCTAGACAAGGTTCCAAAGAAATATGAAGGACTAGATGGAACTGAGCTTGCTATATCAGAATCCCAGGAACGTATGGCAGTAGTTATAGACAAAAAAGATTTAAATAGATTCAAAGAGCTTTCTGCAGAGGAAAACCTTGAATCCACACTAGTGGCTACGGTAACTGATAACGGTAGGCTTACAATGAAGTGGAGAGGTGAAAATATATTTGATATAAGTAGAGACTTTTTAAATACAAATGGAGTTAAACAGAAAACTAATGCAAAGGTAGTTCAGCCATTAAAGGAAGATAACTATTTTAATAAAACGGCCGATATGTACAAAGAAAAAGAACTTAAGGATGCATGGATAGAAAATCTTATGGATTTAAATGTATCAGGTCAAAAAGGATTAGTGGAAAGATTTGATAGCACTATTGGTGCTGGAAGTGTTTTAATGCCCTTCGGAGGTAAATATTCATTAACTCCTACTGAGGGTATGGTAGCTAAAGTACCTGTAGGAAATAGAGAAACTAATACATGCACAATTATGACATATGGATATAATCCAAGGCTTGCCAAATGGAGTCCATTCCATGGAGCTATGTATGCGGTAATAGAATCTATATCAAAGGTTGCTGCCCTTGGAGGAGATTATAGAAATATCAGATTGACCCTTCAAGAATACTTTGAAAAGCTAGGAGATAATAAGGAAAGATGGGGAAAACCATTTAGTGCATTATTAGGAGCCTTCTATGTACAGAAGAAGCTTAAGATCCCTGCAATTGGTGGTAAAGACAGTATGTCAGGAACCTTTAAGGACTTAAAAGTTCCTCCTACATTAGTATCCTTTGCTGTAGATACAGCCGATGCTAGAAAAATTATATCTCCCGAATTTAAGAAGGTAAACAGTCATATAGTTTGTGTTCCTCTTAGAAAGGACTCAAGGGATGTACCAGATTTCGATGAACTTGATAAAAACTATTCAAAGATACATGAGCTTATTCAAAATGACAAGATCCTAGCAGCGTCGGCTGTAAGGATAGGTGGATTAGCTGCAGCTATTTCAAAAATGTCCTTTGGGAATAAAATTGGTGTTAATTTCCCTGAAGAGATTAAGGCAGAGCAGTTGTTTGGTGCGGATTATGGAACAATGATTCTAGAAATAGATGAAAAAGAAGATTTAGAGTACTTACTTGATGGCATAGAGTATAGTGTTCTAGGAAGAACTCAAAATAAAGAATCGATTGATATAGGAGAAACAAGTATAGCGTTAGAAGAAGCTATAAAGGCTTGGATGCAGCCACTTAAAGAAATCTTCCCAGTTAAAGAAGATATAGCTGGAACTCCTGAAAAGATACTATACAAAGAGGGGAATAAGATTAAAGCCTCTATAAAAATAGCAAAGCCAAGAGTATTTATACCTGTATTCCCAGGAACGAATTGTGAGTATGATACAGCAAGGGCCTTTGAAAAGGCAGGGGGAATTGTAGATACCTTTGTGCTTAAGAATCTTACTCCTTCCGACATTGAGGAGTCCATTGCGGAAATGGCAAGGAAGATAGGAAATTCTCAAATTATAGCCCTTCCAGGAGGTTTTAGTGCCGGAGATGAACCAGATGGTTCTGGTAAGTTCATTGCAACAGCATTTAGAAACCCACTTGTTAAAGAAGCGGTTATGAATCTTATTAGAAATAGAGATGGATTAGTATTAGGTATATGTAATGGCTTCCAGGCCCTTATAAAACTTGGTTTACTTCCATACGGAGAAATAAGGGATATAGATGAAAGCTGTCCTACTCTAACATACAATAAGATTGGTCGACATGCATCATGTATGCCAATGACTAAGGTTGTATCAAATCTTTCTCCTTGGTTTAATAATGTAAAGGTTGGAGATGTTCATAGAATAGCAATGTCCCATGGAGAAGGAAGATTCGTAGCAAATGAAGATGTAATGAAGAAACTTGTGGATAATGGTCAAGTGGCAACCCAGTATGTAGATTATGATGGAAATCCAAGCTATGATGGTGAATTTAACCCTAATGGTTCATTTAACGCAGTTGAAGGAATAACGAGTCCAGATGGAAGAATATTTGGAAAAATGGGACACTCAGAAAGAATGGGTAGAGATATATGCAAGAACATACCTGGTCATAAAGATCAAAAGCTATTTGAAGCAGGTATAAGATACTTTGAATAGAAATGAGCTGAAAACGGCTATAGATAAGATAATGTATGAACAAAGATATAATTGATAACGATAAAGTTCGATAAAATACGAACTATAAAATAAAAATAATTAAAAAATATACGCATTTGGCATTGACGAAGAAATTTCTCTTTGTTAAGATTTAATTGAGGAGTGATAAATTTGAGAAAATTTATTGATTTAAAGATTGGAATTATTGGTGGCGGTCAGTTAGGTAAAATGATAGTACAAGAGGCTAAAAAGATGGGACTTCATGTTACCATATTGGATCCTACACCTAATTCGCCAGCTAGTCAAATGGCTGATGAGCAAATTATTGCTGACCTCAATAATGAAGAGAAAATTAAAGAATTAGTTAATAAATGTGATATAACAACTTTTGAGATTGAACATATAAATACCGAGGTTCTCAAAAGCCTTGAAGAGAATGGAGACAATATTTTCCCAACCTCAAGGGTCTTAGAAATTATTAAGGATAAGTCAAAGCAAAAAGAATTTCTTAATAAGTTTAATATTCCCACTAGTAACTGGAAAATGATTAATGAAGATGAGCCTGTGGATGAAAATTTTGGTTTTCCCGTTGTTCAGAAGGCATGTAGAGGAGGATATGACGGCAGAGGTGTTTATGTTATAAAAAACAAAGAAGACATAGAAAATAGATTGAAAACAGAGTCATTTCTTGAAGAATACATCGATTTTGACAAAGAACTAGCAGTAATGGTTGCAAGAAATAGACAAGGTGAGATCAAATGTTATCCATTGGTTGAGATGACATTTGATGAGGAAGAAAATATCTGTGACATGATCATAGCCCCTGCAAGGGTAGATGAAAGTATTTGCAAGAAAGCATCAGAAATTGCCGTAGAGTGTGTAAAATCTCTGGATGGTATAGGGGTTTTTGGAATTGAGATGTTTCTTACAAAAGATAACAGGATTTTAGTTAACGAAATTGCTCCAAGGGTTCATAATTCAGGACATTATTCAATTGAAGGGTGTGTAACATCTCAATTTGAGCAGCATATAAGATGCATAATGGGCTTACCCCTTGGTTCAACAGAGTTGCTAGTTCCTACAGTAGTAATGAATGTTTTAGGAGAAAAAGGTCATTATGGAACACCTGATTATGTAGGAATCAATGAATCCTTAGAAATTCCAGGAGTTAACATTCATATTTATGGAAAGAAAGAAGTAAGACCATATAGAAAAATGGGTCATGTTACCATTGTTGATAAAGACGTCGAAAAAGCCATGGAAAAGGCTTATAGAGTAAAGAAAACCTTAAAGGCTATATCTAAGGAGGTTGACTATGAAGAATAAAAAACCATTAATTGGAATTATTATGGGTAGTGATTCAGACTTGTCTGTTATGAGTGAAGCAGCCAAGATATTAGACGACTTTGACATAGGCTATGAATTGACTGTAGTTTCAGCTCATAGAACTCCTAAAAAGCTGTTTGAATACGGAAACACTGCTAGAGACAGGGGATTGGATGTAATCATAGCTGGAGCAGGAGGGGCTGCCCATCTTCCTGGGATGATTGCTTCTATTACAGAGCTACCAGTTATAGGTGTCCCGATAAAAACATCAACACTAAATGGAATTGATTCTCTTCTATCAATTGTCCAGATGCCCGGTGGGGTGCCGGTTGCTACTGTAGCAATAAACGGAGCTAAGAATGCTGGAATCCTAGCAGCGCAAATATTAGGAGTAAAGAGCCCGGAAGCTAGAGATAAAGTAAAAAAATACAAAGAAAATTTGGAAAAAGAAGTAGAATCTAAAGCAGATAAATTAGAAAAGATTGGCTACAAGGAGTACTTAAGCAAAATGACAAAGTAGTTCAGGAAAGTTTATATTCTGATATTTACCTAGGAGGATAAAATTATGAAAAAAGAAATGTTATATGAAGGTAAGGCTAAGAAGGTTTTTAAAACCGATGATAGTAAAAGGTATATAATAGAGTATAAAGATGATGCAACGGCATTTAATGGAGTTAAAAAAGGAACCATTCTTGGTAAAGGTGTAGTTAATAATAAGATGTCTGCTTTACTTTTTAAGCTTTTAGAAGAAAAGGGAGTACCTACTCATTTCGTAGAACTTTTAAGTGACAGGGAAATGATGGTGAAAGATGTAAAAATACTTCCACTAGAAGTTATCATGAGAAACGTTGCAGCTGGTTCTCTAGCTAAAAGATTAGGACTTGAAGAAGGGACAACAATGAAGTGTCCAGTACTAGAATTTTGCTATAAAAACGATGATTTAGGTGATCCGATGATTAATGAATATCATATTAAAGCTATAGAGCTTGCAACCGATGAGCAGCTTGACGAAATCAAGAAATATGCTTTTAAAATCAATGAGATTCTAGTGGAATTCTTTAGAGAGAGAAACATTAAGCTTATAGATTTCAAAATAGAGTTCGGTATCCATAATGGACAAGTAATACTTGCAGATGAGATATCTCCAGATACTTGTAGATTATGGGATGTGGAAACTAATAAAAAGTTAGATAAGGATAGATTTAGAAGAGATTTAGGAGATGTAGAACAGGCCTATGAAGAGGTGTTAGGAAGACTAGAGTAGTTGGAGATAGGAGAAAGAAAAAAGCATGAAGAAGACTGATAAAATCGTCTCTACAACTTTTTTCTATCTCCTATGTCCTTTTTCATATCAATAGACGGAGGGATAAAACAATATGTACTGTAATAATTTTGATTTCGACAAGCTTAACGAAGAATGCGGAGTATTTGGAATATATTCAAGGGAAAATAAGGACCTAGCTAGAATGATATATTTTGGACTAGTTACTCTACAACATAGGGGCCAGGAAAGTGCTGGAATAGCTGCATATAATGATGGGAAAATCCATTATTATAAGGAAATGGGGCTAGTTAGAGAGGTATTTAACGATACTGTGCTTAGCAGACTAAAGGGAAATGTAGCAATTGGACATGTTAGATATTCTACTACGGGAGAAAGCTATGTAACCAATGCACAACCACTAGTTGTTCAATACAAGGGTGGATCAATAGCCCTTGCACACAACGGCAACCTTGTTAATGCCGATAAGATTAGGGATGAACTTGAGGATAATGGTTCTATATTTCAGACATCAATAGATAGTGAAGTGATAGCTAATCTAATAGCAAAAAACTATAATCTTGGCTTTAAAGAAGCAATAGTTCGTTCAGCCCAAGAAATAAAGGGATCCTTTGCCCTTAACATAATTTGCGAAGGTAGACTGATTGGTGTTAGAGATCCCCATGGACTTAGACCACTTTGTATTGGGAAGCTTGATGACGGATATGTTCTATCATCGGAAAGCTGTGCACTCAGTGTTGTAGGTGCCGAGTTTGTAAGGGATGTAAAACCAGGAGAGATAGTTATCATAGACGATGAGGGAATAGAATCGATAATGTATGACGAAGGAAAGGAAAAAGCACTATGTTCCTTTGAGTTTGTATATTTTGCGAGACCAGATAGTGTTTTAGATGGACAAAGTGTATATAAAAGTAGAATAGAAGCAGGGAAGATACTGGCTAGGGAGAATCCAGTTGATGCAGATATAGTAATGGCAGTACCGGATTCCGGCACTGTTGCAGCGATAGGTTATGCTGAGGAATCAGGAATTCCATATAGACAAGGACTTTTGAAAAATAAGTATTTAGGTAGAACCTTCATTCAACCGGATCAAAAAATGAGGGAGTTAATGGTTAAGCTAAAGCTCAGCGTACTCAAAGAGAATGTAGAGGGTAAAAGACTTGTTTTAATTGATGATTCTATCGTTAGAGGAACTACAAGCAGCAGAATAGTAGAGATGCTTAGAAGAGCAGGAGCTAAAGAGGTACATCTAAGGGTAAGTTCACCACCGGTTACCCACTCATGCTACTTCGGTATAGATACACCAACTAGAAAACAACTTATAGGAGCTATTCATTCGATAGAAGAAATTAGAGAAGTCATTGGAGTTGATAGTTTAGGCTATCTAAGTGTAGAAGGACTTGTTAAATCTATCGATATGAAGGATGAAAAGCTTTGTACAGCATGCTTCTGTGGAAATTATCCTATGGAAGTTCCAAGTTCAGGAAATAAGTATCTATTTGAGAAGAAATAAATTATTCGAGGTGACTATTCCATGAGTGAAAAATTAACCTATAGTGATTCAGGTGTAAACATAGAAGAAGGCGCTAAAGCCGTAGACTTAATGAAGGGTTATGTTAAAAAGACATTTACTAAAAATGTTCTATGTGATTTAGGTGGTTTCGGAGGTCTTTTCCAGCTCGATGCTAAGGAATATGAAGCACCGGTTTTAGTTTCAGGAACCGATGGAGTTGGAACTAAGCTTAAGCTTGCCTTTATGATGGATAAGCATGATACAGTAGGAATTGACCTAGTTGCAATGTGTGTTAATGATATACTATGCCAAGGAGCTAAGCCACTATTCTTTTTAGACTATGTTGCAACAGGGAAATTAAAGGCTGAAAAAGTTGCAGACATAGTGAAGGGCGTTTCCGAGGGATGTATGCAGGCAGGTTGTGCACTAATCGGTGGAGAAACTGCTGAAATGCCTGGATTTTATGATGCCGGTGAGTACGATATGGCTGGATTTAGCGTAGGAATTGTAGACAAAAACAAGATAATAGACGGAAGTAAGATTGAAGATGGCAATGTAATTATAGGAGTTGCTTCAAGTGGCATTCATTCCAACGGATATTCATTGGTGAGAAAGCTTTTCTTTGACAAGCTAGGATACGGTGTAGATAAATACTTTGCCGAATTAGGTCAGACACTAGGGGCGGCGCTTTTAAGCCCTACTAAAATATATGTCGATACTGTTATGAAGGTCCTTAAGGAATATGAAGTTAAAGGTATGTGCCATATAACAGGTGGAGGATTCCATGAAAATATTCCTAGAGTTATACCGGAAAACTTAGGAGTAGAGATCGACCGTGAAAGTTGGTATGTCTTACCTATATTTGAATTGATACAGAAATATGGAAATGTAGATATAGATGAAATGTTCAAGACCTTTAATATGGGTATAGGATACGTATTTGTTGTATCTAAAGAAGATGCAGACGGAGTAGTGAAACTTATAGAGGATACAGGGGAAAAAGCCTATAAAATAGGTAGAGTTGTTAAAGGCGAGCATGGGGTGAAGCTATGCAAATAAAAAAGATTGCTGTCTTAGTATCGGGCAGGGGAAGTAATCTTCAGACAATAATAGATAATATTGAAAGTGGAAGTATTAAGGGAAAAATAGAGGTTGTTATATCCAGTAAAAAGGATGCCTATGCCTTGGAGAGAGCTAAAAAACATAATATAGATGGAGTTTATATCGGAAAAAGTAATTTTCCTGATATAGACGAAAGAAATGATAAAATCATTCAGATATTAAATGAAAAAGAAATAAACCTTATAATCCTTGCTGGATATATGAATATATTAAACGAGAAAATAGTTCAGCTCTATAGGAATAAAATTATAAATATCCATCCATCTCTTATTCCTAGCTTTTGCGGAAGAGGCTTCTATGGACAGCGGGTTCATAAAGCAGTTATAGATTATGGAGTGAAGTTGACTGGGGCAACGGTGCATTTTGTGGACGAGGGAGCGGACACAGGACCAGTTATACTTCAAAAAGTTGTGGAAGTGGATTTTGATGATACGGTTGAAACCTTAGCAAAGAAGGTATTAAAGATAGAGCACGAGCTATTACCCCTTGGGGTGAAATTTTTCTGTGAAGATAGATTGAAGGTATATGGGAGACGGGTTAAAATAGAGGATAAGTAATAATTAAAAAGGAGGTATTTCAATGATAAAAAGAGCGCTAATTAGTGTTTCGGATAAAACTGGAATTGTAGAATTTGCTAAGAAGCTAAAGGAACTAGGAGTTGAAATTATTTCTACAGGGGGAACAGCGAGAAAGCTTACGGAAAATGATATCGAAGTGACTAAGGTATCAGACATTACGGGATTTCCAGAGTGCTTAGATGGTAGAGTAAAGACTCTTCATCCAGTTATTCATGGAGGAATACTTGCAGTAAGAGATAGTGAGGACCATATGTCTCAACTAAAGGAACTGAACATTGAACCTATAGATTTATTAGTTATTAATTTATATCCATTTAAACAAACTATAGCTAAGGAGAACGTAGAATTTGATGAAGCTATAGAAAATATTGACATTGGTGGGCCAACGATGTTAAGATCTGCGGCTAAAAATTTCAAATATGTTACTGTAGTGACTGACCCATTAGACTATACCAAGGTAATAAGTGAACTATGTGAAAATAGTGAAGTATCCTATGAAACTAAATATGAACTGGCATTAAAGGTGTTTGAACATACATCACATTATGATACATTAATTTCGGGATATCTGAGAAGTCAATTAGAAGGTAAGGAGCTGCCAGAATTGCTTACTCTTACCTACGAGAAAGTAGGGGATTTAAGATACGGTGAAAATCCTCATCAAAAGGCAGCCTTCTACAGAGAAGTGGAAAAAAATGAGGGAACCTTGGTAAATGCCGATCAATTACATGGTAAGGAATTATCATTCAATAATATAAACGATACAAATGGTGCTTTAGAGCTTCTAAAGGAATATGAGGAGCCTACTGTTGTAGCTGTAAAACATGCAAATGCCTGTGGAGTTGGTAGCGGATATGACATTTATGATGCTTATATGAAGGCCTATGAATGTGATCCTAAGTCAATATTTGGAGGCATAGTAGCTGCAAATAGAAGTATAGATTATCGCGCTGCTGAGGAAATAAATAAAATATTTGTAGAGATAGTTATAGCGCCGGATTTCGATGAAGACGCCCTTGAGATTCTAAAATCAAAGAAAAACATTAGACTATTAAAATTAGAAAACATAGGTAAAAAACAACGAGAAAATGCTATGGATATTAAGAAGGTAAATGGCGGACTTCTTCTTCAAAATATAGATTCTAAGATGTATAAGGATGAGCCTCAGGTTGTAACTGAAAGAATACCTACAGAAAAGGAAATGGAGGATTTGGTGTTTGCTTGGAAGGTATGTAAGCATATCAAATCCAATGGTATTGCACTGGCTAAGGACAAACAAACTGTAGGAATCGGACCGGGACAGGTTAATAGAATATGGGCAGTTGAAAATTCTATAAAGCAAGCCCTTGTAGAGGTTAAAGGAAGCGTTATGGCATCCGATGCATTTTTCCCATTTGCCGACTGCGTTGAAGCAGCGGCTAAGGCAGGGATAACAGCAATAATCCAGCCAGGAGGCTCTATGAGAGATCAAGAGTCAATAGATGCTGCAAATAAATTTGGCATAGCAATGGTATTTACGGGAATGAGACATTTTAAACACTAGGAGCAAATAAAATTTGCTCCTCAGATTGTTGACAAAGTCAACAAAATGACAGGCTGTTGAGAAAGCCGAAGTTCGAGACGTGATGAAAGCAAGAGACCGCAGCGTATACAGACATACGTAAGGGTTCTTGCTTGAAGTAACAACGAAGAAATTCGGGTTTGTCAACAGCCTGAGGTGCAAATAAAATTTGCTCCTAGCACGATTCTTTTGGAGGTGAAAATAACTATGAAGGTCCTTGTTGTTGGTAGTGGTGGACGTGAGCATACTTTAGTTTGGAAGATTTCTCAAAGTCCAAGAGTTGAAAAGATATTTTGCGCTCCGGGGAATGCAGGAATAGGAGCTATGGCGGAATTGGTTAATATAAAGGCAGAGGATATTGAGCTTCTACTGGCCTTTGCTCTAGAAAAGGATATAGACCTTACAGTAGTTGGTCCTGAAGTTCCTTTAGTAGATGGAATTGTTGATAGATTTACTGAAGAGGGTCTCAAGATATTTGGGCCTAATAAAGCTTGTGCTAAGCTTGAGGGAAGCAAAGCCTTTGCTAAAGACTTTATGATAAGACACGACATTCCTACGGCAATGTACAAAGAATATACCAGTGCAGATGAAGCAATAAATGACATAGGGATTTATGGATTTCCAATGGTAATAAAGGCCGATGGTCTTGCGGCAGGAAAGGGAGTAATTATTGCTCAGAATGAAAGTGAAGCCCATGAAGCTTTAAGCATGATAATGAAGGATAAGAAATTTGGAAATGCCGGTACAAAGGTAGTCATAGAAGAGTTTTTAGATGGAATAGAAGCTTCAGTTCTTTGCTTTGTAGATGGAGACACTATAGTACCTATGGTCAGTGCTCAAGATTATAAAAAAGTATTTGATGGAGATATGGGACCCAATACAGGAGGGATGGGAACCTATTCACCAAGCGTTATATACAACGAAGACATCAAAGAAAAGTCACATAATGAAATATTGATGCCATTTATTGAAGGCTTAAAAGCCGATGGATTAAACTTTAAGGGTATAATCTTTATAGGTCTGATGATTAAGAATGGTGAGCTGAAGGTACTTGAGTTTAATACAAGATTTGGAGACCCTGAAACGCAGGTAGTTCTCTCAAGATTAGAAACGGATTTAATAGAGATCATCGAAAGCATATTAGAAGGAAACCTAAAGAACCAGGAGATTAAATGGTCCGATAAAAAGGCAGTTTGTGTAGTGCTAGCCTCAGAAGGCTACCCTGAAAAGTATGAAAAGGGCATGGTTATTGAGGGGCTTAGTAAAGTAGAAAACTCAGTTGTATTTCATGCAGGAACAAAGCTCCAAGATGAAAAAGTAGTCACAAATGGTGGGCGAGTTCTTGGGGTAGTAGCTACTGCCGATACAATAGATATAGCTAGAGATATAGTTTATAAAGATATAGAAAAGATTAATTTCAAAGGAAAACAATATAGAAAAGACATTGGAAAAATAGCACTTGGTTAAACCAAGTGCTATCAGATTGTTAACGAAGTTAACAAAATGATAGGCTGTTAAGAAACTTTAAGTTCAAGGCGTGCTGAGACTAAGAGACCGCAGCGTATATAGACATACGTAAGGGTTCTTAGTTAAAGCAACAACGAAGAAATTAGGGTTTCTTAGCAGCCTAAATAGCACTTGGGTAAACCAAGTGCTATTTTTCCAATAAATAACATTTAGAATTTAACATATCAATATGTAGATGTTATAATGAAGTTGAATTTGGATTATATGTTTTGGAAAGGGGATTATGGATGAATAATAAAATAATTGATATACTGAAACTAGGAAAAAATAGTGATCGATGTATATCAAGATATAAAACGATTCGTGGTGGTTTAATGAGTGATAGAAAAGAAATAAGTAGATTTATTCCTGCTAAATTGGTTGAAAACAAAATTGTATTTCAAATAGGAGAGCCAGGCTTTTTTGTAAATAAAGATGACTTTCAAAGTGGATTTGATGATATTCTCAGCAAACTTGAGTATTCTGTATGGTTTCTGCCTATAGAGATACAAGCCGATGATGACTATATAAATAAGAATTATAACTTTGGAAATTATGATAAATGTATAAAGAATAATGATAAACTTGATGAAGAACAAAGAGAAAACCTAGTGTCAATGTTTAAAAAAGTGAATGATAGGATACATGAGTTAAAAAAAGATAATTTTCTTAGACTGGATTATTTACTAGTAGAAAAGGAATTTGAGCCAAAAGTACTAATTGATTTTAAAGACTTTGATTTAAAAATCAAGTCTAAAGGAGAGGCAAATACAGTATTACAAGAATATATAATTGAAGAAGTGTAGCAGAGTTTGGTAACAAAAAAAGTGCTTCAGCTTATATTGAATCTATCTTGATGAGACAGTCTTTCTATATTTGTAACAATATTGAAATAATAAAATATGGAAAAAATAGTGTAAAATGGATGTAGAGGAGGTGTGTTGAATGTTAAAAAAGTTTGGTATAGTTATCTGCATTGTTTCAGTGATAGCATCATGTGGTGGAGTGGCCTATGGGGACTTTGAAGAAGTGCTTAAGGAACATTGGGCGAAGGATATTGTGGATGAAAAGTTTGTAGAAAGAAATTTTCCACACCTGATTGATATGGGTTCTAAAGATTTTAACCCAGATAGTAATATGACTACGAAAGATTTTACAGAAGCCTTAGAAAGGTTTATAAGCTCCTATGATAGTGTAGGCCATAAAGTAGGACTAGATAAAAAGCTGGAAGAAAAAACAATAGACAATAATGGTTCAGAAGGAGATCAGGAATCTAAAGTAATACTTCGTAAAGATGCAGTAGAAATTATAGCTAATTTATTAGATTCAAAGCCGCAAGGCCAAAGTACGGAAATACCATTTAAAGATATTGAAGGTTTAGAAAAAAGATACATAGAGGCAATAACAAAGGTACATGATTATGGGGTAATAAAGGGGAGTTTTGAAAAGGGATTTGAACCAGAAAAGCCTGTAACTCAGGTTCAAGCTATAATCATGCTTCAACGATTTGAAGAAATTATTAAAGACAACATAAAGGTTATGACATTTAAGGTAACAAATAAGGAGAGCACCAATAGTGGACAAGAAGGGATTGGAGTAAAGAAAACCGATGATAAAGTACTAGTAACTATAACTCAAGCTCTTCCTAATCCTGGATATGATATAGAAGTAGAAAATGTTAAAAGAATTTTAAAAGGGAGATATAAGATATACCTGAAAACTAAAACTCCTGATCCAGATAAGATTTATCCACAGGTTATAACATATAAAACTATAACATTCGAAATTGATAAAAATCTATTAGATAATGAGTACAAGTTTGATTTAAACACATTTGGAGATTCACAAATAAATACTAATAAGTTTTAGCATTAATAAAACGCCTAAAATTGATTAGGCGTTTAAGACTGTTGACAAACCCGAATTTCTTCGTTGTTGCTTCAAGCAAGAACCCTTACGTATGTCTGTATACGCTACGGTCTCTTGCTTTCAATACGCCTCGAACTTCAGATTTCTCAACAGTCTGTCATCTTGTAGACTTTATCTACAATCTGAAAACGCCTAAATTTGATTAGGCGTTTTTTATTTTGGAAAATTTCTCTAAGAGAAATCTGACCAAAACAGAGAGGTTCGATACCTCGGAGTCTTCATTTTAATAAATATAGAAATTGTCGTCGATAAATAGCATACTATACAGAATTATGAAAAATATTATAAAAACATGACTGAAAATAATGAATGAAAATTTGGAAAATTCTATTGAAAATTTTTTTATATATAGTAATATTTATATAAGCATAATATTTTATACCATAATTTCTATAGAAAGGAGTAAATGTAAAAAAATATTCAAAAATGAACTTTATGACAAATAGTTAGAAAGGATGATGAAACTTGAAAATTAGAAGGTTATTATCACTATTTATTATTACTATTTTTGTAGTTACATCTTTATCGGCTTCCTTTGCGGCTCCTGATTTGGAGGATTATGCAAGAAAAGGTAGTAGCTTAGATTTAGATAAAAAAGAAAGAGGTTTAAAGGATAGCGATGAGGTAAGATTAATTATAGAACTTGAAGACGAACCAATTATTCAACATGCAATAGAAGAAGAAATGAAGTTTTTTGAGCTTGATGACGATTTTGTTGACTCTACAGCTAGAGAGTTAATGGAAGTTCAAAGATCGCTACAAGAAAATATTGACGAAGAAGATATAGATATAGAATATCACAATAGTTTTGTAAACGTATTTAATGGTTTCAGTTGTACTGCAACCCTTGGAGATGCTAAGAAAATTGAAGAATTACCTGATGTTAAGAAGGTATACATAGCTAATGAATACAGTAGACCTGAACCGACTATGAGAGATAGCTTAGATAAAGTAAAGGCTAGAGCCGTATGGAAAGACTTAGGCTATGATGGTGAGGGTATGGTTGTAGCAGTTCTTGACACAGGAATTGATCCTAGCCACCAAGATATGATACTTACAGATGATGATAATGTAAAGCTATCTAAAAAAGACGTAGCTTCAAAGGAACTTCCAGGAATATGGCATACAGATAAAGTTCCTTATGGATATAATTACATGGACAACAATCAAGAAATATTAGATTTGGGTCCAGAGGCAAGTAGACATGGGATGCACGTAGCTGGTACAGTGGGAGCAAACGGTGACGAAGAAGACGATGGAATAAAAGGTGTTGCACCGGAAACACAATTACTTGCTATGAAGGTTTTCGGCAACAATCCATCTATGCCTTCAACCTATGGAGATGTAATTATTAGAGCTATGGATGATTCTGTTAAATTAGGCGCAGATGTTATAAATATGAGTTTGGGTTCAACAGCAGGCTTTGTTCAACCGGATGATCCA
This sequence comes from Wukongibacter baidiensis, assembly GCF_050888315.1. Taxonomy (NCBI): domain Bacteria; kingdom Bacillati; phylum Bacillota; class Clostridia; order Peptostreptococcales; family Caminicellaceae; genus Wukongibacter; species Wukongibacter baidiensis. Next base: position 4,460,441 of record NZ_CP138202.1, read on the forward strand.
GAGCAAAGAGCCGTAGCTAGAGCCGTAGAAAATGGTGTGTTTGTTTCTATTTCAGCGGGGAATTCGGACAAGTTAGCTTCTCCACTGGATCCCGATGCAGAGAATCCAGATGTAGGAGTAGTAGGTTCTCCAGGTATTGCAATAGATTCAGTACAGGTTGCATCTGTAAATAATAAGATATACCTGTATGAGCATAATGTAGAGGTTTCAGGAATAGATGGAACTATAGTAGGTTATGGTAAGGATAAATGGAATAAACTTTCATCAGAATTAGACTTAATTGCAATTGGAGGCGAAAAGCTTGGTACTCCAGATGATTATAAAGGCATAGACGTTGAGGATAAGGTTGTACTTGTAAGTAGAGGCGCATATAGTTTTAGAGATAAAACTGCGTGGGCAGCTGAAGAAGGAGCAATTGGAATAATCGTATATGATCACGGACAAGCCAAATTCTATAAGGATCAAGGTGGCTGGGAAATACCATTCATGAAGATAAGTAAGGAAGATGGAGAAGCATTAGAAGAAAAATTAGCTAATGGATCTATTTCTATCGAGGTTGAATTAAAGTCCGAAGGATTAGATCCTACATCTGGATACATGTCTGACTTTACTTCATGGGGACTTGCTCCAGACCTTGAGTTTAAACCAGAAATAACAGCCCCAGGTGGAAGCATTCTTTCTACTGATCAAGACGACGAATATCAATACATGAGTGGAACGTCAATGGCGGCTCCTCATGTGTCAGGTGGCGCGGCTCTTGTACTTCAAGCAGTAGAGGAGAGATTCCCGGACTTAGAGGGTAAAGAAAAAGTTGAAATGGCTAAAAATCTTATGATGAGCACAGCTGTACCTGTTAAAGAAGAGGTTGATGATGATGTTTATGAGTATACTTCACCGAGAAGACAGGGTGCAGGAGTAATGGATTTATTAAAGGCCACTACAACACCTGCTATAGTCGTAGATGAAGACACAGAAATTAGTAAGGTTGCCCTTAAGGAAATAGACGATAATGAAAAGTTTACTATTACAATTAAGAATCTAGAGGATAAAGATCTTGAGTATGAAATTTATGGAAGTGTTGCAACAGACCTTGTTGAAGATGGAAAAATTATGGGAGCTCCTCAGCCTATAGTGAATAAGAAGGATAAAACACCTATAGAGTTTATGCTAGATGGAGATGAAATTGATGATGATGATACTATTAAAGTAAAGGGCGGCAAAAGTGTTGATATCGACGTAGAGATTGATTTAGATGACGCAAAAGCTCTAGTATCTGACGAGGAGTTAGAGGACTTATTCCCTAATGGAGCATTTGTAGAGGGCTTCATACAGCTTAAGGAGAAAAACTCAGATGATGACGGTATGGATCTAGTTATACCATACGTTGGATTTTATGGTGAATGGGATGAAGCTGAAAATATAGATGGAAGCATATATGATAAGAACAGTTTATATGGAATCACGGGTATGATTGAACCAGAAGATGAATATGAAGATTTTAAATATTTAGGACAAATAGATGATGATGAATGGGATGAAGACAAAATTGCTATTTCACCAAACTCTGATGAGATCAAGGACGCTACCGAACCTGTACTTTCATTCTTAAGAAATGTTAAAGAACTAGATATAGATATTTTAGATAGTGATAAAGAGAAAGTAAGGAATTTAGCTAGTAAGGAGTACGTTAGAAAGAGTTATTTTGATGGAGAAATCGCTGATGCATATACGAAGAACGATGCTTGGGTATGGGACGGTAAGATCAAAAATAAGATAGCTCCTGATGGACAATACTATTACAGTGTTAGAACTATCATTGACTATCCAGATGCGGATTGGCAGACAAAACTATTCCCAATATATGTAGATACAGAAGCTCCTGATATTGAGGAAATTACATATGATGGATCTGACAATGAGATAGTTGTTGAGGCTGATGATGAAGGCGTTTCAATAGAAAAGTATGTATTAATAGAAGATGATGAGATAATAGGTGAAAGTGAGAAAGGAAAATTTGATGCAGAAGATCTTTCAAAGGGTATACACAAGTTAACTGTTGAAGTCACTGATTATGCTGGAAATGTAGCTGAGTATACTCAAGATGTTGAAATAAACGATGGTGATGGTAAAATCCCATATATTACAATTATTAGCCCAGAATTTAGAGGAGTATATAATACGGAAGAGATTGAATTAGAGGGTGAAATATCTGAGGCATCGGATCTAGAATACTTAAGAGTAAACGGAGATGATGTTGAGTTTGAGGAAAACGAAGAGTCAGGAAAATTTGAATTTGAAGTAACTCTTACCTACGATGATGGGTTCCACAGCATAGATATAGAGGCGGAAGATGAGACCGGTAATGATATAAACTTCGAGCATGAGGTAATTGTCGATCTTACTGCTCCAACAATTGAAATGGAAGAATGGCCAGAGGAAAGAATAGTTGATCATGATGTGAAAACAGTAGAAGTTGCCGCAGAAATTGAAGAAAACTTTGGAGAGTTAAGGGTAAAGATTAGTGGCGATGAAGTCTTCTACAAAGAAGGAGAATGGGAGTATAAGGATGAGCTTGGTCCAGTATCCTATTCTATGGAAAGTCAAGAAGTTGAATTAGACTATGGAGAAAATATAATAACGATAGAAGCCTATGATAAAGCTGGAAATGAGACTATTAAAGAATACAAGGTATATAGAAAGAAAAAAGGAGAAGAAGATCCAGAATTAGATGAAAGTAGCGATGAAGAATAGGAGTTTGATTTTGGAGTCAGTGTAAAGAGTAAAATTTAGTTAATAATCAAATTTAAAGTACCTTCTAATACAATAAGAAGGTGCTTTAAATTCGTATAAATTAACGAGATTGGTTAATTTCTAATACGAGGCGTTTCGATGTTTCCTTTGCGTTCATGCAATAAATCTGTTTCTCTATATAGTTTTGAAGGTGAAAACAGGTTTATAAAAATCACTCAAATGGAGCATCAAAACATCTTGGCCTATGGGGATGGATATTGAGAACCATTCTTATATAGATAATGAATTTTGAAATAAATACTTGATTTTGGGTAATTAGTCCTATATCATTGTAAGTGAGGAAGAATTACAAATGGCGCCAAAATGTGCCATTTTTTTTATACACTATTACATAAATTACTACTGAGGAGGAACTAGTATGGCAGATAAGTATAGACTGATTACAAGAAGTGACTTTGACGGATTGGTTTGTGCCGTTCTTTTGAAGAAACTGAATATGATTGATGATATTAAGTTTGTTCATCCTAAGGATATGCAAGATGGACTAATTGAAGTTACTGATAGGGATATTACAACTAATTTACCTTACGCAGAAGGAGTATATCTAGCTTTTGATCATCATTTAAGTGAAACTATTAGAAATAAGGGGCAGCGTGAAAACCACATTATTGAAGCTGAAGCACCATCAGCAGCAAGGGTTGTGTATAATTACTACGGTGGAAAGGATACATTCCCAAATGAGTGGGATGATATGCTAATGGCTGTAGATAAAGCCGATTCAGCACAGTTTGTTAAAGAGGACGTATTATCACCTAAAGGATGGGAGCTACTTAGCTTCTTAATGGATGCAAGAACAGGCCTTGGAAGATTTAGAAACTTTAGAATTTCTAATTATAATTTGATGATGGAACTTATTGACTATTGTAAAGATCATAAGATAGAACAAATATTAGAACTACCGGATGTTAAGGAAAGGGTAGAATTATATTTCAAATACGAAGAGGATTTTAAGAAACAGCTGCAGAAACTTGCCCAGGTTCATGACAATGTATTAGTGATCCCTTTAAAGGACGAAGAGACAATTTATCCAGGTAACCGATTTATGAAATATGCTCTATACCCTGAAACGAATATCTCAATCCAAGTTATTTGGGGTCTTAAGAAGCAAAACACTGTGTTTACTGTCGGAAAATCGATTTTTAATAAGACATCTGATGTTAATATCGGAGAATTAATGCTTGAATATGGCGGTGGTGGACATCGTAATGCCGGTACTTGTCAAGTAGATAATGATAGAGCCGATGAGGTATTGAAAGAGATCATTGAGAAATTGAAGGATTAGTTAATTATAAAGAAACAGCACTTTTGAGTGCTGTTTTTTGTATTACTTGTATTACTTAAGATATTCTATTTTGAAATTTGGAAGAATAAAACTTCACAAAATCTTCTTGGGTCATTGGCTTACCATATAGATATCCTTGCATTTCATCACATTCATTTTCTTTGAAGAAGTCAGCTTGAACTTTGTTTTCTACTCCTTCAGCAACTATTTCTAATTCAAGGCTTTTTCCTAAAGCTAGAACAGTTGAAGCGATTATAGAATCATCATTTTCATCATTTATTTTACTTACAAAAGATTTATCGATTTTTAACTTGTTTACGGAAAAACTATTTAATTGACTGAGGGAAGAATACCCTGTGCCAAAATCATCTATAGCAAACTTAACTCCGATTTCTCTTAGTTCTTTTATTATTTTAAAGGTATGTTCAACATTTTGCATAGCTATACTCTCTGTGATTTCTAACTCTAAGTACTCAGGTTCTAATCCGGTTTCTGTTAATATATTGGAGACCATTGCCGTTAAATCCTGTAGTTCGAATTGACGTGGAGAAAGATTAACCGCTACTGTCAAAGGCGGATATCCAGCATTTTGGAGAAATTTATTATGGGCACATGCAGTACGTAATACCCACTCTCCAATAGGGATGATCAACCCTGTTTCTTCTGCTAATGGAATGAATTTTAGAGGAGAAACTAGTCCCCAATTAGGATGTTGCCAGCGTACTAGAGCTTCCATTCCAGTTACTGTCTCTGTTTTAGTATCAACCTTAGGTTGATAATGTACAACAAACTCATTATATTCGATTGCACGCCTAAGACTATTTTCCATCTCCAACCGTTCTAATGCTTTGGCGTTTAGAGCTTGAGTGAATATTTGGAAGTTATTTTTGCCCTTTTCCTTAGCTCGATACATGGCAATATCAGCATTTGTAAGTAGAGTCTCATCATCTTCCCCATCATTGGGATAAATAGATACTCCAATACTGGCAGTTAGATAAAGCTCGTGACTATCGATTATTATAGGCTCTCTTATAGCCTCAAGGATTTTATTAGCGATGTTACCTATATCCTTTTCTGGAGCTAATCCAGGTAGTAAGACTACAAATTCATCGCCTCCTATTCGAGCAACCGTATCGTCTTCACGTACGCTGTTCTTAAATCTTTTGGCAACTTCATTAAGTAGCTTGTCACCTACATCATGGCCTAGGGTATCATTAATAAGCTTAAATCTATCTAAATCAATGTACATTACAACAAATTTTTGATTAACGTATTTTGAATGAGTGATTTCGTGGGTGATACGTTCCTTCAACAGAAGTCTGTTCGGTAAATCGGTTAATGAGTCATACAAAGCTTGATACCTAATCATTTCTTCATAATGTTTTCGCTCTGTAATATCACGCAACATAATAGTAAATAAATTCTTCTCGCCAACGTTGAATGGGCTTATAGTAAAATCAATAGGTAAAGTGGACTTATTCTTTCTATGTCCTATGATTTCACGAGTGTTAGATATAAGTTTTTCATCAACATCGTTTTTGTTGCAATCTGTATAGCAAAGTTGAGGAATGATTATATCGATGTTTTTGCCAATTAATTCACTAGAAGTATATCCAAAAATCTGCTCCGCAGCAGGATTTATATATCGTATTATTCTATTTGTATCAATGGTAAGTATTCCTTCGATTGCATGATTAATTATAGAGCTGGCAAAGGCCTCACTTTGATAAAGATTTATCTCGGTACGCCTTGCTTTTATTAAACGGTTTAAACGTTGACGTAAAACTGCCCAATTAATAGGCTTACTAATGTAATCGGTAGCTCCGGCGTCAAAAGCGACATTTACAGAATCTTCGTCTTCTAGAGATGTGATCATAATTACAGGCGTATTTTTCCCATCAGGTAATCCCTGTAATTGGGCGCAGGCAGTAACGCCATCTATTTTTGGCATTACAAAATCCATGAGAATAATGTCGGGTTTTAATTGTAAAAAAAGTGAGAGGGCTTCTTTACCGTCCTTGGCTTCGGCAACTTCATAGTTTTGGGTTTCTAAAAAGCGTCGAAAGGCAGATCTCATAAATTTAGAGTCATCTGCTACTAAGACCAAAGGTTTCTTTTTATCAAATATTTTTTTTATCATGATAAATAATATAGAAGTTTGCTTTTACTGCAAATTAAAATATACTAGCAAAGATCTATATCTCCCTTCTATTTTTTTGTGATTATAATATTGTTATAAAAGATAATTCCTACGATATAGCAATTGCTTATACAATACAAAATTATATAATAAAACCCTTGAAAGACATGTCGAAACTTGTCGAATGAATAACGGTTTTTTTATGAGTACTGAAAAAATAAAAGTGTAGACAATTCGTCTACACTCTTATTTTCTATAAATTTCTTGCAATTAAATCTTCATAGGTCTCTCTTCTAACGGTTAATCTATCCTCACCATCCTTAATCATGACAACGGCCGGTCTTGGAATCTTGTTATAATTACTAGCCATAGAATAGTTATAAGCACCGGTGCTTTTAACCGCCAAAATGTCTCCGGGAGCAAGTCTTGGAACCTTAAGATCCCATATCAATATATCTCCTGATTCGCAACATTTGCCCGCAATTGTAACAGTATCATTTTTTTCTTCATTTATTTTATTAGCTATTACTGCTTCATATTTAGCCTGATATAGAGCAGTTCGAGGATTGTCTGGCATACCTCCATCTACTCCAACATAGGTTCTTACATTTGGGATTTCCTTTATTGATCCTATTGAATATAGGGTTATTCCAGCTTCTCCAATTATCCATCTACCGGGTTCAATAATCACCTCAGGTATTAATAAATTGCTTTTCTCACAAGCCAGGATTAGGGCTTCCATTATTGCATCTGTAAAATATCTAAGAGGCTTTGGATCATCTCCATTAGAATAATATATACCAAATCCACCACCTACATTAAGCTCTCTAGTTTCTAATCCTAATTCTTCTTCTGTTCTCTTCATTATTGTAACTAATGTTTCTAATGCCATTAGATGAGAGGTGTTTTCTAGCAGCTGAGAACCTACATGAAAGTGAAAACCTTTAAATTCTACATATTTCATATCGGTAGTTCGTGAGACTGCATCATAAATCATATCATCCGATATAGGAATACCGAATTTAGAATCTATTTGTCCCGTAGAAATATATTCATGGGTATGGCTGTCTACTCCAGGAGTAACTCTAAATAGTATCTGGATCTTTTTTTCCTTTTCCGTTGTAATGGAATTCAATAAATCAAGCTCATAAAAGTTGTCTACTACTATTCTACCTACATTATTATCTATAGCCATTTCCAATTCATTTATAGTTTTATTATTTCCATGAAAAATGATTTTCTCCATTGGGAAGCCAGCTTGCATGGCAACATAAAGCTCACCACCGGATACTACATCGATACCAAGACCTTCCTTGTCAATAATCCTACACATTTCCTTATTTAGAAAGGCCTTACTAGCATATACGGCTCTTACATTCTTATATTTTTTAATAAAATCTTCTTGTATTTCTTTACATTTATTTACTATATGGTCTTCAGAGACAACATAAAGTGGAGTTCCATATTTTTCTGCAAGCTTCACAGTATCTACATTATAAAATTCAAAATTTGCCAAAGCTCATACCTCCAATTAATCGTGGCATACCATAATATTTTAAATTTTGCCCACAATTTTCGTAAATTTATATCAATATACAGAGCAATTTACATGCCAAGTTTAAGTATGTTGGTTTTAGCTGATTCTTGTCACTAGATTAATAATAGAATTCCGCAAAAGTGGACAAATATATTGACAAGATGTGTATGCAACTGAGAAATACGGCATCATCATCGTATCCGTAAAAGCGAACATGATTCCGTAAAAGCGGACTGAAGGTATTGTAAGTAATACAAGATGAATTTGCAAATTTGCTGAGTATGTAAAAATTTAATAAGTAAACAAAATTGTTCTCATAAAATGGCATATGCCATATAATAATAGTAACAGGGGGGAGAACCTTTACAGGAGGTATATAAGAATGGGGAATAAGTCAGATACAACCACTAAAGACAATAACAAGGTAATAAAAGAAAAACTGGAGTCAGTGAATATTGAAGAAATGGCCATATTTTCAAGCTATAAAATACTTGCAGATGGAACAAGAATTTTTTCGGCAGAGGACTAAAATGGGGTTGTACTCATAAAGGAGTTTTATGAGTACAGCCCTGGGATGTCTCAGAAATTCATCATTCTGAGACATCCCTCAGCTAAAGTGAATCTCTTAACCTGCTTGTGAAATTGAAGACATCATCTATAATAGTACTATTCTTAATGCCATTTTCGATCTTTTCAATAATAGCGCTTCCAACAATAAGACCGTCAGCAAAATCTTTAAGCTTTTCTACAGTCTTGGTATTAGAAATACCAAATCCTATAGCCAGAGGAGTATTGGTGTACATCCTTACCTTACTAATAAAGCCTGTGAGATCTGAATCAAAATTTTCTCTCTTACCTGTTATTCCAATAGAGGAAATACAGTAGACAAATCCTTCTGTGTTCCTAACAATTTCTTTAATTCTATCCTCAGAAGTAGGGGCAACAAGAGGAATCAAGTCCATAGGATAGTCTTTCATAATCTCCACTAACTCTTGTCGTTCTTCAAGAGGCAGATCAGGAATAATTAATCCATCTATTAGGCCATCACATTTATCTAGAAAGGTTTTGATTCCATACTTAAATATTGAATTATAATAAAGCAATAATGCTATAGGAATATCCGTTTTAGATCTTAACTTAGGAATCATTTCGAAAAATGAGTCAATGGTAGCCCCAGCCTTTAAAGCTCTTGCAGATGCTCTCTGAATTATAGGGCCATCGGCAAGGGGATCGGAATAGGGGATTCCAAGTTCAACTATATCGGCACCAGCCCTTTCCATTGCTAGAACCAAGTTTATTGTAGTTTCTACGTTAGGATCACCATAGGTAACGTATGTTATTAAAGCTTTTCTATTACTTGATCGCAATTCCTTGAACTTCTTGGTAATTCTACTTTTCATTATAGTGCACCTCCGTATTCAGATATGGTATGAATATCCTTGTCCCCTCTACCGGATAAATTGACAACTATGATATCATCCTTCTTGGTTTTTGGCGTCAACTTAAGCAAATAGGCTATAGCATGGGAGCTTTCGAGGGCAGGGATTATACCCTCTACTTGAGTTAAGATTTTAAAGGCGTTTACAGCTTCTTCATCAGTAATGGCTACGTATTTTGCCTTACCCGTAGAATGGAGATATGCATGTTCTGGTCCTATACCAGGATAATCTAAGCCTGCAGAAATTGAATGTACAGGATCAATCTGCCCATACTTATCCTGCAATAAATAGGTCATCATTCCGTGTATGACACCTATAGAGCCTTTAGTAATAGTTGCAGCGTGTTTATCTGTATCAACTCCTAAACCTGCGGCTTCAACACCATATAAATTTATATTCTCTTCATTACAAAAAGGATAAAATAATCCCATGGCGTTACTGCCACCACCCACGCAGGCTATCAAGTAATCTGGTAATCTATTTTCTTTTTCAATAACTTGTTTTTTTACTTCATCCCCAATAATTCTCTGAAAATCCCTCACCATAGTTGGATAGGGGTGGGGACCAACAACGGAGCCTATTACATAAAAGGTATTATTAACATTTGTAACCCAATCCCTAATAGCTTCATTTGTAGCATCCTTTAAGGTAGCTGTTCCAGAGGTAACTGGATTTACCTTAGCACCTAGCATTTTCATTTTATATACATTTAGGGATTGTCTTTCGATATCTTCTTTGCCCATATATACCTCACAGTCAATATCAAACATTGCACAAACTGTTGCAGTTGCTACACCATGCTGTCCAGCTCCAGTCTCAGCAATAATACGCTTTTTATTCATTCTCTTTGCCAGAAGAACCTGACCTATAACATTATTGATCTTATGGGCTCCTGTGTGGTTCAAATCTTCTCTTTTTAGATAGATTTTTCCACCGCCTAGTTTTTTAGTGAGGTTTTCAGCATAATACAAGGGAGTTGGTCTTCCTGAGTACTCCACTACATAGTATCTATATGACCTAAGGAATTCTGGATCTTCTTTAGCTTCTAGGTATTCTCTTTCAAGTTCGATTAAAGCATTCATCAAGGTTTCTGGAACAAATTGACCTCCGAACCTTCCGAATCTTTTAGGTAGACATCCTATACTCATATTATTTTCTCACCCTTTCAATAAATCTCTTCATCTTATCAAAATCTTTGAATCCATCTATCTCAACTCCGCTACTGACATCAACGATGCTTGGCCTCACAATATTAATAGCCATATCTATGTTGTCTTCTGAAAGACCACCTGCCAAAATAATAAATTTCTCCTTACCGATCTTAGAAGCTAAATTCCAGTTAAAGGTATCACCGGTACCGCCATAGGCTCCCTTGACATAGGTGTCTAATAGGTAGCCATCAGAACTATAATGCTGTATTTCTTTTAGGCTATCCTCATTTTTTATTCTAAATGCCTTCCAGACTTCTCTATCAAATAAGCTACAGTATTTTGGAGTTTCATCACCGTGAAGTTGAATAACATCGAGTTTACAAAAGCCAGATATATCTCTAACCCTATCTACTGAAGTGTTTAAAAAGACACCCACGGTTTTTATAGATTTATCAAGATCATTAATCAATTCTTTAGCCTTATACTTATCTATTTGGCGTTTACTTTTTGCAAAGACGAATCCTACATAATCAGGTTTAAGCTGGTTAACATAAGCTATATCTTCCCTACGTCTTAAGCCACATATCTTAACTTTAGTCATTTACTCACCCCTAAGCTCTTTAAACTTATCTTCTATAGATTCTGCCCTCATAAGACTTTCACCGATAAGAACACCTTTTACACCAAGGGATTGAAGAAACGCTATATCGGATCTGGTGTTAATTCCACTTTCGCTAATAACTATTTTAGATTTTGGTACATACTCTATAAGCCTTTCAGTTACGGTTAAGCTTGTTTTAAAGGTTTTTAAATCTCTATTGTTAATACCTATAATTTCTGAATCAACCTCCAATGCAATCTCAAGCTCCGATCTATTATGAACCTCTACTAAACACTGGAGTCCTATGCTTTTAGCTAGCCCTTTGAACTCCAATAATTGATTTTTCGATAAAATAGATACAATAAGAAGTATGGCATCGGCTCCTAAAAGCTTTGATTGGTATATCTGGTAGGGATCAATAATAAAATCCTTTCTAAGCAGTGGAGCATAGGTAACGTTTCTGACCTTACCTAAATAATCATTGCTTCCCAGAAAGAAGTTATCTTCAGTTAGTACCGATATCGCTTCAGCTTTATTAGATTTATAAGCCTCAGCTATGGCTACAGGGTTGAAATCCTTTCTAATCAACCCCTTAGAAGGGGAGGCTTTCTTCACTTCAGCAATGATGCTAATATTATCTCTATCTTCAAAGGCTCCCTTAAAGTTTCTTCCAGTATCATGTGAATCTATTAGTGAAAGAATCCTATCGAGTGAAAGGATATTTTTCTCTTCTTCAATTCTTTTCCTTTTATAAGAAACTATTTTTTCTAGAATCATGTTGCCAGCTCCTGACTAATATCAATAAATTGATTTAATTTTTTTAATGCAAGACCTTTATCTAGTGTTATTCTAGCCTGATTTATGCCACTAGCTAAAGAATCTACCTTGCCTCCAACATATATAGCTGCTCCAGCATTAAGAAGAGCTATATCTCTTTTTGCTCCCTTTTCGCCCTTCAATATATTTAATATAATCTCAGCATTTTCTTTAGGATAGCCTCCAATTAGATCCTCTGATTTACCTAGTTTAAATCCATATTCTTTAGGGTCGAGGTAGTAGGTAGATATTTTATTATCCCTGATTTCAGAGACTTTAGTTTTGGTGGTAATAGTAATTTCATCAAGACCATCCAAGCCGTGTACTACCATGGATCTTCGTGATCCTAAGTTCTTCAAAACACCGGCCATTAATTCATTGAGTTCTTCATCAAACACCCCTAAAAGCTGATTTTTTGCCATAGCCGGGTTGGTAAGTGGGCCGAGGATGTTAAAAATAGTTCTAATACCAAGTTCGCGCCGAGGAATTACTACATTTTTCATGGCACTATGAAATCTAGGAGCAAACATAAATCCTATGTTAACTACATCAACGCATTTTTTTACCTTATCAGGATCAAGCTCAATATTAACCCCTAAACTTTCCAATACATCTGCACTTCCACACTTGCTTGAAACCGAACGATTACCATGCTTTAAAACCTTAACTCCGGCTGCTGCCGATATTATTGCAACCAAGGTAGAGATATTAAAGGTATTAGCTCCATCACCACCGGTACCAACAGGATCTACAGCGTATTCATCTTCTATATCTACCTTAAGAGCCTTTGACCTCATCACCTTGGCTCCACCGGTGATCTCATCGATAGTTTCACCCTTCATACGTAGGGCGGTTAAGAAGCTGCCTATCTGAGAATTTGCAGCATTACCATCCATAATAATGTTCATAGCCTGTATCATTTCTTTTTCTGTCAGGTTTTCTTTATTTATCAACTTTGTTATTGCAAATCTAAGCATTTAAAGACCTCCTATATCTATAGATCAATTTAGCTTCATGTGTTAATAAATTATACGTTATCATTTTAAAATACTTAGGGAGTTATGATATTTCATTTGAGTGATTTTTATGAACCTGTTTTTACCTACAAAATTATATTAGAAAACAGGTTCATTGCATGAACGAAAAGGAAATATCATCACTCCCCGCTTTGGAAATTAGCACAATAAGTTAGTTTAAGTTTTTTTCATTGCATAAATGAAAAAGAAATATCAAAGCCCCACGGATCAGCAACTAACTGTTGTTGTTAACTCAAGAAAGTTTTTTATTATTTCCTTTCCACCACGTGTAGCAATGGCCTCAGGATGAAACTGTACTCCAAATATAGGGTGCCTTTTATGCATAAGAGCCATTATCTCACCATCGCTGGTCTTAGCAGTAAAGGATAAGTCATCGGTTAATGAGTTCTTATCAACTATCAAGGAATGATACCTTGTAACCTTCAAAGGATTTTCAATTCCCTTGAATAGACCCATCCCATCGTGGTAAATCATAGAGGTCTTACCATGAAAGGGCTCTTTAGCCCTTACAACTTCGCATCCATAGGTTTCTCCAATTGTTTGATGTCCAAGACAAACCCCTAGAATGGGAATTTTGCCTCCAAATTCCCTTATAATACTTTTTGATATACCAGAGTCCTTAGGCGTACCGGGACCTGGAGAAATAATAATATGAGATATATCCATCTCTCTTAGCTGAGCTATTGTAACCCCATCGTTTCTAAAGACCTTAATATTAGGATTAATCTCACCAATATATTGATAAAGGTTGTAAGTAAAGGAATCGTAATTATCTATTATTACTACCATGTAAATCCTCCTCGGTTATTTTTATTGCTTCCATAAGGGCCTTGGCCTTTCTAAGGGTTTCTAAATATTCACTTTCAGGATCAGAATCTGCAACGATTCCTGCACCGGCTTGAATATAAGCGTTATTCTCCGTAAATACAATTGTTCTAATAGTAATACAGGTATCCATATTCCCATCAAAACCTATACAACCAACTGCTCCTGCATATGCTCCTCTTTTACTACTTTCAAGTTCATCTATAATCTCCATTGCTCGTATTTTGGGGGCTCCTGAAACTGTCCCGGCGGGTAAACATGACACTAAAGAATCGAACATATCAAGATCTTTCCTAAGGCTCCCCGTTACATTAGATACTATATGCATGACATGGGAGTACCTTTGTATTTCCATATAATTAGTAAGCTCTACACTACCAAATTTAGATATTTTACCAATATCATTTCTAGCTAGATCCACCAGCATCAGATGCTCTGCAAGCTCCTTTTCATCCCTTAAAAGCTCGTCTGCTAGAGCTATATCCTCCTCAGGAGTTTTACCTCTAGGTCTTGTTCCTGCAATAGGACAGGTTTCAACTCTGCCTTCCTTAACCTTACAAAGCATTTCTGGTGAAGAACCAACCAGGCTATACTCATTGAATTCTAAATAAAACATATAAGGAGACGGATTGATATCTCTTAGGGTTTGGTAAACATCAAAGGGTCTGGTATTTGTTTCAATCTGTAACCTTTGGGATACAACCACTTGAAATATATCCCCAGATTTTATATACTCTTTGGCATTTAGGACCTTATCCATAAAGGTTTCTTTAGTTTCGTTACTCCTATAGCGAAATTCTTTAGTCTGCATTTCTTGATTATCTTTTAAGATATAATCATCAACTGAGATTTCCTCCCTAATACTTTGAAGTCTATCTAATATCACTTCATCAATATCCTTAGTACAAGGGGAGAGGGGCAGATTAAAAACAATTAAAACCTTCTCTAATAAATGATCATATATAAATATTTCTTCCATGAATAAAAGGTGAATATCTGGAAGTTCTATATCATCATGATTTACATTGCTGAGATTTTCATAGTTTCGTATGATATCGTAGCCAATATAGCCAACTGCACCTCCAATAAAATCAGGCATATTGTCTATAAAAGGCATTTTATATTCCTTCATTAGATCCTTTACAATACCTAAGGGATTACCGGTCTTTTCTATAAGCTGATTTTTTCCATATATATAGACTTCATTTCCGTAGCCTCTGACCTCAATAAATGGTTTCCTACCGATATATGAATAACGTCCCCACTTATCAACAGTTTCGGCACTTTCTAAGAGGTAGCATTTCCCCTTGTTACACAACTTTCTAAACAATGAGACTGGTGTTTCAGATATTTCCTCGATTTCCGTAGAAAGAACCGCAAGCTTTGAGGATTTAAATATTTCTTTGATCTTTGTATTATTACAATGCAATTTAATGCCTCCTTTTCGTATTTATTCAAAAACAAAAAAGACATTTCACTCCCTGAAAAGGGACGAAATGTCTATGGTTTCGCGGTACCACCCTAATTAGATAGGTTATAATTCTACTATAGGTTTTAGGCTTCAAGTATTCAGGCTGCTCCAAGTTAAAAAAATATATAACCTAGGAAGTAGCAGAACAACTTGAAAGAGATAAAGGGTAATAAAAAAAACATCACATCCCAATATACAGGACGAAATGTTTATATTCCGTGTTGCCACCTATTTTAGACAGAATCATCTATCTCACTCTTTCAGATACGGAAATAGTAACTTGCTATTTCGATATCCTGTCTTTGTAACGTAAGACTAACGGCTAATGCTACTCTCAGGAGATTTCACACTGCTTCTCATGGAACCATTCAACAAGCAATCCACGTCGGGCTTCCACCATTTCCGACTCGCTATAGTTTTTTGTCTTATCTACTATTTCCACTCATAGAATTTAATGATATTATTTTCATAGAATTATAATATCAATTGAATACTTTGTCAACAATATAAAAGTATTTTTATGGAAATAATTTTTAATATATAGGAAGAGTGTTTAATTTAAACGGAGGTAATCTAATGAAAAATTACGATGTTATCGTTGTAGGTGCAGGACCGGCAGGACTGTTTGCTGCCATAAACTCTGGGGGAGAAAATAGAAGGGTCTTAGTACTTGAGAGAAATGCTTCGGCGGGGAAAAAACTTTTGATTTCTGGAGCAGGTCAGTGCAATTTAACCCATGAGGGGAATATTAAAGATTTTCTAAATTTTTATGGAGACAATGGAAGATTTGTGAAGCACTCTCTTTTTAAGTTTACCAATGAGGATTTAATGAACTTCTTTAGACAAAGGGGATTAAACTTCATAAGTAATGAAAATGGTAAGATCTTTCCGGAAACCTTAAAGGCGTCAGATGTTTTAAATGTATTATTAGATGAGTGTAAGAAGAGAAATGTTGATAAAAAATACAATCAGAGAGTTACAGATGTTGACTATGATAAAGAAAAATCTACCTTTGATATTAAGACAGAGAAACAGCAATACTCAGCAAGGTATTTAGTAGTGTCTACAGGAGGAAAATCCTATGTTAATACGGGTTCAACAGGGGACGGATATAACTTTGCTAGAAAATTAGGACATGTTATTGAGAAACCAAGACCATGCCTTACACCTCTATACATAAAGGATTATGGGTTTACAGATTTATCTGGAACATCCTTTGAAAATATACCCATTTCCCTATGGAGAAATAATAAGAAAATAAAAAATTGTCTAGGGGATGTTCTTTTGACCCATAGAAACATTTCTGGCCCAGGAATCCTTAATTTTTCAAGATATGTATTGCCAGGAGACATAATAAAAATTAATTTTATAGGGGCAGAGAGTGAGGAAGGATTTCGGTCTGACTTTATAGAAAGAATTAGTTCAAATGGAAAACTGTTAGTAAAGACTATACTTAGAGAATATCCATTATCAAAAAGGTTTATAGATAAGCTCATTGCGATTGCCGATATACCTGAGGAACTTAAGTGCGCAGAGTTAAATAAAAAAATGAGAAATAGATTGATAGAAATGCTTATAGGTTTTCCAATGGAGGTTGAAAGATTAGGGGATTATCATATAGCAATGGCAACAAAGGGAGGAGTATCCCTAAAGGACGTTAGTCCTAAAACCATGGAGTCTCGGATTGTAAAGGGCCTATACTTTGTCGGTGAGGTCCTTGATATCGATGGTGATACAGGAGGATATAATATTCAAGCAGCTTTTTCAATGGGGAAGTTGGCTGCGGAGTCTATAACTAATAAGATGAAGGGAGAGTAGTCTAATGGAAAAAAGATGCGGTTGGGCTGGGAATGATTCCCTATATATTGAATATCATGATAAAGAGTGGGGAGTACCAGTTCATGATGATAGAAGACACTTTGAATTTATGATACTCGAAAGCGCACAGGCTGGACTTAGCTGGATAACTATACTAAGAAGAAGAGAGAACTATAGGGAAGCCTTTGATAATTTTGATCCTATAAAAGTAGCTAAATATGATGAAAAGAAAATTGAAGAACTAATGACTAATGAGGGGATAATTAGAAATAGAAGAAAGATTGAAGCTGCTGTGGCCAATGCCAAGGCTTTTTTGAAAGTACAAGAAGAGTTTGGAAGCTTTAATAAGTACATATGGCAATTTGTTGGAGGAGAGACTATAAAAAATTCATGGAATAGCCTTGATGAGGTTCCGGCAAAAACGCCGGAGTCAGAGGACTTTAGTAAGGACCTAAAAAAGAGGGGATTTAAATTTGTCGGTCCAACCATTTGCTATTCCCATATGCAAGCGGCAGGTCTAGTGAATGATCATTTGGTAGATTGCTTTAGGTATGATGAAGTATAGAAAGGGGAATTAACATGGAGAATAGGGATTTAAAAAAGCTTGTTGTATTTTATTCATTTGAGGGTAATACAAAATTTATAGCTGAGGGTATCAGTGACATCGTAGGAGCAGACTTATTGGAGTTAAAGCCCAAGAAGGATGTAGCATCAAAGGGTTTCATGAAGTACGTCTGGGGTGGTAGACAAGTTATTACGGGTAAAAAGCCAGAACTTTTACCTATGGATAAAAATCTAGATGACTATGATCTTATATTTATTGGTACACCTATATGGGCTAGCAGATATGCCCCTGCTATAAATACGTTCTTAGATACGACACAGATAAATGGAAAGAAAATTGCCTTTTTCTGCTGTCATGCTGGAGGCGGTAATGGAAAGGCCTTTAAGATGTTAAGGGAAGATCTTAATGAAAATGAGATTCTAGGAGAGATGGAATTTAAAGATCCGCTCAAGAAGGGAAGAGAAGAGGCTAAGGAACAATTAAAGGAATGGATAGAAGGAATTATATAGAGAGACTTAGCTGGTAACTATTAGATTTTTGCATACTAGTAGCTATCAGCTAAAATATTTCATCAGACCTTTTTCTTTTCCCTTCTTTTTGAATAGACTCTCAAATAAACATGATGCATAACATAGGCTATAAATCTGTTTATTGGTATTGCACCACCAATTTTTTTAGATTCAATATAAACTATACAGGACTTTTCTAAAACCTGCCATGTAACAATGGTCTCCTCAAGTGACCTACCTAAGCAAATAGCTCCACCATCAGCAAGCAAGGCTGCATATCGTCCTCTTAGGGCTCTAATAACGTTTTTTATGGATTTCTTGCAATGGGCATTCTCGTAGTTGGCAACCCTTATTGTAGGGCCAATTATTTGTGCCATATCATCCAATATAGGTGGAATCTCATTAGTAACCTTGGCAGCTGCACAAGTATTTTTTGACTGTCCAAGAAGTATAGAGGATATATTAGGTCTGGACATATATATATCAGCATGTAACTGATAATCCTTTGTTGGTTTTAAAGTATCATTGCAAGCTAGATTTTTGATATTAACAAATACAATATCTTCCATAGTCAAAGCCCTTAGATCTATTTCGGCAGGTGTAATTGCAATAAAATCATTATCAATTCTTCGACTAATACTTCCTACAGCTTTGTTACCTAGGCCCATTGAATTTAATTTTTTTATCGTGTTAATTATGGGCATACATATATTAGCTTTATCCACGAAGTATCTCCTTTCCTTAAAAACTAATTACTTTTCTATAAAATCCATACAAGCTTTTTCCATGAGTTCACAAGTAATAAAGGCATTTTCAATGGTTTTACCAACGCATATAGCTCCGTGATTTGCAAGTAAAACAGCATTTCCGTACTTCATGAGCTTGATAGTATTCTTTAATAGCTTCCTTGTACCAGAAATTGCATATTCAGTTACTGGGATCGAAGGCCCAATCCTGTCTGCCATATGATCAGAAACAGATGTAACTTCTTTACGTGCTGAAGCAACTATACATGCATTAATGGAGTGGGTGTGTATAACAGCACCGATATCTTTCCTAATCTTATAGAGCTCTGCATGTAATTTACATTCAGAAGATGGCTTCAATTGACCTTCGTAACTGAGATCATTTATATTTACTACAACCATGTCATATACCGTTAACTTATCATAATTCTTGCCGCTTGGAGTGATTACCATAAGATTATCGTTGACCTTTTGGCTAATATTGCCCCAGGTGCCGGCAACAAGACCACTTGATAGTAGGCGTTTTCCTGCTTCTAGAACAAGGTGTCTAGCTTGTTGTACATCCATAAAAAATCCTCCTATTTTAATTTAAAAACGAGAAGCATTTATATCTGAATAGGTTTTATCTAAGGAATAGTAAATAGATTTATAGGTTTTAAATAACTCATCATAGATTTCTGCGTTATCTTTATTAGGTGTATATTTTTTATCTAGATTAATCAATTTTTTTGAGCAATCGAAATCATCGTAAATACCGAGGCCGATTGCTGCACATATGGCTCCGCCTATAGCTCCAGCTATTTTAGGATTCCGGACAGTTTCGATAGGTCTTTGGGTAACATCGGATATTATTTGCATCCATTCCTTATCCAAAGCACCTCCACCTATTAGCTTGAGACTTTGTATGTCAAAACCAAAATCTCTTTTAAAGTTTTCAAGAATCCATCGTATATTATATGCTACACCCTCATAAACAGCACGCATCATATGTTTTCGAGTATGTTCTAAAGAAACATTGAAAAGAGTAGCTCTTGTTGTAGTACTGCTTACGGGACATCGTTCACCAAGCATCCAAGGGGTACATATCAAATAATCAGAACCCGGAGGTATATCTTTAACATGTTCATCCATTAAGGCAAATAAGTCATCTATATTTGGGTCCTCCTGCTCATGCTTATAAAATTGATCGGCAATCCATTGAATGCATATTCCCGCGGCTTCTGTAACACCAACAGCAATATTCATCTTGGGATTTGCACTTTGAATCACTGCTGCTCCATTTTTGTGTTTAAGATTTTTAGCTGTAGATACGCATACCCAAGCGGCAGATCCCAAATAAATATGGGCTTCGTTTTCTCTTACAGCACTTGAGCCAATGGCTGCACTTTGGACATCATCACAGCCTCCGAAAATAGGGGTGCCCTCCAATAGACCAAAGGACTGGGCTGATTTTTTAGATAGACCTCCAACCTTGTCGATTGAGCGTACAAGGGGAGGAAGCTTCTTCATGTCAATTCCACAGGCTTTAAAGATAATTTTAAGCCAATCCTTTTTCTTTAAATCAAAGCCATATGATGAAGCTCCAGACCATTCCATTACTTTCTTTCCAGTGGATTTAAACTTTAGATAACCATTTACATCTAAGAAATATTCTGTTTCTTTATAGATATTATTCTCTTCTTCTTTAATCCAAAGAAGCTTTGGAATTACATCCTTGCCCATTAATTTAATACCAACAATTTTTTCGAATATTTTTTCTCCACCGAGTTTTTTCATTATCTTTTTAGCTTGCTTTTCAGCACGGCCATCTACCCAAGAAATGTTTTTCCTGAGGGGATTTCCTTCTTTGTCGATTGGAATTATTCCCAGTGCTTGGGTTGTATATATTATTCCAGCTATATTCTCGGGACAGACATTAGATTTTTTCATTATATCGTTAGTTGTCTTTATGATTGCATTCCAATAATCATCTGGATCTTGCTCTACCCAGTTTGGATGGGGAAAATGTAGAGGATATGAGACAGATGCAGTGGCATGAACCTCACCATTTATATCTACTAAAACTGCCTTGTTGCTACTTGTACCTACATCATGGGCAATTATGTACTTCATACCCATGGCCAATCCCCCCTTTTATGATATAAATGATTATCGCTAATATATAGTTATTAAGGTATGATTTGTGCAAGAAGTGTGATAGATAGTAAATACTATAATAGAATTGTAATTATTGTTATAATTTGGAACAATATTACTTTGATATTAGTATACTACAGTGTACTAATATATTCAAGTTTGTATATGAACTTGACAATAAAAATACACTAATATACAATTATTGTAAATGGAGTAATTAGAGGAGGATAAGGTTGAATAAGTCTAACATTTCTAGAAGAGAACGTAAAAAGATGAAAACAAATGCAAGTCTCCTTAGATCAGCTAGACGACTATTTGAGAAAAATGGTTATGATAATACATCGATTGAAGAAATTACCGAGTTGGCAGATGTATCAAAGAGTACTTTTTTCAAACATTTTACTAATAAGGAGAGTCTGTTAAAAGGGATTGCAGAGGATGAGATAGCGGATATATTTGAAATGATAGAGGAAGAAGGCTTTGCCTCAAATAAACCTGTTGAAAAAATAAAGAGGATATTAATTAGATTATTAGAGGATGCAATTCCATATTTGCATTTAACGGGAAGAGTTGTTTTTACAACCATAATAAACAGTAAGGAATCTGGGTCTCCCTTTCTTAAAATTAGAAAGGTTTTAGAAGAGTTAGTAAATGAAGGTCAAGAGAAGGGTGATATAAGCAGTGACTTTTCAAAGGAATATGTTGTAACAACCTTTCTTGGTTGTTACTATGGAGTAATTTTTAAATGGTTTGAGGAGGGATGCGAGGCTGGGTCAACTTCTGAATTAGAAGGCATCTTAGATATGATATTTAAGGGTATTGCAAAGGGCAATTAAAAAGGGGAGTAGATTATGGGAAAAGAAGGTTATGCAGTTTCAAGATGGCATGATACAGATGAAATCTACAGAAGACTTGAAGAATTAATTAAGCAACCCATAAGGCCAATTAAAAGAGACGCAATGCAGAGGTATCTTGACTACTTTGAAAACAAATGTGGAAACTCTAAAAAAATGATTACAGAAGCCAAGGAATATATACCTGGGGGGGTTCAGCATAACCTTGCATTCAACTATCCATTTCCTATAGTTATTGATAGAGCAGAGGGAGCTTATCTATGGGACGCCGATGGAAATAAATATATAGACTTCCTTCAAGCTGGGGGCCCTACAATACTAGGAAGTAATTATGAACCCGTTAGGAAAGAGGTTATTAAGCTACTTAATCACTGCGGTCCAGTTACAGGACTTTTTCATGAATATGAGCTTAAAATAGCTAAACTGATAAACAAGCATATGCCAGCAGTAGAAAAATTTCGTATGCTTGGAAGTGGTACAGAGTCTGTTATGGCTGCCATTCGAATAGCAAGGCTTGCTACGGGGAAGAAAAAGGTAGTGAAAATCGGTGGAGCATATCATGGATGGAGCGATCAGATGGTCTATGGACTAAAGATTCCAGGGACAGGTAGATTTGAAGCCCATGGTATACCAAGAGAATGTAGTAAGCATACCCAAGAAGTAAAACCAAATGATATAGAAGCCCTTAGAAAACAGCTTAAGAAGAATAAGTTAAGGGGTGGAACCGCCTGTGTAATAGTGGAACCAGTAGGTCCAGAAAGTGGTACGAGGCCAATATATGAGGAGTATAACAAAGAAGTAAGAAGGCTTTGTGATGACTTTGATACCATCTTAATATTTGATGAGGTTGTCACAGGATTTAGGATAGGTCTTGGCAGCGCCCAAGGATATTTTGATGTTAAGCCTGATCTGACTATCTTTGGCAAGGTAATAGCAGGGGGATATCCAGCAGCAGGTGGTATCGGAGGTAGAAAGGATTTAATTGATCATCTTGCGGCAGGTCTTGAGAGTGGTAAAAAAAGAGCCTATGTTGGTGGAACCCTAGCGGCAAATCCATTAAGCTGTATAGCGGGGTACTACACAATTTTAGAGATTGAAAAGACTAATGCATGTGAAAAAGCAGGTGAAGCCGGAGACAGATTAACAAATGGATTAAATTATCTTATCGATAAGTATAACCTTCCATTTGTAGCCTATAATCAGGGCTCAATATGTCATTTAGAGACAGGAGCAGCTATGTTTGTTAAATTGGGAATTAATATATTAAGCGCCCTAGGAGAGGTAAAGAAGCGTAAGCATATGATGGAGGAAATGGGAGCAGCTTATTTGGCTGAGGGAATAGTAACCTTAGCTGGGAGCAGGTTGTATACTAGCCTATCCGATACCGATGAAGTTATTGATGATGCATTAAACAAATTTGAGAATGTGTTTAGAAATATTGATGGTGTAAAGACTTCATAAATAAAATATGAAAATGGAAAAGGGATTGCCTCAGAATTAATCATTCTAAGACATCCCTATTTTTTCTATTAAAAAGTTTTGGTCTATTTGTATAAGCCTATTCATAATAATTATTATGAATAGGAGGGACAAACATGGGAAGAAGGATTGTATTATTAATTTTAATTTTCCTATTTCTAGGAAGCGGTGCCTATGCTGAAGAGAATAATGGAGATATATTAAAGGCTGAAGTATTAAAGATAGAAGAATACTCAAGGTCAGGGGTAACAACAAAATCTGTAAAGGTTAAGATACTTGAGGGTGAATACAAAGGAAAGGGTATAAATATAGAATATATACCGGTGGAATATTCATCAAATAGCTATGAACTCAGAAAGGGAAGCCGGGTTCTTATAAAGTTAAGTACGGGTCAGAATGGAAGAATAAAAGGAAATATTATTAATGTATCTAGAGAAGACCACCTTAAGTTACTAGGAATTATATTTCTAGTAGTGATAATTATCTTCGGTGGAATAAAGGGAATACTTTCTGTAACCTCATTAGGTATATCGGGCTTAGTAATTGTAAAAATCATGATACCTTTGATTGTTGATGGACACAATCCAATGATGGTTGCAATAATAAGTACAATAATAATTATATTAATTAGTTTTATTCTTATATCTGGATTTACTAGAAAGAGCCTTGTAGCGATAATCGGAACCGTAGGAGGAACAATTATTGCTGGGATTTTGGCGAAGGTATTTACGGATCTATGTTCAATAACTGGACTGGCTAGTGAAGAGGTAAACTTTTTAATAACATATATGAATACAGTTATAGACTACAGAGGGCTCTATCTGAGTGGGGTACTAATAGGAGCCATAGGGGTAGTAATGGATGTAAGTATGTCGATAACCTCTGTAATTTTTGAACTCAAAGATCAGAATCCAAATATGACCTTTGCAGGGCTAATTGCTTCAGGATTAAAGGTAGGTAGAGATATAATGGCAACCATGGTAAATACCCTTATCTTAGCCTATGTTGGAGGAGCTATGCCTATACTATTAGTATTTCACTTCATGAAAATGCCATTGGGTAGACTAGTAAGCATGGAGATTTTATCAACTGAGATAATTAGATCATTATGTGGAAGTATTGGACTAGTTTCAACAATCCCCCTTACTTCACTAGTAGCAAGCATGATGGCTCCTAATATAAGATCTAGAAAAAGAATGTATAATTATAGGAGATAATGTGAAGGGGATATCTTACAAGATGAATACTTTATAAGATATCCCTCCTATAGATAAAAACATTAGTATTTGAGATTTATTGAACCTCAAAGTTGCTTATAGATATACTGATTATTCTAAATGCCCCTTTAATATATAAGGGGTTTTTTGATATACATAATAATTAATCCAATTAGAAAAGAGTAGACTAGCATGACTCCTCCATTTTGAAACTGGCTCAGCTGTTGGATCGTCATTTTTAAAATAATTATTAGGAACTTCTATATCAATTCCTTTAGAAATGTCTCTCAAATACTCATTTTTTAGGGTATTAACATCGTATTCGGGATGCCCACTTATAAATATTTGTTTCCTATCCCTTGAAGCGACAATATATACTCCTGAATCGCTA
Organism: Wukongibacter baidiensis; assembly: GCF_050888315.1. NCBI lineage: Bacteria > Bacillati > Bacillota > Clostridia > Peptostreptococcales > Caminicellaceae > Wukongibacter > Wukongibacter baidiensis. The sequence goes on from NZ_CP138202.1 coordinate 4,485,266, forward strand.
GACTCAGATAAAATTTCAAGCTCAGGAACCTTTTCTATATCCTCTCTTCGTACTTCAGTATATCGTGAATGAGGTACATAGAAAACATCATCAAAGCCTCTTAGGAGATTCAATTTATTGTTATTGATAGTATGAGGAAATACTCCCGAAATCTTTTTATCAACTACATACTTAGGAACTCCGTAATGGTGATATAGACCTGCCTGAGATCCCCAGCAAATATGTAGGGTAGATGTAACGTTGGATATCGAAAAGTCCATGATTTCCTTTAGTTCACTCCAATATGCAACTTCTTCAAAGGGGAGGAGCTCAACTGGAGCTCCAGTTATTATCATGCCATCAAATTCTTGATCCTTAATATCACTGAAATGCTTATAAAAGGTACTTAAATGATCCTTGGATACATTCTTCGATTCATAGGACTCGGTATGGATGAATACTACCTCTATTTGCAGAGGAACATTTCCTAGTAGACGGAGAAGTTGAGTCTCGGTTTCTATTTTAGTAGGCATTAAGTTTAATACAACAATCTTTAATGCTCTGATATCTTGATGAATGGCACGGTTTTCGTTCATAACAAAGATATTTTCATTTGACAATACATCAAAGGCTGGAAGGTTTTGAGGTATAACTATTGGCATAGTAATTCTCCTTTCTCGTTTAGCTAGTTCCTCGGGCGGGGATATGGATATTTCCTTTTCGTTCATGCAATGAACCTGTTTCTTTATATGCTTCAAAGGAGAAAACTGATTCATTGAAATTACTAAAAGGAAATATCCATATCCCTTAGTCAGTTGAAATACCAGACTTCTATTCACAACATGTTAGATTAATAGTTTTACTTGAATCTCCAAACTAAGGACTTTATTTTATATTCTTTCAAGTGCGTTTGATAGATCATTTATTAAATCATCAGCATTTTCAATGCCTATTGAAACCCTAATCAATTCGGGGGAAACTCCACTTTGCCTCTGCTGCTCTTCGCTAAGCTGTTGATGAGTAGTGGAAGCAGGATGAATAATCAAGGATTTAGCATCACCAACATTGGCCAAATGAGAGAATATTTCTAGAGCGCTTATTAATTTCTTTCCTCCTTCGTATCCTCCCTTTACTCCAAAGGTAAAAATGGCACCTGTTCCATTTGGAAGGTATTTTTTAGAGATTTCATGATATTTGTTATCTTCTAGGCCTGGATAGTTAACCCAGTCAATTTTTTCATGCCCATTTAGAAACTCAGCAATTTTTTTTGCATTTTCAATATGTCTTTCTACCCTTAGGGATAGAGTTTCAAGACCAAGAGTAAGAAGGAATGAGTTAAATGGAGAAATACAAGCTCCTAAATCCCTTAGAAGAACAACTCTTAATCTAGCGATATATGCAGCTTCTTTAAATGCTTCAGTATAGGAAACTCCATTGTAACTTTTATCTGGCTCTACAAGCTTTGGAAATTTGCCATTATCCCAATTGAAATTACCGGAGTCTATAACCAAGCCACCTATAGAGGTTCCGTTACCGCCTATATATTTTGTTGCTGAGTATACTACGATATCTGCTCCAAACTCAAAGGGTTTGCATAAATAAGGAGTTGCGAAGGTATTATCGACTATTAAAGGAACATCATTTGCATGGGCTATCTCAGAGATTTTTTCAATATCACATATATTTATTCCAGGGTTCCCGATGGTTTCAATATATACTGCTTTAGTTTTATCGTTAATAGCTTTTTCGATATTTGAAGGATCATCTGGGTTTATAAAGTTTACTTTTATACCAAAATCCTTAAAGGTATTTGCAAATAATTGATATGTTCCTCCATACAAGGTAGAAGCAGCAACTATTTCATCACCAGATGATGCAATATTCAATATTGCATAACTTATTGCAGCCATTCCAGAAGAGGTTGCAACTGCTCCTATTCCACCCTCAAGTAAAGCTATTCTTTTTTCAAGAACATCTGTAGTTGGATTTGTAATACGGGTATAGATATTTCCAGCCTTTTTCAATGCAAATAAATCTGCTGCCTCCTCAGGTGTATCAAATACGTAGGATGTTGTTTGGTAAATTGGTACGGCCCTTGACTTTGTATTTGAATCAGGCTCATACCCTCCGTGTAGTTGAATAGTTTCAAAGTTTAGTTTTTTTGACATTTGAATTCCTCCTATTTTGATTTCTATTTTGAATACCTAGGGGCATCGAACCCCTTCGCTTTGGTCAGGTTTCTCTTCGAGAAATGACCTAAAAAAACTTCCTGCAGATAATCTGCAAGAAGTTTAAATTCTAAGCATCTTATCTTTCAGGTAAAAAACCTGCTGGATTTAGCACCTTGAATAAAAATTCAGGTTGCCGGACGTCATAGGGCCAGTCCCTCGGTCTCTCTTGATAAGTGTAAATATTGAGTTTTGTAAAACTTAGAAAAGATGTTTTAACTAAAAAAACTTCCTGCAGATAATCTGCAAGAAGTCTAAATTCTAAGCATCTTATCTTTCAGGCAAATACCTGCTGGATTTAGCACCTTGAATAAAAATTCAGGTTGCCGGACGTCGTAGGGCCAGTCCCTCGGTCTCTCTTGATAAGTATTGATATTGAATTGTATATTATAATATCAGTTTTGTAGCAAGATGTCAATAATAAATATTCAAATTATTTAATAAATATTTGGAAGGTGGGTCAGAAAAAGTTATAAGTATATTAGATTAGCATATCTAGTTGGCTTTGTGCTTTGAACTTTTGGCGATTCTATTTTCCTTATGTAATTAGATTTTTAGATATAGCTCTCAAAAAATAGAGTGAAAAAAAATTAACAATATTTGTTTACAGGAGAAAAAAGATGTGGTAATATATAACTGTGATAATGATAATCGTTATCAATTGATTTGGAAAAGGAGGTAGTCTTATGGCAAAGTGTTCTGATTCTTGTATATTGGCCTATAAAAGAAATAATGACTTCATTGGGTGGCTTGTTGAAATACTAGGACCTGTACTTATGGGTTCTAAGCCGGCAGAACTATTAAGTTTTCCAAAACATGAAAAACAGTTGTTAAGAAAAATAGATAGCATAGAAAAACATATGGGAAAATGTAAAAGAGTTACATATAGATTGTTTAAAAATAAAAGTGGGAGTATTAAGGTATTGTTTTATAATCCTAAAAGTTTAGATACAAGTTTACAAGAATACAGAAATATGAGGTTTCTAAAGAATTTGGGATATCCCTCAAAATATGGCTTAGATGAGTACTTGCAAATCATTATAGATAAGATGATTACTGGAGATATTCCCCATGAGATAGGGGTATTTCTAGGATATCCACTAAAGGACATTATAGGATTTATTGGTCATCCATCACTAAAGCTTACTAAGGTTAATGGCTGGAGAGTTTATGGAGATCCACGATTATCAGATAAAAGGCTTAATGAGTTTATAGAAGCTAAAAACAAAGTAAGGAAGTTGCTTGAGTTTAATGAACCAGAGAAAGTTCTAGTGTCAATTTGATTTATTGTAAGTAATAAAGCTATAAATAATATAGCAAAAAAATATATATGTAGGAGGCAATATCAATGAAAAAAGTAACTATAATCTACTGGAGTGGTACTGGTAATACTGAAATGATGGCTAATGCAATTTCTGAGGGAGTAAAAGATGTAGGAAATCCTGTTGATGTAGTTAAAGTTGAAGATGCAAACAAAGACATGGTAGTAAACTCTGAACTTTTAGCATTTGGTTGCCCTTCTATGGGAGCAGAGGTTTTAGAAGAAGGCCTTATGGAGCCATTCATTGAGTCATTGAAGGATATAGATTTTACCGGAAAAAAAGTAGCTCTTTTCGGTTCATATGACTGGGGTGATGGTGAATGGATGAGAGACTGGGAAGAGAGAATGAAGGGCTATGGTGCAAACATTGTTGATGAAGGTTTAATTATCCACTTGACTCCTGACGATGATGGCGTAGAAAAATGCAAGGACCTAGGAGATAGCTTAGCAAAAGCTTAAGTCTTATAGATAAAAAATAATATAGAGACTCAAGTAGAACTATTAATTTATGAACGTCATAAACTCTCAGAAACATAGAGCATTTTGATATGTATAAGTTAAGTTCTGTTATATGAACTCTATATAGTTGGGTTTATAGAAATCGCAATAAATCTTTTGCATTTTGCTTCCTTAAAAAGCCTTGAAACGTTGGCTATTCAAGAAATCAAAATGTAGATTTATAAGTGCGTTCTATATAGATATCAATTTTCTAGCAAAACTTAGAATATGATATTTATGCATAGGGTACAATGTACGAATATAGACCTTTCTAGAATACGTACTTTGTACCTCGTATTGCTTTTTTAATGGAGGCTAATATGATTCATTGTCTTGGAGATATATCGGATGATTTTGGACTATATCACGATATAATTGAATGTCTAGTAGGGGCATTAGAAGCAAAGGATTTATATACTAGGGGACACTCTATGAGAGTTGGTGATATGTCATACCAGCTTGCTAAAGAGATTGGACTTAAGGGAGAAGAACTTGAGATTATACATATAGCTGCCCATCTTCATGATATTGGGAAAATTGGTATTCCTGATAAGATATTAAATAAAAAAGGTAAACTAACTAGTAGTGAATGGAAGGCTATTAAAAGACATCCCGAAATTGGTAGTAATATCCTTAAGCGTTCAGACAAGCTTAGAAAAATTTCGAAGCTCGTTCTTCATCATCATGAAAGGTGGGATGGCAAAGGATATCCCTCTGGATTGAAGGAAGAAGACATCCCCTTAGGATCTAGAATTATCGCAATATGTGATTCCATTGATGCAATGACCTCCGAAAGATCCTATAGGAAGGGGATCCCTTGGAATATATGTAGAGAAGAGATTGAGTCCAATAAAGGAAGTCAATTTGATCCCCGGCTAGTAGAAGCAGCAAATGAATTATGGAAGTGTTGGAAAAATGAGTTTTATAGTAGATAGAAATCGCAATAAATCTTTTATATGCGTTCTATAATATACGTTTTCTTTCCCTAAAGAGTACTAGATAGGCTATTAATCCGTCTAGTACTCTTTTTATAATATAATGCGATAGGAAATGATTGATCTATTAAATTTATGGACAAATATAATTTCTTGACTTAAGAATCCTCATAAAAGACTTTTTACAGAATAGATATATAGAAAATTAGAACTATATGTTAAAATAGTGTAGTTAAACCTAGACTATCCATAGAAAGTTTAAAATTCTGCTACGTCCTTTTGATTCTAAGACATCCATTAAATTCTTGACGTACCGTTTTGGTATGCCTTCAAATTTAATGAAAGCCTTAGAAATCAAAACTACTTGCACCATTTCAAAATTTCCACGAATAATCTAGGTTAAACCTAGTTAAAGGAGAGGATAAGAATGAAGAGAGTAATGGCATTAATTTTAGCCTTAACATTATTCACAGTAATGTTTACAGGCTGTACTCAAAAACCAGCTCAGGAAGAATCAAAACCTGAAGTAAATATTGAATCTGATAAAAATGAGGAAGAGCAGAAAGAGGAGCCTAAGGCAGTAGAACCGGTATCTTTAAAGGTATCTTCACCGGGAGGACCCCTAGCAATAAGCTTAGTAAAAATGTTTAAGGAAAAGCCTTCTTTAGGAGAAAAAGTAGAAGTCTCCTATGAGGCAGTAAAATCACCGGATGTGATGGCTGCACAGATTATAAAAGGAGAAGTAGACTTTGCGGTTGTACCTACTAATTTAGCAGCAAAATTACATAATAAAGGTGTACCATACAAGCTTGCGGCATCTACTGTATGGGGAGTTTTATATATTGCTAGTAGTGAAGAAGTAAAAGGATGGGAAGAACTTAAGGGTAAGGAAATATATACTATTGGTAGAGGATTAACTCCAGATATATTACTTAGATATTTATTAACTAAGAATGGATTAGATCCAGAAAAGGATGTTACTATTAAGTACTTAGCTGGACCACAGGAATTAGCTGGATTTATGGTTACTGGAAAAGCTAATATAGCAGTAGTGCCTGAGCCTATGCTTTCAGCGGTGCTTATGAAGAACAAAGATGTTAAAGTTGTCTTGGACATGCAAAAAGAGTGGGAGAAGATAACAGGAAATAGTAGTTATCCGCAATCTTCATTGATAGTTAAAAATGAAGTTATAGAGAAGTATCCAGAAGTAGTTGAGAACTTCTTAGCTAAGTATGAAGAAAGTATATCGTGGGTAAATGAAAATCCTGCGGAGGCAGGAAAGTATGTGGAAGAGTTAGAGATAGGATTAAAGGCAGCCCTTGCACAGAAGGCGATCCCGGGAAGTAACTTAAAATACGTAGAGGCATCTGAAGCTAGATCTGCCATAGAAGAATTCTTAAAGGTACTTGTGGATTTTTCAGCTGAATCTATAGGAGGAGAGCTTCCGAAAGATGAATTATATTTCCAAAGATAGGCTATATACGTTATTATCAGTCCTGGTTTTAATAATAATTTGGAAAGTATCATCCTACTTTATTGGATACGAGCTTATTCTTCCCACACCAAAGGAAACGATAAATAGCTTAATTATTATTATAAAGGGAGAGACCTTTGGGCAAATAGTATTTAATACCGTGAGAAGATGCCTGTTAAGCTTCTCCATAGCATTCTTATTAGGAACAACTATGGGAATCATGGCAGGAATGTTTAGGCCTATATATTATTTGCTTAAGCCATTGATCATTATAAAAAAGGCAACACCAACAACGGCTATAGTCCTATTGGTGTTGCTATGGTTAGGATCAGAAGCACCGATTTTAATAAGCTTTCTTGTAACATTTCCAATTATATATGCAAACGTAGTAGAAGGGGTTCGAAATGTAGATTTAAAGCTAATTGAAATGGCTAAAGCATATAAAGTTAATAGAGTGAGAATTTTATATGAGCTATATCTGCCATCTATATTGCCCTACATAATGGCAGGAGCTTCTTCGGCTCTTGGCTTGAATCTAAAGGTAATTATAGCTGCAGAAGCCTGGAGTCAAGCACCAAAATCGATCGGAGACAGTTTTTTGATAGAAAAGATTGCGTTAAATACATCTGGAATATTTGCTTGGACGATTATAGTAATATCAATATCCGCACTGTTTGATTATTTACTAAGGTCTGTAGAAAAAAGAATAGTAAAATGGAAGTGAAATCTATGGGATACATTATAAGAAATCTTCATAAAAGCTTTGGAGACCTTATTGTTCTAAAGGATTTTAATATGGATATAAAGGATAGCAAGGTTATATCTATATTAGGGCCATCGGGTTGTGGTAAAACAACCCTGCTTAATATTCTATCGGGAATGATTGAACCGGAAGAAGGCGAAGTATTGGGATTGGAAGGTAAGACTATCAGCTACCTATTTCAAGAACCAAGACTGCTAAGATGGAAAACCGTAGAAGGGAATATTGACTTTATATTAAAGGATAAAATGACCTATGAAGAAAGACAGGAAAAGATTAGAAAATATCTCGAAATGGTTGGATTATGGGAATACAAAAACTATTATCCAGATAATTTAAGTGGAGGAATGAAGCAAAGGGTAGCGATTGCTAGGGCCTTTGCATATACTTCAGATATATTACTTATGGACGAGCCATTTAAGTCTCTTGACTTTGAGCTGAAAATGAATTTGATTCATGATTTTATAGGTCTATGGAAGCTTGATAATAGAACAGTTTTTTTCGTAACACATGATATTCAAGCAGCATTGATGCTTGGAGATGAAATACATCTTTTGAGTCAAAAACCAACTAAGATAATGGAGACAATTGTTAACAGCATTCCTCATGATGAAAGAAGTCTTCATAATAAGTACATACTTGGTTTGGCTGAAAAATTGTATAATCACTATTCTGAGGCTTACAGGAAAAAATAAAAGTATGACTAAGGAGGTGTATCGTAATAACGCAGAAATTTGTTATTACGACGTACCTCCTTTTAAAAACTTTTATAAATATTCTAAGATACATGAATAAGTCAGAGGAAGTTTGAACATAATAACAAACAAATGATAATGATAATCAATATGAATTGTAAAGAATATTATATTTTGATTTGGATAAAAAAAGAGTGTATCAAAATGATGAATTCCAAAACCTTGAACTTCAATCATTTTGATACACCCTGTGTCAAGCTGAAAATATGCTTTTGCGTGAAATTACTAAATTTAAATACTACTTAGTACTGTTGACCCTAATACAGCTCCCCAGCTTAAGAGGCCTAATGGTACTGTACCAAACAGTGAGTTGAAAAATGGAATGTAAATTATCCCGAGAAGAAGAGCTACCGATGATAGAACCATTTTAGTCATGTATTTATTTGCAAATGCTTTTTTATTACTCCTACAGTTATAAACATTTGCAACCTGACTACAAATAAAATTGGTAAAAGCTAATGTTCTGGCTTTACTTACTCCTAAGCCGAAAAGCATAGAGCCGGCATATATACCAAATGTACTAATACCTATACCTGCGCCTCTTCTTATGATACCTCTTTTTAAGGATTTATCTATGAATGGAGCATCCTTATCAGAAGGAGGATAGTTCATGACATCTTCCGAAGGCGGCTCCACAGCCAGTGAAGAGCCTAGCAAGGTTTCAGAAACCAAGTTAATCCAGATCATCTGTATTGCAATTAGTGGAGCCGGTAAACCAAAGGCAAAGGATAGGAATATAGAAGACATCTCTCCTATTGCTCCTGAAAAGAGATACTTCATGGTATTTCTTACATTGCTTGTTACGCTCCTACCTTCCTCGATTGCAGCTACTATTGTTGAAAAATTGTCATCCACAAGGGTTATACAAGCTACATCTCTTGCAATATCACTGCCATTTTTACCCATGGCGATACCGATATCAGCTTCCTTGATTGCAGGAGCGTCGTTAACACCATCTCCAGTCATTGCAACTACATGGCCGCATCTTTTAAGGGCTTTTACAATTCTATATTTCTGTTTAGGTGTAGTCCTAGCAAATATTTGTATTTTATTTATTTTTGAGTCAAGCTCATCATCACTCATGCTGTCTAGCTCGCTACCCGATAAAATCAATCCATTGGTTAACAATCCCAATTGCTTTCCTACGGCTCCGGCAGTTTTCATATAATCGCCCGTTATCATAACGACTTTGATCCCTGCTTTAAAGCATTTCTGTATAGATTCCTTAACGCCTTCTCTTGGTGGATCGTCCATGCCCATAAGACCTAAGAAAACAAAATTACTTTCAATCTCTGAATTTTCATTATCAATTTTTTTATAGGCAAAGGCCAATATTCTGAGAGCCTTATCTGCCATTTTATCACATACGGATTTTAGTTTCTTTCTATCGGTGGAAGTAAATAATCTTTCCTTACCACCATCATATATAGTTGTACACTTATCTAAAACTGTATCTAAAGCGCCTTTACAATAGGCGTAGCTTCCGTCTTCAGAAGATACTACCGATGTCATATAACGTTTACAACTATCAAAGGGAACCTCCTTAACACATGAATGAGTTTCTTTTATGTAATCTACATTGAGATTCATTTTATGTGCCATGGTTATTAAAGCACCTTCTGTTGGATCACCTTGAACCTCCCATTTATCACCTGTATTTGTTAGAGTCGAATTATTACATAGAACTCCTGTCTTCACAAGTTTTTCAAGTGAAGCATTTTCTAAGGAATATCCTTTGATAGGAGTTATATCACCAACAGGATTATAGCCAACTCCAGAGGCCTTATAATGACATGAATCTACAAATACTTCCCTAACTGTCATCTCGTTCATGGTCAATGTACCTGTTTTATCGCAGCAAATAACGTCTGCTGCTCCTAAGCTTTCAACTGAAGTAAGGTTTCTAACAATGGCATTTTTCTTCGACATTCGCTGAACACTAAGAGCCATACAGGAAGTAACTACTAGGGGGAGTCCTTCTGGAATAGAACCTAGAAAGAAGGTTACTCCCATCATTAATACCTGTGCAAGACCTCTACCAAATAAAAGTGCTATGCCTCCAAAGGCAGCAAAACAACCTATGTATATCTTTATTAACTTATTTATAAAGCTTTCAGCTTTATTTTGTAATGGAGGACATGTATTCTCTATACTATCCAATAAAGAAGCAATTTTACCGATTTCTGTATCTTTTCCAGTGGCAACAACTATAGCCTTTGCCTTTCCCGATAGTATATTGGTCCCCATGAAAAGCATATTAAATCTATTACCGAGTTCAGTATCCTCTTCACATATATAAGGAGATTTCATAACATATGAAGATTCGCCAGTCAAAGATGCCTCTGTTGTCATTAAATTCTCGCTTTCAACAATTCGAGCGTCGGCAGGAATTTTGTCTCCGGCTTCTAACAAGATAATATCACCTGGAACAATATATTTTGATTCGATTTCTTTCTTATGACCATTCCTGATTACCGTTGCTTTATGGACTAACATGTCCTTTAAAGAGTGTAGTGAGTTTTCAGATTTATGCTGTTCTGCTGCTCCGAGGGCTGTTTGAAATAGTATCACCCCTCCTAGGGCAATAGCTTCAGGCATCAAACCTAGAAAGAAAGAAACAGCACCGGCTCCCAGTAATACTTTTACAGTAAAATCATCTAGATTTTCTATAAAACTAGAAAGAAAGGATTTTTTCTTTTTTTCAGATAATACGTTCAAACCATATTCCTTAATTTTAGATTGGACAGAATGGTTACTAAGACCCCGTAACGAATCTGTATTAAGGATATTTTCAATTTCATTTCTACTTAAGGCATGATAGGGAACCTCTACATCTTTGCAAACTGTATATTCAGTATAGTTCTCGGGAGATATTGCCTCAGAGGAAGTGGCTACCTCTTCTTCAGACTTATCTTTACAAATCGGCAATAAACTATAGTTTGGAGCTCTAGCAGTTTTAGCGATATACTTATCAATATGTTTTGAAATTATTAATTCATTAATTATATATTCATCAAATATAACAAGTATTTTACCCGTTATGGGATTAGCTTTTGAATGCTTTACTCCATGGATTGATGAAACGTAATTGCTTAAGTTTATTGACATCTTTTCATTTCGATAGATAGCGTTTACAGGAATTCTCATTCTTTTATACTGCAACAATTCTTTGTCAACGCTAATAAATCCCTTAAAAGCTTGAAGCATGCTTATATCACCACCACCTATCCTTATGCGAAGTTTTTCCAATGCTTTGCATTTTATGTACAATTCGGGACACATTCAAAAAATAAACTAGTCATCTTGCTCGTATTTTTGATTTTTTTCGTAGCTACTCAATAACTTACATATAATGAATATGAGCTTGATTGAGCACCTGGAAAATAATCAAAAATACTTTGCAACCTGATTTGTTTATTTTTTTCACGTACCTAAAGTTATTCCCTAAAAAGTGATTTTTATGCAGAATTCGGCATTTTGGAATAAATTTCAACATTGATTTAGAATTTTGTTATTTATTTGGCAAGAGAAATATGGTAAGATAATAATAGAAATGATAATCATTATTGATTAAAGGGGACGTTTTTCATGGAGAATACATATCTTAGGTCGCATAACTACTACAATCAAGTAGCAAAGCTTTGTATTTCAATTATAGAAACGGAATTAGAATTATTTTTTGCCTCATGTAAAAAATCCGCATATGCATACTCACTAATGATTGCTAAAGATATAAATGACTATAACAGTGAAAGCTTCGAAAGAGTTGTATTATCTACTGAAGAGATTGAAGCCTTTATAAAAAGATTGGTTTGTAAAATAAACATTGAAATGAGTAGACAAGTAGGTTATCTTAGTATAAATGAACAATCGATAAATATGACTGAGAATACAAAATGTAATATGATTTTAGAAGAAACTATTGAGAGCTTTAGAACGACTCAAAAAGTAACTAGGACCTGTGAAAAAATCATTAATACTACACTTAACAAAACATTTAAAAGTTTATGCTCAAATTCTGCAGCTAATTATATGTTTAAGAAGATTAATTTTGGAGCAAAAATATTTGGCGGGAATAATTATAAAAGCTTGATAAATCAGCATCAGGAAAAGATTCAAAAGCAGATTGAAGGCATATTGATTAATATGAAAATAAATATTAGGAATCAATTAATCGAAGTAGTAATAGAGAGTTTAAATAATACAGAAATGCAAAAAAATTATGCGATAGCATAATTTTTTTGCATTTAGATCACTTTTAAAGAAAAATCTGACTAAAACGAAGGAGTTCGATACACCATAGTTTTTATTTGTAGAAATTGACAAGTAGATACTAGTATATTTTCTTTATTTCAGCTTAACATATTATTAATAAGGTTAGATAAAGTAAGTAATAAAATATCATCAATGATATGGGGTGGCTGATTTTGCTGTAAGAAATGTGAGAATAATTTCTTCTATACCAGGAAGAATCAGAGTAAATGTAAATGGGTTGTTGAGAAATGAAAGGCTAGGATATGGAATTTTGAAGTCATTAAAGGAATTAGAGAAGGTTAATTCCGTTTCTTTTAATGTGAGCACAGGAAATGTCCTAATATATTATAAATATCAATATAAAGATATAAGTGATATCTTATATAGGATACAAACTTTTACTTACAAGGATACTTCTAATTATATTCCTAGATATATAACCAATGATTCACCTACCAAAATCCTTATAAGAACATTAAATCCCTTTAATCTATTAACAAAAAAATTCCCCGTAAACATCTTTGAACAGGAATATTCGTTATCTAGAAGAATAATAAAAATGGGAATCTTTATGGGGGGAATAGTATTAGCAATTAATCCTCATATTAGAACATTAGCTTCTATAATGATACTAACTTATCCAGGAATTCTATTTACTATATCGTCCATGTCACATTTTTATTCTGCTAGAAAGGCTTTTTTAAATGAAGTATATGTGAAGAACAGTAACTCCATAGGCCAAGTTGCAAAAACTAATGCTTTTTTTATAGAAGATAAGGTTCTAATTGGGAAGGAAAATGCTGCAAGAAAAATTTTAGATAAGAATCAAGAGAAAATGACAATAGAAAAATTATCTGCAATAGGGAAAGTTACTAACCTTACAAATCCTGAAATAAGAAGCTTTATTGAGGAAACAAGAAAGTATGGAGTTACAGATCTTACTGTTTTTTCTGATAAGAAGGATGATATTTCGAAGTATATAGCATACGCGTTGGGAATTGATAAGGTACATCTTGTGAAGGACAAAATATTTATTTTAAATGACTTGAAGAATCAAGAAAATATAATGCTATTTATCCATGAAAGCTTAGTAGATAAGATAAGAAATATTGATTTAAATCTAACTGTCTGTGTGTATTCAGATCTTAATAATAGCGTTGACAAGGGAAGCATTAACGTCATTGATAGAAATATAAAGAGGATACCATGGTTATTGAAGCTAAGCAAAAATAATGAGGAATTAATTACACGTTTCCATGCTAGTTCAATAAGTGTAAATACCTTAGCTATTTATGCAGCAGTTTTATTAAGAATTAATCCGCTTATTACATTAAGTATATACATGGTTAATTTATTAGCTCATATTAACATTCTCAGAAATAGTATTTTTAAAGAAGAAAACAAGAATATTTCTTTATTTAGACATTCCTTGAGAGGTGTTTCAGTACGATGAATTTCTGAGCTACTTAAGATTTTATTGACTTAGTAGGTACTAGTCAAAATGATGAAATCTAAAGAACTTGAACGTGATTTATTCTGAAAGAGAGAGGTTGAACTCATGATATAACTTTGTGAGACAACCTCTATTTATTTTTGAATCATTTGTCAAAGAAGAAGTTTAATTAAAGAGAGGAGAATCTATGGACTGAATTTTTACCGATATAAAGAAAAAATACTTGACAACATAGAAAATTCTGATAAAATATAATTAATAATGATAATCGTTATCAATTACGAAAAGGAGTGAGACAGAATGAGTGTTGTTATAATAGGTGGACATGAACGTATGGAAAGGATTTATAAGGATACAGGTAAAAAACATGGATTTAAAGTAAAGGTTTTTAGTAAGATGAAGGGAGATTTAGTAAAAAGAATAGGTAGTCCTGATTATATAGTTACTTTTACTGATGTTGTTTCCCATAAATTAGTACATACAACAATGAAGATTTGTAAAAAGAAAAACATACCTAACTTAAGGCTACATAATAGTAGCTTACAGACATGGGAAAATGCTTTAGCGGAAATCACATGTAATGCATAAATAAAACGGTATAAGTTACTAAAACCTTCTGTCAAAATAGTGAAAACATAATGACTATTGTACAGAGGGTATATTTATTTTACATTTAGTATTTTAGAATAATATATGGAACTACAGCATATGAATATCTTAAATCTTTACGAATAAATCATGTTTTACTTCTCATGATAGACTTTGATTATAGTGTAGCTTTTCACCCCAAATTACAGTCAAATAGAAGGTGTAAAGAATATATAAAAAAAGAGCAAAAGTCATTGACAAATATAAGCAATTGGAATATAATAGGATTGCAAATGATAACAATAATCAATTAGTTCTTTACATGGTTTCTTACCAAATACATAATAGATTTGTTAACTTCGTTGTTATTTAATGCCATGTGCAGGTTATATGGAGGAAAATTTTGGGTTATAATGAATCGATGGAGATGTACCTAGAGACTATCTATTTATTGGAAAAAGAGCATGGGCATGCTCATTGTGTGTATATTGCTGAAGTATTAGGGGTTTCAAAAGCAAGTGTATCTAAAGCTATGAAACAGCTAAAGTCTCAAGAATTAGTACAAAAAGAAGTTTATGGAACTGTTACTCTTACGAAGAAGGGCAGAGAAATTTCTGAAAAAATATACTATAAACATAAGATGATTGCTGATTTTCTTGAACATTCCCTTGGATTGACAGAAGTTGAAGCATCTAAGAATGCTTGTAAGATGGAGCACTTTGTTAGTGATAGTATGCTTCGAGCCATAGAAGAGTATTTAGAAAAAAACTCTAGAGTTTAAAAGTTATATATTAAGGGAGGATATATATGTCTGATACTTTAGTAAGTGAAATGATCAATGGCATCTATGATCTTAAACGGACGGATAAGGGTGATTTAGTGAAAAATTTATCTGAAGCAGCAGTAGATGTAGAATATACAATAAAAAGGATTGAAACCGATGATGAGGAAATAAAGAGTTTCCTTTTCACATTAGGCTGTTATGAAGGTGAAAAAGTAACCGTAATATCTATATTAGCTGAAAACTATGTTATATCGATAAAGGATGCAAGATATAGCATTGATTCAGATTTGGCGGAAGCGATTATTGTATAATTTTTTTAAAAGCTATAGGGATATAGCTTTTAAGTTGGCCATAAAGTTAACTTGAGTTAACTTTGATATTTGATCTCATATATAATTAATTATTATTATCTTAAGTTAACTATGTTAATAAATGATTTAGGAGGGGAATTATGAAAATAGCACTAACGGGGAACCCTAATAGTGGTAAAACAACAATGTTCAATGCCATAACTGGTAAGATTGAACATGTTGGGAACTGGGCAGGGGTTACAATTGAAAAAAAGGAAGGTAAGATAAAAAACAATTTAAACAAGACGGGTATAGAAATTACTGCAGTTGACCTTCCGGGGGCATATTCTATGTCACCATTTACGTCTGAGGAATCTATTACTCGTGACTTCGTGAAAAATGAAAATCCAGATGTAATCATCAATATTGTTGATGCAACAAACTTAAGTAGAAGTTTATTCTTCACTACGCAACTTTTGGAATTGGATATTCCGGTAGTTGTGGCACTTAACAAGAGTGACTTGAACGAGAAAAAGAACACAAAAATTGATGTAACTGCACTAAGCAAAGCTTTAGGGTGTCCAGTAATAAAAACCGTATCAACGAAATCAAGTAACAATGGTTTAGACCTTTTAATTTCAAAAGCAGTAGAAGTTAAAGGAAAAGGCCAAACAGCACCATTTGACAATAAAGGTGTTGACCTTAAAAATGCTAATGAAGTAGAAAAATCTGACAAAAAGCGTTATAATTTTGTCAATGCTATTGTTTCAAAGGTGGAAAACCGTAAGGTAAGCAGTGCCAAGCAGACTAAACAAGATGCTGTCGATAGGATTTTAGCTCACAAATGGCTTGGAATTCCAATTTTCGCATTTGTGATGTGGACAGTATTTGCTATTTCTCAAGAACATTTAGGACCACTTTTGGCAGATACATTAGTAGGCTGGATTGATGGTTTATATGCAGTGGTTGAAGGTGTACTTGGCGAAGGAGTATCACCGATTCTTAGCTCGTTGTTGTTAGATGGTATTATTGGTGGTGTTGGTGCTGTAGTTGGATTTTTACCACTGATTATGGTATTGTTTTTCTTGCTAGCATTACTTGAAGATTGTGGTTATATGGCTCGTGTTGCTGTAGTAATGGACCGTTTCTTTAAGCGAGTTGGTTTATCAGGTAAATCAATTATTCCTATGGTTATTGGTACTGGTTGTGCTATCCCTGGAGTTATGGCAACTAGAACTATCAAGAATGAAAGACAAAGAAGAACTACTGCAATGTTGACTCCATTCATGCCTTGTGGAGCAAAATTACCAGTTATTGCATTGTTTGCTGGGATATTCTTCGATGATGCTGCGTGGGTTGGTACAAGTATGTATTTTATAGGTATCGCTATAATTATTCTTGGGGCATTGATTGTGGTAAGAATTACTGGAGAGAAAAATGCAAGATCGTTCTTTATTATGGAACTACCAG
The DNA here is from genome assembly GCF_050888315.1 of Wukongibacter baidiensis. NCBI lineage: Bacteria > Bacillati > Bacillota > Clostridia > Peptostreptococcales > Caminicellaceae > Wukongibacter > Wukongibacter baidiensis. The sequence continues at coordinate 4,502,055 of NZ_CP138202.1, forward strand.
AGTATAGATTCCCAAGCATCAAAAGGGCTACGGTTTCAATGTTCTCTAGAGGAAAAGCATTTATTGTTAAAGCCGGTACTATTATACTTCTTTGTAATGCAGTGGTACAAATTATGCAAACATTTAACTGGAGTTTTGAAGTTGTTGCTGAAGGAGCAGAAGGAACAAGTATATTAGCTAGTATTGCATCACCATTTGCTATATTATTGATTCCATTAGGATTTGGTATATGGCAACTTGCAGCAGCGGCTATCACTGGTTTCATTGCTAAAGAGAATGTTGTTGGTACTTTGGCTGTAGTTTATTCAATTACGAACTTCATTGATACAGAAGAATTGGCGTTAGTATCAGGGGCAGCAGATGTTGCAGGTGTTATGGGGTTAACTTCAGTGGCTGCTTTAGCCTATCTTATGTTTAACTTGTTTACGCCTCCGTGCTTTGCAGCTATTGGTGCAATGAACTCGGAAATGGAAAATAGTAAATGGCTTTGGAGTGGTATTGGATTCCAATTTGGAATGGGCTATGTGGTAGCATTTTTAACTTATCAAATAGGTACATTAGCTACAACAGGTTCTGTAGGTAGTGGATTTATCCCAGGACTTATTGTTGTTGCAGCAATGATAGCATATGTTGTATACCTTGTAAAAAAAGGAAATAAGGTAGCGCAGCTGAAATTAGAAAAAGCCGTATAGGAGATAATTATGACAAATATAATAGTTGGATTGGTGATTATAGTAATTATTAGTTTATCTATTGCAAAGATTGTTAAGGAAAAGCGAAACGGCGCCAAATGTATAGGTTGTCCGAGTGCTGGAGCAAATCATAAAAGTAAAAGTAATTGTGGTTGTAATACAAAATAAATAATATGGTTCTTTGTCAATAGTTGGAGCAGGATTACATGTAATCCTGCTCCATTATTGTATTAGTGCCTGTTTTTAAAATTTAAAGTATTGATAGTTGATAAGTATTATAGTTTTTAATAATACATAGGAAATTACAAACCTTTTCAAGTCTAAGATAACTCTATAATTTCCGTTATGTGTATAAGCAAAGTCCACTTTGAGAATCTTTATAAAAGACTTTGCTCTAATTAAAGCTTCAAAAGCAGTTAAAAAGTCTAAGAATTTGAAATAACTGCTTCAAATAAAGTAGATAAGGTATTATCTAGCAGATGACTTGTATTACTTATATTTTGGCTTTTGTAATCAGCCTGAGTTTTATAGTATAAAGTTATTCGTTTTGGTAAATCTAAGATTAATCGATTTTTTATAAAGCCATTTTCTTGGGTATATTTATTCAATGAAGTGAATTATTAAAAAATTTTATATTATAGAAATTTATTTTAAATTTTCAAAAAGTTATTGACTTCTATTTCGTATCTGATATAATCATTTTCAATATTAAAATTTTTGAAATGCAAAATCAAAGAATTATGTATTTCATGATTCCATTAAAATTTTATTTAGAAGGAACATAAGTCATAGATTTTGAATACATTAATACAAAACTTGGAGGCAATCAAAATGGATAAACTTATTAGAAAGGTAAACGCAGAACAATTTTATAGCTTTTTTTCCTTTTACTGGGGCTATTATTTTTACTTTTATTTTAGCGCTGGGTATTTGTTTTGCAATAAAATATGGAGAAACCTTTCTAATGAGAATAGGAGAAGTAAATTATTATTGTGTGGCATAGGGGTATAGAAAAGCTTACTATAACCTTTATAAAAACATAGATAGTAAATCCAGAAGACTCATTAGATGAGTCTTCTTTTTTTTTATATTATACAAATGAATAGTATATCTTTCTGCAGAAGATATTGTTTTTAGAGTAAAACCCATGGGATTGTAATAAAAAATAAAAAAAGTTCATTATGAGAGGAGAAAGTGAAGTGATTATAGTTATGAAACCAGGAACACCAATAGAGAAGATAGATAAGATTAAAAGAAAAATGGAGAGTTTAGGATGTGGAATCCATGAGTCAAAGGGAGAAAATTACCATTTGTTAGGGCTTGTAGGAGATACAAGTAAGATTGATCCATCGCAGATTCAAGCTAATAGAAATGTAGAGAAGGTAATATTTGTACAGGAGCCATACAAAAAGGCAAATAGACTTTTCCATCCACAAGGAACAATAGTAAAAATAGGAGATAAACAGATTGGTGGCAACAAATTCTCTGTTATAGCAGGACCGTGTTCTGTAGAGAATGAAGATCAAATTGTAAGTATTGCTGAAGAGATTAAAGAAAGTGGAGCAAGCTTTTTAAGAGGAGGGGCATTCAAGCCAAGAACTTCACCATATAGCTTCCAAGGATTAAGGGATGAGGGACTTGACCTTCTTAAAATAGCGAGAGAGAAAACAGGACTTCCAATAGTTACTGAGCTGATGTCACCAGATAAAATTGAAAAATTTGTTGAAGATGTTGATGTGATTCAAATCGGAGCAAGAAATATGCAAAATTTTGATTTACTTAAGGAAGTAGGTAAAACAGATAAGCCAGTTCTACTAAAAAGAGGGATGTCAGCAACAATCGAAGAACTATTAATGGCTGCCGAGTACGTTATGTCCGAGGGAAATGAAAAAGTTATTTTATGTGAAAGAGGAATAAGGACCTTCGAAAAATATACGAGAAATACATTAGATCTTAGTGCAATACCAGTAATAAAGAAATACAGCCATTTACCAGTAATTGTAGATCCAAGTCATGCGGCAGGCCTATGGTGGTTAGTAGAACCTCTAGCTAAAGCAGCTGTAGCAGTTGGTGCTGACGGGTTGATGGTTGAGGTTCACAACGACCCTGCAAATGCTAAATGTGACGGGCAACAATCGATTACTCCAGAGAGATTTAGAAATCTAATGGTAAAATTAAAGCAGCTTGCAAGTATAGAAAATAAAGAAGTATAGGGGTGGTGGTTTTGTTAGAATTAGACTTTAATATCACAATAGTAGGACTCGGGCTTATCGGTGGATCCTTTGCAATGGCACTTAAGGAGCTAAATCCTAAAAATCTCTGGGCAGTAGATATTGATGAAGAGGTTATAAAAACTGCCGAAAAGATGAAAATAATTGATAAGGGATATACTAATCCCGAGATTCCTTTAAAAAAATCTGATATAGTAATAACATGTATATATCCAAATCTAACGGTAAAGTTCATAAGGGACAACATGGAAAACTTCAAATCAGGGGCAATTATAACTGATACCGCTGGAATTAAAGAAAAACTAGTTAGAGAAATATGTGCGACTATTAGGGAGGATGTAGACTTTATTGGAGGTCATCCCATGGCGGGAAGAGAGAGTAAAGGATTGGGATTTGCTACTAAGGATATCTTCAATAATGCAAACTATTTAATAACTCCTACCGATAAAAATAAAGAGGAAAATATCAAAAAAGTTGAGGAACTTGTAGAGGCGATCGGATTTAAAAATATAGTAAAATTAGATTGTAAGCAGCACGATGAAATCATTGCCTTTACAAGTCACCTTCCCCATATAGTGGCTTCAGCCCTTATCAATAGCGATAGTAGAAATGATACAAAGTTTTTCGTTGCTGGAGGCTACAAGGATGCTACAAGGGTAGCAAGAATTAATGAAGAACTTTGGACTGAGCTTATTATGGATAATTATGATAACAATTTGAAACAGATTGAGATATTTGAAAACAGTATAGCTAATTTCAAGAGGGCTATAATGAATAATGATAGGGAGAGCCTAAAGGCCCTATTTAGGAAGGGTAGTCAAAAAAGGGAGGAATTAATCTAGTATGTGTACTTTAGAGGTGAATCTTCCACAAAAACAATATTCTATAATCATAGAAAGAGGAATTCTAGGGAATATTGGTGGAGAAATCAAAAAGATATACAGAGGTAAAAAGATTGCCATAATAACTGACTCCAATGTTAAGGCCTTATATGGCAAAGAAATAATTAACTCCCTAAATGAACATGACTTTGAAACTAAAATTATTGTCATAGAACCCGGAGAAAAGAGCAAATCCTTAGATGTAGCTAAAGATATATATGAAGAACTTTTAGCCTTTGAAATAACAAGGGGAGATATGATAATAGCATTTGGTGGTGGAGTCGTTGGAGATTTAGCGGGTTTTGTAGCTTCTACACTCCTAAGGGGAATACCATTTATACAAATTCCTAGTAGTCTTCTAGCTCAAATCGATAGTAGTGTAGGGGGTAAGGTGGCGGTAAACCTACCTCAAGGTAAAAACCTTGTTGGAAGTTTCTATCACCCAGAGGTGGTCTTCATAGATCCTGAACTTCTAAAGACATTGGATAAGAGATTTTTATATGATGGAATGGCTGAAGTAATAAAATATGGATGCATCAGAGATAAAGGGTTATTTGAGAAACTAATGAAAATCAAAGATGAAGAAGAATTTTTTGATAATATGGAAGAAATAATACAAAGTTGCTGCACTATAAAAAGAGATATAGTGGAAAGGGACGAAAAGGATACAGGCGAAAGAATGCTTCTAAACTTTGGTCACACAATCGGTCATGCTATAGAAAAGCATTTTGGATATAAGAAATATACTCATGGCGAAGCAGTAGCAATGGGAATGTATAATATTACGAAAAAGAGTGAAGAACTGGGTATAACAGATGAGGGTACAGCAAAACTAATTGAAGAAATAATCATTAAATATAATCTGCCCTTTGAAATGCCAGAGACAAATAAAGAAAAGATCATAGGAGCTATTGGACTTGATAAGAAGAACAAAGGGGATAATTTAAATATAGTATTATTGCATCGAGTAGGAGAGTCCTTTATAAAGAAGATAAATAGAAAAGATGTAGATAAATATTTAATTTAACTAAGAATGCATATTTGAAAGGGGAGATAACAGTGAATACTGTTAAAATATATCCGAGAAAGCTAAGGGGCGAAATAAAAATTCCTCCATCAAAAAGCCTTAGTCATAGAGCTCTAATATGTGCAGGTCTTGCCGATGAGGTAAGTGATGTAGATAATCTGATTTTTTCAGAGGATATTAAAGCTACCATGAATGGAATGAGGGCTTTAGGAACTAGTATTGAATGTATAGAATCTAACTCAAATGAGGAAACATATTGTGTTACATTAAGGGGGAATTCTGATGTTGAGGCCTTCAATAATGAGATAGACTGTAAAGAGTCTGGGTCTACATTAAGATTTCTTATCCCATTTGCTGGAATAACCGGTGATGAAATAAAATTTACTGGTAGAGGTAAACTTGTGGAAAGACCTCTAGATACTTACTATAGAATATTTGACGAACAAGATATAGAATATAGAAATGAAGATGGAAAGTTACCACTGAGCGTAAGAGGAACCCTTAAACCGGGAACATTTAAAATCGAAGGTAACATCAGTTCTCAATTTATAACTGGACTTATGTTTGTTTTACCACTATTAAATGGAGATTCAAAAATAGAGATAACTACTGAACTTGAATCCAAGGGATATGTTGATTTAACCCTTGATATGTTAAAGCTTTTTAATATAGAAATTGAAAACAAAGATTATAAGGAATTCCATATAAAAGGAAATCAAAAATACAAAAGTAGATACTACAGAGTCGAAGGTGATTTTTCTCAGGCTGCTTTTTGGATTGTAGCAGGATTGCTTGGTAGCGATATTAAGTGTAGAGACCTAAGGATTGATTCACTACAAGGTGATAGGGCAATATTAGAAATCGTAAAGAACATGAGTGGAGACCTTAACATAAAGGAAGATGTGATTGAAGTTAATGAATCAGAAACTAAGGGAACTGTAATAGATGCTTCACAATGCCCAGATCTTGTACCAGTTCTTGCAGCCCTTGGATCTGTAAGTAATGGAACTACAAAAATAATCAATGCTGAGAGACTTAGAATAAAAGAGTCCGACAGATTAAAGGCCATTTCAACTGAGCTTAATAAGCTAGGAGCAAATGTACAGGAACTAGAGGATGGATTGCTTATTGAAGGAAAAGAAGAACTAATCGGAGGTACAGTAGATAGCTGGAATGACCATCGAATTGCCATGGCATTAGCTGTAGCTTCTATTAAATGTACCCAGCCTGTTATAATTACTGGTAGTGAAGCAGTAAAGAAATCATATCCTGATTTTTGGAAAGATTTTATGAGTCTAGGAGGACAGATTGATGAGCAGTATGTGGGGTAAAAATATAAGGATTTCAATTTTTGGCGAATCCCATGGAAAGGCAATAGGAGTAGTTATAGATGGACTTCCTTCAGGAATAGAACTAGATATGGAGTACATTAATAAGGAAATGAAGCGAAGGGCTCCAGGAAGAAACAAGATATCTACACCTAGAAAAGAAGGCGATAGCTTTGAGATATTAAGTGGATTTTTCAATGGAAAAACCACAGGAACTCCCCTTTCATCCGTGATATTTAATACGAACCAAAGATCGAGGGATTATGAAGCTGCAAAATCTTTACTCAGACCCGGTCATGCAGATTATACAGGTTATGTAAGATACTCAGGCTTTAATGACTATAGGGGTGGGGGCCATTTTTCAGGAAGATTGACTGCTCCATTAGTATTTGCAGGAGCTGTAGCAAAGCAAATCCTTGAAAGAGATAACATTATAATTGGAAGCCATATTAAAAGCATAGGAAATATAGAAGAGGAATCTTTTGATCTAGTGAATATTGATGATTCCTTATTAAAGAGTCTAAGGGATAAGGAATTTTGTGTTATAGATGATGAAAAGGGAAATGAAATGCAGGAGCATATTTTAAAGGTAAAGGAAGAGAAGGATTCCGTTGGGGGAGTTATAGAGGCAGCTGTGGTAAATCTACCTGTAGGAATAGGATCACCGATGTTTGAAGCCGTAGAAAGCAAGTTAGCCCAAATACTTTTTTCTATTCCTGCAGTAAAGGGAGTAGAGTTTGGGATCGGGTTTGATATAACAAAGATCAGAGGCTCTGAAGCAAACGACGAATTATATATAGATGATGGTGACATTAAAGCATATTCAAATAATAATGGTGGAATACTTGGCGGGATTACAAATGGAATGCCGATAATATTTAGAACTGCAATTAAGCCTACACCTTCTATCGGTAAGAGCCAAAGAACAGTTAATGTATCGAAGGGTGTAAATACTAAACTTGAGACGGAAGGGCGCCATGACCCATGTATAGTACCTAGAGCAGTACCCGTTGTTGAAGCTGCCACAGCTTTAGCATTACTTGACTTGATGATGGAAAAGGATGGATTATTATGAATGAGCTAGATAGACTTAGGGTTGATATAGATAAAATTGATAGGGAACTTGTGGCTCTATTCGAAAAGCGGATGGAGACGGTAATTAAAATAGGTGAATACAAGAGGAAAAACAATATACCGATATTTAACCAGGCTAGGGAAATAGAAGTTTTAAATAAGAATGTTTCTAGATTGAAGAATCGTGAGTTTGAAAATGAAACTAGAGAATTTTTAAACAAGGCCATGGAAATAAGCAGAGAGGTACAAAGAAAATATATAATGAACATGGCAGTGGACGGTTATTTAGGCCATAAAAATATATCGAAGAACTATCATTCATGCGGCTTAGATCACGAATTAAGAGTTGGATACCAAGGGGAGCCCGGTGCATTTAGTAAAGAAGCTTTAACAGAGTATTTTGGAGATGGAGCAAAGACGGTTAATGTGAAAGAGTTTGAAGATGTATTTAAGGCCCTTAAAAACGATGAGATTGACTATGGAGTACTTCCAATAGAAAACTCTTCTACCGGTGGAATTGCGGAGGTATATGATTTACTAAAGAAATATGGGTTCTACATTGTGGGAGAAAGATGTATAAAGGTTCAGCATAATCTTGTAGCTTTAAAAGATGCTGAAACAGATGATATTGATGAAGTATATTCCCATCCCCAAGCATTTAAGCAATGTAGTGAGTTTTTTAAAGACTATCCAGATCTAAGATTAATACCATATAAGAATACGGCAACAAGTGCAAAATATATAAATGAAGAGAAATCTAAAAATAAGGCTGCTGTCTGTAGTCATAAAGCAGCTGAGTTATATGATTTGAAGATAATTAAAGAAAATATTAACTATAATACGAAGAATTACACTAGATTTATAATGATAGGTAAGGACTTAGAGGTTCAAGAAGTCTCTAATAAAATCAGCATAGTAACTACAACTGCCCATACGCCTGGATCATTGTATAGAACTTTGGGATATTTTATGGAAAACAACCTTAATATGATGAAGATCGAATCAAGGCCGATTCTAGATAGGTCATGGGAATATTTCTTTTATATAGATTTTAGTGGTAACCTAAATGATGATGCGGTTAAGAGATCCATTGAGGCTATTAGAAAAAACAGCACCTACTTTAAGTTATTAGGCAACTATGTGGGGCATAGGATATAATCAGCATTAAATTGGAATAGGTGGGATAAAATGAGTCTTTTATTTGGTCTTATAGGTGAAAAATTAAAGCACAGTTTTTCTCCAGCGATACATTCAATAATATTTAAAGAACTTAATTTAGATGGACATTATCAATTATTTGAGGTCAAAAAAGAAGAATTAAAAAATGCAGTATATGGATTGAAGGCACTTGGTGCTAAGGGAGTAAATGTGACTATTCCATATAAGGTAGATATTATGGAATATTTGGATGTTATATCCGAGGAATCTAAAAAGATTGGTGCTGTAAACACCATATGTTTCAAAGATGATAAAACCTTTGCGTACAATACCGATTATTTTGGTTTTGGTATTATGCTAAACAAATTTAATATTAATATAGAAAATAAAAAAGCTGTTGTACTAGGTACAGGAGGAGCAGCTAAATCCGTGTTACAATACTTAATTGACAAAAACATTGGAGATATAACCCTTGTAAGCAGAGATAGAAATATGGGAAAAGAGAAGTTTACAGATTATAGGGTAATATCCTATGATGATATAAAAGAGACAGGTAAGCAAGATATAATAATAAATACTACACCGTGTGGAATGTATCCGAAGACCAATAATTCGCCCATTAAAAAAGAAGATATATCAAACTTTGATGTGGCAGTGGATTTAATTTATAATCCAATTGAAACCCTATTCCTAAAAGATGCTAGAGAACAAGGTATTAAAACAGTAAATGGACTATATATGCTTGTTGGGCAGGCGGTAAAAGCTCAGGAGCTTTGGAATGAAATAGATATTAGCGGTGAAGTAATTGATAGGATATATGAGAGAATAGTTGAAAGTATTTAATATAGAGATAATCAACTTTAAGGTTTAATAAATTTCAAAGAAAAAATGTAGAAGCTTTCATTATTTTCTTTGAAATTTATTTTGAGTGTTAATGTTGTTTATCTATAGTAGATTTTATTAATTCTAGAGAAATGATTTTTTTTGTGGAACTTGCAACTTGGACTCTAGAAAAGGTGGTTATAAATCATGCAAAACAATAATAAAAACATAGTACTTATAGGTATGCCTGGATGTGGCAAGACAACGATAGGAAAGCTTTTATCTCAAAGATTGAATATGAAATTTTGTGATGTAGACCATTATATAGAAGAAAAGGAAGGTAGATCTATACCGGATGTATTTAAGGATGATGGAGAAGCATATTTTAGAAAATTAGAAACCAGTGCAGTAGAAGAAGTAAGTGAGCACAAAGACTATGTAATATCATCGGGTGGAGGGGTAGTGAAATTTCCTCGTAATATGGAAGCTCTCGGGAAAAATGGTATAATTATATTTATTAATAGATCAGTTGAAGAGATAATATCCGATGTAGAAACAGAAGGTCGTCCTTTGCTAAAGGATGGAAAGGAAAAGCTTTATAAATTATATGAAGAAAGAATTGAATTATATAAGAAATATTGTGATTATGAAGTAAGAAATGATGACAGTATGAATGATGTAATAAATAGACTTCTAGAGAGTCTGGAACTTTAAAGCTTTGCAAAGGAGTTGAAAAACTTGAAAATCCTGATAATAAACGGTCCAAATATCAATTTTTTAGGTATAAGGGAAAAGAGTATTTATGGTAATACAACCTATGAAGAGATGTGTAAGTATCTTAAAGAAGAAGCTATGAAATCTGAAATAGATGTTGATATTGTTCAAAGTAATATAGAAGGAGATCTAGTAAATTATATCCAAGGTGCCTATGGAAAATACGATGGAATAATAATTAATCCAGCTGCCTATACCCACTATAGCATTGCAATATTAGATGCACTAAAGGCAGTTGGGATTCCTGCCGTTGAAGTACATATCAGTAATGTCCATGCTAGGGAGGAGTTTAGGAAAAAATCCGTTACCGTACCTGCTTGTATTGGACAAATAAGTGGGTTTGGAATATATGGATACGTTATGGCTATGAAGGGTTTAATTAATCATAATAGTGGTGTATAATAGAGGTGTTTGATATAAATACTTAGCGAGGTATATTTATAAATACACCAAAAAAGGGGATAGCGGTATGGACGGAAAGAAAACATTGCCACTAATAGCCATAATAGCAACTTCTATAATCTGGGGGTTGTCATTTTTAAGTATGAAAGTAGCTGTAGGTGTTTTACCACCGATGACTCTAGCACTTGTTAGATTTTTAATTGGATCAGTTGTATTATCAATAATTTATCTGATAATGGAAAAGGAAAAGAGACTGAATAAAAAAGACATTCCAATGTTAGCTTTGTCAGGATTTATAGGAGTAAGTGCTTACTTTTATTTTGAAAACAACGGAATTCAGTATATATCAGCATCCTCAGCTTCAATAATTATTGCAGCTATACCAATTTTCACACTAATTGCAGAAATAATATTTCTAAAAGCAGAGTTAACAAAGAAAAAGGTCATTAGTGTTATTGTATCCTTTGCCGGAGTGTATTTGATTGTAGGATTTAATAGTGGAGGAGGTTCTGCAAACTCCTTGAAGGGATATCTATTGATGTTTGGGGCTGTTCTTGTATGGGTGGCCTATAGTATTATAACGAAACCATTATACAAGAAATACTCTCAGATAGCCATTGTATATTTTCAGACGCTATTTGGGACCCTTTTCTTAGTCCCTTTTGTTCTTTTTGAAACGACTAATTGGAGTCTAATAGATAACACGATAGTTTTAAATGTTATTTTTCTAGGTATATTTTGTTCGGCAATAGCCTATTACCTATACATTTATGCAATGGATTACTTAGGCGTTTCTACAACATCCTTATTTCTAAACTTACTTCCCGTTGTAACCGTGATAGCGAGTTATTTTATATTGGATGAAAGAATAAACTTTTACCAGATTATTGGGGGAGTATTAGTAATCTTTGCAGTGTATTTTGCAAATACTAAGGATAAAAATAAGGAAAATGAACTGACCCAAGAAGAAACCGTTGAAATAGTTTCATAGATTGAATAAAAATACATTTTAATAAAGAATTTAATTTTTTACTTTCATAATAAAAAACACTATGAATTTCAGTTATTCATAGTGTTTTTTGCTGTATTTAATACAAATGACGATGGTGTCTTTAAAAACATTGACTGTTTCATATTTTTGGAAAGCATATTGATGATGAACTAAACACTATCCTGCTAATTTGATTTTGTCCGTTTTGTTTTCTGCTTCATAAGGACGCCTAACATCCCTGATTAATACTATAAGTGTTAATACAATTGTAATAGCATCAGCAACTGGTGTAGACAACCACACACCTGTTAATCCAAAAAATTGTGGTAGGATTATTACAAGGGGAATCAATAATACAAACTGTCTTAGAGATCCTAAAATAATTGCCTCTTTGCTCTTAGCTATTGATTGGAAGTATGCTCCCCCAATAAATCCTATACTTAATACTGGTAGCATAAGAATATTATATCTTAATCCTGTAACCGCCACTGACATAGTGCTAGACTCTTTACTCAAGAACATAGACATAAAGCTTTCAGGAGATAATTGTAGAGCAATAAATACTAATATAGCAAATATAGATGATGCTATAACACTTAATGCTAGAGTTTTGTTTACTCTCTTTTTAAGCCTTGCTCCATGGTTGTAACCTATTATTGGTTGCATACCCTGTTGAATACCTATCATTGGCATTATAAATAGAGTCGATAGACTACTTATAGCTCCCATGGCAGTGATTGCTGCATTTCCTCCGTAAGTGATCAATGAACGGTTTAGGAATATGGAAGCTACACTTGCTCCAATTGTTGATAAAAATGAAGTAAAGCCTATACTAACTATGTTTTTAATTTCTTTAAATTTAGGAATAAAAATTTCCTTTGTGATAGATAACATACTTTTCCCTCTTAAATAGAAAGCCATTAAAACTCCAAACCCTATTATTTGACCTGTAATAGTTGCTATAGCAGCCCCTTTAACTCCCCAGCTAAATATACCTATAAATAAATAGTCAAGAATAATATTTGTTATTGCACCAACTAACATCGATATCATAGAAAGCATAGGATAACCTTCTATTCTTACAGAGCTACTTAAAATAAAGGATGTCATTTGGAATAAGAATCCAATTAAAATAATACTCATGTAATCAGTACCATAGGGAAGCAAGGTTGAATCTGCTCCTAATAAAGTTAAGATTGATTTCATGTTTGGATAACACACTATCATGAGCACAATAGATACAATACTTCCCAGAGTTAATACGTTACCAAAGGTTTGACTTGCTCCTTCTTTATCACTCTTTCCAAGTCTGATGGACATAATTGAAGCACTACCTGAGCCTATTAGACTAGCAAAAGCTATAATTAGCATCATCATTGGAAAGGTAACAGTTAAGCCCGCTAAAGCATTTTCACCGGCATATTGACCTATAAATATTCTATCAACAATATTGTAAACGGCGTTAACTATCATGGCGATTATTGCAGGAACTGAATATTGAGTAAGCAATTTACCAATAGGTGCAGTCCTTAGTTGTTTAGTTTTATCCATTCTTACTACACCTCGATTTCTAATTGGTTTTAATTTGAACTATTATGATGATAACATCAATTGTTAAATGTGTCAAATAGTTTTTTTTTGAACTATATTCTTGAATGGACAAAATGATGTGTTATAATAAAACTAAGAAGAGGTGATAAAAAGTGTTTGATATTGATATCAGTAGCATTTTTGAATTAGATTATATTATAGAGAAGACATTCTTTTCTAAGTTGAAGGATAATTTTGATTTTCCCGAGGGAATTAAGGATACTCATATAAAAGCGCTTATTATTATTAAGCACGCTGAAAAAGTAACTATGTCCCAAGTAAGTCAAAGGTTAAACCTTGTAAAGGGAGCTTTTACACCTGTTGCTAATAGATTAATAAAATTTGGGTTTGTAGAAAAAATAAAAAACGAAAAGGATAAGAGAGTGAGCCATTTAATCTTAACTCAAAAAGGTGATGAATTTATATCTGAGTTACTTGAAATACTCTCTAATAGTATTGTTAAAAAGATAAAGAAATTGAGTGATGAGGAGCGAGATGCTTACTTTGCAGCTATTAAATTTGTTTTAAGTACGACAAAAAAAATATCTGATTAACTGTTAAACAATATATGTAATAGTGTGGAGTAGATGACACGGGTTATATGCTTTAAAAGATGAATAAAAGAATATGAGATATATTTAAGTAAAGAGGAAGACTAGGTTTATGAAGAATAAGAGAATTCTTCAAGCCTAGCTCTTTTTTACTTTATAATTAAATCTAGGATAGCAATAATGTGATAGAAAAGTGAGTAACAAGTAATTTTAGAGGAGAACTTAATTAAATATAGAATTAGATAATTGAGTAAATGAAAAGATTGTCAATTATGTAAACTATGACCACAAATATACATGTTGGTATGTAACAAGTAGATTAGATAGGCTATTCTATAATATAATAATTCTAAGAACAGATTTTAAAGGGGAGTAGGTCTATGGATGAGGAAATCAAACAAGACTATAAGAAAAATATATTAATGTATTTAAGTGCATTATTAGTAATACTAATCCTATATCCGTTTAATTTTCTTAATTATTTTTCTTTTGCAATGCTTATATATTTTGGTGTATACGGTCTTCAAAATTTATTACTTAAAAGGACTTATAAAAAAGAGTTGCTACTGTTATGGGGAATAATAATATTAAATTTGATTCTAGATAGATCACAAATTATATACTTAAGATTGGATATTCAAATAGCAGTTTATTTTGCAATACTAGCTATTTATTACGTATTTAAAGATGGTTCAAAATATAAATGGGTGAAAATATTATCTATTGTTCTTATAATCCCATTAGCCCTATCTATAAATACATATATGAGAAAAGATGCATTGATAAAGGATAGAGGGCTTGAACAGTGTGTAAAAGAAAAACTCAAAGAATCTTGGAATACAAAAAGTATAACTCAATCTAACTTAGAGAAGATAGGATATCTATCTATAGGAAGCTTAGATCATGTATATAGCCTAGAGGGATTAGATAATTTAATAAATTTAGAAAAGTTACGTTTACGCAATGCTAAAAGAATTAGAGATTTTAATGTATTAGTTTCTTTGCCTAATCTAAGAAAGTTAGCTTTAGATGAAGCGATATTGGATAACTTATTAAAAGCAGGGAAATTAAATCATTTAGAAGAATTAAATCTTGATGATTGTAAAGTAAATAATAGACTGACAAAGGAGCAATTTCCGAAACTTAGAAGATTGGAAACGTGGGGACTAGATTTGAATGATTTGTCACTAATTAAAGAATTAGACACCCTTGAAGAGCTAGATTTGGACTTTTGTAAAATTGGCAGTTTAAATGGGATAGAAAAGCTAAAGAACCTAAAAAGGCTAGTAATTTACAAAGCAGAGATAGAAGATATTAGCAAAATAAAAGAATTAGAATCGCTAGAAGAAATACGTATTATGAAAAGTAAGGTTCAAAATATGGAGATGATTAAAGAACTCCCAAATATAAAAAAGTTAGAAATCAGATAGAGTAGTCTGTCTCTAATATTGGGAAGTTATAAAAGGCCTCATGTATATAATGCTTATAAAGTTAGTATATAGCTTAGAAGGTTAAAATAAAGTATAGGAAATATGGAGGTGTACGATGGATTTCATAGAAGGTATAGCTACAATCATTATGATAGTATTTTTTGTATTTTCTTTTGCGATTTTTTGTGGAGGAAGTGCTATTATTTCTTTGGTTAAAGTACATATTGTGAAGAAGAAGCTTAAAAATAATGAAGCAGTTGATGAAGCTATTTATGCGGCAAAGATGTTTGCTATATATATTCAAACCCCTGTATATATTCTCTCTTCTTTCATATATGGTCATATAATAGGTTCAAGTACAGTGTCCGCAGAATATTGGGAGTTATTTGGTATTATTTTATTTAGCGGAGTAAGTTATATGATAGCTTTGATTATAGATAATATGGTTTATCACAATACCCAGAGGCTAACAAGAAAAAACGTATCAACAATAAAGGAAAAAATATGGGCAATTATAAAATCAGTTAGTATCATTACAGCTTCGCTAGAAGTGATGTTTTATATAAATAGAGTTGTTTCTAATAATGAAGTAGTAAATAGTATGTTTGGAATGCTTTCATTTACTATAGTACCATTTATATTTTTTATGTTAATTATAATATTTATGCCTAATATAACGAAGCATATGTTAAAACCAAAACCGTTGGAGGATAGTGATTTAACAGAAAGATTGAATAATTTTGTAAAGAAATTGGGCTTCGATAATGTAACTTTTTATGTTTTGGCAACAAAAAAAAGGCAGCATGCGAATGCCTTTGTGTATAGTGTACTTAAGAAAAATATATATCTGACGGAATATTTGATAGATAATCTCTCAGAAGAAGAAATAGAAGCAATAGTCGCTCATGAAATAGGACATATAAGTAAACATCATTTATTAATTAGAAAAATAGTGCATGTAATTGCTACTTTGCCTATTTGGCAAGCCATTATAATGCTCAATAAGGACAACATATTAGGGGCATTTATAGCAATAGCAATAACTTTCATGTTGATATTTATAATAAAATACATCAACAGAGCTCAAGAGAATCAAGCTGATGATTATGTTATCAAGGAAAGTGGAGTAGAGCCGATGACTTTTGTGAATTCACTAATTAGATTAAATAAGCTAAACAATTCTGTACGAAAGCTCAATAAAGTAGATGAAAAATTGAAAAGCCATTTAGGTATTGAGAAAAGAATAAAGAGAATTATGGAAACAACAACCGAAGGTGTTTATGTGGAGTAAATTGACTAGATTAACTGTTTTATTAATATAATACTTATAAAGGCAATATATAACTTAGGAGGATAGTAAATTGAAGTCATTAGTATGTTTCATTTTGAGTTTAAGCGTTCTTACAGGATGTGGCGTAAAGGAACAATCAGAAAAGCTAGATGTAGATGTTAAAGAAGAACAGAATGAGAAGGTCGTAGCCACGCAGGAAGTTAAACCAAGGATAAAGATAATAAATAAAGAGGGTACAGTGTTAGCTCAAAGATTTAATGTACCTAAAGGATACAGAAGAATTGAAACTGAGGAGGGTTCCTTTGCCCGATATTTAAGAAGTTTAGAGTTGAAACCTCATGGATCAAAGGTATTGTTTTACAATGGAAGCACTAAGGAAAACCGCGGTGTATATGAAGCTGTAGTTAATATGGACATAGGCAAAAAGAATCTACAACAATGTGCCGATGCAATTATGAGGCTTAGGGGTGAGTATCTATACGGTAGAGGCGATTACGATGAAATTCATTTTAACTTCACCAATGGATTCAGAGTAGACTATAGTAAATGGATTGAGGGCTACAGGGTAAAGGTCAATGGAAACAATACTAGCTATATAAAGAAAAGTCAAAAATCCAATACATATAATGATTTTCGAAATTATATGGAGCTAATATTTATGTATGCTGGGACATTGTCATTGTCTAAGGAGCTTGAGGCTGTAGATCTTGAAAATATGCAAATTGGTGATGTTTTCATTCAAGGAGGAAGTCCTGGACATGCTGTTATAGTAGTCGATATGGCTGTAGGTAATAAATCTGATAAGAAGCTTTTTATGCTGGCACAGAGCTATATGCCAGCTCAAGATATACAGATACTAGCAAATCCTAAGGATGATGATATGAGTCCATGGTATCCTCTAGAGGATGTAGAAACAATAGTTACGCCAGAATGGACATTTAATAAAGATAATCTAAAGAGGTTTAGATAAGTATATAAAGCCTAAACTTTTATAGTCTAGGCTTAAGACTGTTGACAAACCCGAATTTCTTCGTTGTGGCTTCAATCAAGAACCCTTACGTATGTCTGTATACGCTTCGGTCTCTCGCTTTCAGCACGCCTCGAACTTCAGATTTCTCAACAGCCTACCATCCTGTTGACTTTGTCAACAATCTGAAGCCTAGACTTTTATAGTCTAGGCTTTAATAATTTAAAATTTCTCAAGAAAATCCAGAGCAAACTTAAAATACAATTCAGTACCTATAGCCAAACTGTCTTCATCTAAATTGAATCTTGGATGGTGATGAGGAAAATCTGCTTCCTTTTCAGCACTACCGGAGCCTACGAAGGCTATCAAACCTGGCACTTTTTCTAGGTAGTAAGCCATATCTTCACTTCCCGTTGTCTTATCTAACTTAACTAAACCTTCTTCTCCAAGCATGCTTAAAACAGTTTCTTTAGCTAGAGAACAACATTTTTCATCATTAATGGTTGGAGGAGTTCCAAAAATATATTGAAACTTTGCCTTAGCTCTGTATGTATCGGCTGTATTTTTGACATATCGTTCTATTATTTCTGGAAGCTGTAATCTTATCTCTGGGTCAAAGCATCTTACGGTTCCCTCAAGGTGAGCCTCGCCAGCTATAACATTAAATCTTGTTCCGGACTTAAGTGATCCTATTGAAAAAACAACCGTATCTAGAGGATTTATCTCTCTGCTGATGACTGCTTGCGTGTTCATAACTAGGGATGAAGCAACGACTACAGCGTCAACGCCCTGATGGGGCATAGATCCATGACCACCCTTACCAATGATGTCTATGATGACATGATCTCCAGAAGCCATTCTAGGACCAGGATCTACTGATACCTTTCCAGTCTCAAGACCTGACCATAGGTGAAGACCAAATAAGCCGTCAATACCATCTAATACACCTTCATCAATCATTTTTTTTGCACCTTGAACCATTTCTTCTGCCGGCTGGAAGATCAGTTTAATAGTTCCTTTAATGGAGTCTTTAATTTCGTTTAAGGCCTTAGCAGCACCTAAAAGCATGGCGGTGTGACCATCATGGCCACAGGCATGCATTACCCCTGGATTTTGAGATTTATACTCTATATCATTTGTCTCAGTGAGCTCAAGGGCATCAATATCTGCTCTTAGGGCAACAGTTTTGCCAGGCAGTCCGCCTTTTATAATACCGACAACTCCTGTGCCAGCCATTTCAATATAAGGAATTTCCATGCATTCTAGTTCTTCTTTTACTCTCTTTGATGTTTCAAATTCACCCCAGCTAGGCTCTGGATTTGCATGAAAGTGTCTTCTGAGCTTTATAACGTAATCCCTTTGATTTTCTAATAATTTTTTATAGTCCATTCCAATCCCTCTCATCTATATAGAATATGAAGCATAAACAATTCATTTGAGATTTGCATAAATAATTTAAGGTCTATTTATTCAAGAAATCAATAGCAAATTGAGCGTATAATGCAGAAGCAGTTTCAAGAGCATCTTCATCAATATCAAATCTAGGATGATGATGGGGGAAGTACTCAAGTCTCTTTTCGTTTCTTGCACCAACAAAGGCAAAGGCTCCCGGAGCTTTTTGTGTAAAGTAAGAGAAATCCTCTCCGCCTGTGGTTTTCTCATAGGTTATCAGACCATCTTTTCCACTTATTTTTTCAACTGCACCTTCAGCTATAGCCGACATTGCAGGATCATTTATTGTAGGGATAACAAGCTGCTCATAGTCTAATTTAGCCGTTGCTCTATAACTTTTAGCAGTATTTTCTGCTGCCCTTTTAATCATTTCCTCAAAGGCATCATTAACTTCCATACTAAAGCATCTAGTAGTTCCTTCAAGATAAGCTTCACCAGCGATAATATTAAACCTCGTTCCCGAATTAAATATGCCTACACTTACTACGGCTGGATCTAAAGGACTAATTTCTCTACTAACAAGGCTTTGGAGGTTCATAACTATTGCTGAGCCAACAAGCAATGCATCTACGCCCTGGTGGGGCATAGAGCCATGACCGCCTTTTCCAGTAACATTTATCTTATATATTCCAGCGGAGGCCATACGTGGACCAGCTTCTACAGAGACCTTTCCAACCTCGGCATCATTCCATACATGAATGCCAAAGATTCCATCGACACCCTCCATGACACCTTCTTCTATCATTTTCTTAGCTCCCTTTGCAATCTCTTCACCCGGTTGAAAGATCAATTTCACAGTTCCTTTTAGCTCATCCCTCATATCATTTAATATTCTAGCTGCCGTAAGTAGTCCTGCGGCGTGGGCATCGTGACCGCAAGCGTGCATGAGTCCATCAACCTTTGACCTGTATTCTGTTTCGTTGGCTTCTGTTACCTCAAGGGCATCAATATCGGCTCTAAGGGCTATAGTCTTGCCTTCCTGAGCTCCTTTAATGATTCCGACTACTCCGGTTCCAGCTACTTTGCTACAATCTATTCCCATTTTTTCAAGTTCTTCAACTATTCTATTTGAGGTTCTTTCTTCCTTCATACTAGGTTCAGGATTCATATGAAACTCTCTTCTCAAATCAATAGAATATTGCTTATATTTCTTTGCCAGTTCTTTAACACTCATTTAAAGCGCCTCCCCTTTATCAAGTACTGTATTATATATAACCTCAATACCCCTTTGTAAGTCTTCATAATCAGTCCATTCCTCTGGACAATGGCTTCTGCCATCCTTACTAGGGACGAAAACTAAACCAACATCTGTTATTGCAGACATAATCATTGCATCGTGTCCTGCACCACTAAGCATTTTAATGTATGAAAAGCCACTTGATTGGGCATTTTTTTCAAGACTTTTTATTATTTCCTCAGACATTTTAACTGGACTTACATCCAGCATTTCTACTATATCTAACTCTACGCCAGAGCCTGTAGTTTCTGCCCTCAAAGCTTCAACAATTTTATTTTTTACTTCTTTTATACAATCGGAGTTCTTAGATCTGATATCAACAGTGAATACAACTTCTCCAGGGACTATATTAGCTGCTCCTGGTTTGATATTCAGTACGCCAACGGTAGCTACAGTACCTTCCCCAGCATCCTTGGCATAGCCATCGATTTTGCAAATAACCTTAGATGCTGCACTAAGAGCATCTGATCTCATATGCATTGGAGTAGTACCAGCATGGTCAGGTCTACCCATTAGTATAACTTTGAATTCATTAATACCAACTATGAAATCCACGATACCTATATCCTTATTGCTTGACTCTAAAATAGGACCCTGTTCAATATGAAGCTCAATAAAGGCCTTTATATCATTAGGATTCCTTATGGCTTTTCCAATTTCCTCAGGATTAAAGCCAAAATCTCTTAAGGCCTTAGCCATAGATATACCGTTTTCGTCCTTATTATTATGTAACTGGTCTACTGATACTTTACCAATCATTGCTCGACTTCCAAATACACCAGAACCGAATCTGCCGCCTTCTTCCTCAATCATACCGACAAACTCAATAGGGTACTTAGTTCTGACATTATTTTCTTCAAGCACTCTCATGATCTCGAGAGCCATGACTATACCAGCGGGGCCGTCAAAATTACCACCATTTTTTACAGAATCAAAATGTGATCCTATCATGATTACAGGAAGAGTGCCATCGACTCCACTGCGCCTGCCGAATATACTACCGGAAGGGTCTTCATAAATATTTAGACCGAGCTTTAACAGCTCATTTTTTATATACTCCCTTGCTCCTCTGTCTTCAGGCGTAAGGGAAAACCTTGTAAGACCTTGACTGGGAGTGGCATTGAATTTTGAGAGCTCTTCGATATCTCTTTTAATTCTACCTAGATTTGTTTTCATAATATTTACCTCCAAAATCCTATAGTATCAAGATTTCATGAACTATCTTTGCTGATTTTGATAGAATGGCGCTAACATTGCAGTATTTTTCTTCAGATAATTTTACTGCCTTTTCTAGTTTATCTATATTCAAGTTTTCGCCCTTGAAAGAAAACCTGAGTTTTATTTCCTTATATGTTTTTGGAGTTCCATCATCGGTTTCTCCTATTACTTCTACATTTATACTTTCAATTCCTACCCTCATTTTATCAAGAATCATTTTCACGTCTACTCCCATACACCCACCAAGCCCTACTAGAAGCATTGGCATTGGAAGAAATCCTTCATTATTGCCGCCAGCGGAGGGACCGACATCCATAAATACTTCATTACCGAATTCATCAACTGCTTTAAACTTCATCTGACCTTCCCAGGAACAGCTTATTTTATGGTCCAAAATAATTCCTCCTTTTTTCATATAGAGAACACCCCTAGAGTTAAAGAGGTGTTCGGCCTATAATGAATAAACTTTAAACTTACAATAGATTAGCGAAAATGCCGGCAATTATTACGGAGACAATTGTAACCGTTGTGAATCCACCAACAAGCATTTTAGGAAGCATTTCATCCATAAGAAATTTATTTTCCTCTTCGTTTTCGGCAAGGGCCTTTGCAGCTTCCTCTGTAAGAATGTAGTTTGGAGGGAATCCGTAAAGGGCTGTAAGGGCTACAGCAAAGGACATTTCCTTAGTGTATCCTAATCTCTTGCCAACAAACATTGAAAGAATGCACATACCGAATACTCCTAGAAGTATTATTCCCGCAAGAGGAAGAGCAATCTTACCAAGCATTGCAGGTGTAGCCTTGGCAAGGCCTGCAAATACAAATGCCATAAGACCAGTAATCAAGAATCCAAAGGAACTTGAAAGATTAAGAGGTCTTTGCTCTACAAAACCTAGTTCCTGGGCAATTACACCAAAGAAAAGACACATTACAAAGGGTGAAATATTAACCATAGGCTTGATCAAGTTAGCAAAGCTTACGGCAACCCAAGCAGTTATACCTAGTTTTGCAAGGATGATATAGGTAGTAGTATACTTTTCTGGAAGAGCAGGTATGAGTTTTTTCTTGGTAGTGGCTTCTTTAGCTGAAGCGATTTCATCAACATTAGAAGTACTAAATTCACCACCTTTAAAGCCATTCAAAAGTCTTGTGCCCTCTTTTTTCAGCATAAGGGCTGTAAGAGGATAACCAATGAAGCCTTGCATTACATAAGTAACAATAGCGAGTACTGCTAGATCCTCCATACCCAGTGCAGTAGCGGCTTCAGACATAATGATTGCAGCAACAATACCACCCGTAAGTGGAGGAGTAGCTATTACAACTGTTTCCCAACCAAAAAGAGCTCTACCTATTGTAAGGGTGAGGAGACAAATACCTACAATACCAACTAGAGCAACGGTAATGGTTTTCCACTGGCTGATTAATTCCCTAACAGTTAACAGTGTACCCATATGAGTTATCAATAAATACATGGATAGGTAAATGATTGGCTTTTGGAATCCTGCAAGAGCAACAACGTCTTGAGGCAAGAAAGTCCAAAATCCAAATAGGAATAGTAATGCGGCAACAAAAACCGATGGAATAAATGCTTTTGATTTAGTTGACACTATGTCGCCGATAGATAAAATCACTAGAACGACAGAAAATGCCATTAATAAACTCATGTGTAAACCCCCTTATTTTAATAATTGAACTTATATTCTAAATATTCTATCAATTTTATCTACGATTTTCTATGTTGTCAGCAACAAAATTTTATAGACAAATTTGGTGTATTTTAATATGATGAGAGTAAGGAAAATATAAGATAAAATTTTATATTAGGAGCATTTATTATATGGATAATTCATTGAAAAAAATAGATAAACTGCAGGAGTTATTAGAAGCTAGCAAGCTGCTAAATTCAACTCAAGATACAGATTATATATTGAACTTTCTACTAAAAAAATCTCTAGACCTAATAAAGGGTGGAGATACGGGAGTAATTTTTCTGTATAATAAGGCTACTGGGTTGCTGGAGATTAGAGCTTTTATAGGATTTGATGACAATATTGTTGAGGTAAACTTATATCCAGGAGAGTCAATGACCGGAATTGCATTTTTAAAACAGAAACCAATATTTTTCAGTAATTCAAAGGAAATAAATGAGGCCATGGGGACCATGCGCGAGAAAAATAAGAGCATATTAGAAAATTCTTTAAATAAAAAGCCTAATGAGCTTTTAGGTTCAATATGTTGCCCTTTAATATATAGAGAAGAATGTATAGGGGTAATAGTCATAGATAATTTTGAAAACAATGGTGTACTTACACAGGAGGATGTATCTCTCTTAGAAGCTATATCTGTACAGGCAACTATTGCTATAATTAATGCGCAAAACTATGAAAAGCAATTAAAAAATAATGATGAACTAGAAAAATATAATAAAATGCTGGAGCTCGAAAGAAACAAATATAGATACTCTACGGGATTACATAGTAAATTCACAGAAATGGTACTAAATGGACTCAGTGTTGAGGATATTCTTTCTGAAATAACTTCATTACTAAGTAGAGATGCGTTTATTATTGATTTGTTCTACAATGTTTATAACTATAGCTTTAGTTACTATACTAATCTAGATAATGTTAAAGAAATAATTCGTGATTTAATAAAGTATTTACGGGAGAATGAGAAATCTAGCTATTATAATAATGATAAGGATATTTACTTTTATTTTTCACCTATAATGGTGAATATGGATACCCTAGGTTGGCTTTGTATTGTATCTGATAATGACGAGTACTCGGAATTAGATAAGATTACAATTGAAAGAGGTGTAACTATACTTGCCCTAGAGCTTTTAAAGATTAATGAACTTAGCCATATGGAGCAAGCCCTTAAGGGGGACTTTCTTGAAAGCCTTATCATGAATCAAAATAAGGATTATATTGTGAAATGCTCTAAAAATTATAGATTTAGTTTTAAAAGGAATCATAAGATAATTATCATTGAAGTGGAAAGAGACGAAGGGGTTATTAGCCAAGAAAAATATGAAAAAGAATTAAAGAAATATATAAAATATTATTATAATATTATAAATGAAAAAATAAATAGGTCTTTTTCAAACTCTATAACTATGATCAAAGGAAATAAGATCGTTGTCATATTAGAGTTAAACAATGACTACAGTAGAAAAAAAATAAAAGATTTCTTAGATAATATTGTTACAGAAAATAATATAAGTTTTTTCAGTAGATACGGCAAAAAGAAGGTTAGGGCCGGAGTCAGTGATGAGATAAGTAGATTAGATGATTTTAAGACATCATACTATAATGCAATACAAGCCCTTAGAATGACTGATGAAATAGAAGGTGAAAATCTATATCTTTTTTATGATGACCTGGAAATTAAGAAGTTTCTTTTAAAGAATGATAAAAGGGACCTTGAGTATTTTATCATAAAGACCCTAGGACCTCTTTTAGACTACCAGAAAAACTCAAGAAATGAATATCTTGATACCATTAGAATTTATATCAGAAGTAATGGGAACTGGACCTATACAAAGGATTATCTTCATATCCATGGAAATACCTTAAGCTATAGATTGAAGAGAATAATGAATCTACTAAATGTTGATTTAAATGATTATGATCAGAGGCTTAGACTTCAAATAGCCTTTGAAATACTTGATATACTTCCATCTACTGATAAAATGAATAATTAATAAAAAGATAAACGGGTTAAGAAAGATTTTTCACAACTCGTTTATCTTTTACTAATTACATATCAGACCACTGTACAGATGATTTAAATACCTTAGCATTTGTATGCTTATGTATACCTTCTATATAAAAACAACTATTAATATTTTCATATGGACCTTGAAAAATTTCAATTTCATCTCCGAATTTAACTTCCGATAAGAAATTTACTTGCATTTCTTTTATTTGTTTTTCATTAAAGGTATCTTTAGAAAAACTATCTAATATTAATTCAACGTACTTAACATTATTCATATGTTTGTTGATATCAATATCCATATATCCAGCCCTTTTGTTAAGGACAATATCTTTGCTTTGGGACTCTAAGATTTTCCCCGGGACTTCTAATAATGCATGTTCATCTTTGAAGTTACGTACCCTTTCTAAAAAAATCTTAGGTCTTTTGGGACGCATTTTTTTACTATCGATTATTAGCCATGCCGTGGTTGCTTTTCCGAGAACTTTGTCTTCTGAATTATAAATCTTAAAATCTCTTAGAGCAAAGAGTTTATCAATACCCTTAGGCCATGTTTCAACTTTTATTTTATCTCCTAGTTTAGGAAATTCTATCATTTCGATTTTTACCCTAGACAGAACCCAAAACAAACCTTCTTTAGATAACTCATCAAGACCTATACTCAGGCTATCAGCATGATTGGTGGCTACCTCCTGCATAAAATTAAAAATAGAACTCAGCTTTACTTTATTATTAAAATCGGTATCATATGTACGTATCTTAAAATTTTCAATCCACGCTAAATTCATATGTTTATTCTCTCCTTAATAGATATAAACTCGTTATATGTTATTTTTTAGAAAATGCTATCCAAAAATTCGGAGCTTTAATTCGAACATTTAAAAAAATGGTAATATACCTAAATTATAGCAGTAAATAACTACATTGTCATTATCAAGTTGGATAGACACGAAAGGGAATAGAACCTTTGTATTTTGATTTTGGAATGGTTACTTTGTAAAGGAATTCTTAAAAAAAGCTAGAATATTAATTATATGTATAAATACTCAATGTTTTTAGGAGAAATTTAAATGAATGAAAAAAGAAGATGGCTTTTGAGGCCAATTAAAATATTTTTTCTATCACTGCTTTTCTATATGGCAGTCTATTTTGAAAATGCCTCTGGAACTAGGTTATATATGCTCTTAGGATTGTTCGCAGTCTATATTATTTTAGGGATTGTCAGGAAGAGGCTATATCGTAATGAGATGTTGCTAAGTTGTTCATTCTTAATAGATATAGTCTTAGTCTATTTATTGGAGCATAATTCCAGATTTCTTATAAATTACTTTTTCCACTCCTTTTATATAGTGATCCTATTGGAGGTATCACTAACTCTTAAACGAGATAAGAGCTTAATTATAAGTATAATATCCGTTGGAGTATCACTGATAAAGTACATATTATTAATATCCTACAATAACAATCTTGCCAGTCTATCACAGATGGCATTTTTCCTATTGATAAATGCTTTGATATTGGTTATTGCAAATTTTGCTCAATATAATAGAGATGAAAAGGAAAAGAAGGAATTATTGTACAACGAGTTACTAAAAACCCATAAGAAGCTTAAGGAATATTCCGATAAGGTTGAGGAGCTTGCAGCACTAGAAGAGCGAAATCGTATAGCTAGGGACATACATGATACCCTAGGGCATAACATGACGGCCCTAATTATGCAGATGGAAATCTCTAGTCATATGATAGATGAGGATATTGATAAGACTAAGGAATTAATTGATAGTGCAAAGGAAATGGCAAGGCAAGGTCTACTAAGTGTAAGAAAGGTAGTTGAGACCTTAAGGATAGAAGAAACAAAAAAAGAAACAAATTCTATAGAATGTTTAATAGATGAATTTTCTAATGCAGCTGGTATAGAAATTGAATTTGAAACCATCGGAGAACTAACTAAAAGACATCCCAACATAGACATAGCATTATACAGAATCGTTCAAGAATCCCTGACCAATGCTGTAAGACATGGTAAGGCGACAAAGGTTGAGGTATGCATCACATATAAGAATGAGGCCATAGAGTTCGAAATTAAGGATAATGGTATCGGGGCCAAGCAAATAAAAGAAGGTTATGGTATAAAGGGTATGAAGGAAAGGATAACTAATTTGAGTGGAAAGGTAGAATTTGAATCGGGGAATGGATTTATTGTGAAGGGATATTTACCGAATTAGGAGTATGAAACTGGAGGTGGAAGCATGATAGATGTACTGCTTGTAGATGATCAAGAAATATTAACTGAGGGTCTAAAGATGATACTTGGTAAGGAAGAAGATATTAATATCTGTGGAATTGCAAACAATGGAAAGAAGGCATATGAGCTTTGCAAATGGAATAAACCACATATAGTTCTTATGGATATCAAGATGCCAGAACTGGACGGAGCAAGAGCAACGAAGCTTATAAAACAAGACTTTCCAGATACAAAGGTGATAGTACTGACAACCTTTAATGACGATGAATATATCTACGAGGCCTTAAAAAACGGAGCATCGGGATATTTATTAAAGGATGCTACCCCAGGAGAAATAGCTAGGGCTATTAGAACCGTATATGAAGGTGGGGCTTTGATACAACCGGAGGTAGCTACAAAGGTAATAAACAAATTTTCTGAAATGGCGAAGGGCTCGAGATGTGAGAACATTGATAAAAGAGTAGAACTCTTGACAAATAGGGAGAAGGATATATGTAGGCTGGTAGGGGATGGAAAGAATAATAAAGAGCTTGCAAAGGAGTTGTATCTAAGTGAAGGAACTATAAAGAATCATATTACAAAAATTTTAAGCAAGCTTGAACTCAGAGATAGAACACAACTTGCCATATTTGCGGTAAAGAATGACTTATAAATCTAAAGAATAATCAAAGTATAAAATAAGTTGTAAGGGAGTGTAAATTATGTCTTTTTCTAAATCTCCATTAGATTACATTGATGCGATCTTTATATCGGATACGAGAGGTAATATTGTTCACTCTGCTAGGTACAATAAACGGTTAGGAGAAAATGGCATAATAACAGATTATACAAAATATATAAACAAAAACATTTTAGAAATTTGTCCAAGCTTAAGGGCAGAAGACAGTTCTATATTGAGATGTTTAAAAGAAGGTCGACCAATATATAATGAATATCAAGAAGCCGTAAATCTAGAGAATACTGTGTTTGCTACTCAAAATCTGACTTTACCTATTATAAGTGGTGGAATTGTAATTGGAGCTATTGAACTATCTAAGGATATTACTAATATTGATCAAATTAGTAACCTAAAAATGAAAAACATTAATAATTCAAAACTTGAGATGGCAATTAATAAAGATTTATATAAATTTCAGGATATAGTTACAAAAAATAATAAAATGATAAAAAATATTGAAAAGGCAAAGCTGGCAAAAGATACATGGTCCCCTGTATTGATCTATGGAGAGACGGGAACCGGAAAAGAATTATATGCACAGTCAATTCACAGTGAAGGAATAAGGGAAAACAAACCATTTATTGCACAAAATTGTGCAGCACTACCGGAGACTTTATTTGAAAGTATTTTGTTTGGTTCGGAAAAAGGTGCTTTTACTGGAGCACTTGATAAGCCAGGACTATTTGAGTCTGCCAATGGAGGAACATTATTTCTAGATGAGATAAATTCAATGCCTATAGATCTACAGGCTAAACTACTAAGGGTTTTAGAAAATGGAAAAGTTAGAAGAATTGGTGGTACGAAGGATATAAGTGTAAATGTGAAAATTATTGCAGCCATGAATGAGAGTCCTATCGATGCAATAAAAAATAGAAAGTTAAGAGAGGATTTATTTTATCGTTTAAATGTAGTAAGTTTGAAATTACTTCCTTTGAGAAGTAGAGTAGAGGATATTGATCTATATGTTAATTATTTTATAGAAAAGTTTAATCATGCTATGGATAAATCTATTGATGGAGTAACTGACCAAGTAAAGGTGTTATTTTATAAATATCCTTGGCCTGGAAATGTTAGAGAGTTAAAGCACATAATTGAGTCAGCATCCCATTTTATTCGAGAGGGGAAAATTGATATACAACACTTACCTGCATATTTATTAGACTCTATTTTAGATGAAAGGCCTACTAAAATAGAATACTATGATGATAAAAATGTTACTTTTACTAAAGAGAAGGAAGGAAAGTCCTTATCTGAAATTGTAGGTGAGTATGAAAGAAAAATCATATTATCTACACTGATAAAAGCTGAGGGTAATGTTTCAAAAACTGCTAGATTCTTGGGAATTCCTAGACAGACACTAAAATATAAAATTCAAAAGCATAGCATTGAAATATAGACATGGCGAAAATTCGCCATGTTTTTTTTAGTGTGACAAATTTTCGCCACATTTTCACCAAAACTTGTCATGTTAAAAATAAGGCATTTTTTTGAAGCAAAGAGAGAATTGTAAAATTAATTGTGAAAATTGTTAATAATCTGAGAAAGTCAAATTATTAACAATAGATTTTTCTATTTTGGCACATGAATTGCTATATATAGCTAATAGTTTATCGCGATAAATAATTAATTATGGAGGTGCATATATGAGTGATTATGGAATTTTAGCAATATTGCCTGCATTGATTGCTGTTATTCTAGCTTTTGTAACTAGAGAAACCATACTGTCTTTATTAATAGCCTGTATAGTAGGACTATTTATAACGGGTGAAGGCCTAATGGGCTTATCTGGATTGTTTGGAAGAGCATTAGGCAATGGTGATTTTGTATGGGTACTAATGATTGAAGTTTTTATAGGATGTTTAGTGGCCTTCTTTCAGCTCACGGGATCTACGGAAGAATTTTCTCGTCAGGTTCAAGGGAAAATTGTTTCTCGAAAGCTTGTGCAACTATTTGGCTGGTTTTTAGGGATGTTTATATTTTTTAGTGATTATTTTTCACCTCTTTTTGTAGGACCCGTTATGAGAAACTTAACTGACAAAGCTAAAATATCAAGGGAAAAACTAGCTTATATCTGTGATTCAACCTCTGCACCAATGTGTGTTTTAGTACCTTTTAGTGCATGGGGTGTATATATCGCAGGACTCTTAGTAGGCCTGGGACCAATTGTTACAAATGATGAAGCAGTGGCTATTTTCTCAAAATCTGTCATATTCAATTTCTATGGTTTGTTTGCCGTAGGAATGGTAGCGTTGATAGCCTTAGGTATAATACCAGAATTTGGACCAATGAAAAGAGCAGAAGAAAGAGCATTAAAGGAAGGTAAACTAGTTGCAGATGGTTCAACTCCTATGATGGGTGTTGAATTATCAGAAATAAAGATGGCAGAAGAATTGGAAAAGCCAAGATTGTTTATAAACTTTATTTTACCGGTGCTTATAGTTATAGGCTTCGCATTAGGAACTTATGCAATTAAGGGGTCTGCTAAGACCTTAGAAGCTTTTATGTTTTCCGTTATATACTTATCTATTGCTCTAATAGTGCAAAAAGTACCTCCTAAAAAAGTAATAGAAACGGCTGTGCAAGGAATTAAGGGTGTAATGCCAGCAATCATTATTCTTGCCTTAGCATATAGTATAAACACAATTAGTAAAGATCTAGGAACTGCAAACTTTGTAATCGAATCGACAAAGGGATGGCTGACTCCAAAACTATTACCGTTACTAACTTTTGCCGTAGCAGCATTCATTTCATTTTCAACTGGAACATCATGGGGAACATATGCAATTATGATTCCGATATCAGTTCCGTTGGCATTTACGTTTAGTGGAAACGTTGTTAATACTTTAGTATACGCTACTATAGCAGCTGTAGCCGGTGGTGGAGTATTTGGTGATCACTGTTCACCTCTTTCAGATACAACAATACTTTCTTCCTTCGGAGCTGCCAGTGACCATATAGATCATGTTAAAACACAATTGCCCTATGCTTCAGTAGCGGCAGGTATAGCTCTAGTAGTATATTTTGTAATTGGATTGGTTTAATTATAACTTTAATAATTTGGAGGAGATAACAATGATAATAGGGGTGCCAAAAGAAGTAAAAAACAATGAATATAGAGTAGCAGTAACACCAGATGGAGTAAAAGAACTAGTTAAAAGAGATCATAAAGTCTATGTTGAGACTAATGCAGGGGTTGGAAGCGGTTTTTCAGATGAGGCCTATAGAAATGCTGGTGCTGAAATACTAAGTGATGCCAAGTCCGTTTATGACAAAGCAGAGATGATATATAAGGTTAAAGAAATATTACCTCAGGAGTATGATTATTTGAAAGAGAATCAAATTCTTTTGACTTATATTCATTCAAATGCATATAGAGAAGAAACCGATGTGCTGTTAGAAAAAAAAGTGTTAGGTATAGCCTATGAAGATATAACTGGAGATAAAACTAATTTTCCACTTCTCAAGCCAATGAGTGAAATAGCTGGTAAAGGCGGTTTACTAATGGCAATTCAATATTTACAAAAAATTAACGGTGGAAATGGAATCATGCTTGCAAGAGTACACGGAGTTAAAACTCCTGAAATAGCTATTATTGGAGCAGGAAATTCAGGTCTAGGGGCGGCAGAGCTAGCAGCAGGATTAGGAAATAAGGTTACAATATTAGATATTGACCTAGATCAATTAGAATATGCTAAAAATACTTTGCCTCCAAATGTTGAATTACTATATTCAAATGCAGAGAATATTGAAAAGTGTTTGAAAAGATCGGATGTAATAATCAATTGTATTTTATGGCCAAAGCATAGAAAAGATCATTTGATTTCTAGAGACATGCTTAAATTAATGAAAAAGAACTCTCTTATAGTTGATATAGCATGTGATGAGAAAGGTGCTATTGAAACCTGTAGAAGCACATCACATGATGACCCTATTTATGTTGAGGAAGGAATAACTCATTATTGTGTTGATAATATTCCATCGGCATTTTCACAGACGGCAACTACTTTATTGTGTAATTCAACTTTGCCATATGCAATTGAAATAGCTAATAAAGGTGCTGTTAAGGCTCTTAAAGAAAACAAACATTTAAGAAGCGGTTTATCGACTTACAATGGTAAGTTAACTTTAGAAGAAACAGGATTAAAACAAAATAGACCTTATAAAACTCCAGAAGAAGTCCTAAATATATAGTTTAGAAGCAAGGAGGATATATGTGATGTGAATATATTAATAAAGTATTAATGCTCGCCTTATGGCGAGCATTTTTTTAGAGGCAAAAATATGATAATGAGGAAAATTTAAAATAATTAAAAAATTTAAACATAATTAGAAGGAGTTTTAAATAAAATATTGAATATATAAAGTGTGGTCAGACCAGAAGCGTAAAAAGGAGGGAAATTTAATGCTATATTTGGGGCAAAAGGATATAGATAACCTTGTATCGTTTGATGAATTAATGGACAATATTGAATTGGCTTTTAAAATATATGAGAAAAAGGATTTTCAAATGCCAGATAGGATCCATTTACACCATAAAGAAGATACAGTCTTGTATATGCCATGCTTTACCGATAGTATATTTGGAACTAAGATAATAACTGTTTTTCAAAAGAATACAGAAAAGAAAATACCTGTAATTCAAGGGGTAATGCTTCTTAATGATGTAGATACGGGGAAGCCTATCGCTATAATTGACGGTGGGACTTTAACAGCATATAGAACTGGAGCAGTAGGTGGTGTGGGGGTTAGGCATACTACCGGAGAAAAGTGTCAGGCGGTAGGACTAGTAGGAGCAGGAATTCAAGGTTTTTATCAATTGTTGTTCACAGCGAAGGCAAGAAATATAAAAAGGATTTACGTATTTGATATTTTTAAGGAGAAGCTGAATTCTTTTAAAGAAAAGCTTTCTGAAAAACTGCCAGAGGTAGAGATAAATATTGTAGAAGATATTAGAGAACTAGTGGAAAAATCAGAAATAATTATTACAACTACTACATCAAATAAACCAGTATTACCCGACGATGAGAGTTTATTAAAGGGAAAACATATCGTTGCAATTGGCTCCTATAAGCCTGAGATGAGAGAATTACCGGAGGCTCTATTTAGGTTATTAGATGATATGTATATAGATACTGATTTTGCTATGGAAGAATCGGGGGATCTTACTACACCATTGAAAAATAATTGGATTAAGAAAGAACAAGTCAAACTCTTTAGTAAGCTATTATCAGATAAATCAAATATTGTAAATAAAAAAGGAAATACGACTTTATTTAAATCCGTAGGTATGGCACTATTTGATTTAGTGGTTGCGGAGTTTATATATATAAAAGCTATGGAGAAAGGAATTGGACAGAGTATAAACATGTGATAAAGATTAAATAATTTAGATTGAAGGGGGAATTTTAAAATGATGCATTTTAAGCACAGAATTGATTGTATTGATGCCCATACAGGAGGAGAGGCCTTAAGAATAGTAACTTCTGGTTTGCCGCCTATTCATGGGAAAACAATCCTTGAAAAGAGAGAATATATGCTGGAAAACTATGATCATTTGAGAAAGCTAATGATGCTAGAGCCAAGAGGTCATAGTGGAATGTATGGATGCATTCTCGTTGAGGCAGTTACTGAGGATGGAGACTTTGGTGTCTTGTTCACACACAATAAAGGATTAAGCTCAATGTGTGGACATGGAATCATTGCGATAACGAAGGTAGCTATTGAAATCGGAATGTTTGTGGCTCAGGAAGGAGAAAATATTGTTAAAATAGATACTCCAGCCGGTAGGGTTACGGCATATGCAGATGTGAAAAATGGAGAGGTTGAAAGGGTAAGATTCCAAAATGTACCTTGTTTTGTATATAGAGAAAATATCAAAGTGGATGTAGATGGCATAGGAGAAATCATAGTCGATGTCGTTTACTGTGGTGCCTTCTATGTATATTTAGATGTTAGTAAGATAGGTCTAAAGGTAACCCCAGAATATGCGGAGCAGTTAGTAAAAATAGGAATGGAGATAAAGCATAAGGTTATGGCTGTTATGGAATTTAATCATCCGACCTCTGGCGTAAATTGGCTTTATGGAACTATTTTCTTCGAAAAGCCAGTTAGAGAAGAGAATAAGGTTATAACAAAGAACGTGTGTATTTTTGCCGATGGACAAATAGATAGATCTCCTACGGGTACTGGAACCGGTGGAAGAGTTGCACTTCATTACCATACTGGGGAATTAAATAGAGACGAGGTTCTTGTAAATAAAAGCATCATTGATACTGTGATGGAAGGTAAGATTGTCGAAGAAACAAAGGTTGGAGAGTATGATGCTGTTGTTACTGAAGTATCTGGAACTGCACACATCATGGGCTTCAATCAATTGGTACTTGACCCAGATGATCCACTACCAGAAGGGTTTAGAATCATAGGATCATAAGTGGAGTTAAAGGGGGAAGTTTCATAAGATGTATTTATGAAATATCCCCTTTTTTAACAAAATCCTTGAATTCTCCTGTTTTTATGATAAAATTTGGGTAACTATGAATGAAAGAGTTGAAAATTATGACTAACAGCTTAGGTAGCACACCCTTTAATATCGCTGAGTATATAAAAAAAGAAATTAACGAAGGAAGATTGAAGCCAGGGGATAAATTAC
Source organism: Wukongibacter baidiensis (assembly GCF_050888315.1). Classification (NCBI taxonomy): domain Bacteria; kingdom Bacillati; phylum Bacillota; class Clostridia; order Peptostreptococcales; family Caminicellaceae; genus Wukongibacter; species Wukongibacter baidiensis. The sequence goes on from NZ_CP138202.1 coordinate 4,536,503, forward strand.
CCTCAGAACGAGAGCTTGTCAAGACGCTAGGTGTTAGTAGATCCTCTGTTAGGGAGGCTATAAAATCCTTAACAACTATGGGATATCTTGAGCCCATAAAGCGGAGAGGAACATTTATTTCTGAAAAATATAAGGAAAATAAATATGCCAATTCTCAGCTAAACAGCATTTTAAATAGAGCACCTATTTTTGATTTAATGGAAGTACGTATGTTTCTAGAAGAAAAATTCATTTCTCTTGCTGTAAATAGATGCACAGATGAGGATATAGAGAGATTGAATGCTGCGCTGGAGAAAATGAAGATGCCTAGCGAAGATATAAATAACTTTTTTCTAGGGGATATGGATTTTCACTTTGCCCTTGCAGAGGCTACCCATAATATTGTCATTATTGAACTAATGAAGGTTATCAAAAAACGAATATATGATGACAAAGAGCAGTTTAAAGCAGCGGGTATAGAAACCAGAGAGAAGACCATTGAAGCCTTTGAAAAAATTATTCATCATATAAAGGAAAAGAATGTAGCAGAGGCGGAATTACTATATCATAATCATATATACTTAGTTGAAAGCTTCTTTAAAAAATCCTTAAATGGGGAAGAGTATGATTAATATCTGTAAAAATAATGCAAAAAGTCATACCTTTAATAATAGATATGTGAGAAGAGATACAAGAAAAAGTATCTCTTTTTTTATACAATATAGTTAAATAAAAACGCAAAGGGTGAGGATTATCATGAAAAGAGTATTACTAGTCTTACTTTCAGTTATACTCATAATCTCATTAGTTGCCTGCAAGAAGAATGATTTTGATGCATATATCAAGGCTGTAAACAAGACTAATGAGATTAAAAGAGGCCAGGAGTCAATAAACTACAAAATGAATATAGATTTTGATACGGAGGGGCTAACAAGTGAAGAGATAAAGGATTTGAAATACTTTAAAAATTTTGAGTCAAAGTTTAACTTAACCTTTGATAATGATTTAAACAAAACCATAGGAAGAAATTACTTCAACTTTGGTGGGCTTGGCTTTGATATGACCTTTTATAATAATGGAAAAGAAAGCTTTATAAAGATGCCGATACTAGGCAAGTATTTGGTGCTTGATGAAAAGCTAATGGGAAATTATTTAGAAGATAAAGACATTAAAAATGAAGGTAAAGAATGTATTTCAGAGAAAACTATTGAAGAATTAGGCCAAAATTGGATTGATACCATAAAAAGAGATGATGTATTTGCTGGAAAAGATAGTGTAATGACAACACCTGAAGGAGAAGTAAAGGTTACTGAGTATACTATTAAATTAACTGGAGAGCAGTTTAAGAAGCTCTTAACTGAGTCGGGAGATATTTTATTAAAGGATAAAGAGCTTAAGGAAACCATAGAAGCATATGTAAGGAAGTCCGTGAAAGAGGAGCTGGATTTCAACTTTAACGATGCCATAAGTAACTTTAAAGAAGCTATAAAAGAAAGCAAGTTTGAAAATCTATCATATATAGCATTTATAGATATAGATGGGTATATAGTTAAAGAAAAAATTGAATTTAATATAAGATTTACGGGGGAAAAGCATGAGGGAATGAACGGTTTTGAATATTATCTAGAAATGAATCGTTGGGATATTGAAAAGGAACAAGAATTTAAGTTTCCAGAGCTTACTGAAGAAAATACCATGGACACCGATGAAATAGATCAAGGTATACCATTCATGTTTGAAAGTCTCTTTGAGAAGAAGGAATAGGAGGATGAATATGACTCTACTTAAGGCCACTGACCTAAAGAAGTATTTTAAAAATGTAAAAGCAGTAGATGGAATAAATTTCGAAGTTAAAAAAGGAGAAGTATTCGGACTTCTTGGACCGAACGGAGCAGGAAAGTCTACGACAATATCTATGATATCAACCCTTATAAACCCTAACTATGGAGACATAATATACAAGGGTAAAAGTATATTAAAGGAACCCAGAGTCTTGCAGAAAAGTCTAGGAGTAGTTCCACAGGATATAGCATTGTATCCAACCCTTACTGGGAATGAAAACTTGAGGTTTTGGGGAAATGTATATGGTTTAAAGGGTAAGGAGTTAAAAAGAAGGATTGAAGAAGTAGCTGAAATCATAGGAATTAAGGATAGGTTGAAGGACAAAATCGAAAAGTATTCCGGTGGAATGAAAAGAAGAATAAATATAGGATCTGCTCTTTTGCATAAACCGGAGCTTCTTATAATGGATGAGCCTACCGTTGGGATAGATCCCCAGTCAAGAAACCATATCTTAGATACTGTTTTAGAGCTTAATAGAGAAGGAATGACTATTATATATACTAGTCATTATATGGAGGAGGTAGAATACCTCTGTAGTAGAATAAGTATTATGGATAAAGGAAAGATTATTGCATCGGGAACTAAGGAGGAACTAATAGATACCATAAAAGGAAGTAAGAGAATCAGCTTAAGCTTTGATAGGATAACTGAGAAGCTGATTGGCGGTATAAAGGAGATAAGCTATATAGATAAGGTTGAAATAATTGAAGAAGAGATAGTTTTAACTACTGTTAATGGAGAAACAATTTTTAAAGATATCCTGAGTAAGGTGAGTGAAACAGATAGCAATATAATCTCCATAGATGTTAAAAATCCTAATCTAGAAGAGGTATTTTTGCACCTAACCGGTAGAGCATTAAGGGATTAGGAGGGAGGCATAGATGAGAGTAATAGATATATTAAGAAAGGATTTAAAGATAATTCTAAGTGACCGGAAAGCATTGGCAACAATGATACTTATGCCAATAATACTTTGCACTATACTTAGCTTTGCCCTAAGTGGTTCATTTATAGGCGGTGGTGTGGGAAATCTAGCAAAATTTCAAATAGCCATAGTGAAAGAATACAATGTAGATGAAAATATGAAAAAAATTGAAGATAGTTTGAATGGGGGCTTTTTAGGTTCAAATCTAAAAGATGATGATAAGGAACAGTTAATTGAATCGGCCAAGGGTCTAAGTGTAGAAGAAATATTTTTCGATAAATTCCTTGAAAATGATGAGCTTAAAAAGGTAGTTGAGTATAGAGTTGAAGATAGAGAGACTGCAATGGAGCTGTTAGAGAATAAAGAGGTTGCAGGTGTTGTAGTTTTACCGGAAAATTTCATTTATGATATGACCATTAACTTTATTACTCCCTTTAGAAACATCATTGATATAGAGGTATTTGGAAATGCTGAATATACCATAGGAGCACAGGTGACCGAGGGGATAGTTAGCGGATTTACTGATATGGTTTCCTCTATGATAATCGGAAAGAATGTATTTATTGAGACTGCCCTTGAAGAGGGAATTGGTCAGACTGCTTTTGAAGATATGGAAACTATTATTAATGGAATTACTGACAATATAGAAAGTTTAAGAATTGATATTGAATATTTAAAGTTAGAAGGAAAGAACCCGGTTTCAAGTTTTCAATATTATGCAGCCGCCATGGGAACGATGTTCATCCTATTTGCTGCCGGTTATGGAAGTAGAACACTACTTGAAGAAAAGGATAATATGACCTATCAAAGAATGGTTATGGCTGGTACGGCAAAGTGGAAGATTGTAGCGGGTAAGTTTTTCATGATATTTGTATTCTCATTTTTGCAAATAACTATTATGATACTGTATTCTAGTATTATTCTAAAAGTAAATTGGGGTAATACATTTACCGTTGCGATTATAAGCATTTTTACAATGTTTGCAGTGGCTGGGCTTGGAACAATGATTGGAGTGGCAACCTTTAAATCAGGAAACTACAAGATGTCCGTTGCCTTTGATAGTGTAATAATTCAAATAATGGCATTGGTTGGAGGAAGCTTTATACCCCTCGAGATACTACCTAAGTTTATGCAAAGGTTGAGTATACTGTCTATTAATGGTATTGCACTGAAATCATACCTAAAGGCTATGATGGGATACGGTATAGGTGAGTTGAAAATATACCTTCTAGTACTTTTGGGCTTAGGAACGGTCTTTATATCCTTAGCTATATTTATTCTAAGGAGAAAGGAGGGTGCGAAGCATGCTTAGCATACTTAAACTAAGGATTCTGAGACTGCGGGATGAATATCTGATAATCGTAATTATGACAGTAATGGCATTAGGGCTTACGGCTGTATTTGGAACATCGGGTATTGACAAATATCAGCCAAAAGTTTTATTGATTGATCAGGACGATAGCAGATATTCTCAGCTTCTTATAAATGACCTTAAAAATGATCCCACCTTTCAATACGAGATGAGTGAATATGATAATGCTATAAGACTAGTAGATGAAGGCAAGGCCTTAACGGCTGTTGTTCTAAATAGTGGTTTTGGTAGTAGTATTGATAAGGGTGAAGTTCCTAAAATTGAGATTTTAAAGATTAAAGAGGATAGATATATATTTACCTTGGAAAACCTATTATTTAATATATCTACTAAAATGATTACAAATATACAAATATCAGAGATGACAGCAGATTATATAGGAGAGCTTAAGGATATCGATAGAAAAGACCTTATTAACCGAGTATATGATAGAACTAGAGAATCTTGGAGCTACAGAAAACCAATTGAAGTAAAAAGAGAAATGATAGGTACAGAAAGCGATGGTAACTTTAACTATTTAAAGCATTCTATGATAGGATTTTCTATATTGTTTTCAACCTATACAGTGGTATTTAGTATCGGAACTATATTAAACGATAGACAATACAATACATGGCAGAGAATGCTAATATCGCCGATATCAAAGGCCTCACTACTCGGTGGTAGTATGGTAGCTGCCTATATAATAGGCATATTTCAGATTAGTATACTGATTATTGGAGGAAAGTTTATATTTGCTATAGACTGGGGTTCGAGTATTGTTGGAATTATGTTGATAGCAGCGGCTTTTGTATTTACAATGACATGCTTTGGTCTGTTTTTATCGGGGATTGTTAAGACCCATGCTCAGCTTTCAGCTATTACTCCCGTGGTACTGACAAGTACTGCAATGTTAGGTGGATGTATGTGGCCACTAGAAATCATAACCTCAAAGATATTATTAGTGATTGCAAATATTACCCCGCATAAATGGGCTGTTGAAGGAATGAAAAAAATAGCAATCGATGGCTATGGCTTTGAAGCTGCTCTTATGCCTTCGATGATACTAGCCGGGATGGGAATTTTCTTCTTTGCTGTAGGGATTAAATTAGTAAGGTTTGAATAATTATATATATGGTTTACATAGTAAAACTTAATTTGCACATGTACAAATTAAGTTTTACTATGAATTCTATATAGTCACCGATTCAAAGTTGCAAATTTAAAGAAAAAGGTTGTATGAAAACTTGTAACTATAGAACTGATTTAGTCGTTTTCCTCGTCATCTTCCCAACAGGCAGCTTTTTTAAAAGCATCATTTGGACTATATCCTGACCCTACTAAAAGGCTTGCAAGTATAACTTCCTTTGGATCACAGGACTCGCATTCAGCTTCTTCAATAAGGGGATCAATCAGTTTTTCCCATTCTTCAAGAGTATAAGTTTTCTTATTAGTTCTATTACCGCTATCGAGGCAATTTGTTGATACTTCTTCCTCGTCTTCTTCATCATCACCTTCTTCTTGAGGGCATTCTGGATTTACTAAGTTTGTAGTATAGAGAAAATTGTATTCTCCAGAGTGCATTAGTTCATCGGTAATGATATCAAATAGAATGTCTCTCTGATGACGTGTGGGAAGTCCCTTTCTTATCTCACGATATTTCTCTACATCTGCAAAAGACTTGAACAATGCAATTACAATACCATCAATATAACTTGCTGGCTTTTTAAAATCAACATCTTCATCTACCTGTATATCCATTCCAGTGTAGTCCTTGTAAATCTGTCTAAGCATTTGATAATGTTTTATTTCATCATCTCTAATTGAGCTTAATATATCCTTGTCCGCCTTTGTTGGTGAAATGCTAATTAAGTAATCATAGAATAGCTCATCCTTCTTTGATCCTTGAACAACTTCCTTGATCAACTTAAGGGAGTTATCTAGCGCTTCTTGATTATGTGAAGGAGTCGTCATATGTCTATATCCTATATAAGGGTTTGAATGATACATAATAAATTTCCCTCCTAAAATAGTCAATATTAATACATAATATGAATTAGCCATTGACATTGACACCTTTTGTTTTTTAAATTAAAAAAGTAGAGGATTAATTTCCCTCTACTAAGCTATCTTACCAATGAAATTGATAGGAATATCAAATAGATGTTCTATTTTCTCTTTACTAACGACAATAATGACTGTGCAAGGGCCTGCAGACTTGTGGATATCTATATGAATATCATCCGTATAATCGATTTTCATATCATAAGCTTCACTAAGCTTATCTAGCTCTCCATTTATTCCACAGGAACCAACAGGAATAGCTTCATTAATAGATTTATTTTTTAATAATTCCTGTAGCATTTTGATATTTGCTATTGAAGCCTCATTTTGTATTACTTCATTTCCAATGCTAGGAATACCTACAGCATATATATAATTCCCAGGGGATATTTTATTTAATAAAATATCATCTTTATCTACGATTCCAATTACAGTTATCCCTAATGCTGTCATTGAAGTCTCCGTATTTTTCTCAGTACTTATAGTAAGTTGGACATCCAAACTTGCTTCAGATAGTTCATTCCTTATTCCATCTAGGATTTCTTCCCCCGTTGGATTAGGTTCATTACATATGTTTGCTGTAAGGGCTACGGGCTTAGCACCTATAGATAAAACCTCCATAAGGCCGACACGGGTAGTATATTTTCCCGTAATACTATAGGGGACTTTGACAATGTCATGTTCCTTAAGGCCTATGGCACCACATGAGTCACAGGCAATAGCTATGTACTGATCTTCATTAACCTTTATAAAATCTACATCTCTGTGTTTATAATTCATTTTATCGAATCCCCTACTTATTAAATAGTGATTTTTTTAGTGGCGTGTATACTAAAATAGAAAGAATTACGTTTAAAGCACTTCCTGCTAATAAAAATGGAGTTACTGTAAGGAAAAATGGCCAACCAAATTGAGGTAATAGTAATAATACAAGGGGAGATACTACACCATTTAATAGTGTTCCCACAACAGCAGCCACAAATAGATTGGTTTTCTTATATGTAAAGCTGTATAAATAAACTGAAATAAACATCATAACTGCTACTATTAAGTGAACCGGAACAGTTAGATAAAAGCCTTTATTTGAAGCGATTAAGATATGACCTATAAAGGCAATTATTCCACCTTCTAGACCACCTAGAACAAGTCCTGCTAAATATCCTGACATAGAATCTAGACCCAATGTACCAACAGGACTTGGAATTGGAATATAAGATCCAATAAAGCTAAGTGCGATAAACATTGCCATAAGAACTAGTTTTTTTGTATTACCCTTCATTATTTTCCTCCTATTAAAAAAGTTAATATAGTCAATAATAAGTATATTAAGTTTTTTGCATAATTTCAATTCAAATTTATAAACATAAGCTTACAAGTAAAATCTAAATACAAATTGAAAGGATGAAATTATTGGAGTTACGGTTTTTAGGAAATTTGACCCTTGAATTAATCTTGGGCTTTTTTGCTCTTTTGTTAATAACTAAGGTTTTAGGTAAGACGCAGATAAATCAGGTGACTCCCTTTGATTTTATTTCTTCCTTAGTATTAGGAGAGCTTTTGGGAAATGCAGTTTACGATAAAGATATTAATTTAGTTACAATTCTATATACGATTTTCCTATGGACATTTCTAATATATCTAATAGAAAAAATCACACAGAAATTTAGAAAAACTAGAAAATTTTTTGAAGGTGAGCCGGCAGTTTTAATTAATAATGGTCAGATTGACTTTGATGAATTAAAGAAAGAAAAACTAGATATAAATGAACTGATGAGTATGCTCAGAGGAAGGGATATATTTTCAGTCAGGGAGGTAGAGTATGCTATCTTAGAGCCAAATGGTTCTTTAAGTATCTTAAAAAAGCCAAAGTATGATATTCCCACAAAGGATGACCTAAACTTGATTGTCAAACCTGCTTATTTACCAGTGGCATTCATATTAGACAAAGAAATTATGCTTCATAATCTTAAAACATGTGGTTTTGATGAAAAGTGGCTGATTAATCAGCTGAAGAATCAAGGAATAAGAGGTGTAGAGGAAGTTTTTTTTGCGGAGTGGAAGATGGATGAAGGTCTACATATCGTACGCTTCAAAAAGTAAATTAAACAAGAATTGTCCAGGAATATAAAAGGGGCTTACTCATAAAAGTTTCTTATGAGTTCAGCCCCAGGGTGTTTCAGAATGAGTGAAGTTCAAGGTTTTGAAATTTCAACGGTTTGGCTAGTACTAACGTACGTGCCAAGTCGGTGAATATTTCAAATAACGTAGAAATTCGCCATTATGAGACACCCTGCTTATTGTTGTTTATACTGAGGTTCTTGACCTTCTATGTACTGTTGTCTTTGTTTCAAAGTTTGAAGTGCACTTTCAAGATTCTGAGAAATCTGATTATATTGCTGTTTTGCTTGCTGATCCTGTGTCTCAAGAGCAAAGGACTTCATTGTAGCAGCAGCACTTTGTATAGATGCAATTACTTGCTGCATTTGAGTTCCGACTGTCAAAATTATCACCTCCCTTCAAATGATTTTTCTACCCTTTCGGCTTAAAAATCAAGGAACCTAAAAAGGCAAATATTAATGCAGCAGATATACCTGCACTGGTAACTTCAAAAATACCCGTAAGTACACCAACGATTCCATTGCGTTTAGCTTCAGCTAAAGCTCCTTTTACCAAGGAATTTCCAAAGCTGCTTATTGGGACAGAGGCACCTGCACCAGCAAATTTAATGAGTGGCTCGTATAATCCAAAGCCTCCTAAAATGGCTCCTATTACAACTAATGTACTCGTTGTATGGGCAGGAGTAAGCTTAAAAACGTCCATCATGATCTGTGCAACAACACAGATACATCCACCAATCACAAAGGCCCAAAAAAATTTTTCCATAAATCGAAACACCTCGCTTCTATAGTCATGACATCTTAAAATTTGTTAATCTTTGAAATGCCATTACTTTATATCTCTATGGATACTGCATGGGCAATGCATGGGATACTTTCTTTTTGTTGATATGACATTGGAGACAATAAAGCTCCCGTGGCTACAACTAGAATTCTTTTTAGTTCCTTCCTTCGCATGCGATTGAGGAAGTGACCAAAGGTAACTGTTGCAGAAGATGCACAGCCACTAGCTCCAGACATTAATGACATAGAGGGCTGATCTTCTTTATATATCAATAGCCCACAATCAGTAAACTTATCCTTTGGAATCTGAAAACCATGTTCTGCTAATAAATCAGAAGCTATTTTATGGCCTAACTTACCGAGATCACCTGTTGCGATGATGTCATAATAAGACGCATCAACATTTAAATCTCTAAAATGAGCTTCAATGGTATCAACGGCTGCAGGTGCCATGGCTGCTCCCATATTAAAGGGATCAGAAATACCCATATCTACTATACGTCCTATAGTAGCCGAGGTAACATGAGGACCCTGGCCCTTATTACCGACTAAAGCTGCTCCAGCTCCTGTTACAGTCCATTGAGCATAAGGAGGTTTCTGAGCTCCATATTCTGTAGGATACCTATACTGTTTTTCAGCAGCGGCATTGTGGCTAGAGGCTGCAGCTATGACATAATTTGCAGAATTACTATCAACTAACATAGAAGCTAGTGCCAATCCTTCCATTGAGCTAGAGCAAGCTCCATAAATCCCAAGAAAGGGGACACCTAAAGTACGGGCAGCAAAGCTGCTCGAGATAATTTGATTCATGAGATCGCCACTTATAAAAAATTGAATATCTTCCTTTTTTAAGCCAGCTTTTTCAATAGATTTTTCACATGCTTCTTCCAATAGCTTTTTTTCTGCCTTTTCAAAGCTATCCTGTCCAATCCAAATGTCTTCATGGAGAATATCAAAATCTTCGGCTAGAGCGCCCTTGGATTCAAAGGGACCTCCCACAGCTGCAGAAGATAATATGACGGGTTTAGAATTGAAAACCCACGATTGATGACCTTTAATCATTTACATCCCACCTAATGCCTGAATAGTAATCTTTATTATCGCAACAACAAAAGCTGAAAAAACCCCAAGAACGATTACAGGGCCCGATAGTTTAAACATATTTCCACCAACACCAAGGACATATCCTTCACTACGATGTTCAATTGCTGAAGATGCCATGGTATTAGCAAAGCCTGTAACTGGAATAATTGTTCCGGCACCAGCCCATTGGGCTATGTGATCATATACACCGAAACCTGTAAGCAGAACAGAAATAATAATCAAAACCGCTACAGTAGGGTTCCCAGCTGTTAGTTCTGTGAAATTAAAATACTTAATAAACATCCACTGAAATCCTTGACCAATGGTACAAATGGTTCCGCCAACGAGAAAGGCCCTAAAGCAGTTACGTAGGACAGGACGTTTTGGTTCCCTTTCTTTAGCAAATTTTTGATATTTCTGTTGAGTTGGAGTTAAATTCTTATTTTTCTTACTAGACATATGCTCATCACCTTCTATATGTAAATAACAAATATTAAAATTTGCAAGTTCTTACACTTTAATTTAACGTAATAAGTAGGGTTTAAGTTTTTCTAAGATTTTTTGAAGCTTTTCAGCATCAGTTGCATACATAGATTTAGCCTGCTCATTTTCAGTTTCCAAAGAAAAGGTAAGTAAATCTGCTTGGCTTTTTTCAAGATTGGCGTAAAGCATTTCTTTAACCTTTGGCTCAGGAATCTGTATAGAATCATCAAATAAGTCTACATATAAATCTCCCGATGAATCTACCTGTCCAATAAAGACATTGTCTAAAGATATTCCCATACCTTCGAGCTGAGTGTTTAGCCATCTTTGATTTAGGCCCATATTGCTTAAGGATTCATCAATTATGTTGCCATCTAGAATTACTGTTTGAGGAGCAGACCGAGGTGAAACCTTCTTTCCAAGATCATAGGGGGTAACAGGTGTTTTTTCAGATTTTAAAAGTACATTCATCTCTCCCGTTGGTTCCATAACAGCAAACTCAACATCTGCTAGATTGAATACATTTTTGAAGCGTAATTCCTTAAGGAGTTCTTCACCTGTCAATCTTAGATCTTTTAAATTTTCCTCCATTACTTTTCCTTGCTTAACTAAAATAGTTTCCCTACCATTTACCAAGTCGTGTATTACTTTACTCCTTAGTGATAAGTAATCTAAGGCAATGGAAAATAGAATCCACACTCCTAAAGCGATAAAGCCAAAAGCTATGTTTTTAATTATATTTGCTGAAATTAGAGCCGCAAGGATTCCAATGACAGAATAACTTACAAAATGAAAAGGTGTCATACGAGCTATTTGTCTTTTTCCCATAATTCTAACTAGTATTAGTACTAGAAAAAAAAGGAACGTAGATCTAAGTAATATTTCAATCCAATCATTCATTGTCGATACCTCGCTTAATAACCCTTATATTGTGGTTCTTCGTACTCTAAGTGCTTTAGCCTTTCTTCTAAATCATTAATAATGGTATTTGTTATTTCTAATGCTTCCTTGTATGCTGCTTTTGCGCTTTTATCTTGAGTCTGTAATGAATAAATCCTTAAGGTGCCTTGAGTGCCCTTTAAACTTGCCAGAGTCTGTTTAACCTGAGAACCAACTGTCATTTATAACAGCCTCCTTTAAATAAAAATTCCTGTTGAATATATTTTTACAAATTTTTACCTTGAATATTATTAGATATATTTTCCAAAAATTATATTCTAGGATAATGTAAGGTTACATTCATAGTATTTGTACTTTTATTTAGAGATATTTATTAAAGACATATATATCATTCTGTTATATCATTCTGTGATCTGGGAAAATATATATCATATATTCTTAAAGCATAAAAAGAAAAGGAGATGAAGAGTAGAATGAGATTTTTAAATATAATTATTGAGTTATTCCTAGGTTTTATAGCACTATTTATTATTACTAAGATCATTGGGAAAAGGCAAATAAGCCAAATTACTCCATTCGACTTCATCTCTGCAATTGTACTAGGAGAGCTATTGGGAAATGCTATATATGATGAAGACATTGGGCTAATCCATATTGTAAGTACCTTGTGTTTATGGGGACTTTTAATGTTTACCGTTGAAATGATCACACAAAAGTCATTAAAAACAAGAGGCTTTTTAGAGGGAAATCCATCAATAGTTATTCGTAATGGTATGATTGATCGTAATGAACTAAGAAAAAATCGAATAGATATAAATGAATTACAAAATCTTCTAAGACAAAAAGATGTATTTTCTATACGTGAGGTTGAATATGGAATTTTGGAAGCCGATGGAAAGGTAACAGTACTGAAGAAGTCAAAATATGCACAGCCAACTTTAAAAGATTTGAACTTACAACAAAAGCCTGTATATTTGCCAGTAACATTAATTAGTGATGGAGAAGTCCTGTGGGACAATCTGAGGGATAGTGGACACAATGAGAAATGGTTGGAAAATGAATTAAGCAAGTACAATATTAATAATGTAAAACAGGTCTTTTATGCAGAATGGATGAAAGATGAGGGAATGCATATTGTACCTTTAAAAAATGATAAGTAACTATTCTCTTGGCAGGATGAATATTAGTGTTATATTGATTTTAAACTAAGAGTGTCTCATAAAGTCTTCTTATGAGACACTCCAACTTATTCTGCCAAAACTTTTATGTCAATAGAAGCAGTTTTCCCCTCATAAGTTACAGTTACAGTTCCTTGTCCAGTAGTTTTAGGAACAAATTTGTTTTTAATAAATTCACCATTTACACCCTGTACTTTCCACTTAGCTTTAGCCAGATTAATTTCAACGGGATTATAATTTTCATCATAGCCCTTTACAGTAAAAGCCATAGAAGAACCTAGGGCGATGTTTTTATCTTTGCAGTCTATTAGTATTTTCTTAAGATCAGATTTAGGACTAGTGTTAAGTACTGCTAGACCATTCATAACTCTTCTATTACGACCGCCTACTAGAGTTAAATCACTTTCACCAATATTTCTAATCAGCATTCCGGTGGATATCCCACCATCAAGATTTATTCCATTGTAAGCACCAAGCTCCAGTAGAATTTTAGCCAGTTCTTTTTGTTTTACACCTATATAGGGTGATTTCTTACTAATAGTTAGAATAATTATTTCTGATTTATCCTTGGTTATACCTAGGGCAGTTCTTGCATATCTTCCTCGAACTTCAAGACTAAAGGTACTTGGGATATTTCCATCCCTAAGTATTACTGCTCCACCGCCTATAGATAGATCAAGATTTTCAAATGAAGGATCGCTTTCAACTTCTAATGAAACTTTATCATCTATTGAGAAATTATTTAATATAAATTCCTTTTCCAAGTCCGTAGCAGCTACTATGTAGCCATCTTTAGGAATTTCTATAGCCTCCAAATTGTTTCTAATTTCTTTAACCTTGTTATCCACTATAACCATCTCAACTATATTGTCATGGATCTTCTTACCGAAGGAAAAGTCACCCCATGCTTTGTCTAGAAGAATTATATTCCTATCTACATAGGACTTATTTTTATACTTAATGTCCAGTACATAATTATTTTTAGTATTTATAAGCTTCAGAGTATTGTTTTTCCAATAGTCTATGGAGGGAGTACCTTTTTTATTGATGTTGAAGGTGGCAAATTCGGGACAATTTTTTGATGAGGTTATAAGATTACCATTCCTAACTATAGGACCTATTGTTGAATCAGCCCTTGTATCATAGAAGTCTCCATTAATTACTCCGATGATTTTACTACTTGATTCATTCTTTGATGCAAATCCCGTTAAAGAGTCTTTTTCCGATATACCTTCTTTGCTGACTAGTACGTCTAAAGAAGTATATTCATCCTTAAGGTTGATTCTTAGTACATCCATATTCACCCAACCATTATCAGTTAATCGTAATATTTTGCCATGTACGACACCTTTAGAGAGTCTTTCCGAGTATTGTATCTCGTAAGCATTAGTAAGTTCGGCATATGAAAGAGTAATAAATGCATTGAAAAATATAGCTATAATCATTAAGCCTATCAAGTAACTCTTAGACCTCAAAATAGAAAACCTCCAATCAAGTATATTTATTTCCTTAGTAAAATGCAGTAAAACAAGTACAAGACAATCTTACCATATATTTACACGGGAAATTCTTAAATTTTTCTTTCTTTGATAGAGGGAACAACAGCTAAAAAGATGGAAGGGAATGTAAGCACAAAATTGTAATTTATTAAACCAGATTTTGTTTTCTGTATAGTCCCTCTGATTTTAGTCAATAATGTATAAGGTAAAAAAACTAGGAGGTAAGAATGTCTGTAAGAGTTGGTATTCCAAGAGCACTTCTTTTTTATGAATATTATCCACTATGGATATCTTTTTTTGAAAGTCTAGGTGCTGAGGTTGTAGTGTCAAGAAAGACAAATAAGGAAATTCTTGATAATGGAGTAAAAAACACAGTAGATGAAGCTTGTATTCCAGTAAAAATATTTCATGGACATGTGATGGATTTAAAGGATAGGGTTGATTATCTATTTATTCCTAGAATCAAGAGTATTTTTGAGAATGAATATATATGCCCTAAATTTTCTGGGCTGCCTGAGATGATTAAACATTCGATAGTGGGATTACCAAGGGTTATTGATACAGAAATAAATTTCTTTCAGTCAAGAAAGGGTCTTAATAATACTATTTATGAGATAGGAAAATATATTTCAAATGATCATAAATCTATTATGGCGGCCTATGATAAAGCTTATTTAGAATATAGAAGGCATAAGAAGAATATAAAGGATGGAGAAGCTGCATATATCGATGAAGTCCAGATATCAAATAGAATAAAGGATAGCGAAGTACAAGGAAAAAAAGTTATGGTTTTGGGCCATCCATATAATATTTATGATTCATATTTAAACATAAATATCTTAGATAAGATGAAGGCAAACGAAGCAATAGTATTAACTCCAGAAATGATAGAGGATAAATGTACTGTTAAGTACTCAAAGAAGTTTGATGGAAATCTATCATGGACCTTTGCTAGAAAACTTATTGGAACGGCTATGTACTTAATCGATACTAAGAGTGTAGATGGAATAATATATATTTCTACCTTTGGATGTGGGGTTGATTCCGTTGTTGGAGATCTAGTTGAAAAGTTAATACGTAGGCATAGTAACATTCCATTTGCCCTTGTAACATTAGATGAGCATAGTGGAGAAGCAGGAATAAACACGAGAATAGAAGCCTTTATGGATATGATCAAATGGAGGGATATACTTGAAAATAACATTTCCGCACATGGGTAATACCTACGTTGCGCTTAAGGTTATATTTGAAGAGTTGGGAGTGAAGGTAATAATTCCTCCTAGATGCAATAAAAATACCCTTGAGCTTGGAACATTATATTCCCCTGAACTAATGTGTATTCCCTTTAAGATAACGGTAGGAAACTATCTGGAAAGTATTGAGAATGGAGCAGATACCATGTTTATGTGGGGTGGATGTGACGTTTGTAGGATAGGATATTACAACACCATTCAAAAGGACATACTAGAAAATCTAGGTCATGACATTAAAATGTTTTGCGTAGAGCCTATGAAGAGCACTAAAGAGATAAAGGATTTTCTAAAAAAGCTCAATTTTGTCTCGGGTTCGAAAAACTATCTTAAAATACTACCTATATTTATGAAAGGCCTAAAAACATTATATGAAATAGATGAATTTGATGATCTAGTACTAAAAAAAAGACCTAGGGAGATTAACAAGGGAGAGGTAGACACCCTTTATGCAGAATTTAAGCGAAAAATAAATAGGGTCAATGGATACAAGAAAACAAAAGAGACAATTAAGGAGTATAGGGAAAAATTACTTGAAATAAAGGTAGATAACGAAAGGGAAGTTTTAAAGGTTGGAATCGTTGGAGAAATATACACCGTTGTAGAGCCATTTATAAATCAATACCTAATCGAAAGATTAGGCAATATGGGCGTTGAGGTACATAGATCTGTTACTTCAAGTGAGTTTGTAAAGGAGCAACTAGATTTTATACCCTTTATGAAATCTGATAAGGATGAAGTTCATAGGGCTGCAAGTCCTTATCTTGACACTGAAATTGGAGGTCATGCGAGACATACAGTGGGGAATACAGTTCTCTACAGCGAAAGGGATTTTGATGGAGTTATTCACCTGTTACCATTTACATGCATGCCTGAAATTGTAGCTCAAAGTATATTAACGACGGTGGAGAAAGAAAAGAATATCCCAATTCTAAAACTAGTACTGGATGAAATGACTGGAGAAACGGGATATCTAACTAGAATAGAAGCTTTTATAGATTTATTGGAAAGTAGAAAGGAGAGTAAATTATATGAAAGAAATATATCTTGGCGTTGATGTAGGATCAGTTAGTACCAATATTGTGGTTATGGATTCAGAGAAAAATGTAATAGATACTTTGTATATTAGAACAAAGGGAAAACCCATAGAAGCCTTAAGGTTGGGGCTTAGGCAAATAAAGGATAGACTTGAAAGTGACGTTAAGGTTCTAGGGTTAGGGACTACCGGCAGTGGAAGACACTTAGCAGCTACAATGCTTGGTGCGGATATAGTTAAGAATGAAATTACGGCCCATGGTGTAGCCGCATTGAATATTGTACCAGATGTTAAAACTATTATTGAAATAGGTGGACAAGACTCAAAGATTATCTTGCTTAGGGACGGAATTATTTATGATTTTGCTATGAATACAGTTTGTGCAGCTGGAACAGGATCATTTTTAGACAGGCAGGCTGAAAGGCTAGGCATTCCGATACAGGAATTTGGAAGCCTTGCTTTAAAATCAAAATCTCCTGTGAGGATAGCAGGTAGATGTGCCGTTTTTGCTGAATCCGATATGATTCATAAGCAGCAGCTTGGTCATAATCAAGAGGATATAATTAATGGATTGTGCGAAGCAATGGCAAGGAACTATCTTAACAACCTAGGAAAGGGAAAGGAGATAAAAGGTCCTATCATTTTCCAAGGTGGAGTTGCTGCAAATATAGGTATAAAAAAATCCTTTGAAAGATTGCTGGGAAGTGAGATCATTGTTCCTGAGTTTGCAAATGTCATGGGGGCTATCGGAGCCTGCCTGTTAGCTAGAGAAGAGGTAAGAAAAACGGGAATAACTAAATTCTTAGGATTAGATGTAGCTGATAGTAGCTTTAATGTAAAGAGCTTTGAATGTGATAGCTGTCCTAATATGTGCGAGGTAGTAGAATTTTATAGGGATCAGAAATTAGTAGCGAGATGGGGCGACAAGTGTGGGCGATGGAGTAACGTCCAAATCAGCCAAGAAGATGAAAAATTAGCGTAAGATGGAGGTAACGTATGCCTGTAAAAGTTGGTATACCAAGGTCACTTCTCTTCTATGAATACTATTCCCTATGGATATCTTTTTTTGAAGAGTTAGGTGCTGAGGTAATAATATCACCAAGAACAAATAAGGAAATTGTTGATAAGGGAGTAAAGAGTACTGTCGATGAAGCATGCCTGCCAGTAAAGGTTTTTCATGGACACGTGATAGATTTAAAAGATAAAGTTGATTACATTTTCGTACCAAGAATAATAAGTGTGAGAAAAAATGAATATATTTGCCCGAAGTTTTGTGGTTTACCTGAGATGGTAAAGTACTCCATAAGAGATTTACCTAAGTTTATAGATACTTCAATAGACTTTAGAAAATCAAAGAAGAATCTAAACAAAACAGTTACCGAAATCGGCAGCTATATCACTAGTGATGCAAAGAAAATAAAAAGAGCCTTTGAATATGCCATGGAAAAGTATAGTCAATATAAAGTTCATCTTAAGATGGGATTATTACCCATTGATACATTAAAGGAAAATAATCTAAGGGATACTAATCATCTTAATAATGGTGCAAAGGTATTGCTATTAGGACATCCCTATAATATATACGATTCATATTTGAGTATGGATATCGTCGATAAGCTCAGAAGGAATAACCTTACGGTTCTAACATGTGATAGCTTGAGAGGAGAAGTAATCAATAAAAAAGCCGACACATTAGATAAACAAATGTTTTGGAGCTTTGGGAGAAAAATAATTGGAACGGCCCTACATACTATGGAGGATAATCAAGTTTGCGGTATTATTTATCTATCATCATTTGGATGTGGTCTTGATTCTGTTATAGGAGATATTGTAGAGAGGAAAATACGAAGAAGCTCGAATAAACCATTTACAATGTTAACCTTAGATGAACATACAGGCGAAGCAGGGGTGGATACAAGAATTGAAGCCTTTGTAGATATGATTAGATGGAGGGAAGAAGATGAAAATAACCTTTCCGCATATAGGTAATTCATATATCCCAATCAAAGCCTTATTTGATGATCTGGGAGTAGAAACTATAGTTCCGCCAAAATGTAGTAAAAAAACTCTGGAGATAGGAACAAAATATGCTCCGGAATTGATATGTCTGCCACTTAAAATAAATTTGGGGAATTACATAGAGAGTATTGAAAAGGGTGCAAACACAATTGTTATAACAGGAGGTTGTGGCCCCTGTAGATTTGGTTACTATTGTGAGGTACAGAAGGAAATTTTGAAGGACTTGGGATATGATGTTGATATAGTTGTTCTTGAGGCACCCCAGGGAGATAAGATGGAGTTTTTACGTAGAGTAAGTAAGATTGCAAATACTAAAAACATAATAAAAATATCCAAAAGCTTAAAAAATGCTGTCAGCGTACTAAAAAAGCTAAATAAATTTGAGGAAATGGTACTCAAAACTAGACCCTATGAAGTTTATGAGAATGAAGTTGATAATTTATATAATCATTTTATTAGTAAGCTTGAAAATAGTATAGGGTCAAAGGAAATGATGGCACATCTAGATAAAGCTCTGAAAATGATAGAGGAAATACCACTAGATAAGAATAGAGATGTCTTAAAGGTTGGAATAGTAGGAGAAATCTATACGGTGATAGAAGATTTTTCAAACTTTGATATAGGCAAAAAGTTAAATAAAATGGGTGTAGAGGTTCATAAATCCCTTAGCACAGGCGAATGGGTTACTGAAATGCTACTCTTCAGAAGTCTTGGAATGTCTAAGGAAATGGAAATATGGGAGGCAGCAAAACCCTATGTAAAGACCTGTATTGGAGGACATGCTAGAGAAACAGTTGGAAATACAGTCTTATATTCTGAAAAGGGATATGATGGAGTCGTACAGCTAATGCCATTTACCTGTATGCCTGAGATCGTTGCTATGAGCCTTATGCCAAGCATACAAGCCGATAACAATATACCGGTTTTATCTCTAATCATTGATGAAATGACTGGAGAAGCAGGATATCTTACTAGGTTGGAGGCCTTTATTGATTTATTAAGGAATAGAAAAGAAAAAGAAGCAATGTAAAGAATTAATATTTTGAACTTAATAAGATAAGTAAAAAAGCTATGGAATTCTTTTAAGGAAGCTGTAGCTTTTTATTTAGTTATGGACAATAAAGTGTTTCAGTTTGCAAAATCAATTAAGTTTAGTAGAAATGCAGAGGCTACCACAACCAGGCTAGGTTATGGTAGTCTCTTATATTTTTTTATAGCTATAATCTTGGATAATTATTTTTTGTCAAATTACTCGTTGAAAATATTAGTAAAAAGATATTTTGAAGAGTTGTTACTAAGTAACTATTTACAAATTATACATAAATGTATGATAATTTGATAAAAAAACCATAACTTGGAAATGAGGCGCATGCTTAATTAGCAAAAAAATACAAAAAAAGTCAAAAAATACCGGTTTACAAAATTAACTCGAAATTCGTCTTTATATATTAGAAGGATTGTCTACTTTTACGACTAAGGGGGGATTTGACAATGGAACTATATGAATTACTGGAAAGAGTACAACAAGGAGATGAAGAAGCTACAATAAGCATATTTCTTAGATTTCACGGAGCTATAAAAAAATTGAGTAAAAAACTAGGTTATGAGGAAGCAGAAACAGATATGACAATAGCACTTCTACAGACGCTTAAAGAAATAGATTTAAATGAAATATGTATGAAAAATGATGGTGCAATTACTAACTATATATGGTTTTTCTTAAGGCATAAATGTGTAGATTTGTTTAGACAAAATGTATCAAAAAAGATTGAAACTACTAATTTGAATCTGGATGTTATTGCCGATGACACATCTTATTCTGTGGATGACAAACTATTTGTTTCTATGCTGCTTAATTCTTTACCGCCGTTGCAAAGAATTGTTTTGAAGAGAAAATTTATGCAGGGTTTTTCCGAGAACGAAATAGCTGTTAGATCTGGAATATCAAGACAAGCCGTAAATAGAGCTAAAAATAGGGGCCTTAAAAACCTTAGAAAAAGACTAGAAGATATGGGAGGGAGAAGCAATTGGAAGAAAAGATTCTTGAATTAGCATCAACACAAGGAATATGGACTGCACTCACCGTAGCATTGATTTTTTATATTCTGAAAAATCAAGAGAAAAGAGATAGTCGCCAAGAAGATAGAGAAAAAAAATATCAGGAGATCATATCAAATTTAACAGACAAGCTAAATCTGGTTGAAGATGTAAAAAAGGATGTAGAGGAGATAAAAGAATATGTTTTTAAGAAAGAAGCTTAAAGTAAGTAAATCACACAATTCTAACAATTAGCAAAAAAATTTTTTGAAAAAATTAAAATTAGAGGTTTACATTTTGGGCAAAAAATTCGTCTTTTATATATGAGAGACACTTAACCGGTTAAACTTTCTCAGTAAAAATATATAGGATGTGTTAGTAGAATGAAGATTGTAGAAAGCAACTTGAGATTTAGAAATAAACTAAAAAAATTTAAAGAGCCTTCTATGATAGTAATTCATCATGCTGCACACAGTAGTGCAACTGTATTAGATATACATAGATGGCATCTTAAAAATGGATGGAGTGGATTTGGATATCATTTTTTAGTAACTAAGGATGGAAGGATCCACAGGGGCAGGCCTGAAAATGCTATAGGAGCTCACACAAAGGGCTACAATAATATTTCTCTTGGGATATGTATGCAAGGGGACTATGAGGTAGAAAAAGTACCAGAGATTCAGTTTAAGGCTCTTATGGAGTTATGTCAGTATCTATGTGAGAAATACAATGTTGGCACTATAAAGGGCCATAGGGAATTACAGGCTAATAATTGTCCAGGATTAAACTTTCCTTTAGGGGCGATTAGGAATAGGACATTTGATAAAATTGATACTTATACTGTGAAATCAGGAGATACTCTATGGTCTATAGCAAAATCATTTAACATCTCAGTTGATATACTGATAAGTCTAAATGGTTTGAATGGTAGTTTGATTTATCCTAATCAAGTACTTAGGATTATGTAAAAATAATCATAAAAAGTATTAAAATTGTACTTCAAAAAAATTAAAAAAGAGTTGCTTGTTTATGTACCCAGGATATACTCTTGTAAATGGTTACAGAATCGATGTTGAATATGAGGATAGAGTTGTTCGTATAACCAATAATAATAATAATAATCTAACAGAGATGTTAGAAAATACTTCAAATGGTTCTGTTAGATTGGCTTCAACAATAAAAAGTTATTACAGAAATCTTATGCTTAAAGATTTAGATATTGCTATTGACTCTTTAGCTATTGAAATATTAGGTCATGTTTATCCAGGACGTTTATTTGATGCTATTAGTACTATGCCATTAGTTCCTCAAATTATTAGAGATTGGGCTCAGGGACTTGGTGATAGAACAGATGTAATAGACTGTGGAGAAGATGGCATGGACGATAATAGATGGATATGGGATACACTAGCTACATTCGATGATATTCTTGTTTTAGTTTCACCTATTTAATCCATATAAAAGTCCTGCTAGATTTACTAGCAGGACTTTTTACTGATTATTTGCTTAGCTAATAAATATATAGAATAGACAGCAATTAAAGAAAAACCCAACAAAAAAATGATATCCATTGACATCATGGATTTATTATAGTACTCATAATATGCTTTTTTATGTATATAACCATATAGTGAGAAGAGGGTTAAAGGACTTATAAATCCTAAAATAAATATATGATGTGCTATTTTTTTTGATATCTTTACAGTTATGAACCATAAAATCATACTTGTTATGAAGCTTATATAAAAAAATAAAACTTCATTTTGACTAAAATTTGGAGGGATATCTGATCTTATTAGTAATCCAAAAAAAGAAGTCCATAAAGATAAAAAAATTGATATTGAATAAAGTATATAGTAAATCATTCTATCACCTATAAACCTTTCTATTTTATTTTTGTGTAATTAAAAAAAAATGTTTAGAATAGTTCTAAAGACTATTGAACCTATAGGGCCCAGTGGCAGCATAATTAGTACTGTTTTCTTTATATAACTTAAGAAAACCATGACTTTATAATTTTACCATATATTAACAAAATATATAAATTTTTATAATTAATAAATAGATCAACCATGACTATGATGGCAGTGATCTATTTTGCATTGGAATTAGATTTTAAAAATTACTTTTAAATGAAATTATATATCAAATTTGTGTTTAAGATACTCTTCAACAAAACCATTAGAAATACTAATCTTTAAAAAAAATCTTATATTTGCCACAACAATAAAATATAGTAATGACAAGAAAAGATTACTACAAATTTTATAGTATTATAATGCATAATAGTATGAAAATTCATTATAGTTGATTTTCCTATAACATCAATTCATTTTGAAACTTCCTATGAGTAATTTAGAATTAAGAATTTAAAATAAGGTCTATAGAATTGCCATCTTAAAGTAGAGTTGAATAAACATAAAGCTATGGAATCTTTTGAAAAGAAACCGTAGCTTTAAACATTACTGAGCGTTTATTTGTTATTATCTATCAATGACTTTTCACCCATTTCAACAAGCTTTTTAGTCATATGTCCGCCGACATAGCCTCCATAAAAAGAATTCTCACCTGAATTAATACCACTTTGATTAGTTAAAAGATTCTTTGTCATTCCTAATTCATTAGCTATTTCATATTTCAGATCATTTAAGGCCTTTACAGCGTTTGGGTCTATAGTTCCTTTAGTCATAGCAAATTCACCTCTCTTAAAAAATATTTCTTATATCTTATTTTTTCAAGCTATCAGCCTATTAATACGAGGTAATAATAGGGTTTGCTACATCAAAACAGGAGCTTATAAATTTGGTATAATAAGGTAGAAGAATATTTAACCTGGACTATGCATGAAAAATTTAAAACTCTGCTGCGTCCTTTTGATTCTAAGACCTCCATCAAATTCTTGACGTACCGTTTGGGTATGCCTTCGAACTTGATGAAAGTCTTAGAATACAAAACTACTTGCACCCTTTCAAACTTTTCATGAATAGTCCGGGTTTAAAGGAGAATATAGATGTATAAATTTAGTAGATATGCTTTTTATATTAAGAATGCAATAATGTTCATAATTTTGATTAATATGTTTATAGGGATTGAGGACGTATCACTAAATGTAATTGTAATGATAGGAACTTTACTTTTTATGCTAATAAATGACTATCTAAGATATAAGCTTTCTTATGAAGAGAAAAAATATAATATTTCACTCATACTGTCTTTTATAGCATCTATATGGATCTTATTTACATATACAGAATTTTGTTTTTATTCAATTCTTTATGAAACAATAATATATTTAGATGGAAAAATTTTTAAAACCATGCTAATTAGTCATATTGTGATATATATAAGTTCATATTTTTACTCTAGTATTAGAACTTTAGGGGTATTTTCAATAGACTATGTAAGGGAAAATGGATTGGATCTTTTAGTTGGTACATTATTTTATATGATGATTGTTTCTGTATTTCTTTATCTAAGGGTAGAATTTAATGAGAGAATAAAAGCACAAAATTTGAATGATGAACTTAATGAAGCCTATAAAAAGTTGAGGGAGTATTCATCGAGGATAGAAGAACTAACGATTGCAGAAGAAAGAGGTAGAGTAGCATCGGAGATACATGATTCCCTAGGACATTCATTAACGGCACTGATAATGCATTTAGATTTTTTAGAAAATATAGTAGATAAGGATACTAAGCAAACTAAAGACGTAATATTGAAATGCCAAAGTTTAGCTAGGGACAGTATGAAAGGCCTTAGAAGGGCAGTGTATACCTTAAAGGAAGAAAGAGATTCGAGGGGGCTAAAGGCTTCAATAGATGAACTTACAGCAAACCTATCTGTGGATGATGATACGGGCATAAAGGTAAATATGGAGGAAAACATTGAAAGAATTTCTCCTGCAATAAAAAATATAATATATAGAACGGTTCAAGAAGGGCTTACCAACAGCATTAAACATGTAAAAGCATCAGAAATTTTCATAGATATTTATAATGTACACAATGGTATAGAGGTGAAGATAAGAGATAATGGCAAGGGATGTGCAGAAATTAAAAAGGGAAATGGACTTAGTAATATGGAAAGTAGAATTTTTGCTGTAGGTGGGAAGGTATCTTTTAAAAGTGATATAAATAAAGGGTTTTCAATAGATGTTTTTATACCCTTAAAGGAGGCAGAAGTATTAATATGATAAAGGTTATGATTGTGGATGATCAGGGACTCATAAGAGATGGTTTAAAAATGATATTGAGTCTTAGTGAAGATATAGAGGTTGTCACAGAGGCAATTAATGGCAAGGAGGCAATAGACAAACTAGGAATGATAGAGACGGATATTATCTTAATGGATATTAGGATGCCTGAGATGGATGGTGTTGAGGCTACTAGAGTTATTAAAGAGAGATACCCCAGGACTAAAATTATAATACTAACTACTTTTAATGAAGATGAGTATATATTTGAAGGATTAAAAAATGGAGCCGATGGATACATACTTAAGGACGTTAAATCAGACGAGATAATAAGGGCGGTAAAGGAAGTACATAAAGGAAATGTCCTCCTACAGCCTGAAATAGCTACGAAGGTTGTAAAAGCCTTTAATAGTATGAATACGGGAAGAGAAGAAAAAGAGAATGAAGAAGATCTAAAGTATCTGAGGGATCTAACTAGAAGAGAGATAGAGATATCGGAGCTAGTTGCTGAGGGAAAAAGTAATAAAGAAATAGGTAAAGAACTGTTTATAACTGAAGGAACCGTTAAAAATCATTTGACGAGGATATTAAGTAAATTAGAGCTTAGGGATAGGACTCAACTGGCTCTTTATATAAATAAAGGGATAAAATAGAAGTATATTTATCAAAATATATGATAAGGGATTAGAAAGTAAAAACAAGTTTTTAAATAGGTTGTGATATTTGTTTATGCCAATAAATCGATATAAGCATATAAAACGCTATAATGAAATAGCTAGAGTATTTATAAAGCATGGATTTGGAACAGTGTTAGATCAGCTTGGTATTTTAAAATACTTAAACATCAAGAAGAAAACAGCCAATAGTGAAGAGAGAGACAAGCAGTTGTCAATAGGAGAAAGGCTTAGATTAGTACTAGAAGAACTTGGACCAACATTTATAAAACTTGGTCAAATAATGAGTACAAGATCAGATATGCTTTCTGAAGATATTATAATTGAATTAGAGAAACTTCACGATTCAGCTCCACCATTTCCATTTGATGATGCTAAAGTATGTATTGAGTACGAACTAGGCGAAAATTTAGAAGATATATTTGTTGAATTCAACAAAGAACCTTTAGGAGTTGCATCCATAGGCCAGGTTCATTTAGCAAAACTAAAGGATGGCCAGCAAGTTGTAGTAAAGGTACAAAGACCAAGTATAGAAAAAAAGATTGAAGAGGATATGAATATATTAAAAGACTTGGCTTGGTTTATGGACACTCGTACAAAATATGGCAAGCTATATGAATTTAGAACTATGGTAAAGGAATTCCAGAGTGTGTTAAGAGAGGAATTAGATTATAGAATTGAAGGAGAAAATACAGAGATTTTTAAAGAGAATTTATCCAAGGATAAGCAAATTATTATACCATCGGTTTACTGGGATTACACAACAAGGGGTGTATTAACCTTAGAATATATGGGTGGTATCAGCTTAAGTAAGATTGAAGAGCTAAAGGTAGAAAACATGGATCGGGAGGCTATTGCTAAAACTATCTCTAAATCCATATTTGAACAAATTCTGAGGGATGGTTTCTATCATGGCGACCCCCATCCTGGAAATATTAAGGTTTTACCTCAAAACAAAATTGTTCTTTTGGACTTTGGAATGGTTGGAAAACTAAAGGAAGAGCGGAGAAAGCAGTTTTTAAAAATTTTATTAGGTGTCGTTTTTAGAAATAGTAGATTGATAGTGGATGCTTTCGTAGGGCTTGATGTAATTACAAAACGTTCTGATGTAAAAAAGCTTCAACGTGAGATAGATAATTTGATAGATGAGTACATTGAATTACCACTAAACGAGATAAAGCTGGCGGAAATATTCAATAAAATTTTCGATTTGGCATTAAAATATAAAATTAAGATGCCAAAGGAATTTACAATGCTAGTAAAGGCCTTGGCTACGGTGGAAGGCGTTGTTGAGAAACTTAGTCCAGAGCTAAATATGCTAGAGATAGCACAACCTATTGCTAAGAAACTAATGTTCAGGGTATTTTCGCCTAAAACTATTAAAAATGATATAGCAGAGGCTATATTTGACTATGGGGGTATTATAAAGGATATTCCTGATTTTATTCTTAACTTTCTAAGAAAAATGGAGGATGAAGATTACGTTTGGAGCTTTAAGCTCAGAGGCGCCAATGAAGTTCTGAAAAGGTTTGATAAGATAACCAATAAGATTTCTTTTAGCATTGCACTATTGTCGCTAAGTATTATTATGGCGGGATTAATAATCGGCTTTGGTATGGCGGCTAGAGTAGGAACTCAAGCATATATATTCAATCTGTCGATTTTAAAATTAGGATTGATTGCTGCTGTACTTATGTATCTGTGGTTGATATTTTCTATATTTAAGACAGGGAGGTTTTAAACCTCCTATTTTTGTGACCAAAACCATTACTTTAGTGAGATGTAAACACTTTATCTATAGATTATACTAGGTATAACCGTACTGGAGGTGTAATTTGTGGATAAATTACAAAGACTTAAAAAGCCGATTTTCTTGATATCACTACCGAACTATTTTCTAGGATTTATAATTCCCATATATGCTTTGCAGCTGGGCTCAAATGCTGTTGAGATAGGAATGCTTTTTTCGGTTTTTTCTTTTTTTAGTATTATTATGAGACCTTTGGTAGGCAGATGGACCGATAAAGGCGGAAGAAAAAAAGGGTTTATTATTGGACTGGTAACATTTACGCTGGCAAGATTGATATTTTTAGTAGGGAGAAGTTATATATATCTATTTATAGCTAGAATTATCCAATGCATAGCAGCTTCATTCTTTTCTATTAGTTTAGATGCTATGATTTCAGATATGAGTAGTATTGATGATCGAAGTAAGAATTTCGGAATAATAACTCAATATAGTAGTAGAGGAGCCTTTATTGGCAGCTTTATTGGATTTACAATCCTATTTAATGGTATAGTAGATGACCCATTTAAACTGATTTTTGGAATATACTTTATTATATCTGTACTAGCTGTCTATTTTGCAGTAAAGGATGTAGATGAAAGCATAGGTGAAAAAAGAGAAGTGAAGAGTACTAAGATATTGATTAATAAGACATTTATCAAATATCTTATGATTATAGGAGTTCTTGCCTTGGCAAACGGTATAACTGCACCGATATTTGTGATTTACTTAAAGGAACATATTACTAAGGATTTGGGATTAATCAGTCTGATGTTTATACCAGGAGGTATATTGGCAATGTATCTTCCATCAAAGCTAGGAAAGCTTGCAGACGATTTTGGACGTAAAAAACTTATGGTTATAGGTTTGGCCTTTGAAGCAATATTTACTCTATTAATGCCATTTGCTAGAAGTTATATTTTCTTTGTTGTATTATATGCCCTTATTACATTTGCAGGTCTAATGAGTATACCTGCTCAGAGGGCGCTGGTAAGTGAAATAACTGGTGATGATGAGAGAGGAAGATCATACGGCCTATACCATTTATCTTTAGGATTAGGAGGCATATTTGGCCCTCTAATTGGAGGTGGGATTTATCAATATATAAATAAAGATTTAGTATTTTTTGTAGAAGGAGTAGGATTATTTTTAATAACAATTTTTATAATGTTTTTCATTAAATCAGATAATAAAATTCCAAATAGGGATATGTTAGAAATATAAAAAAAGCAATTCTTTATAATAATGACAGTCAGAATCTTGATTTTTATTTACTCTGAAATACCTTAGGGCTGAACTCATGAGATTTATTTATGAGAGCAGTCCATTTTTTAACTTAATTAGAATTATTTAAGACAAGCATCATATATTATATAAAAGGTATTGATATGAAATAAATCAAGTTGAAAAAATAGAAAATTCAGATTATTAGAAGGGAATATAATTTATTAGTAGAATTAATACTTATGATTTAAGATTCGTTTTGTGTAACTATAAAAAAATAGGGGGTCTGTTATGAAGGACTTATTTAAACTAAGTGACTTCATAGACATCGACATTTTACAAGAAATATTAGACAAATTTGGGGAAGCTACTGGGCTTGCGGCTGTGGCAGTAGATTATAGAGGAAATCCTATTACTAGATACAGTAATTTCTCTAGATTCTGCAAATTGATTAGAAAAGAGACTAAATGTAACGAGGCTTGTCATCAATCAGATGCAAGGGGTGGTTTAGAAGCGGCTAGAACGGGAAGACCATATATATATAAGTGTCATACAGGATTAGTAGACTTTGCGGTTCCGATTATTGTAAAGGGACATTATATGGGAGCCATAATGGCAGGGCAAGCTAAACTGGAAGATGAAAAAGAAATCTTTTTAGAAAATATAGTTAGAAATGTTCCAGAGTGGCGTGAGAAAGAGGAGATAATGAAGGCATATTCTGAAATAACTCCAATGCCCTATGAGAAAATCGTTGCTGCTGCCCATATGTTGTTTGTAATATCTAATTATACCGTTGAGAAAGGACTTATCAGCATAATTCAAGATGAATTGAATAAAAAGAATTACAAACTGATGGAGGAAATGAAGACGAGGATTGAGCTTGAGAAGGCCTTAAGAGATTCAGAGCTAAAAGCGCTGCAATCACAAATAAATCCTCACTTTCTGTTTAATGTATTAAACACTATAGGGAGACTGGCTCTAATTGAAAACGCCGATAAAACCCAAGAAATAGTTTATTCCTTTGCGGAAATGTTACGATATACATTGAAGAAGAACATGGAGCAAATGGTTAGTTTGTGGGAAGAAGTGCAGCATATTGAAAGATACTTGAAGATTCAATCTGTGAGATTGGGAAATAGATTGAAATATGAGATAGTAGTTGCCGATGAAATCAAAAAAACAAGAATTCCATTTATGACCTTACAACCATTTATAGAGAACTCTATAAATCATGGACTAGATCCGAAGGAGAGTGGAGGAAAAATCAGGATTAATGGTTACTCTATTGAAGATAAGGTAATAGTTAAGATTTCAGATGATGGGGTAGGTATACCAAAGGATAAATTAGACATAATATTAAATAGTGAGGGGAAAAGCAATCTAAATAGTATATCAACTGGAATTGGCATCAACAATGTGAGAAAAAGATTAGTTCATAGATTTGGGCCGATGCATGACATTCAAATTTCAAGTAAGCCTGGAAGAGGAACTACCGTCAAAATATCTTTTCCTAAGCGGCTTGACTTAAGAAGAGTTATAAACGGATAGAATATTTCTTGCTCATAAAAAACTATATAAATAATAAACATAAAAGAATTTTGGAGAAGAAAAGATATTCTTCCAAAATTCTTTTCTTTCAATTTAAGCAGTGCTTAGATTGAAAAGTCAAAGACTTTTTTACTGAGGTTATTTTCCCAAGAGTTTTATTTTAGATCGTCATCGTCATAGAACTTTGAGGTGTCTATAATATCTACACCGTTTTTCATTGACCATGGCATAACATAGGCATTTTGAGTTTTTGATATAATCGGATAGTCATGGGAGTTATAGGTTTTGTCTATTAGATTCATAGCCTCTTCAGCACTAAAATATTTTTTATCATCAGTATTCTTATGCTTATTCAACGTATTCACCTCGCAATTTTTTTATGAAGAAATAATTCATGATAGTAGTTTTGATATATTATTTCTTTAAATATATTATTTCTTATAGCAGAAAAATTATTAAGTGAGAAAAATTTGGTATAATAGAATTAATAAAGATATAATTTTTTGGGAGTGAAGGAAAAATGACATATAATTCAAAACTGACTTCGGAGTTTTTAGACGAGTTGTTTGACGCAATCTTGCTAGTCAAGAATAGAGAAGAATGCTACAGGTTTTTTGAAGATGTTTGTACTATAAAGGAATTGCAGGCAATTTCTCAAAGACTACAGGTTGCCAAACTGCTTAGAGCTAATAAAACCTATCATGAAATAGAAGAGATAACTGGTGCAAGTACTGCGACGATTAGTAGAGTAAATAGATGTATTCTTTATGGTGCGGACGGATACAACGTAATATTAGATAGGATTGATGAAGCCGAGGGAAATAACAAAGATAATGCTAAAGAAGAGTAAAAAATATAGAAAGATATTTATAATAGCATGTATTTTTGCATGCTTTATTGTTTATACTGCTTCAAGTATATATCTATATGGAGAAAAAAGCAGCTTGATTAAAGCTGACGCGGCCGTTGTATTGGGGGCAGCCATTTGGGGAGACGAGCCATCACCTGTTTTTAGAGAAAGAATCAATCATGGAATCTGGTTATATAAAAAAGGGTATGTTAAGAAGATTATTTTTACAGGTGGAAAAAGCGATGGAGAAGAAATGGCAGAATCAATGGTTGCAAAAAAATATGCAAAAAAGAAACTAGTTCCAAGTAATGACATATTAATAGAAACAAGCTCCAATATTACTCAGCAAAACTTGTATTATGCAAAACAAGTGGGGGATAGCAATAATATAGGTACTTTTATTATAGTTAGTGATCCATTACATATGAAAAGGGCGATGTTGATGGCAGAGGATTATGGCTTACAGGCATATCCATCTCCCACACCTACAACTCTCTATAGAAGTTGGAAAAGCAAATCAGTTTTTCTTGCAAGAGAAGTTTACTACTATATTGGATATGGAGTATATAGAATATTTAAAAGGGGTATTTCAGAGTGACGAATTTCCAAGCGACGCAGAAAGTCATTCTGAAACACCCCGAGGGTCAAGCTTGAGAGATTGTTTTATAAGACAGCATTTTATCTCTCAAGCTTTTGGCTGCTAAATATGGATTAGACGATGCCATTATAGAAGACATTACTGCCGCTCCACTTGCTCCTGCTTCAAGGACTTTTTTTATATTGCCTTCATTTATTCCACCTAATGCTATTACAGGAATACTAATATTAGACTTTATGTCCTCAATCATCTGAATTCCCTTGGGCTTTAAGCCCTTTTTACAATCGGTTTCAAAAATATGACTGGCTAATATATACTTTGCTCCAAGCTTTTCCGCCTTTATGGCTTCTTCTACACTGTGGACCGACAAACCGAGCAATGCTCCACTTAAGTCTAATTTCTTTTTCTTAAAATCCTCAATGCCTACGTGAAAGAAGTTTGCATTAGAAATTATGGCAGCCTTCAGATTACTATTAACTATTAGCTGAGAACCAAAGGAATTAGTTATATTTCTTAACCTAAAGGCTATAGGAAGCAATTCATCATAGGATAAATCCTTTTCACGTAGTATGACTGCATTGACTCCACCCCTTAGGGCTTCGAGAACTACGCTGTAGATGTTTCCAGATGTTATTAAGCTTCTATTGGTTATGAGATAAAGCACATTAGTCGTCCTCTCTCAAAATATTAATATTTTTTCCTTCCATAACCTTATTCATATTTCTCATTGAACACATTTTTCCGCACATTGTACAGCTATCTTCGTGCTCAGGAGTAGACTCTTTTCTATATCTTCTTGCTTTTTCAGGATCAATTGCAAGGTTAAACATTTTCTCCCAATCAAGATTTTGTCTTGCTGTACTCATTTCATAATCCCATTCCTTAGCACCTTTAATATTTTTAGCTATATCAGCGGCATGGGCAGCTATTCTAGTTGCAATAATACCTTCCTTCATATCATCAAGGTTAGGTAATCTTAAATGCTCTGCTGGAGTAACATAACATAGGAAATCGGCACCATTTGAGGCTGCAATAGCGCCGCCTATGGCACTTGTGATATGGTCATATCCTGGAGCTATATCAGTAACAAGAGGACCTAATACGTAGAATGGAGCGCCATGACATAGTTTTTTCTCTATAACCATATTTGCTGCTATTTCGTTTATAGCCATATGGCCAGGACCTTCTATCATTACCTGTACGTTTCTTTCCCATGCTCTTTTAGTCAACTCACCAAGTACGATTAACTCCTGTATTTGACTTGCATCTGTTGCATCATTGATACTTCCAGGACGACAAGCATCACCAAGACTAATTGTAACATCATATTTTTCGCATATTTCAAGGATTCTATCGTAATGCTCAAAGAATGGGTTTTCCATATTATTTAGTTCCATCCAAGCGTAAAGTAAGGACCCACCCCTTGAAACTATATGGTTAAGTCTTTTATTTCTTTTAAATACTGTAGCCGTTTCTCTATTGATTCCAGCGTGGATTGTCATGAAATCAACACCATTTTGTGCATGCTTTTCTACGACTCTTAAAAACTCCTCAGCAGTAATATCTTTTAATTCCTTATCATAAAAACCTACAGCATCATATATTGGAACCGTTCCAATCATTGCAGGAGACATATTTATGAGCTTTGTTCTAAATTCTTCAGTTTTACCATAGGAACTAAGGTCCATTATTGCTTCAGCCTTTAAATCTAGGGCAGCCTGAACCTTTTCAAGTTCTTTTTCTATATTACAGCAATCTTTTGAGATACCAAGGTTTACATTAATCTTTGTTCTTAAACCTTCACCAACACCTTCAGGACTTATGGAGTCGTGGTTTTTATTTGCTGGGATAACAACCTTACCTTCAGCTATTCTTTCACGTAATATTTCAACATCTATGCTTTCCTTTGTTGATACTACTTCCATTTCACTAGTGATAATTCCCTTTCTTGCAGCATCCATTTGAGTTGTATAATTCATATGTAAATCTTCCTTTCTATATTTAAATTATTTTAAACGAGTTTCTAAATTAAATATCTATGTGCATCCAGTTCTTAAGTACAGGTTGATATCCCTTAGTTAGTAATACATTTTTCATTTCATCTACATTTCGTTTGTCGGAGATTTCAAACTGACTGTCGCTTTTTGTCTTAGATGAGTGACCACCAACCTCGGTAGATACTCCCGCAGACATTTTAGTAACTCCTAGAGGAATAAGATTATCCCTAAGGCCTTGGCTTTCCCTTGTCGAAACTGTTATTCCTACCCTCGGGAGAAATAGCCTTAATGCCAGCATTATTTGAACTAAGGCTTTATCATCAACTGGATGAATATCGCTAAAGCTTCCAGCGTGGGGTCTTATACGTGGTAGAGAAATACTAACTTCAACGTCGGAGTACTTATTTTCAAGATATTCGCCATGAATGCCAGTAAAAAAAGCTTCCTTACGCCAATCATCTAGCCCCAGAAGTGAACCAATATTTACATTTCGCATCCTTGCCTTACATCCTCTTTCAGGAGCATCCAAACGGAACTTATAGTTTTTCTTTGGTCCTGCAATATGTACATTGTCATAGATTTCCTCATTATACACTTCCTGATATACGGTGAGGGAGTCTACACCTGCAGCAATTACTTCTCTGTATTCATCTTCTGTTAATGGGTAGATTTCAATTGAGATAGAATCAAAATACTTTTTAATAACTCTTACTGCATCTACAATGTATGAAACTGGGGATTCCTTCTTAGACTCACCAGTTAAGATCAAGATATGTCTTAATCCCGATCGTGAAATGGCTATGGCCTCTTTTTCAATTTCCTCCATTGTTAAACTCTTTCTCACGATATCATTTGAAACATTGAAGCCACAGTAGGAGCATTTGTTTACACAATGATTAGCTAGATACATTGGAGTATATAGCTGCATTGTTTTACCGAAATTTTGGATAGTAAGACTATGAGATTTTTGTGCTATGTCTTCAAGTAGACCACTAGCAGCAGGGGATAACAACGTTAAAAAGTCGTATTTATCCAATCTTTCTTTATTTAGTGTTCTTAATACATCTGATTTGGTTATCTCTTCAAAGAACTTAGAGAAATTAGTATCTTTTACTTTAAGGTATTCATTATAAAAAGACATTTCATACCACCCTTACTTAGTATCGTTTAAAAAACCAGTTAACGGTGAGGAGGCTTCGGCGTAACTTCTTGTAGCTCCTGTTTTTGCAAGATAGGCAAGTCTCCCAGCCTTAACACTTAAGTTAAAGGCCTCGCCCATCTTTATAGGATCACCGGCAGTGGCTATTGCCGTATTTACTAAGACTGCTGCTGCACCCATCTCCATAGCCTCTGCTGCTTGTGATGGTTTTCCTATACCTGCATCAACAATAATTGGAAGATCGATCTCGTCAATCAATATTCTAACTAATTCCTTAGTTTGAAGTCCTCGATTTGTACCAATTGGAGCACCTAGTGGCATAACTGCAGCTGCTCCAGCACTTACTAAGCTTTTTGCTGCCATTAGGTCAGGACTCATATATGGAAGTACAATAAAGCCCTCCTTTGCTAAGACCTCGGTAGCCTTAATAGTTTCGTAGTTATCTGGAAGCAGATACTTATTATCTGAGATAACCTCAATCTTTACCCAGTTTCCGCAACCCATTGCTTTCGCAAGTCTTGCTATTCTAATAGCTTCCTCAGCGTTTCTAGCTCCAGAAGTATTTGGTAGTAGAATGCAGTCCTCGGGGATATAATCGAGGATATTTTCTTCGGTTGAGTTTAGATCAACCCTTCTAAGGGCCATTGTGATTATTCTAGACTCAGAGCTTTCGATAACTTTAGGAATAATCTTTTTGTCAGGGAATTTGCCTGTGCCGATTAAAAGCCTGTTATCCAGCTCCATTCCGCCAATAACTAATTTATCCATTTGGTTACACATCCTTTTCTCCCATTAATATTCTTAAAACCGTATTAGCTTGATGATTAGCGGCGATTGAAACCCTAGGAGCCATGAGACCACATCCTGGCTTCGCTTCAGATACATCGTCGCCTATTAAATAAAAGTTATCTCGTATCTTCTTTGTAACAATGGTGTTGTTTGAAAAATATCCTGCCATTCCAGAAGCGGCAACAATGGTTTTGTTAGGCATCTCCTTTAGAAGCTTATTTATAAGTATTGCCTTAGAGTTTGGGTTATCGAAGGCTTCGACTATAATGTCTACATCGTTAAAAAGTTCTCCAATATTTTTTTCATCTATAAAGATGTCTTCTGTTTCCAATCTAACGAAGGGATTAATCTGTGAAATCAAATCCTTCATAGCCTCAGTTTTCTTCAGACCTATATGCTTAACAAAGTATTGCTGTCTATTTAAATTGCTAGGTTCAACTACATCGAAATCGATTAACTTTAGGTATCCAATACCGATTCTAGCTAGGGAAAGGGCAACGTTGGAACCGAGACCTCCTAGACCTGCAATACCGATTCTCGCAGTTTTTATCTTTTTGTGTACTCCAGGTGTATGCCTAGAAATCATAAGGGCCTCAAGTTCATCCTTAGGAGGAATTTCACCTCGCTTAATAAGGGTAAGGCTATCATCCTCTTTAAGTACAGCATCATCCTTGATGATAAAGCCATTATGTACTATAATATCTGCCTTATTTTTGAAGCTGTTTCTTATAGAAAAAGCTGTAGAGCCCTTATCAACAATAAGCCTTTTTTCGTTTAAAAGGATTTTCATTTTAACCACCACCTACGAAGCTGATTATTTCGATCTTATCTTCTTTATTCAGTAGATATTCTGAATAATCTTCTTTTGAAACTATCTCAAGGTTTACCTCCACAACTACTTTGTTCATATCGAGACTCAGATTTTCAAGTAGCTTAAGGATAGTTAGACTTTCAAAGTTCATTTCCTTTCCATTTACAATCATGCTAATCCTCCCTTCGGTTTAGACTTATATATTTCATGTTAGAACTTTAAGTTAAAGTAGAAGTTTAATCCTTTATGTCTAAGGCCAAAAAGCTCGTTTTAAAGGTTAAAGTTAAACATTAACTTTAACTACTTTTAGTAAACTAAAAAGGGAAGCAGATTATCTGCTTCCCCTCATAACATTTATAGAAATAGACTAGTAAGTAATAAAAATAAGATACAATATACTTTTTACTTTGCAACACTTTACAGCTGAAAATGTCTTAAAATAAAAAATCACAAATTCTAGAGAATTTGTGATAAGTATACAAAAATATAGACTGAAAAAAATACTTACTATAGCACACTTCCCTACGGTGGGATTAACCACGTCAGGTTATGAGGGTCAGAAATAACATTTCTATCTCAGCCTATCAATATAGGCCCCCCTAGTTATTATTCAATTGTCGATTCAAGAAGATTATAACATGGATGATATTTTTTTACAACATAAAAAATATGGTTTAGATTTAGGGCAATTATGAAGAGGATGGAAGGAAAATGCAGGTGTATGGAGAAATATAACAAATATATAAAATATAGTATTTGTTGTGGCGAAAAGGAGTTATTGATGAAAAAATATATAACTATAATTATGTGTATTCTATTATTTGGAATAGTTTATGGTTACAAAAAGGATAAAGTGTTCATATTTGAACAAGAAGATGTACAGAGTCTTTCTGTATATACTTATAATTTTGATAAAGAAGAAACAACCAATAACTGGGTTTATCAAGAACAGGATATGAAAGGTATACTTAATTTTCTTGAGAATTTAAGAGGTAAAAGAATTAATTCGATAGATGTGAATAATTTAAGTGGGCTATTTTACGGAGTTCAACTTCACGCAGGATCTAGCTATTATGTTTTATTTGCTGAAGATTATGCAATAAGTTACACTGGAGAATATTTTCGAATAGATGGAGAAAAAGCTAAAAAAATGTGTCAATCTATTGTTGGAGATACCAAGGTAAATAATCAAGTTTCATACATTGTGAATCATAGATATATTTCTCTCATTGAGGGTGAGTGGAACACAAAATATATGATACCAACTTATTGGACTGGAGAACAAATGAAAAATGTACAACTAGTGGGAACTAAGCCTTTCATAGACTCTCAGGATATAATGTTGGAATTTACTATTCTGAATAATACTGGAAAGACAATGGAATTTGGATCAAGATTGATGTTAGAAACACAGGTCAACGATATTTGGTATAGTATTGACAACATGCTTAATAGTAACATTAATTTAGGATGGACAAGTGAACTCAATATTCTAGATACAGGTAAATCAAAAAGAGGAAGATTTTATTTAAGTTATTATCAACCTCTTCCAACAGGTAGATATAGATTAATCAAGGAAGTTAATGTGGGAGACAAAGTAGGGTATGTAGCATATGAATTTGATATTAGATAGGGTTATTACATGAGATATAGATTAAGACATTAGCTATATATGTCTATTGGTAACTTCCGAGGATAACATAACCTAACATGGTGTTGCAAGCATTTACTCTCTTTGTAGTAGAGCTTTGATGGGCAGAGTGAACATCGGAAATACCCAGAATCTTATGGGAAATATGAGAAAAAGACGTCACGTCCTGTGGCGGATTTACTAGAGAAGAACTTTGAAGTTTGATTAAGCCAGATTGGTATAAATGCATAAAGTAAAAAATTTCGATTTTAGGAGGGACAATTATGACTTTATCAAAAAAACAATGTAATAACATTAAAAACTGGATGTATAGGAATGCCCGACCTATAGATATTGCACGTTGGAAATATCATTTTGAAAATGGAAGTGAATTAGATGTATTAACTGCTTTGTCAGCATATCAAAATGATGATGGTGGATTTGGATATGCTCTTGAAGCTGATAGTTGGAATCCAAATTCTTCACCAATACAAACATGGGTAGCGACGGAAATACTATATGAATTGGGAATAACCAATAAGAATAATCCTATAGTAAAGGGAATATTATCATATTTAGAAAGTGGTAAGGATTATAGAGATGGATATTGGTATGCTGAGGTACCATCGAATAATGATTATCCACATGCTCCTTGGTGGACACATGGAGATAATGTTATTGAAGAATGGGGATATAATCCAACAGCTTGTTTAATTGGGTTCATACTGTTATTTGCTGAAAAATCATCAAGATTATATAAACAGGCAGAAGTGATTGCGAAGAAAGCAGTAAAAGAATTACTTTCTAGTGATTTAATAAAGGATATGCATGAACTTTTATGTTTTATACGACTTTATGAGTATAGTGAAAAATCAGGAAATTGTAATATATTTGACATGGATATTTTGAAGGCAAAACTTATTGAACAAGTACAAGGGGCTATCACCCATGATAAAGAAAAATGGAGTACTTGTTATGTTTGTAAACCCTCACAGTTTTTTTATTCATCTAGCAGTATATTTTATGAAGCTAACAAAGCAATTGCTGATTATGAAGTTGAATTTATAATCGAATCTATGGCCCCTGATGGTTATTGGGATATTAATTGGTCGTGGCAGAGTTATCCTAATGAATGGGCTATTAGTAAAAATTGGTGGAAAGCTAATAAGGTAATTAGTAATTTGCGTTACTTGAAGGGGTTTGGATGTTTATAATGATATATTATTGTTCATAGAAAGTTAGTTGTATGAAAAAGAGAAGCAGATTATCATCAAGCTTCTTTTTTTAGTTTACAGAATAATAAAATACTATAGGTATTGGAATCTAAAGGATATTAAAAAACTTATAGGAGCAGAAAATTGTAAGACAAAATTATGGTTTATATTAAAGGAGCTCTAAAAAGAATGGAGAAATATAACAATTATACAAGATATAACATTTGGAATCGAAAAGAAGATGAAGTAAGAAAAATACTAAAATCAATTGCTAATTATAAATATAGAACGATATTTTGAATATTATTTATGTAGAATATGCAAAAAGGTGAGGGGATAAATGGATAAAGCTAGAAAAATAAATCTAGTACAAGAGCGACTTGCTAATATTGGGAAATACAATTAATCTAAAACGTTATACAGCTTCCTCTTTGCAGGAATCTATAATATATTTTAGGAGATGATTCTATGAAGATATTAACCTTGTTAGGGTCCATGAGAAAAGATAAGTATACATATGAGATTGCTAGTTCTTTATTAAGTAATATTAAGCAAATCACTAATGAAATCGATAGTGAGATAATTCATATTGCTGATATGGATGTAACAAACTGTAAAGTACTATGCTCTGATTACTGTAGTACTCACACCTTCGAATGTTGTATAGAAGATGATGTGAATTTAATTTTAGAAAAAATGATTGATGCAGATGCAATAATTATTGGAGCTCCTCTATATTTTAGGGTTCCACCTGCAAAATTTCATACCTTCGCTGAAAGATTAGTATCAATATTTTTTAACATAGAATGCCAAGGAAAGAGAGAAGAAAATTCGCCTCTTGATGGAAAGCCCTGCGCACTAATTGGAGTATCTGAATATTCAAATCCATCTCAGATACTTGAATATCTGAACGATTTCATTAATATTCTAAAAATGGATTCTGTTAAGCTTAAGCAATTTCCGTACCTTGGTATAGGCGGACAAGGCAATGTCTTTAATGATGAAATATTTAGTCCATTTGAAAATACTAAAGAAATGGCAAGGTTGTTAGTAGATATTTATAATGCTAAGTAGTCTGGAACCACATAATAAAATATTTCACTTTGCTATTAGTAAGCCTTTATGGGATGCAAGTATGTTCTTGGATGAAGTGCTCTGGAGTGTTAGTTCAATTATGTGGAAAATACAAAATGTTGTATAGCATAGCATTTAGTTAATTGGAGGATAAAGCGATGATTAAAATTAGGGAATTAACAGAAGCGGATATGCAACAAGCCATAGAATTAAAGATTCTGT
The DNA here is from genome assembly GCF_050888315.1 of Wukongibacter baidiensis. NCBI lineage: Bacteria > Bacillati > Bacillota > Clostridia > Peptostreptococcales > Caminicellaceae > Wukongibacter > Wukongibacter baidiensis. Next base: position 4,576,817 of record NZ_CP138202.1, read on the forward strand.
GTTGGACAGAAGAGCTAGCAGGTAAGGCAGAAAATACACTTACTGTCTCGGAAGAATTGGACTTCTGGATAAATTGGATGAATACAGCTAGGGAGAATAATGATATACGTCTGTTGATTGGTGCATTTGAAAATGATAAGATGCTGGGCGTTGCTTTTGGTAGTCTTGCTGACACCTTTGATATTCCTAAAAATGGGATAGAATTGAACGGGCTTTGGATATATACTGACCAACGAAATAGAGGAATTTCTCTCATGATGATTATTTATATGTTAGATTTTTACTTGACTAAGGGTATGGAGAAAATGGTTATCTATAATCCACATTATGCACCATCCAATGGATTTTATCGCAAATTTGGTGCGCAGGTAGTCAAACAGGAATATCAGATGGGTGGTAAACTTTTAATAGATATCTTTTTAACTGATATGTTGTCAATGAAAAGGAATATGGAGAATTCACTGAAGAAATATGTATAGGAGTACAAGAATAATCTTTACATAAAGTAATAGAAAAAAGAGATAGGAGTATGGAAATATGAAAATAGATTCCTATTACTGGGGGAGTCAGTGTCCATATAACGATATAAATATAAAACAGCTTAGAAAACTAGAAGGTATAAATGGGATAGAAGTGAACTATACGGACTTTTCTGACAATCATTAAAAGAAATATAGTTAAATGGCTGTATAAACATCAAGTTGACCTAGAACTTCATATTTAGATGAATAAATGGAAAGGGTAGCGGATATTGAACTGCTACCTTTTTAATTTACAGAATAACAAAAGCATATATAGATTACAAATTAAAGGATACTAATAAGCTCTAGAGATTGAAAAATTGTAAGACAAAATTATGATTTATATTGAAGGAGCTCTAAAATCAATGGAGAAATATAACAATTATACAAAATATAAGATTTCAGATTGGAATGAGTATGATGTAATAGAGAGGTTCTTTAATTCATGCTATTTTGGAAGATGAATATAAGTAATAGTTTATATATGGGGAGGAACATATGAAGACTATTTTAGTTGTTGATGATGAAAAGACAATAGTAGACATATTAGAATTTAATTTAAAAAGAGAGGGTTATGAAGTATTAACGGCATATGATGGAGAGCAAGCAATTGATACTGCATTAAATGAGTGTCCTGATCTTGTATTATTAGATGTTATGTTGCCTAAGCTAGACGGATTTGAAGTATGTAAGAAGATTAGAGAGAAAATGACAACTCCAATTTTAATGCTTACGGCACGTGAAGAGATAGTTGATAAGGTACTAGGACTAGAGTTGGGAGCAGATGATTATATTAACAAACCCTTTGTTGTAAAAGAAATACTTGCTAGGGTGAAGGCAAATTTAAGAAGAGTAGGTATGCAAGACAATAAGAATAAAGCTAATGGAAATTTATTAAATATAGACGGTTTAATTATTGATGAAGATAGATATGAAGTTAGAAAAAATGGAGAAATTATTAATCTGACAATTAGAGAATATGAATTACTAAAATTTTTAGCTCAAAATTCTGAGAGAGTGTTTACAAGAGAGGAGTTACTAAGAAGTGTCTGGGAGTATGAGTACTTAGGAGACCTAAGGACTGTTGATGTGACTATTAGTAGATTGAGAGAAAAGATTGAATCGAAACGAGATAATGTCAAATATATATTCACAAAACGAGGAATCGGATATTACTTTAAGAATGTGGATTAACAATATCTAACTACGGGTGATAAGGAGATTGCCAAATGTTTTGTAGTTGTAGTAACATCATTATTTATTAAAAAAAGAGGAGATGTATGAGGATTTTAAAACAATTAAATGACGATTTGTTTAAAGAAATAAAAAAAGAAATTATTTTTGGAATTCTAGAAATTGCCTATGGATTTGCATGTTTTCCTATAATGATGATTCTGACATTTTTAGTGAGATATAATTCGGATTATATTTATTTAGGTAAGATTGTTTTTTGGGTGTATATACTAGGTATTATTGTAATAGCTGGTTTTTCAAAAAAGCATATCCTCTATGTATACTTTTTCTTTACACTTAAAAAAAAGTACCTAGATTACGCTGATAATTTGAAAAACAACAAAAAACGTAAAATATTTTTTATTTCATTGATTTTGTTTTGGATATATATTTTAGTTAGATTATTGACTAATAATCTTTAATACAGTTATACAAACTAGTTTTTATGTTAGGATGATTTAAAATGTATGATCTTAAATATGCAGATATATTTTGTCTTCAATATCTAAAAGAATATGATAATCATATATCACCTGAAATGCTATGTAAAAAAATTGAAGATAAAGAAGTAATAATCGCAAAGATATCAGATAAGATAATTGGTTGGCTACGGTATGGTTATTTCTGGGATAGTATTCCATTTATGAATATGATAATGATAGATGAACGATACAGAGGAAAAGGTGTTGGAAAGGACTTAGTGAGATTTTGGGAAAGGGAAATGAGTGATAAAGGATACAAGATTATCATGACTTCGACCTTATCAAATGAATTAGCCCAGCATTTTTATAGAAAATTAGGTTATAAGGATTCTGGAAGCCTGATATTAGAAGGAGAAGCATTAGAAATTATATTTACAAAGAATTTATAGGACTAAAATGAATGATTAATAAGAGGTGAGAGCTTATGAGTAAGCGCCAATTCAATTTAAATATTTCTCCAGTAGAGGCATTGGATATTGTTAAAAATCATGTAGATGCAGATTTAATTCATGAAGAAACAATAGATTTAGGAAACAATCATTTTATTGGAACTTTAGTATTTGAGAAGTACTACATGAGAGTAAGTAATAGGGTAGCACTTATAGTAATAATTGATAATACTCGAGACATAACAAATGTGAGAGTAATATCTACAGGAAGCTCTCAAGGTATGATTTTTAGCTTTGATTGGGGAGCGTCGGATGATTTTACATATAGCGTAGAAGAGCTCCTAAATGAATATATTATTGATTAAGCTATTGGACTGTGGTCTACATAGGAGTGATATTCATGAAAAATATTATTGAAAAAGCAAATAAATATAAATATAACTCTTTACAATATATTGAAGTAGAGGATTTAATAAATGCTAAAATCCTCATTGAAACGGAAGAATGCATACTTTTATATGAAGAATTAAGAGATAAAAGTCAATTATATTGGGCAGCAAAATCTAAAGAAAAATTTTTCGAAGGATTATGCAAAGTAGTTGATTTAATCGATAAAAAACAAGAGAAGAAATTATATATAGAATTTGTTCCAGAAGATTTTGTTGATGGATTAGAAAATATGGGCTTTAAAATTGACAGTGAATACATAGATTTTTGGAACACTGATTTATCAGCTATATCAAGAGGTCAGAAAGATTCGTTAACGATCAGATATTTGAACAATGATGAGTATGAGATTGCATCCCACATAACGAGAGCCTGTAGGGGATATTCAAGAGGATTTAATGGAGAGTCTTCTGAGTGGATAAAAGAATGGAATGAAACTGAAAATGCATGTGTGATTGTGGCAGAGATACAGGATAAGATTGTAGGCATATGTTGTATTAGCCTCTATGGATTTGAAAGTGAGAAAGGGCCAGTGCTATGGCTAAGGGAGTTAGCCGTTGACCCTGAATACCACTCAAAAGGGATTGGATATTCATTAGCAGGATATGCAATTGATTGGGGAAAAGAGAATGGTGCCAATAGAAGCTTTTTAGCCTGTGATTCAGAAAATTATAGAGCTATAAGATTGTATGAAAAAATTGGTTATACAAGACAAAACGGTAGAGGGCAAATTAATATGATAAATTAAGAGAAAATATGAAATGAGATTTGCTTTTTAGTATTTATAAACTTAGAAGGAGAAATTTTAATGGATATCAGTATAAAACATAGAGAGATTAAAGAAATCGTTGAAAAAGAATTATCATGTTCAGCTCATAAGTTAGATCATGTTCTTAGAGTATATAAGCTATGTATGTTACTATCGAAGCATGAGAAAAATGTTGATCTAGAAGTTCTGATTCCAGCATCATTACTACATGACATCGCTAGAGTAAAAGAGAGTCAAGATAAAACAGGAGAAATTGATCATGCTGTTTTAGGAAGTCAAATGGCAGAGGATATATTAAGAGATTTAAAATATGAAGAAGAAAAAATTGAAAAGATAAAACATTGTATTATTGCCCATAGATTTAGAAGCGGGAATGAACCAAAGACAATAGAAGCCAAAATACTCTTTGATGCCGATAAGCTTGATGCAATAGGATCGGTAGGTATTGCTCGATGCTTTATGTTAGCAGGACAATTTGGACAAAGCTTATCAAATGATTATATATCTGAAAATACTACTGAAAACGGAAGACTTAAAGACGTTTCAAAACATTCACCGATTATTGAGTATGAGGTGAAATTTAAGAATATACCTAGTAGATTGTATACAAGTAAAGCTAAAGAAATTGGTTCTGAGAGACTTGAATTTATGGATGAATTTTTTAAAAGATTGAGATCAGAAATTGAAGGTATGAAATAAATCTTAAATTGTGTTATCTGATAAAACACATCTATTGTTTTGAGGAATAGACAACTTGATTGCTATTGGACTCTGAACAAATGAATTACTTGCAGGTGAAAAGGGAGGTAAAATATATTGATAGAGACAGAAGCGAAAAGGATAGATAAAGAAGTATTAAAACATTCAAGAGTTGGAATATCATCCTTTGTAATATCAATAATATCAGGAATAATGATGTGGGGAAGTGGTATTATTGGAGGATATCTTGAGATAACAACACCAGGTGGATTACATGAAGAATCAATGGAAGCATTTATTATCGGATTAGTATTCCTTTTAGGATTATTTTTAAGTTTAATTGGAACTGGGCTAGGTATTTTTGGAACCATTCAGAAAAATAGAAAGAAACTATTTGCAGTTTTAGGTTTGATATTTAATGCTGTATTAATATTATTTGGAATTGTCTTGATGATATTTGGGAGTACGGTATAGAGTAAAAGTATAGTAGCTGCATATATTGTAAACAGAACCTAGGATATCTAATTGGTTGGATTTGATCATATATATTTATATTGAATTAAGATTATTTTCAATGATTAGATAAGGAGAGGTAAAATTGAAAAAGCTTATCATAATAAATGGAACAATGGGTATAGGAAAGAGTTCAACTTGTAAAGAGCTGAATAAGAGAGTAGACAGATCAGTTTGGCTCGATGGTGACTGGTGTTGGATGATGAATCCATGGATAGTTAATGAGGAAAATAAAAAAATGGTAGAAGATAATATAGTCTTTCTATTAAAGAATTTTCTAGCTAACTCAAATTTTGAGTACGTGATATTTAATTGGGTTATTCATAGAGAAGAGATTTTCAAAAGAATTTTAGATAGGCTGGAAAATTATAAATTTCAACTTTATAAAATTACATTGAGTTGTTCGGAAAAAGCTTTGATAAAAAGGATGAAAGATGATAATAGAAGTAGTGAAGCTATAGAAGTTAGTTTACAACGCCTTAAAGCCTATGAAATTATGGAAACTATAAAAATAGATACAACAAATAGAACAATTCAAGAGACGGTTGATAAAATCATTGAGATAGTTGATTAACATAGTGAGGCGATTTATATGAGTAACACAATAGATATTACTATAGAGCGAATATACGAGTATAACTATCATAAATTTAACGATATGGTATCCTGGAGGATAAACGGAGTTGAAAGATCTTCTACAGAAAAAGAGCAAAGCCCAAATACTGCCTTCAAAGAAGCTTGTGGCGAGCTCAGTCACCAAGGGTTTTATGTCTTTGCAGCAGAATACAAAGGACGATTTATAGGTTGGATTACATTAATGTATACACCTAAAATAGGAGCATGGGAAAAAGGTGTCATCTATGTAGATGAGCTTTGGACTGCTCCAGAGTTTAGACGAAGGGGCGTAGCTCGTAAGTTAATGGAAAAGGCCTTTGAAATCCAAAGTGAAATTGGAGCAGTAAAAGTAAGATTATATACTTCCAATATTGCTGCTCAAAAGCTATATGAGAAATGTGGCCTACTAGCAAAGGGATCTGCGATATTTATGGAGTCATGATTTCATGCAAGAAGAAAATTTCTTTAGGAGGCGCAAATGGAAGAGTACTTAGGAAAGAGTGTAAAGGTCGTTATGGATAGACCTTTAGGATCAAGACACCCTGAATATGACTTTATTTATCCAGTTAACTATGGATATATTCCAAATACTAAAGCTGGAGATGGTGAGGAGATAGATGCGTATATCTTAGGTGAGTTTGAGCCAGTGGAAGAGTATGAAGGTAGAGTGATAGCTGTTATAAAGAGACATGATGATAATGAAGATAAACTAGTAGTTTCAAAGGATGGATGTAGTTATAACAAGGAACAAATTAGAGCTTTGACAGAATTTCAAGAGCGATATTTTGATGGTGAAATAATAACATATACAGAAAAAGAGTCTAAGAAGACAATTAGATTTACTGCTAGGGGACTTGTGAAAAGAAATGATGAAATTTTAGTTATAGAAGCAATTAACACAAAAACGAAGAAGGTCTTTTATTATCTTCCTGGTGGTGGAGTAGAATTTGGTGAAGAGAGTGACAGAGCTTTATATAGAGAATTTAGAGAAGAACTTAATATTGACATCCTAGACGTGGAATATATGACGATGGAAGAACAGGTTTTTGAATTTGAAGGAGAAAGAAAACATGATGTATCTATAGTATATGAAGTTAAAATGCCGAATGATTTTTATGAAAAAGACGACATAGAACTGACTGAAGGAGACACTGTTGAAAAGGTGTTATGGATAGATAAAAGAGAATTCATTAGTGGGGATAAAATATTGTATCCTGAAAAACTCAAAGATTATTTGTAGTAAAGTAGCTAAAATACAAATTGAAAAGCAGACAGTACGCAGGAGTTAAAAAATAGTTTAAGAAGGTAATATTCTGTACTATTAAAAAGTCAGTTTTTTCACTGGAGTTTAGAAAATATGACACGGGGACAGACACACTGGGAAGAGTGCATGTCAGATGTGTCAGTCCCCATGTCACATTTTCACTTTCAGTAGATAGTTATACTTTTTCAGCGGGTTAGTAGTGACTATATAACTGAGGGGGAATAAATTATGATTATCACACCGAATCTTCATTTTGATGGAGAATGTAAGGATGCATTAAAATTATACGAAAAAGCATTTAAAGGGAAATTAACTATGTGTCTGCATTATTGCGATGCAGATCCAGCAGATATGTCGATTGATCAATTATCAGATAAAGAAAAAAAGTATGTATATCATGCAGAAATGATAATCGGTAAGCAGCGTTTTTTCTTTTCTGATCATATGGATGCAATCTCAAAAGGTCAAAATGTATCTATAGTTGTTACTTTTGATTGTGCTGATGACGTTAAGGATGCCTATAGAATATTAAGTGATGGTGGGATTGATATTCATCCTTTACAGGAGACTACATATAGCAGTTGCTTTGTATCGCTAGTGGATAAGTTCGGTGTAAGATGGGAGCTTATGACAGAGGGAAATAACTAGCAAATAGCAGGGGAGAAAATTATGGAGAGATAGCAAGTTAAACAAGTAAGAGTAATGACGTAGAGGAAAACTGCCAAGACTAGAGTATTTCAATTTCACAAACAAAACAAGTTATATGATGTTACTGAGTTTGTAAGATTATTAGTAAAATGGAGGGATGAAAACTATGAAGACTATAGGGATACTAGCAGGAATGGGACCACGATCAACATCACCTTTTTTAGAGTTGGTTCTTAATCAATGCCAACAACAGTATGGGGCAAAAAATGATATAGATTTTCCCCATATATTAATTTACTCACTTCCTACTCCCTTCTACATCGATAGAGAAATTGATGACAATGCTTTAAGAAAATCAATTGAAGATGGTGTAAAAAGGTTTGAATCATGCGGTGTTGATTTTATAGCAATACCCTGTAATAGTGCCCACAAATATTTTGATTCCCTAGTAAAAGTTGCTAACGTACCGATTCTAAATATTATTGAAGAAACATTAAAGAATATTGAAGGAAGTTCTACAGTAACGATTTTTGCTACTGAAACAACAATTTCTTCTGGATTATATCAGGCTGGACTAGATGATAGTGGATGCAAATACTACTTTGATTCAAGTTGGCAGAAAAGAGTAAATGAAATTATTAAAATGATAAAAGCGAATAGTGATATTGATAATGTACGAGAAAAATGGGACAGCCTGATAGAGCAGGTTGTTGATAGTGGAATAGATACAGTAATTATTGCCTGTACAGATTTGAATGTTGTACTTAGCGATAAAGAACGGGTTAAAATTGTAGATTCATCAGAAAGTTTAGCGGCAGCAGTAGTGAAGAAATATTTGGAGTAAGAGTAAAATAATAATCACCTACTTTATATGGGGTTGAGTGTGAATGAAGTAATATGGTGTAGTTAATAATATAGTACTTATAGCAGTTTATATTATACTTCTATGTATAAATAATACTTTAAAGATAGAATATACAGTTTGTATTAGTATAGTAGTTATAGTAAAGAAATGAATAAAAGAACTAAATATGATAAAACAAGCAAATTAAAAGATATTATAATAATGGCTAAAGATAAAAGATCAGAGAACTTGAAGAAGAGGGTAAGAAACTGAAGGAGCAGTTAGAGATACTAAGAGGTAATCTGTATGAAAAAATGTAAGTAAACAATTTATTTGTATTATGATGTAATACAAATAAATTGTTTACAACCAAGGTATTAATGAGAATTGAAGGCAAAACATGATGAAATTGAGGAGATAAGTATATGGATGTTTTACATATTGTTGAAAGAATTAATGATCTTTTTAATGTAACAAGTAAGGAAATCTATTCTAGTGAATCTGGGATTACATACCATGCAGATAAAAAAGTTGAAAAATTAGGATACTGTGTTAACCTAACACTTGAAACTATAGAGGAAGCAAGAATTCATGGAGTTGATATGATGGTGACACACCATGATGCATGGGATGAAATATATGGATTAAAAGATGCGTGCATAGAAAAACTAGCAGAGTATGGTATAAGTCACTACTATAATCACTTGCCACTTGATGACTGTAACTTTGGAACAAATGATAGTTTATTAAAAAAGTTGAATTTAGAAAATGCTAAAAGAACCCACGAATGGGAAGGGTTATATTTTGGTAGAATCGCAGAATATGATGAAGAAATTGAATTTAATGAATTAGTAAAAAATATTGAAAATCTACTTGAAGAACCAGTTAAATTTTGGAGGTTTAATGAGAAAAAGGTGAAACGAGTGGGCTTAGTCTGTGGCAATGGAGGGTCAACAACTTGCCTTAAGGAAGCAGTTGAAAATAAGTGCGATGTATACATTACAGGTGAATGTAATTTGTATACGATTCAATATGCTAAGTTTAAAGGGATAAATCTTATCATTGGGAGTCATACTTTCACAGAATTCTTTGGAATTCAAAGTTTAGCATTGAAATTGAATGAGAATAAAAAAGAACTTGAAGTAGTGAGACTTAATGAAGAGCATTATGAAACGAATATAAAATAAGACATAATAACAGAGAAATACGTATAACTTAAAAGAATTTAACAATTAAATTATAGACTATATTGATTATATGTAGTTTATGTGTAAAGATAGTAAAATAAGTCGGTATAGAGTGTACTACGCTAGATATATAAAGGAGTTTATAAAATGTTTCTAATTCAAATGGCAGGTTTTCCGGGGTCAGGGAAGTCAAGCTTAGCTAAGGAAATTTCAAAAATTTTTAATGCAATAATTTTAGATATCGATGTTATTAAGACAGCTCTAATAGAGTCTGGAATCGACTCAAGTATTTTAGCAAACACGTCATATCATACTATGTTTTCACTATGTGATTATTATCTAAGTTTAAATAGGAATGTTATAATTGATACCCCATGTTACTACACAGAAACGTTAGATAATGGTACAAATCTAGCTAAGAAGTATGATGCCGAGTATAAATACATTGAATGTAGATTAGAGGACTTTGAAGAAGTTAATAGGAGGCTAATGTCTCGAGTAAGCAAGCTTAGTCAGTGGTCCTCTGCAGAAGAAGATGTTTTTCATAAATCTTTTGGCAAATCAAAGTATCCAAAGAGTATTAAGCCTATCATAGTAGATAGTTCATTACCTATATCATCATACATTCAAGATATCATTGAATATATAAATCCAAAATGATTATAAAAGTATAGCTTGACTTATTTAATAAGAAAAATGGAAGAGTGATGAACAAATTATAAACCTAAGGGGGAGGATATTATGGGTTATTCAATTTTTGATGAAACAATGGTAGATTTACCATGGGTAAAGGTTGAGGAGGAAATAGAAAAGGGTGCAATAGTATTGTTTCCTACTGGTGTAATAGAAGCTCATGGACCCCATATGAGTTTAGGAGTAGATGCATATGGGAGTTATATTAAATGCAAGCTAGTGAAAGAGATACTTGATTCCAAGGGAGTTAAAACACTTATAGCACCTCCGTACTATTGGGGAATTAACACTATGACAGGAGATTTTCCAGGATCCTTTACTGTAAGGAAGTCAACAATGAAGGCCTTAATATATGATACTTTATCGTCCTTAAGGCGATGGGGTGTAAAATATGTATTTAATATAAATCATCATGCAGACCCAGGGCATTGTACGGCACTATTTGAAGCAATCGAAGAGGCTAGAAATGAGATGGGAATTAGAGCTTATTGTATTATTTCAGAGTTTGAGGCAAAGAGATTTGGATTTTCTGGAGAAGAGAATCACATTCTTATATGTAAGGATGACCCGTTGGAATCAAAAAGTGGAGTAAATAGTGAGTATTTAGATATTCATGCTGGAGCAGGTGAAACGAGCATGATGGTCAAATATTTTCCAGATGAAGTGGATGTAGTAAAAGCAAAGGAACTTAAATCTACGAATCTAAAGTATGAAGATCTATTGGAATGGAGAAGAGGATGGAGCGATTCTAGAAAAGTAACTCCATTGTGCTATTTTGGAGATCCCGCAAATTATGATAAAACAGAGAGTAAAATTGATAAGGAAGCAGTAAGACTATCAAATTTAATATCTGATTTTTTAGATAAACAATAGGATAGGGAGAGGGATAGATCTATGAAGCGTTTTAAAATAGCATGTTTTGATATGGATGGTACATTAATTACTAATACTAATTCCGTTGAATACCTCTGTATATTAAATGGGAAGGAAAGAGAAGTAAAAGAAATAGAAAGTAAAGAAGAAAAAGATGAAATTTCATGGATAGACGCAGATTATCTTAAAGCAAAACTTTTTACCGGATTAGAAGTAAAAAAAGTAGAGGAAGAATTCGAAAAACATATAAGATTGATTGATAATATAGGTGAGGTAATAGAAGACTTGAAGAAGCATGATATAAAGTCTATATTGGTGACAGCTGGACCAATTCAAGTAGCAGAAGTTCTAGGCAGAAAGTTTAAATTTGATAAAATATATGGAAGTTTATATGGCATTGAGAATAGGTGCTTTACAGGTGAGATATTAAAACATCTTGGAGACAGTGGAAAATTAGAAAGTTTAACTGATTATTGTAGTGAAAATAAAGTAACATTGGATGAAGTTATCGCAATTGGAGACAGTGCTTCCGATATCAAGGTATTTGAAAAGTGCGCTAAGTCTATAGCAATAAACTATTCTTATAAATTAGAGGGAAAGGCAAGTGTGTATCTAAGGACGGACAACTTAGAAGATATTCTGGAGCATATAGTTTAATGTAAGATAAATAGTGGCTTTTTTAATATATTTATTGGATAATGAGTCCAAAATATTAGAGCAGAAACAATAGAGAATCGGAACAGGAGAAGGGGGCAGAACTATATGCCATATCCAGAGAAGTTAAAAAAATCGTTAAAAAAGCACAATGTCGACATTAAGACTATATCTAAAATTTTTGAGGACTTCGAAGGATTAAGAGATAAGAGCCCTAAGAGGGAAAAGGTTCTGTTCTTTACACAAGCAATTAAACAGATAGATGAGAAATTCGAATATAGTAAGAAGTGTTCTATTTTGGATTGGTGTGCATGTTGTAAAGGTGGCAAGCGCGAAAAAGAGATAAAAAGACTAGCAAAAGAAGTGCAGGGCAAAAATCTTCAAGATAAAGTAAAGGCTCTATGGTCAGTGGAAAATATGGGTAAACCGATATTAAACGATGATAATACCATTTCAACCGGCATATTCTATAGAGATGATAAAGGTTATAAATGTGCTTGTTCGTGTCTGCATAATGAAGAAATCAATGAGCCTATTTCATCAACATATTGCCTATGTTGTGCAGGTCATTTTCGGCATCATTATCAAAAAGCTTTAGGAATTAAACTTAAAACTAAAAAAATAGAGTCCTCTCCACTTGAGAGCCTAGGAAAAGAACCTTGTGTTATTATATTTGATATTGTTGAATAGAAGGTTAAGAGAGGAATGAATATCTTATTACTATATAGAATCGAGTCTTGAGATTAAGGTGAATAGTATTGTAGTTGAAGTAAGCCTAGTGTGACAAATTGAAACTTTAAGAAAATATTTATTACATAGGCGCCAGAGCGAAGAATTTTGCTCTATCATATAAATAGAGATTTTTTAACATGAAAGGTACTTCTTTTAATATTTTGAGTTAATAATGACTTTAAAATATCAAAAGAAGTAATTTTTATGTCTAGAATAATATCTTAAAATTCAGAAATTATTAAGCAAAACTATGAAGGGAAACCATGACAAGTAAAGAATTATATAAGAATATTGGCATAAATTAGAAAAGGGAGTTAAAGGTTATAAAAGAGCAGAGTACTATTTATGAAGGGAGAAATACAATGTTCAAAATACGACCAGCTAATATATATGAAGCTGAAATCTTAACTGATATAGCAGCTAGATCTGAAGCTTACTGGGGTTATGATTCAACCTTTATAGAAAACTTCAAGTCTCTTTATAGGGTTACAGAAGACTGGATAGACAATACTCTGACATTCGTTATAGAAGAAGACAAAGATATAATAGGTTTCTATAGTCTTTTACTTGATGAAAAGAAAACTTCTTTAGAGTACCTTTATATAGAACCGAAAAACATAGGCAAAGGGTATGGAAAGTTATTATGGGAGCATATGGTCAAAAGCTGTAAGGAGCAAGATATCGATGAGATAGTCTTAGTAACCAGCCCTCAAGCAAAAGAATTTTATACTAAAATGGGAGCGATACAGACCGGTGAAGTAGAATCTATTGTTATAAAGGATCGAAAAATACCGAAATTAATATATACAATTGAAAAGTAAAGACTGATGTTAATGGTGAAGGAGGTTTCAAAATGGCAATAAGAAATATAAGAACTTTAGAGGATGATATATTAAGAAAACAGAGCAAAGTAGTAGAAAAAATTAATGACAGGATTTTGATTCTTCTTAAAGATATGGCAGAAACTATGTATAGTGCAAACGGAGCGGGCTTAGCTGCAGTCCAAGTAGGAATACTCAAGAGGTTGGTTGTAATAGATATGGGAGAGGGTCTTATTAACTTGATTAATCCTGAATTAGTTGAAGTTAAAGGAATTCAAGAAGTAACAGAAGGTTGCTTGAGTATACCAGGGAAATGGGGCATATTAGAAAGACCTGCAAAGGTTAAGGTAAGAGCATTAAATGAAAATAGTGAAGAAATAATTATTGAGGGAGAAGGAGAACTAGCAAAGTGCCTATGCCATGAAATAGACCATCTAGATGGAATACTGTTTATTGATAAGGTTACAGAGTTTATTGAGGAATAGTAAAAATTGATGTATTGAGGTGAAGGGATGACTCAGAGTAGCTTAATTGAAAAAATAGCTGATAAGAATGTAAATATAGACGAATTTGTTGAAGTTGTTATGGGTGATGAAAATATTAGAGAGGAAATCATAAATCAGCTACTGACTAATAAGAACATAATGGTTTACTATCACTGCTATTATATAATTTCAAAGGCAAGCGAGGAGAAGCCAGGATTATTCTACAAGTATTGGGATGGTTTTGCATCTCTACTTGAGCATAAGAATTCATATCACAGAGACATAGGATTAACAATTATAGCGAATTTAACTAAGGCAGATGAAAATAACCTATTTTCTAATGTCTTTCAAAAATATATTCAGCGTTTTAATGACGCTAAATTTATGACAGCACAGTGCTTTGTAAAAAACATTAAGAAGGTTCTTAAAAGCAAAAAAGAGTATAAAGAACAAATTATTAATCTCCTATTAGATGTAGACAATATATGTACATATCCAGAAAAACAAAAGGAATTATTGAAAAGTGATATTATTGAAGTTTTAGATGAAATATTTGAAATCACAGTGAATAGTGACATTATTGTAGAATTCGTTAGAAATCAATCATGCAGTGTGAGTCCTAAAACTAGGAAAAGAGTAAAAACATTTTTAAGAAAGCATAATCTATAATAGAAAGCCATCTATCCATAACATATATGACTATATATAAAGAAGAAGTAGTTCAAGAAATATTAAAGAATAGTGCTAGTTTGAAAAGGTAGTAAGTATTTTACACTGGTACAAGGAGGTCGTTAAATATGATAAAACCATCGAAATTAAAAAGAGGAGACAAAGTAGCAACGGTAAGTTTATCTTGGGGAGGCGCCGGAGACAAAGAGTTTAGGCAGAGATATGAAATAGGAAAAAAAAGAATTGAAGAAGTGTTTGGACTTAAGGTTGTAGAGATGCCAAATACTTTGAAGGGGAGTCAATACCTAAGTGAATATCCGGAGGCAAGAGCAGAGGATATGATGAATGCCTTTAAGGATAAAGAAATAAAAGCAATATTCTCTAATATTGGCGGTGATGATACCTTAAGACTACTACCATACATAGACTATGATGTTATAAAAAATAATCCTAAGATATTTATGGGATATTCCGATACAACGGTAAATCATTTTATGTGCTACAAAGCTGGCCTTACAAGTTTTCATGGGCCTAGTGTTCTTGCTGAATTTGCCGAAAATGTAGAAATGCATGACTACACAATTAAGTGGATTAAAAAAGTGTTGTTTGATGGTACGGAGATAGGAAAAATAGAACCGAGTAAGTATTGGACTTCAGAATGGTTGACATGGGATAAAGAAGAGAACAGCAAAATAAGAAGAGCACTAAATAATGAAAAAAGGGGTTATGAAATTCTTCAAGGGAAAGGTAAAACTAAGGGTAAACTGATAGGCGGTTGTATAGAAGTAGTAGATTGGCTAAGGGGCACCGAGCTATGGCCAGAATTGAAAGAGTGGGAGGATAAGATTTTATTTTTAGAAACTAGTGAAGATAAGCCTGCTCCAGAACAAATAAAATGGTATCTTAGAAGCTTTAATGCCGTAGGAATACTAGAGAAAATACAGGGATTGATTATAGCTAAACCTCAAGATGAGAAATATTATGAAGAATACAAAGAAGAGTATATAAGAGTCATAAGGGACGAAGCTAAGAGAGATGACCTGCCAATTATGTACAATATGCACTTCGGTCATACCTCACCAATATGTATATTGCCTTATGGGTTAGAAGCTGAGATAGATTGTGATAATAAAGAATTTAGAATAATGGAATCGGGCGTAGTAGACGCATCGGAGTTTGAATAGGATATTTTTAGACAGGGAGATCTCGAAATGAAAAAACTAATATTAATGTTGATTATATTGGTATCCATTCTATCATTAACGTCATGTACCGAAGATGAAAAGGCAAATACTAATGTTATCTCTGAAACAACACTAACAGATAGAGAAAAGACGTTTTTATCTATAGGAAGTGATGAATATTTTGTTTTTGATTTCAATGTAGATGAGAGCTACAAATGGCTTGAGATCTGGGTAGAAAGGTATGAACTTGGAAAAATGGTTTCTGATGGAGGAAGATTATCAACTGGATTGTCAATGACAAAGGAAGGTTTGTTTCTAATAACGGTAAAAGAAGATGAAAAAATGAAGAGTGATTGGACTATATCTATTCAATCCAATGGTGCACTATATACAGGGAGATCGACACAAGAATATAATGCAGATGATGAACCTGTATTTGCCAAGACATGGGGAGCCAATAACTCTGAAAATATTTTAATAAATGACAATGAGATTGTGTTGGCGAGTATATGCTATAAAGATCAAAATAAGAGTTCTGTTATGAGTTCTTTAACTAATGATTTTTATAGCAATCCAGATGAAAATCTTAAAGAGATAGAAGACTATGAACTTGTTTATTTATTAAAGTGTAAATTTTATAAAAACGAAAAGCAATATAAATAAAAGTATGTATTTGGAGGTATAAAATGATACATTTTGAAAAAGCAGATATATGTGATGCAGAGAAACTTGTAGATGTAAAGGTAGGAGCCTTTAGTGAAGAAGTATCTTTATATGGATTTGGACCGACTGGATATGATTCTATAGAAAAGGAGAAGGAATTAATAGAGAAAAGATTTTGTTATAAGATACTTGATGATGACAAGATTATCGGAGGGTTAACGGTAATTGATAAAGGAAATGAACATTTTAGATTGGCTGCAATATATATAGGATTAGATTATCAAGATAAAGGAGTAGGGACTAAAACAATGAAATTCATTGAAAGAGAATTCCCGCAGGCAAAGAAATGGTCTCTAGATACTCCACATTTAAGTTATAGAAATCATCATTTTTATGAAAAGATGGGCTTTAAAAAAGTAGGAGAAAGTAAGCCTTTGGAAAATGGGTTTTATTTGTTTGAGTATGAAAAAGAAATTGTTTAACCCGAATTATTCATGAAAAATTCAAAACTCTGCTGCGTCATTTTGATTCTAAGACCTTCATCAAATTCTCGACGTACCGTTTGGGTATGCCTTCGAACTTGATGAAAGCCTTAGAATTCAAAATTACTTGCACTCTTTCAAACTTTTCATGAATAATTAGGGTTTAATTTTAAGAGGAGGAGATTTTGTGAGGAAGTGTCCTAATTGTAATTCAACAAATATTGAAAGGGAATTAACTGTTGGAAGTGGAGATTCGAAAACAGGTTTAAAGTATTTGGCCTTTGCTATTCCCAAAGTAGAACTTTTTTACGCTGACCTATGTAAGAAGTGTGGAAATGTCAGGCTATATGTTAAAAATACTGAAAGAGATTGGTCATAAGACTGTCAAACTAGGAGGACATTATGTTGCAGCACTATAGAGAGAATATCGATAAAGTAATATTGAAAGAAAGAGGTTTCAACGAACTTAGACAAAAACTAGATTCATAAAATATTTCGGTGAGAATACCTACTAATAGAGATAAGCAACTTTAAAGTTTAATAAATTTCTGTGAAAAAATGTAGAAGCGCTCATTATTCTCACAAAACCTTATTTTGAATCTCAAGGTTGCATATCTATAATAGCTTTTGGGAGATGGTTATGGTGCCTAACAGAAAAAATAATGAATTTGAAAAAGAAATAGATAGGATTAAAGAGTGGCAGGATAACCAATATAATCCTGGATACTATATGGGAACAGGGCATACACAGAGACCACTAAGTCAACTGAGTAAATATCCAGTTTTACTCATTGTGATTGGAATACTTAATTTTATAATGCCAATTTTATTTTTAGTTACTGGCAGAGAAGTATCAGGAAGTTTTATAGTGCAAGCAATATTGGGAGGTATTTTCATTTACGGTGGGGTACAGAGATTAAAGAATAGAAAGAAATAGTTTTTTGAGAGAGGTAATAGCAAAGGGGGAATAGAAGTTGAATTTAAATAAGGAGCTTCAAAATCTTTTATTAAATAATGGTGCGTCAAAAATTGGATTTGCAGATTTAAGAGAAATACCCTGTGAGAATAGACATGGATTGGATTATGGGATTTCAATCGGGATTGCTTTAAATCCAGAGGTAATAAACAATATCAACTTAGGCGTTACTCATGAATATCATAATGAATATAATAAAGTAAATAATGAGCTCGATCAATTAGCTATTCTAGTGGCAACAAAACTAGAGGAGAAAGGTTATAAAGCTATTCCACAGATAGTCACGTCGGTGACATATGGAGATGATCTTCGAAGTAGGTTGCCCCATAAAACAGTTGCTACTCGATCAGGATTAGGATGGATCGGAAAATGTGCCTTGCTTGTTACAGAAGAGTTCGGGTCTGCCATTAG
Source organism: Wukongibacter baidiensis (assembly GCF_050888315.1). Lineage (NCBI taxonomy): Bacteria > Bacillati > Bacillota > Clostridia > Peptostreptococcales > Caminicellaceae > Wukongibacter > Wukongibacter baidiensis. The sequence goes on from NZ_CP138202.1 coordinate 4,595,071, forward strand.
ATTGACATCGGTATTAACAGATGCACAATTAGAGCCTGGAGGACCAATTAATGAATCAAAGTGTGGTAAATGCAATAGGTGTCAGGAAAATTGTCCAGCAGAAGTTATCGAGGGAGTCAATTGGGATAGAGGAAAAGAAAGAGAAGATTATTATAATGCAATTGACTGCAGAACAGAGGCTAGAAGACGTAGCGGTTTAGCAGGTATAAATCAAACCTTATGCGGAGTATGCATATTAATATGTCCATATACCCAAAAATATATTGAGTCTAGAAATATTAACTACAATGGAGAAAATATAAAGAAGTAATGGAAGTCTATTATATGTGATTTTACATTATAACATAAAGAACAGATAAAACTAATTTGCAGTTTGATATAGCATAAAAGGAGAGTCCGAATTGGTTAATAATATAGGATGTTTACTTGTACATGGCTTTGGAGGAGATTATGAAGAAGTAAGATATCTAGCAGAGTATTTAAAGACCAAAGGATATAATATTTTGTGCCCATCACTTAAAGGTCATACAGGTAGAAGAATGGACTTAATGGGTGTAGATTACACTGATTGGATTAGGTCGGCAGAAGGAGATCTGATCAGTTTAAAGGAGAACTCAAACAGGGTATTTATTGTAGGTTTTTCAATGGGAGGATTAATTGGAATTAATCTGTGTGAGAAATATGATATAGATGGATTGGTTACACTAAATACCCCGATTTATTACTGGGATATAAAGAATATTTTGCGAAATATAATTGAGGATTTTAGAACAAAGGATTTCCAGAATATAAGAAGATATATGGTATCAAGTGGAAAATTCCCTATGTCTGCATTATATAATTTTAGAAGACTCTTGAGTATAACGAAAAGTAAAATAAAGCAAGTAAAGTGTCCAGCATTTATTGTACAGGCAAAGGACGATGATACAGTAAGGGTAACAAGTGCAAAGTATATTTTTGATAGAATAGCTTCGAAGGATAAGAACTTAAAGTATTATAATAATTCAGGACATGTTATTCTAACTAGCCCATCAGCAGAAGAAGTAAGTAAGGATGTAGAAGCGTTCTTTGAAAGTATAAGGGGGAATATGGAATGAATAAGGTAACTATTGAATTGCTATCAAAATCACATGCACAGGAATTATTAAAATTTGAGGAAGAAAATAGGCAATTTTTTGAATCAATCATTCCTGCTAGATCAGATGAGTATTATTCATTAGATAATCTTGAGAAAATCTTAGGTGAAATTGAGCAAGAACAGGAACAAGGGTTTTGCTATATGTACTTGATTAGAAATAGATCTGGAGAATTAGTAGGAAGAGTAAACTTATTTTCAATTGTAGGGGGAATACTTCAGAAAGCAGAGATAGGATATAGGATTGGAGAGAAGCACAATGGATGCGGATATGCCACTGAAGCAGTTAGGCTAGCTGTAGATGAGGCCTTTAACAAATATAAGCTACATAGAATAGAAGCTGGAACATCGCCAGACAATATTGGTTCACAAGTAGTTTTGATTAAAAATGGATTCCAATTTATTGGGAGAATGAGACAAGTTATTAAAATAAATGGGAAATGGGAAGATGGGATACTTTTGGAAAAGATTAATGAGTAATCTAGAAAATGAGGTGTAAAAATGAATCAAACTATATGGACGGTAAAAGAAGCAAATGTAGAACACGTAGAACGGTGGTTTGATTTTACCAAAGCTGTACAGGCCGATTTTTATAACATGGATTTAGTAAATAATGAGAGTTATTGCTCAGCGATTAGAAAAAATATAAGCCGAGGAACTGCAATATATGTAGAAGACAGATCATTACCTGATTCCCCAATTATTGGAGCTATGATATATTCTCCAAACCAAAATCATATTGGCTGGTTTGCTGTGCATCCTAAGTACAGAAGAATGGGAGTAGGATCTTCTATTATGGAGTATATGTTAAATAAACTAGTAGATGCAAGGGAGATAAAAGTAAAGACCTTCTTATATGATGATAATTATGGAAAAGCTGCACGGAGCTTTTATGTAAAGAATGGATTTATTGGTAAAGACATACTAAGGGATGAAGAAGAATATCCCCACCCGGTCCAAGTATTTATTAAAAGCTTAAGAGAAGAATAGAAGTTCTATATTCTTCTTAAAGGCTTAATTTTTTTGTTATTTTGAAGGGAAAGTGATAGATAATGGACTATTGTATAAAAGAGATGAGTAGGAACTATGCTGTTGATATTTCAAACTGGACTTATGAAGAACCATACAATATTTATAACGGGAATAAGAATGATGAATTTATACAGGAATTATTAGATGGTTCTTACTATGTAGTATTAGGTGAAGAGAGTGAACTCGTAGGCTTTTATTGCTTTGGGACCGCAGCACAAGTGCCGGTAGGTAATCAATACGGGGTGTATGATGATGTAAGTTTTATAGATATAGGTTTAGGTATGAGACCTAATTTTTGTGGTAGGGGAAAAGGTTATAATTTTCTCCTTAAAGGATTAGAATTTTCACGGAAAAGATTTTTGACAAAGAAGTTACGCTTAACAGTGGCTTCCTTTAATAAAAGAGCAATAAGACTATATGAGAGAATAGGCTTTAAAAAGATGGAAGTTTTTGAAAGAAAAAAATTAGATGAAAGCATGACTTTTCTAGTGATGGAAATGAGTTTGAAGGATGGTGAACTATGAAGTCGCAGGGAGCGTTTGCTGTAATTATCAATAGTGAAAGGAATAAAATTTTACTCGTTAAAAGAAAAGACTTTCCTATATGGGACTTACCAGGGGGAACAATAGAAAGCGGTGAGAGCGCAGATGAAGCTGTAGTACGGGAAACTATTGAAGAAGTAGGATATATTACGAAAATACAACAGAAGATAGGTGAGTATGATCGAGTTAAATTTAACGATATACAACATGTATTTCTGACAGAAATAGTAGGTGGTAAGGAAATAAAAAATGGCGAAGAAACTAGTGACATCAAGTGGTTTAATCTGAATCAACTACCACTTCTCATGGTACCACATAGAAAGGAACAAATAAGAGATTATATTAGAGGCGATTATCCATCGACAAAGGTATTAAAGGATTCATGGTGGCTAGTAAAAATAATGGAATTAATCAAATAAGTTCTTTAAGTTAACGTAAGTTTAAGTTAATGTAAGTTTAAATTAATGTACAACTTAAAATAGCTCTAAATATGCCTAAAAAGCTGAGTATAAAGGTTAAAGTTAAACATTAACTTTAAATACATAAATATAGAGGAAATATTGAGCAAATATAGAATTTCAATAGATAATATGATATTTAATAAAGCAAATATGATAATTCTACTTATCGATGAAATCTTGCATTTTAGAGTATTAAGGAGAATTTGTATGTGGAAGAAAATAGGGCTAACAATATCAATAATCTTTGTGATCATTTCACTTGGATTGTGTATGTATTTTTACAATCAGGATTATCTAATTCTTTGGAAATACTCTATTGATAAGGAAATTGAACTTGAAAATTGCGTAGTAAAAATAGAAGAAATTAGATTGCATAATTTTGAGAAGAAAGGTAGTTTTATAAAAAATCAATTTGAACTATACAAATTTATAGGAAAGCTACCAGAATTCATGAGAAAACCCTGTATGAATACCTACCTTGTGTTAAACCCACCTTATGAGATAGATAATGAGTTCTTAAGAATAAAATTATCGGGGAGTATAGTATCAGATGATTTGATTGGTTCTAATCATGACTCAGAAAACATCATAGAAAATATTAAGATAGATATTATAGATGAGGTGGGAGTTAATTACTCTAGAGGTAGAACATGGGAGCATGATTCATCGAGTAATATTGTACCCTTTGAAATCAGAGGTGAGTATTTTCGTATAGATAGAACAGATAATACGATAACCATCGTTGTAACAGATAAAGAAAAAAATAATACTTATAAATTCGAAGTCAAACCTGAGTATATAAAGGAAACCTATAATCATTTCTACAATAGAACTGGATTTTAATTTTTATTGTATTATCACTAATGAGAATTGGAGTAAACTGAATTAGAGTATGACCTAGAGGTGACAAATAATGAGTATTCATGAATACGATAACAATATGAAATCCGATGAAGAATTTATCATTGGAGATATTTCTTTTTTAGTAGAGGGGAATTGTTGTAGATTATTGGACGGAAGAAGAACAACAGGAATTATAGAAAAATACTTTGAAGATAGTGCAATGTTTAGATGGAGAATTACCAAATACGAAGATTCGGGTAAATATTGGGATTTGCCAGCTGAAAATATTAAGAGCTTTCAATTTGAAAGAAGCTCGAACCGGTTAAGTAAGAGAAACGTCAAAGAAATCAATGAACTGATAAAAAAGTATGAAAATGAAATCATAATAAAAGCAAACTCCAAAGATAGGTATGATGCAGAAAGAGAGATTGAAAGGGCAAAGGAAAGTGCAAAGCAATGGATGGAAGTGAATTCATTGTTTCTAAAAGATGAAGGTAAAATCGACTTTTCATCATGTGAAGGCTCAAAACTACTAGCAAAAGATCTGATAGGCTATATGGAGTCTATCGGCATGGCCGAAGAAGAAAGAAAGACAGCTGAAATTATGGTACTAAACCCTAATTCGGGAGAATGGATAAAGGGTATGAGTATTATTCTTGCAGAGATGGGGCTGGTATCATACCACGGTAAAGGTCCAAGAACAAAGGATATTTTTAAGGGATTAGGAGAGAAAGAGAATAGGCGCAAATATTTAATTAACAGATTGGCTTTTATCAGGGCCTATTTTAGCATATTAGATATAAAAGAAATAGTTCTTTATAGAGGAATGTCTAGTGAAAAGCAATGGAAAAGGATACACAGGACATATTTGCCTTGTACATTTAACCTTGAGGTAGCTAAAGCATTTAGTGATTTTGATAGAGAAAGTAAGTACAAAGTGTCGTACTTAGTTAAGATGTCATGTTCTGTAGAAAAACTCTTTATGACATACTTAGAAACCGATTCAATGAATAGGCAATATAAAGAGTCAGAAGCTTTACTATTATATGACAGCAGAATAGAGTTATAAATAAACTATAATGAGGGTGAAAAAGATGAATAACTTAGAACTAATATGTGATTATAAAGACATTGAAAAGTATCGATTAAGCTTTAATGAACTTGCTAATACTACGTTCGACATAGATTTTGAAAAATGGTATCAAAAAGGCTTTTGGAATGATAGATATATTTGTTATTCCTACGCCGATGGAAATAAAGTGGTAGCAAATGTATCAATAAGCAAGATGGATATTATTTTAGAGGGAAAGAAGAAAAAATCACTTCAAATTGGGACCGTAATGACCCATCCAGATTATCGAAAGAGAGGGCTTTCGGCAAAATTAATTAGTACTATTTTAGGTGAACATGAGGAAAACCATGATTTTATATATTTATTTGCTAATAAAAGTGTTTTAGACTTTTATCCTAAATTTGGTTTTAAATCCTTGCAGGAAACTCAATATTCAATGGATATCAATACGGTTAAAGATAAATCTGCTAAAGTAAGAAAACTGGATATGACAAATATTAATGATTTAAGTAAAATAACTAAATTTGCATCTGAAAGAACACCAATATCTAATGTATTTGGAGTTGAAAATGGTGAGCATATATTGCTATGGTATTGTGTAAATATTTTTTATAATAATATCTATTATCTAGAAGATGATGACGCCATTGTTATATATGAAATTGAAAATAATGAATTACATCTATATGATGTAATTAGCAAAAAAGTCGTTGACCTTAATAGTATTATAACGGGGATTGTGACTGAGGAGACAAAGAAAGTAGTTTTCCACTTTACTCCTGACCCTAAGAATATCGATGCCAAATATAGTTTTTCTGAAACTGATGATGCTTTTTTTGTTAAACCACTATCCATAGATATTAATACTAAGTTTAAATATCCAATAACTGCACAGGCTTAATTGGAAACATAGAAGAAAGTGATTTATGAATTGAGTGATTAAAATGAGAAATCTTCTATTGGATTACCTTCTAGAAGAAGAATATAATAATTTAGTTAAGGTGGCAGTGGAAACCTGTGAATATAAACAATATAGGGATGCTACAGAACATCTACATATAGTTGCAAGAAAGAGAGCTTAGGAACGAAAGAAAAAGCATTTCCTAATGGATATTATTAATATAATGAAGCTGAGTATTTTAAAGAGTCGTACAAATCACTTTAGGGGGAAATATGTCAATCGGAAAATTAATTGGAGAAGGAAGGACGGCAGAAGTCTATGAGTGGGGATGTGATAGGGTTTTAAAACTATATAAGAAGGGCATCAAAAGAAACATTATTGAGAATGAGTTTAGAGCTAGCAAAGAGATTCTTAAAGTCGATATACCTGCACCAGAGGTGTTTGAGCTTATTGAATATGAAGATAGGCTTGGTATCATTTCTGAAAGGGTTTATGGTCATACCATGATAAAGTCAATTTTGCTCAAGCCATGGAGAATGGTAAATGAAGCGAAAAGATTAGCGGAAATACATAAAAGGATACAGAAAAAGATAGATGTAGATTTACCAAGGCAAAAAAATAGACTAAAGAAGCAAATTGAATCAACGGACCTATTAGTAGAAGATATAAAGGAAAAGATCTATAAATATTTAGAAAAACTATCAGATGATAATATATTATGTCATGGAGATTTTCATCCTGATAACATTTTAATATCAAAGAATAAGGAAATAGTTATTGATTGGATGGATGCAGCAATAGGGAATCCAGCAGCTGATGTTGCGAGGACTTCAATACTATTTAAGTATGGATCTCTTCCAGATGATAAGTCATTACTTGAAAGGAAAGTTGTAGATTTTGTAAGAAGGAAATTCTACTCTGAGTATATTAAACACTATACAGAGATATGTAATATTAGTACTGAAGAGATTGAAGTATGGGAATTACCTATCGCTGCTGCACGTCTTGTTGAGGATATACCAGAGTGTGAAAAAGCAATTTTGATAGATTATATAAATAAGAGAATTAAATAATTATGACACATTGTTGTCGTATTAGATTTGTTATAATCTAGGAAAATGACATGGAGGAGACAACAATGGAAATGAAATTGAATTCTGCATACCTATGTGTTAAGGCGATGGATAGGGCTATAAATTTTTATGAAGCATTCTTAGGACAGACCGTTGATATAAGAGACGAAATACTTAGTATATTTGATTTTAAGGGATTTAGACTATGTTTGTTTTGCAATGAAAAAGTTAATGAAGAAGTCACCTATGGAGACAATTGTCTTCTAAGTTTCCAAGTAGAAGATATGAAAGAACTTCAAAAAAAGTTAGATGCTCTTCAAGCTGAAATAGTATTTCCATTAACGAAAATTGGTGATAACCTAGTTTTGGAGTTTAAAGATACGGAAAACAATGATATAGAAGTATATTGTAGGGAGTTATAAAATGATGAAAAAAGATTTCTTAAGAAATAGCTCAATAATAGCATTTTTCATTCTTACGCTGGCCATTATAGCTGAATTCATATTTGTAGGATTTATATTTTCTACGATTTTTACCTTGGGAATTTGGATATTCCTAGCCTTCTTTATTTTTATAGATACTATGTATTATAGATACGAACACACAATCCTAAAGAGGTTTCGGTTAATACTAATAATTTCTTTTATATTGTTTTGGATTTCATTCATACTGGTTGAGGTTTTATTATCAATAGAATTACATTCAAATATCCACATGGATGAAGAGATAGATTACGTAATTATTTTAGGTGCCGGACTTGATGGAGACAAGGTATCAAAGAGACTAGAGGGTAGACTAAAAGAGGGTTTGAAATATCTAAAGGAAAAAACTGATGTTAAGGTAATCGTATCCGGTGGACAGGGTAGAGATGAACTGATATCTGAAGCTGAGGCTATGGGTAGATATTTGAACAGCAGGGGTATTAATAAGGATAGGATAATATATGAAGACAAATCCACATCTACTATAGAAAATATGGTATTTAGTAAAAGAATAATAAATACAATTAATAATAATGAAGATATAAAGGTTCTTATTATTACAAGCGATTACCATATGTTTAGGGCAAAGATGATATGTGAGGACATTGGGCTAGAGTGCTATGGGATTACAAGTAAAAGTCCCACGGGGAAAAGGGTTAACTATATGATTAGGGAATATTTTGCTACGGTTAAGGATTGGATTTATTTAAACTTACAGTAGTAATTACTTACAGGGGGGAGAGGTTTGTATGAAATACAACTATGAAGGGAAAGAGATATTTTATAGAGATGCGGGTGAAGGCGAAGTAATAGTATTACTACCCGGTAATACATCAAGTTCAGAGGTACATATAGGCGATATAGAATATTTTTCGAAAAAATACAGAGTAATATGTCCAGATTATACTGGATATGGTAAATCAGAAAGAACGGATGAGCTACCAGACAATTTTTGGCACGAAAATGCTTTAATGATGATAAGTCTCATGGAAGAATTAAAAGTAGAAAAATATAATGTGATTGGCAGCAGTGGTGGTGGACTAATCGGATTAAGTATGGCAATATTGGCTCCTGATAAGGTTAAGTTAGTAGTAGCCGATAGCTTAGTAGGAGAATACATAACAAAATCAGTGAGTGAAAAGATCGTTAGAGGTAGAGCGCAGTTGAACGAAGGCATGAAGAACTTTTGGAGATATGCCCATGGGGATGATTGGGAAAGGGTTATTGATTTTGACACAAAAATGATAGAGCGATTCTCTAAAAATGGAAGAAGTATATTTAATGGCCAGTTAGATAAAATCCAGTGCCCTGTATTAATAATTGGAAGTTTAAACGATGACTTGATACCAAATATTGTAACGAGTATGGGTGAAATATGTAAACAAATCAAGAATTCAAAGCTGTTGTTATATTCTGGGGGAAGACATCCCGTAATGTTGACTATGGCTGAAACCTATAGAAAAGATGTTGACGATTTTTTGACTAAGTACTAATACTTATAATTTGTAAGAATTAATATTGGATATGTATAAATTAAGTTTCACTAGGAACTCTATAGATTTGACCTTTTGGACATTTAGTTGTAAAATGATTAAAGAAGTTAAAAGAAAATGGGGAGCTGGATAAATCCGGCTGAGAGGAAGCTATATTGCTTCGACTCATAGTACCTGAACTGGGTAATTCCAGCGGAGGGAAAATATTGTCTTATTAATTTAGTATTACTATGGCAGTTAAAAACCCTTATCCAGTTCAGGATAAGGGTTTTATTATTTTGAGAGGAGAGAATTAATATGCCAAAAATAAATGTAAGTCTACAGGTATTACCGAGGGTTCCAGATGAAAGGATTTATGAAGTGGTTGACAAGGTCATAGCCTATATAGATTCTACAGGAGTAAACTATGAGGTTGGACCTATGGAGACAACAATGGAAGGTGAGTTAGATGAGCTTTTAGAGATTGTAAAGAAGGCTCAGGAGATATGCACAAAGGAAGGTGCTACGAGAGTATTGTCAGTAGTTAAAATAGATTATAAACCTGAGGGTGTGACTATGGATGAAAAAGTTGGAAAGTATAGAAAATAAGATTATTCCTATTGCGTTTTCAGGACTATTAATTCTATTATGGTACTTTGTAGTTGAGAAGGGGATCGTTGAGAGCTTTATTCTTCCGTCGCCCGTAGATGTAGTTACTACCTTATTTAGAATTTTACCTGAAATCAAAACCCATTTAGCAGTAACCCTTACAGAAGCCTTCTATGGATTTATGCTATCTATCGCCTTAGCAATAACCTTAGCAGTAGTTATGGATAACATCTCTATTTTAAAGAAGGCTATTTATCCGCTTTTAGTAATTTCTCAGACTATACCAATATTAGTCTTAGCGCCGCTTTTTGCTATGTGGTTCGGTTTAGGGAAATTTCCTAAAATCATTGTGGTGACATTAGTATGCTTTTTCCCAATAATAGTAGGGTTGCTAGAAGGCTTTGATTCTGTAGATAGGGATCTTATAAATCTTATGAAATCCATGGGTGCTAGTAAGTTGAAGATATTTACATTAGTAAAATTTCCTGCTTCTATGGTAAATTTCTTTACTGGACTAAAGGTGGCTGCTACATATTGTATAATGGCTGCCTTTATAGGAGAATGGATGGGTGGAAAGGCCGGACTTGGACTTTATATGATGAGGGCTAAAAAATCCTTTTATCTAGATAAGGTTTTTGCTATTGTGCTTTTGATAGTTATACTAAGCATGGGATTATTTAAACTGGTATCTACGATGCAAAAAATGCTGATGCCTTGGAGCAATGAAAAAGAATAGAAAAACTAGGAGGAAAGAGTATGAAGAAATTAGGAATATGCCTATTAGCTATTATATTGTTAATGGGAATAGTAACAGGGTGCCAAAGCGAAAAACCTCAGCCCGAGGCTAACCAGCCAAAAGCTGCTGAAGGGACAAATGAAACTGAAGAAGTAAAAGAAGAGATGCAGAAGGTAACATTTGTTTTAGATTGGCTTCCGAACACAAATCATACAGGTATTTATACTGCTCTTGAAAAGGGATACTTTAAAGAAGAGGGTTTAGAGGTTGAAATAGTACAACCTCAAGAAGGAGATGCAAATGCTTTAGTTGGAGCTGGAAAGGGAGAATTTGGAGTAAGTTTTCAAGAACAGGTTACTATGGCAAGAACTTCGAATAACCCTATACCAATAAAGGCAGTTGCGGCTATTATCCAACATAACACATCTGGATTTGCTTCGCCGGTCGACAAGGAAATTAAGAATCCTAAGGATTTTGAAGGTAAGAAATATGGAAGCTGGGGAACTGATCTAGAAAGAGCATTTTTAAAAACCCTAATGGAAAAAGAAGAGGCTGATTTTGAGAAGCTAGAAATATTCGATATAGCAAGCTATGATTTTTTCACAAGCGTTACGAATGATGTGGATTTTCAGTGGATTTTCTATGGTTGGGATGGAATTGCAGCAGAGGTTAAAGATTTTCCAATAAACTTTATAAAGTTACAGGATGTTGATCCTAAGCTTGATTTCTATACGCCCGTAATTATTACAAATGAAAATACTATTGAAACTAATCCAGAATTGGTTAAGAAATTTTTAAGAGCGGCTACAAAGGGTTATGAATTTACAATAGAGAAGCCTGAAGAAGCCGTAGAGTATTTGCTAAAGCACGCTCCAGAAACAGATAAAGAAATAGCAGTAGCCAGTCAAAAGTATCTAGCAGGCGAATACAAAAAGGATACAGAGAGATGGGGCGAGATGAAGCTAGATGTATGGGAAACCTTTGGTAACTGGATGAATGATAACGGGCTTCTTGAAAACAAATTAGATGCAAAAGAGGCATTTACTAATGAGTATTTACCAGAAAAATAAACTCCATATTGAAAATATATATAAGAGCTTTGGAGATATTTTAGTTGTAGACAATGTATCCTTAGACTTAAAGGAAAATGAGTTTGTATCTATACTTGGACCTAGTGGAAGTGGGAAGAGTACAATCTTCAATATAATAGCAGGATTGATTAAACCGGATAAGGGAAATGTTTTTATTGAGGATGAAGACTTTACAGGGAAAAGCGGAAGAGTAAGTTATATGTATCAAAAAGATTTACTGCTTCCGTGGAAAAAAATAATCGATAATGTGGCATTGCCGCTTGTAGTAAAGGGAACTAACAAGAAAAAAGCTAGGGAAATTGTACAGGAATATTTTAAGATATTTGGACTGGAGGGATTTGAACATAAATATCCTTTTCAGCTTTCCGGTGGGATGAGGCAAAGAGCAGCCCTGATGAGGACATATATGTTTTCAAAGGATATAATACTTTTGGACGAGCCCTTTGGAGGACTCGATGCCATAACTAAGAGAAAAATGCAGTACTGGCTTTTAGATGTACTAGGTAGTCTAAATGCATCAATTTTCTTTATAACCCACGACATTGATGAGGCAATTTTTCTATCCGATAGAATATATATACTCTCAGAGAGACCGGCAAAGGTTAAGACAGAGATTAAAGTTGACTTACCTAAGCCTAGAAACAATGAGATTATTACAACATCAAGGTTTAACGAGATTAAAAAGGATATCATGAACATGCTGTAGATTTATGACTGTAAAATCTATAGCTGATAAAAGGGGTGTGTTGGGATGACGTTTTTCAACAAAGAAGCAAGTGGATATGATTCATGGTATAAGACTAAACTTGGCAGTTTTATAGATCAACTAGAAACGGACTTGGCTTTTAAGCTATTTAGACCAGAAAAAGGAATGAAGGTTCTAGACATTGGCTGTGGAACGGGAAACTTTAGTATAAAATTGGCTGAGATGGGATGCAAAGTAGTTGGTATCGATATCTCAAATGAAATGCTTAATCAAGCTAGGATAAAAGCTGAAAAGTTAGGTCTAGATATTGAATTTCATAATATGGATGTCTATAATTTGGAATTTGAGGACAAGTCCTTTGACGCAGCATTTTCAATGGCAGCCTTTGAATTTATAAAGGAGCCAAGTAGGGCATTAGTTGAGATATTTAGAGTGGTTAGGGATAACTCTCAGATTTTGATAGGAACTATTAGTAAAGATAGTAAATGGGGTCAGTTATATTTAAGTGAAGAATTTCAGAAAAATACTGTATTCAAATATGCTGATTTTAAGACCTTAAAAGATCTATGTAGCCTCAAAGAGGAGAATCTTGTTGATAGTGGACAGTGCTTATTTATTCCACCTAATTCTAATGAAGAAGATATAAACATGGAAAATGAAATCAAGCTTTCCAAAAGTGAGAAAGGTGGATTTATATGTGCTCTATGGAAAAAATAGCTTCATGCGAAATATCCTATATACCGATTATGAGCAAGGATTATATAGGCGATGTAGATAGAGTTATTGATATTATAAAATCCTATGGATTAGAGTGTAATGTAGGCATTTTGTCAACAACAATAAGAGGCAATAAGGAAAAGTTGTTTAGTCTAATAAAGGAAATTTACGATACAATGGATGATGTATCAAGCTTTACAATGGATATAAAAATATCCAATATTTGTGGATGTAATAAATAGAAAAATAATCTCATTTTTTAAGCTTGTCCCTCATATAGATAATAAGACCAGTCTTATTCTATATGGGGGGCTTTTTTTATGAATAATGTCTATGGCAAATGGCTGCTATTTTTTGCATTAATACTTATTATTTTTTATTTCCCGGGAAAAAATGATAAAAATAGACAGCAAAATCATAATGGTGATGTAGAGGTTTTTAAAGAATTTGCCGAAAATGAAGACCATGATACAAGAAAAATCGACTTTAAGTTTAGGGACGAGGATATTCAGTATAAATTAGCTTTACAAAAATCAAATGCCTATAAAAAGGTGATCGAAAAAGAGAAATCAATAAATGATGAAACACGCAAAATAGATAAAGAAATTTTAAAGAAAATAGACTACCAAACTACATATGTGAACAAGCAAAGTGAGAAGAACTATGATCAAGATATGATTCATATGGATAGCTCCGATGATTATTCAGACGTAAAAGGAATAACCTGTTTTAGAGGTAATAACTTTCGTAATTCTCCAAGCTATGGTTTTGTGGAGATGAAGGAAAAGAAGCTTGAAATAATATGGAAAGTGCCAATTGGATATGTAGATAGGTGGTCTGGTGTTGGATGGAATGGTCAGCCTGCTATAGTTGAATGGTCCGATGAGCTTCTAAAGAATATGAATATATTTGAGGAAAAGAAAAATAAGGATAGTTTAAAGGAAGTTATTTACGGTACTCTAGACAGCAATATATATTTTCTAGATTTAGAGGACGGTAGTTTTACAAGAAATAAGATAAAGGTACCAGGCCCTATAAAGGGAAGTATAACCGTAGATCCTAGAGGAATACCGCTTTTATACGCAGGTCAAGGTATAAATAAAGTCAATGGGAAAATAGTTAGAATGGGATATAGGATATTTAATCTTATTGACCAGAGCATGATGCATTTTATTAATGGCAGAGATAAATTTGCCTATAGAGGGTGGTCAGCCTTTGATTCCACCTCAATAATTGATAAAAAGACAGATAGGATGATAATCTGTGGGGAGAATGGAATTGTCTATAATGTAAAACTAAATACACAGTATGACAGAGACAAAAAAGAGTTAAGTTTGGACCCGGAAATAAGTAAGTATAGATATAAGATTGAGGGTAATGGATATCAGGGGATAGAGAATTCAATAGCGGTTTATAGAAATTTGGGATTCTTTGCCGATAATGGTGGATGGATTCAATGCATTGACTTAAACAGTTTAAAGCCCCGTTGGATATACAATGCCACTGATGATACCGACAGTACTATAGTTATTGACGAAGAAGCCGATGGTTCTGTTGCTCTCTATACAGCTTGCGAAGTAGATAAACAAGGGGCAAAGGGGAAAAGCTATATACGTAGGTTAAATGCTATTTCGGGAGAACTTATATGGGAAAAATCATTTGATTGCTATTCAAAACTAGGGGAGTGGCCTAACAATGGAGGAGCCTTAGCGACACCGGTTATAGGAAAAAAATCAATAGAAAATATGGTTATTTACAATCTTGCAAGATATGGAGGCTTTAACAGGGGATTACTAATTGCTCTAGATAAGAAGACTGGGGATGAATTATGGAGATTAGAACTTAAAAACTATTCTTGGAGCTCTCCTGTAGATATTTATACAAAGGAAGGAGAGGCATTCATCCTTTTATGTGACTCAGGAGGCAGGATGTATCTGATAGAGGGAATGACTGGGCAAGTAGTCGATCAAGTTGCATTAGGTTCAAATGTTGAAGGATCTCCAGCGGTCTATGAAAATATAGCAGTTGTTGGAACAAGAGGACAAAAGATATTTGGGATAAGAATAAAGTGAATTACTAATGCTTTTATTAAAAAAATAATACACTATATGACTTCAAAGAGCACTTCAATGTTTTTTGAAGTTTTTCTTTTAGTAATCTAAGAGAACAGACAAATACAAAAGCTAGTAGCCAGCAGTAAGTAGCTAGAAGCTATAAAACCTGTAACAGAAAAAATAATTGTAACATAAATGTTACATAGGCCCTTAAATAGGTTCATTTGTACGGATTTCATAGGTTATGATATCACTAATATCAAAATGTTACATAACTTTTCAGATCCAGATTAATTAATAAGAAAAATAGTAGCTTCTGAGAGTAAAGCCTTTGGCATAAAAGTTGCTATTAAATATTAATAAGATACATAAAGAAAGGAGGATAGACTTCATAGGAACACTAAAATAAAGGAGGTCAATTATGGATATAGGTAGTAAGAGAACAGGTATTATTATTGTTATTACAGCTCTTTGGGCTTTTATTACTCTAAGTGGATGGAATGGAAATTGGTTTATTGGTTTAATATCTAGCGTGATATTGATGCTGCTTTATATGATGCTTGGCGCATCAAAGAATGGAAAGCTAAGTAAAAAGTTATTAGCATATCCCCTAGTATCATGGGCAGCATTATGGATTATAGGATTTTATTTTTCAAAATATTATGCTGACCTTTTCGCTGGTAAAATGCCTGATTTTACAATCTTAGGTTTTCACCCTTCCTTTGCCTTTACTATTTTAACATATTGGATTGGTGGAGTTCTTACACTAACTCTCGGATTTTACTTTTTAGCAGATCACTGGTTATCCGATGAAGACTGGGATAATTTCAAAAAGAAAATTGAGACAATCAATAGTGCAAAGGGGGAAATCTAGATGTCAAGTGGAGTTAAATATTTGATAATGTCATTCTCTTTTGGAATGATTATTGTATCATTTTTAATAGGCTGGACTGCAAAGAAGAAAGCTTCAGACCCTCAATCATTCTTTGGAGGAACAGCCCTATTTGGACCTTTGACTGTTAGTTTATCTACAATTGCAGCAGTGGCAAGTGCCTTTGCTATTGTAGGTGTTCCCGGGATTATCTATTCATTTGGTAATACAATGACATTATGGATGCTATCCTCTGGTGCATTTGCAATGGCCTACTTAGCTATTGGTAAAAAGATTAGAGCAATGGCCGAAGTTGGTTCAATTGCAAGCCTAGGAGATATATCGGACCTGAGATTTAATAAACATAGAGGAATTAAAGCCACCTTATCAATAGTACTTTTCTTGGGTGCCATAGCATACTTAGCGTCTCAGATCAGTGCCACATCAGCGCTATTTGCCCACTTATTAGGCTGGAATCCAATGGTGGCAGGATTTTTTATCTTCGGTATCCTAACTGTATATACAGCTCTAAGTGGAGAAGTTGGTGGAGTTCTTACCCAAGCTTTTCAAGGTCTAATAATGGTCTTGGCAGGTATAATAATGATTATCGCCTTCTTTTCTATTACAGGAGGATTTGAAAATGTTGTTGAAGTCGTTTCAAGTGCTGGAAAGGTTACTGGAACTGTTGATGGTAAAGAAGTTGCAAAGGCTTTTAGCCCTGGCATGTTGGATGCATGGGGGATACTGCCGGGTTCAATCGCTATGACTTGGATGTTTATCCCTATACTAGGTACAATGGGGCAACCGCAGGTATTAACTAGAATGTATGCTTTGAAAAATCCAAGGGATATGCCAAAGCTAGGTCTATATGCAGCATTGGGTCATATGATTGTTGGCCTCTTTGCAGTAACTATGGCATATGCAGCACTTTATCTTGTTGGGAAAGGTGTTATATCTCCACTTGCAAAGGGTGACAATGCTATATTCGCCGTTGCCGATTATGTTGGAGTATATGCTCAGTTATTTGTTTATGCAGCAATATTGGCGGCATCAATGTCAACGGCAAGTATGTTCCTAACATTATCTTCTAATATTATTTCTAGGGATCTACCTAATGCACTAGGTAAAGAACTAGATTCTAAAAAGCAGATTCAAATTTCAAGAGTTACCACTTTTATAATAGGTATCTTTGCAATAATGTTCGCCATATTTAGTGGTGAGGCAGTAGCCATATTAGGTACCTTTGGGTGGGGAACATTAATGTCTGCTACATTCCCTGTTTTCATTACGGGTCTACTGTGGAAGAGAGCAAGCAGTGAAGGTGTCTTTGCAGGATTAATAACCGCCTTAATATTAAACGTTACAGCATTAGTATTAAATAGAACTGGATTTAAATGGCCCGGTGGTTTGCCATGGTATGTTAATGTAATTACTGCGGCGTTATTGGTAACAGTCGTAGTTTCCTTATTTACTAAAGGAGCTACAGGAGATGAACTTGATGAAAGAGTTGAAGCAGTTATAGATTTATAAGACCTAAAACCTTATGGAATCATATGAGGAGGATGTTTATGAAAGTTCTAGGTATATGTGGAAGTCCTAGAGTAGGGAATACGGAATATTATATCGATGTAGTGCTGAAAGAATTGAAGGAAAAGGGATTTGAAGTAGAATATATTAGATTAAGGGATAAAAGCATAAACCAATGTGAGGGATGTTATGGATGTATAGAGAATAAGAAATGTGTAGTAGAAGATGATTTTCAAGATGTTTTTAATAAGATGATAGAAGCCGATGGACTTGTTGTTGGCTCTCCTGTTTATAACGGATCAATAACTCCACGGTTAAAGTCTTTACTAGATAGAGCTGGTTTTTCTGCACGATGGATGAAGAATGATTTAAAAACAAGTGGAGAAAAATATGACTGGGGACAAATGCCCTTCTCAAGAAAAGTCTTTGCGCCGATAACAGTTGCAAGAAAAACAGGTCAGACCTTTGCCTTTGCCCAGTTGGCTTTATGGGCAACTGTTAATGATTTTATCATCACAGGATCAAATTATTGGACTGTCGGCTCAGCAGGAACCTCCGGTAGTGTTAATGCAAATGAAGATACAGAAGGAATAAGCATAATGCAGCATTTAGCAGGGAATATAGATTATGTAATCAAAAAACTAAAATCATAAGAG
Source organism: Wukongibacter baidiensis (assembly GCF_050888315.1). NCBI lineage: Bacteria > Bacillati > Bacillota > Clostridia > Peptostreptococcales > Caminicellaceae > Wukongibacter > Wukongibacter baidiensis. The sequence goes on from NZ_CP138202.1 coordinate 4,613,051, forward strand.
ACGAAGGGGCTGACTCATAAATGTTTCTTATGAGCTCAGCCCCGGGGTGTTTCAGAATGAGTGAATTTCAAATAACGCAGAAATTTGCCATTCTGAGACATCCCTATATGTCACGATTCTTAAGCTTTCTATATAGAGTCATTCTTTTAATGCCTAGCATTTCGGCAGCCTTTGACTTATTATCATCGCATATTTTCAAAGTGTCCTCGATTATTTTAAGTTCGATATCCTTAAGGATATTATTTAGAGACCCCTTCTTTGATAATAAATCTGAGGTGTCATATGAGTTTGCTATGTTTTTCAAGTTGCTTTCAAGTATATCCTTAGGAATTGAGGATTTAGTAACCTCTTCTCCAATAGCTATTACCATTGAACGATATACAATGTTTTTCAATTCTCTAATATTACCCGGCCAGTTATAAGTAGATAAAATTGATATAGCCTCCCTAGAGAAGGTTTTTTTAATGCCATTTTTTTGATAAAGTGAAGATTTAAAATGATCTATTAACAATGGAATATCTTCAGGTCTTTCACGTAAAGAAGGTATGTTTAGATTTAGAACATTTAGCCTATAGTATAAGTCAGCTCTAAACTTTTTCTCTTCTACTTTTCTTAAGAGGTCATGATTTGTTGCGGCAATGACTCTTACATTGATATCTATAGATTTATTACTTCCTATCTTTTCAATCTGATTTTCCTGTAGGACCCTCAAGAGCTTTGACTGCATATTAAGGGGTAAATCACCTATCTCATCTAAAAAGATTGTTCCGTATTGTGCCAATTCAAATTTACCGACCTTACCTGATTTGTTTGCACCGGTAAATGAGCCGCCTTCATATCCAAAGAGTTCTGATTCTAATAATGTCTCTGGTATAGCAGCACAATTGATACTTACAAATGGCTGAGAACTTCTATTGCTACTGCTATGAATAGCATGGGCAAATAATTCCTTACCTACTCCACTTTCTCCCGTAATTAAGACAGGTAAATCAGTTTGAGCAAATGATTGGGCTCTAGCTTTGAAATGCTTAAGGAGAGACGATTGAGTAATTATATCATCAAATGTATATCTGGCTTTGAAGTTAGAATTATTACGAAGAGTATTGCTGTTGCTCACTGGCTTTATCGAATTAATGATTGAATTTCTAATATTTTGAGCACTTGTTAAGGTATCGATATCATCTAGTACTATTATTCCAGCTCCACCAATAACCTTGTCACCATCAAAAATAGGTATTCTGTCTACAATAGCCTCTTTTCCATTTGCAAACCTATGCTTATGCCCTATTTCAGGTATTCCTGTCTTAAGGACTATAGGAAGCCTAGTTGTGTCATCAACTTCCCAAAGATGCTTTCCTACTACCTCTGATAAAGGTGTTTCCATAAAGTTCAAAAAGGCTTGATTCATAACAATGACATTACAATCTACGTCTACAAAATTAATAGGAAGAGGAAGTCTATTAAATAAAGACGCAGGCATGTTATTAAAAAATTCATCTATTTTGTTTTGATGGTTGAATTTATACATAGATTCACCTCTAAACCTTCTTTTGTAATTATTATAGCATTAAAACTATGCTATTTTAAAGTCTTAAGGTTACTTACTTTTTGACTAGTGTAACAATTTTGATAAATGTAACTATTGAATATACTACACATCAAGAATAGCTTATTACAGGTTATATAGTAAGAAAGTTTCTAGAAAAGTAACTAATTGTTGCAATATAAAATATGGAAGAGCATGATATCAAACTTAATATTTAAACTCTATTTATTAAAAGAATTTTGTCCATATATATAGGGGGCATATAGTAGAACTTAATTTATGTCTATCAAAATACTCAGTGTTTTTAAGGATTTTTAATAGGTATAAATTAAAGTCTCTACTTGAATCCCTATAAGAAAACTATGAAGAATACACACCAGATATGCCTATGAATTTCTAAAAACGTGACTATTGTATTGTCTAGAACATTGACAAAAAAATTGGCAGGGCTTTTGCTTATATTAATAGTGAAAAGAAAAATAGGAGTAATTTCATATCTTGTAAGACTTAGTGTTACTAAAAATTATTGCATCCAAAGGAGGAATTTTGATGTCTAAAAAATTTCAAGTGGGTATTGTAGATTTTGAGACTTATCTACCTAAGCAAACTATAAGTGCAGAGGAACTTTCGGAGTTAGTTGATATTCCAGCCCATATACTAAGAGAAAAAATGGGGATTAACAGGAAACATGTAGGTGGTCCCGAGGATCATGCTGCTATGATGGCTACTAAAGCTTCTAAGGCTTTACTAGAGAGAAATAATACTGATCCAAATGAAATCGACATGATACTTTTTTCTGGAGAGACATACTGTGAATACGTATGTTGGACAGCGGCTATAAAAATACAAAATGAATTAGGTGCCGATAATGCCTTTGCATGGGACTTAGGCTTTAGATGCGCAGCTACACCTTTAGCACTAAAGGTTGCTAAGGATATGATGAAGGCAGATGATAGCCTAAAGACAGTTCTTATTGCGGGGGGAAATACAAATGCATATTTAATAGACTATAAGGATAAAAACCAGTCCTTTATGTTCGACATGTCTCCTGGAGGAATAGCTATTTTACTAAAAAGAGATCATATGGAAAATGAAGTTTTAGAAACTGGAATTATTACTGATCACATATTCTGTGATGATGCCATTGGCAAGTGGGGAGGATCTTTATATCCGATAACCGATGAGATTGCTAAGGATCCCGAAAAGTTAAGAAAGGCTAGATTGTTACACCTAGCTGATCCAGAGGGGATGAAGAAGCGATTAGGCTCAAGATCATTGCCTAATTTTACAGGTGCAGTTAGAAAAGCACTTAAGAACTCTAATTTGATAGAGGCAAATATAGATTTCATTGGAATTACCCATATAAATCCCAAGGCACATACTGCGATAATGGATGAGCTTGGAATAGAAAGAGAAAAGAGTGTATATTTGGCAAATGATGGACACTGTGGTCATGTTGATCAATTCTTATCCTTGCAACATGGATTAGCTGAAGGGAAAGTAAAGGATGGAAGCGTATGCGCATTATTAGGTGCCGGAACGGGATATGCCTTTGCATGTACCATAGTTAGATGGGGAAAAATAGAAAATAAATAGGGGGATATATCTATGAATATTAATGAAATCTATCATAGCAGACTAAAGACTATACCTGAGGCGTTAAAGCTAATTAAATCAAATGATTTCCTTGTGATTGGCCTAGGAGGAAGTGAGCCCATTAGTATATTGAATGAGCTACATACAATAAAGGATAATGGAGTTAATGGCTGTGAACTAAGTAATACATTACCCTTTGGAAATTATGAATTCATGATAAATCCAGACTATAAGGATACAGTCCATGTTAATGGGTGGTTCTACACCCCAACCATGAGAAAGCATCATCAAAAGGGGCATTTATCATTCCAACCTCAGCACCTTCATTTGGCACTGACTAAGAGACTTTATGCCATGGAAGGAAGAAGAAAGATATTATTAACTACATGCTCGCCAATGGATAAGCACGGATATATAAGCCTATCAATAGGTAATACCTACGAAATGCAGCTAATCGAATCAGGTGATGACGTAGTAATAGTAGAAGTCAATGAGAACTTTCCAAGAACCTTTGGAGACAATCAAATACATGTAAGCAAGATAAATGCAATAGTAGAAACCGATAGACCAATTCCTAGTCTACCAATACTACCCTTTAATGAGAAGGATAAAAAAATAGGCCAATATATAGCTGATTTGATTGAAGATGGTTCAACAATTCAACTGGGAATTGGAGGAATACCAAATGCAGTTGCTGAAGCCTTGAAGGTTAAAAAGCATTTAGGAATTCATACAGAAATGTTTACCGATGGGATGGTTGATCTCATAGAATGTGGTGCTGTAGATAACTCAATGAAGACTTTGTATAAAGGTAAATCCGTATGTACATTTGCATTAGGAACTCAAAAATTATATGAATACCTGGATGATAATCCTACGGTGCTGTTTATGCAAGGTGAATGGACGAATGATCCATATGTAGTGGGTCAAAATCATAAAATGGTCTCCATAAATACGACGATAGAGGTTGATTTAGCAGGTCAATGCTGTTCAGAATCAATAGGACATAAACAATTTTCGGGAACCGGTGGTCAAGCTGATACTGCAATAGGTGCACAAAAGAGTCACGGCGGAAAATCCTTTATAGCTCTTTATTCAACTGCGAATGTTAAGAATGAGAATGGCGATAGAGTCACAGTATCTAAGATCGTGCCCACGCTGAAGCAGGGAGCAGCAATAAGTCTATCTCGGAATGATGTTGACTATGTAGTCACAGAATATGGTGTTGCATGGCTTCGGGGACAAAGCATTGGGGAAAGAGTGAAGAGACTTATCAATATTGCCCATCCAGATTTCAGAGAAGAGCTGAGATTCGAAGCGGATAAACTTATGTTTTGGTAAAAAAACTAATAAACATTATAGTGCTTTTTCAGAGAAAAGCTAGAATAAAGGGGCTGTTTCATAAAGGAATCTTATGAGACACCCTTTTCATTTTGAAAAATTTTCTAACTATATAATATATGATATTATAGTATTGACTGGATATTCTTGGATTGAGAACATAAGAGGAGATGAAGTAAATGGAAGCTGCAATATCTACTAGTGGAAGAATCAAATCCTTTGATAATACCAACCTATACTATATGAAAGATACGACAATAAAGCCAAGAGCGATTGTTATAATAATACATGGATTTGGTGAACATCTAGGACGATATGAATATGTAAAGGATAAATTAATACAGTATGGCTATGGTGTATTTAGATTAGATAATAGAGGTCATGGAAAATCCGAGGGTGAAAGAGGTCATATTAATCACTTTAAAGATTTTGCTAAAGATGTAGATGCATTTACTGATCTTGTTAGAAAAGAAAATCCCAATATACCTATATTTGTGCTAGGTCATAGTATGGGTGGGTTTATATCGGTGCTATATGGAATATTGTACAAAAATAAAATAGATGGACAAATCCTATCGGCTGCTGCTACTATGACTCCAAGCAGAGTAAAGGGAGTTAAGGTTAAGGCCTTAAAGCTTGTTAATAAAGTTTTTCCTAAAATACGCATGAAAAATCCAATGCTTAGATATTTACTTAAAAATGGCGAGGATGAATTGGTTTTAAGAAGTGCTACGTTAAATCTTTATACGCAATTTCTAGCCGATGGTATTGAATGGATTAGAGAAAACTTTGAAAGCTATGAGTATCCTTGCTTGATACTACATGGTGGAGATGATAGAGAAATAGCAAAGGAAGCATCGGAACAATTGTACTCTTCAATTTCATCGGTTGACAAGGAAATTAAAATATACGATGGACTCTATCATGAAATGATAAAGCAAAAAGATAGGGATATGGTTTTATATGATATACATAAATGGATAGAAAATAGAATTAATTAATATAGTATATTGCTTTACGGTCTAGTTCCACGCTTGTAAGGTTTAACTTACTCAAGTTTTATTGGCGTAGAACTGTATTGATAACCTAATCTAGGATGAACTATATTTTCTTAGATTTGTTTATAATAGTTATTAAATAATATGATAAAAGAAACTAAATGGCGAGGAGAGTGGTTAGAATGAAAGAAATGGTAAATGATAAGGATAAACTTGTAGTTTTATGGACGAGTGGAGACAGAGATGTAGCTTTAAAAATGGTATTCATGTACACTCTTAATGGAAAAATGAGAGGTTGGTGGGATGATATCCGATTAGTTGTTTGGGGACCATCTTCTAAACTACTAAGTACAGATATAGAGCTTCAAGACTATATTAAAAAAATAATTGAAGAGGGTGTAGTGGTAGAAGCTTGTAAAGCCTGTGCCGATAGCTATGGAGTATCTTCAGAATTAGAGAATCTAGGTATACCTGTAAAGTACATGGGTGAGCCTCTCACTGATTATTTAAAGAGTGATTGGAAAACTATAACTTTCTAGGGTCTTGAATTTGGAGGAAGAGAATGGAGAACAACAAGAATATATTATGGGAATTGTTTAGTGTATTTTTTAGAATAGGCCTTTTTACAATTGGTGGAGGCTATGCCATGCTGCCTATGCTTCAAAGAGAGGTAGTAGAAAAATATGAATGGGCAACTGATGAGGAGATAATGGATTACTATGCCATAGGCCAATCTACTCCAGGGATTATTGCCATTAATACAGCAACATTTATTGGATTTAAGAAAAAGGGCGTTATTGGAGGGATTATAGCCACACTAGGTATGGTTGCACCCTCATGGGTTATCATAATGTCCATAGCAGCCTTTTTCCAACAATTCGCAGATAATCCATGGATGAAAAGTGCTTTCTCCGGTATACGTGTTGTAGTTTTAGTACTGATTTTAAATGCAGTGATAAAAATGGGTAAAAAAGCCATTACCAATTGGATTGGTATAGTCATAGGTATCATAGCCTTTGTGGCAGTTGCATTTTTAAGTATTTCACCGATTTATATTATTATTTCTGCTGGGCTTGTTGGCATTTTAATAAATACCCTAAGGATGAGAGGAAATCAAATATGATGGAGCTGCTTAGGATTTATTGGATTTTTTTTAAAGTAGGCTTATTTACTATTGGTGGAGGGTTAGCAGCTCTTCCTTTATTACAAAATGAAGCAATAACGAGAGGTTGGGTTACGGAAGCTCAATTTGCAGATATGATTGCCGTTTCACAATCTACCCCCGGTCCTATTGGCATCAATATGGCTACATATGCAGGTTTTAATGAGATGGGAATTATGGGGTCAGTAGTAGCGACAATAGGAATGGTGACACCATCAATTATTATAATTTGTATCATCGCTAAGTTTCTGGTACATTTCAATGAAAACAAATTGGTACAAGGTGTTTTTGTAGGTTTAAGGCCAGCTGTAACAGGTCTTATTGGAGCAGCAGCCTTTAGTATCGCTTTAATTTCAATATTTAATCTTGAACTTTTTAAATCTACCAGCAGAATAGTAGATTTGTTCAACTTTAAAGCATTAATAATGTTTGGGATATTTATGTATGCTACAAATAAATGGAAATATCACCCGATATTTTATATAGTAACCGCAGGATTGATTGGGCTATTCATTTTTTAAACCTGGATTATTCATGAAAAGTTTGAAAGGGTGCAAGTAATTTTGAATTCTAAGGCTTTTATCAAGTTCGAAGGCATACCAAGACGGTACGTCGAGAATTTGATGGATGTCTTAGAATCAAAAGAACGCAGCAGAGTTCTGAAATTTTTATGAATAATCAAGGTTAAACAATATTCTTTATAAAAAACTTTATTCTAATTCAGAAAAATTACAGAGAACTCCTTATATGAAAATCAGTTTGAAAACCGTAATATAAGAAATACTGAGGTGATATTAAAAGGGGGATCATGAATGAATTTTGATGGGTTACAATACAAATATACCTCACAAAGAAGCGTAGTATATGCAAAGAATGGTATGGTAGCAACATCTCAACCACTGGCAGCACAAGCAGGGTTAGACATCTTAAAGAAAGGTGGAAATGCTATAGATGCAGCTATAGCAACAGCGGCATGTTTAACAGTTGTTGAACCCACATCAAATGGCATAGGTGGAGATGCTTTTGCCTTAGTTTGGACTAAGGGAAAATTGCATGGACTGAATTCCAGCGGTCCTGCACCTAGGAGCATATCCATAGAGGCATTAAAAAATAAAGGCTATAAAGAAATTCCGAAGTTTGGTGTAATACCGATAACTGTACCTGGAGCACCAGCGGCGTGGGCGGAATTATCGCAGAGGTTTGGTAAATTACCACTTTCTGAAGTTTTAAAGCCAGCCATCAAATATGCCCGTGAAGGATATCCAATTTCACCATATGTAAAAAAAGCTTGGGATCGGGCCTATGAAATATATAAGAAAGAGTTAAAAGGAGACGAGTTTAAACCTTGGTTTGAAACATTTGCAAGGGATGGAAGAACTCCTGAAATGGGAGAAATATGGTCTTCTCCTGATCATGCCGATACATTAACCTCTATAGCAGAAACTAATGCTGAATCCTTTTATCATGGTAGGATAGCTGATAGAATAGACGACTTCTTTAAAAAGCATGGAGGATATTTGAGAAAAGAAGATTTGGAAGACTTTAGGCCTGAATGGGTTGAGCCTATCAAGGTAAATTATAGAGGCTATGATGTGTGGGAAATTCCACCTAATGGACAGGGATTGGTTGCACTTATTGCATTAAATATACTTAAAGGCTTTGATTTTAGTGAAAAAGACTGCTTACAAACCTACCATAGGCAAATAGAAGCCATGAAGCTTGCCTTTGCAGATGGACAAAAGTACATAACAGATGCTAATAGAATGAAGATTAAGGTAAAAGACCTGCTTTCAGATGAATATGGAGCCGAAAGAAGAAAGCTGATTGGAAGAGAAGCACTAACGCCAGAGGCGGGAGAACCAGACAAAGGTGGAACTGTTTACCTAGCTACAGCAGATGGCGAGGGAAATATGGTGTCATTTATACAAAGTAATTACATGGGATTTGGATCAGGAATAGTAGTTCCGGGAACGGGTATAAGCTTACAAAATCGTGGACATAATTTCTCATTTGATAAAACCCATGACAATTGTTTAGAACCTGGCAAGAGAACCTATCATACCATCATTCCCGGATTCTTAACTAAGGATGATAAACCTATAGGACCCTTTGGGGTGATGGGTGGATTTATGCAACCACAAGGTCATGTTCAAGTTATCATGAATGCAATAGACTTTGGGTTAAATCCTCAGGTTGCTTTAGATGCGCCACGTTGGCAATGGGTAAAGGAGAAGACAATAAATCTAGAACACAAATTTGAAAATCATATTGCTCAAGCCCTAGCAAGAAAGGGTCATGATATAAAGATACAGGCTGATTCAACAGGATTTGGACGGGGACAAATTATCTGGAGGAATAAGGATGGGATTCTTTGTGGAGGAACTGAGCCTAGGACAGATGGAACTATAGCGGCATGGTAAGAATCCTTATCATAGACTTTTTTACATATAAAAATATTTATTTATTCATATCAATAAATAAATATGAAAAAAATCCTTGACAACCTAATAGGGATATCTTATAATTGTTACAACAAGTTAACAAACTTAAAGACTGTGAAGAGAAGAGTAGATATAAGGCAGAGTTTAAGCGAACTGGTTATGGTGGGAGTCCAGTACAAAGTCTATATTGAAGAACATCTCTGAGTTTCTAACCGAAAGCCATAGTGGTGAGTAGACTTAGACGGAGCCAAACCGTTATTTGTTGGGCAGTATCGAATAGAAGTTTATCTATTCCGTATATGTTGAGTGAGCAATATTTTGCTAATTTGGGTGGTACCGCGGAAGCAAGCCTTTCGTCCCTTGTTATAGGGATGAAGGGCTTTTTTTATTGTTTTGGTTTTATAGTTCACATTATTTCGTTCACAGAAAGATCACTGTCAACTAATATTTGTCAACTATTAGCCAGTCCGGACGATAAATAAAAAAACAATTAAAATGCTTTAGTGGTTTACAGGAATAGATAAATCTGATTTCACAAAAATAATAAAGAGTGCAAATTATCAATTGACATATAATTCAAATTATCTGACTTAAAAATATATTTTGAGAATAAAAAAGGAGGAGTTTTATTATGAAATCTTTAGAAAAGGCGCTAATTATACCAAAGGAATATAAATCAAAAATGAATTTAATAGATACAGAGATTGGAATAAAAAAAATTAAGGACTTTTTTCAAGGCAGCTTATCTTCAAAGCTTGATTTAACAAGAGTATCAGCACCACTTTTTGTTAGACCGGAAACGGGATTAAACGATGATCTAAATGGTATTGAAAGACCTGTAGCATTTGATGTATTAGGAATTGGTGGAAAGGAAGTTCAAGTTGTACACTCATTAGCTAAATGGAAGCGTATGGCATTAGCTAAATATGGATTTGAAATGGGTAAAGGATTATACACTGATATGGATGCCATAAGAAGAGATGAAGAACTTGATAATCTGCATTCAATATACGTTGACCAGTGGGACTGGGAAAAGATCATTGCTAAGGAAGAAAGAACCGAAGAAACTTTAAGAGGTATTGTAGAAGAAATATACAGTGCATTTAAAGCTACTGAGGAAGAAATCTGTGATATTTACCCTCAACTTGAAAAGCAGCTTCCAGAAGAAATATTTTTCATCACATCACAGGAGCTTGAAGACAGGTATCCTGAGTTGACTCCTAAACAAAGAGAAGATGCCATAACTAAGGAAAAGGGTGCAGTGTTTGTGATGCAAATAGGTGGAGAGCTTGAGTCTGGTATAAAGCATGATGGTAGAGCTCCTGACTATGATGATTGGAGTTTAAACGGCGATATACTATTCTGGTATCCGGTTTTAGAAATGGCTTTTGAAGTGTCATCTATGGGAATAAGAGTTGACGAAGAGGCCCTAGAGAGACAATTGGAACTGTCAGGTTGTGAAGACCGTAAAGAGTTTTCATTCCATAGAGATTTATTAGAAGGTAAATTACCATATACAGTAGGTGGAGGAATAGGTCAATCAAGAATGTGTATGTTTTTCCTTCAAAAAGCTCATATTGGGGAAGTTCAAGCTGCAATTTGGCCTAAGGATATGATAGAAGAATGCGAGAAAGCAGATATAATGTTATTATAAAAATATAAAAAGTTGACAAGATGAAAACCTTGTGAGTGTGATTTGTTATTAGTTTAAAAAAGGTCAACAGATTTAATCTGTTGACCTTTTTTAGGACTTATAGGACTCTATAGTTTGTTTTATATACTTTACTGTTTTACAGACTGCATCCTCTATAGTAAAATCAATTTGATTATTTAATATTCTTAAAAGCATACCTTGATAAATTAAAAGAATCATTTCGTTTATTTCTTCTAAATATTGTTCTCCAAAATAACCTTCATCGGAACATTTCTTAAGAACTGCCATATCTCTAATATAGATATTTTTTTCCATAAGCATTGGAAGCACATCAGTAGATTGATTTCCTAACTCCTCTGGAAATATGGAATAGTACTGTTGGATAACATCGTTAATTGAATCCCTATATTTATCGAAGAAAATAGTATAGTAAATTTTAGGTTTACTAAAGGAATGATAACAAAAGCACTCCCAAATACGTAAGAATTTATCTAAGGCATTTGTTGAATTTTTTAAATAATCCGGTAGACTAAGTGCATAGTCCTTCAAATACTTCATAGAAGCAAAGAAAAGTAAATGATCGAGGTCTTGAAAATAATTATATAAGGTGGCACTATTGTAGCCAGCGATATCTGCTACCTTCCTAATAGTGACTGCTTCTATCCCCTCTTTTTCAATAATTTGATTTGCGGCATCGATAAAATAACCCATCATCCGTCTTTTTTGTATTTTTTTCTTTCCCATTTCTATCACCAACTGTTGCGATTTAGTTCTGTTTAAGTCCTCTATTATTATAACATAATGAAAAAAAAATTAAACCCAGATTAATCATGGAAAATTTGAAAGGGTGCAAGTAATTTTGAGTTCTAAGGCTTTTATCAAGTTTGAAGGCATACCCACACGGTGCGTCGAAAACTTGATGGATGTCTTAGAATCAAAAGGACGTAGCAGAGTTTTAAATCTTCTATGAATAATCTAAGTTTAACCCAGATTACTCATAGAAAATTTAAATATGCAAGTGATTTTTAATTTCATGCAAATGTTTTAAATCGATTACTATGGAGTATATAAAGAATAACACTAATTAATTTAATTATTGTTAGAGATTGTTGACAAACCCGAATTTCTTCGTTGTAGCTTCAATCAAGAACCCTTACGTATGTATGTATACGCTGCGGTCTCTTACTTTCAGCACGCCTCGAACTTCAGATTTCTCAACAGTCTATCATCTTGTTGACTTTGTCAACAATCTGTAACACTAATTAATTTAATTAGTGTTACCAAATGTATTAGATATTATTTATGGTGAGATTTAGAAATGACTTAAAAGAAAATATAATCATGATTATATAATAAACAAATTTACAAAATAATCATAAGTGTGGTATAATAAATTCGAATTGAAAGGAACGTTTTCACACTAATGTTTATGTTGTATAATTTAAAATATGTATAATTATAGAAATAGAGTTATACATAATATTATTAAGCCATTTATGGTATATAAAAGGAGAGGCGCAAAATGCAAGGAGTATATGATGTTTTAATCATTGGATGTGGGCCAGCTGGTCTTGCTGCAGGACTATATTCTGCCCGTGCAAAAATGAAAACTCTAATCTTAGAAAAGGGTAAGACAGGTGGACAGATTGTAACTACAAATGAGGTTGCAAACTATCCTGGTTCAATCAGGGAAGCCACAGGTCCAAGCCTTATAGCTAGAATGGTAGAGCAAGCTGAAGAGTTTGGAGCAGAAAGAAAGATAGACGCTGTAGTTTCAGTTGATCTAAGCGGAAAAATTAAGGTTGTTAAGGGTGAAAAGGAAGAGTATCGTGCAAAGGTAGTTATTATCGCAACTGGTGCAACTCCAAGAAAATTAGGAGTTCCAGGTGAAGTAGAATTAACTGGTAAGGGAGTTTCTTACTGTGCTACATGCGACGCTGACTTCTTTACAGACCTAGAAGTATTTGTAATCGGTGGAGGAGATTCAGCTATCGAAGAAGCAATGTACTTAACTAAGTTTGCAAGAAAGGTTACAGTTGTTCATAGAAGAGATACATTAAGAGCAGCTAAATCTATCCAAGAAAAGGCATTTAAGAATGACAAGATAGAATGGATCTGGAATTCAGCACCAGAAGAAATTAAAGGTGAAGGAATTGTAGAATCAATAGTTCTTAAGAATAGAGAAACTGGTGAATTAACAGAATATCAAGCTCATGAAGATGATGGTACATTTGGAATATTCCCATTCATTGGATATCTACCTCTAAGCGATGTATTTAAGGATATGATAGATATGGATGATAGAGGATATATAATAACAGATGATGATATGAAGACAAATATCGGTGGAGTATTTGCAGCTGGAGACATTAGGCAGAAGTCACTTCGTCAGGTAGTAACAGCAGTTGCTGATGGAGCAATAGCAGCAGTTCAAGCTGAAAAATATATAGAAAACAATTTTGAGGAATAAATAAAAATTAAAATGGGAGGTTATTAAGATGATAGCAGTTGATAAGAATACTTTTGAAGAAGAAGTACTAAAGGCAGAAGGTTTTGTGCTTGTAGACTACTGGAGTGATGGTTGTGAGCCTTGTAAAGCATTATTACCAGATGTAGAAGCATTAGCAGAAAAGTTTGAAGGTAAGGTTAAGTTCTGTAAATTAAATACTACAAAGGCAAGAAGACTTGCAATATCTCAAAGAGTTTTAGGACTTCCAACTATAGCAATATATAAAGATGGAGAAAAAATAGAGGAAGTTACTAAGGACGATGCAAACAAAGCTAATATAGAAGCAATGATTGAAAAGCATATCTAATCTAGAGATTAACAAATTTAATTTATTAAGACCATAAAGGAAATTATGTTTATCTATAAAAAAAGAACATTAATTTCCTATGGAATAAAAATACATAAATAAGAAAGGATGGTACTAATGAGCATTCTTGAAGGTAAGAAAGTTATCATCATTGGTGACAGAGATGGTATACCTGGCCCTGCCATGGAAGAGTGTGTTAAGACAGTAGATAGTGCAGAAGTTATCTTCTCATCTACAGAGTGTTTTGTCTGAACCGCGGCAGGAGCTATGGACCTAGAAAATCAAAAAAGGGTTAAGGAATTAACAGAAAAGCATGGCGCAGAAAATATAGTTGTATTATTTGGTGCTGCCGAAGCTGAATCAGCAGGTCTTTCTGCTGAAACTGTTACAGCTGGAGACCCTACATTTGCTGGTCCATTAGCAGGAGTCCAGTTAGGACTTAGTGTATATCATGTAGTTGAGCCTCAGTTCAAAGAAGCAGTTAGCGAAGACGTATATGAAGAGCAAGTAGGTATGATGGAAATGGTTCTTGAAGTAGATGAAATCGTTGAAGAAATGTCATCTATGAGAAAGCAATTTTCTAAGTATTAATTTCTATAATACATAGGAAATTATAAACCTTTTAGAATTGTGTATAAATATAATTTCCGTATATGTGTTTCAAAAAAGTCAACATTATAAATCTTTATCAAAGACTTTTTTATAAATAAGAGTGTTAATTAATAAATTACCAATAAAATGGGTGATGAATTCATCACCCATTTTATTGAAATAAGCTAATAGCTGCTAGCTAATGGCTACTAGAAATATAGAGATTCAAACAAAATTATTGATTTATACACATCCAAAACCCCTAAAGCCATCGAATATTTGGATATGTATAAATCAAGTTTTGCTATATGAGCTCTATACAGAAAACTAGTACCTAATAGCTAGCAGCTAAATCATAAAATATTTTTGGAGGTGCAGAAAAAATGAATTATTCAGTAGTTAAGGCTGCAGGATACGTATTGGTTCATACCCCAGACATGATAATGCACAATGGAACAACTCAAACAACAGAAAAGATAACTAATCCTGATTCAGAATATCTTAAGAAGCTTCCAGAGCATATAAGACCTTACGCAGATGTTGTAAACTATGCTCCCAATCAGGTATACATTGGAAACCTTGCTCCAGCGGATTTAAAGAACTACGAAATGCCTTGGTGTGACAAGGATGTAGCTAATTCAGATAGATATGGTAAGTTCGGTGAGATTATGCCACAGGATGAATTCATCGGTCTTTTAAAGATGTCAGATGCTTTTGATCTTGTACAGCTTGAAAAGAGTTTTGCAGAGTCTGTTAAAGGAAAGCTTTCTTCTCATCCTCTATTTGATGAAGAAGATCTTGCTAAGATCAAAGAAGGCGTAGAGCTTTCTGAGATCGAGATGGAAGTTAATGAGCATCATGCAGAAGCTATTTACCATGATGGTAAGTTAATTGGTTGTGTTAAGAAGGCTCATGAGATTGATGTTAATCTTAATGCCCATGTTATGTATGAGAATTTAGTTGTTAAGGCTTCTGGATTCCTTGCTTTTAAACATTTATTATATAATAACAAGATTGACCCAGCTGCTGTTGAGTACGTTATCGAGTGTTCTGAAGAGGCATGCGGTGATATGAATCAAAGAGGTGGAGGAAACTTCGCTAAGTCTATCGCTGAGATGGGAAGAGCTGTTAATGCTACTGGTTCTGATACTAGAGGTTTCTGTGCTGCTCCTACTCATGCTTTAATTGAAGCGGCAGCTTTAGTTCAGGCTGGTGTTTATGAGAACGTTGTTATTGTTGCTGGTGGTGCTACTGCTAAGCTTGGTATGAATGGTAAGGACCATGTTAAGAAGGAACTTCCTATTCTTGAGGACGTTTTAGGTGGTTTTGCTGTTTTAGTTAGCAAGAATGACGGTGTTAATCCTATTTTAAGAACTGACCTTGTTGGTAGACATACTGTTGGTACTGGTTCTTCTCCACAGGCTGTTATTACTTCTTTAATTACTGCTCCTCTTGATAAGGGTGGCCTTAAGATTACTGATATTGATAAGTATTCTGTTGAGATGCAAAACCCAGATGTTACTAAGCCAGCGGGAGCTGGAGATGTTCCTACTTCTAACTACAAGATGATTGCTGCTATTGGTGTTAAGAGAAAGGAACTTGAGAGAAAAGAACTTGGAAGCTTCGTAGAAAAGCATGGTATGCCAGGTTGGGCTCCTACTCAAGGTCATATTCCTTCTGGTGTTCCATATTTAGGTTTTGCTCGTGAGGACTTAACTGAAGGTACTTTAAATAGAGCTATGATAGTTGGTAAGGGAAGTTTATTCCTAGGTAGAATGACTAACCTATTTGATGGTGTATCAATAGTTGTGGAAAGAAATCCAGGAAAAGCTGATGAGCAGAGTGCTGCTAGCAAAGAAGAAGTGAAAACTATGATAGCAGAAGCTATGAGAGACTTTGCGTCCCATTTGTTAAGCGAATAGGAGGGTCTAGAATGAGCGATCAAAAGGCTATGAAGAATATGCTTGGAAATATGTTCATGGAAATAGCTGATGCTATTGAAACTGGACAGTTTGGAAATAAGGTAAGGGTAGGTATTACTACTCTTGGTAGTGAGCACGGAACTGAGAATCTTGTAAAGGGTGCTGAGCTTGCTGCTAAAAGAAGTAGTGATTTTGAGATAGTATTAATAGGTCCAAAGGTAGAGACTGATCTTGAGATAGTTGAGGTAAATTCTGAGGACGAAATGCATAAGAAGATGGAAGAACTTTTAGATAGTGGTTATATTGGTGCTTGTGTTACTATGCACTATAATTTCCCGATAGGGGTATCCACTGTAGGTAAGGTTATTACTCCTGGTCTTGGAAAGGAAATGTACCTTGCTACTACTACTGGAACTTCTTCTGCCCACAGAACTGAGGCTATGGTGAAGAATGCTCTTTATGGAATCATCACTGCTAAGGCTATGGGGATTGAAAAACCAACGATTGGAATCCTAAATGTTGATGGTGCAAGACAGGTTGAGAGGGCTCTTAAGGAGCTAAGCAGCGGTGGGTATGAAATCAATTTTGGTGAATCTACCCGTGCCGATGGCGGATGCGTTATGAGAGGAAACGACCTTTTAAAGGGTGCCGTTGATGTAATGGTTACTGATACTTTAACTGGTAATATTATGATGAAGGTATTCTCATCCTATGCAACGGGCGGAAGTTATGAAGCCCTAGGCTATGGATATGGTCCAGGAATTGGAGAGGGATACGATAGAACTATCTTAATCCTTTCTAGAGCATCTGGTGTACCGGTTGCTGCGGGTGCTCTTCAGTATGGAGCTGCTCTAGCAAAGGGTAATCTAAAGGAAGTTGCAAAGAGAGAGTTTGAAAAGGCTAATAAGGCTGGTCTTAAGGCTATTTTAGAAGGTCTTACAAAGGATAACAAAAAAGCAGCTGCTTCTGAGGAAGAGGTAACGGCTCCTCCTAAGGAAGTTGTAACTGGTTCTATATCTGGTATAGATATTATGGATCTTGAGGATGCTGTTAGAGTACTTTGGAAGGAAGGCATCTACGCTGAAAGTGGTATGGGTTGTACTGGTCCTATTGTACTTGTAAGTGAAGCAAATCTTGAGGTAGCAACTAAGGCCCTTGCTAAGGCTGGGTTTGTTGCTGGTGAAGGTAATCCTTGCTAAATAGAGCATAAAAAACTAATGTAACAGTTTTTATTGTAAATAAATTAAAAATGTTGTATAATAATACGGTATAAAGCATACAATTCATATTTAAAAAATTGAAAAATAAATAATACAGTTACTGGATGAAGAGTTTGGGAGAGAGTCAATTCACTTGACCGCCGAAGGTATAAGCTATGACAAAGCCAGTTGTAGTGAAGATCTCAGGCCAAAGGACCATGCTTTGACAGTACTCTGGAAAGCTTAAACTATAAATAAGCGCCGACGGGGCAATTTCAATGATTTTAGCATTGTTGAAAGAAACTCTCAGGTTAATGACAGAGGAGTAAATGGCCACTTTAGAGTAGCCATTACTCCTTTTTTATTTATTTTAAAGGTAGATATGCACAGAAATAAAATAAATAAGGTTAAATCATCATGATTATTTTTTAAACATGATTGAAAATAAATCAAGATTATGTTATAATTAGATTGCGCCCAACTAAAAAATTATTTTTTAACTTATAACGACTTAGGCATAAACCTTGTTCATTTCGGCCAGGTAGTATGCCACTTTTTTTAATTAAAAATATGAAACCCCATAAGTAGTTTATTATTTTGATAAATTCAAAAATATAAACCATTTATGGGGTTTTATATTATATAAATAGATAAAATTAGAAATTTGTTTTAGCATAAGACTTTATGGCTTGTTTCATATATAATAGTGTTCGTCTTATGGCTTCATCGATAGTAAAATCAATTTGTTCATTTAATACTCTAACAAGCATTCCTTGATAAGTTAGTAAATTTATTTCATTAATTTCTTCTAAATCATCATGAGCCACTAAATCTTTAGGAATACAGGACTCGAGTATGAATCTATTTCTAATATATATATTTTGTCCTAATAGCATTGAAAGTATATCTTTAGATTGATTCCCAAGCTCTTCAGGAAAAATTGAGTAATACTCCTTGATATCATCATTTAATGAATTACTAAATCGATCAAAGAAAATCGTGTAGTATATTTTGGGTTTTTCAAATGAATGCTCGCAAAAGCATTGCCAAATCTTAAAGTACTTGTCGATGGAGTCTTTTGAATCCTTAAGATAATCAGGTAGCTTAAGTACATACTCCTTTAGATATTTCATAGAAGCAAAAAAGATTAAATGGTCCAAGTTTTCAAAGTAATTATATAGTGTAGCACTATTATATCCAGCAATATCTGAAACCTTTCTGATAGTAATAGCATCCACACCTTCAGTTTCTATGATTTGATTTGCTGCCTCAATAAAATAGCTCATCATACGTTTCTTTTGAAATTCTTTTTTGTCCATTATATTCACCCAACTAAATAAAAATTTTAGAAATATTTATAAATATTATAACACATATTAATTAAAGGTACGTAATATGACAAAAAAATCGAATTTAAATCATGAATATTTAATAAACGAATTTACAATATAATCATGGTTATGATATAATTGTATTAGTTAGAAAAATAACAAATAGTACACGACTATAAGATAACGTTTTCAGAAGAAAAAAATTCGTACGTTATTTTTCTAGAGAATAATACAAAAACGAAAGGAGTGTAAAAATGAAATTAGAAATCGGCAATTTTCATGTAAAGGATGTTGTCTTTGGAGAAAAGACAGCCTATGAAAATGGAATTCTAACTATCAACAAGGAAGAAGCCTTGGCAGTGGTAAGAGAAGATGAGCATATTACTGAAGCAGACATAATAATAACAAAGCCAGGAGACAGTGTACGTATAGTACCGGTAAAGGAAGCTATTGAACCAAGACATAGAGTAGGTGGAGGTCCAGTATTCCCAGGCGTAACTGGTGACCTTATGCAAGCAGGAGATGGAAAAACTCTAGCTCTTAAAGGCTGTAGTGTATTAGTAGTAGGCAAGCACTGGGGTGGATTCCAAGATGGATTAATAGATATGAGCGGAGAAGGTGCAAAGTATACACTATTCTCTCAGTTGCAAAATATTTGTCTAGTAGCAGATACTGATGAAGAGTTTGAAAAGCGCGAACAACAAAAGAAAAACCATGCTTTAAGATGGGCTGGAATGAGACTTTCAGAATATATAGGTAGCTGTGTAAAGGACATGGAGCCGGAAGAAGTAGAGACTTACGAATTAGCTCCGGTAACTAAGCGTTCTAAAGAAGTTAATGACCTTCCAAGTGTTGTATTAGTTTTACAACCTCAATCACAAATGGAAGAAATGGGATATAATGATTTAACATATGGATGGGATTGTAACCATATGGTTCCTACATTCATGCATCCAAACGAAGTACTAGATGGAGCTATGATCTCAGGATCATTTATGCCTTGTTCATCAAAGTGGTCAACATATGATTTCCAAAACTATCCTATGATTAAGCGTTTGTACGCAGAACACGGAAAAACAGTAAACTTCTTAGGTGTAATTATGTCTAATCTAAACGTTGCATTAGAGCAAAAAGAAAGAGCGGCTCAATTCGTAGCTCAAATTGCAAAGTCTTTAGGAGCAGACAGTGCTATAGTAGCTGAAGAAGGATATGGTAACCCAGATGCGGACTTTATTGCGTGTATCGTAGCATTAGAAGATGCTGGAGTTAAAACTGTAGGACTTACAAATGAGTGTACAGGTAGAGATGGTGCTTCTCAGCCACTTGTAACATTAGATCAAAAAGCAAATGCAATAGTATCTTGTGGAAACGTATCAGAGCTTATTGAGCTTCCACCAATGGAAATGGTAATAGGTGAATTAGAAGCATTAGCTAGAGACGGTTTATCTGGCGGATGGGCTGACGATGAGCTTCTAGGACCATCAGTAAGAGAAGATGGATCAATAATCATGGAAAATAACGCTATGTTCTGTGGAGACCGAGTAGCAGGTTGGTCTACTAAGACAATGGTAGAGTATTAAGGAGGTGTAGGAAAATGAAGAAAGCGATTCTTTACTTAAACCAATTCTTTGGACAAGTTGGTGGGGAAGACGTAGCAGATTTTGCCCCAGAAATAAGAGAAGGTCTAGTTGGGCCAGCAATGGCTCTTGATAAGGCTCTAGGTGATGATGTAGAAGTTACTCACACTATTATTTGTGGAGATAACTTCATGGGTTCAAGACAAGAAGAGGCAGTTGAAATCATTTTAGGATTTTTAAATGACTTAGAATTCGATATATTCTTTGCAGGACCTGCATTTAGAGCAGGAAGATATGGTTCAGCTTGTGGACATATATCTAAAGCAGTAAAGGAAAAGTTTGGGGTACCTGTAATAAGTTCTATGAATGATGAAAACCCTGGAGTTCAAATGTTCAGAAATGAAATGTATATATTCGAGGGTGGAAAAAGTGCTGCTGCCATGAGAAAAGATGTAACGAAAATGGCTAACTTCGGAAAGAAATTACTTTTCGGTGAAGAACTATTATCTGCAGCAGAAGAGGGATACTATGGAAGAGGTGTTAGACACCAGAAATGGTTAAGCTCAGAAACTCCAGCTACTGATAGAGTTATAGACATGCTTCTAAAAAAGGTTAATGGTGAAGAGTATGTTAGTGAATTACCAATACCAGAACTTGACTTAGTTCCAATAGCACCAGCTATTAAGGATTTAAGCAAGGCAAAGATTGCCTTTGCAACAACTGGTGGTATAGTACCAGTAGACAATCCTGATAGAATCCAATCTGCATCGGCTACAAGATGGGGTAAATATAATGTGGCTGAATTAGATAATCTTCCTGGAGGAGTTTATAAAACTATCCATGCAGGGTTTGACCCAGCTGCAGCAGATGCAAATCCAGATGTAATAGTGCCTTTAGATGCTTTAAGAGCATACGAAAAAGAAGGTAGAATAGGATCTATACATGAGTATTTCTACACAACAGTTGGAACAGGAACTACTCAAGCAGAAGCGGCGAGAATGGCTCAGGAAATCGTAGAGGATTTAAAGGCTGCCGGAGTTGACGCAGTTATCATGACTTCTACCTGAGGTACTTGTACACGTTGCGGTGCAACGATGGTAAAAGAAATAGAAAAGGCTGGATTTACAGTAGTACAAATGGCAAACTTGATTCCAGTTGCAAAGACAGTTGGGGCAAACAGAATGGTACCGACAATTTCGATTCCATATCCATTAGGAGATCCAAGTACTTCTGATGAAGAACAATGGAAACTTAGATATCATAGAGTTGGCGTAGCTTTAGATGCATTAGAGACAGAGATAAAAGAACAAACTGTTTTTAAGGTGAAAATATAAATTTAACTTATTTTGTTTATTTGATTTATATAGAGATTCCAGTCAAAACTATAATTTATACACATCAAAAATCCCCAGAACCACCGGATATTTTGATATGTGTAAACTAAGATTTACTTGGAATTCTCTATAATAAAACCGCGTCCTTATGGGCGAGGTTTTATCCTAAAGTCGTTATAAAATAATTTGATAGGGGGCGCACATATGCAAAAAAAGAATAATACTGTTTTTATTGTATCCCTGATAGTAGTGCTTATAATTGTTGCTTGGGGATTATTAGGACCAGCAAGCTTTGAGAAAGCAGGTAACGATTTATTTGCATTATTTGTTGGTAAGTTTGGGTGGTTTTACTTACTTTCTATGTTTTCATTTGTTGTATTTTCAATTTGGATTGCATTTAGTAAATATGGAAAGATAAAATTGGGGCCAGATGATTCAAAACCAGAATACTCATTAATTTCATGGTTTGCAATGCTTTTCAGTGCAGGTATGGGCGTAGGACTTGTTTTCTGGGGAGTTGCAGAGCCACTTAACCACTTTGTAAATCCATTAGGAATAGAAGGTGGAACAGCGGCGGCAGCAGATTTTGCAATTAAGAAGTCATTCTTCCACTGGGGATTACACCCATGGGCAAATTATAGTGTTCTAGCATTAGCTCTTGCATATATGCAATTTAGAAAGAATAAACCAGGTCTTATAAGTAGTGTTTTTATTCCATTAATTGGTGAAGAAAGAGTTAATGGACCAATAGGTAAGCTAATAGATGTCCTATCAGTATTTGCTACTGTTGCAGGTGTTGCTACATCACTTGGTATGGCAACTCTACAGACAACAAGTGGATTGAATTTCTTATTCGGTGTTCCAGAAACAAACGGCGTAAGAATAGTTGTAATAACAGTTATAACAATACTATTCATGATCTCAGCTGTTACAGGCTTAGATAAAGGTATTAAATGGTTATCAAATGCAAATGTTTCTTTATGCGGAATTCTTATAGTATTGGGACTAATCATTGGACCGACTATAATGATAATAAATACATTCACAAACAGCTTAGGACTTTATATAAGTACTGTTGTTAGAGAAAGTTTCCAGATAGACCCATTCGGAAATAATGAATGGTACGGTTGGTGGACAGTATTCTACTGGGCGTGGTGGATTGCTTGGGCACCATTCGTTGGAACATTCATAGCTCGTATTTCTAAGGGTAGAACTATTAAAGAATTCGTTGCGGGTGTTTTATTAGCACCTACATTAGCTTCTTTCATATGGTTTGCTGTATTCGGTACAATGGGTATAAATACAGGACTAGAAACAGCTACTGAAGCGATTAAGTCTACTTCAACTGCATACTTCGTAGTTATGAATCAATATCCAATGGGAACTGCTATTTCTATGGTTACAGTTGTTTTACTTACTACTTTCTTTGTTACATCAGCGGACTCAGCAACCTTTGTACTTGGTATGATGTCTTCTAATGGAGACCTTAATCCAACTACTAAAAGAAAGGTTACTTGGGGTGTTATTCAATCAGCATTGGCTTTATCACTTATGTTAGCAAGTGACAAGGCACTTGGAATGTTACAAACCGCATCTATAGCGGCTGCATTCCCATTTATCTTTATAATGCTGTTTGCTATGGTAGCGCTTGTTAAAGCGTTAAGACAAGAAAATATTTAATTATAATTAAAATTGAAAGGGTCAGCAGAAGAAATTCTGCTGGCTTTTTATGTGCAAAAAATTAGAAATCCGATATATGGTTGGTATGATTAGAGTTATAAACCGCTAAAACAATGAAATAGAGGGAATATAAAGGGATTAATCTTTGTATTGATAAAAATTATAGTAGCACTAGTACCTATAAAAAACTTCAATTTGAATGATGATGCTTCCTCCTATAAAATAAAGTAGCAACACTGATCAAATATAGTAAAATACTTACAAAATATAGCATTGGGAGGAAAAATAATGAAGAAAATTAGAAGGTCTTTTAGCTTAATTTTAATCTTATTATTTAGTTTAGGTATTTTTACTGGGTGTCAGGGGAATACAGAAGAGGCTAAAAAAATAGACGAGATACCAGTTGAAAATAAAGAAGAAAATATTAAAACAACTATTACTAAAGAAGAATTAATCAAAGAAATAGAAAATGATGAATTTGTAATTGTTGATGTTCGTAGTGAAGCTGCATATATTGGCTGGAAGCTTGAAGGTGAAGCCAGAGGTGGACATATTAAAGGTGCAATAGATTTTCCTTATCTATGGACAAAAAAGTTAAAAGAAAAAGAATTAAAAACTGCTTTAAGTGATAAGGGAATTAATTCAGAGAAAACTATTGTAGTATATGATACAAGTGGTGTAGAAAGCATGGCGATGGCTGAGGTTCTTAAGGGGTTAGGCTATGAAAATGTACTTATTTATGAAGCGGGTATGAAGGAATGGGCTGCTGATGACAGCTTACCAATAGAAAGCCTTAAAAACTATGAAAAGCTGGTTCATCCACAATGGATTGATGACGTAATTAGTAATAAAAATCCTGAAAATTATGATAGTAAAAGCTACAAAGTATTTGAAGTAAGCTGGGGAGAACCTAAAGACTATAACGAGGGACATATACCAGGAGCAATACACTTAGATACAAACGAAATAGAAGAAGAACCACTATGGAATCGTAAGTCGGATGAGGATTTAGAAAAAATGCTTTTAAAATATGGAGTAACCTATGATACAACAGTTATAGTATATGGTGCCGACAGCACTGCGGCAGCCCGTGCAGCTTCTATATTTATGTATTGTGGTGTAGAAGATGTGAGACTTTTAAATGGTGGATTTAATGCATGGAAATCAGAAGGGCATGAGGTTGAAACCACAGCAAATGAGCCAACACCTGCCCATAATTTTGGAGTACAAGTTCCTGCCCATCCAGAGTATATTATTGATACAAAGGAAGCAAAAGAGATATTAGCCAAAGATAATGAAGAGCTTGTTAGTATAAGAAGCTGGGCAGAATACTTAGGTGAGACCAGTGGTTATTCCTATATAAAGCCAAAAGGACGTATAAAGGGGGCTGTATGGGGGCATGCAGGATCAGATCCATACCATATGGAGGATTATCGCAGTGTAAATGGGACTATGAGAAATTATAAGGAAATAGCTAAGAACTGGAAAGATTTTGATATAACTGCCGATAAAAAATCAGCTTTCTATTGCGGAACTGGATGGAGAGCAAGTGAAGCTTTCTTTGATGCATACTTAATGGGCTGGGAAAATATCGCTGTATACGATGGCGGATGGTTTGAATGGAGTATGGATAAGTCTAATCCGGTGGATTCAGGAGAACCAAAGTAAGATAGTATTATATTTGAGGTAACTTCCTTATATGGGGTTGCCTCTTTTAAATAAATAATCATTTATAAAGAAGGAGAGTAAAATGCTAAGGAGATGTAGAAAATGTCATTTAGTTGTTACAGAAAAGATTTTACCAGTTATCTCATATTTCTTTATTGTGTTAAGCATAGGCATTGAAGCAGCAGCAAGAAAAAGTATGGGAATTCATAGGGATTTAGTATTTAGAAAAGGAGCTCTAGAAGATACAGTTTTAAGCGTAAAATTATTAAACATTTATAAATGGATAATAATAGCTGGTATCGTAGTTTGTATAGGCATTATTATTTTGAGGAGAGCTAATATCATTGGTAGATTAAAGCAATATGTGTTTTTTACTGTGGCTCTAAGTATAGTGCTTTTAGTGATGATTATCTTTTACAAAGAAGTGAGCCTAATAGCGTATCCTTGGATGGTGGTAAGTGTTGGAACAGCAGTTATATTTCAGTATATAAGAATCATAAATTTAACTGTAGATTATTATAGATGAATATTTTTTGAATAAAAAATAAACCCCTTAAAGCCTACATTAGACATAAGGGGTGAATAGTTAATCCTAGTTAGGATTTAAAAAACTTACTAAATTTGTATGAGAAAGATACTTATTTAATTTATCATTTAGCACATTATACATATGTGATTTTCAAAGACTAGAAAGATACTACGATTTATTCAGCTTTATCTTCCATATCCTCTTTTTCAAAGTACTTATCTAGTATTTCGTAAAACTCTTCCCACTTATCATATGCCTTATCAAATTTATCATCTTTTTCTAATTTAACACATTCATCATATAATTTTTCAAGTTTTTTCATATCGTTTTTAGAGACATCCTCTGGCATATCCTTCATAAATTCTTCAAATGTTGGAAAATCAATTGGTTCGACAATCGGCTCGAATTTATCATCATCATCAAAGTATTTATCTAAAATTTTGTAAAACTCATCCCATTTTTCACTAGCATCGTCCCATTTTTCATCCTTTTCAAGCTCAACACATTTTTGGTACAGGTCCTTAAGTTTTGTCATATCATCCTTAGGAATATCTTTAGTAGGCATTTCCTTCATGAAATCTTCAAAGCTTGGGAATTTAATAGGCTCAATTACAAGACTATCATCAAAGTATTTATCTAAAAGCTTGTAAAACTCATCCCATTTTTCATTAGCGTCGTCCCATTTCTCATCCTTTTCAAGCTTAATGCTTTCTTTGTATAGGTCCTCAAGCTTTTTCATGTCATCTTTAGGAATATCTTTAGTAGGCATAGTTTTCATAAAATCTTCAAAGCTCACGTTTTCCAATTTAATCTCTTCACATTCTGCTGTTTGCATATTTAGGCCATTAGGCTGTGCAGCAAATGAAGCACCTCCGTTTACTATACCTCCAAGTGAAATTAATGCTGATAGTGATAATACTAATACTTGTTTTCTGTTCATCTCAATACCTCCAATTTTGTTTTAAAATAAATTTTTATAGGATGCTATGTAAGTATAATTGATTTAAAAATCTAGATTTATTGTGTGTGTCTCATCCTACACTATCTATAATACAGAATAGTTATGTCTTTTCTTGGTACAAGTGATATTGTTTTTATGTTTTATTCATAGAAAAAGAACACAAAAAAGACATAAATTTGTCTTATAATATTTAATATAACTACATTAGTAGTTGGTTACTTAGTAGCTAAGCTATAATAAATGTTTTAGACTTTATAAAGGGGTTTTTTAAGATGCATGGAAAAGTACTAATAATTGAAGATCAAGAGAAGATTCGTAGAATAATACATGACTATTTTAAAATGGAAGGGTTTGAGATATTAGAAGCTGCAAATGGTAAAGAAGGATTAGAAACTTTTCAGACGGAAGATGTTAGCCTCATCATATTAGATATAATGCTTCCAGAGTTAGACGGATGGTCAGTTTGTAGAAGGATAAGAAAAAACTCTGATGTTCCCATAATAATTCTGACTGCAAGAAGTGATGACGATGATATACTATTAGGATTTGATTTGAAGGCCGATGAGTATGTGACCAAGCCATTTAATCCTCAAGTATTGGTTGCCAGAGCTAAGATGCTTTTAAAGAGGGCTAATGGAACTATAATTGAAGATAACAATATTATTTTAAAGGATGGAATAAGTGTTAATAAGCTTTCCAGAGAAGTAAGAATAGGTGATGAGTCATTAAAAACAACACCTAAAGAGTTTGATATATTGGTATATTTTATGGAGAATGAAGCTAAAGTTTTATCTAGAGAAACAATTTTAAGAGCTATATGGGGATACGACTATTTTGGAGATGTAAGGGTGGTTGATAACCATATAAAAAAGCTTAGAAAGCACTTAAAGGATAAGGCATATGTTATATCTACTGTTTTTGGAGTAGGGTATAAATTTGAGGTGAATGAATGAAGACAAAAAGCATTGTATTAAAGCTATTTATAGTTACAACGGTTTTATTTATGGTATTGTTTTCTGTGCAATTTATTTTTCAAAATGTACTTATAACTAAATTTTATAAGGATATTAAAATCAACATGTTAAAAGAAGAAATTGAATCCTTAACGAATATTTTAGAAAGAAGTTTTATGTATGAAGAAAAGCTGCATGAAAGCTTAAACTATTTCTCAAATAAAAATGAAGTTGCTTTAGCACTAATTAATAGATATGGAAATCCTGAATATGGATTAGAGATGCAATATAAATCGTCGCTTTTACAGATTACAAGTGAGGATGGCAAAAAATATAATATATATATTGATACGTTCCTGAAAGACTTATCAATAAACAAAGATATTCTAGAGGAAGGGAAAAACATTGAAGTTAGTGGAGAAATAGAGATATATAATGGTCCAGATGTATATATATTCCCACATGAGATTGTTATAGATGGTCAAAAATATGATAGTTTAGGATTAGGTGGATTTGAAGCGATTAGTGAAGATTATATTACTATAGATAATGAGTCTGGAGAAGAGAATGGTGATTATGATATAAAGCTAGTTAAAATTAAGGGTTCTATTTCCTCTTTATATATTCCAGATGAAAAGTTCTACAGCAATTTATATAGGCAGCAGATGCTTGATTACAATATATCTAATTTAATAGTAATGAATAAGGTTGAAGATTTATTTAAAAGAAAGGAATTAGTCTATTATGAGGCTATAGATGAAACTACTGGTATTGAAAACATTATTTTTATAAAACCAGTCGATATAAAAAATTTTGGACAATATCTTTTATTTACAACAACATCGCTACAGCCAGTAGATGATGCAATATCTATTATAAAAAACTATAACATATATTTGTTTCTTTTTGCCTTTATATTAGTTATAATTGCCGCATATATTTATTCAAAGGTTATTTCAAGGCCATTAATTCATATGAAAAATATAGCTAGTAAAATGGCAAAACTAGACTTTTCAAGTGAATGTAAAATAAATTCAGAAGATGAAATTGGAGATTTAGCTAATAGCTTAAATACTTTATCAAATAATTTAAATACAAGCCTTACACAACTGAAAGAAGCAAATGAAAAGCTGATAGATGATATTGAAAGAGAAAGACGGCAAGAAAAGATTAGAAAAGAATTTATAGCCAACATATCCCATGAACTGAAAACTCCCTTAACCGTTATAGAAGGGATTGCTTCGGGGGTTAGGGACGGATTGTATGATAAACACGATAAAACCCATATAAACTCATTAATTGAGGAAGTAAGTCATATGAATGAATTGATATTTGAAATGCTACAACTGTCAAAGATCGAGTCAGATAGCTATAAATTAACCTGGGAAATATTTGATATTTCTAATGTTGTATTAAAAGTCCATAGCAAATTGAAAGCCTTAGCTCAAAATAAGAATATTGAAGTATCCTTAGACGCTGAGGATATTTTTGTAAAGGGTGATAGTAAGAAGATTGAACAGGTAATCACTAATCTATACAGTAACGCTATTAGATATACTAATAATGGTGAGAGAGTGTTAATTTGTATAGATGAAGATGAAGAGAAGATATTATTTACTATGGAGAATACTGGGACTCATATCCCTGAAAGTGAAATAGAAGAGATATGGAAACCCTTCTACAGGATTGAAAAATCAAGAAATAGAGAATTAGGTGGTACAGGCCTAGGGCTTCAAATAGTAAAAGGGATTTTAGAGCATCATAAAAGTGACTTTGGTGTGAAGAATACGGAAAAGGGTGTAATGTTTCACTTTTCATTAGATAAACATATAGATGTGTAAATGAGAGGTTGATCTTACTCAAGTAGCTACTGAGAATCCTTTTGGCTCATGCTATGAACCTGTTTTTAATTGAAGAATAGAAGGTTAAAACAGATTCATAAAAATCCCCAAAAGGAAACCTCAGAGGCTACTTTCGTCTATCAAGTTTTTCGGCCCATATATCTGGATCAGGATGAAATGAAGCCCAAGAAATAAATGAAAAAGATAAGTAAAGGCCTTTGAACAATTTTGTCTAGAAAACTTGCTGAGTGTAATGAGAAAATCTGTGAAGAATCATGATTGTTTGAGCGTAGCGAGTTTTCATGATTTAAGATTTTTTCATGGAACGAAGCTTAGCTTTCTCAAAATTTTCATGGCTTTTACGTTCTTTTTCATTTATTTCCTCTTAGAAGTTATATCCATAGAACCAAATAAGAATATAAATAGAAAATGCAATGGATTACTTAAGTAATCCATTGCATTTTTATCACTAAATCATTTACTTTTCTATAGTTTCACCTGATTTTCCAAACTCAGCCCAAGAACCATCGTAGTTCTTAACATTTTCATAACCAAGTAGTTCAGTTAAAACAAACATAGAGTGAGCAGCTCTCCAACCACCTAAGCAGTAAGGCATTATTAATTCTTTATCAGCAGTAATTCCTTGTTCTTCGTATAAAGCCTTAAGCTCACTTACATTCTTAAATGTACCATCTTCATTTACAGCGTTTGTCCACTCGATCCAAACAGCACTTGGAACGTGTCCTTTTTTCCATTCCTTTTCTGAACGTGTATCTAGAGGAACTATGTTCTCATTATCGTAGCTTGTCTTTATAGCATCTAAAGTGGCAAGAACATTTTCGTTCTCTCCTTTGATCTCGTAGCTTGATGCTTCTCTTTCTGCTGGAGATGACTCAGTGTCGAAACCAGCATTTTTCCATGCTTCTATACCACCATTTAAGATCTTAACATTTTCATGGTTGTAATACTTAAGTACCCACCAAACACGTGCTGATAAAAGCATGTTTTTAGCATCATAAAGAACAATTGTATCATCGTTATCAATACCATACTTTGATAATGCAGCTGTCCAGTTTTCTGGAGTAGGTCTCATATCAGGAATACCTGCTATTTCTCCATTAAAATCTTCTTCCTTAAGATTTACAGAACCAGGTATGTGCTTACCCTTTACCATTACACCAGCAACTACAACATTTTCATCATTCATCATTTCCTTTAATTCTTCTACTGAAATTAGACTTTCTGGATGAGCATATGCTTCTTCAGCCTCAGTTTGCTCACTTGAATTCTCACTAGTCTCTTCTTTAGTAGCTTCTTCCTTAGCAGGTTCCTCTTGTGCAGGCTTAGGCTCAGCAACTTCTTTTGTAGCGCATCCAGCCATACTAGCAATTAATGTAATTACTAATAAAGATGCAATTAAAAATCTTCCATTAAATTTAAACATTGTGTCTCCTCCTTCTGTCATAAAACATAACTGGATTGATTGTTAATAATTTATCCAGCAGAACTATATTACCACAATTGCATATAAATACAAGATTCTATAATTATAAATTATAGCTATAATAACAATTTATAATTATTGACTTTTACTTATTTTTATAAATAAGAAAGTCGTTCATTTTCTTGTTATAAGTATTATTTATGTTTATAACACTTTAGTATAGACACTTCTAATTTAACTATATTAGTTTATAATTGTAGATAATAATTTAACAAATTTACACATAATTTAAGCATTTGGAAAACATTTGCAATGACAAAAAAGGGGAGGATGATTATTATGTTTAAAGCAAAACATCTAGTAGTATTATTTCTTGTTTTAGGTCTGATTCTGGGGGCTGTTGGATGTACTGCTACAGTTGAAGAAAAGGCTGCAGTACAAGAGGAGCCTAAGCAAGAAGAACCAAAACAGGAAGAGGCTACACAGGAGCAAGCTGAGGAGACGAAGGAAGAAGTAGGATACGCAAAGCCAGAAAGTTTAGTATCAGCTGAGCAGTTAAAGGAAATGATGGATAAAGGCGAAGTTAAAGTAGTAGATTTTAGAGATGCAAAACTACCAGGAGGGTACATACCTGGTGCTATAAAAGTAGCTAGAGGAGATGTGGCTGCTACAGTAAATGGTGTAAAGGGTATGATAGCACCTAAGGAAAAAATCGAAAAGGTTTTAGGAGAAGCTGGTATAACAAATGAAGATACCGTAGTTATCTATGATGCAGATAAAGAGCTTTGGGCTGCACGTCTTTGGTGGGTAATGAAGGTATATGGACATAAGGATGTAAGATTATTAAATGGCGGCTTAACGGCTTGGGAATCAGCTGGATTTGAAACAGAAGGTTCTGCTGCAAAGCCTGAGGCAGTAACATATACAGCAATGGATGCTAACGAAAATCTAATTGCTGATTTAGATATGGTAAAGAAGAGCTTTGAAGATAAGTCATATGTTGTATTAGATACTCGTTCAGAGAAGGAATATAAAGATGGGCATGTTCCTGGTGCAGTTTGGATTGAATGGACAAAGGCTTTAAATGAAGATGGAACATACAAGAGCTATGATGAGTTAAAGAAAATGTATGAAGAAGCTGGTATAACAGCTGATAAAACAGCAATAATGCCACATTGTAAGAGTGCAGTTAGAGCAGCTCACAGTTTATTTGCACTAACAGAATTATTAGGATATGAGAACCTTAGAAATTATGATGGATCATGGCTAGAGTACTCAAAAAGCGGTGAAAAAATAGAAAAATAGTACTTAAGAAATAAAAAAAAGAGGTTAAGTCATCTAATAATGACTTAACCTTTTTTTATTATATCTACATATCTACTCTTTTCCAAGAATCAAAAATAATATTGTTAAATTTATCAATGTCTAAAATCTTAGTAGGAATATTTACATCATAGCTTCTACCATCAGAATCATCTATTTTTAGATACCCCTTCTTCAGATCTTCTGGAGTAGATAGAACTCTCTCAATATTTTCATCAAATAAATCGGGATGAGTTATATAAAGAGCTGCAACAATATCCCAGTTATAGAAGCCCTTTATACCAAATTCCTTCATAACAAATTCAAACCAATCTATGGTTTTTTCTTTTATATATTGATAGATTTTGATTGATTCATTTTCCATCAATCTTTTGTATTCTGCTTCACCGAAAACAGCTTGCAGGCATATATGACCTGTTAATACTGTAACTTTCGTATCGGAACTCAAGACTTTAAAACACGCCTCTGGGTCACAGGAAAAATTCAATTCGTCTAGATTTTTCCCATTAATTATTAGGGGTTCAGTAATGCCTCCCATTAAGACTATCTCCTTGAGATTGTTAAAGAAATTATTATCAATCTCATATGCTCCTAGTAGATTTGTTAATGAGCCCGTGGCAAGAAGGGTAACTTCTCCAGGTTGTTCCTGAGCAATCTTTGCCAGATACTCAGAAGCTTCACTCTGCCTATTTTCATGGGAAGGAGCCCCTTTAAGTAGAGGGACGTTGTTAATATTTAGTTCATTAAACATTTTCTCGGTGTTATTGTAAACAATGTCAATTTGACTATTGCCAAATGTAGTGGTAACACCTATAAGATCAATGTCTTGTCTTCCAAGTAGATACAGCAGTGTTAAGCCATCATCAACATCACAGTTTTTTACACCCATTGTATTATCACAATCAAATAGTATTTTATGCATTTTATACCACCTTGTTATAAAATTATTAATCAGTTTCATTTTAACATAGAAGCTGTTAGAATATAAATATAGGATATATAATATTTAGTTATTCTATATAAACATTCTAAATATGAAATGTTTTTTTTATACTATATAATATATATTATGGATTGACTAGAATTTAACATACTAGTTCATCCTTTGAGGGAGTGAAGCAATTGTCTTCAAGTAAAATACAAGAATTAAAAGCCAAAAGACAACTAAAGCGGAAAAGTAAAAAAAATCAAATGATTTATGGTGTTATTTTTACTGGAATAGCAGGTCTCATATATTTGTTTTTTTTAAAGAATAACTTTGTGCATAGTATGATCTGGATTTTAGGACTCTTAATAGGTTTTACTCTACAAAAATCTAGATTTTGTTTTGCAGCAAGTTTCAGGGATCCAATAATGGTAGGAAGTGCATCTATTTTAAAGGCTGTTATTATAGCAACTATTATATCTACAATTGGATTCGCAGCTATTCAGTATTCAGCTGTTGGAGGCAATGGTATTATTAGTTTTGAAAATGTTCCAGGTCAAATTGAGCCAGTGGGAATTCATACGGCATTAGGTGCAATCATATTTGGAATAGGTATGGTTATAGCCGGTGGATGTGCTAGTGGGACCCTTATGAGAATTGGAGAGGGGTTTAAGCTACAACTTGTAGTTCTTCTTGGATTTATAATCGGAACACTTTTAGGTGCAAATCACTTTGAATTTTGGGACAGGTTATTTATAAGAAAGTCTCCTACAATATACTTACCACAGTATATTGGCTTTCATTTTTCGGTAGCAATTCAAGTTGTAGTGCTAACTATACTTTATTATATAGTTCATAGATATGAAAAGAACAATAGTATGATGTCAATGTGATTTGGAGGTTTTTAGATGGCAGAGGTAAGAATCGACTGCATGTATGAAGCGTGTCCTATACCACTTCTTAAGGCCCTTAAAAAGCTGAAGAAGATGAAGATAGGGGATGTGCTAATAATGGAAACAGACCACAGCTGCTCAATAACCAATGTTATTGATTGGGCTAAAAAACAAGGTCATGAAGTAGATTATGCTGAGATCGATGATGGTGAATGGGAAATATATATTGAGAAAAGACAATGAAGGGTGATTAAATGAGACTTTGGAAAAAAGTAATTAAAAAACCTTGGCCTTATGTAGTCGGAGGGGTAGCTCTAGCCTTACTTAATATATCTTTATTTCTATCTTCAGGAAAACCATGGAGGATTACAACGGGATTCCTATATTGGGGAATGGGGATATTAGAAGCTATAGGATTTGATCATTCAAACTGGTATTATTTCAGTGTATATGGAAATAACTTAAATAATGGACAAACTTTTTTTAATAATGAATATACAGTATTAAATCTTGCGGTAATATTTGGAGCCTTAATAGCGGCATTATTGGCATCGGAATTTAAATGGAAGAAAATAAAAAACAGAAAACAATTGTTATTTGGATTACTCGGTGGGGTATTAATGGGATATGGCAGTAGACTGAGCTTTGGCTGCAATATTGGTGCATATTTTAGTGCTATTCCATCTTTTTCTCTGCATGGATGGGTATATGCACTGTTTATGTTCATAGGAGCATGGATTGGTTGTAAGTTGTTATTTAAGTTTTTGCTTTAGATAATATGTACTATTTATTAGATTAAACATAAGGAGGTAACGCAGTGAAAAAAATACTAACCGTTGTATTTTCATTAATATTAGTTCTAAATTTAGCTGCATGTGGCAAAGAATCAGAAAAGGTAGAAGAAAATGTTTTAGAAAAGGACTGGGAAAGTATATTAGAAAGTTCTAAAGGTACTACGGTTAACTTCTACGGCTGGGGAGGGAGTCAGAAAATAAATGACTGGCTAGATAGTTATGTTACGAAAATTCTTAAAGAAGAATATGACATAACCTTAAATAGAGTTCCAATGAATATTGATGACATCTTGAACAAATTGCTAGGTGAAAAACAGATAAACGCAAAGGAAGGTACTATTGATATAGTTTGGATAAACGGTGAAAATTTTTATACAGCTAAAACCAATGACTTATTACTAGGTTCATTTACAAATAAATTACCTAATTTCGACAAGTATATCGATAAGGATTCTCCCGAAGTAAAATACGATTTTGGTTTTTCAGTAGATGGTTATGAAGCACCCTATGGAAAAGCACAATTTGTTATGATATATGATAAAGCAAGATTAGATAAAGCTCCTAATAGCCATGAAGCTCTTTTAGAGATGGTTAAAAATAATCCTGGTAAATTTACTTACCCAGCACCTCCTGATTTTACAGGAAGCGCATTCGTTAGAAATATAATATATGATTTTGTAGGATATGAAAAGTTTATAGATATGGAAGCCGATAAGGAAAAGATAGCAGCAGAAATAGAACCTGCAATTGAGTTTCTAAAGGAGATAAAGCCTTATTTATGGAAAGAGGGGAAGACTTATCCTGCTACTAGCGCTCAATTAGACAATATGTTTGCCGATAATGAGGTTTTCATGACAATGAGCTATAACCCTAATCATGTAGCCGGTAAAATCGCAACTGGAGAGTTTCCAGAGACAAGCAATAATGCTATATTTGATAAAGGAACAATTGGAAACACACACTTTTTAACGATACCATATAATGCTCCAAACAAAGCCGGCGCCTTAGCCGTTATAGACTTCATTTTGAGTGTTGATGCTCAAAGTTCAAAATATGATCCAGAAAACTGGGGTGACTTACCAGTCCTAGATAACACTAAATTTAATGAAGAAGAAAAGAAAGTCTTTGAGAATATAAAGCTTGGGAAGGGAACACTGCCTCAAAAAATATTGTTAGAGCATAGAGTTCCAGAAATGCCAGCTAATTTAGTACCTATAATCGAAGAAATATGGCAGGAAAATATTGCAGTAGAGGATGAGTAAAACGTTGTTAAAGAAACTAAAGCCTTATATAATGCTTGCCCCTGTTACGCTAATAGTCCTAGGAATATTTGCTATGGGGCTTGTAATAGGATTTTTTCAGAGCTTAGGCTATTTTCCCGTTATAGGACTTAATGATTTTACATTAAAATATTATTTTGAGGTTTTAAAAGATAGTAGTTTTTTAAGCTCACTTAAGTTTAGCCTATATACTTCATTTATGTCTTCGATATTGGCGGTTGTCATTGGGGTGCTACTTGCTTATTCTATTTTACAAAGTAAACATAGAAAAGGAATTGAAGAAATAATTTATAAATTGCCTATAATTATACCCCACTCTATAGCCGCCTTGCTCGTATATAATATACTGGCTCAAAGTGGGGTTTTGGCAAGATTATTATACTTTTTAGGATTCATAGGAGAGCAGAATCAATTTCCTTCTTTAATATTTGATAGAAGTGGTATAGGTATTATAGTCACTTATATTTGGAAGGAAGTACCTTTTATTGCTATGGTAGTATATACTGTACTAAGTAATATAAGTGATAAATTATCAGACGCTGCTTTAAATCTAGGAGCTAATAGAAGACAGGTTTTTTGGAAAATTTTATTACCTTTGATTATGCCTAGTATTTTGTCATCGTATATAATTATTTTTGCTTTTTCCTTTGGGGCATTTGAAGTTCCCTATTTATTAGGACCTACCAGTCCAAAAACCTTACCGGTACAAGCCTATATTGAATATACAAACCCTAATTTAGCCCATAGGCCATATACTATGGTTATAAACATGATTCTAACCTTTTATTCAATAATTCTGGTATGGTTATATAGCAAAACCTTTAAATTGATTTCGAAGTTTAATAGTTAAACCTACTTAAAGGAGAAATAAATGAAAAGAAACAGCTACGGTTTTAAAGTTATAATGTATGGTCTTATATTTTTATTAATTTTCCCTTTGATCGTTTTAGGGATATGGAGTTTTGTTAAAATTTGGCCTTGGCCAAATCTGATTCCAAAGGATTATGGTATTAGAGGTTTTAAATATATATTGGACCCTTCCAAAAAGTCCTTAAGGGTACTTTGCTTTAGCGTATGTTTATCTAGTGTAGTGACTATTACTACACTTTTAATAAGTATACCTGCTGCTAAGGCGTTAGGTGTATATAATTTTAGAGGTAAAGGCCTTTTTAAAATATTAGTTCTAGCTCCAATAATTGTTCCAACCGTTGTGGTTGCCATGGGAATACATGTTGTTTTTATGAAGCTTGGACTAGCAAATACTTTGATTGGGGTGCTATTAGTTCATTTAATACCATGTACACCCTATGCTATAAGGATATTGACGAATGTTTTTGAAATAGTGGGAGAATCCATGGAGATGCAGGCTAGGGTACTAGGGGCAAGTTCCTTGCAAACTTTTTTTAGAGTAACACTGCCTTTGATTGCTCCTGGATTGTTATCTGCTGGAAGTCTAGTGTTTATAGTTTCCTTCAGCCAATATTTTTTGACTTTTTTAATTGGCGGTGGGAGAGTAGTAACATTTTCAATGCTTATGTTCCCATATATCCAAAGTGGGGATAGAATGATGGCTTCGGCCTACAGCATAATATTCATAATAACAACTTTATTTATTCTTTTGATAATGGAAAAAGTAATTAAAACCTATTATAAGGGAGAAAATCACTTTTTTATGTAATTAGTTAATAGCTAGCAGTTTAGACTAGGAGAATACAGAATGTATAAAATAGAACTAAAAAATCTATCCAAGACCTTTGAAAATAAAGAAGTTTTAAAAAATATAGATCTTATAGTAAATGAAGGAGAGATGGTTTCTTTATTGGGACCATCGGGATGTGGAAAAACTACAACCTTGAAGATTATTGCTGGACTTTTTTCACCGGATTGTGGAGATATTTTTTTTG
This sequence comes from Wukongibacter baidiensis, assembly GCF_050888315.1. NCBI lineage: Bacteria > Bacillati > Bacillota > Clostridia > Peptostreptococcales > Caminicellaceae > Wukongibacter > Wukongibacter baidiensis. Next base: position 4,650,754 of record NZ_CP138202.1, read on the forward strand.
GTGGGAAATCAATTGTTAATATTCCTGTGGAAAAAAGAGGAGCGGTAATCGTCTTTCAAGACTATCTTTTATTTCCACATATGACTGTTGAGGAAAATATAGCATTTGGTCTTAAAATGGCAAAGGTTAAAAAAAGTAAGCGGATAGCCAAGGTAAAGGAAATGACTCAGCTTGTTCAATTAGAAGGACATGAAAAAAAATATCCAAGTGAACTTTCTGGTGGTCAAAGACAGAGAGTTGCCATAGCCAGGGCCTTAGCAATTGAGCCTAAGGTGCTTTTATTAGATGAACCATTTTCAAATCTTGATACTAGGCTCAGAGAATCTATGAGAAGTTTTGTTTGTGATCTACAGAAGAAGATGGGGATAACTACAATACTGGTGACTCATGACAAGGAAGAGGCTTTGATGGCTTCTGACAAGATAGCTGTAATGCTCGATGGTGAGATAAAACAGTTTGGAAGTCCCCAAGATATTTATGAAACTCCGAATTCTAAAGTAGTTGCCGATTTCTTTGGTGAAAAAAACTATTTAAAAGGCGAAATAAAAAATGGTTTTTTCAAGTGTAAGCTTGGGGAATTTAAGACTAATTTTAGTAAATATACAAGGGTCATAGCTATGATAAAACCCGAAGAAATGGAAGTATATGATCGTGAAAAGAACCAGGGCTTTTGGGTTAAGATTGTTTCTAAAAGATACGCTGGAGACAAGGTATACTATACACTGTCGGTAGGTGATACACAGCTTAGATGTGTGGTAAGTTCAAAGCAGGTGTTTGAAATAGACCAGAAGGTATGGTTAGAAATAGATTTTGATAGAATTGTGTTTTTTGAGGATGTAGAGTATTAACAAATAACTGAGGTGCTTAATATGATATCTATAATAGTTCCAGTTCTAAACGAAGAAAAAGGAATTGAAAATTTATTAATGGACCTTAGCTCCCTTAAGGGGGAAAAGGAAATAATCGTTGTTGACGGTGGAAGTACCGATGGAACTGTGGATAAAGCCTCTAGGTTTGCCAAGGTTATCCACAGTGAAAAGGGTAGATCAAGGCAAATGAACTTTGGGGCCAAAGAAGCCTTAGGAGATATATTGTGGTTTGTACATTCAGACTCGAAAATCCATAAAGATTCCTTAGTGAGCATTAACAATGCTATAGGGAAAGGTTATGTTGGAGGAGGATTTTCCTTAGAGTTTTATGATTATAGAACCTCATTTATGAATTTTGTAGCTAACACATCTAATTTAAGGGCAAGATTTTTAGGCTTGATCTTTGGAGATCAAGGGATTTTTATAAAGAAGGATGTCTTCCATGGATTAGGCGGATATCTTGATATAGAGCTTATGGAGGATTGGGAATTATCAAAAAAACTTCACCGGACAGGAAAGGTTAAAATTGTGAAAACTCCTATAGGTACTTCTGCAAGGAGATTTCAAAGTGGAGGACAGCTTAAAACACTATTACTTATGCATAAAATAAAACTCTTATATATGTTAGGGGTATCTTCTTCTAAGCTAAAGGAAATATATAGGGAGGCTAGATGATGAAGAGGGCTTTAATTCTAATGACCAGGGTGCCTGTACCTGGAAGAACAAAAACCAGGCTTATGAAGATATTATCTGGAGAAGAATGTGCAAGTCTTCATAAATGTTTTTTACTGGACTTATTTAATTTATTCGAATATATAAAGAATGATATTGACATATATCTAACTTATACTCCTGAAAATCCCTTTGGACTAATAAAAGATATTATACCAGATTATATTAAATGTTTTCCTCAGAATGGTAAGGATCTTGGAGAAAAAATGTTAAACGGGTTTGACTACCTTCTCCAAAAAGAGTATAGCCAAGTAGCTCTTATGGGAGCTGACATACCAGATATTCAACCAGATGATATTAGAGATGCGTTTGAGATCTTAGATGACTCGGATATTGTTTTAGCTCCAACTACTGATGGAGGATACTACCTTGTTGGTATGAATAAGGTCTGTCCAGAGATATTTGAAGATAAGGTGAAATGGGGAAATAAGTCGGTTCTTGAGGGGACTATAGATATTGCAAATGGTTTAAACTTAAAGGTAGGACTGGCAAATAAGCATACTGATATTGATACTAAAGAGGATTTATTTTCTTTCATGAAGAAGATTGAAGATTGCGAAGATAACTTTAATGTTGTACCATATAATACAATAAACTACTTAAATAATCTATGGAGTGATAAGGATTATGCTAAAGAATACTCTAAAGGATAAAATTAAAAATTATATTATAGAGAAAGAAGTATATGTACATTTAAAAATGGATAGAAGTTTTGAAGTAGATTTTTTAGCTCAAGGAGAGTATAATATAAACTTTACTATTGATGATGAAAAGATAAAGTATGTTTTCAGAGTTAATACCGGAAGTCAATTAGAACTAGATAATCAAATTAGATATGAGTATAATGCCATTAAAAGTCTTGAAATAAGCGGCGTTACTCCAAGGGTCTATTTTGTCGATGACACTAAAGAATACTTTGATTATGGCATTCTAATAATGGAATTTTTAGATGGGAGACCTTTAGAGTACCAGAGTGATATGGAGAAAGCCGGTAAAATATTTGGTAAGATCCACTCTATTGACGTAGGTGCTATTGATAATGATTTTATTATTGAAGAAAAGATATGCAGTGATAGAATTTTAGAAGGGCAGAGACTTTTAAAGGATTACTTAAAATCACCTATAGTAGATAAGAAGTTAAAGGACTTCTTCTATAGATTCCTAGAATGGACAGAGGAAAATAAAAACAGAGAGAGGTATTTCGTTGAAAATAAATGGCATGTTATTAACAATACTGAAGTTAATTCTCACAACTTTATTATTGGGAATAAGAATAGCTATTTAATAGATTGGGAAAAGCCTGTTATTAGTGACCCCTGTCAAGATATAACTCAATTCTTGGCTCCAACTACAACACTTTGGAAGGCTAATTATATACTTTCAAAGAAAGAGCAGGATGATTTTTTTAAATCATATGTTGATAATCTTGAGGGGGGAGATAAAAATATTAGAGAGAGGGTGCATCTCTACAATCCATACCTCTATCTAAGGGCTCTATCCTGGTGCGCATATGCATGGCTTGAATATCAAAATCCAAACAAGGATATAAGAAACATGGATACATTTAAGAAAATAGAAGAATATCTAGATATAGATTTTATGAAGAACTTACTTAAGGGGTATATGTAAATTAGCTGTTTAAAGGAGGAAGATTATGTAATCTTCCTCCTTTTTTGCTTTCGTGGATTCTCTTAAATAATTTTACTTTGTTTGACAGTTTGAAGTTTCTAATGATGTACTTAGTTTTTTTAGTCTTTTAAAATCTCAAATTGTATAATTATCCTTTTAGATCTCTTTTCTTTGACTCATAATAAGCCTCAAGACAGCGGAATATAACTAGCAATAATTCACATACAATTTTCCAGAAAGCAAGACCGATAACAAGAGTGATAATATATGAAGCAATTGAAATAAACAAACGAGCATAGTGATTACTATATCTAATAAGTCTTAGGGAAATAGCTATGGAGTATACATTATAAATATTATAGGCCCAAAGGGCTAACGGAATAAGACCTATATAGAAAAGCTTTGTAATAATATTATCTACAGATATTTCACCTAATGAAAAGAATCTTTTAATAAAAATCCTATCCTTATTAAAAACAGAAAACCACTTTATAAGGAAAATCCAAACTATAGTCAGAATTAGAAACAATAAAATACCTTGCCTGATACCTAATGAGACATTAGGTATAAACTTTTTTAGACGGGAATGATTTTCTATAGTGTATTTCATTATGGCATTGTTATTGGCTTCATAAATCCCCGTATGAACGGCTGAATATATAATAGGAATTAGCCCAATATAAAATATTTTTGGCAACTTGAAGAAATTCAATAATTTTTTAGTCATGATGGTCCTCCTAGGCAAGTCTTTACTTACACTTACTGTACAAGAAAAATTATACCATATATTGTTAGTTTAATTTATAATGTAATAAACTATTAAGATTTTAACTCTAGGCAAAGGCCTAATCTATCTTGCTTAAAATCATTCATTTCAAGATAATGAGGGGCTAACCCATGAATAGCTTCATGAGTTAGCCCCTTCTTAACTAATGTCTATAATAATTTAGTATAGCTTACAACTTCGAACCAAATCTAACAGAATCCACGCTTAGAAGATTTTACAAAGCTAATAAAATCTGTTTCAAATGGACTTAGACTATGGTCTTTTCTATAGCCAATATAAAATTCACTAAAAATTTCTAGCCCTTCTACTTCAATATGCTTCAAGACTCCATCCTTAAGCTCTCTCTTAATTGTTAATTCAGGAATGAAAGATATCCCCTTACCTGCAATTACAGAAGTCTTTATAGCTTCCATGGAGTTAAGCTCATAGATAATATTGAGGTCCTCAGCCTTTATATCATGATCCTTTAAGGCCTTTAAAATAGTCTCTCTTGTACCCGAACCACTTTCCCTAAATATTAGTGGCAAACGTATCAACTCCTTTATAGAAATCTTATCCTTAACTAAAGGCAAAGAGGTGACTAATAATAATCTATCGGAGGTTACTTTTTGTATTGTTAGGTCTTTATTACTGTCATAACCATGGAATATTCCTACATTTATAGTTCTGCTGACAAGATCAGTAACAACTTCATTTGTATTACTAATTTCTAAATTTATATCTACATCTTTATTATTTTGCTTATACATGTATATACTGCAAGGCAGAGCATATTCACCTACAGCTTTACATGAGCCAATTAGAAGATGCTTTTTATCAGATTTTAAATTTGATAAGTCCCTTTCAATATTTTCTTGCAATGATAAAATAGTGGTTGCGTAATCAAAAACGACCTTCCCACCCTCAGTAAGTTCAACACCCTTGTTACTTCTGTTTAGTAGATTAACTTGAAGTTCTTTTTCCAATGATTGTATCTGCATGCTAAGTCCAGGCTGTGTCAAATGTAGAATTTTTGCGGCTTTAGAAATGCTATTAGCCTTTACAGTAACATAAAAAGCTTTTAAATATTGTATATTCATATAACCCACCTGTCTTATTTATATTTTTTTTATTATATTATACCATACAAAAAAGCAAACATCGTTACTTTTATATCAAAAATGAGGTATAATTAAAATGAAACGTCGAATTTTGTCGAATGATAAGGTGATAAGTGATTATTATGCATCATAAACAATACTTATTAAAAGTTTATCCATAAATATATTATAATTAAATAAAGAATTGTAGAGTTTTTAACAAAGATTGTTTTTTCAAAAACAAGCTTTCACGAAAAAGAAGGAGGCAAAAATATGGGAAAAATCACTTATCCAAAGGAAGTTATGGATAAAATGCAGAGCATTGTGGATGACTGTATGGGAGATGCACCACCGTATTGTGAAGCTACATGTCCAATGCATACGGATGTAAAGGGATATGTAAATTTAATTGCTGAAGGTAAGCATAAGGACGCCATTAAAGTAATCAGAGAAAAGCTTTTCTTGCCAGCAACTTTAGGGAGAATCTGTGCACATCCCTGTGAAGAGGAATGTAAGAGAGAAGAAGCTTTTAGGCAGCCAATGGCAATTGCAACTTTAAAAAGATTTGCTGCTGATAATTATGATAATAAAGATGATTGGAATTTAAATATAGAAGCAGAGAAGGCTCAAAAAGTGGCAATAATAGGTGCGGGACCTGCTGGAGCTCAAGCTGCTTTAGATCTAAGAAGAAAAGGATACGATGTAACTGTATATGAAAGGCTTCCTGTTGTAGGAGGAATGATGAGGGTAGGTATACCTGAGTATAGATTACCAAGAAACATTATAGATCATGAATATAGCCTTCTTGAAGATATGGGAGTTAAGTTCAAGATGGGTGTAGATGTTGGTGTAGATATATCCTTTGAGGAACTAAAGAAAAACTATGATGCAGTAATAATTGCTGTAGGAGCCCATAAAGGAGTAGTAATACCTGTGCCAGGACACGACACAAATGGAGTACTAAATGCAGTTGAGTTCTTAAGAGAGGTTAGCTTAACTAGAAAATATGATATAGGAAAGAAAATTGCAGTTATTGGTGGTGGTAATGTAGCCATTGACGTTGCAAGAAGTGCAAGAAGGGTAGGTGCAGAAGAGGTACACCTTATATGTTTAGAAGATAAGCCTAATATGCCGGCCCATGATTGGGAAGTTGAAGAAGCAGAAGAAGAAGGCGTTATACTACATGATGGATTTGGTCCTGAAAATATTATAGGCAAGGATGGAAAAGTAGCGGGCTTTGAAATAAAGAAATGTCTATCGATATTTGATAAAGATGGTAACTTTAACCCTTCATTTGATGAAAACAATAAAAAAATACTTGAAGTTGATAATGTTGTCTTTGCCGTTGGGCAAGCAGTTGATAATTCCTTTGATTCAGCGGGAGAATTAGAAACCATGAGAGGTGGAAAATTCAAAGTAGATGATGTAACACTTCAAACGAAAATAGAAAACGTTTTTGTTGCTGGAGATGCAAGTGGTAGAGCTGTGATAGCTATTGAAGCTATGGCAGAAGGTAGAAAGGCTGCAATATCAGTTGACAGATATTTTAAAGGTCAAGACCTAGCAGAAGACAGAGAAAATGAAGGTAGCTACAAGACTTGGCTTAAGACGGAACTACAGGAAGATGAGGCTGACTTACCAAGGGTAAAAACTACTCAAATAAATCCACTTGTAAGAGTAAAGAGCTTTGAAGAAGTTGATTTAGGTTTTACAGAAGAAGATGCAGTTAATGAAGCAGCTAGATGTCTTAAGTGTGAATGTAAGCTTTGTATGAAAGAATGTGAAATGCTTGGAGACTACTGTGAATGTCCTAAGGATTTATTTGAAAATATCTTAAAAACCGGTGAAGTTGATCCGATGATACCATATTCATGTAATATGTGTAGTCAATGTACAATAGTATGTCCAGAGGAATTCCCAATAAAGGATAGATTTATGGATATAAGAAAAGTTATGGTTAAGGCTAATGATGGTAAGTCTCCTATCAAAGGTCATGGAGCTATAGAAGTTCATCAAGCTTTAGGTTTCTCAAAATTATTTAATACGGCTAAATCAGCTAAAAAATAGGAGGGGAGATTTGAATATGACAACTAAAACAAAAAGAGTGTTTATTCCTGGATGTAGTTTGCCATCCTATAATCCCGAAGCAGTAAAGAAAACATTGGAGCATTTACAAAACAAATTACCTGGAACAGGAGCTATATTAAAGTGCTGTGGTAAACCAACTAAGGCACTAGGTCAGGTAGATAAATTTAAGGAAAGATATAAAGAGTTTCAGGATGAGGTAGACAGAGTAGGTGCAGAAGAAATAATAGTAGCCTGTCAATCATGTTTCCTAACTATGTCAGAATACAGTCCTAATCAAAAGGTTATATCGCTATGGGAGCTTTTACCACAAATAGGATTACCAGAGGAAGTAGTAGGAATAGGAAAAAATAGCGACATAGTTTTTGCTATACATGATTCATGTCCAACTAGAAAGCAAACAAGTATTCATGATGGAATAAGATGGATTATTAAGGAATTGGGATATAAGATTGAAGAACCACCACACACTAGGGAAAACACAAGATGTTGTGGATTTGGAGGAATGGTTGTTCCTGCTAATCCAGACTTAGCCTTGAGGGTTATGAAAAGAAGAACAGCAGAAATAGAATCTGACTATGTAGTTGCATACTGTGCAGCGTGTAGAGAGTCAATGGTAAAAGGTGGAAAAAAGACTGTTCATATACTTGACTTAATATTTGACGGACCATGGGATTCAAAATCTCAGTACCCAGAAGTACCAGGAAGTCCTATTACGAGCTGGGCAAATAGATACAAGTCGAAGAGAAATATTAACAAGGTGTTAAAGTAAAAAAGATTTATGGGGAAAGATACAGCTTTCCCTTTAAATATAAGGAACAATGACTAAAAATTAACAACAAAGAAAAAGGGAGGACAAAACATGAAAAAGTTTTTATCGATTATTTTAGCATTAACATTGGTGATTGGATTAGCTGCATGCAGCGCTCCAGTGGAAAAGACAGAAAAGGAACTAGAAAAGCAAGAAACTAAATACGACAAATATGCAAATTCAGAGGTTATAATAAGTGCTATTCAAGCTAAGGAAGTAATTGAATCAGAGGAAAAGGTAGTAGTTATAGATATCAGAAAATCTGCAGAATACTTATTAGGTCATATTCCTAAGGCTGTAAATCTATGGAGACCAGACTATAGTGCTGATGACAGTGAATATGAGTATGGTGGTATGAGAGCTACAAAAGAAAAATTTGTTAAGCTATTAGGCGAAATAGGTATCGACAATGACACTATGGTATTACTTTACGATGCAAAGGGTGACTATGACGGAGCTAGATTTATGTGGCAGTTAGAGATGCTTGGTCATAAGAAAATGGCATTAATTGATGGTGGAATAAATGGATGGAAGGCTTCAGGTCTTGATACAACTACTGAAAAACCAGAAATCGCTAAGACAGAATATAAATTTGATGGCGAATTAGATTTGAGCAAATTAGCAACAATAGAAGATGTTAAAGCTGCAATAGATGATCCAAATGTAATTATACTTGATACTCGTTCTATAAAGGAATCAACAGGCGAAGATTTAAAATCAGGTGCGTTTAGAAAAGGAAGAATCCCTTCATCTGTATTTATCGAATACAAAAATGCAATCAACGTAGGTGATGGAGAAGATACTACATTTAAGACTTTAGAAGAATTAAAGGAATTATATGAAGCAAAGGGTGTAACACCTGACAAAACAATAATTGCTTATTGTCAATCTGGAGTACGTTCAGCTCATACAACATTTGTTTTAAATCACTTATTAGGATATGAAAATGTTAAGAACTATGATGGATCATGGATTGAGTGGAGCTTTAATAAAGACTTACCATTAGAAACTGGAGAAATAAAATAAGTATATGATTAATAGGATGGAGTGGGGGTTCCCCCTCTCCTCCCCTATTAAATTTTGGAGGTGTTTTTTTTGTCAACTGCAAAGGAACAGGGGAAAAAGGGTAATTTAGTTAAATTGATAATAGCAGTATTAGTGATTGGATTAGGATTCTTTGTAGCATGGAAGACAGGGGTAGTAAGCAAGATTCAAGATGTTGAAGCAATGCAATCATTCTTTAAATCTTTCGGTATCTGGGGATATCTCGTTTTCATACTAGTATTTATTGCAGCATGTGTATTTATGCTACCTGGTTCAATGCTTACAATTATAGCGGGAATCGCATTTGGTCCTATACGTGGTGGAATTGTATCGTTATTAGGTGCAACACTAGGTGCAACTGCGGCATTTTTAGTGGCTAAATATGTAGCACGAAGCATGATTGAAGATAAAATAGGTAAAAATCAAATGTTTAAAAAGATAGATGATGGAGTTGAGAAGAACGGTACAAGTTTCTTAATACTAACTCGTTTAGTTCCTGTATTTCCATTCTCATTCCAAAACTATGCATATGGATTAACAAAGATCAAATTAAGCACATACTTTATAGTATCGTTAATTTGTATGGCACCAGGAGCATTTATCTTTGCATATATGTCCGGTGAGATAGTAACAAATGGATTCTCAGCAGGATTACTAATTAAGTTTGCTGCAGCAGGTATAATCTTGTTCTTAGTTTCTTTAATTCCTAAGTATATAGCGAAGAAAAAGGGCATTAATATGGATGAATTGAAATAGGCATGGCAAAGGGAATGATTATAATCATTCCCTTTAACTATACTTATGAGATCATTTCTAGAAAATACCTATGAAAAGTCAAATCTTCAGTTAGCTCAGGATGAAATGAAGTCGCTAACATATTACCTTCTCTTGCAGCAACAATATTTCCATCTATTTCACATAAAACCTCAACATCACTTCCTACATTATTAATATATGGAGCCCTAATAAAAACTAAAGGAAGTTCAGTATCACAGATCTTTGGAATCAACTTATCAACCATAAAGCTATCGACCTGTCTACCGTAGGCATTTCTTTCTACATCCATATCCATTACTTTAAGATGAGCATCATCTTGACCGTTAATTTTACTAGCTAAAAGAATCATGCCAGCACATGTTCCCCAGGCAGGAAGACCATTTTTTATTTTAGCAGAAAGGGTATCTAGCATGTCAAAATCAACAAGCATTTTACCCATTGCGGTGCTTTCACCACCGGGTAAGATAATCCCATCTATTCCTTCAAGATCTTTATTACCCTTTACAAGCCTACCTTGAATGCCGATCTTCTCAAGGGACTTCATATGCTCTCTAAAAGCTCCTTGTAATGCTAAAACACCTATCAGCATATTACCACCCACGATCAGCCATTCTATTTTTTTCGTTTACATCACTTACTGAAATACCAACCATTGCTTCGCCAAGATCCTCTGATACCTCGGCTAGCATTTTAGGATCATCGTAGTGAGTTACTGCTTTAACAATGGCTTCAGCTCTCTTAACAGGATCTCCTGATTTGAATATACCAGAACCAACAAATACACCATCACATCCTAATTGCATCATCATTGCTGCATCTGCTGGTGTAGCAACTCCACCGGCAGCAAAGTTAACAACAGGTAATTTTCCATGTTTATTTACATATTTAACTAACTCATATGGAGCACCCATATCTTTAGCAGCAGTCATTAACTGCTCATCTGTTAAAGATTGAATGTATCTAATTTCTTCGTTCATCTTTCTCATATGTGTTACTGCTTCAACAACATCACCAGTACCAGGTTCTCCCTTAGTTCTGATCATTGAAGCGCCTTCTCTAATTCTTCTTAAAGCTTCACCTAAGTTCTTAGCGCCACAAACAAATGGTACATCAAACTTGCTTTTATCAATGTGATAAACTTTATCAGCTGGCGTTAATACTTCACTTTCATCTATGTAATCAATTTCCAAGGCTTCAAGGATTTGTGCCTCCACGAAATGACCAATTCTTACCTTTGCCATTACGGGAATTGAAACAACAGCTTGAATTTCCTTAATCATTTTTGGATCAGAAGCCCTTGAGACACCGCCTTGAACTCGGATATCTGCAGGAATTTTTTCCAATGCCATAACTGCACAAGCACCAGCTGCTTCAGCAATCTTAGCTTGCTCTGGATTCATAACATCCATGATAACGCCACCTTTTAACATTTCAGCTAAGTTTTTGTTCAATTCGTATCTTTTATTCATTTCAAAGTCCCCCTTTAAATTATAAAATTGTATCTAAATTGTATGCATAATACATATTGTATTTGAGTACAATGATATTACAATTTCATTTTTGCATAGAATTGTTATTGTGTCAAGAGTATTTTAGTTTAGTATAATTAATTGTTTACATCGTGATACAAATCCTATAAAATAGAATAAATTCTATAAACAATGGAACTATTATGGGGGGATATATATGATAAGAAAATTAATGTCTACAGACAATGCGCAGTTAATGGAGTACTTAAAGGAAGAAAAATCTATTAATCTGTTCATAATTGGTGATGTTGAAAATTTTGGCTATGATAGCGATTTTCAAGAAATATGGGCTGAATTTGATGAAAATGAGCAAATTATTGGAGTTCTATTACGATATCGAAATTTTTACATACCATATTCCAAGGGCGAATTCGATATTGAGGGATTTGTCGATACAATTAATAAAAACAAGAAACTTGAAGCTATGTCAGGTAAAAAGTCAGTTATAGAAAAATTTGATAAGTATATGGAATTTGAAAAAAAGAAAGAGCAGTATTTTGCAGAACTTATAGATAATAGTTTACTAGATATGAATATTGATCTAATAGGGGTAAAAAAAGCAAACATAGAAGATGTAGATTCTATTAATGACCTAAAGGAATTGATTGAAGAATTTGATATTACACCATCTAGTAAAGAGTCATTCAGACAAACTATCGAAACTGGAACTGGTAGAACATACTTTATGAAGGTGGATGGAAAAGTAGTAGCATCGGCATCTACAACGGCAGAAAATTCAGAGTCGGCCATGATTGTTGGAGTTTGCACCCATCCTGAATATAGAAGAAAAGGCTACGCGACTAAATGTATGACGGCACTATGTAATGAAGTTTTGAAAGAAGGTCGAACGCTGTGCTTATTTTATGATAACCCTAATGCAGGCATAATTTACAAAAGCATTGGATTTAAGGATATTGGAAAGTGGAAAATGTATGTTGGTAGAAGATAAAAACTTAACTGGCCTACCCCCGTAAGATTAATATCTAATCTTGGAGGTAGGCTTAATTATTGATTATATAAATATGTATTATATACTTTAATACTAAATAATGTAGCTACAGTTAGCATGATGACCCCTGGTTATTGTTTTTATTTATAAATCTCGAAACCATCAATTCTAAACCATTCGCTCCCTGTATTTTCTACATTCTCTATTCTTAATGTATGCCAGCCTGACGGTAAATTCTTAAATTCGAATTTTTGTTGAGGGGTGTAGCTATTTGCGTGTGTATTAAATAATCCTCCCGATAAACCACTTGCAGGAGTCCCATCAATGAAGGCCCTTTGATAACCATTCGAGCTGTCTTTAGGAGCTATATAAGCAACGCCTCTTCCATAAAAACGGAACTCAAAAGCTGCATCTTTCTTTTGTATTTCTGTTACATCATTACCTAAATCACCACGGCCTCTATTGCTACTCAGTCTCCAGCCATCGCCAATGAGGGTTAAATTGTCAAGTGAATTAAAGGAGCCTTCATTATCATTTACAGTAATTGTAGTCTCGGGTGAACCATAAACCTTAAATGCATCAAGAACCATCCACTCACCAGTAAGTCTTTCAATCTTAATGGTATGCTCTCCTTGAGGAAGATCCCTTATTTCTAAAAACGTATGGTTTGGCCATAGTTCTCCCGTCGATGTATTGATGTGTACATCTCTATAGAATTCACCATCTAAATATACACGGGATATACTACAAGGTCTTTGGGAAAACCACTCATTATCGTTGTAGAAATCCTTTTGACCTACATAATCGATTCCTGTACCGTTAAATGTAAACTCAATGGTTGGATTATTTCTTTTAGAATAGAAGTCACTTAACAAAGCAAAACTCTCATCTAAATCAGTAACCGTACTGAGCCAACCCACGATAGGGAAATTTTCTTCAGACATTGGATAAGAGTCCGATTCTCTAATTCTGGTGACATCACCGTTAAAATCCAAGTCACTCATTTTATGATAGGAGATATTACCGTTGTTATAACCAGTGCTATATATAATATCAGGATGATCATTATTAAAAATCACAGGGAAACCTTCGTCTACATAATCGGCTGTCAATAATTTTGCATCGGCCCAGTCTGCATGATCTTTTGAGTGTCCATTGCCTGCATCGGTAACCTTAAGAACAAGTCTGTTAACACCGGATACATCTACACTGATAGGTATTGCTTTTGTATTATGATAGATGGTTGGACTTTGATAAAGGAGCCTACCGTCGCCCTTTACTTGGAACTTGACAGAGCCACCACTAACCTCATCATCAATACCTATATATGTTTTGAAAGTTTTATACTTTCCATCAATGTTATACACCAACTCTGAATTAGCATGTACACCTAAGCCTTTACTGAATCTTTGCTTTTCAATCACTATCGGGTCAAAATCACTATGACTATCCCCAGCCACACTTGAGTCAGCTTTGAAGTAACCCCAACCGCTAGTAGCGCTTTCGCATCTTATGTCAGATAGATAAACCTTATTTGGTTCAGGATACTTGTTCCTATCGATGGTATAGTTAAAGTTAACAACGGTAGGACTGTGATCCGACATACGCGTTCGCACACCTGAATCATTTATATAGGAGAATTTTTCAAAAGCAATTTTATAGTCAATCGCTTCTAGGGTAACTCCCCCGCCACTCTTATAGAAAATTTTATCAACAGACTCATAATCATCTTTTATAACTTCCTCTAGGATGGTATCTCTTGCTGACATAGCCTCCTGTGTTGCCTTCCAATCTTCTAATGGTGTAGGGTACACCCCACCTCTTATAAGTTCAATCATCGGATCCTTTAATCCCGCAAGTTTTAAAGATTTTTCTAGCTCATCGCTACCTCTAAAATAATAGGCATTTGTATCTCCCGTTACAATAACGGCACGATTACTTGAATGTAGCTTAACATGCTCTGCCAATTCTCTTAAATTCTTTGCTCTAGTTACATTAGAACCATCATCTTGGCCAGCATCGCCATGTAAATTATACACGTGGATGAGTACACCAGGTTCTACTTCTACTTCTGAGAATGAAAAACCCTTTTGAGTCAATTTATCAGCACCTTGGTGAGATCTCCAGAACCAGGTTTTAGAACGTGTAGTATGAACACGATAATTAGAGAAAATGTTCAGGCCATTACCATTCCCATCTTCACCCAAGTGAATATTTCGATAGGGTAAAGTTACGTCTTCGGTTAGCTGACCATCGTAGGCAAAGTTCTCTTGTACCCCTACGATATCATAGTCATTTAAAAGTGGGCTGATCAAATCAAATCGAGATTCCGATGGTTTTGGGATTTTTAGTCCAGCTACGTTATAGGAAAGAACACTGAAATTGCCTGTTGAGGTTTCTGAGCTGCCTTGGGCAAAAACAACTGACCCAGTACTACTAAAGAGGCCTACTAAAAGCGTTATAGACATCATAAAAGCCAACATCTTTTTAAACATATACTTCATCTCCTTTAAACTATTTATCTGTTGTTTAAATTGTTTTGTGATAGTTGGTGATGAAAAGTAGTTTCCCATGTATTAATGCTAAAATATCCTAGTATGTTGTAATCAGAATTCGTTAAGTTATCTGATGATGTATGTGAGTATTTTTTTCCAGTGTATAAACCAGAGGTATATACACTTGGAGAAATTATTATCACCACTATCAGCACTTTTGAATACATTTCTCCTGTGTTTATGCACTTCCCACCTCTCTTCATGAATTTTTATAGTTATAGATGACCAACACTATGATTTACAATAATTTTCTAAAATAAAAATACATGACTCTAGCTTTAAAGTTGGTTATCTATACATGGTTTATATAACTCTTATAAATTGAACTGTTGGGAATATATTTGCTGAGAAAGTAGAATGGACTTTTCTTTTTTCATCTTTTACGAGCTAGTTTACAGCTATAAGTATATGAGGTTTTACACTATAAAGTGTGAATAATGTTTTTTTAAACCTTTAGTATGAAAGGCATTAGAAGGCCTTAGGTTAAAGGTTAATTAATAAACGATATAATTGATGAGTTTATTATAGCATTCAGCAGAATCTTATAAATAGAATGAATTTTTATATTGACATCATAATTTATTATTTTTAAAAGAAACGATAGAATATGATGGCAATATAAAAAAATGATAGGGAATCGTAGAAGAAAGATAGTTTTAACTGTGTAAAGGTGATTATATAGGAACCATTAGATAGAAATGTAAAAAACTTAGAGTCTATCATAAGTGATTTTTATTAAATAATAGCTAAATTCAAGGTTTTGAGAAGATAATGAAGTGGAATTTATTACAATATTCATACAATTAATTTTTTTGTAAAATTATATTGCAAACTTGTAAAAAAAATGATAGAATATAATCACGATATAACCAAAACATAACAAAAACATAACCAAAACGTAAACCGAAAATTAATAAGAATTAACAATTCTATGAATAAAGTCCTAAATATTGCATATATATATAGTTTTGCTTTGCGTGATATGAAAACGTTTTATTTAAATAATGTTAAATTGTAAATTTATAAAGAGTTTGGAGAAAAACAATCATAGTTATGCGTTTAAAAAAAGTCGACTTTTAATTTTTTATGAGAGGCTTTTATTCCCTGTGTATCCTTCTTAAGATTCAGAAAAACTATTCATATAGACTTATCATTTGTTACTTATACTTTATTAACATATATTTTCTGTATTTATCTAATTGTATAAATGTTTTAGACTTGTAAATAACTTTCAAAGGTTATTTATATATTAATGAAAGCTACTTTAGTTATAAACTAAGGAGGTGAATTTTAGTATATATAAATATTAGTTAATTATTAATAATTAAACTAATAAGTAATTCTATGAAAAATTATGACGAGGGGGATTTATATGAAAAAGTTATTTAAGAAGTCATTAGCGTTGTTGTTAGTTTCAGCTCTATGTCTAGCGATGTTAGCTGGTTGTGGAGCGCAGAAAGCAGATGAACCAAGTGGTGGCGAAGCAACAGGTGGAAAAGTAAAAATTGGTGTATCTATAGCAAACTTTGATGATACTTTCCTAACTTATATGATGGATGGTATGAAGGCATATGCTGAAAAGCATAAAGATGAAATTGATATTGAATTTGTTGACGCAAAGGAAGATATGGCGAAGCAAATGGATCAAGTAGAAAACTTTATAGTACAGCAAAAAGATGCTATCGTAGTTGTTCCAGTTGACACAAGTGCAACTGATCCGATTACTAGCACGGCAACAAAAGAAGGCGTTAAGCTAGTATATGTTAATAGAAAACCTGCTAATTTACCTGAAGGAACATACTATGTTGGTTCAGAAGAAATAGTTGCTGGTAGATTACAAATGGAATACTTAGCAGAGGCTTTAGAAGGTAAGGGTAAATTGGCTATTTTAATGGGTAAGCTTGACAATGAAGGTGCTCTTAAGAGAACTGAAGGTAACGAAGAAATAGCTGCAAAGTTTGACGGAATTGAGATCGTGGACAAGCAAACTGGCTTATGGCAAAGAAATGAAGGTATGGCTAAAACTGAAGACTGGTTAAACAGATTTGGTGATGATCTTAAAGCTATCGCTTCAAATAACGATGACATGGCATTAGGAGCTATCCAAGCCCTTAAGGATGCTGGAAGACAAGATATTCTAGTTGTTGGTGTTGACGCTACTCCTGACGGTTTAGCAGCCTTAGAAGCTGGTGATTTAGCGGCTACAGTATTCCAAGATGCAGCAGGTCAAGGTGGCGGTTCTGTAGAAGTTGCATTCAAATCAGCTAAAGGTGAATCAGTAGAAACTGAAACAATGATTCCATTTAAATTAGTTACACCTGAAAATATTGGAGATTTCAAATAAGATTTTATTAACTATGTGGGGGCAATTCTCCCCCACACTGTTTTTTAGAATATAAATGGAGGTATAGACTATGACTCAGCAATACCTTTTGGAAATGAAAAACATAACAAAAGTATTTCCAGGAGTTAAGGCACTAGATAATGTAGAACTAAAGATAAAGCCGGGAACTGTACTCTCATTAATGGGCGAGAATGGTGCTGGAAAATCCACATTAATGAAAATCCTGATAGGTATTCATCCTCCTACTGAAGGAACAATTGTATATAAAGGCAGCGAAGTAGTATTTGAAAATACTAACAAAGCATTAAATATGGGAATATCAATGATCCATCAAGAATTAAGTCCAGTATTACACAGGACAATTATGGAAAACATATGGCTAGGACGTGAGCCTGTAAAAGGACCGTTAAGATTAGTTGATCATAAAAAAATGTATGATATGACTAAAGAACTATTGAAGGATCTAGATTTGGATTTAGACCCTAAAGAAAAAATGGCAAACTTAACTGTTGCTAAAATGCAGATGATAGAAATAGCAAAGGCGGTTTCATATAATTCAGATATAGTTATAATGGATGAACCTACTTCTGCTTTGACCGATAGAGAGGTTGAGCATCTATTTAGAATCATAGAAAGACTAAGGGATCAAGGAAAAGCAATCATATATATTTCTCATAAAATGGATGAAATTTTTAGAATTTCAGATGAAATTGCAGTTTTAAGAGATGGTACCTATATTGGAACTTATCTTGCAAAAGAATTAGATACAAATAAACTTATATCACTTATGGTAGGTAGAGAATTAGATGAAATGTTTCCTAAAGTTGATTGTGAAATTGGAGATGTAAGATTAGAGGTAAAAAATCTTGCTGCAGAAGGTGTATTTAAGGATGTTTCATTTACTGTTAGAAAAGGCGAAATATTAGGTTTGGCTGGCTTAGTAGGAGCAGGTAGAACAGAAGTTATTGAAACGTTATTTGGAATGCGAAATAAAACTTCCGGTGAAGTATATATAGATGGAAAAAAGGTCGACATAGATTCTCCAGAGGATGCAATTAAGAATAAAATAGCACTATTAACCGAGGATAGGCGCCATACAGGGATTTTTCCTATGCTTTCTGTAAAAGATAACACAGTTATAGCAAATATCAATAAGTATGTTAAAAAGAATGGACTACTAGATCATAAGTTAATAAAAGCAGATTGTGAAGAATACAAAAAAGCAATAAGGGTTAAGACACCAAATATTGATCAGTTAATTCAAAATTTAAGTGGTGGTAACCAACAGAAGGTTTTAGTTGCTAGATGGTTACTTACTGATCCTGATATTTTGATACTTGATGAGCCTACCCGTGGGATCGACGTTGGCGCCAAGGCAGAAATTCATTCCCTTATATCAGATTTAGCAGGCCAAGGAAAATCAATCATTATGATTTCATCGGAGTTACCTGAAGTACTAGGGATGAGCGATAGAGTTATGGTTATGTACGAAGGACGAATGACAGGAATTGTTGACAGAAAAGATGCAAACCAAGAAGTTATAATGAAGTATGCAACAGGAAGTATGTAGTTTTTAAAGGGAGGAAGTTCTAATGAATGTTGATAAAACTAAAAGGATAATAAGTAAATATGGAATATACTTTGTTTTCATTATTATGGTTATAGCTATGAGCTTTGCGTCACCAGTGTTTTTGACTCCTAGAAACCTTATGAATGTTGTTAGACAGGTATCGGTTATAGGATTGATATCACTTGGTGTAACATTAGTAATTATATCTAAGGGGATAGACTTATCATCAGGTTCCGTACTAGCAGTAGCAGCTGTTGTTGCAGCAAGTCTTGGGCAAACGGGGGATTGGCATGCAAAGATGTTTCCTAATTTACCTGAAATGCCAGTTATTGTTCCACTGTTAGCAGCATTAGCTATTGGTCTTCTGTGTGGTGCTGTAAATGGTACATTGATTGCTAAAACAGGTATTCCGGCATTTATTGCAACTCTAGGTATGATGGTTTCGGCCAGAGGTTTGGCATTACTATATACCGATGGTAGACCAGTTAGTTCTCTCACGGCATCTTATCAGTATATTGGGCAAGGTTATATACTGGGAATTCCAGTTCCAGTAATTATATATTTAACAATGGCATTCATAACATGGGTATTATTAAATCATACTAAATTTGGTAAGAATATTTATGCTATCGGTGGTAACATTCACGCGGCAGAAGTATCAGGGGTTAATGTTCAGAGAAACCTTATCAAAATATATGCATACGCTGGATTGTTAGCCGGTTTAGCAGGTATGGTATTATCAGCACGTGTTAATACAGGGCAACCAGGTATGGGGGTTTCCTACGAACTAGATGCCATAGCAGCTACAACTATAGGTGGTACTAGTCACTCCGGTGGTATTGGTACTATAGGTGGTGCCTTTGTCGGTGCATTAATACTAGGGGTACTGAATAATGGTTTGAACCTACTAGGGGTATCAGCTTATTGGCAGCAGATTATCAAAGGTTGTATCATCGTAGGAGCTGTTATTATTGACATGAGAAAGAATGCTAAGAAGAAATAGTAATTAGTAATTAGAGTGTTATGAAAATTAAAATTGATAAATATATATGTGGATGGTTAGTAAGTATTTATCCCAGATTTTATTTATCAATTTTAATAGGTAATGCAAGTTATTTTTTTAACAAAAATTTATTATATTGAATGAAGATTTTGAGGAGGCATTTACAATGAAAAAGATAAAAATTGGTGCAATTGGACTAGGTAGATTAGGTTTACAACATGCAGAAAATGTAGCCTTTAAAATACCTAACGCAGAACTAACAGCTATCTGTGATATGAATGAAGAGAAATTAAAGCAGGTTCAAAAGGATTGGAATATTCCTTATGCATATACTGATTTTGATGAAATGATAAAAAATGAAGAATTAGATGCGGTAGTAATCACTTCACCATCAGCCCTTCATACTAAGCAAATTGCAAATGCTTTAGAAGCTGGCTTACATGTTTTCAGTGAAAAGCCGCTAGGAACAACAGTTGAGGAGTGTAAAATTGCTGAAGAGGCAGTTGAAAAGCATCAAGATAAGGTATTTATGCTAGGATTCATGAGAAGATACGATCCGTCTTACGCATACGCTAAGAAAAAGATAGAAAGTGGAGAAATAGGAAGACCAATTCTATTTAGAGGGTATAGCCAAGACCCTGAAAGCTGCATAGAAGGTGCTATAGCTTATGCAGGACATAGTGGTGGACAATTTATAGACATGGCTGTACATGATATAGATTTAGCTAGATGGATGATGGGATCAGAGCCAAAATCAATCTTTGCTATTGGTGGATGCTATGCTCATCCAGAGTTTGGTAAATACAAGGATGGTGACAACGTTTCAGCATTAATGCAGCTTGAAGATGATGCAATGGTATTCTTGTTTGCTGGTAGAACAGCTCCACATGGATACAATGTTGAAACTGAGATAATCGGAACAAAGGGAATTTTAAGAATAGCTAATGTACCTCAAAAGAATCTTGTTGAAATATTAGATGAGCATGGAGTAAGAAAAGAGTGTTCACAAGATTTCTTAGAGAGATTTGAGCAAGCTTATATAGAAGAACTAAATGAGTTTATAGACTGTATTTTAACTGGAAGAAAGCCAGAAGTAACTGTGTACGATGGAACTAAGACTACTGAAATTGCTTACAAGTGTAAAGAAGCTTTTGAAACTAACGAATTAATCAGATTGTAATTCCCCCCTACTTTTATATATAGACTTTTTATTTTTTAATAGAATTTCTCAACTTTTCGAGAAATTCTTTTTCTTTTTAATATACTTTGCAAGGAATTTCATCTTTATAGGAGAATATATAAAATAATATCCAAAGGGAAAGAAGGTATTACGATTGAATAATATGAGTTTTATCTTAGAAAAGAAGTATTTCGTAAATGTAAGTGAATATGATAAGGCTAAAATAATTGATACCTTTCGGCTAGCCTGCACAGCAGAATTACCAGTTGTTCAAAGTGATAAGGTTATTGGAATATTGAATTTGTTTGATCTTATTAAAGAACCTAATAGTGATAGAAAACTAGATGAAATAATAAAAAGAGATATCATAATTGCTTCTCAAAATGATGATATTCTAAATTACAAAGGAATGTCTCAAGAAATTCTTCCATTTGTAGATGAAACGGAATCCTATATAGGATATATAAAAAGTGAACTAGTAGAAAAGCAAATACTTATACAAAAATATTCTGGAGATATACAGTATTATAAAGACTTACAGCAGGAATATCAGACAATTTTTGACTCATCCTATGATGGGATAACAATCACTGATGGCGAAGGTATAACCCTTCGAATTAATCCTGCCTGTGAGCGAATAAAAGGGGTTAGAAGTGAAGATGTTGTAGGAAGACACTTGCAAGAATTAGTGGATCAAGGGATCTATTCTGAATCTGCAACTGTCAAAGTACTAGAAAAAAAGGCACAGGTTACAATATTGCAAAAGGTACCCAGTGGGAAAGAAATTATAACTACAGGAACGCCAATATTCAAGGATGGAGAGATAATTAGAGTAGTAACCAATTCCAGAGATATTACGGAATTAAATAAATTAAAGAGAGAGCTTTCGGAAGTTCATGAACTTGCAGAAAAATATCAATCAGAGCTTAAACTCTTGCGATCAGAGCAAATAAAAACAAAGGATATTGTAGTTCGCAGCTCGGAAATGAAAAAGATCATGACTTTAGCAAATCGAGTTGCGTCGGTAGACTCTACGGTATTGATCCAGGGAGAATCGGGAGTTGGTAAAGGAGTTATCAGTAAACTAATCCATAGTAATAGCAAACGTAAAACGGGACCTTTTATAAAGATAGACTGTGGTTCTATCCCAGAAGCCTTACTTGAATCTGAACTTTTTGGATACGAAAAAGGTGCTTTTACTGGCGCAAATAGAGAGGGAAAGGTCGGGATAATTGAACTGGCAAATGGCGGGACACTATTTTTAGATGAAATTGGAGAATTACCTCTTAATTTGCAGGTAAAGCTGTTAAGAACCCTTCAAGATCATGAGATTTGTAGGATTGGTGGAGATAGGCCTATTCCAGTCGATATAAGGGTTATTGCTGCAACAAACAGAAATATGGAGAAAATGGTCAAAGAAAAAGCCTTTAGAGAAGATTTGTATTATCGTTTGAATGTTGTTCCTATATTTATTCCGCCCCTTAGGGATAGAAAAGAGGACATTCAGCCTCTTATTATGAATAGTATAGATAAATTTAATTCGAAATATAATTTTCATAAAAGAATAGAATTAAAGGCCGTTGAGGCTCTTATTCAATATGATTGGCCAGGGAACATAAGGGAGCTTGAAAATATAATAGAGCGCTTAGTTGTAGTTACGAACTCAGAAAGTATTGCGATACAAGATTTACCAAATTCAATTGTGGAAGCTAAGAGAAGTAGGACAGAAAAGATATTAGATGTTGGAGAGTCACTATCATTTAGAGAGACTATGAGCGAATGTGAGAAGCGATTACTTGTAGCTGTGATGGAAAATGCAAGAAGTATAAAGGAAATGGCTAATATTCTGAACTTGGATCGCAGTAACGTAAGAAAGAAGCTTAAGAAACATGGAATAGAAAAAGGCTTTAATTAGGAAAAATTATTTTGTAAGTTTTTAGTAAAAAACATATGACAAAAAGGGAATTGATTATTATAATTACTATAATATAAGACAATGATGGAAAAGAAACAAAGGCACAAATACCCCGTGTGAGGTATTTGTGCCTTTGTTTGTTCAAATTGAGTTGTTTACAGGGTTTGGAAAGAGTTGATGCAATTTTGTGGAGTGAATTTACCCCGTGGATTGTGGAGGCAGATTTCTATGAATATTTATAAATGAGTAAACAATTGGGATTCGTAGATTTTGAATGTATAAATATTTTGGCATGATGATTGCATAATAGTTAGTTGGTGATGGGAAAAGCTTTTATACATTGCAAAATAACAACTCTTTTAAAAATTAAAGAGAAAATCGAAAAACATTTAAATATTGAATGGATAGAGTGATAATACTTTATATAACCACTGTACATATGAATAATTGCTTGTTAAAATAAAACTGAATTATACATATTTACGTAAAAAGTCAGAGATATTAATCTATCCTTAATAATCAAATCTTATAAATGTTTTTTTGATGGAATAATGCATATAAGTGGCGAAAAACCTATTACCTTCTGAAGAGTTAACATCCCTGAAAACCCTGGTTGTCAAATCTCTAGAATGTAATATGGCTATCGTATTATATATAGGTAATTATTAAGTTTTTAATTAAGTATAAATGTGTATGATTATTATGCAGAGGAGGCTACTGAAGATATGTCTAATAACAAATTAGAAGATTTACGTAAACGCCGCCAAAAGGTAATGGAAGGCGGTGGCGAAAAGAGGATTGCAAAGCAGCATGAAAAGGGAAAGCTAACAGCTAGAGAAAGAATAGGCCTACTATTCGACGAGGGAAGCTTTGTGGAGCTAGATGCTTTTGTAACTCACAGATGTACAAACTTTGGCATGGAAAAGCTAGAGGCTCCTGGAGAAGGTGTTGTAACAGGCTATGGAAAGGTAGACGGAAGGCTAGTTTATGCATTTGCTCAAGATTTTACAGTGATAGGTGGATCATTGGGAGAAATGCATGCAGCAAAAATCTGTAAAGTACTAGATAATGCCCTGAAAGTTGGAGCACCAGTAGTAGGATTAAATGATTCCGGTGGAGCAAGAATACAAGAAGCAGTAGATGCCCTTTCGGGATATGGAAAGATATTTTATAGAAATACAATAGCCTCGGGAGTAATTCCGCAGATATCAGCAATTATGGGACCATGTGCTGGTGGAGCAGTGTATTCTCCGGCTATAATGGATTTTATCTACATGGTAGATCAAACTAGCCAAATGTTTATAACAGGACCTCAAGTCATTAAGACAGTTACTGGTGAAGAAGTGACAGCAGAAGCCCTAGGTGGAGCGATGACTCACAACAGCAAAAGTGGTGTGGCTCACTTTATGGCGTCGAATGATGAAGACTGTATAGCACAGATTAGAAGATTACTTAGCTTCTTGCCATCAAATAATATGGAAACAGCGCCAAGATTTGAAACAAGTGATGATATAAATAAGATTATTCCAGAGCTTGATACAATCATTCCTGATAATCCAAATAAGCCATACGATGTGAAGGATATTATTTCACTAATAGTTGATGATGGAGATTACTATGAATATCAGCCGTATTTTGCTCAAAATATAGTTACTTGTTTTGCAAGGATAAATGGAAGCACAGTAGGAATCATAGCCAATCAACCAAAGTTTCTAGCAGGATGTCTTGACATAAGTGCATCAGACAAGGCGGCAAGATTTATAAGAACCTGTGATGCATTTAATATACCACTGCTTAACATAGTGGATGTACCTGGATTCTTGCCGGGATCAACCCAAGAATATGGTGGAATCATTAGACATGGTGCAAAAATGCTATTTGCATATAGTGAAGCAACGGTACCAAAGGTTACATTAATAGTTAGAAAAGCCTATGGTGGTTCATATATAGGAATGTGCAACAAAGAACTTGGAGCAGATATAGTATTGGCATGGCCATCATCAGAGATAGCGGTTATGGGACCAAAGGGAGCAGCTAACATTATCTTTAGAAAAGATATATCAGGTGCAGAGGACCCTGTAGCAATGAGACAAAAGAAAATTGACGAGTATACTGCAGAGTTCGCAACGCCTTACAAGGCCGCTGAAAGAGGAATGGTTGATGATGTAATTGAGCCAAATGCCACAAGACCAAGACTTGTTGATGCATTTAATATGTTAGCTTCTAAGAGAGATACAAGACCATCTAAGAAGCACGGAAATATTCCACTATAAATCATATATATAGAACGCACTTATAAATCTACATTGCGATCTCTATAAGCAGATTCTAAAGTAATATAGGAAAAGAGGTGGGAAGATTGTTTGGTGAAAATATCACTTTTGCAGACGGATTACTTATCACAGCCCTAGGTATGGGAGTAACCTTTGCTGCACTAATAGCATTATCCTTTATGTTGGACCTGATGAAGGTGTTATTCTATAAAGAACCAACAAAAGCTCCTGTTAAGGTTGAGCCTAGACCTAAGGCAGCTCCAGAGAGCCCGGCACCAGCAAAAGAAGATGATGAAGAGCTTGTAGCAGTAATTACAGCAGCGGTAGCTGCAAGTTTAAATACATCTACCCACAATATAGTTGTAAGGAATATTGTGAGGTTACCGGACGCAACTCCAGCATGGGGTAGAGCAGGTAGAATTGATCAAATGAATAAAATGTTATAGAAAATCCCATATGAGCAGAAGGAGGAACAATAATGAGAAAATTTAATATAACTGTGAATGGTAAGGCATATGAAGTAGAAGTAGAGGAAGTAGGAGGAGTACAATCGGCTTCAGTATCAAGACCAGCAGCAGCTCCTAGAGCAGCAGCACCAGCGGCTGCACCAAAGCCAGCCACGCCAGCACCAAAGCCAGCGGCAGCGCCAGCACCGGCAGGAGGAAACACTATAACAGCGCCAATGCCAGGAACAATCCTTGATATAAAGGTAAATGTAGGAGATACAGTTTCAAATGGTGATGTACTGCTTATATTAGAAGCTATGAAAATGGAAAACGAAATAATGGCACCGGCAGGTGGGAAGGTAGTATCAGTAAACGCTACTAAGGGAGCATCCGTAAATGCAGGAGATGTTTTAATAGTAATAGGATAGTATACAATATAGGATTAAAAGTCTAACGACGAAAGTGAGGGAGAATACAGGATGTTTTTAGAACTGATTAACAACTTTTTCGCAAGTACAGGATATGTTGCTCTTACATGGCAAGCCCTTGTTATGTTAGGTATAGCTTGTGTACTACTTTACTTAGCTATAGTAAAGCAATATGAACCTTTACTATTGCTCCCTATTGCCTTTGGAATGCTTCTTGCTAATATCCCATTAGCAGGACTAATGGATTATCCAGTTTACGAAGTAGGAAAAGATGGATTACCCCACTTAAAACAGCTAGGTGGTTTATTATATTATCTATATCAAGGGGTAAAGCTTGGAATATATCCTCCACTTATCTTCATGGGTGTAGGAGCAATGACGGATTTCGGACCACTGATAGCAAACCCAAGAAGTTTACTTTTAGGAGCGGCAGCACAGTTTGGTATATTTACAACATTCTTAGGAGCTGTTGCATTAGGATTTACAGGACCAGAGGCAGCATCAATAGGTATAATAGGTGGAGCAGATGGACCAACAGCAATATTTCTAACATCTAAACTTGCACCACATCTACTAGGACCTATAGCAGTAGCGGCATATTCATATATGGCACTAGTACCAATTATTCAGCCGCCAATTATGAAGGCCCTTACAAAAAAGGAAGAAAGACAAATAAAGATGGAGCAATTAAGAGTCGTTACAAAAACAGAGAAAATTATATTTCCAATAGCAGTTACGTTGCTTGGAGCTCTATTACTGCCATCAGCAACAGGGTTATTAGGAATGCTAATGCTAGGTAACCTATTTAGAGAATCAGGAGTAGTAGATAGAATACTTAAAACAGCACAAAACGAATTAATAAACATAGTAACAATATTCCTAGGAATAACAGTTGGAGCAACAGCAAGTGCGGACAAATTCCTTAAGGTACAAACCTTAATGATAATAGGACTTGGATTATTAGCCTTCTGTGTAGGAACAGCAACAGGAACATTATTTGGTAGACTAATGTGTAAATTAACAGGAGGAAAGGTTAATCCACTAATTGGTTCAGCAGGAGTATCGGCAGTACCAATGGCGGCAAGGGTATCACAAGTAGTAGGACAGAAAGAAAACCCATCAAACTTCCTACTGATGCATGCAATGGGACCTAACGTTGCAGGAGTTATAGGCTCGGCTATTGCTGCTGGGGTATTGTTATCGTTGTTTGGATAAAATAATAAAATATAATTCACTTTATAAAGAGGTGCATTTATCATTATGAAGGTAAATGTACCTCTTTTATTTATTATTGTAGTTCTAAAAGAACAATATCAATTTATAGAGAATATATACTATAACCGAGAGAAAGAAGGTATTAATGTTGTTAAATGAAGATTTTACTTTAGAGAAAGAATTCTATTTAGATATGGATGAAGAAAATGAACTTCAAATAATAAATACCTTTCAGTTAGCAGATACCACCCAATTGCCAGTTGTTGAGCAGAATAAACTTATTGGCATATTGGATTTATTTACTTATGTGAAAGCATTAAATCAAAAGGAAAAGATGATAGTATTTTTGAATACCATAGCTTACAACAGAAGATTCTACCAATCCTTGATAATAGGGAATTATATATAGGGTTTATAAAAAAAAGGAAGTAATAGAGAGTCAGCAGCTTCAGAAGAAATACTCACAAGAGACCCAGTACTACAAGGATTTACAACAAGAATATCAAGCTATATTTGAATCATCCTATGATGGTATAACTATTACAGATAAGCATGGGACAATATTGCGTATAAATCCTGCAGGTGAGAGAGTTGAGGGTTTAAGCAGCAAGGATGTTGTGGGTAAATATGTACAAGAACTAGTAGACCTAGGAATATACTCTGAGTCTGCTACTATAAAGGCATTGGAAAAAAGAGTTCCAGTTACAATTTTACAAAAGGTACCCAGTGGAAAAGAGATAATAGCTACAGGAACTCCTATTTTCGAAGATGGTGAAATAATTAGAGTTATAACGAACTCTCGTGATATAACAGAATTGAATAACTTGAAGAGAGAACTATCACAGGCACATCAGCTTGCAGAAAAATATCAATCTGAGCTTGAGTTTTTACGCTTAGAGCAAATGAAAACCGAGTATATGGTTGTACATAGCTCTGAAATGAAAAAAATTGTAACACTGGCTACCCGCGTTGCTCCAGTAGATTCTACAGTATTGATTCAAGGGGAATCTGGAGTTGGTAAAGGTGTTCTTAGCAAGTTGATTCATAATAATAGTAAGAGGAGAAATGGACCATATACCTATAGGGCACCGGTAGAATTTAAGGATGATTCAGAAGCTACAAAATATTATCTTACTCTTTTAAGGGAACAAATAGAATTCGAAGGTCCTGACAAGATTGCTGCAATATTCCAAGAAACAGTAGTAGGTAGTAATGGAATACTAATACCTCCAGAAGGATGGATGCAGGGAGTAAGAGAGCTTTGTGATGAGTATGGTATAATGATGGTTTGTGATGAAGTAATGGCAGGCTGGGGAAGAACCGGAAAATGGTTTGCAATAGATAACTGGAATGTAAAGCCAGATATAATAACCTTTGCTAAGGGAGTAACCTGTGGCTATGTACCCCTTGGAGGAATCATAGTGAGCAAAGAAATAGCAAAGCACTTTGATGAAAATAAACTTTGGTGTGGACTTACTTATAGTGGTCATCCTATGGGATGTGCGGCAGCATGTGCAATAATAGATGTATATAAAGAAGAAAAGTTAATAGAAAATTCACAGGAAATGGGCAAGGTATTAGGAGAAATACTTGAGGGATTAAAGGAAAAGCATCCATGTGTAGGAGACGTTAGATATATAGGACTATTCAGTGCAATAGAACTTGTGAAAGATAAGGCAACAAAGGAGCCTCTAGTACCATATGGAAGAGATCCTGAAGGGACAATGAAGAAGATATTATCAATACTAAAGAGTGAAGGCTTCTGGAACTATAGCCATGACAATGTATTAATAGTTGCACCACCACTTACCATTAAAGAAGATGAGCTTAAAGAAGCTATGGATATAATGGATAAGGTTTTAGATTTTGTTGATGAGATGATTAAATAGTAGTTTTAAGTTCTTTAAAATAGACATATTCATAATTGAAAAATACAAAAAGCGCCCCCTATGTGGGCGCCTTTCTTTCGCGAAAAATAAAAATATTATCTAGAGTTAGAGTAAAGTAATTCGATGTTATTTCGGTTGAAGAAATCAATATATTTCTGAGATGGAATATTATCGGTTATGAAATAGTCAACCTCATTTAAATTGCAGTATCTCATAAAAGCAGCTTTATCTAACTTTGTATGATCGGCCATTACGATTATTTTATCGCTGATTTTGACGATTGACTTCTTTATCTCTGCTTCTAAATAAGTTGTATTTGTTACACCCTTTTCAATGGAAATACCTGTTGTTGCCATAAATGACTTATCAATGTTAAGGCTCTTTAGGAAATTTACTGTAGCGATACCCGCGAAGGAATTTGTTGTTCTTTGTAAAATTCCTCCCGTTGAGATTACATTTAGATTAGGATAAGGAGAGGATTCAACTATCACATTTAAGCTGTTTGTTATGATTGTAATGTTTTGCTTGTCTTTAATATGGGGGATCAAATGTATGGTAGTCGACCCAGAATCAATAAAAATAATATCTCCATCATCTATTAATTGGCTTGCCAAAAGACCTATTTTTGCTTTTTCGCTTATATGTGTAACTTGCCTTTGTTGATATGGAACGGTTTCTTCCTGATAGTCCAGAGTAACTCCACCATAAACCTTCTTTATTACACCCTTGGATTCAAGTTCAGATATATCTCTTCTGATTGTGTTTTTGGAAACATCAAAAACTGAACAGAGAGTATCTAAGGTGGCGGTTTTATGTTCAATCAGGTATTGTTCGATTTTTTTTATTCTCTCAATTTTCAATGATATATACCTCCATCTTTCATATCCCTTAGCTTCTATATAAATTAGTATAGGTACTAAAAAAATTATTTCTAATAATATTATAAAAAAATATATTGAATAGTGCAAGCTGAAATGATAAAATATAACCAAAAGATAACCAAAATTTAATCAACAAATCACAATAAACAAATAATTTATTATGATTCTATCAGGTTCTAATTATATATTATAAACAATAATTTGTTAAGTTAACATTAAGTTTTTATTATATTATTACTAATAATAAATGGAAAAGAGGTATGACTATGAGTTCAAAACTAATTAAATTTCCAGAGGATAGAGCAATTGATATTATTCCAATGGGAAGAATCGGTGTAGACTTAAATGCTAATGAGATCAACAGACCGATGGAAGAAACGGAAACATTTACAAAGTACGTTGGAGGATCCCCAGCGAATATTGCAATCGGAATGGCAAGGTTGGGTAAAAAAGTTGGTTTTATTGGTAGAGTAGCTGATGATCAATTTGGTAGATTTGTTGTTAACTATTTCAATAATGAAACCATCGATACAACAAACATTACCGTTGATAAAGATGGTGCGAAGATGGGGCTTGCTTTTACAGAAATAAAGAGCCCGACGGAAAGTAGTATATTGATGTATCGTGAAGGGGTTGCGGATTTAAAAATTAACCCTGCCGATGTAAACGAAGAATATATTAAGAACTCTAAATCCTTATTGATTTCTGGAACTGCCCTTTCAAAAAGTCCATCAAGGGAAGCATGTTTTGTAGCTATGGAATACGCTGTCAAGCATGGTACCGTTGTTATATTTGATATAGATTACAGACCTTACTCATGGGCTTCTATGGAAGAAGTAGCTGTATATTATTCAATGGCAGCAAAGATGAGTGACATAATTGTAGGTTCAAGAGAAGAATTTGATTTAATGGAAGAATTAGTAGATCCTGAAAATACAAGTGATCAGGTTACTGCTGACAGATGGTTTGAGTGCAAAGCTAAGATAGTTGTAATTAAACATGGGAAAGAAGGATCATTTGGATATACGAATGATGGAGAAGCATATAAAGTTAGTTCTTTTCCAGTGAAATTATTAAAATCCTTCGGTGGTGGAGATGCTTACGCATCAGCATTCCTTTACGGTCTAATGGAAGGTTGGGATGTAGGTAAAAGCTTAGAATTTGGTAGTGCTTCAGCTGCAATGTTAGTAGCGAGCCACAGTTGCTCGGATGCAATGCCAAGCGCAGAGGCGGTACAGGAATTTATGGATAAGGCTAAGGCAGAGCATGGGGATATGGTACAAAAACTATAACCAGAAAGGATAATTACTATGTTAGTTACTTTAAAAGAGATATTAAACGATGCATCAAATAGCGACTATGCAGTAGCAGGTTTCAATGTATTTGGTTACGAAGATGCTGTGATGGTTATCGAAGCTGCTGAGGAACTAAATATACCAGTGATACTAATGACTAATAGAGATGCAGTAGTTCATATGCCGATCAAAATATTGGGTAATATCCTTACTGATCTTGCAAGAGAAGCTAAAGTTCCAGTATGCGTTCATCTAGACCATGGAAAATCAGTTGAAGAGGTTGTATCTGCAATTAAAGCAGGTTTTAGCTCAGTTATGTATGACGGTTCACAACTGCCGTTAGAAGAAAATATAAAGAGAACTAAAGAAATTGCAGATATTGGCCATCATTTCGGGGTTTCCGTTGAGGGTGAAATTGGTTCCGTCGGTTATAGTGATCCATCCATAAAGGCTAAAGCAATGTACACTGTACCTGAGGAAGCAAAACGATTTGTAGAAGAAACCGGTGTAGATGCAGTTGCAGTTGCTGTTGGAACACTACACAGAATGCAGGCACAGGAAGCAAACATTCAATATGATAGATTAGCAGAAATTGAAAAAGTAGTAAATGTACCATTAGTTATTCATGGATCAACAGGCGTAAAAGATGAAGATTTAAGCAGATTAGCCAAGAGTAAAGTAGGTAAGGTGAATATAGGTACCGCCCTAAGAATGGCCTTTGGAAATACACTGAGAGATGAAGTAAATGACAAGCCACAGGAGTTTGATAGAATAAAGTTCTTTAAAAAGCCAATGATAGAAGTTAAGAATGTGGCTAAAGAAAAAATGGTAATCCTAGGTGCAGAAAAAAGATAAAATTTTGGGGGTATAAAATATGTTTAGTAGATTTGGCGATTTAAGCTATGGCTACAATAGTATGGCTGAAATGGATGGTAAACACAGTGATATGCTTATGGATGTAGGTGTATATAAGCTTAAAAATGACGATGTTGAAATTTGTGTAGACGGTGACAAAGAAAGCGCTTTCCTTTTATTGGATGGAACTATCACCCTAGAGTGGGAAGGCAATAAGCAAGAGATGACAAGGAATTCCATCTTTGACGAAGACCCTTGGTGCTTACATGTACCAAAGGGAATAGAAGTCAAAATAACTGCTGCTTCTGAAGCAGAGGTACTTTTAGAAAAGACTACTAACGAAAAGGTATTTGACTCTAAACTATACTCTCCAGAGGATTGTAGAAGTGATATCTTTGGTGATGGAGTACTAGGAGATACTTCAAGAAGAGTTGTGCGTACGGTGTTTGACTACTCAAATGCACCATACTCAAACCTAGTAATTGGCGAAGTTATCAACTATCCTGGAAAATGGTCTAGTTATATACCACACCATCATCCGCAGCCAGAGATATATTACTATAGATTTAATAAGACTCAAGGCTTTGGATGTTCAATAATTGGTGATGAAGTATTCAAGATTAGCCATAACAGTATTGCAGCAATTCCAGGTGGATTAGTTCATCCGCAAGCTACCGCACCGGGTTATGCAATGTACTATTGTTGGATGATAAGACATCTAGATAATAATCCTTGGACAGACAGAATTGATGAAGAGGAGCATAAGTGGCTTTTAGATCCAAATGCAAAAATTTGGCCTGAGAAGTAGTAATGAATAAAAGATAAACAACTTTAAGGTTGAATAAATTTCAAGTGATAATGTTGTTTATTTACAAATAGAATTTAAAGTTAGATATATATTATTAGATTAATAGATGAAAATGGAGGTGCTTTGCTTGAATACAATTAGATTGACCGTTGCTCAAGCATTGGTTAAATTCCTAAACAATCAATATGTAGAATTTAATGGTGAGGAACAAAAATTTGTAAAGGGTATATTTACAATCTTTGGGCACGGAAACGTTGTAGGTCTCGGACAGGCGTTAGAGCAAGATGCCGGAGATCTAGTAGTACATCAAGGTAGAAATGAACAGGGGATGGCCCACGCTGCAATTGCCTATGCAAAACAGAAGCATAGAAGACAGATCTATGCATGTACATCTTCTGTAGGTCCAGGTGCTGCAAACATGGTAACTGCTGCTGCAACGGCAACAGCAAACAATATTCCTGTACTATTATTACCAGGAGATACCTTTGCAACTAGACAACCAGACCCTGTATTACAACAGGTTGAACAATCCCATGATTTATCAATTAGTACAAACGACGCTTTTAGAGCAGTCAGTAAGTATTGGGATAGAGTTAGCAGACCAGAACAATTAATGACTGCTATGGTTAATGCCATAAGAGTATTAACGAGTGCAGCAGATACCGGAGCTGTTACAATCGCACTTCCACAGGATGTGCAGGCGGAAGCGTATGACTATCCAGAATATTTCTTTAAAAAGCGTGTTCATAGAATAGAAAGAAGACCAGCAACAGAGGCTTCTGTAAAAGATGCCGTAGAACTTATTAAGAGAAAGAAAAAGCCTATTTTAGTTTGTGGTGGAGGAGTTAGATACTCAGAAGCTGCTCGGTCACTGAGTGACTTTGCTGAAAGCTTTAATATACCTTTTGGAGAAACTCAAGCAGGAAAAAGTGCACTTGAATGGACACATCCATTAAACCTAGGTGGAATAGGAGTTACAGGAAACCTAGCAGCAAACCTAATCGCTAAAGAAACGGACTTGGTTATAGGTGTAGGAACAAGGTTCACTGACTTTACTACAGCATCAAAAAGGCTATTTTTAAACCCGAATGTTGAATTTTTAACAATCAACATTTCTGAATACCATGCAAATAAGCTAGATGCTACTAAGGTTGTAGCCGATGCTAAGGCAGGTTTAGACTCAATAAGAGCTGAGCTTGAAAAAGAAGGCTATAAATCTGAATATGCTAATGAAATTAAAGAGGCTAAGGATGCATGGCTAAAGGAACTAGACAGACTATTTAATGTTGAGTATAAAGAAGAGGGCTTTGAGCCAGAAGTGGCAGGACATATAGATGAGGTGTTACCAGAGTTCTATAAGGATACTGGATCATGCCTTACACAAACTAAAGTACTTGGAGAACTAGATAAACTGTTAGATGAGGATGCAATAGTTGTTGGAGCATCAGGAAGCTTACCAGGAGACCTTCAAAGAGTATGGTGTCCTAAGAAGCCAAATACCTATCATATGGAATATGGATATTCTTGTATGGGTTATGAGGTATCCGGTGCATTAGGAGTTAAACTAGCGGCTCCAGATAAAGCAGTTTATGCTATGGTTGGAGATGGTAGTTACTTAATGCTTCATTCTGAGCTAGTAACTAGTATTCAGGAAAGAAAGAAGGTTAATATATTACTATTTGACAATATGGCATTTGGATGTATCAACAATCTTCAAATGTCACAGGGCATAGGAAGCTTTGGAACTGAGTTTAGATTTAGAGATGAAGAAACTGGAATGCTATCCGGTGGACTTATACCTATAGATTTTGCTAAATCGGCATCGGGATATGGAGTTAAAACCTATACGGTTAAGACTATAGAGGAATTAAGGGAAGCGATTGAAGATTCTAAGAAACAAAAAGTTTCTACATTAATAGATATTAAGGTTATGCCTAAGACAATGACAAATGGTTATGAGTCCTGGTGGCATGTTGGAGTACCTGAAGTATCAGAAAATGAAAAGGTGCAAAAAGCACATGATGAAATGAAAGAAGGCTTAAGCAAGGCTAGACAATACTAATTTAGGGGGAATTTGAAATGAAAATGGATAAAAGTAAAGTTAAATTAGGAATCGCACCGATAGCTTGGACAAATGATGACCTTCCAGAGCTTGGTAAGGAAAATACCTTTGAACAATGTGTTAGTGAAATGGCTCTTGCTGGGTTTACAGGAAGTGAAGTAGGAAATAAATATCCAAAGGATACTGATGTACTTAAGAAAGCTTTAGAATTAAGAGGTGTGCAAATTTGTAATGCATGGTTCAGCTGTTTCTTCACAACTAAACCAGAGGAAGAAACAATTGAGGCTTTCATAAAGCATAGAGATTTCTTACATGAAATGGGTGCAAAGGTAATTGGTTGTTCAGAGCAAGGACACAGCATCCAAGGTTTAGATAAGCCAATATTTGATGAAAAGCCAGTATTCACAGACGAAGAGTGGGAAAAATTAGCTAAGGGTATGAATAAATTAGCTGAGCTTGCAGCAGAAAAAGGAATGAAGGTTTCTCTTCACCACCATATGGGAACAGGAATTCAAACTCCAGAAGAAGTTGATAGATTTATGGAAATGACAAATGACGATGTTTATCTACTATTTGATACAGGACATATGTATTTCTCAGAAGGAACTCAAGAATCAGTTGATGCAATAATTGACAAGTATGTAGATAGAATTGTACATGTTCATTTAAAGGATGTAAGAGAAGATGTACTGGGCAAGCTTAAGGAAGAGAAATGGTCTTTCTTAAAGGGTGTAAATGAAGGTGTGTTTACGGTACCTGGAGATGGAGCTGTAAGCTTTGATCATACATTTGATGTATTAGCTAAGGCTGACTACGAAGGATGGATGGTAGTTGAGGCAGAGCAAGATCCTGCTAAGGCAAATCCATTAGAGTATGCAATAAAAGCAAGAAAATTCATTAGCGAAAAAACTGGATTATAAAATAAAGCCATTTAGGGGGTCTTGATTATGCTAAAAATAGGTATTATTGGAGCGGGTAGAATTGGAAAGGTACATGCAGAAAGTATAACAAAGTTTGTACCAAATGCTGAGGTAAAGGCGATTGCTGATCCATTCATGAACGATGAAACAAGAGAATGGGCAAAGACAATGGGAATTAAGGAGATTTACACTGATCATAAAGAGATTTTAAATGATTCTGAAATTGAAGCTGTATTAGTTTGCTCTTCAACTGATACACATTCACAGATGTCAATAGAAGCTGCTGAAGCTGGAAAGCATATATTCTGTGAAAAGCCAATAGATCATGATTTAGGAAGAATACACAAAGTGCTAGAAGTAGTAGAAAAAGCAGGAGTTAAGTTTCAAGTTGGATTTAACCGTAGATTTGACCATAACTTTAAAGCAGTTAAAGAAGCTGTAACAGCAGGAAAAATCGGTGATCCACACATTATAAAAATCACATCAAGGGACCCAGAGGCTCCTCCAGCAGAATACGTAAAGGTTTCAGGCGGTATATTCCTGGATATGACTATCCATGATTTTGACATGGTTCGTTATCTTTCTGGTAGTGAGGTAGAAGAAGTTTATGCAGTAGGAAACGTACTAGTTGATCCAGCTATTGGGGAAGCAGGAGATGTTGACACAGCAATTATTACACTAAAGTTTGCAAATGGTGCTTTAGGAGTTATAGACAACAGTAGACGTGCTGCCTATGGATATGACCAAAGAGCTGAAGTATTTGGATCTAAGGGTTCTGTAGCTGTAAAAAATGATACAAACTCAACGGCAGTAATCAGTACTGTAGATGGAGTAAATGCTGAGAAGCCACTTTACTTCTTCTTGGAGAGATACATGCAGTCATTTGCAGATGAGGTTAAGCAGTTCGTAGATGCAATCGTTAATGATACTGAGGTATCTGTTACAGGAATCGATGGACTTAAGCCGGTATTAATTGGTTTAGCGGCTAAGAAATCATTAGAAGAAGGTAGACCAGTAAAGATTAGTGAAATAGAAGAATAAAGACTTAGGGGGAAAGTGACTATGGAAAACATGAATGCAGAAGCTAAAGTATTTATTTCTGGATTAATGGAGAGAGCTAGAAAGGCTCAAGCAGAAATAGAAAACTATACTCAAGAGCAAGTTGATACACTAGTAAAGGCAATAGCATGGGCAATTGTTAAGGAAGAAAATTCAAAAAAAATATCAGAGCTTGCTGTTGAAGAATCACAGCTTGGAAACTATGACGGAAAATATATAAAGCTTCAAAAGAAGGTTAAAGGTAACCTTAGAGACATGAATGGTGCTAAATCAGTTGGTATCATTGAAGAAGATAAAGTAAAGGGACTAATCAAAATAGCAAAGCCAGTTGGAGTTATAGGTGCTTTAGTACCTTGTACAAATCCAGAGGCAACACCAGTAATTAAGGCTATGAATGCTATAAAGGGTAGAAATGCAGCTATATTTGCACCACATCCAAGAACTAAGAAAACAAACACATTGATTATAAATACAATGCGTGAAGCACTTAAGAAATATGGTGCTCCAGAAGACCTATTAATACCAATTGAAGAGCCGACAATGGAAGCAAGTGGCGAACTTATGAAGCAATGTGACCTTGTTGTTGCTACAGGTGGTTCAGGAATGGTTAAGGCAGCTTACAGCTCTGGAACACCAGCATACGGTGTTGGTGCCGGTAATGCAGTAGTTGTTGTTGATGAAACAGCTGACCTTAAAGAAGCAGCTAACAAAATAATGTTAAGCAAGACATTTGACTTTGCTACAAGCTGTTCTTCAGATAACTCTATAGTTGTAGTAGAAAGTGTATATGATGAATTAATGGAAAATCTAAAGGCAGAAGGAGGATACTTAGCTGCTGGTGATGAGAAAGAAAAGGTTCAAAATGCACTATGGGTACATGGACACTTAAATCGTGATATTATTGCACAGCCAGCAGAGAAAATAGCAGAGGTAGCTGGATTAGAGATACCAGAAGGAAAGACTTTCATTATGGTAGAAGAAGAAGGTGTAGGAGCTGACTATCCATTCTCGGGAGAAAAAATGTCAGTAGTATTGACTGTATATAAGGCTAAAGACTTTGATGCAGCAATAGATAAGGTTAATGAAATAACTTCATACCAAGGTTCAGGTCACTCATGTGGATTATACACATATGATGAAGAAAGAGTTAAGGAAATAGGACTTAGAACTAAGACCAGTAGAATAATGATAAGACAGCCACAATGCTATGGTAACAGCGGTAACTGGGACAACGGAATGCCATTTACATTAACACTAGGCTGTGGTACTTGGGGTGGTAATATAGCATCAGAGAATATAACTTACAAGCATTTCATAAATGTTACTTGGGTATCTTCTCCAATAGAGCCAGTTATTCCAACTGATGAAGAGTTATTTGGAAGTATAATGAATGACTAATTAATAAAAGAATAAAAATAGCATGACAATTTACCTTTGTTGTGCTATTTTTTTTAATAGCATATAGGAAATTATGAGGTTTTTTATCTCTTTTTCTGATATTATGGTAGTAATAGACTTATAAGAGAAGATATACAAATATGAGAGGTGATATACGTTGAACAATCCAAATATTTTATTTGAAGTTAAGAATGGTATTGGTTTCATTAGACTTAATAGGCCAGAAAAGAGAAATGCCCTTTCTTATCCAATGATAGAGTGTATGTATAAGAAGTTACTAGAATGGAAGAATGATGATAATGTAGCAATGGTGTTATTAGAAGGAGAAGGTGATAAAGCGTTGTGCTCAGGCGGAGATGTTGTGCATCTTCGAGAGAAAAGATACTCTAATATCGATGAATATGCCTTTGGATTCTTTTATACGGAATACTGTATGAATATGCTTATATTTACCTATCCAAAACCAATCATGTCATATATGACTGGTTTCGTTATGGGAGGTGGAGTAGGTATCTGTGTTGGTACAAGCCATAGAATAGTTACAGAAAAGACAAAATGGGCAATGCCAGAGATGAATATTGGACTTTATCCAGACGTTGGAGGAAGCTATTTTATGAATAAAATGCCAGGTCAAACAGGACGTTACTTGGCACTTACTTCAAAATCTGTTAAGCCAGCTGATGTCCTATATATAGGTGCAGCGGATTATTATATAGATACTAGTTCGTGGGAAGAGCTAAGACAAGCCATTGTAGATAAAACATGGACCCTTGATGGTACTGGTGAGAAACTAGATGATCTAATATCTCAGTATAGTAAGGAGCCACCTATAGCTTCACCCCTTGAACAGTTAGAAGAGAAAATAAACTATTATTTTGGATTCGATACTATGGAGGAAATAGTAGAATCCTTACAGCAAGCCGCTGATAAGGGAGATGAATGGGCAGATGATGTTGTAAAAACAATATTTACGAAGTCACCGACATCCCTTAAGGTTACACTTAAGCAACTTAATGAAGGAAAGAAGAAAACAATGAAGGAATGCTTTAAAATGGAACTAGAAATGAGTATGAACTTCATGCATTACGATGACTTCTTTGAAGGTGTTAGAGCTGTGCTGGTGGACAAAGATAGAAATCCAAAGTGGAATCCTTCTACTTTAGATGATGTAAAACAAGAAGTGGTAGATTCATTTTTCTCATATACTTGGGAAGATGGGAAAAATCCTTTAGAGGATTTTGAAATATAGTTAAGTAAGAATAAGGACAACAAGGGACTAAACTCAGAAGATATTTTTATGAGATAGTCCCTTTATTTTTGTTGACAGTTTCAATAACCAATATTATATTTAAAAATAAGAAATAAAAACAGAATTGTTTCAATAATTAGAAAAAATATATAAGGTGGGATAACAATAGTGGAGAATAGAGAGATTTTATTTGAAGCAAGTAATGGAGTTGGGTGGATAAAGCTAAATCGCCCTGAAAAGTTAAATACATTTTCAGATAATATGATTGAGCTTTTGTATGACCAACTGCTAAAATGGAAGAATGACCAAAGTATTGCCATACTTGTTATTGAAGGAGAAGGTGAAAAGGCGTTTTCAGCAGGCGGAGATGTTAGGCAACTCTATGATCTAAAGGATGGCAATATAATAGAATCGGCAATAGAATCTTTTTCTAGGGAATACCGTATGGATTTAACTATGCATCTATATCCTAAGCCTATACTTTCTTATATGGATGGTTATGTTATGGGTGGTGGAGTTGGTGTATCCGTTCCTGGAAGCCATAGAATAGTTACGGAAAGAACAAAGTGGGCAATGCCTGAAACAAGTATTGGACTTTATCCAGATGTAGGATCTAGCTATTTTATGAATAAAATGCCTGGTTGTATAGGGAGATACTTAGCATTGACATCAAAGTCAATCAATGCTGCAGAAGCCCTCTATTCAGGAGTAGCAGATTATTATATAGATAGCAGTTCATGGGATGACTTAAGAGAGGCAATTATTGAAAGAAATTGGAACACTAAAAGGTCAAAGGAGGAACTTGGTAATTTAATATCTAAATATAATAAGGATCCTAACATGAGTTCACCAATAGTCGATTTAGAGTCAAAAATAAACAAGCATTTTGCTTTTAATACCATAGAAGAAATAGTAGATTCACTTCGGAGCTCAGCCAATAAAGGTGACGAATGGGCTGATAAAACTATAAAAACCATACTTTCAAAATCTCCAACTTCCCTTAAGGTTACACTTAGACAACTTATAGAGGGAGAGAAAAAATCCATTAAAGAATGCTTAATGATGGAACTTACAATGAGTATAAACTTCATGAAATGTCATGACTTTTTTGAAGGTGTGAGAGCAGTACTGGTAGATAAAGATAAAAATCCAAATTGGAATCCACCAACTTTAGAAGAGATAAAGGAAGAGACTGTAGCTTCGTTTTTTACATATCCCTGGAAGGATGGAAATAACCCTTTAGAGGACTTTGAAATATAAAATTGTATTGAAGGACCCTTCTAAAATATAGATGTGTGATTGAGAAATTTAATCTACTTAAGTTTCTGAGTTCATATCTATATCTTAGAAGGGCTTTTAATTTTTAAGCAAGCTTTTCTATTGAAATATATAACTTTATAAAATAAACTAAATTAAAAGGTTTGAATTTTTAAAATATTATGTCTTTGGTTATTAACAAGCGGGTTTAAAAGACTATAAAAACTTAAAATGATAAAGAAGGTGAATAGAATGGAAAAAATCAAAGTCAATTTGCTAGGGACTCCCAGAGTCTTAAAGGACGATGAAGAAATAATATTTCCATATGGAAAAGCTGAAGCTATATTTTACTATTTGATTGTTGAAAAGCAGGCAACAAGAGAAAAGCTATGTCAGTTATTTTGGGATGATATTTCTTATGATACAGCTAAGAAAAATCTGAGGAATGCAATATATTTGATTAGAAAATCCTTAGATAAAAATATTTTAATATCACCACGAAGATCAATTATTAAATTGAATTCACAAGCAAATATTGAAGCCGATGTTGAGTATTTAACTTCTGAAGAAGATATTGAGAAAAACGAGAAATCCTTTAGAAATTTAAGAAACAAAGACTTTCTTGAAGGATTTGTTCTAAAGAATGCTGATAATTTTCAAGAGTGGATTTTTTCAACCAGAGATTATTATAAGGAATTGCATATAAAAAAGATACATGTGGAGATAGAGAAATGCTTAAGAGATGGCGACTTGAAGATTGCAGAGCAGTTTTGTAAAAAATTAATATCTATAGATGAATTCGATGAATCCGCATATAGGAGTTTAATGAATATTTATAAGACGGAAAAAAGGTATGATAAATGCTTAGAAATATATAATGAATTGCTGAATACTTTTCAGAGAGAGCTTAGTATTGTTCCTGATAAGGAAACTAGAGATTTATTCAAGGAAATTGTAGCTGAGAAAGAAAAAAATAGTGGGATTAAAAAAAAGAAATCAAAGAAATTTTTCTACGGAAGAACCAAAGTGCTAAGTATATTAGACGATAATATAAATAATTTTTTAAAGGATAGGAAGGCGAAATCCTTCGCAATCATAGGTGAAGTAGGTGTGGGTAAAACTGCTCTTATGGAAAGAACCCTAGAACTTTTAGACAGAGACGAAATGTACGTATTCAGTTCAGTTTGTTATAGGGCAGAAAAAGAGTTTCTTTTAAAGCCATGGCATAGAATATTTAAACAATTTTATAGTGTTATTGATGAAGACAAAATAGAAATACCACCGCTAATAAATAAGGTTATATCCTATGCATTTCCAAGGTTTGAAAAGGGGAATATGAAAATATATAACAAACTAGTAGAGCTAGCTGACTTCTTGAGATATCAAGTAGTCGAGCAGGGAGTTATTGATGTTTTTCTTCACCTTGCACAAAATAAAAAAATTGTAATTTTTATTGATGATATTCAGTGGATAGATTATATGAGTTTGAAGCTGCTTAAAAATATGTTAATTCAAATTCACAACCAGGAAATTATATTTTTGATCACCTGTAGAAATTCATATAATAAAAATATTGAAGATTTTTTTACAGAAATGGGAATGTATTCTTTAATAGACAGGCTTCGCCTTGAAAGATTTAATGCTGATGAAACTCTAGAGTTTTTTAATAGTCTAGTAGGTCAAGATAACTCCTTCACTAAAGAAATTGAAAGTATTTTGTACAATGAAACTAAAGGAAATGCACTTTTCTTGATTAATTTAGTTGACAATTTGTTGGCAGAAAAGGATGTTAGTAAGCTATCTCCTATGTTGCAGGACATAATTGAAAGTAGGTTGCTAGATGTAAGTGAAGAGGGCTTAAAGTTATTAGATATTATCTCGGTTTTTCCTGACAGAGTAACTATAGGGTATTTAAAAGAAATATTAGGGAATAGTGAGATGGAGATTTTGGATGTTGTGGAGGAGTTGTTGCAAAGAAATCTTTTAAGGGAAGTTAAGGATTTACCTGAAATAGGTTTTGAGTTATCACATCCAAAACTTAAAAAGTATATTTACTCAAAGTTATCCTTTGCTAAAAAGCGGTTATTAAGTAGTAGAATAGATGCTATGACTAGTAAAAGGTAATACCATGAAAATGTAATCTTTTTATAACTCTATAGATGTGTAATTGACAATAAAATTAGACGTTTGATTGACGATATAAGCTAGACCATAGAGTGACGGTGATGATGTAATATTAAATACAACAGAGGGGTTAGAGAGGTTAAATAACTTAGGGAGGAAGTATGATATGTGAACTTCATATCTTTAATCCTTTTGAAAAACTACTTTTGGGAGGTATTTTATGGTAGCTTTAAGTTTCATTGACTGGATCGTCATAATACTATTTTTCATCTTGATAGCGTATGTTGGTAAATGGGCATCGTCAAAGGTAAAAAGCGAGGAAGATTATTTGATCGGAAGTAAGAGTCTTGGGAAGCTTCCAACGGCACTAAGCACAGCTGCCACGGACTTTGGAGGGTCTAGCTTAATAGGTGCCGCCGGTTTAGCCTATACTGCAGGTATAGCAGGGGCATGGTGGAACTGGAGTGCAGTACCGGCATGGATTATACTAGGACTTACCCTTGCCAAAGGATTTAGAAAACTTGGACTAACAACGGTTCCAGAGTTCCTTGAAAGACGTTATAGCGTTAAAACGAGAGTTGTTGCTGCACTTTTATACCTCGGTGGGCAAACGGTTTCAATAACAGCACAGACTGTTGTGGCGGCATTGGCCATTACTACATTAACAGGTATACCGCAGCATTACACATATATCATTGCAACTGTATTATTTGTTACATATACTGCGGCAGGAGGACTGGTAGCCGTTGTTTGGACTGATGTTATAGAATACTTTGTTTTAATGTTTGGTGTTATCATAATGATGCCATTAGCAATATCTAAGGCTGGAGGAATGTCTCATATAATGCAGACGGTTCCAGCGTCGTTTTGGGATTTGGGTGCTATGGGTACAATGGAGCCAGCAGCCTGGATAGCTCTTTGCTTCTTTGCATATTCAACTAATCAGCATGTTGTTCAAAGACTATTTGCATCAAAGGATGAATCAACTGCAAGGTTTGCATATATATTTACAGGTGTAAATTTCATTTTTTATGGATTAATAGTAGCTGTATTGGGTATTGCAGCGTCGGTTATTGCACCAAACCTATCGGATCCAGACATGGCTGTTCCAGTACTTATTCAACAAGTGTTACCAGTTGGGATAAGAGGACTACTACTAGCATCAATCCTAGCGGCAACAATGTCTACAAGTTCATCTAAACTCAACTCCTGTGCAACAATATTTCATGTAGATATTTATAAGCGATTGATTCGTAAGGATATTTCAGAAAAAGAAGGCATATTTGTTGCCCGTGTTACTACGGTAGTTATTGCTCTGATATCACTATTATTCTCTAAGATATTAACAGGGGTAGTAAGTATCATAGTTCTATCTAGTTTGATTTACTCAGCCGGTGTGTTTTTCCCACTGATTTTAGGTATGCGCAACAAGAAGGTTAATGCCTATGGTGCAACATCAGCAATCATATTAGGTGGAGGATTTGCAGTATTATCTAAATTCTATCTGTATAAACATGTTGGTGGGTTCTTTGGAGGACTACACCCAATGTTTGCCGGTTCGATTGCATCATTACTCTTACTACTTATAGTGTCTAAATTAACTCCAGCACCTTCACCAGATAAATATGCTTTTATAGAAAGTTTAAATGAAGAAGAATTGACCAAAAAATTCTAAATAAAGTAGGCTGAAGAAATGGAAATAAATTTATTAGTACCACTAAAGAATGAAGAAGAGATAATTGAACAATATAGAAAGACGAATAAGGGATTTTTGA
The DNA here is from genome assembly GCF_050888315.1 of Wukongibacter baidiensis. Classification (NCBI taxonomy): domain Bacteria; kingdom Bacillati; phylum Bacillota; class Clostridia; order Peptostreptococcales; family Caminicellaceae; genus Wukongibacter; species Wukongibacter baidiensis. The sequence continues at coordinate 4,695,546 of NZ_CP138202.1, forward strand.
GACTTAAAAAAAATATTTCTATGCCTCGGAAAATCGAATTAGTTTATAAGCCTTATTATTTTCATCGTTATAGCTATAATGTAAAATCCTTCAAAAAGGCTTTCACAGAAGAAATAGGGACTTTAACCGATGGTCTCAGCAGCATAAGCGCTTTACTAAAAGATAGTATGGAAATAAGTAAAATCAATAATATTCCTAGAGAGAAAGTACTAGAACCTAAGGTTTCGGAAAAGGAATCTGAGGAGAACTCTCTAGGAATAGTACAAAAGAATATGTACATGAGATATAAACATTATTACAAATGTAATCTAGTTGAGAGTCAAATTATTTATAGAGGTTTTTACTTACTTGAGCTTGATGGTAGGAATAAACCAATGATTTTACATGGAGATTTCTATGAAATAAAATAAAGAACTTTTACTTATATTTTCTTAGGATTGTAACTTATATCTAAATTTATCGTTTTTAAGACAAGTTTTTTTGGAAGGAAGATAACTAATGAATGAGTCAAGTATTGTTTTAAATGGTAGAAGTTTATCGATTGATGATGTTTACAGAGTGGCTAAGGATAGGGTAAAGGTTGAAATTAGCTCAGAATCCTTGGAATTATTAGAGACCACAAGAAAGCTTGTATTTGAACTAAGCAATAGTGAAGAAGAAATATATGGATTGACTACAGGTGTTGGAGCGAATAAGGATAATAAAATACTTCCAGAATACTTTTCCACATTTAATCGTAATCTTATACTTGCCCATTGCGTAGGTATAAAGCCTGAAGCAAGTGAAGAGGTCGTTAGAGCTGCTATGGTTGTAAGGTTAAATACCTTGCTGCTAGGAGCAACAGGAATTCAACCTAAAATTGCAATGATGTATAAGGATTTTTTAAATTACGAGATACACCCTGTGATGCCTGAAAGAGGCTCTGTTGGAACTGCCGATGTCACAACTCTTTCTTATATTGGTCTAGCTATGATGGGGGAAGGAGAGGTTCATTACAAAGGGTCTAGGATGAAGGCAGATAAAGCGCTAGAACTAACTGGGCTTGAGAAAATTGTATTTGGACCCAAGGATGGATTGTCTATAGTTAGTTCAAATGCTTTATCAGGAGGAATGGGAGCCTTAGTATTCAAGGAGATTAAAGATCTTCTAGATATGGCTGATGTAGTATATGCTATGTCATTAGAAGCAATAAATATAAACACAATGTTTATAAATCCAAAATCCAATGAATTGAGACCATTATCAGGGCAAATATATTCTAACAATAAAATCCTTGATTACTTAGATGGGAGCTATATATGGGATAACGATAACAGATCTCTGCATGGCAGTATGGTATTTAAAGCGGGATGGGCAATACATGGGTCTGTAAGGGACGCATTAGAATATACTGAAAAGTACTTAAGTGTACAGCTGAACTCTTCTGATGATTGTCCATATGTCCTATTGGACGATAAAGATATTATCTCGACTGCCAATTTTATAGTGATGAGCTTGGCGGTTGGTTTTGAGATGCTTGGTGTTGCATTGAGCCACCTATCAAAGACTATTTGTAATAGGGTATTGAAGCTTTCCCAGCCTAAATACACGGGATTACCAAGATTTTTAAGGCCTAGGGATGATGTGATTGCCTTTTCTACTATGCAGAAATCCTTTACTTCTCTGGATACTGAAATTAGACATATGGCAAATCCGGCAACCTTAGATTATTTTGCAACATCCAATGAAACGGAAGATCATGGCAGTAATACCCCTTATGTTATAAGAAAAATAAATAAAATCGTTGATGACTTAAGATATATTATAGGGATTGAAATGATGCATGCTGCTCAAGGAATTGACCTCAGGAAAGGTATGAAGCTTGGAAAGGGAACAAAGATTGCATATGAAACAGTAAGAAAAGAGATTACTTTTCTAGATGAAGATAGAGATTTATCCGTCGATATTGAAAAGGCTTATAACATTATTAAATCAGGGATCTTATTAAAACATATCAAGGAAGTAAAATATGGGGGAAAAAATGATAGACATTTTTAATGAAATAAGGCAAATAAATAAAAAGATCATATCATGGAGGAGAGAGTTGCACAAAATTCCTGAAATAGGATTGAATTTGCCAAATACTATGGCGTATATATGTAGTAAATTAGATAGCATGGGTGTGGAGTATAGGGTTCATAAGAAGACTTCAGGAATTGAAGGCGTGCTAATGGGTAGTGAGCCAGGGAAGACGATAGCCCTAAGAGCAGATATGGATGCAATACCTATTGAAGAAAAAACAGGATTACCCTATGCTTCGAATAATGGAAATATGCACGCCTGTGGACATGATTGTCATATGGCTATGCTTCTTGGAGCTATTAAAGTATTAAATTTAAATAGAGATAAGATAAAGGGGAATATAAAATTTATATTTCAGCCAGGTGAAGAGGGTTATTGTGGGGCAAAGGAAATGATAAATGAAGGTGTTTTAGAAAATCCTAAGGTTCATGCCATGATAGGATTACATGTTACTAATGCTCTAAATGGAGTAAGCAACGGAAAAATAGGCATTGGATATGGACCTTTAATGGCAAGCAGTGACACCTTTAAGGTAAAGATTATCGGAAAGGGGAGTCATGGAGCAAGACCGGAAATGGGCGTTGATCCAGTAGTTATTTCGGCTCAGGTAATCACAGCTTTGCAAAGCATTGTAAGTAGAGAGATTGGCGTATCGCAAAATCTTGTTATAACAGTTGGTAAAATCCACGGCGGAACAGTGCCAAATACTATACCGGACTATGTTGAGTTCGAAGGTACAGTTCGAACCCTAGATGAAGAACTACGTAGAAACGTAGCAAAACGGATTGAGCAAATAGTAAGTAATGTTACTAAAAGTATGCTAGGAAATTACGAGCTTTCCTATAACTTTAGATATCCTCCAGTGGTGAACAATATCCAGCTTACTAAAGAAATTAAAGAGTCTATAGAAAAGGTAGTAGGAAAAGATGGTGTTGTAGAGATTGAATCACCGATTATGGCGGGCGAAGATATAGCCTATTTCTTTCAAGAGGTACCAGGAACATATCTACATCTAGGCAGTGTGATAGAAAATCAAGAAGAGAAGATTACCATGCATAATCCTAAATTTCAGGTAAACGAGGATGTATTGTGGATAGGCTCAGCAGTATTGGCGCAAAGTGGAATAGATTGGTTGTCAAGAAATATGTAAATAAAAGACTGTTCAATTATATTGCGTAAAAAAGAGGTCCTATTAGATAGACTTATCTAATGGGACCTAAAATAAATATTGATAAATATTTTTCAAACTCTATTATATAGATGATGTAAGATTATGTCAACTTTTGTATTCTATTTTTTAAGTAGTATATGATTTAGGAAGTGATACAATGAATCTACATCCATCCTTATAAGAAGTGTCTAGCTTAATATCTCCACCATGAATATTTATTATCCCCTTACTTATTGCAAGACCAAGTCCAGTACCACCGGTCTTAGAGTTTCTAGAGTTATCGGCTCTGACAAAGGGGTCAAATATACTTTCAGCAAGCTCAGATGGAATGCCTACACCACTGTCTTCGATTGTCAAGAAAACCCTACTACTTGAATCCTCAAGCTTTAACCTCAATGACATATTTTTTTCTCCATATTTTATACTGTTATCTAATATATTATTAATTGCCCTTTCGAGTTTCTGTGAATTCATTTTTATCATAATATCTTTATCAGGGATATCAAAATCATAATCTATACCTTTGTCATCTAGCTCTGGAATATATCCTACTAATATTTCCCTTATAAACTCACTAAAATCCTGATTTTCAAGTCTGATATCAGAAGTACTATTTTCCATATGTGACAACTCAAACAGGTCTTGAATCAAATTATTTGATTTCTTACTATTAGAAATAATTATATTTAAATATTTATTTCTCAAATCTTCTCCTAAGTCGTTATCATGATAAAGTGTCTCGGAATATCCTAAAACATTAGTTAAAGGCGTTTTAAGATCATGAGATATATCCAAAATCAACTTTTTTCTATTCCCTTCTGATTTTTCCCTAAGATTTATTTCATGTTGAATTTTCTCAGACATTTGATTTATGGACTCGATTAAATAGCCTAATTCATTTTTTGATTTATAATTTATTCTTGTAGAATAATCTCCATTACCTATGGTTTTAACCCCTTCTAGGATTTTTCTAATAGGATGTACTAAAGTTTTAGATGTTAACTTTGCATATATTAATAGAACTGCTAGAACGCTTATGGCGAAAAACAATAAAATATATAGTTGTAACCTTTTAAAAAATTTCTTATCCTCGTCTCTAAAAAAAACATCGTTATAGATAAGATTAATAGTTTCCTTTTCGTTAGAGTAATAAAACTGATACCCTGATGAATAGTCTAAGGCTAATTTATTGAATTCCGACTGAGGATAGGTATATCCAATACTATGAGTACTATTATACTGATCGATAACTGTTAATTCTGAATCTAAAATTTCAATATAGGAACCCTCGGCAAGTTTATGCATCTCAAAGGTTTTTTCAGGACCGTAGCTATCTATGTGTTCATCTATACTAGTTAAGTTCATACCGTTAGAATCATAATAATTTTTAATACTGTAGGATGAAATAGCTAAAGTTAAAATTAGAACTAATACTAATAATACAAATAGGAATAAATAATTTAAAAATAACTGAACAGAGATTGATATTTTTTTAAAGGGATTAATATTCAATTTTAGTCTAGTCATTAGACCTTACCATCCTATAACCTACGCCACGTATGGTTTTTAAATACTTTGGCTTTCTTGGATTATCTTCGATTTTTTCTCTAAGATTGCTAATGTGAACCATGATAGTATTATCGTCTTCAAGGTACTCTTCTTCCCAAACTGCTTCGTAGAGCTGTTTTTTGGTAAATGCTCTGTCTAGATTTTTCATGAAAAGAGCAAGCATATTGAATTCTTTTAGCATTAGATCGATGACTATGCCATTTTTTTTAAACTCATAGTTTGTTAAATTAAGCGTTAGTTCACCATTGGTTAAGGTGTTGCTGAAATCACTACTTGAATACTCCATATATCGTCTAAGATGAGCCTCGACCCTTGATATGATTTCAATTATACTAAAGGGCTTTACAACATAATCGTCAGCTCCAAGGCCAAGCCCTAGTATCTTATTAGCTTCTTCCGTTACGGCTGTCAAGAAAATGACTGGGATATTGCTCGTTTCCCTAATCTTCTTAATAACTTCAAAACCATCCATTTCAGGCATCATTACATCAAGTATGAGTAGATGAATATTTTCTCTAGATACTATGTCTAAGGCTTCAACACCATTTGAAGCTTGAAAAATCTTATACCCTTTATTACTAAGATGGAGATTTAAAAGAGCCCTTATATCATCTTCATCTTCTGCAACTAAAATATTAATATCCATAATTAGAACTCCCTTCGCTACTTTTCATACTAATTATATTATATAAATAATAGAAGTTAAATAAATATTTAAGGCTATTTAAGATTTACATAGGAGAACTTAAGACTGATGTAAGTAGGGTGTAGTTATAATATAGACATAAAATCTTTAATTATAAGAGAAAAGTAAATTAAAAATAAAAACGAAAAATTCTGAAAATTGTGTTAACGAAACATGAAATTAGTGATATAATGAAAATAATTACAGTATAACTGTAATTATTTCATAAATACTAAAATCATTACAGTCATTCTATAGAAAAGGAGAAAAAATATGATTGAGATTAGCAAAGAAATTAGAAGAATAAGGAAAATGAAAGATATAACATTAAAAGAGCTGAGTGAAAAAACGGGATTGTCAGTAAGTTTTTTATCACAAATTGAAAGAGGTGTGTCAAGTATGGCGATCACTTCATTGAAGAAAATTGCTGATGCTTTAGATGTTCCCATGAAGAAATTCTTTGATGAAGAATCAGATTTGCATTTTATGAGAAAAAAGGAAGAACAAAAGTTTATAAGTATAGAGAGATCCAATATGCAATATAAGAGACTTAGCGGAATGTTTGAAGGAAGGAAACTAGAGTCTATACTGCTTACCTACAAACCAAATAGTGGAGATACTGAGGAAATTTCTCATGAAGGTGAAGAATTCTACTATGTCTTGCAGGGAGAGGCTACCTTTACAATAGATAGGAAAAAATATGTTATAAAGGAGGGTGAAACAATACATTTTCCTTCTACATTACCTCATTCTCTATCAAATAATTCGGATGTCGAATTAAAGATGCTAAGCATTTTAACACAGTTAGTATTTTAAGCCTGGATTATTCTATTTACAATTTTTCAAGCACTTTATGGATAATCTCGGTTAAATATAATAGAACCTACTAAAAAATTATGAGAGGGGGATGTGATGAAGATTATTTCCGAAAAAGACATGGCTTCAGATATTTTTAAAGGATATGAAATGCTAGAAGTTTTTGTGGATTTTAAAGAAAATGACTGCATAGTGAAAATGGGTAAAGCTGTTATAAAAAGTGGAGCGAGGATACCAGAGGATGGTTTTGGAGTCCATGATGCTGAAGAATTATCTTACATCATAAAGGGCAGTCTTAAATCTGCAACGAAGCAAGACAAAACTACAGTGAAGGCAGGTGATTTTTCCTACATTCCAGCTGGAGAAGAACATTGGTGCCAAAACATTTCAAATGAAGATTGTGAGTTGATTTGGTTCTTACTAAAAAAGGAATAATCGATATATAGAATGCATTTAAAGAAATACTATTCTTTAACAACACTTCAGATTTGCATATCACATAAGAACAACAACTATAAGTAACCAAAGCCAAAAATTATCTTGCCTAGGAGAAGACTATTCTTAAGAAAACTCAACAAATAATTAAATCTATTTTTAAAACTACATATTGATACGTAACATTAAGATTTATAATAAATTTTTGTAGAAATAATGAACGCTTCTACATTTTTCTATGAAAATTTATTTAACCTTGAAGTTGCTTATCTATAACAATAGTGTAGCTTGTATCATCAATAAGATTATCCGGTGTGCTTTTTAAAAAGGGGGAGCAATTATGCGTATAGCAACTGATATTGGTGGAACTTTTACAGATATTGTATATATTACTCAGAATGGAGAAATAGGCATTGAAAAGGCCCATACAACACCACCAAACTTTGAAAAAGGAGTAATTGATGTTATCAAAAAAAGTAAAATTCCTACCGAAGCTGTGATTAGTTTGAGTCACGGAACTACTGTTGTTATTAATTCTTTGACTGAGAGAAAGGGAGCTAAAACTGCACTGATAACAACTAAAGGTTTCAGAGACATACTGGAAATAGCTAGGGGAAATAGACCAGACCTATTTAATGTAAGATTTGAGAAACCAAAGGTGTTTGTTCCTAGATACCTTAGACTAGAAGTTGAAGAAAGGATTAACTATAAGGGGGAAATAATTAATCCTTTAAACGAAGATGATGTGAAAAGATGTATAGATTATTTCAAAAAGGAGAAGGTAGAGGCTATAGCAGTTGTGTATCTACATTCATACATTAATGACATTCATGAAAGAGAAACTGTGAAGCTCATTAAAGAACTGTGGCCTGAAGTTTATGTAACAGGATCATATGAGATAACTAAGGAGTGGAGAGAATATGAACGCTCCAGTACAACAGTACTAAACTCCTATGTTAAGCCTATTGCAGCTAAGTACGTAGATAAGCTTTATGAAGAATTAGAAGAGATTAATATAAGGTCACCTAAGTATATTATGCAGTCGAATGGAGGAACTACAACCTTTGAAAAGGCAAAGGAAAGTCCGATAAATATGGTTGAATCAGGTCCTGTAGCAGGAATTTTCGGTTCAGCTATGCTGGGTAAATTATTGGGAGAACAACAGGTTATAGGCTTCGATATCGGTGGAACTACTGCAAAATGTTCCCTTGTCGATGGTGGAGAAGTGAAGGTTACAACGGACTATAAAATTGAGAAAACCAACATAACAGCAGGATATCCTATTAAGGTGCCTGTAGTAGATATAGTTGAAATCGGGAATGGTGGAGGTTCTATAGCGTGGATTGACGGTACAAATTCTCTAAGGGTAGGACCACAATCTGCCGGAGCACTGCCAGGACCTGTAGCTTATGGATTAGGAGGAGAAGAGCCAACAACTACTGATGCAAATCTTTTGGTGGGAAGATTGTCACCAAAAAACTTTGACATGGAAGTTGATATGGAAAGAGTTAGAGATGCAGTAAAAGAAAAGATAGCTGATTCTTTTGATATGAGCGTTGAAGAGGCTGCCCTTGGAATAATCCGAATAGCAAATTCCAATATGCTCAACGCCTTGAAGCTAATCTCAGTTCGTAAGGGATATGATCCAAGGGAATTTTCTTTAGTAGCCTTTGGTGGAGGAGGGCCTATGCACGCGGCTCCATTAGCAAGGGAACTGGGAATAAAAAAAGTTATAATTCCTGTAGCTGCTTCAGTATTTTCTGCATGGGGTATGTTGATGACGGACTTGAGACAGGATGATATACAAACCTTCAATGTCCGTTTAGATAAAATGAACTTGGATAAATTTAATTGTGAATGGGAACAACTTGAAGATAAGGCTATCGCAGAATATGGCGAAAAGGGAATAGATGAAGATAATGTAGTTTTTGTAAGATACCTTGATATGAGATATTGGGGACAGGAACACACCGTTAAAGTTCAAATCCCAAATGTAGAGATTAGCGAGGGGGATATAAGTGAAATAATTGAGAGATTCCATGTAGAGCACGAGAAAAACTACTCCTTTAGAATAGATGATAGTTTAACTGAAATAGTGAATTTACACCTTACTGCCTTTGGAAAAGTTGAAAAGGTAGAGATTAAGGAATTAGAAATCAAACCTTACTCATTAGATGAAGCCATTAAGGAAGTGAGACCTGTAACATTTGAATCGATCGGGAAAATAGATACAAATGTATATGATAGAGAGAAACTATCTCCAGGAATGAAAATAGATGGGCCGGCTATAATTGAGGAGGTTACGACATCAACCGTTGTGTATCCTGAAATGGAAGTAATAGTTGATAAATATGGAAATCTAATTATTAAAACGGAGGTGTAAATTATGGAAAAGGATAAAAGGGTTGATCTATTTACTTTAGATATTATTAAAGACTCTCTTCATGCAATTGGTGAAGAAATGTTTATATCCGTTGCAAGATCATCTAAAAGCCCAGTTATTTACGAAGTTCTTGATTTTGCATCAGGTTTAACCGATGCAGAAGGAAGGCTTCTAACTCAAGGTAATGGGGTTACAGGATTTATTGGGATGCTGAGCTCTATGGTAAAAGAGGTTATTGATAAGTTTGTAAAGCCAGGAAACATTAAGGAAGGAGATATAATAATTATTAATGACCCCTATGGGGGTGGCGGATCCCATCTTTCTGATGTAGGGCTTGTAATGCCTATTTACTATGAAGGTAATATAGTAGCTTTTTCTGCAAACAAAGCACACTGGACAGAAGTTGGAGGAAAGGATCCTGGTTCATGGACGGTAGATTCAACAGAAATTTATCAGGAAGGGCTACAGTTTCCCTGTGTAAAAATTTGTAATGAAGGGGTAATGAATGAAGCTCTGATTGATGTAATTAAAGCTAATGTAAGATTTCCGGACCTTTCAATTGGAGATATGTGGGCTCAAATATCTGGATTGAAAACAGGTGAAAAAAGAGTTGTTGAGTTGTGTGATAAGTTTGAAAAAGAAATTGTCTTGTTAGCAATTGAGAGGCTTTTGAAAAACAGTGAAGAATTATCAAGAAAACAAATTATGGCACTTCCAGATGGTGAGTATGAAGCAGAGGATTGGATCGATGATGATGGAGTAGGAAATGGCCCATTTAAAGTAAAGGTAAGGGTGACTATCAAGGGTGATGAATTTATTGCAGATTTCAGAGGCAGTCAGCTACAGGTTCCTGGACCTATAAATGTTTCTTTTACAGGATTGTTATCGGCTGTTAGGGTTATATTTCTTGCTGCAACAAATCCATCCCAAGACGTTAACGATGGAGTATTTAGCCCATTAAAAATCATAGTAGATGATGCTTCAATATTTAATGCAGAAAGACCAGCAGCAGTTTCGACCTATTGGGAAACTATGCTTTACGGCATTGATCTAATCTGGAAAGCCTTAGCACCGATTTTACCAGACAGATTGACAGCTGGACATTTACTTTCAGTATGTGGGTTTGTACTTGCTGGTACACATCCAGATACAAAGGAACCATATATAGCTGTAGGACCATCACTAGGGGGATGGGGAGCTGGTAAGGGTAAAGATGGAGAAAATGCACAGTTTTGTGTTGCTGACGGTGAGACCTTTAATATTCCAGTAGAAGTGCTTGAAACAAGATATGGGTTCTTTGTAGAAGAGTATAGTTTAAGAGCCGATGGAGCAGGAGCAGGAGAGTATAGAGGTGGTAGTGGAGTTGTAAGAACATATAGAATGCAAAACGATGGAAACTTCTTTACAGGAACCTTTGGAAGATTTAAATTCTTACCATGGGGAATGGCAGAAGGTAGAGATGGTTCAAGGAATGAATTTGAGATTTTAAAAGCCGATGGCACAATAGATGGTCCCTTTGGAAAGTATGCTAGATATCCAATAAACAAAGGCGATGCAGTTAAAATGTCTACTGCAACAGGTGGAGGCTATGGAAACCCATTTAATAGGACCGTAGAGAAGGTTATATTAGATGTAAAAAATAATTTCATCACCTTGGATCAGGCAAAGGAGGATTATGGAGTAATAATTGATCCAATATCCTTTGCAGTATTAGATGTGACAGAAGCAAGAAGACATAATGAAAATATAGATATTATATAAAAAAAGAGATAGGGGTGTCTCAGAATGGCGAATTTCTGCGTTGTTTGAAATGTTCACCGACTTGGCACGTACATTAGTACTAGCCAAACCGTTGAAATTTCAAAACCTTGAACTTCACTCATTCTGAAACACCCCGGGGCTGAACTCATGAGAAACCTTTATGAGACAGCCCCACCAAAAATAAATATTGATAAATATTTTTCAAACTAAATTATATATAGGAGGTAAGATTATGTCAACTGAAAAAACTACAAAGGTAAAATCGGGAGATGAACCTTTGAAGTCTGTACCCTTGGATCAAAGACAGCATTGGTTGACACCGGCAATGATATTTGGAGGCCTTGAATTTTGTATTCCTGTGTTAATGGTTGGATCTATGTTAGTAGGCGCCTTTGGAATAAAAAAAATATTTCCTGTATTATTTGTTGCATTCATATGTGTTCAATGGGCAGGTAATGCTTTAAGCGGTTATATAGGGGCTAAAACAGGTCGAACATCTTCAGTTGTAGCAAGATCTGGATTTGGAGCAGACCAAGCTAGATTTATAATAGCTATTGTAATATTCATTGCTTGTATGGGATGGTGGGCTGTTCAGACATCTGTTGCAGGAAATGCCATATGCGCAATGCTAAATATTGACTATGCAAATAATTGGGGCGTGTGGGCATTGATTACTACAATAGTTGGCTTGGTTTTTGCAATTCCATCAATAATAGGATATGCGTCAATGAAATGGACTGATTATATAGCTGTACCAGCAGGACTTTTACTATGTATATTTGGAATATATCTAGCGTTTACGAATTTTGGATGGGATACAATAAGAAATTTTCAACCCCAGGCTCAGAGTATGACCTTCTTGGGGGCAGTTAGTTTAGTAGTGAGCCTAAATGTATCTCAATGGGTAATAGCTGCTGACTATACAAGATATGCTAAACCAACAATCAAAGATAATATTCTTATTCCAATAGGAATAATAGGTATCGGATTTCCTCTTATGTATGTTGGAGCAGTAATGGCGGTAGGACAGGGAACAGCAGATATTGTTCAGGTTATGTCCAGTTTAGGCTTTCCTTTTTGGGGCTTTATAGTGTTGTGGTTATCCACATGGACCAGCCAATTGGTTAATAATTATACCATGGGGTTATCCTTCTCAAATTTATTAAACGTATCTTCAAGTAAAGGACGTTCTATATTAACTCTAATAGGTACAATTATTTCTATAGGTTTGGCGTTATCGGGAATACTTAATCATTTTATGGATTTTTTATATCTTACCGCCCTTTGCTACCCATCTATGGCAGGTGTTATTTTCGTAGATTTCTTTATAAGAAATAAAGAGTGGCAGGATAACAAAGGATGGAACTGGATGGCCACAATTGCCTTTGTATCTGGAATAATTGTAGGTTATATAACTACCTATGTAAGTCCTATGGGATTACCCGCAGTACAGTCTCTTATTGTAACAGGGGCAGTTTACTATGGTGCTATGAAGATAAAAGCACAGATCTCGCCGGATCATTTTACTCCTGAAAGCTTTAAGGTAAAAGAAGTGTAAATAGTACTCTTAGTAAGAAAATAGTTTTGAGGTTTTAGATAAAGTATCCATGGACTGTTAATAAAATTAAAGAAAGGTGAGGCTGTCTCAAAATAGAAAGTAAATTCTAGAACGAGGCAGTCTTTTTAATTAAGATTCTATTACGTATTAAATTATTGAATTGATAGATTAATTTATTTCATGTAAAATATTATAGTAGATGCGAATATATGAATAACCATTCAGATATATTTAGAACATATGAAAAGGAGGGCAATTTTATGGCAAAGGGTAATGTGCACGAGATAGATATAGATGATAAAAAAATTATCTTAGTTGGAACAGCTCATGTATCAAAGCACAGCGTAGATGAAGTAAAAGAGATTATCGAAAGAGAACAACCTGATACCGTTTGTGTGGAATTGTGTAAGTCAAGATATGACTCGATATTAGATAAAGATAGATGGGCCAATATGGATATAGTTAAGATTGTTAAAGACGGAAAGGCACTATTGTTTTTAATAAACCTTATCTTGTCAGCCTATCAGAAAAAAATGTCTAAGCAACTGGGGGTTCAGCCTGGACAGGAGATGATACAAGGAATCGAATCGGCAAAAGAAGTTGAAGCAGAGCTTGTTTTAGCCGATAGAAATATTGATATAACCTTTAAGAGAATTCTTGCAAGTATTAGTTTGTGGGATAAGATTAAGCTATTATTCCAGTTGATCTTTAGTATATTTAAAGATGAAGAAATTACTGAAGAAGATTTAGATAAGATTAAATCAGAAGATATGTTAGATTCAGCTTTAAAGGAAATGTCTGAAAGTATGCCTAAGTTAAAAACACCTTTAGTGGATGAAAGAGATAAATACCTTGCCCAGAAGATTAAAGAAGCTCCAGGTGAGAAAATAGTAGCAGTTTTAGGTGCAGCACATATTCCGGGGATTAAGAAAGAAATAAAAAATGATAATGATCTAAAAGAATTAAGTAGAGTGCCGGATAAATCAAAAAAGATGAAAATTATCTCATGGATTATTCCGATAGCGATTATTATATTTATCGCATCTACCTTTACGATTAATAAGGATATGGGAACACAGCAGATAATGAGTTGGATTCTATGGAATGGTACCTTATCAGCTATAGGTGCAGTACTTGCACTTGCCCATCCACTAGCAATACTTACAGCCTTTTTAGCAGCTCCAATAAGCTCACTAAATCCGCTTCTAGCGGCTGGATGGTTTGCAGGATTGGCTGAAGTATTAATAAGAAAACCTAGCGTAAAGGAGTTTCAAAATCTTACAGATGATATTCTAAGTCTAAAGGGCTTTTGGCGCAATAAGGTAACGCGTACTTTACTAGTAGTTGTTTTAGTTAATTTAGGTAGTGTTATGGGAACGATGATTAGCGGTACAGATATTGTTAGAATGTTTATTCGCAGTTTGTAAGGTAGTTAAAATAACATGTTATAAAAAAGGGGGTGTCTTTAGACAGCCCCTCAGATTGTTGACAAAGTCAACAAGATGGTAGGCTTTTGAGAAAGTCGAAGTTCGAGGCGTGCTGAGATCAAGAGACCGCAGCGTATACAGACATACGTAAGGGTTCTTGCTTGAAGCAGTAACGAAGAAATTTGAGCTTATCAATAGCCTGAGGGGGGTTGTCTTTAGACAGCCCTTTTATTCTCTTCTTATAAACCAAATATGGAGGAACTCTATGAAGAAACTAATAGTAGTCAGTATGGGAAAAACCACAGGGGATGTAATAGCAAATCAGATTAGAAACCTTTTAAGCGATCATATTACAGTGGAATCAGTCTTCATACCTGAAATATCTAAGGTTGACATGGAATGTGACATGGTTCTCTTTACAAGTGAATTTACTGCAAAGCTAGCTCTCAAGTATCTTGACGCAAATATACCCTACTTGATTGCCTATAGAGTAATAAATCACAAAAATATTGAAAGGGTAATATCACTTCCTGTTGGAACTGAAGTACTTCTTGTAAATGATGATATAAACTCTGCTTTAGAAGCTATAGAGCAGTTGATTGAATTAGGCCTTAACCATGTTAAATATTATCCAGTCTATCCTGGATGTAAGCAGTACCCGAAGATAGAAACGGCTATAACTCCTGGGGAGGCACCCATTGTACCTGAATCAGTAAGCAATATTATAGATATTGGTACAAGAATACTGGATATAAGGACTATACATGAGTTAATCTCAAGACTTGATATCAAGGAAACTTTAAGAGAGAGTCTTGTTACGAGATATATAAAGGACATCATTGAAATTTCTAGATCGATAGATGAAAGCAGAAGATCTGCAAGGGAATCTCAAAGACTTCTTGAAACCATATTTGATAGTGTAGAGTATGGAATAGTGTATGTTGATTCCCTTGGGAAAATTGTAAGGGTAAATTCAAAATTTGAGTCAATTTTTAACAAGAAGAAAAAGGATATCCTAGGTAAAAGTTTTTTTAAAATCATAGACTCTATAGATATTTTTTCGAAGGAAAGAGGCTCACTAATTACTGAGATAGAGGGAAGAGAGGTATTAATTGATACTGATCAGGTAAATCTGGAGGACGACTTAGGTTACTTGGTTACTATAGAGTATACCGAAAAGATATCAAAGCTTGACCATGAGATAAGAAGAAATCATGAACAGCGTATAAAAAGGAAGCTATATACCTTCGAAGATTATCTAACTGTAAATAAAGAAGTGAAGGATATGCTTAGAAGGGCCGAAAAATTTGCTAAGAACGATGCCACAATAATTATACAAGGGGAAAACGGAACGGGAAAGGAAATACTAGCCCAAGCTGTCCATATGAGCTCCTTTAGACGAAAAAATGCATTTATTCCTGTAAATATTGCTGCTGTAACGCCAAACCTTCTTGAAAGTGAGCTTTTTGGATATGAAGAAGGAGCTTTTACAGGAGCACGAAAAGGAGGAAAGATAGGACTCTTTGAAATAGCCAACGGAGGCACAATATTTATAGATGAAATAGGAGATGCACCCCTGGATTTTCAAGTAAAACTCCTTAGGGTTCTTCAGGAAAAAAGGATAAGAAGGGTGGGCGCCCTTGAGGAAATACCCGTTGATGTAAGGGTCATTGCAGCAACAAATAAGAATTTAATCAACTTGATAGATGAAGGAAAATTCAGAGAGGACCTTTTTTTCAGACTTAATATTTTGCCGTTAAAGACAATTCCTTTAAGAAGGAGAAGAGACGATATAAAACATTTGCTTATGTACTTCATAAACATCTATTTCGGTAAAGGGAAAATTAAAACCTTAGATGAGCTTTTAAAGGTAGAGACAAAGGAATTTCTTTTAGATTACAGATGGAGAGGAAATGTAAGGGAACTTATTAACTTAGTTGAATATATGTCATTCATATACGAGAACAAAGAGTTAGAAATATCTGCTCTCCCATATTATATGATTGAAGATGAACACGATAGGGCAAGGATACTCCTTGATAGTAATGAACTATGGGTTCTTGAAGAAATTGAGAAGAATAGAGGAATAGGAAGAAGTAGTCTGGCCCAGTATGCTAAAAAACAGGATATTGGCCTTGGAGAAGGAAAAATAAGAGGCATAATAAAAAAGCTTAAGGAAAAGGAACTAATAGATTATAAAGAAGGAAAACGAGGATGTGCAATTAGCGAAAAAGGAATGAAAACTTTAGAAAATTATAAATAGAAGGATAAAATTATCCGTAATGTGGTCGTTTTTAGCCTTAAGGTTTCCTTTGGGCTTTTATTTTACTTAGTAAGTAAGAAGGTGATAATAGTTTGATTTGTACGAAAATTCACTAAAATACCAGTGTTGGGCACGATGCATACTTTTACCTTACTATATGTAGAGAGATTTGGCACATTAATTGCTTATATAATGAGCGTCAATATATTACTAAATATTTTAAGGAGGAGTTATACATGAGTTTTAAGGAAAAGAAAAAACCGACATTAGGTCAGGCAATCATTCCAATTATTTTTATGGTTTTAGCATTGGCAGTAGGTTATGGTTACTTCAAACTTAGAACGGAACCGCTTCTTATACTTTCGGCATTTGTTGCGGGTTTGATTGCAATGAGGTTGGGATATACATGGAAGGATATGCAGGATGCAATTATTGAAAAAATTGCTGCGGCTCTACCTGCGACTCTTATTTTATGGAGTGTTGGCTTCCTTATAGGTTCATGGATGTTCTCGGGAACAGTACCTATGATAATCTACTATGGAGTGCAAATAGTTAACCCTAAATTCTTGATTGTTACTGCATTTATTATTACAGCAATAGTATCCACTGTTACAGGTACCTCTTGGGGAGCAGCAGGAACCATTGGTGTTGCACTTATGGGTATAGCTGGAGGACTTGGAGTTTCTCTACCGGCAACGGCCGGTGCAGTAGTTGCCGGTGCATATTTCGGAGATAAGATATCACCTCTTTCAGACACAACAAATCTTGCACCGATAGCAGCAGGAAGTGAGCTTTATGAGCATATTAAACATATGCTATATACAACAGTACCAGCATTTGTAGTATCACTTATAGTATATTTTGTTGTTGGACTTGGCGCTTCAGGAGATGTAAATACACCTGAAACCGTAAATACAATGTTGACTCAACTTGATGGAATGTTTAATTGGAATATTGTACTTTTATTACCAGTTGTTATAATAATAATAGGATCTCTTAAGAGATGGCCTACTATTCCAACTATGTTAGGAACAAGCCTATTTGCAGTTTGTCTTGGAGTATTTGTTCAAGGTTTTACATTTAAGAGCGGATTTACTGCTATCGTTAAAGGTTTTAACGTTTCTATGACTGGTTACGAAGAGGAAGTAATTTGGGAAGTAACTAGACTTATTAATAGAGGTGGAGTGGTTTCGGTTACAGGTACGACTGTTCTGATCTTCTGTGCAATGGGATTTGCAGGAATTGTCAGCAAGGCAGGTATTCTTGATACAGTACTTCAAGCACTAATGTCAAAGGTAAAAACAACTACGGGAATAATTTTATCAACTATAGCATCATGTTTTACTGTAGCATTTGTTACTGGTAGCTCGTATCTTTCAATTTTACTTCCAGGAGAACTTTTCAAGGACGTATATGTACAAAGAAATCTACATCCGAAGAATTTGTCTAGAACATTGGAGGACTCAGGAACAGTTCTTGTTCCATTAATACCATGGTCAGCAGCTGGAGCATATATGGCTTCTACTCTGGGCGTTTCGACAGTGGAATATCTTCCATGGGCAGTTCTAAATTATATGGGAATAGTATTTGCCATTATATTAGCTGTTACAGGAATTGGAATAGCACGTATAGACGATAAAGATAAAGGAAAGAAAGTTATATAGTAAAGGGGAGTAGGGTATCATGATTCTAGTAAAAAATATAGAAATATATGGTCCAGAGTACATGGGAACAAAGGATGTATTGATAAGTGGGACTAAGATATCACTTATAGAGGACAAGATCGATATATCCAGCAGCCGGGTTAAAGTAATTGATGGAACTGGAAGGAAAATGGTACCAGGATTTATAGATCAGCATGTTCATATAACTGGAGGAGGCGGCGAAGGCAGCTTTAAAACAAGGGTTCCAGAAATAACTCTGTCTAAGCTTACAACTGCCGGAATTACAACTGTAGTTGGTCTCCTTGGAACCGATTCAACCACTAGGTGCGTTGAAAATCTTCTTGCTAAGGCAAAGGCATTAAAGGAAGAAGGAATATCTGCCTATGCCATTACTGGTTCCTATGAATACCCTACCAAGACTATTACTGGTTGTGTAAAAAAAGATATTGCATTTATTGATGAAATAATTGGAGCTAAGGTAGCTCTATCGGATCATAGATCTTCGAGTCTTACAAATGATGAGTTAGCTAGATTGGCTTCAGACGTAAGAGTGGCAGCCATGCTTTCGGGAAAGGCAGGAATACTTACAGTACATATGGGAAATGGGGAAAGAGGATTAAGCCCTATAATCGAGGTCCTTAATAATACAGATATACCCTTTAGAACTATAAGACCAACCCATGTAAACAGGAAGAAAGAACTGCTTGATCAAGCTTTAGAGTATGCTAAAATGGGCGGCATAATTGACCTTACCTGTGGAATATACAAGGAGTTAAGTCCTGCTAAGGTAATTATAAAGGCTGAGGAGGCTGGTATACCTCTTGAAAATATAACAATAAGCTCCGATGGATATGGCAGTTGGTCCAAATATGATTCCTCTGGAAATATGATAGAAATAGGAGTATCACAGGTTGATAGTTTGTATAATGAATTTAGAGCTATGGTTCTAGATCTTGGATTCGATATAGATAAGGCCTTAGCATTTGTTGCTACAAATGTATCAAAGGCATTAAATCTTTACCCTCAAAAAGGCACCATAAGGGAAGATTCAGATGCAGATATACTTATACTTGATGAAAATCTTGTTATCCAAAGTGTTATAGCAAATGGAATTCTTATGATTGATGGCGGAGAAATATTGGTTAAAGGCACATATGAATAAGAAAAAAATAGATTAGTATAGAACTAACGATAACATTAAAATTATCGTTAGTTCTTTTTATTAGATAATTTGAGTAAAAATACAGAAAAATCATGTATAATATTATTTAATATATATTTTTACCATTCAAGGAGTGAACAAATGGCGCTAACAGTTCATGAAGCATTAAAGCTAGATGCATTAAAAAGATTCAGATTAATTGCAGGTATGAATGGATTAGATCGAAAAATAACTAGGGCTGGAATATTAGATCATGAGGTAGGAGAACAAGTGCGTGACTCTGTTCAAGTAGGAGAGTTTATTTTCAGTAATCTACTTGCAATAAGGGACCAACCTGAGATGATTGTTGATTTTGTAAGACATTTAATTGATGCACAGGCCGCTTGTTTTGCAATTAAAACAATTTATTTTAAGGAGATTCCAGAGGATGCTATAGAACTGGCCCATAAACATCGGTTGCCGCTTTTTCTATTTGATGAAACCTATGTTGAAACTCTTATTTTAGATATTGACAAAGCCATTAATATTCAAAATCATGAGCAGCATATCAAATTGATTATCGATCAAATTGTAGGAAGTAATTTGAATGAGTTCCGAATAAGAGAGCTGGCTTACGAGATTAATAGAAATTTTAAGAAAAACTTTATTGTGTACTTTGCAAGAGTAGCAGAGATTGATGGAGAGAATAATGCACAGTTATTTAATCCAGTTAACCTTAGACAATTTCTAGGTGAAAGTTGTTTGGTTATTTCCTATAGAGATGGATACTTAATTATTGCAACATATGACAATGATGAACATGAATATATTAAAAAAGCTTCAGAATCATCATTAAAGGTATCTGGGTTATTAGATGGGAAATATAGATTGGGAGTTAGTGAGATTAAGAAAGACTTAGGCGACTTGGGTAGAGCAATTGATGAAAGTAAATATGCCTATGATTTTGCATCCCTTCATGATATGAAAGAAGCAGTATTTTTAAATATGGGGATTTATCAATTCTTGCTTCCAATTATTAATGATCCATGGGTATACTCATTTTATAAAAGGATGATTGATAAATTGATGCATTATGATAGGGATAAAGGAACAGATCTTTTGAATACTGCAATTGCCTATGTTGAATGTGAAGGTAATATACAGTCTACATCTAAAAAATTATTTCAACATACGAACACAATACGTTATCGTGTTCGAAAAATCAATGAGATATTAGATAGTACTCAGCTTAAAGGCATGAGCTATGAAACCCTGACTATGGCTATTCGTTTGCATCTCATTAATTCAAAACTTCTATAAATTAAATGAAAATGATATATTAAAGCCTGCTTATTTGTATATTGTACAAAATAGATGGGCTTTTTTTGTATGAAGTGAAAAGTGAGAACTGATATTAATACTGTATAATTAGTGGAAACTAGAGATTCAGTTCCTGAAAATAGGACGGCTATAAAGAGGAGGAGCGCTTATGAAAAGATGGAAAGCAGAAGTTATTATGATACTAGTTGTAGCACTTTGGGGAGTATCCTTCAGTTTGACTAAGCCAATACTAGAGGATATTGAGGTTTTTAATTTCATGGCATTTCGATTCTTGATTGGAGGATGTCTATTATCTATAATGTTACTACTACTAGGACGTATGAAGATCGAACGTGAGCAACTACTTGGAGGAGCAATCACAGGCGCGGTTTTATTCCTCGCCTTTGCATTTCATACAATTGGATTAAAATACACAAGCATTGCTAAAAATGCATTTATTGTTGGCAGTAACGTTATTTTTGTACCCTTTATAGCAACATTCATTCGAAAGCAGAAACAGACTAGGCTTACTTGGGCTGGAACCTATTTGGCTATACTTGGACTTGCGTTAGTGACATTAGAAGGACGTCAAAGCAATATTAACTTTGGAGACTTAATGACCTTAGTGGGATCAATAATTTTAGCCTACTATATAATTTTGGTTGAAGAATACGTTAAAAAGTATGATGCAACAGTAATTGCAGCAATTCAAATTTGTACTGTAGGAGTTTTGAGTCTGATTGTGTCTTTGATTATAGAAACACCAACTATCAGTCTTTCGCCACAGGCTTGGAGAGGCATGCTGTTTTTAGGTGTCGTATGTACAGCAGTAGCATATTTAGCGGCAAATATAATTCAAAAATATATTCCTGCTACTAAGATGGCTCTTATATATACTTTAGAGCCGATTTTTGCAGCTTTATTTGGATGGATATTTATGTCTGAGGTGATAGGATTACAAGCAATGATTGGTGCTATGCTTATTGTGATTAGTGTTGCGATGCCAAACATGGATATTTTTGTTAAGAAAGTAGATGGTGCTGATCAATCTGAGTTACATAATACAGTAAGAAGCCAAAATTAGAAAATTACTCCAAATATATAATCAATTAAAACTAATATTAGTATTCTTTTAGACAGATTGTGAAAAAATAAAAAATATTGTTAGTTTACTATTACAATTATGTCGATTTGATGGTAAAATAGTCAGAGAATAATTAAGAATAATAGTGAGTGAGGTTGATTATGAAGATAGGATTTGATCCCAAAAAGTACTTAGAAGAACAATCAAAGTTCATACTTGAGAGAGTTAATGATTATGACAAGCTTTATCTGGAGTTTGGAGGAAAACTTTTATGTGATTTACACGCAAAAAGAGTACTTCCAGGTTTTGAGGAAAACGCAAAAATCAAGTTACTACATAAGTTGAAGGAAAAAGTTGAGGTTATTATTTGCGTTTATGCCGGGGATATCGAAAGAAACAAAATCCGTGGCGATTTTGGTATCACCTACGATATGGATGTTTTAAGATTGATTGACGATTTTAGGTCCTATGACTTAGATGTTAACAGTGTTGTAATTACGAGATATGATAATCAGCCTGCAACTACGGTATTTATGAATAAGCTGGAGCGTAGAGGTATTAAGGTATATACCCATCGTGCAACAAAGGGATATCCTACAGATGTAGACACAATTGTTAGTGATGAAGGTTATGGGAAAAATCCTTACATAGAAACTACAAAGCCTATTGTGGTTGTAACTGCACCTGGTCCAGGTAGTGGGAAGCTTGCTACTTGTTTGAGCCAGCTATACCATGAGTATAAGCTTGGTAGAGAAGTAGGATATTCAAAGTTTGAGACATTCCCTGTTTGGAATGTACCATTAAAGCATCCTCTAAACATTGCCTATGAATCTGCTACTGTTGACCTTAAGGATGTAAATATGATTGACTCGTTCCACTTGGATGCCTACGATAAAATCACAGTAAATTATAACCGTGACATAGAGACATTCCCTGTACTTAAGAGAATTATTGAAAAAATCACAGGGGAAGAATCTGTTTTTAAGTCACCTACAGATATGGGTGTCAACCGTGTTGGTTATGGTATTATTGATGATGATGTAATTAAAGAAGCTTCTGAGCAAGAGATTATCAGAAGATACTTTAAAACCGGATGTGAGTACAAAAAAGGTTATGTTGATTTAGAAACTTTTAATAGGGCTAAACTGATTATGGAAGAGCTTAACCTTAAAGGTGAAGACCGTAGGGTTGTAATCCCAGCTAGAGAGAGAGCGGCTAAACTAAAAGAAAATCTATGTAAAAATGAGCAATGCCCTGCAGTAGCACTAGAACTTCATGATGGAACAGTTATAACTGGTAAAAGCTCAAAAACTATGGATGCAGCGGCAGCAGTAATTTTAAATGCTATTAAGCATATTGCAAATATTTCAAAGGAGATTCATTTAATTTCACCAGGAATCCTTGAACCAATAATAAATCTTAAATCAAAAACCTTTGGAAGTAAGATTACGGCATTAAATTGTGAAGAAATTCTAATTGCATTGAGTATGAGTGGAGCAACTAATCATATGGCCCAAGTAGCTATGGAAAAGCTATCTATACTTAAGAATTGTCAGGCCCACTCTACAACTATTTTAACTACAAATGATGAGCAGACATTTAGAAAGCTTGGTATCGATGTAACAAGTGATCCTGAGTATTCTTCAGATAGCTTGTATTATAATAACTAAATAAACTGGAAATGAAACCTATACCTTATCTTATCAGCCTATTAGCTGCATAGAGAGTATAGGTTTTTATTTTGTTTAAAACTCTAGTTTAATACAGGCCTTAGATTAGTACCTAGGGTTTATAATTTTATTGAAAAGATAATTATATGCATAAAGGAAATATTTTTGGTGAAGTTGTCTTCTTAATGAAATTATACTGTTTATGTCACGAGCTTTTATTCCTTAAAAGGCCTGGATTTTTATTTGCCATATTTGCTCGATTATAAGAGGAATAATCGTAGTCCTTCTTTTATCGTTATTTATGAGATTACAATAAAAATCTCCCAAGAAAATTAATATTAGACAGACAATTGGAAAAATGAAATGAAAAATTTTGCTATACGCAAAATTTTTTTGCTTTTTGAATAGTAATTTTGCGTTCTATATAAGGAATTTGTACATATTTCTGAAAATTTAAGTTGGTACTCTTTTTGCGTAATTAATATATGCGACATATATAATTGTTTGTACAATTATAAATCTATGTATTCGGTTTAAGTTTTGACAAAATTAAAAGGTCGATTATAAGGAGGTGAGTTATTTTATAGCTCGAAATTATTTTAAATTACTTTAAGGAGGAGTTTTTATGGAAGTAAAGAAAATGAGTATGGGTAAGGTTTTATTCGCTATTTTATTTCTTGCAGTTTCTTTATACTATACTGTTGTAGTAGCCGAGGGATGGGTTCATGTTCCACTGGTACTGACGACTGCTGTAGTTTGTGCATTGGCTATGCACTCAGGAGTTAAGTGGCAAGAGCTTGAAGATGGCATGGTTGATATGATCTCACGAACAATGGCAGCCGTTATCTTTATTGTTATAATTGGTATGATTGTAGGTATATGGATTCAAGCTGGTATTGTTCCTACACTAATATATTATGGTTTAAAAATAATTAGCCCAAAATTCTTCTTGGTTTCAGCATTATTCACTTGCTCCGTTGTATCTGTTGCAACTGGAAGTTCATGGACAGTTATTGCAACAATTGGTATTGCACTTCTAGGAGTTGGTGGTGGACTAGGTATTCCACCAGCAGTTACTGCAGGAGCTATTATTTCAGGATCTTACTTTGGTGACAAAATGTCTCCTTTATCAGAAACAACTAATCTTGCACCAGCTGTTACTGGAGTATCATTATTTGATCATATTCGCCATATGGCTTATACCACTGGTACAAGTTATGTAATAGTAGCGATTATCTATACTGTTATGGGTTTAAAATATTCAACAGCTGAAGCTGGTGGTGCTAACTTTGATGCGTTAATTGCCACAATTGGTGAAAAGTTTAATATTAACCTTTTGCTTCTGGTTTGCCCAATAATTGTAGTTGTATTAGTTATGAGGAAGGTTCCACCGCTACCAAGTCTATTTGCAGGTGTGATTGTTGGTGGGATATTTGCAATGGTATTCCAAGGAGCCTCACTTACTTCACTTCTTAACGTAGCCTATGATGGTTACCATTCAGCAACAGGTATTGAATATGTTGACAGCCTACTTTCAAAAGGCGGAATCAGATCTATGTATTATACAATAGGAATGATTATATGTGCAATGATGCTAGGTGGTGCTTTAGATAAGTCAGGAATGCTTCATACAATAACCGCAGCACTTCTTAGAAATGCAAAAAGCAATGGATCATTAATTCTTGCTACAATAGCTACTTCTATAGGAGTTAATGTTATAGCAGGTGACCAATATCTAGCAATAGTTTTACCAGGACGTATGTACAAAGAAGAGTATGAAAAAAGAGGCCTTCATCTGAAAAATTTATCTAGATGTTTAGAAGACGCTGGAACACTTACTTCTGTTCTTATTCCATGGAATACCTGTGGTGCATATGTAAGCGGAGTTATTGGAATCCATCCATTTGCATACTTACCATATGCCTTTCTAAATCTACTTAACCCTATTGTATCAGTTATTTATGGATACTTAGGTATAAGTATTGAAAAGGTAACTCCAGATGTGCCAGGAAAAGATTCTTCTGAAAAAAAACTAACTAACTAATATCTAAATATAGAGATCAAAATAAAAGGGGCTGTCTCATAAGGTTTTCTCATGAGACACTCCCTTTTATTTTTTATAATAAGTCATGAAATTATGTTTATCTATTTTCAGCCTTTTCATACGATATTGAAGAGATTGTCTACTCAATCCAAGGGCTTCAGCAGCCTTTGTGATATTGTTATTTGCCGCTACAATAGCATCTGCAATTATCTTCTTTTCGTATTCAGCTAATTGATCATGAAGTGTTTTAGACGTACCACTGTATTTATTTTGCTCATTCAAATTACTTAAAATATATTCTTCAGCTGTTTTCTCGACTGACTGAAGAATATATTTGGGTAAATTGTCTAAGCCAATTCCAGACTCGTTATCCATTAGGCATAATGCCCCTTCTATTACATTTTTCAACTCTCTTATATTTCCAGGCCATTTATACTGTCTAAATAGCTCCACAACTCTATAGTCAATTTCTACATTGCGTTTATCAAATTTCTGAGAAATAGCATCTACAAAATGAAGGGTAAGAAAATCGATGTCCATTTTCCTTTCCTTAAGGGAAGGAATTTGAATCGTTATAACACTTAATCTGTAGAATAAATCTAGTCTAAATTTATTTTCGTTAATTAGCTCTAATAAATCATGGTTTGTAGTAGCAATTATGCGTACATCGGTTTTTATTTCTTTCTTTCCCCCAATTCTTCTAAAGGTACCTTCTTGAAGAACTCTCAGTAACTTTGCTTGGAGTCGGATATCCATAGAATTAATTTCATCTAATAACAATGTTCCTCGGTCGGCTTGTTCGAATAGTCCAGAACGGTCAATAGCTCCTGTAAAACTCCCCTTAGTTGTACCAAAGAGGATTCCTTCCATTAAATCAGAAGGCAAAGCTGCACAATTCAAGGCAATAAAAGGCTCGCTACTACGTATACCATCATAGTGTATACTTTGAGCAAATAATTCTTTTCCCGTTCCAGTTTCACCAACTAATAATACGGGAGAATCTTGTTTAGCAGCTCTTTTACCATGTTCAATAACACTTAACATTTTTTTATCTTGAGTTAATATCTGATTAAAAGAATAGCGTTTTATTCTATCATTTAACCCTATAGAAGCAATGTTTTTAACTTTTTTGTCCATTTTATCAATGGATTTGCCACCATTACCGCTAATTAACTTACCTAGATTATTCAGGTCCCTATTAATATCTAGTGCCGCAATTATTTCTCCATCTTTCAGCAATGGAATTGTTGTATTAATTACAGAAACAGGATTTCCTTTATATGTGAAGTACTTTTCAATTTTATCAACGACTTTCTTTCCTTCTTTGATACATTGATAAATAGTACTGTTCTGTATAGATTTGTCGGGAAAGACATCAAAAAAGTTTTTACCTACTACACTAGAGGCATCCAAAGATTCAATTTCCTCCATATTCTCACTATAATAAATAATGTTAAAATCTCTATCTACAATCATTACACCTTCATTTAAGTCCTCAAGCAGATTAATTATTCCAGTATTATTTTCTAAGTCATAATTAGCTAAAAGTTGTTTAATACTTTCTTGCGGCATCTTAATCCTCCTCATACGACTTAATGATAACTTCGATTAATAGTATTATATCAAAAATAATTGAGTTGGCACAGTAATTGCTTTATTAATATATGAATACATTTTAGAATGGAGGTTTAGCATGTTCGATTTTTATTTGATTAGTAATGACAGAGTTAAAGAGTCTTTAGATATGCTTTCCGTTATTTCACAGGTAGAAAAAGCATATTTGTTAAAGTCTCAAAATGAAGCTTTACTTTTTCCAGTGATAACCCACGATTGGGTGGTTGGAAAAAAAGATATGGATATTAAATCCGGTTGCTTTGGTGGAGAGGTAAACGTTTTTGGATTGAAAGCTCTTACCTACATGGAAGATAATGATGCTTTTAACTTACCACGTTTATCTGGGACTATGATGATTTTTAATTCTTTAAATGGACAGTTACTTGGGTTATTAGACTCTAGGTCTATAACAGGCTTGAGAACTGGAGCAGCAGGAGCTATTGGTTCAAAGTATCTTGCACGTAAAGATTCAGAGACACTTTTGATTATTGGCTCAGGAAATCAGGCATTTTATAACTTAGCTGGAAATCTTCTTGTAATGGATAATTTGAAAAAAGTACTTATTTATGATCCGCTCAATAAGGAAAGTGCCGAAGCATTTGCATCTGGAGTTCGTGAAAGACTTATAGAAGAAATCTTCAATAAGTACTCGTCAAGCGAGAACTATGAATCCCTAATTAAGAAAACCGATGTTAAATATGAAGCCGTTGAGGATTTGAGATCTGCTGCTGAAGTTGCGGATATTATAGTTACTGTTACACCAGCAAGAAGTCCACTTCTACAAAAGGATTGGATAAAAAAAGGAGTTCATATAAATTGTGTGGGCGCAGATATGGAAGGAAAACAAGAGATTGATGAAAATATTTTCAGTGATGCAAAAATCGTTGTAGACGATATGCATCAAGCAACAAGTATTGGAGAAACTGAAGTTCCGATTAAAAAAGGCGTTATTTCTCCAGAGGACATTCACAGTGAAATTGGTAATATAATTTTGGGAGAACAACCAGCGCGAACTTCAGAGGATGAAATTACTGTGTTTGATACTACTGGTTTAGCTCTACAAGATCTTATAGTTGCTAAGCATCTTCTAGATCTTGCAGAAAAAGACAACTTACCAAAATATAAATTATAAATCGGAGGGAACATATATGAAAACATTTGATATTAATAAAATTAGAAAAGATTTTCCTGCTTTAGAAGAATATACTTATTTAAATTCTTCGTCAATATCCATTATGCCAAATCCGGTTCAAGACTCTCTGAAAGCCTTTATGAATAAAATCGCTTATGCTGGAACTGTAAGTTTTGACGAAGAGGCTGAAATAGCATCTGTTGAAAATACTAGAAATTCAGCTTCTAGACTACTTAATTGTTCTGAAGAAAATATTGCTATTATTTCAAGTGCGACTGAAGGGTTATGCCAAGTTGCATGGGCACTTAGACCAAAGGGAAATATCGTTGTAATTGACATTGAATTTCCATCTGGGGTTACACCTTGGGTACGTATTGCTAAAGAAACAAATGCAGAGGTTCGATTTATTACTGTTAAAGATCGTCCAGCTGATTTATTGCTTGAGGAAATCGTTAGTAATATAGATGATGAAACATCAATTGTGTGCGTGGGACATGCTCAATACTCAAATGGTCTAAGAGTTGATCTTAAAGAACTTGCTGCTGCTTGCCATGCTAAGGGAGCAAAGTGTATCATAGATGCAACACAATCAGCGGGTATTGTTCCTATAGATGTAAAAGAGACAAATGTTGATGCATTGGTATCTGGAGGATATAAGTGGTTATGTGGACCTTTTGGTGCTGCTGTTTTATATATTAGTGATAATTTAAAAGAAGCCATTGAGCCTGTGTTTGTAGGTTGGAGATCAATGAAAGATCCATATATTTTTGATGCAACGCGTTATGAGTATAATGATGGACTTCGAGGATATGAATATAGTACAATGAGCTATTCAGCAGGATACGCATTAGGTGAATCTATTAATTATATTCTGGACTTAGGAATTGATCAAATATTTAAGCAAGCAATAAAAACAAGTAATTATCTGATGACTAGATTAGATGATATAGGAGCTACAATACTTTCTCCTCGTGAAGAGAATAGAAGAACAGGATCAGTTCTAGCTCGTTTCCCGGGTTATGATGGAGAAGAAGTTGCACGTGAATTAAATAAGCGAAATGTAATAGTTTCTCCACGTTTTAATGGAACAAGATTCTCATGCCATTTCTTCAATAACGAAGAGGATATCGATAGCGCTATAAAGACACTTGAAAGAATATTATTTGATTTGAAGAAATAGAGTATTTAAGTTTTGTCAACCACTTGTTTGGTTTTGATTTTAGCTTAGTCATTTACGAATAATACTATCCATTCAATGGGGGTGTCTCATAAGTGATCTTTATGAGACACCCCCATTGTTATTTATAGTATAGAAGGATGTGATTATAATGAATCATCTATATTATGAAATAATCTTTTTAATCAATGTTATAGTTTGGAGTGCTTCTTTTATATTAACTAAAACCGTTGTTGAAAGTGTTTCTGCTTTTAACCTAATAAGCTACCGTTTTGTAATTGCGTTTATAATTGTTTCGGTTTTCAGTATTAGAAAGTTTCGAAATATAGATCGTGAAGTTATTAAGTCTAGTGCCAAACTAGGTACTATTCTCTATTTGGCTTATTTATTTCAAACTATAGGACTTAAGTATACAACTGCCACGAAAGCTGCATTCATAAATAGTCTTATTGTGATATTTGTTCCATTGATTCTACTTTTTACTAAAGGTAAAAAATTAAATAAAATTACCTTGTTTATATGTTTTGCCAATATTATAGGTATTGGTTTATTAACTTTGAATTATGATCTTACTATAAATCTAGGTGATTTTCTAATGTTGATAGCGGCAGCTTTTTTTGGACTGCATATTATTGTTGTAGGTAAAGTTTCTTCATTAGGTAAAAATCTTCTTATTGGTACATTACAATTCGGGTTTCTATCTTTGATTAGTATTACATTTTCAATAGCTTTTGAGCCTTTAGAAATATATACTGACTCATCCTTTTGGATACCTATGATGATACTAAGTATATTCTGTACAGCAATTCCTTATATGGTTCAAATATATATACAAAAGGTTGTTGGTGAAGAACGTATTTCGCTACTATTCACTGCAGAACCTGTTTTTGCTGCAATAATTGCATACTTTGTTGCGGGAGAAATTTTAACTCCAAAGGAGTTTGTTGGTGCACTTGTAATATTTCTATCGTTAAATATTGAAAGCATTTATAAGAAATTTAAACTACATGAGGTAGGTTAGCGAATTGGCAGAGTGATTAAATGGTGACATGAGAGTGTTATAATAAAACATTTGATACAGTAGATTTTCTATGAAAAACTGAGATTTAATATGAGTAATAGATATGAAGTCTATACCTTATCCAATAAGCTTATTTGCTGAATGGAGAGTTATAGGCTTTTATACTTTTCTAGGTGTAGGTTCTAAAAGATTAGTAATTAAAATTTGAATAGTGTTACATATTACACGATTAAATAACGGGTTATTATATATAATAGAAAGTATTAAAGTATATATTTGAAAGCTAGGGTGGAGAGATATTATGTATGATTTGATTTTTAATGGCAATATCATTTCATTAGATCAATATGACTCAATATATAACTGGATCTATATTAAAGATGGCCTAATTAAAGATGCAGGCGTATATGATGGCTACATGCGTTATCAAGAATTTTGTAATAAACCTTTGGATTTAAAGGGTAGAACAATTTTACCGAGCTTTATTGATTCTCATGTATATTTAATACAGACGGGGATCAATAAACTAGCGGTTGATTTATCACAAGCGAAATGTTTTGATGATATATTTAATGCCCTTAGGGATAGGGCAAAGACAATACCTAATGGACAATTGATTAGAGGGGTTAAATTTGACGAATTTAACTTAAAAGAGAAGAGGTTTCCAACACGTTATGAACTAGATAGGCATTTTCCTGACCATCCGATCTGGATAAATCGGGTAGAGATGCATACTAGTTTAGTTAATTCATATGCTTTATCTCAATTGAAAGTACCATTTAATATGCCAGGGGTCCACGAAGAGAATGGGAAACCTACGGGGGTCATTTATGATAGAGCCAATGCCTATATAAGAAATAAATTTTATAGTGCAATGACAGACGAACATCGAAACAAAGGTGTATCCTTAGCGATTCAACATGCATTGGAATATGGTGTCACTACTGTGAATGCAATAGAGGCTGGCTTTGCTTTTTGCGACAGTGATGGTGATTTCATATATGAACATCAAAATGAAATGCCGATAGATGTTGTTCTATTTTATCAAACAATAGATTTGGAAAAACTAAAAAGGATGGGCATATCTAGAGTGGGATGTATCTTTCTAGATGGTTCTATAGGCTCTAGAACAGCAGCCGTTTCTATACCTTATTGTGATGAAGATGCAAATTATGGTTCCTTGTATTATTCGGAGCAGAGTATCAAAGAATTTGTTCTAAGAGCTCATAAAATGGATTTTCAGATTGCCATTCACGCTGTAGGAGATCGAGCTATCGATCTTGCTTTAGATGCCTTTGAAAATGCATTAACACTTTATCCGAAGAGGAATCATAGACATAGAATTGAACATTTTGAGTTGCCTTCTAAAAGGGCTATTAGACGTATGTCGGATTTAAATATCATTGCATCAATGGTTCCAAATGCCCCATTATATTGGTCGCATAAAGAAGCTGCATATGGTGTGAGACTAGGTGAAATACGATTAGAATCTAATAATCCATTTAGAGAAATTTTAGATATGGGAGTTAAAATTGCAGGGGGGTCTGACAGTGATATAACTGACATGCATCCATTCTCTAGTATACATGTTCTTGTAAATGAAAGTAACTTAAAGCGAAAAACAACTTTAAAGCAGGCATTAAAAATGTTCACAATTGATGCTGCATATGCAATTTTTCAAGATAGTATTAAGGGGAGTATAGAGATCAATAAATATGCTGATTTTATTATTATCGATCAAAACCCATTTGAGATAGATCAGGCTTTACTAAAGGATACTCAGATATTGATGACGATAAAAGAAGGTAAAGTTTTGTACCAAAGACTGGAGGTTTAAGATGCGTAAACTTTCAATAAAAACCTTTGGAGTTCCTACAATACAATTTGATGATAAATGTATGAATGATTTTCTAAGTCAAAAGGCTATTGGCTTATTAATCTATCTAGGACTAAATAGAAATAGATTACTATCAAGGGAACGACTAGCCAGTTATTTTTGGGAACTAAACGATTTGAAATCGGCACGTTATAATCTTAGACATACCATTTGGAAGATTAATCGTTTAGAGGATCAAATGAAAATAATAACAACAAAAAAAGATGTTTGCAGTATTAGTGAAGAATTTGAAGTTTATGTAGATGCAATAGATCTAGAATCTTGCTCCTCAAACCTTACAACATTAGAACTTAAAGAAATAGAAAGAGTACTTCAAGTATATTCCGATGATTTTATGGATGGTGAGTACTATCCTCATGCATCGGTGATTAATGAGTGGATTATGAATCAGAGACAATATTATCAAAAAATGTATTTTGAAATGACGACCTATGTAGGGGACATCTTTTTAAATCAAAGAG
Organism: Wukongibacter baidiensis; assembly: GCF_050888315.1. Classification (NCBI taxonomy): domain Bacteria; kingdom Bacillati; phylum Bacillota; class Clostridia; order Peptostreptococcales; family Caminicellaceae; genus Wukongibacter; species Wukongibacter baidiensis. The sequence goes on from NZ_CP138202.1 coordinate 4,727,900, forward strand.
ATTTTGATACATCTCTAAAATATTATAAAAACTTACTTTTAATTAACCCACTGCATGAGGACACTTATTTAAAGCTAATGGAAAATCGCTTACTTGCAAATAATCGTGTAGAAGCTATTAGTTATTATATGCAATGTCAGTCTGCCTTAAGAAATGAATTAAATATTGACCCTAATCAGGACATACAGAATAAATATTTGAGTATTATAAGCAACGATTCAACTCAACCTGATGATAAGCTTTCAAATTTTGAAAAGAAACAGAATCTTAATCATCATGCTACACATATCATAAAAATTCGTGGACAATCATTTATTGAATATGAATTGGTTAGTCGTCTTATTGAACAGCTTATTCACTATATTGATTTAAATGTCATACCTGTCAAGGATAGAAAAAACTTATTATTGTTACGTCCCATATACCCTGAAATAGATGAGCATATTGTCATAGAGAACGAAAACAAGTTATCAGTTAAACAGGATATTGGCATTTACTATGGATTGATGTCACTGTTTCAAGCCATCAGAAATTCACAATCTGTAAAAGTAATAATAGAGGGTCATTCAGATGCGGATACATCTTCAAAAGATTTAATTAATGCAGTTAACATGCAAATGAACTTAGAAGATAACGGAATCTTAATATTAAAATAGCTTATAACTTTCGTTATCAACTACTTTATAATAATAGAGTATCAATCTTATACAATTAAAAAGCAATAATAAAAAATACACTTTGGTAAATTAAACCAACGTGTATTTTTAATTTGGATCAAAAAAGATTTTTTTGATTGAATTTTCTAAAAACACACACAGCTAACTACGATCGAAAAAATGAAAGTTAATATAATAAATATAAGCCATGGTGACTAATTATCGTAAAAGGAGGTAAATATGGAACTTCATACATCATTTACAAAAGAGGATGCAGCAAAAATCGAAAAATTATTCGGTCAACTCGTTGAAATTCAAAGTGATACTAGCTCAGTAAAAGAAAATGATATTTCAGAATTTATCTATTCTTGGTTATCAGATTTATCATACTTTAAAATGCATGAAAACTTACTAGGTCGCACTCTAATACCAGATGATCCATTTGGACGTTCTGTTATTTGGGCCTTACTAAAGGGTACTAGTGAAGAGACTATAATCCTAATGAACCATCATGATGCAATTGATATAGAAGAATATGATGACTTAAAGTCGATTGCTCTTAAACCTAAAGCCCTTAGAGAAAAATTAATGGAACGCAAATTAACAAAAGAGGTATTAGAAGATCTACAAAATGATGACTGGATTTTCGGTCGAGGTACAGCAGACATGAAATCAGGGATAGCCATTCAAATGTGGCTTTTATCAAAACTCTCACGTGAAGAGAAACTAAAAGGAAATATTTTGTTTGTTTCAGTATGTGATGAAGAAAATCTATCTGCTGGGATGAGGGAAGCCGTTAAAATCCTAAGTAACTTGAAATCAAATTATCAACTAGATTATAAATGTGCTATTAACTCCGAACCATATATCAAAAAAGAGAATGAGGCACCAATATATTATGAGGGTTCTGTAGGGAAAGTTATGCCTGTTATATTTGCCCGCGGAAAGAAGTCTCATATAGGTGAGGTATATTCCGGCTTGAATCCAACATTCTTACTTTCTAGGATTCATATGGATATTGAGGTTAATTTAAAATTTTCCGATTGTGTTGAAGGCGAAATTTCACCGCCACCAACATGGGTTTACTACCGTGATCAAAAGTTGAATTATGACGCTTCTCTACCTGAAGCAGCAGTAGGCTATTTCAGTGTATTAACATTAACAACACCACCATCAGAGGTTTTGAAAAAAGTTAAGGATATTTGTTATGATTCTTTTCTTTATTGTACAGAACATGTAAAAAAGTCATATCAATCAGCAGTTAACATCAGTCAATATTCAATAGAATCACCTGAATTCATTCCGAGAGTGCTTGCCTATCAAGAATTGTATCAAATGCTTTCAGAACAGCTAGGAAAATCATTTATTTGTGGTATTAAAGATCATACGATGAAGCTGAAGAGTGCCATAAAATCTGGAGAAATAACCTTACAGGATGCTACGATTGCAATCATAGAAAAAACTATTTCCTACTTACCTGATCAAGAACCAATCATAGTAATTGCTTTTTCTGGACCGCTTTACCCACATGTGTGTAACCTTGACCTAAGAAATAACGTATCTGAAGCATTTAATTCAATAATCAACAATTTCACTACTGAAAAATGGGGAGTAGAATTTAAAAAGCGAAATTATTTTATGGGTATATCTGATTTTAGTTACACATCATTTTTAATGGGAGACGCAGAAATCTCATCAATTGAAAGTAATACACCTGGATGGGGAGAATTATATCATATACCACTTGAACAATTAAAGGAGCTTAAAATGGAACTTGTTAATTTTGGACCATGGGGAAAAGATTTGCATAAGGTAACTGAACGTGTTTCAAAACTTGATGTTTTCAATCGTATACCACAATTAATGGAGTACTTTGTGAAACAACAGCTTAAATGAGAAAGCATAAATTGGAGTCATAGATAAGAGAACAAAAAGCAAGAAACAGAAAAAGGGCGAATTCAATAGGAGGGAAATTATGAATTTAGTAAATGCGATAAACGGCATTTTGTGGAGTAACTTGCTCATTTATATTCTTTTAGGAGCTGGAGTCTATTTTACATTTAGGTTGAGATTTGTGCAGTTTCGTCGAATTGGTGATATGATCAGATTGCTAATAGACAAAGAAGCAGGTGATGAAGGGATTTCATCATTTCAAGCTTTAGCACTCTCTATTGCAGGACGTGTTGGTGTTGGTAATATTGCAGGAGTAGCAACGGCTATTCATTTCGGTGGACCTGGAGCAGTATTTTGGATGTGGTGTTTAGCACTATTAGGATCAGCAACTGCATTTATTGAAAGTACCCTTGCTCAAATCTACAAAGAGGAAAAGGATGGCGAATATCGTGGTGGGGCAGCTTATTACCTCGAAAAGTGCACAGGGAAGAAGGTATGGGGTGTTATCTTTGCATGTTCATTACTCTATACGTCTATGATTGGCGTACCTTGGCTTCAATCTAATGCTATTGCAGCAAGTATGCAAGGTGCTTTTGGAATTCCACCAATGATTACAGGTGGAGTTGTAGCAGCATTGATTGCTCTTATTATTTTAGGTGGAGTTAAACGTATTGGTAGAGTAGCAGAAATATTAGTACCTTTTATGGCAATTGCATATATTATTGTGGCTATAATAATCATTGTAGCTAAGATTACAGATTTACCTGGTGTAATTGTATTGATCTTTAAAAGTGCTTTTGGCTTAGAACAAGCTTTTGCTGGTATTTTCGGTGCTGCAATTTCATGGGGAGTTAAGCGCGGTATTTACTCAAATGAGGCTGGTATGGGTACTGCGACTCAAGCTGCGGCAGCTGCAAACGTTTCACATCCCGCAAAGCAAGGATTAGTACAGGCATTTTCTGTTTATATTGATACTATGCTTGTTTGTACAGCAACGGCATTCATGATAATTGTTACAGGGTCCTATAATGTTGTAGGATCATCAGGTGACTATATTATAAATAATCTACCAAATGTTGAAGCAGGACCGCTTTATACTCAAATGGCTGTCGATACTGTACTACCTGGATTTGGAGGGGCCTTTGTATCGATTGCATTGTTATTCTTTGCATTCACAACTATTATAGCATATTACTATGCGGGTGAAACAAACACCGTTTATATTAAAGAAAAGACTGGAATAAATATAGCTCCATTCTTAAAAATATCTACTATTGCTTTAACCTTTATAGGAGCAGTTAAGACAGCCAATCTAGCATGGGGAATCGCAGATATTGGAATAGGCCTTGTTACATGGGTTAACATAGTGGGCATCCTAATTGCTGGTGGTGTAGCTGTAAAGGCTTTAAAGGATTATGATGATCAAAGATCACAGGGAATAGACCCTGTCTTTGATCCAAGGAAACTTGGTATAAAAAATGCCGAGGTCTGGAATAAAATTTCAGATAGAAATATACAATAAATATTTTCACTAGAAAGAAAACCTATACCTTATCTAATCATCTTGTTAGCTGATTAGAGAGATATAGGTTTTTATATTGCTCAAAATTACAATTTTAATGAAACTTTCTATTGACCTTAGGTCTGGCCTGAGGTTTCCTTTTGGCGATTTTTATGAATCTGTTTTAACCTCTATCTTTCAATCTAAAACGGGTTCATAGTATGAGCCAAAAGGATTCTCAGTGACTATCTGAGTAAGTTAAACTTCTCAATCACACATTTCTATTTAATCTGCTTAGAAAAAAATCCATATTTATATCACTTTTATAACACAGAATTATCACATTTATGTTTTAACATTAAATGGGGCTTCTATCTTTGGTGTGAACTAAGTTAGGTATGTTGTTATAGAGTGAAAATTATGAAATGGAGTGATCCACTATGATGATAAGCGGTTTAAATAGTTATTCATCTTTTACATATATGAATTACAATACATCGACTTCAGAAAACTCTGACATGGCTAAGGGACCTAAGGGTCCAGGTGGTCCTCGAGGAGGGAAGCCTCCAGGAGCACCCCCTAAAGGTGGACATCAAGGCGGGCCTAAAGGACCTAACCTTGATACTGATGACGATGGTTACTGGAGTAAAACCGAGTTGGAAGAATATGCTTCATACTCATCTGAGGAGCTAGGTATTTCATTAGATGTTGATGATATTATGAGCAAATATGATACCGATTCTGATGGTAAGATTAGTAGTGATGAAAGAGATGCCTTAGGAAAAGATAATGCATTTCAATTGCCACCGCCTGAAGAACTAATGAAAAGTATGATGTCAAAGCCTCGACCGAACTCTAGTGACGATGAGAACAATGATTTTAATATATCAGAAAATACAAGTTATATAGCTATGAGTATCAATGCGTACACTCAAAGTATGAATTATAATAACGAAAGCATAACAGCACTTTTTGAAACTACTGCTTAACTTGTATTAGCCTATGATAGAAGCTCTGAGTTTATACAATAAGTTTAATTTCAAGTTTTGTGAGTATCCTAATCAAGTAATTCAATAGATGAGTAATAAAAAAACACTTTAATCTTTTGGAAAGTTACAAAAATTAAAGTGTTTTTATTTTGAAAAATTTTGAGCGTTGTGGTATAATTTTCCTAAATATTACTTTCTTATATGGTTAACAAACTGCCAAATATGAAAGTTGACATTGCGAGGAGGGGAAAAAGATGAAGAAAAGTCCAGCTCCGGCACTTACCAAAGGCTTAGAAATAATTGAATTAATTGCCGAAGAAGGTGAACTGGGATTTAATGCAATTAGTGAAATGAAAAAGATAAGTGTAAGTAGTCTAAATAGAATTTTAAAGGTTCTAGTATCAAAATCTTATTTGGTGAAAAATGACAAAGGAAAATATATGTTGGGATCAAGGATATTTACCCTTGCTAAAAGTGATTCTATATGGAATGGAATATTAAAGAGAGCATCTTCTATATTAAAGGAAATAAGCCAAAAGTATGAAGCTACAGCTATGCTGTTTGGATTTTCAGATGAATCAGTAATTGCATTAGATAAAGCTATAAATGTAGATAGTGTAGTCATGCAAAAAGTTGGAAATGTTAGCAAGCAGTTCTTATCTAGGCCCTGGGGATTTGTATATATGTCAAACCTTTCTGAGGACAGAAAGAAAATATTAATAGAGATTGTTAAAAAGAGTGAAGAAGACAATAAGAACTTACCTTCTACTGAAGAAATAGAAGAATATATAGAGTACGCAAAAAAAGAAGGCTATTCAGATGATTTTGGCAAGATAAAATCTTCAATACGTAAACTAGCAGTACCTATATATAATTCAAAGGGAGAGGTTATTTCAGCTTTAGCTGTAGGATTTGTAAACGGTGCTCTAAGTGAAATAAAGGTACAGGAGATTGTTCGACATTTAAAAACCAAAGCTGATGAGCTAACTGAACTAATTAGCGTTTAAAAAATCTAATTGTAATGGGGTATAGGTATATGGTTACTGAAAATTTTTCGAAAAAGCTCCTAGAATCATTTGTAGGAAATATGGCAACGTTTATATTGAATATGCTATTTCCATTTGTAGTTACAAAATTATATGGAGCAGACATATTAGGAAAGTATACCTATGGGTATTCTATCGTTGTAATGGCCGCTTTTTTTGCATCATTAGGATTGAGTATGGGACTTCTTTATTATATACCCAAAAAGGGAAATAAATATATTACTTCCTCATTTGTGTTGAATTTTGTAACAAGCATTTTTATAATTCTAGTTCTCTTTATTTTTATTAAGGATATAACAGTTAGGGCCATGTTACCATTGATATGGCTTTTATCTGCAGAAGATATATTTTTTAGTATATACAGGGTGAAACAGAATATAAAAGAGTTCTTTGCTGTAAGAATTTTAGTAGGTTTTACACTTAAAATAGTTCTTTCATGGGTATTTTTTAACCTATATGGGGTTAATTCTTTATACGTAATCTTTGCAACATATATTTCAGTTGTACTATGCTTAATGTTCTATTTTATTAGAGAAAGAGATATGTTTGGAGAATTCTTTATAACCAGTGAAGTCATAAAGTATTCTTTACCCTTAATGGTTGGATCGATGATGTGGCTTATAATGAATAATATAGATATGATCATGATAGGTAATATGCTGGGTAAAGAAGAGGTTGCAATATATAGTGTAGCAGCTAAGATAGCAACATTTCCATCAATCTTGTTAGTAGTTCTTAATACAGTATTTCCGCCTATAGTTGCTAAGTTATATCATGATGAGGAATTAGAAAAACTTAGAAATATGTATAAGATATCAGCTAGATCCCTTGCGGCTATATCGAGTATAATAATTTTGATGACAGTCATTTTTAGAAAGAGTATATTAAGCTATTTTGGACCTGAGTTTGTTGGAGGACAGTATGCTATTATATATAGAGGAATAGGGCAGCTTATAAATGCATCTGTGGGTAGTGTGTGGTATATAGTTTGTATGACCGGTAGATCTAAGATAAATATGATTGGGAAAATTTCAGCTGCATTAATTAATACAGTATTAAACTTTTTATTAATACCTACTCTTGGGATAACAGGAGCGGCCCTTGCAAGTATGATAGCTGTGGGGTTTGTAAATATTTTAGGGTATTTGATAGTAAAAAGAATATTGAAGGTAAAGGTTTATGGGATTATCTAGAGAAAATAACTATTATAAAAAGATCAGGGAGGTAAGAAATTGAGAAAAGTTGATGTTAAGGAAATTAAATTAGCTATGAAGGAAATGTGTATAAGTGCTAATTATAACCTTGGAGAGGATGTTTTAGAAGCTTTTGAGAGATTTAAGGAAAATGAAGAATCGCCTGTGGGAAAAGGAATAATGGACAATCTTATTAAAAATGCTGAGATAGCTAAAAATAATGAGGTGCCTATGTGTCAGGATACTGGAATGGCTGTAGTATTTGCTGAGATTGGACAAGAAGTTCAACTAATAGGTGGAAATATAAGCGATGCAATAAATGAAGGGGTAAGGGAAGGGTATAAAGAAGGATATTTGAGAAAGTCAGTTGTAGGAGATCCACTTATTAGACAAAACACAGGAGATAATACACCGGCTGTAATATATTACGATATAGTTCAAGGAGATAGGGTTAAAATAACATTTGCTCCCAAAGGCTTTGGTAGCGAAAATATGAGTAAAACCAAGATGTTAAAACCTTCCGACGGAATAAAGGGAGTAGAGGATTTTGTAGTTGAAACTGTATCTCAAGCTGGACCCAATCCATGTCCACCTATCGTTGTGGGTGTAGGTATTGGTGGAACCTTAGATAAAGCAACATATATGGCTAAAAAGGCTTTAGTAAGACCTATTGGTGAAAATAATAAACTAGAGCATATTAAAGAAATGGAAGAAAGGCTTTTGAAGAAGATTAATGACCTTGGCATAGGACCGCAGGGTTTAGGAGGAAGAACTACTGCTCTTACTGTTAATATCGATGTTTTTGCCACACATATAGCGGGCCTACCTGTAGCGGTGAATATAAATTGTCATGCTGCGAGGCATGAGGAAAGAGTAGTATAGCACAATAACCTAGACTAGGAAGGAGAAGATTAGTATGAGCGCTAATATTAAGAGAATATCTACACCTTTAACTGAAGACAAGGTTAAGTCTCTAAAGGCTGGAGATACTGTTTATATAACAGGGACTATATATACCGGTAGAGATGCGGCACATCAGAGGTTAATAGATGCACTAGAGAAGGGCACGGAACTGCCATTTGATATAAAGGATCAGATTATATACTATGTGGGGCCAGCTCCAGCTAAGCCGGGTCAAGTAATTGGATCTGCTGGACCTACGACTAGTTATAGAATGGACGATTTGACTGTTCCTTTACTTGAGTTAGGACTAAACGGGATGATAGGCAAAGGGAGCAGAAGTGAAAAGGTTATAGAAGGTATGAAGGAGTATGGAGCAGTATACTTTGCGGCTATTGGGGGAGCCGGTGCTTTGATTTCCGATTCAATAAAGAAGTCAGAAATCATTGCCTATGAAGATTTAGGTCCTGAGGCCATAAGAAAGCTTGAAGTAGTTGATTTTCCAGTGATAGCAGTTATAGATAGTTATGGGAATAATCTATATGAAACAGAAAGAGAAAAATATAGAAGATAGAGGAACGGTTTTATAATGAGCTAAATTAAATATTACGAAGGACTGCTAAATACATAAAAAAGCATAGATCGGTTTTTTGACTTAACTTACAAATAAAGGTATAATTAGCATTGCAAAAGTGAGATAATCAATATATATATATAAGCTAAGAAAAACATCTTACATTCCGAAGGTTTAACATCCCTAAAAACGTCGGCTGTTAAATCTCCAGAATATAAGATGTTTATAGTATTATATATAGACGAGCTCATAGAAATAAAAATGAAGGGATGAAAAAATGAATAGTGGGGCAAACGAAAGACTAACATTTAAGAAGCTTATATTACTGACGGTTTTTGGAGTTTTGTTTTATCTTTTTGTCAGTAATCCAGAGTATCTTGCCAAGGGTGTCAAGATTGTTAAGCCTGTAGTAAGTGCTTTTATTATCGCATATTTATTAGATCCATTAGTTAAGTTCACTAGTACTAAGCTAAAGATAAAACGTGGAAGAAGTGTCTTGATTATTTTTGGTTTGTTTATTGTATTAATCATATTTATTATTCAAATAGTTGTGCCAAGTATCGCACAAAGTACAACTGAAATAATAAAGAGTATACCATCATCAAGGGAAGAAGTAGATAGAGCCGTAGGAAGTATTTTATCGGGCTTCGGGAGTAAAGAGCTATCGGCATCGGTGATGGCCTATCTAGATGAATCTATTGAATATATTATTCAAAACTTTAGTACACTAGCGTCAAAGCTTATAGAAGGCGTAATGACTAGAATTGTATATATAACTTCAGGTATTTTTAGTACCGTAATCAGTGTCTTCATAGCCATATATATGCTTTTAGATAAAGAAGACTTAATGGCTCGTTTTAAAAGAATGCTTTATGCTTACAACAAAAAGGACGATGCGGATCACATACTTTATGTTGCTCGTAAAAGTAATGAGATCTTCTTAAGTTTCTTTAATGGCAAATTTTTAGATTCGGCGATCATAGGTGCTTTGTGCTTCGTTATTTTGCTAGTAGTGAGAATTCCTTATGCTTTAGTAATTGCGCTAATAATTGGTGCTACAAATATGATTCCTTACTTTGGACCATTTATGGGTGGAATACCGGCTGTAATAATTACTCTTATTACAAGCCCTAATCCTATGCAAGCTGTATGGCTTGGAATCATAATCATTGCATTACAACAATTTGACGGTCTCTACTTAGGACCAAAGATTTTAGGGGACAAAGTAGGTGTAGGAGCCTTCTGGATTATCACATCTGTAACAGTAGGTGGAGCTATTATGGGTGTTTGGGGAATGCTTCTTGGAGTTCCTGTTACTGTACTAGTAAAGACCTTGGTTGAGCAATCGGTAGCAAGAAGATTAGAAGAAAAAGATATGGAAGATCTTGAAATTGATAATTTGAAATAACTGCTAAAGAGGCTGTCTTCAATAGATTGAAAATCTAGAATTGGATGGCCTTTTTATTTTAATTATTTTTTCAAATTGTAAACTTAAATGAAAGCTATAGTATAGAGTATTGAAAGAGAAAATGAAATTTCATAGATAGTATATTGACAAAAATAGAATAAAGAACTATTATTATCACATAGATATATATAAATATATCTATGTGATTTGTGGTGAGAGGTGATTTCATGGAAGAAAAAATTGAGATATTTAAAGCACTTTCAGATAAAAATAGGCTTCTAATAATTGATATGCTCTCATGTGGTGAACTTTGTGCCTGTGACATAATGGAGGGTCTAAATCTTACGCAGCCTACTATATCACACCATATGAAAATACTAGGGTATGCAAAACTTATAAATTCAAGAAAAGATGGTAAGTGGACTAGATATTCACTTAAAAAGGATGCTTTTGATGATTTATCTGGTTTTATAAATTATTTATCGTCATATAAAGAAAAATGTATATGTGAAGGTGTTATAAAGAACAAGTGTAGCGAAGACGATTAAATTGAAGGTGAAAGATTAAGAAAATAAAGAAGTAAAATCATGTCATAGGAAACTAAGAAGCAAGGCAAAATTTAATTTTTGAGTATAGTATAAGCACCATAGATACTAATTCTAGTTAAAATAGTCAACAATACAAGACATTGGTTTAAGGATACAAAAAAACATTGTGTAAAGACTATGACTAAGGAGGATTTATCATGAAAAAGAAGGTAGCATTTGTTTGTGTTCACAATTCATGCCGTTCTCAGATGGCAGAAGGCTGGGCTAAGAAATTAGGTAATGATGTGCTTGAAGTGTATTCAGCAGGTACTGAGGATTATCCACAAGTAAAGCCTGGAGCAGTACAGGTAATGGAGGAAGCAGGAGTGGATATGAGTGATCATCATCCAAAGCTTTTAACAGATATTCCAGAAGAAATAGACATCTTAATAACTATGGGATGCAATGTAGTTTGTCCCTATGTACCGTGTGAGCATTCAGAAGACTGGAGGCTTGAAGATCCATCAGGAGGACCTATTGAGGGATTTAGAGAAACAAGAGATATTATAAAGACAAAAGTAGAAGAGTTAATTGAAAGAGTAAAGAATGGTGAACTGTAAAAACTAAATTACGTGCCAAGTCGATGAATATTTCAAATAACGCAGAAATTTGCCATTCTGAGACATCCCCATTATATATATCAGTGTTTTAAGGAGGATAAATCAATGAAAATAGAATTTTTTGAGCCACCAATGTGTTGTCCAACTGGTGTTTGTGGACCCAGTGTAGACGAAAAATTAGTGAAACTAATGGAGAATATAGAGCACTTAAAAAAGAAATATGAAGATATTCAGATTGAAAGGTATATGATAACACAACAGCCAATGAAATTTAAGGAAAATGAAAAAGTGTATAAACTAGTAAAAGATAATGGAAAAAAAGTACTTCCAGTAACGACTGTTAATGGAGAGGTTATTAAGGCTAATGAATATCCAACCCTTGAAGAGATGGAAAAAAGCTTAGGAGATGAATAAAATGGAAACTAAATTTATATTTTTCTCTGGAAAAGGAGGAGTAGGTAAAACCTCAATGGCATGCACCACGGGAGTGTATTATGCTGACCAGGGAAAAAGAACATTAATAGTTACAACAGATCCTGCAGCAAATCTATCTGATGTCTTTGAACAGGAAATAGGTCATAGGGTAACGGAAATTGATGGAATAGCAAACTTATTTGCAATGGAGATTGATCCTGAAAAGGCTACAAATGAGTATAAAGAAAGATCTTTAGCGCCTATGAGGGAGCTTTTTGACGAAGAAATTATTAAAATTGCCGAAGAGCAGTTAAGTGGACCATGTACAGAAGAAATGGCGTCCTTTGACAGATTCATTGACTTTATGGAGGAGGATACCTTTGATATTATAATCTTTGATACTGCGCCTACTGGACATACAATTAGACTTTTAGAGTTGCCAGTAGATTGGAGTAAACATATCGAGGAAAGTGCAAAGGGGAGTGGGCAAACCTGTATGGGGCCTGTATCATTAATACAGGAAAGTAAGCAAAAATACGATAATGCAATTGAAAAACTGAGAGATACAGATAAAACAGATTTTATTTTTGTAATGCAGCCGGAGCAAACTTCTCTACAAGAAACAATAAGGTCATCTAATGAGCTAAAAGAATTAGGCATAAATACAACAAAAATAATTATTAATGGATTTATTCCAAAGGAAGAAGCCATAAATCAATTCTTTAAATCAAGATATGATATGCAGCAAAGTTACTTGGCAAAAGCAAAGGAAACATTTACAGATATAGCTATAGTAACGATGGAATTATTTGACTCAGAGCTTAAAGGTATAGGAATGTTTAGAAAGAGCGGAGAAAGATTATTTAAGGCGAATAGTGATAAGAAGAGTATAGAGAATCTTATCTATCCTCAAAAGGGAAAAAGAAAAAATATATTCTTTTCAGGTAAAGGTGGAGTAGGGAAGACATCTATGGCTTGTATTACTGCAATACAAACTGCAAGAAAAGGCTATAAAACTCTACTCATGACAACCGACCCTGCAGCACATATTGGAAATGTATTAGAAAAGCCTGTTACAGATTCAGTTACGCAAATAGATGGGGTAGATAATCTATTTGCAGTAAAGATTGACCAAAAGAAAGCAACGGAAGAATATAAGAATATGGTATTGTTAGATGCTAGAGAAAAGTTTGACAAAACAACTGTAATGGCTATGGAAGAAGAATTGGATTCACCATGTACAGAAGAAATGGCAGCTTTTCAAAAGTTTATCGAATATGCTAATCTAGAAGATTTTGAAGTAATTGTATTTGATACTGCACCTACAGGACATACACTCAGGCTACTGGAACTTCCAATGGATTGGAGTAAGCAAATTCAATTTAAAGCTGGAGAGTCGACTGAAATAAGTGAAGGGGATAAAAAAGAAAAAGAGAAGTTTCAAAAGGTTATAGAGATGTTAAAGGATGGAGAAAGAACTACATTTGCTTTTGTAGTGTATCCAGAAAAAACTCCAATCATAGAAGCGTATAGAGCATCAAAAGAATTAGAAACAGTTGGAATAAAAACTCAATTAGCTGTTGCAAATCTTATAATTCCAGAAGAGCAAGCTATAACCCCTTTCTTTAAAAATAGAAGAAATATGCAGCTAAAATATTTAGATGAAATAAAAGAACGATTTGATAGATCTTATATACTTCAAGTTCCAATGTATGATAATGAGATTAAAGGTATTGAAATGTTGAGAAATATAGGAAAAAGTTGCTTTTAGGTTAACCATATATATGTAAATTTAAATACTAATAAATTATACAGAAAAATAGAGCTATCGGCATCGGTGATGGCATATATTGATAATATTAAAACCCTCTAATTTAGAGGGTTTTAATATATTTAACCTACTTATTATTATCAAATCCTTGTTTTTTAATAGAAGGATAAACCTTAGGAAAATAAACAAATTTATAAAATTTAGATATACCCTGGGACCAACTCTTATCATCCTCACCATTAGTTCTTTCTATCATATATTTACTTACTTCCTCATCATACCTGTCAATAATACTTTCAAGATCATGATTATATGACTCTTCATGGAAAACTGCTTCCTTTGGAAGTCTTGGTTTCAATGCGGAGTTATCCTTTGGATACCCTACTACAAGACCAGCAACAGGGTAAACATATTCAGGTAAATTCAATAGCTTAACAAACTCCTCTGGCTCATTTCTTACAGCGCCAATGGGAACTATGCCAAGACCTAAAGATTCAGCAGCACCTATAGCATTTCCCATGGCGATACCAACGTCAACACTACCAACCATTATACTTTCTAAACTCTGAGTTATCACTATATCTTCGTTGTTTTTATCACAAGCAATTTTAGCTCTGTAAAAATCTAATGCGAACAATAGAAATACGGGTGCTTCATCTATCCAAGGTTGACCGCCTGAAAGTTCAGCTATTTTCTTTTTAGTGTCCTTATTTCTAACGGCTATAATACTAACCTGTTGACCATTGATAGATGAAGGAGCATGTTGAGCAGATTTTACTATTAAGTCTATATATTCGTCTGAAACATCTTTATCTAAATAACTTCTAATTGATCTGTGATTTGTAAATGTGCGAATAACATCATTCATGAAAATACCTCCAATTTAAATTTGTGGTTTATATTATACCCATTGAAACAACTTTAAAATCATCAATTGGAAAAAAATGATAATGTGACAAAATATATGCTCCAAAAATAAAAGACATATAAAAGACAATATACAGCTAACTTATTTAAATGATAAAATTATTGAAAAATTCAAACAATATAGAGTTTTTTTTTATGGCTTTGCCGATAGAATATTTTTGGAAGGGGTTGAGATGATGAAATACAATGAAAAAAGTATTTTGGATTCACTTGTTGAAGTTGCTGAGTATATTAAAGGTATTTTTGATGAGGACGTTATGACAACAATAACCGATACTGAAAAAGTAGTATTTTACTCTCCTGGCCAGAAGCTTGATATTAAATTTGAGAAGGGGAGACGTTTTAAAGAAGGTGGATTATTGTATAGAACTATTCAAGAGAATAAGAAAGTAGTAGGCTATGTTGACAAGTCCGCATTTGGAATACCCTTTAAATCCGTTGCAATTCCAATAAGGAATGATGATGAAGTGTGTATAGGCTGTCTTGGCATCTCTAGAAGTGTAGAAAAACAAAATAGGCTTAATGGACTTTCTGAGAACGTTGCTGCAGCCCTTGAGGAGATAACAGCAAGTATTGATGAAATTTCTTCTGGAGCCCATAAAATTGCTGACTCTTCAAATGATATTTCTACAAAAAGTATGGAGGCAAGAAACCAAGTAGGTCAGACCGATGGCATCTTACAATATATAAAAAATATATCGGATCAGACAAATATGCTTGGTTTAAATGCCGCTATTGAGGCTGCCAGAGCTGGAGAACATGGCAGAGGATTTTCTGTAGTTGCAGAAGAGATAAGAAAACTATCCGATGAAACTAAAAATGCCGTTGGAAATATTAAAAACCTGTTAGATGGCATAAAAACTTCTGTTGATGAAATGTACTCAGCTATTAATGAGACAAGTTCTATCATAAATATTCAAGCCGAAACAACAGAGCAAATTGGAGCGGCCATTCAAGAACTTAATTCTACATCTCAGCTTTTAGCTGATTTAGCTAAGGATCTGTAATAAGAAATATTTTATAACTTTAAAACAATATCTTTATAATCCTACTTGGTCGACCTGCATTTGACATTACCCTCTTACCGACAATCTCCGCATATCCTCCTTTTTCAAGCTTCTCGAGGATTCTATTCATGCTTCGTAAAGTAACTCCAAAATCTGCTGCTAACTCTTTAGGGGTAAAGCAGTCTTTCTTATTTTGTTCTGCTATACAATGTAATTTGAATATAGTATTTATACTTAGTTCTGTTTCATTAGCAATATTATGAAACGTCTCATCGATTAGAACCTTCTGTGGGTCATCTTCATCTTTATCTGCGAGAATAGGACCAACAAAGTTCTTTCCGTTATAGACTACAAATGCTTGATTTCCTCCATTCTTTTTAGCTCTTTGCATGCCTAGATTTGCACTATATTTAGCTTCCCTTGCAGTAATACCATATCCGATGCCTACACTGAGGGTATTTGAAGTATTTTCAGATATTACCTTCAAGAGATCAAGCTTTTGAAGGTTTTTAGTTTCTCTTTCTAAAATGCTCTTGGTACAAAAAATGAGGTATCCCCTAACTCCAACCTCTACTACGGCTCCTTGGATTTTCTGAGCAAATAAATAAATATCCTCTGAAACCTTCATTTTCTCCACCATAATCTGATACTCATTTTCACTGATTAACGAGTATTCACTTGTCAGATCTATTTCGATTGAAAGTACCACAATTTGACTACTCTTATTAATGTTGGCTTCGTTTCTCAATTGAAAGCGATGTAGGGTCTGTTTTATGACATCGGCTGTTGGGTCTAAGCTAAGACATGGAATATTCTTACTTACAAGATAAGTATAAACATTTGATAAACCGGTAATGCAGCAGGAGACTTTATTCTCATAAAAATTTTTCTCATGAAATGATTTTAGATATTGAAAAAAGTTATCGTCATATAAACTTTGGTCGGCTATAAAAATATTTAATTGGTCCTTTTCAATACCAATTTCATCATAAACTCTCAAAACCGTATCCATATCATAGGAATCAATACTAACTTTGAAGATACTCTTTTTATGTATTAGTATAGCTTCTAAAAAGGTTCTTAGAAGTTGACTATAATCTCTAGGAATATAATCCCATGGTATCTTAGGAATCATTACATTAATTAAGATGTCATAGGGAACATGACCTGTAAATATTATTCCGTCTAAATATTGTTCAGCAGACTTAATCATTTTAACAAATTCAGTAGTATTAGGTATCTCATCTATAAGGATAGTAACTATTTCTATATTTTTGAAGTATGCCTTTGCTGTTTCATTGATCTTTTGCATCCTTCTTCTATGACCCACAATCCCTATTTTTAACTTCATCAAGTACCTCCTATGAAATCTATTTTGATAATATTATATAACAAAAATTTCAACAATAAAAGACATATAAAAGACAATATACAGTCGAGGTCTTTAAATGATAGAATTGTTATAAAGATTAAGAATAAGCTGAATATTCCAATAATAATCAAAGGCCTTTAAATTCTATAATAATATCCATTAATTTACAAATCTAAGATTTAGAATTAGCAAAAGTATGATAGTAAAAAAATAAAAGATAAAGGGGATATGTAAATGCGCCTAACAAATAAGTACTTAGGATCAGCCAAGATAACAACTGAAACTGAGGTTGTGGCAGGATCAGTTATATCAACAACGCTGGAATATGTAGTTGGCAAATACGGAATGGACGATAGCGGAAATATTCGTATTGCATGGAGAAGTGTAAGTGACTGGGAAGGTCCGCAATTCGATGATCCGAAGGGCTTCGGTTATACAACAGTTACAACAAACGGAAATGCCATTTTACATTATAAGAAAAGCGTCCATCAAAGGCCATTCCACAATTGTTTAGAAATCAAGGTACGTGACGGAGATTTACATGAAGGTGATGTAATCAAGGTAGTATTTGGAGATCGTTCTAAGGGTAGCCCTGGAATACGTGTTCAGACCTTTGTGGAATCAGAACATGAGTATAAGGTCTTTGTAGATCCACTAAATGTTTGTCGCTATGAGGAGATTGAAGATTCGCCTAAAATGAAGGTTGTATCAGGTCCGATTAGTGAGGTTCAGGTAGTGTTGCCATCTAAGGTAAGGAAAAATGAAGAATTTGATATTGTAGTACGTGTACTAGATGAGTGGGGTAACCCTTGTACTGATTTTGAAGGAGAAATTGCTTTAAGGCCATATCAAACTAAGGAAAGCCTTGGTATTCCAAATGTAGTAAAAATCAACAAAGGCGATGGCGGATTTGTAAGAATACCAGGAAATAAAATTGATGTAGAAGGCACATATCATATAGAGGCTGAATATGCACCACATAGATTACAAGCAGTTAGTAATGGAATAATTTGTGGAGAACATGATGAGTATAAACTCTACTGGGGAGATGCCCACGGTCAAACAGCGTTAACTATAGGTACAGGTTCGCTAGATGAATATTTTAGCTTTGGACGTGGACCTGCGGCAATCGATTTCACAGGATGGCAGGGTAATGATTTTGAGGTTTCTCAGTGGAAATGGGAGAAAGTAAAACAAAAGACTAAAGAATACTATGAGCCAGGTCGCTTTGTTACCTTCTTAGGCTACGAATGGTCTGGAAATTTCCCTGGTGGTGGAGACCATAATGTTTACTTTATGGGTGACGATGAGGAGTTCTATCCACATTGTAACTGGACTAGCTATAAAGATGGTGAAACAAATGACAACAATAGATACCCTATTTCTGAGCTTTGGGAAGAATTTAGAGGGCGTAAGGATGTAATGGTTATACCTCACATTGGCGGTAGACCAGGTAATTTAAATTATCATGATCCAGAATTCACACCGGTTATAGAAATTCATTCTCACCATGGGACCTTTGAATGGTTTGCAAGAGATGCTATGAAGCGAGGTCTGAAGGTTGGTTTTATTGCTACCAGTGACGATCATACATGTAGACCAGGGTTATCCTATCCACTACAAAATGTAAAACAGTTAGCGGCTGCATTTGATGTTGCCAATGGATTTACAGCAGTATATGCAAAGGAATTAACAAGAGAAGGCATTTGGGAAGCCATAAAAAGTAGAAGAGTCTATGCGACTACATTTGCAAGAATAGCTCTTGACGCTAAAATAGATGGACACTATATGGGTGAAGAGATAACGTTAGACAAAGAACCTGTAATCGATGTGAATGTTGTAGGTACAGCACCAATAGAATCCGTTGAGATCATCAATGGGAATGAAACAATATATAAAGAAAGCTATAAGAATGAAGAAGATATTTCTACAAATATCAGGAAAGTAAAGATTATGTGGGAAGGCGTTATGACCACTGGAAGACGTAAATCAACAAACTGGGATGGTATTTTAAGCATCAGCAAAGGCAAGATTTGCAGTGCTAAAGAGATTGCCTTCGATAGAATCGAACAGGGACTTGTAAATGTTACTAATCAGTGGATTGACTGGCATTCTACAACTTCCGGTGATATGGATGGATTATATTTAGAGATAGAAGCTCCCGATGATGCTGTTATTTCATTCAGCTCTAAACCAGTTTCATTTAATGTTAAGGTATCAGAATTAACAGAAGAGCCATTAAAGTTTGAAGGTGGTGGAGTTAACTTAAACGCTAAGATAGGACTTACTACAGAAAAGCCAGTAGTTAAATCTGAAGAATATGAAGCTTATAAGGTTAACTTCAGTTATAAGGATTCTAATATCAAAGAAGGATTAAATCCATATTGGGTTAAGGTAGTTCAAGCAGATGGACATATGGCATGGTCATCACCGATTTTTGTAAATCACAAATAAAGTAATGACATTTTAAAGATTAATAAATTATATACTAATTGGGGCTTAGATATCACTTGGATTAATGTGAAAGCTCTGACATATTCTAAAGCCCCAATTAAGAATTGAAATAAAAAAAATTAAGGTCTACTTGAAAGGCTCTATTGGTTATTTTTCTAGAATAAAAAAGATAAAAATGTACAATATTTGTCATCTATAAGGTTGCGACAGCCTCGGGTATCAAGGTGGTATTGGAATAGAGAAAAGCAAAGAATGAAACTATATTGATATGGAGGGGAAAAATATGTCAACCAATGTAGTGAATAATGAAAATGCTAAATCGAAATTGAGTAATTTGTTTAAATTATTGTTAGGACCAATATTATTTTTTATCGTATATAGCATTCCTTTAGAAGGTCTGGATATAAAGGCTAGAATGTGCTTGGCCATATATATGTGGTTAATAGCTTGGTGGGTTCTAAAGCCCATTCCTTGGATCGCCACTTCACTAGTGCCACTTCTTCTATTTCCAGTTCTAGATATTATGAATTTGAAAATAGTTGTTACCAAACTATTTGGACAAAGAATAACATTTCTTTTAATATTCGTATTTTTACTTGCAACGGCCATAAGACGATATGGAATTGGGGAGAGACTTTCATTGTCTTTATTAGCACTCAGATGGATTAATGGTTCGATAGATAGGTTTATAATAATGTATATGCTAGCTACATGTTTGATGCAAGCAACATTTGGTATCGTAGGTATAATCGTTTCTATACCTATAGGTGTTGCCGTTATTGATCATATTCATAAAGAGAGTGAGAAGCAGGGCCTAAAATACAACAAAGTTAAACTAGGATCACATATTATCTTAGCCTGTGCATATGGACAGCTAGCAGGAGGGATGATGACAATACAAGCCATTCCTCAAAACGCTCTAGTTCTTTCTCTATTTGAAGAACAAACTGGTGTAGCGATATCATACTTTCAATGGTTGATTCCAGGAATTATAACAGGTTTTGCATTTTTGATTGCAGCGTATTTATTATTAAAGATACTTTTTAAACATGAAATACACGAAATTCCAGGTGGAGTTAAATATTTTCAAGATCAAAAAGCTGCCCTTGGCAAGATTACCAAGAGTGAAAAGATTCTTAGTGTACTTGTAGGATTTATAATTATTCTTTGGATAATGCAGACCTTTGTTAAAATAAAAGGTATGGATTTTTATTGGATATCATTCTTAGGATTATTCCTATTGTATATAATTCCAAATGGCAAGGGAAATAATGAGGCATTCTTAACTGTGAACGATGCAAAATCACTAAACTGGGACGTTATATTCCTTGTAACTTCAGCTGTTGGATTTTCAGGTTTAATGACAGAGTTAGGAATAATTAAATACGTTGCTAATCACCTTAGCGGACTAAATGGAATAACATTGGTTATAATTGCTGCAATTGTGACACCTCTAATGACAAACTTCCTTGCTGGGATGGCAACCGCTGCGACTATGTCAACTTTACTCATCCCATTACTAGCTAAAACTGGTATTCATCCACTTGTGGGAGTTAAGCTTATAGCAATAGGAGCTGTTGGACTGATGTTCCCTTGGGCAGGAACAGCAGGTGCGATAGTTTATGGAAGTCAGAGAATTGATTTTAAAGATATGGCTGTGACAGGTGCTCTTATGGCGCTGTTGTTGGCACTAATTCTAATTCCTCTAAACCTTATACTCATGAAAATACCAGGATTTTATCCACTGCTATAAGGACATTTAATAATTTAAGTCTCAAATTTTTTAATAAGGTTTAGGCGATTAAAGCATTATTAGAAATATAATTCTAGAAAAATAATATAAATAGAATAAGTATAAAAGAATTATTAAACCCTATTAGGTATACTTGAGCTAATAGGGTTTTCTTTTATATAATAAGAGTAGTAACTTATAAATAAGCAACATAGAGCTTTTAATTAAGTAACTTGTTATCCAGAAGGAGAATTTTTATGAATAAAAGAATAGGTGTAATAGCCTCGGATATTGAACTTAAGAACAGTATAACGGAATTGTTTTTAGACGACGTTGAAGAGGGAAACATAATAATAGATATGCTAGATCCTGACAATATGGAAAGTCAGGGGAAAATCCTTGAAAATAAGGGCGCAAAGATTGTTGTTGCAAGGAGTGGAGGATATAAGCATATTAGCGGTACTGTAAATATTCCCATAGTACGCCTTAAAATAACTACCATAGATGTTTTACAGGCAATAAAAAGAGCAAGGAAGCACATGAAGGAAATAGTTCTAGTGATTTGGGATGAAGTATACTTTAATTACGATGAATGGAAGGATATTATTAACGCGGAGATAATCCTAGAAAAGTTTAAAGAAAAGGATGAAATAAAGGAAAGAGTTGAAAAATATCGAGATAAGAAAGATGATGTTATCATTGTAGGTAGTGGGATTGCCTGTGCCTTTGCCAGGGCATATGGTATGGACAATGTTTTTATAAATGCAAGTAAGGAATCTATATATGAGACAATAAAATACGCTAAAGAGCTTGTAGATAACTTAGAAGATGAAAAATTCAAAACAGAGGTTCTAAAGACAATTCTAGATGGAGTTCATGATGCGGTTATCGCCGTGGATAATGAGCAGAGGGTCATACTGTATAACGAGAGAGCTCAGGAACTACTTGGAAAAGATGCCGAAGATGTTATGCATAGAGAACTATTAAAGGTTCTTCCTTCTCTGGATTTTATGATAGATATCTTAGAAAATAGAGTAGACAAGCATGGTGAAATAAAATACCTAGAAAGTCTAACTATAACTACAAACACATCGATACTAAAGGTTGATGGAAATACCCACGGAGTTCTATGTTCCTTTCAAGACATTACAAAACTCCAAAAGCTAGAGAAGAAAATAAGATATGAGCTTAATAAAAAGGGACTTTATGCAAAATATAAATTTGAGGATTTAGTAGCTAATGATCCTATTATGAAAGGAACCATAGAGAAGGCAAAAAAGGTAGGCGCAAGTGAATGTACTGTAATCATATATGGTGAAAGTGGAACCGGTAAGGAAATGATAGCCCAAGGTATGCACAACATAAGTCAGAGGAAGGACTCACCATTTGTTGCAATAAACTGTGCGGCTATATCGGAAAATCTCCTTGAAAGTGAGCTTTTTGGATATGAAGAAGGGGCATTTACCGGAGCAAGAAAGGGAGGAAAACCGGGACTCTTTGAATTAGCCCATGGAGGAACAATATTATTAGACGAAATAAATAGTATATCATTAAACCTTCAGGCAAAGCTCCTAAGGGTACTTGAAGAAAAGGAAATAATGAGAATAGGATCAGACTATGTAATCCCACTGGATGTAAGGGTGATTGCTGCGGCCAATGAAGAGCTAAAGAGAAAGGTTGACGATGGAAGCTTTAGAAGGGACCTGTTTTATAGACTCAGCATACTTCAGGTAAACATTCCGCCTCTAAGAAAAAGAAAAAAGGATGTCATGCCGCTATTTACCTACTATTTGAAGCAGTTAGCTGGGAATGATGTAGATGCACTTATTGATAAGGATATAGAAGAAAAACTGATAAACTACAATTGGCCCGGTAATGTAAGGGAGCTTAGAAATGTAGCTCAGGGATATTTGCTTTTGAATGAGATTAATTTAGATGAAGGTGAAATAATAAGACATAGCAACTTGGAGGAAAAAAATCTAAAGGGAACATTAGACTTAAAAGAAATCAATAGATTTATCGAAGACAAGATTATCGATATGCTCTTAAGACAGGGACTTACAAAGACTGAAATTGCAAATATGCTAGGAATAAGTAGAACGGCCCTTTGGAAGAAAATTAATAAATGACAACAAAAGTAAACACAAGGTTAACATTAGTTAACGTGAAATAAATATTGATTATAAGAAAGATTGGAAAATACAGGTGTTGAGCCTGTATTTTTTTTGGCATGAATATTGCTATATATTTAAGGTAGATATTTATGGGAAATTTAAAGAAAGTAATTTATTTAAAGATAAATGCAAAATCAGAGGGGGGATAGAATGGTTTACAAGAGTTTTGATGAGTTGATTGAAAAGGTTCAAAATCTTGAATCCATAAAAAAGGTTGCAGTAGTTGTAGCTGAGGATGAGCATACATTAGAAGCTGTATTTAAGGCTAAAGAGGATAAGATTGTTGAACCGATTCTAATAGGTTGCAAAGAAAAGATAAAAGAAGTTCTAGCTAAACTAAATGAAAGCTTGGATGAGGAATCTATAATTGATGCTGCTGATGATAGAGAAGCTGCTGTCAAAGCAGTAGAGCTTGTTAATAGCGATAAAGTAGATTTTATAATGAAGGGTAAAATCCAAACTGCTGATCTATTAAAGGCTGTTGTGGATAAGGAAAAAGGTCTACAAACAGGAAGAATTATGTCCCATGTGGTAATCCATGAGATTCCTACCTATCATAAGCTTTTAGCCGTTACAGATGGTGGGATGATGATGTATCCTAATGTAGCGCAAAAGAAAGAAATAATAGAGAATGCGGTAGACACCTATAGAGCTATGGGATATGAAAGTCCAAAAGTAGCAGTGCTTACTGCCGTTGAAAAGGTGAACCCTAAAATGCCTGAAACTATTGATGCAGATGAGTTAAAACAAATGAATATAAATGGAGAAATAAAGGACTGTATTGTAGAAGGTCCAATATCCTATGACCTTACCATGAGTAAAGAATCTGCTAAAATTAAAGGATTTGAAAGTGAAGTTACCGGCGATGCTGATATATTAATTGTTCCAAATATTACAGCGGGTAACATCCTAGGTAAGTCATTAGTATATACAGCAAATGCTAAGATGGCTGGATTTATTGTAGGCGCTAAGGTTCCTATAGTATTGACATCTAGAGGTTCTACATCTGAAGAGAAGTATCTGTCATTGGTATTATCAGCTTCAGCTGTAAAGTAGATAGGTTTTAATAAATTATATTTCTAATAAAATTTTGGACAACAATAGAAGGAGTGAAGAAATGAAAAAGTTATTAACTGGTAATGAGGCCATAGCCCGTGGGGCATATGAAGCAGGCGTTAAATATGCATCAGCTTATCCTGGAACACCTAGTACTGAAATATTGGAAAACGTTGCCCTATACAAAGGTGACATATTAGCAGAATGGGCTCCAAATGAAAAGGTTGCATTAGAAGCTGCTATCGGTGGTTCTATTGCTGGAGCAAGAACTCTTGCAGCTATGAAGCACGTAGGTGTAAACGTTGCTGCGGACCCACTATTTACTTTTGCATATACAGGAGTAAACGGTGGTATGGTTCTTATTACTGCTGACGAACCAGGTCACCATTCATCACAAAATGAGCAAGATAATAGAAACTATGCAAAATTTGCTAAGATTGCGATGTTAGAGCCTGCTGACAGTCAAGAATCTAAGGATATGGTAAAGACTGCACTTGAAATAAGTGAGAAATATGATACTCCTGTACTTCTTAGAATGACAACTAGAGTCTGTCACTCAAAGGGTATAGTTGAATGTTACGATAGAGAAGAAGTAGGAATAAAAGAATACGTTAAAAATATAAAGAAATATATGACTATACCAGCCCATGCGGGACAATTAAGAATAAAGGTAGAGGAAAGGTTAAATAAATTAGCGAAATTCTCAAACGAAACTGAGCTTAACTTCTTTGAGTGGAATGATACAAAGATCGGTATTATAGCATCAGGTGTTGCCTTTGGATATGCAAAGGAAGTATTCGGTAATACTGCATCATATCTAAAGCTTGGATTCACTAATCCGCTACCAAGTGATAAGATTAAGGAATTTGCAAGTAAGGTTGATAAGATCTACATTATAGAAGAAAATGATCCATATATAGAAGAACATTTAAAAATGTTAGGAATAGAGTGCCACGGTAAGGACGTTTTCCCATACACTGGAGAGATGACTGCCGATGTAATAAGAAAATCAGTATTTGGTGAAGCAAAGCCGTCTATAGAATACGATGAGACTAAGGTTGTTGGTAGACCTCCAACTCTTTGTGCAGGATGTCCACATAGAGGATTCTTCTATGAACTTGGAAAGAGAAAGAATGTTATGGTTTCTGGTGATATAGGTTGCTATACATTAGGATTTGCTGAACCATACAATGCAATGGACTTCAATATCTGTATGGGAGCAAGTATAAGTGCTGGTCACGGAGCTCAGCAGGTATTCAACATGAAAGAGGGTTCTGGTAAGAGAGTTGTATCTGTACTTGGTGACTCTACATTCTTCCACACTGGAATCAACTCATTACTAGATGTTGTTTACAATGGAAGTAATACAGTAAACGTTATACTAGATAACAGAATTACTGGTATGACAGGACATCAGGAAAACCCAGGATCAGGATATACACTACAAGGAAAACCAACTACAATGGTAGATATTGAAGCACTTGTAAAGGCATGCGGTGTGAAGCATATTAGATCTATTGATCCAAATAATCTTAAGTTAGTTAAGGAAACTTTTGATTGGGCATTAGAATTAGATGAGCCTTCAGTAATCATCACTAGATGGCCTTGTGTCCTTAAAAAGTTCTCTAAGGAAGATAAAGAAGAGTTTGTAGGTGCATTTACTGAGAAGTGTGAGATAGATCATGAAAAATGTATTGGATGTAGAAAGTGTATCAAGACAGGATGTCCAGCATTATCATTCAACAAAGAAACTAGAAAAGCAAGTATAGATAGAATGCATTGCGTAGGATGTGAAGTATGTCTTCAAACGTGTCCAGTGAATGCTATTGCTAAGGAGGTTAAATAATATGACAAAGAGTATTCTTTTAGTAGGAGTAGGTGGTCAAGGTACAATCCTTGCAAGTAAGCTTTTAACAATAGGTCTTATGGAAGCTGGATATGACGTAAAAATGAGTGAAATCCACGGAATGTCTCAAAGAGGAGGTTCTGTATCATCTCAGGTTAGATATGGAGATAAGGTAGAATCACCTGTTATAGAAATCGGTGGAGCAGATATATTGGTTTCCTTTGAAAAAATGGAAGCTGTAAGATGGTTAAAGTATCTAAAGCCAGAAGGTAAAGCTGTTGTAAATGACTTTGAAATAGAGTCAATGCCAATCCTTAACGGAAAGGTAGATTATCCAGAAGGAATAATTGAGCATTTAAAGGAAAAAGCAAATGCAACTGTTGTAGATGCGACAGTGAAGGCAGAGGAACTTGGAAATGCCAAGGTTATGAACGTAATCCTTCTTGGTACCCTAGTAAAATCTATGGGTCTTGATGAAATAGATTGGGAAAGAATCATAAGAGAAAACGTAAAGGAAAGATTTATTGATATTAACATTGAAGCTATAAAAGTAGGTATGGATTTAGTTAAATAGCTTAAATGTGATATAAATTTCATAACTTTTTTAGCCCATTACAATGTTAAACCCGGATTTTTCATGAATAATCCGGGTTTAATACCTAGAAGTTGTCTGACTTAAAGTAAGATTCATAGATGCTAAACAGAATAAATAAAAGGAGGGTGTACCTTGAAAAAAGGAGATTTTTTATGGCTTTCAGCCCTAGCAGCATTCGTATTAATATTAGTATTACCTGCAACCCATGAGATGTTTGTACAACTTACTACAAATCATCCTTATATCGGTGGATTTATAAAATTTGCAATACTTGCAACGATGGGTGAATTATTAGCCATAAGAATTGCTACAGGTGACTGGAACAAGCCTAGCGGAATAGTTTATAGATCGGCTATTTGGGGCTTTTTAGGAATGGTTATAGTTCTAATATTTGGATTATTTGCAATGGGAGTAAAGGGGAGTCTTGCAAATGGCATGCTGCCAGGAGGAGAGTCAAAGTTTGCATTTGCTTTCTTTGTTAGTTCGATAATGAACTTAACCTTTGCACCAACTATGATGGCATTCCATCGTATAACAGATACATATATAGACCTGAAATATGATGGAAAAGGTAAAGTAACTATAAATGATGTAGTATCAAAAATCGATTGGAATGGTTTTGTATCCTTTGTTGTAGTAAAAACTATACCGATTTTCTGGATACCAGCCCATACAATTACATTCTTATTACCACCGGAGTATAGGGTTTTAGTAGCAGCAGGATTATCTATTGCACTTGGTGCAATTTTAGCCTTTGCTAAAAAGAAACAAAGTAAGACTGCATAATTTATATAGGGGGAGAAAATAATGTCTTATAAAATATTGGCGATAAATCCGGGATCAACATCTACAAAGCTTGCACTATATGAAGATGAAAAGAAGATACTATCAGAAACATTAGACCATCCTGTAGAAGAAATAGAGAAGTATGAAAGAGTACAGGATCAGTTTGAAATGAGAAAGGAAGCAGTACTATCCTTTCTAAAGGATAACAACTTTGATGTAAAGGAGTTATCAGCAGTCGTTGGAAGAGGAGGTCTATTACCGCCTGTACAATCAGGGGCCTACGAAGTTAACGAGGTTATGGTAGACAGACTTAAAAATAATCCTGTTGTAGAGCATGCTTCAAACCTAGGAGCCCTTATAGCCTATGAAATAGCTAAACCACTTAACATACTTGCATGTATATATGATTCAGTTGCCGTTGATGAGATGATTGATATAGCCCGTGTTTCAGGTATGCCTGAGATACCAAGAGTAAGCTTTAGTCATGCATTAAATTCAAGAGCAATGGCTATCAAGGCTGCTAAAAAGTATGAGAAAGAATACAAGGATATGAACTTTATTGTTGCTCATCTAGGTGGAGGAATATCAATAAGTGCCCATAAAAGAGGAAGAATGGTCGACATAATATCCGATGATGAAGGACCATTTTCACCTGAAAGAGCTGGAAGAGTTCCATGTAAAAAGCTTATAGACCTTTGCTATTCTGGAAAATATGATAAAAGAACTATGCAAAAGAAGTTAAGAGGAAAAGGCGGTATTTGTGCTTACCTAAATACTCTCGATGCTAGAGAAGTTGAAAAGATGATTGCAGATGGAAATGAGGAAGCAAGACTAGTATATGAAGCTATGGCATATCAAATAGCCAAGGGAATTGGTGATTTAGCAACTGTTGTAGAAGGTGATGTGGATGCTATAGTTATTACTGGTGGTATTGCATACTCAGAGATGATGACATCTTGGATTACAAGAAGAGTGAAATTTATAGCACCTGTTGAAATAATGGCTGGAGAAAATGAACTTGAATCCTTAGCCTTAGGAGCTTTAAGGGTACTTAAGGGTGAAGAAAAAGCTAGGGATTACGTTGAAGCTTAAAACTAAATTTTAGGGGGAAGAATAATATGTCTAAAAACTTATTTAGAAATGAATTATCTAAAATAACACCTTATGTTCCAGGAAAGCCTATAGAAGAAGTAAAGAAGGAGCTAGGAATAGAAGAAGTAGAGAAGCTGGCATCTAATGAGAATCCATTAGGACCATCACCTAAGGCAGTTGCAGCAATAAAGAAGGAAGCAGATAACATTCATATTTATCCTGATGCTTCTGCAATGACCCTAAGAACAAAAATAGCTGAAAAGCACGGCTTAGACTATAGCAATGTAGTAGTAGGAAACGGTGGAGAACAGATTCTACAAATGATTGCTCAGACCTTTATTAATGAAGGTGAAGAAGCTATTATGGCTACAACTACATTTGGATTGTATGGGTCTAGTGTATCCCATATGGGAGGAGTTCCAGTAAAGCTTCCACTTAAAAACTACAAGCATGACTTTGAAGGATTTGTTAACAAGATAAACGATAAGACGAAGTTAATCTATGTCTGTAATCCAAATAACCCAACTGGAAACATAATGCCTAAGGAAGATATTGACTACCTAGTTAAGAATGTTCCAGAAGACGTTGTTATAATCTTTGATGAAGCCTATTTTGATTATGCAAAGGTGAATGAAGAGTATCCAGAAACACTTAATATATTAAAGGAAAGACCAAACACCATAATCCTAAGAACCTTCTCAAAGGTTGCAGGAATCGCAGGTGTAAGAATAGGATTTGCATTAACTTCTAAGGAAATTGCTACAGAAATGGGTAAGGTTAAAGGTGTCTTCAATGCCAATAAGCTTGCACAAGCAGCAGCCCTTGGAGCTTTAGAGGATCAAGACCACATAGATAAAACAGTTGAGCTAAACTACAAATCAATGGGAATGATGGAAGACTACTTTAAGGAAAAGGACTTAGAATACATTAAGTCCAATGCAAATTTTGTATTTGTAAATGTAAATATGGATTCAAGAGTTGTATTCCAAAAGCTTATGGAAAAAGGAATAATAATTAGACCTGGATACCTATGGAAATGGGATAACTGGATAAGAGTTAGTACAGGAACTGTTGAACAAACAGAGAAGTTCTTAGTAAAACTTCATAGTATATTAAATGAAGGGTAAAATAATAAATAAGTAACTTATTATTTTAAATGGGGCTGTCTCATAAAGGTTTCTTATGAGTTCAGCCCCGGGGTGTTTCAGAATGAGTGAAGTTCAAGGTTTTGAAATTTCAACGGCTTGGCTAGTACTAACGTACGTGCCAATTTGGTTAATATTTCAAATAACGCAGAAATTTGCCATTCTGAGACACTCCCCCCTCGTTGAAAAATAGGGAAAACAATGCTAAAATTATGATAACAGCATAGTAGAATAAGTAGGCTCACTATAGTCGATTAGAGCTTAAAGACTTCTATCCGTTCTACTATGTTAAATAACCCTTCTATCGACAATGTGGTTAAAATACTAATTGCGATGGAGTGATTGTTATGAACAAAGTTTTGGAAATTATCAAGAACCCAGTTCTTACCTATGAGCAAAAAGTATTGACATTGGCAAGGGCTGCTGAAGACTCGATTGATGTTTTAAATATTAGCGAGGAAACACAAGCCTTAAGGGATGAAGGAGTTATTTGTGACTTGTTTGAAGGTCATGCGCCATATAGACCGAGATATATCGTGCCTAATTATGAGAAATTTATGAAGCAAGGCAGTGAATTTTTAGGTCTAGAACCACCGGAAGATCTACATGATGCAATAAACAACCTTTTGATTCTATATAAACATGTGCCTTCGATATCATCCTTTCCAGTATATATTGGAAACATCGACAAACTATTGAATCCCTTCTGTAAGGATGATGAAGAATCCTTTAAAGCGATTAAAAGGTTTTTAAAGCATATTGATAGAACGATTACCGATTCATTCTGTCATGCTAATATTGGACCAGAAGACTCTTTAGCTGGTAGACTTATTCTTAGGGCAGAGAGAGAACTACAGGATTCAATTCCAAATCTAACTCTTAAACTAAGTGAAGAGACACCGGAGTCCTTTGTTTTGGATGCAATCGATACAGCATTAATCACAGCAAAACCTAGTTTTGCAAATCATCAGATGTTTTTAGATGATTTTTCAGGGGATTATGCTATAGTAAGCTGTTATAATGGTTTAGATATTGGTGGAGGAAGTTATACCTTAGTAAGGATGAATCTTCATAAACTAGCTCAAAAGACAGACAATTTTAAGACGTTCTTAGAGGTTGAACTACCTAATGCTGCTAAGCACATGTTAGCTTATATGGATGAAAGAGTTAAGTTTTTAATATATGAAACGCCTTTCTTTGAAGAAAATTTTTTAGTGAAGGAAAGACTAATTGATATAAATAAATTTACTGGGATGTTTGGCCTTGTAGGTTTGGCCAATGCTGTTAATCATTTTGTAGAAAACAGCGATGATTTAAGCAATAGATTTGGCCATAGTAAGGTTGCCGATGATATGGGGCTTGAAATTATGGAGAAACTTGAAGAAATAGTTAAGGCCCATTCTCTAAAGGAACTATATGCATCGAAGGGTCGCTATCTATTACATGCCCAGGTAGGCATCGATACCGATATGGGCACTGCACCGGGATGTCGTATTCCAATCGGTGATGAGCCTGAGATTTATAAGCACGTAGTTCAAGCTGCAAAATACCATAAATACTTCCCATCGGGAATCGGTGATATATTTAATTTTGATAGCACAGTTAAAAGTAATCCATCTTATGTATTAGACATTATCAAGGGCGCCTTTAAAAATGGTATGAGATACTTTTCAGCATATTCAACGGATTGTGATGTAATTAGAATCACAGGCTATCTAGTTAAACGATCTGAGATTGAAAAACTTGAAGGTGGAGAGCGAGTTTTAAGAGATACTGTTGCCTTAGGAATGGGTTCTGTTCAAAATCAAAAAATATTGGAGCGTAAAGTTAGAGATTAATTAAATGATAATAGATTAGAGAAGTTGCCAATGGCGACTTCTTATTTTTATACATTTCTATGTATAATTATGCAAATAAAAAACCCAGCCTATAAAAGCTGGGTAACTATTTTTAACAATCAAATAAAAGGGTATATGTTTCCCCTTTGTTATTTTATTATAGCCTGAAAATATCAAATTGTCAAGAAAATGGAAGAAAAACTATGAAAAACATAAGAGCTATATGATAGACTATTTAGTTTGTATTACGATGATAGAAATCCCTGTAGCTGAGGTTTTATTTTTTTCAGTATTTTTTGTAGTATAAGATTACGACCGGTCAAAATGATATATAGGGGTTACATAGAAAAAGTAAATCTAAAATAGTAAGTTTAAGGAGGCTCTTATGAATAAATTATTCTCAACGAGGGATATAAGGTATTTTTCCCTATATTCCATCTTTAGCTCCATGGTGTTTGAAACGCCTATAGTTTTTATGTTCCTTGCGAATAAAGGATTAAAGCACTCTGAAATCACATATATATTTTCAGTATATGCCTTGGCAGTAATCATATTTGAATACTTAACTGGGGTGTTTGCAGATAAGTATTCAAAAAAAGGAGTACTAATATTTAGCGCAGTTAGCCTAATATTAGGAGAAGTAGGATTTATTCTTGGATACAACATCTATCACTTCATTGGAGGAATAATCTTTATTGCTTTAAGTGTAGCCGCAAGAAGCGGCGCAGATACAGCCTATATTTATGATAAACTTGTGGAATTAGATAAAAAGGAAGACTTTGAGGAAATAATGAGCAAGCTAGGCAGTATATTGCTAATGGTATCGGCAGGAGTATATATAATTGGACCATTTCTAACTAGATTTGGAATGTATATTCCTTTTCTATGTACAATTATTTTCTATATTGTTGCCATCGCGGTGCTACTAAAATTTAAAGAGCCTTATATTGAAAAGAAAGAAAAATCTGCAAAGAAGATAATCAAGAAAAGTATAGTTGTAGCATTCAGTAATAAAACAGTTATGGCTTATATAGTTCTTTCAATAATAATTTTTCCATGCTTTCATGTACTAACTTGGTTACTTCAACCCTATCTAGAATTAAGTAAAATAAAGATAGAGTATTTCGGTATTTTTTATACTTTAATAACAATCTTCCAATCCCTTGGAACTAGAGTAAGCGCATATTTAAATGAGAGATATAGCTCCAGAAACCTACTTATTATCACCTCCGTTATGATAGCCATAGGATTTTTATTAATGTCTATTCAAAATAATTCAATGGTATATCTTATACCAATAGTTATGGGAATATCATTTGGAATATATTATACTATTAACAACATAGTAGTTAATAAAGTAATAGAATCGGAAATTAGAGCCTCGTTACTCTCTTTACAGCATGCCTTCACAAAAATACTACAGATGTTAATGTTTGCTTCAATTGGCTTATTCATAGATAGATATCCCTTAAGAATGAATTTCCTGTTTCTATCGCTATATTTGATTATTAGTTTAGGAGTTCTATTTGTATTCTTTAGGAAGGATTTTGATGCTAAAACAAGAGAGATAGGAAATGAGGAAGAAGTAAGTAATGCTATTAATTGAAAAATATGTAAAAGTAATATATAATTTTGCTTAAAATATAAGAAATCATTCTGGTACTGTATAAATAGAATCGTAGACACTCAATTGAATGGACTTAATATATGTTGGGAATGAGAAAAAGTGATTTCTTTATAAAGCATAAAAAACGGGGGAAAAAAATGAGCAAACAATATTATCTAGACTGCCTGGATAAGGGAACAAAACTATACTGGAGAACTTTAGGAAAGGCACGTGGATTGGAATTGCGCACTGGTGATATTGAGTGGATAATGTCTGTGCCATCTGGGGGAGCTGAGAGGATTTTCAGTATTAGATTGCCTGATGATAGCCTTGAAGATTCTATGAATGAATTGGTAAATATGATTCAAAAAGGTGAGGCACCATCTGGCATACTTATTACACCAAGTTCAAAGCCCGATAATATACATGAGATTTTGTCTACGGCAGGCTTTAAGATTAACTATGATACAGGTAGTGGCATGGCTATGGATATAGGTGCATCTGTTAATCACATAGAGTTTAACGAAAATATCGAGATACTATCTGTCGAAGATGAAAGAACATTAGAAGTATGGACAGAAATTGTAAATACTGCACTTTTTGAAGAAGATCTCTTTTCCTATGAACAGTTTTATGATCTTTTTATGCTTGACAATACATATTTTTATATAGGATTATTTAATGGTCGTCCTGCTTCTACATGTATGACAATTACTGAAGGAGATATTGTAACAGTTGAAATGGTTTCTACACTGAAAGAGTATCGGAAAAACGGATTGGGAAGGGCTGTCACAACAGTAGCATTACAGGAAATGAAAAATATAGGAATTAGGACTGCTATACTTCGTGCTGAAAAAGAAGCTGTGAATATATATAAACGAATAGGTTTTCAAGAGTTTTACAAGAGAACTGTTGCAAATTATGGTTAACAATTGATCTGATTATAAGGAGGCGTTAAAAATGAAAGAAGTAATTATGCTTACAAGTAAAAAATGACCCCATTGCTATACTGCGAAAGAGTTTCTTTCCACAAGGGGTATAAAATACATAGAAAAGGACGTTGACTTAGATACAGCAGCAAGACAGGAAATGATGAGAAGAAAGATCATGGGGATTCCAGCCTTTATAATCGGTAATGAAGTTGTAGTAGGACTTGATACTGCTAAAATTGAAAGTCTGTTGGATTATAAAGTTATAAACTGTATGGAGTGTACGACAAAATTACGAATACCTAAAAATAAGGGTACTATATTAATAACATGTCCTGAGTGTAAAACAAAATTTAAGACCAAAACATAAGGAGAAAAGTCATATGATTAAACACTTCAACGTTCAAACAAATAAGCAAACGGAATTTATTGAAATAACAAATCAAATAAAACAAGCAATAAGAGAGTCTGGAGTAACCGAAGGTGTATGCTATATCTTCATTCCACATACTACAGCTGCGGTTACAATAAATGAGAATGCCGATCCTGATGTAAAAAGTGACATGGTAATGGAGCTAAATAAGATAGTTCCATTAGATGATAATTATAAGCACTTTGAAGGAAACTCAGAGGCCCACATAAAATCCAGCCTAATGGGTTTTTCAGAGATAATCCTTATCGATGGAGGAAAACCTGTTCTCGGTACTTGGCAGGGAATATATTTTTGCGAGTTCGATGGACCAAGAAATAGAAAGGTAATGGTCAGAGTACAATAATTTTTTTGAAGGGAGATAAAATTATGAATTTCATACGTGCCCATACTTAACATTTAGAATTTAAAGTAAGGCCTCCACCTTAGAAATTTGTATTAAAGCAAAACTTACTAAATCAAAAAAAGGTGGAGAGCTTATGAAGATTAAAGAAAAGATTCAAAGTAACATATGGAAGCTATACGGATACTATTTCTTCCATAATTTCATTTTAGCTTATGTTATAGAAAGGCTTTACTGGGAACAAAGAGGGATGACTATACAGCATGTTGTATATACAGAGATAATATATGCTGTTATCATAGTCATTTTAGAAGTCCCTACAGGTTATTGGGCCGATGCATGGAGCAGGAAAAACTTAATTGTACTTGGCAGTATTTTTACCTGCTTAGAATTTGCTATTTTGATATTTGCCTATGAGTTTTGGCATTTTGCACTTGCCATTGGAGTAGCTGCTATTCAGAAGGCACTTTGTAGTGGTGCGATTAATGCACTATTATACGATTCTTTGAAGATGACGGCTAGAGAAAATGATTTTGAAAAAGTATTAGGAAGAATAAGATTCTTTGATTATGGTTCCGTTACATTAGCAGCATTACTGGGCAGTGTAGTAGCCGTTAGATTTGGTTTTCTAAGCAATTATTGGCTGTCACTATTTAGTACAATAATTTCTCTAGGATTTGCCATTGTACTTATTGAACCTAGCAAAGGAAAAATAGAGACAGGAGATGTAAATAAAAAATATATTAAACAAGCCCTTAGCTTTCTAAAAGAACATAAATCAGTGAGATTTGTACTTGTATTAGGAATAGTTATAGGTGTTAACATGGTCTATTTAGACGAATTTTGGCAAATATATTTAAGAGAAATAAATATACCAATTATATTTTTTGGAGTAATAGGATCGATAAATTCAATGATTGTAAGTATTTCGAGCTTGGGAGCATATAAGATAAAGGATAGACTTGATGAAGGTAAATTATATACTGCCCTAATAAGTGTATTTTCATTTAGCTTTATATTATTATCCTTTACAAAATCAATCTATGGATTACTCTTTACAATCTTGATTTATGCTAGCTCTAGCATCATAGAACCCCTAGTATCTGGATATTTACATCATAAGGTTGAATCATCATACCGTGCTACAATTGAGTCATTTCAATCCCTTGCTTTGAGAGTTGCTACCATGGGAGTAGGACTAGTATTTGGAAAAATATCGACGGAGCTCTCGATATTTGAAGGTTTTAGATTTATTGGAATACTTTCTTTTATTTATCTCATTTATTATGTAATAAGTCAAAGAAAGTATCTCTCAAATGGTAGCTCACAAAATATGAATTAAACAGATTAGGCACCTATAGCTGTATAATATAGGTGCCTTTAATTTTGAAATAATTCCTAGGAAATTTACAAAATAGTTTGATTTTCCTTCTAAATTTGTAAAGAAACTACAAAGGAAATGTGAAATTTTTTGTTGAAATTTGGTATGAAATACTCAATTTAGGGGGGAGTTATTTGAAAAGTAAAAATATGAGCTTTTTTGTTTTGATTTTCATAATTTTATTAAGCACACAAATAGTCACCATAGTTATTGCAAACTCAATAAAAAATCTTGCTTTTAGTCTATTGATCTTAGCTGTATTTTCCGGAGTATTGGCATATCTATTTCTTCAGTTATATAAAAAGCCATTCAAGGATATAAAATTTTACATTAGCAGGATTAACGACAATGATCTCATGATTGATGTTAAGAAGAAAGGTGTTACGCTAGCTCATGACATAATCCAAGAGATAGAAGAAATGATAAATAACTTAAAATTGAACTTTAAACAACAAGTAAATATATCTACTCAAATAACAGAAATCAGTAAGAAGCTGAGTGTAGTTAGTAGCGAAACGAGGATGGCAATGGAAAATGTGGCGGCTTCGACGGAAATTACCAGTGAGAACAGTAATGAACAGTTCCAGATGCTTCAGCAGGTTTCAGAAAGCATAGAGAATATTGTTAATTCCTTACAAAATATGAATAAAGAAATGAGCGAAACAGTAGTATTTACACAAGAATCCATTGGTTCAGCAAAGACCGGTATATCAGCAATAAATGGAATAGAAAATCAAATGAAGATTACTAGAAACTTAATTCATGATACAGGAGCTAAAATAGAGACACTCAAAACTTATTCTAATGAAGTAGGAAAATTGATTGAGTTAATTAAATCGATTGCAGACCAAACCAATATGTTAGCCCTCAATGCTTCTATAGAGGCTGCTAGGGCAGGAGAGTATGGCAAGGGCTTTACCGTTGTGGCCGATGAAGTTAGTAAGCTATCAAAGGAAACAAATGAAGTATCAATTAAAATAGAGAATATAATTACCATGCTACAACAAGAGATCTTATCCCTTACACAGTCAGTCGAAAAGGAAACTACACATATAGAAGATAGTTATACCTTAATAACAGAAACTATGGATGGACTTAATAAGATAAATGATCGTTTAAATGATAGTATTGTAAAAATTGAGGATGTAGATAAATCGATTAAAGTGGCAAAGGAAAATAGCGAAGAAATCGATGCAAGAGTTGATAATGTAACTAAATTTTCTAAAGACATATCGTCTCAAATGCAAGAAATAACAGCTCAAAGCATATTACAAAGTGAAAAAATGTCAACTCTCCATGATGTTATGGAAGAACTTAATCAGAATGCGGATTATATGCAGCAATATGTAACCAGCAAAGTTATGGAAGGAAAGATGTTAAGAGAAGTCACGTACATAAAAGAAGTGCTACAGAAGGGAACCTTAGACAATGAATTGATTAATAGCCTGCCTCCTCAAACTGGGATCGATGTCATATATGTTACAGATAATAGTGGAACAATAAGATATTGTAATGAAGAAGAATCCATTGGATTAAACTTGTATGAAGTTGATGAAAGCTTTTCCTCCCTAAAAAAAGGAGAAGTAGAATATGTAACAACACCTGTTAAAAAGAGAGTAGAAGATGGCAAGCTATTTAAATTCTTAGCTATTGTGGATGATAAGGGGATTATATATCAAGTTGGGCTATCGATTGAATCTCTTTTGGAATTTTAAATTTGCTATGAATAATCTGAGTTTAACTATAGGGATGTCTCATAAAATTACTTTATGAGATGTGCCTTTTTTGTATTAAACTATAGTAATTACTTGATTAAATATAATATTTCAGTTATATAATACTAGCAATAAAATAAAAGGAATTGTAAAAAATATGAAGAATAATTAAGATGGTACAAATTGTAAAAGTTGATATTTGAAATTTATAGTTAGATTATATAAAATGATGAGCTAGGAGTGATAGTATGCCTATTAATGTATGTGACAAAAACGGAAGGCACATAGGGGTTGTACATAAAAGATTTCTAGATGAATGGAATCTTTGTAT
The DNA here is from genome assembly GCF_050888315.1 of Wukongibacter baidiensis. Lineage (NCBI taxonomy): Bacteria > Bacillati > Bacillota > Clostridia > Peptostreptococcales > Caminicellaceae > Wukongibacter > Wukongibacter baidiensis. Next base: position 4,766,151 of record NZ_CP138202.1, read on the forward strand.
GGTGGCATTAACAGATGTAAGAGCAGAGGAATTAAATGTTAATGTAGACAAGATGAAGGGTTATGTGGCGACTGAATTTGGATGCAAAAAAATGTTTGGTAAAGTTGAAGATGAAGATCTTAGGGAAAAGTTATATGGATTATTAGAAAGTGAAGATAGAAGTGTAGTCAGATATGAACAGCTTGTTGTAGCAATTTTTCTAAGAAATTTTTCTGATAAGAAAATAGAAAAACTAATCAATGAGGAAGTACTAGAGAATAAAATCAAGGGCTATATACTTTATGATCTGAAAAAATTAAGCTTCGAGCAAAATAGTATAGTAATAAATGAGGAGTTAGAATACATAAATGAGCAGGTTGAAAAGGATTGGGATAAAACAGCTATATTCGCTAAAATAACAGATTATCCTATAATACATAAAAGATCATATTTTGTAAGAGATGGAACAGCTCACGAGTATACAACCAAGGTAAAAATATTATCTGGAAATTTTGAAGATAAAATAGAATTAGATACAATGATAAACTGTAAAAAAGGTATGAATATCAGTTTAATAGCTTCAAAAAAGAAGATAATTAAGGTCTTTTGTGATGATAGAATATATATTTTTGAAGGATAACCCCTTTAAAGTTTTCTACATGGAGGAAATAAAACATGAAAAGAATTAAATCTTTTATCGCAAAGCCAAAGGTCAAAATATTGATAGCGATTGTGGCGTTAATATTAGTCAAAATCCTGTTAGATAATCTATTTCAGACGCGATTTCCTATAAAAGTAACTAACCAAAATGATGTATTTACTCAGGAGTCTATAGAACAAATTGAAAAACAGATAAAGTCTGAATCTGAGATATATGTTAGCAGTGTCGATATAAATAACAATGAGTTGTTAAACTTTTCAGTTCATTTTTTAGAGCCGTTAAAGAATAATAAGTTAGTAACGTGGTTTGTAATCTATAATGAATATGATAACGTAGATAAGTATAAAAACCCATACATGTTGTTTTATAGTAGCACGGGGGATAATAATGCTTCAGAAATACAGAAGTATACTATCTCTGAGGATTTTGAAACTTTAAGGATTATCCAGCCATATCTCCAAGAAGTTTTTAATTTGATCCCAGAGGATACTCTAAAGGGGCAATTGAAATTTCTTGAAATGCGCTATAGTATATGGCATAGGGATGCATGGAAGGAAACTGCGATCACAGATAAAGATATTCTATACATAGAAGTAGGAGACTCTCTTAGTGTTAGCAAGGGGATTAATCTTGAAAAGATAAATGATAAGACCTTTTATATTTTCAATGCTTACGATGATGAGAATTGGAATAGATGTGAAGACCTTGTTGCAGTAGTAAATGTTGTTAGATAGCTTTTATTCCATTAAATATATTCTTGAATTATTAGTAATAGTATCTGAGGAAGAAAGAGCCCTCAGATACTATTTTGGTATAAACAAGATAAATAGAGTAGGTTGATGCGCTACGGATTATCTAAAAAAATTATCTTAAGCCTTTTTTGCTGGTAACTTCCTCTGAAGCTTAATAAATCTGTATATTCCCACTATAAAGATTATTAGACCTGTGGGTACCAATCCATAACCTATAGTGGAGATAATCTTCATTTCAAAGAATTTTATAAATCCTACTCCTGCGACCATTACGCTCAGTGCAGTTCTTATCCATGCTAAAAGTGTTCTCTCGTTTGCAAGAATAGTACGATCAAGGGCAAGAAAGTCCCTTAGTATCAAATCATTGGTATTCCTATCGTATATTTTCTCATTATTACTTTCAATTGCCATAATATAAATGCCTCCTTAATTTTTAAAAGTTTGAACTATAAAATTCATTGCATTGCGCATGATGTATAGAAATAATATATTTAAACTTATGACCGTTTTGGTTATAAGTTTTTATAAAAGAAACACATATTATTATAGTAAAATATGCATCTCTTATTAAAGATTAATCCTATGATTAAATTTAACTCCTACTATACTTATTCTAGCATTTGCTCTAAAAACATAGCAGCAGCTCCCAGTGCAATAGAATTGTCTTTAAATTGACCACCTTTATTAAAGATAACCTTCTTTTCTTTCTTAAAATAGGTTTTGCTTCGGAATGTCTTTTCCACTATATCATAAAATATATTACAGTAATTAACTAAAGGTCCGCTTAATATAATTAAGTCTGGATTGAGTAAATTACTGAAGTTTGATAAACCCGTTCCTAATATTTCTCCAGCATTTTCTATCAGTCTCTTGGATAATTCATCTCCACGAATTGCAGCGTCACAAATATCAAAGTATTTTATGTCCACTAGGGGCTTTAAAATAGTCGTTGTATTCTCAGCTTTGGCTTTCCTTTTAAATCTGTTAACGATAGAGGGTATTGAGGAATATGACTCAATACACCCCTTGTTTCCACAACTACACGGTTCACCATTAATATCTATAATCATATGTCCAAAGGCATCCTCTGTGTCATTTATCGTACGTATCAAAGTACTGCCATTGGTGATACCAGTTCTAATACCAATACCACAATTGAAGTAAGCAATATTCTTATAGCCTTTTCCATAACCGTAAAGAGCTTCTCCTATCACAGCGGTATTTGCACCGTTGTCTAAGAGAATAGGAAATTTAACCTGAGTTTCTAATAGGTTTCTAATATTCACATTTTCCCATCCGATGGAAGGGAAGGCGTTAACATTTAGCATCATTCCACTTTTTCTATCTAAAGGACCAACTGTACCTACTCCAACACCTAGAACTTTATCCATCGATATTTTCAGCTTTTCAAGATTAGTATTAATAATTTCAGATATAGCTCTAACAGTTACTTCTGGTGTATGGTCTTCTGTCATAGTAAATTTTTCGATAGAAACTATATCCATCTTCATGTTTACTATAACCACACTGCTATAAATCCTTGAAATATTAATACCAATAATATATCCATAGTTTGCATTGACATCATAAAGACTTGGCTTTCGTCCACCAGTGGATTCTGCAATACCAACCTTTAGAATCAGATTTTTACTAAGAAGCTTCTTCATAACTCGGTTTAGAGACGTAAGTTTCATTTCTGTAATCTCGAGTATCTCGCTTTTAGTTATGTTACCTTTCTTTTGAATCAGATTTAGAATTTTTTTCTCAGTGAAACTAAGAGATTGAATTGATTCCACTATGATCATCTCCATAGAGTTATATTATAGTTAAAGTATACATCCTTTTAACCAAAATGGCAATAAGTCTTTTAGGATTAATCTTATCCGCGAATTAACCATATATAGATTAGATACACTCAAATCTAAATATTTTCTTACATTTGGTCATTTGCTATTATAATCTGTTAAATTTAGTACAGCCTTTGACGATATATAAAATGTAAAAAGATATACAAGATTTGTAAATTTATATGAAGGGAGGATTATATATGAGGGTATCTTTCTTACCGCAAAGACAAATAAGTTCATTTAGTATTAGTTATGGTTTAAATGATAATTCTGGTAAGAAGAGTTCTGGGGATAACAAAGAATCACAAAGCAATAGAACTGCGAAAGCTACAAATGTCTTTGGAAACAACAGGGGAATCTATTTTGGGAAAAAAGTGAAGAAGAACAGTATCATAGAAAATCTAATGAAGCAGAAAGAAAAATTAATCGATAGTAGAAGTTCATTTCTGGAGAAGGCTCTGGAAAGTGGTAAGGGTATATCTGCTATAAAGGAAAAATTAGATGGTATCGATGATCAGATTAAGGAAATCGAGAAGCAAATAAGTAAAATTCAGTTGGAAGAGCAACGTAAGAGCCTTAATACTGAGAAGAAAAATAAGAAAAACGGAAAATCTAATGGGACATCAGATGAAACTTCGTCTAAGGATATGAAATCTGATGAATCTATGAATAGGCTTTTAAGTCTCTCTGGTAACTTATCACGGATTCAGACCTTATCATCTCAAAACACTTCAATGGCAGGTGAAACAAGGGTTTTAGAGAGTGAAATTAAGATAGATAAGGGAAGAGGAATTGATCCTGTTGATAAAAAGGAACGAGTTGCAGAGCTTAAGGATAACATCGAAAATATTAGTGAAAAAATAGGTGAAGAATTACAGGATATAAATACTAAAGCTAAGAGTAATATGGAAAGTAGTTCTTTAAATAAGGTTTTAGACAAGAGGCAAGAAGAGAATGAGGTCAGCGGCAATAAAAGTACAGAAAATAAAGATGTACTTGTAAAGGAAGGACTAGCTCAGAAATGTATTAAGCACTATAGAGATAGTATAAATTATAAATCAAAATATAGCGGTGAAAAAATCAATATCGTAGCCTAGAGAGTATTTTGCTATTTAGCCTTTAAAGTCTGTGTAAGTTTTATCCACAGACTTTAATCTTATATTTTGGTATATAGAATGTTAGCGCATATCTTCAGGTATGCGTTTTAAATAATAATATAAAAAAAGCATAGAAAATGTCAGGGGATTTAGTGGACCACCAGTTGTTAAAAGCTTAAAAAAACTATATCCAATAAAAGGGAAAAATAGAATTAAAGATATAGTATCAAAATACCTTAAATTCGTTCTAAATTTCTTAATTAGTTTCCTCTTTAGGTTAAACTTTTTATCTAGGAGAAAGAAAACTAAAACTGGAATAAATGGACCAAGGGCCATAAAAGCAAAATACATAAACTAAGTATCCTTTCCAATAAAATAATAATTTCATTATATTGGAAAAAGATTAAAAAGTCCACATTAAACAAGGCTTTAGACCATCTGAAATAAGGCTATATAATAGAGTTTAGCACTGCTTTTAATAGTAATTTGGTTAGTCTAAAAACTGAAATTAAAAAAAGAGTATTTATAAATTTTAATACTCTAATTAATGTAATATTATTTTAAATCATTACTTATAACGAGGATTAACATAAAAAACTATTTTAAAGTTTTTTAGATCTTTTATAATTCTCATGTTATATACAACTCCCTATATAATCTAAATAAATAGTAACACTTACAAATTTTAAAATCAACTGAGAAGTATGAACGTATGTAGTAACTTAAGCCTTTGCGAAAGTGGAGGATTAGGAAAGCCGAATAATGAATAGGGCTAACTAGATGAAATTGGTTACAGAATTGTAATGTATGGCTTATATCTATAGGAAAACCCTACACTATATTGAATAAAAATTACTATACCTGAAATCAGTTATTTTTATATTTCGTTGACATTATATTACAAATTACGACATCGATGTTATGTATAATAAAAATGATTGTATAAGGAGGGACTTACCTATGATAAAACGTTACTCAATTATTCTAACTATTGTACTAATTGTATTTACAACAATATCATCTCATGCAGTGGTAGAATTTGAACCTAAAACCGATATAGAATTAGACAAGGATTGGACAATCAAGTTTAACATGAATATTGAGGAAAACACTATTAATCAAGAGAATATCTATATTCTAGATTCAAAAGGAGTTAGACATGATTGCGAATTACCTTTGCCTGATCTATTGGAGTTTGATTATATAAAAATTGTACCAAAAATCAATTATAATTTAGGAGAAGGATATACTCTCTACATAAAAGGGATAAAATCAACTTCAGGGAAAGGCTTGAAAGATGAAATAACTATGAGCTTTAGTACTATCAATAATTCTGATGGAGTAATCAACTTCCCAGATGAATATTTAGAGCAAGCAATAAGAAAAAGTTTAAGAAAAGAAACAGGTGATATCTATAAGAGTGATGTGAAGAATATTACAATTATAATTGCTGAGGAAAAAGGCATCTCTAACCTAGAAGGAATACAGTACCTAACGAATTTAGAACATTTAGGGATGTCTGGAAATCAAATCACTGATATTAGCCCATTGAAAAATTTAAGTAATTTAAAAGACTTATCCTTACGTAATAATCAAATTAGTGATATAAGTGCATTAAAGAACTTAAGAAATTTGAATTATCTAAATTTAGAAGGTAATGAAATTAGTGACATTAGTTCATTAGAAGATTTAAAGTGGTTACAGGTATTAGGGCTTGATAATAATCAAATTAGCAATATAAGTGCATTAAGAAAATTAACTTTTTTAGGTTATTTAGGGTTACAAGATAATGAAATAAGCAATATTAGTTCATTAAAAGACATAAGAGGGTTATCAGTGTTATCGCTTAAAAATAATCAAATTAGTGATATCAGCCCACTAAGTGAATTGAAAGCATTATGGTCGTTAAGTTTACAAAATAATAAAATAGAAGATATAAGTGCATTAATCAAATTAACAAACTTGGCAAAATTATTTCTTTCAGGAAACTCAATAGTAGATTATAGTCCAGTAGCATCTTACTATTATGATCTACTAGATAAAGATTTTAAATTAAATACAGATGTTAATCCTGGTGAAGTTATTAATTTTCCAGACGAAAATCTAGAAGCAGTGATAAGAGATGAAATTGGTAAATTCACTGGTGATATATATAAAAACGATTTATTAGATATTAAAGCATTGTTTTTAGGCGGAAAAGGAATATCAAATATAGAAGGTATTCAATACTTAACAAACTTACGAGAACTTCACCTATGGAAAAGTAAAATCAGTGATATAAGCGCACTAAGTGAGTTAAGTAAATTGGAGTCTCTAGGCCTTGCATATACAAATATTAGTGATATTACTGCCCTAGAGAATCTAACGAACCTAAGACGCTTAGATCTTGTAAATAATCAAATTAGTGATATTAGTATATTAGACAACCATACTAATTTAGAAGAATTATACTTAAGTGGAACATATGTAAATGATTTTAGTGCAACTACTAAATACTATGATAGTCTCTTAATGAAGGATTTTGATTTAAGTGGGAATATAGTTGTAGATAATTACTCTAGACTTTTAAATGCTATTGAATATAATCAAAATTTCTTAATAATAGATAGTGAAATTGAAGAAGTATATGAAAAGGCACAAGAGATTATTAAGGAAGTTATAACAGATGGTATGACAGATTTAGAAAAAGAAAAAGCTTTACATGACTATATAGCTTTAAACGCTTCATATGATTGGGAAGCCGTGGAGAAGCTAGAGAGCGGTTTACCTGAAGCTTTTGAGAATAATTCATTTAACCCATACGGGATATTAATAAATGGCCTAGGAGTTTGTGAAGGATACGCTGAATCAATGAAGCTATTGTTAAACATGGTAGGTATTGAATGTTATTTAGTTAGTGGAGAGGCTGATGGAGCAACTAGTGGTTGGGGACATGGATGGAATATTGTAAATATTGATGGAAAGTATTATCATGTTGATTTAACATGGAATGATGTAGATCATGAACTTCTTCCAGTTACATACGACTATTTTAATGTTTCAGATGAAAAGATAAGTGAAGATCATAGTTGGGATACTAATTTTTATCCTGAGTGTAATGAGACAATGCCCGGTTTTTAATTAATAAAGAAAAAACAGTCATTAAGTAAAGAGTTATTTGTTATTCTGCTACGCTCCAAGATCGGACAGAAATTTAATATTATGCAATTGAAAGTTGGTTCCTGTATTCTACAGGAGCCATTTTCAGTTATCCCATAAATATAATGACTAGTCTTACTGGCCTGAAGAAAGAGAGAAGAAGATTTAGGGAAAGAGAAAATATTTTGGATACAATAAGAAATTTATAAAAGAATCATATAGGCAAATAAAATCGGTTTTATAAGCATTAAAGAGTTACTTAACGTTACTAGTGCTCTTACGCCCAAAAGTACCACCTAAGATGCCAGTACACAAGCCGTAAGTAATACTATATGGAAAATCACTAACAGTTGCTGTTTTATTAAGAAGAATTTTTGAGATTATAATACATAAAGCTATAACAGATAGATAATAGAAGACCTTGTTAGCGTAGTAATAAAAAAAGAAATTACTTCAAAGTAATTTCTTATTAAATCTCATTTAGAAGAGTTACGTATTCAGTTGTATGGTTTACAAAAGAAAAGTGTCAGGTTAGAACACATAAAATATGAAACCATGATTAACTGTTTCGAATTACGTGTTCTAGCCTGACACTTGAGCTAGACACCTGCACTGTTGATGTATCGAAATTGATTAAAGATTTATCAAAATAAGAAGAGATAATATAAGTAGACAATAAAGTAAGGGGTTTGAATATAGATTTAATCCCCTTGCTTTATTATTTAATAAGTTTAGATTTATTTAGTATTTTTTACTAAATTATGAGTTAAGTCTAATAGAGCCTGTAAGGCTGGAGAAATCCATTTATTATTATGGTAAAGAACTTGAGCCGGTATGGTGAAGCTTGTATCTTGTAATGAAATCTCATGTAAATCACCATTTAACAATTCTTTTTTTATAGTAGAGCGTGGTAGAAAAGAAATACCAAGCCCATTTATAACGAAATGTTTTATGGCTTCTGTGCTTTCAAATTCTAAAAGAGAACTAGGAAAAATATCAAGACCTACTAAATAGCTTTCAAATAAGCTGCGGTACTTACTACCCTTTTGAGTAAGTATTAAGTTTTCATTTTTTAAGCTATTAGGGCTAATTGTTTTTTTAGTAGCAAGACTATGGTGTTTGCTTACAACCAGAACAAGAGGTTCATTAAATAAAATTTCTGATACGATATCTTGATTATCTACTTTATCATCTAATACAAATGCAATGTCTATTATATTTTTTCTAATCCAAGAAGGAAAATCATAACAGTTACCCATTTTAATTTTAATATCTACGTGAGGATATAGTTTATGATAATCTCGTAAAAGTTCTGGTAAACTATAGAAGCAAAGGGTTTCTGTAATGGCAATTCTTAATTCTCCCTTTATAATTTGAGGAGAAGATGGAGATAAGTTTGCCACAGCCTCATCATATAAATTTAATATTTTTTCAGCATAGGATAGAAATATTCTCCCATCTTTAGTAAGTCTTATTCGACTACCTAAACGTTCAAATAATACAGTCCCCAATTGATTTTCAAGTTTTTTAATTTGTTCCGATATACTTGATTGTGCATAATTTAATATCTCAGCTGCTTTTGAAAAACTTTCGGTATGAGCTATTGTTATAAATGACTTTAATAATTTAAAATCCATGATATTTTCCTTCCTTATCATTATCGGTAAAACTGATATATAGTATCGTATATATCTATTTTACTATATTTTAGAGAGATGATAACATTAAATTAAAGTTATGAATTGTACAACGTTGTATAAAAATTATTAGAGTGAGGATATAGGAGATGCAGTTTATGAGAAAAAGATATTTATACTTTTTATTAACTTTAACAGTAATATTTTGGGGAACATCCTTTGCAGCAGTAAAAATCGGTATAGGGAATTTGGCTCCAGTGCAGTTCCTTTTTTTAAGAATGATGTTTGCAATAATTATTTTTTCTGTCATATTGCTTAAAACTCCAAATGAAAAAAGAAAAATTGATAGAAAAGATATCCCATACATTATTTATCTTGGATTTATGGGGATAAGTGGTTATTTTATTATACAGTACACGGCTTTAGAATATACCACAACTGTAAATGCATCTTTACTAGTAGGATTAGCGCCCATAATAGTAGCAATATATTCATGTTTATTTTTAAAAGAGAAATTAGAGCTTGAAAGAGTAATTGGTATCATTATGTGCTTTATAGGAATTATTCTTATTATAACAAAAGGAAGCATTGCTAATCTTTCATTTGGGAAAACAATATTTGGTGATATGCTTATGTTACTTAATGCTGTGATGTTAGCCATATTTTCTATAGGGGCAAAGAAAATATTAAAAAAATATGATCCATTTATCGTTGTGGCTTATATGAATATATTTGCTTTTATAATGTTAGTACCTTTCGCCTTTACTTCAAATTTTCTTTCACCAGTTTCCCTTTTGAGCAAAATTGATGATATTAATATAAAAGTTATTTTATCGTCTTTATATTTAGGGACCACATGTACAGTTTTAGGATATTACAGCTGGTATAGCGCAATAAAAGAATTCGGACCTTCAAGAACATCAGTATTTAATTACATTAATCCACTGGTAGCATCTATTGTTTCATTTATGCTATTTGATGAAGGCATAAATGTTTATACGATTTTAGGTGGAATAAGTATAATTGGAGGTGTTGCTTTAAATAATATGCAAAATATATTACTTAAAAAAGGTAGACAGAATGAAAGTATGTAATCAAGTGATATTCACCTATAATGAAAGGAGATGACTATGCCACTAATTAGAGGAACATTTGGACCACTTTCAAAGGAAAAAAAGAGTGAGCTAATTAAGATATTCACAGAGGTTGCAGCGGAAGTAACAGACTACCCTAAGGAGTCTTTCATGGTGTTTATTGAAGAGATTAGAATAGATTCTATAGGGGTTGGGGGTAGAACACTCGAAAATATTATGGAAGATATGAATAAGTAACAAGAGCTTTGAATTGAAAGGAAAGAACTGACAACAGTCTTCGAATTGTTGCAGTTCTTTTAAATTTTTATGAAGAATATAGGTTGGGACTTGATATGTATAGAGTATTTTTAGATAATAGTACAGAAGGCAAAAAAGCTTTAAAAAATATGCGAACAAACATTTGCATGTTGTCCGTAAATAATATAACATAGTGTTAGAAAAAATATTCATGTGACGGTTAAGAAATTTCTTTGAACTTATATTAAATTTATAATAACAGACACTTTGAAAGGAGTTAAAAAATGGATTTATCTACTTTGAATGATAGGCAGAGGGAAGCGGTACTAAAAACCCAGGGACCATTATTGTTGCTAGCAGGTGCTGGTTCAGGGAAAACTAGAGTACTTACCCATAGAATAGCCTATATGATAGAAGAAAAGGGTGTTTATGAAGGAAACATCTTAGCAATTACCTTTACCAATAAGGCTGCTAAGGAGATGAAGGAAAGGATTGAGGCCTTAATTGGAAGTGTTGCTTCTAGTATGTGGATTAGCACCTTTCACTCTGCCTGTGTTAGGATCCTTCGTAGGGATATAGATAAGATAGATTATACTAGAGACTTCGTTATATACGACTCCGCTGACCAAAAGACTGTGATCAAGGAGTGTCTTAAGGAGCTTGACATAAATGATGATGCATATCCAGTAAGATACGTACAAAGTGTAATCAGTAGCGCTAAGGACAAACTGCTTACTCCAGAAAAATATAGTAATCTTTATTATAGTGATTTTCACCTAAAAATTATATGTAATATATATGAGCTTTATCAGAAAAAGCTTGTTAGCAATAATGCCTTGGACTTTGACGACTTAATACTTAAAACTATAGACCTATTTGAAAACAGCCCTGAGGTTTTAGACTTTTATCAGAAAAAGTTTGAGTACATAATGGTTGATGAGTATCAAGATACTAATAAGGCTCAGTATAAGCTTGTAAGTATGCTTTCAAAGGGCCATAGAAACCTATGTGTTGTTGGAGATGATGACCAATCGATCTATAAGTTTAGAGGTGCAGATATAAGAAATATACTTGATTTTGAAAAGGAATTTACTGATGCTAAGGTTGTTAAACTAGAGCAGAATTATCGTTCTACAAAGACCATTCTTGAGGCTGCAAACAATGTAATCCAGTCGAACTTCGGAAGAAAAAATAAGAGACTTTGGACTGCAAATGATGAGGGTGAGAAAATAAACTATTATAAAGGTCAGACTGAGCGTGAGGAAGCAGACTTTGTAGTAAGACAAATTGAGAAGAAAGCTAGATATGATAAGAGAGAGTTTTCAGATTTTGCAGTTCTTTATAGAACAAATGCTCAATCACGTGTGGTCGAGGACTCTTTAATGAAGAATAATATACCATATAGAATATTTGGCGGACTTAAATTCTACGATAGAAAAGAGATTAAGGACATAATAGCCTATCTAAGAGTGATTCAAAATCCTTTAGACGATGTGAGTCTTTTAAGGGTAATTAATACTCCTAAGAGAGGTATAGGAAATAGATCAATTGAAAAGCTTCAAAGTACGGCAGGAGATAGGGGAGAAAAACTCTTCAATACTATTCTAGATATAAATGAAATTGGCGGGATGTCAAAGAGAGTAACAAATGGGATTAACTCCTTTTTAGATGTTGTTACAAAGCATATTGTAAATAAGGATAGCTTTAGGGTAACTGAGATAATAGAAAATGTATTAAATGAAACGGGATATATGGAAGAACTAAAGAATGAAAATACTATAGAAGCAAAAACTAGAATTGAAAACCTTGGAGAATTTATGTCTGTAGCTATGGAGTTTGAGAATAATTCTGAAACAAAAACTCTAGAGGAGTTCTTAGGAAATATATCTCTAAGTTCAGACTTGGATAAACTCGAGGACGAAGAAAATACAGTGACGCTAATGACACTCCATAGTGCAAAGGGGCTAGAGTTCCCAGTAGTATTTATGGTAGGTATGGAAGAGGGGATTTTCCCAGGTGCAAAATCAATAACTGAGGATGAGGAGCTAGAAGAGGAAAGAAGACTATGCTATGTAGGTATAACAAGGGCCAAGGAAGAATTATACCTAACCCATGCTTCTATGAGAACACTCTATGGTAGAACTAATGTCAATGCAGTATCTAGATTCCTTAATGAGATACCAGAGGAATTGATGAATATAGATGATATATTGGAAAAGAAAGGTAACACTAGTGTAGAAACCAATACTTTAAACTCCTTTGCCAATAGCCATATGATAAGTATGAGAAAACCAAAGGAAGTAAAGGTTGATAGGAAACCCGTTAGTAATGTGAGTTCTTCTGAGGTGAAGCCTGGAACTAAGGTTCAGCACAAAAAGTTTGGAACGGGAATGGTTATAAGCGTAAATGGAAGTGGAGATAAGGCTGAACTAACAATAGCCTTTGACAAACAAGGAATCAAAAAGCTTATGCTTGGCTTTGCACCTATTGAGATAGTAGGTTAGTTCAAAGCTTTAAGAAAAAGGAAGGAGCAATCCTATGTATATGAATGAAGTTAAAGCTAAAATGGAGATTCTTAGAAAAGAAATCAATTACCATGATCATAGCTATCATGTTTTAGATAAACCAGAAATAAGTGATTATGAATATGACATGTTGGTTAATGAGCTTAAGGAGTTAGAAGAAAAACACCCTGAGCTTATAACTCCTGACTCACCAACTCAAAGAGTAGGAGGCAAGCCTTTATCAAAGTTTGATCAGGTTACCCACACAGTACCCCTTTTAAGTCTTGGTAATTCCTATGACGAAAAGGATCTTCTGGACTTTGATAAAAGGATTAAAAAAGAAATTACAGATGCAGTGGAATATGTTGTTGAGTACAAGATCGATGGACTATCGGTTGCTCTAACCTATGAAAATGGTAGCTTTCTAAGGGGAGCTACCAGAGGTGACGGAACCATTGGAGAGGATATAACTAAGAACCTTAGAACTATAAAGTCAATACCCCTAAAACTGCAAGAGGATACAAGTATCGAAGTAAGGGGTGAGGTATACATTCCAAAGGCTAAATTTGCTGCTCTTAATAGGAGACAGGAAGAAAATGGTGAAACAGTTTTTGCAAACCCAAGGAATGCAGCTGCCGGCTCACTAAGACAGCTTGATCCTAAGATAGCTGCATCAAGACCCCTTGATATATTTATCTTTAATATATTAGTGACTGACAGATCCAATATAAATAAACATTCTGAAGGGTTAGAATATCTTAAAAGCCTTGGATTTAAGACTTCTGAATATAAAGTATGTAAGGACATCAATGAAGTGATAGATCTTTGTGAAAAATGGCATGAAAAAAGACATGATCTACCCTATGAGATTGATGGTTTAGTAATAAAGGTAAATGATTTAAGACAAAGAGAGAGTCTCGGAACAAGGGCAAAAAGTCCAAGATGGGCTATAGCCTTTAAATTTCCGGCAGAAGAAAAGGAAACCGTAATAAAGGATGTAATACCTCAGGTCGGTAGAACAGGAGCAATAACGCCTACAGCAATACTTGAGCCAGTAAGGGTTGCCGGTTCAGTCGTAAGTAGAGCTACTCTGCATAATCAGGATTTTATTGATATGAAGGATATTAGAATAGGGGACACTGTAGTAATACATAAGGCTGGGGATGTAATTCCAGAGGTAGTAAGGGTAATAGAGGAAAAAAGAACTGGCGAAGAGAAGAAGTATGTGTTACCTACCGAATGTCCTGAATGCGGAGAGGAAACCGTGAGATTAGAGGGTGAAGTTGCTCTAAGATGTATAAATATCGCTTGCCCTGCCCAACTTAGAAGGGGAATCATTCACTTTGTTTCCAGAGATGCCATGAATATTGATGGCTTAGGCGGGGCATTAGTTACGATGCTTCTAGAGAAGCAGTTTATTAAAGATCCAGGTGATCTATATTATTTAAAAGATAAAAGAGAAGAACTTGTTAATCTTGAGAGAATGGGAGAAAAATCCGTTCAAAATCTCTTAGATGCTATAGAGAAATCTAAAGAAAACAATCTAGGAAGGTTAGTAAACGCCCTTGGTATAAAGCATGTTGGCTCCAAGGCTGCCATGCTCATCGCCGATAGCTTTGGTAGTATGGATAAATTGATAGAAGCTAGTGAAGAAGAATTTACTGAGGTTGATGAAATCGGGCCAAAGATGGCGAAAAGTATAGTTGCCTTCTTCAACGATGAAGAAAATCTCAAGGTGATTGAAAAGATTAGGTCAGCTGGAGTGAATATAGAAAGTAAGAAAAAGGCCGTAGTAAGTGAAAATCTTAAGTTTGAAGACATGACCTTTGTTCTTACTGGTACTTTATCAAACTATTCTAGAAACGAAGCAAAGAAGATAATAGAGGATCTAGGAGGAAAGGTAACCGGTAGTGTAAGTAAGAAAACAAGCTATGTGCTTGCTGGGGAGAATCCTGGTTCAAAGCTTGATAAAGCAAATAAGCTAGAGATAAAGGTAATTACTGAAGACGAATTTGAAGAGTTAGTTAATAATTAGTAAAGTATATAAAAATAAATAGTGATAATTACTATGAAAGCCATGGGATTTTGTTAATCTATCCCATGGTTTTTTTATGTATAGAAACCGAAATGTAGATTTATATGTGTGTTCTATATAGACGAACTATAAAATTCATGTATAAAAATTCGTGTGTGAACTATGGTGAAAAAAGTAATAGGGAAGAAAAAACACGAATATAAAAAAAGTAAACACAAAAACCTTACATATGAATTTCAATATAAAAGAATAAATGGAAAAAAAGACTGATGATGTAGAGGGAAATGTTGTGGTGGAATATATTACGTTGAGTATATAATTTTTACAATAAGTAAATAAAAAATAAATAAACTATGACTGTATATCTATAACGTTATATAGGTATAATTAAGATATATCAACGCATACCTAAAATGTTACAAATATTTAAATTTATTAACAAACGTAAATCATTGAATTTTGCAATAATTTGAGCTATCATGAAAATACAGAAACATTATACATATAAATTTTTTTGTTCATAATTGTTTGAAAAATCAATCGAATCGTACATGTTATTCCTATCGAAAAACCCTTCTGATTTTGGGACTTTAGAAAATAAAAAAACATGAATTTGGTAAATATATATACATGAATCATTATGAAAAGCTGAAATATTATGCAGCTTTCTTAGCTTGTTTTTTTTTGGTTTTTAAAGGTGTGCTCTAATGCACTAACCTTTTAAAATATAATTTATTTTAAATTTTATTGAAGGGAGTGGAGATATTGCTTAGATTTCTTTTGAACAGATTAGTTTCTTTATTTATTACTTTAGTTTTAATTATAACTGTAACGTTCTTTTTAATGCATGCAGTACCAGGTGGTCCGTTTACACAGGAGAAAAAGTTACCACCAGCTATTGAAGAAGCTCTAAGAGAAAAATATCATTTAAATGATCCATTATGGAAACAATACATCGATTACTTAGGTGGAGTTTTCAGATTGGACTTAGGACCTTCTTTTGTTTATGAAGGGCGAACGGTTAACGAATTTATTAAGGAAGGATTTCCGATTTCTGCAAGGGTAGGAACTTATTCAATTTTATTGATACTGTTACTAGGAATACCATTTGGAATAATATCGGCCCTCAAACAGAATAAGTGGCAGGATAACCTTGTAATGTTTGGGGCGACCATGGGAATAACGATACCAAACTTCGTTATAGCTACGGTGCTACTTTATATATTTGCTCTGAAGCTCGATCTTGTACCAACCTTCGGGGTGAAGGATCCACGGGGATGGATACTTCCTACAATAGCATTATCAGGATATTCCCTATCTTTTGTTGCAAGATTAACCCGTTCTACTATGCTTGAGGTACTACAGCAGGATTATATAAGAACTGCTAGAGCAAAGGGACTATCTGAAGGTGTAGTTATATTCAAGCATGCACTTAGAAATGCAATTATACCAGTTGTATCATACGTTGGTCCATTGGTAGCAGGTATATTAACTGGTGGATTCGTAGTAGAAAGAATATTTGCATTACCAGGAATGGGTAGATATTTTGTTATTAGTATAACTAATAGAGATTATCCGACTATCATGGGTGTTACAATTTTCTATGCAGCGTTCTTGATGGTTATGATTTTGATTGTAGATATGACCTATGGATTAATTGACCCACGTATAAGAGTTAACGAGTAAGGAGGGTTTGACGGGATTATGAATAATTCAAATGATTTAAATAATATTAACTTTACTCCTGATTTGTGGGAAAAAGTTGAAAAGAGCGATAAAAAAGGTGATGTAATAAGCAGACCGAGTTTAACATATTGGCAGGATGCATGGAGAAGACTTAAGTTAAACAAGGCTTCTATGGGTGGACTGTTTACAATTATTTTACTAATACTCATAGCTATACTTGGACCAATGGTATCACCTTATACTTACTTTGATCAAGATTTAAACTTAGCAAGTATTCCTCATAGATTTGAGATACGTCAAGCTAATGAAGATACCTACTTATATATGCATAGAGCTTTAAGATTATATACTGTTGAATCTAATGGTAAAATTATAGAAAAGCTTGCTCCTGTTGAAAACAATGTTATGAAGAAATATCAGCTTTATGAAGTAAATGGAGAAAAGGTAGTCATTGATTATAACGAAAAACCTGCTCAGTTAAAGCGTGAAGATGGAACTGTAATACAGCCCACCAAAAAAGTATGGAATAAGAGATTCTTATTTGGTACAGATGAGCTAGGTAGAGACGTTCTAATCAGGGTTATATACGGTGCACGTATATCTCTTTTAATAGGTATTATAGCTGCCGTTGTTAACTTTACAATAGGTGTTTTATACGGTGGTACGTCTGGTTACTTAGGCGGTAGAGCTGATAATATAATGATGCGTATCGTAGATATTATACAAACTATACCTCTAGTTCTATACGTTATCCTTATTATGGTAGTTATAGGGTCCGGACTAAAGAGTATAATCATAACCCTCGGTACGATTTATTGGGTTAATATGGCCCGTATAGTAAGAGGTCAGATTCTTAGTCTTAAAGAAAATGAATTTGTTTTAGCTGCTAAAACCTTAGGAGCTGATACATGGAGAATATTAATTAGACATCTTATTCCTAATGCAATGGGTCCGATAATTGTTACTATGACTATGATGATTCCAACGGCAATTTTTACTGAATCATTCCTAAGCTTTATAGGACTTGGGGTATCGGCGCCGATGGCATCATGGGGAACTCTTTGTAACGATGCTTTAGGTGGAATACGTTCGTATCCGTATTTATTGTTCTTTCCATCTTTAGCTATATGTATTACTATGCTTTCATTCAACTTCTTGGGCGATGGTCTAAGAGACGCACTAGACCCACGTTTACGTAAATAGGAAGGGGTGATTAATTTGGCAGAAAAATTATTAGAAGTTAAGGACATGAAAACGTCGTTTTTTATACATGTTGGTGAAGTACAGGCAGTTCGTGGAGTTAGCTTTACAGTAAATAAAGGTGAAGCTATAGGAATAGTTGGAGAATCTGGAAGTGGAAAAAGTGTTACATCTATGTCAGTAATGAAGCTTTTACAATACCCTGGTAAGATTAAGAGTGGAGAAGTCCTTTTTAAAGGTGAGGACATAGTTAAAAAATCAGATAAGGAAATGATGGCTATTAGAGGTAATGAAATAGCTATGATTTTCCAAGATCCAATGACATCACTTAATCCGGTTTACACAATTGGTGATCAAATTATAGAGGCAATTAGAAGGCATCAAGGTCTTGATAAGAAGGCGGCAAAGGAAAAGGCTATTGAGATGTTAAGACTTGTTGGAATTCCTTCACCGGAGACTAGAGTCGATAACTACCCACATGAATTTAGTGGTGGTATGAGACAAAGAGCTATGATAGCTATCGCACTATCATGTGAGCCAGATCTATTGATAGCTGATGAACCTACAACTGCTCTAGATGTTACTATTCAGGCTCAGATATTAGAACTTATGAAGGATTTAAAGGATAAAATAAATACATCAATAATTCTTATAACCCATGATTTGGGAGTCGTTGCTGATGTATGTTCTAGAATAATAGTTATGTATGGTGGCCTTATAATGGAGGAAGGAACTGCAGAGGAGATATTCTATGATCCAAAGCATCCATACACAATGGGATTATTAAAATCAATCCCAAGACTTGACTTAGAGCAAAAGAAAAGGCTTATTCCAGTAGAAGGAACACCACCGGATCTTATAAAGCCGCCTGTGGGATGTCCATTTGCATCAAGATGTCCTTATACTATGAAGATTTGTACTGAGCATCGTCCTCCATACTTCGAACCAAGTAAAGGACATAGATCAATGTGCTGGCTATTACATGATAAAGCACCAAAGGTTAAAGTTGATACTGGTGTTAAAAGGGGGACAGCATAATGAGTGAATTAAATGTGAAAAAAAATGACATCCTATTAGAAGTAAAGAATCTAAAAAAATACTTTACAGTTAAAAAGGGACTTCTAGGAGGAGAAACTCAGTATGTTAAGGCAGTAGACGATATTAGTTTCTTTATTAAAAGAGGTGAAACCCTAGGTCTAGTTGGAGAGTCTGGATGTGGTAAGTCTACAACAGGTAGAACTATTATCAGACTATATGACCTTACCGATGGTGAAGTTATATTTGATGGAGCTGAGATCGGTAAAATGAGTCAAAATCAGGTAAAACCTTTTAGAAAAAAGATGCAAATGATATTCCAGGATCCATATGCATCCCTAAACTCAAGAATGACAGTTTCTGATATAATCGGAGAACCATTGGATATACATGGAATCGCATCGGGTAAGGAGAGACAAGAAATAGTTTACAACTTACTTCATAAAGTAGGTTTGACTAAGGATCATGCAAGTAGATATCCCCATGAATTTAGTGGTGGGCAGAGACAACGTATCGGAATCGCAAGATCACTAGCTGTTGAACCAGACTTTATAATATGCGATGAACCTATTTCAGCCCTAGACGTATCAATACAGGCACAGGTTGTTAATATGCTTGAAGACCTACAAAGTGAAATGGGACTGACGTATCTATTTATCGCCCATGACCTATCAATGGTTAAGTATATTTCTGATAGGATAGGAGTTATGTATTTAGGAAAGCTTGTGGAGGTAGCATCTAGTAGCGAACTTTATCAGAACCCTGCACATCCATATACTCAAGCTCTATTATCAGCTATTCCTATTCCAGATCCAGAAGTAACTAGAGCTAATAAAAGGATTATATTAGAGGGAGACGTTCCAAGTCCATTAAATCCTCCTTCAGGATGTAGGTTTAGAACTAGATGTAGGTATGCTATGCCTATATGTGCTGAGGTTGAGCCGCCACTTAAGGATATTGGTGGAGGACATATGTCTGCTTGTCATCTAAATGATAGATAGAGATTTTTAATAAAGATTTGTCGATTCTTTTAGTAGAATGACTATAAATAACAAATAATGGTGTGTTTCAGAGAAATTCACTCATGCTGAAACATATCGGGGCTGTACTCATAAGAAAACTTTATGAGACAGCCCCATAAAATACCATATAAAAAACATTGGATATATCATTTTCTTAACATATTTTAAAATTTTATTAAATATATTTAAAAAATAAGCAGGAATTTTTGCTTTTATATCGAATTATATAACTTATGGGTAGAATTAAGTGGCCATAAATTATATACATAGATATGTGCTATAAATGGCTATTTTATTAAGATTGCCTGATATTTTTTTCGCTAAAAAATATTCAGACTATTTAATAAGATTAAATATAATTAATAAAAATATTAAATATTTATTATTTATTTAACATTGTTAATAAGTGGTAAATAAAACCTTGTTTTCTTTATCACTTCTTAAGTAAAGATATATAAAAAATAGGAGGGGTTTACTTTGTTAAAAAGAAGCTTTGCATTATTATTGGTGTTAGCTTTAGTTATTTCAGCTTTTGCTGGTTGTGCTAAGAAAGAAGAACCGGCACCAGCTGAGCAAGGAACTGAGCAAAACGAGCCTGCACCAACAGAAGAACCAGCAGCTAAGGATGAGCAAGTTATAACTTACAACCTTTTAGCTGACCCAGATAGTATTGACCCACATAAAGCAACATCAGTTGGTGCGTCAATCATTATGCAAAATATTTTTGAAGGGTTAGTTAGAACTAACGCAGAAATGGGACAAGATCCTGGTGTTGCTGAAAGCTGGGAAACAAACGAAGACAAGACTGTTTGGACTTTCAAATTAAGAGAAGATGCTAAGTGGTCTGATGGACAACCTGTTACTGCGGAAGACTTTGTTTATGGATGGAAGAGAGCAGTTGATCCTGCTACTGCATGTGAATATGCTTACATGCTAGATCCAGTTATGAATGCTACAAAGATTTATTCTGGTGAGCTTGGAGTTGATGAATTAGGAATTAAAGCTATAGATGCTAAAACTCTAGAGGTTACTTTAGAGCAGCCTACTGCTTATATTCTTGAGTTATTTGCATTCCCAACTTACTTCCCAGTAAGAAAAGATGCAATCGAAAAGAATCCTGAAGCTTGGGAATTTGATCCTGCTACAGCTATTACAAATGGTCCATTAAAGTTAGCTGGATACACTCAAAACGATGTATTAAAGATAGTTCCTAATGAAAATTATTGGGATGCTGATAGAGTTAAGATTGACGAAGTTAGATTCGTGTTTATTACAGAGCAATCTACTGGTCTTGCAGCTTTTGAAGCTGGAGATATAGACGGTACAGATGAAGTTCCATCTCAAGAAATACCAAGATTACAAGCTGAAAGCGAAGACTTTATAATAGCTCCATATCTTGGAACATATTTCTATGCTTTCAACGTTGAAAAAGAGCCTTTTACAGATGTAAAAGTTAGAAAAGCATTATCTAAGGCTATAGACAGAAATGCGATTGTTACAACTGTTACTTTAGGTGGACAAATACCTGCAACAGGATTCGTTCCTCCAGGAATCATGGTTGGTGGAGAAGACTTTAGAAAAGCTGGCGGAGACTATGGTATAGATCCAATGACAGCTCAAGTTGAAGAAGCTAAGAAATTATTAGCAGAAGCTGGATATCCAGATGGTAAAGGATTCCCTAAGACTACACTTAGATATAACACAAGTGAAAACCATAAAAAAGTAGCTGAAGCTATACAAGAAATGTGGAAGAAAAACTTAAATGTTGAGATTGAACTTGAAAACATGGAGTGGAGAGTATTTATTCCAGCTAGACAAAATGGTGACTTCCAAGTTGCTAGACATGGTTGGATAGGTGACTACAACCATCCAATGACTTTCTTAGATATGTTCCTTTCTGAAAGTGGAAACAACGATCCACAATGGAAGAACGAAGAGTATGACAAGTTAATCTATGCGGCTAAGAAGGAAAGTGATCCTAAGAAAGCTGCTGAAATGATGCATAAAGCTGAAGATTTAATGATGGAAGATGGTATAGTAATGCCAATTTACTACTACACTCATCCATACATGATGAAGAGCTATGTTAAAGATTACTTCAGAACTCCACTTGGACATATATTCTTTGATAGAGCATATGTAGAAGGAAGAGCTGAATAATAAAATGAATTCTAAAAGACGGCCTAAGTGGCCGTCTTTTTAAATTAAATTTAAAACTCTATTAGTGAGATGACTGTCGAATATGACAGTCTTTTTTTGTGTGGTAAATAATAAATTGAGAAATATTACAAAAAGTTAATAAGTTCCAAAGGTGAAATAATATTGAAATTTTCTGAAAAATAATTTATAATATACTTAAGTTGAGTAATACTTAACTTAAACTCCTATTTTAATACTATTGTTTATTTAAATTAAATAATAGTGCAAAGCTTTTTTATATTGTTAAACAATCATGAATATTCTGAGATTTGCACTTGATGTCTATGGATATTCATGGTTGTGCAATTTCTTTTTTAGAAGTTATTAATTTATACACATTCCAAAATCACGGAAGCGCTGAGGATTTGGATAGGTATAGATTAAGTTTTACTAGGAACTTTGTATATAAAATTAAATTACGAAAAAAGGTGGGGATTGTATTGTTAAAGAAATACATGGCATTATTATTGGTGTTAACTTTAGTAGTTGCATCCTTTGCTGGTTGTGCCAAGACTACTGATGAACCTGCAAAGTCTTCAGAACAAGGACAAGAGCAGGAGCAAGCACAAAAGGAAGAGCCTGGGGAAGTAAAAGCAAAGCAAAAATTGACTTATAATCTTGCAGCTGATCCAGAAACTATAGATCCACAGTTAAATTCAACCGTTGGTGGGTCTATAATCCTAGCTAATACCTTTGAAGGGCTAGTAACCTTTGACAAGGATTTAAAGGCAGTACCTGGTACCGCTAAAAGCTGGACAGTAAGTGATGATGGACTAGTATGGACGTTTAAATTAAGAGATGAAGCAAAGTGGTCAGATGGAAAGCCCGTTACAGCGGAAGACTTTGTATATGCATGGCGAAGAGCTGTAGATCCTGATGTACCATGTGATTATTCTTACATGTTTGACATGGTTAAAAATGGAACTAAAGCTTATACTGGTAAAGTTGCACCTGAGGAGCTTGGAGTTAAAGCGGTTGACGAAAAGACATTGGAAGTAACCTTAGAAGCTCCCGCACCATATATGGTAGAAATATTTGGTTTTGCAACACTTTGTCCAGTTAGAAAGGATATGATAGAAAAGGATCCAGAAAGATGGTCATTTACTCCGGAACTAGCTGTTTCAAACGGGCCTTTCAAATTGGCTAGTTATACTCAAAATGATGTTCTTAAACTGGTTCCAAATGAAGAATATTGGGGTAGAGATAGGGTAAAGCTAGAGGAGCTCAACTTTGTATTTATAGTAGAGCAATCCACAGCATTATCGGCTATGGAAGCTGGAGATCTTGATGGTATAGATGAAGTTCCTAACCAAGAAATTCCGAGACTACAAGCCGAGAGAGAAGACTTTATTATAGCACCATACTTAGGGGTATATTACTATGTATTCAACCTAACTAAGGAACCATTTGATGATGTAAGAGTTAGAAAGGCATTTTCAAAAGCAATCGATAGAAATGCTATTGTAACAACTGTAACCCTAGGAGGTCAGGCACCAGCTACAGGATATGTACCTTCAGGAGTAACCTTTGCTGGAAAAGATTTCAGGCAGGTTGGTGGAGACTATGGAGTGGATCCAATGGGGGCACAGGTTGAAGAAGCTAGGAAGCTTTTAGCTGAAGCTGGTTATCCAAATGGTGAAGGGCTACCTAAAATTACACTACAGTACAACACAAGTGAAAACCATAAGAGGATAGCAGAAGCAATACAAGAAATGTGGAATCAAAATCTAGGGATAGATGTAGAACTTACAAACATGGAGACTAGAGTACATTATCCTATGTTAGAAGAAGGAAACTTCCAAATTGCCAGAGCTGGTTGGATAGGAGATTACAATCATCCAATGACATTCCTCGATCTACTACTAAGTGATAGTGGTAACAATTATTCGCAGGTCAGAAATGAAGAATTTGATAAGGTTATAAATGAAGCTAAGATGGCTCCAACTGAAGAGAAACAAGCGGAATTAATGCATAAAGCTGAGGATATAATTATGGAAGAAATGAAAGTAATGCCAATATATTATTATACACTTCCGATGATGATGGGTAAGCATGTTAAGGGTTGGTATAGATCACCTCTTGGACAGATGTACTTTAGAGACACATATATCGAAAATTAGAATGCTAAAAAAATGACGATCGAAAAGATCGTCTTTTTTTTTGAAAAAATCCAATTAGAAAAAAATTATTGTAATATTTAAAAAGTAAACAAAATAAATTATAAATAGAGAAAAAGCTGACAAGTATTAACTGGACCATAGGTAGTAACCTTTATAAGGATACTATAAATAAAAGACAGTGGGGGAGGATAATATGTTTAAAAAAGCTTTAGCATTATTATTAGTGATGACTTTAGTTTTCACAGCATTTGTTGGATGTGCTAAGAAAGAAGAGCCAGCAAAGACTCCTGAGGAGCAACCAGAGCAAAACGCTGAAGAACCGGCAAAGGAAGAGCCAGCAAAAGAAGAACCACCAAAGGATGAGCAAGTAATTACCTACAATCTTTTGGCTGACCCTGATAGTATTGACCCACACAAGGCAACATCAGTTGGAGCATCAATAATTATGCAAAATATTTTTGAGGGACTAGTTAGGACTAACGAGAAAATGGAACAAGATCCTGGTGTTGCGGAGAGCTGGGATACAAACGAAGACAAAACTGTATGGACGTTCCACTTAAGAAAAGATGCTAAGTGGTCCGACGGTAAGCCAGTTACTGCTGAGGATTTTGTTTATGGTTGGAAAAGAGCAGTTGATCCTGCTACTGCATGCGAATATGCTTATATGTTAGATCCAGTTATGAATGCTACAAAGATTTATTCTGGCGAGCTTGGTGTTGATGAGCTGGGAATTAAAGCTATAGATGCAAATACTTTAGAAGTTACACTAGAGCAGCCTACGGCATATATACTTGAACTGTTTGCATTCCCTACATACTTCCCAGTTAGAAAGGATGTTGTAGAGAAGAACCCAGAGGCGTGGGAATTTGATTCTGAAACAGCAATAACAAATGGACCATTCAAATTAGCTGAATATGTACAAAATGATGTACTTAAGCTTGTTCCAAATACAAACTATTGGGAAGGCGATAGGGTAAAGCTTGATGAAGTAAGGTTCGTATTTATTACTGAACAATCTACTGGTCTAGCAGCATTTGAAGCTGGAGATATAGATGGTACAGATGATGTACCAACTCAAGAGATACCGAGATTACAAGCTGAAAATGAAGACTTTATAATAGCCCCATATCTTGGAACCTATTTCTACTGCTTCAATGTTACAAAGGAACCATTTGATGATGTAAGAGTTAGAAAAGCATTAACTAAAGCTATCGATAGAAATGCTATCGTTACGACTGTTACATTAGGTGGCCAAGTGCCAGCAACTGGATTCGTTCCTCCTGGAATTATGGTTGGTGGAGAGGATTTCAGAAAAGCTGGTGGAGACTATGGTATAGATCCAATGACAGCTCAAATTGAAGAAGCTAAGAAACTATTAGAAGAAGCTGGATATCCTAACGGAGAGGGATTCCCTAAGGTTACACTTAAGTACAATACAAGCGAGAACCACAAGAGAATAGCTGAAGCTGTTCAAGAAATGTGGAAGAAGAATTTGAATATAGATATCGACCTTGAAAATATGGAATGGAGAGTATTTATTCCAGCTAGACAAAATGGTGACTTTACAATTGCAAGACATGGTTGGATTGGTGACTACAACCATCCAATGACATTCTTGGATATGTTCCTTTCTGAAAGTGGTAACAACGATCCGCAATGGAAGAACGAAGAATTTGATGAACTAATTTACGCAGCTAAGAGAGAAGGAGATCCTAAGAAAGCAGCCGAGTTAATGCATAAGGCAGAGGACTTAATGATGGAAGATATGATAGTATCACCAGTATATTACTATACTAATCCGATGATGATGAAGGGTTATGTTAAAGATTGGTATAGAACACCACTTGGACATTTGTTCTTTGACAGAGCTTATGTTGAAGGTAGAGCACAATAGTTTCAAAGTAGTAAAATACATTAAAGAAATCTGATTGAAATAGAGATGCCTCAGAATAACGTAGAAATTCGTTATTCTGAGGCATCCTCTTTTTGTAGCACTTTCTCCTAGGTGTGAATATTATGAGTAGTAACACTACTTTAAGGAGGGAAAGCATGGTACAACTTACAAGTCTTCATTGGATTTATGTAATAATGACCTTAGTTATCTTGATAGTAATGTTAATGCGAAGAGACACAATAATTCCATGTATTTTAGGTATTTTTCTAATTAGCTTTATGGCAAAGAAAAGTTTCATAGGTGGAACAAAGGGAGTATTTGACGCCTTTATTGTAGCTGCAAATGAGCTTATTGGTATTATTATAGTAATATCCTGTATTGTAGCTATGTCTAAGATTTTAGAAGAAATTGGCGCTAATAATCTTATGGTTAAGCCCTTTACAAAAGTGATAAAGACTCCTGATATTGCATTTTGGTTTATAGGTATAGTAATGCTTATTGTTTCATGGTTTTTCTGGCCTTCCCCAGCAACAGCTTTGGTTGGGGCAGTGCTATTACCGGTAGCGTTGAAGGTAGGGCTTCCTGCTATAGGTGTGGCTATAGCAATAAATCTATTTGGTCATGGTCTAGCATTATCCAGTGACTATGTAATACAAGGAGCGCCGACTATAACTGCAAGTGCAGCAGGTGTGCCGGTAGAAAAGATAATGATTCAGGGTACGCCATTGTTTTTAACCATGGGTATAGTGACAATAGTAATGGCATATATCTTGCTCAAGAGAGATATGAAGAAAGGAAATATTGTAGACTCAGA
This sequence comes from Wukongibacter baidiensis, assembly GCF_050888315.1. Classification (NCBI taxonomy): domain Bacteria; kingdom Bacillati; phylum Bacillota; class Clostridia; order Peptostreptococcales; family Caminicellaceae; genus Wukongibacter; species Wukongibacter baidiensis. The sequence goes on from NZ_CP138202.1 coordinate 4,793,102, forward strand.
AATAGAGTTAGAAGAGATAAACAATGCAAAGGAGCCAAGTAAAAACGCAAAGTTTGCAGCGATAATTGTACCATGTGCTTTCTTGATAGATATAATCTCAATGTTTTATTTCGATTTACGTGGAGGAGATGCTACAGCACTTATAGGAGGAACGGCAGTAATATTAACATTAATAATTAGTATAGCAGAATATAAATCAAAGTCTCTAGATAAGATAACTAAGTTCATTAAGGAAGGCTTTATGTTTGGAATGGAGATATTTGGACCAATAATTCCTATCGCTGCCTTCTTCTATCTAGGTGAGATTTCCCCTATACAGGCAGTTTTAGGAGAGGGAGTTTTACCGGCCGGTTCACAAGGAATACTATCGGATATGGGGAGTGCTCTGGCATCAATAGCAAAGATGAATAGGCCGATGGTTGCTAGTATGGAAATGTTAGTTGGAGCTATTACAGGTTTAGATGGCTCGGGGTTTTCAGGGATGTCTTTAGCAGGATCCCTTGCTAAAGTCTTTGGAACGGCAGTAAATGGTAGTATTCCAGTATTAGCAGCCCTAGGGCAAATAGGAGCTATTTGGGTTGGTGGAGGAACATTAGTTCCTTGGGGATTAATACCTGCAGCAGCAATTTGCAGAGTTAAACCTATGGATTTAGCCGCTAAAAATTTTATACCGGTTGTAACGGGGTTGGTTGTAACTACGATTGTTGCTATGTTTTTAATTTAGCTTAGATAAACAGAATAAGACTAATGGATTCCCTCAGAAGTCTCTGGTTTCATCTCATCCTTCGGTCTAAAATAAATGCATTCCGGATTGTAAATATTTGATGGTGTTGAGACGTGAGTTAATGTGCATTTACCATCGCACTCAAAGATACAATCATTAAGGGTACAATTGATATTTATCATAATAATCACCTCTATGATTAGTATTTCACAATTTGGTATAAATATTATTAACCCCAGATTATTCATAGAAAGTTTGAGAATATGCAAGTAGTTTTGATTTTTCTATGGATAATCTGGGTTATATTTTATAAAACTAATCGAGAGGTGATATTATGCTTTTTCCAGATTACGTGGAGACAAAGACAGTTTATCATGTAATAAGTATTACTGATTTAGATAAGACACTGAGATATGGAATTAAATATGATGACAAAAATACATATAAATCGAAGTACTATGAGTTTCACGATTATATAGACAAGTATAGAAAAGAGAATATACCCGATTGGGTTATAAGAAAAAAAGCTATATTTGGGAGCTTGAATTTCGCAAAAAAACATAAATTTCATTCACATACGGCATTACTAGGCTTGAAGATAAAACCGGGAAAATGCTGGATTGCAAATGAAAATTTAGCTAATGAAGTGTATGAGCCATTTATACTACAAAAGCTTAATGAATATGATAAGGCAAAAGAATATATGGAAGTTGAAGGAAGTAAGATGTTGGATAATTATTGGGATACATCAACTTCGTTCAACAAAAATCTTGAAAGTAGATTGGACAAGTTACAGCGATATGATGCAGAGGTATTAATATTTCATGATATAAAACCAAAAGATATTGAAGTTTTATATATAGTATCGGATCACAGAATGATGTCAAAGGAAGAGTGGAAAAAGCATTTTTGTAGTATGAAAGGGAATTAGAGGAATAAGTTTTGTTAAACCAAAAAAGAAAGACCAAATATATAGAGCTACCAGTAAAACTTAATTTACACACATATTCAGTGTTTCAAGGTGTTTTGAATATTAGTTTTACTGGAAGCTCTATACTCATTACTTATGACTTAGAACTGTCTTCTAAGGCCAAACTCAACATTGCGTCTGACGCGAACAATACGTGTTCGCTACTGAACTCATTGGAGTACTTGTTTATTTGATTATCACTTTTGTTAATCTCAAAGCCCTTTTCAATAATATATACTTTTTTATCTTCAATTATATCTTCGATAACAGATGATACAGGCTCTGAGGATCTAAACATATTCATATCCATTCTAAGACTAGGAGGCGGAGATTGAAGTCCAGCTCCATTTATAGAAGAATCAAAGAAATCAGTTAATTGATTCTTTATATTTTCCTTTAAATTGGATGAGGAAGTAGTTTTGGAAAGCTCATTCAGAGATTTTAGGACATAAGAGATACTCTTAGAAGAATACCTAATGCTGTCACTACCATCAAGATTGAATAAACCAAGGTTATCGTCCCAAGTTGAATTTAGATTTTTATAAATTTCTTCTGAAGCATTAAGAAACATGTTGAAATTAGTAAATTCAAATCCCCTTGTAAGAGCTTCTATGGACTTGAAGTGAGATGCAAGGGATGCAGTTTCCTTTGTGTGCCTGTGTGAAAGCATAAATCCATCCCTCTTTTCTCTTGCATAAAGTTCATCACAAAGGCTTAGCGTAAATGATAAATGTTTCCTGTCATCATCTAAAATATTTAGAGCCTCAATAATAGAAGATGTAGAACTAGAAAGACTAGCTGTCTCGAGTTCCAGGATTTCATATTCGTGATTTTCTAAGATACTAAGAAGATCAAAAGCATAGCCTTTAAAAATGTCAGCTTTATTATGGTCGAAATATTTTTCATACTTAGAATCGCTGAGAGTTTCATAAAGCAAAGCATATGCTGAAATCATATATACTTGATCTTCCCAATCTATTTCAGCTTTGTTGTCATCTAGGTCGATTTCATTGAGGTTACAGGAAAGGTTCACCTTTTCTACAAAAAGACCCTGGTTATTTCGAAGATGCTCATGACAAAAGATAGCCTGATTTATAGCTAATTCAAGTAAAATCATGGCTATAAGCTTTTCCTCAAAGGTTGTATTTTGATTTCTTTTAACTAAACTTTTATCATATAAAAGCTTAGATAGATTTAATTCATTTAGAATCAAAAGCCCTTGATTTTTAGGATTAAGTTGTTTTTCCAGTTTATTATTAGCTAAATCAAGGGCAAAATTGGTGTTCTTTTCAAATCCGTTGTCGGATGAAGGTACTAAACTAGCTTTTGAGTAAATTGCCTTTATTGGATTCAAGTTCTTGATGAATTTAAGGTTCTTATCAAGGGAGAGATAGTTTTCCTTTTCAGGCTCTAAACTAGGATCTATTGCACATAAAAGATCTTGTAACTCATTGCTTTCTTCACTTTCATCGGTATTTATATTGAACTCTTTGTTGAGCTCTTCAATATAACCTTCAAGGGCTCTACTAGTCATATCACACTTTATACCAAATCCAGATAGCATTGACAAAGTCAAAATATTTGAAAAGGAATAGATCAAAGCTTGTCTACGAATATTCTCCTTTGAAAAATCTAAACTTTCAAGTAAACTTTTTGCATCCATAATTTCACCACCTTTATTGAAAAAATTAAATGATTATACTACTACTATATATATTTATAAAATCTCGGTATATTCTGACAAATAACTAAATATACGTAATAAATTTTTTCATTAATAGTCTTGCTTTAATATATATACATTTAACTTAAGTAGAAAGTGATATATAATGAAATAAGGGATAATCCTGGATAATGTCAGTTTTTAGTAGAAAGGATGAATGTTGTGAAAGTGGGAAAGCTTGATTCGGAGTTATTACAAAAAATAATATTCAGTAATATTAAAATACATAGAGAAGAAGTAATGGTTAGACCTGGTATAGGAGAAGATTGCGCTGTAGTAGATTTTGGAGAATATGCTTTGGTTATGTCAACGGACCCAATAACAGGAGCATCGAGTGAAATTGGAAAACTAGCTGTACACATAAATTGTAATGATATTGCTACCAACGGAATAGAACCTCTAGGGTTAATGATGACTATTTTAGCACCTGAAGGAACTACTGAAAATGAAATAGAAGAAATTATGAAACAAGCATCCTATGAAGCAGGTAAACTAAATGTTGAAATAATTGGAGGTCATACAGAAATAACTGAAGCAGTAAATAGAATAGTGATTTCAGCTACAGCTATTGGAAGACAATTGAAATCTCAGGTAGTCAAATCATCTGGCGCAAGGGTTGGAGATAAAATAATAATGACGAAAACCGCAGGACTTGAAGGCACGGGTATAATAGCCTTTGATCTTGAAGATAAACTAAATTCGACATTTTCCCGGGAAATAATTGCAGGTGCGAAAAAAATGGTAGATTATATAAGTGTAGTTAAAGAAGGAGTTGTGTCGGGGAAAATGGGTGCTAGCAGTATGCATGATGTGACTGAAGGGGGGATTCTAGGCGCTGTGTGGGAAATTTGCAAAGCGTCAAAGCTAGGGTGTAATATTTACAAAGAAAGAATTGCCTTAGCAAAGGAAACCGTTGAGATTTGCAAATTTTTCGATATCGACCCTCTAAGACTTATTTCCAGCGGGACAATGTTGATTACAATAGATCCACAAAAAGAAAAGGAATTAATTCAGGAACTTAGTAAAAATGGAGTAATGGGAAGCACCATAGGCGAGATTACAGAAAACGGATGTTTTTTAATAGAAGATAATAGAAAAAGTGAGATAGAACCGCCGGAAAGTGATGAATTATATAAGGTAATATAGAAATCTGAGGAGAATACTCCTCAGGTTTTTTATGTTGTCTATCTAAGTAAAACTAAGGGATAAAGCTAATGAATGTCTATTTGCATATGGAGAAATATGGGCTTTCTTAATAAGATATTACAATATTAAATTCTAATTACATTTGATTACATTAAGTTGACATAAAGTTACTTCAAATGATATAAATAGACTTAAGTGAACAAATTTTTTATGTAATGCTATTTTAAGAAGCAACAAAGACTTAAGGGCATCTAAGCAATCTGCTTCGGTCACGGTTCTCTTAGAAAAATGATCTTAATAAATTTCACTGAAAGAATATAGATGTGTTCATTATTTCAGAAAAATTTATTTTGAATTTTAAAGTAGCATGACTATAGAAAAAACAAAACAACATAAGGGGGATATAGTAGTGAAGAAAACAGTATCGTTATTACTGGTAGTCATGATACTTATGAGTATGACGATAACTTCCTTCGGGGTGAAAAAATTTGAGAAGGAAACCTTACATATTACTGATGCTACTACGAAAAAAGAATACGATGTTGATGTTGTTAATTTAATCATGGGAGGAAAGGATGTTATATCTGATGTTCCTGGAATGTTGTTTGACAGCAGAACCCTAGTGCCAGTTAGGTTTATTAGTGAAAGCCTTGGAGCGGAGGTTTCATGGAATCAAGAAAACAAAGAAGCTACAATAAAAACCGAGGAAAAAGAGATTGTACTAAAGATAGATAGTCCTAAGGTCTATGTAAACGGTAAGGTACATACACTTCCTGATAATGTTCCAGCAAAATTACTGGGCTATGAGGGAAACTTTAGAACAATGGTTCCACTTAGATTTGTTTCAGAACAGCTTGGAATGGAAGTTGGATGGATAGGCGAAACTATGACTGCAACTATAGATAAACCTCTACAGAAAATCAAAAACATTACATACGATGGTTCGGAAAAATTTCCTGAAATTGTTATAAAGACTACTGGAGAAGTTGGAACGTCATCATTCTTCTTAAAGGGAAGTGAAGTTGGCGGAGAAGATAGACTCGTAGTGGATCTACCAAATACAATTTTAGATATAGAAGATAAATCTATAGTAGATGAAAAGGGATTAGTAAATCTAGATATATATGAAAGAGAAGTAAAGTCAATACGTGCTTCACAGTTTGAAGTTAAGCCATACAAGACAAGGATTGTTGTGGATGTTGATAAGAAAAAGGGATATGAAACCTTCTATGACGAGGAAAAGAAAGAGATTAGAATTAAGCTTATAAACTCCGTTAAGAATATTAAGGTTGATAATATTTATAATGTTGATACAGTAGTAATTAAGACCGCAGAAGAGCCTTCTTACAATATCATACCTTTAGATGGTAAGGTGGTAATAGATGTTCTTGATAGTGTATTGAAGTATGACGGTGAGCCAATAGATATCAATGAAGGTGCAGTTAGAGGTGTTAGATTTGCACAATTTAGTCCCGATCATAATTATGCCCCTGATGATAAGATAACTAGAGTTGTTGTAGATCTAGATGAAGATATGGGTATGGAAAATGTATATATAGAACATGCTGAAAACGAAATATATGTTTTTGTTGCAGGAAAGCCACTCGATGGATTTGATTATTATAAGGATGCTATTAACTTAGCTAAGCTTGAAATAAGTGCTAACGGACAAGGTGGTTATACGAAAACCTATGACAAATCAAAACAAGAAGTAACTATCAAGCTATTGAAGGATAGTATAGCTCTACAAGACTTGCAAATGGATATAGATGATAGTATTGTAAAAGATATAAAGGTTAATGATAGCAAAAGCAAGGATTACTATTATATAAACGTAAAACTTGCTGGTGGTACGACATTTAAGGATAATACAAATAGTAATGACCCAGATAAAATAGTGTTTAGCTTTACTAATAATACTATAAAGGAATCTGAATATAAGGATAAGCTTATTGTTATCGATCCAGGTCACGGTGGTCATGATCCAGGAGCAATTAGTCCAAAACTTAAGATGAAGGAAAAGGTTGTTGTCTTAGATGTATCCTTGAAACTTAAGAAGCTACTTGAAAATCGAGGCTTTAAAGTCTATATGACACGTGATGACGATACTTATATAGGCCTATATGATAGATCTACTATTGCAAATGAACTTGGGGCCGATGCCTTTGTAAGTGTACATGCAAATGCCCATTCTAAAACTAGTGTAGAGGGAGTTCAGGTACTTTATCATCCAAATGACGGAAGAGATAATAAAACCTTTGCAGCTATGACGAGAGATGCACTGGTTAAAGAATTAGGCACACCGGATAAGGGAATAATTCAAAGGCCTAAGCTAG